>JAFAYI010000035.1 GCA_019240475.1 Acidobacteriaceae bacterium
GATCCCCGACCAACAGGGGCGCACGATTCCGTTGGGCATTCACGAAGGCAGCGCGGTGCTCACAGGTTCGCAGGGCGAAAGCGAGCACATCTTGGTAGCCGTCGAATCGGGCACCTACAACGTGCAGAAGGCCACCTGCGGCAGCACCTATTGCAAGACGTGCATGGGCGCGACGGAGTCGTTCATCGATTCAGATCCATGGGGGCTGCCGGTTGCGAGCAGTGTGCAGGAGACATTCACGGCGCAATACAACACGGGCAGTCAGTTCAACCTCACATCGGCGGCAAGTTGGACTTCGGGGAACACCTCGATTGCCACTGTAAGCGCAGGTAAGGTGGCCGCGCGCGCGGCGGGAACCACGTTTGTAGCCGCCAATGACCCCAACACCCCGGATTACACCTCCGGCTGCTACGCATACTCCATCGAATGTCCCTTGGAGACGGGGGAGGAAGGGCAGGCGGCGGGAGACGCTACGCCCGAAATTACGGGCCTGAGCCCCGGCACGGTTGGCGTCGGTCGGACAGCGGCTACACTGAACATAAGCGGTACCGGTTTCGGGGCGTCCCCAAGCGTAAGCGTGGTCGATGCTGACGGCAACGATGTACCCGTGACGGTACAGTCGGGCGCAACCAACACCAGCATTGCCGCGACCATCAACACCACAAACGCGGCGCTCGGCGCGGCCGATGTCACGGTGACCAGCAATGGGCAAGAGAGCAATGCTTCCAGCTTTTCAATCGTCTGCGTGGCGCCTACCTCCTTCAAACAAACCAGCCAAAATTGCGCGAGCTCAACTGGCGTCCTGAGTTTCACTTATTCATGGGCATCGCCAACCGGCAGCATGGGGGATTTGGCGACATGTACTGTGAGCGAGGTGGTTACCTATCCTGACAATGGTCAGCCGCCGTCGCCACCGTTCCCGAACTCGGCGTTCATAAATCCGACAATTCTTTCCGGACCAGCCACTAGCACTGTGATGAGTGACGGGCAGTATCCCCCTAGCGGGAGCTTCGTCAAGCCCTACAGCCAAACAACGTACACGGCGACCCAGACATATCAGTACGCCTGCGGGTGCTCCAACAACGGAATGGCTCCGACACCCTTTCCTGGATTCAGCGGGATTCCCATACAGAGGCAAGTAGCAAACCCTTCGGGTACATGGATCTATCAAATTACTAAGTCGGGATCGTCATGCAGCCTTTCTCTTCCACAATGAACAGTCAGCTCCGACGGTACACCGGAGTTATAACTGCTCTATTCTGCGCCGTGGGCATTGCTCAGGCCGGAATGCAGGCTACCCGAGATGGCGAGGCGGCCGGGCTCACGGCCGTCCCCGAGCGAGTCGAAATCTTTTCGGGAGAGCCCCTCGTTCTGCATCTCTCGATCTCCAATCCGTCTGATAAGAGGCTCGTCGTAGCGATGGATTCTTCATGGATCGAGCGCGTGACTACTGATGACGACGGACGAAGGACCCGGTGGCCAACTCATGCGACTTCGGAAGATCCGCTAGTCTTCAGCATCGCGGTGGACCCGCACCAGTCAAGAGAGTTAAGACTTGCCGCGGTTGAAACCGCCTCCCTCAGAAAGCCCGGACACTACACGATATCCATAACAATCCGAGATCTGCGCCTCTCGGTGACCACGCAGTTCACGGTATTGCCCTATGACGCTTCTGAGTTAAAGGCCAGAGCTGAGGAGTTTGCAACTCAGGCCGTCCGGCTGAACGATCTTGAAGCTGCGAAAGCTTTGAACGCGATGCCTGGAAGCATCGGGGAGCCATACATCTGTCTTGTTATGAAGGCAAACGTAGGTATGCTGTCGCTTGGCGTCCCGCGTCTCGAGGAGCTTCATAGCGCCGAGTCCGCTGCTTGCTTGATCGATTTAATGCCTCGGTACAAGGAGCCATACCGGTCGCTGGTCGCTCAGGCGCTACGTAGGCTTGAGAGCACCGCGAACCCTGAGCTAAGGATGAAAATCGATAGGGTCCTTGCGGCGCCAAAGTAAAGCGGATTCAATTGCCTCCTCCTGCTTGTCGCTCTCGGTATTGTGGCGACGAGAAAGCCGAAGCCCTCGCCGTAGTTCACCTGGCGAATGGGGCGAAATACAGGCTTCCGGAAGTGCGCCTGGAGCCGGCCGGCACGGCGGTAGTGGATCTGAATGCGGCGCTGGCGCAAGTGGGAATCGCCTCCTGGGCGGATCTGTTCGGATACGTGGAAGTGCAGTATAGCT
>JAFAYI010000008.1 GCA_019240475.1 Acidobacteriaceae bacterium
CGCGCCATCGGAATCCGGCACGGATGGAGTGCGGTCACCATCCGGTCTGTTGCGCAAAAGCTTGGATATTCGTCTCCCCTGCTGTACCAACATTTTCGCGATAAGCAAGACGTTCTGACGCAGATCGCGGTGCAAGCTCTAGCACTGCTCGAAGCGAAACTCACGGAAAATTTGCCCGCACCCGGCGCCGGCGCCGTTCTGGCGATGGTTGAGCGATATTGGACCTTCATGCTCGAGAACAAGCAACTCTATCGACTGATGAATGGAATGGATGGCGTGCCGATTGACAGGGTCGTGGTCAGCCAGTCCGCCCGTTGTTTCTATAAGCCCATCGCGGAGGCTGTGCGACCGTTGACAGAACCCAATAGAGCTGATGAGAAGGATTTAGCCGATGAACTTTGGGCGCTGCTGCATGGGATGGCCGCACTCTATCTGGACAGGGCTGCACAGTTCGATGTCACGAAGGCTAGTAATGCATCGATGAGACTAATCAGCGGCGCTCGTGCTCAGACGTGAGCCCCGGTATAGAGCATGTGTGACGGCCTACCGTTTAGAAAACTTCCGCACTCACATTGTCGGTCTGCGCCGGTTGAGTCCTTTGGCGGGGGTGGGGCTTCGCAGAAGGCTGGAGGCGATTGCTCACGTCTTGCTATTGCTAGAAGGTTGCTCATCGCAAAACGTTTTCACTTCCGGCGGTAGCCGCTCGCCTGCGCGGCGGTATTCGCCCGGCGTCACTCCCATAATCCGCTTAAATGTCTTATTGAATGAGCCGTCGGAATCATACCCAACGGCCTTGGCGATCTCGGTAAGCTTCAGATCACCTTCCTTCAGCAGCACGGCCGCCCTGTAGACTCGCCACTGTGTCAGATAATCGAGCGGCGTCTCACCCACAACTTCCTTGAAACGCAATGCGAAGGCGGATCGAGACATTCCCGCGACCAAAGCCAGTTGGCCCACAGTCCATGGCCGCTCAATCTTTTCGTGCACCGATCGCAACACTCCGCCGATTCGCGGGTCCGACAAGGCGCGAAGCCAGCCGGTCTCCCGGCACGTGCTCGACGAAACATGCTCGCGGATTAGCTGAAGCAGAAGAATATCTGCAAGCCGCTTAAGAACCAGGTAGGAGCCCAAACACGATTGCGCCGCCTCGGCCGCAAACAACCTCAGGCTCTGCTCCAGCGGCAATGCTTGCACACGGTCATTTGGCACATGAATGAACGGCGGGAGCAAATCCGTCAAGGGCTTGCTATTTGCCTTATCAAACGTGAACTTGCCGCCCAGGATAGTCGTTAAGGCGCCTCCCCCGCCGTAACGAATCACACCGTCGCACTTTGTCCGCGCGATATCTTGCATGTTCGCCGCCGGTGTCTGTGGATGATCTCCCAATGTGTACTCGTGAGATTGCGCGAACAAGCAGAAGCAATCGCCTCCGGCCAAAGCGATCGGTTGTGCATGCCCTCCTACCGACAGCCAAGCGTTGCCGCGCGCAACGGTGCCGAGACACGCATACTCGCCCTTGTCGAAGCTAAGCCCCCACGGCGCAGTCAGTTCGATTCGCCCATAGACAACGCTCTCGACTCGCATCGCGGTGAAAACATCAGTAATCGGGTCCACATTGCTCCTCAGAATTGGACGACTAAACAACAATTATGGACGATTAGCGGCGTCTCGTCCATGCTGCGCGACATCTGCATGTCAGTGGATGGAGTTTGAAATGAGATTGGATACTCGGCAGGGGAAAATGAGATTGGTTGCTCGGCAGCAGACGTTCGGTCCCCCGGCTCTCTCGAAAGCGGAGCGCAGGCGTTTTGCGGGAGCGTTTCTCCTGGCCGCGCTTCTCATCCTGGCCGGTTCTTTAACATCGAAAGGAGCCGAATTGCGCCCTGAGACTCTGAACGCCTGGGACACGTATATCCAGACCCAAAACGCGCGGGTTGGCGAACACTCGAAGGCGACACTGTTTCTGTGGAGCGATCAATCACCCGACCGGCTTCAGCGTCTGCACAAAGGAGAGACGGTAGTTGCTCCCTTCGGCGAAAACCCGCACAGAGTTCCGCACGGGTTGATTCATCATTGGGTAGGCGCCGTTTTCTTGCCCGGAACGCGTTTGCCGGATGTTCTCGCTATCGTGCGCGATTACGACAAGTATAAAGATTTCTACGCCCCGAACGTCATTGAATCCCAGGTGTTCCGGCAGACTGAGACAGAAGACACATTCTCGCTTCGCATGTTGAACAAAGCGGTCGTCGCCAAATTTGCGCTCGACACGGAGTTCCAGAATACCTTTCGACGAATGGATGAGAACAAATGGTACATCATCTCTTACACTACTCGCGTTCGTGAGGTTGAGAACTACGGTCTGCCCAATGAACACGAAGCGCTTCCGAACACGGGCCGCGGCTTAGTCTGGCGGCTATACAGTATCTCCCGATTTGAACAGCGGGATGGCGGAGTGTACGTCGAGTTAGAAGCGGTTGCTCTTAGCCGGGATGTCCCAGGAGCGCTCCGATGGGTCATCGATCCGATCGTACGCCGCACATCCAGAAGCTCTATGGAGGTTTCGCTTCAGAAGACGCAGGGAGCAGTGCTCGGAACAAGCCGCACCGCGAAGGCCAATGAGAAGGACAACACTCCAGTAAAGTCGGCCTCTTCGAATCATGTGCCGCGGCCGGCGCGCGTTCAGACCGCATTAATGCCCTAAGGATCGTCGGGCACGAGAGCATAGATCTACCCTTGCCGACTACAGCGGATGTGAAGTTTCTGGTGTCGACTTCCCGAGTGGCTGAAAACGTGCCTGAGAGCTATCAATGAGTGACTCGCTTTCTTATCGTCATTTGAGCTTTCGCTGCCCAGTTGTCAATAAACAAAGCGAACTCGTGAGGACACTAAAGGTGAAGTTGGATTCACCTCGTCGCATCCGACTCGACTTGTCCCTTCCGATGAAAGCTCCATGATTGGCTGTCTACTACTGAGCAGGGGATTTGTAAGTTTAGGGCTTCGGATGAGTGGCGGGCCCGGACCCTCGTTGCGCATCCGCGACTTGCCCGGAAAAAGTAAAACTGGCCGCAGAGCGTGTTTTTCATATCGACCACCTGTTTGCGCGCATGCAGCGTCTTAATACATACGACGCAAAGACGAACGCCAGGACGAGAGGGTCACGCCAATCAGAGGAATGATATACAGCGGGTATCCGAGCTGCTGATGGACGATCCTCCATTCGTCGGGATCGCGAATCAGATATAAACTTCCGAAGTACACCCAGATGAAGGCAACAAGGCCGGTTATTACCATCGCGGCTATTTGAGTTGCTCGACCTGCCCGCGCGGGTGTATCTATTGTGTGTTCAACTTCCATATGGAAAGCGATCCTCTTCTTTCTTGACGTTAGCGCCGCAGTTACTGAGGAACCCGCGCACAAAGGCCGCGGTATCAACCGCGCCCCGCAAAGGACAGCGGGTTCCTTTCCTTGTCCTCGGGCGCGCATCCGCGTCCTTTGCGCTCCCAGGGAACCGGGCTGATTCAGCTTGCCCCGGGCTTACACCTTGACGGCGTTCTGTGCAGCCGCAAACACATCGCGTGCGGACGTCGTACCCGCTACGTGCTCCGTACCCGCGATTCCGAGGTCCATCCATCCCGCGTTAACGCTCTCAAACATTTCTTCGGCGGGTCCAGTGTGGCCCTTCGGAATGCCGAACTGCTCGAACGCTTCCGCCCACCCCGCACGCGGGACCGCAAAGGCTTTTACGTCGAGTGTCAGGACTTCACCCAATTCTCCGGCCACTTCATCGGCGCTTACCATCGAACCCAGCTCGATGACGCGATGCCTTGACCACGCCGGCTCGATCAGAAGCGTTGCGACCTCTGCGCCGATGTCGTCTGACGCAACCATTGTCGATTTCCGGTTTGTAGGGTTGTAGAAGACCGGTAGTATTCCGCCTTGAGCGGTCTGTAAGCCGAAGAGAAAGTTTTCGAAAAAGCCGCCGGCGCGCACAAATGCGACCGGAGATGGCATGCTGCGAAAACCTTGCTCCAAGAGTGCTAAGGCCGTGATCATCCCCACCCCGCTTGTTCTATTCGCGCCCATCGACGAGAGCGCTACCACCCGAGGGGGCACTACCTTGGTCAGCGCCTCGACATAGTTCGCAATCACGCCCTTTGCTTCTCTGTAATCAGGCGAGGGCGCCCATACAGCTGGCAACATAACAAACGCGCCCTTAACACCTTTGAGCGCCGCCGCTATGGCTATCGCATCGTTCCAGTCTCCATCCACCAACTCCACGCCTCGGTCTGCACTTCGCCGCCTTGTCGCGATTGCGCACAAGTGCTCGCACCTGTTTGCCTTGCTTCAGCAGATGCCGCGCGGTGGCGCCCCCAACTTTTCCAGTAATGCCCATGACTAAATACATGCTCGTTTTTCTCCTTGTTTGGCCGCCCATCCAAATGACCGGCCTGACCAGACTCTCGTGGTCGAGCAAACGATCGCCACGCTTTGGGCAGGCGTTCGGGTTGTTCCGCGATTGCCGAAGAGCGCAGTTTCTAAGCGATCCCGCCGATCCAGTGCCTCAAAGCAATAACAGCTTCTGTCTACTTAGGAGTTGTTGGAGGTATGCCCGTGAGCCGCTCGCATTCTGTTTTGCAGGCTCAATATCTGGTATGGGCTGTGTTCAAGCGGGTACCCGATTCAAGCTGAGCACGTAGGGCAACGTCACACTCTTGAAATCGGTTGCAAGAATTCTGCCCGCCAGCATCCCTTTATACGGAATCAGCTTGATCTTCAGCGTCTTCGCACCAGTGCGCCTGGCATCTGGAGAGTCGATCAAACCTGCGGACACACCCGTAAATGCAATCCCCTCGGAGTACATCGCGGTGATTTTCTCTGCGGGCTTGCCATCGAGTTCGAACGTGGCCAGGTGGCTGGATTCGATATTCAGCCGCACCCGCATCTTCGCACCGCCATTTGTGAGCGTTCCTTGCCAACGTCCGTCCAGGCTGGGTGTGACTACGAATTTCGACGGCGCGGGTCCACTCGTCTCTTCTGGCTGACGCCATTCAGGCAAGAAACTCGCGAGTACCTGGTTGCACACGCTTGAGCATAGTTCCCTGCCGTCCGATCGGTTGGTCAGGACGAGGCATGCGAGATTTTCAGACGGCAGCATGTAGAGAGCGGTCGCGACACCTCGCTGGCCACCGCTTTTGAAGATGACCGGAACGCCCGATTCCAAATGCCCGATGAACCAGCCGAATGTGGTGGCGACGCCCGAGGGACCGCTGAAAACCGGCTTGTGGAGTTCGTCGATCCAGCGGTCATCCAGAATCTGCGGTCGACTACGGCTTTTCATGTTGAACATCGCGAATTGCGCGAGGTCGTGAGCGCTGGCGTACAGCTCGCCGGATGCGGGCGTCGATGTTGTGTAGTACGGGATTGGGTTTCCCGAGGCATCGTATCGCGCCGCACCCGTTGAGAGCCGTGCAACACGAGTGTCAAAGAAGCTGTCGTCAAGACCAAGGGGTGTCAGGACCCTTTGCGTCATGAGAGTACCGAATTCCACTCCAGTCACTCTCGACGCAATCGCACCCAGTGCAGCAAAACCGATGTTGCTGTATTCATAGCAGGACCCGGGCGGGTACGCCAGGCAACCATATTCAGTAAGGAGGGCCTCGGGACTGAGGGCGAGATGGGCTTCGACGCGATCATACTCTTCGAATATCGAGGGTAGTCCACTCGCATGGGCGCCCAGGAGCCGGACTGTCGCTGCGTCTGCATTTCCGTTCTTGTCAACTATCTTGCTTTTCGCCAGGTGCTTATTCGCGGAATCGTCCAACGAGAGTTTGCCCTCGGCCACCAGAGTCATTAGCGTTGTGGCGGTGAACGGTTTCGTAAGGGACGCCAGGCTGAATGGCGTTCGGGCCGTTGCTTTTAGAGCTGCCTCGCGATTAGCCCACCCAAAGCCCTCTTCCCAGACGATCTTTCCGTTGTGTGCGACAGCGACAGCTACCCCAGTGGCTGCTCCACCCGCAATCTCTTTAAGAATTCTGCGACGCACGGACCCGAAATCGTGTTTGTCGAGAACTGCTGCTCGAGACTTCCTGTTAGTCGTGCCCTGCATCGAAGCGGGCACGATGCTTTGGGCCGATGCAAACAGGAGTGACGATAAGAACTCGCGACGGGCTAGAGAAGTCACAACAGGATCCTCATATCGAATAACTCGCAGTTAGCGATCCGGTTTACGCCACGAACGTGATTGCTGCCGTGCCTGGTTTGGGGTGAACGCTAAGCTTAGCCAGTTTGCCCCTCCCTCTGGAATTGAATCCTACTTTCATGGCCAATCTCTTTTCCTCAGCTTGACCCGCGACCACCACCCCGGAATACCGCCCACGCTGCCGGCTTCAAAAGACACGCCTTCAGGAACAGCGACGTGTCCATGATGGCATCAAAAGGCGCGCGCGCCGCAGTTCCCCGCAAGCTGCCTTT
Organism: Acidobacteriaceae bacterium; assembly: GCA_019240475.1. Lineage (GTDB taxonomy): Bacteria > Acidobacteriota > Terriglobia > Bryobacterales > Bryobacteraceae > Bog-105. Next base: position 6,472 of record JAFAYI010000008.1, read on the forward strand.
CTTGGGTTCGACGATGGCACGCAAGGTATCCATCGCGGTCTTGTCGGCCACGCTGATGGGATGGAACACGGTTGCGCTCCGCTGAGCGAAGGGCTGGACATCCTTTTCGATGCTCATCGGAATCTCTCCTTTCTCTTACATCGGAGCGTGTCCGATCTAATCGTCCGTTTCGGACTCACCCTTCTCGGTCCAATCACACGGCGGAGGATCGATTACTGGTCCTTCTTAAACAAATCCTGAAAGATGAGCTGATCAGATCGCCGAGAAGCCGCCGTCGACGTTCAACTCCACCCCATTCACGAAGCTGGAATCGTCAGAAGCAAGAAACAGCGCAACCGCCGCAATCTCCTCGGGACGCCCCATCTTTCCCCGCGGGATCAGGGATTCGAACATCTCCTTCGCCTCCTCGGTGAGGACTTGGTCCTGCATCGGTGTGGCGATCGGCCCGGGGCCCAGCACGTTCACCCGGATATTCCTGCCCTTCAGTTCGTTGAGCCACGTGCGTGCGAAGGAGCGCAATGCTGCCTTGCTCGCCGCATACACGCCGTAGCCCGGAAAACCTTTCACCGAAGCGACTGACCCGGTCATGATGATCGATCCACCGTTGTTGAACAGCGGCAACGCCTTCTGAACCGTAAACAGGGTTCCGCGGGCATTCAGGCCGAAAGTCGCATCAAAGTGCTGCTCGGTAACCTCGCCCAGTGGTACCGCCTCGCCCCTGCCCGCGCTCGCGTACAGGACGTCGATCTTGCCCTTTTCCCGTCTGACTGTGTCGAACAAGCGGTCGAGGTCATCGAGATTGGCCGCGTCACCGCGTACGGCGGTCACGTTCCGGCCAATCACCTTGACGGCCTCATCGAGCTGCTCCTGCCTACGCCCGGTGATGAAAACGTAGGCGCCTTCTTCAACGAAGCGCTTGGCGCTCGCCAGCGCCATGCCGCTGGATCCTCCCGTGACGACTGCAACTTTACCCTCAAGCTTTCTCATAAGAACTCCCGTCGAAATTGTGTGCATTTCGTACAGTAGAGTGGATGTCTCTGGCGGTGGACAAGACCTGCGCGGGAGTCCTATTCTTTTGTCTATTCGTCCAAACTGGGAGGCTACATTGGACCCGATAACAGACATCTTCAGGACGATGCACGTAGCCGCATTCGGTCAGCACAGGCTCGAAGCCACAGCTCCGTGGGGCTTGATCGGGGGGAAGGAGAGCGAACAAAAAGTCACACCTTCCGACAAACAGGTGTCGCCCACAGATTTGGCGCACTTTGCCATGCTTTCGCGCGGTAACTGGTGGCTCAGTGTCGAAGGCCTTCTGGAGCCGATTCCCCTCACCGGTGGCGACTGCTTCTTGCTGGCCCGCGACACTTCGATCGTCATGCGTGATAGCCCGCGAACACGTCCAAGGTCAACTTTCCGCGAGATCGCCGCTAAAGCCAACAGAAATGTCGCTCATTATGGGGGTGGTGGCGCACCGACGACGATCGTTTGTGGGTCCTTGAGTTTCGATCGCGCCAGCCTGAAGCCGATCACTCAGTTTTTGCCGAGCTTCATTCTGGTCAAGGCCGATCAGGCACGCACGCTCGCGCTTCATATCACAATGCAAGCGCTGGAGTCAGAAATGGCAGACCAGGCGCCGGGATCTGAAGTAGTCGCAACTCGGCTAGCCGAGGTTCTCTTTATCCAGGTGCTCCGAGCGCATATCGCGTCGGGAGATGGATGGCGCAACATAGGATGGCTTCGTGCGATATTCGACCCCCAAATAGGCACTGCTCTGAATGCCATCCACGGCAGTGTGAATACACCCTGGACGGTCGAATCCCTCGCTGCAGCGGCGGGCATGTCTCGCTCTGCATTTGCAGTACGTTTCAAGCAGCTACTCGGACAAACACCGCTGGAATATGTAACCGAGTGGCGGATGCAGAAGGCGATGCAGTTACTCGAACAGGGTGACAGAAAGCTGATAGACGTGGCTCGGTTGATCGGTTACGAGTCTGACGCTGCATTCAGTAAAGCGTTCAAGCGAGTTGTCGGGGCCAACCCTGGTGAATACCTCAAACGTGGTTTTCAAGGCCACGGTCATGCCGGAATGGCGGAAAGTCCCTGAAACGGAGGATGTATATGCCTGTCCTCTGGGCCGATTGGGATGAAGAGATCCTTGCGCCGGAGATGCAAGGGATTCAGAATGCCAATTTCGACCTGAGCCTCACGGGCTTCGATCCGAAGGAAGTGGACAATCTACTGGTCGGAAGACGATGACGACAAAGCAAACGCGGTTCCACCCGTCCCGGAGAATCCCACTGCGCGTTTGGGTGATCTCTGGATTTGCGGCGATAACCGTATCCAGCGTCGCGTGTTGTGTAGCGACTGCACCAACGTGACCGATGTTGCAAGACTGCTCGGCGAACGCAAGCCGTTCCTGCTGGTAAGGAGGTAGACCTGTTCCAGCAGGTTAGGCGCAAGGCGGCTCTGAGCCCACCCATAGCTGAGCCAGATCTCTGAGGTTATGATTTCAATTTCGATCCTTCATTCGGAGATACTCCACGTTACGGACTCCGATGCAATCGGCCCCGCCTACGATTGCCCGGCCCGCGAAGAGAATTTACCCACTCCACAATAAGCCTTGAAGATCCTTTCCAATCGCTTGCGGAATTGTTCATCCAGAGGAGACATTTCCTGGGCCAAATTGATGAGGGGACAACCGCCTTTTATGTCTCTTGGCCGAACTGATATCCCGCGAACGATGGCGATCAACATATCGTTAGGGTTCTTGGCTCGCTGCAGAGGAGCCAACCACCTGTCGTAGGTGATTTTGGCGACGATCTCGTCGACAATGGCATGTCCCAGATCCTCCTTACTGTCGAAATGGTAGTAGAGTGCCCCCTAAGACGCGCCGCCACGATGTTTATAGGCGCTTCAACCGCCAAACGCCGGCGTGGCCGGTTCACTGAGAAAATCGCTTCCACAAAAGCTGACGGCCGCTTTCGAGCATTGTGGCCGAGTACAGTTTGCTCCATTCGACCGAAGTTGGAACAGCCAGCACTCACTTGAAAAGAGGGTTTTCGCGGAAAATCGGCTCCTTCAATCTATCAGCGTTGCAATGGCGGTTGCCGTGCTATCAACGAGCACAGCCATGCATGACTCCGAGGGCCTTGAGGGAAGATACGCGAATTACTTCCAGCTTGGACAAAATGCGATGGAGTTCATCATCGAGTTTGGACAACTGTACGAGAGTGAAGGGAAACCATTGCTTCACACGAGAATCGTCACCAGTCCGGGCTATGTCAACCAACTACTCGAACTGCTTCTAGAATCGCTTGCCGACTATGAAGCGCGATTCGGACGCGTGCGGTAGCCGACTCAAGCGAGTGTAACAGCGATACACAAGCGTTACACTGACGCGTAACAGCCAACTGAGTTAGGCATAGCAAAACGGCTGCGAGACCATTGCGCACTCTGGGCCAACATGAATGTGCGAGGCGCCCGGGTGTGACAGTGAGCACGGAAACGAAGGCCGAACTGCTGATTTTCTTGGCGATGAAATAGCCATGGCTTTGGCAGGTGTATTGCTTTACCCCCCAGCGACAAGCAGGAGGGTCCTCGCACAATGCCCAAAGCCCAGCGAACGCGTCTCGATGAAGAAACATCCCGGATTGACGAGTACAGCGAGCCGCCCGATCCCAGCGAACGGCTGAAGCAACTGGAACACGAGCTCAAAGAGCACAATAGTCACATCGCCCGCTTGCAAAAACAGGCTGGCGCCTTGCAGACGGACATTACCGATCTCCAGACGACTGTGAAGCAGGTGGAAGCTTCGGTCACAACTTATGGCGGCGCGCTCAAGGATCTTCACAACCGACTGCACGCACTGCACTATTTTAACGAGCAAAAGAGCAAGATGATCCACGCCGCGATCGGTGAAAAGAAGGGCGAGATCGACGAATTAATAAAGAATTTCGATATTGAAATAGTTCGAATGGAGGAGCGCTCGAGTGAGTTGCGCGAGGCGCTAAATACTGCGCAGAGAGAGTCGGATGAAGCCGCCCAGAGCCAAGCGGAGCGTCAGAAGGAATATGACGAACTGAATAACTTCCAACAAACTCTTTCCAGCAATTTGGGCGACTTGGAAACGCTTCGCGGCCAGATAACTCAGGCAGACGATAAAACTGATGTCGCGACGATGTATTTCCTAATGTCCGAATTCCACAAGATATCCGCCCAGACAAAAATCATTCCGCAGCATCAGCTTTCGGTGGAACTTCGGCAGAAACTCGGAGAACTTGAAGCCGCCAAGGAGTACGCGCGCGCGAAGAGCGCCGCTTTGAGCAATGCTCAGGCCGATCACACGAATCAGGAAACGGCGCTGAAAACGAAGCAGGCGAACCGCCGTACTACACTCCTCGCAGACGTTCAAAAGAAGTTCCCGGTTCCGCCCGCCTCCAGCGTTCCCGGTGCTTTGACTCAGCCTGAGACGGGGACTGCCTCGCAGGGCTCGGGTTCTCCCGCGAGTGCGGCGATCTCCACGCCGCCGGCGGCCTCCACCACACCTGGCTCAACCGCTTCTCAGCAGAAATGAGTGACTACTCCGTCATCGCCGAATTGGGCGACTCGCTTGCCTCGGTCTTGTTCTCGGATATGAACAGCGACCCGCAGATCAGCGGGCTCATCGATTCACCGGATCGCATCTCGCTTGAGTCCCCTGCGGACCTAGAAAATGACAGTTCCGTTCGGGTTTCGTTGTATCTGTACCGCATCTTAGAAAACCCTTACACAAAAAATCGATTCCCACTCGAAGGAACGGGAGCGCAGCAGAGAAAGCCTCCGCTCACGCTCGATCTCTATTACCTGTTAACTCCAATGATCGGGACGCCTCGAGAGCAGCAGATCGTGTTGGGAAAGGCGATGCAGGTGCTTTACGATCGCACCATCCTAAGCGGAGCCGATCTGAGTGGCTCGCTCAGCGAACAGGATGAAGCGATCCGGATGATTCTCAATCCCGTGCCGCTCGAGGAATTGACCCGAGTTTGGCAGGCCCTTGAATATCCTTACCGGTTGTCGGTGTGTTACGTTGCACGCGTCGCGATCGTCGATTCGGGTCAGCAGCAACTCGCGCCACCTGTCGTCGAAAAACAACTCAGTTACCAGCGGCTCCAGAAGAAAAGGTAACTATGACGACGCGCAACTCCGAAACCATCTCATTGAAACCGTCGTTGGTGGTGTTCTTGTGGGATGCCTTCACAGGCGGGAGCACCCTTGCCGGCGGCATCAATGTGCAGATCGGCGACAACAAGCCCCAGTTCGAGAATGAGCAGTCAGGTTTCGTATTCCCGACCCTGGCCGACGGCAGTTACACCGTAGGCGTTCAAAGCGCGCCAGACACGCCGTACTATCTGCCAGTAGCGATTCCCATCACTCTTCCCTTCCCTCGGCCCACTGACACTCTGTGGGATTCGCCCCCTGTTTGGCCCGCGTACCCGGACATCGTTTTAGCGGATCCCAATAAATTGCTGGATGATCCGGATCAGACGCCGGCTTACCGGGCACAGCGTGCCCTCGCAACTTTGTTGCCCAGCACGAGCTATCCGTTTCCAGCTGGCGCCACGCTCGTGCGCGGCGTTGTTACTGGAAGCGGACAGGCATTGAACGGAGCCCTGGTAACCACTTCAGCGTTACGCCAGCCCGGCACGTGCTCCGTCGTGGTCGTTGATCGGAGCGGCGCCACTTCGAACGCACAAGCGTTGTTGGTTGTGCAGGGACCTCTGATCGAAACAGTCGATCCGGCAGCCGTCATGCCCGGCTCAGGGGATTTCACGCTTCTAGTCGAAGGCAGCGGATTTGCGCCTGGAACTGTAGTGCAGTGGAATGGAGCGGCGCTACCAACCGAATTTCTGAATCCCAGTAGTCTGGCGGCGCAAGTAAGTCAGTCGCGAGTGCTTGCTGCGGGCTCGATTAATATCGCCGCCGTAAATCCGGGCGGTCCGACCTCGAACACTGTGACCTTCAGTGTGGCAGGCGCGCCAGTGATCTCATCTATCTCACCGCAAACTGTAACGGCAGGGAGTGCTGCGTTCACTCTTACGCTGACGGGCAGCGGATTCGTGTCTGGCGCGCAAGCGTTATTGGCGGGCACAAACCTCCCGACGGCATTTGCAGGGTCGACACAATTGAATGCACAGGTCACAGCCGCCCAGATTGCACTTGCGTCACAGCTTAGCGTGTTGGTCATGAATCCCGGAGAACAGCAGCAGGCGTCGAACACGAAGACCCTGAGCATTGTAAGCGGTCCCGTTATCAACTCCCTTCAACCCACGGCCGTCATAGCAGGTTCGCAGGAATTCACTCTTGTCATCAACGGCAGCGGTTTTGCGGCTGGCGCCAACGTTCAAGTTAATGGCGTCGCCGCTCCCGCACAGTTTATTAACGCCAATGAGTTGAGCGCTCAAGTAACCGCCGGTCAAATCGCGACTGCCGGACAACTGAAGGTTTCGATCTCTAATCCGAACGGGGCCGCGTCTGCGGCCCAGAGCTTGCCGGTTCTGAAAGCGCCGGTGATCACCAAGGTCGACCCCGCTTCCGTAACCGCGACTTACAGCGCGTTCTCCCTGATGGTTTTTGGCAGTGGCTACGCGTCCGATTCGGCCATCGAGCTGAATGGCGTTTCGGTGAGCACAGCTTTCATCGACAGCACGGAAATGCACGCTCACGTGCCGCGAAGCGGCTACTTGACGGGAGACGACGGCGCTTTCGTTTTGTTCTTCGATTCCTTGAAGGGACGCGTTCAGACGATTACGTTGATGATCTCGCATCCCAGTTACTCAACTACCAAATCGGTAAGCGTCGCCGTGATGCAAGGAACCACGGCTTCGATCCATATCGACATGAGCTCATAGCAAAGGAGAAAGCATGCCAGAGTACCTGTATCCGGGCGTTTATGTTGAGGAGATCGATACCGGGAACAAGCCCATTGAGGGCGTCTCCACCAGCACGGCGGGTTTCCTGGGAATTGCCGAACGCGGCCCGACTACCGCAACCTTCATCTCCAGTTACGCAGCTTTCCAAAGATCGTTCGGTACTTACTATACGGACATCAAGGGGAATCAGGCCTATCTTGCTTACGCGGTAGAGGGCTTTTTCCTGAACGGGGGGCTGCGCTGCTGGATCGCGCGGGCCACGTCATCGACGGCCAAGACGGCAACTATAACAAGTGGCGCTATCACCGTCAACTCCGCAGGCCCGGGAATATATGGCAATAACATCGCGTTCTGGATCCGCGCGGCTTCCATCGCTCCGAAAGACGCCACGCGCTTCCGGCTGACCCTATATTACTGGGCGTCGTCGGCCGATGCCGCTGCCGCCTTGGCCGCGTTCGATCCCAAGACGGGCATCTTGAATCCCGCACCGGGGCAGTCCGAAGACTTCGATAACCTCTCGACTAATCCGAACTCCTCTATGTATTTCGCCGGAGCGCTTGCGGGTTCTTCGAACCTAGTTACGGTGTCGCCGGCAGCGGGCGGTGCGCTGGCCGTGACCGCGAAACCCGCCTTACTCGCCGGTGGCGACGACGGCGGCGCGTTGACCCTCGCTGACTTCGAGGGCAGCAGCACGGATCCGACAAACTTGACGGGTCTTGCCGCGCTCAACGCCGTCGACGAAATATCGCTGCTTTGCTGCCCGGACGAGAACTCCCAGCCTGCTGGACAGATCGCTGTCCAACTAGAGGCCGCCTGCAGCAATCTGAAAGACCGGTTCGCCATACTCAATTCACCTGCGAACGCCGGCGTGCCATCGAATGTCGTGCCGACCGTGAACTCGCAGCGCGGATATGCGGCGTATTACTATCCCTGGCTGAAAGTTATCAATCCGGTCAACAACATCGCGACTTTGATTCCACCGGGCGGCCATATGGCGGGCATTTACGCCCGCAGCGATAACAACGAGAATGTCGCTAAAGATCCAGCGAACGAGCCCATCAGCGGCATCGATTCTCTCCAGTTGCCGATCGACAATCAAACCCAGGCCGTTCTCAACCCGATTGGCGTCAACTGCCTGCGCTTCTTCAAAGGACAAGGCAATCTGGTCTGGGGTGGACGCACGACCTCGCCGGATCCCGACTGGCAATACGTGAACGTCCGCCGACTGTTCATATACATCGAGAAGTCGATACAGCAGGGCACGCAGTGGGTGGTCTTCGAGCCCAACGACGCTACAACGTGGGCTCGCGTTCGCCGCAGCATCAGCGACTTCCTGACCGGGCTATGGATGCAAGACATGCTGCAGGGCGCCACCAAAGACCAGGCTTTCTTCGTTCGCTGCGACAGCACGACCATGACGCAGGCCGATATCGAGAACGGGCGCTTGATCGCCGTGATCGGCGTGGCCCCCGTCTATCCGGCAGAATTCGTGATCTTCCGTATCGGCCAGTGGAGCGGCGGAGCCTCGGTGACCGAAGGTTAGTGGGAATTACTTCAGGAGAACAGCATGGCACAACGGAACGATCCCTACTCAGGGTTTAATTTTTTGATCGAAATCGATGGAGTGGTGAAAGGAGGCTTCAGCGAGTGCAGCGGCCTGACCAGCGACACCAATGTTATCGAGTACCGAGAGGGAAACGAAAAGCAACTCACTGCGCGGCAAATACCGGGCTTGATGAAGTACACGCATATCGTCCTGAAGCGCGGATATAGCTCCGACCAGTCACTGTGGACCTGGCGCCAGCGGGTCATCGATGGCAACGTCGACCGGCGCTCCGGCTCAATCACGCTGCTCGATGACGCACGAAACCCCGCACTCACCTGGAACTTCAGAGAGGGCTGGCCATCTAAATTGGACGGCCCAAGTCTCAACGCGAAAACGAGTGACGTCGCAATCGAGACGCTGGAGATCTGCCATGAGGGCATCGAACTGGCCAGCTGATCTGAGTTAAAGGAGAGCTATCCATTCCCCCCTACGTCACTCCCGGTATCTATCAGGCAGCCATACCGCCTGCGCCAGACATTCGTTTGGTGAGGACCGACATTGCCGGATTCTTCGGCTTTGCCGAGCGCGGGCCGCTGCCCGACCGGGATGAGACGGATCCCGGCAAGCGGACTCAGGCAGCTGTAAAAATAACTTCCTGGAACGACTTTCGGTTGAAGTTTGGAGGATTTCTTCCTTATAGCTATCTCGCTTATGCCGTGCGGGGATTCTTCGCCACAGGAGGCAAGGAGTGCTATGTCGTCCGCGTCGGGGCGGCGGCAAAGAAGCCGGCTACGGCCGTGCTGCCGTTGCCCGCGGCGATCACGTCTAGAACTTTGGCGAATCTTGCGGTGAACTCCAGCGCCGGTGATACCCAGATCGCTTTCGATGCGGATGTAGACTTGGCGCCCGGTGCTTGTATCGTGGTCGGCGACCCTTCGCTTAACCCGCAACTGTCAGTCGCGAGCGTGATCGACCAACGCACTATCACTGTGCAACCCGCGCTTGGAACCACGTATTCTGCCGGCGACCCGGTATTCGCTCTTTCAGGGCCGGCAGTCGCCGCGCCGGTGACTTCAGTGGCGGCCGCAACCACCGTGGGCCAGACTCGAATTCAGCTCGATTGTTCGCAGGTTCTTGGAATACAGGCAGGATGCCTGGTTGCGCTCGGCGATCCGATCAATGGTGAATGCGTGTCCGTCGCCAGCGTGGTCGACGATCAGTTCATTACAGTCCAGCCGGCGCTTCAGTCGCTCCATCCTGTCGGCGAACCTGTGTATCCGGTCTCCGGGTCCGCGCTTACATCCTCCGTTGCCGCGGGAGCGTCCAATTTGCAGGTCAGCAATGGCGCGTTTCAACCGGACGACCTAGTTAGTGTTGAGGGCAACGGCATTCGCGAAATTCGTGTCGTTACAAGCACTCCATCGACCTCCAGCATACAGCTCGGGAGGGCGCTGCAATTCGGCTACGACGTTGGCGCGCTTGTACGCAAATACGAGACCGCGTTGACTGCAACAGCATTGAGTCCAGGAGAGTGGGGAAACCACATCAAGCTCCAGATCGTAGCCCTCGATCCTGGCGACGCGGTGACGCACTTCTCGCTGAGGGTCACAGTCGATCAAGGCGCAGATCCCACGCAGCCTATGCAACAGGAGTTCTATCCGCTCCTGTCGCTCGATCCAAACGACCCGTCTCCGAGCGACATTTACGCGCCCTGCGTTGTTCAGAACATGTCGGCTCTGATCCAACTCGAGTTGGCCGGCGCCCCCTTCGACTGCAAAGCGTCACCCCGAGTCACGCCGCCTCAAACCTTCCTCCTCTCGGGCGTGGGACCGCTTGCGACCTACGATCTTTATCTCGAAGGCGGTTCGGATGGCGGTCTACCGGCGCAATCTTACGCGGAGCCTCCAGATGCCGAGACCCAGGATTTTCAGGACGCGCTGGACGTGCTCGGACTGGTCGATGAAATCGCAATCCTGTGCTGTCCCGACGCCGCCGGTCCTCTGCCGCCGATAAACACGAACCATCGCTGGTCAATGAGCGCGATCCAACAAGCCATGGTTGACCAGTGCGTAAACCTGCAATATCGCGTGGCCGTGTTGGATACGCCGATGTCGCTCACGCCCAACGCGACGATGCCACTACAACCGGCTCAGGCTGTGAGTTGGTTGAAGCAGCAGGCCCACCCGCAGCCGGCAACGCGTTTTGCCGCAGTCTACTATCCCTGGCTCAGCGTGCCGGACGAACTGGGTGTCGAGGGCCCGAATCGGCGCGTTCCGCCATGCGGGCACGTGGCGGGCGCATACGCTTTCACTGACAACAACTTTGGGGTTCAGAAGCCTCCGGCTAACGTCGAACTGCATTTCGTGTCGGATGTGGAGCTCGCCGTAACCGACCAGCAGCAAGGATTTCTGAATCAGCAAGGCATCAACGCCATCCGGCCTATCCCCGGGCGCGGCATTCGTATCTGGGGAGCACGTTCCATTTCGACGGACTCCGATTGGATCTACATTCATACCCGCAGGCTTATGTCGATGATTGAGGACTCGGTCGAGAAGGCCAGCCGCTGGGTCGTGTTCCAGAACAACGACGACGACCTGCGCCGGATGCTGACTCATTCGCTCAACGTTTTTCTCGAATCCATTCGGCTCACGGGCGGGCTGAAAGGACTTCGTGCGGCCGACAGCTACTTCGTCAAATGCGATAGCACGAACAATCCGCCGGCCACCATCGATGCCGGGCAATTGGTCTGCCAGGTAGGGGTCGCCATTGCAGCTCCCATGGAATTCCTGGTTTTTGACATTCGGCGGTCGGTGGCAGGAGCGCAGGTTGTGGAGGCGTAAATGGGGACGCTAAGAATCGATCCGTTAGGCGCTTATAACTTCTATCTGACGCTGCTGGATGCGCAGAACACGCTGGGCACGTTGATCAACGTCGCTCTCAATTACTTCGTAGCGGGCTTTTCCGAATGCTCTGGAATCGAGGCCAGCTTCGAAACCATGGATCTGAAAGAGGGAGGGGTAAATTCACACGTGTGGAAGCTTCCCGTCCGGGCCTCACATTCGAACATAACCATGAAGCACGGCGCCATTTACGCGTACGACGACCTTTGGGATTGGCACTACGGCTGGGTGCAAGGACAAGGAAAACGCAAGGACGGCCTGATTGTCCTGAACGACAACGGGGGCAACCCCGCAAAGATGTGGAAATTCCGGCGCGGCATTCCCGTGAAGTGGTCCGGGCCAAGCTTGAATGCTTCGCAGAACAGTGTTGCAATCGAGTCGCTCGAGATTGCGCACGAAGGGCTGGAGATGCAATTAGGAGATTGAACCGATGCGGAACGAACCCAATCAGGTCTTGATCGATCAAGTCAAGACCGATGTCGTGATTACGGAAGGTATTGGGCCCTTGAGCCGGGCCGATGTCCAGCAGCTAGTCTCCGTTGTGCTCCAGCACATTCGGCATGAACAGGACCGGAACGCTCAGCGAGAAAGAGACACGACCATCACCAACGCCGTGTTCCCGTCGCACATCCGGTAACGCCATGCAACTCGCCAAGCTCACTTTCATCACCGAGGACGGAAGCCAAACCATCCAAGCTCTCTACAATCCCGAAAAGTATTCGGTCAATAAGAGCGTGCAATATGCCGAGATCGGAATTCCTGGGCTGGATGAGCCCGTGCTGCAGTTTATTCGCGGTCAAAACGAAAAGGTGACGCTTGACCTGTTCTTCGACACAACCGAGCAGGGCATGGCGGACAGCGTCGCCGACGTTCGGACGCTGACTTTGAGCGTATATAACTTGCTGATAGTGGACACTGAAACCCACGCACCGCCGCGTTTCAGCATTGAGTGGGGAGCCGGTTATTCGCTTTTCGGCCAGGGATTCACTTCACAGCTTTGTGTGCTCGAGAGCATGAACGAGGAATTCACGCTTTTCGCTCCCACTGGCGAGCCGCTGCGCGCCAAGCTGACCGTGACGATCCGAATGGCTGCCAGTGTGGAGCTGCAATTCAAAGAGAATCCTCGTCACTCGCCGGACCGCACGACCATGGTGACCGTCTCTCGAGGACAGCGCATCAGCGACATCGCGTATCAACAGTACGGCGACCCGACCCAATGGCGGCCGATAGCGGATGCGAATCCTTCCATCGGAAATCCGCGGTTCCTGACTGCGGGAACGATTCTCACCATTCCCAGTCTGAGGGGAGGAAGCTCGTAGATGGCCAGCGCGCCTGCCGCTCAGCCCGGACTCCGAACGGACCAGTTGTCGTCCCAAGACGACTTCTACGTCCCGGCTTATCGCGTGCTGCTCAACGGAAAAGACCAACAGCAGCTCGTGCAGGACATCCTCAGCGTGACGTTTCACGATAGTCTCACGGAAGTCGATTCTGTCGATCTTATCGTAAATAACTGGGACCCGGGCGATCCAGTGCAAGGGCAGGCGGTACAGGGGAAATTTCGATACCACAATTCGAGCCTCTTCGATCCGGGACAGCAACTCGAAATCCAGATGGGCTACTATCGGCGCGGCAAAGACGATCTGCAACAGATGATGCTGGGCAAGATTTCTTCCATGGCCCCCAATTTCCCGGCTTCGGGCGGTTCCACACTGACTGTTCGCGCCCTCAGCCTTCTGCACCAGTTCCGAACCAAGCAGAAGACGATGCAGTTCAAGAACAAGACCGACTCGCAAATTGCTCAGCAGATTGTCCAGGACATTAACAAGGATGTACACAGCCCGGGGGGCGGCAAGAAAATACCCAATATCAAAATCCAGATGCTGGACCAGGAGGTCCAGAACAATATCAAGCAAAACAAAGAGAAGCCCTGGCCATACCTGGAAATGCACAATCAATATCCGATTGTGTTTCTGATGCAAAGGTCGCGTGAGGTCGGTTATGACATCTCAGTTGATGATCAGACGGACTCGAGCGGGCTGCGCACAGTTACGTTTCATTACCGGCTGAACAAATCGGTGCTGCGGCCGAGCTATGTGCTGGTGTGGGGCACTTCCTTAATCAGCTTCCAACCGACTCTTCAGACGGCGAGGCAAGTGGACGCCGTAACGGTAAATGGCTGGAACGTGCAAACTAAACAACCGATCTCGAAGACGGTGAAACGCGCGGACCTGGTTCAAAAAGGCCAGAAGCTCATTATGCCGCAGGATCTGGGGATGACCGACAACCCCATGGCGGACCAGATGGAAGTGATCGTCGATCGTGGACTGAGCAGCCCAGACGAAGCGCAGCAGATCGCCGAGAGGACGCTGCTCCAGATTTCGCAACAGTTTATCGAAGCGAAAGGCAAGACTATCGGTGTTCCGGATCTGCGCGCGGGAAGCAAGGTGCAGATCTGCATGCGTGCGGCAGACGTGACCAGCAACTCACCGGCTGACCGGTTTTCGGGCATTTATCAGGTAACAGAGACTACGCATACTTTCAGCGATAGTGGCTACACGACCGACTTTTCGTGTCGCATGGAATCAAAAACTTTTCTCTAGGCGGAATAGCGAGTAAGGAGGAGACCGTGGCGATAGTAAACGGCGTGGCAATAGGCATCGTAACGGATGTGCGGTTAGGCGAGGTGAGGGTACATTTTCCGTGGCTCGATGAGGCGCATGAAACGGACTGGATTCGAATCGCCACTACTATGAGCGGCGGCAACGCCGGATCCTTCTTTATGCCTAACGTCAAGGACGAAGTGCTGGTGGCGTTCGATCACGGTGATACCCGCTTGCCGTATGTCATCGGTTTTCTGTGGAACGGGCAGGACGCGCCGCCCGCCGCCAGTGTCCTCGACCGAAAGCTGGTTTCGAAAAACGGGCACCAGATTCGATTTATGGATTCGACGCCGGAGGGCGGGACCGCGGGCGCGGTCGTCATCGAAGATGCAAGCGGGAATCGCATCACTCTGTCAGCGGGAAAAGTCGTCGTGCAGAGTAAATTCATGATCGAAATCGAAGGACCGGCGATTTATCTGCAAGGACCCGATTTGGATCCGGACGGCAGCGGCCCTCCACAAAAAGCCTGGAAACGTAGAGTGCTGCCGAACAGTAACGACATCTGATCAGGCCCAACGCGTATGCAGCAGATTGATATACCGATCCCGGCGGACTTGAAGAAGGCGTTCGAATTCCCGCCATGCGTGCAGGTAAAGCTGAAAACACCGTCCCCGCTAAAGGTTACGTTGCCGACGGGCGGGACCCTGACTGCGTTCTCGGATCTTTCTAAAGGCATTCCCAGCGACTGCTCTCTAACTTTCAGCCTGCTGCTGCAGATTGCACCGTTTTTGGCGAGCACCGAATGTCTGTTGAAGGTGCTGGGGCTAATCGGCCCTCTGATCGAGTTCGTCAAGGCAGTGCCGGATCCGATTAAGATTGCCAGCACCGTGCCGAAGTTCCTCAAAGCCGCGGAGGCCGTGATGCCCTGCATTGCGGTGGTCACTGGTCTCGGAATCATCCCGTTCATCAAGGATCTTCTTTGTCTCATCATCAAGGCGCTGAATTGTTTCCTAGGGCAGATGAAGACACTGCTCGGCGTTATGAGCGGGCTGAGCCTGCAACTGTCCGCGGCCCAAGCCAATGGAGATGCGGATCTGACCGCCGCCATTCGTTGCGAACAGGACAACGCGCAAGCCCTGGCTGGAAATCTGACCGCCTCAATCCAGCCGATTGGCGTGGTCCTTCAATTGGCAGGCACACTTTTCGGAATCGCCGGCATGAAGCCGATTGAGCTGCCCGCTATCGGCTCGGAAACCGATCTCGAATCACTGATCACCCTCGTAAGCACTCTGCAGGGAGTAGTCGGAACTCTGCAAATCGTCGCAGATGGTCTGGGAGGGTGCGACTCATGAAGAGCAGCGACTTCATCGGGCAGGGCTGGAGTTTTCCCATCAAGGTGAATACAAAGGGAGGACTCGATTGGTCTAACGGCCCGGACCGCATTCAAGCCGCCATTTGGACCATTCTTTCCACGTCGCCGGGTGAGCGACTGATGCTACCGGGCTTCGGCGCGGGAATCAGCGATTACGTTTTCGAATCGAACAGCCAGATTTTGTGCGCCCGATTGCAAACAGTTGTTCAAAACGCGCTGACGCAATGGGAACCGCGCATACAGGTTGTTTCTGTTCAGGCAAATCCGTCGACCGTTCAGACCGGTTTGGTGGAGGTTTCGATCAGCTACCAGATCCGCGATACCAACGAGCTATTTAACATGGTCTACCCGTATTTCCTAACCGAGGGAACTGTCTGATGCCGCTTCCCCAGGTTCAGCTCGACAATCGAAGCTATTCAGATCTGGTAACGGAGCTGCGGCGGCGCATTCCGGCGTACACCCCGGAGTGGACCGATTTCAATGAGAGCGATCCGGGAATCGCTCTCATTGAGTTGTTCTCCTGGCTTGCGGATATCCTCATCTACCGCATTAACCAGATTCCTGATCGCGCCTATGTGAAGTTTCTCGAGATGATCGGCATCACGCTGGATCTTCCATCGGCGGCTCAAGCGTACCTGACATTCACGCTTACGTCGAAAGATCTACCGAGTCCGGTTAACGTTCCGGGCGGAACCACAGTTGGCCTGTCGAATGCCTCGGCGAGTCCGGTCATATTTGAAACGACCGAAGATCTTTGGGTAACTGGCGCGGCGCTTGCGGCAGTTCAGACCTATGATGGCGCGCGGTATTCGGTCGTGAATAACTTCAATCCAACCGATGGCAGCTCTTACTATCCGTTCAGCCAAACCCCACAGGCCGACGCCGCACTGTACATGGGATTCGACAGGCCGTTTCCGGCCGCAGCAGGCGTCCAGTATCCGTTGATTTTTCTCGTCCAGACACCGTCGGTGAACGGCGCGGCGCAGGGCGGAACCGCCGCACAGAGCAGTTCGCAGCCGATTGTCGGCGTTCTCGAGTATTCGACCGCGAGCGGGTGGGCGCCGTTCGCCGGTGTGCAGGATACGACCAACTCACTTACCAACAGTGGAGCGATTTTGTTTCAAGGAGCGTCCGATTGGGTTGCCACTCAATACGGAGCGTTCCGGAAGAGCAGCGATCCCTCGTACTACTGGATGCGTTACCGCATCGGTCAGTTGGTCGGCCCCGGCTACCAATCGCCGCCGCAACTCACGAATCTTCTGGTGAACACGGTCCAGGCGCTCAACGCTGTCACCGAAGAGGGCGAAGTGATCGGTGGCAGCAATGGGCTTCCGAATCAGAGCTTCATAATAAGCCACGCGCCGGTGCTTCCCAACGATCCTGGGGTCACAGGCATCGTAGAAGTGGACGAAGGCGACGGCAACGGTCCAACGCTGTGGGCTGAAGTTCCCGATTTCTCCGGTTCGGGACCAAACGACAAAGTCTACACGCTCGACCACTCGAGCGGAACGATCACATTCGGCGACGGGGTGCATGGAAAGATACCACGCTGGCTGTCGTCTGACGGTTCCAATCTGGAGAGTTCCGACACGCCGAACATTCAGGTGACAAGCTACAAATGGGGCGGCGGATCGGCTGGGAACGCAGGATCGAACAGTATTACTTCGCTGATTGATACTGTGCCGTTCATTGCCAGCGTCACGAACATCCTGCCGGCTCAACTCGGAGCCGACGAGGAAACTGTGGCAGACGCGCAAGAGCGCGCCCCAGAAGCCATTCGCACCTTATCGCGCGCAGTCACACCCGAAGATTTCATCGCCCTGGCAAGACGAACACCGGGAGCTCGTATTCAGAGGGCCACCGCTATTCCGCTGCAAAGGCCGCAGACGCAGGTGGTTCGCGCTCCGGATGGGACCGTCATCACGCCTCCGTTGGCGCCCGGCGTTATCACCGTGATTGTTGTGCCGGATGGTCCGAACCCAGCAAGGCCGGTCGCGAACGATCAAACTTTGGCGGCGGTTGCGGCCTACCTGGACGGATATCGCCTTATCACCACCGAACTGTATGTCACCACGCCGGTATACCGCCTGGTTGAGGTACACGCCACGGTAACCGCTACTCCCGGCGCTCTCTCAACCGACGTTCAGGCAGCCGTGCAAAACGCATTGCTCGCCTTTTACAACCCGCTCACAGGCGGCCAGCAGAGCGCCGGTCTACAGGGCTCAGGTTGGGATTTCGGCGGCACCATCTATGTCTCCGACGCGTATCAGCAGATTTTGCAAATCGATAGCGTAGACCGCGTTGAAGGGCCGATCCGGATCTACGTTGATAACCAACTCCAAGCTCAGGATCAAGACATTCCGTTACAGCCCTTTGAGCTAGTGTATTCGACGAATCACGTCATAAGTGTGAGCTATTCGTAATGACTCCCGCGCGCGGCAATTATTTTCTCCTCAACTCGCTCTTCGAAGCGCAATGGCCGATCGCTACACAAACGGGTGTTTACATCACGCCGGATGCAGGCGAGATTACTTTAGACCCGCTGCCGGGTAGCGCCAGAGTCCTGGATGCATCGGCAGTAGGTGCAGTGACGTGCCCGTTGGCCCTAGCCGCCGATTCCCAAGGCCGCTTTTTTGTACTCGACGGTGCAAACAATCGGCTCACAGTGTTGAGCCTAGCCACCTCGCGAGCAATGCACATCGCGGCGTTCGGCGGGAAAGGCATTGGGCTACGCCAGTTCAAGAGCCCACAATCGGTAGCAGTCCTACCGTCCGGCGGGATTGCCGTTGCGGACACGGGCAACCAGAGGGTGCAGCTTTTCTCGGCCACTCCCTACGTTCTGCTGAGAGTCTGGGGCCCGCCCGACTTGGCCGTGCAACCCAATGCAGTTGCGAGCGACAGTTCCGGAATCGTTTACATTGGCGACGGCAAGAGCGGATCTGTTCTGCGAGTCTGCACGAGCGGTGAATGGTTGGCGCCAATCGGCGCCGGCATCCTGACGAACCCGGTCGCGTTGGCGGTTTCACCCGATAAAACCCTCGCGGTGATCGACAGCAAGAGCGGGAAAACATCGCTCGTGATTTTTCCTGGGACGGGCGGCAAGCCGGTACACCTCTCAACCGTCGCCGCCCCTTGCAGTCTCACATTTGACGACACCGGCAATCTCTACGCGGGAACCGCTAATGCGATCGTTGCGAAATTGCAGGCGGATTCTACACAGCTCAGCGGCTGGTCGCTCGCAGGAGAAGGCGTCAGCGACGTAGATGGGCGGATCTCACAAATCGTCTGGGTTAAGGGATCGGGCCTGATTGGAATCCTGAGTAACACCGTCCCCAAGACTGCGCCGCGCCTGTTTTCTATGGCTCCTGCCGGAGCCTACCGGCTGGCCGGCACGCTCGTCCTTAATAGCCTGGACAGCAGGATCGAGAACTGCTCGTGGCACAGAGTGCGTGTTCTGGGGAAAATTCCCGTGGGCGCAAGCGTGACGGTTGCCAGTTCTACGAGCGCCGACAACACGCATTGGACACCCTCAATCACCGGTGCTCTCCTGTCCGGCGACAACCCGGATTGCCTCATACAAAGCCCTCCGGGCCAGTACCTTCAGCTCACCGTCAATCTGCAGTCGAATGGCTCGGTCACGCCCTGTATCGACGCGCTTGAAGTCCACTTCCCGCGCACGAGCTATCTCCAATATCTACCGGCCGTGTTTCAGGAAGACGATCAGAGCCGGTTGTTCCTGGATCGCTTTCTTTCGATTTTCCAGACCACGTTCGACGGGATAGACAGTTCCCTCGACAATCTCCAGGATGTTTTTGATCCGCTCATGACGCCGGCCAACGTCTTTCCGTGGCTTGCAGCCTGGGTTGCTCTTCCCATTGATCCGACCATGACGCTCGACCGGCAGCGGAAGTTGCTCAAGGGCGCATTCCAGGCCTATTTAAAACGGGGAACCGTCGCCGGATTACAGCAGATTATTCAGGATTACACCGGCATCGATCAGATCCGCATTCTCGAGCATTACAGAGTTCGGAATTGGCTCACTCTGCAGGACTCATCCAGCCCTCTCGCTCAAGGCGCCCGTTTGTGGAGCGCCAAATTCTACTCGCGGTTAAGATTGGGCGTCACATCCAAGGTGGGATCGTTTCGCCTCACAAATTCGCCGCCTCCCTCTGCCGAGCCTTTCGATTGGGGAGCGAACCAGTTCAGCGTATTCTTCCCAGCGAGCCCTTACACCGCGGCTTCTACATCGTTGGCAATACAGAAGGTCCTCGATCGCGAGAAGCCGGCGCATACACAAGCCTTTCTGTCGCCGGTGTTTCCACGTCTTCGGCTGGGCGTGCAATCCACGCTCGGTGTCGACGCGTATGTGGGCAAGGTCAATCCGATGATTCTCGGTAAGCTGTCGACTTTAAATTACGACGCCGTATTGGCACGCTCGCAAAGCCAGCGCGACATGCAAGCCCTGGGACTCAGCCCGTTTCCGCGGCTCGGTAAGAACGCAACAATTCTGTGAAAGAAAAATCCATGCCATCAAGCAATCGAAACACTTCCGGCAACCCGACATCCGCTGCGGCATCCGCGAGCGTGGCTGTAAGCGTGGACAGCGGCGCTTGTGAGATCCCGGCGTTTTGCCGCAGCAATTTCTATACGGGCAAACTGCTGACCGAGTGCGACCTGACGCGTGAACAGCGCTACCTG
Organism: Acidobacteriaceae bacterium; assembly: GCA_019240475.1. Taxonomy (GTDB): domain Bacteria; phylum Acidobacteriota; class Terriglobia; order Bryobacterales; family Bryobacteraceae; genus Bog-105. The sequence continues at coordinate 26,496 of JAFAYI010000008.1, forward strand.
ATCGATAAGCTGCGCCTCCACTATGTAGCCCTGCACGGCTGGGGAGTCGCATGCGGCTTGATGGTTAAGCCGCACCCCCAGTATGCGGATCGCTTGGTTGTCACTCCGGGATTCGCCGTTGACGATTGCGGCCGGGAGATTCGGCTTCTTAAAGAATGCGTCGTACTGTTTCCCAAGCCCCCGCAGTCCTTGCCCGACCCTTGCGAGCCGGAGTTCGAGGATGAGGCCTGCGACGAATCCGGAACGGGCATAGAGATCGAACCTGAGAGACACAACTACTACGTTTGCATTCGCTACACCGAGTGCCGAGAAGACTTCATGCCGGTTGTGTTCTCCGATTGTTGCAACACCTCGAAACAGCCTAACCGCATCTCGGAGTGCGCTGTGATCGACATCCTTACGGATCCTCCGGAATGCCTGGGCGAGATCCAGCGTCATAAGCAGAGGCCCCGTGAGGAGAACTGTCACGCCTTGCTGGAGCACACTTCTCAGAACTGCCCGCCTTCGGGTAAAGAGTGCTGCATCCCGCTCGCGCTGGTCCATGGCTACGTTTACGGCGATTCGCTTACCGAGCACATGATTGACAACCGCGTGCGTCCCCACATGCCCAGCGTTCCTCACCTGGAAGCGCTGGTCCGCTGTGTGATGGAGCATCAACCGAAGCACGGGCCGCACCTGACGCGCATCTCCCGCGTTCATTGGGAGCACGATCGCGAATACCGTCCTCGCGAATTCGTTCACGAGTTTGTTGGAACGCACGAAGCGCCACGGGGATTTCTGGTTGAATTCGATAAAGAAGTTCACGAGCAGGGGCTGAATCCCCGCACGTTTCAGGCGACCATCGTGCGCCATCCCTACGAGGGGCATGAAGCGAGACGGGTGGAAATCGCGCCGGCGCGGGTCACTCGCGGCGAAGACGGACGCCATTGCAGCTTGCACATAGATCCGGAATACGTTCGCCGCCATCTTCAGGAAGAAAACTTCGATGTGATCCTGACCTTGCAATGCGACAAGGTGATCGACGAAAACGGAATCCCGGTAGACGGCAACCTTCTTGCCGGAGTCCGCGAGTACGACAAGCAATATATGCTCCGGTTCCCGACGGGAAACGGCACGCCGGGAGGCCTGTTTGAAAGTTGGATTCGAGTCAGGCGTGAGAGATAACTGAGCGATGAACAGGGGCGCGAAGTACAAGGCGCGAAATACACGGAATGCATAGGCGGTAATCGAGGAGACCACGATGCGGCAAGGACCCAATACGAGCACAGGTATGCGAGCGAGCCCGACTTCGACCCCGGCCGCCACTCAGACCACTTCGAGTTCCTCTACAGGCGGATGCGGCTGCGGATGCCACGATCAGGCCGCGACCGAATGCAGTTGTTGCAAGCTTCACTGCTTCGAACGTCCGCAATATTTCTGCGGGCAGCTGCTTTCCGATGCGGAGCTCACTTTACAGCAGACGTACTTCCGGGAAAAGAGCAAGCTGTATCACCGGACCATGGACGGCTTCGGTGTCGTCTGCGGATTTCAGATGTATTGCGATGCTCGCTGCAAAGGCCACATTCGGATTGCCGACGGTTATGCAATCGATCCGTGCGGCAACGATCTGGTCGTCTGCGAGCCACGAACTTTCGATGTCATCGGCGCGCTCCGCAGGAAGAAGTGGCTGGTCGAAGTGCCGGGCGACCGGCCCCGAAGCGATAACGGCGCGGCCTTCCGCCTGCACAGCGAGGATGAAAACGGCGATGACTGCATCGACAAACAGTGCTTCTATATCGGGATCTGCTACTCGGAAGAGCCAATCGACTTTGCGACGCCTTACACTACCGAGTGCGATGCCGCACCCGGCCCATGCCAGCCAACCCGTATCCGGGAAGGTGTGCGATTCGAGATCTACGACACGATGCCGGTCCGCCCAAATCCGCTCGACAGCATAGGTAAGCGTATCGAACACTGTTTCAGGATGTTTCGGGAGGGGCAGTTCTCGAAAAGCCTGGCTAGTAACGCGCCCCGCATTCTCGATATCTTGTGCCGCCCGCAAGACTCCGGCCGGCAACCTTCAGGCCGGGGAACTCCCGGACAGCCGGCGCCCGATCAGGCGCAGGCGCGCCAGAACCCGGCCGCGCTTTTCAGAGAGATGCAGGCGCAGTTTCTGCATGAACTCCATACCTGCCCCGACCGGTACAACTGCGATCTCGAACGAGAGGTGTACCGGCTTCGGCCGCCCGATCTCGATAGTCGCGAAGGCGCGTCCGGCGAACTCGAGAGCTTCACGAGACTCTTTGAGCTGATCCAAAAGTATGTCTTCAGTTGCGTGCTATCACAACTCGCGTTTTCTTGCCCGGAACCGCAGCAGGACTGCTGTGTACTCATCGGCAGTGTAGAGGTCACGAACGGATGTCTAACGCGCGTCATCAATTATCCGCGCTGGTACTTGTGGTGCTTCGGGAACTTCTTCGAGGTGTTGCTCTACACGATCGCCAATGACGCGGCCCGAACCGCCGCTGCGCCAGTCACTCCTCCCACCCGCGGCGCGCCGGATCCGAAGCCAACGAACACTGGATGTGGTCCGGAGTATGAAATTGATCTTTGCCAGTTCCTGAATCTATTCAGCGCGGACCATCGCGCATTCGAAAAAGCCGCGCGCAGTTCTGTCGACGCCTTACAAGCTTCCTATCGAGCGCTGGTGGAAGGATTCAACTTTATGCGGCCAGGCGGAATCGCGCCTAGCGTGCTGCGCAATCTCGACCGTGACGCCGCCGAGAATCTCGCGAGTATGTTTGGACTCCAATTGGAACCTTCAACTGGACAGCAACCCGTCAGACCAGATGTTTTTGCGGCCCTCGCGGATAACACGCTCCATTTTCGTTCCCAAACACTTGTATACGATACGGACGAGTCGCCCGACGCCTCCGGCAACGCAGTTACTCAAGTCAGCGGCGTGATAGGGGCGCCTGCGTTTGCTGTCGGGCCTTACACGCATTCCATGATGACGGATCTGATGGAACGGCTCACAAACACGGAGAACCGTCTCCGCCAATGTGAAGCGCGGCTTGGGACTCGGAGACAGGACACACCGCCATCTACACCGGAGAACTCGCCGTCGACGTCCGAAACGCCGGCGTCCGGTTCAGGGCCTCAAAACCCTGGTCCGCCTCAAAGAGGAACCGTCAAGTGAGCACCATTGATCGCATCCGTTATTACGATGGCGAATTCCTGCGCGCCTTCGATTTCGACGACGAGCAGACCTACCACGTCGAGATGCGCCGGCGCCTGAACCGCTACTTGCACCTCGCCGGAATCGTCTATGGTCTGCAACTCCAGCAAGAACAGGACGCCGTTGGAGTATCCATTCTGCCAGGGCTTGCGATCGATGCCCTCGGGCGCGAAATTTATGTCTTTTCGCCCTACACGCTCGGCGACAGTGACATCGTCGGCAATCGCATCTCGCAGGCGGGACAGTACGAGGTTTGGCTTCGATATAACAAAACCGCCGGCACACCGCCATCTTCCGGCTATAGCAGTTGCAACCAGACGGACCAATACACTCGCTGGGCTGAGACGTTCAGCGTTGTGCTCCTTCCATCCTCCTCGAGCGGGTTTACACCTCCGTCGTTCACGGATGAGGATACAGACGATCCGTCAGAGGATCAGGTTGGCGTTAGGCTAGGCACCGTGTCGATTGACCCGAATGCGTCGACTGAATTCTATGGCGCGACCCAAGATCATCGGCATTTTGCCGGCATAATCGCTCAACGCATTCAGACGCCGCTTCCTTACGACGCGACACAGTCGTTCCAATTCCAGACCAAACAGTCGCCGCACAAGCCACCCGTGTCGTTGGCGATCGAACCTAACATTTTCGCCCAGCAGAACTTCATCTTGGGACCTGATTTTGATCTGACCACCACTCCCGCTGGCAAGCCCATTACAGCCAATCCATCTTTTGGGGCCAACGCTGCGGGAAATGCGAAGCTGGCCGGCGATCTGGTAGTGCAAGGAAACATCTATTCCAGCGTGCCGGACCAATCAGGTAATCCTCAATGGCTTGGCCTGGCCGCGTATGTGAAGCAACTTGTGCAGCAAGGTCAGCCAGATATCGCGAGCGGTACGCAATGGATATCAATTCCGGTTCAGCCCCCCAACACCTTCGCCGCAGGCGTCTGGAAGGGAACGACGCAGGTGCCGGTTACCATGAACCGCTTGACGAGCGGGACCTCGCAGCAGGTTATTGTCTCCATTTCTCAGATTCAAAGCGCAAGCCAGACAGCCCTGAACACGCTGTTCACGGGAGGCGCGCAAATAGGGCTTCAGATTGTCAACGTGGGTAACTTTCAACCCTCGGGCTCCGGGATGGCCGGATATGTCAACGTGACCTGGCAGGCGCAACCGGGCTCCGCGGCTCCGGCGACGTGTGCTATCGACAATTTCACAGTGACCTGTTGGGTGATTATATTGCCCTAAAACGTTATGAGCTTACGGATCGCCCTGTTCGACACAACCTGCCACGTCCCGGAATGCCATCGGAACAAGGCAGTAGTTGTGGATCGGCTGGCGCGAAGCCGCTTTCCTCGGGATCTCGCGGGACACCTCGGCCCCAGCCTGGGCCGCCAGCCCTCAATTGTGCGCATACGCCGGCTTTCGGTGCGAGTCATTCTCCCTGCCTCTGATTTCACCGAAGACGCACTGTCGCTCGCGTGGAGCCAGGCATTCGGGAAGGCCTTGTTCACCGCACTCGCCTGTCCGGCAACCGCTGGGCCGGTTGAGATTTTTCGCGCGGATTCGGTCGCCGCGTTTATCGCGTCCGCGATTTGCGATCTGCTCAACGGCACGGCCGCTACTCAATGGCAATACGCCGAATTCGAGGATTTTTTCAAACGTGGCGCCACACAGGCTGCTCTAGGGTTGCTCTCTGAATGGCCGCTGCAAACGCTACCAGTGCTTCTGGAGCTTGCGCAACACGGCGTCCTCGCGCGCTTGCTGGCCCGGTTCGATGAAGTGGCGATGGAGCGGCTATTCACCATCCTCGCGCACCCGGACGACGCCGCCTCGGCCCGGCTTTCGCTAGGCAGTTTATTGGTTGCAGGCAGGCTCGCGCTTGTGCGGCCGCCGGAAAAATTGGCCGCGCTACGAACGCGTGCATACGCGCTCACACTTTTCGTAGAAGCGCACCGCATGTCGAAACATGTCTTATCCCCACGAGAGCTATTTCATGCGCTACTCGCAATCGCCGTTTTGATCGATCCGACGACATCCTGGCAGGACGCGCTCCGAATGCATGCGGTCGCGGCGTCTTTTCCTTCCAGCGTGAAGGCCTTATTCGAACGATTGCGCAACCATAGTGAAGAGGAATGGCAATGTTCTCATTCCTCAGGCATTCGAGGCGCCTCCGATTTGCAAAACGGCGGTCTATCGCTCCCCGTCACATCTAGTCGCTCAAGAGAGCAGATTCTTGAGTGGAACCGGCTCCGGTCGAGCATGGCTGCTCAACTGAATCTGCCGGCGCCACCCCTGGCGGCTTCGGAGGTACGCTGGATCTCGACTGAATGGTGCGGTCTTTTTTTTCTTGTTAGTACGTTAGCGAGGCTCGGCTGGATCGCGGAGTGGAAGCAACTGGCGGTCTTCCAGACGGGTGGCGTTGCGTGTCTGGTGGCCGGCCTAGCCTTGACGATCGCTGAACAATTCAATCCCTCCGTGCCCATGCTCGATCCTGGAATCGCACTGTTCGCTGGTTACGCCGGCGATCCGGACCTCGCTCATTTGCGCGGCGTATTCCAGCACACCCCTCGCGCGGTCCGTCTGAGGGTATTGGAATCTGCAATTGGGCAGCCCCCCGTGGACAGTGCGGCCGAGAGTTGGGCGGAGACACTCGACCGCTTGGCAGTGTTTCTGGTTGAGGCCTTCGCCACGCGCATTCGCGGCTTCCGGCAGGCCACAAGACGAACCGTTCTGCAGAGCTTCATCGCTCGCCCAGGCAGGCTGCGCATCGAGCGCAGCCGAATCGTAGTGTTCCCGGCTCCCAACCCTTTTCATGTCGCGGTACATCTCTCCGGCCTGGACGCGCCGGTGGAAGCGGACCGTTGGATCGGCGGACTCGCTATCAGTTTCGAATTGGGAGATCTGTGATGGACGCCTACCGCGACAGCATCGAGCAAATCAGCGATGAGCTGAACCGCCTGGACCTGCTGATTCGCCGTGCCCTTATCCTCGCCAGGGACCTGCGCGCGTCTGGAAACGAAGAATATCGCGGACTGCTGATCTCTGAGCAGCAGATCGATCGAATCCTCGAATCCGGAGAGTTCTTGCACCAGCACTGGAAAACTCAGGAGGAAAACGGCGATAAGCTCACAGATTTAGACCAAAAGCTGGAGCAGGCGCGCAAGCGCATTGATCGGCGTTGCGAAATGACGGGCAACAAGGGACGAAGTCTTACGTTGCCCCACCTGGCCGCTCGATTTGGGTTGTCGCAGGCGGAAGTGGATCTATTGCTGATCGCCATGGCGCCGGAACTGGAGACACGTTACGAAATCCTCTACGCCTATCTGCAAGACGACGTAACTCGCAAACGCCCTAGCGTCGATCTCGCCCTGAACCTCATCTCGCGTACCGGCCGCGAAAAGCTGATCGCACGACGCTTCTTCGCTACAGGAGCGCCGCTGATTCGGTTCCGCTTAGTGGAACTCATCGACGAACCGCATGATCGGCAACCAACACTGCTGCGGAGATTCCTTAAGCTGGATGACTCGGTGCTGGGTTTCCTGTTGGAGCAACCTCCTGTCCGGCTTCCATTGGGTAATCGTGTGGAATCGCAGCAGAGCATCCAAAGCCTCGAACTCGACCCCATGACCCGCGTCGAGCTTCAAAACCTGGCGGACTCGCTGCAAAGCGCCGGCGCACCCAAGTCCCTGGTTCGCGTAATAGGCTCGGACCCGGCCGAGCTGCAGAGCGTCGCCTCCGCGTTGTCAAACGCTCACGAGCGACCGCTGATCGCTCTTGAGCTTGCAGCGCTCGAAAATGAATCCACCGACATCGATCTCCTAATTCGTGACGCAACACTTTATGACGCCGTGGTCGCCGTAGTTGCTCCTCCGGGCGAACCCTCGACCGGCGCGGAAGAGCCGCAACGCGTGGCGCAAGCGCGAAGGCGATTTTGGAATCTAGTGGAGCATGTCCCTCGCATCGTCGCGCTCGGTCCCGATAGCGTTTTCGGAGAGGCTCCTACGCACTTGCGTATCTGGAAAATCCAGTTGAAGACCGCAAACTTCGAGCAGCGCCGGCAAATGTGGGAAAGCGCCTTGTCTGAAACCGCTCATGATGCCGATGCAAGTCGTCTGGCCGACACGTTTCGATTCGGCGGTGCACATATACGCCAGGCGGTTGCTATGGCGCATTCGCTCGCCGGAATCCGAGATCCCTCCCAACCTGTATCTTCCATGAGCGACCTCTTGGAGTCGGGTCGCGCTCTCAGCGGTTCTAACCTGCGCCGCTACGCTACGGTCGTTCAGCCCAGGTACTCGTGGTCCGACATTATTCTCCCCGACGAGAAGCGCCGGCAACTGGAACACATTGCCATCCGCGTCAAGCATCGCCGCACTGTCCACTATGAATGGGGATTCGGAGAGAAGCTCTCGCGAGGAAAGGGACTGAACGTGCTCTTTTCGGGGCAATCCGGCGTCGGAAAGACAATGGCCGCCGAGGTGCTGGCAAGCGATCTGTCTCTGGTCCTGTTCCAGATTGACCTTTCAAGCGTCGTCAGCAAGTACATTGGGGAGACCGAAAAGCATCTGGCCGCCATCTTCCGGGAGGCGGAGATGAGCCAGAGCTTGCTGTTCTTCGACGAAGCCGATGCTTTATTCGGCAAACGCACAGAGATCAATGACGCGCACGACCGCTACGCCAACCTGGAAGTCAATTACCTGTTGCAGCGCATTGAGCAATACGAAGGTCTGGTAATCCTGGCAACCAATATGCAGCGCAACTTGGATGATGCATTCCTGCGCCGCATCCAGGAGGTGATTGATTTTCCCCTTCCCGATGAAATACTGCGCGAGCGCATCTGGCGTCGGCATCTTCCAGCCAACGCCCCGGTCGACGCAAGTATCGATTACACTTTTCTGGCGCGTCAGTTTAAGCTGACCGGCGGCGACATCAAAAATGCGGTGATGACCGCCGCATTTCTGGCGGCGAGCGGATCGAAAAGAATCGGAATGGCCGAGATGATCCGCGCAGTTCGCATCGAGCTTCAAAAGCAGGGCAAGCTCGTGATGAAAACCGATTTTGGCAAGTACTTCGAGGCTGCCCACCAGTCCTCCGATTTGTCTCAACCTTTGAAGAACTAGCGTATGGGCGCACCCGAGATCGTTTCCTTCGAAGAAGAGATCGCCTTCCGAAATCCGGCGAAAGCCGTATCGCCCGAACAATTCACCATTCCAGAAAGCGGGCACGACCCCACGGTTGACAGGTTTTTTGGCGCGAGCGCGCTTTCTGTACCCCACCTGAAGGCGCCGGTGTTGCAGCGCGCTCAACGCCTCTACGGGAATCAAGCCTCAGGGCAAATCGTCATGCGCGCCCGCGCACTCCAACGCCGCTGCGCTTGCGGAGGAACATGCGAGAAGTGTCAAGCCGCCGTTCTTAATACGCAAGGAGAACCGTTACAGTCTAGCTCCCGCCGCCCTCTTGAGAATCATTTCCAAATCGATCTCGCCGACATCCGCATTCACACCGGCGCCGAAGCAGCGGAGTCCGCACGAAACCTCGACGCGCTTGCCTACACCAGCGGCCGCGATATTTATTTCGCTCACGGGATGTATGCGCCCTCCAGCACAAGCGGTCACCGATTGCTCGCGCACGAAGTAGCACACGTAGTGCAGCAGAGTTCCGGCAAAGAGCCGAGCATCGCCACGAAGTCGGCGCACGGCCCGAAGATCGGCGCGCCGGACGACCCGCTCGAATACGAAGCGGAGGGAGAAGCCGAGGATTACATCCATGCTCGCCCGAGAGATACGAACGAAGCCGGAAAGCGCGCTCCTTTGGGCACGGGACCTGGATCCATCCAGAGACAATCCGCTCCAGGAGTCCACGTTTCCTATCCCACGGCTCCGCACGACAAATCAGCTCCCGAGGTCGAATCGATGTACCGGCGCGCGGGATTGCAGGATGCGGCAAATGCAGTCCGACAATGTCGCGAAGGCAATTGTTCCCATGTGCTCACAGAGGCGGAGGCCTATGAGGCCTATCGAACGGGAAGATTGAGTGCGGGATTGGGTGAGCCTTCAGTAGATGAAAGGCGAACATCATCTAGCCCAAATATTGCCGCGGGGGGCGTTCTTACCGGGGCCGTTGTCGCAGGAACGCTTCCGGCTGGACAGACTGCGGTCGGCGCCTCTGCCTCAACAGCCTTGGAACGAGCTGCGCTGCGCTGGGGCACAGCGGAAGTGATCGAGGGTGGGACTGCCGCCAGCACTGCAACCGTTACCGCTGGCACCGTTGCTATCCCAGTCGCCGCCGGGATCTATTTGGTTGTAGCAACGGTCGCTCTGCTACGATACGCGAGCTTTCAGACGACTCTGCAACGAGAGGGTTACACAATTTTACCGAATCCTTTTCAGGTATGTATTGCCGGCTGTCATCAGCCAGCCGCGCCCGATTACAAACCGATCGATCCAGGGCTCTGGGAGCCCCTGACTCCCCTTGGACCGTCCGATTTTTCAAAGCCGGACTTGGACGCGCTTCGCCGGTGGGTGGAAGCCGAACCTCAGCACCCACCAGGAAACGGGACTACTAACGCGCCACCTGAAACGGATCCGGGGCTCTCTCGGCCGATCACAGCAGGGCCGGCGCCGAAGCCCCGACCTGTCATGGACCCTGCATTACCGGAAGCAGAGAAGCGAAAATGGGAGCGTTGCAATGAGCTGTACGAACAGTACAAAAAGACACAGGGAGACGAAGCGGGATACGGCGAGAACCTGCGACGGCTTCGACTCATACTGCAGTCCGGGAACGCGACCCCGCCGGAGCGGCATGCCTTCTGCCTTCTACTTCGATTACGCATCCAGCTCGTGAAACAGTTGCTGAACCAGCGAATGGAATACCTTGCCAACTTTTGTGATGAATTCGACTGGTTCAGCCGTGGCACTACCCCTCAACAGCGTGCTAATCAACACTGGCTGGAGGTGCAAAATGTCACGGCACACCTGAATCAACTCGAAGGTTATCTGCGACAGTTCTGCCCCTGAAAATGACCAGCTCAGCGTATACCGCCGTCCAGCGTGCTTGGAACACGATGCCCGCACCTCCGGTTGAGGATCTGCAATTGATGGAGTGGGGCTGGGGTGAGAAGGCTGCCCGTGAGTTCGTGGGAGTGGCGCCGAGCAAAGTGAATATCGAATCAGAGGGCTTCGCGGCTGCAACGCCACTTCTCGATCTGGCGCCTCGGGCAGCCGCAGCTTATCTTGGCCCCTATTTGTTGTCGCTGCTGGCTGGGCTTGATTTCCAGAAGAAGGTCGGGCTGTTCGATGACGTCCTTATTCGCGCACACACCCTCACGTGCCTGACCAGTCCAGAATTTTGGGCTGGAGTGATTCGTCCTTTTCTGCCCAACGAATGTCGCCAAGCCTTGGTCGAAGTAGTTGCGTATCTCTCCTCTGAACGCCGGATGCTTTCACTCACCGACGAGCAAGTCGAGACCATGCTTGCCGAGGCAGGGCTAAAGAGAAGATCGGGTGAGACCAAACCATGCGGCGAGTGATGCAGTGGCGTTCATCAGCATGACAGGCGGCTGTGCAGGAAACGGCTAAAACCCAGGTATGAGTGCGTCCGCTGAGCCAGTTTCAATCGCAAAAGAAACCACCTCCCGAACTCCGGAAGGGGGCGCCCCCGCGCCTCAATCGACTGTCGCAGGAATCCAAGGCGATCACACGGTGGACCGGTTCTTTGGTGCGGACGCGCTGTCTGTTCCCCGCCTAAAAGCGCCTGTGTTGCAGCGCGCACAACGCTTGTACGGAAACCAGGCGTCAGGACAAATCGTCATGCGTGCGCGGGCACTTCAACGTCACTGCGCATGCGGAGGAACATGCGCGAAGTGTCAAGCCGCCGTGCCTGATACGCAAGGAGAACCGTTACAGCTTAGCTCCCGCCGCCCTCTCGAGAATCATTTCCAAACCGATCTCGCCGCCGTCCGCATTCACACCGGCGACGAAGCAGCGGAGTCCGCACGAAACCTCGACGCGCTTGCCTACACCAGCGGCCGCGATATTTATTTCGCTCACGGGATGTATGCGCCCTCCAGCACAAGCGGTCAGCGATTGCTCGCGCACGAAGTGGCGCACGTGGTGCAGCAGAGTTCGGGCAAAGAGCCGAGCATCGCCACGAAATCGGCGCGCGGCGCGAAGATCGGCGCGCAGGAGGACCCGCTCGAGTCCGAAGCGGAGCGTAGAGCTGAGGAGTTCACTTCGCACCCGCAAACCGCTCTCACCGACGAAGAGGAACGCAAGAAGCTCTCGACGATCCCAGGGCATCCTCCCATTCAGAGGCAACCAGATCCCGCTCAACCCTTCTCCGAACCGGCGGCCGAGTGGCCCGCAACCGAAAGCGCCGCCGACCTCGTCTGCAAAGGAATCGAAGATGACAGCATCGATGAAGTCGTCGCGCCGATGCGCGGCTTGTCCATCGCTGGTCTCGCTTCCGTGCGAACCGCTGTTCTGTTTCGAAAGACAACACTCCTCGAACACTGGCTGTTGCAGCGGCACGGTGGAAGTACGCTCGGCGCCATCGTTTCCGCCATAGCTGTGGGGACCACCTTCGGCACTCGTCCGAAGATTACAGCCACAGCGGAAGAAGGCATGCGGCTTCTCTGGCCGGCGCTGCCGCTAATCGATCGTCTCGAAGTGTACGACGAAGGATATCGCGAAATTGAGCAGGCCCAACTCGACGTCATTCGTGAATCCAGCCTGAAAGAGCGCGCCGAAGCTCTGCAGAAGCCAGACCGGCTGCTCGCCATCTACAAAAACATGAGCGCCAAGGAGGAGTTCGAGGCGCGTAATCTGATGGATTCCAGCGAGGTGGCAAAAGGCGACACCGCGGTTCGAATGATCCAGAGAGGCGACGACAAAGACGTCGTTTATGACGCTCTCATCGCCCTTGATCGAATCGATCGCAAGTTCGTTTGGGACCAACACTACGACGAGCTTTATCATCTCCTCGATAGTTCCGAGTTCAAGCTGGTATCCACGCTTACTCATGGCTCGGAAGCGCAGATTATCATCGCCCGGCTACGTCTTGCGACGGAAGATCGCAAGGACGACATGGAAGCGGTCCACGCCACGGTGGATCGCGCCGTGCAGTTGCTTGCCGAACGCCGGCAACTCCGCGAGGCCCGCTCTGCCAAGTTGCTGACTGCCGACGACCGCGCCGAAATCGATCAGCGATTGCAAGAATTGGGCGAGCTTGATGAGCTCGTGAAGTTCAGGCGCACCGTTGAGGGCGACCTGAAGAAGAACACCTTCATGGAACTGCTGGCGGGGGCCGAGGATCAACAGGCTGCTTTCGGTTCCGACATGGACCGGCTCCTGCAGTTTGCGCCTAACGGCAGAGACTTCGCGCTAGAAGCCGCAAAGCAGCGCGTTCTAATCGCCGGTGGCAACGAGGATCAGCTAAGAAGTATTCTGCTCACCACGCACGCGCCTCAGGAGGCGGGCGACAAGAACAAACGGACTGAGTTGAAGCAATGGGAAGAGGACGTTGAATTCCGAAAAGAGCTCCTGAGCGATCCCCAGGTGAGAGAAGTCTTCGACGGACTCACTCCCGCCACGCGAATGCACGTCCTCTCCGCGCTCAAAGGCGACGCCTTTGACGACGCGCTGGAGCATCTGAACCAATTGAAGAACTCCGCGCAATGGGGCGAGTTCTTTGCGCTCGTCCGCACGGTGGCTCTCAACCCCGATTGGCGGGAGCGTTTCATCGCGACTCGCACGCAGTATTGGAGTCTTTATGCATTCGTCTCGGGCGAAGAGCGCGAAATCATGGAGAAGATTCTCTATGACCCCGAGCACAAAGTGCCCATCATCGCGCTTTTGCGGTACACGGGCAGCGTATCTACGCTCAAGGCTGCCTTCGCAAACCTTCAGGAGAGCGACCGCGAACAGCTTCGTACCGGTTGGGCGATGGCCAACCATCCCTTCATTGGCCCGCGCTCGGAGCAGCAGGACACGGCCCTCACGGCGTTCCGGACTTTCGAACAGGAGCTTCTAAAGTCTCAGGGTTCCGATCACGAAGGCTACGAAACGATTCTCACCACCGTTCTCGGAACCGCCCCCACTAAATCCGAGATCGCCACAGGCGAAGGCCGCTACAATGCCGCCGCGATTCTTGCCGAGCGTGTCGAAAAGCGCCTGGGGCTTGAGCGCGGCATTTCCGCGGAGTTCACTGAGACCGACGAAACCATGGACGCCGCCGGACGCCAATTCGCTGCGCTATGGCTTCGTCTGAAGGGTCAGGCCGAGCTCTCCATCGTCGACTACGCCACGCTCCTGACCCTGTACCAACAGTTCGATAAGCGTGCTGAGGAATTCGGCGAAGCTTCTAAAGCTATCACGGATGTTGCAGGCACCATCGCGGCGACACTTGCTGGAATCATTGTCGTAGTCGCGACCGGCGGGGCGGCCACACCCGCCGTTGTTGCCATGGCCGCCGCGGCGGGTGCGGCGGGTGGGTTCGTTGCACGCGAGGCCTTTGGGGGCGACTACTACACGGCTATGAGTAGCGAAGGCGGCCGTGCGCTGTTGCTCGATTCCATAAACGGCGCGCTTGCAGTTTTGAGCGGCAGCCTTGCCGCCCGCGGCGTTGAACTTATCGGCCTCAGTGGCGATGCGCTCGCGCAAGGCATGGCGCGCGTCGGTGAAGGCGCTGTTCAGGAGGCGGCGCAGTCTCTCGGCCGCAAGGCTGTTGTCGCCGGAGTCGAAGCCGCGTTAGACGGGATGATCTCTGGAAGCATCAGCGAGGCCGCCGCGACCTTCACAGACGATCGCACGTGGCGCGAAGGAATCATGGAAGGCCTCTCGCGCGTCGGCAAGGCAGCGCTTCTCGGCGGTCTGTTCGGGATGGCTGGCGGAGCCGTCCTTGGATCCGCCATGCCGGTAGTCGGTCGCGTTGCCGGCAGGGCATGGAAGGCGGTGACCGCCGGCACATTGGAGAAGACTCTCATTCGTGCAGGCATGGAAGACGTGCTTAAGGCAGCGGAGGCGGCCGCCAGGAGCGGGGACTCGCACGCCCTGGAAATGATGATGACGCAAATGGAGGCGAACCTCAGCACCGAAGATGCCGCCCTCTTGCGCAAACAGCTCGGCAAAAAACTGGAGGAAGCGCTAGGGCATCCGCCAGGACGTGCAGACCTCATGCGCGACCAGGAAAAGCTGCTCGCCGCAAGCGGAAACAAAGAATCCGACCTGACAAAAGATGAGCTTGACGCCGAGCTTGACGTTGTCGCTCGCAGCGAGCCGCAGATCAGCAACGAACCCGGATACGTCGATGAGGTCGACCTCGGCTATGGACATACGTGGCGGCGCACCGAAGAAGGCACGTGGTGCCGCTTCACGAGGAAGTCCCTCTGCGGCACCAAGATCCCCGGCGCCCGCAAGATGTCGCGAGGCGCCCTGAATCGGGCAAGGCTCCTCAGTGACAAGGATATTAATGAGTGGACCAAGAACCTCGACAAACTTGCCGCTGAGGGCGGTGGGGCCGCCGCTGAAGCAGCGAGCCAGACTGCTACCGTCACCTACAACCTGCAGGATGCCATTGATGCCGCACTTGTGGATATGAAGGGCAAGTGGGCCGGCAATATGGCCGAGAAGGGCACTCGCTTGCATGCTGCGCTTGCCCGGCGCATTCAGGAGATGGGCCTGAAGCTGCCCTCGACCATTGATGTCCAGGTTGAACAGCAGCTTAAGAACGTCTTCAACATACCCAAAAACGTTCAGAAGAAAACCGTTCGTGAGTGGCTGCAATTCGAAGGCAAGGGAGGCGGACGCGCGCACGATTGGTTAGTTCCATATCTGGATAGACGCGTACTCGATACTGCTGTCGGCGAGTTGAAACTCGACGCGGTCTTTCGCGTCGAGGGACAGACGATCATTTTCGATTTGACCAGTAGGGAAAGCGCCAGTCACCTCGCCAAATCCACACTTTACTCGCTGCTCGGCAGCGAGGAAAATCAACTGTCTCGCGTACAGGAATACTATTGGGCCCAGAGCTATGCACATGAGGCAGAAGAGAACGAAAGGGCTGCTGTCCGGCGAAGTTCAACGGCTTCAGCACCAGTAAAATAACTTCGGTCAGCTGGTGAATTTGGTCCGGGCCCATCAGAAACTTTCGCTGATTGCGGCCTCGATCCGGTAGCGCCCCGGCCTGAACTTGGCTAGAAAAAAAAGAAACGAACTCTCATTTGCAATCACTAATGCTTGCGATATAGTAAACGGACCGGGGTTCAATTGCCGACGTGTAACGACCGCTTTCGTAGCCGCTAGCTGCGCACGGGTTGAGTTGGCGGATCTTATACAAGCTGTTTCACGTGGCTGAATTGGGGGTGTCGAAGTCGATTGCAGGATTCGAATAACCATTGGCATTCAACGCGCTTTCTGCATGCCGTTCGCAGATTGAACGGTTTAAAACGGGCGTCAAGCACAGCTTGATCGCCCATGGTTGAAGACCGCGTTCTCAAACTCCGATGCTGCCTTTTCCTTCTCCGGAATCGGCCGGCACGGTGAAGGAGGTTCCTCATTTATGGGTGCACCCACGGGTGGCGCCGCTCCAGGACGAAACGCCGCTGGCACTGTAGAGTGCGTAATATGCGGCCGCGAAAACCCCATTGGACGACTTTATTGTTACAACTGCAGACAGCGGCTCCCGGCTTCGCGAGCCCCAGATGACGGGCTTCCCCCTACCGTCCAGCCGGATGCTTTGCCGGTCCTGCTCGAACAAACGCAGAATCAAAACCAACAACTGCGCGAGCAACTCGCATCTCTGCAGCAGGAGCTCGCGAACCTCAAGGCTGCAAGCGCTAAACCAGAGGCTTCCCCAACGCTCGTCAATGAATTGCAAGAGAAGCTCAAGGTATCGGAGGAAAAGGTGGCCGCATCGACCTTCCACGCGAGCGGGATGGAGAGTAAGTGGAAGGCAGCAGCAGAGACTGTCGCCAAACTCGAACACCAGCTCGCGGCTAAGGCTGCGGAGTTTGAAGCACACCTTAAGAGTCACCCCGGACCCGAGAAATCGCAACACTCGTCTTCGCTCCTTGCTGAGCTTGGCGACAAATTAAAGGCGGCTGAGGAAAAAGCCTCCGCCTGGTTTTCGCACGCAGCTCGCATGGAGGGCAAGGCCAAGGCAGCCGAAGAAAAGGCGGCCACGCTCGAAAACCAGCTTGCTGCCGCGGCTCAAGAAACTCAAGAAATCAAGAAAAATCTGGCCGGAGAGAAGGGGAAGTCGCCTATATCGATGATCGCCGCAATAGTGGGAATCCTGGGCGGCATGGGCGGCTTTGGAGCAGGCCACTATCTCTTACCGGCTCCGGTCGATTCGGCAAAAATCCGGCAGTTGTCGGCGCAACTGGCGGGCGCGCAGCAGCAGATTGGCAGCTTAAAATCTTCGCTCGAAAATGCAGTCTCGAAGGCGACTAAGGAACAAAATGATGCGGATTCCCGCATCAATTCCGCGGCTGACGGCCAGAAACAGCTACAGCGTCAGCTCAGCGCGGCAGCTACCACGCAGCATTCGGTCGAAGCGCAACTGGTGCAAGCACAAGCGACGAATGCATCTCTGAATCAGCAACTCAGGGACCGCAATAATTCCTTCGCCGAGCGCGAGCGACAGTTACAAACTCAGGTGAACACTGCGGTTGCCGCGCAACGCTCGGCTGAGTCCAGGTTGGCCCAGTTGCAAGCCTCTAACGCAACCTTGACCCAACAACTTAAAGAGCGCAACGACGAATTGGGAAAGGTCCGTGTCGACCTTTCCCCGAGCGGCACTTTGATTTGGAGCGGTAATCTCGCAGGCAAACGCAATATTGACATTACAAATGGCATTCCGAATTTCGGCTCCGTGACAGGCAAGCTTCCCGGAAAGTCGTGCAAAGTGTCCACTCACGATAGCCGGGTCAAGATCAAGACACGTCCTTCGGACAAGAATCACTGGAACGAATTGTCTTTCGATGTGTCGGGAACGGGAATCGTTCAAGCTCGAATTGATTGGGAGCTATCTCACTAGTTCTCACGGAAGGTCGAGTCGTACGGGTTGGACCTTGTTTTCGGGGGTGGGCTTAGGCAATGGCTAACGCTACAGTTGCTTTGGTGGAAGAGGGATCGCATCTTGAGGATGCATTGCGTAAGCACCTGGAATCAGCCGGGTTCGATGTGTTGTTGGCTTCTCACGACGCGCTGGACCGTGTGCTTCTTTCGCCTGCTCGCCTGTTCATAGTCGCGAACCGCTCCCCCGATACCGCCTACGCCGTTTCTGTACTTCAGCGCCTTCACCGAGCGCGTTCGGTCGTTCCCGTCTTCCTCCTGGCTCGGGTGAGTTCAGAGCAGTTGGCCGTTGCCGCTCTTAAACAAGGGGTGGCCGATTACTTCGCTCCACCGATCGATTTGCATGACGTGATGACCGTGGTGCGTCGCGCCACCGCTTCCCGATTCGCTTTTGCGGACCGCGAGTTTAAAGTGGATAACCCGACGGGAGGCCGCGACATGATCGGCGAGAGCATCTCCATGCGCGAGCTTCGCACCTACGTCGGGAAAGTGGCGCAACGGGAATGTAACGCTCTTATCCTGGGTGAAACGGGAACGGGAAAAGACCTGGTGGCTGAGGCTATTCACTTCAACAGTCCGCGAAAAAGCAAGCCGTTCGTATCTGTAAACTGCGCTGCAATCCCCGATACGCTGCTCGAAAGCGAACTCTTCGGGTACGAAAAAGGCGCCTTCACTGGCGCGGACGGCTCCAGAGAAGGCAAAATTGGCCAGGCACAAGGCGGAACCCTCTTTTTAGATGAGATCGGCGATATGACACCCTATGCCCAAGCCAAAATCCTGCGCGTCATTGAAAGTAAGCAGATTCAACGGTTGGGAGGCAAAGCTTGCATTCCGGTAAATGTGAGAATTCTCGCCGCCACCAATCAAAATCTGCCGAAGCTGATTTCTGAACAGCGCTTTCGTAAAGACTTATACTTCCGGCTGAATGTTGCGCAAATCCCGCTGCCTTCGCTTCGCGACCGACGCGAGGATATTGGCGCGTTGCTGAACTATTATGTGGGCGTATTCAATCACCAGAGCGGGTCACGTGTGGAAGGTTTTACAGCGCGCGCTCTGATGCGGCTCACCGAGTATGATTGGCCTGGCAACGTCCGAGAACTGCGAAGCATGGTTGAGTCCATTTTCATCGATCCGCCGTACCCCCGCATCGACGAGTGTCATCTGCCGCTGACCGGTTCGAACCTCCACCGCGCCGAAGTGGATGATCGGCAGCGCTTAATGGAGGCGCTCCGAATTACTCATTGGAATAAGAGTAAGGCGGCCGCAAGGCTGCGTTGGTCGCGCATGAAGGTCTACCGCAAGTTGGCTCAATATCGCATTGAACAACAAACCGAAAAAGCGATGTCAGCGAACGGCGGGTGAGAACTCGGACATCGGCCGACTCGAAAAAGAGTTTGCTGCATCTTGAATTGCAGCCCTCGAAAGCTGCGAGTGCAATATCTCGGTCGGCAACCCGACCCGGAATTGCGCGCCCTCAGTGCTGTCCTATTGCAGCGCACTTGCCGATACCGGCGTTGTCGCGATGCTGGTCAGCTTCCGCTGGCATCCGTCCCAAAGCGCAATCCGCGCCTCAATTCCGCTCTGCGCGGCGCTCGCCGCCTTGTCCCACAGCTCTTCCCGTTCGCCTGCCAGCCGCTCCAACATTCGCCTCGCCGCGGGACCATGGTTATCCCCATCCAGTTCTATGTGCCTCTCCAGATAAAACTTGAACGTCGGAACATCCACTTCCGGACTAGCCCAGTGTGAGAGGATCCGTTCGAACATCTCCGGGATGATATCTTCCCGGCCGTACAGGAAATCCGCTGCCACTTCCACGAGGTGGCCGTTCATCGCAACATCCAATGTGCGCAAGACGAATTTGGAAACATGTGATGGAACCCTTTGGGCTACCAGCGCATCCGCGGGCGTGCTCCCCGCCTTCAAGGCCGTCAAGAAATTGAGAAATGGGCCGGTATCTGCTCCCACCTCCCGCATTGCAGCCAAATAAATTTCCAAATGGCTGGCCGGCACGCCATCCGGACCTTCGTCGCTCTCCTCGCTATGGATGATCTCGTTGATGAAACGCGCCAGACTGGCGTCATCGGACGGCATCCAAGGAAGCCCGGTGCAAGTCAGATCGCGCTGCAGCCGCTTCGCGATCGACATGAAATCCCAAACTGCGTATACATGCTCTTCCATGAACGCGCGCAGCCGCTCTATACAGTCGACGGTCAGATAGATCGGATGCTGGAGCAATTTGTCCCGCATGGCGAACAATCCGGGGTGCTTCTTCAGAATCGTTGTGGGCAGCTTGCTCAGGTGCGGCGTGTTGCGTGGATCTGCCGCAGCTGTCAGATTGCGCGGATTGTGGAAGCACAGCGGATCGTCCGCCATGTAGCTGCCCTTGGCCTGCGCCATACCGCGGCATCCGGGACACCGGTCGCTCTCATAGTAGTAGCAGCTCGCGCACCAGCTATCGGGCGGCCGTTCATATTCGCGTAGATCCTTGACCACCGGGCTTTCCGCCAGAATCTTCCGCAGACTGCTTTGCCGAGTGTTCCCGAGCGGAACAAATGTCCCGCTGCACGGACGTACATCCCCTTCGTAGTTCACGTACAACGAGAAGTAGTTGGCGAGGCATGAATAACCAACGCGCAGCGGCAGCAGGGGCCATGTGTAACCGTATTCGCCGCGGTCCAGCAGCCACAACTCCTCCCAAAGGTGCTTCAGTTCGAGCGGTGAGAGCAGTTCGCCCGGATCGCCATCGTAGTGGCAGCCTACGAATCTCTCGAAGTACGGAATCATTCCGCGTTCCCGCGCATATCGCCACATGGTCGGCATGTCGGAAAGGTTCTTCCGAACCACAATACTTTCAAGCGAGATCGGAAGCTTTCCATCCCCGTAGCCGGCTTCCATAAGATGGTCGATGCCTTCGAGAACCTTGCGCCACCCTCCCCTTACGCCGACCATCTGGTCGTGTATCCAGGAGCGCGTGCTGTAAAGTTTCACGTACGGGGCCACCTTGAGCGCTGCCATGTGCTCGGCCTTTTTCCGATCGATCAACGTGCCATTCGTGAAGACCTCAACCTGCATACCGCGCTGCACTGCCCGCTCGGCCAGATGGAAGAATAACGGCGAAGAGAGCGGTTCGCCGCCGCCGATCAAATCGGCGTTCTTCGCTCCGAGATCGGCCGCCTGATCGATCACGTCGTAAAGCTCCGCCAAATCCAGTGGCGACTTGGTCGCATTGATATTGACGAAACCTGGCTCGAATTTCTCCAGCTCGAAAACGTTCTTCACATCGCCGAATCCCGCAAAGCAACCCGTGCAGGCCAGATTGCAGCGATTCGTAAATTCCATGTTGAAGTACAACAGCCGTTCGCGCCGTCGCGCCGACCAATACTCTTCATCGCTGAATCCCTCCGAATCGAACACCGGCGCCGGTCTCAGCGTTCCTCGCGCAATCTCCAACTCATCGCTTTCCGCGATGCGCTTCAGCACGTCATTCATCTCCGGTTGCGAGATGGTGTACGAGCGGTCGGTAGGAACCAGCAGCCCGCGGTCGTTCTGATATCTGACGTTCGGACGGGGCTCGACATGAATCTGAGGGCCATCCTCTCCGCCGTCCCAGCTAATGCCGCTCGGTAGTGCTTCCGTCAGGCGAACCGGTCCGTCGAACACCACTCGGATGTCGCTTTCGACCGTGTTCTGGCATGAGAGCCGCTTCCCTTTGAGGCGCTCGGCATTGGCCGCCTCCACCGCGTTTGGCTGGCTTATACGGCCCTCTATTAGTTCGAACCGGCAGGTCAGGCATTTGCCCTCTCCGCCGCAGGTATGCGGAATCGAAATCCCGGAGCCTCGCGTAGCGTCCAAGATCGACTGGGCCGCCTTCACCACAAATGTGCCCTGTCCACAGTCCACAGTGAAGGCGCCACCGGGCTGGCTGGAACGTAAGTTCCGCGCTGCTGTTGTATCCTCCACCGGGAAAGTGGCGCCGTTCTGCAACGGACTTCCGCTCGCTGTGCTCATTCCTTGCTCCTTAACAACTGTGCTCCGCTAATGAACGTACTCGGCGGTACACTCTTCTTGGGGCGCCAGTTCGCGCGCGGTTTGAGCGAGGAGCCGAACACGATCCTCCCAATCCGCGCCCATATCCATAGGCCGGAATTCGACCCGCAGGGATCCCGGCCGGCCGCGTAGACGCGTCCAGAACCATACGCTCGATTCAAGTTCTAAGAACGGTGGATCTGATTCGGGACACGGAATTCGTTCGAATGTGTCAATCGCCCGCCGATACTCCGTGAAGGACTCGATCGCGTATGGCACAAATCCCACGCGCCGCAGCGTACCGGATCGATTCCATTCCCCATCCGCCTCCTCGAAAAGCCGCATGGTGGTGCAGGAACTGTCGAGCAGCCGGCCATTGAACTCGATCGGCATCTGGTAAGGCCGGACGGGCTCGTGGCCACGACGATTGTATTCGTTGAAGAGTCTTAGGGCCGCCGCGTCGGCGGCGGGCTGCACATGAATATGAATCTCGTTCAGACATGCCAGAACAGTCTCGCCCGGGAACACAAACTTCTCGCCGTCCTCGAAGAGCACCGTCGCGCGGCTGTTGGCAAAATAGCTTGATGTGGCTCGGCTGCGTGCGTTTGGAGCCAAGAGCGAGGGATCACGAAGCTGGTCCGGCCGCACCCGCGGCACAACCGGCGCGGCGCAAACCTGGTATCCAAGCTGCACCGCACACTCATGCAGGTGTGCAGCATCCTGGCGCAGTTCCGTCAACGCGAGGTTAATCCCTCGCTTTGTGAGCGGCCAGGGTCCTGGATTCAGTTCAATCTGAAAGCTCCCTAACTCCGCCGCTGGCATGTTAGGATATGCACGCAATTGCCACAGGCGGATCACTTCTGCGGTCGAATGCATTGCGGGATATCCGGCGCCGTCGAGAAGAAAGAACTCGAGTTCAACACCGAAAGTCATGCCACGCACCTGGCGGATTCCGGTTCGGGCGACCAAAACGAAAACGCCGTCTCTCCCGAAGCGTCGCCGTAGACTTGTGTCATTCGGTAAGCCCTGGTCAGCGTCGTAACCGCGCGAATTTGTTTGAATAAACACTTGAGTAAAAGTGAGTGCCCGCTTCCGGCAAGAGATTGGAAACAACTCCCGATTACGGCGAGTCCGCCTTTCGGTGAACTGACGCACTTCCGCTCCCAGGCGGCGAGCTGCCTCGCCGAGGATGGCTCCATGAATGGTGGATTGCAGATAACCAGCGCAGGCTCGCAGGGCGTGAGCGCCTCTCCCGCCCGCCACCGTTTCGCCCAGCCGGGCACGCCATGCGCCGCCCGATTCGCTTCGGCTGAGGCTACCGCCTGTGGGCTGGAATCCAGAAAATACACGGATTCGAAACACGGTCGATTAGCCAGATAGATTGCAATACCCAGCGCTCCCGAGCCGCAGCACATGTCGATGAGACGCGTTGGCCGACGAAAGACGCCCCGCGCGAGCACGTTCCGGGCAGCCTCGAGCAGGCCCAGCGAAGATTCCCGAGGTAAGAATGTCTGATTGGTCGCGACCAGATCCAGGCCGGCCCATCGGATATTCACAAATCGCATTATTTCGATACAGCTCTCGCCGCGCGAACCGTGTGCCGAGTATAGCCACGCCACACAGAATAAGTCAAGACAAATTCATCAGAAATCCTGATCTTACTCTCGCAATCGCTAATCTCAAAATTTTCATATCTGTAATTGAAAACTTCTAGATTGTCTTTTTTTGATACAGAATTCACGAAAACTCGTGACAACAGATAACTCCTATGATAATTTCGCAGTGTCGTGCGCGACGCGACTAACTTACAGAGTTGGAGGTGTGTGTGGCTAAAGCACTGGAAGGAACGCCTGGAGCGAGCATCGAGTTGCTTGAAGAAGGCGCGGACATGCATGTTGAACGATCCGTCATCAAAGCGGGCGGTACGATTCCGGAACATTCTCACAAGGTCGCGTCCAGCTACGTTGTGGTCAAGGGCAGCGGAGAGCTGACTGGAAAATCCGGACGGCGTGTGTCCACCGGTGATACGGTTCTGATTCCCGCCGGGCAGCAGCACGGTTGGAAAGGCGGTGAGGGCGATGGCCTCACCATCGTTGGCGTGTTCAACGGGCCGCAAGAGCAATAACAGACATTCTCCCGGAAACGCTGGCGTTTCCAGATGCGGGCGTTTCCGCTTTTCCGCAGGAGCCTACTTGCTAACCCGCGATACGAACCTACGCCTGGCCCCGGGTCTGCAAGTTACCTCCTTAGGTCAGGAAGTCGTGCTGGAGGGCAGACGCGACGCCATTCCGTGCCCTCGCGACGTTCTATTCGCGCTTCAGAGACTACCCTGCACCCTGGGCGCACTTGTCGATAACTTGCCTTCGCCGTCGGCCTACGAATGGATGGCCGCCTCGGCCGGTCTAATGGTGCTGATTGGAGCCGGTGTTGTCCTCAGCGGCGAGGATTCCTGCCGGGCGCAGTTTCTGGATCATGGTTTCGGGTTTGTGGAACCGCATATCGCCATGATCCAGGACGTGAGGCGAACACAGCTCTTTATGGAAGCGATCCGGCGAACTGTGGCGCCCGGGGATGTCGTGGCCGATCTTGGTACGGGCAGCGGCGTCCTTGCAATTGCCGCGGCTTTGGCAGGCGCGCGTCGCGTCTATGCCTTGGAACGCAGCGGCATCGCCGAGGTCGCCGCGCGCATGTTTGAAAAAAACGGCATCGCGGAGCGCGTCACGCTTATCCGGGATAGCTCGAGTTCTCTCTCGCTTCCCGAGCGGGCGCAAGTGCTGGTCGCCGAACTGATCGGCACAGATCCATTGTGTGAACGCATTCTTGAGTACACCGCCGATGCGGTCGAGCGTTTGCTGGTCCCCCATCCTCGCCTGATTCCGAGCGCCTTGCGGATTTTCGTGCGAGCGGTCGAACTCCCGGACACAGTCACCCAACGGCATATTGTCGAAAAGCCTCTTGCGGCACGCTGGGCCGATTTGTATGGATTCGATTTTTCCGCACTGGAGGAAGCGACCGCGGGAATTTCGGCTTACTTTACGGTCGCAACCCCAGTGGCGGCGCAATGGGCTACTTTAACGGATGCAACGAAACTCGTTGACATCGATCTCGCACGCTGTCCCGCTCTGCCGTTGCAAGTCTCCACCGCTGCGGTCGTGACGACGCCCGGGGTTATGAACGGCCTCACGGTATTTTGGGAGATCGACCTGGCTCCCGATATCCGCTTCTCGAACGATCCGCAATTATGTGATGCGAATTGCTGCTGGGGCACGGCTGTGTGGCTCCTGGCGGAACGCCCACGGGTGCGCGAAGGGCAAACGATCCGCCTGAACTTTCGCTATGCCGCATCGCGATCTTCGGCGAACGCGACACTCGAGCGCTCCGAGGCATGCCGGGCATGAAAATCCGGGTCGACCCCGCTATCCACATTCACTCCGACCTCGGCGCTCCCGGAACTTCGGGACGCCAACTGATTCTCGAAAGCCTGCGGTCGGGTCTGCGGTTCGAGTTGTTGGGCACACCTGCATTGCAGGCTTTGAACCGTGCCGCGCATTGGATGGAGGCGGACGACTTTCTTGAGGCGCTGACATCTAGCGGCCTGGAACGTGCCAAGGCCGTTGCTTTTCTCGATGACGCACTCGGGAATAGCCTGCTTCAGCGCTTTGCCCCAGGAGCCCACGACGAGGACGCGCGCGCAATTGCATTGAATCGCGCCAGTGCTTCTCTGGCGCAGCAGTTCCTGCTCGCCAGGTCCCATCAGCAGTATCTCGACTATAGCCTCCCCGAGACATGCGGCATTGAAGAAGACCTAATGTCGGCTTACCGCTCACAGGAGACGCCTCCACCGATATTCAAAGACTGCGACCGGCCACTCAAAACTGTGACCCTTCCCGCAGTTCGAGAAGCGTTGCCGGCAGTTCTGTGCGATGAGCCTGACGCTTCAGAAAATGCACCGCGCGATGTGAGATGGCTGGCGGAATTCCTGCGGGCCGCCGTCGGGGCAACAGCGACGCTGGAAGATCCTGTGCAGGGCACGCTCCTTTTGAAGACCTATCCATCCGGCGGAGCACGCCATCCCGTGGAGTGCTATCTGGCGGTACGCTCCGTTGAACAACTGGCTCCCGGTTTTTATCACTACTCGGTCCGCCGGCATGAATTAGATCGAATATCAGATATCCAGGATTCTCTAAGTACCTGCCTGTTTCCCGGCTTCAATTCAGAGTTGGTTATTGTACTTACGGCTCTTCCCGAACGAGCAATGTGGAGATACCGGGAAACCACCTCGATCAGCGTCGTGTTGCTCGATGTGGGCCACGCGGTCGGAAATTTTTCACTGCTCTGTGAATGCGAGGGGACGCCGTATCGCATCCATACAGGCGCGAATCTTAATCGCGCCGCAAATTACATGTCTCTCGAACAGTTTCGCGAAGTAGTGGTTGCAGCGATCGCACTTGATCTATCAGCGCGCGCAAAGAATGGGGAATGATGCGTCGATATCGCGTGAATCCTTTACTGGCGGCCGGGTGGCGCGCAACTGAATTGCAGACGCCTCTGAGATTCACGCTAGAAGATGCGCTTTCTAACTGTGCTCGACCGCTCGACGCGGAAGACTTCTGGGTTCTGAACTTTGCCAAGAGTATTGGCGAAGCTGCGCAAACCAGATCCCAATTACTGGCCGAAGCAGTTCGATTCGCCCTCTTGCCTGAGCAGGAAGTCGAGCGGACCCTCGCGCCGCTATGGGATGTCCTATTTGTAGCGGAGGACTCCGGAAGCCAAGTAGACCGTGCGGTCGGTGTATGGGAGCATTTCGACTGCAAGCTGGCGCTCGAGTTCTATGCGCAATCGCTCGACGAAGGGCATCAAAAGCATAGTCCGGACCGCTCGGTTTCTTCGAGCGGCTTCCCGGAGGCGGACATACCACTGCCCGCGCCCGTGAGTTTTCCCCACACATCGCTGGCAAACGTTCTGTACAGACGGCGCACGTGCCGCAATTTTAATGGCCGCTCCGTCCCGCTTGATCTTCTGTCGTCGGTGCTGCATCGAGGGATCGCGCGCGCCTCTGCGCACTTCCCGCCATTCGCGGTCCAGTATCACCTGATTGTATTGCGCGCCGGGGGCCTCGCCTCCGGTTCTTATATCTACGATGCCGCCCGCCATGCGGTAGCAGCTCTCCGTCAGAGAGAGTCGACCGACTTGGAGCAGGATCTGGTCCAGATGCTCATCGGACAGAAGTACGTCAAAGGATGTGCCGCAGCGCTGCTGCTGTGGCTCGATACAGCTTCTCTGGTCATCGGCGATCCGGGGCCTGCAGCTTTTCGGAAGTGGCTGATCGCAACTGGCGCCTTGGCGCAGAGACTCATTGTGTTAGGCTGCGCATTGGGTTTGGAAACATTTCTCTCGGCCGCGATTCATGATGCGTACGCGCGTCATATTACGTGCAACCGCCTGAAAGACCGCTATGTTCCCATGCATTGCGTGGCCTTCGGCTATGCCGATGCTACTAATTCCTGCTAACAAACGCCCCATGTTTTACTCAATTAGTTATAACTGCCATTAGGAGATTTTCGATGAATCCATATGAAATTAAATTACTGGCCAGGCATGCCGATGCTCTGGCACGTCATCCCGGTCTGGCACGCCACGCTGGTCTCGCCCGTCACCCCGGCTTAGCCCGCCATCCAGGCTTAGCTCGTCATTCGGGCCTTGCTCGCCATCCCGGTCCGGCCCGCCATCCCGGTGTCGTGGCCAGCACAGAGCAGTCAGGCAGCGGCACTGACTGAGCCACACGTCCGAACAGGAAACGGCGACACTCTTACTCCGAGTTCCTTCGTAAGCGATGGCCTCCCCGCATGTCCGTCCCGCAGCCGAATCGATCGAAATCGACGGTTCTCGTTTTCACCTGATCTGGCTGCGGGATAATTGCCGCTGCAACTTCTGCCAGGACTCCGGGACCATGCAGAAGCTGTTCGACATTACGGCAACTGACCTACAACCGCGCGTCCGGAACCTCTGCATAGACCAGGATTCGGTGTGCATCACGTGGGACGAAGCGCCTCTGCATGAATCCGTGTATGGCCGCAAATGGCTCCAGGCGCATGCCTACGACAAGCTTTCGGAGATGCCCGAGGAACAGCCGCCTGTCGAACTTTGGCACGCCTCGCGCTGGACCGCGAGCCCCCCTCCGGCCTATTTGCCGGATTCATCCACTTGGCACAATTACCTTAATCGGCTAGGATTCGCGCTGCTAAGGGATCTGCCGCCCGAGTCCTTCCTGAATTTCCTTCGTAGCATCGGCCCCATCCAGCCAACCGAGTTTGGTGATGTGGCGCCGCTTCGCGCTTCCCTCAACGCCAACGATCTCGGCGAAACCGGATGCCATCTCGATCCGCACACGGACTACTCCGTGTACATGCATTTCCCGCCCGTGCTCAGCTTTCTGCATTGCATTCGCAACGATTCCGACGGGGGCGTCTCCATTCTTGTGGATGGATTTGCCGCCGCCGAACATTTTCGCCGCGAAGATCCGGCCGGTTTCGATCTCCTTGCCTGTACTCGCCTTCCGTTTCATCAGTTATATGGACGCTGGCGCTATCACCACAAGCGGCTCAGACCCATGATCGAGTTGGACGAGGACGGAAGTATCCTCGGTGTCCACGTCGGACACCCGCACACCAGAAACTGGCGCTTTCCGTTTGACACGATGGCCCCGCTGTATATGGCCTACTCTCGCTTTATCAGGATCCTCAACGATGCGTCCCGGCAATTTTATTACCGCCTGCAACCGAATGAATGTCTGGTCTTCCTCAACCAGCGTGTGCTGCATGGACGGACTGCGTTCTCCCCGGATGCTGGCGAGCGTCATCTCCAGGTCGCGTACGTGAACTGGTCTTACTTCGCCGCGCGGCGACGATTTGAAGACCAGAGGAGCAGCGAACTCGTTTGATGTCGGGCAGCATCATCTCATGCGAGAGCCCTCGAGAACGACTGCAAGTTTCGCCCGCCGTCATCACGAAACTGATCGGACGCGATCTCGTGCTTCTCGACCTTCAGTCCGGTCGGTATTATATGCTCGCTCCCACCGCCAGAGTGTTTTGGACCGAGATTCTTCGGGAGGATTCTCGATCGCCGATTCTCGATCGATTATCGGCCTTGTTCCGTGCAGGTCCCGGGCAACTCGAAGCCGATCTGGGTGAGTTCTCGGCGGCCATTCGGGCGGCCGGCCTGATCACGCACGGGCTAGATCGCGAATGTCGTTCCGGGATTCCCGCGGATCTCTCGGTATCCGATCTGCCGCCATACTCCAAGCCGGAGTTGTTTCTGGCTGGCCATGTACGTGATTTCACCTCTGAGCCACTACGAAAAGACGAATGAGGCAGAATGTTTTCTCTTATGTGTGAAAATTCGGGAGTTGGCATGCACGTCTTTCCTGCCGAGTTGCAAGAACCCTGCCAGAGACGGCTGGGTCTTCTTGATTTTGCCGGAATCCACTGAATTCTTCCATACCCGCGGGTAGGTGAGGTCCAGCGAGAGATGGACGGACATGCTTTCGAAGGTCATCATGGTACTCGGCAACGCCGCTCATGAGTTGCCCGTGAAAGAAGAAGTGAGACGTGCGACGACGTAGAGGTCGTCTTGAAAAAACAGCCGACCCCTTCTCAACGTAACGAAACCTCAGCACAGTCGCTAACCTGATCGGAAATCACGCAGCAGTAGAGTCTTGTGGCGTAGCGACGATAAATCCAGAGTCATTTGGATAGGGAGACTAGAAGGAGCCGCGGGTGACGGCGGCGCGCTGAAGGAGAAAGAACCTCGGCAGCAAGCTCGAACTAAGCGCTCCGCGAAGGCCGTCTTGATTTATTGGCGTTCAGCAGATGAGTCAGCTAGCAGTGTGATCGGCAAGGGTGAGGAGATGCTGATAAGGGAATCGGTCGCGGATGTTGCTGGAGAAGTATTGGCCCTTGGAGTCGGCGGCCAGAAAGTCGTGATACTGTTGCGGCGGAAAATCGAAATAGCAGTACAGTTCACCGCTTCGAAAACGCAGATAGAGCGTGCGCTGGCCGGCGAGGTATGCGGCTGAAGTGAAGACGCTGGAGTCTAAAGGCAACCAGTCCACGACGTACACCTATTCCTATTTTCGACGACGCGCAAAGCGGCGAGCGCGACCACGCCACTTCATCCCAGACTCGAACACGCGAATCCGATGAAGCGGCAGCCGAGAGCTATCCAGGGCGGGTATCGATATGATCTCAGCAACTATTTTCTCGAGCACCACTTTGGGATTTCTTCTTGACAGACTTCAATCGATCCATTAACGTTCAACTAAAGGTTAGCGAAATTCGCATAAGCGCGACAATGCGAGCAATCCTGCAGTTCGTCCCTTGCCATTCGCGCGAATTGCTACGACTCGTGATTTTGACGTTTTCTCAACGTGACTGTCAGAGTTCCAGGCCTTGCTCTGAACCTTCAAGGAGATTGTATGACCATAATTGGGTCCACCCGCGGATGTGAATCACGGCTGCTGATCCGACATTCACTGTTGCTAGCCGTTTTTTTTGCGATCTCAGCAGTGCTTTGCGCACAAGGTTACTTCGGAACGGTGAGCGGCACAATCACGGACTCGAGCCAAGCCGTCGTGCCGGGCGCAGGAGTCACACTTACAGATCAGCAGAAGGGCTATCAGTACAGAGCTTCCACCGACGGCAGCGGACGGTATGTTTTCACGTCGATTCCGCCGGGGACCTATTCGGTTACGGCCGAGGTGCAAGGCTTCGACAAGGCAGTTCTCACCAATGTCACGGTCAACGTCAGCGAGAACGCGAGCGCGAACCTGACGTTGAGAGTCGCTACTACGCGCCAGTCGGTGGACGTGCAGTCGCAATCGCAAACCCTATCGACCGAAGATGCCGTTACGGGGCAGGTGATCAATCGGCGATTCATCAACGACCTGCCTCTCGTCGACCGCTATGTACTGGATTTTGTCGAACTCGGGCCGGGTATCAACAATATGAGCGATCAAAACTCGGTGGGCGACACCGGAACCAATTTCGTTTCGAATGGCAGTCGAGGCGCAAGCGCCGACGTGCTCATGGACGGCGCTTCCATCACCAACTTTGAGCCCAACGGCGGAATCACTCAGGTGACGTATACGCCCTCGGCCGAAGCTGTCGAAGAATTCAAAGTGCAACAGACGAACTTTAGCGCGGAATACGGCTTCTCAGGTGCGTCCGTTGTGAACATGATCACACGCTCTGGAACGAATGCCTTTCACGGCAGCGCCTACGACTTTCTTCGCAACCAGATCACGGACGCGAACAACTGGTTCAACAACGAGTACGGCGTTCCGATTCCTCCCGTCCACCGGAATAACTACGGCGGAACAATCGGTGGACCGATCATCAAGAATAAAACCTTCTTCTTCTTCGACTACGACGGCACACGCGCTTCCAGCATGGCGACGTATCAAGCCGGCGTCCCGAGCGCGGCGGAACGGAACGGCGACTTTGGTGAACTGTGCGCAGCCAACGGCGGAACGTTCAATTCGGCCGGCGTCTGCAGCGTAATTGCGGGCCAGCTCTATGATCCCTATTCCGGCACCTTTCAGACACCCGATAACCAAGCAGCCGGTGCATACCGCAGCGCGTACATTCCCTTTAACAATCTGACGGCCTACACGAGTCCGGGGAATCCGAACCTGAACGGAACGCCTTACCAGCTTGCTCAGGTCCCCGGCAATCTGATTGACCCCGTGGCCCAGAAGATGATGAGCTTGTTTCCCCTGCCGAACATCGCAGGTGGCAACATCTATGACAACTGGATTGGATCAGGGGCAACTCCGAGCGCGGATGATAAGTTTGACATCCGAATCGATCACCGGTTTAGCGAGAAGAACCAGATCACATTCAAGTATTCTCAGGACCTGAACAGCACAAGCCCGTACAACTGTTTCAAGAACTTCACGGACCCTTGCGGCAGCGGCGCAAACAGCGGATCGTCGCATCTGTTTGCAATCAACGATACGCACACCTTTAGCCCGACGCTTCTGCTGACCAGCACGTTCGGCTACACCCGCGGATCGACACTGATAGACGCTTATAACTCTAGCCAGAATAAGGATCCACTTGGCACGTTGGGTTTTCCGTCTTATCTGCAATCAAATGGGTTTTCGGGAGTCCCCGCTATATTCATCGAGAGCGGGTATTACTCAGCGGGGTTCACTAGTATTGGGCAAGATCCTTACGGCAACTACCGGCAAGGCCAAGATACCGGCCAGCTTACAGAACTGCTGACGAAGATCAAGGGGAATCACGAATTGAAATTCGGCTTCGAGGGACGCCTGCATCAACAAAACTATATTCAGACCAACGCTCCGCTCGGATACTTCCAATTCAATAGTACGGGTAGCTCTCAATGTCCAGTTTCGGACGTGACGCAGTGCGGCGGAGATGCGATGGCCAGCTTCATGATGGGCCAGATGGCTGGCGGAGGTCAGACCTTTTACGAGCTGCAGTTTGAGCCGGCAACGGAGAATTATCAATATGCCGGATATGTTCAGGATAACTGGAAAGTCATCCCCAAGCTGACACTGAATATCGGCCTTCGCTACGACGTATCCCTTCCCAGAACGGAACGCCACAATCGCATGGACTGGTTCGATCCGAATGTTGTGAATCCGCTGAACGGTGGAAGCATCTCCTACGCGGATCCGATTTCGGGACAAAACGTTACCCGCACATTGATAGGCGGCGAAATGTTCACGAACGCCAATATACGCAATAACTGGCTGACGGATTGGAAGGATTTTCAGCCCCGCTTTGGATTCTCTTACCTTCTTGACAAGAAGACCGTAGTTCGTGGCGGCTATGGGATTTACTATGACCAATCGCGTTCGGGGGCAAACGGGCTATTGAGCTACGGATCACAAGGCTTTAATCAATACACCAACGTCATTACAACTTATCAGAACGATGGTGCTACTCCGTATCTCCATTTGAATAACCCGTTTCCAAACGGCCTGACGGAACCGCCGGGAAGGTCGCTCGGGTTACTCAACGACGTTGGTTATGGCGCGATTGGCCCCCTTCGTACTGCCGCCGCTGCTCAAACACCTTACGAGCAAAGCTGGAGCTTCGGGATCCAGCGTGACCTCGGAGGAAATACGATGCTGGATGTTGAGTACGTTGGGAAAAAGGGCACACATCTGTATTTTGCTGGCGATAACAATTACGATGTGCTGGGACCGCAGATTGAGAGCCTCACGCCGACCCAGATTGGTAATCTAGGTAATTACGTCGCCAATCCATTTGCGTCGCTCCTGAATGGTTCTTATTACACGAACAGCGTACTGACGAGCCCCACGGTCCAGGCTTATCAACTCCTGTTACCGTATCCTCAGTACACCGGCGTAACGACAGATGAGCCGCCCAGTGCTACTTCGATTTACAATGCTCTGCAACTCACGGTCGAAAAGCGCTATTCAAACGGGCTGCAATTTATGGCCAATTACACTTGGTCGAAATCCATTGACGATTCTTCCATGTACGACACGAACGTCGCGTGGATCGGAAACTACGGTCCTAATTCAGGTTGGGCGCTGCAGGACCCGAATCGGGCTTATTTAGAGCGCAGCCTTTCGACTTTCGATGTTCCGTCTCAATTCAAACTAAATTACGTTTACGATTTGCCCATCGGCCGAGGCCGAAGCTTCTTCAGCACGATGCCTAGAGCATTGGATTTAATCATTGGTGGGTGGAAAACGGCAGGCGTGTGGACGGTCCAGGAAGGATTCCCCCTGCAATTCACCGTAGAGAACGGCGGAACGCCTATTTTTACTTATGGACCACAGCGGCCAAACCTGCTTGGGCCACCGGAAAAGAGCGGCGGGCCGGAGACCAATTGGATCAACAATTACTTCGAGAATCCGGATGTTTTCCAGATCCCGCAGCCCTATACGCTAGGGAATGCGCCGCGAGCGGTTGGAACTGTTCGCAGCCCGTTCTTCTTTACAACCAATCTGTCGCTCATGAAAGACTTCGGGCTCTCTTCTCGGCATGAAGACCTCAAGCTGGAGCTGCGCCTGGAAGCGCAGAACGCATTTAATCATCCGGTATTCGGCACGCCTGACACGATTGTCGGCGACCCCAACTTCGGCGTTATCAACTATACGTCTGTTGGGCCGAGGCAGTGCCAGTTGTCTTTGAAACTATACTTCTAACTGTGTCTGTTCTATCGGGTGAACTAAAACGAGGGTTGGTCGTTCTGCTTCTGGTTGGCAGCTTGGGCGCGCAGAACGTTGTCGTAGACGCCACGCCAGGCCACGCCGTAAATTCTTTCAGTCCAGCCACATCTCTCGGCGGCGCGATCGACCGCCTGCGAGGCGGACCGACCAAAGAAGACAACGAAAGGAATACGGAACGGCTGCTCACCAGTCCGGTACTGAAAGAGATGCTCGGCGCAGGGTGGCAAACTGTCACGTACCGGCAGAATACCGAGCTGATGATAGAGGCTTGGCATTGGAACGCACGCGGAACGTGGAGCAATCCGGCGAAACAGGAAGGTTATTTCGTGGGCAGCCCGGATCCCACCAGCGGGAAGATTATGCACTCCTGGGCCTATCCTTTGCCGCATCGCGGAGCCACAATGGGCGATGGAGACGGATGGTCCCGTCTGACCGACGGCGATCCGCGCTCTTATTGGAAGAGTAATCCATATCTGGCCGAGCCATTTACGGGTGAGAACGATTCCAAACACCCACAGTGGGTGATGATCGATCTGGGCTCCAAAGTCAATGTGAATGCGATTCGGGTTGCATGGGCGAATCCTTATGCAACGCGCTACATCGTGCAGTTCTGGACGGGAGAACTAGAGCCGTTTTACGATGGCATCAATAAGGGAAGCTGGCAGGCATTCCCAAAGGGGGCGATCCATGACGGAGCGGGCGGAACGGCCACGTTGAAGCTCATGAACTGGCAGATTCCGGTCCGATACTTGCGGATCTGGATGACGCAATCGTCTAATACATGCGATACGCACGGCGCGGAAGATAAACGGAACTGTCTGGGATACGCAATCGACGAACTGTACGTGGGAACTATCGCGCCTGACGGGCAGTTCACCGATGTGGTCAAACATGTGCCCAGTCGGCAGCAAACTGTGACGTGGCCCTCTTCAGTGGATCCCTGGCATTCGGCGGCCGACCTGGATTACGGCAGAGGCGACCAGATTGGATTAGATTTCTTTTTCACTTGTGGAGTGACTCGCGGACTTCCCGCAATGATTCCCATTGCAATCCTGTATAACAATCCCGAGGATGCCGCGAACGAAATTGCCTATCTATATAAACGGAAGTATCCGCTGTTGGGGATCGAGATGGGAGAGGAGGCGGACGGCCAGCGCGTGCTTCCTGAAGATTACGCCAGCCTGTATCTCCAGTTTGCAAAGGCGATCCATAAGCTGGTTCCGCAGGCGCGCCTTGGCGGCCCATCCTTCGAGGGAACCGAAGGAGATGTCGATTCGTGGGCGGATGCGAATGGAAGGGTTTCTTTTCTGGGCCGTTTTGTAGATTACTTGAGAGCGCACGATGCTCTGAAAGAATTCGCTTTCTTTTCTTTCGAACACTATCCTTGCGGCGCTGGAGGCGGAGAAGGAAAGATCTGCAAAGACTGGAGTTCTCTCTATTGGGAGCCGACTTATGTAAATCATTTAATCCAGGCTTGGAAAGATAACGGTCTTCCCCCAAACGTACCTTTCTACATGACAGAAGGAAACGATCTCGAGGACGGAGGCCCGGAAACCGTAAAGCGGGGCCTCTGGCTTGCGGACTACGTGGGATCCATGATGACGGCGGGCGCGAGCGGCACTTACTATTTCCATTACATCGCTACGCCGCACGATGGCTTTTTAACTATAGATAAAGATAATCGTGTCGTGACTTACCCGCCGCAGTATCTGGCAGCCGAGGTAATTTCGAAGGAATGGGTACAGCCGGTCGACGCGATTCATAAACTTTTCAAGACGGCGAGCGACGTAAAGGACGCGGAAGGAAATACTCTGGTCACTGCGTATACCGTGAAGCGTCCGGACGGCAAGTGGTCTGTGATGTTAGTCAATAAAGACCGCGATCATGATCATGCTGTCGCAGTCGTGTTCGCCGATACGACGAAGAAGCAGAATCGGTATTTTGTCGGCCGAGTGAATCGCGTGGTATTCGGTCCGGAAGAATATCAGTGGCATTCGGAGTCTGGATCAGGAGCCGCGATTCTAAGTGAGGATGATCGTCCACGCAGGATAACCGGCCACGCGGATCCGGACGGTCCGCCATCAAAATCGATTGTTCACTCTCATGGCGCTGATACTCTGTACAGTTTGCCGAAGGCGTCGATCACTGTGCTGCGAGGCCATATCGGACCTCCGCAAGGGTAAGCTGCAATCGCGCTGTTACTCAGTCGAGTGGGCAGCCGCTCTCGGGCTCGACGCCGCTCTTGCCCTACCGATTCAGCGGCGTCCTCATCGAGCACTTAACCAAGTTCCCGACAGAAATGGCCTTCCGTAGCGGCAGTCGACCTTGTCGCGTAATGACGAGCACAGTGCTGCTTTGGCTCAGTTTCAGAGCAAACCGGTGTTCCGAGCACTCAGGCGTTTAAGTCTGAAATTGCAAGACGTTTGCCAAAGTGTTCTCTTGCATCGGGTCATGTCGCATCTTGCGGAGCTTTTCTTCACACCTATGCGGTTTTCTACAAAGCCGGCCATCGTGCGCTGATCTGCAGCGGTCTTGACGTCTGGCTCGTTGAACATGGTGTTCGACGCCTGATCATTTCCGGTATTCGTTCGGAACAATGCTGCGAAAGAACGGGGCAGCATGCTTCGGACTCCGGTTATGAAGTGGACTATGTCATTGACGCGGCGCTCACTTTCACGATGATTGATCGGCATGGAAAGCAGTGAAGCGCGGCGGAGATCAAACCGCGAAGCGAGCTGGTGCTCGAAGACCGTCTTGCTCGCATCATTGGTTTCGACGAAGCTCTCGCCGGTACCGTCGCGTAGATCATTGGGTAGCCACAAACAGCCCGCGCACGAGGTCCAAAAGAGAGACCCCAATGTCAAGCGAACGTGAAACAACTCATGGCGTGATGGAAGACAGCGGCTCTTACAATCTGCATGCCCGAATTCCGACAGGAGGTGCAGCGTTGCGTTGCCCTCACTGGAACAGGCCGCCATCGAGGTGCTGCGCACACGTGTGGTCCCCGATCGGCCCATCAGTGTGTTGCAAATCGACCAAGCAGAAAACGATGTCAACAAGCTATTCGGCTTGCTTCACGGCGATCCGGAGCGCTATTCGTAAGACGATCCAATGTATTCCCGTCCGCTATCGGAAGATCGTTCTGCCAAACTGCACTTCCGAGGGAAAACGTTCATCTCGCATGGTCGTCCTGTGCGGCGGTTGAGCCGTATTCCGACGCCTATCGGTGGCGGCCTCCGATGATTGGAAGCGGTATCTATCGCTGCGAGGCGAGTTGCCAACGAGTTGGTTTCGACTCTTCGGGCCACCTACGGCGTGCCTGGAACGATATATGCAACACCGCCTCGACAGGTCCGAAAGCCGACCCTCACTCCGTGTCGGGTGGGAACCGGAGCATCAAACAAGCTACAGTGGCGATGCCCTGAAGCGCGCTAGGGCTCTCGCTTCCTCGACTGTATCGTTTCGGCGGGCAATCACAAACACTTCACCAAGTGAGTTCGAGCAAGGAAACGGACTCCAGCGGAAGATCGAACGTCAGTATCCGGCGCGTGTCAATCCATTCGGGCGACTGGAGCAGCGCAAGTTGTCCGGCCCGCTCCAATTCGCCATACTGCTCGGGGGTCGGCGTTTGCGGCGACCCCAGTTGCTTCCAGATTGTGTAGCTGTTGCTATTCGCCGAATCGATGCGGTAATGACGAACCAGGACTCGCTTGGGCAGCCCGCTCACGTTGACCCCGACAGGCGTCGTTTGACCAGAACTGTCGTCGTCCCGGTAATTCCAGACCAGTATCGCAAGACGGCGATCACCTCGTCCCGCCATAACATCGATCGAAGGAGCCGAAGAACTGAAAGCCTCAACCCGTGGGTCCCCTACCATCCCGGCCATGCGGAAGAGATTGAGCACCGGCTTGTCTATGCCATTTGTGGCGAGATCTCGGAAGCCATCGAAGTACGGCTGCCCTTCGAACTCGAACGCCCACGTCGTGACCGCTTCCAGATGAATCTGTTTGGCTGCTGCCAGGTCCACCAGCCGCTTATAAGCGGCCGCTTCATAAGCGGGATAGAGCTGCCCGTTGCGATACGCGTTTTGCGGATACACCCGGGCCGAGCAAGCGGCGCATCCTTCCGGATCGGCCTCGGTCAGTAGCACCGGCAATTTCTGGAACTGTGGATAAGACGCTACTATGTCGAACCCTGCTTCCGCATCGCTCAATTCCTTATCGATGTCCATGCGAACGTGATCGCCTGCAGCGACCGGGCGGCCTTTGGCGTGAAAGGAAATAAAATCGAGCGGGACATTAGTGTCGGAGCAGTGTTGAAGAAATTGGCGCAAGAACTCGGCAGCTTTAGGCGAGGCCGGCCCCGTGGACGCCGGGCCGCCGACACGGGCGTTCGGAACCGCGCGCCGGACCGCGGCGGCTGCGTAGTCGTACAGCTTGTCATACTCCATAGGCGTGCCGTGCCAATACGCGATGTCGGGCTCATTCCAGACCTCCCAATCCCATTGCTGCACCTGGGCTCGGCCAAATCTTTCGACACAATGGGACACCCATGCGAATACCAGTTGTCCCCATTTGTCGTAGTCCTTGGGCGGATACGTCCAGCCGATGAAATAGTCCTCGTTCTTTGTCTTGCCGGGTTGCCAGTTCGGTTGATAGGGATCGGGATGCGTCGAAAGGGCACGTGGCATGAACCCGATCTCGACCAATGGAATCACGCCGGAATCGACAAGAGTGGAAAGGATTTTGTCGGAGATCGCCCAATCGTATATGGGTTTACCGCTCGCATCTTCCGTGTAAGCGTTCGTCGAACCCCACTTCAGCCCCGACTCTCCGTTCCCCGTCGCGAGCAGGAAGTGCGTCCGAATATGGATCGGCGATTCGCTCGTCGCCGCGAGCTCATGGATCAGTCTGCGGCCGTTTGGCGCGGTTGTGTAGTTCGGTTCGTCGTAGCCGAAGTACGCCCAGGAGTGCGGGAATCGGCCGATCTGTTTGCTCGCGTCCACTGCGATTGTGACTTGCGCGGCCGCAAGCACCGGAACAAGGGCGAAATAGAGGAGGCGCATTCCTCTTGTGATGGTAATCCGCCGATTGCATCGCGATAAACTTTGAACCACGAGAAGATGAACTCAATCGGACGAACAAAACTGCACAGCATCCGCGTCGCTGGAGTGCTGGCGCTCGCCGGCGTGAGCTTATGGGCACAGGATCGCGGGCGAACTGCCCAGGTGTTGTTCGATGCCATGGATACGAACCACGATGGGACACTCACACACAGCGAAATGGAGTCTGCCTTCAACTCCTGGTTTTCGGCTTGGCGCGGCAACGGTGAAAGCTTGACCCGGGATCAGATTGCCGCCGGACTGAGCAAACTGTTCCCCCCGCCGCCCGCGGCCAAACCGGGGCAGCCCAACACTTTCAATATCGCCGGTAATTCGACCCCAATCGCAGTGCCGCAAGCTGCCGTGGATGCCATGATGGCGGCATTGCCAGGCACGCCGGGCGTTAAGCCGCTGCGTTCACGCAACGTATTAGTGCTGGCGCATACGGGAGCGGGCGGGTTCGTACATGCCTCCATTCCGCTCGCCGCAAAAACCGTGGAAGCTCTTGGAGCTCGCGGCGGCTTATGGACTACCACGGTCACTTACAACGCGGCGGACATCAACACCTCCAATCTGCAACAATATGACGCGATTTTCCTGGATAGTACGACGGGCTGCTTCCTTGACGACAAGGATCCGTCCGTGACGGCGGCGCGGCGTTCTGCGTTCATCCAATTCGTGAGGGCCGGCAAGGGTATCGCCGCGATTCACGCCGCAACCGACGCATATCACACAGACTGTCTGGCGGCTGAGGCGGCGGCAAATGGCGGGCCGGCCCCCAATTTCGCAACCAGCCTTCTCGCTGCTCAGCTAGTCGCAGCGGCGGCAAAAAATGATAGCGCTTCGGTAAACCAGCAGCAGTGGAGCGCAATGGCCGGCGACTGGTATCGACAGCTCGAAACGGGCAACACCGGCAAGGTCAGCCAAGCCGATTTTGTGAAGCGCTTCCGTTCGCTATTGCCGCCTATGAACCGACGCATGTCTCCCGAACCCAGACCGGTGCTGCAGTGGCCGGAGTTCAACAAGCTGATCGGCGGCTACTTCAAGTTTCACTGGCCCGACCCACAACTCATTTACGTCAAAATCGACGA
Organism: Acidobacteriaceae bacterium; assembly: GCA_019240475.1. GTDB lineage: Bacteria > Acidobacteriota > Terriglobia > Bryobacterales > Bryobacteraceae > Bog-105. Next base: position 66,237 of record JAFAYI010000008.1, read on the forward strand.
TCCGAACAGCCCGTTAACGGCAATGTTCCACGGCCAGGAGTTCGAGATTCGCGATGAGACCTATACCTTTGCGCAGGACTCGTTTTCACGCCGGAACGTGCATGTGCTGACAAGCATCGACTACACCAAGATGAGCCCCGAGGACAAGGCCAAGGAAGTGAATCCGAGGACGGACCGAGATTACGCCTTGAGTTACATCCGCCGCGAGGGCCAAGGGCGTGTGTATTATGAAGGGCATGGCCATGATTTCCGGGTCTATGCAATGACGCCCATGCTCGAACACATTCGAGCCGGAATTCAATACGCGTTGGGCGACCTGAAAGCGGATGACCGGCCTTCGGCGCAATAAGGATAGAAGCCGCGGGGCTTAGTATGGCTCACATGCGCGTTCCAGATTAGCTATCCGAAGCGCAATCCGTGGTCCAAACATTCGTCGGGTCTCAATCCGTATGATGTCAGAAGATTAAGTCATCTGATCGGCCAACGGTAATCGTCAGATGCGTGGGTCAAGTTAGGAGCTATCCTTCACTGAACCACGCAACACTTCGGATTGAAGGAATTTTCGAGCGCCTGCTGCTCGCGGCATTTGCCCACGTAAGCTCCAAATTAACTAACTCCCCGGAAATACGGCTTCGCCAGCGGGAATAGAGTATTGACCATGAAATCGGGAAGGACATATTGGGGAAAACACCCCGAAGTGTTTCCAGCGTGTATGATATGGCAGCAAAGAGCCGACGTGTCGCGTACAAACTCGAACGAGTGCTGCTTGACAGCCTCCCTCATGAACGAAAGATCTTCGCAAAAGTTGAGGTCGGGAAATTTGACCGAGTTCCAGACGCTGCGCCTGTAGCCGTATGAAAAACCAAATCCAAGCTGGAATTTGAGAGACTCCTGCTGATCATCGCTTCCAAACGCTACGACACGCCTCGGTTGACCCTTCTTACAGACAAAGTGCGGGCCCACCGTTTTAGTCTGATCCCAATAACGCAGCTGACTTGTAACTTCATCATAGATAAAGAACCCGGTCAGTTTAATACAATCTAAGTTCCGGCTCATCATTAAAGCGAGGTGATGAGATAGATACCCGGCGGCGTAATAATCGTCGTCATCAAAGTGGACGACGTACTCGCCGGAAGCGCGCCGAATTAGGTCATTTCTCTTTGTGCCGACAGACCGACGGCTAGGATGGTGATGGTACTTGACCCGCTCGTCATGGCAACTCTTGGCGAAGCCTGAAATGTCTGGGCTATCATCGTCGATAAGCCACTCAAAATTCGGCCAATCCTGGCTCTTCACACAGGAGTACAGTAGCCGAAGGAATTGGTCTCTGCCATACGTAGGGGTAATGATGCTCACCAGCGGTTCAGACATATCTCATTCGGACGAACCATTGAATGTACCATCCAACTCCGACACGCAGGTCTTTCATGCCGGCCATTCAAATGCGCTCCGGCGCGGTTCGCTGCCGTATAATCAATCGCCTCGGCCCGACCGGGCAAAAATGCCCGGAACACGACGGGACTTTGACCCCTAATCCATCTTCTGAGATATTTCCTAGTTGAAAACAACTCAGAACAAGAAACCCAGTTCAATGGTCCATCTCAATACCCTGGTAGGCGGACGGAACGTCTCCATCCTGCGGCCGCTGTTAGAACACTATCGGAATCTCGGCGTCGAGTCGTATATTATCAACATCCATTTAAACCAGGAAGGCGATCCCATTTTGGAGGAAATAACTTCCATCACCAAAGACTTTGGCGTTCCCATTGCATCGGTTTCGGTTGGCAGCTGGCTGGAGATCCTGCGCCGAGTCTACCGGGAGAGCCGGACGCGCTACCCGAACGACTGGCATATTCTCGCCGATCAGGATGAGTTCCAGGTGTATCCAATGGGGCTCTCGGAACTCGAGGCATTCTGCGAGGAGAGGGGGTTCGATTATGTACGCGGTTGCTGGGTGGACAGACTGGCTGCAGACGGTGGCTTCCCACAGCTAGACTGCTATTCCTCGCTCTGGGATCAATGCCCGGTAGGAGCGTTTCTGTCATATCCCATTGGCGCAGCGGACCCTAGAAAAGTGGTCTTTGCCAAGAGCCATGTAGACGTTTGCGTTGGACAGCATCTGGCATGGAACGGCACGGGTTGCCCAATCAGCGAGGCCTTCATTCAGATTCATCATTTCAAATGGGTGGAGGGTATTATCGCGGAACTCGAGGCGCGTGCAGGCATATTGAAACACGGAGGCTACGGGTTTCATGTTGAGTCCTCCCGGTTTGTGAAATACTTTCAAGCTAACAATGGATTAGTAAATCTGGAAGATCGCCGACTTCTAGCAACTAAGTGCGGCCAGGATTATCCACACTGGCCGCTTATCCAAAGGTGGTTTATGCTTCTAAATAACTATGTCGAGCTCGGCAGGAGATTTATTCCCGGACCGGCTAGTTTGACACTGGAGGCCGAGACACTCTCAATGGACGCAGACCGGTTGCGGGCTAACCTTGCGTCTGCCACGGGCAGCGACTCTCTTTTGATCGCGGGACGGCACGATCCCACCTTTGGCCTCGAACCTTTAAGGGAGATTTGGTTCAAGACCAGAAATTGAAGAAGGCCTCAGATGGTACAGCTTGCCCTACCACCCGAGCCCTTCGATGCCGTCGTGGTTGGCTCCGGGGCGACAGGCGGGTGGGCCGCCAGGAAACTCACGCTAGCGGGGATGCGCGTTGCGTTGATTGAGGCTGGCGAGAAAACGAAGCCGGCTGATTTCGCAGGCTACGACATCCACCCGGACGATGCCGTTTGCGGCACTCCTTGCGATCTTGGGAGGGAGCGCGCCATTCAGGCCTCTTGCTATGCTTGCCGGCCCCCAAAGCATCCGTGGTTCGTCAACGATCTGGAAAATCCATACCAACAAGCCAAACCTTTTCATTGGATCCGGATGCGAGTGTTAGGTGGGCGATTGCTGGCGTGGGAACGCCAAAGCTATAGGATGAGCAATCTGGATTTCAAAGCCGCAAGCCACGATGGCTACGGGGATAACTGGCCGTTTTCCTATGAGGACCTAGTGCCGTACTACGAAGAAGTGGAGAGATACTTGGGAATCACCGGCATTCCCGAGAAGCTTGCCTATTTGCCGGACAGCATTTTCCTTCCGGCCGCAGCGAACAATTTAACAATGGAGTTACTGGGGAATGCGGGAGCGAAGCTTAATCGTGTGATCACGCCCGCCCGCCTGGCTGTGATGACTCGAACTTATGAGAGTCATCAGGCTTGTTACTCTTCCGCTCCAAGCGAGAATGGCGTATTAAGTTCATCGCATTTTTCGAGCCCCTGGATGGCGCTGACCGATGCGGCCAGAACAGGACGACTTACGCTGATAACGGACGCTATTGCCAGCCACATTCCTGTCGCCAAGGGAAAAGCGACCGGGATTGCCTATGTCAATCGTATTTCGCGAACCTCACACGAGCTACGCGCAAAGATAGTAGTGCTTTGTGCTTCGACGCTGGAATCCACAAGACTTCTTCTGAACTCGAAGATTTGCAATTCAAGCGGTATGCTGGGCCGGTATCTAATGGACCATATTGGAGGATACGCGTGGGGCGCCGCGGAAGGCAGGAGACCCGAGCCAAACGATCCGCACCAACGCCATCGCGTATATATTCCGCGCTTCCGCAATACGAGCGAAAAGCTCACGAACGGGTTCATCCGCGGCTATGGGTTTCAGGCACGGATCATTCCCGATGCTCAAACCAGGCAAAGCTTCGGCGCCAGCGCGACGCCGGCAGACTGCACGGTTCGGCTTTCCTCGTTTGGCGAATGCCTCGCACGCCGAGAAAATTTCGTGGAGATCGATCCGGACAGACTCGATGCGTGGGGTATACCGGTGCTGCGGATCAGAGCGTGTTGGAGCGGAAACGAAATAAGAATCTGGCGCGACGCCACCGCGGAAGCCGCCCAATTGCTGGAGACAGCCGGGCTCAGAAGAATCGGTACAGCCGCCCAGCCATCCAAGCCAGGTCTTTCTATTCACGAGACCGGTACAGCCCGTATGGGCGATAGCCCCCGGAGCAGCGTCCTCAATCAGTATTGCCAAGCGCACGACGTGCCAAATATCTTTGTGACGGACGGCGCCTGTTGGGTCTCAAGCGGCTGCCAAAATCCAACGCTCACAATGATGGCAATTACGGGTCGCGCGTGTACTTTCATCATCCAGGAATATTCGAAAACAAAGTGCTGAGCGCGGGAGACCGGCCCGTTCAGGAGAGCTGCCTGCGGACGTGAAAAAACTCATCTTTGCCAGCCCGGGCCAGGTCGTGTTGGAACAGCGTGACCTTCCATCGCTTGGGAAGAATAGCGTGCTGGTCCGTTCCGAGTGCTCGCTGGTCAGCAACGGCACTGAGCGCACTGCCTTTCAAGGCCGATTTGGCGTGGGAACCCACTGGGAACGGTGGGTTCAATATCCGTTCTCTCCCGGGTACGCGACTGCCGGAACGGTCTTGGAAATTGGCCCTAATGTTTCACTGGTGAAAGTAGGTGAGCGCGTTGCACTGCGTGCTCCGCATGCCTCTCACCACGTCGTAGCTGAGGGCGCTTGTATCCCTATTCCGGGTCCGGTCAGTCCTGAAGACGCGGTGTGGTTCGCGTTGTCGAAGATCGCGTTCTCAGGCGCGTGGGCCGCTGAACTCAAACTAGGAGCATCCGTCGCGATTATCGGCGCGGGGCCCGTTGCACAGATGTTGGTCCGGTGGGTTGCTGGTGGGCTGCCGGCGACGCTGGGGATTTTAGCAAAGGATCGCGTGCGGTTGGAACGGGCGAAATCAGGCGGAATGGTTGTGACTATCGAGGGGCGGACAGAGGAAATTTCTGCCGCGCAACTTGAAAAAGCGTTGGGCGGGCGGCCGCAGGTCATCTTTGATTGCACGGCGGATCCGGGGGTCCTGAGCTGGGCGCTCGGCGCAATCGCCGATTACGGCAAAGTAGTGCTGCTCGGGGACCCGGCCATGCCGAACGAGCGGCGCCTGACGCCGGATGTGCTGTTGCGCAGCATAAGTATCACTGGAGTCCACGACCGCAGCACTTTTGGACGGTGGAATACGCAGACCATTTCGAAGCTGTTTTTCAAGCGGCTGAGGGAAGGCTCTTTCAGCGTGGGCGGGCTTTGCACGCACGTATTCGCGCCAGAAGAGGCTCCGCAGGCGTATGCGCTGCTCGATAACAGCGGCGCGGCAGGGGTTCTAGGCATTCGCTTTGACTGGTGACCGCTAGGACACCAACCGGAAATGAGGTGAGATTTCCCTGGAGCCATAGGCACAGGTCCTAGAGAGGCATAGCATTCGATGAACACCGGCTCCGTGGTTTACGCCACCAGGAAAGATCCGAGAAACCGGCGCGCGCAGTTTCTTGTGTTTGGGAGCCCTCTCATTGGAGCAGAAGAGATTGAAGAGGTGGTTGCCACCTTAAAAAGCGGTTGGATCGGAAAAGGCCCCAGGGTGGCGGAATTTGAGGAGATGATGGCGCTGTATACCGGCGCTAAGCACGCTATTGCAGTGAGTTCCTGCACGGCAGCTCTTCATCTTTCGCTCTTGGCGCTTGGCATCGGTGATGGAGACGAGGTTATTACGACGCCGATGACTTTTGCCGCAACCGCGAATGCGATCCTGCACGCGGGGGCGCGGCCTGTATTCGCGGATGTCGATCTCGCAACAATGTTGATCGAGCCGCGTGAAATCGAGAGAGCCATCACTCCGCGCACGAAAGCGATAGTGCCGGTCCATCTCGCCGGCCGGCCTTGCCGCATGGATGAAATAGGAGCAATCGCAAGAAAGCATGGCCTGTACATCATCGAAGATGCGGCTCACTGTATTGAAGGTGAGTACAAGAGCCGCCACGTGGGAAGTATTGGGGACCTGACTTGCTTCAGTTTCTACGTCACCAAGAATGTCACCACCGTCGAAGGTGGAATGGTAACAACCAGTAACAAGAAATGGGCGGAAAAGATTCGTGTTCTAGCGATGCACGGCATGGACCAGGATGCCTTTCGACGTTTTCAGGGGGCCGAGTACAAACATTACGAAGTTGTGGCCCCCGGTTATAAGTACAATATGACCGACTTTCAGGCGGCTTTAGGCGTCCACCAGCTCAGACGAGTCGAGAGTTGTCTCCGCCGGCGCGAGGAGATATGGAATTACTATGCATCGGCATTCTTCGACCTGCCGGTTCGTTTGCCTGCGCGGGATGAAGCCCGAACGCGCCATGCGCGCCATCTCTATACCCTCCTCGTGCACGAACCGGACTGCGGGAAGAGCCGGGACGAAGTGCTAGCCGGCCTGATGCAACGCAATATCGGCGTGGGCGTACACTACAGACCCGTCCACCTGCATCCTTATTACAGACAGACGTTCGGGTTCAAGCCTGGCGCCTATCCGAATTCCGAATGGATTGGCGAGCGAACGGTGTCGCTGCCTTTGAGCGCGCGGCTGAGCAATGAAGATGTCGATGACGTCGTCGAAGCGGTGCGCGATACACTTGCGGCGTGAACTGGCATAGGTTTTTTGGCGCACCGGGTCTAAGGGTCGGTTCGAGTTCGCGGGAGCGCCAAAGAAAATCTAGGTAAACCGTATCTTTTGACGGTCTTTCTGGTATTTAACAGGCGAGGACCGGCGAGTGCCAATTCAGGAACAGGAGTTCAGGGATGCCTTCATCGAGCATCGCCACGCGGTCTACCGCTATGCGTGGCGCCTTACCAGCTCGCCAACGGCAGCCGAGGATATCACGCAAGAGGCATTTTTCGCACTGCTCCGGGTTCGCGCGAAGATCGATAGTCCATCTGGGGTCCGGAATTTTCTATTTGTCACCGCGCGTAACCTCGTGCTGAAGTATTGGCGCAACAACCAGAGGTGGACCGCCCTTGATGAAGACGATGAGCAACTGTGCCGTGGACCCTCCTCTTTTGATAGCTCAGATGTCTCGCGAGCCGTCGCGGCGGCTATAAAGGCCCTGCCACCGTTGCAGAGGGAAGTCCTGGTGATGTCCGTATACAGCGGGTTCTCGGCCGTTGAGATCGCGGGAATCACAGCGGTCGAGGTGACAGCGGTAAAGGCACGCCTGCACCGCGCGCGGAACAACATGAAACGCATGCTGCAGGCCTTGAAGCCCGCAGGGAACGAAACGGAGGTCGGAAGTGGAACCTCTCACTGATCTTGAATTGGACCATCTTCTGCGGCAGTGGGAGGCGCCCGCAGTCCCGGAAAGCCTCAACAGCAAAGTGCTGGGCGCCCGGGAGCGGCGCAGTCGATGGCGTTTTCTACTAACAGGAAGTATTCGCGTGCCAGTACCGCTGGGAATCGCAACGGCGGCAGTGCTGATGCTTTTGATTCTCTTGGTGTGGAACACTCCCTCAGAGCAGCCGAACCGCAGTGAAACTCTGCGGGATTTCAAACCCATTCGACAACTTGAGCCTCGGATCATCAGGAGCACTTATGAAATTCGATAAACTTATCTTCTTTTCCCTGTCTGCTTTCTTTGCCGGTCTCCTTCCGGCGCAATCCGGTTTTTCCACCACGACATCGCTTTCTGACGGGACTGCGGTGTGGATCAATACGAGCATTGAGCCGCCTTACCCCGCGATGGGATCCTCATTTGTGACGGCGGCGACCGGCTTGCCCGGCGAGGAGGGCCTGGGGGTTCGGCGGTATCTGTATGACAAACAGAAGCATGTCTATTTCGGGTACGACATTCTGATGAGGCCGGAGCCGGGCGGTGTTCTTGGGCTCACGTTCCGGATTGCGGAACAGCCTCCTCAAGACCCGGCGCTCAAAGGTGTGCATTGGACCCAACTCCCCGCGCCGCTTGTGCCGCCGAAAGAGGAGCGAGTGAAATCAGGCGACACAATTGTATTGGATGTGTTTCAGAATCCGAGCACCGGGCAAAAAATCGTGGAGCACGTCCGTTTTGAACGGCCCGACCGGCTGCTATGCGAGGCTGCCCCGGCCGGCGGCGAGAAACTGGCGTGCTTGACCGCAATCCTTGAAGGGCTGCGGGAAACGCTCAACTCGGCTCTGCGACAGGCTGAAAAAGTGCCCACCTCTGCGGCCGCCTTTCAGGCAGCCCGGACCCAGCGATCCTGGGAACGTTACGAAGAAGAGGCGTGTCCGGTGGGCCGGGATCGATCTGAGCAGGTGGTTTGCGAGATCTCCCTGACCCGAAGTCGGGTTCGAGAACTCACGGCGGCTTTGTCGGAGAAACACTAATTCCAAGGCGTAAGAGCGATGGCGTGCGTCACGCAGGAACCGGGATTTCTTCGGACGTCCACTCGCTGATGGCTCGTTGTGGTGCTTCGCCGCCGCCCTTGTCTTCTTGCACGACGGCTAGAATCCGCTGGTCGAGCCATTGTTGGATGAGTTGCTCGATGAACGTCCAAGCGGTTCGGGAACACAACTCCTTCAAAGCGGAAATCCTGATCGGCTCAAAACTGGTCAGCCTGGCAACTGCCTCTCTATAGTTCTCGGGTATGGCCCAGCTGCTACCGCCCGCAGTTACTTCAAAGCATCCCGGCGACTGCGACGGCCCGGTGTAACTTCCGCGAGGATGCACGTTCCTGATCGCCGCCGAAGGTGGGAGATTCGCTATGCGGACCGCAGCCAACGCCGGCAAGGAGAACCATTGGCGCCGGCTCGGCCGCACAGTGTTTTCACGCTGGAACTGTTCCATTAGGCCGGGGGCCAAACGGCTACCTAAAATCTCTCGCAGCTCCAGGCCGGCCTGATCCGTCCAAGCGGCCAATCGCTGCCGCAAGACCGCTTCTCCGCGTAGAGAGTGGGCCAACCATTGCATAAGCTCAATCGCCATGGGCGAATTGATACTGACGGTGAGATGCAGAGACGACTCATTGACAGGCGTGACCTGATGCCACCAGCCACGCGGCAGGTAAAGAACGTCGCCCTCGGAGATGGCCGCATCGAACACGGGCTCGCCCGCCGGCGGCTCCTTACACTTGGGCTGCGCCTTACTCGGATCGGGATAACGCGGCGGGTGAACTCGCCAGTTCTTCCTTCCCGCTAATTGGATGATGAATACGTCCTGCTCATCCCAATGCAAGTCAAAGCCCGGGGTGGCTTTCCAGCTTGCGTAGGCGTTGATGTTTACCGGAGATCGAAACTTCTCCTCAAGGCACACCGCCAAGTGCCGCAACGGCGTGTGCAATTCATCCACCTCGTCGATGATCAGCGTCGCCCCGGAAGCAAGGCAAGACTCTAGGTCCTGTGCGTGGATGATCCGCTCGGCGCCAATCACATGCGAATAGGTCTTGGCATCGACTTCCGCTCCATTCCGGTAAAGGCGGAGGCGCGGCGCTGGAAGCCGGCACTGCTCCAGGATGCGGTTGAGGTCGTTCCATCCGAAGAGCCCTTCAAACCGGCGGGCGTCCGTGGCTGAGTGGTAGACATGAATCTTGGCCCAGGCCGTATCAAGAAATTCATCCCATGACATCGGCCGCATTAACTCGGAAAGAAATGGATTCACAGTGCCTTCTCTATTGGGAATATATGCGAGATGCGTTCGTGCTCCTGGAGTTGTCCTCGCTCCAGAACATAGTGGTGGTCGATCGGCAAGTAATTTCGCTGCCAATGGTGGCTAATGATGAGCGTTGTTTTTCCCTGTCGGGCACTTGGCAGGGAAGCATAGATGGCGGCCTCGTTCTCTTGATCGAGATTGGTTGTCGCTTCATCTAGAACCAGCAGTCCGCCAGGCCGTAGCAGGGCTCTCGCGAGCGCAATCCGCTGTCTCTGACCGCCGGATAGTTTGGCGCCGTGTGGCCCAACCATAGTTTGAAAACCACTTGGCATCTGCTCAATGAACTCGAGAGCATTTGCGAGCGCTGCGGCGCGCCGCACTTCGGAATCCGTCGCGTCGGGTTTGCCGAGACGTATGTTGTCGGCAATGGATTCGGAAAATAGAAAAGTATCTTGCGAAACGATGGCCATTTGCCTGCGCAGCTCGCGTAGGTCGTAGTCGTCGAGGTCGGCACCGTGGAAGTAGATACGCCCGGCGGTCGGTCTGAGCAGCCGGGGCAACAATTTCACCAGGGTCGTTTTTCCGCTTCCACTCGGGCCTGAAATCAAGACAACTTGGCCGGGGCTGACGTTCAAGTTTACAGACCGAAGGACGGGCGCGCGCCCCGGGTACGAGAAAGTTACGTCTTCCAGACATAAGTCACCATGCCGCGCGGTAGCCCGCGGAGCCTGCCTTGCGCGCCCGGGAGAGTGCGGCCTGGGCGTGGCGGGAGCCGATTCGGATTCGGATCTGATCCACTCCAATACTTTGCGCATACCTGTAGCGGCGCTTTGCAGGCCAAGCACTTGCTGCACGCCGGTATTGAGCGGCCCCAGCAGACAAGTCAGGGTTGTTGTCAGGCCGACGAGCCCGCCGAGCGTGAGCTTGCCGGATACGATATACAGGCTTCCCCATAGCGTGACCCCGGAGCTGATTGCGAGCACAATGGCTTGTCCAGCCGTGCTGGCGCCGATCATCAGCAAGCGCGCCTGCAGTAAAGATCGGGCACGCTTGACCGCCGACCGGTAGACCCGGCGTTTGCGGCGCGCCTCCGCGGCGAACAGTTTGGTGGTTGACAGCCCTGTGAGGCTATCGTAAAGCTCTTTGGAAGCCGCCGCGGTACTTTCACTCACTTTTACAAAGGCGAGCGTGGTTCTTTTCTTCAGACGGATGATGACCAGCGCGTGCAACGCAAGGGCTATGATTACGCAAGTGCCTAGCGTCTGGGAATAACGCGGCAGCATGATGAGCCCGCCAATCGCGGCGGCCAGCAACTTACTAAGGCCGCACACGGGGCCAAGTATCTCAAGCGCCATAGCAGAGTCGGCACTCAAACGAGACGCGATGTGACCCGAATCGTACTCCAAGAGACGCAGGTGGGGCATGTCCTGCGTTTTGTGGAACATCTTCATTTGCAACGCCAAGGCGGCGCGCTCCCGGATGGAGGAAAACAACCGGGCCTCCCAAACCCCAACCCAGATCGCGCCGACGGAAACGGCCAGCAGAAAGGAGAGTCTGCCGCCGATATGGGCCGCTTGCTTTGCGATTACTACGTCGATGAACCGCGCCGAAAGAACCGGGACCGTGAATTGAAGGGCGGTACCGATGGTGCCAATCAAATTAAGGAGAACGATCTGCCTATGGAGCGCGGGTAGCAGGCGCAGGAAATCGCGCGATAGTGCATACAGATGCGGACCCTTTGAGAGGGTTCGTGCTCCCCACATTGGCGATTCTTTTCGAGCGGTCGCGGTTATGCCGAAACCGGCTGTATTTCCTGGACGTCATTCCGCTTCTTTCGCATCTCATCGAGCTGGGAAGCCGGGATGGAAGCAGCGTCCCACATGCGATCCAGAGCGGATTGGAATAGGGTGGGGCACAGCGCGCGGTGGCGAGCGAGGAAATCGCCTTCATTGGTATAGGCTTCGGCCCGACAGCCGCCCGCGCACACATACCGTACCGGGCAGGTCTTGCACTCCGGTAATTTATCAACAGTGGCGCCCTTCACCCGGTCCAGAACGGGCGATGACTCCGTCAAGAGTTTCGTCAGCCCTCCATCCTGGAAAGCATTGCCTGTTACAAATTCAGGATTGTGCAGGGTCTGGCATGGATAGATGTCACCATTAGGGTCAACACTCAATAATCCGTTGCCGACGCCGCAGTGGCGCCGGAACAGCGATGATGTCCGGACAACGGGCATATTCGCTTCTGCGTTTTTCCGTTTGACATAGAAGTCCCGCTCCTGGTCATATACGAAACGATATTCATCCCCGCTCAGCATGTACTCCCCGGCGCGCCATCGGCCGTTTGGATCTTCCACATTCAGGCCCGTCGCCGCGATCGTCACCTGATCGGCTTTGAGAGAATTCCATGCGTAATCCAAGAAACTGCCGACGGACTTCAGATTGACCGGGGTGATGACGGCATTCAAGTGAAGATGCTTAAGTCCCTTCTCCTTTAGTAAGTTAATGGAGCGAAGAACGGCGGCATGAGTACCTGCGCCCCTAACCGTATCGTGCTCTTCGGCATTGTCGCTGTCCAGGCTGATAGATACAGAGTCCACAACCTTGGAGATCTCCGCAGCCACACTTTCGGTAATCAGTGTTGCATTAGTCAATAAATTGACACTCATGCCGCATTCCTTCGCGCGAGCGGCAATGCGCAGGGCGTCTTTATTCAGTAGCGCTTCGCCTCCTGTCAGCTTCAAGGAGGTAAAGCCCAGACCCGCTGCTTCTTCTACAACCTGGAGAAGCTTGGCGGTTTCCGGCTCCGTTGACAGCGGGGTCTTCTTCTCCGATGGCGCCTGCTGCTTCCCGATCTGAATCAATTGGTGCCGGTGTTCCTGGTTGTAGCAATAGGGGCACTTCAGGTTGCACTTGCTCGTCAGATGGAGATAGAGAATGGTGGGACGAGTTTGAACTCCAGCGCCCCAATCCGGCGGCCGATAGGCGCCGCGATGGAGAAATCCGATCTTGACCAGATGCGAAACAAACGTTCGGACGTAGCTCTCGGCATCTTGACTTCCGGAAACTCCCGTTCTTACCCAGAGATCGGATACATCGCGGCAGACGCTGTGAAGGCTCCGGTCCTTTGCCAGCGAATCCACTACCGTCTTGCCGGTCTCATCCGTAACAAACCATAAGAATGCCACAGGATCCGACACAAGAAATGCCGTCTCACGCTGGAAGATGTGGTACTCGGGCGGACATACGAGCTCTTCAAAGTTCATTGCTTGGCCTTCCTCACTGGATTAGCGAGATGGTGCTGTCGGGAATTGGATGCGGCTGGCACAGCGTGCGATCTCCGTCCCAGCCGCGATTGGTCTAAGAGCCGCCACCGCCCCCGTTGGACGATCCGCATTCACAAAATCCACCGCTACCCCCGCCGGAGTTCCCCGTGCACTGGCAAGCGTTAGCGTCCATGTATGCATCGGGATCGAGAAGCGGAACGAGCGGCACGGGAAGTGGGTTGTTACCGGAATCATGTGAATCATTAGTCATGGTGTTATTTTTCAAATCTCCTTCGATTTCGTTTCTAAGTTGTAGTTACTCTAGGCGAGGGTATTTTAAGACCCGGAGCCCGAGCCGTTTTCAGTGCCGCAGCCGCAGTTGCCTCCGGACCCCTGACCCATGCTGCCCGAGCAAAAACAACCGTAGGCATCCAAGTAATCAGACGAATCCAACAGCGGCACCAACGGAACAGCAACGGGCCCGACCTGATCTGTGTTTTTCGTATTGTCTGCCACAACATCTCCTAACGTAGATTTTCAGTCTGCAGATTCAGTACTGCACTGCCTCATACAATCACAGTCCCAATACCCTGTCAATACTTATTTGTAACCTCATCAATAAGTGATTAGTTGCTTGTAAGTGCCTAATAGCTTGTCTTGTATAAGGTTAGTGCTAGGCGAGTTACTTATTACCATATCTACCTAAAGGCTTATTCCTAGGATTTATCCGGGTCGTCGACGACGTCGGCTTCTCTGGACTCAGGAAACGTCGGGGCTCGTTAGCCCTTGTCGCTCGCTATACAGTTGAGCAGGACGAATCCCCGTGATGACGGCCGACGAAGCTGCTCAGGCGGCCTTTAGGTCCTTGCCCGCTTCTCTAAGGCTTGGCCACCACATCAGAAGTTCCCCGAAACCGGCAGCGATGCCCTGCAGCTCTTGTAAGGATTGCGAAGGCGGCAGGTCGGAGGCAGCGGCACACGATCCATCCGCAACAGAATCCTGGAGGGCGGACCTATAGGCGAGGAGGTCTTCGATCCAGACGGATGGATAGGCGAACGCACTCATGAGTTCGTCCACCTGAGCAATCATGCTTGCGCAGTGCCTGCGCGACAATCTGTCGATGATGTCCCCGAAGGCCTTGGCCGAACATCCAGAGATCTCCTTTAGATACGCGGCCACAGCCTTCAGGCGCGCTTCCGCCCGTAGGTCCCCGGAGAGGGGGCAATGAAGCATCATGCGGATGAGTAAATCCGACACTCGCGGGCGACTCGCAGCATGGGCCGCAGTATGGGAATAGGCTGAGATTCTGCTCGAATCGTGTAACAGACCAACAGGCGGGTTCGCGAACGCACTCTCGGGCAGGAGCAGCTTTAAAAGCGTGCCAAATGCGCCATCTTCATTCCGCCCGGCAGGGGGAAACGGCGGCAAGAAAGAATCGTTATCGATGCCAGCCACCGTCAACATACAGATCTGGTCATGATTGACGGTGAGCGCGGGAGCAATGCGCCTCATCTCGCGGGAGTGTAGTGCGCGCCGATACGAATTTGGATCTACAGCAAGCTGTTCCCGGGTGGTTCCGGTCGACAGCAAGAATCGCACTCCGGCCGGCATCCCTGAATCGCCGGCAATCCCGCTGTAGGAGAGAACGATACGGCCTCGCGCGCCTCGCGCATTCAACAGGTGCGAACAGGCGCGTTCGATACTTAGGCGCGCATTAGAACTGAGCACCTCCGTTACGCGCCGATGCAGAAAACGGCCGTGAACCCTAAAGACACTATCGTCGCTTAGTGGCAAATCCCGGATTGCTTCGGCGCGCGTATCGTAGAAAGCATAATCGAAGGGGTCCGCGTGTCCCGCCAAACGGAGATCTTCACCTGATTCGCTCGGCTGCCAGGGAGTGGCCACTGTATCGTCGTCGGCTGACAGAAATTGCCGGCCGGCTGTCAGTATCAGCGACCAATTACGATTGGCGCCCGGAGTATTATCTACGGTTTCAGCAGGAAGTCCGAACCTTAGGACGGAAGGTGGAATACCTCGCCTTGACAACACCGCATGCAGATTGCGTTTCACGACGGAGCTGAAATGCGAAATCCGAATATCATGAGCCTTCTCGATCCCAGCGCACACCTCGCTCGTCTGGCCTATCAACTCGGGAGAGGAAGCGTCGCATACGATCACATCGGTGAGCGGCGTGCGATAGCGGAGCGCGTGAACCAGGAACGATGTCAGACAGCGTTTCAGATAATCTGGGCGGTTGGCTGTAACCACGCAGAACGTGGTCAGCGCCGAATCGCTTTCGGGCGCGAGCCCCGCAGCACGCTGAATCGTGAACTGTACGAGCGCCTGGGTATCAATCAGCTTGCGCAAGATGGCAGTACTTGCCTCTTCGCTCAGGTGCGGCAGGTGTGCACGAATCGCGCGCAGATGGCCGGCATGCGAGTTGGGGCGTTTGCAACAGAGTAATACGAACGATTCTTCGCGCGTGAACCTGACGACTCTGTCGCCAATCAGCCAAACTGCGCCGCTACGACCTGCGGCATAGTGCGCCCAATCCTCCGAGAAGTAGATCGCCGAGTCCCCTGGACCGCTCGTTTCAAGAGCTTCGCCTGGTTGCTGTTCCGCAGAAGGTTCCATATACGAACGGCTTATGAGAACGCCGCCGACGCCGGAATCACACGTACATGCCCGAAACGATCCCAGGAGCCACCTATGGCTTTCACGTCTCCAACCACGACGATCTGCGCATTACAACAAGGCAAGTAGCGCACGGAAACGGCTCGAATGTCTTGAGGAGTTACATGGATCACCGAATGCAAATAACTTGTCCAGTAAGTAGGTGGTAGTCCGTAGCGCGGAATTTCAGCAAGCAACGGCAATGATTCGGAGGCGGAGTCGTTCGCTTGAACAAAGGCAGTAACGATGCCGGCCTGAGCGGTAGTGATCTCCTCGTCCTTTGCGACCGATTCCCCCAAGCGCCTGAACTCGTCGAGAATAGCTGAAACCGCCGGTATGGCTGTCCGCGGGTCCACGTCTGACTTGACGGCGAAATGCTGTAGATATCGTTCGGCGGAAAACCCCGCGAAAACGGTGTAGGCATATCCCTTCGACCGCAGCAGGATGTGCAGGCGGGAGGATTGGCCGTAACCCAGGATGCGGCCAAGAACGGCGCCGGTTGCATAATCGGGGCTGTACCGGTCAAATGCCAGGTTTCCGATGCATAGGGAAGCGCGGTTACTGCCGGGGAGATCCACCAGCAGGACCTGAGGACTGGGAAAGGAGGCTGAATGACGCCAGGATGGCGCCGCGATTCTGTTTGCTGGCGGGTGCGATTGGGCGCGTGGGAGTTCCGCCAAAGCGGCGGCGATGCGGTAGCGGGATGGCGCCGTGACGATAGGCGCAGGCGCGGCTGCCCGGCCGCAGTAGCACGCACGCAGGTCAGCAGCGGTAATCGTATTTAATGCGCTTGATTCCGCCCAGACGCATTGCCGGTTATCGTTCGCATACAGATGCCTTCGAAACGCGCTTTCGGCAAGCCAGCTCGGGTCGTTTTGCCTCTGCTGGTTTCTGAGTACAGCGTTTGCCACCCAATTAGACAAAGTCGCGGGCTCCAGGTCGGGATTTGCGAGAGCCCGGATAGTCATCAGGATCGACCCGGCGGGCGATCCTGTGTCGGTAAATCGTATCGCCGTACAGTCACCGCCGTACCGCATCTCCGAACTGATGCTGGCGTCCCCGGCACTCAGCCGGTCTTGTAACGTATCGTTCCCAACCTTCAGGAAAGGGATCAATGCAGAAGCCATTTCCGCCATTCCTACTTTGCCGGGTGGGTCATCAAGAGTCGACAGACCGACTAACAGGAGCGAGTGGCTTCTAAAGCGGGATGACTCGTGCGCCTCCACGATTCGTATCCCATTTTGAAGCTGTTTGACCTCCGCAGGCGGGGGGCGAGGCATAGTGAGCGCGGGGGGAGACGGAACAACCGTTTGCAAGGCCTGCTTGCCCGATGAGGCCCCTTGATACAGCACCCCATAGAGCCATGGACATGATCCGGCTTGAAAATATCTCGCCGCACGGGCAAACATGTTGCGTCGCGTCATTTATCCTTTGCCCCGCCTGTTGGTCTCAGTCGCCGTGGGCGCTGGTGTGGGACGCACGATCAAGACGAAAGGGTGGAACTTACTCGCCAGCTCAGCAATGCTGGATCGAAGACGGTTCGGCATTTCAAGTTCCATGGCCGCGATGCTGGTCAACGAGTCAACCGGCCTGCCCTCGATCGCTTCCAGGGCAAGCGCTCGCGCGCGCTCGATCGCATCATCGGCCAGAGTTGACATGCGATCAATCACATTGCGCCGGATAAGCGCCAGATCGGCATCGTTTATCGCGGCCGTTGAGAGAGCGCCCGCGGCTTCCGAGATGCTCGCGATCGCGGATTCGGCGGCGGCTCCCCGCCGAAGAAGCGCCGAAATCCAGATCAGGCTGGTGGCGCCCTGATCCGTGATTGTGACATTGGCAGCGGCAATGCCCGGAGCAGCGAGATGCTGAATCTTGTTGCTCAGCAACTCCTCCAAGACGGCGTCGGCAGCTCGCTCTTCTACTGTCCCGGAACGCACTCTGTACAACATGTCGAGCCGTGTTTCAGGAACGTTAGCTTCTTCTTCCACCGACTTCTGGCTGGGGCCGCTCGAAGGCGCAGTCATCGAAACAGCCTCCACGTCCGAAGCTTCGATGTTCCCGAACGCCTGACCGACCATCCTCTTTACTCGCTGCGGCGAAAGATCGGCTACAACCACCAGCACGGCGTTGCCGGGTTTGTAGTATCGTCGATATACGTTCGCGACAGAGGCGAGCGTGAGGCGGCCGATCGTCTCTGTGGTACCGGTAGGGGAGTGCGAAAACTCGAACGAGGGTGCCGCTAAACGGAGTGCGTCTTCAATCGCTGTTCCGTAGGGCTGCCGTCCATTCAGCGACTTGTATTCGTTAACCGCCGTTGCCTTCTCATGATCCAAGCTGGTTTGGGTTAGCGCCAAATTCCTCATCCGATACGCTTCGAGGGACAAGATGAAGGCCAGTTCGCTCTTCAGACAGTACTCAAAGTACAAGGTGGTTGTAAATGTCGTCTTAGCATTACTAACTCCGCCCGCGCGGGCGACTAAGGACGTGAAGGTCTCGCCGGTTCCCGGCATAGGCGCGTCGGTCATCAAGTGTTCAAGAACATGAGCGCTGCCTGAATTGCCGGGGTCCTCAGTGATTGCGCCGATCTTATAGGCTAAGGCAACCGCAGCCCCAAGCCTGCGGGGGGCGCGCGAGAAAAGAACATGCAGGCCGTTAGGCAACGTGAAACCGGAAGCGCTTATCACATCGAATCCGGCGGGGACGTTAGTGCGGGAGCGGCCCTCTAGGCTGAGAGCTAATACAAGTGCCAGCAGATGTAACCGGATCACATTTGACGCAGCGTCGAGGCTGGTGAGACCGAGGCAGCTCTTCGAATGGGAAAGATCAAAGCAATGCAGACCGACGCCACGATCAGAAGCAAGACACCGGCAAACGTGACAATGTCCAAATGCGTGCTGGTGACGCCTAAAGAAGATACAACTCGTGGCAGGGCGAGGCAGCAACCTAGACCCAGTGCAGTTCCGATAAGGGCGGGACGCCCGAGCGGCGCCAATATGTCTGTGACGATCTGGCCGGGGCGTGCTCCAAGTGCGGCGCGTACACCTATTTCAACCAGCCGCATGCGAACAGTGTACGACATTAGTCCGTAAACTCCAGACGCGAGTAGAAGGACAGCACAGAAAGTAAAGAAGGTACTGACCCAGGCGTAAAAGCGGGGCCGTTCTAGCGAGTTATATACAAAGTCTTCGAGCGAGGTAAGATCGCCTTGCCCAACCGCGGGGTCTATCGAGCTGACTTGCCTGGATAATATCCGAGGCTGTGAAGTGGAGGAGATGCGGTCCAGCGCGACAGCGGCAGGCGGCGGGTCCTGGTATACGGGGACATAAATAGTGGGCCGCCCCGAAGCGGATAGCCAATCGTGGCGAGTATCGTCGACGACGCCAACGATGAGTCGCCAAGCCTGCTCGCCAAAGAACGTCTTTACCTTAGCGAATCCCACATCGGACGGCTTCAGAAATTGACGTGCAAAGCTGCTGTCGACGATCGCAACCGGGGGATGCCGGGCATCGTCGGAGCGTAGAAATCCTCTGCCTTGCAGCACTTGGATTTTCATGACGTTGAAGTAGGAAGGCGACACGACGGTGTATTGCGCCATTTGGCCACGGGTCTGCGCTCCCGTGACAAAGAAAGGCGACGTGCGGCGCTGCCCGCCAAAGGGCAGATTATTAGTAAATGCAAGCTCCGGGTAACGGTCCGCGGCCGTGGCATAGAAGGCCGATCTGGCTTCGGCGGACATGTATCGCTCCTGGGGAAGCGTGCATCGGAGCGTGTAAACGCCAGTGGGCGAGAAGCCGAGAGCCGCGTGGCTCCGAGCTACGAAAAACTCGATTAAAATCACGCCTAGAAAGGCGAGCGAAATAGATAAGCACAACTGGGAAGCAACTACGGCCTGATAGCTCTTAGCGGTTCTCCTGGTCGCTCTCGATCCCATCAGGCTGGTCGTGCCAGAGAACTGCCGCGGGTCTGTAATAATGCAATCCTGCAGTGCAACCAGCGCGGCGATCAGGATAGCCGCAAGAAATGCGGTGATAAAAGACGCCGAGGCGACGGTTGACGACAGCGACAGCGGCGGAGCGACGGCAGACGTCATGGAATTGACCCGAGCGAAGATCATTGCCAGCGCAGGGGTTGCCGCCGAACTCAGAAATCCCGCGCTGACAGCCAAGGGGAGAATGCTGATCACTCGGAGCGCAAGCACTTCAAAGTTGGAAGCGCCGAAGCTCTGCAAAATGGCGATGGTCTGTTTGTCCTGCAGGCTCCGGGCGAAGAGAACACCGGTTGCGTTCAAGCACGCCAGACCTAAAACCGCCAGCATCGCGGAGAGCAGTAGAAAGAGGCCGCGCTTGGCGGGCTGCGCCAGTTCGCCCACGACGGACGAAACCTCAAGAGCGGCGGGATCGGAGGGATACGCCCTCTTGCGAACGGTCTCCATTTCTTGCTGGAGTTGGGGCCATCCAGCCGGAGTTCGCAATCGTCCGACGACCGAAAACAGTTTCGCATCGGCATTCGTCCAAATGGGACCGAGCCTCGCTTCGGCCGGAACCCATATGTCGTGCACGCTCGCGGGTGGGAAGGCAAAGCCTTTGGGCATCACTCCGACGACCCGGTAAACGCTGTTGTCCAGATCGATGGAGCTTCCGACGATTGTGCTATTTCCTGCAAGCTGCCGGACCCAGAAGTTGTAATCCAGCACGGCAACCCGCTCACCCGTTCTGCCTTCGCCGGGGCTGAATCCAGCTCCCAGCAAGGGATGGAACCCGGCGACGACCGAGAATGGTCCCGAAACGGCGGCAATGCTCACAAGGCGAGCGGTTCCGATCACGCGTAGAACCGCCTCATCATCGACGCTCACCGCCATGTATGCTCGTTGCGAAAACGTTCTTGCGAGTAGCGAAAATTCCGGTCCGGAGAGACCGGAACGGCCCTCAGGCGCACTTGCTTGTTTCTCCCAAACAGAAAACACGGTGTGGGGATCAGGATAGGAAAGTGGCTCGTATACGGCTGGAACCAAAAGCGAAATGATGCTTGCAACGCTGGAGGTACCAAGCGCGAGCAGTCCAACGACCGCTATACACGATGTCGCATTTCTGCGCATCTGCACGACCGTGATCCGGGCATACGGATGCAATAAATATCGCAGTGACATCTGCGGGAAAGTACCATACGCCTCCAGCGACTGTCAATCAGAAAACGCTTAGGGAAGGGGGCGCGAAACGAGCGGCGACGGTTCGCCAGGCGTTCGACCGGGGTTTGAACGAGCCGTCCTCGAATCAGAGCAGGTCGGTATTGAACTCGCCCTCTTCGAGGGCTATTAATTCGACTGGAGCAACTCGTCTCCCAGCTTGTGTTCAACGCCCGCGCTAGTGAAAACATAAGACTTACCCCCACGCGATATGGACGCCAAGACGCCGTAACCGGCCCCTTGGACTCCAGAACGCTCCGCCTCCCCGTTCGCCGAGACGAAGAGGCAAGACTGAGCGGCTCGATTACTCTACCCTTGGCGACTAGTCATGCGAAATCCTAGTTTCCGGATTGCCGACAATCCTGGAGATGATGACGGCGTGGTACGACCTGGGCGTAACAACTTGCCAGACATTAGTATTTGCGCGACTACCATAGCACCGAAACGGGAGAAACTTTCATTACCAAAACGGTCATGTCGTCGTGCTGCGATGCCCCTCCGGAAAAAACGTCTGCGGCCGCGAAGATCGCCTTGACAATATCCTCGGCCGTTCCGTCCGAAGCTTGTTGGGCAGTCAAAACCATAGCTTCTTCGCCCCATTCTTCTTCGACGGAGTTCATGGCTTCGCTAATGCCGTCCGTGTAAGCAATCAGTAGATCGCCGGGATCAAGCAGGAGAGAGCCTTGTTCGTAGCACGCTTTCGGAAGCAGACCGATTACCGGGCCGCCGCAATCGAGACGAAGCCGCTCGTAGTTGCCGCCCGATGATTTGCGGAGCAGCACGGGCGCATTGTGACCGGCGTTAACGTAATCGAACCTGCTCGCGGCTGGGTCGAAAATGCCGAAAAAGAACGTCGCGTAACGATTCATGGCCGAAGCTTCATAGATCAGGCGGTTCATGTGCGACATCAGTTGCGTGAGGTCACTTGAGCTGGTGAGTGTCATCGTACGAAGGCAGGCGCGGAGGCTGGCCATCAAAAGCGCGGCCGAAATGCCTTTGCCCGAGACATCGCCGATCGCCAGGCCGAGACGGCCGCCGTCGAGTTCCATCGCATCGTAGTAATCGCCGCCAACACCAAACACGGTGCGGCAGAATCCAGCCAGACTTATACCCGCGATGAGCGGCAGGCGCTGGGGAAAGAGGCGCTCCTGGACTTCCCGCGCAATCTCGATTTCGCGCGCGATGTGTGCGCGTTCTACAGCGGCGGCGGCCAGCGACGCAGCCGTTTCGCTAAGCTCGAGCCCAAGGCCCGTCTGTACGCCAACCGATTCGAGCAGACGCACGTCGGAAGGCGTGTATGGTGCTTCGGAACGCTTCGGACCGAGCGCCATGGCACCAAACAATTGCGTGCGTCCAGACAACGGAAGCAGCAGTTCGGGCGATTGGAGGTCAAGTGTGCGGCTGTCACTCTCGCTATTAAAGAGCGGCGTCGATGAGCGGGCCTGGTCGAGAATGCCTGACGGCGGTATAAGCTCCGGTCCGATCGCGTAAGCAGGTTCGAAGCTGCCGTCGCTGCGAAGCAGCACCGTTACCCGCTCGACATGTAGGGCGTCGGAGATCTGCTGCGAAACCGTTCGGATTAGCGCCGCCGGGTCCGAGATCGTTTGCGCCGTCTTCGCAAGCCGGCTCAGCATCACTTCGGCGTCATAGGCTTCGCGAAAGAATTTTCGGTCAATCCACTGTTGCAGAAGATCGGTAGGCGATTTCTTCTTGAGGAACAAAAAGCCGAATACTAGGAGTATGGCGGCCCCGAGGGCGGTTTTCCACGGGCGAAGATGGTGCGCGAAGAGGGGTACGGCGACAAGCCAGATAAGCGCGATAATTCCCGCAATCCGCACGATGGTCACGCTTGTCCTCGCCAGCAAGTACTTGCTGCCCATGCGCAACAGGATCGGTACATCCATCGCACGCTGGACGATCACAACGTAGGCGAGGGTTAGCGGAAAGAAGAGCATCAGGACAATCGAGAGGAGGGCGAGCCACCGGCTGTCGTTCGGGTCGGCGATTCCTACGTAGGGCAATAATCCCCAAATGATAAGAATGCTTCCGAGGCCCACAACAGAGCCCGCGAGTAATACCTGAAGGCGGCGACGTGCGTCCGGGGAGTAGCAGGCCCGCAACTTGACCAGCAGCAGAACCCAGTACAGTGCAATGTAGGAAATGCTCGACCATACGAAGAACGGATTGACGAACCGGTCCACGGCATCAACCCGCGGAAGCAGGTAAAGGTCATACCAGGCGTTGTATTCGGACACGAAGGCAGCGATGACGATGGCTCCGGTTAAAGCAATAACCAACCACTTCAGCCAGGGAAGCCATTTATCGAGGTGGGATCGCTCCGGGAACAGCAAGCCGAGAAGAAATAACGCGGGCGATGCTAAGAATTGAATCGCAAGGTGCCAATAAAGTCGCAGACCCAGGCAAGCCGGATCCACCAGCGAAACGCACCGGGATTGAACGATTGCGGAAGGGTGAGAAGGACAAGAAGGAACCAGGCATTGGGATCGAAAGGACGAGCAAATGCGACCCAAACGCCTAGTCCCACGCAGAAAAGCGGAACTACGAGCACAATGATCAGGACAAAAATGTGGTCCGCCAGCGTGGTCCCGACTGCCGGGTCCTCCACTGACCAGCCCTTCGGATAGCCCTCAAGAGGAATCGCCGCAATACGTGTGGTTCCGTTCTGTTTTCGGACAAGAACAGAGATCGTATCGCCCGGGTGAGCGTACCAGCGGATGCGTTGCCAGAGCGCCATTCCGGTAAAGCGCAATCCGTCGATAGCGAGCACGGTATCGCCCTTCGCAATACCGGCGTGCGTAGCCGCCGCCGCAGGGTTTTCGATTAAATTTCCGTAGAGTTGAAAAGGTGCTTGTACCTGATTTCGGAGATTGAAACTACCGATGATCGTTGAGATCGAATTTACGACTTCGTACGTGCCTACGATGCCGGCGCATATAAACAGGAGAAGATAGAGGACACGAATGCTGGCAGCTTTGGTAGTCCGCTGATTGGGCGCTGATTGACCGGCTTCCATGTGGAACGTTACCGCTATTAGATCGTATAAGGCGGGTTTTCCAAATCAGCGCAGTGACGGCTCTTTCCTGGATTTTCATGTTGCCGAACTGTATTGCCGACGGGATCAGATTTGCGCAATGGCCCGTGCAAGCGCACGCGCCTTGAATGGGTTCTGAGGGTAAGTCCTTACTGTGTCGAGCGAGCTCCAGGATGACGGGCAAACCGGAAGTTGAACGTCGCGAGGACTAAGTAAGCTCGCCGTTGACGGCCCAGCGTAGAGCTTGCGAGTAGTGCCGCTACTGCGGCGACCATAATTGTTCCATGTCCCTACCCAACTCGCTCCCATGGATGGAGAGCGTGGGTGCGAAGATGATTCGGCGCTTGAGCATTTGACGCGCTGGCTCGTGAAGTCGACGGGTATCTAAGTACCGTGAGGTTGAGCGCGTATTTGAAAAGCGCGCCAGACCGACCCAATCCATGGCTTGTGGTGCATGCGAATGATTACATCCCGCCGATCCGGCTCAGCGCGATAGCCGGCGACTGCATCCACAACATGCGATCCGCGCTTGACAAGCTGGTCTGTGGTCTGGCATTAACTCGGGACCGCACCTGCGACTGCAAAGACACCAAATTCCCGCTCACTGAGAACGAAGCGACTGGAACGCCAACAGCGCGAAACGGTTGCCGGGCGTTCCCTCCGAAGCTGTTGAAATCCTGAGAACCGTTCAGCCCTGGTACCACCCAATTCCTGCTCCGCCACTCCTGATGCTGAACAAACTGAGCAACATGGATAAACACCGACACTGTGCTTTCGGGTTGAGCCGCAGCGTTGACGCCGCTTTCCGCGTATACTGCCTTAACGGAAGTGCAGTGAATATTTGGCCTCGCGAATCTCTGTATCTCGGGGACATCCACACGTTCGACGTGCCCGCGCCATCCATATTGATTGGGCAGACTACCAGAGTCGAAGCTTTCCGGGACATTCGTGATCACGCTTCGCCACGAAGGCCCATGGGGCGACAAGTATAGATCTACACATGGCGACTACTCGCGTTTAAAGGCGCTCTGAGGGACAATTTGCCGTGAGGAGATTAAATGGCACGACAGATTGTGTTTACTTCACGAGCAGCAAAGCCGCCAGCCACATACAGTCAGGCGGTCAAGGCTGCCGGCTTGGTATTCGTTTCGGGCACCGCACCGCAAGATCCTGAAACCGGCGCAATCAAGGGCGCCAAGCTTCCCGTCAAGGTTCCAGGACTGAAAGTGTCCATCGCCGCCATTGCTGAGGCCTGACAATTCGTTTTGAACCTAACATGTTTCGCTTTGCATGCCAGGATGTCAGCCAAACAAAGATCAACACATGGTGACCGCTCGCGGGTAATCGGCACTTCAGTGTCCGACGTAGCGACTTATCGTCAACGTGGTATCTCCCCGGGCAAGAGATGCCCCAATAATCGGGGACCAAACCTTGCAATTGAATTTGCATCAGACTTTGCAACACCCGATGGCCTGATCTATTGGGTTTCTCGCTCGCAAACTTACCCTTTGTGAAGCGGTGAGGCGACGTGTTCAAACAATCAATGTTCATGTCTGGTTTCGCTGAAGAGTTTTCGGATACGAACCGCACCGGGGTGGAAATGTCGCTTGCCGATCTCGATACCGCACTGACCTTTATGGACGTGGCGTAGACTTCACAAATTCACGAGACGGTAGAGCGGAACCATGGGAACGCGCGAAAGGCATACGATAGCGTCCTCTTCTTCTTACAAAAGCTCAAGCCAGACGGAGAACAACGAAAAGCCCTCGACCACAAGCTTGCAGTTTCAAGGGCACGGCTGGAAGCGGGTTGGATACCAAGTTTGAACGGGGCGAAAGTCACCGTTTGTGCAACAGCCCGGTCTAGCACCTGTGGCGCCCCACGATCTGCAACGAACATGTCCGAGGCTCTGTCACTTGGCCGGCGGCGAGCTCTTTCGGATCCAGTTTCTGCTCGGGCACGCGTCGATCCAAACGACGGAATATTACCTCGGCTGCAAGCAGAAGCTCCGATTCGCGCTGAAACGACAAGATCGGCATCGAACCGTGACACCAAGGGACGGATTACCCGTCCCTTGGCGATAGGGGCGACTTATATAATCAGGTCGCGTATTCGGCTTGCGACGGCTCGGGAACAAAATAGTCTATTGTGGCTTAATGTAGCGCCCTCGTCCAAACAGGCCGCGCAGTGCCAACAATCTGGTAGACGCAATCCGTGATTTCGGCGTGAAGTTCCGCCAGCCAGCGTAAATTTGGCTCTCGTCCCCACAAGAGCTCCACGTCAGGATATTTTGTGATCTTACTTATTGCCGGAACCCGGAGAATCGTCGGTTGTGAAAACGTGGGCACAGACGATCCCGGACCAGAGTGCGCAGCGCTCGTTCATTTAGCCGCCGGGGATCACAGACGGCCGACGGTGCTTGCATTTAACCATTACCCGCGTCAGGTAATAGTACTGCAGTATTTGTTACAGCAGAGTCGTCCAACGGCCGGGGGGAAATCGCATGTTGGCGTTCCGTTATTCTTCGCTTCGAATTCTGCTGCTTTGCTGTGGTCTCTCGATTGCGCCTTGTGGAGCAGCGCAGCCTGAGGTTTGCAGTCGGCCGCCCGCAGGCAGCGTCGCCAATAATCCCGTCGAGCTGCGCAGTGTCAATGGCTCACTGAGCCTGACCTTGACGCTGAAGACCGACACTGACGCGAATGGGGTTGAGCGCTACTGCTATTCCTACAGCAACAAGGTTGAAGCTCCAACGCTGCGCCTTCATCCCGGCGACTGGCTGACGCTTCGCCTCAAAAATGAATTGCCTAAATTGACTAGCGGCCACGGGCATCCGATATCGCCGGGTGCGGTCTGTGGCTCGGCGGGACCGATGACCCCATCTACGACGAACGTGCATTTTCATGGAATGAACGTTCCGCCCACGTGCCACGCCGACGATGTCCTCAATACACTGATTCAAGCTTCCGATCCACCGTTCGAATACAAGGTCCAAATTCCCTTCAATGAACCGCCGGGGCTGTATTGGTACCATCCCCACCCGCACGGGTTTAGCGAAGCTCAGGTGCTCGGCGGTGCTGCCGGAGCTCTCATCGTCGAAGGTATAGAGCAGGCTGATCCGGATGTCGCAGGGCTGCCGGAGCGTGTCCTCATCGTTCGCGGCCAGGACCTCCCGATGCAACAGGAATCAGACCCTGATGCTCCCGAATGTAATCTCAGCCTGAATTTTGTTCCCGTGCCGTATCCGGCCTACCCTCCGGCCGTAATTCGCATGCGCCCGGCACAACGAGAATTCTGGCGGGTTCTCAACGCCTCCGCCGATACTTATATCGACGTTCAACTCCTCTTCAACGGCAAGCCCCAGACTCTTGGGCTAGTTGGTCTTGATGGTGTGCCGCTTGCGGCAGGCAACGGCGTTCCAGGAGGACGCACCGTACCTGAAACCGATATTCTTATTCCTCCCGCTGGGCGCGCGGAGTTCGTCGTGGACGGGCCGCCGGAAGGTATTAGCGCCACATTCGTCACCCGCAGCGTCGATACTGGCCCCATGGGCGATAGTGACCCATCGAGACCCATGGCGACGATTCAGTTATCTCCAACTGCGCCGGAACCGGCCTCCTTGCCTGCCCGGGCCGCGAACCTAAGCTCGCAGCGTTTTGCATGGTTATCGGAAGAGACGCCCATCCGGCAACGCAAGCTCTATTTCTCCGAATCGCCTATCGATCCATCCGACCCGACCGGGCCGACTAACTTCTTTATTACCGTAGAGGGTCAAACGCCGCACGTATTCGATCCGGCAGCGCCGCCAAGCATAATCACTCAAATCGGTGCTGTGGAAGACTGGACGATCGAAAATCGCTCGCAAGAAAACCATGCGTTCCATATCCACCAGCTTCATTTTCTGGTTCGAGAAAAGAACGGCGTGCCCGTAAACGAACCCGTGCTGCTCGACACCATCAACGTGCCGTACTGGGATGGAAAGAGCTCCACGTATCCAAGTGTGAAGCTACGGCTCGATTTCCGCGATCCTGAGATCGCTGGTACGTTCGTCTATCATTGCCACATACTTGAGCATGAGGACGGCGGCATGATGGGCAAGATCGAAGTTGATCCGGCACCCTGAGAAGGCCTTGCGCTGCAGCCGCAGTCCCCTTGCAGCCAATGCTTCAATCGCGACTGTGCCTGGAACGGCATACGGTGCAAGCGTTCAAGTTTCTGACCGACGAGATGAGTGGGACTGAGGGGCGCTGCATTTGATGCTGCGTTTTGCGGCTTGCCAGTTCGGCGGCAGCCCAGTTCTCAGTCCCGATTCATGGTGTCGACCGAACACCGCGCGAAATTGCTTCATATTCTCGCCGGAAGCAATGTGGTGCTTGTGACGCGGCAATTCTTGATTGTCATCTCATCGTAGCCGTATTTCAGCAGGCACGCCCGTTTGCTGGAACCCTTCCCTTGGTAGCATGGACAGGTGCCACAGGCTGACGCCGAATGGCAAGGAACGTTTTGGAAACACATTTCGCAGGCGCAAGTGGCTCACGCAGACAGGAAACGGGTGTTGCAGGACTGGATGAGATCCTAGGCGGCGGTTTGCCGTCGAACCGCCTGTACGTCGTCGAAGGCGATCCCGGAAGCGGGAAGACCACATTGGCGCTTCAGTTTCTGCTTGAGGGCGCTCGACGCGGCCAGAAATGTTTGTATGTAACGCTTTCTGAAACGCTCGAAGAACTGCACGATGTGGCCGGTTCCCATGGCTGGGACCTCAGTGGGCTCCATCTGCTGGAACTCAATAGCATCGCGGAACGACTGGCGGAAGAAGCGAATTACACTGTTTTGCACGCTTCCGACGTCGAGCTCGGCGAAACGGTTAAGAGGATACGCGCGGAAGTGGAGCGGATTGACCCCGCTCGGGTCGCCCTGGATTCCGTATCGGAATTGAAGATCCTGTCACAGACCTCCGTTCGTTATCGCCGCGAGATCCTAGCCCTGAAGCAGTTTTTCGCGGGCAGGAAATGCACGGTGCTTATCCTCGACGATCTCACGACCCGGGAAGGCGAACAGCAGCTTCAGAGCATCGCTCACGGCGTCATAAGAATGGAACGCGAGCCGCGCGAATACGGGACAACGCGCCGTCAGATCCATATTGCGAAAATGCGGGCCGTGGAATTCACCGACGGGCGCCACGATTTCATCATCAAGCCTGGCGGAATCGAACTCTACCCGCGTCTTTCGGCCACTGAAGGAACCACTGTGGACACGGGCGATTTGATCGCCAGCGGCAGCGCTGAACTAGATTCACTGCTCGGAGGCGGTCTGGATCGCGGATCGAGCGCGCTTCTTATGGGGCCCGCGGGCTCGGGCAAGACGACGATCTGTTCGCGATACCTCATGTCTGCGCTCGAGCGCGGGGAGCACGTCGCTTCCTATCTCTTCGAAGAGAGCCCCGAGACGTTCCTGAAGCGCGCCGATGGACTCGGCATGAACTTTCGGCCGCATCTCAACTCGGGATTGTTGGACCTGGTGCAGGCAGATCTTGCGATGTTGTCGCCCGGCGAGTTCTCATCGCGCGCCAGGCAGGCCGTCGAAAAAAGAAACGCCAGCCTGATCGTTGTGGATAGTCTCAACGGCTATCTCAACGGTATGCCGAGCGAGCGATATCTGCTCATCCACATGCATGAGTTGCTGACATACCTCGGGCGCAAGGGCGTAGCTACCCTGCTCACGTTGGCCCAGCACGGCGTGGTGGGGGGAGCAATGCACGCGCCGATCGACGTCAGCTTCCTAGCGGATACCGTCATACTTCTTCGCTATTTTGAAGCGGAGGGCTTGGTCCGTCAGGCGGTCTCCATCGTAAAGAAGCGGCGCGGTGCACACGAACGCTCAATCCGCGAGATGAGGATCACATCAGAGGGCTTGCGCGTCGGCGAAGTGCTCAAAGACTTCCGGGGGGTGCTCACTGGAGTTCCAGAATATCGCGGCAAGAGCGCCGAATTACTAGGAGATAAGGCTGCAGAGTGAATGTTCCGAAGAACCGCCAGCGAAATGCGCGTCCTCATCCTCGCCCCTATCGGCAGGGATGCGGCTCTGCTCGCGCAGATAGTCGAAGCGCTCCCCGCGGAACCGGCTATTGTGCCCCATGCGGCCGCGTTCTTGAAAGAGCTGGCGCTCGGCGTGGGCGCATCGCTGCTGGCCGATGAGGCGATCCGTCCGGAGCACATACGAGACTTAAGCTCGTGGCTCTCCGCCGAGCCGCCTTGGTCCGACCCGCCGTTTATCATATTGACACCGGCCGGCCAGACAAAAGAGTACAGCCATCGGCGTTCTAAGGAATTTTCCACGTTAGGGAATTTCACGCTTATCGAACGGCCGGCCCGGCCCGAAACCTTGCAGAGTGCCGTTCGCGCGGCTCTGCGCGGCCGCATGAAGCAATACGAAGTACGCAGCCGCCAGGATGCCCTCCTCAGAGCCAATGCGGATCTGGAGCAATTCGCGCACTCAGCAAGTCACGACCTGAAAGAGCCATTGAGGAATATTCGCATCTTTAGCGAACTGGTGCTGAGAGAATACGGGAGCAGGCTCGACGCGCGCGGCACGGACTTCCTCAAACTAGTGGGTTCGAGTGCCCTCCGGATGGACAATCTGCTGGCGGACTTGCTCGCTTATGCGGAGGCGTCCGACATTCCGGACGAGCTTCCCGCAACTGTCGAGGCGGGAGACGCACTGGACGCCGCATTGGGGAATCTCGCGTCGGCCATTCAGGAAACGCACGCCGAGATTGTGGCTGACGATCTGCCGCCCGTTCGAATGCGCAGCACCCACCTTCAGCAAGTGTTTCAGAACCTCGTGGGCAATGCCCTCAAGTACCGCCGCGACGGCTGTGCCCCGCGAATCTCGCTTGCGTCGAACCGGATGGATCAGTATTGGCTCTTCAGCATTGCCGATAATGGTATCGGGATCGCGCCGGAGCACAGGGAGAACATCTTTGGAATCTTTAAACGGCTGCACACTAATGGCCGGTATTCCGGCACCGGCATGGGACTTGCAATTTGCCAGCGAATCGTTGAGCGGTACGGCGGGCGAATTTGGGTCGAATCTGAGCCCGGGCGAGGCTCAAAATTCCTTTTTACAATTCCGGCGTGATCGAGCGTCTGATCCCAGCCGTTGTGCAGTGGCGGTGGTTGAAGACAATATCGGAGACATCTTCCTCGTTAGGGAGGCAATCGCGGCCGCGAAGCTGGACGTAGATCTGTACTTCTTTTCAGACGGAGACGAGATAGTGCAATTTTTCGCTCAGATCGAGGAGGACTCGGTCCGCTGTCCCGAGCTTTTGCTGCTTGACCTCAATCTCCCGAAGAGGGACGGATTTCAGGTGTTGTCGTATCTGCGAAGCAGCAAGCGCTGCGCGAGCATGCGCGTTGCCGTCATGACCTCCTCACGTGCCCGCTCCGACCGTGAGAAGAGCGCATCGCTAAACGTCGCTTCCTACTTCAACAAGCCGGGCACCTATGCGGAGTTCTTGAAGATTGGTGATCTCATTCGCGAACTGATCTAGCCTAACGGACTCGCCGTAGCCGTGACTTCGGCCAAGGCGCGATGTGGACCTTTCCTTCCGCTATTCTCTATTCGGATGAGTGCCGCGCAATCTGGAAGTTGAGCGCCGACAACGGGATAGATCGCCGGTGATGGCCTAGCGTAGAGCAGCCGAATCTAGGAGCGGCTCCTAGTGCGGTCGGAAGCAATACCTGTCTGCGTAGAACGCGTTTTGCGTCAACTTGACGGCGTTTGCTGTGGTCGCAGTTGGGAACGGATCTTCTCACTAGTACCCGTTCTTGATCGGCGATCTGGGGCGCCGATATTTAGCGATCTGAACGGTTTGTCTCCGCTATAGCAGATATAATCCGCATCACCTTTCGCGTCGATGGGACGCGAGTTGACAATCGTGATCACTGGCGAGTGGCTGCGAAATGGACGCACCGCACCGGGTGGCAGAATTTGCTGTCTCTCGGAACAGCCGACTGCTCGGCCGCTCCTAGAGTCGGAGCAATTTACTCCTGCGTGGGACAGATTTCGGCAAAGGCACTGCCGCAACCGTAGCCCGGAACATACGGTGCGTCTCAAGTTCCGGTCCCGTGAGCGGGCGGCCGGCCGCTTCCGCCTGCAGAACCAGCCCTAAGGCCTCCAGCGTTTCATCCGACAGGCTTTGCAATGCAAGGCGCACGCGCTCCGACTCGGGATCTTCCGGTTGAACCAGCGGAAGAACGCGTTCCAGTTTCTGGATTCTGGTTTGTATCCGCATGCGGATGCGATTACTTACTCTCCTGCTGCATCGTTCGCTCCAAAGCCGCCACACGCACCTCGATATCTTCGATTTCGATCGCCTTCATGGTGTGATCCAAGACGCA
>JAFAYI010000024.1 GCA_019240475.1 Acidobacteriaceae bacterium
CCGCATCCCGGCTCTCGAATTCGGCATCTTCGCCCTCGGCCGCCTCGAATTCGCCAACGAGTTCCCCGCCGAGCAAGCCGACTCACGCAAGCACCTGATCGACGCCAAAATTTTCCTCGCCTACCAGCGCCAGCTCAACAACCTCTCCATCCAGGAATCCCGCCTCCGCCGCCACTTCGAGAAAGACGCCGCCGCCCTGCGCCAGCTCCAGGAATCTCGCCGCCACAACGAGCACCACACAGCGCGTATGGCGCCCGGTGTGCGCGATCCAAGGGAATCCCGCCTCGACGAAGCCGCGCGCCAATACATTCAGGCCGTTCACGAACACCGCCACATGGAATGGGAGCCCGACGAAAATGGCTTCGAATTTTCGATCGCGGAAGTCGAAGTGCGCGCCCTCCACATCGAGCCCGATCTCTTCTCTGCATGGGCCGAAGAAAACGCCGCGGCCCAGGGTCTCACTCTCGCCCGCCCATCCAAACTCGGCTGATTCTCTCGCCCGACAGCCCCGCTTCCTACGCCAGCGCGCCCGATCACAGCCCATCGGGAAAATTTTTCCACTCTATTTCCCTCTCTCGCGCCGCTCTAAAGTGCGCTCGAAGACGGCCGATGTGAAAAGTAGAGCGAAAGGCTGTTGCGCGGTTCACCCGGCAAGCGGCCCCCCGTAGGTTTTTTTGAGCCCCAAAGTTGTATAGGCCCCGAGGTTTAAGGCTATGTTCAAAGTTCTACAGAACGGGCGAAGGGAACGCTTTCCGTATGGCGAACGGCTTCTTGTATCGATCCTCCTATTAGGCGCGCCCGCCTTTTCCCAGACATCCGTCCCGCAGTCTCAGAGCTTCGGGCAAGTGCAAGTAAACGCGGCGTCTCCGGCTACGGTCCAGATCGCATATTCGTTTTCCGGCCTGGGCGCCGCGCCGACTTTTTCTTTATCCTTCGGTCTGGATTTCTCAACCGGCTCGCCCGCGTGCACCGTCGCCTCCACCGTCAGTTGTAAGGTCCCGGTGAATTTTCTGCCGCGCTCGTCCGGTCTGCGCCAGGACGCCGTGCTCGTCAAGAATCAGTCCGGAACTCTGATCGGAACCACCTTTATAAGTGGAACCGGCCTTGCGCCCCAGATAACGCTCGCTCCGGGAATCATCGGCACTCTCGCCGGAACTGGCTCATTCGGTTACGGCGGCGACGGGCACGCGGCTACCGCTGCCCTGCTCTGGAATCCGGAGGGAATCGCAGTCGATCCCGCCGGCAACGTCTATATCGCCGACTCCATCAACCAGGTCATTCGCAAGATCACGGTTTCGAGCGGAAACATCGCGACTGTCGCGGGCAGCGGGGACGCGCCCGGCTTTGGCGGAGATGGCGGCCTCGCCACTTGGGCGAAGTTGAACAATCCTACCGGCGTCGCTCTCGATGGCGCCGGCAATCTCTACATCGCGGATCAAGGCAACGGGCGCATTCGCGAGGTGAACGCCGTCACCGGAATCATCGCCACCGTCGCGGGTGGCGGAAACGGGCAGGGCGGCTCGGATTCTTACGGCGACGGGCTTGCCGCCACGAGCGCCATTCTCTCCGGGCCGAACGACGTTGCGGTCGATGCCGTGGGAGATATCTTCATCGCCGATTCGTTTCATGGCCTCGTTCGCGAAGTGAACGCTTCCACCGGAATCATCAACGTGGTCGCGGGCGGCGGCGCGGGCGGCGGCGCCGATGGCGTGGGCGACGGAGGAGCGGCGACCGGCGCGACGCTCGACAACCCCGAGTCGGTCGCCGTCGATGCGGCCGGCAACGTCTATATCGCGGATACCGGCGATTCGCTTGTCCGTCAGGTCAACACATCCGGCGTCATCAACGCGATCGCCGGAACTGGCAGCCCCGGCTACACGGGCGATCTCGGTCCGGCTACCTCCGCCGAGCTCAACCAGCCCACCGGCGTTCGCGTCGACGCCGCCGGCGATCTCTATATCGTAGACTCGGCCGTCAACGTAGTCCGCCTGGTCACAGCGTCCAGCGGTATCATCCAAACCGTCGCGGGAAGCGGAAGCAGCGGCTATAGCGGAGATAACGGCTCAGCGAGCGCCGCGGCGCTCGCCAATCCGCAGAATCTGGCTCTCGATCCGGCGGGTAATCTCTACATTGCCGATGCCACTAACAACGTCGTTCGAAAAGTAACCGCCTCTTCGAGCGCGCTCGCTTTCTCCTCCACCACCGTCGGTCTCGCGAGCGTCGCCCAGTTCGTCACGGCCTCCAATATCGGAACGGAGTCGTTGACCCTTTCGGCCTTGAGCGTGAGCTCCAACTTCAGCCAAAAGCCTTCCGGCTATGTCGACTGTTCCTCCTCCTCCGTCGTGGCCGCGGGATCGAACTGCGTCGCCGCCATCGCATTTGCGCCTTCTACGGCCGGCTCGCTCGGTGGAACTCTCACCTTGACCGGAAACTCTCTGAACGCATCCGGCGCTTCGCGCAGCGCATCTCTGACCGGAACCGGCGTTACCGCGGCCGCCCCCAAGGTCTCCCTCGCGCCCACTAACCTTTACTTTGGAAACCAGATCGTCGGAACCGCGAGTCAGTCGAACGTCATAACTCTCTCAAACATCGGCTCGGCCTCGCTGAGCATTCTCAGCATCTGGCTCACCGGGACCAACTCCTCCGATTTTTCGCTGACCACCACCTGCGGCGCCAGCTTGGCCGCAAATGCCAGTTGCACCGTTTCGGTCTCGTTTTCGCCCGCTGGCGCCGGCAACCGCGCCGCCTCGTTGATGTTCACCGATTCGGTCGCTTCCTCGCCCCAAACCGTCACGCTCTCGGGAACGGGAACCACTTCCGCCGGCTCGAGCTTCAGCACCTCGGGCCTAAACTTCGGCAGCCAAAATGTCGGCGCCTCCAGCGCGCCCGCCACCGTCACCTTGACCAACAATGGCATCGGCGCGCTCAACGTGTCGAGCATCGCGCTCTCCGGCGCAAACGCCTCCGATTTCGCCATGACCACCACTTGCGGCTCTACTCTCGCTGCGAGCGCAAGCTGCGGCGTCACTCTGGTGTTTTCGCCTGCCGCGGCGGGAAGCCGTTCCGCGACTCTCAGCTTTACCGACAACGCAGCCGGCTCGCCTCAAACCGTCGCCATCGCCGGAACCGGAGTTACTCCGGTCGTCGATCCGCCCCCGCCCTCGGTGTTTTTTAACAGCGTTGCTGGAACTCTCAGTCAAATCTCGCTCGGCGCCGATGGAGCGGTATGGGGCCTGAACGCAGGAGGCCAGATCTATCAACGGAATGCCACGGCTCAAAGCTGGACCTACATTCCCGGCAACCTCGCGCACCTGTTCGTCGGGTCGAGCGCCGCCGTCTGGGGAATCAATTCCGGAGGGCAGATCTACCAGTGGAACGCGAGCGCGCAAACCTGGAACTGGATTCGCGGCACTCTCGTTCAACTCTCGGTCGGCGCCGATGGCGATGTCTGGGGCCTGAACGCCGCCGGCTCTATCTATCACTTCAATGCGCAGACGCAAGGCTGGACCCAGATTTCCGGCACGCTTGCTCAAATTGCGGTTGGCTACGATGGCGCGGTCTGGGGCCTCAATTCGAGCCATTCCGTGTTTCGTTTCAATCAAGCTACTCAGACCTTCCTCTCTACAGGGGGGTC
Organism: Acidobacteriaceae bacterium; assembly: GCA_019240475.1. Taxonomy (GTDB): domain Bacteria; phylum Acidobacteriota; class Terriglobia; order Bryobacterales; family Bryobacteraceae; genus Bog-105. The sequence goes on from JAFAYI010000024.1 coordinate 3,635, forward strand.
GCTCACCCAGCTTGTCGTTGGAGCGGACGGCGACGCCTGGGGCCTGAACGGCACAGCCATTTTTCACTTCGATCAGGTTTCGCAAACCTGGAATCAAATGGCCGGTTCGCTTGTGCAGCTTGCGGTCGGCGCCGGCGGCGTGGTCTACGGCCTGAATGCTTCCAATCAGGTTTGCCAATACGACGTAGCCGCTCAAACGTGCAACTCCATTCCCGGCTCGCTCGCCCATCTCGCGGCCGCCGCCAACGGCGCCGTCTGGGGCCTCGACGCGTCGGGCGCCATCTGGACTTTGAACCAGCCCACTGCCTCGGCCGGCGTTCTCCACCAGATGCCGGGCAGCATGTCTCAGCTCTCGCCTTCTTCCGACGGCTCCGTGTGGGCTCTGAACAGCGCCGGGCTGATCTACCACTTCGATCCTTCGCTACAAAGCTGGACTTCCGTGCCGGGCGCGCTCGCGCATCTCGTCACCGGACCTAACGGGGACGTCTGGGGCCTCAACGCTTCCGGCCAGATCTTCCGCTTCACCCCGGCCTCCCAGGGCTGGACCTACATCCCTGGAACGCTTGCCCAGCTCTGTGTCGGCGGGGATGGCGCCGTCTGGGGCCTCAACAGCGGCGGCCAGATTTACTCTTTCGATTCGGCCTCCCAGGGCTGGACTTGGATTCCGGGTACTCTCGCCCAACTTTCCGTTGGCGTCGATGGAACCGTTTGGGGCCTCAACAGCGGCGGCGCGAGTTACCGCTTCGATCCCGCCACTGGGCATTGGCAGTCGGTGGCGGGCGCTTTCTCCCAGATCGCGGTCGGCTCCAAGACGAACGTGTGGGCGCTCGGGCTCCAGGGCCAGATCTATCAGTTCAATTCGCAAAAGGCCGTGTGGCAAGCCGTCTCCGGCGCCATGGCCCATCTCGCCGTCGGCTTCGATGGCGCGGTCTGGGGTCTCAACTCCTCGAACCAGGTCTACCGCTTCGATTCCCAGACCCAGGCTTGGGTTCAGGTCGCCGGTTCGCTCGCTCAGCTAGCCGTCGCCTCCGACGGCGTCGTGTGGGGGCTCGATAGCTCGGATTCCGTCTACCGCTTCCAGTAATCCCGGCGCGCCGCGGCCTAATGTTTCTCCGCCGTACAACCGATCAAATTGCAGATGGCTGTCAGAACTCCGGTCCACCCCGAATCAGCGTCCCCGTCCGGCCGCATTGTCCCCTATGACTTCCACCAGCCGGACCGTATTCCCGCTGGCCAGCTTCGCTCACTCCGATCCGTCCAGCAAGATCTCGCTCGCGGCCTGGGCGCAAGCCTGTCGGCCTACCTCCGCACCGTCGTCTCCATCGCCCCCACGCGCATCGACCAGGTCTCTTTCGCCGAATTCTCGCGCTCGGCCCCACAGCCTCTGACCTCGTTCTCATTGCGCATTCGCCCGCAAGACGTTCGCGCCTTGCTCCAGGTCTCCCATAACGCCCTTTTTCCGATGCTCGAAATCCTGTTAGGCGGCAAAGGTTCGTCGCCCGTCTCCATCGATCGCGATATCACCGAAATCGAAAGAGTCATCTTCACGCCCATCCTGCGCATTCTCATGCAAGAGTTGAAGCTCGCCTGGGCGGCGGTGAGCGCGCTTGAATTTGCTCTGGAGGGCGAAGAGACCAGCCGGCAGTACCTCGCTTCGCTTCCGCCGGCTCACGAGCTGCTGACTGTCGGCTTCAACATTACGGTCGGAGAACTCGCCGGATCCTTCCAAATCGGTCTGCCTTCCCGGGCCATCCGCGCCGTCTTGCAAGCCGCCGAACCCTCCCAGGCGGAACCGCCGGCCGAAGATCGGTCCAAACTACTGCGGCTCATCCAACCCGCGCAACTGAACGCCGATGTCCGGCTCAACGGCCCTAGAATGCTCTTGCGCGATTTGCTGAATATTGAGTCGGGGGACATTCTTACGTTTGATCACCCGTTGTCCAAAGAAGTCGAGCTGGAGTTAAACGGCGCATCCAAGTTCCAGGGCCATATTGTGTCGGCTGGAAAAAAGCGCGCCTTCCAGGTCAAGCGCCAGATCGTCCGCGAAAACGAAGCGCGTTAAAGGGAAACCGGCCCGGTTTATTCCTTACCAAGCCGAAGGAGGGTCGCTCGCCGGGAAACTGTCTTCGATCGTGGTGTCGTGCGCCCGGTCCACTCGCGCCTTCTTGCCGATCCTGAATCCGTTCGTTGCCGACCACATCATCAGGCCGGCAATTGGCAGCGTAATTCCCAGCACAAAGTAGACAAATTTCCATGCCCGAGGCTGTTCGTTCATCATCTCCTCCGTAGACGCAGCGTCTTCTCGAACCGCTACAAAGCGCCTAAGCGCGCCCGGCTAAGCACGCCCCCGGCTGCTGCGCACCCATTTCAAAATCGAGAATACGCTGCCCACCACGCACAGCGCGCTGAACACAATAATGGTCCACTTGAAACCTTCCGAATTCGCAATGCGGAGGATGGCGCGCCCATAGTGGATCGCCAGCAAGCTTAGAATCGCAAAGCGCGCGGCCCTCGCGCCGGCCACCGTCCACAGCAGCCTACGTCGCGGAAAAGAGAGCGCGCTGTTCACCGCCACAACCATCGTGAATGGAAAGGGAGGCGGCGCGACCGCCGCCAGCGCCAGCGCCGTTCCGCCGTGCTCCCCAATCTTCTTTTTCAAATACGTGTATCGCCTCTGCCCCGCTACCTTCTGCACGCCCGCTTCGCCGCCCTTGCGCGCCAGCAAATCCAGCAGGAACACGCCTAGAGTCGAGCCGCAGACCGCCGACAAGACATACAACGGCCAGCCCTGGTGATGGCGCGCTACCAGCCCCACTACCAGCAAATCGTTCCCAAACGGCAGGAACAGAAACGAAGAGTCCATCACGCCCATCACCAATGGACCGAAATAGTGCAGCCCGAAAAGTAATCGAAGAAGATGATGGAAGAATCCGCTCAAGTAAGCTGTCTGTGAGATGCCGGACGTCCTGATCCGGCTCCAAATTCTTCTCGTCTCTTGGAGGCTATGGTGAACTTCGCGCGTTCCTCAGTGCTGCTTTCCGCCGCCCTGGTCTTTGCCGGCGCCACTTCCCGCTTCAGTCAAGCCTATGGCCAAGCCGCGCCGCCCAACCACACTCCCCACGTCCTCGTGGTAGCTCAAACCAAAGGTTTCGAGCACGACTCCATTCCCGACGCCATGGCCAACATCTGGCGATGGGGCCATGACACGAAGCTGTACGAGGCCACCCTTCGCACCGATACCGAACTGCTTACCAAGAAAGAAATCAAGGATCGCAATGTCAAGAACCTGAACTACTTCGACGCGCTCGTATTCGCCAGCACCACCGGCGAACTCGACCTCGCCGACGACCAGAAATCGGACATCCTGTCATTCATCAAAGACGATGGCAAAGGCTTCGTCGGCGTCCATGCCGCGCTCGACACCAACTACAAATGGCCCGAGTACGGCGAGATGATAGGCGGCTGGTTTGACCAGCATCCCTGGATGACCTTCAACGCTCCCATCGTTCTCGAAGATCCCACCTTTCCGGCCGTCAAACACTTTCCGAAGGAGTTTATGAAGCGCGACGAAATCTATCAGGACAAAGCCTGGTCGCGCGACAAAGTCAACGTGCTGCTTAGCCTCGACGCCTCCAAGCTCAACTACGAAAACAACCCGCGCATTCACCGCGCCGACCACGATTTCGCGGTCGCTTGGTCGAAGATGTACGGCAAAGGCCGTGTCTTCTATTCCACCCTCGGCCACACCAAGGAAGCCTGGGACGATCCCGACATTCAGAAGATGTATTTCGAAGCCATTAAGTGGGTGCTCGGCATGACCGAAGGCAGCACCACATCTCACGCGCGCCCCGGCATGTAGCGGTTATCAGGCGCCCGGCTTCGGCCATGGCTTCGGCTGCGGATCGAAGACATCCACCGGCGAGAATTCGACGATCTTCCACTTGCGCCCCTTCAACACCAAGCGCACATGGATGTCGCCCGCTCTCTGCTGGGTGAAATTCTTTCCCTGATCGCTCAGCGTCATGGTCCAGTGCACCGTCAGCTTCGACTCGGCTGCGCCGTCTTCTTCGTCCGTCACGCTCAGATTGTTGACAATCTGAAACGCGTTCGTCAGTCCGGCGAAGTAGTCGCTCAGCTTGTCGTAGTCGGAATACGATTTGTCGAACGGCGTCATCGCCTGGGCTGGATTTCCCGCTGTCAGCCCCGTGGCGATCGCGCCCAACTGCGCCCGCACATCTGCCGCTTGGTCCGCGCTCAGCAATACGGCCGCGAGCAGAACAAGTCCCGTCCTAAGTGCGGTAGCTGCCATTGATTTGAATGTAGCCTTCCGTGAAGTCGCAGGTGAAGAATCGCGCCTCGCCTTTGCCTCTTCCGCGGATTGCCACGCGCATCTCCACCTTCGCCTCATCCAGCCTCCGCTTCAGCGCAGGCTCGTCGTATTCCGCCGCCACTCCTTTGCCGCACACCTGCACGTCTTGCAGGAAAATGTCCACATCGCCGGGATCGAAAGCTGCGCCCGAATACCCAGCCGCGCTCAAAATTCGTCCCCAGTTCGGATCGCTGCCCGCAATTGCCGTCTTCACGAGCGGTGAGTTCGCAATCGACCTCGCCGCTTTGCGTGCATCTTCCACCGACCGGAATCCGCTTGTCCGCACAACAATCAACTTGCGCGCGCCCTCGCCGTCCGACGCAATCTGTTGCGCAAGGCTTTCCATCACGCGAATGACCGCTTCCTCCAGCAAGCCGCGGCTGTTGCCGTCTAGCGGCCCAGCCGCCGACGCTCCGTTCGCCATTAGGACAGCCATATCGTTGGTCGACATGTCGCCATCCACCGATAGCGAGTTGTAGCTGCGTTCCGTCGCATTGACCAGCATCCGCCGGAGCAAGCTCGGTTCCGCCATCGCATCGGTCATCACGAACGCGAGCGTGGTCGCCATGCCGGGATGAATCATCCCGGAGCCCTTGGTCATCCCCGCCACCCGGACCTTCCCGCGCCGCAACGCGATCTCCTCGGAGGCGATCTTCAGCCTTGTATCGGTTGTCAGCATGGCGTGCGCCACCGCCTCGAAGCCGTTCGGCGATAGCGCCGCGGCAAGCTTCGGCACAGCCTCTGCAATCAATCGCGCCTCCAGCTCAACGCCGATCACGCCCGTGGACGCAGGCAGCACGAAGTGCGTCTTGGTTCGCAACGCCTTCGCAACAGCTTTCACCGATTCAAGCGCAACCCGCTCGCCCGTTCGCGTCGCGCAGTTTGCATTCCCGGCGTTCACCAATACCGCGGCCACTCTGCCCTTGGACGCCCTCAGGTGCTTGCGCGCAAGCCGCACCGGCGCCGCCTGCACAACGTTCGTCGTAAACACCGCGGCCGCATTCGCCCCGCGATCGGCGACAATCAACGCCAGGTCGTCTCTCTGTTGCTTGCGTATTCCGGCGTAAACTGTCGCATAGCGGTACCCCAGCGGGAGATTCATCGCAACGTTTCACCTTCAATCCGATATCCGTTGGCGAACGCCTCCGCCGGCATCCGCTTCTTGCCCGCGAGTTGCACTTCCAGAAGTTCCAGAGCGCCGCTGCCGGATCCCACGAATACTCGGTGCTTCTCGACGGCGATTTGGGCCGCCGGCATTTCCCGCTTTTCCACCCTCGCGCGCAACACGGAAAGCTGCTGGGCTCGAAACATCGTATACGCGCCGGGCCAGGGCGTGAACCCGCGCAGCCGATCGTAAATCTGCCGCGCCGCCTTCGACCAATCGATGGCCCCGTCCTCCTTCTTCAGAATCGGCGCAAGCGTCGCTTCCCCGTCGTCCTGCTTTTCACGCCGCACTGTTCCGTCCTCAATGTGCCGCATCGCCTCCAGCAAAAGCTCGGCGCCCGAAAGCGCAAGCCGCGCGCTCAACTCCGGCGCCGTCTCATCCGGGCCGATCGCCATCGACGCTTTCAGCAGCATGTCTCCCGTATCCAGCCCCGCATCAATCTGCATGATTGTTACGCCCGTTTCCGTCTCTCCGTTGGCGATCGCCCATTGAATCGGCGCCGCGCCCCGATACTTCGGCAGCAACGATGCATGCACGTTCAGAATGCCACGCCGAGGCAAATCGATTATCGACTGCGGAATGATCTGCCCATATCCAACCACCACCATAATCTCGGCCGCAAGCTCCCGCAGTTGCTCCACCGCCTCCGGCCGGCGGATGCGTTCCGGCTGATACACCGGAATCGCAAGCTCCTTCGCCGCCACCTTCACGAAAGATTCCGCAAGCTGATTTCCTCGCCCCTTGGGCCGGTCCGGCTGCGTGAAAACGGCTGCTACTTCGTGCCGCGCCGCGAGCCCTCGCAGCGATGGAACCGCGAACTCCGGCGTGCCGAGAAAAACCACGCGCATGACCTGGGCTCTTGAAGCGCCGCCTACTCCCACTCGCCGGTTTTTTGCAGCTTCTTGATCTTGCGCCGTATGATATCCCGCTTCAGAGCGCTCAAGTGATTAATGAAGAGGATGCCGTTCAGATGATCGATCTCGTGCTCGAAGGCTCGCGCCAGCAGATCGTCCCCCGTCAATTCAATCGTCGAGCCCGATGCGTCTTGCGCCTTCACCGTCACCTTGCTCGCCCGCGTCACCGGCTCGCGAAAACCCGGAATACTCAAACAGCCTTCTTCGCCTGTCTGCTTGCCTTCCTTAAAGGTCACCTCGGGATTGATGATCACAATCTTCTTCGATTCGTCCTCGCCGACACTGACGTCGATCACCGATATCCGCTTGCTGAGCCCGATCTGCGGCGCCGCTAAGCCGACTCCCTTCGCCGCATACATGGTCTCCCACATATCCGCGATCAGATCCTTCAGCTCCGCTGTATCGAATTCCGTCACAGGCTCGGCTTTTTGTTCCAGAACCGGCTCGCCATATTTCAAAATCTTGCGTACCATCGTTTCCTAGTTGCGCAAACGCCTCAACCGATGCGCTAATAACTTCTCACCTGCGCGGCATAGCCTTCGAAGTTTCGCCTGGTTTCTCCCAACGAATCGCCGCCGAACTTTTCCAAGAACGCCTGCGCCAGCACCAGCGCCACCATCGCCTCGCCAATTACTCCCGCCGCGGGCGCCACAGCCACGTCGCTGCGCTCATAGGCCGCGAGCGCGGGTTCCCTGGTGGTCAAGTCCACCGATTCTAGCGGACGCCGCAAGGTCGATATGGGCTTCAGAAATCCGCGAACCAGCACATCCTGCCCGTTTGTGATTCCCCCTTCGACCCCACCCGCGCGATTCGACCCGCGATAGAATTCCCGCCGCGGCTTATGGTAGTGGATCGTATCCTGCACGCCGGAACCGTAAGACCTCGCGCCTTGGTCCGCAAAGCCGACCTCCACGCCCTTCACCGCTTGAATCGATACAATCGCCTGCGCCAATCTTCCATCGAGCCGCGTGTCCCACGCGATGTGCGAGCCCAAGCCGGGCGGCGCGCCGCGCGCCACCACTTCAAAGATGCCGCCCACCGTGTCTCCGGTGCGGTAGGCGTGATCCACCGCTTCCTTCATGCGCCCTTCCGTTTCGGGGTCCACGCAACCCAGCAGCACTTCGTCTCGCTCGCTTAGCGCGGCGATCTCCTCCCACTCGGCCTCGCGTTCCAATCGCACCGGCCCAACCGCAATCACGTGGCTTAACACTTCGATGCCAAACTCCCGGAGGAATGTTTTCGCCAGCGCGCCCACCGCCACTCGCGCAGCCGTCTCCCGGGCGCTCGCTCGTTCGAGCACGTAGCGCGCTTCTTTGAAGTCGTACTTGATCGCGCCCGCGAGATCCGCATGTCCCGGACGCGGCCGGTTCACCGGTTTTTCTTTCCCCGGTTCCGAATCGCGATCTTCGACCGGCAGCGTTCCAGTCCAATTCTTCCAATCTTTGTTTTCGATCAGTATCGCTATGGGGGACCCGATTGTCCGCGAATGCCTCACTCCCGCCACCACGCGCGCGCAATCGGTCTCGATCTTCATTCGCCCGCCACGCCCGTATCCTTGCTGCCGCCGCCAAAGCTGCCGGTTGATGTATTCGGTTGAAACGGGCACGCCCGCGGGAAGCCCGGTCAGCGTAGCCACCAGGCACTCGCCGTGCGATTCTCCAGCGGTTTCGAAGCGCAACATTCGGTGATCCCATCGTAACGGACCCCGCCGCCTTGCAAATCCATTACCATGGCTCAAAGTGTCTATTCCACTTGGCCATTGGCACAACTGGCTGAAATTCCTTCTTCAGGTGATATTCGCCTACGCGCTGACCGCGATCATCGGCTGGAACCGTGAACGCGAAGAGCACACCGCGGGCATCCGCACTTTCCCAATCGTCGGCATGGCGAGTTGCGGATACCTGCTTTTGGTTCATGGAACACCGGATATAGCCGCGCCCTCGCGCGTGATGCAAGGCCTCATCACCGGTATAGGATTCGTCGGCGGAGGCGCCATCCTGAAGGAAGGCGCCAGCGTGAAGGGAACCGCCACCGCCGCAAGCATCTGGAACGCCGGTGTCATCGGCGCGGCAGTCGCAATGGAACGCTATGACATCGCCATCATCTTGTCGCTGCTGAACTGGTTTGCGCTTCGAGTTCTCATGCCTCTCAAGATCTGGCTCGATCGAGGCAAGCAGCCGTAAGCACCGGTCGTCGCGCCCACGTCTCCGCATGGGATAATCCGAGCAGGCGACCCACGATTGCGCAGTTTCCCTATTTCTGCCGAAGGCCGTATCGAAGCGGTAATCAGCGCAGCCGAGCGCCGCAGGCTGCTGGTGCTCGCGGTCGAACAGGCGGGGGTCGCATCGGCCTTGCTCCTCGCCGGCTTCATTTCGATGCTGCTGCTCGGCACTCGAATTCTCGACTGGTACTGGCTCGCGCTGCTCGCCTTCGTCGGACTCGGCCTGGTTGCGACGCGAGTTCGCGCTCGCCCGGTCGCGCCGTATCGCCTTGCGCAATTGCTCGATGAGCGTCTACAGCTTAACGACTCGCTCTCCACAGCCTGGTTCCTGCTCTCGCACCGGCCTCCCGATCAACCTTTCGCGCGATTTCAGATCACGCGCGCGGGAGAGATTGCGCAATCGATTCGTCCCGCTCGGGCGTTTCCGTTCGCAGGCCGTCGAACGTGGGCCTTCAGCACAGTCCTGGCGGTAGTAGCATTCGGCTTGTTCGCGGTTCGCTATCTGACAACCGATAGTTTGAGCCTGCAACAAGCCTTGCTGCCCATTCATCTCGAACCGGTATTCGAAGCGGAACAGGCGGTTTTCGGCAAGACTCGCAAAGGCAAGGCTGCGTATCCGGCCGCGAATATCAACGTTTCACAAGCCGGCGCCGCAGATCAGCGCGATAGCAAGATTCGCGCGTCGTTGCCGGAAAAAGCTCAACCGGGTAATCCCTCCGGCGCGGTTCCGGGACGCGCGACTCCTCAGAATGCCGGCGCGAAGACTAGCGCGCAAGAGATGACCGAGGGCAATACGCCGGACAAGAACGGCTCTCGAAATGAATCGCAGCAGCAGCCGAACGGCAACGACTCGGCTTCGCGCGAAACGGCCGATTCCAAGCAGCAGGGCTCGGAAACTCGCCAAGCCTCCTCCGGCGTTCTCGACAAGATGCGGGACGCGCTTTCGAGCTTAATGTCCCAGATGCGCTCGAACCCAAACTCCGCCCGAAGCGCCCGCGAGAATCAAGCATCGGACCCGCGGGAAAATGGAGCGGACCAGAGCGCCCTCGGCAAGGGCCAGCAGAGCGATCAGCAGAACCTGCCGTCGAAGCAGAACGGCCAGCAACAGAGCACCGAAGGGCAAGCCCAGGGGCAAACCACCGAGAAGGCGCAGGCTTCGCAAGGCCGGAACTCCGATTCAACCGGCCGCAAGGGCTCCGACAGCCAGTCCGGCGCGGGGCATCAGGATGGCGAAAAGGCGATCAAAGAAGCCGAGGAACAGAAGGCCCTGGGGAAGCTGGCCGAGATCATCGGAAAGCGGTCGGCGAGTTTGACCGGCGACATGAGCGTCGAATCGCCCTCCGGAAACCAGCAGCTAAAGACGCAGTATTCGTCGCGGCTGGGCCGCCACTCCGATCTCGGCGGCGAGATCAACCGCGACGAAATCCCGTTGATGTATCAACAGTACATTCGCGATTACATGGAAGCGGTTCGCAAGCAGCAGCAGCGGTCTCAGTAATCGCTCGCGGATGCCCGGGAGGAACTGTCGGCGTGGTACGAACTGCGCACCAACGGTCCCGCTTCCACGTGACTGAAACCCATTTCGCGCCCGGCCTGCTTGTAATCGGCGAACTCCTGGGGCGCAACATAACGCAACACCGGCAAGTGCTTTGGCGAGGGCCGCAGGTATTGACCCAAGGTCAGAATGTCGACATGATGCGCGCGTAAGTCGCGCATGACTTCCAGCACCTCCGGCGCCGTCTCACCCAGTCCGAGCATCAGTCCGGACTTGACAGGTATGAATGGCCGGACCTGTTTCGCATAGCGCAGCATATCGAGCGAACGCTCGTAACGCGCCCCCAATCGCACCTGGCGATAAAGGCGCGGCACCGTTTCGGTGTTGTGGTTCAACACATCGGGATGCGCGTTCATGACGATGTCCATCGCCGCGCGCGAGCCCTGGAAATCCGGAACCAGCACTTCCACCTTGCAACCCGGAACATGCCTCCGGATGGCTTCGATGGTGAGCTTGAACAGCTCGGCGCCGCCATCTTTTCTATCGTCGCGATTCACGCTCGTGACTACCGCGTACCGCAGCCCAAGCACGGCGCACGCCTCCGCCACCCGGCGCGGTTCATCGTAGTCGATAGCGCTCGGCGCGCCCTTCTGCACCGCGCAGAAGCCGCACCGCCGCGTGCACACGTTTCCCAGAATCATGAATGTCGCGGTACGCCGGTTCCAGCACTCGCCCACATTCGGACACGCCGCGCTTTCGCACACAGTATGCAAAGCGAGCCGGGATACCAAGTCCTTCAACTCGCGGTAGTTTTCACCAACGGGCGCAGGCGCGCGCAGCCAATTAGGCCGCTGCGGCTGCGTAGAAAGAGTCACCAACACTGCTTTCAGTGTAGCGGGCTCGACCACGATTCTAATCGCGCACAACGGGCAACAAACGCCCTGTGCGCTTCCCTTTTATCGCGCACAACGGGCAACAAACGCCCTGTGCGCTTCCGCGGCCGCTACCCGCCGGCCGCTGCCCGCCGCCCTAGAACTTCACTTGCGGAACTTGCTTCTCCTGCGCGGTCGCCTGGAAGTAAGCGTCGTCGCGATGGAATCCGAACATGGAAGCCGCGATGTTCTTTGGGAAAATTTCTACGTCCGTGTTGTACTTCTTAATCGACTCGTTGTAATCGCGCCGGTCCACGGCGATCCGGTTTTCGGTGCCCGCCAGCTCATCCTGCAAACGCAAGAAATTTTCGTTGGACTTGAGCTGCGGATAATTTTCCTGAAGCAATAATAGGCGGCCGATGGCGCCGCTCAGTTGATTGTTCGCGCTGATCTCATCCGGTTTCGAATGCGCGCCCAACAGCGCCGCTCGCGCATTCGCCACTTCGCCAATCACGGTCTGCTCCTGTTTGGCGTAGCCCTTCACAGTCTCCACCAGGTTGGGAATCAGATCCGCGCGCCTCTTCATGTCGTTGTCCACTTGAGCCCAACGCGCATCTATATCGTTACGCTCCGTAACCAGCTCGTTGCGCGAGGAGATCAAAGGACCCGCGATGACGATGACCCCCAGTATCAAAATTCCAAGAATTATCAGCGCGCCTTTCATGTTGTCTTCGCTCCTGCAGTCTCTATTTGCGATCTACCTGTCGAGCCTGTCCACAAACCGGACTAGCGCGTCCGTCTCGTTCAGATACGCCTCGAATAGAGACAAAGTGTCCATCTGGGTGCTACGTTTCGCGGATGCTCGAATCGCTAGTATCTCATTTGCCGCGCTCATGTGCATCTTCAGCACAGTCTCAAGCGCGGCCACTATCTCGGCTTTCTTCCAGCGCGGCTCGTTTCCGCTCAGGATGAGAGCGTGGCGTCCGAGCACGCAAAACGTCGAAATAGAATCCACCATAAGCTGCGTCAGCCGGTCGGAGTTGCTCAATACTTCGGCAGCGCGCTGCCGCAGGCGTATTTGCTTCGCGCGCAGCTCATGCTCAACCTGCGCGCGATAAAACGAACGGTCGATTTGCAATCCCTCGATGGCGTCCTTGCCGTAAAGCACGCGCCGATGCTCCTGCATATCGTGAAATTCCATGGGGAAGCAATCGGTCGAAGTCTGAACCTCTATTTCGGTCAGCAGGAGCGGCGGTGGATTGCCTTGCTCGCGCCACCAGCGCACAACCGGCTCCGATTGCGCCAACTCCCTGGGCGTTAGCGTGTCCAGCACAAAAAGCACATTCAAGTCGGAACTCTGCTCGTGCCAATCTCCCGACGCAGCCGACCCATACAACAGGGCGGAAACGAGGCGATCGCCGAACGCAGCCTGCGCGCGCTTTATCAACTCTGAGAGTTTGCCTTCCATATCAATCCCTTCGCGTGCGGCCGATTCACCAGCTGCTACTCGCGCCGCCACCGCCGGCATCTCCGCCGCCGAATCCTCCGAATCCGCCGCCTCCGCCCGAGCCTCCGCCGAAACCTCCGCCATTGCCCCAGCCTCCGCCGCCACCCCAGCCGCGCCCGCCACCGAACAGGCTGCCCAGCAACATACCGGTCAGGAAACCACCGCCTCCGCCTCGCCGTCCGCCGCGGCCGAGCAGCCACAAGAATAGAAAGATGATGAAGATGATCAATGGGCCCGGTATGCCGCCGCGGTGTGACGTTCTTGGCCGTTCGGCGCGCTCCGGAAGCTGATCCTGGAACGCTACTCCTTTGCCCTGCGCAATCTGCCCCGCCATGGCGCGAGCGGCGGTCATCAGCGCGGTCCCATAATCGCCGGCCCGCAGATCCGGACGCATGGAGCGCAGCGTGCTCCCCGCGAACCCGTCCGTTATGTAAGGCTCAATGCCGCGCCCCGTCTCTATGTCGCTCTTGCGATCTTTGACGACAAGTAGAAGAAGAACGCCCTGGTTGGTTTTCTTGCTGCCGATGCCCCATTTCCGGAAAACATCGAGCGCGAAATCGCGAATTGGCTGGTCGCCGATGGTATCGATCGTGACCAGCGCGAACTGCACTCCGAGTTCTTGCTCTACTCTCGCGCAGTATGCTTCCAGGTTTCCTTTATCGGAATCGCTTATCACGTGCGCCAGGTCGCTTACGTAGCCGGTGGGCTGCGGCAGCGAGTTCGCATCCACGCCGCCTAGCGCGATCGCAGCGGTAATACAGACACAGCAAGCAAATACAAGGGCGCGTTCGAGGCGCAGCATCGGGCCGCGTTGCATCAAGTTGAGGGTAACAATAGCCGAGGGAGAATTTCGCCGGAGCGCCCCGCGAGCGCAAGATCGACGAAGCCGGAAAGGGGCGTTGGCTCCAGATTCAGTTCGACGATCCGGACGCCCGCCGAGCGCGCAAGAGGCGCCAAGCTCGCGGCAGGATAGACCTGCGCCGAAGTGCCGACGACGAGAAATACATCCGCCGAGCGGACAGCTCGCTCCGCGGCGGCCCAAATCTCTGGATTCAAATTTTCCCCGAACCACACCACGCCCGGCCGCGCCAGCCCGCCGCACGCGCCGCACCGCGGTAACAGATCCAGCGGAAAGGTTCGATCCTTCCACTCGCGCCCGCAGGCGATGCAGCGAAGAATCCAGATGCTGCCGTGAATCTCCAACACGGACCTGTTTCCCGCTTCGGCGTGCAGGCCATCCACGTTTTGCGTGATCAAAGTGAATTGCGGAATGCGGCGCTCCCAATCGGCAAGCGCGTAGTGGCCTGGGTTCGGTCGCACTTTCGCAAGAATGCCGCGGCGCCAGTCATACCATTCCCAGCACGCGCGAGGGTCGCGTTCAAAGGCTTGGGGCGTGGCCAGATCCTCTGCCCGGAACTGCTTCCAGAGTCCTCCCGCCCCGCGGAACGTTGGAACGCCGCTCTCGGCCGAAATTCCCGCGCCCGTGAGCACAGCCACGCTTCTCGCTTGGCGAAGCAAGAGGCGCGCGGGTTCCAGGTCGGCGCAGTGCTCGTTTCGCGTCACTCCGTGCCAGTCTCGCATGCGGCATTCTAAGAGGAATGCCTTCACTCCTAAAATGTGGGCTGGTAGCGGCGGCCGTTGTGTCAACTCACGTCTTCGGCCAAACTTCCGGGCAACTCCGCGAATGGGCCCACGCCTATTACGAATGGAAAGCGCAGGACGACCCCGTGCAGGCAAGCGATTCCGGGCTGCACACCTGGGACAACCGGCTGAAAGATTACTCGCCCGCCGCCATGGCGAAGCGGAGGCAGTATGTCGCCGATCTGCTCGCGCGGGTCCGCGCTCTCAATACGGCCGCATGGTCGAAGGACGATGGGATAGACGCGATCCTGTTTCGCGCAGAGCTCGAACGGCCCGCTTTCGAAGCCCGCGTCCTCCAGCCTGAGGAAACAGACCCTCTGGTCTATGTGAATGAATGCAGCAACGCGATCTTCTCGCTCTTGAAGAAGGATTATGCGCCGCCGCGCGAACGTGCATTGGCCGCAGAGGCGCGCATGAGCGCAATGCCCGCGCTGCTCGCGCAAGCAGATGCAAATTTGACCCGGCCGGTTCGCCTCTATGCCCAGCTCGCCATGGAATCGGCAAGGTCGATCGATCCTCTTTTCACCACCAGCCTGGCGACGCTCGCCGCGGATCTGGACGCCGACCAGCGGCGCGCCTTCGAGCAGGCTCGCGACAGCGCTCTTCACGCGATTCACGCCTTCGCGGACCGGCTCGAATCCCGGCTTGCCTCGATGCCGCCATTCAAACCCATGGGCGTCGAAAACTACGAATATTTTCTGCGCCACCTTTATCTATTACCCGTCGACTCGACGCAGCTCGACATGCTGGGCCAAGCGGAGTTGGCGCGCTATCGCGGCCTGGAGGCGCTGATTCCGAATCCCGATATGGCGAATCCGAATCCCGCCCGCAGCGCATCCATTCCCCGCGATCAGCAGCAGTTCCTGAGCGCCTATGAGAGCCGGCTTCGGGATATTCTGCAGTTCCTGAAACGGGAAGACCTCATTACCATTCCGTCCTACATAGGCGCGTTCCGCATCCGGCAATTGCCCGAAGCATTCAAGCCTACCAGCCCCGGCGGTTTCATGAATCCTCCGGGCGTTTACGATCGCGATAACTCCGGCTTCTTTTTCATCCCGACTTACTCGCCGGACAGCCAGAACTTTTACATTCGCGCAGCGATCGAAGAGCCGCGGCCCATTCTCGGGCACGAAGGCATTCCCGGACACTTTCTCCAGATCTCCATCGCCAATCATCTGGAGAATGAGATTCGGCGGCATCACGACGATGGAGTTTTTGTCGAAGGCTGGGCGCTCTATACCGAAGAGATGCTGCTGCGGCGCGGCTTCTATGCTTCCGGTTCCGCCGCCGAAGGGCAGATACTGCGGCTCTCACGCTATCGCGCCGCGCGCGTCGGCGTAGACGTAAATCTACATACGGGCCGCTGGACGTTCGACCAAGCGGTGGATTATTTCATGCGCGCCGGCGGTCTCGATCGAGAGTCCGCAACGGGGGAAGCGGCGGGCGCGGCAAGCAACCCGACTCAAAAAATGACTTACATCACGGGTAAATACCAGATCATGCGCCTACTGGGACAGTACCGGGACCGCAAGGGGCGTCAGTTCTCCCTGAAACATTTTCACGATGATTTACTTCGAAACGGTAGCTTGCCGCTCTCGGTTCAGGCCTGGATTCTGCTGGACGACCGCTCCGACCTGGACCGCGCGTCACGAGATTGAAACAAACTTGAGATCGACTGCCACGTATGCAGACCACGAACCGCTGGGCCATTGCAATCGCCGGAGTATTTATGCAGATCGCGCTTGGCGCGGTTTACGCCTGGAGCGTCTTTCGCGACCCGCTCATCCGCCAGTTCCACTGGACCATCTCCGAAGTAACTCTCACGTTCACTATTGCGATCTTCGTTCTCGGCGTTGCATCGTTTTTCGGCGGCCTCTGGCTTAACCGGAGCGGCCCCCGCATCGTCGCGCTGACAGGGGGCGTCCTGTACGGGCTCGGAGTTTTTCTTGCGAGCTTCTCGGCTGACAAGTTGTGGTGGCTGTATCTCAGCTACGGCGTAATCGGCGGCTTCGGGTTAGGTTTCGGCTACATCGTTCCCGTCGCGGTGCTGGTGAAGTGGTTTCCGGACAAGCGAGGACTGTTGACCGGCATTGCGGTAGGAGGTTTCGGCGCAGGCGCGCTCGTCACCGCGCCCGTCGCCACGCGCTTGATTCTGAGCGTCGGCGTGCTTTCTACTTTCGCCTACCTAGGAATCGCCTATCTGGTTGTGACCGTGGTCGCCGCGTTGTTTCTGGTGAATCCTCCGCCCAATTATCGGCCGGCCGGCTGGACCCCCAGCGCGCTCCAAACTTCCCAGCGCTCCGCGCGCGATTACAAGTTGGGCGAAGCGCTCGCAACCTGGCAGTGGTGGGTGCTCTGGCTGCTTCTGTTCTTGAACACCTCGGCGGGCATTTCCATCATTTCGCAGGAATCGCCTTTATTCCGCACGTTGGCCGCCGTCTCGGTAACCGCGGCCGCGGGCATGGTCGGCATCGCCTCCATGGGGAACGCTTTCGGCCGTGTGTTCTGGGCCTGGGTCTCCGACCTGGCTACGCGCAGAATGACATTCCTCATGATGTTCCTCATTCAGGCGGTGTTGTTCTGGATCTATCCGGGGATTCACTCGGCGGCGGTGCTGCTCACCGTCACCTTCACCATTCTGCTGTGCTACGGCGGAGGATTCGGCACCATGCCCGCGTTCACCGCGGACTATTTCGGCGCTCGGAACGTCGGACCTATTTACGGCCTGATGCTCACCGCCTGGGGATTCGCCAGCGTCTTCGGCCCGCTGTTGATCGCGCACATGCGGCAATCGACCGGCCAGTACAGCGGCGCGCTTCGCATCATCGCTATCGTGATGTTGGTCTCCATCGTCCTGCCGTTCATCGTAAGACCGCCGAAATCGGCCTGAATCGCGATCCCCGAACGCCCGGGCCATAACCTCTCGCGCACGTTTGCAGTAGACTCTCGATAGGCACTGTGCGGCGAATCATGCGTATGCGCCGCCATTCCATCGAAAGGAAGTCACATGTCCGAGGATCAATTCGATCGCCGCGATTTCTTGAAGCGCAGCGCGGGCGTAACGGCAGGCGTGGCGCTCGCCGGACAGGTCTTGGCCCGGCCTCATAACAAACTGACGCCGTCGCGCGTGATCGGCGCAAACGACCGCATCAATATCGGGTTGATCGGCTGTGGCGGCCGCGGGAGCGGCGACGCAAGATCCTTCACGGAATTCGCGCAGAACAACAACAACGCCTGCCAGATTGTCGCCGTCTGCGACGTCTACGAAAAGCGCAAACGCACTCAGGGCGAGCTATACAAAGCCAAGCAGTTTTTGGATTATCGCGAGCTGCTTGCGCTGCCGGATGTGGACGCCGTGATCGTGGCGACCCCCGATCATTGGCACGCCCGCATCGCGCTCGACGCCATGGATCGCGGCAAAGACGTGTACCTGGAAAAGCCCATGTGCCACACCATCAAAGAAGCCAAGGAATTGATGGACACCGTGCGCGAGACCAAGCGCGTTCTCCAGGTCGGCTCGCAAACCACTTCGGCGGATCAATGGTGGAAGGCTAAGAAGGCGATTGCCGATGGCATGATCGGCAAAATGATCATGAGCCAGGGCTCCTATCATCGCAATTCGATCAACGGCGAATGGAATTGGCCCATCGATCCCGATGCAAGCCCGGATGGAAAAGGCGAGAATTACGTGGATTGGAAGACGTGGCTCGGACCTGCGCCTTCGCGCCCCTGGGATGCCGACCGCTTCTTCCGCTTCCGTAAATATTGGGATTACTCGGGCGGCATCGCGACCGATCTGTTTTTCCACGTTGTCGCGCCCTTGAACATCTGCTGGGACAAGCCGCAGTATCCGTCGAAAGTGACGGCCTCGGGCGGCAAGTACATTTTTGTTGACGACCGGGAAGTCCCAGACACGTTCCACGTTCTGGCGGAATATCCGGAAGGGCATTCGCTGGTGCTAAGTTCGTCGATGGCGAATTCGCAGCACATCCCCGGGCTGATCCGCGGCCATGAAGGGACCATCATCATGGTGGAACACGGGATGTTTGAAGAGCCGACGCCCGATATCGTTCTTCGTCCCGAACTCGTTCGCGCCCACGGCGAAAGCACAACTCATCCGTTCCCGGGCTACAAATTCGGAGCGGAAGAGACTCGCATTCCGGTCGAGCAATACGACATGATGCAAGCGCACATCGGCAACTTCCTGCAATGCATGCGCAGTCGCGAGAAACCGCACCTGGACGTCGAGACAGCGGCCCACGCGCAGATTCTGATCAGCCTTGCGGTGGATTCCTACCGCGAAGGCCGCGTCAAATACTGGGATGAAAAGAGCTGGAAGGGCGTAGACAAAGCGCTCAAGGCTTAAGCAAGCTCAGGCCTTCGGCTCCCACAGCTCGATGCGGTTGCCGTCGGGATCCACAATCCAGCCGAAGTTGCCGTACTCGTGGCGCTCTACCCGATCGTCCACCTCGACGCCTTGCGCGCGCAACTCGGCGAGCAACCCGTCCAAATCTTCAACGATGTAGTTCATCATGAACGGCCCTTTGCCCGGATCGAAGTACTTGGTCGAGGCGGGAAAAATCGACCACACCGTCACTTCCTCGCTCGCCCGCTCGTCGGTGCTCCGCCATGGGAACATCGCCCCTGTATTCGGCTTGCCCGCAATGCCGAGATGCTTCTCGTACCATGCATACAGCCGCTCAGGGTTTTCAGATTTGAAAAAGATACCGCCAATGCCGCGCACTTTGGCCATTTGTGGAGTATGACACTATTGCGGGTTGACAACTCGAATGCCCAGTTGGCGCAGTTGTTGTTCCGGCACTTGAGAGGGCGCTTCGCACATCAGGTCCGTAGCCTTCGCTGTCTTCGGAAACGCAATGACTTCGCGAACCGATTGCTCGCCTGCCAACAACATAATCACGCGGTCGAGGCCGAGCGCCATGCCTCCATGCGGAGGCGCGCCATATTCGAGCGCTTCGAGCAGAAATCCGAAGCGGCGCTTCGCCTCTTCCTCGCTGAATCCCAACGCCGCGAACACCTTCGATTGCACATCGCGCCGGTGAATACGAATCGAACCCGACCCAAGCTCCACGCCGTTCAAGACCAGGTCGTACGATTTCGCGCGGCAGTGCGCCGGATCTGTCGTGAGCTTTTCCAGATCGTCGTCGTGGACGGATGTGAAGGGATGGTGCGCGGCATTCCAGCGCTTCTCCTCTTCATCCCATTCGAACATCGGGAAATCCACGACCCAGACAAACTTCAGCACCTCCGGGTCTAGCAGCTTGTGCCGGTCGGCATACTTTTGCGCCAGGAAGAGCCGAAGCTGCCCGCATGCGAGCAAGGCGGTCTGTTCGGGTAACGCGCCGCGTTTTTCGCCGGCCCACGCGGCAAGCATCAACAAATCGTCGTCAGCCGGCTTCACGCGCTCCCGCACGCGCGCCATCTGTTCCGGGAAATCACGTTCCAGCCTTTTCGAATCGTCGTACACGCGGAGCCCGCGCTCCTGCCCCGCGGCTTTAATTTCATCCCGCTCCTTGCGCGTCAGCGTTCCGGCTTTGGGTATGTGAATGGCTGCCAGCGGAAGCCCTTCTCGCGCCAGATCCGTGCCCGCGAACAAATCCTCGACGCAATGAAAGGGCGGAATGCGCAAGTCCGGCTTGTCGCTTCCGTACTGCCGCATGGCTTGCTCAAAGGTGATGAACGCAATCTTTTTCTCGACCGTTCTGCCGGCGGCCTGGCATGCCTCCCAGATGATCGGCTCGATTATTTCGTAGATCTGGCCGTCGCGCAAGAACGAAATCTCGATATCGAGCTGGGTGAACTCCGGTTGCCGGTCGGCTCGCAAGTCTTCGTCGCGGAAGCATCGCACGATTTGGAAATACCGGTCGTAGCCGCTCACCATCAGCAATTGCTTGAAGATTTGCGGCGATTGCGGCAGCGCATAGAAGGTCCCGGGCTGGATGCGGCTGGGCACCAGGTAATCGCGCGCGCCCTCCGGCGTTGAGCGCGTCATGAAAGGTGTTTCGATCTCAAGAAAACCCTGCGCGTAGAGCGCCCGCCGAATCGCAAACGCCACCTTGGACCGCATGATGATATTGCGCTGCATGCGCGGGCGCCGCAAATCCACATAGCGGTACTTCAGCCGGACTTCTTCCTTCACGTCCACGTTGTCTTCCACCGGAAACGGCGGGGTGCGCGATTCGTTCAATATCCAGATCTTCGCGGCCGCGATCTCTACTTCGCCGGTCGCGATATTCGGATTCACAGTATCGGCGCCGCGCAGTTTCACTTCGCCTTCGATAGCGATCACGTATTCCCCGCTCAGCTCTTGCGCCCGCTTATGCTGCTCGGGATTCCTGCTCTCATCGAAAACGATCTGGGTGATGCCATCGCGATCCCGCAAATGGATGAAGATCACCCCGCCCAAATCGCGCCTGCGATGCACCCAGCCCATCAAGAGCGCGGTTGAGCCCGCGTCCGAAGCTCGCAATTCGCCGCACCTGTGCGTTCTTTGTAACGATCCAAGAAAATCCAGTTTCACTTCCGCCATTGGTTTACTTTTGCAATGATAGGTTCTTCGCAGCCGCCAGGTGGCTCGCCAACTCCTGTCGCGTAAACGTCTGCTGCTCGCCGGTCTCCATATCTTTTAGCGCATACACCTGGCTCACGATTTCGTTATCGCCAACAATCAATGCGCGCCGCGCGCCGAGTTTATTCGCGATCTCCAGCATGCGTTTCAACTTGCGCTCGGTTCCCACCTCAACCGAGAGATCCAGTTCCCGGATCTCGGCCGCGAGCGCGAAGCAATGGCGCGCCGCCGCATCGCCCATGGGCGCGATATACAGATCCAGCGCAGGTTTTTCAGCCCCATGCGTCTCTTCGACAGTCATCACCAGCCGATCTTCGCCAATGGAAAACCCAATGCCCGGCGCCGCCACTTTCGATCCCAAACTCTCCGCCAGCCCGTCGTACCGTCCCCCCCCGAGGATCGCATTCTGCGCTCCCAAACCGCCGTGAGTGACTTCGAACGTCGTGCGCTCGTAGTAATCCAAGCCTCGCACCAGCCGCGGCCTTATTTGGTATGCAATCCCCCGATCATCCAGGAATTCCCGCACGCGCCTGAAGTGTTCGCGGTCTTCTTCGTCCAGGTAATCGAGTATGGACGGCAACTGGTCGATGATGGGCTGATCCTGCGGGACCTTGCAATCCAAAACACGCAACGGATTTGTTTCCGCTCTGCGCCGGCAATCCTCGCACATACGGGGCGCGACGTCCCGCAGCGCTTCACGCAATACGTCGTTGAACCGTCCGCGCGTTGCCTTCGATCCGATGGAATTGATCAGCAGCTCGAATCCGTCGATTCCGACTTCCCGCAAGATCGCCACTACTAACTCGATCACTTCAGCGTCGATCGCCGGCGAATCCGACCCGATCGCTTCGGCTCCGATCTGGTAGAACTGCCGGAACCGTCCTTTCTGCGGCCGTTCCCGCCGGAACATCGGGCCTATGTAATACACCTTGTTCAAGGGCGCCTGCTGGTCCAGCCGATTCTCAATATAGGCGCGCAGAACCGACGCCGTGTTCTCCGGCCTCAGCGTGAGCGAACTCCCGTCGCGGTCTTCAAACGTGTACATCTCCTTGCTGACGATATCGGTTTCCTCGCCGACACCGCGCGCAAACAGCGCCGTTTCTTCGAGTATCGGCGTTCGGATTTCACGATAATTGAAACGGTGAAAGACGCGGCGAGCCGCGCTCTCCACCTGGTTCCACGCGCCGCTCGAAGCCGGCAGGATGTCGCGCATCCCTTTTACACTGTGGATCAACGCTGCTCTTCCTTGTAAATGGCGGTTACGCGCACATAGTTGGCGCAGTTTTTACGAAAGCGCTCACGCTCCTCCGCCGTGACTTCCCGCCGCGCGCGCGCCGGCATCCCCATCGCAAGAACCCCCGGCGGAATCTCCATGTTCTCCGGAACCAGGGCGCCCGCCGCAACCACCGCGCCCTCGCCGATTTTTGCGCCGTTCAGCACCACTGCCCCAATACCGATCAGCGCGTCGTCGGCGACGTCGCAGCCGTGCAGCACCACCCGATGCCCCACCGTAACCCGGTTGCCCACGATGCATGGATACAAATCGTGATCCACATGCAGCACCGTGTTGTCCTGAATACTGGTCTCCTCGCCCACTCGAATGTAGTTCACGTCTCCGCGAATCGACACGTTCAGCCACACGCTGGAGCGCTCTCCGATAACTACATCGCCGATTATCTGCGCGCTTGAGTCGATATAAGCGGAGTCTGCAATGCGCGGCATCACTCCGCGATAGGGTCGAAGCATGAAAAAAGTTGCAAGCGTGAGGGCTGAGCCGAACGCCCGCCCGCCCGCTTCGCTTACCACGATGCTAGCAACCGCGCCCGCTTACAATTGTTCTTCCACCAGGAACTGCTCGAATTTTCCATCCGGCGTCAAGTAGATGTTCAGCAGCACGCTGTTCTTCTCAAAGTGCGCCCGGTAACTCATGTGCGTCATTCCACCACGCTGCGAATCTCCCAGGCGAGTGAGCCACTGCAGCTCGCCGAGCGGCGCGAGCGAGTTTCGATAGTCGCTCAAAGCGGTTTCGCTGAAATAGGAGTTCGCATTCGCTGTGAATAGTGACCGATCGATCCGTCCCGTTTGCAAGCCTTCCAACACGGCGCGCGCTTGCCGGTCCTGCTGCTCGGCGGCTGCGTCCGGCGGGTCCACCAGCAGCGCTCGAATCTCCTGCGAAAGCGGCCCGATCAAATTGACGCCGTCTTCGTTCGACAACACCACGGTCGCGGCTTTCTTCTCCGGAAGCACGCCGTTGGCGGCCAGAAATCCCGAAACCTCCCCGCTGTGCGAGATTAACGGAGTGCCGCGGAAGTCGGAGATGCTGAGCCCCAACGCATAGTGCGCGGGCCTGCCGTTTTTGAGCTTCATCTCTGTTGTGAACTCCTCGTATGATTTCGCGGACAAGATTTTCTTGTCCAGGAAATTGACGTCCCACTTAGCCAGATCTTCCGCCGTCATGCACAACTCGCCGGCCGCGAAGTACCAGCCGGCGGCCTCGCGGCCCACCTGGCGCGGTGGTCCCAGCGCATACCGCGTATACGCGGTCGCGTCCTCGGGATTATGCGCTTCGCAGTCACCCGCCGAGGCCATGCCGAGCGGCTTGAAGAAATGTTCTCCGAGGAACGCCAATAGTTCCTGTCCGGAGACCTTCTCCAGAATCTTGCCCGCCAGAACAAAATTCGTGTTGCTGTATTGCCACTGCGTTCCCGGATCGAAATTCAACGGCTTCTTCGCCCAGCGGTCCAGAATCTGTTCCGGCGTGATCTCGTGCGTCCACTCGGGAATCAGATAATCCTGCGGCGCATAGTCTTCATACCCGGAAGTGTGCGAGAGCAGCTCTCGAATCGTCACTTCTCCGGAGCGCGTCAGGTCCGGATAGTACTTAGAAACCTTATCGTCGAGCGAAACCTTTTCCTGCTCCTGCTCTAGCAACAGAGCGGCGGCCGTGAATTGCTTGCTGATAGAGCCGACCGCATAGCGCGTGCCCGTCGTAGCCATGCGGTCTTTCGCGATATCGGCTTTCCCAAACGCCCGTGCATAAATTACGCGCCCCTGCTGTACAACCGCCACGGACACGCTGGGCGCGCCGGCCGCCGCTAGGGCGCCGCTGATCCTTCGATTTAGCTCGGCCTTCAGGGATGGCGCGGTCTGCGCCCAGGCGCTCACCACCCCGGCACAAATCAGCGCTGACAGGCTGCACCAGATCGGCTTTTCCATAAGCCGTTAGCGTATCGCAGCCCTCCGCTGCCTCGGATCCCGGCGGTTCATAAGTCGCCGCGAGTAATTTGACTAGGTAATTTGCCTCAGGCGGGATGAGTCCTCTCTTACGGAACTGCTCCCTCGTAACTTTCAGTCGATGGGGAGCGGAGTTACCCAAGTTAGTTAGCGAAGCTAAAAGGAGCTGAAAGTATGAAGAAGACTCTCTACTCACTCATCCTGGCTGCAGTTTCCATCCCGCTCATGGCGTTCGGGCTGCCGCAATCGGGCGGCAGCGCGGGGAGCGCCGGAAGCGCCGGTCAGTCCGGAAGCGCGGGAAGCGCAGGTCAATCGGGCAGCGCGGGTCAATCGGGCAGTGCAGGTCAATCGGGCAGCGGTCAATCGGGCAGTGCCGGCCAGTCCGGTGGTCAATCCGGCTCGATGGGTCAAACCGGCAGCACCGGTAGTTCAGGTTCGGGCCACCGGCACAACCGAAAGCGCAGCACGGGCACGGGGGATACCAGCGGCACCGGTAGCGGTACTGCCAACACGGCCACGGGCGCAGGCTCGACGGCCACGTCTCCCCGGTAAACAAATCGCCGTCGTTTCAAGCGAAAGGGCCGCTCTTCACAAGGACGGCCCTTTTCCTTACGCAGTCGCCGATCGCCTAAACCGACCGCCGGCCACGCACAAAATGAATGATCAGGAAGATGATCGCGAGCACGATCAACACGTGGACAAATCCCACCGTCACGTGAAATGCGAGCCACGCCACCAGCCATCCAAACAGGAACACAAAAAACAACACCAGGAAAATGAAATCCGCTATCAATCGCATCGATTCTCTCCTCGTTCGGCGAACTTAGTCTTACCCTGAGAGTTGGATGCGTTCCATGCGGACTGATTACGTCTAGAGCCGCCGAAGCAGTACCACCGTGAAGTCGTCGTGAAAGGAAGGCTGGGCGCACCACTCCCGCACATGCTGCGCAAGCGCATTGACCGTATCCGCGCAAGGTTCTGTGCTTCGAGACTCCAGAAACTCAGCCAGACCGCTCTCGCCGAACTCTTCTCCGTTCGATCGCCGCGCTTCCGTCACTCCGTCGCTGTAAAGAGCCAACAAGTCTCCTGAGGCGAGCGCCGTCTCGCACGGCTCATAGGTAATCGACTCCTGGATTCCAAGAACCAGGCCTCCGTCCCGCAACTGCTCGGTTCCGCCATTCGAACGAATTATGATGGGATAGTTGTGCCCGGCGTTGCAATACTCCACGCGGCCCGTATGCGGATCCAATAACGCGTACAGAAAAGTGATGAACCGGCCAGGCGGACAGCGCTCGGCAAGCGATCGATTGAGAATCGTCACAGCGTAGGCCGGCTCAGGGCATGTCTCGCACAGCATCTGCACTCGCGCTTGGAGACTGGACATCATGATGGCCGCCGGCAAGCCTTTTCCCGCGACATCCCCGACCACCACGCCAAGCCGGCCGTCTTTGTAAGTCAGAAAGTCGTAGTAATCGCCGCCGACTGCCTGGCACGGCAGATTGTACCCGGCCACGTCGTAGCCGGAGCACGCCGGGGCTTCCGACGGCAGAAGGCTTTGCTGGATCTCGCTCGCCTGCGCCAGTTCGATCTGCATCAGCTTTTCCGCTTGCTCCACCTCCGCAAGGCGCGCGTGCTCAATGCGAATCGCCGCTACGTTCGCCATGACCGTGAGCAAGTCCAGATCGTCTTGCGAAAACGGCCGGATCACTGCGCCGTTGTCGACATAAATCAAGCCGATCACCTGCTCTCGCGTCTGCAGCGGGGCCGCCATCATGCTGCGCACCCGGTGAAGCAGGATGCTTTTCTGCTCGCGCAATGCCGAATCTAGCTGCGCGTCCGTCACCATGAGCGAGCATTTCTCCCGCAGCACTCTGTCTCGCACCGCTGTGCTGACCGTGAACCCTTCCCCTTTACTCGCTCGCAGGGTCAAGCCGCTTTTCTCGAGCGTGAGGATTACGCCTCGTTCGGCCTGCACCGCCGAAAGCGCCAGGTTGAGAATGACCGAGAACACTTCTTCGAGAGGGCGATGGCTAGCCAGTTCCTGCCCGGCTCGAATCAGCGCCTTGGTCTGGGGACCCGCCTCGCTGGTTTTGCGAAGAACATTGTCCAGACTTGTCACGACGGTGGCTTCGCGCCTTGTTTGGTCGCGCGCGTCCGGCACAAACGTGATGACTTCTTCGGCAGCGGGCTTCTCCTGCACTTCGATCGTCAGGTTTCCCGCATACAACCGATCTCCGGAGCGAAGCCGCTTCGGCTCTCGCAAAGCTTTCGCGTTCAACATGGTTCCATTGCGGCTTTCGCAGTCCCGCACAAACCAAGCGCCCGCTCTCCGCTCGAAACGCAGGTGATACCGCGATAGCCACGGGTCGTCCGGATACGCCAGGTCGTTATCGGCCGAACGCCCCAGAGAAATAGCGTCCTGCTTCAATTCGACTGTTTTCGAATCGCCTTCAGGCTGCGAGATCAGTAGCTCCATCGCGATGCATTTACGCTATCACCAACTCCGCCCCTAGGCTTCGGCGTGGTTGGTTAGCGGTTCTGCTCGCGCCACCGCGTCGGTGGCCGCGCTCCCGGTAATCAGGCGCGCTCCGCGATTAAACGTCAGGTAGAGAAATGCCCACTGCACAAACACCACGATCCGGCTCTGAAACTCCACTATGTACATCAGGTGGATAAAGACCCAAACGAGCCATGCCAACAGTCCTGAAAGATGCAGCCCGAAGATATCGGCGACCGCGGCGGCCCGGCCGATGACCGCTATGTCTCCTTTATTGAAATAGCGAAACGGCTTCACGTGGCGATTGCCGCCGATCCGTTTCACGATCGCCTTTGCCGCGTACGCTCCGCCTTGCATGGCCACCTGCGCGACTCCCGGGAGCGCTTTACCCTGCCCGTCCAGACGGAGCGCCAGGTCGCCAACCACAAAAATCTCGGGATGGTTCGGGATCGTCAATTCTTCGCTCACCGTGATACGGCCGGTCTTGTCTGTCTCGGCGTTCGTGCGCGTGGCCAATCGGCGCCCGAAATCCGAAGCGGCGACGCCCGCGGCCCAAATGACCGTGTGAGACGCAATGTGCGCCGTTCCCGAATGGGTCTTCAGCGTCACTCCGTTACCATCCACGCACGTCACCATCACTCCCGTTCGGACGCGCGCGCCAAGTTTCAACAAAGAGCGCTCCGCCTTGTGCGACAGATCCTCGGGATAGCTGGCCAAGGGCCGCTGTCCTCCGTCCACCACGATAATCCGAGCATCTTGCGGGCGAATGGAACGAAAATCGTGCTTCAGCGTCTCGTTCGCAATTTCACCTAGAGCCCCGGCGAGTTCCACTCCGGTCGCCCCGCCGCCAACGATCACGAACGTCAACCACGCGGTCCGCTCCGCCGGATCGGCGGTGCGCTCGGCAACTTCGAACGCCAATAGAATTTTGTGCCGGATCTGCGTGGCTTCCTCCACGCTCTTGAGGCTGGGGGCCCACTCGCGCCATTCGTCATGCCCGAAATATGCGCTCTGCGAACCTGTCGCGACAATCAGCGAATCGTAATCGATGGTTCCTCCGTCTTTGAGCAGAACGCGCTTCGACCCGGGATCGATGTCCACTGCTTCCCCCAGCAGCACGCGCGTGTTCTTCTGCTTGCGCAACACCGATCGCAAGGGCGCAGCCACTTCGCCCGGGGACAAAGATCCAGTCGCGACTTGATAAAGCAGCGGCTGGAATAAATGAAAGTTCCTCCGGTCCAGGATGGTTACGTCCACAGGCTCGCCGCGTAGCGCCTGCGCCGCATACAATCCGCCAAATCCGCCGCCCAGAATGAGAACTCGATGCTTTTCCGCCATCACTAGTAGGATGCGGTGAATACGCGGCTTTACGCGTAGAAAATTACACCGGGTGAAAAGCCGGGCTTCTGCCGGGCCCGCCGCGCTTGTTCGAAGGCATAGGCGTACTTGATCAACTTCGGTTCGGTCCATGCCGCGCCGAAGAACGAAATCCCCAGCGGCAGTCCGAACTTGAAGCCTGCAGGCACCGTGATGTGCGGGTACCCGGATACCGCTGGCGGCGACGCGCATCCGCTGTCGGTGCGGTCCCCTGCCACCCAGTCGGTCAGCCAAGCCGGTCCCGCCGTGGGCCCCACAATCGCGTCTACTTTGTGCTTGGCGATCGCTCCGTCGATTCCTTCCTTCCGCGTCAGACGATGATTCGCCGCAAGCGCTTCTTTGTACGCCTTCTCCGTCAGCGGCCCTTTTTCTTGCGCCTGCTCGAACAACTCCTGTTCGAAATACGGCATCTCTTGCGCCCTATGGGCGCGGTTGAAAGCGATGCAATCGGCGAGCGACCGCACGGCCGCGCCACGCGCCTGCAGGTAAGCGTTCAAATCCGCTTTGAACTCGTACAGCAGCACCTGGGTCTCCGTATCGCGCCAGGTTTCGAAATTGGACAGATCCGCCGGATCCACGATCTCGGCGCCCGCGTTTCGCATCAGCGCGATGCATTCCTCCATAACCGCGGTCACGGCGGGACCGATGTTGAAATATTGCCGCGCTATTCCGATCCGCGCGCCGCGCAACCCGTTTGGGTCGAGGAACCGAGTGTAATCGGGTTGCGACTTTGCAGCGGCCGCCTGCGTCGCGGCGTCTCTCGCATCCACGCCCGCCATCGCGCCCAGCAGCAGAGCCGCATCGCGCACTGTTCTCGCCATCGGCCCCGCCGTGTCCTGGCTGTGTGCGATGGGAACGATTCCCGACCGGCCGATCAATCCGAGCGTGGGCTTGATGCCTACAATTCCGCACATCGACGATGGGCAAACCACCGACCCATCCGTCTCCGATCCCACCGCCAGCGCGCACAGATTTGCGGCGACCGCGGCCGCAGACCCTGAGCTCGATCCGCAGGGATTGCGGTCGAGCGCATATGGATTTTTCGTCTGCCCGCCGCGCCCGCTCCACCCGCTGGTGGAATGCGTCGAGCGGAAGTTCGCCCATTCGCTCAAATTCGTCTTGCCCAGGATCACCGCGCCCGCCGACCGCAAGCGCTCCGCCACCCACGCATCGCGCGCCGCCGGCTTCCCTGCCAACGCGAGCGAGCCCGCCGTGGTCTGCATCCTGTCTCCGGTTTCGATGTTGTCTTTGAGCAGCACCGGAATTCCGTGCAAGGGCCCGCGCGGCCCTTTCGCCTTGTACTCTTCGTCTAACGAGCGCGCAATCGCCAGCGCATCCGGATTGGTTTCGATTACCGAGCGCAGCAGTGGCCCGCGCCTGTCCACTTCCTCAATGCGTTCCAGATATAGCTGCGCAATGCGTTCGGCGCTGAGAGCCCCTTGCTTCATTCCGGCCGCCAGGTCCGCCACCGTCAGCTCATCGAGTTCGAAGCCGGGTGGCGACACGCCCGGCGCGCGCCGCGCATCCGCGGGGCTGGGCTCCTGTAGCTCGGGCTTGGGCTCCTGCGCGCGAACTGCGAGCGAAGCCGCGAAGGCGCTTGCGCTTGTAAAGAACTTCCGTCGGTCCATTGAAAACCGCTTTCAATTTACAATGGCTGCCGCGAACCGCGCGCCGGCCTTTCGCCAGGCGCTAGTGAAAATCGTGCGACCGCATCACCGCGGCGTCTCGAAAACTCAGCTCCTCAATCTCGCCCGCCTTCACCGAAATCACTCCCGTAATACTCTGCAGCACGCCCTTTACCAGCACATATGGGGACGTTGTGCAGACCTTTCGCCGCCTGTCGAAAAGATCCGGCTGCACAATGATGTTGACAATCCCGGTCTCATCCTCCAGGCTCATGAAGACAAATCCTTTCGCAGTCCCCGGACGCTGCCGCGTAATTACGCATCCCGCCACGCTTAATATCATGCCGTTGCGCTGGGCCTTGGCGGTTGCCGCATCCATCACGCCTCGTTTACGCATGCGCTCGCGGTAATAGCTCATGGGGTGCTTGCCGATCGTCAGTCCGCTATTGTCGAAATCCGCGTATGTGCGCTGCCCCGGCGTCATGGGCGCGAGCGGCGCCGGCTCGCCCTCGTCCGCCGTGCTCTCAAACAATTCCCCCACGGGCCGAAGCGCCAATTGAGCTTGCCACAAAGCCCCCCGCCTGTGCCGGTCCGCCTTCTCTTTCGGCAGCGCATTCAGAGCGCCCAACTCGGACAGCACCGCTATTTCGTCCTTATGCAATTCCGGCACGCGCAGGATTAAGTCGCGCATCGAATCGAACGGCCTGCTCTTGCGCTCCCGCTCTATTTTTTGCGCGGTGGCGCCGCTCAATCCACGCACATAATTCAACCCCAGCCGCACATACGCCGCCTTGCCGTCCGTCTCTACCGTGCATTTGTAATCCGACCGCAAGACATCCACCGGGCGAAAACGCTGCCCATGCCGCTGCGCGTCTTTCACCAGCGTCGCCGGAGCATAAAATCCCATCGGCTGATTGTTCAGCATCGCGGTGGTGAATGCGGCCAGGTGATGGCATTTCAAATACGCGCTTGCATACGCAATCAGCGCGAAGCTCGCCGCATGCGATTCCGGAAACCCATATAGCGCGAACGATGTAATCGCCTGCGCGATCCGCTCTTGCGTCTCGCCCGTAATGCCCTTCCGGTCCATGCCCGCGCGCAGCTTGACCTCCACTTCTTTCATGCGTTTTTCAGACCGCTTGAACCCGAATGCGCGCCGCAATTCTTCCGCCTGGCCGCCGGTGAACCCCGCCGCGATCATCGCAATCTTGATCAACTGCTCCTGAAACAACGGCACGCCGAGCGTTCTCTTCAACACCGGCTCTAGCGATGGATGCAAACACGCCGGCGCCTCCAATCCTTGCCTCCGCTTCAAATAGGGATGCAGCATCTGGCCCACGATCGGTCCCGGCCGGATGATCGCCACCTGCACCACGATGTCGTAAAACTTTACCGGCTTCATGCGCGGCAAGCACGACATCTGCGCCCGGCTTTCCACCTGAAAAAGCCCGATGGTGTCCGCCTTCTGCAAGCATTGGTACACATCCGGATCGTCCTGCGGCAGATGCGCCAGGTCGATTTCCTTGCTCTCCTTATCGCGCACGATCGCGATCGTGTCTTCGAGCACCGCCATCATTCCCAACCCCAGCAGGTCTACCTTGATAATTCCCAGGTCCGCGCAATCGTCTTTGTCCCACTGCACAACCACGCGTCCCGGCATGGCCGCCGGCTCTAGCGGAACAATCGAATCGAGCTGCCCCTGGCACACCACCATGCCGCCCGAATGCTGCCCCAAATGCCGCGGCAATTCCAGAATTTCATTCGTCAGCGTGTAAAACTTCCGCGTGCGCGGATCGCGCAAATTGAATCCCTGCTCCGCAAACCTGCGCTCCAGCGAGTCCTTCGAGTCTTTCCATTCAAACGGATTGATCTGCGCCGCCAGCCGCCCTATCTCCTGCTCATCGAAGCCCAGCACTTTACCGACATCGCGCACCGCCGACCGCCCGCGATACGTAATCACGTTCGCCGTCATCGCCGCGCCCAATTGCCCGTGGCGTTCATATACATATTGAATGGCGCGTTCCCGCTGATCTCCGCTCGGCAGGTCGAGATCGATGTCCGGCATCTCGCCGCGCTCTTCCGAAAGAAAACGTTCGAAGAGCAGCTCCATGCCCACCGGATCCACGGCCGTAATTCCCAGCGCATAGCAAACCGCGCTATTGGCCGCCGAACCTCGCCCCTGCACTAAAATATTTTTCCTGCGGCAGAAATCGACAATGTCCCAAACAATCAGGAAGTAACCTTCAAGCTTCAGCTTCTCTATCAACGCCAGCTCGCGCTCCACCTGATTTTGCGCCGCCGCGTAATACGGCTGATACCGCCGCCGCGCGCCCGCATCCGCCAGTTGCCGCAGATACGACATCTCCGTCTCCCCCTTCGGCGCCGGATACCGCGGGAATTCATATCCCAGGTTCG
Source organism: Acidobacteriaceae bacterium (assembly GCA_019240475.1). Lineage (GTDB taxonomy): Bacteria > Acidobacteriota > Terriglobia > Bryobacterales > Bryobacteraceae > Bog-105. Next base: position 35,556 of record JAFAYI010000024.1, read on the forward strand.
TCAGCGTAAAATCGAGGCGCGCCGCCAGCTCGCGCGTATTCGCGACCGCCTCCGGATAATCGGAAAACAACGCGCGCATTTCGGCCGGCGTCTTCATGTACCGCTCGGAGTTGAAATTCAGAAGTCTTCCCGCCTCGGCGATGGTTTTCTTATGACGCAGGCACGTCAGCACATCCTGCAACTCCCGCCGCTCCGCCGTCGTCTGCGTGACGCCGTTAGTCGCAAGCAGAGGCAGCTTCTTCCTGCTCGCCAGATCTATAAGCTTCTGATTCCGCGCCTCCTGCTCGCGCCGGTAATGCCGCTGCAATTCTACAAAAACATTTCCCGCGCCAAACGTTCGAACCAGCCGGTCCAGCCGCTCGCCCGCTTTCGCGGCATCGGCCAGCGGCCCCTCGTCTCCCCCCGTGAGGCAGACTAAACCTTCCGCGAATTCAGCGAAATCGCCCTCGGTTGCATATGGATTTTCCGTTTTGCCCCTGCGGCCGGCGCCAGCGTGCGCCTCTCCTTGCGACCCATCGTGAGGCCGGAACTTTGTGCGCGTGAGGAGCCGGCATAGGTTCTGGTATCCTCGGCGACTCTCTGCCAGCAGCGTATAACGGCAGTTCTCCTGGCTGTTTACCTCCGCCCCAATCAACGCGCGAATGCCGAGTTTCTTCGCCGCCAGATGAAATCGCGGCGCGCCGTAAACTCCATGCGCGTCTGTCAATGCCATCGCCGGCTCATTCAGTTCCGCGCAGCGCGACGCCAACTCCTCCGGCAGCGATGCGCCTTCTAAAAACGAGAACGCCGACCGCGCATGCAACTCCACATAATCTGCATCTGCCACATCGTTATTATAAGGCGAACATATGGCGAATATGCCTGGGGATCTCTGTTACGATTCCCGTGTGCCCGCCGATAGGCCCACGCCCCTCCCCGATCTTCCGCGCTGCGCCTGGACGACTACCGATCCCGTCATGACTTCCTATCACGACCACGAGTGGGGCGTGCCGCTGCATGACGACCGCGCTTTGTTCGAGTTCCTCGTGCTCGAAGGCGCGCAAGCCGGGCTGAGTTGGTCGACGATTCTGAACAAACGGCCGGCCTATCGCGCCGCCTTCGACCATTTTCAACCGCGCAAAGTTGCTCGCTATGAAGACGAGAAGATCGCGGCGCTACTTGCCAATCCCGGCATCGTGCGCAATCGTCTGAAGATTCTGTCTGCCGTGCAGAATGCCAAGGCCTTTCTCGCCGTGCAGAAAGAATTCGGCGCTTTCGACGCGTACATCTGGAAATTCACCGGCGGCCGAGCCATCCAAAATCATCTGCGCAGCATAAAAGACTTGCCGGCTCGCACCCCGCTCTCGGATGTCATCAGCAAAGACCTGAAGAAACGCGGCTTCAATTTCGTGGGCTCAACCATCTGCTACGCATTCATGCAGGCCGTGGGCATCGTCAACGATCATCTTGTGACCTGTTTTCGTCACAAGCAATTGCAGTAGCGGACGGCCGCTGGCGAGCTGTTACCAGATCCACTTCGGCTGAATCCACCCCAGCGAAACGCCCGTCATGACGAGTCCCGCCGCCATCACCACGCCTGACGACGCTACCGGCAGCCATCGCCAAATCGGATGGTGCGAATTTTGTTTGCGCGCAGGCAGCAGCCTCTTCGCATACAGCACAATCATCCCGATCGCCATCAGAACCAGCGCAAGCCCCAAACTGAAAGAGAGTAGCAGCAGCAACCCCAGCCCCACGCGGCCAAGCGCAATAGCGCCTAACAGCAAGACCAGCGCGGACTCGCACGGCACTAACCCGCCGCTTGCTCCTAACGCGGCTAAGCTGCCCCAGGAGATCTCATCCGGCACATGCGAATGGGTGTGGCCGTGATCGTGAGCATGCTCGTGGTGATGATGGTGGTCGTGGTGATGATGGTGGTCGTGGTGATGCTCGTGCCCGTGGTGATGATGCCCGTGCGAGTGCCCTCGCTTCGGCAATCTCTTGTACAGCATCCATGCCCCCACAACCACGATCGAAAGCCCCGACACCACACCGAGCGCAACCGTGATCTTTTCGGGAACCACAAAACGGAATAGAAACAGCGTCGCCAACCCAAGCGCAAATACAGCAATCGTATGCGTGAACGTCACCACTGCGCCCAGAAACGCGGCATGCTTGAGCGTGCCGCGGGACCCCACCAGATAAGCCGCCACAATCGACTTCCCGTGGCCCGGCGTCAATGCATGCGCCGCTCCCAACGCAAACGCGGCGCCCAAAGCCAGAAGAATCATCCACGGGGTCAGCTCTCGCCTGTGCATCAGCTTCGAAAGGAAATCTCCACGGGCTACAGTGCCCGGCGGCGCGCCCTGAACCATCAACGTTGCCGGCGCGGCCGCGGCGGGAGCAGCGCGCGGCTGCGCAATGCGGGCGATTGCAACGGGCTCGACTCTAGACGGCGCGGCTACTGCCGGCAGGTCCGCCGTCCAGGTCAATTCGGCTCGCAGATCTTGAGGCGGCGCCACCGTGGGGTCGGGTGGATAATGCGTCAACGCTCGACTGATATCCGTGCTTGTCTCGCTCGCTTTTCGCAAAACCGCGCCTCGCCCCGCGTCAATGACGATCTCCTTCCAACCCGTCCGGTCTGGATAATTGCGGTCCTCATATTCAATCGTTCCTCCGCGCGCCTCCACATGGCCGCGAGTGGTGATCCTCAGAATCGGCAGGTTGCCGGCGCCATCCGCAATCGCCAAACTCGCCGATTCGAACCGCGCCTTCACCGGCCGGCCATTCACGGAAATCGTTAACCCGTTCAGCCACTCGCGCGCCTGCTGCCGCGCCCTGGCGTCCAGCTCGCCCTGCGGACTGCCGCGCTCCAGGTTCCAGCTCCGCAGAATTTCGAATGTAGGTATTTCGGCGAGATCCAGCGCATACTCGATCTCGATGCCCCGAGTGGTCGCTTCCAGCTTCGCGTAATGGCTGACGCTAAAGTTGCCCATCGGATGCGCCGCCGCGATCGCCGTCGCGGTCATTGTCAAGATCCAGAGCCGTTTCATTGCGCGCTCGCAATCTGCTTGGCGTGGCGATAAAACATCGGCTCCGGCGTGCCCAGCTTCAGCGCCTTCGCGCTGGCCGCCTTGGCATCCGCCAAGCGTCCGCTCTTGAACAGCACCCACGCAAACGCATCCCAGGTGTACACATCGCCACGCGTCGGAATCTCGGTTTCCATCAACCTGACCGCCACCTCCAGGTCGCGCCCGCGATCTGCCAGCACGAGCGCCAGATTCCGGTTCGTCCTTTCGCCATTCGCCAAGCCAAGCTTCTCCACTACTTCAATCAGCTCTCGCTGCTGCTTCGCCTTCGCCGCCATTCCAGCCCTTGTGTATAGATCTTCAAGCGCTCCCGCATACTCGACCAGCGGCACAATCGATTGCGCGCGCTCATAGTTGCGAATGGCCGCTAGGGTGTCGCCGCGCGCCGCTTCCACCTTCCCAAGGCCCGCGCTGGCGCGATGCAGGGCGGGAAACAGCTCCAGCGCCGATTGATACGCCTCTGCCGCTTCGCCCACTCTCCCCGTCTTCAAATACATGTCTCCCAGCTCTGCCCAGCACCAGGCCGTGTTCTCCGCCTGCGGATCGCCCGCCGCAACAGCCTCTTTCATCAATGCAATCCCTTGCGCCGCATCGCCTGTCACGAACCGGAAGTAAGCCAGCCTGTTATAACTCCCAAGATCCGGTCGCAGCATGAACATTCGCCTATAAGCCCGGCCCGCTTGTTCATAGTCGCCAAGCTCCATGGATGCATCCCCCAGGTTGCCCCACGTTCCGGCATCCGAGGGCGCATACTTCACCATGTCTTCCGCGCGTTCGGCCACAGCCTGGAACTCGTGCCGCTGTAAATCGATCTCGTTCTCGAATCGCAGCGCCGAGAAATCTCCGCCATCGGTCTGGAGCATACGATCCACAAGCGTCGATGCTCGATCCAGGTATGCGCGATCCCCCGTCTCCCGCACCTTCTGCAGATATGCCGCGATCAGGCCGCCCTGCAATCGCAGGTCCTCGGGCGCACCGCCGAGCAGCCGCTCGTACACTCCGATCCGCTCGTCCACCTTCGCCCGGCCGAGCGCGCCAATCGATCGCAGGCCGAACGAATCCTGACCCGATGCAATGGGGACCCATGCGACACCCGCGACCATGAGCGCGACGAACGCCGCCTTCATCGGCGCGCCTCCGCCGTCCTCGCCTTCTCCCGCAACCCGAGCGCAAGCTGTGAATCGGGAAACAGCTTCAGCGCTTCCGCCAGCCGGTCCTCGGCCTGCTTCGAATTTCCAGACGCGAGTTGGATGCTCGCGATCTGAGTCAGCAGCCACGCGCGTTGATCGGCATCGTTCGCCGATGTCCGTCGGCTCGCCTCCTCGTAGAATTCGATCGCGCCTTCCGGATCGCCGAAATGGAAGCGCAGCCCGGCCGCTTTCTCAAAACCCAAACTGCTGCCTGCGCGAAGGTCCAGAATCCACTGCGCGTCGTACTCGGCTTCCGCATAGTTACCCAGCGCAGCGTTGCAATCCACCAGCAAACCCCAGACGCCAATATCGTCGTGAACTTTGCTGTTCAGTTCGGTTGCCAGCTTTAGTGCGTCCACGGCCCGGTGCTCGCCGAGTAACACCATAACTTGCGCTTTCTGGCCCTCATAGTTACCGGGTGAAAACCAAAAGGATCGGTCTAACGCCTTCTGAGCTTCGTCATAGGTTGCGCTCTTGGAGTCGTCGCGAGCCTTCCGGCACAATGCCGCCGCAAGCTCGTTGTAAGCCTGCCACGACTTAGAATCGGCCTGGATCTTCTTTTGCGCCGTGGCGATTCGCCGCTCGACGGGCGATTGATCGGTCTGCGCTGGGATTCGCAAGCACCCCAGCGCCGCCAACATAACTGACCAGAACACGCGCATCAGTTCACCGGGCACGGCGCGCCCGCGCCCATCGTGCATCCCGGCTCACCCGGATCGATATGCCGGCTGTCGCGTCCGTCGTGCGCGAACGCCACGTAAGGAAATGTCTCCTGATACGGAACATCGTTGGTATTCACGCCATCGCCTAACAGGTTATTGGGATAGACATTGAAGCCGCTCACTAACACTCCGCCGGCCACGACGCGCAGCGCGATGTCGGTCACATCGTCGGAGACTCTACGGCCATTCGGAAATCCCCCGAGATCGCCCGCCAGCACTGCCAGCCTCTTGCGGCTCGCTTTGGGCGTAGGCGGTACGCCGGTGTTCAGCCGCAGCAGATCGGCGACCGGTCCGGGCGGCGTGCCGCTGGCCGCTATAGGCGGCAGGTACTGCATCAGCAGCAAGAGGTCTTTGCGCGGTGGCGGCGGAATATTGATTCCATACACGGCATTCACCACGCGAGTTAGAAGCGGGTCCAAAGCGTAGTGCGCAAATTGCGAGTCGTTTACCGGATGACTCATGCTCCAGAAGTCCTTGTTACCCGTGCCGATAATAAGTTCGTTTATCAGCGGATTTCCCATGCGTTGCACCTGCGTCCAGCCTCCGGAGTAGTCCGGTCCGCCCGACGCGCGGCGCACGGTGACGCGTGGACGCGACGTCGTTCCCCATACCCCGATGGTCGCCGCGGGACTGGCCGCAGGCTCCCGTTTGCCGGTGCGCGTCAGCATTGCTATCGGCACTTCAATGGCAATTGTATTTACGTTAAACCCGGAGACAAAATCGGGCGCCGTGTTCGTGTTGTCGTCCGCATCTTGCGCGGGCGTAAGCACGCCCCCGATACTTCTCGCCGTCCCCATGCGAAGATTTAACGAATCGAAAGTCGCGCCCAGGTCGATATAGAAAGGATCGTCCACCGTCCCCGCAAATACTTTGACGCCGTCGCACAGACCGTAAATGCCCTGTTGAGCCAGCTCCGCGTAATTAGGCATGGTTCGCGGACCCACATTCGTAGGAACTGCGAAAAGCGACCCGCCGGCGCTGTTCCTGAGCGGTATATCGACGCCGTCCTTCACCATGGTCACTGTATAGGTCTGGCGCAAGCTGAGTCCTTCCGACCCGGCGCCATCGAGTGCCGTGATCGCCGGTGGCACAATCAGCGTTCCAGGCGCCACAGGCGGTGGCGAATTACTCGGCGCCTCAATTCCGTTCCCCGCCCCTACGAACCCCGTGAATACTTCCGGCGCACGAATCTCGGTCTGAAAACGAAACTGGAACGATACGTCTGCCTCGGCATCGTTGTTGTTGTCTATGTGGATCGCGTACAGGATGTTGTCGTCGAACGGAAAGTAATTGGGGCCATTGCCCGGCGCCAATAACGGATCGACGTTCAGAATAAGGGTAACTTTTGTCGGATCGTCATAACTGACGAAAGCATAGATGTCTGTAATATCGGCCTTAGTATCTAGCGCCGTAATCGGGGCTTCGCGATGACTTGCCGCAAAACCGGGCGCGGGAGCGGAAATCAGCACGGCCATCGCAATGCAGAATACGCTTCTCAGATTGTCCATAACGTCCTCCTGGCTGGATTCCGATACGGATATATACGAGAAGGACTCGGCTATTGGATTAGCGGCGCGTCCCGATTTGTCGGAAGTTATGCAATGACTTTGTCGAGTGTAATGGGCAGGTCACGAACGCGCTTGCCCGTCGCATGAAACACGGCGTTCGCGATCGCGGCTCCGGCGCCCGTAATGCCGATCTCCCCAATGCCTTTTGCCCCTAGCGGGTTGATGTGGTCGTCCTTTTCGTCCACCCACAACACTTCGATCTGCCCCACGTCGGCATTGGTGGGAACATGATATTCCGCGAGATTGTTATTGACCCAACGGCCCAGCCGGTAGTCCGTGTGAGCTTCTTCATAGAGCGCCAGGCTAATGCCCCAGACCATGCCGCCCATCAACTGGCTGCGCGCTGTTTTCGCGTTGAGAATTCTTCCCGCGCCGAAGCAGCCCACCATGCGCGCGACCTTGATCTGCCCAAGGTCCGCGTCGACATGAACTTCCACGAATTGGGCGCCGAACGCATACATTGAGTAGCGCTCCTTTTCCGGTCCCGGCTTGGCGCTCGCTTGCGCCTCAAGGTACGGCTGGCCGCCTCGTGCGAGCAGCGCCTGAAACGTTTCCCCTTTGGAAGGATCTTTGCGAGAAAATAGCCGGCCATTCTCCAGAGCGACATCTTGCGCGCTTTCTCCCGAAAGCGGAGATCGCGCGTCGCTTATGGCTGTCTGAATCAACTTCTCGCGCAGAGCTTGCGCCGCCAGGTAGACAGCCGAACCCGTGCTGGCCGCGGTCTGTGAACCACCTGAAACCGGCGTCTGCGGCAGCAGTGTATCCCCCAGCCGGAATTTCACGCGGTTCGCGGCCACGCCGAATGAATCCGCCGCGATTTGCGTCATGATCGTGTAAGTACCGGTTCCTAGATCCTGCGTCCCGGCGTCAACCGAAAATGTCCCATCCGCATTCAATCGAGCCGACGCGTTCGAAGGGCTTCTCCGGGTGGGGTACTCCGAAGTCGCCATTCCCCAACCGACCAAAGCGTTTCCCCGTCTCATCGACCGCGGTTCGGGCGAGCGCTTGCTCCAGCCAAACCGCTCCGCGCCCATCCGATAACATTCCCGCAACGACTTACTCGACCACGGTAGGTTTTTTTCCGGGTCTGTCTCGGCATAATTCTTCAGCCGCAGCTCGAGTGGATCCATTTTCAACTCATAAGCCAGCTCGTCCATCGCGGCTTCCAGCCCGTAAGTGCCCACCGATTCTCCCGGCGCGCGCATGAACGAAGGCGTCCCAATGTCCGACCGGATCAATTTATGCGAAGTACTGTTGTTCGGCGTCGCATATAGCATCCGCGAAGGCAAGCTCGCCGATTCTACGAATTCGTCGAAGGTGGATGTGTGACAGACTGTGTCATGGCTCAACGCGGTCAGCGTCCCGTCGCGCTTGGCGCCCGCTGCCATGGCTTGTCTCGTTTGCGAACGGAACCCGAGCATCCCGAACATCTGCGGACGCGTGACGGCCAGTTTCACCGGCCGGTTCACTTGTTTAGCCGCCATCGCCGCCAGAATTACATGCGACCAGACCGGCCCTTTGCTCCCGAAGCCGCCGCCCAGATATGGCGAGATAACATGCACATTCTCCGCCTGTAATCCCAGAAGTTGCGCGACTCTCGCGCGGTCGGTAAATACGCCTTGTGTAGCGTCGTACAAAGTCAAATGATCCGGCGCGTCCCAAACCGCTATCGTGGCGTGCGGCTCCATCGGGTTGTGCACTTCAAAGGGCGTCGAGTAAACGTGTTCGATTCTCGCGTCCGCCTCCGCCATGCCGGCCTGCATGTCGCCGCGATGCGTCGCCGATGGGTCCTGCGCGCCGCCTACTTTTTGCGGCGCGGCCGCCTGCGACAAGCGGCTCTCTAACTCCAGCTCCGGCTGCTCTGCGGCGTATTTCACTTCCACTAAGTGCGCCGCCTCGATAGCCGCTTCCAGCGATTCGGCAACCACCAGGCCGATAGGCTGGTTCGCGTATCTCACGACCTCATCCTGTAATACTTGCACCACCCGCCCCGTCGGCGGTTTCTTCGGCTGGCCTTCCAATTGCGGCAATTTCGGCGCATTTAGATGCGTCATCACCAGCAGCACGCTCGGGGTTCGCTCTGCCCGTCGCGTCTCCATTGAGACAATGCGACCCTTAGCAATGCTGCTCACAATCAACGTCGCGTAAACCGCGTTCGGAACCTGGTGTTCGTACGCATACGGTGCGCCGCCCGTCACTTTCAAGCGTCCATCGATCCGGTCTAAGGGCTTGCCGATGAGTTCAGGCATTCTTCTCTCCCGCCGCAATCACTGCGCGCACAATGCTGCGCTGCGCCAGTTCCACTTTGAATGAGTTATGTCGATAGGCCTTCGCATTCGCTAGCTCCGCTTCGGCCGCCTCTCGAACGATTCGCTCATTTACTTTCTTGCCTGCTAAGAGGCCTTCGGCCTTTGTCGCGCGCCAAGGTTTGTGCGCCACTCCGCCCAGCGCGATGCGCGCCTGGCGCAACGTGCCTCCGGAATCCAAATCGAGTATCGCGGCCACCGAGACTAATGCGAAAGCATATGAATTGCGGTCTCTCACTTTCAAGTAAGTGGATCGCCTCGCGTAAGTTATTGGAGGAATATCGATATAAGTGATTAACTCGCCCGGCCGAAGATTGGTATCGATCTGAGGCATACTGCCCGGCAATCGATGGAACTCTCGAAAAGGAATCGACCTGTCGCCCTTCGGCCCCGTGACTTGCACCACAGCGTCTAACGCCGACAACGCGACGCACATATCGCTTGGGTGAACGGCGATGCAGGCCTCGCTCGCGCCGAGTATTGCGTGTATGCGGTTGAAGCCTTGCTTTGCGGCGCAGCCGGTTCCAGGAGTTCGTTTATTGCATTCTTTGTAACTCGGATCGTAGAAGTAGTAGCAACGAGTACGCTGCAACAGGTTCCCACCCATGGTCGCCATGTTTCGTAGCTGCTGGGAAGCGCCGGCCAGAATAGCTTCGCTCAAAACCGGATACCGCTCGCGAATGAATGCATGGGCCGCCGCATCGGAATTACTTACCAGCGCCCCCACTCGAACACCGCCTTCGTGCTCCTCAATGCTCGTAAGCGGCAGGCGATTAATGTTAATCAGCCGCGCCGGCCGCTCAACACCCATCTTCATCAGGTCGACTAAGTTTGTGCCTCCTCCGATGAACGCCGCCTCGGAAGTGTGCGCCTTGAGCGCCTCCTCGATCGTCTTGGGGCAGGTGTATGTAAATTGCCTCATGCGTTACTCCTGCTCTGAACGGCGCGTACGGCCGCCACGATGTTCGGATAAGCGCCGCAGCGGCAGATATTCCCGCTCATGCGCTCGCGGATCTCATCGTCCGTCACTTCGATGGCTCGAACCTCAGCCACATTCGGAGTTACGGCGCTCGGCGCCCCGGCCTTCAACTCATCCAACAGCGCTACGGCCGAGCAGATCTGCCCCGGCGTGCAGTAGCCGCACTGAAAGCCGTCAAACTCTATAAACGCGGCTTGCATCGGGTGTAGATTCGAGCCTTCCGCTAAACCTTCGATCGTCGTGATCTTACTGCCCTCGTGCATAACCGCGAGAGTCAGGCAGGAATTGATTCGTTTGCCGTCCACAAGAACCGTGCAAGCGCCGCACTGCCCGTGATCGCAGCCCTTCTTCGTTCCCGTCAGATGAAGGCGTTCCCGCAAGAGATCCAAGAGCGTCACTCGTGGATCTACCTGGATGTCTTCGCGTTGACCGTTGATCGTGAGAGTGCACGCGACCAGCTCCGGCGAGGGCTCGGTAACTTGTCCGTAAGCGGGCAGCACCGTCGCTGCGCCGCCTGCAACCGCGGTTCCCACGAACTCCCGCCGGCTGACAGAGAGATCGCCCGGGCTTTTATCGCTCATGCCAGATTAGACACGAGCGATGGCGGTTTGTAACAGGACTACTGCCAGCCCATATCTTTCAGTTAGCCGTCGCCATCTCAGCCGGTTTCTCCTCAATCGTGTCGATGCCGCTTGTCTTCACGAAAGATCGAAGCACCTCGGCTACGCTCCATGCCTGAGCGCAACAGCCTCGTGGCGTAAATGGCGGCTCGGCGTCGAAAATTTCACTAATGGAGCCCACGCAAGCTTGCTGCAGGTGTGGTTTGAAGCCGTCCAGGAACTCACGCGCGGTCTTCAAGTCGCCTTTGTGCACCTTCAGCCAGGCGTCGATGAACGGCCCAATCAGCCACGCCCAAACCGTGCCCTGGTGATACGCCGCATCCCGCGACCGCAGATCGCCGTCATAGTTCGGCTTGTAATCCTTTTCTCCCGGCGCGAGCGACCGCAGCCCTACCGGAGTCAACAGCCGTTCTTTGACCGTCCTAACGACCGCTTTCCAATGCGAGTCGTCGAGGATCGGATTTTCCAGAGAGATCGCGAAGATCTGATTGGGACGGCAGGATGCATCGTCGCCGCCGTCCTCTGAATCCACTACATCGTAGAGGTATCCGCCTTTCTCGTACCAGAAGCGCTGGTTAAAAGATTTGCTAGCTCTCGCGGCATGTTCCGCCATGCCATCCGCCTCGCTGTCGCGGCGCGCGCCGCGCAGCCATTTTTCGAGCAACTTGAGAGCATTGAACCACAGCGCGTTAATCTCAACTGCTTTCCCGCGCCGCGGAGTTACGACCCAATCTCCAACCTTGGCGTCCATCCAAGTAAGTTGATATCCCTCCTGCCCTTGCACTAATAAGCCGTCCGCCGGGTCTACGTGAATGTTAAAGAGTGTGCCGCGAAGGTGATGCCCTATGATATCTACTAATTGAGGCAGTAATTGGTTCAACAGGTGCCTGTCGTTGGCGCTCTCCAGGTATTTGTTGAGCGCATGGAAGAACCAGAGCGTCGCATCAGCGGTGTGATAGAGTCCGCTCGTCTTCCCTTCTGGGAACATATTCGGAATTAAACCGTCGCGAATGTAATGCGCGAATGTCCGCAAGATGTAACTGGCTTGCACTTGCCTGCCCGTTATCAACGTCAATCCTTCCAGGCTGATCATCGTGTCGCGGCCCCAGTCGGTGAACCAGTGGTAACCGGCGACAATGCTGCGAATCTCGTCTCCAGCCGCCCTGGCCCGTGCTGTATCCTGCTGCCGGCCCACTGGAGTGAAGACGAACTGATCCGCCGCCCACACCAGCTCCCGGCAAGTCTGATCGCAGGTACCGGGGTGCGCTTCCATCAGGAGTCGCCGCTTGCGGTCGTGCTCGGCATCCCAAGCCTGGTGCGGGTGGAGAGCCGACATAACATCCCAGTTCTCGGTTGAGGCCACCACCGTAACATCCGAGCCGGGTCCTATCGCAGCGGAGAAATATCCGGGGCTCCACAGATCGCCGCGCCATTCGTACCCGCGGCTCCGTTCGATGTTATAGACGACGTCCGCAAACGTCCGGCAGTCCATCGCGAAATGTCCGTCCTTACCCATCAGCATCATTCGCAACGGAGGGATTTCGCTTGGAGGTTTCAATTCATAGTGATGGTCCCGAACAGTCAGCATGTAACTGCCGATAGGCGAGCTTACCGGAGATTCATGCCCCCGCATGTTGACGGCGGGCCGAAGATGGAGCTTCGCGGAACCGCTCCCTCCTGTAACTCGGTAGTCGATATACGAAGTATTCTGCCGATGCGGTAGACAGACTCTCTTTTCGATGGTCAGGCTGCCCGCCTCATACGTCCACACAGGGAGGCCGAAATCCAGCCGGAAGTTAATCAAATGTGCCGTCGCGCCGGGATAATCTCCTTTCTCTGTCTGAACGCCGTTCAAAGAAATCGTCTGGCCGTTGGCAAGAACCAGTTCTTCCAAGATGTCGTTGAGCATCATTGTGCGGCCTAACGGAGATGACAGAGCGGAAATCAGGTATCCATGGAAAACCCGCGTGAGAGTTCCGCCCAAAGTCCCGGAAGCATAGCCGCCCAGTCCGTTTGTAACCAGCCATTCGGTGTAATTAAGGCGGATTAAATCCTCTTTGCTAAGTGGATCGCCTGAATTGTGTTTATAGAGGTTATCCATTTTCACTCGTAACTAGAGCCGGATACAGCACTACCGCCGCCTGGCCTGGTATTCTCCAATTCGTCTTTCCATCGAGAGGCGCCGTTCCGCATCCACCATAGGCAGGATCCTCGGAAGACCAAAGGCTGACCCATTCACTATTGGCCGGAGGTCCAAGCAACGGTTCCGGGGCCGGGTCGAGATGGAGTTCGACGCCTAAATTCACCACCAACAGCCGATCGTTCCGGAAATTTGGCGAAAAGAACCTGACCATCAGGCAGGAATCGGAGAGCACAGCGCCGTCTATTCCATCCTCGCCTTGTCGCGAGATCACCGGGTCTTCGCGTCGCAGGCGCAGAAGATCGCAATGCAGCGCATACATTTCGGCATGCTTTTGAACTTCGGCATGATCGAGCTTCGAGCGCTCGAATGTGGAGGCCGCCGCTGGATCCTCGAAGCACTTCCGCATTTCCGGCAGCCGCAGAGAACGCCATTGTTCCAAGAACTCGACGCGTCCTTCCCGAATCTTTTCCGCCAGCTCCGGCTTGTGATCGGCGAAAAAGAGAAAGGGAGCAGAGGCGGCGAACTCCTGCCCTTGGAAAAGCATCGGCGTGCCGGGCGCAAGCAGCGTGAGCGCCGTCATCGCCTTCACCGTTCCTGCCGCGCCATGCTCCTGGATTCGCTGCCCGCGCGCGGAGTTTGCCACCTGATCGTGATTCTGAATGAAAGTCACCATGGCTGCGCGAGGCAAGCCGAGCGTAGAACTGCCGCGCCGCTTCTTCTGCCACCGATACCATTGGCCTTGATATAAGTAGCCATACTTAACGGCCGACAAGAATTCCTGCGGCGTTCCTCGGTAGTCGGTGTAGTAGGCGTCGGCTTTGCCTGTCAGGGCAACAGTCGCGCTGTGGTGGTAATCGTCGTTCCATAGCGCATCTAATCCATAACCACCCTCGTCGATAGGCCGAATAAGCCGAGTATCCTGCGGCTCGTTCTCGCCAATCAACAAGATAGCTTTCTGTTTCCCCGCCGCGCCGCGCGCCGCCTCGCTAATCTCCGCTAGTATGTGTGGGTTGGATTCATCGTGAATATCCTGCGTCGCATCCAGCCGTAACCCATCTAAGTGGAATTCTCGAATCCAGTAGGCGGCATTCTCCCGAAAGAACTCTCTGACCGGTCCGCTATGTTCGGCGTCAAAATTTATTGCTTGGCCCCAATCCGTCTTGTATTTATCCGTGACGTAAAAAGGCGAAAACTTCGTAACATAATTGCCGTCCGGACCGAAATGGTTGTAAACAACATCCAGGATCACGGCAAGCCCAACCGAATGCGCCCGATTTACAAAGGACCGCATGTCGTCCGGCGCGCCGTATATCTTCGCCGGCGCGTAGGGCTGCACGCCGTCATATCCCCAACCAAAGCGTCCCGGAAAATCCGCGACGGGCATTACTTCAATCACGGTGATGCCAGTATCGCGTAAGTACTCCAGCTTAGCGGCAGCCGCTGCCCATGTACCCTCTCGTGTAAAGGTTCCTAAGTGCAGTTCGTAAATCACTTGCCCCTTCAGGCGCGCGCCTGCCCAACCTGCATCTGTCCACGCGAATTTTTCTGCGTCGATAACTTGAGACCAGCCATGTGGCCCCTGAGGCTGAAAGCGCGACGCTGGATCGGGATATGCTTCGCCGCCGTCAAGTTGCAGCTTGTAAGATGTTCCGGCGGCGGCATGCTGCGCGAAACCGGAGAAGTACCCTCCCGGCTCTGCTTCTAACGGCGCCGGCGTCGATTCATTTTCAAACACCACCACGACCGATTTGCGCTGAGGGGCCCACACTCGAAAATGAGTGCCGGTTTCATCACCGGTTTCGGCTCCCACGGAAATGCGTCTGGCTACAGATAAGGACATCCGAGTAGAATCCAAACTCGTCTCTACTGGATAGATCTCCGATGGCGTGTCTTATTTCATTTCTATGCGGCTCGGTATCGGCCGCGAATAGTGAAACCGCGCGCTAGCGATGTTCGCCGTGCGCTCCATGGCCGTGCCGCCACTGCCAATATGCGCGCTGATCTCCGCGTGAAAGCTTACGGTAGTCGCGGTGAGGCCGGTGAGTCTCCACCACCCATTGATTGTAATAGCCGATTTCAGGCTGGTCCCAGACATGATAGTCGGCGTAGTAGGGATCGTAGACGCTATAGCCGACTCCCACATGAGCCGCGCAGCCCGTAAGCACGGCAGCGGCGAAGAGCGAAGCGGTCAGCAGAGCAGCACGTCTATGTGGCTTGCGCATGTGATGAGTATAGCCGGCCCTGATCGGCTACCCAATACGGCTGCACAGTCTTCTAAACTCCCGGACAATCTCATCTTGCGCGAAGTGACGACCGCTCTCGATCACTTGCCGCCCATTGACGAATACATCCCGCACCGCCGTGCGGTTGGCGGAAAACAGAATCGCGGTTGCCAGGCTCCCGGCATCGGAGCCCGCCAGCGACGCATCGTTCAAATCGAGAATGGCGTAATCGTTCGGCTGCTCCGCCAAGCCAAGGCTTTGTTGGCCGGCGTGGGTCAAACCGGAAAGCAAAGAGCCGGGCCGCAGGATTGCTCGGCGCAGTTTCTCCATGCGCAGGTGGTATTCGAGCGCCCGCGCGTCTTCGAGCAGATCGATCTGCGCATTGCTGTCGGACCCGAAACAGACCGGAACGCCCGCATCCAAGAGCCGGTCGGCCGGCACTGGGCCGTCGCCGAGATTGCGCTCCGTGGTGGGGCAGGCGCAGACTCCCGCATGCGCCGCCGCCAGCATTCCAACCTCTTCGCTCGTGATGTGAATGGCGTGGACCGCCGTGAAGGAATGGTCGAGAATGCCGTGCCGGGCGAGAAGTTCGATAGGACGCGCTTCATGCTCGGAGATGCACGCCTCGATTTCAGCCGGTTGTTCGGCCGCGTGCATGTGCACCGGCATGCCGCTCGCGCGAGCGTACAACACGATCTCTCTTATGTATTCGAGCGGTAAAGCGCGCACGCTGTGAGGCGCAACGCCGATCTGGACAGTAGGAAGCGAACGGCGCAATGCCTCGGTATCCGCGATGAACGCTTCGGCAGTGGACGTGATAAAACGAGCCTGAAGCGGATTCGCGGGCAGATTCCAACCTGCGCGCGCGTAGGCCGTTCGTAGAAGCACGATGCGTATTCCAACGTCCTCCGCCGCTTGCGCAACTCGAAGCGCCAGGAGATTCGGATCGTCATAGCGGGAACCGTCGGGCGCATTATGCAGGTAATGAAATTCTCCGACCGTGGTGATGCCCGCAAGCAGCATCTCCAAGAACGCCATGCGCGCGACGTGATAAATATCTTCGGGCGTTAACAGATTGGCCACGCGATACATCGCATTCCGCCAAGTCCAGAAGCTGTCTTCCCGAGCCGGACTGCGATGCTCCGTTCGCGCTCGGATCAGACGTTGAAACGAATGGGAATGAACATTCACCAGCCCCGGCATGCGCGCCCGGTTGCCTTCGACCCTTATTTGCATGGCTGGCTTTTTCGCGAGTACGCCAGTTCGCCGCCGATGTAAACGGACTCCGCGGATTCGATTCCCGCGAAGTATGCGATCTCGCGGTAATCGCGGCAATCGTGAATCACGAAATCGGCGCGCTTGCCTGGCTCCAGTGAGCCGATCTCCGCGCCGCGGCCCACGCTATATGCCGCATTGACGGTAGCCGCGCAAATTGCTTCGGCGGGCGTCATTCGCATCTGGGTGCAAGCGAGCGAAAGCACGAAAGGCATGGAAGGCGTGGGAGAAGACCCAGGATTGAAATCGGTGGCCAGAACAAGGGCGAGACCGGCGTCTATCATCTTTCGCGCAGGCGCGAACTCGCAGCCGAGCGTATAAACGCACGCCGGAAGCAGCACGGGCTGAACGTTCGCGCGCGCAAGTTTCTCGATTCCCGAATCCTCGATTCGCTCCAGATGATCCGCCGTCGTTGCCTCCATCTCCGCCGCAAGGTCGGACCCGCCCGAGCGCGACAACTGATCGGCATGAATCCGGATCTGGAACCCAAGATTCTTAGCCGCGCTCAGAATCCGTCGCGCCGAAGGCACATCGAAAACCGTAGGCTCGCAGAACACGTCGCAGTATTCGGCGAGGCGCGCTCGCCATACCGCCGGCAGCATCTCCTCGATCACCAGCCGGACATAGCCCGCTGTGTCGCCCCGGAACTCATCGGGAACTTCGTGCGCTCCCAAGAACGTGGGAACGTAGCGAAGACGGCCGATCACGCGTAGAAGCTTCAACTCATCTTCGAGAGACAAGCCATATCCCGACTTCGCCTCGACCGTGGTCGTTCCGGTGCGCAGGAACCAGCGCCAATATCGCTCGCCGCTTTCTAACAGCTCGTCTTCACTGGCGGCGCGCGTCTTGCGAACGGTAGAGCGGATGCCGCCGCCCTTGCCCGCAATTTGCTCGTAGGTGGCGCCCTCGACGCGCAGCTCGAATTCGTCCACTCGCGTTCCGGCGAAGACGGCGTGCGTATGAGCATCGACGAATCCCGGAAGCACCACGCGGCCCCCCGCATCAATGATCCGGTCCCCATCTGCGATCTGCCGCTGAATTGCCGATTGTGTGCCGACCGCTGAAATACAGCCGTTGCGGATAATCATGGCGCCGCCGTCGACAACGGCGACGTCCTTCAACTCATCGCGAACGCGGGGACGGGCGCGACCAGCAACCGTGACCAGTTGACCGCAGTTGATGACTGCATATCGCGAACTCGCCGGCATCAGTGCGCCATCGGAATCTGTACGTGCTTCTCGCGCGCGACGGCGATGGCTTCCGGATAGCCCGCGTCTACGTGACGCGCAATCCCCATGCCGGGGTCGGAGGTTAGCACGCGAGACAGGCGCCGGTCGCTTTCTTCCGAGCCGTCCGCCACAACTACCATGCCGGCGTGCTCCGCGTACCCGATGCCCACGCCTCCGCCATTGTGAATTGAAACCCACGAAGCGCCGGCTGCGGTATTCACCAGGGCGTTCAGCAGCGGCCAGTCTGCGATCGCGTCGGAGCCGTCCCGCATGGCCTCCGTCTCGCGATACGGCGACGCCACCGAGCCTGCGTCCAGATGGTCGCGGCCAATCACGATCGGCGCTTTGATTTCGCCGGAGCGAACGAGCGCATTCATCGCCAAGCCGAAAGCGGCGCGCTCGCCGTAGCCAAGCCAGCAGATCCTAGCCGGCAATCCCTGAAACTGGATGCGCTCTGCCGCCAGGCGAATCCAGCGCGCGAGATCCTGGTTATCGCCGAACAGTTCGAGCACTAGCCGGTCGGTGCGGCGAATGTCCTGCGGATCGCCCGAAAGGGCCACCCATCGAAATGGCCCGCGGCCTTCGCAAAACATCGGGCGAATGTATTCGGGCACGAAACCTGGAATTTCGAAGGCGTCGTGAACACCGGCGGCTCTTGCCTGCGTGCGAATGTTATTTCCATAATCGAAGGTCACGGCGCCGGCCCTTTGCAGCCGGAGCATGCCTTCCACGTGCGCCGCCATGGCGGCCATGGAGCGCCGGACATATTCCTCGGGATCGCGCTCGCGCAGCAGCCGCGCCGCCTCAAGCGGCATTCCATTCGGAACGTATCCGTTCAGAGGATCGTGGGCGCTAGTCTGGTCGGTTACGATGTCGGGCACGATGCCGCGACTCGCCAGATAAGGCGCCAGGTCCGCGCAATTGCCGGCCACCCCCACCGAAATCGCTTCGCCGCTTTTTCGCGCGTCTTCAATGAGCGAAAGCGCCTCATCCAGGCTTCGCGCAAAATGATCGCAGTAGCCGGTGCGAACTCGCTTTTCAATTCGCGCCGGGTCCACGTCGATGCCCAAAAAAGAAGCTCCCGCCATCGTCGCGGCGAGCGGTTGCGCGCCTCCCATTCCACCCATTCCGCCTGAAAGTATCCATTTACCTGCCAGGTTCCCGCCAAAATGTTTACGCCCGGCCGCGGCGAACGTTTCATACGTGCCCTGCACAATGCCCTGGCTGCCGATATAAATCCATGAACCCGCGGTCATCTGCCCATACATCGTGAGGCCCATCTTTTCGAGCCTGTGAAATTCATCCCAATTCGACCATCGCCCCACCACGTTCGCGTTCGCGATCAGGACGCGCGGCGCTTCGCTGTGCGTGCGAAACACGCCCACCGGCTTGCCGGATTGCACAAGCAGAGTCTCGTCATTTTCGAGCCCCCGCAGGGCCCGCACAATCGCGTGGAAGCTTTCCCAATTACGCGCTGCCTGGCCCGTGCCGCCATAGACAATCAGATCGCCGGGCCGCTCCGCGACCTCCGGGTCCAGGTTATTCATCAGCATCCGCATCGCCGCTTCCTGGTGCCAGCCTTTGCAGCTCAATGCCCCGCCGCGGGGCGCTCGAATTTCAGTGGCAGTGGCTTCCATGCTTCTCCTCGCGCTAGGCCATAAATTCGTCGAAACGCCCGCGCTCAATCGCGGCGGCCGTGCGTTCAATGTCGTAGGAAAGCGGCCGGTCTTCAATCAATTGCGGCGCCAGATCGCGAACGATGGAATGCGCGCGCTCGATCGGTTCCGACGAACGAAGCGGAGCGCGATACTCCAGTCCCTCGGCGGCCGCGAGCAGCTCAATCGCCAGCACGCGTTCGGCATTCGAAACGATCCCCCGCAGTTTCACCGCGGCAGTCATGCCCATAGAGACATGATCTTCCTTTGCGCCGGAGGTGGGTACGTTATCCACGCTGGCCGGATGCGCAAGAACCTTCGATTCGTTCAAAAGCGCCACGGCGCAGATCTGCGCGATCATGTAGCCCGAAGAAGTGCCGGGCCGCGAGCTCAAGAACGGCGGCAGGCCTTCGTTAACATCGGGATTGACCAGCCGGTCGATGCGCCGCTCGCCGATGCTCATCAAATCTGTCAGCGCGATTGCAGCATAATCGAACGCGAGCGCCAGAGGCGCGCCGTGAAAATTGCCGCCACTCAGCACTTCGTTAGTCTCGGCAAACACTAGTGGGTTGTCGGTAGCCGAACCACTCTCCGTCTCGACCACGCCCCGAACGTGCTGCAGAGCCGAGCGCGCCGCGCCATGCACTTGCGGCATGCAGCGCAGGCAATATGCGTCCTGAACACGCGGATCGCCGGTCAGGTGCGAACGGCGAATCTCGCTGTTGTCCAACAGCGCCCGCAGGTGTTCGGCTGCCGCGAGCTGGCCGGCGTGCGGTCTCGCGCGATGAATGCGCTCGTCGAAAGCCACCGGAGTGCCTCGCAACGCTTCTAGGCTCATGGCCCCCGCAAGATCGGCGAGCGCCACCACTCGCAACCCCCGGTGCAGCGCAAGACCGCCAACCGCGCCCATCGCCTGGGTGCCATTAAGAAGCGCCAGTCCTTCTTTGGCCGCCAGCCGTAGCGGGGAAAGCCCTGCTGCGCGCAACGCCTCCGCGCCCGGCATGCGCCGGCCTCTGTGGAAAGACTCGCCTTCGCCGATCAGCGATAGCGCCAGATGCGCCAGCGGGGCCAGGTCGCCGCTCGCCCCCACTGAGCCTTTCTCCGGAATCACCGGATGCACGCCGCGGTTCAGCATGGCGATCAGAGCCTCCACAAGCTCCACCCGGCAGCCGCTGTTTCCGTGGGCCAGCACATTGGCGCGCAGCAGCATCATGGCTCGCGTTTCCGCCTCGGGAAGCGGATCGCCAACGCCGCAGGAATGGCTCCGCACCAAATTCAACTGCAGCAGTTCCAGCTCCGCGGCCGGAATATGCACATCCGATAGCTTGCCGAAACCGGTATTGACCCCGTAGACGACCTCGCCTCCGCGAATGACACGCTCGATAACGTCGCGCGATGGTCGTATGTTTTCCCGAGCGGCGGCTGACAAGGCCACCGTGACATCTCCCTTGGCGGCGGCCGCTATCTGTTCAAGCGTCAGCGGCTGCCCTGAAATCTCCAACATGCGGCTTAGAGTATGTGCCCGAGCTTCTCGCGCTTGGTGCGCAGATACTCGGCCGTGGTCGCAAGAGGCGGCACTACAATCGGCGCTCGCTCGATCACTCGAATCCCGGCGCTCTCAAGCGCGGCGACTTTCGCTGGGTTGTTGGAAAGCAGCCGAACCGCGCTCACGCCGAAGTATCGCAGAATGGCCGCGGGCAGCGCGTAGTCGCGCAGGTCCGCGTCAAAGCCCAGGCGCTCGTTCGCTTCTACCGTGTCCAGGCCATGGTCCTGAAGCTCGTAGGCTCTCAGCTTATTCAGCAACCCGATGCCTCTTCCTTCCTGGTTCTCATAAATCAGCAATCCTTGCCCTTCGGCCACTATCTGGTCCAGCGCCAGTTCGAGCTGCGCGCGGCAGTCGCAGCGCAAGCTGTGAAACACGTCTCCCGTCAGGCATTGAGAATGGACGCGGACCAGAGGCGGCTCGGACCCGGGAGAAAGGACGCCCACCTTCAACGCCACGGCCTCTTCGGTTTCCGTAGCGCGAACCGCGTTGAAGCCATAAATGCGAAATTGCCCGAACCTGCTCGGAAAATCGGCTTCGGCAATCTTATTGAACGTGAAATCGGGCAAAGCTGTCCTAACGAAACTGGCGCGGGTTGGAGCCCAAGGCTTGCCACTATTATAGAAGCCGTAGAGATTGCAAGACTTTCCACGCTTCGACCCCGATGCTGAATCTCGATCAATTGGCGGCGCTTCTCATCAAGGTCGCAGTCTCGGCCAGCATCGCCAGTATCCTCATGCGCTTCGGCAGCATGCAGAAGATTCTGCTGCGCGACGACCGCACCGTGCGAGACCGCCTGGACCTCGCTTTAATCTTCTCGTGCTTATATGGCGCAAGCGCGGGAGTACGCGTCTTGACTCATGGCCAGTATCCCGCGATCGATCTCGCGCTCGAAGGCGCGCTCATCGCCGGTATGCTGGGCGGCTACGTCAGCGGCCTGATTACCGGCATCTGCGTCTCCATTCCCGACATGTTCGCCGGCAATTGGATGTCCATGCCGCTCTACTCCGCCGCGGGCCTGCTGGGCGGCCTCATGCACGACCTCGCGCCTCAGCGCGATGACATATGGTATTTTTCGGCCTTTGTCGATCTGAATCTTTGGCGCGTTTTCCGGCAATTGCTGCGCCTGAACCGCGCCGCCATACAGCGCAGAGTCGTCGAGCGCGCCGCCTTCAACCTCGCCTGCAATGCAATCGTGATCGTGGCGGAGATGCTGCGCTGGGGAGTCTATTTCACTTTCTCGGTGCATCGGACTTTTTTCCTTTTCGCTCACAAACCTCCCGTCAACAATTGGACGCTTGCAGCCTCTGCCGCCACCACCCTGTTCGCGGTATCTCTCCCGTTGCGCGTCTGGAGCAGCTTCCGCGCCGAGCGGCAGCTCGAGGCGCAACGCGCCCGCCTGATCGAAGCACGCCTCGCGGCTCTTACCAACCAGATCAATCCTCACTTTCTGTTCAACACCCTTAACTCCGTTTCCACTCTCATCCGGATCGATCCCGAGCGCGCCCGCGGCATGATTTACAAGCTCTCGAACATCCTGCGGCGCCTGCTGAGGAAAACGGAAAACTTCGCGCCCCTGCGCGAAGAGATCTCCTTCATCGACGACTACCTCGCCATCGAAATAGTTCGCTTCGGAGAGAAGCTCCGCTTCCTAAAAAACGTCGACGAGAACACGCTCGATCGCCTGGTGCCCAGCATGATTCTTCAGCCCATCGTCGAAAACTCCATCAAGCATGGGCTGGCCAGTAAAGTGGAGGGTGGCATGATTGAGCTGCGCGCCTGGATGGAAAACGCGCGCCTCCACATCTCGATCTCAGACGACGGCGTAGGCATTCAGGAAGACAAGCTCGGCAACTTATTCGAGCAAGGAATCGGCGTCAGCAATGTCCGCGAGCGTCTGCGCGTGCTCTTCGGCGCCGGCTACCGCATGCTGATTGAAAGCAAGCCCGGCGAAGGTACGCGAACTCTCATCGAAATACCGGAGTTAGAAAACTTCGGCGCCCGCCGCGAGATCGAAAGCGGGACCCTGGCCGGCCGCGCTTAGGCGCCGTACTTCGCTGCTTGAATGCCCGCCAGCACGCCCCGCATATAGGAAAAGCTTTTCTCCATCCCGGGTAGCGGATTGTTTTCCTCGACCTCGTATTCGAGGTTGACGCACCCGCCGTATTTCATCTTGATCAACTGCAAAAAGATTCGGGGAAACGGCAGTTTGCCCTCCCCTACGGCCACCTGGCTCTCCTTCACGCTCGGCTGCGCGAGATCCTTGACATGCATGTCGAGCAATCGCGGGCCCGCATCGGCGATCGATTCGACGACGTCCACCCCCGTCCGAGCCGTATGGCCGATATCGATGCACAGACCGCATCGCGGGTCCATGTTCTTTACGATTTTCAGGACGCTCTGAGGCGTGGGAAAATTCTTGTCCTCCGGGCCGTGGTTGTGAACGGCTATCTTGATGTTGTACTCCTTGACAAAAGCTTCCAGCTTGGGAAGCGTCACGGCTGTCGGCGCGCACACGATCAGAGGGAAGCCGGCGCGCTTTGCATATTCGAACTTGCCGCGGATGTCAGCCTCGTCGTCCTTTTGGAAACTGACGTTGCCGCAGCCGACCAGAACGATGCCCGCGTCGGCAAATTCCTTCTTGGCGGCATCGATCTGCTCCGGAGTGCTATCGAGCGCCAAGTGGAAGTCTTTCACGTTCAGGTACGGCGTCCCCAGTTGCTTGGTCATCTCGATCGCCTTCTCGCGCGAGAATTTCCGGAATGAATAAGACGCGACGCCGAGCTTAAAATCGGCCCCCGCTATGTGATACTGTTGCGCGCTGGCCGAACGCCCCCCCGCCGATACGGCAATCGCGGCGCCGGCGCCTTCCATCCATCTACGCCTTGTTATCGGCATCAGATTGCCTCCAGTTCTTCTTCGAGCAGTTGTTTTTGATACAAGTCGGCGTAATAGCCGCCTCGCTGACGCAATTCTTGATGTGTCCCGATCTCCACAATTTCGCCCTTACTCAGCACTACAATGCGGTCGGCGTTCTGAATGGTCGAGACGCGGTGCGAGATCAGCACCGTCGTCCTATTGCGCATCACGTCCGCCAGCCCCTGCAGGATCTTCTCCTCCGTCACGGTATCCACGCTCGATAGTGCGTCGTCCAGAATCAGAATTCGAGGATTGCGTAGAATCGCCCGCGCGATCGCGGTCCGTTGCTTCTGGCCGCCCGAAAGCGTAAGCCCGCGCTCTCCGATGATGGTCTCGAGTCCCGCCGGAAAGGTCTCGATGTCGTTAGCGAGTCCGGCAATCTGAGCCGCCCATAGAATCTGCTCGGTCGTCGCATCCGGCACGCCCCAAGCGATATTCTCGGCCAGCGTCGCGCTAAATAGGAACGTCTCTTGCGGCACGAAGCCGATCTCTTGCCGCAGCGCTTCCGGATCGAAACGACGCGCATCCATGCCGCCGATCTCCAGTACCCCTTCGGAGGGATCGAAGAGCCTCGGGATCAGGCTCACCAGCGTTGTCTTTCCGCTTCCCGTATGACCGGCGATTGCCACCGTTTCACCGGCGCCGATCGTCAAATTGATATCGGAGAGAACCGAGCGCTCCCCTTCGAAATTCATCGTCACACCTCGAAACCGGATCTCCGCATCGTTCCCGTTCAACGGCGCCGGCGCCCCGGGCGCTGCAATCGAGGGCTTCTCATGCAGCATTTCGTTAATGCGGTTCAGCGAAGCCGTTCCGCGCTGCATCAGGTTCACCACCCATCCCACCGCGATCATCGGCCAGATGAGCATACCCATGTAGGTGTTGAACATCACGAAACTTCCGAGAGTCAGCCGCCCTTCCAGCAGTTGGCGTCCCCCCGCCCAAAGCACCAGCAGAAATACCAGTCCGATCAGGCCCTGCAGCAGTGGCATGAACATGCCCTGAATGCGCGCCAACCCGATGTTTTCGCGTATATACTCGCGGTTCAAGCCCTCGAATTCCGCCACCTCCGCGCTCTCTTGCGCATACGCTCTCACCACTCGCACGCCCGCCAGGTTTTCCTGAACCTTGCTGCTGATATCGGAAAACATCTTCTGAATATGCTCGAAGCGCGTGTGAATACGGCGTCCGAACACAACCACCGCAAGCGACACCAGCGGCGCCGGGCTCAGCGCGACGAGAGTCAACTGCCAATCCGTGCGCGCCATCACGGCGATCGAAATCAAGAGCATCAGAATCGTATCGCTCCAATACATGACGCCCGGCCCCAGCATCATGCGAACGGCGTTCAGATCGTTGGTGCTGCGCGCCATGATGTCTCCCGTTCGATAACGCGCGTAGAAGCTTTGCGAAAGCTTTACCAGATGAGCGAACAGATCGTTGCGCAGATCGTATTCGATATCGCGAGAAATGCCGATAATCACAACGCGCATCCAGAACTGGAATATGCCCTTCACCAGCGAAAGTCCAACCAGCAGCCCGGCCAGCTGCAGCAGGATGCGCAACTGGAATCCATGGATCAGCGAATCCACGCCATACTTGATGGCGATCGGCTGCGCGGCCGCAAGCAGGTCTTTCAACAGAAGGGCGCCAATGCCCAGCGAAAGACCGCGCTTATACCGCTTGACATAAGGCCAAAGAGTGGAAAGGGAGCGCAGCATACCCTGGCTTCCAATTAATACCAACTCAGCACGCGCGGCCGGTCACATTCCCGCCCACGTGGCGACTGTCTTCATCCACTCGATCAAAAATGTCTTCTGGCCGTTGCGCGATTTCCACCAGCCGCCGGGCGTGAAATAAGGGTCGGGCGCCGGCACAACATCCACCTGCAGTCCTGGATTTTCATGCCGGACCAGTCCCGCGGCGCGCCGCGTGTGAAAATTACTGGTCACCAATAAAATCTTGCGGATGCCGCGCGCGCGCAGGTATGCGCCGATCAACGTCGCCTCCGAGCGCGTGGAATCGGAATCGTTCGGCAGCGGCTCGAAAAGCGAATTGGGAAAGCCTTGTCGCCGGGCATACTCGATCGTCGAATCCGACTCGTGGCCCAACAGGCTCTTCGGCCCGCTGACCAGTACGTACGGCGCATATCCTGCCCGCGCAAGTTCCGCTGCTTTCAGGATGCGATTCCCCGAATCGTCGCCTCCCAAAACCACGATGACCTCAGCTTTGCGAGGCCCGTCGTTCTCCTCCAGCGCGCTTCCCAGCGCTGTCCAGATAAAGGTCCGAAGGAGCCAAAGCGCTCCGGCCAGCGCGCCCGCCGCCAACAGCAGGATCAGACAGCCGCGCCATTTCCGCGGCTTGAACCGGCCCTCTTGCTCCAGCCGCTAGTCCTCGTCCGGCGTCTTAGATTCGGGACTGCGCGTATCGAGCCGACCGACCGTCTTCAACCTCTGGTACATGCGCTCTATCTCGTCTTCTTCGTCGCTGCTCACCATCCGCACGGGCTGTTCCGC
Source organism: Acidobacteriaceae bacterium (assembly GCA_019240475.1). GTDB lineage: Bacteria > Acidobacteriota > Terriglobia > Bryobacterales > Bryobacteraceae > Bog-105. The sequence goes on from JAFAYI010000024.1 coordinate 61,511, forward strand.
CGGCGGATTCTCGCCTCGCGCTTGCGCCACCGCGGCCCAAGCCCAATAATCGCGGTGAGAAACCCCGTCGAAGGTAGCCATGTAAGAGTTCTTACGAAGGTGCCACATCAATTTTTCGATTCGCTCCGGCTCGCCGGGATAAATCATGACCTTATGGCGGGAATTCGTCAGCTTTATATTCAAAATCAGCGGAGAAACGAACCGGCTATGATTGATTTCCCGCACCTCTCGCCAAGCGATAGCCCGCTCGCCGATGTTGAACTGGGTCTCTCCCAGGCGGATCGGGGGCCTTTTCCACAGCCAGAAAAGCAGGCCCGAAGTCATGGCGCACAGCGCGCCGGGAATAAAGGCAAGCGGCGCCCTCAACCCGCATAGCGCGCAAATCAGAGCACCGGCCAGGGCGGCCCACCCTATTCGAGGGTACAGTCGCGACGGCAGATAGATCTCCACCCAGGTCGGCTCCATGTCTTCAGGCTACTCCCGGTCCCCACCGCCGTCAATTGCGGTTTTTGTCCAGCGCCGATGCCTGCCGAAAATCGGTACTAGCCGGCCCTCCGGCCTCACACCCGGGCGTGCGCAGCCACTTGCCTTGACCTTCTCGCCGGAACATCCAGCGTCACGATCTCATATAAGGACGGGTCGGACATAAGCTGGTTTACGAGCGCCACATGCATGGCGTGTCCCGCCCGTTCCGCCACTACCCGTCCCATCAGCGGCCGCCCGATCAGCGCCAGGTCCCCGAGCAGATCCAGGGCTTTGTGCCGGCAACACTCATCCACAAATCGCAACCCTTCGGGATTCGCCACCCCCTCCCGCGTGAAACAAACCGCATTTTCCAAGCTTGCGCCCCGAATCAGCCCCATCTCGCGCATCTGGTCCAGTTCGTATTCGAACCCAAAAGTGCGAGCCGGCGCGATTTCCCGCGCATACACCTCGGGCGTCAGTTCCAGATCCAGGCACTGCTCTCCCACGAGTGGATGGTCGAAGAAATTGTGGCAGCACAATTCAAAGCAATCGGCCGGCAAAATGGAAACTGTCTTTCCGGGCGCGCGCACGGTAACCGGCTTCACGATCCGCATGTAGCGCCTGGGCCGCCGCTGCTCCAATCGCCCCGCCTCGCGCAGCAGCTCGACGAAGGGCAGCCCGCTGCCATCCAGAATAGGCAACTCCAGGCTGTCCAGCTCAATAAAGGCGTTGTCGATCTGCATGCTGTAAAGCACGCTGAGCAGGTGCTCGGTGGTCGAAATGAAGATCCCCTTCGGGTGCATCAAGCTGGTCGCATAGCTGACCCGCTCCACATACTTCCAGCTTGCCGGAATCGCCGTGTTGTCCAGATCTGTCCGGATAAAAACAATTCCTGTCCCAGCCGGGGCAGGGGTAATGCGGAGGTGGACCGGCGCCCCATGGTGCAGCCCGACGCCCCGTACTTCGACCGGACGCCGGATGGTGGTTTCCGAATACATGCGGAACCCTCTAGCATATCAGCTTGAACCGTGCGCCGCTTGTAATTCCCTGATTCGACTAGGGTTGGATTGCGCATAGCGTGGCTTTTATGCAACAGGAAAGACTGGGCCCGACCCGTTTCTGTTGTGACTTTGCCGCATCTCGCCTATCCCGTTCGCGAGCCGGGCATAACATCCGAACCGGCTTGTATTCCGCCTCGCACTTTGCTCCACTAGAAGAAAAGGCGTTGGAGTTCGCCTTAACCGCCCCGCCGCTCCCTCTGGGACCCGCTGGGAAGATGACTCCTACTCAAGCCGTACCGAGGAGGAGTCGTGTATAGATATGTTGCGGTTTTTCTGGGAGGCGGTTTGGGCGCCGCGCTCCGTTTCGCGGTTGCCACGTTCATGCTCCGCTTCTACTCCGGCCTGTTCCCCCTCGGCACCTTCACCATCAACATCAGCGGCTCATTCGCGATAGGTCTCCTCATGACCTTATTCTTGAATCGCGAAGCCACCCATCCGGCCTGGCGCCTGTTCCTGATCGTCGGCGTCCTCGGCGGCTATACAACCTTTTCGAGCTTCGAATGGGAGACGTTTGTCGCCCTCCGCGGCGGCGGCTCGCTGGTCGCCGCGCTCAACGTGCTGCTCAGTGTCGCCCTGGGGTTTGTTGGGGTGGCCGCTGGAGCATGGCTTGCGGCCCGCTTCGGCTTGAATCGGTAAGGACTGCTTCTCGCCATGCCGAATGCCCGCTGTGCTGAAATGAAGGTTCAAAAAGGTTTGCATAGGTTTACGAAGAGATGAGTAGGAAAATCCGTTCGACGACGATCTTATGCGTGCGCCGCAACGGCAAAGTCGTTCTCGCCGGTGATGGACAAGTCACCATGGGCAGCGAAGTCTTAAAGGGCGGGGCGCGGAAGCTCCGGCGGCTTTACAACGGAAAGATCGTCTCCGGCTTTGCCGGCTCTACCGCTGATGCTTTTGCTCTGTTCGCCCGCTTCGAGTCGAAGCTGGAGCAGCATGGCGGCAACCTGCCGCGCAGCGTAGTGGAACTCGCCAAGGAGTGGCGGACCGATCGCATGCTCCGGCACCTGGAGGCTCTCCTTCTGGTCGCCGACACGAAAGATATGTACATCGTCAGTGGAACCGGCGACGTCATCGAACCGGATAATCCTATCGCCGCCATCGGCTCCGGCGGCGCTTTTGCCAAGTCCGCCGCCATCGCTTTGCTCGAAAACACCACGCTGGGGGCGCGCGAGATTGCCGAAAAAGCCATGAAGATCGCCGGCGACGTTTGCATCTATACCAACCAGAGCGTGACATACGAGGAGCTTGCCTGATGGCGAGCGTCACGAGCAAGGAGCTTGCCTGATGGCGAGCGTCATGAGCAAGGAGCTTGCCTGATGGTGATCTATCTTCCCCAGCAATCCAACGACGAAGCCCCGCTCCTCGATGAACTAACGCCCCGCGAAATCGTGGCCGAGCTCGACAAGCACGTCATCGGTCAGAACGACGCGAAACGCTCCGTCGCCATCGCCCTTCGCAACCGCGTGCGCCGCCAGAAGCTCGATCCCGAAATGGCCGAAGAGGTCATGCCCAAGAACATCTTGATGATCGGGCCCACCGGCGTCGGCAAGACCGAAATCGCGCGCCGTCTCGCCAAGCTCGCCAACTCGCCCTTCCTCAAAGTGGAGGCCAGCAAGTTCACCGAAGTCGGCTACGTGGGCCGCGACGTCGAATCCATCATTCGCGACCTCGTGGACGTCGCCATCGATATGGTTCGCGACGAGCGCCTGGAGCAGGTGGCCGATCGCGCCGAGCAGCAGGCCGAAGATCGGCTTCTCGATCTGCTCATGCCGCCTCAGCCCGAAGCCGCCGACAGCATGGATCGCACGCGCGAAAAACTTCGCGAAAAGTTGCGGGCCGGCAAGCTCGACGACCGCACAGTCGAAGTGGATGTCAAGGAGCGCGGCCCCACATTCGAGGTCTCTACCAACGGCAACATCGAAGAGATGGACATCAACTTGAAAGATGTCATGGGCGGCCTCTTCGGCCCGCGCACCCGCAAACGCACGATGCGTGTTTCCGAAGCCCTTGAGTATCTCATCCAGGAAGAGGAACAGAAACTGGTCGACATGGACCAGGTCACGCGTATCGCGCTAGAGCGCGTGGAGCGCAACGGCATGGTATTCCTCGACGAAATCGATAAGATCGCCGGACGCGAGGGCGGCCACGGTCCCGATGTCAGCCGCGAAGGCGTTCAGCGCGACATTCTGCCCATCGTCGAAGGCACCACCGTAAATACCCGTCACGGCTTTGTGCGGACCGATCACATTCTCTTCATCGCCGCCGGCGCCTTCCACGTCTCGAAGCCTTCCGACCTGATCCCGGAGCTGCAAGGCCGCTTTCCCATTCGCGTCGAATTGAAATCGCTCAGCGAAGCGGATTTCATACGCATCCTCAAAGAGCCGAAATCGGCGCTCGTCAAGCAGTACACGGCGCTGCTTGAGACCGAGGGCATCAAGCTCAGCTTCACCGAAGACGCGGTGGTCGAGATCGCGCGCATCGCCGCCCAGGTGAACGAGTCCGCTGAAAATATCGGGGCGCGCCGCCTCCACACCATCATGGAAAAGCTGCTTGAGGACGTCTCCTTCGACGGCCCCGACCTGAAAAAGAAAAACGTCAAGGTGGATGCCGTTTACGTTCGCAAGCAGCTCGCCGCGATCGTCAAGGATCAGGACCTCAGCAGGTACATCCTATAGTGCGCGCCGCGCTCCTCGCCGTTTTCGGTTCAGTCGTCTTTCTCTGCCAGTGCGGCTATGTCGGCCCCGTGGTTCCGCCGTCGCCCGAGATTCCCGTCGCCATCGCGGACCTTTCGGCAAAGCAGCAGGGCGACAAAATCGTGATCGCATTCTCCACGCCGCCGCGCACCACCGACAGTCTGCCGATCAAGAGCTTCTCGGAAATCGACCTCCGCATCGGGCCGCGCACGTCGCCATTCGATCTCGACCGCTGGTCCGCCTCCGCCAAGCCGTATCCCATTCTTCCGCCCCAACCCAACGATCCGGACGACCCGCGCCCGCAGCCCATCGAGAAATCCATACCCGTATCCGATTGGCAGGGCCAGAGCGTTGCGGTCGCCGTCCGCACCGCCATCAAGAGCAAAGACCACTACTCGCAGTGGTCGAACGTCGTGCGCCTGCGGATCGTCCCTCCGCTACAGCCGCCCAGCATTCAACTGGAAGCGACGGCGCAGGGCGTGAAAGTCACGTGGCCTGCGCAGGGTGAAGGCTTGCACTACGAAATCTATCGCCAGGCCGCGGGAAGCAAGCAACCCGTGCAGGTCGGAACCGCCGAACAAAACGAATATGTGGATACCACCGCTCAGTTCGGCGTGCCCTATCAATATTCGGTTGCGGCCATCAAGGATTCAGCGGAGAGCCTACCCTCTCGGACCGAGTCCATTACGCCCAAGGATATTTTTCCTCCCTCGATTCCCGCCGCCATCAGCGGCTTGGCTACGCCGGTCTCCATTGAAGTTTCCTGGCAGCGCAGCCCCGAACCCGACCTGAAAGGCTACTATATCTACCGTTCCGTCGATGGCGGCCCGTTCGCCAAGCAAGGCGATCTGCTCACTCTGCCAACCTACAGCGACCACAACGTTGAGCATGGCAAAACTTATAAATACCAGGTAACCGCCATCGACCAGAGCAACAACGAAAGCGGAAAATCCGCTACCGCCGAGGTGAGTTTTTAGCGCGCGAACACGCTGATCTATTCGCTCGGGCTGAGCCGTGGCTGGCGCCCGCCGTATGCTAGCATCGAGCCATGAAGGCGAGGCCGGGGGCTCTTACTTGCTCCGATTCCTGAAAGCGCCGCTTGCGTCGTTCCAGGATTTCTTGTTTCTTGCTGGCCGAGCTTTCGGAAACATTCTTCGCAGCCCGCATTATTACGATGACGTTTTTCTTCAAATGGATCTCATCGGTGTCGGCAGCCTGCCTATCGTGGTTCCTACCGGCGCCCTGAGCGGCGCGATCATTGCCCTCCAGATGTCGCGCGCGCTGAGCACCTATGGCGCCAACAGCGAAGTCGGCCCCATCGTCGCCCTTACGCTCGTCCGTGAGCTCGGTCCCGTGCTGACCGCTTTGCTCGTCGCCGGCCGGAACGCTTCCGGCATCGCGAGCGAGCTCGGCTCCATGCAAGTTACCGAGCAAATCGACGCCATGCGCGCCCTCGGCACCGATCCTGTGCAAAAGCTCGTGACCCCGCGCCTGCTTGCCACCGCCACCATGCTGCCCTGCCTGACCGTAATCGCCGACGCTATCGGCTGGATTGCGGCCTATCTCATCGCCGTTCCCTTGCTCCATCTGGTAAGCAGCGGATACTATTGGTCGAGTTCCTGGCGCGCCTTGGTGCCGAACGACTTAGCTCAGGGACTTATCAAACCTTTGTTATTCGGCATTATCATTTCGCTCGTCGGATGTTACTACGGCCTACGCACCACCGGAGGCACGCAAGGCGTCGGGCGCGCCACTACGCAGGCCGTTGTCAGCGCATCCATCTGGATCTTCTTCGTCACCTTTCTGATCGACAAGATATTCGTCAATTTGTAGCAAGCCATGCCCGACTCACCGCCTAGCCCCATGGTCGAATTCGAAGCTGTAAGCCTGCGCTTCGAAGATACCTGGGCTCTGCACGACGTGTCTTTTAAACTGCATGCGGGTCAGACTCACGTCATTCTCGGCGCCGCGGGCAGCGGAAAAACCACGCTCCTGAAAGCGGTGATCGGGCTCGTGAGGGTAGATCGAGGCTCCGTCAAGCTCTTCGGCGAAGACATCACCGCCATGTCGGAGCACGATCTTTATCCCCTGCGCGGGCGCACGGGCGTTCTTTTTCAGGAAGGCGGCCTGTTCGATTCTCTGCAAGTCGGCGATAACGTGGAATACCCGCTGCTCAATCGTCAGATCGGCGAGCACAATAACAAAACGGACTCCTCTTCCGCCGAAACGCAGGCGCGCGAAGCCCTGCGCTTTGTGGAATTGGAACAAACCTTCGATAAGTTTCCAAGCGAAGTTTCGGGCGGGATGCGCCGGCGCGTCGGAATTGCGCGCGCCATCGTTACGGAGCCTCCGCTGGTGCTGTACGATTCGCCTACCGCGGGCTTGGACCCCATCACGGCCAATACCATCATGGCGTTAATTCTGAAGGAACGCGACGTTCGCAATACCGCATCGCTCATCGTTACCCATCGCTATCAGGATGGCGAACTGATGGCGGATTTCCGTTACGACCCCGAGCGGCAGGAGCTGGTGCGCTTGCCCCAGGACGGCGGGTCGCGTCATCGCACTCGATTTATCGTGATGAAACAGGGCGAGATCGTCTTCTTTGGAACCCGCGACGAACTGGCTGCTTCCTCCGATCAATACGTCAAACGATTTGTAAGGCACGAGGAGTAAATTATGCCCAGCAAAGGTAAAGTCGGCATGGCCCAGTTCAAAGTTGGAATCCTGGGCATCGTGGCGCTCGCCTGTGTCACATTACTAATCTTCTTGCTAACCGGCAACACTCAGTTCTTCAAGAGCCTTGTCGATCTGCACGTCTACACTTCCGATGCCGCCGGACTTACCTCGGGCGCTCCCGTGCGTATCAACGGCATTCAGGCCGGCTCGGTCAAGACCGTGGAGCTTTCCGGAGAGACAAATCCCGCTCGCACCATCAAAGTCGATCTGGCCGTGGATAAAGATATGTTGAAGCAGATTCCCGTCGATTCCATCGCCTCCATTGCTTCCGACAATCTGCTGGGCAGTTCGAAGTTTCTACAAATCACCAAAGGAACCAGGCCGGAGACCGTTCAGGCGGGAGCCACGCTGAAATCCGCTGGCACTCAACAATTCGATGCTCTCGTGCAACAAGGATTCGGAGTTCTCGATTCCCTGCAAGCCATTCTCGCGAAGGTCACCGACATCGTGAACTCGATCGAAGTCGGCAAGGGCACCATCGGTAAACTGCTTGTGGACGACACCCTCTATAACAGCCTTCAATCAACCGTCACCCAAGTCCAGCTTCTCGCCACCACCCTGAACTCGAAAAATGGCACTATCGGACGCCTGGTCAACGACACCGAGGTTTACGATCAGGCGGAAAGCGTCATCACGCGCCTCGACGCCATCACCCAGCAGCTTCAACAGGGACAAGGCACCGCCGGTTTGTTACTAAAGGATAGGAAACTCTATGACTCGGTGAACAAGTCCGTCGATCAGCTCAACACGATCCTCGCTAACCTGAACGCCGGTAAAGGCACCGCCGGCGAGTTATTGCATGACGACAAACTCGCCAGGCAGATGTCCGCTACGCTTGGCAAGATCGACACGACGCTGGATAAAGTCAACTCGGGCGAAGGCACCATCGGCCAGTTACTCGTCAATCCACAGCTCTATGACAGCGCCACCGGAACCACGCGCGAGTTACACGAGCTCTTGAAGGATTTCCGCGCCAATCCGAAAAAGTTCCTCAGCATTAAGCTGCATATCTTCTAGCTTGAAACGGTTGATCGTAAACGCCGACGACTTTGGCTTCACTAAGGATGTAAACGCAGGCATAGTCTATGCTCATCGCGAAGGTATCCTGACCTCTACCACGCTGATGGCCAACGGCGATGCATTCGACGATGCCGTGAAACTCGCGCGTGAAACACCTACGCTCGACGTGGGTTGCCATCTCGTCCTGGTTCAGGGCCCGTCATTACTGACCGGTCGGCCGTTGCCCGATAAACCGCATCGGCTGCTGGCATCGCTTGCGCGGCGCGGCCTCGATGTTTATGCGGAGCTTCGCATGCAAATTCAAGCCGTTATTGCCGCCGGCATTCGCCCAACGCACCTGGATTCGCACAAACATACGCACATCGTGCCTTCCGTTTTCCGCCAGGTAGTTCGCCTGGCGCGCGAGTTTTCTATTCCCTACGTTCGGCTGCCGCTCGACCCAACCCTGCCATTTGCGCGATTGCCGATCGCTCTCGCCGGCCGCTACTATAGGCGCCTCGCTCGCGGCTTCGACGTTCGCATGACCGATCGTTTTCTCGGATTCCGGCTCACTGGATCGCTGGATGAGAAAGCCATGGCCGCGGCGCTTCTTACGCTCGGCGACGGACTGACCGAGTTCATGTGTCACCCGGGCTATTTGGGCTCTGAGCTCGCCGCCGCCCAGACCCGGTTGAAGCAGTCTCGCGTGGACGAGTTAGAAGCCCTGACTTCGCCCCGTATTCGCAATCTGATTAGCGCCCAAGCCATTCAACTTACTCGCTTCGAGCACGCCGGCGGCTCTTAGTTGCGCAGCAGTAATCCGCTTGGGTCCTGCGGCGGCGGCAGTTCGCCCATCACAAACTTGCCGTCGAGAATGACCGCCGCAACCTTGGTATCGGCTATCTTCACCGGATCGATCGAGAATATATCGTCGGAAAGCACAATCAAGTCCGCCAACTTGCCCGGCTCAATCGATCCCTTGATCTTATCCTCGAAACTCGCGTACGCCGAGCCCATCGTATAAGCCCGCACAGCTTCTTCAACCGTTATCTTCTGCTCCGGAACCCAGCCATCCGGATGTTTCCCATCGAGCGTCCGGCGAGTCACAGCCGCATAAATGCCCATCAGTGGACTCATGGGAGCGACTGGCCAGTCGGACCCAAACGCCAGGCTCGCCCCCGAATCGAGCAGCGAACGGAATGCATATGTCGTCTTCGCCCGCTCCGGCCCGATTCGCTTTTCCGCCCAGCGCCCATCGTCGATGCAATGGTAAGGCTGCATCGACGGAATCACATGCAATCGCGCGAAGCGCGGGATGTCGGCTGCCGTCAGATGCTGCGCATGCTCGATCCGCCAGCGCCGGTCGCGCGGCCCGTGTTCGCGAGCGACAGCCTCGTACATTCCTAGAATGATATCGTTCGCTCTGTCTCCGATCGCGTGAATGGCGATCTGCAGTCCCGCCGCGTCCGCCCCTTCGATATTTTTCGCCATCTTTTCCGGATTCGCCAACTCGGCGCTCGTGATGCCGCTCGTCCCCGGAGAGTCCAGGTAGGGCTGAAAGAGCAACGCCGTCGTCGAGCCGAGCGAACCGTCCGCGAATCCTTTCACCCCGCCGATATGCAGATGCTCGTTTCCGAAGTCCGCCAGCAGCCCAACATCCGCAAGCCGCTCCCAGGAGACCAGCGGCTGATGCCCCGAGATGCGTACGTGCAATTCACCGGCGCGCAGCATCGTTTGATAAGCCCGAAAAATATCCGGCGCCGCCGACATGTCTTGCACGCTGGTCACGCCCGCGCGATTCGCGTAATCCTCCGCGGCCCTTATTGCCACCCGTATCTGTTTCTGGTTCGGCGCCGGGATGATCCTTTCCACTAGGCCTTGCGCCGCATCCTTCAGAATCCCGGTCGGCTCTCCGGAAGCGTCCCGTACGATCACTCCGCCCGGCACATCCTTCGTGTTCCTATCTACACTCGCGAGTTTCAGCGCCAAGGAATTCGCAAGGCCCATGTGGCCGTCCAACCGGCTCACGAACACCGGCCAATCCTTCGTCACAGGATCGATCAGTTGCCGCGCAGGCAACCTGGCCGGCGACCAGTTCTCGTGATCCCATTCGCCTCCCGTGATCCACTCGCCTTTCGGAAGCTGCCGGGCGAAGGAGCCCAGCGTGTCGCGAAAATCCCGCTCGCTTTTCGAGTAGCGCAGTTGCGGCCCAGCCAGGTCGGCGCCCCCGGAATAAAAATGCACATGGGCATCGTTGAATCCCGGCAGCACGCGCCTGCCTTTCAGATCCAGGACCCGAGTGCTGGCTTGCTTGAGATCGAGAATCTCCCGGTCGCTTCCCACCGCCGCGATCCGATTGCCCTCGATCGCAACCGCCTCCGCTTCCTTTTGCTGCGGATTGACGGTCCAGATTTTTCCATGGACCAGGATCAGCGTGATCGACGGCGCGGCCGCCGATGCCAGTCCCGTGCACAGAAGGACCGCGCACGCGCGCGACACGCGCCGGATCGCCGCGCTTAGGCCAGCGCGTCCACGCATTCGAAGCCTACGTATTGGACTTCTTCTTCGAGCTCGATCTGAAACATATCGCGCACGCGTTGTTTGAGTTCGCCGATCACGCTGGTCAAGTCCGACGCCTTCCCTGCCCCATCGTTATAGATTAAGTTCGCATGATACGAAGCCACCTGGATATCGCCTCGCCGCATGCCTTTCGCTCCAGCCTGTTCCAGGAACCACGCCGACGGCACTTTGCCTTCGCGCACGGCGCTCGGAGGCGTCAGGGCCTGCGCGCGCGCGGGCATCTCCGCGAACAGAAGGTTTTTGAATATGCTGCCCGCGCATTTCATCGTAGGTGGATACTTGGCGTCTCTGATGGTTCGGATTCCTTCCGCCGTCTTCCGAAGGCGCGCGCTATCGCCTTCCTGAAACCGCAGCTCGGCCGAAAGAATCACCCAGTCCTTTCGCTCTTTGAACACGCTGTCCCGATAGCGAAAACGGCACTGCGCGTTATCGAACGCCAACAGCGATTCTCCATCGGTCGCGTGCACGCGCTCCACCAGTTCCTGGATCGAATGCCCATACGCGCCCGCATTACCGTAAACCGCGCCGCCCAAATATCCGGGAATGCCGGTCATCGTCTGCAACCCTTCCAGCCCGCTCGCGACGGATTCATCCACTACACTCTGCAGAACCGCGCCGGACTCCACATGCAGCGCCACACCCTCCCGCCGAATCCGCGACCCCGAATACCGCAGCACCAATCCGTCGAATCCAGCGTCGGAAATTACCAGGTTCGTTCCGCCTCCTATAATCATCCGTGGCAGCGCCAGGCCCTTTGCAACCCGTAGCGCCTCCCGAAACGCCCCGGCATCTGCTGTATCGCAGAACAGCGCGGCCGGCCCGCCAATCTGGAAGCGAGTATGCGGTGCAAGCTGCTCGCCGGGAAGAACGGTCAAATTCGGAATCGCGCTCAATCGCTTTCCGGCCGCTGAACTCACGGGCATCGTCATGATTATAGGGTGCGTCATCGAGCGCCAAGTTCTGAGTCCCCGCAACCCGGCAATCACCTCCGACATCGTATCTAATAGGAAGAGAACCCAAAATGTTGGAATATCAGCAGCAGCCGTCCCCTTGGGAGAAGCTGAGCGGCACTATTCCGCTCACCATCCAGGGCGCCGTCGTCATCAAACAGACCTATCTGTTGTTCGGTTTAGCAGTCTTCAGCGCCATGGCGGGCGGCTATATCGGCTCAACTTCCGAAACGCTCGCGCGCTTTTTTTCCACCTGGGTTGGCTGGATCGCTGCCTTGCTGCTGCTCAATATAGTCCCGCGCGTTGCTATCGCTGTCCGCCACAACCACCAACTCGGAGTAGCCACTCTTGTGCTTGATGGTTTCGTCTCCGGCATCGCGCTTTCGCCGCTGCTCTGGATCGCTCGGCTTTACGCGCCGTCCCTGATTTTCGCAGCCCTTGTCATCACCGCCTGCGTCTTCGTCGGCGTCACGGTCTACGTGCTCAGCGCCAAGCGCGCCTTTTCCGCCCCGCGCGGCCTCATGGCCGGCCTGTTCTTCTCGATTATCGGGGCCGTCGTATTGAACAGCTTTCTGCAAATCGGCGTCGCCGGCATTCTCATCGCTGTCGCAATCGGCGCGCTCGGCGTATTTACTTTGGTCTATGCCACCAGCGGCGTTCTGCGATCTCCCGGCGCGGATAGCCCCATCCCCGGCGCATTGATGCTCTTCGCCGGCGTTTTCAATGTCTTCGTCGCGACCCTTAATATATTGCTGCGGATACTCAACGGCGGCCGCCGCTGACCTCTCCCAGGCGCCGCTCCAAGAATCGTCGCTCGCTCTCGTTCGCGGCAAGCTCCAGAGCTCGCCTGTAGCTTGCTGCGGCTTGCTCGAACGCGCCCATGCGCCGCAGCATATCTGCTCGGGTCGCATGGAACAGATGATACTCATTCAACTCACCCTCCTTCGCTAGCGATTCGAGCAGCGCGAGAGCCGGTTCCACTCCCTTCGCCATGGCCATCGCCACGGCGCGATTCAGCGACACCACCGGCGAGGGCTGTATCTGTTCCAATGCATCGTACAAGCTCAATATCTGCGCCCAATCCGTATCTTCGGCGCGCGCCGCGCCGCAATGGAGCGCCGCAATGGCGGCCTGTATCGCGAACGCATTCGGCCCCGCGCGTAGCGCTTCTTCCACTAGCGGCAGCGCTTCTTCGATCTGCTCTCGATTGAAACGGCTGCGATCCTGCTCTTCCAGCAAAACGATGTCTCCGCCTTCGTTCATGCGCGCCTCGCGCCTTGCATCGTGCAGCAGCATGAGCGCCAGCAGCGCCGTAGCCGAAGCCGGAGGCGGCCTCAACAACGTCCTCAGCAGCCGCCCCAGGCGAATGGCTTCCGAGCACAGGTCGGTTCGCACCAGCGGGCCGCCCCGCGTCGGCGCATAGCCTTCATTGAAGATCAAATACACCACCGCCAGCACAGCCTCCAGCCGCTCTGGCATCTCCTCCACCCCCGGAACCTTGTATGGAATCCCCGCGTCCCGAATCTTTCGCTTGGCCCGGACCAGCCGCTGCGCCATGCTTGCCGGCGCCAGCAAGAACGCCCGCGCGATCTCGTCCGTCTCGAGGCCGCCCAGAGTTCGAAGCGTAAGCGCCACCTGCGCATCGAGCGCCAACGCAGGGTGACAGCAAGTGAAGATCATCCTCAGCCGATCGTCCTGAATCCCGGGTCCCTCGTATTCGACAGCCGCAATCGATTCGCTCGGATCGAGCATGCGCGCCGACGCGGCAAAGCGCGCTCTCCGTCGGATTCGATCGATCGCCTTGTGTCTCGCCGTCTGAACGATCCAGGCTCGCGGGTATTCGGGTATCCCCCTGCTCCGCCATTGATCGACCGCCGCTGCGAAAGCCTCCTGTACCGCCTCCTCCGCCAGATCGAAATCGTTGCAGATCCGAATTAGTGTCGCGAGAATGGTCGACCAGTCGGATCGATACACCTCCTCCACAACCCGGTCGGAATTTCGGTCCATGCCCACCTAATATTTTGCGATGCTGGTAAAGCAATGAGATATATGCTGCTGGTCTATGTGGATGAGAACGCCCTCACGGCTACCGAGCGCGCCGAATGCTACCGCGAGTCCACGCACTTGGCCCACGACCTCAAAGCAACCGGCAACTTCCTTTCAACCGCCCCGTTGCATTCCGTCTCGACCGCCACGTGCGTGCGCGTGCGCGATGGAAAGAAGCTCGTCACAGACGGTCCCTTTGCGGAAACGCGTGAGCAGCTCGGCGGTTTTTATATGATCGAGGCCAAAGACCTGGATGAAGCGCTCGCGATCGCCTCTCGCATTCCCGGCGGCCGCAAGGGTACTATCGAAGTTCGACCCGTTGTAGAAGTAGAAGGCCTACCTGAAGGTCCCGCTGGGCGGCAGGTCGCGGGCTCGGCGCGTTGACCCGCCGCCAGGCCGGCGTCGATGTAGCGAATCCAGTTGCGCGGCAGCCCGCTTAGTCGTTGCAGTGATGCAAGCAGCTTTCGAGCGTGGTCTGGCACCCCTCGATCGTCGACACCTGCGGGGCCGTCGAACCAAACGCCCGCTCATCCAGATCGCGAATCGATATTTTCTTCAGCTTTAACGGCTCTTTATCGTTCTTTTCCACTCTGGTTTCCTGCATAAGGCTCCTTTTAATTTCCGAAATTCAGGACTTTTCAATCCTAATCCTCGATCCTGTGCGAGTCAATCCACCTCTTTCCATTAACGCCGCAGGTTCCACTTGTCAGAACCATATACTTTGTTGTACAAAGTAGTAAATGCCTTCTGCCCCTCGCCTTTGGCTTCCTCGCGAAATGGCCGACCCGCCGCGCCTCTCCTCCCGTGCGCCCGTTCCCATCGAGCCACGCTACGCTCTCTTGATTAATCCGTTCTATGCCAAGGACCCAAACGCCAGTTTCGGCAAGCACGTCCTCACTCCCTCGCTGGCGTTGACCAGCATAGCCGCCGCAACTCCGCCCTCCTGGCGCGTCGAATATTGGGACGAAAATCTGCTGCACGGCGCCCCGCCTTCCGATCCTATGCCCCAAGTGGTCGGCATAACCGTTCACCTCACGTTCGCCCGGCGCGCCTACGAACTCGCGAGTTGGTTTCGCTCTCGCGGCAGCAAGGTCGTCCTAGGAGGCTTGCACGTGCTCTCCTGCCCGGACGAATGCGCTCCCCACGCCGATGCGCTGGCCCTCGGAGATGGCGTCCAGCTCTGGCCCCGCATCCTCTCCGACATCGAAGCCGGCGCCCTCCAGCCGCGCTACCAGGCGACATATGAAACCGACTACGCCCAAGACCCGGCGCCCCGCCGCTCTCTGCTGCCCCGCCGCAGCTTTCTCACCACCACCAGCCTGATCGCCACCCGCGGTTGCCACAATCGGTGCAATTTCTGCTATCTGGCAACCGACGGCCTGCGCATGCCGTACCGCGTTCGCGAGCCTCGCCAGGTCGCAGCCGAATTCGAAGCGAACGGGAATCCCTATGCCGTCTTCATCGACAACAACCTGGGCTCGCGCCGCGAGTATCTCCGCTCGCTCTGCGCAGCCCTCCGCCCGCTCGAAAAGATCTGGAGCGCCGCCGTCACTATCGACGTCACCGACGACCCTTCGCTCGTCCGCGATATGGCCCTCGCCGGCTGCACAGGAGTGTTCATCGGCTTCGAATCGTTAAGCGACCAGAATCTTCTCAACTCGCACAAGAAGACTCCCAAATCCGCCGACTACTCCCGCCGCGTCCGAATCCTTCACGACCACGGAATACAGGTCAACGGCTCCTTCGTGCTCGGCTTCGATTGCGACCGCCCCGACGTCTTCGCGCGCACCGCCGAATGGGTCGAGGAAAACCGGCTCGAATGCGCCACCTTCCATATCCTGACGCCCTATCCCGCTACCCCGCTTTTCCGGCAAATGGAGGCCGAGCAGCGGCTCCTGCATCGCGACTGGTCCTTGTATGACACGGCGCACGCTGTCTTCCACCCCAAGCACATGAGCCCCGAGCAGCTCGAACATGGCTACGCCTGGATGTACCGCCGCCTCTTCTCGCACGCCTCCATCTGGCGCCGCCGGCCGGAAGATTGGCGCTCGGTCCCGCCTTACTTGGCGATGTCGTACCTCTACAAGCGATCCAACCGGTTCTGGCGCCTGCTCATCAAACACGATCTGGTGCATACCGTCTGGCGACCGCTGGTCGAACTGACTCGCACCCGTCACGTGCGCTTCCGGCGCCAACTCGCCGCGCGTGCGTTAGCTTCGAATCCCGGAGTAAGCGTCATCTCGGCCGGCGTTTAGACCCGCACGCGTGCTATGCCTCACAACCAACTCTTGGTGCGGATGGGGAGACTTGAACTCCCACGCCCTTGCGAGCGCTGGAACCTAAATCCAGTGCGTCTGCCAATTCCGCCACATCCGCATGGGCCGGCCGATTCTCCTCAGCGTAGCATCGCGGTGGTATCCGCTTTCGCCCCCGGTTTCGTCGTCAGGAAAGCCAGAAATTCCTGCGGATTCCGTGTCAGTTGTGGAAACGTCGCTGCCACGTTCTGCTCCGCATCCATCAGGGCATAAAACGGAATCGAGACCGTGCTGAACTTCCGGTCTTCAAGGTTCTGGTTCTTCTCCGATTCGGCGTCCGTCCCGTCCGTATAGAGGTCCACGACAATCAGATCCTTGAGCGCCGCTTGAATCTCCGGCCGCGGGAACATATTGGCCTTCATCCAATGGCAATTGGTGCACGCGTATCCGGTGAAGTTCACAAGCACTAACTTATTCTGCTGGCGCGCCGCCGCAAGCGCCGCGTCTAACTGATTCTTGAAGTAATTCGAAGGCGCCGCCTCCGAGGCCGCCGCTACAGCGCCAGTCGCTCCGCTCGCCGCTTCCGGTATGAACGCGTCCAAATCGCCCAGGCGCCCGCCGAACAACCCCGGAACAAGGCTGATCGAGAAGATTAGAAACAGAGCGGCTATCAACGCTCGGCTCACGCCCAGCCGTTCTTCCCGTTGTATCCCTTCCATGGGAAGCAATCCCAGCAAGTAGAAACCCGGCAAGGCGAATAACACGATCCACGCCGCTAGAAACCGTTCGCGAGTCAGCCAGTGCGCCTGCAGCACCTGATCCACGTTGCTCAGATACTTCAACATGACCGCCAGCACAATAAAGCCGAGCACAACCTTCACTCGCACCATCCAGCCTCCGCTGCGCGGCAGCTTCTTTAAGTAAGAAGGAAATAGCGCGAGTAAGAAGAACGGCGCGGCCAGTCCCGTCGCAAACGCCAGCATGCCCAGAACCGGTTGCGCTCCCTTAGATTGGACCGAGGCAATCAGCAGCGGCCCGACAATCGGCCCGATGCAGGCAAACGACGTCAGCGAAAACGTCAGTCCCATCAGCAGCGTTCCCGCATAACCACCGCCTTGCGATGCTCGATCCAGCTTGGTCAGCAGCCCCGAAGGCAGCCGCAGTTCGAATGCGCCGAGCAAGCTCAGGCCGAAGACGAAGAACACAACCGCAATGAAGCCGTTAATCCACGGGCTCGATCCCAGTTGCACTACTCCGAAAGGTCCCGCTATCGCCGTAACCAAAAAGCCCAACCCCGTAAAGAGAACCACGATCCCAGCGCAGAAAACCAGCGCCTGCGCCCATCCAGCTTGCTTCCGTTCGCCCCCGGCGGCGCTCTGGTTCAGGAAAAAAGACACCGTGATCGGAATCATCGGAAACACGCACGGAGTAAATAGCGCCGCTAATCCAAATCCGAACGCTGTTAGTAAGTAAGGGAGTAAGTCCTGCGAACCAGTGCCGTTCAAGGCCGCGCCTTTCGATCCTGCAGGCGACGGCGCTTTCGGTCCACCCGCCGCGCCGCTTACGGTCGCTCCCACCAACGCATATCCGGAAGGAATCGTGAAGTGAAAGGCTGGAGCCCCCGCTGCGAAGTGAACATCGGCGCCAACCGACTTCTTGACAGGCGGCAGGCATTTCACATCCGTACAGGCTTGATAACGCGCCGTCGCTTCAACATGACTTTCGCCTCCGGCCGATTTAACCGTCTTCGCTTCAATGATAAAGACGGCTTCATTCGAGTAAGTTTCAGTGTCAATCTGGAAATTCGGATCTAACTTCCGGACCGGCTGCGGGCGATAAACCGAGTAACTGGCGATAGCGGGGTTATCTTCAAGCGTGATTTTCGTGATGTTCGGACCGCCCGGAGGCGTCGTAGGCGAGTATAGGTGCCATCCAGGCGGAATGGCTGCCTTTAGTTCGAAGTAGACTTTGTCGCCCGGCAGCATCTGGGATTGCCCGCCGGCCGGCGTCAACGTCCACTGCACCGGGTCCTCTCTGGCCGCCGGAACCAGCCGCGCTCCAAGCGCGGCCAGCGCGATCAGTACAAAGTAGCGGCGCAACCGGCCCATATCACCCCGCTTGTGCAGATGCCCAGACGTCGAGTTCCGTTGCAATGCGCTCGTTGAGGTTGGCTTCGGCGAACTCTTTCGCTACGCGAATCGCGTTCCGGATCGCCTTCGCATTCGAGCGCCCGTGGCAAATAATACAAATCCCGTTCAATCCCAGCAGCGGCGCTCCGCCGTACTCGGAATAATCCACGCGCTTTTTAAACTCGTTGAACGCGCCTTTGGCCAGGTAAGCTCCCACCTTCCGCGTGACGCTCGCCTTCAACGATTCCTTAAGCAACTGCCGGACGACGTCCACCAGCCCTTCGCTCACCTTCAACGCGACATTCCCCACGAAGCCGTCGCAGACAATCACATCCACGGCCCCCGTATAAACGTCTCGCCCCTCTACGTTGCCGATGTAATGCACGTTCTTGAGGCTCTTCAACAAAGGCTGCGATTCGTGCGTCAGCGTGTTGCCTTTGTGCTCTTCTTCGCCGATCGAAAGCAGCCCGACGCGTGGCTTCGGCGTTCGAAAAATCACGCGCGAATACGCATTGCCCATCACGGCGAACTGCGCCAGCATCTTGGGCGTGCTATCCACATTCGCGCCCACATCCAGCATGACCGCCGGCTTGCTGCTCAAAGTAGGAAATGCCGAAGCAAGCGCCGGGCGATCCACTCCCGGTAGCATCCCTTGCACCAGCTTTGCCGTCGCCATCACCGCGCCTGTGTTCCCCGCCGAAACCACGCCTTGCGCCTGCCGGTCGCGCACCAGTCGCGACGCCACCCGAATGGAGCTGTCTTTCTTCGCGCGCAGAGCCTTACCCGCGCTCTCTTCCATCGTGATCTGCTCGCTCGCGTGCCGAATCTCGATCGGCAGTTCCTGCCAACCCGCGTGCCGGTTCAGTTCGTTGCGAACGACCTCTTCGCGGCCAACCAGAATGAGGCGCACGCCCAGCATCTTCGCCGCTTGCACGGCGCCTTCGACCTCCGGCCGCGGGAAATGGTCCCCGCCCATCGCGTCGACGGCTATCGTCACCATTGGTTCAAGTCTCGTCTATTTACGCCGCGCGGCTGCACCCCGCTCGCCTACGTTTCGACGACTTCCAGCACTTCCCGGCCCTTGTATTTCCCGCAATGGGGGCACGCCCGGTGCGCTCTGATCTTCTCGTGGCAATTCGGGCATTCCGCCAATTGCGGTATGCGCAGCGCATCGTGCGCCCGCCGTGTCGATGTCCTGCGCTTCGAGTGCCGTCGTTTTGGATTTGGCATAGTTTTCCCGGTCTCTCAATTTCCGTTCTTGTTTTCAGGCCTTTCGCAAGGCCTTCAGTTGCGCGGGCCTAGTTCGGCCCGAAAGTTCTTCAGCCCGCTCCAGCGGCTTTCCACCGCCTCCGGCCGGCATCCGCAATCCTGTTGGTTCCGGTTCTGCCCGCATGCCGGGCAGATCCCCTTGCACGTCTCGCTGCAAACCAGTTGCATCGGCAACGCCAACAGCACCACTTCCCGAAGGATATCGTTTAATGCCAGGCCGTTCCCTTCGTAGTAACCGACCTCGATGCCCGCGTGATGAATCTCCTTTTCGCCGCCGCTCGGCGCGTCGCCGGCCGGCATATAAATCAGATCGAACTGGCTCTCCACGGGAAAGCTCGCCGCCTCCAGGCACCGGTCGCAGGTCGCCTGCATCGTCACTCTCAAAACCCCTTGCACTCGAACCTCGCCCAGCGAATGATTCAAGAGCCGCGCCGAGCCCTCCGCCCGTAGCGCCGAGGATTGCTTCACCTCGCCGCCGTAGTCGATTTCGTTCTCCGGAACATCGACGCTAAACTGGACAGGCCTTAATTCGAGTTGCTGGAGACTTATGAACACGCGCGCTCCCGATCCACCGGTTACAAGCCGGTCGGGCTCGTGGCAAGACGTAAGCTCAAGTATAGCAAGCTGCCCCCGCCCGGAGCCTCTTCTATTACATATCTGCGACAATGAAGACATTCCCTTGGAGCCCTGCGGCCCGGGGAAACATCAACTAACCAGGGGCCTGCGGCTTACTTCGTCGGGGACCAGTCGTTCCTTTGCCTGATTTACCTGTGAACAAATTGCACGAAACCGAGGAGTGCTGCACGCTCTCTTTGCGCCACGGACTCGCGTTCGAAGATCTCTACTCCCGCTCCGGTCTTCTGAAGCTCGATGCCGCGTTTCTCGACGGCCTGAGCGAGTCCGCTCCGGAGCTTCGCGCCAGGCTGCTTGCCGCGCGAGAGAACCCCGCGTCTCTCGCGCCCAAACAACACTCCGAACTGATCGTCGCGCTCGCTCCTTACCTGGAAGACTTCGTAGGCCATCTGTTCGGCATCGAGCCGGAGCTTGGCGATCTCCAGCGCCGCCATTCGGAACTGGCGCCGCTTTACTCCGTCAAACGTCGCTTCGTGCAGCGCAAAGCCCTCACCGGCGTCACCTCCGAAAAGGCCGCCGAAATCGACGGCTTCGCCGTCCAGGCTGAGCTTGAAACTCTCATTCAGGAGCCGCTCACCGAACTCAGCTTTGCGACCCACGTCTCGCGCTGGCTCGCGGCCGAATCCGAGCATGCGCCGCACCTCCAGCTCGCCGCCCAGTACGCCGCCTGGGCCAGCCTCTCTCCGCAAGGCAAATCCAAGCATCGCGAAGGCGTGCTATTCAAGCACCCGCATAAACTCGATTACCATCGCCTGGTTCCCGTGCACGAATCCGAAAGCGGGGGACTCATCCGGCTGGAGCTGACCAACGATCACTGGCGCCAACGCGAGGGATTCCAGCTCACCGATCCTGGCGCCGATCTGACGGGCGCGCTCGACCAGGCGCACTATTGCATCAAGTGCCATAACCAGGGCAAGGACAGCTGCTCCACCGGACTCAGGGACCAAGCCGCGCTGAAAGATCCCGCCGGTGTGAAGAAACCAGGGGCGTTTAAATCGACTGTCTTCGGCGTGCCGCTCGCCGGCTGCCCACTTGACGAAAAGATTTCGGAGATGAACGCGGTGAAGGGCGCCGGCAATCCCATCGGCGCGCTCGCCGTCGTCGTCGTCGATAACCCCATGGCCGCCGGCACCGGTCACCGCATCTGTAATGACTGCATGAAGTCCTGCATTTTTCAGAAGCAGGACCCGGTAGATATTCCGCAGGTAGAAACGCGCTCGCTCAAAGATGTTCTGGAACTCCCCTGGGGCTTCGAAATCTATAGCCTGCTCACGCGCTGGAACCCGCTCAACATCGCGCGTCCCTACCCGCGTGAGGCCACCGGCTACAAGGTTCTGGTCGTCGGTCTGGGCCCAGCGGGATTCACTCTCGCCCATCACTTAATGAACGATGGTCACGCGGTCGTCGCCGTCGACGGCCTCAAGCTTGAGCCGCTCCGCGAAGACATCTCCGGTATCGACGCGCACGGCCGCCGTGTCCCCTTCCGCCCGCTGCGCGATATCGCCGAGATCTACGAGCGCCTGGACCATCGCGTGATGGCCGGCTTCGGAGGGGTCGCCGAGTACGGCATCACCGTCCGCTGGAACAAGAACTTTCTCAAGATCATTCGCCTTCTCATCGAGCGCCGTCGCGAGTTCAACATGTTCGGCGGCGTGCGCTTCGGCGGCACGCTCACCGTCGATACCGCCTTCGAAATGGGCTTCGATCATATTGCGCTCTGCGCGGGAGCGGGCGGCCCGACCGTCATCCCCATGAAGAACGGCCTCGTGCGCGGCGTGCGCCAGGCTTCGGATTTCCTGATGGCGCTACAGCTCACCGGCGCCGCCAAGTACGAATCGCTTGCGAATCTCCAGATCCGCATGCCCATTGTCGTAATCGGCGGCGGCCTCACAGCCATCGATACCGCAACCGAATCGCTCGCCTATTACATCGTTCAAGTCGAAAAATTCCTCAAGCGCTTTGAACTCCTTGCCGCCGAAATTGGCGAATCCGCTATCCGCGCGGCCTGGAACGGCGAAGACGCCAGGATCGCCGAAGAGTTCCTCTCCCATGCCCTCGCCATCCGCGCCGAGCGCGCCGCCGCCGCTCGCGAAGGTCGCCGCCCCCGATTGATTGATCTGCTCCACTCCTGGGGCGGGGTAACGATCGCATACCGGCGCCGCCTGATCGACTCGCCCAGCTACACTCTGAATCACGAAGAAGTCGCCAAGGCGCTCGAAGAAGGCGTCCGTTTCGCCGAATGCCTCGCGCCGTCGGAAGTGGAAGTGGACGCTTCGGGAAGCGCCGCTGCTCTGCGCCTCGAAAAGCAGCGCTTCGATGAAGCCACCGGCCGTCTGCTGCCCACCGGCGAACACGTCGTGCTCCCGGCGCGCGCCATTCTAGTTGCCGCCGGCACTCAACCCAACACCGTTCTCGCGCGTGAAGACGAGCACAACTTCGCCCTCGACGGCCGCTACTTCCGCGCCGTCGATGAAAATGGCGAGCCCGTCAGGCCGGAGCGTAGCGCCAAACCCGCTGAAACTCGCGTCCTCATCTCCCTTCGCCCCGACGGCCGCGCCATCAGCTTCTTTGGAGATCTGCACCCATCTTTTTCCGGCAACGTCGTCAAAGCTATGGGCAGCGCCAAGCGCGGTTATCCTGTTGTATCGCGCGTCCTCGCGCGTCGCTCGCCCGGCCGGCCCGCGCCCGCCGCTCTCATTAGCCGCCTCAATCAGGAATTGCGCCCTGTCGTCCAAGACGTTATTCGGCTCACTCCCACTATCGTCGAGATCGTTGTCAAAGCTCCCATCGCCGCCCGCGCCTTCAAGCCGGGGCAGTTCTACCGGCTCCAGAATTACGAATCTCTTGCCGCGCGCGTCGACAACACCGTGCTCGCGATGGAAGGACTCGCGCTCACCGGCGCGTCTGTGGACCACGAACGCGGGCTGCTCTCAACCATCGTGCTCGAGATGGGCGGCTCCTCGGATCTGTGCGCGCTGTTGAAGCCCGGCGATCCGGTCGTCCTCATGGGCCCCACTGGCGCGCCCACCGAAACTCCCGCTCAGCAAACGGTCCTTCTCGCGGGCGGCGGTTTGGGCAACGCGGTGCTCTTCTCCATCGGGCATCAGCTCCGGGCCTCGGGTTCGCGCGTCGTCTATTTTGCCGGCTATAAGAAAATCATCGATCGCTACAAAGTCGAGGAGATCGAAAAAGCGGCCGATGTCGTCATCTGGTGCTGCGACGAATCGCCCGGATTCACTCCAGGTCGCGTGCAGGACAGCGCGTTCGTCGGCAACATCGTCGATGCCATGGCCGCCTACGGCCGCGGCGACCTCGGCCAAGTCGAAATACCGTTGAGCGCCGTCGATCGCCTCATAGTCATCGGCTCCGATGGCATGATGCGCGCCGTCCAGCAAGCCCGCCACTCCGTTCTGCGGCCCTATCTGAAGCCCGATCATCACGCCATCGGAAGCATCAACTCTCCCATGCAATGCATGATGAAAGAGATCTGCGCGCAGTGCCTCCAGATGCATCGCGATCCGGTCACCGGCAAGGAGACGGTCGTCTTCTCCTGCTTCAATCAGGATCAACCGCTCGATCATGTCGAATTCGGCAGCCTTCGCTCACGCCTCTCGCAAAACGGCGCCCAGGAAAAGCTGACGAAACTCTGGATTGACCATTGCCTGCGCGCGCTCGGCGTTCGCCCGAAAGCGGAATCGGCAGAACTGCCGATTTTAGTTTCGTAAATTTCGGTCGAAACTCACACCACTACTGCCAGCCCCAGATGCCTTACAAAAGGATCGAAGTCCCGATCGTCGTGCAGCAGGTCATACCGGCTTTCAATACATCTGGTCGCTATTACCACGTCGATCGTCTTGCGAACCGTCACCCCGACCCTGCGTAGGGCCCGATAGTTTCTTGCCGCCTGGATCGCAATTTCCGTTCCACCCAAAGCAACAACCAGAAGAGAGGTCAGCATCTTCTGAGCCCTTCGAAAGTCTCGTTCCTCGTCGAAACCTTGTAAGACTTCGGTCAGAATCAAATCGCCGATCACCAGCGGCTCCCGGCCAAGCAGCCGGTCAAGCGCTTCGGTCTGCTCGGTAGCAGCGCCTCGGAAGTAGCCGATCCAAACACTCGAATCGACGAGAATCACCTGTCGCTCCGCATCGCATCAAGATCGCCTTGCCACTTTACCCTGCCGCGTAACCGGCGAATCTCAGCTTGTTTCCCCAACCGCAACAGTGTTCGCAGCCCCTCTTCTACGGCTTCGCGCTTCGTTTTAAGGCCCGTCGCTCGAAGCGTCTCCTTCATAAGCTGATCGTCGATTACAATGTTCGTTCGCATGAATGTGTATTTAATTATAGTTTAATACACATTCCGCCATAAGCACACGCCGCTCGAAACCCGACCCTCCCGTCCCCCTGCGCATCCATTTCCTATTCCACCGCTCTCTATTCGTATCGCAGCGCCAGAATCGGATCGATCCGGCTCGCCCGTCCCGCCGGAATCAGTCCCGCAGCGCACGCCACCACCAATAGCGTCACCAAGCTGGCGGCTGCGCTCCATGGATCACTCGGCTTAATCCCGTATAGCTGCGCGGCGACGAACCTGCCCAAGCCGAACGCAATCGGAACTCCCACCGCCAGCCCCATCGCGAGCAGCACCATCACTTCCCGCATCACCAGCCACACGATGGAACTCGCCTTTGCGCCGAGAGCCATCCGCACGCCCATCTCTTTCGTGCGCCGCGTCACCACGAACGCCATCACTCCGTACAGCCCGATCGCGCCCAGCGCCGTCGCCAGCAACCCGAAGCCGGCCGAGAGCAGCGCAACCAGCCGCTCGGTCAACAGCGTCTCATCCAACTGCTTCCCCAGCGTCTTCATCTGATAAACGGGAATCGCCGAATCGAGTTTCTTCACCTGCTGTCTCACCGCCGCATACAGAAGATTAGCTGGAATACCGGCCCGCACATAGAACGCCGCGCTTGTGTTGCTCCAGTTCGGAATAAATGCCTGCCGGTGCATCCCCTCGCGCGGCCCTTCGAACAGCGAGTCCGCGGTGACGCCGATAATCTCCAAGTTCAGCTTCGTGCCTGGCCCGCTGCCCCAGCCAATATGCCGGCCCACCGCTGGGCGGTCGCCGAAGAAGTGCCGCGCAAATCGCTCGTTGACGATCGCCACGTCGGTCTCTTTCTTCATATCTCTCTGTGCGAAATCCCGGCCCGCAAGCATCGGAATGCCCATGGTTTCGAAGTAGCCGGGCGACAGCCCGTTCATAAACGCCTGCATGTCTTCGCCGTCCTTCGCCTGGTGCCCCTCCACCGACATCGTGCTGTCCCACTCGTCCCCGCTCAGCAAAGGATCGGATGCCAGCGCCGCCGCCTTCACGCCTGGGATCGCGCGCACATTCGCCAGCACCTCGTCGTAGAAGTGGACCGTCTTCGCCGCGTCGTATCCGTTCAGCGCCGGAGAGATCTGGAACGTGATCAAATTATCCAGATCGTGAAATCCCGTCGGCGTCGCCTTCAAATTTTCCAGGCTCTTGATGAACAGGCTCGCGCCGAATAGCAAGAGAAAACTCAGCGCCACCTGAAACGCCACCAGCCCTTTCCGCAGATAAAGCGACCCGCCGGATGCCGCAATCGATCCTGCCGCGTCTTTCAACGCGTTCCACAACTCGAGCCGGCTCGCGCGCATTCCCGGCAGCAATCCGAAAATCAGGCTCGTCACCAGCGTCAGCGCCAGCGCGAATAATAGAATCCGCATGTCCGGGTCGGCGTGAATCAGCAACGGATTGTCCCCCGCCGGCATCAGCGCCAGCAGCCCGCGCGTCAGACCTTCCGCCACCGCGATGCCCAGCGCTCCGCCCACAAACGCAAGCAGCAGGCTCTCCACCAGCAGTTGCCGCAACAACTGCCCCCGCGAAGCTCCGATCGCGATCCTCACCGCTACTTCTTTCTGTCTCGCGAAGGCGCGCGCGATGAGTAGGTTCGCTACGTTCGCGCAGGCGATCAGCAGCACCAGCCCCACCATGCACATCAGCACGATCAGCGCGGTCGAAAAACTGTTCCGAAGCTGCGAATATCCTTCCGCCGCTTTCGTTACACGGATCTTCCCCGCCAAAAATTGTTGCCGTTGAAAGGCCGTCCAATCTTTCGCCCCGGCAAGCGTCGTCTCATATAGCCTGATCTGATGAAACAGCACCTGCAGGCTGGATTGCGCGGAGCTGATCGTATAGCCCGGCTTCAGACGCGCGAACACCTGCACCCATCGGGTTCGGCGGTCGTCCATATGAACCCAGCCCCAATCCGGAACCACAATCGGCTCCATCAAAATGGGCACCCAGATCTGTGGCGCCCGCGCCGGGTCCAGCCCGACGAATCCCTGCGCCGCCACGCCCACCACCGTCATGGCGTAATTGTTGATACGGATCTTCTTTCCCACCACGCTCGGGTCGCGGCTAAATTGATTTGCCCAGTAGTCATAACTCAGCACCACCACCGGATGCCCCTCGAAGATGCGATCGTCCGTCGCCGAATTGAACACCCTTCCCGCCGCCGCCGGCACGCCCAGCATCGTGAAGTAATTGCCCGAAACCATCTCGGCTTCCACTCGTTGCGTCCGGTCGCGCACCGTGACCGACGCCGCCACCAGCCGCCTGCACAATACCTCCGACAACGGCGCCGCCTTTTTCTGGTAGTCCTGGTAGATCGGGTAAGAATTCATGCGCTCGCCCATATTGCTGCCGTTATGCACCCCCACCTGGTCAAGCATCACGAGCTGCCCCGGATTCTTCACCGGCAGGTTGCGCAGCATCACTTGATCCATGATGGTGAAGATCGCCGTGTTGGCGCCTATGCCTAGCGCAACCGACAAGATCGCAATCGAGGCGAACAGCGGGTTGCGGCGGATGCCCCGCAAGGCATACCGGAGATCGAGCAGCAGGTTCGTCATGTAGGCTTATACCGGCTTTTTGACGAATAGTTCCGTCAATTCGTTGGCATAATCCAGTTCACACAATTAGCTTCGTTCCTCAAAAAGCACGTCGTGCCCCACTTCGTTCGGTAAAAAGCCCGTATTCGAGATTCCACTAACCGCCGGCCCCGGCGTTAGTCTAAAGGCCAGCCGGATGGATTGGACGGACTCGGCGGCGGCCGACGAAGCGCGAAGAGGCAATCAACAAGCCTTTCGTGTGCTCGTCGAACGGCACAGCCACGCCGTCTTCCGCTTGGCCTTTCGTATGACGGGAAATGAACAGGACGCCGAAGACATGGTCCAAGAAACTTTTCTTCGCGCCTACAAGCAATTACAACGATTCGACGGCCGCGCCGCCTTCGGCACGTGGCTATACCGGATCTGCGCGAACTGCTCGCTCGATCTGCTGCGTTCCCGCCAAAGCCGCCGCGAGGCGCAGCCTCCCGAAACCGGCAACGAATCGGTTCACTGGCTGGACCGGGTTGCGGCGCGCGAGCCGTCGCCCGAACGTTTGACCCAAAGCAGCCAGATCGCGGATCTCCTGCAGCCCGCGCTCAAACGCCTGAGCGCAACCGAGCGTGCGGCATTCATTCTGCGCCACTACGAAGGCTGCGACATTGAAGAAATCGCCCGAACACTCGGCGTGCAGGCCAACGCCGCCAAACACAGCGTCTTTCGCGCCGTTCAAAAACTGCGGCGCGCGCTGGAGCCGGCCTGGGGAGCCATTCGATGAGCCACCTGGACGAAGAACAACTTGTCGAGGCGTATTACGCACCTGACGAGCAGTCGCGGATGCATATGAGGGGCTGCCCCGAGTGCCGGGCTGCCTTCGAGCGCGTCCAGGAACATTTGGACGCCCTCCGCGATTACCCGGTACCCGAGCGAGGTCCTGGCTACGGAGGCGAAGTTTGGAAGCGGCTGCTTCCTCAGTTGCCGCCCGTGCGGAAGCCGCGCGCGTGGCTGCGGCTGTGGCTAATGGCGCCTGCGTTCGCGACTCTGCTCGCCATGGCTTTTGTTGCGGGCATGCTCACCCAGCGCAAGGCGCAACTCGTCGGAACGCCGGCAAGCACCCGCGAACGAGTCCTGCTGATCGCCATGAACCGCCACTTGGAACGTTCGCAGATTATCTTATCGGAGATCGCCAATGGAAGCACGGCCGTTCTCGATTTCCCGAGAGAGCAAGAGCGCGCTCGCGATCTGCTCGACGATAACCGGCTGCTGCGGCAAGCCGCGCTGCGCGATGGCGATGCGGCCGACGCCAGCCTGCTCGATGAACTGGAGCGCGTGCTGCTCGACGTGGCGAACAGCCCCGCCGAAATGCCCTCCCGCGACTTGGAGGCGCTCCAGAACCGTATCGACAACGAAGGTCTTGTATTCAAAGTCCGAGTAAGAAGTTCGGACGTTCGCTTTAAAGGACAACAGTTATGATTCTCGCCATTATCTTCATGGGATTCTCCGCCATGGCGGCCGCCCAGGATTCGCCTCCGCCGCTCGCCCATAGCTTCCAGGCTCAGCATGCCGCGCATGGCGACGCCGATTATCAAAAGGGCCTCGGCGCGCTCGATGCCCGCCAGTGGGACGACGCCATTGACGATTTCGACGCCTCGGCTTCCCGCAAAGGCCCCAACGCGGATGCCGCGCTCTACTGGAAAGCGTATGCGCTGAACCGCGCCGGCCGCCGCGAAGACGCCCTTCAAACCGTCGCCGAGCTGAAGCAGGGTTATCCCTCCAGCCGCTGGATGAAAGACGCCAGAGCGCTCGAAGTGGAAGTGCGGGCCGCCAGCGGCGCGCCCGTGAACGCAGGCAGCTTTAGCGACGAAGATTTGAAGCTGCTCGCCGTTAACAGCCTCATGCAATCCGATCCCCAGAAGGCCCTGCCTGTGCTGCAAAAGCTGCTCACTAGCAACAACTCGGACAAGGTAAAGGACCGGGCCATGTTCGTGCTTTCGCAGAATCCTTCGCCGGAGGCGCGCAAGCTGCTGAGCGACACGGCGCGGAATTCTTCCAATCCCGATCTGCAGCTCAAGGCCATTCGCTACATGGGCATGATGGGCAGCGATGAGTCGAGAAAGGAACTGGCCGGCATCTATGCCTCGACTTCCGATGAACGGCTGAAACGCGCCATTCTGCAAAGCTTCATGATTTCGGGCTCGCGCGATTTCCTGTTGAATGCCGCCAAAAGCGATAAAGATGCCGAGATGCGAAGAGAAGCGATCCGCCAACTCGGCATCAGCGGAGGCGGCGATCAACTCTGGCAGCTCTATCAATCCGAAAACTCGGAGGAGAACAAGAAAGCCATTCTGCACTCGATGTTCATCACGGGCGATTCAGCCCGTCTTCTGGAAATCGCTCGCTCGGAAAAAGATCCTCAATTGCGAGTGGCAGCGATCAAATCTCTGGGGCTCATGGGCTCAAACGGGCACGGAGACGCGCTCGTGAATATCTATCAAACGGATCAGCATCGGGAAGTGCGCGAAGCCGTCTTGAATGCGCTGTTTCTGCAGCAGAATGGAAAGGCCCTGGTCGATTTGGCCCGAACCGAAAAGGATCCGGAGATGAAGCGCGAGATCGTCAGTAAGCTCGCCCTGGTGCATTCGAAAGAGTCCACGGATTACATGATGGAGATCCTCAAATGAGGCTCGCGGCGCTTCTGATGCTCGCCTGCGCCGCCTTCGCGCAGGACTCGCAGCAGCCGAATGTAGTCGACGCCAATCTTCAGGCTCGCGCTTCCTCGGGCGATCTGAAATCGGATCTCCGCGCCGCCTCGCCCACCTGGTTCGGATATGCGATCAAGAGCCGCCACGTGAACGAAAGCTGTTGCGATGAGTGCCGGCTGGAGGGCTCGGCCCATTCCTCGCGGCATCCGGTCCCACTGGACGGGAGCGACATCCAGGCGCTGCTCTTTCGAGTCACTAGCAATGGTCCGGAAAAACTCACGATCCGCCCCATGTCCTGTTCGCTCGATGCCGGTGGACTGCCGTTCGTTTGGCTCACCGGTGTGTCGCCGGCTGAGAGCCTGTCGTTTCTCAAGAGCCTCACGGATTCGAACGGCTCGGATCACCTTGCTAGGTCCGCCGTCTTCGCCATCTCGCAGCACGAGGGCCCGGCCGCCACCACGGCCCTTGAAGGACTCGCCCACCTGCCCGAGCCTGCCCGTATTCGCAGTGAAGCCATCTTCTGGCTCGCGCAGCAGGCGGGAAATAGAGCCGCGTCACTCATCAAGGACGCCATCGAAAACGATCCCGATACGGAGGTCAAGAAGAAAGCCGTCTTCGCCCTTTCTCAATTGCCCAAGGATGAAGGCGTCCCGAAATTGATCGAAGTCGCTCAGGAGAATCGGAACCGGGAGGTTCGCAAGCAAGCGTTCTTTTGGCTGGGCCAGTCGAATGATCCTCGCGCGCTGGCGTTTATCGAGCAGGTTCTGGCAAAATGATCTGGCCGGGGCGGCACAGCTCGATCCCACAATTGAACACTCCCCCACGGCTTCGTTGCCGTGTTATCAAGTCGTGGAACTTGGCGCCCGGCGTGCTCGTCTTCCTCTGCAATCGGGCTTCGATTATTCATGCCGCCATGGCAAACGGTGTATACAATTTCGCCATCTCCTGATTCCACGCTCGCCCTGGAGATCTCAAAGACCGGGCTCATGCGCCGCAAGAAGCACATGCTGTTCTTCGAGAATTTCATAGGGGAACTCGCGTTTGTCCACGAACATCCGGAGGCGTCCCGCTTAAGCCTTTCCATCGATGCAGGGAGCGTAACCTGCCGTGACCGATGGTTGAAGCCAAAGCAGCGGCAGATGGTCACGCGATATGCGCGGGAGGAAGCCCTCGCGGCGGACCGTCATCCGGAGATCAGGTTCACGTCCACCCGGATCTCGGCAAAACCGCTGCGGGGCTTTGTCGTCGAAGGCGCCCTGAATGTCCGCGGAACCAACCGCAATGTACGCGTAAACGTGGTGATCAATCCCATGAAGCGAGGCCGCTTTCAAATCGATGGCGATTCCACGCTACTGCTCAGCGACTTCGGGATTAAGCCGCCCTCCATGCTCATGGGCCTGGTCGGCACCCACGACGAAGCGCTGCTTCGGCTCTTGTTGTGGGCTGCCGAGCCCGGCGGAACAGAAGCCTGAACCATTCCCCTCCGCGATAGTATGCAGAGGGATCACTATGCCTCTTGGAAAGTCGATTGCGCTTTGGTTTTCTCTTCTCGGCTTCTTCGCAGCGCCGCTGCTTCGCGCCGCTTCCGCCGACGAGATCTGGTGGAAACACGCCGTCATCTATGAGATCTATCCGCGCAGCTTCCAGGATTCCAACGGCGATGGCGTCGGCGACCTGAACGGCATCACCCAGCGGCTCGATTATCTAAAAGACCTCGGCATAGATGCGATCTGGATTGCGCCGCTTTATCCTTCGCCCCAAGTCGATTTCGGCTACGACATCTCCGATTACCAGGCCGTCGATCCCCAGTACGGCACTATGGCCGACTTCGACCGGCTGCTCGCCGAAGCTCAGAAGCGTAATATCCGCATCATCATGGACGCCGTGATGAACCACACCTCCGATAAGCATCCGTGGTTCATCGAATCGGCCGCTTCGCGAACCAATCCGAAGGCGGACTGGTATGTCTGGCGCGACGGAAAAGGCCCTGGGCAGCCGCCCAATAACTGGCTCAGCACGTTCGGCCACTCCGCCTGGCAGTTCGATCCCAAGCGGGATCAGTATTACTATCATTACTTCTATATCCAGCAGCCCGATCTGAACTGGCGCAATCCGCAGGTCGAGAAGGCCATGTTCGACATGCTCCGCTTCTGGCTCGACAAAGGCGTCGCCGGGTTCAGGCTCGACGCCGTTCCGACGCTATTCGAAGATCCGTCCCTGAAGGATGAAAAGGTGCTGCCCGGCAAGAACAAGTTCGGTGACCCGAACGAAGAGACGAAGTTGCAGGACAATCTGCCCGAAGTGCACGGCGTGATCCAGCGCATGCGAACCATGATCGACGGCTATCCGAACAACCGCGTGCTGATCGGCGAAACATATCTGCCCAATGTGGAGGAGTTGGACAAATGGTATGGCGGGGCGAAACACGACGAGCTGCAACTGCCCATGGACATGATGGTCGGCTTCGAGGACAAGCTGAATGCGGCTGAATTTCGCAGGCGCATCAACGATGCCGAAACGAAACTTCACGGCAGCCAGCCGCTTTTCGTCTTCGACAATCACGACAACCCGCGCACGGCGTATCGCTACGGCGATGGCGAGCACAATAAAGCGATCGACCAGATGCTCGCGACGGTACTCTTCACCACGCGCTCCACAGCCATGATGTATTACGGCGACGAAATAGAAATGCCGACGACCATACCCGCGCGCAAGGAGGATGTGAAAGATCCCATTGGCGTCACCGGCTGGCCTGCCGAAAAAGGGCGCGACGGCGAACGCACGCCCATGCAATGGAACAGTTCAACAGCGGCGGGCTTCAGCACGAATCCGCATACCTGGCTTCCCGTGGCGCCCGATTACAAGCAGGTAAACGTCGAGGCGGAATCGCACGATCCGGCTTCAATGTTGAGTTGGTACAAGAAGCTGATTGCGCTGCGCCGCGACGATCCGGCCATTCACGACGGCGATATGAAGATGCTGGAAACCGGCAATCAGCGGATTGTGGCCTGGAGCCGCAAAGCGTCGAACGGAGAAACGGTCGTGGTGGCTTGCAACTTTTCACCCGATGAGCAAACCGTTTCGCTTGGGAAGTCGCGCGCCAAGACCCTGGCTGCGAGCGGCGAAGCCACGCCAGCCGGCATCGACCTGAACGCAGTGAAGCTTGCTCCCTTCGGCAGCCTCGTTGCCGAAGTCCAATAAAGAGGTCCAACAACAAGCAGAGCGGCGCTACGGCATCAGCCCTTTGTAGCCGTTCTTCAAGCGGTCTTCGATGACGGCCCACACCTTGGGATCGCATCCTTTCCACTCGGCTACCGCGGTGTTGCCGATATAGGGCAGATCCTTCACGCCCATCTTGCTTGAGAAGAAACCGCTCACGGTGAGGCTGCGGAATTCATTGAAGAAGTGCACCCAAGGACCATCTTCCTTGGCCGCGCGCTGCGGGTATGCGATGCGGTCGAGCAGTTGCTTCTGTTGATCGGCTGAAGCTTCCGCGAAATCCTTTTGGAATCTCTCGTTCGACTCTCGATCGAGCCACATCAGGCCGCCGAAGATCTGCGCGCGAAGGTCCTGATTGCCGTCCTGATCGGTTCGAAACGCGATCCAGTCGTCGAGAAATTCGGGAACGCCCGCGTCCGTCGCGCTGCCGCTGCGCTCATCGGCGGGCATAATCAGATCGCAAAGCACGCGAACGGTGCGCCATTGATGATCGTCGAATGTCTGGTGGCGGTATGGTCCTGCCGGGGCATGCTCCTGCGCCGCCGGATGCTCGTGCGTCTGCGCCGAAGCCGAGCCGGAAACGATGGCCGCGACCGCGGGCGCGGCGCCAATGATCTGAAAAAGGCCGCGGCGGCTGACATCCATTGAGTCTTTCATCGCTTACACCTTTACGTTCAGCTTCTTCACTTGATCTGCAATGTATTCCGACGTGCGCCAGCCCAAAGCCGAAATCGTCAAAGTCGGGTTCTTGTCCGCGTTGCTGACAAATGGCGCCGCGTCGGTGACAAACAGATTCTTGACATCCCAAGCCTGGGAATATTGATTCAGAACAGACGTCTTCGGATCGTTTCCCATCTTCGTCGCGCCGACTTCGTGAATAATTTGGCCTCCGCGCGCGATGCCCCAGTTCTCGCTTTCACCAGCGGCGCCCGTGACAGTACCGCCCATGGTCTTGATGATTTCCTGGAACGTCTGCTGCATGTGCTTGGCTTGCAGTATCTCGTCTTGGCTCCATTTGAAATGGAAGCGCAACACCGGAATGCCCCACTGGTCGACCACGTTGGGATCGATTTCGCAGAAGCTGTCGTCGTTGGGAATCATCTCGCCGCGCCCGGAGAAGTAAACGTCGCAGCCGTATAGCTTGCGCAGATTGCGTTTCATCTCCAATCCGTATCCGCCGCCCAGCCAGGTTTCCGCCACTCCGCCGAGCACTCCGGCCCCCGGCAACTCGCGGCCGCCGCCAATTTCGATGTGATACCCGCGGGCGAACGGAATCTTTCCAGCCTTCTGCTCTTTGTAGAGCCACCACGGCATGTAGAGGTGCATGCCGCCCACGCCGTCTTCGTTCTGCGGAGGAAGATCCTGCAGTATGGGAACCACCCCGCTCACGTCCGAGCCGACCGTGTCCATGATGTAGCGGCCTACCAGCCCGGAGGAATTCGCAATGCCGTTCGGAAATTGGCCGCTCTTCGAATTGAGCATGATGCGAGCCGTTTCGCAGCAGCTTGCCGCGAGCACCACGATCTTGGCTCGAACCTGCACTTCCTTGCGCGTCTTCTTATCGATGTAGCAGACGCCGCTCGCCAGCCCGTCGCCGCCCACCGTTACTTCGCGAACCATGGCGCTGGTCCGGACTTCGAGATTGCCGGTCTTCATTGCAGGAAATATGTGCACGCCGGGGGAGTTAAAGTTGGCGTTGACCCCGCAAGAACGGCCGCATTGCGCGCAATAGTGGCAAGCCGCGCGACCGTTGTGCGGCCGCGTAAGGATTGCCAGGCGCGAAGGAACGCACGGAATGTTTAACTTCTTCGACGCCATCTGAATCAGTCGCTCATAGCAGCGCGGCGCAGGCGGCGGCAGGAATTTTCCATCGGGCGTATTTTCCAAGCCTTCCTGGGACCCGAACACGCCAATGAGTTCTTCGGCTTTGTCGTAATAGGGCGCCAGATCTTCGTAGGTGATGGGCCAGTCGAAACCTTTGCCGTCGCGGCTGTAGGGCTTGAAATCATAAGGCCCCATGCGAAGGGATATGCGCCCGTAGTGGTTCGTCCGGCCGCCCAGCATGCGCGCGCGCCACCAGGTCCAGTCGGAACCCGGCGCATTCGTGTAGGGCTCGCCGGGCACTTGCCAGCCGCCCACCGTGGTCGCGTCGAAAGCGCCCCAGGGCTTGTCGCGAGTACCGGCGCCGCGATGCGGAACGTTATAGGG
This sequence comes from Acidobacteriaceae bacterium, assembly GCA_019240475.1. Taxonomy (GTDB): domain Bacteria; phylum Acidobacteriota; class Terriglobia; order Bryobacterales; family Bryobacteraceae; genus Bog-105. The sequence goes on from JAFAYI010000024.1 coordinate 96,370, forward strand.
CCACTCGAACATCTTCGATTGCCGCGTGCAATCGAACCACTCTCCGGCCTCTAGGAGGCAGATCTTCGCGCCGGCGTTGGCCAGCACGTGCGCCGCGACTCCGCCGCCTGCGCCTGAGCCCACGATCGCCACATCGTAGGTCTTGGGGGATGCCTGTACCTGAGCCATGTCTTTCTAATCTATACACCCGCGCTTCGAAACGCGGCCGGCAAAGCATCACACCTCGAACTTCACGCCCTGCGCAAGCGGCAGTTCCTTCCCGTAATTGACTGTATTGGTGGCGCGGCGCATGTAGGATCTCCAGGCATCCGAACCCGATTCGCGTCCGCCGCCGGTCTCTTTTTCGCCCCCAAACGCGCCGCCGATTTCGGCGCCCGAGGGCCCAATGTTCACGTTGGCGATTCCGCAGTCGGAGCCTTCCGCGGACAGGAAGCGCTCGGCTTCGCGCAGGTCGGTGGTGAACACGGACGAGGCGAGTCCCTGCGGCGCGTCGTTGTGCGCGCGCACCGCGTCGTCGAAATCGCCATACTTCATCACGTAGAGGATGGGCGCGAACGTTTCGCGCTTGACCGTTTCAGTCTGATGGGGCATTTCGACCAACGCCGGACGGACATAGAAACTTTCGGAATCCGCGCCGCTGTCCATCCGGACGCGCTCTCCGCCGCTGATACGGCCCCCTGCCGCGCGCGCTTCCTCAAGGCTGCTCTGCATGGCGTCGAAGGCCGCTCGATCGATGAGAGGCCCCACCAGCGTGTCCGGATCGCGAGGGTCGCCGATCCCTACCGACGAATAGACGCGCTTCAAAGAGGCCATCAACCCGTCGTAGATGCGTTCCTGCACAAAGGCCCGCCGCAGCGTTGTGCAGCGCTGTCCGGCCGTTCCCATCGCGGCGAATGCGATCGCGCGCGAGGTCAAATCGAGATCGGCGGAAGGACAAACAATTGCCGCGTTATTGCCGCCCAATTCGAGAATGCTGCGCGCAAACCGAGCGGCGAGCCGCGGCCCGACTTGCCGTCCCATGGAGGTCGACCCGGTGGCCGAGATCAGAGGCACGCGCGGATGGTCAACCAGCATCTCGCCTATCTCGCGGCCGCCGATGAGCAGCGAAGAGAGACCGGCCGGTGCGTCCCCCAGCCGGGCGGCGGCGCGCTCGAATAAGGCCTGCGTCGCCAGCGCGCACAGCGGCGTCTTCTCCGACGGCTTCCAAACGGTGGAGTTGCCGCAGACCAGCGCGAGCGCCGCGTTCCAGGACCAGACCGCAACCGGGAAGTTGAAGGCCGAAATAATCCCGGTGACTCCCAGCGGATGCCAGGTTTCCATCATGCGATGACTTGGCCGCTCAGTCGCGATCGTAAGCCCGCAAAGCTGGCGCGAGAGACCCGCCGCATAGGTGCAAATGTCGATCATCTCCTGCACTTCGCCCAAGCCTTCGGAGAGAATCTTGCCTGCTTCTATAGTCACCAGCCGCCCGAGCGCCGCTTTTTCCTTGCGCAACTCTTCGCCGAGCAGCCGAACCAGCTCTCCGCGATGCGGAGCCGGCCGCCGCCGCCATTCCAGAAAGGCCATATGCGCGGCGTTGATGCACAGGTTGGCGTCTATCGGCGCGGTGGTTCGGACATTCGCAATACTCTCGCCTGTGATCGGCGTGCGCGCCGGCAAGTCGCCTTCCGTGAAGGCGCGGCGATGTACGCCGAGAGTCTCCAGCAGCTCGGTAGTCTCGGCGGCGATGCTTTTCAAACCCTGCGAAATCATGCCTTCAGCCAGAAGTCTAGCAGCCGGTTGGCCCGCGCCCTTTGCAAACATTCCCAGCTCCGCATCAGGAAGGTCTCTCAACGGGATAGCCCTTCATCACCCAATCCGCATGGAAATTCTGGTCCAACTCGAGGACCTCGATTTGAGAGAAACCCATGGCCCGCAAAGCCGTGTACGCCGGCTTCACGTTCGGACACTTCACGAAAGGACAACATCCGCAATAAACGATCACCTTCCCGTTTCGAGGCAGGCTCGACGCGATGCCCTTCAACTTCGCGAGCCCGGCCGGAGTGGAGGCAGGCCCTGCGAGGACAGCGTCGGGGATATGCGCGCCACGATACATCGCGGGAAAACCGACAAACAGGATCAGAGGCTTGTCAGCCGAGGAATTCCGAACCTGCTTCGCTGCCGCTTCCGGCTTGATGAGCGTCTGCGAATTCCAAACGTCCTGGGCCGAAATACCCGCGGCGACAACGACCGGCAGGACGAGCGCCTTACACGATCGATAAAGATGACCTATATGTTGCAAGCCATTCCAGAATAGCTGTCGTGCGGAGGGCGGGAGATCGCAATCGGGGCCGGCCGGTTACTGGGCGGCCATTGCGGCCGATTTAGGATTGGCCGGCGCGCTTCTTGGAATCTCTAGGCTGACAGGCAGGCTGAAGTAAAAAGTGGCGCCGACGCCTTCTTTCGAATCCGCCCAGATGCGGCCGCCATGCCGTTCAACGATCTTGCGGGCAATCGAAAGCCCGATGCCGGTTCCCTCGACCTCGCGTCCGTGCAGACGCTGGAAAAGTCCAAAAATTCGTTCGGCGAATTGCTGATCGAAACCCCGCCCATTGTCGGCGACGGAGAAGATCCAATTACTGGAATCGCGGCGCGCTTCCACGCGAATGACCGGCCGCTCGGGCCGCCTATACTTGATCGCGTTCGAAATTAAGTTCTGAAATACTTGCGAAAATTGCACCCTGTCGGCCGCAAGCGATGGAAGAGGTCCGTGTTCGATAAGGGCGTCGTTATCGCGGATAGACGCCTGAAGGCTGACCTCGGCTTCTCTCAAAAGGTTTTCAAAGGAAACCGGCGCAGTGGGCTGGCCGGCTTTGCGGAGCCGCACCAGCGCGAGCAGTCCGTTGATAAGATCCGTCATGCGCCGGGAAGACGTTACGATGTACCCGATAAATTCGTCGGCGTCTTCATCCAGGCGTCCTTTGTAGCGCGATGCGATCAACTGCGTGAAGCTAGTAATGGTTCGTAGCGGCTCCTGTAAATCGTGGCTCGCCACGTAGGCGAATTGGGCGAGTTCCTGATTTGCCTCGGTGAGGTCGCGCGTTCTTTCGCGAACGCGAGCGTCCAATTCGGCGTTGGCGCGCTCCAGGGTTTCATAGGCAACGTCGCGCTGGTGAAGATAGGAGAGCAATTCGCGATAGAGCCACATCAGCACGCCGATCATCAACAGGGTGCCGATGAGAAACGAAAAGAACGCTCCATGCCCTAATTGATGTTCACTAGTGCGAAAACGCGAGGCCTCGTCGCTGAGGTTGCGCGACAGATCGTCCACGGCTCGCCGGAGTTGGTTCATAGTGCTGTCGGAGGCGTCGGTTCGGGCCAGATCGACCGCTGCCGAGAGACCCTTGGTGCGCTGCGCCTCGACCACCCGGTTGGCCTGGTCGATGCGAGCCCTTACCAACCGGATGACTTCCTCGGCTGGGCGCTGAAATCGCGACACGTCCCGGGCGTTTCGCAGACAGGCGTCTATATCTGCCGCAAGCTCGCCGTTGGCTTGCTGGAGCGGCAGCAGGTATCGATCTTCGCCGTAAAGAAGGAAGCCACGCTCGCTGGATTCCGCGTCCCTGCCGAGCGAAGCCAGCTTACCGATGCTGAAAGAAAGATCCTGCGTGCGCGACAACAGCAGATCGGCGTGCTCGGTCTGTAGGTCAAGGACCAGAAATACCAGACTGACGACCAGGGGAACGCAAAACAACAGCGCCAGACGGCGGCGAGTGTTCGATTGTCCTGGCAGACTCATGCCGACCTTTCATTCCGACTGCGGCGCGCGTTAACAATAATTCGCTCTCGCGCTGGCGAGACCCTCTACCAGTTTGGACCTTCGCCTTGCCTTTTCCGTTTCAGACCGAGGGTAACGAAGTGTACTAATGAGGCTACAGGGAAGCTACGGGAAGAGGATGCTGGGTAGTTACTGCAATTCGATGAAGGCGGGCGAGCAGCATGTTTTCGAATTCGTAATAAGGAAGTCGATTGGGCAACGAATAGCGAGCACGCGCGATTTCGGCGAGCGCTTCCGGGATTTTTCCCGCCGATATCCGCTGGGCCGCCCGCGCGCGATGACGCAGCCATGCCGGCGAAAGGAGATCGAGCGGAATTTCGGCGAACTTGTGTGCGGCCGCGCGCAAATTGTTTCTGAAAATTACATCCAGGCAAGCCGATGCCGCGGTAGCATGCGCTTGCAGTTTCGGATCGCAGAAGTCGCTGAGGTCCATGGCGCGTTTATCCCATGCGTCCGCGCTGGCGAGGTCTCCCCGATCCAGGGCCCACAGGACGATCGCATTCGCCGAAACCAGGCACATTTCCGGTTTTCCGCGCGCCTCCGCCAACTTGCGAACAATCGACTCCGGGTAATCTCGCGGCCGAACTCCGGCGATTTGCAACTGAGTTACCAAATGATAAAGCAGGATCTGCCGCGCCTCGCTAGTGTTATGCAGGAGCGCATAGAACAGGCTCGCATCGTTTCTCGCGCGCGAGGACGCGGCATTTGGAAACAGCCCGAGCACGAAAAGAAAGAAGTTCAATTCCACAAGCGCGCTGTAGAAGTGGATGAGCCAGGCGTGCCGGGCGTCGGTTTGCAGCAATAGAAGCGCGGCGAATATGCCGGTCAGGAACGTCATCAAGGGACCGCCCGCGACGACAGCCAACATGCGCGGACGCCACGTCGAGTCGCCGCGGCGGGGAATCGCGATCACTGAACCGGATAACAGGGCCCCGGAAAACTGGAGAGACCATCTGCCATGCAGACGGATCGCCCGAAAGGGGCCGAGCGATCCTCCCAAGAGATCGAAATCGAGCAGCGCGGCGGCAGCCAAATGGCCCGCTTCATGCAAGAGAATGGCGGCCACCAGTGCGGCGAACAATGCTCCGAGGGCCTCCGCGCCCCCGCCTGCCGTGGCCCGCAAGAGAATCTGCACCCATGCCGGCCCTAGTAGTTTCAGGCCGAAGCCGATCCCCAGCGCGGCGGCAAAGAGGTTCCACGAGATTCCCGGTTGGCGGCTCGAGCCTGCGATGCGCCCGATCAATGGCGGCAGCGGAGGATTGATCGCCGGGGCGCTGGGACAGTCCACAACCGTCTTATCGTCCAAAGGTGCGCGATGGATTAAGAGACTTCGAGGCCCTATGATGTCAGGGTGAACCGATTCGCGAACGCCATCGCCATTGCATGTTTGGGTGCTTGTGTGACATGCGCGGCGCAGGATGCCGAGCCGACCCTGCGACTCCCTACGGTGGCGCGCCCGATCCGCTATTCGGCGGATCTGCGCATGATTCCGGGCGTTGACAGCTTCAAGGGATCGATCCGGATCGAACTCGAAATCTCCAAGCCAGTCCGGACGGTGTGGCTGCACGCCAAGTCTCTTCATATCGATGGCGCGACGTTCCATCTGGAAGGCCGCGACCTGCAGGCGAGAGCCGCTCCAGGAGCTAACGATTTGCTCGCGATCGCTACAGAACGCCCTCTTCCGAAAGGGCATGCGGCCTTAGAGATCGCCTACACGGGTGAAATCAGCCGCACTCTCACCGACGGCGCTTTTGCGCAGCATCAGGGTGATGACTGGTACATTTTCACGAAGTTCGAGCCCATCACCGCGCGGCGCGTCTTTCCATGCTTCGACGAGCCGTCATTCAAAGTGCCTTGGCAATTGACGCTGCGCGTCCCGAAAGACCTGAAAGCTTTCTCGAATACGGCGGTCGTGGCGGAGCATCCAGGCCCCGGAGGCATGAAGGCCGTGAGTTTTGCCGAAACGAAGCCGCTGCCGTCGTACTTGGTTGCATTCGCGGTCGGGCCCTTCGATGTGGTGGAGACGGCGGCGGTGGGACGCAACCGGCGGCCTAGCCGGATCGTCGTGCCGCGCGGCCGCGCCGCGGAGGCCGCTTATGCCGCATCGGTGACGCCGAAGCTGATCGACATGCTGGAAGATTATTTCGGCGCTCCGTATCCTTACGAGAAGCTGGATCAGATCGTGGTGCCGCTCACCACGGCTTGGGGCGCCATGGAGAACGCCGGCCTGATCGCCTACGGCGATTTTCTGCTCTCGCCCAAGGAACAGGATTCCGAACTGCGCCGGCGCGTGCGGGTGGGCGCGATGGAGCACGAGATGTCTCACCAATGGTTCGGCGATCTCGTAACGACGGCATGGTGGAACGACATCTGGCTGAACGAAGCATTTGCGAGCTGGCTGTCGACCAAGCTTCTCAATGAGTGGAAGCCGGAGTGGAACCTGAAGGCGGACGCGGCTCGCTCCCTGAGCGTGATGCGCGCCGACAGCCTGGCCACCGCGCGCAAAATCCGCCAGCCCATCGAGGCGCCCGGCGATATTGGAAACGCGTTCGATGGGATCACCTACGGCAAGGGCGAAGCCGTGATCGGAATGTTTGAAAACTATATGGGCGCTGACATGTTCCGGCGCGGGATTCGCCTGTACTTGGAGCGGCACGCGTGGGGCAATGCAACCAGCGCTGATCTGTTTGCAGCTCTCGACAGCGTATCGGGGCAGCAAATCGGCGCTGCATTCTCGACATTCCTGGACCAGGTGGGATTTCCGGTTGTGAAGGTCAAGCTGGATTGCCTGGAAACTATTTCGGGACAGCCGCCTGGCCGGCGCGCCGGATTTGTGCAGGTCGAACAACAGCGATTTCTCCCGGTGGGCTCGCCCGGCGACCCCCATGCGACCTGGCAGACGCCCGTGTGCATCAGTTGGGGCGATGAAGGAGGGACGCGCCGTCAATGCAAACTTCTAGCGAAGCCCAACGACTCATTTGGCCTTGAAGGAGCGCAAGCCTGCCCGACATGGTTCTTCGCGGATTCGGGCGCGGCGGGCTACTATGCGATCTCTTATGACGAAGCAAATCGGGAGCTGGTTCGCGCAGGGCTGCCGCATCTGAAGCCCGAGGAGTCCGCGGCCGCGCTACGGAATGTCCAGTTGATGTTCTGGGCGGGCAACGGAGATGCGGGGCAGGAACTAGCATACGTAAGCAGCTTCAGCCGCAGCTCCGACCCCGGTCTGGTCCGCCAGTCCGCGGTCACCATTGATGGATTGAGCGACTTCGTTACGCCGCGGATCGAACCGAACTACGCGCGCCTGATTAGTTCCCTTTACGGGGCGCGCGCTCGCGAGTTGGGCTGGCGCCCCCGGCCGGATGAGTCGCAAGAAATCCGGCTGCTTCGAATGGAGATTGTGCCGCTCGCCGCCACTTATGGTGAAGACCGCGAATTGCGCTCCCAAGCCGTTTCGCTCGCGCGCGAGTGGCTGAAGAGCCGTCAGAGCCTGGAACCGGATCTGGTGGAACCGGTTCTATCCGCCGCGGCATGGGGTGGCGATCGAGCCTTTTTCGACCTGCTGGTGAACCAGATCGAGCAGGACAAAGTTCAGCGCGAGCGTTCGTGGATGATCGGCGCGCTTGAATCCTTCCGCGACCCCGCGATCACCCGCGCGCGGCTAGACCTGATATTGGGCGGCGGCATCGACCCTAGAGAACTTCAGCGCACGCTGTTCGGCGCGCCGCCCTATGCGCGCGAGATTGTCTGGCAGTTTGTTCAGCGGAACTTCGACCGCCTGAACTCGCTTCTTCCAAGCGCTCGCGGTGTCCCCTTCGGGGCGCTGCTTCCGCTGACCGCCTCCGGCTTCTGCGATGCCGCGCGCCGCGAGCAGCTCGAACATTTCTTTGAGCCTCGCATGTCCGCGCTCCCCGGAGGCGCCCTTAACCTGGCGAATGCGTCGGAACGGATTCGTCTCTGCGGCGCTCGCGCGGAGGCCGTGGGACCCGCCATCGCAGGTTTTCTCGCGAAGCAATAAGCTTTCTGTAGATTGCAGGCGCTTGCTACACTGAAGCCGAATCACTCTTCCCGCACAGTCTAACTGTGCCCTCTCGCATCGCATTGCATGGCCATTCAGACACTTTTCGGCGCCGTTCCTACCGAGCCTAACCTGCTCGACCGGTTGAAGACCGGCATTCAGAAAACTAGATCGGGGCTGGTCGACCGGATCGAAGACGTGCTGGCGGGAAAAAAAGAGATCGACGCCGATCTTCTGGAGGAGCTGGAATACACGTTGATCACCGCCGACCTTGGAGTGCGAACGGTCGAGGAAATTCTGGAACGCGTCCGGCGGCAGGTAGACCGCGGCACCGCCGGCGACGCCGCGCAGATCCGGAACTTGATTCGCGAAGAGCTTCTCGAAGTGCTGCGCGCTTCCGAGACGCAGGTTCGCGCGGTATCGGCCGCGCCCGCCGTGGTCATGGTGGTGGGCGTGAACGGCGCGGGCAAGACAACTACCATCGGCAAGCTGGCGCATCGTTTCCTCGGAGAAGGCCGCAAGGTGCTGTTGTGCGCGGCGGACACGTTTCGCGCCGCTGCGATTGAGCAGTTGGAGGTTTGGGCGCAGCGGGCGGGCGTCGAAATGATCCGTCAGAAAACCGGAGCGGACCCGAGCGCCGTTGTATTCGATTCGCTGCAGGCCGCCAAGGCGCGCGGCGTGGATTATGTGATCGTCGACACCGCCGGGCGCCTGCACACGAAAGAGAACCTGATGGCGGAGCTGGAGAAAATGCGCCGCACCTGCCAGCGCGTGATCCCCGGCTCGCCTCATGAGGTTTGGCTCGTGCTCGACGCGACCACGGGACAAAATGGGCTGGAACAGGCGCGCAGATTCACTGAGACCGCCGGAGTGACCGGTATCGTCTTGACGAAGCTGGACGGTACCGCGAAGGGCGGCGTTGTAGTGGCCATCGCGCGCGAGCTGAATCTGCCGATTCGATTTGTCGGAGTGGGCGAAAAGATGGACGACTTACTGCCCTTCGAGCCGGAACAATTTATCGCTTCTTTGTTCGACTAGGCGCGGCAAACTATGACCGCGTACATGGAGGAAGCGCTGCAACTCGCTGAGAAAGGCCGCGGTCTCACGAGTCCGAATCCCACGGTAGGTGCGGTCTTGGTGCGCGACGGCGAGATTGTGGGGCGCGGCTTTCATACATGGGCGGGAATCGATCACGCGGAGATTGTAGCGCTGCGCGAGGCGGAGGAAGCGGCGCGCGGATCCACTCTGTATGTCACCCTCGAACCCTGCTCCCACCACGGCCGCAGCGCTCCCTGCGTGGACGCCATTCTCGCGGCAGGCGTCGAGCGCGTGGTGGCCGCCATGCAAGATCCGAATCCTTTGGTCAGCGGCGCGGGCTTTCAACGGCTACGCGATGCCGGCGTCGAAGTGACGCTCGACTCCGCCTTCACCGCCTCGGCCGAGCGCCTGAACGAGCCCTTCGTGCACTTCATGAAGACTGGACGCCCGCTTGTCACCATCAAGGCGGCGTTAACGCTCGACGGAAAAATTGCGGCGCCGCAGGACAATTACGGCTGGATCACAAGCGATGTTGCGCGCGCCGACGTTCAGCGCGTTCGTCATCTGTCCGACGCGATCTTGACGGGCCTCGGCACCGTGCTCGAAGACGATTGCCTGCTCACGGATCGGTCGGGCTTGGAGCGCAGCCGGCCTCTGCTGCGCATTGTGCTCGATTCCCAGCTTCGTATTCCGCTGACTTCCAAGATCGTCAGCAGCGCGCAACAGGATCTGCTGTTGGTCGGAACATCGGCTGCCCCTCCGGAAAGGCGCGGCGCTCTCGAAGCGGCGGGGATTCAAGTGCTGATCGCGGATGCGCCGGGCGGCCGTACCGATCCGCGCAAGGTGGTGGAGTATCTTGCCAAGGGGCGCTACCTTTCGCTGATGGTGGAGGCGGGCGCCAAAGTGAATTGGACCATGCTGGATGCGCAGATCGCCGATAAAGTGCTGTTCTACTACGCTCCGAAGATCCTCGGAGGATTGAAAAGCCTTCCCGTGATCGGCGGCCCGGGAAGGATGCGCCGCGTAGACGCGATCCTGCTGGAGCGCCTCACTCTGCATCCGGTATCGACGGACGAGTTCGCCGTGGAAGGGTATGTAACCAAGAGCTGATGTTTACCGGAATCGTGGAAGAACTGGGCCGCGTCGTTTCGCTCGATAAGCGCGCGGCCGGAGCGCGCCTGACCATCCGGTGTTCCGCGATCCTGCGAGACGCCACGGAGGGCTCTAGCATCGCGGTGAACGGCGCATGTTTGACAGCCGTCGAACTCTCGGCCGAAGAGTTTTCCGCGGAGATGGCGCCGGAAACCATGAAGCGCACGAACCTTGGAGAGCTGAAACCCGGCGCGCCTGTTAATTTGGAGCGTCCCCTGCGCGCCAACAGTCGCCTGGACGGGCATTTTGTGCTGGGTCACGTGGACGGAACGGCTGAAATCGTTTCTCTCGAAGCATTGGGCGAAGGGAACTGGTGGCTTCGAATCCGCGCGCCGCGGGAACTGCTGCGCTACATCGTCAGTAAAGGCTCCGTCGCGATCGATGGCATCAGCCTCACGGTGGCCGAGATCGAAAGCGACGTAATTGGCTTCACCATCATTCCGCATACCTACCTGCGCACCGCGCTGCACGCCTATCTGGCAGGATCGCGAGTCAATCTGGAAGTGGACATTCTGGCGAAGCATCTAGAGAAGCTGGCGGCGGCGTCCGCCAGATAGACAATCCGAAGCGCCACAGCAGGCCCGCGGAGCAGACAATCCCCGCCGCGAGTAAACCTATTTGTAACTGGCCGCCGTTCATCTGTGCGGGCTTCACGAAAATCCACACGAGAAACAGATTCAACGCCTGAAGCGTGAAGAGAACCAGGAGCGCGGCTCGCGGAAGACGCAATAGAAAGCCAAGCAGGCCTACAGAGAGAAGCAGTATGTCGGCATAGGAGCAGCACGCCGTGATTGTGTAGCCAGGTCCGATGAGCACAATGCACAAGGCGGCCAGATTCAGGAAAGTGATTCCAATCAGCAGGCCCGAACAGCGCAGCGCCGGGGGCCGCTTGCGCAAAACGAGCACGCCGAGCGCGATCCAGCCTGTATTCAGGATGCCCAAGGCGTTCCAAAGATAATCTCTTTGCGCGATGCGCGATTGTTCGGAGCGGCCGGCAAGAAGGGGATGCGGCCCGAGGAGCGTCCGGACATTCGCCCACTTGTATGCGGCGGCGGTTCTGGGACCGAGAACACTGTAGGTATCACGGATGGCCTGCGGCACGGATCGCGAGTCAATCGGCCCTACTCCTGCCAGATGCATTTTCAGGAGCCGATTACCGGGTGGATCATAGAACTTCTGATACGCGATCCAAGGCGCGATCAACACGAAAACGAGCGCGAGAGCGGCCAGCAGTTTTGTCCCGCCAATGAATCGCCGCCCCCGTATCGCGAGCAGCATGAGGGCCGGCGCGCTGAATGCGCTGCCAGGGTGGGCCAGCAGTGCGAGTGCGAAGGCGAGAGCCGCGAGGCCGGCGTCGAACCAAGTGAGGGGCCTCCGGGCGAAGAGCAATTCCAGCAGAATGCTCGCGACGAAAAGAATGAACGTGGCGGCCAGTAGCTTCGGCCACGCGAAGACGCTGTTGTAAAAAAGGAAGCCGGAGAAAACCAGAAACCCGAGAACCTGTTCGATGCGGCCAACCGGCGCGCCCAACGTTTTTAAGAGCGACCACGCGCCGCAGATCCACAGGCACTGTAATCCGATGCCCAGCAGCTCATAATTCAGCCTGACATTTCCGAAGAGCTTGAGCGGACGTTGAAGCAGGAAGATGCCGGCCTGCAGCGGCGGACGGTCGCTGCTGAGCCAGTCGCCGCAGCAGAAAGGTTCGACCGGCCGCTGCGAGTAGATGCGTTCGGCGAATATAAGCGGGATCTGATTGTCTCCGGGCTGGACGTCATGAAAGAATCTCACATTCGCCACTTCTGCGCCGGTTGCGAATGGATTTGAGAAAAGAAACAGAAAACACGCCCAGCATAGGCTTACAACGACGACGCAGGCGAACGGGCGAGCCATTTCCAAAGCGAGGGCGCGAAGTTGTCGATTGCGCTTGAGGGCCGGCGCCGCGAAAGCGAGCGCCGCCGCCAGGATCGCGAAGGAGAACATCCGGCCCAACCAGCGGCTTTCGAAGTAGGCCCAAAACGCGCCATATCCCAGCGCGGCGCTCACCGAGACGGCCAGCATGACGGCCCGCGCCGGGGACAAGCTTCGGCGGGCGCCCGCCAAGAGCGCGGCGGCAACTCCGGGCAGAAGGAACAGAGCCAGGTTCACCGCCAACAGCGGCAGCGTCGCAAGCGCCCGAACCTCGCTCAACTTTTCAGTTCTTCCCTTATCTCAGCCGCCGCTTTGCGGGCTTCTTCGACCGCGCCGATCGGGAAACTGATAGCGCCGACTTTGGGATGCCCGCCGCCGCCGTACCGCTCACAGATGGTCGCCAGGTTGTGCCGCAGCGGTTCGCGCACCCAAGGATTCGACCCCACCGACACCTTCGTTCGATAGCTGGATGTGGAAACCGATACGCTATAGGCCGAATCCGGGAACAGATAATACGGTATGAATTTGTTGTATCCCTCGATGCCGTACTTCACCAGGTCGAAATAAATCACGCCCCGCTCGCACGCGCCTGCCTCCTGGATGACCTCGATGTTACGCAGGTGAACGGCGTGCAGGCCCTCGTAGGCGGCTTTGACTTCTTCGTCCGCCATAATTTGCTCCAGGCAGTGATTCTGCATCTTGCAGATAATTTTCTGCACCAGCTTCGGACCCTTGCTGCCTTCGATGACAAGCGTCAGCTTCATAGCCGGCGCCTTCATTTCGACGGCTGCTTCGGCGCTCTCATACAAGGCGCCATCGACGATATCGGCCCAAGTGATCAGATCCTCCAGATCGGGAGCGTCGAATCCATACCGCTCCTTCACGTGCGCCGCGATAAACTTCGTGCAGGAGCGAAAGCTCGGATCCAGGAACTTGCGGCCTGAGGTGTCGTGCTTGAAGTGTTCCGCGTCTTCCGGGCTCAGGAAGGCGCTCTGGTGGTGGTCGAACCACCAGGTCACACTGGGGTTGGTGGAATATTTAAAATCGACGATGACGTTCCGGTCGCCGTCGAACAGGCTGTCTTCGAACAACTGGTCCGCCCGGTGCGCGAGCCCGGTATAGTGGAACTCGGCTTCGCGATAGAAATGCGATTGTAAGAACCGGGTGACGAAGGCCGCGGAAGCCGCGCCATCGAAGCAGTGGTCGTGGTACAGGACTCGCACCTTCATCAGAAAGAGTTGTTCTCCGAAAACCTTTTAGATTGCCTGACTGGGCGAAGAAATGCAAGCGATAGGCGATAATTACTTGTGTAAGCCCTTTTTCGCGTCGCGGCCGATGCTGCGCTACCGAACCGAAAGACCTATCGGGTGCGCTTTTAGCCGCCCAAACCCAGGACGTATCCTTAGGATTTGCCCCGCTTGACAAGCTGAAGATGCTCAAAACCAAAGAAGAACGCCAAACCGACCTAAACCCACCGGAGACCTCGGAGTGGTTGGAAGCTCTGGATCAGGTGGTGGATGAAGAGGGTCCGGATCGGGCCGCGTACCTGCTGGAGAAGCTTCTCAAGCGCGCGGTCGAATTCGGAGTGTCGGTGCGCCAGACCATCCATACGCCTTATGTGAACACGATTCCGGTTCACGAGGAGGCGCCCTATCCGGGCGACCGCGCCATCGAGCGGCGGCTGAAGAGCCTGATCCGCTGGAACGCCGCCGCGATGGTGGTGCGAGCGAATAAATACGATCCAAATATAGGCGGCCACATTTCGACCTTTGCTTCGCTTGCCACTATCAGCGAGGTCGGCTTCAATCACTTTTTCCGGGGCAGCTACGACGGCCGCCCGGGCGATCTGATCTACTACCAGGGCCACGCCTCTCCCGGAGTATACGCGCGAGCTTTTCTCGAAGGGCGTCTTTCCGAAGAGCATTTGCTGAACTTCCGCCACGAACTGCGCGACCACCCGGGTCTTTCCTCCTATCCCCATCCCTGGCTGATGCCGGATTTCTGGCAATTTCCAACGGTGTCGATGGGCATCGGGCCCATCAACGCCATCTACAACGCGCGCTTTCTGCGATACCTCGAAAACCGCGACATTCTTCCGAAAAGCGACCGAAAGGTCTACGCGTTCCTGGGCGATGGCGAGATGGACGAACCGGAGTCTACGGGCGCCTTGCACGTCGCCTCGCGCGAGAAGCTCGACAACCTGATTTTCCTCATCAATTGCAATCTGCAGCGCCTGGACGGCCCGGTGCGCGGCAACGGCAGCGTGATTCAAGAGCTCGAAGGCGTGTTCCGCGGCGCGGGTTGGAACGTCATTAAAGTGATTTGGGGAGGCGATTGGGACGACCTGCTCGCGCGCGACGCCTCCGGCCTGCTGCTGAAACGCATGGAGGAGTGCGTGGACGGCGAGTACCAGAATTTCAAGGCCAGGGGAGGCGCCTATACCCGCAAGGAGTTCTTCGGCAAATACCCCGAGCTGCTGAAGCTGGTCGAGGACAAGACCGACGAAGAGATCGGCGCGCTCAGGCGCGGCGGGCATGACCCGTTGAAGGTATACAACGCGCTGAAGCGCGCAACTTCGCACAAGGGACAGCCCACCGTCGTGCTCTTCAAGACCGTGAAGGGCTACGGGCTCGGCGAGGCCGGCGAAGGTAAGAACATTACTCACCAGCAGAAAAAGCTGAACGAAGAAGAACTCTTCTATCTCTCGACGCGCTTCGGCTTGAACCTTCCGAAGGAAAGTATTCACGCCATTTCTTTTGTCAAGCCCGCGGAAAACAGCCCCGAAATCCGGTATCTCAAGGAGCACCGCGAAGCTTTGGGAGGATACCTGCCCGCCCGTTCTCCACGGCCGATAGAGATAAAGGCGCCGGAGCTCGACGTCTTTCACGAATCGATAGGCGGCTCGCGCGGCCGCGAAGCGTCCACTACCAGCGCGTTTGTCTCGGTATTGAAGGGATTGCTGAAAGTTCCGGAGTTGGGCAAATATGTGGTGCCCATCATTCCGGACGAGGCGCGCACCTTCGGCATGGAATCTATGTTCCGCGAGCGCGGTATTTACGCGAGCGGCGGCCAGCTTTATACGCCGGTCGATAGCGAAGTGCTCATGTATTACAAAGAGGCGCAGAACGGACAGATTCTGGAAGAAGGCATCACCGAGGCGGGTGGACTGGCCTCGTTCACGGCCGCCGGAACCGCGTACGCCACGGTCGGCGTCCCCGCCATTCCATTTTTCATTTACTATTCGATGTTTGGTTTCCAGCGTGTCGGCGATCTTATCTGGGCGTTTGCGGATGCGCGCGGAAAGGGCTTTCTGGTTGGCGGCACCGCCGGGCGCACGACGCTCCTGGGCGAAGGCCTGCAACACGACGATGGCCACAGCCAGGTTCTATCAAGCGTCGTACCCACTTGCCGCAGCTACGATCCCGCTTACGCATATGAGATAGCCGTGATCGTGCAGGACGGCATCCGCGCGATGTATGAGAACAACGAAGATCATTTCTATTACTTGACGGTGTGCAACGAGAATTACGTGCAGCCGCCCATGCCCGATTCGCCCGGCATTCGCGAAGGCATTTTGCGGGGAATGTATCTGGTCAAGGCCTGCGAAGGCTCGCCGCAAGTTACGCTGTTCGGCAGCGGCCCTATATTGAACCAGGCGATCAAAGCTCAGCGGATTCTCGCGGAGAGATATGGGATGGGCGCCAATGTTTGGAGCGTCACCAGTTACACCGAACTCCGGCGCGACGCCCTCATTGCAGACCGTTGGAACCGTCTGCACCCGGGTTCCGCCGAACGCAAGCCGTATCTTCTTCAGGCGCTCGGCGATATACAAATGCCGATCGTCGCGGCCACCGATTACATGAAAATTGTCGCCGATCAGATTGCGCCGTGGCTGCCGGGACGCTTGACGGCTCTCGGTACCGACGGGTTCGGCCGCAGCGACAACCGCGAGCATCTGCGCCGCTTCTTCGAAGTGGATGCCGAGAGCATCGCCGCCGCCGCTCTCTCGCGCCTCGCGCAGTGGCGCCGCTTCGATCCGGATCGCGCCCGCCAGGCCATTGTCGAGCTCGGATTGAACCCCGATGCAATCGATCCCGCGCTCGCGTAAATCCTCTATCACTTAAATCAATTACGGTAATTTTTGTTCTTTACGGCGTTGAAACCCGGTGGCCGGGCTTTCACGTCCTAAGTCTTGTAAGAGCTCAGGGCAGCCCGAATATTCCTATTCGGCGCTAGGTTGCGGGCCATCCGATCCGCAATACAAAGACACTAACTAACTGAGCTTCGAAAAACTTTGGAGGGAAAGTAATACCGTGAAACTTTTACGCACAGCGCTCCCGCTGGCGCTCGCTTTCTGCCTGGTGGGAGTAAAGGCGCGCGCGCAAAGCGGTCCCGATGTTTATTTCGGCGTGGGGACCATGACCGACACTTCGAGCGGCTCCCCGATAGACACGTTTTCCACCGGCAATCCGTTCACCTCGCCTAAGCTCGGAGGGACTTTCGGCAAAGCCGGCGCGGACTGGATGATTACGCCTTATCTGGGCATCGGCGGAGAGGCGGATTTTCGTTTTTCTCAAGGAAGCTACGCCGGCCTGACTTACAGGCCCACCTTCTACGACTTCAACGCGATCTTCGCGCCGACCGCCCACCGCTTTAAACGAATTGTTCCCGAGTTACAAGCCGGTCTGGGCGGAGTGAATCTTCGCTTCTACTCGCCGTCTACTACTTATTGCGATCAGTTTGCAGGATGTTCCAGCAGCAACTACAGCCTGGAAAGCTCAAACCATTTTCAAGTGCACTTAGCGGGAGATATTCGCTTCTATGCAACGCGCCACCTGTTCATTCAGCCCCAGGTCGACGCCCACTATGTGAACAATTTCTTCCAGTTCGGCAACAACTGGGTTCCGGAGTACAGCGCATCGGTCGGCTGGAGCTTCGGTGAACGTTAGAACACGGCCGCGACGCGAGACGAGGCAGCTTAATTTCTCTTAAGCCACTTCTCGTATTCGCGCGTGTGACGCGATTCCAGACTGACCTCGCGGCCCGCGATGAACATCTGCTCGATATGAGTGCGTGCTTCTAGCGGGTCGCCATCGGTCAGGATCAAGTCCGCTATTTTCCCCTTCTCGATCGAGCCTATCTGATCTCCCACTCCTAGGATCTCCGCGCTATTCAGAGTAAGTCCTTTCAAAGCCTCTTCGCGCGGGAGCCCAAAGGCCGCGGCCTGTGCTGCTTCAAACGGTACGTTGCGGGCAAACTCCACATCGAAAGTACCGAAGCAGATTTTCACTCCGGCTTTGTAGAACTGCGAGGGCAACGTGTAGGGCGCATCGTAGGGATCGTCGTCGCGCAGAGGCAGTTCGAAAGTCTTTCCAAGAACGACAGGAATGTTGCGCGCCTTCAATAGCGCGCCGGTGCTTCCGATTTCGAGCGGGTCGGCGATGATGATCTTGACTTTTTCCTTGTCCGCGAATTCGATTGCGTCCTTGATCGACTTCTCTTTTTCCGCGCGAATGAACAATGGCAGCTTGCCATCGATCACCGGAGTCATGGCCTCCAGTTTCACGTCCCGCTGGAAGTTCGCTTCACCGGCCGCTTTGGCCTTCTGGTAGCGCCGCGCCTGCTCGAAAAATTCGCTGAGTTGTTTCAGCCGTTCCTTATATTCGCGTTCTTCTTCCGTGTAGGTGCGAGCCTGCGGCCCCAACAGCGCGGCGAATTGCGCCGGGGTAGTCTGAATCTGCGGGAACAGCATGTCCATCACGGCGGCGGGTTTGATTGCCATCTCTTCCCAGGTCCAGCCCTCCAGGTGCATCAACGCGCCCTGGCCCGTTATCACAGTTGAGCTTGCGTTTCTGCCAAAGCCGCGGCTGCCGCTTCCGGGAAGGCTGATGACCGTGGTGATTCCAGACGCGCGAGTGACGTCGATGTGCTCGCTCGATGGATTGAAGGCGATTTCGGCGCGCAGCTCGGGATTGAAGAGGCCGATTTCGTCGAGATCCACCGTATCCCGCAGCGATTCAATCTCCGATAATCCTACGTTCGTTGCGGCGTTGATGAGGCCTGGATAGAGATCGTGGCCATGCCCGTCGACCACGCGCACGCCGTCTTTCGCCTGTATTCCACCGCCGACCTCCGCGATTTTTCCATCGACCACCAGCACCGCGCCGTTGCGGACTTCCGGCCCTGCGACCGGATGAACTGTGACGTTCTGGATAAGGACCGAATCATCGTTGCCGGCGTAGAGAGCGGAGGGCGCGAGAGCGGCGCTGGCCGCCAGGATGACTGCCTGTGAGAGGACAAGCCGCACGTGGACCATTGCTAAAGAATAGCGCGCGAGGCGCGAACGCCCCTGCCGATCGCCGCGTTTACCAGACCACGCAGCGCACGTCTTCCGAGCGCACCATCGGCGAGCCGGGTTTGCATTGGAAGGCTTGCGCGAAGGGCTCGAAATTCGAAAGCGGCCCCAGCACGCGATACTTGGCCACCGGGTGAGGATCGCCCTGCACCATCAGCCTCTGCGTCTCCGGCCGCGTTTCGTCGCCGCGGAACTGGCCCCACGCGATGAAGAATTGCTGATCCGGAGTAAAGCCGTCGATGGTTCGCGCCGGCGGCTTGCCCTGCTGCGACTTCTGGAAAGCGAGGTAAGCGATCTTCAATCCGGCCAGGTCGCCGATGCTTTCGCCCAGAACCAGCTTGCCGTTAATGTGAATGCCGCCTTCGATCGTGTACCCGTCGAACTGGCGCACCACGCACGCCGTCTTCGCTTGGAACTTCTTATCGTCTTCGGCGTCCCACCAGTTATTCAGGCGGCCTTGCGCATCGAAGCGCGAGCCTTGGTCGTCGAAACCGTGGCTGATCTCATGGCCGATTACAACGCCGATGGCGCCATAATTCACCGCATCCGTGTAGTTAACGCTGAAGGCGGGCGGCTGCAGGATTCCGGCCGGAAACACAATCTCATTCAATAACGGGTTGTAGTACGCGTTCGAGGTCGGCGGCGTCATGCCCCAGCGGCTGCGGTCTACGGGTTTGCCAATGGTGGAGCGGTTATCGGCCACTAGAAAGCGGCTCGCGGAGAGAACGTCGTTGAAGTAGCTATCGCGCGTGATAGCGACGCTCGAATAGTCTTTCCATTTGTCGGGATAACCGACTTTCACGTTCAGCGTCGACAGCTTCTGAAGCGCCTTCTCCTTGGTGGGCGGGGTCATCCAGTCGAGGCTTTGAATGGTGTCGTGCATCGCCGCGATGATGTTGCCGACCATTTCACGCGCGCGGGCTTTGGCCTCCGGCGGGAAGTAACGCTTCACATATTCTTGTCCTAGAGCCTCGCCCAGCAGCGCATCGGTCTGCTCCGCGCAGCGCGTAGGTCGCGGCTTTAATTCGCCGACGCCGGCAAGCTGCTTTTGAAAGAAAGCGAAATGCTCGTCGACAAACGGCTGAGAGAGATTATCGGCGTACGCGTCCAACACTTGCCAGCGAAGATATGTTTTCCAGTCGTCAACGGACGTGGAGGCAAGCTGGCGCTCGACCTCTTTCATGAACTCCGGCTGGTCCACGTTCAAATCGGCCGGAGCGAGCGAAGCGCTCTTGTAATATCCGGTCCAATCGAAATCCGGAGTTAGCTGCTCAAGCTGGGCGAACGTCATCTTGTGATCGGTCGAGCTGGGATCGCGAAGCGCCACGTTGTCGAGCGAAGCCTTCGCCAGCGCCGTCTCGAAAGTCATCACCGTCTGTGCGGCGTTCTTTGCGTCCGCCTCCGAAGCGCCTGCCAAATGAAAAATTTTCGCTACGTGATCCAGGTATCCCGCGCGCGCGTCGGCGAATCGCTTTTCGGGCTTCACATAATAGTCGCGATCGGGAAGGCCAAGCCCTCCGGCTTCGACAAAGGCGATCACGTTCTGCGGATCGTGGAAATTGGGAATCCCATTGACACTGAAGGGAACCTGCACGCCATCGGCTTGTAACTCGATAATTGCCTGCTCCAGGCTGGGGCGGTCATGGATTTTGGCCACCTTGTCGAGCAGCGGCAGCAACGGTGTGAGACCAGCCTGATCGATTGCCGTCTGATTGGTGCATGCCGCGTAGAAGTCGCCGGTGAGTTGGCCGGGCGAGCCCTTGGGCTGATCCGTATGCCTCGACACTTCGTCGAGAATGGTCCGCAACTGGTCCTTGTTCGCTTCGCCGGCTTCCCAGCGGCGGCTCCAGCGATCCATCGAAGCGGGGATAGGATGCTGAGCCCGCCACGTTCCGTTCGCAAAATCGAAGAAATTCGTACAAGGGTCTACTTTGCGGTCCAGATCGCTTGTCTCGATGCCTTTCTGGGGCGTGGTTTGAGAAAAACCGCTCGTCGCTAAAGCTCCCGCGAGCAAAACTGGGATTAGTTGACGCACTCGTCTTCCTTTCATAGGCACAGTATCAAAGTGTGTCAGACGAGTGAAGTGGCGTTTTAGTTCGATGCGCGCACAAGAAAAATCAGGTAATCACGCGGCGCAAGAAGGTTCGCGTTCCCAACGCGAACATCGCCACGATCGACACGCTCAGCAGAATCAGAGTCCAGGCGATGCTTATGGTCGGGAAATCGTGGCCCTGTACCGGCGGCGCCATCGAGTAGCGCAGTCCCTCCGACGCATAGGTGAGCGGGTTGAATAAGGTTAGAATCTGAAACCACCGGATGTTGCGCAGCGCGCCCCAAGGATAATAGGTGCACCCTGTGAAGAGTAACGGCGTAAACAACAGCGTGAACATCAAGCTGATCTGGTCGGGCTTAATGATGGTTCCCATCAACAGGCCGATGGCCGATCCCACCAGGCCGGTCAGCAGCACCATTCCGATCAGATAAGGGATGCGGTCCCCGCGAACAGCGAAACCGTTCCCCAGGATCAGCCAGCCGAGCGGGAAGATCACCGAACTTGCGATCGCCCCGCGCATTGCGCCGAATATCACTTTTTCGAGCGCCACCCACCAAACCGGTAGCGGCGAAAGCAGCCGGTCGTCGATCTCGCGCGCAAACCCCAGATCGAGGACGAGCGGCAGAGTGACGCCCTGCATCGCCGCGATCATGCCGGTCAGCGCCACGATTCCGGGCAGCATCAGCGCGGCGAAGTTTCCGGCTGCGAGCCCGATTCCGGGCAGCACTTTCCCAAAAATGAAGAGGAAGAAAAGCGGCTGCATGAGAGCTTGCAGAAGGAACTGAACAAATTCGCGCCGCGTCACCGTGAGATCCCGCCGAAACATGGCGAAGAAGGCCTGGAGCGCCGTTATTGTGCGGTTGTCGCCGCGGTGCAGACGCGCGGCGCCGGCCAACCCGGTACTTGTGAGATCGCTCATCAGCGCAGATGTCTCCCGGTCAAGAAAATGAAAACTTCTTCGAGCGACGGCTGCTTGACGCTCAAGTCGCGAACCTGCGCTCCCGAACTGAACACGGCCTGCGCCGCGGGCCCGATCAAAGCGTTGGCCGCAACGCCATAGACCCGAATATTCAACGCTCCTGGCCCCGCGCTTGCATCCGGGCCGCTATTTCCATTGGTGATTTCCACCTTGGCCGTGCCGGGTAGAGCTTCGAGCGCCGCATGGAGAGTTTCTCGAACGCCCCCATCCGCCGAAGGCGCTACCGCATGAATCTCCAGAACCGTGCCTCCGGGGATTCGTTTCTTCAGCTCGGCAGGCGTATCGTTCACCAGAATCTTGCCGTGGTCCATCACGGCGATGCGGCCGCACAGCCGGTCCGCTTCATCCATGTCGTGCGTGGTCAGCAGGATGGTTAAGCCCCGCGCGTTCATTTCTCGAATTCGTTCCCATAGAAACAGGCGCGACTGTGGATCCAGGTTGTTGGTCGGCTCATCGAGGAAGAGCACGCTCGGCTCGTGCATCAGCGCGCGGGCGATCATCAATCTCTGCGCCATGCCGCCCGAATAGCGATTGACCTTCTCGTTCTTGCGCTCGCCCAGTCCAAGCTCCGCAAGGAGGCCGTCGGCCAAAGCTTCACGCGTTTTGCGAGACACTCCATGGTAAGCCGCATGAAACGTGAGAATCTCCCGGACCTTGAGGCTCCTATCGAGATTGCTCTGCTGCGGAACCACCGCTATATGCCGCTTCACGCCGATTGGGTCGCGCGCTACATCGACTGCCATGATGGAAGCGGACCCCTCTGTGGGCACGATCGCGGTCGTCAACACGCCGATCGTTGTGGTCTTCCCCGCGCCATTGGGGCCCAGCAAGCCGAAGATCTCTCCCGGCGCCACATCGAACGAAACGCCGTCCACGGCGTTCACTTTGGCTTTGGAATATCGCTTCACCAAACCGCGAACGGCGATGGCCGAATGCTCAAGGCTGTTTCCATTGCTCAGTTCGTCGGGCATGCGGTTTTTCTTTGTACTTCCGGCTTAGGCTAATTCGACGCCTGAAGAGGCGATCACATCGTCGATTGCCAAGTATAGTTCAGCCTGGCGTTTGTAGTACTCATCGATATCCGAGGTCCGCACATAGGCAAATAACTCAATCGTGAAAGACGCCGCCGAATAGGCGCTGATGCGGACCGGCGTGGGGCCTACTTCAATTTCCTTGTTCCCCTTCAGCATCTCCGACAAGGCTTGCAGCAGGCGCCGTATCTGATCTTTGGCCGTCGCGCGCTTAATTGCGAAACTCGGATTGAAGAGAATCTTGTCTCGAACGGCATAATTCTCCAGGTTCATTCCGGCAAACGAAGCATTAGGAATGCTGACCAGCGTGCGCGCCAGGGTGCGGACTCTCGCCGAACGAAGGCCGATGTCTTCGACCGTGCCGATCACGCCGCCAAAATTGCCGAAGTCGCCCACCATCACCGGAGCGTCGCCGATTACCGAGATTCCGCCGAAGACGTTGGCGATGGTCTGCTGCGCGGCGAGAGCGACCGCGATACCGCCGACTCCCAGGCCGGCGATGATGGTCGTCATATTGAATCCCCAGTTGTCGAGAACCAGGATCGCGGCGAACACCGCGACGATTGTCTTCACGGCGCGCCGCCCCAGATAGATCACGGAGCGGGAAACCACGCGCTGTCGCTGATTCAGCGCGCGATCCAGGTGCACAATCAGGTAGTCGAGAAGATTGATGAGCCCCCAAGCAAAAGACGCCACCACCACCAGCAGGAGCGTTCGCCCAACATAAAGCCGGCTGAGCGCGGCGGGCGCGATCGTCTCCTCGATCAGCCGGAAAAGGATGACGCAAAGAAGCACCAGGAAGGGATCGACAATCGCGGGAATCCATGCGAAGCCGGCCGCTCTCGTGAAATGCGCCGATCTGAATACTCGGTCCACGCGGCCTATGAACAGCCGAAGAATCGCAAACAGCAGGAGCGCCAACAGCACCAGCGCGATCCACTTCCATAAGGGAGTATCCAGCAGCAGCGTGGAGACCAGGAATCTCGGAAGGCGCGCTTCGATCTTCGACTCCGTGCTCGGGACGGGCGTCAGTTGGGGAATCTCGCTGACCGTCTTAGCTGAGAAGATCCAGATGACCGCGGCGCCCGGCGGTTGTTCCCGCTCGAGTTCGAGCGTAAACTGCTGGCCGTTGCTCGTGATGTTGGTGACGTGTTCGATATTCGGGTCCGGATCGTCCGCCAGGTTGCCTTCCGGGTTCTGGCTCAATTGAAGAACGTCGAAACCGGTCGCTGAATTCAGAAGCGCTTCCAGGTCTTTCGCAAGCTGCGGCGCTTGCTGTGCCCGAAATCGCGGCGCGATGCGAGTCATATCGAGGTACTGCGCCGCCTTCGAATAGTCGCCCTGGTGGCAAGCTTCGAGAAACGCCGTGACGGAGGAGCGCGGATTCTGCCGATGCAGCGGATCGGACGGAGGCGCGGCCGAAGGCGCGCCATAAGCGAGAGATGCAAGGAACAGAAGGAGAACGAAAAGTAGTCTCTGAATAGTCACGATTCACTTACAATTATCGAGCCTGGGCTCGCCAAAGACGCGCTTTCACGCCGTGAGGAAGGCTTAGGCGGAGGCCGCTCCGAATCTTTTCCAGAGCCCGCGCATCTATTTGGGTATCGAGATCTTTTCCGGACGCGAAACGCCCGTTTTGCGGCCCGTGCCCCCGCAAGGACAACATGTCACTACGACCCGTGAGAGAAATTCTTCGGACGAAGCCGACCATTGAAGGCGCCGGTGTAAAGTTGCAGCGCGCCTTCGGCTTCGGCAAGACCAAAGACTTCGATCCGTTTTTGCTGTTGGACGACTTCCGCAACGACCAGCCGAGCGATTACTTGGCCGGTTTCCCCTGGCATCCTCACCGCGGAATCGAGACCATCACCTACGTGCTCGCCGGTTCCGTTGAGCACGGTGACAGTCTCGGAAACAGAGGGAAAATGACGGCCGGCGATGTGCAATGGATGACAGCCGGCAAAGGCATTCTGCACCAGGAGATGCCGAAAGGCGACTCGCAGGGCCGCATGCACGGTTTCCAATTATGGGCCAACCTGCCGTCCTCGTTAAAGATGACGAGTCCGCGTTATCAGGACATTCCTGCCAGCGCGATCCCTGAAGTGACGGATGACGATGGCACGCAGGCGCGCGTCATTTGCGGCGAGTTCTGGGGGAGAAAGGGTCCCGTGGAAGGCGTCGCCGCGGATCCGAATTACCTGGACATCTCGGTTCCCCCCGGTAAGCGGAAGCGGTTGAAAGTGGACACCTCGCGCAACGCCTTCGCTTATGTATTCGCAGGCGCCGGTACTTTCCGCGATGCATCGAACCCGCGCGCCGTCCTGACCGAGCAGGTCTCGAAACCCGACGCCGCTCCTGTATACGATGTCGAGAATCATTCATTAGTGCTGTTCGATTCCGGCGATGAGATCACCGCTCAAGCCGGCGAGGAAGGAATGCGTTTCCTGCTCGTATCGGGACGCCCGATCGAAGAGCCCGTCGCCTGGTATGGTCCTATCGTGATGAACACTCAGGACCAGTTACGGCAAGCCATGTCCGATCTTCAAAACGGCGCCTTCATTCAGTAACTTTGAAGGCGATTCCGCTCGCCGCAGCATCGGCCGCGGGCTTATTTGGCCCCCGTTTCCGAGACCGCTATCCACTCGCCCGAAGGTGTCACGATGTAGTCTCTGGCTTCGGCCACGTCGTGAATGAAGCTCGCGCCATTGTTCTGCGAAATCGGAACAACCTTCGCCATGCTTCGCACTCCCGATACGACGCGCGGCACTAACCAATAGTCCATCACGCCCAATGAGTTGTAGTGCACCGTCGCGCCTTCGGGAGCTACTGTCGCGGTGCTGAGCGGCGCATGATGGTGGCCGCCCATCGGAATCTGAGACACGTCGCTTTCGGGCGCAGGCCCCGCGGGAGGCGGTGTCAAGTCCACCGGCGTTCGTGTCTGGGGCGCCGCGTGAACCTGTTGCAGATTCGTGCTGAAACGGTTCAATATGCCGGAAATGGCCGCGGTGCTGCCTGCATTTAGCGCGATTGCGTCCGCCATGGTGTGCAGTGAATCGGCCATGGCCGAAAACTCCTTCTTCTGATCGCTCATGCTCGCTGCCAGGCTTTCCATCGATTGACTCTGCGGGCCGGCCGCTTGGGGCGCCGCGCTTTGACTGTCGATGTACTTAACCGAAACGATGCAAACCGCCATGGACAAGACCCACACCAACGCGCATAGAGTGCGTATCAATGTCGATTGCTTCGGCGGCGGTTGGTCGATGACATAGGTTGGTTGAGGCCGAACAAGCTGGCGCGATTCGATCTCGGCAATCAGCCTCTGAAGCAGTATAGATTCGATAGAGGGAATCGTGTCGGACGACACCCGCACTGCGCCCTCTCGCGCTTCAGACCCCGGTGAAGACGAACCGGCTGAAACTACCGGCTGCGGCCGCACTTGCCTTTCGCTCGGGCGCGGAAGGATGGTCAAGATCGCTGGTCTCATACGCTCAATCAATATGTCGGCGTATGCAAGGCCAATTCGAAGGGGTTAGGCGCTGAAATTTTACGATTTACGTCTAGGTTTTTCCTGAGCCTCGAACACCCTCGCCTTCTCGCCCGGCGCAAACCGGCTCGCGCGGCCTTTCGCACTGCTAAATTAAGGCTGTGAAGCTGCATACTTGGGGCGCCTTGCCATGAGCGCGCCGCGCCGATTAGCGATCTGCAACGAACTGTTTCAGCAGTGTGGGTTCGAGGACGCTTGCCGCGAAATTCGAGCGATCGGCTACGAAGGGCTGGAAATCGCGCCCTTCACTCTGGCGAGCGACCCGGCAAGTCTGAGCGCCGACGAGCGCCGGCGCATTCGACAGACCATGCGAAAGCACGATCTTGAGTTCGTAGGTTTTCACTGGCTGCTCGCGGCCCCCGAAGGCCTGCACGCGACCACGCGAGACGAGAGCATCCGAAAACGCACTTGGGATTATGTGCACGCCCTAATCGACCTTTGCGGAGATCTGGCGGAAGACGGCGCCGCAAAGGCGGTGATGGTCTTCGGATCTCCGAAGCAGCGTTCGACCGTCGATGAAACGGCGCCCCGAGAGGCGGCCGACATTCTGACCCATGGCCTCGCGCATGCGGCGCCGCGAGCCGAGAGCCGCAGCGTAACCATTCTTTTAGAAGCATTGTCGCCCGGCCAGACCGACGTTGTGAACTGCATGAGCGATGCTGTCGCGATCGTCAAGCAAATTCGCAGCACCGCGATCCAAACGATGTTCGACACGCACAACGCCAAGGACGAGAAGGAAGCGCATACGGACCTGCTTCGCAAATACGCGCCTTACATCCGCCATGTGCACCTGAACGAGTTGGATGGGCGCGAGCCCGGCGCGGGCGATTACGACTTCGACGCCGTTCTCGCCACGCTCGAAGAACTGAACTATTCAGGATGGGTATCAGTGGAAGCATTGAATTTTAGCGGCGATGCGCGCGAAGTTGCCCTGCGCGCGATTCATCGCTTAAGCGCGGCGCCGAAGGCCGCCTCCGGAGCTTTATGAGCCGATACGTTGTCACAGGAGGAGCGGGATTCATCGGTTCGGCGCTAGTGCGCGCGCTTCTCGCCCAAGGGCGGCGCGTTCACGTGATCGATAATCTGGCGACTGGCAATCTCGACAACCTCGAAGAGCTGGCCGACCGGATCACGGTGCATGAGTACGACATTCGCAATTACGACCGCATCGCGCCGGTGATTGCGGGAGCCGAGCGGGTGTTCCACCTGGCGGCGATTCCATCGGTTCCGAAATCGATTCAGCAGCCCGCGCCGAGCCACGAAGCCAATATCGACGGAACGTTCAACGTGTTTCGCGCCGCTGCCGAAGGCCGCGCGGGCCGCGTGATTTACGCCGCTTCGTCTTCGGCCTATGGAGATACAGCCGTGTTGCCGAAGGTTGAAACGATGAGCCCGCGGCCGAAATCGCCCTACGCGGTACAAAAGCTCGTCGGCGAATACTACGCCAGCGTCTTTTGGGACTGCTTCCAATTGGAGACCGTGTCGCTGCGGTTCTTCAACGTGTTCGGCCCACGCCAGGACCCCACCAGCGTCTATTCGGGCGTGCTCTCGTTGTTCATGACCTGCCTGCTCGAGCGGCGCAGCCCGACAATCTTTGGCGATGGCGAGCAATCCCGCGATTTCACCTATGTAGAGGACGTGGTTTCCCTACTGCTCAAGGCCTCCGATGCCCAGGGCGTCTGCGGCAAGGTATTTAACGCGGGCAACGGCGGACGATACACGTTGAATCAGACTTGGGCGTTGCTGCAGAAAATAGAAGGCGTGAATTTGCCCGCGCATTACGGACCGCCGCGGCCCGGCGACGTGCGCGACTCGCAGGCCGATACTACCGCCGCCGTGCGCGAGCTCGGACACCAGCCGCGTTTCACCTTCGAGCAAGGATTGCGGCTCACGCTCGAATGGTATCGAGCAAGCCTGGAAGACAAACAGGTGGCGGCCGCCGGCCGTGACTCATTGAAGATTTAGAGCACGTTCGTGAAAGCTTCCTTCCGTCTAGCGCAAGACGGCGTCTACCGCTGTGACGGATTCCAGGAGTTCTTCTGGCAGACGCACGGATTCGGGACGCGCAACGCAAGCCCGAACGCGGATGTCACGCTCCGGCAGGTTCATTCCGGCCGAGTGTTCAACGCGCGCGGCACGGAAGACCGCGCCGAAGAAGGCGACGCGCTGGTTACGGACGAAATTGCAAGAAGCATCGGGGTGCGAACCGCCGACTGCGTTCCTATCTTGTTATTGGACGCGGCAACGCGATGCGTCGGGGCGGTGCATGCCGGATGGCGCGGAACGGCGGCGCGAATCGTGGAGCGTGCCATTGAGCGGATGCGCGCCGATTTCGGAACCGATGCGGCCCATATCTACGCGGCCGTTGGACCGTGCATTCGCGCTTGCTGCTATGAGGTCGGCAGCGACATTGCCGAACAATTTGAAGCGGCAACGCGCAAGGCAAATGCTCAAGGAGACCGCTGCTTCTTGAATCTCGCGGAAGCAAACCTCCGCCAGATGCGCGCCGCGGGCGTCATGGATCAACGGATTTTCGACTGCGGTTTGTGCACTGCGTGTCAGAGCGCGCAGTTCTTTTCCTACCGGCGCGAACCCACCAACCCAGGCCGTATGACCACTTCGATTTCCCGCCTGGCGTAAGGTGGTCTTGAGAGGAGAAAGCATGGACCGAAAAGCGAAAGCCCAGTGGCGAGGCGACCTTAGATCCGGGACCGGCACGATTTCATCCGGCAGCGGAGTTCTTTCGAGCACGCCCTATTCCTTCCGGGACCGTTTCGAACAGGGGACTGGAACGAATCCAGAGGAACTGCTGGCCGCCGCGCACGCAGCCTGCTTTTCAATGGCGCTTTCAGCCGAGCTCGCCAAAGAGCGGCTGAAGGCCGATAGCATCGAGACCACGTGCGCCATTACGCTCGAAAAACAAGGCGACGGTTTCGCCATTTCTCACAGTCATCTGGAGTTGACCGCGAAGATTCCGGGCGCATCCGAAGACGCGTTCAATCGCGCCACGCAGTCGGCCAAGGAAAACTGCCCGGTATCGAAACTCTACGATACCGAGATCACGCTCGACGCAAGACTGGAGCAATCGACGGCCTCAGGCGCATAGAGATAGGCAGCCTCTGGCCTGGAGCGGCCGATGCTATGCTCGGGGCGAGGGTAGTTTCCTCGGATGCCTCAATGGAAGCTCGGTTGGCGGTTGGGGTGCGGACTCGCCGTGCTGGGCGTGCTGTATGCGGTACAGCGGCCCACTTCCCAGCCCTTTCGAGAATATCCGGGCGATGAATACCGGCTCGGCCAGATCCCTTTGCCCCCCGATTACAGGGAAAAGACGGAGTGGGCATTCGCGCGCCTGATGTATCCTTCCATTCCGGAGGCGCACTTCCATCACGCGGGTTGGGACTGGACGCGCGGTCATTCGAGTTGGACCAACGATTACCCGCGAGCCGATCGCCACTTCGCGCAGGCCCTCAGACGGCTCACGCGCATTCACGTGCGCTCGGTGGAGCAGCCCGTCAACCTCGAAGATCCCTCCGATGTTTTCAACTATCCCTGGCTCTATGCGGTCTTCGTCGGAGAGTGGGACCTGACCGATGCGCAAGCGAAGACTTTGCGCGAGTACCTGGAGCGCGGCGGCTTTCTGATGTGCGATGACTTTTGGGGCACCGTGGATTGGTCGGTCTTCGACCAGAGCATGAGACGCATTTTCCCCGATCGCCCGGTGGTTGAAATCTCGGATTCCGATCCGATTTTTCACACCGTCTACGACTTGGACAATCGCTACCAGGTGCCGGGCGCATGGGCCGTCCGCACCGGAACGTCCTATAGAAACGACGGATACCAGGCGCATTGGCGAGGCGTTTACGACGACAAAGGCCGCGTCATGGTAGCGATGGCTTTCAATTCCGATCTGGGAGATTCGTGGGAATGGGCCGACGATCCCGAATACCCTGAGCAGTATTCGGCGCTGGGAATTCGTGTGGGCGTCAATTACGTCGTTTACGCCATGACTCATTAAATATGCCGGCGCCCACAGGCAGGCTATTCGTTTACGCAATGGCCGCTGGCGCCGCGGCGCTCGCCTTAGCCTGGGCCGCCAGCGGAGACAGCGCGCCGAGCCAGGACGAACTAAAGATGCTGCAGGACCCGGCCGGCTGGGAGTACGTCCGCATCAGCGACCAGGACGCCGGCGTCCAGACTCAGCACACTTGCTTCGATGGACAGCCGCATCCCCAGGAGTGCAGCGGCACGCTGACGATGAATGCGGACAATTCCTTCGTCCAACAGGTCCACATTCATGGCCAGACGGTTGCGCGCCACGGCGCGTACCGCTTGGACGATTCGGGCATCGCATTCTTTGACGAATTCGGGACCGAAGACGGCCCCTACCGGTTCACGATCGATATGAAGGCGAAGCGCTTGACGCTCGAAATGCCGCAAGTGCGGGACGAGTTCGTGCTCGAAAAAAAATACAAGCGGCAGCGGGAGCAACGAACCGGCGCGCCGCAGTAAGCTCTAGTGCTTGAGAGCTTGTTCGAGCGCGGCGCTCGCGGCGTCGATAATCTTAGTTTCCCGATCGAGCGCGGCGGCGGCTCGCGGAATTTGCGATTCGGCTTCGGCCCACTTCTTACGGTCCATGGCTTCGAGCACCCCGGGCAGCGGCTTGGATTCGTATCCGGTGTAGGCGCCCGGCGCATAGATCTGATTCTTGAACCAGGGCCGTCCCGGCAGGCCCGCGGGATCCGTCAAAGCCGGGCCGCTGTGCATCAACAGGTCGTTGACTCGCGCCAGGACCGCGGGCGCTAGATTCATCCCGCTCGCTTGGGCTGCGTCGATCGCCTTGGCGTAACGCGCGGCGCTGCGGGTCAAAGCATCCAGCGAATTCTCGAGTGGAGCGAAGTTGAAGTAGGGCGGAACCGCGAGAGCCGGTGGCGGCTGCAGCGGATACTTAGGATCGCTGTTTGCGGAGAACACGCCTTCTTCCAATTCGCGGTCGCGCTCGCGAATCTCCTCCTGTTGTGACTTAAGCAGATCCTGCACATTCGTTACAAATGTCTTCACTGTTTCCGCGAAATCGGTGAAGTCGAAAGGCAGCAGCTCGGCGTCGGCCATTCGCATGACCGCTGTGCCGATCACTTGCGAGTCGGCGCGCTCGTACAGGAAGTCCGGGTCGCCGAAGTGCGTATACCAATAGAAGTCGTCGTAGATCGAGTGATAGACGCCGCCGTAGGTCTCGCCGCCGAAACCGATGTCGGCCGACGCAATGCCGAGATGGTGAATGAAGGCGGTATAGTCGGAGCCGTCACCCAACGCTCCGATGTGCAGGTCTTCACGCTTGCGAACTTCGTCGCTTTTTTCTGGACTGGAAGCGTGTTCCATCTCGTAGAAGCGCGACCGCTCCCAAACGCTGATGTTCTTTTCGGGGTCGGTGACGTCGCGCGCTACGGAGTTCAAGAACTTTTCAAGCGTGTGCGAGCCGTCGGCCCCGAAAAATCCGCGGTCGTTGGTGTCGCTGTTGAAGTACGCTACCGCATGGCGCAGAAGGTCGTCTTCATGCGCTTCCACCCATTCCGTGGAGCCCAGCAGGCCGGGCTCTTCGCCGTCCCAGGCGCAATATACGATCGTCCGCTTAGGCTTCCAGCCCTGCTTCGCGAGTTCGCCAAAGGCCCGCGCTTCTTCTAGCAGCGCGACCAGGCCCGAAACAGGATCTTCGGCTCCGTTCACCCATGCGTCGTGATGGTTCCCGCGCAGAATCCACTCATCGGGCCTTTCAGAACCCGGCATCCGCGCGATGACATCGTAGAGTGTTTTCTGGTCCCAGTTCGATTTCATCAGCAGATGCGCCTTCGCGGGGCCGGGGCCGAAATGATAAGTGAGCGGCAGTCCGCCGCGCCAGGAGCGCGGAACCACGCGTCCCTCGAGCGCGCTGAGGAAAGGCTGCGCATCCGCGTAGGAGATCGGCAGCACCGGAATCTTGGTGATGGTCTTGGCTTCTTGAAGAGACAAGCGCTTGGCGCCGGGCAGAGAGGCCACGCCAGGCGTGAGCGGATCGCCGGGATAATCGGTGTCCATGACGCTGCCGCGCTGAATGCCCGAAGGCGGACGCGACGCGCCCTGAGGATATACATCGCCTCCGCCGTACCCGTCGTCCAGCGGGTCGGAATAGATGATGCAGCCGATGGCGCCATGCTCGGCCGCGACCTTGGGTTTAATGCCGCGCCAACCGTGGCCATAGCGCGCGATTACAATGGCGCCTTTCACTGAGATGCCATAGCGCGCCAGTTCTTCGTAGTCGTCCGGGTTGCCGTAGTTCACATAGACCAGCGGCCCCGTTACGTCGCCGTCGATCGAGTAAGCGTTGTAGGCGGGCAACTGTTCCCCGCTCTGAGACGATGTGGGATCGATGGCGATGGGAGGTTCGGCCAATTTAGCCTCGAATCTGCGAGGCGCCAGCAATTCGAGTTTCTCTTCCTTCGGCGTGGGAAACAGCACCTCGAAGTTTTCAATGTGAGCGTCGAAGCCCCACTGCTTGAACTGGGCGAGCAGCCATTCGGCATTCGTCTTGTCGTAAGGCGAGCCGACGTGATGCGGATGCGCGGTCAGGCGGCGCATGTATTCCCGCTGATTCTCAGGCGAGGGAATCGCGCGGAACTTCGTCTCCCAATCGCGCTCCGCCCGGCTCGAAGCGGGCGTGTAGCCATCCAAAGTCTTGGCCGCGTCCGCGGCGTTTGAGAGCGGCATCCACAGCCATAAGCCGAATCCGATCGCGAGTGCCTTCTTCATTGTGTTCATCGATCATTTACAAATGTAGATTCTAGCTTCTCGAATTCCACGCCCCCTGTCGACGTGGTACGCTAGCGCCATTCAGGGAGACTACTATGCATCAACTCAAGACTGTAGTAGCCGCAATCGCATTCGTGACCTTGTCCTGCCCTGCCATGTTTGCACAGGATGTCACCGGAAAAGTAACGGGAACCGTCACGGACCCGTCGGGCGGCGTGGTCGCCGGCGCCAAGGTTACGGTAACGGCCAAGGCGACGGGAACCGCGCACGAAACCACTTCCGATGCATCTGGAACATATCAGGTGTTGCAGCTTCCCATCGGGATCTATAGCGTGACGGCGGAAGCACCCGGCTTTCAGCGCATCACCATAGATTCTCAGACGCCGCTCGAGATCAACCAGACCCTCCGCATCGATATTCATCTGCAGGTGGGCAAGCTCAGCAGCGCCGTCACCGTCGAAAGCAGTGCGTCCATGGTAGAGACAGAGAACCAGACTGTGATGCAGACGGTCACAGGGCAAGCGATTTACGAGCTTCCTTTGAACGGCCGCGATACGCTTGACCTGCTGAAGACGCAACCAGGCGTTACTCCAACCAATCCCGATTCGAGCGCCGCTGGAAACTACAGCATCGGTGGCCAGCGAACCGATTCGGTGACATATCTTCTCGATGGTGGTTTGAACAACGACCTTCTCGACAATGGCGCGGTAGCCGATCCCAATCCCGACGCTGTTGCCGAGTTCAGGGTTCTAGAGAGTAATTACAGCGCGGAATACGGCCGCAATGCCGGCGGCGTCGTTAGTGTCGTTACCAAGAGCGGCACGAATCAATTCCATGGCACCCTTTACGATTACGTGCGCAACAATTATTTCGACGCGAACACCTTTTTCAACAACGAACAAGGCTTAGGGGTTCCGGTGCTGAAGCGCAACCAGTTTGGTGGCACGGTGGGCGGTCCCATCTTGAAGGACAAGCTGTTCTTCTTCTTTTCTTATGAAGGCCAACGGGAGACGGCATTGGATACGACGCCGGGCAAGGTAACCACCTTCACGCCCGCGGAAGCTAATGGCGACTTCTCGAATACAGCCTATGCCTCGACCGTGGCGGCGTTTCTGCAGAACAACACGCAATATCAGCCCAATCCGGTGCTTGCTGCGCAAGGCATCATCTCCCCGACGGCGATCGATCCTGTCGCGAAAGCATACTTCGCGAACGGTCTCATTCCGACTTCTCCGACGGGGATACTGTTTCCCGAGGCGCCAGCGGTTAATAATTACAACGAGTATCTTGGCAAGATTGACTACAACGTAACACCGCGGGACGTGTTCACGGGAACGTTTACCACGCGCGATAATCCCATCCTCTATCCTTTTGGCGACACGGGTTCGACCTTCAGTTCGCCGGGTCCCAACAATGTTACAGGCTATCCCGTGACATACGAAACCACGGACTATTTCGGATCGGTTGGCTACACCCACACTTTTACGCCGAGTCTTCTGAATGAGCTGCACATTACCGCTCAGCGCTTGGATCGCGCGCAAGCCGTTCCGACTGCCAAGCTGCCTACGGCCTCTGCTTTGGGCGCGGACATCCCGTCCGACGACCCGACCGGGCCGCCTCGCGTGGACCTCGAAGGATCGAATTTGTCCTTCGGTTTTAGCCCGCAA
Organism: Acidobacteriaceae bacterium; assembly: GCA_019240475.1. Lineage (GTDB taxonomy): Bacteria > Acidobacteriota > Terriglobia > Bryobacterales > Bryobacteraceae > Bog-105. The sequence goes on from JAFAYI010000024.1 coordinate 130,706, forward strand.
GGCCCAACGCATGAGTTCGACAACACATACACCTTCTACGACACTCTCTCCTGGACAAAGGGCAGCCACAATCTTAAGTTTGGTTTCTATTTTTCGCCTTACCAGAACAATACGGTATACGACTTCTATGTAGACGGCGAGTATTACTTCTACGGTCCCGGCACCTTCGTCGGATCTGGTGTAGACTTAGCAGACTTTCTGATGGGGCTTCCGGACGAATTTCTGCAATTTGGTAAAGCGCCTTCGAACATACGCTCTCATCAATATTCCGGATTCGGTCAAGACGACTGGAAAGTTACCAAACGGTTCACTCTGACTTACGGGTTGCGCTACGAGTATGCCGAGCCAAAGTACGATACGCAGGGCCGCTCGTTTTCGGTCATTCCCGGATTGCAATCGCAGAGGTTCGTCAATGCGCCGAGCGGCCTCGTATTTCCCGGCGATCAGGGCGCTCCCAAAGGTTCCAATTTCCCGGATAAGAACGATTTTGCTCCGCGTTTCGGCTTCGCCTATGACGTATTCGGGAACGCGAAGACAAGCCTACGCGGCGGATTCGGCGTCTTCTACGACATTCTGAAAGGCGAGGACAACCTGCAATTCAATGGGCAGGCCCCATTTTACGGTTTTGCCGACGTATCTCCTTGCGGCGCGGGCTATTCTCCCAGCGGTTTGCAGAATCCTTACGCGACATCAGGTCCAAACTGCACCGCCGCGCCGGATCCATTCCCGTCCAAACCGCCCACCCAGAATCTGGATTTTCGGTTAGCGGGTTATCTGCCCTTCGGCGGCGGCGGCGTCTACTTTGTAGATCCGAATCTCCGCACGCCATATGTGTATCAATACAACTTCTCCATCGAACAGCAGCTCGCCCCGAATCTGATGTTGGAAGCGGGATACCTAGGGTACTCCGCCCACAAACTAACTGGATTAGTGGATCAGAATCCGTTCATCCTCGGAACAGATACTCGAATCCTCGATGCGGATATTCCAGGCCAGTTCAGTTATCTCGAAGAGTTCCAGAATATCGGAAAAGCCAATTACAACGCCTTAGAAATGAAGCTACGCCGCAATGCCTCCATGGGTAAATGGGGCAATAGCTTTTTTACTCTCGGCTACACCTATGGTCATGAGCTAGACAACGAGTCCGGATTCCGCGAGCGTAACTCCGGCATTCCGTACTACGATCACAATGAATTCTATGCCTCCGGCGACACGGATGTGCGGCACGTGATCACGTTCTCGGGTGGCTGGCAATTGCCTTTCGATCAGCTTTGGGAAAGCGGCCCGAAACTGTTGACGAAAGGTTGGAGTCTCTATCCAATCTTTACCTGGCGCACCGGATTTCCCATCGACGTTTTCGCCGGCTTGAATACAACCGACGGCGATCCTGGCCCATCTGGCGCCGGTGATGCAGGCAACGTTCACGCGGACATCGTTGCGCCGCTCGCAACCATGAACGCCAAAACCTTCCAAACGCTGAGCAACCCAAACGCCGGCACCACCACCGCAGGTAACTACTATTTCAATCCCGCGATATTCAGCAACGCTCGATTGTTGGCGCTCGATGCCATCGCGGATAACGGCAACACTCTGCCCTATTACACCTATGGCACTTTCCCGCGCAATGCGCTGCGCGGGCCGGGCTTCACGAATCTGGACATGACCATTTCGAAGCACTTCCAGATCAGAGAGAGGATGGACATGGAACTGCGCATGGACGCCTTCAATGTCTTCAATCACACCGAATTTCAGAATCCGGATACCATCATCACCGACTCTACGTTCGGCCAGATCTCAACCACGTATCCCGGCCGCATACTGCAGCTCGCCTTGCACTTTGCATTCTGATCGATTCCGGGCGCTGCGCCGCGCGCCCGGCGCAGGCAAGTGTTAGACTTGCCTGCGATGCGATACGGTCGATTCGTTTGCTCTCTCTTGACTGCCTCCGTGGGCGTGCTTTCCTTTGCGCAAACGCCGGGTAAGCGCCCGCTGAAGGTGGACGATCTCGACCGCCTCGCCGAAGTGGCGGACCCTCAGGTCTCGGCGGACGGCAAGTGGGTCGCCTACACAGTGACGACCGTCGACCGCGAGGACGACAAGAATGTCACCAATCTCTGGATGGTGAGCTGGGATGGGACGGAGAATATCCGGCTCACATACGGAACCGAATCTGAGAGTTCGCCGCGTTGGAGTCCCGACGGAAAGTATCTGGCCTTTGTATCGTCTCGGCCCGGCAAAGCCAAAGGCTCGCAGATATGGCTGCTCGACCGGCGCGGCGGCGAAGCGCGCCAACTCACTCATCTGAAGGATTTCAGCATCTCGCAGTACGAGTGGTCGCCCGATTCTTCGAAACTGCTGCTCACCCTCCGCAAAAAGGACGAGCCGGAAGAGGAGGCGAAGAAAGGCGCGGACGCGAAGGACAAACCTCCGAAGCCGGTCATCATCGATCGATATCACTTCAAAGAGGATGTGGAAGGATACTTGGACGCCCACGCCCACAACCACCTTTACCTGTTCGATATCGCGACGGAGAAACTGGATGCGCTGACGCCCGATCAGCCGTTCGATGAAGGCAACGCAAAGTGGTCGCCGGATGGTACAAAGATCGCCTTTGTGAGTAACCGCGACAAGGACCCGGACCGCAGCGATAACACCGATGTTTACGTGATGGATGCGCGTCCAGGCGGCCCGCTGCATAGATTGACCACCTACGCTGGCCAGGATTCCGGGCCGTTGGCATGGAGCCCGGACAGCGGCTCGATTGCCTATCTGCAAGGCAGTCAGAGCAAGTATACGGCCTACAATATGGACCGGCTGGCGCTCGTTCCCGCGAGCGGTGGAGCGCCTCGCATACTCACGCGAGATCTGGATCGCGGGGTATCGTTCCCGATCTTCAATGCGGATGGCAAGTCGCTGCTGTTTGTTGTGGCGGACGATAGATCGGAATATCCGGCGCGAATTGCGGCAGCGGGCGGACCAGTCGAAAAGCTCGCGGGTACGCCGATCGTGGTGGAAGCGCTCGATTCCAAAGCAGGTCACGCCGCGATTCTGTGCGCGACCGACAATGCGCCGGCCGAGGTTTGCGCGCTCGACGGCGGCGTCAGAAAGCTAACTGCTCACAACCAGGAGCTGCTCGCGCAACTGCAACTCGGCGCGGTGGAAGATATCGCCTTCAAAAGTCACGACGGAACGGAAGTTCACGGGCTGATTACCGAGCCGCCATCCTTCGAGCCGGGCAAGAAATACCCGGCGCTCTTGCGGATTCACGGCGGCCCGAATGGGCAGGACGGACACGCCTTCAGCTTTCAGCATCAACTCCTCGCGGCCAACGGCTACATTGTCGTTTCCATCAATTACCGCGGGAGCGCCGGTCGCGGCGAGAAATACGGGCAGAGCATTTTCGCCGATTGGGGCAACAAGGAAGTGGCCGACTTACTCGCCGGAGTAGATCACGTCGTGAACATGGGAATCGCCGATCCCGATCGCCTGGGCATCGGCGGCTGGAGCTATGGAGGAATTCTCACCGACTACACAATTGCCTCCGATCAAAGATTCAAAGCGGCCATCAGCGGCGCGGGCAGCGCCAACCAGATATCGATGTATGGCGTGGATGAATACGTCTTTCAATACGACAACGAGATCGGTCCGCCATGGCGCAATCCGCAAGGCTGGATGAAAGTTTCGTATCCGTTCTTCAAAGCAGACCGCATCCATACGCCGACGCTCTTCATGGGCGGCGATAAGGATTTCAATGTTCCGCTGATTGGCGGCGAACAGATGTACCAGGCGCTCCAGACCCTGGGAGTACCGACCGAATTAGTCATCTACCCGGGCGAATATCACGAATTCACGCGCCCCAGTTTCTTGCGAGACCGGCTGGAACGCTATCTCGCCTGGTACGCAAAGTATCTGAAGCCCCCCGAAGGCGGCGCGCGGAACACGGCGGAAACCGCGCAATAGAAGCACCCTCAGCTTTGCATGACCGGCGTATCGCTGGGCGTGCGTACCGGGCCGGCGGGCAGCGTGATTTCGAAGCGCGAACCCTTGCCCACTTCGCTCTCGACGCGTATATCTCCGCCGTGCGCCTTGACAATCGCGGCAACGAAGCTGAGGCCGAGACCCAGGCCTTTCTCCGGGTTAGGATCGGGCACCCGATAAAAGCGATTGAATATGTGCGGCAGATGGTCTTTCGGTATGCCTACGCCGGAATCTTCGACGATCAACCGCGCGTTCGCGCCCGCTTGCTCGACAGTGGCGCGAATCCACCCGCCGGCGGGCGTGTACTTGATGGCGTTCGATAGAAGATTCGTTACCACGCGCTCGATTTGCGTGCGGTCCGCCTCGCAAAGCACCGGGCCTTCGTGCGTTTCCATCAGCTTCACATCGTCGGCTTCGGCTGGAATCTGGAACTGATCCACGAGGTCTTGTAAAATCTCCCCCAAATCGAGCACGCTCTTGTTCATCGGAATCTGGCCCGATTCCGATTGCGAAAGCAGTAGCAATGCGCGCACCAGGTTGGCCAGCCGCTCGACATCCTGCAGCGCATTTTCAATCGCCTCTTGCAATTGCTCCTTGCGCGTCGCGGTGAAGAGCGCAACTTCAAGCTGGCCCTGAATCGCGGTTAAAGGAGTACGCAGCTCATGCGAAACATCGGTCGAGAATCGCCGTATCTGCTCGAACGATTGCTGCAGCCGCCCGCTCATCTGGTTAAACGAATCGATGAGCCGGTCCAGTTCGTCGTTCGCGCCGCGCTTCGGAATCTGAAGGCCCAGATTGGAGCCCGTAATAGCCTGAGCGGCCTTTTCGACCGATTGCAATCCCGCCAAACCCGCGCCCACCGAATACCAGCTCACCAGAGCGCACGCAAGCAATGTCAGCGGCAAAAAGATGAAAAAATTGCGCCGGAATCGGCGCAGGATCAATTCATCGCCCGCGAGGCTCCGGCCTTCCGCGAAGTACCACTTGCGATCGTGTTCGGGATCCACCGAAATGCCGCTGATGATCTGATACGGAATCTTGTCTTTGCTAACGATGGTCTTTACTATCGGCTCTTTGGCCCGGTCGATTTCCGCCAGCTCCGCGAGGATGGTCTTGCGGTCGTATAAATCCTTGAGCGCCGGGTCGGAAGAACCCAGGTGAATGCGGCCCTGGTCGTCGGCTACAACGAAGACAATCTGCAGGCGCGATACTTCGGCAACCGCTTCGGAATCGGCCGGGTCCATAAACCAGATCGGGTCGCCGTCTTCAAACCGAATCCATCCCTTCAGAGCGGAAAGCTGTTCGTGCAGCGTCTGCTCGCTCTGGCTCTCGAGCACGGTTTGCAGGTTCTGGATTCCTACCGCGCCCACTACTCCCAGCACGGCCGTAAGCAGCACAAGAAACGTGCTTGCAAGGCGAAAGCGCAGAGTGCGGAAGAGCGGCCTGATATCGCGCAGCCTCTTCCACGGCATAAGAATTCTCAGGCGATGACTTGCTCGGCCCCGGCGGATTGCGCGGTTTCTGGCGCATCCAGCATGTAACCGATGCCGCGCACCGTATGAATCATCTTGATCGGAAAACGGTCGTCGATTTTGCTGCGCAGGTGCCGGATATAGACGTCAACGATGTTAGTCAGGCCGTCGTAATCCATGTCCCAGACATGCTCGACGATCATGGTGCGGCTCAGCGGCCGGCCACGATTCCTCATCATGTATTCGAGGATGCTGAATTCCTTCGGCGCCAGTTCGATGTTTTCGCTGTTGCGCGTCACCTTGCGGCGGATGCAATCGAGAGAGAGATCGGCCACCTGCAATTTTTCGGGCGTAGGCTGTCCGCGGCGCAACAAAACCCGCGCCCGAGCCAGCAGTTCCACGAAGGCAAACGGCTTCACCAGGTAGTCGTCCGCGCCTTGCTCCAGCCCTCTGACACGATCGTCCACCGAATCGCGCGCGCTCAAAATCAATACCGGCGGGATCGTTTTCCGGTTCTTGATTTTTTGCAAAACCTGGAGGCCGTCAACGTCCGGCAACCCCAAATCGAGCACCACCAAATCGTATTCGGTAGTGTGCACCCGTTCTATCGCTTCGCCTCCCGTATGCACCACGTCAACCGCATAGCCGGCGCTTTGCAGGCCGCGCGACAGAAAATCGGCGATTCGCTTTTCATCTTCCACAACCAGTACACGCATGACTTGTTTTACGTTCGCTGCCTAAAAGTCTAACTAAATCCACGCGCGGCTGCTTGGCGGAAGACCGAATAACTCAATCGCCGGATGCCCGCCGCGGCTCCGGCAAGGGCCGCGTCCCAAAGAACGAGCCGATAGATTTTCCGCGCGTCCGCAGCACCGATAAAACGGTCATCAGAGCGAGAAGCGCCACGGTGAATGTTATAACCTGCCCGACCGTGAGCGCCTCTTTCCAGATGCCCAACCACCGCCCGTACACGATTTCGATGTGGACCCAGTAGACCAGCAGCGACGTCGTGCCAAGCTGTCGGAACAAGCTCCAGCGCTGGGTTCCTCCCGCATTCACCCAAAGATAGGCGAGGCCGAGCAGCCCGAGCACCACCGCCAGCTTCATCATGATCATGGCCGGGCTGTTCAACCAGAATTCGCTCTTGGGATACACGGAATAACCGATGTTGGACAGGGCATGCGATACCGCGCCAAGGCCCACCCCGATAGCAAGCATCCAGAGCATCGTCCGCCCCAGGTCTTCGCGCTTGACGACCCGCAACGCGCTGCCCGCCGCCATCCCGAACGCAAGAAAACAAGCCCACGGAAAGAATCCAAAATAGTTATAGCTCGGAAAAAAGTAGGCTCGAATAATCCAGGGAACGCCTCCCGGATCGATCATGCTCACCAGCGGCGAGAGTGTCGCGATTACCAGTCCAAGCACCGTGCACAGCCGGATGCGCTCTTGCGTGCTGAAGACAGCCATGGGAACGAAAACCAGCATCGCCATGCCCATGCAATTCAGTATGTCCACGCGCAGCAACTCGCCCGCCGGACTTGTCGGATATCCGAAAACGTAGAGTTGAATTCGGAAAAGGAAAGCGATGAGAAACAGATAGCGCGACCGCTTCAAAGCGCCCAGCATCCGTTTCCAGGCGCTCGACGTTCGCTTTTCCTCGCGATCCATCATGAAGGCGAACGTGATGCCGGTGAGGAATAGAAAGATCGCCGGCGGCAACCCTCCCAGGAACTGGGAGAACATAAAAGGACCTTGCGCGCGCAGGTTGGTCCGAGTAAAGGAATCGAAAACGTGGCCCTGCAGCATGATGACTGCCGCGAAGCCGCGCGTCCAATCTATGAACGCCAGCCGCCCCGAATCTTTTTTCTGCTCAACCATGACGCTAACAGGGCGTTTGTCCGCCGCAGCCAAGTTACCCGCCTACGAACCCTGCTTCTTCACGCCTTTGGGCAACTTGAGTTCCAAAACCCCGTGCATCGGGGGATTGATGCTCATGTTTGTATAGCTGACGATTCTATAGTTGCCGGAAGGCTCATAGAACTGTTGCTGAACCGGGAAGGCCGCGTCGTTGGGTATCCACATTTCAATCTTCGCCAAGTGCTGCTTAACCTTCTCGTCCTTAGGCACTAGCAACAGCTTCGACGTGTCGCGGCCTGCAACTTTTTCCGAGCCTTCCATCGTGATCTGGTAACTTTGCGCTAACTGCCGCCCGGAGGAACCGAACCCAAGCAATAGAAACTGGTTCAACACGTCTGTATTCTTTCCAACTTCATAGTCTTGGTATGCATGCATGTTCGGGTAGTAAATGCGGACGATGCTCCCCAAAAACGCGATCTCCCGGGCATCTGTCTGCCCCGAAAAGTCGATGATGGCGCGTACATCGCCGGTCTTCAGCCTCTGCATCTTGAGTGTGCCGTTTTCGACCGTCGTATCGCTGAGAATAGCCGTGAAGGTCTTCATCTGCACATCGGCCGTCATGCCTCGGAACTTCGGCGCCGCGCCATCCATTCTTCCAAGCACCGCGTCCACGCTTTGAGCGCCGAGCCCGGCCGCCATCGCCAAGAGGCACGAACCAACTGTGAGGATTTTCATGATTGAGGGATGAGCAAGCTAGCGAGCGGTGTAGGCGATGAAACCTTTGATCTCCTGCTCCGCTTCGTCCCGGATCGGCTCGACCCGAACGACGTGCCATGCCTTGCCGGTGCGATCGCGAATGAGCCGCTCCGCCCTCGCCGGCCTTTGCGCCTCAGGCGTATCGTCCAGCAGATCGGTTGCGATAAAGACCCGATTCACGCCGCGAACAGAGGAGAGGAGCACAATGCTCGAGGCCCTAGGTTGATCGTGGAACCACTCGCGCGGGGTGGCGAAAATGAACAAAAGGATGAGTGCGACCACGATGTCGTACTGCCAGGAAGCGCGGGGAAAATCCCAGAAAATCAGCCTTTTACCGATGCCAGCCGCCGATGCGCCTTGTGCCTCCACTACTCGGATTTTAGCACCGGCCACGGCCTAATACTTGCGCATTACAGCTAATACGCGCCCTTGAATCTGCAAAGCGGTTGGGTGGACGAATATAGGCGCCATGGCGCTGTTGGCGGGCTGCAGCCGGATGCGGCCATCGGCTTCGGCGTAGTAGCGCTTCAGCGTGGCGTCGCTGCCATCTACCAGCGCGACGACGATATCCCCGTTGCGCACCGAGTCCGCCTTTTCGACCAGCACAAAGTCGCCGCTGCAGATGTGATCTTCAATCATGGAATCGCCGCGCACTTCGAGAGCGAACGTGTTCTCGTTGCCGAGGAAGTCCGAAAAGTGCAGCGCTTCCGGGTTGGCGATGGCTTCGACAGGAGCGCCGGCAGCGATGCGGCCGAGCAGCGGAATTGTCGCGTCGGCGGCTTGCGGTTTGCGCGCCCGTTCCTCGGCGAAGTACCGTTCCGCGATTTCAAGAGAGCGGCTGTGATTATAACTGCGGCGCAGGTATTGCTTGCTTTCGAGCGCCTGGATATGTTTATGAACCGTTGCAAGAGACGCCAGGTTCAGCCCCTGCGCGATCTCGTCGTAGCTGGGGCTGTATCCATGATCTTCAATGAAGCCGGACAAAAAATCCATGACTTCTTTCTGTCTGCGCGTAAGCGCCATCGCCGTTCCCCCTGGTTATAGTGTTGGCGAATAAAGAGAGAAAGTCAATAAGCAAGGTAATTATCCCTTGAGGACACGTCGCGCTCCCTTCCCTAAAGTTAGAGCATCTGGGGCAGCGTAATCATGATAAGCAGCACAATCATGCCGGCGGTGAACAGGCCTCGATAAAGAACTCTCAACGCGATCTCGATGGCGGCTGAATCGCGCTCCTTCTCGGCTGTGAGGCGCAAGGCAGACCGCTCAGACGCCGTTTTTAGCCATAAATACGGAAGAAGGGTCGCCAATGCAATGAGAACCACGCATGGAGTTGGGAAGGAGCGACGGGCGAGCAGTTTGTCCCAGACCTTCCAAATTGCGAGCCCGCAATCGAGCATCACCGCCCCAATGAAAACGGTGAGAAGGATGAAACGCAGATCGCGCTGCGGCGGCCCTTTCGCAATCGTCGCCAGGGGGGTGCCTCTGCCAGTGACGAATTCGTACGGTGTCATGATCGGCTCACTCGCTCCAATCGAACTCAGCAAAACGCTACGAGAAATGCGGACGCGAAAGCGACTCCAATCCCCAGGCCAACCCCCAAAGGAGGATATGCCGCACCCTCGAGCGACAACGGGATCGCCATGATTCCAACGTACGCCATGAAGGCGTTTAAATAAAAACACCAGTCCTCACTCTCGCCTGGCGTATCGGGCGGCGGGGCACAGAGAGGCCCTACTGCTTCCCCGCCGCCTCCGCAAGCCGGACTCGGGCCGCGAAGAAGCCCGCGGCCTATAGGCGGGTACGATTTCTGCGAAGGCATTGTAGCGGAGCCACCGAGCACAGTCGCAAAATGCGCCAACGAACACTGGTGTCCATAATTTGTGTCGGGCACACCGTACTGATCAATGGGAGGGACGCCGTAGTTCGTCCACGCGGAGTTCAGAAGCCCGCCACCGATATGGGCGTAGAAGTAGCCCCAGCCCTGCTGGAGCCCATTGCTGACCAGCGCGTTGTACAGCGGATTTATTTGAGGGTCGGGATCTGGAACCCCCTCTTGAATGTACTCAACGGCCGCCGAGTCGAAGCCCGATGTGAGCAACTGCTGGTACAGTTCACCCCACAGCTGCTGCCCGTTGTTGAGGGCGCTGGCCGAGGTCGTCCCGCTGCTATAAATATCATTGGCAAGTCCCAGGAAAGTGCTTGTAAAATTGCTTAGCGTTGACGCGCTAATACCCGAGGTATTGAAGGAGGGAAAGCCCGAGGCGCGAACAACGGATTTACGGGAGGTTAGAACAAGGGGTGCACCGGCACCGAGCGCGAAAGCAGCCGCGGTCCCAAGGGATCTGATCAAGAACCCCCTGCGGTCCTGGCAAGGTGACGTATCGTTAATCAGCATGAATGCATCGTCGCCTACAGTCTGTAACTTGTCAAGAACAAACTTGCATCGTTACTGAAAGAGACACGTTATCACGCCTTGTAGTCTTATAACATGCTCTACCCCACTCTTTTTCCTCTACCCCGTCAACCACTTACAGCCAACCTCCCTCCTAACTTCGCCGCCCCACCCCGCAAACTAACTCGCGTATGGGTACCCCTGCGCAAGTCGCCGCCAATCAGGCGAATTCCCTAAAATCCACCGGCCCGAAGTCGCCGGATGGTAAGGCTCGTTCCAGCCGCAACTCCTTCAAGCACGGCCTCTATTCCAAGCAGTTGGTTCTTCCCCACGAAGATCCCGGCGAGCTCGACCGCCTCCGCGCCTCCCTCCGCGCCGAGCACTCCCCCATCAACACCACCGAAGACATCCTGGTCAACGAACTCGCCGAAAACTTCTGGCGCCTCCGTCGCATGCGCGAGCGCGAAGCCGCCGCCATGCAGCCCGGAAGCTTCGGAACCTCGGTCGAACTCGGCCTGCTCGCCATCATTCAACGCACCATGGCCTCCGCCGAGCGCGGCCTTCACAGATCCCTCACCGCCCTGCGCCGCCTGCAAAAGGACCGTGGCTTCGTTCCTCAAATTTCGGAAGCGGCCGACGATCGCGACTCCACCCACGAGCAGCCCGCCGCTCCGTCCACCCCCGCCACTGCCGTCCCGCTCAATGAAGTCATCCTGTTTTCCCGGGACCCGCCGCCTCCTAATGGCTTTGTTCCCGAAGAACTGCGTCCCTTCGTCAACGAAGCGGGCATTCTCACCCAGGAAGGCATGCGAAATCTCTCCGCCCACATCGAACAGCAGATCAAGGCGCTCCAGGATCGCTTTCCGGAGGCCGGCTACTCGGATGCCGGCTAACCACGGCTCTCGCGGTAATCGGTTCTGCCCAGTGACGAAGCTGAACACTCACGACAGCCTCGCCTTGGGGCCTTGCATCCCGCCCCGATCTCGCATAAGATCGATGCCTATGCAACTACGGGGCCGGCCTTCGCGCCGGGGGATCTTGGGTTTGCTGGCCTTTGCCGTGCCGGCGATGGCTATCGAGCGCGGGGATTCGGCGCCGCGATTCTCAGCCAAGACTCTCGATGGCGAGCGTCTTACGAGCGATTCCTTAAAGGGCAAGGTGGTCCTGATTCAGTTCTGGGCGACCTGGTGCCCCTACTGCAAGAAAGACGAGCCTGCGCTCGATGCCGTCACCCGAGAATTCCAAAAGGACGGCTTGGTGGTGTTGGCCGTGGATATGGGCGAGCCGCGCCGTAAGGTTAAGAAGTTCGTCGAAGCGTCGCCCCGGCCGTGGAAAATCGTGTTGGCCGAAGACACCACCCTCGCGGCCATCTGCGAGGCGAAAGCCTATCCGCTATATGTCTTAATCGACCGCGAAGGAACCGTGGCCGGCACGCAGCACGGAGCGGCGGGCGAGAGCGCGCTGCGGCGTTTGTTGTCGAAGGCCGGATTGGAATCGGAGAACTAGACGCGCTTGCATTTTCGACGCGCCGCATCCCGGATCGGCAAAGCCGCGCTGGTCCCCATCCTGCTATGTAGCCCGACATTGTGGCCGCGGCCCTCTGCCGCGCCGGAGTTGTGGTATTGGCATCACAGCTATCTGGCCAACGACAAAGCCGTCGAAGCAAGCGCCGCCCTTATCGATCGCGCAGTGGCGGCCGGCTATACCGGAGTCGCGTTTTGGGACAGCAGTCTTAGTTTTATGTCGGATAAATTTTGGCCCGCTGAGAATGTGGCGCGCCTGCGCAGGGCAATCGAATACGCCTCTTCGCGGGGTCTAAAGGTAATGGCGCCCGTCGCGCCGTTCGGCTTCGCGAATGACGCTCTTCAAGTGGATCCGAACCTCGCCGAGGCGCAGCGAGTGATCGGCGCTCGGTTTCAGGTGGATCGCACAGCCACGCGGCTGGAACCGGTTAACAGTTTCGCGGGCCTGGCAAACTCCGGATTCGAGGCAGGCGAGGCCGATTGGTTCAGTACCCACGACTCGGGCATCGCACTCGACACGTCCGTCGCGCACAGCGGCCGAGCTTCCGCCGTCATACGCGACGCGCGGGGAAACGCTCGGTTCCGGCAGGCGATTGCGGTGACTCCCTGGCGTCAGTACCATCTTCGGCTGTTCTTCAAATCGGAGAACTTTCGCGGCCTCGCCCAACTCGGCTTGCTCGATCGGGAACATGAGGACGAGCAGCGGCTCAACGCGCAAATTCCCGCCGCCGGCAATCACGATTGGAGCCGGCTGGATCTGATGTTCAATAGCCAGGAAAGCACGCGCGCATGGCTGTACATGGGCGTATGGGGCGGCAGCACCGGAACGCTGTGGCTCGACGATGTTCAGATCGAGGAAACCGCGCTGGTGTACGCCGTTCGCAGAGCGGGCGCTCCCTTGAAGGTGTACGATGCGGATCACCCCTCGTTTGTTTTTCAGGAAGGCGCGGACTACGACCCCATTGCCGACCCCCGCATGACCGCCACCCGCACGCCATTCACCGACTCGTATCATGAGCCCGCCCCGGTGACGCTCCCCGCCTCTACCCGTCTTCGCCCAGGCCAGCGCGTCGACATGGACTTCTATGCCGTGTTCCCGATTCCCGGTCTGATGCAAGCGGCCATGTGCCTCACCGATCCGGGCGTTCTCGAGTGGCAGCGCCGGAACGCGCGGGCCATTCGGGAAGTGTTGCCTAGCGGAGCTGGCATCCTGATGCAATACGACGAAATCCGGCAGATGAATTCGTGCGCCAGTTGCCGGGCGAAGAAGCTTTCTGCCGGCGCCCTGCTGGATTGGAGCCTCGCCGAATCCGTCCGTACCTATTCCGGCGTCTTCCCGGATTCGAGGCTATACGTCTGGAGCGACATGTTCGACCCCTATCACAATGCGCGCGATCACTACTACTATGTCGAAGGCGACCTCACAGGCGCCTGGAAAGGATTGCCCGCCAATGTCACCGTCGTCAATTGGAATCTGGATCGCCTGCGTGACTCGCTGGCTTGGTTCGCGGGAGGAGACCGGCGGCAGAACATAGCGCACGCCCAAATCATCGCCGGATACTACGACAAGGGCGATGGCGCAGCGGCAGCTCGCGCCGAACTGGAGCAGGCAGCCGGCATTCCGGGAATCGCCGGATTGATGTACACCACCTGGGGCGACGACTACTCTCAACTGGAGCCGTTTGCCAAAGCGGCGCGGCAGGCATGGCCGCGATACCTGGCTAATCTGAATGGCGCCACAGCGCTGCACTCCGCTGTCTTGCCTGGAATTCTGCTGTTCGCGACCGCTGCGGCGCTCGCCACTGTGGGGGTGCACCGGAACCGGAAGTCGTCCTGAAGAGGCGCTCCCCTAAGCGCCACTGCGGATCGAGCAGTCGGGATGCCCGCAGTTACACTGGATCTCTGCGGTTCCGCCGGCGGTTTCGCAGTAGTTGCTGCAATAGTCGCTGCCTTCTTTCGCTTGGCAATTGCAGGCGGGATGCGCGCATTTCTTGTCTTTGGCCATGATGCCTCCGAACTGTTGGACTACGGCTTGCCTCCAGGTACATCAGCAATCTTCAAGATTGATGGAACGGTGCGCCGATCAGAACTGGAAGCGACCCGTCACTACCAGCACGCGCCCGGAAACGGCCGAGCCTTGGAACGCTCCATAGGCGCTGGTCGGCGGAACGGCGGTGGCTGTAATTGTTCCCAGGCCGCCCTCCGAAATGTTGGCGTTCGGGTTCTGGAAGTTAGGATGGTTCATTACGTTGAAGGCGCTCGCGCCGAACTGAAACTTCAGCCTTTCCGTCAGGTTGAAATTCTTGAAAAGCGAGGTATCGATGTCCGTGTAACCAGGGCCGCGGAATGCATTGCGGCCCAGATTGCCGAAGGCGGTCTCGGCCTCTGCGGCGACGAATTGGCTCGAATTGAAGCAGGGAGTATTAACGGCGCTCACGCCGCAACTGGTATTCAGTGGACCGGTCGCGCTTGCCAGCATGTTAACCGTGAAAACCGGGTTCGTGAGATTCGGCGACAGCGCCCCGCCGAGCAAGCCGTCGTATACACTGAAGGGCGTTCCAGAGCGGATATAGAACTTACTCGATACGGTCCAGTTGCCGAGCACATTGTAAAGGAGCCGATTGCTTGGCTTCCAAGGAATGTCCCAAACGAAGTCCGCTGTCAGGTTATGGCGAATGTCATAATCGGCGTTGCCGTAGCTGCCGGCCACCGTGGGCGTGGGCATGGTGGTGAAGGCGCACCCGGAACAGAACGCGTACGGCTCGTTCGCTCCGCCGTTCGAGATGACATCGAGCGCATGGCTCCAGGTGTAGTTAACCTGACCTTGAAAGCCGTGGGAAAATGTGCGGCGAAATTGGACAGTCAGGCCGTCGTAGTTGGAGTAGCCGTTGTTAGTGAGTTGAGTTACTTGAGCGAAGCGCGCATCGGGCGGCGCAGCCGGCAGCCCGGCGAAAGGTAAGCCATAACTTGATTGAGCGTAAGCGTTCGGCCATGGATTCAAGAGCAGCTCGTTGTAGCCGTGATTGCCGCTGTAGGTGGCGACCAGAACATTCTTGGCTCCGATCGGCTGCTCAACCTCGAAGCTCCATTCGGCGTATTCTGGCGTCGCCAGATGATGGGGGACGGAGAAATAATTGAAGGCGCCGAACCCCGGCACCAGGCCGCTTAGAGTAGCCAGAGTATCGCCGGCAAAGAACCCTGTCTTGAAGGCGTTGTATTCATTCTGCGCGGCTGCGGCGGCGCTGGCCGGGTCGCTCGCGGTATTCACGGTCTGGCCGCTATTGATGGTAGGCGTGAATGGGAAAGGCGGATTATTGAAGATATAAGAAACTAGCTGCCCCGGCTCCAGGTCCGAGAACAGGCCGACGCCTCCGCGAACAACGATCCCGTTCGATCCGTTCGGACTCCAAACTACGCCGAACCGCGGGTCGGGAACGACAGAATCTACGCCGTAATAGGCGTGTGACTGGCCGGAGAGAATCGAAGAATTGTAGGGAAGCGTTGCGTCTCTCGAGAAGTCGGCGGCGGTAAAGGCGTCGTTCAAATTAGAGAAGCACTTATCGACGCATAGTGGGTTCGCCGTTCGATCGAAGCGTATGCCGTAGGTAATCTTCAGATTAGGCTTCACCGCCCACTCGTCCTGAAGGTAAGCGCCAATGTTGTAGAACCGGATGTGCGCGTCCAACAGCGGACTGAACTTCTGCTGGTAATTGGAGCCTGTGGCTGCGTCTGTCACGCCATTTACGAAATCGGTCAGGGAGTTGAAGGTGTACAGGCCCACCGTGTTCGACTCGTAGCTGAAGTCGGTCACGCGGTTTCTGCGGTAATTCACTCCGACTTTCAAGGTATGTTTGCCCTTGACGAACGACAGGTCGTCGACGATCTGGCCTTGGCCGGCATCTCGTCCTTGCGGGAAGAAGAAATTGTTCTCATAGAATCCGCCCAGCTCATAGAAGCCTCCGGTGCCGGTGGGTGGGTATGCGCCGTTCGGGCCGCCGTCATTGAACGTAAAGGAGAATGGGAAAATCTTTTCCGCCGCCGACGTGCTGGAAGGACCGAAGATCGCGCTGTACCACAAGAACGAGACGATGAAGTTATTTACGGTTGTAGGAGAAATGACGTAGGTGTGATTGATCTGCCCTTCGTATTGGGGCTGGATGCTATGAGCGTTCAGTGAAGGGTTGACAAGATCTGTAAATGTTGGCTGATAGCCGTGGTCTCCTTTGAATCGAAAGAAGATTTTTTGTTTGTCACTGATGTTCCAATCGACGCGATGCGTCTCCAGCCATTCCTTGTTTGTGTTGAGTCCGTTTTCATTGAATGCCAGCGCGCAGCTAACATCGCTTCCAAAGACGCCGCCTCCCGGCGCCGGAGTGAGGGTGCTGGCGAATTTTCCGCAGCCCAGGTTGCCTGTCACATCTTGCAGAGGACCCGATCCGGTTACCACCGGAACTGCCTTGCCGACGCCCGGAGCGCTATTCCATTGGCCGAACGCCTGCGTGTATAAAGGGGCCTGCGCGGCCGCGACGTGGCCCAAAATATAGGTCTGCAGTTGTGGGGATGGAATGGATACGACCGCGGCGCTCGGTAGCGAGTAGTAGATTCCCTCGCTATCGGAATAGAAGAATAACTTGTTTTTCCAAATCGGGCCGCCGATGTCGGCGCCCCATTGCCGCGATACGTCGTAAGGCCGGGGAGTGCCGAGAGCGTTGTTGAAAAAGTCGTTCGCGTTCATCAGGTGGTTGTTGAAGTTGAACAGCAGGTCCGCATGAATCTGATTGGAGCCGCTCTTGGTAACGTAATTAACCTGCGCTCCCGCCTGGCGGCCGTACTGTACGCTATAGGCGTTCGAAACCACGGACGCCTCGGAAATCTCATCCTGGCCAAGCAGCAAGTTACTGGCGCCCGAGTTATTCAAATTCAGATAGGGATCGTTGTAATCGTCACCGTTGATAGTAAATAAATTGGAGGTGCCGGGAAGACCGTGAGAGCTGAAATTGCCGTAGCCGCCGCCCGTGCTCAACACAACGCCGGGCGCCGTGAACGCAACCGTTGTAATGTCGCCCCCAGGCGCGGGAAGCTCAAGGACTTGCTGGGTTGTAAAGGTGGTGCTTAGATTCGCATTGTCGGTTTCGAGAACAGGGGGCGCCGTATTAACCTCCACGATCTCCTTGGTCGATTGAACTTTGGCGACTAGGTTGATATCGGGCGCTTGTCCGACTTCTATGGCGACCCGCATGAGATCGGAAGACAGACCCGTGCTGGTGGCTTGCAGCGTATACGTGCCGGGCTTAAGGAACGTGAAGCGATAAGCGCCGCTGTCGTTCGTGGTGGCGGTGCGCGACTCGCCCGTGTCGACGCTCTTCAGATTGACTGTAGCGTTTGCGACGGAAGCTCCGGACTGATCGGTCACGGTTCCCGACACGTCGCCCGTTGTGATGGTCTGTGCGCGAATGGTAAACGCGAGCAAGGACAGGAGGAAGGTGTATCCGCAGAGCTTCTTGATGTAACACATAAAGAACAATCTACTTAGAAGTAAAACTTTGCGGCGAGCTGGATCGTGCGGCCGATGTTGGCGGCCAACACGCGGCCAAAGTTCGCGTCGTATATGTTACCGTCCACGTTACTCCCGCCACTCGATGTGTTGGCGAGCGAGAATTGCGTGTGATTGAATACGTTATACGCTTCTAGCCGCAGCTCTAGCGAACGCTTCTCCGACGCGTCTACATAGAAGCGCTTGAATAGGTTCAAGTCGGTGTTGAGAATTCCCGGCCCGTGGAAAGCGTCGCGACCGGCATCGCCGAGCTGGCCAATAGCCTCTTCCCCGAAGGCATTCGGATTGAAGTAGTAATAATTCTGGGGGCCGACGCCGGCGGCCGGAGGACTGACAGTGTTGGTCAAGACAGAGTTTCGCGGATTGTAGGTGGTGGTCGAGCCGGTCACGTTAGGCGCGTCCCAGCACCCGTAGAATTGAAAGGCGCTGCACTGGAGGGAATTGAAGTCGGTCTCCGAGAGGTTAATGGGAAAGCCGGACTGAAGAGTGGTGATGCCTGAGATGTGCCAACCGTCGAAGGCTTCGCGAACGAGCCCGTTATTCCAGAAGCGGCTCAGATGCGGCAGTTCGTAGTCGTAGCTGACGACCAGGCGCTGGCGGGCATCGAACGCGGAGTCCCCACGATCGACCGCGAAGTTGAACGGATCCTCGCCACGGTTGCCGAATCCGCTGTTTTCGAATCCGGAGGTGTCATCGATGGAGTGCGACCAGGTGTAGTTGGCAAGGAACATCAAGCCATGGGTGAAGTTCTTGCGAAGCGTAACCTGCATCGAGTGGTAGCTGGAGTTTCCATCGGTAGCCTGAATGCCCACGGAGGCAATCTCGTTGCCGGGAATGTATTCGGTGTGCGAGGGGAACGCGACTTGCTGTTCCACGCGCTCGCCGACGCAGGTTGGGTCGACGGCGCAAGCGGCGGTCCCGGCAGGCGTGATGGGGTTGCCTTCGTAGGTGAGTTCCAGATGCCGCCCGAGGGCGCCCACGTAGGCGATTTGAAAGATCATGGCGCCCGGAAGTTCACGCTGGTAATTCAGGTTGAAGTTCATCGCGTAGGGCGCGGTGAAACTCGGGCTGATGGTGTTCATGAAGTCCGGGTAGAACTGCGTAAAGTCCACAGTCGAACCTTTGGAAGGAGGAGTGAACGGGAACGGATTGGCGACGGTCGCGCCCGTCGCGATGTCCTGGAAAGGATTCGCAAAGGCCGGGCTCCCGCCGGCCAGGGAGCCCGCGCCCACGGAGGTGATGGAGAACGGAATGGCTCCTAGGTTCTGAAGCACAAGCTCTTCTTCGGAGCGGTTATAGTACACGCCGAAGCCGCCGCGAATGACGCTCTTCTGGTTATCTCCGGGGCTGTAAGCGAAGCCGAATCGAGGAGCTATGTGATCGTAGCGGGGATGATAGCCGGAGGAGGTGCAACCGGGATCGCCTGGAAAATCGACGCCGGTTGGAGCAGTGGGAAATACAGTGGATTGCTCCCCGGGAAGGAAGCAATTGACGTCCAATCTATCGAAGTGCTGATTCACTAGCGGCGTATCGACCTGATAGCCGAGGCCGTAGTTCAGGGTCAAATGGTCATTTACTTTCCAACTATCCTGAGCATAGCCGTAGTATTCATAAGTACGCGCCACGATCCAGCCACCGCTCGATTGCGTGTAGCTATCCGGAATGCCGAGGAGGAAATCCGCGCCGGCGTCTCCGGTGGTATAGATACCTGCTCCGCCGAACGAGTAGGTGCCATTGTTATTTCCGAAGAAAGGATTATCGACGTTATAGCGCTTGCCGTCAAAGCCAAACTTCAGGGTGTGATTGCCGATCACTTTCGAGATGCTGTCCGTGAGCTGATAGGTCTCGTCCAAGCGGGGCTGAGGACCATCGGAACTGAAGCCTAGGCTGAAAAGGCCGTTTACATTGATGGTGGGCAGGCCGGCGCCGGGAGCGTTCTGCGGAGTGATGCCGGTGAAACCATAGGATGCCGGCAAGGTGGGAGTCACCGGGGCGACGGCATCGTAGTTATAGCGCAGATAGCCGACTCGAAATTCGTTCAGCGTGGTGGGATTGATGGTATGCGTCCAATCGGCGGCGAATTCCTTAGTGGCCAAGAGGTTCTGCGAGGCGAACCCCGGAAGCGTTGCGCCAATGAAAGGCAGCGTATCGATCGTGGGCTCGTCCTGGATCGTGCCAGTGACCCACATCGTATCCTTTTGGCCGAAAGTATGGTCGAGCCTGAAGATTCCCTGGTCGATCGTGGTGGTCTGGATGGGGTTGAAGCTATATAAGTTGCCGGGAGAATTGGATGCGGGCACATACTGGTTGAGCAACTTGACCGCGAGCGGGTTCATATCGGCGGTAGGAATAAAGTTGTTCCTGAAGATCGTCGCGTAGGGCGTGCCCGCGGCATAAGTAGCGCCGTCATCGCCGATCAGCGGAATCGGCGAGGAGCCGGTGGAGGTCGCCAGATCCGTGAAGTAGCCGCTCCGCTGGGCGTTCGAATATACCGGCGTCTGAGACGGTTCACCGGGTTGAGGCTCGCGATTGCGCGTTCCCTGGTAGGAAACGAAGAAGAAGGTGTGGTCCTTCCAGATCGGGCCGCCTAGCGTTCCGCCGAATTGATTCTGATGGAAGACCGGCTTAGCGTTCTGGTAGATGTTGCGCCCGTCGAGGAAGGTATCGCGATAGAAGTCGAAGGCGTCTCCGTGAAACTCGTTAGTTCCGGACTTCGTGATGGCGTTCAACACCGCCCCCGAGTTGCGATCGTATTCAGGGTTGATGGTGCTCTGAATCAGGTTGAATTCTTGAATCGAATCCGGGCTTGGAATGACCGCCACTTCGTTCAGCGGCAGATCCATGCTGTCGATTCCGTTGATCAGAAACGAATTCTGTTGTGACTCGCTGCCGTTCGTCGCGTAGGCGTCCGCCATGCGATCGCTTGTAGATACGACGCCGGCGTTCAATTGCTGCAATTGCGTCCAGTCGCGGCCGTTGAGCGGCAGGTCTTGAATAGTGGCGGACTGGATGACGTTTCCAAGTTGGGTGACGTTCGTTTCAACCTGCGCGGCGTTTGCGCGTACTTCAACGGATTGGCTGACTTGACCGACCTTCAACGTAACCGGCAGCGCGAAGACTTGATTCAGCACCAGGTGGATGGCGTTCTCGGTGAACGTGGCGAAACCGTTCTTTGTCACTGTTACGGTATAGTCGCCGACCGGCAGCGTCAAGAACTGAAAGCTGCCGTCCGATCCCGATTCCACTGTCGCCTTGATCCCGGTTTGGACATTGGTGGCGGCCACGCCCGCACCTGGAATGGCAGCGCCCGTGACATCGGTTACGGAGCCTTTGATCCCGGCGGTCACTTGCTGCGCATGCGCAGTAGGCAGGTAAATGCAACAGGCGATGAGAACCGCACTGAATAGGCGGCTTAGAAGGATTCGAGTCACTAGTTACTCCCCTCGCAGAGGTTTGCGGCGGGAAGAGCAATCGACTGACCAGTCTCTATGTTACTGAAATATGGAATAGCGCTAATTCAAATCAGTTACAACGAATACGGAGTTCGGAATATGGTTCTTCGAATTCCTGGAGCCAATGAAGGATTACCCCGGGAATTGTACCTAAATGAAAAGGGGAGCCAAATGGCTCCCCTTTTTGTTTATATTGGGCCAGAGTTAGAAAACGATCTTCGCTCCGAGCTGAATGTTGCGATTGTCGCCGTATGTGCCGTTCGGTAGCAGGCCGTAGCCGCCCGAGATAACGCCGCTACCGCCGTAGATGTACGCGCTCCCGATGTTGACTCCGAAATTCGAATGGTTGAACGCGTTGTAGGCTTCGAGACGAAGCTGGAGGCTGACGCGCTCGGTGAACTTCAGATTCTTATAGGCGCCTGCGTCGAGATTCCAGGTGCCGGGCTGACGGAAGATATCACGCCCGGTCATATCGGAAGGAAATGGACCGAAGTCGGCGGTGCCGGTGATGGGATTCACGTAGCTCTCGTCCACATTGGGACCAGACAGGTTGAATACCTGATAGGTATTCGCGCCGGTCAGGGTACGTGGTACGTTGCTGTTTTGCGGAAGAGCGCCTTTATACATGAGACGCGTGTATACGTAGGCGTTTCCATTCGCATCGTAGTCATTCGTGATGTCATAAATGGAGTAAGGCGCCCCTGTTCGAGCGGTTAAGATGGGCGCGAGTTCCCAACCATCAAGCAGGTACTTCAAGACGCCGTGAGTATTCCGGAAGAACGGAACCTCCCAGACAGCGCTGACCGCTACGCGATGACGATTGTCGAACTCCGCATCGCCGTAATCGACCCTCGGATTGAACGGATCGGTGTAGCCGAGGTTGAACTGGTTCGTGGATGCGCTGAACGTGTCGCTCAGTTCATCGATAGCGTGGCTCCAGGTGTAATTCATGCGGAGCGTCAGGCCGGTGCGCTTGATGTCCTGAATATCGTAGCGGACATTCATTGCGTTGTAGTTCGAAGTGCCGTTTCCGCCACGCACGTTGATACTGCCGTATTGAGGGTTCAGAGGCGTTTCGCAAAGACCGGGAGTACAAGGAACGCCTTCGTAGACATTCGCGCTTCCAGGAATGTTGAAATTGGCGATGTCATACAAGTGCTCGCCGACCGAGCCGGAGTAATCGACTTCCAGGTGCTGGGTATTGAAGAACTCATGCTCGAGCGAAACACTAAACAGGTGTGCATAGGCCTGCGGGATTTCGGGATTGACGGCGCGCAGCTCGCTGGGAGGAAGCGCGGCCGATCCGGTTCCGCCGCCGAACACCCCAAAGTTTGATGTAGTCGCCGGGATGGTTCCGTAGTTGGAGCCCGAGATCAGGTCGACCACTGCGTAGTTGGGAGGATTGAACAAGACGTTATACGTCACGTTCCCGAAGTTGCGCTGATATCCGATGGAATACCCGCCGCGGAAGCTGGTCTTGCCGTCGCCGAAAACGTCCCAGGCGAACCCGACACGCGGCGCAAAATTCTTGTCGCTGGGCTGCCAAAGTTCGCCAATGGGGCTCTGGGGCGCAGGCAGAACCTTCCCATTCGTGACGGATTGGAAGATGCCTGGGCTGTAGATATTGGTAGTGCCGGCATAGTAGAAATTCGAATCAACAGCTGCGTTGACATTATGTTGCACGCCAAAGTACTCCCAGCGCAGGCCGAGGTTCAGAGTCAGGCGGTGGCTGACCTTCCAGGAATCCTGGAAGTAAGCCGCGCCTTCCCGATAACGGTCGCTACGCTCGAAGGACGGAGGGTTAACCGGAAGATTGATGGTGCAATCCGCAGTTTGGACGCCTCCGACGCAGGGATACTTGCCTTGCGGGTAGATGGCCGCCTGGAAGGAGTAAAGATCGCCCGCAAGCAGGTTATCAATTCCCTGTCCCACGGTGCTACCGAAGGTCTGAATTCCTTCTTCATAGGCGCCGAAGGTGCGGTTATCGCGCAGATAGTCGGCCGAGCCGCCAAAGCGGAATGAATGAGAGCCCTTGGTCCAGCTGAAGTCCTGGTAGGCCTGCGCGAAATTCTGCGGGCCGCCGAACGGTATGGCGCTGCCGGGGCTGAAGGGCAGATAGCCGGGTAGCGCGACATTGTATCCGGCGATTGTGGTGGTCGACTGATTGCTACCCAGATAGAAGCTGGGCGTGACGCCGATCGACGCCAAGGGTTGGTTATTGTTGAAGCGATTGAAATCGAGCTTGGATTCGGAGACGAAGGTCGGGGTGAAGGTATGCGTGACCGAATACAGCACGCTATTGTTGAATACGGTGTCTCCCGTGTCGTAGGACCCGTACGGGCTGTTGGAGTTGGCGCCGGAGAAGTCGAACTCGCTATAGATTGCGTAGCGAACATACATCTGAGTCTTGTCGCTCAAGTTGTAATCGACGCGGTTAACGCTGTTGTAGGTGTTCTGAGGCACGCCCGCTCCGGAGTCGGAGGGAACATTGTAAGACACCAAATCAAACATGGGAGCGTTTGCGTTGTAAGTTAAGCAGCCAGCCGTCGCGCTTCCGCAGGGATCCTGACCAAGCGCGGTGAGATCGTTGCGGCTCAAGGTTGAAAGAGTGGTGACGTTACCCAACTTGCCGTACGTATTGAAAACGGATTGAACGTTGCTGGGAGCGGCGGCGATCAACGCGGGATCGGGTATCAGAGAGATGATGTTAGCAGCGCTACGCACCCGCGTCCATTCCGTATTGCTGAAGAAGAAGAGTTTATTCTTCTTGATAGGACCGCCAATCGAGAAGCCAAATTGGTTGCGCGTGTAATGCGGCTTGGAAATATCGGTCGCGTTGTTTTCAAACGTGTTTGAGGCCAAGTCCGAAAAGCGGCCAAATTCATACGCCGTTCCGTGAAAATCGTTTGTTCCCGCTTTGGTGGTCACGTTAACGATACCGCTATCGGCACGCCCATATTCTGCTGTGAAGTTGTTGGTGATGATTCCGATTTCCTGTACGGAATCGACGGGCGTCATCTGACCCATCGAAGCGGTGAACTCATTGTTGTTTGCGACGCCATCGAGCAGCACGTTCGTACCTTCCGAGCGCAAGCCGTTCATCGCCACACCGACGCCGCGTCCGGAGGGGTCATCCTCGCTGACATTACCAGAGGTAACGACCAGCGAATATGGGTTGCGGGTCAGGGTGGGCAATTCCACCATCTGCTGAGTGGACAGGGTCTGCTGAACGGTCTGCGTTTCGGTATTGACAGCCACCGCGCCGGAAGCTTCGGTCACCTCTACCACGGTGCCGGTTTGTCCCACCTTCAGGCTTGCAGGTACCGTTAACCTCTGGCCGACGGTGAGAGTTACTCTTGTTTCGAAAGTCGTAAAGCCGGGCGCGCTTACTACCACGCGGTATTCGCTCGGGTTCAGCTCGGTAACGGCGAATTCGCCGGCGCTAGTGGTCGTGGTATCGCGCTCCGATCCGTTCACGGCGTTGATCACTTTGACCGTGGCATTAGAAACAACAGCGCCGGATGGATCGGTTACGTTGCCTAAGATCTGGCCGGTTTCGGCCTGAGACCAGAGCAGGCCGGCCGCCCCAAATAGGGCCAGCAGCAGAATTAGAAATTGATTTCGCGTCGAATGAGACACTCGAAAATCCCCCAAAAGTATTTCATCCCTCACCAGAGGCGAGGTCGGGGTAGTTTGAGCAATTCGACAGCCAACGACGCAGCCAACCTTATCCCGTACCGTAAGTTTATTGTAAATAACTACTTACGAGAATCCGGGCGTGTCATCTTTCTTATTGAATCTGGAATATTACCATCAGCTAATCCCATTATTCGAAGGGAGGAGGAGGCCCGTTACGGGTGTGCGGCATGGCAGGCAAGCACACCCGTACCGGCTTAGATTAGCTCTAGAATCTGACGCGAACGCCGAGTTGGATGATGCGTGTGTACTCGCCAGCTGCCCCGCCACCGCCCAGTCCGAGAGCGTTGTACTGACCGGTGAGAGCGCCGAAGGCGGCTGGGTTCTGCAGGTTCATGCTTGGATCGGACCACATCATATGATTCAGGACGTTGAACGCCTGGGCATAGATTTGGAGACCGAATCGTTCCGTGATTTGCGTGTCTTTGGTTAGACCGAGGTCAAGGTTCCAGCGCTGCTGGCCTCGAAGCTGGCCGCCGCCGCCGCAATTAGTGTCCAGTCCGACCAGATTTGGCCGGAAGTTGTTGTACACAGCAGACGGATTGGCAAAGAGGTTTGCGCCGGTACCGCCGTTCGCCGGGTTGCTATTGACGCCGATGGTTCCGGTGGGAGCAACCCCATACACGGCTGAGTTGCTGTAACCCATGCCGCTCAGGGGGATCGCCTCGCAGCCATTGCCATAGAAGCCGTTGCCCCATTCCTGATAGGAGCCGGTATAGACGTCGAGCGGCAGTCCGCTGCCATAAGAGAAGATGGGCGAAATAACCCAGCCACCCACGATGCGGCTGATGACGGGATTGTTCCCCAGCCAGCGCTGACCCTTGCCGAATGGCAAATTGTAGGAGCCGAGCAGGTTGAAGGTGAATTTCCGATCGTAGAACTGGGGCCCGTAGTCGACACCCAGATCCCAGGGATCGTTCACGTTGTTTTCGGTGTACGCCTGATTGAGTCCAATGATGCCCAGCGACTTCGACCAGGTGAAATTCGCCACGACACTGGTGTTGGTGGAACGCTTTTGGAGCGTAACGACGCCAGCGTTGTAATTGGAATAGCCCATCGACGTGTCGTCATAAATAAGGCCGGCTTGATTGGTGGACGGCAGAGCGGGACCAAAGCCGAAGCTGTTATCCAGGTCGCTCCAGAGGGTGGTGACAGCGTTGGAGGTAATGTTGCCGGATTCGTTGGCCACGACGGCGGCCGTGCAGCTCGCAGCGCCCTTGCAATAGCTCGAACCCGCCAGGGCCGACTCGAAGAATGGCTGCGGGGTCACGGCCTGGCCTCTCGAAAGCTCGAAGTACAAATT
The DNA here is from genome assembly GCA_019240475.1 of Acidobacteriaceae bacterium. Classification (GTDB taxonomy): domain Bacteria; phylum Acidobacteriota; class Terriglobia; order Bryobacterales; family Bryobacteraceae; genus Bog-105. The sequence goes on from JAFAYI010000024.1 coordinate 156,689, forward strand.
GTCGTAGGCATTGGCAAAGGTCTGGCCGCCTACCTTCATCATCCAGGGCACATCGTTCAGGTCGACGCCTTGGAACAGGTTGCGGGAATAGACGCCCACGTAACCGAGTTCGAGGACGACATTGCCTTTGAATTGGCGCTGAATCGTGAAGTCGACAGAATCCGAGTTGCCGGGCTTGAAGTTGCGGTCCAGGGTGAAGGTGCGGTCCGCGTAAGGAGCGTTAACTCCGGGCTCGACGGGAGACGTCAAGGTGTTCGTGATGGCGCCGGTGGGAGGAGTACCGTCCACGCCGATGCGGAAGGCGTTCGCCGGAGACGCGCCGCTCGGCGAGGTGCAAGCGCCGGCACTGGTTGGGTCGACGCAGGCTACCGGCTGCAAGAACCCGTCGCCGAGTACCGGGGTAGATACCAGGTTGATGCCGAGATTGCGGGAGTAGAAGCGGCCATAGCCGGCGCGAATGACGGTGGCTTTATCGCCCAGCAGGGAATGCAGCCAACCTCCGGTTACGTTCGGGCTCCAGGCGATGGAGACGCGAGGCGCGATTTCACCGTAGTAGGGCGCGTAGGGATATTTCAGCCCTTTTACGTCGCCGATAGGAGTGAAGGCGAGAGTTGGGTTGTAAACCTGGCCGGCATTGGCGGCCGCGAGCCGGGCCGACAGATATTGCTGGGCATCAATGGGCTGGCCATTGGCGAGAGTCAGAATGTCCTGCACGCCGTTGGCGTCAAGCGGCGGCATCTGTACTTGATAGTTCAACCCGTAGGCGAGCGTGAAGTTCGGCTTGATTTTCCAGGTGTCGTTGAAGAAGATGCTCCAGGTCTGATCTGTGACGAAGGAGCGCACCGGGGTGCCGAGGGGATTCGCGGTCAGATCGGCGCCAGTACGGGTGACGACGATGGAGGTGGCTTCGACGAGGCCGGCCACTTGGGAGTAGAGCGAATTCCAGTTACTCAACTCGCCCGCCGGCAAGCAGTTGGCTGTCACCGACCCCGAGCAGGGAACGGGCTGGTAGGCGGGCGTGAAATTGATATTGCTGCTGGCGTCGCTGACGTCGTAGACCAGGCTGGTGAGGCCTAGACCCACGTCGTCATAACGATCGAAGTGCCAGTGCTGATGAAAGAAGTCGCCGCCGAATTGGAAGAGGTGAGTTCCAACCAGCTTGCTGACGCTGTCGCGGTATTCGTAGTCGTGGCCGTCCCAAAGGCGCTGCCGGGCGTCCTGCGTGTCCACGTTCAGAGGGCTCAGGCCTGCTCCGGGGCCATTTTCGCCACCGACTTCAACGGAACCGGGGAACCCGGCATCGGCGATGGCGCCGGCTCGCAGCCATTGCCATTGATTGCGCAGGTAGCTGAAGTGAAATTCGTTGGTCAGCGTGGGGGAGAGAGTTCCGGTGAGGCCGACAACCAAAGAGCGAGGCTGCTGGATGTCCGTCGACGCGCTGACCGGATTGCCGGGCGTGTCGCCGGGTAGAATGCCGCCTACATCCACTTGATTGGTGGTGGGGTTTTCATTCCGGTAATAGCGATAGCTGCTGAAGAAGCGCCATTTGGACCCGAAATCGTGGTCGACGCGGATAACGCCGAAATCGTTGCTAAGGGGAAATGTGAGATTCCCGTTATATCCGCAAGTATTTAGCCCATTATCGCCGTAATTGAAGTTATTGCAGGCGGGCTCGTTCTTGCTCCAGATCTGGCTGACCACGGGATCGATGCCGATGCCGCGCGGGTCGCAAGGCTGACCTCCTGTGGCGCCGCAGGCGAGCGAGGTCGCCAAATTATACTGCACGACGTTGCCATTGGCGTCGCGCTCCTGAATGATTCCTTGTCGCAGAGTGGCCGATGGCACAAGCGCGGTGAAGGGGCCCGAGCGCGGATAGCGCTGGCCTTCATAGTTCACGTAAAAATAAGTCTTGCCGCCGAGGAATTCGGGGCCGAGCGGGCCGCCCAGCGCGCCGCCGAAGCGGTTGAAGTGAGCCTTCGGCTTGGCGATGGCGTCGAAATTGTTGAACCAGTCGTTTGAATTGAGCCAGTCGGCTTGGAAGAAGTCGTAAGCGGCGCCGTGAAAGGTGTTGGTGCCGCGTTTGGTCGAGACCATGATCTGGCCGCCGCCGGACATGGAGAAGTCGGCGGTCTCGTTGTTGGTGTTGACGCGGAATTCTTCCACGCTTTCGGCCGGCGTTGGAATGACGCCGCTGCCGTTGCGAGTCACGTAGGTGGAATTGTCGCCATCCAGGTCGCTGGTATTGTTGCCGCCGTCGAGCATGAAGGTGTTCTGGTCGGCGAAGTTGCCTGCGATGTTGCCGCTGGTGGTGTTGCCTTCGGCGCCGTTGAAGGTCGGAGCGGCGGTGGCCTGCAGGAACACGAGAGCGGAGACGTCGCGGCTGATGGTGGGCAATTGCAGAATGGCGTCGCCGCCCAGACTGCTCCCCATGGTGGCGCTCTCGGTTTGCAGCTCGGCGCCTAGTACCTCTTTCACTTCGACGGTTTCGGTAGAGGAGCCAACCTCAAGGGCGACGTTGAGGTTCAGGCCAGTAGCGGTGGTTACTTCCTGGGCGACCACCACGCTCTTTCGGAACCCGGGTTTGGTCACGATCAGGTCATACTTGCCGGGAGTTACATCGTTAAAAACGTACAAACCGGCGGAATTGGTCTGGAGCGTAATGGGAATGTTGGTCGATTCATCCACCAGCGAGACGCTGGCCCCCGGCACTGTTGCGCCCGTGGGATCGGTGACGCGGCCTGTCACACTGCCGTTTCCCGTTGCCTCCTGCCCCATCAACACGGTGGGAATGAAACACAACAACAAGCACATCTGCCAAAGCGAAAGCTTTTGCACGTCGGCCCCCTGTGAAAGTGTTCAATGCTGGAACTGCGTAATCCGCGAGTGTCCGTTTCCGGAACGCAAGGCTTGGGTTGGAGTATATGAAATCTTTACACTACTGTCAATCGGTTAATTCGGGGGCGTGTGGTACCGCAAGTTTGCTCTGTTCAATCGGCAGGGCATGAGCCCACTTACCCGGCAAACAGGAAAGCCCAGCTACGCCCGTTTATTTAAATATGTTGACGAAGACGTTCAGCAGCAGTAAACTAACATTCCAAGTTAGATTGTGAGGTGCTTTGTAATGCCGAGCTCGCCACTCTGGGATCCGTCCGTCACCCTTAAGTCACACGACTTCGCCGGAACGGGGAAGTGGACCACCCGGGCTCCATTGCTCGCGCTCGAACATCCGGACCCGGCGCTTCAACTGCCTTCGGACGCGGTTCTTCACCCCCAGGTCTTTCTGCGGAACACCACGGCGCGTTCGGTAAAGGCGCAGTTATCCATTCACTGGCGGGATGGGCAGTCGCACGGCCGGGTTCGGTTGCCGGAAGCGACGCTCGCGGCTGATGAGACGAGAGTCGTCGATATCCGGCAGCTTCAGGAAAACGGAACCATTCCTTCGACGGCCTACTGGGCGCAACTAACCCTCGCAACCGATACGCATCCGAACGAAGTGATGGCGGTTGCCGCGAGCTTCGACGAGAGTTTGCGCTATGGAGCCCAGACGCCGTTCTCCGACCAGCTCGCGTTCCATTTGGAGGGCAGCGCCTGGCGGGTGGATGCGACGCATAATTCCATCATCGCGGCGGGCAACGGCGGCAGCCTGCCCGTGAACGCGCGGCTGACGTTCTTCTATGGGAACGGCTCCCAGGCCTATGAGGTGGACCAGACCATTGCAGCGGACGACGAAATGCTGGTGGACGTAGGCAGGCTGATTCGCGACCGTATTCCGGACCGGAACGGGCACGTGCTGCCCGGCGATCTCAACACCGGCGCGTATCGATTGCAGGATCTGGCCGAGACGCCCGGTGCGTCGCTTTAAGAGGCAAAGTGGTGACGGACAAGACCTGGGGACACGCCACGTACGGATGCGCGGTTTGCTGCGGATATCGAGCGGTGTACTTCAGCCCCGATCCGGCGGGCGTACCGATCGAGGACAACACGGGTGTGAATGTAATGGGGATGGATGCGTGCAGCAGCGGCACAGCCAACGTAAGCGGTTATGCAACTTCGTGGACATCGGGAAATACGTCCATTTTGACGGCGCAAGCGCGCCAGATCCATGGCGTCGCCGCAGGCAGCACAGGCCATTATGCCGAATTGAGCAATATTATGTACGGGCCGGCACGGGACGGATACCCTTGCCCACTTGAGGATGTGGAGACGGGCGGGACAGGCAACTCTGTCGCGCTCACTTGTAGTCCTTTGACCGTCGATTGGGGCAACTCCGTCGCTTGCAGCGTAGCGGGCGCGTCCGCCAGTCAGGTGACACAATGGACGTTCTCAACGGACGGCGTGAGCGTGAACGGCCCGGCGGGTTCCTTGACCTGGTCCGGCCCGATGGTCGCCGGTGGAACGATTACGGCCATGGCGGTTGGGGCATCGCCATCTCAGACAATAACCGTCAACCCGCGATCCACCTTTCCAATTGTAGTGTTGCCGGCTCCTTCCCTTGTGGCCAACGGCTCGACCATCAATGGAGTCACGCTTCCGACCCTCACATCGCCGCCGACAACGGAGGATGGCAGCTTTGGGGCTTCGACCTACGCGTATAACTACAATTTCACCTCGGGCGCTGCGAACTCAGGCCCAAACGCCGGAATTTATTACGTAACCAGCTTTACCGATTCCAGCAAGTATGCTTGGGAATTGAATCCGGGAGTTACAAACCCCAGCGACCCGTTCTATCAGCACCAGGGCAACTGCTTCGCAACCATCTCACAAATCACCGCCGCTGTCCAGGCGCACGAGGTGGGCGTTCCTGGCCCGAGCCATTACTCGGAGGTGCAAACCGCGTTATCCAGCAACAATCCCGCTTCGGTGGCGAACAATTCTGTCGGCAGCACATCAAGTCTCAGCACGGATTTCAGTTCGACCTACCAGACAGTCGCTAGCGCAGGCGCGCCAGAGCCACCTTCGAACCTTCCATCGAATATCAACTATCCGCCATATCAAACTTGCCCCCAGTAGGACAGACACCAATGTTGATAAACCACATATTTTTGGCGATTGCGTTGCTACTCGACTCGGGTAGGCAGGTCGCGTTTGTAGACCTGTCCCAACCTCCGCGGACGCCAGAGCCAAGTTCTCAGGAGATACACGTGAGGGGCGGTCGAATCTACGATGGAGGCATCAAACACCCGCTTCCTGGAACGCCCACTGTCAGTCTGAGATTGAACCAGATCATAGAGACCAAGGACGGAACTCTGGTCACGGATGTCGTCGAAGCCGTGTTGACGAATACCGGCAGCAAGGCGATCACAATCCCCATTGGAGACGACCCGGTTCCGCTGCTGAAGAGCGGCGAGCCGAATCGGCGCTATTTTCAATTTGCGGTGAAGCTTGCCAATGCAAAGCGGTTCATTGCCGTGGTGACATCTGCGTCCAACAGCGGCCAGCCCGAATCGAGCGCGGTCCTGCAACCGGGCGATACCGCACTGTTTTGGTTGCCGGCCGGCTCCTGGCGTGCGCGGGAAGAGTCGGCAGACCAGCGCGAGCCAAACCCGGACGTCACGGTCGTATTATCGCTGAACGAGAAGGTAATCGATGGAGGCGTGGATTACAACCAGATGATCGGCGAGGAGGTGCCGGCCCAGAATTCAGTACCGCTTCCTCACGCGGCAGGGTCGGTGTTCGTCCACTGATTGAAATACTGTTTGCGTGCCTATCTCTTCGCCCAATTGGGGCTGGATGGCCCGTATGGAACTCTGAATTCAAGACGGGAAGCGCTGTCTCCTGCAATTGAAGGAGATATCGGAATGCTAAGAAAAAGGCCTCTCGTTATGGTCCTGGCGTGCGCCACGGTATGGTGTCAGGAAACGCCTTCGCAGCAGCAGCCGCTTGCCAGGGCTAATCCCTCCGATCTGAAAATATCCTGCCGCTTGAACGAATCCGCTCGGACGGGGGAGGTCACGATAACGAACGTGACGGATAAGCGCTGCTATTTCGCGCGTTCGGGTCCCCTGATTGACTATCGAGTAGCCGCCATCTCCGAAACCGGAAAGCCTGTTCGGGAACTTACAATCAGGGAGGCCGTCATGCGATCAAATCCGTCGCTCAAATTTTTTAACATGCGTGTGTCTAAAGCGCTTATTACGCTGAATCCAGAAGAAGCATATACGGCAAGTGTCCCCTTGTCCGATCACATTGTCATTCCAAGGGAAGGGGGGAGATTTATGGTTCGGATTGGACAGGTGCTGTTTGAAAAGCCGGGAAGCGTGTTCGATGCCGATCCGACGGAGGTGATCTGGTGTGACCGCATGGCAGAGAGATTCCCTGCTTTGAGGTGAGTTAGTATACTCCGTCCCGTCTCCTCACCCGATGGAATCCGCCATATCAAAGTTGCCAATAGGACGGATACCAATGATCTCAAGATTCAAACTCTTAACGGTTGCCTTGGTGCTAGGCTCGGGTAGGCAGGTAGTGTTTGTAGACCTGTCCCAACCTCCCCAGACACCAGAACCAAGTTCTCAGGAGATACACGTGAGGGGCGGTCGAATCTACGATGGGGGCGTCAAACAGAAAGCGGTTCATTGACGTGGTGATATCCGCGTCCAATAGCGGCCGGCCCGAATCGAGCGCGATCCTGCAACCGGGCGATACCGCACTGTTTTGGTTGCCGGCCGGCGTCTGGGGTGCGCGGGAAGAGTCGGCAGACCAGCGCGAGCCAAACCCGGACGTCACGGTCGTATTATCGCTGAACGAGAAGGTAATCGATGGAGGCGTGGATTACAACCAGATGATCGGCGAGGAGGCGCCGGCCCAGAACTCAGTTCCGCTTCCTCACGGGGCAGGGTCGGTGTTCGTCCACTGATCCACGCCGGCACGCTGGGCGCTAGCATGATCTATGCGACTGAAGTGGTGCAGCAATACCGGGTCGCTTTACGCTATCTGTGGAATGCTCACCTTCGGCCCGATACGGGCGCTAACGATTGGGAGCCGGTACGAGCGTTGAACGCCTTGAAGCTCCCGCTCTTCCTTGCGCTGGTGATGAGGAAATTAGACTATCATGGCGAAGACCCAACGCAAATATTCGGGAATGCATTCAGAGTGGTCCCTCCGCTGTCGGCAGGCGGCATTTTGGGAGCGCTGCGAGTCGATACCGGATTTCCGGACAGGCCTGGAAAGTGCTTCGTTGAGGTTAAAGGCTCCTTCAGTGCGCAAGATTTAGATCTGACACTGCTGGATTTTTTCGATTGGAGCGAGCTGAATTGGAGAGATTTCCGCTTCTATCGGGTCCGAATCAATCGCTTGAATGGCCACCCCGCAAGCGCCGGACGCGAGGGTGTCGTCGAAAACGGAGACGTTGACGTTCTCTGGAAACCGACGGAAATGGTCGGCCGCCCGCCGATTCCCGTCCGACCCGAGTGATGTCAAGGGCGCTTATCGCGCGGCTCAGTTACCGCGCGGCCAGCAACGCCCGCAGATGACGGGCCCGCTCGGGCGAGCGAAGCTGGCGCAGCGCTTTGGCTTCGATCTGGCGGATGCGTTCGCGCGTGACGTCGAACTCCTGGCCGATCTCTTCGAGCGTATGCTCGCGCTCGCAGCCGATACCGAAGCGCAGCCGAATCACTTTCTCTTCCTTGGGAGAGAGCGTCTTCAAAATATTGGCGGTCTCGTCGCGGACGTTGGAATCGATCACCGCGTCGACGGGAGAGCCGACCCAGCGATCCTCGATCAGGTCGCCGAGAGCCGATTCGCCGTCGCGGCCCACCGGCGTTTCGAGGGACACGGGATCGCGGGAGATAGTCTTCAGCTTCTGGACCTTCTCCACCGGAATATCCATGCGCCGGCTGATCTCTTCGTTGGTCGGCACGCGGCCCAGTTCCTTTTCCAACTCGCGCGTGGCCCGCAGGAACTTGTTCATGCTCTCGTTCATATGAACGGGAATACGAATGGTGCGGGACTGGTCGGCGATCGCTCGGGTGATGGCCTGGCGAATCCACCAGGTGGCGTAAGTAGAAAATTTATAGCCGCGGCGATATTCGAATTTGTCGGCGGCGCGCATCAGGCCGATGTTGCCTTCCTGGATTAGATCGAGCAGGTGCAGACCGCGATTGACGTATTTCTTGGCGACCGAGACCACCAATCGCAGGTTGGCTTCCACCAAATCCTTCTTGGCGCGCTCGGCTTCGATTTCGCCGTGCCGGATAACGGAGACGCTGTGCCGGAGCTCGGGCAGCGATGCGCCAGCCTCCGTTTCGCGCTTCTTCAGATCGCGCCGCAACTCCTTGACCCGAAGTTGGGCGGCCGCCGAGTTGCGCAACTCCAGCTTCTTGACTTCCATGTCCAGCAAAGACATTTCGTCGGCTGTCTTTTCGATCGCGCGGACGAATTCCTTCCAGCGCGCCAGGTTAAATGGAATGGCGCGAAGAGCCCGCGAAATCTCCACCTTGCCGCGCACCACTTTGCCGGCCCATCTCTTCCGTAGCTTCTTGTTGGCCGCCGGAACGGCTTCGTATTTGTCGATGGTCTGCTGCTGCTTCTTATGGACGGCCAGATAGGCGTAGAACAGCTCGGCAATCTCGCTGCGCCGCTTCAAATCGGCCGCGCTGCCCTCTTCAATATCCGAAGGTCCGAAGTCGACGTAGCTGTCCACGTCCTCGGCGCCTTTGCGCACCAGCTCTCCGAAATCGCAGATCAAGCTCTGGATCAGCGGCGAGCGACTGATGGCCTTCTGCATGCGCAGCTTACCGCGCTCCATCTTTCGCGCGAGGCTCACCTCGCCTTCCCGCGTCAGCAGTGGAACGGAACCCATTTCCCGCAGGTACACTCGAACCGGGTCGTCGGTGTAAATCGACTCCTCGACCTGCTGAACGCCGTGGAATTCCTCGTCTTGAACCTCTTCGGGATGGAAGAAGTTCGCGTCTTCATCGAACGGGAGCCCTAGCGGCTCGTTCCCATCGGCTAAATATTGATCCTCGAATTGATCCACCTTACCTGATCACCTCTATTGCACGCTCTCAATTTCTCTATCGGGAAAGCGGGCGCACCAGCCCGAACGAACTGGTGTTCTTTTACATCCTTTTTGTTGGGTATGCCTTCGCCGGCTCCGCGCCTAAGCCGGACGCAAGTGCCAAGCCTGTCAATATAGCGCGCATCGATTATACCCGGTTTCGAGCCGCGAGTTAATACCCTAATAGGAAGATGTTCGCCAAAGTGATTGGTTTCACGAAAGATAATGGCGCATCGGCGCTTCCGCGGGGCCCTCCGGCGCTGTGGAAAACCCGGCTCTTCGGAACCCCTTCTCCCTGTTAGACCTTGCGGTGCAGCATTACGTTTTTCAATTCGCTCAAGAATTCTTCTACATCTTGAAAGTCCCGGTAAACAGAAGCGAACCGCACATAGGCGATCTTGTCCAACCCTCGCAATCGATCCATTAGCATCTCGCCAATGAGGGTTGTAGGGAGTTCCCGCTCGGGGCTCTCCAGAAGCGAGGATTCGACCTGATTGACCAGTTCGGCCAAGCGACCCATGCTGACGGGCCGCTTCTCACAGGCTCGGAGCAGGCCGTTTAGCACCTTCTGCCGATCGAACTTCTCACGGCGCCCGTCTTTTTTGATGACCATATAGGGCACTTCGTCGCAACGTTCGTAGGTGGTAAAACGGCGCTCGCAGGCCAGGCACTCCCGGCGGCGGCGAATTGAGTCGCCTTCCTTGCTTTCACGCGAATCGATGACTTTGTCTTCGCGATGCCCGCAAAAGGGACAGGTCATCGTTTGCCTCGCATTCGCCGCTTATCTCGCATTCGCCGCTTCTGTCGCCCTCGGCAGGTCATCTTGCTCTTCGCGCATTCGCAACTCTATGAGCTTTAACACGAATGGGTCCAAAGACGGAAATCACCCGATTATTGACTAGATGCCGATCGAAATCGCGCACCCGCCAGCCCATCCGATTGAACTTCTTAAACTGGCATGACGTTTATCTGGGTGTAACGCCGGGGCCGGAGGTTGAATCCAGCCGAGTTCCGGACGAACCGTTGAGGTTTAAAAATGTCTGCCGCCGCCGTTTCAGTTTCGCTTACTCCCGGGCTTTCGTTAAGCTCAAAAGCGGCGGGCGCGTCTTGGAATTGGGCAGGTGGCGCCCGGATAGGGACCCCACATCGCTTGCATTCTGATACCAGCCATTCTGAAACGAGCCGTTCGGAAGCAAACCTAGTGGAACGCTGCCTGGGCGGCGAGCAGGGCGCCTGGGACGAAATGGTCAAGCTCTATACCAAGCGGGTCTATGCCATCTGCTATCGATTCACGAATCGCGATTCGGAAGCCCAGGACCTGACGCAAGACGTTTTTCTGCGGGTATTCAAGAGTCTCTCCAGTTTTCGCGCCGGCGAAGGCTCCTTCGCGGTGTGGCTGATGCGCCTGACGCGTAACCTTCTGGTAGACCATTACCGCCGAACCAAGCATGACCGCGTGACGGACGCTCTCGAAGACAAGCTAGCCATCTTGGAAGAGCGCCGGTCGCAGCACTCGCGCACGGACGGCCTACTCGCCGGGCGCGAGGCCGGGGAGCTCCTGGAGGCGGCTCTGCAGAAGCTCTCGCCGGAGTTGCGCGAAGCGGTTATACTGCGGGATCTCGAAGAGCTCGAGTATCGGGAAATAGCCCAGGTGTTGAACGTACCGGAAGGAACTGTAAAGTCGAGACTGAATCGCGGGCGCGCGGAACTGGCGCGCGTGTTGCGACGCTACGAATCGAAGCGCGGGCAACGGCCGCTGGACGGCCTGTCCGCTGTGTGACAGTGCAAGGGCATGGCATGAACTGCTCGGAATTCGAAACACTGTTAGCCGATTACGTCGACGGCGCGTTGAGCAGTGGCGCGCGCGCGGCGCTGGAACAACACGCCTCGGCCTGCGCCGATTGCGCCGCGTTCATGACCGACGTGACGGGAGCGGTGAGTTTTCTGGCCGGCGCGGCCGAGATCGCGCCCCCGCCCGAACTGATTACCCGGATTGCGTATCAGGCGCCGATGGGACGCCTGCGCGATCCGCTGGACCGGCCTGGATTCTTGAACCGGATCGCGCGGAAGTGGTTGCAACCGATGCTGCAGCCGCGGCTCGCAATGGGAATGGCGATGACCATCCTGTCGTTCGCGATGCTTGAAAAGTGCACCGGCATTCAGGTGCAGCATATACAGCCGGCGGACCTGAACCCGGTCAGAGTTTGGGACGGTGTCGAAGACCGCGCGATGCGAACGAAAGACCGCGCCGTGAAATATTACGAAAACATTCGCCTGGTGTACGAGATCCAGAGCCGCCTGAAGGAGATGGAAGCCCAGCAAGAGGCTTCCTCCCAGCCGAAGCCGCAAAGCAAGCCGAGCGGTGGACAGAGCGGCCAGCGCAACAGCCAGACCAAATCGACCAGATGAGGGAACCACGATGACGTGCTATTTACATCCAGATGCGCCCGCGACAGCGTTTTGCCGCTCCTGCGGAAGGCCGCTTTGCGCACTCTGCCAGCGGACCGCCGAAGGAACCGTGTTTTGCCAAGAGCACGCGCCGAACGCGAGCTTCGGCTTCAGCGCTCCCCAGGAGCCTGTGGGGGCCTCGGGTCCGGACCCGTATAACGCCGCGCCCCCGCCCTACACGCCGCCGCCCTACACGTCACCGCCCTACACGTCATCGGCGCCGTTCCCACCCTCGCCCTCCGCGCCGGTCGGTCGCACTTCGCCGGTGGCGGCCTTCTGGCTCGGCCTGATTCCAGGCGTAGGCGCTATTTACAACGGCCAATATATGAAGGGCCTGGTGCATGCCATCATCCTCGGCGTCTTGTTGAGCCTGACCGATTCGGCCGAAAACACCGCCGGCCAACCGTTGCTGGGGATGGTGCTGACGGCGTTCTGGTTCTACATGGCGTTTGAGGCGTATCACACGGCCAAGAAGCGTCAGTTGGGGGCGCCGGTCGAGGAGTGGTCCAGTCTGTTGGGAGCGGCGCCGCGCACAGGGCGCGTGCCACTGGGGCCTATCATCCTGATCGGCATCGGCGTAATTTTCCTGCTCGATACAATGCACCTGCTCGATTTCCGCGAGTTCGGCCGTTTCTGGCCGGTGATTTTGATTCTGGTGGGAGCGCACCTGCTGTACTCGCGCCTGACAACGCCGGCGCGCGTGCCGCCCGTTCGATCCGCGTCCGTGCCGCCTTCTAATCCCGTTGGGCCCAATCCTGTCGCCGAGGACCGGCCGTGAATAGAGCCGCTCTCTTTGTGCAGGCCGCGCGCGGGCCGATCCTGCTGATTACGATTGGGGCGTTGTTTGCCATCCACCAGGCCGGCATTCTCTCCTTTTCGCGGACGTGGCCGCTCATCATCATCACGATCGGCGTTATGAAGCTGGTGGAACGCATGGTGGCGCGCCCCGCTTACCCGCCCATTCCCGGACCCCCGATGTCCGGGCCGCCGCGATATGGAGGGCCCGTCCGATGAGGCCCCGCACGTCCGTGGCTGCGCCCCTGATCTTGATTGCGATTGGCGTTCTGTTTCTCTTGCATGCCGTATCGCCCGACTTTCCCGTGGGCGAAACGCTCGCCGTCTACTGGCCGTTCCTGCTGATCATCTGGGGCGTGTTGTCACTGCTCGAAATCGCTATTTTGGCGCTTCGCGGGGCGCCGTTGCCTGTCAACGGGGTGTCCGGAGGCGGATGGTTTCTGGTGATTCTCATCTGCGCGGCGGGGCTCATCGCGTTTGAAGCTCGGCGTCCGGACACCTGGTGGCATCGCGCCGGTTTGGAGCACGGCGTGCAAGCCTTCGGCGAAGAGCACGAGTACTCCGTCAATACGGTGCAGAAGCCGGTCGGCAAAGCGCCGCGCATCGTCATCGAGGCTTTCCGCGGCGATGCGAAAATCACGCCGTCCGCGGCCGGCGATCTGGTACTGACAGGACACAAGAGCATACGTTCCTTCGATTCCGATGAAGCCGACCGCGCGAATTCGGCTACTCCGGTCGAGGTGCTTGTCGCGGGCCAGACGGTGACGATCCGCTGTAACCAAGATAAGGCGCGGACGCACGCTCCCGTAACGACCGACCTGGAAATCACGATCCCCAAGGATGCTAGCGTCGAAGCGACTGGCAGATACGGCGACTTCGATATTTCAGGCATCTCGGGCGGCGTAAATCTGACCAGCGACAATGCCGGCGTACGGTTGGAAGATATCGGCGGCGACGTAAGCATCGACACGCGCCGCAGCGACCTGGTGCGTTGCATCAATGTGAAGGGAAATATCGATCTGCGCGGCAAGGGCGACGATGTGGAACTCACCAAGGTCGCCGGTCAGGTGACTATTGAAGGCGACTACGGGGGCAGCGTGTCTCTCCGCGAGCTGGCCAAGCCTGCTCGCGTGCAAAACATGCGTACGCAAATGGAGGTTCAGCAGGCGCCCGGAGAGATCCGGCTCGAGCGCGGGAGCCTGGAAGCAGAAAACGTGCTTGGGCCCCTGAAGCTCGTCGCGCAAGCCACCGATGTGAGCCTCGACGGGTTCACGAATCCGCTGGATATCAGCGTGGACAAGGGTGATATCGATCTGAAGCCGGGACGCCTGCCGCTGACCGGCATGAACGTGCATACCCGTTCCGGAAACATAGAGCTGTCGATTCCCGCTTCGGCCGGTTTCGCCATCGTCGCCATTACCAGCCACGGGGAAATCGACAACGAATTCGGAGACGGGCTGAGAGAACGCGCGGAGGGCCGTGGCGCGCGCCTCGAAGGCGCCGTCGGAAGCGGTCCTGAATTGAAGCTGGCGACCGATCGCGGCAGCATAACGGTTCGCAAAGTTTCGGGCGAGACGGCACCCGGCAGTGTGTCGCTGACTCGCGTCCGGCCAGCGCCCCATCCCGCAACGCCGCTGGCATTTCTTCTGGATACCACGGCGCCCGTGCGAAGATAAGATCTGTCCGGGCGGTTAGCTCAGCCGGTTAGAGCGCCTGCCTTACAAGCAGGAGGTCGATGGTTCGATCCCGTCACCGCCCACCATCACAACAAAATAGTTAGGCCACCTGTCTTGATGGTGCCTTTCAGCTCCCGCTGTCCTATCCGGCTGGCGCCGTGGTAATGTCTTTAGAAGGCGTTGCTCGGCTTAGTTTCCTACGCGACCTTCTGGCCCGCCCGCCGCGTTGATCATTTCTAGAAGCCGCGCTGCGGGGAAGTCGGCATGTTGTTATTGGTATCGTTAACATCGCAGGCGAAATTCATCATGCTCAATTGACTCGTCTGAGTCGAGCACGCGATCCCGGACTGATCCATAAGCCCCATCGGATGTCCGGTCTCATGCTCCTGGCCTTTCTCGGCCTGAAGGTTCCAAGGGCGCACTGTTTGGGTCAATCGACCAATAAACGGTTCCTCCCTTGGGCCAAGCCGGCGCGCCGTTACTCTGGGTGGGGCAGTCGCCTCTGGATACCAAGCAAAACAGGAAAATACCTGAGCAACCGAATAGGCCTTTCACCTTAGATCCTCTTACTTACACGAATGGGCGAATTCAGCGATCTTGCCTTCGAGCTGAGCTAAGGTAGAGCCGGACAGCCATTGCGCTCTCTTTTCGGCGTCGACATTTCGAGCGAGCGGCCGAATGTTCTGCTTCGTAACTAGATACGTATTTACATCATTCTGGCTCTCGAAGCTCTTATGCTCGCCTGCAATCGTTTCAAGGAAGAAAATGTATTCTGCCCCGATCTGAAGCGCCGGATAATCAGGGTCGCTGGTATGAATCGTCCCTTCAGCCAGATGCACCTCCCCAAACGGGCGGGAAAGAGTAATCGTCTCGTTCGCCGCAAGGTGCTCGGTGGTGACGTTCCTCAGGACAGTATCGACGCGGATATGATAATCCGTGAACACGGTTGTTTCAGAAGCGGAAAGTAAGCCGAGGGAGCGAGTAGGGCTTCCAACGACTATCGCGCTGGACGCACAGATGCTCTCCGCGAGTAGGTCTGCCTCATCCGGGCCGCCGGGTAGCTCGCCGCGGTCGGCTACGCTATGCACCTCGAGAACCTGCTTCCCAGACTGAAGAAGTGCCTGCCTTAGGCTGGCGCCGGGTCGGTTGTAATGCGGTAATTCCCGATGGCGCTCGTGCAGCTGATCCGCACTTTCCTGCTGTGGGCATGCACACGGGTGCAGGAGGATAGTCAATAGCGCCGATTTAAGAGCGGTTTTGAATAACACGTCGGAGGTGCACATATATTACTTCACTATCCAGCGCCGTTAAGCTTACCTGAAATTATCCTCCGAGTTCAGAGGGAATTCATTACGTTTCTTGGACTTGCTCATTTTCCCGGTTCTTCCATTGGGCGTCGCTCGACATTTTGGGCTCCGAAGAGAAACTATCCTTCGTTCGAAGCTGTCTGCTTTCGAATCTTATGACGTGGAGCGCCATTCTGATGGCGGCGAAAAAGCAGAATTACTCGGTCTCGGTTGATGAGCTGTGCTCGGTATCCACTGATGCCCTTTGGTAGCCGTCTCGGCACCCGAGATACAATGATGCGGTGGGACTTAAGGGCATCTCGGCGCCGCGGCGTGGAGCACGGCTCTTACTCAGGATATTCAGAGTGGAGTTAGTGTGGAAGATCCAGCCATTGTAAGTGAATATCAAAAGTTACTCGCCACTTACCCGCAGATCTACGATGCTCTTCTAAGTACCGTATATGTGCCAAACAGCAGCGGTGGATACGACCCGGTTCCCTTGGCGAAAGTCGTGAAGGATCAGATGAACTCACTCGGGCTCGCCCCTAACTTCCTGAACGCGCCTTGGCCGAATCCTCCTCATCCTTCTGGTACGGATGTCACAACTCTGTTGGCTCTGTTAAGCGCGTATGACGAGACATAGGAGGGCTTGTGAACATTCGCGATGTTCTCTTTCCTCTGACCGCGGCTGGAGCGGTTTTCGGCGCGATTGCGTATCAACAGCAGGTTGGCGCGGCTGACGAGGCGGACCGGATCGCCTGGCAAACCTTGGCTGAGATATCGCGGCCGGCGCGGCCTATTGGCGCTGGAGCGGGCGAAACCGCAGTCTCCTGGCGTACGTGGTGGACGTCAGTCGATGTCTATCCGGATGCGTCTCTCAACCTCACTCCGCAATCGGCTGACACGGCGGCAAAGTTTCGCCGCATTCCCTGCCAGGAACAATCCGAAAAGCGGGCGGCGTTTCCCGATCAGCCGCAGACTTCCAAACCATGCGAGGTCGTTTGGCTGGATGGCGCCGCGGCCGGCTATATCTTCCAAAACGGATTGTGGAAACGGGAAAACCTGAACATCGCCGCGGCTGCCCATCGGATCAGCTTTCCGCAAAGCGCGAACTATAATCACATCGACCCACGCGCCGTCGCGATTGAAATGAAGACCGAGTGGGCGCCTATCGCGGACGCGCAATCCGGCCGCTTCATATTGGCGATCGACCAGCAGCAGACCACCCGCGCCCTTGTGGCATTCCACATGATGATCCGAGCCCAGCCCAATTGGATATGGGCCACGTTCATCCACGAGGATTACGCTCAACTGGTGACCCAGGCCGGCGCGAGTTTCCGCGACAGCTTCGGCAGCCGCGACGGCCGTCCCTCCGCTGGCCTTCGACGCCTTCTTAGAAGCCGGCGCGCCGAGTTTCTCGCCCACTACAAACTGATTGGAACGCAGACCGATTTCAGCACACTCCTTGGTAATCCGCTGATTGAACCAGCCGCGCTCATGAAGCAAAAGAAGATCTCGTGCATCTCCTGCCACGCGTTCGCGGCGGTAGACTCGGTCGGCCACGTGCCGCACCAATCGCCTCAGGCAGGGGTTCCGCAGATTCCACCTATCTTCAATTCAGTCAATTTCGACTTCACCCTGACCGAACACGCAAAGTGCAGTGTAATGGCGCAATGTTCCACCTGAGACGATTTGTGGCACACTTGCAGGCAGCCACAATGAAACACCGGTCTGAACTATTCGATAAGTTGTACCAACGGCTCAGACAAGTAGCGAGAGGCAGGCTAGCAAGTGAACACGGCGCTCCATTCGGACCGTCAAGCGCGACTGGTTTGCGGCGACCGCGTGGCTGAAGGCGGAAATGCGTCTCGACCGGTTTCGGTCGTTCAAGGCGCTGGCGGCGGATAAATCAATCGCGCATTAAGGCAACTCTACATCTCCCGCCGATTTTCAAGCGACCTCGACATCGTCACCTCGTCGGCGAACTCCAGGTCGCTTCCCACCGGGACGCCCATCGCGATGCGCGTGACTCGCGGCCCCAAGGGTTTTAACAGCCGCGACAGGTATACCGCCGTCGCCTCGCCTTCGACCGTCGGGTTGGTGGCAATGATGATCTCCTCTATCGCATCTTTCCTCAATCGGTCCACCAAACCCTTGATCTTCAGTTGCTCGGGCCCAATGCCGCGCAGCGGCGAGATAGCTCCCTGCAGCACGTGATACAAGCCGCGGAAGCTGTGGGTGGTTTCGATCGGCACGATGTTATGCGGCTCCTCCACCACGCAGATCTGCGATTGCTCGCGGTGCGGATCCCGGCAGTAGAGGCACAGCTCGCCGGCGCTAATGTTGTTGCACTGCTCGCAGATTCCCAGCTTGTCTTTGATGTCGAGAATCGCTTGCGCAAGATTTTGGGCGTCCTCGCGAGGCGCGCGCAAGAGCGCAAATGCGATTCGCTGGGCCGATTTCTGTCCGATTCCGGGCAGTTTCTTGCACTCCTGGATGAGCCGCGCGAGCGGCTCTGCGAATTCTGGCATCGCAGCCCGGCGCTAAAACATTCCGGGCGGAAGGCCAAGCCCGCCCAGCATGCCGCCCATCTTTCCCTGCGCCTCATCGTCGACTTTCTTGCCAGCTTCGTTGAAGGCGGCTCTCATCATATCCTGCAGCATTTCCACATCGCCAGCCACTTCAGGATCGATCTTCACGCTGAGCACGTTCTTGCGGCCGTCCATCTTCACGGTGATCATGCCGCCTCCGGCCGACGCTTCCACGCGAATGGCGGCAATTTGTTCCTGCAGCCTTTCCTGCATCTGCTGCGCCTGCTTCATCATCGCCTGCATGTTGCCCGGCATTTTCATAGCGGCACGTCGCTCCCTCTACTCATTCAAATTTCGCACGGTACGCACCTGCGCGCCCGGAAAAAGCTCCTGGAACCGTTTGACGCCCGGATGCGATAGGGCCCGCTCTCGCAACTCCGCATCTCCGCCGGAGGCGGCCGACGCAGACTGCGGCGCGGGCGCACTTGCCGCCGCCTGGGTGGAAACTTCCACCCGTACCCGCACCGGTTTGCCCGTCACTTGAGCGGCCGCCTGCTGCACGGCTGAATCCTTCAAGGGAAGCGCCAGCGATCTCGGCGCGCGCACCACCACTTCGCCGTTCTCCAGCAACACCTCCGCCTGAGCGATCGCATCGGCGCTAAACGTCTTCCCCGCTCTCAGCAACGCATGGCGCAAGTCCTCGCGGAGGTCCCCCGTCTTTGACGGAGTAGCGGGCGCCGCGATGACAGCCTCCGCTGTGGCGGATGATTCCGTTACCGGCGGCGCGGCGGGCTGCGCTGCCGACTCCATAACCGGCCGCATCGCGGCAAGCGCGGGCGGTTTCGCAGCCGCAGGCGCGGCGGGCTGCGCTTTCCCGAGATCTGCAATCGCCTGCTCGATCGACTGCAACTTGCCGGCGTGCACCAGCTTCACAAGCCCGAGCTCCAGGTGAAGCCGCGGCTGCAGCGACTCCTGCAATGTCTTGAACAGCTCCAAAGTCAGGTTCAGATATCGAGTCAGATCTTCTTCGCTGAACAGGCTCGCGGTCTCAAGCAGCCCTTGCTGCGCCTGGCTCGGCGCCGCTATCAGCGTGGTTGGTTTTCCGCTGATTCTGGCCACCAACAGGTTACGCCAATAACGCGCTAATTCGCGGCAGAAGTGCTGAAGGCTTTGCCCGTTGCGCTCGAGTTCCTGCACAATCTCAAGCATTCGCGCTCCATCCCGCGCATGCACGGCTTCGGCCACCGACCGTAGCGGCTCTTCGCCTAGCATGCCCAGCAGCGCGCGCACATCCTGAACATTCAGCGTCTTGCCGCAGCACGCGATGGCCTGATCCAGCGCGGATAAGGAATCGCGCACGCTTCCTTCGCCAGCCTGCGCAATGACGGACAGTACTTCCTCTCCCGCCTCGATACCTTCCTGTTCCGCGATGTAGCGCATGCGGTTCATCAGTTCGGCGAAATCCACGGATCGGAAGCTGAAATGCTGGCAGCGCGATGCAATCGTATTCGGAATTTCGTGCGCCTCTGTCGTGCACAGAATGAAAACCACCCATTCGGGCGGCTCTTCGAGCGTCTTCAATAAAGCGTTGAACGCTTCCTTAGTGATCTGATGCGCCTCGTCGATGATGAAGATCTTGTAGCGATCGCGCGCGGGCCGGTAGCGTACATTCTCGCGAATCTCGCGCATTTCATTGATGCCGCGGTTCGATGCCGCGTCGATCTCGATCACATCGACCGAATTACCTGCCGTGATTTCCAAGCAGCTCGAACAAACTCCGCATGGCGCGGGCGTTGGACCCTGCACGCAGTTCAAGCACCGCGCCAGGATACGAGCTACCGTTGTCTTGCCTGTACCCCGCTGGCCCGAAAAAATGTAGCCATGCGCCAGGCGGTTCGTCGCAATCGCATTCGTCAGCGTCTTTTGGACATGTTCCTGGCCGATCAGCTCGCCAAAGCCCTGCGGGCGGTACTTCCTGGCAATTACTTGATACATGGATTTGTGACGCGCCTGCGCCGGTGCGGGAGAGCCTTTTGCCAGACCCCGGGTGATCCGCGGCACACAAGCTAAATCGCTACCGTTGCTCCCTTCCGGACCTGGCGGGGTTTACGACCGCCCATTGCACGAAGCCCGGAGCCTGACAATTCCCAATGTTAGCATCCGGATTCACTTCTCCAAACCTAGAACCGCCTGTAGCTTTTCGCCGAACAGAGTCGTGGGCGCCGGCCTGTTTTCGGCCCGCTTCTCGATCGCAGCCGGGCGCGCTTCGGGCGTGGGATGCGCGGTTGATTGCGCGGGCGCCGGCGAGCTCGCCGCTTTCCGCGGATCATCGGTAACCAGGGCCCCATTTTCCGTTTCCCCTTCGACGGCGCGAGTCTCCGGTTTCGGAACCAGCGCCTCGCCGCGCAGGTACCGCTGCTTGCGCAACAGCACTCGTTCGAGCGGCGCCACCCATCCGGTGAATTCGCTATCGACCAGAGGTTCGCGATTCAGCGCGTGGCGCATGGTGTCCATCTTCGAATCCAGGTTGTCCAAGTGATGCAGCAGAAGCGCCTCGGGAAAGATGGGGACTTTAGGAGACCCGAACTCAAGCTCCCCGTGATGGCTGATGATCATGTGCTCCAGCAGCGTTCTCAGCTTCAAAGGGAAGCCGTCAATCTGTTCCACCTTCGACCCAACCATGCGAAGCCCGATCACAATGTGGCCTAAGAGTTGACCATCCGGGCTGTATCCAAAACTACGCCCGTACGAAAGCTCTTCGAGTTTCCCGATGTCATGCAGGATTGCCCCCGCAAGCAGCAGATCCAGATCTATATCCTTGTAATTCGAAGCCGCGTAGTGGGACACCGCTGCCCGGCAAAGCGCGCAAAGCGATAGGACGTGTTCGAGTAACCCACCCCGGCAGGCGTGATGAATGGTCTTGGCCGCCGGCGCAGCCTTATACAGGCTGACCACGCGCGGATCGGAAAAGATCCCTTCCAATAACGCGCGCAGGCGCCAATCCGCCATCCCGGCAATGATGGCCCGCAGCTCTCCGAACATTTCTTCGGGATCGCGTTCCGAGCACGGGAAGTAATCCGCAAAGTCGACCTCATGCTCCTCGAGCCGCCGCAGTTTGTGAACCGTAAATTGCGTTCGGTTTTGATAGAGCTGCAGGATTCCCTTCACCTTGACAAAGTCATCCCGCTCAAACGTGTCCATCACCTCGGTCACGTTGTCCCACATCTTGGCTTCCATGTCGCCCGTGCGATCGCCAAGATGCAGGGTCAGGTAAGGCTCTCCGGTTCTCTTGTGCCGAACTTCCTTCGACAGCACGAGGAACTGCGCAGTCACAACCTCGTTAGGCGCGAGGCTGCCGATATACGGCGACTTCATATAAGTGTCAGCGAGAAGCGCTCTTTCCCGTAACGGTCGTCTCGGTTCCCGGAATGGGGATCAGCCACAGCAGCCGCTTGTGGCGCGTCTTTTGTTCTACTTCGGCCTTGGTTACCGTTTCGGGTTTGAGTGTAACCGGATCCTGCCAGGCCGTACTCTGGCCGGAGGCCGCGCCCGTATCGACGTATCCGGGCTTGATCTGCAGAAAAGCCTGCTTGCGAAGCTGCGTCAGGTATTCGCGCACTTTGGGCTGCATCTTGGGCCCGTACAGCATATTTTCGATTTCGCTCCTAACGTCGGCAAGCGGCGCCAATCCGGCCTTCGTGTGATCGTCCACTTTCAAAACTTCGAAGCCCGTGGCGATGCGGATCGGCAAAGTGACGGCGCCTTTCGGCAGCGTCCAAACCGTGTCTTCCAGGCTCTTCATTAATTCGCCCTTCTTATATCCGCCCAGCGCGCCGCCCTCTTTGGCGGTGGTCGCATCGGAATTATCTCGCGCCAGATCGGAAAAGCGCTCGCCCCTCTTCGCTTCTTCGGAAATCTGCCTGGCCTTTTTCTCGGCCGCGGCTATGCCGGCCGCGTCCTTGCCTTCCGTCGAGATCAGGATCTCGCTCACGTAAACCTTCTCTTCGCGCACGAACTCCTGCTTGTGCGCGTTATAGAAATCTTCGATTTCCTTTTGAGTGATGTTAATGTGCCGGCCGACTTCCTCGCCGATCACCTCTCGCGTCAAAAATTGATTCTTGGTTTCTTGCAGGAAATCTTCGTAGCTCATACCCGATTGCTGCCGCACATACTCGTGAAACTTATCGGGATCCGTCAAACTCGATTGCCGCTGCAAGTTCGCCATGTACTTGCTGACGTCGGAATCCACGTTGACATTCAGCTCTTTGCCTTTTTGAATGAGAAGCAGCTCATCGATTCGGTCGCGCAGAATGTCCTTCTCGCGTTTACTGAATTCCTGCTGAAACTGAGCGCCATTGGCGCCTTGTTGCTTCAATTCCGCACCCAGCTCTCGCGTGAACTTCTGCAGCTCGTCCTGGCTGACAATGTCGCCATTCACGCGCGCCACCACCTGGTCGATCACAGCCACGTCGTCCGCGGCCAAACATAAAGAGGCAAGCATGAGCCCCGCGACACACGTAAACTTCATAGGTTTCCTGATAACTTTCATTATTGCAAGACCCAGGCGCTCAGCCGCGACCGGCTCGACATCTTTTATTGACTGAGCTTCCGGAAGTATTCAGCCACCGCGTCCCTATACTTTTCCGGGGCCGATTCCACCGACCCGCTGCGCGCGCCGCGGATCTGCTGCTGAGTCACCCGCCGGTTGAGTTCCGCTTCGAGGCGTTCCAGGCTCGCAACCGCATCCCGGCCGATGCGGCCATCGAGAAGGGATTGGTCGGCCCGGGACAGGTTGTAAAGAAATCCTAGCGTTCCGTTGATCGTGCCGAACAACTCACGGTCTTGCGGGCTCAACTCTCCCCTCAGCCCTGAGAGTTCATCGATCGCCTCGCGCACATCTTGCCTACCCACCGCCGGACGGCCGTCTCTCGACGCGCCGAGGCCTCTGGCCGGCTGACCTTCATCCCGCTCTTGCTCGCGTTCCAACGCCTCGCGCAGATTTCGAACTTGCGACAGGGCCTGAACGGCTTTGTCGGTCTGCGTGTTCGGCCCATTAGCGGCACCGGAATTCAGAGCCTGCTCCGTATCCCGCAAATCGCGGCTGAGCTGCTCAACTCCCGCTGTCACGCTGTCCTCCATTTCGAGGTTGCGGTTGCCGTAGCCTTGCCTGATCCACTCGGCATCCTTCTGCATGCGGAGAGCGAGTTCCTTCTGTTCCGCTTCGGAAAGCGCCTTGCGCAACTTCGAAGCGGCCCCCGGCTGATTTGCCGCCATATTTTCCTCCTGTTGCCGCATCTGGCGTTCGAGTTGTTCAAGCTGCTGCGCAAGTCTTTCTTTCTCGGCGGCGAGCGCCTTTTCCTGTTCCGTTGCCAGACGCGGCGCCGGCAGGGGCTGCCACAGGCGGCGCCGATAACTATACGGCCAGCGCGGGCTGTTCGGGTCATCCATCTCGGGCATCGCACCCGAATCCGGGTTCCCGGCGCCCATGCTGGATGACATTTCTTTGCCGTCGCGGCCGCCCCGCATTGGCGCGCTATACATCAACTTCCGGCGACTCGCCAATTCCCTCTGCTCTTCCGCCAGTTGCCGCGCCCGCTGCGACATCTCGCCGATCGAACTCCCCGCCTGCTGATGCAGCATGCTGTTCAGCGCGTTCTGCGCGTCCGCAAGCTGCGATTCGGCACGTTGTTCCGCGGTGCGGTCGTGTTCGCTTACCGCTTTCCGCATCTCTTCTTCCGCGCGCTGCAACGCATTGGCGGCCTGGCGAATGGCGCTGGCCATTTGGCGGGATTGCTCATCCTGCTTCGCTCCGTTTTGGGCGCGCGTCCCTTGCCTCGACCCCTGCATGGACCCGCTGGACGCACTCTGCTGCCCGTCTTGCGAGGAGCTGGATTGCTGGTCGTTTGACGAATTGCTTTGCGAGTTCTGCGCCAGTTGCTGCATCTGACGGCGAAGTTCTTCGGCCTCCCGCCGCAGCTGCTCTTCCTGCCAACGTTGCTCGAGCGGCTGCTGTTGCGACGATTGCGCCGCAAGCTCCTGTTGCCTTCGGGCAAGCGTCTGCAGGCGTTCGAACGCGTCGTCGATGGCCTTCTGCTGGTCGCTTGCCGCCGACGCCGATTGCCCGGTCTCGTATTGGTTCTTCGACGTATCCAGTTCCAAGTCGAACATGCGCGCCAGGTCGCGTTGCGCGCCGCTTCCCATGCCGCCGCCGTTCATGGAGCCGAATGCCACTTGAATATCGCGGAAAAGCGCATCGGCTCGAAGCAGCGATTGCAGCGCCTTCTGCTCGGGCGGCAGAGCATCGCGCCATTTGCCGGGTTTCAGTTCGCCCACCGCTTCCCCCATCTGGGAAGAGGCCTGCGTCATCAGTCTTGAAAATTCCTCGAATTGCGCGTTGGTCGACGACAGATCGCGATTGGCCATCCGCTCGGCGAGCGCCCGCGCCTGCTCGCCCAGCTTCGACTCCAAGTCGGATAAGAAGCGCGCGTGCTCCTTCAGAGTCGCGGGATTCGGATCGGCATCCCTCGTCTCGTTCCAAGTCGCTGCAATAATCTGTTTCTGCCGTTCGGAGATGTTGTTATCGTCCTGGCCTCCGCCTCCCATGCCCATGCCGCCCGCCTGTTGCGATTGCGAAAATTTGAAATCGAACGGCTCCGCCTGGGCGAACATCATGTCAGTCCGCGAAGTCGTATTGGCGTCTCGCGCCGTAGCATAGAAACTGACTAAGTCGCCCGGCTGCACTTTGAGATTCTCGAAGTACAACGTCGTCCCGCCCTGCGCTTCTTTCGCGCCCTTCGATTTTAGTAACGGAACGACCTGCTCGGGTCCGCCGTTTACAGAGTAGCGAAGCTCCAGACCCTCGACTCCGAAATCGTCCGAGGCGTCCACCGTCACGGGTACTTCTTCAATCGGACTCACGTGCGGGTCGCGTCCGGGCCGCAAAATGCGAACCGACGGGGGTTCGTCCTTCTTGGCCTCGATGAAATAATCGTCGCTCAGCCGGATGCTTTCGCCGTCATCGAGCGCGGCCACGTGATAGGCGCCGTCTTTGCTGACCGCCAGACGCGCGCTTAGCCAGTTGCCCTGGCCTCGCTCCAACGGAACTTTGTTCCCGTTTTCAAGGGCCAGAAAACCGTGTTCGAGCGGTTTGTCGGTGAGAACCGAGACGTCCGCCTGCGTCCCCTGCACGGCGCGAATATCCCCTCCAGGGTCCTGCACCACTTCCGGGAGCTTCAGCGCGGAAGGGAAATGCAGAGCAACGCGCACGCGCTCGACCCCCGGCAGATCCTTGACGCCGAGCGTGAAGTGCTTCGATTGCGCAGCGTCGGCTTGCACGTAGTATTCAACAGGATCGGCAAGACCAGCAAACAGGAACTGGTATCCGTTGCCGCTTCGCTGCGCCTGCATGGGAGTCTGTTCCCACTTCGCGGCGCCGCCATAGCGGGCATGCAAGATCACCTGGCGCGCCGAGAACCCGAACAGTTGAGCCGTAATCATCTGATCGGATTTACGCCGCACAGTCTTATCGCCGGGCGACACGGAGATGTCGTAGAGTGGACGCCTGCCCATATTGGCGCTGCCGGTCCAGAGCAGCGACGCGCCGTATCCCCAATATCCGGGACCTGCCGCAATCATCCACACCAGAAGGGCCGCCGCAACCGCCGCCGCGCCGGCCGAAAGAAGCATAGATTGCGTGGAAGCAAGCGGCTTTGTGTTGTGCTCACGCGCAATCCGCAGCGCGTCTTCAGCCACAATTTCGGTAAACGGATTTGCCTCGTCCGGCCGGTCCGCGACTGTCATCAGCCGCTGTTGCAGTTCGGGAACCGCTTCCTCCACCATGCGCGTAACCCGCCAGCGGCTCAGGCGATAAAGCGGCAGCGCCAGAGCGAATGAAATCGCGGCCGCCAGCGCCGCATAGAGCAATATGCGCAGCGGCATCACAACACCTGCCGCGAACTGATAGCGGTTGCCGATCCATACCAGAACGGCCGTGAGAACGAGCGCAAAACCCGCAACAACCGCCGCGCCGCGCGAGGCGGCAACCAGACGAAGCCGCGCCTCCAGGCGGGCGAGATATGCGTTGAGTTCCTGAAGCGCTGTCATGCCGCCTGCCTTTCTTGCCGCAAGTACCGGCTCCCAAACATAGATTCCGCCAGCGCCGCGGCCAGCACCAGCAGCAGCGCATAACGCCATAGGCTCCGGGGCTCGCTCTGGCGTTCCGCGCCGGAGGGCTGAGCGCCCGTCGTCGTATCTCCAGTATTGCGCCAAAGCGCCAGGGTTTCGGCTGGAATAGTCGTGAGGTCGCTTTCGCGCCGGTCAGCATTTACCGCAATGGGCGTTCGCCTTCCATCTGCCCGCTGTATTTCGTAGTAGCCGGCTCGCGCCAGCTCAAAGGTCAGAGCCTGCGCGCCTTCCTTGATTGACAGCTCATGCCGCCCGTCCGGCCCTATGACATCCGCCGCCGTTCCCTTCTCGCGGGTGCGCCTTAACGCTACCGGCGTTCCTGCCGTTACGCTCGATGGCGTCTCTTCGCCTCCGGCCAGATAGCGCCCCATCTGCGCCACAAACGGCACGAACGAAGCGTGCAAAGCAAAATCGTTCCCAGAGTTGTCAAGGCTGGATGTAAAAATCAGTAAGCGCCCTTCGCCGATCGATTCCTCAACCAGCAGCGGCGATCCGTCAGCCAGCTTCGCCAACACCCGGGCGCCGGTTTTCGGCTGGAGTCGCATCCAATCGAACACCTGCACGTTATCGAGATGCGCCACTCCGGCCAGCGCTGCATGTTGCGCGTCCAGGAATCCGACGCCTTCCGCCTGGCGTTGTTCGGTGAAACGCTCGCCTGAGATCGGCACTCGCCCGTGGGATGCGCTCCTCTGGCCCAACGCGACGAGTACCGCGCCGCCCCGTCGTACATAGTCTTCGAGCGCGCGATTCAACGTGTCGCCCGGATCTCCGACATCGCTTAGAACAACGTAGGCAAACCTGGCAAAGTCCTCCCGCGAAGCGAGTTCTATCGCTTCGGAATCCACTGTCAGTCCGGTATCGGAGGCCGATTCGAGGGCGGACTTATAAAAGAAAGCCTGCTGCGGCCTTCCTCCGGCGTATAGAAGAAGGACCCTGCGCGGATCGGATCGCTCGACTGAAAAAGCGAACGAATCGTCATTCGGCAGCTTATCGCCTGGTTGCATGCGAACCTCGCCGCGGTGCGCGCCATAGGGCACCCCAAAGGACAAAAATTCGACCTGGGCGCGTCCGTTCGCCGGAATTGAAACTTCCTGGGTGGCGATCGTCTTACCATCCAGCACCAGCGATACGCGTTTCGTGGCGCCCAGTGTGCGCCATCCCGCCAACGAAGCCGTCACACGCGTGTTCTTCTCGCCGTACACGCGCGCGGGCGCCGTCACGTTTTCCACCGCCCAGTTCGGCGCATCGGATTTACCAGCCTGGTGCAGCGAAAGCGACGTATGCGGCCCCATCTGCAGATCGCGAAAGGCGGGCGGCAGAGAGGACTGCTGCATATCGCTGATAAGATGCACATCGAGGTCCATGCCGCTCGATTGGCTGAGCACGCGCATGGCGCGAGCCACTTCCCCAAACGAGCTCGCCAGATCTCCGGGCTGAACCGAATCCACCGCGGCTCTCAGCACGCCCGAATCGGCCTCCGGCTGCGTCAGGTTTTCGACATGTGAATCGAAGGCGGCGACCTGCCCGAAGTCCTGCCCATGCAACCCGTCGATAATGCGATTCGCCTCGGCTTTCGCTTGTTGCATGCGACCCTCGTAGCGCATGCTGAAAGACCGATCAATTGCTATAACCGTCAGCTTACGATGCCCGCCAATTGTTTCCGTACGCCATATGAAAGGATTCGCAAAGGCGACCGCCAATAACGCCAGGAGAGCGATTCGCAACGCCAGTAATGCAAGGTAGCGCAAGCGCCGGTGCTTCACCGAGCTCTGCAAGCGCCGTTCAAAGAACATCACCGAACTGAAGGGTTGCGGCTCGCGTTTATACTGCCGCAGGAGATGAAGCCACAGGGGCAGCGCCACGGCGCCGGCGGCGGCTAAAAACCAGGGTGAAAGGAAGCCCATTTAGATTCTCCCCTGGCGGATGGTGAAGTATTCGCGTAATGCCCCATCGAGAGGCCGGTCTGCCCGCAGCAGAAAATAATCGAGGCCCGCGGCTTGCGCCTTCCCACGCAACTCTTCGACATGCGCGCCAATTCTTTCCCGATACTCGGTTCGCGCATACTCGGCCGACGCTTCAATGGCTTCCCCGGTTTCCATGTCGATCAGCAGCGCCGGGCCGCCCAGCTTCGGATCCAACTCGCGCGGGTCGAGCACATGGAAGAGCACAACTTCGTTGCCACGAAAGCGCAAGGGCTCGATTGTCTCAACAAGTTTGCCGGGCTGCTCGAAGAAGTCCGAGATGAGCACTGTAATGCCGCGCGTTTTCAGAAACTGTTGCAATTCGAAAAAAGGCCGCCGGAAATCCGTGCGGCGGCCAAGCTCCGCCCGGTCGATACCATGCAGCAGGCGCAGTAGCTGTCCCTGGCGCGCGGACGGCCGGATGAAATTCGCCACATCGTCGTGGAAGACAATCAGCCCGGCGCTATCGCGCTGCAGATGCGCCAGGTATACAAGCGCCGAAGCCAGGTATTTCGAGTAGTCGAACTTGCGCAACGGGCCCGAACCAAATCCCATGCTGGCGCTCGCGTCCAGCAAGACCATCAGCGCCGTATTCGTTTCACCGCGATAACGCTTCAAATACGCCTTCTCGGTCCTCGCGAATACGTTCCAATCCACGTGCCGCAAATCGTCGCCTGGCGTGTAGGCCCGATACTCCGCGAATTCCTGGCTGAATCCAAAATCAGGCGAGCGATGCAGGCCCGCAATGAAGCCGTCCACCACTGTCTTCGCGACCAGATCGAGGCCCGAGATCCCGGCCAGCACCGCGGGATCGAGAAAACGGTTTTGAACTTCCGCCGGCATGGCAAGCGCTAGGCTCGGGGCGCCGCCTTCCAATCAAGCAGCCGCTTTAGAATCGCATCCGTATCCAGGCGATCCGACTCGGCATGGAAGTTGAGCAGCACGCGATGCCGCATGATCGGCGTCACCAGCGCCCGAATGTCCTCGTAGGCAACGTGGAAGCGCCCGTGCATCAAGGCCCGCGCCTTTCCCGCCAACACCAGGAATTGAGCCGCGCGCACGCTCGCGCCGAAGTTTACATACTTCTTGATAAAATCCGGCGCCTCGCCGTTCTCTCCGGGCCTGGTGGCCCGCACCAACTCGATCGCATGCCGCGCGACCCCTTCCGCAACGGGGGTCATCCGCACCAGCTTTTGGAATTCGAGGATCTCTTCTCCGTTCGTGACGATCTCGGCCTCCGCCGTCGCAGTTGTGGTCGTCAAATCCACAACCGTCAACTCTTCGTCGGCGTTCAAGTAACCGAGCACCGCGTTAAAGAGGAAGCGATCGAGCTGTGCTTCGGGCAGCGGATAGGTGCCTTCGAGTTCAATCGGATTCTGGGTCGCCAGCACGAAAAACGGCGGCTCGATTCGATACTGGCGCCCGCGCACCGTGCACGATAACTCCTGCATGCTCTCCAGCAGCGCGGATTGCGTCTTGGGCGGCGTCCGATTGATCTCATCGGCGAGCAGCACGTTCGCAAAAATCGGACCCGGCACGAAGGTCCACCCGCGCCGCCCGCTCGCCGGATCTTCATCGATAATGTCGGTCCCCGTGATATCGGAAGGCATCAGGTCCGGAGTGAATTGAATGCGGTTGAACTTAAGCCCGAGCGTGCGCGCCATGGTTCGCACCAATAGCGTCTTCGCGGTCCCGGGCAAGCCCGTCAGCAGGCAATGGCCGCCGACGAAAATGGAAATGAGGATGTTCTCGATCACCTCATCCTGGCCCACTATCGCCTTGTGAACTTCGCGCTTAATCGCGGCCTGTACATCTTGGAACCGCCGCACCCGTGCTTTCACTTCAGCGGTATCGGTGGACGGTAAAGTGATGGTCGACATGGTTATTGACTCAATTGCAAAAGTAATTGCTGCGCTGGTTTGAAGCCCGGCGCGGCCTCTAGAGCGACCAGAACTTCATCTTTCGCTTCATTCGTGCGATGCGCCGCGCTCAACGCTCGCGCTAACTGGTAGTGGGATTCGGCTTTATCTTCCGGCTGGAGCGCCACCACCGCCCGATATTCGCGCACCGCTCCCGCCGCATTCCGCGCGTCGAGCAAAATCTCGCCCAGCCTGCGATGCGCCTCTTCGTCTTCCGGATAGATGTAATTCAATTTCCTTAGCGTAACTTCAGCCTGGCTGACTTTGCCGCCTTCCTGTTCCAAGCGCGCCAGCTTGTTTAAAGCCTCAACACTTGCTCCGCCCGCGTCGCGATACCTCTCCAGTTCGCCCATCGCGGCTGCTTTGTTGTTCTTGCGGATATATGCGCCGGCTATCAATTCGTAGGCGTTGCCTTCGCCCACATAGTCGGGATAGAAATCGCGGACCGCCAGCCCTTCGCGCAGCGCATCGTCTTGCTTGCCATGCTGAAGATCCTCCTGCGCGGCTTTCATCCCTCGTTTCCAATCTTCCAGGCGCGCGACTGTTTTGCCTGTTTTCCCATCAAGCCATGCCGCGAAATCTTTGTCGAACGATGCCGCGGATTCGTGCAGGTTATCTTGAATCGCCTCTGCCGTGCTCTTCCGCGCCGCGTAGGAATGAATCATTCCAAGCAGAGCATCGTCGCCCCAACGCTGCGCGATGTAGTCGCACATCTTACCGGCCTCGAAGTACGACACCATCACTTGGTTTGGATAGTTCGGGCGCACGAATCCGCGGTCCAGCTCCGAAACGGGCAGCAGCTTCTTTTCTTCGAGCGCCGCCACGATCTGAGGCGTCATGCGATCTCCCCAATCCGGCGAAGCCGCGCCCTCTTCGTGAACCGCCAGTCCCTCGGTGAACCAACGCGGCACCAGGTGATGCGTCGCCGTCAACACATAAACGTGGCTCAGCTCATGCCACATGGTGCTCGCCCAATTGAATTCGCCGGGCGGACGCGCCGAAGGGCTGTCCATTGTCACCACCATTCCAAACGTGACGCCCAGAAATCCGCCTTGTCCCGGTAATCCGAATGTTCGCACCGCGAAATCGTCGTGGTTCGGAAACACTTCCAACCTCACCGCGCCGGGCAGCGTCATTTTGTATTTGCGTTGATATGTCGCCACCGCTCTTTGCAGCTCCGGCTCGATATACGGCCGCAAGAGCGCCGCTTCTTTCTTGTTCAGCACCAACTCGGTGGCAGGCGTCCGGAAGGTCTCGTAATCTTTCATTGAGTCGAGCAGCCGCAGCGAATTGACAGTTTCGGCATCTCGATAATGGGCGTCGAAACAACGTTCGAGCTGCTGCCGCGCTTCCCCTTCCATCCCGAGCCGCATCAGGTTCACGCCCAACTGCGATCTCGCTGCCCAAAGCTCGGCGTTTAGGTCCAATGCCTTGCGATACCACGCAGTCGCTTCTTCGTACCTGCGATTGATCACGAAAAAATGAGCGCCTGTCGCGTATGCTTCGCCGTAAGCCGGATCGATCTTCAGAATGCGGTCCATCCACTCCGACTGGGTCTTACCGTTCAACCAGTCGATGGAAGCCGCAACGGCCATTCCATCCAGGGCTTCACTCGATAAAGCGATCGCTTTTTGCACTTCGCCGGTCGCCAGGGTTGCATCCCCGTCTTCGAGCGCAAGATAGGCGAGGAATTCGTGAGCCTCCGCGAATCCGGGATCGTGGCGTATGGCCTCGTTCGCCAGATCGACGGCTTTCTTATCGAAACCTTGCGCCGCAACCCGAGCTAAGCCTAGATACGCCGCCGCATTATTCTTATCGATTTCAAGCGCTTCTTCAAAAAGCTTCGCGGCGTCTCCCGGCTGATAGTGATCCAAAAACATCCGGCCCCATTCGACCCGAGCCGCCGCCGATTTCGGCGCCTCTTTCACCGCGGCCCGAAACTCCTGGTTGGCTTCGTTATAGCGCCCCAGCCCCCAATAGCCTTCCGCCTGCGCGAGCGCGTCGTTTGCTTGCGTCAATTCGCTGAAGCATGCCTTCGCCTCGCGCAACTGTCCGCGATGCCGAAGCGCGCGGCAATTATCGACAGCCGCCGCCCAAGCGGTCACCGCCAACAGGCAACCGGCAGCGCATTTCCCAATCGTCGTCACCGGTCGATCTCCGCCTGGGTGCGCGCCAGTTCCAGCAACAACGCAGTGAGCTGCTGCTTGTAATCGTCGGGCGCCATCGCCGCCTTCTGGTATTTCAGCCGATCGATTCTTGCCTCCAAATCTTCTTTCTTCGCAAACAGCTTTTGCTTTTCCGGCGCCACATTGCCTACCTCGGACGCCTGCGGGCGAATAAGCGGAAAAGCGGAAGCCAGGACCCCTTGCCCGTTTTCCAGCTTCGGGTCGCGCGACGCATTCGCCGAACCCGTATCGGTCAGCATGGGATGCTCGGTGGCCAGCAGCT
Source organism: Acidobacteriaceae bacterium (assembly GCA_019240475.1). Taxonomy (GTDB): domain Bacteria; phylum Acidobacteriota; class Terriglobia; order Bryobacterales; family Bryobacteraceae; genus Bog-105. Next base: position 188,932 of record JAFAYI010000024.1, read on the forward strand.
TTTCGCTCTCGAAATACGCGGCCGTCTTCCGCTCCGCGTAACGAAACGCCTCCAGCGCCGAAACCTCTCCGTTCTTATCTGTATCCGCCGCGGGATCGCGCAGCGCGTCAACCCAATAGCGCGCGAACACTGTTGCGTTCTTTTCGTTGCCAGATTTGGTCGCCGTGATTACAATGCGATCCTTCCTGGCGAGCGCCGCGAGCGAAGCTCCGCTACAACTGGTCATGTTCACTACGAGCTGCCGGCGCGCAGAAATGCGATTCAACCAGGACGCCAGCTCCGCCGCGGTTACATCCGGCCCCGGGAGGTTGAGCTTGTAATCGGTCCCGTCGAAGCTGCCATGCCCAATCAGGAAGAGCGCGAAGGCGTCGTCGCTCCTCGCCTGCGCCGCCACACCGCTCAATGCCTGTTCCATGCGCGCGCGCGTGGCCGAAGGCCCGCTCAGCGTGACAACCTGCATAGCCGGCCCGTTCCCTCGCAGCTCTTGGTCCAACGCCGCCGCCCATTTTTCGAATTGAGTTTCATACTCCGGCGCTCCGCCGAGGCCCGCGATGGTCACGGAGAAAGTCGCGGCATGCGCCCCGATCACCGCTAATAGCAGCAGCGCGCTCAGCCTCATACAAAACCCCATCGGCGCCGCAGCAGCCATTCCGCCGCCCGCAACGCGACGAGAGCAATCAGAAGCGCCGGCATATTCCACAGATCTTTAAACTCGCGCCCCGTAATGCCGGCTTCCGAATAGGAGATCTCCTGAATCAGGTTCTGCGCGTTAGCCGCCGTGTAATATCTTCCCCCCGTATCCTCCGCGAGCTTTTTCAGCAGCTCCTTATTCTGCTCTCGATGGAAATTTTCGGCGATGCCGTCTTCGCGCCGGAAGGTCAGCACGTCCTTGCCTAATGGTTCGCCGGCGCGCCTCGCACTCACTTCCGCCAGGTAGGAGCCCGGCTTCGCCGCATTCCATTCCGCCGCATATATCCCTTGTGTCAAGGGCACGGGCCGCAGCGGAACCGTTTCGGAAGAACCGTCCGGACCGATCACATTAGCCTGCACTTCCGCATCGCTCGCCGGCAGATACGACTTATCTCGAACCTCCGCTCGAATCTGGATCCGGCCATCGTCTTCAAGCTGGGCGTGAGGCGTGGAAGCGATCACTCGGGAAGGCGTCGGCCCCGCGGTCCATCGCAGGAGCTGGCGCCAAAAGATCTCCTGGCTGTGGTCTCCGGCCGGCTGTTGCATCTTCCAACGCCAGCTTCCACCAGTGGCGAACACCGCGGTGCGGCCGCGCCCATAGTTTTCCGTCACCAAGAGCGGCAGCCGGTTGCCTCCCGCATCCACGCGCGCCAGTACGAGCGCGCCCGGTTTTGCCGTCCCCGGGTCTTGATAGTTGGCCAGATAGGGTAGAACCTCCCAGTGCTGTTCGCTCTTTTGCGAATCATCCTCGATTCGGCAGATGAGGCTCTGCTTACCGGAATCCGTCAACTCCGCCGCCACCATCGTACGCTCGAAAGTCGTCTTGCGCTGCGGCAGGTTCACCGGCAGCAGTTCCTTGAAAGGCGGCGCGCTATAACCACCGTCGGCCAACGCCCATCGGCCGCCGAGAAACAGCAGTCCGCCGCCGCGCCGGTCCACGAAGTCCGCGATCGCCTGCTGCTGCGCCGAGTTGAAGAACCCGGCCTCTATGCTGCCCAGGATCAAGCCATCGTATTCGAACAACTCCTCGGGTTTGACGGGAAATCCGTCCGCCAGCTCGTCGGGGCCGGCAATCCCCTGGCGGTAAATCTTGTTCTGCGTGGTTCGCAGCATGGAAACCACGTGCAAGGCCGGATCGTCTTCAACCGCGCGCCGCAGGAACTTGTATTCCCAGCGGGGCTCGCCTTCCACATAGAGGAGCTTCCGCTTCGTGTTGTCAATCGACACGACGCGCGTGAGGCGATTGTTGTCCACGTTCTCTTCGCCCGGAAGGGCATCCAGCCGAGCTTCGATGCTCTTCACGCCCGCTTTGCCGGCGTTGAACTCGACCGTCTCCACTTGGTCGGGCCCTTGACTTAAGACCACCTCGCGGCTAGCGAGGACCGAGCCGCCGCCGGTCACAACCAGATGCGCGCGCTGTCCGCCGAACCCGTTCTGTCGGATCGTGACTTGCGCCTGCAATCTGGAGTCGGCCGGCGCCTTCGCTGGAAGGTCGAACCCATCCATCTCAACGTCCTTTGTAATCTCCTCCCGTCCAAAGCCGATCGTGTTCACCGGCAAGTGCCTGCGCCGGATCTCCGAGAGCGTCTCGAAATCCACTCCTCCGGAGTTATCCGCGCCATCGCTCATCAGCACCACCGCGCCAATCGGCAGGGTCGCGGCTTCGTCGGCAAGCTGCCGCAGTCCGTTGCCGATCTGCGTCGCGGCCCCCATGGCGCAAAGCGCGTGTATATCTTGTATGCGCTCGATTCCCGCGCTGAGACGATAAAAACGAACTTGAAACCGGCTCTGCAACGCTTTCAGCAGCCCGGAATCGAGAATCTTCAGCGCCTGCTGCTGGCGCGGCGCGCCGGTATCTGCCAACGCCATGCTTCGGCTATCGTCCACCAGAATCGCCACGATGTTCTGCTGCGGCTTTAAGGCCGTAACGCTCATAGCCGGCTCCCATAAAAGCAACAGCAAGATGGCCGCGAGCGCGCTCTGTAGTCCCCACAGAGCAAAAAGTCGTTCCTTAGTCAACCGCGAGGCCGCGCGCGTCCGTTTCCGCCAGATCGCGGCGGCCAAGAGCGCGGCGGTCGACGCTAGCGCCGCCGCCAGTATCCATCTCGGCCACGGTCCGAGCAGCACAAATGTTCCCTTCGAGAATACGGCGGCCGGGTACTTGAAGAGGAACTCGAACATGGCGCGCGATCAAGTTTGCGGCCTGGCGGCAAGCCGGGGGTCAAGCGAGTAGACGATGGCGCCTGCAGGTCGGTTCTCAGGAAGATGTACTGTGTTTCGATGAGCGGCGTTGCCGGGCGGTGGCCATGCGCCGGCTGGCGCCAGGCTCGAAGATACCGCGTACACCACGCCGCCGGAACGCATAAAGAGGACTTGGCTGGCGTCAGAATAGCATGATAAACGCGAGCGGCCCCCGCACCGCTCCGTGAGGTCAGGCCTTACCTGGCTAGAATCCAGGCAAAGATCAACGGTCCCGCCGGAGTCAACAGAAACTGTTTCCCGTCCAGCTCATACGTGGTCGGCCCCGTGAGGATGCGAGCTCCCAAGTTAACGTGCCATAACGTCTTCCCCGTCGCCGGATCGAGCGCCAGCAAGTTATTCGAATTATCTCCAGTGAATAAGAGATTGCCGGCCGTCGTCAACAGGCCCGCAACGCCTTCGCCGTCGCCGATCTCATGTTTCCAACGCACCTCCCCGGTCTTGTAATCGAGCGCCTCCAAGACGGAATTCGCCCATAGGTTGCGGTCGCGGCCCGCCCAACCCTCCGGCTTGCCTTCCGCTGTCATGTAGAAAATGCTCCACAACCGCCGCGCGCTTACATAGAACAGCCGCGTTTGCGGATCGAAGCTCGGCGCCATCCAATTCGTTGCGCCATCCGAGCCCGGCGACACCAGAGCGCCATCCGGCTTCGGTTCCTTCGCTCGATTCGGAATGGGCTCCCCTCGCGAATCGATCCCTTTCGCCCAATTCGTCGCAATGAAGGGCGCGGTCAGAATATGTTCGCCCGTCGTACGATCCAGCACAAAGAAGTATCCGTTCCGGCTCGCCTGCGCCAGCAGCTTGCGATGCACACCCTGGTATTCATCGTCGAAAATGACCGGCGTCTGGACCGCATCCCAATCGTGCGTGTCGTGCGGGGACGGCTGAAAGTGCCAGTTCAGCTTCCCTGTATCGGGATTCAACGACACAATCGAACATGTATATAGGTCGTCGCCTTTTCGAATGTCGCCATTCAATACCGGGTTCGGATTGCCGATTCCCCAATAGATCTGATTCAACTCCGGATCGTAGGTACCCGTCATCCAGGTCATGCCGCCGCCGTGAGTGATGGCGTCGGTGCCTTGCGGCCACGTCTCCGAACCCGGTTCGCCGGGCTGCGGCTCCGTGTTCCATCGCCACTCGACCTTTCCCGTCTCTGGATTCACCGACTCCAGAAATCCCGGCACGTCGGTCGCGTCTCCCGAAACTCCCACGATGACATGATCGCGGACCACCAGCGCCGCCATCGTTGCGAAGTATTCCAGCTTCGGATCGGCCAGCTCGATATCCCAGCGCACGGCGCCGTCCTTGGCGTTCAACGAGATGAGGTGGCAGTCGGGGGTCTCAAAATACAGCCAGTCCTTGTACATCCCCACTCCGCGATTACCGATGTGATCGCCCACCGACTCGCGATAGTAATGCCAGACGATGGTTCCGGTGCGCGCGTCCGCCGCCCATACGTTGTCGGGTGTCGTGAAATAGAGAATGCCGTTCACCTCTAGCGGCGTCGATTTGATTCCTACCGATTGCGGCTGCGCTACCCACGCCAGCGTCAATCTGCCAACGTTGCTCTGGTCGATCTGCGAAAGGCTGCTATACCGCTTGCCTGAGTAATCTCCATTAAAGGTTGGCCAGTCCGTCGAGAGCGGCTTCATCAGGTCCTGGGGAGTTAGCCCCGCATCGGCACCGAAGCCGCTCGCCGCCATGACAGCGATCGAGAAGGCGAGCAAAGCAAGTGTCTTCATGGCTACTTCAATGTCTCCAAATAAGCGAACACGTTGTGAAGATCTTCATCCGTGTACTTCGCGGTCAAATCGCGATGCGCCCGAAGCGGATCCCGAATTTCGACCTCGATTTCATCGCGCGGCCAGGAGCGGTACCAGCCGTCCTGGCAGACTATTCCGATATTGAATTCGTCGTCTTGTACAAGCCGGCCTTCAAACTTTCGGCCGTCTTTGAGCGTCACGGTTGCGCTCCGATTCTTCTTCTCGTTTGGCGGATACACCATGGCCTGCTGCAATTCGATCGGCTTCAATTTCTTGGCAATTCCCGCCAGATCCCCGGTGGGCGAATGGCACTTTGAACACTCGCCCGGGCCATTGAAGTACGCTTTGCCGGCCTCCGCGTTTCCCGTCAGCAGCTTGGCCAGCGGATAATCCCCCGGTACGTGCGAACTGTGAAGAGCTGCGTACGCCTGATGGTGTAGGAACGCGACAATATCGGCGATCTGCGCATCGCTCAGGGTCGAAAAACTGGGCATGCCTTTGTCCGGCCGCCCATTGCGAATCACCGGCGTCAGCCGATCTCCGTGGTCGTCATGGTTCACGATGGTTGAGCGCACCAGGTCCGGAGCGCGCGCGCCCGTCGCGTCTTCGCCATGGCAAAAGCCGCAAGTTGACTTGAACAGCGAACGCCCGCGCGCCACGGCCGCCGGATCTTCAACCGGCTGCGTGCGGGGCTGCGGCATGGGTTGATGTCCCTGTTGCCCGCTCGCCGCTCCGGACAATCCGGCAACCATAGCGAGGAAGTACAACGGCGATCGAGGCCTTCGCATAAGACATCAGTATTTCAAACCCGTTCTCCACCTTCCTTGGCTCGCCTTTCCTGCGTGTTATCCTGTGCCACGTGGGTGCTGCGCGCGCCCGTCTCGCCTCAGCATCCCGCCAAACTTGTGACCTTCAATCTGGATTCGCCGCGCGCCATAGCCTCGCTGATCGATCACACGCTCCTTAAGCCGGAAGCGGCGGAACCCGATATCGCCCGCGTCTGCGAAGAAGCCCGCCGATTTGGTTTTGCCTCTGTCTGTATCAATCCGTGCTGGGTTCCGTTCGCGGCCGATACTCTGGCCGGCGCTCAATCCAAAGTATGCACCGTCATTGGATTCCCTCTCGGCGCCAATGAAACCGCTGCGAAACTGTGCGAGGCGGAACTCGCGTTATCGCACGGCGCGAAAGAATTGGATATGGTTCAGAACGTCGGCGCGCTTCGCTCCGGACAGTTCGATTCTGTACGCGACGAAATCGCCGAGCTCGCCAAATTATGCCACTCCCGCGGCGCCATCCTGAAAGTCATTCTCGAAACCTGCCTGTTGACCGCCGATGAGAAGATCGCGGCCTGCCGCCTCGCGGCCGAAGCCGGCGCCGATTTCGTCAAAACCTCCACGGGCTTTTCCACTTCCGGAGCAAGCGTTGCCGACGTGAAGCTGATGCGCGAAACCGTGGGCCAAGCCATCGGCGTGAAGGCCTCGGGTGGAATTCGCACTCTTGAAATTCTGCGCGAGATGGTCGCCGCCGGCGCCACTCGCATCGGCACGAGCTCCGGCGTGTCTATTCTGACCGGCTTCAGCGCGACCGAAGGCGTGAAGGCTCCAGCGCCCCTGCACGCCGCGCATGTTCCCGGCGGCGATCCCGACGCCTACTGATGGCAACGCCCCGCAAAACTCAGGTTCGCTTCCGCGAACGCGCAGACCTCCTGGATTTTCTCCTGGAAGTCAGCGCCGTCACCGCCGAGACCCTCGATCTCGATCGCCTGATGTCGAACGTCGCCGACATCGTCAAAGACGTCATCCCGCACGAACTCTTCGCCATCCTGCTCTATCACGAGCGCACCCGCGCGCTCCTTATGCGCTACTCCCGCGGGCATCGCGACGAAGTGGCGAAGAATCTGTCCATCGGCCTGGGGGAAGGCATCACCGGCGCTACCGCCGCTCTGCGCCAGCCCATCCTGGTTCCCGACACCCGCAAGGAGCCCCGCTACCTGAATGCGCTCGATGCCGTTCGCGCCGAACTCGCCGTTCCCATGCTCGCGCGCGGGAAGCTGGTGGGCGTCATCGATCTCCAAGCCACTCGCCTCAACGCATTCTCGGAGCAGGATCGCGCGCTCCTCGCGCTGATAGCGAACCGTGTCGGGGGGGCCATCGACAACGCCCGCCTCTATCGCCGCGTGGAGCGTCAGAACCGCACTCTTCGCGTCCTATCTCATCTGTCGCAGGAATTCAGCTCCATTCTCGAAATCGACGAGCTGCTAACCAAAATCGCGATCACGGTGCGCGCCCTTATCAATTTCGACGCCTTCAGCATTTATCTGCTCGACACCGATCGCAAACTGCTGCACTGCCGCTTTAGCCAGCGCTACGACGAAAAAGTCGCCATTGAAAACATCGAGCTGGGTAAAGGCATTACGGGCGCTGCCGCTCAGTCTCGCCAGCCCATTCGCGTCGCCGATGTGACGCAGGACCCTCGCTACATTTGGTCCCATGAAGATATACGTTCCGAAGTAGCCGTTCCGCTGATCCTGCATGACCGCGTTATCGGCGTCATGGATCTCGAAAGCGTCCGGCTCGCCTTCTTCACCGACGATCATGTCCGCGCCCTTAGCCTGCTTGCTCCGCAAATCGCCACGTCGGTCGAGAACGCTAGGCTCTACGAGGAGTTGGCTCAGCGCGAGCGCCGCATGGAAGAGGACCTCAGCGCCGCCTTCCGGCTGCAAAGCGTGTTGCTGCCGCGCACCGCTCCCGATATCGCCGGCCTGGAGATCGGAATCCGCGCCCGTCCCGCGCGTGAAATCAGCGGCGATCTGTACGACTTCTTCGAGCATAAGGACGGCACGACCTTGATCGCCTTTGGCGACGTCAGCGGAAAAGGCGCCGCCGCCGCGCTATATGGCGCGCTCATCTCCGGGCTTCTGCGCATTCTCGCCCCGCGCCGCCGCGGCACTTCTCAACTGATGCGGCTCATGAACGAAACCCTTCTGGAGCGCAAAGTGGACGCGCAGTACGCCACTCTTTCGCTCCTCCAATGGGATCCGGCTCATCTCAGCTTCACGCTCACGAGCGCCGGCACTCTTCCGCCCATTCTGTGCCGCGATGGCAAGATCATCGTTTCCGAATCTACTGGCATTCCCATCGGCTTGCTTGAAGACCAGGATTACGAGCAGGTTGCTATTCCCGCGGAATCCGGAGATCTGCTGCTGCTCTATTCCGACGGCGTTGAGGATCAGTTGTCCGGAACGGAAGACTACGGGCGCGAGCGCCTCGAAAATCTTCTCAGCGCCAATTGCAGGAAGCGGCCCGAAGAGGTGGCGAGTGCGATTCTCGACGACATCGATTCCTTTCGCGGCGCGACGCCTTTGACCGACGATCAAACGGTCATCGCGCTTCGCGTTCTGTAACTCGCTTCATGACTCCGGGCGAATTTTCCTACTCAAACGGCCTTCTTGCCTGCGAGGATGTTTCACTGGAGGACATCGCGCAGGCGCACGGCACGCCCGCTTACGTTTACTCCCGACGCGCGATCGTCAGCCGGTTCCGTTCTTACGGGCAGGCCCTTGCCGGTTTGCCACACCGCGTTTGTTATTCGGTGAAAGCTAACTCTAATATTGCGGTCCTTTCCACGCTCGCGCATGAAGGCGCCGGCTTCGACATTGTCTCCGGCGGAGAGCTTTATCGCGTTCTCGCCGCGGGAGGCGACCCTGCAACGGTCGTGTTCTCAGGCGTCGGCAAGACCGAACCTGAACTCCGCTTCGCGCTCCAAAAGGGAATTCACTCGTTCAACTGCGAATCGGAAGCCGAGCTCGATCTGCTTTCCCGATGCTCGGTTGGTCTTCAGCGTCCCGCATCCATCGCCCTGCGTGTGAATCCCGATGTCGACGCCATCACCCATCCCTACATCTCGACTGGTCTGCGGCAGCATAAGTTCGGAATCGATTTCGCAGCCGCCGAAGCGCTCTACGCACGGGCGGCCGCATTGCCCGGCATTGTCCCGGAAGGCGTAAGCTGCCACATCGGATCGCAAATGCTCGACATCGATCCCCTGCTCGAATCCACTGACAAGGTTCTGGCGTTGGCTGGCCGGCTGCGCGGGTCTGGACTCGCCATCCGTTATCTCGACTTGGGCGGCGGTCTCGGGGTGCGCTATCGGCCGGGTGACCGCGCAGTTCCCATACGCGATCTGATCGGTCGACTGCGGCCTCGCATACAAGCGTCCGGTCTCACGCTGATGCTGGAGCCGGGCCGCTCCATCGCCGCAGAAGCCGGCGTCTTGTTGACTCGCGTCCTGCTGGTCAAGCACAACGGCGAAAAGACATTCGTCATTGTCGACGCCGCCATGAACGACCTGATTCGCCCCGCCCTTTACCAGGCGCACCATGAAATCGTCCCCGTCAAGGGAGCCGCCGATTCAGACCACCGCTTCACTGCCGATGTGGTGGGTCCCGTCTGCGAAAGCGGCGACTTCATCGCGCGTAATCGCGAACTGCCGCGCGTGCAGCCCGGAGACCTGCTCGCAATTCTCACCGTGGGCGCCTACGGCTTTTCGCTTGCCTCCAACTACAACTCGCGCCCACGCCCGTGCGAGCTGCTAATCGACGGTTCAACCGTCCACCTGGGCCGCCGGCGCGAGACTTACGAAGATCTTCTGCGCGGCGAATCGATCCCCGTTTAGGCCGGTTCATCCAAAAATTCCGAACTTCCGTCCGCCATTTTTCGTCCTGTTCCGGAGAATCGTGCATACTGATCTACGGCCATGAACGACTCTCCGCCTGTAGTAGTGCAGGACCTTCGCAAGTCCTACAACGGTTTCGAAGCGGTTAGAGGAGTCGATCTCGAGATCCTCGAAGGCGAGGTGTTTGGGCTGTTGGGCCCCAATGGCGCGGGAAAAACCACCACCATCGAAATCCTCGAAGGGCTGCGGCCCCGCACGAGCGGCAAAGTATCTGTGCTTGGTTTCGATCCCGCCGTGCAAAGCAAGCACATAAAGGAGCGCATTGGCGTTTGCCTGCAGGCGACGAATCTCCCGGACAAAATGCGCGTGCACGAAGCTCTCGATCTGTTCGCGGCCTTTTACGAGCGAGGCGGCGACCGCGATAATCTTCTCAAGCGCCTACAACTCTGGGACAAACGCGACGCGTTCTATAAATCGCTCTCAGGCGGCCAAAAGCAGCGCGTCGCGCTGGCTCTCGCGCTGTTGAACGATCCTACTCTGCTTTTCCTCGATGAACCCACCACCGGGCTCGATCCGCAAATCCGTCACGAAATCCACGGTGTCATTCAGGATCTGAAAGAAGAGCGCAGGTCCATCCTGATCACCACTCACTACATCGAAGAAGCGGAGCGCCTCTGCGATCGGGTCGCCATCATCGACGCCGGGAAGATCATCGAGCTCGGCACTCCGCGCGAGATTCAACAGCGCGTTCTCGGCACGACGCTCGTCGAAGTCACCACCAACGAGCCGATGCCGCTCGACGAGCTGCCTGAGCCCCTTCGCCGCGAAAAGCAGGCGGTTCGCGATTCCGGCCGTACGCTCTCCATGCAAACCGAATCCGCCGCCGCGCTCATCGTGGAACTCGTCAAGTGGATCGATCAGCGGCAGCTCCGGCTCGTGGACATTCACCTGAAGCGCCCCACGCTTGAAGACGTCTTCATCGAACTCACAGGAAGGAGGCTCCGGGAATGAAACCCTACATTGCGCAGATCAGGAGTAACTTGCGCCTGATGGGGCGCGATCGCTCGGTGCTCTTCTTTAGTTACCTGTTCCCGCTCGTATTCTTTTTTCCGTTCGCGCAGATGATGGGCGGCCGCCAGAGTCCCGCGGCCATGGCCCAGGTAATTTCCATGGTAGTTATCATCGGCGTTCTGGGCAACGGCTTCTTCGGCGCCGGCATGCGCGCCGTCCAGGATCGCGAGACGAACGTTCTTCGCCGCTTTAAGGTCGCGCCCGTCGGCCCGGCTCCTATCATCGTCGCCTCCATGGCGTCGGGCCTGGTCTCTTATTTTCCTTTGATTGTTCTCTTGTTCGCGCTCGCCCGGATCATCTACCACATGCCGGTTCCCGCGAACTTATTATCGATTCTTCTTTTCGTCTGCATCGCCGTAGTGGCTTTCCGCTCGATGGGCATGATCGTCGCCGCTGTCGTCAACTCCGCGCAGGAAGCCGCCATCCTCACGCAAACCCTTTACATCCCCATGCTGTTTCTGAGCGGCGCCACATTCCCCGTCAGCGTCATGCCCATCTGGGTGCAAACCGTCGCGCAATTTCTCCCGGCGACCTACCTGTACCAAGGCATGCAAAGCATCATGATCGGGGGCCAGACTTTGGCGGCTAACCTGCTTCCCATTGTTTCCCTGCTGATTACGATGTGTGTCGCCCTGACGGTCGGCGTGAAGCTATTTCGATGGGAAAAGGAAGAGAAGATCAGTGGCCGCGCCAAGCTCTGGATCATCGCGGTGCTTGCGCCGTTCCTGCTTATGGGCGTCTACCAGGCCAGGACGCGGGAGAACATCCAGCGCTCGAAGATTCTCGCCCGCAAAGAGCAGCGCAACCGCACTCTTCTATTCAACAATGTCCGAATCCTCGTGGGCGCCGGCCCGGTGATTGCGAACGGCGCGGTTCTCGTAAAGGATGGCAAGATCGCCGAAGTGTTCGATAATCCGCCCTCCGATACGAACTCTCTTCAGGCGGAGGTCATCGACCAATCCGGCAAAACGCTCATGCCGGGCCTCACGGATATGCACGTGCACATAGGCGCCTTTGGCGGCGTCTATCAGGACGCGCGCAAGTACGCGGACCCGAATGCGGACAAGCGCAAGCTCGCCGCTTATCTCTATAGCGGAGTGACCGCCGTCCGTAGCACCGGCGACTGGCTCAACAACTCCCTGAAACTGAAAAGATTGATCGAATCCGGCGAATACCTCGGCGCGGAATTCTTCGCCTGCGGCCCTCTGTTTACCGCGCCCGGCGGCCATCCCATGGAGTTGCTGAGCTTTCTGCCCGCGTCCATGCGCAAGGAGGGCGAAGAGCAATTCGTTCGCCTGCCGAAAGACGCCGCCCAAGGCCGCGCCCAGGTAGACGACCTGAAGAAAACCGGCGTGGATGGCGTCAAGGCTGTGCTTGAAGCTGGCAACTCCGTCGTGGGATCGTTTCCCCGCCTCGATACCGGCGTCTACGACGCTGTGATTTCCGAAGCAGCCAAAGACAATTTGCCTTCCGCGACCCATACCGGTCAGGCCTCCGACGTTAAGGACGCGGCGGACGCCGGCACGAATAGCGTGGAACATGGGTCCGGCATAGATCTCATCCCCCTCGCTACGTTCGCCGAGATGAAAGCGAAGGGAATCGCCTATGACCCGACCGCCAGCGTCTTCGAAGCCATGCTCGATGTACACGCCGCCAATCCCGAGCCCTTGAATCGCTCCCTGGTCCAGCAGACCGCTCCGAAGGAGTTGCTCGCCGACACTCGCGCCATGCTTGAAAAGCGGCGGCCCGACTCCAAGGCGCCAATTCTTCAACGGTGGGTCGCGCTCAGCAACCAGAATCTGCTGAATGCGTATCGAGCGGGCGTGATGTTGATTGTGGGTAGCGATGCCGGCAACATGCTGGTTGTCCACGGTCCGACGGTTCAGCATGAAATGGAACTCTGGGTCAAAGCCGGCATCCCGCCCGCTGTCGCGATTCGAGCGGCCACTTACAATGCCGCGAAAGTTCTGCGCGCCGAAGATCGCATCGGTTCCATTCAGAGAGGCCGCGATGCGACATTCATCCTGTTAGACGGCGATCCGCTAGAAGACATCTCGAATGCGGAGCGCATTTCTCTTGTCGTGTTCCGCGGCGAGCGCATCTGGCGCTCTGAGCTCTTCGATCAAGACAAGGAGTAAGAGCTACTCCTCATCGTGCTGCGACGCCAGTTTGGTGACGACACTCAAATCCTCAAGCGTCGTCACATCGCCCGTCACCGAGTTCGACGTAACGATCTCCCGCAATAGCCGCCGCATAATCTTTCCGCTGCGTGTCTTCGGCAGGGCGTCGGCGAATCGGATCTCCTCCGGCTTCGCGAATGCGCCAATCTCGCGCCCTACCCACTGCCGCAGTTCCTGTCCAAGCGATTCCACGTTCCAATCGCCTTGCTTGAGCGTCACAAAGGCGCATACAGCTTGACCCGTGATCTCGTGCGGCTTACCAACCACCGCCGCTTCGGCGACTGCCGGATGATGCACCAGCGCCGATTCCACTTCCATCGTGCTCAGCCGGTGTCCGCTCACGTTCATCACATCGTCTACGCGGCCGAGCACCCAGTAATAGCCGTCCGTATCGCGCCGCGCGGCGTCGCCCGTAAAGTACGATCCCGGCACGCGGCGCCAATACTGCTCCTCGAATCGCTTGGGATCGCCCCATACATTGCGCACCATACTCGGCCACGGATGCCGGATTACCAGATAGCCTTCACGATTCGCGCCCAGCACTTCTCCCTTTGAATCCACAATGTCCAGCACAATACCCGGCAAGGGCAAGGTCGCCGAGCCCGGCTTCAGTGGCACCGCCCCTGGCATGGCCGAAATCATGATCGCGCCCGTTTCCGTCTGCCACCACGTATCCACAATCGGGCATTGCTTTTTTCCAATCACGCGGTGGTACCATTCCCACGCCGCCGGGTTGATCGGTTCTCCTACAGATCCCAGCAGCCGCAAACTCGAAAGGTCATGAGCCTCCGGCCAGCGCTCGCCCTGCCGAACTAGCGCCCGAATCGCCGTCGGCGACGTGTAGAAAATCGATACGCGATATTTCTCGACAATCTGCCAGAAACGATCGAAGGCCGGAAAATCCGGGGCGCCTTCGTACATCACCGACGTCGCTCCCGCCGCAAGCGGCCCGTAGACGATGTAGCTGTGTCCCGTTACCCAGCCAATATCGGCCGTGCACCAATAGACATCGTCCTCCCTCAAATCGAAGACCCACTTCATGGTCATCAATGTCTGCAACAGATAGCCGGCCGTCGTATGCAGAATGCCCTTGGGCCTTCCCGTGGTTCCCGACGTATAGAGCACAAATAACGGATGCTCGGAATCCAGGTCCTGCGACTCGCAGTGCTCGGCTTGCTGCTCGAGCTGCGGCGCATCCTTCAGTTGCTCGTCTTGCTCGTCCCACCAGACATCGCGCCCCGCTTTCATCGGAACATCGGAGCCCGTACGCTTGTATACAACCACCGCGCGCACATCCGGACATTCTTCAAGCGCTTCATCCACAGCCGTCTTCAACCGCACTTCCTTGCCGCGCCGCCACCCGCCATCCGCCGTAATCACCAGCGTTGCGTTCAAGTCCTGCGTACGCGCTTTCAAAGCTTCCGAAGAGAACCCGCCGAACACTACGCTATGCGTGATCCCTAGCCGCGCGCACGCGAGCATCGCGATCGGAAGTTCCGGAATCATTGGCATATAGATGATGGCGCGCTCGCCCGTCTCAAAGCCCAGCCTCTTCAGCACGGTCGCGAACCGCGATACGAGCCGGTGCAATTCCAGATACGTGATGATTCGTTGATCGCCCGGCTCGCCTTCCCAAATCAGCGCGGGCTTATTGCGCCGGGGGCCATCCAGGTGCCGGTCCACGCAGTTGTAGCAGGCGTTGATCTTCCCGCCTACGAACCACTTCGCAAACGGCGGCTCCCATTCGAGCGTCTTCGCAAACGGACGGAACCAACTCAGTTCCCGCTGCGCCAGTTCAGCCCAGAAATGTTCCGGGTTGGCCCGCGCGCGCTCATAAAGCTCCGTTCGTTCCTCCATGCTCCTCACATGCGCGCGTGAGGAGAACTCGGCGCTCGGCTCGTATATTTTCGAATCGCTCATAGGGTCGCGTCCAGCGCCAGTGTAACGCAGCGTTCGCGCTCGGCTGCGGCAGTAGGATCGAAGTAGGCATGCAACTCGGACGCGTTCTCGTCTTCGCCGGGCTTGTTCTTCTTTCCCTCGGCGTTTTGGTCCTGGTCGCGAGCCGCCTCAATCTCCCGCTCGGCCGCCTTCCCGGCGACATCGTGTGGCGAGCGAAGAACACCACCGTCTACGTCCCGTGGGTCACTTGCTTGCTGCTCAGTTTATTGGGAAGCCTCTTGCTGTGGCTATTGAATCGCCGCTGAGGCGAGCAATATTCCGTTACCGAACCGCGCCCATTCGATCCAGCGGCCAAAACACGAACACCGCTTTTCCGTAGATGTAGTTTCTGGGTACGAATCCCCACGCACGGCTGTCGTTGGAGGAAACTCGATGGTCTCCCAAAACGAAATATTCATCCGGCGGCACCGTGTGCTCCGGGTAGCTTCGGTCGTCGCGATACTCCGTCGGAACGTAATTTTCAACCAGCTTCCGCCCATTGACGATTACGTATCCATCGTCCACTTCAATCTTGTCGCCGGGTAGCCCGATCACCCGTTTGATATACGACTTCGTCGTGTCTTCCGGAAACCAGAACACCACAGTATCCCCGCGCTTGATTTCGCCAATGCCGAACTTGTAGCTGAACTGGTTGATGAACAGCCGCTCCTGGTCGTAGAGACTCGGCATCATGCTCGTGCCTTCAACCTTCACGGGCCGATACAAAAACAAAATCACCAGGACGGCGATCAATACCGATAACATCAGATCGCGAAACCACGCGACGGTCGCGATCAAGGTAGATCGCGGCTGTTCCACCGCGCGGGGCGATGCTTGTCCGTGCTGCGCGCTGCAATGCGGCTCAGCCGCCTCGCCCGGAGTCTGCGTGGCGCTGGCGCCCCCAACCGGCTCGTTCATGATGGAATGCTTTCTTACACCTTAACAAGACGCAGCACCCACCGTGGCGCGCGCGTCTCGATGAGCTTGCACCAATTTGGACGAGCCAATTGAAAAATCGGTTGCCCGCGTACTCGGCGGGCGCTGTGAACGGGAGTGGCTGGCGCTATTATCGCTGCCGCAGTTCCCGTTCAGCGCGAAGCCAATCTTGTTCGGCGTTGCCGTGCCCGTATCCGCGCGCGATCCAATAGGAATACGCCAGTTCCGCAATTTCTTGTTGCGTCGCTTCCCGGCGCGCCGCAGGTTGCGAGGTAACGACGCTCGGCGTTTCCACCGCCGACACGAGCCCGACCGCATCCACAATGACCGATCCCGATCCTACCGTTACCGCCGCTGCTCTCACGCTTTCTCGTTCCACTGGAGCAGCTTCGGTAACCGCATTGCCTTTGTTGTGACGATGCTTCATTGATCCGGTCTCCGTCGTTTCCGTTTTCTTCGTCTTGGAAGACCTTGTTGTACGCGGATTCACTGTTACATCTGCCGCAGCGCTTGTCTCGGGCGCCGAGGTCTTGGTTTCGTCCGCGATCTTGCGGGTCTTTTTCGAAGCCTTATTCAACTGCATGTCGTTTATTTAAACACACCAAAACATGCTTGTCAGCATTTGTTTCAAACATTGAAAGGCGCGGCCCCCGCGCGGCGAGATTCTGTTGAATCGCTATAATTCGAGTGACGCCGCAAACTCGCGGCGAGTTCGCCGCGCGCGTTCATTCTAATTGATTTATTCTAACCCGGCGGCGCTCCCGCTTAATCCACTAGGAACTTCTAAAGAAGGTACGAGGAATGGTTATTTGAAGCGTCTCACCAAAGTGTCCAAAGTCTCCCTGTTTCTAATCTCGTTACTTCTCATACCCATTTCCGCTTTGTGCTCCCAAGCGACCGGAAACGGCGGCACCATTCAGGGAATTGTCACGGACCCTAGCGGCGCGTCCATTGCGGGCGCGGATGTCACGATCACCAACGCCGTCTCCGGTTACACCCAGAACGTCAAGTCAGGGACGGATGGAACATTCCACCTGGTCAATGTGCCGCCCAATCAGTACCGGCTCCAAGTGAGCGCGCCCGGCTTCAGTCCGTTTTCACAAGACATCCCCGTACACACGCAGGTTCCCATTCAGGTGAAAGCAGCGCTCACCATCGCAGGCTCTACCGAAACCGTCAATGTATCGGCTTCCGCGGAAGTTCTCGAAAATGTTCCCGCCACGCACACCGATGTAAGCCAAACGCTGTTGCAGAACCTGCCTGTCTCCACGGTGGGCCAGGGACTCAGCGACGCCATCACGCTCACTTCCGGCGGCGTTGTCGCCGATTCAAACGGCTTTTTTCACCCTCAAGGCGACCACGGCGAGACCACTTACGTCGTGGACGGCCAGGCCATTAGCGATCAGCAGAGCAAGACTTTCTCGACACAGCTTCCATCCAACGCCTTTCAATCCCTGGAACTCGTCACGGCTGGTCCGAGCGCGGAATATGGCGACAAGACCAGCATGATCGTGAACGCGGTCACTCGTTCCGGCTTGGGCCAGCAGCCAACCGGCAGCCTGGACCTTTCTTACGGATCATTCGGCACAGTCAACGAGGAGGCCACTTTCGCGATGGGCGGTTCGCATTGGGGCGATTTCCTGGTCGTCAACACGGATCGCAGCGGACGCTTTCTAGATAGCCCCGAATTTACTCCGTTCCACGACAAAGGCAACAACGAGACCATCTTCGATCGCATCGACCTTCAACCCGGGAGCCGAGATTCCGTGCATCTCGATCTGTTCGGCGCTCGAAATTGGTTCCAGATTCCCGATACTTACGACCAGCTCGATCAGGATCAGCGCCAGCAGGCGACAACACTCAGTGCCGCCGTCGGCTATCAGCATACTTTTAACCCTCAAACTTTACTATCTATAAATCCTTTTTTCCGCCAGGACCACATCACTTACTATCCGAGCGCCGACCCATTCGACGACACTCCCGCGACCATCGATCAAAACCGCCATCTCACAAATTGGGGCACTCGTATCGACCTCTCCTATGCGAACGGCACGCATAACCTCAAGGTCGGGACCCAGCTCATGCAGACCCGGCTCAATGAAAACTTCGGCCTCGGCATCACGGATCCTACCTTCAACCCGATCTGCTTGACCGCTTCCGGGGCGGCAGTTACTTCGCCTACGCCGACAAACCCGGCCGCTTGCTCCGGTCTCGGCTATGTCGCCAATCCAAACGTTTCGCTCGGCCTTATTCCATACGATCTGACGCGTGGGGGCGCTCTATTTCACTTCCGAGGCGCGGCCAATATCGACGAAGAGGCTGTCTACGCGCAGGACCAAATCACGCTCAAGAATCTGACTCTTACACTGGGTCTTCGCTTCGATAACTACGACGGCATTTCCACCGACAACCTGGTCGAGCCGCGCGTCGGCTTCTCTTATCTCATCAAGCAAACCGGAACCGTGATTCGCGGCTCTTATGACCGCACCATGGAAACTCCTTACAACGAGAACCTGGTTCTATCAAGCACAACCGGCGCTGGGGGGCTCGCTTCCAACGTTTTCGGCGCATTCGGCGAGCAGGCGCTTAGGCCGGGGCATCGCAATGAATATGATGCCGGCTTGCAGCAGGCGGTCAGTAAGTATGTGCGTATCGAGGGCGATTATTTCTGGAAGTTCACCGATAACGCTTTCGATTTCGATACCCTCTTCAACACTCCCATCGCATTCCCTATCGAGTGGCGCAAATCGAAGATCGACGGGGTTTCCCTCCGTATTTCGACTTCGAATCTTCATGGCTTCCAGGCCTATACCACGCTCGGCCACACGCGCGCTCGCTTCTTCGGGCCCGAGGTGGGCGGCATCATTTTCAATTCTCCGCTCGATACCGGCGTGTTCCGCATCGATCACGACCAGGCGCTTCAGCAGACCAGTTATCTCCGCTATCAATACAAGAAAGATGGTCCCTGGGGAATGTTCACCTGGCGTTACGACAGTGGCGAAGTCGCGGGCGCTGTAACCGACCTCGCCGACGCCTTAGCTCTCGATGGCGACGAACAGGCCGCTATAGGTTTCTATTGCGGAAGCGAAGTAGCCACGTTGTATCGCCCGATTACGTCATGCTCCTCGAACTACGGAGCAACTCGCCTGAGTATTCCCGCTGCTGGCGCTTACAACCCCGATCACAACCCGCCCCGCATCGCGCCGCGTAACATCTTCGATGCCGGGATAGGGACCGACAATCTATTCCACAGGGACAAACTGAAAACTACACTCAAATTCGAAGTAGTCAATCTTACAAACGAAGCTGCCTTATATAACTTTCTCTCTACCTTCAGCGGGACTCATTGGGTAACTCCCAGAAGCTATACCGTGACGCTGGGCTGGACACTATAGTAGAGAATCATGCTCTCGCCGGTCACTCTTATCGCAAGTGGCGATCTGCGCCTGTCCGCCAATCGTGTCTGCTGGCCGGCGCAGCAGCGCGTCGAAGAGGCCGTCATCGCCGCGGTTCGCAAATTTGGATTTGAAATCAACCGCGGCCACCCGTTCGATCCGATCAAGCAGCACGGCTTCATCGACTCTCAAAAGTACGGCATGGAAGTTTTCCGCGCGATCGCCGAAGATGCGCCTCTCATCGTGGCCGAAGCCGTCTGGCAATATAGCCACCACGTTCTCCCCGGCCTTATCACTCATCGCGGTCCCATCCTCACAATCGCAAACTGGAGCGGCCAATGGCCCGGTCTGGTGGGCATGCTCAATCTCAACGGCTCTCTCACGAAAGCGGCTGTGCCCTATTCCACGCTCTGGTCAGAGAACTTCACGGACGATTATTTTCTCTCACGCCTCCATGCGTGGCTTCAAGGCCAACCGGTTCAGCACGACGCCAGCCACGCGCGCCCGCTAGACGAATTCATGCTCCCGGTACAGGCCGAAGCCTTGGGCGCAAAGCTCGCTCGCGACCTCAAACGTGAAAAGGCCATCATCGGCGTTTTCGACGAAGGCTGCATGGGCATGTTCAACGCCATCATCCCGGATCATCTGTTAAATCCCACCGGCGTATACAAAGAGCGTCTTAGCCAATCCGCGCTCTATGCAGCGATGCGCGAAATTCCCGCCGCCGAAGCCCAAGCCACTCGCGATTGGCTCGACCGCAAAGGCCTGAAGTTCAAGACGGGCCCGAACCCTGAAACCGATCTCACGGACGATCAGATCCTCGACCAATGCCGCATGTACATCGCCGCGTTGCGCATCGCCGATGAGTTCGGCTGCGCGGCTATCGGCATTCAATACCAGCAAGGTTTTAAGGATCTCGCGCCCGCATCCGACCTAGCCGAAGGGCTACTGAACAACTCCGACCGGCCGCCCGTGCGATCCAACGATGGCCGCATTCTCTATGACGGTCAGCCGCTTCCTCACTTCAACGAAGTTGACGAATGCGCCGGCTTCGACGCACTTGTCACCAATCGTATTTGGAACGCGCTCGGCTACGCGCCTGAAACCACGCTTCACGATCTCCGCTACGGCGAAGCGTTCAACGGGCAGTTCGTTTGGGTCTTCGAAATCTCAGGCGCCGTTCCTCCGGCGCACAACTTGGAAGGTTATGCCGGCTGCGTCAGTGAGCGCCAGCCTCCCATGTACTTCCGGCTCGGGGGCGGTTCACTTAAGGGCATCGCCAAGCCAGGCGAAATCGTCTGGAGCCGCGTTTTCATCGAACACGGACGCCTAGCAGCCGACCTCGGACGCGCCCGCGTTGTCGAACTTCCTCAACACGAAACCGAACGCCGCTGGAGCATCACGACTCCGCAATGGCCAATCATGCACGCCGTGTTATACGGCGTCACGCGAGACCAGATGATGGCTCGCCACAAAGCGAATCACATTCAGGTCGCCTATGCGCCCGATGCGGAGAGCGCAAATGAGGCGCTCGCCGCGAAAGCCGCGTTCTTCCGCGAATCCGGGCTCAAAGTTTTTGTCTGCGGCACGGAAACCGGTTTCTAGCACATGCGAGTCGGCCTGCTCGGCACCGGCGCTATCGCCAACAAGCACGCGCAGGCATACCGTAATATCGGCTTTGAATTAATTGCCTGCTCGAATCAAACCGAATCCCGCGGCCGCGCATTTGCGAGCAAGTGGGGCGCCGAATTCATCCCGGATTACCGCGAGCTCTGCCGGCATCCCGGTCTCGATTTCATCGACGTCTGCACGTTCCCGAACTTTCATCTCGAACCCGTGGAAGCCTGCGCGGAGATCAAACGTCCGGTGCAGGTACAGAAGCCCATCGCGACCAACCTTGGCGCTGCGCGCCGTATGATCGAGATCGCCCGTCAGGCCGGCATTCCTTTCACCGTCGTAAGCCAGCATCGCTTCGACGATTCCACCATCTTTCTCAAACGCGCCCTGGCCGCCGGCCGCCTCGGCAAGCTTCTTGAAGCCGATGCGTACGTTAAGTGGTTCCGCGCCGACGATTACTATTTGCGTCCCATTAAAGGCAGTTGGCTCACGGAAGGCGGCGGGGCGCTTATCAATCAGGCTATTCACCAAATCGATATTTTGCTGTATCTTATCGGGCCCATTCGCTCCGTCTGCGGCGCCTGGCAGTTGGGCGCGGCGCATCGAATCGAATCCGAAGACATTGTCAACGCTCTGCTCTCGTATGAGTCCGGCGCGACCGGCGTAGTGCAAGCCTCCACTGCCTTCTGGCCCGGCCACGCCGAGCGCATCGAGATCCACGCCACGAAAGGAACCGCCATCGTTTCTGGCGACCGCCTCACCTCCTGGCGCGTCAAGGACGACAAACTGGTGAACGGCGCCGATCCCGCGCCCGTCCAGCAAGACCTGGCTTCCGGATCCTCCGATCCCATGGCCATCAGTCTCACCTCTTTCGAGCGGCAATTCCTCGATTTCGCGGATTCCATTCGCAAGAATCGCCCGCCGCTCGCAAGCGCCGAAGATGCCTATCGCGCCCTCCAGGTAGTGCTCGGAATCTATGAATCCTGCCAGAAACACCAGCCCGTAAACCTGTTAAATCGAGGCTATAATCGAGGCATAGACTAAGTCGTCGAGCGGCTCTCGGAGGCCGCGCCATCGCGGAATTATGCCGTTCCAAACAGCCGAATCCGCTCCCGTCGCATTTCGGCATCATCTAAACTCCCTCATCGAGCAGTCCATCGATCCGGATCGCCTCTCGCATTACGCGGCCGAATTCGCCTCGCGGCATCCCGAACACGCCGTCGCTCTCGGCAACGATCCCGAGCGCCTCTCATGGCTGGCCGCCATCTTCGCTTTCAGCCACTTCCTTTCCGAAGAGTTGCTCCGTAATCCGGACTGGCTCCTATCGATAGAAAATCTCCATCGGCCGCTTTCCCGGCTCGATTACAAACAGCGTCTCAGCCTCGCCGCTCCCGCCGCGCTAGATCTCGCGCTGTTTCGTCGCCGCGAACTGCTCCGCATCATCTTGCGCGACGTGCTCAAAATCGGAACTCTCTCCGAGATCACCGAAGAACTTTCCAATCTAGCCGACGCCATTGTCGCCTGCGCGCTCGAAACCGTCACCGCGCAACTCCAGCAGCGCTATGGAACTCCTCACGCCGAAACGGGACCCGCCACATTCACGGTTCTCGCTTTGGGCAAGCTGGGGGGCCGCGAGCTCAACTACAGCTCCGACATCGATCTCGTCTTTCTTTACAGCGGCAACGGCGAAACCTCCGGCGATCATAGACTCACCAATCGCGAATTCTTCAAGAAGATTTCGAATCATCTCACGAATCTACTTTCCACCTACACCGCGGCCGGCCTCTGTTATCGCGTAGATCTCCGCCTGCGCCCCGAAGGCAGTCTCGGCGAGGTCTCTATTCCACTGGCCGCAGCCAAGGATTACTACGCAAATCGGCGCCGTGACTGGGAACTCCAGATGTTGATTAAAGGACGGGTCGCCGCTGGTGACGAGGCGCTGGGGCAGGAATTGCTCGACTTCGTTGAGCCTTCCATCTACTCCACCACTCTCGATTTCTCGACCATCGAAACCATGTCCGAAACGCGCGAGCGGATCGGCGAAAAACTGGCTCGCAAGCGCCTCCGCAGCGACGAGCACGATGTCAAGCTTGCCCGCGGCGGCATTCGCGATATCGAATTCCTGGTGCAATGCCTGCAGCGCCTCCATGGCGCGCGCGAGGCTT
Organism: Acidobacteriaceae bacterium; assembly: GCA_019240475.1. Classification (GTDB taxonomy): domain Bacteria; phylum Acidobacteriota; class Terriglobia; order Bryobacterales; family Bryobacteraceae; genus Bog-105. Next base: position 211,623 of record JAFAYI010000024.1, read on the forward strand.
CACTCCGCCATGGCAGCACTCTGTCCGCGATTCGCCTTCTGCTTGAAAACGACCTGCTATCCCAGACCGAATGCTCGCGGCTTACCAGCGCTTATGAATTCCTGCGCGCGCTCGAACATCGCCTGCAATTCGAAGACGATCGCCAGACCCATTCACTGCCGTCTTCTCAACCCGAACTCGAACGAATCGCCCGGCGGATGCCGCTGCCGCTCGATGAGCGGGCCGCCGGCATGAGTTCCTCGGCGCAACTGCTCCAGATCCTGAATCAACATCTCGAGAATGTGCAGGCCATTTATGAGCGTATCGTGCATGCGCAGCGCCCGCTCTATTATTCGCCCGCGTCTTCGGCCTCCTCCGGCACGGACGCTACCGCGGCGCCATCTGCCATCCCTCCCGCTTCGATCGGAATTTCAGAAAACTTGCTGTCGCGCGTCGAACAGCGCGCCCCCTGGTTTGTCGAACGGCTCCGCCGCCGGGGCGTCCACCGTTCCGAAGGCGCTCTCGCCGGCTTTCTGGAATGCCTGCTTCAGGCTCCCTCGCATCTACAATCCCTCGAGGGCCATCCGGATCTCGCCGAAGCCATGCTTCAGATCTTCGAACTCAGCCCCTATCTTTCAGGCCAGATGAGCTCTCATTCCGAGCTGATCGAAGAGCTGCGCCGCACCATCGACCACCCCGCGCGGCGCTGGGCTTTCGAAGGCTTGGCCGCTCCCCTTAACGATATCGATGGCCTCCGGCGTTTCTTCCGGCGCGAGATGTTTCGCATCCAGGGGGGCAGCATCTGCCTGCCCGAATCGATATTCCAGACCTTGGATCGCACCTCCGCGCTCGCCGAATTTGTCATCGCCCGCGCCTATCGCATCGCCCTCGAACGCGGCTTGGCGCATGCCCGCTCGCACGCGAGCCCCTCCAAGCCGTTCCAGGAGCCGCAGAGCGAAATGATGGTCGTCGCGCTGGGCCGTTTGGGCATGCGTGAATTCGACCTTGCTTCCGATGCCGATCTCCTTTTCATCATTCCCGATAGCGAAGCTCAGCGGCAGCGCTTCTGGACCCGCGTCGTCGAACATCTCATCGATATCCTCACAACCTACGCCGGCGACGGCGCCATTCTTTCGCTCGACACCCGCCTTCGTCCCAACGGACGCGAGGGCAATCTGGTGCAGACTGAGTCGAAATACGTCGAGTATTTCTCCAATAAAGCCGAAGCCTGGGAAGGCATCGCGTATATGAAATCGCGCGCGGTCGCCGGCGACACGGACCGTGCAACCGAGTTCCTTAGCGAGCTACAGAAAGTCGATTGGCGCCGCTACGGGCAAAGCGGCCGCTCGCGCCAGGATCTCCGCCAGATGCGTATGCGCCTGCAGCGCGAACAGGGACTAGCCACACCGCTCAAAGCCGGTTACGGCGCCTACTATGACGCCGATTTCATCCTCATGTATCTGCGGCTCAAAGGCGCCGGCATGTTCTTCAAGAAGCTGAATACGCCGGAGCGGATCGACGTCGTCGAAAAGATGGGCCATCTCGAACGCGAAGACGCCGAGTTTCTCCTCGAAGCTGCCACCTTTTTTCGCGCCCTCGATCACGCCATCCGCCTTGTCACGGGACGCTCGGAAGGCAAGCTGCCCGAATCCGCTACCGAGCGCGAAATGATTGCCGAACTCATGCATCGCTGGACCAATGAACGCCCCTCCGCCGCCACGCTCGACGCGGGCCTGCATGCTCTACAGACCAGGATGCGCGCTCTGTTCGACCGGATCTTTTCTCAATAGTTTGCGCCCGTCGCGGCGCCGCCCCGACTATTCCTCTTCGTCAACCTGCAGCCGGTGCTTCGCCGCCGAGATGATCTTCTCGGCTTGCGGACCCGGCACATAGTCGTAGTGATCCAACTCCATGCGGAACGAGGCGCGGCCTTGCGTCTTCGAGGTCAAATCGTTCTGATAACTCAGCATCTCCGACATGGGCACCTGCGCGAAAATGCTTTGCACGTTGCCCTTTAAGTCCATGCCTGAAATGCGTCCCCGGCGGCCGTTGAAGTCGCTCATCAGATCGCCTGCGAACTCGGTGGGCGTCTCCACTTCCACCTTCATGATGGGTTCGAGCAATGCCGGTTTCGCCTGCTGCATCGCCGCCCGGAACGCCTTTCGCGCCGCCAGCTTGAACGCCATTTCCGATGAGTCCACATCGTGATAGGAACCGTCGTAAAGCGTCACTTTGAAATCCGTAACCGGATAGCCTGCGACAAACCCCTGCTCCGCGGCTTCTACAATTCCCTTTTCCACCGCGGGAATATATTGCTTCGGAATCGCGCCGCCGAATATATCGTTAACGAACTGGAATTTCTCGCCGCGCCCAAGCGGCTCGATCTTGATCCAGCAATCGCCAAACTGGCCGTGGCCTCCGGTCTGTTTCTTGTGCCGGCCCTGCACGCTTGCAACTCCGCGAACCGTTTCGCGATATGGAATCTTCGGCGCCTTCAACTCGACTTCGACGCCATAGCGGCGCTTCAGGCGGCTCACCACCACTTCCAGATGCTGCTGCCCGTTGCCTGCCAGCAGAAATTCTTTCGTCTGCGGGTCGCGATAGAAGCGCAGCGCGCGATCTTCTTCCAAAATTTTCGCGAGAGCCGTGCTCAGGCGGTCTTCGTCGCTCCTCGTCTTGGCTGAAATCGCGAACCCGATCGAGGGCTCCGGCACGTCCACGCCTCGGTAAATCACGCAATTCGTCTTTTCGCAGAGCGTGTCGCTGGTCAGCGTTTCCTTGAGTTTTGCCACGACGCCTATGTCGCCCGCGCGCAGTTCCGTTATCGGCTGCATCGCCTTGCCGAACGGCGTCGCAATATGCGCCAGTCGTTCGCTCACGCCCGAACGCATATTCGTCAAATGTGCATCGTCCTTTAGCAATCCGGAGGTTACTTTGAAATAAGTCACTCGCCCGGCGAAAGGATCGGCCGCGGTCTTAAAAACGAATGCCGAAACGGCCTCTTTCGGCGCGATGCTTTTTTCGACCGGTTTGCCATCTTGCATGGCTTCTACCGGCGGCCGCTCAAGGGGCGAGGGGAACAGCTCCGCCGCGAAGTTCATAATCAGATCGCTGCCTACATTGTGCGTGGCCGCCGCGCACAGAATCGGGAAGATTCGCCGTTCGCGGACCGCTTGCTTGAGCCCGGAAACTATATGCTCCACCGGCAGCGTTCCTGTCGCGAAGAACTCCTCCATCAACTCATCGTTGCCTTCGGCGATCATCTCCACCAGAGCTTCATGCGCCTTGTTTGCGGCCTCCTGCGAGTCCGCCGGAATGGAACCCTCCGTGGCTTTGCCGTTTCCGCCCGCATTATAGGCGTGCGCCCGCATCCGGATCAGGTCGATAACGCCTGTGAAATTTTTCTCCGAGCCGATCGGTAAATGAATCGGCACCGCCGGCCGGCCGAACCGATCCTGAATGCTTTCAAGAGCCCGCTCGAAGGAAGAACGCTCACGGTCGAGCTTATTCACCACAATCGCGCAGGCCAGCTTGAATTCTTCCGCGAATTGCCACACCTTCTCGGTCGATACTTCCACTCCCGCAACGCCATCCACCAACGCCAGCGCGCCATCGGCCGCGATCAACGCCGACCGCGTGTCGTTCAGGAAAATGTTGTAGCCCGGCGTGTCAATTAGGTTCAGCTTGGTCCTTTGCCACGCCACCGCGGCCACTGCCGAGCTCACGCTCAGCTTGCGCGCCACTTCTTCTTCGTCGAAATCCGTGATGGTGTTTCCTTCATCGGCCTTGAGATGCCGGTCCGTTGCGCCCGCAGTGAACAGCATCGATGCCGCGAGCGATGTTTTGCCGCAGTGCCCATGTCCGATCAAAGCCACGTTCCTGACATCGGAACTCTCGAAGACCTTCACTAAACACCTCCCAACCGGCTGCCAGGCCGGCCAAACTCGTGAGAATATCAAACTTCATTCTCGCGCCGAACGAAATGTCGATGAAGAGTGTCTGGTTCCGGCTTCAGGCGGTTTGCTGGGATGCTGCGACATCGCTCTGGATGTCGACGATGGGATTGTAGGTCAGCATCCGGCCGCAGCTTTCGCAGAACATAACCTGGTCTCCGCGCCGCAGATCCTGAAAGAATTGCGGCCGCAGCGCGATCTGGCAAGCGTCGCACCGGCCGTCCGTCGCATCGGCAACCACTGTGTTTTTGGTCTTCTTGCGTATGCGTTCGTAATGCGCGTAGAGCTTCGGATCCATCTCGGCCGCCGTCTTCTTGCGATCGGCGTTCGCTTCACTGAGCGCTCTTTGATCAACCGCCGTGCGCTCGCGCGCGCGGTTCTTTTCGGCTTCTACGTGCTGCTGCTCTTTCTTCAGTTCCATCTCGGCCGCTTTCAAATTCTTTTCGAGCGGCTCCGATTGCTCCATCAGATCCAGAATCTTGTCTTCCGCCTTGCGCACTTCGCCCTCGGCGTATTCGATCTCGTGCTGAAAGGCGCGGTACTGCTCGTTTGTCTTCGCCTCAAGCATTTGATCCTTCAGCTTCGATGCCTTCTGCTGGTGCATCTGCACATCGCCTTCCAGCTTCTTTCGGTCGCGCTGGTTGGCGCTCAAGGCGGCTTTGCCCGCTTCCAGGCGGCGGGTGTGCGCTTCCAGCCGCTTCTCAATTTCCGCAATGTGCTTGGGCAGCGTCGCAATCTCGTTCTGGAGACTGACGATCTTGCGATCGAGCGCCTGAAGACCCAGCGCAAGAACAAGGTCTTGCAACATGTCACTTCAACTTAGCATGGCCGCCCGCCTGCTACTGCCGTCCGTATTGTTCCAGGAAGTGCGCAATCGTCGCGATTCCCTGGTAGTAGTTGCTGATCCGGAACTTCTCGTTCGGCGAATGTAGGCCGTCGTCCGGCAACCCGAATCCCATCAGCACCGTCGGAATCCCAAGATGTGTCGCGAAATCGCCGACGATCGGAATCGACCCGCCCGCGCGGATAAATACGGTCGGCTTTCCTAACATTTCGGCGAACGCTTTCGCGGCCACCTGGATGGCGGGGTGATTCGGGTTCACCGAAATCGCTGGCCCCGCGCTCAGAATTCGCACCTGCGTCTGAATGCCCTTTGGCCGGTTCTCCTGAACCCATTTGTCCAAGGCCGCCACGACGCGCCGCGGATCTTGTTTCGGCACGAGCCGCATGCTCACTTTCGCCGTGGCCTTCGCGGGAATCACGGTCTTCGCTCCAGCTCCGGTGAAGCCACCCGCGATGCCGTGTACCTCGAAGGTAGGCCGCGCCCAGATGCGCGCCAGAACCGATTGCTCCGGCTCGCCTGTGAGTTGCGTCGACCCGACTTCGTGGCGCAGAAACTCTTCTTCGGAAAACGGCAGCCGCTTCCAGCTCTCAATCTCAGCCTGCTCGGGCGCCGCTACGTCGTCGTACAGGCCTGGAATGCGAATGTGCCCATCCGCGTCCTTCGCCTTCGCCAGCAGTTCGATCAGCCCGTAGACGGCATTCGGCGCGGCCCCGCCATACATTCCCGAATGCAGATCGCGAGCCGGACCACTGGCTTCGATCTCGGCATAGAGCAGCCCCCGCAACCCGATACAAAGGGTCGGCACGCCATCGGAGAACAACTCCGTATCGGAGACCAACGCGACATCCGCCTTCAGCTTTTCCTTCTGCGAAGCCACGTAGTGCGCAACCGATTCGCCGCCGATCTCCTCTTCGCCTTCGATCAGGAATTTCAAATTGACCGGCAGCTTGCCTTCATTCACCGCACGCAATGCTTCGACAGCTTTAACGTGCATGTACATCTGCCCTTTGTCGTCGCATGCGCCGCGAGCGTAAATATTGCCGTCGCGAATGCTCGGATCGAACGGCGGCGAGTTCCACAACTCCAGCGGGTCCGGCGGCTGGACATCGTAATGCCCATAGCAAAGCACCGTCGGCTTGCCCGGCGCATGCAGCCACTCCGCATAAACCAGCGGGTGCCGCGCCGTGGGAATCACCTGCACGTTCTCGAGCCCCGCCCGTCCCAGCCGATCCGCCACAAATTGCGCGGCACGCGCCACATCGCCCTTGTGCTCCGGCAGCGTGCTCACGCTCGGTATGCGCAACAGGTCCAGCAGCTCGTTCAGCAGGCGTGCTTCATTTTCACGCACATATCCTTCTACGGCACTCGGCACAGGCAGATCTCCTAAACTATCTTCCCTCGCAACTCACACCGGGCATCTGCGGCGGCAGGCTCGCCAGATGCTTCGCATTCTCGGGCAAGTACTTGCCGCCCGGAGGCACCAGGTACACTTCCACGCGGCCTTCCGCATCCGCGCTCCTATTGGTTTCCGCCGGCTCGGCGCACGCCGTCGAAGCAGGCGCCGGATTCGTCGCCACTCCCGCCGAGTCGATCCGGATCGAGGACGGCTTCAGCTTCCCGCAACCGATCAGCACCGCCGCGGCATTCAACGCTCGCGTCTGGTCTAACTGCGGTCCAAAATTCCCCATCGTCTCCCATTCGTCTTCGGCGCGATGCCCGATCAGGATGACCGTGTAATTCCGCGCGCTCGCGGCCGCCGCCACTTGGCCCAGCAGAATACCTCGGCTGCATGCCGTCACGCCCGCATCGTTCTTTGCAAACACCAAGTCCGGATACCGCTCATACGGCGGCTCGCAATTCACCCGGATCTTGGTACTGCGCGACGCGCTCCGGCCGTTTTCGTCCGTCACCGTCACGGTCGCCGTCACGATCTTGCTTTCACCGGGCTTGCATCCCATGTATTTCAGGGTCGAGACGTCGAATGTCGACTGATGCGCCCCCTGCGAGCCTGTGCTCTGCCGTGCGCAAACACACGCGGCGCAAGCCAGCATCAGCGCCGCCGCCCCAAGGCTTCTACTGCCCCGCCGCAACTTTGTGATGACGCACATACCATCGCCGCTTTATATCGGGCCAGAATTCCTTCAACACCTGCGAGGCCGCATCCGTCGCCAGCGCCGTACCCCAATTTTCGAGATAGCCCGTGGCGTTCCGGTCGTCCGGATAATACGACAGCCCGATTCCGGCCGAAACGCCGTTCCCTAATAATTCGGCGAAATTTACGGTCTTGTCGCCCGCGTCCGTGCGCGCCACTAGGATGCGCGTCAGCGCGTACCACAATCGCTTTCCCTTGCTGCCCTCCGCCATCCGGAAGTAGCGCGGATCTTCTTTCAACAGAATCGGAAAAAATCCCTCCGTCATCATGTTCCCGCTCACCTGGTCGCAATAAGAGGTTCCGAACCGGCGGAAATATCCCTTGGCCCCTTGCCCGAACTCCGCGTGCGAATTCTCGAGCTGATAGAGTCCCGCATACCCCGCCCCTACAAACACCAACGGGTAATCGAAGGAATCCTTGACCGCGATCCTAAGCTTCTGCTCATCGGTGAGCGGATGGCCCACGGCATTCATCTCCGCCGTTCGGTAATTCGGCAACACACCCAAAATGCGCTTGTCTTCTCCCTGGGGTGTTTTCCCGGGCGCCCGAACCCCGGGCTCTTCTTTGGGAGGCAGCGGCGTCGTCTGCTGCGCCTGACCGGGTTGCGGCTGCTCGGCGGATTGAGCCGACTGTTGTGCGTGGCCGGAATCACTCGAACTCGGCGCCGGCTGGTCCTGCGCCCTGGCCGCGCCTGCGTTCAAGGCTGCCGCCAGCAGCACAGCGCCCAGCGCGTGTAACAGTTTATTAGGGGATTGGCTAAAGGCCATTGAAACGGTTATCCTGTAAGGTGAATGAGCGGTCAAGATGAAGAACGTTCCTCATAGTTTGAATCCTGCGATATAAGACGACGTTCTCTCTTCACGCGTATGTTTCCCTAAACTCCTAAAAAGCTTTGTCCCCGGAGCACTTATCGTTAACTTGAGCATTCTCGTCCGTTTTTCGCCCACTCTCGTCCGCCATCTCGCCCCGAACAACCGCTGCTTGGGCGAACAAACTGGAACTGGATTTGCACGCTAGGAATCAAATGTCAGGTATGGCGGAACAATCTAGCCAGAGAACGCAGCCGGCCAAGGCGTCTGTGCAACCCTCTGCTGCTCCCTCCACCACCCGGATGCGGCCGTCTTCCTTCAAGTATTACATCCACGACAGCATCGCCGTGCTCCGCTTCCAACTAATCGGCTCATTGACCCAATCCGATATTGCGGAACTGAACGGTTCCTGGCGTACGGCCAAGACCACGTTGGGATCCCGCAAGCTCGTTTTGGATCTCGAATCACTCCGGACTATCGATGAAGCCGGAAAGCAGTGGCTCGCGTCCATGTCCGCCGAGGGCGCTTCTTATCTGCCGGAAAATTTCCTGGTCTCCTGCATCGCCGGGCAGCATGCCTCGGAGCCCGAATCCGATCTGCCGGCGCAAAAAGCCGGCCTTTTCCGCAAGCTCGCTTCGCTATTTCGCGGGGACCGCGTGTCGGCTGCGTGATCGCCTAAACAAGCACAGTAAACGCCGACTCGCTTCGCGTCACCGGCCGGTACGACGTATCGCGTTCCACCGGCTCGCGGCCGGCTTCTCGAATCAATCGCAATAGATCCTGCCGCCTCATGTGCTGCGCCGTGGTCGCGCCAGCGTCGTGATAGATCTTCTCCTCCACCACCGTGCCATCGATGTCGTTCGCTCCGAACCTCTGCGCAATCTGCGCCACGCCGGGCGTCATCATGATCCAATACGCCTTTATGTGGGGAATGTTGTCGAGCATCAGCCGCGAAATGGCGATCTGTTTGAGGTCGTCCATTCCGGTCGTCTTCGGTAAATGCGCCAGAGCGGTGTGATCTGGGTGAAACGCGAGCGGAATGAACGTCACGAACCCCTGCGTATCGTCCTGCAGCGCGCGCAATCGCACCAGGTGATCGGCTGCGTCCTCCGCCGTCTCCAGATGCCCGTAAAGCATCGTGCAATTGCTTTTAAGCCCGATCTGATGCGCCGCTCGCGCCGCCTCCAGCCACTCCTGCCCGTCGATCTTGTGGTCGCAGATAATGCGCCGCACGCGCTCTGAAAAAACCTCCGCCCCACCGCCCGGCATCGAATCCACGCCTGCGTCCTTCAGGCGCTCCAGCGTCTCCCGAATCGAGATCTTCGCGCGTTTGGCCAGGTAAGCCGCCTCCACCATGGTGAAGGCCTTCAAATGCACGCCCGGATACCGCTCCTTCAGTCCCGCGATCATCTGGCAAAACCAATCGAGCGTCAACTCCGGATGCAGCCCGCCGACGATATGAAACTCCGTCACCGCCTCCGCATACCCGCGCCCCGCCGCTTCCCAAACCTGTTCGAGCGACATCGTATAGGCATGCGGATCTTTCGCTCTCTTGCCGAACGCGCAGAGTCGGCAGCTCGCCACGCACACGTCCGTCGGATTGATGTGCCGGTTCACATTGAAATACGTGATGTCACCGTGCCTGCGCTCGCGGGCAAGGTTGGCCATGTATCCGAGCGACAGAATGTCCGTGCTTCGGTACATCGCCACGCCGTCTTCGTAGCTCAGCCTTTCGCACGATTCAACTTTGTCCAGAATCGGCCTCAGCCGCCGGTCCTCGATCCGCGCGCGTGTCATGGTCATCCGGAATATGCCCTGCCTACCAAGATATCCGCGGCCCAAAACGCAAAGAACAGCACGCTGACATAGCCATTCACTGTGAAGAACGCCGCGTTCACGCGCGAAAGGTCGTCGGCCTTCACCAGCGCATGCTCATAAACCAACAACGCGATTACAGCCGCGACGCCCGCCAGACTCAATCCGCCCAAATGGAAGGACTTCACCAGCGCCAGCAGGCACGCAATCATCGCCACATGCAGAAAGCGCGCAATCAGAAGCGCGCCGCCGATTCCAAAGCGCCTCGGAATGCTGCACAACCCTTCCACGCAATCGAACTCATAATCCTGGCACGCATAAATCACATCGAAGCCCGCAGTCCAGAACATCACCGCAGCCGTAAGCCACAAGATTCGCGGGTCCAACGTTCCGCGCATCGCGACCCATGCCGCCGCCGGGGCCATGCCCAAACAGAATCCCAGGATAAAATGCGAAAACATGGTGAAGCGCTTCGCAAATGAATAGAAGAATAGAATCGAGAGCGTCGGCGCAGCGAGCAGGAAACACAGCGGCCCCAGCTGTCGCGCGGCCCCCAAGAAAACCACGGAAGCGGTGACGGTAAAGCCCCACGCGAACGGAACCGGCAGCAGCCCCGCCGGCAAATGCCTGGCCGCGGTTCGCCGGTTTCGTCCATCCACCTGCGCATCCAGAATTCGGTTAAACGCCATGGCTGCCGAGCGCGCCGCCACCATCGCCACCACGATCCAGCCCAGCCGCCATCCCAAGCCCGCCGTTTCGAAGCCGCTCTCCCGCCACGCCAGCAGCGCGCCCGTCAACGCAAACGGCAGCGCGAAGACGCTATGTTCGAATTTGATCATTTCGAGCGTGAGGCGCAAACGTTTCCAAAAGCGCGGCATGTAAAGGCTCAGAGCGCACAGGCCGTTTGGCAGCCGTTTGTGCGCGGTGTTACGTTCTAACGGACGCTACCATTTTAGAAGATACTCGCGCTTCCCTCATGAACTCTCAGAGTCTCCAACAGCTCCTCGAACAAGTACGGGACGGCCGCGCCAGCGTCCCCGATGCTCTGGACAGCCTGCGTCATCTACCCTTCGAAGACCTCGGCTTCGCCAAAGTGGATCACCACCGCGAAATGCGCCACGGCATGCCCGAAGTCATATTGGGCCAGGGCAAGACTGCCGATCAAGTGGCGTCGATCGCCGCTGCCCTGCTCGCCCGTTCGCGCAATCTCCTGCTTACCCGCGCGACCCCCGAAATGGCCGCCCGCGTCGCCGCCATCGCCCCGGAGACCGAGCACTTCCCCGCCTCGGGCGTTGTCCGTGTTTGGCGCGACCGCAGCGTCTATGGCAAGGGCAAAATCGCCGCCGTCTGCGCCGGCACCAGCGACCTGCCTATCCTCGAAGAAGCGCAGCTCACCGCCGAAACCATGGGCAATCATGTGGAAGCGATTTGCGACGTCGGCGTGGCCGGCATCCATCGGCTGCTCCATCAACGCGAGCGCCTGCTCGATGCGCGAGTCGCCATTGTCTGCGCCGGCATGGAAGGAGCGCTGCCCAGTGTCGTTGGCGGAATGGTCTCCTGCCCCGTGATCGCAGTCCCCACCAGCATCGGCTACGGCGCCAGCTTCAACGGCCTCGCCGCCCTGCTCGGAATGCTCAACAGTTGCGCGAGCAACGTCACGGTCGTCAACATCGACAACGGTTTTGGCGCCGGGTACGTCGCAAGCCTCATCAATCGTTTGTAATCGGCAACTCCGCCCCCAGCGCGGCGCCCTCCAGAACCTCCTGTACCGCTCGCAGAAATGTCCCCGCGGCCGCTCCGTTCCAGACGCGATGGTCCGCGCAGCACGCCAGGTGCACGGTCGGCCGCACCACCGCCGCTCCATTTTCCGCCACCGCCCGCTCCGCCACCCGGCCCGCCGTCAATACCGCCGTCCCGCCGAACACAGGCGTGATGAATTGATCCACGGCTGGAACAATACTCACCTGAAATGTTCCCGCGCTCTTCCGTCGAAACGCCGGCGAGCGATAAAGTCCGCGCAGCACCGCCTTGCGCATGCCGCCGAACGGCGCAGCCCAACCCCGCTTGCGCAAACTCTCCATTGTCCGCGCGTCCGCTTTCTGCACCGCTTCCACGCGCCCGGCCAGTTCCGCCGCCACTTCAGGGAGCTTCTTCAGATTCGCGCCTTCCAGCACCATCACAGGCGCGAGCGCTCCTTCTGCCGCGACCGATACCGCTATATCCACCTGCGCCGGCGAATGCACCCGTCCCCCGCAAACCACCACGTGCAGGTCCGGATTCGCCTCCAGCGCCAGCGCCGCCGCGCGCACCAGAATCGCCGCATACGTGACTCGAACCCCGTGCCTTCGCGCGCGTTCAACCAGCGCTCGCGATTCGCTCATATCGGCCTGCAGCGTCTCAAAAAAAGCCGGAGGCCGCGAAAGCTCCAGGCCGCTCCGCACCCACCGCTCCGCCCAATCCAGTCTCCGCGATTCCTCACCCTTCGCCATCGTTCTACGCCATCCTACAGGAGCGCCGCGCCCTGCTCGTTTGCCGAACGTAATCAGCCCGAGCGGCTCTTATTCTTCCGACTCCGAATGCGAAAAAAGATCCTGCAGCAAAGCCTGGATGACCTGCTTATTAGGTTCGGTTTGCGGCTCGGCCATGAAAGCGACGAAGGCGTAAACCATCGGGGCCATTTCGCGCGAAACGGTGAGGCTCACCTGGTCGCCTGAGCCAAGCGCCACTGCCCGCGCCATTTCCTCTAATAGGTCCTCCGCCGCCATCGGGCGCGCAACTTCGGTCAAGCTATCGATCAGCGACTGGTCCAGAGGAACAAAGACCCCTGCCACCTGGCCCTCGCCCGGAATAATTGCAATTCTTCCGCGATTATCGACAAAAGTCTTCACGAATCTCCGCAACACGGACGTCATGCCGCCATGGCCGCCCGCCGCCTTGCGAAATCGTTCGCGTAAAGATGGCTCGACAACAAAGGACATCTGCGGACGGTCTGGCCTTTTCTGCAATGGCTCAATGACTTCGCGTCTTTTCAACAGAATCCTCGCAAATTAAGCTTGACTGCAAACCCAGTTTCTAGCAAACTAGCAAACAGTTGAGTACGTAATGTCAGCTAATGGGGACTATGCCACCTAACCCCGGAAAATGCAACACGATTCTTCGGCGGTTTCCAACGGCTTCGAAAGAGCTTGGGGTGGCAGTCTCGCACCGTTCGCGCCGCTATTTTCGCGCGGCGGAACACTTGATCCGAGGTCACGTCACCTCCGCGCCCGCAGCGTCCGTCGTTGTCTCTGCGCGGAAGGAGCTTCGGACTGCGGAGCGGGAGGCGGCGGCTTGTTTAGGAGTCGTCGCCTGCCGGCCGCCATGTTGAGCAGCGCCCTTGCGCGCCTACACAGCATCGCCCGCGAGTGCGGCCTGGCGCGTCATGAGATCGAACGGGAGCTCGGCGTTACTCTCCACAGCGAAGAGATGAGGCAAGCCGCTCTCATGCACCTGGATGTCGTTAAAGCCGCGGCTAGCGCCGCCCAGCGCGAATTGCAATCAATGAGCGTCAAAGGCCCCGCAGCCGATACCCATCCATAAACAAGTTTTCTCGGGCCTTCCAAATCAGGCCGCCTTCCCATGCATAATTACTTTGAGCGATGCCTTCCCTACACATCGCCTGCATCTGCGATGCCGGACCGAGTCATGTCATGGCCATGGGCGCCATCGGCCGCGAACTCATCCGCCGCGGCCATCGTGTCACCGTCTTCCAAGCTCACGAATTAGCACAACAAATTTCCGCCGAAGGCCTCGCCTTCTCCCCGCTTCCTACCCGCGGCTTCTCCGTCCAGCACTATGTCGATCTGGTCGTCGCTCAACAAGGCGTCTCCATCCGCAACTTCCTCGATTACTCTGTTAAGAGCGCCCGCATGCTCTGCGAAGAGGCCCCGCTCGCCCTCCAATCGGCCGGCGTCGATGGCGTCGTGGTCGATGTCTCTCAGCCCGGCGGCGCCACTGCGACCGAAACGCTCGGCCTTCCGTTCGTCACCCTCTGCAACGCTCTGCCCCTTCATAGCGACCCCGCCGTTCCGCCCGATTTCTTGCCCTGGCCCTACCGCGACGCGGCCTGGGCCCGCTTCCGCAATCGGCTCGGCTATACCGTTCGGGACCTGATGATCTCTCCGCTTCATCGCACATTGAATCGCTACCGCGGCGCCGCGCGCCTGCGCCCGTACCGCTCCCCCGACGATTCCTTCTCGCCTCTCGCGCAAATTACCCAGCTCGTCCCCGAATTCGATCTTCCTCGCGCTCACCCGGCCCGCGTTCTTCATTACGTCGGCCCCTACCGCCGCGAATCGGAGCGCGACATCCCGTTCCCGTACGATCGCCTCGATGGGCGCCCCATCGTCTACGCTTCTCTCGGGACCGTCTTCGGCTCTCGGACCCCCATCTGGGACGCTATCGTTCGAGGCTGTGCCCATTTGCCCGTCCAGCTTATCGTCGCTCTCGGCGGCAACGGCCGCAGTCCCTCGGTAGCGCTTCCCGCCAATGCCATCGTTGTCGACTACGCGCCTCAGCGCGAGCTACTCTCCCGCGCATCGCTCTCGATCACGCATGCCGGCCTCAACTCCGTAATGGAGGCGCTCGCCGCTCAAGTGCCGCTGATCGCCATTCCTATCACTGGAGATCAGTTCGGCGTCGCCGCGCGCATCGCCTATACGCAAACCGGCGAAACTGTTCCGGCGGCAAAATGTTCCGCGCGGGCCATCGCCTGCGCCGCACGCAAGATTCTAAGCACGCCCGGCTATCGCGAACGCCAAGCGCCTATTCGCGCCGCCATCCAATCTACTCGCGGCGCTTTAACGGCGGCTGCCATCGTCGAAGAAGCCATCGCTACCCGCCAGCCTCTACTCCGCGAATCCGTCCTCGCCTCCTGACACTCATGGCAAACATCGGCGTCTTCTGCCTCCCCATGCCGAGCCATCTCAACCTTTTCCTGGTGCTCGCCGGCGCATTGAAAAAGCGCGGCCATCGCGTCGTCTTCTTTGGCCTCTCCGATAACGAATCCCAAATTCGCGCCTGCGGCTTCGATTTCTATTCCACCGATCCCGGCGCCGCCCCTCCCGGAACCTTCTCTCAACTCAAGCGCGACATCGGAAAGCGCGGCGCCGTCGCCGCGTTGCGCGCTCAAGGCCGCTTCGACGAGCTTCGCTATGACGCCATTCTGAATAAAGGTCCCGATCTGGTCCAGCGCGCCGCTCTGGACGGCATCGTTGTCGATCAGGCCGAAGCCTGCAGCGGCTCCGTTGCGGAGGTGACCCGCTTGCCCTGGGTAGATGTCGCAAGCGCGCTTTCGATGAACATCGAGCCCGCTGTTCCGCTTATGTTCACCACCTGGTCGTACAGCAATCACCCACTTGCTGTCCTCCGCAACCGGCTGATCTATCGAATTCTGGACGTTGCTGCTGTCCGCACGCGTCGCATTGTCAATCGATATCGCACACGTTGGGGTCTGCATCCTCTCGCCCGCACGGGCGATTCTTTCTCTCCCTTCGCGCAGCTAAGCCAACAGAATGCCGAATTCGATTTTCCACGCAAGCAACTCCCCGCCTGCTTCCATTACGTCGGTCCCATCCGCCCCGCTACGCAGCCCGCCCCGCCCTTCCCTTGGCACAGTCTCAACGGCCAACCTCTCATCTACGCCTCGCTCGGAACCGTCAACCAGCATCGCCGCATCTTCGAAACCATCGCGCAAAGCTGTGTTGGTCTTCGCGCGCAGCTAGTTCTCTCGCTCGGCGGCGCTGCGAAAGCGGGGGAGTTTCGCGATCTTCCCGGCGCCCCGCTCGTCGTCGAATTCGCGCCACAGCTTCAATTGCTCGAACGCGCCGCGCTCACCATCACGCATGGCGGCCTTAACACGACTCTCGAAAGTCTGGCCGCCGGCGTCCCTCTAATTGCCATTCCTCTCAACTTCGATCAGTTCGGCGTCGCTGCTCGCATCCGCTGGACTCGGACCGGCGATTTCATGAAGCGGCGCAATCTCACGCCCGCCCGGCTCCGATCCCGGATAGAGGATGTGCTTTCGAACGCTACCTACAAATCCGCCGCGCTGCGCATGCGCGACGCCATCGCCCAAACCAATGGCGCCGAGCGCTCTGCCGACATCATCGAAAGCGTTATTCGCACCCGCCGCCCCGTACTCCGCCACAGCCCCTAACTAATGAAAAAGCCGCTGTGTTCGACAGCGGCCTCACTCATGCGGGACTCGGATACGTGAGCGCATAGACGCCTTCGCCTTTGGCGCCCGTTGCGCGCGGCTAACCAATAAGTCTTATGCTGATTTCTTCCTGCGACGCGCCCAATACAGCGAGCCCAGGAAAGGCGCCACCAATAGGAACGTCGCCGGCTCCGGCGTGGGGCCTACCGCTTGAACCGATACATCGTCGATGTACCAGTAGCCGGCATCGTTCGTATAGTCGAACTCCAGCAGGTTCGAGTTATACGGAACCACTCCGGCCGTGGTGCCTACTATAAAGCTGTACTCCTGATATGAGCCGTTCGTACTCGCGGCGTCTTTCTCAGAAAGCAGCTTGGCGCCGTCGAAAAATGCGCTGAAGGAGTTGTGATAGCCCGGGCCGCAGTCGTTGTCTCCCGTCCCAGGCGTGCAAGCCGCCTGATCCACAAAAAATTGCACCTGGTAGTACTCGCCAGGCAACGCTGCCACAGTCTGGCTCAGTACCGTCGAAGGCCCGTACAAATTCCCCGACCCGGTCTCAAAATTTGAGCTGGGCGCGCCAAAATACGCTTCATAGTTTCCACTGTTTGGGTTGCTGGAATCCACGCCGACATAGTTTCCATTAACTCCACCCAGCAAATTACCCGTCACGCTCCAACCCGAGAAACTGCCGGATTCAAAACCGCAGTTACTCACAATATTGCCGCTAACTGAGTCGCAAAGGCTCGCGCCTTTGGCTGTGCTCAATGCCCACAAACTTAAGGTCATCGCGAAAACAAACGACAAGGCTTTACGCATAATCCTCCGAAATTCAAGCCACAGCTGGGATCGCTTAATCGACTGCTTAGGAGTGTCAGGCAAAACGGTATAAGAGTCAAGCCGTCCCGGTACTGTACACTCCCGCCGTTATCCTAACTGCCTATTTCTTCACGCTTGCGCCCGTAATACTTCCTGGCCAATTCGCAACCAGATTCGCCACGTTCGGCGTTCCGATTCCGGTCGCAAAATCCCACCCCGGAATCGCCGGATACGCCGGCTCATATTTGGAATTGGAAAGCGAAAGCACGCCGTTTACACCGGGATTGGTTTTCGGATAATAGCAATTGAACGTACCCACCACCTTGCCCTTCTTGTTCTTTAGAGGCAGACAATTCACATCCATGTCTCCCAGCGTGACATCGTGCCAAATGCAATTCGAATTCACGGCCTTGCCGAGCGTCGAGTCACAAGCCGCCATTCCAGGGCTCGATGCCTGGAAATTGTCCAGCAGATAGTAGAAGAAATTCGGATTGCCTTGCGGCGAAGCCGTCGCCTGATTAATCAGCGCCTGAATGCCCGCGAAAATCGGCGCCCCGAACGATGTTCCTCCCGCGCCCGACCACGTCTCCGGGCTGCCCGAGCACGGACCGCCTCCCGAAGGATCCGAATTACAGAGAACGAAGTAGTGGCCCCACACGCCATTCGCCGCAAACATCGCTACATCCGGCAAGTCGCGCACGCCGTCGTTCGGATTGCCCGCCGCTAGCGTCTGGTAAGTCGGCTTCGGATATCCCGAACACGTTCCGCCCACCACGCCATCTATGTTCGGGCTGCCATAGGCGCAAGCGCTCGGACCACCGCTGCCTCCCGCGACAACAAGGAAATACTTCTCTCCGAAGCTCGGATCGTTGCAGAAGCCATTGGCCCCGTACGTCGTCGGGAACCCGACTGTCAACGCAATCAATTGGCTCGCGCACGAATCGTTCCACGGAATTTCGGGAATGTACGATTTGGCCGATTCAAACGTGCTCGGATCGTTTGTCGAATTCCAATAAACAGGCGCTTCATTTAAGAATGTATCGCCGTAATCCGTCCCGCCCACCGCCACGTCGAACAGGGTCGACGCCAGCCCGTTCACATTGATGCCGTGCGTGGCTGCGCCGGCGAATTGATCCGTGGTATCCGCGCCCGCGTCGCCCGCCGCGACAAACATTGAAACGCCTTCCGATTCCGCTAACGCGTACAGCTCCGAAACATACAAGTTTCCGTCGGCGCCGTTCTCCGATTCCGACTCAATGTAGCTCAAGCTCATGATCGCCGGAGGCGGCGTCGCTTGCGTGATCAGGTTCTGCATCGCGATATAAGCCCCGAAGTTCAAATCCGTGTCCGCGCAGGACGCCAATTCGATTGTGGCGCTCGGCGCCGAAGCACTCGCCCACTCCACATCCACCGCCGCTTCTCCGTCGTCGCCGTTCACCCCGGGGTCCGCGCACGGGCCGCCGTTGTTCCCGTTCGCCGCATTCGGTTGCGGATGCACCACCTGCAAATTCCCCTTCGGGAACTTGCGGGTCAGGCCCAGCGCCTTTCGGAAATAGTTCCAATCGCCGTTCGCATACAGGTCGGTGCGCTCCAGCAGCACAACCGTCTGTCCCTGACCGGAGACGCCCGCGTTGTACACCGGATTCATGTTGTAAATAGTCTGCAGGTCGGCCGGCACGACCAGTTCATACCCGTTGCCCACCGTGTATCCCGCGCGCGGCGCCTTCGCCGTTACTCCGGCCCTCGGTTTGAAATCGTGCAACGCCACCGGGCCCGCCACCACTTCCGACAAAGCAGCCGGTATCCGCGGATCGCTCATGTTCGCGAAGTGCCGCTCGCCATTCACTTCCAGGTTGTGAATCTCGGTATGGAACGCCTCGCGCACCTGCCCCGCCGTCCCCGAGAAATCGATCGCCAGGTTCGGATACGTCGCATTCACCGTAAACCCGTGCGATTCCAACCACTCCTTCACAGCGTTCACATCTGGCGCCGCTACTCCGAAGCGCTGCTCATACTCGCCCGCGCTCAGCCATTTATGAAAATTCGCCGACTTCGGATTGTGCAGTTCTTCGAGATACGCATCTCTCGCCGCCTGCCGCTCCGCCGAACGCGTCAACTGCAGCTTCAAATGCTCCAACAACCGATCATCCGCCATGCGTCCCAAATCGTTCGCCATGCTCACCGCCGGATGCACGTTGCCGGTCCTCGTAACGAGGTCGCCGTCGTCGACAGCTTTGGTAACCAAAATTCGGGCCGGCGCTCCCGCCTGCGCAAACGCCGGAATGCCGGAAGCAGAAACAAATCCCAGGGAAGTAACGATGAAGATGACGAGCCCTCGGTATGTGGGCATAGCGCTCCTTTATAGTGGAACCGGTGAATGCCCTAGCCCGCGCTAGGGTCTCTACGAGTCTCCGCTACCCGTCCGGAACTGTCAAGCTTTTAACACCATCCGCGCCCCACTCGAGTACCGGCCGCGAACTTCCCGGTTCTGCTAATCTTTGGTTTCCCATCTCCCATGCGACTCGTGGTCGGCATCACCGGCGCTTCCGGCGCCATCTTCGGTATCCGCGCCCTCGAAGCCCTGCGAGTCCTAAACGTTGAAACTCACCTCGTCATGAGCCGTTGGTCGCGCGCCACACTCCTGCATGAGACCCCTTATACGCTCGAACAGACCGAACAACTCGCCTCTCACGTTCACCACGACGACAATCAGTCCGCCGCCATTTCGAGCGGCTCCTTCCGGACCGACGGCATGCTCATAGCCCCCTGCAGCATGCGTACACTCGCCTCCATCCGCGCGGGCTGCGGCGACACGCTCATCTGCCGCGCCGCGGACGTCATATTAAAGGAACGCCGTAAGCTGGTCCTCCTCGCGCGAGAAAGCCCCTTCAGCCAAATCCATCTGGAAAACATGCTGGCTCTCACCCGCATGGGCGCCGTCGTGCTGCCGCCCGCGCCCGCCTTCTACAACCGGCCGCAAACCATCGACGATCTCATCGACCACATCGTCGGCCGCGCGCTCGATCAGTTCGGCCTCGCCATGCCTGGCCTCAAGCGCTGGTCCGGCTTTCAGCCCGACCCTCAAACATCGTCCGGCTTCGAACCCGAATCCTGACCTCTTCAGCGAGTTCCTGCATTGCCATCGCCTCGCAAAGTCGCTTCTAACTTCACGTGGCTCGGTAAGTATCTGTCTCTGGCCTTCACCCTGCCCGCCTCCGTAGCCGCCGGGTATGTTCTCGGCGCGCTGGGCGACCGCTGGCTCCACCACTCCTGGCTCCGCGCACTCGGCATCGCGCTCGGCATGGCCGCCGGTCTCTTCCAGGTTTTCCGCGAACTGGCGCGCGACTCCTACCGCTCCCGCCGCCCATGACCACCCACCGCCTGTATCGCCTCACTGCGCTCTTCGGCCTGTTCGGTTTCATCGCCTATCTTTGGCTCGAAGGGCCGCGCTCCGCCCTCGGGTTCCTGCTCGGGGCCGCCATCTCGCTCGGCAATCTGTGGCTCTTTGACCGGCTCGCCGATTCCATCGCCTCCCCCGACTCGCCACGCCGTCCCTGGCAAGCGGGCGCCTTCGTCGGCCGCTATCTGGTCCTGTTCGCCGGGGGCTATGTTATAGTCAAAACTTTGGGTGTCAACCCTTTGCCGGTTGTTCTGGGGCTTTTCGCCAGCACTGCTGCCGTACTGCTCTCAATCGCAACCGAGCTTCTGCTAAGCATCCTTGGAAAACTCCGCCCGCGCTGAATGGAAAAACACGAACTCTGGATCACGCTGCTCTTTAACCGCCATCTCGCGGGCCCGGCGAACACGTTCCTGAACGCCATCCACTTTCCCGCGCTACATCCGCGCCATCCATGGAGCGACTGGATGGTCTGCGAGATCGTCGTCGTCCTGGTCATGCTGGTCTTCTTCGGCTGGATGCGCGGACGCCTCTCGGTTGACCGCCCCGGCAGGATCCAGCACACGCTCGAACTGGCCTACGAATTTTTCCACGCTTCCGCCGAAGAGGTAGTCGGGCACGATGGCCCCAAATACCTCGCCTTCTTCGGAACCATCTTCTGGTTCGTTCTCTTCATGAACGTAATCGGCCTCATCCCCGGATTCGATTCGCCCACCATGTACGCAATGGTCCCTCTCGGCCTCGCGGTATCGACTTTCGTCTTCTATCACATCGCCGGCCTTCGCGTGCATAACATCGGCTACGTCAAACAGTTTTTTGGCCCCATCTGGTGGCTCGCGCCGCTTATGGTGCTGATTGAAGTCATAAGCCATTCCGCCCGCATTCTTTCTCTTACCGTCCGTTTATTCGCCAATATGTTCGCGGGCGAGCAGGTCTATCTCACTTTCATCGCACTTACTAAAGTCATCGTTCCCGTCATCTTCATCGGGCTGCACTTATTCGTTTCATTCCTGCAAGCCTACATTTTTATGATGCTCGCCATGGTCTACGTCGGGGGCGCCGTCTCCCACGAGCACTAACTCGATCCACGGTCTTATCCCGCTTTCAGCGTGAGCGCCCGGCGTCCCAACGTACGGTGTCGAACCACCTCCTGGAAGCACAACTCATAAGGAGAACCAAGTGAAAAACAAACTCATGCTGCTGGCCGTCACCCTGATGGCCCTCGCGACGCCTATGTTCGCGCAGGGGCAGGGAGGCGCAGGCAATCCCTCGGACGCGACCCGCAAAGCCGCCGCCTATCTCGCGATGGGCATCGCGGCCGGTCTCTGCGGTATTGGCCAAGGCCGCGCTACCGCCTCCGCCGCCGAAGCTATGGCGCGCAATCCCGCCGCGGTCGCCGCCATCCGTGTTGCCTTGATTCTCGGTCTAGTACTGATCGAGTCTCTCGCGCTCTACACGCTGGTCATCACCTTCGTCGCCCAGTAAGTCGAGCAACAGCTCTAGCAGCCTGCTCGGGCGCGCAAGCGGTCGGGCAGGCTTTTCTATTTATGAAACTCCAAGGCATCTTTCCGGCGCTCGCCACTTGCTTCGATTACGACGGCAACTTATATAAAGCGAAAGTTCTTCACAATACCCAAAAGCTCAATCAGGTTTCGCTCACCGGTTACGTCGTCTGCGGCTCCACGGGCGAGACTCCTCTGCTCAGCGTCCCCGAGCGCCTCCTACTGATGGAGTGGGTTCGCGAAGCCGCCGCTGAAGAGAAAACGCTCATCGCAGGCGTTGGCGCCGAAAGCGTGCATGAAACCGTCGAGATCGCCTCCCGCGCCGCGGCCCTCGGCTTTCACGCCGCGCTCGTACTCACTCCGTTTTATTACCGCACCCAGATGCATACTCCGGAAACTCAAGCGCTCTTCTTTCGCGCCGTCGCCGATCGGAGTAAGTTGCCGGTCTTGCTCTATAACATCCCGCAGGTAACCGGGTATGACTTACCCATTGAAACCATCGCCGCTCTATCCCATCACCCCAACATCATCGGCATGAAAGACAGTTCCGGCAATCTCGAAAAGCTCGCCGCTTCCGTTCGCGCCGTCAAACCCGGCTTTAAAGTGCTCTCCGGCTCGGGCGCCGGATTCTCAGCCGCGCTCCAGGCCGGAGCTTCGGGCGCCATCCTCGCAATCGCCAATCCTCTGCCTTATACATGCGTGACCATCTGGGAGGCCTTTCGCGCGCGCGAAATCGAAGCCGCGCTCGATTGGCAATCGCGCCTCGCGCCGGCCTCTCGCATGGTCGCTTCCAAACACGGCATCCCCGGGCTCAAGCACGCGATGGACCTCAACGGTTACTACGGAGGCCCGCCGCGCCTCCCCCTGACGCCTCTCTCGCCCGAAGCCAAATTGGAAATCGAGGCGGCTTTCGAAGGCCTGCGAGGCTAGTCCGGGAAGTCTCCGCCACCCCTGGGATAAGCTCGTCTCAGGTGCAAATGTGATTTCGCGTCTCGCCGCCCTGCTGCTCTCTTTTGTCGCCGTCTTCGCTTCGCTCGCCTTCGCTCAGGACACTCATCCCATTCTGCCCATCGGCTCTCCCGCACCCGATTTCTCCCTGCCGGGCGTAGATGGCAAAATTCATAAGCTTAGCGATTACTCCTCTAGCAAGATCCTCGTCATCGTCTTCACCTGCGACCACTGTCCCACCGCTCAGCTCTACGAAACCCGCATCGAACGCCTCGCCGCCGATTATCGCGATAGGGGCGTCGCTCTCCTGGCCATTCAGCCCAACAATCCCGCGGCCATCCGCCTCGACGAACTCGGTTACACCGACGTCAGCGACAGCTTCGACGACATGAAGATCCGCGCCGCTTACCGCCACTTCGACTTCCCTTATCTATACGACGGCGATACTCAAACCGTGGCTCGTGCCTATGGCCCCCAAGCCACGCCACACGTCTTCATCTTCGATAAGGAACGCAAGCTGCGCTACGAAGGCCGGGTCGATAACAGTCAGCGCGAATCGCTCGTGAAGACTCAGAACGCCCGTGACGCTATCGATGCGCTGCTCGCAGGCCGCCCGGTTGCCGTCACTCACACCGGCGTCTTCGGCTGCTCCACTAAATGGATCTCGAAGGAAGCCGGCCGCGTCGCCGAAATGAAAAAGATCGAAGCCGAGCCCATCACCGTCAACCTCGCCTCCGACGCCGATCTAAAGAAGCTGCGCTCCAACCCCACCGGCAAAGTGCTCTTGGTCAACTTCTGGGCCACCTGGTGCGGCGGCTGCGTGCATGAGCTGCCCGACCTTGAAACTACCTGGCGCATGTACCGCCTTCGCGACTACGATTTCGTCACCGTCTCAGCCAACATGCCCGACGAAGAGCCCGGCGTTCTCAAGTATCTGAACAAGCTGCACGGCTCCAGCCGCAATCTGCTCTTCGGTTCTACCGACACCGACGAGATGCAGCACGCTTTTTCTTCCTCCTGGGAAGGATCGCTTCCTTACTCCATGCTGCTGTCTCCGGACGGCAAAGTTCTCTATGAGCACCAGGGCGAGGTCGATATCCTGAAACTCCGCCGTGTCATCCTCGGCAACTTGCCCGACCCCGATTACATCGGCCATCGCGCCTATTGGGCCGCTTCGCCGCAGTAAGGCCACAGCCGCCGTTTATCCCAGAGTTCTCGCGAATAACTCCTTCAATTTTTCGAAAGCGCGTTGCGCCTCCTCCGAGTTGTACGACGGAAGATCAGGCACTGTCCACCCATGATGCGCGCCCTGGTACACTTCCGATTCATAGCGCCCGCCCCAAGCCTCAAGCGCCGCGTTGAGTTTTGCAATTGCCTCCTTCGGCATGCTTCGATCCTCCTCGGCATGGCCGAAATAAAGCCGCCCGTGAATACGCTCTAGCAGCAAATGCGGGCTCGACGCGTCGTCCGTCACCAGCCTTCCGCCGTGAAACGAAGCCGCGGCCCCGATCCGTGCCGGTTCCATCGCTGCCATCCGCAGCGCCAGCGCGCCCGAAAAGCAGTAGCCCACCACGCCCATCGGTCCCGCTCCCACCACCGGCTGCAAGCCCATAAAGTCTACGTATGCCGTTGCGTCCTTTTCAAAAGCCTCCGGCGTCAAAGAAGCGGATAATTCCTTGATTCGTTGGTTGGTGCGCTCTGCGCCAAACTGCACGGGCAATTCGAACAGCGGGGCCCGGCTCGTGCGATAAAAAATATTCGGCATCAGAACCGTATAGCCTTCCTCCGCCAGCCGCTGCGCCATCTCGTGCTGCGAAGGGCGAATCCCTCCGATATCGGTGAGAAAAATCACCCCCGGCAAAGGCCGCTTTTCTTCGGCCTCGAATAGAACCCCGTCCGCTTTTCCGTCTACGGTAACGATTTCGATCTCTTTCGCAGTCAAGCAACTCCCTCCAATCCCAGATTGCCACTCCGCGCCGATGAATTAGGCCCTGACGGGCAGCCGGAAGCCCGTCCGCTCAAGTCCTTCTCGATAAGACACAGGCTCTTCAAAGCCCAATTCCCGCCGTATCCGCGTAGTGTCATACGCGATATCGTGCTCAAAACGAAATTTGCTATCGAGGTCGCACGCGATTTCCAAATCGGGCAGTTCAGCCAATCGCTCCGCGATAGTCGGAGTATGCACTTCGCCGGCATTATAGATTCGACCCGAAGCTGCGGGATGCGTGGCCGCTAGAGCGATCGCTGCCGCTACGTTCTCGACATATCCGTGGGTCCAGCGCCACCCGCCGCGATGGCGATAGCGATATGCCGTCGCCAGGTCCGAATTGCCTCCCCGTCCATAAACCTTCGGTAACCGAAGCACCACCCCGGGAACTCTTTCGTTCCGCATCGCAGCTCGTTCCACCAAGAGCTTCTCGTAAGAGTAATTCGGCTCGTTCGAAGCAACGGCCGCGTTTCGGTAGGGATAGAGGACGCGCCGCGTAGGCGATTCTTCAGTCAGCAATCCCGCCGCCGGTTCCCCTTCTTCGATGCCGATAAAGCGCCCCCACGCCGCATAGACATCGCCGCTGCTGATCCACACCATTCGTCCGGTATGTCCTGCAAACGCCTCGATGCACGCCGAGGCGTCTTCCTCCCCCATAGCAATCATGTGAATGACAACATCGGGATCCGCCTTGGCCACCTCCGGTGGAAACCTACGAATGGGTATCTGCGCGGCAAGATGATGAATGTGGCGCACCGCCCCCGGCAGAATCGAGGATTCAGTCTCGCCGCGATGGAAGACCGTAACTTCGTGCCCCTGCTCGTCAAGAATCCGAGCAACATGCGGACCGATAAATTTCGTTCCCCCTATTATCAGGACCCGCATGACGCGATTCTAGGCGCTCTGGCTGCCTTTGCGAACTGCGCGCATGGACGGCTGCCGTTAGCGTCCAACCAGCGCCTGCAGGTGCTCCGGATAGCGTGCGCCTTCTACGGTGATATGCGATAAGGCATCCTGGATTTGGCTGAGATCGCCAGCGCTCAGGGACAGCTTCGCGGCGCCGATGTTTTCTTCGAGCCGGGATAGCTTGGTCGTTCCGGGAATAGGCACGATCCACGGTTCCTGCGCGAGGAGCCATGCCAGCGCGATCTGCGCCGAAGTTGCCTTGTTGCGCGCGGCTATCTCCCCGAGCAGATCCACGACCCCTTGATTGGCCCTGCGGGCTTGCGCCGAAAAACGCGGAACGACATTGCGGAAATCCGTCCTGTCAAACGTTGTGCTTTCGTCAATCTTGCCGGTCAAAAAACCTTTACCGAGAGGGCTGAAGGGCACAAAGCCGATTCCGAGCTCCTCCAGCACCGGCAAAATCTCGGCTTCCGGCTCTCGCCACCACATCGAATACTCGCTCTGCAGAGCGGCGACCGGCTGCACCGCGTGAGCGCGACGGATCGATTGGACGCCCGCTTCTGACAGCCCGAAATGACAGACCTTTCCCTGCCCTATCAGGTCCTTAACCGTTCCAGCAACATCCTCCATCGGCACATTCGGATCGACCCGGTGCTGATAGAACAGATCGATCCTATCCGTTTTGAGCCGCCTCAGCGATGCATCGGCAACTTCGCGGATGCGTTCGGGCCTGCTATCGACACCCTCTGAAGGGACCCCATTCTTGAAGCCGAACTTCGTCGCGATGACAACCTGATCGCGCATGGGGGCGAGGGCTTCGCCCAGCAACTCCTCATTCTTGAACGGGCCGTAAGCTTCGGCTGTGTCGAAGAACGTAACGCCCCGCTCATAGGCGGCGCGAATAAGCGCGATGCCGTCATCTTTTTGCACCGCTGGCCCATACCCAAAGCTGAGGCCCATGCAACCCAGGCCGAGAGCGGAAACTTCGAGTCCACTTTTTCCAAGTTTTCGGTTTTGCATACTCATGCTCCTTTTGAAGTCCGGGGCGGCGGCACTTCTACGACTTTGCCATCTAAGCTGCCATTCAGACATGCCATAGTAAAATGGCATGCATAACTTTCATCTGCCACTCCCGGAACAGGTCTATCATGACCTGCGCAAGGAAGCGGAACGCTCCAATCGGCCGGCGACGGCTCTGGCACGCCAAGCGATCGAGATTTGGCTTCTTCGGCGCCGTAAACTTGCTCGGCACGAGGCCATCACTGCCTTTGCGGTCGAGCATGCGGGTAGCGTATTGGACCTGGATTCGGAATTGGAAGCTGCGTCTCTTGACCATTTGCTCTCGACCAAAGAAGGTAAGACTTGAAACGTGGCGACGTATTCTGGGCGGATCTCGCTCCGCGATCGGGCTCGGAGCAGTCCGGTCGGCGACCCGTCATAGTCCTATCACATGATGGATTTAACCAGACACCGAACTGGCGCTCGATTGTCGTTGTGCCCGTGTCAACGTCAGACTTGCAGAGCCGACGCGCATTGACCGTAATACCGCTGCCAAAGGGAACTGCTTCACTGCCTCAAGCAAGTGTTGCAGTTTGTCATCAAGTAACTACTCTTGACCGGTCCAAGCTCTCAAGGCTTGTGGGGTCGCTTCCAAAAGAAATGCTTGCTGAGGTGAACCAAGGTTTGAAAGCGGCGTTAGACCTTGAGTAGATGGCCGGGTGATAGGAGGCACGTACATTGCCGCTTATGGGTCAACGGCTCGCCGATGGTTTCCGACTTTCGAGCGTCAGACCGCGACTTTCGCGAACGGCTTAACAACACAACATTCCGCCAGCATCTTGACGATCTTCGCGCAAGCCGGCAAACCTAAACGCGATGTGAAGGTCACCATCCCAGTTAGGAAAATCGCCGATTGGCCCAAGTTTCCACGACACCTTTAAGCGGGAACTTGGATCCCAGCTTTCTATAGCCCGCAACATGAACCCGTGAATCGACTGCAAGACTTCAGTCGATGCTCCCGTGGAGGCCCCCTCGCTCCTCACCGTTGCCCTAGGCGACATGTTGCTCCAAAGAATTGACGGACCAGTCGGTTTCGCCGACGCTGCCCGAGCGGATGATGCACTAATCGAGTGCATGGTATTCGTAAAATCACCGCCGTTATCGAGTTCCGTGCGCGTACTTTCTCTTGGAGGAGTTAGCTCATGATTTCGGTACATCAGCCGATTCGAGATGGACACAATCTCGTTCTGGGGGCTACAAACAATTCATCTAGACAATGTATTAGCACGGTATAAGCTTCATTGCGCCATTCAAAAGTGCTATAGTGCTTCACAAAGCACTATAGAAGGACGTTAAAGCACTGTGGCGAAAATGGCGGTGGCGCAGATTCCCGCAAAGTTGTACGAACTCCTTGCGCCCCTCACACCGGAGGAGCGGGCGAGGGCAGTGCAGGCGACGCTCATTCTATTCGGTGATGAAATTCCCGTGAAGAGCCTCGGCGGCAAGCCTGGAAGCGAGGGAAAGCAGCTTGGCAAATTCGGCAACCCAGGCGACGCTGGTGAGTTCTTTCACTCAAAGGATCCGCAGAACAAGGGTGAAATCCTGGCTGTTGCTGCGAGGTATCGTGAGTTGAAGGGTGAGGAAGTACACGCCAAGTCAGATCTCAAGGGCGTGATTGTGGATGCCGGCAGGAACTTCGACGACGCCCACTTTGCCCGAGACATGAACAACGCCAGGCGTCAGGCCGGGTTCTTCAATTTGGGCACGGGTCGAGAAGCAAGGCTTTCATACTACGGCAAGCAGTACGTCGATGCTCTTCCGGATCGAGCAAAGGCAGGCGCACTAAACAGGCCGAAAGTCGGCGCTCGTAAGTCTCCTGGATCTAAAAAGAAGCCAGCGAAGAAAGTCTGACCTTCGCTTAACTTGACGACGTGACCACTAACGCCCCCCTTCTTCCCGACGATTTGCTCGCAGCACTTCCCGCAACCTTGAGAAAAGAACTGCTCGCGGCGTATGAGGAGACCCTGCGCAATTACCGCGAGCGTAGATGGGAACCCGCCGAATTGAATGGCGGCAAGCTCTGCGAAATCGTGTACACAATTCTCAAAGGACATGTGACTGGCGCTTTTCCTGCAAAGTCGAGCAAGCCCTCGAACATGGTCGACGCGTGTCGTGCACTGGAACAGGCCAGCACCTTCCCGCGGTCGATTCGAATTCAGATTCCCCGGATGCTTGTGGCGCTGTACGAGGTCAGAAACAATCGTGGTGTTGGACACGTCGGTGGAGATGTCAATCCCAATCACATGGATGCCGCGTGCGTGCTCGAAATGAGCAAGTGGGTGATGAGCGAACTCGTTCGAGTTTTTCACGATACGAGCACCGAAGAGGCGGCCTTAGCCGTGGATTCGCTAGTGGAGCGAACATCTCCGACCGTCTGGAAAGTCGGCAACAATCTCAGAGTCTTGGACTACCAAAAATCCATGAAGGACAAACTCCTGTTGCTTGCGTATCACAGCCGAGGTGCTGTGCAAGAAGCAGACGTGTTTAGATGGGTCGAGCACTCGAACGCATCAGTCTTTCGGCGAGACATTGTTCGACCGCTCCACAAAACCAAGCTGATCGAGTACGACAACATTCTAAAACAATCGAGATCTCTCCGCTCGGTATCGAGGACGTCGAGAAGCGTCTCCTTTGAGCCGAACTGAACGCGATCAAAACAAGACATGATGTTGCAGAGGAGAGTACAAGTGCGTGGGACCGGCAACGGATCACAAGAACGGATTCGATTTCGAAATCCATGCTCAAGCCGGTCGGCGCAGCCATATCAAGAGTTGCAGGGACGGTCATCGGTACAAAACTTTGTACACGGCGACTGTATTAGTTGATAACTCACGGAAACGAAACGCGTGGCTCCCCGACATGGATTCGAACCACGATTAACGGCTCCAAAGGCCGCTGTCCTACCGTTAGACGATCGGGGAGTAATGGCGCGGAATTCCGCCGCACTTCAGTTTAACAACCGAATACGGTTCAGGCTGCGCACTGCCTCGCTTCACCAGTCCGAATACGCCGTCCCGTCCAGCGCCGTCTTATCCGAGCCGCTGCGCACGTCGAAAACCCCCGGCGAGCTCGTGCTGCCCCCCACGGGCGTGTCTTCCATAATCACGCGCCACGTATCGGTCGAGCCCGTAATCGGGTCCAGCGGAATCTGCCGCAAGTAACCGTCCGAAACCAGGTCCTGCAGCGAATCCGGCGCCTTCTGCTTATCGATCGTGTATTCGTCGATCATCATGCGAATCTGGAACAGATTATTCCGCAACACACTCTCCTTCGCACGGACAATAGACTTCTGATAAATAGGCAGCGCAATCGCAAGCAGCACCGAAATGATCGCCATCACCACCATCAACTCGATCAGCGTGAACCCGCGCGCCGCGCGTATCAAGCCGGCCGCCTTGTTCCGCGCCCGCATCATTACCATTCCGAATACGCCGTCCCGTCGCTCGCTTTATCCATCGATTTGGAATAGACGTCGAATACGTTCTGGCCACCCCAGGAATCCGACGTCGGCTCGTCCTGCATGCTGCGCTTGCCCCAATCCGTATCGCCCGTAAATGGGTCCTTCGGAATGCGCCGCAAGAACCGCATTTTCGTGCTTTGATTGTTGCCCGCCAGCGTGTTCGTCATCTGCACGCCGTCCACCAGCGATTCGAGCGTGGTCGGATAACAGTAGGCGTCCTGGTTCGTCGACTGAATCTTTCCCTGGTCGCACAGGTCTTTATAGCGGTCGATCGCATGCCTCATGTCGTCCAAATCGATCCGCAGCACCTTCTCCCGCTGCCGTTGAACTTGGCGCCGAGCCATCGGCACCGCCATCGACGTCAGGATCAGCAGAATCGAGAACGCCACGATCAACTCCACCAAAGTGAGCCCAGCCTGGCTCTTACGTCTTCGCCTCAATCCTGCGCAATCGCTATCGCGCAACATCTACTGCCATCTCCATTCGATCACTGCCGCTGCGGAGGGCTGCTATCCGGGTTCGAAACGATTGCGGCGCTAGGCGGCGCGCTCTGCTGCGCTCCCTGGCGTGTTGTTGTCGAATTGGGCTGCTGCGCGCCCGGTGGGGTTTGAGGAGCAGGAGCGCCCAATACACGAGGCTGCCCCAGCGGCGCGCCGATCCCAGGATTTCCATTTCCGGGCGTCATCTGCGCCGGACGGTTCGGCGCCGGCGACAGCGGCGGAGCGCCAGGCGTCGGGGTCGTATCGATGGCGGGCGTCGGCAGCGGCCCCGATGCCGCGCCGTCTGGCTTCCGCTGCACGCGTATGGCGCGCTCGGATCCCGCAAGCACCGGTTCCTCACCCATTACGCTCAAATCCGGCGCCCGCAAAATGTGCGGGATCATTGCGATCAAAACTTCGTCTTTCGTGCGGTTCTTCGTCTTAGTCCCGAATAGATATCCGAGCACCGGAATGTTTGTCACGCCCGGAATCCCCGATACCGACAAGTCCGTTTCCTCGTCGTAGAGGCCGCCCAGCACGCTCACCTCGCCGTCCTTCATGCGAATGTTTGCTTCATCTACTCGCTGGCTGATGATCGGCTGCTGCACTCCGGCGATGGTCTCCGTCTGCGTCACATCGGAAACTTCCACTTTTATGTGCATGCTGATGTCGTCTGTGCCGTTCACATGCGGCTCCAGGTCGATTTGCGTGCCCACGTCTACTTGTTGAAACTGAGTAGTTGCGTACGGAATCGCCCCCGGCGTCGCCACTGCCGAATTCAAAGATCCCGAAACATACGGAATCTTGCTGCCTATCTTCAGCGATGCCTTGCCGCCGTCCGTCGCCCTCACCTGCGGCCGTTGAAGAATCTGTGTGGATGCATCCGACAGCAGCGCCGATATCAACGCCCCCGGTAAGCTGATCGAAAAATCTCCGGTCGATACATGGCCCACCTGCGAGAGCGAGATGTAGGAGTTCGTGGTCGTCGTACTACCCGTGGTTGTCGTCGTGCTCGTACTGGTCGTCGTGCTCGTCGTCGTGATCGTGCTCGTACTGCCCGACGTGCTCGTGGTGGTGCTCGTAGTCGTGCCCGTTGTCGTGAACGTCGTCGTAATTGTGCTCGTGCTGGTTCCGGTTGTCGTGCTGGTGCTCGTTCCGGTCGTTGTCCCCGTCGTAGTCAAAGTAGAAGTAACAGCCGAGGTGCCCGTGTTCCCGCTCGTGTTGCCGAACAGCACTGGATTCCGTGGCGTAAATTGAATCGGCACATTCAATCCGCCGCTCTGCCCCGCAATCGCCGCCCCGAGCGTCGTCATCTTTGTCTTCGAAACTTCCATCACGATCACGTCCACCAGAACTTCCGATTTGGGCCGGTCCAAATCATGCACCAGCTTCTCCACCAGCGCAATCGTATCCGTGCTGCCGCGCGCCACGATCGCGTTCTGGCTCGCCACTTGAAAAATCCCGGTGTTCAGCTTCGCGCCCGTACGAATAGCGTTGAAAATTTCCGTAAATTCCTGCGGCGTGCTGGCGTTCTGTATATAGAACACCTTCACTACCTCGTCCTGGTACTCTTGCCGCTTCGGCTCCGTTTCCTGCGTCACGAAGATCGCGTTCCGGCTGATCGGCTTCCAAAACGTATGCGTCACCAGTCCCACATAATTCAACGCCTCTTCGAGCGTCACATTGTTCAAATCCAGATTGAAGTTTCGCGTGGTCCCCGTGTCGATGCCGCTCGGATCGAACAGCACGTTGATCCCCGCCAGCTTGCCCACGCTCTCATACAGCACCCGAGCCGGCTGATTATTCATCTTCAGGCTTGAAATCTGGTTGTTGATCGGCCGGAGGCTCGGCGGCGCCTCGAGCGAGGCGACCCGCTGCTCCATCTCTCGCTGCGCCTTCTCGGCGGGCGTCAGAATCGGCGTTCCCACGGGAGCCTTGTCCCGTTCCTTAATCATCAAAGTCGTCTGCTGGATCTGCTGCAGCGCTATCTGCGACGACGGGTCGGCCAAGAAGGCCTTCTGAAACTGCACCAGCGCTTCCTGCAGCTTCTGCGCCTTCTGCAACTTGCGGCCTTCGCTCAGATGCGCTTCCGCGGCCTTCACCCGAACATTCTGCTCCGGCAGCAGATACGCCGGCTCTTTCGGGTCCGTCGCCACGGCCTCGTCGTAATAGTTCAGCGCGGCGTCGTAGTTCTTTTCCGCCTCGGCTTTCTGCCCCAGCTTCAAGTACTTATCGCCTTTTTTGTTCCGCGCCTCCATCACCGAAATCAATAGCAGAGTGGCGCATCCCGCCGCGGCGACTCGCCGCCATCTTTGAAAAACCTTCACGTTAGAAGCTTTCCCACCCATGTTAGACTACGGAGGCGCGGAGATCGGCCGCTACGCCCCTTGCGCCGAGCCGGGCGCGCGTACAACTGCTCCCGAACACGCCGGCAAGAACCTTTGTCCAACCGGGACTATAATCCTCTCGCTTTCGTATGGAAGACGATGCCGGCCGATTTACCGTGCAGGCGAATGCGTAACTTCCACGCATTTCGCCTCTGCTTAGTCAAACATTTGGATGGATTCTCAAAACTGGCGCTCCTCGGCTATCCACAAACTCCAGCGCGCCGCCATTAACGCGTTTCTTATCTTTCATCTGCTGGCCATCACCTGCTGGGCCATCCCCCTCGACTCCCCGTTGATCGCCGCCTGCCGCAAAGCCATCCGGCCCTATTTCATCTGGTCCGGCCTCTTTCAATCCTGGAACGCCTTCGCCCCCGCGCCCAAGGCCCTAAACAGCTTCGTCGAAGCGGTAGTCATCTATAAGGACGGCCACATTCTCAATTGGAAGTTTCCCCGCACCGAGCGCATGTCTTTGTCCCAACGCTACGTCAAAGAGCGCTACCGTAAATTCATCGAAAACTTGAAGGAGGATTCTAACGTCGCCCTCTGGCCGGACGCCGCCCGCCATGTCGCGCGCCTGAACAACGATCCTTCGAATCCGCCCCAGATCGTGATGCTGATCCGCCACTGGACCGACATCGTGCCGCCCTCTGCCGCCAACTCGCCCGCGCCGCAACCTCAACACGTGCAAATCTTCTACGAATACAAAGTCAAACCGGCAGATCTAAATTAGGAAGCCTCGAAGTAACGATGACCCTTCGCTCTCTCGCCGACGCCTGGAACCGTTTCTTTTTCGAGCCCCAGCTCCCCACGCCCGTTTCCCTCTTCCGCATCCTCTATGGCTGCTGCGTCGTCGCAACCCTGCTCTTGCTGCGGCCCGATTGGCTCACCTGGTTCGGCGTTCGTAGTTGGGCTACTCTCGCCACCATCCGGCAAATCGAACCCGGCATGCGCCTGAACCTCTTCACCGTCCTCCCGCAGGACGATCGCTGGATCGCCGCTCTGTTCTGGCTTTTCCTTCTCTCCGCCACCTGCCTCACCGCCGGATTTCTCACGCGCTTGAACACCGTCATCGTGTTTCTCTGCCTCACCTCCATCCACCAGCGAAACCTCTATATCAATCACGGCGGCGACACCTTCCTCCGGGTCGCCGGCTTTTTTCTGATCTTCGCCCCAGCGGGCGCCGCCTTCTCCATCGACCGCCTCCTTCGCATCAAGCGCGGAAAGGAAGGCGCCGACATAGAGCCCAAGAGCCCTTGGGCCCAGCGCATGATTCAGTTCGAGCTGGCGCTCTTGTATCTGACCTCCGCCTGGTGGAAGTCCATGGGCGAGCCCTGGGTCAACGGCACTGCGCTCTATTACGTCACCCAGCTCGAAGAGATCCGCCGCTTTCCCATCCCGAACTGGATTCAGCACCCCGTCATACTGAAGCTAGGGAGTTGGTACGCCCTCGCCCTCGAATCCGCCTTAGGAACTCTGATTTGGTTCAAAGAATTTCGTTACCCCTTGTTGCTGCTGGGGCTCCTGTTCCATCTGTGCCTCGAATATGCGTTGAACATCCCGATGTTCCAATGGGACGTGCTCTCGGCCTACGTGCTGTTCATCGATCCGGCCGACCTGACACGCCTTGGCAACTGGCTGCGTGAGCGCTCGCCGCTCACAAGAATCCCCCTGCCCACGAAAGCCCAAACCTAATGGCCCAGCAAAGCGACATCAAGATCCTGAGCGACAACCGCTCTGCCGGCCACAACTATCACCTTCTCGACCGCTATGAGGCGGGAATCGCTCTCACCGGCACGGAAGTGAAGGCCGCCAAGAACGGAAAAGTCCAGCTAAAGGAGAGCTACGCGGAGGTGAGCGAAGATGAAGCTTGGCTGATGCAAGCTCACATCAGCGAATATTCGCACGGCAATATCATGAACCATGCGCCCGTTCGTAAACGCAAGCTTCTGCTGCACCGCTCTGAAATCGAAAAGCTCAAAGCCGAAACCCGCGAAAAGGGCCTGACGCTCATTCCCACTCGCCTCTATCTGAAGGGCGGCCGGATCAAGATCGAAATCGCCGTAGCCAAAGGCAAGAAGTTCCACGACAAACGCGAGTCGATCAAAATTAAAGAGATGCAGAGCGAAGCCAAAGCCGCCATGGCCCGCCGCGCTCGCCAGTAAAGTTCAAATCCGATGCAAGTTCAAATCGAAACTTCCCCACTCGAGAATCTGGGCGCGGACGCGCTCGCAGTCGTAGTTTTCGAAAGCGAGGAGGCTCAAGCGGCGCACGCCGCCGAAGCTCCCGCCGTCGCCTCCAGCGCCACGCCCGATCCCGAAATCGCGGCCCAAGGCGGCTGGCTCGCCGAGGCCCGCTCCTCCGGCGAAGTCTCCGGGAAGCTCTACGAAATCGCCGTTCTGCACCGGCCTCAAGGGCTCGCCGCTAAGCGCCTCGTCGTCATCGGCGGCGGCAATCGCGAAAAGTTTTCTCCTGTCGAAGCTCGCCGCGTCGCCGGCACTCTGGTCCGTTCTCTCAAAGGCAAGGGAGTCCGGACCATCGCTCTGCTCATCGACTCCGAGCCGCTCGCCGAATTCGTAACGGCCGCAGTCGAAGGCGCCGTGCTTGGCGGCTGGGACTCGAACAAATACAAGACCGATCTCAAGAAGACCGACAAGCGCGTCGATTCCTTCATCGTCGCCGTTCCGGGCGCCGACACCAACCTGCTCAACGGCTCTGTTGAGCGCGGAAGAGTCATCGCCGAATCCCAAAATCTAACTCGCGACCTGGTCAACGAGCCGGCCAACAAGCTAACCCCCACCGCGCTCGAACAGGCCGCTCGCCAGATGGCTTCCGAAGCCGGGCTCGAATACCAATCTCTCGATAAGCAGGCCATGACCGATCTCGGCATGGGCGCTTTACTAGGCGTAGCGCAAGGCAGCGACAATCCGCCTCATCTGATCGTCATCAAGTACCGTCCATCCCTGCTCGCCGGACCTGCCGGCGCCGCCGGTGAAAATCACCTCGCGCTGGTCGGCAAAGGCGTCACGTTCGACACCGGCGGCATCTCCATCAAGCCCTCCGATGGCATGGAGAAGATGAAATACGACATGGCGGGCGCCGCCGCCGTCGTCGGCGCCATGCGCGCCATCGCCCAGCTTCGGCCTCCCATCCCGGTCACAGGCTACATCCCTACTGTCGAAAACATGGTCAACGGCAACGCGCAGCGTCCCGGCGATATCGTCACCGCCATGTCCGGCAAGACCATCGAGGTCTTGAACACCGACGCCGAGGGCCGGCTCATTCTCGCCGACGCCATTACTTACGCCATCCGAAACGGCGCTACTCACATCGTGGATGCCGCCACCCTCACCGGCGCCATCGCTATCGCTCTCGGACACTACAACGTCGGAGCCTTCACCAATAACCAGGAATTCTTGAACCGCCTGCTCGCCGCCTCCCGGGAAGCCGGTGAAAAAATATGGCAGCTCCCCATGGACGACGAGTACAAGGAGTATCTCAAGTCCGCCTTCGCCGACCTGCCCAACATTGGCGGGCGGTACGGCGGCTCCATCACCGCCGCCTGGTTTCTCCGCGAATTCGCCGATCCCACTCCCTGGGTCCACCTCGACATCGCTTCCACCGCTTGGCTCGACGACTCCAAATCGTGGATGTCGAAAGGTCCTACCGGGGTCGCTGTCCGCACCTTCGTGCAACTCGCCGCCGACTGGGACCGCCCGGCCTGAGCGTCTTACTCCACCCGTAGCGCTTCCGACGGGTCAATGGCCGATGCGCGCCGGGCAGGCAGATAGCATCCCGCCAAAGTCGCGGCCGCGAACCCAGTCGTGGCTACGAACAACACCGCGGCATCGGTGGTGCTGACTTGAAAAAGAAGAGACTGAAGCACACGAGTGACAAGCAAGGATCCCGCTAGCCCCACCACGATGCCCGTCCCCGCTAAAGCGCCTCCTTGCCGCAATACGTCGCCCGTGATCGTTCCCGCGCTCGCTCCGAGCGCCATCCGCACGCCGATCTCACCGGTCCGCTGCGTCACCGTGTAGGAGAGCAAACCGTAGACTCCAACCACGGCCAGCAGCAAAGCGGACGCGGCAAATACTCCTAGCAGCACCGTCTGGAATCGTTCGCGCAGCACGGTTCCCGAGATCAGGTTGTCCATGCTTTCAAAATTCACGGCCGTGTCCCGATCGAGAAGCGTGACGATCCGCTTGATCCGCGGCTGTAGACTCGCCGGCCCTCGTATCACGAGCGACGCATCCATCGCCGTATCCGCATGCTGAAAATAATCGGCGTATACCTGAGGAAACACCGGCTGCTTCAAACCTTCGTTCAGTACATCCGGAACCACTCCGACAATCGTCATGAACTCCGGCTTTCTATCGAAGCCGAAGAATCGAATGCGTCCGCCCACCGCGCCGCCGCTCGGGAAAAACTTTCGCCCGAAACTTTCATTGACGATCGCCACTTGCTGCGTCGAGCGCTGATCGTCCCCCGTGAATCCGCGGCCTTTGAAAATCGGCAGCCCAAAAGCTCTAAAATAATCCGGCGTCACCATCGTGTAGTCCGCGTCGGGAGTCAAGTGCCGGTCCGCCGGCAGCGGCCGTCCTTCGATTTCGAAATTTCCGTCCGGCGCCCCTTCAAACGGCAAACCATGGATAAAAGCCGCCGATTTCACCCCCGGCAAATTTTCGATCTGCGTCAATATTTGTGTCCCCGCTTGGCGCACATACGACCCATCCACCGAATTCCCGTCCGCCGCCGCCGGCCAAGTCACGTCCGCTATGTAAACGCCTCCCGAAGAGAGTCCCGTCTCGACGTGCGCCAGGCGCCAATAGCTCTTGATGAGCAGCGAGGCGCCAGTCAAGAGAACAATCGCCAGCGCCGTTTGTCCCGCGACCAGAAGCCGGCTCCAGCGCCCTTGCGAACGCGTTTCGCCCCTCCCCGCCTTCTGTTTCAAGCATTCATTCACGTCTGCCCTCGAACTCTCGATCGACGGCAAGATGCCAAACAACATAGCGGCCGCCAACGACAGCCCCGCCACAAACCAGAGCACGCCATTATCGATCGTTACGTCTTGCAATCGTGGGATGCCCGGCGGCGCCGAGACCTGAAGAATCCTTGCCGCCATCCCCGCTAGCGCCAACCCCGTCGCGCCGCCCGCGGCCGCCAGCAGCACGCTTTCTGTCAACAATTGTCGAATCAGGCGTCCTGTGCCCGCGCCCAATGCGCGCCGCATTGCCATTTCCTTCCGCCGCCCCGCCGCTCTCACCAGCAGCAGATTGGAAATGTTCACGCACGCAATTAACAGCACCATCGTCACCGCCCCTAACAGAATCCAGAGCGCGGGCCGCACGCCCCCGGTGAGCACATCGTAAAGCGAAGTGACCCGAATTCCTTCGTTGTGGTCGTCGGCGTATTCCTTCGATAGGCGTGCCGCGACGACATCCATATCCGATTGCGCCTGCTTCAGCGTCACATCAGGTTTTACCCGCCCGACGATCCGATAGTTATGCGCCGATCGGCCCGAACTATCGGGGAATAGATCGTTCGGCAGCCAGATCTCCGCGTTTTGCGGGAAGTCGAACTTCGGCGGCATCACTCCGATAACGGTAAACACCATTCCGTTTAAGCGAACGTTCTTTTGTATCGCCGCCGCCGGCGTGCCGAACACCGCCTGCGCCAGTTCGTAGCCGATAACCAGCGTCGCAGGACCGCCCGGTTTCTGTTCCTCGGCCGAGAACGTGCGGCCCATCGCCGCGCCCGTCTTCAGCACGTGGAAAAATCCGCCGCCTACCGCGGCCATGCGCGCTCGCCGCGCGGGAAAATTTCCCGATAAAGTGACGGCGTCGACCCCATACGCCGCCATCGATTCAATCGTTCGGCTCTGCGCCCGCCAATCGTGGAAGTCCAGCCCCGACACGTTCATCAAATGCCCGTCTTCGGCGGTCTGGTTCAGTTGCACCATGCGCTCGGGCTCCGGATACGGGAGCGCGCTGAGCAATACGGCCCTCACCGCGCTGAACATCGCCGTATTCATTCCGATCCCAACCGCCAATACCGCGATGGCGGTCGCCGAGAACCCCGGCGCCTTCCAAAGTACCCGCGAGGCAAATCGAACATCCTGCCAGAATTGCTCGATGCCGTTCCAACCCCACGCCGCGCGGCTGTCTTCTTCGATCAAGCTCACGTTGCCAAACTGCCGGCGCGCAAGCAAAGCAGCCTCCTGCTCGCTGTGTCCCTCCTGCCGTAGGCGTTCGACCTTTTCTGCCAGGTGCTCTGCCATTTCCGCGGCTAGTTCGCGCTCCACGCGCCGCCTCTCGAACCAGCGCCCCCACGGATTCATGACTCGACAGGCCTCATCACCCGGCCAATGCCTTCTAACAGCCGCTCGAATCCTGCAATTTCCCGCTCGAGTTGCTTGCGTCCTGCCGCTGTCAGCTTATAGGTCCGCACCTGCCGGTTGCGCGCCGACACCTCCCAGTTCGCCACCACCCAACCCTCCCGCAACAGCCGCTGCAAGGCCGGGTACAGGGACCCTTCTTCCACCTGCAAAACATCCTGTGAGGTCTGCTGAATATCTTGCGCAATCGCGTAGCCGTGCAGAGCGCCGCGTCGAAGCGTCTGCAGAATCATCATTTCGAGCGTCCCTGGAAGCAGATCTTTCTTGCGCTTTGGCATAGATAATCTTCATAAAGATAATCTATGCATTCGGGGCTGTCAAGCCCTCCATCGTAAGCTAACCTGTACATAATCCGAGTTCCGAGGCCGCCAGCTGGTGAAACAATATAAATTCAACGCCACCATCCAAAGCGACCATCGCGGAGGCGCCTACGTCCTCTTCCCCTACGATGTCGAAAAGGAATTCCAGACCAGGGGCCGCGTGCCAGTAAGAGCGACCTTCAACGGAGTGCCGTATACCGGCTCTCTCATGAAATATGGCCAACCCCAGCACATCCTCGGCATTCTGAAGTCGATCCTCACCCGGATTGGCGCGAACGCGGGCGATGAGATCCAAGTCGAGGTCTGGAAGGATGAAACGCCCAGAGTCGTCGACATCCCGCCCGAGTTCCTCGAAGCCACGCGCGCCGGCGCGGTTCTCGACTTCTTCAACAGTCTCAGCTACACCCACCGCAAGGAATACTGCCGCTGGATCTCGGACGCCAAAACAGAAAAAACGCGCCTCGATCGTGTCTCGAAAGCCGTCGAAATGCTGAAAAAGAAAGTGAAAACGCCGGACTCTCGCACGTAATTCATCGGCCCGAATAGTCGTCTAGGAAGCGAAGAGACTCAAACAGCGGTTCGAGTATGCTAATCGGCGGAGGTTGTCTGGATGCAGCTTCGTGTTCTAGCCTTTGTGCTCGCGGGAGGAAAAGGAACCCGGCTCTACCCATTGACCAAAGAACGCGCAAAGCCCGCCGTTCCTTTCGGCGGCCGGTACCGTATTGTCGATTTTGTTCTCAGCAATCTCGTCAATTCCGGAATCTATTCCATCTACGTTCTGATTCAATTCAAGAGCCAGTCTCTTCTTCAGCACCTGCGCGAAGGCTGGGAAGTCAGCGGCCTGTTGAAGAACAACTTCATCATTCCGGTTCCCGCCCAGATGCGCTCCGCCCAGGAAGACTGGTATCGGGGCACCGCCGACGCCATCACTCAAAACGTCAACCTCATCGAACAGGCCGACCCCCACGTGGTCGTCATCTTCGGCGCCGACCATATCTATCGCATGAACATCCGGCAAATGATCGAATATCACATCGAAAAACGCGCCGGGGTCACCATCGCCGCCATCCCTGTTGAGAAGGAGCTCGCTTCGGAATTCGGCGTCATCGAAACCACCTCGGAAGGTAACATCATCGGCTTCCATGAAAAGCGAGCCGACGCGCCCACGATGCCCGGCGATCCCAACCGCGTCTACGCCTCCATGGGCAATTACGTCTTCTCCACCGATCTTCTGCTGCGCGAGCTCTACGAGGACGCTCGCAACGAGGACAGCTCTCACGATTTCGGAAAAGACATTCTGCCCTCGCTCATCGGCCGCGCCGACATGTACGCCTACAATTTCCAGACCAACGTCATTCCAGGCGACCCGATCGGTTCGCCCGTCTACTGGCGCGACGTCGGAACTCTCGACGCCTACTACGAAGCGAGCATGGACCTGCGCGCCGTCTCTCCGGTCCTTAATCTCTATAACCGCCAGTGGCCTCTGCGCACAGCCGGCTACTTCGACGCTCCCGCCAAGTTCGTCTTCGACGAAGAAGGCCGCCGCGGCATGGCCGTCGATTCCATCGTCGCCGGCAGCTCTATCGTCTCCGGCGGCTACGTCAAAGGCTCCGTCCTCGGGCGCGGCGTCCGCGTCCACACCGGTTCCCGCATCGAAAATTCCGTCATCTTCGATAATTGCGACATCGGCCGCCACGCCAAAGTCCGCAACGCTATCCTCGATAAGAACGTGAAGATCCCGCAGCACGCCGAAGTCGGTTACAACCTCGACGAGGATCGAAAAAAATATCACGTTACCGAAAGCGGAATAGTCGTCATCGAAGGTCACCAGTCAACCGTCGATATCTCAACCCTTCAGGTCTGAAGAGGCGCATATGAATCGAAGAGAGTTTCATCGGCTGGCAGGCTTCGGCGCTCTCGGCTTCATGGCTCTGCGCGCCGCCGCCGAAAATTTCGATTATCCCTGGAAGCTCGGCATCATCACAGACGAA
This sequence comes from Acidobacteriaceae bacterium, assembly GCA_019240475.1. Taxonomy (GTDB): domain Bacteria; phylum Acidobacteriota; class Terriglobia; order Bryobacterales; family Bryobacteraceae; genus Bog-105. The sequence continues at coordinate 253,017 of JAFAYI010000024.1, forward strand.
GTAGATCCCGATCTCGCCCGAACTCTCGCCAGCTTCTACCCCAAGTACCAACTGCGTTGGGCCGAGATTCGCAACCTCAAGCTAGACGGCAAGAGCCGTTACGTCTACAACAGCGCCACTCCCGCCCAAGTCAAGCAGATCAAAAAGCAGCTCGACGATGCAAACGTTAGAATCTCGGTTCTCGATACCGGCGTATATAAAATCGCCCTTCCGGGAACCGCTCCTGCCGGCGAAAATGCGAGCGACCTCAACCCTGTCCAGGGCGAATACGAAAAACAGTTAGACGATCTCAAGCGCGGCGCGGAAGCCGCGCACATCCTGGGAACGGATCGCCTTCGCATCTTCACTTATAAGCGCGTCTCCGACCCCAACGCCATCTTCGATCGCATTGTCGAGGATCTGCACAAAGCTCTCCGGGTCGCCGAAGACCAGAACGTCACGCTTCTGGTCGAAAACGAGTTCGATTGCAACGTCGCCACCGGAACCGAAACTGCGCATCTGTTCCAGGCCATCTCCGACAAGCGCCTGATGCACAACTGGGACCCCGGCAATTGTTACTTGGCCGGTGAACAGCCGTATCCCAAAGCCTGGAACCAGCTCGACCACAGCCGCATCGGCCACATCCACTTAAAGGACGCGTCCGGCAAATCGTGGAAACCCATCGGAGGCGGCGAAATCGATTTCGCGGGCCAATTCCGCGCGCTCAAAGAAATGGCTTATTCCGGAACCATGTCGCTTGAAACCCACTACAAGAACGCGCAAAACGATCCCTTCACGTCCAGCGTCGAGTCTATGGATGGCTTAGTGCGTGTTTTGAAACAGGTCTGAAGCCGCGCGCTCGCGATAGACGAGAGTAACCTGAAAAAGACGGGAGGCACATCATGCCAGACGATCGACTTAGCTCAGACCGCCGTGGTTTTCTGAAGGCTGCGGCCGCCACCCTCGCCACAGCCTCTTCTGCGAAAAAAGTCCTAGGCGCAAACGACCGCATCCGCATCGCCGTCGTCGGCCTGCGCGGCCGCGGCTGGGATCACGTCAAAGGATACAAGCCCATTGCCGGCGTCGAAATCGCCTATTTCTGCGACGTGGACGATAACGTCCTCCGCAAGCGCTGCTCGGATGCCGAACAGATGGGCATCTCGAAACCTCAAACCTACGTCGACATCCGCAAGCTGCTTGAGGACAAAAACGTCGATGCCGTCTCCATCGCCACCCCCAACCACTGGCATTCGCTGATGGGCGTCTGGGCCGCCCAGGCCGGCAAGGATATCTATATCGAAAAGCCCTGCTCGCATAACTGGTGGGAAGGCCGCCAGCTCGTGCGCGCGGTCGATAAGTACAAAGTCATCTGCCAGCACGGCAGCCAGTGCCGTTCGAGCGACGCCATAGTCGAGGCCATGAATCAAATGCGCTCGGGCCTGCTCGGCAACATCTACATGGCTCGCGGGCTCTGTTACAAATGGCGCGATACGATCGGGCGCGCGTCCCAGGAGCCCGTTCCCGCGGGCGTCGATTACGACCTCTGGACCGGCCCCGCGCCTCTCAAGCCGTTCACCAAAAATCGCTTTCATTACAACTGGCACTGGATCTGGGACACCGGCAACGGAGATCTCGGCAATCAAGGCATCCATGAACTCGATCTCGCCCGCTTCGGCCTCGGCGTCGGCCTGCCGAATAAGATCGCCGCTCTCGGCGGCCACTTCTTATTCGATGACGATCAGCAAACTCCCAACGTGCTGACCGTCGCCTACGAGTTCCGTACACCGGAAGGCAAGACCAAGATGATGAACTTTGAGGTTCGCGGTTGGATGACCAATCATGAAGCGGGCATCGGTACCTCGGAGTTCAACTCCGGCGATGTTCCGGCCGCTGGCCTCGCCGCGCCCAAACAGTCCGCCGAAGCAGCTCCCAAAACTCTCGGCCCCGCCAGCGGCAAACCGGGAACCATCGGCAATCTTTACTACGGCTCGAAGGGTTATCTCGCCATCTCCAATTACGATTCCTATAAGTCGTTCCTCGGCGACAACAACGACCCCGGCCCCGCCAAGCACGCGCCGCTCGCGAATGAGCACTTCGTCAACTTCATCGAATGCATGCGTAGCCGCAAAGCCGAAAATCTGCACGCCCCCATTCGAGAAGGCTATTTATCGACAACGCTCGTGCATCTGGCCAATGCCTCGTACCGTCTGGGTCGCACCATCAATTTCGATGCCGAAAACGAATCCGTCATCGGAGACTCCGAAGCGACCGAGATGCTCAGAGGCACATACCGGCCGCCTTATGTCGTGCCGGAAAATGTCTAGCTCTTATTGAGCAACTAGCGCGCGAGCGGCGGAACGTCTACCCACCGCCGCTTCGCCCACGATTCGAGCCCCGCTTCGGCCAACTGAACTCCTTTCGCGCCTTCAAACAAGTCCCAGCGAAAAGGTTCATCCGCGGTCACGTGCCGCAAGAACAGCTCCCACTGTTTCTTGAATGCGTTGTCGAACACCGTCTGCTCCGGCACTCTCTGCCATGTGTCGCGATAATCGATCTCGGGCGGCACATCCGGGTTCCACACCGGCCGCGGTGTGGCCGCATACGGCTGAATCCAGCAATCGCGCAGGCCCGCGACCGCCGATCCCTTGGTCCCATCCACCTGAATCGTCAGCAGGTCGTCCCGCCGCACGCGCGCCGCCCACGATGAATTGAAATGAGCGATCACGCCGCCCTCGAGTTCGAAAGTCGCATACGCCGCATCGTCGGCCGTCGCCCGATATGCCTTTCCGCTTTCATCCCACCGCTCCGGTATGTGGGTCGCGCCCCGGCATGAAACCGCCTTCACCTCTCCGAACACATTGTCCAGCACATACCGCCAGTGGCACAGCATGTCCAAAATCACGCCGCCGCCCTCTTCCTTGCGATAGTTCCAGGAAGGCCGCTGCCCCGGTATCGTGTCGCCTTCAAAGACCCAATACCCGAACTCGCCTCGCACGGAAAGAATCCGCCCAAAAAATCCCAGCTCTCGTAGCGTCTTCAACTTCAACAGACCCGGCAGCCACAGTTTGTCCTGCACTACTCCGTGCTTCACGCGCGCCCTCGCCGCCAGCCGGTAAAGCTCCAACGCGGAGTCGGTCGTCTCCGCAACCGGCTTCTCGCAATAGACATGCTTGCCCGCCTCAATCGCCGCCCGCACCGCCTCTACGCGCCGGTTCGTCGTCTGCGCATCGAAGTAAACCGTGTACTGCGCGTCTCCAAGAGCTTCGTCCAGGTTCGTTGAATACGGCAGTCCGCCGAATTCGCGTGAAATCGCCTCCAGCTTCTGCGAATTCCGGCCCACCAGCAGCGGTCGAGGCATCAACCGCTCGCCGTCGCCTAACTGCAGCCCACCCTGTTCGATCATCGCGTAAATCGATCTCCGCAGGTGCTGGTTCAACCCCATGCGCCCGGTCACGCCATTCAAGATGATTCCTATTGATCGCATGCCGTCAAGCGCGCTGCGCCTGCGCGCCTTCTGGTAGCGGCGGCGCTTCCACTCCCGCTCGTGGCAGCGTCCCGGCCAGCTCTTGTTTCCAATGCGCTACGTCTCCCCCCGGCCCATAACAATAAATCATCCGCATGGGCGCCGCGCCCGTATTGGTCAGTTGATGAAACACGCCGGGAGGAATGTAGACCGCCTGCCCCGCCTCAATCGGCGCGCGCTCTTCGCCCAGGCACATCTCCCCGCTCCCCTCCAGAATCAGGTAAATCTCCTCCTGCTCCTGGTTGTGCCACGGCGCTTGCCCTCCGTTCGGCTCCAGCGTCACATGCCCCAGAGCGAAATTCGCCGCTTGAATTGGGCTCGCGCCCCCCACCAGGTTCTGCGTCCGCCGTCCTGCCGGGTAGCTTCGCCCTGCTATCTGTGAAAGGTCTGCAATCGTCATCGCCATTTACAAACTTCGCAGGTGAAATCCACCATCCGCATGAATCACCTGTCCCGTGCAATAGTCCAGCTTGCCGTCCGCGATCGCGCGAACCACTTTCGCCACATCCTCCGGCTCGCCCATCCGCCGCTGCGGCAGCAGCCCGTCCGCAATCTTCGCCTCATACATGGCCGCTACCGGAGCAATCATATCGGTTCGCACAATGCCAGGCTGTATCTCGAATACCGGAATGCCGTGCGGCCCCAGCCTCGCGGCAAATAACTTCACCGCCATGCTCAAGCCTGCCTTCCCCATGCAGTAATCGCCCCGGTTTGTCGACGCCGTGAAGCTCGAAATCGAGCCGATAAACACGATCCTCCCCGACCCGCGCTCCAGCATCCATCGCGCAATTTCCTGCGTCAGGAAATACGGGCCTCTCAAGTTCGCGGCCAGAATCTCATCGAAGCTCTCGCGCGTCGCTTCGAGAATATCCCGGCGCTCCCCGGGCGCCATCGCCGCATTATTCACAAGCAGGTCGATTCCCGCGAAACGCTCGCGCAACAACTCCACCAACCTCGCGCCCGACCCCGGATCCCCCGCATCGTACTCCAGCATGCCCGCGCATTGCCGCGAGCGATACGTCCCCACCACCTCGTGCGTGCTACGAAGCTCCTCCACAATCGCTCGCCCCATGCCTCGGCTCCCGCCCGTCACCAGCGCCGTCGGCCTCACGCCGCCTTCACTCCTGCCGTATCGCACCGCGGCCGCCCCACCGACAACGCCAATCCCACCGCCAGCACCACCAGGCAGCCGATCACGTTGTACCAAAGAAAAGAGATCTTCGTGAATGCAGCCACTGCAAAAATGGCCGCTTCGCCCGCCACCACGCCCCAGAACGCCGCCGTGCCGCCCACGTTCTTGCAGAAGAACGCCAGCACGAACACTCCCAGCATCCCTCCATAAAACAGCGAGCCGACAATGTTCACCCGCACGATCAACGCTCCGAACCCGCGCGCTCCAATCGCCGCGAACGCAATCGCGTAAGCGCCCCAAAACACCGTCAGAAACCGGGACGCGATTAAGTAATGCCGGTCGTCCTTGTCGCGCGCAAAATATCGCTTGTAAATGTCGACTACCGATACGGTTGCAAGTGAATTGATCTCGCCCGACGTCGATCCCATCGACGCCGAAAAGATCACGCCGATAACCAACCCCACCAGCCCCACTGGCAAATACGATTTCACAAACGATAGAAAGATGTAGTTCGTATCGTCGAACCTCTTTCCTCCCTGCAAGCGTTCAACAATTCCCAGCGCCTGATTCCGGCGCTCCTCGAACGCTCTCTGCGCCTCACGGAAACCCACCAGCGCCGGCGCCATTCCCTCGCGCGAATCGTGCATCGCCTCTGCTAATTGAAACGCCGCGCTCCGCCGCTGCTCGAATGCTTGGCGGTAATTCGCCTCCGCCGGCTTCCATTCCGGCGTCGCCGAAGCGCGCGCCGCCTCTAGCGGTTGAAAGACCATCGGCGTCGCCACGAATAGAGACAGTACAAACACCATCACGCCGATAAACAAAATGAACAACTGCATCGGAATCTTCGCCATCGCATTGAACAATAGGCTCAGCCGGCTCTGCGCGATCGATCGCCCAGTCAAGTAGCGTTGCACCTGGCTCTGGTCGCATCCGAAATACGCCAGCGCCAGAAACCCGCCGCCGATAATTCCGCTCCAGATGTTGTACCGGTCGTCCAGGTTGAACCGTAGATCGACAATATTCAATCGGCCCGCTGCCCCCGCCAGGTGCAGCGCATCCACAACCGAAATGCCCGTCGGCAGCGCGTGCACAATCACCGCCAAACTGATCGCCAGCGCCATGAAGATCATGCTCATCTGCTGAACATCGGCCCACGTCAACGCCTTGATCCCGCCGCTCGCCGTGTACAGAATCACCAGCACTCCGATCACAACCGTCACCAGCCGGTCCGGCCATCCCAGCACCGCCGAAAGCGCGACCGCCGGAGCATACAGCCCAATCCCCGCCGCCAGCCCGCGCTGAATTAAGAAGATCGTTCCCACCAGCGCCCGCGTCTTCGAATCGAATCGCTGCTCCAGGTATTCGTACGCGGTATACACCTTCGCGCGATGAAATACCGGAACCGCCGTCGCGCAAAGAATCACCATCGCAATCGGCAATCCAAAATAGAACTGCACAAACCGCATCCCGTCCACGTAGCCTTGCCCGGTGGTCGAAATGAAAGTAATGGCTGTTGCCTGCGTCGCCATGATCGACAGGCCCATCGCATACCAGGGCATGCTCTTGCCGGCCAGTAAGTATTTATCGACTGTGTTGCTGCCGCGCCCTCGATACAGCCCGTAAGAGACCAGCGACGTCAGCCAGGCAAACAAGATTAACCAATCGAGTGCCCTCATAGCAGCGTTTTCAACTTGGCCACCTCTGCCCGGCTCACCGCTCCCCACGTCGTGTGCGGAATGCGCGCCGCTCTTCCAATATGGAATTCGAATTCGCCCGGATATTGCGCCATTTCCGTCAACGTAGCCGCTCGCAACCCCACGCCCACCAGCAGTCGAATCTCCGGCTTAGCCGCCGCTTGCCATTCGAGCAGCCGTGTCTTTCGCGCTTGCCACGCCCCTGCCCCGCCGCTCGTCAGAATGCGGTCGATCTGCGGCAGCTTCTTCGCTCCTTCGATCGCCGCAACCGGATCCGCCGCATGCTCGAACGCCCGATGCAAGGTCGCGCGAAGCCCTGGGCCGCCGCTCAACACCTCTTCCATCGCCGCCACGTCCAGCGCGCCGCTCTTCACGAAGCCAAGCACCAATCCATCGATCGAAAGCTGCTGGAACCGGCCCGCCAGCTTCTGCAACTCCCCAATCTCGCGCTCGTCGGCTGCCGACATCGATGCATTCTCTCGCAACATCACCCGCACCGGAATCGAAACCGCTCCCCTGACCTCTTCTACAACTTCCGCTGCCGGAGTCAGTCCTCCAAGATCGAACGCGCGCACCAACTCCAGCCGGTCGGCGCCTCCAAGCTCTGCCTCGCGCGCTTCTTCCACCGACGTGACGATCACTTCGAGAACGTTTGCCATCAATATCGAAACATGCGGGTCAGCGCGTACAGCCCCGCAATCAACAGTAATAAATAGCAAAGCACGGCTGCGTACGCGCGCCCCCACCCGCCGCCGAATGGCGGAGCCTCGTCCGCAGCCTCTCTCTCGCGATCCCTGTTCGCTTCCACTCTGTTCCAGAATGCTCTAGAAAACTCGGCAGTAGCAAGTAACAGGTCGGGGTTATATCCTGAAGGTTCAAGCATTTCTAGCATTGCGAAGGAGGAGCGTGCTTGGTCTGTTTGGAAGCGAACAATGCCTTGTCCGCTACACTATTAGATCGTGGCCAACCAGTCCACACGCCAGGCAACCAACGTCCTAATCGTCGATGACGAGGAAGCGCAGCGCGATCCTCTCGCCAGGATGATCCTGGCGTGGGGCTTCAACGTAGAAACCGCTTCCGATGGCCAAGAGGCTCTCGACAAACTAAGTAGTTTCTCAGCCAACGTCATCGTCACGGATCTGATGATGCCGCGCATGGACGGTTTCGAATTGATGAAGCGATTAGGCTCGGACGGCAACATGCCGCCCGCCATCGTCCTCACCGCTTTCGGCAACATCGAAACTGCCATACAAACCATTCACGATCTCGGCGCCTTCTGGTTTCTCGAAAAGCCCATTCAGCCGGCCGCGCTCCGGGTGCTCCTCGAACGCGCCGCCTCTCAAAGCCAGCTCGCCGAAGAGACCGAGCGTCTGCAGCGTCAGTTGTCCTACCAGGGCGTGCTGGTCGATATGGTCGGCACCTCGCCGCAAATGCAGCAGGTCTTCTCCGTCATCCGCCAGGTCGCCCCCAGCAAAGCGGCCGTCCTGGTTGCCGGCGAAAGCGGTACCGGCAAAGAACTCGTGGCTCGCGCCATTCATCACCTCAGCAATCGGCGCGGCGGCCCTTTCGTCGCCATCAACTGCGCCGCCATGCCCGAAACGCTCATGGAAAGCGAACTGTTCGGCCATGAAAAAGGCGCCTTCACGGGCGCGCTCGAACGTCGCGCCGGCTGCTTTGAACTCGCCCAGCACGGCACCCTGCTGCTCGACGAACTAGCGGAAATGCCCTCCGGCACCCAGGCCAAGCTCCTCCGCGTCCTCGAAGATTCGCGCGTCCGTCGGCTCGGCGGCAAGAGCGAGATGTCGGTCGACGTGCGCGTCGTCGCCGCCACCAATCGCAATATCGATGAGGCTCTCAAAAAGGGCGATCTCCGCGAAGATCTCTATTACCGCTTGAACGTCTTCCAAATCGCCCTGCCGCCGCTTCGCCAGCGCCTCAGCGATCTGCCGGTGCTCTGCGAAACGCTTATCAATCACCTCAATCGCAAACACGCCTGTAACATCACCTATGTGACGCCCGACGTCATGGAAGCTTTCAAGAAGCACGCTTGGCCCGGCAACGTGCGCGAGCTTCGCAACGTCCTGGAGCGCGCCGTCATCATGGCCGGCGAAGGGGCTATCCAAATGGCCCACCTACCCTACGATTTCGGAGTCTCTGTCGGCTCTCGTCCTCCGGCCCAGGTGTTCGAACCGGACAGCGTTCGTCTCCCGGTCGGCACTACTGTCAGCGACGCCGAAAAAGCTCTGATCCAGCTCACCCTTCAACACACCAAGAACAATAAAACACGCGCCGCCGAAATCCTCGGCATCAGCCTCAAAACGCTCTTTAACAAACTCAAGGAATACGGCGCGGCGGAAACCGCCGAGGTCACGGGCTAAAGGTCTCCGTTCCTCGCCAAAGGGCCTTTCTACACCCGTTACCGGCGTTTTTCGCCATGTTACGCTGAGGTTTCTGCTCATGAGCGCCGCTCCCGCTTCCACGTTGAAGAGAACGCCGCTGTTCGACACCCACATCGGTCTCAAAGCGAAAATGGTCGATTTCGGCGGCTGGAATATGCCCATTCAGTACTCCGGCATTCTCCAGGAGCACCACGCCGTCCGAGCCGCCGTCGGCCTCTTCGACGTCAGCCACATGGGCGAAATCGAAATCCGCGGCCCCGAGGCCGCCCGCCAGGTCGATTACCTCTCCACCAACAACGCCGCCAAATTGAAAACCGGCCAGGCCCATTACTCCGCTCTCTTGTATGAGCACGGCGGTTTCATCGACGACATTCTGGTCCACAAGATCTCCGACACGCACTTCTTCCTCTGCGTGAACGCCTCCAACCAGGAAAAAGATTTCGAGCACATTCGCGCCTCCTCGCGTTTCGACGCCCAGGCCGAGTTCGCAAGCGACCGCTTCGCGCAGCTCGCCATCCAGGGTCCTAAAGCCCTGCCGACGCTTCAGAAATTAACGCAAACCTATCTCTCCGGCATCAGATACTATTGGTTCACCGACGACTTCGTAGACGGCCTACCGGCTCGCATCGCCCACACCGGCTACACCGGCGAAGATGGCTTCGAGGTGTACGTTTCTCCCGATTCCGCCCCTCGCGTCTGGGACGCCCTCATGAGCGCCGGCGAAGAATTCGGCATTCGACCCTGCGGCCTTGGCGCCCGCAATACCCTCCGCCTCGAAGCCAAAATGGCGCTCTACGGTCACGAGCTCACCGCTTCCATCAACCCCTTCGAAGCCGATCTCGCCTGGATTGTCAAAATGGATAAAAGCGAGTTCGTCGGCCGCCGCGCCCTTGAAAGTGCGCTCCAAAGCGGCATCGCTCGAAAGTTAGTGGGTTTTGAAATGATCGGCCGAGGCATCGCCCGCGATGGCTACGAGGTTTGGATTGAGGGCCAGCCGGCCGGCTGGGTCACCAGCGGCGGCCCGTCTCCGACGCTGAACAAGAACATCGGTCTCTGCTATCTGCCCGTCGCGAAAGCGGTCCCCGGCGTTCCGATTCAAATTCTGGTTCGCGATACTCCCGTCGACGGGATTACCGTTGCCACGCCGTTCTATAAGAGGGCAAAAGGATGAGTTATCCAGAGACTTATAAGTTCACAAGAGAACACGAATGGGTTCACCCCCACGGCGCCGAAGCGAAAATCGGCATCACCGATCATGCCCAGCATGAGCTCGGCGACATCGTTTTTGTCAATCTGCCGAAAGTCGGCAACAGCGTTAAGCGCGCTGAGACATTCGGCTCCGTCGAATCCGTCAAGGCCGTCTCCGACGTTTATTCGCCTGTTACCGGCGAAGTTACAGGCGTTAATGACTTACTGGCGCAGAAACCCGAAACTCTCAATGAAGATCCTCATGGCGAAGGCTGGCTGATCAAGGTCACATTGACCTCTCCCGAAGAGTTGCAGGCCCTGATGTCTTCCGCCGAATACGAAGAATACATTAAAGCTGAGTAGCTATTGCGATATTTACCTAAGTCTGCCGCCGAGCGCCGCGAAATGCTGGCCACGCTCGGTATGCAATCGGAAGAGGACTTGATTGCCTATCTCCCGCCCGCCGTGCGTTTCAACTCCCGGCTCTCGATGGAAGATGGCAAGAGCGAGTTCGAAATTGTCGACTATTTTAAAGAACGCGCCGAGCGAAACGCCAATGGCTACGCCAGCTTCCTTGGCGCTGGCGTCTATAACCACTACCGCCCGGTTCTGGTCGATGCCATCGTTTCGCGCGGCGAATTCCTTACTTCCTACACGCCCTATCAAGCCGAAATTTCGCAAGGCATCCTCGCCGCCATCTTCGAATTTCAAACCATGGTTTGCCAGTTGACCGGCATGGAAGTGGCCAACGCATCCATGTATGACGGCTCTTCGGCCGTTCCCGAAGCGGCCATGATGGCCGTCCGCGTCACCCATCGCGACAGGATTCTTATTGCGCGCGCCGTGCATCCGGAGTACCGCGAGGTCCTCGGAACATACACGCATCGCCAGCACATTCCTGTCGAAGAACTCGCCTACGAGAAAAACGGCCGCTTAGACCTGGACGATCTTAAGGCGAAGCTCGACGACCACACCGCCGCCGTTATTGTTCAGAGCCCCAATTTTTTCGGGTTGATCGAGCAGATCGATGAGCTGTCTCACATCGTGCACGGAAAAGGCGCGCTTCTCGTCGTCGTCTTCACCGAAGCGGTCGCGCTCGGCCTGATCGAGCCCCCCCGCCATGCCGACATCGTCGTCGGCGAGCTTCAAAGCTTCGCCATCTCGCCCAGCTACGGCGGCCCCTTCGCGGGAATCATCGCGACTCATGAGAAATTCATTCGCCAGATCCCGGGCCGTCTTGCTGGCGAAACGACCGACGCCTCCGGCCATCGCGCATTTTGCCTCACGCTCGCTACCCGCGAGCAACATATCCGCCGCGAGAAGGCTACATCCAACATCTGCACCAACCAGGCCCTGCTCGCGCTCATGGCCACCGTATTTATGTCGCTCTATGGCAAGCAGGGCATGCGCGAGCTTGCCGAGCAAAATCTCGCCAAGGCTCATTACCTCGCCGATAAACTGCCTCTCGCCTTCGATGCGCCCTTCTTCAATGAGTTCGTCGCGCGCACGAACGGCAAGTCCCCAGAGCAAATAAACGCCGCGCTGCTTGACCGCAAGATCATCGGCGGCCTGCCGCTCGCCCGCTTCTATCCCGAACTGGAGAACTGTGTCCTGCTCTGCGCCACCGAAATGAGCCGTCGCCAGGATATGGACACGCTCGCCCAGGCCTTCGCAAAACAATAAGCGCCCGATGATCAGAAAAGTCTCTAAACACATCGTTCAGAATGAACCGCTGCTCTTTGAGCTCAGCTCGCCCGGCAAATGCGGTTATCAACTCCCCGCGCTCGACGTCCCCCCCGTCGATCCAGCCAAAACATTAGGCGCGGAAAATGTTCGACCCGAAATCGAGGATTTTCCCGAAGTCAGCGAGTTCGAAGTCCTGCGCCACTTCACGCGCCTCTCCACTTGGAACTACGCCATCGATCTCGGCCTCTATCCGCTCGGCTCCTGCACCATGAAGTACAACCCGCGTGTCAATGAGGTCGTGGCCCGCACCGAAGGCCTCGCCTGGGCGCATCCCTACGCCCCGGAAGTGCTCTCGCAAGGCTGCATGGAAGTGATCGCCGCTCTTGAGCAGGCGCTCGCCGAAATCACCGGCATGGACGCCGTCACCCTCCAGCCGGCGGCCGGCGCTCATGGTGAATTCACCGGGGTGCTCATGATCCGCGCTCTGCTGGAACAGCGCGGGAATCCGCGCAAGAAAGTTCTCGTCCCCGATTCGGCGCACGGCACCAATCCCGCCACCGCCCGCATGGTCGGCTACGCCGTCGAAAACATCAAGTCCAATGAGCGCGGCATGATCGACATCGATGTTCTCAAGCGCGCCGTCACCGAAGATGTCGCCGCGTTGATGATTACCAATCCCAACACTGTCGGCGTCTTCGAGGAAAACATCCGCGAAATCTGCGGCATCCTCCACGAAAAGGGCGCTCTGGTCTACATGGACGGCGCGAATATGAACGCGCTGGTCGGCATCTCGCGCCCAGGCGATTTCGGCGCCGATGTCATGCACCTCAACCTGCATAAGACATTCTCGACTCCGCACGGCGGCGGCGGCCCCGGCTCCGGCGCTGTTGCCGTCGCGAAAGCGCTCACGCCGTTTCTGCCCTCTCCTCGCCTCAAGCGTAATGGCGACTTCTGGACCTGGAACTACGATCTGCCCGATTCCATCGGCCGCGTCCGCGCCTACTATGGAAACTTCGGCGTCCTCGTTCGCGCGCTCGCCTACATCATGGCGCATGGCGCGAATGGCCTCCGCCAGGCCACCCTCGACGCCCTGCTCAATGCCAACTACCTGCGCGCCCTGCTTGAACCGAATTATCAAATCGCCTACGACGCGCCCAGCATGCACGAATGCGTTTTCAGCGACGACAGGCAGGCCAAGAAAGGCGTGCGGACGGGCGACATCGCCAAACGCCTGATCGATTACGGCTTCCATCCTTATACCGTCAGCTTCCCGCTGATCGTCCGCGGCGCTCTCATGATCGAGCCCACCGAAACCGAAAGCAAGCGTGAGCTTGATCTCTTCGCCGACGCGATGGCTTCCATCGCGCGGGAAGTGGAAAACGATCCCGAACTGGTCTTGAAGGCGCCCCACTCCACTCGCACTTCGCGCGTCGATGAAGTAAAAGCCGCCCGCAATCCCATCGTTCGCTGGCAGCCTCGCAGCTAAGGCGAGCGCACAGGGCGTTCGGCGCCCGTTGTGCGCGATTAATACTGAGCCGAGCGCACAGGGCGTTCGGCGCCCGTTGTGCGCGATTAATACTAAGGCGACCGAAGGAGCCGATTAACCGCGGCAAGCACTGTGTCCACGCTTAGCTGATCGAGTGAACTGGCCGCGAGTGTCGTAACTTGCCTTCCCTGCGGGCGCCAAACCTGCGGCGACGAAGGCCCGAACAGAACCAAGGTCGGAATCCCCGTCGCGGCCGCCAGATGCGCTATGCCCGAATCATTGCCGATGAACAGTCGCGCCCCCGCGATCCAGCCCGCCAGCTCTTTCAAATTGTCGAACCGCTTCGCATCCGGCCATTCGTCTTCCGGACCAGCCGTCCACTCCACCGCGCAATCCAGTCGCGCCGCCAGTTCGCGATAGCGCGCCTGAGGCCAGTTCTTCTTCCCGCTTCCTGAGAACGGATGCATCACCACGCTGTCCCGCGCAGGCCAAGGCTCTAATGCAATCCGTGGCTGTTGACCGATCGCCGTCCCCACCTGCCGCGCAAAGAAGTCGACGGCGTGCCCTCGATAATCCGCCCCCGGCAGCGCTTGATGAAATTCGCACGCAATACCCAAGCTCGCGATCGCCTCGCGAAACTCCGGCCTGTTCGCCCCGTACCAGCTCACGATGGAATCGAAGCCTTGCAGCTCCGCTCTCACTTTCGCCGGAATCTCCAGATCGCCAACGCCCACCAGTTCGATCCCCGTGGTCGCCAGCCCCCGCACTCGTTCTGCGAATCCAATCAGCGGAACCACGACTGAGGGGACCCACGCTTCCGTATGATCTGTCGCTAGGTGTTCCATTGCCGGCAGCGCCGCGATGCAATCGCCGATTGCGCCCGGACGAATTAGCAGCCGCCGCATCCCGCCCGGCTAAAATCCATAAAGCTGCCGCGCGTTTTCCCGCATCACCATGTGCGCGATCTGCTTGGCGCGCTCGCTCGTGATCTCGCCATCCTGCAGCATGCCCGTAAGCGCCAGTCCCACCGCAAGCCGTCCGTTCCGCGAACCGATCCAGGTTGTCTCTTCCCACCCCACCGTGTCTGAAATTGGGCTCGCATCCGACCCATACAATACTTTCTCCGGCGCTGTCTCCAAATAGATCCTCACCGCTCGCGCCGCCTCCACCGGGTACCCGAAATACATGAACGCCGAAATATCCAGATACACATTCGGCTTCCATATCTCTGCAGCCGCCTCTCGCGCATATGGCCATCCGCCATGTAACATCACGAATTTCGTCTTCCTTAACGAAGGATCGTTGAACACGCCGTCCAGTTGAATTGGGTTTCCGTTCGCCGCGCGAAAGTAACTGCCCGCGCCCAGCGCGCAATGAATATGCACCGGCATTCCCAGCCGCCCCGCCTCTTGCGCGATGTGATGAAACATATAATCCTGCAAGATCTTATATTCTTCCGGCGACGCCTCCGAGCCTCGCGCATAAATTGAATACACCCGCTCCGCGTTCTCCCGCTGCACATCGCGCACCTCGAGCGTCCGCAGATACGCCAGCTCGAATTTCACCGCAACCGCGCCTTGCGCCTTCCAAGTCTCCAGCCTGTGCGAGACAAAAGCCGTATATTCATCGAAGGTCGCCGGCAAAGCCCGCATCTGCGCGCTCTCCAGATACCCGCTCAGCAGTTGCTCTTCTCGCGTCAGAAACACTCGATGATCCGGATCCTTCGCCTTCAATCCATCGTTATTCAGCGGAAAAATAAACATGTCCACGAACGGTACCCACCTGAAACGGTCGCTCGTCAATCCACGCCCCATCGCCACCCGATTGGCCAGCATGATGTCCGTATTCGCCCGGTTGAGCACCCACGCCGGGTACTGATCGCCCTTTTCCCTCGCGATTTTGCTTTTTGCCTTTGCCAGCTCGCGCATGTGCTCAGGCGTTCGGTCCGCATAATCGTAGCCAAATAGCGCGTGCCACGCCTCGGGAAAGTACGCGCTGTCCGCGCTGAATGGCGCCGGCAGGAAAATATCTCCGATGCCTTCCATCGAAAGCGCGTCGTAATCGTGATCTTCTTCGCCCTCCGATACGACTTTCTTCGGATGCGCGTGATTGTCGATCGCATGAACCTGCCGCAGCTCCGCTTCAATCGCGCTGTCGACATAGACGCTCCGATGCGGCGCGCGCGTGCACGACGCGGCGACGAGAAAAGCGGCGGCGTACAACGCCCAGCGAGCCATACCGGCGCTACTCGATCGTAACCGGTACTTTGATATCGATCGTCGCGGGCCGGAAACACATTGAACTGTTACATGCCTGGTAGCGCAACTTACCCGTCATCGCGGCGCTTCCTACAGGAGCCGTGCTCGGACTATGGAACTCCGTCTTAATATCGAAAGCGCCTGTGAAGACATTCAGTAAGTCGCCCCCGACTTTCACCTCTTCCGGCTTCGGATAACTGATCGACTTTGCTTCGAGCGGCCCGCCCATCCACGTGAGTCTGAGTGGGATCAGGAATTCGTCCTTCGGCTTATCGCTATTCACATGGAAACCGTCGAGCACTTCCACGCGCAGGCTCTCAACCGCCGTGCCTCCTTGTTTGATCGAGACCATTTGCGGCGGCCGGACCGCCAGCTTATTCTGCTGCGCCGGGCACAACAGCGGCAGCCAGTATACGCAGGCCGCGGCGCGTCCCATTCTCGACGCTCTGCTTCGTCCCAATGAGGCTCTGAATCTCGGAAAGGTATTCATTTTTTCCCGCAAGGCCGATGTGAGGACTGAACGCGAACTTCCCGTCGCGGTCGATCAAGAACGTCGTCGGCAGCGCGTCTAGTCCGCCATACAGTTGGCTCACCGTCTCATCGCCCAACAGAATACGATAGTTCAGTTTGTGCTCCGTGATGTACGGCTTGACAACCTTCCATCCATCGTCGTCCATCGACACGCCCACAACTTCAAACCCTCTCGATTTGAACTCCTGCTCGAATTCAATGAACCACGGAATTTCGATCTGGCAGGGTCCGCACCACGTCGCCCAAAAGTTCAGCAGCACCACTTTGCCCTTGAAATCCGATAGCTTCACCGGCTTACCCGTGCTGTCGGTCAGCGTGAAATCCGGCGCGGCTTTCCTGCCCGCCTGATTTGCGGCGCTGCGCGTGTTCGCGGCCGAAGAGGTGCTGGAACAAGAGCACAGCCCCAAGCCTGCCGCCGCGGCCACGATTGCAAGAAACTTCCGCCTCACGTCTTTAGTGTATCGCTCGGGAGTGTGTCGCCCCGCGCGCTCCTGCTAGCACTTGCAGCCCACCTCGAAGCAAGCCTCGAACCATCGCGCCCGCCTCGCCCGCCATCCCCGCCCGAGCGTAAACTCCACATCTTTCTTGATCCCAGAAAACAACCACGCCGCCGTGTCGCAGAAGCTCTCGCAGGCATAGTCCCGCCACGCCCGCGACTTCGTATCGCAATCGCGCCTCTCCAGGCGTGCCTTCTTCAAATGAGAAGACTCCCCCAATTCGCCCCGCGCGCGCCCCTGCTGCTCGGCTTCCAGAATGCTTGAAAACTCCGCGCGCCGCGCGTTTCCCAACCGCCGCCACGCGAAATGAAAAATCTCGTGCACGAGTATCAGCCGGAATCGTTGCGGCCGCCTCAGCAGCTCGGACTGCACTACAATCTCACGCTCGGGAAGAAAACATGCCGCATACACCGGAACGCCGCGCGCTGGATCACCCCACAGCAGCTTCCCGCGATGCACCCTCAACCGCGTTCGGTCGCGCACGCAAATCGGCCTGCCGCTCAAATGCGGCAAGCTCGCGAACAACTCGCTCCACCGGATATTCGGTTCGCTACTGAGCTGGAGGCTTAGTAGAGGATGAGGTCGACGCGCTCGGCGGGGTCGCTGGAACCGGCGTTCCACTCGGTCTCTGGAGAGACGGGACGTTGCGCGCGGGTCCATTCGAGGCATTGAAAAAGTCGGGGTCCTTTACCTCGATCTTATATTTATCGAGTTCCTGTTTCACCGCCGCCTGGTTTTTCTCGTTGTCCAGCCGCTGCGTTATGCCCGCCCGCGCCTCTTCGAACGGCTGTTTGTGCCGGCTATCCACCTTTAAGATGAAGAACCCGTTCGGCAGCCGCACCGGCTCCGAGATTCCGCCCGCCTGCAACTGCAACACCGCGCTCTTCACGGCCGGCGGCAGTCCCGCATCGCCGCTCGTGAAGTTTCCCAGCTCGCCGCCTTTCGCAGCCAACTGTTGATTATCGGATTCCGTCCGCGCAAGCGCCGCAAAATCCGCGCCCGTCTTCAGCTTCTTCTCTAAATCGTCCGCCTTCTGGCGCGCCTGCTCTTCCGTCCGGTTGTTTCCGCCATTCGCCGAAGCGGGCGTCCCCGGAGCGCTAAAAGAAATGAAGATCCCGCTCAGCTTGAACTGATCGAAATCGCCCGGATGCGCGTCGTAATACTGCTTCGGATCCTCCGTCGGCGTCCCCGGTGTTCCGCTCGCTACCTTGTTCAAATACGCCTGCGTCAGTATGTTCGCCCGCGCCATCCGCAGTTGCTCTTTCCACGGCGACTGCTGATCCAGGCTCATCTTCGTCGCTTCGTCGGCGAGCTGGTCTTCCATATAAATCTGCTGCACCAAACCCTGCAGATTCGCTTCGAAGCGCCTCCGCTCCTGCGCCGGCAATGGCTTAATCAGGTCCAAAGCCTGCTTCGCCGTGAGCGGCTTCCCGCCGATCATCGCCACCACCCGGCTAGGGTCCTGGGCCGCCACCGCTTCCGGCCCGCGCGCCTTGAGCGATGCGCTAGGCGTTTGCGCAGTCGTCGCTGCCCCGCTTGAAGTGGAAGACTGCGCCGGCGCCGATCTGCCGGACGAGCTTTGCCCCGCGGGCGCCGTCGATGTCTGGGAAGTCCCCTGCGAGAAGGCCAGCGCAGCGCAGGCTGCGAACACAAAAATACCGATACTGCTTTTCATTCGGAAGATACACCAACTCTAGCATGCGCCCCGCCGGGCGGCCCCTTGCAGCGGCCTCGCGTCGCCGCCGCCGCTTACTGCTGCACCGATGCTTTTTTCAGAGTCGATATGTCCTTGCCCGCGCCGTTTACGTGTATGTTGTTGACCACCTGCGCCGCGCCCGCCGCATGCGCCATCCGCGTGGCCGAACCTTTGTGCTGCATCACATTCGTAGTCCCTTCCCAGGTCACTACCCCACGCTGTACATGGAACTTGAACCCGTCCTTGCCGATCTTGGATTTCGCCAGCTTCGTTCGAATCGTCGCTTCAATCTGCGAATCGGTCGGCGTCGCCATCCTCTGCGTGTTCGCGCGCGAACTGGTTCCGGCATTCACCGGCGCCGCCAACCCCGCCGCGAGCATCCCCGCCATCAGAAAAATGGGAAAGAACCTCTGCATAGACTCCTCCGTTTGTGAGCCATGATCGTAGTGGCAAACGCGCCGCGGAATTCGCACCTCTTTCGCGCTCCCGCCTGCGCCCACGCCTGCCTCCCGGGCCGCTCTGATCTCACTGCGCTCCAGGCGGCCGCGCCGACTGCCTCACCACCAGTCGGGTAGCTACGCGAAACTCCTGCCCCTTCAACTCCGGATCTGCCATCATCGCCCACAGCGCATCGAAAGCCGCTTTGCCGATCTCGTTGCGCGCCACCGCCACCGTCGTCAACGCCGGCTGCGTATATTCGGCGAACAAAATATCGTCGAACCCGACCACCGATAGCTTCTCCGGAACTCGCAGCCCCGCATCGTAGGCCCTATGCAGAACGCCTATCGCCGTCAGATCGTTGCCCGCTACAATCGCGGTCGGCGCGCGGCCCTCAAACAGCTCCGAACACGCCGCATACGCGCCCTTTACCGTGAAATCCGAATCGATTGTCCGGCTCGGCGCCAGATCCAATCGCCGCGCCGTATCGATAAACGCCTGCTTCCGCCGTCGCGCCGATGGCAGCCGCGGCGGCCCGCCTATGTAAGTAATCTCCTTATGGCCCAGGCTCGTCAGATATTCCAGCGACTCTTCGATCCCGCGCTCGTAATCCACCAAAATGTTACTGATGCTGTGGCCCACGCGCCCCAAATCCAGATACACCGCCGCTATCCGCCGCGCCGCCAGCATCTCGATCACCGATTGATCGATCTGCGACGTCAATATCGCCACGCCAGGCACCTGCAGCGCCACCAGCCGCTGCACCGCGTTCAACATCCGCTCGGAATCGTAATTCGTGTTCAGCACCAGCGCGTCCATCCCATGCAGCAGCGCTTCATCCTGAAACACCGCCGTGATCTCCGGAAAGAATGGATTCCTCACGTCGGAAATAATCAGTCCCAGGAACGTGCTTTTTCCCCGCGCCAGGTTCCGCGCCGCCTGGTTCTGTGCATACCCGAGCTCCTCCACCGCCATCAACACGCGCTGCCGCGTGTGGGGCCGAATCGGCCGTGTCCCATTCAGCACGTGAGATACGGTCGCAATCGATACGCCCGCCCGCGCCGCTACATCCTTAATGCTCGAACGCAATCGTTCCCCTCCGAAGCCGAGCCGAGCTCTCTCTACCCTTGCGCAAGCGGAGCCATTCGCACAGCCGCGCTCCGCACCCTAACCTCTGATGAATATCGATTCCGTGATCTTAACAGCGACCCGGCTTAACTTCCATACCTCCGGTCGCAACGCGGTAGTATGTGGGTCAAGACTCCTCTTTGAGGCCGCCCCGCCACGATGCCCGCACAATGCGCCCCGCAAGTCTCCGACCTCCAACTCTCGAACAAGGTCGCCCTCATCACCGGTTCCAGCAAAGGCCTCGGCAAGGCCATGGCTCGCGCGCTTGCCCAGGCGGGCGCCACCATCGCTCTCGTTTCGCGAGACGCCCACAAACTCGGCGAGGTCCAACAGGAGATCCAAGACGCCGGCGGCCGCGCCTCCCTCTTCGTCGCCGACGTCACCTGCGAGGATCAAGTCGCCCGCCTCGAATCCGACGTCTCCCGCCAGCTCGGTCGCGTCCAGATCCTCATTAATAACGCCGGCATCAACATCCGAAAAAATCTGATCGATTTCTCGCTCGACGAATGGCGCAGTGTCCTCGACACAAACCTCACCAGCGTCTTCCTGATGTGCCGCGCCTTCGTCCCGCGCATGCGCGGCGCTGGTTACGGCCGAATTCTGAACATGACCTCCATCATGAGCCATGTCTCGCTCCCCGGCCGCACCGCTTATTCTTCGAGCAAAGCCGCCCTCCTCGGCTTGATCCGCGCTCTCGCTCTCGAACTAGCCCCGGAAGGCATTACTGTGAACGGCATCAGCCCCGGCCCCTTCGCCACCGAAATGAACCTTCCCCTGATGAACAACACCGAAGCCAATGCGCAATTCCTGGCCAGCATCCCGGCCGGTCGCTGGGGCAAAGTTGAAGAGATCGGCGCTCTCGCCGCCTATCTCTGCTCCGATGCCGCCGGCTTCATCACCGGAACCGACATCGTGATCGATGGCGGCTGGTGCGCCAAGTGACTCGCCGCGACGCAGCCTGGGCCATCGCGCGCGCGGCCGCCGTCGCCGCTGCCCCCGAGTTCCTGAACGCGTGGTTGCCTCAAACTCCCTCCGCCGCCCCGCCGGAGCCCGATCGCTGGTCTAATTACCAGCCTCGGTTTTTCTCCGCCGACGAAATCAAAGCGCTCGATGTATTCACTTCCATCCTCATTCCCACCGACGAAACTCCCGGCGCCCGCGAAGCCCACGTCGTCCCCTTCGTCGATTTCGTCGTCAACGCCGCCTCCGAATACGAACCCAGCCTGCAGCAGGATTGGCGCGCCGCGCTTCGCGTTCTTCATGAACGACGCTTCCTCGAACTCACTGCCGGCGAACAACTCGCCCTGGTCGAAAAAATGTCTCATCCCGAAGATCACGATCACGATGCCTTCCAACTCGTCAAGGACATGACCGTGCATGCGTTCTACACCTCGCGCGCCGGCCTGATCGACGTGCTCGAATATCAAGGCAATGCCTACCTCACGCAATTTCCGGGCTGCGCCCACCCGGAGCACCATCGGGTGTGACGGCAAGCTCCCAATCGCCATGGAATCATTCGATGCGGTGATTGTCGGTTCCGGCGCCTGCGGCGGTTGGGCCTGCATGCAGTTGGCCGAGGCCGGGTTCAAAGTGCTGCTGCTCGAAGCCGGCGCCGAAATCGATCCCAACCGCGAATTCCACCACCGCTGGCCCTACCAACTGCCGTTCCGCGGCGCCGGCCAACCAGGTTTCTTGCGCAAGTACTACCCGGGCGCGACCGAATTCAATTACCGCATCATGATCGATGACCGCGAGAACCCCTACACCACTCCGCCCGATCAACCCTTCCGCTGGATTCGCTCTCGCATCCTCGGCGGCCGCACTCTGCATTGGTCTCGCGCCTCCGATCGCATGTCCGATCTCGAATTCAAAGCCGCTTCGCGCGACGGCTACGGCGACAATTGGCCCATTTCTTATGCCGACATCGCTCCCTATTACGATCGGGTCGAGCGCTTCATCGGAGTCAGCGCCGCGCCCGCCTATCTTCCCCAGTTCCCCGACGGCGCCTTCCTTCCGCCCATGCCGCTCAACTGCGCCGAAACCATATTCCAATCGGCCTGCGCCAAACTGAAACTTCCCTCCACGCCCCGCCGCGTCGCGCAGCTCACCCGCATGCTCAATCGCCGTCCGCCCTGCCACTATTGCGGCAACTGCGTCAACGGCTGCGACGTCGGCGCCATGTTCAACACCATTGCCGTCACGCTTCCGCCCGCGCTTAAAACCGGCAACGTCACCCTGCGCTGCGATTCCGTCGTAAGCCACGTTCTTATGAACGACGAGAATCGCGCCTCGGGCCTCCGCTACATCGAACGGTTTACCAATCGCATCCTCGAAGTTCGCGCCCCCATCGTCATTCTTGCCGGCTCCGCTCTCGAAAACACGCGCCTGCTTCTTAATTCGCGCCCCGGCGGCCTTGCCAACAGCGGCGGCGTCCTCGGCCACTATTTGATGGATCAAATCGGCGGCGCTGGCGTCACCGGTTTCCTGCCCCCGCTCAAAGGCACGGCGATTCGCAATGACGACGGCAAACTCGGCGGCCTCTACATTCCCAACTTCTCGAACCTCGGCGCCCGCCCTGGCGCCGCTTCCTTCATCCGCGGTTTCTCCATGAGCGCCTCCGGAGGCGCCGCCGCCTTCCCCGCCTTCGCTCCTCATCTCCCCGGCTTTGGCTCGCAATATAAGAAGGATGTCAAGCGTCTCTACCCGTCCCACTCCCGCGTCTGGCTCTCAGGCGGCGAGATGCTCGCCCGCAAAGAAAACTTCGTCGAACTCGATCCCCAAGTCCGCGACAAATGGGGCATTCCGGTTCTAAAGATCCACTGCGCCCATTGCGATAACGACCGCGCCATCTACAGCGCTTTCTACGATCGGGCAACCGAACTTTTCCGCGCCGCCGGCGGCGAGATCTTCGACAGCAAACCCTCCATGAGCGTCCCCGGCAGCCTCATCCACGAGGTCGGCACTTCTCGCATGGGCGCCGATCCGAAGACCAGCGTGCTCAACTCCTTCTGCCAGACCCACGACATCCCCAACCTGTTCGTCTTCGGCGGCGGCTGCTTCGTCTCCACCGGCGATAAGCATCCAACTCTGACCATGATGGCCCTGACCGCGCGCGGCTGCGATTACTTGATCGATCGCGCCCGAAAGCGTGAATTCGCATGAGCTCAACCGCCCAAGCCTCCGAGCCGCGATTCACGCCCGAATTCGAGCGCCGCACCTACGCCCGCATCACGCGCCGCATCATCCCCTTTCTCTTCCTCTGCTACATATTCGCTTTCATCGATCGCGTCAACGTCGGCTTCGCCAAGCTGCAAATGCAGCAGGACCTCCGCATCTCCGACGCCGTTTACGGAATCGCGGCGGGCATCTTCTTCATCGGATATTTTTTCTTCGAAGTGCCCTGCAACATCGCGCTCGAAAAAATCGGCGCTAAGTTTTGGCTCGGCCCCATCATGATCGTTTGGGGTTTGGTCTCGGCCTGCACCATGTTCGTCAAAACCGCCGGCGAATTTTATCTCGTCCGCTTCCTGCTCGGCATCGTCGAATCCGGTTTCTTCCCCGGCGTCATTCTCTATCTCACCTTCTGGTACACCTCGCGCCACCGCGCCAAAATGGTCGCGGCCTTCATGACCGCCATCCCCTTGGCGGGCGTCATCGGCGGCCCCATCTCCGGTTGGATTCTCGGCAAAATGTCCGCCGCGGGCGGCCTGCGCGGCTGGCAATGGCTCTATCTCATGGAAGCGGCGCCCTCCTTGCTCGCAGGCATCGCAACCGTCTTCTTCCTCTACGACGGCCCCCAACACGCGAAATGGCTCGATGACGGCGAAAGATCTCTGGTGCTCCACCGCCTCGCCGAAGACGAAGCGCGCAAGAAACTCGCCGGCGCCTCGCATTTCACCTTCGCCGCCGCATTCTCCAGCGCGAAAACCTGGCTGCTCTGCGCCATCTACTTCGGGTTCGTCATGGGCAACTACGGCATCAGCTTCTGGCTCCCGCAAGTCATCAAGGACACTCTCACCAAAGACTCGGTACGCATCGGCCTGCTCACTGCCATTCCCTGGGCCTGCGCCGCCGTCGCCATGGTGGTCGCCGGGCATCACTCCGATCGCACCGGCGAACGCCGCTGGCACATCGCCCTCACCGGCATTGCCGGCGCTCTCGCCTTCGCGATCTCATCCATCCCTGGCATCTCCGGTCTCGCCGGCTTCCTCGCCCTCACCGTCGCCACCGCGGGCCTCGCCTGCGCTTATTCCACCTTCTGGTCGCTTCCCACCGCGTTTCTCTCCGGCACTGCCGCCTCCGCCGGCATCGCCTGGATCAACTCCGTCGGCAATCTCGCCGGCTTCCTCAGCCCCTTTCTAGTCGGCAAAATCCGCGACAGCTCCCACAGCATGACCCCCGCTCTCCTCCTGCTCTCGGTCTGCTCCTTGGGCTCCGCTCTCATAACTGTCTTCTTTTTCCATCCCCCTCGCGCTCGCACGTGAACACTGCCCGCCCCTCGCGCTCTCAACTCGGTATCGCAGTCACGTCTTACATGGGTGTCTGGCAGCCTCAGGACGCTTTTCAGTTCCTTGAGCACGCCCACTCGCTCGGCGCCGCCGGCATTCAAGCCCCGCTGAATGGCGATCTCTCCAAACTCCGAGCGCAGGCTGAACATTGGGGAATGTACATCGAAGCTTGGGCGCCCATGCCGCGCGGCCACGATTCCTCCGCATTCGACCAAGCCCTTAAAGACGCCAAGACCGTGGGCGCCGTCGCCATCCGCGCCGCCTGCCTCGATACGCGCCGCTACGAAACCTTCTCTACTCCGGAACAGTGGCGCCAATTCCTCGCCGCCCGCAGCCAATCGATCGAGGCTGCTTTGCCTCTCCTCGATCGCTACAAAATTCCTTTGGGCATCGAGAACCACAAAGACTGGACCGCCGAAGAACTAGCCCACGCTCTCGCCGCGCATTCGAGCGAATACCTGGGCGTCTGCCTCGATTTGGGCAACAACATTTCTCTGCTCGACGACCCCATGCGAGCCATCGAAGTCCTCGCCCCCTTCGCGGTCAGCACTCACATCAAAGACATCGCCGTCTCGCCTGCGCCCAACCATCGAGCCTTCCTGCTCTCGGAAGTGATCCTCGGCCACGGCCTCATCGATCTTCCCCGCTCCATTTCACTCATCCAAGCATCGCGCCCCCAAACACGCCTCTCTCTCGAAATGATCACGCGCGATCCACTCCTCATCCCCTGTCACACCGATGCCTATTGGGCAACGTTCCCCGAGCGCGACGACGCTCTCCTCGCCAGCGCCCTCGCGTTTGTGCGGCAGCACTCCTCGCCGCTTCCCGCCGTCTCGCGCCTCTCGCGCCAAGATCGACTCGCGCTTGAAAACGAAAATGTGATCGCCTGCCTGCGCTACGCGCGCGACCAATTAGCGTTGTGACGCATTCGTCAATCGCTCATGCTCGTCGCGTTCCGCCTGCGCCCGCTCCGGCTCGCCCAACCGGTCGTACACTCGCGCCAGATGGTAATGCGGCATCGGCTGCTTCGGATCGATCTCGATGCTTCGCTCCAGTTCCTTCGCCGCCTCCGCGTAATTGTGCTTCGCGGCTAGCAGCACTCCCAGCTCGTAATGCGCCTCCCAATCGTTCCCATTCAGCTCAATCGATCTCCGAAGCAATCCTTCGCCCTGCGCGTCGCGCCTATCCGCCGCCAGTCTCGCCTTGGCGAGCAGCAGCCAAGCCTCCGCATTCTTCCCATCGCGTCGCGTCCAGGTCTCATAGTCCTTGGTGATCTCGTCCAGATGACCGCCCGCCTGGTCCAGCATCTTGCCCAAAAACACATACGGCTGCTCCACGCTCGCGTCCAGCCGGATCGCTTCCAGAAACTCCGTGATCGCGTCCTCGAACCGCCGCTGCCCATACCGCGCCACGCCCAGCGCAAGCACCAATTGCACGTCTTTCGGGTGCCCGCTTAAACCGGTCTGGGCTGTCTCCGCCGCCTGCGTGAAATCCCCGCGCTCCAGGAACGTCTTCGTCCAGTAATAGGCAATCTGCGCGTCCAGTTTCGCCGCGTGCGCAATCTGCCCCGCGTCCGAGTAATACATCGCAAGCGCATGCGCCACCACCGGATCGCTGCCGCCGATAGCCTCGCCTTTCTCCGCTGCCGCGGCCGCTAACTTTGGCTCGCTGCTTCTTAAATAGACTTCCGCCAGCGCGCTCCACACATAGGCGTTCTTTGCATCCAGCCGCGACGCTCGCTCCAGGTCCGCGCGCGCTTCCACAAGCTGCCCATGCTGCAGCTCCAATAATCCACGCTTGAATAGATCGCGCGGCGGATTCGTATCCGCCGCAAGCGTACCCGCAAGAAACAGCGCTAGGAGCAACTACCTCAGCTTAGAACTGGAGCCGCAACTGGAAGTCGATGTGCCGCTCGCTTCCGGCAAGGGTTTGCGTGATTTGGCCGAAGTTGCTGTTGTTTTGGTTCAGCGAAACATCTTGTACGTTGTACTGCGGCGTATTCGAGATGTTGGTTCCCTCCGCGCGGAATTCAAGTTTCATTCGCTCCGTGAAATCGAAGTCTTTGAAGACCGAGAAATCGAGCGTCCGCTGCGGCGGCCCGACGTTGCTATTCAGCCCGGTGTTGCCCTGGGTCTCCAGTTCGCCTAGAGTGAGCTGCGAAATCGGCACAAAGTTCGCGGTGTTGAACCACTCGTTAGGAGAACGCCCTCCCGGAGGCGCCTGGTTTGGATTGGTGTGGCCCGGCAGCATGGTCGGCAGACAGGTTCCGTTTTCGCTGATCACATCCGCGCACGCGCCGCCGCCCGAATTGAGGGTGAACGGCTGTCCGGTTCGCAGGGTCAGAATTCCATTGATCTGCCAATTGCCCGCGAGCGTTTGAACTACTTTGTTCAGATTCGCGCCATACTGCTTGCCTCGGCCGAACGGAATCTCGTAATTGAAAGACCCCACGAAGGCGTGACGAATGTCCCACGGTGCGCTGGAATACGACGTGCCGATCTTCGTTCCATCCAGTACGTTGAATCCGGGCGATCCCGAAAGCGTGGTTCCGGTGTCGGACAACGCATGGCCGTACGTATAGGAAATCTGGCCCTGCAATCCGTGCGAGGTCCGTTTAGTCAGCGATGCCGTCATCGCCTCATAGTTGCCAATGCCGAAGGTCGCTGTTCCGCTCACGGAACCGATGTCTGGATACGGCCGCAGCGCAGTGCAGTTCAAGTTGCCTGTGTTCACGACCGTTGGGCAGGCATTCGGATCGGGCTGGTACAACTGATGCGCCTGGTGATTGCCTTCGTAACCAACTTCCAAAGCCATCTGCCCCGGCAATTCGTGCTGAACCGCGAAGTTCCACTCTTGCACCATCGGGTTGTCGAAGTCCGGGTACACTTCGCGGAACTGCAGCGAGGTTACCGGATACCCGTTGAAGACGCTGGTCGGAAAACCGACGCTCAACGCGCCTGTGTATGCCCCATTCGCCATCAGTGGATCCGGCTGGAAAATGCTCACCGTTCCGGGACGCGCTAAAGAGGGCGACTCGTTGAAGGGCGCCGATTCGCCGCGATTCGGGTTCCCGCCCTGGTTTTCTTCGCCGCCATAGAAGATGCCGAAGAATCCGCGGATCACTGTTTTCGGCTCAATGTTGTAAGCGAAGCCCAGCCGCGGTCCGATATCCGTCTTGTCCCAGGGAATCAGGTAACTGTTCACCTGCCCCCGGCTGACGTTGATCGGCGTGCTGAAAAGAGCCGGGAAAGTCACCCCGTTGATCGTCGCCGGCGAATTGAAGTTCGGAGGCAACGGAGCATTCTGGTTCGGTCCGCTCGGAATATAAAGGGTCAAATTCGAGAAGTCGAAGTTCGATTGCCGCCCAAACTGCTCGCCGATCGGCGAGAACAATTCGTACCGCGCCCCGATGTTCAACGTTAACTTCGGCGTCACTTTCCAGTTATCCATGAAGTAGGTCGCGTAGGCCTGCTTGGTGGAAGAAATAAAGTTCGTCGTGGAAATCTGGGCCGTGGTATCGACCGACCCCAGAAGGAACGATGCGAATTCGTCACCCGTCCCCGGCGCCAATGCGTTTACGTTGCCTGTTGCGGCCTGCGCTCCTGTTTCGGCCTGGCCGAAGCTGAGTTCTCCGTGCGGGAAAGGCACCTGGAAGAACGGGAAGTGCAGCTCGCGGAATTCACCGCCCATCTTGAACTGATGGTTCCCATGCACGATCGAAAGATTCTCGATCATGTCCCATTCGTTGTTGTACTCCTTGGTCGGGAGCCAGTCGTTCGCCCCAATCTGGCTGTAACGGCCCAGGTCGATCTGCGGCGCGCCGCCATTGAGCGTGGTCGTCGGGTCATAGCCTCCAATCCCGAGGGCCTTGTATACATCTGTATCGGCATTCGCCTGGGTGCGCGCTGTAACCAGGCGGCTGAACCCTACGCGCGCTTCGTTCACCATGGTGGGCGAAAATGTATGAGTCCAGCTCAACATCGCGTTGCGTCCGAGATCCTGCTCGCTCGAACCCTGGAAGTTGCCGCCGTCCAGCGGTCCTGGGAACGGAGGCACGCTGCTCTTGGCCGTGTTCGCCCAACTGATCGTGCCGAAAATGCTGTTCGCGTCGTTGTAGTGCCAATCGACCCGCCCGTCGCCCTGATCGGTATTCAGCGCGCCGGGAGTGGCCACCGCATAACAGCCCGCGCCGGCCGGCGCCCCGCTGCAGTTCGCTGTGGCCGTGTTGGGATTCGGATAAAGCGCGGCAAGCTTCATCGAGACCGGATCCATTTCCGAGGTGGGAATGGTGTTATTCGCGTAGGGCCTGCGCGCATACGTGGCCCTCTGTCCCGAAGCGGCATTCAAGGTCCCTGGAACGCAGCCACTGACGCACGTGGTAGAGGTCGGATCGTAAAGGATGTCGGCAATACCCGAGAAGTTTCCGGCTCGCTCCTCCGGAGTCGGTATGGTGAACGTCGGCCCAAAGCCGAGGTTTTGAACCGAGCCGCCCGCCGTGCGGATACGTGTCCCCTGGTAGTCGCCGAAAATGAAGAGCTTGTTCTTGATGATCGGGGCGCCGACAGCCGCGCCGAACTGATTCTGATCGAACTTGTTGCGCGGCAGGCCGGACTTGTTGTTCTCCCATTTGTTCGCGTCGAAATCCGTATTCGACAAAATCTCCCAGAGCGTCCCATGCAATTGGTTCGTGCCGCTCTTCAGGCTGATCTCCAGAATGCCGCCCGCCGCCCGCCCGTACTGTGCGTCCGCGCCATTGCTGATGATCTGCATATCGCCGATCGCCTCCGGCGCCGGGCCGATGACAAACGCCGTCTGGTTGATGAAATCGATCACGTTGACGTTGTTGTCCACGCCGTTCAGCAGGAAATTGTTTTCGCCCGTCGAACGAACGCCGTTAGCCGCGAAGCCGCCGCCCAGCGCATCGCGAGCCCCCGGTTCGGCTGGCTGCACGCCCGGCGTTAAAACCGCCAGGAAAGTAAACGTGCGCTGCCCGCCTAGCGGCAGATCCGTGATCTGCTGCGTGTTCAGCGTTTCGCCGATCACAGGCGATTCGGTCTGCAACAGAGGCGCCGCCGCCGTTACCTCGACGGTCTGGTTCACGTTCCCCACCTGAAGCGTTAGGTTTACCGCGACCGGCTCGTTCGGACTTACTAGGATGTTCTTCTGCTGGGCCCTTTGAAACCCAGGCGCCTCGACCGTAACCGTGTAGGTGCCGGGATTCAGAGCCGGCCGCGTGAACGAACCCGTATCCGTGGTGACAGTGTCCGACGCCACGCCGGTAGCATCGTTTGTGATTGTGACTTTCGCGTTTGCGACAGCCGAACCCTGCGCGTCGGTAATGGCGCCGGTGATGGTTCCGAGATCGCGCTGAGCAAAGGCCACAGCGCTTGCGAGCAACACCAGCAGGGCCGCCGACAGGCAGCTACGAACACGTGACATGAGATCCCCTCCAACGCTGAGATGAATCGACTAACAAGCGCACAGGCCCTTTTGGTGGCCGTTGTGCGCCCTCAACACCGAACTAAAGCAAACTTGGGATCGAACGTACCACACGTAAACGTTTACTTCAAGAGATTTTATTAACCCATACTCCCGGGGGCTCACGGCCGGTTCTGGGCTATAATGGCCAATCCATGAGGCGTAGTGCGGTCGTAGCGTGCCTTACATTAACTATCGCCGCCGCCACCCTCCCCGCCTTCAAAGCCGATTTCCACGACCTCGCCGCCTCCTCCGGCCTAACCGCCCCCAACGTCTACGGCGGCCTCGCTCGCAAAGACTATATCCTCGAAACCACGGGCAACGGCGTCGCCATCTTCGACTATGACAATGACGGCCGCAACGACATATTCATAGCCAACGGAACGCGTCTCAACTCCTCTCCCAACACCCCCCTGTCGCAGCTCTATCACAATGAAGGCAACGGCCGCTTCCGCAATGTCGCCGCTCAAGCCGGCCTCACCCACTCCGGCTGGGCCCAGGGCGTCTGCGTCGGCGACTACGATAACGACGGCCACCCCGACCTTCTCGTCACCTACTACGGCCACAACATTCTCTACCGCAATCGCGGCGACGGCACCTTCGAAGACGCCACCGCCCAAGCCCATCTGCCCCTTACCGGCACGCGCTACGGCGCCGGCTGCTCCTTCCTCGACTACGACCGCGATGGCTATCTCGATCTCTTCATCGCCAACTACGTTGATCTCGACCTCGCCGCCACTCCCCACCCCGGCCAAGGCGAGTTCTGTGTGTGGAAAAACATTCCCGTCATGTGCGGCCCCCGCGGCCTCCCGCTCGCCCACAACGTCCTCTATCACAACAACCGCGACGGCACCTTCACCGATGTCTCCGAATCCGCCGGCATCCTGAAGCCCGGCGGCCGCTACAGCCTCGGCGTCGCCGCGGCCGACTTCGATAACGACGGCTGGCCCGACATCTACGTCGCCTGCGACATGACTCGCAGCCTGCTCTTCCACAACCTCCACAACGGTACCTTCGAAGAACGCGGCGTCGAATCGGGCGTCGCCCTCAACTTCGATGGCGACCTCCAGGCCGGCATGGGCATCGCTGTCGCCGACTACGATGGCGACGGCCTGCTCGATATCGCCAAGACCAACTTCTCCGGCGACCTCACCTCGCTGTACCACAACGACGACGGCAAGTTCTTCACCGACGTCTCGCGAGAAGCCGGCCTCGCCTCGCGCCAGCTACTCGGCTGGGGCGTCGCCTTCGTCGATGTCGATGACGACGGCTGGCGCGACCTCGTCGTCGCCAACGGCCACGTCTACCCCGAAGTCGAAGGCAAGCAGCTCGGCGACACCTACCTGCAGCCCACGGTGCTCTACCACAATCTTGGCAATGGCAAATTCCGCGACGTCACCACCGAAGCCGGCCCCGCTTTCGCCACGCCACGCCCCGCTCGCGGCCTCGCCGTCGGCGACCTGCTCGGCGATGGACACCAACAGATCGTGCTCGTCAACATGAACTCCACGCCCAGCCTGCTCGCCAACCACGGCCCTCATGGCCACTACCTCAATCTGTCGCTCACCGGCACAAAATCGAACCGCAGCGCCATCGGCGCCCGCGCCATCGTCACCGCCGGCGGCCGGAACAGAATCGATGAAGTCATGAGCGGCGGCAGCTACTATTCCCAAAATTCCTTGACACTCCACTTCGGCCTCGGCGACTGCCCGCGCGCCGACAAAATCGAAATCCGCTGGCCCAGCGGCATCGTCCAAACCCTCGGCCCCACGCCCGCCGACCGCACCCTCAAAATCGCCGAGCCTTCCCAGCCGTGAAACCAGCACCCAGTCGCCGCGAATTTGTCGCCTCCCTCGCCGCGCTCCCCGCTTTCGCCGCCCTGCGCCCCCCCGCTCTTTCCGCCGAAGAGATTCACCAGGTCGCCCCTTACCTCGCGCTTGAAAAATTCATCCTACCCGGCCGGGATGAGTTCGCCGAAGAGAAGTCCGCTTTCGAAATCCGCGCCGCCTTCGAGCAAGCGCTGCATTCCGGCGAGCTCCCCACCCCCGACCCTCAAATCGCTTCCCTCTGGCGCTCGTGGGTCGCATCCCTCGGGACCATCACGCGAGCGGCGTTCTATCCCCTCCCCGACGATCTGCTGCGATTCGAAGTCTCCGGCACGCGCGACAATCGGCTCTACCACCGCACCGGCCATTGGAAGCTCGAATGGCGCGACGGCCGCGCCGCCGGCTTAGTCCCTCTCGACGAACACAACGCCACTGCGTCCGAACCTTGGTTCCACGACGTCTCCGCCGCGGTCTTCGCCAACACCCCCTCCTTCCGCAACCAACTCCTCAAAGGCGTCCCCTACTGGCGCTCCCGCCTCGACCCAGCCTGCGGCATCGATATCTATGGAAGCAACGGTCTCGCCGTCGGCGACATCGATAACGACGGCGCCGACGAGATCTACGTCTGCCAGCCCGCCGGCCTCCCCAACCGCCTCTATAAAATCCACCCCGACGGCGCCGCCGCCGACATCACCGACCAGTGGGGCGCGGGCTTTCTCGACGACACCTCTTCGGCGCTCTTCCTCGATCTCCGCAACATCGGCCGCCAGGACCTCGTCGTCCTCCGCAGCGGTGGCCCCGTTCTCCTGCTGAACGAAGGCAGCCGCTTCCGCCCCCGCGACGACGCCTTTCAATTCGGCACCCCGCCCTCCGGCGGCTTCACCGGCATGGCCGCGGCCGACTTCGACCGCGACGGCAAGCTCGACCTCTATCTCTGCTGCTACGTCTACTTCCACAGCGAAGCCCAATACACCTACGCCACGCCCTACCACGACGCCCGCAACGGCCCGCCCAACTTTCTCTTCCGCAATCGCCTCCAACCCGATGGCGCCGGCTACCTCGAAGACTGCACCGCGGAAACCGGCCTAAACGAAAATAACGACCGCTTCAGCTTCGCCCCCGCCTGGTGCGACTTCAACTCCGACGGCTGGCCCGATCTCTACGTCGCCAACGACTTCGGCCGCAAGAACCTCTACGTCAACCACCGCGGTCACTTCCGCGATGAGGCTGCCCGCGCAGGCGTCGACGACATCGGCCCCGGCATGAGCGCCGCCTGGTTCGATTACGACCGCGACGGCCGCCCCGACCTCTACGTCTCGAACATGTGGACCGACTCGGGCCAGCGCATCGTCCGCAGCAAAAAGTTCCTCCCGGCGCAAGGCGAAGCCCACGACGCATATCTGCGCCACACTATGGGCAACTCGCTGTTCCGCAATCGCGGCGACGGCGCGTTCGACGATGTCACCCTCCCCCAGCACGTCGCATTCGGCCGCTGGGCCTGGTCCTCCGGCGGCCACGATCTCGACAACGACGGCCAACCCGAGATCTTCGTCGCCTGTGGCATGCTGACCAACACCTCGACAACCGACCTCGGCAGCTTCTTCTGGCGCCAGGTCGTCTCCCGCTCACCCGTCACCGCCTCCGGCTCCGCCGCTTATGAAAACGGTTGGAACGCTATCAATCAATTCGTCCGCCAAGAATACAGTTGGAACGGCCACGAGCCCAACGTCCTGCACGTGCGCCGCGGCGACCGCTACTTCGACTTCTCCGGCGTCAGCGGTCTCGACTTCGCCGACGACACCCGCGCCTTCGCCATTTGCGATTTCGATAACGACGGCCGCCCCGACTTGATCCTCAAGAGCCGCCTCGGCCCTCAGCTTCGCGTGCTCCAAAACAACTGCGCCGCTTCGAACCACTCCATCGCCTTCAACCTGCGTGGCGCTAAGTCCAATCGAGACGCCATCGGCGCCCGCGTCGAAGTAGACGGTCAGACTAAGTGGCTCGACGCCGGCTCCGGTTTTCTCTCGCAGCACAGCAAGCGAATGATCTTCGGCCTCGGCCCCGAGCCCGTCGCCCACCACGTCCGCATCACCTGGCCCTCCGGCCTCGTGCAGGAATTCACCAATCTCCAGGCCGGCCACATTCACACGCTGACTGAAAACTCCCCGGCGATCCGCACTACTCCTTTCTCCATCCATCGGCCGCTTCCGCGCGCAACTTTAGTACCCGATAATTCCCTCCGCCTCGAAGACACCTGGTTCCTCGAGCCCATCCCCCTCCCCGAGCCCCACTCCGGCCCCGGCCTCTTCACCCTCCACGAAGCCACGCCGATTTGGGAAATCTTCCGCCGCTATCTCTTCGATTGGCGAACATCGCTCACCCCTCCGCTCTGCCTACTGCTCGACGAATCCGGCCACGCCGTCAAGATCTACGCGCAGCCGCCGTCGCCAAAACAAGTCCAGGCCGACCTCCTCCTCAAGCAGCCCCCCGCGCTCCCGTTCCCCGGCGATTACATCCAACCCACCCACCGCGATTTCTTTAAATTTGGGGGCGCTTATCTCTGGGCCGGCTACCCGCAGCAAGCCCTGCCCTATCTCGAAAAGGTCCTCGAACGCACGCCCACTAACGCCCGCGTGCTCGTCCTGGTCGGCCAGATCCATCTCCAGGCCTCCCGCAACGACGCTGCCGAAAAATATTTCCGCGATGCTCTCGCCATCGACCCCCGCTCGCCCGAAGCCGCCTTCGGCCTGGGCGCCATCCTCGCCAAGCGCGGCCGCTATGCCGAAGCCCGCGCCTTGCTCGAACAAGCCATCCAGTCCCGCCCTGATTACGCCGACGCCATCAACGACCTCGGCGCCGTCTTCATCCAGCTCGGCCAAGTCAACGACGCCATCGCCGCCTTCCAATACGGCGCCCGCGTCGCCCCCGACGAAGATATGCTCTACTTGAACCTGGGACGCACCTATCTCAAGCTCGGCCAGACCGATAAGGCCCGCGAAGTCATGCAGCGCCTCCTCGACCGCAAACCCGACAGCGCCATTGCCCGCCGCGCCCTCCAGGACCTTGCCACCCGCCCATGAAATTCGCCCTCGGCATCGCCGCGCTCTTCGCCGCTGTCGCGTTATCTGGCAATGACTCGCTCCTCGCCCAAATCTCCGCTTCCGGGCGCTGCGCCACTCTCGCCGAATCCCCCGACGCCCGCGTCTCCACCGAGCCCTTGATCGCGCCCGGCCCCCCGCCTCTCATCAGCTTTCGCTACTACGAAGGCAAGCTGCACCACCGCTTCGGCAACGCTGAATTGATGCTCGACGATGCCGGCCATTAGCCTCCTTCTGTTCACGGCTTCGCTCGCCTTCGCCGCATCCCTTCCATCCTCAACCGATGGCGTCTCTGATTTCAAAGCCGGCCGCTATTCCGAAGCCGCCGCCGAGCTCGCGCGCGCCTCCGACCCAACCTCCCGCGCCTTCTTCGCGCTTTCCAAAGCCGCGCTCGGCGACTGCAAAACCGCGCTCCCCGGCCTCACCGCTCCCTACTCAGACCCCACGCTCGCCCGTCTCACCTCGCTTGCCGCCGTCAAATGCGACCCCGCCCACTCCTTCGATCGCATCGCCCGCCTCGAACAGCTCTTCCCCAACGACCCCGACGTCCTCTACACCGCCGCCAAGCTGCACATGAAGGCCTTCAACGACGCCACTTTCGCCATGTTTCAGCGCGCGCCCGCCTCTTACCGCGTCCACGAGCTCTCCGCCGAAATCTTCGAAGTCGAAGCTCGCTACTCCGACGCCGTCGCCGAATACACCAAGGCCATCGAGCTGAACCCCGCCGCGCCCGATCTCCATTACCGCCTCGGTCGCGCCCTCCTGCTTGAAAGCCACGATCCCGCCGTACTCGTTCAAGCCGCCGCCGAGTTCCGCTCCGAACTGAAGCTCAGCCCCGAAGACGCTGCCTGCGAATTCCAGCTCGGCCAGATCGCCCAAGTCCAAAGCAACTCCGCCGAAGCCAAATCTCACTTCGAGCGCGCGCTCGCTCTCTCCCCCGACTTTGTCCAGGCCCTGATCTCGCTCGGCAAACTCTCCTCCCAGCAGAAAGATTACCCGCGCGCCATCGCCCTGCTCTCCCGCGCAACATCGCTTCAGCCCTCCAACGAAACCGCCCATTACGCCCTCCTCACCGCCTACCGCGACTCCGGCGACATGCCGCGCGCCAATGCCGAAAAAGCCACCCTCGATAAGCTTCAAAAACCACCCCAAGGAGAATTCTCCGAGTTCCTCAAAAAGCTCGGCGAAAAGCCACCCGAGCAGTGATTTTCCCCGTCATTCTGCTGCTGGCCTCTCTCTACTCTCCCGACTTCCATAACATCGCCCAGCAATCCGGCCTCACCGCCGTCTTCCCCAACGGAGGCTCTGTTTCCAAGCAATACATCGTCGAAACCACCGGCAGCGGTATTGCTTTCATCGATTACGATAACGACGGCCTCCTCGACTTGTTCGTCCTCTCCGGCCAAGGCGGAACCAACCGCATGTATCACAACGAAGGCTATGGCCGATTCCGAGACGTCACCGACCAACTCGGCCTGCGCTCCTCCGGCTGGGCCCAGGGCGTCTGCGCGGGCGACTACGATAACGACGGCTATACAGATTTATTCGTCACCTACTGGGGCCAGAATCGTCTCTACCGCAACATCGCCGGCAAGCGCTTCGAAGACGTCACCGCCCGCGCGCGCCTCACCGAGGACCGCGCCCGCTACAACACCGGCTGCGCCTTCCTCGACATCGATAACGACGGCCATCTCGATCTCTTCGTATCGAATTACCTCAAGTTCGATCCCGCGACCACTCCCAAACCCGGCGCCAATCCCTACTGCTTCTATCGCGGCATCGCCGTCAATTGTGGGCCGCGCGGCCTGCCCTTCGACCGCAACATCCTTTACCGCAATAACGCCGACGGCACGTTCACGGACATCTCCGAATCCTCCGGCATCGCCGCTCCCTTCGGTCACTATTCCTTAAGCGTCCTGACTGGCGACTTCAACGAAGACGGCCTCACCGACATCTACGTCGCCTGCGACCAGACCCCATCGCTCCTTTACATCAATAAAGGCCATGGCCGCTTTGAAGAGGAGGGGGTCATTCGCGGCGTCGCCTTCGACCAGAACGGCAAAGCCATGTCCGGCATGGGCGTCGATGCGGCCGATTACCCAGGCGACGGCCACCTCAGCATCTTCCGCACAAATTTTTCCGACGAGTTCGAAACGCTCTACCGCAATCGCGGCGGCGGCATTTTCGATGACGTCACGCTCGACTCGGGGCTAGGCCAGAACACCCGCTACGTCGGCTGGGGCGCCGGCTTCTTCGATTTCAATAACGACGGATGGAAAGACCTGCTGCTGGTCAACGGTCACGTCTTTCCCGAAGTCGACAGCCTCCACATCGACATCCACTACAAGGACCGCGCGATTCTCTACCAGAACCTCGGCAACGGCCGCTTTGCCGACATTTCTCAACATGCTGGTCCGGGCCTGGCAGAAAGACATTCTGCGCGCGGTGCGGCCTTCGGCGACTTCGATAACGACGGCGCAGTCGAAATCGCCGTCAACAACCAGAACGAGGCGCCTTCGCTGCTCAAGCAATCCGTCAACCCGCCCGGCCACTGGGTGCTGTTGAAACTCACCGGCACTCGCTCGAACCGCGGCGCCATCGGAGCCCGCGTCAAACTCATCGCCGCCGCCCACCTCCAACTAGGTGAAGTGCGCAGCGGCGGCAGCTATCTGTCGCAAAACGATCTGCGCCTCCACTTCGGCCTCGGCTCCGCCGCGCGCATCGACAGCATCGAAATCTCCTGGCCCAGCGGCGCGAAACAGACACTCACGAATCAACCCATCGACCGCATCCTACCTATTGCCGAACCGCGTTGACCGAATTAAGACAATACGCAGGGGCACCTCGGGATCAATGCTAGACAAGCCGCCTCAGTTTGAGGTCAACACGCAGTTGCTTTCCGCTTCTTTCGACGATCAGGTGATGCACTCCGTTTAGCTGCTGGAATTCATACTGGATCCGCTCGAGCGTTAGGCCGCTGGCCGGATGACCGTCGATTGCCGCGATTACATCGCCGTCGCGAATGCCAGCCTGATCTGCTGGCGATCCGGACGTCACACCATCGACCAGAAATCTGTCGAACAGCGGCGGTTCTGTTGTCAGTTTAAGACCGCTCATGTCCGTTTCGAACGGAAGGTGGACCTGCTTGTTTGCCGTCAAAAAGAGTCTACGGCCCGTGTAATCGAATGTATCGGTAAAACGACTTAGTGCGTCGGCGCCAATCGTGCCGATGATCGTCCGATCCGTGTCGACACCGGAAGCAAGGTCTGGAAGTACTGCTATCGGTTCATCCAGAGTATATTGTCCTATCGAGAGCGACTGGAGCCTACAAAGTCGATACCTGAATGTCCCCCCGACCACCTGCACTGGCGGCATTTCGAGGCTGCGTATGCTCGATAGCTCCGGGTGTTCGTTGAGGAACCAGTCGTTTATCGAAACGGCCGCCCCGATCATTCCGCTGTCTATAAGAAACGTACCGCGGGCGCTAGTTCCGTCAGGAAGTTTGATTGCGGCATCTATGTACGGCATGTTGTCCCTCAGCGTTAGCGGCATGGAAAGAGCTGTGCGCGGTGGTTCGAAGGAGCTCGGGTCGAAGAACGAGACTTTTCGCCGCAGATAATCTGTACGGACAACGTAGTTGGCGAAGATGTTGGACCCCAGGCTACCGTCTGTGACATGCCCAATCGAGGACGCAAGATAGTTCATTGAGAGCGTCAGCAGCATCTGATTAGGAAGTACAGCGTCCGCGATTTGAATTGTTGCCCCAGAGACTCTGCCAAAACGAGTGCCCTGACCGCGTCCGATTCCGCTGGCATCGCCGCCGCCACCTTCCTGTAAGTGGAGAGTCTTGGCGACTGTCGGATCGACGACCGAATGGCTGGCGCCTGTATCGAGATTCAACCACAACGGAGCCGAACCATTAACGGAAGCTCGCACGTAAAACATTTCATGGACGAGCTCGCACGGTACGCGCACAGGGTTGCGGGCCTGCGCGCCCATGAAATCGCGGCCCAGGAGGGCTGCTGCGATAGCCGCGAGAGCCATAAATCGCCTCATCATGGGCACGCGACCAGGGTAACAATTGTGCAGTTTCTGCCTGACTCCTTTTGTAGAGCCTATCGCGGCATTTACCCTCGCCCGAATGACTAACCGGCAAAAGGGGCTGACAACTATGAGCCCGGTCCAGACCTCAAGACGAATCAGAAACTCTAAGAGTTGCTTTGCTTCCAAGGCGCGTTTTTTAGTAACTGCGATCAGGATCTACGGATTTTTGTGTATCCGCGAAAGCCTGCCTAGCGATCAACCCAAACCGTCGCCTCGCCGGGCGCCACCGTCCGATTCCCCACCAGCACCTGCGCGCCCTGTGCCGCCGGAATCTCCTGCGGCACGCTCGCAAAATTCGTCGCCACCCAGAACCCATCGCGCCAGTCCACGAAAAAATTCGGCGCAAGATCCGCCGGACTCGCCCCCGCCTCCGCATACACCCGATGCAGCAGCGCGCGCTCCAGCTCTCCATCCATCGTGTCCACGCCGATATACGTCACCGTCCCCTTGCCCAGCTTGTGATCGACCGCGGCCGCCCGTCCCGCATAAAATTGATCCGCATACTGCGCCATCACCTCGGTGCCTTCCTCCGGCTCAAGCACGTCTCCCCACGAGCCCCACTGATACCGCTTCCCTTCGGCTTCCACGTTTCCGTTCACGCCAACCGGCAGCACATCGTAAATCGGAATCCGCGCGCCGATCAGCGGATATATCGGCGCCGCCCACAGCGCTTCCCATAAATGTCCGCGCGTGTCCTTCTGCCCCGTACGGCTCGTCAGAATCAAATGCCCGCCGTTCTGCACGTACTCCGTCCAGCGGCGCACCAGTTCTTCATCCAGCAACTGATACGCGGGCGCTACCACGAACGGATACTTCGAAAAATCCCGATCCGCCGTAATCACATCCACCGGCGCCATCATGCTCTTCAACGCCCGGTAATAGCGAAACCAATGCTCGACCGTGTCCCAGCGCTTCGTCTGCGGATGATTCTCTATGTCCCATCGCGCGTCGAAGCTGATCAGAAACGCCGTTCGCCGCGCCGCGTAATCGGTCGGCTCCTTGGCATCCGCCACATAGTGCTTGCGCAGTTCCACAACATCCTGCATCGCCTGCGCATACTCGCGCCCGCCCGGCGATGGCGTCACGCCGTCCGTCTCCGCTAGGCCTTTGTGATACAACTCCGACCCATAGAGCGGCTGCCGATACCGGTACGTGCACACCAGCCGCGCGCCCGCCCCGAACGCCCGCAGGAGCCACATATGAATTGCCCCCGGCAGCGGCCACGGATTCACATCGCCCCAATTCACCTGTCCCGGCTGCAACTCCATCGGCCCCGACAGCCCGTTGAACGACCGCATGAAGTCATGCATGAACGACATCTGCTCCGCGCTCCCCAATCGAAACCCCAGCGGCCCTTCGTTCAACTCCCCATGCACCGGATAATGCGTCCACGAAAACACGTCGAGCGTCTTCTGCGAAAGCGCCGGGTCCACGTCCCCATGCATCGTCATGAAATTCGTCGTGATCCACTGCTTGTGCTCGCCCTGATACCGCCGAATAATCTTCGCCTGCATATCGATGTAATCCGCCGCCTCATGCGCGAACCATCTCCTGAAATCGAGCACCGCGTGCGGGCTCGGATCCGCCACCAGCGTCTCTTCGTTCGGAATTTCGATCTGGTCGAAGTTCTGATACATCGTCGACCAGAACGCGCCGCCCCAGTCCCGGTTCAACCGCTCGATCGTCCCGTACTTCTCCTTCAGCCACTCGCGGAACTTCGCCGTGGCCGCTCGCGAATACGAAAACCGCCGCCCGTAATGGCTCAGCTCGTTATCGATCTGCCATCCCCACACCCGCGGATCGTGTCCGAACTTCTTCGCCAGCTCCGTATCGATCTTCGTCACATACTCGCGGTACAACGGCGAGCTCCAGTCCGCGTGCTCCCGGCTCCCATGCTCCATCGTGCGCCCTTGCGCATCCACCATCAAAATCTCCGGATGCGCCCTCGTCAGCCAGATCGGTGGCGTCGCGCTCGGCGTGCACAGCACCACCTTTAATCCGTTCTGCGCCGCTAGCGCCACGTTCTTCTCCAGCCAGTCGAACTGATATTTCCCCTCCTGCGGCTCCATGAAATACCACGCAAACTCGCCCATATGTACGTACTCCATCCCCAACTTCCGGATGTTCCCCATATCGCGCGCCCATTGCTCTTGGGGCCACGCCTCGGGATAGTAATAAACCCCGATCGTCAACATGTCCTTCTTCGGAAACCAATCGGGATTTTGAGCTCGAAGAACCAGTATCGCCATAAGCAGCAGCAGCAACCTTCGCATGATCGAACATTAAATCATTCCTCGTACAATCGACTCCATGCACCGAGTCGCCGCTTTGCTGCTGTTCTCTTCTCTTGTTCCCGCCCAAACCATTCAGTACTCCGAAGCCCGCAAAGTCTGGCTGATCAACTCCGCCCACAGCGCCTACGCAATGGGCATCGACGCCCAAGGCCAGCTCCAGCATCTCTACTGGGGCGGCCCTCTCTGGAGCATCGACGACGTCCCCGCGGCGGCCGAAAGACCAGAGATCTCTTCTTTCGATCCCCACCAGATGTACGAAAACGAAGAGTTCCCCGGCTGGGGCGGCCCGCGCTTCTATGAGCCTGCGCTCAAGATCACGCGCGCCGACGGCGATCGCGACCTCGTACTCCATTACGTCTCCCACGAGATTCACGGCGACACGCTCGACATCACGCTCAATGACATCCGCGACGATATCGAAGCCGTTCTGCATTATCGTTCCGATGCGCAAACCGGCATCCTCGCGCGCTCGGCCACCATCCGCAACAACACCCGCCAACCCATCACGATCGAGAGCGCGCAATCCGCCACCTGGTATCTGCCCGCCGGCGAGGGCTATCGTCTCTCCTATCTGAGCGGCCGCTGGGCCGCCGAAACACAGCTCAACCGGGAGCCCATCCAGGAAGGAATGAAAGTGCTCGAAAGCCGCTTGGGCGAATCCGGCCACAATCTCAATCCCTGGTTTTCCATCGATCGCGATGCCGACGAAGACCACGGCGCCGTCTGGTTCGGCGCCCTCGCCTGGAGCGGCAACTGGCGCATCACAGTCGAACAAACTCCTTACCGCCAGGTCCGCCTCACCGGCGGATTCAACACGTTCGATTTCGCCTACGTCCTAAAACCCGGCGAGTCGCTCGAAACGCCCGTCTTCTATGGCGGCTTCGCGCAGAACGGTTTCGGCGAAGCCTCCCGCCTGCTAGCCTCGCTCGAACGCGCGCGCATCGCACCCGGCGGCGCCGCCGCCCCGTTACGCCCCGTACTCTACAACTCCTGGGAAGCCACCGAATTTAACGTCAGCGAAGAAGGCCAGAAGGAGCTCGCCGCAAAAGCCGCGAAGCTCGGCGTCGAACTCTTCGTCATCGACGACGGATGGTTCGGCAAGCGCAACAACGATCACGCCGGCCTGGGTGACTGGACCCCGAATCCCCAAAAATTTCCCCACGGCCTCGAGAGCCTCATCGACTACGTCAACAGCCTCGGCATGGACTTCGGCCTCTGGGTCGAGCCCGAAATGGTGAACCCCAATAGCGACCTCTATCGCGCTCACCCCGACTGGGTCATGAATTTTCCCGGCCGGCCGCGCAGCGAGCTCCGTAACCAGCTAATCCTCAACCTCGCCCGCGACGATGTCCGCGACCACATCTTCGATGTCCTCGACAAGCTCGCCTCCGCTTACAAAATCAAGTACTTCAAATGGGACATGAACCGCATCTTCTCGGAACCCGGCTGGCCCGAAGCCCCCGTCGCCGAACAAAAGGAACTCTGGGTCAAATACGTCTGGAACTACTACGACATCCTTCGCCGCCTGCGCGAAAAACATCCCGGCCTCAGCATCGAATCCTGCTCCGGTGGCGGGGGCCGCGTCGATCTGGGCGTCCTGCGCTATGTCGACGAGTTCTGGACCTCCGACAATACCGAAGCATTCGACCGCCTGCGCATTCAGGAAGGTTTCTCGCAAGCCTACGCCGCGCGCTTCATGTCCGCCTGGGTCACCGACGTACCCAACACGAACCACCGCAGCACGCCTCTCGAATACCGCTTTCTCGTCGCCATGCAGGGCGCGCTCGGCATCGGCGCGAACTTGAACAAATGGACGCCTGAGGACGTCAACCTTGCAACCAAAATGATCGCGCTCTATAAGCAGATCCGCGGCGCCGTGCAGAACGGGAATCTGTACCGCCTTCTCTCACCGCGTGAGCACGACGTCACCGCCAACGAATATGTCTCAGAGCACGGCGACACGGCGGTGCTCTTCGCCTTCCGCCATTCCCAGCAATACTCGACGCCCGCTCCCTCCATACGCCTGCGCGGCCTTGAGCCTCATACGCTTTACCGGCTCGAATCGACCGACGGCAAACTGCTCCCCAATCAAACCGGCCTCAGCGGCGCATATTTGATGCAAAACGGCGTGAACTTAAATCTGACTGACGACTACGACAGCACGCTCGTCGTGCTGCATCGCCAACAGTAGGATTAGGAGCTCGCAGCCGTTAACTTTAATGCGTCTTCCCGGGCCTTCTTCAGCTTCGCCACCGGATCGCTCGTCGGCAGAAACTCCATCGCAACCACCCGGTCGTATTTCAACTCCGCCAGCTTCCGGTAGATGCTGCCGTAGTTGATCTCGCCCGTCCCCGGCTCATGCCGCCCCGGTACGTCGGCGATGTGCACCAGCCCCGTGTAGTCGATATTCTTCTGCAGCTTCTCAATTAGGTTGCCTTCTGAAATCTGCTCATGGAAGAAGTCGTAGAGCAACCGTACCTGCGGATGGTTCACCGCGCGCACAATCTCGAACCCTTCCGCCACCGACGTCATGTAGTACTTCGGATTCTCTTCCGGGTCGATATTTTCGAGCAGCAGCCGCACCGGCTCGCCCTTGATCTGCTTGCCTTCAATCAAGGCAACTGCCCGCTTCAACCCCTCGATACAGCTCTGGTGCTGCGTCTCGCGCGGCATCCCCGGAACCACGTTCCCCGACATAATAATGCACGATGGGCAATCGAGCTTCTCCATCGTCGGCAGCTCTTTCTGAACATCGGCCAGCATCGCGTCCCGATCTCCCGGATTTCCCACGCCATGCCCCAGCCCCGCCGTCGTATCGAAGGTAATCCCCAACTGCTTTCGCTTGGCGTTGTTCCGGTTGAACTCTTCCTCGCTCCACTTCTTGTATTCGCCCACTAACTCAACATTCGTGTAGCCGGCCTCCACCACCTTTTCCAGCCGCTCCTCGAACGGCAGGTTCCGGAACACGGTCCACAGCATTACCGATACCTTAAAGGGCGCGCTGTCCTGGCTCTCCGCCCGCGCAGCCGCTCCGCCCAAAGCCGCGGCGCCCAGCGCCGCCCCGCCAATGCTCTTTGAAAACGTCCTTCG
Organism: Acidobacteriaceae bacterium; assembly: GCA_019240475.1. Classification (GTDB taxonomy): domain Bacteria; phylum Acidobacteriota; class Terriglobia; order Bryobacterales; family Bryobacteraceae; genus Bog-105. Next base: position 297,050 of record JAFAYI010000024.1, read on the forward strand.
ATCCAACATATCTTTCTATGGCTCCGGCACTCCTCGATTGATTGTCAGCGGATGATCCGGCAGCTTCGAATCCGGAAATCCGCGCACCACATTCAACGTCCGCTCCCACCGCGTTCGTGTAAAAAAATGCTCGCCCAAATCCACCAGGTGCGTCAGCATCGAACCCGCCGTCTGTCCCGTCAAGTCTTCGGTGGAAGCCCGATACGACCAATAAATCAAGAATGGCTTGCCGACGATATTCTCTCGCGGCACGAATCCCCAATACCGGCTATCGGAAGAATTGTCGCGGTTGTCGCCCATCGCGAAATACATCCCCGCCGGCACTACCACTTCGCCGTTCACCACATCGCGCTCCAGCATCTCTTCCTGCGATTGCCGCGCCTGCTCTTCTTTGACCGGAAGGCAGCACTGTGTCGGAAAATTATCCGCGTCGGCATCATATACATACTTGTGATACACATACGGCTCGTTCAGCCTCGCGCCGTTGCGATACACTACGCCCCGGTCTATCTTCAGCCGGTCCCCCGGCGCTCCAATCAGCCGTTTCACCAGCGTCTCGCTCAGGTCCGCTGGATATCGAAACACGATAATGTCGCCGTGCTTCGGCTCCTCATACGGCAGCAGGTACTTACTCACCCGGCCTGCGGGCGAATAAGCCAATTTATCGACTAACAAATGATCGCCCACCAGTAGCGTGTCCTGCATCGATCCAGTCGGAATCACGAACGCTTCGGCGAGCGTCGTCGTTCCAAACAACAGCAGCAAAATCGTAACCGCCCACTCGGCGATACCGTTCCGTTTTCGTTCCGGTTCCGCAACCCGTTTCGCGCTTTTCATTGGTGACCCCATTATCGCGTCAAAGAATCTGCTCCGCTCGCAGTTGCTCAAGCGTTGTTACCAGCACATCCGGCGCCGCCGCCGCCAGTTCCTCGCGCCCAATTACCCCAGTCGCAACAGCCACGGCGAGAAATCCATTTGCCCTCGCCGCCCGAATATCGTTCGGATGATCGCCGATCAGGCACGTCCGGCGCTCCGCCTCAATCAACCCCTGCGCCGCCGCCCGCTCTCGCGCCACCCGCGCCACCTCGCTCCGCGTCGCCCCATCCTCCGCGAATCCACCCACTGCGAAGTAATCGCGAATCCCCGCGAGTTCCATCTTCCGCCATCCAATTCTGCTCAAATTCCCCGTCACCAGCCCCATCACGGCCCCCCGCCCGCGTAGCTCTTCGAGAACCCCAGGCACGCCCGGACACAGCGCGCTCCGCAGATCCACATCGCAGTTTGCACAGTAGAAACTCTGGCATTCGTGCAGGATCTCCTCACGTTCGCCCGCGCCCGCGCCCGCGCCCGTATGCCCCGCCGCCTCCAACATCGCCCGGATCAAATCGCAATCGAGCATGCCCGCTGTCGATATTCCTTTAAAACTCGTCTCGACGCCCGTCACTCGCCTGATCCCCTCGATCAAGGCGTTCTTATGATCCTCCCCCGCCCGCCGCAGCAGCGTACCATCTATATCGAACAGCACCAGCGCTTGCGCCAAGCTCATAAACTATTAAAGGACCATCCCATGATGACTCGCCGCGAACTCCTGGGCGCCGCCGCGGTCGCCTGCACCGGTTTCGGCGCCACTCGCCAAGTATTGCAGCAGCTTGATTATGGCCAGGTACAAATCGACCCCGGCCCGCTCCAAACTCAATTCGAGCAAACCCACGCGCTGCTCATGAGCCTCGATGAAGACAGTCTCTTGCGTCCTTTCCGCATCCGCGAAGGCATGCCCGCACCCGGTCGCGATCTCGGCGGATGGTACGACGCCGATGGTTTCGCCCCCGCCTGCACATTCGGTCAATGGGTCTCCGCGCTCGCCCGCTATTACGCCGCCACGCACGACTCCGCCACTCGCCAAAAGGTCGCCCGCCTCGTGCGCGCCTATGCCGCTACCGTGGAGCCCGGCGGCAAGGTTTACATCCATAACCGATTTCCCGCTTATCTCTACGACAAAACCGTTTGCGGCCTCATCGACGCGCACCAGTTTGCCGGCGATCCTCTCGCGCTCCCCACTTTGCGGCGCGCCACCGACGCCGCGCTTCCCTACCTTCCGCCCAAGGCCATGCCGCATCGCGACACCCCCGTCCTCCACCACGAAGACTTCACCGAGCACTGTTGGGACGAAAGCTACACTCTCCCCGAAAATCAATTCATCGCCTGGCAGCGCACCGGCGACCCGCGTCACCGCGCCCTCGCCCAGCGCTTCCTATTCAACGACGAATACTTCGATCCGCTCTCGCGCAACGAAAATGTATTGCCCGGCCGCCATGCTTACAGCCATGTCAACTGCTTAAGCTCCGCCGCCATGGCATACCTCGTGCTCGGCGACGACAAGTATCTGCGCGCCGCCCGCAACGGCTTCGGCTTCGTCCAGGCCCAAAGCTTCGCAACCGGCGGTTGGGGTCCCGACGAGCACTTTGTTCCGCCCGGCAGCGGCAAGCTCGGCGACAGCCTCGCGTCCCAACACGCCAGCTTCGAAACACCCTGCGGCGCCTACGGCCATTTCAAAATCACGCGCTATCTCCTCCGCATCACCCGCGACTCTCGTTATGGCGACAGCATGGAGCGCGTGCTCTATAACACCGTGCTCGGCGCCAAGCCCCTTCAGCCCGACGGCCGCGCCTTCTACTACTCCGATTACACCTTCCAAGGCCGCAAGACTTATCATCCCGACAAGTGGCCCTGCTGCTCCGGAACTCTGCCGCAAGTCGCCGCCGATTACCGCGTCAGCCCCTACCTGCGCGACAAAGACGATCTCTACGTCAACCTCTACATCCCTTCCTCCGTCAAATGGAACGGACGCTCTCTTCGTCAAACGACCGCCTATCCCGCCTCGGACTCCATCCGCCTCGCCCTCACAACGCCCTCGCCCGCAACCTTCTCCATTTTTCTCCGCATCCCCGAATGGACGCGCTCGCCGCGTGTCACCGTCGGCGGCGCTCCCGATTCACGCGCGCTCACGCCCGGCGCCTTCGCCGAAATCCGCCGCGAATGGAAAACCGGCGACCGCATCGAACTCGAACTTCCTCGGCCCAGGCGGCTTGAGCCTGTCGACGCACAGCATCCCAACGTCGTCGCCCTGCTCGAAGGCCCGCTCGTGCTCATGGCCGTCGGCGGCGTTCCCTCTCAACTCACTCGCGCCGATCTCCTCCGCGGCAATGCTGCGCTCACTCTCAAACCCTTCGCCCAAATCCAGGACGAACCGTATTCCACCTACATTCGTGTCGCCTCTTAATGTCCGAAACTCGCCAGCAACCCCACTGCCGCCGCGGCTGTTAATACCAGCGCGATCCAGCCGCACCAATTCATCCACGGCTCGTTTACCTGCTCGCCCATCACCTCCGGATTCCGCGTCAGCAGAATCACCAGCGCGATGCTCGGCGGCGCCAACAACCCGTTAAACACAGACGCCCAAAACAATAGCTGTATCGGATGCAATCCCGCGTAGATCAGAGCCACGCCAAGCAGCGCCGAGACCACTAGAATCGCGTAGAACTTTGGCGCGATGCTGACCTTCGCCTCGAGCGACGCCCGCCACCGAAACGCCTCGGCCCCCGCGTATGCGCTTGAGCCCGCCAGTGCCGGAATCGCCAGCAGCCCGGTCCCAATCACGCCCAACGCAAACAGCCATGTCGCCGCGGGCCCCGCGATCGGTCCCAGCGCCGCCGCCGCGTCTTTCGCTGTCGCGATGTTCGTCTTTCCGTGCGCGAACAGCGTCGCCGCCGTCGTCAGCGTTATGAAATACGTAATCAGCTTCGAAATGAAAGATCCGGTGAAGACATCCGTCCGCGTCCGCTCCAACCGTTCCTCGGAAGGCGGATCGGCGACATTCATAAAGCGCTTCCGGCGGCAGTATTCCGATTCCACCTCTTGCGACACCTGCCAAAATAAAAAGTACGGCGACATCGTCGCGCCCATGATCGCCACCACGACCGCCAGATACTGGTTCGACCACCGAAACGACGGAACGAATGTATGCATCAGCAGCGCCCGCAAATCCGGCTTCGCCAGCACTCCTGAAATCACGTAAACAAACAACACCAGGCACAGCCACTTGAATACGCGCTCCAGCACTCGATAGGGAAAATACAGCAGCAATCCCACAATTGCCACCACATATACAGCGGTCCATACATAGGCGGAGACGCCGCTCACCATATCCGTCACTTCCGCCATGCCGCCCAGGTCCGCGCCGATCGTTACCGTATTGGCCGCAATCAACAAGCCGCACATCGAGAACAAGATCCACTTGGGATAGCGCGTACGAACATCGCGCACCAGCCCGCGCTTGGTCACCAGCCCCAGCCGCGAGCACATCAACTGTATGGCCGCCAGCAGCGGAAGCGTGAACAACGACGTCCACAGCGTCAAGTACCCGAACGCCGCGCCCGCGATCGAGTACGTCACGATGCACGACGGATCGTCGTTCGCCGCGCCGCTGATCACGCCCGGCCCGCAGTTGCGGAATACAGAGGTTAACCAGAAGCGTCGTTCTTTCGAGGCCTCGGGAGCCGGAGCCGGCCCTCGCGCAGGTGTACTCACGGAGGTGTGACTGGCGCGCGTACTCGCCAGTTACCGTGCGCCGCTCGCCTAAGTAGTTATACCGGCAAGTTTCTGCACGGTCTCAAACGTATCCGCGTCCCCCGCCGACTTATCCGGTCGGTAGCGCTTCACTCGTGCGAATCGCAGCGCCAGCCCGCTCTCGTACCGAGGGCTGATTTGAATCTCGTTGAACGCGATCTCGGCCACTAGTTTCGGCGCCACATACACGGTGTACTTATCTCGCGAGATCTCCAGTTTCAAAAATTCCTGCGTCTGCCACGCGAGCATTTCATCCGTCAAGCCCTTGAACGTTTTTCCCAGCATCGCGAACCCGCCCTTCGCGGCGTCTCGCGCGCCCAGGTGCAGGTTGCTAAGCCAGCCCTGCCGCCGCCCATTTCCCCACTCCGCCGCAAGAATCACCAGGTCTAGCGTTCGTGCCCGTTTAATCTTGAGCCAGCTTTGCCCGCGCGCCCCCGCCGCGTATCCCGCGCCCCGCGCCTTCGCCATGATGCCTTCATGCCCTTGCTCTAGCGCTCCGTGCAGGAATTCTTCCGCGTCCTCCGGGCTTGCTGTCACCACGTGCGGAACCAGCATCTCCGGCCTCGCCACCCGCGCCAGCTCCTCGAAGCGCCGCGCCTGCGGCTCATCGATCATGCTCCCGCCGTTCAGGTAAATAAGGTCGAACCAGAACGGAAACATCGGCAGCTCGGCCATCATGCGGTCCACATCCAGCTTGCGTCCGAAGCGCCGCATCGAAACCTGAAACGGCTGCGGCCTCCCTTCCGAGTCCAGGCTCAAAACCTCGCCGTCCAGAATCAAATCCCGCGCGGGCATCGCGCGCGCCGCCGCCGCCACCTCCGGCACCGCGCCCGTCACATCGTTCATTCGCCGCGAGTACACCACCACTTCGTCGCCCGATTTGTGCGCCTGCACGCGCGCTCCGTCGAACTTATATTCGAGCGCCGCCTCTCCCAGCTCGTGAATCGCCTCGCTCGCATCTTCCGCCGTCTGCGCCAGCATGGGCTGCACAGGCCGAAACAATTGCACGTCGAATTGTGCCAGCCCCGCCTCGCCCGCTTCCATCACAGGCCGCGCAATTGCCTGCGCGCTTCCCGCAAGCATCGCCGCCCTTCGGATTCGCTCCGGCGCGAGCCCCGACGCCTTCGCCAGCGCCTCCAGCATAATTCCTTCAAGCGCGCCCTGCCGCAGCTCGCCCATCAGCAGTCGCGCCAGGAAATGCTGTTCCTCCGCAGTCGCCTGCGCCAGCAAACGATTCAGCAGCTCGCGCCGCCTCTGCTCCGATCCGCGGCCCGCGACCGCCGCCAATTCGCCGATCGTGCGGTCCACTCCTGCCAGATCCAAACTCGCCGTGCCCGCCGCCGCCGCGTTCGCCTCTCGCAGCGTCGCGTACCCGATCCCGATGCGGTTCTGTCTCGCGCCGCCCGACAAAAACGCAACGGCAATTTCCACTTCTTCCGGCGTCAGGCGCTTCAGCAGCTCCGCCACCCGCGCCGTTTTCTCCAGCCGCCCTGGCGTCTCCGCGATTCGATTCGAAGTAGCGACTAACTCCGCGAGCAGCATCCCGCGCTACGCCGTCTTGAACTCGGCCGCCTTGAACTCGGCATCGATCTCCACCCGATGCCCCATCGCCAGCGCGTTCGTGTGGTTCGCGAGCCCCACCACCGCCATCAACTCGCCGAACATCTCCTCCGTCATCCCCTTCTTCCGCGCCGACGCGCTGTGCGAAGCCATGCAGTACCCGCACTGGTTCGTCGCGCTCACCGCGAGATAAATCATCTCCTTCGTCACCGCGTCCAGCGCCCCCGGCGCCATTATCTCCTTGACGCTCTCCCATGTCCGCCGCAGCGTCGCCGGATGATGCCCCAGCGCCTTCCAGAAGTTATTGATGAAATCCGTCTTGCGCGTCGCCCGGATGTCGTCGTAGATCTCGCGCACCTCCGGGCTTGCGTCCGCGTACTCAACCATCGCCGTCTCCCATCACGAATTGCCGATCAGAATTCCCGCCGCGAATACCAGCACTCCGCCCAGCACCACCTGCAGCGCCGCCCGCAACAGCGGCGTCTCCATGTAATGTTGCCGCACCCAGCTAATCACGCCCAGCTCAACCGCCACCACCACAACCGCGACCGTAAACGCGACCCGGAAGTTCGCAATCAGAAATGGCAGCGTGTGGCCCAGCCCGCCCGCCGTCGTCATCACGCCCGTCACCGCCCCGCGCACCATCGGCCGCCCGCGCCCCGTTAGCGATCCGTCGTCCGATAGCGCCTCCGCGAACGCCATCGAGATCCCCGCGCCGATCGACGCCGCCAGCCCCACCAGAAACGCGTCCCAGCTCTTGTGTGTCGCAAACGCCGCCGCGAACAACGGCGCGAGCGTTGAAACCGAGCCGTCCATTAATCCCGCCAACCCCGGCTGGATAAACTGCAGCACAATCGTTCGCCGGTACGCCTCGTCTTCATCGCGCTTGATGTCCTGCGTAATCTGTTTCTCTATCGAATCCGCCGCCGCGGTGTGCTTCGCTTCCGCCTCCGCCAAGTCGCCTAGAAGCTGCCGCGTCGATGCGTCGGTCACCCGCTGCAGCGCCAGCGTATAAAATCGCCGCGTCTCCGATTCCATCGATTCGATCGATTTACGCACCGCCCCCGGTCCAATCGGCTCAACCAGCCACACCGCCGGCCGCGAAACGAATCCCTTCACGTCCTGCCTTCGAATCAGCGGTATGTGCTCGCCGAATCGCGAGCGATACGTCTCTATCAGCCGCGTCCGATGCTCGCTCTCCTCCGCCTGCATCTCTTCCAGCAGCTTCGCCGTCACCGGGTAGTTCTGCCGCAGCCCTTCCGCGAACTCGCCGTAAATGCGGCCGTCTTCTTCTTCCAAAGAAATCGCCACCGCCAAAATCTCGCGTTCCGTTAGGTCCTTGAAGTTTTTCGCCATTGGTTGCCTGCCCCTAAAACTTCGCGCCGCGGGCCCTCTTCAGATAATAGAAGGGAGCCCATTTATGCTAGACCGTATTCTCGTGCACGGCGCGCGTCAGCACAACCTGAAGAACATCAGCGTCGAAATCCCACGCAATACGTTCACCGTGATCACCGGCCTCAGCGGCTCCGGCAAAAGCTCTCTTGCCTTCGACACCATCTACGCCGAAGGCCAGCGCCGTTACGTCGAGACGCTCTCCCCCTACGCCCGCCAGTTCCTCGACCAGATGGAGCGTCCCGAAGTCGACTCCATCGACGGCCTCAGCCCCGCCATCTCCATCGAACAAAAAACCACCTCGCGCAGCCCTCGCTCCACCGTCGGCACCGTTACCGAAATTTACGATTACCTCCGCCTTCTGTACTCTTCCATCGGCGTTCCTCATTGCCCGCTCTGCGGCGCCGAAATCGCCCGCCAGTCGCCCTCCCAGATCCTCGACCAGGTCTTCACCCATCACCAAGGCGAGCGCATCATGATCCTCGCCCCCATCGCGCGCGGCCGTAAAGGCGAATACAAGAAGGAGCTCGAAGCCGTCGCCAAGGCCGGCTTCCGCGCGCGCATCGATGGCGAAATTCAATCCATCGAAGAGCCCCTCAAACTCGACAAGCGCCGCAATCACTCGATCGAAGTCGTCATCGACCGCCTGCTCGTCAAACCCGGCATCGAGCGCCGCCTCGAAACCTCCATCCAGACCGCCCTGAAATGGGCCGGCGGCCTCGTCATCGTCTCTGTCATCGATGGCCCCGAGCGCCTCTATTCCGAAAAACTCGCTTGCCCGAACGACGGCACTAGCATCCCGCAGCTTGAGCCTCGCTCCTTCTCCTTCAACAGCCCCTATGGCGCCTGCGAAATCTGCAACGGCGTCGGCAGCAAGTGGGCCTTCGATCCCGCCAAGGTCATCTGCGATCCTTCGAAGCCTCTCCTAGATGGCGGCCTCGGACCCGGCGCCACTTCCTCCTACATGATCTCCAGCCTCAACGAGGCCGCCGAACTCTTCGGCATCGATCTCTCGCTGCCCTTCGAAGACCTCCCCAAGAAAACGCGCAACCTCCTGCTGCACGGCAACTCCCAGTTCGACGGCATCTTGAAATTTCTCGACGAAACCTTCAGCCGATCGAGCGAAGGCTATCGCGAATGGCTCATGGAATACATGTCGCCCTCCGAATGCCCCGCTTGCAAGGGCCGCCGCCTTAGACCCTCCAGCCTCGCCGTCCAGGTAAAAGGCGTCTCCATCGCCGAATTCACCGGCATGCCCATCGCCCGCGCGCTCCCCCTCAGCCGCTCCTGGCAATTCACCGAACGCGAGTTGCAGGTCGTCGCGCGAGTCGTCGAAGAGATTCACAATCGCCTGGAATTCCTCTGCGCCGTCGGCCTCGATTACCTCAGCCTCGACCGCTCTTCCGCCACTCTCTCCGGCGGCGAAGCCCAGCGCATTCGCCTCGCCACCCAAATCGGCTCTAAGCTTCGCGGCGTGCTCTATGTCCTCGACGAGCCCTCCATCGGTCTCCATCCCCGCGACAACGGCCGCCTCCTCGATACCCTCCATCACCTCCGCGATCTCGGCAACACCGTGCTGGTCGTCGAGCACGACGCCGAAACCATCGAGCGCGCCGACTACGTCATCGATCTCGGCCCTCGCGCCGGGCGTCTGGGCGGCCATCTCATCGCGCGCGGAACTCCCGCCCAGATCATGCAGTCTTCCCGCTCCCTCACCGGTGAATATCTCTCCGGCGCCGCCTCTATTCCGCTGCCGCCCGTCCGCCGCTCGGGCAACGGTCTCTCCATCACCGTCAAAGGCGCCCGCGAGCACAACCTCAAACACATCACCGTCGATTTCCCCCTCGGCACTCTCATCGTGGTCACCGGCGTTTCCGGCAGCGGCAAGTCTACGCTCGTCCACGACATCCTCTACCGCGCTCTCGCCAAGGAAGTCTACGGCTCTCGCGAACAACCCGGCGCGCACGACGCGATCCTCGGCCTCGAAAACATCGACAAAGTCATCGAAATCGACCAATCCCCCATCGGCCGCACTCCGCGCTCCAATCCCGCCACCTACACCGGCCTTTTCACGCCCATTCGCGAGTTGTACGCCATGCTCCCCGAATCCCGCGAGCGCGGCTACAAAGCCGGCCGCTTCAGCTTCAACGTCAAAGGGGGCCGCTGCGAAGCCTGCCAGGGCGACGGCCTCAAGCGCATTGAAATGAATTTCCTCCCCGACGTCTACGTCACCTGCGACGTCTGCCGCGCCCGCCGCTACAACCTCGAAACGCTTCAGGTCAAGTACAAAGGCAAGAGCATTGCCGATCTTCTGGAATCCACCGTCGATGAAGCTGTCGAAATCCTCGTCAACATCCCCCAGATCCAGGCCAAGCTGCAAACGCTCGCCGACGTCGGCCTCGGCTATATCCACCTCGGCCAATCCTCCACCACTCTCTCCGGAGGCGAAGCCCAGCGCATCAAACTCGCCAAGGAATTGAGCAAGCGCCAGACCGGCCGCACTTTTTATCTGCTCGATGAACCCACCACCGGTCTCCACTTCGAAGATGTCCGCCACCTGCTCGCCGTCTTGCAGCGCCTGGTCGATCTAGGCAACACCGTCCTCGTCATCGAACATCACCTCGACGTAATCAAGAGCGCCGATTACATAATCGATCTCGGACCCGAAGGCGGCGAGCATGGCGGCCACATAGTCGCCTCCGGAGCGCCCGAAGCACTCATCGAGGACCGCCGCAGCCATACCGGCGAAGCCTTGCGCAGGATAATAAAGGCGGGAAATGCTGCCTGACCCCATCGACGCCACGCCCGACCCGGTTGCGGACGCGCCGCTCGCGCCTCTGGACCCTCCCCTTCCGCCCGTGCCCCCGCTTGTCCCTGCACGCTCCGCGCGCAACCCCTTCTGGAGCTACTGGGACCTGCTTCTCTTGCTCGGGTTCGTGTGCGCCGGCATCCTGTCCATCCTGATCGTCGCCGTCGTCATCGAAGCCTTGTCTCCCGCGCTGCGCAAAGACCCCACCCGCCTCGCTCTGCCCCTCCAATTTCTCTTCTATGCCGCCGTTTATGCCGGCTTCGTGGCCGTCTTCAAGCTCCGCTACAACCGCCGCGCGCTTCCTTCGCTCGGCTGGGTCCCGAGCGGCATCAATCCGCTCCTTGCAGGCCTCGGCGGAATCGTTCTCGCCATCGTCCTTTCTCTGTTAGGCCAGTTCCTCCACACTCCCGAAACCAACTTCATCGACCGTCTCGTCAATTCCTGGTTCTCGTTCGCCCTGCTCGCGGCCACCGCCGTCATCGTCGCCCCCTTCTTTGAAGAACTCCTGTTTCGCGGATTCCTTCAGCCGCTTCTCTCGCGCACTTTCGGTGTCGCCGCGGGCGTCCTTCTCACGGCTGCCCTGTTCGGCTCCCTCCATCTGTTCCAGTACTCGCTCGCCTGGCAATACGCCCTCATCATCTTCCTGGCTGGCGTCGTCTTCGGCTGGGTCCGCGCCCGCACCGGCTCCGTCATTCCCGGAACTCTCATGCACTGCTGCTTCAATTCCGTATCCGTCGTCGCTTACTACATCTCCGCCCGTCCCAACTTCCGATGAACTCCAGCACCGTCCTCGCTCAACCCACCGTCGAGACCATCGAATGGACGCCCGAAGGCGTCGTCATGATCGATCAAACGCGCCTCCCGCACGAAACCGCCTTCGTCACCTGCCGCAGCTACAACGAAGTCGCCGACGCGATTCGCACCATGGTCATTCGCGGCGCCCCGGCCATCGGCGTTGCCGCCGCCATGGGCATCGCCCTCGGCGCGCTTCAATCCGATGACCTCGCCTCCGACATTCCGCTCATCTGCGAGACGCTCGCCAAAACCCGCCCCACCGCCGTGAATCTTTTCTGGGCAATCGACCGCATGCGCGTGCTCTATCTCTCTCTCAAAGACATTCCGCCCGATCAGATCCGTGCTCGCTTGATCGCCGAAGCCCAGGCCATTCGCGCGGAAGACATCGCCATCAATCGCGCGATCGGGCGCAACGGCGCGCCTCTCGTCCCCGACGGCAAGACCGTGCTCACCCACTGCAACGCGGGCGCCCTCGCAACTGCCGGCTTCGGCACCGCGCTCGGTGTCATCCGCGCCGCCGTCGAACTAGGAAAGAAGATCGACGTCTTCGCCGACGAAACCCGCCCCTTCCTGCAAGGCGCCCGCCTCACCGCCTGGGAGCTCCAGCGCGACGGCATCGAAACCACGCTCATCACCGACAACATGGCCGGCCACTTCCTGAAAAGCGGCCGCATCGGGTGCGTCGTGGTCGGCGCCGACCGCATCGCCGCTAACGGCGACGTCGCCAACAAAGTCGGCACCTATGGCGTCGCCGTGCTCGCCAAGGAGAACAATGTTCCCTTCTATGTCGCCGCGCCTATTTCCACTCTCGATCTATCCCTGGCCTCCGGCGATTCCATCCCCATCGAAGAGCGCGCCTCGCACGAAGTCACTCACCTCCGCGGCGTCCCGCTCGCGCCCCATGGCATTCAAGTCGCCAATCCCGCCTTCGATGTCACCCCTAACCGCTACGTCTCCGCCATCATCACCGAGCGCGGCGTCGCTCGCCCGCCCTACCTCGATAGCCTGCGTGGCTTGTGCGAGAAGGCCTGACCCGCCCCACCCCTACGCCTCGAATATCGTTCCCCGCCCTAGCAGCCAGTCCGGATCCATCTGCCGCTTTACCTCCCGCATGGCTTCAATCTCATCCGGCGAATACATCAGCTTCAACAAATCTCTCTTGCTCTTGCCGATCCCGTGCTCGGCCGCGACCGTTCCACCTGACGAGACCACATAACGCGCGAACTCTCCCATCAACTCCTCCACTCGCCGCGCCTCTTCCCCGCTCGCCGGAAACAAGTTGATGTGGTTGTTCGCGTCTCCCACATGCCCGAAGATCGTATACTGCCGCGGGAACAACTCCCCGCACCGCTGCTTATAGTATTCGTGCAAATCCCGGTTGCGCCCTAACGGGACTGCGAAATCCGTCGAAAACTTCGGATACCCGTTGCGCCGCGCCGTATCCGTCACCATCGCCGCCAGCGTGTGGCGAAAAACGCGGAAGCGCTCGCGATCCGCCGCCGTGAAGCCGAACCACGATTCGTCCGCAAACGCTCCCTGCTCGCCCAGCCGCTCCGCCCACGCATCCACTTCGCCATCGTCTTCGGATTTCACGTTCTGCTCGATAAACAGCGCCGCCCGCGCATCCGCCGGAATGTCTCCATAGCTCGGCCGCAGCAGCCCCAGAGAATGCTCGTCCATGAATTCGAGCTGCCGCAGCTCCGGAATGTCGCGCCACGCTTCCACCGCCTCAAACGCATCCACATCGGACCCAAAAAAAATAATCCCGCTCAGCACAGCCCCCGGCTCCGGAATCAATTGCAGCTCCGCCGACGTCGTAATTCCTAGCGTCCCTTCGCTTCCGGCGAGCAGATCGACCCACTGCAAGCCCGGCTGCAAGCAGTAACCCGCCGAATTCTTCGTTGTCCCCGGCTGATGCGCCGGCCGGAACACGAAATCCACCCCTTCTCCGCGCTCCACCCGCGCCGCGCTTCCGTCCATCCGCGTCACGTGCAGCGCCAGCACATGCCGCCGCACCGACCCGTAATGAAAACTCCGCGCGCCTCCCGCGTTCGTCCCGACGATCCCGCCGACCGATGCCGAATTCTCCGTCGGATTCGGCCCGAAAAATTGCCGGGTTTGCGCCGCCGCCTGCTGCAAGTCCTTCAGGAGCGCGCCCGCCCCGCACCTCGCCCGCCCCCGTCCAATCTCAATCTCGCGAAAGCGTTCGAGCGAAATCACCCACCCGCCATGTGGAACCCTCGCCCCCGTCAGCCCCGTGCCTGCGCCCGCCACCGTCAGAGGAATTTTTCCGGCCGCGGCTTTCGCCGCGATCTCGCCCACTTCCGCCTCGCTCGACGGAATAAAAACCCGTTCCGCCTCCCCGCGATAACCCGAGGAATCCTCCAGATACCGGCTGATTTCCATGGCGACGCCTGAACCGTCAACCGCCCGGCTGCGACGTCACCGCGCCATCCGACGCCGAGCTCACCAGCGCGACATATTTCGCCATCACGCCCGAGGTGTACTTCGCCGCCGGCCGCTCGAACGCCCCCATGCGCTCTTCAAGCTCCGCCGCCGGAACGTTCAAAGTCATCGCGCGCGCATCGATATCGATCGTGATCGAATCGCCTTCGCGCACCGCCGCGATCGGCCCGCCCACCGCCGCCTCCGGCGCCACATGCCCCACCATGAATCCGCGCGTTGCCCCGCTGAACCGTCCATCGGTAATCAGCGCCACGCTGTCGGACAACCCTTCGCCCACGATCGCGCTCGTCACTCCCAGCATCTCCCGCATTCCCGGTCCGCCCCGCGGCCCTTCGTAGCGAATCACCACCACATCGCCTGGCTTGATCTCCCCATGCAGCACCGCGTGCATGGCTGCCTCTTCGCTGTCGAACACGCGCGCCGGCCCGGTCTGCGACGTGCGCTTCAAACCCGTCACTTTCACCACGCTTCCCAAGGGCGCGAGCGTACCCTTCAAAATCACCAGGCCGCCCGATTTCTTCATCGGATTGTCCAACGGCCGGATCACATCCTGCCCCGCCGTCTCGCGCGCCTCCGCGGCCTCTTCGCCGAACGTCCTTCCCGTGATCGTGCGCGCGCTCGAATCTACAAACCCGCCCTCGTGCAGCCGCTTCGCGATAACCGGAATGCCGCCCGCTTTATCCACGTCCGCCGCCGTGTAACGCCCCGCCGGCTTCAAGTCCGCGAGCAGCGGCGTCCGGCTGCTCAGCTCTTGAAAATCGTCGATCGTCAGCGGCACCCCCGCCTCCCGCGCGAACGCCAGCAGGTGCAGCACCGCGTTGGTCGACCCGCCCGAGGCCGCCACGCTCGCAATGGCGTTATCAATCGCCGCCCGCGTCACGATATCGCGCGGCCGCAGATTGTTTGCGACCGCCTGCATGATCACTTCCCCGCACCGCCGCGCCGCCTCGTGTTTCCGCTGATCCACTTGGGGAATCGCATTCAACCCCATCGGCGAAAGCCCGATGATCTCCATCACCGTCGCCATCGTGTTCGCCGTGTATTGGCCGCCGCATGCCCCCGGCCCCGGACACGCCGCGTCTTCTATCGCCGTCAGTTCTTCATCGCTCAACTTGCCCGCCGCATTCGCGCCCACCGCCTCGAATACGTCCTGGATCGTAATGTCCTTGCCCTTGTACCGCCCCGGCAGAATCGTCCCTCCATACAGAACCACCCCCGGAACGTTCAGCCGCAGCAGCGCCATCGCCGCTCCCGGTATCGTCTTATCGCACGCCACCAGCGCGACAATCCCATCGAACATATGGCCCCGCGCCACCAGTTCGATCGAATCCGCAATCACCTCCCGGCTCACGAGCGACGTCTTCATCCCTTCCGTCCCCATCGTGATCCCGTCGCTGATCGCGATCGTGTTGAACTCCATCGGCGTGCCGCCCGCCTCGCGAATCCCGCGCGCCACGTCCACCGCCAGCTCGCGCAGATTGAAATTGCACGGCATGGTCCCGATCCACGTGTTCGCAATCCCGATAATCGGCTTCTTCAGGTCCGCGTCGGTGAAGCCGATGGATTTTAAATACGAGCGCGCCGGCGCCCGATCCTTGCCCTGCGTGATGGTGTAGCTCTGGAGTTTCATGGCGAAACTCCATTTAATCAACCCCCCTGCGCGGTTCCGCGCCTTCTCCGAAACGCGAACATTCCAGTAATCGCCAGGAGGCCTGCCACGCTCAGTAGCAATGCCTCCGGCTCCGGCGTCGCCAGCGCGAGCGTCGAACCCGCGCCCGTCACCGCGCTCTTTTCCCCCGGAACCAGTTCCACCGCATACTCTGCCCCGCCGAACGTTCCCATCCCCAATATGTCTCCCGCCGCGTTGATCGCATACGCGTCCTCGATCGTCCACCCCGACCCGATCGGCAGCAGGTCGTTCAAGTCCAGCATCGCGCCGTTCGCGTACACGAATCCATGCGAGCTGTTATCGCTCAACAGCGAATACCCCACCACCGTGCCCGCGTCGTTCACTCCATAGGCGTAGCTCTGCGTGCCGCCCAGCGTCCCGAGGTCCACCAGGCTCGAACCCGCCCAGACAAATGCGTTCGCGAACCCTCGCGCGTTCTGCGCGTCTCCTACAATCTCTCCGTAATCGTTCACCGCCATCGCGTAGCTGCTGCCGCTTGCCCCGGCAAATGTCCCGATGCTCGTCATCCCCGAGCCGTTCGAATAAAACGCTCTGAACAAACCGTTCGCGAGCGCGCTCGTCCCCACAATCTCTCCCGCGCCGTTCATCGCCGTCGCCGTGCTCCAAGAGCCGCCCAGCGTTCCCAGGTCCGTCATGCTCCCGTTATTCCAGGCAAACGCATGCAGCTGCCCCTGCGTCGTGATGTAGCCTCCCGCCACTTCCCCGGAATCGTTGATCGCCGTCCCGTAGCCCGCTATGTTCAGGCTCGTCGATCCCCCGTGCGCCCACTCCGTCACGTCCGGATTGCCGCTCCCGATCTGCGTCCCGATTACCGTTCCCGCATTGTTCACCCCGTTCGCCTGGCCCGCGCCGCCCAGCGCGCTCGGCTCTCCGTCGAACGTAACCGGAATCTGATTCCCCGAAATGTTCGTGATGAAACCCACCGCCGTCCCTGCGTTGTTGATCGCCGCCGGCATCGACGCGCTCGCCCCCAGCACGCCTAAGTTCGCGATCGAATAAATCGGGTCCGCCCTAAGTTGCGGCGGACCCACCAGGAAGAAAAACAGGACCGTACTGGACCACGCAAGGAATAGACCGGAATGACTTCGGCCGAAATGAAAAAGCCGCATACCGTTCTTTTCGGCTCGCTGTTGCTCTTAGTATGCGGAGAAATGCGTGGGCTGCCAAGTGGAATAGGTTCTGGCCTACGACGGCCTAGTTGAGTACGGCCTACGTGCGGGTCTCTAACGGTCCAAACCCCTGCAGCTCGCGCCGCCCTTCAACTCGCTCCGGCAGCACCGCCATTCCACAGCCACTCCGCCCCCCAGTCTAAGTCTTGCCCTCAATTTATAGATCTGACAACCCGGAAACCGATCAGTGCCGACTTGATGCTTTGGGTCGCCCTCATGCGGGCCGCTGAGCGCAACATCGCGGGCGAATCGTGCCAACTTCCTCCCCGAACCACCCGCATCGCGCTGTGACCATCCAGCGCCGGCCTGCCATCCGGTGGAGTCCAGTCGTACGAATCGTGCCAGAGATCCGCGGTCCATTCCCGAACGTTCCCATGCATATCGTAAAGTCCGAACCGGTTCGGCGCGTAATTTCCAACTGCGACAGGTCCGCAAGCGAGTCCAAAGGCGGCTTGGTTACTGTCGATCGTATCCCCGCAGGCGTAAAGCGTGCTCGAGCCGCTGCGGCATGCGTACTCCCATTCCGCTTCGGACGGAATCCGGTACCGTTGGCCCGACGCGGCCGCCAGCCGCTCTGCGAAACTTTGGGCTTCATCGCAAGAAACATTGATGATCGGAAGATTTGGATCGAGCGGTTCCGGGTCGGTCGCCCTCGCCACTTTCACCGGCCCCTTGCGGAAGCGCTCGAGCCAGCTCCTTTGACTCGCCGCTTGCACAGGCGCAAGCACCGGCTGTGCGATCAGCGCTGCATACTCGGACATCAGCACCGGGAAAACGCTCATCGCGAACGCCGCCGGAATGTCAATGCGCTTCTGCGGCAACTCAAAGGCGGAATGATCGGGATCGTCGCTGCTCGCCCCCAGCAGAAATGATCCTTTAGCAAGGACCCGCATAACCGGCATGCTGGTGGCGTCACGAAACAGGGTGCCCGCCGGCGTCGATGGCGTGATGAATGCGCCATCGTAAATAGGCTCGCCGGATCGAAAAGTTCCCACGCTGTCGCGATACCGATTGGGCGTCGAAACAGAAACTCCTTGCGCGCTGCCGCTCCCCGGCGTGATCGCTACAAGCTCGCTGATCCAGGCGAGCAGTTTGCGCCACTGCCGGTCGTCGCGATTGCCGCCCCATCCCGCAAGGTTCACGGTCTGCGTAAGCGCGAACGCGATCGGAAGCGTACAGGGCTCAATCAAAGCCGGAACAAGTTTTTGGCGGTCTTTCGCAAAGTGCGCTTCCGTGCGTACCCACTCCGATGTCACCGAGCGTGGCGACCACAGCACCGCCACCGCCGGCGCCGCGGCGATCGCGCGCTCTATCTCCGCATCCCAGGCTTCGCGCGGCGTGATTTGATCGTCCCACCACACCGAAATGCCGCTTTCGGTGAGCGCCTGGGTGATATTTCGCGCAAAATCGATGTCTTCTCGCTTATAACTTAGAAAGACATCGGCCACCTGCGAATTCTCCCCAGGATCTTATATCTGGGGAAACATGATATCATTGCCTCCAATCTCAATAATGGGGGAGGTTCTTGTGCCGCCAGACGCATTGGCGCCCCTGTCCGACGAGTATCTTTGCTCGCTCAGACACCCCATTCAGCCGAAACGTTTTGCTCTCGCCTTGTTTTTTGCTCTAATTCTATTTCCTTTAATCGCAATCGCTTTGGCCGTAGGTACGATCGCCCTCATCGTGCCATTCCTAGCGTTTCTGGTTTGGCTTAGCGGAAGAATCCTCTACTCGAATTTTGTGGGTAATCGCATCCTCGTCTCCGGCTTGAATTATCCCCGCATTCATCGCATCGGTGAAGAGCTTCGATTCGTGATCGGTTACAAAAAGTCGGTGGATATCTTCGTTTATGAACAAGGAAACTTCAACGCTTTTCTCCTTAAGTTCTTCTTTTACCGGCGCGCCGTCTTCTTGAATTCGGAACTGCTCGAAGCGGGCGTCACGGATGATGAAATCCGGTGGTTGGTCGGAAGATTCGTCGGATACCTGTGGGCTCGCAAAAAGGCCGGCTTCTGGGGCTGGTGCATTCGTGCGGCTCAGGCCCTGCTGATCTTCGACCTGTTCCTCAAACCCTATGAGCGCGCGCTCAACTACACAGGCGATAGGATCGCCCTCGCAGTCATCGGCGGCGACGTCTCGAGCGCCACCGCGGCGATGCAGAAGCTATTCGTCGGCCGCCAATTGGGTTATTCGCTGAATCCTAATGGCATCGTGGATCAGCATAGGCTCATCAAGGGCTCTGTGTTTGCCTTCCTTGCGCGTCTCGGTTCCTCCTTTCCCCACATGACCGCGCGCTACGTCGATTTGATCGAATTCGCCAAGCAGAAATATCCGGCCCAGTTCGAGCGCTTCGAGGCCGCTAACCCCGGCTTGCCTCCCGATCTTCCGCGGCTCATCGCGCTTCCAAGCGCCGCCGCCGTGCGGCCTGGCAGCCGCGATCCTGTTTGGGGAAGTCTCGCCGCGGCAATCCTTTTGGTCGCGGCAACCACCTTCGCTACCTTCAAAATCGTCCTGCCGCGGCTCAAAAGTGAGCAGCAGCTCGCGGCCGCAACGAACCTAACGCCCCTACCCGCCATCAGTACCGGAACGCCGGCGCAAGCCGTCGAACCGCAGCCGACCGCGGATCAAACCGTGGACGTCGCATCCCATTCGGTCCTGCCCTACACCTCGATCGCCGGCAGCTTCAGCGTCCTGTTCCCCGGCGCCCCTTCTGAAAAGACCGAGCAGGTTACTCTAAGTGGCGGCGGCACGGCGCCCTTCTTCGAAATTACCTATCAAGACACCGATTGCGCTTATTTTGTGATGTACTACGACGATCCTGCGGTGGATTCCGCGCGCGAATCCGCGCCGCTACTGGAACATCTTCGCGACAGCTTCGTGCAGGAGATCAAAGGTACATTGGTTAGCGACGAACCCTTGAACTTAGTTGGGGCGCCTGACGCTGTCCCAGGTCGAGCTTCCGCGATAAGCGGGGCAAACGGGACTACTTACAATCTGCATATCTTCCTCTGGGGTCATCGTGTCTACCAGGTCGTCACAGTTGCCAGCTCACAAAGCTCGGCGGATGGTCCCGCGCGTTTTTTGGATTCGTTTAAGATCCTCTGAAGCGCTTCCGGAAACGCACGGCCTACATATGCCGCCGCGCTTCCCGCTGCTGGATCTGCGACGCGAAAACGATCGACGGATGCAGCGCCCACACAAACAACAACACTGCCGCCGCTATCTTCCCGGCCAGCACCCATATCAGCACGCCCGCCACTCCGAAAACCACCGTCTCCAAGATGTGATACACCCTGCAGATGTTCAGCTTCGTTCTGCGCTCCTGCGTGAACGCCGCGCTCTGCCATTCGAGCAGCCGCCGTCCCCGCGCCATTCGATACAACGACCGTACTAAAGCGTCGGCTGAGATCGCGGCCTTATGCGCCGAACCTTCGATCAATACAAAGACCATCACCGCAATCCCTGGCACTCCCCGCAACAGCCGCATCGCGTCCCTTAATCGTCCCTTCACCGCTTCGCCCACCGCCATCCCCATCAAATGCAGATAAAGCGGACTCATCGCTAACAGAATCAGCACAACCAACGCCCCATGCGCGGCTTCGAACCCTCTGAACGTCGCAATCGCGATTCCCATCGGCAGGGCCGCCGATAGCAGCACATCCGCTACGTTGATTTTGCCGAACGCCGAAATCCGCCGGCCTCCCAGCTTCTCCAGCAGAAACCGCCCATTCTGCCAATCCCCTCGCAGCCAGCGGTGGTTGCGCAGGCACCCGGCCGCATGCCCCTTCGGTATAGGTTCGAACAGCATCACGCCCATCAAAGCGCCCGTCGGCAGCAAGCCCGACTCCACGTAATCGTGGCTCAACACGCAATCCTCCGGGATCGCGTCGCTCAACACGCTTTGATACGCGTTCACATTTATACTGCCTTTGCCCCAAAAACTGGTGCGCTCGAACGCGTCCTGGAAGAACTCTCTCTTCGGGCGCCACGCTCCTTTCTTCCCGCCGCTGTTATCGTTCGAGATCCACGGCTGCACAATCCCATACCCCCGCTCGACCCCCTTCCCGTCCTCTGTGATGCGCGGATGATTCAACGGATGCGCGTGAGCGCCTATCATCCGATGCACCGCTTGCGGTTCGAGCCGCGTATCCTCGTCCAGCACGACGACGTACTTCGCTCCCCGTAATCGGCTTAAATTCCCCACGGTCCGGTCGAAGGTATTCTCACCGGCGCCGATCAGCGCGAAAAGTTGATGCAGCTTGCCTCTCTTTCGCTCCCAGCCGATCCAGCAGCCTTGTGTCTTGCAAAACCGGTGCTCGCGATGCAGCAGAAAAAACGGCTTCAGATCCCGGTACTCTGGTTTTTCATTCAGCTCGGCTATCGCTTCCGCGCAGAAATCCACCAGCTCCCGCTCCTCGGCTGTAGCCTTCTGCCTGTCGCAATCGGGCAAGTCGCTCAGCAGCGCTAGCGACGCGTTGGAATCTTTAACTTCCTTCCAGTGCCTCTCCAAAGTTCGGATTAGTCCGTCGACATGACCTTTATCGAACAGTAACGCCGGGACCGCGATCACTGTCTTGTATTCTTCCGTCAAGCCGGAGCTTAGATCTAACTCGGGCAGTACTCTCGGCCGGCTCAAGTAGTTCACGCCCGCAACGATCCAACCCCGCACCGTCGAAGCCGCGATTAGAAATAAACTGGCCACGACTAACACCGAAATCGCGACAGGGTCTCCCGGCCGAATATAAAGCCAGGAAAAAAAAGCCGTTAAGAGGATGGTTCCCACGAAAAACATCCATACGATTCCCTTCAGTCTCTTGCTTCCGTAATCGAGCCGGTTTGGCCTCGGCTGCTTGCCGAGATGCCGCAGAAGTATATCCACGCCCGCCGGCTCCAATAAGTAATAACCGGCGTGCGAAACCAGTCTTCGCTCCTTTGCCGCGTCTATCTCATGCCCGGAAGCCAGTCGCACCGCCGCCTCGCAGATCTCCGCTTCCGTTAAACCGTTATTTCGAGCCAGCTCCGCCGCGCGATCCAGATACATTTTCTTCGTCGCTGGATGCAGCAGCTCGTACAACTGCGCGGGATCCGAGTCCAATATCGCTTCTGGTCTTAACTCGACGGATTTAGATGCCAATAGCGTCATGTTGCACTTTCCGCGCGGCGCGAACTTCTTTGCGTTACGACCGGTTAACGGTCCGTCGCCTCTCGAGCCTGGCGGGCCGCATCCGCTCTCGGCTTCTCGGCAACCGCGCAGGTAATCACTGGATACCGGCTGTCGTGGAAATCCAGTTCTTCGGGGCTCAGTTCTTCCGCGGAAACGCCGCTTAATGACGCATGGCAGCTTAGTAAGTTGCCATAGGTCGTAACTTGCACATTCGAGTAATCTCTTAGCATGGCCTCGAAAGCGTCCGGATAAATGCGCCAGTAATCTTTCGGATCTCGATGCACCCGCTGCGCGTTGGGCGTCAGGCAGAACACTTTGCCTCCCGGCCTCAGCCATCGAAGTACATTCTGCAGCACCTGCGACGGCCGCTCGCAATGCTCCAGCACGTTGAACAAAAGAATCGAATCGCGCGATTCCGCTTCGCACGCCGAACTGTCGTGTGCATCTCCGGCGAAATCCACTCCAGGCTGAGCGCTCAGCTCCATCACCGCGAAACTCTTCCCGTGCTCCAGCCCGTACTCCTCTTGACTTTCCTGGCGGCCCCCGATCTCGAGTATGTCGCCCACCACTTGGTCTCTCACCTGCGCAACAAACCGAGACAGGTAATACCGGTCTATCGGAGTTCCCCGCGAAAACCCGTAATACGGGCAAAATGGCGAAAGACGCCGGAACTCTCCAAAATCGATTTCGCCTCTCGGCGACGTAAGTAGCCCCAGCCTCTCTAATCGATCAACCGCCGCGCCGAACTCTTCCCTGTCGAATCTCTCCTCGTAATCGGCCCGCAGCTCGAAATGCTTTCCCAATGCCGCCGTTAACCCCAGCGTTCTCCCGCTGAGTTCCGTAAAATCGGCTATGCGCGTTTCGTTGTAGAGCCGCTCCATTTCTTCGGCGGGCGGTTCCCAATGCCGAATATCGGCGGCATTCGCCAAGCCATAAGCCACATCCGCATATGCCTCCGGCGCGACTGCGAACCGGTTCCCGGTCAGGATCAGCGCCGCGCCTTCCTCCGCCTTGTAATTCAGCTTTGCCGCGAATCCTTGCAAATCGGAGGGCTGTAGTCCGCAAGCATCGCTGTAGGCCGCGAACGCTTGCTCCGGAGCTCCATGATGCACGAACGCTTCTAACACCGAAATGAGGGAAGCGTCCAGAGCGCCTCTCAGCGGGTCGGCCATATTAGTGATCGAATCTCGCGTGATCTTTAGCTTGGCGACCGGCTTGCACGTTCGGCTGGCGTACATCAAAAGCCGAAATTATCATCTCCCTATTACACTGTCAAGACTTTATCCGCCGCTGTTGCCGCTAATTCGTTAAATTAACCGCTAAATAGAAAAATTGCTAGACAACCGCTAAATAAAAAACCGGATGGCATTGCGCCATCCGGTCTCGTCTCGGAGCGGTGGAACTCACGAGAGAAATTCGCTGGTAATCGTAACCCGTTCCTAGTGGCTCGTATCCCCTGGCTGCTTTGCGCTTGAGGTGGTCGGCTGCGTTCCGTTACCGGATCCCGCCACCACGCCTTTGTTCACCAGTACCTTCACCTCCACGCGTCGGTTCAACTTACGTCCCGCCGCCGTGTTGTTCGCCGCCGCTTCATGTGTCGTGCCCATGCCCGCCGGCGTTAAAATTCGATGAATCGGAATGTTGCCCTGCTCTTCCAGATACTGGATCACCGCGTGCGCTCGCTTCTCGCTCAGGTCCTGGTTCAGCGCCGCATTGCCGGTCTTGTCCGCAAATCCTGCCACTTCCACTACGTAGCCTTTTTCATTCAGCGCCTTCTGCGCCAAATCGTCCAGCTTCTGTTTGTCTTCTGCCGAAAGCACCGTGCTGTTGATCCGGAAATACACCACCTCCGAATACTTGGTGTCGTAATTGTCCAAATCCGAGACGCGGTTGTTCACATCCGAAACCCCTTGGTTCGCCTGGTCGGCTTCGGTCTTCACCTGGCCCACCTGCGTCTGCACCTGGCCCACCTGCGTTTGCGTCTGCTTCTCGGTATCCTCCAACTGGCCCTGCCGCGTTTCCATCTGTCCCGCGCGATTCTCCAGCGTTCCCGTCCTGCCTTCGAGCGTTCCCGTTCGCGCCTCGAGCGGCGCCACCCGCGTATCGATCTGCCGCGACGCCTTCATCGAGTTCGGATCGAACGTCACCTTCTCCGCGATCAGATCGCCCTTGTCGCTCCCCTTGCCCTGCACCTCTACGCGCAAGCCCGGAACCAGCGAATCCAAATTCATCGCCGTGTGCCGCCCGAAGCTCTTCTTCAGTTCGATCTTCGTAGTATTCGTCAGATCCACTGTTCCAATGCTGTCGTCATCGCCGCGCACCTTCAGCGTGTCGCCCTGGTGCGCCACAATTACGCCCTGTACCTTGCTCTTCTCTCCGGCCGTAAACGTGCGCGTATTCGGCTCCACGCGAGCCATCGCCAGCGTCGCCGCCAGCAGCCCCGCCGCCGAAATTCCCAGCACTCCTCGCGCTAACTTCCATGTCTTTGTCTGTTTCATAGTTTGGTTTGTACGCCTCCTGTACTTTCCTGGCGCAACAACGTTTGCGAGTACTCTACTCTTCGCGTGTTAGACGTCCGCCCTTTTGTACGCGTAACTTAATTTTCGCAATCCGGCTCTAGTATCTGCGCGCATTCCGCTAAGCCATTGCTTTTGAGTGATATAACAAATCCACATGCCCGCCCCTCGCGAGCCTCTCTCGCCCGCTCCACGCCCTTTCTACGGCTGGTGGGTCGTCGCTGCCGCCTTCATCACCTTCGGTCTCGCCGTAGGCGTCCCCTACTACAACCTCCCTTTCTTCTACGACTACTTCCAGAAATCGTTCCACTGGAATCTCAGCCAGATTACACTCGGCTTCCCCGTCGCGGCATTGCTCACCATCTGGGTCGGCCCCGCTCTTGTTCCCCGCTTCAGCCCGCGCAAACTCATCGTCTTCGGGGCCGCGCTCACTGCTCTCGCCCTGTTCGGCTTCGGAATCATGCGCGGCGCGCTCGCCATGTACTTCCTTCTCTATTTCATTTACACCGTCGGCTACATCTTCTCCGGCCCCATCCCGCACCAAATTCTGGTCTCCTATTGGTTCCGAGCTAAGCGCGGCCGCGCCAT
The DNA here is from genome assembly GCA_019240475.1 of Acidobacteriaceae bacterium. Taxonomy (GTDB): domain Bacteria; phylum Acidobacteriota; class Terriglobia; order Bryobacterales; family Bryobacteraceae; genus Bog-105. The sequence goes on from JAFAYI010000024.1 coordinate 321,825, forward strand.
GGGCATCGTCTATGTCGGCGTCGGCCTGTTCGGCGGCCTCGGCTCCTTCTTCGTGCACTCCGTCACCGCCCGCTTCGGATTTCAGACCGCCCTGCTCTCGCTCGCCGGCCTCACCCTGCTCATCTGGCCCCTCGCCATTTTCCTGTTGAAAGACAAACCGGAAGATCTCGGCCAGTTTCCCGACGGCCTCCGCGAGCCTCCTCCCGACAGCCGCCTCGCGCCCCACAGTTTCCGTTACCTGCTGCGCAGCCCGGCGTTCTGGATGCTCCTCTTCGGCAGCATCTGCTCCATCGGCTCCATCGGCTCCATCAACACGCACATGAAGTTCGTCTTCCGCGATTCCGGCTTCGCCAATCAGGCCCTGCTCGATTCCACCTGGACCACCGCCTCTGTCCTCATCCTGTGGTCCAGCATCGTCGGCCGCCTTGGCATCGGCTATCTCGCGGATCTTTTTTCGAAGAAGCGCGTCATGACCGCCACCTACTTCATCGTCGCGCTCACCATTCTTCTCTTGTTATGGGTCTCGCCTTCGCACACCGGCTCCGTCTACATCTTCGCCGTGGTCTTCGGCTTCTCCATGGGCGCCGATTACATGCTCATCCCGCTCATGGCCGCCGAGCAGTTCGGCATCAATACCCTCGCCCGCGCCATGGCCGTCATTCTTCCCTTCAACACCATCGGCCAGACCTGGTGCCCCTACCTGGTCTCGGCCCTCCGCGAGCGCTTCGGCAACTATCTCGCGCCTATGGCAGTCGTCTTCGCCATCGCCATGCTCGGCGCGCTCGCTATCGCCGCCATGCCGCGCCGGCCCGAATCGTAAACCGGAATCTATCTCCCCGATTTCCCTGCGCTCGTAGCCGGCTTCGCCTTATTCGGCTCCTCCGCCGCCGGCTTCGGCGCCGGATGCGGCGGAGGCAAAGCCTTTCGCGGCAGCATCTCTTCCCGGTTCGCCGTCAGATACACGAACGCCGCCACGATCGTCGCCGCCTGCTTCAAATCCGGCTCTGAAACGTGATCGTAGAGGTCCATGTTCGAATGGTGCGTCAGTGTCCCATACTCCAGCGTGTCCTGTACGAATTGGAAGCCCGGCAGCCCCACCGCGTTAAAGCTCAAGTGGTCCGTACCCCCCGTATCGCGCACCGTAATCGCTCCCGCGTCCATGTCTTTAAAAGCCGCGAACCACTGCTCGAAGATCGGCCGGCACATATCGTTCTGCTGTAGATAAATTCCCCGAATCTTCCCGCTCCCGTTGTCCACGTTGAAGTAGCCGTCCAGCTTCGCGTGCTCCGCCGTGAGCTTCATCGTCTCGGGATCGCCGAAATGCTCCTTCACATATGCCTTCGATCCCAACAGCCCTTCCTCTTCGCCGCCCCACAACGCCATCCTCACCGTGCGGTCCATCTTCAGATTCAATGTCTTCAGCAGCCGCATCGCTTCGATCATCACCACGCTTCCCGCCGCATTGTCGGTCGCGCCCGTTCCGCCGTGCCAGGAATCCAAATGCGCGCCCAACATCACAATCTCATCTTTCTTCGCCCCGCCCGGAATCTCCGCGATCACATTCACCGAATCCTGCGGCGCCAGCACCTCAGTCTTCACGTCCAGGTCCAGCTTCACCGGTATCTGGTGCGACAGCAGCCGGTAGATGCGGTTGTAATGCTCCGGCGTCACTACAATGCTCGGCGGCGGTATCGGCTCCTTCACGTCTCGGTCTCCCGCCGAGGAGCCGAACACCGTGCCATCGTCGCCCGCATATCCATAACTCAAAACCGCCGCCGGCTGCTCGGCCGTCAAGAACGCCGCTATCTTTTTTCGCAATGCGCGCAGTTGCTCGGGCGTCAGATCCTGCCAAGCCGCCGGCATCCTCGACCGGAACGCCGCCGCATTCCCGCCCGGCACGCCTTCCGGATACTTCTCCAGGTCCGCCAGCTCGCTCTCGCTATAGCGCGATAGCAAAGGCTTCAGCCCCAGCTCGATTTCGTGCATCGTCGTCGCCAGCACCACCTTGCCCTTCAGCTTGCCCTTGTACTTCTCCATGTCCGCTTCCGTGTAAATCGGAGCGATCGTAGCCTCCGCCGTCACCGGTCCATTCGTCGATCCGCTCCACGCCAGCGGAAACCCGATCAGCGGCATATACTGGGGCTCGCTCATCGCCGCATAGTATTTGTCCACTCGCCAGCTCCGCCCGAACGGCCCCCATTTCTCCGTCTTGGCGTTCATGCCCAAATCGCTCATCTGCTTCACCACCCAATCGGCGGCCTTATAGAAGTTGGGCGTGTTCGTCAGCCTGGGCCCGTTCACATCCGTCAGGTAGAACAGCGTGTCCATTGCCTTCGAATGTTCGCGCTCCTCGGCGCGCAGCCGCTGAATCGTATAGAGGTCTACTTTTTCTTCCGCCTCCGCTGCCGCCGGAACCAGAATCGCCAACGCAGCAACGCAACCGGCAACGCTTCGAATAAACATAGATCAAAGCGTATCAGGCTCACGCCTCTCAGCGCAGGATGGCGCGATCTTCACCTCTTGCGCCCCCGCCTGCTGATCCAGAACCGCATCGGCGCTACAGTAGCTTAAGATGACATGCCCGAATTGCGGATTGGCCAATCCCGATACTGCTAAGTTCTGTGCGAACTGCGGAACGCCGTTCGCCGCCGCCCCGCCGCAGCAACCCTACAACGCCTATCCGAACCAGCCGCAGTACCAACCGGCACCGCCCGCCGGCGGCAATTCCATGGGCAAGAACATCGCCATCGGCTGCTTAATCGCGGTGCTCATCGTCATCTTGTTTGGTCTTTCGTGCACGCGCGCCTGCTTCCGGCGCCACCGCTACTACCGCTATGGCGCGGCCGCCATTCTCACGACAACCGCGCCGTCCCTCGCCCTTCCGCGCCCACTCTAAATCCGCGGCCGGGCGCTCAGTCTAAAACTGATACCGCAGTGAAAGCTGCAAGTTCCTCGGATTCGACGTCGATTTCTGCGTCACTTCGCCGAACTGCGGTGACGTCGGATTGTAATTCGGGCCGCCCGTTTGGTCCGTTCCCGCCCAGTTCGGATGATTGATGAAGTTATACGCTTCCGCTCGGAACTCGAAATAGTTCTTCTCGGTAACCGCAAACTTCTTGAGCAGCGATACGTTCCAGTTCTGGAACCCAGGCCCGTAGATGTTATCCCGAATCCCCGGCTGCAAATTGAAGGTGCCTGTCGCTGGCGCAGTAACATCGGCTGTAAAGTACTTCGGTGAGCCTGCTTTTCCATTCGGCCCGGCAAAATCGCCGACGATAGTCGGCGCCCCCGATTGCACCCACAATTGCCCATCCGGCGCGCCGCATCCGAAGCTGCCGAATTCTCCAACGCCCGCATAGTCGTTGTTCGTTCCAATGCTGCACGGGTTCCCGGTCTGGAATTGGGCGCTCCCGCTCAGTTCCCAACCGCCCAGCAGCTTGCTGGTCAAACCATGCTGAGCCCTGAAGAACGGCAGATCGTACACATAGTTGATGATCAGCACATTCCGCGTGTCGAACTCCGACGGCCCCCACAAGTTACTCGTATTATAAGTGTCCGGAACAATATCCCTGTAATTCGAGCTATTGTCCATGCTCTTCGAAAGCGTATAACTAACTCCGAACATCGAGCCCGAAGTGAACGACTTGTTCCAGGAAATCTGCAGCGAGTTATACATCGAGTTCACCACGCTCTCTTCTTCCTGAATCTCGGCATAGCCCTTATAAGGCCGTAGCGCGTTTACGTTCACGCCCGGATTCGCATATAGGGCGCCGGCTTGAGGTTGGTTGATGTCGTATACATCCCAGCCGTGCAATCCCCGGTGCGCGACATACGCCACCGACAGCGCGGATTTCCAGAACAATTCCCGCTCCACCGTGAAGTTCCAATTCCACGCCTCAGGCGGCTTCAGGTGCGGATTCAGCGTTGTAATCGTGAGTGCCGCCGCAGTCCCAGTCGTCAGCGAGGCGCCCGGATCGTCCACCCTCACGTTCTGCACCGTCACGAATGGCTGAAACGGTGAATTGCCGCCCGGGAAAATATTATCGAGCAGTCCCATGCGCGTGATGAACCGCCCCCCGCCCGCGCGAATCACCGTCTTCGGCGTCAGCTCGTACGCGATCCCGACCCGCGGCTGGAACTGATTCGTCGGATGTACGTACCACTTCGATATGTTCGGATCGAAAAGGCCGTTGCACGAAGCGCCGTCGCAGGCCGGCGTGCCGTCCGCTAGCACGCGCCCCTGCGCCGAACTCGGAAATTGGCTGAATCCCGGGATCACCATGCCGTCATACGGATTGCCCGTGCCTAAAATCACGTTTCCGGTTTTAGGATTGACCTGCGGCGCCGTCGCCGGATTGTATAAGTTCCCGTCGAAGTAATCCGCATTTCCCCACAGCGGGTAAAAATTAATAATCGTCGTCTCGCGGACGCCATAATCGATGTGTAACTTCGGAGTTACTTTCCAGGAATCCTGCGCGAACGCCTCGTACATCTGCCCGCGCCACGTCGTGTACGCTCGCGGTCCAATCTCCGTATAGCTATCGGCGTATCCTAGCGCCAGGTTCGCGAGCCCCACTCCCGAAGTCGCGCCCGTTCCCGCGTCTGTAAACGTGAAGGTTCCGTTCTGGTTGTTGCTTCCGCCCGGCACCGTCGACACGTTAATCTGGTCACCGTCGTTCTCGCCCGAGTATTCGAAATAGAAGCCGAACTTGAACGTGTGATTCCCCGCCACCTTCGTCACGCTATCGGAGGCCGTGTAGATCGGGCCCGACGAATGCGATGGATAAGGGCCGCCCGCCAGTCCGTAAAAATTCGGCACATTCACGGTAGGAATTTTTCCCGGAATATCTTTGCCGCCGAAGATGTAGGGATACGTGATCGGCGGATTGAAATCCTGCCGGTTGAACCCGATAAGCGACGTGTCGACCGGAATCTTAACGTCGTCCAGGCTCACGGTCGCGCGCGCCTCATTGATCAGTGTCGGATTGATCGTCCACGTCCACGCCAGCGTATTCGTTTGGTTCGGCCGGATGAAATACTTGCCGGTCTCGCCCGACCCCTGATCGAACGGCTGGAACTCGAAGTACGAAAAATCCGTGCGCCGAAACTCGATGTGATGCTGCTCGGTCGGCAGGATATCGACGTTGATGGTGCCCTTGCGCTGGTTGTAAGGATGCGCGGCTTCAGCGATCCAGTTGTCGTTCCCGCTCAAAAATCCCGGGGTCGGCGCGGGATACGCGTCTAGAATCGCAATACCGTTCGGGCTAAGTTGGCTCGTGGGTATGATGTTGCCCGGAATTGGCTGGCAACTCGCGGCTTTCGTATTGGGACAAGTGCCCGGATAATACAGTTGATGCGTGCCGCTGTACCACGGGTTCGAGCCCAGTAACTCGCTAAAATTTCCCGTACGCATCAAATCGGTCGGCACGGCCTGCAACTGCGTGTCCGTCGCGCGGTCGCGAATCCAGTCTTCCGCCACAAACCAGAACAGCTTCTGCCGCAGCGCGTCCCATTTGCCCGGAATCGCCACTGGCCCGCCCACCGAAAAGCCAAAGTTGTTATACCGGAACGGCGACGCGAAGTTCGTCAGCGTGCTCAGGTTCCGCGTCCATGTGTTCGCGTTCAAATCCGAGTTGCGGAAATACTCATACAAGCTGCCGTGAAAATCCGTCGTGCCGCTCTTGGTCACGATACGGATCTGCCCGCCCGCCGCGCGCCCGTATTCAGCCGCGTAATCGGCGGTCAGCACTTGAATCTCTTCCGTCGCATCCACGTTCGGCACGCCGATGCCTGTGCCATTGGCGCGCGTACGCACCGCCGGCGCTCCGTCCATCGTGATGATCGTGTCCTGCGATCGCGCGCCGTTGATCTCATAACTTCCGTTGCTCAAGCTGAAATTGAAATCGCCCAGCGTCGTTCCCGCTTGGCCCCCGCTCCGCACGCCCGGCAGAAGCTGCGCCATGAAGATCGGATTGCGGCCGTTCAACTCCTGGTCCTGCACCTGCCGCCCCGTGACTTCCGATTGCACTGCGCCCGATTCGGTCTGTAAAATCGCCGCCGTCGCCGACACTTCTACCGTCTCGGTCGGCTGCCCGACGGCCAGATTCGCGTCCAGCGAAAGCGTCGTATTCGCGTCCAGCTTATTGCGCGTGCTCTCGAACTTCTTGAAGCCGCCCGCCTCGGCGGTCATCGTGTAATAAGCGGGCTGCAGATTCGGAACCGTGTAATGTCCCTGCGCGTCGGAGCTGACCGTGTGCTCCTCGCCGGTTCCTTCGTTCTTGATCGTCACCTTCGAACCGGGTACGATCGCCCCCGATGGATCTTTCACGAATCCTGTGATCGTGCCGGCATCGGACTGTGCGAATGCGGCAGTGGAAAATGCGAGACAAGCGGCGAACAACAAGCCGGCATACAGGCAAAGACACGTAGCCTTCGCGGATACACTTTTCCCCATACAAGCTCCCTTGGCAACACGCGGCCTCTTGAGGGCCACTCCCGGCCATGCCCAACTCCCGGCCATGGCTCATTAGATCAAGAGAAGTATATCCGCGAAATTAGGTGCGGTGCAATCGTTTGCACGCACTTTTCTGTGTAAGTTTTTTATGTCGAATCGGTGACGCGAAATCGCGTCCACCTTTTGGTCGAGACGCCGGCCGCCTACTCGGCCACCCGCTTCCCGAATTTCGCCGCGCAGCCAAGCGCCAGCAATCCGCCGATCGCAATCAGCGCGCCCGTCCCCGGCTCCGGCGTCACGATTCCGAAAAAGTTGACGCTCACGCTCGCCGTGTCCGTGTATCCCGCATATCCATTCGGCAAGCTGCCCTCGATCTCCAACGTGACATCGAACGGACTGCCCGGCGTGTGGGCATACGGCGCGCCCGTGGTCCCCGAGGGATTTTCTTCGTACTCTGCGACCTGCACTCCATCAATCGAAAGCAGCGCGTCTCCGAACCCTGTCCCGAACGTGTTCGTGCTCGTCAACGTGGTGCCCACCACGCCCTGTATGTACCAGCCCGTGCTGTCTCCCGGCAATGAAAACTGCATCGTTGCATCCGCCGTACCAGCGCTATTGCTCGTCAGCGTCACGCTCTCCGTCGCCGTGTATTCGCTGTACTCGGGAAGCAGTCCATAACCCGCCGTCCCCAGATAGTCGACGAAGCCCGGATTCGCGATCGGATTCACCGGCCCCGGCCCACTCAGCGAATATGTCGCCGACGCCGTCACGCCCGCGCCCGGCGTGATGGAACACGACGCCCCCGATGGGCAGACAGGATCTGCCAGGACCAAAGCCGTAAGCGAAAAGAAAAGAAGTGCAAGTTTCATAAACGGAACCTCCCTTGCAAACTGTCCCATACCTAACCGGCCCTGGCCAGTACTGTGAGTCCTTGCGGATCATCCTTGGCTCCACTGGCCTCGTTTGCGGAATCCGCTACCGCCCTGCGCCGCGCGCCCCTTCGTTCCGCCGGCTCAGTGCCGGCTTGAGTAGCGCGGACCGCTCAGCATCATAATGTCTCTTTGTCGAGTTCCCGGTTTCGAATACGCGCCCAGCGCCAACAATGTGGCCGAGGCAGATGCGTGGTTCGGATCATCGGGCACGGCGAAACAGATCACAGAATATTTTGAATGTGCCGGTAACTGGCCTCAAAGAGGATTCGCGGCCGCCCGCTCGCCCCGGGAGCTCGTAACCGATTGAGGAGGGTTGGTTGCGGGGGCAAGATTTGAACTTGCGACCTTTGGGTTATGAGCCCAACGAGCTACCTGACTGCTCCACCCCGCACTTGCATCGTAACAAACCGCCTCCCTCCGCACCACCCGCGCCGCCCCTCTTTTCCCTCCGCACTTCCACCAGTCCCGACCTTCTCCCTTACCATGACCGTCCCCCTTCACCCGCCGTTCTAAAGTAGTAAGAAGTAGCCGCCTGAACTACCTTCATGCCACTCAGCGCCCCTTCCCCCCGCAAACGCGCCCACCCGGCCGGCGCCGCTCTTGCCCCGCGTCTCGACGCCCCGGATCTTTACCTGAATCCTCACCTGAGCCTGCTCGCCTTCCAGCGCCGCGTGCTCGAAGAAGCCGAAGATCCCGCGACCCCACTGCTCGAGCGCATCAAGTTCGTCTCCATCCTCGGCTCCAACATAGACGAGTTCTTCATGGTCCGCGTCGCCGGCCTCTGGCAGCAAATCGAAACCCGCACCACCGAGCTCAGCATGGACGGCCGCTCCCTCAGCGAACAGCTCGAACTCATCCGCCACGAAGTCACCGGCCTTGTTTCCAAAATTTACCGCCTTTGGCGCGAAGAGCTCATGCCCGCCCTCAAGGAGGCCGGCATCTTCATCCTCGATCTCAACGAACTCAACCCCCAGCAGAAAACCGCCGCTGACGATTACTTCCGCCGCATCGTCTATCCCGTCCTCACGCCGCTTGCCGTCGATCAGGGCCGTCCCTTCCCCCACATCTCCAACCTCAGTCTCAATGTCGCCGCTGTCGTCACCAACGGCGACACCCAGGAGCGCTTCGCCCGCATCAAAGTCCCCGACACGCTCCCCCAACTCGTCCCTCTTCCCTCCCAAGCCGGCGAGCTCGCCTTCATCTGGCTTGAGCAGGCCATCATCGCCAACCTCCGCCTCCTGTTCCCCGAAATGGACATCGCCGCCGCCGACCTCTTCCATGTCACCCGCGACGCCGAGCTCGCCATCCAGGAACTCGAAAGCGACGATCTGCTCGAAAGCGTGCAAGAGGCTGTCTGGCGTCGCCGTTTCCGCGACGCCGTCCGTCTACAGGTCACCCGCAGCATGCCCCAGCGGCTGCTCGACGTCCTCACCAAGAACCTTGAACTAGACCAGAACGATGTCTACCGCGTCGATGGCCCCCTCGACCTCAGCCGCACCCGCGCTCTGCTCAGCCTCGACCGCCCCGCTCTCAAGGACAAGCCCTTCATGGCTTCCACTCCCAGGGGCTTCACGCCGCGCTCCGATATCTTCGCCGCCATCCGCGAAGGCGACGTTCTCCTGCATCACCCCTTCGAATCCTTCCAGCCCGTCGAAGATTTCCTCCGCGCCGCCGCCGTTGATCCCGGCGTCCTCGCCGCCAAAATGACGCTCTACCGCGTCGGCCGCAACTCGCCTCTGGTCGAAACCCTCCTCGAAGCCAGCCAGGACGGCAAACAGGTCGCGACTCTCGTCGAGCTCAAGGCCCGCTTCGACGAAGAGAGCAACATCGAATGGGCCCAGAAGCTCGAACGCGAAGGCGTCCATGTCGTCTACGGCCTGCCCGGCGTCAAGGTCCACGCCAAAATGACCATGGTCGTGCGCCGCGAAGGCGAAACCATCCGCCGCTACGTCCATCTCGGAACCGGCAATTACAATCCCGCCACCGCCCGCCTCTACACCGACCTCGGCCTCTTCACCTGCAACGAGGAAATCGGCGCCGATGTCAGCGATCTGTTCAACCACCTCACCGGCTACTCCGCCAAGAAGTCCTACCGCAAGCTCCTGGTCGCTCCTCACAGCCTGCGCCAGGGCCTCGAGCGCCTCATCCGCGTGGAGATGGAGCGCCACCGCGAGCACGGCGATGGCCATCTCATCTTCAAGATGAACGCCCTTGAAGACGTCGGCATGATACGCCTGCTCTATGAAGCCTCCCAGGCCGGCGTCAAAATCGATCTCATCATTCGCGGCGTCTGCTCCTTGCGCCCCGGCGTACCCGGCGTCAGCGAAACCATCAGCGTCCGCAGCATCCTCGGCCGCTTCCTCGAACACAGCCGTATTTTTTGCTTCCACAACGGCGGCGAGGAACTCATCTACGTCGGCAGCGCCGATCTCATGCCGCGCAACTTGAACCGCCGCGTCGAAATTCTCTTTCCTATCGAGGACCGCAAGCTGGTCCGCCGTCTCCGCGACAAGATTCTCGCCAAGTATCTCGATGACGAGGTATCGGCCCGCATCATGCAGCCGGATGGCGCCTACACGCGCTCCAAGCGCCAGCCCGGCAAGCGCGTGCTTAGCAGTCAAAGCTGGTTCCTCAAGCGCCACGAAGGCTGATATGCGCTGCGCGCAGTCGGCCGGCCGCCTCCCGTGGTCGCGCCCCCCGCGCCCAAGGCGGTTCCCATCACTCTAGCCAAAGCCATCGCCGCTTGGTGTCTGCTCATGCTGGCCGTCCCGCTCGGCTCGCTTTGGCTCTGGCCCGATATCGCGCAAGGCGGCCACGGCGCCGCGCTCTTCAAGCTCGCCATCCTGTTCGGCGCCGTCTGCGCCATCGGAATCGCATTCGTCTATGCCCTCGCCGCCACTTGGTCCGCTCCCGCCAGGCGCCTCGAAAATTTCGTCGCGGCTCTTCCCACCTCCGAAACCAGCCTGCCCGACGACGGCCCCGAGGAGCTTCAAAGCCTCGCCCGCGCCATGCGCGCCATGGCCGCCCGCGTCCGCGATGTCGTCGAACACGCCAGCCTCGAATCTTCCCGCCGTGAAATCGTCCTCGCCTGCATGGCCGAAGGCGTCCTCGCTGTCGACAATACCCTCCGTGTCATCTTCTGCAACGACGCCTTCGCGAGAGCCTTCAGCGCTCGTACCCCCGTCCCCGAAGGCCGCATTCTCTACGAAGTCGTTCGCGAGCCCATGCTACGCGACGTCCTTGCCCGCGTCGTCCGCTCCGGCGCCCCCGAGACCGGCCGCTTCCAATTGCCCAGCGCCGCCGGCCGCTGGTTTGAGGCCCGCGCTCTACCCATCGGTGAGAATGCGCGGCGCGGCGCCATCATCGTTCTCCACGACGTCACCGACATCCAGCGCCAGGAGCAGCTCCGCAAAGACTTCGTCGCCGATGTCTCCCATGAGCTGCGCACTCCTCTCGCCGCCATTCGCGGCTACGCCGAAACTCTCCTCGATGGCGCTCTCGAAGACCGCGCCAACAATCGCAAATTCCTCGAAATCATCCTCGCCCACGCCATTCGCCTGAACAACATCGCCTCCGACCTCCTGGTCCTCTCCGAGCTCGATTCCGACGCTCCTCCGCCCACTCCCCCCGAGCCCATCCGCGTCGCCGAGGTCGTCGATTCGGCCCTCCACAGCGTCCAGAACGCCGCCGCCCTGCGCGGTATCCACCTCCGCCGAGACAATTGCCAGGATTGCAGCGTTTCCGGCTACCGCTTCCGCCTCGAACAGGCCCTCGTCAATCTCCTGGACAACGCCGTCAAGTTCAACCGCCCCGACGGCGAAGTCGTCATCGAATGCGCGCCCATTGCCGGCGGCCGCGTGCAAATCTCTGTCTCCGATACCGGCATCGGCATTCAAAGCGAGGACTTGAAACGCATCTTCGAGCGCTTCTACCGCGCCGATAAAGCCCGCTCGCGCCCCGCCGGCGGCACCGGCCTCGGCCTCCCCATAGTCAAGGAAGTCGTCGAGCGCATGGGCGGTTCCGTCTCCGTCGAAAGCCAGCTCGGCGCCGGCTCCAGGTTCACCATCGTCCTCCAAAGCGCCTAGCCCCGCCGCGCGCGCCCTGTCAAGCCCCGCCTCTCCTGTTGACGTTCGTACTATCCTGTGCGATCCTATAGTCCGAATGTCTACAGGAACAACCGGCGACCGCAAATCCGCGGTCCTGCAGGGCACGCTCGACCTTATGGTGCTCAAAACGCTCGAATCCATGGGGTCGCTTCATGGCTACGCCATCGCCCGGCGCATCGAACAGGTCAGCGCCGGCTCGCTCGCCATGAATCAAGGCACCATCTACCCCGCGCTCCTTCGCTTGGAACAGCGCGGCTGGATCAAAGGCGCCTGGGGCCTCTCGGAAGCCAAGCGCCGCGCCAGGTTCTATTCGCTCACCCGTATTGGCAAGAAGCGCATCGAGCGCGAAACGCAGGACTGGGAGCGCATCGCCGCCACCATGTCCCGTTTCCTCGAACCTTCCAACTAGGAGCCTGCCATGCAATGGATGCGGATTTTGTTCAGCCGCTGCGCCGCCTTCTTCCGCCGCGGCCGGCTCGATCGCGAGTTCGAAGAAGAGCTGCGCGCGCACATCGATCTCGCGACCGCGGAGAACTGCGCCCGCGGCATGTCGCCCGGCGAGGCTCGCTCCGCCGCCTTGCGCAGCTTCGGAGGCCTCACGCCGATTCGCGAAGACTACCGCGCTCGCCGCGGTCTCCCTTGGCTCGATCAAGCCGCCCGCGACGTAAGGCTCGCCCTTCGCGGGCTGCGCAAATCCCCCGGCTTCACCCTTACCGCGCTCCTCACCCTCGCCTTCGGCATCGGCGCCGTCACCTCCGTCTTCAGCGTCGTCGATGCGGTTCTCCTCAAGCCTTTCGCTTTCCCCGACCCCCAGCGCCTCCTCGTTCTGCGCGAAGCCGTGGACGATTCTTCCGCCGGCCACGCCGCGATCCCCGTCAACTACCGCCATTTCCTCCGCATTAAACAGCAATCCCATGCCATCGAAGACGCCGCCATCTTCCACCAGCGCGGCGTCAGTGTCTTCGCCGAAGGAGAGCATCCCCAAATCGTCGGCTGTGTCACTGCTTCACCCAATCTTTTCCACGTGCTCGGCGTAGAGCCCATCCTCGGCCGCGGCTTCACCGAATCCGACGCCCGGAAAGGCGCGGCTCGCGTCGTCCTGCTCAGCTACTCGGCCTGGCAGTCCTTCTTCGCCGGCGACCCCGACGCCATCGGAAAACAGCTGCGGCTCGGTGGCGAACCCTCCATCGTCATCGGCGTCTTGCCCGCCGGCCTGAAGTTCCCCCATATCGCCCTCGCTCCCAAAATCCCCTTCGCCGAGACAGCCAGCGGCGCCCAGCTCTTTCAGCCTCTCATTCCGAGCGATCTCGATCTCAAAGCCGATATGGGCAACTTCAATTACCGCGCCATCGCTCGCCTCACGCCTGGAGCTACTCTCGCCCAAGCCTCCGCCGAATTGAACGCGCTGCAGGAATCCTACAGCCTCTCGGCGCATCTGCCCTTTCGCTTCGGCATTGCGCTCACGCCGCTCGCGCAAGATGTCGCATCCGGAGTCAGCGGCGCGCTTTGGCTTCTGTTCGCTGCCGTAGCCGCGGTCCTGTTGATCGCCTGCGTCAATCTCGCCAGCCTTCAACTCGCCCGCGCCGTGAACGCCGAACGCCAAACCGCCGTCTGCGCCGCGCTCGGCGCCGGCCGCCTCCAACTGCTTCAATCCCGCCTAGCCGAAAGCCTCTTGCTCGCGCTCGCCGGTGGCGCTGCGGGCGCAGCCTTGGCGTTCGCTGGCGTGCGCCTCTTCCTCGCCTTCGTCCCCGCCAGCGTTCCGCGCATCGACGAAGTCCGCGTCAATATTCCCGTCCTTCTGTTCGCCGCCGGAATTTCCATCCTCTCCGCGTTCGCCTTCGGCGCGCTTCCCGCCTTGCGATCCCTCCGCGTTCATCCTGTCAGCGCTCTGCACTCCATCCGCATCGCCAACACCCGCCACGCTCTCGCCGCCAGAAATCTCATGGTCTCCATCCAGGTTGCCTGTACGATCGTGCTGCTCATCGTCACCTCTCTCGCTCTGCGCAGCTTCTCCCATCTCATGCGCCAGGCGCGCGGCTTTGAAACCAGTCACGTGACGCTCGCTCAAGTCGATCTCTTCGCGCCGCAATACGGCGACAACCGAGGCGACGCCGCCAAAGCCCTCCGCAGCCAAGTCATCGATCGTCTCCTCTCCGCTCTCGGCCAACTGCCAGGCGTTCGCTCCGCCGCCGTCACCAGCGTTGCCCCTCTCACCGGCGAAACGTGGGTCGATAACCTCTTCCGCCCCGACCATCCCGTTACCCCCGGCAAGGAACCCGCCGTCAACGTGCGCTGGATCGATCCCGCCTATCTCCCCACCCTCCACATCCCGCTCCTCGCCGGACGCAATCTCGCGCCCTCCGACCGCGCCGCTCCCGCCGTCGCTCTCATCTCCGAGCGCACCGCCCGAGACGGCTTCCCCGGCGAGAATCCCATCGGCCACGTCATCGTCAATCTCATCCCTGGCGACTCGCGCCCCATCCGCATAGTCGGAATCGTCGCCGACGGGCGCATCAACGGCTTGAAAGACGATGCTCGCATGGTCTATCTGCCCTACTGGGCCTACCCTCCCTATACGCTCTCTTTCCTCGTGCGCAGTTCGCGCCCCTCCGATGCCATCGCTCCCGATATCCGGCGCGCCATTTGGCATGCCGATCCTCAGCTCGCCATCCCCGCGCTCAAATCGATGGACGACCAGGTCAGCGATTCAGTCGCAACCGACCGCTTCCAAGCCACGCTTCTCGCCAGCTTCGGCATCGCCGCGCTCCTGCTCGCGCTCTTAGGAATCTACGGCGTGCTTGCCTATTCCGTCTCCCTGCGCACCCAGGAGTTCGGAGTCCGCATTGCGCTCGGCTCGGGCAAGCGCGCGCTCGTGCGCTTGGTTCTCTATCAAGCCGCGCGCCCGGTCTTCTTCGGAACATTCGCGGGCTTGCTCGCTGCCGCCGTTCTTCTGCGTTCGCTTCGCAGCCTCTTCTACCGCCCGCCTTCGTTCGATTCGCTCGCCATCGGCGCGAGCGTCGTCCTTCTCCTATTGGCCGCCACGCTCGCCGCCATCCTCCCCGCTCGCCGCGCCGCTTCCGTCGATCCCATCCGCGCACTGCGCATCGACTAGCCCGCCGCGCCACCGCCTAGCGAAAATAATACGTGCCGCCCCACGAGTTGATGCCCCACACCACCGCATCCGCGCCCACCGAAAGCGATTGCAGCTCGCCCGGAATGTAGTCCCATCCTCCCGTCCCCGCGTTGTACCGCCAGATCAGGCCCTGCGCGTCGATGCCCCACACGCTCCCGTCATATGCCGCCTGCACCTGCGTCAGTGGCTGCCCCTCGATATGCTGCCACTCACCGCCCTGCGCATTGAAACGGTATGTCAAGCCCGCCGCATCCACCGCCCAAACATTCGCGCTCGATCCCACCGAAATCTGCGCCATCGCTCCGGGCGCCGCCACAAAAGCCTGCGACTGCGCATCGAAGCTCTCCACCCCTCCCTGCGCGTCAATCGCCCACGCCGCGCCGTCCACTCCCACCGCAATCTGCCGCACTGCGCTCCCCATCGCCGTCCAGTTCTGCGCCGTCCCATCGAACCGGTACGCCGTGCCGTTCTTATCCAGCGCCCATACATCGCCGTTGTCCGCTGGAATCACCTCCGCCATCGTGCCCGCCATCAGGTCCCAATTGGCCTTCGCGTAATCGTACCGGTACACCGATCCCCAGGGATTCACGCCCCACGCCGCGCCGTCTCTGGCAACGCCGATCTGCGCCAGCGTTCCCGGAATCTGCCGCCACTGCTGCGCCAGCGGATTGAATGTATAAATCTGCCCCGATGCGTTCACGCCCCACACCGTCCCATCCGATGCAGCCGACAACTGCGCAAGCTGTCCTGGAATCTCGTGCCAGCTATTCAGCGTCACCGTTGGCGGAGAAAGCTCCGCGATGGCGTCACCCGCCATGCTCCAGGCCGACCCGTCTACGCTCGCCGCCACCTCCGTTCCCTCCGTGCCTGTCGAGTAAAAATCGTTCAACGCCGCGTTATATCGCCACGTCGTCTCGCCTTGTGACATCCATGCGTTCGCGTCCGATCCAACTGCGAGAACCGCTCCCTCCATCCCGGAACCGATTTGGTCCCACGCTTGCCTCAACCGATTGAAGTGATACACATTCCCGCCTGCGTTGACGCCCAACACTCCCCCATCCGCGCCCACTTGAATATCGGCAAGCTCCCCGGGAACATACTCGAACGCCCCCAGCCCCGGATTGAATCGAAAGATCGCTTGTGAGTTATTGATCCCCCATACCGCCCCGTCGAATCCTACGGCAATCGTCGACAACTCGCCCGGTACGTTCTTCCACGTCTGGCTCGCCCCATCGAAGTGAAAAATGGCTCCGTTTGCGTTGACGCCCCACGCGTCGCCGTCACTGCCCGCCGCAATTTGGGCGAGCGTTCCCGGCACTTGCTCAAAACTCTGCGATGCCGCATTCCACCGGTAAATGTTGCCAAAAACATCCAGGCCCCATGCCACGCTGCCCGATACCGCCATGTGATAGAGCAGCACGTTTGAAACAAAATTCCACGCCTGCGTCTGCGGAGTATATACATAAATGCCCTGGTACCACTCCGTGGTCCATACCGCCGCGCCCGAACCGGAAAACAAATAGAGCGGAAGCCTGTTTGGCGTCGCAATCGTCGCCGGTTCCGCCTCCCCCCACGAGTTCAACAGCTCAAACGCATTCACGCTTCCCAGTCCCGTCACCTCGCTCGCGTTCTGCCCCGAGTCATAGCCCTCGTATCCGTTCGCGCAATCCGGACTTCCCGCTGTGCACGGCACTTCGTTAGTTCCTTCGTCAATCGAATGAAATACCGGCGCGAAATTCGCCAGCCGGTACAGCTCGGGATTGACGTTCCCCTGCGCCTCGCCGGTCGTCTCATCGAGCAGCGCCACTATCCCCGCCATCGCCGGCGGCCCGCACGAAGTTCCGCCCACCACCTCCAGATTTCCGCCCGCATTCCGGAATCCATTGACACAACTCCGCTGCGAGCAGATAAGATATCCCACCTGGTTCGGCGACGCAGCCAGCACCACGTCCGGAACGTCTCTGGTCCCGTCGGCGGCGATGTTAGTCCCTGCCTGCCACGCCGGCTTTCGAAAAACCGTGCTCCTCCCTCCGCCCGTCGCCAGCAGTGTTCCCGTCAGGCCGCTGTCATTCCACGGTATCTCCGGCACATATCCGCTCGCCGATCCACCCCTGCGGTTGTTGACCGGCCCGAAAACTTCCGGGCTCCCAAGCAGCGTCGTCCCGCCCACCCCCGTCACATACGGGATGCTCGCCGGCGCAACCACCGCTAATCCCTTCGTCGCGGCTTTCTCGTTCGGCGCATCGCATTCGGCCGCTCCCGCGTCCCCCGAGGAAGCCAGCGCCGTGATGCCCTGCGCGTTCGCTTGTTCGAACAGGTCCGCGATCGAATTCAAGTTCGCCGCCCCGACCTGCGCCTCGCACTCCCCGAAGCTCATGCTCAAAATCGGCGCCAGGTTATGCTCGATCGCATACGCCGCCGACGTGAATGGGTCCGTCGAATTCACGTAAATGATCGTCGCGTTTCTCGCTATGCCGCCCGACCACTCGAGATCCAAATCGGCCTCCGTCTCAGCATCTACATCGGTTCCCGGATCCGTCCCGGCCAGCACCACCACCGGATCTTTTTGCGGCAATCCCGCCGCCGCGCGAAAACTCCGAATGTCGGCCAAATCGATATCGCTCGACCCGGCGATCGCAATCTTCACTCCGCTGCCGTCCATCCCCGCCGCGTATAAAGGCTGCACGTTGTAAATGGTCTCGAAATCGTCCGGCGTCAAGAAGAAGTTCCCCGTGTCGCCATCGGTAAACTCCCACCGCGCCCCGCTCGCTACCATCCGCCGCGCGCTCTGCGGAGCCGGCTTGAAATCGTGCAGCCCCGCGATACTTCCCACCTTCGCGGCCATCCATCCCGGCACGCTCGGCTCTCCCGCATTGGCGATACGATTCTTGCCGCCCCATGCGTACGCGTGAATAGCGGCCCCGAATGCCGCCTTCACCTGCCCCGCGTTCCCCGTAAAGTTCACCGACGTCCGGCTCGGCGCAATCTCAAGATCGCTAAAACGCGCCTGCCGCAGCCACTCCGCCACCGCTTCCGCGTCCTGCTCCGTCACCCCAAACCGGTCGGCATAACCCGCCGGCGTCAGCCATCGATGGTAAAGCGCATTCCCGCGCGTCTGCTGCGCCTCTAGCAGTTGCTCCAGGTCCTGCTCCTGCTCCGGCGTCTTCCGAAACCGAATCGCCATGCGCGGCATTGGCCTCGCGCCTTCCACCTCTCCCAAATCCTCGGCCGCCGCCGTCAACGGGCTCACGTTCCCCGGGATCGAGATCCGCGGCCGCTCCGCCTGCCCGTAACTAAGCCCCGCAATGAGTACGACTCCGCCTACACAAACCCAGCGCATAGTAACTGAGAGTACTCGCTTGCCCGGTAAAATTCTCAGCGCTCCTGACCACTGCACCCGTGGAAAGTACCGGTACCAAGCCAGCCTCACAACCGGCGCAGTAACATCGCCATATACCCATGACTCAAGACCGTCAGAACATCTCCTCCGGCGCCAAGTGGGAAGACATCGTCGGTTACAGTCGCGCCGTGCGCGTCGGCAATCGTATCTACATGACCGGCACCACCGCTACCGGCAGCGATGGCCAAATCGTCGGCCTCAACGACGGCTACCGCCAGGCCGTGCAATGTATTCTCAACATCAAAAGCGCTCTCGAGAAAGCCGGCGCCGATCTCTCAAACGTCGTGCGGACCCGCATGTTCGTCACCGACATTGGCCGGTGGCAGGAATACGGCCGCGCTCACCGCGAATTCTTCGGCGAGATCCGCCCTTGCGCCACCATGGTCGAGGTCCGCGCCCTCATCGATCCCGCCATGCTCATCGAGATCGAAGTCGAAGCCGAGCTATGATCCGCCCGCCTTCTGCCCGTAATACGCTGTCGCCCCGTGCTTTCGCAAGAAATGTTTGTCCCGCAGCGTCTCTGAAATGCCCCGCGCGTCCGCTCTCAGGGTGAAGGTCAAGTACGCCATGTGCGCCAGCTCTTCCAGGATCACCGCGTGATGCGCCGCGTCTTTCGCCGTCTCGCCCCAACAGAACGGCCCATGCCCGGCCACCAGCACCGCCATCGTTCCCAGCGGATCTAACTTCGCGAACCGCCGCACGATCGCCTGCCCCGTGTTCCATTCGTATTCCGACTCGATGTCATGCGCCTGCATCTCTTCGGTCGCCGGAACCGCCCCGCGAAAGTAATCCGCGTGCGTCGTTCCCAGGCACGGAATCTCCTGTCCCGCCTGCGCCCAGGCCGTCGCATACCGGGAATGCGTATGCGCCACTCCATTCACGCCCTCGAAGGCCCGGTAGAGTGCGAGATGAGTCGCTAAATCCGAGGAAGGCCGCAGCGTCCCTTCCACTAACTTCCCCTCGATATCGGTTATTACTAAATCGTCCGGCTTCATCGTTTCGTACGGCACGCCGCTCGGCTTGATCACGACTAACCCCGACGCCCGGTCATACCCGCTGGCATTTCCGAAAGTAAATACAACTAAGTCGTGCTTTACTAACTCCTGATTCGCCTCGAATACTTCTTCGCGTAAACTCTTTAGCTTCATTGCGCCTGCCTCGCTCGCGCCGCCACTCCCCGCAGTTGCGGAAGAATGTCGCCCACCGCCACCGGCGCCGAATCCTTTGTCCCCAGCGCATAATACAGGCGCTTGTACAGCGGAAACAGCTCTTCGTAAATCGCCACGCTTGCCGGCTCAGGATGAAACGTGCGATGCGGCGGGCAAAGCGCCTCCTGCGCCGCCTCAATCGAGGGAAACGCCTTCGCCGCCAGGAACGCGAATATGGCCGACCCCAAGCTCGTCACATCGCCCCGCGGAACCAGAATCGGTTTGTTCAACACATTTGCGTAAATCTGGTTCAAGACATCGTTCTTCTGCGGAATCCCGCCGCCGTTGATGATCCGCTCCACCGCCGTCCCATGCCGCTCCATCCGCTCCAGAATCACCCGCGTATGAAACGCCGTGCCTTCAATCGCCGCGAACAATTCATCGGCCGCCGTGCTCGCCAGGTTCCATCCGAGCGTCACGCCGCCCAGCTCCGGATTCACCAGCACTGTCCGGTCGCCGTTGTCCCACGCCATCCGCAGCAGTCCCGTCTGCCCCGCTCCATACCCGCTCAGCTCGCGCGATAGAACCGCCGCCGATGACCCTGCCCGCCGCGCGATCGCTTCGAACATATCGCCCACCGCCGAAAGCCCGGCCTCGATCCCCGTCAGGTGCGGCGCCACCGACCCCGCCACCACCCCGCACACCCCCGGAACCAGCGTCGTCCTCTCGCTCAGCCCAATAATGCAAGTCGACGTGCCGATCACGTTCACCACATCGCCCAGCCTGATCCCCGCCCCCACCGCGTCCCAATGAGCATCGAACGCGCCCACGGGAATCAGCGCGCCCGCCGCAAGCCCTAGCTTCTCCGCCCACTCCTCGCATAACCTGCCCGCAATGCAATCTGAGGTCGCATACCGCCCCTGGAGCCGCGCCCGCACGCCCTTCAACAGCGGGTCCACGGAAACCAGAAACTCTTCCGGAGGCAGCCCGCCCAGCCGCTCGTTCCACATCCACTTATGGCCCATGGCGCAGATACTGCGCGGCGCCTGCGCCGCCTCTCGAATCCCGCACAGCACCGCCGCCGCGTAATCGCAGTGCTCGAATGCCGAAACGAACCGCTCCCGCTTCTCCGGGTTATGCCTCAGCCAATGCAGCAGCTTTGAAAAACCCCACTCGGACGAATACACTCCGCCGCACCACTCGATCGCCTCCAGCCGCGCCTCATGCGCCCGCTGCGTGATCTCCGCTGCCTCGCGCCACGCCCGATGATCGGCCCACAGATAGTATTCATCCAGCGGCGCCAGGTTCTTTCCTACCGGAATCACCGTCGAACCCGTGGTATCGATCGCAATCGCCTCTATCTCGCGCCCCTCTGCCCCCGCTTCGGCCAGCGCCTTCCTGGTCGCTGCCGCCAGCGCCGTCATATGGTCCGCATGGCTCTGCGTCGCATAATCCGGATCGCCCTGCTTGCGATGCACCGGATACTCCGCCACTCCCGCGCCCCGCCGTCCCTCCCGGTCGTCGAAAATCGAAACGCGCGCGCTCAGCGTCCCGAAATCCACTCCAGCAACCAGCCTGCTCATCGTGCGCCGCCTCGAACTACGTAAGATCCAACTCCAGCCGCCTCACCGGCGCCGGCGCGAATCGGTACACCACCGGCGCCCCCGCCGCAACTTCTCCGCCCGCCACAGGTTACCGCCCTGGTGCGCTCCATACATCGCGAACACATGATAATCGGAGTCACCGTAAACCAAATCGATCGCAAGCATATCGGCGTAGACATTATATGGTCCAAGCCCCCGGGCTCATCCCAAAGTCGCAGGCATAATTCCATCTCCGGCCTGAAGACACAAGCCCCCGCCGCCGCGTATCCTGTCTTCAATAGATCCCTGAAAGTTGAGCTGAACTGGCGCGGGACTCCCACCCCGCGCCATTCTCATTCCATGCTTCGCGCGCAACGCGCCGGACGCCCGGTGCGCTTACAACATCGTCCGCGCACAACGGGAACCGGACGCTCCGCGCCCTTACAACAGCGCCCGCAGCTCCTGGTAATTCCTCTTCGTCACCAACTGGAACTCGATCTGCAGCCGCGTGAATGCCTTCAGTTCCTCTAACGCATTCGCCGGCGGAACACTCGCTCCCGCCACCAGCAGCCGCCCGCGCTCCACCCCGAACGGCACGATCCCGAACCGCTCCTCCACGTGCGCCGGCAGCGTCCTCGCAATCCGCGCCTTCACCCGCCGCGTATCCACCCGCCCCGACGGCACCCCCGACTGCAAGCTCATCGCCTTGCAAACCTCATCGTCCGACAACCGCCCGCTCGCCACCAGGTGCTCCGCCAAATCCCCATCGGCCCGCATCTCCGCCCTCACCTGCGCCATCTCGCCCTTGGACAAATAGCCGGACGCCACCAGCACTTCGTCCAGCTCCCGCCTGTGCAGCAGCAGTGCATCCCGGCTCGGATACGCATGCTCCGTCTTCAGCCAAACCAGCGGCCGCCGGTGCGCCTTGGAATGCAAAAAACGCCACAGCGCCCCCATCGATGCGCAGCAATTCACCAGGTTCCCGTGAAAGCACCGCAGCGGAACTCCCACCGCGAACCCCAACCCAAAGATCCCCGCCACGCACGCCGCGCGCAGCGTCAGCCGCACCGACTGCAGCCCCAGCGTCACCCAGCACAACGCCAGAATCCCCGGATTCTCTACCGCAAACGCCCACGGCCTGTGCATGTAAAGGCTCTCGATCCAATCGCCCGCGCCCACCAGGAACAAAAGGTTGGTCAGCAGGCTCACCGGATTCGCGATCAACCCCTTCCGATCCCGCCAGAACCAATACCGCGTCCGCCAGCTCCGCCCCCATCCGTGCCGCTCCCAGCACTGCAGCGCGATCCCCGTCACCCACCGCGTGCGCTGCCGGATCGCCGACCGCAGCGTCCTCGGAAAATATTCGCGCGTCGCGATGTACCCCTTCCCGCCCTTCTTGAGCGGCGCGAATAACTGCGTCTGGCCCGCCTCGTGAATATGCACGCCAATCTCGTAGTCTTCCGTCAGGCTCGCCGCATCGAACACCAGGTTGTCCCGCTCGCTCGCCAGCCGCTCCAATATCTCGCGCGCGAATCCCGTCCCCACTCCATTCGATGGAATGAACGATCCGCTATACTGCCGCGCCAGCATATCGATCCTCTGGAACTCGGCGAATTCGTCGCAATACACCGCATGCGTAAACTCCCCAAACGGCGTCGGAAGCGGAAGCACCGGAATCTGCACCATGGCATAGGTCGCCCGTTCCCGATTGATCGTCGAAAGCGCCTCCGGATGAATCAGATCCTCGGCGTCATGCAGCACCACCGTATCGAACCGCGCCCCGGTTTCTTCTTCGAAGAGCGTCATGCGCTGATAGATCCAGTTCAGGCAATCCGCCTTCGACGTCGGCCCCGGATGCGGGCACTCCGCCACGTGCACATTTCGAAAGGTCTCGGCCAGCCGCTCCGTCGCCTCAACCGTCGCCCCATCGTTCGGATACACGCCCAGGAAAAAATCGTAGTTGCGATACCCGATCGCCGCCACGTTGTGCCGCACCATGTTCCCGATCACGCCCGATTCCTTCCAGCACGGCACAAAGATCGCGATCCGCCGCTCCTCCCCCAGGAATTCGCCGAGCGACGGCGCAATCGCCGGCTTCCGGTGCCGAATCCAATGCGTCAGGCAAATGAGTACCGGGACCAGATCGTCCACCCCGCTTAGAAGCAGAACGATCGCGAGCGTTCCCAGAATGGCCGGCCAGGCTGCGATTATTGACTGCAAAGACACCACTGTCCTTGATAGGAAAAGTGCTCCTCTATCGGCTTGAATCGCAGAAGTCGCATAGAATTTTCTGAGGAAAACTACACTCTCTTACTTGACAGATGCACAATCGGGACGCGCGGACCTGACGTCGTTCAGTCAGTTCGTCCAGGAAGTCATCAACGGCGCCCTCCGGCGGCACACCTTCTCGCAGTGGGAGCTCACCCTCCTGCTCGATCTGCAGACCTGCGCCGTCCGCAAATCCGCCCTCCCGGACCTGCTGCGGCGCTATCTCAAGGCCGTCCATCGCGACTTTGCCGCCGGCGCATCCGTTCCCCTTCGCCTGTCCCTCTTCGTCGAACGCCGCCGCGAGAGCCGCCCCGCTTCTTCCTCCCTTCATCAACCGCGCGCCCACGCCGTTCGCGCCGCCCGCGCCCGCTGATTCCATCCAACTTCCGCCATGCCCGTTCCCGCTCGCCCCTCCACCTTGGGCTATCCTCAAGAAAGAAAAAAGCGAGGCTATCTATGGCAGGCACTCAGGCATCCAGCCCAACCCCTAAACCCCAGCGCACCGTCTTCTGCGTCAAGCTGCAAAAAGAGCTCCCCGGTCTCGACGAAACCCCCTTCGACAACCCCCTCGGCCAGCGCATCTACGATCACGTCTCGAAAGACGCCTGGCGCATGTGGGTCGAGCAGATGAAGATGATCATGAACGAGTATCGTCTGAATCTCGGCACGCCGGAAGCCCAGGAATTTCTGATGAAGCAGATGGAAGAGTATTTCTTCGGCGAAGGCGCCGCTCACCCGCCCGGCTACGTCGCACCCGGCCACTAACATGCCCCCGCGCTTCTCCACGCTCGCCCTTCGCCGCGCGTCTTAAGGCTTGAAACTCCGCATCGCTACTTACGTCGGGGGCTGCTTGATCGCCGCTGCCGCCTGCGTCTTCGCCTCCGACCCCGTCGCCGCCCGCCTCGCCCGCGAAGCCCATCAGGCCCAGCTCGATAACCAAATTGTTCGCGCCTGGCTGCTCTACTCCGAAGCCGCCGCCCGCGACCCCTCCAATCCCTCCTATCGCGCCAATCGCGACTCCCTCGCCCCCGCCGCCCACCTGCTCTCTCAGGCCGATATCGAAACAGCCAATGTCTCGGCCGACATCAAAGCAGCCGAAAAGGACGCCGCCGCCCAAACTCGCGATGCCCACTCCTCCAACGCCGAGCCTCCCATCGAGTTCGCCTCCGAAAAAGAGTGGAACCGCGACCCCGGCCTCCAGCCGCTTCCCCGCGTTCAGCCAACCGCCTCCCCCGGCACATTTAACCTCACCGGCGACACCAAGCGCCTCTTCGAACAAGTCACCGCCGCCTTCGGAGTCCGCGTCATCTTCGATCCCGAACTACAGCCCGAGCGCAACATCCGCTTTGAAATCGACCACGCCGATTTCCGCACTGTCCTCGAAGGCCTCACCGCCGTCACCCACACCTTCGTCTATCCCGTCTCGCCACACGAAATCGTCGTCGCGCAAGACACCGAGCCCAAGCGCGACGAACTTGAGCCCATCGTCCTCCTTACCTTCCCCTTGCCCGACGCCCGCGATCAAAAGGATCTGATCGAAGCCGCCAACGCCGTGCGCGGCATTCTCAACCTCCGCACCATCGGTTGGGATAGCGAGAGCCGCACCGTCATGGTCCGCGACCGCGCCACTCGCGCCCGCGTCGCCCGTTCTCTCCTCGAAGCCCTGCTGCTGCCCCGCGCCCAAGTCTCCCTCGAACTCCAATTCCTCACCATCGATACCGACAAGACCTATCACTACGGCGCGTCGCTCCCGACTTCTTTTCAGTTAATCGACTTCGGCCACATCGGAGGCTTTCAAAACATCCTTCAAAGCGCCTCGACCGCCGCTAACTTTCTGGCCTTCGGCGGCGGCGCAACCCTGTTCGGCTTCGGCATCTCCGACGCCACTTTCTTCGCCACTTACTCCAACTCCTACACGAGCGTCTTCTACGACGCGACCGTGGTCGTCGCCGACGGCCAAACCGCCAACTTCCACGTCGGCGACAAATATCCCATCCCGCAAAGCCTCTACACCGGCGCCCAATTGAGCACGCCGTCCATCTACAACCCCGTCGGTCAATTCACCCAGGAAGACCTCGGCCTGCTCCTCAAGCTCACCCCGCGCTTCCACGGCGACGGCGACATGTCCATCGATGTCGAAGCCGATTTCAAATCCCTCGGAACCCAGACCATCGATACTGTCCCCGAAGTCAACGAGCGCGAATTCAAAGGCGCCGTGACTTTGCGCGAGGGCCAGCTCGCCGTCCTCGCCGGCATGGACACCAGTTCCGACAGCCGCGCCAAGAACGGCCTCGCCGGCGTTTCGAGCATCCCCGGCCTCGATCAGATCCTTGCCGAAAACACTCGCGAGAAGCAGACCAGCCGTACTCTTATCGTCCTCAAGCCCACCATCACGCGCCTGCCCCTCTCGCCAACCGTTAGCCCCCAATTCCTGCTCGGCCCTCAACGCGGCGAGCGCGTGGTACTCTAAGCACTCGACGAGCGCATTCGATTTACATCACCGCCGCCCGAGCCATCATGCTACTTGATCATGCTACCGGCCTGAAGTAGCATGATTAAGTAGCATGACTGAATTGGAAATCCGCAACATTCTGGTCCAACTTCGAAAAGTCCGGGTCGATCTGACCCACGTCGAAGCGAAAGCTGCGGAAACGGAACTTCCCAAGCGCCTTTGGGAAACTATATCCGCCTTCTCGAACACTCGAGGCGGCGGGACGATAATCCTCGGTATTTCTGAAGAAGCGAACTTCGCCATCACCGGCGTGAGACACGCTAGCAAGATTCAACAGGGTTTTGCAAACATTTGCAGCAGCATGGAGCCCGCCGTTCGTCCTCACATCGAGATACACGAGATCGAAGGCAAACACATCGTCACGGCGCAAATTGCCGAGCTTCCAATCGCCTTAAAACCGTGCTATCACCCCAGCGCAGGCCTCACCAATGGAGCTTTCATTCGAGTAGCGGACGGAGACAGAAAGCTCAGTCACTATGAAGTACAGATGCTGCTCTCTGCGCGAGGTCAGCCCAAAGAGGACGAAGAGCCGGTTCCTGGAACAGGGCTTAACGATCTTCAGCCCCGGCTACTGACAGGGCTCCTCGGTAGATTACGCGCACGTTCAGGCACGCCGTTCAAAAAGCTGAGTAATGATCGAGTGCTTCGTATCATCAAGGTGCTCGTTCCCCTGGGAAACACGCATGTGTGTTCGCTGGGCGCGCTATTAGCGCTCGGCAAGTATCCGCAGCAAACGCTACCGGGATTGGGCTTGACATCCGTCGTTTATCCGGCGGTCGAAGTAGGTGAGCCCGGCCTGAACCAGGAACGATTTCTTGATAACGCACGAATCGAGGGTCCGATCCCCTTAATGCTAGAGCCGGCCATGCGCGTCCTGCGGCGCAATATGAAACAAAGATCGATTGTTCGAGGGCTCTATCGGGAGGATGTCGATGAGTACCCTCTCACCGCAATTCGAGAAGCGCTGATCAATGCTGTTGCACACCGCGATCTGAGCAGTGCCTCAAGAGGAACACCAGTTCAGCTCCAAATGTTTCCGAATCGTCTCTCAATCATCAATCCAGGCGGGCTCTTCGGCCCAGTCACGCTGGATCTGCTTGGAAGAGAAGGAATCTCTTCGACCAGGAACTCTACTCTTCTTAGGCTTCTCGAAGACATCAACCCCATCGGTGAAAAGCGCGCGATTTGTGAGAACCGCGGTTCAGGCGTGGGTGCGATGTTCGCGGCATTACGAGAAGCCGGATTGCCGGAACCCGATTTCGATGACCGAATATCCTCATTCCGCGTCACTTTTTTAAATACCCCAACCCGCCCCTCTGACTCTCAAAACATAAGACCGCGACGAGACCGTCGCGATGAGATCCTGGCTCTGCTTGCAAGCCGCGGCGAACTTTCACGAGGACAGATCAGTGAGGAACTTGGCCTCGGCGATGCCGGAACACGGAAGTGGCTAACAACCTTGCGGGATGAGGGAAAAGTTGAAATCACGACTCAGCAAACGAGATCTAAGAACGCGCGATATAGAACCGTATCCAGTCGGAGGCCACGACCACGCAAGTTGAAATAGCCCGTCACTCACCTCCTCACATCACCCGCCGCCCCGTCACCCCCACGCCGTACCCCGCCGCCCACTCCAACTCCCGCCGGAACGCCCCCAAAGCGATCGTATTCAGCAACGCCTGCACCGTCGCCAGTTCCACGTCCTGCTTGCGCATCACCCAGTCGTAGCGTGCCTCTTCCATCGGCACGAACTCCAACCCAAACGCCCGCGCCGCCGCTTCCGTCGCCACGCAGCAATCCGCCGCGCCCGCCTTCACCTCCTGCGCCGCCGCCAGGTGCCCCGCCGCCAATCGTTCGTAACCGCGCACTTGTTTCGGCTTCAACTGCAACCGAGCCATATGGGTATCCAATATGACCCGGCTTCCCGCGCCCGCTTCCCGATTGACGAACGTGACATCCTTGCGCGCCAGATCCTCTACGCCCCGAATCTTCTTCGGATTCCCGCTCGCCGTAACCAGCCCCTCCCGCCACATCGCGAACGAAACCACGGCAACCGAGTCCCGCCCGAACATCCGCGTCACTGCCGCCACGTTCGATTCGCCCGTCCTCGCATCCCGCAGATGCGTCCCCGCAATGTGTACGCGCCCCTTCTTCAACAGCGCCAGCGATCGCGAGCTGTTCTCATGGACCAAGACCAGTTCCACGCCCGCCGCCCGCGCGCGATGCGCCAGCAACCCCATCGCCGGGTCGCAGCCCGCCACCAGCAGCCGATTCTCCATCTCGCTCGCTTCCCGATGCAGCCGCACTCGCGCCCTGCCGCCCGCCGCGGCGCCCAACATCACCCCATCGCTCACGGGCAAATAAGCGCCCACCGGCCGCGCCGCCGCCGCCATCAACCCCCTGCCCACCCGGCACAATTCGACCGGCTGCCCGGCCGCGATCCCTTCCGCTCCAATCAATGTCGCGCTCACCGGCCGTTCTCCCGGCTGCGCCCCATCCTCCGACAAACGGAACAATTCCTCGAATCGCACGCCCAACGCTCGCGCCAGCCGCAGCCCCAGCGCCGTGTTCGGAACATACGTCCCCGCCTCGATCGCATAAATCGCCTGCCGGCTCACCCCCGCCGCCCGCGCCAGCGCCGCCGCCGGCAAGCCGCGTAGTTCCCGCAGTTCGGCCACGCGGTTCACTATCGTATTCTGTCCTTTAAACACTACACTCTCTTTTATACAGGACAAACATGCCCGCCCGCCGCCTGCTACTCGCTCTCTTCTTTACTCCTATTGCCTTCGCGCAAGTCTCCGGCGTCCTCTCCGGAACCGTCGAAGACCAATCCGGCGGCCGCATCGCCGGCGCTTCCATCACCGCTCGCAACACCGCCATCGGCGCCTTCCGCTCCACTCTCACCGATTCCTCCGGCCGCTATCTTATCCCTTCCCTCCCCATCGGCGATTATGAAATCCACGTCTCGAAATCGGGCTTCCGCGAATCCGTCCGCGCTGGCGTTCACTTGCTCGTCAATCAGGACGCCACCGTCGATTTCCGCCTCGCCATCGGTCAACCCACCCAGCAACTCACCGTCACCGCCGACGCCCCCATCGTCGCTCCCTCCACCCAAGACGTCTCCGGCCTCGTCAACCAGCGCCAGATCGAAAATCTCCCTTTGAACGGCCGCAGCTACGACGAGCTCCTCACCCTCAATCCCGGCGTCGTCAATTTCACCTCGGAGAAGACCGGCGGCGTCGGCGTCTCCAATTCCACCGCCGGCAACAACTTCGCCGTCTCCGGCAACCGCCCGCAACAAAATCTCTTCTTGTTGAACGGCGTCGAATTCACCGGCGCCGCCGAAAACAACATGCAGCCCGGCGGCGTCAGCCAACAGCTCCTCGGCGTCGATTCCGTCCAAGAGTTCAACGTCCTGCGAGACAACTACCCCGCCGAATACGGCAAGCGCCCCGGCGCGCAAGTCTTGATCGTCACCACTCCCGGCACGAACGACATGCACGGATCTCTCTACGAGTTCATCCGCAACAACGACCTCGACGCCCGCAACTTCTTCGACGGCCGCTCCACTCCCGGCTTCGAGCGCAATCAATTCGGCGCCTCTCTCGGCGGTCCCATCGTTCACGACCAGACCTTCTTATTCGGAAACTTCGAGCAGCTCGATCAACATCTCCACCAAACCGGCGTCGATCTCGTGCCCGACACCAACGCCCGCGCCGGCTTTCTGCCCTGCAAGCTTGCATCGCCCGCGCCCGCCCATTGCCCCGCCTCTGGTCTCGATTTTATCGGCGTCTCGCCTCTCATAAACGCGTGGCCCACGCCCAGCCCCAACGCCCCCGACTTCGGCGGCATCTCCGAAGCCTTCAACAATCCCCTCCAAACCATTCGCGACGACTACGGAACCACGCGCCTCGATCAAGTCTTTTCCCCACGCGACTCCTTCAACTCCGTCTACACCATCGACGACAGCGGCGACTTCACCCCCACCAGCACCAACGCTTATTCGACCGACGTCACCAGCCTCCGCGAGCAAGTCCTAAGCCTCGCCGAAACACACGTTTTCTCTCCCACGTTACTCAACCAGGCGACTTTCGGCTTCTCCCGCGCCGGTTATTTCTTCACCGGTGAACCGACCCCCGGCACGCCCGCCACATCGCTTCCTGGCTTCCTGCTCGGCGATCCCGTCGGCGCCATCGTCGTCGGCGGCAGCGCCGCTTCCAATCCCACCGCGCAGCTCAGCCTCGCCGGCAGCAACAACGGCAGCAATCTCCACATCGCCCGCAATCTCTTCACCTACGAAGACCAGGTCTCCGTCACCCGAGGCCGCCACCAGATCTCCGCCGGCATCTGGCTCCAGCGCCTGCAATCCAACGAGATCCTCGCCCTCAGCCAATACGGCCAAGCAACCTTCACCAGCCTCCAAACATTTCTGCAAGGAACCGTTTCGAGTCTCCTCTACGATCCGTCTCCCACCTCGCTCGACTGGCGATCTTTGTTCGGCGCCTGGCACGCCGAAGACGTCATCCGCATGAGCCCCCGCTTCACCCTCTCGCTCGGCTTCCGCGATGAGTGGTCCAGCGGCTGGAACGAAGCCCACGGCCGCGCCGCCAACTACACCTATCCCAATGGCGTCATCTCCTCTACGCCGCGCGTCGCCGATAGCGTCTTCACCGTCAACAACGCGAAATTCCTTCCGCAACCCCGCGCCGGCCTCGCATGGAGTCCGCTCTCCAAGACCGTCGTCACCGCTGGCTTCGGCATCTTCAACGATCTCCAAGACGCCCTCGGCTATCGCACCGATCAGAACGCGCCCTTCAATCCCACCTACAGCCTTCCCAATGCGCTCGTCTCAAAGCTTCCCCTCGATACGGCAGCGCCTCCGCCCAAAACCGCCAAGCCCGTCCCCGGCGGCGTTCAGCCCGACCTCGAAACTCCCACCCTCATCTCCTGGTCTGCGCGCCTTCAGCAGGAGCTCACCGCTAATACGTCGCTCACCATCGGCTACGTCGGCTCGCACGGCTATCACGAGTTGATCGGAATCGATTCGAACGAACCCTTCCCCGTCGTCTGCCCCGCGTCCCCCTGCCCCGCCACTTACTCCAGTAAGTTCCCCTCCGGCATCGCAGGCGCGCCTGTTCCCGCCGGCGCTTACTATGTCCCTACTTCCACCCGCGCCAATCCCACTCTCGCCAACACCTGGACTTACTTCTCCGAAGGCGATAGCTCCTATCAGGCTCTCCAACTGGATTTCAACCACCGCCTCAGCTCCGGGCTCGCGCTGCGCGGCGCTTATACTTTCTCGAAGACCATCGACGATGGCGACTCGCTTAACAGCACCACCTCCGGCGGCGAGCCCGCCCTCGCCTCCAACCCCTTCAATCTTCGCGCCGATCGCGGCCTCGCCAACTTCGACGTCCGCAACGTCGCCGTCATCAGCGCCGTCTACGATCTGCCTTTCCACGCCAACCGGCTTGTTAGTAACTGGTCCCTAAACTCAATAGTTACTATACAAGGCGGCTTCCCATTTACTCCGCAATTGAGTTACAACCCTTCGAACAACGGCGACACGCGCAACCCGGTGCGCCCCTTCGTCAATCCAAATTTCACCGGGCCTGTTATCATCGGGAGCCCGAATAAGTGGTTCAATCCCGACGCATTCCTCGCCCCGCCCAATAACAGCGGCTTTTATGGAAACCTCGGCCGCGACACTCTCCCTGGCCCCGGCCTCGCCGCCTGGGATCTCTCCGCCCTCAAAGGCATGCGCCTCTCCGAGCAGTTCACCCTTCAATTTCGCGCCGAGTTCTTCAACATCCTCAACCGCGCGAACTTCAACACGCCCAACGCCATCGTCTTCACGCCCAGCGGCGTCTCGCCCACCGCCGGCGTCATCACCAGCACGTCCACAACCTCGCGCCAGATTCAATTTGGATTGAAATTGCTTTGGTGAAAAAGGGGCGGCCGTCTATGCGGCTTCCGCCAGCTTGCGCGCGCGCTGCCATTCGAGCTTCCCGCGATACTCCTCATACAGCGTCGTGAGCCCGGCCCAATAATAACCGCACACAAACAGCAGCAGGAACGGAATCGCAAAGAAATTCAGGCTGTCGATCGCGAAATCGATCATGAACACAAAATAGGTCCCGATCGCCAGCTCCACATACGGCAGCCAACCGCTGCGCCGCCTGTACGCCGCCGGTTTCACTTTCACTTTCCCGGTTCCCATCGCATACTTCGGCGTCCTCGCGAAAGCGCTCTGGATGCCCAACAGCGCCTCCAGCACGCCTTTGCTGTTGCTCACCGTCAGCGCCACCCCCGCCGCCATCAACATCGGCAGGAACGCAATCGATTTCCACCAGGTCTTCGGATACAGCTCTCTCTGCGCATAGAGATAAAACGCGGAGATAGACCAGAACGAAGCGACAATCAGCGGCAGATCGATCAGCACCATCTGAAACACGCCCATGTAAAACCGCACGATCATCACGGGCAGCATCAGCATCGAAACGGCCAGCATCAACGGATACGAAATGTTCGGCGTCAGGTGCAAAAACGCCTCGGCTTTCACCCGCAGCGGCAGGTCCGCCTTCAAAATCCTCGGCAGCAATTTTTTCGCGACTTGGGTTAACCCCTTCGCCCACCGCGCCTGCTGTACCTGAAAACCGTATGTCTCCGCCGGCAGTTCCGACGGGCAATCGACCCCCGGCACATACACAAACCGCCATCCGTTCAACTGCGCCCTGTAGCTCAAATCCGAATCTTCGGTCAACGTCTCGTGCTGCCACCCGCCGGCATCATCGATCATCGTGCGCCGCAAAACTCCCGCCGTGCCATTGAAGTTGAAAAACAGCCCCGACCCGCAGCGCGCCCCGTGCTCCAGCACGAAATGCCCATCGAGCAGCATCGCTTCCACCTGCGTCAGAATGCTGTATTCCTTGTTCAAATAGCTCCAGCGCGTCTGCACCACTCCCACATCCGCGTCCGTGAAGAAGTGCACCGTCCGCATCAGGAAGTCTGCCGGCGGCAAAAAATCCGCATCGAAGATCGCAATCAGCTCGCCCGTCGCGGTCTCCAGTCCCTCCTGCAGCGCGCCCGCCTTATACCCGTGCCGGTTGTCGCGATGCCGATACTCGACCGGCATCCCAGCCGCCCGGTATTCGTTGCACAGCCGTTCGGTATAAGGATGCGTCTCATCCGTCGAATCGTCGAGCACTTGGATCTGCAGCAACTCCCGCGGATACTCCATCTTGCTCACTTCTTCGAGCAGCCGCGCCACCACGAACCGCTCGTTATAAAGAGGAAGCTGAATCGTCACCTTCGGCAATTGTTCGAACTGCCTGCGCGCCCTGCGCTGCAAATTCTTGCGGTACTTCCGATAGCGCCGTATGGTCTCATAGCGGTGCACTCCGTAAATCGACAGGATGAAAAGAATGGCGAAATACGGAATCAGCAATGTCCAGTCGAATGGCGATAGCCGGTAAATACCGGAAAAAGTGTCGTCGAAAAGCCCATTCTCAATCCGCGCGCCCAAGCTCGGTTGGCTAAACATCAACAGACACAATAGGTGGATGAGCATGCGCTTGGTACAGGGTGTAGCCCGGAGAGCTACGCTCTGTCTCAGTTTAGCGTGTTTTCTATAGGTTAGAAACTGTTGGGTCCATTACTGCTCCTCCGCCCCCTAGTAGCATCTGTCGCCCAACGCGCCCGTAAGTCATTGAAGAGCCTGATCCCCCGAGAACAAACTGCTTCGATTTCGCGTATCATCGAGCGAGTGGCTTCATTTCTGGGAAGGAATCATCCATGCGAGACAACGTCAAGATCGTCGGCATTCTGAACATCGTATTAGGATCTTTCGGGGTACTCATCGGCCTCGCCGTGCTCATGATCTTTGGCGGCATCGCCAGTTGGATCGGCATGACCAACGATCGCGATGCCGCGGCTGCCATGCCCGTCCTCGCCCTGGCCGGCACCGCCCTGGCAGTTTTCTTATTCGTTCTTTCGGTACCGTCCATCATCGGCGGCTGGGGCATGCTGAAGTTCCGGCCCTGGGCCCGGGTCCTGATGATTATCGTCTCCGTCCTGAATCTGCTCCATTTCCCCATCGGAACCGCCCTCGGAGTCTACGGGCTCATCGTGCTCTTAAATGATGAGACCCGCCGCCTCTTCGAAACCGGAGGCGCCTATGTGCCGCCTCCTATGTATGCGGGCCAAGCTCCCTACGGCCAGCCCCGCTACGGGCAACCCGGCGGTTATCCGCCGCCACAAGCCCAGCCTGAACCGAGCTATCCCCCCACCCCGCCTCCGACCGCTCCCGGGGTGTAAACCCCAAAGTTTCCATCAACCGGCGCCTGTAAACTGGCCCCTCGGCCAGCCGCCGTCAGCGGCCGACAACCTCCTCGCTTCTTCAAACACAGCCCGCAGCATGGCCGCCGTCAGCCGTCCCGTCGACGTATTCTGCTGGCTCGGGTGGTAGCAGCACAAGACCACCGGCCCACCCTGGTGCGTTTCAAACGATTCCCCGTGCCTGAACCGGAACTTCGCTCGCGAGCCGATCTTCCCGTTTTCCTGCAACACCGAAAGATATGTATCGAGCGCGATATGTCCCAACGCCACCACCACTCGCACTTCACTCAGCAGCGCCATTTCGCGCTGGAGATACGGACGGCATGCGAGTATCTCTTCGCGCAACGGTTTGTTATCCGGAGGCGCGCACCGTACCGGCGCCGTTATGTAGGCGTCCCCTAGAACCAGCCCGTCTCCGCACGACACACTCTCCGGCCGATTGGCGAATCCGGCTTCCCAAAGAGCCCTGTACAGAAATTCACCCGACCGGTCGCCGGTAAACATTCGTCCGGTGCGATTGGCGCCATGCGCCCCCGGCGCCAGCCCCACAATCAGAAGCTTCGCGCGAGCATCGCCGAACCCTGGAACCGGACGGCTCCAATATTGCTGCCCCCGATACGCCCGCCTCTGCACTCTCCCGATCTCTTCCCGATGCGCCACCAGCCGGGGGCAGCGCCTGCACGGAACGATCTCCTCATTCAGCACGCGCAACGCGGCTTCCACCCTATTCGCTGTATTCACAATCGAACGAAGCCACACGCTTCGCCAGCGATTATAAACCGCTCACCAGCTTCAAATGTTCCGAACCCTGCGCCGGTCCTCTGCGCGCGAAACTCCGCGCCGGGTCTTTTCGGAAACGATCGATCGAAGCCGCGAGCGCATGCAGCGACAGCCTCGAGAAATCCGGGGGCGTGGGCGTCCGGAACATCGGCAAGATATCGGAGAAGGTTTCGACCAGCTTCGGATCTCGCCATCCCTTGCCCACTTCCTCGCGCATAACCGCAAGCGCTTCGTCGGGCGTCAGCGCGCGCTTATACGGCCGGGCCGTTGTCAACGCATCGTAGATGTCGGCCATTTGAAGAATGCGCGCGAGCAGCGGAATCTCCTCGCCTTTCAATCCGTCCGGATAGCCCGTCCCATCCCATTTCTCGTGATGATGCCGGATAATCGGCAGCACTGCCGCAAGCGAGCGCATGCTGCTGCAGATCCTCTCCCCTTTTTCTGCATGGGTCTTCATGATCTCCCATTCCTCGGGAGTCAGCGAGCCCGGCTTGAAAAGGATGTGATCCGGAATAGCCACTTTTCCAACATCGTGCAGGTAGCCGCCTCGCTGCAGCGCGAGTATATCGGACGCCGGAAGATCCAACGCGAGGCCCATCGCCGCCGCCATCAAGGCGAGCCGTTGGCAGTGCTGCCCCAGATCCGGGTCTCGCTCCTCGACCGACTGCGCCAACGAAAACAGCACTGTCTCGGAATCGTCCAGCGAGTCAATCATCGCCTTATGCCGCAAGCTTGCCTGCACACGTGCAAGAAACGCTCGCGGTCGCAGGGGAGCTACCAGAAATTCGTCCGCGCCCGCTTCGATCGCCAGCACTTCTTTCTCGAGATCGTCCCGGGGCGCCATCACGAACACCGGCAAGAATTGCGTCGCCGACGCCTTCTTCAACATTCGGCAAAACTCGATTGCGCCCAGTTCCTCGGCCGCCACATCGATCAGCACCAGGTCCACTCGATTTAGCGAAATCGCGCCGATCGCCTCTGAAGTCGTGCTCGCTTCGCTGAGCTCGTGGTGGACTTCCCCGAGCATCCTGCACAACTTCCGCCGGTTCAGCGCAGAACCGTCTACAATCAGAATCCTGCCCCGGGCTACAAGCGCGGCCTGGGACGCGGCCTGAAACAGTTGCCTCTGTTCCGCGGCGCCGCTCGCCCAGTTCAATTTGGAACCCTCGGTTGCCATGCTGAAGTCACGCTCTGTTTGTCTATCGGCCTAAGGGCTTATAGGCTTTAGGAATGATTTACGGCCTCCGCCAACATTGCCGGTTCGAATTCCGCCTCCCCAAGGCCCCACATCGGTTCCGTCTCATGTGCTAGGTACCCGCCTCGCTCAATAGGCCGCCGGAAGATCGCCCAGAATATTCGTCAGGTACTGCAAGGTCTCGGCAATCGGCGGTATCCCTCCCGCTTTATCCACCGCTCCAGGCCCTGCGTTGTAAGCGGCCAGCGCCAGCGGAACATCTCCGCCGAAACGGTCCAGCATCGTCTTTAAGAACTTTGCCCCGGCATCCACGTTCCTCGCCGGGTCGAAAGGATCTTCCAGATGCAGCATGTCCGCCGTCTCCGGCATAATCTGCATCAGCCCCATTGCTCCCGCCGTCGAAAGCGCGCAAGGCTTGAACCCCGACTCCTGTTTCATCACCGACCGCAGCAGATCCGGGCTCAGGCCATGTTTGCCCGCTGCGCCCTGTATTAACTTCTCGATCTCGGCTTTCCCCATCGCCTCGCAGGTGTCGCTCGTCATCTGTACATTTGGAATTGAAAGCGGAAGCGATCCCGGCCACGGCAATGTAAAGAATGTCCCCGCGCTCGCGCTTACTCCTGCGGTCAGAGGCTTCGTATCGGAAATCGCCCGCGCCTCGACGCCTCGTTCCGCCCGCAGAGGCTGCACCTGTTTTGCCACCGAATCGCGCTGCTGGCTCAACGCACCGGCTTGCACTGTCTCTCGAAAGCTGTCCAGCGCCGCCTGTTGCTGCCCCAGCGATTTTTCCATCGCCGCGAATGCCGCGTCGCCCCCCACAGCCGGCATCCCTACCGGAGTAATACTCCCCGCCTGCCCCCAGGCCATGCTCGCAAAAATCAGTAGTGGTACTAAAACGTTTTTAGCGTTCCGCGTTGCTAGGCCGCCCATACTCCTGCCATCGGCAATTTCGCTCCGCAACTTTATGGCGAGAAATTAAGTCTCACGCATTGCGGCAACAACGGCGAAACCGGTAGTGTGTTTAATTTCCTTTGAGTGTCGGCGGCTCACTTGCAAAAGACCATTCAGCTGCTCATCATTGAAGACAACCCGGGCGATGTCCACCTGCTCGAAGAAGCTTTTCGCGAGCTCCGTGCGGACGTTAACATTCACGTCGCCAAAGACGGCGCCGAGGGTCTGGACATTGTCCTCCAGCCTCTCCCGCCCAAAACTCACTGGCATCCCGACCTCATCCTCCTCGATCTCAACCTTCCCAAGGTCAGCGGCCACGACGTCCTCATTCGCATCAAGAGCAATCCCAAAACCTGCCGCATCCCCATCATCGTGCTTACCTCGTCTCGCGCCGAGGCCGATGTCCGCCGCGCCTATGAGTCCCACGCCAACGCCTATCTCAAGAAACCCTCCACCCTCGACGGCCTGATGGCCACCGCCCAGGACATCAAGAATTTCTGGATGGAAACCGCTACCCTGCCCAGCTAGCGTCTCGCCAGGCCTCCAGCCTATCGGAGCCCCGCGCCCAATCTCATCCCCCGTCTACGCGGCGCCCTTTGCTTACACAAAGCTCCAGCGCCTGTGTCGCCCCGCGACCATTCTCCACACCAGCCGCCAACCCCGAATCAGAAAAGTTCCGTAACGTCCAAGCCGAAGAAAATCGCGCCGGCCTTCTCAGAGGGTTGTCGATCCGGATTGAACGCATATCCGAAGGTGAAGTTCACGTTGACCAAACTTACGCGGAGCCCCGGCCCAAAGCCATAACGAACTCCCTGTCCCACCGGCCAAACTCGCGCCACGTCGAAGATCGCCACCGGCGCAATCGAATAGATATTCAGTTCATTCAGAAAAACATCGATCGCGCGGTGCCCGGGCGCAATCTTCTTCCATGCCTCGTCCTCGAACTTCTTATCTGGAAAGTTCTTGTTTACCTGATTAACGGTCGCCTGCAGCTTGCTGGCTTCTTGCGCCAGCCCACTCACCATTTGATCTAATTTGTCCCCTATGGCTGCTTGAGAAGCGGCGCGAAGGCTCGCGGTGAGTGCCCCGGCGTGAACCTTTAGGGTCGCAATCGAGATCGTCAACAGCGTAGTCACCTCCGGCAGTATCCCGCCCTCGAGCACGATCAGATCGCCGCTGATCTCCACCACGTCCGAGTTGACATCTGAAAGTTGCTGCGCGACCGGGTCCCGGCCCCCAACCGCCGGCGGAATTGCATTAAGCTGCGTAGAGAAGACAGAAAGCTTGCCCTCCAGATCGTGCACCTGCCCCGGAACTTCCCCGGTAAGGCGAACATACCCTGGATCGTGTGTCTTGTAGTAGCTGGCCAGAGCCGTCGCGCTGCTCTGAAATGGGCCATTCAAGATGCACGGAAAAGTTGGTTGTCCACCGGAGGTTTGATCCGCACAAGATCGCGCGGTCGAGCCCGCCCGCACCATCGCCAGTTCCTTTGGAATGAATGGCCGTCCCCAAGCTGTGAAAGACAGCGTTACATTCGCGGAGTAAAATCGGCTCCCTCCTAAAGAACCAGCCTCCACTGCTCCCAGACGGTTCTCGGGAATGCTTCGAATGAATGCGTCGCTCGGCAGCACCCAGGAATCATCATCCTCGACGAACGGATGAATCTGGTTGCCCCCGAAAAAGCGCTCGGCCAGAGGAACCCCTTGGGCATCTTGTATGAGACCCGCCGTAAATCTGGTCTCAAGCCCCAGCGCCCTGTGGACGCCGCTACTGAGCGAACCCTTGAAGTCTTCCCGATCGCCAAGCGGCTTCCGGCTAAAAAAACTGCGATTGTAGCCTAAGTCCACCAGGTGCTTCTTGAATAGCGGAATGTCGGAGCGGAAGGTATCGCCAAGTTGCAAACCGTACGAAGCGCTGAAGGCGCTGAGCCGTGGCCTTCCCGTGACACCCACGTAAAACTTGAGCGAGCCATATCCGGAATCTGGTGTCAATTCTGCCGAAGCCGATGGGTAACTGGCCTGCTGGTGCCCGCCCTCGAGCGCCGCTCCATAACGGAACATCACGTGAGAACCGGTGAACTCCTGCGTAAACGCCGAAAATCGTCCGACTAACTTGCCTTCCTTGAAACGGGCTCCTCCCGCCGGCATGTCCCAATACACAAATCCGAGATTCCAACTCGCGTTATTCCAAAACTTAGTCGCCTCCAGTTCGCCGTCAAGGCTCAAATTACTCAATTGACTGTCCGCTGAGTCCTCCGATCGCCCTTGAATATTGACTCTGCCGAGATTCCCCGACAGGTTCAGCCCACCGAAGATTCCGCGCGTCTGGTTGTATCCGCTCAGCGGTGTCACCCTCAGCCTGCGCCCCGAAACCTGCTCGCCGCCGGTCGTGGCGGGCCGCTCGGACTCATCGCTTGCCTGCTCGATGCTCGGTGGATTCAAAGACGGAACAACACTGGTGAAGATAGGATAAACAACGCGCAACGTTCTCGCTTCCGGATCGCACTCTTCGAGCGAGCCAGTTGCATAGTCGAGTTTTATGCGCTCAAAGGACGAGGATGCGCCGAACGCTGCGTCCAGCTTTTGACCCAGATAGCTGACGTCTGCATTAAACTCCAATACAGAAAACGGCCGCCCCGCTTTGACCTTCAGTCCTCTGTCGAGTGAGCGGAATTCGGGCGCCCAGCCCTCCAGAAATTCGAGCGGGTTCTGAATGTGGACCGCTGTGACCCTATATCCCGTATATTGGGAGGCTTGTCCGTTTTCGCATGGCCCTGGAGCGGCGAACGCCCCGCCTGCTAAAAAGGACGCCACCGCCGCTAGCCTCGCTGTGGAACGGCGCACTGTCTTATTTCCTTCGCAACCGGTGGGGACCGGTAGA
The DNA here is from genome assembly GCA_019240475.1 of Acidobacteriaceae bacterium. Taxonomy (GTDB): domain Bacteria; phylum Acidobacteriota; class Terriglobia; order Bryobacterales; family Bryobacteraceae; genus Bog-105. Next base: position 361,504 of record JAFAYI010000024.1, read on the forward strand.
GCAACCGGATGAAACCCGGTTACTCTGCGCCTGTGACGCCCCTGGTCATTTGTCGCACCGCAATCACCTTCTGGGCGGCGCTGTGCTTGTCATGCTGGGTGGCTTGCGGATTCTTCGCCACCGCCCCCGCCACTCGCGCCTGTGCCTGTTGAACCGCATCCAGCGATCCGGCATCGGCGGTTGCTTGCGCTTGGGGATGATTTACCGGGTCTATTTCCAGGCTGAACTTCACCACCGTCGCAAGTGGTTTTCCCTCTTGCAAGTCAAATGTCATCTTCCAAGTAGCTTCGTCATTGGCGTCACAGGTGCAATCCAGTGTGAACGCGATCTTCTCAGTTGCGCTCGGGTTTACTTCCAAACTCAAGTGAATCGGGCGGCAGGACATCCCTCGTCTCCTTCCTTTCAATCAGCTTCGAATTCCTTGACAATTCGAATGAGCGTATCACGATTTACATGCCGGTTACATGCCGGGGCCCTCCCTCCGCCTCCGCCCTTCCCCCGTAAAGTTTCCGCCCTCCCCTCCCGCCGTCCGTGCTTTAATTGAGGTGGAAATGGCCGGCCCGGCCTTTCTGCAACGTTCCCGCCAAGGAGTTTTACCCCTGAACACCAAAGTCGCTGCCGCTGCTCAAGTGCGTGAGCCTACTGATCGTTGGACCACCACCGACGCCGCTGAGCTCTACGATGTCGCCAGTTGGGGCAAAGGCTACTTCTCGGTCGGAAGCAATGGGAACCTCCTGGTGCACCCCACCAAGGAATCCGCCCGCAGCATCGATCTCAAGCAACTGGTCGACACGCTCCAATGGCGCGGCATCTCCCTCCCCATTCTGATCCGCTTCGCCGATATCCTGCGCCACCGTCTCGCCGACATGCACCAGGCCTTCGATGTCTCCATCCGCGAGCACGGCTATCACGGCGGCTACTGCTGCGTCTACCCCATCAAAGTCAACCAGCAGCGCCAAGTCGTCGAAGAAGTGTTCCGCTTCGGCCGCGCCTACCACTTCGGCCTCGAAGCCGGCTCCAAGCCCGAACTCCTGGCAGTCCTCGCCATCGCCGACAATGACACCCCCATCATCTGTAACGGCTTCAAGGACGACGAGTACATCGAGATGGTCATGCTCGCCAAAAAAATCGGCCGCCGCATCACCCCCGTCGTCGAAAAATTCACCGAGCTCGAATTGATCGCCAAGCACGCCGCTCTGGTCGGCGTCAAACCCACCATCGGCCTCCGCGTGAAGCTCGCCAGCCGCGGCTCCGGCCGCTGGAAATCTTCCGGCGGTTACCGCTCCAAGTTCGGCCTCACCGTCAGCGAGGCCCTCAAAGCCGTCGAGTTCCTCAAAGAGCGCGGGCTTGAAAACTGCCTCGAGCTACTGCATTTCCATTTGGGCAGCCAGATCACCAACATCCGCCAAATCAAAGGCGCCGTCATCGAAGCCGCCCGCATCTATGTCGATCTCAAGAAGCTCGCCCCCGGTCTGCAATTCCTCGACGTCGGCGGCGGCCTCGGCATCGATTACGACGGCTCTCAAACCGATTTCGAATCGAGCGTCAACTACACCCTCGAAGAGTACGCCCGCGATGTCGTCTACCACGTCCAAAGCATCTGCGACGAAGCCGAAGTTCCCCACCCCAATATCATTACCGAAAGCGGCCGCGCCATCGCCGCCTATCACAGCGTGCTCGTCTTCAACGTTCTCGGCGTGAGCGGCTTCGGCGAAGATCTCCCCTCTTCTATTCCCGAAGATTCCGAACAGCCCCTCATCGATCTCTTTGAAACTCACCGCTCCATCAACAAGAAGAATCTGCTTGAGACCTATCACGATGCCCAGCAGGCTCTCGATTCCGCGCTGAACCTCTTCAGCCTCGGCTATCTGTCGCTCGAACAGCGCAGCCTCGCCGAAAATTTCTACTGGGCCATCAGCCGCAAGATTTTAAAACTCGCCGGCGAACTCGACTTCTTCCCCGAAGAGCTCGAAGGCCTCGACGCCATGCTCTCCGATACCTACTTCTGCAATTTCTCGCTCTTCCAAAGCATGCCCGATAGCTGGGCCGTCAAGCAGCTGTTCCCCATCATGCCCATCCATCGCCTCGAGGAGCCCCCTACCCGCCACGCCATCCTCGGCGATATCTCCTGTGATTCGGACGGCAAAGTCGACCAGTTCATCGATCGCCGAGACGTCAAGAAAACCCTTCCGCTCCATCCCTTCAACAACGGCAACTACATACTCGGCGCCTTCCTGCTCGGGGCCTACCAGGAAATCCTCGGCGATCTTCACAACCTATTCGGAGACACCAACGCCGTCCACGTCAGTCTCGATGAGCATGGCGACGTCGTCCTCAACACGGTCGTCCAAGGCGACACCGTCCGCGAGGTCCTCGACTATGTGCAGTACAACTCGCAAACCTTAATCGACGATTTCCGCAAGGACGTCGAAAGCGCGGTTCGCGAGCAGCGCATCGGCTACGAAGACGCCGGCCGCCTGCTCAAGTTCTACGAAGAGGGGCTGCAAGGCTACACCTATCTGGAGCAGTAGTGGGCTCCGAGCCCTCTCTGCGCGTGGTTCTAGTATCGCCCCGCAATCCCCTGAATATCGGCGCCGCCGCCCGCGCCATGAGCAACTTCGGATTTACACAGCTCCGCCTCGTGAATCCCTACCAGGTCGCTTTCCGCGAAGCCCGCTCCGCCGTCAAGGCTCACTACATCCTCGAACAGGCGCAGGTTTTCGAAACTCTCTCCGAGGCCATCGCCGATTGCACTCTTGTCGTCGGCAGCACTGCCGCCGCCAATCGCGATTTGCACGTCCCGCTTTATCGTCTGGAAGCCGCCGCCACCATCCTCACCGGGCATCTCGCCCACTCGCCCGCCGCACTGCTCTTCGGCTCGGAAAAATTCGGACTCTCGAACGGCGACATGAGCCATTGCCACTCGCTACTCCGCATCCCAACCCGCGAAGAGCACGGCTCCATGAACCTCGGCCAGGCCGTCGCCATCTGCCTTTACGAGCTGCGCCGCAACGCTGCCGCCCCCGCCGCCGAGCATCGCTTCCCGCCACCTCCAGCCGCTTCCGCCGAACAGACCGAGCGCTTCACTGTTCTCCTGCTCGATCTTCTGGCCCGCTCCGGCTACACCCACGAGCGCACCTCCGAATCCACCGAACTCAAAATCCGCCGCCTCGTCCGCCGCCTCTCTCTGCCCGCGGCCGACTCCGAAACCTGGCTCGGCATCCTCCGCCAGATCCTCTGGAAGCTCCGCCAGGGCGATCAGTCCTGAATCCAGCATCGGCTAGTCCCTCGGGGGGTGGCGCATACTTGCGCTTGCAGTCTGATCTCGGGCCTCTTCTACTATCAGGAAACAGGCTGGGAGAAGATTAGGGTCTGAGCTCCAACGGCTATGAACGAAACAATTCGGGAGAAGCGGAAGTCCGACCCTCTTATCGGGCCAAAGCTCGCCGGTCATGCGCTCGCTCAAATCCTGATCTCCCGTCTTAAGGACGAACGAGGAGTGCATATCGAAACGTTGCTTTGCGCGTTAGGATCGCTCGCCGGCTATTCCTGTCAAGCCAGCGTGCGCGAGCTGCTTGTCAAACAGGGAGGAGAGCCGGAAGAAAAGATCTTTGTCATCGCAAATGGCAAGGACGGGAAGAAATATTTTTTTGGCGACGCTCTCAATAAGCCCCTCGCCGAAGATCGATACTCGGTTTGGAGTCTTGCAGCCGGTATCGCAGCCAACCTGGGCTGCGGGCAGCCTGTAAAGCTCGAAGAAATTTTTAAGCACGTCGCTGCCACGGTCGGAGGGCCGGAATTTGGAATTCCCCGAATCCCAGAGGACCACCGGCCGGCCGACCCGCCGTCGAACTGGGTGAAGCATGGCTGGCCGAAAGCATTGGCAACGGTCCAAGAGTATTGCGAATCGCCGTCGGAATGGCCCGCCGCTTTCGGTATAGCTATCCAGGAATCCATGACTCAAGCCAAGGGTGTGATCGATCCGTGCCTGGCGCTCTCGATCGTCATGGAATGCGCGATTCCCATGTCGAAGGTGGATGCGGCCACGCTCTAGCCGTGGCGTTTTCTCCCTCACCCCACTTTCTTCCACAGCATGTCTTCGTTGTTCCGGCGATCGATCATCCAATCGACTTTGCCCTCCGCGTTCCGGTGAAACAGCCGGCGGCCTTCCACTCCGGCTCGAAAAAACATGTCGGGCGACTCCGGAATAAGCTCCACCGGATCGGCCTTCCCCCGCTTCGCAAACAGCTTGCCATCGCGCTCGAACACAGTCATCTGATGTTCCGGAGCGAGTTCGTACGTGCCCACATAATCGGACAGCGCTCCCGGCCGAATGGCCCCCCGCGCAGGGTCTTCGTAGTAGCGCATGGCTTGGCTGGCCGCAATCTGCCAAAAATTATCGCGATACAGCCAGGTATCGGTCTGGTGGTACCGCGCGGTCATGCGATTGCCGAACACGGTCTCGACTTCGTCCAAGTCGTAACTGAAAATGGCAACTCCGGGCGCGAAGATCGTCTGCGGGTGCGTGACCCGGATGCTCCCGCTATAACCGGCCGGCAAAGGTTCCACGGTCACAAGAAAGGTAGGTTTCGTATACGAGCCGCCCTTTTCATCGTGAACGATCACGTCGGCCGCCAGACATCGCTGCCACGGCGCCTTATCTCCGGACGCCACTGCATCGTAAAGAACTTGAGTGCGCCGCACCAGCTCGGCTTGCGTGATCGTCGCGGGCTCTTGCGCGGATACAAGAAAGGCTGCTGCTAAAACGGCGGTAAGCATGGGGCTCCTGCTATTCAGAATGACAGCACGAACCCGCCCCCTCACTCACTCCGCCAAAGCCTGCAACCGCGCTATCCTCGCCGCCGCCACCCGGCCAGTTGTAACGCGCGAAGTTCTCGTTCACCACGTACCGCCGAGCGCTCCCGTTCGAATCCTCCGGCGTCAGAAATCGCCCTGCTTCCAACGAAAAGCCCATCGCTCGAAAGTAATCCCGGCCACGCCGTAAGAGTAAATCCCCCGCGGCGATTCTTCAGGCCGAGCCACATTTCCCTCCACCACCGCCGCGCTCTTGCAGTTATGTCCGCTGAACGGAATATTCGTCGCGAAGCCAACCGCCGAGACTCCAGGCTGCCTCCGCACTGCGTCGTAAACTCTGCGCCGATCTGGAGCAACATATATACATGGACAAAAGCGACACACAGAAAGTCCCGCCGGGCGAGGGCCGCTCCGGCATGCAAACTCCGCCCGTCGTTTCGCCCGAGGCTTGGGAAACGGCGCGCCAGGAGATGCTCATAAAGGAAAAGGAACTCACGCGCGCCCGCGACGCACTCGCCGCCGCTCGCCGCCGTATGCCGTGGACGGCCGTCGAAAAGAACTACCAATTCGAAGGCCCCCAAGGTAAGGCCACCCTGCTCGATCTCTTCGAAGGCCGCCCGCAACTGATCCTCTATCGCGCCTTCTTCGAACCCGGCGTCTTCGGTTGGCCCGACCACGCCTGTCGCGGCTGCTCCTTCGGCGCCGATCAGGTCTCGCATCTCGCGCATCTCAACGCGCGCGATACCACTCTCGTCTACGCCTCCCGCGCCTCACAACCCGACATCGCGCGCCTCAAGGCCCGCATGGGTTGGCGCATGCCCTGGTACACCATCACCGATAGCTTCGACTTAGACTTCGGAGTCCACGAAAGGCACGGCCATAACGTTTTCTTCCACCACAACGGCCGCATCTTCCGCACTTACTTCATCAACAATCGCGGCGACGAAGCCATGGGCACCACCTGGAACTATCTCGATCTCACTCCGCTCGGCCGCCAGGAAGCCTGGGAGGATTCGCCCGCCGGCTACCCCCAAACGCCGCCCTACAAGTGGTGGAACTGGCACGATAACTACGACGCTGAGCCCTCGCCCAACCCCAAATGGGTCGAAATCTCCGACGCGGGCGAAGCCGCCTTCCGCAAGCGCCCCTCCCAAGACTGACGCTCGGCACATCCTATGCAGCCGCCGCCCCTCGCCTTCCTGCTCGCGTTATCGAATGCCGCGTTATCCATGTCCGCCGCCGGCCTCACTGCCTTCGCAATCGCGCTATGGTTCGCGCGGTCGCACATAGCCGGCGCTCGCGGCATCCATCGCATCGGCGCCCTCGCCCCCATCTGCTTTGCCATCCCGCTCGCGGTCTTCGGCGCCGAGCATCTTTCTCTCAACCGAGCCATGGCGGCCGGCGTGCCGTCCTACATGCCGTTCCACCTGTTCTGGATATATTTCGTCGGCGTCGCCCTCCTCGCTGCGTCTCTCAGCATCGCCACCGCGCGTCAGGTGCGCTGGTCCGCCCTGCTGTTCGGAATCATGATGTTCGCGTTCGTCGCGATGTTGCATCTGCCCGGCGCGATCAAAACCGGCGGCCGAATCCCCTGGACCATCGTCTTCCGCGAACTATCGTTCGGCGGCGGCGCGTGGGTTTTGGCGGGAGCAGCCATGGCCGGCCGAAACAGCCCAGGGCCCGGCAACCCTCTCAGAACCGTGGGCCGCGCGTTGATCGGCTGTACAGCCCTCTTTTTCGGCATCGAGCATTTCCTCCATCCCCTTGGCCTGCCCGGCGTCCCTCTCGAAAAGCAAATGCCTGCTTGGGTTCCGCTTCGCCCCGCGGTCGATTACGTCACTGGCGCTGCTCTGATCATCCTCGGCTTCTGTCTTCCATTCGATCGAAAAACCCGCCTGCTGACTGCCTGCCTGGGAGCTTGGCTCGTGCTCCTTGTCCTCGTCATCTACGGCCCTGTCCTCCTAACAGCCTTGGCAAATCCGAACGCCGCCCTTCAAATCGAAGGCATCAACTACTTCGCCGACACGCTTCTGTTTGCAGGTGTCATTCTCTCGCTCGCCGCCTCCGGCCCTCCCACGCATCCCAACACAATCCCCAATGCTATGCTGATGGCCGATGACGAAGGTTCAAACCACCTTCCCGCTTTCCCGTCCTCTCACTGACCCGGAACTCAAGAGCATCTCGCGCCTCCACGCCGTCTACGGCATCCTTATTGCTCGCGTGCTCCCCTCCGATCAGCTCTTCATCGAATACGACGCCTCGCGCCTCTCTTCCGCCGAGGTCCGTGGCACGGTCGAACAGCACGGCATCCCCGTCGCATGAAATTCGCGGCCTGGCTGCTCGCCCCCGCCGCCTGCCTGCTCCTCGCCGCCCAAAATGGCGAATGGCCCTTCTACGGACGCGACCCCGGCGGCCAGCGCTTCTCCCCTCTCACCGCCATCAATCGCTCCAATGTTCAAAAGCTCAAGGTCGCCTGGACCTTCCGCACCGGCGACGCCTACGCTCCCCCCAACGGCTCGAAACCCACCCAGTTCGAAGCCACACCTTTATATATAGACGGCACGCTCTACCTCGGCACGCCCCTTGGCCGCATCATAGCCCTCGATCCCGTCACCGGCACCCAGCGCTGGGCCTACGATCCCCACATCGATAAAGATAAAGGCTACGGCGATTACGCCAATCGCGGCGTCTCCTCCTGGAAATCTCTCGAAGGCCGCCGCCGCATCTACATCGCCACCATCGACGCCCGCCTTATCGCGGTCGATGCCGCAACCGGCAAGCTCTGCCCCGACTTCGGCGACAACGGCATCGTCAATCTGCGCAACGGCCTCCGCACCGCCCCGCGCGGCTTCGCCGATTACGAAGAAACCTCCCCGCCCGCCATCATCGGCAACGCCCTGATCGTCGGCTCCGCCATCCAGGACAACGGCTGGACCGACGAGCCCAGCGGCGAAGTCCGCGCCTTCGACACAGCCACCGGCAAACTCAAATGGACCTGGGATCCTATCCCTCACCGTCCTCAGGGCCCGGGCGCTGCCAATTCCTGGTCCGTCATCGCCGTCGATCCCGCCCGCAATCTCGTCTTCGTCCCCACCGGCAGCGCCAGCCCCGACTACTACGGCGGCCTCCGCCCCGGCGACGATTTATTCGCCAACTCCGTCGTCGCCCTTCGCGCCGACACCGGCCGCCCCGTCTGGCATTTCCAAACCGTCCATCACGACCTGTGGGACTTCGATGTCGCCACCCCGCCGCTTTTGTTCGATATTCAGAAGAACGGCAACACCATCCCCGCCATCGCCATCGGTTCTAAGACCGCGAATCTCTTCCTCCTGAATCGCGAAACCGGCCAGCCTCTCTTCGGCGTCGAAGAACGCCCCGTCCCTCAAAGCGACGTGCCCGGCGAACAGGCCGCTCCCACTCAGCCTTTCCCCCTCAAGCCCGCGCCCGTCTCGCCCCAGCACATGACCGCCGACGACGGCTGGGGCATCGACGAAGCCGACCGCAAATGGTGCCACGATGAAATCGCGAAGCTCCGCACCGGCTCCATCTTCACTCCGCCCTCGCTCCAAGGCACTCTCTCCCTACCCGGCAACATCGGCGGCCAAAACTGGGGCGGCATGACTTACGACCCCTTCGACGATCTCCTTATCCTCCCCACCAACCACATCGCCGCCGAAGCCCGCCTCATCCCCCGCGCCGATTACGAAAGCCTCCGCGAATCCCGCGGCCGCAAGCTCGACGGCGATTGGGAGTTCGCCCCCCAACGCGGCGCGCCCTATGGCCTCATGCGCCGTCTGCTCCTCAGCCCCAAGCGCCTTCCCTGCACGGCGCCGCCCTGGGGCACGCTCGTGGCCATTCAAGCCTCCACCGGCGAAAAGAAATGGGAAGTTCCCCTCGGCCAGTTCTCCCCGCGCCTGCCCGCCTCTTTCGGTTCCATCTCGCTCGGCGGCCCCATCTCTACCGCAGGCGGCCTCGTCTTCATCGCCTCCACCCTCGACCCCGCCCTCTACGCCTTCGATTCCGAAACCGGCCGCCAGCTTTGGAAAGGCGTCCTGCCCACCAGCGGCAAAGCCACTCCCATGACCTTCGAAGCTCCCAACGGCAAGCAGTACGTGGTCATCTCGGCTGGCGGCTACGGCATCCCCGATCTCTCCCCCCTCGGCGATTACGTCGTCGCCTTCAGCTTGTGAATCGCATCACCGTCGGAGTCAATCCCGTCCGCGAAGCCCTGCGCGCCCAACGCCCGCTCGACAAAGTCTTAATCGCGAAAGGCGCCGCCGGCCCCCGCATCCAGGAGATCGTCGAGCTCTGCCGCGCCCAATCCATCCCCATACGCTTCGAGCCCCGCGATGCGCTCGACCGCGCCGCCAATGCCGCCGCTCATCAAGGCGTCATCGCCTTCGGCGCCGTTCACTCGTATGTAGAATTGCGCGAGATCGCCCAAGACGCCCGCCTCCTGGTGGTGCTCGACGGCGTCGAAGATCCGCACAACCTCGGAGCCATCCTCCGCACCGCCCACGCCGCCGGCGCCAACGCGGTCGTGATCCCCGAACGCCGCGCCGCCCCTCTCACCGAAACGGTAGCCAAGGCCGCCGCCGGTGCGCTGGCATATCTCCCCGTAGCCAAAATCGCGAACGTCACCCAAGCTCTCGAATATCTAAAGGAGCGCGGCTTCTGGATCTACGGCCTCGACGAACGCGGCGACGTTCTCTACGACCAAGCGGATTACAACACCCCCACCGCCTTCGTCCTCGGCGGCGAAGGCAAAGGTTTGCATCAAGCCGTTCGCAAACACTGCGACGTCCTCGTCCGCATCCCCATGGCCGGCCCCGTGTCGTCTCTGAACGTCTCCGTCTCCGCCGGCATCGTCCTCTTCGAATGGCGCCGCCGGCGCGGCAGCCAAGAGCCTGCCCGCGATGTACACTATACATCATGAGGCGCACTCAACTCTATCTCGATGACCAGCTCTGGACCGCCCTTCACGCTCGCGCCCGCCGGGAAAAAACCACCGTGTCCGATCTCGTCCGCCAGGCAGTGCGCGATCGCTACATCGGTGACCGCGAACAACGCAGGATCGCGATGCGGCAATTCGTCGGTATCCGCAAGTCCCCCGCCGCTAATGCGAACGGTACGGAACAGGTCAGACGCCTGCGCCGCGGCGCCCGATTGGATAAGTTAAGTGTCGGATAGGTTGAGCGAGCGTTGACGGTCCTCGTCGATTCCGACATTCTGATTGAAGTCTCAAGAGGCCGTGATGCCGGAATCCTTGCAAAGTGGACGGAGCTGAGCGAATCCAACGCTCTCATCCTCTTCTCGCCCGTCACTGCGGCCGAACTCTGGGCCGGCGCCCGGCCGTCTGAGTATTCAAAACTAGAGGCTCTCTTCAACACTCTCTCGTGCGTGCCGGCGGATGCATCCATCGGGCGTCGGGCGGGAGAATACCTGCGCCGCTATCGCAAAAGCCATTCCGTAGAATTAGGCGATGCCCTCATCGCCGCTGGCGCCCTGGCAAGCGGCGCGCAATTGTGGACCCGCAATCGAAAGCACTATCCGATGCGGGAGCTTAGCTTTTACGAATAAGGCACGCCTTAAGCGGCCTTCCTCAACAATCTCCCCAAGAAAGAACAAGACCGCCGTGCAGCCTAAGCTCTCACCCTGGCCGCACACAACAGAAACACGGAGCGGACCTGCGTCCGCCCCGCGCCGAACATTTAGACCAATACCGCGGTGGCCTCCGTGAGTTCCATCGCTGAAGTTCCTGTCCCCGCTACCCGGGCGACGTTCAGGAAATCGTTCCCGTCGCCTTTCCACGCAACATAGACAGTCCCGTTCATGGTGCATACCGACGGCCCCTGCGGGCTCGTCTCTGACGACGTCGCCTTGTTTACGAAAGTACGCCCCCCGTCGGTGGAAGACCTGACATTCAGGTTGTCGTTGCCATCGCCTTTCCACAACAGATAGAGAGTGTTGCCATCCGCGCCCAGGCACGGACTAACCGGGCTCGTTTCGCTCAAGATCGCCTTGTTGGCGAATCCCGTGATGTTGACGCCTGAAACCACCACCTGTGCGACATTCAGATTGTCGTTGCCATCGCCCTTCCACGTGATGTACAGGTTGCTGCTGGAAGCGCACAGGCCGGGCGCCTGCGGGCTGGTCTCGTTCGAAGTGTACTTATGCCCGAATGTGTTCCCGTTGTCGGCCGAGTACATCACATTCAGGTTGTCGTTGCCGTCGCCCTTCCACGCCAGATACAGCCGGCCGCCGAACGACGCGAGCGAAGGACTCTTCGGGCTCGTATCGCCCAGTGTCCTCTTGTTGGCGAATCCCGTGATGTTGCTGCCTGAAACCACCACCTCTGCCACATTCAGGTTGTCATTGCCATCGCCCTTCCAGGCTATGTAGAGGTTCCCGTTGTGCGCGCAGATAAACGGCGCCTGCGGGCTGGTCTCATTAGAAGTGTACTTGTTCCCGAATGTGACCCCGCCATCCGCCGAGTACATAACATTCAGGTTGTCGTTGCCGTCGCCCTTCCACGCAATGTAAATGCGGTTGTTCAGCGCTGCGATGGACGGAGTCAACTGGGTGGTGTTGTTGGTGACGGTCACCTTATCGAACAGGAATTGCGATTTGATGACAGTGGTCGGCGTTCGAATCCAAGCCTCGTGCGTGATCGCGAGCAGCGACGGTTGGTCGATAATGCCAATCGAATCCCATGTGAAGAGCGCATAGGCCTGGCTGTTGGGGTTGACTCCGGATGGCACCGCCACATTCAGTTGTTGCGCCAGCCAGCCGATCGACCCGTAGCCGCACAAACTGACGCAGTGGTCTTCATTCGCGTCGTTGTGAAATCCGGTTCCGAACCAGGTTTTTCCCCCCGCCTGCGAGCTCCCGGCGCCCCACCACGCCGTTTCCAGTTGGTCTCCCGCGACCCCGATCTTCACCGGTCCTGTCGCAATCGCGCTCTGCAGAGTGCCGGCGTTCGTCCAGTCGACCGAGGAGTATGGCCCGTCGTCATATGTGTTATCCCCTTCTTTGAACCCATCGTTTTGCATGAACTGCAAGACTTGGGGAAGAGTTGCGCCATTCAGCACCCCATGGGCGCTCGCCCAGGCGATGATGTCCTGCTCCGAAATGAATATCTCCGGACTGTTGCAGGCCTTGGCGAACGCCTCTTCCGCGGTTACGCAGTCTCCATTGCTGTAGTTGCCCCAGAACGAGATCTGCGCGGGCTTCACAAGGAAGACTGGCGGTGCTCCAATCCCCGCTTTCGAACGGAACGGGGTCGCGCCGGCCATGACACTTCTTGGTGTGGGCGTGGCGCCGCGCCCTAGACGACGAATAGACTCTGGCATGATATGTCTCCTGACAGCTTGAGTTGGTGGTGTGCTTTTCGGTTCAGGGCCTCGACGGACCCTCTTCTTCCTGATCCGTCTGGTTCGGCGGATCCGGCTCTAAAACCGGCTCATCGTTCGCCTGATCGCTTTCGGGAATGTACCGTGGGGCTCTCTCTATTACTTCCTTCGGCGTCGGGATGGCGCCTCTCTTGGGATGTGAACGCCGCTCGCTAGTTGCGCCGTCCCCGGACGTGCTGCTGTCTTGTCCCATCTCCTCCTCACAATCCCGCGTATTTGGCCCTGCTTGCTTTGGGGGTAACTAATGCGCCCTTATGCTACGGCGGCTAATCCAATGCACCTTGCTTGCGATATGTAGAAAACGCAACAAAATGCCGTGTATTTAACCTAATTCCAAAAGAAACAACCAGAAATATGAGCATTAAGGTTTTAATCGAACCGAATGCGAAGGACCAATTGGCCTTCGCTGCACTACCTATGTGCTCGGAGCCTTGCGCTATTCTCCTGCGGAACAATCCGGAGAATTCTGCTTCAAGTTTCTTTGCCCGCCGCGTCGGTTCCCGCCACAATATTAAGCTCGGCTATTCCACCAATCCCGAAACCAAATCACCACATCCGCGACGAACATCCGATGCAACTAGAACCGTTCCCGCGCTGCCTGCCGCCTCTGACCCTTGCACTCCTCCTCGCGGCTCCCGCTTTCTGTCAAACCGGCTCGCCTCGCCCCTGCGATCTCTTCGCACCCGCCACGCCCTGCGTCGCAGCCATCGGCACCACGCGCGCCCTGTACCACGCCTACACCGGCCCCTTATATCAGGTCACCCGCCAATCCGACAAGACTCAAATCGACATCGGCCTCCTCCCAGACGGCTATGCCGATGCCGCCGCGCAAGACAAGTTCTGCGCGAATTCCTCCTGCACCATCACCAAGCTCTACGACCAGTCGCCCAATCACAACGACCTCACGCCCGCCCCTCCCGGTGGCGCCGCGCATGGGCCCGGCCCGGACGGCTTCGATCTCCCCGCCCCCGCCGACGCTCTCCCGCTCACTGTCAGTGGCCACAAGGTCTACGGCATCGCCATCTCCCCCGGCATGGGCTACCGCAACAATGCTCCCAAAGGCACTGCCGTCAACGGCCAGCCCGAAGGCGTCTACATGGTTACCTCCACCCTGAACCTGAACGAGAAGTGCTGCTTCGATTTCGGTAACGCCGAAACCAACAGTCTCGACAACAAAGCCGGCCATATGGACGCCATCAACATCATGTGCCGCGCCGCCAGCCCCTGCAACCCCGACGCGGGCCTCGACATGGAGGACGGCATCAACGGCCATCTCCCCGTGCCAGCCGCTACCTTCGTGACCGACATGGGCGCGTGCGACGGCCAGCACAGCTACGCGATCTACCAGGGCAACGCTCAGTCCGGAACTCTCACCACCACCGGCGTCATCCCCCTTCCCAACGGCTATCAACCGATGCGGCAGGAAGGCGCCATCCTCCTCGGCATCGGCGGCGACAACAGCAACTGGGCCAAAGGCTACTTCTTCGAAGGCGTGATGACGAAGGGAATGCCCGACGCTCAGGCCATGGAGACGGTTCAGCGCAATATTGTCGACGCCCGCTATGCTGGCCAGCTTCAGCCATAACTCGCCGCCCGTCAGTACGCCGAAGCCAACCCAGGCTCGTACTTCCATTCCGTCTCGATACTGGCCCGATCGGAAAACCGCGTGTCCGTGTAGTCCTCGAAGGCGATCTTCTTATTGAGAACTCCGGTTTCGATCATCATGTCTCGCACCAGATCGAAATCCGCTTTGCGGGGCGCCAGCGGACTGTACATCACCCGATTCATCGGGTGCGTGAGCGCCCACCGCAGCAGCGCTGGCCGTTGGTTGTAATAGTAGCGGCCCACAAAATCCGCGGCGTCCTCCCGATGCGGCTTGCTCTTATCGAGCCAAAGCCCCGATCGCGCGATCCCGTCCACCAGAACTTGAACAACGTCCGGACGCCTGTCGATCAGATCCTGGCGAACAATTAGGATGCAGGACATGTAATCCGGCCAGTAATCTCGCGCCTGAAAAAGAATTCGCCCATAACCCGCAAGCTCGGCCTGCGAAGGGAACGGCTCGCCCATCGAGAACCCGTCTATCGCGCCTGCCGCCAAAGCACCCGAGACGTCCGGCGGCGCCATCTCGACCATGTTGATTTCGCCCGGCCGGATTCCCCAAACTTTCATCGCGCGAAACAGCATCAGCCTCTCATCGGAAAAGCGCGTCGGAATCGCCACCGTGCGCCCGCGCAGGTCCCCGAAGGTTTTGACCGGGCCGTTTTTTCTCACCACAACCGCGCTTCCATACCGATGCCCCAGGTAAACCACCTTGATCGGCACGCCTTGCGCCCGAAGCGCGATCGCCATCGGCGCCACGATAAACGCCGCCTGCACTTTGTTCGAAATGATCGCTTCTTTCATTTCCGGAAAGCCCTGAAACATTCGCGGAAGGAACATCTCTCCGCTCTTCGAAAACTTCGAAATGTAGTCCGTCACCGGACAAGTCAGTTGGCATGTGACCGGAATGTACGCCACGACGATCTTCCGTTTCGCCGGCGGAACATAGCCGTTCAGCACGGCCGCCCAGTTCACGTTCATGTAGGCGTGCAGGCCCGTGATGAGCGCTGCCCAGCTCGCGACAGCCACCAGGATTTTAGTCTTAGGTCGAATGGAAGAACCCCCAGCGAACCGATTTGAATCCCTCGATACGGCGGAAACAGAAGTCCAGAACCAAACCGGTAACTCCGATCAGTAAAATCGCCGCTACCACCAGGTCGTAACGCTTCCCCGCGTTTCGCGAATCGATGACCAGATACCCCAGCCCCGAATTGACGGCGATCATCTCCGCCGCCACCACCACCAGCCACGCGATCCCCAGCGCGATTCGCAGCCCGACTAGGATGCGCGGGAGAGCCGCTGGAAAAATCACCTTCGCCAGCAGTTGCGCGGGGCTCAGCCCGAAATTCCGGCCGGCTCTCCGGTACACCGAAGACACGTTCGAAACGCTGTTCACGCACGTCACCACGATAGGAAACAACGCCCCCAGATAAATCAGGAAAATCGCCGCGCCGTCCCCCACGCCGAAGAAGATAATCGACACCGGTATCCAGGCAATCGGGCTGATCGGCCGCAGCAGTTGCAGAACTGGATTCACCACCCGGTTCACCGCCGGATACCAGCCCAGCGCCAATCCCAGCGGAATTCCCGTCACGCACGCCAGCCCGAACCCGATCACAACCCGCCGTAACGAATCGCCGAGATAGCTCCACAGAAGATGCTTGCGCAACAACTCTGCCAATCCCTTCTGCACATCGTGTGGCGAGGGAAATATCTTCGTGCCCGTCCAGGCCACCGAATAGTGCCAGGCCGCGAGCATCAACCCTGTAGCCACAATCGGCCAGAAGAACCTTTCCCACTTGCCTGGATGCGCCACTGCGCTCATACCTTATGCGCCAGCCCGATCTGCTGAAATATGCCGTCGCGAAGCTCCAGGTATCGCCGCGAGCTCAGGTCGCGCGGATGCGGTATATCGATCTCTACGATCTGCTGGATCCTAGCCGGGCGCGCGCTCAGCACAACCACCCTATCCGCCAATTGAACCGCCTCGTCGATGTCGTGCGTCACGAAGATAATCGTTTTTCGCTCCGCCTCCCAGATGCGCAGCAGCTCCCTGCGCATGATGAGCCGCGTAATCGAATCGAGCGCTCCGAACGGTTCGTCCAGAAAAAGCATGTCCGGGTTGACCGCCAGCGCCCGCGCCACTTCCAGCCGCTGCTTCATCCCGCCCGACAGCTCGTGTGGATAGGCCTTTTCGAAGCCTTCGAGGCCGACCATCTTGACGTAATACCGGATGCGCCGTTCGCGTTCGCCTCGCCCCAGTTTGAACAACCCGAATGCGATGTTGCCTTCCACTGTCAACCACGGGAACACGCCCCGTTCCTGGAACACGAATATCCGTCGCGGGTCGGGCCCTCGCACCGCTTCGCCGTCGATTCTGATCTCCCCGCCCGTCGGCGTAAGAAAGCCCGCCATCGCGCTCAGCAGCGTCGATTTCCCGCATCCAGACGGGCCAAGAAGACACACAAACTCGCCATCGCCCACCTCCAGGCTGATGTTTTCGAGCACCGGCGTATCTTTGCCGTCCCGCTCGAACGCCATGCTCACCCCATCGGCAAACAGTTTGCTCTTCCATGCCTGCCGGGCCGCGGCGGCTTCACCAAGTGACATCAGTTCTCTGAGTAACCCCACTGTACAGACTTGATCCTCTCGAACCGCCGCATCGCCGTATCCAGCATCAGCCCGATCACCCCGATCAAGACCATGCCCGCGAGCACCAGGTCGTAGCGGTTTCCCGCATTCCGCGCATCCACGATGAGAAATCCCAGGCCCGAGTTCACCGCGATCATCTCCGCCGCGACCACCACCAGCCACGCCACCCCCAGCGTGATGCGCAGACCTATGATCAGTTGCGGCATCACCGCGGGATAGAACACGCGCGTCAGCAGGTCCCTCGTATTCAGCCCGAAATTCCGCCCGGCGTTGAGATAAACCTCCGGAATCCCATGCACGGCATTGACCGCGCTCAGCAGGAGCGGCAGGAAACAACCTATGAAGATCAGCGAAATCGCGGCCAGGTCGCCCACTCCGAACCACAGAATCGCAATCGGAATCCAGGCCAGCGGCGAAATCGGGCGCAGAATCTGAAGGATCGGATTCACCGCCATCTCCGCGCGGCGATACCAGCCGATAATCAGCCCTAGCGGAATCGCCGTCGCCGCCGCCAGAAGAAACCCCCACGTCACCCGGAACAACGAAGCCACGACGTACTTCAAGAGCAATCCATGACGCACCAGGTCGGCGATGCCGCCCACCACCCCCCAAGGCCCCGGCAGCAAATGCGACGGCTCATGCGCTACGCCGATCTGCCACAAGACAAGCAGAACCGCCACAAACGCGATAGGCCGCAGCGCGGTCAGGAAGTTCATCACTATACCTTCGGAATTGTAGGGCGCCGTTCTAGACCAGTAAAGATGGAGAGAAATCTGCGCCGTCGGTTGAAGCGCGGAGTCAATCTTTCGATGGACCCCCCTCCGCTCTCTGTCCCCTTCCTCGCCTGTTCCCGGTCCAATAGATCTCCGCCGCTAGAGCCGCCGGCCCCACGATCGACAGAGCGTAGTAAGGCGCATGCACGTTTTCGGCAAGGCGAAGAATCATTTCGGCTACCGCCACCAGCCCCGCCACTACGCATTGAGCCCAGCGCGGCTTCACGGTAGTCTTCGGGTCCGTAATCATGAAGAAGATAAAAAGCTGGTACATCGGCCCCGTAATCGGCGCCACTTCCGCCAGAAACGAATGGCCGGTGAAAAAAGTGCGCGCCCACGACAGGAACACGAACGAGCACACGTACGTCGCGGTGATGTGAAACCGCTTGACGCGATAGACAATCGCCAGCCCGAGCGCCCAGATAACCACCATCGGCCACACCGCGTTGCCCCACTGAATCATCAGCGTCGCCACGTACTCCGGAACTAGAAGCAGCATCGCGCTGATCGCCAGATTCGACGGGTTCCACAGATGGCGTCCGCGCCAGCGAATCACGTATTTGGACGTGATCGCAATCGCGCTGCACAGTGCGTAGGGCCAGAACTCCGGCGAGCGGATCAGAATCCCCACGCTGATTCCGGTAATGTAAGCGCTCGCCAGATTTGGAAACTTGCGGTAGATCAGAAGCGTAAGCCCGATCTCGCACCCCATCGCCGTCGCGATCGCGAGCGCGGTTCGGGAAAAACTCTCGAGCAGCCCGAACGAGAGATTCGCCCCAAGCAATATCAGCGTTATAAGAATCGGCGGAAGATAGCGGTTGTCTGCGCTAAAGAACCGCGCAGCCGCGCTCTGCCGCGAAGTCCCGCTTTGCGCCGTGATGCTTTCGGCGCTCGCGCTCACTCGGGCTCCTCCACCCTGTGAATCTTATCGAGTTCGGGCGATAAAATCGTCTGCGCGCGTCCCGAAGGCCAGTGGATCTCAACCCGGTCCACTCGGCTGGTCCGGCCCAAGCCGAAATGCAGGCGCCTCTGGTTCTGCGCGCAAAACCCGCTTCCGCCCGAAACCTCCTGCCTTTGTTCCTGCCCGTTCCAGAAGACCCGCGCATCCGCCCCAATCGCGCTGCGGTTGCTGCTGCGCCCGGTCAACTCCAGCTCGATCCATTTATTTGCCGGGTCCACATGGTTTCTGTAGAACAGCACCGGCCCTCTTTGATTGGCTACTACCGCGTCCAGCGCCCCATTATTGTCGAAATCCGCCAGCGCCACCGATCGTCCATCGAACCGGTCCCTCACCCCCACCATCTGCGCCACCTCTTTGAACTGGCCCGCGCCGTCGTTGATCCACACGCGTTTTTGCTGGTAACCGGACAAGCTGCGCCCCTTGAGCGGCGGCCAATTCGCCGCGTCCGAAATAATCGCCCGATTACCGCCCGCGACCTTCGAATAGTCGTACCAGTAGCTGCGATCCCGATCGAGCGAGACGTTCCCGTTCACCTGGTAAAGATCCAGATACCCGTCGTTGTTCAAATCGCCGAACTGCGCGCCGAAGCTCCAGCCGCCCAGTTCCACCCCCATGGCGTTGGCCACGTTCTCGAACTTGATCTTGTCTGCGGATGCGCCCGGCGCCGGCATCCACAAATTGTTGCCTTGCACCAGAACGCCTTCCTCGGAAATATTCGTTACGAAAATTCCATAGCGGCCCTGGTTCAGGATGTCTCCCACCGACGCGGTCATGCCGCTCTTCGGCGCATATCCCACTCCCGCCTCTTTGCCCGCTTCCCGAAAATACTTGCCCTTCTCATTCAGGTACAGCTCCGATACGCCGTAATCGTTGGCTATAAACAAATCCGGGTAACCGGTGTCGCGAAAGTCCGCCGCTACCGCCGCGAGCGCCCACCGCCGCGATTGAATGCCCAGCTTCGCCGATACCTCTTCGAAGCGCCCGCCCCCCAAATTGTGAAACAGGTACTTGCGCCCGCCATTCTGCGCATACTCGAAGCTCTCCGGCATGATCTTGGTTGTCTTCAGGCGCCATAAGTTCACGTCCTCCGGATAGTAGCCGCCCAGAAACAAATCGAGCTTCCCGTCGTCGTCGTAATCGAACCAGATCGCGGTATTCGCGTTCACCCAGGGTGGCAGTCCCGCCGTCTCCGTGACTCGCGTGAAATGCTTCCCGCCGTCGTTGTGATAGAGTTCCGGCCGCCCCCACTTGTAAATGAGAACGTCATCGTAGCCGTCGTTATCGTAATCTCCCCAAACCGCTCCCATCGAGACGCCGCTTTCAGGCGAGTTGATGTCCGCCAGTCCCACCTCCGCCGCCACATCCCGGAAAGTGCCGTCGTGCATGTTGCGGTACAGAGCGTTGCGCGCATGTTCGCCGCTCGTCGTAACGTAGAAATCCGGCCACCCATCCCGATCGAAATCCACCACCGAAACCGCCGCGCCCATCGAAGCGATCTGCTCCATGATGTGGTTCAGCTTCGGATCGAGCTTCGGCGCCTGGTGCCGAAAGTGAATGCCCGAAGCGTTCGCGCATTCCGTGAAGTAGAAGCCGTACGCCGCCGTCGCCTTCGCCGCGTACCGGTTTGCGCTCCCCTCTCGCCTGGCCTGCGTCGCCCTGTAAATCAGCGGCGCGCTTAGCAGGGCGGCGAACAGGACGGCCGCGAAGATGCGCCCTTTGCTCACCGGCTGCCCCACAGAGCCGAATGGAAATACCGCGGCGTCACATAGCGCGTGTGATAAGCGCGCCAGTCCTCCGGATGAAGCTTGTAAGCGTAATCGTCTTCAAGCGTAGTGGGCGGCTGCACGTAGTCTTTCATTGCGTGATAGGGCAGCGGCAGAATCGTGCCCGCAAACGTCGAGTTGTAGTCCCCGTCTTTCACCCACCCGTCGCAAATCAACACGAAATCGCGCTTTGAGCCCCGGGCCGGCGCCGGCAAAGCCGCGAACTTCATCCGTAGCTCGTCTCCCGGGCTCGTGATCACATACCGGTCATCGATCCTTTCGAGCAGCTCTCGCACATCGCCGTATCGAGTCGCATATCCTTCTTGATCGCGCCACCGCAGGTCCGATTCTTCCACCCTGTCGTAATGCGGAAGCTCCGGCGAAGATTCGCCCGCCTTGGTAATCAGCGAAAAACCGCGGAAGCGCAGATCCGCCGACGCCAGGTCCAGATGCCTTACCTCCATGCGCTCGCTTCGCGGCATCTGAGTTCCCCACGCCAGCTTGTCCCAATAAATCTCCAGGTTCGTGCGCAAGCGCAATTTGCGGGGAGCATTCGGGCGAAAGACGTCGCTAATGTCCAGAATGATCGTCTTCACCCGTCCCTTGGGAAAGCCCAGTCCCTCTCGAACCGTCGCCCACCGTCCGGAGGCGTCCGGCGTTTCGATGCTCATGCCTTCCGGATGCGCTGTGGAGTTTTGCGCCTGCGCCTTGACGATCGTCGCGTCCGTATCGTGAATCCAGCCTTGCCCGATCAAGTAGAGCCGCCCGGAAACAGGCGCATCGTCCGGCAGTTCCAACTCCACCCAATGATCTCGCGTCAGGCCTTGGTATTGCCCTAGCCCGAAGTTTCCTAAGAATCGGCTATCGAGATTCCGGACCACCTCCGTCACATCGTGCCCGCTATCGTCCGTCGCGCGCGCGAACGGTTTCGTCATCGCCGTTCCAATCAGCGTCGGCTCCGGAGACGGCAGGGCGAAACGCTCGTCCGTGAAAACCTCCGAGTCCGCTGGATGGTCGATCGCGAGCAGCGAGTAGTGGTCCATGTAATAGGTCTCCCAATACTCGGCCGTTATGCGCAGATCGTAAAAGCCGTCATGCGGCGCAAGCTGGTCTCCGCGAATGTTGAACCACTCGCGCGTGCCGTAGATGCCCTTCCCCTGCGCGTTAACATTCAGGCCCAGCGCCGAACCCCAGGGCCCCACGTCTTTCAAAAATTGCATCCCGCGCCCGTCCCAGGCGAACAGCATCGGACACGATCCCTTGATGCGTTGCTCGGCGAGAATTGTTTGGTCCGCCTTCAGATCGAACTCCGCTTGCACAAATCCATTCGGCCACGCAATGCGCGCGAACTGTGCCGATTGGTGATCTCCCAGCCCAAAATGCAGCACGGGCGCGGCGATGATCTGCTTTTCCGCCAGCAGGTCGGAGCGCAGCTCGATCTCTCCTCCCAACCCGAACGAGTTGATTCGCTGGTCTCCCGTCGCGTGAGCCGCTCTCGTGCGAATCACCTGCCAGGCGTAATTCTTCGCCCCGCGATTCATCCACTCGATCGCCGCGCCCGCCGCGTTCACTCCAAGCACATTCAGCCGGTTGTTCGAGCTTTCCTCGGCAAGCGCCCGCGGTGTCCCCGTCAGCGCCCCGCCCATGGCCGTAAAGCCCTTGCCGTTCCCGAGAAAAACCTGATCGTTCGCGACGATATCCAGCGCGCCGTTATTGTCCAAATCGCCAATCAGCAGATTGCCCGACGATCCAGCGCTAGCGTGAATCACCTCGGCCCAGTCCCACTCGCCGCTGTCCGCCTTCTCCGATACCCGGCTCACGGAGGAGTCGTTCTTCAGCACGGCAAAATCCACCACGCCATCCCCGTCTATATCGCCGGCCGCGATCGCCTTCACTCCGCTCGCCACGCTCGCCGGAACTTCCCGGTTTCGATACGAGCCCAGCCGCTGATTCAGCAGCACATGAAAGTTCCCGCCTCCATCGATCAGTCCCACATCCGGATCTCCATCCCCATCGATATCGCCCGCCGCGAAACCGGTCAGCCCGTCGATTCCGTGAAACGGATGAATAACCGTGAACGTGCCGTCTCCGTTATTGCGCAGCACCGGCGGCTCGCCTTGCGGCACGCCCAACACCAGGTCGAGATCGCCATCCAGATCTACATCGAACGCCCACGCTCCTGTGTACGAAGCGTCCCGTGTATCCGCTGAAATCTTGGCCTCTTGCGTGATGTCTCTGAAATGCGAGGCATCTTGCTGCTGATAAATTCGCAAGCCCTCCCGCGTGGCGATCGCGATATCGGATTTGAAATCGTAATTGAAATCCGCTACCGCTACTGCCCCCGTGGGAAGTGATCCAGGCCGTGTTCCCGCCGGCGGCCGTGCCGCTCCCGTAGCGAGCGGCAGCGTCGCTCCGCTCGCAAGATGTAGCGCCTTCTCATCGGCCCACGCAAGCGTGGACGGACTCTGATCGTCCAGGTAAATAGAGCCGATCCAGGACACCGGCCCCTGGCCCGCCTGCGCCATAGGTTGAGGATCGAAGTGGGTCGCCGTATCCGCCGCCGCCGGCTCGGAGCCGCGCGACTGTATGCGCAGGAAACGCGTGAACGGCTGCGCGACAAGCGTGTTGGGAGTCTTCACTTCATCCAAATCGTCGCGATACCCCGGCGCGCGAAGCAGCACGTTCCGCAAGAATTGCGCCTGAATGGCGGCCCCGCGCAGGTTCCCGCTATTCGCGTCCTTCACGATCTCATCCAGCTGCTGCCGCGCGACAGGCGGCCAGTTCCCGGTTCGCGCGCTCACCGCCGCCAGCGCCTTCTGAACCTCTCGCATATCGTTGCGCAAGGCGGCCAGCCGCAAATCTTCCAGCAGCACTGCCTGGTTCGAAGAACGCTGCTCTAAAATCCTCTGCAACAGGCGTTCGGCTTCAGCCTGGCTGCCGGACCCCGGGTTGCGCTCCGTCTCTTCGGCGAGCGAATACATCGCCTTCAGGTTGTGCGGGTCCAGTTCGATCGCTTTCTTGAAATGCGCTTCCGCCTCCGCCAGTTTGCCGCGGCGGCTTTCGATCAGTCCCAAAAGCGCTTCCAGGCGGCTCTCCTCGGGCGCGAGCGATCTGGCCTTCTCGACGCTCGAAAAAGCCGCGTCGAATTCTTGCTGCCTCACCTGCAGAATCCCCAGATCCGCCCACCCGGCCGGTTCTTCCGGAGCTATCTGCGTCGACCGCGTCAGATATTCCTTCGCCCGCCCGTCTTCGCCGGCCTGCAATCCCGCCAGCCCCAAATAAAAGGATGAACAAAGCTCGGCGTACTTCTTGGATCCAGGCTCAGGCAGGCCCGAGCGCCGGCATGCTCCGCAAATCAGCAGCGTGGAAACCCCAACCGCAAACAAACGTCTCAATGTCTGAGTGTGCCACCAAATCATCCGCGCGGACAAGGTTTCTGCCGCTCTCAAACCTTAGTTGGAGACCGGCCTGCAACTGCCGGCTGAGTTCCGATACCCTTTGCTACAGTTGCGATTGGTTTTGAAATTCCTTCTCGCGGCCGCCGCTGCCTTGGCGCTCGTCTGTGCCGCTCTGTCGCGCGATACCGGCATTCGATTTGTCGATATCTCCGATCCGGCCGGCATCCACTTTGTGCATTTCAACGGCGCTGTCGGCCAGAAATGGCTTCCCGAAACCATCGGCGCCGGCTGCGCGTTTGTGGACCTCGATGGCGACGGCTGGGCGGATATCCTTCTGCTGAACGGAAAGAGTTGGACCCCTGGCCTCACGCGCCATCTTCCCGCTCTCTACCGCAACAATCGCAACGGTACGTTCTCCGACATCACCAAGGGCAGCGGCTTGGACGTCGAAATGTACGCAAACGGCGTCGCTGTAGCCGACTACGACAACGATGGCCTGCCCGACATTTACGTCACCGCTCTTGAGGGCGACCGTCTCTTCCACAACGAAGGCCACGGCCATTTTCGCGATGTCACCGCCGCCAGCGGCATCAGGAACGCAAACTTTGGAACCAGCGCCGCATGGTTCGATTACGATCGCGATGGCAAGGCCGACTTGGTCGTCGCAAATTATGTTCGCTGGACTCCTGCCACCGATATTCGCTGTTCGCTCGATGGCAAGGCCAAGTCCTACTGCACCCCGGAAGTTTATAAGGGCCAGAGCCTCAAGCTCTATCACAACCTCGGAAACGGTCGCTTCGAGGATGTCTCGAAAAAAGCCGGCCTCGACAATCCTTCCAGCAAGTCGCTCGGCATTGTCGTTTTCGACATGGATAACGACGGCTGGCCCGATCTATTTATCGCCAACGACACTCAGCCGAATAAGCTCTACCGCAACAGCCGCGACGGAACCTTCAAGGAAATCGGCATGGAAGCCGGCGTCGCCTATGGAGACGATGGGGTCGCTCGCGGCGCCATGGGCGCCGACGCCGCCGACTACGACCGTTCCGGCCGTCAACACCTGCTGGTCGGCAATTTCAGCAAGCAGATGATGGCCCTCTATCACAACGAAGGAAACGGGCTGTTTTCAGACGTCGCGCCATCCACCCCCATCGCGCGTTCGAGCCTGCTCGACGTAACCTTCGGCGCCTTCTTCTTCGATTACGATCTCGACGGCTTCCCCGACATCTTCGCCGTCAACGGGCACATCGAACCCGACATCAATCGCACGCAGACCGACTTGCAATTCCGTGAGTCTCCGCTGATCTTTCATAACAACGGCCGCGGAGGGTTCGACGATGCGACCGGCGCAGTCGGCCCCGATATCCGCCGCGCCATCGTGGGACGGGGCGCCGCCTATGCGGACTTCGATCACGACGGCGATCCCGACATCCTGCTCACCGAAAACAACGGCCCGGCCCGGCTGTTCCGCAACGACGGTGGAAACCGCAATCATTGGCTCAACGTTCGCCTCACCGGCAGAAAATCGAATCGCAGCGCGCTCGGCGCCGTCGTGCGATTGGAAAGCGCCTCCGGCAAGCAATCGCAGACCCTCCACAGCGGATCGAGCTACTGTTCGCAAAGCGGCCTGGCGCTCATCTTCGGTCTCAAGCAAGATCCGGTCGTTACAAAGCTGAGCGTCGAGTGGCCGAGCGGCGCCGTGCAGTCGTTTCAAAATCTCCCCGTCAATCGATTCATCGCCATCGATGAATCTGCTGGATTGGTGAAGTAACCCCGGTCGCGCCTTGGCCCTGCCGCGGCCTCATGCCTTTGGTCGCCAGGAGACCCGCACGATATCTTCGCGCGCCGCCAGCACCCGCGCGACAATCGGAACTCCCGGTTCGTTTGCCTTGGCTGTCCACCGAATGTTGCAGTCCAGCTCCTGCCCGTTCGCATCCTTTGCCGACGTGAATGCCCACGACGTGACCCGGAAGCCGTGTCCTTCCACCATCGTCCGAATCTCGTCCTCGTGCGGCCCCGGTAGCGCGGTCACAATCTTTAGCGATCCCTGGCGGTCCCTGTTCAGCACATCCTCCACGGCCTTCAGTCCCCACAAAACCCCCAGCCCCAGTGCCGTGCCCACCGCCCCCAGCGCGATCTGCCCGCCCCCAAAGCACAGCCCGATCACCGTCAGGAACCACATGCCCGCCGCCGTCGTAACGCCCACCACCAGGTTCTTCCGCCGGACGATCGCGCCCGCTCCGATAAATCCCATCCCCGAAAGAATGCCCAGCGGCAGCCGCATCAGGTCGTTCATCACAAACGAGCTCGGCGTCCGCCCCGCCAAGGGAAGCAGCAGGTTCACTTGACACATCGCGAGGCACGCCGCGAGACACACCAGAATCGCCGTTCGCAATCCCGCCGCCCGTCCATGCTCCGTGCGGTTCAGCCCCAGAAGAACGCCCGCCACAAGAGCGCACCCAATGCGGATCGATAGGTCGGGCCACGTCAAAACAATCGGCATAGCGCAACTATTGTGTCAGCTTGTGTGGTCCAAAATGATCTTCCATCGCTCGGACGTTCGCCGGAATAACAGTGAAAACACGCCTGAAGCGTTGCCGCCCGCCGCCGCCCCCCGCGCAAGCTGGAACTCTCCGGTCACCGAAGCGTAGTCGGCGCCCAGC
Organism: Acidobacteriaceae bacterium; assembly: GCA_019240475.1. Taxonomy (GTDB): domain Bacteria; phylum Acidobacteriota; class Terriglobia; order Bryobacterales; family Bryobacteraceae; genus Bog-105. The sequence continues at coordinate 387,543 of JAFAYI010000024.1, forward strand.
AATTCGATTGATAAATTCGAAAACGTCAGTTGGCCCATCTTCTCCGGCGTCGGATATCGCTCGTGATACCGGCTCCGCACCGCCTCATAGCCGCGCTGGACCGTCTTTCCCATGAAAACTGTTCTGGGAGAGTTTTCGTATCCGCTCATGAAGGCGTCGATGTCGCCCCGGTTCCAGGCCCGCGTCTGGTCTGCCAGCACGCCCCGTATCGCCTGGTCCGAAGAACCCGCGAACGCGCTGGCCGCCGCCAGCAGAAGAATCAATATGCGCGGCATGTATGACGAGTTTATCGCTGAGGCAACCTCGCCCGCTATCATCGACTCAGTGCAGAAAATCGATCTCTACATCAAAGTCCAGCTCGATCTCGACCCCGAAGAGAAGCCCGAAAGGGTAGCCGCCGAAATCCTCCGGCAGCTCGAAAAATTCTACGCGGTCCGCTCCACCGAGGTCTCCAACATCGTGGTTCGCGAATAGCTATCCCAGCAGTTCCCGATGCACTCTCGTCAGGTATCCGTCAGTCATCCCCGCCATGTAATCGCAAACCACCCGATGCGCTGCTTCGCTCCTCAGTCTCTCGCCATAAGCGGGTATGTTCTCAGGATGCTCCAGCAGAAATTCGAATAGTTCGCTCATCTTAGTAACTGCTTCCGCCCGCTCACTTACTAACTGGCTGCACGAGTACACCTGGTCCACTAACATCCGCCGCAGCTCGCGGTTCGTCGCCGCCGTCTCCGGGGTAAGTTGCGCGAGCCGCCGATCCAGCCGTCTCACATCTTCCGCGCTCTCCAGGCCCGCTGCCTTCGCCGCGGCCGCCGTCCCTTCCAGGAATCCGCCAATCAGGAAATTCATGAGCTGCCGCTGCGCCTCCCAGAACCGCACCCGCTCGCTCGCCCCCGGATATTGCATCTCCGCCTGCTCGGCCAGTTGCGCGAACACGCCCACTCGTTCGCAAACCTGCTCCATTCCTACCAGCCCGGCCTGAAACGCGTCGTCCAGGTCCGCCGAGTTGTAGGCGATCTCATCCGCCAGATCCACTAACTGCGCCTCCAGCACCGGCCTCTGCCCTGGAAGAAACTCCTGCAGCTCGTCCTCTGCATCCGCGCCTATCTCGCGCGAGTGCTTCACAATCCCTTCCCGCACCTCGAACGTCAGGTTCAGCCCGTCGAACCGCGCGTACCTCTGCTCCAGCACATCCACAATCCGCAGCGCGTGACGGTTATGCTCGAACCCGCTGCCCAGTCGCCGCATCTGCCGGTCCAACTCGCGCTCGCCCACATGCCCGAAGGGCGGATGCCCCAAGTCGTGCGCCAGCGCTAGCGTTTCCGTATACTCCTCGTTCAGCTCAAGCGCGGCCGCGACCGTCCTCGCCACCTGTGAAACTTCGATCGTATGCGTCAGCCGGTTGCGAAAGTGGTCGCACAGCCCCTGCGCGAACACTTGCGTCTTGCCTTCCAGCCGCCGGAACGCCCGCGTGTGGATAATGCGGTCGCGGTCCCGCTGAAAATCGCTCCGGTACGGATGCGGCGGCTCCGGATATCGCCGCCCGCGCGCGCTATTTGGACCAAGCCGCAGTCGGCCCAACATGCGGCGTCGCTTACTTGTTCAACTGCGACGAGATCTGCTGCACGGCCCGGCTCACAGCGGGGTCCGTATCCGCTCTCAGCGATTGCAGCAGCTTCTTGGCGTCCTGCGGGTTGCTGGTCTCCTCCAGGTGCGCCAGCAGAATTTCGGCCTGCGCCTTCGAAACCAGGTCTGTCGGCTTATTGATAATGTCTCTCAACAGCGCCTGCGCCTCCGAGCCGCGGTTCTCGCCCTCATAAATCTGCGCCAGCGCGATCTTGGCCAGCGGCGCGCACTCGCTGCTCGAATTCGCCACCGCCTGTAAGTCCGTCTCGGCCCCCTTGGTGTCTTGCTTGGCGGCCTTCATCGTGCCCAGATAATACTGCGCGATCAAGCCCTGCCGCGTCCCGCCGTCCTTTTGAACCACGTCTTGCAAAGCCTTGATCGATGCCGCCGTCTTCGCGTCCTGCGTCGGAAAGCTCTTGCCAAGCTGGCTCGGCCCGCCCACCGGCGCTTCCAGGATCGCGAACGCATCCCCCAGGTCCTGCTGTCGAACCGAATTCCGGTATGCGGCGTACCAGAACGCCCCGCCTCCCAGGATCACAACGACCCCCACGATGACGGCCCATCGAATTACCTTCTCGCGATGCGATTGCGCGTAGACCACCACGCCCGATAGCGCATCTTTAAACTGGTCGTGCTGGAGTTGCTCCTTAAGCTCGTGACGCGTCAAAACCCGCTACTGCCTTTCTAACTGAGTGAATACCAGTAGTTTATCACGCAAACCACATCGTTAGCGCGCCCCTCGCGCTCCCCTGAGGACCATCTCGAATGCCCGTTCGGCGAGTTCCCGGCTCACCTCTTGCCCCAACAACGCCGGCAAAATCTGCGATCCGATCAACAAATTGATCGTTAAGTCCGGGTCTATCGTCTTCGGCAGCTCGCCCGCCTTCACCGCCTCCCGCACCACCTCGCACCCTTCCGCCCGCCTCGGCAGAAAGACGCTCTTATAGAACGCCTTGCGCAGCTTCGGGCGCTCCTGGATCGCAAGCAACAGCCGCAAGAACACCAGCCCCTCCTCGCTCTTCAAGAACTCTGCCAATCGAACCGTGTAGTTCCGCAGCCGCGCCAGCGGACTCCCACCCTTCCCGTACGGCACGAGCTCCCGCGCCGTCTCTAAATATGCTTCCAGCAGAATCGCCTGTTTGTTCTTCCACCAGCGATACAGGGTCGCCGTGCTGACGCCCGCCTCTTTGGCGATCTGTTGCGTGGCGATCTCTTCGAATCCGTGCCGCTTCAACAGCCGGGATGCCGCTTTCAAGATGGCCTTGCGCGTTTTCTCGCTGCGAGGCCTCCCCGCCGGCCGCTTCGAACTCCCCTCCATCCGCTCTGCATTCGCCTCTTTCACGTCGCTAAGCCCATTATCTTCCGAACTACAATAGAAACGAAAGGCTTCGTTTCTAAATTGGCTGCCGCCGCCTCCACCGTTTCCACCCCTCCTGCTGTCTCCGCCGCCTGGATGCCGCGCGCCAATCCCTGGCTCATCGCCTTCATCGTATCTCTGGCCGCCTTCATGGAAGTGCTCGATACCAGCATCGCCAACGTCGCCCTCCCCCACATCGCCGGCAATCTCGGCGCCTCCAGCGAAGAGAGCACCTGGGTCCTCACCTCCTATCTCGTCTCGAACGCCATCGTGCTGCCTATCACCGGCTGGCTCGTCTCCCTGGTCGGCCGCAAGCGCTTCTTTCTCATCTGCATCTCCCTGTTCACCGCCAGTTCTCTGTTCTGCGGCGTCGCGCCCACTCTCGCCGTGCTCCTCGTCTCCCGCGTCATACAAGGCGTCGGCGGCGGCGGTCTTCAACCCATGGCGCAGGCCATCCTCGCCGACACCTTCCCTCCCGAAAAACGCGGCCTCGCCTTTTCCGTCTACGCCGTCACCGCCGTCGTCGCCCCCGCCATCGGCCCCACCCTCGGCGGCTGGATCACCGACAACTACACCTGGCGCTGGATCTTTCTCATGAACCTCCCCGTCGGCGTGATCGCGCTCTTCCTCGTCGCCGCCTTCATCGAAGATCCTCCCTTCCTCAGCCGCGCTGCCTTCCAGAAGAACGCCATCGACTACATCGGCTTCGGCCTCCTCGCCGTCGGCGTCGCCTTCCTCCAAATCGTCCTCGACAAAGGCCAGGAAGACGATTGGTTCGGCTCCCCCTTCATCGTCACCCTCACCGTCATCGCCATCGTCTGCCTCGTCTCGCTCGTCGTCTGGGAGCTCGCCGTCAAACAGCCCATCCTCGACGTCCGCCTCTTCGCCAACATCAACTTCGCTACCGCTTCCGTCATGATGTTCATGGTCGGCGCCGCCTCGTTCTCCACCACCGTCCTAATGCCGCAGCTTCTGCAAAACCTTCTCGGCTACAGCGCCGAAAGCGCCGGAATGGTCCTCTCTGCCGCCGCCGTGCTCTTGCTCCTCGAACTTCCCCTGGTCGGTCAACTCACCAGCCGCATCCAGGCCCGCTATCTCATGGCCTTCGGCTGGGCCGCCCTCACTTGCTCCCTGTTCTACTCGGCCCGCCGCATCGATCTCGAAATCAGCTTCGCCTCCGCCACCTGGCTCCGCATCGCCCAATACGTCCCCATGGGCTTCATCTTTATCCCCGCCACCCTGGTCGCCTATCTCGGCCTGCCGCGCGAAAAAAGTAACGCCATCGCCGGCCTCATCAACTTCGTCCGCAACATGGGATCGAGCGTCGGCACCTCCATCGTCACCACCCTCCTGGCCCGCCGCGCTCAGGTCCACCAGGTCATGCTCGCCAACCACACCGGCCTCGCCAACCCCGCTTTCCAGGCCTCCGTTTCTTCTCTCTCCGCCCGCCTCGCTCACTCCGGCGTCAGCCAACCCCAACTGCAAGCCTATGGCCGTCTCTACCGCTCCATGCGGAACCAGGCCTCCGCGCTCTCCTATATAGACACCTTCTGGATCCTCGCCATTGTCGCCGGCGTCATGTTCCTGCTATCCTTCCTCCTCAAGAGGAACAATCCCCGTGGCGCCGGTACCCCTTCGCTCGCCCACTAGACTCCGCTCGCCCGCCGAAGACTCCGCTCTCTCTTGGCTCCTCGCCGGCGACCCCGCCATCCGCTGGCAGACTCTGCGCGACCTCTGTCCCGCCTCTCCACGCGCCATCGCGCAAGAGCGCCGCAAAATCTCGCGCCAAGGCTGGGGCGCCCGTCTGCTCGCCAAGCAAGGCCCCGATGCCCGCTGGGCTGCCGGGCAATCTTCCGATTCCGGTCTCTATTCGCCCAAGTGGACCTCCACCACCTACACCATGCTCCTGCTCCGCGACTTCGGCCTCGCGCCCTCCACTCCCTCCGCCCGCGCAGCCTGCCGCCTCCTGCTCGATCACGGCCTCCAACCCGACGGCGGCATCGGCCTCGATACCTGGGCCAAGTGGACCCGCGCCAGCGAAACCTGCGTCACCGGCATGATTCTCTCTCTCGCCTCTTACTTCGAACTCGAGGATCCCCGCCTCCCCACCGTCGCCCGCCACTTACTCGATCAACAAATGCCCGACGGGGGTTGGAACTGCCGCCGCCCCCAAGGCGCCACTCACTCCTCCGTACACACCACCATCACCGCGCTCGAAGCCCTGCGTCACTACGAACTGCACCGCGCCCGCGCTCCCCGCCCTGTCCAGCCCTCGCTCGCCAAAGTCCGCGCCGCCCAGCGCCGAGGCCGCGAATTCCTGCTCGTGCACCGCCTCTTCCGCTCCCACCGCACTGGCGAAATCATCAAGCCCGTCTTCTTGAAATTCGCCTTCCCACCCCGCTGGCACTACGACATCCTCCGCGCCCTCGATCACTTTCAATCCGTCGACGCCCCGCGCGACCCGCGCCTCTCCGACGCCATCGCGATCCTGGAAAGCACGCGTCTCCCCGACGGCCGCTGGGCCCTCCAGCAAACCTATCCCGGCAAGACTTACTTCGACCTCGAACGCAAAGGCGCTCCCAGCCGCTGGAATACCCTCCGCGCCCTCCGCGTCCTGCGCTGGTGGAATCGGCGCAGGGTCTAACTGCCCCCGCGCAAACGCTTCAACGCTTCCTTGGCTTCCGCGCTGCCTCTGTCCGCGGCTTTGCGATACCACTCGACTGCCTGCTGCTCGTCCTTCGGCAACCCACCCCGGCCCTGCTCGTACATCGCACCCAGATTGTTCATGCCCGTTGCATCGCCCGCTTCCGCGGCCTTGCGGAACCAAGTCACAGCTTGCTTGTCGCCTTTCGGCAACCCGCCCCGGCCCTGCTCGTACATCCAGCCCAGGTTGCTCATTCCTCCCCCGTGTCCCGCATCCGCGGCTTTGCGATACCACTCGACTGCCTGCTGCTCGTCCTTCGGCAACCCACCCCGGCCCTGCTCGTACATCGCACCCAGGTTGTTCATGCCCGTTGCATCGCCCGCTTCCGCGGCCTTGCGGAACCAAGTCACAGCCTGCTTGTCGTCTTTCGGCAACCCGCCCCGGCCCTGCTCGTACATCCAACCGAGATTGCTCATCCCCAGCGCATCCCCTGCTTCCGCCGCTTTGCGGAACCAACTCACAGCCTCGCTGTCGTCTTTCGGCAACCCGCCCCGGCCCTGCTCGTACATCAGGCCCAGATTGCCCATGCCCCGCGGATCCCCTGCTTCCGAGGCTTTGCGAAACCAGTCGATCGCCTGCTTCTCGTCCTGCGGGAACCCGCCTCGGCCCGCCAAGTAAAGGAACCCTAGGCCCGTCATGGCCCGCGCGCTGCCACCTTCCACCGCCTTGCGATACCAGCCAGCGGCCTCTACATCGCTCTGCAACCCGCCCCGGCCGGTCGCGTACAGGAACCCCAGCCCCGCCATTCCATATGGATTGCCAACATCCGCCGCCTTGCGGAACCATCCGGCCGCCTGCTTGTCCGCTTCCACATCTATCGGCTTGTTCAGTTGCTGGAACAGCGCTTCCGCGGTCAGTTCTGTCTGCTGAATCGCGGGAGCTTTGCCCGCTGCCGCCTGCTGCTCTCTGGCCGCCTGTTGCGCAACCGGCGACACCGGATGCGGCACGCTCTGCAGCGCTACGTTCAAGTAACGCGCGCGCAGCCGGCCCATCGCCTCCAGAAAATACGACGGCGACACTTCCAGGCCGTTGTAGCGGTCCAGCATCGCGAGCTCTCCCGTAAGCTTTTTTCTGACCTTCGCATCCCCAAAGCTAAAGCTTTCGAGTAGAATCGGCACCACGTTGCGCCGCGCCCCGATCGCATGCTCGATTTCGCGGCGCAACCAATCGTCCGCTTCGCTGCACCGGTCAAGCGCGGAGGGAGTCAGCAGAACCAGGAAATGCGCCCGCGCATCGATGTTTGCCAGAATGACCCGCTCGAAATCGCCGCTCCCAATCCCCTCATAATCGAAGAACACGTCGTAGCCATGCTGCGTCAAGTTCTGAAAGATGGCGAGAGCCCACGCGGCGTTTACCCGGCGATAACTGATAAAAACCGTCTTCTCGACCCGTTGCATTGCCATCTTTGACAGCCTCAGGCCCCAACCACAGCCACATCGCGGCCGCAAGTCTTCACTAGGCGCTTGATGTTCTCCGGGTCGCCTGTCACAATCACCGTCTTATTAAGAAGTGCAGCCGTCGCCACAACCGCGGCGTCAACAATATCCGCGGTCCTCGTCCTGCCGAGCAGTTGTCCGGCTTCGTGCGCCTCGCGTTCCCCGAAAGGGACGACTTCGCACCCGGCCAAGAAACGTCGCAGCTGCGCCTGTCGTGGCGATCGGCTGACCTGGGCAACGACGGGTGTGGAAACCGCAGGCACAATTCCAAGTTCCAAACGCACCTTGTGTTCAGCCCAGATCCGTCGATCGTTTCGATCTGCCGCCACAAGCACAGCCGTGTCATAAACCATATTTGCTCACGCTGGACGCTGGGCCTTTCTTCGCTTGCTACCCAACGGCTCCCTCACGCTGCGCCGGGCTTCCTCCATCTCTTCTGCGCTGAATGGCCCATTCTGCTTTTCCCATTCGGCCACCGCCGCCAGCCCCGCCCGCCGTCGCAGCGCCTCGCGCGCCGCGCTCGTCATCCATGCCGAGACACTCACGCCGTCCCTGACAGCCGCCGCCAAAATCTTTTCGTGAACTTCGGGGGCTATCGTGATCGCAAGCTTCGGTGACGGATTTCCACGCGGCATACAACTATCATGCTTCAGTAGGGTAGTGATATGAGTAGGACGGCAAGACGATCCTCCTGACCTGCCGGTCACAACCGCCTAACTCCTCGAATCCATCGCTTCGCTCCTCCCCGCGCCCTTGCCCCTTTATAGCGGTAATCTGGAACCATGCCCACCGAGTTTAAGAAGGAGTGGAAAGGCGCCGCTTCCGTCCCCGAAAACCTTCCTTCTATTGCGCATCATGTCGGGCGCGTGGTGGGCGCGAGCTTTGATCCTGAAAACCTGGGAATACGGATTAAAACTCAGGTAGGTGAAACTCTCGACCTCACAGCAACTGAAGATCAGGTTGACAGAGCTCTCGCGCTTCGTGCCGCAACGGTGATAGCAGTCGCTGTGGAACACGGGGCGTCGCATCGGCTTCTGATCGTTCAGGACGCCAACGAACCCATCGATCAGTCCACGCGAGACATCGCCGTTTTCGAGCGCTGGTCCGGGCTTCTTGAACAACTCGCCAAGTGAACGACCAACCGTGGTCGCACTTAATCACGCTCAATTCTGTTGTCGATATGCATCGCGAAAGCATCGCTCGCTTCGGCGGAGACCCATTTCCGGAACCCGTTCCCGGATGCGTCGAATCGAGCTTGGGTGCGGCTTGGAACGCAGAACTGTATGCCGCTAAGCCGGGTTCCGTGCCAGGCCTCTGTTTTGCGGGTTGCCTCCTCTTCTATCTCATCAGAAATCACTGTTTCGTGGACGGCAACAAACGCGCGGCATGGGCCGCTTCGATGGAGGTCCTTCGAACCCTGGGCTTAACGGTACATGCCTCCGATCACGAAGCCGAAGAATTCTGCCTGGATGTGATCACGGGAAGGGCGAGCGTCCATACCGGAATCGATGTGTGTCTCTGGCTCGCCCCGCGACTATTGGGCTTGCCTGATCGAAGATAGTTGGTGCCCGCTCTTGACCCACTGGGGCCTGAGCTATTAACTACTCTTGCCGCCACTCTCAGTTAGCGTTTAGATGAACTGCCGATCTCAATTTCGGGACCGATGGTCTGCCTCTGCGATTTGCGAGTGCAGTTCAGGCCATCCGCCTCCCGCGCATTCCGGGTGCACGGCAGGCCTCCAAGAACGCCACCGCTAATGGGGTGAGTTCGTACCGAGGGACAAGGTTTATGCCTCTTAATTGCAGATTCTGCTCACCTTCCTCATTTGTCGTTTCAGTATGATCAGCGACCGGCGTCGGCGCCAGCTCTAAGAGTCCCTGACGTCGCAGCATAGAGATAATCTGTGACAGTTTCGGAAGCTCATAGCCGTCAGCGCGGATGAGACCGCGCTCGGCCGCCATAACAATGAGTTGTCCTTGCGTGAATAGGTCAATTTTTCCGTTACCGAATAGTGCGTCCAAAAATCGTGCGCCTTCGGATGTCAATTCCCTCAGAATGCTCACATGGACCTTGTGTATGCGCTCGCCGGTTTCCAAATCCGCTGCGTTAGCCAAGAGGTTCACCCACAGCTCCTGGATAGACTCATCATCTTCGACTGAAGCGGCCTCAAGCGCAGGAATCCAGATATTGTCCGGGATTTGCCGAGGATGAATCCCAGAGTCTTCTATAGCGGCACTCAGCTTTTTAAATAGACGGATTTGTCTGATCTTGCGCCTGTTTGTCACTTGATCGCGCAACATTGCACCGATCTCCTCAGCCGCCCCACCGAAGAGCTTGCCGATCAGGTTTGCAAAAGGAGCGAACAAAGCGTCCGTTCCTACTTTTAGAAGCTCCTTTTCTTCGTCTTGCACCAGACAATCTTATAGGAATTCCAGAATCGGGCTAAGAATCCACCCCCACTTCGTTCGGTAAAACCACCCTCCACCTCCTCCACCGCCCCCCGATCACAACCCGCTCGAAAAATTCTTTCCCGCTTCGAATCAACCGCTTCGCCTCTAACGGCGCCCTCGCCGCCCGCTCCGCCCCGCCACACTTCTCTCAAAGCGATTTGCTCCAAAGCGCGCGCGCCTCAAAAAAATGTTCGACGACGACGAATCTCCCATCCCGCCCCGCGAAAAAAATCCCGGCCGCAGCACCGGCCCTACCTCGCCCGAAGGCAAGTCCCGCTCGTCCCTCAACCGTGTTACCCACGGCTGCCGCTCCGAACAGCTCCTCCTCCCCAACGAAGATCCCGCCGAGTTCGACTTCCTCGTGAATCACTGGTTCGATTCCTACAACCCCGAAGACCCTCTCGCCGAATCGCTCGTCGAAGAGGTTGCCCACGCCGCCTGGTTCCTCAAGCGCGCCGAAAAATGGCTGCGCCAGGTCCAGGTCCGCCTGCCTCAAGACGCGTGGCTCTGGACCGACGATAACCACAAGATCCTCGGCAACGCGCTCCGCTATAAGACCTCCGCCGAGCGCACCTTCTTTCGCTGGTACAAGGCCGTCGAAGCGCACTACGACCGCGAATTCCGCCGCCACGAACTCGCCGAGCGCGCCCGCGCCCGCGCCGCCGCCCTCAACATCAAATGGCTCGACCGCCTCGAACAGGAAACCGCCGAAAAACTCAAGCTCAAGCAGTACGCCCAGATCTTCGGCGACGACGAAGTCTGCTCCACCGTCCTCGTCCCCTCGAACGACCAGATCAAGGCCGACGCCGCAGCCCGCCCCGAGCCGCCCCAGCTCATCACCCGCCTGCTCTACTTCACCAACGGCGTCCCCGCCGCCTACGATTGGCTCAATCCCACCCCCGCCCAATGCGGCTGCGAAACAGTCGGTTCTCAAACCATGCTCTATGAAGACTGGCTCAAGCACATCGAATCCGAACGCAACGCTCCCGACGGCCATCTCATCCCCAGCTTCACTGCCCTGCTCCCCGCCAAAACCCGGCGCCCCGTTCCCCCGCCCCCGTCCACTGCATTAGAATAAGTAGCTAAGCCCTCCGAAATCCGGATCTCGCTACGGATGCGAACTTTCAAGAACCTTCGCGCGCGCCTCGTCCTGCGCACATGCCTCGCCCTTGCCGCGCCCACTCTCGCCCTCCGCGCCCAATCGACCACTCCCGATCTCGCCGCCTACGCCTCCCACATCTCCGAAACCTACGACTTCGCCTTCGGCCCGCAAAACTTCTCGCTTCCCGGCAACGCCGCCACTGTAACCAACAGCTTCCTCCCGCCCAGCGCCTTCCTGCCCGCCTCCTATTGCGCCCGCTGCCACCCGCAAGCCTACGCCGAATGGCGCCAGGCCCTCCACTCCAACTCCTTCCGCACGCCCTTTTACCGCACCAGCGTCAACATCCTCGCCCGCACCCGAGGCGTCGAGTTCACCCGCCACTGCGATAGCTGCCACAACCCCATCGGCGTCCTCTCCGGCGCCCTCACCCGCAATTCTCAAGTCGATCGCTCCTTCGATCGCGACGGCCTCACCTGCACCACCTGCCACTCCGTCCAAAAGCTCCAGCCCGCCATGGGCAACGGCAGCTTCGTCATGGGCGTCCCCTCCGTCTTGCTCGACGAAAAAGGCAACCGCATCCCCGGCGAAGTCCCCGACGAACAGATCCTGCAGCATCCCGAGCGCCACTCCGCCGCCGTGATGAAAGACTTCTACCGCACCCCCGAGTTCTGCGCCGCCTGCCACAAAGCCAATCTTCCCAACCCCCTCAACAGCTACAAGTTCATCCGCGCCTTCACCGTCTACGACGAGTGGCAGAACTCGAAATTCTCCCGCCGCAATCCGCTCACTTTCTATTCCACGGACTTCACCTCCTGCCAGGGCTGCCACATGATGCGCGAGCCCGCCCGCGACGACGAATACGGCGCTAAAAAGAAGACCTTCGCCATGCACCGCTGGCTCGCCGGCAACACCGCCGTGCCTTTCTACTACGGCTTCGACGATCAGCTCAAACAGACCACCGAATTCCTGAAATCCGGCATGTATCTCAACCTCGATTTCTTCGGTCTTCGAAAAGAACCTGACGACAAGGTAATCGCCCCGCTTGGCGCGACACCCTTCCGCCTCTCACCCGGCGACAACGTTCAGATGGTCATGGTCATCCAGAACAAAAACATCGGCCACTCGCTCATCCCCGAAGTGCGCGACCTCTATGAAGCCTGGGTCGAATTCGAAGTCTCCGACGCCGCCGGCAGGAAACTCTACCACAGCGGCTTCCTCAATCCCGACGGCTCGCTCGACCGCCGCGCCCACAGCTTCACCAACCGGCCCATCAACGTCAATGGCGATTTTGTCGACAACCATAAAGTCTGGACCATCCACTCCAACGCCTACGACAATACCGTTCCATCCGGCCGCTCCGTCTTGGTCCGCTATCAGTTCCGAATTCCGCCCGGCGTCAAGGGCCCGCTCACCGCAACCGCCCGCGTCAATTACCGCCATCTCCGCCAGAGCTATCTGAACAACGTCCTCGGCCCCGATCATCCCGCCTATCCCGTCATCGAGATCGCCTCGCGCGCCCGCACCTTCAACATCGGCGACAACGCGCCCGGCGTCACCGACCCGCGGGACAATCCCGAATGGATGCGCTGGAACAACTTCGGCATCGCCTATCTCGACCAGCAACAGTACGCCGACGCAACCGCCGCCTTCGAGCAGGTCGTCAAGCTCCGTCCCGATTACGCCGACGGCTACGTCAACGTCGCGCTCACCGCCATCGAATGGGAAAAGTATTCAACCGCTCGCCCCATGCTTGAAAAAGCTCTCGCGCTCAAGCCCAACTACGCCCGAGCCCTATACTACCTAGCTCTAGTCGAGCGCCGCGAAGGCAACTGCGATAAAGAAATCGCGGATCTCGAAAACGTCGTCTCGCAATACCCGGAATCGCGCGACGCCCGCCGCGAGCTCGGCATCTCCTATTACCAGCAGCACCGCTACACGGACTCGCGCCAGCAGTTCGAAGCCCTGCAATCGATCGATCCCGACGATCTCGCCGCCCACTACAACCTCGCCGTCCTCTACAGGCGGATGGGCATGAAAGACAAAGCCGCCCAGCAGGCCGCGCTCTTCGCCACCAAGCAAATCGATCCCGGCGCGCCCACCTATTCGCTCAACTTCTTGCGCCAGCATCCCGAAATCTCCATCGAAAGCTCTCCCTTCCACGTCCACACCGACATCCCCGGCGCCGCGATCCTCCAATCGGGTCAACAATGAGCAGTCGCAGAAAGTTCCTCCAATCCCTCAGCCGCACCGCGCTCGTGCTCCCCTTCGCCGATCTCGCCGCCGTCGCCCGCCAGCAGCTCCCCGGCCCCGTCGAGCGCGACTACCACGCCCAGGCCCGCCCCGGTGAAAAAGGACCCAAGTCGCCCATTGAAGGCACTCCGCTCGGCGTCAGCTTCGTCGATGTCGTCCACGACTCCGGCCTCGCCGTCAAAACCATCTACGGCGGCGAAGGCAAGAACAAGTATCTGCTCGAAACCACCGGCTGCGGCCTCGCCTTCTACGACTACGACAACGACGGTTGGCTTGACATTTTCTTCGTCAACGGCTGGCGTCTCGAAGGCTTCCCCTCCGGCCAGGAGCCCCATTGCCGGCTCTTCAAGAACAACCGCGACGGCACGTTCACCGACGTCACCAAAGGCTCCGGCCTCGAGCACAAGACCGGCTGGGGTCAGGCCTGCTGCGTCGGCGATTACGATAACGACGGCTTCGACGATTTATTCGTCACCTACTACGGCCAAAACGCTCTCTACCGCAACCACGGCGACGGCACGTTCACGGACGTGACGGAAAAAGCCGGCCTCGCTCAACCCGGCCCCAAGGTCCGCTGGAACACCGGTTGCACCTGGGTCGATTACGACAAGGATGGCCACCTCGATCTGTTCGTCGCCAACTACGTCGACATGGATCTCAAGACCGCGCCTCCGCCCGAAGCCGGTCCCTGCACGTATAAAGGACTGCTGGTCGCCTGCGGCCCGCCCGGGCTGCGCGGCGGCAAGAACATTCTCTACCGCAACAACGGCGATGGCGCCTTCACCGACGTCAGCCAGAAGGCCGGCATCTGGAACACCGCCGGTACCTACGGCCTGAGCGTCGCCGCCTCCGATCTCGATAACGACGGCTGGCCCGACATCTACGTCGCCAACGATTCTTCCACTGCCACTCTCTACCAGAACCAGAAGGACGGCACGTTCAAAGACATCGCCATCGAATCCGGCGCCGCGCTCTCGCCCGAAGGCAAGCCGCAAGCCGGCATGGGCGTCTCCATCGGCGACTACAATCGCGACGGCAATCTCGACGTCGTCAAAACCAATTTCGCCGGCGACACCGACTCGCTCTACACCAATCTCGGCGACGGCTCCTTCGAAGACCGCACCTACCCGAGCGGCATCGGCGTCAACACCCGCCTGCTCGGCTGGGGCGTCGGCTTCTTCGACATGGATAACGACGGCTGGCTCGACATCCTCATGTCCAACGGCCACGTCTACCCCGAAGTCGATAAATCCAAGACCGACCTCAAGTACGCCGAGCACAAGTATCTCTACCGCAATCTCCAAAACGGCCACTTCGAAGAGGTCACCGAAAAAGGCGGCCCCGGCATCATGGAAGCCGCTCCCGCGCGCGGCTGCGCCTTCGGCGACTACGATAACGACGGCGATATCGATGTCGCGGTCAACTGCGTCAACGCCATTCCCCAGCTCCTGCGCTGCGATTCCACGCTCAATCGCAACTGGATCAAGATCAAGCTCGTCGGCGTCAAGAGCAATCGCACCGGCATTGGAACCCGCGTCATCGTCACCGCCAAAACGAAGCCCGATTCCGCCAAGCCTCTAGCTCAAATGGACGAGCTGCGCAGCGGCGGCAGCTACTTCTCTCAAAACGATCTCCGCATGCACTTCGGCCTGGAGCATGCCGAAAAGGTCGATTCCGTCGAAATCCGCTGGCTCAGCGGCCAAATCGATAAGCTCGAAAACCTCGACGTCAATCGCCTCTACACGATTCAAGAGGGCGGCAAGATTCTCAAAAGCGAAGCGCTCACCCCCGCGAAGAAGGTTTGATGCAACTTCTTCTCACAAGGCGCGATATATACTTATGAGGCGGCGTTGTCCGCCAGACCATCGGTCTCAAAGCTGCGGAGGTCTATCTTGAAGCTTCGACTCACTCTTTCCAGCACGGCTCTGGCAGCCTGCTTCGCCATCGGCGCATCCGCGGCAACCGCATCCGCTGCAACCATGGATCTCGGGATCAACGGAGAAGTGCAAGTCTCGTCTTCGGCCATCTCTTTCGGGCAGTATCCGACCGGCGCGCCCTATGCGCCGGCCCCAGGTTACGGAACCTTCGAAGTCTCCTTGGTCAACTCCGGCGTTTTTCAATCTGGCGGCGTCGCCACCGGTGAATTCGGAACAATTCAGAGTCTCAGCACTTCCACTACCGGAACCACGCTGACCCCCACCCCCGGCTCGTCGCTGCCCTTCATGACCTTCGATTCAGGCGGCTCGAACCTCCAGCTCTACTTGACCGAACTTGTCCCGGGCTCTTCGTCTGGCCCGTATACCGTTACCAATACGCCTGACGGCGCCATCATCGCCTTCAACGTGGATGGTTTCGTTTATGACACCTCCAACGGTTCGCGTATGAACTTCACCGCTACCATGTCGGCGACCTTCGACGGCATGACCGCGAGCGAACTGCTAGGCGGAATCGATCCCGATACCCCATTCACCGGCACCTTCATGGCGACCCTCGTTCCCGAGCCTTCCACGCTCCTGCTGCTCGGCCTCGGCGTTAGCAGTCTGGGCCTCATTCGCCGCCGCAGATAGAAGAGCGATTATGCGGTTCCTGGCGTCGGTCTTACAAGGCGCCTTGGCGCCGCTTTGTCAAGACACGCGCTACGGTGCCCGTCTGCTCCGTCGCAGCCCCGGCTTTGCGGCCATCGTCATCCTGACGCTCGCCCTCGGCATCGGCGCCAACACCGCCATCTTCACCGTCGTCGATCACGTCCTCCTCCGCCCGCTGCCCTATCCCGACTCCCGCCGCATCGTCCGCATCTGGGAAGCGGACCCCGCGCGCGGCTGGTCTCGCAGCGTCGTCAACCCTTTCAACTTCCTCGATTGGCGCGAGCGCAACCACAGCTTCACCCATATGGCCGCCATCAACAGCGGCAATCTCACCATCACCGGTGATGGCGACCCAGTCGCCGTGCCATCCATCCAGGTCTCGCCCGAGTTCTTTTCCATCATCGGCGTCTCGCCCTATCTCGGCCGCGCCTTCCTGCCCGAGGAAAACAAGCCGGCGCCCATCGGCAGCGTCATCCTCAGCTACGATTTCTGGCAATCGCGCTTCGCGGGCGACCGTGGCGTCTTGGGAAAGCAAATCATCGTTGAAGGCGAGAAGAACACCATCGTCGGCGTCATGCCGCGCGGCTTCTCGTTCCCCAACCTTCCGGCCGATCTGTGGACCTCTTTCCCAATCGTTCGCTCCAAGGCCTATCAGGATGGCCGCTGGATCGGCGTCATCGCTCGCCTTAAGCCCGGCGTCACGCTGAAGCAGGCGCAGGACGACATGGCGCGCATTGCCGCCCAGCTCGCCCGCGAGCGCCCCGACTCAGACAAAGGATGGACCGCCGAGGTCGTTCCCTTCCAGCAGGATTCCACCGAAGACGTCCGCCTTCCGCTGATCGTCCTGCTCTCAGCCGTTGGCTTCGTTCTGCTCGTCGCCTGCGCCAATCTCGCCAATCTTCTGCTGATGCGCGGAACCCGCCGCCTGCCGGAAATCGCCGTCCGCGCCGCTCTCGGCGCCGGCAAGCTTCGCCTTGTTCAGCAGCTACTGTCTGAAACATTCGCGCTTGCTTTGATCGGCTGGTTCGCCGGAATCTTTGCCGCCGACGCCGCCCTCAAAGGCCTGCTCGCCTTGCTTCCGCCCGATACCGGCCTGCCGCTCATGTCCGGTATTCGCCTCGATTCCCGCGTGCTCCTGTTCTCTTTCGCCATCGCCCTCGTCACCACCGTCCTGTTCGGCCTGGTTCCCGCCTTCCGCATATCCCGCGCCGACGTGCAAGACGCGCTCAAGCAGGGCTCCCTCCGTACCGGCGTCGGCGTCAACCGCGCCTTCCGCTACGCCTTCGTCCTCACCGAAATCGCGCTTTCCCTGCTGCTGCTCACCGGCGCCGGTCTCATGCTCCGCAGCTTCGCTCACCTGCTCTCGGTTCACCCCGGCTTCTCCACCGATCATCTGCTGACCATGAATCTCTTCACCGCGCCCTCTAAATTCGGCCAGCCCGTCGCGCGGGCCCGCTATGTCGATCGGGTGCTCGATGAAGTTCGAACCGTTCCCGGCGTTCAGGCCGCCGGTTCCACTCATTTCCTTCCCATGACCGGCCGCGTCTCCGGCTCCTGCTTCTCTCGCTTGGGCGAACCTTTGATCCCGAGTTCTTCCCCCGGAGCCGATTTCCTCATCATCACCTCCGGTTATCTCGAAGCCATGCGAACGCCCATCCGCGCCGGACGCGGCTTCTCATCCCGCGACACGTTTTCTTCCCCAAGCGTCGCCCTGGTCAACCAAGCCTTCGCTTCCAAGTACTTCCCGAACCAGGACCCCGTCGGCCAGAAGTTGAATATCTGTTGGACCGTCCAAAGCCCCGCCCGCATCGTCGGCGTCGTCTCCGACGCCCGCCAAACCGAGCTCGAAAAGCCCCCGCAGCCCACCATCTACCTCGACAATTCGCAAGCCGCGATGTACTTCGCGAACCTCGCCATCCGCACCCACGGCGACCCCCAGCGCATCGCCAACGCCGTCCTCGCCGCCATCCATCGCGTCAATCCCGATCAGGCGGTCTCAGAAGTCCGGACCATGGACGATATCGTCTCCCTCTCCGTCGCTCGCCCGCGCCTTCAGCTCATCCTGCTCGCGGCATTCGCGATCATGGCCGTCTTGCTCGCCGCCATCGGCGTCTATGGCGTGCTCTCGTATTCGGTCGTGCAGCGGACTCAGGAGATCGCCATTCGCGTCGCTCTCGGCGCTTCGAGCCGCGACGTCGTTCGCATGGTCCTCGGCGAAGGCCTGGCGCTTCTGGGTATCGGAATCGCCCTCGGTCTCGGCTCTTCCCTGCTGCTGACCCGCCTTCTCAAGAGCCTGCTGTTCGACGTGCAGCCCAACGACCCCGCCACGCTGATCGCGGTCACAGCGATTCTCATTTTTATTGCCCTGATCGCGACGCTCATTCCCGCCCGCCGCGCCTTCCGCGTCGACCCTCTGGTCGCCTTACACTACGAGTAGGCATCGCTCCACGCGCCCTACCCACTTCCGCGGATCTTACATTGGGAATGACGCTGATTTACTACAAGGCCCGGCAATTTATTCGTATCGGACTTAGCGCCGCCGTTCCGCTGGTGGCGTTCGCGCATTCCGAGCCGGTGATTCGAAGCACGACGCAATTAGTAGAAGTGACCGTAGTGGTGACCGGCCCGGGCGGCGCCCCGGTCCTGGATCTGAAGCGCAAGGATTTCGCCCTGTGGGAACGGGGCATCGCGCGTTCGATTTCCGCTTTCCATCAAAACTGGACGGCGGACGACGAGCCAACCTCCCCCCCTGCGCCCACCCTCGGACGATATTCGAATTCGATTCGGCAAGAGATGGGCGGCATGCACAGCGTGCTTCTCTTGGACGCACTCGATACGCCGGGGACAGATTGGGAACGGGCGTGGCCCGATGTGGTTCGCTTCATCGGGGGACTAGGTTCGGCGGATCGAATCGCGATTTACTCACTCGACCCTCTCAATGGGTTAGAAGTATTGCAGGACTTCGACGACGACCCGCGACGGCTTGCGGCCAAACTACAGAAGCTTCCACATGCGACCTTGGCCGAGCTTCTGCCGGCGGCGGCCGCCTTTCACGACCGGGACGCGCCGGGATTTGCCACGCGCGACAGCCGCATTCAATTGCCGGAATTGTTGAGCCTTGGTCGCGTGCAGGGTCTGACCAATGCACTGAACGCGATCGCCAATCATTTGGCGGGAGTGCCGGGACGCAAGACGCTCATCTGGTTTGCGAGTGTTTTTCCCGATCCGTTTCCGACAACGCGTTTGCCGGGTTCGGCACTGCCGCCCTACCGGTCTAAATTGCTGTTGGCGGTGAATCGTCTTCTTTCGAATGACATAGGAATTTACCCGGTGGATGCGCGCGGTCTCATGCCGGATCACAGCTTCGACGCCGAGAATCGAAGTTTGCCCGCGGCCGAACCGGTAGGCCCCGGACAAGTCAATTCCATGCAGGTTTACGATTTTTCGGGGTTGATGGAACTGGCGCGGCGCAGTGGAGGCAAGGCCTATTTCAATAGCAATGGTTTTGCGCAAGATCTGCGCGACGCCGCTTTCGCCGAGCGCAGCAGCTACACACTGGGGTTCTATTTGCAAGCGGAGCCTGACGGCAAATACCACCCCATACGGCTTGCGGTGGACAGGCCGCAAGTGCACCTCCGATACAGGCCGGGATACTGGGCCTTCGGCGAAGCCGAAGCAGCAGGGGAAGCAGAGAGGCAGACGCAACTACGAGCGGCCATGGACAGCCCGTTTATGGCGAACGCAATTCAACTGCAGGCGGATGCGCAAAAACTGTCTGGGAATCCAGCCACGGCGCGAACTGTTATTTACATCGATCCCGGCAATCTGACTCTTGAGGCAGGCCAGGGGGCCTGGAACGCGCGATTGGAGGTGTTGATCGGACAGAAAGAGACTCGCGGAAGGGTATTCGCCATTCCGCCCTACTCTGTGCCGCTAAGCGTACCGAACTCCTTGCTGCGTTCCCATGGGTGGCTGACGACTCGTGCCACCGTGGCCTTACGGCCGGCGACCGGCACGATACGGGTTGTCGTACAGGACCAGCATTCCGGGCGCATCGGTTCGTTGGATATTCCGCTGGATCCGGCTCCAGGCCGCCGATGACGAGTGCCTGCTTACTCGACCGCCTTCAGGAACAGCCTCGATATGCGCGAATGCTATAGTCGTTTTCGTGGCCTGCTTTCACCGTGCGCCACCCCTCGAAACGGGCGCGTAGCTCAACTGGCAGAGCAAATGACTCTTAATCATTAGGTTGTAGGTTCGATTCCTACCGCGCTCACCAGCCTGTTTCCCCCCGGCAGCCCCTTCACTGCGCCATTCTCGCTCTTAGCTTCTGCTCTGCCTCCGTCGGCCAGTAACGGCAATCGAGTTGAAGGAAAACCGACGTGTACGGCAGGGTCATGTTGGTCTTGATAATCAGCACCCGGAACGTTTTGCTGGCGGCGTCCAGGGCGCGAATGATATCTTCATGCAGTTCGGAGCTGGCTTGGGCCGCGGGCAGGAGCGCGAACAACTGTTTTCGGTACGCGTCGATGCCTGGAGCGTCTTCGTCGCGTAGAAAGTTCAGCTCCTTGTCCGTGTGCGGGATCGCGCGCACGTGTTTCGAGGCCGAAACATCGGCTAGCACCTCCTTTAGAACGTCCAACTGATCGCTGTTCGAAACGATCGTTTCGATTCCCTCCGCCGACTGGTCCGGGTAAGCCGAATCTGCGATCACGATCCAGTTTCTATGCCCGTAGAGCTTGAGCTGCTGCTTGACAGTCGCCCGCCAGTCGCCGCCCGCCCGGTCCCCGGCGGCGGCCGTGAATGGCAAACATCCGAGCACACAACTCAGCAATGCGGCAATTCTGAGATTCGTTCGCATCTGTCGAGACTATCAGCCGGAACGAGAGTGCCGCCGCGCTCCACAAAACTTTTCCTCCCAAATCAGTCATATACGGTCAAGATCCCGCACGGCCCGACGCGCGGCCTGGAACCATCTTCTACGCCGATTGCTGATAGGACCGGAATGCCCGCGTCGCAATCCAGCCGCTCGCGATCGTGAGCGCGGCGAGTAAACCGACGCGCAATAGAATTGCGCCTGGGGAGGCGGTGGCCTGCAACGCGCCACGGCCGGCTTCGACCGCCCAATTGACCGGGTTGAAATGAGCAACTGTCCGCATCCAGCCGGGCATCAACGTGGCCGCCATGAACACCGGAGAGGTGAACGTGAGCGGCAGCAGGACGAAGTTGACCGCCCCGATCACCGACTCCTCTTTACGGACAGTCAGGCTCATCGCGATCGAAAGCGCGCCGAACGGCATGCTTAGCAGGATGGCCGCGAGTAACAGTACGAACAGGCCGATCGGGCCGCCCGGATAGCGCGCGCCCAGGATCGCGCCCAGGCCGAAGAGAATCAGCGATTGCACGATGGTGATGACCGAAAGGTTCATCAGCCGGCTGAGAATGATGGCGGTCCGCTGCACCGGGGAGATCAGAAAACGATCCATCACCCCCCGGTCCAGATCGTTGATCACGCCCATTCCAGTCCAGCCGGAGGAGAACAGCGCGGACATGATGACGATGCCGGGGGTCAGGAAATCGATATAAGATGAGGAACGAAAACCCGGAAGCTCCACAACGCGCCGAAAAAGCTGCCCGTAGAGCACGAGCCAGATAATCGGCTGGATGAGAGTCAGAGCGACATACCAGGGCTGCCGCAGCAAAATGATAAGCAGCCGCCCCATCAGGTACCAGGACTCGCGAAAGAGAGTCATTGCCGGCCCTCCCGTTCCGCTTCCTGGATGGTGCGCCCGGTGTAGCGGAGATAGACATCGTCGAGCGACGGCCGCGCTATTCGAACCGAGCTGGTGCGAATGCCGGCGGCCTCAAGAGCGAGCAGCATGGGAGGAACCGCCGTCGCCCCGTGATCGGTGCGCGCGTGCAGCGTCGAACCGGTCACTTGAAGATCGTGCACGCCGGGAACGGCTTCGAAGCATCGGTCGATTGCCGCAAGCGTGGCCGCCGAGGCAAGATCGATCTGCACCGAATCCCCGCGCAGCTCGGCTTTGAGCGACTCAGGCGTGCCTTCCGTCACAACGCGCCCGCGATCCACGATCGCGACTTGCCGAGCGAGCCGGTCGGCTTCTTCGAGGTAATGCGTAGTCAACAGAATGGTCAGGCCTTTGGTAGACAATCGGGCGATCTCGTCCCATAGATCGCTGCGCGCCTCGGGATCGAGCCCGGTTGTGGGTTCGTCCAGAAATAAGATCTCCGGCCGATGGATCAAGCCCATCGCGATATCCAGCTTGCGCTGCATGCCGCCGGAATACGTGCGGGCGATGCGGGCCGCCGCCGCCGCCAGGCCGAATCGTTCCAGAAGGGAGGAGACGCGAGACTTCAATTCCGCGCCGCCCATGCCGTGCAGGCGTCCCTGCAGCGTCAGGTTCTCGAGGCCGGTCGAATCGACATCCACGCCCGAGCGCTGCGCCACGCAGCCGATCACTCGGCGCACTCGCTGCGGCTCTTTCAATGCATCGAGCCCCGCCACCCGCACCTCGCCCGAATCGGGCCGCGCGAGCGTCGTCAAGATTTTGATGGTCGTCGATTTGCCGGCGCCGTTCGGTCCCAGCAGAGCGAAGATCGTTCCACGCTCGACCGATAGGCTCAAGCCGTCCAGAGCGCGCACGGTCTTGTAAGTCTTGACGATATTGTGCAGGGCGAGTGCCGCTTCCGCCATGAAGCGATTTTCGCAAAAGGGTTAAGTTAGAGGCTTTGCGTAGCGAGCGGCGCGCTCGCCGGCACGGGTTCCGGAATCGGAACCGCACGTTCCAGGAGGTCTTGCCAGAACATCAGAAGCAGCAGGTTGTTCCACCGCACGCGCACCAGGCGTTCGGGACTGTCGAAGCTCTCGATAGAGAGCACCGAACCTTCCGGAAGCAATACGAAGCCCTTCAACCCGTCTTCTGCAAAGACGGCGCGAGTGGCCTTGCCGAGATGATAGCGGCTGGCGTGCATTTTAAAACACTGGCTGAGCGTCCAGTTTAGAAAGGAAATGGTCGCGACTGCAAGAGGATACTTTTGCTAACTCGTACTACACCGTACGCGTTATCGGATTACACTTACTCGGATTCGCTGCTAACTTTGAGTACGGCTAGGAACGCTTCTTGCGGAATCTCCACGCGGCCTACGCGCTTCATGCGTCGCTTCCCTTCTTTTTGCTTTTCGAGTAGCTTGCGTTTGCGTGTGATATCGCCGCCATAACACTTCGCGAGAACATTTTTGCGCATCGCGGAGATTGTCTCGCGAGCAATAATTTTTGTGCCGATGGCGGCTTGCAGCGCCACTTCGAACATCTGGCGTGGAATCAATTTCCTTAGGCGTTCGATCAAAGCCTTGCCCCGATCGTAGGCGAAGTCGCGATGAACGATGATCGAGAGCGCATCGACAGGTTCGCCCGCCACCAGCACATCGAGCTTGACCATGGGCGAAACGCGATAGCCGGACAGATGGTAATCGAGCGAAGCGTAGCCGCGCGATGCGGATTTTAAGCGATCGTAGAAATCGAGAACGATCTCGTTCAACGGAAGTTCGTAGAGCAGGAGCACACGGCCTGTGCCGATGTATTCGAACTTCTTCTGCACGCCTCGCTTTTCTTCGAGCAGCTTCAGGATCTCGCCAATGTATTCTTCGCGAGTGATGACGGTGGCGTCGATGATCGGTTCCTCGATCTGTTCGATGTTAGTAGGCTCGGGGAACTTTTGAGGGTTATCGACTTCAATAACGTCGCCGCTGGTGATCGTTACCCGGTAGCGCACGCCAGGCGCTGTCGTGATTAAGTCGATCTGAAATTCGCGCTCCAGCCGTTCCTGGACGATATCGAGATGCAGCAGGCCGAGAAAGCCGCAGCGGAAACCGAAGCCGAGGGCCGCCGAATTCTCCGGCTCGAAGTTGAAGGCGCTGTCGTTCAGGCGCAGTTTTTCGAGTGCATCGCGCAGCAGTCCGTGCTCGTGCGATTCGACGGGATACAAACCCGCGAAGACCATCGGCTTGGCCTGCTGGAACCCGGGCAGCGGTTCGGAGGCGGGGTCGGCGTCGTCCATGATCGTGTCGCCGATCTGGGCGTCGGAAACGGTCTTGATGTTGGCGAACATGAAGCCGGCTTCGCCCGCTGTCAGTTCGTCGGAAGGGATGGGCTTCGGAGATTGAAATCCGACGCCATCGACTTCGTAAGTCTTGCCGTTCGAAAACAAGCGAATCTTCTGCCCTTTGCGTAAGACGCCGTCCACGATGCGGGTGAGGATGATAACGCCGCGATAAGGATCGAACCAGGAGTCGAAGATGAGGGCGCGCAAAGGCGCGTCGGGATTGCCGCGGGGGGCGGGGACACGACGGACGACCGCTTCGAGGACATCCTTAATGCCGATGCCGTTTTTGGCGCTGGCCAGGATGGCGTCGCTCGCGTCGAGTCCTATGACTTGTTCGATCTGCTCTCGTATGCGTTCAGGCTCGGCCGAGGGCAGATCGATCTTATTGATGACCGGGATGATTTCGAGATCGTAATTGAGGGCCAGATAGGTGTTAGCCAATGTCTGCGCTTCGACGCCCTGGGAGGCATCGACCACCAGGAGAGTTCCTTCGCAGGCCTGCAGGCTGCGCGAGACTTCGTAGCTGAAATCGACATGGCCGGGCGTGTCGATGAGGTTGAGTTCATAGAGGTTGCCGTCCTCGGCTAGATAGTTCAGGCGAACGGCATGGGCTTTGATGGTGATGCCGCGCTCGCGTTCGAGGTCCATCGAATCGAGCACCTGATCCATCATTTCGCGCTGCGAGAGGGCTCCGGTGTATTCGAGCAGGCGGTCCGCGAGCGTGGATTTTCCGTGGTCGATGTGCGCAATGATGGAGAAATTGCGTATAAAACGGGGGTCCATGCTGGTGCGGTAAACTGAGGGGTAATCGAATTATCCCATAGCGCGCAGTCGTGGCCTTTCGCGCGCGTAATCCCCGCATGCCGTATAGGACGTTCCAAGGTTCGCTCGACGCCGCCAATCTACGCATTGGCATCGTGGTGAGCCGTTTCAACGAGTTCATAACCGAGCAACTGGCCAAGGGGGCGCTCGAAGCTTTGGAAAAGCACGGGTGCCGGCAGGAAAATATCAGTTTCGTGAAGGTGCCGGGCGCCTGGGAGCTGCCCTTAGCGGCCAAGGCGCTGGCTTGGCGCTGCGATGCGATCGTCGCCCTGGGCGCGGTGGTGCGAGGCGATACTCCGCACTTTGAATATGTGGCGGGAGGCGCGACGGATGGCCTGAGCCGGGTGAGCGTCGATACGGGCGTGCCGATCGCGTTCGGCGTGCTCACGACGGACGACATGCAGCAGGCCATGGATCGGGCGGGAGGCAAAAGCGGAAATAAAGGCGCGGAAGCGGCCGAAGCTGCTATCGAGCTGGCCAATCTGGTGCGCGCCCTGAAGGGGCACAGCTAGCCATGGCGGCGCGGCACAGATCGAGGAAGCGTGCGCTGCAGGTGTTGTTCGAATGGGATATGCGCGGCGAGCCCATCGACCGCGCGATTGCGCATTACTACGACTCGCTGTATTCGGAAGAGAGCGAGAAGAAGCCCAAGCCCGACAAGTTCATGGAGGAACTAGCGCGCGGCACGGTGGCGCAGGCCATCGAGATCGACAAGAAGATCGAAGCGAAATCCGAGCATTGGCGGCTGGAACGCATGCCGGTGGTGGACCGCAACATTCTGCGGCTGGCGATCTTCGAATTGGGCCAGCAAGCGGTGCCCGCGCCTGTAATTATCGATGAGGCACTGGAGCTGGCGCGCCGGTTTTCAGGAGACGAATCGCTCGCGTTTATCAACGGCGTTCTGGATGCGGTCCATCGCCAGGCGGCCGCCGCCGGGAGCGCGGGAGAGTAAGCTTCAAGCAACCATTGCGTTCCTTTGGGAAGGTAGCGCCTCTCGCACTTTCTCAATTTCCCTGTCCATCCCCGACTCAAGGACCGGGGTTTCCAGAATGAGAGGAATGCTATCTGGTATGAGATTCGCGACTTCTCGAAAGCCCAGAACCGAAGTGAACGATAAGGGGTCATGCTTGCTTCGCGCGTTCACTTCACTGACGTGAACCTGTTTCAATCGCGAGCCGAATTCGCGAAGGATCAAGTACGCTTCGGTCATCGTAGAGTCAACCTGCCGCGCATGGCCGATGTCGAAGCACAGGCTCGCATCCGGCAGTTGTTCAAAAATCCGGCGCAACGACCGCGCGGAGCGGCCTATTGGCTTTCGCTTATCTAGATTTTCAATGCAAACACGCGAGCCAAGTTCGCGCCAAAGCCCGAAATCGTAGATTGCGTCAGGATGCAAAATTATGGGCCACTCTGGCCGAATCTTCTCTTGTAGCTGGTCCCAAATAAGTGCTTCCTCATTAGACTCACATCGACTCGGGGCGTGAATCGAAACATAATGGAACGGCGACAGGTCGAGCGAGCCCAGGGCATCAAGCAGTCGCGGAAGCTCTATCCTCCGCAAAGCCGACAACTCCACGGCTTCAAATGGTCTTCCACGCATCATGGCGAGCCCTTGACGGAAATCTGAGCAGGCCAAGGCGCCGGTCGAAAATCCAACAGGCCTCATCAAAACACTCCGTAGTTCTTGGTCAACATTTCCATTTCGGTTTGTGGATCAAAAAAGAACTCAAGCAAGCCATCACGAAAAATATGGCTGAGCGCGCGTGCCGCCTGGTACACCTCATCGGAGTCGTCATTATCCCCGAGCGCATCAGGGCGTTCTCGCTTGTCATCGTCTGAGAGTATCCTGATGAATTCGTTATAGGAATCGAATATCTTGCGCGCCGAATCATGCAGATGAGGGTAGCGGAGGAGCATTTCCGCTACGTTCTCCAGTGGTGTCATGGAAAAAATCTTTTCCAAGCTGTTAATAACGTGCTGCTTGGGGCCATCTTCGGCGATGGGGTACACGTGACATCTGTAGCATGCAAGCAAACCTGCCACGTACACCAATTTCCTGGAACATACGCAGCTTAATATTGCGAATTGCCCAACCCTGTCCGGCGCGGTCGCGAGATTTGTAGGCGAAGTCTACTGCCAAGGTTCGCCAGTATCTTGCAAGATCGTTCTGGAGAAAACAAGGGATTCGAAATCGCGCATGCATGCGCCAAAAACCTCGGTCTTCGTGTAGATACCGGTTTAGAACATTGTGCCTGACCCTCGCAAGGGCTTCGGTTCTTCGCCCTACGGCGCGCGATTCTAATACCAGGAGCAACCGCTGGGTGGTGTTCCTGTTCGTGTCATATTGCCCCCCAATCTGGTGAACGAGATCGTGGCTGAAGACCATGTCACCGAACGTCCGCTCAGCGCCTACGGGTTTATTGGCCAGTTCTTGAACAATTTCGCTGATCTTGCGAACCAGCCGGTGGTGCTCTGGATCACAGGGACCGTCGATGAGCAGGCTCCAATCGAAATCGCTCCCATTCGTATATTCATCGCGAGCGAGCGATCCAGAGACGATGATGCTGTTGTCCTCGGAATCGAGATCTGAGAGCGCTTCCCGAGCTTCGGCGAGCTTGGAACGGGTGCGGGACCTGGCCTCTCGAAGGTGAATCCATTGTGTGCCTAGAGTCTGTTCCAATTGCTCCACATATGTCGTGGAAATGTCATCAAAAAGCTCTATCTGGTTCTCCAAATATTCTTTCCCGACGTGGGTCTATTATGGCAGCACCGCCGTCTCAGGACCACTATGATGAAGATTGGAACGCGCATCGATTCGAGCATGGTCACGGAGGCAGGCCGTCCTTTCCATCGGTTTCTTCGCGCTCGGTAAGCGACTCGGAGCGCGGCAGGATCAGGCGCCGACGTTTTCATCGGAAGTGAAGGTCGTCAACATCCTGGCTACGGTTCACGACAAGAGCGGCGCGATCGTTCGTAATCTGCCGAAAGACGACTTCGAGGTTTATGAAGACGGACGGAAGCAGGCCATTCGGTACTTCTCTCAAGAGTCCGATCTGCCGCTGACGATCGGCGTGCTGGTGGATACGAGCTTGAGCCAGGCGCGGGTGCTCGAAGAAGAGCGGGCCGCCAGTTACCGGTTCCTCGACGAAGTACTGCGCGAGGGCAAGGACAAAGCGGTCATCGTGCAGTTCGACCAGGCGGTGATGATCCGGCAAGGCCTGACTTCCTCGCACAAGGAGTTACAAGATACGCTAGAGCTGCTGAACGCGCCCACTCGCGAGGAGGCAGCCAATGGGAGTGGCACGCTGCTCTATGACGCGGTTCGAGAGGCGTCGGTGAAGATTATGCGGGAGCAGCAGGGCCGGAAAGCGTTCATCGTGCTGACGGACGGCGTAGACGTGGGAAGCACGATCTCGCTGCCGGAGGCGATTGAATCGGCTCAACGCGCCGATACGTTGATCTATTCGATTCTGTTTTCAGATGAATCGTATTACGGCGGCCGCATGCTGGGGCCGAGTGGGGCAGGGGTTTTGAAGCGGCTTTCGAAGGAAACGGGCGGCGGCTATTTCGAGGCGTCGAAGAAGCAGAGCATCGCAGACATCTACGATGCCATTCAGAAGGAGCTGCGGAGCGAATACAGCATCGGATTCGTTTCGGACAAGCCGGTGACGAAATCGGGATTTCGGAGTCTCCGCGTCGTAACGAAATCGAAGGGGCTCGCGGTGCAGGCTCGGGATCGCTATTACGCGGAGACTTGATGAGTTCTGTTGTTCAGTCAGGCTTTGCGGCCGATATGAACGCTGCCGTTCACTGTCCTGGCCTCAATCACGGGGCCGCCCCTGCCCAATTGGAACGACATGCTTTTGCCGATCTCGCCGCTCACGGTCACCGGGAAGTCTACTTTCACGCGGCCATTGACGGTTGAGGTTTCGACCTGCGCGGAGTAGTTGTCGGGAAGACTGAGGTTCACGCTTCCGTTGGTGGTTTCCGCATGTATGCCCTTACCGTTAAAAGCGTTGCCGGCAAGTTCGATGGTCAGCGATCCGTTGGTGGTTGAGCCATCTACGTCCCCGCCTACTTCGGCCAGATGCACGGAGCCGTTGGTTGTATGGAAGCGAATCTCGCCCCGCACCTCTTCGACATGAATGCTGCCATTGTGAGCATGCATGTCAAGGTTGGAGGAAACCGGAAGCCAGACCTCGTAGGAGACATTCCAGTGCAGTTGATCGTTAGTGGATGGGCCGTTGGGCTCAATCTGGCCGGGACCTTGCGCGATGGATATCTGTGAGACCAGGCCGCGAGCTTCGGACTCCGTAGACGCCGCAGTCTGAACGCAGGCCTTGACCAGAACGTCGCTCTGGTTCCAGCCATGAACCCGGATGGAACCGTTCGTTCCAGGGTTGATTGCCTCGGTGGAAGCGGCGGAGAGCCGCTGCTCCTTCATTTCGGCGTAGGTAGAGAGGTCGTTGTCGTGGTAGTTGTTGGCGGAGCAGTTGCTTTCCTCACGCGTCCAGGAAGGTGTTCCCGCCTGGATCGAGGGGGGAATAGCGACCAGCGCGGCTGCGGCGAAAGTGAGATACAGAACAGGGATTTTCAAGTTGCCTCCTCGGGCAATTTAGACGAAACGAATGCCCACCGGTTAGTGGCACGTCCGGTACCGGGAGCAAAGGCAATGGAATCAATGAGGCTGGGCTTTAGGCTGTTCGGTGTTGGGAAGACATGTCCGGGGCGGAACAGCGTCAGGTCTTATTACTCAACCCTTGCCGCGGAAGAGGAACACAATTTCGATGATTAAGATGATGACCACCATCAGTTCCAGAAAGAACGCGCGCTGCTGGTGGAATTCATTGACCATGGATTCGTAGAGATCGCGGGCGGTGGTGAGTTTTTCGGCGACGAGGCTGCGGTAATCGTTGACGCCGATGCGGGCGGCGGCGAGGCGATAGACGCGGGCATAGAACATGTCGCTCAAGAACTTGATGGCGTTCTCGGTGCGCTCGGAGAGTTCGCGGTAATCGAGCCGAATGGTGTTCAGTTCGGCGGCTTCGCGGGCGAGGCGCCAGGCGCTGAAGAAGCCTCGCTTGACGTCGATCTGCCGGTAAACGTTAGCCAGCACTTTGGTGAGGACCTCGTCGTAGTAGCGGAATTCGAGCAACTGGGTATTGGCGTATTCAAGGAGATCGAGCGTGGGGATGGCGGCGGCGGGAGTGTCATAGACGAAGGCGGCGACCCAGCCGACGACGAGAAGGTCGGCGGGGTAATAAGATATGCGCGACTGCAAGACTTCGTCGCGCTCGGCGTCGGAAAGCGGGGATTCTTCGCCACGAACGATTTGAGCGATCTGGGCGCCGCAATGGCGGATGAGTTCGTCGGCTGGGATGGGCGCGCCATCGCCGATGGGATCCACCTGGATCACGTAGTAATCTTCGGAGATCCAGTTCGGATACGGTTTGATCAGAATGTCCTGGAGCTGCCCGAGCCGGCTGGCGAGCAGAGCGCGGGCCTGCTGTTCGAGCTCGGGCGAGATGATCCAGCGGTTCGCGAGATGAATGAGGCGCTGCCAATCGCCCTGAAAGGGGGCGATCAGCTCGACGCTGGCGACTCCGTATTGGAAATATCGGACACGCGTTTGGAGCGCGTCGCGCGCGCTGGTGAAGCAGGGCGGCAGATTTTCGACGACGGGAGTTCGTTCGAAGCGAACGTATTCGGGCGCGGGGCCGCGGAAAGCGGGTTCGCGGCGGCGCGGGCTGGTGCCGACCAGGTCGTGGAGCCGCGTGAGATCGATCTCTTCGGCGATGTCGAATAACAGGACGGCGCGCAGAGTGCCGTGCAAGCGCGCTTCGCGGCCGGTCATGCAACAAGTCTAGGAGATTGGCGGGGCCGCGCTTCGGTGCGTCAGCGCAGAAAGGAGAAGCCGGCATAGAAGACGTTGTTGTCAACGCCTGGGTTGGTCGCCGTTGTGTTGGCGTTTGAGATATGAAGGAACTTATAGCCGAACGAGATGGCGTTCCTCTGAGTGACAGTCCACTGAAGGCCTCCGCCGAAATCGAATATAAAGTTCAGCGCGGTCGCGTCGATGGTATCGATAGGGATGGGCTCGGTGGACGCGATGATGCCGCCGCGGGTTTCTAAGAACGGATGAACGGCGCGCCGGCGTGCGAAATCGAAGGTAAATCCGACTGGAAGGATTGCGAAGCCGTATACGGCGTGGCTCGGAGTCTGGCGAAATGCATAGAAGCCGTCTTGCAATGTGTATAAGTACTGAGCGGGCTGGAATAATATGGCGGCCGGCAGGATACCAGGCGTGAAGCTAATCGAGTTATTGCGCCATGCCCAGCAACGATAACTATATTCGAAGCCGGCGATCACAAAGCGCCGGTCTTCCGTTGTGCCGATTAGTGTCGCGGATGAGGGCGAGTAACCTGCGAGGAACTCGAATTGTTGCTTTGTATCATCCGGAACCGGGTCGTGCGTGCAGAAAGAGGCGGCATAGCCGCGGGAAACGAAAACAATCGCTGCCAGGAAGAGGCATGTTATGGGAGCCGCAGATTGGCTTGAGGGCATAGGCTATTTTCATACGCTATCAAGTTACAAATGAATTCAAGGCGGGCGCTTACGTGCTATTTGGCAGATTCACTACACGGAGGCTGTTTGCAACCGCCGGGAGTAAAGACATGCATGATTCCAGTTCCGACCGACTCGTAATCGCCGTTTGAATCTTCGTTTAGAATAACGGCAAGATAAGGCGTATTTCCCGATGCCGAAAGACTCGGCGGCTTGAATGTCAGCTGCGTCGAAGAGATTGTCGAGGCGGGCACCTGGCTAATAAAGTTGCCGTTCTGATCATAAAATTGCACGACCTGGACTCGCCGTGACCGGTTCAGGATTTAGCGCCGGTCACACTCCGGATGAGCGCCCCCGGGTCCCCAAGCGAAGCTCCAGTAGGCGGGCGTCCGCTTATCGGCGTTGAAATACTCGGCGTTCGCGCCAGTATATGCATTTATCGAACTTGTATCAATTCCGGCAGCATAATACTTGTTATACTGAGCGTCCTTGACATATTGCATGAGTATCTGAGCGCCCGGCATAGGTATCGGGTCCATTTCAAAGGTGTCTTGAAACAGAGTCTCGATGACCATGCCTCCGCCCGCGATAGTTGGCGTGGGCGCCGGCTTCCCGCAGGCCGAGAAAAGGACTGCGAGAGCGGCTACTCCCCAGCAGCCGGCTACGTGCATGGTGCTGCGAAGCCGGAGTTCTCTTTTGTGTGATGGCATATATTTGGCCTTCAACGGATGCCTATGCGGTTCAATGTTTCCGTCAATATCTCCAGTCCTTGGATATCGCTAAGGGAATCGAAGGCGGCGTAAAGGCGATCGTCCATTTCTTTCATGCGGGGTGAATTAGAGGTGCACAATAGGCGCCTCCTCGTGCCTGCGCTTGGACTGGAGGGCAAGGGCTTGCGAACCGCCCACTCGGCCGGACTAAGCTGATAACGAGGAGCGACAAGCTTGGCGTCTATCATCGTCAACGCCAGGTGGTAAGCCTGAAGCGGCGACATTGTCTCAGAAACCGGCTCGGGGTCGCCGTTTACGGATTGCCTGGTGAGCCGTAGGCCCATAAACCTTGGATTCCGGAGCAGCATATGCATTCTAAGCGTGTGAAGCTGGTCCTGCGAGGTCTGCGCGTATTCCGGCAGGTTCAGCCTCACAGCCAGATGATTGAACGCGGCGACCAGATCCTGCTCCCGTACTCCGGCGTGCCCGCGGTTCCAATATGCTTCCTCCGCGACACTGAATCTCTGCTTCAGGAGTTCCATGACGAAATCGGGAACTTGCCGGGTAGAGAAAGCGTGAGGCACCGCGAACACGGCGTCAGCCATGGCGGAAACCGGCATGGGCTCGAGCCGATCCGGGGATACAGTGGCGGCGGCGTCTAGACGCTGATAAGCCGGGGGAGACTGGGCGGCTGACATGGTACAAATTGCGGCGATTAACCCTGCGCTTAGTGTCCCAACAATTCTAAGACACGACGCTATTTGCCTGACGAGACCTCGATTAAACACGTAAACACCCTTATCCTTGTTGCAATATTCAGCGATGTTCTTGCTGATTAAAACACTCTAGAATATTAGCCGTTAGATTATTTGAGTGCAAGAGAAAATCACACTTATCAGGGGCGGCGTCTACTTCACCGGCACAAAGCGCACGGCGTAACCGCCGCCGGGAGCGAGATTGGCTTGTAAGTGCATGGCGCGATCGACAACTTTCTTTTGAATGCTGACGTTCTTGGGGTACTGCGCGGCATCGTCGGCGTCGGCGTAGATTTCGGCGGTGTATTTGCCGTCGCCAAGAAAAGTAAGTGGGATGTCGAGCTGACGGGGCGTCCAGTTAGTCATCACGCCGAGGAACCATTCGGGGCCGCTGCGGCGGACCATGACGATATCTTCGCCGGGAGAGCCGCTGAGGACGCGGGTTTCGTCCCAGGTGGCGGGCGAGTGTTGAATGAATTGGAAGGCGGGTTGATCTTCATAAGACTTGGGCGAATCGGAGACCATTTGAAAAGGCGCCTGGTAGACCACATACATGGCAAGCTGCTGCGCGCGGGTACCCATGACCATGGGCCGGCGGGAACGTGCGACGAAGTTGTTTTCAGTGACGTTGTCGAAGCCTCCGGGCGTGTAATCCATCGGCCCTGCCAGCATGCGAGTGAAGGGAATGGTCAAGCGGTGATCGGGATTGTCGCGCATGCCGGCCTTCGACTGCTCCATGCCCAGGACGGCTTCGTAGCCGAGCACGTTAGGATAAGTGCGCTCCAGGCCGGTGGGCTTGGTGGCGCCATGAAAATCGAGCATGAGATGATGTTCGGCGGCCAGTTGCGCAGCTCGGTAGTAGAAATCGATACCGCGCTGGTCGTCGCGCTCGACGAAATCGATCTTAAGGCCCGCGACGCCCCACTTTTCGTATAGCGGGAAGGCCTGGTTCATTTGCGCGTCGACATCCACGTAGGCCAGCCAGATCCAGACCTTGACGTTCTTGGAAGCTGCATAGCGAACCACTTCGGGAATGTCCACTTTGCCGTTCATCTTGGTTATGTCCCAGGGCGCGGACCAGCCGGCATCGATGAGCATATAGGGGAAGCCGGATTTGGCGGCGAAATCGACGTAGTACTTCATCGTTTCGGTCGTGTAGGCGGATTTGCCGTCGGACCCGATGCTGCCGCTCCACCAGTCCCAGGAGGTGAGGCCGGCGTGAATCCAGGAGGTGTCCTTGATGGCGGAGTCGGGGTTGAGGCTAGTGATGACATTCGATTCGATGAGGCGGCCGGGTTGGTCGCCCACGAGCAGGACGCGCCAGGCGGAGTGGTGGGGCAGGGCGCCGGTGACGACGACTTCGGGATCGTCGCCGGGGGCGAGTTGCGATTCAAAGCGGTGGCCGCCCCAGTCGGCGGATGGGTTTACGAGATACATGGAGCTGTAGTCGCGGAGGTCCGCTTCGGTGATGGCGAGCCACGCGACGCCGGGAACGTTCATGAGGAGCGGTAGGCCGATGAGGACGCGGTTAGAGAGGCCGTTCTTGTTGGCGAAGGCGCTGGCGTTGAGCTTGATGTACTCGCTCTCATACATAGTGCGGTAGTTGGGCAGAACGAGCGCGTAGGTGGTCGCGTCATTGACGATGCGGAACTCGGTGGTTTCTTTCTTGAGGCGGAATTCGCGCAAAGGGCGCTGCTCGGGGACGATGTAGCGGAAGGCGATGGCGTCGTCATAGGCGCGGGCTTCGATGGAGAGATTGCGGCGGTTTTCCCCGTTCTCTTCGAGATCCATGCGCAGGGCGTTGTACCGATCGCGCACAAGGGAGGCTTTGCCGGTGACGAGGCGATAGGTTTCGTCGTGGTTCGAAGGACTTTGCGCGGCGATGCGGACTTCGGCGCCGAGCGGTTTTTCGCTTTCGAGATCGAGGCGCAGGGCGGAGGCTTCTATCAGAGGCTTGCCGTGGAAGGCGACGGAGTAGACTAGCTGGCCCGACTCGGACGGCTGGCTGTTTTGGGTGGTTTGAAAAGTGATAGCAAGCGCGCCGTCGGGCGACTTGAGTGTGGCCGTCGTTTGTGCTCCGGCGAAGACTGGAAGGAAAAGGCAGAACGCCGCGCATTTGAGCATTTGCTGAAACTATACCTGAGCC
The DNA here is from genome assembly GCA_019240475.1 of Acidobacteriaceae bacterium. Taxonomy (GTDB): domain Bacteria; phylum Acidobacteriota; class Terriglobia; order Bryobacterales; family Bryobacteraceae; genus Bog-105. The sequence goes on from JAFAYI010000024.1 coordinate 422,173, forward strand.
GCCCACAACGGGCGCCAAACACCCTGTGCACTCCTACGCTGAGTTTGAGAAGATCAGCACAATGGCTGGATCAAATAGCACTCGACGAGAATTCTTGCAGACTTCGGCGGCAGTGGCAGCCGCTTCGCAAGTAAAGGCCGCCACGCCGGCGACAACGATGATGAACGTGCCGTTCGAGGGCAAGGACCCAAGGTTGGGCCTCATCGGGACGGGCGGGCGCGGGACCAATCTGCTGGAGAATTTTTTGGCGGCGGATGCGAAGGTGAACGCGCTATGCGACATCGTCGCCGATAAGGCGCAAAAGGCGCAGGCAATGGTTGAGAAGGCGGGACAGAAGGCGCCGACGCTTTATACGCAGGGGGACCACGCGTTCGAGCAGATGGTGGCGCGCGACGACCTGGACGTGGTGGTGATCGCGACGCCGTGGCAGTGGCATGTGCCGATGGCGGTGGCGGCGATGAAGCAGGGCAAGCACGCGATCACAGAGGTGCCGGCGGCGACGACGATCGAAGATTGCTGGAAGATGGTGGACACGTCGGAGGCCACGCGGCGGCACTGCATCATGATCGAGAACTGCTGCTATGGCGAGAACGAAACGCTGATCTTGAACATGGCGCGCGCAGGACTCTTTGGAGATTTGCTGCACGGCGAAGCGGCGTACCTGCACGATTTGCGCGATGAACTTTTTTCGAATGAGGGCGAGGGATTGTGGCGGCGCTGGTTCCACACGCAACTGAACGCGAACCTGTATCCGACGCATGGGCTGGGGCCGGTGGCGAATTACATGGGCATCAATCGCGGAGACCGTTTCGATTACCTGGTTTCGATGAGCACGCCGGCGAAGGGGTTGGCGGCGTATCGCGAGGAGCACGTGGCGCGGGACGATCCGAAGTGGAAGGAGCGCTATATCTGCGGGGATTTGAACACGTCTCTTATTAAGACGACCAATGGACTGACGGTCAATTTGCAGCACGATGTTTCGAACCCGCATCCGTATTCGCGGCTCAATTCGATTGCGGGCACGAAAGGTATTTTCAAGGACTATCCACCGCGCATTTATTTCGATGGCCAGATGGGCGAACAAGACTACGGCGGCATCGAGCAATACAAGGAGAAGTACGAACATCCGCTGTGGAAGCGCCAAGGGGAGATTGCGCGGAAGCTGGGCGGGCACGGCGGGATGGATTTCATCATGGTGTATCGGCTGCTGGAATGCGCGCGCAAGGGCCTGCCGCCGGATCTGGACGTTTACGATGCGGCGACGTGGTCGGCGCCGGGGCCGCTGAGCGAGATGAGCGTGGCGCAAGGCAGCGCGCCGGTGAAGTTTCCGGACTTTACGCGAGGGAAGTGGAAGGAGCGGAAGGGATCGCCGATTGCGAGCGTGTAGGTAATATCATGCATCTATCTACCGCGAGTGTTTATATACTTCACCTCGTGGCAGGATCGTATCGATTAGGATTTCATCATCGACTATTCGGAAGAGCACGCGAAGACTTCCGACCCGCACCTTGCGTTCCTGCCCTCGATTCATGAGGTGATCCGAAGCACCAATGGGGTCTTCGAACGCATCAAGGAGGGCATCGTTAATCCGCTGTCGGGTTACACGATCAAGCCGCTTCAAGTAACTTGCTGCTTGCTGACTGAGCTTAAACTTGGCGGAGCGGCCCGGCTCAGTAGAGCCGTTCCATGACTTCATAATCGCCGCGCTCGATCTGCTGCCGGCCCTCTTCTATCGACTGCAAGACCTCGGGATCGAGGGACAGCTCAAGCGCATCCATATAGTCCAAGAGATATTGGCGGCGTGCGTCAATCGTTCGAAACGCCCCGGCCGTGATGGAACGGTTCATCAATCCTTTCTGTTGCGCGGTCTGAAGCAGTCGATCGAGGGAAGACGACAGATCCCGGACATTTTCGGGATGAGACTTGAGGAAATCGAAAGGAATGGCGCCGTCGGGTGCTTCGGATAATGATTTCAATGCCGCGGTCAACGCCTTCAACTCTCGGCCACATTTCCACAGAGAATTGAGTAGTCCCCATATCCCCAACTGGCGTTTAACGGCTTCTTGAGCGCGCAGAAGCGCCGCCATGGTTTCGTGGAAGAGTATCTGCCACTCGTCCATCGTGAATGTGGCCGTGTTCATCGGACTCGTACGCTTCTCTCCAGGCGTTATTATCGCGGGCTGGACACTATTAGTTTACCCAACATTCGCCGATTGCGAGCGTGTAGGCGAGTTATTGTTACTGCTGCTGCTGTTGAGCCGCGAGGAGCTGCTCGGCTTCCTGATCCTTGAGCAGGAAGCGGGACCATTCTTCGTCGGAGGCGAATTCCTGGTCGGGAGGGAGGACGGCTTCGGACGGCGTGACGCGGACGCGCACCTGGAGGTCGGTTTGGGCGGCGCCTTTCATGGTGCCGGAGGTGGGGGCGACGTCAGCGTAGTCGCGGCCGATGGCGGTTCGGATGTGACGCTCGCCGACCAGTAAGTTATTGGTGGGATCGAAGCCGATCCAGCCTAAGCCCGGCAGCAGCGCTTCCACCCAGGCATGCGTCGCGCCTTCCGCGGAGCGGTCTTCATGCAGCAGGTCGTGATACAAGTAACCGCTCACGTACCGGCAGGGAATGCGCAGATTGCGCACGAGCGCAATCATGATGTGGGCGAAATCCTGGCAGACGCCCTGGCGGGAACGGAGCGCGTCTTCGATGGGAGAATCGACGGAGGTGCTTTCCTTGACGTATTCGAGCGAGCGATAGATGTTGGAATTCAAGGAGCGCAGCAGCGCGAGCGGGTCCTGGCCGTCGCGCTGACCGGCGCCGAATTCGCGGGCGAAGTCTTCGAGTTCGGGCGAAGGGCGCGCGAAGTGACTGGGCATCAGCATGTCCCAGTAGTCGTCTTCCTCGACCATGGCGTCGAGATCGTCCCAGGCTTCGGGGCCAAGCGATTGCGGCAGATCCATGGGCGCGTCCACATCGACCAGCGCGTCGGCGATGATGGTGAGCTGGTGGTGCGGTTCGGGGATATCGAAGTGATGGATCAGATTGCCCAAGTGATCGCCATAAGAGAAGATGCGGGCGCGCGGGCTGACGGAGAGCTGGAAGGTGAAGCAGCGCTGGGCGTATTCGCTGCGCGGGTGCATGCGGACTTCCATCATGCTTTGCCAAACAGGGCGGCTGTAGCGGTAACGGGTGAAGTGGCGGATGGCGTAGAACATCAAGCCTCGAGCGCGGTTTCGATGGGGTATTCGATGTAGAGCTGGTGCACGGCCGCGTGGAGCGCCCGGCATTGATCGATGACGCCGTTGAGGTAGAAATGCATGTCGCGAGAGAGGATGTCGTCGATTTGGGCATAGGCGAGCGAGGAACGGAGCTTGCCGATGATGCGCTGAATGACGGCGATTTTGCGCGAGCTGGAAGTATCGCTGATGGCTTCGAGCGCGGTGTGCATGCGGTCAGCGGAATGGCGCACCGTGAATGGGAACTCGGGATTGAGCAGAAGGAATTCGGCGACGCGGCCGGGCGCGAGGTCGGCGGTATAGACCTTGCAGTAGGCTTCGAAGGCGCCGCAACTGGATAGAAGGCCCACCCAATCGAGATCGTCGGCGCCGTCGGCTTCCGAGAAGTAGGCGTCGAGCAGGATGGAGAGCGCGCAGGCGCGCTCCATGGAGCGGCCCAATTGGATGAATTGCCAACCTTCGCCGTGGCTCATGGTGGCATCCGTCACGCCATAGAAGACGTACGAGCCTTCGCGCACGAGAGTGACGAGGCGCAGGGGGTCGGCATGAAAGTTGACGCGGGACTGAGCGGTTTCGTGAAAAAGCTGATTGAGGCGCTCCCACATTTCGGAGCTGATTTGCTCGCGCACCTGACTGGCGTTTTCGCGTGCGGTGGTGATGCAGGAGACGATGGAAGAGCGCGTGTTGGGATCAGAGGTAAGGCGCATCATTGCCGTTTGCGGATCGACGGAGGAGGCTTGCGCCCCCAGGCCGAGCGAGGAGGTGATGCGATGCCAACGCTGCTCGGTAGAGGCTTTGGAAGGGTTGAGCATGAGGTTGTAGTTGGCTTCGAGCACGCGGGCGCAGTGATCGGCGCGCTCGAAGTAGCGGCTCATCCAATACAAACTGTCGGCGACGCGGGAGAGCATGATGGTCTCAGTTCTGGAGCACCCAGGTGTCCTTGGAACCGCCGCCTTGCGAGGAGTTGACGACGAGCGAGCCTTTGCGCAGGGCGACGCGAGTCAAGCCGCCGGGCACGATGGTGACCTTGTCGCCTCCAAAGAGTACATAGGGGCGCAGGTCCACGTGGCGAGGCTCGATGCGCCCTTCGTCGACGAAGCACGGGGCGGTCGAGAGCGCGAGGGTGGGCTGCGCGATGTAGTTGCGGGGCTCCTGTTCGATGCGCGCGCGGAATTCGTCTCGCTGAAGGGCGGAGCTGTGGGGGCCGATTAGCATTCCATAGCCGCCGGATTCGCCGACGGCTTTCACGACGTAGTTCTGAAGGTTATCGCAGACGTGGCGGCGCTGAACGTCGTCGGTCATCAGGAATGTCTCGACGTTATTCAGGATCGCGTCTTCGCCGAGATAGAACTTGATGATCTCGGGGACGTAGGCGTAGATGGCTTTGTCGTCGGCGACGCCGGTGCCAAGGGCGTTGGCGAGAACGACATTGCCGGCGCGGTAAGCGTTGAACAGGCCGGCGGCGCCTAAAGACGAATCGGCGCGGAAGGCGAGCGGATCGAGGAAGTCGTCATCCACGCGGCGATAGATGACGTCGATGCGTTGAAGGCCGGAGGTGGTTCGCATGTAGGCGATGTTGTCGTGCATGACGAGGTCGCGGCCTTCGACGAGCTCGATGCCCATCTGGCGAGCGAGATAGGCGTGCTCGAAGTAAGCGGAGTTGTAGACGCCGGGAGTCAGGAGAACGATGCGAGGGTTGGAGCGGCCTTCGGGAGCGAGAGAGCGCAGGGTGGAAAGCAGAGCTTGGCTGTAATGCTCGATGGGGCGCACGCCGCACTTGCGGAAGAGCACGGGGAAGATCTGCTTCATAACCTTGCGGCTGGTGAGCATGTAGGAGACGCCGCTCGGGACGCGGAGATTGTCTTCGAGCACGACGAAACTTCCGTCGGGCAGGCGGATGAGGTCGGTGCCGCAGACGCTCACATAGACATCGCGCGGGACTCTGACGCCGCGCATCTGGCGGCGGAAATGCCTGCAGGTGTAAATGATCTCGGCCGGGATGGCGCGGGATTTGAGGATCTTGCGCTCGTGATAGACGTCCTTGAGGAAGAGATTTAGGGCGGTGATGCGTTGAGTGAGGCCGCGCTCGATGGTCTGCCACTCGGCGCTGGTGACGATGCGGGGGAGCAGGTCGTGGGGGAAGATGCGTTCAGTGCCTTCCTGGCGGCCGTAGACGGTAAAGGTAATGCCCTGATTGAAAAACGAGAGATCGGCTTCCTGTTTGCTGCGGCGGAGTTCTTCGGCGGGAAGGCTCAACAGGCGCGCGTACAGGGGCCGGTAATGGGGACGGGGGCGGCCGCGGGCGCGAAACATCTCGTCATAGGCGGCATTCAGCTCATATTCGGCGAAGAGCGGCGGGATGCTGCGTTCGGCGATGGGTGATGGCGTTGCCATATTCCGTGAAAGTTTCGCTCGCCGGAAACTGCTTCAACGTGGAATGGGCCCGGGTACCAACAGGATGAGTATAGCTCTACGTAGTTTTCGGGGCAGCCAGCGTGCAAGACGCTGAGATGCTTCGGCGAGAGCCCGCGCAGGCTCAGGCGATCAAGCGCTGCGGGGGCGGTTTGCGGAACTCGATTTCAGGAAGCGATTCGACGGCGCGGCGGAGAGATTGCTCCCAGGATGTGTGAATCAAGTTGAGGTCCTGGTCGGAGGCCGAGAAGCGGCGGTATTCGGTGAGGTCGAAGGAGTCTTTTCGATAGAGGACGATTTCGATGGGCGGGCCGACGGTGACATTGGAGCGGATGGTGGCGTCGAAGGAGAGCAGCGCGTACTTGGCGGCGACTTCGAGGGAAGTGGCGGCGTCCACGCCTCGGTCGAGAATGGGGCGGCCGTACTTGCATTCGCCCAATTGCAGATAAGGCGAGTCGTAGGTGGCGCGCAGGGGGTTGCCTTGGGGGTAGATGAGATAGAGGCTGGGCTGCTCGCCTTTGACCTGGCCGCCGAGCAGCAAGTGAACGTTGAACGAGTAGTTATCGCGCTCTAACGCGGCGCGATCGATGTCTGAAATGCGGCGGACGCAATCGCCGACGACACGAGCGGCGTGATAGAGAGAATCGGATTGGGCGAGGCCCTCGCCCGCTTCGAAATCACTGCGCAACTGAGTGATGACGGATTGGCTGATGGAAAGGCTCCCGCTCGAAAGGATGACGAAGACGCGTTCGCCGGGTTGGACGAAGTGATACATCTTGCGGCAGACGTTCACCTGGTCGAAGCCGGCATTGGTGCGCGAATCCGAGGCCATAACCAGGCCGTCATCTGTCACGATGCCCAAACAGTAAGTCATGTGGTTTTGCTCCCGCGGCGCCCCGAAGCCTTGTTTTAGCACGGCGACACCCGGGAATTTGTTCGGATACACTGACTCTACGCGCTGGTGTGAACCGAGCGGTTCACTTGCCTCGTCAGCAGATCGGCCGGTGCACATCCTCAACTGCAAAAGGAGATTATGCTGATCCGCTTAGGCTACGACATTGAGTTCCATGCGCCGTTGGAAGTTCCCATGGTGGCGCTGTTGAACGTGCATCCGTCGCGCGAAAAAGACCTGCGCGAGCCGGATGAGCTGCGGATTGAGCCAAGGGTTCCGATAGAAAAATATGTAGACGGTTTCGGCAATCGCTGCAGCCGGTTCGTGGCGCCAGCGGGGACGCTGCGATTGACGAATTCGACGCTGATCGAAGATTCGGGCGAGCCGGACACGCGGAATCCGGAGGCGCGCGAACTGCGGGTGGAAGATTTGCCGGCGGAGGCGCTGCAGTTTCTTCTGGCGAGCCGCTATTGCGAAGTGGACCTGATGACGAACATCGCAACGGAACTGTTCGGGCATATTGCGCCGGGGTGGGGGCGCGTGCAGGCGATCTGCGACTGGGTGAACAAGAAAGTAAGCTTTGGGTATAGCTTCGCGCGCTCGACCAAGACGGCGCTGGACGTGTATACGGAGCGCCTGGGGGTGTGCCGCGATTTCCAGCATCTGGCGATTACGTTCTGCCGAGCGCTGAATATTCCGGCGCGCTACACGACGGGATACCTGGGCGATATCGGGGTGCCCGTGGCGCCGTTCCCAATGGATTTCAGCGCATGGTTCGAAGTCTATCTGGAAGACCGCTGGTGGGCGTTCGATGCGCGGCACAATCGCGCGCGCATCGGCAGAATTTTGATGGCGGCGGGGCGGGACGCGGCCGATGTGGCGATTACGACATCGTTCGGGGCAACGAAGCTGACGAAGTTCGAGGTGGTGACGGACGAAGTGATACCGGAGAAAGTTTCGACGGTTCAGGCGGCGAGCCGCGATTGATCAGGCGCGATTGATCAGGCGGGCGGGCCGTCCTCGAGGAGATGTTTGCGAGCGGCAGCCAGCTCTTCCTTTTTCTGAGCGTCGACTTTGGGGAACGAGAGGTTCAGCGCCTCAAGGGTCTCGATGACGACGGAGGAGACCACGATCCAGGCGAACCATTTGTGATCGGCTGGAATGACATACCAGGGAGCGAGCGGATGGGCCGTATGACGGATCGTGTCCTGGTAGGCGCGCATGTACTCGTCCCAATGCTCGCGCTCTCGGACGTCGTCTTCGGAAAATTTCCAGTTTTTGGCGGGATCGTCGATTCTGGCGAGGAAGCGTCGCTGCTGTTCGTCCTTTGAGACATGCAGGAAAAATTTGAGGATGACGGTTCCGTCGCGCTGAAGATGGCGCTCGAAGGCATTGATGTCTTCAAATCGCTCCCGCCAGATTCGCTTAGTGACCAAAGACGGCGGAATGCGTTCCTTGCGAAGCGTGGGCGCATGCACGCGGACAACAAGCGTTTCCTCGTAATAGGAGCGATTGAAGATGCCGATGCGGCCGCGAGGCGGCAGGCGCTGGGATGCGCGCCAGAGGAAGTCGTGGCTCAGCTCTTCGGTGGAAGGCTCCTTGAAAGCGGACACCTGGCAACCTTCGGGATTGACGCCCGACATGACATGGCGGATGGCGCTATCTTTGCCCGCCGAATCCATGCCTTGAAAGATGAGCAGGAGCGCCCAGCGATCCTGGGCGTAGAGTTTTTCCTGCGCGTCGGTTAGGCGCCGCAGAGCTTCCTGCAGGAGGCGGTCGGCTTCGTCCTTAAGGTGAAGGCCGCGCGTATCGGCGGGGTCATGATCCTTGAGACGGAAACCTTTGCCGTGTTCGATCCGGTAGGGCTCAATCAGCTTGGAGGGTTTGGGGAGTTTGCGGGACATGGGTCAGGGTCGCGTTTGAGTTTCGCCAGGCTCCTCGCAGCCGGTCAAGGTGCTGCAGCCGCGGATGCGGACTTCGAGCATATAGAGCACGATGACAATGTTGACGGCAAGGACGCCGATGCGCTCCCAATCGGCGCGCTCGCTGACCTTGAGGATTTCCCAGGGAAGATACATGGCGCCGGAGAGCAGGGCGAACCACTCGGCCCAGACGCGGCGATTCCATAGGCCCCAGGCTTCGACGAAGCGGACGGTGCAGTAAGTGAGAGTGGCGGCGGCGATGGTCCAGAGGCGGGCGTCGGAGAGTTTGAGGGCGGCGTTGAGGATGGCGCGGGCGAAGTGGCGGTCGGGGTCCATGTGGAGGTGATAGAGCAGGCGTTCGGCGTAGTCTTCCGCGTGCCGATGCAGGATGAACAGGGTGAGGCCAAGCAGCAGGACAACGGCGCCTTTGAGGGCTTCGAAACCGGCTACGGCGCGGAGGCCGGCCGTGCTGGCGCGCTCGTCGATGGCTGAAGGCGCCGGGTGCGGCGGAGTCACGGGTGCGCTCATGCTCCGATGCTCCCATATGAACTTAGAGCGGGATGTTTCCGTGCTTCTTGCGCGGCATGGTGTCGCCTTTGCCAGCGAGCATGCGGAGGGCGCGGATGACCTTGGCGCGTGTTTCGCGCGGCTCGATGACGTCGTCGACGTAGCCGCGCTCGGCGGCAACGAAGGGATTGGCGAAGCGGTCGCGATACTCGTCGATCTTGGCTTGACGATCCTGGTCGGGGCTCGAGGAAGCCTGCAGTTCCCGGCGGTACAGGATGTTGACGGCGCCTTCGGGACCCATGACGGCGATTTCGGCGGTGGGGTAAGCGAAGTTGACATCGGTGCGGAGATGCTTGGAACCCATCACGCAGTAGGCGCCGCCGTAAGCCTTGCGCGTGATGACGGTGATTTTGGGAACGGTGGCTTCGGCATAGGCGTAGAGAAGTTTCGCGCCGTGGCGAATGACGCCGCCGAATTCCTGCGCGGTTCCGGGGAGGAAGCCGGGCACGTCTTCGAACGTGAGGATGGGGATCTGGAAGGCGTCGCAGAAGCGCACGAAGCGGGCGCCTTTGATGGACGAATCGATATCGAGGCAGCCGGCGAGATGGGCGGGCTGATTGGCGACGACGCCGATGGTTTCGCCGGCCATGCGGGCGAAGCCGATGACTATGTTGGCGGCGAACTGCTCGGAGACTTCGAAGAAGTTGCCGTCGTCGATGACGCGGCAGATTACATCTTTAATGTCGTAGGGCTTGTTCGATTCGAGCGGGATGAGGGTGTCGAGGGCGGGGTCGGCGCGGGTTTCGGGGTCGGAGGTGGGCACGCGGGGAACGCCATCGAGATTATTTTGGGGCAGGAAGGTCATGAGTTCGCGGATGCGCCGCAGGCAGTCTTCGTCGTTGGCGGCGAGGAAGTGGGCGACGCCGCTGGTGACGTTGTGCGTGGAAGCGCCGCCGAGAGTTTCTTTGGTGACGTCTTCGTGGGTGACGGTCTTGATGACGTCGGGGCCGGTGACGAACATGTGGCTGGTGCGATCGACCATGAAAACGAAGTCTGTCAGGGCGGGCGAGTAGACGGCGCCGCCGGCGCAGGGACCCATAATGGCCGAGATTTGAGGAACGACGCCGCTTGAAAGCGTGTTGCGGAGGAAGATATCGGCGTAGCCGGCGAGGGAGACGACGCCTTCCTGGATGCGCGCGCCGCCGGAATCGTTGAGGCCGATGACCGGAGCGCCGGTCTTGAGCGCGAGATCCATCAGCTTGACGATCTTTTGCGCATTGGCTTCGGAAAGCGAACCGCCGAATACGGTAAAGTCCTGGGCGAAGACGAAGACCTGGCGACCGTGAACGAGACCGTGGCCGGTGATGAAGCCATCGCCATCGACCATCGTGTGCTGCGCGCCGAAGTTGTAGCAACGATGGCGGACGAGCTTGTCGAGTTCTTCGAAGGCGCCTTCGTCGAGTAAGAGATCGATGCGTTCGCGAGCCGAGAGCTTGCCTTCGCGGTGCTGGCGGTCCTTGCGTTCGGGGCCGCCGCCTTGTTCGGCGCGCGCGTGGCGACGCCTCAGTTCGTCGAGCCGGTTAGAAGCCATGTCTACTTAGTGTCTGCCATTTGTGATGCGAGGATGAAAGTTCCAGAATGTCAGATGCGGAGACGAGAGGCGGCGGACGCCGGCAGATTGTAGTTGGGACGGCCGGGCATATCGACCATGGAAAGACCACGCTGATTCGGGCGTTGACCGGCATCGATACGGACCGGCTCGCGGAGGAGAAGCGGCGCGGGATCTCGATTGATCTGGGATTCGCCCACATGGCGCTCGAAGGCGGCGGCTCGATCAGCTTTGTGGATGTTCCGGGACATGAGCGGTTCATCAAGAACATGCTTGCGGGCGTGGGCGGGATTGAAGCGGTGCTGCTGGTGGTGGCGGCGGACGAATCGGTGAAGCCGCAGACGCGGGAGCATTTCGATATCTGCAGGCTGTTGGGCATCGAGCAGGGAATCGTGGTCTTGACCAAATCGGATCTGACGAGCCCGGAACAGCTAGCGAAAACGCAGGAGGATGTGAAGGCGTTGTGCGCGGGATCGTTTCTTGAGCGAGCGGCGGTGAATGCGGTGAGCGCGGCGACGGGCGTGGGGCTCGATGAGCTGCGGCGCGAGCTGGGGCTGCTTGCCGGGCGGGCGGCGCGGCGGGGCAGTGAAGGATCGGCGCGGCTGCCGATTGATCGAAGCTTCGCATTGAAAGGCTTCGGAACGGTGGTGACCGGGACGCTGCGGGGCGGCGCGCTGCGGGCGGGGGAGACGGTTCGCATTCATCCTATGAATCGCGAAGCACGCATTCGCGGCCTGCAGATGCATGGCGGGCAGGTGGACCGGGCGCTGGCCGGGCAGCGCTGCGCGGTGAACCTGGCGGGCGTCGATCATTCCGAAATTTTTCGCGGGTGCGTTCTGACCCATGGTGATGGGCTGGAGACGTCGAAGCGGATGGATGTGTCGGTCGAGTGGATGGATGCCGCGGAGATTCCCGTCGCCAAGCAAGAGTTTCTGCTGCACGCGGGAACGGCGGAAATTCGAGCGGAGCTGAAGCCGTTGGCGCGAACGGCGGAGAAGAAAACACTAGCGAGGCTATGGCTGGGAGAGGCGGCGCTTGTGCTGCCGGGAGACCGGTTCGTGCTGCGGCGGCCGTCGCCTGCGAGGACGGTGGCGGGAGGCGTGATTATAGACGCATTCCCGCCGGCGCGGCTGAACCGCGCGAAGACGGTGGCGCGATTGTTATCTATTGCGGACGCGGATTTAGGAAAACGAATCGAGATTCTGGCGCGAGAGAGCACGACCGGGCGGCGCGTCGCGGAGCTGATACGGTTGACGGGCGAGACGGCGGCGCGTATCGAGACGGCGCTTCGGAGCAATGCAGCGCTGGTGTTCGATGAGGCGAGCCAGCGGGCAGTAACTAAGGAATGGGTGGAGCAGAAGCGGCGCGAAATTGGCGCATGGCTTGCGGCGTTTCATGCAAAGAATCCGTCGCTTGCAGGCGCGCCGATGACCGCTGCGCGGATGGGACTGGACGCCGAGCTGGCGAAAGTAGTGTTTCACGGCGCGCCGGGATTGCGCGCGCAGGGAGACGTGGTTTCGCTCGCGACACATCGGGCAGAGTTGAGCAGCCAGGAAACGCAGGCCCTTGCGAAGATAGAACACGCGTTCCGGCAGGCAGGCTTTCAACCGGCGCCGCCGGCCGAGGTTTTGAAGGCGGCGGGATTGGAACCTAACCGGGCGCGGGGGCTGTTGGAGAGCCTCGTGAAAAGCCAGAAACTGGTGCGGGTGTCGGAGAGCCTTATCTTTCACGCAGAGGTGATTGCGCACGTGCGCAAGTCGCTTGCGCAGCACAAAGGACGGCGGTTCTCGGTTCCCGAATTCAAGGAGTGGACGCAGATTTCGCGCAAGTACGCGATCCCGCTGCTGGAGTATCTGGATCATCAGCGAGTGACGCGGCGCGAGGGGGATGCGCGAGTCGTGCTGTAGCGCGTTTACAGCACTTCGAAGATCAGGCACTTCAGGTAGTGCGTTTCGGGGACGGTCAGAAGAATAGGGTGATCCTGGGACTGGGTGCGGCGCTCAAGGATGCGCAACTGCTTGCCGCATTCTAGCGCGGCGGCCGCGATGACTTCAAGCAGATGCGCTTCGTTCATGTGGTGGGAGCAGGAGCAGCTCACCAGAATGCCTCCGGGATCGAGAAGGCGCAAGGCGCGAAGATTGATTTCTTTGTAGCCGCGAGCGGCGCCTTCGAGGGCCGACCGGGATTTGGTGAAAGCCGGAGGATCGACGATGACGATGTCGAACGTGCGGCGGGCGGAGACCAGAGCAGGAAGATAATCGAGAACATTCGCCTCTTCGAAAGCCACGTTCGAAATGTTGTTTAGCGACGCGTTGGCTCGCGCGAGATCGAGCGAGGCGGCCGAGCTATCGATAGCCTGGATGGATTGGCATGCGGAAGCGAGATGCAGCGCGAAGCCCGCGGTAGCGGTGAAACAATCGAGCGCGCGGCCGCGCGCGTAACGGCGGACGGCGAGATAATTCTCGCGCTGATCGAGAAAGACGCCGGTTTTCTGGCCATGGAGCAGATCGGCGCGCCAGTTCAGGCCATTCATGCGCAGATCGACTGTTTCGGGAACTTCGCCAAAGAGAGTGCGGATTTGCTGAGGAAGATTTTCTTTCGCGCGAACGGGCACATCGTTGCGGGCGACGATGCCTTTGGGATCGAGGAGCGAGGCGAGGATGTCGACGATTTCTTGCGCGAGCCGATCCATGCCTTGATCGAGGAGCTGGAGAACGAGATAGTCCCCGTATCGGTCTACGATCAGGCCCGGGAGGAGGTCGCCTTCGGCGTGGACAAGACGCCACGCATCGGAATCGGCGACAATACGGCGGCGATAGGCGAGCGCGGCTTCGATGCGTTCGCGGAGGAACGCGTGATCGATGGGCCGGACGCGCCGGCTCAGCAAGCGAAGCGCGATCTGCGAGGTGGAGCTGTAGTGCGCGGCGCCGAGCGCGTGTCCTTGCGGATCGACGACGCGCACGGCATCGCCAGGTTCGGCCGTGCCGCTATCGATCAAGTCGCTTAAGAAGATCCAAGGATGCCCGTCGCGCACGCGATTGGCCGCCTTACGATTGACGCGCACGGTCGGCATCGCGAGCATGGCCTCATTAGAGCATTGCGCGCAGGGCGTACTATCGCTTCGCGCCGAAAGCCAGCAGGCGCCCGTCGCAATCCTTCACGACGAATTCGCGGGACTGCCAGGAGGTGTCCCCAAGTCCTCGCGCGAACTCAACACCACAGGCGGCGAATTCGGCGTAGAGTGCGTCGGCGTCTTCAACCGACAAGTAGGCGTCGAGTAATTCGTCACCATACTTGTCCGGATTCGGCGTGGGCGGCCCGGCGCAGCGGAAGTGAATGACTTGGCCGTCGCGCGCCACAACGGCATACACCGGCGGATCGAGCCAGGTTCCGAGACATTCGAAGCCGAGCTTGTCTTTGTAGTAGCCGAGCGTAACTGGAATATCCGTTGTGAAGAACAGGGGCGCAATCTGGCGGATCATATGCCAACTGTACTGCAGGGCTCGTGCTGCTCGAGACCGGCGCCTGTGTCTTGAATGCGCCGTATCCAACCGAGGCGGCCGCTACTCGTTAGCGGCGGCCTCCAGGGTGGCGATATCGAACTTCACCATTTTCATCATCGCGGCCATGCCGTTCGGGTGTTTGATGAGCTCGACGATATTCTCCGGCACGATCTGCCAGCATAGGCCGAACTTGTCGGTGAGCCAGCCGCAGGCCATGGGCTTGCCTCCGTCGAGCAGCTTGTCCCAATAACTGTCGATCTCGGCCTGATCTTTGCACGCAACCGAATAAGAGAATGCCGGAGTCAGGGCTTGCGCGGGGCCGCCATTCAACAAGGTCATTTGCTGGCCCATCAGTTCGATTGTGACGGTTGCGATTTCGCCGGCCGGCCAAGGGCCTACGCCGTTCGAACGCAACTCTCCGACCTTCTTGGCTTCCGGAAAAACGGAGAGATAAAACTCGGCGGCCTCCTCGGCGTTGTCGTTGAACCACAGAAACGGTGTGATCTTGTGCATCTCTTGCCTCCCTCGATAACGATGGTATCGATCATGGGAGACGAGTTTTTAGAAAGGACCTCCGGAGGCCGAACGCTATTTTTGTACGAGAAGATGCGCTTCGCTACGCTCAGGTCCTCGTGGTTGGTAATGGCTTGCGCGCTCATCCTGTATGTGGCGTTTCCGACGCGGACGTATTACTGGGACGGCGTCCTGTTTTCGTTGAACATTGAGAGCGTCGCGCGAGGGGATGCGTCGGCCGCGATGCTGATTCACCCGAACCACTTATTGTTTTCCGGATTCGGGTATCTGCTGTATCGTGGGGCGGCGGCGTGCGGATTGGCCATGCGCGCGATTGCAGTGCTGCAGGTATTCGACATGCTGGCGAGCGCGGCGGCGGCGGGGCTCGTCTATGCCATTGCGAAACGCGTGACGCAATCGGCGGGCGCGGCGCTCGCTTGCGGAGTGCTGTTTGCGTTCGGCGCGACGTGGTGGAAGTTCTCAACCGATGCGGATGCTTACATCCCGACGGTGCTGCTGTTGCTGCTAACGATCTGGTTTGCAATTCAGCAGCCTCCGCGCCTCGTGGCGGCAGGCGCGTGCCACACGGCGGCGATGCTGTTTCACCAGCTCGCGATTTTCACGTATGCCGCAATCGTGACTGCGATTCTGCTGGACCGGCGCAGATCGCCGGGGAAGCGCGTTTCGATTTGCGCGGCCTATGTCTGCGGAACGAGCCTGTGCGTGGGAGCGGCTTACTGGATCTGCTATTTGCAGGCAGACCATGCGGCATATCCCACGCTTCGGCGATTCATTGCAAGCTATGCATCCGATTCCGGATTTACCCGTTCGTTCGCGGAATTGTTCACCATGTATCTGGCGAGCTATGGAAAGCTGTTCGCGGGCGGGAAGCTGAGTTTGATTCGTGAGTTCTTCTCGCCTCTGACAGTGACGGCGTTTGTCGTTTGCGCGGCGGCGTTGGGTTTCTCCGTAAGGCAGTGGCGCGCGGTGGCAAAACCAGAACAAGCGGACAGGCGCGCGCTGGCGATTCTCTGGGCGTGGCTGATTCCCTGCGCGATCTTTCTTGCGCTGTGGGACCCGGGAAGCGCGTTTCACAAGCTGTTCGCGTGGCCGGCGATCGCGTTGCTGATAGGAGCGTACGCGGCGAGCCGGCGCGAACGGCCCTGGATCGGTTTGGCGATCGGGCTCGCGGCATGGAACTTCGGCGCCTACATCTATCCACACGCGCATGCGAGCGCGGACCCGGTGTTGACGCTGGCTAGAAGGATGGATGGCGAGATGCCGAAAAACGCGACCGTTTACTACGCCGCGTTCAGCCCGGACGATTGGTACCTGGATTATTTCGCGCCGGGACGAAAGTGGGTGAGGCTTGCGGGAGCTCCGGCGAAAGAGCCGTTCTGCGCGGAGACGACGGCGTTGGTTGCTTTGGCGCCGACCGAACAGCCCGCCGCGCGCTGGGAGCTTGTGAACTCCCAGCACAACATACGGGTCGAGTGTTTTAGCGGCGCGCGCTAGACGTCGAGATTGCGAACGTCGAGCGCGTTTTCTTCGATGAACTTGCGGCGGCTCTCGACATCTTCGCCCATCAGAGTGGAGAAGATGGGCTCGGTCTCAGCGAAGTCTTTAAGGTCGACCTGCAAGAGCGTGCGCGTTTCTGCGTTCATGGTGGTGTCCCAAAGCTGGGACGCGTTCATCTCGCCCAGGCCTTTGTAGCGCTGCACGTTGACTTCGCGCGTGCCTTCGTTCTTGACAGTGGAGAGCAGGTCGCGCCAGTTCTGCTGCACGTCGCGGTGCGAATCCTTGACGATGGTGAAAGGCGGCGTGTTCAGACGCGCGGCCTGCTTGACGATGGCGCGGAGGCGGCGGAACTCGGGCATGGAGAGGAATTCAGTGTTGATGAAGCGGGTGGCGTTGGTCGGATCCTTGTAGCCGATCATCCACGCGGAATGCTCTTCGTCACGCTCGACCGTGGCTTCGAGCTTCACTGCTCTGAGGCGTTCGGCCAGGGACCTGACGTTCTGTTCGTTTTGCAGGTCCGCCTTCGTATCGAGGGGAAGAGAGACATCGGAGACGACGTCGACCACACGCGAATCGCGCACGCGGCGTTCGAGGCGGCGGCTGATCTGCATGAGTTCATCGAGCGAGGCGAGAAAGGCGCGCAGCTCTCCGCCTTCGATTTTGACGGGCTTGGAATCGGCTGAGCCCGTGACTTCAACGGAGAGATTTTCGGTGGCGCGGCGCAGGATTTCGCGGGTGAACTCTTTGTCGTCCTTGATGTATTTTTCGCTTTTGCCTTTCTTGATGCGGTAGAGCGGGGGCTGCGCGACGAAGACCTTGCCGCGCTCGATCAACTCGCGCATGTGGCGGAAAAAGAACGTGAGCAGCAGGGTGCGAATGTGAGAGCCGTCGACATCGGCGTCGGTCATGATGATGATCTTGCCGTAGCGGAGCTTGGCGAACTCGAAATCCTCGCCCTTGCCGATGCCGGTTCCGATGGCGGTAATCATGGCCCGGATCTCTTCGTGCCCGAGCATCTTGTCGTAGCGGGCCTTTTCGACGTTGAGAATTTTGCCTTTGAGAGGCAGTATGGCCTGGTAGCGGCGGTCGCGGCCGGACTTGGCGGTGCCGCCGGCGGATTCGCCTTCGACCAGGAAGAGTTCGCAGCGATCGGGATCGCGTTCCTGGCAATCGGCCAGCTTTCCGGGCAGGCCGCCGGAATCGAGAGCGCCTTTGCGGCGCGTGAGGTCGCGGGCCTTGCGGGCAGCTTCGCGGGCGCGGGCGGCCTCGATGGCCTTGGTGACGATCTTCTTCATCACCGGCGGATTCTTGTCGAAGAATTCGCCGAGGCGTTCGTTCACGAGCTGGACGACGTGGCCGCCGATGTCGGAGTTGAGCTTGCCTTTGGTCTGGCCTTCGAACTGAGGCTGCGGCAGCTTAACGCTGACGACCGCGGTGAGGCCTTCGCGCACGTCGTCGCCCGAGAGATTTTCCTTTTGATCTTTGAAGAGGCCGCTTTGCTGGGCGGCGGTGTTGATGGTGCGCGTAAGAGCGCTGCGGAATCCGCTCAGGTGGGAGCCGCCATCGACGGTGTTGATGTTGTTGGCGAAGCTGAAGATGTTTTCCGAGTAGGAGTCGTTGTACTGCAGCGCGACTTCGATGTTCAAGCGGCCGCCGTTCGGCAGCTCGCGCTCTCCTTCAAAGTGAATGGGCTTGTCGTGCAGGACGGACTTGCCGCGATTGAGGTGCTTGATGAATTCGGCGATGCCGCCGCTGTAATAGAACTCGTCGGTGCGGATGTCTTCGCCGCGCTCATCGCTGAGCGTGATCTTCAGGCCCTTGTTGAGGAACGCAAGCTGGCGCAGGCGCTGGGCGAGAGTATCAAAGTTGAATTCCGCCACGTCCATGATGGTGGGGTCGGGCTTGAACGTGATCTTGGTGCCGGTCTTGGTGGATTTGCCGGTCTTGGCGAGCGGCGCTTTGGGAATGCCGCGCTCGTAATCCTGTTCCCAGGTGGCTTTTTCGCGCCAGATTTCGACGTGCAGGCTTTCGGAAAGCGCGTTGACGCAACTGACGCCGACCCCGTGCAGGCCGCCCGAAACTTTGTAAGAGTTGGAATCGAACTTGCCGCCGGCGTGGAGCTTGGTGAGCACCACTTGGGCAGCCGAGACGCCTTCGTCGGGGTGGATATCGACGGGAATGCCGCGCCCGTTATCGACGATGGTGATGGAGTTGTCGATGTGAATAGCGACGCCAACTTCGGTGCAGTAGCCGGCGAGCGCCTCGTCCACCGAATTGTCGACCACCTCATAGACGAGGTGATGAAGGCCCATTTCGCCGGTGGAGCCGATGTACATGGCGGGGCGAAGGCGAACAGCCTCCAGCCCTTCGAGCACCTTGATGCTGCTGGAATCGTAATTGTCGTGAGCCACAGTAGCCATACTTTCAATGGCCGCCAACGCAAGCAGGAACCGCAAAAAAAGAGGAGGCCGCGTCGAGCGGATTCAATTTTCGAACCTTTCGTTGCCCTTTCTTTACCCGCGCACAACAGGCCTAAATGGCCCTGCGCGCTTGTCCGGGCTTATTCGTTTGCCAGGCTGCGATCAGATCCGCATTGGCATAACCACATAGCGATAGACGCTTTCAGCGGGACCGGCATGCGGCCGCAGCTCGCCCGCGCTGTTTGCGTCTTTGAAGTGGAGCGCGACTTCCGGCTGATCGGCCGAGCGCAGGAAATCAAGCAGGTAGAGCGCGTTGAAACCAATTTCCACCTCGGGGCCGCTATAGTCCACCAGGATCGAATCTTCGCTTTCGCCGGTTTCGGAGATGGAAGAGTGAATCTTTAATTCGTCCTTGAGCATTTGCAGGCGAATGGCGCGGGAGCGCTCGTCGGCAAACTGCGCCACACGCTCGATGGCGGCCTTGAACTCTTCTCTTTGCATGACGACGCTGTGCGGATGATCCTTGGGGAGCACGCGCTCGTAATCCGGGAAGTTGCCCGTGAGTTTACGGCTCAGCAGCAGGCGCTTATCGATCTTGAAGAAGAGGTGATTGTCGTTTCCGGAAAATTCGATTTTTTTCGATGCGTCGTCGCTTGCGAGTTTTTGAATCTCGTTCATGGCCTTCCTGGGCAAGAGCGCGCGATAGGAGCCCACTAGACCGGGAAGATCGACATGCTTTTCCATCAAGGCCAGGCGATGGCCGTCGGTTGCGACCATGATCAGTCCGTTTTCCTTGAGGATGAGCAGCGCCCCGTTCAAGGTGAAGCGCGACTCTTCGGCCGATATGGCGAATATGGTGCTCGCAATCATCTGCGAGAGAACACTCAGCGGGATTTCGGCCAGCGGCTCGGGCATTTGCGGCAGCTCTGGGAAGCTTTCGCGGGACATGCCGGCGATGCGCGTGCGGGAGCGGCCGCAGACGAAACTGGCCCACTGGTTTTCGGCAAGCTTCACTTGCAGGTCGGAGTCGGGCAGGAGGCGGACATAATCGAGCAGGCGGCGCGCGGGGATGGTGCCGGCCCCTTCTTTCTTAATGCGCGCCGGGCAGGCGCAACGGATGCCGAGTTCCAGATCGGTGGCGGTGAGCCAGATCTGATCGTGGTCCGTTTCAACGAGAATGTTCGAGAGGATCGGGATGGTGGTCTTCTTCTCCACGACCCCTTGGGTGAGGCCGAGCTCTCTCACCAAATCCGATTTGCTGACCGAGAATTCCATGGGAGTGTCTACAGATCCTGTTCGCCTGCCTGAGATTCTTTAATCGCGGACAACGGGCCATCAATCGGCCTGTGCGCTTATATCCTTCTTCACAAGTAATCTAAAGTACCAGAAGAGAACCGCATTAGTAGGGATTGTGGAAATGTTGAATTCCTTCTAAATTATAGCAAATATACTGTCTTCTTGGAACGAAGGGTGTGGATTTCACCGTATAGGAATTGCAAGGTGAACCCGGTAAAAAATTCCCGACAGGTTTGAACAACCGCCGCAAGCAGGGTGATGTGGAAAAGCGCATAAGGTCACTGAAGCGAATCGATTAGAGAGTGGATGAGGTTGTTTAAATCCTCGTCGCGCTGGCGGAGATCGTCGATTTTTTGGACGGAGTGGAGGACGGTGGTGTGGTGCTTGCCGCCGAAATAGCGGCCGATTTCGGGGAGCGAGGCGTGGGTCAATTCCTTGACGAGGTACATGGCGACCTGGCGTGGATAAGCGATCTGGCGCGTGTTGCTTTTGATCTTGAGCTGCGCGGGCTGCAGGCTGAAGCGCTCGGCAACGGCCTTGAGGATGGATTCGACCGAGATTTTGCGCTCGCCGCCGCTGCTCAGATGTTTGAGTGTCTGGTGGGCCATGGCGAGCGTTATGGGCTGGCGCGTGACGGAAGAGACAGCGAGTAAGCGCGTCAGCGCGCCTTCGAGCTCGCGAACGTTCGATTTGGTCTTGGTGGCGATGAAGATGCGTACATCCTGCGGGAGGGTGATGCCTTCGGATTCGGCTTTCTTATCGAGGATGGCCATCTTGGTTTCAAGGTCTGGAGGCTGAACGTCGACCATGAGACCCCATTCGAAGCGCGAGCGGAGGCGTTCGACAAGGCCGGGGAGTTGGTTGGGCGCCGAATCGCTAGAGATGACGATTTGTTTCTGGTGCTCGTAGAGTTCGTTGAAGGTGTGGAAGAACTCTTCCTGGGTGCGCTCCTTGCCGGCGATCACGTGAATATCGTCGATCAAGAGCACGTCGGCGGAGCGGTAGTGGCGGTGGAACATCGACATGCGATCGACCTTGATGGAGGTGATCATCTCGTTCATGAAGCGCTCGCTCGAGGTATACACAACGTTGAGCCCGGCGAAATTGTCGAGCAGGCTGCGGCCGATGGCGTGCATCAGGTGAGTCTTGCCAATGCCGACGCCGCCATAGATGAATAACGGGTTGTAGCTGCGCGAAGGCATCTTCGCCACGGCCTGCGCGGCGGCGTGCGCGAGTTGGTTTGAGGAGCCTACTACGTAGGTGCCGAAGGTGAGGCGCGGATTAAGCCAACTGACGGTCTTTTCAAAAACGGGCTCCGAATGCGCGTGGCCGTTGGGGCCGAAGCCGATGGAAGAGGCGTGCGTGGAGGCGGCGTGCGCGGCGGCAGCCATTTTCGAGAGCGTTTCGATCTCGTAATAGATCCGCCGGACCGGCAGATTCAACTCCTGGATGGCCGTTCGAATGTGGGAGCTGTACTCCTGGCGAATCCAGGCCTCGGTGCTTTCGTTGGGCACCCGGACAGTGAGTTCACCGTCCCGCAGGGATCCGAACGCCGTGTTCGAAATCCAGTTCTTATACGCGCCCTCGTTGAGCCTGGCTGCCAGCCAGCCCTTGATCTTTTCCCATGCATCGCCCAAACCCGGAGTACTCCTTCCCGAGAGAACAAAAGGTTTCCCACAGCTTTTCCACGTTTGTGGAAAAGAGCGGAACGCTAATTTTTGGTTTGCTCAAATCGCCGGTCCGAGGGGCGATTGCGCGCGCGGGAGAACCCTCTCCGTTTCTTCGGAAAGTTCAGTCTATCACAGGGAGAGCGGTTTCCAAGAGAAATCTTACCAGAATCTAAAACCTTTAGAATGATTAGCATACAGGGAGTCTACGGAAGGCGGTAAGCGGGATTTTAGCGCGCTTGTCATACTGTGGTTTTTACTAAAGTTTTACGTTGCAACCAGATGAATTGACTTACCAACAAACTCATCCGAGAATGTCAATTAGACCCTCTCTCGCGGGAGTAACTCAGCTGGTAGAGTGCAACCTTGCCAAGGTTGATGTCGCGGGTTCGAATCCCGTCTCCCGCTCCAATTTCCCGATTGTCGATGGAGTTACAAAACTCTCCCTGGGGCGCTGCGGCACGGCATCCAATTCGGCCGCATTTTCAGAACCCCGGCGGGCGCTTCGACGGGTCCGGTTCCTGGCACTTGACGCAAACGAGTAACGTGCCTAGAAATTGCGCGCGGCCCTGTTCGGTTTGAACCCAGGGGCGGTTCTGCCAGGGCGGATCGTGCCGCATGTGGCGAGTGTGGCCGCATTCCAGGTCGGCGACCCAGTGACCTTGCTCGTCCTGATGAAAACCTACAATTGCCCGCTGCAAGGCGAATACTAATCATCTCAGGGTCATTGCGCGCGGAGGTTGGACGGCCGATAAGAAGACAGAAGCGCGTCAACTGTTTTCAGAAACTTGCGTTTTAGAGAGTGTGAGGCGGCGCGGAGGCACGATGCGAACGGTAGGATCGGTGGCGGCGGTGGCGCTGCTGCTCGGTCCGGCATTCGCCGGCGGATGGAAGATCAAGCCAATCAAGGCGTCGGCGAATCCGCCGCGGTATGCCGCCTTCAGCAGGCTGCTTCCAAAAGACGAGCGATTCGGGCATGCGATCGAGAAGTTGACGTTTGGCGCGCGGCCGGGCGACCTCGACGAGGCGCGGCAAATGGGCCTGGAGAAATGGCTTGATCGCGAGCTGCATCCGGAGAGAGTGGCGGAGAATCCGGCGCTCGGGCCGAAGCTGGCGGAATTGGAATCGCTACAGATGAGTGCGCGCGAGATGTATCTGCATTATCCGCCTCCGCAGATGATTGCAGCGGTGGCGCGCGGGCGAGCGAATCTGCCAGAGGATCCAGAATTGCGGCTTGTGGTGTCACGGTTGGCGGATCGTTATTTGCAGAAG
This sequence comes from Acidobacteriaceae bacterium, assembly GCA_019240475.1. Taxonomy (GTDB): domain Bacteria; phylum Acidobacteriota; class Terriglobia; order Bryobacterales; family Bryobacteraceae; genus Bog-105. The sequence continues at coordinate 444,932 of JAFAYI010000024.1, forward strand.
CAGGATTCGCAAGCGGCTGCCGGCGCGGATGGGCAGGCGATCGGGAACCCGAACAATGCAAACGACGATGCGGACCTAGCGCCGCGAATACGGCTTTCCGACATTCTAACCGTCGAGCAGATGGAGACGCTGCGGAGCGGGAGGCCGGAAGACAAGAAGCGATTGCTCGCATCGATTGCGCCGGAGAAACGACTCGATTTCGTGTGGGCGCTCAGGCCGGAGCAGCGCAGGCAGCTATTCACGGTAGCGCCGGTAGCCCTACGGCGGGAGCTGATGCTGTCGGTGAATCCGCAAGGAGTGGTGGCGAGCGATTTGACGGAAGCGAAGCTGCTGCGCGCGATCTACAGCAATCGCCAACTGGAGGAGCTGCTGGTCGATTTCTGGTTTAACCACTTCAACGTTTTTCTGAATAAGGGCGGCGACCGGTACCTGACGCCCGCCTATGAGCGCGATGCGATCCGTCCGCATGTGTTCGGGAAGTTCTACGACCTGCTGGTGGCAACGGCCGAGAGCCCGGCCATGCTGTTCTATCTAGATAACTGGCAATCTGTAGCGCCCACGGCCGTTGGCCCGAATCCAAATCGGAACAAGCGCGGGTTGAACGAAAACTACGGACGCGAACTGCTGGAGCTTCACACGTTGGGCGTGGACGGCGGCTATACGCAAAAGGACGTGATCGAAGTGGCGCGCTGCTTTACGGGATGGACGATTGCGAACCCGCGCAAGGGCGGCGCGTTCGAGTACAACGATAAAGTTCACGATAAAGGGCAGAAGGTTGTTCTCGGGCATGTGATTGCGGCCGGCGGCGGCATGGACGATGGGCTGGAGGCGCTTCGGATTCTGGCGGACCATCCTTCGACCGCGTACTTTATCTCGCTCCAGCTTGCGCGGCGGTTTGTGGCGGACGACCCGCCGCCCTCGCTCGTAAACCGTATGGCGCTGACCTTCGGCAAAACCGGCGGCGACCTTCGGGCGGTGATGCAGACCATGCTGGCTTCCCCCGAGTTCTGGTCCCAGGGCGCTTATCGAGCGAAGATCAAGACGCCGTTCGAGATGGTGGTAAGCGCAATGCGAGCGACAAACGCGGATGTGGAGTCTGCATTTGCGCTGGGCAACGAACTGCAGAAGTTGGGCGAGCCGCTTTATCGCAAAGCGGAGCCGACCGGATATTCGAGCGCGAACGCGGAGTGGGTCAGCACGGCGGCGCTGCTCGAACGCATGAATTTCGCGGTGGCGCTGGCTCATAACCGCATTCCGGGTGTCGTGGCGGAGAACGCCGATTGGCGGACCGTCGGCTCGCCGGATTTTCAAAGGAAGTAGAAAGATGCATTCCCGCAGATTGTTCTTGAAGAACTCGGCGCTGGCCATGTTCGGCGTGGGCGCGGCGCCCGGATGGCTGGCGCGTACTGTTTATGCGCAGCAGGCGCCCCAGCGAAAGAAAATCCTGATCGCGATCTTTCAGCGTGGGGCCGTGGATGGATTGAACATGGTAATTCCGCATGCCGAACCGGCTTATTACCAGCTACGGCCGACGATCGCGATTCCACGGCCCGATGGGACCCAGACCGCGGCGATCGATTTGGATGGGCGCTTCGGGCTTCATCCGTCCCTGCGGGGTTTAAAGCGGTTATGGGATGAGCGGCAACTCGCGATTATCGAAGCGGTGGGCTCGCCCGATCCGACGCGTTCGCACTTCGACGCGCAGGACTATATGGAATCGGGGACGCCGGGGTTGAAGGCGACGCCGGACGGGTGGCTGAATCGCGCCTTGACGCGGGAGGCGCATCCGGCGCCGCTGCGCGCCGTGAGCCTGAGTCCGGACGTGCCGCGCAGTTTGCGCGGGAGCAATGAAGTGATCGCGGTGGGGAACATCAACGATTTTCAAATGAAGGATACGGAGGCAGCCGCGGCTTTCGCGAGCATGTACGGCGGCACGGCGGATCGAATCTTGAACGGCACGGCGCGGGAGACGTTCGAAGCGATTCGCATCATGCAATCCATTCAGAAACGTCCCTATACGCCGGCGAGTGGGGCGAAGTATCCGAATGGGCGGCTGGGGCAAAGCCTGCGGCAGATCGCGCTATTGATCAAGGCAGATGTCGGGCTGGAGGTCGCGTTCGCAGACGTAGGCGGCTGGGACACGCACGTGAACGAGACGGGGCCGCAGCCGCATACCGGGCAACTGGCGAACCTGCTGCGCGATTTCGGCGATGCGCTCGGCGCGTTCTCGCTCGACATGGGAGATCGCATGGAGGACGTGACGCTGGTGACGATGTCGGAGTTCGGGCGCACGGTGAAGGAAAACGGGGATCGCGGGACGGATCACGGGCATGCGAACGTGATGTTCGCCCTCGGCGGCGATGTGCGCGGCGGAAAGGTGTACGGCGAGTGGCCGGGGCTCGGCCGCGAACAGCTTTACGAGGGCAGAGACCTGAACGTGACCACCGATTTCCGAACGGTGCTCGGAGAGCTGGTGTCGAAGCATATGGGCAACACCCAGATTGCGAGTGTGTTTCCGGGGTTCAGCGGAGCGCGGAGCAGCGGCTTGCTGCAGACATAGCGAGAGCGCGAGAAATTTTCGGCCAGCGCGAGAGATTCCGCGGCCGGGCGGCACTGAGTCCACACAGTACCAATGAAGCCGAAGGTGTATAAGAAGGGACCCACGTGGATTCTCTGGGTGCCCGGCATTCGCGTCTATCGATTTACAAGCTGGGAGAAGGCGATGGCCTACGCGCTCCATCCGGAGGCGCGGAAGCGATAAAGCTGGAGGCGCCGAAGCGATAGCCCCGCACGTTTACCGATGTCCTTGGGCGAAGGCCCAGGCGTCGGAGACGATGCGGTCCAAATCGGCGCGTTGCGGCGTCCAGCCGAGCGCGCGCCGCAGTTTTTGCGAATCGGCGACCAGACTCGGCGGATCGCCTTCGCGACGCGGGCCCATGGTGTGGGGCACGGGCTTGCCCGTCACTCGCTCCACCGCGTCCAGGACTTCGCGAACGGAATGGCCATCCCCGGTGCCGACATTGAAGGCGTCGGAGGCGCCGCCATTCAGCAGATGCTCGACGCAGAGCACGTGGGCATCGGCGAGGTCGCTCACGTGAATGTAGTCGCGGATGCAGGTGCCATCGGGCGTGGGGTAATCGTCGCCGAAGATGGTCATGGGCTTGCCGGTTTGGACGGCGCGCAGCATCAGCGGGATCAGATGCGTTTCCGGGTCGTGCCGCTCTCCAAGGCCGGCGGCGGGCTCCGCCCCACAGGCGTTGAAGTAGCGCAACGGAATGCCGCGCAGGCCGCGATACTTGTCGAGCCAGCGCATCATGACTTCCACCATCACCTTGGATTCGCCGTAGGGATTGATAGGCGCGGCGGGTTCGTCTTCCGGGATCGGCACTTTCTTGGGAATGCCGTAAGAAGCGGCCGACGATGAGAACACGACACGCTTGACCCCGGCCGCCAGCATGGCTTCAAAGAGCGCGAGCGATCCGCTCACGTTGTTCGAGAAATAAAGCTCCGGCTTCTCCGTGGACTCGCCAACGGCGATGTAGGCGGCGAAGTGAATGACGGCTTCGACGGCCTCCTCGCGCAGCAGTCGCTCCATTTTTTCGGTCTCCGAGATATCGATGACGCGAAGCATGCCGGCGGGAACGGCGTCCTTGTAGCCTCGCGAAAGATTGTCGGCGACCACGACGGAATGGCCGCGTTTCTCAAGCGCATAACGGGTGTGGGAGCCGATGTAGCCGGCGCCGCCAGTCACTAGAATCTTCGCCACGCTCCTGAGTGTAGCGGAGCGCCGGAGGGACCATACGATCCTGAGATTATGGGCTTGCTCGAAGCGCGCAACGTCACGAAAATATACCAGACCGAGAGCGCCCCTGTCGCGGCATTGCAGAATGTTTCGCTCCAGGCGGACGCCGGGTCTTTCGTCGCGCTGGTGGGCAGGAGCGGGTGCGGCAAATCCACGCTGCTGAATTTATGCGGCGCGATGGATTTTCCGACTTCCGGTGAAGTGGCGATCGATGGCCAGGTGACGTCGCAGCTTTCCGATGCAGCACTGACGCGCTTGCGGCGGGAGAAGATCGGCTTCGTTTTTCAATCGTTCCAATTGCTTCACACTTTGAGCGCGGTGGAAAATGTCGAGCTTCCGCTCCTCCTTGCGCGTCGCGGCCATGCGCGGCAGGCGGCGCTGGAGCGATTGCGTTGGGTGGAGATGAAAGAGTTCGCCTACCGTTTGCCGCATCAGCTCTCGGGCGGAGAGCAGCAACGCGTGGCCATAGCGCGGGCGCTCGCTCTGAATCCGCGTTTGATGCTGGCCGATGAACCCACCGGAAATCTGGATACAGCGACTGGGGAGGTGGTGCTGAACCTGCTGCGGCGGATGGCGCGCGAGCTGGGAGTCGCGCTGGTGATGGCGACACACAGCCGGGAGAGCACGGCGGCTGCCGATTACGTGATCAACCTGCGAGACGGACGAATCGAGCACGAGCCGGCGCTGCAATCGCGATGACTGGTCCTTGGCTTCTCTTTGTCAGATTGATCTTGCGGCCGCTGGTTCGCGAGCCGGTCCGTTCGAGTTTGACGCTATTCGCGGTGGCGCTGGGGGTTGGCTTGGTAGTAGCGATCGATCTGGCGACGCAGGCGGCGACGCGCAGCTTTCATTCGTCGCTCGAATCGATGACAGGCAAGAGCGACCTGCTGATCCACGCAACCGGGGGATTGGATGAGGCGTTGCTGGAGCGGCTGGCGCAACTGCCGTATCCGTTCGATTTTGCGCCGCGCGTGGAAGACTTCGCTTCCGTCGATGGAAAGGGCGAAGCGCTTCCGTTTCTAGGGCTGGACCTCATCGGCCATCGCGGCGGGCAGGGGTTCGAAGGAACATTGGACGATTCGGCGCGGCGGCTGGATAGCGGCGATCCGGCGTGGGTGGGCCGGCGGCTGGGATTGCGGCGCGGCGATCGCGTGAGGCTGCTCATCAACGACACGATGCACGTGTTCACGGTGGCCGGCGTTTTGAAGAAGGCGCCCGGCGAGATTGGGGAAGAGAACGCAATCGTTACAGATATCGGGCTTGCGCAGAAGATGACGGGCAAGCAGGGCAGGCTGGACAGCATCGATGTCAAGATTCCTCAAAGCCGCACCGCTGAGTTCTGGCGCCGGATGCTTCGCGGGATGCTGCCCGAATCGGCGACGGTCGAGCCGCAAGGCGCGCGCAGCGAGCAGGATCGGAAGATGCTGGCGGCTTTCCGGTGGAATCTTCGGGTGCTGAGCTATATCGCGCTGGTGGTGGGCGCATTCCTGATCTACAACACGATTTCGATTTCGGTGGTGCGGAGACGAACCGAGATTGGAGTTGTGCGGGCGTTGGGCGGGACTCGGAGGTTCGTTGGGGCAGCTTTCCTGGCAGAAGCTTTGACGTTCGGGCTGGCGGGGAGCGCGCTGGGGCTGCTGTTGGGCCGCGCGATGGCGGCGGGAGCGGTGGGCCTGGTTTCAAACACCGTGCAAGCGCTGTATGTGAGCAGCGATGCCGCGCCCGTCGAGTTCACCTGGGCGGTAGTTGCAAGCGGCGTGGGGCTTGGGGTTGCGATATCGATAGTGGCGGCGCTCGCGCCCGCCGTGGAAGCTTCGCGAATCGCCCCGGTGGAGGCGATGGCGCGCGGGCGGGAAGAATATGTCGCGGCGATTCGATCGGGCCGCAGGGGAGTTTGGGCGGGCGTTGCGTTTGCGGCGGCGGCGGCGCTGACACAACTGCCCGCGGTAGATGGGCAGCCGTTGTTTGCGTATGCATCGGTGATGCTTGCGATTTTTGCCACGGCAGCCGTGATTCCGGCTGCGATTGCGAACTTCGCGCGAATGGCGCAAGGGGCGATTGGAAAAATGCTCGGCGTGGAGGCGATGCTGGCGCTGCGGTCGCTCGGGGCATCGGTGGGCCGAACCTCGATTCTGGCGGCGGCGCTCACGACGGCGGTGGCGATGACGGTGAGCGTGGGCATCATGGTCGGCAGTTTTCGCGAGACCGTGCGCGTGTGGTTGGATAGCGCGCTGCAAGCGGATTTTTATCTGCGGCCGGCAGGCGGCGCGGCAGCGGACCGGCATCCCACGCTCAGCCCCCGGCTTCCCAACGATCTTGAGCGCCTACCGGAAGTCGCGGCCGTGGAACGGCTGCGCGCCTATCGGATTTCTTATGGCGGGCTACCGGCGACATTGGCCGGAATCGAGATTGGCGGCCTAGCGGGGACGGGCATACGCTTTCTTCCCGGCGAAGATCGCAAGGCGATTCTCTCCAAGTTTCCGACAGGAGATTACGCCTTGGTGGGCGAACCGTTTGCAAACCAGCACAGCGTGCGGCCCGGGAGCGTTTTGCGCATTCCCCTAGGGGGCGCGGATCGTAGCTTCCAAGTGCTTGGCGTCTATTACGATTATTCGACCGCCGGCTTCATCGAAGTGGATCGCAAGATTCTGTTGAAGTATTTGCCGGACCCGGCGGCGTCGAGCGTGGCTGTCTATTTGAAGCCGGGGGGCGATTCCCGGCAGGCGCGGGAAGAAATTGGGAGGATAAGCGGCCCCGGCGTTATGGTGTTTTCAAATGGCGAGCTACGGCGCGGGGCCATTGCGGTGTTCGACCGCACTTTCAGCATTACGTACGCTCTGGAGGCTGTGGCGATCGCGGTTGCGATTATGGGCGTGGCGGGCGCGCTGCTGGCGACGACAATCGAACGGCGGCGCGAATTCGCACTGCTCCGTTTTATTGGGGCGGAGCAGCCGCAGGTGCGGCGCATCATTCTCTGCGAAGCGGGGCTGCTGGGATTGTTGGCGAATGGATTGGGTCTGGCGCTCGGCGCCGCGCTTTCGCTGATCCTGATTTTCGTCATCAACAAACAATCCTTCGGGTGGACTATTCAGTTTCATTGGCCGGCGGCGCTTCTTCTTGCGGCGCTCACGGCAGTCTATGTTGCGACTGTGGCGGCGGGACTGTATCCGGCTCGCACGGTGACTCGCATGAATCCGATGGAGGCGATTCATGAGGGCTAGAGCGGGAGTTTGCCTGATTGTGGCTGCGACGGTGGCCTGTGGGCAGCAATGGCAGCTCGCGCTGCCTGGTTATCATTACGAATTTCCGCGCGACCATTTCAGCCACTCGGATTATCAGACCGAGTGGTGGTATTACACGGGCAATCTGCGCGCGGCGGATGGGCGCCGCTTCGGATTCGAGCTGACGTTTTTTCGCGAGGGCGTTCGGCTGACCAAGCAACAGGCCGCGGAATCGGATGCGACGTGGCGTCCCGATCAGGTGTATGTGGCGCACTTGGCGCTGAGCGATCTGGATGGGCGGGAGTTCTATCACACCGAACGGCTGAACCGCGCGGGACCGGGCCTTGCCGGGAGCAGCTTGAAAGAACGGCGATATTGGAACGGCAACTGGCAGGCGCGATGGACATCTCTCAATTCAGGCGAACAACAGTTGCAGGCGGTTTGCGAGCGCTTCACATTGCGCCTCAAGCTGCGGCCTGAAAAGCCGCTAACGATACATGGACGAGAGGGCGTCAGCCAGAAAGGGCCGCAGGCGGGTGAAGCATCGCACTACATTTCTTTCACGCGGCTCGCGGCGGAAGGCCAGCTTGAAGGATGGAACGGCCGTTCGTATTCACTCAAGGGGCTGGCGTGGATGGACCACGAGTTTTTCAGTCAAGCATCCGGCCAGGCGCTCGCGGGATGGGATTGGTTCGCGGTTCAATTGAACAACAACGAAGAGCTGATGCTGTACAGGCTGAGGCGGAAATCGGGCGAGCGGAGTCCGTACTCTTCGGGAACATTTGTGGATGCAGCCGGGCGAACGCGGTTCTTGAGCGCTTCGGATTTTGTGCTTGCGCCCGGGACAACCTGGCAGAGCGCGGCGTCGGGAGCGCGCTATCCGGTTGAGTGGAAAATCTCGATTCCGTGTTTGGGGATTGAACTGTGGGAGCGGACTGGGTTTCGCGATCAAGAGTTGTTTTCGAAAGAGAGCGTGACGCCGACTTATTGGGAGGGCGCGGTCACGTATGAGGGGCATGAGCAGTCTCAGGCCGTGAAAGGCGTGGGTTATCTGGAGATGACCGGCTACGCGGGGTTGAGAAACGGCGCTCAGAGGTGAAGCTCGGGAAGCGGTTCGGCCGCGGGCGATCGCAGACGGCCGAGAGATCCGGAGAGCAAGGCCGCGATAAGGCAGCAGGCGACGACCACGCCTAATGCGTAGCGCAGCGTGAACAGTTGCGACAGGAAGCCGATGAGCGGCGGGCCGACCAGGAAGCCGATGTAGCCGATGCCTGTGACGGTGGCAATTCCGGCGCCGGGGCTGACGTTTTCAACGCGGCCCCCGGAGCCGAAGACGAGCGGGATGATGACGGAGAGGCCCGCGCCGACGGCGCCGAATCCGAGGAGAGAGAGCGACGGCGCGGAGAGCGAAAGCGACCAAAGCAAGCCGCATGCGGCGACCAGGCTTCCGGCGCGGACTGTGCGAAGAGGACCCAATCGCGCTGTGATGAGATCGCCCATGAAGCGGAACGCAGCCATGGCGGCCGAGAAAACGGAGTAGCCGGCGGCTGCCGTGCCGGGCCCGGAGCGCAGAACCTGTTTAAAGTAGACCGCGGTCCAATCGGCCATGGCCCCCTCCGACAGAAGGATGCAGAAGCCGATGGCGCTGAGCGCGAGCAGGACCGCGGGGATTTGCGACAACGGCAAGCGATGGACGGTGGGATGAGCGGCTTCGCGGGCGCGAAGCAGCAAGGGGCGGACCATGAGGACCAAGAGGAAACAGACCACGGCGGCGATGGCGAAATGCGTCCTGGGAGCGACTGCGCGCGCCGCGGCGAGCGAGCCGATGCCGGCGCCGGCCATTCCGCCCAAGCTGAACATGCCATGGAAGCGCGACATAGTGGGCTTGCGCATGGCTTTTTCGACTTCGACGCCATGTGCGTTCATCGAGACGTCCATGGTGGCGGCCGTGGCGCCGTAGACGAAAAGGGCTGCGGCGAGCATAGGCGCGCTGCTAGCAAAGGGCAGAGGCGAAATGACGACAGGGAATAACAGGCTGCTAGAGGCGCTTACCCTGCGGCTGCCGTAGCGAGTGACGAGCCAGCCGGCGAGCGGGATGGTGACTACGGCGCCTATGGCGGCGCATAAAAACGTGAGTCCCAGGACGCCGTTGTTCAAGCGGAGAGCCGACTGGACGGCGGGTATTCTGGACAACCACGTGGAGACGACCAGGCCGTGCACCAGAAAGAGCGCCACGGTTGCCCACCAGGCGCGGGTAATATCGCGGGGCGTGGTGGCCTGCGTCATCCGCGCCTTACGTAGATGGTGATGGCCTGGCCGTGAAGCTGCCAGGAGACGACGGGTTCAAGGCCGAGTTCGGCGCACTGCTCGGGTGAGATGTCGGGCTGCCAATCGTAAAAGCGCGCGAGGAAACGCCGGGCGATTGGAATGGAGATGACGCCGCCGCGAGGCGCCCAGGTACGGGTGTAGACGATGAGCGCGTCGAAATCGGAGGGAGGCAGGGCGCGAATGGAGGATTGGTGAAAATCGTGGGTTTCGACCACATGGAGCTTGTGGGTGACGAAGCCGTAATCGGGACGCGCGAGCGACGCTGTATAAGGCCAGGCAGTCGCGATAGCGCGGCGGCGCAGGTGCTCTTCGGCAAATTGCGCGGCAGTGGCTTGCAGCTTCACGAAGGCCACCATTGAGTAATTGTTTTCGTAGGGGAACGGATAAGGCGGGTCCCAGAAGAGATTCAGGAACAGGCCAGCGGTAAGCACCGGCGGGACGGCGAGGCGGCTCCAGCGAGGCAAGTATGTAAGTGCGACGGCGACGGCGGTATAGAAGATGGGAAGGACAGGCAAGAGATAACGCTCGAGCTCGGCGCCCCCGAAGACGGACACCAGGATCACGTTGGCGGCGGCGACGGCGACCGCTATGCGCCAGGCAGCGTTCCGAAACACGGCCGCGCGGCGGACCGCCGCAACCATCACCAGTGTTCCGATCCAGCGGAATTCGGCGAAGAATAGGTAATAGAGACGGCGCGCGAAGGATAGCGCCATACGCACGGGATTCAACGAATACGCGACGTTGTAATGAGCGAAGCCGGGATCGCCGAGCCAATAGCCGGTGCCTCGATGCAGCACGAGAAGCCAGGCGCCGAGAGCGGCGGCGGGCGCGATGAAATAGGCGGCGCGCGCCCAGTCTTTGCGCAACGCAAGAGCCAGGAAGAAAATCAGCGGCGCAACCACACCAGTCTCTTTCACCAAGACCAGGACGACGCTCGCCGCGGCGGCCGCGGCATAGCGTTTCTCCAGGAAGAGCAGCAGCGCGAGAAGCGTGAAGACCATGGCGGGCATGTCGAGTTGGGCCATCATGCTTTGCGTAAAGAAAAGCGGAGAGACGAGCAGAAAGATGGGCGGCAGGAACGCGGGCGTGCCTTCGGTTTCACGGCTCAAATGAATGGCGAGCAGAAAGGTGAGGAGCAAGCCGAGACTCGCAAGCAAGAGCATGGCGACGCGGGTGAGCGGGATGGAAAAACCGAAGAGCTTGTACCACAGGACCAGGTAGGCTTCGACGCCGGGCGGGTGCACGTTGGGAATGGTGGAATGCGCGATCCAAGCGCCGGCGCGCAGGAGATCCAAGGCAGTGGGGATAAATTGTCCCAGCTCATCCCAAAAAAAGGGCAAACGGAGGAGCGGCAGGTGCATGCCGATGGAGAGCGCGGCGAATGCGGCAAAGAAGATGGCCAGGTAAAACGCGCGGAGAGTTCTTTTTCGAGGAGGAGCGGCCGCCAGGGCGAAGGGCGGCAGTTTGGGCATGGGAGGTCGGTGCGGCCTCGGCATGCGGCTTATTGGATGATCTCGCCCGGGGACTGCGCCTCCAGGTGGATCTCGCCGAAAGCCGCTTCGTATTGTTTGAGGTTCTGTTGCAGGAGGTTCGATAGTGCTTTGGCTTGCGGCGGGCTGAGGTACACGCCCTGGAAGTTCTGGATGGTGACCGCGTCGGGTGCGGTTTGATTGACAGTGCCGAAGAGCAGGAAAAAGTCCCAGAGACTGACACGCATTTGTACGCTATTGGCGTAGCGCTCCCGGTAATCCTGGGTGTTGGCGAGTTGAAGTTTCGTTTGGCCCTGCGGCGGCGTCATGCTTCCAGTATGTATGAGGGCAGGATTCGAACTCGCGCGGGATTTGACTCTAAAGAATTTGGCGGGGACGACGGGGCTCGAACCCGCGACCTCCGACGTGACAGGCCGGCGTTCTAACCAACTGAACTACGTCCCCTTATTGCAAGCAGGCAAACGTCGGACATTCGCAGGATAACACAGGGGGGGCGCGCGCCCCGGCCGAAATGATTCCGACTCCTTATGACTTCTTTAGGGGAGGCCGGGTACATTCGGAATCATAAGGAATGCGGCCCCATGCGGGTGCGAAAGGCTTATGTCGGATCTGCTTTACATCGCCCTTGCACTGCTGTTTTTTGTCGTGTGCTGGTTTTTTACCAAGGCATGCGACCGGCTGTGAGGCCTCGGAACGGAGTCTTAAATGGATTACATCATCGGTGGGATCGCCTCGGTTTTGCTTTTCGCCTATCTCGTTTACGCGCTTTTGCGTCCTGAGAAATTTTGATTTGCGGAGTCGACCATGACGCAAAACGGCTGGCTTCAAATAGCGGTTTTCTTTCTGATCGTATTGGCGCTCACCAAGCCCATGGGCTCGTTTATGGCGCGGCTGTTCGAGGGCGGACGCACGTTCTTGCATCCGGTGCTGCGGCGGCTCGAGACATTGACTTACAAAGTAGTAGGCGTCAACGAGAGCACCGAACAGCGCTGGACACAGTACGCGGCTTCGCTGCTTGCATTCAGTATTTTCAGTTTTCTTTTCGTGTATGCGCTGCAGCGATTGCAAGGCGTTCTGCCGCTCAATCCACAGGGTTTAAACAGCGGCAACGTCTCGCCGGATCTGGCGTTCAACACCGCCATTAGCTTCGTGACGAACACAAACTGGCAGTCGTACTCAGGCGAATCGACGTTGAGTTACCTGACACAGATGGCGGCCCTGACGGTCCAAAATTTCATGTCGGGGGCGGCGGGTATCGCGGTCGCGATAGCGGTATCGCGAGGTTTTGCGCGGCAGAAAGTGAATGGGCTGGGTAATTTCTGGGTGGATCTGACGCGGGCGACCATTTATATACTGCTGCCGCTGTCGATTCTTGCGGCGCTGTTTCTGTCCGCGCAAGGCGTCATTCAAAATTTCCATCCGTATACGGTCGTCAAGACCGTGGAAGGCGCCAAACAGGTGATCGCGCAAGGGCCGGTGGCCTCGCAGGAGGCGATCAAAATGCTCGGGACGAATGGCGGCGGATTCTTCGGAGCAAATTCTGCGCACCCGTTCGAGAATCCAACGCCTTTGGCCAACCTCTTGCAGATGGTCTTGATCTTTATTATTCCTGCCGGCCTGACGTATACGTTCGGGCTGATGGTGGGAGACCGGCGCCAGGGATGGACTTTGTTTGGGGCATGCGCGGTGATGTTTCTGGCCGGAGTACTGGTTTGCTATTGGGCCGAACAGAAGGGGAATCCAACGCTCGATAGATTGGGAATTGCTTCACGCGCGAGCGCGACGCAAGCAGGCGGAAATATGGAGGGCAAGGAGACGCGCTTCGGCATAGCGGCTTCGGCGCTGTTCGCGACAGTGACGACCGATGCAAGCTGCGGAGCCGTGAACGGAGCGCACGATAGCCTCACACCGCTCGGCGGCCTGGTTCCGCTGTTCAACATTCAAACCGGCGAGGTAATCTTCGGCGGCGTGGGCGCGGGGCTTTACGGCATTCTGCTGTATGCGGTCGTGGCGGTGTTCATCGCCGGCCTGATGGTGGGGCGCACGCCGGAGTACGTCGGGAAAAAGATCGAGCAGAAGGAAGTGAAGATGGCGATGCTCGCATTGGTCGCCACCGCGTTCAGCATTCTGCTGCTGGCGGGTTTGTCTTCCGTGGCGCACTTCGATGGCCCGACGAAGGACGCGAAAGGCCAGCCGGTGGCCCATAGCTACTGGAATCCACCGGGCGCCGCGACGGCGAACCTGAACAATGCAGGCCCGCACGGGTTTTCCGAGATTCTCTATGCATACACCAGCGCGACGGGCAATAACGGGAGCGCCTTCGGCGGCATCAACACGAACACGCCGTGGTACAACCTGACGCTCGGCGTGGCGATGCTGGCGGGGCGATTCCTCTTCTTGATCCCTCTGCTGGCCGCGGCCGGGAGCCTGGCGATGAAGAAAAAGGTTCCATCGACAAGCGGCACCTTGCCTACGCATGGCCCGCTATTCGCGACCTTGTTAATAGGCACGGTAATCCTGGTGGGAGCGCTCACGTTTTTCCCCGCGCTGGCGCTGGGACCGATTGTGGAGCACTACTTGATGGCAGGCGGCAAGCTCTTCGCATTCGCGCCGCTGCCGCTGGGGAGCTGAGCGATGGCCACTACACAAGCACCTACGCCGCCGGCGGTGTCCCAGACGGACTCGACGTCTCTGCTGCCTGGAAAGCTGGTGCGAGCGCGGCCGTTGTTCGATCCAGAAATTGTTCGCCGCGCCCTGCGTGATTCGTTTATCAAGCTGAATCCAATCACGCTGGTGAAGAATCCCGTGATGTTCGTGGTGGAGGTGGGAGCCGCGCTCACGACGATTTTCTTAATTCGCGATGTTTCGATCGGTTCGGGCGCCAGGCTATTCGAGACGCAGATTTCGATCTGGCTGTGGTTCACGGTGCTGTTCGCGAATTTCGCCGAGGCCATGGCGGAGGCGCGCGGCAAGGCGCAAGCCGATACGCTGCGCAAGACGAAGACCGATTCCATGGGGCGGCGGCTCTGCAACAACGGCAAGGTCGAAATTGTTCCGGCATCGAAACTGCGCTCAGGCGATGTGGTGATGTGCGAGACGGGCGACTTGATTCCGGGCGATGGAGAAGTGGTTGAAGGCATCGCGACAGTGGACGAATCGGTCATAACGGGCGAGAGCGCGCCCGTTATTCGCGAGTCGGGCGGAGACCGCAGCGCCGTGACAGGCGGCACGAAAGTGCTCTCGGATCACGTGAAGGTGCGAATTACCTCGAATCCGGGCGAAACATTCTTGGACAAGATGATCGCGCTGGTGGAGGGGGCGGAGCGGCAAAAGACGCCGAACGAGATCGCGCTCAATATTCTGATCGCGGGATTGACGCTTATCTTTCTGCTGGCCGTTGCGACTCTGCACCCGTTTGCGGTCTACGCGGTTTCAAGCGTGGGCGCTGGAAAGGCGCCGACAATTGCGGTACTGGTTTCCTTATTGGTGTGCTTGATACCAACCACGATCGGAGGACTGCTTTCAGCGATCGGAATCGCGGGAATGGATCGCGTCATGCAGCACAATGTGCTGGCGATGAGCGGACGCGCGGTGGAAGCATCGGGCGACGTAAACACGCTGCTGCTGGATAAGACAGGAACGATCACGCTGGGAAATCGGCAGGCGGTGGAGTTTATCGCGTTTGAAGGCGTCACGGCGGCGGAACTGGCCGATGCCGCGCAGCTTTCGAGCCTGGCGGATGAAACCCCGGAAGGCCGCTCGATTGTAGTGCTTGCGAAAGAGAAGCACGGATTGCGGGGGCGCGAGATTTCCGACCACGAGGCGCATTTTATTCCGTTTTCGGCGTACACGCGGATGAGCGGAGTGGATATAGACGGTCGCATGCTGCGGAAAGGGGCGAGCGGCGCAATTGCGACGTTCGTGAAGGAACTGGGAGGCGAACTGCCCGGCAATTTCGAGGAAATCTCGGATCGTATTTCGCGCGGCGGCGGGACGCCCTTGGCGGTGGCGGATGGGCCGCGGGCGCTCGGCATCGTGCATTTGAAGGACATTGTGAAAGGCGGAATGAAGGAGCGCATCGGGCAACTGCGCGCGATGGGTATCCGGTCGGTGATGATCACCGGGGATAATCCGCTGACGGCGGCGGCGATTGCGGCCGAAGCGGGGGTGGACGATTTTCTCGCGCAGGCGACTCCCGCCGATAAACTTACTTACATCAAGCGGCAGCAGGCGGAAGGACGGCTGGTTGCTATGACCGGCGACGGAACAAATGATGCGCCGGCGTTGGCTCAGGCCGATGTCGGGCTGGCGATGAACACAGGCACCACGGCGGCCAAAGAGGCCGGCAATATGGTGGATCTGGACAGCAATCCGACCAAGCTGATTGAAGTGGTCGCCATCGGAAAGCAGCTTCTGATTACTCGCGGGGCGTTGACTACGTTTTCCATCGCCAACGATGTGGCGAAGTATTTCGCGATTATTCCGGCGATGTTTATGGCGACCTATCCGGTGCTTGGACGCTTCAACATCATGGGGCTGCACACGCCGCAGAGCGCCGTGCTGGCGGCGGTCATTTTCAATGCGCTTATCATTATTGCCCTGGTGCCGCTAGCGCTGCGCGGAGTGAAATACCGGCCGGCAGGCGCGGCGTCGCTGCTGCGGCGCAACGTCCTGATCTACGGGATTGGCGGCATCATCGTGCCGTTTCCCGGGATCTGGCTGCTGGATCAGCTTCTCGTGCTGCTGCATCTCGCCTGAAAGGAATCGGTATGCTCCCACAACTGGCCCCCGCGCTTCGAATGACAGTGTTTATGACGGTGCTCACGGGACTTGTTTATCCCGGCCTGGTTACGGGCGCCTGTCAATTGCTGTTCCGGCGCCAGGCGAATGGAAGCTTGATCGCTCGAAACGGCGAGGTAATTGGTTCGGCTCTTATCGGGCAGAATTTCACCAAGCCCGATTACTTCCATCCACGGCCTTCCGCCGCAGGCAACGACGGCTACGACGCGACGGCTTCGCAGGGCTCGAACCTGGGGCCAACCAACCAGAAGCTTTACGATCGGATGAAGGCCGCGGCCGAACAATTTCGAAAAGAGAACCCTTCCTTCCAGGGGCCGATTCCGGCGGATGCGCTGACAGCTTCCGGCAGCGGCCTCGATCCAGAGATCAGCGTCGCAAATGCCGATGCGCAAGCGGCACGAGTGGCGCAGGCGCGCCATACATCGCTAGAGGATGTTGAGAGGCTGATTGCAGGCGCGACTAGGGGGCGGGACCTCGGGTTTCTGGGCGAGCCGCGCGTGAACGTGTTGGAGTTGAATCTCGCGCTAGACCGCGAACTGAACGCTAGGAAGTAATCGAATACAGACACGCTCCGTCCATTAGCCGAGCACGAAGGAGCACTTTCATGATGAGGATTTGGGCGGCCGGGATTGGTTTGCTTTTGGCCAGCGTCGGAGCGCCGGCTCAGGAGACGCAAAGCGATTCGACCGAGCTGCGGCAGGAGGTTGTAGAACTACGAGCACTGGTGGAGAAGCTTCAGGCGCGCGTAGATCAACTGGAGAAGCAGGCGCCAGCCGCGACGAAATCGCCGGAGGCGGAGAACGCCGCGCCGCAACAGCAGCCTGAAGCGGCAAGTTCAGCAGCAGCGACGCCCGCTCCAGGAACGGGGATGGCCGGCTTCCTGCATGACACGACCATCAATTTCTCGATCGACGGCTACTACGGCTATAACTTTAACGACCCGATCGGCCGCGTAAATCTGCTGCGCGCTTACGATGTCAGCAGCAACGCCTTCAGCCTAAACCAGGCGGCGCTGGTGCTGGAGAACGCAGCCGATCCGGATAACGGCAAGCGGTTCGGCTTACGGCTCGATTTGCAATACGGGCAAGCGACCGAGTCACTCCAAGGCAATCCGGCGAACGAGCCGCGCCCGGAGATCTATAGGAACATCTTTCAGGCATACGGAACGTACGTGTTTCCGATAGGCAAGGGACTTACCGTGGATGTAGGCAAGTTTGCGAGCTCACTGGGAGTAGAGGGCAATTACACGCAAGACCAGATCAACTATTCGCGATCTTACTGGTTCAGTTTCTTGCCGTTCTATCACATGGGTGTTCGAACCAAGTATCAATTCAACGATAAGTTGGCTTTCAACTACTGGATTGTTAATGGCACGCAGCAGACAGAGCCTTTTAACGGCTTCAAGGATCAGTTCTTTGGCTTCACAGTTACTCCCAATAGCAAAGTAACCTGGAACGCGAACTATTATCTGGGGCAGGAACATGCCGATGTCATGTTTTTCCCAAATGGCGGCGCTCCAGCCAATTCGCCCACCGAACAAGGCGTGCCGTTCGAGCCCATCTTAACCCCCCCGGCAGGCAAGTTACATATCTTCGATACTTATGTGTCGTGGCAAACGACGCCGAAACTGACGTTAGCACTGGAAGCCGACGATGAGATTGAGCGCCTGTTCACTTACTCGTCTCCGAGGCACACGGATGGAGGAGCTGCGTACGCAAGGTATCAATTGACACCTAAGGCGGCAATCGCCGGCCGGGTGGAGTACCTATCGGATCGAGGCGGATTGTTCAGCGGAGTTACTCAGGCGTTGAAGGAGACCACTCTGACGACAGAATACAAGTTCACGCAGGGATTCCTGGCGCGCGGAGAGTGGCGCCGTGATTTCTCGAATCAGCCCTATTTCTTTACGGACGTTCTCGGGGTGCTGAAAAAGGAGCAGAATACGGCGACGCTCGGCCTGGTTTGGTGGGTCGGCGGGAAGCAAGGCGCCTGGTGAACGTAAGGGTTCTTTTTGGTTACATAATGAGAGTGTGCCGAGTGTAACCGAACGAAGGCCAACGCCGGAGCAACTGCTGCAACAGCTCGAATCGGAAGAGGAGCATCAGGCGCGAGGGCGTCTGAAGGTCTTCCTGGGCTATGCGTCGGGCGTGGGCAAGAGCTTTCGAATGTTGGACGAGGGCCGCCGGCGATACGAGCGCGGCCAGGATGTGGTGGTAGGAGCGATTCAGCCCAAGCTACCCGCCGACGTCGTGCATGCCGTCTCCACGCTCGAAGTGATACCGCTCAAGGAAGTGAACGGGACGTTCGTGATGGACATTCCCGTCATTTTGCAGCGCCATCCGAAGGTGTGCCTGGTAGATGGGTTGGCCTACGATAATCCTTCCGGGTCGGTGCACGAGAAGCGTTGGCAGGATGTGGCGCAACTGCTCGATGCGGGCATCGCGGTGATTACATCGCTGAACCTGCAGCACATTGAAGAGAAGCGCGAGCAGGTGGAAGCGATCACGCACAAGCACGTGACCCAGACGGTGCCGCTGAGTTTTTTGCAGACGGCGGATGAGATTGTGGTGGTGGACGCGCCGCCGGAGACCCGGATGACGGTTTCCGAGGATGGCAACAACTCGACGAAGCTGAGTCAACTGCAGCTATCGGAATTGCGCGAAATCGCTCTTCTGCTGGCGGCCGATGTGGTGGATAAGCAGCTTGAAAGTTACCTGGAGCGGAATGGAATCGAGCAACTCTGGGGGACGCAGGAACGGATCCTGGTGTGTCTCACTCCAACGGCGGATGCGCCGCGAATGCTGGAAAGCGGAGTACGCAACCGAGACCGCTTTCACGGGGAGCTGATTGCAGCGCATCTGAACCGGCCGGACTGGTCGCCCGAGCAGCGTAACAAGGTAATGGAAGGCGTCGAGTTGGCGAAGAAGGAGGGCGCCGAGGTGGTGGTGCTGGATGGCGAAGACGCGGTCAGCACGGTGCTGCGCTTCGCGCGGCAGCGGGGAATCACGCAGATCTATGTCGGCCAGAAAGGCCGCGAGAAGTGGTGGGAGCGCTGCTTTGGAAGCGACCTGGATCGACTGATTCGGCAGGCAGAGGGCATAGACGTTCGGGTGTTTCCTCACACCTGAGCGCGGGCACTGAAGAAGACGCGGCCGAACCCGAGATCCGTAACAATTCCGGCATCGGGCGCGGGGATGGCTTCGATGGCGTGAAAGCCGGAGGCGGCAAGCGCGTCGAGAATTTGGTCCACTGGGTAGCAGCGCTCACGCACGACGCTCGCGTGCCGGCGCCACAGACCGTTGGAAGTTTTCCGAAACCAGATCAGCTCCGTGGTGGCCAGCTTGGAAGCGGAATCGTAAACGCCGCGCACCAGGCCGACGCGCGATTCCGATATATTGACGGTCCACTGATGCAGGTCGAGAGAATAGGCTTCTTCGAGGTTCATATCGAAGACGAACAGGCCGCCGGGTTTTAGCGCGGCGCGGACTCCACGGAAAACAAGACGGAGTTCGTCGAGGGTCAAGATATGGTTCAACGAGTCGAAGGTGGAGAGCACGCCTTCGAAGCGTGTATTGAAGCGCAGGGAGCGGGCGTCGCAGACCAGCCAATCCGCATGCGGCAACTCGCGACGCGCGATGACAGTCAGCGCGGCCGAGGAGTCCACGCCTGTGACGCGATGGCCGCGAGCAATGAGTTCACGCGTGACGTGGCCGGAGCCGCAGCATAGATCGAGGACGCGGCTGCCGGGGCGAAGCTTGGAGAAGAAGAGTTTTTCGAGGGCGGGCAGAGCGGCGGGTAGATACCAATCGGCCCAAAGCGCGTGATACATCTCCGCGATTTCGTCGTAGGAGGATTGGGCGGATTCGGGTTGCGGCGCCGCTCGCCGGGAGGAAAACGGGTTGAACCGCATTGCGTCAGGCCGCGGTTTGCAGCTTCGACTGGGACTCCGAAGCGCGCCTGAAGGCGCGGTACGCGATTTCGAGGACGGGAGTACTGCCGCCGCGGTAGGTTTCGATATCCACGATTGAAAATTCGAAGCCAAGGGCAGTTGGATCGAAGGCTTTGTTTGCGCGTTTGGCTTCGGCATAGAGCCGGGAAGCGGATTCCAAGTTTGCGGTGTCGCGCTCGCGGCGGTCGGATTGGGCTTGGCGGAACTCGGCCAAATCTTTCTCGCGGCGGCGATGGAGGCGAGACTCTTGCAGGTGCAGATTGCGCAGTTGTTTTTCGTAGACGAGCTGTGTTTCGAGCTCGATGAAGCTGGCGCGGAGAGCCGGATCTAGATCGTTGAACTGGGCCGCGAACTGGAGCCGACCCTTGGCGTAGATGGCGAGCTCGAGAGCGGGGATGCGCTGCAGGCGCCAGGACGCGTCGGCGATGGATTGGACGAGATCGCATTCGCGCTGGCCGACGGGGCGGAGCTCCTTTTCGTAGCCGCGAACGTGCTGCTGATAAGCGGCGGCGTCGTCGGTGGGGAGGAGCACGGTGCGGCCTGTGAGCGCGGTGGTGACGGCGTTGAGAGAAGACGTGGCTTTGCCTTCGGGAGTTTTGGCGCCGGTGGAGAGCTGGGCGTTGGCTTTGTTGGCGGCGAGTTTGGCTTCGGAGACGGGCGCGGCTGTGCGCGATTCCGGCGCGGCGGCGGAAGCGGCAGGCATCGGCTGATGAGCGTTCATAAGCGGCTAGAGCGTAGCACGAAAGGAATTCTGCGTGACTCGGGAAGCGGGGCTATGGGCAAGGCGAGAAAGGGAATAGGGAAATTTGAAAGGGCCGTGATCGTAGGGAAATGATCCGTGGGACAATCATCCAACGTGCGGCTGCGGATCGAGTTTCAGGAGATTGGCGGGGGCATGCTGGAGCTGCACTCAGCGGGGCAGCAGGCGCGTGCGTTCGAGGCTGCGGAGCTGCGAGCGATAGGCGAACAGAAGCTGCCCGAGGAGCTTGCTGCGATGAGGGCTGTGGGCGAGCGGCTTTACGGCCTGTTGGATGGTCCGGAGCGACGGCTGGCGGGGCTTGTGGCGAACTCGACGCTAGAGCTGCACTTCCGGAGTTCCACGTTGGGTGGGCCGGCATGGCTGGCGCACTTGCCTTGGGAACTGCTTCACGCCGACGGAGCGTTTCTGGTGCAGCGCGGGATTCTACCGGTTCGGGTGGTCACGTTCGGGCCGCAGGAAAGAGTGCAGGCTGGAGCGGGCGCGCCCGCCAACAGGCCGTTGAACGTGCTGTTCATGGCGTGCTCGCCACGGAATGTGTGGCCGGTGCTCAATTTCGAGGCAGAAGAGCGGATCATATTGGACGCTACCGAGAACCAGCCTCTCTATCTGGTGCCGGAAGAGACCGGCAGCGTGGAAGAACTCTTCGAGACGGTTCGGTCGTATGAAGCGTTCGATGTGTTTCACCTGACCGGCCACGGAGACCTTTACAACGCGCGGCAATACGCGAAGTATCTCTCTCGGGACCAACAGATTGGCGAGGGACGGCCTATTCTCCTGACCGAAGACGAGCAGGGGTTGTGCCGACTGGCGGTTGCCGAAGACGTGGAAGGCGCGTTTGGGGATCGCGTGCCTGCGCTGCTGTTTCTTTCGGGATGCCGGACGGGCGAATTGCCGGAGCAATCGGAGAAGGCGCACGCCTCGCTGGCGCAGGATCTGCTGGCGCGCGGGTTTCGGGGCGTGGTGGGGTGGGCGCGTCCCGTGCTGGACGTTTCGGCGACAGAGGCGGCGGCGCATTTCTATGGCCAGCTATCCGCGGGCGCGACGATCGAGCAGGCGCTGCGGCATTGCTTTCGCGAGCTGACCAAGCCGGGGTCCGGCGGTCAGCCTTTCCGGATTCCGGACTGGCATCTCCTGCGCCTGTTTGCCGGGGATGGGCATTTCACAACGGCATTGGTAACGCCTCGGGGGCAAGCGGGCCGTAAGCCTTTTGTGAAGCCGCGCCTGGACGAAGGATTTCTCGATAAAGAAAAGAAGATCAAAGTCGCAGGGTTTAGGCGATTTGTGGGGCGGCGCAGGGCGTTGCAGCGCACTCTTCCGGCGCTGGCGGCGGAATCCCGGCACACGGGCGTGGCGGTGTGGGGGATGGGCGGCCTGGGGAAATCGAGCTTGGCGGCGCGGCTGTGCGACCGGGTGGAGCGGCTGAACCAGCAGTTCCGGCGGGCGGTTCTGGTGGGCGTGGTGAACGAGACGCGGCTGCTGGACTTGGTTCGCGAGAAGTATCAGGACCACGAGGACGCGCTCGGTTATCTGGAGAAGCCTGGATTGAAATTGCAGGGAAAGCTTCAGAAGTTCTTTGCCGAAGTGGATGAAGCGGCGCCGCTGCTACTGGTGCTGGACGATTTCGAAGACAACATCGAGTTGGATGGCGGCGCGGCGGACGCTTTTCGGTTGAGCCGGGATGGTTTCGAAACGCTCCGTGCGATCGGATGCGCGATTCGCGAGACACGCACCCGGAGCCGGTTGATTGTGACAACTCGGTATTGGAGCGAGAGCACTTTTCCGCAGATCGATTTGCTCGCGGAGCAGCTTCCGCAGATGGATCGCGACGAACTGCGAAAGAAGGCTCGCAACGAACTGGAGCCGGGCGCGAAGGGCGAGCGAAGCGAGCAGATCGTCCGGTCGGCGGCCGGCAATCCGCGGCTGTTCGAGACCCTGGCGAGAGATGCAGGGAAGGAAGGGCAGGCGCCGGACGAGCAGCAGACGAAGAAGTTTCGCGAGGGATTGGAACTCGCGAAGGTGTTGGAGACGCTCTCAGAGGAGGGGCGCAGACAATTGGCGCGGCTGAGTGTTTTTCAATTGCCGGTTTCGCCCGCGATGGCGCTGGAGGTTACGGGAGACGGCGAGTTCCGGCGAGCGGTGAGCTTAGGGCTGGTGGAAGGGCGGAGTGCGGGCGACCAGCCGCAGTTGCGAGTGACGGATGTGGTGCGGCCTCTGCTTGAATCGGAGCTGAGCGAGAGCGAGTATAGCGGGTGCTGCGCGAGCGCGGCACGGGCGGCGCATAAAACGTGGTGGGCGGAGGCGGAGAGGTCGAGCGAAGCTCAAAGGATAGAGATCGTGCGGCTGGCGACTTGGGGCGGCGAGCGCGAGATCGCTTGCGATCTGATGGAGCGGCTGGCGGCCTACTGGAACAACGGTGACCGGTACCGGGAGACTCTCCGGTGGGGCAGTTTTGTTCTAGAGCGGTTTGAGGATTACCGGTTGCTTACGAGCGTGGCGGTTGCTGAGCGATTCTTGGGCGAAACGGGTTCCGCGTCGCAGCATCTGGAGCGAGCGCTGGTGCTGCAACCCGAGGATGACGAACGCGAGCGGGTGTTTGCGCTCCATGAAGCGGCGAAATTGCGCGAGCAGCAAGGAGATCTTAAGGGTGCCCTGGATCTCTATCGCCAGGCTTCAGAGATTGCTGAGCGGATCGGATACGAGGCAGGAAAGGGAGCGACCCTACACGCAATGGCGGGCTTGCGACAAAGACAAGGCGATGTAGATGGGGCGCTTGCGTGTTATCGCGAAGCGCTCGACATCGCTGAGCGGGTCGGAGACGCGAGCGGCAAGGCTTTAACGCTGCACGGCATGGCGACACTTCAAGGAGAGCGCGACGCAGACGGGGCGTTAGGGCTGTATCGGAAGGCGTTGGAAATCGAAGAGCGAATTGGAGATCTTCGAGCGAAGGCGGCAACGCTGCATCAGATGGCTCGAGTGCATCTTAAGCTCGAAGAGCTCGGCACGGCGAGGGCGCTGTACCACGAATCCCTGGAGATTGAGGAGCGGATCGGAAACGCGCATGGCAAGGCGATGACGCTCCTCAACTTAGGAGAATTGGCGCATCTGCAAGGTGACATGCCCTCTGCGGCTCACCATACCGAGCAGGCGGCCCGGACCTTGGCGGAGATTCGTGCCTGGCCGGATCTGATAATCGCACTTGGATCTCTCGCGCTGTGCGACCCAGAGCGGCGCACCTACTGGTTGACACAAGCGAGTTGGTTGGCTCTTGCTTTGCTACAGCCACAGCCGGCTTCGCTATCGAGGGTCGCCGGTTTGTTCCACGCACTCCCGAAGGGCGACCCTCTGGAACTTCCGCTCGCGGCGCTGGCGTATCTGTTGTTTACCAACTCCGGGCCGGAGACGGTGCAGTCTGCGAACCGCGAGAAAGCAGCCAAGCTTTTGGACATCGCGGGAGGCAATCAGTCAATGAATCAGGAAGAGTTGCTCGGGTGGCTCAAAGAAAAGGCCGGCGACCTGGGGAAGCTTTATCGAGACACTCTCGCCGCTCTGGAGGCGCTTGCGCCGGAGCCGTGGATCTTCGACCGGCAGGCAGTACTGGAATCGCTCGCCGGCGCGACAAATGAGGCTGAAACCGAGTAAGCTACAGATAGAGGCACCCGGTTGGCGAAATCTTCCGACGACAAGATCTCCTACGTAACATCGGATGGCAGAACCATTGTGGATGTAGATGCACTGCTGCGCGATCCGAAGGTGCAGGCGACCATTCAGAAGCTGTCGCAAAGAAACCGGTCTTTTCGAGGCCGGCCCGGAGTTACTTTCATCAAGCCGACCAAAATCAGCGGCTGATCCGGCGGAATGCCTTACAACCTGTTGCTGCTGCCCTTGATGGGCGGGTTCCTCTTTTTCTATGGAGCGTATCTGCTGCGGTTTTACGCACAGCGGCTGGATGGGTATAAGCTGCTGTTCTTCGTGGCGGTGGCGGGAACGTGCCTGGCCACCCTGGCGCGGCTGGTAATTGTGATACTGATCCGAACGCCGGCCGGGGGCCAGCTTCAGAGCTGGTGGGCGATGTTTTCGCCTTTCCCATATTCCGGGACGAGCGCGCTAGCGTTTCTGCTGGGCCCATTGGCGGGGGCCGGAGTCAATCTCTTCGCAGGCAAAGAAAAGGCCAAGGACATAGAGATCCGGCGGCACGGCAATGCCTTGATGCAGCTCCTGCATCGCGCCGAACGAGAGAAGCTGCTGATCGCGATTACGCTGGAAAGCCGTAAGTGGTATGTGGGGTGGGTGGCCGAATCGCCTAACTTGCGCCCCGATGAGAAATACTTTCGATTGCTGCCTTTCATCAGCGGATACCGGGACAAAGACACGCTCGAAACGTATAGGACGGTATTTTACGAGGACGCATTGACACGGGACGGCGCGAGCGCGAAGGAGTTCGTGATGATACTGCCGCTCGAAGGGGTGCAGGTGGCGAACCTGTTCGATCCGGATGTTTACGACGAATACTTCGCGGAGTCGGAGAGCCAAGAGAGCGAGCCGCGGAATTCCGCGACGCATTAACGCGCATGCCAATAATATTTATTGGATGAAAGAGCAGGAAGTTTATTCCGTCATCGGCGAGAGCGGATTCGAACAATTGGTAGCGGGCTTTTACCGGCAGGTGCCCAGCGACGATATTCTAGGCCCGCTATATCGCGGAATCGATCTGGCCGGCGCGGAACAGCGCCTTCGCGAGTTTCTGATTTTCCGATTCGGCGGTCCGGAGCGTTACATCGATGCCCGTGGGCATCCGAGATTGCGGATGCGGCATGCTCCGTTCGCGGTGACGGAAGCGGCGCGCAACCGATGGCTGCGGCTGATGGCGACCGCGTTGGCGGAAACGGAGATGCCGGTCGAGGTAAAAGAGATGCTTTGGACCTATTTCGAATCGACCGCGACAGCCATGATTAACGCGTGAGGAAGCGGCCGGCTGCCGGCTTACGGGCGGAAGAGAAGCGGCGTGAAAGAGATGCTGATATCGCCGCTGACCGGCTGGGTCATGGCGAGCACGGTGCGGAATTCGGGAAGCGCGATGTTATTAGATTGAAGCCGGCTGGGATCTCCGACGAAAGACGCGGAGCCATCCTGCACGGCGTAATCGGTGATCCGTCCTTTCCCATCCAAGGTCAGGTTCAGGACCACGGCGGAGCGAAGCTCTACCGGGACCAAGTTGGCATCGGCTTTATCCGCGTACACAACGGGAACTTCGTAGCCGACCGCATTGGTGGACGTGCTGACGGTGAGCGCGAGGGCGCCGAAGAGAATAAGGCTGGAGAGTAAACCGCCGGTGGCCGGGATTGTGAGCGGGCGCATGAGCTCATGGAAGCGGAATTTCCAGCGGGTCCAGAGGCGATGGAGCCGGGAACTGCGGAAAAGCTTTCGCTCGCGCGAAGCCAGGATGAGCAGCTCTGTGCGAAGAGGCGAAGGGGCGGTGGGTTGGGGCAACTCGCGCAAAGTAGAGCGGACGGAGGCTAGTTCTTCGACTAACAGCGTGCAGGAATCGCATTCGGCGAGATGCGATGCCACGCGGGAACGGTCGTTCCCACGCAGGCGCCCGTCTACGTAATCGGTACTTCGGCGCTTGATGCTCCAACAGGTCATGTAAGTGCCATACTTTCTAGCTCGAAACTGACTTACGTTTACGGCTCATGCCATTCGTCCAACTAAGCGAGGGCTTCGGCCAGGGTTTGGTCGGGCCGCTGCGTCAACTCGCGGCGAAGCGCCTCCCGGCCGCGAAGAATTCTGGACTTCACAGTGCCCAGGGAAATTTGCAAGATTTCGGCTATCTCCTCATAGCTCAAGTTTTCGATGTCGCGAAGCACGACGGCGGTGCGGAAAACCGGATTGATTTTGGCCAAGGCGCGCTCGATCAGCGTGCGATTTTCGCTATCGAGGGCCTGCTCAAAGGGCGAACGCCCGGGGTCGGAGGCAAGTTCCAGAGGGTTCGGGCGACCGCCTCGTTCATCCTCCAAAGAGATCTCGCAACGGCAATGCCTGGAGAACCAGCGCCGGTGGTTGTGCGCTTCATTGAGCGCAATTCGGTAGATCCAGGTTCGAAGGCTGCTTTGCTCGCGGAACGAATTCACGCCTCGAAACACTTTTAAGAAGACTTCCTGGACGACGTCGCTCGAATCGCCGGGGTTTTCCAGGAGCCGGAAGACGATGCCGAAGATGGGCTGCTCGTAGCGGTCGATCAACTCCTGGTAGGCGTCTTCGATGCCGGCGCGCAGCCCGCGCAAGATGCGGGCGTCCTCTTCGGATACGCCAGCCTGGGCACCCGCCAGAATCGACAGATTACCGGGATTGCCCAATAAGAGTCGCGCCATCGACTGAATTCTATCTCCACCGGCTTTGTAGCGCCGGCTGTTTAGATAGACACCGCGGAGCGCGAGAAGGTTCCTTCAGCGCCGCAGACCTGCTGGTAATAGGCCTCATAACGGGGAATGATTAGGTCGGTGCAGAAACGGGTCTCGGCGGTTTTGCGAGCGGCGGCTGAGATGGATGCGTGGAAGGCAGGGTCGGTGAGAAGCGAAGTGAGGCGAGCGGCCTGGGCATCGATGTCCGCGACGGGCTCCATAAAGCCGTCCTTTTCGTGGGTAATGAGATCGGGGACGCCACCGGTTAGAGTGGCCACGGGGGGGACGCCGCAGGCCATGGCTTCGAGCGCGGCGAGACCGAAGGCCTCCATTTCGCTCGGAAGATGAAGCGCGTGCATGCGGGGGATGAGGCGCTCCATGTGGTCCTGTTTGCCGAGGAAGCGGACGTGGGAGGCGACGCCAAGCTGGTGGGCGAGGCCTTCGGCGGGGCCGCGGTCGGGTCCGTCGCCAGCCATAATCAACTCCGCGTCGACGTGCCGGCGAACTTTAGCAAAGGCGTGGATGCAATCGAGCACGCGCTTTACGGGGCGGAAGTTCGAGATATGAAGGATGCGTTTGGGACCCTTCGACTGGGCCTCGGGGTCGGGGCGGTATAGGGAACAGTTGACGAAGTTGGGGATCACTTCGATAGGATTTTCGACGCCGAAGAAATCGACGGTGCGCCGGCGCATGTATTCGCTGATGGTGGTGACGCCGTCGGAGCGCTCGATGGAGAACTTCGTGATGGGGAAATAGGAGCGGTCGGCGCCGACGAGGGTGATGTCGGTGCCGTGCAGGGTGGTGATGAACGGAAGGCGGCGGGAGGTGGTCATCTGCTGGGCGAGCAGAGCCGAGATGGAGTGCGGGATGGCGTAGTGAACGTGCAGCAGATCGAGGCTGTGGCGCTCGGCGACTTCGGCCATGCGCGAGGCGAGAGCGAGCGAATAGGGCGGGTATTGAAAGAGCGGATAAGTGGAGACCTCGACTTCGTGGTAGAAGATGCCGGGCGTTTCGGGATCGAGGCGAATGGGATTGGCATAGCTGATGAAGTGGACCTGGTGGCCGCGAAGAGCGAGCTCCAGGCCGAGTTCGGTGGCGACGATGCCGCTGCCGCCGTAAGTGGGATAGCAGGTGATGCCGATTCGCATGGTCAGGTGGTGAGAACGATTTTGCCGATGTGGGCGCCGCTTTCCATGTGCTGGTGCGCAAGGGCCGCATCGCGGAGGGGAAAGGTGCAATCGACGAGGGGGCGGATTGGATTTCTAGCCGGGAGGAGCGGCCAGACGTCGAGGAGCAGGCGCTGAGCAATGACGCCTTTTTGAGCGGGCGTGCGAGCGCGCATGGTGGAGCCGAGCACTCGGGCGCGCTTGATCATGAGCTTGTGGATCTCGAGAGGGGCGGTACGGCCGCCTTGAACGGCAACGATGACAAGGCGCCCTTCGACGGCGAGCGAATCGAGGTTGCGATCGAGATAAGGGCCGCCGACCATATCGAGGATAAGGTCGACACCGCGGCCGCTGGTGAGCCGAAGGACTTCGGCGGAGAAATCCGACTCCTTATAGTTGATGGCGCGCGCGGCGCCGAATTGCAGGCAGGCTTCGCATTTCGGCTGAGCGCCGGCGGTGGCGATGGGGAGCGCACTCCAGGCGCGGGCGAGCATGACGGCAAGCGAGCCGATGCCGCTTGTGCCGCCGTGAATGAGAACGGTTTCGCCGCCCCGCAGGGCGGCGCGAGTGACCAAGTTGTCGTATACGGTGAAGATGTTCTCGGGAAGCGTGGCTGCTTCGACAGGGGTCCAGCCTGAGGGGATGGGAAGCGCCTGAATCGCCGGGACGGCGCAGAATTCCGCATATCCTCCGCCAGCCAGAATGGCGCAGACGGGGTCACCGGGGCGGAAGGTTGCAACAGCCGCGCCGATTTCTTCAACCACACCCGAGACATCGAGACCGGGAATGTCGGAGGCGCCGGGCGGGGGCGGATATTTGCCCTGGCGCTGGAGCACGTCGGCGCGCGAGACGCCCGCGGCTTGAACGCGTATGACAATCTCATCCGGTTGGGGCGCAGGCTTGGGGCGCTCGACCGGTTTCAAGACATCGGCGGAGCCGAAGGAAGAGATTTCAACGGCAAGCATGGCGGCTGGGCGTCCCGGCGTCTTTGAGAGAGATGAACGCGCTATGAAGATTGTCGCAAGCGAAGAAGCGGAGCGCGCGTTATCGTTGAAAAGTGGATCTGGAAAAGACAATCTTGCGCAAGGTGGGCGCGGCGATCGGCCGATTCCGAATGATTCGGGAAGGAGATCGAGTAGCGGTCGGCGTTTCGGGCGGGAAAGATTCGCTGACGCTGTTGGACGCGCTGCTGCGGTTGCGGAAGCGGGCGCCGATTCCTTTCAGCGTGCGCGCCTTCACGATTGAGCAGGGAAAATTTCTTGCTTCGATTCAGCCGGTGGGCGAGTACCTGCGGGAGCGCGGCGTGGATTGGACGTACGTAGAGGATAAGCCATCGCTCGGGTTGCTTGAAGAACAGCCGGAGCATGGATGCGATGTGTGCAGCCGGTTCAGGCGGCGCGCCGTGTACGAGATCGCAAGGAGGCTGGATGCAAATGTCATCGCGTTGGGGCACACGGCGGACGACTTCTGCGAATCGTTTCTACGAAACGCCATGTTCACGGGCAGGATTAGCGCGCTGCCCCCGGTGACGTGGTCGAGCAGGCGGGAATTTCGGCTGATCCGACCGCTCGTCTATGTGACGGAAGATTTGACGCGAAGATATGCGGCGGAGTTGGGCGCGCCGGTGATTCCGTGCGGTTGTTCGCAGAAGACGGGAACGGTGCGGCGTAGTTTACGGGACATTCTGGCGGAGCTCGAAGGCGAGCACCCGGCGATCAAAGAGACACTGTTATCGGCTATGGGAAGGATCGAAACGGGGCGCTTGCTCGATACCCGGTTCCTGGATCTGGATGGCGGGGATGTTAAGCGCGACGCGGCCACGGAAGAAACGGAACTGGTCACGATCGACGGGTGGAATTAGCCGGGGCGGCAAGAGTGTAGTGAGCTACAGTAGTGCTCACGGTGGGCGCAGAGTTAATTATCGTCAACGGGCCGTTAGCGGGCACGCGATACTCGCTCGGCGGCGCGGAGATCGTGGTGGGGCGCGCGCCTTTGTCCTCCGTGGTCTTGAACGAACCCGAGGTGGGATGGCGGCATTGCCAGATCCGACGCCAAGGCGACCGCTTCGTGCTCACAGACCTTCGGACCTCATCGGGAACGTACGTGAACGGCATGAGGTCGGCCGAAAGGTGGTTGGAGGATCGCGACCAGATCGGGGTCGGCAAGACAATTTTGATGTTCCGGTCGCAGGAACAGGTAGAAGATATTGCGGTGAGGCGGGACGCCGAGGTGAAGCCGGTACTGCTGGTGGCATGCTCGTTGGTGTTCCTGTTTCGCGCGATGGCCGCGAGCGAGGAGGAAGGGCAGAGCCGGCTTTTGCAAACCCAGATTCTTCGATTGGTGTCGGATCTGATTCCTGTGGAGCAAGGGGTGTTGCTGCAGGGAAGAACCTTGGCCGAACTGTCGGCGCGGTACCGGGAGATTGGCTCGGATGAGCCAGTCGATTTCGAACCGGTTTTGCGAAGGGTGTGCGAAGAAGGCGCGTGCTCGGATAGCGGGACAATGGCGGCCGGTGTCCCGCTGTACTTATTAGGAGAATTGGGCGGGGTCCTGATCGTACGCGTACAGGAGAAAGAAGCGGCGCGGCTAGGGGCGCATCTGGATGCGTTGACCGCGATCGCATCGCTGGCATCGATTGGATTCGAAGCCAACCATGAGGTAGAGACGCTGCGGGCGGAGAAGGCGCTGCTCGAAGAACAGATCGCGACGAATACGGGCATTGTGGGAAACAGCGCGGGAATCCGACGATTGCTGGCGCTGATCGAGCGAGTTGCGCCGCGCGACACAACGGTGCTGATTACGGGCGAGAGCGGGACGGGCAAGGAGCTGGTCGCTCGGGCGCTGCATCAGAAGAGCGCGCGGCGGGACCATCCTTTTGTGGCGGTGAACTGCGCGGCACTGAGCGAGAGTTTGTTCGAAAGCGAGCTATTTGGGCATGAGAAGGGCGCGTTCACGGGGGCAATTCTGTTGAAGCGCGGGCGTTTCGAATTGGCGCAGGGCGGGACGATTTTTCTGGATGAAGTGAGCGAGCTTGCGCCATCCGTGCAGGCGAAGCTGTTGCGGGTATTGCAGCAGCGCGAATTCGAGCGTGTGGGCGGAACGCAAGTGCATGCGCTCGATATTCGAGTGATCGCGGCGACGAATCTGGATCTTGCCGAGGCGGTGAAAGATGGGAAATTCCGCGAGGATCTGTACCACCGGTTGAATGTAGTGATGCTGGAATCGCCGCCCTTGCGCGAGCGCAAGGAAGACATCCCGCTGCTTGCGCGTTACTTTCTGCAACGATCTTCGGAGCGATGCAAGCGGCGGGTAGAAGGCGTGTCGCCCGAGGCGGAACAGATGTTGATGCAATATTCGTGGCCCGGAAACGTTCGCGAACTGGAGAACGCGATGGAAAGGGCCGTCGTGCTGGGCGTTTCAGAGTGGGTGCTGCAGGAGGATTTGCCGGAGACGCTGGCGGAATCGGCGCCACAGGATGCGGGAACGAAGTATCACCACTCGGTCGGGCAGGCGAAGCGAGAGGCGATTTTGGACGCGTATGTGCAGGGCAACGGCGATTACAAGCAAGCGGCGCGTGTATTAGGATTGCATCCTAACTACCTGCTGCGGCTAGTGCGCAATCTGAGGTTACGGGAAGAGATCCATCGGGCGGTAAGCAATTCGGCCGGTCATTGACTAGCGCACGATTTGGTAGCCGTGTGCAGCGCCGCGATGCCACCGGTGAGAAGCCGGAACTCGGTTGCGAAACCCGCGGCGTTCATCCTGTCGCGCAACTCCGGCGCGCGCGGGAACCTATCGATGGACACGGGGAGATAGGCGTAGGCGTTGCGCGAACCGGAAAGCAGAGATCCGACCGCGGGGAGCACCAGGCGCGAATAGAGAGTGTAGGCGGCGCGCACGAGTCCGCGCGGGTGCGAGAACTCTAAAATGGCGAGCCTGCCGCCGGGTTTGAGCACGCGGTACAACTCGCGGAGGCCGCTTTCGTAATTGGCAAGGTTGCGGAACCCGAAGGCGATGGAGACGGCGTCGAGGCTCGAATCGGCGATGGGGAGTTGAAGCGCGTCGGCTTCGAACAGCAGAGCGGGGCGGCGGGCGGACAGGGCCTTCCGCTGGGCGGAAGCGAGCATTTCGTGGCAGAAATCCGCTCCGAATACGAAGGCGGAGGCGCGCGCTTCGAACGCAAGCAGAACGTCGCCCGTGCCACAGCAGAGATCGAGCACTTTCGCGGTGGGGCGGCCGAGTACCGGCGCGAGGCTCTTTCGGAGATCTCTGCGCCAGAGGCGATCGATGTTGAACGAGAGCAGATGGTTGATGAAGTCATAGCGCGGCGCGATGGCGGCGAACATGCGCCGCACCCATTCAGCGGCTTCGCGTTCAGTGGAAGCGCCGGGCGGAGTAGTGCCTGGAGCGGCGGTCACGGGCGCTCCCGGAGGGAATCGACGATGGCGCGGCGAATGAGGAGAGGATCGATGCCGGAGACGATTCTTACCGTGCCGATGGCGGTGGGCAGGACAAAGTGAACAGCCCCTTGTATGGTTTTCTTGTCGCTCGCGAGGCGAGCAAGCAGGCGGTCGGGGTCGAGGTCCTGGGCGGGGGGCAACGGGCCATAGCCGCAGATGGTTTTTTGGATGAGGGCGGCGGTGGCGGAATCGAGGAGGCTGAGCAACTCGGCGAGGCGCGTGGCGGCAAGCATGCCCCAGGCGATGGCCTCGCCGTGCAAGAAGCGTACATATTCGGTTTCGGCTTCGATGGCGTGGCCGATGGTATGCCCGAAGTTGAGGATGCGGCGAAGATCGCTTTCGCGTTCATCGGCGGAGACGACTTCGGCTTTGATGCGGACGGAGGACGCGATGAGGTGGTCAACGGCGGGGTGGTCCAGGGAGAGAACGGCGGCGGTTTCGTTTGAGAGCAGATCGAAGAGGCGGCGATCGCGAATGATGCCGCACTTGACGACTTCGAAAAGACCGGCGCGATATTCGCGCGGAGGGAGCGAGGCGAGTACTTCGGGATCGATCAGAACAGCTAGCGGTTGATGAAAGCTTCCGATGAGATTCTTGCCGCCGGTGAGGTTGACGCCGGTTTTACCGCCGATAGCGGCGTCCACTTGCGCGAGCAGCGTGGTGGGAATTTGGAGCACCGGGATGCCGCGCATGAAGATGGCGGCCAGGAAGCCAGCGACATCGGTGACGATACCGCCGCCGAAGCCGATGACGATGCCGGAGCGGTCGGCGCCGCGCTCGATCAGTCGATCGGCGAGAGTTTCGACCGCGCTGAGACGCTTGTTCGATTCGCCGCCGGGGAAGAAGACGACGTCGTGTTCGGGCTTTAGTTGTTGCTGAACGGAGGCGCCGTGCAGACGCCAGACGTCTTCGGTGGTGACAACGAAGATGCGGCCGGCTCGGGCGGGGATGAAGGAAGCGATGCGCCGCAGAACGCCGCGCTCGACAATGGCGGGATAGCTATGTTGGGGCGTTTGGACCTGGAAAGCCGGCATCGAGAGTGAACTTTCATGGTAGCGGGATGGGGTAGATGGGAGGATACGATTTGAATGTTGCGGCCTCGATTCAGCGCGTTCACGCTTTTACTTTTTGCTGGGCCGCTTTATCACTCAAACCTCTGGCATTCGAATCCATGGGCCGTGCTGTGGACGGCGCCTTGCATCCTGATTGCTTCCGTATTGATCACGTGGGGCGCGGAGTCGGCGCAATTTTTTGTGGCGCAGGGATTCGCGCTGGCGATTCTCGCGTGGATGCAGACGCTGCCGGAGTTTGCGGTAGAAGCGGTGCTGGCGTGGCGGCAGCAGACGGGCCTGCTTATGGCGAATCTGACCGGGGCGCTGCGGCTCTTGACCGGGTTGGCATGGCCGATGATCTATCTGACAGCCGCGGCGGTGCATCGCAAACGCGAGCGGCGGCCGCTCGGCAAGATTGAACTCGATCCACAACAGAGCGTGGAAGTGGTCGGACTGTTCTTTCCCCTTCTCTATGCGGCGGTGATCTGGTGGAAGGGCAGCTTGGAGGCGTATGACGCGGGCGTGCTGGTTGCGTTCTACGCGGGATATTTGTGGCTGTTGACCAAACTCCCGCCTCAAGGGCGGGAAGGAGTCGAGGATCTGGAAGCGGCGCCACGGGCCATTGCGCGCGCGCCGCGAGGCCGCCGGGTGCTCGCGATCGCGGGCTGTTTCGCCGCGGGCGGGGCGCTGATCTATCTGACGGCGGCGCCGTTTCTGGGCAGCCTGATCGCGCTCGCCGGAGCGCTGGGGCTGCCGAGCTTTCTAGTGATCCAGTGGTTCGCGCCGGTCGTTTCCGAATTTCCGGAGCTGGCCTCGACGTTCTATTTCGCGCGGCAGAGCGAGAAGGCATCGATCGGATTGATGAACATCGCCTCGAGCAACATCAATCAATGGACGCTGTT
Source organism: Acidobacteriaceae bacterium (assembly GCA_019240475.1). Lineage (GTDB taxonomy): Bacteria > Acidobacteriota > Terriglobia > Bryobacterales > Bryobacteraceae > Bog-105. Next base: position 479,260 of record JAFAYI010000024.1, read on the forward strand.
AATAGCGATGCTGCCGGTTGTGCTTTCGCTCGGCCAGGGCCACTTGGCGGTCATTTCCCTGGACAGGCAGCAGGAATCCGAGCTGTTGTTGACGATCGGGCAGAGTTGCGTAGGGTTAACTTTTCTGCTCAACATGCGATTTGAGTGGTGGGAGGCGCTGGCGATGTTTTTACTGTTTGCGGCGCAGTTCGCTTTGCCGGCGTTATTCGGAAGCGGCGCGCGGGCCTGGATCACGGGCGCTTTCTTTTTGTGGGTAGCGCTAGCAGCAATCAAGATGGCAATTCATCGATGCAGGCCCAAGGCGCTTGCGAGCTTCGCGGCGATCTGGCGCGAGCACGTGAGGACCACGTAGCTAATCAGGCATTGCCGAAGTTGATGAGGGCGACGCCGAAGACGATCATCAGCAGGCCGCCAATCTTGGACAACGTAAAGGGCTCTTTGAAGAACAGCCGCGCCCAGAGGATGGCCCAGATGTAGCCGAGCGAGACCATCGGGTACAAGACCGTGAGCTGTCCCTGCGCCACGCCCATGATGTAGAAGACGGAGGACAGCAGATAAAGCGCGATGCCGATAGCGAGCCAGTAATTGTTCAGGATGCGCGAAAGGCTGCCTTGCATGTGCTCGGCGCCAAGCTTCAGGAATACGGCGCCGAAGGAGCCGATGAAGGATCCGAACAGAACGAGAACGATGGAGCTGGCCGGCGTGTGCATGAGTTACCGCTTGAGGCCGAGCACCGAGACTCCGCAGACGATGAACGCGATGCCGATGCCGCGGAAGAAGTTCATGTGTTCGTTGAGAAGGAAGAGCGAAAGGATGGTGACCCAGACGTATGTGAGGGCGATGATGGGGAACAGGCGCGACAGCTCGCGGCCCTTGAGCGCGAGGGCCATGAGGAAGGTCATGACGCCATAGAGCACGTATCCGCACAAGAGGCGAAAGTTCGTGATAATACCGATGCAGAAACCGGCAAAGAGAGTGGGGTGGCGCGCGACGTCGCCGAGCGTAATGTGGCCGGCGCCGAGTTGAGCCGTGCCCTGCTTGGTGAGGATCTGCGCGATGGCGCCGATCAACGTGCACAGGAAAACCAGCAGGAAGGAACGCCGCGCGGCGGCCCGGGTATCCACGGGGGCCTCAAGGACGGTGGAGGATGTCAAGAAGCAGATTCCAGGGGCAAAGGACTAACTTCCAGTTTAGAGCATGCGGTACGCGGCGTCGCGCCGGGATCGGAGTACACTGAGACGAATGTCAGCGCCGCTGGTGCCCTCGCCGCTGGACTACCTGGGGAGACGCAGATTCGCGTTGTACCCGCCGGTGAAGCATGCCGGTCCTAATGAGTGGCTCTTGGGAACGGGGTCGTGGTCCGAGGTGCAGGTGGTGAATGTGGGCACGGGGCGCGAGATCTGGGTTCCACGGCAGTATGTGCGCGGAGTGTCGGGAAATGGCGGGCGGCTGGTGGTGGAGCTGAACGAAGAACTGCAGCTTCGGGCCGGAGCGGTGGAACCTCGAAATAAACGCGTGATCGAGATGCCGCTCAGCGTCGGCAACGCCGAGACGCCGACGAAGCCAGGCCGGGCGCCAGGGCAAGCTCGCGTAGTGGGAATCCGGCTGGACGACCGCGCGGAATCGACGATGAGCAAAGCGATCGTGACTTTGGGGGCGGGAGCGATCGGCCTGTGGCTGTTGGCGATGCTTCTATCCGCGCTGGAGCGAATGTAAGCCTGCGATGCGCCGGCGCGCCTACACGCTTCTCTGGGTAGTGGTTTCGGTATTGGCGGCTCTGTGCGTCGGCGTGGTTGCTTCGAATCGCGGCGAGCCGGTGAACAGCTTGTGGCTGGTGGCCGCGGCGGCTTCTATTTTTCTGATCGGCTTCCGTTTTTACGCAAAATTCATCGCGGCCAAGGTGATGGCGCTCGACGACCGGCGGGCCACGCCGGCGGAGCGTTTTCGCGACGGACACGATTTCGAGCCAACCAACAAATGGATTCTTCTGGGCCATCATTTCGCCGCTATCGCGGGACCGGGCCCGCTGGTGGGGCCGACGTTGGCGGCGCAGTTCGGCTACCTGCCAGGCGCGCTGTGGATCTTGTTCGGAGCGGTGCTGGGCGGCGCGGTACAGGACTTCACGATTCTGTTTTGCTCCATGCGGCGCGACGGCAAGACGCTGGGGCAGATGGCGCGCGAGGAGATCGGGCGGGTGGGCGGCTTCGTGTCGCTGATTACGGTGCTGATGATTATGGTTGTGCTGCTGGCCGTGGTGGGGCTGGTGGTGGTGAACGCGCTGAAAGGCAGTCCCTGGGGGACGTTCACGATCGCGATGACGCTGCCGATTGCGCTGTTCATGGGGTTGTACCTGCGGTACGCGCGGCCGGGAAAAGTGTTGGAGTGTTCGGCGATCGGGTTTGTGCTGGTGCTCGCAAGCATTTATGGAGGCAAGGCGATTGCGGCGGCGCCCGGTTGGGCGGCGTGGTTCACGTGGGGCGGCGTGGCGCTCACGTTCGCCATCATCGTTTATGGATTTTTGGCCAGCGTGCTTCCGGTGTGGCTATTGTTGGCCCCCCGCGATTATTTGAGTACGTTCGTGAAGCTGGGCGTGGTGATGGCGCTGGCGGTGGGAATTCTGTTCACGCATCCGCAATTGCAATTGCCGCCTTTGACGCAGTTCACAAACGGAACGGGGCCGATATTCGCGGGCAAGGTGTTTCCGTTCTGTTTCATCACGATCGCATGCGGCGCGATTTCGGGCTTTCATGCGCTGATCTCCTCGGGCACCACTCCGAAGATGATCGCAAAGGAGTGGCACGCATGGCCGGTGGGCTACGGCGCGATGCTGCTCGAAGGCTTCGTGGCGATCATGGCGCTGGTGGCGGCAGCGTCGCTTACTCCGGGAGTGTTCTTCGCCGTAAACTCCCCGCCGGGGATTGTGGGGGCGGCGCCCCAGGCGGCGGCCGCGACGATCAGCGGCTGGGGATTCCCGGTCAGCGCGGACGCGATGGCGCAACTTGCGCGCGAGGCCGGCGAGCAGACGCTGTTTGGCAGGACGGGCGGGGCGCCTTCTCTCGCGCTGGGAATGGCTCAAATCTTTCAGAACGTGCTGCGATCGTCGGGCCTTTTGAGCTTCTGGTACCACTTCGCGATCATGTTCGAGGCCTTGTTCATCCTGACGATTATCGATGCGGGAACGCGCGTGGGGCGATTCATGCTGCAGGATCTGCTGGGGCATGTCTACAAACCGTTGGGACGAATTGGATGGAAGCCGGGCGCGTTTGCCGCCAGCGCGGTGGTGGTGGCCGCGTGGGGATATTTTCTGTATCAGGGCGTGATCGATCCGCTGGGCGGCATCAATTCGCTGTGGCCGCTGTTCGGGATTTCAAACCAATTGTTGAGCGCGATCGCGCTGTGCGTGGGAACAACAGTGATTCTGAAGACGCATCGCGCGCGGTACATGTGGATTACGGCAGCGCCGCTTGCCTGGCTTGTGACGGTGACGTTTACGGCGGGAGTGGAGAAGATTTTTTCGCGCGAGCCGAGAATCGGATTCCTGGCGCATGCGGCGGCGCTCGATAATGCGATTGCGGCGGGGAAGATCGCGGCCGGGAAATTGGCCCAAACGCGCACGGTGATTTTCAACGAGCGCCTGGATGCTGCTGTCTGCGCGGCATTCCTGGCGCTGGTGACTATCGTGATGCTCGATTCCTTGCGCGTGTGGTACGGGCTGCTGCGGGGCACGCGGACGGCTGTCAGTTCCGAGACGCCGTTTGTGCCGTCGCAGTTGGGGGCGGAAAGCGTATGAGAATCGCGAGGCGGATTTGGCGCTATTGCCGCGCGCTGGCCAGGGAGCTATCGGATGAGAGCGGCTATGAGCGGCACTTGCGGCGCACGGGACGCCCTCATTCGGCTGCGGAGTGGAAGGCGTTTATCGATCGGCGTCTCGGGCGGAAGTATCAGAACGCGAAGTGCTGCTAGCGCGGTCGATCAGCGCGCGAATGCTTGCATGCGCGGCAACGGCGTCGCCTTTGCGCAGAAGGTCGAGCGCGTCCGAATCGACGATGCGGTACCAGAGGTCGCGGCGGGCGGCGAAATCCGGAACGCGGGCGGCGATCTCCGGGCGCAGTTCTTTCAGCAGCGCGAGGAATTCACCGTGCTCGGGACCGATTTGCCGTTCGAGTTTCTGACGCAGCCGCGCGGCGAGCGCGGGGGCCGCGCCGTTGGTCGAGATCGCAATGGTCAGATCGCGTTGCCGGCATACCGCGCCGAAGGCAAAGCGGCAGTTGTTCGGGTCATCGATGGAGTTGCAGAGGATGTTGCGTTCTTCGCAGAGGCGGAAGATCTCGGAGTTATCGGGCAGGGCGGCGATGACGAGGAAGCGATCGGCGAGATCGGCGGGATCGCAAGCGGGCTGGTGTTCGACGCGGGCGCCGGCGGCGAGGAGTCCCTGGATCTTGAATGGGATCTCCGGATGATCTCCGACAACGAGGCATTTCTTGCCGGCGAGATCGAGAAAAATCGGATACTGAAAATTCACTACCTTTTATTCTGAAGGTATTGCCAGTTCCGCGACTGTTCCTCATCGATAGCTTTGGTTTCATCTTTCGCGCCTACCACGCACGGGCCCGCAGCGGAGCTCCGCCCATGCGGACCACGGCGGGGCTTTCAACCGAGGCGATCTACATCTTCCACAACATGCTGCGGAAGCTGATGACCAGCTTCAAGCCCGATTACATCGCGGCGATTTTCGAAAGCAGCGAACCGACGTTTCGCTCCGAGAGCTTCGCCGAGTACAAGGCGAATCGCACGGAGATGCCGCACGATTTAGGCGAGCAGATTCCGCACATCCGCCGGATTCTGGAAGCGATGAACATCCCGGTGCTGGAGTTTCCCGGCTATGAAGCCGATGACGTGATCGGGGCCATCGCCTGCCGGGAGCAGTCGAAGGCGTGCGAAGTGGTGATCGTTTCGAGCGACAAAGACATGCTGCAGTTGGTGAACGAGCGCGTGTCGATGCTCAATCCCATGAAGGACGATGAATGGTACGACCCGGCGAAAGTCGAGCAATTCATGGGAGTGAAGGCGTCGCAGGTGGCGGATCTGCTGGCGCTCAAAGGCGATTCGGTGGATAACATACCGGGCGCGCCGGGCATCGGGGATAAAGGCGCGCGAGACCTGATCGCACGCTTTGGAAGCGTGGAGGCGACTCTCGAGCGGGCGGCGGAAGTGGAGCGCAAGATGTATCGCGAAAGCCTTCAGAACAATCGCGATCAGATTCTGTTGAGCAAACAGCTCGCCACGATTCAGACGAGTGTTCCGATTGAGTGGGACCTGGAAGCGCTCCGCGCGAAGGGGCCGAACAATTCGGGCCTGAAGGCGCTTTATAAAGAGCTGGAGTTCTTTAGCCTGTTGAAAGATCTGCCCCCGGAAGACGACAGCGCAACGCGGGACTACGGAAGGCTGGAAGACGCGGAGGCGATCGCAGAGTGGCTGAAGAAGCGGCCGGCGGATGCGCCTATCGCGATTGCGCTAGATGCGACGAACGCGTTCGTGGGGCTCTCGTATCGCGTGGGCGAAGGGCGGGCGGTTCCGCTGGCGTTGATAGGAGAGCTGCGGCCGATGCTCGAATCGGAGGCGGTTCCGAAGATTGCGCACGATGCGAAGGCGCTGGCGCTCGGCTTGGAGCGATGGGGTGTTCGGGCGGCTGGGGTGAATGAAGACGCGATGCTCTATGCGTTTCTGCTGTGCGCCGATCCGGGAGGATGCTCGCCGGAAGCGCTGGCGGAGCGGTTCCTGGATCGTAAGCTAAACGCGGCCGCGGAGCAGGAGGCGGAAGCAACGCTGACGATCGCCGCGATGCTGCGGCCCCAGGTGGAGCAGCAGAAACTGCAGAGCGTCTATCGAGAAATCGATCTGCCTCTGACGCCGGTGCTCGCGCGGATGGAATCGACGGGCATTCGCGTCGATACCGGCGCGCTGGGCGAGCTTTCGACACGGCTGACGGAGCGCATCGAAAGGATCGCGCAGAAAGTTTACGACGAGGCCAAGCATCCGTTCAACATCAATTCGCCGCAGCAACTGGGCAAGGTGCTGTTTGAAGAAATGATGCTGCCGACGCCTGTCAAGTACGGCAAAGGCAAAGTGATTTCGACAGCCGCCGATGTACTGGAGAGCCTCGCGCCGGCGTATCCCGTGGCGCAACTGGTGCTCGATTACCGGCAGTTGACGAAGTTGAAGGGCACCTATATCGACGCGCTGCCGCAATTGATTCGCCCGGAGACGCAGCGCGTGCATACGACCTTCAATCAAGCGGGGGCGGCCACAGGAAGGCTGTCGTCATCGAATCCGAATCTGCAAAATATTCCGATCCGCACGGAAGAAGGGCGGGAGATTCGCGCGGCGTTCGTGCCGGCGCCGGGCTGGGACCTGGTGGTGGCGGACTATTCGCAGATCGAGCTGAGACTGCTGGCGCACATGTCGGGGGATCCGGTGCTGGTGGATTCGTTTACGCGGAACGAAGACATCCACACCCGCACGGCGGCGGAAGTGTTCAAGGTGAACCCGCTAATGGTGACGCCGGATATGCGGCGCTCGGCAAAAGCGGTGAATTTCGGAATCGTGTATGGGCAGACGCCGTTTGGCCTCGCGCAGCAGCTCTGCATCGATCGCAAGGAAGCCGAGCTTTACATACGGCGCTATTTCGAGCGCTATGCGGGCGTGAGGGAGTTCATCGATGAAACGATCGCGGAGGTTCGCAAGACGGGCGTCGCGAAGACGCTGCTGGGGCGGCGGCGGCCCATTCCGGATATGCAGAGCCGGAATCCGGCGGCACGGTCGTTTGCCGAACGAACGGCGGTGAATACGCCGCTGCAAGGCACGGCGGCAGACCTGATCAAGCTGGCGATGATACGGATAGCGCGGCTGCTGGACCAGCGCAAAATGCAATCGAGGATGCTGCTGCAGGTGCATGACGAGCTGGTATTTGAAGCGCCGCCCGGCGAAAGGGACGAATTGAAAAGCCTGGTGAAGAGCGAGATGGAAGGCGTGCATACATTGAACGTTCCATTGGTGGTGGATGTGGGAAGCGGGCCGAATTGGAGGGATGCGAAGTGAGAGTGGGAATCGCGGCGTTGGCCGCGGCGGGGCTGCTGGCTTCCTGCGGCGGCAACAAGAGCGCGCAGATGGAGCAGGGGCCCGCGCAATATAGAGTACGGATGCAGACGACGAAGGGCGATGTGGTGATTCTGGCGCATCGCGATTGGTCGCCCGTGGGCTCGGATCATTTCTACGAATTGACCAAGACGCATTTCTATGATGGCAACCGGTTCTTCCGATGCCTGCCGGGGTTTGTGGTGCAGTGGGGCATCAACGGCGATCCCGACAAGAACAAGACCTGGCGCGAGATTGCGATTCGCGACGATCCTCCCAAGGTGAGCAACAAGACCGGAACGGTTGTGTTTGCGATGGCAGGGCCGAATTCGCGGACGACGCAGGTGTTCGTCAACCTGGGCGACAACAGCGCCGCGCTGGATCCGCAGGGTTTCACGCCCTTTGGCGAGGTCACGCAAGGAATGGAAAACATCGCCGGCGTGTTCATGGGATATGGCGAGGGACCGCCGAGCGGAGGCGGCCCGGATCAGGCGGCCATCGCGCAGATTGGCGATCCGTACCTGGACGAGCACTTTCCAAAGCTGGACCGCATCAAGACGGCGCGGATCATTGAATGAGCCGAAACGCGCAGATGGAATCTTTCGAGGTCGCAATCATCGGCGCCGGGCCTACGGGACTGGCGTGCGGTATCGAGATAAAGAAGCGCGGCCTCAATCCCGTTCTATTCGACAAAGGCTGCATCGTCAACTCGATCTATCATTACCCGATCAACCTGGTTTTCTTTACGACGCCGGAGCTGCTGGAGATCGGCGATATTCCGATGACGTCTCTCAATGAGAAGCCTGGGCGGACGGAGGCGCTGAAATATTACCGGCGCGTGGCCGATCATTACAAGCTGAACGTGCACCAGTATGAGCGCGTGCTGGGGTTTGAGGGCGCAGATGGCGAGTTTACGCTACGCACCCAGTTGAGCACCGGCGAGGAGGCTGCCTACCGGGCGAAGAAGATCATTCTGGCGAGCGGCTATTATGATATTCCCAACCGGCTGAACGTGCCGGGCGAGAACCTCAGCAAGGTGATCCACTACTATCGCGAGGCGCATCCGTATTACGACCAGGACGTGCTGATTGTGGGCGCCAAGAATTCGGCTGCGATCGCGGCGCTGGAGCTGCATTGGACGGGCGCGCGGGTGACGCTGGTGCACCGCGGCGCCGGAATTTCGGCCAACGTGAAGTATTGGATTAAGCCAAACATCGAGAACCGCATCAAGAGCGGCGAAGTGAAGGCATACTTCCGCAGTCGCGTGAAAGAGATCAGGACGCACGAGGTGGCGCTAGAAACGCCGGAGGGCGAAGTAGCGGTGAAGAACGACTACGTTTTCGCCATGACCGGCTACCGGCCCGATTTCGAATTCATGGAAGAGCATGGGATTCATCTGGACGAAGCGACGTCGAAGCCGATCACCAATCCCGAGACGCTGGAGAGCGAACGTCGCGGCGTCTACCTGGCGGGCGTGATCGTGGCGGGAACGCACACCAACGAAATCTTTATCGAGAACGGGCGTTTCCACGGGAAAGTCATCGCCGAGGCGATCTCGACGAGCCTGGGCTAGAGGCGCTCCCAACCGATGTGTTCGAGTTTGGGCTCGAACAGGTCCGGGTGCAGCATCTCGGCGAAGATCTGGAGGGATTCCACCAGGCGCGGGCCGGGGCGGTTCATGAATTGGTTGCCATCGCAGAGGAAGGCATTTCGATTGCGGACCGAGGTCAGCCGGTTCCAGCCGCCGCGTCGGGTGAGCCAATGCATCTCCGAGCGGGTCCGCGCAAGATCGAAGCCGCAAGGCAGGGCAATCAGGACGTCGGGATCCGACGAGAGCAGTTCGTCCCACGTCATCCATGGGAGTGCATGCCGGGCGCGCCGAACAGATTTTCGCCGCCAGCCATCTCGATCAACTCCGGGACCCAATTGCCGCCAGCCATGAGCGGCTCCAACCATTCGATGGCGGCGACGCGAGGCCTCGGGGCGCGGATGGGGGCGCGCCGGCGAATGCTGTCCATGCGTTGCTCAAGAGAAGCCAGCAATTGTTCGCCACGTTCGGGTTGTCCCACAGCGGCGGCGATGCGCCGGATGTCTTGCCAGACATCGCTTAGCGAATACGGTTCGAGGGTGACGACTTGCGCGTCGATTCCGATCTCGACTCGCACGGCGCGTTCGACGTCCTCGAGGCTTACGGCACAAACCTTGCACTGCGTCTGGGTGATGATGTGCGTCGGCCTTAGCTGGCGAATCAACGCGGAATCGACCTCGTAGATGCTGAGCGCGGAGGCGAGGCGCGCTTTGACTAGCGCGTCGATTTCGGCGCTGGAACCCGAAACTGGAATTGCGGGCCGGGTGCAGACAGGCAGGTTTAGGACCGTGGGCGGATAGTCGCACTCGTGAGAGCGGCCGATCTGGAAGCTTCCCAGACCTAAGGCGTGAATGATTTCGGTTGCGCTGGATAGCAGCGGCAGGATGCGAAGGGAATCAGATTTACTGCTACTTAGGATATTGCTCAGGGAATCTGGTTGGGTGGGCTGTGCTGTTGGGTAGTTAGAAGAAGTGTACAGGCTGGGGTGTCGTGCAGTGGGGTTCGGGTGCGGAGCAACCACTAATTCCCTGAGCTGATCTCATTTACGTCTTCTTTAGAGCATCTCGGGCGCCAAATCGAAATTCGCCAATTTGTAGGCATTTATGCGAATGACCCCACGGGACAGGCCCGCATTTTTTACCGATATGGAAGGATTAACCGGAATTCTTTTTAGACGTCAGTGGGCGGGCGGTTGCGGAGCGTTCTCGGGCAGCGGCGCGGGCAGCGTAGATACGCGGGAGACGCGGCCTCGAACGGCCTCCTGAATGGAGACGTGGTTCTGGTCAAGGGTTGTGCCGAGCGTTTGGTCGAGCGATACACGAGCGTTGCTATAGGCGACCAGCGCGGCGATTTCCGCCGACTGAGCCGTGGCGAGATCGCGCTGCTGCTGGACGACTAGGAAGGTCGTAGAAGCGCCTAGCGAGAATTTTTTCTGTTCGGCGTCGAGAAGCTGCTGCTCAAGTACGCGGCTTTTTACAGAAGCCAGGTAGCGGACACGCGCCTGCTGCACTCCTACGATTCCATTAGAGACATCGACGGCGAGCTGATTCAAGGCCTGCTGATATTGGAGTTGAGATTGCCGCAGGGTGAGTTGATCGATGCCGTAGTCGGCCTGCGCCTGGCGGTTGCGGGCGGCCGCATAGACGAATCCACCCGCGCGCTCGCTCGGGAAATCGCGCCGGAAGGTCTGGCTGAGGCCATTGCCGATGCCGCCAACGAAATTTCCGAGCGGCGTGATACAGACCGAGGTTGTGGGTATGCCGGACGGGCAATTTGCAAATCCCGGCGGCAGAGTGGCGCCTGCTCCCGGAGAGCCGGATCCCGACGAGCCGGAAACCGGATTGGTCGTAGTGGTTCCGCTTTGCGAACCGCTTGTGGTGGATGAAACGGGAATAGCGTTCGGAATGACGCCGAGCTTATAGGGTCCGGCAAGGCCTTGGGAACTCGCGCCAAGCAGCACAGCCAGCTGCGGGAGAAGGCCGTTCTCGGTGCCGAGGTTGGAGATTTCGGAGTTGCTCAAGTTGATCTTTTGCACGGCAAGGTCGGTTCGGCTGCGAAGGGCCATCGCGAGCATGTCTTTCAAGGGAGGCAGGTTGTCTTGCTCGGGGACCTCGATGTGGTCGAGCGGGATGATTTCCGCCTCGGCGATCACGGGGTCGGCAAGGCCATTACGGCTCAGAACGTTCTTGAGCGATACCTGCTGCTGCTCCAGATTGGTTTGAGAAACGACGAGATCCTGCTGGCTGGAGGCAACCTGGGCTTCGGCGGTGGTGACGTCGAGGGGCGCCATGGCGCCGAGCTGAACCTCTTTCTTGTTGTTCTCGAAAAACTGCTGCGCGACGTCGAGCGCGGCTTGCTTCGCTTTGACGTCCTGGTAGTCGGCGACCAGACCGTAGTAGAGGGTCAGAACGTTAGCCACTGCCCCGATGACTGCCCCCTTGAAGGTAAGGTCGTCCGCCTTGAGGGTGGCTTTCGCAGTAGTAATGAAGCGGCTATTGACCGCGGTCCCGAAACCTTGCAGCAGGTTGTGTTGAAAGCTGATCGAAATCGAAGGCGCGTAGGTCGGGTTGGGCGTGTCGCTCGGCGCGTTCTCATTCAAATAGGATTCGCGATAGGTGATGCTGGCCTGGCCGCCGGTGAGCAGACCCTGGCTCAAGGTCGCGGTGTAGTTGCGGCTCAGGTCGAGGACGCTATAAATTCCGCTCTGGACCTCATCGGGTTCGAGCGTGGTCCTGTGCGCGAAGGCGGCCGAGTATTGGAAGGCGGGATCGAGAGTGGGCGTAACAGGTCCGATCTGCGAGATGGTGGCGCCGACGGAGCTGCCGGAATTCTGGCTACTCGCAGACGTGCTGACGCCGGCGGCGGCCTGGCTCCCGGCCACGCCCTGGCCGCTTGCCACCGAACCGGCGAGCGACTGGCCGCTCGTGACGCCCGGCAAAGCTCCGCCGCCCTCATACCGCTCCAGATTCCATTGGTCCGTTAGAGGGTTGTAGCGGTCGATTTCGATGTCGATGTTGTTTTCAAGGGCGAGCGCGATAGCGTCCTGAACGGTCAGGTACAGTTTCCCGGCCTGCACCAACGAACGCAGACGACCGGAATTGGCAAGCGGCGCCGGCGGAATGAACGCAGCCTTGTAGGGACGCACCGCGATAGAACCGATGGGCTTCACCGGGGCGACGGAGTCTTGCGCCCATACTGGAGCGGCGCAGGCGATCGAAAGCACGACGGCCAAACACTGGCGCAGAGCCGATTGTGAACTGGGGAGTCTCATTGCTGCGGGGTGGGCTCCACGGGTTGAGTTGGATTCGAGACGGGCGCTTCGGGGTTGGGAAGGCTGGCCGGCAAGACCGATTTGCGCTCGACGCGCCCGGACAAAGCTTCCTGCAGCGAGATGTGATTGACGTCGAGCGTCGTGCCCATGGCCTGATCGAAAGCGATGCGGGCGTGGGTATAAGTGGCGAGAGACGCCGTCTCGGTGCTTTCCGCGGTGGCCAGCGTCTGCTCATCCTGAACGACGTTAAAGACGGTGGCGGCGCCCAGGTTGTACTTTTTCTTGTCGGCATCGAGCGTTTGCTGCTGGAGTATGCGGGCCTTTACCGAAGAGTCGTAACGCACGCGGGCCTGGCGCAAAGCGATGACGGCATTTTGAACGTCGACGCGAACCTGGTTGATGGACTTCTGAAGCTGCAGCTCTTGTTGCCGTAAGGCGAGGGCGCTGGTGACGTAATCGGATTGAGCGATGCGATTACGCAGCGGGATATTCAACTGCAAGCCGGCCGAGTAATTGGGAAAGTCTCGGCGAAAGACCTGGCCCAATGCGTTGCCGTAGCCGCCTACTAGATAGGGATCGGGAGAGATATAGCTGGATGGCGGGCTGTTTGGATTGACGAGATAGTTCGTGCTGCCGGTCAGGCCATTGTTAGTAAGTTCGGCGAAAACCTGAAGAGTCGGCCTAAGCTCGTTCTTGATGCCGCGCAAATTGATCTTATTGCTATCGACGTTCAACCGCGCTTGCGCAATTTCGACGCGCTGCTTGAGAGCGTCTTGCACGAGGTCGTCCAAGGGGCGCGACTCATCCTGCTGGGGTATTTGAATGGTGTCGAGAGGAATTACATGCACTTCGGCCAGGGTGGGGCTCGCGACGCCATTCTTGCTGAGAGCGTTTTTTAGAACTGTCTCCTGTTGCAGTAAGTTGGTCTGCGAAATCAGCAAATCCTGTTGGCTTGAGTAGACCTGCGATTCGGCGCGCGTGACTTCAATAGGAGCAAGGGTCCCGATCTGCACCTGCTTCTTGTTGTCTTCAAATAAAGCTTGGGCGGTCGCCAGCTCGTCTTTCCGCGCCTTCAGGTCCTGATAGAAACTAACTAAGTCCCAGTAGAGATTCAGGATGGCCGATACGGTGGTGATGACCTGCTGTTTGAATTGCAGGTCGGAAACCTTCTCGTTATTCTTCGAGACCCGAATATTTCGATCAAGAACCGGCTTTCCAAATCCCTGCAGAAGATTTTGGGTCACATAGAGATCGAGACTGGCGGCGGAATAAGGATCGAGAGTAAAAGATTCGCTATTGTATTTATTCCACTGGTCGGTGTAAGTGAGCTGCGCGTATGTGCCGGTGTCGAAGTATTGAAAGTATTGGGCCTGATAGGTGCGGCTTTCCTGGACGAGCGCGGCGGTTCCGGTAAGAATCAGGTTGCTCTGCGGGCTCGTGTAGTGACCGAAATTTCCGTAGAAGACTAGCTGCGGGTCGAAGTTGTTAATGGTCGGACCTAACTGAGTCACGATGCCGCCGCTGGAACTGACGCCGGCGCCCGAAGCACTGGCGCCGCCGCTGGCCGTCAGGCTGACGCCGGTAAGGCTGACGCTTTGCGGCCCGGCCGCGACCGGAACGCCGACGTTACGCAATCCGCCGCCGCCTTGCGCGCGCAAAGTCACCTGCCTTTGCAGCAAAGGCGTGTAGCGTTGAATCTCGATATCGAGGTTGTTTTCGAGCGCGAGCGCGATTACGTCCTGGGCCGAGAGATAGAGATTGCCGCCTCGCACGAGCGCTTCCAGGCGGTCCGAATTAGCGAGATTGATGGGCGGGACCTCGCGCTGTTGATAAGGGCGAGTGAACCAACCAAGGCCGCCGTGCGGCGCTTCAATGCGAACGGCGTTCTGGGCGGAGGCGGAGCCGAGAACCAGGAGCGCGGCGCACAGCAAAGACAGGGGTGCTTTGAATCGTCTCATTAATGTCGTCTAAAACCTTCATTGTGGATCGTTCAACGGCCGGCGGCAGCGTTGGGCAGTGCGGCGGCAGGCGCGGGCAGCGATGGATTGACCGTGTCCTTCATGCGCAAAGTCATAGTTGTCCCGTTGCAAGTGAAACGACATGCACATCAGCCAAGTTCCGTGATTTCTCATCGTAGCGCAGCGTTGCTGTTTAGCATTTGGATATCGGGATGGCCTGGGGGGCGCTGAAGTGAGAGGTGAGGCACGGGGCATTCCAATCGTGAGGAGGAACGCAAATGCCGCTTTATCAATGATCTCGGCGGAGGGCGGCGGAAATGCAAGGCAGAGCGCTGTTCGTTTCTGGGACGAGACGGGCGAGACTGCAACAGACGCGGCGGATAGCGCCGTGGAAGAGAGGGCCAGGATTGATATTCTCGCGGGTGCGTTGAGATGAGGAAATTGCGCTTTGAAGTCGCCTACGACGGCACCGAGTTCAACGGCTGGCAGGTACAGCCTGGGCTGCCGACGATCCAGGGCGTTTTGGAAGAGGCGATCGGCCGGATCGAAGGCAAGACGGTTACGGTGATCGGGTCGGGAAGAACGGACGCCGGAGTGCATGCGTTCGCGCAAGTGGCGGCGGTTGCTTTGGAGAATCCGATTCCGGCCGACAATTTTCGCCGGGCAGTGAACCGGCTGCTGCCCTACACGATTCGCGTCAGCCACGTGAGCGAGGCGAGGGCCGATTTTCATCCGCGATTCGATGCACGGCGCAAGACTTATGAATATCGAATCTTTCGCGAGGAGATCTGTCCGCCGTTCGAACGGCGATTTGTGTATCACCATCCGTATCCATTGAACGAGGCGGCAATGACGGCCGCCGCGACATTGCTCGAAGGCGAGCACGATTTCACGGCGTTTGCGGCGGCTGACGAAAAAGATGCGCTGGAGGCGTCGAAGGTGCGAACCATGTTTCGTTCCGTGCTGGAGCGCAAGGAACGAACCTTGATCTATAGCGTGACGGGGTCTGGATTCTTGAAGCACATGGTGCGCAACATCATGGGGGTGTTGCTCGAAGTGGGGAAGTGCAATTTGAGCGAGCGGGATGTGTTAGCGCGGCTGGAGCGTGGCAGTGCGATCAAAGCGGGGCCGACGGCGCCCGCGAACGGGCTTTTTCTGGTGTCGGTGGATTACGACTGACGGCGCGTCTATCAATCATGGACTGGCTCATTTATCTTGCCGCCGCGGCTTCCGGCATAGCAAATCCGGCACAGGCTGGCGCTAACGCGCAACTTCGGAAGAGCACGGATCACGCGATTTTTTCCGCCGTGGTGGTCTACTTGTCGGGGCTGATCTGCGTGCTTGCCCTGCAGCTTCTCTCGCGCCAGACATGGCCGAATGGGGCGAAGCTCGCGGATGTGCCTTGGTGGGCATGGATGGGCGGGATTTTGAGCATTGCGTCGACCATGGCGGGCATCACGCTCGCGCAGAAGCTCGGCTCCGGCGTATTCACGGGCATCACGGTGACGGCCTCGATTGCCATGTCGATTGCGTTCGACAACTTCGGATGGATGGGATTTGAGCGGCATACGGCGTCGTGGCCGCGGCTGGCCGGTGGGGCGTTGATGATTGCCGGGCTGTGGCTGGTGGCCCGGTTTTGAAGGCGGGCGCGTTACAGCGCGCCGAGATCAAGTAACATCGCGCAAGTTATCGGAGTCTAACACCTGAGGAAAATACAGATGAAAAAGCGGTTGAGACTTTTTCCGGCGTTTGGGTTGATGATAGCGGTTTCTGCTTTTATGGGCGGCGTTGCCAATGCCGGCCCTCAACATGAGGAGCATGGCGGCGCTCCACATGGCGAAGTGGGCGGGGGACACATTCCGGCGCACGGGCCCGAACCGGCAGCGCGTTCGGAAGGGCATGCGGCTCCGCGGCAGGAGGGACGTGCCGAGGCTCCGGCGCGTAACTTCCGGGATGCGCAAGGCCATCCGGAAGCGCCACATGTGCACGCGCGGAACGACGAGTGGGTGGGCCACGCGGACAGGAACGATCCGCGATTCCACATGGATCATCCCTGGGCGCACGGCCGTTTCACCGGCGGGTTCGGGCCTGGGCACGTTTGGCGCCTGGCCGGCGGCGGGCCATCGCGATTCTGGTTTAACGGGTTTTACTTCAGCGTGTTTCCGGGCGAGGTCGATTACTGCAACGGTTGGCTTTGGGATTCGGATGAGATCGTGATCTACGACGACCCGGATCATCCCGGCTGGTATCTGGCGTACAACACCCGGCTCGGAACGTACGTGCACGTCCAGTATCTGGGCTAATCCAGTCGCTAGGCAAGACGCGGCGGCGGACGCGGCGGATTTGGTAGAACATCCTAGTGGGCCGCCGTGCGTTCAAGAAAATATTAATCGCAAACCGCGGAGAGATCGCGGTGCGCGTAATTCGCGCCTGTCGGGAGATGCGTATCGAGACCGCGGCGATCTTCTCAGACGCAGACCGGCATGCGCTTCACGTGCAGATGGCGGACGAAGCTGTCTGCGTAGGCCCCGCTCCTTCGCGCGAGAGCTATCTATCGATTGAGCGGGTGCTGCGGGCGGCTCGCGACACCGGCTCGGAGGCCATTCATCCGGGCTACGGCTTTCTAAGCGAGAACGCCGAATTCGCGAGCGCCTGCGAAGAAGCGGGCATCAAGTTCATAGGTCCGGCGCCTGAAGCGATCGGGCAGATGGGCTCGAAGACGGCGGCGCGCCGTGTGGCGATTGCAGCGGGCGCCCCGGTTGTGCCGGGAACCGAGCAGGGCATTCGCGATTTCGCTGAAGCGCGCCGGACGGCCGCGGGTATCGGGTATCCGGTTCTGCTAAAAGCGGCGGCGGGTGGCGGCGGCAAGGGAATGCGGCGGGTGGATAGCGAAGCGGAGCTGGAATCCGCGATGCGGTCGGCGGCGAGCGAAGCTGAGCGGGCGTTCGGGTCGGCTGAAGTTTACCTGGAGAAGCTAATCGAGCGGCCACGGCACATAGAAGTTCAAGTGCTGGGCGACGAGCACGGACGTTTGATTCACCTGGGCGAACGGGAGTGCTCGATTCAACGGAGACACCAGAAGGTGGTAGAAGAGTGCCCGTCGCCGCTGGTGTTGGAAAAGCCGGAGCTGCGCGAGAGGATCGGCGAAGCGGCGCTGAAGATCGCGCGGGCGGTTAGTTATTCGAGCGCGGGGACGCTGGAGTTCTTAGCGGACCAGCAAGGGAATTTCTATTTCCTGGAGATGAACACGCGCTTGCAGGTAGAGCATCCGGTGACCGAGTGGACGACCGGGATCGACCTGGTGCGCTGGCAGATCCGCGTGGCGGCGGGCGAGCAGCTGAGCGTGCGGCAAGAAGATGTGAGGTGGACGGGCTCGGCGATCGAGAGCCGGATCTACGCGGAGGATCCGGAGAACAATTTCTTCCCGAGCCCTGGAAGAATAGCGCAGTATGCCGAGCCGGCTGGGCCTGGAGTGCGGGTGGACGGCGGCGTGTATGCGGGTTGGACGGTGCCGATCGAATATGACCCGATGCTGGCGAAGCTGGCGGTCTGGGGCGACACGCGCGAGACCGCGATCGAGCGCATGCGGCGAGCGCTCGGCGAGTACCGCGTGCTGGGCATCACGACAAACCTGACATATTTAGAAGAACTGATGGGGGACGGCGAGTTTGTGGCGGGCCGCTTGGACACGGGTTTTCTGGAGGAATTCGCCAAGCGCCGCCGCGCCGCGCAGAAGAATGAAGGAGAAGTGATCGCGGCGGTTCTGGCGGCGGCTTATGCGACAACGCAGCAGCCAACGTTTGCGGCGGTGAGCGGGCCGGCGCCGAGCGCATGGCGCGTGGCATCCAAACAAGGACTGATGCATTGAAGCTGAGCGTGGAAGTAGATGGCGCGAGCTATGTGCTGGAGCTCGAACGCGACGGAAGCCAAGCGCGCTACAAGCTGTCGGGAGAAAGGGACGCATCCGGCGAAGCTACAGTGGCCGAGATTATGCCGGGGGTCTTTTCGATCTTGTTGGGCCATCGCAGCGTGGAAGTTCGGGTAGAGCGCGCCGGCGATGCGCTTGAGGCATGGACGGGCGGCGAGCGTCACGTGGTTTCCGTGGCGGATGCGCGCGACCGTTCGATTCGCGCAAACACAGCAGGCGCGACGGGTCCAGTGGAGTTGCGCGCGCAGATGCCTGGGAAAGTGGTGAGCGTGTTGGTGGAGGTGGGCGCTAGAGTGCAGGCCGGGCATGGGTTGATAGTGGTGGAAGCGATGAAGATGCAGAACGAGATGAAATCGCCCAAAGACGGAGTGGTCTCGAAGATCCATGCGCGCGAGGGCGCGACGGTAGCGGCGGGAGAAGCGCTGCTGGTAGTGGAGTAGAAGCCGCGCGATGCCGAAAGCGGATTGCAAATGGTGCGGAGGAACGGGATGGGTGGTATCGGAGCGCGATGGGATCTCGGGCGCGGATCGCTGCCGATGCGTCGCCGATGCGCGCCTGGACGAGCTGGAACAAAGCTCCCAGGTTCCGAGGAATTATCGAAACGCATCGTTCGATAGCTTCGATGCGCTCGATCCGGTTTACGGCGCGGCGCTGCAAGGAGCGATGCTGCAGATCAAAGGCTATGCAAATAACTACCCGGTGACGGAAAAGCCGGGTTTGCTGATCGTCGGACCTCCGGGAACGGGCAAGACGCACCTGGCGGTGGCGGCGCTGCGGCAGTTGCTTGCGCGGGGGCACGAAGCCGTCTTCTTCGATTATTTAAATCTGCTGGACCGCATCCGTTCGAGCTATAACGAGGCGCTGGGAGCGAGCAATCGCGAAGCGTACCGCACCGCGCTCGAGACCGAGATTCTTCTGCTGGACGATTTGGGCGCGCATCGGGTGACCGATTGGGTGCAGGATACGGTGACGTCCATTGTGACGCATCGCTGCAATCACAAACAGGCGCTGATTGCGACGTCGAATCTATCGGACCCGAAGATCGGCGGCTCGCCCGATTACCGGATCATGCTGGAAGACCGTATCGGCGAGCGCGCGCGATCGCGGCTGTTTGAAATGTGCCTGGTGGTGCGAATGCCCGGGGCGCCCGATTACCGGGAGAAGCGCTCGGTGATCCGATGACTCAGGCGCTGGCAGAGGCGCCGAAGCTCGCGACGGCGGCGTGCTCGTCTTCAAACGTCGGAAAGATGGTATGCAGCTTGGTGATCTGCATGAGGTCGCGCATTTTTCCCTGGAGGTTGAGCAGTTTGACGGCGCCCCCTTGATTGGTGGCGGTGGTGTAGGCGCCAACCAGTTCGCCGAGCCCCGCGCTATCGACATAGCTGACGTCCTTCATATTCAGGATGATGTTCTTCTTGCCCTGCGAGAGCAGCGACCTTAATTCGTCGCGCAGAATTCCCGTGCTGTCGCCCAACGTGACCTTACCGTTGAGATCCACGACCGTGACATTTCCGACTTGCCGAGTCTTTGCAGTGAGTGCCATAGAGCTGTCCTTATCTTGAATACCGCGCTAAGAGAAGAGTTTCATTCTAATGCATGGGCTGTCAAGACCGTTTGGTAACGGTGACGCGCCACGCGCCCGGCTAGGCCGGCCGAAGGGCCACGCGAGCAGGGGCGCCGTCGCAGCCCTGTATGCGCAGCGGCAAGCAGACCATGTCGTATTCACCCGGAGCGATTGAGGCCAAATTCAGGCCTTCGATGATCCAGATGCCGGCGCCGAGCAGGATTCTGTGCGTCTCCGGCCCGTCGCCCTCGTAGAGACCGACCGAAAGGTAATCCACTCCGACGAGCAGGATGCCGGCATCGTTTAGAAACGTGGCGGCGGACGAGTCGAGAGCGGTGAAATCCGTGTAAAAGCCGCGATCGTCCCAGCGGCGATCCGAGTTGCGGGTCTTGAATAGAACGCGTTCGCCCGGCCGGATACGCTGGCCTTCTAGATGCGCGGCCGTTATGACATACGCCTCGGGCGGGATGGCGATGACGCGAGCCGGGCCGAGGCCTGTCTCCAGCGGAAATTCGTCGATGCCCTTGCCGTCCTTTAGGAAGTGACTGGGCGCGTCCATGTGCGTGCCGGTGTGGGCCGTCATCCGGCAGAGCGTCACATTGGCTTCGGAATTGGAGCCTATCTCGGCGACTCGCGTGAAAGTGGGGTTCAAGTCTCCCGGCCAATGAGCCATGCCGGTTGTCAGAGGTACGGAGACGTCGATCCAGGCGCTATCGGCCATCCAGTTCAGTAGAGTGCAAATCGCAGCCAGCCGCTACACTGGCAGGAGGGAGTTTGCTATCGATTTGGGAGCGAATCGGACGATAAAAGCTCACTCAGGCAGAAGATCCGATCGAGCTCGCAGCCGAAGCGCTCCTTGAGCATCTGTTGCGCGCCGGACTCGCGATCGACCAGGCACAGTGCTCCCAGGATTTGCATGCCTGCTTCCTGCGCGCGAACGATGGCGTCGGCGGTCGATCCGCCGGTGGTGCAAACGTCATCCACAATGACGACGGGCACGCCTTCGGTTTGTTCCAAGCCTTCGATGAATTTTTGAGTGCCGTGCTTCTTGGCTTCCTTTCTGACGAGGAAGGCGTCGATCTCGGGACCGAATTCGAGATTTTCCCGCGCAGCCGGCGGGCTCGGCTCGATGCTTTCGCGGGCGACGGCGGTAACGATGGGATCCGCGCCGAGGCTGAGGCCGCCGATGGCGCGCGGACGCCAGCCGCGCTGCCGCATCTTTTCGAGAAAGAGGCGACCGATAAGCGGCATTGCGGAAGCGGCCAGCGTGGTGAGCTTGCCGTCAACATAGACGCTGCTCGCGCGGCCGGAGACCAGCTTGAATTCCCCGCGGCGCACGGAGCGGCGTAGCAGGATTTCTTTCAATCGTTCGCGATCGCTGGCCGTCGGCAAGAGTTCAGCTTAGCATCGGTAAGGCGCTAAGGCGCGACGCAGCTCGGCGGGAACTTCTTCCACTTCCAACGCGCCCGCGACACGGCGCATGCAGGCGATCTCCTGATTTCCTTCCGCGATCAACTCGCCGGGCCCGCGATTGACGCGCCAGTATTCAAAACGCAGCGCGATCCGATTCTGAGCCAGATCTTGCAAGTAGAGGCGCACGGAGATCTCGTCGAGAGCTGTCAGCTCCGAGAAGTAATTGCACGCGCAGCTCACCGTCACAAGGCTCAAGTCTTCGAGCAGGCGCCGCATGACTCCGGGCGCGTGATCTTTCAGAAACATTTCGCGGCAGCGGCCCTGCCACCGGATGTGATTGACGAAATAAACGTTGCCTACCAGATTGGTTTCTTCCAATCCGACGATGTGACGGTATTCGTAATAAGGTTGCACTCAGTTGGCCAGGGCTGCGCCTTCCGTCTCCGGCTGAAGCGCGCGCGACCCTACGGTCCGCAAAACAAGACCGCGCCACTGTTCCAGAATATTCCCTTGGGCGTCCAACAAATCCAGATCGTAGACGAAGGCGCCGTTGCCCGAAGAGCGCTCCACGGCTTCGACGACGATCTCCGGCGCGTCCAGATGGCGGAATATGCGAATTTCGTCCACGGCTGTGGGAATGACCGTACGCCGCGGGATGCAGGCTTGAATCGCGTGAATGGCCGCGTCGTGAAAGCCCGGGTCGCCCAATACAAGTGTTAAGGGAGAGTAGGGGCCGAACCAGCGCGGAGCGTCCTTGCCGGCGTGTTTCAGGTGGGCGCGGCAAGCGGTCGAGGTCAGGATGGAATAACGTTCCACCCGCTGAAAGCGGCCCGATTGAAAGAGAACGGAGCCGTAGAGAGCGGCGGCGTCGATTGAAGATTCCGGCTCGTGTTGCGGGGCGCGAACCCTGTCGAGCTGCGAAGCTGCTTCAAACCGGATGACGCCCCGGAAGTGGTCAATCTCAAAGCCAGTCTGCTCGGCTCGGATCGCAACCTTGATTGCCCCGCATGAGCCGGCGTTCGCATAGACGCGGATGGCCGCGGATTCCCGAGGAGAGATGGGAATGGGGCGCTCGAACGCCAGGTTGCGCCAAACCATGGCGCCGGTGAAGTTGCCCAGCGCAGCGGCGGCCTGCGCCATGGCCTCCATCCCGAGGACCGCGGGAAAGAGCGGAGTCCGCTCGAAGACGTGATCGTTTAAATAAGGATCGGTTGCGGCAGACAGCTTGGCGCCTGCGATAAGCTCCACGCCGGGAATGAACATTTGCGTGTGTTCGAGGAAGCGCCCAAGTGGCGGATCGGTTTGTTCGAACGGCAGATCGGGAAGAGTCTTGAACCGGCTGGCGATTATGAGCGAGGACGGCAGGTTCGGTCGAGCAAGATTCGATTGAGCAAGGATCGGTTGAGCAAGGATCGATTGCAGAATGGCTGTCCCTTGCTCGGGCGAGATGGGCGTGATGCCTTGCTGCGCGATGGAATCCACTCGGCCCAAGCGCTCTCCCATTCCGATTTCTGACCACAGCGACCATTCGAGCGTGTGACACCGGCAGGCGGGATGGGCGGCGGCGAACTCATCCGTGATTTGGCGCAGGCGATCGTTGGCGAGCGCGTAATCGGCGTTACCCGGCATGCCCATGCGGGCGATGATGGAGCCGAAAGAAAGCAGCAGACGCAGGCGCTCTTGGGAGACTGCGGCGAGAATGTTGCGGAGTCCCTCGACTTTGGGCGCGAGAGTCGAGGCTACGGCGTCCTGATCGAGAGATTCGATCAAGGCGGGAACATTGCGCCCTGCCGCATGAAGGATCGCGGTGACTTTGCCGAGAGCGCGTTCCCCCTCGCGGATAGCGGCGACAACGGCGGCGCGGTCTGTAATATCGGCTTGCAGGTATCGGAATCGGATGCCGGCGGCGGCAATGCGTTCGAGGTTGCGGGCCAGCTCTCCATCGTTTTCGGGAACGGAACGGCCGAGAATGAGCAGACGCGCAGAGCCGGCGCGAGCCACAGCCAGCGCGCATTCCGCGCCAATGCCCTTACCGCCGCCCGATGCGAGAACCACGTCGTGCTCGTTCAAGAACGGGAGTCGAGATTCGGCGACGGGCACGAATCGAAGACGCGGCACGCGGCGCGCGCCGCCGCCATCGAACCAGATTTCCTCGAAGCCCTGGGAGGTAGCCGCTTCGTGATAGGCGTGCTCGCACGCGGCTGGGGAAACGGGAATCCGGATGAGGCAGACGCCGGTATCCGGATATTCCCGGCGGAGTGAGCGCGCGAAGCCGCTTGAAGCATCGCCGTGATGCACCACGACGAAGCGATCCTCCTTCATGCGAAGCTTGCGCGCGGCTTCGAGCAGTAGCGTTGAGTGCTCATCGGCCGCCGCCGGAGGCACGCAGGCCACCACGCCGCGGCCCGGTCCGGAGAAGGCTTGAAGCAGTGCGTCTCTTAGAGGATGTTGCGGTGGAACAATCATGCGCCAATCGGGCGGGCCGTTGGGCAAGGGGCGCGCCGGCAAATTTTCTTCCGTCCACTCCACCCTAAAGCAACGGATCCAGGAATCGAGCCCCGGCGGGAGCGGCTCTTGCTTTTGCGGAAGCCGTTTAGCCTCGGCCAGAGCCTTGGCAAGAGTGGCGACGGTGCTGTTGGCGAAGCCCACAGGGACGCTTGCCGGTGGCGCTCCGAGCGCGCGCGCGGCCTGCGCGACTATCTGGACAACGGAAATGGAATTGAGATGCAGGTCTGAGAGCAGCCGGTCATCCGGGCGAACAGCGGCAGGCGGCAGTTGCGTATGCTGCGCGATCAGATCGCGGACGGTTTCGAACGGAGATGCTTTGGAGAGAATCGGTTCGCCGACCGCGACAGGCTTTTCGGAATGCGGAACTGGAGCTTGCATGCGAGGCGCCGATTCGCAAGGGTTCGCCAGGAAAATCGGCCTCTCCATTTTGAAGGGCTTGGTGAAGCGGTCTTCAAAGAGAGCAGGCAAGCGAACGGGAGCGCCGAGCGCAAACGCCGCGCCCGCCACATTCAGCAGACTCTGGAAGGACTCGCTGCCAGCATCAAGCGAAAGAGCGGGAACGTTTGTGATTTCAGAGGCGAGGCCGGACAGAATGACGCCGGGTCCCGCTTCGATGAAGAGGTCGGCATGCGGCGCGGCGGCTTCGACCGCCGCTTGAAATTGGACCGGGCTGGTGAGTTGGCAAACGAGCAACTCGGCGAGATTCAGGCGCGCCGGGAGAAGCTGGCCCGAGATGGTGGAATAGACCGCACGCCGAAGCCCGGCGAAGGATTGCGTGTCGAGGATCGCTGGGAAGCGGCGGGCTGCTTCCGCCATGGACGGCGAATGAAAGGCGTGGGCAACCGGGAGTGGCGAAACGCGCCAGCCGCGGGCGCGCGCTCTCTGGGTCAGGGCGGCGACGGCTTGCGGATTGCCGCTGACGACGGTTTGGCGCGGGCTGTTGATCGCCGCGATATGCACGCCTTCCGGCAATATCGATTCGAGTTGTGCATGCGGCGCGGCGATGCTCGCCATGGAACCGGAAGCGGAGTGCCGCATCATGATTTCGCCACGGTCGCGCGCAAGCCGAACGGCGCTCCGGGAATCGATCGCGCCTGCCCAGGCGAGCGCCGCAATTTCTCCTAAACTGTGGCCGACGGCGAGACAACCGGTGATGCCGAGAGCCTCCAGCGCCGCGAGCGCCGATAGAGACGACGCGATTACAGCGGGCTGAGCAATGGAGGTGTCTGAATCTGGCCCCTCGCGAAGATCTGCCTCGGCATAGAGTTGTTCGCAGGCTGCGAAGCGCCGGCCCAGCGCTCCGGCGATTCGCCGAACCGGTGCTGCTTGGCCGGGGAAAAGCAGAGCGATGCGCGGAGCGCGAGCGACTGAGGACAGATAGATCGCCTTCGAAGGTTGAACATGATGCGTGACGCCGCTGCGCAGAAGCTCACGCAGCGTGGCGAGCTTCTCAAAAAGCTGGAGCGGCGTGGAGACAACGACGGCGGCTCGGAAAGAGCCGGATGCGGAGGGCAGAAGAGCAGCCGCGGCATCCGATAATTCCGCGAGCGATAGTTCGCGAGCGAGATCGAGCAGGGAAGAGACGCGGCTCTCAAGAGCAAATGCGTCATCGGCCGCGAAGGCGAAAAGCTCCGCGTCCTGCGGAGAACGGGCGAAGGCGCGCAATGTGGGTTTCGGGGGCGCGGGGCGCGGCGCGCCGAACTCTTGGAGGACGATGTGCGTGTTGATGCCGCCAAAACCCATGGCGCTTACCGAGGCATAGCGCGCGCTGCCGGCGATCCAGGGCTCCGGCGCCCGCAGGATACGCAGCGCGCCATGGGGGCCCGCGACTTCTGGGCGCGGGTCATCGCAGCCCGTAGCCGGCGGCAAGATACGGGACTCGAGAGCGAGCGTCGCCTTGATGAGGCCCGCGGCGCCGGCGGCCGCTTTCGTATGGCCGATGTTGGCTTTGATCGAGCCGATTGCCGCGGGGCTCGCGGCGCCTCCGCAGCGCAACGCGCCGATCGTCTGAAGTTCCGTAAGGTCGCCGATCTCCGTGCCGGTGCCGTGCCCTTCGAAGTAACCGACTGAAGAGACATCGATGCCGGCGCGCCGATAGGCTCGTTCCAGGGCGAGAGTCTGGCCGGAGACTTCTGGGCGCGTCATGCTGCCTGCGCCGTCGGAGGAGATGCCCCAACCGCGAATCAGAGCGTAGACGCGGCGGCCCGCTGCGAGCGCATCGGCCTCGCGCATGAGCAGAAGCAGACCGCAACCTTCACCCGGCAGGAAACCTCCGGAACGCCTGTCGTAAACGCGCATGCGGCGTGGCGCAAGAGCGCCGACCCGCGCGAACCCAATCAATTCGAAAGGATCGATGCTGATGTCGACGCCGCCGGCCAGCGCCGCATCGGCATCGCCCGCAACCAGCGCGGAACAGGCCTGAGCCACGGCGAGCAGAGAAGAGGCGCAGGCGCCATCCACCACGTAGCCGCCGCCTTGCAGGTTGAAGAAGTTGCAGATTCTTCCGGCGATGGTGTTGGAAAGGCCGCCGACGAGAGATTCGGGACCGGGTTCGGGAAACGGCTCTTTATACTGCGCCTCCACTTTTTCGAGCAGCGGCAAGATGCGGGATTCCGGCCAGCCGTCGGTCCGCAGCGATGCGGCCAGTACGCGGCGCACATACGGCCAGCGTTGACGCAGCAAGGAAGCGCGGGAGATCTCGCCCGTCAGTGTATTGCCCAGATAGACGGCCGTGCTCGCTTGCGGCAGGCCCTGGGCTTGGGTGTAACCGGCGTCCGCCAACGCATCGGCCGCCACGTCGAGAGCGAGCCATTGGGCCATGTCGGCGGCCCGGTAAGCTTCGCCCGAGATGCGGAATTTGATTCTATCGAATTCGTAATTCGATAGAAAAGCGCCTTCGGTGATGTAGATGCTTTCGGCGGCGTGGGGGTCGGCGGACCAATAATCGTCCAGGTTGAGGCGCTCGGGCGGAATGCGGCGAAAGGCCTGGCGCTGAGCCAGGGCGTTCTTCCAAAGCTCGGCTGGAGAGTGGGCGTCCGGGTAGCGGCAGGCCATGCCGACAATCGCGATTGGTTCGTTCTTCAAGCGCGTGTTTCTCCGGCAAGTTCGATGAGAGCCGGCCAGCGATAATGCTGCCTATTTTCCCACAATGGCGATGCTTTTATATGGATTGCGCTGCAAACGAGCGGCCGTTTTCGAATTCGGCTCGGATTTCCGCTCGCCAGGCTTCGTACGGCTCCGCGCAATTCAGGCATTTGGCGGCGGCGAGAGCGGAATCGGTCACGAGAGCAGCCTGGGCGGAGGGCATGCCACAGAAGATGCGGCATGCGGCCTCGGTATGCGGCGTCGGAATGCCGGCGAAGTGGCGGGCCTTTGCGGCGAACGCCGCGCCCTGCGCCACATGACCGCGATAGGGCGCCGCACGCCCAAGCAGTTCCATCAGCTCGGCTTCGGTGACGCCGCCTGCATAGGTGGCGGCGAGGCCAACGCCGCTCCAGAGATCGGGGCGGCGGCTGGAAGGGAAGCGATTGACGCAGACGCTTACCTTCCCGGCATCGGCGCCATTGAAGAACCACAGCGCTCGCCCGAGGCCTTGATCGAATATGCGAGCCGCATTCCCTGGAAGGGACCCGGGCCTCTGCATTCTGGAGATGGTGGATTGCGGGTGGAAGAAGCCTTCGTGAAAACCGTACCCGTCGATCATCAGCGAGCCCAGATATGGATCGAAGCGATGGGCCAGAAGCTGGATCTTGCGACGCACCCACGGTAGGCGGGCGGCCGCCCAGCCATAACCGATATAAAGCATGTAGCGGTGAGCGCCGGCTGGGCCGTGCAGGAACTGGTCGAACCTAGGCGCGCGCCTGCGCCAGAGATGATCGGTCAGCGCCAGGGCCATGCCGGCGCCTTCGAAGGCGAATCCGCGAAACTCCTCGGGAGTGGCGTTCAGTTGAAAGAGCAGAGCGACAAGATCCCGTGTATCGAGCGCGGCCAGGTAGCCGTCGATAAAGGTGTGGCCGATCCTTTCGAGGTGAGCTTGTTTTGCGGGCGAGGCGGCCGGAAAGCTTCGCCGCGCGAAAGAGGCTTCGTCGGGCGAGATGCCGAGAAAAGCGCGTCTTGCGCTCGCGAGGGAAAACTTCATAGCGACAGCATGCAATCTAATGCACAGCCTCAAAGAGTGCGGCTGCGCCTTGGCCGCCGCCGACGCACATGGTGACGAGGCCGTATCGGGAACCGGGCCGGCGCGCCAACTCGTTCGCGAGAGTGCCCGCGAGACGCGAACCCGTGACACCGAAAGGATGGCCGATCGAGATGGACCCTCCGTTGACGTTAAGCTTCTCCATCGGCAGCCCGAGCCGGTCGCGGCAGTAGATTACCTGGACCGCGAATGCTTCGTTGAGCTCCCAGAGATCTATGTCGTCGACAGAGAGCTTGTGACGCGCGAGCAGTTTGGGCACGGCGAAGACGGGGCCGATGCCCATCTCCTGAGGCTCACAGCCGGCGACGACGAAGCCGCGGAAGATCGCTTTATAGGGAATGCCGAGCGCATCGGCGCGCTCGCGCGCCATCAGCAGCGTGGCGGAGGCGCCGTCGGAAAGCTGCGACGAGTTGCCGGCGGTGACGGTTCCCTGCCCGCTGGTGGGATCGAAGTGCGGCTTCAACGCGAGCAGGCCTTCGAGCGTGGTATCGGCCCGATTGCATTCGTCGCGGTCGCAGCAGACCTCTCGCGCGCCTATCTTTTCGCCCGTCTTTTTATCGAGCAGGGTCATGGTGGCCTTCATCGGAGCGATCTCGTCCGTGAAGAAGCCTTCCTGTTGGGCGCGCGCGGTGCGCTGCTGGCTGGCGAGCGCGTATTCGTCCTGCGCCTCGCGTGAAATCTTATAGCGCTTGGCGACCACTTCGGCTGTGTCGCCCATACGCATGTATAAGCCGGGCGCTTTTTTCATCAGCGCGAGATGCGGGTTCACATCGGCGGGAGTCAGGCTGATGCTCTCTACGCCTCCTCCGATGGCTGCGCCGGCGCCTTCGTGCACGATCTCATGAGCCGCCATGGCGATGGCCTGCAGTCCCGAGGAACAGAATCGATTCACGGTTGCGGCGGCCGTGGTGAATGGCAAGCCGGCGAGGACCGCGGAAAGGCGCGCGACGTTCATGCCTTGAGGGCCATGCGGCTGCGCGCAGCCGAGAACGACGTCTTCCACTTCGGCGGGATCGAGCTGTGGCGTCTTCCGCAGGACGTCTCTTATGCAATGCGCCGCCAAGTCTTCGGGCCGCGTCATGTTGAAGGAGCCGCGGTACGATTTGGCGAGCCCCGTGCGCGAGCTAGCAACAAGGACAGCTTCTCTGATGTGCATCTGGGATGACTCGGCGGAAGCCACAGTATATACCTACAAGGGAGGAAGCGATGAGCGAGCTGGTGAGATGGTCGAAACAGGGCGATGTGGCGGTGGTGACGATTGACAACCCGCCGGTGAACGCGATCGGACCCGGAGTTCCGGAAGGGATGGAGACGGCGATCCATGCGGCGGAGGCCGACCCGCAGGTTCGCGCGATCGTGGTGATGGGCGCGGGCGCGACGTTCATTGCGGGCGCCGACATTCGCGAGTTCGGAAAAATCGTTTCGGGCGAGAGGCCGCCGCTTTCGCTTCTGCCGTTTCTGCTGGCGATTGAAGACTGCGAGAAGCCGGTCGTGATGGCGATTCACGGCCAGGCGCTCGGCGGCGGACTGGAAACCGCCATGGCCGGGCACTACCGCGTGATGACCGCGAATGCGCAGGTGGGCCAACCCGAGGTGAAGCTGGGCCTGATACCGGGCGCGGGTGGAACACAGCGGCTGCCCCGGTTGGCGGGCGTTATGAAAGCGCTCGAGATGTGCGCGGCGGGCGAGCCGGTGAATGCGCAGGCGGCGTTTTCGGCCGGCATCGTCGACCGCATCATTGACGGCGACTTGTTGGAAGAATCCGTTGCATTCGCGCGAGAAGTGATAAACAAGCCGGTCCGCAAGACGCGAGAACGAAACGGCAAACTGGCCGGCGCGTTTCCGGCGATGTTTTCCATGGCTCGCGAACAGGCGCGCAAGAAAGGCCGCGAGATGAAGGCGCCTCTGGCCGCGATCGATGCCGTGGAAGCCGCGACGCAGTTGCCGTTCGAAGAAGGATGCAAGCGGGAAGCGGAGCTTTTCACGCAGTGCTTGCATTCGACCGAATCGAAGGCTCTGATCCATATATTTTTCAGCGAACGCGCGGTGGGGAAAATTCCCGGACTGCCCAAGGATGTGAAACCAGCCGAGATACGGCGGGCGGCCGTGATCGGGGCCGGCACGATGGGCGGCGGGATCGCCATGACTTATGCCAACGCCGGCATACCGGTGATCGTGAAGGAGACCGCGCAAGAGGCGCTCGACCACGGCATGGCGATCATTCGAAATAATTACGCGAAAACCGTGAGCAAAGGGCGGCTCACGCAGGCCGTCATGGACCAGCGCATGAGCCTGATCGCTCCGCAGCTTACTTACGAAGGTTTCGAACAGGCGGACATCATCACGGAAGCTGTGTTCGAAAAGATGAGCGTGAAGAAACAGGTGTTCGCGGAGCTGGACAAGATCGCCAAGCCGGGCGCCATTTTGGCTTCGAACACTTCCACGCTCGATATCGACGAGATCGCATCCGCGACGAACCGGCCGGATATGGTAATCGGCACGCACTTCTTCAGTCCCGCAAATGTGATGAAGCTGCTGGAGGTGGTGCGCGGAAAAGCGAGCGGGAACGAAACCATCGCGAGCGCAATGGCGTTGGGCAAGAAACTGAAAAAGGTCGCGGTGCTGGCGCGCAACGCGCACGGCTTCATCGGCAATCGCATGGTTGAGCCCTATCTGCGAGAGGCTTATTTCCTGGTGGAAGAAGGGGCGACGGTGGAACAGGTAAACCAGGCGCTCTACGATTTCGGAATGCCGATGGGGCCGCTTGCGATGGACGACCTGGCAGGGATCGACATCGGCTATCACATTCGCCAGGAGGCGAGCCGCTTTCAGAAGGCAGGCGTGCGGCAGCCGCTGGTTGCCGACAAACTGTTCGAGCGCGGGCGGTATGGGCAGAAGGCAGGGCGCGGATGGTCGAAGTATGACGAGAACCGTACGCCGTCCGCCGACGAGGAAACAGCCGAACTGATAGAACAAACTGCTCGCGAGGCGGGGATCGAGCGGCGGCCGGTTTCAACCGAGGAGATTACGGAGCGCTGCATTTACGCGCTGATTAATGAAGGCGCCAAGGTCCTGGCCGAAGGCATCGCGTTGCGCGCGGCCGACATCGACATTGTTTACATTTATGGATATGGGTTTCCCGCCTGGCGCGGCGGACCGATGTTTTATGCCGATACAGTTGGGCTCAAGAAAGTTCTAAGCCGCATTGAGGAGTTCGAAGCGCGGCACGGCGCCGAGTTGTGGTCGCCGGCGCCCCTGTTGCGAGAGCTCGCGGCGGCTGGAGAAACGTTCGAGGCATACGACAAGCGGCAGGAGCGTACGAAGGCGTGATGGTTCGCGGCCGGCTACTCCGGGCGCACCGCGACTCCCGCGGGCACCCAGGAGCAGAAGACCCGATCGTTGTATTTGCATGCGACGGGGTCGGCCTTGAGCAGCCGCGTGAGCTCGTTGAGCGCATCCAGATCTTTCGAAGCTGCGATTGCCATGTTATGGTCGGCCGAGCTGACGCGCACGAGATAGATCAGGCGGATGTGCTGCGCGCTATGCGGCAGAGAGAAGGGAAGCGCCGGAGCGCTGGTTTCATTAACGGTGGCTCCGTTCTCGGTGATTTCGGCGGACTTGAACCGCAATAGTACTTTTCCGCCGCCGCGCTTTTCGATGGAATAAAAAGAAACCTCATAGCCAACCAATTCCGAAGCGAGCAGCGTCAAAGTATTTCCATTTTGCTGAGCGGCATGGGTTGCCACTTGATATTGGCCGGAATCGAGAATCGGCACGGTAATGCGCAGACGTCCGCCGGGCGCCAGATCCATGTAGGAGTTGTCGAGCGGGAACGCGGCCGGCGCGGGCGTTACCGTCTTACGAGCGCACGCGGTGAAAACGAGCAGCACGCCGGCGACGAGAACGACCGTTTTCCGCATCTGGCCGATCATGACGTACCCGCGATCTCCCCGTTTCTAGATAATAGTGGAACCGCGGGGCTCCTGTTTGGGAATACCTTATAGAGGCGGATGAGGCGCGAAAGGCAATCGAGCGATTCGGAATGGATCGGGAGTCTATCTTCAACGACCGCGCACAAAGGCCGCCAAACGGCCTATGCGCTTCTCGATGGCGACGAGCAAGCCTTCGCGGAGATCTATCGAAGCTGCTCCGGCCCGGTGTACCGGTTCGCTCTTTACATGACGGGAGACCGGCATCTGGCTGAAGAGGTCACGCAAGAGACGTTTCTGTTTCTGTTGGCGAACGCGTCTTCATTCGATCCGGCGCGCGGGTCTGTGCTCGGGTGGCTGCTCGGCGTGGCGCGCAATGGAAGCCGGCGAGTGTTGGCGTGTTCGAGCGAAAACGACGCTCTGGACGATCTAAGCGACCCTGAGATCCCGGACGATTCGGATCCGTTCGAAGAACTTGCGCAGCGTGAATTGGTGGAGAACGTGCGGCGAGCGGTCGGCTCGCTGCCGCCGGCGCTTCGGGAGGTGGTGATCCTTTGCGAGCTGCAGGAACTGGAGTATAAAGAAACGGCGGCGGTGCTTGGCTGCCCGATCGGCACGGTGCGTTCCCGCATGAATCGCGCGCGCGCGCTGCTGCTTGGCAAGCTGAAAGCGAGGTGTTCGGCGTGAGCCCACAAGACGAAAATCTAGCGGCGCTGGAGGGCGCTTTCGCCGCGCTGAGGAAAGAGTACGTGGAGGCGCCGCCCAGGCATCTCGAAGCATTGTTGCGGACCCGGCTGCGAAGGCGGCGGTACTTGCGGCATGCGCTCAGGTGGATGCTGCCGGCCGCTGCCGCCGCATTCGTATCGCTGGCGTTTTTGCCCGCGCCACACAATCTAGGCGCGCCGCCTTTTCCGAAACCTCCGGCGGCGGAGCCACGGCGAGAGATTCCTGCGCCGTTAGAGCGCTTCGCGGCGCCGAGAACCGCTCGGCCGGTCCTCGCTTCCGCGCGCCACGCACGCAAGCCCGCGAGGCAAGCGCCCCGCTCAAATTGGGCCGAGGCCGGTGGTTTTTTGGCAATTCCCTATGCGGAGCCGTTCGCGCCAGCGGAACAGATCGATGTCTATCGCGTCGAGCTTCCGCGCACAGCCCTGGCGCACTACGGCTTACCGTTACGAGCCGGCAACGCGGAGGCGCCTGTGCCGGCCGAAGTGGCTGTCGGTAGCGACGGCGTGGTTCGCGCCATCAGATTCGTTCCTTAGTTCAAAATTTGGAGATACATCATGCCTAAACTCATTCTCTTGTCGATTGCTGCGTGCGGGCTACTTACGGCGCAGACGGTCGTCACTCAAACGGTTTCCCCCGGCGAATCCAATCCGCCGCCGCAGAACTCGACATTCTTCACCTCCGGTTTCGCGATGCCGGGCGTCGCCGGAGAAACGATCGGCATCGTCTCGCACGAGTTTAGTTTCAACTCCGGCAGCCCGATCGCAGGGGCGCCCTACTCCGCCGAGCAAGTGACGGAACACGTTCAGACTCTCGCCGATGGCAATCGCATCGTCAATACGACGACTACGAAGACGTATCGCGATTCGCAAGGACGCACGCGAACGGAGACGATGCTCCCGACGCCTGCGGGAGGATCTCCCGCGCCAGTCTTGGTTACCATTGACGACCCGGTCGCGGGCGTGACATACCTTCTGAACCCCACTCAGAAGACGGCCCACAAGTTAGCGAAGGTGGTGGACTTTCCAAAGACCAGGGCCGCGCTTGCGCTTCCCTTGCCTCCGCTGCCGGCCACCGGCGACGGAGGGCCGATGGTTTATACCAGGCAGGCTACCCTTCCGAAGACAGATGTCAAGACGGAAAACCTGGGCAGCCAAACGATCGACGGTTTAATCGTGACCGGGACCCGCAGGACAGAGACGATTCCGGCGGGCGCAATTGGTAATGAAGGGCCAATCGAGACGACGATTGAAAAGTGGTTTTCTCCGGCTCTTCAGGTGACGGTGAAGTCGATACGCAACGATCCGCGCATGGGCCAGATCACCGAAACCTTGAACAACTTAAACCGGGGCGAGCCGGACGCGGCGTTGTTCCAGCCGCCGGCCGATTACACAGTCACAGATAACAAGAATCCAGGGCCGAATAACACCCTGATTCTCAAACAACCGCAATAGATCGCTCGCGATCAGGATGCGGGTCCGCGCTGGCGAGACCTGCATCCCTTTCGCGAATAACAATCCCTCTACATGCTGTAGAAGAACTCCTCATACACAATCTGCCCGTTGGCCACCTTATAAAGGCCGATTTCTTCCATCTGGAAACGCCTGCTCTCCGGCTTGAAGGTGACGTCCATCTTGAACACAACCGCAAAGTGCGATCCGGCGATCAGCGGGCCTTCGATCGTGACGGAATGGACCTCATGGTTGGTGGTCCACCACTCGGCCTTCTTGTTCACGTCGGCAATGCCTTTGGTCTCGCGGGATTGTCCCGGAGGCGCGCCGGCTTCGACGCTGACGATATCGGGCGAATAGTGGGCTTTCATGGCCTCGTCGAATTTGCCTTGCGAGCAAAGCTTGACCAGGCTGAAAGCGACATCGTGAACACTCTTAGGCTGCGCTTGCGTATCGGTAGCCATCTTTTATTCTCCTTATGAATTGGGCATCTAGCTCTGAAAACTATGACGAACGAATCGGTCGTGCATCGACACAAGTTTTGAAGAATTCTAGGTTACAGCGCCGGACAGTCCGGTGGTGTATGAATTCTACTCCGGCTTGCGCTTGCGCGGGCGGCGAACCGTTCCACCCGATCCGGCCGGAGCGCGTTTTCGCGGCGCCGCTTTCTTCGGCTTGGGAGGCGGCGGGTTCGGCTCAAAAATGGTCGGCTGGCCTTCTACGATGGGCTGCGGCTCATCTTCTTCTTCGATGATCGGTTCGGGAGCAGGCTCGGGCAGGGCGGGAGGATAAAACTCGGCGCCGAGCTGAACGATCAGCCCGCGCTCTTCGTCGGGCTCCGTGCGAACCACGGTCTTGTCTTGCGCGTAGTTCAGGAATTCCGAGAACTGCTGGAAGCCATACTTGGCGAGGTTGAAATCGGGGTGCTCGCCTTGCATCCATTGCTCCAGCTCTTCGGCCGACGCGCCTTCTTCGAGTTCCATGCGATGCGTCTCTAACACATCGCGCAAGGCCGGAAGCGCTTCCTCCGGTTTCGGCGCGGGTTTTTCGGGAGCATGGCCTCCGCGGCGCTCGATGATATAGCGGCCCCCCGAGCCGCTGACGTTTACGAAATCGGCTTTCTTCAACTTTTCGACGAAATCCGAAAAGCTTCCGGCGCCGTAGGCGCGCTCGCTGAAGGCCGGATCAAGCTGAAGCATGGTGCTCTTGAGCAGCCCAAGCTGCGGCTGAACCGCGCGGCGTTCGAGGACCTGGAGCGCGCGCTCCACAAGCGGCATGGCTTGCGATAGATCGAGCGGCGCCGGGCGCTGCCCGCGGTCTCGCTTGTCCTTTCGATCTCCCCTGTCGGGGCGGTCGCCACGGTCGCCACGGTCGCCACGCTCGCTTCGGTCGCGGTCGCGACGATCGGGCATGGGTTGCGCCACAATGCGGTCGCCATCTTCCAGCAGCGACTCGTAGCTTACAAACTCATGGCAATTCTGCTGAAGGATGGTACTGGTGAAGGCCTTGCCGCCCAGCACGAAAACGGTTTTGCCGTACTCTTTCAGCTTGTTCACCAGCGGGATGAAGTCGCTGTCGCCGCTGACGATGGCGAACGCATTCACATGCGCGTGCGTAAACGCCATCTCCAAAGCGTCGAGCGCGAGGTTGATGTCGGCGCCATTCTTGTCGCCGCGAGGCGAGGGAATCCGCTGCACCATCTGGACGGCGTTCTCCGCCATCTGCCGCGTGGCGCCCTCCTGGCGTCCCCAGTTGGCGTATGCGAACTTGGCGACGATATCGCCGCGCTCCTTCAAAGCGCCTAGCGCGAGCGATACATCGAATTCGCGCCGAAGGGTAGATTTGACACCGATCTCAATGTTGTCGTAATCGACGAACACGGCGATGTTCAGTCTGTCTTGCATTCATTTCCTTTTCTGTCCTCCGCGCCGGTTCTCCCGAACTGTAGCGAGGGACATGTTCTGCCGAGCCCGAAGGCTTAGGCTATTTGATTTACCGAATCGCGAATGAAATGAGTGATGCTCTCAAGCGAAGCGCCGGGTTGGAACACCGCGGCGACTCCCAGCTTCTTGAGCTCGGCCGCATCGTCGTCGGGAATAATTCCGCCGACGATGACGAGAACATCGGTCATCTCCTTCTCGCGAAGCAACTCCATGATGCGCGGCACAATGGCGTTGTGCGCGCCCGACAGAATCGATAATCCAATCACTTGGACATCTTCCTGGAGAGCTGCATTCACGATCATTTCCGGCGTCTGCCGGAGGCCAGTGTAGATCACTTCCATCCCTGCATCACGCAGGGCGCGCGCGATAATCTTCGCGCCCCGATCATGCCCATCGAGGCCCGGTTTGGCGACGAGCACACGAATCGGAAGGCTCATACCTACACTGTCCAGATTATAGAACGGGAGGTAGTGCGCTAATGTTGGTTGATCCTGGTGGAAGTCGTGCTAGTCCATGAGTCCATACGATCACGCCGCTCCCAGCACTTTTCGGATGGTCCACGTGATCGCTGATCCCGGCCGCCTTGGCCGGAGTCACTCTGGCCGGAGATTTCCCAATACCGGTATTGATATGCACTGTGCAACCTCTCTCGGCGAATAGCGCTGTTCTAAGTCGGTGGAATTTGCCGCGTCCCTGAGCTCTTGCATGAACAGCATAGTGTGAACCTTCGTGCGCCTTCCAGTTGTGACAAGTCACTGCGATCTGATCCATAGCCGAAATGTCCGATACTGGAGTGGAGGTCTAGCACGCTCGCTGTTTTGGATTCAACGCCGGTAACGGTCCCGCCGTCATTGAGGTTTTGCTTTCCATGCCTGAGTTCTACGTAACCCCATAACGTACCGTTAAGGGGTCCTTGATATTCGTAATGGGGTCACGTATAATGAGTCCGTCATGGCGAGAAAAAGGTTACCCCCGGAAGTGCGCGAGTTTTTTGTGAAGATGGGTCGAACAGGAGGCAAGAAGGGCGGAGTGATCCGGGCGGCTAACATGACACAGGAACAGAGAACCGAAAGCGCCCGAAACGCAGTACGGGCGCGTTGGAGCAAGACCAAAGCGGGGGTGCGATCTAAAGCCGACTGATGCCAAGGTGATATGCTCAGGTGCTAACGCGCACCATAGGAGTGATAGTGGAGAGAAGAGTGAGAGTTCAGGGTCCAGATGGGAAGCCTCTAGACGGATATGACATTCCCATTATTGAGTCCACTGAGCGCTGGACGGAAATCAAGCTTGAGGACGGGTCCGTTCTTCGCGTCAAACCATCGATACTGTCGGCCATTCGCATCCCTGGGCAGCATGACCCGGACGGCAATCCCATGTATATTTTGAAAGCGACCAACGCGATGATCGTCGCAGAAGCGGCCGAAAAATACAAGAGGGGCGACACTGGATCAACGAAGGCGAACTGACATGCGAAATTTGATCTTTTCCACCGAGATAAGCAGACGCATCGTTGTATTCGGCGCGGCAGTTGCGACATTCTCCATTTTTGGCGGTTCAGTGACCGCCGAACCGCACGAAGTGCGCGAGCCTGCGGCGGTGGCCATCTGCCCTATCCAAGCAACTGTAATAGTTGGCAAAGCACTTGAGAAGGCTCTTCAATTTCATCGTCTTGCCGTTGAATGGCGTGAGCAGCGTGGCGCTACATCTTCGATTGCAGAATTGACGGCATGTCCTGCGTACTTGAGCATTATGGCGATGGGTCAGGACGCGCTGCCATCGCTCATTGCGCAACTCCGTTCGGAAGGAGAAGACCCCGATCACTGGTTTGTTGCACTCCACCACATCACGGGGACTAATCCAGTGCCGGACGAGGACAGAGGAGATACCGTAATGATGGCTAAGGCATGGCTAGATTGGGCAGACCGGGAGGGTAATGTCTGGTAGTTGGTTGCAGCGCGATCTTCCTTTTCTGACAACCGAGAACTGTGAAATAACAAGTCCCGCCACGAAGCGATACAATTGTCTCGCTTGGGCGGCAGGGAACAATACCCAATGGTGGGACCCGAATCCGCTTTATCGCTGGCCGAGCGATGTACCACGCGAGATTTCCCTCGATGCCGTCCTAACTGTGTATGAAAAGCTCGGATTCACAGTTTGTATCGGTGGCGAACCAGAAGAGGATTTTGAGAAGATCGCCATTTTCGCTAAAAAGGTTTCAGGTCGAACTGTACCCACACACGCAGCTCGGCAGCTTGCGTCAGGGAAATGGACTAGCAAGCTCGGAGCCTGCGAAGATATCTCTCACGAAACCTTTGATGCCGTAAATGGCCCACTGTATGGAGAGGCGATCTGTTTTATGTCGCGCCGAAAGCTAGCAGTTCCGGAAGCAGTCAATCCTCCCTCAACCAACGGCTAGCGCGCTACCGAACGGGAAGGATTTCGCATGTGGCACACCGGCGAACCAGTACGCTCCGGTATTGACAGTAGAATTCTCCCCGCTATATACTGCTGCTGCCCCTAACAAATTCCTGCGCAGTAAAAATGCGCGAGCCTTCAGATTCGCCACGCGCGTCGTGATCTCAAGCTCGACGCGGTGATGAAAGTGCAGTCAGACAAGGATTTAGAACGATGTGGAAGATCGGATGTATCTGCCTGCTGGTGACGCTCCCAGCCGTCCTGGGCGCGGTAGCTCCCGACACTCTTTCTGTTTACGCTGGCGGCGGGCCGAATAACCTTCCGGCAACTAGCGCCAATCTGCAGTGGCCCGAGGCGATTGCCCTGGACCACGCCGGCAACTTCTATGTGGCCAGCATCAACTCTGTTTATAAAGTAAACTCGGCGGGCGTGCTGACGATTTTTGCCGGTACCGGGAACTCCGGATACGCAGGCGATGGGGGTCTCGCGACTCACGCGATTTTGTACGGCCCGGAGGGTGTCGCCGCCGATAGTCTGGGAAACGTCTACATAGCCGATACGAGCAATTGCGTCATTCGCAAAGTGACTGCCAAGACGGGCGTGATCGCGACCGTTGCGGGGACGCCTCAGAGCTGCGGTTTCAGCGGAGATGGGGCGGCGGCGACCAGCGCGGAATTGTCGTCTCCGACCGGCGTGGCTGTAGACGGCGCCGGCAATCTGTATATCGCGGATGAAAAAAATCAGCGCATTCGCAAGGTCGCGGCGAGCACCGGCAACATCAGCACGATCGCGGGCACCGGGCAAGCCAGTTTCTCCGGGAATGGAGGCCCAGCTACGAGCGCCGCTCTCGATGATCCGTACACGGTCGCGCTGGACGGCACGGGCAATGTCTATATCGCCGATCAGGGCAACTACCTGATCCGCAAAGTGGCGGCCGGCACAGGAACGATCACCACTTATGCCGGCGACCGCACCAAAGGTTTTGCCGGCGACGGTGGATACGCGATAGTTGCGGAGATTGGCACGGTTTACGGGATCGCGCTCGACGCGGCCGGCAATCTATTCATCGCAGACAACACGTATGGCGTCGTCCGTGAGGTAAACACGAGCGGCATTATTTCGACTGTCGCCGGCACGCCTCGATCTTGCGAGTTCGAGGGCGACGGCGGCCCTGCGACCAGCGCAAGAATGTGCGGCCCATATGCGGTCGCGGTAAGCACGTCAGGCAGCACGGATCAACTCTACATTGCGGACTTTGGAAACTTGCGCATTCGCGAGGCGACGCTCGGCGGCAACATCAGCACGGTGGCCGGTAACGGGCTCGTTAACTACGCGCCTGGCGTCACTGCGACAGGAGCTTCTCTTTATTATCCGTATGGCGCGAGCTTCGATGCATCCGGAGATATGTATATCGCGGATACGAAAAACTGCGTCGTTCGCAAAGTCACGGCGAGCAGCGGGGATATCGGCGCGGTAGCCGGCACGCCTCCCTACTGGAACCCTGGCGATACCAGCAACTGTGGCTACTCCGGCAATGGCGGCGCAGCGACAAGCGCGCTGTTGAACAATCCGCAAAAGGCTATTGCCGATTCGTCCGGCAACCTCTACATCGCTGACACGCAGAACTGTGTTATTCGCAAGGTAGCCGCGAGCACCGGGGACATAACCACGTTTGCAGGAACGGCTAATTCCTGTAGTTACGGCGGCGACGGGGGCCTTGCCACCAGCGCGCACCTGAACCTGCCCACCGGCCTGGCGTTCGATTCATCCGGCAACTTGTACATTGCAGATCAGGCGAACAATGTCATTCGCAAAGTGATTGCTGCCAGTGAGGAGATTCAAACGGTCGCGGGCGACAATGCAAAGGGCGGCGGATTCTCGGGCGATGGCGGACCCGCAACGAGCGCTCAATTGAATAATCCGCACGGCATCGGATTCGATGCCTCCGGCGACCTGTTGATCGCAGATACAACCAACAACCGCGTGCGTGTGGTAAACACCGGCGGCATTATCAACACGATTGCAGGGAACGGGCCTCCGGGTTACACAGGCGATGGCGTACCCGCGACGCAGACCGGTCTTTATAGTCCCCAGGCCGTGGCCGTAGATGCGGCGGGCGACGTGCTCATCGCCGATTTCGGCAACAATCGTATCCGCTGGATCAATGGTCACGGCATCATCTACACAGTGGCAGGAGACGGCAACTTTGGATATGCCACCATTGGCGGCGCCGCGCGCAGCAGCAGCATCGCGGGCCCGGTTGACGTCGTTCTGGATTCAGCCGCGAACATTTACATTGCGGGCCCCCTGCTTATCCTCGAAGTCTCCGCCATCCCGAATGTAAATCCGTCGGCGTACAGCCTGACCTTTCCGGCCCAGTCCGTAAATACCGCCAGTCAAGCGCAAACGCTCACGCTCAAGGCAGTAGGTCCGCTGACAATCGACAGCATCAGTACGACCGGCCCATTCAACCAATCGAACGATTGCCCGAGCAGCTTGAGCTCGGGAGAGAGCTGCAGCGTGTACGTGACCTTCACGCCCTCGAAAGCCGGGCCGGCGACCGGTACGCTGGTAGTCCCCTCGAACAGTTTTTTCAATCCCGGCCTCACCATTAGCCTCAAAGGCACGGGCGTTGCCGCCGCCGCTGCGAGTGGCGCGCTTCCGAACTAAACATTCGTCGCAGGCGGTCACGGTGGGTCCTACACTCAGATAGGGCTAACACGTGAGCGACGACACTTTCAACGAACCGCGCATAGCGCTGAACCGGATCTACACGCGCACGGGCGATGCGGGCGAGACGCGTTTGGTAGGCGGACAGCGGGTTCGGAAAGACGATCAGCGCATCGAGTGCTACGGCACGGTGGACGAGCTGAACGCGTTCATCGGCGTGGCGCGGACAACGGCCGAGCAGATGGCCGAGTCAGCCGAGCGCCTGCGCGGCTTCGCACGCATCCTCAAACGCGTTCAGCACGAGCTGTTCAACCTCGGATCCATTCTCGCCACATTGCCGGAAGATGTGCACCCCAAGCAGGCGCGCGTGACCGAGGCGGACGTTGCGCAGCTTGAGGGCGAAATCGACGAGGCGAATGCCGAACTGGCGCCGTTGCGATCCTTTGTGCTGCCCGGAGGAAGCAGGTTAGATGCCGAGTTGCACGTCTGCCGTACAGTCTGCCGGCGGGCCGAGCGGTTGCTGGTGACGCTCGCGCGCGAGCAGGACGTTCCCCCTGAGGCGGTGCGCTATCTCAACCGGTTGAGCGACGCGCTTTTTGTATGGAGCCGGTGGGTAGATCGAGTGTTAGGCGCGCAAGAAACTCTCTGGGAACCGAATGCCGCCGCAAGCGGCAGCGCGGCGAGTTCCTAGATGGCGCGGGAAGCCGAAACTACAACTCCGGCGACCGGTCATTGGGCGGCATTGACCGCCAGCTTCCTCGGCTGGACGCTGGACGCTTTCGACTTTTTCCTGGTGGCGTTCTGTTTAACAGCGATTGGCCGCGAGTTCCACCAATCCGATAAAGCCGTTGCGCTTTCCATCATGCTC
The DNA here is from genome assembly GCA_019240475.1 of Acidobacteriaceae bacterium. GTDB lineage: Bacteria > Acidobacteriota > Terriglobia > Bryobacterales > Bryobacteraceae > Bog-105. The sequence continues at coordinate 520,818 of JAFAYI010000024.1, forward strand.
ACGCTAGCGTTTCGGCCGGTGGGCGCCTTTCTTTTCGGCGCGATGGCGGACCGCTATGGACGCCGGCTGCCCCTGATGATCGATCTGATCTTCTATTCGGTTGTCGAGATAGCCACCGGGTTTTCGCCGAACTTCACTACGTTTCTGGTGCTGCGGGCGCTATTCGGAATCGGCATGGGAGGCGAGTGGGGCGTCGGCGCCTCGCTTGCCATGGAAAAGGTTCCGGCTAAGTGGCGCGGTGTTCTTTCCGGCTTTCTGCAGCAAGGCTACGCGTTGGGAAATCTGCTGGCCGCGCTTTGCTACTTATTTCTGTTCGACCGCTGGGGCTGGAGGCCGCTGTTCTTCCTTGGCGGACTGCCCGCGCTGCTCGCCTTGTTTGTGCGGTTCCGGGTAAAAGAGTCGGAGGTTTGGGAGAAGTCGAAACAGGAGAGTTGGAGCGGCCTGGGCGCGGCGGTCGCGGGCCATTGGAGATTATTCCTGTATCTGGTGGTGCTGATGACCGGAATGAATCTGGCGTCGCACGGGACCCAGGACATGTATCCCACTTTCCTGCAGCGCTTCTGGAAATTCGGAACGGTCGAGCGCTCGACAATCTCGGCGATCTCGATGGTAGGCGCGCTGATAGGCGGAGTGGTGGTCGGGTTGATTTCCGATCGCATCGGGCGGCGGTGGGCGATGGTCGCTTCCCTCTCGGCGGCCGTGTTGACGATTCCTTTGTGGGCCTACGCGCCGCGAGTAGGGCTGCTGATTACCGGAGCGTTTCTGATGCAGTTCTTTGTGCAGGGCGCATGGGGAGTGATTCCCGCGCACCTGAGCGAGCTTTCGCCGAACTCCATACGCGGATTCCTTCCAGGATTCGCCTATCAGTGCGGAGTGTTGCTCGCCGGATCGGTCGGCACGCTCGAAGCCGTCTTCGCGGAGCGCATGAGCTACGCGACCGCCATGGCGGCGACGGCCGGAACGGTTTTCCTTGCCACGGCCGTGATTGCGGCGCTCGGCCGCGAAAAGAAGGGGCTGGAGTTTCAGCAGTAAACGTTCTTGGATTTCCGTTAACATTTCGCTCCGCGGATTCGTAATACAGGGCGAGGTGAAACGAAATGCAGCCAGTATTTATAGTGGGCACCCTGGCCAGCCTGGTGGGTTGGATTGTCTGGGTGATTTCGACGAACGTCCGCAGGCGGCACGCGACCGAAAAAGTTGCGGTTCTGCATGGGAAGCTGCTGGACCAATGCGCCAATAGCAACGAACTGCTTCGATACCTGGAAAGCGAGCAGGGCCGCAGATTCCTGGAATCCGCGACGATCGAGATCTCTAATCCGGCGGCGCGTATCCTAGGCGCGATTCAAGCGGGTTTTATCTTTTCATTGGTGGGAGTAGCCGGACTGTTGGTCCGTCCCAGCATGTTCGATAGCGACGGACGGGAAGGCATGATGTTGTTCGCCTCCATCGTGCTCGCCATCGGAGTCGGATTCCTGATCTCGGCGATGACGTCCTATGTGCTCTCTCGATCCTGGGGCCTGTTGAAGCCTGGAACCAGCCGGATGAGTTAAGGCGGATAAGAATGCGCTCGGCCGCAGCCGTCTTCGGGCAGGAGGATTTCGCAGGCGCGGAAACATCCGCAATGGATGAGGAGAGCTTTCATCTGTTCTATAGCCGGACGGCGCGGCCGCTGCGCGCCTATCTGGGCGCCACGCTGCGCGATCCGGCGCTTGCCGACGACGTTCTGCAGGAAAGCTTTCTGCGGCTGCTGCAATCGAAGCTGCCGCCTGAGGCAGGAGAGGATCATCGCAAGAACTATCTGTTTCGAATTGCGACGAACCTGATGCGGGATCATTTTCGGAAAGCGCGCGCGGCGAGCGATCAACCCAAGATAGAATCCGGCCGCGCATGGCATGACGATGTCGTGCAAAAAGAAGACATGCGGCGGATAATGGAAGAGTTGAACCCGAAACAACGCGAGTTGCTCTGGCTCGCCTATGTGGAACGGTTCAGCCACGGCGAGATTGCGGGAATGGTGGGCGCCAAGACGGAAAGTATCCGGCCGATGCTGGCGAGAGCGCGGCAAAGCCTTGTGCAGCTTTTGCGCAAGCGTGTAGGAGTGGGAACCAATGACTGAATGCGCGCAGGAATCGAATGTGCTCGCGGCGCTGACCGCAGGCGCCATGCCGGAGGAACTGGCGGCTCATCTAGCGGAGTGCGGGGTTTGCCAGGACGCAGAGTTGGCGTGGAGTTATCTGAAAGAGTGCGCGGTCGCGGAAACGGTCTCCGACGTTCCTCCGGCAGGTGTGGTCTGGTGGAAGGCGCAGCTTGCAAAGAAGCGCGCCGAAGCCCGGCGATCGATCGCATGGATCGAGGCAATGCAGAAGATCGCGCTCGCAGTAGTGGCCATCGCGGTGATCGCCATCGCGGCCTGGCAGGGTCCCAAGCTGTTCAACGTTTCGCCGTTGCTTGCCGCGGCCTCGGGCGCCGTGCTCGTTTTGTTAGTTGCGAGCGTGCTGGTGATGCACGGACTGGACCGGTGGTCCCATGATGGCCTGTCGCGTGGCGCCTGAGTCAAATGTTAACTCCGGCCTGCCATAGAAAATAGCCGACAGCCTGCCGGAAATAGAGCCAGCGCAACTGCGACCGGCTGAGATGGCCCGCGTCGGGACGGGGCGAACCATACACCTTTATGTGTTGCGCCTCCAAGAGCCGCTTGACCCGATAGATATGATACCCGTCGCTTACCACGATGCAGGAGTGGAGGTTTGTGCTGCGCATGATTTCGGCGGCGGCGTCCACGCTCTGCCCGGTGGTCCGGCCCTGAGGCTCGACCAGGATGGCTTCGGAAGGCACGCCATTTTCGGTGAGATAGGCGCGGCCCACCTCGCCTTCGGTGTAGACCGGGTCGCCCCCTGCCCCTCCGGTGGTAAGGATGTAGGGCGCGAGACCGCGGTCATACAGCGCAAGCGCGTGATCCAGGCGGGCCCGCAGTACGGGCGACGGTTTGCCGCGATATTCTGCCGCCCCCAGCACCAGAATGACGTCGGCCGCTTGGGCTTGGTCGATGGTAGATTGATGCTCGATTTGCCGGGCTACATAAAACAGGTAGCCTAGGAGCAGGACCAGAAGCAGGGCCAGGCTGCCCGCAACTGCGCGCTTCATGCGGCTCGTTCCAGCGCTAGCATTTCATTTCGTTGAAAGATTAGTTTACGCCGGGGACAAACGTCTAGCAAAAAATGCAGTTAACCAGCACAAAGAACCCACTGTTGCAGAGCATCCGGCGCGCGGCGGCGGCGGGCCGGCCGCTTGAAAGCGGCGCGATCGTGGCCGAAGGACCCCTTCTGCTGCAGGAAGCTTTGCGCAGCCGGTGGACGCTGGAAGGCGTATTTGCTACGCCCGGCGCGCGGGAGCGGCACTTCGACCTGCTGAGCCGCTGCCAAGTGGACATCGTGGAAGTTTCGCCGCGAGCGTTCGCAAGCGTTGCCGCGACGGAGGCCACCCAGGGGGTCTTGGCCCTCTTGCGGCCGCGCCCCTGGGACTGGGAGCAACTAGCGGGGGGATGCGCGCTGCTGGCAGTCCTCGACGCCATCCAGGATCCCGGAAACGCCGGCGCCATCATCCGGTCCGCGGAGGCCTTTGGGGCGAGCGGAGTGGTTCTGTTGAAAGGCGCCGCGAGAGTGGCCAATGGAAAGCTCTTGCGGGCGTCGGCTGGTTCGATCTTTCGCATTCCCTTTCTTGAAGAATGGCAAGCCGGGGAGTTCGCGGGGAAGGCGCGCGAGAGTGGCCTTGAGCTTTGGGGTCTTGCACAGAACGGCAAAACCAGCTTGGATAAGGCCGATTTCCGTGCCCGGTGCGCTTTGATCGTGGGGAATGAGGCGCACGGCTTCTCGCCGGAATTGGAACCCTACATGCAACCGGTTTCCATTCCTACGAGGAACGTCGAGTCTCTCAATGCAGCCGTAGCCTGCTCGATCGCTCTCTTCGAGGCCCGCAAGCAAAGGGACGCTGCATGAGTTTGTTCGATACATCGCCGCTCGCCGGGGAGCCGGATCGCGAACTGGCGGAACGTCCGCTGGCTGATCGCATGCGCCCCCAAACGCTCGATGAGTTCGTCGGCCAGGAACACATTCTCGGGGCCGGGAAACCTCTGCGGGTGCAGATAGAAAGCGGCCGCCTGACCTCCGCGATTTTGTGGGGCCCTCCGGGATCGGGCAAAACCACGCTCGCTTCCCTAATGGCTCGCCAGAGCCGTTCCGATTTCATTCCCTTTAGCGCCGTGCTCAGTGGAATCAAAGAGATAAAAGCCGTGATGGCGGACGCCGAGAAGATAAAGCGGTTCGGGCGCAGGACGGTCCTTTTCATCGACGAGATCCACCGTTTCAACAAAGCCCAACAGGACGCCTTCCTTCCCTATGTCGAGCGCGGCGACGTGGTGCTGATCGGCGCCACGACCGAGAATCCATCCTTCGAGGTTGTTTCGGCCTTGTTGTCGCGCACCAAGGTCTACACACTGCGCGCTTTGGAGACACCCGAGATAAGAGCGCTCCTGGAGCGGGCGCTTGCCACTCCCAAACGTGGGTTGGGTCACCTGGGCCTAAAGGTTTCGAGCGATTCTCTCGATGAGATTGCAGTAGCTTCGAGCGGCGATGCGCGGGCGGCGCTGAACACGCTCGAGTTAGCCGCGGAAGTAGCGCAGACGGAATCGGCTCGGAAAGAAGCGGCCGAGAAAGGAGTAATCGATCGGCAGGTCGTTGCGGACGCTTTGCAACGTAAGATATTGCTCTACGATAAGTCGGGTGAAGAACATTTCAACCTGATCTCGGCTCTGCACAAATCGGTCAGATCGAGCGATGCAGACGCCGCTCTTTACTGGCTAGGCCGCATGATGCGGGCTGGCGAGGACCGGCTTTATCTGGTGCGCCGGTTGGTTCGGATGGCCATAGAAGATATCGGACTGGCGGACCCGCGGGCGGTCGAACAGGCAATTGCTTGCATGCAGACGGTGCATTTTTTGGGTATTCCCGAGGGAGATCAAGCCCTGGCGCAACTGACTATTTATCTGGCGCTGGCCCCGAAGTCGGATGCCGCCTATCGAGCCCTGAATAAAGTGAACGAAACGATTGAGACAACTGTGGCGGACCCGGTTCCGCTGCACCTGCGAAACGCATCCACCGGCCTGATGAAACAGATGGGCTACTCCAAGGGCTATGAACACGCGCACAATGCGCAGGATGCGGTCACCGGGATGCGGTGCCTGCCGGAGCGGCTGGAGGGGTCGGTTTTTTACGAGCCCAGCGAGCGGGGCTTCGAACAGAAACTTCGCGAACGTTTGCAGTGGCTTAGCGAACGCCGCGCGAAAACACAGCCCGAGCAGGCGTAAGGAAAAAAACAAGATGCCCTGCTATTGTGGGAAATAACAGATCGGAGTTAGGATAACGTGTCAGAAACTGTGACTCTAGGAAGGCGCCTGGAAGCTCCGGAAGTAACCGCAACCGAGCGACGGCGGTCGAGCCGCTTCCCGATTGAGCGTGAACTCCGCTACAAAACTCTGAATCAGAGAACGGAGATTCTCGCCGGCAACGGCAAGACTTTGAACATCAGCAGCTCCGGCGTGCTGTTCACCTCCGATCATGATCTGCCGGTGGGAACGCGGTTGGAGGTCTCCATTAGTTGGCCTGCCCAACTGAATGAGAAATGTCTCCTTAACCTGGTGGCCCGGGGACGTATCACCCGGCACACGGCCGGCCAATTGGCTCTCCAGATCCAGCAGTACGAATTTCGCACCCAAAGCCGCCCCGGAACCGGCAAGGAGAAATAGGCCGGGTCGGGAGAAGTAATCTCTCACGGCATTTAGCGCCGTATTTAGAGCTAATATCGGTTTGTGCGCAGACGCTTTACACTAGCTGCCGCCGCGCTTTGCCTGCTTGTTTTGGTCGCGCTGCTGGTGTGGCAAGGCTCGTTCAGCTTCTGGTTCTCGCCTCCCAGCCCTCGCGAAACCGTCCTGCTTTGGTCGGTTTCGACGTTGATTTTTCTGCTGACCGTCACGTTGACCTTCATGCTGTTCCGGGCCGGCGTGAAGGCTTATATCGAGCGCCAGCAGAATAAAGAAGGCTCCCGAATACGGTCTAAACTGCTGCTGGGCGCGCTTGCGCTCTCGATTGCGCCGACCCTGTTTTCGGCCCTGTTTAACTACGCGGTCCTGAATCGCACCCTGGACAAATGGTTCACTCAGCCGGCGCGCGGCATCGAAACCAGTCTTCAGGATCTGGACAGGTCCTACAGAAAAGAGGCGCAGGACCGGGTACAGGCAGAGGCGGAGTGGATCGCCCTGCTGCCGCAGACTCGCGATGCGGCCCAGAGTGGACGAATCGATGCGGAGTTCTTCCGCGCGCTGGCGGTCGGGCGCGGCATCCGGCAGATTGTGCTCGCGCCCAATCCGGGCGTCCCGATGCTGCTTTACCAGCAGTTCGACAGACCGGGCCAGTTCGAAAAACCCGATGCTTCGCTGCTGCGCGCGTCCGCCGCGGTGGCCAACGGGCCGCAGAGATTCGGCAGCGTCACGGTGACGGCCGCCATGGCCGGACAGCCTTCCGCGAATGAGGACACCCTTGAGCGCCTCATGGACGAGCAGAAACAATTGGGAAGCCGGAAGAAGTTCTATCACGACACATACTTCCTCCTGATTTGCCTGCTCACCCTCTTCGTATTGTTTTTCGCTGCCTGGTGCGCCCAGATGCTGTCGCGGCAAATCAGCGTCCCGATATCGGCGCTGCTGGGCGCCGCGCAGGAGGTGCGCCGCGGAAATCTTTCCTATCGCGTGCGCGTGAACGCCATGGATGAACTGGCGACGCTCGTGCGCGCCTTCAACGAAATGACGAACGAGCTGGAGGGCAATGGCCGCGAGCTCGAAGCGCGCCGCCGCTTCACGGAGGCGATTCTTGAGAGCATCCCCACGGGCGTGATATCGGTTTCCGCCGACGAGAGAATCGAACGCGTCAATCGGGCCCTCAGCGGCATCTTCCCGCACGACATCGCTTCGTCGGCCAAGCAACTCGGGCATCTGTTTTCGGGCGAGGATCTCGCCGAGGTCCGCTATCTTCTGAAGCGCGCCCGTCGCGCCGGAACCGCGGCCTGCCAGTTGGAAATTCAACGGCCTTCCTCCGTGCTCCACCTTGCCGTCACGGTCGCTTCGCTCGAGGAGCAGCGCGGGTTCGTGCTGGTGCTCGAAGACACCAGCGAATTGCTGCATGCTCAGAAGGCCGCTGCGTGGCAGGAAGTGGCGCGGCGGATCGCGCACGAGATCAAGAATCCGCTTACTCCGATTTCGCTCTCCGCCGACCGAATCGCGCGTCAATTGCGCCGCCTTCCGCTGCCTCCCGAGGCTCGAGCCATCCTCGAAGAATGCGCCGGAACGATCCAGCAAGAAGTGCAGACCGTGAAATCGCTGGTGAACGAATTCTCCGAGTTCTCCCGCTTTCCGACCGCGCAGCCGGTCGCGGCGGATCTCAACGAGATCGTCGAGGGCGCCTTGGCCGCCTTAACCGGGCGTCTGGATGGGATCGCGCTCTCGGTGGCTCTAGATAGAAAGATGCCCCTGGTTTATGCGGATCGCGAGCAGTTAAAGCGCGTCATTGTCAACCTGGTCGATAACGCCGCGGAGGCGATGCGGGAGTCTCCCGTGCGGCGCTTACTGGTCGAGACCACGCAGCTTTCGCCCGATGTCGTGGAGCTTTCCGTGACCGATACGGGCTGCGGCATTTCGGCGATCGATAAGGAGCGGCTATTCTTGCCGTACTTTTCAACCAAAGAACGTGGAACCGGGCTGGGACTTGCGATTGTCAGCCGCATTGTGACCGAGCATCATGGCCGCGTGCGCGTGGAAGACAATCATCCGGCTGGAGCGCGTTTCATCGTGGAGCTGAACGCGATGCAAGCCGAAGCGTCCTCCGCTTCCGATTCCGCGGCTGCGGGATCGATTCCGGCGTTCAGGGGATAGAAATCGAAGATGGCGGCGCGCGGTCCCAAAATTCTTGTTGTCGATGACGAGCCTGCCATTCGGCAATCTCTTCGCGGCGCCCTCACCGACGAAAGCTATCAATGCGCGACGGTCGAAAACGGCGAGGCATGCCTGGCGGAGCTTGAGCGCGAATCCTACGAAGCGGTGCTGCTCGATATCTGGATGCCGGGTATCGATGGCCTCGACACGCTCGCGCGCATACAGGATCTGCCGCTGGGCGTTCGGCCGGCCGTCATTATGATCTCCGGGCATGGAAATATCGAGACCGCGGTCAAGGCGACCAAACTGGGCGCCTTCGATTTCATCGAAAAGCCGCTCACGCTTGAAAAAGTGACGGTCGTGGTGAAGAACGCCATCCAACAGCGGCGCGCGCAGGCGGAGCTGCAGCGGCTGCGGGAAGATACGGACCTCCCTGAGATCATTGGCGGCAGCGTGCCGATGAAGGCGCTCCGGCAGCAATTGAAGTTAATGGCCGGGACCAACGGGCGAGTCCTCATTTATGGCGAGAGCGGAACCGGCAAGGAACTGGTGGCGCGCGCGATTCATCGGGCCAGCCTGCGCGCCGACGGTCCGTTCGTCGAAGTGAACTGCGCCGCACTGCCCGAAGATCTGATCGAGAGCGAGCTGTTCGGCCATCGCCGGACAAATTTGGACGGAACAGCCGATCACAAAATCGGGAAGATGCAGAAGGCGCATGGCGGGACATTTTTCTTGAACGAAGTAGGCGACATGAGCCTGAAGACGCAGGCCAAGGTTCTGCGGGCTTTCGACGAGCATCGCTTCGAGCCGGTGGGCGCGCCGCAGTGGATTCAAGTGGACGTTCGCGTGATTGCCGCCACCAACAAGAACCTGGAAAAAGAAATCGAGCGAGGCAATTTCCGCGAGGATCTTTTCTACCGGCTCAACGTGATTCCCTTCACCGTGCCGCCTCTGCGCGATCGGGCCGAGGACATTCCCCAATTGGCCGCGCACTTTTTGCGAGAGTTCGCAACCGCCTATGGGCGCAAGCCGAAGGAGCTGAGCGATGACGCGATCGAGGCGCTGATGGCTTATCACTGGCCGGGCAACGTGCGCGAACTGCGGAACCTGATGGAGCGCATCGTTATTCTTTATCCGCAGCGGCGCGTAGAGGCGCGGCACTTGCCTGCCTTCGACGGCGCTCGCAAGCCGCCGGCCAAAACCGGGCAAGGCTTCGGCAGCCTGCACGAGGTGAAAGAGGCCGCTGAGCGCGAATACATTCTGCGCAAATTGGAGGAAACCGGCGGAAATGTGACGCGAGCATCCGAGCTGCTCGGCCTTGAGCGCAGCAACTTGTATCGAAAAATGAAGGCTCTGGGAATCGCGCCGAAAGAGTAGCTCGAAGGCGCGGGCAGTGGGCTACTTTGACCTGACGCGCCACACAAGAACTGATATGGTTCCCTTAGGGGTAGCGGCTTCGCGTTCGATCAATTCGCCAAACCTCGCGGTGGGAAAGATTGGACGGAGCGGTCCCATGCACTTTTCGTGGAACGGTTCGCGTACCGTTGTTAGTTCACCGGGGATAAGGACGGCTACGTAATGCTCAATACTACTCAGGGTAGCCATCTGCGACCTATAGAACTGCTTCGCGATATCCTTCACGATGGCCCAGAACCAGCCGTTCTCAGGATCGAGAAGAAACTTCCCCCTCGTAGGTCCCTTAAGTTCGCACGTAGCGATAGCGTCGATTGGATGATTGCGTATCAGATAATCGATTTTTCCGGTATTACCTTGTTTCTCACCTACAACCAAATTGGGCCGCTCGGAATGTTTTAAGTTCTTCAGGTAGTGTTCCAGATCCTCTTCGATGAACCCGCAACGACCGCGACCGTTACGTTCTTTGAGGGTGCCAGCACGCAGGCATTTCGTAATGTAGGGGCACAACCGAGGAAGGTGTGTGCGGAACAACTCTGCAAAGATGGCGCCATGATGTGGCATCTAGGACATATTAGCGCCAAAATTGCGGCTCATTTCCTACGCCGCTCTTTCTAACCCCCGCTCTTCGGCCCCGACCAACGCTACCAAATCCGAGACTTCCCAGAGCCGATCTGTCACGCCAGCGGCCATAGCAGGCGCGCAAGTGTGCGATGAATCTTGATGAAGTTGTATGCGAAGTAGCCGAGCGCAACGGCAGCCGAGTGGTTCTCAATCTACTTTGAAATGCGTTCGTCAAGCGAGTATAGCGTCGGTTCGTCGTGCGAATACTGAGATTGTGGTGCTCAACAAAGCTCGTGCTGATGTGCTTCGGGTTAGGGTATCCGATCATCTCCTGACGTTTGCAGCCGATGCACTTTCGCCGTAGAGCTTCTGAAGCTGGGCATAGTCGATTTCGTGACCGAATGTGCCTTCGACCGCCCGTAGGTACGTCCCGTGCCCATCGCTGGTGAGTTGAACGCGGGTGCTGAGCGGCTCGCTAGATCAAGCATAAACATGCGCGCCGTGGGTGCATTGCGATCTCCGAGCACCCACCTTGGAACGAGCTTTGTGTCGGCATCAATCGCGGCCCACAGCCAAATATCTCCGATAGCGCCACGCTCACGATTTCTGGCGTGAGGTTTCGCTGCTTGCACCCGATATACGCCCAGCACTCATCGACTTGAATCCGGCGACATTTCAAATTGCGAAACACGCGGCTCTGATAATCAGCGGCGACGGCACCAGCTTCCACCAGGAGCCGCATCACGGTTTTCTTTCCAACCCCCGTCTTCCGAACGGTTAATCGGATAGAATTGCCTTCCACAGGCAGAGATGACCTGTTCGCGACAATGCTCTGCTTGAGCCGTTCAAGCTAGGGATTTTCAAAGTAGCCCACTACCAAGGCGCGGGAGAATGGTATCCTACGTTATATGGCAATCCCGAATGTAAAGCGCTTTCGGCCGTTTTGCCCGACTTGCAACGAGAGTTTTACGCTGATGGCGGTCCTGCCCAAGGATGCCGACGTGAACGCCTATCTGGCGGACGCGGTCGGGCGTCACGATCATAAGGCCTACCAGGAAGCGAAGCAAATGCACTTCAAGGTGCGCGTCGGCCAGCAGAAGCAGAAGAAAGCCAAGTAACCTCTTCCCGTTTATTCTCCGAGCCCGCAGGTTGCCCAATTACGGCAGTTTGCGGGTTTGTACTATCCGCAGAGCTCTCGCGGCGGCCATCGAAACTCCCGGATCGATATCTTTCGAAAGAGATTGGAGCGGCGGGACGACGTCTTCACCGCGGCTTTCGCCGAAGATCGCGCACAAGGCAATTTTTTGATCGCGGGTAGCCTGCGCAATCAGCGGGAACAGCGCCTTGCGGACTTCGCCGCGCCGCGCCAATTCGACCAGATAAGCCTGTGCGATATTCGAGCGGCCTTTCACATCCAGATTTTCGACAAGATAAGGCAGCGGGCTGAACTCGGATGTATCCACCTTGCCTTCGTCGGCGAGCGCAAAGGCAGCGGCCAGATGCACTCGCCAGTCCGCATCCTTTTCGTTGTAGGCATCGTTCAGAATGGGCGTGTCCGAGGGGTCGCGAAGCCGGCCGAGGCCTTCTAGCGCCGGCGCGCGCAGGTCGGAGCTGTTGCCCTTGGCGTAGTTCTGAAAGGTTGTGCGATCGTCCGGAAGCGCGAACATGGCAAGCGCCTGAAGCGCGGCGCGCTGGACCCGCATATTCCGCGCGTGCGTCAGCGCGGAGCGAACGTCCTCGGCGGCGTCCACGTCGTGCAGGAGGCCGACTGTGTCGAGCGCGGTCGCTTGAATGCGATCGTCGAGATCGTGAGTCAGGAAGACCACCCCGGGCCCCGCCGCTGGATCGTCGATCTTCTGCAGCGCCACCAGTGATTCGAATAGAGTCTCGTTGTCCTTGGAATGAAGCGCTTGAATCAGCGCCGAAACGGCGGCGCGGTCCCGCAGAATCCCTGCGGCGCGGGCCGCGTTGGCGCGCGCATCGGTCCCCGTCGCGGCGTTTACCTCGTCTGCCAGCGCCTGGGCGACTTCCGGCCGCGCCACCACGTCGGGATCGATCGCCTGATCGTTGCGCGAAGAGAAGAACGTTTTCACCTGGCGCACGCCTCGCGTCAGAGACCCGCTCAGGCCGCCCTTGGCGACATAGCCCGGAATGTAGTAATTGACAAGGCCGTCCGTTGCGCGAATCTCCACTTCCGAGTCCTTGTCGTGCGTTGCGCGGGCAAGCGGCTCCAGGCTGCGGTCGGTGTCCAGCTTGACGATGGCTTTGACGGCTTCTATGCGGATATCGCGATTCGGATCGCTCAGGTAATCGGCAAGCGCCGGGATGGCTTGCGGATCCTTCTTGGCGAGGTCTCTGATCCGCTGTATGCGCTCGTTGGGGCTGTAACTGGATTCGCTTTGCGCGGCAAGCAGGCCGGACAGGCAGAACGCGAACGCGGCGGCTCGAAGGCAGCAAGGAAGCATACTTGAAGGTAACTTGACGGGCCGGCAACCTCAATGGCCGTCTTACTTCAGACGACACTCTTCACTTGCCGTTCTTTCTTATCCGACAACCTCCACGGTTGTCTTGTGCGGAATAAGCCCGGCCTCGTAACCTAAATCCAATAATTTCTGCGCCGCTCGCGGAACGATTTCGCCGCCATTGATGGTGTGGTGGTTGACATACATCCCGACAAACTGCTCGGCTAGCGCCGGCTCCAGGTCGCGCGCAAACTGCATGGCGTAATTCAACGCCTCTTCGCGATGATCGAGCGCATATTGAATGCTTTCGCGCATGAGGCGCGAGCATTCGCTTTGAATGTCGGCCGGCAGGTTGCGCCGGAGCGCGTTGGCGCCTAGCGGCAGCGGCAATTGATACCTGGACTTGAACCATTTGCCTAGATCGACCACGTTGTGGAGGCCGCCATGGCCATAGGTGAGCTGCCCTTCGTGGATCACGAGACCGGCGTCCACCGAGTGGTCCTTAACCGCGTCCAAGATCTTGTCGAAGGCAACGACGACGTGCTGGAAATCCGGCTGAAAGAGCTTCAAGGCCAGAAAGGCCGTCGTCATGACGCCGGGAACCGCGATTTTTTTTCCTTTGAGATCGTCGGCCGCCATATGCCGCGAACTCACCACCATGGGGCCGTAACCGTCGCCCACGCTCGATCCGCTCGCCATCAGCACATATTTATCGGCCACATATGGATAGGCGTGATACGAAATCGCGGTCAATTCATACAAGCCTCGCGTGGCCTTCTGGTTCAGCGACTCAATGTCTTCGAGCACATGGCGAAAGTTCACCAGGCGTGAGCGCAGCTTCTTGGTCGCCAAACCGTAGAACATAAAGGCGTCGTCTGAATCGGGGCTGTGAGCGCACGTTATTTCCAACGGTGTGGAGGTGCTCATGGCGGCGGTGTCGGTAAGAAAGGAATCCCTAGTTTAACAGAGCTTCCCCGTTTCTAATGGCGGCCGGCGGCTCTGCGCGCGGACTCAAGCTGCGGCGTAAGCAGTTCGAGATCTTGTTCCAGCGTGGCGAGCCGGCGGCAGCACTCCTCCGCTCCGTGTCCTTTGGCCGCCGTTTCCAAATCTTGGGCGTGGCGGCGCGCGCGTTCCGCATGAAGCGCGGCAAAGGAGCCTTTGATGGTGTGAGCCACTTTCGAAAGCCGGTCCAGATCGCCGGCCTCCAACGCATCAGACATCTCGGCCATCTGAGACGGGCATTCGGCGAAAAACAGGTCGATGATTTCCTGCATCAGGTCGTTGTCGTCGCTGACTTGAGCGCGAAACCCTGCCAAATCTAAAATCGCCGCCTCCGAGGGGGCATCCGGCGATGACTTACTCGCGCGCAAGATCGATTGCGCCAGGCTGGTTACGGCCTGGCACAGGGTGGCAGGCTGGAAGGAATCCAGTAAATAGCCATCTATATCCGGTTCGCCCTCGCACCACTCGGCGCCATTCGGCAGTTGGGGCGCGAGCGACAGAACCGGCGCCGGAGTAGCGCCGCGTTGCCTGCTTTCGAGGCTCCGGAGTTTGGCCTTAAATTCCGAGACGCTATCGGAGGGAAGCCGTGGGCCTAGCAGCACGGCGTCGAACTTCTGCACCGACAGCGCTTCCGAGGCTTCTTCCAAGCCGCTTGCCGGCAACGCGATATGGCGCGCGCCCGACAGCCGTTCCGTGATACGTTCCGCTTCGGCGGCATCGCTGTTCACAACCAGAACTCGAAGCGTCTTCATCTAGCGTTCTCCAACGCTTGGCCGCTGCTTAAAACAAATTGGCACATTTTCGGCAACTTTAATTTCGACGCATCTACTTTCAAAGTATGCTGTATACTTACCATTTAGTGGGGGTGTGCCTTCCCTAGTCTCACGACTCGCACCGTCATAACTCAATTCGGCCCTCGGGCCGGGGCCTTCCTATCCGCATTCCAATTCGGAACAGCCACCGCTTTTAACCTGATCTTCCCCGACGAGTGCAGGCTTTGCGAGCAGCCGCTCAAGACCCTCTCTCGGGTTCCGGTCTGCCAGGCTTGCCTCGCCCTTCCCGAACCTCTGGTAGCGGAGTTTTTCTGCCGGGCCTGCCGAACGCCCTTCGTGGATGCCTATCCACTGGATGAGCACGATCTCTGTACCGTCTGCCGGGAGAGTCTGGTGAATGTCGACACCGCTTACTCTTTCGGCAGTTATGAAGGCGCCCTCCGCAAGCTCATTCACCTATTCAAGTATGGAAAAGTAGAAAGCCTGGCTGCGCCGCTCAGCCGGTTATTGATTCGCGCGCTTCCGGTCGAGCAACGCTTCGATGCAGTGATCGCGATGCCTATGCACTGGCGCAAGCGCTGGGAGCGCGGGTTCAACCAGGCCGAGTTACTTGCCAGGCCGATCGTCCGAAGATACGGACTGAAACTCGCGAACAATTTGCGGCGCGCCCGTTATACGACGGCGCAGGCAGGCCTGAGCGAGAGCAACCGCCAGGCCAACGCGAAGAATTCCTTTTCGCTGCGCCGGCCCGAAGAGCTGCGCGGCAAGCGAATTTTATTGGTCGACGACGTGTTCACGACGGGCGCGACGTTGAGGGCCGCCGCCGCCGCTTTGAAACAAGCAGGCGCCGTTCATGTTTCAGCGCTGACCCTGGCCCGAGTGGACCGTAGAGGATTTGATACAGGTTCGGCTTCTTCCGGCAAAGCGGCGCAGAGCGCGCAGGGCGAAAGATGCCCGTTGAGCGCGAGTAAAGCGACGGACGCCGCGCTGGCCGGCGCCGGAGCGAACTAGCGAGTGAATGAACTTTCGGGAGCGTGTGTTGGAGATGCATACACCGGATCGACTGCATAGGCCTGTTCTCGTACTGAACGCCAGCTACGAGCCCATCAACATCTGCGCGGCGCGAAGAGCCGTGGTGCTGATTCTGAAGGGCGTGGCGTCGGCCGAAGAGCTCGCGCCGTCGCAGGTCCATTCGGCGCGGCGTTCGCTCGGTGTTCCATCCGTCATCCGGCTCTTGGAGTATCGAAGAATTCCGCGCCAGACGCGCGCCTTATCGCGCAAGAACATTCTGATGCGCGACCGCTACACTTGCCAGTACTGCCATCGCACGCTGCCGTCGAGCGAGATGACGCTCGATCATGTAATTCCCCGCTCTCGCGCCGGAGAGACGACCTGGGAGAATCTGGTGGCCTGCTGCCATCCGTGCAACAACAGGAAGGGCAGCCGAACGCCCGAAGAAGCCGGCATGAAGCTGCTGCGGCCGCCGCGCCCGTTCACCCTGCACACCAGCCGTCATCTGATGCGCCTGTTGGGTCGCAGCGACGATCAGTGGCGCAAATACTTGTTCTATTCGGATTAGCTGTCAGGAAGGTTGGCTGACGGTCGAAGCCGGCGCCGGTTCCTTCGGCCGTTCGCCTTTTTCCTTGCCGGGACCAGAGCTGCCCTTCACGGGACTGATAATCACGTGCGCGTTGCGCCCTTCCAGCCGCGGCTGCCCTTCGATGGCGCCCACTCCGGCGAGATCCTCCGCAAAGCGCAACAGAAGCTTCTTGCCTAAATCCACGTGCGCGATTTCGCGTCCGCGAAATTGCACCACGGCCTTGACGCGATTCCCTTCTTTCAGAAACCGGATCGCGTGGTTTTTCTTGAAATCGTAGTCGTGATCGTCGGTATTGGGCCGGAATTTCAGCTCCTTCACCTGGATCACGTGCTGCTTTTTCTTAGCGTCGTGCTGCTTCTTTTTCTGTTCGTATTGCCACTGCCCGTAGTCCATGGCCTTGGCGACCGGTGGTTCCGCGGTGGGCGCGATCAGAATCAGATCCAACCCCAATTCCTGGGCTTTGCGCACAGCGGCTGGGGTGGGCATGATCTCGACAGATCCGTCCGGAAAAACGGCGCGGACCTCCTTCACGCGAATCGCCTCGTTGACGTTTTCTCGAATTCTCGGCCGGCGCGGCGGGAGACCTCTGGGTGGATACATGCCGGAACTAGCGCTGAGCGCTGACCCGCGCCCGGGGTTCGAAAGAGGAAAAATTCAAATGATATACCTCCTTCTAGTTTACCTGAAAGTCCGCTGAAAAGGCGTCCTTCTAGTGATTATCTTCTACATATTGGCCGCCGTACTGGGTTTGGGAATTCTCTATCAAGCGCTGAGCTCGTTTGTTGACGCGCGGCGTTCCCTGCCGCCGGGCCGGATCATCGACGCAGGCGCGGGCAAACTGCACCTCGACGAACGCGGCGCGGGCGATCCCGTCGTCGTCTTGGAATCCGGCATTGCGGCGAGTTCCATGAGTTGGGCTCTCGTTCAGCCGCGCGTAGCGGAATTCACGCGCGTCGCCAGTTACGATCGGGCAGGCTTGGGATGGAGCGGCAGAGCCTCAGCTCCGCGAAGCATCGAGCAAATGGTTGGCGAACTGGCCGCCCTGCTGAGGGCGGCAAACTTACAGCCTCCCTATGTGCTCGTGGGACACTCCTTTGGCGGGCTCTTGATCCGCGCCTTCGCTCATCTGCATCCGGCGCAAGTCGCTGGGCTGGTGTTCGTCGATCCGGTCTCGCTGAGGCTGTGGGCGGATTGTCCGCCCGGCGAAAGGCGCCGTTTGCGGTTGGGTGTCAGCCTGTCCCGGCGCGGCGCCTTCTTGGCGAGACTCGGAGTGGTTCGCGCGGCTCTTGCGTTGTTGGCTTCAGGTGGACGGCGCCTGCCTCAATGGATTGCGCGGGCCAGCGCGCCGCGCGCTACCGGCTTCCTGGCGAGTATGATCGGCCAGGTTCAGAAACTGCCTCCCAGCCTCCGGCCTATGGTACGCGCCCATTGGAGCCACCCAAAATCCTTTCTCGCCATGGGCG
The DNA here is from genome assembly GCA_019240475.1 of Acidobacteriaceae bacterium. Taxonomy (GTDB): domain Bacteria; phylum Acidobacteriota; class Terriglobia; order Bryobacterales; family Bryobacteraceae; genus Bog-105. Next base: position 538,073 of record JAFAYI010000024.1, read on the forward strand.
CTTACCTCGAATGTCTCCCGGCCAGCGCGCGCGAGGCGCTCGCCATGCAGATTCCCGCGAAGATCCCCTTCGTTATTCTCTCGGCATCGACCGCCACGCCGGACGAAATGGACGAGAGAAATGCGTGGGCGGCGCAGGCTTCGAAGGGGCGTCACATCGTTGTCGAAGAAACCGGCCATTGGATCCTGCTTGAGCGGCCCGACGTGGTGGCAGATGCCGTTCAAGAGATTGTCGAATTGGCTCGCGGGCGGCTCCGCATATAATCACCCTTTGATCCCCAAGCTAGCTGTTCTTCTGTTCGCGGTGGTAGCGCCGCTCATCCCCGCGACGCGGCAATACGACCTGATTATTCGCAATGCCCATATCATCGATGGGACGGGCTCGCCCTGGTATTCCGGCGATATCGGAATCGTCAACGGCCGCATCGCGGCCATCGGTTCTCTCGCGAATGCGCCCGCGCGGCGCGTGATCGATGCGCAAGGCCTCACCGTCGCGCCCGGCTTCATCGACATGCTGGGACAATCCGAGGTGTCCATTCTGGTGAACCCGCACCTCCCTTCAAAGATTTTTCAAGGCATCACCACCGAGATCACCGGCGAAGGCAATTCCATTGCGCCGGCCGACGCGCGTATCCTGGCGGCGGATCGCGACGGCTATGAACATTACGGCATCAAGCCCGATTGGACTACGTTCGCCGGATATTTCGCGCATCTCGAAAAGCAAGGCATGGGAATCAATCTCGCCAGCTACGTGGGCGCTACGCAAGTGCGCCGCATGGTAATCGGCGAGGAAAATCGCGCGCCGACTTCCGCCGAATTGGACCGCATGACAGGGTTGGTTCGCGAAGCGATGCGGGATGGCGCAGTCGGACTTTCGACGGCTCTGCAATATGCCCCCGCGCCCTACGCGAAGACCGAAGAGTTGATCGCGCTCGCGCAGGAAGCAGCGAAGTTTGGCGGCATCTACGCCACTCACATGCGCAGCGAAGGCGATGCGATCGATCAATCGCTCGATGAAGTCTTCCGCATCGGCCGGGAAGCGCGGATTCCCGTCGAGATCTGGCATCTCAAAGCCGCGGGCAAACAAAACTGGGGGCGCATGCCGGAGATTGTGTCGCGCATCGAGCAGGCGCGCGCTTCGGGCGTTGATGTCGAGGCCGATACATATGCTTATCCGGCTTGGTTCAACACGTTTTCCGCGTTCGTACCGCCGTGGGCCCACGAAGGCGGCGACCAGAAGATGATCGCGCGTTTGAAAGATCCCGCGGCTCGCGCTCGCATCCGGCGCGACATGGAAACCGATGCCTCCGGCTGGGACAACGAATGGCGCGAGATTCCCGGACCGGACGCCATTCTGGTCTCTGTCGTTCAAAATCGCGAGCTGCTCCCGCTGCAGGGCAAGACCATCGCGCAGATTGCCCAGGCCGAACACAAAGATCCCATCGATACGATCTTCGATCTCCTGATCAAAGATCCCGATATGTCGGTCGCCGTATTCGCGATGTCGGAACAGGATATCGCTCTCGCGCTGAAGCAGCCTTGGGTCTCCGTTGGTAACGATTCGCAAGGCACTGCGCCCGACGGGCCGCTGGGTCAGGAGCATCCTCACCCCCGCGCCTATGGAACCTTTCCGCGCATTCTTCGCAAATATGTGCGCGAGGAGAATCTTCTCAGCTTGCAGGAAGCCATTCGCAAGTTCAGCGCCCTGCCGGCGCAGCGCATGCGGCTGACCGATCGCGGCGTCTTGAAGCAGGGCATGTGGGCCGACATCGTGGTCTTCGATGCGGCGGCGATTCACGACGTCGCCACATTCGAAAACCCGAATCAGCTTTCGGTCGGAATGCAATACGTGCTGGTCAACGGGGTTCCGGTGATCGAACACGGAGAAATGACCAATGCCCTGCCCGGAAAAGTTTTGCGTGGCGCAGGCGCCGCTCGCTAATCGTGTTCCGGCGCTCGGTCGAGGAACTCGTAGCGCGCCCGATGCTTCTCCGGAGCTGCCTGCGGCTCCGCCTTCAAGTGCATCACCTGATAACCGTCCTTCGCATCGTAAGGCGGCCATTTCGGCAGCCCCTCGCCATTCGGATCGCCCTGCTTTGCGAAATTGCTCCAGTACGTGGCCATCTCATCGGAAAGCTTGCGGTCCTCCGGACGCCACGGTAGATTCTTGGAGGGCAGCGCGTCGAACACGAATTCAATCTCCGCCGAGTGATACGCGCCGCGCGATTCGCCGTGTTCATCCGTGCCCGGGGGCGCGTCTTCAAAGCGATAACGGTAGACCGGAGATTGGCCAGTCTTCAATTGCATGTTGATCCACTTCCAGGTGGAGTAGCCGATGAACGCATCGCCCATGGCCGCCCCTGCGGATTCCTTCGCCTCCGCGTCGGTCGCCGCCGGATAGAACCTCAGAAATTCGTCAGCCTGTTTCCCGTATTGCTTCCGCGCCCAAGCGATGAAGTTCTCCGCAGTCGGCTTCTCGTCTTTGAAGATCGCGTGATAGCTGCCCTCGTCGGCATTCCATCCGGCAAGCAGCGGCACGTGCGCCTGCTGCCCATGCGAAAAAATCGAGAGCACGGTTTCGGGCAAGAAGTAACCGTCGATGTTCGGCGCGAAGCGCACGATGCTTTTATCCTTCAGGGCAGCTTGCAGCAAATCGTCCGCGGACTTCTCCCGCAGCTCTTTCAAAGAAGCCGTGCCGAAAGCCGATTCCGCGAATCTCGCATCGGCCTTCTCCGAATCCGAGAGCGATTTCGCGCCCAGCGTCTTGCCGAAGAACGCTCCACTCTCCCCGATCGCCTTCTGGAAGAGATCCTTCGAAAGAGGAGACGCCATCAAGGCGCTCACCGAAAACGAGCCGGCCGATTCGCCGAAGATCGTTATATTGCCGGCGTCGCCGCCGAACGCGCCGATGTTTTTCTTCACCCATTCGAGCGCGGCAGCTTGATCCAGCAATCCATAGTTGCCCGATGCATTGTGTCCGGACTCTTTAGCCAGGTCGGCATGCGAGAAGAAGCCGAAGATGCCCAGGCGGTAATTGAAGTTCACTACCACCACGCCTTTGCGCGCCAGGTTCTCGCCATCCTGCCGGGGTTCGGACGCCGCGCCGGCGGCGAATCCGCCTCCATAGATCCACACCATTACGGGCAGATGCGCGTTGGCGGAATCGGCGGGAGTCCAGACGTTCAAGTACAAACAATTCTCGTCCGGGCCGTTGTCTCGAAAAATCATGTCCGCATATATATGGCCCTGCATGCAGCGCGCTCCGAACTCGGTCGCTTTGCGCACGCCGGTCCAGCCTTCCACCGGCTGCGGGGCTTTCCAGCGCAAATCCTTCACCGGCGGCGCTGCGTAAGGAATGCCCTTAAAGATGCGAATCTTGGAGTCTGAGCTGGCGGCGCCTTCCACATCGCCCGCCGCGGTATGCACGATGTCGGCGGCCCACGCCGAGCCGGCGCACAACATCGCGATCGCGGCGATCGCCCGGAATTCCCACGCTGAATTTCGACGGTTCACGATTATCTCCTCCAACGGTCCATCCTATGTCATTGCCGCTTTCGCGAGCGTGTCATTGCGCCTCCGCGAGCGTCCGTTGCAGTAAATTGAAGCATGGTCGAAGGTGTAAGTCTGCGAGACCCCGTGTTCGTGAACACGCTGGGTCATGCCTCCGGCCTGGTGATTTTCGGCCTGCTTCTCTTTCTGTTGATCCGGAGCTGGGACCGCGCCGGCACTCGCCCCCAGCTCCCCACCCTGCTGGCAGCCGGTCTGGCCTTGCTTTGGAACCTCGGCTCGCTTGCGGGCCTGGAGCTTACCCGCCGGAATGGCGAGCTCTCGGATTGGCTGGTGGCCGTAAACTTCTCCGCTCTCACCCTGCTTCCCGCAATCCTGCTGGCCGTGGTCTTGAAGGGAAGATATGCGATGCTCCGCCGCCTCGGTTATGGCATCGGCGCCTGCGCCGTAGGGCTGCATTTCGCGGAGCTTCGGTTTCCCTCCGAACCTTTGCACGAAGCCGCATTGCTCCTGGTCGCGGCCGGCTTTGGCGCGCTGCTCATCGCCTTGTTCATCCTCTCGGCGCGAAACGAGCCGCGCGCGATATCGCTCACCGACGCCATTTGCCTCCTGCTATTCACCTCTTCGTTTCTTCACTTCGGGTACGGCCATTCGAGAACTGCCTGGACCAGCGAGGTCGCCTGGCACCACGCCGGCATTCCCTTGGCGCTGATTGTACTCTTGCGCGATTATCGATTGCTTTTCCTAGAGACCTTCGTGCGCTTTCTCGCCAATGCGAGTTTGGCGGCTTTGTTTGCGGCGGCGTTCTACTGGGCCGCTGAGACCGGCGGCCTTTTGTCTCAGGCAAGAGGAAATCCCTTCGCGGCCGCGCTGCTTTTAATCGCGGTGTGTTGCGCGCTCGTGTTGTTCGCCTATTTGCGCAGCCTCGTGCAGAAGGCGCTGACCAAGCATGTGTTTCGTCGAGGCAATTTGAACTTATGCTCAAAGCGGATTCTTCAAGCTGCCTCCGACGCGCCAAACGAGAGCGAGTTGCTGGAACGATGCGCCGGCTACATCCGCGATTTTGTGGAAGCGGATCGATTCGAACTGCTCAAAGCGCCTCCCGAACCGGCGGCCGCGGAAGCCGAAAATCCGTGGAACTGCGCGGAACTGCCGCTGCGATTCTCGCGGGGCGACGGCCTGCTGCTCGTGCTGGGCTTGCGCCGCGGGAGCCGCCGCTATCTCGCGGAAGATATCGATTCGCTGAAATTCCTCGCCGGGCTGCTGGTGGAACAGGTCGAGCGCCACCGCGCCAATGAGCTGGAACGGCTCGCGCGTGAAGCGGAACTGCGCGCTCTGCAGGCCCAGGTGAATCCGCACTTTCTCTTCAACGCCTTGAATACTTTGTATGGAACCATTGGCCGCGAATCGCCGGAAGCGCGGCGACTGGTCTTGAATCTGGCCGAGCTGTTCCGCTATTGCCTGCAGCGGAATCGCACGTTGATTCCACTGGGTGAGGAGTTGGAGATCGTGCAGGCCTATCTCGAAATCGAAAGCCTTCGGCTGGGCGAGCGCCTCGCGTTTGAAATCACCGCGAGCCAGCGCGCGCGGCGGATCACCATACCCGTGCTTTCCGTTCAGCCGCTTGTTGAGAACGCCATTCGCCACGGTATCTCACGAGTGAGCGCGAGAGGCATGATCGAGGTGCGAGCGGAAGAAACCGGCGACACGCTAGAGATTAGCGTTCGTGACAACGGTCCTGGATTCGAACCGAGCGCGTCAACCGAGGGGCTCGGGATGGGACTCGACAATGTTCGTCAACGGCTGCATCTGCGCTATGGCGCGGCATCGGCTTTGAACATCGACTCTGACCGGCAGGGATCTGTAGTGACGCTCTCTATTCCGCTGGCGGCGAGCGGCCTGCGCAAATGCGCGTCCTGATCGTCGACGACGAGCCTATCGCCCGCCAGGTTCTCCGCCAGGAACTGGAACTGGTGGACGGCGTCGAAGTCATAGGCGAAGCGGGCGACGGCGCTTCGGCGCTCTCGGCAATCGCAGGCTCGCATCCCGATGTGGTGTTCCTGGATCTGGAGATGCCCGTCATGAGCGGCTTCGAAATGATCCGCCATCTGAAAGAAACTCCCGCGCCTGTAATCGTTATCGTGACTGCATACGATCAGCATGCGATTGAAGCCTTTGAAGCAGGGGCCATCGACTACCTGCTGAAGCCGGTGAGTCAGGCGCGCCTGGCGCAAAGCCTGGAACGCGCTCGCAGATTCGCGCAGAATCCGCTTCAGGTCTTGGAGCGCATCGGGCAATTGCAGGAGATGGCGCCCGCCAAAGAAGGCGAAGCGCGAGTCCGCAAAGTGGTCGGCAAGCTCGGAGACGAATACTTTTTGCTAGATGTACAGGAGGTGCTCGCCTTTCAAGCCGATGGAGATCTCACGTGGATCGTCACGGCCAAGCATCGATACCTCGCATCGCAGAACCTGAGTGCGATCGAAAGCCGCTTGAAAAATTCGTCTTTCGAGCGCATTCATCGCAATGCCCTTGTGAACGTGAATCACATCCGCAAGATGAGCGTGCTGACCAGCCAGCGGTGGCTCATGACGTTAAGCAACGGCCAGGAACTTGTCGTCAGTAAGCGGCGCGCCCAAAATGTGCGGCCATTTATCGAGTGGTAGCGCCTGGTCCGTTCATAACCTGAAATAGTTCATTCGCCGCGGCGCGCAGCCCGCTCGCCGGATTCACTTAGCTTGCCAATGTGTTCGCCCGCACAATGCGGACAATGTCTAAATTTGCTTGCTATAGGTTTGTCTGCTTTCTTGCCTTAACATTCGGTTCGATTTTTTGCGCATACGCGCAATCCGTTAGTAGCTCCGGCACGATCCGCGGCTCGGTGGTGGATCCTTCCGACGCGGCTGTGAAGGGAGTTGCCGTTCAGATCGACAACGCCGTGTCGGGCTATAACCCCGGCGTTCAAACGGACGCTCAAGGAAGGTTTGAATTCGCCAACGTTCCTTACAACAACTATCACCTGAGCGCCGTTGCGCCTGGGTTTCAAACCGTTGCGCAAGATGTAGACGTTCGTTCGCCGGTTCCGCTGGAGTTGAAAATCAGTTTGAAGATTGGCTATTCGACAACTACTGTCAACGTGGAGGCCGGCGCGGACCTGGTCGAAACCGAACCGACGACGCACACCGACATCGATCGTGGGCTCTTTCAGAAGCTTCCCCTCGAGAGCCAGTCGTCTTCGCTCAGCTCGCTGGTCACGCTGGCTTCGCCCGGAGTTGCCGCCGATTCGAATGGCCTGTTTCACGGGTTGGGAGACCATGCGTCGAATTCGTTTTCCATCGACGGGCAACCGATTACAGACCAGCAGAGCAAAGTGTTCTCCAACCAGCTTCCCGTGGATGCCGTGCAGTCGATGGAAGTAATCGAAGGCGCGCCGCCCGCTGAATTCGGCGACAAAGACAGTCTGGTCATTGTGGTGAACACGCGATCCGGGCTCGGCGCAACCGAGCCGCACGGCGACGTCTATGCGTCGTACGGCACATTCGGCACGTCCAACGGCGGCTTCAATCTTTCCTACGGAGGGCAGAGGTGGGGCAATTTTGTTTCAGCGAACGGATTGAACACCGGACGCTTTTTGGACGGGCCTGAGTTCCAGGTGTATCACGATCACGGCAACGAAGAGAACCTATTTGATCGCATTGATTTCAAACCGACGAACGCGGATACGATTAACGTGAATTTTCAGTTCACGCGTTCCTGGTTCCAGACTCCGAACTCCTACGACGCACAGACGGCGGATGCGTGGAGCGGGCTGGTAGTGAATAACGGCGGCCTTGGCCCGGATGGCTTGCCGGTTGGGCCGGCCGATCAACGCTCGAAAATTCGCACCTTCAATATCGCACCTACCTGGACGCGCTTGATCAATCCGCATACGGTCGTCACGTTCGGCGGGTTCGCCCGACAGGATCAATACAACTACTATCCAAGCGCCGATCCTTTCGCAGACCTGGAGCCCGATCTTCAACTACAGACCATCGGCCAGAACCGGCGGTTGACGGACCTGGGGCTTCGCACGGACCTGTCGTACGTGAACGGCATCCACAATCTGAAAGCCGGGATCACGTATCAAGACACAATTCTGACTGAACTCGACACGATAGGAATCGTCGATCCGACGGCGAACGCCGTTTGCCTGAATGCCGACGGCAGTCCGGATACGAATCCTCTTCTGACGAATATGTCCGGCTGCACGGGGCCGCTTACTCCCAATCCTGGATTTGTGCCGCTTCTCGCTTGCTACGACCTGACCAGGACGGCGCCGCTTCCCGCCTCCGATGGCTGCCCCAATTCGACGGCAGGCCGCTACGCATTCAACGGCCACGCCGATATTCGGGAGCTCGCCATGTATGTGCAGGACACCATCAGCATCAGGAACTGGACTTTCAATCTCGGAGTTCGCGGCGATGTCTACGACGGCATCACCAGGATTACCGCCGCCGAGCCGCGTTTGGGTATTGCCTACAACATCAAGCCGACGAGCACAGTGCTGCGCATCTCCTACGCGCGCACCATGGAAACGCCTTTCAACGAAAACCTGGCGCTCGCGAGCCTGGGCTGCAACGATGCCGTGGTATCGGCCCTCATGGCGTCCACCATCTCTCCTTGCGTCACAAACGCGCCGCTGGTTCCCGGGCTGCGCAACGAGTTTCATGCAGGCTTGTCCCAGGCCTTTGGAAAGTATTTCGTCTTGGACGGCGAATATATCTGGAAGTACACGCACCGTGCCTATGACTTCAGCGTGCTGGGCGATTCGCCGATCACCTTTCCGATCGAGTGGGCGAGATCGAAGATTCCAGGCTACGCAATCCGAGGCAGCCTGCCGGATTTTCACGGCCTGACGGCTTTCGTCGTTATGTCCCATGTTGCGGCTCGTTTCTTCGAGCCGCAGGTGAGCGGCATCGGCGCCACGCCGCTCGGCAGCGCAGTTTTCCGCATCGATCATGACGAAAATTTCAACGAGACGACTCACCTGCAATATCAGCCTTCAAAGAAAGGCCCATGGTTCGGCTTCAACTGGCGCTATGACAGCGGCTTGGTCGCGGGCCCTGTGCCGTGCGCCGGTGGTAATTGCGCGAATGGGCCATTGGGAAGCGATACCGTCGTGGATGCCTCGATCATCACGCCCGACCAGCAGTTCCAGGCTGGGCTTTATTGCGGCAGCGTTCACGCGACCCCTACCACACCTATCAGTCCCACGAGCGTCTGCCCGGCATCCGAATACGGATCGAGTCTGATCAAGATACCGGCGGCGGGCGCCGAGAGCGACGACCACAACCCGCCGCGAATCGCGCCGCGAAATCTATTCGACGTCGCTGTGGGAGATGACAACTTATTCCACTCCGATAGATATAAATGGAGCGCGCGCCTCGAAGTTATCAACATGACTAACCAGTATGCGCTTTACAACTTCATCTCCACGTTTAGCGGAACGCACTACGTGACGCCCCGCGCCGTGACCGGTACGATAGGGTTCCATTTCTAGTAGAATGTCTGAGGCTCAGGGGATACCTCCGCCTGAGTATCTATAAAGGAGAGCGAACCCATGTCTTTCCCGCGTCTGCACTTAATCATCCCGATCACTGCTTGCCTGTGCTCGCATGCGCTTCTAGCCAGCACTGTCGAGCTGACTAACATTCACACCTTCAGCCCGCCATTCGAGCCCTTCCTGGGCGACGTCGCGATTAACGACAATGGCGAAATCGCCGGGACGTCTTTCAGCGTACCGAGTGCTCAGCCGGCCGGATTTGTGATTCCGGCAAATGGCGGCGCGCCGGTTCAAATTAAGTATCCAGGCGCGCAATATACATATGTCAACGGCATCAACAATCAAGGCACGGTCACCGGCTTTGCGTTTACAGGGACTTCCATTGTTGGATTTACGGAAAATGGTGGAACATTTACCACGCTAAACACCGCCTTTTCACTTACTTTTGCGCAAGGCATAAACAATAATGGCGATATCGCAGGTTGGTGGAGCCCAGCAAGCGGCGGCGCCACGGCGTTTTTTATCAAGAACGGGGTTCAAGGAACCTTCAGCGTTCCAGGGTACCCATACGACACTTACGCAACTGCGATTAACGATTCAGGCCAGATTGCCGGTTACTTCAACTACGCAACCGACGGGTTTCTGCGCAATGCGGACGGCTCCCTGACATACTTCGGTTTTGCGCCGAACGGCCTCAATAATGCCGGGATTATAGTAGGCAGCGGCGATGGCCCGAATGACACATCCATCGGAGAAATTCGACTGAACGGCGTCAGCTATACCTACGAATACCCCGGCAGCACAGCCGGCACGTATCTGTATGGAATTAACAACTCAAACGAGGTCATCGGCTTTGACTCCACCAACAACGGCTATACCGAGACCATCTTCGAAGGCCAGCTCCAGTTTGTGAGCGCTCCCGAACCCTCCACGGGCTGGCTGTGCGTCCTCGCGCTCGCCGGATTTGTCGTGGTTCGCTTCCGCCGTCGTCGCGAGCAGAACTCGCTCTAGCGTCCGCGCGCCGCTTGCTTCGCCGTATCGATGGGCGTGGGAGGCGGCGCCGCGCCCTCCGGCTCGGCTGTCTTGTTAAGGCCAAGAGTCTTGCGAAGCTCCGCGTCGAGTTTAGTTCGAATGTCCGGATTATCTTTCAGGAATTGCCGGGCGTTCTCGCGTCCCTGGCCGATGCGCTCGCCTTTATAGCTATACCAGGAGCCGCTCTTTTCGATGACATTATTCGCCGCGCCAAGGTCCAGCAGATCGCCCTCGCGCGAGACGCCTTCGCCGTAAATGATGTCGAATTCGGCTTCGCGGAACGGCGGCGCAACCTTGTTCTTCACAACTTTTACTTTGGTGCGGTTGCCGGTGATGGTCTCGCCATCCTTGATGGAGGCAATGCGCCGGATGTCCACGCGGATGGAAGAATAGAACTTCAATGCGCGTCCGCCGGTGGTGGTCTCGGGGTTCCCGAACATCACGCCGATCTTTTCGCGGATCTGGTTGATGAAGATCAGGCAGGTATTCGATTTCGCGACGATGCCGGTGAGCTTCCGCATCGCCTGCGACATCAGGCGCGCGTGCACGCCCATGTGCGAATCGCCCATCTCGCCATCGAGCTCCGCCTTCGGCACGAGCGCGGCGACCGAATCTACCACTAGCGCGTCGATAGATCCCGAACCGATCAGCGCGCTTGTAATCTCCAGCGCCTGCTCGGCGAAGTCGGGCTGCGAGACCAAGAGGTTGTCTACATCCACGCCGAGCAACTTGGCGTAAATCGGATCGAGCGCATGCTCGACGTCGATGAAGGCCGCCATGCCGCCGCGCTTCTGCGCCTCGGCGATCACCTGGAGCGCGATGGTCGTTTTGCCGGAAGACTCCGGGCCAAAAATTTCACAGATGCGGCCGCGTGGAAATCCGCCCACGCCTAGCGCATAATCCACCGAGATCGAGCCCGTGGAGATCGCCGAAACCGGCACGATCGCTTCCTTGGCGCCCAGGCGCAGGATAGATCCTTTGCCGAACTGCTTCTCGATCTGCCCGAGGGTCAGGTTTAATGTGCGGCTGCGTTCTTTTTCGTCCATGGATTCCTTCCTGCCCGGGGGAGTAAAGCCCAGTATAGCGCTAAACAAAAGCCTTTAGAATTGTTTCGGCGAGCATTTTACCCGCGCACAACGGGCAACAAGCGCCCTGTGCGCTCCGAATTTAGGACGATAACGCTGCCTTGCGAGCGTAGTAACCCTTGCGCGCCCGCACGATCAGATCCTTTCGTCCCTTCACTCGAATTTCGACCGGATGATACTGGCCGTCGGTCTTCAAAGGCTCGGGCCGATAGAACAGATTGTACTGGTGCCGCAGCTCGTTCGCGATGTTTTCGAACGACTGGTTCAAATCCTTGGCCTGGAACGGGAAAAACGCCACGCCGCCGGTCTGCTCGGCGAAGTAGCGCATCACTTTATCGCCGTCTGTCTCTATATGGCTGATGTTGGTTGAAATCGTGTAAATGACGGTATCGGCGCGCTGCGCCATTTCGAGAGCCTGGTCCCGGCTATAGCGGCTCTCATTGTCCTCGCCATCGCTCAAGACCACCATTGCCCGCCGGAATTTATACATCGGCTGGTCGCGCATGAGCTTCTCTTTGCAGGCGAGATACATGGCGTCGTAAAGCGCCGTCCCGCCGCCGGGCCGCAGGTTGCGAATGCCGTTTTCAAGCTGATGCGTGTCGCCGGTCAGATCGGTTATCACCTCCGCCGCGGTATCGAAGCTGACGAGCGTCGCTTTATCCTGCTCGCGCATGACGCTATTGACGAAGTTGGTCGCGGCCTCTTGCTGGAACCGAAACCGGTCGCGGATGCTGTTGCTGGTGTCGATCAGAATCGCGAGTCGAAGCGGCAGATCCGTCTCGGAAGTGAACTCCATGATCTTCTGCGGCTTCTTGCTTTCGAAGACTTGAAAGTCGTTCTTGTTCAGATCCGTTACGAAACGGCCCTTTTTATCCGTCACCGTGAACAGCATGTTCACGCGCGTCACTTCCGCGACGATCGGCGCGGAATCCGAGCCCTGCACAGCGGGCTCGCTTTGCTGCGCGCGGAGAGCAACGCCCGCAGCGGCCACCCCGGCCGCGGCCGCAATCAAGAACACTGCAGACTTCATTGGAATGACTATATTCTAGCCGCGTTTCATCCGGAGCGCTTCTAAAAAGGACGCCAGCTCGGGAGGCAGCGGGCTTTCGACGGTTATCGGGTTACTTTCAGACGGCGAGCGGAACGTAAGCCGGCGCGCATGCAAGAAGAAGCGGCCGAGAGTAGGAAGGCCCGCGATCGCGGCGGGCGCCCCATACAAACGGTCCCCCGCCACCGGATGCCCCAGGCTTGCCAGATGCGCGCGGATCTGGTGCGTGCGGCCGGTGCCGATACGCACCTCCAGATAACTCAATTTTTCGAACTGCTCGATGAGCCGATATTCCGTGAGAGCCGCGCGCCCCGTCGCAAGCTTTGCGGTCATGCGAGTGCGACGTACCGGATCGCGGGAGATTGGGCTGGTGATGCGGCCCTGCGGCTTCTTCATCCGGCCATGGACCAGCGCCAGATAAATCTTCTCTACCTGCCGGTCGTGAAACTGCGCGGCGAGCGATTGATGCGCGCGATCCGTTCGAGCCGCCACCAGCACGCCGCTGGTCTCGCGATCCAGGCGGTGAACAATGCCCGGGCGCAGATCGCCATTCACGGAAGACAACGGGCCAAAATGATGCAGAAGCGCATTGACCAGCGTGCCGTTTGCGTGTCCCGCGCCTGCGTGCACCACCATTCCGGCGGGTTTATCCACGGCCACGACATCGGAATCTTCATAGAGAACGCGGAGCGGCAGTTCTTCGGGCGCTGCCTTCAACGGCGGCAACTCGGCGGGCGTGACCGAGATGCTTTCCCCACCGCGCAATATATAGGATGCGCGCGCGCCTTGCCCGTCTACCAGAACACGGCCGCTCTTGATCCACGATTGCAAGCGTGAACGGCTGAATTCGGGCAGCGCGCCGTGCAGGAAAGCGTCCAGCCGCTTGCCGGAATCGGCGGAGTCAGCCCGGAGAGTCACACTTCATTTTAGGGACGCCGTGTAATCGGCATGGCCATTCTTGTAGCGCATCTCGCCGGCTTCCACCGCGAAGGGCAAGGTGTTCTCCTTGGGCGGCAGAGGGCACGTGGCGTAGGGCGTGAACGTGCAGGGTGGATTGTAGCTCTTATTGAAATCCAGGTCCACTTTGCCGTTCGCGGGCAGTGGCGTATTCAACATGCGCCCCGCCTGATACGTGTTGATCTTGTTGGTCGCATCCTTATAAAGGAAGAACAACGTGTCGCCTTCGGTAATGGGCCGCAAGCGGTATTTCTCGCCTTTGTAAGCGAACTCCACGATGCCGGGGCTGTCCTCCAGGTCCGTCTGGCCGAGGATGTTTAGAATGGGAATCTTTTTCGCCTCGGGAATGAAGGTCGCCTGGAAATGCAACTCCGGATTGACCGGAAAGTATTTCATGCCTTCGAAGTTCTTCAGCACCGGGCTGGCGCTGTCCTTCGCGCGAACGGCCAACTTGTCGCCGCGCTTGATGATTAGAAACGAAATTGTACCCTCGTGGACCACATCCGGCTTTTCGTCGCCGTAAGACAAAGTTTGCGAAGAGCCGTCCGGCTTGACGAAAGTAACTTGATCCTTCCGCAGTTTCAGCGTTCCAAGCTGGGCCGGCGCCGAGCCCTTAGGCAGAACGAAGTCGTTCGAATCGGCCGATCCGATCGTATTGTCGCCGGGCTTCAGCCAGAACAGCCCCACCAGAGTCAGCCAGCCATTCGGGGAACGCAGGCCAGTGTCGCGCGCTTGTTGAAACGCGTGGATGGAATCCGTGTAGCTGTCAGCCATCAGGAGTGCCGCTAAGGCCGCAAAGCCGATCAAGATGCGGTGCATAATCTATTCTCGCAACTCCACGATAGTTGCGCCAGTGCCTCCTTCGGCAGGCGGCGCCGGATAGAACCGGCTGACATGTGGATTGTGCGCCAGCAGATCGCCCACCGCGCGTTTCAGCACCCCCATGCCATGGCCGTGAATGATGCGTACGCGATTCACCGAGGCGAGCGCGGCCGAATCGAGGAATTTATCGACCTGCTCGACGGCTTCTTCGGCGCGTTGGCCGATCAGGTTCAGCTCGCGGTAGGAGACGTCGAACCGCGGCCCGGTTTCTACGCTCACATTCCTCGGCAGCTTCGCTCGCACAGAAGCTTGGGCCACCACTTCCGCGATATCTTCGCGCGGGACTTGCATCTTCAGGAATCCGGCTTCCACCTCAATCATTCCGTTCTTCAGAATGCGGCGGACGACCGCGAGCTCGCGCACATCTTTCAAGCGGACGCGCGTTCCCTCTTCGAGAGCGGGCTGCGCGGGAGCGGCTGTGCGTTGCGATGGCATGATCTCCGCCGCTTCCTCGCGAAATTCGCGGCGGGTCTTCGCCATCAGGCGCTGCGCCTGTTCGGCCGCCTTGCGCTGTTCGCCAACTTCGGCGATGCGATCGATGATCGTTTGCGCCCGGGCTTCGAAATCGGCGATGATAGATTCCGATTTTTTCTCCCACTCGCGCCGCCGTTGCTGCTCGCGGCGCTCCGCGTCATGCTCTAAGCTAGCCTCGCGCCTGGCGAGCGCTTGCGTCGCTTCTTCCAGTTCGCGGTTGCGGCTCGCCGATTCCTCAAGCTGACGATGCAACTCATTCAGCAGATCCTGAAAATCCGCTTGCATCCTCGGCAGCACGGCGCGGGCGTGTTCGAGGATCGGTTCCGGCAACTCCAGGCGCGTCGCGATGTCGAGGCCTGCCGACTTGCCGGGAACGCCGAGCCGCAGTTCATAGGTCGGCTGCAACGTGGATTGATCGAAACCCATGGAGGCGTTCAATACGCCGGGAGTCTGCGCCCCATAGAGCTTGAGCGGCAACAGGTGCGTGGAGGCGAGGCAAAACGCGCCCGACTTGCGGAACTCGTCGAGAATTGCGACACCAAGCGCGCCGCCTTCTTCGGGATCGGTGGCGCGGCCCAGTTCGTCGAGCAGTACCAGGCTATCGGGCGTCACGCTTTCAAGCATCTGTTTGACGTGCAGCAGATGGCCGGAGAAACTGCTGAGGCTTTCGGCAATCGATTGAGCGTCGCCGATATCTGCGAGCACGTCGTCGAGAACGGGGAACTCGGCCTCGGCGCAAGGTACCGGCAGAGCCGCGTGCGCCATCAGCGCGAGCAAGCCCGTCGTCTTCATCGTGACGGTCTTGCCGCCTGTGTTCGGGCCGCTGATCAGCAGGCAGCGCTGCTGCTCGTTCAACTCGAACGAAATGGGGACGACGGGCTTACGCTGTTTGCGCAATATGGTTTCGAGCAGCGGATGGCGCGCTTCCCGCAGCACCAGCCGGCGCTCGTCCCTGCTGCCTTCGCTCTTGCTGAAGCGAGGTATGACGGCGTCGTAGCGGCCCGCAAAGGCAGCTTTCGCGAACGCGCAATCAAGTTCCGCCAAGGCCTCGGCCGTTTCGGCGATTTCCGACGCGTGCTCGCGAAGCGTCCCGGTGATCTCGGCCAGAATCCGTTCGATCTCGCGCAGTTCGTCTTCGCGCAGCCGTACGAGCTGGTTGTTCAGCCCAATCGTTTCGAGCGGCTCGAGAAAAAGCGTGCGCCCCGTTCCGCTCGAACCATGGATCACTCCATCGACGCGGCCTTTCTGTCCGGCGACGATGGGCACCACGTAGCGGTCCTCGCGAATCGTGACGAACTCCTCCTGCAGAGTGCCGTCGCTGCGGTGCGCGCGCACAAAACGGTCGAGCGATTCCTGAATGTTTTTCTGCTGACGGCCGATGTCGCGCCGGATGCGCGCCAGTGCGACGCTCGCTTCATCGGCCAGGCTGCCATCCGGCAGGAAAGCTTTCTCGTAGCGCCGCGCGAGGCCGCGCAAGTCCGCGAGATGCAAGGCGCGCTGCGCGAGCCGAGGATAGCGCTCTCGAACGGCGAGCAGCACGCCGCGGTATTCTCCCGCCACCGAGAGCGTGTGGAACAGGTCGAGGATCTCGCGTCCATCGAGCGAGGTTCCTTCGACCGGCAGTGTTCGTAGAGGAGAATCGATTTCCGGTAGCTGATCGAAGCGCAGGCGGACAGCGGCGCCGCGAACGCTCTCCTCCGCGCCCGACAGCTCTCGCTGATACGCGATGGCTTCGCCAGCCTCTTCGAGCGCGGGTTCGAGCGATGAGCGATCGCTTCCGGGTTCGAGGGCGCCGACCAGGGCTCGGCCGGCCGAACTTCCCGCGTAGCCCGCAACCAGCTCTTTCAGTTCATCGAATTGAAGAAGACCGGCACTGCTGAAAGGCATCAGGGTCGCGTCACGAAGAGTTCAGTTGAGCGCTCGGAACAGCAGGATTCGATGACTTCGCGCGTGCCTTCCGTCAGCCGCAGGCCAGCGAGCGCATCCACCGCGAACCATTCGACACGCGCGGAGTCGTCGCCTGGGCGCGGCTCGCCGCCGAGGATGGTGCAGAAGAAATCGATCAGCACGTAGTGATATTCGCACGCGTCCGAGGCGTCGGGCATGATCCGCTCGAAAACGGTTGCGATGCAGTCCGCGCTCACCCGCAGGCCCGTTTCTTCGAACACTTCCCGAACGAGTGCGTCTTCCAGCCGCTCGCCTGTCTCGACCGCTCCGCCCGGAAGAGACCAGTAGCCTGCCAGCGGCTCACGTCCGCGCTCGACCAGCAGAACTCGTCCCCGATCGAACAGAAGCGCGCCGACACCGAGTACCGGACGAATGGGATAGCGGCGGTCGTTAGCCGAATCCACGCCGCCGTTGGCAGAATCCACATTGGTTAGACGCGGCTTCAGCCGAGAGCCGCCAGGACTTCTTCGGCGTGCCCTTCCACCTTCACCTTGGGAAAGACCTTCTTGATTGTGCCGTCGGTTCCTACGACGAACGTGGTGCGCTCCACGCCCATGTACTTCTTGCCGTACATGCTCTTTTCCTTCCAGACACCGTAGGCTTCGGCTGCTTTGTGATCGGCATCCGCCAGCAGGGCGAACGGCAAGTCGAACTTGTCCTTGAACTTTGCTTGGGCCTTGGAAGCGTCGGGCGAGACGCCCACGATCACGGAATTGGCTTTCGAGAATTTCTTTGAGTGATCCCGGAAGTCGCAGGCCTCTTTGGTGCAGCCGGGAGTATCCGCCTTCGGATAGAAGTATAGGACGACGTTCTTACCCTTAAGCGACGAGAGCGTAAAGGGCTCACCGGAGTCGGTATCAAGCGAGATTTCGGGGGCGGCATCGCCCGGTTGGGGAGTGGACATACGGGGAAACAGATGTGGGACAAGGCCGGAGCGCTACATATTACCCGAAGGAACTGGCGGGCACCTGGTTTATCAAATTATCGTCAGAATACTTGACAAAGAAACGCGCAGGTTTTATCATGGAATTGCATCCAGATGATGGATAGGAGGAATAAGCAAATGCCAATGATTCGTTACAACCCACTCGGAACCGAACACGAGGATTTCCCCGCCGGACTGCGTCTGTTCCAGGACTCCTTGTCCCGGCTGTTCAGCGAGCCGGCCTCTCGGCCTTGGGCGCCCGCAGTGGACATCTATGAAACCGAGAATGAGCTGGTTCTGAAGGCCGACGTTCCCGAGGTGGACCCCAAACATGTGGGAATCCAGATTGAGAATGGAACGCTGACCCTGAAGGGCGAGCGCAGATTCGAAGAGCAGAAGAACGGAAAAGGCTTTCACCGGATCGAGCGGAGTTACGGGTCTTTCGTTCGGGCGTTCAGCCTGCCGGAGACAGTCGAGACCGACAAAGTAAAAGCGGACTATAAAAACGGTGTGCTGACGATTACACTTCCCAAGAAGGAAGTCGCGAAGCCGAAGACCGTAAACGTCGAAATCAGCAATAACTAAGAAGTTTCCTGAACACCCCTCCTCCGGGGGCGAGGCGCGGGGCAGGCCATCTAAGGGTCTGCTTCGCGCCTTTTCTGTTTAAACGGGTGTGTTCAGAACAGCCGCTTTCCTGCACCTATTACTAGGAGGCCTCGGTTCTGAACCACCTTATCCGGACGTTCACTGTATTGAGTTTGGGGTTAGGGCTTGCGGGCGGTTGCGCCGCATATTCGGTCTTGTCGCATGAAGCGCTGGTCGATGCGCTGTGGGACACAAAGCTAAAACCGTTTCTGCTGGCGAGTTATCCCGGCTCGACGCCGGACCAACTGAAGCGGGCGCATGGCTTTGCATATGGCGGGGCCATCATCCAGGATCTTGGTTACTATCCGCACGGCAGTAAACAGTTCAGCGACTTGACGCATTACGTTAGGACGGGAGACTTCATCGCTGCTCTCTTGAAGGAATCCAGGAGCTTGGA
This sequence comes from Acidobacteriaceae bacterium, assembly GCA_019240475.1. Taxonomy (GTDB): domain Bacteria; phylum Acidobacteriota; class Terriglobia; order Bryobacterales; family Bryobacteraceae; genus Bog-105. The sequence continues at coordinate 556,510 of JAFAYI010000024.1, forward strand.
CGATCTGGCCTTTGCGCTGGGCGCGCTGTCGCACTATGTGTCGGACCTGGACGGTCATCGCCTGGCGACCAACGTGGGCGAGCCGATGCTCTATCCCCGATTGCAGAGGAAGTATGGAGATTTCATTACGTACGAACAAAATCCGACAGGGCATTTGCAGACAGAGTTTGGATTTGACGTTCTGGAGGTAGCCAAAGGAAACTTCGCGCCGGAGGCATACCACGATTTCATCGGGTTCTATGTGGCGGAGCCGTTAGTGGCGCGGGCGTTTCGCGATACATACGGCCTGGAACTCGGCGATGTGTTCAAGGATTTCCATCGGGGCGTGGAATCGTATCGGCACGCAGTCAGCAAGACCATTCCGATGGCGACGCGGGTAGCATGGGCGGCCCGGCAAGACGACATCGAACGCGCGCAGCCGGGAATGACCAAGGCGAGGTTTATTTACATCATGAACCGTTCGAGCTACGAGCGGAACTGGGGCAAGCAATACGACCGGCCGACGCTCGGCGACCGCATGCTGGCGTTTCTTGTGAAGCTGCTGCCGCCGATTGGCCCGCTGCGCGCGGTGAAGCTGAAAATGCCAACGCCGCCCGTAGAAAAACTGTTCATGGACAGCTTCGACCGTTCGGCCAAACAATTCGCCGGAAAGATCGATGAGGTGAAGGAGGGCAGCCTCCATCTCGAAGACAAGAACTACGATGTGGGAACGGTCACCCCGGCGGGCGGTTACAAGCTGGACGACGATGTGCAGGCGTACTGGCTCGGCCTGCTCGCGGGGAAGAAATTTGCGACCGTGACGCCTGAGATCCGCGCTGAATTGCTCGGCTACTATCGCGATTTAAACGCTCCTATCGCAACTAAGAAGGACAATCGGAAGTGGCGCCAACTGGTTGTGGAGATACAGGGTTTGAAGACGGCGCCGACGATGGTCGCCGAGGCGGTAGAGCCTTAGACCATGGCAGCGATCGGCCATCGCTGGGCGCTGCCTGTGCTGGCGTTCTGCGCGGCGCGTAGTTTGTGCGCCTATTCCGTCTTGTCTCACGAAGCGATGATCGATGCGCTATGGGATACGGGATTGCGCGCGGCTCTTCTAGCGCGTTTCCCCAACGCCACGCCGGCGCAGTTGAAGGAAGCCCATTCGTATGCCTACGGCGGGGCGGTCCTGCAAGACATGGGCTACTATCCGCATGGCAATGGCTACTTCAGCGATTTGACGCATTATGCGCGAACAGCGGATTTTATCGAAGCGCTGATCCACGATTCTCAAACTTTGGACGAATATGCGTTCGCACTCGGCGCGCTATCGCATTACGCAGGCGATAACGACGGCCATCGGCTGGGAACGAATCGCGCGGAGCCGCTAGTCTATCGCAACTTGCAGAAAAAGTTTGGGGACGTGGTGACCTACGAAGATAACCCGACGGACCACCTGCGAACCGAGTATGCGTTCGATGTCGAGCAAGTTGCAAAGGGCAACTACGCTCCCGAGGCGTATCACGATTTCATCGGCTTCAATGTGTCCGCCGCGCTGTTGCAACGCGCGTTTCGCGAGACGTACGGCTTTGAATTGAACCGTATGCTGAACGATTTCGATCAGGCGATAGGCTCGTATAGGCATGCGCTGAGCACGCTGATTCCGCTTTTCACCCGGGTGGCCTGGGCGGACCACCAGGACCAGATTCGGACGTCGCGGCCGGGAATCACAAGGGCGCGGTTCTTGTATGTCATGAGGCGGTCGAGCTATGAACGAGAATGGGGGAAGAAGTACGATCGTCCCACGCTCGCCGACCGCATACTCGCTTTTCTCGTGAAGATCCTGCCGCCGATTGGCCGCGTCAGCGTACTGAAATTCAAGCCGTTGGGTCCTGGAGTCGAGCAGATCTTCATGAAGAGTTTCGATACAGCCAGCGCGGAGTATCGCTCCGATGTTAGAGGCGCGCGACAGAACGGCTTACAGCTTGCTAATAATAACTTCGATGTGGGCCTCGTCACCAAGCCCGGCGAGTATGGACTGCAGGATCAGACCTACGCATATTGGTTGGATGAGCTCGCTGCCACTGGTTTTGCGGGAGTCACCCCTGAGATTTCAAAAAATATCCTCGCCTTTTACTCGGATCTGAACGCTCCGTTGTCGACAAAGAAGCATCCCAAACAGTGGCAGCAGGTGCTCACGGAACTGAATGGATTAAAGGCCCGTCAAGGCGACTGAATTAAAATCGATAAAAAGGCTGGCGAGCTATGTCACAAACTTTGAACGACGTATTGAGTTCCAACGAGGCTTACGCGGAGACGTTCGGGCAGAGATCGAAGCTGCCCTCAACGCCTGCCAGGCGAATCGCGGTCTTGACGTGTATGGATGCGCGAATGGATCCGGCCAAGTTTCTGGGACTGGCGGAGGGAGACGCGCACGTGATCCGCAACGCGGGAGGACGCGCGAGCGACGACGCGATCCGTTCGCTGGTTATTTCCTACAAGCTGTTGGGAACTCAGGAGTGGTTCGTGATACACCATACCGGTTGCGGGATGTTAACCTTCACGAACGACATCATGCACGACCTGCTTTCGAAGAGTCTGGAGACGGCGGTGATCGAGAACGGCGAGTGGAAAGATGTCGGCATAGGCGGCGGTTCTTTGGCGGGGCAACATATAGATTGGCTAACCATTGATGATCTGGAAAAGAGTATAGTGGCGGATGTAACCAGAATCCGCACCCACCCGCTGGTGCCCGCCACGATTCCGATCTACGGCTACATCTACGATGTAGCTACCGGCAAGCTCAGGGAAGTTCCGGAAGCGACGCGGGCCGGCGAAGCGGACGCCCAAGCGCGGGCGGCGAAGAACTAGCAGTTAGTACACCATCTCGAACGGGCCGAGGTCTGGCTTGTAGGGCGTGAGACGAGGCGGCTGCGCATCGGGTTCCAAGAGCCAGGTGGAGCGTTCGGGATAACGCTTCATAAGATCGCCGTTATGCGCCACTCCGAGATCGTGAACCCAAACGGTGCGGGCGTTGTCGATGTCCGCGGCGTTGTGGACCCACTCCTGGAACATGTGGCTGGAGTTGTAGCGGACAAAAACGAGGTGCTTGCCGGGGGCTCGCGCCAGCTCGCGGTCTATCAAGATTCGGCTCTGCGGGTCGCCGTAATCGATGAAGTCCCAGGATTCAAAGCGTGCGAGTGCGCTTGTGGTCTCAAGGGATGCGAAGGCATGCACGCCATACCAAAACAGGAACTGAGCCGCGCAGAGACCTAGCACCATGGCCCCAGGCTGGAGGCGGAGTAACTTGATTCGGTTCAGGCGCTGTAAGCCGGATACGCTTACAAGAACAAATAAACACGTAATAGCGGCGATGTAATGGGGATAGAAATACGGGTAGAAGTTAGTAGCGAGAGCGAATAAGCAGATCGTCAGTGCGACCAAAGCCAAGCGCGGTTCGCGAAGCCTAGTAAGAAACACGAGCGCCGCTACATACAATGGGGTGAAGAAAAAAAAGCGATAGAAACGAATGCGGAATAACAGGCGCGCGAAGTAGCCGGCGACGGTGGCGGGATTGTCGTCGTGAATCGCGGTTTCCGCGCGATAGTCCATTTCCTGTTCGGAGTTCAGTTCGTGATGGGGGACCGGATTGGGTTGAAAAACAAAAGTGGCGGGAATTCCATATTGATAGCGGTAGAGCTGGTAAGGGAGCGTCGTCCATGTGCGCGTGACGGTTTTATTTTGGAGAAGAACCAACCCGCCGGCTGCGCAAAGCACCGCGGCGGCGTATAACAGAGGCGCGAGCAGATTACGAACGCGGCGGAAGGCCGGCGCTAGAAACAAAAGGACGCTCGCGAGCAGAAGCAAGAATTCGAAAGGCCGTGTGAGGAGTTGAAGAGACAGGCCCGCCCCGAGCAGCAGGGCATCGCGCCGGTGACCCTGCGACAGCAGGCGCGGCAGCGCCCCGAAGACGAGGCAACCGGCTAGCGCCGAAACCGCTCCACCCCAGTAGCAGTTCATCCAATAACAGAGCGGGCCGAATTGCATGACCGCCAGAAGCCCCCCAACCAGCGCCCAGCCGGGAGTGATCCACGCTCGCAACATCCAATAACAAAGCGAGCAGAACGCGCCCGTGGAGAGTAGGAGGCCCGCCCAGGGATGGCTGAAGATCATCCAGCCGAGAGCGAGCGCGATGCCTTGGCCGAGCGGATACATGGAGCTGTGGGTAGGCTGCTGGAGAACGAAGAGCTGCTCGAAGAATTCGGGAAAGGCATGGGGCCGGTTCGCAAGGTGGAAGTGACGCAGGGTGTCGGCGAGCAGGACATAGCTGAAGTCGTCGGCGCCGCTTGGGAGCGGGACGGGGCTATGAGGGAGCAGCGCGAGACGGAGCGCGATGGGCAGCACGAACAACAGGAGCATGCATAGCCGCGTGCGCTGCGCAAGCTGGAGAAATCGCGAGCGCAGCGCGGAGGCGTCCAGCGATAGGAGCCCGATGAGAAGCGCGGCAAACGCGAGTTCGATCCAATCAAACGCCCCGAACCCGAGCGGGCTATCGGGCGAGAGAAAGACGCGGGGAGCCATACTAGCGGCGCTGCCGGAGAATGCGCCGGGTGTTCTGTTTTCCGTGTAGCACGGCGATGACTTGAAGGGGTGCGCTTCCTGGCAGGTACGCGAGGGTGTAGTTGGGATAGCGGCTGAGCGTCCAGAAACGGAGCGGCCGTAAGGTGAGATCGGGCCGCGTATGGCCGCGTAAAGGGCCTTCAGCTAAGAATTCGCATGCGTCATATATCGCCTGTTCCACACGGTCTGCAGCTGCTTCGCTATGCTCTGCGATGTACGTCCAGATGTTGAAGATATCGATGGTGGCGAGAGGCGTGAGAAGATAGGCGCTCATTGAGCGGGCGAACGCTCGTGACGCCACCTCTGTTTTAAGGCATCGATTTCGCGGCGCGCCTCTGTTTCAGCCACAAGCTGGCCACGTTCGGCTTGCTGATAGCCCTCTTCGATGTGGGCCGATAGAGCCTGCCGTTCATCGTCGGTCCAGCTCTCTTGTGCGTCCTGCGCTTCGAGAGCTTGGCGCAGTACGTCTTCCGCGTTCGAGTAGGCGCCGGTAGAAAGCCGCTTATTGATCAGCGTTTCAAGATCAGGCGGAAGATTTAGTTGCACAACTGGCTCCGTTACCGTTTTTATCGTAGCGTTTTTCGGGAAGCGAGGCCAAAAAACGCCCACTCTACTTCGGTCTCTCCAGCCACTTCACCTTCTGCGGCTCGGATTGTTCGCAGCGCAGCGTGTCGGTCACGCCCGATGCGATATCGGCGCATGCGCCTTCGGCGGCGGAGCGAAGTGCCGATTGCTCGCTTTTGGCCGAGACTGTCTTACAGGCCGTGCGGCCTCCGTACGCCATGCAGGCTTCCAGCCGGTAGCGCGGGCCGTGCAGGGTCGAATACGCGATCAGCGCAAGGAATGCGATCACGAAGAGCGCAACGATGGCGCCGATCTTATTCACTGGGTGCGCCGCTTTCACTGGGCGCGCCGCTTTCCCTGGCCGCGCCGCTCTCAGGCGGACGCCTCGCTAAAGAAATTGCCCATCTCTCGAAACTTGGCGTATCGCTGTTCGATGATCTGTTCGGGTGAGAGCGCAGCCAGCTCTTGCAAGGCCTTCGAAAGAGTGCCGCGCAAAGAGGCGATAGCTGTATCGGGATCGAGATGCGCTCCGCCCGCAGGTTCGGGGACGATGCCGTCGATCAGCTTCATCTGCACCAGATCGTTGGCGGTCATGCGTAAGGCCGCGGCTGCCAGCGGCGCCTTTCCCGAATCGCGCCAGATGATAGCCGCGCAGCTCTCGGGCGCGATCACGCTGTAGTAAGCGTTCTCCAACATGTATACTCGATTGGCCACTCCGAGCGCCAACGCGCCGCCGCTGCCGCCTTCGCCGATGACCACTGCGATAACAGGGCTTACGAGGCGCGACATCTCCCGCAAATTGTAGGCAATTGCCTCCGCCTGGCCGCGCTCCTCGGCATCGATGCCCGGATAGGCCCCGGGCGTATCGACGAACGTAATGATGGGCCGGCGAAACTTGGCGGCAAGCTGCATCAACCGTAGCGCCTTCCGATAACCTTCCGGCTTGGGCATTCCGAAGTTGCGCAGCAGCTTCTCTTTGGTATCGCGGCCTTTTTGCTGGCCGATGATCATGACGGGACGCCCTTCGAAAAAGCCTAAGCCCGCGACGATCGATTTGTCATCCCCGAAAAACCGGTCGCCGTGCAGTTCCTCAAACCCGGTGATCAGCCCTCGTATGTAGTCGAGCGAATGGGGCCGCTTGGGGTGGCGGGCGAGTTGAACGCGCTGCCAACTGGGATTGCTGGGCGGTTGTTCGGAGGGGCCGGATGTTTCGGGGATGTCTTGCGAATCCAGCTCGTCGTTCATATCAGCTCGCCAGAATCTCCATCGCTTCGGGGCCGCAGATTTTTTCAAGCTCCGTGCGGAACTCGCGATCCGGCCGTACTTTCGTGGTCACGTCCATAATGACGGAAAAATCGCGCGGCTTCTCCAGCCGAAGCCGGACTTCGGTCGCTCCGCTCTTCCGAACAAAAAGCTCGCTCAAAGCGTTGGCCTTTTCGGTGGACACTTCGTCCTTCAACCAGATGCGGATGGAAATCAACGATGGCAGGTCCACCCGCGCATCCTCCAACTTGACCATTTCCTGAATAGAAAGTTTCGGAGCGCCGCTTTCTTCCGGCAGGACGGAGGCGCGGATGAAAACCGCGGAATCGTCTCGAAGGGCAGGCAGCAGTTCTTCGTACCGGTTAGCGAACACCATGCAATCGGCCACCCCGCGGCTGTCGTCGACTTTCATGGACGCCCAATATTTCCCTTCCCGGTTGGTCTTGCGCGCGATGGAGGTCAATATACCGCACAGTTTCACTTCGGTATTTTTTTCGAGTTGCTCCAGCTTGTCGGTGAAGTGAGTTGTCAGATCGGCCACTTTGTCTTTGAAGCGGTCGAGAGGATGGCCGGAAACATAGATGCCCAGCACTTCTTTTTCACCGGCCAGTTTCTGGTCCATGGTCCAGTCCGGGAGAGTGACCAGGGTGTGCTGCGCCGGCTGCGCTTCCGCGAAGAAGCCGAAGAAATCGTGCTGGCCGACGGCGCGGCCGCGCGACATCTGCATGGCGGATTCAAGCGCGCGGTCGAGGGCCTCGGTCAATTGCGCGCGATTGCCGCCGGTGGAGTCGAGAGCCCCGGCTTTAATGAGGCTTTCGAGCACTCGCCGGTTTACGTTCGCCAGATTGATGCGCTCGCAGAAATCGTAGATGGAGGTGAATGGGCCGCCCTTCTGGCGAGCGGCGACGATGGCTTCGATTGCGCCTTGGCCGGCGTTCTTCACCGCGCCAAGGCCGAAGCGGATGGCGTCGCCGGCCGGAGTGAAATTGAAGTCGCTTTGATTTACATCGGGAGGCAGCACACGAATCGACATTTCGCGGCACTCGTTGATGTACTTCACGATCTTGTCGGTGTTGCCGGATTCGGAGGTGAGCAGCGCGGACATGAATTCGACCGCGTAATGCGTCTTTAGATAAGCCGTGACATAGGCGAGGTAGGCGTAGGCCGCGGAGTGGGACTTATTGAATCCGTATCCGGCGAACTGCTCCATTAAGTCGAAGATCTTGGCGGTCTTCTTGGGGGCGTAGCCGCGCTCCGTCGCGCCGCTGATGAAACGCGCGCGCTGTTTGGCCATCTCTTCGGCATTTTTCTTGCCCATGGCGCGGCGCAAGATATCGGCCTCGCCGAGCGAATAGCCCGCGAGCGAGTTCGAAATCTGCATGACCTGCTCTTGATAAAGAATGACGCCGTACGTTTCTTCGAGAATGGCTTCCAGCTCCGGCAGATCGTAGACGATGGGCTTGCGGCCGTGCTTACGGTCGATAAAATCGGGAATCATTCCGCCCTGGATGGGACCCGGGCGGTAGAGCGCATTCAAGGCGCACAGGTCTTCGATGCGGTTCGGCTGATAGCGGCGCAGAATATCCTGCATGCCGGGAGATTCGAATTGGAAGACGCCGCTGGTGAGCCCCTGGCTAAAGATCTTTTCGTAGGTGGCGGAATCATCCAGCGGGAGATCTTCGATCGCGATATTCACGTCGCGATGCTTGCGAATGAGCTTGAGCGCCTCTTCGATGATGGTGAGCGTGGTCAGGCCCAGGAAGTCCATCTTCAGGAGACCCAGCTTTTCGAGCCCCACCATGTCGTACTGCGTGACGATTTCCTGTTTGTTCGTGACGAACAGGGGCACGAGATCGCGAAGCGGCACGGAAGAGATGACGACCCCCGCCGCATGCATGCCGGCGTTTCGGCAGACCCCTTCAAGCCGCAGACTGATATCCAGTACCTCTTTTACGCGCGGTTCCCGGGCGGCGGCTTCCTTGAGCTCGGGATCTTCGATGGCGTCTTTCAGCTTGATATTGAGCTGCCTCGGAACGAGCTTCGAGATGCGGTCCACCTCTGCGAAGCTCATATCCAGCACGCGGCCCACGTCTTTAATGGCGGCCTTGGCGGCGAGCGTCCCGAAGGTGATGATTTGCGCCACCTGCTCGCGCCCGTACTTTTCGGTGACGTATTGAATCACTTCGCCGCGGCCGTTGCCGCAGAAATCGATATCGATATCGGGCATGCTGATGCGCTCCGGGTTCAGGAAGCGTTCAAACAGCAACCCATATTCGAGAGGATCGATATCGGTGATCTCCATCGCGTAGCTGACTAGGCTGCCGGCCGCCGAGCCGCGGCCCGGTCCCACCGGAATGGCGCGCTGCTTGGCGAACTGGATGAAATCCCAAACGATCAGAAAGTAGCCGGAGAAGTTCATCTGCTGGATCATGCGGATTTCGCGGTCGAGCCGCTCCACATATTCGGGCAGATCGTGCTTCAGGCGCCCCTGCGCCCGCAGTATTTCGAGACGCGCGCGCCGCCGCGCGAATCCCTCGCGCGCGACATAGGCGAAGTAAGTATCCGGCGTGTGGCCCTGCGGAACATCGAAGCGCGGGAACGGATCCTTGACCTTTTCGAGCTTCACCTGGCAGCGCTGCGCGATGTCCCAGGTGCGATCGAGCGCATCTTCCACTTCGCTGAAATGCGCCATCATCTCGGCGCGCGTCTTGACGTAGAACTCGGGCGTGGTGAAGCGCATCCGGTTCGGATCGGACATGGTCTTGCCGGTCTGGATGCACAGCAGGATTTCGTGCGCGCGAACGTCGTCGTGAGTCAGATAGTGAGCGTCGTTAGTGACCACCAGCGGGATGCCGGTCTCGGCCGACATGCGGCGCACCTGCGGCATCACCAGCTTGTCGGGATCGAGCCCGTGGTCCTGCATCTCCAGAAAAAAGTTGTTCCGGCCGAACAGATCCGTATATTCGTTGGCGAGCCGCCGGGCGTCTTCGTAGCGGTCCGCCATGATGGCTTCGTTGATATCGCCCCGCAGGCACGCCGACATGGCGATCAGGCCCTTCGAGTGGCGCGCCAGCAGGTCCTTATCTATACGAGGCTTGTAGTAGAAGCCATCCAGATAGCCAGTCGAAACTAGTTGAATCAGGTTCTTGTAGCCTTCTTGCGTCTCGCAGAGTAGAACCAGGTGGTTGTAGCGGTCGGACTCCGATCTGGTCTTATGGCCGCTCTGAGATACGTAGACTTCGCAGCCAATGACGGGGTGTACGCCCGCGGCGGCGGCTTCGTTGTAGAACTCGACGGCGCCGAAGAGATTGCCGTGGTCGGTCATGGCGATGGCGGGCATTTTCTGCCGCCGAACCGTGTCCATCAGCTTTTTGATGTCGCAGGCCCCATCGAGCAGCGAGTAATCGGTGTGACAGTGGAGGTGAACGAACGGGCGTTCGGACATGCGGACTCCTTTAGTGTAGCCGCACTTGGCGCAGCGCCAGAACCGGCCGAGATGTGCTTGACCAATCGCGCTCACAGGGGGCGGAGGACAGGCGAAGCGCCGGAAATTCACATAACGTTCATGGGGTTGTAACGGGGGTTCGGTAACTTCGTGAGGATTATGAATAAACCCTGGAGTCTATCTCTGCTTTGCCTGCCTTTGATGGCATGGCAGTTATGCGCGGCCGACCCGCCGGGCGCATCCACGACGCCGTCACCGGAAGGGAATGCGGCGACCACCGCGGCGGCCCCCTCGGTACCGGCCAGCTCCGACGATTTGAACCAGCTTCGGCAGCGGATCGCGCAGCAGGAGGAAGCGATCAAGAAACTGCAGCAAGCGGTGGAGGCGCAGCGCGCGTTGCTTGAAAAATCCGTCCAATCTGTAAACGCGGCCGCGCAAGGCGGAACGCCGGCGGTGGCCGGAACCGACGCACTGGCGAACGCTGCGCCCGTGAAGATTGTACCGGCGGTGAACGTGGCGCACCCCAACATTGCGCTGCAGAAAAACCAGACGGAGGCGACTTCGCCGCTGGGAATCCGGATCGGCGATACGACGTTCACGCCGTTAGGATTTGTCGACGCTACGTTCTTCGCCCGCTCGGCCAACGTAGGCAGCGGCATCGGGACGAATTTCGGCAGCGTGCCGTTCAATAACTCGACCGGCGGCAATCTTGGCGAAACTAACTTCTCGACACAGAACAGCCGCATTGGTTTTCGCGTAGATTCGAATGTACTCGGCGCGAAGGTGCTCGGCTACTTCGAAGCTGACTTCTTGGGCCAGGCGCCCCCCACGGTTTTCGTAACCAGCAACGCGGACACGTTCCGGATGCGCAACATCTTCGTGGATGTGCAGAAAGGTTGGTTTGAAGTGCTAGGCGGACAGGATTGGTCCATGCTGACGCCGAACCGGGTAGGACTATCGCCGGTGCCCTCCGATATCTTCTATACGCAGAACATGGACACGAACTACCAGGCGGGCCTGGTTTGGTCGCGGCAGACGCAGTTCCGCTTCGTCCTTCATCCGTCCGACGATTTCGCGATCGGCCTCTCGCTTGAGAACCCGCAGCAATACGGCGGCGGCTCGGGCGGCGGCTCGGTCATCACTGTGCCGCCTTCTTACGCCAGCCTGCTGGCGAACAACGCGCAGATCAACAACGGCGTCAGCGTCACCAGCACGCCGAGCCTTTATGGCGGGACCAATACCCCGAACGTGGCGCCGGACATTATTCTCAAGGCCGCTTATGACGCCCATGCGGGAGACAAGCTGTTGCACTTCGAAGCCGCCGGCCTGATCAGCAACTTCAAGGTGGAGGAAGGCAACGGTTCGGCGAAAACTCCATACATCGGCGAGAACGCAACCGGCTACGCCGGCGAGTTCAACACCAATCTTCAACTCGCCAAGAATTTCCGGTTGATCGAGAATCTCTTCTGGGGCGAAGGCAACGGCCGGTACATCTTCGGGCTCGCGCCGGATTTCATCGTGAACGCGAATGGCGCGCTCTCCCCGCTGCATTCGGCGTCGACGGTGGACGGATTTGAATGGAACCTTGGAAAGAACACGCTGGTGAGCCTGCTGTACGGCGGCGTGTATGTCGGCCGGGACGTGACGGAAGTTCCCACCGTCAGCTCCAAGGGCGCGATCACGTTCACGCCTTATGGCTACGGGTATATCGGATCGAATCAAAACCGCGCAATCCAGGAAGGCACCGCCGACCTGGTGCAGACGTTGTGGAGCAACCCGAGCTATGGGAAACTTTCGCTCATCATCCAATACTCGTATCTGGATCGCAACCCGTGGTACTACAGCGCGAGCAGCGGAGCGCCGAAAGAAGCGCACACCAACATGGGCTACGTGGATTTGCGCTACACCCTCCCATAAAACAGTCTGAAGGTTGGGGAGCGTTGGGCGCCGGTCGAAAGCCGGCGCCCTTTTTATTTCTGGAGGGGTTGGCGAATGCCGGAGCGCTGCCAAATAAAAACGCCCTCGGTGACCCGAGGGCGGAAGGTTTAAACTTCAGGACCCGCTATCGCGGGTAACTTTTACTTACCCTTTTTCTTGGTGGCGGGCTTCTTCGCAGTCTTCTTTGCGCCGCCGCTCTTCTTGGTTGCGTTCTTCATCGAGCGATTCTCCCTAACGTAAATTTGCAATCCATACAGATCGCAGTGTGATTCATATATAAGATTGTTCGCAATAGAAGTCAAGAAAAAAATGATGGCCGGGATTTTGGAAGGTCCCGCGGCGGTGTCGCCAAGGTTCTCAAAACGTAAAGCTGGATTTTGTTTTACCTTTGGAAGCGCAGCTCCGCGTCTTTTGAGAGAGTAAAAATGAGCGGCGCCACTCCACGGCGCCGGAGTTCCCGGCATGAGAGTTGTTGAATGACGCAGAACAAGCGCAATTCGATGGTGCGATACGCGGCGCTCGCGGGTCTCTTGTCGATGTTGGCGATTTCCGGATGCGGAAAAAAGCATCGCGCCGCGCGAACTCCCGCTGCGCCGCAACCTTCCGCCAGCGCGAGCGCTCCGCCTCCCGCAAGCGCTCCGCAGCCCTCCAACGCGCCTTCTACTCCGAATATTACCCGCCGCGGCGCGTCGCGACCCGCTCTGCCCATGGGCTATACGGAAGAGGGCGTCGCCAGTTGGTATGGAATTCCATTTCATGGGCGAGCGGCGGCCGATGGCGAGATCTACGATATGGAAACGCTGGTGGCCGCGCATCGGCTTATGCCCTTCAATACCTGGTTGAGGGTGACGAATCTTTCAAACAACAAGAGCGTGAATGTGCGCGTGATCGATCGCGGGCCCTTTGTCGACGGGCGCATCATCGATCTTTCGAAAGCGGCGGCGCGCCAGATCGATTTGATCGGGCCTGGAACCGGGCGCGTGCGCTTGGAAGTGATCGCCGCTCCCGCCGATATTCCGGCGAACGATTTCTACGCCGTGCAGGTGGGCGCCTTTTCGGTGTACGACAATGCGGAGCGCGCGCGGGCGCAGTATGCGGAACGCTTCGGGACGGCGCAACTCGCGCTAAAGCAGGGAAAGGTTCAGATGTGGCGCGTGCTGGTCGGAAAGGAATCATCCGTACGAACCGCGCAACAATTAGCGGCGACGCTCGCAAGCGATAACAAGGACGTGTTCGTAGTGCGATTGGACGAGAAGGCCGTTACTCCGAATGCGCCGCCTGTCGCGACACTGCCTGCCGCTTCGGCCTCGCCGCCGCCCGCGCCTGGTGCGGAGAACGCCGCGCCGGCCTCCAATTCTTCGAACGATAATCCATCCACCTCGACTCCGCCCCCCGACGATACGCGGCCTGCGCCGCCGCCGGTCGAGTAGCGAAACTCCGGGGCGGAGATTTTCGGTCCGTTGTTCGCACTTTGTTCACGAGGGACTTTTGCCGCCGGAGACGCCGATGCGCTTCGAGCGCGGCAGGCACTCAGTCGGAGGCTTCCCGTGACGCCGCAGATTGCGCTCGATTTTTCGCCTCTCTCGATGCTGGTCGGCAACTCGCCGGCCATGCGGCAGGTGCACCGGCTGGTCACGAGGATGGGTAAGTCCCGCTTCCCTGTTCTGATTTTGGGCGAAACAGGCACCGGCAAGGAAGTGGTCGCGCGCGCTATTCACGCCATGGAGGGCCGCGGGCAATTTGTGGTGGTGGATTGCTCGTCGCTGGTCGGGCCGCTGATGGAGAGCGAGCTTTTCGGTTACGCCAAGGGCGCGTTCACCGGCGCGCACGTTCAGAAACTCGGATTGCTGGACGCCGCCAACGGCGGCACCGCGTTTTTCGACGAGATCGGAGAGCTGCCGCTCGAGATGCAGATGAAGCTGCTGCGCGTGCTTCAAGAAAAAGAGTTTCGCGCGGTGGGTGGATTGTCGCAGCGCAGCTCGAATTTCCGCGTCATTGCAGCGACCAATCGCGACCTGGCGGAGGAGGTGGAAGAGAAACGCTTCCGGCAGGATCTGTATTACCGCCTGAACGTTATGCGGCTGCGCATCGCGCCTTTGCGCGAGCGGAAAGAAGACATCCCGGCATTGATTCTGCACTTCCTGCAGCGTTATGGAAACGGGCACAGGTTGCCGGACGAAGTGATGGACTCCTTGATCGAATACGATTGGCCGGGGAATGTTCGCGAGTTGGAGCACACCGTCCAGCAGATGGTGGCGATGAACTCGGGTCCATGGATCTCGAAGGCCGATCTGCCTTCCACTGTTGTGAACCGCTCGTTCGAGCGCAAGCTTACGGGAGGAAACGGCGGCAGCGGCGCGCCGGGCGCATCGGCGGCGGCGTCGTTCGACGGGAACTCGGGTATAAAGCCGCTGACCGAGGTAGAGAGATGCGCAATCCTTCACGCCATCGAGTACACGAAGGGCGACCGCACGCTGGCGGCCGCGATGTTGGGCATCGGGAGAACCACTCTCTATCGCAAGCTGAAAGAGTACGGGCTGTAAGAATGAAAGCGTGCGAATCGCGCTCGACGCCACTTACAGCGTGGATCCGCATCCCACTGGAATCGGCGTCTATTCGAACGAACTGCTGCTCGGGCTTGCCCGTCAGTACCCGCGCGACGTCTTTCTTCACTGCTACAGGCCGAAACAGTTCATTCGCGCCGCAGGCGCCCGAGCGCCGAACGTTCGCCGCAGGCTATTGCAACCGCCCCTCCCGTTATTTGGCGTGGAGTTGTTCCATGCGCTCAATCAAAGAGTAGATCGGCGTCCAGCGGGAAAAGTCGTTTCCACATTTCACGACTTGTTCGTGATGACGGAAGAGTATTCGTCGCCCGAGTTCCGCGAGCGCTTCACGGAGCAGGCCAAGCGCGCGGCGGAGAATTCGGATCTGATCGTTGCCGTCTCGGAATTTACGGCGAATGAAGTTACTCGACTGCTCGGATTCGACAGATCGAGGATTCGGGTCATCCCGCACGGGGTACGCGTGGCGACTTACACCGCGCCGCACAAGCGCGAGAAGATCGTCCTGTTTGTCGGCGCGCTACAGGCCAGGAAAAATATCGCGCGCCTGGTAGAAGCCTTCGAGAGCGCGCCCGCCGATTGGCAATTGATTCTGGCCGGCGCTACAACGGGCTATGGATCGGACGCGATTCTGGATCGCGTCCGCGCGAGCCGCTCGCGTGAGCGGATCAGTATGCCCGGGCATGTTACTCCGGCCGAGTTGCAGGCGCTCTATTCGCGCGCATCCATCTTCGCGTTTCCCTCTCTCGGCGAAGGCTTCGGCATACCGGTGTTAGAAGCCATGTCGCGCGGAGTGCCTGTAATCGCCTCAACCCGGCCATCATTGGCAGAAATCGCGGGCGGCGCAGCGCTGCTGGTGGACCCGCATCGAACCGAAGAACTGGAATTCGCCCTTCGGCGGCTGATGTCCGACCCTGCCTTGCGCCAAGAGTATGCGGAACGGGGATACAACAGAGCGAAGGTCTACTCCTGGGAACGCACCGTCAAAGAAACCTACGACGTATACAGGGAATTACTGCGGTAGGCCGAACTATTTCTGATCTTCTTCCATCGAAATCTTCAGAGCGCGCAGAAACTTATGATCCTGCGAGGTCAGCCGGATTTTTCCGGAAGACTCCTGCCTAACGGATTCCGCTGCGGCGGTTTCAGCCTCGGAATCCTCGTCCTCTTCGCGCTTATTGAAGCCGATAGTCGCTTCGAGCACCAGGAAAACATCGTATCCGGCGCGTTTGATTTCGCCGATAGCGCCCGCAATGCGGTCCGAATCGGAAAGGGATTCGTTGATTGCGTTACCCAACTCCTGCATCAACTCCTTCAATCGATCGTCCAAAACATCCCCTTTCTCGGGCACCTTCAGGTTATCACCTGATTGGGTGTCTGGGCGCCAAGGAAGCACCTGGGTCCAGCGGTAAATCAGCACTCAGAAGTACTAGTGGATGAAAACACTACGAGCGTTTCTAGAAATTTCGCGAGGCTGCTACTAGGATTTAACTTCGGTATTGGTCGGCGGAGGGACAGCGCGTTCCAAAACAGAACGAATCTCCTTCAATCGCGCGCAACGGGCCACAAACGCCCCGTGCGCTCGCCAATTCAGAACCGCCTCATGTTTCGGAATTCTTCTGCTCATAGGGCTTGGTGGAATAGCGCGCCGCTTCTTCCTGGGCGCCGCCCGTATTGTCGTGCGTTCGAATAGCCTGCTTGTATTCGTTGACGGCGCGGTCGCGCTGTCCCGTCACGTCGAAAATTTTTCCCAGATTTACGTGCGACCAGACCTCCGTCCACTTCGGCTCCAGGTCGCCATTGATGGCGGCGCGAAATTCATTTGCGGCGGATTGAAAGTTGTTCTGCTTGAAGAAAAGCTCGCCGATCCTGTAATGCGCGAGCGAACTGTTCTTATTCACCTCCAGCGCCTTCTGATATTCGCGTAGCGCGTTTGCGTAATCGTTGATTTCGACAAACTGCTCGCCGCGCCGGATCGCGACCGCGATTTGCATGCTGGGGTCTAGGCGCAGCAGCACGTGATTGGGATCGATCGAAACCTTGCGCGGCTTTCCGAACGTGTCCACGCTGAATTCGGAGGATGTGCCGGTAACCTCAACCCGCTTCTCTTCGGGATTCCCCTCGGTTTCGATCTTCAGATCGACAGGCATGCGGAATGTGTCCAGGTCCTGATTGATTTTGCCGACAATCCGGAAGCCTTTCTGCGTTCGAAGCACCGTGTATTCGAGCTTGAATTCGGGCGAGCCGCTCGATTCGAGCCACTGGATAAAGAAGTAGCGCAGATCCTGGTTCGCGACCGCTTCAAAGACCTTGCGGAACTGCTCGCTCGTGACCGATTGCCAGCTGTATTTATCGATGAAGGCATGCAGCCCTTTCTTGAAGTCGGCGTCGCCCACCACGCTGCGAAGCATGTTCAGGATGGCCGCGCCTTTGGCCGCGGTCAGCGCCCAGTACTCCGGCGAATAATCCTCCAGGCGCGCCGCCTGCAGCACCGGAGGATCCTTTACCGTGAGCGCTTCAACGTAGGTGGCCTTCAGCTCCGACTCCATGGCGCCCGGCCCCGCGGTGTGTTCCAGGTACAGCAACTCTGAAAAGCGCGCCGGGCCATTCTCCAGCCACAGGTGATTGCGATTGGCCGGCGAAACCAGAACGCCCCACCACTGCCGCGAGAGTTGATTCGCCAATATGCGGGTGTTGACTTGCTTCGTGATGGACCCCGGCGCCAGAAAAACAATGCCGGGCGCGGAATAGCCGTTTACCGCCCCGTCTTCGGTTTCAACCAACGTCAGATTGGCCTGTGGAGCGAGACCGTATTCCGACGTGAGGAACGTCATGATCTTCCCGGTTTCGTCTCCATAGTCATGCGCTTCTTCGGCCTGCGGGTCGCGAAAGAAGATGTTGGTGCTGATGCCTTCCGAGGACACCCGTACGGGATTGTCTTTCACGATAGCGATGCTTCCGGGAAAGCTGGCCTTCTCGTAATGAAACGAGTAGATGGTTCCGCCGTTCGCGGCTCGATCCGTTTTCAGATCTCCGCTACCCACCACCTGGTAGCCCGGTGGCGCCGTGATGCGAAGGTCGGCTGCGAAGCGGTTGACGGTGTAGCCGTTCACCGGAAACCAGCGCGCCGGGTAAAGAAGAAATCCGAAATCGGGATGCAGCGCGGCAAACTTGATCCCGTACACCGGCGAATCTTCGTTCCCGGTGAACTTGCCATCGTAGGCGATCGAGATTTCGCATGGCTGCGTTTTCTGAAGCGTATTCGGGAAATTGACTTTTACCGTGAAGTCCTTATCGTTGCGAGAGCTTTCAAGCGGCTGGCCGTGAGCATCTACAACTTTGGAAACGGTAAGGGCGTTGTTCAACTCGAACACCGCGCTTTGCGTGCTCTCAAGCGGCGTGAAGTCGATCTTGGCTGTAGCCGTGACGGACTGCGTGCGAGGGTTGATGTCGGCTTCGATCGTATATTTCTGGACGTCGATGAGTGGACGCTTCTCCTGCGCCCAGGCGCAAACCGCGAAGGCAATCAGAATGGTCCAGCGGAAACTGCGCATGTTAGTTATTTTCTCCCGGACAGGTTGAAAAGGCCGGCGTCCTCAAGCGCCCCAGCCGGCAGAGATTGGGCGATGAAGTCCGCGGCCAGCCCTAAAGGATCGCCCTGGCAAGTGAGCGCCGCGCGCACGGAAGCAAGCTCGGCGCGCATGCGATCCGACTGTTCCGGATTTGCAAGCAACGCTTCGGCCGCCTGCGCCAGGCTCGACGGCGTCATCTCTGCCTGCATCAATTCAGGAACCACCAGGCGTCCGGCAATCAGATTCACCATGCAAAGAAACGGAACTTTGACAAGCGGTCGCCCTGCCCACCAACTCAGCGAATTGACCTTATAAAAGGTCACCATCGGCGTGCCGAGCACCGCTGCCTCCACGGTAACGGTACCGCTTGCGGCGAACGCGAGATCCGCGTGGCCGATGCAGTCCCAGGTCTCGTTTTCTACTACTTGGATGGACAGCGCTTCCAGGGGTTCCCGAAAACTTGTTAGGGCGCGGTGCGAATGGAAGCCGGACGGGGTGGCTAAAAGTAGGTTCAAGGCGAAGCGCCGGCGAAGTAGCCCGACGGCCTCGAGCAAAACCGGCAGGTGGCGGACGATTTCACCTGGGCGGCTGCCGGGAAGCAGCGCGATGGTCTTGCGATCCGCGCGTAGACCGTGGCGAGCGAAAAACTCCGGCCGCGAAGCTTGAGTTCGCACCAAACCGGCGAGCGGATGTCCTATATAGGTTGCGTCCACGCCGCGTTCGCGAAACCAGGGCTCTTCGAAGGGGAACAGACAGAAGAGTTTGTCGACCACTTCACGTATGGTTTTGACGCGGCCCGGCCGCCACGCCCAGGCCTGCGGGGCGACCAGATAGTAAATAGGAATGCCCAAAGCCTTGAGCCTTCGCGCCAAACGGAGGTTGAAATCGGGATTATCGGTCAGCAGAGCCGCTACCGGAGGGTTCTTTCCGGCGACACGAACCAGGCGGCGATACTCGCCATAGATGCGCGGCAGGTGCGAGACCACTTCCGCAAGCCCGACCACGGATATATCGGCCGCATCGATCACGGGCTCGACGCCCCGCGCCTGCAGCTTGGGTCCCGCGCAACCGTAAAAGCGGGCTGCCGGATACAGATGACTCAGGCGGGAAACCACCTCAGCGGCGTACATATCGCCCGAGGCCTCGCCGGCGGAAACCAGAAACTGCACTGCGGTTCCCTCAAGTTTAGCAGCGCGGGATCATATTGTATAAGGATGCATGACAGCCATCGGAGCGGCGCTTCGCGAGGGCGCGCGGCAGTCCGATCGGGCGTTCTACTTTGCTAGAATCGAGGCGGAAAAGTAGATGTCGATCCCACGAGAGCCGGCTCCCTCGGGCGCGGCTCAAACGAACTTAGCCAAAGTCAGTGTCGGCCAATTTGCCGAGCGGTTTCGCAGCGAGACCATCCCGCTGAGCAACACCTTTGGCTACTTCTGCGCCTCGATTCCCATGAGCGAAGAAGTGCTGAAGGAATACCTGGAGGAGCCGGTAGCCGCGCTGCCTCCTTCGATCGCGGCAATGCTGCCGCACATCTCAATCCTGCTGGTCCCCTATCTGGAGCGCTCCGGCGAGCGCAGTTCCAAGGCCAAGCGCAAGACCCGGCCGGCGCTCGAGAAAGTCGGCGATTTCGTGGTGGCGGACCGTCCCGCCGAGGGCCGCCAATCCTGGACATCCCAAGTCAGTTTTGAAAACGAGACGGTGCTGGTGTTTGCGCTCAAGGAACAGGACGTCGCCGAGTACCACTACCGTCTCTACCGGCGCTTGGCGGGTTTAGTCGCTGACAAATGGTCGGCCGATGCCGCTTCCAGCTACAAAGCAATGGTCCGCGACGAGCTGGCCGCCGCCGTACACGGCGAAGTGGACGACGAAAGCTGGCAGGCCAAGCAGACCCTGCTGCGCCGCCAGACTAACAGCAAGCGCGAGAGCCCGCTGTTTGCCGAGTACGCCAAGCAGTCGTTCATCGACACCTTGACGCTCTACCTGCATGGAATCTGCTGCGACATCGACGTAGAGACGGGCCCCCGGCAGTTGCCTAGCCGGCATCTGCGGAGGCGCTTGAACCTGTTCAAGTCGTTATATCCGGCGCCCGAAGGTTACGCCGTGTTTCCCGAAGAGGCCGAAGAGTTGAAAGCGGACGAGTAGGGGCCGGCTTTACTGGCGCGCTGTGAGATTCGCCGCCGACAAGTTACTTGCAGGCGCCGTTCCGTCGAAGTAAGCCGAGGCTTTCTTCCACGCTTCGAATGCCACCACGCGGCCCGCAATTCTCCCGGCCAGATCCGCGGCTTTGAAATGAATGCCGCCGTAACGCCTGGACAGGCCCGCTTCGTCCGCAGCTTCCGTAAAGGTACTCCAGCGCAGGGTGACGGGCTCCGCCGGCGTGAGCTTCGGCTCAAATCTGGACGAACCCGGCGCGATGGTCTCGGAGTTTCCGAAGCGATCGCTGCCCGTGGCAAGCAGCAGAATCTCAGCCGCCGCCGCGCTATACGTGCTATGCCCGGAAACAAACTCCGGAAAAGGAGGAGTCGGCCTGGTCGGCGGCTGATACGGCAGCCAATGCGAGCCGTCCATTTCGACCGTTCCCTTTCCCGGTCCGCCCCACGCGCGAATGGTCTGACCTTTGTATAGAACTCGGATGGCCGTGATCGGCCGCACCGAATCGAACGCGCGCTTGGCGTCCCAAGCCGCGATCCCGGCGTCGAGCATCGCGTTACTCAGAGCGAAGAACATCTTTACATCGTCGTCAATTGAGTGCTTGTCTCTCCGCGAGACATACTCGGCGAACCGCGCCCAGTGTCCCGGCGGTTGATCGGTATGCGCGCCGTCCTCCCAATATTCGGTGATCGCCTTCTGGCGCCCAGTTAGTCCAGCGCTCAATCGAATAAGTTCTTCGGCCTGTTCGCGAAATTGCCTGCTATCTTTCGAAGCTGGGCCGTAGCGCCGGATAAGTGAGCGAAACTGATCCCCGCTTTTCAAGGCAAACGGCGCAACTTGCGGCCACTGCGCGCCCGCGAATCTCTGTGTTTCCAGATTGCCCTCGGCATCCACGTAAGTAAGAGGCTGCCAATGCTCGATGTTACTCGCCGAAGCCGCTCCGGCCGTCACATATAGCGGCAGATTCAAGGGCGTATAGCGAGTCCAATCGGCATACGCGCCCGCGGCTAAGTCGCCGAGCTGATTGGAGCCATCGTGATGGCGATATTCGAGAACCGCCGCGCAGGCCACGTGAGCAACGCCTTCCGGTGTCTCGATATCGCGCGAGCGCGTATCCGCGTTGTATCCCAAGCGCGCGAGCAGCGGACGATAAACAGAGCCATTATCAACGGGCAGAACGTCCCCAAGCGCTTCGAAAGCCGCGAAGCTGATCGCTTCTCGCTTATTCGCATCGGTGCGTTCGGAGCGCGGACGGCGTAGCGCGCCGTGTAACTCGGTTCCAACTGCCTTGGCGTCGTAAGCGGCCCAGGCATCATACATACAGGTTTCCACCACGGCCAGCGCGCGTCCCGCCACCGGCGCGCCCAGGTTAGAATCGCGAATTCCCTGCAGCGCCGCATCCGTCCAATCCACCACCACGTTGCGCGGGCCGCCAGGCGCGGCTTCTCCTGAGCACAAGGACGCAAGTAACAAGGCCCGCGCCAGACAAACTATGGGCTTCCACATAAACTATGTGCCGGATGGAATCTTAGTTTAAGTGGAGAACTTCCGAAAAGCAAGCTGAATTTTAATTACTGCTTGACGAAGTTACAGAAGTAGCTTACTATCGATTTCTATCTGCTGAATAGCGGCGGCGTTACGGAGGTGGAACGTTATGGCGTTCTGGGTGCGAGGAGCGGTATGTTTCGTGGGCGCTTTACTCGTTTCCGGAGGCTTGCCGGGCGCGACTCCCGCGCAAGGCGATGAGCCGTATGTTCCTGCGCCGCATCGGTTTGTAGCCCCCAAGCTCCCGCAGCCGAAACAGTGGCATAGCCCCATGACGCAGCGCTCCATGCTGGGCGGCCTTTGGATGACCGACCCGAATTACCGCTCCGTGCTAGTGCTCAAGAACGAAGTCCAGACCTCGGCGCTTGCCGTGACGCCGGTCCTGTACCTGGCGAATGGGGCGAAATACAGGCTTCCGGAAGTGCGCCTGGAGCCGGCCGGCACGGCGGTAGTGGATCTGAATGCGGCGCTGGCGCAAGTGGGAATCGCCTCCTGGGCGGATCTGTTCGGATACGTGGAAGTGCAGTATAGCT
>JAFAYI010000016.1 GCA_019240475.1 Acidobacteriaceae bacterium
TGCGTTATTGCGGGCTCGCGCCCCTGGTGGCGCTCGGCCATACCCTGCATGCCTGGAGAGAAGAAATCGCCACCATGTGGCGCTTCACCCGCAACAACGCCATCACTGAAGGCTTTCACAACAAAATCGAAGTGCTCCAGCGTCAAGTGTACGGATTTAGAAACTTCCAGAACTACAGATTGAGAGTTAGGGTAATGTGTTCTTAGAATCAGTCGGAGCCGTGCTTGCCCCCATTAAGTGCGTAGAGCCGAGGTTTACTCTCAGAGGTTTGGTCGGGCCGCCGGGATTTGAACCCGGGACCTCTTGCACCCCAAGCAAGCGCGCTAGCCAGGCTGCGCCACGGCCCGAAGATTTCAGTCTAACGCACATACGGAAATGAAGCCTCGGTGGTCAGCCCGCAGCTTTTTCCTGGCGCCGATCCGCCACGATCGTGACCTCCATATCATCGGCAAGGCTGACCACTTGGCTAATCAGGCTTTTCCGCAATAGCCGGTCCATGCTCTTGCCAGCCGAGCGCGGCAGGAAAATCTGGCGCGCTTTATTCAAGCGAGCAAAATCTACCACTGCCTGCGCGTGATCGGCGCCAATCAGAATGCGGGTTTCAATGTGCATGTTGCGCGCAAAATTGAGGTGCCGTTCGATGGCTTCGCGCCTGGCAGCTGGCAATGAAGACAAATCGCTTTGTTCCGCTACAAATACTGCGAAGCAGTCGGCGTGAATCACATCCGCGACTCGTTTGCCGCGCCTGATTAGCATCGCGGTCGAAGGGTCTTCGCTGATGTATATAACCACCGCGTCATGACGGCGCGGCTCGCGGGTGCGCGTCGAAGAGTTCCCGGAATTCGCCTGCTGCTCGGCTTCGCTCTGCTCGATCCGCTCTTCTACTTCCTGAGCGGTCTGTCTCAAGGCCATCTCGCGAAGAGCCACGAGCGAGGATTCCTTGAAAAAGTTTTGCAGGGCGCGCTGCGCTTTATCGGGAGGATAGACGACGCCGCGCTCGAGTCGGTTCAATAAAGCCCGCGGAGTGAGGTCCACCATGACGACATCGTCGGCCTGCTTGACCACCCAATCGGGAATCGTCTCGCGCACCTTCACGCCGGTGATCTGCGCCATCTGGTCGTTCAAGCTCTCCAGGTGCTGCACATTCATGGTAGTGAGTACGTCGACGCCCTCATTGAGCAGTAGCAGCACATCTTCCCATCGCTTCTCGCGCGCCGATCCCGGCACATTCGTATGTGGGAACTCATCCACCACCGCGACCTGGGGCGCGCGCGCGATGATCGCGTCGGTATCCATCTCCTCGAATGTGGACCCGCGGTAGCCGATGTTCTTGCGCGGTATCATTTCCAAGCCTTCGGTCTTGGCGATCGTATCCTTGCGGCCGTGCGGCTCGAAATAACCGATCACCAGATCAACGCCGCGCGCCTTCAGCATCTGCGCTTCATCCAGCATCTGATAGGTCTTCCCCACACCAGCCGCATAGCCAAGGAAAATCTTCAGTTTGCCGCGGCGCTTCATTGTCTCGGCAGGCATATTTCTCTAAACATCACTTTTCGGGCGTAGCAAATCGATAACCGATCCAGGGCTCAGTCAATATGTAGCGCGGATGAGCGGGATCGGCCTCGATCTTCTTACGGAGTTGGCTGACGAAAACGCGAAGATACTCCACTTCGTCGCCATACTCCGGGCCCCACAAGGTTTGCAGGAGTTTGCGATGCGCCACAGGTTTATTGGGATTTGACATCAAGTACTGGAGCAGTTCGAACTCTTTGGGGGTCAAGCGCACCGGTTGCCCATGCGCCGTCACTTTTCGGACGGAGAAATCGACCGTGAGGTCGTCGGAGACTATGATCGGGGACGATTGTTCTGCTGAACCAGACAGACGGCGCAAGTTGGCGCGTATGCGCGCCATCAACTCATTGACGCTAAAAGGCTTGGTGATGTAGTCATCCGCGCCAGCGTCTAGGGCGGCAATCTTGTCCTTCTCACTCGCGCGGACGGAGAGCACCAGGATGGCGGCGTCCGTTAGCGCGCGAATGGCCTGGCAAGCCGCCAAGCCACCCATCCCCGGCATGTTCATGTCCAAGAGGATTAGGTCGGGATTGCTCTCTCGCAACATTTCGATAGCTTCTTCCCCCGTGCGCGCCTCGTGCGCCTCGTAGCCGTCAGCGACTAGAGCAGTCCGCATAACGCGCCGAAGTTGCGGCTCATCGTCCACCACCAGAATGCGCCCCCCGTGATCGCGGCTCAAACTCATGCGCGCCGCTCTGCAACTCCGATTGGATCGGAAGCCGGGTGCAATGTGATGGTGAAGCGCGAACCATGCCCGATCTGGCTTTCTACTTTCAGCGAACCTCCATGAGCTTCGGAAATCTCTTTTGCGATTGAAAGACCCATACCGGTCCCCTGCACCGCCGAATGATCGTATCGCCCTCGGTAGAACTTTTCAAATATGCGCCCCTGCTCAAGCTCGGTTAGCCCTGGGCCACCGTCTTGAACCGATATCGAGAGGAGCCCATCGACCTCGCACGCGCCTACCGTGACACACGAGCCCAAGGGACTGTACTTAATAGCGTTATCGATCAGTTGTTTGACCGCCTGTATCATCAGTTCGCGATCGGCGTTGACCAGGGGGAGCCCGCCATCAATCCGGGTTTCGATGCGATGAGAGGCGGCGCGCTCACCCAACGATTTTACGGCGGCTTCAACAATCTCGCGAATGCAGGCCGGCGTGGATTCGAGCCTGATGCGCTTAGCGTCGATCTGCGCCAGGTGCATGGCTTCGCCGAGCAACCGCTTAAGTCCATCGGCTTCCTGCTGAATGACGCCCACCAGTTCCTGCCGCTGTTCCGGAGTCATGCCAGACGCGGAGATGATCATGTCAGCAGCGGCGGCGATTGCGGTCAACGGAGTCTTGAGTTCATGAGCAAGCGCATCCAGCATGATCGATTTCAACTCCTCGCTCTTACGCACGGCTTCGGCTCGGCTGCCCGCCTCTTGCACTTGAGCCTGCGCAAGTCCCACGGCGACAGTGTTGCCGAGCGCCTGGAGACTAGCCTCCGGCAGCAGAATATCGCGCAAGCCCAGGCTGCCGAAATTCTTGTTGCCGAGGATGATCGGCAGGATGGTAGTTCGTGCGGTGGGATCGGATTGGACGCAGCCGTAGAGGGCCACTTTGCGCAGCTTGTCGTCCGAGATAGAGGTATGGAAGGCGGAGCGATGAAACTCGCCGGTTGCGGAGTCAAACAGGACCACCTCACTGAATCCGAACACCTCGATGCACTTGTTCACGATCAAGCGCGGTACATCTTCTCCTCTGCTGAGCAGCATGGCACGGCTTAGCGCGTGCAGTCTTTCCGCCTGGGTTCGCCTGACTATGAGCTCGTCGCGTTGCCGACGGAGGCGCGCCGCTAGATGGGAGGCGAAAAAGGAGACAGCGAGGAATACGACCAGCACCACCCAGCCCTGCGGGTCCCGGATCGTGACGGAGCCGATGGGCGGTACGAAGAAATAGTCGAGGCACAAAGTCGCGGCGATGGATGCGAGCACGGCCTCGGAGGGTTTGGTATACACGCCGGTGACAACCACGGCGAGCATCAGCGCGATCGCCGCGATAGTTGCGTTCGCGTGGAACACGCGCTGGCAAAACACCGACGCAGCAACCGTCCCGAGCACGACAACGGCCGTCGAGCGCGCTCGCGGCAGCATCCCCATCATGTCCACTTACAGTTTATCGGGGCTTGAGGTCTGTCGATAAACTGTGAGGCATGAATCGCCGATCTATCGCCGCCGCGCTCCCTCCGGTACTGGCAGCCGGTCTTGCACTATGCGCCCAGCAGGTCCAGTTATCGGATCAGCAGCTGCGCGCGCACGTGAAGTATCTGTCGAGCGACGAATTGGAAGGCCGTGGCGTAGGCACGCATGGCGAGAAACTGGCTACCGAGTACATCGCAGCTCAGTTGAAATCGGAAGGCGTAGCACCGGGAGGCGACAACGGCACCTATTTTCAGCGCGTGCCGCTGGTTGGATCGACAACGCTGGCGAAGGCGACGCTCACGATCGCGGGACAAGGGAAGAACATGCCGCTGTCATTCGTCAAAGATTGGGTGGGGACTGCATTCTCACAAGAGGCCGAAAACGATTTCGATGCGGAGGTGGTGTTCGTCGGGCACGGCATATCGGCGCCGGAATATGGTTGGGACGACTATAAGGGCGTGGATGTAAGAGGAAAAGTGCTTGTCTATTTCACGAATGAGCCGACCTCGAACGACCCCGATTTTTTTGCGGGGCGAGCTCTGACCTACTACGGACGCTGGACTTACAAGTTCGAAGAGGCAACCCGGCGCGGGGCCGTGGCTGCGCTGATTGTTCACACCACTCCTACAGCGGGCTACGGGTGGGGCGTGGTGAGCGGATCGTGGAGCCAGGAACATCCGGAGCTTCTACTCAAGCCTGGCACGCATGGATTGGAATTGGCGGCCTGGCTGACTGCGGATGCGGGCGCAAGGTTGCTGGCATCGACCGGCAAGAGCATACATGAGCTTCTGGCGATGGCCGATCAGAAGTCATTTCGACCAATTCCGTTGGGTGTGCGTGTGAAGGGTCATATACCTGTGAAGCTGCGCCGGATTGAGAGCCGCAATGTGATCGGGCGCGTGGAAGGCGCGGACCCAAGGCTGAAATCTGAAGCAGTGCTCTTCACCGCGCACTGGGATCACCTGGGCATTGGAGTTCCTGTGAACGGCGACAAAATTTACAACGGGGCGGTGGATAATGCGACAGGATGCGCGATGGTGCTCGAGACCGCGCGGGCCTGGGCGGGGTTGCCGGAAAAGCCGAAGCGTAGCGCTTTGTTCCTCTTTGTGACCGCGGAGGAATCGGGGCTGCTCGGTTCGGAATACTATGGCGAGCATCCGAAGACGCCGGCGGGGCAAACGGCGGCGGATATCAACTTTGACGCTTTCTACCCTTTCGGCAAGACGCGAGACGTTTCCGTCACGGGTTCGGAGCGAACCACGCTGTGGCCCATTATCGAGCGCGATGCCGAGCGGCTGGATTTGAAGATCGAGCCCGACGCTCAACCGGAACAAGGCCACTACTATCGTTCCGATCACTTTTCGCTGGCGCGCGTCGGGATTCCTTCTTTTTCGGTCTCGCAAGGAACCGATTACATCGGCAAGCCCGCCGATTTCGGCAAAACCGTTTTCGAAGAATACAATACCAAGCATTATCACCAGCCGTCGGATGAATATCGGGAAACTTGGGATTTCGCCGGCATCAAACAAATGGCGGAGTTCGGGATGACGCTCGGAATCGACTTCGCGAATGTGGCTGAGCTTCCGACGTGGAATCCAGGAGACGAGTTTCTGAACGCCCGGCAGCGGAGCGGCGTTCACTCCGGCCAGTAAGATACCCGGCCGTCGTATCGCACCGCGGGCTGTAGGCCTTCTACATGCCTCGTAGCAGACTGTCTACAGCCTATGCCGGAGCCCGACTATCAGAACCGCATCGAACTTCTGCAGGGGACGCTCGATGTTGATTCTGCAAACCTTGCCAGGGGGCCGCAGCACTGCTACGGAGTCTCGAATGCAATTCGCGCAAATTCGGGCGACCTGTTGCGGGTGGAAACGGGTTCACTTTTTCCGGCGCTGCACAGGCTGGCGCGAAAGGGGTGGATAAAGGCGGAGTGGAACCAGAGCGAGGCCGACGGCGGGCTAGGTTTTACCGGCTGACTACAACGGGCAAGCGGCGACTGCTTTCGGAGCGCAGCCGATGGGATCAACGGTAAACGCAATCGCCCGAGTTCTCAATCAAGCACCGGTTGAGGAGCGGTGAGATGAACATCCCTTTTTTGAACCGGCGGCGCGATCGCGAGCTGTAACGAACCTGCAGCTTGCGCGCGCAGCGGCGCGTGGGCGCGAGATGAGTCTGCGGCTTGCGCTGGGCGCGGGCCGGGCGAGGATCATTCGTCAATTGTTGACAGAGAGCCTGGTAATTTCGATTGCGGGAGCGGCGCTGGGGTTTGATATGCAGCATTGTGGGCCACGCGACTGTTCTTGCAAGTGATGGCCGGTGGAACGCAAATGGGGTTGTCGGTACGACTGGATGCGAGGGTGTGATGCTTCACGGCTGCCGTGGCGATTGTTGCGGGGCTGCTGATCGGGCTTGGGCCCGCTGTGCAGGCCTCGCGGGCGGACTTGATCTCCGTCTCAAAACCAGCAAAGTGGATAACCAGAGAACTTTCACGCGCAGTTTCGGCAAGATGTTGATTGTTTCGCAGATGGTGTTTTCGCTGGTTCTGCTGGTGACGGCCGTGCTTTTCATTCGCACTCTGCGCAACTTAGAGCGAGCCGACACGGGTTATTCGCGGAACGGGTTGCTGCTGGCGCAGGTGGACTTCAAAGCCGCGGGTTATGACGACTATAGAGTGGATCAACTGACGCGACGGTTGCTGGAAGGTGTTCAAGCCCTCCCTGGGGTGGAAACGGCAAGCTTTTCCGACAACGGTCTCTTCAGCGGCACGGACTCGGAGGCCAACGACGAGATCGAAGGGTTTGGGCCGCGCACGCCGGAAGACAAAGTGAATCGCTACGACCGGGTCGGACCGAACTATTTCTACACGATCGGCGCTCGTATGATCCTGGGCCGGGGCATCGGGCCCCAAGATAGCGAGAACGCCCTTAAAGTGGCGATGATCAATGAAAAGATGGCGCAGTTTTACTTTAGGCATGAGAATCCAATCGGGCGTCACATTTTCGATAGCGACGACCCATCGGGAAAGGATCGTATAGCCATACCGTTCGTTGGCGTGGTGAGGGACTTGAAGCAGAACAACCTGAAGGAGCCGCCGCCACGGCGCTTCTATCTGGCGCTTCTGCAGCACAGAGCGACCGATCCTATCGATTCACTGAGCGTCGAGATACGGACGCGCGCGCCTTCCTCGCCGCTCGCTAATGCAGTGCGGCGCGCGATCAAGAATGTTGATCCGAAGCTGCCGGTCGATTTGAAAAGCGCCGACGATCTGATTGCGGACGAAGTAAGCCAGGAGAAGGGGTGGCGCAGCTCTCGGGCTTTTTCGGCGCACTCGCAGTGTTGCTGGCGAGCATCGGTCTGTATGGGGTAATGTCCTACCTGATGGCGAGACGGACTATGGAGATTGGAATTCGCATGGCGCTAGGGGCGCGGCGGCCGGCAGTAATGGAAGATGGTGATGCGCGAGACATTCCGGCTGGGTTCTGGTCGGGCTAGCGGTGGGACTGGCGGGATCGTGGGGGATCGCGAGAGTCGTGTCGAAGAGCCTGTTCGGGCTATCGCCGTTCGATCCGGTCAGCACAGGTGGAGCGGCCACAGTTGTCGCGCTTGCGGCCACTATCGCGACTTACTTGCCGGCGCGCCGGGCGGCACGTGTCGATCCGATGGCGGCCCTGCGGAACGAGGAGACGTGGAGCCACCCGCCGGGATCGAACCGGCGACCTACGGTTTACGAAACCGTCGCTCTACCAACTGAGCTAGGGTGGCTTTCGACGCCTTCAGTTTAGCTTACGAGCCGCGCGCGAGGCTGCATTATGAGATTCAAATTGGAGCCCCGCCACCCTCCGGTTCTCGGCTGCTCCAGGATGCCGAATCGAGCTTGCACGGTATTGTAATGATTAGTGGATTTGTACGTCGCCAGTCAGGGCTCCGCGGTTGACTGCCTCCAGGTCGTCCGCCAGTAGCCGAACATCGGAACCGTTCGAGTCACGATGGCATCCAGTTCCAAGGCGTCCCTTGCGAAGGTAGTCGTCGCCACAACAGTCGCGCTCTCGTTTATCAGCTATTGGCGAGGCGCGGCCATTGTGCTGAGCGATCTGGCCTCGTCCATGTTCTACGCCGGAGGCATAGCAGAGCAGGCTATCGGCAAATCGGCAGCCTGGTATGTGCTGGCGGTCATGATCTTCAGCTTCGCGGTGCGCGCGGTCTACACCGAAAGCTGCGGGATGTTTGTGCGCGGCGGCGTATACGTCGTTGTACGAGACAGCATGGGCCCATTCGTCGCGCGGCTGTCGGTATCCTCGCTAGTCTTCGATTACATCTTGACCGGACCGATCAGCTGCGTCAGCGCGGGGCAGTACCTGGGCCGGCTGATCAATGAGCTGTTCGGGTTCGCTCACCAGAAAATGCAGATCGATCCCAACACATTCGCGGCATTTTTCGGCGTAGTAGTAACACTTTACTTCTGGCGCAGCAATATTCGCGGCATTCACGAATCTAGCAGCGCGGCGCTGCGCATCATGCAAATTACGACGGTGATGGTGGCCGCACTGCTCATCTGGTGTCCGCTGACTATCGCGCTCCAAGGCAAATGGCAACTGCCGGCGTCGCCGTCGCCCAGCCACTTGGATTTAGATCGCGAATCTCTTGGATGGTTCAGCGGAACTTTTTGGCCGACGATTCCTATTGTGGCGGTCATCGTCGCTTTCGGACACTCGCTGCTTTCGATGAGCGGCTTTGAGACGCTCGCGCAGGTGTATCGAGAAATCGCCTCGCCGAAATTGAAGAATCTAAAGATCACGGGCAATATCGTATGCCTATACGCGATCTTTTCGACGGGCCTGATTACGTTGTTTGCGGCCATAATCATCCCCGATTCGGAGCGCAAGAATTACGTCGACAACCTGATAGGCGGCTTGGCGATGAACCTTGCCGGTCCTACACTGCTAAGACTTTGCTTTCACGCTTTCGTAGTGATGGTGGGCGTGTTGATATTGTCGGGGGCCGTTAACACCTCGCTGATCGGAGCCAATGGCGTCCTGAATCGCGTGGCCGAAGACGGAGTGCTGCTCGAAGAGTTTCGCGCGCCGCATCGCAAGTTCGGCACGACATATCGCATCATCAACCTGATCACGCTTCTTCAGATTCTGACGATCGTGCTCAGCCGGGGAGACGTTTATCTGCTGGGCGAAGCGTATGCGTTCGGCGTGGTCTGGAGTTTCGCGCTGAAGGCGCTAGGGGTTCTGGTGCTGCGGTTCCAACGGGCGGACCAGGAATATAAGGTCCCCTTGAATGTTCGTATAGGGCGGCAAGAGATCCCCGTCGGGCTGGCGGCGACAACGCTGATCCTGCTTGTGACTGCGATCGTGAACCTCTTTTCGAAAAAGTACGCGACTATTTATGGCGTCGGGTTCACGGTGGGTTTTTTCCTGATCTTTACGATCTCGGAACGCGTGAATATTCGTCGCCACCGGGCGCGGCAGCGGCAATCGCTCGAAGAATTCAACTTGGAGCAGCAACCACGGCTGGATGCGGCGGCGGTTCACGCCCGCCCCGGGTGCGTACTGGTGGCGGTGCGCAATCCGGAGAATATGTCGCACCTTCGGCGCACGCTTCAGCGTACGGATCTGCGCAGAAATGACATCGTGGTGATGACGGTCCGGCTGCTAGCGCCGGACAGCGAATACGAGCTGAATCAAGATCAACTTTTCGGCGCCGACGAGAAACGTCTGTTCAGCGCGGTGGTCACCATGGCGGAAAAGGAAGGCAAGCCGGTGGAGTTGCTGGTGGTTCCTGGCACGGACCCATTCGAGGCCCTGGTGCAGACGGCAACGCAGCTGAAAGTTTCGCGATTGGTGACAGGCGTATCGCCGCGGATGAGTTCGGCCGAATTGGCTCGTCGGATTGGTTTGGCGTGGGAGAGCTTGGCCGAGCCGAGACATCCGTTCTCGCTCGAGATCATCACGCCGGACCGGCCTCCGAGCTATGTAAATCTGGGCCCGCACCCACCGCGCCTGTGGCCGGAGGACGTAGCCAAGCTCCACAACCTGTGGCT
Organism: Acidobacteriaceae bacterium; assembly: GCA_019240475.1. Classification (GTDB taxonomy): domain Bacteria; phylum Acidobacteriota; class Terriglobia; order Bryobacterales; family Bryobacteraceae; genus Bog-105. Next base: position 9,806 of record JAFAYI010000016.1, read on the forward strand.
GAAGCTCAGCGCGGAGGACGCTATAGGATCGAAACTTCATCATCGTGACGTAGTGGGATTGGCTTTGAGACGGCTGGAGCAGGACCTGGAAGGGTCGGAGAGAGGCGAGCTGATTCAAAAGTTGAACCAGGAGATGCGCAATGATTAGCCAATGGCGCACAAAGCGGACCCAGCGCCCTTTCTGCCCGGTTATCCTTCGGCGAAGAAGGATTCGACTTCGGCTGAGTTTCTGAAGTCGACTTCGGCAGCATGCAGGAGCTGAGTGGCTTCTTCCTCGCTTTGCGCGGTGGCGATCAGAATGTCAGCAATCGCATCCACCGCGCAGGCATAGCAGTCTTCGCCGCTCAAGGGCCGGTATTTCTTGGTTGTCTCTTGTCCGCGGCGCTTGCGCTGCTCAAGTGATGACTTCGCCATAAATGCACCGCTTCGACTCCTACGATACCTCAACCGGCGGTGAACGCCGCGAAAGAATAGTTTCTTCGAGCAGGGCGATCAGAAAGATTTCAACGAGGTTTGCCCCAAACTCGAAGGGACCCGCCACCTGGGTTCCATGCGGTGAAGTGTAGTCCGAAGCCGGCAGGCAGGGCAAGGGCGGCAAAATAGGGGAAATTGAGAGCGGCTTGAGCGACGACGCGACTGGAGAAGCAGAATTCATAACCGAGCGCGGGAACGGGACGCACAAACACCCAACATCAGGCGGCGACACCCGTCACGAACAAGCGGCCTATGAAATTCGAGATTCACTGGGACGTTCCAGATGCCTTTCCAGTACCTGGACAGCACGACGCCGATCAAGATAGCAGCGACGCAGGCATCCTGGATGGTGAGAGCGTGGGGTTGTCTGACGGGGAACGCCGAGTAGATGACAAGGAGGGCAGCGGCCATCGCTACAAACTAGGCGAACCCGAGCCATTTGAAATCTGCCGCCGCGTAGATCAGATGGAGAATACCACAGGGCGATAAGTCAGGGGGCTTTTGCGAGCCGGCCCGCCAGCAGCTTTGCCGACCGGGAACGCATCTCGGGAAGGCGGGCGCCAGGGCGATGCCAAGAGAGAGCAGAACACAGGAAAATCCCTACCCGATATGTACCGGGAGGGCATATCGGCGAACATAAGAAAAGCGCCAAGATCGCAAAAGAGTATTCCTCGCGAGCTAAGCGTTGTGGCAAACCGCAGCAAATCGGCTCCGGCCCGTGAAGAGGCTGCGGGCGTTATCGGGGCTGCTGGCAGGGGTAGGCCAATCGCTGCGCATTCTTTTCCGGAACAAAGCTTCCAATCTGAAACGCGCGATGGTGCTCAATTGCACCAAGACAAATCTGAGGGTTGGCGCCCGGTGAAGGACTTGTTGCAGGTTAGCGGCACGCACGCACTGTGGCCTTTCAGTTGCTCTGGTTTGAGCTATATGCTCGATGCGGTCTCGCAACAGCTTGAAAGATATATGGACCTAGTGGCCGAGCGGCAAAAACTTGTCGCCGCCAATATCGCAAACGCCGATACACCGGGTTATCGCACGCGCGACATCGATTTTCAATTCGAATTCGAAAGCGTGGCGGCTGGCGAGAAACCGTCGGTGGTGGAAGTTAAGAATCTGCCTGTCAAGAACGACGGGAACGACGTAAGTATTGATCGCGAATCGCGATTGCTCTCCGAAAACGATCTGCGGTTCCGACTTGCTGCGGCATTCTTGAAGGGAAACTTTGCGCAAATAAAAAGCGCCATTGAGGGCGCAGGAGACAAATCGTGAGCCTTTTTTCTTCAATTGCCGTGAGCGCGTCAGGAATGGCTGCGGAGCGTACGCGAGCTGAACTGCTAGTGGAAAACATGGCCAACTCGGAGACGACGCGCACCCCGGATGGAGGCCCTTACCGGCGGAAAGACGCTGTTTTCTCCAGCCAACAAGTGACGACGCCGTTTTCAGCTATGTTTCAAACCGAAATGGACGCTACGGCAACCGGCGTCGCTGTGTCGGATATCGTCATCGATCAGCGAGATCCCGAGAAGCGTTACATGCCCGGGCATCCGGATGCGGACAAAGACGGATACGTTTCGCTCCCCCGCATAAATCCCGAAGAAGACATGGTGGATCTGGTTGATACCAGCAGAAACTACGAAGCGAATGTGTCGGCCATATCCGCGGTTAAGGACATGATCCAGCGTTCCATCGATTTGTTGAGTTGAGGAGCGGATTGAGAGAATTACAAACTGCTGATGACCAACTTATAGGCTTAGTGCGCCCCTGAGCAACGCAAGTGACCCAGAACTATAAATGAAAGAAGGCAAGACTTGGCACCGATCGTACCTGTCCAGCTCGCAAACCCGGCAGTAATTCAACCTGCAACGTCACCATTGACCTCCTCCAATCCGCAGTCCGGGTCGGTCTTCCAAGGAATGTTCAGTGACGCTGTGAATACAGTGGAGAATTTTCAATCGCAAGCCGGAAAGGCAATCCAAGACTTCCTTTCAGGGGCTAGCGAGGACGTGCATACCCCGGTAATTGCGGCCCAACAGGCAAACTTGTCTTTTCAGCTTTTTATGCAAGTCCGCAACAAAGTAGTTTCAGCTTACCAGTCGATTATGGGCATGCAGCTTTGACCGCATAGTCGATAACCTGAGCCATTTGAAAAGGAAATCGTCTCTGAGATCAGTGTGAGCCGCAGGCATGGAGCAACTACGAAAATTCGTCGATAGTCTGAGTATTCGCCAGCGGCTCACCGTCCTCGCATCGGCCATTTTGGTGGTTCTTGCACTAGTTGCCCTTATCCACTGGGGCCGCGAGAGGGATTATAAGCCGCTCTATTCGAACCTCTCGGCGGAGGACGCAGGCGCGGTGCTGGCCAAACTCCGCGAGAGTGGTACTGAGTATCGCGTGCGCGATGCCGATTCGACCATTCTGGTCCCTTCCGAGCGCATCGCGGAGCTTCGCCTTCAAATGGCCACGTCGGGAATTCCAAAGACCGGGCGGATCGGATATGAACTCTTCGACAAAACGAATCTCGGCATAACAGATTTCACCGAACAGGTGAATTATCACCGCGCGATCGAAGGCGAATTGGAACGCTCAGTGATGGCGATCTCGGGAGTGGAGCAGGCGCGCGTCCATGTCACTTTTCCAAAAGACTCGGCATTCACAGAAGACCGGCAACCGGCCAAAGCAAGCGTGATGGTGAAACTAAAACCCGGGTTAAAGCTTTCACAATCGAACGCTGTCGCGATTACGCAGCTTGTTTCGAGCGCGGTGGAGGGTCTCGGGCCGGAGGCGGTTTCCGTCATGGACATGCACGCAAACCTGCTGCTGCGTCCCAAGAAACCGGGCGATGGAAGCGAGCCCTCGGAGGATCTGCTGCAGTACAGGAGCGCCATGGAACACGAAACGCTCGCCAAGATCAATTCGGTACTCGATCCTCTGCTCGGCTCGGACAAGTATCGGGCCAGCGTGGATATGGATTGCGACCTGACGAGTGGGGAACAAAGCGAGGAGCTATTTGATCCGTCGCACTCGGTGATTACGACATCGCAGCGCAGCGAGGAAGGATCCTTAGCGCGCGAGAGCTCGGGAGTACCAGGCACGCAATCCAATCTGCCCCGGCCAGTTCCGAGACCAGCGGGGCAGACCGGCGGCGTGGCGCGACGGAGCGAAAACATGGCTTATGAAACAAGCCGGACGGTACGCCGGCTGAAGCTCCCTCAAGGTATCTTGCGCCGCATGTCCATCTCAGTGCTCGTGGATCAGAATGTCCGGTGGGAGATAACGGGTAAAGGCACAGCAGCCCACATGCAGCGCGTTATTGAAGCGCCCTCGGCCGAACGCATGAAGGCTATTCAATCCGTTGTTGCCGCGGCCACCGGCTACAACTCCGCGCGAGGCGATCAGCTAACGGTTGAGACTCTCCCATTCGAAGCCACCCTGACCGCCGAACCACCGGCCTCATTGTCGCCGTCAGGCCAGAGCCGGCCGAAGCCCACGCCGAAGATTCCGGCCTATGCGATCGCGGGTATTGTGGCCGGGATTCTAGCACTGGGTGTTATCGCATTCTTTTTCTATCGTAGACGTCGAAAGGCTCCGATCCAAGCCGCGAGTATCGCTCCTGGAATTGCCGCGGCCTCATCGGCGAGGCAAGCGCTTACGGAGCTTGAACCAAATATCGCCCCCGAGACATCGCTCGGGCCGCCGGGGGACGTATTCAGACTCGCTCCAATCATGACAACAAAATCCCAAGTTTTAACCAAACAGGTCGGCGAGGAGGCAAACAAGGATCCCGCAGCGCTTGCGAGAGTTCTTCGCAGTTGGCTGAATGAGAGCGCAAAGGGGTAATCGGGACACAGTCGTATGAGTATGTCCGTAACACCTTCAGGACCGTCGGCCGCCGCAGCGCGGATTATTCCGCAGTTGAGCGGCGCTCAAAAAGCTGCCATCCTCATGGTGATTCTGGGTGAGGAGACGAGCGCCGTTCTGTTCCGGCAACTCGACGACGAAGAGGTCCAACGTATCGGGCGAGAAATAGCGGCAATCCCGTCCATAACAAGCGAGATTGCCGAGGAGGTTCTCGCCGAGTTCTACCAAATGATTGTCGCGCAGGATTACATTCTGAAAGGCGGTCTGGAATACGCGCGAAAAGTGTTGGAGAGTGCATTCGGAGCAGATCGCGCCAAGCGGCTCCTTGATCGTCTGAGTCTTTCGTTATCGACGGACTCAAGCCATTTCGACGCACTGCAACGGGCCGACCCTCAACAGCTTGCGACTTTTATTCACAACGAACACCCACAAACCGTCGCGCTGGTGCTGTCGCACCTCGGGGGGGCGCAGGCTGCGCGTCTACTTCGGTCGCTTCCAGCGGAGATGCGGGCCGAGGTCGCAGTGCGAATGGCGAGTCTCGACCAAATCTCCCCGGAAATCATTGCGCGAATATCGGCGATCGTAGGACAGAAGCTTAAGGCTGTCGGAGATTTGAACCGGCAGGACTATGGCGGGGTGCGAGCGTTGGCCGAAGTCTTCAACCGTCTTGAGCAGGGCGAGAGCAAAGAAATCCTGGAGACAATTGAGAATTCAAATCCAGCGCTGGTGGAGACCATCCGTCACTTCATGTTCGTCTTCGAAGACCTTCTGAAGGTGGATTCGGTGGGAATGCGGGAGTTGCTCGCGCGAGTTGATCGCAAGGTACTTACCATCGCGCTGAAAGGCACAAGCGAGAGGTTGAAGAATCATTTCCTGCAGGTCATGTCCCAGCGCGGGGCGGAAATGTTGCTCGAAGATATGGAGGCTTTGGGATCGGTAAAGATGCGAGAGGTAGAGGCTGCGCAGCAGCAGATTGTAGCCGCAGTCCGGCTCTTGGAATCCGAAGGAGTGGTCAACCTAAAGGACTCCGGGGCTGAGCAGTACGTCAGCTAATACCTTATATGTTGGCCAAGGTCATTCGCCGTCCCGCTGAGCCACTCACTCCCATCGAGTGGCCGCCCGCTGGCGGGCGCGCGGAAGGCAAACCAGCAATCGAGAGCGAGCCGGCCGAACTTGCGCAATTGAAATCCGAGGTGGCCTCGCTACAGGCAAAATTGCAGTCTTCGCGAGCGGACGTCGAACGCCGCATTGAAGAAGCACTGGCCTCAGGCCGCCGCGATGGAGACGAATCGGCTCGACAGCATTTCGAAAGGCAACTTGACAGCGAACGTTCCAAGCTGCGGGAAATGATGCGGGATGTCGCTGCAGCCGGCCCAAAACTGCGCAGAGAAACCGAGGAAGACCTGGTTCGCCTGTCAGTTGCGATTTCCCGGCGCATACTTCACCGTGAGCTTACGGTCGATCCGGAAGCTTTGTCGGGCTTGGTAAAGGCCGCTTTTGACCGCCTGGATCAGCGCGAAATACATCAAGTTCGCACCGATCCGCAAAGTGTCACGACTGTACGCAAACTCGTGGAGGGCTTGGATCTGCCGCGTGCGGTTAAAGTGATTTCCGACGCCGCTCTAGGTGGGGGGTCCCTGCTCATCGAAACAACCCGTGGGCAGCTTGATGCGTCTATCGAGACACAGCTCAATGAAATTCAGCGCGGGTTCATTGATATCGTTCGCCACTCTTGAGAGTTGAACCCTGTGACAGCACTAAAACTAGATCCGTATTTCACATTTCTCGAACGCATGGATCCTTTTCTGTTGGCGGGGCACGTGACGGAAATGGTAGGTCTGCTAATCGAATCGCAAGGGCCAGCCGCAGCGGCGGGCGATTTCTGCGAGATCCATACCGCAGCCGGACAACGAATTCGAGTCCAGGTAATAGGTTTCCGCAATGGCAAGGTGCTTTCGATGCCGCTCGAAGAGACGGGAGGAATCCAACTCGGGGACGCCATTGTAGGCCGTAGCGCCGAGGGGATGGTGCATGTCGGTCCGGCAATGCTGGGGCGTGTATTGGACGGGTTTGGGCGTCCCATCGACGGCCGCGGCCCTATCGCGGGTCAAGCTCAATATCAGCTCATGGCCAGACCGCCGGGGCCACTAGAACGCCAAAACATTCAGGACCGTTTAGCCGTAGGGATTCGCGCAATCGATAGCCTGCTGCCCTGCGGAAAGGGCCAGCGCATTGGGATTTTTGGCGGTAGTGGCGTTGGCAAGAGCACCCTACTCGGCGCCATGGCGCGGCACAGTTCGGCCGCGGTGAACGTCATCGCACTAATCGGCGAACGTAATCGCGAAGTCCGCGAATTTCTGGAGCACGAACTGAGCCCCGAAGGGCTCGCGCGCTCGGTGGTGGTAGTGGCGACGTCCGATCAACCCGCCCCACTGCGCATCCGCGCCGCTTTTGTAGCGCTCGCCATTTCGGAGTACTTCCGTGATCAAGCGGAGGACGTGTTGCTTGTGATGGATTCCGTTACTCGGCTTGCGATGGCGCAACGCGAGATTGGCCTGGCGGCCGGCGAACCACCCAGTCAGAAGGGCTACACGCCATCAGTTTTTGCGCTATTGCCAAAGATCTTTGAACGGGCGGGGCGGTTCGAGCGCGGATCGATTACCGGGTTCTTTACTGTGCTGGTAGAGGGAGACGATTTTAATGAGCCGATATGCGACGCGGTACGCGCGATTCTCGACGGCCATATCCAACTTTCGCGTACGCTCGCGGCCGCCGGGCATTACCCGGCTATCGATGTGATCCATTCGGTCAGCCGGTTGGCCTCGCGCATCTCGACTCGCGAGGAGCAGGAAGCGGCACGCCGGCTGAAGGAGGCGCTTGCCGCGTTAGATCGCTCTCAGGACCTTATCAATCTAGGCGCTTATGTCTCCGGATCTAATCCGGGCCTGGATTCCGCGATCCGCCAGCGGGCGAGCATCGAGCAATTCCTGCGGCAGGACGCCGGTAATCCCGCACCCCTCGATCAGACGCTGAAAGGTTTGGGCGAACTAGCCGCTTCAATCGCAACCTAATCCTATCGAAAGAGCAGAAACCTTTGAAACGATTTCAATTTCAGCTTCAACGCGTCTTGGACCTTCGCCGCCAGCAAGCGGAAGTCGAGCGGGCCAATCTTCGCAACCTGCAGACTGCCATCGAACGCCTGGAACAGGAGACTCGTTCGCTTGCGATGCAGCTCGCCGATGCACGCGCTCATGTGCGTCACGCGCCTTCATCGGCAGGCGAAGACTATATTGCCTTGTCCTTTTTCGAAGCGCATCTAAAGCGGCGGGGGGCGACAATCGAAAAGCGCCGGCAGCAGATTCATCGGCAGATTGCGGAACAGCGGGTTCACCTGATTGAGGCGGAGCGCAAATTGAAGCTGCTCGAGAAGCTGGAAACCCGACGCCGCTCCGAGTGGGCGGCGGACCACGATAAGGAACTGGAAACGCTAGGAGCCGAATCCCATCTGGCGCGCCTGCATTCGAATCACCGGCGCAGTACGGCTTAGAGCCAGACTCTACGCGGACGTATCGTGGATGTAGGTGCTGATCCTCGCTTCTGCCTCGCCCCGCCGCCATGAACTTCTGTTAGCGGCAGGCATTCCGCATATTGTTCGTCCAGCGCACATCCCCGAACACCGCTTGCCTGGCGAGGGCGCCTTGGATTTTGTGCGCCGCATCGCAGAAAGGAAGGCTCGGAGGGCCTCTAGGGAGGCCGCCGATATCGTTCTCGGAGCGGATACGATAATTTGCTTCGAGAACGAGATGCTGGGGAAACCGGAGTCGGAGCCTGACGCCCGCCGCATGTTACGGCTGCTCTCGGGCCGGGATCACTGGGTACACACCGGTATCTGCGTTTTGTCGAGAGATCGGTGCATTATCGATGTCTCCAGTACCAAGGTCTCCTTTGCGGACCTGACAGATGATGAGATCGAGGAGTACACTCGAAGCGCGGAGCCATACGATAAAGCCGGCGCCTATGCCATTCAGGGCCGCGCATCGAAATTCGTCCGCTTTATTGAAGGCTGTTATCACAACGTAGTCGGATTGCCTGTTTCGCTCGTCTATGGTCATTTGAAGGGCTTATGAAGCAGCTTGTAGCACCCGGGTTCGCCATTTGTCTGGGATTAGCGGCGCTGCGGTGTTTTCCGGTCTCGGCTCATCCGCAAGCTTCGAATTGGCGCGATGAGGGCGTGATTTACCTAGACCACTCGGTAAACGCGCAACTTCACCCGGTGCCTATACACGCGGTACACCTGGGCGACGGTTTCTGGGCCCAGCGCCGACGCGTTACAACGGAGCGCAGCTTGCCCACCATGCTCCAGCTGCTAGAAGAACACGGAGTGGTGGACAATTTTCGGCGCCTCGCGGGACACCCGGAGCTTGTCCGAAAGGGTCCTTTGTACACGGATTCCGACCTATACAAGTGGATGGAAGCGGCCGCGTGGGCAGTGGCTTCGAACGAACCGGCGGACGCCGATAAGCAGAAGCTGCACGGCGAGATAGAGACATTGATTCCCATAATTTCTGCTGCGCAGGAGCCATCGGGCTACCTCAACACCTACTTCGTGGGCGAAAAGGCGCGGCTTCGTTTCACCGACCTTCCGCACTCACACGAAGATTATTGCCTGGGCCACTTACTACAGGCGGGTATCGCTTACTACCGCGCGACAGGTGACCGAGCGCTGCTGAGCATCGGCGAGCGTTTCGCCGACTATATCGTTGAAAATTTCGGACCCGCGAAGAGGCCGTTCGTCACTGGCCACCCGGAACTCGAGATGGCTCTGGTGGAACTGTACCGGACGACAGGCGAAGCTAAATATCTGGAGTTCGCGCGTTATCTATTCAGCGGGGTGGAACGTGACCGGCTTAAGCTCAAGGATTCGGACATACGCTACATGTTCAGCGGCAGGCCGTTTACTTCGCATACGGAACTTGAAGGCCATGCGGTTCGAGCACTTTATGCCGTTTCGGGGGCTACCGATTATTTTACGGAGACCGGCGATCCGGCCTACAAGAAAACGCTTGATCTGCTCTGGACCGACTTGACGATGCGCAAGATGTATATCACGGGAGGCGTGGGCGCGCGGGTGGCGGGCGAGAGCTTCGGAGATGCTTATGAACTGCCGAGTGAGCAGGCGTATGCCGAAACATGCGCCGCGGTTGCCAATGTGATGTGGAATTTCCGTCTGCTTTCGCTGACCGGCGATGCTCGTTATGCGGATGTCCTGGAGCGTGCGCTATACAACGGCGTGAACTCAGGAATGTCGCTTTCCGGAACTCTGTATTGTTACCGGAATCCTCTGGCGTCCGCCGCAGAGAAGCTGCGGAATCCATGGTATGACACCGATTGCTGCCCGCCTAATGTCGAACGGCTGTTCGAGTCCTTGCCTGGGTATTTCTACGCGATGAGCCGGGACGGCGTGTACGTGAATCTCTACCAAAATTCGGCGTTGGACTGGCGGCTGGAAAATGGAGTGGGATTGAAGCTGGCGCAAGCGACCAACTATCCCTGGAGCGGCGACGTTACGCTGACGGTTTCTCCCCAGCGCCGTTCGGACTTTACGCTTTATCTCCGTTGGCCTTCGTGGGCGGCGACAGCCGAGATACAAGTGAATCATCAATCGTTCGCTCCGGCCGATTCAAAGCGCGGATCTTACCTGGCTATTTCCCGAACGTGGAGTCCGGGAGACCTCGTGACGCTTTCACTCGGGTTGCAATCCGTCCCGACGGTCGCGAACCCCCGAGTTGCGGACCTATATGGCCGGGTCGCCATGCAGCGGGGACCGCTGATTTATACGCTCGAGCAGATGGATCAAAGCGGGGCGGCACTCGGAGATATTTTTGTCCGGCCAAACGCACAAGTGGTGGTTGATTTTCGAAAAGACTTGCTTGGAGGCGTGGTGGTCCTAAAGGTTCCCGGGCTCACAGCCGAAAAATCTCTAGGAGATGAACCGTTGTATCAGCCGCTAACCACCGCCACGAACCGGATCAAGCGTCCGGTGACGCTAACTTTTATTCCGTATTACGCCATTGGTAACCGAGAGCCGACGCCGATGGAGGTTTGGGTACCGATCTCCCGGTTCGACAACGGAACGAGTTCGGCTTCAACGGGTAGCGCAGGGGGGACGGGCAATTCCTCAATGAGCGCGTCACCGGCTAAGATGAGCCGGCGCTCCGAGAACCGGTAAGTGGGAACGAGTCGCCAAGAAAGATGAAAGTGTGCAAGACTGAGGATATCGGCTCTAGGCCAGATTCGCATAAACCCATGAGCTACATTATGTTCCAAGGAAGATTTTTTCGTTTGGCGGCGGTCCTTTGCTTATCGGTGGGGATCTCGGCGCGAGCGCAAGATGGATCACAACAGACACCGGCAAACCCTCCCAATAATTCAGAACAGACGGAGCCTGCACCAAATCCGGTTCCGGCACCTTCTCAGCCGGAAGCCAAGCCGACCGAACCGGCTCAAACAAATCCGGGAGCGCCTGTGGACTCTAACTCCTATAAGGTTGGCGCGGCCGATGTGCTTTACGTACGGGTGTGGAACGAGCAGCAGTTTTCGGGCCCCGTTTCGGTGCAAGATAATGGCCACATTACACTACCACTGGTTGGCGACTTGGCAGTCGGCGACAAGACGCCAAACGAGATTCAGCAGATCATAGCGAAGGCCCTGACTAGGTTTGTTGTGAAGCCGCTCGTGACCGTTACGGTCCAAGCGGTCGAAAGCAAGAAGTACTACATGGATGGAATGGTCGCCCGCCCGGGCGAATATATGCTGATTACGCCCACTACGGTTTTTCAGGCAATTAGCAAAGCTAATGGTTTACAGGAATTTGCGAACCCTAAAAAGATCTATGTGCTCCGAGGAACTCAGCGGATCCCTTTTAACTATAAGGAAGTGATTCACGGCAAGAATATGGCCCAAGACGTTCAGCTTCAGCCCGGCGATCACGTTGTTGTTCCGTAAGAAGGTAAATACACGATCCTATGCTTGAAAGGCTTTCCGTTCCTCGCCGTCCCTTTGATTTTGAAGACTACGTGGACATTCTCCGACGGAATATTCGTTGGATCATTGCTCCGGTCTTTGCCGGATTGGTGATTTCGACAGTGGTTGCGTTCGTGATGGAAGACACTTTCGTCTCGACCGCGCTTATTCGCATCGTTCCGCAACAGATTTCTCCCGAATTGGTTCAGAACGTCAGCTCACAAGACGTCGCCGATCGCATTAACGGGATGGCGCAGAGCATATTGAGCCGCAATACTCTAACGACGCTAATAACGTCTCATGGTCTTTACAAGAAAGAAATAGCCAGCGAGCCGATGGAAGACGTCATTAACAAGATGCGAACGGCAATCGTGATTCGCCCAACGGCCGGGGTGGCCATGTCGGGGAAGAGTTTACCCGCAATGCAGGTTTCGTTCTCCTACCGAGATCGATATTTGGCGAAAGCGGTTTGCGACGACTTGGTTTCGCGCTTTATGGGCCAGAGCACGCAAGACACACTAGATACCCAGCTTCAGGCGAATCAGTTTTTGAATGACGAGTTCGACAGCGCAAAGCGGGATCTGGACGCGCTAGAACAGAAGCTGAGCGAATATAGACAGAAAAATGCCGGACGTCTCCCTGAGGAGATGCAGACCAACATTTCCGAGATGAATGCATTGGATGGCCGTTTGAGCGCTTTGACCGATCAAGCGAGTCGAAACGCAGAGCGGCGCATGATGCTCGAATCCGAATTGCACATCGCCAAGGACCGGCTCGCCTCGATTCGAGCAAGCTCTCCGCAATTAGTTGCGCATAACGAAAAGCTAACCGAATTGGATCACAAGATCGAAACACTTGAGAATAAGATCGCCTCCATGAAGGATCGCTACACAGACGCGTACCCGGAGCTGCAGGACGCACGGGATGAATTAGCGCTCTTGAAGCGTCAGCGCGACGAGGTGGCAAAGGAAGCCCCCCCAAAGACCGATGCAGCGGCTTCCGACAATGCCGGGGTCAGTCGTGAGCGGTTGGAGGCTCAAGCTGCGATTGAACAGATACAAACTCAGATCAAGGCCAACAACCTTGAAGGCCAACAAATCAATAATCAGATCGCATCGGTTAACTCCGCGCTGCGAACGTATCAAGGTCGGGTCGAAGAGGTACCGGCGGGCGAGAAGGAATATGCGGACTTGCTTCGCGACCGCGACCTCGCTAAATCGAGATACGACGAATTAGAAGTGAAGAAGGAAAAGTCCGCCGTGTCGATGGATTTGGAACGTCGCAAGCAAGGCGAGTCGCTTGAAGTATTGGACCAGGCTTCGTTACCGGATACGCCGACAGCTCCCAAACGCCAGCTCATTATACCGATTGGCGCAGTGGTCGGTTTGATGATCGGCTTTGCGTTAGTTGCAGTGCGGGAGGTGAAAGATACATCGTTGAAAAACCTCAAAGATGCTCGCCTTTACACGCAACTTTCTATATTAGGCAGTATCCCGCTGCTCGAAAACGACTTGGTCGTCCAACGGCGCAAGCAAATCATGTGGGTCGGCTGGGCGACAGCAACGCTCGCGGGATTGGCGATCGTTGCCGGGTCGATTGCCCACTACTATCTCAACCAAGGGATCAGCAAATGAGTCGAGTACACGACGCGCTTCGGAAGGCGGCGCAAGAAAATCCTCAAGCGTTCAAACCCTCATCCCAACGTTCGCGAGCTCTTGCAGAGCATAATCCAGCAACGGAAGGCCCAGAGACTGTCGCCCGGGAGGTGAACTCGAAGGAAATAGGCTTGCCGTCCGATGAGGCCGTGCGCCGGACAGAGTCGGCCAACTCTTCTACTACGGGCTTGGTGGACACTGCGGAGTTGGAAGAACTAGATGCGCTGATTCGCAACGCATGCGAGATTCCTTACAACCCCCTTCCTGAAGCTCTGCTGGTGAACCCAACGCAACCGCGCGAAGCCCCGGCAGAAGAGTTTCGGACGCTGCGGACTCGTCTGAACCATCTTCAGACTTTGCAACCGCTACACACATTAGTGGTGACTAGCGCTTCCCCGGCAGAAGGCAAGTCTTTCACGGCGACAAACTTAGCGGTGACGCAATCCCAACTGGCTGATAAGCGCGTTTTGTTGGCAGATTTTGATTTCAGGCGTCCAGCGGTAGACAAGACTTTCCAGATCGACTGTTCGCCGGGCATTACGGATTATTTACAAGGCAAAGCGCGGATCGGCGACATTTTACGCCGCATAGCAGGCACGCAGCTCTATTTGATGACGGCGGGCGAGTCCGTCATGAATCCGCTCGAGCTGCTAAATCTAAAGGAATGCAAAGCGTTGATTCAGGCTTTGCGCGATAACTTCGACTGGGTAATACTCGATAGCCCGCCACTCCTGTTTGCGGCGGACGGAAATCTGCTCGCAACTATGTGCGACGGAACGGTCCTGGTGGTTCGAATCGGCTCGACCACGTTTGATTCCGTGACTCGCGCGCTGCAATCGCTTTGCGAGAATAATGTCCTTGGAATAGTGGTCAATGGAGCGCGGCGCGGCGAGCTTTACAGTAAATACACTTATTATCACGATTACTATTACGCCCCCGACGCCCCGTCTGAGGAAGCTGCTGAAGCGGAAGAGTCCGAGGAGACGCTGGCTCCAGCCGCAAAATAGCACTAGCAGGCATCGAAATTGTCTTTCGCAGCATCGGATAGCTGTGCCGAAAGAGTCCAACACCGCCCAGGTTTTCGACGGTCCGAAAGAAAAGCTTGCCGATACTCTTCCGGGGGTGCACGAGTTGATACGCGCCCGCTGGAGTCCGAGAGCCTTCTCAGACCGCCTTGTTTCAGACGCAGACCTCAAAACGATCTTGGAAGCGGGGCGATGGGCTGCCTCGTCCTTCAACGAACAGCCGTGGCGTTTCATGGTCGCGCGCAAGTCCGACCCGACGGCATTTCAGAAGATTCTTAGCATTCTCGCTCCATTCAATCAGGCCTGGGCAAAGAAGGCTCCGGTCTTATTCATCATGGCCGCAAAGCGGACATTTTCACACAATGGCACGCCGAATCTGTACGCGATTCACGATGCGGGACAGGCACTAGCCCAGGTGTTTCTGCAAGCCACGGCACTCGGCCTTCACGCGCACGGCATGGCAGGATTCGACCGCGACCGAGCGCGCAAGGAACTCGACATCCCGGACGATTACGACCTAGCCGCAGCGGTCGCGCTAGGGTATCTTGGATCGCCAGACGAACTCCCCGAACAGCAGCGCCAGTCGGAAATCGCCAAGCGGACACGGAAGCCGCTGGAGGAGATCGTATTCGGCGCGGATTTCGGGAAATCGCTTCGTCTTTAAGCTGTTCGTTGCGGTCGCTTTCGGTAACGGAAGCCGTCTCGTTGCATCCAACCGTCGCATGAAGCGAACGGCCCTGAGTCTGCTGCCAATTCTTGTTTACCCCTTATCTGCGCAATGGATCGCGGAGAATCCCGTTACCGGAGTAGAAAAACAGCCCGATGGCGTGCTCTTCAAGATGCAGACCGGTATTCTCAAACTGCAGGTCTGCACGGATTCCATCATTCACGTTATGTATGCGCGCGAGTGGCCGGTTCCGAAGCGGCGGGAGTATGTCGTCACCAAAACCCAGTGGGCGCAAGCAAAGTTCGACTTTCGTGAATCCGAAAGCAGCGTTTCCGTATCAACCGGAAGGCTCACGATCACTGTAGGTCGTAAAGACGGCGCGATCGGCTATGCCGGGCCTGACGGGAAAAATCTTCTGACAGAAGGGCCAAAGCAGTTGACACCGGCCGTCCTCAATCGGGAGCAGACATTCCACGCTGAAGATGTTTTCAAGATCTATGGCTCTGAAGAGGCGTTTTACGGCCTCGGGCAACACCAAGCGGGAGTGTGGAATTATCGAGGCGAGTCGGTCGATCTTTCGCAGGACAACACTAACATCGCCATTCCAATGTTTCTTTCAAGCAAGGGATACGGTATCTTCTGGAACAACACGTCGGCCGGCCGATGGAACAACCGCTTCGTTCATTATTTGTTTCTGGACGCTGATGTCGCGGACGCGGTCGACTATTACTTCTTCTACGGACCGGGCTTCGATAAGCTCATCGCCGATTATCGAGAACTTACAGGCGCGGCGCCGCTATTTGGAAAGTGGGCCTATGGCTTCTGGCAAAGCAAGAACAAGTATGCTTCGCAGGCTCAGTTACTTGAGATCGCGAGGAAATACCGAGAACTTCAGATTCCTATCGACAACGTTGTCCAGGATTGGTTCTGGTGGACGCTAACCGGAGAGTTCAAATTCAACGGCAAGTACCCAGATCCCGAGGCGATGATCCGGGAGTTACATGACGATCATTTCCATTTGATGATCTCAGTTTGGCCATTCTTCGATCCGGGATCGGACACTTACAAAGAGATGGATGAGCGCGGCTATTTCATTGCCAAAACCGCTGTCGGCGCCTTTCATCCGAAGGGTGCCGCTTTGTACGACGCGAGCAATCCCGCGGCGCGAAGTTACTATTGGAAGCTGATCGATAACGCGCTGTTCAAGATCGGGGCCGATGCCTGGTGGATGGACACTACTGAGCCCGAAACGGAAGGCCGGGAGGAGAATGTTCTGCTCGACCATGCCATCTCGGCGGGCAATGGGGCTCGCTATTCGAACCTGTACCCACTTATGACGACCGCGGGCGTTTATCAAGGCCAGCGAGCAGAGACCGACGCGAAACGGGTGTTCATTCTCTCGCGCTCGGCGTTTGCGGGCATTCAAAGGAACGCGGTAACGGCGTGGTCCGGCGACATTCTTTCGGATTTCGAAACATATAAGAGGCAAATTCCCGCAGGACTCAATTTCGAGCTGTCCGGGATTCCGTATTGGACGACGGATATCGGCGGCTTCTTTCTAGGCCACCCGGACGACCCGGCGTATCGCGAGCTGTTCGTGCGCTGGTTTCAGTACGGAACGTTCTGTCCGATTTTTCGCGTGCATGGCACTCGCGTTCCGGATCGAAATGAATTGTGGTCCTATGGACGAGACGCCGAGTCTATTCTGACCAGCTTCGACCGGCTTCGTTATCGGTTGATGCCTTACATTTATTCCGTTGCTTGGATGATCACAAGCCAGGGTTACACGCCCATGCGAGCGCTGGTCATGGATTTTCGAGAGGAGGTGAGAGCGCAGAACATAGGCGATCAGTTTTTGTTCGGGCCCGCGATCCTTGTCAATCCTGTGACCGAGCAAGGGGCGAGGACGCGACGACTTTATCTGCCGAAAGCGAAATGGTATGACTTTTGGACGGGCGCCGCCGTGGATGGGCCTGCGGATGTCGACGCCCCCGCCCCGATTAGTCGCATACCGCTGTTCGTGCGCGGCGGTTCCATTGTGCCGATGGGTCCTGACTTGCAATACGCAGAAGAGAATCCAGCGGACCCGATTGAGCTTCGGGTTTATCCAGGAGCGGATGGCGACTTTAACTTATACGAGGACGACAACAATACTTACGCATACGAAAAGGGCGCCTACGCGACCGTTGCGATGCATTGGGACGATGCATCGCGCACACTCACAATCGGCGACCGCAAAGGGCAATTTCCAGGAATGCTGGGGTCACGAACATTCCGCCTCGTACTTGTGGGCGACGGTCACGGAACGGGCATAGACCCGACGACACAAGCTGATCACGTCGTGCAGTATGACGGAAAAGCGGTGAGCGTCAGCGCGGTCAACTAGAGCGTTAGTTTGGATACGGATCGCCAGAGCGAACCACCCGAATTTCGTGGTCCTTGAAGAACATATGGCCACCTGGCAACTGCACTTTGGGCATGTGGCAGGTCACGCAATCGGATGTTGAGACAGGGCAGGTCTTCATAACGACCGCGCTTGGCGGATCGCCGGCGTGGGCGGCGAGCATCCCAGCGCTCGGCGGGGCTCCCGCACTGTGGCAGGCCAGGCATTTGGCATCGTAAGTTTTATCTTCCCGGACGATTTCCCTATGGGGGTCGTGACAGGCGATGCAACTGATCCGCTGGTCGACTCCATCGAAGCATCTGCTGTTGGCCAGCCGATACGGCTGGAACCGAACATCCACTTCGCCCTGCCACTTGTTTCGAACGACGGTCTCCCAGGTGCGGTGACATTGCCCGCAGAAATTCGACAGATCTTCGGGCGAGAGCTGCTTGAGTTTCGGCGGCACGGATTCGAGCTTGCCGCGGGAGATCGCCGCGAGGTGGTCGAGAGCTCCGACGTGGCAGTGCTGGCATCTCACGCCCGGAATCATCGCGCTCAGATTCAAGCGCTTGCCGGCTACGGCGCCGGTTGAGTGGCAGCCAAAGCAGGCCGCGGATTCGGTTTCGGTCACATCGCGCCCGAGTGCCTCTAGAAGAGTCTTCGGCTGGAGTTGTTGATCGCCCATGGTGCGGTCCAACCCGTCGATAGCCGGATAGAAACTGACAAAGCTCTCGTAAAGACGGCCTTCCCGTTCGAGGACAAAGGTCTGGGAACCTACTCCGAACGCGTAATGTACCGGGAGTATTAGAGTATCGCGGCCGTCGGTAACGCTGTAAGTCACCTCATTCGCGCGACGCTCGATGACATACGAATAAGCACCGATTTTGAGATCCAACCTAGGATGCGATCGAAAGAGCGGGTCGACAGCGGGAAGTTGAATGGCACGCGCCATGGAGGTTTCCGGCTGGGGGCCCGCCTGCGCTGGATGACAGGTTGCGCAAGTGAGAGGGGCGGCCGGCGCTTGTCCTCCGTGGCCCATTTGGGCCGCGAGTATCAGACCGACAGTTAGGCTAAGGATTCTCATGGGCGTTAGCTCTTAACATTTCGAGTGTCTGCAGACGCTCGCGCCGCGCATCCAGCGGGCGAGCGGACTTGGAATAGGCGGTAGCTAGCGACATGTGTGTTTCGATATTGGACGGATCGCGTTGCTCCGCGAGCTGCAGATGCTCGATGCTTACATTCACCTTTCCGTCTTCAAGTAACGAGCGGCCCCAGACGTATTGCGCCAAGGGAAGCGAGGGATCCTGGGCAGCGGCAGCACGAGCGTATGGCCTAGCCGCGTCTGTATCTCCGCGCTCGAGCAGCACCCAGGCGAGCATGGCATTGGCGGCGCCGCTTGCGGGCGTGATTTCCAGCTCGCGCCGCAATTCCGCCATTGCTTCATCCGGCTTGGCGGCGAGTAAAAAACATCCGTATAAGTAATGAACGTAATGGGCCCTAGGGAAAGCTTGTAGAAGATGATCGAAGGTTTCATTCGCGTCCTTGTAGTCACGGAGCATTGTGAGGTAGGCAGCCTGACCCGCGAGTGCAAAGCGTTGAGGATCGCCCGCCACTTCTTTCGGAAGCCGGGGAGTGCGGAGCGCGGCCAAGCCGAAAGCTACCATCAACTCGGGATTCTTCACACCGCGGCTGACGAACCACGTGTAAGCTTTCACGGCCTCATCGAAGCGGCCCAGGCGCGTGAGCAACAGTGCCTCGTGATAATGGAGCACGCTCTCCATTTGCGGATCGAGCTGTTGCGCGAAGGCTCGCCGGATATCGTCGAGAGAAGTCGAATACTCGCCGGTTTCGAACTCACATAGACCGAGCAGCGCCCAGGCCGGAGCCGCCTTGGCGTCAATCTGCACCACATGCTTCAGCGCATCACGGCCAGCGGCGTATTGATCGGAATCATAGAGCAGGCTACCCAAATACCACCAGCCTTCTTC
The DNA here is from genome assembly GCA_019240475.1 of Acidobacteriaceae bacterium. GTDB lineage: Bacteria > Acidobacteriota > Terriglobia > Bryobacterales > Bryobacteraceae > Bog-105. The sequence goes on from JAFAYI010000016.1 coordinate 28,879, forward strand.
CCAGCGCGGATTCAGGTCGACCGACTGCTTATACAATTCAATGGCGTGGGGCACGTCGTTCGCTTCGCGTGCAGCCGTTGCACGGGCAGCCAGATCTTGAAATGGTGCGGCGGCTTGGGCGGCAATGCCAATCAGACACACGATTGAGGCGATCAACATCCACTGGGTAGCACATCGCGTGCCGGACGGTCAGAAGAGCACCGGCGCCTGCGTTGTTTTCAGCCGCTTATAAACATCCTGCTCGCGCTCGGCATCGGCCGTTTTTCCAAGTTTCACGTATGCCTGAGCCAGATAGAGGTGGGTTAGGCGGTCCTGGGGCGCCAGTCTCACCGCCGTTCTAAGAACGCTCGCCGCTTTGGCCGACTGATTGGCGCTCAGATAAGCGCGCCCGAGCGCCACGTAACAATACGCGTTCGAGGGCCCCAGGCGAACTGCATCCTGGGCAATCTCGACCGCTTTTTCAGGCGCGCTCGCCTTCATTTCAAGCGCCGAGGCCTGCAGCCTAGCCGGGATATTCGATGGCTGAATCCGGATTTCCTTTTCGAACTCTCGCAAGGCCGCGTCCGGATGACTGTCTTCGAGGTACAGACCATAGAGATAATGCACTCTGGGCTGGTCCGGATAAGAGCTGACTAGTTTTTCGAATAGCAAGGCGGCGTCCTCGCGCCCAGCCCAAAAGGCCCACCAGGCGCGGCCCGCGGCCTCCGCCAACGGCTTCTGTCGCACGGAAAGCTCGGGCGCGGCATTTTTCCATCCCAACACGCTCCTGCCGATGGTTTGAAGAGTAAATGCGGAGTCGTCGCCCATGGCGGCAAGAGGCTGCAACTGACTCATGGCCGCTGCGAACTGTGCCTGTCGAATGTAGATCAGAGCCGCATGATTTCGAATGGCGGAGATAAATTGCTTGTTATCGCCTAAGCCAATCTCTTCGCCCTTCTGAATATCCCGCAGAGACTGGGGGTAGGAGCCCATCTGGTATTCGCATAACCCGAGAAAGGCCCACACGGAGCCGTTGTCGGCCGCAAGTTGGGATGCGCGCTGGAACGCTCCTTGTGATTCCGAGTAAGCTCCAGTCTGGTACAAGCTGGCTCCGAAATAGAACCATCCTTCGGCCCACTCGGGCCGCAACGCCACAGCTTGGCGGTAGAGCTTCGCGGCTTCGGCGGGATTCGATTTCAAAGCAGCGGTCGCCTGTCGGGACAATAAATCGAAGTTGTCCTGAGCGGATATACCGAGCGCCACAAACGACGCCAGAAATAAGACCGCACCTTTTTTCATGCGTAGATTCCCACAAACCACTGATATTACCTTTAAAGAGATGCGCGCAGTGATCTGTCTGCTCGCCGCGGCGCTTGCCGCGAGCGCGCAAGACTCGACAGCGGAAGAGCTTTTTCGGACCGCCGTCCAGGCTCAGCAGCGGGGCGATTTTCCCGAGGCGGTGCGCGATTACAGGCGGCTGCTCGGGATGCGGCCGGATCTAGTTGACGCGCGCGCAAACCTGGCAGCCGCACTCGTTCACCTGAATCGCTTCGACGAAGCGATCACGGAGTACCATGCGGCGCTCAAAGCCGACCCGAAAAACAGCGCGATTCTTCTAAACTTGGCACTCGCATATTACAAGAAGGGCGACTATCGATCAACGTCGAGCGAATTGAGTGCGCTTCATGCGGCGCAACCATCCGATACTCGGGTCGCGATTCTGCTGGCAGATTGCTATTCGAAGCTAGGAGAGGACCCGCGCGCGGTGACAACGCTGATGCCGCTCCACCAAGCTCATCCCGACGACCTGGACCTGAACTTCGTGCTGGGCTCGGCACTGACGCGTACGGGTAAGATGATCGAGGGAGCGGCGCTGCTTGAGCAAGCAGGCCGGCAAGGCAACAGCGCCGATGCTTATCTGCTTGCCGGATCGGCTCTACTGAAGGCTAGTGAAAAGACGCGCGCACTGGAAGATCTGCGAGAGGCCGCGCAGCTGAATGCGGCGTTGCCCGGACTCCTTACGCAGTTGGGTATCGCGGAAGAGGGCAACGGGGACAATGGGCGGGCGGAGAAAGACCTGAGGAAGGCACTCGAAGCGAATCCTCAAGATTTCGAAGCCGCTGTTCATTTGGGCGGAATACTTTATGCCCGGCGCGATCTGGATCAGGCGCGGACTTTTATTCAGCGAGCGCTCGAATTGCAGCCCACGTCGACCTTCGCGATTTATGAGATGGCGCTGCTGAAGAGCGCGAGAGGCGAGATAGAGGCGGCTGTCGCGGAACTCGAGAAGGTTGTAAAAGCGGACCCCGAATGGCTGGAAGCTCACGTGAAGCTGGCAGCACTCTATTACAAGCTGGGGCGACCAGCCGACGGATGGCGAGAACGACAGATTGTGGATCGCCTCACCTCTGAGCGAACGGGCCCGCATACGACTCCTCAACAGTGAGGTGTCGCACCCTCATTTCGTCTCGTCCAGAACTTCAATTCCAAAAACAGAAGCGTAGTTGGCAATCGGCTCGAAGTGGAGGATGAGCTTTCCTTCCGGATTAGGCTTCAGGTCGTGAAAGGTCTTCTCTATCGCGTGCAGGCAGCCGGCCTCTTTAAAGATGTCGAAATGGTCCAGCAAAGTCACGCCTTCCGAAGTGACGTTGAAAACTCGGCTACCGACGCCGCCGATGCCGGAAGCCTCGGCTCCGAAGTAGGTTTCGGCGAAATGCAGTTTAACGCTATACAGGCCATGCACGTCGACCGGAATCGCGTAGCTGAAGTTCCCGGCGCGCTCGCTCGCAAACATCATAGGGTCCGGCGTACCGCTAACGGGCGGCTTGTCGGTAAAGAATTGACCGCCCATGTAGTAATTGTCCGGAGACCAGAGTCGCCCTTCGTGGTCCGTGTAGGAGTTAACCTGAGTGACGAGCCGGATGGGAAGCTGTTTGTGCGGCGTGCTCGGAATCAGAGCAATAGCGTTGACGATCGGCTGCCCGCGCTGGCTTTCAAATTTCAGGTGAACTTTGCCGTCGGGTTCCGGCCGCACATCTTTGAAGACGCGCTCGTCGGCAATTCTCGGACCGTCCGCGTCCGAGAGGACATCGAAGCTTTGGAAGAGGATTGAACGGTTCAACAGAATCTGCATGGTTCGCGTGTTCTCACCACCGCCCATCTCTTCCCCGTATTCGGTTTCCACAAAATAGAGGTGCAGTTCGTAGGCGCCGGGTCGAACGGGAATGTCATAGGAGAATTCGCCAGTGCGGGTGGTCTGGAACAGGAAGGGATCGTTCGCGCGCCGGATAAATCCACGCCGGGTGAACCACGCGCCACCGCCGGTGAAGTACTTGTCAGGGCCCCACACATCGCCCAGCCGTCCTATGTGCGGCGGCCCAGTGTAACCGCACAAGAAGCGCACCGCTCCCCCGGGCGCGACCCCGAGCGGCGAAGGAAGAGTTGAAAGAGGGGCACTGGCCGGACCAGCTGAAACGCTTCCGTTCTTACGCACTGACGAAATCAGCAGTAAGCTCAGAACGACAAGAATGGTTAAGAACCCTGTTGCGACATACCAGTTGCGAAAGGGGTGGCGTGCTGGAGGCCCGGTCGCCAGGATTGGCACGGCGACAGGCAGTTCGATCGGCAACACCTCGGTAACGACGGAGGCGGACGCGTGGTCAGGTGTCGACGAGGGCGACTGGGGTAACGTGGCGTCCACACGGCGAAACACCGGGACGTAACTGCCTGGTGGAAGATCGATTCGCAGTTCGTGGTACTTGCCTTCAGTCTCGTAGTACTGCCTGAGCTTTTTACGAAGGCGATGCGCCTCAACACGAGCGATGGCGTCCTGATTACGGTCGAATGTTTCGGGTCGCCCGAAGACTTCCACAGCAATTTTAACTTCAGTCAATTGATCGAGCCGTCCGGCGAAATAGTTGTCGCAAATGAACGAGAAGAGGCGGGCCATCAGAGGCGAGCGCGGCAAGGCGGCCAGCACCGCCTGCACTTCCCCCTGCTCCTTTTCCCGCGTGGTGAATTCCGCCGGTGGGCTTGGCATTGAAGGCATCTGTCCGCTCAATTGTACGCCAGAGGAACTACCGGGTTAATCCGGCCTTGTAACGAACGTAACATCTTGTTACGGTCCGCTTAACGTAGCATTTCAGGTGCTTTGTTTTTTATAATCTCGACCAGTCTATCGCGGGATCGCATCGGGCGGCGGTGGAACTCGAATGCCGCCGTAAATGCCTGCAAATTTTTGATGACACTTTTTTTTGTCCAGGATCTATTTGGTTAGTCATTAGCTCAGCTTTTAGGGAGTTTCCATGTCTAGATGCGCCTTTATGAGGGCTTCGTTGCCCGGTCGCGTGACCCGACTGGCTTCTCGAAGACTCGAATTTGTTCTAGGGCTGCTGCTCGCAGCCGTGATGCTGGTACCGGTTTCGTCGCAAGCGCAGCAGTTGACGGCGACGCTGAACGGCACCGCTTATGATCAATCGGGAGCGGTAGTTCCGAATGCCCAGGTGGTGGCCAAGAACGAAGCGAGTGGGGACACCCGCATCACTACCGCCAACAATAGTGGATATTTCACGCTGACGGCGCTGCAACCAGGAACCTACAGCGTGACCGTTTCGGCGCCGGGGTTCAGAAGCTGGCAACAGCAGCACGTGACTTTGAATCTGGGCGATAATCGCACGCTGCCCAATATTGCGCTGCAAGTGGGCCAGACCAGTCAACAGGTAGAGGTGGTGACAGGCGCGGAGGCCGTGGCGCCGGTAGATTCAGGCGAGGTAAGCACCACGCTGAATGAACACATGGTGAACGACATTCAGTTGCAGGGACGCGACGCGGGCGAGCTGATGAAGATCATGCCCGGCATGGCAATCGCGACGGGAAATTTGAATAACGGGAATGGCTCGAACAACGGCGCCGGATTCAGCGACCGAACGGTCAGCACGAACACCGGACCGATCGGCAGCTACTCGGCCAACGGGACGCAGCCTAACGGGGCCATCGCTTTTATGCTGGATGGCGCCAATCTGGTGGATCCTGGAAACGAAGGAACGCAGATCGCCAACATCAATCAGGACATGACCGCGGAGGTTAAGTATCTGGCTTCCGGTTATGACGCTGAGTACGCCAAAGGACCGGTGATCTTCGAAGCCTTCAGCAAGAGCGGCGGGTCGCAATTCCACGGCGAGGGGTACTTGTACGCGCGGAATGGAGTTTTCAATTCGAACGATTCACTGTTCAATGCGGAAGGGATCGCGAAGCCGAGCGATCACGAGTATTATCCGGGCGGAAACATCGGCGGGCCGGTGCTGCTGCCCTGGGTGCATTTCAATCGCAATCGCAACAAGCTGTTCTTCTGGTTCGGATATGAGTATATGAACCAGCATCCGGCGGGGACACTGTGGTCCGCGTTTGTTCCCACAGCGCAGATGCGCTCCGGCGATTTTTCGGCGTCTTATCTTTCGACGCTTCCGAGCCGGCTTTCGGCTATCACGTCAGTTCCCTGCCCTCCCACAGGCACGCGGTCCAGCGGTTGCGGCAATCTTAGCTTTGCGAACGGCCAGATCCCGGCGAACATGATGGATCCCAATGCCTTGGCGCTGCTGAAGACGTATCCGCTGCCCAATGTGGATCCCGCGACGCATGGCGGGAACAACTTCGAATATGTAGATCAGAGCCCCACGAACCGTTGGGAACAGACCGAAAAGATCGATTACGCTATCAGCGAGAACACAAAGCTGACGGTTTCCTATGCCCGGCAGGACGAGACCGACCTGCATCCGGTCGAACTGTGGTGGACCCCCACCTGGGAATTACCGTATCCATCCCCGCTGGTAGCGCCCACGACGGCGAATGTGGTAATGACTAACCTGACCCACGTGTTCAGCCCGACCCTTACGAACGAGACAGTGTTTACGTACGCTCGCTTCATAAATCCGGTCTCGCCAGCCAGTCCCTCGGCAATTGACCCATCGACTCTGGGCTTCGACGTGCCGGGGCTCTTCGGCACCAAGCGCGTACAGATTCCGAACATCATCAGTTGGAGCGGCGGCGGCAATGGATTCGCGGGTTACGATCAGCAAGTAGTATTCGGCGGCGGGTTCAACGGCGCGAACGGTCTCGATTTCGGAGGCTTGAAATCCGACCCCGCCATTTACGACAACCTGAGTAAAGTGGCCGGCACGCACACGATGAAGTTCGGCTTCTATTGGGACGGCAACGGCAACCAGCAGTCCAGCGGGCAGGCGCTTCAAGGCACCTACGATTTCGAAACTTATGGGGCCACGACGACAGGCAACGTTTATGCGGACCTGCTGCTCGGCCGCGCAGCAAACTACTCGCAAGCGAGCGCCGTTCCGGTGGACAATCTGTTCTATCACCAGTACTCGTTCTACGGACAAGATGCGTGGAAGGCAACCAAGCGACTAACGATCAATTATGGAATCCGGTTCGATCACATAGGCCAGTGGTACGACAACTACGGCGGCATCGCTGTCTTTAGTTTGCCGGCTTATGAGGCGAATCCCACGGCTGTGAATGCGGGCCTGCAATGGAACAAGATCAACAGCAACGTTCCGACGTCCGGCTTCCGGTCGCCGGCGTTCTATCCGGATCCCCGCGTAGGGTTGGCGTATGACGTCTTTGGCAACGGCAAGACTGTGATTCGCGCCGGGTTCGGCATCTTCCGTTACCAGATTGCGTACAACACCATTCAAGTGCCGTCTGAGGAGCCGCTCGGGGTGGCGAATGCGACCGTTCCAACGGTGGGAGGCCTGACCTCGTTAGCGCAGATCTCGAGCTACAATCCGTCTACGTCCACGAACGCAGCTTGTGGCACAGGATGTTCGATCCAAGCCCTTCAACCCGGCGACGGCAGAACACCGTTTACAGAGGACTACAACTTCACTATCGACCAGGCTTTACCAGGCCACACCTTATGGGAGGTCTCGTATGTTGGCAATCACAGCCGCGACCTGTTACTGGCGGGCACTAACTCAGACGCTCTGAACGTCAACATGCCGCCGCTCGGCTCTTTCTTTGGAACCGATCCAGTGACAGGCAAGGTCAACAATCCCGGACTTTCGGGATTCCCTTCCAACGATTATCGGCCGTTGCAGAGTTACGGGGATATCTGGCTGGCCGGTCATGGCAGCTACGCGAATTACAATTCGCTACAGACTACGTTCCAGAAGCAGACCGGACACGCAACGTTCCTGGTTGATTACACATTCAGCAAAGTACTTGGGACTAGGGACGGGGATAGCCAGAACGGCCCTTCGGCGGGAGCGATGGTGGATCCCTTCAACCTGAACGCGAATTACGGCGTTCTGGCATTCGATCATACGCACATATTCAACGCGGCGTATGTTCTAAACTTGCCCAGTCCAATGCACGGCAACAGAATTCTGGCAGGTGCGATTAACGGCTGGCAGGTATCGGGTGTAATTACGCTGCAGAGTGGTACGCCGCTTCAACCTAATTCAAACACCGGTAACTTCAACTCCAGCTTTGGCAATTACATCGTGACCGGTGCGAATGGAGCACCCATACTCTCTTCGAGCGGCGGACTGCAATATTCGGGCATCAGCCCAGCCACCTGGCTTGGTTCGAACGCAACTGGGCTGACGCTGGAACCGGTCCTCACGTGCGATCCCCGAAGCAATCTGAAGTCCGGACAATACTTCAATCCGAATTGCTTCAGCCTGCCCGCACGGGGGTCGCAGGGCGATATCGTGTGGCCTTACATCCACGGCCCCGCCTTCTTCGATACGGACCTGGGTATCTTCAAGAGCTTCAACCTTACCGAGCGCCAGAAGCTTCAATTTCGCTTCTCGGCATTCAACTTTGTCAATCACCCGAATTCGGCGTTTGGCCAGAACGGAAACAGCGACATCACTCTGAATTTCGGTACCGGGGGCGCGAATAATCTCGCCGGTTTGAGCAACCGGAACGGCACGACGAATGGATATCCCGCTTACACGGTCGGGAATCGGCTGGTAGAGTTCGCGCTCAAATATTACTTCTAAGACCTCCTTCGACAGCAACACACCTCACCACCGTGGGCGGTTTCGGCCGCCCACTTTTCATTTGGTACCGTTTGTGTTGAACAAGCTTGCCACCCTAACAGCGGGCGTCATCGGCACGGGCCTGCTGATCTCAGCATTTCAGGTCTCGACGGGAGGCATCCGTTTTGAACTGCAGAGGCTGCCGGCTCGACTCGAGAACGATCCTACGCCGGGATATAATGCACCGGAGACGATGCCTGGGGGCGCCGCGATTTTCGACTACAATCGAGACGGCCGACCAGACATCTTTCTAACAAACGGCGCGAACATCTCCACGCTGAAGAAGGATGAGCCGAAGTATGGCAACCATCTGTTTCGCAACGACGGCAACGGGCATTTCAGCGATGTAACGAAAGCCGCCGGCTTGACTGGTATCGGCTATGACATTGGCGTGGCAGTTGGCGATTATGACAACGACGGATATCCGGATTTATTCGTGGTGGGCGTACACCGCAACACGCTCTATCACAACAATCGCGACGGAACGTTTACGGACGTTACGGCCAAGGCGGGCTTAAATCGATGGAACGATCCGCAGTTCGGCTCGCTGTGGGCGGTAGCAGCAGCCTGGGTGGACGTGAACAACGACGGGCTGCTTGATTTATTCGTGGTGAATTACATGCAATGGCGGTATGATTCGAAGCCGCTTTGCTCGGCTAACGGGGTTGCTGACTACTGCCATCCGCGGTATTACAAAGGCACGCCGAACCAGCTATTTCTGAATAAAGGCGACGGGACGTTTCAAGACGTCTCCGAATCCTGGGGCGTGCGCGCGCAAGTGGGCAAGGGGATGGGAGTGGGAATGGCGGATTACGATCTGGACGGGAAGCCCGACTTATTCGTGACCAACGACGCTTCTTACAATTTCTTATTCCATAACTTAGGCAATAAGTTCGAAGAGACGGCATTTCCGGAGGGGGTCGCACTCCCCGAAGATGGCCAGTTTGTTTCGGGCATGGGCCTGGATTTCCGCGATTACAATAACGACGGGCTGCCCGATATTTTTTTCGTGGCGCTTCCGAAGCAGAGTTTTCCGTTATTTCAGAACACAGGGAAAGGCGACTTCCAGGAAGTCACCACACCCACGGGACTACGTAATTTGACGCTGCCCATGGCAGGATTTGGGGCCGGCTTGTACGACTTCGACAATGACGGCTGGAAGGACATTTTCGTGAGCCGCGGACATGTGGCGTCGTTACAGCAGCCAGGACAAGAGGTCGATCAGCCAAACAGCATCTTTCGTAATCCGGGCGCGGAAGGAAAATGGACCGGGCTAACGGCAGAGGCAGGATTGGAGGCGAGTCCGCCGGCACGGCATCGCGGACTGGCATTCGGCGACCTGGATTGTGATGGACGCGTAGACGTGGTGGCCACGGCACTTTCGAGAGAGCCCGAGATCTGGATGAATCGAACATCGCCTTCGGGCCATTGGCTCGATATCCAACTGGAAGGAACGAAGAGTAATCGGGACGGAATCGGAGCACGAATTAAGGTGACGACTAAGAGCGGGGTGCAATACAACCACATGAGCACCAGCGTGGGTTACGCGTCTTCAAGCGACGGCCCGGTGCACTTCGGCCTTGGTCCCGACCGTGTCGCCGAGAATATCGAGATTCGATGGCCTTCGGGCGTAGTTCAAACCTTGCGAAATGCGGCCGGAGATCGCGTCATAAAAGTGAAAGAACCGGGACAATGAGACGGATTCTCGTTCTAGTGATGGCGGCGCTGCCGCTTGCGGCACAGAGTGAATTGGCGCCCACGCCGCCGATGGGCTGGAACAGTTGGGACTCGTATGGGCTGAGCATCACCGAAGCCGAATTCCGTGCGAACACGGAAGTGCTGGCGAGAAAACTCAAGCCGTTCGGCTGGCTGTACTCGGTGGTGGATGAAGGCTGGTATCTGCCGAATCCGGAGGCAAAGGCCGGCGAGTTCAAGTTCATCCTGGATGCGAACGGACGCTACACGCCCGCGGCGAGCCGCTTTCCTTCAGCGTCCGGCGGAGAGGGTTTCAAGCGTCTGGCCGATTACGTTCACTCGCGCGGCCTAAGGTTCGGACTGCACATCATTCGCGGAATCCCGCGCGAGGCGGTAGCGAAAAATTCGCCTATCGCCGATTCTAATTTCCGCGCCGCCGATGCCGCCGACATATCGGATACGTGTCCGTGGAACGCGGACAACTACGGCGTGAAGGATACGCCAGCGGGACAAGCCTATTACGATTCAGTCGCGCGCTTGTATGCGAATTGGGAAGTCGATTTCGTGAAAATCGATTGCATTGCCTCTCATCCCTATAAAGGCGACGAGATTCGCATGTTCAGCGCCGCTCTGAAGCGCTGCGGCCGACCGATCATATTGAGCCTCTCGCCGGGTCCGGCTCCCCTCGATAAACTTGACGAACTTCGCCGGTACGCAAACATGTGGCGCATCTCGGACGACTTTTGGGATCATTGGGGGCGTTGGCCGAAGCACGAGTTCTCGCAAGGCGCGCTAAAGCAGTTTGCGACCGCGGCCGAATGGGCGCAGGATGTGAAGCCAGACCACTGGCCTGACGCCGACATGCTGCCGTTGGGCTACCTGGGTCCGCGCCCGGGAGCGGGCGAAGCGCGGGAAACGAAGCTAACTCATGATGAGCAGCAGACCGTGATGACACTCTGGTCGGTTTTCCGCTCGCCGCTGATCATGGGCGGGAATCTTACGAGACTCGATGAATTCACGATGACCCTGTTGACCAATGGCGAGATCGTCGCCGCCGATCAACACTCAACCAATGCTCGCGTCGTCGTGTCGAACGCTTCTCGAGCCGTTTGGACCGCGAGGCCGGATACCGGCGCTGGTTATTACGTCGCCTTGTTCAACCTTTCCGATCAGCCATCGAAGCTGCGCTATGGCTGGAAAGATCTTGGTCTTGCCGAGGCGCGTTACACGTTGCGAGATCTTTGGTCTCACAAAGAAACACCAGCCACGTCGAGAATAGAAGTCACGATACAGCCGCATGGTTCAGCCTTCTATCGTCTGACCGATTCACAGTGAGAGATGAGAAGTATGCTTAGCGCGCCTCTTATTGCTCCGAAACATGGCTTATATGTCGGGGGCGAGTGGATTGAAACCGACGAGCACGATGAGATCCGGCTGCCGTACGACGGCACGGTGGTGGGCCTGGTTGCGCGCGCGACAGAGGCACACGTAGATCGCGCGATTGAGGCTGCTCAGCAAGGCGCCCGCGCGATGGCGACCCTCGCGAACTATGAGCGCGCGGATCTGCTGCTGCGGATCGCGGAAGAGGTCAGGAAGGATGAAGACGAGCTTGCGCAACTGATCTGCTCCGAAACAGGCAAGCCAATCAAGCAAGCGCGCACGGAGGCGAACCGTTCAGTCGATACCGTGATCGCGTCCGCGCATGCGGCGCGAGAGCTGCATGGCGAAGCGGTGCCGATGGATTTTGCTGCGGGCGCTGACCGCCGAATGGCGATAACCGTGCGTGAACCTCTGGGCGTACTTGGCGCCATTACGCCTTTCAATTTCCCATTGAATCTGACGCTGCATAAGCTAGCGCCCGCACTGGCGGCGGGTAACGCAGTGGTGCACAAGCCTGCGGAGCGGACGCCGCTAAGCGCGCTGCGGCTGGCGCGACTGGTGGAGGAAGCAGGCGCACCACCAGGCGCTTACAACATCGTCACGGGTAACGGGCCTGCGCTCGCCGCAGCGATGCTTCGACATCCTGCTGTGGCGATGATGACGTTCACTGGGAGCATGAAAATCGGTATGGAACTCCGGGCCAAGGCCGGATTGAAGCGCGTCACGCTGGAACTGGGTAATAATTCGGCGGTCATCATCGAGCCCGACGCCGATCTCGCAACGGCTGTGCCGCGCTCTGTGCAAGGCGCGTTCGGGCTGAGCGGACAGAGCTGCATCTCTTTGCAGCGAGCGTTTGCGCACGAATCGATCGCGGACGAATACATCGAGCGTCTCGTAGCGGGCGCAAGGACACTGCGCATCGGGCATCCATATGAATCTTCAACCGACGTATCTTCCTTGATCGATGAGGGGGCGGCGATTCGCGTCGAGGCGTGGATCCAGGAAGCGCTCGATAGCGGAGCACACCTATTATGCGGAGGAAAGCGGCGGGGCGCGATCATAGAGCCGGCTGTGCTGACGAACGTTCCCGCATCGGCGCGCCTCTCCTGCGAAGAAGTTTTCGGTCCTGTGGTGGCGGTGTATCGGTACGAATCGCTCGAGGAAGCCATCCTGCGCGCAAACAGCACTCAGTACGGCCTGCAGGCCGGCATCTTCACCCGTGATCTGCCCCGGGCGTTCGCAGCGGCGCGCAAGCTGCAATTCGCCGGTGTTCTCATCAACGACATTCCCACTTTCCGTATGGATCACATGCCGTACGGAGGCGCCAAGTACAGCGGCTTAGGTCGTGAAGGGCCACGCTATGCGATAGAAGAGATGACGGAGCTGAAACTGATCTGCTGGAAGACGGAATAAGAGGCGCGAGGAATCATCCCAGCGCCTCCGTCCGGGTTGGTCTAGCTGCCTGTGAACTACTTCGAGCAGTTGCCTAATTGGAATGGTACTTTTTCGGCCTTCGTGTTTCCGAGAGACCAACCGCCTCGCCTTGAGAGCGAATATCTGAGAACTTTCCAAGACCGTGTGGTGCAGCATTCGAGTCTCCTTTCGAATCACCGACGCCGTTCGTTCCGCGCAACGCGATCCGAGCTCGCGCCCGGAGCGCGTATCCGCCTCCCCTTTGATATCCTCTAGACTTAGAAGAGGTTCCGAGATGTCAGGACATAGCAAATGGGCCACCATTAAGCACAAGAAGGCAGCCCTGGATGCCAAGCGCGGAAAGGCTTTTACGCGCTTGATCAAAGAAATCATGATTGCAGCGCGCAATGGTGGAGATCCCGACGCCAACCCGCGCCTCCGCACCGCGATCGTCGCAGCAAAAGCCGTCAGCATGCCGGCTGATAACATCAAACGCGCAATCATGCGCGGCACAGGCGAACTTGAAGGCGGACAGATCGATGAGATTATGTTCGAAGGATACGGGCCGGGCGGCGCGGCGGTGCTGGTCAATGTAGCGACGGATAATCGTAACCGCACCGTGAGTGAGATCCGGCATCTTTTTTCGAAGAACGGCGGGAATTTGGGGGAGCAAGGCAGCGTCTCTTGGATGTTCGAGCGCAAAAGCCAGATTATTGTCGACGGCGAAAAGGCGACCGAGGATCAGCTTATGACTATCGCGCTGGACGCGGGCGCCGACGATATTCGAGATCAGGGAGGCGCTTGGGAAATACTCTCGGCTCCGGATCCGCAGACTCACGAAACCGTGCTGCAGGCTCTGCAGAAGGCTGGTATCGCTACGGAGTCGGCCGAGATTGCCATGGTGCCCAAGAATACTTTGAAACTCGAGGGCAAGAGTGCGCAAGCCATGCTGAAGCTCTATGATGCGTTAGAAGAGCATGACGATGTGCAGAGCGTGTACGGCAACTACGAGGTCGATGAGGCCGAAGTCGAAGCACTGGCTTAAGGCCCCCCGCTTCTTCATGCGAATTCTCGGAATAGACTGCGGAACCGAGAGAACCGGCTTTGGGGTCATAGACTCCGACGGCCGGGCGCACACATTTTTGTCGGGCGGAGTCATTCGGACACATTCCGGAGAAGCTTTGGAGCAGCGACTTAAGTTGATCGCGGCGCGGCTGCGTGAAGTTTTCCAGCAGTTTGACCCGGAGGCAATCGCGGTGGAAGAAGTGTTTCACGCAGTGAATGCGAAATCGGCGCTGAAGCTCGCGCATGTTCGCGGGGTCGTCCTGCTAATTGCCGCGGAGGCGGGACTTGTGGTGAACGAATATTCGGCGCTTGAGGTGAAGATCAGCGCGGTTGGATATGGCCGAGCAGAGAAACAGCAGGTGCAGCAAATGGTGTGTTCTCTGCTCGGTATTACGCGCAATTTCGAATCGCACGACGCAACCGATGCACTGGCGGTGGCCATCTGCCATGCTGCGCGTTTCAGAGTACGGGAGCTGATGGGAGCGCGGCGGTGAAGGCGCGGATAGCAACAGCTTTGCCGATGTCGGCTGTTTTGCTGACAGCGGCCGCCGCCGCTACTCCCAACATCACTTATACACGCAGCTTTCCGGGGAGCGTTCCCGATTTCATCTATGTGAACGTGGATCGTACAGGGTCGGTTATCTATAAGGAGTCGCTGAAAGACGAGCAGCCGCTCCAGGCACATTTGCAAGATTCCGATACAGCGCCGCTGTTCGCGATGGCGGAGAAACTGGGCTACTTTAAGCCACCGCTCGAATCTGGGTTGAAGGTGGCGAACACAGGGAAGAAGACGTTTCGCTATGAGAGCGAAGCGGGCGTTTGCACAGAAGCAACTTTTAATTATTCGACCAGCGACATAGTCAAGGCGCTTCTTACGCGTTTCGAACAGATCGCGACTACCGAGCAGGCGTATTTGGAGTTGGACCGCACCATTCACTACGACAAGTTGGGGGTGAACGACGCGCTCGCGCAAGTCGAATCGCTTTGGCTGCGGAAGGAACTGGCGGCGCCCGAACAATTTCTTCCCTTACTGACGCGAATCAGCACGCACGAATCCTTCATGCATCTGGTGAGAGACCGAGCGGCGAGGCTGAAGGACGAATTCACGGCGCCTGCGGACCGCGCTTCCGATCCGCCGCCCAGTAAGTGACTCGCGCCTCAAGTGAGCGACTTGCCTTTTTTCGAACGCATAGTTTGGATCGTGCTGGATAGCGTCGGCATTGGAGCCATGCCAGATGCGGCGGCCTATCACGATGAAGGCAGCGACACACTGGGCAATATCGCGAAACGTCGCAAGCTGGAGCTTCCGAATCTGCGGCGACTGGGCTTGGGGAACATAAGACCGCTGGTGGGAATCGCACCAGAAGATTATCCGGTGGGGGCGTTCGGAAAATGCGCGCTTGCTTCACCCGGCAAGGACACCACGACGGGCCATTGGGAGATGACGGGAATTATTCTTGAGAAGCCATTTCCGGTTTACCCTAACGGCTTCCCGGCGGAAGTCATAGATGAGTTCGAGCGGAAGATCGGGCGGAACATTTTAGGCAACAAGGCCGCTTCGGGAACTGAAATCATCCAGGAATTGGGCGAAGAGCACGCGCGCACCGGTTCCCCGATCGTTTACACCTCCGCCGATAGCGTGTTTCAGATTGCGGCGCACGAGGGCGTGGTCGCGCTGGAGGAGCTATACAGGATGTGCGAGACCGCCCGCGAGATTCTGCGGGACGTGAACGAAATCGGGCGCGTGATCGCACGGCCATTTGAAGGCGATCCCGGCCACTTCGTTCGAACCGCAAATCGGAAAGACTACGCGGTTCCACCGCCGGCGGGCATGCTGCTGGACCAACTTGCCGCGCGACAGATTGCCGTTTACGGGATCGGCAAGATCTCGGACATTTTTCTTCACCGCGGCATCACCGCATCAACGAAAACCAAGAATAACGCGGATGGCATGCAGAAGACCGTTGACTGCATGCGCCATTATGCACAGGGCCTGATCTTCGTAAACCTGGTAGATTTCGATCAGCAGTACGGTCATCGCAACGACGTGCCAGGTTACGCCCGGGCGCTGGAAGATGTGGACCGCTGGCTGCCGTCTCTGCCGTTGAAGAACTCGGATGCGCTGGTAATTACCGCGGATCATGGTTGCGATCCGACAACGCCTTCGACGGACCATTCGCGCGAATATACGCCCTTACTAGTTTATGGAGACCGCGTGCGAGAAGGCGTAGACCTTGGAACACGCGCCACGCTCGCCGACATCGGCCAAACGGCGGCCGAAAATTTCGGGACGACGATTCGGGCCGGCGCCAGCTTCCTTCACGAAATTCGGAAACACCAATGAGATCTCCCGAACGAAAGCGACGCCGCGTCATGGCGGCCAATTGGAAGATGTACAAGAATGCGCAAGAGACATCGGCATTCTTTGAGCAGTTCACGCCTCTTATGAGCGACGGCATTCACTGCGAAGTAGTGATCTTTCCGGCGAGCATCAGCATCCCTGGCGCAGTGCAGGCCGCGGAAGAGAGCGCGATCCGCATAGGCGGCCAGAATATATTTTGGGCGCGGGAAGGCGCCTACACGGGTGAAATCTCAGGCGAGATGTTAAGAGCAGCCGGAGCGACGTGGGTGCTGGTGGGACACAGCGAACGGCGCGAATACTTCCACGAGACAGATTCCGGCGTGCTGAAGAAGACGCAGGCGGCGATTGAGGCGCATCTGACTCCTATTGTTTGCATGGGCGAAAGACTGGAGGATCACAAGAACGGGCGCGCCGAAGAAGTTCTGATTCGCCAGTTCGCGGGCGGAATTGCGGGTTTAACCGAAGAGCAGTTCGCCGACATCGCGATCGCATACGAACCGGTTTGGGCAATCGGCACGGGCCAGACTGCTACGCCCGAAATTGCGGCGAAGGCGCATCGATGCATTCGCTCGGAAACGGAGAAACGGTTCGGCCGCGAGGCGGCTGAACAGGTCCGCATCCTGTACGGAGGCAGTGTCAAGCCGGATAACATTGTGGGGTTAATGCATGAGCAGGAGATCGATGGCGCGCTTGTAGGCGGCGCGAGCCTCGATCCGCAGACATTTATAAAGATCGTGAATGCCGCTTAGGACGAAAGCCCTAGGGGCCGGAGTCGTTCTCTTCGCGCGATTTGCATGGAAGACCGAAGGGATTTTCGTGAACCTTTTCGCGAATGCCTGCGCCCAGGGTTTTCGCAAGCCCAACGCTACGCTCGCCAAAGCGATCCCTGATGTGATCCACAGACCGAAAGGCTTCGCGCAGGCGCGCCGTGTGCGGTTCTTCGAGCAGATTCATCTGCCCTTCCACATGCTCAAACGATCCTGCATGGACTCCCAACAGACGGATCAATCTTTTGCCATCCCAAGATTGGCGAAACAGCGCGAGGGCCGCGCCCGCAACTTCGGTATCCAATTGGGTGGCGTGATCGAGCGAGCGCGCGCGCGTGAAAGTTGAGAAGTCCTCGTATCGAAACTTGATTTGAATGGTTCTGGCGTACAAACGCTGCTCGCGCAGGCGCTTTGAGACCATTTCGGAAAGCTTCAGTAGGGCGGTCTCCAGGGGTTCGCGGTCGTTGATATCTCGGTCGAACGTATGCTCATGGCTGATCGACTTGGGATCTTCATTGGCGCCGATTTCCGAGTCGAACCAGCCGCCGGCATCTTCGCCGCGCGATTTTCCCGCGAGCGCCAGACCCCACCGGCCGAAGCGGGAAGCAAGAAAACTCTCCTCCAATGAAGCCAGATCGCCGACTCGACGAATGCCGATGGCGTGTAGGGAGGCTTCGGTCTTCTTTCCAACGCCGGGGATTTTCCTTATTTCCAAGGGCGCCAGAAAGTGCGCCTCATGCCCGGGAAAGACGTACAGAATTCCGTTCGGTTTGGCATGGTCCGAGGATACCTTTGCGACCAGACGGGAGGAAGCAAGTCCCAACGAGCATTTCAATTGCGTTTCGGCCTTGACGGTTTCGTGCAATACGTGAGCCGCTCGGAGCACCGGGCCGTGGAGGCGCTCGGTTCCGGAAAGATCCAGGTAAGCTTCGTCGATGGACGCCATTTCGACGAGCGGGGAAAAGCGCTGTAAGACGGCGAATACTTTCTTGGAGCATTCGCGATAGCGTTGCGGGTGGCCATCTACGAAAGTGGCATGAGGGCACAGGCGTGCCGCGGTTCGGAGCGGCATCGCAGAGTGGATGCCGAACTTGCGAGCGGCGTAGGAGGCGGCGGCGACTACGCCGCGCTGATCCGCTTTGCCGCCCACGACAACCGGTTTGCCCTTAAGCGACGGATCAAACAATTCTTCGACTGAGACGAAGAACGCGTCCATGTCCACGTGACAGAACAAGGGTTGCATGTATTATCGTTTCGGCCGAGTTGCTCCGATCACGCGCGGCAATCCGGCCAAATCTGAGGTTACTGTAATATCGTCCCACTCCGCGGCGAGCATTTCCCGGACGGCATCAAGCGAGCGATAGCCAAGTTCCATGAACAAGCGGCCGCCGGGCTTCAACACCTGGCGGGCGCCTGTAATTAGGCGCCGATATATTTCAAGCCCGGTTTCCCCCGCGAACAGGGCAACGTGCGGCTCCCAATCGCGCACTTCGCGCTGCATGTTAGCCGAGTCTGCACCGGGAACATAGGGAGGATTCGAGATAAGCAGGTCGATGGTGAAGGGCGATACGGCCTCGAGTAAGTCAGCCGCGAAAAAATACACTGCCGCATTGTGGGCTCTGCGATTGCGCTCGGCGACTTTGAGAGCGGCGAAAGAGATATCGGAACCGGCAACGCACATGCCGGTTTCCAGGGCGAGGGTGACAGCGATTGCGCCGGAACCGGCGCCGACATCCAGCACGCGGGCGCTAGGCCTCTCGCGCAGCCATCGAAGCGACTGCTCGACCAGATGTTCGGTTTCCGGTCGTGGGATGAGTACGTTTGAGTCCACATAGAAATTCCGTCCGTAGAATTCTTGTTTGTGTGTTATGTACTGAGTTGGCTTACCTTGCAGACGCTCATTTAGGTAACGGCCGTACTGAATCCACGCAAACTGCGTTAGTTCATCTCTTGAATGGGCGTAGAGGTAGGAGCGGTCACAACGCATTGCGTGGGCCAGCAGGACCTCTGCCGTCAGGCGAGATGCCCCAACGGAAGCTTTTTCGAAGAGCTCGACGCCCTGCAGCAGGGCTAAATGAACCGTTAAGTACAAGACGACGAGGCTAGAGGAGTCAAGCCGACAATCGGTGTTGCTCGGACTGGTGATAACTAGTCAGTGCGTCAACGATCGGCTGAAGTCGGCCTTGCATGACCATATCGAGTTGGTGGAGCGTGAGACCGATGCGATGGTCCGTTACGCGATTCTGCGGGAAGTTGTAAGTGCGAATTTTCTCGCTGCGGTCGCCGGTTCCGACCATGCTTTTGCGCTCCGCGCCGATCTGCGCAAGTTGCTTTTCGATCTCCATTTGATAAAGCCGGGAGCGCAGCACGGACATCGCTTTGGCGCGGTTCTTAATCTGCGACTTTTCATCCTGGCAGGAGACAACGGTGTTGGTAGGCAGGTGAGTAATTCGAACGGCCGAGTAAGTCGTATTGACAGACTGGCCCCCGGGCCCGGAAGAACAGAAGGTATCGATTCGAATGTCCTTTGGATCGATTTGCACGTCCACTTCGTCGGCTTCGGGCATGACAACGACGGTAATCGTCGAAGTGTGAACGCGGCCCTGCGTTTCAGTCGCGGGAACGCGCTGCACGCGGTGCACGCCGCTTTCGTATTTCAAGCGGCTGTAGACTCGCTTACCGCTAACGATGGCGGTGATTTCACTGAAGCCGCCCACCGACGATTCGCTCATCGAGGTGATCTCCACCTTCCAGCCTTGCTCTTCGGCATATCGGGTGTACATGCGAAACACCTCGCTCGCGAAAAGTGAGGCTTCATCGCCACCCGCGCCCTTACGAAGCTCCAGCACTACGTCCTTTTCGTCATTAGGATCCTTGGGCAGCAGCAGAAGCTGCAACTCCTGCTCGATGGCGGCCAATTGGGGTTCCAGGCGCGCAACCTCCATCTCGGCAAGCTGCCGCAGGTCCGGATCTGTTTCGCTGAGCATGAGGCGCGCGTCGCTTAATTCCTGTTGGGCGCGCTTCCATTCGCGATACTTGGTCACCTGCTCGGCCAGTTCGCTTTGCTCCTTGGCGACCTTGCGATACTGCTCCGAGTCACCGATGACCGAAGGGTCGGCCATTTGCGCCGTCAATTGGTCATAGTTCGCGCTTGCTTCTTCTAAACGTTCTTGAAATTGCATGGATGCCGCCAAGCTTTACGCGATGACGAGTTCGCCACCCTGCGCACGCTCGAGTTCCATGGCGCGTTCAAGCGCATAGATGGCGACCTCCGTCTGGGAGTCGGATGGCGTTTGCGTGGTTACGCGCTGCAACCAAAGACCGGGTCGCGTCAGAACAGCCATCAGGCCCCGGCGGCGCTTGGCCGCAAAACGTATCACTTCATAGCTCACGCCGACAATCACTGGTAGTAGTGCGATGCGCGCGGCGAACTTCGCCCAGAAGCTATCGAACGGCAGAAGTGCGTAACACGCCATGGCAATGATGAGTATGACCACCAGAAAGCTGGTGCCGCAGCGCGGGTGCCATGTGACAAAACTCTGCGCATTGGCGACGTTGACGGACCGCCCGGATTCGAAGTTGAACACCACCCTATGCTCGGCGCCATGATATTCGAAGACGCGATGCATTTCTCGCAATCGGGAGAGCAGGAACATGAAGCCGAGAAAGATGGCGATGCGTAGCGTGCCATCCATGATGTTGATTGCTAGGCGGCTGCTTACCGAGTGAAAATGACGTCCCAGCAAAGTGGCTAGATAGAGCGGAACGAATTTGTAGAGCACGATCATGAACGAGAACGATAGGGCGATGTTTAGCCCCATCTTCCAGCTCCCACTTTCGCTCTTGCCGTCACGCTGCTTGCCTGTCACATCGCCGATTGCGCAGTCCGCCGAGAACTTGAGAGCCTTCATTCCGAGCCACATAGCGTGGCCCAGCGTGCCTAACCCTCTTAGAACGGGGAGTTTAAACAGCGGATAGCGATCCGAGAGGCGTGGCAATGGACTCTCTTCGGTGATAATCTGCCCATCGGGCCGCCTCACCGCGACGCAGTAGCTGCGGGGCGACCGCATCATAACGCCTTCCATGACGGCTTGGCCGCCTACCAAAGTGGTTTCTTCGCCGTTTTCCAGAACCGGCAACACCTGTAGGTGCGTGAAGAGACGCACAAATCCGCGCAAATTCAAAAGGGATCTCCGCCTTCTATTATAGCCGCGAAGAGGGCTCGAGCGGGTTTCGAGAGGCGCGCGCAGGAGCCGGGCTACAACCCGCTCCTTCTGGATCAGTTAAACCGCCACTGCCAGCCTTTCGGCGAGGTATTCGCGCCTCGACGTCCAGAACGCCCCGCAGGCGAACGCTGATCTTTTTGCGCGCGCTAAGAAGCTCGTCAAATTCCACTTCGCCCAACACACTACGTAATGTGGTTTGCAAGCTGGCTGGTGGCGTAGAGGAAATTAGCCAGTTCAAGCACGGCTCTGACAGGGTCTACGGCCCGGAAATATACGACGGCGTTGACTTTCACACTCACATTGTCGCGGGTGACGAGGTCTTGGGAAGGGACCTTCATGGCTCGATCCGCAGCGAGATTCGCACCATGGGGCGGGCGGCGCAAAGACCAGAATAATGCCCGCCGAGAACGCCCAAGAAGACGACAATTATGCCTTACGATCCCGACACTGCAAGCGCGCGAGCGCCGGGTCACGCGACGCGCCCTTGGATCAGCAAGAGGGCTCCGACCGCGAACGAAGCAGTTCCAGCGAGCCCCGAAATCATATGCGGGTAATATTCAGTTCGATGCCCAGCAGGAGCACGGCTGCAACCAGGGTGAGTCCGTACCAGGTTGAGAATCTCGATAGAGGCCCCAGGCACCCGCGCAAACCAGCAGCACGCCCAGTATCCAGGCATAATCACGCCCAGCGCATGCATCTCCCAATAGATGCCCAGCGCGCCCAAAGAGGACAAACACCAAGTTGGCGTCTGAAAGGGCGGCGGCGGTCATGCTTAACAGTGTGTCAGGTTCCTGAGAACGCGGCGGATCCCTAATCTTCGGGACAAGGTCTGAACGAACCTTAACTGCCCGGGGATAACCCCGTTATCCGTCGATCCGTCTTTCCAAACAGAGGAGACAACCTCCCAGGAGAAACCAAATGAGAAAGCAACTTTGTTTCATTGCCCTTTCCGCATCATTCGTATTAGGCGCTGCGATGGCGGCTCCCCAAACCCCTTCCCCAGCTCCGCAGGCGCAGGATCAATCGACCTCTCCACAGGAGCATAAATGGGCCGGGCACCGAGAGGCCGACCCTAACAAGCAGGTTGAGCATCTAACCAAGAAATTGAAGTTGACAGCGGACCAGCAGAATCAAATTCTGCCAATCCTCACCGGTCGTCAACAGCAGATGGAGGGGATTCGCAACGATAGCTCGCTGTCGCCGCAGGACCGTCGGGCCAAGTTTCAGGCCGTTCGCGAAGATTCAGATTCAAGAATTCGCGCGGTGCTGAATGACGATCAAAAGAAAGCGTACGACCAGATGCAGCAGGAAATGCGGGATCGACGGCAGAATCACCAGCAGGGCCCAAACCAGTAACACGGGACACGCACCGAGCGTCGAAGGGAACGGATCGATCCGTTCCCTTTTCTGTATTCGGGCTCATGAGAACCTACGCAACAGGAGGTTCGCCGTGCCTAGAACACTTGTCGCCATCACCGGCGCGTCCAGCGGAATCGGCGCGACATTCGCCCGGAAGCTTGCGCCCGAACACGACCTGCTGCTGGTGGCTCGCCGGAAGGATCGCCTGGAGCAGCTCGCTATCGAGCTTTCCGGCGCCCATCAAACCCGGGTCGAGATACTCCAAGCAGACTTGACAGCCGAACCGGATCTGGCCGAGGTCGCCGAGCGGCTTCGTTCGGACGACAGGCTGGCGCTGTTAGTAAACAATGCGGGCTTTGGCGCCGCCGGGCGATTCTGGGAGGCGCCGATCGAGACGCAGGAGGCCATGCACAAGCTGCATGTGCTGGCGACGGTCCGCCTCACGCATGCGGCTTTGGGCAACATGATTCCGCGCGATTTCGGCGGGATCGTAAATGTTGCGTCGGTAGCGGCGTTTGTGCGGAACGCCGGCAGCGTGAGTTATTGCGCCACCAAGAGTTGGATGACTTCGTTTACGGAAGGCTTGTATCTCGAACTTCGGGGGTTGAATTCAAATGTCGCTGTGCAAGCTCTCTGCCCCGGATTCACGTACTCCGAATTTCATTCGGTTATGGGCGTGCAGCGTGATGGTCTCGCCAGCCCGGCATTTTGGTTGACACCCGAAGAGGTGGTTCAAGCGTCGCTCGAAGGCCTGCGCAGCCGCAAGCTGTTCGTCATTCCCGGCTGGCGATATCGTTTGCTGACGATGTTTTTGACAAAGGCTCCTACCGCCTTGCGTTTGGCGGTGGAAGCCATCTCAAGCCGCTCCCGCGCTGCGGCGCTGCAGTTGCCGAGTGCGGGGCCGAGACAGCTGCCATAGGATATGATGCGAGATCGATGAAGCTGTTCGGCGCAAGCGCAAGCCTCTTGCTCATTCTGCTACCGGTCGCGGCCGAAGACATGAACCTTGTGAAACTTCATATCGATTCCTTCACGATTGTGGGTATACAGGTCCGGACCAGCAATGCGCAAGAGAGAAAGGAAAGCTCTATCGGCAGGCTATGGGAGCGGCTTGCGGCAGAGAATCTGCTGGACCGCATTCGCTATCGGGCAGATACTCACGTGGTCGCCGTCTACAACAACTATGAGTCCGATAAAGACGGCCCATACACTTACACGTTAGGAGCAAAGGTAACATCGGACCGCGATGCGCCGGATGGAATGAACGCGGTGACAGTTCTCTCGGGTGATTACGCCATGTTCACGGCGCAAGGCGGCGCGCCGCCACAAATGACCGTGGATCTTTGGAAGCGTATCTGGTCGCTCGAAAAGCCAGGCCCTCTGCATCGCGCTTATAAGACCGATTTTGAAGTTCACTACAGCGCGCAGGGCGATCCCGCAGATAGCCGCATCGACGTTTACATCGGAGTCGTGAAGTAAGCAGCCGCGAGAGCCCGAATGACTTCGCACCGCCGATGGAGAATCGCGATACTGCTCGGCTGTGGCGTGCTTGTGAATTACTTTGACCGCGTGAATGTTTCGGTGGCGCATGACGCGCTACACGATGATTTCGGCCTTTCCAACTTTGCTTTCGGCATTGTGGCCGGTGCCTACAGTTGGACTTATGCGGCGCTACAGCTTCCCATGGGCGTGCTGCTCGACCGGTTCGGAGTTCGGGTAATTGGCCGTATAAGTGCGCTGTTATGGAGTGTTGCGTCGTTCGCCGCGGCGGCCGCTATGGGCGTTCGGACTTTTGTCGCCTCACGCTTATTGCTGGGCATCGGCGAAGCGTCCACCTTCCCGGCGAACGCAAAGGCGATCGGCTACTGGTTTCCGCGCCAGGAGCGCAGTCTTGCAACCGCCGTGTTCGATGCCGCGGCGAAATTTGCTTCGGCGCTTGGTGTCCCGATGCTGGGCGTGACTTTAATAAAGTTTGGCTGGCGTCTGAGTTTTGTGCTCACGGGCGTGTTGAGTTTTCTCTATTTCGCCGCGTTCGCCGTTATCTACCGCGATCCTCAAGACGACTCAGGCCTATCAGAGATGGAGCGGCAATACATCGCCGAACGCGGAGCTCAGCCGCGCGCGGACGCGCGGATACGGCCGGGAGCACCCTTGAGTGACTTAGTGCGTCAGCGAAAAGTCTTGGGTCTAACGATCGGATTTGGCGCCTATAACTACTGCTTTTATCTTTTTCTGACTTGGCTGCCGGCCTATTTTTCAGCCGCTCTGCACGTGAACCTCCTGCACTCGGTTCTGTATACGAGTGCGCCGTGGTTATTCGCCACGTTCACCGACCTTCTTGTAGGCGGCTGGCTGGTGGATACACTGGTGCGCCGCGGATGTCGTGAAACAATCGTTCGACAGTCTATTCTGATTGGCGGCACGGCGCTTGGACTAGCCATCGCGGGAGCTATGTTCGCACACACCGCCGGGGCAGCCGTAGTTTGGATCAGCATATCGTTGGGTGGCCTGTCGGCAGCGGCTCCGGTGGGCTGGTCAATCCCGTCGCTGATCGCCCCGCCGAATAGCGTGGGACGGATAGGCGGCATTCTAAACTTCGGCAATCAAGTCGCCGCGATCGTGGCGCCAATCGCGACGGGTTACTTTGCCGGACCCGAAAATTCGTTCGGGCGGGCTTTCGGGGCGGCGGCCGCGATTCTTATCGTTGGAATCGCGTCGTACGTTTTCTTGCTAGGCAAAATTGAACCTATTGCCGAACCAGCGCAGGTCTAAGAGCGACTTATATCAGGAGGGGCCTAAAAGCCTTTTCGAGGCGTATCATGGCGTCGATGAGTTTCTCTTGGATGGATGGCCACGAAGCCTCGGGACTAAGAAAACCACCTTCGATTATTTCCTGGACACGCAATGCCTTTCGCTCGCGACGCTCCTGCCAGTGCAGCGGCCGGCCATAGGCCTGCTCTATTTCAGACCGCTGAGCGTGTAACTCTTGAAAGAGCATCTCCGTGCGCTCACTTAATTCGGCATGAAACTCCACGCGCGAATCGGCCCGTCGAATAATGTAATTGAAGGAGACGCCATTGCGCACTCGCACGGAAATAGAAGAGTGCTGCACGACTGGGCGTTGACTCTCATGCAGCCGAGTGATTTTCAAAGCGGTTTCCCAAAGCTGTTTCAGAAACTGGGACCGCCGCCGCTGCTGATCGAAAATTCGAAGCCGTTCTAACTGCCCGTGCTTTTTGGCGCTGCTTTCATAGGCGCCGGCTTCGGGGAGCGGCACGATTTGTTCAACATCCAACAGCACGCGCCCATCGGCCAGCTTATGCGGACGCAGGCGAATGCAGCGCACATCTAAACCCTGTTCGTTGAGCCAAATGACGGAACGCATCAGTTCTCGAGAGAATTCGGCCGCTGTCAGGATGATTCGGACGGAAGCGCCGAACTCGCCGTCTTCCGGTGTTGTCCAATCCAGAAAATCGAGGATCTCGCCGCGGACCTCCTGCTCGGAGTTGTGCCTGCTCGCGCGGTCTCTTCCGGCTGCGTCGACTGCGTCCTCAAAGGTCATCGCGGAAACTAAAGCCGCGTAACGAATGGCTTGTAGCTCCACATAGCTCGGCTCGGCAGTGCGCTTGATGTCGACTACGACCAGGCGAGCTTCTTTGTCGATGCACAGAATATCGATGGAGCGCCCCTCATTTTCCCAGCCACCGAAGTCTTCAGCAATGACCTTGAGGTCGGAAGATAGAACCGAGATATCGCGGCGCAGGAGGCGCTGCAGATCCTTCGTCTTCAGAAGTTTCGAGTCGAACCAAGTCTCTGGTACTTGTACCAGGCTTTCTCTCGTCAACTCGAAAAGCGGCACGACAGCCTCCCCTCGCTTCGGCTCGGCCGCTGGCTTCGGGCGTGAAGGCCCGAAATGATCACGGGAAATAGCTTATAGCGGCCCGATTCTCCCGCCAGCCTGTGACGGTGTGACCCAGTTCAGGCGAAGAAACGGATTAGAGCCGTTGGCAATCGTAGCATAGCTGAACCTACGAATCCTACTCAGAATGAAGGAGTTGTGCCTGAAAACAGTTCTTCCCTTCCTAGTACTCGGGCATTCTCTGGCGTGAACCGCACTACACATAACGCGACGGAAGTGGTACGCACTACCTCCATTTACCACTTCCGGGTGGTGTGGCGCTTCAATGGCCCCAGCAGCCCTCGTCTTTGATAGAAGCCAGCAGCCCGTCGGCTGAAGTGATCACACGGTCATAGCAGTAGCCAAGCGAATCAAGCGATACATATCGTTGCCAGCTATCGCGGTTTGAGGGGCCGGTGAAATTACCCGAGCTATCGAAGTTGAGGGTATCTGTGGAATTCACTTCGTTCAACAAGTTGGCATCGTAAATCGGGAAGCCGTTTAATCTTTCGCTGGTGTTCGCAATGTCGGATTGCTGGACGGTAGTGGTCACCGCGATTCCGGTGGAGGTTCCCACCTGAGAATAATTCAGAACCAGCGGGTACTCGAACTGCTTTACGGAGTCTTGGACGACTGAACCGTTTTGCGACGAGGTGTGAGCGACCGTGAAAGTAGATTGATGGATGTCTTGCACATACTCGGCTGAAGTAATGTTGAAGTGCTGTGAATTAGAAAATTGAACAATCTGGCCGGCAGTAGTCTCGACCTTTCCATGTGATGTATTGACGAAGCCGGTGATTGAGTAGTCCCGAGTAGAAGTTACAGTCACAATTCCACTCACGTCTCCGTTTGCGGCGGTCGTGATATTTTCTTGGATAATTGGCGATGGAGCGGCGGAGAGATTGTTACTCGTTATGCTGCCTGTTACCTTCTTGGCGCCGTGATCTGTGTAAAGAAATAAGTTAGCCGTCGCTAGAAAATAATTGTTGGCGTTATAGACGCTGAGAGCGACGGTGTGCTGGCTGCCGTCCGAAAGCAGTCCGGCGAATGGTGTCAGATCTACCCGGTAGGGGGTGAATTCATAGGTTTGGACACCCGGGATGGGTGCCCAGAGAAACGGATCTATGCCGCCCGTGTAGATCCATGGATAGACCGGCGCGACACCCGCCGGCTGGCCATCGATCGAGATTTCAGCTTCGCGGAAGGCAGTGTTGCCGCAGCTTTGGAGTTCGCTCGCGACGTCGTTCGGCACACAGGTGTACCAGAACTCGTCTCCGATTTGGCTTTGCGTGATGATGTCCAGATAGGCGCGCTCCACGTTTTCGGGCAAATTAACGGTCTGGGTCAACTGGCTCGAGGTGGTGTTCAGAGTGACGGCCCCGCCTTCGGCATCGGGCATGGGAACTACCACGTCTGGGGTCGATGGCGCGGGCCAGAAAGGAGAAGCCGGATAGAACTCGAGCGCGGCATCGGCATAGATGATGCCGTTGTAGACCACGCCATTGTAAGTTCCGACGAAGTTGCCAAGGATCGCCTCGCCGGTTTGCGGGCTTTTGAAGATGGCGCTGAGGTCAGTTACATCGCGCTCGACATGCCAATCCGGGCTCAGGTTGGCGCCGGGTTCGGCGGTGGTGCCGTAATAAATATTGGCGTGGCCGAGGTAGAACGAGCCGGTGCGGTCGTACTGGTTGCCTTCTGTGACCGTGAAGTCCGCAGTAAAGACGACCTTGGCCCAGGGCCCGTGACATTCCGGAGGCGGCGTGTAATCGAAGGCTTTGGGATTGTAGTCGGCGAATTCCATGTTCTCGAACAGATGCACGACGCACGGCCTTGTGCCCGGGCGCGGCACTTTCGGATTGGCCGTTGCCGGCTGAGGCGAGCCGACTTGCGGGTTCGGCGGAGCTAGTACCACTTGAGCCGAAGCTTCAGCGCACACGATCAGCGCCGTCAGGAGAGCAAGTCTTGTCATGTATATTAGTCCTCCGGTTCTTTGAATATGCCGCCGATCAGCTCAATTCCGCTCTAGAAAGAATACGTCAAACTCAACTGGAGAGTCCGTGGGTTCCACAGATTCAGCGTTCCCGCTCCATTCAGAGAGACAAGGGACCCGAAGCTACAATTGCCTGAAGGTCCTGGCGTGCAGTTTGCCGGACTATCGGAAACGGTCTGATCCGGGAAATGCGCTGTGCTGTGCCAGTTGCTGCCGGTGTTGAAAATTTCGAGCCGGAATTGAAGCTGCTGCCGCTCCGTAATCAAGAAATTGCGGGAAACGCTGGTGTCCCAGTCTTCGAAATAAGGCGAGCGCAGAATGCCGCGGCCGCTGTTACCATAAGTGCCCAAAGGCGCCGATGAGAAATCGGCGGTATTGAACCACTGCAGATAAGTTTGATCGAAGCCGGTTAGAGGATTTCCAGTCACATTCGCGCGCGATCGTCCGCCGAATACGCTGCCGGTCTGGTCCTGCGTAAAGTAGCCATATGAATAAACGCTGAACGGAAAGCCGGAAGCTAATGTGTAAATGCCGCTGGTATTCCATCCGCCAATCAACCAATTAAACTTGGGGAACGACCAATGCCTGCCTCGCCCTATAGGGATCTCATACGAGTAACTTGCTACAAATCGCTGACTTTGGTCGTATCCAGCCCGCCCGTAATCCTGCTTGATGTCATGGGGATCCATAATGAAATCGTTCTGGCCCCCGATGTCGTTGATTCCGGAGGACTCATCCAGCGCCTGAGACCACGTATAATTTAAATGAAATTGCAAGCCTCCGCCAAGCCGTTTGATTAGCTGCACCTGCATAGCGTTGTAAGTGCTCGAAAGGACGTTGGCATTGGCATACAGGCCCGGTGACATGCCCGGATATGGTTGCCGTTTATCCACAGGCACGAAATTAGGATCGCTCAAGCAGCTCGCATTGCTGCCGGTCGCCTGAGAGGCGTCTAAGAGAAAGTTACACGGATCTCCGGCTACCGGCGGCTGATAGGCCACGCCGAAGAGAAGCTGGGTGGGTTGATGAATGGCATGGGATCCGACATATCCCACATCTACGAGCAGCGTCGGATTAATGGAATATTGAGTGTCAAAGCTCCACTGCTGGTTATAGGGCGTGTGATTCCCGGGCCAATTGACCTGTGTCAAAGGAAACGTGTAAGTAGGTCCCGAGAACAGGCCGGCGCTATTGACCGGCGGCAGCCACAGGGTGTGCAATGCGAGCGGGGATGTACTCTCCAGGCCAGTTGCTGAAGGGTAATTCGGATTGGGCGCCAGGGTGTAAAGTGCGTCGTCATCATAGGTGCTGCCGTCATAAAAGCGGTTGTATGTATCGTAAAAAATTCCGTAGCCGCCACGCAGCACGAAGCGGTCGGTGGCAAATGGCCGCCACGCGAAACCGAAGCGCGGGGCGAAATCGTGTTTGTCGACGGGCACGAGCTGGTTATTAGCGCAGCACTGCAGCCACTCGGGATTTACGCCGGGATTGCTGAGCACGGACTGCGTAAAGGGTGAATTGGCCCAAACCAAGCCGCCTCCGTTTGCTTCGTTGAACGCGTAACCGCTGTTGTTAGCGCTGTGAAACGTCGTCGGAATCTCATAGCGCAACCCCAAATTCAGTGTCAAACGAGGAGTAACTCGAATATCGTCTTCTACAAAGAAATTCCAGTTATTTCCTCTGAGGCGGTATAAGTCGGAGCCGAGCGGCGGGGGCGCGGAGACGCCGAACGGATCTCCGAGGAGCAGATCGGCGATGGGGTTTCCGCCGGTGGCATTGGCCGAGCCCGTCGTAGAGGGATTCAGTGCGGTGTACGCTCCCGAAAAGTTCAACTGGCCCATCGCTGTAAATCCATCCGTGTCGTACAGGTAGACCCGACGGATGTCCAGCCCCGCAGTGATCGTGTGCTTGCCATGGATCCAGGTAAAGTCGTCGACCACCTGAAACACGTCGTCTTTCTGGGTGTAGCCGCCGTTATTACTGCCGATACCAGAATAGCCGTCGTTTAAACTGACAACCGGAATGTCATAGAAGGCCGGAATATTCGGGGAATTCGATAGCCCAAGTTCGGACGCCAGGTTGGAACCATAAGCCGTGTCGACGCCGGTATGAAAGAACTGGTGGTTATAGCCTATTCGCGCTTCGTTGAAAAGCGTGCCGGAAAAGGAA
Organism: Acidobacteriaceae bacterium; assembly: GCA_019240475.1. Taxonomy (GTDB): domain Bacteria; phylum Acidobacteriota; class Terriglobia; order Bryobacterales; family Bryobacteraceae; genus Bog-105. Next base: position 59,239 of record JAFAYI010000016.1, read on the forward strand.
TGCTGCCATTCAAGTCCGAATAGACGGCTGTATTTGTAGCTCGTCGAGCCGGTCGCAGGCAGGATCGACGGGTTCGGTTCATCATCGTCGGAGAGAATGCCAGTGAAGAAGAGCCGGTTCGCGCTTCCGAAGTTTTGATCCACCCGCATGGTCTCGGTGTCGATTACCTTGGTGTTTTTCGCCACCGCCGTGTAGTTCAGGCAGGGCATCGCGCAGTTGACGTTCGGCAGGGGATAGTAGGACAGCAGCTTCTGCCCGATTGGATCCAGCAGGGCGGAGGGAATCTGATTCCCGGCAAAGGGAATGCGCCCCGCGGGATTGGTGGCCGTGGCAGGCACAGAACCGCCGCTCAAGGGATTGTAAATGGGATACGGCCAATCGGAAAAATTCCCACTGCGCTCGGCCTGAGTCGGAACCTGAATGCTTTCGACACCGCCGCCTTGTAAATTCACCTGACGGCCACCGTCGTAGCCGAAGAACCAGAACGTCTTGTTGCGCCCGTTATAAAGCTTCGGCAACAGTACCGGACCGCCTAAGGTGCCGCCGAACTGGTTCTGCTTGAAGGGAGTCTTAACCGGGAAATCAGTCCCGTTCTTGGCGTTGAGAAACGCTGTCTCGGGATCGCTCGGCTGCAGTGCATCGTTCTGGAGAAAATCGTACGCCGTTCCATGAACCTGATTGGTTCCCGATTTGATCGCCACGTTGACTTGCGCGGAACCCTGGCCATACTGGGCGCCATAGAGCCCGTTTTGTATCTTGAACTCGGCAATCGCGTTTTCGCCGGGGACGTTGCTAGGGGCGCTGAAGAAGAAGTCGTTATCCGTTACGCCATCGATCAGGTAACTGATGGAATCCGGACGCGCGCCGTCAACGCTTACTTCGCGAAATGCCGGATTGAGTCCGTGCAGCACGTAGCCGGTGGCCTGGATACCACCGGACAAATTCGTAGCGCCCGCATCGATACTGAGCAAGTTCGTGAAATCACGTCCGTTGAGCGGCAGGGCTTCAATCAGGTCGGCCGGCATAACGTTTCCGATAGTGGCGTTGTCCGTGTTGACCATCTGGCTAGCCGCCGAGACCGTTACCTCTTCGCTCACCTGGCCCAGTTTCATGGTGAAGTCCTGCCGGAGAGTCTGCTCCACCTGAAGCTGCAAACCATTGGCGCGGGCCGTTTGAAAACCGGTCGCCTCTGCCGTTACTTCATAGGCCCCTGGGATCAAGTTCACAACCACATAGTCGCCGGCCCCGTTGGTCGTGAATTCGTTGATTACGCTGGTGCCGGTATTTCTGACGGTGATTTTGGCGCCTTTCACTCCCTGACCCGACGGATCGGTGACGTGTCCCACGATGGTGCCTTGCGCATTCTGCGCCCGTCCCCATTGGTACGGGCCAGCCAGGAACACCAGGCTAAAGCCGAAAAAACGCAAACGGCGACCTACACCCCTGCTGAGCAACACGACTCCTCCTCACCCAGACTGCTATATAGCGGTCTGTTTGGGAGTGTATCGCTAGCTGTCGAGCCGGTCAAGAAAAAAACGGCCATTATCTCTAGACAGCCTTGCTGCTATAGAGCAGAATGGAGAGGCTGAATGTACCCGACGCGCCATGCCACGCGACCAGCCAACTCGCAACCGTCAGCGCCAGCCCGCATATCAGCGAATTCAGCGCGCCATCCTGCAGCGGATTGAGCGCGAAAAGTTAAAACCGGGAGACGCGGTTTCCTCCGAACGAGAATTGGCCCGCGCACACGGCGTCAGCTTGATGACAGCGCGTAGCGCGCTCGCTGGGCTTGAGCGCCAGGGCCTTGTGGAGCGGCGGCGCGGAGCGGGCACCTTCGTGGCCGTACCGAAGGTCAATTATAACGAGCTGGTCAGCACCACGGAACTGATGGCCGGCCGTGGCTTCTCGGTTGTTTCACGCGTGCTGGGAGCCAAGTTGGTCGAAGATCAGCCGGAAATCGCGGCGCGGCTCGGCATTACCGGAAGCAGCGCGCTGGTAAAGCTCGAACGCTTGCGACAGGTGGAACGGGAGCCGCTCGCGCTTGAGACCAGCTACCTGGATGGTACGAAGTTCGGGGAACTAGCCGCGAAACCCTTGGAACGCGGTTCGCTGTTCGCGACGCTTGAAAGCCGCTACCGGACGCAACTCGCTTATGCGGATGAGGAAGTAGATGCCTCGGCGGCAGACAGACGAGCCGCAGCGCTGCTGCGCGTGACGGAAGGCGCGCCCGTCTTGCGCATTCGCCAGCTGATTTATTCAACGCAAGGGCAGCCGGTTATCTATGTTCTCGGATTGTACAGATCTGATCGCCACAAGCTGCTTATCCGGCGTTTTCGCCGCTAGCTTTTGGACGCCAGCGTGACAACGGTTGCGCCCCAGCCGCCGGCTTCCATCGGGGCGTCTGAAAAGTGTGTAACGTACGGGGTGCTGGCCAAGATGGATCGCACCATCTCTCGTTGAACGCCGATGCCGCGGCCGTGGATGATGCGCACAGCGGTCATTCCCAGCCGATACGCTTCCTCCAGATACGCTTCGGTAGCGGCTCGGATGTCGCGCGGTGCGAAGGTGTGCAAGTCGAAGACATTTGTGATGGGAATTTCGATCGGCTCATCGTCCCCCATCGAGATTCGCGACGTCAGTACGGGAAATGGGACCCGAGGCCTCGGCTTTCCCGTTGGGCGGGCGAACCCTCCGGCAGCGCCGCATGTTCCGGCGCTTTACTGAAATCGAGATCGGCGTCCTCGAAGGTGAGAGGCCGGTCGAGCACCATCTCCACGGTCGATCCTCTGGGGAGCATGGCCTCGGGGCCGCGAGTTAACAGCACCCCCAGCAAGCCGGCCGCGGCGCCCGCGCCTGCTCCGATTCCCGCGCCGCGCGCCACATTGCCGGCAGCCGCGCCTACACCGGAGCCGATGACGGTCCCCGCCGTGGTAGTTCCGATCACCGTTCCCACGTCGGTCTTCTTATCTCCGGGGCCGGTCACTTTGCTCTCTTCCCGCTTCAGTGTTTCGCCGTTGCGCGCGTCCAGCGCGCCCAAGTCCGATCGAAAATTGCGGGTGATGCCGTTCGGCAGCGTGAGCGAATCAAACCGCACTTGCAGTTCACCGCGCCCTTTCACTCGCCCCGGACGCTTCACTTCCGTGATCGTTCCGGTCACCCAACTGCCTTGCGGAATAACGATCCGGGGTCCCGACAGCACCGGGAAGGCGGTCTCCAGATACAAGCGATCGCCCGGCTGAGCCTGTTTCGTGCTGACGCTGTTGATCATATTCAGCAGAACGTGGGTGCCCGCCGCGATCTGGTACGGGCCTGCCGGTTGCGCTTCTTCGCGCCGCTTAAAGCCGCCTGGGTTCTGAGCGGGTGGCGCCGAAGCCTGAGTGGGCGACGGTTTCACTGTCGATTCGTAAGCGGGGGGAGCTGAACTTGCAGGCGCCTCCTGCCCAAAGGCCGCAAGGCATGCTATCGCGGATCCCAGCGCCACGCGTTTAAACATAGCGATCCTCTTGTGTGTCAGTGTAGCGGAAAACTCATCCGTTCGTGCCGGCGACTGCCGACTCATTCCTAATAGGGCGCCGGTCCGCGATGCGTTTCGCCTTCCGAAGAACGGTGCTCAACGGCAAAGAGGCCAGTGTGTCGAGCGCTACCCATCGGCATGAACCGATTGCGTCAGGCGGCTGCGTTTCCACCAAGTCGAACCGGTAGTTGTGAAAGGTGATGGCATGGCGAAAGGACCCTAGCTTGCGTCCGGCCAGCAGGCCGGAGACGTGCGCCTGTTCGGGCAATTCCCAAAAGCCCGGCATCAATCGGGAGCTTGCCTCGCGCTGCCACAACAGAACGCTACCCCGCCGCTCAATCCAGAAGACCGTGCGATGCTCCTCCACGGATCTGCGCTCAACAAGCTTGACCGGCAATTCGCGCTGGCGCCCGCTCGCCCGAGCGCGGCAAAGACGAGCGACGGGACACAGCAGGCACTGCGGGTTACCGGGCAGGCAGACCGTTGCGCCGAGTTCCATCATGGCTTGATTGAATGCACCGGGCCGGGTGCCATCCAGCTTAGCGTTGGCTAATTGGGCGAAATGTTTGCGACCGGGGAGCGACGCAATGTTGGTGGCATCCTCATCCACACGGCTTAGCACGCGCAGCACGTTGCCGTCCAGCACCGCATGAGGAAGTGCGAATGCGATGCTTGCGACCGCCGACGCTGTGTAATCGCCGACCCCCGGGAGGCGCCGGATCTCTGCATAGGTCGTCGGAAAGCCGCCGTGCGCACGCATCGCCTGCGCGGCCTTCTGAAGATTGCGCGCGCGATAGTAGTAGCCGAGTCCAGCCCAATGCGCTAATAACTCCGATTCCTCCGCACAGGCGAGCGCGTCGATGGTGGGGAAGCGTTCGAGGAACCGCTCATAGTAAGGAATGACGGCTGCGACACGCGTCTGCTGGAGCATGATCTCGGAAATCCAGATCGCGTAGGGATCGGCCGTACGGCGCCAGGGCAAGTCGCGGCGGTGCTTTGAGAACCAATCGAGCAGGTTGCCGCGGAATTCCGTTAGCTCATCCATGAAGAGGCTGTCGGACCGGATGTTCCGCGGCGCTGCCACGCAACGAAGCTGATTGCGAATAAGCAAGCGGCGATCCACGGACCATCTTGCGCCACGCGAGCGACGGCCAGATCAACCGAAGCATTGGCTCCAAAAAGGCGTTCAAGGATCCAGCCGCCCGATGCGAAGCCGGCGAAAAGAGCGCCTGAGAACCGGAAGATGGAATAGGCCGGCGTTCGGCTCAGTAGGATGAGCGACGGCGCGACCCCGCATACCACCAGCAATTGCCCAGTTTCGATGCCGAGGTTAAATCCCAAGATGCCTGCCAGACGCTGCCAGGTACCGACTCCTAAGTGTTGCAGAGTGGCGGCGAAGGCCATCCCATGAATTAGCCCGAAGGCGGCCGCAACGAGCGGTTCGCGTCCGGGGAAAAGCGGGCGTAGCGCGTGAGCGGCGGAGACCAGAATGGAGAAGGCGATCAGCACTTCGACAGGCCGTTGGGGCAAGGATACGGCACCCCCCGCAGCTAAGGCGAGCGTGAGTGAATGGCCGAGTGTGAATGCGCTGACGACTTTGACGATCTGCGCCAGGGTATGACGAATGCTGGCAGGCTCAGACCAACGGGATCGAAACGAAAGCAGCGGCGCGGGCAAGAGCAGAGCAAGTAGAAACAGGAGATGATCCGTCCCTTCAGCGATGTGGCGCATGCCGAGGCGGAACATGGCGGGCACGCTAGCAAAATTCCCGCCAATATGTGCGAAGTAAGACCGCAGGCGGGACGGCAGCGGGCCTTCGGCCGGAGCTGCTTCCGCGAATTCGATTCGATAGTAGGACTGGTTTGGGTTGCGAGCCTGCGCCAGTACGAGGAGGTTGTGGTTCTCGGGAATGAGGCAGTTCATCAGGTAGACGGAGATCGCCGATTGATGACGATCCTTGACAACCAGGATGCGATGGGAACTACCGGCGGGCAGCGCAGCAGTGAATTCGAGGTGAATCTCGCCAAGCCCCTGCTTCATATCCCCCGGGTCGGGAAAGCGAAGGCTTTCCAATCGGGGCTGCAGAGGGCGCCCATCGGCGTGGAGCGAAAGGTCGCGCAAGACCGTTTGCGCATAGCGCCGCTGTTCGGGCTCGGAAAAAACACCGTCGCCGTTCACATCGATAGCGGCGATTACAGCAGAGGAGACCGCCACACCAGGAATCAGGCGCATCGAGAGCCGGATATGATCTTGCTCGATGGAAACCAGGATGGCTTGCAGGTACTCGTCGAGACGATGTGCGAACACAGGTAACGTCAACGAAAGGAGCGCGGCAAGACAGAGGAGCTTCGTCCTCATCGGCCGTTCAACTGGCTTCCGTAGTCGTTAGTAGGGTCTCGATAGATCGTATGAACGTGGTTCGCGGGTTCGTCGTGCTGGGGAGCGTATTCGATGACAAGATGCGGACCCTGGATGCGATAGTAGGCGGTGATGTTCGTGCCGGACGGGAACGTTGTGGGACCGCTCCAGGCAAACCACGTTTCATTGAGATCGCGTTGAGTTCGGCGATGCGAGCTGTGGCGGCAGACTCGTTGATGATGTTGACCCACTCCCCGATCAACTCCAGCAACATCGCACGCCTGCGTGTCGTTCAGCTCGGATGCTTTCAATCCTTCGGGAGTAATTTTCTTCCCGTCCTGGCCGGGTCCAAGGACCAGGTCGGGCACGCTATAGGCGAGAACGGCCAGCCGGCGCTGTTTCTCGTCGAGAGATTGGAAAAGCGCGAGGGCTTTATCACTCTCGCGCCCTATGGGCCTTATGGTCTTCCCGTTGAGATGGAAGGTGGCCGGCTGGGCGCCGGTCAGCGTGGGAGTCAGCACGCCCGCGCTGCCCGCAACGGTGATGTTCAACGCCAGGTGGTGACCGCCGAATTGAAGCATCCAAGGGATATTCGTAGAGGGCGTTCCGAGAAAAGAGATGTAGTAGAGATCGCTTCCAAACATTTCGCCGGTGGGCGGCCGTGCGCCCGGACCCCCGGCGCGTGCTCCTGGAAACGGCGGAGGTGGGCCGCCGCTCCCGCCGCCGGGAGTGGGGCCATTCGGAGGAGGACCGCCGCCTCGCGGACCTCGCTTGGACCCGTTGACTTTGAAGTCGTCATCGGCCAATCGGATCTCATTGACTTTTCCATAGCCCATTGGGCTAAGCACGACCGTCAATAGATTGAGCGCCGCCGCGCGTTGTTGTGAAGTCATCTGCTTCAGGCTCATGCCGCCGCGTGGAACGAATCCAGTGGGGAAATTGGACCAGCGCGCACGCTGGTCGTTGTCGTCAAAAGCGTAGACCACTTTCTGCTTCTGCTCGGGAGTCAGAGTCGCAAGGAATTGGTTCGCCGCCTGCACAACTTTATCTGGGGGCGGATGCGTTCTCCCGAGTGTGACCGCGACGAACAGCACGATCGCAAGTAAGCAGCTATATTTCGCAAGGCGCTGATTCATGAGGGAGGCTTTCCAGTTATGAAACAATCCAACAGGCTGGATTTCCGGACTCCGCGGAAACCTCGGCAATCTACGGAATTCCGCCGAAGCTGTTCGACACAATTAGAACATCACTTTCATCGAAAACTGGATCTGACGCGACGTGCCCGCCGTTCGGCTGATAATGCCAAATCCGGAACCGCTGAGCACGTTCGAGGGTAATCCGAAGTTAACGACGTTAAACAAGTTGAAAAATTCACCTCGAAATTGAAGGTTGACCGATTTGTGCGCGCTTCCCATTTCGAATGGCGTGTCTTTGATTATGGCGAAGTCGAAGTTATACAAGGCGGGGCCGCGGAACGTGTCACGGCCTAGTGTGCCAAAGGCGCCGTGGTTCGGCCCTGTGCCTCCGGGCACTTCGATCGGCAAGGCAAAAAACGAGGCGTTCTGCGCGCCCGAGCCAAAGTAGTCTTCGCGCACTGTGCGATCGACGGAAAGGTGGGGAGAACCAATCTGATCGGGGCGATCAGCTCCGTAAGAGCCAACGCCGGTCTGCTGCACACCCGAATAGACGGTAAACGGCAGGCCGCTACTAACGGTGGAAATGTTGAGCAATTGCCAGCCGCGCGTCAGGCGCCTGGGGAGCGCCCGAAGCCCCGGAGCGCCATCCGCCTGCAAATCCTGAACAGCAGTGAACGTGAGGACTCGCTCGACATCGAAGGTCGATGGGCCTTTATCCGCACTGGTATCAAACGGATTCTGGGGCCACGCGAGCGCGGTCACGCCGGAGGTGCTGCCGATGCCGGGTCCGATGACGCTGCTCGTATCGTCGAGTGACTTGGACCAGGTGAAGTTCGCCTGGACCTGCGGACCACGCGATCCGATTGCCCCCGTAAGGGAAGTCTGCAGTGAGTGAAACGTGGAATGCGAGCGATTGGTCACCAGCATGTCGGTCCCGAATCCGCCAGTGATCTGACCGGCGGAATTGAACTGTGTGTAAGGGGCGAACTGCGGGGTGGCTCCAGGGTAGCCATTCGGAAAATCGATACCAGGTAAATCGATGCCGGCTGTTCCAATGTATGCAGCACTCGCGCTCACGCCGTGGAGTGCACGTTCGAGGCTGAACGTCCAATTGCCCAGGTAGGCGTTGCGAAAATCTTGGGAGATCGCGTTCGCATTTAGAGGAGTGATACTCGAGGTGCCGGTTGCGCTCGCGAGTTCCTGCTCAAACCGATTTACATTCCAGATGGTGTTCGCGGGTACGGTAAGCGAGCTTCCGGAGGCGAGCACGTCGACGCCGGACAGATTGTAAACGGGAGGAAGCTCGGCGGGAGTAATTTGTGTTCCGACGCGGACCGGCGAGCCGGGCGCGGAAGTAAGCCGTGGGTAATCGACGTAGGGGGCGGCGCCCGTAAGGAAATTGTCCTGCCAGATGTTCGGCGGAATAGTAGCGAGGCTCGCGCCGGCGTGCAGCCACAGATCGTGAGCAGGCTGCCAACTGAGGCGCGCTCGCGGCCCCCAATTGTTCCCTCGCCATCGATAGCGGGGTTCCGGGTTGATCAGATACTGCTCTTGCGGTCCGTCTGGTCCATTCAGAAAGCGCAAACCGTCTGTCCGATGCGCGCGCTCGCTCAAGGGGGAATAGATCTCGTAACGAAGACCATAATCCAGCGCGAGATTGGGAGTGATCTTCCAGGTATCTTTCCAATAGAGGTTCATGCCATAGCGCGAGATGGCCGCCACGCCAATCTGGCTGGACTGCGGAAACTCTTGGGGCGCGACGGCCAATGTATAGGAGAACGCGCTACCGAGTAGAAGAGCCGTTAGGGTGTCCGGGAGTTGCTCACCAACAGCGATATTATGTTGGCCGCTTGCCGAGGGTATGGCGGCGGTTGCGTAGGCAGGTCCGCCGCCGAATGTATATTGCCCGTTGGTCGCAATGCCGAAGTAAGTGGTGTCGCGATTGACGGAAAACAGTCCTCCGGCCTGAAGCGTGTGAGCGCCGCGAATCCATGTGACATCCTGGCGCGCCTCGAACAGATTGCCGAAAGCCGCGGTAACGGATCCCGCGGCGGAGTCGAAGGGCTCATACAATCCATCGGCGAGGATCAGCGACGGATCAGTGTGGTCGGCGGTTGGGAAATTCGGGGTCGTGCGTGTGAAGCTCAGCTCCGACTGCGATGAAAAAGATGCGGAGGGCGTATGCGACCACTTCCATGCCGCGTTGCGTTGATGGTCGATATAAGTGATGCCCCAAGTCGGATCGATGGCAGTTTGGTCGGGATTGGTGGTGGGTCCATTGAGGTCGTCCCAGGTGAAGCGCGCGAACAGACGATCATGGCTGGTGAGGTCGCGATCGATGCGCGCTGAAAACTGATCGGCGTCGGTCGCCAGCTTGGAAGAGGTGGCGAATGTGCGCGCGCCGAACGGGCCGGACGGATCGTTTGGAAGCGGATAGCGCTGAAGCAAGTCGGCCATTTTGGGAGCAACGGGCACGTACAGCGTGTCGCCGGGGAACGCCGTGGTATCGATGCCAGCGCGCTCCGCGGCAGTCGGCACCGCGAGCACTTGCGTAGTTCCCAACACCTGGCGGAAACCTTGATACTCGATGAAGAACGCCGTCGGGTAGGACCCGCGCGGGAACGGCGGCAACATGCCGCCGAGAGTTCCTCCGAACTCGTTGCGGCGAAAAGGTGGAATGCGCTCCGGATTTTCGGGTGTTTCGCGATCGAAGAAATTGCGCGCGTCCAGGGCGGAGTTGCGGAGGAATTCGAACAACGAGCCGTGAAGCGAATCCGCGCCCGAACGTGTGACGATGTTGGTGAAGCCCGCGGCGCCGAAGCCGATATCGGCCGGCATCCAGCCGGATTGCGATTGGATCTCTTCGACCGCGTCTACGTTGAAATTCGACATCGTGGCTCCGCCCATCTCTGGGTCGCTGGTTAACGCCCCATCCATCGCAAAGACGGCTTCCACTCCGCGCTGGCCATTTATCGCGAATTGCTGGGTGAAGTTCGTGGCGCCATTTGTGTCTGTCATTGTTCCGGCCGCTAGTAACAGCAGTTGACTGAAGTCGCGCTTGTTCAGGGGAATCGCGGTGACTGCGGTAGCCGGCAGGCTGTCGCCGGTCGTTTGGGCGCGTTCGTTCGATTGGAGAAAGACGGAGCCTTGCGCCGTCAGCGTCAGTTCGGCGATTCCCGTGATCGGGGCGGAAATCGATTGTCCAAGATGAAAAACGGCGCTTTTGTAGGAGACGGTCACGCGATATGTCCCCGCAGCAGGCGCGCGAAATGGAAGCCGCCGTTTTCTCCAGCAGTTTGCGAGAAGTGAGCCGGCGACGCTTTCGGATCGACAGCAGATAGTTCGATCACGGCTCCCGAGGCTGTCTGATTGGCCGTGTCGCGAACGAACCCGGTCCACTCGGATACCGGTGGTTGCTGCGCCGTCGACAGTGAGAATGCCGCCAGAAACAAAACAAGCGCGGGAAAGAGCCGATGCACTGAGCGGAGTATGCCACAATGCTGCTTCCGGTTCAGGAATCTGCTTTGTTATGGCAGCATAAGGATGAACGACATGAAATCCAACAGACGTCAGTTCGTGCGGAATCTTGGAACGAGTTCAGCCGGAATCGCTCTGGGCACCACGCTCACCGCGGCTCCCACGAGCAAGACCGCAAGACACGAAGATGAACAGGTTCTGCTTGTCGGCGACGAAATCGCCGTGGCGGAAACGCAATACGGGAAAGTCAGAGGATATGTTCTCCGCGGCATTCACTACTTCCTCGGCATGCCCTACGGAGCGGACACTTCCGGGGAAAACAGGTTCATGCCGCCCCAGAAGCCGAAACCGTGGGCCGATGTGTACCCCGCGCTTTGGTGGGGGGATTCGGCGCCGCAAGATATGGACAAGCGTTACGCAAACAAATTCGCTTCTTTTCGGGACCACTGGAACTATGGCGACGTCAGCGAGGATTGCCTTCGCATCAACGTCTTCACGCCCGCGGTCCGCGACGGCAAAAAGAGACCGGTGCTCTTCTGGATTCACGGCGGCGGGTTCATAAACGGCAATGGGATCGAGCAGGATGGCTATAACGGCGAGAACTTTGCGCGATTCGGGGACGTGGTGTTTTGCTCCATCAATCACCGCTTAGGGCCGTTGGGTTTCTGCAACCTTGCAGGCGTGGGCGGAGAAAACTTCGCGTCATCCGGCAACGTGGGGATGCTGGATATAGTCGCCGCACTCGAGTGGGTGCGCGACAACATCGCTAATTTCGGCGGCGATCCCGGCAACGTCACCATCATGGGGCAATCCGGCGGCGGCGCTAAAGTTTGCATTCTGACTGCGATGCCTTCGGCCAAAGGATTGTTTCACAAAGCTGTCGTGCTGAGCGGGGCAGCCCGCAAATCGGGCGACAAAACTTATTCGGAAAATCTGGGGGCCGCCGTGGTGAAAGAGGTCGGCCTTTCGACCGGCGAGCTGGCCAAATTGCAGACGATGCCGTGGAAGGATTTCTATGCCGTCGCAATTCGAGCGCAGCAAGGCGTTGCGAAGAACGCCGGACCCTCGGGCGGAATGATGCGTGGATTTGTTCCGGTTGTAGATGGCAACATTTTGCCGCAGAATCCGTACGATCCAGTTGCGGCGCCCACGGCAGCCAAAGTCCCCATGATCATCAGTTCGGTTCAGAACGAGCAATCGGCGAGCTGGGCGGATCCGGCATTGGAGTCGATCACGTTCGAAGAGGTGGTTGAAAAAGTGAAGACACGAGCTGGATTCGGTCCGGGCTTCGGAGACAAAGCAAGAGAGGTTGTCGATTCCTACTCGAAGGCGTTTCCGAACAAGAAGCCAGTTGAGATTTGGTCCCTTGTGACAAGCAATCGGCAAAGTGTCGTGGCCTTGGCCGACGTGAAATGCAAGCAGCCGGCGCCCGTCTACGTCGATTGGTTTGCCTGGCAGCCGCCGTTGTTCGATCGCCGGTTGCGCGCTTTCCACTGCATAGATATTTGTTTCTGGTTTTACAACACGGATCTCATGCTGACTCACACGGGCGGCGGTCCCAGGCCAAGGGCACTGTCGACTAAAATGGCCGGCGGACTGCTGCAGTTCATGAAGACCGGCGATCCCAACGGCGCGGGTCTGCCCAAATGGCCGAGGTATTCGGCCGCCGACGGGGAAACAATGATCTTCGACGACGTCTCTCAGGCGAAGAACGATCCGGACCGGGAGGCGAGAAAAGCGCTTCCTGCGCTGAGTTAGTCGAGTAGCTGAGCCTCACGCGGGGAGTGCTCGCGCATCTTATAATGAAGTAACCCTCGAAGCTGCCACACACGTGCCGGCGCCTTGATTAACCTGCCTGAATTCAAACAACAAAAGATGCCGGAAGACACCAGCGTGACCTCTTGTGAACAAGCGGTTGCCGCAGGGGTAAACTCCGCGGGAAAGCCGCTGCTCGCGATTCGCGGGGCTCGCGTTCACAATCTAAAAAACCTGGACGTCGATATTCCGCACGAGGTTCTGACCGTCGTTACCGGTGTTTCCGGTTCCGGAAAATCGTCGTTGGTATTCGACACCATCTATGCCGAAGGCCAAAGGCGTTACGTGGAATCGCTATCCGCCTATGCGCGGCAATTTCTGGAGCGCATGGAGAAGCCGGATGTCGACGAAATTCTGGGCATCGCGCCGCCGATCGCTATTCGCCAGAAAAATCAGACCCGCAATCCTCGCTCGACGGTCGCCACTGCAACCGAGCTTTACGATTTTATGCGCCTCTTATGGGCGCGCGCGGGACGCATTTACTGTCCGAACGACGGCACGTGGATCCAGCGAGATAGCGTAGACCAAGTCGCCGAGGCGATGGTGGCGCAGCCGGAAGGCTCGCGCTGGTATGCCCTGTTCCCGGTTCCGGCCGCTGAGGGTTCGGGGCCAAGCTCCAAGGAAGCTCGTGCCGTGTCGCTGCGCGATCGCTTGTTCGACCTGCGGAAAAAGGGCTTCAACCGCCTCTTTCAGAACGGGAGCACGTTCGAGTTCTCGACACCCGAGTCCCTTCTTGAAATAGATTTCACGAAGCCGCTGTTCGTGCTCGCCGACCGAATCGTCATCCGGCCGGATTCGCATCAACGTATCGTCGATACGGTCGAGATCTGCTATCGCGAAACAGGCGAAGTCTTCTTCGAGCCGGCGAGCGGCCCGGAAGCGGGTGTGCAAAGCCTGCATTTTACCGAGAAGTTCGCGTGCAGGAAATGCGGTCTGACCGCGACCTTGCCCGAGCCGCCCCTCTTCAGCTTCAATAATCCGATCGGCGCCTGCCCCATCTGCCAGGGTTTCGGAAACACGATCGATTACGATTTTGGACTTATCATTCCCGATCCCGCACTCACGATTCAACAAGGCGCGGTCGATCCCTGGACGAAGCCGCAGTACACCTGGTATTACGAGGAAGAATTTAAACCGAAGACCAAAGCCAAGGCGCGTTTGAACGTCCCTTACTCGGATTTGAACAGGGACGAAAAAGAATTTGTGCGCGCTCACGTTTACCGCTTTTTCCAGGAGGTGGAGCGGAAGAAATACAAAGTGCATGTGCGCGTCTTCATGAGCCGCTACCGGGCCTACACGGAATGTCCGGCCTGCCGCGGCGGACGGCTTCGGCCTGAAGCGTTGTGGGTACGGCTCAATGGATGCAACATCTCAGAGGTTGCACGCATGAACATCGCACAAGCACAACAGTTTTTCGACAGCCTGCAACTGAGTTCGGAAGAATCGGAAATCGTGGACCGCGTGCTCGACGAGATTCGCCAGCGCTGCAAGTTTCTTAACGATGTGGGACTCGAGTATCTGACGCTTGACCGGCTTTCGGCGACGCTTTCCGGCGGCGAAGCGCAGCGCATCCAGCTTGCGACGTGCTTGGGCTCCCGCCTGGTGGGCACAATCTATGTTCTCGATGAACCTTCGATTGGCCTCCACAGCCGCGACACGGCTCGGCTGATCAAGATTTTGAAGGACCTTCGCGATCTCGGCAACACGATCATCGTCGTCGAGCACGACCCGGAGATCATGGCCGAGGCCGATCACATTCTCGACCTGGGGCCGGGGGCGGGCGAAAATGGCGGCCGAGTGACGTTCGCTGGAAGTTATCAGCAGTTGCTACTCCCCGCGCCTTCGCGGGAACGCGACTCCGTGGCTCGCGACCGCGATTCCGCTCAATCACTCACCGGAAAATATCTGAGAGGCGAGTTGGTCGTCTCCCGCTCGCTGGACCGCCGGAAGATCAATCCCAAACGAACCATACGCTTCATCGGCGCGCGCGCCAACAATCTCAAGAACATCGATGTTGAACTACCCTTAGGCGTCATGGTTGCGGTCACCGGCGTCTCGGGTTCCGGAAAGTCGAGCCTGGTGCATGAGGTTGTCTATCGTTCGCTCGACTTCACGCTGAACAAACAACAGCAGGAAAATGCTCCGAGTGACGAGAGTACCGCCGCGAAGAAACTACCCTTGAAGCGAGTTGAGCGAGGCGACCTGGTAACGAGCGTCGTGATGGTCGATCAGTCCCCAATAGGCCGCACGCCGCGATCAAATCCGGTGACCTATATCAAGGCTTTCGATCTGATTCGTGATCTGTTTGCTTCGACGCCCGAAGCGCAGAAGCGGGGCTATTCGTCTGGATCTTTCTCGTTCAATGTGCCGGGCGGCCGCTGCGAGACGTGCCAAGGAGATGGCACCATCACGGTCGAGATGCAATTTCTGGCGGATGTCGAGCTAGTCTGCGAAGAATGTAAAGGCACGCGCTACAAACCTACGATCCTCGATGTCCGTTACAAAGGGCTGAACATTCACGAAGCGCTCCAATTGACGGTTCGCGAAGCCTTGTCGTTTTTCGCCGATACGCCGCGGCTGGCTGCGCGGCTGAAGGTGCTGCAAGATGTCGGCCTGGGTTACTTAAGGCTCGGACAATCGGCCACCACCTTGAGCGGCGGCGAAGCCCAGCGTGTGAAGTTAGCGTCTCATCTCGCGCAGGCGAGTTGCGAAGGCACGCTGTTTCTCTTCGATGAGCCAACGACCGGGCTGCACTTCGATGACATTGCCAAGTTGCTGCAGTCGTTTGAACGGCTGATCGCGAATGGCGGCAGTGTTCTGGTGATCGAGCACAATCTTGATTTGATTCAAGCGGTGGACTGGATCATCGATTTGGGTCCGGAGGGCGGCGAGGCCGGCGGCCACATTGTGGCGCAAGGGACACCGGAGCACATCGCGACGGTGGCGGCCTCATACACGGGTCGATATCTCAAAGAAGTGCTCGCTCAACGAG
Organism: Acidobacteriaceae bacterium; assembly: GCA_019240475.1. Lineage (GTDB taxonomy): Bacteria > Acidobacteriota > Terriglobia > Bryobacterales > Bryobacteraceae > Bog-105. The sequence goes on from JAFAYI010000016.1 coordinate 74,531, forward strand.
CGATCGCCTAATAGATGAAAGCCGCACTGCGCAGCCTGCCCTCGGTGGATCAGGTGCTACGCCGGCTGAAGCTGCCCGAGGACGCCCCGCGCTCGCTCGCGGCGGATGAAATTCGCGCCGTACTGGCTGAACGGCGTGAAGCTTTGCTGGCAGGTGGCGCGCAGCTTGAAACTCCGATCGAAGAGGCAGTGCAAGCGCGGCTTGCCGAACTGCTGAAGCCCTCACTTCGGCCTGTGATCAACGCCACGGGCGTGATCCTCCACACCAACCTGGGCCGCGCCCCGCTTTCGCACTTCACTCCCATCGCGGGCTACTCCAACCTTGAATACGATCTTGCCAGCGGCAAGCGCGGCAAGCGCGATGTCCACACGGATGATTTGCTTAGGCGCTTACTCGCAAGGCCCGCGATTGTGGTGAACAATAACGCAGCCGCGGTTTACCTGGTCCTGCATGAACTGGCCGCCGGGCATGAGGTGATCGTTTCGCGCGGAGAGCTGATTGAGATCGGCGATGGATTTCGCATCCCGGAAATCATGTCGCGCTCCGGCGCTATCTTGCGCGAAGTCGGGACCACCAACCGAACTCGGCTGGACGATTACCGGCAGGCGATTACCGACAAGACCCGTCTCATCCTTCGCGTGCATCCATCGAACTTTTGCGTCACCGGCTTCGCCGCTCGGCCGGAATTGCATGAGATCGCCAGACTCGGGCGTGAGCGCGGAATTCCCGTCTACGAGGATCTGGGAAGCGGTTGCATGGTAGATCTTCGCGGCCAAGGACTGGATGAACCGGTTGTATCCGAGAGTTTTGCCTCCGGGGGCAATCTCGTATCGTTCAGCTGCGACAAATTACTGGGCGGTCCGCAGAGCGGCATCATCGCCGGGGAGGGCGAACTTGTTACTCGCATCCGCCGTAACCCGATGTATCGCGCATTCCGCGCAGATAAACTTATCATCGAGTCGCTCGAAATCACGCTGCGCCACTTGTTGACTCAAAGCTGGAAGGCGATTCCGACGCTGCGCATGATCTTCGCTTCGGCGGTCGAGATTCGCGATCGCGCCGAGCGCGTCGCCCGGCAACTCGACGCGTTTCAGCTATCAGTTTGCAAAAGCGAATCACCCATCGGGGGCGGCTCAACTCCGGATCAACAGCTTCCCACCTGGATCGTCGAGCTGGATGTGCCCAACCCAAGCGCTTTTGCCAGGCGGCTTCGCAGCGCGCCAATTCCGGTCATCGCGCGGATTGAGCGCGACAGGGTGGTACTGGACATGCGAACGGTGGCCAATGAAGAAGAAGCCGGGCTGGTCGAGGCTATTCTCTCCGCCAGATAATTTCGCCCGCGACTACTGTCGCGACCGGACCGCCGCGAAACTTGCGCCCGTCGAATGGCGTGTTGCGGCTCTTTGAAGCCGACCGGTTCACGTCGTAGGTCCACTCATCATCCAGCGCGAAGACGGTCACGTCCGCCGCGGCGCCGGGACGTAGCGTGCCGCGATCGAGCGACAGAATTGTCGCGGGTCCCCAGGTAAACAGCCGTATCAACTGTTGCAGGGTCACGGCGCCCGCATGGTAAAGCTGTTCGAGAGCCAACCCCAGCGCGGTCTCAAGCCCAATAATTCCGAACGGGCAGCGCTCGAAGCTCTCTCGCTTTTCCGCTTCGGAATGCGGAGCATGATCCGTCGCAATTGCGTCGATCGCTCCGCTGGAGATTCCTCGCTTCACTGCTGAGACGTCACCGCCCTCGCGCAGGGGTGGCTTCATTTTGTGGTTGCAGCCCCCGGGCGGAACATCGGAATCGGCGAGCACGAAATGATGGGGCGTCGCCTCGGCCGTCACTTTCAATCCGCGCCGCTTTGCGAAAGCAACCATCTCCACCGAGTACTTCGATGAGAGGTGGGCCACATGGTACCGCGCGCCCGTCACTTCGGCCAGGATGATGTCCCGGGCCACCATTACGTCTTCCGAACTTCGAGGAATCCCGCGCAGTCCCAGGTCTTTCGAGCGCGCGCCTTCGTGCATCAAGCCGCCATCGCTCAAGTCCAGATCCTCGCAATGTTCAATCAGTGGCAGGTCCAGCGAGGCGGCGGCTTCCATCGCGCGCTGCGCCACCCGGGCGTTCATCACCGGCTTGCCATCGTCTGAAATCGCGACAGCCCCGGTACGCTTCATGCCCTCAATGTCCGCTAATTCCGTTCCGAGGCTGTTCTTTGTAATCGCACCAATCGGATAAATATTCACCAGAGCGAAGTGGCGGGCGCGATCGCAAATATACTGCGTTATTTCCGGGTTATCGTTCACCGGGTGCGTGTTCGGCATGCAGCAGATGGAAGTAAATCCGCCAGCGGCTGCCGCGCGCGAGCCGCTTTCGATAGTCTCGGCCTGCTCGAAACCCGGCTCTCTTAAATGCACGTGCATATCGATGAATCCGGGTGCGACAACAAGCCCGGAAGCGTCAAACGTTTCCGCCCCGGAACCGGCAATGCCTTCCGCCATCTCGCGAACTACGCCATCTTCGATCGCAACATCGCAGACGCGGTCCAGATTCTGCGACGGATCCACGATCCGGCCGTTTTTGATGACCAGCCTGGCCATGTTTATAGCGCTTGAGAAGAGGTCTGCGCCGGTTCATCGAGTCGTTCCACCAGCATGACTTTCTCCTGCCCGTCGATCTCCTGAAACTTCACCTCGATGATTTCGGCGGCGCTCGTCTGCACCATGCGGCCGATATAGCGCGCTTCAATCGGCAACTCGCGATGCCCTCGATCGATCAGCACCAGCAGTTGAACGCGCGCCGGACGGCCGTGGTCGAAAAGCGCGTCAAGCGCCGAACGGATGGTGCGGCCTGTATAGAGCACATCGTCCATCAGCACAATGTCCTTACCAACCACGGAAAAGTCGATCTGCCTCGCATTCAGAACCGGTCTTTCGGCGACCATCGACAGATCGTCGCGATACAGGTTGATATCGAGAATGCCTACCGGCACCTTCAGGCCCTCGAGGGTTAAAATTTTCGCCGCGAGCCGCTGCGCCAAAGGAACTCCTCGCCGCTTGATGCCGACAAAGGCCAATCGGTCGAGATCGGTGGTCTTCTCCAGCACTTCGTGCGCCAGCCGGACCAGTGTCCGATCGATTTCAGAGGCACTCATCAACTGCTTCTTGTCGCGTACGGTGGGCATTAGCTTCGACGATTGCTGTCAGGCAGGTTAACACGCCCGATTACTGCTTCAACCGGCTCCGGATACGCCGGGCGAGTTTTTCGATCTCCTCCGTTTTTTTCATCGACGAGACTGGCACGACATAGTTGCCGGCCTTCTGCAATTCTTCCTTGAGCTGCTGTGCCATGGCGATTAATTCTTCGGTGTCTCTTAGCGCCGCCTCGTGCTCTTCCTTTGCGATCGCGTCTTTTTGCGATTTGCCGTTTGGCAGTTTCTGGTCTTCTTCTTCATTGGGGTTCGGCAACCGCGGCGCCGGCGACCGCGGCTGCTGGTCTTGAGCAGCCAACGCCGTGGCTGCCATCGAAATCAGAACGGCGCGGCGCGTTCCACCCATACGGTTGCTATCATAAGCCACTTATGACGCGCGAACATGTCGTCCCCAAGGCGGCGCGGACGCATGTGAGCGTGGGAATCATTGGTCTCGGCAACGTCGGGCTAGGCACGCTTGAGATCTTGCTCGAAAGCGCGCAACGAATTGAAGGAAAATTGGGCTTTGCGCTGGATGTCGCAGCCGTCTGCAGCCGCAATCCAAGACAGAAGAAACTGCCACCGCTGGAAGGCTCCGTCATTCGCACAAGCGAATGGCGCGATGTCGTCGACAATCCCGAGATTGATATCGTGGTGGAAGCAATCGGCGGGACCGCGACGGCCGGCCACATTATCGAGGAAGCTCTGCGACGGCGTAAGTCGGTTGTGACAGCGAACAAAGAACTCATGGCGTTGCGCGGGTCTGAACTCTGGGCCTTGGCGAGTGAGAACAGCGTCAACCTCGCCATGGAAGCGAGCGTTGCCGGCGGCATTCCAATTCACACAGTGCTCCGCGAAGGCATCGCGGGCGATCGTGTGCTGGAACTGTATGGCATCCTGAACGGAACCAGCAACTTCATTCTCACGGAAATCGAGAAGAGTCACGCCGCGTTCGAGTCCGTGCTTTCGGAAGCCCAGAGACTGGGTTATGCCGAGGTCGACCCGTCCGCCGACATCGACGGCCTCGACGCGCGTTCGAAACTGGCTATACTCGCGGCTCTGGCGTTTGGCGAGAAACTCACGCCCGCGGAGATCTACACAGAAGGTATCCGGCGCATCATGCCTGTCGATTTTCAGTATGCGCATCAACTGCAGCACACCATTCGTCTGCTGTGTCTTGCGCGGCAAAGCGACGAAGGCCTGCTGCTTTCAGTGCGCCCCAGCCTCATTCCCCAAACCGCGATCTTGGCTCATGTTCAGGGAGCGTATAACGCGATCTGGATACGCGGAGCCTATGGCGACGACACCTTCTATTACGGACGCGGCGCGGGATCGAAGCCCACCGGCGTGGCTGTCGTCAGCGATTTAATGCGCGTTGCTCGCGAGATCCGCTTCGGCAGCCCGGAGCGCGTTAGCCCCTTTGCGTATGAGTCGCTGGATGCGCATAGGCCTCTTCCCGTCGCGACGCAAAAGCTGCCGTACTACTTGCGTTTTCGAGTTGAAGACAAGGCGGGAATCATCGCGATGCTTGCCACGATACTCGCCAAGCATGAGATCGGCATCGATGCCGTCCTGCAGCTTCCGAGAGAAGACTGGCGCGACTTGCCGTTCGTCATCACTACTGAACCCGCGCCGGAACAATCCGTCCGGCAGGCTCTGCTGGACATTCGGGATGCGGATTTCCTGATTGAGCCTCCGTTCGCGATGCCCATGGAGCGCGGTTTCTGATCCCCGGGCGCAACTTTCAAGCTGGTTCTCTGCTCCAAACCTTATGAGCGCTCCAGTTGCCGCCCCAGAGGCGGCTCATCTGTTTTCTCCCCTTCAGATTCGCGAGATTGCTTTTCGCAATCGCGTCCTGGTATCGCCGATGTGCCAGTATTCTTCCGAAGACGGCTTTGCAAACGATTGGCACTTGGTTCATCTGGGAAGCCGCGCGATCGGAGGCGCGGGGGCCGTGATTGCGGAAGCCACCGCGGTGGAAGCGCGAGGACGCATATCGCCCGAGGATCTCGGCATTTGGAAAGACGAGCACATTGAGCCGCTTGCTCGCATCGCTCGATTCGTGAAACAACAGGGCGCGGTACCCGGCATTCAGCTCGCCCATGCCGGGCGAAAAGCAAGCACCGATGTCCCCTGGCGCGGCGGCGGTCCGCTGTCAGCTTCAGCAGGAGGTTGGCAGCCCGTCGCTCCCAGCGCCGTTCCCTTCGATGAACATTCGATCGTTCCAACTGAATTGAAGGTGGATGAAATTCACAGCATCGTCGAGAAGTTCGCATCGGCCGCCGAGCGCGCGTTGGAAGCCGGCTTCGAATTGCTTGAACTGCATGGCGCTCACGGTTACCTGATGCACGAGTTTCTTTCGCCCATTTCGAACAAACGCGCGGATCGGTATGGTGGAGCGCTAGAGAACCGCATGCGATTCGCGCTCGAAGTAGCCGCCGCGGTGCGGCGCGTATGGCCTGAGCGGCTTCCGCTCTTCCTGCGCATTTCGGCCACCGACTGGGCCGAAGGGGGGTGGACTATTGATGAATCCGTCGAACTGGCGAGAAGCGTTCGACCGATTGGGGTGGATGCGATCGACTGTTCCTCCGGCGGCACTGTGCCGCACGCGAGAATTCCTCTGCAGCCCGGCTATCAGGCGCCGTTTGCCGAGCGTATCCGTCACGAGACCGGAATCCTTACGGGGGCCGTCGGCCTGATTACCGAGCCCGCGCAAGCCGACACTCTTGTCCGCAACGGATCGGCCGATGTGGTCCTGCTTGCTCGTGAATTCCTGCGCGAGCCATATTGGCCAATCAAAGCCGCACAGGCGCTCGGAGCCGACGCGCGTTTTCCGATTCAATACGCGCGGGCTTTTCCTGCTCCTGTTAGTAAGTAACAGTAAGTTCCATTTGCTGTCCGAGCAACAAAAAGGGCCGAAAGGTGTTTTAAACCTTTCAGCCCGATGCAGTGATCGCTGCCTCCTATAAAACTAGCGGCGCCCTCCTCCAGCCGATGCGTGACCGGCTACTCCACCACCTGCGTGAGCGAATCCGCCGCCCACGCGTCCGTAGCCGCCCACGCGTCCATATCCGCCGCCCCAGTAGCGGCCGCCGTACCATCGGCCTCCATACCACCCACGGCCATAAAAACCGCCCCAGTAGAAGCCGACTCCCGGCCATCCATAATATGGATAGCCGGCGTAGTAATACGGGTAGCCATAATAATAAGGCGCTGGCGCACTCTCGGCGTAATATGGGCCGCCATAGCCAGGGCCGCCATAGCCAGGGCCACCGTAACCAGGGCCGCCATAGCCGGCGTTCGGCCTGTCGTACTCATAAGGCTGCACATATCGGAACGCTTGAGGTGCTTGCGTCGTCGAGATGGCAATCGGCGCTTGAATCTTGAACGTTAAGACTTGCTCGGGTGTGATGATGCTCGGATGACCGCGAGTCACAAGCACGCCGATAATTCCAACAGCGGCTCCCGCTCCGGCTCCGATGGCGGCGCCGCGTCCCCATCCCGCTACGGCTCCAACCGCCGCACCTAGAGCCGTGGTTCCGACAATGGTTCCCGCATCTTGCCCAACCGAGGTCGGCCCGCTGCGGCTGATCAACTGGCATTGAATCGGAATCTGTTGCCCATCTACTAACGTCAGAGTGGTCAATTGTAGACCGAGTCTCGCCACACCTTCGATCCGCCCAGCCTTCTTGGCTTCCGCGACGCGACCGCCCACCGTTTCACCCGGTTCGGCAACGACAACGCCATTCACTACGATAGGCTGCACCAAGCTCGCCGAAAATGCATCGCCTTCCTGGTTCTTGTCGGACGACAAAAATTGGTTCACTCGCACGGTCATGTAAGTGCCCGCGGGAATTGTGAGCTGTGCGGGAACGGGTTGAGGCGCCGGCGGCTGCTGGTAGGCGGGTTGTTGATACGCCGGGTAACCGCCTTTACCGTAACTCGGCTGGCCGTATCCTGCTTGACCGTTCGCTCCGCTGCCTGGTCCGTACCCGGGCGGCGGAGGTTGAGTCATCGGTTGCTGCTCCGGCCCGGGACCCTGGGGCGGTTGATCCGCAGGCGCCTGTTGATTCGCGTCAGGCGGCTGCTGCATCGCCGGATAGCCGGAACTCTGATTTGGATCTGTGTTGGCGGGTGCCGACGATGGATTCTGCGGGCCCGGCGCATCGCTTACGCGCTTCCAGCCTCCGCCCATCGACGCCGATTGCTGCTGATCGGCAGCGGCGGGCGGGGGTCCCGCGTCTTGGCCGAAGGCGAGCGAACTCGCCGCGAGGATACCTATAGAAAAATAGTAGGACGCAGTTGGAAATGGGAGAACTTTCATAACCTTCATTGCTGCCTCATAAGTTCGGACGAAAGGTACATTGCACGCGTTTCGCCATACGCCACAACCGCGCATTTGTTCCAGAAACAGCAAGTTAGCCTTCCCGGTGTTCGGCTGCAATCCACCGCAACCGGTGCATTTCAGCCATTGCGCGCGGCACCCCTGTCGAACTTACTCGATGCGACTGCGCAAATGATGCACGAACGCCTTCACCGCCAGAGCCGCCACGATCAGTAGCGTAATCCAAAGCGCGGCGCCCTTCAGCGTTGCGAAGGCCGCCACCGCCAGGAGCGTAAACAAGATCATCGCAGTCCGAATGCCAATCATTGCGAGGGCATGTTGTAGCTGAAGGAGAACGCCAGTCGAATCTGCGCTCCCTTGAAGTCGGAAGGCAGCGGCGGCAGCGGGTTCGACATGCTCAACCCGGCAACAGCCGCGCGGTCCAGGGGCTCGGACCCCGAGGGGTCCGCAGTCACCAATTTCGGAATGCTTCCATCCCGGTCGATGATGAATTCCAAAACAGTTCTGCCGCGTAGCGTGCCCATGCGCGCACTCTCAGGAATCACTCGTCGCCAGTTGGCGCGGACGATAGCCAAAATGCGCGTCAAATATGGTTTGAAATCCGCGCCCTGGGGATCGCTTTCCAACTCCACGGCCGCATGCTGCGCACCCGTTCGCCCGATCGAACCGGGCGCCGCCGGAATCGGCTCCGTCGAATTATCGTCGGTGACAACCATTCGCCGGGCGTTACCCTCCTGCGCCAATCCGTTGACCGCCGCCTGCACCGGATTGTTGGGGGGCGCCAGCTTGGGGCGAGGATTCACCGGCGCTTCCGAGCCCACATTTTGAAACGGCTGCTCAGCGGGGGCCGGAGGAGGCGGAGCTGTGATGCCTGTCGGCACTCCGGCGGAGGGCAGCGCACTCTGGTTGATCGCAACCCGTGGGGCTTCCGGCAGTATCTGCGGCGTGACTCTGTTAGGCTTCGCAGTCGCCTGCTTAGGCAGCTCGAAGCGTTTGACGTTGGGCTGTGCGGTAGCAGGACGGGCCTGAGACTGCGGCGCGAGCAGATCCGCCAAATCGATCTGCTTTGAGACCTTATTTCTGTTCGGAGCCTTCTGCGTCAAAATATCGCGCGGGACATAAAGAGGAATGGCTCGCAAGGCTGCTTCTCGTTTTGGTTCACGCCGCGCCGTGAAGCTGGGCAATTTCGTCGCCAGAAAGAATAAGGTCGCGTGTACCGCAAGCGAAGCAGCAATCACTCTTGTCCAGTGAGGGCGCTCGCTCGGCCACTCGAGCAAGAGATTCAGCTCGGGAGCCGGAATCTCGGCGGATGCATGCTCCTCGACTGCGGTCATCTCTATCAATTGCTTAAACGACGTTCTTGGAATGAAGAAGGTTAGCCTGACGAATCGTCTCAGCTACTAAGTTCGAGTGTTCTTCAATCTTATCAAGAATCGCCTCGGCTACTTGCAGCGCCTGAGAGGCCTGAGACCCATTTACTTTGGGTTCCGAGCGATCTCTCACAGCTCCGAAAAACGCCTTCAATTCGGCTTCGAGCGGTTCGGCCGGCTCAGTAGGTAACCGCTCAAACCCGATATCCGGAAGGGATCCGCTTTCACCTCCGCGCACCGCGACACGCAGGGCTTCCTGCCGTTGATAGTCAAGTGAAATATATTCGCCCGGCTGGAACAGCCGCAGCTTGCGGACCTTTTCGGTCGAGACGCGGCTTGCCGTCAGATTGGCGATGCAGCCACTCGGAAAGGCCAGGCGCGCATTGGCGATATCGACCCGGGAGGACAGGACTGAAATGCCCGCCGCGCGAATTTCAATAGGTAGTTCTCTAGTGAGACTCAGCACGATATCCAAATCGTGGATCATCAAATCCAGAACCACATCCACGTCCAAGCTTCGCGGAGTGAAAACGCTCAGGCGATGAATTTCAAAAAACAACGGAATGGTGAGACGCTTTTCGAGCGCCAGAACCGCTGGATTGAAGCGCTCCAGATGTCCGACTTGAAGAATGCGCCCACGCTCGTTCGCTAAGCGCGCCAATCGATGGCCGCCAGCGGACGACCCCGCGATAGGTTTTTCGACCAGAACATCTATTCCGGCTTCGAGCAGCTTGGCCGCGATCTCTTCGTGAGTCAGGGTCGGGGTCGCCACGATAGCCGCACTGAATTGCTCCAATTCCAACTCCGCCTTTGGAAGCCCTCTGCTCGGATCGATGTCTATAATGGCGGCGAGTTCTACACCCGCTAATTGCCGCAGAACTCGAATGTGATTCTGGCCGAACGCGCCCGCGCCGATCACCGCTGCCCGAATCGGCCTCAAGCCGGCGTTCCTTCGGTGGGCTCGTGGCCGACCACCGCGATCGCCGCTTGGTCTGCGCGCCGGATCATCTCTTCTTTATCGAGTAGAAGCGTTCGCCCCGCGTCCACCGCCAGAGCCGTCGTGCCGGTCTCGATCATGGTTTCAACCGTGGCGAGCCCAACGACTGGCACATCGAACAACAAGTGTGCACGGCCCCGCGAAGCCTTTATCAGGCGCAGCGGCTTACCATTCACTAGCGACGCCGCACGACGCAGCATTGAGTCCGTTCCCTCCATCGCTTCGGCCGCCACACAAGCTTTCTCACTGATAGCGACGCTCTGGCCGATGTCTTCGGTTGCGAGCACGCAAGCCAAACGGCGCCCGTATCGAATGTCGGCGTCTTCTTCCTTGTTCGGTTTCCGCTTCGTCAACACGCCTTCAGGCGCGAGTAAAGGCTTCAGCAAGCGCGTGGAATCCACTAGCTCGATACCTTCCTCGCGCAAGGCTCCTTGAATGCCTCCGATCAGCGCCGCCGTGCTCCTTTCTCTCAAAGACGCAAGCAGCTTGACCAGCCGCCAGTCCGGTTTGATGGCGGAGAACAGGCTAACGTGTTTCACCTGGCCCGTCATCATGACTTCGGAGATCTGCTCGCGCTTTAGAGTCTCGATCAGCTTTGCGAGCTGGCCGATATTGATCCAATGAATGGAGGAAGCCACCTGCGCCAGCTCCGGCGATGCCTCGTTCTCGATGGCCACGACAACGACCTGGTGCCCTTCGCGGCGGGCCGCCTGAAGTGCGAGCAGCGGAAATCGTCCATTGCCCGCGATCATTCCATAGCGCACAGATTCCTACTTACTAAACCCGTTCTTGGAGCTGCGAATGAAATCGATCAGATCTTGCACCTCCGCGCTTTGCGGTATTTCTTCTTCGATGCGCGTCAGGGCCTGGGTTGTGTTCAGGCCGGAGCGCGTAAGAATTCGAAAAGCATTCTGCAGAGGCTCGATCGCGTCCGGACCGAATCCACGCCGCTCCAGCCCAATTCTGTTGGCGCCAAACACTTCCACCTTATGGTCTGCGGCGGTTATGGAATAGGGCAGCACGCTTTGCTTGATTACACTGTAGCTGCCGACGATAGCATGGCGTCCGATTCGGCAAAACTGATGAATCGCGCTGAGGCCGCCGATATTGGCGTAATCCTCCACCGTTACGTGCCCTGCGAATGTGACGCCGTTGGCGAGTATGGTGTGGTTGCCGATTACCACATCGTGTGCCACGTGAACGTAGGCCATCAGCAGATTGCCATGGCCGATGGAGGTAACCATTCCCCCGCCCTCGCTGCCGCGGTGGATGGTGACAAATTCGCGGATGGAGTTGCCGTTGCCGATCCTGGTCTCCGAAGCTTCGCCCTTATACTTCTTATCCTGCGGTGTCACTCCGCAGGAGCAGTACGGAAAGAAAACGTTATCGGAGCCGATGCTCAGCTTGCCTTCAAGGTAGACGTGCGCTATCAGGCGAGTGCGCGGTCCGATGGTGACACCTGCGCCGACGATGCAATAAGGGCCGATTTCCGCATCTAAAGAGATTTCCGTGTTCGGATCGACAATCGCTGTCGGGTGAATCCCCATCGTGCGGCTTAAGCCATCTGCGGCTGCATTTGCTGAGGCGCCGGCTCATTCGCCGAAAGCTGATCGGTCAACTTGCACATCAGCGTCGCCTCCGCAACCACTTGTCCGTTCACCGTCGCTTCGCCCTTCATCTTTGCAACCGTGTGCTTCAGGCGAATCAGCTCCATCTTGATGCGCAACTGATCGCCAGGCACAACCGGCCTGCGAAATTTCGCTTCTTCGACGGAGGCGAGAAACATGATCCGGCCCCGCGTGTGCGGAGCGACGGTTGCAACGAGAACGCCGCCCACCTGCGCCATGGACTCGATGATCATGACCCCGGGCATCACGGGATAACCGGGAAAGTGGCCGGTGAAGTGAGGCTCGTTCACAGTCACATTTTTCAGGCCCACGATGCTGCTCTCGCCAATTTCCAAAATGCGATCGACCATGAGCATCGGATAGCGATGAGGCAATATCCGGGAGATCTCTTGAACGTCCATCGATGTCATGGGAAGGGCTATTATAACAACCAATGCACCCGTACTTAAGCTACGCGACGGCCACGCAGCCGAAGATCGTCGGCCTCATTCGAGACATGGTCGAATGCGAATCGCCAAGCGATTCGCCGCGCGACGTGAATCGCCTGGTGGATCTCATGATCGAGCATACTCGCGACATTGCCAAGGCCAAGACAATCGCGCCCGACGGATTTGGCAAGCACCTGCGCCTCGAATTCGATCTGCCTGGACAAAAAAAGAAAGGTCAACTTCTAGGCGTCGGACATTCGGATACTGTTTGGCCCCTCGGTACCCTCAGAAGCATGCCGTACCGCGAAGCCGAAGGCCGGCTTTGGGGTCCCGGTGTGCTCGACATGAAATCGGGCATGGCATTCTTCATTTATGCTGCGCGAGCGCTCCGCGAGCTGGACATCGAAGTCAAGCGCAAGATCGTGATGTTTGTAGTCTCCGAAGAAGAGATCGGCAGCCGAAGCTCGCGCGCCCTCACCGAAGCCGAGGCTAAGGGGAGCGATGCGGTACTTGTGCTAGAACCTGGAACGGGACTTGATGGGAAACTGAAGACGGCCCGCAAAGGCGTCGGTAACTACACGGTTTGGATCGAAGGCAAGGCCTCTCACGCCGGTGTTGATTTCGAAAATGGCGCGAACGCCATCGTCGAAGCCGCGCGCCAGGTCGAGCGCATCGCCGCCTTCACCGCTCTGAAACGCGGCATCACCGTGAATCCAGGAATCATCTCCGGAGGAACTCGCACCAACGTCGTCCCGGCGGTAGCGCGCATTGACGTAGACATCCGCGCGGTGCGAGCAAGAGATGCAGCCGCGCTCGAAAAGAAATTTCGGGGGCTTCGCCCGATTGATCGCCGCTGCAAGCTGCGCGTCGAAGGTGGATTGAATCGCCCGCCAATGGAGCGGAGCAAGGCAATACTCGGCCTGTTTTCGAGGGCTAAGAAAATCGCCGCGAATTTCGGCGTGGATGTCGGCGAGACACTGAGCGGCGGCGGCTCAGACGGTAATTTCACCGCCGCGCTAGGCGTTCCCACGCTCGATGGAATCGGCGGCGTCGGCGAAGGCGCTCATGCGATCAACGAGAGTATCCTCGTTGACCGCATCGCGGACCGGGTCGCTCTTCTCGCTGGTCTTCTGGCCGAACTGTAATCGTCGATCGAAGTGTCAAATTCGCAGCGTGAGCTGGAACGGATTGCCTATTTGCGCCGCAATCGCCGCCCAACCCGTCGCCCCGATGTGAAGGTTTGGGTAATAGGACGAACCAAAGCCGCCGTTTAGAACGCTCGAGGACGCCACGATACCCTGCCCCGCCGGGATCGACGCGCCACCAACGGTCTGGCCTACGCCCAATAGCTGCTGCGCGGTGGCGATGTTCTGTAACAACAATAAAGCGGTCGCAAGGTCAGCCGCCGTATTGGGATCTCTTTCGGCCGGCAACCCGCGCGCAAGGAGCGCAGCCACGGTATGCGCCGTGCCTTCCAACCAAACCGCGTTCGGGTCCGGCGGTTGATCGTAAGACTCCGAGGGCGTCAGTTCCCGCAAACTTAAACTAGCGTAGGTCTCGCCCAGAATACGCGTGTTCCCAGTCAACTTGCTGTTGATGGTCTGGGGGTTATCGATGGTCATCAGGTTCGTCGTCACCCACTGCAGCGATGCTGCATAGCTGTTATTCAGAAACGCCAGGTATGACCACGTTTGAACATCTTCGGGAACGTTAGACGTATTGATAGTGGCGCCATCGTTTCCAGTTCCGGTCCAGAAGAAGCCGCCCGTACTGTTCCACATGGCCGCAACCAAGTTTGCCGCCCACTGCGCGCGTGTCGTCCAGAATGAGCTGCCCGTCTGCGCCGCCAACATCGTGAAGAACGCAAAGGTATCGATATTGTGCTCGGTCGATTTATAAGTCAGCCGGTTGTTCCCTGCATCTACCCCGGCCGTATAACCGCCGGCTCCGGTCGTCGAAAAAGCGTTCGTATAAATCCAGTTACCTAACCGCGTCGCCCCGTTCAGATAAGAACTGTTCTTCGTCTGCTTATAGAGATGGCACAATGCCATTCCTGCCCAAGCCATATCGCCCGTGGAGCTGCCGTAGAAATAAAAAGGCGCTCCGGCCGGTTGAATATAGGCGCCTCGCGGGTCCGGCGCATTTACAAAATATGCTTGAAACAGTCGCCCGTCGTTATAGCTATTGGTCTGCTGCGCATAGAGCAACCCGTTCCCCAACACTTCCGCTCGCGAAACATCACCCGATTCATCGCGCACCAGATAGGCGTCTATGAGTACGGCGTTATCGTAAGTGAACGCCGTGCTCTCCAGGCCTTGTTGATCGGAGTAGCTTTGGGTCAGACGAATCGTGGAGCCCGTCGCATAGGCGTCCATCATGGTATTCAAGAAGTTATAAGCGGCATCGAGCGACGCCGTAATATTCTCTGCGCTGGCCCCAAATACGCTCAGCTCCGGAGTATACGAGTACTGACTCGCCTTGGCTGCCGGCGGCGCGCCCAACGACACTAGCCCCGCCGCCCCCGCCATGCCGATTCCTCGCTCGAATAAAGTACGTCGTGAAACTTTGCTATCAGGCATATAAGAACTCCTATCTTCTAAAGAGTGAAACTTCAATCCGCAACCCGCCGATATACTTATCCGCTGCCCCGTAGTAGCCAGTCAGATCCAATTTGCCGCGCGTGGCCGCGTTCTTCACAACAGCGCCTTCCAGAAATATGACATTCGGAACATTTCCCGTCTTTTCCCAATCGAACGTGGGCAGCGCGAACGGCCGTTCTGACCTGGCAATGACTTTCCGCGGATCTTGCCGATCGAACAACACCCACCCTGGCCCGTACACCAGATGCTCGTCGGCTCCGTTGTACAGCAACAGGATGCCGGCCTCCGTGACAAACGGCGGAGGTCCCGGCTCCATCACGCGCGAATCGAACGTTTCCGGCCGTCGCGGCAGCACCGGCTGATCCGTTGCATCGCTCCAACGCAGTAAGTCGTCTGATGACGCGAGCCCCATGTAGTCGCGCGGCTGGCCATCCGGATCTTTTCTGGTTCCCAAATAGTACATCCACCACTTATCGTTGATCTTCTCGGGAACAATTGCGCCCGATTTTGTCCACTGCGTATTCCAGGAGCCATGATAAGCCGGCAAAATGACGCCCTTGCGTTCCCAATGAATCAGATCCGGCGATGTGGCCAGGCACAACTGAGCGGAATGCGTGTCGTAGCCTGTATAAGTCAGATAATAAGTGCCGCCGATTTGAACGACTCGGGGATCTTCAACTCCACCGCCTCTCTCATATTCCGCCTCGGGCGCAAGCACAGGGTCCGGCCGCACGTCGAAATGCAGCCCATCCGTACTTTCGGCATAGCCGATTCGCGAGGTATGCGCTTTGTCTTGTGCGCGAAACAACAGTATCGTCTTCGCACCGACCTGAACGGCCGCCGGATTGAAGAGGCCGAAGTCCGACCAACTTGCACTAGGCCGAAGCAGAGGCTCTTGCGAGATCCGCCGCGCTTCCACTTTGACAGGCTCGCTCCCGCCGACTGCAGATCCCACCACACCTAAGAAGACCACCAACGCTCGTCTGCCTGTGCCTCCGCGAAACACCCGCCGATTATATACGATAGGCGACAGACATTCGCGACCGGACGGCCGTCCCGGTAAAATCGGATTGTGACTCCGCCTCAATTGAGCGCCGTCGAGGCGAAGCCCACCAGCCGATTCGCGTCGCCGCTTCTGCCGATCTTCCTGATCGTCCTGGTGGACATCCTCGGCTTTACCATCATTCTGCCTTTGCTGCCCTTCTACTCCGAACGGCTGGGCGCCTCTCCAACCGAAGTCGGTGCATTGGTCTCAATCTACGCAGTGTGTCAACTAATCGCCGGGCCGATTTTGGGCCAGCTATCCGATCGCATGGGCCGCCGCCCTCTACTGCTGGTAAGCCAGGCCGGCACGCTCGGCGGTTTCTTGCTACTGGCCTTCTCGACTCACCTCTGGATGGTGTTCGTTGCGCGCGCTCTCGATGGGGCTACTGCCGGAAACATCACCATCGCACAGGCCTACATCAGCGATGTCACCAAACCGGAGCAGCGCGCCAAGTCCTTCGCGCTTATTGGCATCGCATTCGGATTCGGTTTCCTGGTGGGGCCCGCAATCTCTGGCTTCCTGGCGAATTACGGCTACCAGGCGCCTATATTCGCCGCCGCCGTTTTGTCCTTCACTTCCATTCTGTTCACGTCTTTGCTGCTGCCCCGCCGCGAAGTCATACATGAGCACAATGAAGCCGCTCGCGAATCCGGCGTCCCCGAGCGACGCCTCTCGCTGATCTCCTGGGGACAGTATGCCCGCTTTTTCCGCGATCCGGAACTTGCGCGCCTTCTCGCACAATGGTTGCTGTTCGCATTCTCCTTCGCGACCTTTGTTTCCGGATTCGCCCTTTTCGCGGAGCGCCGTTACACCTGGAACGGGCATCCCTTGGGTGTGCGTGAAGTCGGCTATGTGTTCGCCTTCAACGGCGCGCTAGGCATAGTCATGCAGGGTGGAGTCGTCGGAAGACTCGTGAAGTGGTTGGGCGAGCGCCAGGTTGTGCACATCGGCTTTTTGACCTCGATGGTCGGCTATGCCGCTATCGGGGTCACGCAGACAATCGGTCAGTTGCTCTGGGTCTGCGCCCTTTCCTCAGCCGGCGGCGCAGGACTTCGCCCGGCGCTCACCAGCCTCATCACCCAGAAAGCCGGCCGCCGGGAACAAGGCGTGATCATCGGCCTGACGCAGTCGCTTACGTCCATCGCCCAGATCAGCGCGCCCATCTTCGCCGGCCTGCTCATTAACGCGGCCGACAAATTTCACGATGGCCGTTTCCTGACGATCTGGGCGCTTTGGGCCGGCGTTCTCGCCGGCGCCGCTCTGCTGTTTGATCCTCGCAAACACGGGCCCACCGCTGCCGCACTTTGACTCCCCACGCATCGTCCGCGCTCCGACCGTCCGAGCGGCTACTGCTCTGGTATTTCATTTATGCGGCGGTGCTCCCCGGCGTCTGGAAGGAATCGCCGAGTCCGGCCCGCGGTGCATTCTCGGTCCTTGCCGCCGTAGGGGTTCTATTGTTCCTCGTAGCGCGCGCCGAAGCCTATCGCCCCGCCATCATCTCTCGCGTTCGGGACTTCCTGCCCCTCGGACTCACGCTGGCAGCTTTCGAAGAGATGACGCTGTTTGCCCCGCGCACATTCGCGGGCCGGCTCGAAGGAGGCTGGATCCGCTGGGACCACATATTGCTCCACGATTGGCATCTGCGCGCGGCCATCGAAAGCGCCGGATGGTTAGTCCCGCTTTATCTCGAATTCTGCTACTTGCTTGTATACGGGCTCGGAACTTACTGCGTCTTGTTACTCTATTTCAAGCACAAGCGCAGTCAAATCGACCACTTCTTTCTGGTCTGCCTAACTGGCACACTGCTCGCTTACGCGCTCTTTCCCTGGTTTCCTTCGCAGCCGCCTCGCGAATTGTTCCCCACGCTTGACAGCCCCGAAGTAAGCACCTGGGCACGGCACTTGAATCTCTGGATACTGCGGAGAGGGACCATCCATGTCGCAGTCTTTCCCAGCGCTCATGTCTCCTCGGCATTCGCCGCCGCATGGGCCATGTTCCTGCTGCTACCCGAGCAAAAGCGCTTCGGCTGGGGATTGCTTTTCTACGCCATCAGCGTCTCCGCCGCTACCGTGTACGGGCGTTATCACTACACCACGGACGTGTTAGCTGGATTTGCTGTGAGCCTCGCGGCCGCGACTGTAGCTCTTGGGCTGCGCCGGTCTCAAGGCTCTGACCGAGCTGCGCCGTAGTCGATGGCATTAAATAGGAATTTGAAGGTTGCGTGCGGCTGGCCGCGGAAGGCAATCTCCGGCCCGAGAAGAAATATTTTGCCCGCGCCGAGCGGCGACTCCGCGATAGCGACGCCGCCTTCCAAATACTGCTGACCCCAGGCCCAACCGCTGTGGAGAGTCGATCCCGTAGCAAACCAAGCTACCGGCGCAGCGCCTTTCAGTGTCGCCTCGGGCTTCAATCGAAACACCGGGCTCCGGTCGAAGAAGAGATCGACTTGCGCCGGCACTCCGTATGCCAGCGGGTTCGTGTTATCTACCGTCGCCGTCAGAAGCGAACCGGGAATGTAGAATTTTTCGGCGGGCAGCGGCCGCTCCGTTCCATTCGCTACGCGCTCGACCAGCGCGTTGGTCAAGGGCAAGCCGAGCTCGCCATAGAGCCCGGTGGACGAGCCGATGGCGACCACCGCTCCTCCGCCTTGGACGAATTTTCGAATTTGCGGAATCGTTTTCTCTGGCGTGATCAGCCCCAACCACGCGCGGTATTCCGGAGGAATCTCCTCAGGCTTGGGCTGCCGCGGCCGATATTCGTCGTTTCCGGCGCCAGGCGAGCGCAGGGCGCCGTCGGTGAACACCAGCACATCGTAGTTCTTCGCCAAGTCTCCCTTGTCCAGTTCCTGCGGGTACACGACCATGAAAGAAAATTCAAACTGCTCCAGCAACCATCGTGTCCAACCGGAAGTCATCAAGCCCCCATACTGGTCATACAACCCAATCCGCGCCGGCTTCAGCTTCAAAGCGCTTCCGACGGGACGATGCGCGACGGCATACGCGGTGATGCCAAGCTCGCGCACTGCTTGTTCGACTATTCGCCGCACCCCCGGCGACTCTGGAATCCAGATCGTTCCCGGGCTCGATTCGCCCGCGCCTGTCGCCTCCGCATTCTTCAACCAATACACCTCGCGGTTCTCTTTCAAGAGGCGGTTTACCAGGATAAAAGAGTTATTAACCCGATGGCTCACCAGATAGCCTTCCCCTCGTGCGGGCCCCTTGATAACGCGGCCCGGAGGTGGCGCGAGCAAGCCCTCCACACGCTCGAATGGTCCATCGAAAGCTTCCAGGACGCGATCGAACTGAACGCCCATTTGAAAGGCCAGCGTGTATCCAGTTACATCGTAGGGCGGAGTCGGCGGGCCGCCCGGATAACGGAAATCGTTTGGATGATCCTGCGGCTCGAACATATCCAGAATGTGCGGACGGAATGCTTGCGCCGCTTTCACCACGTAAGAGCCGGCGGGATAGCTCTTGCCGTGGACGTCGAACGGAGCCGTCGCGCGATCCACCTCGATTCCGTTCTTTAGCAATGCGTTCAAGAATGCGATCGCGGTAGGCAGATCAGCTTGTGCGGCCGTGATGATATAGCCGCGGGGGTCGCGTGCGGCCGGATCGTGAAGAACAGTCTCATATAGCTTGCTCGGCGGCGTATGCCCCCGCTCCGGCTCCGCCTCGCTCTTCTCTTTTGGCGAATCTCTTGCCGCGGCGTTTCTAGCTGCTTCGGCCGCGCTCTCCAACGCTTGAATTCGCTTGGGCGTGATGGTCCAGGAATCCCGGCTGCCGCGCTCGATCGAGTTCCTGCCCATGCGATACGCATTGTAGAGAAGCGTTTCCCGATATCGGGAAGCAAAATCCAGTACCGCCCGATTCGCCGTCAAGGAGTATTCGATCGATTGACGCAGATGCCATTTCTGCGGCGCGATAGGAAACGGCAGATCTCCTCGCGGCAGTTGCATCGAGGGAACAAGGTTGATGTTCACCGGCGTAGGGCTGCCGATAATTTCGGTCAATAACCCGACCATGTTATGAAAGTAAGTCGTTGTGCGTAGTCCGCCGTTGTACCAGGTTGAGTAACTTGCCGTGCTGCGCATGGCTGCGCCTGGCTTATTTTCGGCTTCCATGCGGCTGTGCATTGCCGCTGCAACCTGGTCCAGCTCCATCATAATTAGCGGATCGAAATTATAGTTGAAGGGATCTCGAAATGGCGGCATGAAAATGACTGCGCCTGCGGGTCCGGTTTGATGGTGGTTGTAAACGATCTGAGGAAACCATTCCCGGTAGAGTACGCGATTTATGTTGGTGGATTCCGGCATATTGCACATGAAGAAGTCCCGGTTGTTATCATGCCCGACGTATTTCTGCCAGAGCCGCGGAATGTAGTCAAGCGACCGCTTGCTTGGATCGGGATTGCGCATGTACCAGTTGGCTACCAACTCCTGCCCGTCAGGATTGTCCTGCACAAACAACATGATCGTGTCGTTTAGAAACCGCACGGTTTCCGGATCGCTGCGGCTCACCATCTGATAGAGCATTTCAGTCAGGGCCTGCGCGCATTCCACTTCGCTGGCATGCAGACCGCCGTCAATCCAGACCACCGCTTTACCCTCGCGCGCCAGCGCACGTGCGTTTTCCTCGGAGATTTGCTCCGCGACCGCGAGCTTGCGTGAGATCTCCTTATACCGAGGGAGCAGCTTGATATTCTCCGGAGACGTCACGATGGCCATGTATTGCGTTCGGCCTTCCGCAGTTTGGCCAATGTCCACCAGTTTCATACGATCCGATTCGCCGGCCAGCTTCTTCCAGTAATCGATCAACTGTGTGTAGTTGGTGAGCTGGTAATCGTTCCCCAGATCAAAGCCGAACTGCTGTTTAGGCGTGGTCACCGCCGCCGCGGCCTGGCCAAATGCCGCCAGTACCGCGCAACAAGTCAGCAATACAAAAGGTCGGGTTCGTCTCATCGGATGAGAGCAGTTTACATCGCGGCATTGATGTCGTACCCGTCCCGAAGTTGCATAACTCCCTTTATCGGCGACGTTCACTTCCGTCAAGCCGGTACCGCAGCCGCGGGCCGCAGAACTTAAGTTTGCCGAGGCGACCTTGCCCAAATAGAATACGATCTTTCGGAACCCTCTACTCGACCGGTGAAGACTTGCGCCAAGTGAAATGGCGGCCCAAGATTCCTTTGACGATCAAGTGGTCCGTGGAACCGGTTACTCCAATGCCCACTCCGAAATTGATCTCCCATTTCGGTGAGACATTCAGGTCGGTCACAGCGAAGAACTGCTGTTGCTGCTGGTGAAACGAGTCGAACTGGGCAAACGCCCCATAATCGGCGTAATACTCGATTCCGCCGCTCACCTGCTTGGTGACGTCGTAGCTGACCTTTGCTGCTGGCGCGAAAGCCAGACCCTGGCCCACATCAGGCCCGTGCCAAGTGCGTTCCAGCGCTGGATTGAATGCGAAGTACCATCTGTCGATCGCCTTATCAATAATGGGCCGAATCTCCCACGTCCACGTGTCGAGCGAATACACGGCGCGTTGATATCCGATCTCGGTCGATAAACTCACGCCGACCGGCCAATGCCACGACGTAGGCGCCCGCACGCGCGGACGAATATGGTCGCCGACCCACTGGACCCCGTGGGCCGCCTGCTCGCTCGTGAAGACATAGAAGCCGATTTCGAACCAGTCGTTAATGCCCTGAGTAATCTCGAGCGTTTCATGCTCCTGGTGGTAAGTCGGGAAGACGCCCTGTATCTCGTTCCGCTGGCCGAGAGCCGTGAAGTTCGAATGCAGCTCTATCATCGTGCTGCCGGGCGGAACTGTATCGGCCCCGTACACTTGAATCTCATAGTTTCCCTGCGCCCGAACGGGTAGCGAACACAAGAAAGCCGCGAGCCCGATCACCATCCAGAGCCGCGGGGGCAGGCGCATTCCTCCGCGATGCATGCCGGTACTCACGCCTTTAGACGTTACGGAACAACATCATGAAGCCCGCGTCCATGTGGTCCTGCTGATGGCAGTGGAACAGGGTGAGACCGGCCTGACTTGCAGTGAATTCCACATCAACCTGCGTATTTGAGTTCACCAGGACCGTGTCCTTAAAGACGCCCCGCGTGCTGCGCCCAGCAATCCGCCGCAGTTCGAAAACGTGACGATGCAGGTGAACCGGATGGTGATCTATGCTTTCGTTCCGGAACTGCAACCGGTAGCGCTGGCCTTGAATTATCTCTATCGTTTCGGTTCTTGGAAACGACTTGCCGTTGATTGTCCAGTGGTCCAAATCCCCATGCCCGTTAAACTTCGACTTAAAGACCAGGGGGACGGGCGTGGCGCTTTCGGCATCAGGCGCGCTGGGATTCCGGCTCTCGAAGCGTTGATAACTCCACAACAGAGCCTCGGGCTGATACCAACGAGGTGCTCCGCCCCATCCGGCGTACTCGATCACAATGCCCATGCCTGCAGCGCGAATGTGCTTGCGAACTTCCCCTAACACCCAGACACCCGGGTTGTTCAATAGCACGACCGCACTCACCCGCTCGGCGGGTGCGAGACTCAGCATTGGCACGCTGCAGGGAGCCGTTATTGGGTTTCCGTCGAGAGCGATTACCTCGAATTGGTGCCCAGCGAGTGCGATCCAGTGGCAATCCGTCGCGCTCGAATTCAACAAGTGTATTAGCAGGCGCTGTCCCTGTTTGACACGCAACGGCTCGCCAAAACCCAGGGTTCGACCATTGATGGTCGATACGTCGTAACTCGGATTCATGGAACCGTCGTCACTCATCAGCAATTGGCCTCGCCAATCGTGCAGGGCCAGAAAAGCTTCGGCATCATAGCGTCCCGGATTTTCGCGCGGTTCAATCCACAGGAATCCATGTTGCCCGCTGTATTGGCCCTTATTCAAGTCACGCCCTGCGAATGTGTGAGTGTGATACCAGCGAAATCCCGCGGGCTGCGGCGTAAACGTATAGCGCGCCTTCGCCTCTGGGGGAATTGCCGGAGTGCCTTCTTCCATCGCGCCATCCACGTCTGAGGGAAGAAACAAGCCATGCCAGTGCACTACTTCGGAATTACCGGTTCGGTTCGTCACATGAATCGTGACCATCCGGCCCTCTTCGAAGCGAAGCAGCGGTCCCGGGATTTGGGAGTTATAAGCGACGGTCCGGATCACGCGCCTAGGGAAAACTTCTAGCGCATATGGTTCGATGGTGAGGCTGTAATCCGGGCGGCGCGTTTGGCATTCTGCTGGTAACACTCCCACGCCGGCCACGCCCGTTTGCAGAAACTCTCGACGCGTCACCAACCCCGATCCTAGCAAGAGCAACCGATCCGCCCGCTGCGCGGTTAAACGGCCGCTTGACCAGTATGGACGCGCTGCGCGGCGCAGCCATGATTATCATGGCGCTCGATCATGTTCGTGACTTCTTCCATAACGCCGCGATGTCGTTCTCGCCAACCGACCTCGCCAAAGCCAACGCAATCCTCTTCTTGACCCGCTGGATCACTCAGTTCTGCCTTCCGGCCTTCTTGTTTACTGCGGGAGCGGGCGCCTTTTTCTGGTGGCGGCGAGGGGGACATACCAAAGGACAGCTTTCGACATTTCATTGGACCCGGGGACTCTGGTTATTGTGCTCGTTGCGTTCGCCGCTCTGCGCGCGCTCAATCGATACAGCGATCCTGCTCATTGGTCCATCCAGAAATCCGGCTTCTTTACCGTGCTCTCGTTCCTGAACTGCACGAAGTATCCCGCCTCGCTGGATTTTCTGCTGATGACGCTAGGACCGGCGATGTTGGCGCTCGCGCATCTGGATCGTCATGCGCGGCGCCCCGACAATCCATTGGTCACCTTGGGCCGCATTCCCATGTTCTAGTTCGTCCTGCATTTCTACCTGATTCACCTTTTGGCAGTATTGTTGGCTACGCTTAAATACGGCACGGCGGCGCTGTCGTTTATGTTTCAACCCGAACCTTCCATGGGAGCCGGGCGCCGGCTCTTTCCAGCCGATTTCGGCTACAGCCTATGGGTGACGTACGGAGTCTGGGTACTTGTAGTCCTTTCGCTGTATCCCCTTTGCCACGGGTATGCAAACTTCAAAGCAGAGCATCGCAATCGATGGTTGAGCTATTTGTGAGGCGCGCTCGGGGAAAAACTGTTTGGCATGTAGGGGCCGACGCTCATCATCACGAAGGCGGCTGCCCCGACCCTGATGGTAGGGTACTGAAGTGAGCACGTGCCTAATCGCGCTCGCTAACCTCCGGTATTCCGGGAACTCCCGAGGAGACTGTCGAATTGGCCGAACTGGCGCCTCAGAGGCTTCGTCTCGTCGAGCCACCGTGGTTTCTTCGCGGAGTGTTTCGTGCCCCGCTAACGAACGAGGAAGCGTTGCTCGCTAGCTGGCTCGTCATCAATCACGACGGAAGCGATACCCGCTTTCAAGGCAAAGTTCAAATCGATCCATCCGAGGAAGCCATCTACACTCCTGGTCAGGCGCCGACTCTTCGGTAAGCGGAGCGCTCACCTTTGGCATCGCGATTTGCCCACGAAGGCTGGCGGTATCCGGAGACCGTGCGGTGGGCAGCGGCCGAGGAGTCCAGGTCGTGTTTCATCCTCAGTTTCATATGGGAAAGCCGGGGAGCTACCGCCCATCTGTATTCGCCGATCCGGCGAACTCGTTTCACGAAAAGGCAGTTCTGTGCCGGGCGGTAGACGCGGCCACGGGACTGTAGGCGAAGCCCTACAACCGATCGAGGAGTGGAAAGACGGCTCCGGGGTGTAGGTCTGTGACCCAATCCCGGAGCGCGGTATGCTAGCGGTCGAGATCGGCTGTGATTTGACTTGAAGGATTTAATACAGTATCGTGGCGGTCGGTGCAACGGCCGAACGAATGGCCCGAGACATCGCGTCTAGAATATGGCCTTACGGCAAAGCCCGAACATGGAAAGACAGCAACTGACGTTGGACTCGACGTTGGAAAGCGTAGATGAGGCGGAGGCCATTGTCATTCGCGAGGCGGAGAAGACCGGCTTCGAGGAAGACGACCAGCAGCAGATCGGTATGGCGGTTCGCGAGTGCATGGTAAATGCAGTGGTGCATGGCAACCGCTACAACAGGAAGAAAAAGGTTCACCTGGAACTGGAGCCCTCCAACGAGGGACTCACGGTGGTAATCGGCGATGAGGGCGATGGCTTTGACGTGAATGCTTTGCCGGACCCGCTATTGCCGGAAAACCTGATGCGTCAATCCGGCCGAGGCCTGTTGCTCGTGCGCGCGTTTATGGACGAATTTCATGTGCAGCCGCGGACAGGCGGTGGTACAGAGGTTCGTCTCACGAAGACGTTGACGAAGTAAGTGATCGATGCTTTGAAACTGGTATGGATACGAGGAGGCGGAAGTGAGTGTTAAATTGACATCTCGGCAGGTCGGCGATGTCACGGTCATCGATGCGGCCGGACGGATTACTTTGGGGGAGGCCGCAAGTGCGTTTCGCGATACGATCCGCGAGTACGCAGGCAAGGGCAACAAGAAGCTCCTGCTGAATCTCAGCGATGTTTCCTATATCGATAGCTCGGGGATCGGCGAGATGGTCTCGGGGTTTACGACAGTGACCAACAACGGCGGGCAATTGAAGTTGGTGGGGCTGTCCAAACGCATTAAGGACCTTCTGCAGATCACGAAACTGTACACCGTTTTCGACGTATACGATGATGAGGCGCAGGCGGTCCGCAGCTTCTCCTGATCCAAGACAGAGACCCACAGAGCCCAAATTGCGTAATCCGTCAAACACATTACGGGCTGGTACTGGTAGAACTAAGCCGAAACTGAGATAAGTGCTTTCGGGCCGGCACTGAATCAGCACGAACGTGTCTACGTCAACTTCGCTACATCCCATCCCGGTGCCTGCACCGCATACAGTAGTTGTCCCTTCGGTCCAGGAGCTTCCTGCGGAAGTGCTGCTGGCCGATGAACTCACGCTGGTGCGCGAGGGTCTGGCAGCGCTTTGCAATTCTATACCTGGCTTCCGAGTCGTGGCCCAAGTAGGAACGGCCGGAGCTGCTCTGGCCGAGATTCAGCGGCTGGAGCCCGCTGTCGCGCTTCTTGATCTCGGCCTTTCGGATCTTGCCGCCACGGAAGTGATCCGCCGGGTTCGTGAACTAGGACTGCGAACGCGTTGCGCAGTGTTTTCGGTCCGTAAGGACAGGAAAACCGTCCTCGAAGTTCTCCGCACGGGCGCCTGCGGGTTCCTCCTCAAGAGTTCGACAGCAGAGCAGATGGCCGACGCCCTTGGGCAGTTCACGCAGGGGGGCATCTATGTATCGCCGCAGATAGAGGTAATGTCATTGTTTGGCGAGACGGGCGGCCGCAATCAGGGCGAGGATCCCCTGGAATCTCTCAGCAGCCGCGAGTTTCAGGTCTTCTCTCTGCTGGTCGAAGGCATTCGCGCTAAGGAAATAGCGGCCCGCCTTTCACTCAGCCCCAAGACGGTGGATACTTACCGCTCCAGCTTGATGCGCAAGTTAGATATTCACGACGTCGCAGGCCTGGTGAAGTTCGCGATCAAGCGAGACCTGGCCGACTTGCCTGCTTAGGTGGTGGGGCCCGCCACCACCTCTCACTTGCCGCCTACCGATAGTAGTACACCCCGCCGCCTCCGTTAATGCCCCAGACGACGGCATCGGAACCAATCGCAATACTGGTTAGCGCTCCGGTAACGTGATCCCAGCTTTGAGTCTGGAAATCGTAGCGGTAAATTTGTTGGCCCGAATTCAATCCCCAAACGGCGCTATCAAAGGCGGCCGCGATCCGGGTGAGGACTCCTGGAACGTATTCAAATGCTTGAGCTTGAACGTTGTAGTGATAAATGTAGCCATTTCCATCAAGACCCCAGACATTCCCGCTTGATCCTGCCGAGATTTGAGCCAACGAAATCGAAAGAGGAGTCCAGGCCTGAGACTGGGAGTTAAAGTGAAACACGGCGCCCTGGCCATCTATACCCCACACATCGTCGTCGACGCCGACCGAGATCTGGGAGAGAGCTCCGGCAATTTGAGTCCAGCTTTGTGTACCCGAATTGAACCGGAAGATCTGATCCTGCGCGTTGATCCCCCACACATCGCCGTTATCGGCTACCGCGATTTGTGAAAGATTCCCCGAGATCAAGCCAAATTGTTGTCTCGACGGATTGAATTGAAACACCTGACCGTACGAGTTAAGGCCCCACGCCACGCCTTTTGCCGCCGCTACAATATCGGTCAGCGTTCCCGGAATCAAAATCCATCCTTGGGTCACAGGATTAAATGTGTAGATCTGGTTATCCGCGTTAATGCCCCAGACCGCGCCGTCCGATGATACAGCTACTTTCGCCAATTCACCCGGCAACGGATGCCAACTTTGGCTCGCCTGACTGGCCTGCACTAACTCGTAATTCTGGCTGGAGTAGCCAATACCCCACAGCGAGCCGGCGGCGCCCGCTGAAATCGATTTCAACACAGGGCCTACTTCGCTCCAGGTGTCGTTCGCGGAATTGTATTTGAAAAGGTTGCTCTCCGGATTCAGGCCCCAGACGCTCGCCCCATATCCGACCGAGATCGCCTTTAAAGCACCTGCGGTCTGATTCCAACTCTGGGTCAGACGATTGAAACGATAGATGCTCCCGTTACTGTTGATCCCCCATACCTCGCCATCCGCACCGACCGAAATCTGAGCTAAGCTTCCCGCCACATAGTCGAAGGACTGCGTGCCCGCATTGAAACGGAAGATTTGCTCCGCTGAGTTAAGCCCCCAAACGGCGCCGTCAAAACCGACCGCAATCTGGTCAAGCGTGCCGGGTACTTGAGCGAAGCTCCGAGTTTGGGTGTTGTAACAATAAATCTCGCCGGACGAGTTCAGCCCCCAGGCCGAGCCATCGGCGCCGACGGCTATTTGCGACAAACTTCCTGGAACTAGATCCCACGTTCCGGAATTGTAGTTATAAATTTCTCCGGCCGTATTCACCCCCCAAATCGCGGCGTTCGATCCAACGGCGACCTGGGATAGCGCTTGAGAGCCGGAACTCCAGCTTCGACTTCGAGAATCGTAACCATAACTCTCGCCCGCGTTGTTGATGCCCCAAACAGTACCGTCTGCGCCGACGGATATCTGCACCGCACCGTCCGGCATCTCCGGCAAAGCGGTGGGCGTATATAAGGACCATTGGCTGAGCAGGTTGTAGACATCAGCCGAACCCCAGCCGGTCACCAAGTCATAGCCGACGGTAGTGGAATAACCAAGCTGTAGGCTCGGAGGGCAGCCGGTTGAACCGGCCTGGCATGGCACCACATTATTGCCGCGAGTAACATCGTGGAAGGCGTCGGTTGAAATGGATGCCAGGCCGTACAACGTGGGATTGATGTTCCCTTGCCTACCGCCTAGTTGCTGGTTTAGAAGAGCCACCACAGCCGCAAAGCTTGGCGCCGAAGCCGAGGTGCCTCCGATCACGTTCAAGTCTTGATTCTGCATACGAAAACCGCTAACGCAGCTTCCCGCCGAGCAGATGAGGAGACCGTCGTGGTCGGGCGAGGCCGCGAACGCCAGATCGGGAACGTCGCGCGCATTATCGAAGGGCACGCCCGTGCCGGTCTGCCAGCTCGGCTTACTGAACATCGTGCTTCTCCCGCCGCCGCTCGCCGAAAGAGTGCCATTTTCGGTGGTGTCGTTCCAGGCGATCTCGGGGATGTACGATAGCGCCGACCCCCCATTTGCGTTGTTCGTCGCGCTCCAGTAATTTCCGGAGCCCTCGCTGAATTCAGTTCCGCCGACCCCGGTCACGTACGGAATCGCGGCCGGAACGTCCACCGCCGGTCCTGAGGTTGCCGTACTGGAGGTTGCGTCTTCACAATCGGCAGCGCCTTGATCGCCCGCCGCGGCAATTACCGTCATACCCTGCGAATTTGCCTGCTGGAATAACGAGGTGAGAGTATTAACTTCGGCCGTTCCCAGATCTGCCTCGCAGTTTCCATAAGTGATGCTCAAAACGCCGGCCAGATTGTTTTCCACAATGTAGGCGGCCGACCCGAATGCGTCTTGCGAGTTGACAAAGATAATCGTGGCGTTCTTCGCGATGCCCCCCGCCCACTCTATATCCAGATCGGACTCGCTCTCGTCGCCTGAATTGGTGCCGGGATCAGTCCCCGAAAGGATCACTTGCGGTGCATTGGCGGGCAAACCCGCCGCCGACCGGAAAGCCGCGATATCGCTCAACGCTATGTCGCTTTGGCCGGGGATCGCGATGTTTATTCCACTACCGGTGATGCCGTTCGCATACAGCGGCTTCACGTCGTAAATCGTTGCCCAGTCATCGGGCGCCAGAAAGTGGCTGCCGCTGATGTTCGAGGTAAAGTGCGCCTTCAGCGCGCTTCCGGCGCGTATGCCGAGTGGCCTCGGGTGAAAATCGTGCAGGCCGCGGATGCTCTCCACCATGCCCTCCAGCGGCTTTGGAAGGATCGGATTGGTCGCGTTCGCGTAATGCCTCTGCCCGTCGACTAGGTACTGGTGAATCACTGTTTGGAACGCAGTTTCGGCCTGCGCCGCCGTTCCCGAAAAACTCACCGAAGTGCGGCTTCGCGCAACCTCAATACTGGAGAACCCTAAACTCTGAAGCCATTCAGTGATCTTCTGAATATCGAGCTGGTTCGCGCCAAATTCGTCGGCAAATTGCTCCGGCGTGAGCCACTGATGGTAGCGAGCGTTCCCGGGCGTCTGTTGCTCGGAAAGGAGTTGCAGTAAATCGGCGCGCTGATCGGGCGACATCGCCAGGTGAAGCGTGATGCGCGGCAGGGCGAGCGCTGGTTCGACGGGCCCTTGATCCTGCGCGTGAACGATGACCGGGCGGACGCTACCCGGCAATACAAAAGTCTGCGTGCTTGGGATATCTGTAGTAATCCTGCTCGGCGGCTGGAAGGCCAATATCAGCCCGGGGCTGGCCAGAAGAGCAAATGCGGCGAGTTTCATTCAAGTGTTAGGTGTGAGCGTTAGTACCTTTTTCTAAGTACATTCTGACGTAGTGGCAAAAGAAAGGGTTGCGCCAGGAACACCCCTTGTTGTGCCTGACCGGACCGCCAGTTTACTGGGGCGGCGCAGCCGTGGCCGGGGAAACCGGTGGATTCGGTCCCACTAAGTCGAGCAACTCAATTTCAAAGATAAGCGCGGCACCGCCCGGAATTCCCGGGCGCCCCGCGTCACCGTATGCGAGATTGGCCGGGCATACTAGTTGCGCTTTTCCTCCCACCTTCATCTTCTGCAGTCCTTCGGTCCAGCAACGGATCACCCCATTAAGGGCGAATTGCGCCGGCTCATTCCGGCTGTATGAATTATCGAACTCAGTCCCGTTGACGAGTGTTCCGCGATAATTGACTTTCACGGTGCTGGTGGCGTCCGGCGATGCTCCCGTTCCAGGCCGCAGCTCGCGATAGACGAGCCCCGAATCAGTCTTAATCGCACCCTGCTCCTCTGCGGCTTTCGCGAGAAACGCCTCCGACGCCGCTTTCTCCTTTTCCACGCCGGCCGCCGCCCTCGTTTGGGCGAACGGCTGGATCTTCGGTCCCCATTCGTTCAACTCGAGCGCAGGCTTGCCCGAGGACGCATCCGACATAGCTTTTTCCACGATCGCCAATTCGCCCGGGGACAAATTGAACGGGCCGAGCGATCGGTATATAGACAGCCCCAGGGCATAGATTGTCTTCTGTTCGTCCGTCATTGAGGTCGCCTGAGCCGTGCTTTGGGTCGGCGGAGCAGGCTTGGGCTTCGCCGGGCTCCTTGGCGCTGTTACCTGAGCGGTGAGGGCCATCGGCAATAAAATAAGCAACACACGCATCTGCTCAGGCTAGCATTCGCGCCCTGAGTCATCGGTTCAGTATTGCCAATTTACCGTTACGTTTCCCGTCCCACTCGTAGGAACTGTATATTGATGATTACTTCCGTTCTCCCAGGTGACCGTTCCGTTTGCCGCAATCTTGATGAACTTGAATTGTACATTCTGTCCCGCCGGCAGCGAAACGTTCAGAAACCAATTGGGATAGTTCGGATCGAGCATCGGACCTATGGCCGTGTCAAATGTCGTGCCCCACTGGCCAAGTTCGATCGTGTTTCCAGCTACAAAAATGTAATCGCCCGTGTTAGTAGGCGTCGCATTGTCTACCGTAAATGTAACCGGGATCAGTTTAGCGGTCAGAACTGTGAACTGAATCGTATTGGCATCAGTTCCGGAGCTATTCGCCAGTTGAACCTGGTACACGCCGTTCCCCACATTGGGAACGGTGAACGTGATCTGATTCGTAGACCAGGAGTTAATAGTGGCATGCGTTCCATTGAAGGAAATCGTGCCCGTCGCCGAGCCAAAATTCTGGCCCGCGATGGTGACCACTACTCCGGGCTGGGCGATTGTCGGACCGATGGAACCGACCGCGGGCGCGGTCGTGCCGCCCGCCAACTGCCAAACCGAAACCGAGTGAGCGCCGAGCGTAAGTGCCGCGGCCGGATTATTACTGCCGCTCCCCGTGCTAACGCTCAATCCGGTGCCGCCCAAGAGACCTCCTAGATAATCCGTGTATGTGCCGGCCGGTAAAGCCGTATATAGGCCCGTAATATTGTAGGAAGTAGTATCGTTCTTGTTGACCGCAACCAACACTACGTTGTTATAGAACTGGCGCTCGAATATGTAAACGTCGTTGTTAATCCAGCGCTGCTGCGACGTTCCATATGCGAGCGCGTTGTTCGACTGTCGCAGCCCCGCGAGTTTGTTAATGAGCTGGTAGGCAGTGGTGGTGGTGCTGAAGGACGCCATCATCGGCCGATTGTACGGATCGCCGCCGCCGTTTGTATCGTTGTGCAGATACTGTTCATCACCATAGTAGATAATGGGAATGCCGCGGCATGTAAGCAGAAACGCTATGGCTTCGTTTAATCGATTCTGGTTATTATTCAGTGTCAGGAAACGTGATAAGTCCTGGCTGTCGATAAAGGTTGTCAGGTCGTTGCTCCAAATAAAATTGGAGGCCTCTGTGCTGAGCGTGGAATCGATCTCCGAAAAGTTGTTGTTACTCGCAAACACGTCTCGAATGGCTGTATTCAATGGAAAATCGAGTAGGCTGATCCCACTCTTATTGGCGAATTTATAAGAATCGTGATAGAGCGGATCGGACGTATTGCCCTGGTCCCACTCGCCGAAGAAGAAACTGCCTCCCGAACTAAATACGCTGTTCGCGAATGAGTATTCCCATCCCCACGTAACATCCTTGACTGCATCTAGCCGGAAGGCGTCGACACCGTGCGATACGAACTGGGCAATCGCGGTCTTCAGATAACTGTCGATCGTGGAATTTTCCTGGTTTAGATCTGAAAGATCCTCCAGCTCGTAATACTGAAGCTGATAACGGTCGTCGTAATTCGTGATGTTGCCGTTGTGGTGAAAGTACCCGTTGGGATCGTTATTCCAAGCCGCCATGAAGGCGCCGTTGTTGTACAGCGATCCGTATTCGCCCCCGTTATCGGGATTTGAATGATTTGCGGCAAAATCGACTACAACCTTGATTCCATTCGTGTGCGCCGCCGAAACGAGGTTATCGAACGCTGTCCAGGAATTGGAGCTGTCCCCAAAATGCTCTTCAATCCGCATGAAGTCGCGAGCCCAATATCCGTGGTACCCGACCTGCGGGCTACTCGCCGAACCATACGCGTAGATGTTGATGTTATCGGCCGGCGGAGAAATCCAGATCGCCGTGACACCCATTCCTTTTAAATAGGACATCTTCTGTTGAATCCCCGCCAGATCGCCGCCCCAATAGGCATACCAGTTCGTGTGCGTGGAATCGTAAAGGCCAGGGCTCTGCGGCGGATTGTCGTTTGTGGTATCTCCGTCCACGAAGCGGTCCGTAATGATTTCGTATATAACTTGTTTCTTAAAATCCTGGGCGGCGAGCGAGGTAACTAAGACGGCAGAGAGCAAAGATAGGCCAGCAAGCGAACGTGGTTGCACTGCGCCAATATATCACAAAAAGTCATTATATTTACCGAGAAAGACTGGCGATATCGGAAGAATTTCTAGTTGGTAACGGACTTAACAAAATGAGGTGCCGATCACGTAATGCGCCGGACCGTGCTCCTAGACAGAGGATCTGTCCAGTGTCGTTGACGTCAAAGGCATCTTCAAGGCGCCACTCGCCGCCTGGGGCAATCAACTTATTCAGATCCTGCATGACTCCGTTTCGCCAAACGAAGGCGTGGCGAACAAACCGAGTCACTCCCGAAGCTCCGACGATCTGTCCGTGATTGTTGATGGCATTGGCGCGAATCGGGTCCATCCCGAGCGAGCCGAGATCTTGCATACGGCCATGCGTGTAGACGAAGGCATGCGTCTCTGCGTCGTCCGCTTCGGAAAACCCGGCGACATCCCCGGCGTCGTTCAAAGCGAGGGCGCGGCCGCGGCTGCCGCCGGGAAGCGTGCCGAGGTCCAGCACGTGGTCATCATTCCATAGAACGGCATGGATCAGGTGCGTGGATGTTTCGGCCGCCCCTGCAATCACGCCCGCCGCATTAATCGCATAGGCCGCGCTGAATGAGCCGCCGGGAAGCGTGCCAAGATCTTTCAGCTTCCCCTCGCGATAGATAAAGGCGTGAACACTGCCATCGCTAAGGCTGGCCGATCCGGCAATCTCACCTTTGTCGTTGATATCGGCCGCTCTGCTATCGCGTCCTCCAAGCGTTCCGAGATCGATCGTTTGTGAACCCGAGTGAAGAAAAGCGCGCGTTGTCGCCCCGCTGTCCACCAGGTTCCTTCCGCTTACCGACCAGCCGATCGTTTCGCCCATGCGATTCGTTCGCGACGCAATGCTCGCAGCGAACGAAGCTAGCGTTCCCAGGTCTTGCAGCGACCCGTGCGTCCAGACGAATGCGTGTATTGCGCCATCCAGTCCTGGCTGCCACCAGGAGATAACGCCCGACGCGCTGAGGTGCGGCGCCACATCGTAGCTCACCCAGGGCAGCATGCCGACATCCACGGCTTCATACACAGGTTGCGGCCGCGCGGAGGGCGGCGCGGCGATGGTTGGGTAACTCCCAGCAAGGCCGCCGATGACCGGCAGAATCCAATGGAGTTTCATCGGTCGGCTCGCTCTAGTGGATATACCAGATCTGGTTGGACGACCCGTTTGCCGTGTTTTGCACGATATCCGTCTTCTGGGTATCGTTTGACGCATCCACCGCCAGGCCGCTGTACTGGTTCTTGATAATGAAGCCGCTGCCCGAGCTGGTCACCAGCCAATGTTGGTTATTGCCGCCATTCAGCGACCATTGAACCAGCTTCGTCCCGGGCGAGCTGCTGAATGCCGGATCGTCCAGGACTAGACCGTTACTCTCGTTCATTATCGTGAAGTAGCCGTTGCCGATGGATGTGAATGTCCACTTCTGATTGGCGCCCCCGTTGGCCTGATAGAGCTGTACGTTCGTGCCCTGTGTACTCGACCAGGACGGATCGTCCCAAACCAGGTTTGCACCCGAATTACTCACCGTGTAAGTTCCGTTCTCGAGCGCTGCTCCCACCGTCGCTGAGGCTTCATTCGAAGGCGCGGATGTGCCTGCGGAGCTGACAGCCGCTACCGTGTAATAGTAAGTTGTCCCCGCGCTCACGTTGGAATCCGTGTAGCTCGCCGAAGTGGGCGAACCAACCGGCTGTCCTGCTTCTCCGCCGGCCGTCGTTCCGCGATAAACGTCGTAATACTGCGCTCCCGATACCGCGCTCCATGAAAGAAGAATGGATGCGCTTTGTCCCGTGGCTGTCAGATTGGTCGGAGCCGCCGGGCCGGAACCGGCCGAGATGATGTCGACTCGATCCGGAACGGCGTACGTATTGGTCGAACTGGCGTTCTTGCTGCCGGTGACGCGCAGCTTGAAAATGTGGTCGCCCGCCGTTAGCACCGGGCTCGTCCAAAGCAGAACATCGCCCGCGCGCGTCGCCGCGTAGAAGTCAATATTGGTCTCCGTTCCGCCGTCGATTGAAACCGCCCCGATGCCGTGCAGCG
This sequence comes from Acidobacteriaceae bacterium, assembly GCA_019240475.1. Lineage (GTDB taxonomy): Bacteria > Acidobacteriota > Terriglobia > Bryobacterales > Bryobacteraceae > Bog-105. The sequence continues at coordinate 109,178 of JAFAYI010000016.1, forward strand.
TGTCCTGCACGCCGTAGAATTTGATCTGGGTACCGGTGAACGAAACAGTTACATAGTCGTTCGTGGTGTTGTCCCAGCTATTGGTCTGATCGTATAGATTCGATCCGCAGTTGCTGCAATGCTCCCAGCCATTGCCGACGTAGTTGAATTCATTTCCAGCCGATCCGGTGACCGCGTCGTCAATCGTGGTCGTCTGGCTGGTGGGCAGAATGCCATAGACAACGAGTTGGCCGGAACCCGTATCGCTCGCCATGTAGACTTTCCCATTGGCAACCGTGGGAGGAACGAATTTCGCCCAATAGCCCACATCGTCGCGCGCCTGGTTCTGATGCGAGTCCCAAAGCTCGTTAGTTATGTTAGTGGCGTCATATGCAAAAAGCTGGCCGTCCGCCAGGCTATGAATCGGCGAGGTGAGAGAAACGGAAGCCCACACGATGTTGCTGCCCGCGGCGTAGTTATTCGAAGAAATCGAAAGCGCGCCGCCGGCACAGCATCCAGAAATCGCGGTCGAGCCCTCTGCTGCAGGCGTGGTTGTGAAAAGTCCACTTGCGAACGAAAAGGCTTCGAGATTGCTGCCCGAATCCCACACGAAAAGCATCGGATTCGCAGGATTGTTGAAAAAGACAGGTGCTCCCCACAGTCCGCTGGCTGTGGAAAATTCCTGATGTACGGGATCTTGCGAAGCGTTGTAATGGCCCATGTTCGTTGTATCGACGACATACATGAGACCCTGCTTGCCTTCGCCTGCAATATAAGTAGTGCCTGGAATTAAGACAGGGCCGCCCGAAGAAACATCTTTATCGGCGGAGTTCAATGCATCGAAGTTATTCGGTATGAAATAATCCTGCGGGACGAGCGAGCTGTTTAGCTTGATGAATGCTTCCCCGTAATCGCTGCCGCCCGTCTGAACGTCCGTGGTTCCGTTGCCGACCATCAGGTACAAATTATTGTTCGAGTCCGCCACCAATCCCTGGCCCGACTGCCAGATCCCGCCTTCGCTTCCATTAGGTGAATCGTTGAACACATAGAGTTGCTGCAGCGTGGATGCGCTGTAGCCGAGCACCCACCCGTGATAGGGATTGTAGTCTTCGTGCGAAGCGAACGCCATATACACGACTCCGTTCAGCAGGCTCAACGCGCACCGCTGGTTTTCCTGCGAAGCCTGGAACGGCACTTGCCCGCCGCTGCTCGCGTCGCCGGTTCCAGCCACACTCGCCGAAATTTCAACTGGTCCGTTGAATTTTTCATTGCCCGTCGTGACGTCGATTGCATGCAAGCGGAAAATCTGAACATCGTTCTCATAGGTCTTGGTGACGAAATACATCGTCATCGTGGATGGGTCGATCACAGGCGTGCTAATGATACCCACCTGGACCAGGATGTTCTGCGTATTAATAACGGAACTCGGCACGGGCGTTCCATAGTTCTTGGTCCAAAGCTGGGTTCCGTTGTCCGCATCGAACGCAAAGATAGAGTCACCTGCGGTGGCGACATAGACAACGTTGTGAGCTGCGCCCGCAATAGTCAAACCAGGCACGTATAGAGGCTGAGCGAAGATATAACCGTCTACGTTGACAGTAAACAGCCGCCCGAAGGTGTTAACGTTTACGTTCGAAGTAGTAAGTATAGTTTCTTTCAAGTTATTCCCGGATCGCGAGTTGTCGTTGTGCTGCGTAAGAACGCTGACTTGCCCCCACGCGGCCGAGCACAGAAGAGTCAACGGCACAACAGCGAGACGGGAATAGCTTCGTTTCTGTGCAATCAAAGAACGCACACCTTTCCTTTCTTTCGCGAAGACCACTGCTGCAACCCGGAAGAGGTTGTATGACATTTGTACTTCGAATAAGGCAGCGGCGGAAGGGCTTATAGGTAATGGGTATTTGTGGTACCTATACCTGTCGGGGCTTGCCTGCAGGAACCATCAAGCACTAGAGAGCTTGCATTTCGGCTCGCCACGCTTACAATGGATAGCGAACAAATGGCGAATATCGTTCCTCTTCTTCGCTACTCGGAATGGACGGGCCAAAACCTGGAACCCAAGTTTCCCGCCCTGCGGCTTTCTGGCCTTAAACTGTTGCTGTCGAAGGGCTTACTCCGTGGAACTCTGGCTGAAGTAAGTGGTCCTCGTTCGAGCGGCCGCACTTCCATGGCTCTCCATATCCTTGCGGAAGCTACCAGGCGCGGCGAAATCTGCGCAATCGTTGACTTGCACGATAGTTTCCATCCTGCTTCGGCTGAAGCGGGCGGGGTGGATCTAACCCGTATCATATGGACGCGTTGCCGCGGCAATGCGGAACACGCCATGCGAGCTACGGATCTATTGTTGCATGGAGGCGGCTTCGGGGTGGTGATGTTGGATCTGTTCGAAGCGAGCCCGCGTGTGTTGAATCGTATGCCGGGTTCGTATTGGTACCGTTTCCGGCGCGCGCTGGAGCATACGCCCGCCATCTTGCTGATATGCGTCGAGACCGCGCAAGCCAAGTTCTGTTCCTTGTACAGCATCGAGCTGAAATCGGAGACGTTTGATTGGCCGGGCAAAACACCCTTCCGATTGTTACGCGGGATTGAGTCCACGGCTATGTTGCGCAAAGCGGCGCACGAAAGCTCGGCGTATCGAAGCGGGAAACTTTTAAAGGGGGCCCGGATTGAGGCAGTGGCTTAAATGTTTGCATGTGTTTATGCGCTGGAGTCGCAGGCATCTCCTCATCAGTTAACCGCGCTGGCTCTCGATTTTTCCCCCGCCCTGGAGCAATCTTCACCCGGAACTGTCGTTTTCCCAATCGAGGCCTTGCGAAAGCTGATCGGCTCGCCGCATCAGATTGCTTCCGAGATCTGCCGCTGGGGACACATGCATAAACTTGAAGCGAGTTTGGCGATTGCCTCAAATCCCGATACGGCGATCTTACTGGCACGCAACTATCCGGGCGTAACGTTGGCCTCTGCCGGGGATCAGCATTTCAAATTAGCCTCTATTCCGTTGCCGGCGCTTTTTGCGCACGATACCAGCCTCGATCCAGTTTTACTCGAAATTCTGCATCACTGGGGGCTAAAAAATTGTGGAGATCTGGCGGCCCTCTCTGAGCGCGGGATCGCAGAACGCTTAGGGCCGCCAGGAGTCTATCTCCGCAATCTGGCGTGCGGAGCTATCGACCGGCCACTGCGCGTCGCCTCGGCAGCCATCGACTACGAAGAGCGCGTGGAACTGGAGCATGCGCTAAATCTGCTGGAGCCGCTGTTGTTTCTATTAGGACGTACACTGGGAAACCTGTGCAGCCGGTTGCGTTCGCAATCGAGAGCCGCGCGCTTGCTCGAAGCGCGATTCGAACTAGAAGAGGGCAAGACATATCGCTGCGAGCTGGATTTTCCTGTCCCGCTCGATCAGGCACCCACCGTATTGAAGCTGCTGCAGCTTCATCTGGAGCTGTATCCTCCGGAAGCGGCGGTTGTGGCATTCACGCTTCGTGTAGATCCGGTCGAACCGCGTCGCATGCAAGGCGGGATGTTTCTGCCTCCTACCCCCCCGCCCGACAAGCTGCAAGTGACACTGGCGCGCATCGCCGCCATGGTGGGTGAGGAAAACGTAGGCACGCCGAAGCTTCTGGAGACGCATCGGCCCGACGCGTTTCAATGGACAAGTTTGAACCTAAGACCGCCGGATAAACTTGTACTCGATCCGGATAAACTTGTACTCGATCAAGACTCTGCCACGCCACAACAGACAATCCGGTTAGCTATGCGACTGTTCCGCCCAGCGCTAGAGGCTCGCGTACGGCTGGCGGGAGCGGCGCCCAAAATCATCTCCGCTTCGGGCGTGAAAGGAAGCGTCGTCCGTTGTGCCGGCCCTTGGAAAACTTCGGGCGAATGGTGGGCCGCTACATCTTGGATGCGCGAAGAATGGGACGTCGCGTTGGACGATGGCGCGCTTTATCGAATTTATTGCGAGATACCGAGCCGCTCCTGGTTCGTGCACGCAGTTTACGATTAGAGCGCGATAGCGGCCCGGCTCGCTTAATCGCTGACGGCCGGCGAGGTGTGTTGCACGGATTCCGGCGGACGCTGCGCGCCCTGTAACTGCGGTTCATCGGTCTGCACTCGATATTTCAACTCCACAATATGTGCACCGTTCTGAACATGGTCGTGCTGGTGCTCGGTTTCCCGAAACAATACCGCCGAATGCTCTAGCATGTCGTACGCCTCGCCCGGCTTGATCGGCCGTTTTTCCGTGCTCGTCGGATCGCGGGTGTCCAAGATGATCTCCCAATTGCAGCCCGCCGTGCACGGTGGAATATAGAACTGGATGTGCTCGTGATGCGGGTTCAAGCAGAACAGAAACGTATCGTCTGAGATGGGCTCGCCATAGCGATCCACATCCTGCAGCGTCTGGCCGCTCAGCCGTACACCAAGGCACCGAACCCATCCCGCCTTCCATTCATCCTCCGTCATCTCGCCGCCGTCTGGACGATACCAGGCAATATCCCGCACTTCATGTCCGTCCACCTGATGCTTGGCCGCGCTCGAAGGGCTGATCTGCCGGTCTTGGAAAAATTTCCGGCGGTGAAAATTCGCGTGCTCTTTGCGCAGCTTGATTAAATTTGTGGTGAACTCTAGCAGCGCCTTCTTGCTGTCGTCCAGGTTCCAATCGATCCAACTGATTTCATTGTCCTGGCAATAGGCGTTATTGTTGCCCTGCTGCGTCCGCGCGATCTCATCGCCGCCACAGATCATCGGCACGCCCTGCGATAACAGCAAGCTCACCAGCATGTTCCGCATGTCGCGCCAGCGATGCTCATTGATCCTGTCATCGTCCGTCTCGCCCTCCGCGCCATGATTCCAGGAGTAGTTGTCGTTGGCCCCGTCTCGGTTATCCTCGCCGTTAGCTTCGTTATGCTTCTGGTTGTAACTCACCAGGTCCGCCAATGTGAAGCCGTCATGCGCGGTGATGAAGTTAATGCTAGCCGATGGCCTGCGGCCATCCCGTTGATAGAGATCGCTGCTGCCAGTCAACCGATAACCAAGCTCGGCGAGCTGCCCGTCGTCGCCCTTCCAGTAACGCCGCGCGGCGTCGCGGTATTTCCCGTTCCACTCCGCCCACAATGCCGGGAAACGGCCCACCTGGTATCCGCCTTCCCCCACGTCCCACGGCTCGGCGATCAATTTCACCTTCGAGAGCACGGGGTCCTGATTGATGACATCGAAGAAAGCCGAAAGCCGGTCCACGTCGTGCAGCTCTCGAGCCAGAGCTGCCGCCAAATCGAAGCGGAACCCGTCCACATGCATCTCTTCCACCCAGTAACGCAAGCTGTCCATCACCATCTTTAATACCTGCGGATGGCGCATGTTCAGAGTGTTACCGGTGCCCGTGTAATCCATGTAGTATCGCGGCTGATCTCCCACGAGCCGGTAGTAAGTCGAGTTATCGATCCCGCGAAAACTCAACGTAGGACCCATCTGGTTGCCCTCGGAAGTGTGGTTGTACACCACGTCGAGAATGACCTCGATGTTGGCGCGATGCAATTCGCGAACCATGGTCTTGAACTCACCGATCTGCTGCCCCGTATCGCCCGAGCTGCAGTAGCGCGCATCGGGAGAGAAGAAATTCGTCGTATTGTAGCCCCAGTAATTATCGAGCCCTTTATCCAAAAGATGCTTGTCGTCTAAAAAATCGTGGACCGGCATCAACTCCACAGCCGTCACCCCGAGCTTCTTCAGGTAATCAACGACCGGCGGACTCGCCAGGCCCAAATACGTGCCGCGCAGATTTTCCGGCACGTCCGGATGCCGCGCAGTGAAGCCCTTCACGTGCAATTCGTAAATAACCGAATCGTGTAGTTGAACGGACGGCGCTCGGTCGTTCTGCCAATCGAAATGCGAAGTTGAAACTACCCCTTTGGGCATGCCCGCCGCGTCGTCCTGCGAATCGCAGCTCAGGTCTTCTCCCGCGTCCCCCAGCCGGTACCCGAATATCGGATAATTCCAATCCACCTTGCCCGCAATCGCTTTCGCATACGGATCGATGACCAGCTTCGCCGGGTTGAACCGCAATCCCTTTTCCGGTTCGTAGGGGCCGTGTACCCGGTAAGCGTAAAGCTGGCCAATCGTTAAGCCGGGAACGTAGGTGTGCCACACATAGCCCGTGCATTCCGTCAAATCGATCGAATCATGCTCGGCGGACCCTAGTTCGCGGAACAAACACAGCTCGATCCGCGTCGCATTTTCCGAGTAGATTGCGAAGTTCACGCCTGTTCCATCCCACGTCGCGCCTTGCGGGTACGGGGATCCTGGCAGAAGCTTGGCCGACATCGTTACGAAGTTATCCTCTCTACTTTCCTGGCTCGATTCGGAACGTCAAAACGGAGATGTTCCCTACTAGTTGTTCGTTACCTAGGGGAACAGCGTGAGAGGCTGGAACCGTACTGCCCACTACCAAGGAGCGGCCACCTCGGGCTCGATTTCAAGAAAAGTTTGTAGCCTGTATTCCATTAAAAGTGTCAAACAAATCGGGACTTCTGGCAGGACTTTAATCCCGTGTCAACTATTCAAACGTACGATGGAGCCGACGAATTTCGCATCGAAATCGTCGGCCGCTTCCAAGGCCAGTCGGTGGACGATGTCGCTCGTATGTGGCGAACGGCACTCCGCGAAACCAGGCCCCGCAAATGCATCATAGATATCTCGCGAATCAACGGGTACGATGTCGCGGGTTGCAGGCTTCTGCGCGACATGTACCACCACGGTACGCAGATCGCCGCCGGCACCCCTCAGTCGCTGGTCTACCTGAGCGAGATCTCCACACCTCGGCGGCGCGGTCCGGCGCTGGTGCGAGAACGGCCCGCGCCCGCTCGGGAACGCATGGACGAAGCGGTCGCCAACGCCGCAAGACTGCGCCCAGCTTCGGGCGGCAGATAAGCGCCCGCGCCGCCAGTCTAAAACTTGCAACCGGGCGGCGCGCCCCTCCATCCTAACTTTCGTACGTAACTTTCTCGCGAAAAATTGCGCAAGTAAAGTATGCACCAAAAGCTCGCGGGCATTCGTCCCGTTTCGCGGCGCACTCTCTTGGTTTCTCTCGCTTCGCTTGGGCCGGCGGGTTTTCTTCTGGCCCGCCAATGGGAGAAGGCGCCCGCTCAACAGCAGCCCGTCGAACAGCCCGCGCCGCAGTCTACCGCCCCGGCTCCACCCCATTCCCCGTCCTTCACCGCGGACGTGAAAGTCGTCAACGTCTACGCCACGGTCCGCGCCAAGGACGGAAAAATCGTGCGAGATTTGACGCGGGACGATTTCGCTTTGGAAGAAGATGGGCGTCCTCAGACCATCCGCTATTTTGCGCAGCAAACGGATTTGCCGCTGACTCTCGGCCTGCTGATTGACACTAGCATGAGTGAGCGCCGCATGCTCGGCACCGAACGCGATGCCAGCAAGACTTTCTTCGAGCAGGTTCTTCGGCCCGAAAAGGACAAAGCTTTCCTGATTCACTTCGATCGCGAAGTGGAGCTGCTTCAGGATCTGACGGCGTCGCGCCAGAAGCTGGAAGGCGCCCTGGAGCAGATCGACAAGCCACAATGGAGCAATGGCGGCTCCGGCGGCGGCCAAGCGCCCGATACCGATGACACCGGCGGCGGCTACGGCCGGGGCGGCGGCCGCGGAGGTAATGGAGGGCGCGGTTACAGTAGCCACGGCGGCACTGCTCTGTATGATGCCATCTATCTAGCCTCCGGCGATCTGATGAGCAAGCAAACCGGCCGCAAGGCTCTCATCTTGGTGACCGATGGCGAAGACCGCAGTAGCAAAGTGTCTCTATCGGAAGCGATCACCTCTGCCCAGCGCTCCGATACTCTGGCATATTCCATTCGGATCGCCGACCAAGAAGCGGGCCGCGGTTTTGGCGGACCCGGTATGGGCCGTCACGGCGGCTGGGGAGGCGGCGGAATGGGTGGCGGCCGCGGAGGTCCCCGCGGCTCTGAAAATCGCCCCGACGGCAAGAAAATCCTGCAGCAGATCTCGCGCGAAACCGGCGGCTCTTATTTCGAAGTCTCGAAGAAAACGACCGTCGACGAGATCTATAAGCAACTCGAAGACGAATTGCGCAGCCAATACAGCCTCGGCTACACGTCCGATCACGCCACCGGCGGAGGCTACCGCAAAATTCAACTCACAGTGAAGCAGAAGGGGCTGACGGTCCAGGCCAGAGACGGCTACTACGTAAGCTGAGGGGCCCGCCGGAATGTCTCAGTCGTAGCCTGGAAATGTGGCCGGCCAACGCGCGAATCTTGCCTCTCTCGTCGAGGACTTCGAACGTCATGGCAAAGATCTCGCCATCGTTTCGCCGCGCGGCGTTCGTCGCCGTAAGATTCGGTATTCCGAACTGGCACTCTTGGCTCGCCGGTTTGCAGCCGAACTACAATCGCGCGGCATTGTAAAGGGAGACCGCGTTCTTCTCTGGGGTGAAAATGGGGCCGAATGGGTTGCCTCGTTCTTCGGCTGTGTCCTCCGCGGCGTTTTACCCGTGCCTGTGGATTTCGCAAGCGCCTCGGATTTCGCCCGCCGTGTCGAAAACGAAGTCTCGCCCAAGCTGCTGGTAGGCGACGCCGACAAGCTCGCTAGCCTTCCAACTTCGACGCCGCGATTATTCTTCGCAGGCTTCAATTCCGCGCTCGCCGCGCAGACCGCCCGCGCCATCGAAGACTTGTCCGGCGAAGACGCATTGCAGATCGTCTTCACGTCGGGTACAACCGGCGAGCCGAAAGGCATCGTCCATACCCATCTAAACGTGCTCGCCAGCCTCGGCCCGATCGAGTCCGAAGCGCAAAGATATCTCAAATATGAGCGCCTCGTCCATCCGGTGCGGTTTCTACACACTCTGCCGCTCAGTCATGTCTTCGGCCAGTTCATGGGCCTCTGGATTCCTCCCATCATTGCCGCCGAACTGCACTACGAACCGCGTTTGGTCGCTGCCGAGATCGTCGATCGCATTCGCGCCGAAAGAATCTCTGTCCTCGCTTCGGTGCCGCGCATGCTAGACCTGCTGCAGAGTTACGTGCTGGAGCGCATCCCTGATTTGCGGACACGCGTCAATAAAGCAGGTCGCATGAAGGCCCTCGCGCGCTGGTGGCATTTTCGCGACGTCCACCGGCTGTTCGGCTTCAAGTTCTGGGCCTTTGTTTGCGGTGGCGCCTCGCTTTCACCCCAGGGCGAACAGTTCTGGACCTCTCTCGGCTTCGTCGTGGTTCAGGGCTACGGAATGACCGAAACGACCGCCCTCGTCAGCCTCAATCACCCCTTCCGCCCCGCGCAGGGCGCCATCGGCCAGGTGCTCCCCGGCCGCGAAGTGCGGCTCAGCGACGAAGGCGAAGTGCTCGTGCGCGGCGACACTATATCGAACACAACCTGGCGGCAAGGCCGCCCCGAAAAGCGGGAAGCGGATTGGCTCGCCACAGGCGATCTGGCCGAGTTCGATCCCCAAGGCAATCTGCGCTTCAGAGGCCGGAAGAAAGAAGTGATTGTCACTTCCTCCGGGCTTAACATCTATCCCGAAGATCTTGAAGCCGCCCTAAGCCGTCAACCCGGCGTGAAGGCCGGCGCGGTCCTTGAAAACGACACCGGTCATGGACCGGAGCCTTTGGGCGTATTGGTCATGACCGGCGGCGCCAATGCCGAAACGGCTGTGCAAGCCGCGAATCGCGAGCTGGCCGAGTTTCAACAAATTCGTCGATGGTTGCTTTGGCCCGAACCCGATTTCCCCCGCACGTCCACTGGAAAAGTCTTACGTCGCGAAATCGCGCGCAGAATCGCAGGCGGAGAAGTCGAGGCGGCTCCCGACGGCGTCGCATCCCAACTCGATCTAGACAGCTTGGGCCGCGTACAGTTGCAGGCCAGGCTCGAACAACAGTACGGCGTCAAACTCGACGATGCCGCGCTTCAGCAGGCCCAAACCCAAGAAGATGTTCGTGAATTAATAATCCGTGCCGGAACCGGACCGCCGCGCGAGCGCGAGCCGGGCATTCAACACATCTATCCACGATGGCCTTGGAATCCCGTTATCCACGCCCTGCGAGTGGCATTCCTGGAACTGGCCGCATTTCCTCTGGTGCGCCTGCTCGCTAGACCCGGAATCGAGCGCAGAGTGGACGACTGGCCCACCGGTCCCCTGCTCCTGGTCGCCAATCACGTTACTTCCTACGACGTCCCGCTTATTCTCTACTCACTACCCCGCCGCCTCCGCGATCGGGTCGCAATCGCCATGTCGGGCGAAATGATTCTCGATTACCGCGCCATGCGCAACCAGGACAACTGGTTCTTGAATTTGCTTGCGCCGGTAGCCTACGTGCTGATCACCGGCCTGTTCAACGTCTTCCCGCTGCCTCAACTCAGTGGCTTTCGGCGCAGCTTTTATCATGCGGGCGAAGCGGCCGACCGCGGCTACAGCGTGCTCATATTTCCCGAAGGACGCCGCGCAGATAACGAAGCTCCACAGCCCTTCAAACCCGGCGCCGGTTTGCTATGGAAGGAACTCGGCACGCCCGCGCTCCCGGTTCGTATTCGTGGCCTGGGAGAGTTGAAAGCAACTCGCGGGCGTTGGCTCCGGTCCGGCCGTATCACCATCTCTCCGCGAGCGGCCATACCGCTGGATGCCTCCCAAACTCCCGAACAATTGACCATTGTTCTCTGGCACGCCGTGTTCGACGATTAATTGGGCCGCCGCTCTGGAGAGCGTCTGAATATTCCACGAAAGAACGGGCCGCCGAACACTCCCACGCAAAGCAATCCTCCGAACAGCGCCATCGCTTCGTAGCTTTCGTGCCCTTCCCGCTGCCAATAAACGTCCTGCAGGTTCAACCACAGCGCGAACTCATCCAAGGTGAGCGCCGCCGCCACGCCATAGAGCATAGAGGTCAGGCGCCCCGCCCAGCGCCACGATTGGTCCGATCCCGTTCCTATCTCAACCAGCCAGCAGTAGCCGACCAGCATCAACAGCAGAATGCCCCAAACCAGGTGGTGAATATGCCGCCCATGCATGCTCACGTTGTGAAACGGGCCAATGTCGTTATGAATCGCGATCGTCAGCGCGCGCACCACCAGCACCGCCACAAAAAAACCCACCGAAGCGAGAAACAGGCGCTCCCGGCGGCTCTCGCCGAGTTGCTGCTGATAGATGGCTCTCAGCCGGCTGCGCGAAACTATCAGCGAGAGCAGCGCCAGAATCGCGCCGATGATGACTGGCGCTACCCAGAAACTGCGATGTGCCCAGGGCATCGATTCAGCGCCCTGTCGTCACGGCTCCCTGATACATCTGCGCCATGTCGCGATGCAGTTCCTCAAGGCATGACTGCTTTAGATACAGCATGTGCCCCGCGTCGCAATAGTGCATGGTCACATTGTCGCGAAGCTTCGGCTCGAGCCCCAGGTGTTCAAACGTGTATTCGGTTGCAAAAAACGGGGTAGCCAGATCGTAGTATCCGTTCATCTGCAGCACTCGCATGAATGGATTCTGTGACATCGCGGATCGCAAGCGCTCCGCCACGTTTACATATTGGTTCGTGAAATTCGAATAATTCCACGGCTGTACTTTCGCGGTTAGTACTTCATATGGCATATCGGTCTGCCAATTTAGATCGCTTCGGACGTATTCATTGAACGCTGCGGTGAAAGCGCCTTGCACCGCGGCATAGCTCGGATCGTATTCGGGACGCTCCCCCGCCGCATCCGCATCCACGCCCTCCAGCCGCGAGTCGTACCGGCCCACCGTCTTCATCTCGTTCCGCATCAGGGCCTTCGTAAACCGGGATATCGATATCCGCAGATTCGCCTCTTCCACGTACTCCGCCGGAAGGCCCGTAAACCTCGCCACTTGCTGCGCCACCTCTTTGCGTTCCGTCTCGCTTAGCTGGTCGCCTTTCATGAGCGCATCTTTATATGGGCCTCCGGCGAATTTCCTCGCTTCTTCGGTTACGTGTTGTAAGTCGCCGGTCTGCAAGTCCCCAGAGAGTTTCTTGTGGTACCAGGCCGCGGCCGTGTAAGTCGGCAGAAAAAGGATATAGGGAAGATCGTTACCCGGCGCGAAACGAGCCGTCTCGAAATTCAGAATGCTTGAGATCAGCGTGATGCCGTTCAAATAGATGCCCTCGTTCTCGAGTAAGTACAGGCTAAGAGCCGATGCGCGCGTCGTCCCGTAGCTCTCTCCTGCAAGGAATTTCGGCGAAGTCCATCGTCCATAGCGCGTCGTGTATAGCCGAATAAAATCTCCCACTTCCGCGAGGTCGCCCTCAAGCCCGTGAAACTGCTTAGGATCTTCGCCAGGCGCATTACGGCTGAACCCCGTCGTCACCGGATCGATGAACACGATGTCGGAAAACACTAACGCTGTTCCTTCGTTGTCTACCAGGTGATACGGAGGCGGAACCGCTTGCCCGTCCGGCGTCAGCGCGACTCGCTTGGGCCCCAAGGCGCCCATGTGCAGCCACACCGATGACGAGCCCGGCCCGCCGTTGAAGGCGAACGTGATCGGGCGCTTGGTCTTGTCCGCGCCGTCCAGCGCGTACGAAACATAAAAAATACTCGCTTTCGGTTTGCCATCGTCCTTCGACAGAAGCAGCGTTCCCGCGATCGCCGTATAGTGCAACTCCTGCCCGTTCACGTGTATGACGTGCTGCGTCTTGACGGTCTTTTCTTCGGCCGGGGGCGCCGGAAACTTCTCGCTCGGCGCTCCCGGCTTTTCTTCCGTCGCCTCGGCTTGCCCCTGCGACCTGGGATTTCTCTGCGCCCACGCGGATCCCGCAGTCACGACGCATGCAACAACAATAGCCGCGTATCTTGGGTTCATCATCTTTCGTTTCATCGACTCGCTTTGAATGATGCCACAGCTTCCACCAGTCCCGCGACGGTAGAGGTCGCGCCTTCGGCTGCGACACTGAGCCCGTGCTTGCGCACGGTGGCTGAAGTGATTGCTCCAATCGTGGCGATTTTCACCCCCGACAAAGCGTCGCACCCTGCCAGTCTTATGAGATTTTCCGCTGCCGATGAACTGGCGAACGTAACCCAATCCGGCGGTGGGTCTTCGAAAGCAGCCCGCAAGCTTTCGACTACGTGGTCCGGAACTACGTTGCGGTACGCCTCCACGACTTGCACCTCTGCGCCGCGCTCTCGTAACGCCCCGGCTACCACGTCGCGCGTCACCGCCGCGCTCGGAATTAGGATTCGCCTGCCCCTCAAGTCCTCGTGAGCGAAGGCCGCCACCAATGCTTCGGCCACATAATTCTCCGGAGTGATCGCTACCCGCAAACCTCGCTGTTCCGCCGCCATGCGAGTCGCACCGCCCACCGTCGCAATCTTCGGTCGGCACCCCGGTGCCGCAACCGGCAACTCAGCGACAAATGCGGAAACCGCATTTGCGCTCGTGAAAATGACCCAATCAAAGTCGTTGCAATGTTTCGCTGCGGAGCGTAGCGGCTCCGGGTCGGAAGGCGGTCCAATCGCGATCATCGGCGCCAGAATGACTTCCGCGCCCAGCTTCCTGAACGGAATCGCCAGTTCCTCCGCCTGGTGCGCCGCGCGCGTCACTACGATTCGAAGGCCCTCGAGTGGTCGCAACTATTTACTCTCGGCCAAAATATCCAGTGCCCCTCGCGCCATCAGGTCTTCTCCCACGAGTCGACCCAATTCCTCGGCTTCCTCTCGGGTTCCGCTGCCTCTTGCCGCTACGCGCCGCGAACCGTCCGGGGAAAGGACCACCGCTATCGCCATCAACACCTTCCCACGCCTCTCGGCGAAAGCTCCCATCGGCAACTGGCATCCGCCGCCCAGCGCAGCCAGGATCGAGCGTTCGCAGGTCACCGCCTCTCGCGTCTCATCATGATTCAATTTCCTGCAAAGTTCGAGCGCTTCTCCCCGCTCTCGTGTCTGGATGGCCAGCGCCCCTTGACCCGGTGCCGGACAGATGCGCTCGGGCGCCAAAATCTCCGCAATCTCGCCGTCGAGTCCCAACCGCAGCAGCCCCGCCGCCGCCAGCACGATGGCGTCGAACTCCCCTTCTCTCAGCTTGCGCAGCCGGGTATCCACGTTGCCGCGAACCGGCTGAACGTTCAAATCCGGCCGCATCCCCAAGAGCTGCGCCGCGCGCCTCGAAGAACTTGTGCCCACCCGCGCGTTTCGGTTCAGATCGTCCAGTCGTCGGCCGACCATCGCGTCGCGGGGATCTTCGCGTTCCGGTACTGCGGCGATCTCCAACCCCGAGGGTATTTCGGTCGGCAGATCCTTCAAGCTGTGCACCGCCAGGTCGATTGCGCCCTCCAACAGTGCTTCCTCAATCTCTTTCGTGAATAAGCCCTTCCCGCCCGCCTGCGTCAACGACGCCGTTTGCAGATGATCGCCCGCGGTCTTGATGATTTCTATACGCGTAGGAACGCCCAAGGCGTCCAGCCGCGCCGCCACATGCCGCGCCTGCCACAACGCCAATTGTGAACCGCGCGAACCGATCGTCAAATTCCGCGTCACGCTGCCAGCCCGAGCCGTCCTCAACGCTCGCGCAAACGGAAGATGCGTCGCACCGTGTTCGCCAGCTCGTTTTCCGGAGCCGCTTCGCCGGCCTGTCGCCGTAGTTCCGAAATCGGTCCATGCGCGATCTTATTCACGATGCCGCGCGTCAGCGCCTCTAGCGCCCGCTCTTGCTCCAGGTTCAACTCCCCCATCCTGCCTCGATAGCGCTCCAGGACTTCGCGCCGAATCGCCTCCAACTGTTCTTGCAGACTCGCGATGGTCGGCGCCACATCCCGCTCGCGAAGCCGGACCGCCAGCCTTTCCACTTCGTCCGCGACGATGTTTTCCGCCTGCCGCGCCACTTCGTACCGCGCCTTTAAATTTCGATCCGCTACTTGCTGCAAATCGTCGATGTCATAGAGGAACGCGTGCTCAACCCCGTTCACCTCGGGATCTATATTTCGCGGGACGCCAATGTCGATGAGAAATACGGGCTGGTGCTTCCGTGCGTCGATGGCGCGCCGGACCACATCCTTAGTCAGCACGTATGACGTCGCCGCCGAAGATGCGATTACGATATCTACCTCCGCAATCGTATGCCCGAGCATTTCATACGGCACAACCTCGCCGCGGAACATGCGCGCCATTTCCTGAGCATGCTCCAGCGTGCGATTCGCGATCAGGATCTCTGTCGCTCCTGCGCCCAACAGATGCCGCGCCGCGCCTTCCGACATCTCGCCCGCGCCGATAATCAGCACCCGCTTCTTGTTCAGCGATCCGAAAATCTCGCGCGCCAATTCGACCGCGGCATAACTAACCGACACCGCGCTGTGGCCGATCTCCGTCTCCGACCGGATGCGTTTGGCTACGTTGAATGCCCGCGTCAGCACCGAATCGAGCACGCTTCCAATCGTGCCCTGGTCCCGCGCCAGCGCGTACGCATGCTTGAGCTGGCCCAGGATCTGCGGTTCGCCCACTATCATGGAATCCAAACTCGAGGCCACGCGAAACAGATGCCGCATCGCTTCACGCTCTTCGTACAAATACGAATAAGGCTTCAGCGACTCGACCGTGAGCCCTCCGCGGCTGTCGACAATGCCTTCGAGTAGGATGTCCGGCGAAACTGTTTCCTCCAGCGCCGCAGCAATCTCGATGCGGTTGCAAGTTGAAAGGATCAGCGTTTCCTCGGCCCCGCTCGCCTGCACGCGCAACAGCGCCGCCGGGACCTCTTCGTCGCGAAAAGCAAGCTTCTCGCGCACCTGCACTGGCGCGGTCCGATGATTGATGCCAGCCAGCACCAGCTTCAGCCCGGCCATATCGTCCTCAGGCCCTCGTGCGTCGCCCAGGTAATAATCGAGCAGCCCAGAACGCTTACCGCCAGCCACGCAATGCGGCGGCCTCTCCAGCCCGCCGAGACTCGAAGAAAGATCATGGCTAGATAGAACGCCCACGTGAAAAGGAAAAATGCGATCTTCCAATCGCCGATCCAAGATGTCCCGCTCTCGATAAAAGCCCAAACGACCCCGGTGACTGTGCCGATTGTAATAAACACAAACCCCAGGTTCATCGACTGCGTGATAATGCGATCCAGTGTCGCTAGCGGCGGCAGCCGGTTCGCCGAAGGCGTCACATTCTTTCGCTTCAATTGACGTTCTTGCAGCAGGTAGTACACTGACGCCACAGCCGACAAAACTAGCGCCGCGTATCCCAAGAGCACGGTGGACACGTGAGCGATCAGCCACACGCTTCGAATCGCCGGGCTGCTCCAGTGCGCCACCGGAAATTCTGTCGCTCCTATTAAGGTCATGAAAAACACGACCGGAAACAAACAGACTCCGAAGATAGCAACGCGATAATACGAATAGGCTGCCAGAAACAACACGGCTATCAGAAAGGCGCAGATCGAGCTGGTCTCGTAAAAGTTATTCAACAGCAGATGCCCGGTTTCGACTCGCAGCTCCACTAGCGACACCAGGTGGAAGATAGCGCCGGCGGCAAACGCAATCAGCACGGGAGTAAAGAGCCGCGTGCTCTTGCGAAAAAGATACATCAGCGCGTACAGCAATCCGCAGGAGTACAAGGCGGCGGCCGTCCGCAGCCAGAGAACACTCATAGCGGGGGCTCTTTTACAGTATAGAAGCGAGGCATATGACGAAACAACATTGCCAAGTAGCCGCATTTCTGGTGCTCGTCGCGTTGCCGATCACCGCTGGTCAGCAAGGTACCTCGGACGCGAGATCCGAACGGGGGCGCCAATTCCTGGGCCTCGGCCCGGCCGCCGACCCCGTTGCCGCCGAGCGGGGTCGGCAGCTATTTACCGAGAACTGCGCATTCTGCCACGGTGCTAATGCCACCGGGGCCGAAGGCCCCGATCTGGTCCGTTCGACGATCGTATTGCATGACGAAAAGGGCGAGACCATCGCTCCGGTTGTGCTCAAAGGCCGCCCGGATAAAGGCATGCCGAGCTTTGCCTCGCTCACCTCCGCACAGGTCTACGATCTCGCCGAGTTTCTCCACCAGCGTGTCGAACAGGCTGCCAATCGTTTCGGCTACCAGATGCAAAACGTCATCACGGGAAACCCGAAAGCCGGACAGGCATTCTTCAACGGCGCCGGCCATTGTACCGGATGCCACTCGCCGGCTGGCGATCTGGCCCATGTGGCGAGCAAGTTCGAGCCTCCGGATCTGCAGGCTCAATTTCTCTATCCCAGCGAACGCGCCCCCGAAGCGCGAAAAAAGAATTCGCTAACGCCCCGCGTCATTATCCAATTACCCTCCGGAGAAACCGCTTCCGGCGCCCTCAAACGCATCGACGATTTCGAGGTCTCCATTTGGGACGCTTTGGGATCGTATCGCTCCTGGCCGCGCGATGAGGTGAAGGTACAAATCGAGGATCCGCTGGCGGCCCATCGCGAATTGTTAAGTAAGTACACTGACGCCGACATGCACAACATATTGGCTTATCTTGAAACTTTGAAATGAGCCGTCATTTAATCGCGATAACACTACTGCCTGTCTTAGCCGCGGCGCAACTGCTGGACCCCGCAAAGCTATTAAGCCCGCCGACGGACACTTGGCCTACTTACAACGGCGACTACTCTGGCGAACGCTTCAGCACGCTTAACCAGATTAACGCCGGCAACTTGGACGATTTGGCCCTCAACTGGATGTATCGAACCAATATCGGCGCGCTACGCGGCATCGGGAACGTTCAGATCAAGAGCACGCCGCTCGAAGTTAACGGCATCCTGTATTTCACGATCCCGGATCATGTCTGGGCCGTCGACGCCCGGACAGGCGAGGAACTCTGGCATTACGATTGGGTCGACCACGGAGGGCATCTGGTCGGACAGCGAGGAGTCGGAATGTACGGGAACTGGCTCTATTTCCTGGGCCCGGACGGCTGGTTCATTTCGCTGAACGCGAAGGACGGAAGCGAGCGATGGCGTGTTCAGGTCGCCGACTCCAAGCTGCAATACTTCACCACCATGGCTCCGCTCGTGATTCGCAATCACGTCATCATCGGCGTTGGCGGCGACGCTATGGATGTGCCCGGCTATTTGGAAGCGCGCGACCCAGAAACCGGCGCTCTCGAATGGCGCTGGAACACTGAGCCGGGAGTCGGCGAGCCCGGCGCCGAGACATGGCCCAACCCCGGCGCGATGGAGCATGGAGGCGGCATGACCTGGATGCCGGGGACCTACGACCCGGAGCTGAATCTGCTGTATTGGGGCACGGGCAACCCCAATCCAGTGTATGCGGGACAAGGCCGCAAGGGCAGCAACTTATGGACCTGCTCCATCGTGGCGCTCAACCCCGATACAGGCAAGCTGGTCTGGTATTTTCAAGCCTCCCCCCACGACACTCACGATTGGGATGACGTGGAAACGCCCATCTTGATCGACGGAGAATTCCGCGGCGTCAGACGCAAAATGCTGGCGCAGGCTGCGCGTAACGGATATTTCTTTCTGCTCGATCGTACGAATGGGGAGAACCTCGTCTCTGCTCCTTATACGGGAGCGAACTGGGCGAAGGGAATCGATTCGAACGGTCAACCCATTCCCGATCCCTCCAAAGAACCGCAGCCCAACGGCGCGCTGCTGAACATCGCCGCTCTCGGCGGAACGAATTGGTACCCACCCAGCTTCGATCCCGAAACTAATCTCTTCTATGTCAATGCGACCCGCGGCTACAGCTTGGCGTATCTCACGGATACCGAAGACAAGCCCGAAGGCTACGGGGGCGGCGGTCGCTCGCTTTGGGTGCAATCCATGCTGGAAGCGATCGATTATCAGTCCGGGGAGGTTCGTTGGCGGCATGAATTTCCCGGAAAAGGAGTGAACGGAGCGGGAATCTTGACCACTGCCGGAAAGCTTCTATTCACCGGCGACCCCTCGGGCAACCTGATCGCCTTCGATCCGCGGACCGGACGATTACTCTGGCACTTCCATTTGCAAGCTCCTGTAAGTAACGGACCTATGACTTATTACCTGAATGGCCGCGAATACTTGGTTGTGGGCGCGGGAGATACGTTGTATGCGTTTAGTCTTCTGGATATGAAGCGGGCGGCCCGCTAGCGCTCGGGACCGCACGCATTGCGGATTTCCCTTTGGCTTTCATATACCAAGGCATGTTCAACACGGAGATACGATCATTGCCCTCCAGCAGCAGCCTCGTCTTGAGCAGAGTGGCGCGCTGCGTGTGCAGGAAATAGTAATACCAACGCCGTTCAATGAGTTCGGGTATGACAGTGACGACCCGCCTTCCCGGGTTGTCCTTGGCCAGCTTCAGAACATAGTCTACGATGGGAGTGACCACGAAACGGTACGGCGATTTCAGCACAACCAACTCAGGTACTGGCAAACCGGTCTTCGCCGCGGGATCTGCCACGCACTCGGGCCAGACCTTTGAAAATTCGGGCTTGTCTTCTTCCGCGATGTGAAGCACTTTGATGTCGGAAGAAAGCGTCATAGAAAATCTCAGTGCATCTTTTGCCACCCGATTCCATCCCGTCATGGGAACAACCAGAATCGGCTCGGGTTGCGGTTCCAGGCTGAGCGGCGACTTAGTCTCGATTTGCCTCCACACTCTTCCATAGTGACGATTCACGCCGTACATCAATGCCAGCAGCGAAGGAATCGCAATGACCGTAATCCAAGCGCCCTCGGAAAACTTCGCGACGATGACGATCAGCACGGTCAAGCCGGTCGAGACCGCGCCGATTCCATTGATCAGCATGCTGCGCCGCGCTCCCGAGCCGCGTTCACGCCGCCAGTGCGCCACCATGCCGGCTTGTGACATGGTGAACGCCAGAAATGCTCCTACGGCGAAGAGCGGAATCAGCCGGTCAGTGATTCCGCCGAATCCGATAAGAAGCGCCCCCGTAATCAACGCCAGCGTTATGATTCCTTCTGAATAGACAAGCCGTCTGCCTCTATTGACGAACGACATCGGTAGATAAAAATCCTGAGCGATGAACTTGCACACTCTTGGGAAGTCCGCGAATGCGGTATTTGCGGAGAAGATAAGTATTAATAGCGCCGATGATATCGCGATGTAATAGAACCAGCCGCGGCCGCTCACTGCCGCGAATAACATGGAGAGCACGCTTTGATACTGGTTGCTGTTGGGATCGGTTGCGACAATCTTGTAAGCTTTCGCTAAATATGCGACTCCCGCGAGCATGATCGCTAGAGCGCCGATAATGGCGGCCAGCGTAGTGCGGGCGTTCTTTACTCGATCGTCCCGAAAAGCTTGCGTGCCATTGCTCACTGCTTCAACGCCCGTCAGTGCGGTGCAGCCGCCCGCGAAGGCCTTAAGGAGAAGCCAGAGGCTGACCGCGGTCAAGGCGGCGGGGGGCGCCGGAGGAGCCACCACCGGCTGAGGATGGCCTCCGCTCATCAGCGACTTGGCAAGACCGATCCCAATAGCCACGAACATACTCGCCAGGAACATGTAAGTGGGAAATAAGAAGACGCTCCCGTTCTCACTTACGCCGCGCAGGTTCACCAGTGTCAGGAGCACGAGCGCGGCCAGGCATAGGGCCAGCGTGTGTGGCCGCAGGGCGGGAACCGCGGATGTCAGCGCGCCGATACCGGCGGAAATCCCGACCGCGGCATCGAGAGTATAGTCGATGAGGAGTGCCGCGCCCGCGAGCAGACCCGGGAAAGTGCCGAGGTTCCTGCGCGCGACCGTGTAAGATCCGCCGCCTTGCGGATATGCCGCTATGGTTTGCCTGTAAGAAAAGAACACGACACCTAGCAGAACAATAATGCAGAAACTCAAAGGCTGCAGGTGTGAAAGGCCCGCCACGCCGAGCGGGATAAGCAGTGTCATTGCCGCTTCCGGGCCATATGCCGCCGAAGCCAGCGCGTCCAACCCAAACACCGCGATGCCCTTTAAGGAGCCAATCTTTTCGGAATTTTCTTCCGAAGAGGGAAGCGGCCGTCCGATTAAGAAATCAAGGATCGACATGAGTCGCTGAGAATAACCTTTCTAAATCCACGGAGACTTGCGATCAAGTCGCTTCACTCCCGTCGACGTGCCTATCACCACCAGCGCGGTAAGCCCTATAAACAAACCGTGCTCGATCACTCCCACGATGCTGTCCAGCTCTCCCGCGAGTGCCTTTGCATCCCCGATGCGCCCGAACGCGCAATCGAGAATGAAGTTTCCCCCGTCGGTGACAAAAGGTTTGCCTTCGGAATCCAGGCGGAGAATCGGCGCGCAGTGCAAGTTCTTGAGCTTATGCGCCGTCGTCTGCCATCCAAACTGAGCCACTTCTACGGGCACCTTTGCGCGATCACCTAAGTGTGAGACCATCTTCGACTCATCCACGGCGATTACGAGCCGCGAACTCGCGCTTGCAACGATCTTCTCGCGCAAGTGGTTTCCGCCGCCTCCTTTGATGAGATTTAGCGTTCCAATTTCCACCTCATCGGCTCCATCGATAGTCGCATCGATCTCTGGATGCTCACCGAGCGTGGATAGCGGGATTCCCAGGCCCCTTGCTTGATTGGCCGTTCGCTCGGAGGTAGGAATTCCTACAATGCGAAGTCCGCTCGTAATCCTCCGCCCGATTGCATCCACAGCCAATTTTGCCGTGCTTCCCGAACCAAGGCCTACAACCATTCCAGTATCCAGTTCTCGGACCGCCCAGTCAGCAGCGGTTTGTTTGAGTGAATCAGTTTCGGACTTTGCCGGACTCATAACGCGAATGCCTCCTTTCGAGAGCCAGCCAACTCGAGCTTTTCTCCAATTTTGATGGATCGCGAGTCACAACTAAAAATCCCTGCACCCCGCGCCTTCACAGCCGATTCAAGCTAGCATGATGAGTGTTCATGAAACGACTTGGTTTATTCCTGGTGGCAACTGCAGTGCCGCTCGCAGCAGAGGTGCACTCGCTCACTTTACAGCAAACTCTGGATCTGGCCGCTCGCCAGAATCCCGACGTCGTGCTCGCGAGGCTTGATGAGCAGCACGCTCAGGAAGGTGTAACCATCGCGCAAGACCCATTCCGACCCAAAGTTTACGGCGGCAGCGGGCTCGCTTATGTATATGGGTATCCCAATTCCATTGAAGGAAATGCGCCCAGCTTGTTTCAGGTGCGAACCGATATGGCCCTCTACAATAAGCCCAAGAGTTACGCCATCGCGGCGGCGCGGGAAACTGCCCACGGCATGGAATACGCCGCCGAAGCCAAGGCCGATGCCGCCGCCTATGAAGCCGCCGACCTGTTTCTCACAGCCAGCCAAATGGAGCGCGAAAATGAGAGCATCTCCAATCAGATTCCGAGCCTGCAAAAGGTCGTGGAGGTGGTCGGGGCGGAAGTCGAAGAGGGAAGTCAGCTACCCGTCGAGCTAAAGCGCGCAAAGGTGAACCTCGCTCTATCGCAGCAGCGCGTAGGCGCGGCCCGTCTCGATGCCGACTACTACGAAATGACGCTCGCGGTCGCGCTCGGGTATCCCGTATCCGATCGAATCAAGCCGGTCGATTCCGATCTGCATGTAGCGGTCAAGCTGCCCTCCGAAGACGAAGCCGCCGATGCGGCGCTGCGCAACAGCAGAGATCTGCGCCAGATGCAGTCCAATGTTCTCGCCAAGGAAATGGATGTGCGCTCGTTTAAATCGGCGCGCCGGCCTCAGGTTGACTTAGTCGCGCAGTACGCCCTCTTCGCGAGATATAATTACCAGTATTACTTCCCCAGCAGTAAGTTCCAGCATAACAATTTCGAAATAGGAGCGGCAGTTACTATTCCCGTGCTGCTCGGGGCCGCTCGCGGAGGTCAACTCGAGCAAACCTATACGGACCTGCAAAAGCTGCGAATACAAACCGACCAGGTAAGAAATCGCATCTTGACCGACACCCGCCGCGGCTACGAGCAATGGCGGAAAGCGGAAAGCATTCGCGACCTGTATCGAATGCAACTCGATCTGGCGCGCGAAGATTTGACGGTCTTGCTCGCCCAAAATGGCGAGGGCCGCGTTCCCATGAGCCGCGTCGAACAGGCCCGCGTCGAGGAAAGCAATCGGTGGATCGCCTTATACGACGCCGAAACGCAAGTGATCCGCGCCAAGCTCGCAATCCTGCGGCAGATGGGAACACTCGTCGCCGCGCTCCGCGGTCCGCAGGCCGGGGCGCAACCATGACCGCTCCGCTGCCCTCCGGCTCCGAAAGCGGCTCGATCGAGCAGCCCGCTATAAACATTCAAGATCTCCATAAGAGCTACGGCGGATTTCACGCCGTGGATGGCTTGACCGTACGCGTGCCCCAAGGGTGCTTCTTCGGCTTCCTCGGACCGAACGGAGCCGGCAAGACGACCACCATCAAGATGTTGATGGGTCTCGCCCAGCCCACCTCGGGAACCATGCAGGTCTTGGGCCTTCGCATGCCGGAACAGTCGCTCGAAATTCGGCGGCAAATCGGCCTGGTCCCCGACGACACGCTGCTCTTCGACTATCTGACGGGAGCTGAATATCTGGAATTTGTCGCGCGTTTGTACGGTCTTCCCCGGCCGCTTGCAAGAGAGCGTGGACGCGAACTGCTCGATATGTTTCAGCTCCAGGAAAACCCGCGTAAGCTGATAGGCGAGTATTCGAAAGGCATGCGCAAGCGCGTCGCCATGGCGGCCGCGCTCATCCATCGCCCTCGTCTATTTCTCATGGACGAACCATTCGAAGGCGTCGACGCTGTCGGCGCGCGCATGATGAAAGACATTCTGCTCGAGCAAGTCCGCCACGGCTCGACCGTTTTTTTGACTTCGCACGTCCTCGAAGTGGTCGAACGGCTCTGCGACCGCGTCGCCATCATCAACCGGGGGAAAGTCCTGGTGGAAGGCGCTATGGCTGAATTACGTCAGCAGGCGGCCGAGAGCGCGGGCTCGCTCGAAGACATCTTCGTGCGCTTGGTAGGCGGTGAACGCTATAGCGAAAAATTGGATTGGTTGTAAGACTGCATGTGGGCGCAGATTTTCGCCATCGCGTGGGCGCAGCTTCGAATCTCTCGGAATCATCTTCCGCGCACGGATATAGGCTCGGTGCTGGCTTGGATCGTCGCCCTGTTTTGGTACGGCATCTTCGCCGCCGCCGCCGCGGGACTCGCATTCGCTCTTGCTCGGATTCCCGTTGCGCAGCTTCGCCAATACCTCCCGCTCGGCCTCCTCGGCGTATTCGCTTTCTGGCAGTTAATCCCGCTCTTTACGCTCAGCACCGGCTGGTCCCTGCAGCTCAATAAGCTGCGCGTGTACCCGGTGCATGATCGCGCCCTGTTCGGTATTGAGGTATTACTGCGCATCACCAGCGCGCCCGAAATGATTATCGTGCTGCTCGGCGCGTTGATCGGCTTGCTGCGGAATCCTCAAGTTCCTGCTCTGTGGCCTTTCGCGCTGCTCCTGTTCGTTCCCTTCAATCTCTTTCTTGCTCTCGCCATCCGTGAACTGTTTCTGCAATCTTTCGCTCGCAACCGGTTCCGAGAACTCTTCGCCATTCTCTTGATCAGCGTTGCCTTGCTGCCGCAGTTTCTCTTGCGGACCGAACTCGGCCAGAAGGCCAGACCTTACTTGTGGGCTCTTGCTCGCGGCCAGGCGGCGCCCTGGCGCGAAGTCGCAACGCTTAGCCTCGGTTCGTTCACTGTCGCCCCGCTCGTGCTGCTTCTGCTCTGGACCTTCGCCGCCTACCGCCTCGCGCGTGCCCAGTTTGCGAAATCTCTGCTGGGAGAGGAAACTTTCCGCCCTGAGGCCGCTGCTCCCCCCGTGTTGGCGGAGGGTGTCGCTTCGATTGCGGCCCGGCCGCGCTCGCATAACCCGCTAGACGTGCTGCTGCGTCTTCCGAACCGCATCTTCGCCGACCCGCTTGCGGCGCTGCTCGAAAAAGAGCTTCGATCCCTGTTGCGCATGCCCAGGTTTCGCGTCTTGTTCGGAATCGCCTGCATCTTCAGCGTTGTTATTCTCATCCCGATCACCCTGCAAAGTGGCCACCACACGGCTTTCGTCCGAGCCAATCTACTGCCCCTTATCAACCTCTACGGCCTGCTGATCCTAAGCGATGCGCTTATGCTGAATATTTTCGGCTTCGATCGCCACGCCGCCCAGATCTACTTCGTATCACCCGTACCGTTTCCCGTGGTTCTGAAAGCCAAAAATCTTGCGGCTGTGGTATTCGTTGTCCTGCAAGCACTGCTGGCCTTGATCGTTTGCTCGGTCCTGCGCGTATCGGTGAGCCCGCAATCGATTGGCGATGCCGTGGCTGCAACCGCAGTGGTTGGACTCTTCTTTCTCTCCGTCGGCAATCTCATGTCCGTTCTGATGCCGCGGCCCATCGATCCTCGACAAACGTTTCGAAAGCAGGCTGGCGGGAAAATGCAGCTTTGGTTCTTCTCCGCCACGCTCGGCATGTTCTTGCTGATGGCCTTCGCGTTCCTGGCTCAGTGGGCATTGGATACCCACTGGGCACTCCTCGCCGTGCTGGCGCTCGAGTTGGCGATCGCCTTCATTTTCTATCGAATTGCACTCGGCTCGGCGGCGGAGCGCGGAGTTCAAGATCGCGAAAAAATCGTCGACGCTCTCTCGAAAGGCGCTTCCCCCCTCGGTCTCGGTATGTGACCCGTCTAGGGACGACGCGCGAAATTACGTCTTCAATTTCTGCACTTCACGCTCGATCGCGTCCCGCACCGCTTCGCGCGCCGCGTCGTCCGTGTAATGCTGCCTCGGCCAAAAGAATCCCTTTAAACCGTCCCGGCGTCTTCTCGGCACGATATGGATGTGAAGATGCGGAACCGTTTGGCTCACGCGATTATTGATCGCGATGAAAGTTCCCTCAGCATCCAAGGCATTCTCGACCGCCCGAGCCAGCAGTTGTGTCGTCGCAAACATCGGGCCAGTCAGTCGCGTAGGCAGCTCCAGCAGTGTTACGTAGTGCTCACGCGGACACAACAGCACGTGGCCGGGAAACAAAGGATGGGTATCCAGGAACGCAATCGAGTCCGCGTCTTCATACACCAATCCGGCTTCGACGGCCCGCGCCGCAATGTCGCAAAAAATACACGCCCCGTTCACGGCCTTTATGGTAATCCAGCGTCTAACGCTTTCCCGGGCGGCGCGATATGTTCGATCTCGCTCACACGGTCGACTTCGATCACCAGAGTGCCTTCCCTGTCAATCTCGAATGCAGGCGCAAACTTTGCGCCCCAGACGATCTCGTCGTAGCGATACGAGAAGCGCGTGTGCACTGTTTGGCCAAAAGTGTCGTCGAAACCGCTGATTAGAATCATGATTTCGGCCTGAAGGCGCTCCAGATCGGCAGCGGTCTTCCCGAAAAGCGGACTCTTTTCATCGATGGGATGCACGATCGTCCACGTCAAAGCAAGAAACAGGACCTGGTCGCGTTCCAGCTCCAGCGGAGTAAATCGCCTCTGAGGCAGTCCGTTTCCTCCTTCAACCGTCATGAGCAGAACGCGCGCTTGCAGGTTGATCATATTATTTGTCCGCCTGTTGACGATCCGGCACTGCAAGCTCCTCCCGTCCATATATGGCGCCACCAGCATTCGATGACTGAACCCCAGCCGCGCAGACGGGCGTGAAAACCGTCCAAACAGCAACCCGGTGCCGATCGCAAACACCATCAGGCCGATCAACGCTTCGATCGCCGCGACGGTATTGGCCGCCGGGCCACTGGGCCACATATTTCCATATCCCACGGTGCTCAACGTATGTGCACTGAAAAAAATCGCATTAAGAAAACGTAGCTCCGCATTGGGAGCTTCGGTTCCGTGAATATTCTCCATCCCGACCGCTGCATAAATTCCAGCGAAGATGACGTTCAGCAGCAGGTAAGCCGACACTACAATTCCAAGAAACACCGGCCACGATACGTTGATTAGAAACAAATACAAGTGAACGTCGCGCCAGGTTCCTCCTGTCCGACGAACGTTGAATTGGCCGTTTTTGTTGATCGCACGCTTAAGCGCGCCGGTGTACTGCTGTGTGAGCCCCGGATCGAAGGTCGGCTTGTTCATAAGAGCAAATGTTAGGTAATTCGGTTCGGGAATAGCGGCTATTCATACCGGAGCGCTTCGGTAGGATTCAGTTGCGATGCGCGCCGCGCCGGCAACAGCCCAAAACCAACTCCCACAGCGAACGAGACGGCAAAAGCCACCACAATGGAAAGCACCGAGATCGGCACTCGCACTTGCGTGGTCAAGAGTCGCACTCCAATCGGAAGCGATAGTCCGAGCAAAATGCCTGCGAATCCGCCGGAGAGGCTGATGATCACAGATTCCACCAGGAATTGCAGCATGATGTCGCGTCGCGACGCCCCCACCGCCATTCGCGCGCCGATCTCGCGAGTCCGCTCCGTTACCGTCACCAGCATGATGTTCATGATCCCGATTCCAGAGATCAACAACGCTATCGCCGAAACGATAACCAGCACCACTGTCAACACATTGGCGATCGAATTCGCCGTATCTAGAATGGCTGTAAGGTCCTGTACATTGTACGTGGCGCCGTGACGGTGTCGGGTCTCGAGTATGTCGTTCACTTGCTGCCGCACGGCCGGAACATCGGCTGCGTTGCGCACCTCCACGTATACCGGATCGATGCGCTCGTACTCCATGAAGTACTTCATCACAGTGATCGGAATCAGGATTGTTTCATCCGTTATTTCGCCTTGGCCGAACGTGCTCGTCTTCTCTCGAAAAGTGCCAATGACGGTGAACTGCAGTTGGCTGATCTTAATTGTTTGGCCTAACGCCGCGTCCTGGCTGCCAAACATGCGGATCGCCAGTTTGTCCGTCAGCAGCGCCACTCGCTCGCGAAGAGAGATGTCGCTTTCGTCGAACCGCCGACCCCGCAAGATGATCAGATTACGCACAGTCGCATAATCGGCGTCCACGCCGTCCACCGTCACCTGCCGGATCTTCCCGCTCACCACGATCTGATCGTGCGTGTTCATCACCGCCGTTGCCGCGATGATGCTGCTCCCTAGCGTGTCGCGGATTGCCTGCACATCGCTCAGCTTGACGAAGTCCGCCTGCACCTTGGCTACATTTTCGCCGCCCACCTCGTAGGAGGCGTAAACGAGGTTCGAGCCGATGCCGCGTATTTGATCCAGGATCAGGTCTTTGCTTGCAAGGGAAATTGTGACCACCAGAATCACCGAGGCGTTCCCGATGATTAATCCCAGAGCGGTCAGGAAGGTTCGAAGCCTGTTGGCGTGCAATGCTTGCACGCTGAAGTGGACGGCTTCGGTGAGGTTCATTCCAAACCGGACTTATGCCCCGCCCGTTTCCTTCAGCAAGCGTAAGGCGCTATCCCGAGGTGGGTCGTCCACCGTGATCTGGGCATTCACATACTTACGCAGCAGCGCCTTCGCCTCATCTATGTTCCGCTTCTGCTGAATAAACACGTCGGCGCGCGCGTACCACAACCGCGGTGAATCCGGATTCACCTTCGCCGCCTCTTGAAAGACCGCGTCGCTCTCTCCCATTCGTCCCTGGTTTGCTAGGAAACGGGCAAGCGCGATCAAATGCCCCATCTCGCGGGGTCCCACTGCAACCGCTTCTCGCAAGTGTTGTTCCGCGCTGCGATACTCACGGTGCTTCTGCGCAAGCTTCGCTTGTGCGAAGTAACCCTCGGAAGGGTCCACCGCCGACATCTTCTCGGCTATAGCGGATGCTTTCTCATATCCGCCGCCGAGGAAGCTTGGTGCCCCTAGATAATAATCGAAAAGATCGCTGAGAGCGTCACGATTCGCGCCATTCAACTCGATCGCGCGCTCGAACGCCTGCCGCGCTTTCGATGCCAGCCCCGGCGCCATCAGCGGATTCGCAAGCTCCGCTCGCTTGCCATACGCGCGACCCAGCCAATCCATGTACTCGCTGTTGCGAGGCTCCATCGCCGCCGCCTTTTCCAGAAATTCGGCTGCTTTCTTGAAGTCTCCCAGCATGTAGTAATCGCGTCCGAGCAGGAACAGCGACGGGCCGTCCGTCGCGCGCTTGTCCACCAATACCAGGGAGCCTTCGAAGTTTGTTCGCTTATACAGTTCTTCCGCTTTGCCGAGATCCTGCGCTGAAACAGGCCCCGCCAGACAGCTCAGCGCCAGAATGACCGCCAAAACCCGCAACAAAAAGCACTCCTTTTGATTCGGCATTGTAACGCGAATACTACGGATCAATCCATCAGATGTGGCTCAACGCTGCGAAGTTGCGCTCGCTCTGTTCTCAACCCGCCCGCCCCGCCGGTAATGGATTTGGAGTAGGCGCGGGAGCGCGCTGTCGAGGGATATAGTAGTCGTTAGCTGAAACTTTCGATTCAGGAGAACTCAAGATTATGCTCGCCCAGTTGCGACGTTCGCTTCTTTTTCTCGGCTTAGCCCTCATTGCGGCCGGGGGCGCGTGGGCTCAAACCACCACGATGGAAGGCGACGTGAAAGGCCAGGATGGTCAGCCCTTGAAAGGCGCTGTTATCGTGCTGGACCGTACCGACATCAAAGGGCATTACCAGGTCAAATCCGACAAGAAAGGCCACTGGCTCTACACCGGCCTGCCTTTCGGCAAATACGACCTCACCTGCACTGTAAACGGTCAGGTTATGGACAAAGTCACCGGCGTGCAATCCAAGTACGGCGATTCGACAGTCGTTGATTTCGACCTGCAGAAAACCGCCGCCGCTCACCAGGCGCAACAGCAGGCGGCTAACGCTGGACAAGCGACTCCTGATGCCGAGCGCGGCATGAGCAAAGAGCAAAAAGAGCAGTACGAAGCGCAGCTCAAGCAGCGTTCTGAGGCGATGAAGAAGAATAAGGCGCTCAACGACGCCTATAACGCTGCGCAAGACGCTATGAAGCAGGCCGACGCCGAACAGGACAAAGCCAAGAAAGGCGCCGATTACCAGGCCGCTGTCGACAAGTTCAACCAGGCGAGCCAACTGGATGCCAATCAAGTGGCGATCTGGGACGGCATGGGCGAAGCCTACGCCGGTCTTGCCCGAACGCAAACCGGAGATGACCAGACCAAATCCTACGACGCCGCCATCGATGCGTACAAGAAGAGCCTCGCGATCAAGCCCGATGATGCCGCGGTTTACAACCAGATGGGCAATATCTACGGAGCTGAGAAGAAGATTCCCGAAGCAACCGAAGCGCTCAACAAAGCCGCCGACCTGAATCCCACCCCACAGGGCAAAGCCAAGGCGTTTTTCAACATGGGCGCCAATCTGGTCAATACCGGAAAGCCGGAGCAGGCTGCGGATTTCTTCAAGAAGGCGACTGATGCTGATCCCAGCTACGCCGAAGCTTGGTTCCAATACGGAAGCATTTTGATGATGTCCGGCAAAGTAGATCCCAAGACCGGCGCTCAGACCTATCCACCCGACACGGCCTCTGCCTTCAAGAAGTATCTTGAGCTTCAGCCCAGCGGCTCACACGCCCAAGAGGCACAAGCCATGCTGCAGGCTCTGGGCGAAAAGGTTGAAACGCAGTACACCGCTCCGGGCGCCAGAAAGAAAAAGCAGTAGGAAGGAAAAGCAGTAAAGTGGTGTTAGGGGCGCCGAGGAGCGCCCTTTATACGCCGCTGCATGTACCGCGCCCTCATTGAGCTTTTGATCGTTGTTTTGGTGGCCCTGGTGGCTCGCGCTCTGCTCACCAGCATTCTACGAAGTATCGGCAATGTATCTGCCAACGTGTTCCGTAACACCAATATGCAATTCCGGTCGGAACGCTCTACAGATCGCGGCTCGGAAACCAATAAGGGGCGAGACCTACATAAAGATCCCATCTGTGGAACCTATGTGGCTGAGTCTACTCCGTTTCAGCAGACTGTTGCCGGCCAGGTATTCTACTATTGCTCAAGCGGCTGCCGTGAGAAGCACTCATGGGTCGCCCGCTGATAATCGGGTTTTTTGGAATTCACCCGAGCCAGTGTGGGTTTTTTATCAGGCCGTCAAAATGCGTACTGATCTTAGCAACTTCGCACTCGCCCTTTCGAATAGTCCCATCAGTTATCCAGGAACGTAATGCCGCGATCCAGCCCCGACCGCACGATATGCACGGCTTCTTCTCCGCTCGGCTTCGCCAAATGTGCGCCGCCCAAACCCATCGCCGAAACCCGGTCACCCGTGCTGCCGAGCTTGCGGTAGATCATGCCATTAGATTCTCTGGTATCCCTGCTTTGACCCCGCGTCAGGGTTGCCAGCCCCGCACCCGCCAATACGTTCAATGCTTGTCGCCGGTCCATCTACTAGCCCTTGCCCTTACTGTCGCAGCACTCGGCCTGTAGCGCAAAAAGGAAAATGTGGCGCCGTACGAAAACAGAATCGCAACCAAGAAATCGGAGAAGCTCTCACTCAGTAGAAGACACGAGACCTATTCAAAATCGGAATGTCTGTCGCCTAACTTCGATTAGAGTTCCGATCATGCTTTGGCACGCTTTGAAGCCTCGTGGATCCCCGGTATGCTGTCGATTAAGGAGAAAAACGACTGCCGATAGGAGCAAGGTTTATATCTGAGTGGCTAATTTCTGAGAAGGCGCACGTCTTATAGGGAGCGCGAATCTTCGATATGCCCGAACCACGATCAGCGCGTCTGCTATTTAATCTTTGGTCAGGTGCTGGCACATCGATGAATGGTTCTCTTGCCGGTATGAGTTTGGTTCTGTTGAGTCTCGTTTCAACGGAAGCTGCCCGGAGCACACCGCCGCCCCGAGCCGAAGTTCCCGAGCAAGTCGCTCCATACCTCAACCCTCAGCGCCTGGTCCCTATTTCGGGAGGACGCACGATTAATCTTGTGTGTCTGGGGCAACGCTCGCCAACTGTTGTTCTGACGGCCGGCATGGGAGGCTGGTCGATGGTATGGTACCGGATTCAGCCTCTACTTTCACGCAGAACTCGCGTCTGTTCGTGGGACCCAGCCGGCATCGGATTCAGCAGCCCGAGCCCCGAGCCTCAGGACGCCATTCACGAGACTGAAGATCTCGAACAGGCACTGGACGGAGCCCACATCAACGGCCCCTACGTGATGGTTGCGCACTCTGCCGGCGCATACGTCGCTCTCCGATTCGCTGACCAGCATCGAAGGATGGTGATCGGAATGGTCTTGCTGGATCCATCAATCCCCGATCAAGCCGTGGTCAGGAAACGGGTCGCGCCTAAGTTCGCGGCCTTTGGC
Source organism: Acidobacteriaceae bacterium (assembly GCA_019240475.1). Lineage (GTDB taxonomy): Bacteria > Acidobacteriota > Terriglobia > Bryobacterales > Bryobacteraceae > Bog-105. Next base: position 141,301 of record JAFAYI010000016.1, read on the forward strand.
GATGCGGCTCCAAAGGCGGAGGTGAGCCGACTGCGCCAGTGCGCCGCCGAGATTGGGAGCGGCGCCCTGAAGCGCGGCACGCCAGAGTTCGACCGGTGCACGGCCCAGCAACTGCCAACCGTTTTTTCAAGCCTGTCGTTGAATCTTGCTAGCCTAAATGGCGATCCCGCAAGATTATTGACCCAGGCCTCGGCTATCGCAAATGCCTCGTCCGGGAGCGGCCGCGAGGCAGTGAATCCGCAGCGCCGGTACGCTGACATGCCGTTAATCGTCCTGGCCTCCGGTCGTCACCCCATGCCACCCGGCACGACCGCTGATTTGCAGGAGCAAGCGGCACTATATTTTCGGGCATTGGGCTCAGGGCAGGAAGCCTACGCTGCGCTGTCTACACGCGGGCGCAGACAAATCGTCTCGGATTCCGGTCATTTTATCCAGCTTGACAATCCGTCGGCTGTTCTCGATGCAATCAACGAGGTGCTAACGGACATCTCGCGTCGGCTCAATGGATCGACCGTCCACCATTAGGCTGCGTTTGCTTAAAAGTGAATGTTACTCCACGCTTTTGTACGCCGCACATTGTTTTATCTTATAGCTCGACCCTGACTATTTCGTGCGTATCACTGACCTTTTGTTCGAAGCTAATAGCACTTTGCAGGCGGTCGCGCGAAAGTATACGATATCGGAGGTTGCACAAACCATCACTCGTGTAATCGACCGCGCTCTCGATATGAAGCGGTGAAACCCCGGTCTTAATATAATTGATTCTATCGAGAATTCCAGAATCTGTCGTTTGCGTTGCGGCAAATGCCAGAGCGCGTGCTAGACGTACGTCGTTTTCTAGGGAGGCTTGGCTCGTAGGGTGGGGCAACGATAAGTACCGGCCAGGTCTTTGCTGAATCTTCGATCCAGAAAGCTGGTAGCGTATGTACAGATCGTCGTCCTCATTTCCCCACCCCCAATACTCATTGGAATATCCGTTCACTTTCTCGAACTCTCGCCTCTTGGTTAAGAACACTCCTCCTAAGTACTCTGGGTAGGGCATCTGAAATCCAAACTGCTGCACACATCCGGCCAAGTGGATCGAGTTATCAGTCAGCGAATACTCACACGAGTCGTCGAGAGGTAACATGTCTACGTCGTGGAAACATAGCCACTCCTCCTCAGGGGACATCAGCGTGAAACCGATATTGCAAAGTTTGCCCTTATTGAACGAGTGATTGTCTGTCTGTTCGACCACCAAGATCCGATAGGACCTATCGCCAAGAAAGCTTTCCATATGAGGGACAAACAGCTTCAAATGGTCGAGCCGATCCCGATACGGGACAATTATTACGAGCCGATTGTCTCGTTCTTCTGAGTTTCGCGATGGCGCCATAATATTCAAAGGTATCGTCTCCTCCTTGATCTCTCTGGATCTCACGCTCGGCTGTGCCCTCCTGGATACGCTTCGCTTCAGGGCTTGAGAGCATCGACATGTTTTCCAACGACAAAGAGCACCATTCCCGCCCAACGTTGGGCCAATGTCTTCGACAAGATCGAGGAGCTGAAGCGGCATAGGGCAACTGCCGCCACGAGGCTGTTTGTTGTTTCTACTCTGATCACGCCACACCTCGAATGCCGAGCTCAGCAAAGTCGATGAGAGTAGAAGATGTCAAATTTACGTAGCTCTGTTGCATCCTAGTGGATTGTCGGCTTCCTCAAAATGCGCGAGCTCAACTGCGTACTAGACGGCCTGACTTTGCTCGCGTACGTCTGCTCGATGAGCAATCTTGCTCTGCGTGTTCCGTGTTCCGAGCGAATCTTGGTCATCAATTCTTTCGCCGCGATCCCATATCTTGGGTTATTAGTAGTAGTTCGGATAGCAGCTGCGAGTTTCTGACTTGTCAGTTCGGAGGGGGAGATTTCTGGTCCGGCGACTCCAAGCCGTTGAGCGCACGATGCCCATAGAGGCTGGTCTAGAATGTGTGGAATAAAGATTGCTGGCACACCGGCACGAAAAACCGCTGCCGATGTGCCTGAGCCGCCATGATGGACAACACACGAAGCTCGCGAAAACAACCAATCATGAGGCGCATACCCCACTGAATACATATTCTCCGGCAGAGCTTGGCGTCCTAACCCACTCCAACCCTGCTGAATGATTACACGGCATCTGGCCTCTTGCCCCGCCCTCACCAGAATCTGCGTGAGTTCGTCCGAGTTCTTGAGGACCATACTTCCAAAAGCCACGACCACCGGCGGTGGGCCGGAAAGCAGGAAATCAGCAAGGGAGCCATCCGGCTGCCAGTCTTCTTCGTGAAGGTGAAAATATCCGACAAGATGGTAGAAAGCCGGCCAGGAGGCGGGGCGGGTTAATACATGCGAGCTCAAAGCGTAAAGTGCTAATTCGTCCGATAGAGAGTCACCAGCAAGGGGATCCGCCACAGGCGACAGGCCCAACTTACTTCGATACGGGTTTACGAGGGATTGAGTGGCTCTCTGATATCCAGGACTTGTTCCTCCCGGAGAGATGACGGTCGCGCATAATGACACGTACGGTATGCCGTCGGTTTCGTGCACCATCTTCGCTGCCGGTTGAAGATGCCCACTGACCAAAAGGTCGTAACCTCGACAAGCCTCGCGTAGCTGCTCGTAAGCAGCGGGAATGCTTTCTCTAAGCGGGCGGAACAACTCTCGGGATGCCTTGGGCGATTCGAAGACGAGCGGATCACGTGTTGCGGCGAGCGTAAGTTCCGTGGTAATCGCCTTAGCGGGAGGCCCCACAGACACGAATCGTAGCCCCAGTCGGGTTACCCAGTCCTCATAATCCGGTGACAAAGCAATCTTCGCCTCATGGCCACTCTCTTCCAGTTCTTGAGCCAACGCCAGCAGGGGATAGATTTCTCCGACCGTACCGAAATTTGTTAACACGATCTTCATGGATATTCCGCGGGGTGAGCGTACTTGCCAGAAATATTTGGTGCGATTCCCGGCGATATTGGCGCGCCGACTGAGCACATATCTTAGCTATGCTGCCGCCAGCTCTTCCTCTTCTACAGCCCACGGCAAATCGGCCTAGAGGGCATGAGGCTTGGTTATGATTGGGACCTCCTCGTGTTCGTGAATTCTGGCCGGAAGCAACATAACCAGCCGTTCAGGCGAGGCGCCCATCGCGCAGCAAAACAATACGATCAGCAACACCATAGAATAAATCATCATGGGTGACGGCTATGACGGTTGTGCCTTCCGTCTTAACACGTTTCAAGACCGACGTGTAGAAGTAGGTCTTGAACTTGGGATCTTGATCCGCCGCCCATTCGTCGAGAAGCAAGATGGGTCTCGATTCCAGCAGTGCAATCACAAGGGCAAGGCGCTTTTGCTGTCCTCGAGATAGCTCATCAAAGACAAATCGGTCCCCTTTGATTAAGACCTTTTCGGACAGATCAAATTCGGCCAGATACTCTTCGGCCCGCCTCAGGCAGCTAACGTCATGAAGTTGGGGCAGTTCCCGGAGCAGAAAGAAATCCTGAAATACGGCGGCGAACATCTGTCTGTATTCGGCCGCATTACTACTGGTAACCAGCGTTCCGTCCATCTCAATGGCGCCTGCCGCCGGTGAGTACAGGCCGGAAAGCACTTTCAGAAATGATGTCTTTCCCGAGCCATTACCCCCACAAACGAACAATGTCTCTCCAGCTCGAACATCCACTGAGAATGGCCCCAGCCTGAAAGGAATCTGGCCATTCGTTGAACCGTACTCGTATACGACATCAGCCACGCAGATACATTTGAAACGCCTAGGCTCCGCGATTTGGAAATCATTATCACGATCAAGAGCCGCCTCCAGTCGTAGCCCAAGAGCTTGTATGTACTGCAGCGCAACCTTCCCGCGGATGATTGTCGGTACGATATTTACAAAACTTTCTACAGCGCTCCTCATGAACAAAACGGCCATTACGGCCGACAACACGGCTCGTCTATCAATACCGAAGCGATTTGCCTCCGAAAGCGCCAATAAGACACCGAATAGCAGAAAGTAGGATGCTACTGCCACGGCGCCGCCAAGGGCATACCGTTTGTTTGCCTCATAACCTATCTCGCATGAGAGATCGGCGGTCCGCTCTACGTTTGCGAGAGTCCGCATGTGCTTGGCGGGATTAAGCCGAAGCTCCTTGCTGCCGCCTAGCAGCGTATTAAACTCGGCAAAAAAGGATGTTTGGACGATTCGATCGCGCCCGAGTAAAGAATTCGCTTTCCTGCCCGTCAGATGATGAAAGAAGACAGTAGCAACGACGCCGACGACCACTAACACAAAGAGACTTGGCGACACCTGGAATAGGTACGCAAAAACGCCAAGAACTATCAGAAGGTCCATCATAACGAGCGGAAACATCTGACCGAAAGCGGAGAGCGAGGCGATGTCACTACTAATTGTCGAGATGATGGACCCTGTTGGAAGCATTTCGACGGCCTTTTGTGACAAGTGTGCAATCTGATGCGCAATTTGGACCCGAAGCCGGCGGACGTTGTGCTGCGATACTTTGGTGAGCGAGACTTCAGAAAGGGATCGTGAAACGAGCGTAGCGCCGCACAGCGCCCAGAACTCGATATATGGGAAACGAGTGTGGGCGAGCGGCTGAAATGCCTTCACCGTAATCTGCATAAGAAATACATTTGCGGCTGCGCAAACACATGCCATCAGCACAGACAGCAGAAGCAGCCACGGCGAGAGCCTTATTAGATAGCGGAGGATCGCGATCATAAGTAGATGCTCAAGCGAGGATCGCTAAGCAAGTTTAAAGTCCACCTCAAGGCAAAGGATAACCGAACCTGATTCTAATACCCGCAGTGGATGATCCACTTCTCGGCTCCAGTCGCGGGGTCCGGACTATCTCTTAGTTATGACCAGCTATGAAAGCTGGTTTCCTAAAGCTGAGAAGGCCGAGTCGACGCAGTTTTCCGAGAATAGAAGTGAATGCCAATTCGCTGATATCTCCACATTCGGCACGGATGGCTTCTAACATCCCCCGGCCGTCCGTCACACCGTCAATTTTGGAAAGTATATCCAGCGCCTTCTCGTAGTAGAAGGGAATCTCCACATCCGCTTCACCCCAATGAGTAATCCACGCAGCATTTTTCGCTCCGTTAGATGCCGATATTACGCGCAATCCCTGACATCTAACGGGTATTAAATCCAGAGGGCTTTTGTAACACGGAGCCTTCTCGACCAGCGTGTCTTCAATAATGCAGCAATCAAGACCCGACATAAGCAAACACCACACTGCGTCCCGCGGACTCTCCACAATCGGTTCGCCTTGGGTGTTGAACGACGTATTCAGAATGATCGGTACGCCTGTACGCCGATAGAATAACGTCAGGAGGTCATAAAACTTACCATTCGCTTCACGGGTGACAGTCTGAACCCTTCCCGTCCCATCCTCGTGCACAACGGCCGGCACTATGCTAGCCTTCTCGTGCCTAAATCGTAGTACGCGCAACATGAATGGGCTCTCGCCGGAGGCACCGTCGACCTCGAACCATTCATCGACAAATTCGCGCAGTATTGCCGGAGCAAACGGACGAAACGGTTCGCGGTATTTTACCGACCGGTTGAGTCGGTCCTTCGCCTCTGCAATCCTTGGGTCACACAGAATGCTTCGCTGACCTAGTGCTCTTGGGCCGAGTTCCGACTTTCCAGCGAACCAACCCACACTTTTCCCATTACAGAGATGCTCAACAACTGCTTCTAATGGAGAAGATGAACCAGCGATCTGCACAAGAGGCGCTGCCTCCTCTATGGCGCCGCCTATCTCACATTCACTGTACTCTTTTCCTAAGGCATCCCGCGTAAGACGCTTCGTACTATGCTCTTTCGTGAGATGCCACAGGCCAATCATCGCAGCGCCCAGAGCCGTCCCACTATCCTCTGCGGGAGGAATGATATAGACTTCCTCAAAATGACCTGTACGGACAATTTTTTCGTTGACTACGCTGTTCAGTGCAACGCCTCCTGCAAGAGCTAGATTTCGACTACCCGATAATCCCCGCGCCTGATTGACCGACCATAATACTGCCACTTCCAAGGCGTTTTGCACTGAGGCCGCCAGATCGCAGTATTCTCGAAGTAGCTTAGGATATCTATCATTGCTGAGGAATCTATTTGCCACCGCACAAGTGAAATGTAAGACGCCATCTCCGATTTGGAAAAACTCTTCCACCGGGATATTAGGGACGCCGTAAGGTGCAAGCCCCATGACCTTCCCCGCCTCCATCGGATCTCCGAATATCTGGACGGCAATCGCCGAATACATTGTTCCGATACTCGTAAAGTGCGGCATACCCTGTTCGGTGCCATCAAGCCACTTTCCCATTTGCTTCATCAATGGCGCTATGTTGATACCCGAAGCCTCATATAATGAGACAGTTTCTTCAACGCCATCATTGGCGTTTCGCATCACCTCTCTCTCATTTGGAAGTAAATCATCACGGTGTGAACCAGCCCCATCAATTACCAAAATTGCTGCGTCATCCCACCCTGATGCTCCATAGACACTAGCGGCGTGAGCAAGATGATGTGACACACGTAGAATGGGTGTACCTGATTCTTGTAGATCCAGATCCGGGCTCGCATATATGTTGTTTACAGGATCCTCTAATCTCTCGACATAGCTGAATGCAACCAGATCTAAGTCGCACGATGTAATGCCAGCTGTCTCAAGACAGTATTTGATTGCTAGGCTACGCCTCGACAGATCCAGCCTTGCTCGTTTGACGCCCAGTAATCGCTCCTCTTGAATCGCAACTACGATTTCCGAGCCCTTCAAGAGGCATGCCGATCCATTGTGGGACGTGTTGAGCCCCAAAATCCATTTATCCCTGCTCATTCGACATGCCCTCAATATTTTCTACATCTAATCGATGAACATTCTCCACCTTCTTCATTGCTTGAGGCCGGGCTTGACAGATTGCTTAGTGGCCGTACCGGTTTCGATGACTTGCTCGTCGGAGTCCACAATATATAGCTGAGTTCCGTTTTGGGTCAGCACGAAATACAGATGAGCTGTATCGTCCCCAAGCGCAATGGTAGCGGCGCCGGTACAATCCGGGTCAATCGTATAGGTTCCGTGAAAGGGCGGCTTTGAGACCTTTCCGCTGACATTTTGAAGCGCGAGGCCGGTAAATTTCCCGCTCCCGTCAGCTACAAACCTCCCGATGAGAGCATAGGAAACGTTTGCAGCTAAATTCTGTCCGGTAATGCTAAAACCATAACCTCCCTTGAGACTGCCGAGCGAACACCCCTCTTGTGCATAAATAAGGCTGGGCATAATGACTGACAGCGTGATACAGGCAGCTCTCCTGCAAAAATGCTTCCCAATAAGGTGATTCATTTGTCCTCTAGTCTGTGAATTTTAAACACTTTGAAGTACGCGACTGGCGATTGCCGTATGCATCCGACCTCGCGATCAGAATTGATCGCCGCAGATCAACCGTCTCAATAATCGCAGCCTACATGGATCAGCGCAATCATGACCTAGATCGGGCAATCCATTCGCCGGCTCGTTCGGGTGCTTCTTGAACGTTATGGTTTTTCGGCAAGATCGATTTTCGACTTGGCGTAAGACGTTATGAGCCAGGCTGCCAAAACAGCGTCACTTTCGCATGATCATCAAGGCCATAGGTCCGTCATCTGGCCGATGAATCTCGAAGGAGGCAAAGCCACTGTCGGCGGCAAGGAGCCTCATGTCGTTAACACATATGGACATCGGCGAGGGCGAGCAGACATTGAAGAAATACAAAGCGGCTGACGCCGCTAATAGAGGTCCTGTTTCTAACTCATTTGTAGCTGACTGCACTATGATTACACTCCCTCCACGCGGCAATGCATCATTGATTCGCCGCATGAGTGCATGAGCTTGCTCGGTCGGCGTGATCTCAAGGACTGCTGAGAGCACGACACAATCGGCTCCGGTCGGCACCGGATCCGCACCTAAGTTGCCATCGACAAAGCCCACAGATTTATTCGTCAATTGGGCTCTGCCCTTAGCACACACGGAAGGCAAATCGAAAACTGTCACTCGCAAGTCAGGATAATGATTCACGATGGCGTTAGCCGTCACGCCGGTATTTCCACCGATATCCAGCACATGGCTGACTTGGCCCTGGAGTCGCCGTATTCCTTCGAGCACTAAAGGAATCCTGTACCCCTCGTTTGTATGCGCAAGTTCGGCAGAGTATATCCGCTCAAGCTCGGGATACTGCGCCAATCTCTCGTAAAGTGTTGCGCCACTTCCTGGAAGAAGTTGTAATCCGGCATTCTTGCCGGTCTTTGCAGATTCAGCGAGGAAAGCGGGAGACGCATCGTAGAGCCGGTACAACTGTGACGGAACGCGGCCACGCAGTCGCTTAGTCGCATGGTACCGAAGGGATTTCGGATCACGCGACAGAAGTTTAGCCGAGCACCCAAGCAACAGGAGCAAGCGCAATGACGTCTGAGGCAAAGTGACAGAATCTTGCATTTGCTCTAATGACAGCCCACTTCTACCAGCGGTCAATAGCACTTCACTTAACCCAGTCTCTGCGCACGCCGCATTGATTAAACGTCGATGACGCACGAGCATCTCAATTGGTGTCGTCAGATACTCGGGCATCCACGTTGCGATCTGGCCGACTACGATATTGTTCAACCATCCGGCAGCTGTGTCTCGGACCTTTGTTAGCATATTAATCGATCATTCGGGTACCACGTGTTACACTCGTCATTCGTGCTGACGCGTGCCGCGTTGGCTCAGGCGTTATCACTTTTCATCGCGATAAGCCATGACTGCGCCAACGTTTGAGAGAACGTCGCTCCAGGGCCTAACTCTAACTCCAGTTTGGCTCTTTTCCAATTGCAGAAAAGGAAAGTCGACCCTGCAGCATATTAGCCCATACCTGAGGTGTCTTCTAGACGAATTAGTCTAGCGAGGTTAGATGCATGTGGCGCTTGGAGCATCGTGAGGTGGTTGCCATCGGCGTGTTTGTAAACAACTTTGGGGGCGAACCTACGCCATCGTGTTACAAGATCTTTTTGCTTTTTGACGTTCCCGGGCTGATCTAGTTTTGGATCATCGGCCAATATTAGCTGCATTGGCTCCTCGTAGGCTCTGCTCGGTCTGAAAGTCGCGCGCAAGGCTGCAGCAAACGTTCGAAACACTCCGCGCAATATACCAGGACTAGATCCAGCCGGCACTAGACGCTCTCTTACCAAAGAGCGATGCACCAGCTCCAATTGGTCGAATTCGCCATCCGACTTTAAATCATCTAATTCTGTTCTCAAAGAGCGGCCAAACATCTGCTCATAAATATCAATCCAATGTGCCATAACTTCGGAGTTAGTATATTCACGACTTTGTAGTTCATCATCCGGCGGCTCTGTATCCAGGAGAGTAAGCGATGCAATGGTGCAGCCTTTTTCAAGAAGCCTTTGAGCCATTTCGAATACAACCCAGCCACCAAAAGAATGCCCTAATAAGTGAACCGCGTTGCGATTGGGCATGTTGTGCATTTCGCGTAAATAGCATTCTGCTGCTGCTTCAACTGTCGTATGCGGGACTAATGTCCCGTCCAGCCCGCGGGGTTGAAATCCGTAAACGGCCTGCGCTTCTCCAAAATTAGAGATGAGCCCAACGAAGCTTGTGACGCTGGCTCCCGCTCCCGCTACACAAAGCAGTGGTGTCGCATCCCCGCTACCTGCTTTCAGGAGCATGAGTGGACAATAGCGCCTTTCGGGCAAGTCAACCGGCGCGAGGCTCGACTTTTCAATGGCGGCCGACAAAGAGCGGCCGAGGGCAGCGACATTGGGGGAGGACATCATCGAAAGGTGATCTCCCGGCACCGGTATTAAGTGGAGTAAATTGTCGGGTACGATAACCTCCCATCCGGGTCGCCACCCGGGTCTGGCTTGCTCCTCCGCGTAAAAGAAATGCACAGGAATCGGAATTGGCTGCGCGGCGTAATTAGCGTGCACCGAGTGCGCCGTCAGAACAGAATGTAAGGACTGTTTAACCTGATTCGCGGTTTGCCCAGAGAACACCTCCGGCACCATCGACATTTCGTCACAACAGGCAAAAAATGTTTCAAAATCCATCTGGGCAACAGCCGACTGAAGTTGGGTGAGCTTCGGCTGGAGGCTTACATCCTGAAGAGCATTTTCGTTGATGAGGTTAAGTAGCAACTCCTTCTCGTCCAAGATATTGGTGGGGAGATCGAGAAGGCGACCATATCGAGCAGCATAAACGGTATCTAGCAAGCCTAGGAAGTCCACCTTTTCATCTGCACCTATGAGTTGCACCGCGATCTCGTACGCGAGCACTCCACCGAAGGACCACCCGGCGATGCGATAAGGCCCGGAAGGCTGCACCGCGCGCATCATAGTTATCATTCGACTTGCCATACCCTCTATGGTTCGTAGAGGACTTTCATGTGGCGCTTTAGGTGGTAGCCCCCAGGTCGGGATCTGGCGATCTAGATGCCGGGTTAAGCTCGTGACGTATAAAATCGAGCCTGTACCTTCATGCGTCAGAAAAAGGGGAGCGCCGGTTCCGCCCACACCTATACATATCGCTCTATCCGATGATATTTGATTGCCTTCTCGTTCGATTCTCGCTGCGAGAGATGCAATGGTCGGATACTTGAACAAGTCGAGAACTGAAAGATTGGGCTCAAATCGTTCGAGAGAACCAGCCACTCGTATCGCCAGCAGGGAATGACCACCAAGAGCGAAGAAGTTATCGTGCCGGCCGACCCGATCTACCTGCAGTAACTCGGCCCAGATCTCGGATAACAGCGCCTCAATTGCCCCTTGCGGACGCTCATAGCCGTGCACAGCATATGCCCCTCCCTCCGGCGCCGGAAACGCCTGCCGATCCAGCTTCCCGTTTGGCGTCAGCGGGAACGACTCCAGCCGCACATACGCTGCTGGCACCATGTAGCCAGGTAGAGAGGCCGCGAGGTACGCCCGCAACTGCTCGGCTTCCACCGCAGTCTCCGATTGAACCGGGGTGTAGTAGGCCACCAGGCGCTTGTCACCGGACGTATCTTCCCGCGCCAGCACCACCGCTTCGCACACTCCCGCGTGCTCCGCCAAACGAGCCTCTATCTCTCCCAGCTCGATCCGGAATCCGCGGATCTTCACCTGAAAATCATTCCGACCCAGAAACTCGATCTGCCCGTCCGCCCGCCAGCGCCCCAGATCTCCCGTCCGGTACATCCGCGCGCCCGGGTTCTCGGCAAACGGATCGGCAACGAACCGCTCCGCCGTCAATTCCGTCCGCTTCCAATACCCTCGCGCCACCCCTGCTCCGCCAATGTACAGTTCCCCCACCGCCCCTATTGGCACGAGCTCACCCCGTTCATCGAGGAGATACGTTCGGACGTTTCCGAGCGGCGTGCCCAACGGCAGTGTGCCCGAATCCGGTGCGGGCTGTGGGGAGTCCATTTGATATGTCAGGGCCCCGACCGTAGCCTCGGTCGGACCGTAATGGTTATAGATTTGGCAGTCCGGCGACTGGGCGCGCAATTCTCGGATCCATTCCAGCTGCGATGCTTCGCCTCCGAGAATCAGTCGGCCGTTATGCGCCATTCCGTTTCCATCCAGACCACTCGTGAGTCCACGCAGATGCGAGGGAACTATCTTTAGCACGTCAATGCCTTCGCGTAAGAAGTAGCTCTTCAGTAGCTCACAGCTGTGTAATCGCGTTTGGGAAATGACATGCAGTCTGCCGCCCAGCAGCAAAGCCGGAAAAATCGCGGTGTAACCGAGGTCGGCAGCAACGGTTGAGACGACGGCGTAATTCATGTAGTCCGAAAAGCCTAGACGCTCCGTTATTGCGGAGATGTAGTTAGAGAGATTGCGCTGTTCCACCATCACGCCCTTAGGGGTTCCGGTGGACCCCGAAGTGTAGATCGTGTACGCCAGATGCCGCGCTGTGAGTCCGACCGCTGCCGGATCGGGATTGTTCGGCGGCAGGCCCAGCCACGGAGCATTCCCCGCCTTGATATCCAGTACCGGAACCTGCAAGCTCGCCCCCTCGAAGAGTTCTTCCAGACGGCTCTCGGTCAATAACGCCACCGGCTCGCTGTCTTGCAGCAGGAACCGCAGCCGTTCTGCCGGATAAGCCGGGTCCAGCGGCACATACGCTCCCCCCGCCTTCAGCACCGCCAGCAGCCCCACCACCATCTCCGGGCTGCGCTCC
>JAFAYI010000026.1 GCA_019240475.1 Acidobacteriaceae bacterium
ATCGTCGAATTTCAACAAATCCCTTGCCATTCCTTGCGCGACCTCTGCCGGCGCCCGTTGGCAAGCATCGACGATCAGCGGTATCGAAGCTTTGTCCTGGAGGTCTACCAGTCCGTCAGCCGCAATAATCTCGAGTGCAAAGTTGGAGGATAGAAGAGCTTGCCGCAAGCATGGGATCGCTCTCGGATCTTCGGCCTCTTCCAGAAACATCAGATCACGGAAGTGATCGCCGTACAGCGTCTCTGCCGCCTGTTCGGTCAGCTTGTGAGCCTTTGCCCAAGCAGTGAACTCCGGAGAAGGTCCCGGAATGAGCTTTCCTTGGGCATCGTAGTCGTTTGGATCCGGCATATCGCTTCCGATGGCGAGCGAGGCCTGCTCGGCCAGATAGTTCCAGTAGCTCTCGTTCTTATCTCCCAGGCGGCCCAGGGCAAACGCCATTTTGCCTTTCACCGTCGCGTCTTCCGTTGCCGCGAACTGTTTTTCGAGCACCGGAATCGCCTGTACCGCTCCCGATCTGGCAATTTTTTCCAGGTCGACAAGAGCAAAATCGCCCTGTTTAACCCGTTCAATCACATCCGTGATCGTCTCATTGGGTTTCGGCTGTATGGAGGGCTGATCGCCTGGAGCCCGTTCTAACTGCGCTGAGGCCGCACCGCTCAGCAGCAAGCCGAAGGCGAACAGATAGGCAATTCAATACGTCGTTCCGCGAAAACTGTTACTCATGATGGCCATTATCCCCGTTTTTCTGGTGCTTCCCTGTTACATCCTCACTGTATTTGCGAAGGTGTGAGTTGATAAGAGCTGCTCCGCCCAATGAAATCTGTGGTCGCCGCCGTGGTCGGTTGGTATGTATATACTAATATTCCATTCGCGTATATCGAATAGGTGGGAAACTCGGCGACGTTACTGTACGTCGGGGTTCCGGACGAGCTAAATTCGATGGCACTCCAGATCCAAGGAGTGCTTAGGCCGTTCACCGTTTGATTCACCGCTTGCCCCACGCTACCGAGCCGGCCTTCCGCTATTTGATAGGTCTCTCCGGAAGGCGAAACGTTCGTGTAACCCATATACTGACTAGGCTGGCCGGGCGCAGAGAAGCTAGGAATAATGCCGCCTGCGCACGGGTTGGGTGTGGTTCCTAACTTGTAGAAGCCTTTGCCGTTGCCAAAATCGTTGATCATCCGATAATTTCCGGCGTTGAGCTGAGCCACCGGATTGATCGAGTTGGGCGGAGCCGAGTTACCGGAGTGTTGCAACAGAAAAGCGCTCGCGTAGGCACGGTCGGCGGAAGTGATGATGTCCTTAGCCTTACCGATCACCCAGGCGACAACGTCGAGAGCACAAGACGCGGAGCTATTTAGGTCGCCTTGCAAATTGGAGTTTTCCCCGGTTGGCAGCGTGATCTCCGTTCCGTTCACCCAGGCGATCACCGTTATCTCCGGTGAATTCAGAGGCGCATGCACGCTGACGTTCGAGGGTGCGCTCGTGCGCGACTGGCTCCCCCCACCGGATTGAAAGCCGCTGCCGTTGTAACCATTCGACGTGACCGTCACATCTACATCTTCATTCGGCGTGCCCGAAGCCACCGTGATACTGGCGACGATTTGCGTATCGTTGTAACTGGCGAGCGAATAGCTGATCCCCGAGCCCGGAGAAAATCCGAGCGTTGGGGCGTTCGTTCCGAAATACTCGCCGCTAATCGTCACTGCGGTCGTAGTCCCCGCGTCCCAATCGCTCGGATCGATGCCCGTGATCACAGGCGTTTGGTCCCCTACGTTGCCCGAGCCGCCAGCGCTCTGCCCCGTAACAGCCGGACAAACGGCGTCGGGATTAGCGCTATAGCAATCGTCTGAATAGTCCGGCACATCGCTCGCGAAGGCATCGAAGGACACGCTGCCCACCCCGGCGGGGCTGGCAGACCCTCCGCTGATCGAAGCCACGGAGTTGTTCGAGCTCGACCACGACGCCGTGCTCGTATAGTCGTAAGTCGTCCCGCTCTTGTACTGGATCGTGAATGTAAACTGCGACGTACGGTAGGGAGTTAGAGAGAATGAGTCCTCGTACACCCAGGAGTCCTCCGCCCCCTGACATGTCTTGCAATAGGTATTGCCGCAGGTCGCCTTCTGAACGTTGTAGACGCCCGAATCCATGGCGATCAGGATGTGCTGATTCTCGCCTTGCGAGCCCATAATTTCAGCTCGCCCCTCGTGGATGGAGGCCGGGATGACATTGCCGGCAGCGTCAGGGGTGCCTTTATGGATAATCTCCGAAATATTGAAATCGCGGCTCTCTCTGCCTTCCAGATGCACGGGTACGCTGTAGTGGCCGTCGCCGCCCGCGAAGTCAAGCGTGAACAGAAAATCCTGCGCTTCATCCGCCGGATTCCACAAACTGACCATCGTGTCGTCGCCATTTCCCGTGCTCCAGTAAGACAGTGACTTGGCTACGCTCTCGATCGTCGCCTGGGCGCTGACCTCGAAAACGTATGTATTATTTTGGTCCACGCTTCCGGCCGCCTCCAGCAAAGCCCTTGATTGGCCGTCCGTGTCCAGCACAAGGTTGAAGCTCCCCGTAAAATTTCTCAGAGCTGTGCCGGATAGAAGCTCAAGGCAAATTCAGATTTCGGGTGTGGTACGGCGCAACTGTAAATTGTGGAAGGCGTATCGAGCGCGGCACTATGCCGTCCATCCACCATACTGACGGCCTGATCGTGACCGGCTGGTTGGATATATTGCGCACCACCGCATATGGAGAAAACGTAGTACCGGAAGGGAATGACATCATCGGATCGGCCGCGCCCTTCATCAAGTCGAGTGCGGCAAAGCTCTGGTTCGCGTGCTCTGCTGCGGTTACAGGAGGAAAGTGCAACGGCAGATGTGCTGAATAGCCCACCGCCGGATCTTCGAGACCACCGTTGATCTCCAGTCCATTGCTTGGGCCATCGTAAGTGATGCGGATGCCTCCTTCGGCGCTAGGTGCGCTTTCAAGATCGCTCAGGTTCACGAGCGAACTGCCGTGCGCCGGGATGGTTGCCGAGTGATTCGCAATCACATTTGCGTCTGAGTCGGATATCGAGATGTTGGCGTGCGCGGGACTGCCCAATACGTTCGAAAGCACCACAAAACCGGTCACTCCGGGTTTCTGTTTCCACCAGAACCCCTCCAGAAGGTTGCCCTGCATGGGCGCAGCCGTGAGTTTTTGACCCCTTGACGTATGCTTCTGCGAAGGCTCTAAAGTGTGGACAAATATAAGGCTATGAACCACGTCTATATTTTTTATGCTTACGCATAGTGGATCGATAAGGGACGCGGCGATAACACCTTCGGCTGCACTGGCTTCCGCGGAGCAGGAACGAATGCCTGCTGCGCACACAGATTTATTGAGAATAAGCAAACCACGATTGGACCGAGTAATCGGCGCAAGTTACCCATTTCGAATGTCTCCGTCGCGCAAGTAGTCTATCCGCAACGAAGGACTTAGTCAATAGAAAGTAAGGCCGGTCTTAGTCATATGGTACTGTCGCAGTTTACTCTTTGGTTACCACGCCGTATCTGCGCCAGAATTCGAACCGGCAGTATCATCCGATTCGCACACGGCTCTTGTCATTCGCCCACCTGGCATCGAGCTGTTCCCGTTTTCGCCCCATCGCGTACGCCATCGATGTAAAGGGCTCAGGCGACTCGTTTGTTAGCTGGTCCGCCATCGGATCGGACTCACGACCCGCAATCCGGTTCGCACGGCGACAACCTGTACACAACCTAGGCGACGCTATCGAAAACCAACGGGCGCGGCGTCGCTTCGGCAGCGCGGAGACAAGCTGCGAAAGCGACAGCGAGCAGCATGGCCCTTAGCCCCCGATCCGTAACTCCATGCCAGGAAAAAGATCTCGCCATCGAGCCGGCCTGAGTTACTTTTTCTGGTTTTTTTGGCGATTCTCCGCCACAATCTTTTCAACTAGATCCTTGGGGAGGTACTCTTCGGCTGCGGCTTGGGCACGCGGATCGTCGAATTTTAACAAATCCCTTGCCATTCCTTGCGCGATTTCCCCGGGTGCCCGGTGACAGGCATCGATGATCAGTGATATCGAACTCTTGTCCTGGAACTGCGCCAGTTCTGCGACCCCCAATATCTGAAGCATGAAGTTAGGTGACAAAAGCGCTTGTCTAAGGAACGGAATAGCCCTGGGATCTCTACTTTCCCCGAGAAATGCCACGGCGCGGAAGTATCGCCCGTATAATTCCAAAGCCGCTTCCGTCGTAAGCTTATGCGCTTTTGCCCAAGCGACAAACTTCGGGGACGGATCTGGATTTCTCTTCCCCTTCGCCTCATAGGCGGTCGGATCTGGCATGTCGCTCCCAATGGCGGGGGACGCCTGCTCCACTAAGTAATCCCAGTACGTATCGTGCTTGTCAGCTAGGTGTACCAAAGCGCTTGCGATCTTCCCCTTCACGGTTGCGTCCTCGGTCGCGGTAAACTGCTTTTCCAACTCCGGAATGGCTTCCGTCGGGGCGGCAGTTGCGGCCTGGTCCACGTCTCTGAGGGAGAACTCGCCGTGGTTCATCCTCTCCAATGCTTCGCGCCCCTCCTGCGGAGCGGGGCCGCCAGCAGTTCCGCTCTGCAACGCTCCTACTCGTGCGAATGCCATGCCTGCCAGCAGAAGCCCGGCGTAAAAGGCGTATAGCCGCCGGGGATCATGCCGAGGGACTGAATGATCATTATTGATATTCTCCTCCTCCTTCACGCCCGCATGCCCCGCCGCATTATTGGATGGATGACGGGACTAGCTCGTAGCTGGCGTTCTTTGCTATGAATGCGGCCACCGATGCGCCACCCCGACTGGGGCGAAGTGACCGTCGAGTGGCTGTTAAGGCAGTACGCCTGGCACTCCCGCCACCACGTCGCTCGCATAAACAGGTTGAGGGAAAGGCAGCGCTGGAGCGCCTAGTCTACCTTCTTCCCGTCGAGTCTCAAGAAGCGCGCCGCGTTGTTATACAGAATGTCTCGCTTTTGTTCGGGCGTCAAGTAATCCGCATTCTGAACGATGCTGATCGAATACGCCATCAGCTTGGGCCATATGAGTTGGTCGGTTCCGAACATCACTCGGTCTTCGAACCCCGCCTCCACCAGTCGCTCGATGTACCGGTTCACCTCCTTCAGCGGATAGCTCCAGATCAGGCCCGCGACATCGACATAAACGTGGGAATTGGCTTGCAGCAGCGTCAGCATGTTGTCGATCATGGGATAGCCGGCATGCATCACTTGCACGCGCAGCCTGGGATGCCTCGCCAGTAAATCCTCTAGCAAAAGCGGGTCGCCCTTCGATCCCCGAAACTTCGGCATCGTGATGTTGGCCCGCCCGGAGCCGCCCGTTCCCATGTGGATCGCCACTGGAATATCGAGTTGCTCCGCCAATGCGAAATACTGGTCCACGCTCGGATCGCTCGGCGACAGCCCTTCATACTGCAGGCCGATTTCTCCCATCACCTTGAATCCGCCGTCCGTGAAATCCTTCCGCAGCTCTTCTAGCGGAACGCGGCTCGCCGACGCTCCCATCCCCTTCGAAAACTCCGTTCCGGGAATCACGCGCTTGGGCGCCGCCGCTTTCCATTTCGCCACCATCTCCGGCTCGCCGAATACAACCGCCGTCACATTCAGCCGTTCCATCTCGGCGATCACATCTTTCATGTATTGGCCCTTGGCGGACGGATACAGCTTGGGAGTGCAGTTTTCCTGGACCCAGCCGAACGGCGCTTCTTTGGTAGCGGGATCGGACGCCGTAAACTTCGCTGTGTTCGGACACATCGGCGCTGCAAACGGGATGTCGTCCATTGCGTGAACGTGGACGTCGATCACGGGAGGAACATCCGCCGTCGTGTTCTGCGCCTCGCACCGAACAGCGGCAAGCAGGGCAAACGTGGCCAGCGAGATCGCAAATCTTCGAAGGTTACTGTTTTTCATGTCCATGATTCTGCTTTCGTCGCGCCCGGTGGTGAACCGACTTAGTACCGCTCGTCGGGCTCAGGTTGTGGGCGCTGTTCACTAATGCCAAGTGCGAAAACGCTTGCGGAAAATTCCCGAGCTGCCGGCGCTCGCAAGGATCGTATTCCTCCGACAACAGGCCCACATCGTTGCGCAGCGTCAACAGCCGCTCGAACAGGGCCCGCGCTTCATCGTGCCGGTTTTGCAGTACGTAGTTATCCACCAGCCAGAAACTGCACGCAAGAAAACAGCCTTCGTCCCCCGGCAGCCCGTCCACTTCGGTGTGCGTATTGTAGCGGGCCACTAGGCCCTCGTGCAGCAAATGCTTCTCAACCGCCGCCACCGTGTTGAGCATTTTGGGATCGTCCGCCGGAAGAAAGCCCACCAGGGGAAGCATCAGCAGGCTCGCATCCAAATGCTTGCTTCCGAAATATTGCACGAACGAGTTCACTTCGCGGCTATAGCCGAACCGGCAGACTTCATCGTGTATCTCCGATCGCAGTCGCTTCCACCTCTCAATCGGCCCGTCCTCGCCGAAATCTTCAATCGTTCGAATGGCGCGATCCACCGCCACCCACGCCATGACCTTCGAGTGCACAAAGTGCCGCCGCGGCCCGCGGATCTCCCAGATCCCATCGTCCGGCTCGGACCAGATTTTTTCGATGTGGTCGACCAATGCTTTTTGCAGGTCCCACGCCACGTCCAGCTTCTCGAGCCCTCGGCGGCGCGATTGATAAAACGAGTCGAGCACCTCGCCGTAAACATCCAGTTGCAACTGCTCGGATGCCGCATTGCCCACGTGAACCGGCCGCGAGGCTTCGTAGCCTTGTAGTTCGAATAGCTCGAATTCCGTCAGGCGCCGCTCGCCTGCGACGCCATACATGATCTGCATCTGGCTCGGCGTCCCGGCGACCGCGCGCAGCAGCCACTCGCGCCACTCCTTCGCCTCATCGATGAACCCGGCTTCCATCAGCGCATAGAGCGTGTAGGTGGAATCGCGCAGCCAGCAATACCGGTAATCCCAATTGCGAACGCCGCCGATATCTTCGGGCAGCGATGTCGTGGCCGCTGCCACGATCCCGCCCGTCGCGTGATGCGTCAGCGCCTTCAGCGTAATGAGTGACCGCAGTATCGCTTCCCCATACGGCCCCTTCGGCACGTGTTTGTGCGACCACTTTTCCCAAGTCCGGGTCACCTGCTGAATGGCCGCTTGCACATTCAGCTCCGGCGGAGGTTCCAGGTACGAATGCGACCATGTCAGCGCAAACGGAATCTCCTCGCCTTCCGCCACTTCGAAATCCGCTCTGGTCTTCAAATCTTCGCCGCGAAACTCCACCGGCCCGGAAAGCACAATTCGGTCCGAGCCCGCCACCGCCATCAATCGTCCATCCTCCATGCGGCTGACCCACGGCACTCTCGATCCGTAGTCGAATCGCACCACCAGTTGCAACTGCATCGGGACGCGTCCGCGAACCCCGCGCACCAGCCGCAGAATGTCCTGATGTCCCGCAATATCCTGGTGTCCATCCCGCCTCTGCATGCAGTCGATCACAACCACCGTCCCCTCGGCCGTCGTGAACTCCGTTTCGAGAACAAGCGTCCCATCCCGATAGCGCCTCTTCACGGATGGATGATCGGCCTTGGGCGCGATCCGCCAGTGCCCGTTCTCCTGCGAGCCCAGCAGCGCCGCGAAGCACGCCGCCGAATCGAATCGCGGAAATCCCGCCCAATCGATCGACCCGTTGCGCGCCACCAGCGCCGTGGTCGCGTTGTTGCCGATCAGTGCGTAATCTTCGATGAGCTGAGCCAAGCCGACCCCCTCCGCTTGAAGTCAACGATGACTGAAATCAATGACGACTTTTATATCGTCCGGTTGCCGCTCGAAAGCCTTCCGCCAGTTAGCAAGCGGCTCGCGGCGCGAAATCATCTTCGAAAGCCACTGCTGATCGGCCTTCCCCAACACTTCCGCGGCCATCTGGTAATGTTTGCGATTGGCGTTCACGGTCCCGAAAATCACGCTGTTTTCGAGCACCATCGTCCGGTTGATCTTGCCGATATCGAGCGTCTGCTCCTGGCCATGCGAAGAAACGCCCGCCAGGCACAGAATGCCGTCAGTCCCGAGCAGATTGATCGCTTCCACGATCACGCTCGCCACGCCCGTGCACTCGATCATCACATCCGGGCAGAAGCCGAGCTTATCGAGCGGACCCGTGTGATAATGCCCGCCCAGGTCGTGCACCAGCTCCGGTTTAGGACCTTCGGTCACGCGGTCCAGCACATGCACTTCCAGTCCGCGCTGCGCTCCGATCAGAGCCGCCAGCAGGCCCACCGGCCCGGCGCCGGTCACCAGCAGCGTCTTCGGCTTCCAAAGTGCGCGCTCGCCAATTCGCGTGATGTGGTCCCACGCCTTCGCAAGAATCGTGGTCGGCTCCATCAGCACGCCGCACCCCCCCAGCTTCGGGTCGAGCTTCACCACAAACCCCGGATGGCTGCGCCATAGCTCCGCGCCGAAGCCGCTGATCTCTTTGATCCCGCGTTCTGTGTATTTCATGTTGCGGCACATGTCCCATTCGTCCACCGCGCACGCGACGCACGGCACGGGATCGGGATGCCGCACGATCCCCACCGCCAGGTCGCCCTTCTTGAAGCCGCTATCGGCCGGCGCGTCTTCCACCACTCCTAAAGACTCATGACCGAGAATCAGATATTTGCTTCCGCGCGGAGCCCAGCCGTAATCGGCGGAGATCAATTCGAAATCGGTTCCGCAGATGCCCAGTTCGACCGCGCGCACTAAAACCGATCCATCGCTGGCCGGAGGTTCGGGAACGTCCTGAACCGAAATTGAGTTCGGCGTCCCGGGGACAATCGTGATGGCTTTCATGTATGTGTTCTTGAGACTACAGACCCAAGATACATCGCCCCGCGAAACTGCCCTGAAGCGCACAGGGCGTTTGGTGCCCGTTGTGCGCGATCAACGTGGACTTACCATACATAAGGATGACCTCGCCAACCAGCTTGCATCTCTCGCGCGTGCTGCGCCTCGGCCCTCGCAGCCCCAAGGCTCCCATTACAAGGACCCCCGCTTGAAGGCTCTCGTAAAAACCCACGACGCGCCCGGCCTGTGGCTCGAAGACATTCCCAAGCCTTCTATCGGCATCAACGACGTACTGATCCGGGTCAGCCACACAGGCATCTGCGGCACCGATCTCCATATCTACGATTGGGACGATTGGGCTCGCGCCACCATCCCCGTGCCCATGGCCATTGGGCACGAGTTTGTCGGTGAAATCGTCGATGTCGGCGCTAACGTCAACGACTTTCATCCCGGCGAAGTCGTCAGCGGCGAAGGCCACGTCGTCTGTGGAAGATGCCGCAACTGCCTCGCTGGCCGCCGCCATCTCTGCGCCTTGACGCAAGGCGTCGGGGTCAATCGGCCCGGCGCCTTCGCCGAATACATCGCCCTGCCCATGAGCAACATCTGGCGGCACGATCCCGCCATCAATCGCGAAGTGGCGGCCATCTTCGATCCCTTCGGCAATGCCGTGCACACGGCCCTATCGTTTCCCGTGCTCGGTGAAGACGTGCTCATCACCGGCGCCGGGCCAATCGGGCTCATGGCCATCCCGGTGGTGCGCCATGCGGGTTCCAGATTCGTCGTCGTCACCGATCTCAATCCCTACCGGCTCGATCTCGCTCGGCGCATGGGCGCCACTCTCGCCATCAATCCCAAAGAAACGCCGGTGGCCGAAGCCCAGAAACTCCTGGGAATGCAGGAAGGCTTCGATGTCGGCCTGGAAATGTCCGGCAACCCCTCGGCCTTTCGCGAGATGATCGCCAACATGAGCCACGGCGCCAAAATCGCCATGCTCGGAATTCCCGCCCAGGAAATGGCCATCAATTGGCGCGACCTCATATTCAACATGCTCACCGTCAAGGGCATCTACGGGCGTGAAATGTACGAGACTTGGTACAAGATGACTGTCATGCTCGAATCCGGCCTCGACATCACGCCGGTCATAACGCACCGCTTCCCCTACTCTGAATTCGAAAAGGGCTTCGAAGCTATGCGCTCCGGTCAATCGGGCAAAGTGATTTTGAACTGGACTCATCTCTAGCCGGCGACCCGCCATGAAGACCAGCATCTTCGATCTCTTCCGCATCGGCATCGGCCCCTCCAGCTCTCACACGGTCGGCCCCATGCGCGCGGCCCGCCGCTTCGCCTCAGCCCTGCAGGACCGCGGCTTGACCGAATCCGTGGCTCGCGTGAAAGTCGAGCTCTTCGGCTCTCTCGCGCTCACCGGCATCGGCCATGGAACAGATCGCGCCATGCTGCTTGGCTTGAGCGGAGAGACGCCTGAAGAAGTCGACCCCGCGCTCGTGGATTCCATCATCGGCGACATTCGCAATTCGAAGCGGCTACGCATTCCCGGTTCCCGAGGCATAGTTTTCGACGAGTCGCGCGACCTGCTCTTTCACAACGATGTCGTGCTGCCCCAGCATCCCAATGGAATGCGCTTCTCGGCCCTCGATGAGCGCGCCGCGGTCCTCCTCAGCGAGACCTATTTTTCAATTGGCGGCGGCTTCGTTTTAAAAGAAGGAGAGACCGAGGGCGACGCGCGGCAGCTTCCCGTTCCGCATCCTTTCTCGAACGCCGCCGAAATGCTCGATCGGGCCGAGCGCAAGAACCTGCCCCTCTGGCGCCTCATGCTTGAGAACGAAAGCGCCTTGCGCCCCGAAGCCGAAGTCCGCGCCCGCATCGAGCGTATCTGGTCCGTCATGGATGCCTGCATCGAGCGCGGGCTGCACGCGTCGGGAATCTTGCCCGGAGGCTTGCGCGTCCGCCGCCGCGCGCCCGGTCTCTACGCCAAGACCCGAGAGGATTCCAAGACCGATCCGCTCCGCGCTCTGGACGCCGTCAATGCCTTTGCCATGGCCGTGAATGAAGAAAACGCCGCGGGTGGCCGAGTGGTCACCGCCCCTACCAATGGCGCCGCCGGACTGCTTCCCGCCGTCCTCCGCTACTACCGTGAATTTATTCCCGGCTCTACTTCCGAAGGGCTCGTGCGCTTCTTTCTCACTGCCGGCGCCATCGGCATTCTCTACAAGGAGAACGCCTCCATCTCGGGCGCCGAAGTCGGTTGTCAGGGCGAGGTCGGCGTCGCTTGTTCCATGGCCGCGGGCGGTCTGGCCGGCGCCCTCGGCGCCTCGAATGCGCAGATCGAGCATGCCGCCGAAATCGGCATGGAGCATAACCTCGGCATGACCTGCGATCCCATCGGCGGCCTCGTTCAGATCCCCTGCATCGAGCGCAACGCCATCGGCGCGGTCAAAGCCATCAACGCATGCCGCATGACCATGCAGGAGTCCGGCGACCATAAAGTTTCCCTCGACGACGTCATCCGCACCATGTACCAGACCGGTTTGGACATGCAATCCCGTTACAAAGAGACCGCTCTCGCCGGCCTCGCCGTCAATGTCAAGGAGTGCTGAGGAGCTGATTGAAAAGCATGTACGGAAGCGTTCAAAATTTTCTAAACGACAAGATCCATTCCATTGAGCAAGCCGGCCTGTTCAAGCGCGAGCGCTTGATTGAGAGCCCTCAACAGGCCGAAGTGCAAGTGGCGAGCGGTCAAACCGTTCTGAATCTCTGCGCCAATAACTACCTGGGCCTCGCGAACCATCCCGCCGTCGTCCAGGCCGCGCGCCAAGCGCTCGACAAGTGGGGCTACGGTCTCGCCAGCGTGCGCTTCATCTGCGGCACTCAGACCATTCATAAAGAACTGGAAGCGCGGCTGAGTCAATTCCTCGGCACGGAAGACACCATTCTCTATAGCTCCTGCTTCGACGCCAACGGCGGTCTTTTCGAAACTCTCCTCGAAGCCGAAGACGCCATCGTCTCCGACGAGCTCAATCACGCGAGCATCATCGATGGCGTTCGTCTGTCGAAAGCCCAGCGCTTCCGCTACAGGAACGGCGATATGGACGATCTCGAAGCCAAGCTCAGAGAAGCGAGCGGCGCCCGCAACCGCCTCATCGCCACAGACGGCGTGTTTTCGATGGACGGCTATATCGCCCGCCTGGATCGTATCTGCGACCTCGCCGGCAAGTACAACGCCATGGTCATGGTCGACGATTCGCACGCCGTCGGGTTCATGGGCAAGTCGGGACGCGGCACGCACGAACACCACGGCGTCATGGACCGCGTCGATATCCTGACCGGCACGCTCGGCAAAGCCCTCGGCGGGGCAAGCGGCGGATACACCAGTGGGCGCAAAGAAATCATTTCCCTGCTCCGGCAGCGTTCACGCCCCTATCTGTTTTCCAATTCCGTCGCGCCCATGATTGTCGCGGCCTCCATCAAAGTTTTGGACCTGCTGACCGAAACCAGTTCGCTGCGCGAGCGCCTCTTCTCGAACACAAAACTCTTCCGCGGCCGCCTGCAGTCCGCCGGTTTCCACATCCTGCCCGGCGAACATCCCATCGTCCCCGTCATGCTGGGCGACGCCGCGCTCGCCACCCGCATGGCCGACCTCCTGCTGAAGAAAGGCGTGTACGTGATCGGCTTTTCCTATCCGGTCGTGCCGCAAGGCAAAGCCAGAATCCGCGTGCAAATCTCGGCCGCGCACACGCCGGAAGAACTGGAGCACGCCGCCGCGCAATTCGCCGCCGTCAAACAAGAACTGGGCGTTTAAAACTACTGCCCTTGATTCTCCTTGTCGGTACTTCGAACAAACCCCGCTACGTCGTCATGAAACTGCTTCAGCGCAGTCTCATTTACGTAAACCATGTGCCCCGCCGGATAGTAATGATAACTGACATTCGACTGTAAATTGCGCGGTATGGGTAAGTGGCGCGCTTCGTATATGCCTTCGAAGAAAGGCGTCGCAAGGTCGTAGTATCCCCCCGCCAGCATCACCTTCATGTTCGGGTTCGATATCATTGCGTGCGCTAAATCCGGCATGACGTTCGTTCCCGCCTCGCCCATTCCCACCGGAGGACCCCCCGGCGCCTGATGGCGCAGGTCCCATGTGAAGTTGCCATCGCTGTAAGCGCTCGGCTTATAGGTTTGGTTGTCGCCGTATTTCAGTTCCTTCCGCAGGTACTGATTGATCGCCGCCGTATACGCCGATGAGATAGCGGCCTCCTGCGGATCGTACTCTGCCTCTTTGCTCAGCGGATCTAAATCGGGACCGCCATAACGCGTGTCCAAACGTCCGGTCGTGAGCCCTTCCGGGTCCTGTAAATTCTTGCTAAACGCGCCGCCGCTGACACGCAGGTCCGACTTCAACAGATACGCAACCGGCAGCCCCGTATACTCATGTAACTTTTCCGCCGTCGCTTGTCTCTCTGCGTCCCCCAGTTCCGACCCCTGCAGCAACGCATTCATGTACTCGCCCAAGGCAAACTTTTCTACTTCATCCAGAAACGGCTCAAGCGCCCCCGGTTGATTCGGCAGCTTGTGGTGATAGTAGGCCGTCGCGGCATAAGTCGGAAGCGCGAGCGCGTACGCCTGATCGACTCCCGGATTCCATCGCGGTCCGTCCACGCTATTGTCGAAGCTCAGAATCGTGGATAGAAGCACAACGCCGTTCAAGTCAACATCGTCCAGCAGCGCCGACAGCACCGCCGAGCGAGGCGTGCCGTAGCTTTCGCCGAACAGGTACTTGGGCGAGTTCCACCTGCCGTGCTTCGTGAGAAACCGATGGATGAATCTTGCGAACGCATGCGCGTCCTGGTCTGTTCCCCAGAAAGCCTTCTCTTTGTCCTTGCCCATCAGCCGGCTGAAACCCGTGCCCGGCGCGTCGATGAACACCAGGTCGGTCGCATCCAGCAAGCTGTGATCGTTGTTCGCGATCTTATAAGGTCCGCCGCCGGCATTCTTCGTATCCGGAATGACGACCCGCCTCGGACCGAACGAACCCATGTGCAGCCACATCGTCGACGAGCCTGGACCGCCGTTATAGAAAAAGGTGACCGGCCTAGTTTCCGGAGCGGCGTTCTTTTGAAAGTACGCAACGTAGAACATCCGCGCCGTCGCCGGCGCCTCTTCTGGATGCTCGGGATCCAGCGGCTTCTCGCCCGTATTCGGAAGACGCTTCCCGTTCAGATCGAGCAGCGCGTCCTGTTGATCCGTCCCCCCCACCGTGATCGTTCCCGCGACAGCTTCGTACGCAACGGTCTTGCCTCCAATCGTCACCGTGTTTTCGCTCGTCGAATCCGGCGCCGCCTCTTCGGCGGGAGTCGCTGGATTTCCCTTCACCGTTACGAGTTCTTCCCGCTTCGAGCCCGGCTCTTCCTGATCTGATTTGTTCTTGCCCGTCTTCCCCTGCGCCCAGCTACTCGGCGCAGCCATGCAGCCGCAAACCACATAAATGAGAATTGTCCAAAGAATGCATCGATATTGAAAAAACCATCCGTTCCGTCCACGAATCTTCACCGAATCACCTCAATGCACGTTAACACGCAGGCTTCCGTGCCGGCGCGCCGGTCGCCGTCATCGGCGGGTAGGCTGGAAGATATCCGTTGACCGCATCAATTCGAGGTCGTGATCGAGCGCGACTCGGAGGGCTATCACGTCGCCGAACTCACCGCCGCGCTCATCAGAGCGGGCTTTCGCGTCGTCCGTGTCAGAGGCAGCCATCGTTTTTTGCATTACAAGTACGGTCGTACAGTTGGCCAAGCTTATCTAGAACGGATGTCTCAGCAGGTCCGCTCTGCGTCTGGCGGCGATTCATCTGGATAGGTTGTCGCCCATTGGCTGCCGGACTGGAAGGTAACGGGCACGTCAACGCAACGTGCGTCTTACGTCCACGTGCGAAGACCCCGTTCGAAAGCGTAATTCTTGCAATCCCGAGACGGTTAAGTTTTGAGAATGCGGGAATCGTGTGATCGTACTTGTTTTTCAGCGGCGCACCACCGACATAACCTTCGACAATGAGAAAGACCGCCAAAACCACAAAGAATCGACACCGGGAACACCACCTCACTGCTTCGGGAAGTGGATTCTCGGTCCCAAACGGTCTTTCCGGGAAAAGAAAACGCCCGACTTAATGTTGAGCGTTTCTCTTGCAAAGGTTCAGGTTTGGCGCGTTGAACGATGCATATGCCAGCGGCGATTACGCCAGTCGTGAACAGAGAAGCAGACATTATTATGAGGGCTGCGCGACACCACGCATATCTCTTTCGACGTTTCTCGAAGTGCTCTCGCCTTTCGGTTTTCTTTGGGTCTAATTCGTTTGCCCACGCCATCCATAATGCTATTTGGAACCACCAGCCAAGGAGCCCAAGGGCAACCGCTGCCGCCATGCAGCCCAACCCGCCAAAGAATACCCATGAATTCAGACCTTGAATTCCATGGCGG
Organism: Acidobacteriaceae bacterium; assembly: GCA_019240475.1. Taxonomy (GTDB): domain Bacteria; phylum Acidobacteriota; class Terriglobia; order Bryobacterales; family Bryobacteraceae; genus Bog-105. The sequence continues at coordinate 15,341 of JAFAYI010000026.1, forward strand.
TCTTTTGGGAACGTCGCAAAGAATGCTACACCTGCACCCGACAAGCCCACGACCGTTTTCAGTAACTCCAAAGCTGCTTGACGCGCCCGCCCCCACATGTTCGGTGTGGTGAGATCGGTGCTCAAGGCCCCCACGGTCGTCTCTTCGTTGTTACCCATAGGCGGAGAGTATATCGGATTTCGCGGCTTCCTTCATGTGTTACTCTGCGTGTTCCCAAAGCGGTAGATTAGTCCGGAGCTTTGAGCCGCCACACTCTTGTTTGACAAGCGGTGAGCTTTTGCACCGCTCGAGGAAACCCGCATAAACATCGCAGCGTGCGATACAAAAGTAAACAGATATGACCGCCCAAGAGGCTCGCATGCACATTCGATATTCCGGATGGGCCTCGCGTAAGGTGCTGGAAGCTCCGCTTGCGCTCTCGCCCGAGGATCGCGCCAAGCCGATGAACGTCTCCCATGAAAGCATCGCCAAAACGCTGACTCACATCTATTTCGGCGATGCCATCTGGTATTCGCGCATCGCCGACCCCAGCTATCCAGTGCCACCCCATGATGCGCTTCCCTCCCTCGATTTCGTGGTTGAAGAATGGCCTCGACTGCAGGCTAGATGGGAAGCTTGGACCGATGCAGCCACCGACGCTGAGATCGCCCGACAGACGCCGTTCAAATCACGGTTCGTCGGTAACGCCGGCCTTCCCGCCTGGCAGATCGTCATGCACGTGGTGAATCACGGCACGCTGCACCGCGGCCAAATCGTCGGCATGCTCCGACAGCTCGGTGTCAAGCCGCCCGCTACCGATATCGTGTTCTATTACTATGAACAGGCCGCGGCTCCCGCGAGCTAACGCTGCGCCGAGCTCGGCCCAAGCGGATCAGACGGCACTCATCCTCAAACCCCTATCACGACCCCACCCAAATTCCTCAACCCCATTCCCTTCATCCACTTACCCCAGCCCCGCCACCGCGCCTCGCACTCCCCCTATCGCACCATCGGCTCAAAGGGAGAATCCCTTTATGTCCACTCCCGCCCAAATCGCCGCCAATCAGAAGAACGCTCAGCTCTCCAACGGCCATAGCTCCGGAGAGATCGCGACGGCATCCTAACATGAGCTTAGTAAACAGCTGCAATCTCGCGATGCGGGAAACGACCTTCCCGGCGCCTTTCGGATAAGCGGCCACTCGGACACAAGCAAGGCGGCTATCGCCTTGCGATTCATGATTTTGGAATTCGATACACGACTTCCCTGTTTTGTAAGCGGCGAGCCTGGACCGGAAATCCGCTCGCATGCCTGGACCGGCATTTTTCGGGATCAATCCCATTGCCCGAAGCTGACCTCAATACGTTCATAACTCATCCATAGCGCATTTTAGACAGCTTCGAGCAAAGGGTAGTGTCCTAAACGGACACTACCGAGCAAAGGAGAAACTTCTTCGGCGTGCCTAAAATAGAAAGCTAGGAGATACCCGTTGCCACATCAATTCGATGTAGTGATCGAGCGCGACTCAGAGGGATATTACGTCGCCTCCGTTCCCCAGATTCATGGTTGCCATACCCAGGCGAGATCCCTAGACGAGGTTGCCGAGCGTATCCGCGAGGCCATCACTCTCTGCCTTGAAGTGGAAGGCACGCCGCGGGAACAGTTAGAATTCGTCGGGATCCAGCGCGTGACCGTCGCCGCATGAGCCGGACTCCACGGGTGACCGGGGCCGAACTAACTGCGGCGCTCATCAAAGCGGGCTTCTGCGTCGTCCGTGTCAGGGGCAGCCATCGTTTCTTGCGCCCACCAGGACGGACGAACAACCGTCTTGCCCACCCATTCAGGCGAAACAATCGGCCCCGGATTCGTTCACAACATCCTCCAACTGCCAAATGACGGCCGAACAGTTGGCCAAGCTTATCTAGAACGGATGTCTCAGCAGGTCCGCTCTGCGTCTGCCCGCGATTCATCTGGATAGGTTGTCGCCAATGGGCTGCCGGACTGAAAGATAACGGGCACGTCAACGTAACGTGCGTTATTCGGACATGTGGATTGCATTTTGAATCCGCGCCCGTCACAACGACAAACTGCTAGATCAGAGTGAGGCAGAGAGGCCCTCAAACTCTTCCGTTACCGGCGGAGGGGCTCCGTACGAGTTCGCGATGTTTCATTAACTTGCGTTTTGCATGATCCTGGCTGTTTGACGCCGGGCCGTGGCAGCCCAAAGAAGAAACGACGCCGGTGCTTCGTGGGCACGGATTTCCTAGCGAGAACGCGGTTCTAATACTTCCGTGGGGAGCGTGCGATTTTCGGCGCTTATCGGCGCATTTACTAAATGGCGTCTGGATCAATACAATTGCGATAGGTTATAGGTACCGTGCGGGCTAGCACCCGCGCTTCCCGCAAACTTCAATTGACAAAGTACCCGGCTGTGATACCCTAGCGCTGGGTCATATGCAGTTAATTGTGACGTATATGCGCTATACTGCGGTACTTTCTAGAGTAACTGCCGCCGTTTGCTTCTTTTTAGTCCTGCCCCTTTCGATACACGCACAATGTATCGACAATATCAGGGAATCGGCTGCAAAAGCAAGGGCTGAAGGGCGGAAATCCATTTCTGTCCCTACCCCAAGACCTTCATGGGCAGTGGTGTCCTCGCTGCAAGAGGCGGCTAAACACGAGGCGATACTGCTTGTGACGATTCAGGATAAGCAGGCAAAGATTAGCCCCGACGGTACATGCATAAATACCTGGTATCGAGCTTCGGTTATCGCAAACCTCGGACGCAAGGAACTACCACCTGTGAATCAGGAGCTTGAAAGCGTTGTGCCCCCTGAATTATCTGGCTTGACCGACAACGACATATTAATCCGCATATCGGGCGGAACTCTCGAGACGGATGGCGTAAAAGCTGTTGCAATCGAAACGCCAGTAAGGTTCGTGGTTGATAAACAATATCTGATTTTCGCGTCCTTTCAATCCACTGATGACGGCCAAACGCAAGTGCGCTCCGCCGCTTTGAATTTAGGGAAAACTTCCGTTTTTTCCTATGAGCCGGCGACAGACGAAGTCACGCCGCTCGATCCTTCCTCAAAGAACGATTCTGCTTTCGCGAGGGATGTATTGACACGAAGCGATGGGCGGCTTACTCGGCTGAAGTCCTTGCTCAGATCTAAGTAAGACCGACTTCCCTTTTACCGATAGGTGACGATTATGTCTTTCTCCGTACGCTCCGCGTGTGTCAGTAAGATCTTTGCTTGCATCCTGGGCTTTCTTGGCGCGATAATCCTGTCTGCCCAAACGTGTCCGACATGCTTTTCGCCGTCGCTATTTTCTCCCTATCCGGGCGGCGAGGGCACGTCTTCCGATGGCCGCCGAATCTTGAATATTTGCTTTGACGCCTCAACGCAGGTCAACAATTCAGGCGGGTCTACTCCCGGTACCACTAATCCCGGCCTGTACAATGCATTGATTAGTGGATATACAGATTCTAAGGGCCTTTACCACGCGGGTGCAATATCTCAATGGAACAATGCGACGGATGGGAACGGCAACAAAGATGCCTATTATCTGCAGTACGTGGCAAATTGCAGTCAGGCGGCCGTGACAATCAGTTATCTACCGACCAGCGAGGTTGACGGTGGATGCGTCCAAGTTGTCTCAACTCTTTCCAACAATGTTGAAACGTCCGCCAAAGTGTCGGTTAGTACGATGATGCTTCAGCAATATTCCACGAATCCGGGCGATGAAGTAACTGGTCTCGCGCATGAGTTCGGACACATTTTTGGCCTGGATGATTCAACCTCTTGCGGCGCGACCGTCATGGGCGGTCATTATGACGGTTCCTGCCAATTCCAGTACACGATCCCGATAAATGTCAATCAAAACCCAGTGTTGGCGCAAGATGTTAAAGCAGCAAACGCAGTGATCGGTAGATCCACAGCTTGTAATCAGGCTTTTCAGACCACCGCCGGCGCCCCGGGAACTAGTGAAGGAAACGGCGGCGCACAGTGCGACGGACAACCGCCGATCTGCTCCGATTACGCTATATGCGTCGGGGGAAATTGGGAATGCTATTCCACTCCCACTTGCGGCGGAATTCCTGAGCCAACTTGCGCCAGCGGGTACACAGCCGTGTGTACACCTGGAGGCGGTTGGGAGTGTCAGGAAAGCCCTGTCATTCTCGATCCCTTCGATGAAGGTTTTCACCTCACCGATGTTGCGGCGGGTGTTAAATTCAAGGCGCTCTCGAATGATCCTTTGAGACAGATGAGCTGGACCGACGCTGTGTGGCGAAATGCGTTCCTGGCATTGGATCGCAATGGAAACGGCAAGATAGACGACATGACCGAACTTTTTGGTGATTTGACGCCACAGCCGAAGAGCGATCACCCGAATGGCTATCTGGCACTTGCCGTCTTTGATGACCCGGCGAATGGGGGGAACGGAGATGGATGGATTGATCCTGAAGACAGTATCTATCCCCACCTTCTCTTATGGATTGATGCGAACCATAACGGGATTAGCGAACCCGAAGAGCTACATAGCCTTGCAGATCTCGGAATTTTTAGGATTTCGCTGAATTATCATTTCTCTTCATACACCGACTCGAATGGCAACGTGTTTAGATACAGATCCGAAGCAATCGGCGACACGGGAGCCCACGCGTGCTATGACGTCTTCCTGCTTGTAAGCATGTCATCACAGTAGCAGTTGGATGGGCCAAGTTACTTTAGAGATAGGGTGGAAGGATATATCTAGGTCAACAACGATGCGGGCAATTATACTCGGCTTGGCAACGGTCGGCATAGTAGCGACGACGTATTGTGACGTTAACGCCTGCGCTAGTTTTAGCTCGGATGCGGAACGCTCTACAAAGCAATATGTGATTGAGCGCTACAACATTTCCAAGGAGACCTCCCTAACGCTTCTTGCTGCTGATATCGTGGAGGGAAGCTGCTACCGTCGGCTGACCTATAAGGGGCGCACTACAGTCGGTGAGTGGAAATTAGTTCTGTATCTATCGCCTGACCTTCGTTTCCTGAGTAGTGACTTATTAGATACCTCCTTAAACCCAATAGAGGAGAGACGGCGTCGAGAGGAGGCGTTGATGCGCGGCCTAGCAACTGCGCCCAATATCCCTACTATTGGGGATGCCAATGCCAAAGTCACCATTGTTGAATTTGGCGATTTTGAATGTCCTTTTTGCCGTCAACTGGACTACACCCTGGCGCATGAAGTTTGACCGAAAGCAGGAGTTTCCGTCCGTATCGTCTTTCGACACATGCCGTTGACCATGCACCATTGGGCTAGAGCGGCCGCTGAGGGCGCAGCTTGCGCCCAAGTGCAAAATAACGGATCGTTCTGGGAACTGCACGATGCGTTGTTTGAGAATCAGGCTGTGCTTACTGAGGATAATATCCGACAAAAGTTGTTAGAATTCTCGCGTAAGATACCGAGTTTGGATTCTCAAAGTTTTCGGAACTGCCTTGATAGCGAAATGTCTCTGGGCCTAGTTCTCCGGGACATGAACGTGGCGGAGACCGACGGCGTCAAGGCTACCCCCACGCTGTTCATCAACGGAGCCAGGACGGAAGGGGTGAGGTCTGCAGCGGAGCTGCTCCACCTCATTGACCAAGCGGCCCAAAACGCAAGCGCCGGTAGCCCAACAGCTTCTAAAACGTCAATGGGCTCATCCGCCAGCGCCAGATAGGGTCTCAAAGCGGAGGTAGCTTAAGGTTCTAGCTCGTTAATAGGGGTAGCCCAAGGTTCTGGCTGATAAAACATACTTTTGAGGAAATTATTTTGATCAAGCAGAACCGATATTGGGCTTGCCCGATTACCCGATTACCCCCATCAAAGAAGTGGCGGGACAAGTACAGGTCACACTGCGGTTTGTGGGACGTATCGAGTGTCCTCACTGTGGGGGAGAGAAGCTGCGGCCGGGGGACCCGCGCATCCGTCGGCCTCGGCACGAAAGCTGGGGTACACAGCATTGTGTGCTGGCGTTAGAAATGCGCAAATGGGGTGCGCCGGGCCTGCGGCGCAGCTTCTGGCAGCGTTCCCCGGCATGGTGCCCAGGCCGCGGCTACCGAGCCGTTCCGGCGCTCGGGATGCCAGAAACATTTTGCCGGCATCCGCCGGAGCCGCTTAGGACAGGCGCGAGCACCTTTCCAGCGCCGCCGTGGAGCGCTTGTTCGGGGCGTATCTACGCCAACAAACCGGCGAGCGCATCAACCGTGAATGCCTCGCAATCCCGACAGCAAGCATCTGGCCGTATAGTCGGCATGTCGGACAAGTACCGATCACCCGTGTTGACAAGATCCACTCAGAGACTCACCAGCAGGATCAGCACGCTCACCCCGCCCGCCCGTCGGTGTCAGCCGGTGAGTGCCAGAACGGTGCCCGGCCCCCCTCCCTTCCCCACTTGAACACTCCCCAAACCCAATCACGACCCCACCCAAATTCCTCAACCCAATTCCCTTCATCCATTTACCCCCGCCCCGGCACCGCGCCTCGCACTCCCCCTATCCGATCATCGGCCGAAAGCAGAAATCCCTTTATGTCCACTCCCGCCCAAATCGCCGCGAACCAGAAGAACGCTCAATTCTCCACCGGCCCCACTTCGCCCGAAGGCAAGGCCGCATCCTCTCTGAACGCTGTCAAAACCGGGCTCACCGGCCGCACCGTCCTGCTGCCAGGCGATGACGCCGCCGCCTACGAGGCCCACGTCCAAGGCTTCTTCACTCGCCACCAGCCCGAGGGCGATCAGGAGCGCAATCTCGTTCAGTCGCTCGCCGACACCGAATGGCGCCTGCTCCGCATCCCGGCTCTCGAATTCGGCATCTACGCCGTCGGCCGCCTCGAATTCGCAAACGAGTTCCCCGCCGAAGCCTCCGAATCCCGCAAGCATCTCATCGAAGCCAAAGTCTTCCTCGCCTACCAACGTCAGCTCAACAACCTGTCCATCCAAGAATGCCGCCTGCGCCGCCACTTCGACAAAGACGCCGCCGCTCTGCGCCAGCTCCAGGAATCTCGCATCCGTGAAGCCCGCGCTCGCCGGCAGTCGCTACTGAATGAAGCCGCTCGCCAATACATCGCCGCCGTTCACGAAGAGCGCCACGAGCTCTGGGAGCCCGACGAAAATGGGTTCGAATTTTCAATGGAGGAAGTCGAAGTGCGCGCACTTGAGATCGAACCCGACCTCTTCGCCGAATGGGCTCTGGAAAACGCCGCGTGACGCGCATCGGCCGCCTTCCGGTAACGCGCTCGTCCTTCGCTCGATGTGCCCAAAGGCTCGCCGGCCGCCGCTTTTTGCGCGCTCGCCGGGCTGCGCAGCCATGCCAGCCTAATCCGCCGTGGCAAGCTGAATGAGATGCCGCCGTTTCGCGCGCTCCTGCTCCGCCACGGATACGCGTTCCTGTTCTGCTACGTCTTCGCCGTTCAGGCAGGCATCCCCATTCCCGCCGATCCGCTGCTGCTCATCATGGGCGCGCTCTCCGGCGACGGGCGTTATTCCATCTGGATCTCGGCCTTGGGCGCCATCATCGCCGCGCTCGCGGGCGATTGCATCTGGTATCAGCTCGGGCGCACCCGCGGCCGTTCGGTTCTCTCGGTCGTCTGCAGGCTTTCGCTCGAACCTGACGCCTGCGTTCGCAGAACGGAGCTGCGCTTCCGCCGGCACGGCGCCTGGACCCTCCTGATCGCGAAATTCGTTCCAGGCATGAGCCTGGTCTCTATGCCGCTCGCTGGCGTCATCCGTATGCGGCGCTGGCGCTTCCTTGTCGCGGACGCGGCTGGCTGCGGCATCTGGGTCTTCGGCTACCTGCTGCTCGGAAAATTGTTCCATCGTCAGGTCGACGCCCTCGTCGCTACGCTCGGCTTGTACGGCCGCCGCGCGGGTCTCATCCTCGCCGGCTTGGTCGCCGCATATCTCGCTTTCAAATACTTCCAGCGCTGGCGGTTTCGCCGCCAGCTTCGCATCAATCGCGTCGGTCCCCTTGAAGCCCTCGACCTGATGAGCGCTCATCAGGACATCACCATAGTGGACCTGCGCAACGCGGCCGAAATTCGCGAGATCGGCTCGAAGATCGCGGGCGCCCGCATCTTGCGCCCCGACGATTTGCGTTCCCGCTCGCACGAAATTCCGGAGGCTCACGAGGTCATCCTGTACTGCAGTTGACCGAACGAAGCTACCAGCGCCCGTGTGGCGCTGCAACTCAAGCGCGCCGGGATTCACAAGGTGCGCCCCTTGGCCGGAGGCTTCGAAGCCTGGCGCAAGCTGGGTCTTCCGGTCGAGCCCTTGACCTCTGAATGCGAAATGGAACTACTCTTGGCGGGCGATGGAAAGGTCGAATAGAAAAAACTGTATGCATGAAATAGAACCTTCTACCCTCAGCTTGATCGGCAACACGCCGCTCGTGCGGTTGACCGGTTTCGACACGGGATCTTGCGAGCTGTATCTCAAACTCGAAAACCAGAATCCTGGCGGCTCTATCAAGGACCGAATGGCTGTCGCCATGATCGAAGAAGCCGAACGCAAGGGCGAGCTCAAGCCCGGCGACACCATCGTCGAAGCCACCGCCGGCAACACGGGAGTCGGGCTCGCGTTGGTTGCCGCCATCAAAAGCTACCGCCTCATACTCGTGATCCCGGACAAAATGTCCAGCGAGAAAATCGCCCATGCCCGCGCGCTCGGCGCCGACATCCGCTTGACCCGCTCCGACGTCAAGCCCGGCGATCCCGAATACTACCAGGACATGGCGGCGCGCATTGCCAAAGAGACTCCGCGCGGCTACCACATTAATCAGTTCGCAAACCCGGCCAATCCTCTGGCGCACGAAATCACCACCGCGCCCGAGATCTGGCGCGACATGGATCATCGCGTCGACGCGATCGTCTGCGGGATCGGTTCCGGCGGCACCTTGACCGGCCTCAGCAACTTCTTCGGACGCGTGCAGCCCGATAGCGAGATCATCCTCGCCGACCCCGCCGGTTCCTCGCTCGCCGAATACGTGCGGACCGGGCGCGAAGTTCCCTCCTCGAGCTACGCTGTCGAAGGTATCGGAGGCAGTTGCATGCCCGCCATCGCGGATCTTTCGCGCGTCCGTCACGCATACAGCATCAGCGACGCCGAAAGTTTTCTCACCGCGCGCGATCTCTTGAAGCGGACCGGCATCTTCGCCGGTCCATCCTCCGGAACCCTGCTGGCCGCGGCTTTGCGCTATTGCCGCGAACAGGCGAGCGCCAAACGAGTAGTCACTTTCGTCTGCGACTCGGGCGCCAAATACTTGTCCAAGATGTACAACGATTACTGGATGCTCGATCAAGGCTATCTTGAGCGAACTCCAACCGGCACGCTCGGCGAGCTCATCGCCCGCCGCTACGAAGAAGGCGGCGTCATCACGGTGCGGCCGGACGACACTCTATTGTCCGCTTTCCAGCGCATGCGGATGGCCGACATTTCCCAGGTTCCCGTAATGGAGCGTGGCTGCTGCGTGGGCGTGTTGGATGAATCCGATCTCCTGCTGGCCGTCCATAACGACGCGGGCAAATTCCATTCGCCCGTGCGGGCCGCAATGACCAGCCGGCTCGAAACCATCGCCGCCGGCAAGTCCATCGATTCCGTGTACGAAATCCTGAATCGAGGACTGGTCGCTCTGGTTGTAGAAGGCGACGCGTTCGTCGGTCTCATCACGCGCTCCGACCTGCTGAGCCATCTTCGCCGTAAGCTCCACCAATTCTAAACATCATGTCCCATCGTTTCGGAACTCGCGCCATTCATGCCGGCCAGGAGCCTGACCCCGCTACGGGAGCCGTTATCGTTCCCATCTACGCGACCTCCACGTACGTTCAGCAAAGCCCCGGCGTACACAAAGGTTTCGAGTATTCGCGCTCCCAGAATCCGACTCGCTTCGCTTACGAGCGTTGCGTGGCGGATCTCGAAGGCGGCGTGCGTGGATTTGCCTTCGCCTCCGGGCTTGCGGCAATGTCCACCACGCTTGAGCTGTTGAATACCGGGGATCATGTCATTGCCAACGACGATCTGTACGGCGGAACCTTTCGCCTCTTCGATCGCGTGCGGAAGCGATCCGCCGGTCTCGATTTCAGCTTCGCCGATCTCTCGGAACCGGCAGTTCTCGAAAGTCTGCTGCGACCCAATACCCGGATGATCTGGGTCGAAACTCCTTCGAATCCTTTGCTCAAAATCGTGGACCTCCGCGCCGTCGCGGCAGTCGCTAACCGTCACGGCGCTCTGGCCGTGGTCGACAACACTTTCGCAAGTCCATATTTACAGCGCCCGCTTGAGTTTGGATTCGACATCGTGGTGCACTCGGCTACCAAGTACCTCAACGGTCATTCCGACATGGTAGGCGGAATGGTTGTTGTCGCGAACCCTGAATTGGGCGAGCGGCTCGCCTTCCTTCAGAACGCGGTCGGCGCCATCGCGAGTCCGTTCGATTCCTTCCTCGCCCTGCGCGGGCTGAAGACTCTCCATCTGCGCATGGCGCAACATTCGAGCAATGCGCAGCGTTTGGCCGAGTGGCTCGCTGCCCACCCCGCCGTCGAGCAAGTCGTCTACCCCGGCCTGCCGTCTCATCCTCAGCACGCGCTTGCCGCCACCCAGATGAAGGCATTCGGCGGGATGATCGCGATGCACTTGAAAGGCGATATCGACGACGCGCGTCGGATGCTCGAACGCTGCCGCATCTTCGCGTTGGCCGAAAGCTTGGGCGGAGTAGAGAGCTTGATCGAGCATCCCGCAATCATGACCCACGCTTCCGTTCCCGCCGAGCACCGGCGCAAGGCGGGAATATCAGACACCTTCATTCGCCTGTCCGTCGGTGTGGAGGATTTCGAGGATCTGCGCGACGATCTGGCTTACGCGCTGGGCGGCTGAAGAGTGAGTCTGGTCCGTGCTCCACGCCCCCTATAATGACGGAAGATGACGTTGCCTAAAGTGCGTAAAGCAGTGTTCCCGGCGGCTGGGCTCGGCACTCGATTCCTGCCTGCCACCAAGGCTCAGCCCAAGGAAATGCTGCCCGTTGTGGACAAGCCCCTCATCCAATATGGCGTCGAGGAAGCAAGGCATTCGGGCATTCACAACATCATCATCGTCACCGGCCGCGGCAAGGCCTCCATCGAAGATCACTTCGACGTCAGCTTCGAGCTCGAACATTTGCTCGAATCGAAAAACCGCGCCGACATGCTCTCCATGGTTCGCGCCATCTCGGACATTGTCGATGTCTCCTACGTGCGCCAAAAGGAGGCTCTGGGCTTAGGCCATGCCGTTCACCGCGCCAAGGAACTGGTGGGGCACGAGCCGTTCGCCGTGGTTCTGTCCGATGACATCATCGCTTCGCAAACGCCCTGTATTCGTCAGCTCTTGGACGTCCACGAATTCTACGGCGCATCGGTTCTGGCCCTCATGGAAGTGCCCAAGGATCAGATCTCCGCCTATGGCGTTGTGGATGCGGAACTGGTCGCTGACAATGGCCGCGAGAACCGTCTGTTCCGTATCCGCAATCTGGTTGAAAAGCCCAAGGCCGCCGACGCGCCTTCCAACCTCGCCATCATCGGCCGCTATGTTCTGACGCCCGAGATCTTCGCCGCCGTCGAAGCCATCCAACCCGGCAGCGGCGGCGAAATCCAATTGACCGACGCGCTGAAATACATGCTGCGCAACCGGCCCATTTACGGCCTTAAGTTCGAAGGCAAGCGATTCGACGCAGGCGACAAGCTCGGCTTCTTGAAGGCGACCGTCGAGTTCGCTCTCAACCGTCACGATCTCGGAAAAGATTTCCGCGAGTATCTGAGGACAATCTGCGCCCAGTCATGAAGCTATGGATCGCCATTGCTGCGCTCGCTCTCGAAGCGGCTGTCGGTGCCTTTTCTCAACAGCCTGCCACGCCTCGCGTCGTGGCGTATGTGCAGCTTGCTTTGAAGAACGGCGATCTCGATTCGGCGGCTGCCATGGTGAACCAATACCGGCGGCTCAACGGCGATACCCCGGAAGCGCTCGAAGCTTTCTCGTGGCTCGCTCGCGGCGAACTCGCGGCCGGTCATCTGGACCAGGCATCGAAGGACGCGGGCGAGATCAAGCAGCTCTGCCAGACCGCGCTCGGCGCGCGCAGCCTCGACGCCGAGCCGCACCTCGCGCTCGCTCTTGGCGCGGCGATTGAACTTGAAAGCGACATATTAGTACAGCGCCATCAACGGGCCGCCGCGATTCAACTTCTTCGTTCGGCTCTACACGCCTGGCGCGGCACTTCGCTCGAAGACCGGATGCAAAAGAACCTCAACATCCTGACTCTCGAGGGCCAACCCATGCCCGCCCTTCGCGAAACGGAATGGGTCGGCCCCAAGCCCGCTCCGCTGGCAACCCTGCGAGGCAAAGTCCTGCTGCTGTTCTTCTGGGCGCATTGGTGCGCCGACTGCAAAGCCGAGTTGCCGGTCATCACCCAGCTCGCAACGGAACTCGAACCGAAAGGGATGGTCCTCATCGCTCCCACCAAGCGCTACGGCTACACCGCCGAAGAAGAGCACGCCGCGGCCGCTGCCGAAAATCTCTTCATCCAGAAAGTCTACGGCCAGCTCTATTCCCGCATCCCCGGTATTCAAGCGCCGCTCGACGCCGGCAACTTCGAGCGTTTCGGCGCGAGCACTATTCCTACTCTCGTCGTCATCGACCGGCGCGGTATCGTCCGCCTCTACCATCCCGGCCTCATGGATGAGAAAGCCTTGCGAGCCGTGATTGAGCCTCTTCTCGGCGCTGCCCAAAGCGCCCGCGCCTCACGCTAAACTCTCTAACATGAGGCTGGCAACCGCTCTGATGCTGGTTATGAGCAGCGCTGCGCTCGCGAGCGCGCCGGAGACCACCGTTACCGTGACAGTGAAGAATCAGTTCGATAAGCCGGTTGACAACGCCGACGTCATTCTCGACTTCTTGGGTTCGCACCAGATTATGAAGCTGGGAAAGCGCAAGCCCGTCCATTGGGAAGTGCACACCAATCTGCACGGCATCGCGCACTTCCCGCCCGTTCCCCAAGGAACCATCCAACTCCAGGTCATAAAGAAGGAGTATCAGACTTTCGGAGACAAGTTCGACGTCGATACAGAAGAAAAAGCCATCGACATAAAACTGAATCCGCCGCAAAAGCAGTACAGCGCTCACCCGCCCTTGAAGCCGGCGGATGAGCCCAAGCAGTAACCCCTCAGGGTTATTTTCCGGAGTCGAAGGCGATGGCTTCGATTTCGATATGCACGTCTCTCGGCAGCCGCGCGACTTCGATCGTCGATCGCGCGGGCGGATTCGGGTTGAAGAACTTTCCATAGGTCTGGTTCATGCGCGAAAAATCGTCCATGTTCTTCAAGAAAACGGTGGTCTTCACTACGTCGCTCAGCTCCAGGCCCGCCCCCGCGAGCACCAGCTTTAAGTTTTCGATCACGCGTGTAGTCTGGTCTTCGATAGACCCTGTCACCAGTTCGCCCGTCTTAGGATCGAGCGGAATCTGGCCGCTCAAGAAAACGAATCCATTCTGCCGTACCGCGGTTGAATAAGGGCCGGCCGCTTTCGGCGTGCCCGGACCGCCTGTGATGATTTCCTTCATGGCTTCTATTGTGAACGCGCGAGCCGGAATGTGCCCGTGAGATCGGCAATTTTCTCTGCTTGAAGCTTCGTCATCGCGCGATCGAGTTGCTCTGCGACGCGCAGGGGCGCGCGCGGATCGGCGAACGTCGCCGTGCCTACCTGGACCGCGCTTGCGCCCGCCATTAAGAACTCGGCGGCGTCTTCGCCGTTCATGATTCCGCCCAGCCCGATCACCGGTATCTTCACGGCGCGCGCGGCTTCATAAACCAGCCGCAGCGCCAATGGCTTGATGGCGGGGCCGGAAAGCCCGCCGTACCCGGCGCCGATTCGAGGCGCGCGCGTGTCGGCGTCGATGGCAAGCGAGACGAAGGTGTTCACCAGTGAAATGGCGTCCGCTCCGGCCTCTTCCGCCGCCTTCGCAAAAGGCTCGATGCGGCCGACGTTGGGGGAAAGCTTCACGATCAACGGCCGTTTTGCGATTGGCCGCACGCGCCTGATCAGTTCGCTCAATACCGTTGGATCGCTTGAAAACGAAATGCCGCCGCGCTTTGTATTCGGGCAGGAGACATTCAGTTCATAAGCCGCGATGCCGTCGGCTTTTTCGAGGGCGCCAATCACATCGGCGTACTCCTCTTCTTCGAATCCGAAGACGTTCGCAAAAACAGGCGTCGCATACTTCCTCAGCAGCGGAAGCTTCTTTTCGATGAACGCCTCGACCCCGACATTCTGCAAGCCGACCGAGTTGAGCATACCGCCAGTCGTATGCCATAGCCGGGGCGGCGGGTTGCCGGCAATTGGCCGGCGAGAGAGACCCTTAGTGACGATCCCGCCAAGCCGATTTAAGTCCAGCAGCTCCGCGAATTCGATGCCGTAACCGAACGTACCCGACGCGGCGAGAACCGGATTACGAAGCTCGATGCCGCAAATCGTAGTCGCCAGCATACTCAGCTACAAGCGCACCCGCCGTGTCGCGAACCAGCGCCCAGCTTTCGCGCACATCCGACTCGGAGGTCTGAAAATTTCCGATGGCGAAACGCAGCACGAAGTTGCCATTCAACACCGTATGCGAAAGAAACGCCTTACCCGTGGCGTTCACTTCGCGCAGAAGCTGCTGGTTCAATTCATTCCCGGCCCGATGACGGAAGCAGACGAGCGAGAGCTCGACCGGCGCGGCGATCTCGAACTCCGGGTCCGCTTCGATCAGCGACTTAAGCGTCTGCGCCTGCTTCAGGCTCTCGCGCAGCATGGCGACGATCCCCTGGCGGCCGTAGTATCGAAATACATACCAAAGTTTCAACGCCCGGAATCGGCGTCCCAGCTGCACGCCGTAATCCATGTAGTTCGTGACGCGTTCATCCTCCGCGGTGCGCAAGTATTCGGCCGATAGCGAAGAAGCCCGCCGGAGCACATCCGGAAAGCGAGTGTACAGAACACTGCAATCGACGGACACGTAAAGCCACTTGTGCGGATTGAGAATCAGCGAGTGCGCGCGCTCGGCGCCCGCCAGGATGCGCCGCATCTCGGGCACGACAGCCGCCGGACCTCCGTAGGCCGCATCCACATGCAGCCAGGCGTTATAGCGCTCCGCGATATCCGCGATCTCAGGCACTGGATCGATTGCGGCAGTCGAGGTGGAACCGATCGAAGCCACAATGCAACAAGGGCGCCGGCCCACGGCAAGATCCGCTTCGATCGCCTCCTTCAGGAGATCCAGCCGCATGCGGAACCGTGCATCCACCGGGATCTTGCGAACGTTCTCTTGCCCGAAGCCGAGCGCGATCGCAGCTTTTTCAGAAGACGAGTGCGTGTGTTCGGAAATATAGACCGTCAATCCCGGGCGCATTCCCTTGATGCGCGAATCCGGGTCGGCCCACTCGCGCGCGGCGCAGATCGCCTGCAACACGCCGACCGAAGCCGTATCGTAGATGATTCCGAAGAATTCTTTCGGCAGCTCCAGCCACTGGCGCAGCCAGCCGAGCGTTACTTGTTCCAACTCGGTCGCAGCGGGCGACGACTTCCACAGCATGGCGTTGATATTGACCGCCGCCACAAGGAACTCAGCGAGGATGGAAGGCGGGGTCGATGAAATGGAGAACCAGGCGAAAAATCGCGGGTGATTCCAGAGCGTTAACGCCGGAACGATCTTGCTTTGAAAATCCTCGAAGATCTGCTCGAGGGATTCGCCTTTCTCGGGAGCGGCCGCCGGAAGCGCGGCGATGACGTCTCCGGGCTGCGTCCCAGGCATCACAGGAAATTCGCGGACATTTTCGAGATAATGCGCGATCCAATCGGCATGCCGATACGCCGCCTGGCGAAATTCTTCCGGCGACATGGTTCGCGAATTGTCTTCTTCGGGTGGTAGCTGGGCCACTACATCTACAGTCGCATGACGCGTTCGTCCGTGCATTCGGCCAATACTATCGGCAGCCATTGATCCAGCCATCGCTCGAAAGCGGTGAACTCCTGGCGCATTCGATCGCCGAAAGGAACGGCGAAATCGCCCACCTTCCAGCCCCTAGCGGCGGCGGTTTGCTTGATGGCGGCCGTGGGAGGAAACCGATTCACGTAAACCAGGAACTCTTCGAGAAATGTATTCAGCCGCTGCGCCCGGTCGGGCCGAGAGGCGGCGATGGCTCGGTCCATAGCGACGATCAGTTCCGGCAGTGCGGCCGCCACCCCCGACACGATGCCGTCCGCCCCACCCGACCGCCCTTTTAAATACAGCACTTCGTTTCCGACCAGCAGCGAGAAATCCGCGCGCCGCCGCAACGCGACGAGGCGCTCGATGTTCTGCCATTCCGTGGTCGAATCTTTAATGCCGGCATACCTGCCTGCCTGAAGAAGCTCGTCTGCGAGCTCGGGCGGAATGGCGGTCGTAAACATGGGCAAGTTGTATAGGTACAATGCCGCCTTGCCGCCTAGTTCGCCGGCAAACGCCTGGTAAAAAGCCGCGACTTGCTCATCGCTATACCTGTAGAAGTAGGGCGGCATCACCAGCAGGCCCGCCGCGCCCGCTTCGATGGCGCTCGCGCCGAGCGCAATAGCCCCTGCGAGCGTCGAATGCGAAACATTTACGAAGACAGGCACCCGGCTTCGACGAATCGCTAGCGCCAAAACGCGCATTCGTTCGGAGACATCGAAGTGTATAAACTCGCCGGTAGACCCAAACAGCACCAGCCCGTCTATGCCGGCGGCCGTGACTTGATCCAGATATTCCAGTAGTTGAGCGGCGTCGGCTTCAATAGCCTGAGGACGGCGGGGCGTCAGCAGGGCCGCGTAGACACCCTTAGCCGGTTGCGGTTGATTGCTGGTCGACATGCCAGAGCCGCATAGCCATACCCCGAGCCGAAGTATGAGGCGGCGCATTCGCTCCGTTCAGGAGAATTGTACTGCGCCGAGGCGAGATCGTTTAGGCGAGCTTTTCCAAGGGCGGCTGCGACGGCTGAAATTCGTGGCGCCGAACCGCCCGATCCACTAGCTCGCGGGGATCGAGCAGGTGCTGCGGCCGGAAATGCTGAGTGGACCAGCGGCAACCTTCGTCAAATCTGATTCCCAAGAAGTAGGCGCTATCGCGGAACGCGCAGTAGCGCACCGTGCCCACCAGTTCGCCGTCGCCATAATGCATGCTCAGCAGCGTGCCCTCCGGCAGGCGGCTTTCCATCTGGAGACAGATGCCCGTCAGCGAAATATCTTCCAGGTTGGCCATGCGGCGGCGATGGCGGCCGGATTCGTCGGTCCAAATCACTTCCACAAGCTCGGCGCACAGCAGCCTCGGATCGCTTCTACGTTCTTCCATACTGTCTCATCGGCGGCAATGGCTCGCATACTTTAGGCCATAAGGCCGCCACAGTACCGGTACCATCGAATTGTCCCTGTGAACGCGCTCCCAGACAATCCCGGCTCCACTGACCCGTCCGCAATACAGTCCGCCGGGCCTGGCACCCGGCTGGGTATTATTCTTCGGGTCGCCTTCTTCCTGGGTACGGTGATAGTCGGTTTGTGGATGTTTCAGTTCCTGTTATCGGTCTTCGGCGTTGTGGTTGCCGGTACTTTCGGACTGTTTATGACCGGCGTCTCGGCGAACCTGCTCACCATGCGTATCTTCGACCGGCGCCCGTTTTCCGACATCGGGCTGGCATCAGGACCTGGCGCCAGCCGCAATCTGGTGATCGGCATCCTTGCCGGGGGAGGGGCGGCCGCAGCCATGCTCGCGGCGCCATTGCTCGCAGGAACCGGCCACCTGGTCGCCCGGCCGAACGGAGTTTTCGCCTGGTCGAGCCTGCTCTTCTATCTCGCCGTGTTGGCGTTCGGCGCCGCCGGCGAAGAGATGATTTTTCGGGGCTACGCCTTTCAATTATTGATCGAGAAGATCGGCCCCTTTGCAACGGTGCTGCCTGTAGGAGTCATCTTCGGCTTCGCTCACAGCTCGAATCCCCACGCAACCGTGCTAGGTATTTTGAACACAATGCTATGGGGCATTCTGCTCGGCTACGCCTTTCTGCGGAGCCACGATCTTTGGCTGCCGATCGGCCTGCATTATGGCTGGAACGCCGTCCTGCCGCTGTTCGGAGTGAACCTGAGCGGGCTTACAATCGATGTAACGAGGTACTTCTACCGATGGGATCTGGCGCCTCTGTGGAGCGGCGGAGCGTATGGGCCGGAAGGCGGCCTGCTGACGACCATCTTCGCCGGCGCGCTGTTTTTCCTGCTCGCGAGAGCGCCCGTAGTTCCCCGCCCGGCAGCGATCGCTTGTATCTTGAACGAACCGGAGTAGCTGTTTCCAGTTGTTTGGCCCTCGTGCTGCTGCTAGGAATCAGCGTGCCGGCGCGCGGCGACAAGCTCAGCTTCGATGAGCAGATGGAGATCGAGCGCGGCCTAACCGCGGAGTTCGCGACCGCGAAGGTCGGCTTACCGCATTCGAAGAAGGCGCTCGTGATCCATAGCGACGGCACCTACGACCAGGGCGCGTGGACCAGAGCGATGCAGGATAACGGCCCGGCGGCACGCCTGGGCGACGAGATCCAGATCACGCGCGTTCAGATCGAATCCAACAAGATTTTGCTAGAGATCAACGGCGGCACGCGCTCCGGCCACTGGTATGACCACGTGCAGGTGGGCATGGGCGGGTCCACAACGCCGGTGCATACGAACCAGAATGGGCAGGCGGCCAACGGTTCGCATCTTGCCCTGGTGTTTCCAGGGCCGGTTCCATCGTTGAAATCCGCCGAGATTCGCCGCATGCTTTCGCCCATCATGGATTTCGAAAAGCATACGGCTTCCGAGCAATACATGGACAAGCTTCCCGAGCCTATTAAGAAGGCGATCAAGGAGCAGCACGCGATAGAGGGGATGGACCGCGACCAGGTGCTATTGGCGCTTGGCAAGCCCCGCAACAAGAGCCGCCAGACCAATGCCGACGGGGACGAGCTGGAAGATTGGATCTACGGCGAGCCTCCGGGCAAGATGATTTTCGTCACTTTCAACGAAGGCAAAGTAGTGAAAATAAGCGAATCCTATGCAAACGTGGGCGGCATGACGTCGCCGCCCCTGCCGCCTCCGAGGTAGCAGGAGTTTCCGGCAAACCCCACCCGTAAAATAGAAGTACATGCCAATCAAAGTAGGAATTAACGGCTTCGGCCGTATTGGGCGAAATGTCGTCCGGGCAGGACTGAACAACCCCGAAATCGAGTTCGTGGCCGCCAACGACTTGACCGACACTAAGACGCTGGCCCATCTGCTGAAGTACGATTCAATTCTCGGCCGCCTACACGAAAACATTCGCGCCGAGGGCGACAGCATCTTTGTGGGCAGCAATAAGATCAAGATCTTCGCCATCAAGGACCCGGCCGAGATCGATTGGAGCAGCCTGGGAGTTCAGGTGGTGGTGGAATCGACCGGACGGTTCACCGACGCCGCGGACGCCAAGAAGCATCTGCGCGGCTCCGTGAAGAAGGTCATCATCTCCGCGCCGGCCAAGGACGAAGACGTAACGATTGTTCTGGGCGTCAACGATAACATGTACGATGCGGCGAAGCACAACATCATTTCGAACGCCTCCTGCACAACCAACTGCCTGGCTCCGCTGGTGAAAGTTTTGAACGATTCCTTCGGCATCGAGAAAGGAACGATGACGACGGTCCATAGCTACACCAACGACCAGAACGTTCTGGACTTCCCGCACAAGGATCTTCGCCGGGCCCGCGCCGCCGCGCTGAACATGATTCCTACGTCGACTGGAGCGGCCAAGGCAATCGGGTTGGTCGTTCCGGAGCTGAAAGGCAAGCTGGACGGCTATGCCATGCGCGTGCCGACGCCGGATGTTTCGGTGGTCGATTTCGTCGCCGTGCTAAAGAAGAACGCCTCGACCGAGGAGGTGAACGGCGCGTTGAAGCGAGCCGCCGAGGGTCCCTTGAAGGGCATTCTGGAGTACACCGAAGATCCGGTTGTATCGACCGATCTTCTGCACAACTCGAATAGTTCGATTGTGGATGCGGAGCTGACGAAAGTGCTCGGCGGGAACTTGGCAAAGGTGGTTTCCTGGTACGACAACGAGTGGGGCTACTCGAATCGCGTTGTCGATCTGATTGCGTTTCTCGGGAACAAGGGGCTGAGTTAGCCTTTGATTTCTTTCAGCACGGCGTCTGTGAATTCTTCCGTAGACGCCGTGCCTCCCACATCGCCGGTTAGGCTCTTTCCTTCGCGATAGACCGCTTCAACGGCGGATTGCAGCTCGTGAGCGGCCGCCTGCTCGCCGAGATGAGTCAGCATCATCACCGACGACAGCATCAGCGCGGTGGGGTTGGCCTTGCCCTGCCCCGCTATATCGGGCGCGCTGCCGTGTACGGCCTCAAACACGGCATGCGTCTCGCCCATATTCGCGCCGGGAACAATGCCGAGACCGCCGACCAGACCAGCCGCCAGATCCGAAACGATGTCGCCGTACAGATTGGGCAGCAGCAGAATGTCGAAGGTCTCCGGCCGGATGACAAGCTGCATGGCCGCGTTATCCACGATCAGCTCTTTATATTGAATCTCCGAATATTGCTTGGCGACCTCGCGGCAGCAGCGCAGGAACAAGCCGTCGGCCAGCTTCATGATGTTGGCCTTGTGAATCGCGATCACCTGCCTGCGCTGGTTCTTCTGGGCGTACTCGAATGCGTAGCGCGCGATCCGCTCCGAGGCGGTACGCGTAATCACCTTGAGGCTGGTGACCACGTCGCGCACGATCTCATGCTCAAGTCCGGAATAGAGATCCTCGGTGTTCTCACGGAAGATCACGATGTCGATCTCGACATCCTCAAAGCGCGTCTTAATGCCCGGGAGGGTCTTCACGGGCCGAACGTTCGCGAACAAATCCAACGCTTTCCGCAAAGCGACATTTACGCTTTGGAAGCCGCCCGCCACCGGCGTAGTCACCGGTCCTTTCAGCCCTACGCGCGTTTCATTCAAGGAATCGAGCAGATATTGAGGAAGAGTTTTTCCGGCTTCGAGAATGATGGCTTCGTTCAGCTCCGCGCGGCGCCAGCGAATATCAACACCTGTTGCTTCGACCGCTCGCACCGCGGCCTGAGCAACTTCGGGACCGATGCCATCGCCAGGAATTAACGTGCAGTAATGAGGCACAAACCGATTTTAGTAAGGTCTGCAAGAATGTTTCTTTATGCCTCGCATCGAGCGCACGCTACTGAGCGTCACAGACAAGACCGGGTTGGTTCCATTTGCTCAAAAGCTTCATTCACTGGGTGTCGAGCTCATCTCCACGGGAGGCACGGCCAAGCTGCTCCGCGAGAGTGGCATTCCGGTTTGTGAAGTGGCCGAAATCACCGGCTTCCCCGAGATGCTGGATGGACGAGTCAAGACGATTCACCCGCGCATCGCCGCAGGCATCCTCGCAATTCGCGGCAATTCCGAGCACATGCGGGCTCTCGCCGAGCACGAGATTCCCGCGATTCAGATGGTGGTTGTCAATCTTTATCAGTTCGATAAATTCGCGAGCAAGCCGGGTGTCACGCGCGAGGAACTGATCGAGAATATCGATATCGGCGGACCCACGATGATCCGCGCCGCGGCTAAGAATTTTCAGGACGTCGCCGTTGTCGTTTCGCCCGATCAGTACGACGCGATCGGCGATGAAATGGCGCGTCAGAACGGAGGGTTGAACGCTGAAACGCATTGGAGACTTGCGCAGCAAGCGTTCCTGCACACCGCAGCGTACGATGCCGCCGTCTCGGCTCGCCTGCTACAGATCGATGCCGAAGGGCGGACGGTGGAAGAACCGCTTCCCGCTCGCCTGACGTTCTCGGCCGAACGCGCCAGCGCTCTGCGGTACGGGGAGAATCCGCACCAGCAGGCAGCGCTCTACAGCTTCGGCAGGGGCGGCATCGCGGCAGCCGAACAACTTCACGGCAAAGAGCTGTCTTATAACAACCTGGTGGATCTTGACGCGGCCTGGCAGTTGATTCAGGAATTCGAAGGGCCGGCCGCCGCCATCATCAAGCACACCAACCCTTGTGGATGCGCCGAGCAGCCTCAGCTTGCAGAGGCGTATCGGAAGGCTCTCGAAGCCGATCCAGTTTCGGCGTTCGGAGGCGTGCTCGCCTTCAATCGCGAGCTGGACGGCACAACCGCGTCCGAAGTAAGCAAGCTCTTCGTGGAGGCGATCGCGGCGCCGGCGTTTTCGCCCGAAGCATTGACGACGTTGAGCGTCAAGAAGAACCTTCGCCTGGTCCGAGTCAGCCCCGTCGCGCAACCGGAGCTTGTGATGAAATCCATCTCGGGCGGCGTTCTGGCGCAAACGGCCGACGTTGCGCCGCTCGACAAGGGCTCGCTAGAAATCAAGACCACGCGCGAGCCTACGCCGCAGGAATGGGACGCGCTGTTGTTCGGCTGGAAGGTATCGAAGCACGTGAAGTCGAACGCTATCGTGTATGCGCGCGCGGGGCAGGCGGTGTCGGTAGGCGCGGGCCAGATGAGCCGGGTTGACAGCGTGAAGGTAGGCGCCATGAAGGCGGTTCTTCCGCTGGCGGGAACTGTTTTGGCATCCGACGCATTTTTCCCTTTTCCGGACGGCGTTGAAGAGGCCGCGCGCCACGGCATCACGGCGGTCATTCAACCGGGCGGCTCGGTGCGCGATCAGGAAGTCGTCGCCGCGGCGAATTTATTGAACCTCGCGATGGTCTTTACGGGCGTTAGGCATTTCCGGCATTAGCGGGAAATTAACCTTCGAGATCCGCGAAGATCTGGCGGGCAACTTCGAGTCGTGTTTGCCAGTCGTCCAAGAGCGGTTTGACCCGAAGTTCCAGCATGACAAAACTAATGATGTCTACCACAGAGACGCGTCCGGTTGGTATGTGAGCTTTGTTATCGATGGGCAATTGATGTCCGCGCATTCCAAATCCCAAGTGCAGGTGCGGAAACGCGATATCTTGCAGCGGATCCCAATGAAATGCAAAGAGTTCATGAGCGTTTTCGTCCACGATCTGATACGTGTACCGCTCCTGCCGTATCGTCCAGCGATATGCTTGCGCGTTCCAAAACTCAGAAAATGAAAGCCAGAGTCCGAAACTCAACTGAGAGCCTGCCAGCTGTGCGGGCCCGCGAGCGAGGAATAGGCTGTGCCTTCGACCGAATTCGTACGGTTTCGTGATTCGCCGAAGAGGTTGCTTGATCACGCAGGCAAGCACCGACTTTAGCGTCTCGCCATACTGATTCACGAGGGCAGCGGAGGCTTTGCTGGGCAACTATCGAAGCTGGGCTTCGCCCTTGGCGGAGCGAAAGAAGTTGATCACATGCAGAACGTGCTGCGCTTGAGAATCGTCTTCAGAGAACTCCCGGGCGTGCCAGCGCCGCAGAAAGTCGTCTCCTGAAATTCCAAGATAGAACTGTGCAGCGTGATCGATGGACCCCTGCAAGTCCTGTTCCGTGGCTTCAGGAATAACTAAGGCATCGGATGTCTCGAGAGCGCTGCCCATACTCTAGACTCTATTATCGCGCAATTTTGGGTAGTGCGCTAAATCACGTTTAGCGCACTACCCAAAATTGGACTTCGCGGCGGCATCACATTTTTCGCACGAGTAGCGGTTTAGGCAGGCGCGAGGTTCGCAATGTACTCATCGGGGCAACCGAAGCCCTCTACCTTTACTCCCAAGCGCCGCAGCGCGTCGATGGCAAGCATGCGGCGGTAGAAATTGAAAGTAATTACATGCGCGAACATACCGCCGAATGTAAATGTCTCGGGCGGCTCGCATAAGGCATCCACGAATGTACTCTCCCAGGCGCCTCTGGCGCGCACATCCGTCAGCACACTGTTGAACGCCGCATCGGCTTTCTCGAGGCGCGAACGCATGCTCGACGGCGTTCGATGCGCGGGAGGAGCGTTGTCCATTTCGGGCGCGCTGCCGCCCGTCAGGGCTGCCGCCCAGACTTCCTTCGTCAGGACCATGCGATCGAGAACCTGGCGGAGGCTCTGATCCGGGTCGTTCCATGGGAAGACCGTTACCTGATGCTTCAGGGGCCGGTCAAGCTGCTCTTCCGTAAGCGTTCCCGCGAGATCGAGAAGCCGCTGAGCGTGCCAGGACTCCTGGCCCGAGAAGATATCGAAGAGATCCATAGATGAGTTAACTCCTTTCGTGTCGTCGTTACTCGAATGATGATGAATTCCATTGCCGGCGTGCAGGTGAGTGTAGGTAACTCCCATACGGCGATAGAGGCTGGGTGAGACGCCAAAGGCTTTTCGGAACGCTCGAGTAAAGGCTTCGAGAGAACCGTAACCGGCGTCGAGACCGATCTCCGTCACCGAGTAATGGGTGCGCGATAACTGCCATGCGGCTCTTTCGAGCAAGAGCCTGCGACGCATTGCGACTGGCGTCTCTTCGACCATTGCCCGGAACAGGCGGTAGAACTGCGTACGGCTGCGATACGCCTGACGGGCAAGGCTCCTGGCGTCTTGCGGCTGGTCGAGCGACTCAAGCATCAATCTGCGCAGCGCTTCATCCACAAGGGGAAAATAACATTTCCGGGCGGACGGCGGCTTGATAGAAAGTCCCAAAGTTAAGAGAAATGGCTTAGACGCAGGGCATAACTTATTGGCTTCTCGGGTGTATAACAGACTGAGATGGATAACTCAACTCTGTTAGTTCTGGGTGATTCAGTCCCCTGGGGGCAAGGCCTCCGGGACGAACACAAAGCGCATACACTGGTCGCCGAGAGGCTTAGCGCAGAATTCCCCGGAATTACAACTGCCGTCCTCGCGCATTCCGGAGCGGTTATCGGACGCGCCGCGCATTGCACTAACTCAACCTTTCCGGGCGAGATGCCGGAATCCTGCCCGTCCATTCTGCAGCAGATTTCGGCATTTCCCGGAGATCCGGCGTCGGTGGCTGTGGTTATGCTGGATGGCGGCATCAACGATATCGACATACGAACGATTCTCAGTCCATTTACCAACCCCGCCGACCTTTCCAGCGACATCTTGCAGTATTGCTTTCACGACATGGGTTTCTTACTCACGCAGGTGAAAGCGCGTTTTTCACATCCCGATACAAAGATCGTAGTTAGCTCTTACTTTCCCATTCTTTCGCCGCAAAGCCATTTCGATTTAGTACCGGCACTCATGGAATTCATGGGCGTACCCCTTCCCCAAATCATTCAGGTAGATCCGTTCGGCGGATTCAATCCGATTGTCGCGAAAATCGTCAGCCAGTCTTTACAATTTTGGCGCGAATCTTCTCAGCGGCTGACCGAGGCGGTGAACGCCGTCAACGTTGGAACAGGGCCCCGGTGTCTTTTCGCAAATGTGCCGTTCACCGAGGCGCACAGCGTATTCGCACCCGAAGCTTGGCTGTTTGGAGTCGGGCCGGCGCCCGATTTCGCACCGCAGGACGAGGTTGCCGACCTTCGACGTCCCCAATGTGATGTGACATTCGCTAACGACCCGCTGGCGCGAGAACAATGCCATCGAGCGTCCGCCGGGCACCCGAATGTCCTCGGCGCGGCCGAGTTTGCGCTAACAATTCTGAACACGCTCGCTTGAGACAGCAAACAGGGAGGACACAGAAATGGCTGCGCCTACGATAGCCGGAGATTGGGGTACCGGCACGCAGGAGGCCGACACGATTGCGGGACTCATCGCTAACAAGGATTCGGACTATACAATTCACCTAGGTGATGTGTATTACGTCGGGGATGACGACGAGATCCAGGAGAACTCGCGAAGGCGTGGCTAGTTTCTAACCGCCATCGCCGACGCCCAATCGGCGGGCAGCGTGCCTTGCGGAAGCAACTGGCCTTTTTCGAGGTGACGCACGGTCTTGGCGAACTTCGCCGCGTGCGGGTCGTGGGTCACCATCACGACTGTCTTGCCGAACTCGCGGTTCAGCCGGGTCAACATCGTCAGCACATCCTCGGCCGAGGCGGCGTCGAGGTTTCCGGTCGGCTCGTCGGCGAGGATCAAGGCGGGATCGGTCACGATGGCGCGGGCGATCGCGACCCGCTGCTCCTGGCCGCCGGAAAGCTGCTTGGGCAAATGCTTCATGCGCTCACCGAGGCCGACGAGTTTGAGCGCAGTCTCGGCGTGTTCGATTCTTTCCTTCTTGCCGAGGCGCGTCAGCTTCAGCGGCAGCTCCACATTTTCAAGCGCAGTCAGTACCGGAAGCAGATTGAAGGATTGGAAGATGAACCCGATATGCTCGTTGCGCCAATGCGCGATCTGCTTGTCACTGAGCTGCCGCAGGTTCGCGCCTAACACGTCGATTTCTCCGTCCGTCGGCTTATCCATGGCGGCAATCAGATGCAGCAGCGTCGATTTGCCCGAGCCGGAAGGTCCCATCAGGGCGACAAAGTCTCCGCGCTGAACTTCGATGTCTACGTGGTCGAGCGCGACCACATGAAATTCATCGCGCACGAACTCCTTGGTCAGATTGCGCGTTCGTATTACCGTCTCGTTCATCGTTTTTCTCCCCGCTCTTATTTCGCTTCTACCCGCTGTCCGTCTTTCAACCCCGCGGGCGGATTTACGATTAAATCCTCCCCGCCCACCAAGCCGCTCGCAATCAGCACACCCCGGTCGGAGCTTCCGCCCGTTGAAACGGTTCGTCTTCTAGCATGCCCGTTCACAACCACAAAGACACCGCCGTTTTGCACCGCGCTCCCCGGGATCACCACTACGCGTTTAGATTGCTCGGTCGGCTGCGATTGCGCGTCGTTATAGAAGGAAACGGTGGCGTTCATGTCGGGGCGCAAGTAGCCGTCCGGGTGCAAGACTTGGACCTTGACCTGCACGGTCGCTTTCGCGCGGTCCGCTTCCGGCGAGACCTGCTCGATTACGCCTTCGTACTTGCGATCCGGATAGGCGTCGGTTGTCACCGTTCCCTTCTGGCGCGGGCCAAGCTTCGGAAAATCGTTCTGGCTGATGTCCAACTCCACCTGCAAGTCATTCAGGTCGGCCATGGTAACGATGTAGCCCTTCGCGCCTTTGTCGCCGACGAAGCCGGTAGTGATGAACTCGCCTTTTTCCACATTGCGGTCCAGAATCGTACCCGTGACGGGCGCCTTGATAACGGTGTTGTCGAGCTGGTTCTGCGCGTAGGCGAGCGCGCCGCGGGCCTGCTCAATTTGTCCGCGCACCTGATCCATTTCTTCTTTCCTTGGGCCAAGCACCGCCAGGTCCGCGGTTCTCTGCAGGCTGGCAACTTTCGCCAGGTCGGCATCGTATTTGGCTTGCGCATCGTCCAGCGCTTGCTTGGAGAGCACGCCCTCCTGGACAAGCTGCCTCGTACGATCGACGGTGGCCTTGGAATCGGCCAGATCCGCCTTGGCTTCGTCTACGTCGGCGCGCGCCTTCTGAATTTCTTGGGGCCGAGAGCCGTGCTCGTCTTCGGCGAGCTTCGCTTCGAGATTGGCGAGCTGTCCTTGCTCCTGCTGGACTTGAGCGCGATATTCGTCATCTTCGAGGCGCACCAGGACCTGGCCGGCCTGCACTTTGTCGCCCTTGTCGACTCCGATCCACGCAACCCTGCCGTTCACCTTCGAGGCCACTTCGATCTTGTGCGCGGCCACAATGTATCCGGTGGCAGTCAGGATGTTCTGCTCGCCGGCGGCGGCCGCATTCATCGGGGACTGCACCTGCACCACTTGCACGGGGACGGCCGCATTGATCTTCTGATAAGCAAACAGCGCGCCGACGGCTATAGCGACCAGAATGATCGCGATGGCAAGCAACTGCACCACGGGTTTCGATTCGCGCGTACGTCTCGCGGTACGGTCGATTCGCAGATTTTTCAGCTCGGTTTCCATGGTTCTCGATCGCCTGGGGCGCCGCGCACTAGACTTCGCGCAGAGCCGTCAAGATCTCCTTTTTAGCAGCCTGGCGCGCCGGCAGCAAGCCGCCGAGCGCTCCCAATATCAGCGAAAAGAGAATGCCGATCGCGATAATCTCGGGCCCGATGTGGAACTTGAAAGAGGTCTCGCTGAAAGTCACAAAATTCCCGAGCGCGGCAGTCACATTGTTCAGCGGCAGGGTAATGACGATTGCGATCAAGCCTCCCACCAGAGAGAGAAGCAGAGACTCCAAGAAGAAGCTGAACAGGATGCTGCCCCTGGTGAAGCCGAGGACGCGCAGGGTTCCGACTTCGGTTGCGCGGCGCGCGACGGCCGCATACATCGTATTCATCGCGGCAAAGGCGCTGCCGACGGCCATGATGATGCAGATGAAAAAACCGAGGAACTGAATCGGCAACGCCGAAATGGTCTGCGCGTTGTAGTAATCTTTTTCGCTCATGACCGTGACGTTCAACCGGCGGTCGTCGGTCAGCGATTTGATGAGCGCCGCGGCAGTCACTTCGTCCGTCGCTTGAAGGAGCGCGGAGCTGTAGGTGTCAGATCGATTAAAGTCGGATGCCACCTGGTTGCCGTCGCCGAAGATTTCGCTATTGACCGCGCTCTTGCCACCATCCATGACACCGACGACGGTCCACAAGCCTTTTCCGAACCGCAGCTGTTTTCCCATCTGCGCCGACGGATACCGTTCGGCAATATCCTTCCCGACCACTACCTCGCGCTGGCCTGCCTGAAACCAGCGGCCCGCCGCGAGTTTCAAATGCCGCATTTCGACGCCACGCAGGGGCAGGCCTCGGACTGTCACATTGACGCCGTCGGGGTTGTCGGCGGTAGGCATACTGATGACGGAGACAACTTCGAGCGAGGCCAGAGGCTGGCCGTCCGAGCCCGTCGCGATGCCGGGAAACGTCTTGACGGTCTGGAACTGCTCCTGCGTCAAGAGGCTGGTCAATTCGGCGTTCCCGCCTTTTCTCAGCACCAATACATGCAAGGGATCGCCAGTGGCTCCAAAGGCCGCGCGCAGTCCGGCCACGAGCCCCAGAACGGCCAGCAGCACGGCGACTGTCATCGCAATTCCGGCCGCAGTCATGAGCGTCGTGGTCTTTCTAACAATCAGGTTGCGGATGTTATAGGAAATTGGAATCGCCATTGAAATTCTCCCTACCCGCTATAGCGCAGCGAATCTAAAATGTTGGTGCGCGCCGCGTTCCAAGCCGGCACCCAGGAGCTGATGAGCCCGATGGCTGCCGCCACTGCCAGACAAATCGCAAGGGTAGATGGCGTCAGGGACATATGCTGAAGGCCAGCGATTCCAAAGCGTCCGGCGCTGTGTCCCACTCCTACAGCCAGGACGCTCGCCAACACTAAGCCGATCGCGCCGCCGATCAGGGCGATCACAATGGCTTCCCCGATAATCATGCCGAGAATCGCGTCTCGCGTAAACCCGAGCGTCTTCAATATTCCGACCTCTCGGATGCGCTCGCGCACCGACATCGCCATGGTGTTGCCCGATACGAGCAGAATGGTGAAGGTCACGGCCGCGCAGATGCTCATCAGGAACAGCTTGATGTTGCCCAGAAAGGAGACGAAGCTCAAGGCGAACTGCTGCTCGGATTCGGTCTTGGTGGGGCGCGGGGATTCGGCGAACATATCGTCGATCGTCTTGGCGATGCGGGGCACGTCCTCGGGGCTGTCGGCCAGAATGGCGATGGTGCTGTCGAAGCTGCGTCGAGCGATGGGCAGGCTTTCGCGCAGATATTTAATGTTGAAGAATAGCGTGTCCTGGGCGTCCGGATCGGTGAAGATGCCGACCACTTTCAGCTCCAGGTCGCCGGGGTAGATATCGCCGATCAGAGTGATGCGGTCGCCGACTTTGAAGTGCAGCTTGTCGGCCAGATCGCTTGACACGACGCAGCCCGTCTGGTCGGTAATGAAGGCGCGCCGCTGGTCTTCGGGCATTTCCATTTGCGTTCGAATGGCCATGAACGCTTTAGGATCGACCCCCATGCGGGCGAAGAAATTATTGGGATCGCGATTATCTTTATATGTGCCGCCATACCAATTCCAGGGCGACACTTCCTTGACGCCGCGCACGGCGCGGATCTTATCTTCATAAGCCGCGGGGATGGGTTGCGCCAGCGAGACTTTATGGCGCGTCACCAGGCGCAGCGCTTGCCCCGGCGTCTCCTGGCCGAAAAATAGCGCGTGGTAAATCGCGATTAATACTCCCAACAGGCACAATGAGACCGCAATGCTCGAAATGGTGAGCACGCTGCGGCGGCGGTTGCGGAGACTGTTTTTGAACGCCAGGGAAAAATATCGGAACATCGCTCAACCTTTTTGTTTAGGGTACCGTAGAAAGCAAGGTTCGCGAATTCCGAATCGGCGAGACGGCTGGATTCACCGACGAACCGCGCTCCATTGCCGACGAAAGGAAGGACGAAAGTTTGGCCGATCCGGTTCGACCGGCGATTGCGCGACTCGCTGGACCCCAGGCTTGGAGCGCCTCCGATGAACGCTTCATGTCACGGGCTCTGGAGCTGGCGCAAGAAGCAGCGGCTTCGAACGAAATACCCGTGGGGGCTGTGATTGTGGCGGATGGGAGCGTCATCGGGGAGGGGTGTAACCGCCCGATCGCAACCGCCGATCCCACCTGGCACGCAGAGATGGCGGCGCTTCGCGAGGCCGCGCACCGCTCCCACAACTACCGGCTTCCCGGCGCGACGCTCTACGTTACTTTGGAGCCCTGTGTGATGTGCGCGGGCGCCATTGTTCTGGGGCGGCTGGAGCGCCTGGTATTCGCGGCGCGCGATCTCCGATTCGGCGCCGTTCGCAGCAAGTTCCGCCTTGCCGATTCGGATCTGCTGAATCACCGCGTTGAAATCCAGGAGGGCCTGTTCGCCGCTGAGGCGGCGGAGTTGCTCGCCGATTTCTTTCGCGCCCGGCGCTCGCCCTAAACGCAAAAAGGGCCAGGCGCTCGGCCTGGCCTCTCGTGGGACTGGACTCAATCGCGGGTCAAGCCGCGCGCCTGATCGGGAACTTGATCACAGGCGCCAACGGCGCAGTTTCCGTTTTCACCGGGAATGGCGTGGCCTCATCCGGCTTCACTCGGCCCCCGCCGTTGAAATATTCATCCAAAGGAAACAATGCATGCGGCTCCAACTCCCGAAACGTACGACCTAGCTTCTGCTGAATGCGGTAGACGTCGTGGAAGAACGTTCCCCGATCGATATTCAGCTTATGGCAGCACAACTTCCAATCCGCGCCCAACAGGAAATGATAATTGAAGATCCGATATTCGTAGTCGTCCAGAGTTCGCCGGCTTACAAGGCAGAAATCGGCGATGTACTCTTCATTCTTCAGACCCCAAACAGATTTCCGCTGTCTTCCGGGATTCGCTTCCAGCGAAACGCGGCTGATGTACTTTTCCTTAGAAGCGCAGTGGCGAAACCGCGCGTAGCAAGCGCGGAACACCGCCCTGAAAACGCAATTGCACGGGGTCGACGCGCCTGAACGCCCGGGTCTAAGACCGAGACCGTAACAGAACGTGCATGATTGCTGAGCTAGGGCAAGAGTTTCGGATCGAGTCCATTGCATTTTGTTTTTCTTTTTTTCCTTCGGGCCTCTTTTGGAAGCACCGTGTCCGTCGGTTATGAATCCACCATATAGTGCTTTTGCTTTACGGAGAAAACATTCTGAAAACTTTACACAGGGCGGCGTGAGATTATCCCCTCGTAACACCCACAACTCGCTAGAGGCATTCGATTTAGGACTCAAGAATTGCCTGGAGTAAGCTAGCTGTAAAAAGCGGTATTTTCCCCTTTAGATATGGAAGCCTATATCACATTGGAATCGATTTCCTGTAAGTCGGACGTCAACTTTCAGGTTCTGCGGACCAGATTGATCG
The DNA here is from genome assembly GCA_019240475.1 of Acidobacteriaceae bacterium. GTDB lineage: Bacteria > Acidobacteriota > Terriglobia > Bryobacterales > Bryobacteraceae > Bog-105. The sequence goes on from JAFAYI010000026.1 coordinate 47,150, forward strand.
CCGCTGTGAATGCTCGGATTCAGAACGGGGAGTATACGGAACGTGGATTAGCGAGAATACTGGGCGTCTCCCAGCCGCAATTGCACAACGTGTTAAAGGGCGCGAGGACTCTTCAATGGGAGTTAGCCGACAGACTATTAAAGAATTTCGGCCTGACTTTGGCGGATCTATTTACGGACGATGAAATGGCGGCCAGGGTTGGCGGGCACAGTGACGGGGCACAGCAGCGTACTACCTTACACCAAGGCTGGGACCGGGAAATCCCTAGGAAAAAGCCTGAATACGAGCAAGACGCAGACCGAATGCGTAGAATAGCCGCTACATCCGGGCGTTGACAGAAGCGTATGCTTCGAACCGAAAGAAAGTCCCTCACGTACCTCTATTAACGATTAATTACTAGGGATCTCGATAGTTGTTTTTTTCAATTGACGGCCCTGTTCCGGTACGCTAAGATTCTCTTATCCGCGTATAACATGGTGACCTTCCAGAGTCCATTTAGCGCCTGTTACGCGCAAAACACTTTCACGTTGCCGAGGAATGTCTCTGCAATTCAAGTACTATCCTCGCCCGAAGGAAACGTCAGAATGGGAACGATTCTGCAGCTTCCCGCCGGTACTCAGGTAAAGGTGTGCGGCGATGGATTTAACGACCGAACGGTAAAGGTGTCTTCGGAAGGCGGTTATTACTTTCTATTTTCCGAAGACCTGGAATCCGACCGGTCGTTTGCCGCAAAGACCTACGCCGGACGCTAGGGCGTCGAGGGGCGTCAATACCCTTCCGCTAAGGGCCGTATGAGCCGCAGCGCCGGACGAGTCAGGTAATCGTCGCGATATTGCTCATGCTCTCCGTCGTCGGGAAAATGTTCGTTCGCACGATATGGATACGCGCTCATGGCATGGAACGGAAGCGGCAGCACACTCTGGCTGAAGGCTGTATTCGCGTCCGCATCTTTTGCCCATCCATCGACGCGTAGCAGAAAATCTCGCGTCCAAGCGTCCGGCAAAGGCGGCAACTGCTCCGCCGGATACTCGAGCCGCAGTTCGTCGCCGGAGCCCATGATGACCATCTTGTCGTCCACCTTCGTCACGAGCGGCTGCACATCGCCGTAGCGCGTGTACAAACCGGGAGTGGGATTCCAATCCGAGATGGGCCGAGTCTCGCCGTAGACAAACCGCTCCGGCTGCTGGCGCGTGGGATCGACAATCAGTCTTGAAAAGCCGCGGAAATGGAGGTCCGCCGCGGCGGCGTCCAGGGTGGTCAGCCGCACCTCGGGGGCGCCCGCGTTATCGATCAAGAAGATTTCGTCCCAGTACACGCACAGGTTCGTCACAATCCTTACCTGGCGGGAATGGGTCAAGAATTTGCCGTCCAGATCGACGACAATCGTCTTGGGCTTACCCGACGGGATTCCCATGTCGTCTACCACGGTTTTCCATTTGCCCTGGGCGTCCTTCACCTGCAGATAGGGAAAGACCAAGCCCTGGCCATTCTGCGACTGCCCGAGGAACGTACTGCCGTCGGCCCAATCGACCCAGCCATTCAAGACCAGAGCCGCGTGATTGGCGGGCGCCGCCGATTGACCGAAATCGAGCGTCAGAGCATGAAGCTCCGCGACGCCCGCAGTATTGTGCGCGAACCCAGTTGGATAGTTTTGGTCGATACGGGACAGACTCTGCGCCACATCCTGACGATGGCCGTCGAGCGCTCGCACGGGATGAATTTTTTCACGAGCGCCGAATAAGCGGAACTCGGGATAAGGCGGCGCTTTGAACTTGTCGTTCGTATAAATATCGACGACGGCCGGATGATCCACCGCAATCAACTGAACCTGGTCGAGGTAAGAGACTTCGTGCAGTTCTTCGCTGATATGGATTCTGTACTTGCCATCTTCTTTCTTCAAGGCGGCGCCGGGAATCTGAATATTCTCGACGTGGTTCACTGGAAAATAATTCCCATCTCCCGAACTCGCCCCCAGCGGCGCGACGCCCAGAACATCCGTGATGAATTGGAAATTCTCGCCGTTCCAGGCGAAGATCATCGGACAGGAACCGGAAAGGCGCTGGGCCTCGGCAATCTTCAGCGTCTCGCCCGACTTCTGATGCACTTCGTTTTGAATCAGCCCGTTTGGCCAGGTGATGCGAATCGTGTCGGCGTCGGCGCGGCTATCGAGGGCGAACGAGAGCGGCACGCCGTTATAGATGCGCTTGCCGTAGAAAGCGCCGGATTTCATCTCTACCGTGGCGCCCGCCGCTTGCTTCAGATTCTTAATTCCTTCGATCCTAACAGTGCTCCAGCGCTGCTGGTCGGATGCATTGAAGTAAACGTGGAGCGATCCGTCGGGCAGAATGCGCGCGTAATCCTCGCGATGATCGCCATTGAAGTCGGCGCGAATGCGGGCCGGAGCGGTCTTCGCATTGGCAGCCAGCTCGAAATCGCCCGACTTATTCAGCAGCGCATACGTTTTCGGACCATAGCTGACGAGGTCGAGCAGCCCGTCGTGATTAAAATCCTGAACCGCCAGTTCGGCGGTTCCGGGCGCGAGGGCCGGAATATCCGCTGCATCGAAGACTCCGTTCAGCCGATCGCGGTAGAGCACGCCAGCCCGGCCTGCATAGGAAACCACCACATCGCGCGCCGCCGTATCGCCGCGAATCGCAAAGGCCGCCGCATCGAGCGCATTTCCCTTCACAAAGGGAAATGCCGCCGTGCGCTCCTCGAACCTGCCATTGCCGTCGTTACGCATCAGCACCGGCTCCGGTCCGAACAACAGCAGGTCCAGATCGTAATCGTGATCGTAATCGAGCCAGAGAGCCCTGGTGACGCCCGCCGAATTCGGCACATCCAGGTACTTGACGAATGCACCCTTGCTGTTGCGATAGATGCTTGCACCGGCGCCCGTGACGACGCACAGCCCGGCGAGGCCCGTGTTATCGAAGTCGCCCACCGCGATATCGCGCACGTCTTTCAGGCTTTCGAGGCCTGTGTTCCTGGCTTCCACCGCGCCGTTCTTGAACAGCGCGACACGGTCGCGCGACCAAACGAGCAGGTCCGCGCGGCCGGCGTATTCGGAATCGATAAGCTGCATCCCCGAGGAGGCCGGGTCCCAGCCGCTGCTCACCGCGCGATCGTCATAGCGCGTTGCTTCTTCCTCCGCCGAGGGCCGCGGCACAGGCGGGTCGTATAGCTCGGCATAGAAGCTCCATTCCATGTCCTCCGGAACAGCGGCGCCTTCGTCGCGCTTCTTGGCCTGTTCGAACAGTTGCCGTTCGCGCGCCGCCGCGTCGTGATCGCCCGCCCGTTGATAGAGCGTGAAAAGCTGAAAATGCGGCCCAGCGAGATTCGGATTCAACTTTTCGGCTTCCAGGAACTCGGGCAGAGCCGCTTGGGTATCGCCCTTCGCGCGCAGCACCGCAGCGAGATTGTAATGCGAGATGGGCTCGTCCGGAACCAGCCGGATCATGCCGCGCAACTGCTGGATGGCTTTGTCGTAATCACCGGCGCGCTTATAGGCGATGCCCAGATTGAACCACGTGTGTGGAATCTTGGGATCGTGCTTTTGGGCAACTAACAGCTCCGCGATTCCCGGTTCCGTTTGCCCGGCGCGCAGCAGCGCGATGCCGTAGTTAATCTGCTCTTCGATGGAATCGGGAGCAAGCTGCAGGGCCGCGCGCAATTCTTCAACCGCCTGGACGTGCGTGTCCGGGTTCTCATAAAACGCCTTGCCGAGATTGCGGTGTTCCCAGAGCTGAGTTTCGGTTTGCGGATTGTTCACCGCGCCGGCCACAAGAAAACACAACACCATCGCGGCGCTGAGAGCGCTTAAATTTCTCATTGAAGGAACGACACTTAATTGTAGGTGAACCGCGGGGGGCCGAGGGCCGATTGTTAGGCTGATATTTTGCTTCACCTCACAGCGACCGCCATGGCGCGCCTGATCCGCGAACGCCAGGTTTCTTCGGCGCAACTCGTAACCGATCATGTCAATCGCATCCGACAAATCAATCCCGCGCTGAACGCGGTAGTCGATCTACTGGCCGATTCGGCGCTCGCGGCTGCGCGGGCCGCCGACGCTCGCCTTGCCAGTGGAGAAGCTTGCGGCGCGCTTCACGGAGTGCCGTTTTCGATAAAGGACTCGATGGATGTCGCGGGGACCAAGTGCACTGCCGGAACGCTGGGCCGCAAGAACGCCTCGCCCGCATACCGCGACGCCACGCTCGTTCATCGTCTGCGGGAGGCCGGCGGCATTCCCATCGCCAAGACCAACCTGCCCGACCTGCTCTTCGCGTTTGAAAGCGACAATCTGATTTACGGCCGCACGAGCAATCCGTACGAATGGGCGCGTACATCGGGTGGAAGCAGCGGCGGCGAAGCTGCGCTGATTGCGGCTTGCGGGTCTCCGCTCGGCTTGGGGAGCGACTGCGCGGGCAGCGTTCGCCTTCCGGCGGGATTTTGCGGAATCGCCGGTATTAAGCCCACCAGCGGCCGTCTGCCGCGCACCGGTCACGTTCCACCCGCCGGGGGTTGGATCGAAGCGCTTTGGCAAATCGGCCCCATGGCGCGATCGATCGAAGATCTTGTTCTCGCCATGCGCGTGCTTGCTCATCCGGATGGAGAAGACTTCACGTCGCCGCCCGTTCCGCTCGGCGATGCATTTCACCCCGGGGATTTGCGCATCGCTTTTTTCACCGATAACGGATTCGCGCCGTGCTTGCCAGCCGTGAAAGATGCAGTCGTCCGGTGCGCTGCCTTTCTCGCGCGGGCAGGCTTTCGCGTGGAAGAGCGCCAGCCTCCAGGGGTAGAGCAGGCGTTCGATCTCGAACTCGCGCTGCTCGGCGCCGACGGGGTGGACGGCATCGACGCGTACCTGCGCGAAGCCGGCAGCACGAGCCAGCACCCGCTGCTGACCGCGTGGCTCAGCCGGCTGCGACCCTTACGCGCTTCCGCATCGGCGCTCGGCTCGCGCTGGGCGCAGTGGGACAAGTATCGGGCGAACCTGGCGCGCTTCTTTGAAAGCTACGACGCCATTGTGTGTCCGCTCTACACGGGGCCAGCGCTGCCGCACGGCGAGTCGATCCAGCCCGGCAACTTCGAAGGCTTCAGCTACACCATGGCCTGGAATGTGGCGGGCGCGCCCGCCGCCACCGTTCGCTGCGCCGAAATGGATGGGCTGCCCATCAACGTACAGGTTGTCGCAAGACCGTGGCGCGATCTGACGGCGCTGTCGGTGTGCCGGATGATTGAAGAGGAATTCGGGGGCTGGCGGGCGCCTGGCAATTTTCCGCTCAGCTCGCAGGCACAAACTGAAACGCCACGGGCGACGGCACCGTGACCGGCTCGCCTGTTTGCGTGAGCCGGCCGGTTTCCGGATCGACGCGGAAAAGTATGAACCGGTTAGTTTTCTGATCTCCGACGAACAGGTAGCCGCCGGTGGGGTCCAGTTCCACGCCGCGCGGGAAGGTACCGCCCGTCTGGACGCTTTCGACCTGCTTAAGCGTTCCGTTGGCCGGATCTACTGCAAAGACCACGATGGTTCCGGGACCGCGGTTGGAGGAGTAAAGAAATTTTCCCGCGCGATCCAGCAGGATTTCGGCCGGCCCATCGTTCTGCCCGTTGTAATCCTCCGGCACCGTCGGCGCCTTCTGCACCTGGTGAAACACGCCGGTTGCCTCATCGCCCGCGAAAACGGTGACGAACGATTTCAGCTCGTTGATTACGTACAGATACTTGCCGTCGTGGCTGAAGACGATGTGGCGAGGACCGAAACCCGCATCGTCTTGAACGAAGGCCGGACTGTGCGGCTCCAGCTTCGCGTTGCGCGGATCGATCTTGTAAATGCGAATCTTGTCGAGCCCGAGATCGGGCACGTAAGCGAGGTTGTTGTCTGAGGAAATTACTACCTGATGCGCGTGCGGACCCGCCTGCCGCTCGGGATCCGCGCCCGACCCGGTGACGTCCATCAAGGACGACATTTTCAAGTGACCGTCTTTTTCAATCCCGTAGGAGGAGACGCCACCGGTGCCGTAGTTGGCGACAATCAGCACCTTCCCGGTATGGTCGACCGCCAGGTGGCAGGGGGCCTCTCCGGCCGAGGGCACGCTGTTCAATGGCTCAAGCGACCCGTTCTTGCGATCGATCGCAAAGCCGGCAACGCCGCCGATCACCTTGCCGTCGAGTTCGCTCACGGCGTAGAGGTATTTGAATTCGCGGTCGGTGGCGAGGAACGAGGGATTCGCCACGGGACCCACCAATCCCATGGGTTCGAGCTTCGCGTCCGCGGCGTGGAAGCGGTACCCGTAAATGCCTTTCCCGTAGACGCCGACGTAAACGAAGTAATCGTTTCGCGCCGCGTTGGCAGCGGCGTCGGTTCCCAGGGTCGTTTTCGCGGCGTTTTCAGCGGCGGGGAGATCAGATGCTGACATCACTGCAATGATAAGCGCTCCCGCAAACGCGCCTGCGAACTTATAGCGCATAAACCGTCCCCTCTTGCTCACTGTGACATGGTACTGCGTTGCGCGGACGTCGCATCACGCGTTCCTCCCCGTTCGAGCCAACTGGTCGCGAAACATTTCCGCGTAGCCGCGCCTCGCCTCGGCGCCGAGATCTTCCACCTTCACCTTCATTTTGCGCTGCCAGTTCGGGTACTCCGCCGTGCTGCCCGGCAGATTTTGCTGATATTGCTCCATGGTTAAGTCTTCCTGGTTGAGCAGCAGAATCATCGACGGCGTGCGGGCGAGAAAGCCGACGATGGCATTGTGGAGGGCGCCATCCACCTTGCTCAGCTGCCCGGCATCTCTAGGGTAATCGTGGGGCAGCAGGCCTTCCATGTGCAAGCGGTCGAGCATGGCCTGCCGCTCGCGCCTGCGCTCGCCGATCTGACTCCAGTAGGCGCCGTCATCGATCAGACCGGCGGCCCTGCGCGCCTCTACGTCGCATCCTTCCCAAAATCCAGTCAAGGTCGCCAGATCGTGGGTGCTCGAAGCCACTAGCGCCTGCCGCGGGTATTCGTGGCTCGGTTTGAAGGAGCCATCATGTCCGTTCTTTTCGAAATAGAACAAGCGATAACTCAAGACGCCAAAGCGCGCCAGGGTCCGGCGAATCTCATCCGTCACGGTGCCGAGGTCTTCGCCGATAACTATCGTGCTGCTTCGGACGCTTTCCAGCGCTAGAATTCCGAGTAGCTCCTGGGCGTTATCGCGCACATAAGTTCCCTGCGCGGCGGCCGCGCCCTCCGGAATCCAGAACAGCCGGCAGAGCCGCATCACGTGATCGATGCGCAAAGCGCCGCCGTGCCGCACCAGCTTACGGATGCTCTCCCGGAACAGACGGTAGCCGCTGAGGCGATGGGCTCTTGCGTTCGGCGGCGGAAACGACCAGTCCTGACCATTGGGGGAGAAATCGTCCGGCGGCGCGCCGACGCGGCAGCCATTTACGTAATAGTCGCGGTACGCCCACAGGTCCGAGCCACAATTGTCCGTCGCCACCGCCAGATCGTGATAAAGGCCGATCGCCATTCCGGACTTCTTGGCATGACGCTGGGCCGACGATAACTGCTCTTCAATGACGAACTGGATGTACTGATAGAACGCGATTGTCCGCTGATGCTCGCGCGCGAAGCGACGGCAGGCTTCCGATTCGGGATCTTGATACTCGGCCGGCCAGTCCTTCCAAGTCCATCGATTCTTGTTCCGCGCATGAAGCACTTCGTCCAAAGCGCAATAGAGAGCGAATCTTGCGAGCAGATCTCCCTCTTGCGAACAATACTCTTCAAACCGGGTTTGCCGCGCTCCGCCGTTCCTGCGAAATTCCCGGAACAAAACCTTTAAGAAGCGCCGCTTCAGCCTATCGACCTGCTGATATTCAACGTACTCGGACTCGCGCAGCTTGCGAATCTGTCGATCGATCCGGCTCGATGCGCGAAGCGCTTGGGCGCAACGGGAGGCGCGGAATTCCGGGACGGCCTCGACATCGATGTAGATCAGATTCTTGTAGAACATGGACAGCGGCAGGTAAGGACTCGTGTTGTAAGGCGCGCGATTATGCAGCGCGTGCAGAGGATTCACGCCGATGAAGCTGAAGCCAATCTCCCGGCGCGCCCAGTCGCACAAGGATGCCAGGTCCGTGAAGTCTCCGCAGCCCCAATTGCGATCGCTACGCAAGCCGTAGAGCGCAACATTGAAACCTGCCGTGCTGCCGCCGGCGGCGAGCGACTCGGGAATATAGGCTCGCTCCGGACAAACAATCAGCATGCAGGCGGCGCGGGCGCCGCCGACCACGCTCACTTCCAACGAGTGATAACCGATCGGAACTTCGGCAGGGAGGTTCAGCTGGTAGCCGAGCCACTCCCGCCCGTCCACTACTACTCGGCGCACGATTCGCGACTGAGCGGTTTCCAACGATCCCGTCAGGCGTTTTCCACTTTCGAGCGCGATCTCGAAATGAACGGTTCTCGGCTCATCGGCCGGCAGGGTGATGACAATGGCTTTGAGCGATTCGGTAACGACGGCCAGCTCCGGCGCCAAGCGGACCATCTCGTGCTCGAAACGGGCCAGACGCTCCCGTTCAATCGAAGCCAGGCTCGAAACGTCCCAGCCGGAAGCTTGCAGGATGCCCCGCATCACTTCGGCAGAAGGGACGCGCCGGTTATGAAGCACGTCCCAATATTCGGGGTAAATGCCGGATTCCTCGGCCGCTTTGGCAATCGCGCCGTCGTAGTCGCGAGCCGCCACAAATTCAACTGTTTGCATTGCGATTTCTGTTCCGTGCTGCTTCAGGGATGCGCGCCCTCATGGGATAATTTCATTGTGGCCGACTTAGAAAAATTCGAGATCAGCCAGCCGCCGGAACTGTTCGAGCGAATGGACCAAGAGTTCGGCGCTCCGCTGCACGAAGGGATCATCACGACAACGCTCGACAGCGCCCTGAACTGGGCGCGAAAAAATTCGCTTTGGCCCATGACGTTCGGCTTGGCCTGCTGCGCGATCGAGATGATGTCGATGATGGCCTCGCGGTACGACGCGGCGCGCTTTGGGGCCGAAGTATTCCGGGGCTCTCCGCGCCAATCGGATTTGATGATCATCGCCGGGCGCGTTTCGAACAAGATGGCGCCAGTCATTCGGCATTTGTACCGTCAGATGCCGGAACCGAAATGGGTGATCTCGATGGGCGCCTGCGCCACGTCCACCGGCGTTTTCAGCAACTATGCGCTGGTGCCCGTAAACCAGGTGATACCCATCGACGTGTACGTTCCCGGATGCCCGCCCCGGCCCGAGCAACTAATCTACTCATTGATGTTGCTTCAACAGAAGATCCAGGACGAACGCGGCACCCTGAGAAAGACTCTGAATCTCGACTAAGGAAGTTGGTACACAGCGGGTGCGCTCAGCCGACACAGCTCAGCGAGCCGGCCAACGCCTCTTCGCTTGGAAGAATGTCCGGCGATAGCAATCTGGCGGTTCGCTCGGCGCCCACTTTTGTAACTACCACCTGCCAAGCTTCTTGCAAGTCCCGGAAGAGCGACTGCACTTCCTCAAGAATTGAATCGGATTGCTGCGCGTTTGCGTCAATCAGCCGCCGTTGGCAGTAATCGTAGATGCGCGCATAATTTAGCGCGATCTCACCGCCCGCCTCGAAATCGAGCCCGTCGTTGAGTTCGACGACAACGGCGAAGGCTTTGTTGATATGCCGGACTCGACCGGCTATATCCTTCTGCCGATGGCATTCCCTCGCGCGAGCAATCGACTGCACTCCAAGCTCATACAATATCTGCACCAGCCGTTCTGGGCTGGCGCACAGAACCTCATTCTGCGCGTAGGCAGAGTGGGACGGATAAGCCATTCCGAAATTTGATCCCCTCACTACTCTCCATCGGCAGAAAGGCGGAATTTAATTACGGTCTCGCACGATTTGCGCAAGATTTAGGATCAGAACCGCAAGATTGGCGCGCGGGTTGCAAGCCGTTCATGCTTATCAAGCATCCTCGGGCCTGCATGTATAGGGTTCCTTGTTCTGCTTATCGGCCCAAGGCCGTTATTTCTTTACAGTGAGAAAATTCCGCCCTTCAATCACCGGTCTTCGCCACTTCCGAGGTCAACCTGCTCGCGAGCGGCTGTGTTTGGCCGGCGTACTTGTTCCCGGCCTTCTTATAGTAAGGAACCGCCACGCGGGACGATAACTGCTCGAAGGTGAAGGAACAGATTCGCATCCCTGGATAGAGCGCCACGGGCATAATCCCCAAATTACTTAGCTCAAGGGTCGCTTTACCGCGCCAGCCGGGATCGAATAGGCCAGCGGTCCCGTGCACAATGATTCCGATGCGCCCGAGGCTCGACCGTCCTTCGAGCCGGCCGAGCACATCGTCGTCGAGTTCCAGCGACTCTTCGGTGATGGCCAGCGCAAATTCCCTCGGCTGCAGAACAAACGGCTCTCCCGGCTTCACCATCACGGTTCGCATGATGTCTTGAATCGCGCCGCGGTCCCTTACGTCGATATAGGCGTGGCGGCTGTGTTCGAAGACGCTAAACTCGGCGCCCAGCCGGAAGTCTACCGAGCAGCTTCCGAACTGCTCTGCTGGAAGTTCGGGCGCGACTCGGATCTTGCCCAAAGTCAGGTAGCGTCGAATGTCCACATCGGATAGAACCATAGGTGAATGCCGCGAGTGAACAGCCATCCTAACATGCGTTGGGGGTGCGGCCAGGTGTTATATTTGAGGGGTCGCGGCCATGCCGCAGCTACAACGGGGTGGACTTGGATTACGTCCATCTCTAAGAGGATGGGCGGCTAGCTCAGTTGGGAGAGCACCACGTTCGCAACGTGGGGGTCGTGGGTTCGAGCCCCATGCCGTCCACCAGATACCGCTACTAAAAGCCGTGCGCCAGCGGGTTCCCGCTCCGGTGCCGGGATCTCCGGTGATACGTCGGGCAGCATAGAGAGGCCTCGCCTAAGGAGTGAACGGGCCGAGCAGCAAAGCGCGGGGGGGTGCAGCGCGACTTGGCAGATTTCGTTCAGACGCCACACAGACCAATCAGTGTTTGCAGCAATTGCCGATGCTGAAACGGCTTTTCGAGAATAGGCGCTGCCCCTATGGCGGCTGGCAAACTCTTGCGACCATATCCGGTGACCACCAGAAACGGAACGCCTCGTTCGCGCAGCACACGGGCGACCTGTTCGATGCTGCGGCCATTCAAGTTGGCATCGGCTATCGCCGCATCCCAGGAATGCCGTTCGATTTGCATGAGCGCCTCTTCCTCCGTTTCGATGTGCCGCACCTCTCGGAAGCCTGCGTCTTCCAGTACAGAAATTATGTCGAGGGCAATTAGGAACTCGTCCTCGATCACAAGAATGCGCTTGTTCTTCACTCCGCCTCCGGCGCCGTCGGGTTGTGCCCCAATACGGCAAGTGGGATTTCCATCTGACAAACCAAGCCCCCGGGGAGAAACTGCAGCTTAGTAGTACCGCCCACGCCCCGTAGGCTCTTCTCAATCAGAGTGGCGCCGAAGCCGCGCCTCTCTGGCGGGGACACAGAGGGGCCATGACTCTCGGTCCAGTCCACGGTCAGGACGGGCTCGACATTGCCGATGCGCCAAAGCACCTGCAGGCGACCGGAGGGCGCCGACAACGCCCCATACTTACGGGCATTTGTGCCGAGTTCGTGCAGTACGAGAGACAGAGCCACGGTCGAGGAAGGCGAGAGAAACGCAGGAGGACCTTGCACCGTAATACGTTCGGTATCGCCGTTGAGCGTTAATTGGTCGCGGACGATATCTGTCACGTTGGCGCTCTCCCAACTTTGCCGGGTGAGCAGGTTGTGCGCTCGCGCGAGCGCTTGCAAGCGTGCTTGAAACGTTTCGACAAACTGCGACGCGTCGGGGCTGTTCCGAAGAGTTTGCGTAGCCATGGACTGAACGATGGCTAGCGTGTTCTTCACCCGGTGATCCAACTCTCCCATGAGGAGGAGCTGACGCTCCTCGGCCCGCTTGCGCTCGGTCTCGTCACGCAGCACCTTCACAACGCCGCGCAACTCACCGGCTTCGTCATACACGGGTTCAGTGACCCACTGCGCCCAGAACCGTGTGCCGTCTTTGCGGACTACCCATCGGGCTTCGGCATGGTGCTTACCTTTTGCCACCAGAGCCAGTTCCTCATCGAGAATCTGCTGATCCTCAGCTGTAAATAAACGCGCAGCGGATTCACCCGAGAGGTCGGGACCACTGTACCCGAACAAACGCTCGGCGCCGCGGTTCCAACTGGTTACGCGACCTTGCAGATCGGTCTGAAACAACGCATATTCCAGGACGTTTTCGACGAGCAGGCGGAACCGGTTCTCGCTTGCGCGCAGAGCGGTCTCTGCCCGGGCGCGCTCCAGGGCATCGGTATGGCGGACGATGATGATGGCGGCGGTCTGAGTGATCAGCTCCGCCAAATCCAATTCCCGCCGCGCGGCGTCGCGGGGCTGCCGCCAATAGATTGCGAGAGTTCCGACGAACTTCCCCGCCGAGCTTCTGATTGGGAAGCTCCAGCAGCCGCGATAATCGAACTTCTCGGCCAGCCAAAGCCAAGGCGCCCAGAGCGGCTCTTTGGTCACGTCGGGCGTGATGACTGGACGGCCGGTATGCGTCGCCAGCCCACAGGCCAAAGACTCCGACCCGATCTTGAAACCGTCCACGGCCTCCCCATACGCCTCATTCATGCCGGCAACCCGGTGCAACTTGGTCCCTTCGGCGTTCGCAACGTAAATCGCCGCGCGCGTGTGCTGACCCAGTTGCTCTGTGACGGTCCGCACGAGCACTTCGAGCGATTCGTTCAACGGCGCTCCATTCAGGGCGGACTCCAGCGCCTCCCTTTGGCCGCGCAGCCAGCTTTGCCTTTCGAACAAAGCTTGCTGGGAGCGCCGGCGTTCGATGAAGTCGGTAGCTTGCCGCGCCAGAACATCGAGCAGGCGGAGTTCTCTATCGCCAGGGGTGTGAGATTCCCGCCAGTGCGTTGAAAGAATCCCGATTACTCGGCCTTCACGCGTTGTCAGCGGCGTCGATTGGACGGCTACGATGCCGCTCAACATGAAATGGCGCAGGTTTTCGGTGTTTCTGGAGAAATCGGACGCGCGCACGTCCGGGATGATGATTCGCTCCCCATGACGCAGGGCCGCGCCGCAACTCGTTCGGCTGTCGCTCGAGACTTTCCGCCAAAACTCGGCCGATTCCGGATGAAAATTGCGCCACGCTATCAGATTCAACTCGCAGCAGTCGGCATCAAGCATTTGAATGCTGCCAAAATCCGCGCTCATGATCGCCATCGCGCCATCGAGAATCTCGTTAAAGAGAACGTGGCCATTGTCTTGCTCGATTAGGAGGCTGCTAATGTTCTGCAGGCGTTTGGCGCCCTCCAGCTCACGAGCGAGCCTGGCTTCGCTCTGACGCAATTCTGCTTCGACTTGCTTGCGATCCGTAATGTCGATGCAGAACTCCACGATGGTTCCATCGCCGAGATCACGCGCAGCGAAAAGAAACCATCGCCGCGCGCCATTCGCGAGAAAGTATTCCTTTTCGTAGGGGCCGGCCCGACCGGTATCGAAGAGCCTTTGCATCTGCTCTTCGCTCAGTGGCGCCCATTCGGCAGGGGTCATGGCGCGCCAGGTCAGTTGCCGGCGATCCACCTCCGAACGTGTGTGTCCAGTCATTCGGAAGAAGACATCGTTGGCGTCGATCACCGTGCCGCTATGATCGAAAAACATCACAGCAACTGCCTCGGTCTCGAGCGTTCGGCGGAGGCGTTCTTCGCTTGCGCGTTGCGCTTCCTCGGCTGCCTTTCGAGCCGTTAAGTCGGCCGTGACGACGAGCAGGGTATCGGGATGCCCGCAGTCGTCCTGCTGCAGCGTAACGGTGCTGTTGACCCATATCGGAGCGCCATTCGGCCGCACACACCGCTTGTCGAGCGCGATCGTGGCGCGTTTTTCCCTAACACGACGAATCGCCTCCAAAGCCTTGTCCCGATCTTCTCCCGCGGTGACATCGGCGATTGAAAGCGATAACAATTCGTGGCGCGACCGTCCGAGAATCCGGCAGAGCTCGTCGTTCACTCTCAAGAAGCGGCCTTGGAGGGAGATCTCAGACAGGCCGACGCCAGCCTGGGCGAAAATCGCAGCCATCCGACTCTCGGATCTATCGAGCGCTTTACGCAACCCGGTCTGTTCTTCTTGCGCATTCTCGAGAGCCAATATTGCTCGCTGGAGCTGTTGTTTCGGATTGACAGCATCGGCTTCGGCATCGTTCAGTAATAGGCGTCCAAGCTCCGGATGCGCCTGCATCAGAAGGGTCATGTCGGGCTCCCACCTAAGCGCGGGATGGATCTCGGTCCAGTAATGCGCGGTCCGGATGAAGGCTAGCAGAGCCGTTGCGTACTCGAATGCCGTTGCTCCCATACAGCGCAGAGCCGCAAGACGGGCGCGTTCGGATCGGACCGGATCGAGAAAGAGAACTGTCAAGGCATCAAACAGGTCCGCTTCCAGTTCGGTGCGCGGGTCCGGGTAGCGGCACTCTTCCGGGCGCTCTTCCAACCGCGCGAGCCCAGCGTCGAGTTCAGCCGCAGTGGGGATCGGGCGTCGCAGCAACGCAAGAACCTGCTCGACTGTATGGGGCGCAACCGAACCGTCGCCGGCGGGCCGGCCGTGTCCAAGAAGAAAACCGACATGGCGAACAATGCAATATCGCATTTCGCAGAATCGGGAGAGACGGACGAACAGGCGTTCCTTGAAGAGCGAGGGCAGCGGATTATCGAGATATGCGCTCTTAGCGAAGGACCATAGCTGCTCCATCAGGCCGGGCGCCGCCGCGGCCGTTGCGCTGAAAAAGTTCGGCAGCAAGCCGAACCTGCCGGTAACCTCGCGTTCGAAATCGCTCTCTAGCCTATTCGTGCCGGCAGGCGTAGCGTTCATCGGTCCTCCTGGGAACTGTCATCCGAGATCGTCCATTCCCTTCAGGTCCGGAACGACGGCGCTGAAGCAGCTATAGATATCATCCCGCTATAGGAGCCGGTTTCAGCCGTTCAGAGAGCTAGGATCTCTGCGAGGTCGCGACAGATTAGACTGGCAATCATGCGCCCGCGGATGATCTTGGCGTCGGGATTCTGCTCGGTCTTTCTGTATGCGCAATCGGAGCCGACGGTCGCGGATCATTTTCGGCGTGGGCAGGCCGCGGCAGCCCGACTCGACTATGATCGCGCGATCGCCGAGTTCCAGGCCGTGTTAAAGATCGATCCGACCTTGGTCCAGGCTCGGGCGAACTTGGGCCTGATGTATTACTCAACCGGCGAATACAGCAAAGCGGCAATCGAGTTATCGCAGGCGGCGCGGGCGGAATCCGACCTCCTGCCAGCCCAGCTATTTCTAGGCCTATCCGATCTAAAAATAGGAGCTACGCGCGACGGGATTGTTGCGCTTCGGCGTGCGGCGCGATTGGACCCGGACAACGTGGAAGCCCGGCGCGGACTTCTGGCTTGCTACGTGGCCGCAGGCGACTACGGGCCGGCGTCCGAGCAACTGCAGTTTTTCGCGGATCGGACCGATGAGCAATCGCTCTTTATCGTCGGACAGGCTTATTTGGATATCGGCAAGACTCTTACAAAGCGACTTGCGCTGCAATATCGGGACTCGGCTTGGGCGCATCTATTGGCCGGCGATCTTGCGAGGGATCGGAGCGACACGAAAACCGCGACGGACGAGTATGGGAAGGCTCAATCGCTGGACCCGTCCGTATCTGCGAGGAGCAAGGCGCCCCTGAATTCCGGCGACCTCGCGATGCAATTAGAGAGCGCGCAAACGCCGGAAGCGTTATACAGTGAGATCCGGACGACAACCCGGCTTGGGGAACAATACTTTGAAAAGTTACAGAACGCGTACCCGGACTCCGCGTTCTCGCACCAGTTACGAGGGGATGTGTATCGATTGCGCCAGGACTTTCCGTCAGCGTTAGCGGAGTATCAAGCGGCGGTCCAGAAGCGCCCCGATGATGCCGCACTGCATCAGTCGGCCGGCGAAATGTACATCCAACTTCATCGATTGGATGAGGCAAAAGCAGAACTTCAGGAATCCGCCAAACTGAATCGCAGCAGCGCCGAAGCTAATTACCTGCTGGGTCAAGTCTTTTCAAAGGAGAATCAATTGGAGGCGGCAGCCGGGTATCTCCGGCGGGCGCTGCAACTCGATCCAAATCTGCTACAGGCACGCGCATTGTTGGGAACCGTCTACATGCACTTGGATAAACCGGCGCAAGCGGCGCCTGAACTAGAGAAGGCGCTGGCGCTCGATTACTACGGCGACCTTCATTTCCAACTGTATCGGGCGTATAAAGCACTAGGGCAAGGCGAGCGCGCCGCCAAGGCTTTGGCGATTTCGAAGCAGCTCCGCCAGAAGTCGCTTAACGCAGCGGTAGCTAAGATTGGCGAGGCGTAGACTCTCGCACCACCCGCCAGCTTCGGACTTGATATCGCCGGCCGGATGCCGCGCCCTGTCTCGTGACTGTACGGGATTGGCGTTCGTCATGCCAGCGCAGCGACACGCGAGTAATCGACGCGTTCGGCTTTCCATCGTCCTTGTGCAGAACGGCGCCTTCTGAGCCATCGCCGTAGACGCGGACGGTGAGATCGAAGCTGCGCGGCGGCGGCACGAGACGCGAATTGCCTGCGGTTCATGAATTCTCGGACCCGCCACACGATTGGCGTACGATGATGCGAAAGTCGAGAAGAATGTCGCGTCCGGTGAGGTCGGGTTTTTCGAGCCGCTGCAGCATGGCGGTGACGGCCGCCGCCCCGATCTCCGCGCATGGCTGATGAACGGTTGTCAGAGGAACAGGCAGGAGGCTTGCATACTTCACGTCGTCGAAACCAACCATGCGCAATTCATCGGGGATGCTTACGCCGGAGGCGATCGCGCTATGCATCAGTTGTCCGGCCGTAAAGTCATTGGCGCAAATTACGCCGTCGGGCCGCACAGCCTGCATGAAGCTTTTGAACTCCTCTTTGTCGGCGGGATCGAATTCCGCAACTAGAAGCGGGTCGACCTCGCACGCGTTCCGTAACAGCGCTTCGCGATATCCGGCGATACGCGTCTGAATCGTGGGCGCGGAGTCCGGCCTGGAAACGAACGCCACCCGGCGGCAACCCGTCTTCAGAACCTGTTCCGTTATGCAATAACCCGCCCGAACGTTGTCGATTCCGACCAGGTCGAAGTGGCTGCGACGCGGAAATGGATAAATACAACGGTCCAAGAGAACCACTGGAATCCTGGCGCGCTCCAGCTCCGAGGCAATGCGGATATTGAGCTGGTCCTTGTGCTCAGTCAGCTCGACTGGAGCGAAGAAGACACCCGCGACCTTGCGCGAGATGAAATAGCGGCACAGTTCTTCGGCCTGCTGTTCCTTAGTCTTCGCCGACGCGGAGACGTTCCCCCAAAGTAGCGCCTGGCGCGCGGACTTTCCCGAACGAGCCATACCGCGACAGATCGGCTCGAAGATTTCGCCATCGCCCAAGTCCGGGATCAGCAACCCGAACTCATGCGGCTCCAACTGAACCGGGGTGGAGACAAATGTGCCGGCGCCGGCTCGCCGCTTCACGAGGCCTTCGTTCTCCAGATCCCGAAGCGCGCGGATAACCGTCAGCCGAGACGTGTCGAACCGCGCCGCCAACTCCGAATCGGCGGGCAGGCGTTCGCCGGGGCCATACCGCTGAGTCTCGATCGATTCGCGGATCTGTTCGCGCACGAAGCGATACTTGGGGCTTTTGTTGGTCACTGGAATGGAGGTTTCTTCCAGAGCGGAGACATCTTCCATCACGTTGTAGTTTACTCTCCAGGCCTCGTACAAGTTCTGGTATATATATGTCGCCGAGGTCACAAGCGCATCTGTATATATAACTCATAATTAAATGCATTGACAGCAAAATCGTTGCGTGATATACCTGCTGTCAAACAATCGAGATCGAGTGCTTCAGATCGCGGGAGCACGTCTCGTCAGGGGCGCTCACGCAAAGGAGAGGTTTGTCATGAAATGGAGTGGCTACGTACTCGCGATGCTAGTCTTTGCCGGCACGGTTTTGGCTCAGACCGGCGGAATCTCGGGCAAGGTTCAGGACGCAACACAATCGCCTGTTCCGAACGCGACTGTCACGCTGATTGCGCCCAGCACCGGGTTTTCGAGGACCGCCACCACCAACGAGACCGGTCTATACACCTTTACTTACCTGCAACCAGGAGAATATAACGTCAGCGCCAACGCGAAGGGACTCGACTCGCAGACAAACGAGGGCGTTCGGCTGGAGGTCGGGCAGACGGTCCAAATCAACTTCACTTTGCAGGTGGGAGCGACTCAGGAGCATGTCACCGTAAGCGCCAGCACGGACCTTATTCAACCCGAGACATCTGACATTGGGCAGGTGATCAACCAGCGCTCGGTGAACGATCTGCCGTTGAACGGCCGGAATCCGCTGGCGCTTGTGGCTTTGGTTCCGGGCGTTGTTCCGCAGGGCAGCTCGCAACAGAATGCGGCGGGAACGAACAACTCGGCGTACGGGAATTTTCAGATAGGGGGCGGCGTTGCGAATCAGAGCGGCTGGATACTCGACGGAGTATCGATGGTGGTTCCGTTCGGGCATGCTGTGGAACTTCTGCCCTCGCAGGAACTGATTCAGGAGTTCAAAGTCCAGACCAACGATCTGCCGCCCGAGTTCGGACAGTTCTCGGGTGGGGTGGTGAACATGGCCACGAAGGCTGGGACGAACGAGTATCACGGGGAAGTATATGAGTTCCTGCGCAACAAGGATCTCAACGCGAATAACTTCTTCAACAACGAAAACGGTATCCCGACCGGCGCTTTCACGCAGAACCAGTTTGGCGGGACGCTTGGTGGCCCGATCGTAAAGGACAACACGTTTTTCTTCCTCAACTACGAAGGTTTTCGGCTGCGGCAGGGTCAGCCGCTATTGCTCTCGGTACCCACGTCAGCCGAGCGCAACGGCGATTTTTCGGCATTGGGCACGCCCATCTATAACCCCTTCTCCTCGACGCCCGATCCGGCGCACCCCGGCCAATACATACGGCAGCAAGCCCAATGCAACGGAGTGTTGAATGTGATCTGCCCGAGTCAGATCAACCCAGTCTCCGCAAAGCTGCTGTCGTTATGGGGCCTGCCGAACGTGGCCAGCGCGGCTGGATCGGACGTGAACAACTGGGCGGGAAACGCCAGTTCGGGCGGCAACACGGACCAGGGAACGGCGCGGGTTGACCACTACTTCAGCCAGAAACAGCGCTTCTTTTTGCGCTACACCTATTGGAAGGACAACGACCTCGCTGTCGATCCTTTCCACAACGGCACGTATGCCGGCAGCATCGGAACTCCGGAATGGTATGCCACCCACAACGCGGTGATCGACGACACGTACACGCTCTCGCCGAACACGATCGTGGATCTGCGGGGTGGGTTTATGCGCTTCTCGTATATGCGGAGCCCGGAAACAGCCGGTCTGGACTTGACGACCATCGGCTGACCGTCCTTCCTAAATGACGAGATCCCCTCCACGGTGCGAACCTTGCCAAACCTTTGCGTCTCGGAGTTCAACGAGTTTTGTGGAGGCAATACCGGCAGCGTCCTGGATTCGTGGGACACCAATTACGAAGCCGAACCCAGCGTGACTTCGATTCATGGCAAACACACGCTGAAGTTCGGCGCCGAGATACGCGTTCAACGCCAGAACTACATCCAGACGAACAACGGAACAGGCGGATACAATTTCGATCCAACCTTTACGAACTCAGATCCGCTGGCCACTAGCCCCATAGGCGGCAACGGCTTTGCTTCGTTCCTATACGGCACTCCGACGAGCGGCTCGGTTCAGGAACCCGCCGCGACTGCAAGCCAATTGATCTATCGCGCCTTTTATATCGGAGACACCTACAAGGTGTTCCCGCGCCTCACTTTGGATCTGGGCGTGAGATACGAAATTACAGGCCCTTGGTCGGAGCGTTACAACCGGATCAGCTTCTGGGATCAGGCGGCGCAGGATCCGTTGTCACAAAACGTAGGGATACCGCTCAATGGGATGCTCGGGCTGGTGGCTTCTTCGGAACGCAGCAGCCGAAACGCCGTAAACACGAATTATCATGAATGGTCGCCGCGCATCGGCCTGGCGTATCAATTAACATCCAAGACCGTGATTCGTTCCGGGTACGGCATCGTCTGGCTTCCTATCGACGTCAATCTCGATTCCGCGCCCGACCATGACGTTATCAACGCCATCACGGAGCCGATGATTACGTCGTTAAACGGAAACGTGACCCCTTACAACTTGATCTCGAACCCATTTCCGAACGGAATCACTCCGGCGCCGCAGCGCAGCGCGAGCTATCTGAGCGAC
The DNA here is from genome assembly GCA_019240475.1 of Acidobacteriaceae bacterium. GTDB lineage: Bacteria > Acidobacteriota > Terriglobia > Bryobacterales > Bryobacteraceae > Bog-105. The sequence goes on from JAFAYI010000026.1 coordinate 67,544, forward strand.
GTGTACGGACAAACCGTTCTCACGCAGATTCCGAACAATCCGCTCGGCTACACCCAGCAATGGAACTTTGACATTCAACACCAATTGACAGGAAACACGCTGCTGGATGTCGCCTATGTAGGAGCAAAGGGCACGCATCTGCCGCTACAGGATTACGATCTCGACTATCTCACGGCGCAGCAGCTATCCACTTACAACACATCGCTCGAAAACCAGGTGGCGAATCCTTTTTATAACAAGGTTCCGAGCACCAGCCCGCTGGATACGCCGACCATTTCAGAAGGCGCGCTATTGCATCCATTTCCGCAGTACGGCAATGTACAGCTCGCAAATCAGGGGATGGGCGATTCGAGTTATAACGCGCTGCAAGCTAAGTTCGAGGCGCGATTCGGCGGGGGCGGCACTCTGCTCGCCTCGTATACGTTCTCGAAGTTGATCTCAGATGCGGAAAGCCTCACGCCCTGGCTTGAAACCAATTGGAATGCCGGGTTTCAGAATTGGGGAAACCTGCGCGGCGAGCGTTCGCTTGCCACTTTCGACGTTCCCCAACGCCTGGTTGTCAGCTATGTATTGGACTTACCTGTCGGGAAAGGCAAGAAGTATCTATCGAATGTGAGCGGAGTCGCCGGAGCGTTGGTTTCGGGTTGGGGGATTAACGGCATCCTCACGGAGCAGACCGGAACACCTCTGTTCCTGACTACATCCCAGAATCTGACAGGCGATCCGAACAGCGCCGGTTCGCGGCCCAACTTCGATTTGGCTGCATGCCCGCATGGCGCAGGCTTCAGCGGATCGGCCGTGAGCCGGCTCGATGAATGGTTCAACACTTCGTGCTTCACGCAACCCGCACCGTTCACGTTTGGCAACCTGGGCAGAACGATGAACATCTTCAACGACGGATTGCACAATCTTGATTTCGCTCTGTTCAAGAACACAGATTTCGGGCCTGAAGGCAGGCTCCGATTCCAGATCAGAGCGGAGGCGTTCAACCTGCTCAACACGCCGCAATTCGGGGCGCCCGGCCAGTCGCAAGGCACGCCGCAATTCGGCGTTGTCAGTTCACAAGCCAATAACCCGAGGCTGATTCAGTTCGGCGCCAAGCTCATGTTCTGAACTGGTAGCTAGTGAGAGGGCACGTGCGGCGAATCTATTCCGAGGCGCGGTTCGCATTCGCCGCGCTGGCGCTCGGCACGGCTATCTTTGGACAAGCTCCGGATCGAGATTCCTGGCCGGCCGATGCTCGGTCGTTTCAGATCCATATGGTCGGTCAGGCTCATATCGATGCGGTGTGGCTTTGGCCGTGGCCGGAGGGTTTTTCGGTTGTTCAAAGCACCTTTCGCTCCGCGCTCGAGCGCATGCGGGAGACTCCGGGATTCGTTTTCACCGCGAGCTCGGCGCAATTCTACGAGTGGGTCGGCGAGAACGATCCGGAGCTGCTGGCGGAAATCAGAAAGCGCGTGCAGGAAGGGAGATGGGATGCGGTGGGCGGCTGGTGGGTAGAGCCCGATGTCAATCTTCCCAGCGGCGAGGCGCTGATACGTCAAGGCCTATACGGGCAACTGACGTATCGCAAGCTGCTGGGGCGGATCGCTACAACGGGCTACAATCCCGATTCGTTCGGGCACCCGGGGTCGCTGCCTCAAATCCTGAGCCTGCTCGGATTGAAGAACTATGTTTTCCAGCGCCCCGGACCGAAAGAAAAATCCCTACCGCAGAGCCTCTTCTGGTGGCAATCGGCGGATGGAACGAAGGTGCTGGCGTATCGAATCCCGGCGAGCTACAACGACGACAAGTCGGTGCGGAACCGGGTCCTCACCATCGTTCGGGGCAGCGAGGGCGGCGTTCACGAGCTGATGGATTTCTACGGAGCGGGCGATCATGGCGGGGGCGCCACGAAAGAGAATATCCAGTCGATCCAGGCGCTGCAGAAACAGAACGGCGCGCCTAAGGTGAGGTATAGCGGCCCGGACAATTATTTCGCAGAAGTGCGAAGGCAAGACTTGACCCGTCTGCCCGTTATAAAGGACGATCTTCAGCATCATTCCGTCGGGTGCTATACGGCGGAATCGGAAATGAAGAAGGCGAACCGGATGGCGGAGACGGCGCTCGTTGCGGCGGAGAAGCTGACCGCAATCGGCTCGATTGCGTGGAATGCCGATTATCCGAAGAGCCAGTTCGAATCGGCGTGGAAGAAGGTGCTGTTCCTGCAATTCCATGACAGCCTTGCAGGGACAGCGCTGCCCGAACACTACGAGACCACCGCTCGCGATGGACACGGATATGCGCTTTCGGTGGCGCGCACGGCCCTGTACGAAGCAGCAGAGAAACTCGCATGGCAGATTCCGGCGCAAGACGCGGACTCGAAATATCTGGTCGCATTTAACCTGCAGCCCTGGCCCCTCACGGCAAACCTCGAATACGATCTCGAATGGCCGACGGATTCGCCCGGAAGGATTGAGGACGACTCCGGCAGGTCCGTCGCGCATCAATGGACACGCGCCACAACAGAGGTGACGGAGCGAAAGCGCCTGATCTTCCGGGCCGAGATTCCGGCCTTTGGTTATAGGCAGTTTCGTATCGAAAAGGGCGATGATATTCCCGCTTCCGACGTTGGTGCGGAGGAAGACGGCATGCAGAACCAGCATCTTCGCGTCCGCTTTGCAAGTGACGGCAGGATCGGAATCTTCGATAAAGATAACAATCGCGAGGTGTTCGCGGGCGGCGAAACCGGCGCCGCGGCTTTGGTCATGAAGGACGAGAGCGACACCTGGAGTCATGATGTCCGGGCGTACGAGGACCAAATTGGAGCATTTGGGGACGCTCAGGTGAAAGTGATGGAGAACGGGCCCCTTCGCGCTCGCGTGCGAGTCACCCGGACTTACTCGCAATCGAGTTTGACAACAGATTGGCTGCTCTATTCCGGCGCGCGAACGTTAGAAGCGCGCGTACAGCTTGATTGGCATGAGCATCAGAAAATGATCAAGCTTTCACTTCCCGTCGATGTGAAAGCGCCGCGCGCCACTTACGAAATCCCGTACGGCAATATCGTTCGGGATACGAACGGCGACGAGAATCCGGGCCAGCGCTGGATCGATGTCAGTGGGTCAGGCACAAACGGAACGTATGGCCTTGCTGCGATTAACGATGCGAAATACGGGTACAGCGTGTCGGGCCATGACTTGCGCATCTCAATAGCGCGCGGGGCGGCGTACGCGAACCACCAGCCGCAAGTTCTGGATCCCCATCTGCCTCATCTGTGGCAGGATCAAGGCGTGCAAAATTTCCGAATGCTGTTCGTTCCACATCGAGGCGATTGGCGCGACGCCGAAGCGCCGAAGCTGACGGAAGGATTCATGTCGGCGTCGCCGCTCGTGTACCAGGGAATCCATCCAGGAACACGCCCGCTCTCCGGCTCGATGTTGTCGGTGAATGCCGAGAACGTGGTAGTCGGCGCGATCAAGAGATCGGAATCCGGAAATGATTTGATCTTTCGCCTCGTTGAGACGGAAGGACGCAAAACAGCAACTGTGCTCCGTTTGCCCTTCGCTCATCGGGAATGGTCCGGGGATCTCAATCCGTATGAGATCAAGACGCTGCGGATGAATCCGAATACCGGCGAGATAAAGGAGGTCAACGCCCTCGAAGAATAGCCTTGGGCTACAGCTCTTGAGATCCCGGAATGTGAATGTCGATCAGGGCCTCCGCAATTTGTCCCAGGTAGCGACCGTCGGCGAAAACGTCCGCGGCGATGGCAATTCGCCGCTGGCTGGCATGGAAATTCCGCGGCGCTGTGATCTCCACGCCTGCGCGTTGGCGGCCTTGAGGCGCCACATTCAGCTTCGTGATGGCAGGCCGACAGGTCCAGCCTTCGGGAAGAATCAAGGCGATGCTCAACTCAATAGGCTTTCTCCAATGGTTGCGCGCTCGAACTTCGTAATGGCAGCTTTCGCCAGGGGCGACGACCGATTGATATGGAAATATTTCGACCGGCGAAGGGTCCATGCCGACGTCCGTGTCCGGATCGGCTATCAGCCCACGGCAGAACTCATCCTGTTTCATGAGCTTCGTCCTGAAGTCGGCAACCATGTTCATGTCCAGCAAAAAGGGCTCGCCGTGACCGGGACACAAAATTTCGGGCCGGAATTCAAAGAGATTGTCTACCGATTTCAAGTGATCTCCGACATTCACCCTGTTACGAAAAATCAGGTTGTGCCGAATTTCGAAGGGCCGGTCCGCATCGTGGAAGAATGCGTCCCCCGTGAATCCGATCTTCACTCCATCGATCGTGCTGAACAAAGCCATCTGATAGTCCGTGTGCCCGGGAGAATGCACCGCCGTAAATTCGAACTCCTCCCAGCGGAACGTCTCGCGATCTCGAATGACGCGATCGACGCGAAGCGCTTCTCCCAGAGTGCAGCCCAGGTTTCGGCCTTTCGGGTTGCTGACGATCTCGACAAAATTTTCGAAAATCCAGAGCTTGGTTCCGTAGCGCCGCGACAGATAAGGAAAGCCACCGATGTGATCGTCATGCATATGAGAGGCGATCGCAACGTCAACGGACCTCAAACCATACTGCGCGCGCATTTCCTCGATGCTGTGCTCGAGGAACCGAAGCCGGTCATGAGTGGTCGTCGAATCGCGGAAGGAATAAAACGCATTCCAACCTGGGAGACCGTAGTCGATCAGCAACGCGTTTCCGCTTTCGCTGATAACCGTGTAGAACGACGACATGGTCTGGTAATGTGCAATAACGTGCGGCGTGAGCTGACGCCCCTTGTTGCCGAGGCTGCCGCTCCACGACTTCCAATATGCGAACCAGCCCGACAGCTTTTCGATCAACTCCTGCATTCCCCGGCCGGGGTCGTTCATCACCGCGCCGTGCGACGGGCACAGCGTGTCTATGCGATGCTTCTTCAATTCCGTCAGAGAGTATGCGCTGAGGTCGGCGCCTTCGTGCTCGCCGTAGAAATACTGCAGATCGTAAAGCGTCCGCACCTTTCCGGGCGCCTGCATCAGGTCTCCGGAAAACGCCACTTTGTTCCCATCGATGGTGGCGATCAGGGTAATCGATCCAGGCGTGTGGCCCGGAGTTGGCTGAATGAAGAAGTCGTAGCCCTTCCATCGAAAGGTTTCGTAGTCGTGGAGCACAGCGGCTACCGGCACATTCGTGGTAAGGGAAAAGAAATCGTTGCGAACGTAATAAAGCTCGAAGATGCGGCGGTTTTGCCAGAATCGTTCGACATCATCGAAATACTCCCTCTCGTGAGCGGGAACCGCGATGGGAACCCGTCGGTCGACGGCCAAGTCATCGCCCTGTGCCTGGTCGCGATGGTGATGAGTGTGGAGAATCCAATCGAGCGAGGAGATGCCAAGCTCGGGCAAATGACGCAGGATCGCTCCCGAGCCGAAGTCGATCGCCAGACCGCTGCTTCCGTTGCGAACAACGTAAACATTGCAGGTATCTTCGAGAACGAAGAGATTTTCCGAGATCCGGCGCGGGGCGGATGCGGGAGAAAACCCAGGCGCGCTGCTCTGCCGGACCTCTCGCGAGGCCTCGGGGCTCGGCGCCGTTCCCAGCGCAGCGCCCGTTTGCAAGAATGCGCGGCGGGAGAAACCAGTCGAATCATGCGCCATCACCCTCATTTTCATTCAACGCCGATTCGAACGAGCGTTGACACGCAAGCCGTGAATGAGATCGCCTAATGAAAGAGCTTTGGGTCGGCATTGATATAGGTGGAACAAAGACCGCCGTTGTTGTTTCGGCGAATCCGCCTCACGTACTGGGCCGGTCCGAATTTGCCACTGAACCCGAAAAAGGGCCCGAGCCCGCGATCGCCGCGATCGTTCGAAATGTACGGACGCTCGTGCTCGCGCACAGTGACGGCGGAATCCGCGGCATCGGGGTAAGCTGCGGGAGTCCTTTGGACCGCGTCAGCGGGGTTATTCAAACGCCGCCGAACCTCCCCACCTGGAATGACGTTCCGATTACCGCGATTCTGCGGAATGAATTCGGCGCGCCTTGTCATCTTGAGAATGACGCCAACGCCGGCGCTATCGCGGAATTTCGTTACGGCGCAGGCCGCGGCGCTCGGAATATGCTTTTCATCACTATGGGAACCGGATTCGGAGCAGGCGTGATTACAGATGGACGCCTGTATCATGGCGCTACCGATTCGGCAGGTGAAATCGGGCATGTGCGTCTGACGCCTAATGGGCCGGTAGGATACAACAAAGCCGGATCGGCCGAAGGTTGGGCGAGCGGCGGCGGCATCGCTCAAGTTGCGCAACGCATGACTGCCGTTGCTCAGAAGCGCGGGGCTGAGTCGGAATTGATTGAACTTTCGAAAGTCGGGACGCCGCTGACAGCCAAGCTCGTGGCAGAGGCGGCCAAGCGTGGGGACAAAGTCGCTCAACGCGTTCTGAAAACCAGCGCGAATAGGTTGGGTCAGGCGTTGGCTATTTGCGTGGATCTGTTTAACCCGGATCGAATTGTGATTGGAGGAATCGCCATGAGGCTTGGAGACTTGCTGCTAACGCCGGCGCGCAGCGTGGTTCGGCGCGAAGCGCTGCCCCATGCGGCTGCCGCATGTGAAATCACCACCGCGGCGCTCGGAGAACAGATTGGAGACATCGCCGCAATCTGTGTCGCCGTGGGGTTGGATCATGCCTGATTTTGCCGAGTCCCTGCGCGACGCCGTCCGCGTCTTTCAAAGCCTGCCCATGCACCACCGGTCTTTGACGCAGGCTGCCGAGTGGTGCATCCAGGCGCTGCGCGGATCGGGCAAGCTGCTGCTGTGTGGCAACGGCGGAAGCGCGTCAGAGGCGCAGCACCTGGCTGGCGAGCTGATGGGGCGCTACAAAGAAAACCGGAAGCCTCTGGCCGCCATAGCGCTGGCTTCCGACGCGGCCGTTCTGACCTGCATCGGTAACGATTTTTGCTTCGATGACATTTTCGGCCGCCAGGTCCGTGCATTGGGCCGCGCAGGCGACGTCCTGATTGTGTTCACGACCAGCGGCAATTCGCCAAATGTACTCGATGCGCTACGAACAGCCCGCGAAATGGATGTTCGTTCCGTCTCATTTCTCGGCAATGAAGGAGGAGATGCGAAGGACCTCTCCGACTGTCCCATTGTCGTCGGGCATCGCGATACTGCGCGAGTACAGGAAGCTCACCAGTTCCTTATGCATTGCTTGATGGACCAGATCGAAGCAGGCGTTGCGGCGCGGCCATGACCCTCAACTCGTACCTGCTGAAAAGCGCGGGCGTCGCGGCCCTCGGCGGACTCTTGTTCGGATTCGACACTGCGGTCATCGCGGGCGCCACCGCTGCTCTGACCAAGACGTACTCGCTATCGCCGGCCATGCTGGGATTCACCGTATCGAGCGCTTTATGGGGCACAATACTCGGCGCCATGTTCGCCGGAGCGCCGGGCGATCGCTTAGGGCGTAGGGACAGCTTGAGGGTCATGGCAGTGTTCTACCTCCTTTCGGCAGTGGGATGCGCGGTCGCGTGGAACTGGTATGCTTTGCTGTTCTTCCGTTTCATCGGAGGGCTCGGCATCGGCGGGTCTTCAGTGCTCGGGCCGATGTACATTGCCGAGGTATCGCCGGCCAAATGGCGCGGACGCCTGGTCGGACTGTTTCAGTTCAACGTCGTCGCCGGCATCCTGGTCGCATACCTTTCGAATTACCTGATCGGTTTGGCATCGCTTGGAGCTGCGGAGTGGCGTTGGAAACTGGGCGTATCAGCTATACCCGCGGCTCTTTTCCTCGCTATGCTTTTTTCCATACCGCGCAGCCCGCGCTGGCTCGTGGCTCGACACCGCAGAACGGAGGAGGCGCGAGAGGTTCTGCGGCTGATCGGGGAGGAAGGCGTCGACGAGGAATTGACGAGTATCGTTCGATCCATCGACGTAGAGCATGGCCGGGGTCACGAACCGTTGTTTACTCGAAAATACGCTCGGCCGGTCTTTCTCGCAATCGCCATCGGATTTTTCAACCAGATGCTTGGAGTCAACGCGATTCTTTATTATCTGAACGACATCTTCGCGCGTGCGGGATTTAGTAAGGTCTCCGGCGATCTTCAGGCTGTTGCAATCGGCCTTACTAACTTAATTGCCGTTATCATAGCCATGTTGCTGATCGACCGCGCCGGGAGGAAACAACTTCTGTTAATCGGATCGGTCGGTTGCGCCTTTTGCCTGGCCGGCGTTGCCTGGGTATTTGCTACAAATACGCATCCTTCTCTGCTCCTCTGGCTGCTAGTCGGCTTCATTGCGTTCTTTTCTTTCTCTCAAGGCGCCGTCATCTGGGTCTACATCAGCGAGGTCTTTCCTAACCGGGTTCGCGCCAAGGGTCAGAGCCTCGGAAGCTTTACTCATTGGGCTATGAATGCCGTTGTTTCAGGCCTTTTCCCGGTGGTTGCAAGTTACTCTCATGCTGCGCCGTTCGCCTTCTTTGCCGTCATGGCAGTTGCGCAGTTCTTCGTTGTGTTATCGTTCTTCCCGGAGACGAAGGGCATATCTCTCGAAGAGATGCAGAGCCGTCTGAGAATCGCATGACTCGCATCCTCGGTGAGACGAACGAGCCTTCGCTTGAACTATTCCGGCAATTGGTCCAAGAACGCACAGGCGGGATGAATATCGAACTGACGGATGCCCCGTGGCTCTCGCTCTATCGGGCGAACGTCCAAATGGTGTCGCACTACTCCCGGCTTGAACGCGGCAGGAAATTCCGTGCGGGTGTTCAATTATTTTCGCGGACCACATTTCACCCTGCTTCGGCTGTTTGGACCTGACATTTCCGATCTGGATCAATACCTCCGTTGGGTTTCGGCGCAATAGGTCTTGTTTGTAAAGCAGCTAATCGGCCAGAGCTTTCGGAGCACTGGATTCGACACATGAGGTAACGTATAGATTCCCGATTTCGTAGATCATCAAGGCATCATGAAAAAACTTGTTACCGCGATGTTGCTCATTGCCGCGGCCGCAGTCGCGCAGCAAACGCAAAGTCAATATGAACCCGCGAACGCGACGGGCGCCGGTCAGAAGCTGCTGGCGCAATTCGCGGGCGATTGGGAGGTCGTCAAGACTTTTTTCCCGAGGAGCGGCAATCCAGTCGTGTCAAAAGGCACGTGCAAGCAGTACATGGTTCATGACGGCAAATTTCTGCAGTCAGATTTCAGTTTCTTCAATCCCGACGGAACGAAGAGCACCGGCGCCGGAATCTCCGGCTTCGATTCCAAAACCAATCGCTTCACTACCGTGTGGTATGACTCGCGGCAGACGACCATGTCCATTCGCCAGAGCGATGGGACGTTCGACGGCAAGAATATCGTGCTGTGGGCTACGCCGCTCGACCCCGACCATCCGGGGCGGAAGACCGTCGCGCGCGCGCACCTTGAGGAAGACGGCCGTCTGCTGTTGTATCGGCACTATCTGATCGATGACAAAGGCCAGGAGCGGATGATCTTCGAAATGCGAATGACGAAAAAGTAGTATCGCGACCATGCACAGTGTTCCTGCAGGCGCTATGGCCTTTTCCGTCGCCTATCGAGAGATATCATGCAAACGATGAACCGCAGAATGTTTCTCATGCGAGGGGCTGCTGCTTCGGCTCTCCTTACCGGCGCTCGATTTCTATCCGCCGATCCGCTCGGACTGCCGATCGGGTGCCAGACGTATCCCGTGCGCAAGTCGATCAGTACGGACTTCGCCGGCACGATGAAAGGATTGCGGGCGGCAGGGTTCACTCAGATTGAGCTGTGCTCGCCCTACGGCTACTCCGACTTTTCGAGCCTCCAGCAATACAAGCCGCAGCAGTTGCGGCGCATGCTGAACGACTGGGGGCTGGGCTGCATCTCCGCGCATTGGGCGCCGACCGAGCTCTTTCAAAAGCCGGACGAGAGCATCGCCTATGCGAAGGAGTTCGGTATGACGCAGATGGCGATCGCGGCGCTTGGGCCGTTCGATTCTAAGGGCTCCGAAACAGTCGACGACGTGAAACGCTACGTCGAGCCCTTCAACTCCTTCGCCGAAAAAGCCCATGCAGCAGGCATCGTCGCATTGCTGCACAATGAGGGCTTCGTCTCCGAGCACATCGACGGGAAACCGGTCTACGACATGATGATCGCCGAGCTTAATCCCGCCACCACCAAGCTGCAGTTTCAGGTCTCTAGTTGGCAGAAGGGCTACGACCCAGTGACGTACTTCCACAAGTATCCGGGCCGCTTCCTTTCCATGCATTGCCAGGACTGGGTGAAGGACCCCTCCACCAAGTCTGGCTTCCGCGAAGTTCCGTTGGGCAAGGGGGTCGTGGATTGGAAGGCCGTGTTTACAGCGGCCAGAACAGGCGGCGTGAAGAACTATTTCGTCGAGCTTGAAGAAGATCCGGCGCTGATGCCGCCTAGCGTGCCTTACCTCAAATCCTTGAACGTCTGAAGCGAGAGTGCTCTCTCGAATGAAAACCGATTACTGAGCAGTCGCCGCCGCTGGTTCGTTCACATCTGGCCGGTCCGGCTCGCCGAGCGCGACGAAAGCCATTACAGCATCCGCATGTTGACGGGATCCCAGGAAACCATGCGCCGCTCGAAATAAGAGACGTTCGACATCAGTGCGGGGCCCGCGGCTCGCAAGCCGAAAACGGCGTCTTCGATCACCGGCGTTCGAGTGCGAATCGCACGCTGGAACGTTTCATGATGCGCAATCTGCTCGGAGTAGCCTTTCGGCAGGAAATACGTTTCGAGCGCTTCGGATGTGAGAGAGCCTGTACTCTCCGAAAGCACCGGATACTTGGCGCGGTGCTCCGCAAGAACCTGCTCCTCAATTTTCTTCGAGAACGTGGAGGCAGTAGTTCCGGGGTCGAGTTCGCGAGGACGCTTGGAAATCGACAGAGAATTGCCAACTGAAAGATTGAGAACGCCTTCCGTGCCGATGAAGCGGAAAGCTTGCGAATCGGCGCCTTCGCCGCTGCCCGCTTCGAAGTTGACGCTGAAGTTAATCTGGAAGCCTGGATGCGACGGTGTCTCCGGATAACTGTACAGGCCAGTCATGAGATCAGGGACATCGCGCCCATCTTTCCAATAGTAGAGGCCGCCCGTTGCTGCAATGCGCTCCGGACCAACGCTATCCATGACGAAGTGAATGCCGGTAAAGAGATGGACAAACAGGTCTCCTGGAATTCCAGTTCCATACGCTCGATAGTTACGCCATCGAAACAGGCGGACGGGATCGAAGGGACACTTCGGCGCACTGCCGAGAAACTGCTCCCAGTCGATGGTTTCCATAGAAGCATCCGGCGGAATGGTGTACTGCCAAGCGCCCAATGACGAGTTGCGATTGATATAGGCCTCGATCAAGTGGATCTGGCCGATTGCGCCTGTTCTGACGATTTCCTTGGCTTTGGCGTAGAGGATTGAACTTACGCGCTGACTGCCGACTTGGAGAATACGTCCCGTCCGCTTTTGCGCGTCGATGACCTGGTGCCCCTCAGGCGCCTCACGGACCATCGGCTTTTGACAATACACATCCTTACCGGCGTGGAGGGCGTCGACAGCAATACGGGCGTGCCAATGGTCGGGGGTGGCGATGACAACGGCGTCGACATCGCGCCGGGCGAGCAACTCGCGATAGTCGCGCGTGGTGAAGATGTCTTTTCCGTAGCGTTCCCGGGCGAGCGTGCGACGGCCATCATAGACGTCGGAAACCGCTACGATCTGTACGCCAGGCAGAGACGATGCCGTGTGCATATCCCCCTGGCCCATGATGCCGAACCCGATGCAACCAATCTGCACGTGATCGTTCGGCGAGACCGGCTTGGCAGGTTCTTGAGCGGCCGTGTCAACGGCTCCGGTCAGGCCGAGAGCCGACGCGGCGACCCCGGTACTTTGCAGGAAGTGTCGACGGCTGATGGGCATGGTTGGACGTCTTTCCAGAATGACACGCGTGTTTCGTGCAGTCCAAAAGGGGCCACTCGGGCCAGATAATGTTGTCGCACCCTTTTCCGAATACAAGGAGTTAGGCTCTCGTCGGCCGTTCTCCACCGCCGTGGAAAGACGACTGCGGATTTACTCCGTTTCTGGATCATACGTCGACAGCGCGCGATCTGACACTTGCAAAGATCGCTGCGCGCGTGCAGCGCGTTGATGGCAGAATCTAAGATCAGGGGTTAACCGAACCTCTAGACTGAGCCCAGATAAGAAATGTGCGCTGGAATCGATCAGAATAGACGGAATCTGTCCCAGGAATGCCAATGAATCGTCGTACATTATTGGAAAGGGCGAGCGTGTTTGCCGGCGCACTCGCGATATCAGGAACGGAACTGGCGAAAGCGGAAGGCGATTGGCCCCCTAGGTGGCGGACCTTCAGAGTCACAACGGAAATCGAAGTTCTGAACCCCGCTGGGTTAACCCGGGTTTGGGGGCCAGCCGCTCTCGTTCAGAACACGCCCTTTCAGAAAACTATTTACAACAGAGTCCATTGCGAGACCGGAATAGCGCGTCTCGTTAGAGATGAAAACAAAGTTGATCTGGTCTCCGCGGAGTTTCCGGCGGGGGTTAAACCAGCTCTCACGGTCATCAGCGAAGTGCAGACACGAGATTGGACGGTGAATCTTCCCGCGGATCGCCCTCGAGGTATGCGCGGCGGCTCAGGCTTGAGCGCATATCTAAAGCCGACCAAGATGTTGCCCACCGACGGCATCGTGAAAGCGCGCGCATCCGAAATCACGAAAGGAACTCGCTCCGATATCGACAAAGCGCGTGCAATCTATGACTGGATTGTAGAGAACACTTACCGTAATCCGAAGACCAGGGGATGCGGCGTGGGAGATATCCGGTTCATGTTGGAATCAGGTGATCTAGGAGGCAAGTGCGCCGACCTGAATGCGCTGTTCGTTGGGCTGGCTCGGGCCGCAGGGTTACCGGCACGCGACGTATACGGCATTCGCCTGGCGCCGTCTCAGATGGGCTGCAAGAGTCTGGGTATCTCTTCTGATGACGCGACAAAGGCGCAACATTGCCGCTCCGAAGTTTTCCTCGACGAATGTGGATGGATTCCTGTCGATCCTGCGGATGTACGGAAAGTAGTTCTCGAGGAGCCTCCCGGACATCGCTCGCTTGAGGACGGGTTAGTCAAGCAGACTCGGAGCCGACTGTTCGGATCGTGGGAGATGAATTGGATGGCGTACAACTACGCTCAGGATGTAGTGCTGCCGAATTCCAGTGGTCCGCCCCTGCACTTTTTGATGTACCCACAAGCGGAAACCGATGAAGGTCGGCTCGATAGCCTCGACGCTGATCATTTTCAGTATCGGATCAGGTCTGTTGAGGTGAACTCGGGTGCCTAGAACGGTAACGCAAGCTCATGTTATTGCCGGCGGCCTCGGGCGCGACGAACGCAACGTGGACAATAGCCGAAATTGTAACGACCTTTTACGAGAATTCACGCGATCGCAAGCGGAGATGGACGAACTGGTTCGAAGCGATATCTCACTTACAAGCGCATGTCATGTTAAGGCGCGAGAATGAGTCTCAAGCCGAGTACATTCCTTCGGACCGGCTCGGAGAACCGCGCTTCAAAATCGAATCGCCGTCAAGCTCCTTGAAGACTTCTAGGGCCTTATGTGCGAAAGGGGCATTTGCTCATAGAGCTGGGATAATTGTACGCTTCGCTGCCGCATTAGTTGAAGGGCGCCGTCTAAAAGTCCTTTGCTGTCTAGCGTGAATCCCATGTTTTTCTGGAGAAGTTCGTTCCCAGGTGCGTCGAAGCCCTCCCGCAGGAGCGCTAGGTACCGTGGCTGGAAGTTCTTCGGATCCGTTACGGCCATTTCGTAAAGCTTGCAAGCAACCAGCGCAGCATACAGGTAATTCACCAGATAAAGCGGATCTTCGAATAGTAAGCGTTTTTTCATCCAACCAAAACGTAAGTTGGATTCCTGAGGAGCCAGTAACTCATACTTATTCAGTATGTCGGCATTGATCTTGTCAAGATCCTCTCGACAGTTGATGGCGCCAGTTACGACGCCATCATAGACGGCTTGTTCAAAGCTGCCTTCCTCCGCTGAAGTAAAAACTTCAAGCCGCAGCTTATCTAGGAATTTCTCCTCGTAATACACTTTGGCCGCCAGCGTATTGCTAGTTCGCTCCAACTCGTCAAGAAGCAACAACTCATTCAAGATGGCATACGCTTCCGAGAGAAACTTTGGACCACTTTCATAAAACGGAGACACGCCGTTCTCGTTCATGAGCCTTCTGTTTATTGCGTGACCTCCTTCATGAACTATGGTCGAGATGGCAGCGGGAGTTCCGGTGAAATCTTGGACATAAACGGCGACGGGAACGCCTGGATAACCCACGGAGAAGCCGCCGAGCATGCGATTGCTGCTGTCTCCGCCCGATATTTCGAGCGCTCCATTTCCGGGATCAAGGAGCCAAGCGAAATTCGAAACATATTCGGGACCGAGCGGCGCAAGCGCGTCCAGTAACGCCGCTCTGGCCTGTGGAAACGACATCGGTTTAGGATTGAAGTTCGTCGAAAGCGCCAAGTCCCAACTATGCACATCCGCGATTCCCGTCGCGCGAGAAACTTGTTTCACGCGGAGTCGCTCGTAGTTCTTGAGGATGTCTGCATGCTCGGCGATGGCATCCAGCATGTCGCGGACTTGCGGCTCCGTCAGTTGCAAGCGGGAAGCGTAGATTGACGCTGGAGCGCTGGGATATTTGTGTAGCTGAGCGATCGCGGTAGTCTCTCGCGCGACATCGATCAGTGTTGCCGCCAAGACTTGTCCTTCACTGGCGTATGCCTGCAAAGGAGCCTCGAAACCGGCCCGCCTGATAGCACGGTCTGGGTCGGTCTCGATCTTCGTTTCGTCCTTGAGAGGATTCAGGGCGCCTTCCTTTGTCTCAATGCGATTCACCTTGAGGTTGGCAACGGTCTGCTGATAGCGATCCCACCAACCATTGAGTAGAGGCGCCGAAAGGAGATCAGCTAAACGCTGCTCTTGAGGAGAAAGCGTATGGGCCGCCGCGGCTTTGGCCTTTGCAATCAGAAAGCGATAAGGACCTAAATCCAGCTTGTCTGCTTCGGCATCGGACAGGGTTCGCACATTGTCGGCTTGCAGTTCCGAATTGATATACGACTGCAGCAGATCGTAATTGCGATTCATTTCCGTCTCGCAGGCCTTAGCATCTTTATCTGTCACATCGCGAGAATCTCTCAACCGGCAGTAAACGACGTGATTCATGACTTGCGTGAGAAGGCGCTCGCCTTGTTCAAGACGCGCGCTAATCTCCGAGCGCCCCCACGTGGGCTCATGCAGAAATGCAGTTACACTTGCGATCGTTGCACGCCGCGTTTCAAGCTCAATCGCGGGGCTTTCAAAGTATCGCTTGAGATCCGCATGGTAAGACGACCCACCGCCCATGGCTGCCGGGGACTGGATACCTGCGATAGCAAGGATCAGCAGAGAAGGCGAGAATAGCATCGCGCGACGCTTTAATCGACGCATGTGAGCGGTCGGTCGCTTCTTAATAATGCCGCCTTATTATGTCTATCTTAACCGACCCTTCCAGAAGGCTGACTCGCGCTCAGCGCAGATGAGCGATCAAGCATACTGACAGGCGAAGGGAATCCCTCGCAGCTTGCGGCCTAGCCAGCGGATTGTCGATGGTTTTCCGTTTGTCGTCGTTTCGCCGTTAATTTACAGTGGCGCTCGACGAGGAAGTCGTTAGAGCTTGAAGCCTTTGTTGCAAAGTACTCGCAACCTGCAAAGCGTCCCCCCGAACAGCCCCTGGAGGAGCTACTATTGCGTCCACTGGATTTCTGCCGCGGAAACCCTTCAGGCACTCATTCATGCGCCGGTTGGCTTCCTCGGGATCGAACGCATCCACTTTTTGTGCGAGTGCCCAGAAGTTAGCCAAGCCGTACCACACAAAGCAGGCATGGAAGAAAGAGTGTAACTCCAGTGGCCGGCCAGTCCACAACGATTTAACGCGCTCCTCAGGCTCTATAACGACGAATCGGCCTTCAAACTCGAGTATGTACAACAGCTGGTGAATGGCTTCATGCACAAGGGCGGCGGCAATCCTTGCTGAAGTTGCCCTTTCGACGCCCTGCAGAATAACTCGTCCCGGGAAACTGCGCTCGGACGTCGAACCAACGCCTGAAGACACCTTGAGGGGAATGATCACCCTGACAAACTGCTCAATTAGGAGCGCGGCTGCTTGACTTACCTTGCTGATGCGGTCGAACGCGTCTTCCAGGCGTTCGCGCACCAGAGACATCTCCTCGTCTGAAAACGGAAGAAAATCACTTGCGACCGTTGTTTCCTTTGCGTGCGCCACGTTCGGGCTATAGAAGTCAATTGGAATCGCTTGGGCCAGTCTAGGCGCACAGTACGGTTCATTCGGCGCCCATTTCAACTGCGCTCTCGCCCGTACCTCGGACGGCGCTCCGTCAGCATAATAGAAGTCGCCCAAAGCCGTCCAATAGCGACCCCGCTTGTCAGAGGCTGGTTCGTCCAGGGCGCTTTCCGCATTCAGAAAACCACACGCGGCCTTGACCGATTCCGCGGGTGTTTTGGTGAAATGCCAGATACGATATATAGTTTCGGGAGCCAATATGAGGCGTGCGCGCGCCGCCGGTGAAAGCCGCTCGAAAGAACTTCGCATGGCGAAGGAAAGCTTGGCATCGTAACGATTAATGACGTTCAACAAGCTTTGCATGCGCCGCAGACAAACGCTGTGGCCGAGAATGCCGACGCTCTCAAGCAAGGCATTTGATTCGTTCCAGGCGAACACATTTGGCAAATTCTTCAGGGTTGCCCGGTATGTCTCAAACCCGTTGGCTACCCATGGCAGGTCCGAACGACTCGTTGCCGCAATTTGCTCATACTGAGCAGTCGCGACTCTACCCGCAGCCAAACCAACCGGCTGATCAGCGGTGGTTTTCGATTCCATCATTAACATGGCCAAATGTCTCGCGGCTCGAAGTGATATGACCGAAGCGCTGATAGGAAGGTGGGGTTGCGCTGGTTCCAAGCGGTAGCTCAACCCCGCTTGACGTTAGAGAGGCTCTTCCTCGTGATCGTGGTCGTGGTCGTGGTCGCCTTCCTCGAAAGTAAGGGCTTCCGGATTTACCGTCGCGAAAGTCTCTGTCAGTTGTTCGATGTCCAGATTGTCAATCATGTTGTCTCCTTATTGGTTGGTGAGGGCGATCATAAACGTTGGCTTTTTCCGTGCTCGGAAAATCCTTATGCGCCGTTCACCTATTTAGAATAAAGCTCGGTAGATCTCAAGAACATGACTTATATCAAAACAAAAAGGAGAACATTCACGAAAAGCCAGAAAAATGTGGCTATGGCTCGCTGCTCGCGCGCGTTTATAAGTTCCAGTACTTGTACGAGCGGCAGGCCGCGGTTGGGGATGCCCTCCTGCTCTGATGGTTTGCCCATAGCCAAGGCGCGCTAGTGTGACACGGAGTAATCTCAATTTGCGGTTGGCGGCTGGATGCGGTCGATAATCAACACGTCCGCGTTTACCTTTCGGCTCTCTAATTTCAAGCCCAACTGCTCCCGCACGGCAGTGAACAAGGAAGCATCTTTTGAACTCTCCTGTAATGCTTGGGAGGGATTTGAGAAAGTAGAAGCTTGCATGTCGTCCGGAGACCATCTCAGGTCGAAGTCGTATTTTCCTTGCAGCCCCGTGGCGTCAACTACCGGAATATTCAATATGGCAGATAGCCTCATCGCGAAGCGCTGCATCGAACACCCCTTAGCTCTGAGATGATTGCGGCTCTTGCTTGTTTCGGAAACGGTATCAGGAGGAGCGACCTCCGCTTTGATGCCGCCGCTCGTTTGTACGAGTGCATAACCGGACAAAACGCGGCTGTCATGATGAAAAGAAAAATCGAACCGCTCCGTCAAGAGCGACTGAAGCATAGTCGCAATCTCATCGCTGGCAACGGGGTGGTCGGCCTTGGCGTCAATGTCATATCTGTTCTCGGAAATCCATTTAGGGCCATTCATAATCTCCGATTCGGGGATACTGTAGGCACGCATTATGCAGCGTTTGACTGTTACGTTTCTCATCCGCAGCAGAGCGTTATCGACGTCAATGTCGGATCCCTCCGAACCCGGTCTACTCGGTTTTATGGACGCCACTTCAAACGATGTTGCCTGCAGACATAATGCTGAGACCAAGAGGAAAGAAATAGACCTCATGTGAATTTTCTCCAATCCATGCCGGAAGAGCAGTAACTTGCACAAGACCCTGCTAAGCTGTTGCCGTTGCAATGTGAGGTTCACGGCTTGCGCCAGGTCCCCAAGCAGGGCTGTGGCCCGCTTCGATATTTACTTGCGACATCAGATAATTGCTGATCGACCAGTCTTTGCCATCGATCCGCCGAACCTCCGTCGGCGCTGCCGGCAGCGTCAGGCTGCATAGGCACTCCCACGAGGACCGGTCGAAAAAATGCACCCTGCCGGGAACATATCGCCTAAAAGGCCTTGAGCAGAAGAAAGAATCGCCAACAACACACAATGCGCTATCCAACGAGATTCCGCGAGGCCTGATCATCCCGATTTCGCCCAGCACGCGATTGGCGGTAACTATTCTGGCGCCAGAGGAATCAGCGATCAGATAACCGAACTCGTCATTTGTGAAGACGATGTTATGGGCCGCACCAGCCTTGACAGGAAATCGCCGGAGAACCTCAAAGTTACGATTCATCACCAGGACCTCGCTCGGGGCTCTGTTCTTATTGTGCAGTAATAGCCAAAGCGTTCCGTCCGGATGCGCAGCTATTGAGTTGAAATGGTATTTCGAATTTGCCTGTTCCCGGCTGAGCGGTCCCAGGGGATAGTGAGCGCGATAGCCAGGAACGTCTGGTGTTATTTGTAAGATCCTGCCGTTGTAACAGTCTACGACGAAGAGGTCCTCACCGATAAAGTCCATTTGATGACATCCATCGTCCAAATCCTTGGCCAGTACGTCGACCTGCTCAATTCGGTCGTTGGTCAAGCTTATCTTCAGTATTCGTCCTTTATTTTCCGCCTTAGCCAAGTTTCTGCCTGTCGGCCCACAAGCTTGAAAGCAGTAGATCGCACCATCTTTCACCGTTGTCCCGAAGAAACTGCCGCGGAGGATTCGTTTGTAGCTTCGATGATTCACGACATACAATCCTTCACGAGATGCGACGACATGGGTATATCCCCTCAGATCGCGACGGATGAACGTCACTCGTCCGCTTGTGTATTCATACCAATCCAAAAAGTCATCGATAAAGTGTCTTGAGCGTTTGCGGGAACGTTGCAATTTCATCACCACGTACTCCCGAAGGCAATCTTTCAATTCGCGGTAGGACTGCACGGGCGGAACTCGACCGACAATTTCTTCCATCGAGCTGGCGAATGCGAGGTAATTTCCTTCCGGGTCTCTGACCCGAGATGCAAACTGCCTCGGCCAAGCCTGACCTAGGGGGCGTTTAGGATGAAGGAAGTAATGTTCTCCCTTTGGCAGGTCGCCATCAGCGCTCAAGAAGCCGAACGTGCATTTTCCGGATTCCGACACTGTCTCGCCGTCGTTTCCAATCGAGCTGCTGATCATAAGCGAGAAACTCCCAACGCGCGCGAGATAGCAAGGATAGGGATAAGTAGTCTCTCTGAACTTCACGCCCAACGCCACTTGATAGAACGTCGCAAGTTCTTCCGGCCGGCTGGAATGCAATTCGATTAAGAATAGCGGCGAAAGCAAAGATCCTCTGTTGGCTAGTTTCATATGGAACCGGTAACGGGTATGCCGAAACGCCTCTGTTGCCTATGCTGCAATGGTATGCATCACATCCGATAGCCTGGATTGGAAGGCGTCGGCGATGGCCAAGGCATCGCCTCGCACGCAGCCGGGATGCCGCTTGAGTACGTCAATCGGATTTTCGCCGCGAAAGCCCAACAGGCATTCGTTCAACGCCTGTCGAACGTGGTCGGAATCGAAAGCGCTGGAATTCCGAGCTAAGGCCCAAAAGTTGGCCAGACCGTACCAAACGAAACAGGCGTGAAAGAAATTGTCAACGGCCATGACACGCCCGCTCCAGAGAGATCTTACGCGGTCTTTCGGTTCTATGATGACGAACCGGCCTACATATTCGAGGACATACAGAAGCTGGTGAATAGCTTCATGCACCAGCGCTGCTGCAATCTTAGCCGGCCGAACTCTTTCGACGCCCTGCAGCATAATCCGTCCGGGAAAGCTGCGCTTGGATGTTGAGCCCCAACCGGAAGGGCTCTTAACCGGGACGATTACTCTCACGAACTGCTTAATTAGCTGTGCCGCAGCTTCACTCACCTCGCCAATTCGAGTGTAAGCGTCCGCCAGCCGCTCGCAGATCACGAACTTCTCCTCTGGAGAGAGCTCTAAGTCGTAGTTTCGCCTTCCTTGAAGAGTCGTTTCCTTGGCGTGAGCAACATTGGGGCTGAAAAAGTCGATGGGAATAGTTCCCGCGAGTTTGGGGGCGCAGAAGGATTGGTCAGCCACCCATCTTACTTGACCGTGCTCGGCGGCTGGACAGAGGTTTCCATCGGCATAGTAAAAGTCCCCTAAGGCCGTCCAATATTGTCCAGGCCGTCCGGCCGTTAGATCTCCGCAAGCGGTTTCCGCGTTGAGGAAACCGACCAAAGCGACGATCGACTCCTTAGCTTCCTTACGTAAAGCGGAAATCCGATAAACGGTTTCCGGAGCCATCATGAAGCGCGCCCGCGCCGACAGAGATAAGTTTTCGAAAGAATCGCGCATCGCCTTGCAGAGTTTCGAATCATGCAAGCCGACGAAATCCAGCAGGCTTTGTACGCGCCGGAGGCATTCGCTGTAGCTCAAGATACCGACATTCTCAAGGACAGCATCGGACTGCTTCCAGGCAAAAATATCCGACAAGGCCTTCAGGGTTTTCCCGTACGTATCGAATCCGTTTGCGGTCCACTGGAGATCGGAATCACTCTTTGCGGTGATCCACTCGTAATAGGCATCAGATGGTCTACAGTCGGCAAACCAGGATGATTTCTGAAAAGCAACCTGCGGCTCGCTCATAAGTCAATGGTCCTTGTCTCTTGATGCGTACCGAACAAATCGAGCTAGTGGCGGGCGGGGCGGAAACAGCGGCAGTCACTGACCCCGCTCGCACAATTACTCTTCGTGGACGTGAGTGTGATCGCTTCCGTGGTCGTGATCGTGGTCACCCTCTTCCGAGGTAAGATTGGCCGGCGCTATGGGTCCAAATGTCTCTTCCAGTGCTTTTAAATCCAAATCTTCAATCACGTGATTCTCCGTTTGGCCTAAGATAATATAGCTGCAATTCACAGCATATATAAGAATAAGCTGCGGCAACACTATTTAGCATTGACATTTATCATGTTCCAATTAGAGTAATAAGATTAGATTGCTGATATCGAACGGCCGAATTCCTGAATTCCGCCGCATTTCGGCGACCAATCTGTTAATGTCCAAATCCTGTTGCGGATCGCTGCACTCTTCTGCTCTGCTTTAGAGGAGAAGGCGCCACCGAAGCAAAAGATGCGAATGGGATCGGAATTCGGGGCTCCTCTCAAAAGCAATTGCTCCCAGCGAGCAATCTTGCAGTACTCACGGAACCATTCAGCGAACAAGTCAACCGAAGAAAAACTCCACTCACCCCAGTTGGGGTCATAGTAGCGGCATGACCCGGCAGACTCAAGAACAAATCCACTGCGGTGTCCGGAATCACCGTTTGCCCGCCCTCTGTGCCGATATCGAGTCAGCAGCAATCGCAATCCCGGAAGTCCAGGCTCGATCAGCGCATCAATGACGGCCTGGTCAAAGCGGTCGAACGTAGAGCGGCGACAAATCGGGGCGTAGTGTTGCAGCACCAAATCCAGCTCTAGCGCATCAGCGACGCCGAACAGTTGCTGAAGAGAATAGATCGCTTCCAAGCGCTCTTCGCCATACTTGAACCTGAACAAGTCAATCGTAGAAGCATCGCAGAGATCCTGAGAATCAAGCGGCTTCAATGTATAGATGCTTCGAATCTGACACAGTAAGATGTCGCGAAGCAGAGATGGTGTTGCGTGTTGAATTTGGCAGATTGCGTCGTGTCCCTTTTGCAATTCCCGCCACCAGACTTGTACCAAACCGGCGCAGAGGCCGGTCCGTAATCTTAGTCCAAATGTCTCGCGCAGCAGTCTCTGACTTAGAAAATACGCCCGCGTCACTGGATGCCGCCTATTCATCTCTTCAATCGCTACTTGCTTTCTTGATGGCTGATAAGTGGAGAGGCCCATAACAGCAGTCAGCCCATCCTTCTCTGAAAGGCGCCGGCCACGGCAAAGTCGTCTCGAAAGCCCGCGGCTTGTAATTCAAACAGCTCAGCGTAGCGGCCGCCCAACCGGACTAAGTACTCGTGCGTGCCCTGTTCGGTGATTTCGCCCCCCTCAAGCACGACGATTTTGTCCGCCATCCGTACAGTCGAGAAGCGATGTGAGATCAGCACAGCCATGCGGCCTGCCATTAGCTGTGACAACCGGAGAAAGATGTCGTGTTCCGCGCGAGCGTCCAGGCTGGCGGTCGGCTCATCGAGTATTAAAAGCTCTGCGTCTCTTGCGTACGCGCGTGCAAGCGCAATTTTCTGCCACTCTCCCCCGGAAAGATCGACGCCGCCTTCAAAGCGGCGCCCCAGAACCTGATCGAGCCCCGACGGGAATTTATCGATCAGTTTCTGCGCTCCGCTTTTTTGAGCAGCCGCGCGCAGGCGCCGATGATCATCAAGCGCGGTGAGATCTCCAAATCCTATGTTTTCGCGGACCGGCAAATCGTAGCGAGCAAAATCTTGAAAGATGATACTGATCTTGTGGCGTAGTTCTGAAACATCGTACTTACGCAGATCGATCCCGTCCAGGAGAACTTGACCGTAGGATGGGTCGTAAAGCCGAGCGAGCAGCTTCACGACGGTGGTTTTGCCAGCGCCGTTCTCCCCAACCAGTGCAACTCTCTCGGACGGATCGATGCGCAAATTGACGTTTCGAACGACAAAGTGCTCCGATCCCGGATAAGCGAAGCTGACATTCCGAAACTCAAAGCCCGCACGGATCGGGCGCGGAGCCGGAATCGCGTCCGGCAATGACCGAATAGTTGGCTGCAGCTTGAAAAACTCGAATAGGTCGGTCAACATCACTGCTTGGTCGGTGATTTCAGCAAAATTGGTGAAGATCTTTTCACAGCTGGTTCGCGATCGTGCGAACGAGCCGGTTAAGAACGTAAATGTGCCGATTGAGATACCGCCAACCAATACCTTGCCTAATACCAAAGCATAGCCACCGTAGTAACCTAAGGCGGAAAGCAAACCCAGCGCTCCACCCGAGCGGGCGCGCTTAACGGCAACGGATTTGTTCTCCCGGTAAATACGTTCAGATGCAATGCCGTATTTGTGGGACAAATGCGAGCCTAATTCGAAGCTTCTTACTTCCTTCGCGCTTTCCGCGCAAGTTCCGAGCAAGCAGAGGTATTCCAACTCCCGTCTCTGCGGTGTGGCCCGATAAAAGACCGAGTAAGCCAGCCGTGTGAAATGGGCCTCGCCCAGAAATGCGGGTATGGTCGACACTGTCACGAGAAGCAATAACCACGGCGAAAACATACAGAGGCCGATGGACAAAATGACAAGCGTCGCAATTTCCTGGGCGACGTTTAAAACGGAAACCAACAATGACATCCTGCGGTTCGCCTGCGTTCGGATGCGCTCAAGCCGGTCGTAAAAAACCGGATCTTCAAAGGCGGACAGATCAAGTACCGCCGCGTGGGCCATCAGCTTGACCGTGATGTGATTACTGAACCGATCGCCAAGAAGGCTTTCTACAAGATTGTTGGCGCGCGCCAAAATATCATTCAGTAATGCAAAGGATAGCTCGATAAGTAAGAGCCGCCATACCCGATGGAGATCGCCGTGGTGGCGATTATGCGCCACGATCGCATCCAAAATCAATTTTGGAAGCCACAGCAAGGCGAATGGAAGAATTGCGCGAACGACTCGCAACAGTATCGTTCCCATCACGAGGGGAGGGCTGGTCGCCCACAGCAAGGAGAACAGCGGGCCTAAGTTGCCGAGAGACGCAATCCTGGCTCGCCAGCTCAGGTTCGATGTGTTACTACCGCGCGGCATTGGCGCTCGCTTTTGGCTTGGAGTCTGCCGAGACCTGTTTTTCCTGAAGGACGATTCGGCCCTTATCTCGCCGCAACAATCCCTCCCGTTGCATCGCGCGCAGGAGCCGGCTCAGATGCTCGGGAGTAACCGCCAGCAGCTTAGCAATCTCGTGCTTCTTCAGCAAGGCCGCGGGATGTGAGCAGTTGCCTGATTCCGCCGAGCCGTTGGCGCCGGCCGACATCCGCTGTTGCAATAACTCCAGCAGGCGCTTCCTGGTGTTCAACGATCCTGCTTCCATCATGGCGCCGGTCTGTTGTGTGTATTCGGCCGCTATCGCGCAGCTTATATGATAGGCCAGCTCAGGGTTGTTTTTCAGCGAATGTCGCAGATCGTTGGCCGACACTTGCCGAACCACAACCTCGGTGAGGGTAGTTGCGGTAACTAATGATGGCGCATTCAAAATAGCGCCGGCGGCTCCAATGATGCAGGGCGCCGGGCGCAGGCTCAGAATCGATTCCCGGCCGTATGGATCTAAAAAGGAGAGCTTAATGGTTCCTCGAGTCACAACCCAGACGCGTTCGATCGGGAATCCTTGCCGCACTAGGCGAACCGCAGGTCCATAAGACCGCTCCGGCGAGGAGTGGTAAACCGACAGTTCCTGCTCGAGCGCAAGAACCGCTGAGGGGATTGCCTGTGAACTCATTGCCGTTCTATCCTCACGCAAAATCCAGTTGGCGCTTTCCGGGTACAGCGAGTGAACATAATCAAATCAGTTGCTCATTGGCCAACATCGATTTTCAGTCAAGAGACGACCACAATAGGCGCCTGCCAAAATGCCGCTTTTCTGCTATCTGGATCGAGAACGGTTATTTGACAGTTGTATTCGCCACGCGGGAGATCGCCGAGCGCGATGTTAAACGATATGGGCATGGTCTTCAGCCGGTTGTTCATCGCGTTCGTAATCCTCACTGGGTTTGTTTCCAAGACTTTGGTTGAGCCGCGGTACAGAGTGACGAATGCCAGTAAAGGCTGCGGAGCCGCGGCGTTGTGCTCATACGCTTGTAAATAGACATACATGTCACGACCGCTACGGAACACACGCGTAACACTCGGAATCAATTTCTGGCCATCCTGCTCGAGCGGGTTGGCCTCTTCTACGGCCTTGTTTTCTTTCACGCTGTAAAGCGCATCTTGCAAAGCGACTCGTTGACTACTCAAGACGACAGAGCTGATTGCAATCCGTTGTACTTCCTTGTTCAAGTCCGGAATCACAAATGTAGTTTGGAAGGTGCCGATCCTGCCGGTTTGATCGTCTCGAGCAAGAAACTTGATTGTGTACTTGCCTGGGAGCAATGTAAACGCCGTTTCATATTCGATCGGACGTTTTGCGAGTTCGGCCGATGTCGTGCCGGTTAACCTGGCGCTCACCTTGTCTCGAACGTTTGTGATCGTCGTACCGTACTCATCTTTGACTTCACCGATGAAATCGATGAGCGTATGCTCCGCGCCGTGACTTTTCGCGAGCACCAGCTCACGTCCAGGGATCTTCGCAACAACCGGAACAAAGTATTCGGCTCTGTTTAGCTGGAAGTAATCTATCTCCATTGCGATTGTGAGTTCTGTGATCGGGTCGCCTAACATCAGGGCGTCTTCAAGCTGACGTTCCTTATCGGCCCCATTGAATCTGTCAAACTGCTTGGCGCCATAGTACCCTTGGCGGTAATCGAGAGTTGTGGAAACACCAGATTTATTCAGCGCAATCTTGATACGCCGGAACTTACCATCCGGAGCAGTGTTGCTGGTGTAGAAGCCAATTACGTAGTAGCTGGAGACCGCATCCCTGGCCTGAACAATTCCCAGTGCTAGGTCATTGTTGTCTAACAGCGTCTTACCTCCGGTGTCGGAAGCAAGTGCATACAAAGTGTCTTGGGATTGCTGGAAGTTGGTTGTCACGGCGAGTGCGGAAGCACCGGAATACATGGCGACGCCTCCCGCCGAGCCTTGGCTGGCGTCCCCAAGAGGCGCTTGAGCCACAAGGCCCCGGGCGTCAATGGGCCAGAATGTCACTCCAGATCGAAGCGCAGCATTGATTGTCGCGTGAAGCTGAGCTTGATTGTTAAGCCTGTTCAGCCGCATGCCGCTGGCGAAGTAAATGAGCGATTTCTTTTCACTAAGCTGGCCCAACATAGTGGCGGCGGTCTGAAGCGCGGATAATTGGCGGTCTGCGTTGAAAATGTTGAATTCGGTGTCATCCTGGCCAAAGGCGGCTCCCGTATCGGCGCTACTTGCATCACTTACATCTTCCTCGAAACCTTGGCCTTCTCCGACAATCATGGTTTCCAAAATGCTAAGAAGCCGACCGCGGTCATTTGTGAAGTCCTGTAACACGTCGACCGCGCCGCCGGAATAGCGCATAATTGCAATAAGATCTGTCGCCGTCATTTGAGCGCCAACAAACTTCTTAGCAGCAGCCAAAGCTCGAAGCTGATCGATCGCCGGCATCGCGGTCATGTCGAAATACAGAGCAAGCAGGCGATGGTCCTTGTAGCGGTGAGCGTCGGGCCTATCCGGCGTGATGCGAACGTGAGATAGCTTGTCGTAAACATGAATATCCGCCGGTTTTGACAGCTCCGCCGGCAACTCCGGTGCGGTTGGCAGCGTTTGGTATTCGAAGAAACGGATACTCTGCGGCGCGCCGTTCTCGGTGACAGCGAAGTCTTTCGCCGTCAAACCGGATACGGGCTTTCCATCCTTGCTGGTGACGGTAACGGTTTCGATGACTAACTGAGCACCTGTGGTGAAAGTAATTGAGCCGCCATTGAGCGGTGCGTTCTGCCCCACTTGTTGACCGTGCACGGATAGCACAAAGAGTGGCAGAAGGATACGGCCGGTTATTCGCATGCTAGAATCTCAAGCGCAAGCTGGTTTGTAGAGATCGCATTGGATTCACACTGGCCGGCAAACCGAATTGTGCGTTGTTGATGATCGTGTCCCAAGCTGTGAAGTTGACGCGATTGAGCGCATTGGTTGAATCAACACGCAAATCTAAGTTCAGCTTCTCAGTCACATGAAAGGTCCGGCCCATGGAAGCATTCAACGTGAACTGGTCGGGACCTTCGATTGTGTTACGGCCGGCATTTCCCCACTGGCTCGTCAGGGGAGCAGTGTAAGCCGCTGGATTCAGAGTCAAGCCCGGAGGAGCCGAGTAAAGGCGAGCGCCCGTATAATCCGGTCGAATGGTTCCTGTGATGCCTGTACCGGGAACAATTTCCATGTAAATAGGAGTTTCGGGTAAGCCGCTGCCGGCCGTGATCTGAAGCTGAAATGTCCATTCTTTCAGGAGTGAGCCGCGCCAGCCGCTGAGCAGAGTCCCGCCGCGCACTCCCATGCCGCTGGAGTATTGAAGAAGGGCCGTCAGCAAGTGTCGTTGGTCAAACGAGGAGAGACTTCTCTCGGCGCTCAAATTAAGCCAGTTTTGGGCGATTATCGGGTTGCCCTGCGATGTTGCCGGCGAGGGAGGAACGGGGGGATTGAAAGAGTTAGTGGAGGATGGCGATAGATTTCGAGTGGGACTGCCAAGCGAGGCGTCATCGTCGATCGACTTAGAAAAGGTGTAGAGAGCTATCGCGCTAAAACCGTCGTGTAACCTGCGACGGATTTGCAGCTGACCTGCTTCGCGAGTCGAATTTCCATTTGAGGTGACATAGGTAAAACCGGTCGGACAGGCAGGACAGGGATTAATTGCCCCCACCGGTTCCGTATTCGGCAGAAATTCCTGAACGCCACGCGTTCCTTTGACGCCCTCATAAGTGGCTGTCATCTGAAGGGAAGCTGGCAGGTCTGTCTGATCGGACACTCGCCAGATTTGCGCATACCCAACACGAAAATTCGGATCGACCCCGAACGTCTCGGGCGTGATAGAGGGCGATAGATTGAAGCCGTTGGCCAGTGTGAGCGGGTCCACCGGGCTATTTTGGACGCTCAAACTCTTCGAGAGCGGCTCCTGCTGAGCCATTTGCAGCGCAAGGGTTTGATAAACGGATGTGTCGCGATATACGCCGTAGCCCGCGCGAACAATCATGGACGAGGCTGACAAAGGACGCCAGGAAACACCCACCCGGGGCTCAATGCCGTCTTTGTCGGGCCGGATCAGAGAATCGGGAAAGTGCTGGCCCGTTAGAGAGCCGAACGGATCGCTAGCAAGAACCGGCGCGACCCGTGAGAACGATGGCGCAACGTCTAAGTTAATCAGTCGGCCATACCGTTCCGTAATCGGAGCGCCGTATTCCCATCGTGCGCCGATGTTAAAACTAACGTCGGGACTCGGCCGCCAATCGTCGATGATATAGCCGTCGTATACGGATTCGCGAAAGTACTTATCCGCATTACCAAAGGCGATCGTGCTGGTGTCGGGCACCCCGAGGAGGAAGTCCGCGAAGTCGGAGCCGGTCAATGCACCGGTGAAGGTGAATGTGCCTCTTGGATTTTCTTGGGAAAGATAGTTGAACTCCTGCCTTCTAAAATCGCCGCCGACTGTGTAGTTGTGGCGTCCTCGATTGTAGATGAAAGCGTCGGAAATTGCGCTCGTCTGATTGCGATCGAAGGAAGGGGAGGCGTCAGTAAGTTGTGTTATGCCGCTCGAAAACGTGAGCGTGGGCGGTCCCCAGTTCGGGGGAGACTGATCGTTGCCTTGAATTCCCGCAAGGCCTGAGACATTCTCCCGGTCGTCGAAGTAGGGCGTTATGCGAACCGCCAGCCGGCTGAATTGATAACCGACATTATTCAATCCGCTTGGACCGACACGGTGAGACCACATGACATTACTCGCAAGCCCAAGCGAGTCGGTAGTATCGAGAAAGTTGAAAATATTGTCCGAGTCTTGCCGCGTGTTCTGAAACGCCACGCCACCAAAGAGTTGATCCCGGCGCCCAAACGATTTGCTCAGCCGCGCTTGAAGAGCATCCTGGTTAGTCGCTCCGATAACTGGAACCTGGTAGTTATAGCTGCTGCTCCCGCTGAAATTCGGGAGCGGATACAAGTTCAGCAGAGCCAGTGCTGGCGGGCTGAGTCGACTAGTTGGGATCTTACTGCCCGCGAACGGAGCATTCGTATCTGGATCAAGGAAGCTCGTCTCAAGTTGACCGCTTCGCTGTGCCGCGGTAGGCATCAGGCCCGTATCGGTGCCCGCGTTCCTATTTCGCGTCCATTGATAGCCGACAAAAAAGGTTGGACCATTTTCCAGTAAGTGCGGGATTTTCAGGCGACCGCCCAGGGTGGCGACACTCGTAAAGTGATCGTAAGCCGGTTTGGGGGTGTCTTGTCCGGTAAGCGAGAAAGAACGGGCGTCCCAAAGTGAGTTGTCGACGATCATGCCCAGGCTGCCATTGAGGAGATTTTTGCTGCCAGTGCGATTGTTACCGAAGGCGGCCGCCTGAGAAAAAGCAGAAGCCGCCCCGTTATTACTACTGCCATTGATCAGGAAACCATCCGAGAGCGTGTCGCTCGACGTGTCCTCCTGCGTTTGGGCGGTGCTTGTCTTGCTACTTGCTTCTTGATCGTTTTGCTGCTCGATCGAGGGAGTTGTCGCCTGCGCTTCAGGACCGGGAGTTAGAAGGCGAGGAGTTCCCGACGGCGCCGCGATTGGCGCTGCCGTCACCGAGTTTATCTGGTCGGTTCGCAGGAGTTTTAACTCCAGATCGATCGGCGGAGTGTTCTGCGGGATCGAAATCTCTTGTCGCACCGGTTCGAAGCAGAGCATGTCGACCTCGATCGTCCACTGCCCGTCAGGCAAGCCGGAGAACGAATAGAGCCCTTCCTGGTCTGTGACGGTGTTGAACTTTTCGCTTGCTTGAGACAAAATGACCGTTGCGCCCGGAACGGGAAGACCACCGAATGTAACCCGGCCATGATAGTCGGAAGCTGAGAGGCTGAGTTCGAGTAACAGAAAAATAGAACAGCGACAAAGACAGCTCCACATGCAGATAGCCCAAAACTAATGCCCTAGTGGGAACTGGGAAATTTCTCCAAATGATCAATCACCAGGGTTTCGATCAGTTGCTCCTGGGGTATAAGTTGCAGTCCAAGCTGTTCCTGTATGGCAGGGAAAATCGACGATCCCGCGCCGCCGGATGCAAACGCCCCGCGCTGCGTCCAGTACAGTTCACACTTGTAAACGCCTGCTAGACCTGTCTTATCGATTACGGGGCGGTCCAGACGACGGGATAAAGATTGGGCCAGTCTGGCCACGGAGCCTTCTTGCATAACTAAATAACCCGGCTCTCCATCGATCGAACGGTGACCATCATCATTTACCGGCTGAAGCTTGGGTCCATTTCGCGCAACCGCCAGGGCATATATAGGAAGAAGTCTCTTCTCGCTGTGAAACGACAGCTTGAAGCGATCACGCAACAGGCGCTGCAGCATAAGCGGAAGCTGATCGCTGGGAGCCGCCGCGTTCGCGGCCGCCTGGATATCAAAACGGCGCGATTTGAGCCACTCGGGTCCTGAAATCTGGTATGCGGGAATTCCGTACGCTGTTTCGATCGCCTTCAAAAGCGTGATATTCGTCGCATTGAAACTCCCGGGCGGGTCAGACCAATGCGAACGAAGCTGTCCGGATTCATCGACCGTGATAAATGCTACCTCAAACGAAGGCAGGACAGCATGGGCACCGAACGACGGAATGTGAGTTTCAGAGGCGGTGATCACACCGACAGAAAGCGGGAAAAGGAGGGCCGTAAGTCCTGCGCTCGCGAGGAGGAATTTCTTGCCGATTTCCAGCCGACGCGTTACCTTCTGATTCATGATGCGAGACACGCGCTCCTTGATGTTCCCGCCCGCGGCGCCAGCGGCACAGGCAAACGGCGCGTCGAGACACAACTGACAGATCTTCAGAATACTTTCGGCATATACGCTCGGCAAATTACCCAAGCGAAGCACTTCCTCGTCGCAAGCATGCTCCCGCTCTTCTATGAGACGCGCGCCTATCCACCACACCACCGGATTGAACCAGAATATGGCTTCCACTAACATGTGAAGCGCGGCGGTTAAGTTGTCTCTTCTGCGCACGTGGCACACCTCGTGCGCGAGGATGGCTTGCAGGTGTGAGGGCGCAAGTTGGCCAGCAATGGCAGCGGGCAAAACTACAACCGGCCGAAAAATACCGAACACGCCCGGTTCAACAAATGCGGGCGACGATAAGACCTTGACCGGGGCGTTGGAAACAACTGGCGCGCCCGCGAGCGTCGCCCGCCGAAGCCGCATCCAATTTTTGATCCAAGTGCAAAGGACGGCGACGAACCCACAAGACCAGAACGCGACCAGAACAGCGCGGATGACAGAAACGGACGGAACGGCGGGATGGGAAGGAGGCCAGAAGAAATCGTCAGCAATAAACGGCCTTCCAATCTGCTCGATCGCGACCGCGATAGAAATGGCAGGATGGGAAATCATGGGCGGGGACTTCCACCATTGAAGGTGACGGCCGGCTGCAATCACAATCGAGAACGGAATCAGAAATTTTAAGGATGAGATGAGCCAAAGCGCATATCGGATACGCGCGGAATTCCTACGAAGAGAAAGCGCCAGCAAGCCCGCGACGGCGGCAAACAGCGTGGACTGCCACAGATGATTGGACAACTCTGCGGGAACGATGGCCGTCAGATTCATCGCGATTCGTCCTTCTCTCGCAGCTTCCGGAGAGCATCCTCGGCTTCCCTGACGTCCTCAAGAGTTAGTCTGCCCGATTCGATCAGATGCGCCATTACAGGCTGTGTTCGGCCCTCGAAAAATGCAAGAAGGTCATCGATCAAGGTGCGTTGGGCTGCCTCCCGAGAGACGGCCGATTCGAAAATGTGGAAATTGCCGACTTTTCCGACACGGCGCACGGCTCCTTTTTCTTCTAAACGGTAGATTGTGGTCTGGATTGTCGTGTAGGCGGGGCGGTGTTTCTCGGGAAAACTCTCCTGAATTTCCCGGACAGAGGCCACCCCTTGCGTCCACAGCACGTCCATTATCCGGAATTCAAGCTTCGACAGCTTAGAATGTGGCATCTACTACCGCTGTTTGTTACTCTACTATACCGGTTGGTGCTGTCAAGGGGTATGTGTCGGGTACTTGACTTCGCGTGCTAGCGTTGCCGCCAGATGGAACAACAGTTGGCCGTCTTGAGATCTCTCGCGCGTCATGCGCAATCTTTAAAATCAGTCGCTTAGCGGTCATTTCCCAAGTGCCGTGCTTCCGTATCGCGGCTGGCTGTCGCTGGAGCGACTCCCGTCGCACAGGCGACCCCTGCAGAGAGTGGGATCGGAACCGGGGGCAGCCTAAGTTTCTCTGTAAGTTATAGAAAACTCGGTCGCGCGACGGCTGTGATGCGCGTCGATTGTGATTGCGGCAATCGCACGCTGAATCTGTAATCCACGTATCCTATAGATCTTATTCTGGCGGTGAGGGTGGGATTCGAACCCACGGAACCCGTAAAGGTTCAACGGTTTTCGAGACCGCCCGATTCAACCACTCTCGCACCTCACCAAACATATAAAGTAGCAGGTGCTGTCCTGGCAGCCGGGCTACTAAGATCCATTTACGGTCATGAATTTGTCGTCACCCGAATCTGAAACGCGAAGATGAAGAGGATGATCTTCGGCGAAACCAATGGCTCGTCCGGCATCTCTACTCTTCCCAGACGCGGCTTCCTAAGTCGCTGCTGGCACGCAGTCGCCGCCCTCCTCCTAAACACCGGTTTCCGAAAATCGGCTACCCCTCGTTTCTCCATCTCGAATCCCGAATTTCACATTCATCCTAGCTACCGCGAGCAAACGCCAATCGACTCCGCTACGGTCCGAGTGCAATCCGGACACGACGTTTTCACGATCGAAGTGCTTCATGATAACTTCATCGCGATATTTGACGCCTGGGCTTCCGCGCTGCTTCAGTCGCCGCAAAATACCGATCCTCTTAAGAAGGCTCTCAGCTCCACTTTTCTTGGAAGCTCTTGGCAACCCATAGAGTCTCATCTTCTTCGTCCGGCTTCGGATGCTCTTGAAGTTCGGAGGTTTCGCTTTCCATCTCACGCTTCTCTGACTTCAGAGCCATTTCTTGCCGACCTGCGCTCCGGCCATTTCGAATTTCTTCAACTAGTGACCGCCGAGTTTCAGATCACACAGATTGATCCCCATCCAACAACGATCGCCACTCGTCTCCGTTACGACATCGTCGGAACCGGCCATCGCTTTCATCGCGAACAGCGCACCGGTTACTGGTCCCTCACATGGACTGCGCTTTCTACTGGAGGGTATCGGATAACGCGGTGGCAGATGGAAGATCAAGTTCGTAGCCGTTCCACTCAGCCCTTCTTCACGGATGTTACTGAATCTCGTTTCGAAGGCGTCGCCAGCTACTACTCTCAACTCATCTACGGAGTGGATCATTGGCGCACTGTAATGGACGCCGCATCTGGAATCGATATTTATGGACATAATGGCGTATCCGTAGGCGATATCGATGGAGACGGGCTGGACGACCTTTACATATGCCAGCCGGCTGGCCTACCGAATCGGCTTTTCCGTAACCGCGGAGATGGAACATTCGAAGACATGACCGAATCCTCCGGCCTCGGCCTTCTCGATAATACGGCATGTGCGATTTTTGCCGATTTCGATAACGACGGGCGCCAGGATCTGGTTGTCGTCCGCGCCGGCGGACCACTGCTGTTCCTCAATCAAGGGGCGGGACGGTTCAAGCTAAAGCCTGACGCTTTTCGATTTGCTACAACGCCGCAGGGAACTTTCACCGGGGCAGCGGCCGCCGATTATAACCGCGACGGGTGGCTCGATATCTACTTCTGTCTCTATGCCTTCTATCAAGGATCAGGCCAATATAAGTACCCTACCCCCTATTTTGCCGCCGAGAATGGGCCGCCTAACTTCTTGATGCAGAATAATGGCGACGGCACATTCAGCGATGTTACTGCTGGCTGCGGTTTAGACATTAATAATAATCGCTATAGCTTTTGTTGCGCTTGGAACACCAGCAACGATCGTCTCTGGCCTGATTTGTACGTCGTAAACGATTTCGGCCGAAAGAATTTCTACCGAACTGAAGACGGACATCTGTTTCGCGACATCGCTGAAGATGCAGGAGTCGAAGACGCCGGCGCCGGGATGAGCGTCTGCTGGCTCGATTACGATAATGATGGCCGCAAGGATCTATATGTCGCGAACATGTGGACCGCTGCCGGTGAGCGCATTAGCGCAGATCCCAACTTCCAGAAAGACGCTTCCCCGGAGCAGCGCGCGCTTTATCGAAAACACGCTTCGGGCAACTCTCTGTTTCACGGGGATGGCCGCTCCACTTTTCGCGATACCAGCGAGACATCCAACACGAGTCTGGGTCGCTGGTCCTGGTCAAGCGACGCTTGGGATATCGACCATGACGGCTATCCGGATATCTACGTCGCCAATGGCATGATCTCCGGCCCGGTGCGTCAGGACCTGAATAGCTTTTTCTGGCGACAAGTCATCGCCAAGTCTCCGAATTCGGCGACACTCGATCGAGATTACGAACAGGGGTGGAATGCCATTAATGAGCTAGTTCGTTCTGATTATACGTGGAGCGGTTACGAAAGGAATGTGTTGTTTGTTAACAATCGGGACGGAACCTTCTCCGAGGTTTCCGGAGCTCTCGGATTGGATTTCCCCGAAGATGGCAGATCGTTTCTGCTGGCGGATTTCGATGGCGACGGCCGTCAGGAGATGTTGCTAAAAAATCGGAATGCCCCACAGCTGCGGGTACTGAAGAACACGGTCCCACACTTGCCGCCCGCTATCGCCTTTCGTTTGGTTGGAACGAGAAGCAACCGCGATGCCATAGGCGCCACGGTGATTCTCGATACCAGCTCCGGGCGTCAGACCAGAGTACTTCAAGCTGGTTCAGGTTTCCTTTCCCAGCACAGTAAAGAAATATTCTTCGGATTAGGAGACGCCAACGGTAATTGTTCGGCCACGATTCGTTGGCCGAGTGGTCATCTGCAACGCCTACAGGATCTCCCCGCCAATCACCGTATCTTCGTGACAGAAGGCAATCAGGTTCCGCGAACAGAGCCCTTCCGAC
The DNA here is from genome assembly GCA_019240475.1 of Acidobacteriaceae bacterium. Taxonomy (GTDB): domain Bacteria; phylum Acidobacteriota; class Terriglobia; order Bryobacterales; family Bryobacteraceae; genus Bog-105. The sequence goes on from JAFAYI010000026.1 coordinate 102,805, forward strand.
AGGTAGCCGATAAGCCACAACGTGCCCATTCGCCTGGCGCGTTCGCTCCGGACCCGCGGGATACTTGGCTCCTCACTCCATTTTCCGCCCCCGACTTCTCACTTACAGACTCACTCGGTAAGGCCTGGACGCCTTCCTCTTTACGCGGCAGGCCGCTATTGCTTGCTTTTTGGGCGCTTACGTCTTCAGAATCTTTGCGTCAGCTAAGCACGTTCGAGGCTTTACAAGCAGGTCAGACACCGGGCGCATTGCAAGTACTTGTCTTGAATGTAGGCGATCCTCCGCGCTCGCGCTACTCGCTCCCGATTCTTCAGGCATCTCAAGATGTTACTGCCGTTTATAATCTCCTGTCTAGATACGTGTTCGACCGTCATCGAGATCTGGAGATTCCGACTTCCTTCTTGATCGACACTCGTGGTGAAATCGTCAAGATTTATCGGAGGGAGATTGACGCACAAGTCATTTCCAGCGATTTAGCAGCCTTGCCAAGCAATGACGCTGAACGCCTCTCAAAAGCTCTGCCGTTTCCAGGCGTTTCCGCTACTTTCGAATACGGACGTAATTTTCTATCTTTAGGATCAATTTTCTTCTTGCATGGATATACAGATGCCGCAGCGGATTTCTTTTCCTTCGCCCTCAAGCTCGACGCGAAGAGTGCCGAAGCCTTGTATGGCCTTGGGAGCGCTTACCTGAAATCAGAAAAGCTGGATCAAGCACAATTGTATTTTGAGAAAGCAACACGCGCCAGAGCGGACTATTCAGAGACAATTCAGAACGCATGGAATAACCTCGGCTTACTAGCTGCGCGAACAGGTGATACGACGAAAGCTATCGTGTTGTTCAAACGGGCGCTTCAACTGGATCCAGATTACGTGATCGCGCTCGAGAATCTAGGAAATGCCTACCGCCAACAACGGAACTGGGAGGACGCCAGGAGCGCCTTAGAGCGCGTTGTGGCCTTAAGGCCGGCTGACCCTGAGGCGAATTATAGTCTCGGAATGGTGTTTGCGCAATCCAACGATCCAGCCAAGGCCGAATGGTACCTGAACAAGGCCCTGGAAAGACGACCGACTTATCGGGAGGCGCTTAATAACCTCGGCGTTCTGTATCTCAGAACTCATCGCCGCGATCAGGCGGTTTCGGCTTTTGAAAAGTGCATCCAAATAGCGCCCGATTTCAACCAAGCTTATTTGAGTCTGGCGCGGCTCTATGTTATCGAAGGTAATACAGTTAAGGCGCGTGAAGTTCTTAGGTCTCTCCTTTCGAAGCGTCCTGATGACGCCCAGGCACGGCAGGCGATGTCAGAGCTGGATAAGTAGGCTTAGGATTCGCGTGTCGCCACCGCGATAGCTCGCGCGAGGAAAGAAGAAAGTCAACGATGGAATCTATGGCTCCGAAACGTATGGCGCTCCTAACTGTTTTCGCGGCCGCGTTATTGCAAGCTCAGTCTGTGACTTGCCCCAGCGTCCCGGCGCCTTTAGGCAGTACTCCCGAATTTTTTGACGATCCCCAGTTCATTGTTGCAGGCGTGGCTGACAACACCTATCGCGGCGGTCACGGCTCCGATGCTGTTCTGCGCTCTACCGACGATCTGGCAAAGGCTACCGCATCGTTAGGGGGCGAAACATCCCCGGTGGCAGCTGAAGATGCTCGTCACAAGACAGCCATCGACGATGAGCATAACGGACGCTCGTTGCAAGCGGCACAGGAGTTCCAACGTGCTGCCGAATCGAACCCCTCAGAGCCAAATCTGTTCGATTGGGGCGCCGAACTTCTGGTGCATCGCGCGGCTCAACCCGCTGCCGAGGTGTTCACCAAGGGAACCAGGCTCTATCCACAATCGATTCGAATGAGGCTCGGCCTTGCCGCTGCGTGGTATTCCGCTGGCTGTTACGAGCAAGCCGCGTCTTACTTCTTCCAGGCGGTAGATCTGGCTCCGGCTAATCCTGATCCATACTTTTTTCTTAGCAAGGTGCAACGTTCCGAGATTACAGCCGCTCCGGGCTATCTGGAGCGAATGGCTCGTTTCTTGAAATTGCAACCAAACAACGCCCTTGCGAACTATTACTATGCGCTCGCTATTTGGAAACAGCCCCACGACGTCGGGGATTCGCAGGTTCTCCGTAAGGCGGCCGAACTGCTCAAGGAAGCGATTAAACTCGACCCCCGTCTGGGTCCTGCTTACTTGGAGCTCGGCGCCATATACATGGGTGAGCGCCAATATCCCGAGGCGATTCGAAAACTGCGCAAAGCCATCGGCGTCGCTCCGGATCTTGAAGAAGCGCATTATCGTCTGTCCGAGGCCTATCGACGGACGGGTCAACTCGGCGAAGCGCACCGAGAATTAGAGGTCTACAAACAACTCTCCGCACATTCTGCGCAAGAAGTCGAGCGCGAACGGAAAGACATTCAACAGTTTATCGTGAAGTTGCGCGCGCAACCTGCGCAATAAGCGCTCAGTGAACCGCCGTAGGTCTCGTCATCAGGCTCGCGAACAGGTCATAGAATTTTGCGTAATTCAATTCCAGTTGTATCTCAACCGGTTGAACTGTGATCTTTGGTCGGCTCCGATCATCCCATGTGAGTGTATTGCCGTAACCCGCTCCATGATCTATATCCACGCTCATATAGCGAGTCTGTTTCTTTGTGATGATCGAAGGCTCCAGCCACGCCAGCGCCGCCAATTCGTCCCACATGTAATTATTCTCTTCCCCGTCTTGATAATACTTGGCAATATACTTGACGATAGGTGTTCCCGATGTCAGCATCCGTTTCACCATTTCGGGAGTCAGTTGCGTCCGAATGGAAATATCGGTCGGTGTGCAAACGATTTTCTTCCAAGGCGCGCGTAACACAATAAATGCGGCTTCAGGATCGAACCAGAAATTGAACTCGTGGCGCGGATTGTCTGCGAACTCCCGATCAGTTTTGCTTTCAGCGTTCAGGCTTCCGCCCATGAATACCAATTCTTGAGCCAATTTCGGAAACTCCGGATCAAGCGAAATGGCCAGCGCCAGATTTGTCATTGGTCCACCTTCGTAGATCGTAACCTCGTTCGGATTTTGCCGAACCGTTCGCACGAGAAAATGAGCGGCGTCCTCTTCGGAAGGCTTTATCGTTGGCGATCCCTCCGGTAAAGTCGGAACCACATAAGGCTCGTGCCACCAGCGCTCATCCCAGGCCCCGGCGTAAGCTGCCTTCCCGTAACGCTCCTGCCATAACAAGCTCTCCTCGCGCGTGCGGACGAGCGGCATCGCCGCGCCTTTCATCACTGGTATGTCCGTACGTCCGATAATTTCGAGCAGCCGCAATGTGTGCGCAACTTCTTCGTCGCGCCACTGGTCGCCACTGACTACCGTGATGCCAAGCACCTCGGTATTTGGCGATTGGATCAGCACCAGTAACGTTTGCAGATTGCTCCCTGCTGGCCCAGAGCAATCCTCATTGATGATGATTTTGCGGCGCTGTTGCGCGCAAACCAACGAACTCCCTGCCAGGAGCCAGGCAATGGCCAGCCACAATCGACTATCTCGACTTAGCAATAGTACGCCCTAGAACACGAGCTTGAGGCCAAATTGGACAACTCTAGGATTGTTAACGGTGTAATTCACTGTTGCAAAGGTCGGTGAGTTGAAATCCGCGCCCACTCCGTTGCCCCCTGGCGCGCCGAATTGCGGATGGTTGAACAAGTTGAAGAACTCTGCCCGAAGATCTAAGTGTGCACGCTCGCTCATTGCAAAGTGTTTCATTGCGGAGAAGTCGGTGTTGACAAAGTCGGGTCCCGATAGCGGCGTTCGGCTGGCGTTGCCCAGTTCGCCGGCTGCCGGTTGAGAGAAGCATGCCGCGTTGAACCACTCCGATAAACTGGGATTGCTCAAGACAGGATTGCAGGTCTGGTTAGGACGGATCTCGGCAGCTCCGTTTGCGTTTACGAAATTCACTCCGGACGTGTTGTTACTGTCGATGACAAAAACGGGGAATCCGGATGTAGCCTTTTCGATTACTGTAACTTCCCAGCCGCCGAAGACAGCATTCGTCGCCGCATTCCAATTGTTTCCCCAGGTTCGTCCCTTCCCGAACGGCAGGTCATAGATGATGCTGGCTGTGAAGTTATGATTCAGATTGATTTGAGAGAGCCCCCAATCCAAGGTTTGCCAACCCGGCAAGGGAAAGTAAGTCGCGCCAATGATGCTTCCGAGGCCGTCGGAGAATCCGGTATCGTGAGCTCGGGAATAGGTATAGCCAATCAGTGCGTAGATGCCATGACGCGCGCTCTTAGTCTCGGCTTTGACCTGGAGAGAATTGTAGTGCGCCAAACCGTTGTCATATACGTTTGAGATCGTGGAGTAAGGGAAGGTCGAAAGATATGGCTCGGAAAATCCTGTTCCTCCCGGCCCGCAACCTAGCGTGTAACCGGAGGCCACTCCGCACGCCGCCGGAGATCCGACATTGATATTATTGCCGTACTCCAGAATGTGCGAGCCCCGCGACCCGGCATAACCTGCCGTCAACACAATCTGTCCCGGCAGTTCCTGCTCCATGTTGAAGTTGAACTGCTGGATTCTACCCTGCCTGAAATTTGTATCCTGGGCGAGAATCGTTCCCGTGAAATCCGATGGGTTGGGAGGCGCGGTGAATACCGGGAAACCCGAGGACATGCTAATAGCTGTGGGCGTCAACCCACGCGTGGCGCAAGCGGCTGTCGAGAAGGTGCAGTTACCGCCGAATGCAAACTGATCTGACTCTGCATAATAAGGCGGATTCTGCCACAGGCCCTGCGCGCCCTGATTCCAGGATGAATCGTGATAAATTGAGTACCCGCCTCGAAATACCGTGTTACTGTTGAACGGTTTCCAAGCGAGGCCTACGCGCGGCTCAAGAGCTGTCTTATCCATGTGGACTCCTGCCCACGACCCAGCATTCTGTCCGGCGATTAAGAACTGCCCCGTTGCCGGATCGAAATCCGCCTGCCGATTATGCGCTTCGGTGATGGGCGGCACGAGCGCCCACGCGAGTCCCAGGTTCAGCGTCAGGTTCTTGGTCACCTTCCAGTCGTCTTGCGCGAATGGCCGCCACAACTTCCAGCGCCGCCCCGTATTTCCGCCGTCGAACTCCTGATCGTGTATCGCCAGGCTCGTAAGGCCGGCCAGAAGGTCTGCTTCGGGCTCGCCCAGCCACAGACCGCTCACCACCCAAAACCCGCTCGGAAAGCCGACCGCAACGGTATTCAATTGATTCGCGCGAATGGACCCGCCGACCCGAATGTCGTGGTTACCGCGAACCATGTCCAAGGTGTCCGCGAACATCCAAACATTTGTCCCACCGACAAAGGGCGTGTAGCCACGGTCGCCTAGCGACCAATATCCGCCCTCCATCGAAACCGAAGTCAATGAGCAACTATTTCCTCCCAAATTCGCACCCGGTATGCCCAACGTGGCCGCGTAACAACTGCCGGTTCCTTGCGACGTAATGTAATCGAAGATTCTATTGAAGCCGCCACTGATCTGGTTCACCGTTGTCGGCGAGAAGAGGTGCGTCTCCGAGATAGCCACGTTGCGCGCATGGTTAGTAATGTTCTGGTTGCTTGCAAAGGCGCCCTGTTCGGCGAATCCAGGCGCCCCTCCCGGCACATACGAAGTGGCTTGGTCATAGCTGAATCGGGCGAACAGAGAATCTTTGTCGCTAATCGTGGCGTCCACTCGGAAATCGAACTTTCCTTCGTTCAGAGTCCGCACAGGTTCGCTCACATAGTTGTACCCGAGGGCCGCGTTGTTCGCATTCGGCGCGGGATAAAGGTTGATCAATGCCTGACCGATCGGATTAATGAGGCTCTGGGGAATCTTGTTGCAGGGCGTTCCGGTAGCCTGGCTCCCGTCGGGCGCCGCCGGCAGCGCGTTGCCGGCGCTGTCGCACATGAATGGCGCGCTTACCGGATTGGCAGCGGTTCCCGTTGTTGCGTAAGGGTTAACGAGCTGAGTTGTATTCGGCTGACCGAAGGCATTGTCTGTGAAGTCGCCCGTGCGTTGCGCGAGCGAAGGCACCAGGCCGGTGAAGGGTATCCCGTGCCTCTGATCCTTCTGCTCAAAGTCGCCGAACCAGAAAACCTTGTCTTTCTTGATCGGACCGCCCGCTGAAAATCCGAACTGGTTCAGATTGAATTTCTCAGTTGAAGTAGCAAAGAAACTGCGCGCATCCAGATCCGTATTGCGCAAAAACTCGAATACGGTTCCGTGCAGATCGTTCGTTCCCGCTTTCGTGGTAACTAAGACGGTCGGTCCTCCTCGAGTTCCCCACTCGGCCGAATAATTGTAAGTGAGAACCTTGAATTCCTGGATTGAGTCAATCGACGACAGAATCGCAATTGCCCCCGATGTAAGTTCGTTGTTATCGTTGCCGTCCAATAGCCAGTCCGTGCTGTTTGCGCGAGAGCCGCCCACCGATAACGAATACGATCCGCGCGCCGAGGCCTCGCTGCTCGGGCCGCCATTAAAGAAGCTGTTCGGGTTCGTTTCCTGCGCGGCGCCCGGCGTCAGTGTCGCCAGTTGAACGAAGTCGCGGCCGTTCAGTGGCAGGTCCGCTACCTGTTGAGATGTGATCACCTGTCCCAGCGTGGGGTTCGCCGTTTGCACAGCCACCGGCGTAGCGGTAACCTCTACGGTCTGCTGCACGCTTGCGGGAACGATCTTGAAATCCAACTCTCTTTGTTCATCCACCTGCAGCCGCACACCGCGGGTCTCCGAGGTTTGAAACCCGGCGAACTCCACGCGGACTGTATAGCTGCCGACCCCAAGCAGCGGGAGCGTGTAGTGGCCGTTGCTATCGGTCAAACCATTGCGAACCGCCCCCGTTCCTTCCTCGGTGACCGTCACCTTGGCGCCTGAAATCGCCGCGCCGCTTGCATCCGAAACCGTCCCGGAAATCGCACCAGTCGCCTGACCGAAAACGGAAGTACAGAACGCAAACAGCGACAGCGTGAGTGCGATGATGACAACGCGTAAGCCCTTGCTAGCAAGCATGAATGCTCCCTGTAATGGCCACTACGGAGTGACTCTCGTTGCGTCAGGAACCTCAACTGCGGAGGATCGCTTAGTATCTCTTGTTTAGCCGCTGACTGTCAATACGTTGGCAAGACGGGTAGTGGCTCAATTTGAGCCATACCCGCTCGAACCAAGGCAGCCGCTTGCGCCTATCTCACCTGCGGAAATCCTAAATCCACCCTGCTGGTTGCCGGTTCAGGCCACCGGCTCGTTACCACCTTCGCTCTGGTGTAAAACTGAATCCCTTCGGGACCGTACATATGCAAGTCACCGAACAGCGAGGCCTTCCAACCACCGAAGCTGTAATAAGACATCGGCACCGGAATCGGCACATTGATTCCCACCATTCCGGCCTCCACTTCGAATTGAAACCGCCGCGCCGCGCCGCCGTCGCGGGTGAAAATCGCCGTCCCGTTTCCATACGGATTTTGTTCGATCATTCGCACCGCATCGTTGTAAGTCGCCACTCGAACCACGCTGAGCACGGGACCGAAAATCTCATCGTCGTAGCACCGCATTCCCGGCCGCACGTTGTCCAGCAACGACGGCGCAAGAAAGAATCCCGCTCTCTTGCTCACCGGTTCCGCGCGCCCGTCCACCGCTACTTGCGCGCCCTCGGCCGCGGCCCCGTCCAGATAGGAAGCGACGCGATCACGATGCTCCCGCGTAATAAGCGGCCCCATCTCCTGTCCATCTTCCATTCCCGGCCCAATCCTGATCCGCGAGACCCGTTCTCGAATGGCTTCAATCAGCGGGTCGGCCGCGCTCCCCACCGCCACCACCACCGAGATTGCCATGCAACGCTCGCCCGCCGACCCATACCCCGCCGAAACAGCCGCGTCCGCAGCCATGTTGATATCGGCATCCGGCAACACCACCATGTGGTTCTTCGCGCCGCCCAGGGCCTGCACGCGTTTGCCGTTGCGTGTCGCTGTTTCGTAGATCGATTTCGCCACCGGAGTCGAACCCACGAAGCTGATCGCCTTCACGTCCGGATGCTCCAGCAGCCGTTCCACCGCAACCCGGTCGCCCTGCACAACATTGAACACGCCGTCCGGCACTCCTGCGGTCTGCAGCAACTCCGCCAAAAGAACGCTCACCGAAGGATCTCGTTCCGATGGCTTCAGTACGAATGTATTCCCGCATGCAATCGCGTTGGCGAACATCCACATGGGCACCATGGCAGGGAAATTGAAGGGCGTGATCCCGGCCGTCACTCCCAGCGGCTGGCGAATCTGGTACACATCCACCCCGCGGCTCGCCTGTTCTGAAAATTCGCCCTTCAACAAATTCGGAACGCCGCACGCAAACTCGATGTCCTCGAGGCCGCGAGCGACTTCGCCCTCGGCGTCCCCAATCGTCTTGCCATGCTCGCTCGTCAGGATCTCGGCAATCTTCCGCCGGTTTCGGTCCACTACCTCGCGCAAACGGAACATCACTTCCGTGCGCCGCGACAATGGAGTTGCCCGCCACGCGGGAAACGCTTCTCTTGCGCTCGCCACCGCAGCGTCCACTTCTTCGGCGCTTGCGAAAGCTACGCTGGCCTGTTCTTCTCCGGCCGCGGGGTTCCAGACCACTCCCGAGCGGCCCGATTTCGAATCCACACTCTTGCCGCCGATCCAATGCGTGACGGTCCTCAATCCGGTCTGCGCTTCAGCAACTGGCATATGCGATCCTCTTGCCTTCAATTCTTTCCGCGCCCTTGAATCCAATTCGCGGTCTTCGCCGCCAGGCGGTCTAGCGCGGTCACCGACATTTCAATGTACTCTTCCCGGGTGTCTTCGATCTTGTTATGACTGATTCCCCCGAGTGACTGCACAAACATCATCACCGCCGGAATGCCGCTCCTGCTCACCTCCGCCGCGTCATGCAGTGGACCCGACGGCAGCTCCGGCGCCTCCCCTGCCGTCTCCGTAATCGCCTCCCGGCAAAGTTGAATCAGCTCGGAATCGAATGGCACGGGTTCGATGTTCCAGATCCGCGACCACTCGACCGTGCACCCCTCCTCTTTCGCAAAGCGCTCGCTCGCCGCTACCGCCTCTCGATGCATGGCCGCCAGCACCTCCGGGTTCAAATCGCGCTGGTCCAGCGTGGTCTCGCACCGCCCCACTACCGCCGTCACTATGCCCGGATACGTCTTCACGCTGCCCATCGTGCACACCGCGTCCGGGCGCCGTCCGGCGATCGGGCGTATCTCGAGCGCCAGCTTGGCTGCCGCCGCCAATGCATCGCGCCGCGCTCCCATCGGCGTCGATCCGGAATGCGCCTCTTGCCCGAAGAACGTCACCGCGTGGCGCTCCACGCCTTTGGTGCCCAGCACCACCGCCAGCGGAAGCCCCATCCGTTCCAGCACCGGACCCTGCTCGATATGCAATTCCAGGTAAGCGGCGGCGTTCTTGCGCTCCGCGGCCGCCTCTCCGATGCGGTCGATCTCAATACCGCATCGCCGCACCGCATCCTGCAGTTCGGCGCCGTCTCGATCCTTGCGTGCTCGGTCGGAGTCAATGGTCTGCGTGCCTGCGAACGCCGAAGACCCGAACAGGCTCCGTCCGAAACGCGCGCCCTCTTCGTCGGCCCAGTCCACCAGTCGAACGGTCACGGGCGGCCTGCCTTCGAACTCCTCCGCAAACCGCCGCAACACTTCCAAAGAAGCCATTACTCCCAGGCTTCCATCCAGCCAGCCGCCATTCGGCACAGAGTCGAGATGGCCGCCCATCAGCAAAGCTTTCGGTGACTGCCCTTGCAACGTGACCCAGTTATTGCCCGCCGCGTCGTAGTGCTGCTCAACCGGCAAGCCCTCCAGCTTCGCGCGAAACCAATCCCGCGCCCGCAGCCACATATCCGTCCACGCCACTCTCTGCGCCCCGTTCGAATCGCTTGTGAGTTCTTGTAGCTCCCTGAGCTCGCGTACCGTCCGTTTCGGGTCTAAAGCCATCCGCAAGCCGTCCTTCGAAAACAATTTAGAAATGAGATGGGGCCCGCTTTAACAAACGCCCGCGTCCCCGCTCTCCCACGAACTCCCCGTTTCGCGCTTGTATTTTGCCGCGTACCGTCACCGCCGCGGCCCGGCCCTTCATCGCCATCCCTTCGAAGCCGTTGTAGTCGTTGTTTACGTGCTGTCGCGCAGCCGTAAACGTTCCCCGGTATGCAGGATCGTAAACCACCAGGTCGGCATCGCTGCCCACCGCGACGGTTCCTTTGCGCGGAAATAACCCGAACAATTTCGCCGCCCGTGTGCTTGCCGCGTCCACGAACCGGTGAAGATCCAGCCGGCCTTGCTGCACGCCATACGTGAATAGCAGGTTTACCCGTTCCTCAATGCCTGGAATGCCATTCGGGATTTGCGTGAATGCCCCCCGTCCCATCAACTTTTGCGTCGTATCGAAGGGGCAGTGGTCAGTCGCAACCGTATCGATCAAACCCGCCTGCAATGCATGAAAGAGCACCGCCTGATTCCGCTTGTCTCTCAGTGGAGGCGACATTACATGCTTCATCCCCTCCACGCCTGCTCGCTCGGCATACGTCTTGTCCAAAACCAAATGCGGAATAACGGCTTCCACCCAGATCCTCACCCCGCGCTCTTTCGCGGCGAGCGCGGCCTTCAACGCGCCTTCACAAGAAAGATGAACCACATATCCAGCCGCGCCCGTGTTCTCCAGGAACGTCGCAAAGTGATGCGTGCCTTCCGCTTCAACCGATTCCGGCCGGCTCGGCTCGTGCCATTCCGGCCCAGTCTTGCCCGCCTCTAACAACTCCTGCTGAAGCTGGGCCACCAGCTCGGCGTTCTCGCAATGCGCCGTGACAATTACGCCCAGCTTGCGCGCAAGCGCGAGCGCCTGGTACAACTCGCCATCCTCTATTCCGAAAAAATTTTTATATGCGAGAAAGATTTTGAAGGAGCTGATGCCGTCCCGCACAATCTCCCGAAGTTGCGATTCCGTTTCGCCCGTGTACTTCGAAACCGCCATGTGAAAACTGTAATCGCACGCGCTATTCCCTTCGGCTTTCGATTTCCAAAGATGATAGCTCTCCAGCGCATCTTCGTTGCGGGAGGGACAGCACATCTCGATGTAGGACGTCGTGCCGCCCACGAGCGCCGCTATGCTTGCAGTTTCGTGCGTGTCTTTCGCGAACGTGGCCATGAATGGCAGATAAATGTGTACATGCGGATCGATAAATCCCGGGAACACATACATCCCCGTCGCATCGATCACTTCGCACCCGGGCGGCGTCTCCAGGTCGCGGCCCATCCGCGTGATTGTCTCGCCCTCGGCGTAGATGTCTCCGCGGTACCGCGAGTCTGCCGTTATGATTTCGCCATTCTTGATCAGCAGTGGCATCGAGCCATGCTCCTAATGAATATGAATACCCTGCGCCTTGCGATAGCGCTCCATTGCTTCCCAGTCTTGCGTCACTTCCGGCTGTTTCTTCGAAATCTCATCCCACGTCACAGACTCGCGGCAAGGCGGCAGCTCCACCATCTCGATGCATTTCTCAACCGGGCAAACGTTGTAGCATAAGCGGCAGCCCACGCAATCTTGCTCGCGGACTCGCGGCTGCGGCCTCGAACCGACCGCCTCCTGTCTGCCGTTCGATCGGGCGTCGTAGCTGTACGGCTCAACCACCCGTCCATCCGCCGCAATCAAATCGATGCATTGATGGGCCGTGTCGTTGCAGGCGACGTAGCACAGGTTGCAACGGATGCAACGCGCCGGATCGATGCGCGCCACTGCGCGAAACGCCAAATCGAAGTCTTTGAAGTCCGATATGCCCCGAAGAGCTTTCCCTCTTACCTCCGCGACGGACAGGAATCCCTTTGCGTCCATCCAGTTCGACAATCCATCGCACAGATCCTCAATAATGCGAAAGCCAAAGTGCATCACCGCCGTGCATACTTGCAAGCTCGCCGCGCCCAGCAGAAGAAATTCGGCCGCATCCCGCCAATTGGAAATTCCGCCCATCCCGGAAATCGGCGCCGCCGAACCGCCGATAACTCCGTCCGTGCCCAGCGCCGCCAGCATGTTCAACGCAATCGGCTTTACCGCGGGTCCCGCGTATCCGCCGTGGCCGCCTTTGCCTCCAATGCTCGGCGTGACCTCCAGCCTCTCCAGGTCCACTCCGACGATGGAATTGAGCGTGTTGATGAGCGACAATCCATCGGCCCCCGCGCTCAGCGCCGCCCGGGCCGGGTGAACGATATTCGTGATATTGGGCGTGAGCTTTACGATCACGGGAATGCGCGCGGCATCTTTCACCCAACCCGTGATCCGCTCGCAGTACTCCGGCACCTGCCCGACGGCGCTCCCCATGCCGCGCTCGCTCATGCCGTGCGGGCATCCGTAGTTCAGTTCCATCGCATCCGCGCCGCTGTCTTCGATCCGCCTGACGATGTCTCGCCAGGCCTCGACCTTCGACTCCACCATCGCCGAAACCACCACCGCGCGATCCGGCCAATGCCGCTTGACATCTGCTATCTCGCGAAGGTTCACCTCCAGCGGCCGATCCGAAATCAATTCCACATTGTTAATGGCGAGCATCTTCTGTCCGCCGTAATGCCAAGCTCCATACCGATTCGATACGTTCAATACCGGCGCTCCGATCGTCTTCCACACCGCGCCGCCCCAACCTGCTTCAAAGGCTCGATGCACCTGCGCGCCCGAGTTGCTGGGAGGCGCCGACGCCAGCCAGAAAGGATTCGGCGACCGCACGCCCGCAAAATCGATCCGTAGATCCGCCATCAGCTCCCCAGTCTCTTCTCGATAGCTCGCGCGGCGAGCTTGCCGTCTTGAACCGCCATCACTGTCGAACACACTCCGGAAGCGCGGATGCAATCGCCGCCAGCAAAAACATTCCGCGCGCTGGTCTCAAATTCCGCATTCACATCAATGTAGCCTCTCTGCGTCTTCAGGCCCAAAGCTTGCGCAAGCGGCGGCTTCTGCTGTCCAATCGCCTTGATCACCTGGTCTACCGCAAGCACAAACTCCGAACCCGCAACCGCAACGGGCGCCGGCCGCCCGCTTGTGTCCACCGCGCCCAAGCTCATGCGCAGGCACTCAAGGGCCGTCACGCGATCCTCCGGCGCATGCACTTTCACCGGCTGCGCTAGAAAGCAAAAATCCACGCCTTCCTTGCGAACGAACTCCATCTCGTGCCGGTAGGCGCTCACTTCGCTTTCAGACCGCCTGTAGACAATCGTGACCTCTTCCGCCCCAAGCCGTTTCGCTACAGTTGCGCAGTCGATCGCCGTGTTCCCCGCCCCGATCACCGCCGCCCGCCGCCCTACCCTCAGCATCCCAGCGTCCATCTTGCTCTGCTCGATGTACTCCAGTCCGTCCACAATGTGTTCCTCGCCCGGTATTCCCAAGGCCGGCGCGCCGCCCAATCCCACGCTTATGAAAACAGCGTCAAACTGCGCCTGCAAGTCCGCCAATGCGACATCGCGGCAAAGCTCCACGCCGTTACGAATCTCGACTCCCAACCGCCGGATCATCTCTATTTCCGCCTGCGCCACGGCGACCGGCTCGCGCAGCCCGATAATGCCGTACGTAGACAATCCGCCCGCCAGCTCGCGCTTTTCGAAAAGAACCACCGCATGCCCGCGCCGGGCAAGCTCGCCCGCGCACGCGAGGCCCGCCGCTCCCGCTCCCACCACCGCCACTTTTTTTCCCGTCGCGCGGACCGGCCCAAACACCTGGACATCGCCGCCATAGACGAAATCCATCGAGTATCTCTGCAGCCGTCCAATCGTAATTGGCTTGTGCTCGGCGCCGAGCACGCACGCTCCTTCGCACAGCTCTTCGACCGGGCACACCCGCGCGCAGGTCGCCCCCAGCAGATTCGCTTCCAGAATCGTTCGCGCCGAGCCCAGCGTATTGCCCGTCGAAATCTTCTTGATGAACCGTGGAACGTCGATATGCGTTGGACACGCGTGCGTGCATGGCGCGTCATAGCAGAAGAGGCACCGGTTCGCTTCCACTAGCGCCTCGTGCTCGCTCAACGGCGGCAACAGTTCCGCCAACGGCGTGTCTTGCGAGTGGGGCATGAGCGGATTTCTTATTCTATTCGAAGCAGCCGCTCATGATGCCGCTCACCGAAACCGCGCGCGACCCCTCCCTCTATAACCCGGACCTCGCCCCCATCAAGCCCGTCCTTCGCACATGGGGCATCTACAACTATGCCTCCCTCTGGGTCGCCATGAGCGTCTGCATCCCCACCTACATGCTCGCCTCCGGCCTCATCGCCGGCGGCATGAGTTGGAAGCAAGCCATCGGCACCATCCTGCTCGGCAACCTCATCGTTCTGGTCCCCATGCTGCTCAACGCGCATGCCGGGGCTAAGTACGGCATTCCCTTCCCGGTCTTCGTGCGCGCCTCTTTCGGCGTGCGCGGCGCCAATGTTCCAGCGGTTCTAAGAGCTATCGTCGCCTGCGGCTGGTTCGGCATCCAGGCCTGGATAGGCGGTCAGGCCATCTACTCGATGCTGCGCATTCTGCTACCTTCCGCCGCTGCCAATCCCGTATTTCCGTGGCTCTGCTTCTTCGCCTTCTGGCTCCTGAACATGCTCGTCATCTGGCGCGGCATCGAGACCATCAAGTTCCTCGAAGGCGTCGGCGCGCCGTTCATGCTCGGCGTCGGCCTTCTTCTCCTCTGGTGGATAACTCGTAAGGCCGGCGGCCTCGGTCCCGTGCTCCGCACGCCCAGCCGCTTCCATTCCACCGGCGAGTTCCTTCGCTTCTTCCTGCCCTCGCTCACTGGCATGGTCGGCTTCTGGGCCACCGTCGCGTTGAACATTCCCGATTTCACGCGCTACGCAAGATCGCAGCGCGCCCAAGCCATCGGCCAGGCGCTCGGCCTTCCTCCCGCCATGACTCTCTATGCTTTCATCGGCGTCGCTGTCACTTCGGCGTCGGCCGTTTTGTTCGGCCATCCCATTTGGGATCCTGTCGCCCTGCTCGGGAAATTCCAGCAGCCCGTCGTCGCTTCTGTCGCTTTGGTTGCCCTGCTCATCGCCACTCTCAACACCAACGTAGCCGCGAACGTCGTCTCGCCCTCCAACGATTTCTCGAATCTCAATCCCCGCCTCATCTCGTTTCGGACCGGCGGCCTTATCACCGGTTTCGTGGGCCTCTGTATGTTCCCCTGGAAGCTACTCACGGATTTCAATAGCTACATCTTCGGTTGGCTGATCGGATACGCTGGCTTCCTCGGCCCCATCGCGGGCATCATGATCATCGACTATTTCGTCGTCCGGCGCGCCCGGCTCGATGTTCCCAGCCTCTATCGCCGAAACGGTCTCTACGAATACCGCAACGGCGTCAACCCTCGCGCGCTCCTCTCGCTCGCGGCCGGCGTTTGCGTTGCCCTTTGCGGCCTCGCGCTTCCTCCCTTGCGGTGGCTCTACGATTACTCCTGGTTCGTCGGCTTCACCGTCTCGGGCGCCGTCTACTTCCTCTGCATGCGGCGCTCATGATCGATCCATCCCGTGCTCTCGACCTGTGCCGCGAGATCGCCGCTTGCACCGAAGTCCCCGGCCAAATCACCCGAACTTTTCTTTCGCCGGCGATGCGCGACTGCCATCGCTTGCTCTCAACTCGGATGCAACAGCTCGGCATGCATGTTCACACCGACCCCATCGGCAATCTGCGCGGCCTCTATGGCGCAGGCAACCGTCCGCGCCTGTTGATCGGCTCGCATCTCGATACCGTCCCCGACGCTGGCGCTTACGACGGCGTCCTCGGAGTTGCGATCGCGCTAGCCATCGTCGAGGCGCTCCCGCCCCAGACGCTCCCCTTCGACATCGAAGTCATCGGCTTCTCCGAAGAAGAAGGCGTTCGCTTTCGCAAACCGTTTTTTGGCAGCCTCGCAGCCATCGGCCGCTTCGATCCGCAATGGCTTTGCCTCCGCGACGAATCCGGCTGTTCTCTGCGTGAAGCCATTGCGCAGTTCGGACTCGATCCCGAAAAGATCCCGGATGCCGCAGTGGACCCGCGCGCTTTCGCCTTCCTCGAATTCCACATCGAGCAGGGACCCCTCCTCGACCGCGCCAACGCCCCGCTCGCAGCGGTCTCGGCCATCGCCGGACAGAGTCGGCTGCACGTCGTCTTTCGCGGCCGCGCAAATCACGCAGGCGCCACTCCCATGAACCTCCGCCACGACGCTCTCGCCGCCGCGGCCGAATGGATCACGGCAGTCGAACGCACGGCGCGCTCGGTCGACCGGCTGGTCGCAACCGTCGGCTCTCTCCATGTCTCGCCCAACGCCAGCAACGTTATCCCTTCCGAAGTGCGCGCCAGCCTCGATGTGCGCCACTCCTGCGACGCTACCAGGATTGCCGCCGTCCAAGCCATCTGTGAGGAGGCGCGCCGCATCGCCGCACACCGTCTTCTCGATATCCTCGTTCAGGAGCAGCTCAATCAAGACTCTGTTTCCATGGACGAGGAGTTAACCGCCGCCCTCGAGCGAGCCCTTCAAAATATCGGCGAACCGCCGCGCCGCATGCCGAGCGGCGCCGGCCACGACGCCATGATTATCGCTTCCAAAATACCCTCCGCTATGCTCTTCATCCGCAGCATCGACGGGGTTAGCCACCATCCTGCCGAGGCCGTTCATGCAGAAGACATCGAAAAGGCCATCCGCGCCGGAGTTGCTATCCTGGCAGATCTCGCCCAAGAACGCCAACACTCATGAAGGCCCTCGGTCACACGCGTAGCGCGCTCAGATCCGACCACCTGCTGCAAACACCCGACACTTTCGTACGCACCGTGCTTCCCGGAATGTCTCGTGCGTCTGCGATCGTTCACTGCGCGCCCACGCTCGGCGCGCGGTTCACCGAATACACCGCCGAACTCGAATCCCTAGGCGCGTTGGGCCCCTCGCTCGCCCAGCGCTTCGCCTACGTCCTCGCCGGCGCCGCATCGCTTGAAATCGACAACGCGGAACATGCTCTTTCATGCGGCGCCTTCGCCTATATTCCCGAGCGCTGCGCTCACCGCCTCGAAGCCGTGTCCGAATCCCGTCTCGCCATTATCGAAAAGAGCTACACTCCCATCGCGGGCGTTGCACAGCCCGCGGCCCTCATCGGCGACGAGTTCGCCATTCCCTCACAAGCTCTGATGGACGACGACGCGCTTCAGGTCCGTC
The DNA here is from genome assembly GCA_019240475.1 of Acidobacteriaceae bacterium. Lineage (GTDB taxonomy): Bacteria > Acidobacteriota > Terriglobia > Bryobacterales > Bryobacteraceae > Bog-105. The sequence continues at coordinate 119,981 of JAFAYI010000026.1, forward strand.
CCCTGCTTCCCTCCGATTGCGCCTTCGATTTCGCGGTGAATATCATGACCTACGCTCCCGGCGCTTCGCTCAGCATGGTCGAAATTCACGTTATGGAACACGGCCTACTCATGCTCGAAGGCGGCGGCATCTATCGCCTCGGCGAATCCTGGTACCCCGTCGAAGCCGGCGATTTCATCTGGATGCGCTCCTTCTGTCCCCAATGGTTCGGCGCACTTGGCAAATCACCCGCCAAATACCTCATCTACAAGGATTGGAACCGCTCGCCCCAATTCTGACCGCGATGCAGATCGCAATCAATGCCGAGCGCCTCGCTTCCGAGCTCAACCAACTCGCTTCTTTTTCCGACGCGCCCGCGCCGGCCGTCACGCGCATCGTTTTCACTGAAGCTGATCTCCGCGCCCGCGCCTGGCTCAAAGGGCGCTGCCGCGCCGCCGGACTCGTCATTCGCGAAGACGCCATCGGTAACACCTTCGCTCAGTGGAACGGCAGCAGTCCGGATTTGCCCGCTATAGCCACCGGCTCTCACATCGACGCAATCCCGAACTCCGGGCGCTACGACGGGACCGTCGGCGTCCTCGGAGCCCTCGAAGCCATTCGCTCTCTCCAGGAAAACGGCTTCGCGCCTCAACGTCCCATCGAACTCCTCATCTTCACCTCCGAAGAGCCCAGCCGCTTCGGAATCGGTTGCCTCGGCAGTCGCCTGCTCTCCGGCGCTCTCGATCCTCATCACGCCGCCGATCTGCGCGACTCCGCCGGGGCTTCTCTTGAGGAGGTGTGCCGCGCTGCTGGCTTCTCAGGACCGCTGTCGAGCGTTTGTTTGCCCCCCGGGCACTACGCCGCGTTTCTCGAGCTTCACATTGAACAAGGTCCGCTTCTGGAGCGGGAACGCGTGCAGATCGGCCTGGTCTCTAGCATCGCTGCTCCCGCCAGCCTGAAAATCGTTATCGAAGGCGAAGGCGGCCACGCGGGAGGCGTACTTATGCCTCACCGGCGCGACGCCCTTGCTGCCGCTGCCGAGATCATTCTCGCCGTCGAACGTCTCGCCCTCTCAACCGGCGCTCTCGATACCGTCGCCACCACCGGCCTTTGCGATGTCTTTCCCGGAGCTATCAACAGCATCCCCAGCCGTGTCACTCTCGGCCTCGACGTCCGCGATACGGACGCCGCGCGCCGGGACGCGCTGCTGCGCGATATTGAGCAAACAGCGCAAGCGATCGCCCAAAAACGTTCGCTGTCGGTCCAGATCCGCCTCATGAACGCCGATCGGCCCGGCCACTGCGAACCCGCCATTCTCGACGCTCTGCGCCGCGCTTGCGAACAGCAACGCGTGACCTTCATGCCCATCGTCAGCCGGGCCTATCACGATTCGTTGTTTATGTCTCGTATCGCGCCCACCGCCATGTTGTTTATCCCCTGCCGCGCGGGCGTTAGCCACCGGCCCGACGAGTTCGCTTCACTCGGTGACATCTGCGCCGGCGTCCGCCTCCTGGCGCAAACGCTTGCCAATCTCGCTCAATAAGGAATCTTCGCCGCGGTACGCCGCCACTCTTCGAAGGCGGCCAATCCGTCTTCTCTCAGCAGAAGTCGCCCTTGGATGGCGCGTTCTCCCGGCAGGCGGCCCAGCTCTTCATAGATCAGTGCATCGTCGAATCCGCACTCCCGCGCGTCTTCCCGATTGCATGCGAAGTAGAACCGTTCCGGCCGCGCCCAATAGATCGCCCCCAGGCACATCGGGCATGGCTCGCAACTGGTGTAAAGTTCGCACCCGGTAAGCTGAAACGTTGCCAGCTCGCGGCAGGCGTTCCGAATCGCCATCACCTCCGCGTGCGCGGTCGGATCGTTCGCTACGGTCACCGAATTTACTCCAGTCGCAACCAGCTCCCCGTCTTTCACCACCAGCGCCCCAAACGGCCCGCCTTTCCCCAGCCGGACGTTCTCGACAGCCAGCTTAATCGCCCGGCGCATCCAATCTTCGCGAGCTTTCGACATTTTCGTAGAGCAAGTGTACCGTGTTCGCGATACGCTGCAAACTTGGCATCCGAAACCCCATGAGGCTTGCAATTCACTCCCGCCGAATCGTCACTCCGCAAGGCGTTCGTGGGGGCGTCATCGTCGTCGAGAACGGGAAAATCGCCGCTCTTGAGCCGCCTGGCTTTGCCGCGGATGCCCAACGCCGCATCGACGCCGAAAACTTGCTCGTGCTCCCTGGCCTCGTCGATGTCCACGTCCATATAAACGAACCCGGCCGGACCGAATGGGAAGGTTTCGAAACCGCCGCCCAGGCCGCGCTTGCGGGTGGGTGCACGACTCTCGTCGACATGCCCCTCAATTCCATCCCCAGCACAACCACCGTTGCAGCGTTGGAAGAAAAGGGCCGCGCGCTTGCTCAAGCACGCGCTCCCATCGCAATCGCATTTTGGGGAGGAGTGGTTCCGGGCAACGCTGCTCATATTCTTCCGCTTGCCGAGGCTGGCGTTCGCGGCTTCAAATGTTTCCTCACCCATCCCGGCACTGAGGAATTTCAAATGGTCCTCGAAGCCGACCTGCGCGAAGCCATGCCCCGCATCGCTGAAACCGGTCTGCCTCTTCTCGTCCACGCCGAAACCCCCGAGCCTCTCGCTCGGGCCCGCGCTCAACTCGAACACGCCGACTGGACCCGCTATCGAACCTACTTGCAATCGCGTCCGCCCGCCGCGGAGCTCGAAGCGATCCACCTTCTCATCCGCCTCTGCCGCCAATATCGCTGCCGCACGCACATCGTTCATCTCTCTACCGCCGCCGCGCTCGGCCCTCTCGCAAGAGCGCGCGCCGAGGGTCTGCCCATCACGGTCGAGACCTGTCCGCACTATCTCTTCTTCGAAGCCGAATCCATTCCCGACCACGCCACTCTATTCAAATGCGCGCCGCCGATCCGCGAGGCCGCCAACCGCGCCGCGCTCTGGGAAGGTCTGCGCTCCGGCATCATCGATCTCGTAGCAACAGATCATTCGCCCTGCCCGCCCGCCATGAAATGCCTCGACACCGGCAATTTCCAATCCGCCTGGGGAGGGATCAGTTCGCTCTCCCTCGCTTTGTCCATCGTCTGGACCGAAGCCCGCCGGCTCGGTTTCGAGATCGCCGACGTGGTCCGCTGGATGGCCGAAGCGCCCTCTCAGCTTGCCGGATTCGCTTCTGTCAAGGGGCGCATCGCTCCCGGCTTCGATGCCGATCTCGTCCTCTTCGATCCCGATGCAGAATTCGAAGTCACTCCCGACCGTCTGCCGTTCCGCCATCCTTGCACGCCGTATCTCGGTCAAACGCTTGTCGGCCAAGTGCGCTCCGTGCTGGTCCGCGGCGCCATTCTTGAAAGAGCCGTGTTTCGGTAAAGTAGAGCATGGAAAGCCGCGTAGTTGGCCAGCCGGTCCAACGCAAAGAGGCAATGGCCAAGGTGTGCGGCGCGGCCCGCTACGTAGACGATCTACAGCCTCCCGGCGTCATACATGGCGCCACAATCCGCAGCGCCATTCCTCGCGGCAAGATTCTCGATATCGTCTTCGAGCCCGGCGTTCCATGGAACGACTTCGTCGTAGTCACCAGCGCCGATATCCCCGGCCGAAATATCGTCTCGCTCATCCATGACGATCAGCCCTGCCTTGCGAGCCAAATCGTCAACCATCCTCATGAGCCCATCCTGCTGATCGCGCACCCCGATGAAGACCTCCTGCGCCGCGCCCGAAAGCTCGTACGCGTTCAATACGAGCCTCTCCCTGCCGTCTTCGATATCGATTCATCCCTCAAGCAAGAAACCATCGTCTGGGGTAGCGACAACGTCTTCAAGCGCTACCTGATGGCCAAGGGCGACGTGGATAGCGTCTGGACGGAAGCCGCCTTCCTCGTCGAAGGCGAGTACTCGACCGGAGCGCAGGAGCATGTCTACATCGAGCCCAACGGCATGCTCGCCACCGCGAATGATCGAGAGGGCGTCACCGTTTGGGGCTCCCTCCAGTGTCCTTACTACGTTCACAATGCCTTGATGGCTTTGTTCGGTTTTCCCGCGGAAAAAATCCGCGTGATTCAGCAGGAGACCGGCGGCGCCTTTGGCGGGAAAGAAGAATATCCGTCCATAATCGCCGCCCATGCAGCGCTGCTCGCCTGGAAATCCGGCCGCCCCGTGAAGCTGGTCTACGATCGTGAAGAGGACATGGCCGCCACCACCAAGCGCCATCCCTCTCGCACCCGTCATCGAACCGCTGTTTCGCGCGAGGGCCGGCTTCTCGCCATGGACATCGAATTCACCCTCGACGGCGGCGCCTATTCCACTCTTTCATCCGTGGTCCTGTCTCGCGGCACGATTCACGCTCCCGGCCCGTACCGCTGCCCCAACGTCCGCGTTCGCAGCGCCGCCGTCGCCACAAACGCTCCTCCTCATGGCGCCTTCCGTGGCTTTGGCGCTCCTCAAAGCCTCTTTGCTCTAGAGCTGCACATAGACAAAATCGCGCGCGCGGTCGGCCTAGCGCCCGACGAATTTCGGCGGCGCAATTTCCTTGAAACTGGCGATTCGACCGCCACGGGTCAAATCATTACCCAGCCGCTCGATCTCGCGGCTCTGCAGGAACGCGCGCTCGAAGCCGCCGGCTACCGCGCAAAGCTTCTCCAGTTTCAATCCGACAATCCGCGAAGCCAACTAAAAAAGGGCCTCGGCTTCGCAACCTTCATGCATGGAGCCGGATTCACCGGTTCCGGCGAGCGCCACTTGCAGTCAGTCGTAGAACTCCAAACAACCGCCGATGGCGGAGTCCGCATATTCTGCTCGATGACGGAAATGGGTCAGGGGACCAACACCATTCTGACCCAGATCGCAGCCGAGACCCTTGGCCTGCCCTACGAAAAGGTAACCATCTGCCAGCCCGACACGGCGCTCGTTCCCAATAGCGGTCCCACCGTGGCGTCCCGCACATCGATGATCGTCGGCATGCTCATCGAGCGGGCCGCGCGCGAGCTAAAGGAAAAACTTCGCAGCAGCGCGGGACCTTTCCGCGTGCGTACGCAATATCGAGAGCCGCCCGGCGTGCATTGGGACGACGAAACCTATCGCGGCGACGCCTATGGCGCTTACTCTTGGGCTGCGTACGTTGCCGAAGTCACCGTGGACATCGCCACCGGCGAAGTGCAGGTCGATCGTTTCACCGCCGTTCAGGAGGTCGGCCGCGTGCTCAACCCCGTGCTCGCCTCCGGGCAGATCGAAGGCGGAATCGTCCAGGCTCTTGGGTTTGCGCTGCTCGAAAAAATCATTTGGCGGGATGGATCGATGGTGAACAACCAGATGACTAACTACATCATTCCCACTGCTATGGACGTTCCTCCCATACAGGTTCTGTTCGAAGAAATCCCATATGAGCACGGCGCCATGGGCGCGAAAGGCATCGGCGAGCTTCCGATGGATGGACCCGCTCCTGCCATCGTGAATGCCATCGAAAACGCGCTCGGCATCTCACTCGACTCTATCCCTGTCACTCCGGAAGTCATTTTGGATCGCTTGCGCGACCATGTGCGCGAACTTGAAACCAGCCCGGTATGAGGTGCTGCATCACATTCACCGTTAACGACCAGACGCAAACGGTCGAAACCTTCCCGATGAAGCGCCTGTTGGACGTGCTGCGGGAAGACCTGCAACTCACCGGCACAAAGGAAGGCTGCGGAGAAGGCGAGTGCGGCGCCTGTTCGGTCATTATGGACGGCCTTCTAGTGAATAGCTGCCTAGTTCCCATTCTTCACGCTTCGGGAAGCAGTGTGAGAACCATCGAAGGCATCGCCCCACCCGGCGGCCTCCATCCCGTGCAGCGCGCCTTTGCCGCCTGCGGTGGCGCGCAATGCGGAATCTGCACCCCCGGCATGATCCTTGCCGCCATCCATCTGCTCGAGCGCACCCCGCATCCCACTCGCGGCCAGATTCGTGAAGCGCTCTCCGGCAACCTGTGCCGCTGCACGGGCTACCAGAAAATCATCGACTCGGTCGAGCAGGCAAGTTCCCATCTCTCATGAGATCGCCGGTTTCCGATTACGATCTGCTCGCTCCCGCGAATCTGGGTTCAGCCTTGGCCTTGCTTGCCGGCGGCGAAGGCTGGCGTCCCATCGCGGGCGGCACCGACCTGATGGTGTTACTCAATGCCGGGACTCTCCCTTATGGCCGTCTCCTGAGTCTACGTAGGCTGTCCGAGCTGCGAGACATCTTTGTCACCGGCCATCGCGTCGTCATCGGCGCCGCCGTCACCTACACCGAAATTCAACGCCATCCTGTCCTACACGCCGAATTTCCGCTTCTCTGTCAGGCCGCTAGTTGGACCGGAGGCGTCGCCAATCAGAATCAGGGCACCCTTGGTGGGAATATCGTCAACGCATCGCCCGCCGCGGATTCCGCGCCGCCTCTGCTGGTTCATGACGCCACCATCCGTCTCGCCTCGCTCGCTGGCGACCGAACCATACCCTACTCAGAGTTCCACCTCGGCTACAAAACGCTTGCGATGCGGCCCGATGAACTGCTCTTAGCGATCGAGCTGCCACGCCGCCCGGAAGCCTGGCGGTACTTCGGCCGCAAGGTAGGAACCCGCAGAGCCCAGGCAATCTCCAAAATTTCGTTCGCCGCCTGCGCCCGCACGGAAGCGGGCCGGGTCTCCGAGATCCGATTGGCGTTCGCGAGCGTCGCTCCAGTCCCATTGCGATGCTTCGCGACGGAACGCGCCGTATCCGCCGGACCTTCGCAGGATGCGCTTCACGCATTGATCTCCGAAATCGCCCCTGTCAGCGACATTCGATCGACTGCCGGCTACCGCTCTCTCGTCGCCCAAAACCTTCTGCGCCAGTTCCTGGAGACGCTGCTTTGACTCTTCACCAGATCGACCAGGCGCCCGAAGAGGCGTTGCGCCCGCCGCTTTTCGAATGCTGCGGCTGCGCTCGCTGGGTAGATCGCTTCCTCGCCGCCCGGCCGTTTCACAACCAAACAGCCCTTCTTACAGCCGCTGACTCCGCCTGGTGGGCGCTCGATCCATCGGATTGGATCGAAGCCTTCCGCGCTCACCCCCGCATCGGTGAAAAGAACCTATCCGCCTTATCCTCGCAGGAACAAAGCGGCCTGAACTCCGCGCCGCATTATGTTCTGGATCAGCTCGCCGCCCGCAATCTCGAATATGAGCGCCGCTTCGGCTGGATCTTTCTTATTTGCGCCACCGGCCAATCGGCACAGGCCATGCTCCAGGCTTTAACTGCTCGCCTCGATAATTCGCCCGACCAAGAATTGCAAGTCGCGGCCGCCGAACATGCGAAAATTATCCGTCTTCGGCTGATAAAGCTCTTAAGCGCATGAGCGGCATATCCACGCATGTTCTCGATGTCTCAGCGGGACGCCCTGCTAGCGGCATCATGGTCCAGCTTTTTTTCGGCGGCGAGCTGGCCGGCAGCGGAATTACAGACGGAAATGGCCGGATACAAACTTTGCTAGCCAATCCGAAACCGGGGAATTACTGCCTGTTATTCGACTCCGGCAGTTACTACCCGGACGGATTCTATCCGGAGGTACGCATCTTCTTTATTGTTCGCGATTCATCCGCTCACTATCACGTTCCCTTGTTATTGAGCCCATTCGGTTACACCACTTATCGCGGGAGCTAGCTTGACGGCCATCCAGTCCGATGCATACGGAAAAACTCGCGTTCGATTGACTTACGTCGATCGCGATCGCGAGCCTCATCAAGTTCGCGAACTCTCGATCGGCATCCTGTTCGAGGGCGACTTCTCAGCCGCCTACACTCACGGCGATAACTCCCGCATTCTGCCTACTGACACCATGAAGAACACCGTCTACGTACTGGCCCGGCAGCTCTCATGGGATAGCGCGGAGGTTTTCGCCCAGGGCATCGCGAAGCATTTCCTCGATCGTCTTCAGGACCTGTTGAAAGTGACGGTCGATATCGAAGAAATTCCTTGGCAGCACATTCCGGGCCAAAACGCCGCCTTCCTGCAGTCCGGCAACGAGCGCCGCACGGCGAAGCTCCGCGCCTCGCGATCCGCCTTCGAAGCAAGCTCCGGCCTCAAAGACCTCCAGATTCTCAAAACATCGGACTCCGGTTTCTCCGGCTTCTTAAGAGACGAATACACGACGCTTGCGGAAACAGACGACCGCCTTTTCGGGACCGTGCTCCAGGCCCAATGGCGATATCTGGGCGACAACATTTCGTTTAACGAAGCACACCGCCAGATCCGCCGCGTTTTGCTCGAATCGTTTGCTCGCCATGCCAGCCTCTCTGTTCAACACACGCTGTTCGCCATGGGACAGGCTGTTCTTGAACAGGTGGGCGACGTCTCGAATATCCACCTCGTCATGCCAAACAAGCATTGTCTTCTCGTGGACCTGGCGCGCTTCGGCATCGATAATCCAAACCGCGTCTTCGTCCCGACCGACGAGCCCTCCGGCTACATCGAAGCGCGCATCGTTCGCTAACTTGAGTGTCGCCTATGACGCCGGCCTCATCAATGCCGCTTTCTATACCGCGCTGGTGATCACCGCGGTCGTGACCTCGTAGGCTTGCGGCGTGTGGCTGCGATACATTCTTGCCAAAGGTCTACCGCTGCTCGAATCGAATCCGGAGGAAACATGGCGGAATCCCGCCGGGAACCTCTCGGCGCTTCCAGGCGAAATGGCGATTTTAGGCGCGGCGGGGCGGTCGCGCCCTGATAAGTTGGAAGACATGTTGGCAACAGCGGCGAAACGGATCGCCCCGCCCAAGCGGCTGCTCTACGGGCCCGGCCCTGCAATGGTCGAACCGCGCGCGTACGAAGCCATGAACCTGCCCGTGCTCGGCATCTTCGATCCCTATTTCCTCGAACTCCTCGATGAGATTCGGGTCGGGCTGCGCACCGTATTCGGCACCCGGAACTCCGCCACATTTCCAATCCCTGCGGGCGGCAGCGGCGCCATGGAAGCCTCGCTTGCAACCTTCCTTCGACCGGGCTCGAAGATTGCGATCTTCGCCGCCGGCCACTTCGCGGATCGAATGACCGTCATGGCCCGCAGAATGGCCGCCGAGGTCGTGCGTTTCGAAAAGCCATGGGGGCAGGTGTTCACTGCTGACGAAGCCGCGCCATTCATCGAACGCGAGCGCCCCGACTTCGTCGCTTTTGTGCAAGCCGAGACCTCGACCGGCGCCTATCAATCCGGCAAGGCGATCACGCCCGCAGCGCGAGCTATCGACGCTCTGGTAATCGCCGACTGCGTAACGTCACTCGGCGCGATGCCCGTCTCCCTCGACGAGGTCGGAATCGATGTCGCCTTCAGTTGCTCCCAGAAAGGCTTGAGCTGTCCCGCCGGCCTCTCGCCAGTGTCCGTCTCGCCCCGCGCCTGGGAGCGCCTTCGGAATCGCGAACGCGACCCCGCCACCTGGTACCTGGACCTCGAACTCATCGCCAAGTACTTTGATGCGCCTCACGTCTATCACCACACTCCTTCGCCGCCGCTTTATTACGCCATGCACCAGGCTCTTGCCGCTATCGAAGACGAAGGCCTGCGAAATCGATGGGAGCGTCATCGGCTCGCCTCTGAACGCCTGATCGCCGGTTTGGTCAAGCTCGGCTTCGAGCCTCTTGTCGCCCGCCCGGAAGATCGCATCTGGCATCTCACGACGGTCTTCCCGCCGCCCGGCGTCGATCCTGCCGCGCTGCGCCAGCGCCTGCTGCAAGATCATGCCATCGAGATCGCCTCCGGCCTCGGCCAGCTCGCGGGCAAAATCCTCCGCATCGGCGCCATGGGCCCGCTCGCCACCACCGAAAACGTGGATCTTTTATTGAATGCGCTAACGGCCTCTCTCTAGCCTGCTCTCAACCCATCCGACGCTAGAATGTAGATTCCGATGCAAGTTCTCGAAGCCGGACCGAATAAGTACTTGCTGCTCGAACTCGATCCGGAGTTTATCGGCAGCATCGCTCGTCAGGCGGGATTCGAATTCAAGCTCGACGATCAGTCGCGCGTCCTCTCGATCGACCTATCGGCAACCGACCGGCAAGCGCCTTTGCTGCTCTTCGATGCCGCCGATCCGGGAAACCTCGGATGGTTCTCGCGGTGCCAATTCTACGTGGACGGCACGTCCGGCTCAGTGCTGCAGACCCCCGTTTGGCTTGCGAACTCGCGCGATAAGAGCGGTCGCGCCCTTCCTCATGCCATTCGGGTTCAGATCTCGAAAGAGCTTCCGAACAGCTATCGCATGCCGGGGCGTCAACCCGTCACCGAACAGGTGGTCTACGCCGTCTTCTTCAATCTTCTGAACGCTCTGCTCAACACCGGAGTCGGCGTATGCGGCGGTCCAATTGTCAAACCGCTGGCGGGCCGCACCGAGAACTTCGGCCCGAAAAACTGAGTCTTAGGCCCCGACTTCCTTCTTCGCCCGCTCTACGATCCCCTCGATTTCGCTCCGATACTGCTGCAGATAGTGTTTGCTCGATGCTTCAAAGCGCATCACGAGCACAGGCTGGGTATTCGATCCTCGCACCAAACCCCACCCATGCTCGAACATCACGCGAACGCCGTCCACATCCACCACCTCGTAATTCTTTCGAACCATTTCGGCAACCTTATCGACGACCTTGAACTTCACATCGTCGGCGCAGTCCACCCGCAGCTCGGGAGTGGAAACCAGCTTAGGCACGTCTTCCAATTGACTCGAAAGCGGCGCTCCCGAGTTCGCCAGTATTTCGAGAAGCCGGCATGTCGCGTAAATCGCGTCATCGTAACCGTAATACCGGTCCGCGAAGAACATGTGGCCCGACATCTCTCCCGCCAATTCAGCATGTTCCTGTTTCATCTTCGCCTTGATTAGCGAATGGCCGGTCTTGTACATGATGGGATTTCCGCCTAGCTCTTTCAGGCGGTCGTACATCACCTGAGAACACTTCACTTCCCCGATGAACGTGGACCCCGGCTTTCGTGAAAGAATCTCCCGGCCGAAAATGAGCATCAGCATGTCGCCGTAAACCGCGTCGCCATTCTCATCCACAGCCCCGATGCGGTCGCCGTCCCCATCGTAAGCAACACCCAGGTCCGCCTTGTGCTTGCGAACGCTTTCCTGAAGCGCGCACAGGTTGGAAAGAACGGTCGGGTCCGGATGATGGTTCGGGAAATGGCCATCCATCTCGAAGAACATTTCTGTTGCTTTTACGTTTAGTTTCTCCAGAACGCGATGTACGACGGGCCCGGCGGCGCCGTTACCGGCATCCACCACCACCTTTACCTTGCGCTCCCAGTGAAACTGGCCGGCGATCTCCTCTACATACGGCGACACGGCGTCCACATCCTTAACCGTACCTGCGCCTTGCTCGAAATCGCTGCCGGCGATCATCTTGTACACCGCTTGTATATCATCCCCGTACAATGTGCCCGCGCCGCAAACCGTCTTGAAGCCGTTATACTCGGGCGGATTGTGGCTGCCGGTGATCATCACGCCGCCATCCGCATTGAAGTGCGCCACCGAGTAATAAAGCAGCGGCGTCGGCGCCGTTCCAATATCCAGAACATGCGCGCCTGCCGCCATTAGTCCGCGCAGCAGCGCATCGTGCAGCCGCTCCCCGCTCAGTCTGCAATCCCGTCCAAGGCAGATGGCGGACCCGCTATGGCGAATGATATAAGTTGCCAGCGCGCGGCCTAACGATTCGACATCCCCATCCAATAGTTCATCGTCGGCAATCCCGCGAATGTCGTATTCGCGGAAAATACTCGGCTTGAGCATATCTATTCAGAATAGCCGCGGCGCTTCAGAATAGCCGTGCAGCGTATAAGTCTTCTCGGCGCGCTGCCAGGCTCTCCAGATAATCTTTGTCGATATCGTAACCGAACCCCGAGTCGTCGCGCGCCTCGATGGTTCCGCGCGAGGTAACTTCCACGGGCGGGTGCACGATATCCTTCCTCCAATAGCGCTTGCTCGCCGAGACATCCCCCGGAAGGACAAAGTTCGGCAAGGTAGAAAGCGCGATGTTGTGCGCCCGGCCGATGCCCGATTCCAGCATGCCGCCGCACCAGACCGGAATCGAATTCGCCTGGCAAATGTCGTGAACTCGCTTTGCCTCCGCGAATCCTCCCACCCGGCCCAGCTTGATATTGACGATCCGTCCGGCATGCAAGCGGATTGCTTGCTCGGCCTGATGAGCGGATCGTATGCATTCATCGAGGCAGATCGGCGTGGACAGGGCGGCCTGTAGCACGGCGTGATCGATGATGTCGTCATGGGCGAGCGGCTGCTCGATCATCATCAGATAAAATTCGTCGAGCCGCTTCAAATTCTCCATATCGGCCAGAGTGTAGGCCGAATTCGCGTCCGCCATTAGTTTGATACTGGGAAACCGCTCGCGGACGCGCCGGATCACATCGACATCCCATCCCGGCTTGATCTTCATCTTGATGCGTTGGTAGCCGGCCGCAAGCTCGGTCTCGATCTTTTCGAGGAGCTGATCGACGGTGTCCTGAATCCCGATGGAAACTCCGCAGCCAATTTCCCGCCGCGCCCCGCCTCCAATCGTCTTCCAGAGAGGTTCGCCTTTCAGCCGTGCTTCTAAGTCCCAGATCGCGGCCTCCACGCCGCCGCGGGCCATGTTGTGGCCGCGAATGTGCGCTGTGCGGTCGTTCACCTCGGCCGCCGAAGCAAACTCGTGACCCAACACTCGTGGAGCTACATAATCGATCAGCAGCGGCCAAACGGAGCCGGTCCACTCTTCGTTGTAAAACGGATTCTCCCCGGCGGTGACCTCGCCCCAGCCCGATACGCCGTCGCTTACTGCTTCCACCAGAACTATGTCGCGTTCATGCGTCCGGCCGAAGCTGGTTTCAAAGAAATGAACCAGCGGCATCCGAATTTGCCGCAGAATAAGTTGCTCTACTTTGATTCCCATGAGCCTAATAAATACGTTCCCTCAGCTTCTGATCTTTGAAACCCAATTACGGCGGCGCCTGCGCGAAATTGTCGGTTGAATTGTTCGCCGATTGACGCCTGTATTTCGAGCGCGCGGCGCGGGTCGCGTGCTCGAATTTCCGCTATATCGGCCGGCACCGAAAGTTGCGCCGCTACGGCCGGGCGCGTAAACGGTTGCTGATGGGCCGCCGCCTCGGCGCGCGGCGAACGTATCCACCATTCCGCAACCAGCCGGTCGGTCGGCAATCCGCCATGCAGGCGGCTGCTGGTCGTGCCGTATTGGTTGTAAACGTAGCGCCGCACGATTGCGCCCAGCCTCTCGATGTTGAAAAAAGCGTTCTTGATCTCCAGCGGATCGAAAGTCCATTCAATCAGATCTACCCCGTTCGCGAGCGCATATTTCCGCTGTTCCAGTTTCATTCTTCTGCCCAGCCCGGTGTTCCGGTAAGCGGGCAATACGCCAAGCATATGGCTGTGCAAGTAAGACTTCCCTCCACTCTTGAGACCCGGAATACAGAGGCAGAAGGCAATCATCTCGGCTCCGTCGAAAGCACCCAGCAATTGGCCGCCGATTTTGCTCGCCACCACGAATAATCGCTGCGGCAGCAATTCAATATCGTCGAAACCCCAGATCTCCCGTTGAAGCCGCACCGCTTCGGCGAATTCCCCGATCGCGCTCAGCGGGCGAATCTCGATTTTGTCAAGCTTGGCCATCGATTCGAACCTAATTGTAACGGCCGGACGCATGACAGCTCGGGGCGGCGTGGCGCGGCCTCAAAATTGAAAGGGGCAAGGGTACACTGGAACTGCCAATTAGCCCTCCTACGAATCAGAAAGGATCCCAAGATGGCCTTCGATAAATTCATTCAATTACCGGGAAGCGAAAGAAATAGGCCCCCCAATGCAACCGCGTCGGGACCGGTTCCAGGCACTGAAACTGTTCGCGTCAGCGTCATATTGCACCGCCGAAATGAGCCGGAGATCGACCCACGGACCGGCGCTTTTCCTCCCATCTCGCGCGAGGAGTTTGCGGAATTGTACGGCGCCGACCCGGAGGACATTCGGACGCTCCTTCGGTTTGCGCACCGGCACGGGCTGTCTGTCGTCGAAAGCAGCGCGGTAAAGCGTCGCGTGGTGTTGACCGGAAGCGCGAGCGCCATGACCGCGGCGTTCGGTACCCAGCTGACCGCCTATCGCTCCGCGGCAGGCCAAACCTTTCGCGCCCGTACAGGATCGCTCAGCATACCGGAGGAATTGGGCGGCGCCGTGATGGCTGTCCTGGGCATGGACACGCGCGAAGTCGCAAGAGCGCATTTCCGCATGCGAGCGGCCGCCGCTGCGGTCGGCGGCACATTCACGCCGCCCCAAGTAGCCGAAGCCTATAACTTCCCGACTGGCGTCACCGGCGCTGGCCAGACCATCGGCATCATCGAGCTCGGCGGAGGCTATACGGCCTCCGATCTCCAGACGTTCTTCAGCGGCTTGGGTCTCTCGGAGCCAAACGTGACGGCTGTATCGGTCGATGGCGGCCAGAACTCGCCGGGCTCCGAGTCCGACGGCGAAGTGGAACTGGATATCGAAGTCGCGGGATCGATCGCCAATGGCGCCGATATCGCGGTCTACTTCACCCCCAACACCGATCAAGGCTTCATCGACGCCGTGACCGACGCGGTGCACGATACGACAAACCATCCCTCGGTGATCTCCATCAGTTGGGGCGGCCCCGAGGACAGTTGGACGCAGCAATCTCAGACCGCGTTGAACAGTGCGCTAGAAGATGGCGCGATGCTCGGCGTCACCGTCACGGTGGCGGCCGGCGACAACGGCTCATCGGACGGCGATTCGGACGGCCAGCTCCATGTCGATTTCCCCGCGTCGAGCCCCTACGTAGTCGCTTGCGGCGGAACAACCTTGACCGTCTCCGGCGAAACAATCAGCTCCGAAGTCGTGTGGAACGAGACCGCCAATAACGAAGGCGCGACCGGAGGCGGTGTAAGCAACGTATTCCAGTTGCCCAGCTATCAGTCCTCGGCGGGCGTGCCGGCGCAGCCTGAGACCGGTTTTGCCGGACGCGGCGTTCCCGATGTGGCCGCCAACGCAGACCCCCAGACTGGATACGAAATTGTGGTGGACGGGCAGAGCGCGGTAGTCGGCGGCACAAGCGCCTGCGCTCCGCTCTGGGCGGGCTTGTTCGCGTTGATCAATCAAAGCCTCGGTAAGAACGTGGGCTACGTGAATGCCGCGCTCTATTCGATACCCGAAGCCGATTACCACGACATCACCAGCGGCAACAACGACGATAGCGGGCTCGGCTACTACAGCGCAGGTCCGGGGTGGGACCCCTGCACGGGACTGGGCAGCCCGGACGGCGCGGCGATTCTGAGCGCGCTCGAGGGAACAACAACCACCGGCGGCGCCGGAACGGGCGGAACAGGAACCGGCGGAACGGGTACAGGCGGAACGGGAACCAGTTCAGGAAGTACGGGAACCGGCGGCACGGGAACTGGTCCAGGCCGGCACCGCAGGCATCGCGTCGCTCATCACGGCGGCGCTCAATAGGCGCCGATTAATAGAACCGAGGTTCGCCGGAAGGCCGCGTCTTCCAGCGCCGGTGGATCCACATCCACTGGTCCGGATACTCGCGGATGACGGCCTCCAGGCGCGAGTGAAGCCGCTGCGTATCGGCGGCCACATCGCCCGTCATCTCGAGGGGTGGGTAAAAGCGCAGCACGTACCGGCGGCTGCGCTCCTCCCAGAGCGCGAACCCGAGGATCACCGGCGCGCCCGAATGATGCGCTAGTTTCACGAGCCCCGTTCCGGCGCACGCCCGAACCCCGAAGAAATCTACAAATACGCCTTCCGAGGCGGCGGTATTTTGATCGATCAGAATTCCCACAGCCGAGTTCTTGCGCAGGCTCTTCAGCACAGCCCGCGCGGCGTCGCGTTTGTCGATCAGGCGGTTGCCCGAAAGAGTCCGTCGCCGCGCCACAAGCCGGTCGATCAACGGGTTATCGAGCGGCCGCACCATCACATCCATCGGCTCGGTCAGGAGCGCATGCCCGAAAGCGCTGAGTTCCCAATTGCCCAGATGAGCGGTGGCGATCAGGACGCCGCGCCCTTTCCGTTTGGCAGCCTGATAGTGCTCCAGGCCTTCATAACGAATCCATTCCGAAATGTTCGAACGGTTGAGCGAGGGGAATCGCGCGAGCGCCACCAGCAGCCGCGCTATGCTCTCAAAAACTCCATCCGCGATGCGGCCCCGTTGTTCCGGGCTCAAAGCCGGCAGCGCGCAGGATAGGTTCTTCTGCGCAACCTGCCGCATGCGGGGAGCGGCGCGGTCGAGCACGCGCGTGACAGCCCTTGCGGCGAAGTTCGCCCCGCTCCACGGCAGCCGGCGAAGCAGTTGCACCAGCGCGAAAGCAACCGCGTACTCTAACCAGATCTGCAGGCGATGTTTCTTTGAGCCCAACCGAGGAGTTTATTCGATCCACCCGCCGCCAAGCACCAGGTCGCCGTCGTAGAAAACCGCCGCTTGACCCGGAGTAACCGCGCGTTGGGGCTCATCGAATCTCACTTCAATGCGTAACGCGTCGCATTCCGGCACAAGCGTCGCCGCCGCGGCCGCATGCTTGTTGCGAATTTTTACCTGCGCCGCGCGGGGTTCGGCGGGAGGCGCGATCGAGATCCAATTCAAGTCCTTGGCGATCAGCGAAGGCCGCGTAAGTTCGTCGTTCCGGCCAACCACGACACGTTGAGAAGCCGGATCGGTTGAGATAACATACAGCGGTTCTTGCGCGGCCACGCCCAGCCCGCGTCGCTGCCCGATCGTGAAGCGATGCGTTCCGGCGTGACGGCCCATAACGCGGCCGGATGTATCGACAATTTCTCCTTCCGTCTGAGTGGTCGGAATGCCTTGCTCGCGGAAGTACGCGTCGATGAACGCGGCGTAGTCGCCGTTCGGCACAAAGCAGATTTCCTGACTATCGCTCTTCTCGGCGATCGGCAGGCGCAGGTCTTTGGCCAGCGCGCGCACCTGCGCCTTCTCCATTCCGCCCAGCGGAAACAGCGTTCGGGCCAGTTGCGGCTGCGTAAGTCCCCAAAGGAAATATGTCTGGTCTTTAGCCGCGTCCACGCTCTTGCGCATCTGGTAGCGCCCAGTCTCGCCATCGAAGCTCAACCGCGCATAATGCCCAGTTGCGATCCGAGACGCGCCGACCCCATCCGCCAGCGCCAGAAACTGATCGAACTTAATGAAGTTGTTGCAAAGCGTGCACGGAATCGGCGTTCGCCCGTGCAGGTAATCGTCTACAAAGGGCCTCACCACCTCGCGCTCGAATCGCTCCTCGAAGTTCACCACGTAGTAAGGAATGCCCAACAGGGAGGCCACGTGCCGGGCGTCATACACATCGTCGAGCGAACAGCAGCGGCCCACCGACCCGCCCTCGGGCGCGAGCTCGGGCAGACGGCGCTGGTCCCATAGCTGCATCGTGAGCCCGACAACAGGCAGACCCTCGCGCTGCAACAGGCCGGCCACCACGGAACTGTCAACCCCGCCCGACATCGCTACCGCGATCGGAGCTGCGGGGGCGGCGCGCTCGTTATCAGGCAAGCGACAGCTCCCTTGACCCGGCTTTGCGAAGCTGCCTCGCGGAAGCAATGACAGCCTCGGCCAGCGCGTCCACGTCTTCAATGCCGTTGTACCGCCCGAATGAGAAACGCACGCTCGATTTCGCCTGCTCGCGAGTACGGCCCATGGCAAGCAAAACGTGCGAGGGCTCGACGGAACCGCTGCTGCATGCCGAGCCGGTCGATACAGCCATTCCCTTCATGTCAAGCGCGATTACCAAAGCTTCCGCTGGCACGCCATGAAACAACAGGTTGCTTGTGTTAGGCAGGCGGAACACGGTCGAGCCGTTGACCTCAACGCCTTCGAGCGCACCCTGCACTTGCGCCTCGAAACGATCGCGAAGCTTCGCGACATTCGCGCTATCGTTCGCGCCCAGTCCCACCGCGCGCGCGAAGGCCATCGCGGCGGGAACGTTTTCGGTCCCGGCTCTTCTCTCGCGCTCCTGCCTGCCGCCGCGCTGCACGCCCGTCAACGCAACACCTTTCCGTACGAAAAGAGCTCCGATCCCTTTTGGCCCGTAGAGCTTATGCCCGCTGACCGAATAAGAATCGACTCCGAGATCTTGCGCGTTGACGCGTATCTTGCCGAACGCCTGAACGCCGTCGCAATGGAAATAGATCTTTCGGGCGCGCAGCAACCTCGAAATCTCTGCAATGGGCTGAATGGCGCCCGTCTCGTTATTGGCGTGCATGATCGAAACGAACCCGGTGTTCTCACGCAAGCCGCGGCGCATTTCCTCCACATCGACGAGGCCGCCCGGGCCGGCGCGGACATAAGTGACCTCCATGCCCTCGCGCTCCAGTTGACGAAAAGGTTCGAGAACGGAGGGGTGCTCGATAGTCGTCGTAACGATATGCCTCCGTTCTGCGCCCAGGCTGCGAAGAAGTCCGAAAATGGCGAGATTGTTCGATTCGGTTCCACCACTCGTGAAAACGAGTTCGGCTGGCGATGCGCCAAGCGATTGAGCGATAGCGGCGCGCGACGATTCCAAATGGCGGCGTGCCATCTGGCCGGCTCGATGAATGCTCGATGCATTGCCGAAAATGTCTCGGGACGCCGCGGCGAGAGCGTCTGCGGCTTCGGGCGCAAGAGGAGAGGTAGCGTTGTGATCGAAGTAAAGCAAGTGCCTGCCGCGGAAACCCGAGGAAGGAAAATCGGGCGTTTTCAATACAATTCTAACAGCGTATGAGCGTGCCTCGCGTGTCTCCCATCCTGACTCTCACCACCGATTTCGGCCTTCAGGACCATTACGTCGCAACCATGAAAGGGGTCATCCTCAGCCGCTGTCCCGAGGCGCGCCTGGTCGATATTTCGCACGACATTCCGCCTTTTTCCATCTTGCAGGCGGCGTACACAATCGATCAGGCAGCCAAGTACTTCCCGGTGGGCGCCGTTCACCTGATCGTCGTGGACCCCGGCGTGGGGACGCCGCGCCGTCCCGTGTGCGCGCAGGCGCTCGGACAATCTTTCGTCGCGCCCGATAACGGCTGCCTCACTCTGGTCGCAAAGCGCGACCCTTGCATATGCGTCCGCGAATTGACAAACCGCGACTTCTGGCTGCCTTCGCCATCCTCCACGTTCCACGGCCGCGATATCTTCTCGCCTGTAGCCGCCGCGCTGGCCGGAGGCTCCGCGCGCTTTGAGGATCTGGGCCCCACGCTCCAGGATCTTGAACTCCTGAGCGGCCTCGACCCTCGCCAAGTGGAAGCGGGCCTATGGATCGCAACTATAATCAGCGTCGACCGCTTTGGAAATGCGATTACGAATTTGAAAGCGAGCGAGTTTCAGCAACTCTCTGCCGTCCCTTTTGAACTCGAAGCCGGCCGGCAAACCGTAACAAGATTCGCCAAAACCTTCGGCGACGCGCCGCCCGATGTGTGTTTCGTCTTTGCGGGCAGTTCGGGCTATCTGGAGTTGGGAATGAATCGGCAGAGCGCGGCCGAGCGTCTGAAACTGGCGCCTGGAGACGCAGTCACGCTTCGGCTGCGCCACTGACGCCGCGCGTGAGCCAGATCCGGATGCAAGCCAAGAGCGCCGGCAGTCCCATCGCGAAGAGAGCGACCACCTGGAGTGCGGGCCTCGGCCGAGGCACGATATAGGCGAGCGAGTACAGCGCGTAGACGATGACGGGAAGCGCTGGAAAGCCTTTCGCAATTTTCGTTTGAGTCGCGGCGCTCCGCAGGACAACGGCGCCCACATAAACCAGAAAAGTCGTCAGAAGCCATCCGAAGTAGTTATGAAGAGGAACCCCGAAATAGGCGCCGCCCTGCTCCCAGATCCAATTCCCCGCCCCCGCCATTCCTGGGTCCATTACCGTATCCCAAGCCGTCATCACCATCGCGGCCACTAAGGCGGAGGCCGCGACGCCCGCTGCCGAGCGCAGCTCAACCTCCGCCGTGAGAGCGCGAGCCACTACCCACGATGGATAAATCATCATGAACCAAGCGAGCGGGATGATTACCGGCACATGGCCCACTTTGGGACCGAGCATGTCGCTGTAATGGTATGCGCCATAGACCCATCCGGTGCGTACCCCGATCTCCTCCAGCAGATAAGAAACAACGCCGGCCAGCGCAAAGAACATTCCCGTCCGTTTCCAGCCACAACAGGCGGCGCAATGGGTAAGCGCAAACAGGACGAACACCAGGGTGAAGCCGATGTTGCCGAGCGCAGGGAGTTTCGCCCAGGGCGAGGCGACCTCCGTGAAAATGAGGTACATGATGGCCGCAAAACAGATCCAGGCGGCAATTCGGGTTATTCGGGTCGGGCCAGGGGCGGGTTTCATGGAGCAGGAGGAGATACCATTTTGCAGCATGGGCTAATCCGAGCGCGCCATACCGGCCGACCCGGCGGACAAAACGGTCGCATGAAAACGCCCGCGCCCTACCGGCGGAGGTAAGTTATTGGTTTTGAATAGGTTTGGGGCCAGAACCGGCGTACCACTCGACCCCTGAATCTTCCATACAACCGCAAATCGGCGCTGTTCGGTTTCTTTTACTTATCAGTGAGTTAACCGACTCCTATACTGGTCATGTAAACGGGCATAGAACCGTGCCAGCAATCTAGGAGAACAGATCGCCCCTTCGACGGACCTTTGACCATGCATAAACCCATCAAATATTTCGAACGAGCAGTGACCTTCGGCGCAAATGCCGCCTGGGGCGTTTTCGATCGATTGAATCAGGTCAATCAGAATCAGTCTTTCACTCCGAAGTGGTCGGATAAGCCGCTGCTGAAGAGCTACCAGAAGCAAAAGCCGCCACTCGGCTGGCCCCGCGAAACGGATTCTCTCTGCCCCAAATGCATCCCGGAAATTCGCCAGCGCATTGTCGACGGCGAAGTCGATTACAAGGTCCTGTTGAACCAGCCGGTGGGCGAGATAAAGGCCAATATCATCGAGCGTGACGGGAAGATTTTGATGGTGAAGGAATGCTCCATCCACGGCGCGTTCGAAGATCTGATGTCCATCGATCCCGCGTTCTCCAAGCACCTGGAAGACGTATTTCCCGGCCGCGATATCCGCGCGCATAACGACGATAAGCTCCACAATCACGGCACAAGCACTATCACGCACGGGCGCGGATCGGTACTCACCATCGACCTGACGAACCGCTGCAATATGATGTGCGACCCGTGCTTCATGGATGCCAATCAGGTTGGCTTCGTTCATGAGCTGAGCTGGGAAGACATTCAGACGCTGCTCGACAATGCCATTTCGATCAAGCCCCGGCGTCAAATGTCGGTCCAATTTTCGGGCGGCGAGCCCACGCTTTCGCCGTACTTTTTGGACGCTGTACGCTACGCGCGCAAAGTGGGCTACAACAGCGTGCAGGCGGCGACCAATGGCATTGAGTTTGCCAAGCGCCCGGAATTCGCTAAAGAAGCGGCCGAGGCCGGCCTGCGCTACGCTTACCTCCAGTTCGATGGCATCGGCAACGCCGCGAACTCCCATCGCGCGGTGGGCAATCTGTTCGATGTGAAGCTGCGCGCGATTGAAAATCTATGGTCGGCTGGCGTAGACATTGTCCCGGTCATCACCATTGTGAACGGCATCAACAATGAGCAGGTCGGGCGCGTCGTGCAGTTTGCTCTCGATAACCCCAAGAAAATTCCATTCCTTTCCTTCCAGCCGGTTTCCTTCACCGGGCGCGATGAAGCCGTCACCGAGGAGCGTAGGAAAGCCCAGCGCTACACGCTCTCTCACCTTGCCCACGATGTCAAGGATCAGACCGGCATCGGCGAACCCGTTCGCGATTGGTTCCCCATCAGCTTCATGAGCACCTTCTCCGATTTTGCCGACCTGGTGCACGGGCCTAACGCCGACTGGGGCCAATTGAGCTGCGGCTGCCATCCGAACTGCGGCATCGGCATGGCTGTCATGTGCGACAAGGACACCAAGGAATATGTGCCGGTGACGGCGTTCCTCCACGCCGACCAGCTCGCGAAAGACATCGCGCGAATCAACGACGCCGCGCGCGGCCGCTTCCTGTCGATCGCGGGCGTTACGCTCGCGCTGCTGCGCAACTACAACCCGTTCAAAGCCCCCAAGCACTTCAAGCTGGCGGACCTCATTGCGAAGTTCGACAAGTGTTTCGGTATGAGCAAGAAGGCGACGAGCGGGGAGTATGGCAAGGTGACGGGAGACCGCACCCGCGCCGACATCGACAAGCGCCGTGCGGATCGTTGGAACTTCCTGTTCATCGCAGGCATGTGGTTCCAGGATCTCTTCAACTACGACTTCCGGCGCACCGAGCAATGCATCATTCCGTACGCGACTCAAGAAGGTGAAATCTCTTTCTGCGCCTATAACACCGGCGTGGGCTGGCGCAACATTATCGAGAAGATGCACATGACCGCGACTCTGACCAAGTGGTACGAGGAGAACGGCCGGCATGAGATCTTCGCGGGCAACAAGAGCGTGCCGCTGGCGAGCAAGGAACACCATCTGGTGCTGGTCGAGGAGCACGTAAACGCGGACCGGCAGCACGATTTGGAGTTGAAGGGTATCGCCAAGACGGCTCGCGAGGAGAAAGCGCGCGCGCGCGACGAAGCGCTGAAGAAGAAGCTTGAAAACGAGAAGATGATGCGGCTCTATCGCGAGCATGTGCTGGGCGAAAAGAAGCCGGAAGGCGGCTTCGTGCCGCTCGATGGGCTACTCGCATCGGCCGCCAAACCCGGGGCCGAAGCCGAAAAGCGCGAAGAAGTCGGCGCGATGGGCGACTAGTCCCGAGCGTAGTTGGGAGTTGAAGCCGTCGAGCCTGGGCCGTCGAGCCAAAGAAGGCTCGGCGGCTTTTTGCTTTTTGGGATGGTCGTCAGCTTATGCTTCGATTCCAATCGCGTCGCTGAGAGACCGAGTTGAAATTTGGCTCGAAGGCGCTGCATCCACTACACTCTTGCTTGGAGGAATAACTTGCAGATACTATTACGCACGGCAGTAGTAGGCGCCTTGGCGGCCGGTTGCGCGCTCGCCGACATTACTTTCGATCAAACCGTGAAGTTTACCGGCGGCTCAATGGTTGAGATGATGCGCCGCATGGCGAATAATCCGCTGCTCGGCCGCAAAGGCGGCGCTCTCGGGGCCGCGTTTCAAGATCAGAACTACACCGTCTATATCAAAGGCTCGAAGATGGCGCGCATCGGTCCGGTGATGTCCAGCGTTATCGATCTGAACGCCGGCACTATCACGACCATCAACAACCAGCGCCGCACGTATGCGACCCAAACCTTCGACGAGATGCGGGCCCGCATGCAGGAAGCGCAGCAGCGCATGAACCACGGTCAAGCTGTGAGCGATCTGCAGTTCGACGTAAAAGTGGATAAGACCGGACAGACCCGCGCCATCGACGGCAAAGACGCCACCGAAACCGTTCTGACGCTCACCGCGAAATCCGCGGGCGCGAACGGCCAGATGGTAGTCAAGGTCGATTCCTGGCTGGTTGCGCCCGACGCCGCCATGCAGGAAGCGGGCGATTTCTACAAGAAGCTCTCCCAACAGTTCTCCTATGCATTTGCGGGCGCGCCCGGACTGGGCGCGGCCGGCAGCGGCATCGCGGCAGGCTATCGCGAAATGATGAAGCTGGACGGCTATCCCCTGTTAAGTGACATTTCAATCAGTGGCGTAACCACGCCGATGGGGCCGATGGGCGGCGGCGATCCGAATGCTCCAATGCTCATCACCGAAACGCAGGCTTCTCATTTCGTAACCGGACCCATCGACGATTCGAAATTCGCCATTCCCGCCGGCTACACCGAAGAGCAGGGTCGCCCGGGCCCACGCCCTCAATAGCGCGCTTTCACCAATAGAAAAGCCCGCGCGATCCCATCGGATCGGCGGGCTGTTTGCAAGCCAGTTTCGCGCTACTCGATATCCCGCGGACGCTTCTTGCGATTACGCTTTCGTGCGAGCGCTTCCTTGGTGCGGCGCTTTTCGCCCGGCTTCAAGTAGAAGGAGTGACGCTTGATCTCCTTTACGATATCCTCTTGCTGCACTTTTCGCTTAAAACGGCGCAACGCGCTCTCGAGCGTTTCGCCATCTTGCAGATGAACTTCTGCCAACTAAAAACTCACCACCTTCCCTGACTTGGAGACCTATGGCTCTCAAAAAGCTATAGGTGGAAACTCTCATTGTAGCGTGCATTAGGCGTTTGCCGCTCGAATTTGATCCGGATGCTACAATCCCTCGGAAGCAGATGGGAGTCGATTGGTTTCCGCTCTGGCTCAGCCTTCGGGTCGCTTGCCTTGCGACATTGTTCGTTCTGACTGTCGGCACCCTGCTCGCCTATCTTCTTTCGCACAAAGCCTTCCTCGGGAAAAATTTTATCGATTCGCTGATCACTCTCCCGCTGGTGCTGCCGCCTACCGTGCTCGGTTACTACCTGCTCGTCCTGGTGGGGCGTGCCTCCCCTCTCGGCCATCTCTATGAAGCGGTGTTCGGCAGCCCTTTAGTATTCACCTGGCAAGCGGCCGTCGTGGCCGCCTTCCTGCATTCGGCGCCCATTTACATCAAGGCCGCGCGCGCCATTCTGGAAACCGTCGATTACCGGTATGAATGGGCCGCGCACAGCCTGGGCGCATCCGAATGGCGAACCTTCTGGCGCGTGACACTGCCGCT
This sequence comes from Acidobacteriaceae bacterium, assembly GCA_019240475.1. Taxonomy (GTDB): domain Bacteria; phylum Acidobacteriota; class Terriglobia; order Bryobacterales; family Bryobacteraceae; genus Bog-105. Next base: position 144,645 of record JAFAYI010000026.1, read on the forward strand.
CGCCTGGCGTGGCCTCAGCTCTCTCGCAACTCTCAGCTTTGCGCGCTCGCTCGGCGATTTCGGCGTCACCATTATGGTTGCCGGCAACATTCCAGGCCGCACCCAGACGCTCTCGGTCGCCATCTATGACGCCGTCGAAAGCGGGAACGGCAGGCTCGCGCGGATCCTTGTCCTGGTAGTTTCCTGCGCGGCTCTGGCGCTGCTATGGCCGGGTGCGCGCCTCTCCGCGCCCAGCGAACGTCTCGCTCGCGGCTCGCGGACCCATCCTCCTGCTTGAACATGGCTCAGCAGAATATCGTGGACGCGCGCGTCGTGAAGCGTTTCCCTGCGGCGCGCGATTCACAACCGTTCGAGTTGAACGTCCACTTTCGCGCCGCGGACGGCGCCACTATCCTCTTCGGCCCAAGCGGCGCCGGCAAGACGCTGCTTCTCAATTGCCTGGCCGGCTTTACGCGCCCCGATGAAGGCCGCATCCTCCTGCATGACCAACTCCTTTTCGACGCCGCGACCCATATTCATCTGGCGCCGCAGAAGCGACGGTGCGGCTATATCTTTCAGGACCACGCGCTGTTCCCGCACATGACAGTGCGCGAAAACCTGCGCTTCGCCGCTTCCGCCGCCCCTCGCGAAAAAGGCCGCGCGCTCAACCGGCATCGACGCGTGCACGACCTCCTGGACGCCTTCGAGCTCGCCGATCTGGCGGCGCGCAAGCCGGCGCAACTCTCAGGCGGGCAAAAACAACGCGCAGCTCTCGCTCGCATACTTCTCAGCGAGCCGCGCCTGCTCCTGCTGGACGAGCCCACGCGCGGTCTTGACCTTCGCCTGCGCCGTGCTTTTTATGGCGTCATGCGCGAAACCCGTGCGCGCCTCGAGATACCCATCGTCATGGTCACTCACGATCTCGACGAGTGTTTCGAGCTTGCCGATTCCGTTTACCTCCTGGACAACGGCCGCGTGCTGCAAAGCGGCCCGAGGGAGGCCGTCTTCGCGCGCCCCGCGTCCCTCGATATTGCGCGCTCGCTCGGAATCTACAATCTGCTGCCCGCCACTATCGCTGCTCTCGATCCCGGCCGGCATACCAGCCGCTTAGCGGTTCTCGGCCAGGAGATAGAAGGACCGTACTTTCCAGGCCACTTTATAGGAGATGCCGGCTTTCTTTGCGTGCGCCAATCCGAGATCCGCGTCCGGACGGCCGAAACCCGCTCCCATCACAATAGGCTTTCTCTCCGGCTCGAAAATTGGTCCATGTCCTCGAGCGGCATCCGGCTGCTTTTCGACCACGACGCCGTAGCCACGGTCAGTGAGTCCGAGTTTGAGGCGCTCCGGGGCGAGAACCGTCTGTACCTCGAAATCCCGCCCTCTGCTGTATACTTCATCGCGTAGAATCAGTTCGCTCGCCTCAGTTCCCGCATGAAGCGTTACTACATCACAGATCGCAAAGCCGTAGGCGGTTTCCGTCCGCTGTTAGAAGTGATTCGCGACCAGGTGCACCTGGGAGTGGATTACATCCAGATACGCGAAAAGGACCTCACAGCGCGCGAGTTGTTCGAGTTTACGCTCGCCGTTCTCGAACTGCGCGGCGGCGATCCCCGCAAGCACCTGCACGCCAAGATACTGCTCAACAGCCGAGCCGACATTGCGTTCGCCACCGGCGCCGACGGCGTCCACTTACCCGCCGATGCTCCTCGGCAAACCCTGCCCAAACTCATCGTCGCCCGCTCCTGCCACACTCTCGAAGAAGTGCGCCAATGTAGCGCCGATTTCGTCACCTTTGGACCCGTCTTCGACTCGCCCGGCAAAGGTAAGCCCGTTGGGGTCGAGATTCTGAAGAGCGCCTGCCGGCTCGGCAAGCCGGTCTTCGCTTTAGGCGGCGTCAACTGGGAGAATGCGGCCGATTGCATGCAGGCGGGCGCCGAAGGCATCGCGGGCATACGCCTGTTCCAAGATCCCGAGATGTAGGTCCCAAACCGTTCCGCCTCTCGCGTGAGAGGTTGAAACCGGGCGTGCTACTTATGAACAAGGACGAAATGCGCAAAGTCGAATCGCGTTTTTTCGCACAGAGCTCCGCGGCCGCCGCGCTGTTCGGATTTCTTGCGTTCTGCTCAACCGTCGCCGCTCAGTCTCCACAAACGCAATCCTCGGGAGACTCCGCCGCCCAGCAGACCACGCCTCCCCGGCCCGGCCAAACTCATGAGCCCGGCGCGCCGCCGCAGGCGCTTCAAATTCCCAACACGGAAACAGCTCCGCCATTTACCGTCCGCGACAAATTCGATTACCGCGTCGTGCAGAGCTACGGCTTGCGTGGGTTTGCCGGCGCGGCCATCAGTGCCGCCTTCGGTCAAGGACTGGATTCACCCCATGAGTGGGGCGAAGGCGCCGAAGGCTTTGCGGAGCGGTATGGGTCGGCCTTCGCGGGCAACTTCTCGCGCCAGACGTTTGCCTTTGTGCTCGAATCGGCGTTTCGCGAGGACCCCCGGTATTTTCCTTCGGAAGATAAGAGCAAGAAAGTTCGGCTGCTTAACGCGCTCAAACAGGTGATCGTCTGCAAAGAGGACAACGGCAATGCGTCGTTCGCTTATGCCCGCGTCTTCAGCGATTTCGGCGCGGGGCAGTTTTCCAACCTCTGGCAGCCCAAAAGCACCGGCGGCGTCGGCAACGGGATCAAACGCAGCTTTATCGGCCTCGGCGCGGACGCCGCTTATAACCTGATGCAGGAATTCTTTCCCTTTACCCGGCCTATTTCGCTGCGCCATCGTCACTGAGCGGCCCGGGACCTACTAAACCCAGGGTTGCGGCTTCATTCCCGCGAAGCTGTGGGAACAGATACTCCATCGCCCAGCAGATATTTCTCGAGAAACGCGATCGAAGCGTAAAACTGGAAGTCGGCATTCGCTTTCTTCTGGTATCCGTGGCCCTCGTCCTTCGCCACCATGTACCACACGGGCGTTCCCTGCTTCTTCAAAGCCGCCGCAATCTGGTCTGATTCGCTGACTGGCACGCGCGGATCGTTGAAGCCTGCCACCACCAGCATCGGCTTGCGGATCTTATCGATGTTGTTCATCGGCGCGATGCGTTCCAGAAACTCGCGCATCTTGGGATCTCGCTCGTCGCCATATTCGGCCCGGCGCAGGTCTCGGCGATATGCCTCGGTATGTTCCAGAAACGTCACCAGGTTCGACATGCCCACTACGTCGATAGAACACCGGATTCGCCCGCTGTAGAAAGTAGAAACGGCCAGCGTCATATGGCCGCCGTAACTGCCTCCCGTAATCGCAATCCGATCCGCATCCAGATCGGGCCGCGTCGCGATCCAATCCATCAAAGCGTCGATGTCTTTGTAGGTGTCCTCGCGACGAAATCCATTATCTAGCTTCGAAAACGTCTTCCCGTATCCAAGCGAGCCGCGCACGTTGGGAGTGATAATCGCAATTCCCAGTTCATTCAAAAAGTAGTTGCTGCGCCCCAGAAAATCGGGCCTCGCCTGTCCCTCGGGGCCCCCGTGAATGCTAATCAAGACGGGACGCTTGCCGCTGAACTTGGCCGGAGGCTTGTATAGGAACCCTGAAATCGTCTTCCCGTCGAAGCTCTTCCAGCGGACGAGCTCCGCGTCGGCAAACGAATCGGTATTCACCGCGCTCTCGCTGGAGGTCCACCGCTCCACTTTTCCGGAGTCCACATCCAGCGAATAGCAGTCGTAGGGAGACTTGGCTGAAGTGAACGCAAAGGCCAGGTCGCGATTATTGCGGTGCCAATGGACCGGTCCCATGTCGCCCACCGGCAGCTTCGGGGTCGGCAATTCACGGCCGGTCGCGGTATCGAGCAGATGCAGCCGGCTCAATCCGTCCTCATCGGCGACGAAAGCTATCTTCTTGCCGTCGTATGACAACGCAAAATCGATGATGTCCCACGGGATGTCTCCACTCATCGACTTGAGCTGCTTCGTCGCTAGATCGAGATACACAAGGCGCTCGAATTCTGACCCTCGATCGGTTGCGGTATAAACTCCTTTGCCGTCTTTACTGAACCGCGCATCGCTGTACGCCACCTGCTCGCCTTTGTCTTGCGGCGTGAGGGCGGTCATTTCGCCCGTGCTCGCGTCCACTACCCACAGATAGCTTTCATTCACCGAAACACCCTGCATCAGCAGAATCTTTCGATCGTCCGGAGACCAGTCGAGGGGCTCCCATCCGCCGCCGGAAAGCTGCGCTGCCATATGGTCGGTCGTGCCATCGGCCGGGTTCATGACCCACAGATCGGTGTCCTGGCCGGTTCGCCGCGTCGATGTATATGCGACCTGATCGCCGCTCGTCGACCAGGGCCCCAGAACGTTCCGCGATTTGCCGTCCGTCAGTAGTGTGCTTTCGCCGGTTGCAAGATCGTAGCGAAACAGTTGGTACCATTCGCCGCCCCCCGTATCTTTGGAATAAACAATGTAGTCCCCGCCGTTCGGATGAAATGTTCCGCTGCGAACAGGTTCGGAGAAGAACGTGAGCTGCTGCCGCGCGCCTCCAGGCATCTTTACCAGGTGAAGCTGAACCGTGTTGCCGAAGCGCGTGCTGATGAGCATCTCGCGCCGGGTGGGATTCCAATCCACCGGTTGAGCGGAGCGGGCTTCTGTGTAGCGAGCCGCCCTTTCGGCGATACCGGCCGGCAGATCCGGCATGCCATTTAGAAGCAGAGACTCCGGTGGCGCAAGGAAAGACGCCTTCGCTGCCTGTTGCGCAAAGCTGGATTGCGCAAGGCAAAGAAACGATGCGGAAACAGACAACGCGAACGGGGCGAGTGCGCGAGTTTTCATGAGGGCCTCGCTATACGGTAGCGCAGCCCGCGCCGCTCCGGCCTACGCGCCCGAGGCGCCCGCCGCTTCCCGCTCGTGCAGTTCCTGCAAACTCCACACCCGAATGGGATCTCTCCGGCGCGATGCGATCGCTTCGGCCGCGGCCCTCGCGCCGCTCATAGTCGTGATGCACGGCACCCGGTAAGTCACGGCATTGCGTCGTATCGTCTGCTCGTCGGGAAACGAGTGGCTCCCGGTCGTCGTGTAGATCACCAGGTTCAGTTTGCCCGCCTTCAGCACGTCCACCGCGTTGGGCCGTCCTTCATTTACCTTGAATACTGTCTTTGAGCTCAACCCGGCCGCCCGCAGCGCCGCCGCCGTTCCGCGCGTCGCGAACAATTCGAAACCGTATTCGCGGAACTTGCGCGCCACCTCCACCGCCGCCGGCTTATCCCGGTCGTTCACGCTGATAAACAGCGCGCCCGCATCCGGAATAGGCGATCCCGCCGCCAGTTGCGCCTTCGCAAAGGCTTCGCCGAAACTCTCGCCCACGCCCATCACTTCGCCAGTCGAGCGCATCTCCGGTCCCAGCGCGGGGTCCACGCCCGGAAACTTCGCGAACGGAAACACCGGGCTCTTCACAAACGAATTCCTCACCTCCAGAGAGCCCTTCACCACGCCTCCGGTCAGCCCTGCAAACTCGCTAAGCTTTTTTCCGAGCATCAGACCCACCGCAACCTTTGGCAGCGGCACTCCCGTGGCTTTACTCACAAATGGCACCGTTCTCGAAGCCCGCGGATTCACTTCCAGCACGTATACTTCGCCATTCTTGATAGCGTATTGAACGTTCATCAACCCGATAACGTTCAGCGCCCGCGCCAGCTTCGCCGTGTACTCTTCAATCGTCTTTAGCGTTGCGGCGGGAATCGAATAGGCCGGCAACACGCAGGAGCTGTCGCCCGAATGCACGCCCGCCTCTTCGATGTGCTCCATTATTCCCGCGATCAGAACGTTCTCGCCATCGCACAGCGCATCTACGTCCACTTCCGTCGCGTCTTCCAGAAAGCGATCGATCAGCACCGGACGACTCACTGAAAACGTTGCGGCTTCTTGCATGTAGCGCCGCACGGTTTCCTCGTTATAGGCGATCGCCATGGCGCGGCCGCCCAGCACATAGCTTGGCCTCACCAGCACGGGAAACCCAAGCCGCCTCGCCGCCTCGACCGCTTCCTCCAGATTGGTAGCCGTGCCATGCGCCGGCGCCGGTATCGCAAGCTCTTCCAGCAGCCGCCCGAACAACTTCCGGTCTTCCGCCAGGTCGATGTTGTTCGGATCGGTCCCGATAATCGGCAGGCCCAGCTTCTTCAGCGGCATCGCCAGGTTCAGCGGCGTCTGTCCGCCAAATTGAACGATGATTCCGTCCGGCTTTTCGACCTCGTAGATGTTGAGCACTTCCTCCTGCGTCAGCGGCTCAAAGTACAACCGGTCGCTCGTGTCGTAGTCGGTCGATACGGTCTCCGGATTGCAATTGACCATGATGGACTCCACGCCGAAATCCTGCAGTGCGAAGGAAGCGTGGCAGCAGCAATAATCGAACTCGATTCCCTGCCCGATGCGGTTCGGCCCGCTGCCCAGAATCATCACCTTCTTGCGCGAGCCCGGCTGCGCTTCGTCTTCCGATTCGTAGCTCGAATACAGATACGGCGTGAAGCTCTCGAATTCGGCCGCGCAAGTGTCCACGCGATTGAATACCGGGCGCACCCCATGTCTTAGCCGCGCCTCCCGCACTTGGCTCGAAGTGGCGCCCAAACGCCTGGCAATCTGGCTGTCTCCCAATCCATCGCGCTTGGCTTTCCGAAACTCCGCGGCCGTAATATTGCCCAGCTCGCGTCCCTGAAATGATCGCTCAAGTCCCACCATTTCGGACACCTGTTCGAGAAACCAGCGGTCGATACTGGTCATTTCGTGCGCCTGGTCGACCGTATAGCCTTGCTCGAACGCGAACCGGATGTAATCCAGTCGCTCCGGATTAGGCGTGATCAACCGCTTGCGAATCAACACCGGATCGAGAGTCGCGGCGTTCGAAGCTTTCCCGGTTTCCAGGCTCCTCAACGCCTTCCCGAGCGCCTGTTTGAACGTGCGGCCGATCGACATGACCTCGCCCACCGATTTCATCTGTGTTCCGAGCACCGCCTCCGCCCCCGGAAATTTTTCGAATTGCCATCTCGGAATCTTGACTACGACGTAATCGATAGTCGGCTCGAAGCAGGCCGGAGTAGCGCGCGTGATGTCGTTCTTGATCTCGTCGAGACGATAGCCGACCGCCAGCTTCGCCGCGATCTTCGCAATCGGAAACCCGGTGGCTTTCGAGGCAAGCGCGGAGCTGCGCGATACGCGCGGATTCATCTCCACAATCACCATGCGCCCGTTTTCAGGGTTAATCGCAAACTGCACGTTCGATCCCCCGGTGTCGACGCCGATCTCATTCAGGCAGCGCAGCGCCGCGTCCCGCATCACCTGGTACTCGCGATCCGTCAGCGTTTGCGCCGGCGCGACCGTTATCGAATCGCCCGTATGCACGCCCATCGGATCGAAGTTTTCAATCGAGCAGACAATGATGCCGTTGCCCGCCAGGTCGCGCATCACCTCCAGCTCGTATTCCTTCCACCCAAGCACGCTCTCTTCCACCAGCACCTCGTGCACCGGTGAAAGATCGATCCCGCGTTCGAGAATCTCCATCAGCTCTTCGCGGTTATATGCAATCCCGCCGCCCGTCCCCCCGAGCGTGAAACTGGGCCGCAGTATGATCGGATACCCGATTCGCTCCGCAAAACTCAGCCCCGCCTCCACGTTGTTCACTAGCTGCGACTGCGTCATATCCAGCCCGATCTTGCGCATCGCATCCTTGAACAGCAGCCGGTCCTCGGCTTTCTTGATGGCGTCGATCTTGGCGCCGATCAGTTCGACCCCATACTGCTCCAACACTCCGGACTCGGCCAGCTCGACCGCCAGGTTGAGCGCCGTCTGCCCGCCCACCGTTGAAAGCAGCGCGTCCGGCCGCTCTTTCCGTATCACCTCGGCTGCGAAGGCGGCGCTAAGCGGCTCGACATAGGTGCGATCCGCAAGCCCTGGATCGGTCATGATGGTGGCCGGATTCGAATTAATCAGCACCACCTCGTACCCTTCTTTGCGTAGCGCCTTGCAGGCCTGCGCCCCCGAGTAATCGAACTCGCAAGCCTGGCCTATGACGATTGGACCCGAGCCGATTATCAGGATTCGCTTTAAATCGTCGCGTCTCGGCATCCTTACCTGCCTCCGCCGGAGGCGCGCCCCGTTAGCGCCGCATGCCTGCGCTGGTGATCCTTCATCACCGCCGCGAATTCGTGAAATAGGTAATGCGAATCGTGCGGTCCCGGCGCCGCTTCCGGATGATACTGCACGCAGAACACCGGCTCGTTGCGGTGCCGCAGCCCCTCTACCGTCCCATCGTTCAGATTCACGTGCGTGATCTCGACGTCGCTGTCGCGCAGAGAATCCGGATCGACGCAGAACCCATGATTCTGTGAAGTAATCTCTACCTTCCCGGTGCCTTTATTGAGCACCGGATGATTCGCGCCGTGATGCCCAAACTTCAGCTTGTAAGTCTTGCCGCCGAATGCCAGCCCCAGAATCTGATGCCCCAAACAGATCCCGAACACTGGCGTCTTGCCCACCAGCTTTCTCACTTCGCTCGATTGCCGCTCGAGCGGCTCCGGATCGCCCGGCCCATTGGACAGAAAAACGCCGTCCGGCTTCAGAGCCAATACATCCTCGCTACTCGTTCCGGCGGGTACAACGGTTACGCGAGACCCGATCTGCACCAAGTGCCGCAAGATGTTGCGCTTGATCCCGTAATCGTAAGCGACCACATGAAACTGCGCCGCCTCCCTGCCCCCCGCCCCATCGGATGCGGAAACCGGCTCGACTCCCTGGGTCCATTCATAGCTGCGCTCGGTCGTAACGCGCGAGAGTAGATTCTGGCCGGCCATCGATTGTGCGCTCCGCGCCGCTTGAACCAACTCGCCTCGGTCCGCATCGCCAATTCCGATCACGCCTCGCATCGCGCCGCGTTCGCGTAGATGACGCACCAGCTTACGCGTATCCACATTCGCAATCACCGGTATGCCGTGCTTCGCCAAAAAATGTTCGGCTTTATCGTCGGCCCGCCAGTTGCTCGCAATGGGCGAAATCTCGCGCGCCACTAAGCCTTCTATGTGAGGAGCGCTCGCCTCGCAATCCGGCTGGTTCGCTCCGTAATTTCCAATCTGCGGATACGTTAGCACCACGATCTGCCCGCAATACGAAGGGTCCGTAAAGATCTCTTGGTACCCGGTCATAGCCGTGTTGAACACCACTTCGCCCGTGCGCCGCACAGGCGCACCATAGCTGACCCCCTCGAAGATCGTCCCATCCTCCAGGGCGAGAACTGCTTGCTCCAGGTTCTGTCTCCTATTCGAATTGTTGGCGATCGGTTTGCGCGGGATACGCAAGGTGGGCCGATCACTTTATTGAATCATGAGCGTCTGCGAGAAAGCAAAACGCCCATTCACCGTCTTGTGCCCATAATTTCACCCCGCCGTAACTCGATCCTGCGTGCCGGTTCAACCCGCACAGCGTCTCACTTCGGCCAGGAGAATATCATGACACCGATTCGCTTTGCTGTATTCGGGCTCTTGCCCATGCTCGCAGTTGGCCTCGCGCAAGCCTCGTCCGTTTATTCGGTTCACGTTTTTGCCACAGGCTCCGCCGTCGGTGCTACCGGCCCCGATTCGGTAAGCTTTGGCGATAACTCCCTTTGGATCGAATATCAGAACAACGCTGTCTCCACGGGTGGAAGCGGCTCCAGCACCATCGTTCGTTACTCTCCCTCCGGAACCATCGAACATACTTGGTCCATCGCCGGCAACGTCGACGGCCTGAAGGTAGATCCCAGTACCGGTCTGGTCTGGGCTCTCCAGAACCAGGACGGCAACTCCGCGCTGACCATCATTAATCCAGCCACTAACGCAACCACCCCATACGCCTACGGCAACTCGTACACCAACGTCCCCAATCGCGGCTTCGATGACATTGTCTTTCTCAACGGACAGGTGTTCCTGAGCGAGACAAATCCGGTTTCCGGCGCTGATGGAATCATCGTCAGGTTGACATCGGGCCTCAACTCGCCGCTACAAATCTCGCCCATTCTCACCTCCACCTACACGGGAACCGACCTCGCCACTGGCGCTCTGAGTTCCACAACGATCACCGATCCGGACTCGCTCAAATTGACTCCGTCCGGCGGTCTCGCTTTGACTGGCGAAGCGGATCAGGAGATCACATTCGTTCAACACCCCGGCGCCGCGAATCAAACCGAAAGCTTCCTTCATCTTCTCGGGACCAACGGCCAGCCGATCAGCGGAGATCCGGATGACACAATCTACCCAACCGCGGCCGGCGGCTTCTTCTACTTCGCGGACACAGGGGCGAACACGATCTATCAGGTGACGGCTACTGGGCTCGCGCCAGGCTCCGTTTACATTGACGTCGGCGACGAATTTGGCATCTTGAATACGAGCAACGGCGTCGTGACTCCCATCTTCACCGGCAACAGTCCGCACGGGGCAGATTTCGTCAGTTTTGCGGATTCTGGTGTTCCGGAACCCGCTTCGGCCGGCTACTTGATAGCGGGTCTCGCGGCGCTGGCCGCCTTGACTCTCTTCCGCACCCGCGGGTCCGCCCCATCGGCTCAGTAAAAAGAGCTCCCCTCCGCGCATCTGAGCAAGAGCCGCTCCCTGAATAAAACAGGCTCTCCGTTCACCTCGAACGGGAGAGCCTGTTGAAACGAGAAACTCGGATCCGCGCTTACCTGTGGCCGCCGCCGCCGTGTCCGCCGCCGAAGCTGCCATGCGCCGCGCCGCCGCCCCGCGCGTACCCGCCGCCGAAACCACCCCGGGCATATCCACCCGCATAGCCGCGTCCGCCATAACCATAGCCGCGTGCGCCGTAACCGTAGCCGCGTCCTCCGTAACCATAGCCTCCCCGGTATCCGTAGCCGCGCCCGTAACCATATCCGTACCCACGCCCATACCAACCGCCGCCCCAGCCACCCCAGTAGCCGAGCCCAACGTATGGATAGTAGCCGTAATAGGGGTACCCATAGTACGGATACGGATACGAATACGCGTATGGATATGGATAGCCGTACCCGTATGCGGGCCCATAGCCATAACCCGGTCCCACGCCCACTCCAAACCCGATCACTCCTGCTTGCGCGGGCGTCGGGCTGGCCAGCACCAGCGCCATCGCCAGCACCACCACTAAAAATCCGATTTTCTTGAACATCTTTTAACCTCCGTACGCCTTCTCCTACACTATTTAGACGCGAAATCGGCGCTTTCGGATTCTGTTGTCGTGAGCTGCGTAACCCGAATCCCGCTCTCGGAAACTAATACGTTCAAATAGTCTTAGCGAATGTTGAAACATGCTCTCGATTGGTTGCAGATGGGGGCCACCGTGGTCGAAGGACTGCTGCTCCTGCGCGTCCTCACCCTGAAATTGCACCGCGTCTACCTCTTCATCACGCTCTATTGCGTGCTGAATTTGCTCTTCGATGCCGCCTCCTGGTACTTCGGCTGGGAAAGCGCCGAAAGTAGCCGCATATTCGAGTTCTCGCTCTTCTTCTTCGCCCCGCTGTATCCGCTCGCCGCCTGGGAAACGTTCGAAGAAAGTAAGTCCGTGGTCGGCAAACTGCGCCGGGCGCAAATGATCCGCTTGGTCTCCGGCCTGCTTGTCACCTGCCTTTGCGCGCTCCTGATCAGCCTCTATGTGGAGCCTGCCGATACGAACGGCAACTCTCTGATGCTGCTCTTCACGGGAGTATTCTTGCTGACCGGCTCCGCTTCGGCCTGCGCCGCTTTTCTCTGGTTCATGTACCGCTTTTCCCGCGCCAACAAGATCCCGCTCGCCTACAACACCGCCATTTGGATCTACTTCTTCATCGTTTCTTTGTCGCTCCAGATCGCCGATTGCATGACGGATTTCATCCGGTCCCTTTTGCCGCAGACCGTAACCGACATCGCCGCGGTCGCCCTGTTATCGTTCGACTTAGTGCTGATGGCGTGGTGCATCGTTCGCTTGAAACCCGTTCCCTCCGGGGCGCCATCCGCTCCCGAAAAGGCGCGCCTCGAGTGATTCGCCTCAATCCCGGCCGAAACTATGGCGCGTCGCCCATGATCTCACTGGACCCGCAAGCATTGTGCCGGATCGAGCTTCGATGCGCGGAGAGCCGGAATGCAGGTGGCTGCCGACGCCACGCAAACAATTACGGCCAGCACGACCAAGTACACTATCGGCGCCCCGAATTGGATCCCGCTGAACATGGCGTCGAACACTCGCGGCAATGGCAAAGCGAGCGCCGCGCCAGCTGCGGACCCAATAGCGGCCGTCTTCAATCCTCCGCTAAGAACCGTGCGGAAGATTCCGGATCTGCTTGCTCCGAGGGCCATTCGTATCCCGATTTCGTGCGTCCTCTGGCTGGTCGAATACGCCACCATGCCGTATATGCCGATCGCCGCCATGATCAACGCAAGGAGCGCGAACATTCCCAGGATGCGTACAAACAGCGGGTTGCCGCGCCGGTTGTGCTCGACAAACTGCCGCATCGTGGCTACGCTCGCCAAGGGAAGCTCCGGATCAATCTCAGCCACAGCCCGGCGGACCGACGAAATCAAAGCCTCCGGGCTGCCTACCGTTCGTAGAAGCAAACACAGCGAACCGGTTGGGTGCTGCGCGAAAGCCTCATAGATTTCGGGATCGATGCGAACGTCCTCGGAATCGGTTTTGCTATCGCCCACCACGCCCACAATTTCACTCCACGTGTTGGCAGCATGCTTGCCTGACAACTTCAGTTGAATGCCAAGTGGATTTCTTCCCCCAAGAAAGCGCCGGGCGAACTCCTGATTCACCAGCACGGCGCGAGGAGCGTTTGCCTCATCCGCGCTTGTGAAGACGCGCCCGCGTAGCACGGGAATGCGCGTTGCCTCGAAGTACTCGGACGTCACCACTACATCTAGCGCGGTCGGAGGAGCGTCCGTCAAGTTTTCCCTCTCGCCTTTGATCAGAAAGGAACTGCTCGATGGATCGCCCCCCGGGAGATCGGACGAGAGCGCGGCATTTGAGACTGAAGGAAGCTGTTGCAGCCGGGTGAGCAGTTTCTTCGCAAAGAGACGCTCTTCCGCGGGACCTTGGTACTGCGCGGCGTCGAGCTTCAAGGTCGCAGTCAGCAGGTGATCGGTCGGGAATCCGAGGTCCTGATGCTCCAGTTGGAAGATGCCGCGAATAAGCAGCCCGCTTCCGGTCAGCAGGACCAGCGCAAGCGCGATCTCGGATACAACCAGGAGCGCTCGAAGCCGGCTCTGCGAGGCGTCGGCGGAAGCGCCTCGCGTTTCGCTCTTCAGGCCGGCATTGACGTCGCTCCGCGCTGACTTGACGGCCGGAGTCAATGCGGAAAGAAGCGCCGACACGACGGAAATCGTCATTGCGTAGGCCAGCACCTTTCGATCCAAAGCGATCGGCACGGCGTTCACGGCTTCGTTGAAACTGAGATTGGCGCGCAGGAGCGCGATGCCGGCGTACGCCAACAGCAAACCGGCGCCTCCGCCAAAAAGCGAGATCACCAGCCCTTCGGTTAAGAGTTGGCGAACAATCCGCATTCGGCTCGCGCCTATAGATAAGCGGATCGCAAGTTCTTTCTGGCGGCGCGCCGCTCGTGTAAGCAACAGCCCGGCCACATTTGCGCAAGCGATCAGCAGAATGAACGACACCGTCATCATCAGTACAACCAGCGATTTGCGGATCCCGAAATTACGAATGAGAAACTCGGGCAACGCCTGCATCGAGGCGCCCCAGCGGCGCTCCGACGATGGATATTCGATTTCGGCTCGACGAGCCAGGGCGCTTAATTGCGAACGCGCCTGCGCCGGAGTCACCCCCGGAGCCAGCCGCGCAAACAGGTAAAGGTCGCGATCGGGCCGAGCCGCCGCCGATCGGTCGGCCGCCGTCACAGTCAGCGGCGTCCAAAGCTGCGGCACAAATCCGAGAAGCCGAAAATCCTCCGGCATTACCCCGATCACCGTGTAATCTTCGCGGCCCAGGCGAACCGTGCGGCCGACGATTCCCGCATCGGAGGCAAAGCGCCCGGCCCACAGCGCGTAGCTAAGAACCAGGACGTGATTGCGGCCCGGAACGTCTTCATCCTTTGCGAACGTGCGCCCCAACGCCGGCCGCGCCTGAAGCAGGCCGAAATAGTTGGGCGTTACAGCGGAATACCGTATGCTTTCTGCCTGGCCATTCACCGTCAACCCTGCGCTCTGGTAGTCGTTCACCGCTGCTACATCCGAAAAGGTATCCGTATGGCTGCGCCATGCAAGATAGTTCGGCGCCGAAACCGGATTCAACTCCGCGAAATCGCCGGCGATCGGATTCACAGAAGACAGTGCATACACGCGCGCCAGGTCCTTGCCCGGCAGACGCGGCATCAGAAACGCGCTCACGAGGCTGAACATGGTCGCGTTTACCGCGATGCCCAACGCAAGCGTGGCTACTGCGGTGGTAGCGAAACCGGGGTTCTTGGCAAGCTGCCGGCTGGCGTACCCGACATCCGCCCACCAGCTTTCAAGCCGTGTCCATCCCCACGCTTCCCGGCTGCTTTCTTCGATCAGAGTGCGGTTCCCGAACGAGCGTCGGGCCGCCAGTTCCGCTTCTTTGCGGCTCAGCCCCTCCGCCATCAGCTCCTCCACCGCTTCCGCGATATGTTCGCTGATGGAGACTTCCAGATCCGTGTAGCGGCGTCGGCGAAAAAGGCTCATAACCTACCTACGCTTCGGCGGCGGCGAGCACGCGTGTAATCCCAGTCAACATGCGGTCGAAGCTCGACGCCTCACGCTTCAAATGGCGCCGGCCTGCGCCCGTCAAGCGATAAATGCGCGTTGGACGACCCTTGGCCGAAACGCCGGATTCCGCTTCGAGCAGCCCTTCTTTCAACAGGCGCTGAAGCGCCGGATAAAGAGATCCTTCCTCGATGTGCAGAAGGTCCTCCGAGACCTGCTTGATGTGCTTGGCCAGCGCATAGCCGTGCATGGGCTTCAGCCGGAGCGTATGAAGAATCATCAGCTCGAGCGCTCCGGAAAAGAGATCGCGCCGATCCGCGCTATTGGACATAGCTAATCATAGAATGAAATACCTATTTAGTAAATAGGTATCCAGGGCTATGCTCCTGTGCGTTTGGGACGCGGCCGCCGCCGGGTTCTAATCGGAAAGTGGATTCATCGCCATTGCCCGCGCCCAAGCGCGAACTGCGGTTGCGCGATCTCGTCTTTCTCAACATCAGCGCTATCGTCAGCCTGCGTTGGATAGCCGCTGCCGCGCATTCGGGCGCCGGTTCGTTCCTCTTGTGGCTAGTCGCCGCATTGTTCTTTTTTCTTCCCTCCGCCCTGGTGGTCGCGCGCCTGGCGGAACGGTTCCCCGCTCAAGGTGGAATGTATGTCTGGACCAAGCACGCCTTCGGAGACCGCCACGCCTTCCTGTGCGCCTGGACTTATTTCGTTTCGAACATTCTGTATCTGCCCTCGCTGTTGATGGCGGGCGTCGGCATGACGGTCTATGCGATCGGCGATTTCGGGCAGCGCCTTTCCGAGCTCCGCTCATTCGTCTTGCCTGCCACTCTCGCCGTCCTGTGGATCGCGTTCCTCGGCAATTTCTTCGGCCTCAGAGTCGCCAAGTGGCTCTGGACGCTGGGAGTCGCGTCCACCTTCATCATCGGCGCCGTGCTCTGCGCGCTCGCCGTGCTGGCGCTCCAGAAGGGCAGCTCGATGACCACCCGTTGGGACCTGTTGCCCCGCCCTTCGCTCGACACCTTGAACTTCTGGTCTCAAATCGCCTTCGCGTTTGTCGGCCTTGAACTCGCGCCCATCGTCAGCGGCGAGATCCGCAATCCTCGTCGCGACCTGCCGCGCGCTGCCGTTGTCAGCGGTGTCGCCTGCACGCTGTTCTACGTCGCATGCACCGCCGCGCTCCTTGTCTTACTGCCACCCGACCGAATCAGCCCCATGACAGGTCTCGCGCAGGCCGGCGTCGCGGGCGCCGCTCGGCTGGGCCTTCCCGCCGTCTCCCTGTTGCTTGCAGGTATGCTGGGCTTGGCTCTGGCCGGTCAGGCCGATGCATGGATCGCCGGAAACACGCGCCTGCCCTACACAATCGGCCTCGACCATTATCTGCCCGCGGCTTTCGCGCGCCTTCATCCCCGCTGGGGTACCCCTTACGTCTCCTTGTTGGTTCAAGTCGCCGCGGCCACCCTCTTCTTGCTCATGGCTCAATTGGGCGAAAGCGTGCGCGCCGCCTATCAGTTCATGGTCGATATGACTCTCATCGCGACATTCGTGCCGTTCATCTATATCTTCGGAGCGGGTTTCCGGTTCGCAAACCGCCTCGCCTCCTTCTTCGGCCTTGCCGTGACGCTCATCGCCATCGCGCTCTCTCTGCTGCCGCCGCCCGAAGCCGCCTCCCCGCTGCTATTTGAACTGAAGATTGTTGGTGGATCGCTGCTCTTCGCAGCCCTCGGCTGGCGGCTCTTCAGCCGTTATCAGACCCAAGCCATTTCCCTGCATTGCCGCCCCACGTCGAATTCCCTTTAGCGCCTCGACCGGCCCTCAGCCGCATGCGTCGTTGTTGCCGAAGTGATTCGACCGGCTGCTCCAACCGACAACACCGTTCGGCAGCCGGATCTTAATCCACCAGATACCCTCCGGAACCGCCGGCAAAATGGTCTCACCCCAACAGGCCTCGGATGGCCGAAAGCAGTACCGCGCGTAATTTTCTTCCGCCTGGACAATCTTGCCATTCGCGTAAAAGTTCGCATATCCCTCGCCCAATTTGTCGAGTACGAAAACGATACTTCCTTTCCGAAAAAGGCCGTCCGTGAGAACTTGAACCGGCGCCGGCGTCAGATGAACTTCGCCCGTCAGGGCTATCACGCGGCTGCCCTTCGATGCGGTTCCAACGACGCGCTCGCTGCCGGGGTTTGCAACCAGGTTCGTCGTGGCAAGAACACTCCAATCTCCGAAGCGGCAGCACTCAAATGGGCATGCGTTCTTCGCCACGTAGTGCTCGGGAGGCCTTTCCTTCGCCGGCAGGCGCCTTAATTTCCGCGCAAATTCTCGCCGCCGTTCATCGGAGATCGCCTCTAGCTTTCCAAGCTTTTGCCCGAGAGGCGAGGCTTCAAACAAAGGTGTCGTCAGGAACCTCTCGATTCTGGGGAAGTTGCTTGCCTCACGAGAAGGATTGATCTCGAAACCACGCGCGTCCATCGCTTGCAGTACTCGTAAGGCCTCTTTGGGACGGCCCGCCTGCAGAAGAGTGTCGGCAAGTTCGTACCAACGGTAAGCAATGCCGCAGCCGGTCCTAACTTCTTGTTTCCGTAAATCGATAAGCCGGTCCCAGTCGTGGCTCCTCTCCGCCTCCCGCATCTGCTTCGAGCCGATCCAACCCCTGTCGTCTTGGCATGGCCCTCCGATGACTTCCTCGCATAAAGCGCTCCCGGCTGCAAGAAGAATCAGCACGCCCGCAGTGCAAAAAACGCGCATGGTGTCTGCGAGTGTACTATGACAAGATCGCGAAAAAAAATGCCGCTCCAGCTCGTGTCAGGTGAGCCGGAGCGGCTGAGGGAAGGATCATGAACCTTCAGCGGCCTCGATGGCCTCCTGAAGAAGAATGCCCGCCGCCTCCGGAGTGGCCGCCACCGCCTCCGTGAGAGGAGCCGCCGCCTCGCGGAGCACTGTAGTGCGGAGCCGCGGGCGCGTTGTAATGAGGCGCGCTGTAGTGCGGAGCCGCCGGCGCGCTGTAATGCGGCGCCGAGGGGGCCGCGTAATGCGGGCTTGCCGGCGCACTATAACGGGGAGAGGTGGATGCCGAACCTCCACCTTCATATCCCCCGCGATAGCCGCCGTAGCCCGGCGAACTCGAACGTGGTGCGGTCGAGCCGCCGTACGGGCGAGATTGATAGCTGCCTGCGGGCGAGGACGGCCGAGTACCCGCATACCCAGGCCGTCCGCCGTATGTGCCGGAGGCCGAGCCCTGAGGCTGGCCGAAGCTATGCCAACCGCTGCGCTCCTGCTCTCCGGCGAAACCCTGCCGCAAGCTGCCCGAATTCCCGGGCGCGCCAAAACGTTGCCAGCCGCCCGACGAGCCCGCCTGCGCGCCGGAGTTGGGCCGCATGCCGGACCCGCGCTGCATATTCGGCGCAACTCCATGCTGAGACGCCGCCGGCGCAACGCCACGTTGAGCCCCCGCCATCGACGCAAACCGTCCGCTGCCGAATCCCTGCGCCGGATGGAAGAATTGCCGGTTCGCCGCCGAGCTCAACCGCGAATTGGCAACCGCCTCGCGATTCGAAAAAGCGAAGCTTCCGTGCGTCGGCGTCACCGGCGCGCCACCGTGAAACACGCTTGCGTTCCCTAACTGCGCCCTCGTCGCCGGACTGAACCGCTGTCCTGGCCCCCCGAATCGGTTGAACGCCGCTGTCATGGCGCCGCCCCGAATTGCCGCGTTCCTATACATCGCGGCAACGTTCACATTCCGGTCGAATCCGAACCCGCGTCCATAACCCGCGCCGAATCCGAATCCGCCGCGGCCGAACCCATGGCCCCACCACGCATGGAAAGCCTCGAACGGCGCAAGCGCAACCCAGCCAAGTCCGGCCCAAACTCCCAAACCGCCGCCCCACCCGAAGAAGCCCACCAGCGCCGGGCTCCACAGCGATACGCCAAAGCGCGCTCCGGGCCACCAGCACCATCCGTAACCGCCGTTCCAGAACCAGCGCCCGTAGTGATACGGCGCCCAGCCCCACGGCGCATTGTCTACCCAGCTCCACCCGTAGTAATCGTCCACATACGTCCATTGGCCGTAGCTATAGGGAGACCAATCTTGTACCGGCGGACGCGGCGTCCAAACCTCGCCATACTGCGACGGCACCCAGTTGCCATAGGCATCTAAGTCGTCCGCCCCGTACACATCGCGATTTACATAGTTATAACTTTGGGAGGCAAGTAACTCGCGGTCCCGCCCCGCGCTCCAATCGTCGAATTGGTCGCGCGCGATTTCATACGAACTCTGAAATTCGGGGCTCGATGGATTCCCGCGCACCAGCATCGTATGCCCTGCGTCCAGATTCTGCGACCCATTGGGGCTGAACACCTGCGCCTGCCCGGCTCGCACCGTAATCTGCGTCGTGCCGTCATCGAGCACCGCGACGCGATACTCACCCTGCTGCGCGGGCCGCACCGCTATGCTCGGCGTATCGATCTCGGCCTGGGCGTCCGAATTCCGCAACACCCGATAAATCACCGCGCCCGCCCCGAGCTGAACTTGATACCGATGATATTCGAGATCCGCAAATCCCAGATCTGTATTCGGCGCAAGCCGAATCAAGTTCGCGGAATCCAACTCCACCTCCGCCCGCGATCCGGGCGAGGTCTGCACATGGTCCTGGGCCACTAGCGGCGCGTTCACCGCCGCCGACACCAGCTCTCCGCTCGACCCCAGCTTCACGTTGACATCGCCTTGCACAATGCTCAGCCGCGCAACCCCGTGCTGCCGGTCGTCGGCGCCCTGCCCGTCCGGGCTCGCCTGTGGAGAGTCTTGCGCCTGAGGATTGGGCTGCTGCGCCGGAGGATATTGGCCCTGTCCTTGTGGGTAAGGCCCGTGTGGATATTGCCCCTGTGGATACTGCGCCTGCGGATACTGCGCCTGCGGATAGGGAGCATTCTGCGCGTATCCCGGAGCCTGTCCGTACGCGCTCTGCGGGTCTCCCTGACCGGCGTAGGCCCCCGGGGCCGCATACTGCGCTTCGATCGGCACGGTTCCGAAGACCACCAGGGCAGCCACCAGAACCATCGATAAAAGAGAGCGGAACATAAGAACCGCTCTTCTCTCTTACACGCCGGTTTCCAAACCCGCAAGCGCCTGACTCAACGCCACTTGGCTCCATGCAGCCCGGACGCGTCCATGGTTGAAATCCACCATCCGTGGGCGCATTCCACCGTACGGCGGCGCCTAATACGGCAGCGTGAACTTAAACGTCGAGCCGTGCTCGCCGTCGCTTTCTACCCAAATGCGGCCTCCGTGCGCGGCAATAATCTTGCGGCACACCGCCAGGCCCAATCCCGTCCCGGCCACCTCTTTGCCGTGCAGCCGCTTGAACGGCAGGAACACCTGCTCATGAAAACGCGCCTCAATCCCTTTGCCGTTGTCGCTCACGGAAACGACAAACGCGTCGGCTCCCTCCTGCGCCGATATCTCGATGACCGGAGCCTCTTCGGAGCGGTAAGCGATCGCATTCGTCACTAGTTGTTCGAACACCTGCGCGATCTGCGTCTGGTCGACGGGCGCATCGGGCAGTTCGCCGAAACTAATGCGCGCTTCCGATTCTCGAACGCGAGCATTAAGCTTGAACAACGCCGATTGCGCAATCGCTCCCAAATTCGCCATCCTGCGGTGCGGCGAGCTGCCGGACCGCGAATATGCCAGCAGAGCTTGCAGCAGGCTCGTCGCTTGCTGCGCTCCTCGAATTACGAACCCTATGAATTCGTTGGTCTCAGCGTCTTCGGCGTGCTTTCGTTGTAACAACTGCGCATAGGCGGAAACGGCGCGTAACGGCTCTTGCAGATCGTGGCTGGCGGCGTAGACGAAATCCTGCAGTTCTTTCACTGCCCTTTCGGCCTCCGCCTGCGCTGCCTGTTGCGCGGCGGAACATTCCTCTAACGCTCTCTTTAGCCGCTCGTTCTCCCGGAATGGATCGGCTAACTCGGCCTCTGTCGGCATGCACCTCGCTTATAGATACGAAATACCACCCACAGGCGGACTTAGGCGGCCCGCAGAAGTCCCAATCGCTCCAGCAAAGCGTTCGCGTCCGGATCGCGGCCCATGAAACGGCGATACAGTTGCGCGGGGTCCTCGCTGTCGCCGCGCTCCAAAATGTAGCGGCGATACTCCCGCCCCGTCTCCGTGCTAAAGATGCCCTCGCGCCGGAACCGGCTGAACGCGTCCGCATCCAAAACTTCGGCCCACTTATACGAGTAGTAGCCTGCGCCATACGCGACCGGGCTCGAAAACAGATGCGTGAAGCTTGTAATCATCGCGTAATCCTCCGGCAAAGGAGCCGGCGAAAACTGTGCAAGAACCTTCCGAGCGTACGCCAAGACGTCTTCGCCCCTGCTCGCATCGTACTCGCGGTGCAACTTCAAATCCACCATTCCGAAGCCCAACTGCCGCATCTGCTGGTTAGCCGTGCGGAACGTTCGGGCTCGCCTCATTTTCTGAAAAAGTTCGTCCGGGATCGCCTCGCCGGTCTTGTAGTGCCGCGCGAACAGGCGCAGCGCATCCTCTTCCATGCACCAGTTCTCCATAATTTGTGACGGTAGCTCCACAAAATCCCAGGGAACGTTCGTGCCGGCCAGCGTCCGTATCGGAACGCGGCTCAGCGTGTGATGCAGCAAATGCCCGAACTCGTGAAACACGGTTTCGACTTCGCGGTGGGTCAGCAGCGACGGCCGATCCTCGACCGGAGGCGTCAAGTTGCCGCAGATTATTCCAAGATGCGGCGCCCCTTTCTCCGGATTGCCGATGATGAGTGAATCCATCCAGGCGCCCCCGCGCTTGTTCTCGCGCGGAAACCAGTCGCTATAGAATCCGCCCAATAACTCGCCGGAGCCCGCGTCCTCTACGCGGTAATACTTCACCGCCGGGTCCCAGCCCGGAATGCCCGGCTCCTCGATCACCTTGATTCCAAGCACGCGGCTGAAGATGTCGAACATTCCCGCCACCACTCGGTCTAACTGGAAGTAGGGCCGTAACTCCTCTTCGTCGAAATCGTACAGCGCCTTGCGCTGCTTCTCAGCCAGATACGACGCGTCCCACGCCTCCACGTCTTCATAGCCCAGCGTCTTGCCCATCTCGGCCAGACTCCGGTTCTCTTCTTCGAAGAACGGCTTTGTCTTGCGGTGCAGATCCTCCAAAAATGCCTGCGCCTCTTCGCCCCGGTGCGCCATGCGATCTTCGAGCACCAGATCGGCGAAATCCTTGTACCCCAGCAGCCCAGCCTTCTCGCGCCGCAAGCGCAGGATCTCAACCAGCAGCTCCCTGTTATCGTACCGCCCGGATGCCGCTCGCGTGTTAAAGGCTTCGTATAACTCACGCCGGATCGCTCGGTCGTCGAGGTAAGTCATCGCCGCCGTATAACTCGGGCCTTGCAGCGTCAGCCGCCATCCTTCCTTGCCCTTGGCTTTCGCGCTTTCTCTCGCGGCCATTCGCGCTGATTCCGGCAGCCCCGCCAACTTACTCTCGTCCGTTAGAATCAGCTCGTAGGAGTTAGTCGCATCCAGAACATTTTCTGAAAACTTCGTCGTCGCCTTGGTTAGCTCGACGTCCATCGCCTCCAGCTTCTTCTTCCCTTCCGGATCGAGGTCGGCGCCCGAACGCCGGAACCCGCTCATAGTCTTTTTCAGGAATCGTTGATGCACCGCCGCCATCCCGGTCACCGAACCGCTCTGCTCTACCGCCTTGATCGCTTCCCAGAGCTTCGCATCCAGCGGGATCGAGGTGTAAAACATGCTCACCGGTTCCTGTATTGCGTTGAAGGCCGCGCGCAGCTCCGGCGTAGTCGCAACCCCCTCCAGATGGCGAACCACGGAAACGGCGAAATCGAGCGGCTCCGTCATCTTGTCCAGCGCCAGCAGAACGTTCTCATACGAGCGAGCCGCATCCGAACCGCCCACGTCCGCCAGCCGCTGCCGCATCTGCTTGAGCAAGAGCTCGATCGCGGGCTCTACGTCCCCCGCCTTGATCGAATCGAATGGAATGGGGAATCGCTCCGTCAGAAGCGGATTCTCTGTGAGTGTTTCCGTCATCGTTTTCTAATTCAAGCGTAAGTGGTACTTACCAGACGCGGCATCCTTTGCCATTGGCTGGATACATCTTATCGCCAACTTTGCATCCGAAAGCCTGGCTAAACTGCGCAATGTTCGACACCACGCCGTTCACCCGGAACTGCGGCGGCGAGTGCGGGTCCGTTTGCGCCAGCAATCGCGCGTCTTCCGGCCGCGAGTTCTGGCACCAGATCTGCGCGTACCCAAGGAAAAACTGCTGCGCCTGCGTGTACCCATCCTGTTTCGCGGTAACGGGAACGCTCTTCTTCGCCAAATCGTCCATCAGCGCGTAATACGCCAGATGAATGCCGCCGTTGTCCGCCGTATTCTCGCCGAGCGTCAGTTTCCCGTTCACATTCACGCCCGGAACGGCCGTGAAGCCCCCATATTCGTCCACAATGCACTTTGAGAGCTTCTCGAATTGGTCCGCGTCGCTCTTCTGCCACCAATCCCGCAGGTTCCCGTCGGCGTCGAATTGACGACCCTCGTCGTCGAACCCGTGCGTCAATTCATGGCCGATCACCACGCCCACGGCGCCATAATTCACAGCGTCGTCGGCGCTGTTCGAATAGAAGGGCGGCTGCAGAATACCCGCCGGAAAATTGATATTGTTCTCGGTCGGATTGTAGTAGGCATTCACTGTCGGCGGCGTCATGCCCCATTCCGTCCGGTCCGCCGGCTTGCCGATCTTGTTCCGCTCCCGCGCGCTTTCAAACTCGTTGGCCCGATACCAATTCCCGAAGTAATCGTTATCCACGATATTGACCGACGAATAATCGCGCCACTTATCCGGATACCCTATCTTGTTCATCACGCCATGCAGCTTAATCATGGCCTGCCGCTTTGTTTCCGGGCTCATCCACTTGAGCGATTCGATGTCTTTGCCCATCTCCTGCTCAATCTCATGCACCATCTCGAGCGTGCGCTGCTTGCCCTGCTCTCCGAATGTCTTCTCCACGAACTTCTGCCCCAGCGCCTCGCCTAATTCATCGTCTGTCGCCGAAACGCAGCGCTTCCATCGCGGCTTGAGCTGTTTCGTTCCGGAGAGCGTGTGGCCGTAGAAATCGAAATTCTCATCCACGAACGCCTTCGGCAGAAGCGCTGCGCTCCCGCTCAGATAATGCCACGCCATATAGGTCTTCAAATCGTCGATGCTGTTCTTTGTCAGCAGCCCGTTCAACGCTTTAAAGAAATCCGGGACGCTCACATTCAGCTTGGAAAACGCCGGCGCCTTCAGGTCCGTGAAAAACTCGTTGAACTTGAAATCCGGATTGGCCTGTTCGAAATCGCTGGTCGGCGTCTCGTGAACCAATAGCTGAGGATTGCGCCGGCTCGTGACATCCAGCGACGCCTTCGCCAGTTCGGTCTCGATCGACATCACGGCCTGGGCTTTTTTCGCTGCTTCGTCCGCCGGCGCGCCTTCGAGTTCGAACATCTTCGCCACGTGCGCGACATATTTGTCGCGAATCTCTTTCGATTTCTCGTCCGTCCTGAAGTAAAAATCCTTCTCGGGCAGCCCGAGCCCGCCCTGATCCAGGTCGGCGATCATCATCTTTGCGTCTTTCGGATCGGGCGACGAGCCGAAACTGAAAAAGACATCGATCTGCTCCGATTGCAACCGCGCGACCTCGTCGGTCAGTTCTTGCAAGTTCCCGACATGATCGATGCGCTCCATCTCGCTCTTCAGCGGCGACGTGCCTCTTTGTTCGATCACCGGCTCGTCCATGCAGGAGCCGTAAAACCCGCCGATCTTTTGGTCGATGGGCGAGCGGTCCTGATGGTGCTCGGAATCCTCCAGAATCCCGCGCAAGACAGCCTGGTTGCGATCAAACAGTTCGTTGAATCTTCCCCAGCGGCTTTGGTCGGGCGGGATCGGATTGTTTTTCATCCAGTTCCCGCAGGCGTACTGGTAGAAATCGTTGCATGGGTTCGCCGACTTATCGATCGCCTCCAGGTCGACCCCGCTATGCTCCTGCCCCGGCCCGGCTTGGCACCACGCCGCGCCCGCCAACATCGCGCTCAAGACCGCATGTAGCCAAACGTTCCATTTACCCATCGCATTCAGTGTAATCGTCCGGTCACAATCTCGCGCCTACCAGACGCGGCAGCCATTTGCTGCAACCATCGGTTGCCCCGCCGAGCATCCGAACGCCTTGGCGAACTCCGGCATATTCTCCACCACCCCGATCACGCGGAATTCACCCGGCGAGTGCGGGTTCGTCCGCAGAGAAGTTCTTAGCGACTCCGGCCGTTGGTTCTGGCACCAGATCTGCGCGTATCCAAGGAAGAACCGCTGTTGCGGCGTGAACCCATCCAGCGTGTTCTTAGCCACCGTGCCGTTTTCCATCGCGCCCAGCAGCGCCATATACGCCAGCCGAATGCCCGCATTGTCCGCGCCGTTTTCGCCAAGCGTTAGGCGGCCGTTGATCTTTTCACCCTCCACCGGGCTGAAGTTCGAGTACTCGTTCGCGATACAATCCACGCGATTCTTGAACTCCGTCGCGTCCTGCGACGTCCACCAGTCGCGCAAATTCCCATCGGCGTCGAACTGCCGCCCCTGGTCGTCGAAGCCGTGCGTCAGCTCGTGCCCGATCACCGCTCCAATTCCGCCGAAGTTCACCGCCATGTCCGCGGTGCTGTTATAAAACGGAGGCTGCAAAATGCCCGCCGGGAAATTGATGTTATTCTCCATCGGGCTGTAATACGCGTTCACTGTCGGAGGGCTCATCCCAAACTCGGAGCGGTCCACCGGTTTGCCGATCTTACTCAAATTTCTGTGCACCTCGAACTCTCGCGCTCGTTCCGTGTCTCCTACCAGGTCTCCGTCCACGATATTTACACTCGAATAATCGCGCCACTTATTCGGATATCCAATCTTGTTGGTTACTCCCTTCAGCTTCGCCAGAGCCTGCTGTTTGGTGGTATCGCTCATCCAGGTAAGCGACTTGATATCGGTCTCCATTTCGTTTTCGATGATGCCGACCAGTTGTTGCGTCTTCTCTTTCGATTGCCCGGCAAAGGCCTTTTCTACATACTTCTGCCCCAGCGCCTCGCCCAAGCTGCGGTCCGTCAGTTGAACGCACCGCTTCCAGCGCGGCTGTAGCTCTTTCGCGCCCGTCAGAACCTGGCCGTAAAACGCAAAATTCAGGTCGACGAACGGCTTGCTCAAAAGTGGAGCGTAAGCCGACACCTCATGCCAGATCAGGTAATTCTTCAAGTCTTCCAAGCCTGTCGATTCGACCGTCCCATTCAGCGCCTTGAAATAATCCGGGACAGAAACGTTCATCGAAGAAAACTCCGGGGTGTGGCGTTCCGCCAGATACTCTTTGAAATTGAAGTTCGGAGTAAGTGCCTCGAACTCCGCAAGCGACATCTTGTGATGCGTCAAGTTCGGGTTCCGTCGCGAGACCCGATCGAGCGAAGCCTTCGCAAGCGCGGTCTCGATGGTCAGAATCGCCTGCGCCTTCGCATCCGCCTCCGTCGGCGAATCGCCGAGCAATTGGAACATCTTCGAGATATGGTCGACATACTTCTTGCGCATCTCCTCGTCCTTGGCTTCCAGGTAATAGCTACGGTCGGGAAGCCCTAGCCCACCTTGATCCGCATCGGCAATCTCAACGGTCGATTTATCCGGATCGGGTTCCGACCCGAAGATAAAGAACGCCATGACGCCCTGGCGATGCAGTCGCGCCACTTCGGCCGCAAGTTCCGGCTTGTCCTTCAAGGCCCGAATCTTTTCAATCTCCGGCAGCAGCGGCTTATCGCCTTCCTGGTCTGCTCGTCCTTCGTCCATGCAAGAGCCATAGAACGCTCCGATCTTCTGGTCAATGGCAGAGCGGTCTTGGTGTTTGGCCGAATCCTCCAATATTTGGTGCAGCACCTCCTGGTTGCGGTCTGCCAGTTCCTGGAAACGGCCCCAGACCGCATACATGCCGGGGATGGGATTCTCCTTCATCCAGTTGCCGCAGGCGAACTTGTAGAAATCCTGGCAAGGATTTACCGTTCGGTCCATGGCGCCCACGTCCACGCCGCTCGAGGGCGTGTCTTGCGCCAGAAGCGCGGCAGAAAACAGCAGCAGGCCGGAGGCGATGCGTACAAGCCCCGAAGCGATGCGCGCAGAAGATGATCCGTGCATACCTTTAATAACTATCAAAGTTGCGATTGCGCTTGCGCTGCCGCATCCACCAGGCCGCTAGCGCGCCTACGGCAAGCACCCCCACAAATAACAGCGTGTAGCGATGCACAAGCTCCATAGCCGCCCTCCAATGCTCGCCGACCAGATATCCGACCAGCAGGAACGTCGCCACCCAAATCGCCGCGCCCGCATAGGCGAAGCGCGCGAAAGTCGAATATTCAAGCTCGGACATGCCCGCCACCAGCGCCGTAAAATGCCGCACGCCGGGTATGAAATAGCCGATCGTCAAAAGCCAGTCGCCGACGCGGTGAAACCATCTGTGGATGCGATCCATGCGCTTCTCTGTCACATGAAAGAATCGCCCATGCCGCATCACGATCGAATGACCCAGCGTTCTCCCAATCGTGTAGCTCAGCGAAATGCCGCATACGCTGCCGCCAAAACCGGCGAGAAACGTAAGCAGCGGATGCAGCCGCCCGGTCGATATTAAATACCCGGAAAAAACCAGCAGAGTCTCGTCCGGAACCGGAAGCCCGACGATTCCCAACACCAGCAATCCGAACAGCCCCGCATACCCGTAATGCGAAAGCCAGCCCAGCAGCGATTCCATGCGCGCGAGCATAGCAGGATTTCATCGCTGCGCCGAAACTCTGAGCCTGCCATTCGCCTTTTTAGACCGCAGCCTCCTGGCAACTGCTGCGATACCATTCCACTATGGCCCAGCCTGCCAGCCTCTTCGAGGTGAAGTGCCCGTGTTGTGGATCGACCCTGCAAATCGATCCCGAAACCGAAGCCGTCATCCAGCACCGTGAGCCCGAAAAAAAACCCGTCATAGAAGATCTTCACGCCGCGGTCCAGCAGTTAAAGGGCGAAGCCGAGCGCCGCAACCAGGTCTTCGAAAAGAGTTTTGCGTCTCATCTGAGCGGCGAGAAAGTGCGCGAAAAGAAATTCGAAGAACTGCTGAAGCAGGCCAAAGAAGATAAGTCGGGCGCTCCTCCCAAGCGGCCCTTCGATCTCGATTAGCCAATCACGGAACGCTCAGCACTCGCGCGTAATCCCCCCGCGCCAATCGCCGCACGAAATCCATATCGCCGTCCAGGAAGTCCAGCGTCGGAAGCGATTGCGCTTCTATCCAGCATATTTGCTCAAACACCCTCGCGCGCGGTTCGCCATCGAAGCTGCGCACCGCGAAAAACAGCAAGTGAACGCGGCTCCCGCTCGGGTAATCGTATTCGTAGCGCGCCAGTTCGCTGCCGATTTGCGCTTCAATTTGCAGCTCCTCGCGAAGCTCTCGCACCAGCCCCTGCTGCGGCGTTTCGCCGTGTTCGACCTTGCCGCCCGGAAACTCCCATTTCAACGGGTGACGGTCGCTCTTCCTGCGCTGTCCAACCAATATCTCGCGATCGCGATGAATGACGCCGGCCGACACCAGCAAGGGCGCGCGATTTTTCATGTCTATATGTCTACGTGTTTGCGGCACGCTTCCACGCATCTTACTGCGCCCGCAGCACGCCCCGAATGGAATTGAGCCCGCTAGGCCGCCGCTGTCGCGCTCGAGATTAACTGTCGCAGCACATAGGGAAGGATACCGCCGTTGCGGTAGTACTCCGCTTCCTGCGGCGTATCGATCCGCGCTTTCACATCGAATTGAACCTTCTTGCCGTCGGCCCGCGTCGCCGTCACATGCACGCAATTCGCCGGAGCCGCCACCGCCTCCTGCACGCCGGTTAAGTCGTAGGTCTCCTCGCCCGTCAAGCACAACGATTCGCGCGTGTTGGCGCCGGTGAATTGCAGGGGAAGAACTCCCATTTGCACCAGGTTCGAACGATGAATGCGCTCGAAGCTCTCTGCCATCACGGCCCGCACTCCAAGCAGCAACGTTCCCTTCGCAGCCCAATCGCGAGAGGAACCGGAGCCATACTCCTTGCCGGCGATCACCAGCAGTCCAACTCCTTCCTCCTTATACTTCATCGCCGCGTCGTAGATGAACATCTTCTCGCCCTCCGGCATGTGGCGGGTCCAACTGCCTTCCGTGCCGGAAGCCATCTGGTTCTTCAAGCGGATGTTTCCAAAAGTCCCGCGCACCATCACTTCATGATTGCCCCGCCGTGCCCCATAGCTATTGAAATCGGCCGGCTTCACCCCGAGCGAGACCAGATACTTGCCCGCCGGGCTATCCACCGCAATCGATCCTGCCGGCGAAATATGGTCCGTGGTTACGGAATCTCCCAAAACCGCCAGCACCCGCAGGCCTGTCATATCTTGCACGAACTTAGTCGGATCTACCAGACTGTCGAAATAAGGCGCCTGCTTGATGTAAGTGGAATCCGCCGTCCATTCGTAAATACTCCCCGTCGGTATCTTCAACGAATTCCAGCTCTGGTCCCCCGCGAAAACCTCCGCATACTCTTTGCGGTAGAACTCGGTCCGCGCCGAGTGCTTGACTACGCTCTCCACTTCTTCGGAGGTGGGCCAGATGTCGCGCAGATAGATCTTCTTGCCCTTTTCGTCCTTGCCCAGCGGCTCCTTCGTTATATCGATGTCCACTCGCCCCGCGATAGCGTATGCAACCACCAGCGGCGGCGAAGCAAGATAGTTCGACCGCACGAGCGAATTCACGCGCCCTTCGAAATTCCTGTTCCCGCTCAGCACGGCCGCCACGTTGAGCTTCCCTTCTGTCACAGCCGCGGCCACGTTCTCGGGCAAAGGCCCGCTATTGCCAATGCAGGTCGTGCAGCCGTAACCTACCAGGTGAAAGTTCAGCTTCTCCAAATACGGCATGAGTCCCGCGTCCGTCAGGTAATCGAAGACCACCTTCGAACCCGGCGCGAGCGACGTCTTCACCCAAGGCTTCGCGGTCAATCCCTTCTCCACGGCCTTCTTCGCCAACACCCCCGCCGCTACCATGACCGAGGGATTGGACGTATTCGTGCAGCTCGTAATCGCCGCGATCACCACCGCCCCGTCGTGCAGCTTCTCTTTATGGCTGTTGACATGCAACTCCGCCGATTTTGGCGACCCACCCAGCGAGGAAAGGAAGTTCGACTTCACCTCCGGCAGTTCGATGCGATCCTGCGGCCGTTTGGGGCCCGCCAAGGAGGGCGCGACTTTCGATAGATCCAAAGACAAAGTGTCTGAGTAAACCGGCTCCGGAGAGTCGGGACTCAAGAACAGCCCCTGCTCTTTGGCATAAGTCTCTACTAAGTTGACCTGCTCTTCGCTGCGGTTTGTCAGCCGCAGATACTCTAAGCTAACTGCATCGATCGGAAAGAACCCGATCGTCGCGCCATACTCGGGCGCCATGTTGCTAATCGTCGCCCGATCGGCCAGCGCCAGCGCGGCCACGCCAGGCCCGTAAAATTCGACGAACTTACCAACCACGCCTTTCTTGCGCAGCATCTGAGTTACGGTCAATACCAGGTCCGTCGCAGTCGCGCCCTCCGGTAATTTACCGCTGAGCTTGAAACCCACCACCTGCGGCAGCAGCATCGATATCGGCTGCCCCAGCATGCAAGCCTCGGCTTCGATTCCTCCCACCCCCCATCCCACTACGCCCACGCCGTTAATCATCGTGGTGTGCGAATCGGTGCCCATCAAGGTATCCGGATACGCCTGCGCCACGCCATCCTTCGTCGCGCTGAACACCACGCTCGCAAGGTATTCAAGGTTCACCTGGTGCACGATGCCGGTGTCCGGCGGCACCACGCGGAAGTTGCCGAAAGCATTCTGTCCCCAGCGCAGGAATGCATACCGCTCGCGGTTTCGCGCAAACTCGAGAATTGCGTTCTCTTGAAAGGCGTTGCTCGAGCCAAATGCGTCCACCTGCACCGAATGATCGATCACAAGGTCCGCCGGAATCAGCGGGTTCGCCAACTCCGGATTAACGCCCAATTTCTTGAGCGCATCGCGCATGGCGGCCAGGTCCACGACGCACGGCACGCCCGTGAAATCCTGCAGCAAGATCCGCGCCGGCCTGAACTGAATCTCCTGCGCGGCCGTCTTCGGGTCCCACTTGGCGACGTATTCGATATCGCTCGCCTTGACGGTTCGCTCATCTTCGAAACGGAGCAGATTCTCCAGCAGAATCTTGGTCGCATACGGCAGCCGCGAGATCTTAAAACCGGCCTTCTCAAGCGCGTCCAAACGAAAGATTTGGTAGCCGGTATCGTTGACGCGCAGCGTTGCGCTTGCGCCGTACGAATTGTTGCTGGGCATTTGATTTCAGTGTAGACGCTACATGTACTCGGGTTGCTCGATCCCCAGCACATCCAGCGTCGAAAGCAACTGCGCGCGCACGTATTGCGTCAGCCACAGCAGCACGCTTCGTTTTTCGGCGTCGGGCTCGGCGATCACCGCATGCTCGTGATAGAAAATGTTGAAAGCCTGGGCAAGTTGAAACGCGTATTTGGCCACATGCGCCGGCTCCCCGGCCGCGATGGCCCGCTCGATTGCGCCGCGGGATTTCGAAGCGAGCAGCAGAAGCTGCCAAAGCGCCTCTGTCTCAAACCATCGCTCCAGCACATCCCGGGTCAGCGCGCTTTCGAACGCCGGCAGGTCTTCGCCGCGCTCCACAAATTTTCTTAAAATATTTGCCGCGCGAACAGCCGCGTACTGCACGTAAGGTCCGGTTTCGCCCTCAAAACTGAGCGCCTCCTGGAAATCGAAAGCAATCACGGAATTCCGCGTGAACTTCAGCATGAAGTAGCGCAGCGCTCCCATTGCGATCTGTTCGGCCACCCGCCGCCGCTCGGCGGGCGCTGCTTCTGCGTGCCGGTGCTCCACTTCGACAAGCGCCGTTTCGATCAGCTTGTCTATCAGATCGTCGGCCTTCACCCCCAATCCTTTGCGTCCAGAAACCTCCACAAAGGCGCGCCGCCTGTCTTCTTCCGGCAATTCGATCCCAAGTTCCACGCAGGTCCGCGGAGTCAACGCCACCATCTCGTAGGAGAAATGAATCGACGCCTCGGCTTGCCTCTCGAAACCGAGCGCGCGCATCCCCGCTACCACCACGTCTTGTAAATACGATTGGCGCGAATCGATCACGTTGTAAACGCTTGAGGCCGCGCCGAACCGCGGCATCTTGTGATCGCCGCCCCGATCTGTCGTGACCCACACCAAGTGCCCATCCGGGTACCTCGACCAAGGCCGGTAATAGAAATCTCTTCCCAGAAGACCGAATTTCCAAAGCTGGTACGCGATGTCCTTGCCAACGTATGTCACCGTGCCGTTCGACCGCACAATCACCTTGCTGTCCTCTTCATCGTGGCCCGAGCTATCGCGGAAGGCGCTCGAAGGCATCACCCAGCAACCACTGTTCTTTCCAGCGCTTTCGAGGTAAATGGCGCCGCGCTCCTTTAACAGCTCGAACGCCGCCGCCCAGAAGTTCAAGTGGAGAATCTCGCTCTCTCGCGGCAGCACATCGTAGACAATCCCCAGCCGATACATCGTGCGCAGATGCGCCCCGACGATCGCCTCTGCCACTACACGACCGATCTCGGCCAGGTTTCCCGCGCCCGCTTCTATGGCGTGTAGGGTTTCGTTCCGCCACTCGATTGCGTTGGGATTTTCTCGATAGTACGAAGACGTCCGGGCATACAAATCCCAGCAGAGATAGTCGAAGCGGATCGAAACATCGTCGATCAGCGCTTCCACCTCTGCCGGGGTCTTCTTCTCCAGAAAATAAAAGCCCACCACTACATCGGCTACTTGCACGCCTGTGTTATCGATATAGTTCTGTACCTCGACCTGCCGGCCCGATCTGCGCAGCATGCGTACGAAAGTATCGCCTAGAATCGCATTTCGGAGGTGGCCGATATGCGCCGCCTTGTTCGGGTTGATGTTCGTATGTTCAACGATCACTTTATCGGCGCTCGTGCCCGGCTGCTCCTCGGCGCCGCGCACCAGAGACGCCGCATACGCCCCCCGGTCCAGCCGTACATTGATGTACCCGTTGCCCGCTATCTCATAGCCTGCGACACCCTCGACCTTCGGCATCCGGCTAACTAGATCTTCGGCAATCGCCTTCGGGGCCCGTTTGAGCTGTCGCGCCAACTGGAACGCAACTGGGATCGCCAATTCCCCAAACGAGCTTTGCTTAGGTTGTTCAAGCGTTACTTTAATAGCCGCCGCGCCCCCGAGCGCCTCCTCTACGGCGCGGATCAAGCCCGCTTCAATTTGACGGAACATTTGCTTTCCAGTATGGATCGTACAATTGGGTTGTGCCGAAAGTCACTTTCTTGCCGGAGGACAAAACAGTCGAGTTTGAGAACGGAAAACTTCCCTACCGTGAACACGGAAAGCCAGGTTCCCTTCTCGACGTCGCGATGAATTTTGACATTCACTTGGAGCATGCCTGCGGCGGAAGCTGCGCCTGCACCACATGCCATGTCATCGTCGTGGAAGGTGAGAACAATCTGTCGCAGGCCGAAGACGACGAACTGGACCGCCTCGATATGGCCGCGGGCCTGACCCTAAGGTCGCGCCTCGGTTGCCAGGCGGTCGTCACGGGCGATGTCAAGGTCGAAATACCCGGCTGGAATCGCAATTACATCAGCGAAGGCGGCAAGTCCACTTTGTAATCAGCGCTCGCGCAGCATTTGCTCGGCGCGATTGGCGATCTGCGGCAGGCGCGCCGCTAGTTTGTCCGTCAGCTCTGCCGAAAGATCCGCTCGAACGCGCACCGTTTGTTGATCCCGGCTCACTTGAACCGCATCGTATACCCGGAGCAAATCCGCCTCGTTGTCCTGCGTCGTCAGGCGCGCCAGGCCGATGCCTCCCCGTAGCGCATCGTTGACCCGTTGCGCGCCTTCGTTCGATATGCAGACGATCTCCGCGTTCAGATGCACCCCTTTATCCACGCCGATCCCGAAGCTCGTAGCATCCACATAGCTGACAATATTCGACAGCGCCGATTGGATATCGGATCGTATCTGCGCTTCCGCGAAGGGAAGCCCGCCGCGGCTCACAGCCCAGATCTGGTCCCCTCTCGGCACTGCGGCCAACCGCGCTGCAAGCTCTTCGGAAACGCCGCCGCCGCCGTTCTTCTCAAGGTCGATCTCGGAACGAACCACGCTTCCGGCCCCCGCTACCGCTACGCGCCGCTTCAGGAAAGCCAGCGACTCGCGGTTGTCGCCGAATAGCGTGTAGCCTCTGTAGCCCATGGGCCGCGCTCCCAACGACCGCATCTTGGTCTCAAGCGCCGTCACATCGAATCCGCCCCGCGCAAACACTACCGCCTCTTTTCCGTTCCAGGCGACCAGCAAATTCGACACATCGCGGCGAGGATCCACTCCGATCCTCTCCGACATCGCATCCAGCAGCGGCGTATTCAGCAGATCCTTGTGCCGCTTATAAACGCCCGAGCTCTTCAGGCCGTCCACATCGATCGACGCTAGAGCCTTGGTCTCTTTCGGAACCAACGAACGAAACGCCGGGTTCACGGAAACGCCGCTCGTTCCCGGCTTCATGCAACTGCTTAGAAGCCAGCCACCCAGAAGAACCCCTGCCAGTAGATATCGCACTTAGAAGTCTCTTCGCCTGAATATATAGATCGCGCCCGACAGCACCGCGATACCAAATAAGGCCGACGTCCAGGCTGGGCTGATCCAATCCGCGTTGCGGTCGTAGAGAATGATATCTTTCATCGCTACCCCGAAATCGTACACTTTCGGAATGATCCAATAGAACCCTAGCCACAGATCTCGTGACCACTGCGAATCGAGCAGCTTTACCACAATCTGTCGCTGCGCCAGTATCGTGCTGATCAGCATCAGCGCAACCGCCACCATCACCGACAGCGCGGCGCTTTCCGAAATCACTCCAACCAGAACCACCGCGCACAACAGAACCGAAAAGATGAACAGGCTGATCGGGATCGCGAGCAGAAACCTCGGCGCCCATATACCGGTCTTGAGCCCGATGATGATCCAGATGCTGCAAATCAGGTAGATATGGTTCAGCCCCACAACCGCCAGATTGCCCGCGAAGCGCCCCATCAATAGCGTCGTCCGCGTAATCGGTTTCGAAAGCAGCAGCGAGATGCGCCCAGCCTCGAGCACGCTCGGGATCAGCCCCGAAGAGGCAAACACCGCGAGAAACGTTCCCCAGATATAGAGAACGATGGAAACCCACGAATAGGAAACATTCACGAACTTCTGAATGTTGTAGATTGGCCGCTCCGTGCTCTCGATGCCCATGAAGGAAACGGCGCCCTGCACCACATCGATTCGCAGCACAAACAGAAAAATTCCAACCAGCAGGCTGGACAAACCGAACAGCCCCCAGAAGAGCCACCGCGCGCGCGCCTCCTGAAATGTATCGGAGATGAGCGCCAGCCAGACCGAATTATGCGATCGGTTCAATGACTCGTTCATGCGGCTCGCTCGCTGCTGGTGGTTTGGATAAACACGTCTTCCAGGCTGGTGTTCGATGCCGTCACGCTTTCAATCAACCCTCCGGCGGCTCTAAGGCGGTCGATCGTCTCGTTGGCCTCTTCGCGCGTGGCGACCTGAAACTCATCCATCTGCGCGCCGGGAAAAATGGAAGCGCCGCTGCGGCGAATCTCCTCCATCGCTTCGGCCGGTACGCCCGTCGCCCCGATCCGATACCCCCGCCCTCCCACCAAAGAGCTGATCTTCCCTTCCAGCGCCAGATGCCCCTTATTCAGAATGGCGACATATTCGCAAAATGATTCCACCTCGCTCAGCAAATGGGAGTTGATGAAGATTGTGACTCCGCTTCCGGTGAGATCGTTCAGTATGCGGCGGATGTCGCGCCGCCCTACAGGGTCTACGCCATCGGTCGGCTCGTCCAGCACCAGCAGCCTCGGCTCATGCATCAGGGCCTGCGCCAGCCCAAGCCGCTGCAACATCCCCTTCGAGTACTTCTTGATCCGCACATCGCCCCAATCCTTCAGGCCCACCAGTTCCAGCAGTTCGGCGGCCCGCCGGCGGCGCTGGCGCTCCTCCATGCCCGATAGCGCCGAGTAAAAGTCCAACATGCCGCTTCCCGTTAAGTAAGTCGGGAACCGATGGTTTTCCGGCAAATAGCCCACCGGCCTCCGGGCTTCTGGCTCCCTCGCATCGCGTCCGAAAATCGTCGCCGCGCCCGAAGTGGGGTTCACGGCCGAAAGCAACATCTTGACAAACGTCGTCTTCCCCGCCCCGTTGGGTCCCAGCAATCCGAATTTAACGCCCACCGGCACGCGCACCGTGAGATTCGCTACCGCCTTCACTTCCCGCCCTCGAAACCGAGACCGGTAGATCTTTTCAAGCCGCGCCGTCTCGACTGCGTATTCGGCTTTCATGTACTTTAAGGATACGAGTCAATGAACAAGTTAGTTCCCGTGTGCCTTCTTCTCGGCTGGTGCGCGGTGGCGCAGCCATCTGTTGCCCGCCCGTCCGGCCAAGCGCCGGATTCTGGGCAAAGGGCGCCGGAACAGCAAGCTACTCCGTCGCAGGCGCCCGCCGCGGCGCCCCCGGCCACTACGCCAGCCAACCCGCCCCCTCTGAAAACCACCGTCACCGTGAACGCTACGCTTTCAAGCGAAGCGCCGGCCTCCATCACGGTTGTCACTCCCACCGATATTGAGGATACGCCCGGCATCGAACTCGACGACCGCCTGCGCCAGGAACCGGGATTCAGCTTGTATCGCCGCACCTCCAGCGTCGTAGCCAACCCCACCACTCAAGGCGTTTCGCTGCGCGGCATCGGCTCTTCGGGCGCCAGCCGCACGCTGCTCCTCTGGGACGGCTTCCCCGTAAACGATCCCTTCGGCGGCTGGGTCTACTGGGATCGCCTCGATCCCAGCTACATCTCCGAAGTCGAAATCGATCGCGGCGCGGCCACCAGCGTCTTCGGCGACCGCGCTATGGGCGGCACGATCTCCATGTTTTCGCCCGTCGAGCAGCACGAACACATCCTTTTCGATTACCTCGGCGGCAGCGAAGACACGCAAGATATTTCGGCCGGCTACTCGAATCTCTGGGGTCCCTGGGGCGTCTCCGTCGAATCCCGCGGCTTCACGACGGACGGCTATTACATCACTCCCGAATACGCGCGCGGCCGCGTCGACCAGCGCGCCAACGTTCATTTCGCAACCGGCGACGTGCGGCTCGATTATCTCGGCAAAGCGGATCGCCTCTCCATCCATTTCGATGTCCTCGCGGAAGAACGCCACAACGGCACCCTGCGCACGCACAACTCCACCGGACTCGGCGAGCTCGGCGCCACCTACACCCATTCCTGGACGCGCGACCAGGTTTCTGGAATCGTTTATCACACCGAAGAGCAATTCCATAGCACTTATTCGAGCGTCTCTCTCAATCGCAACATCGAAACACTTACTTCCAATCAGAGCGTGCCTGTTCAGGATACGGGCGGCGCCGCTTACTGGCAGCATCATGAAAAACACTGGAACGTCATTGCCGGCGGCGACGCCGATCACACCCACGGCGTCAGTTACGATTACTCCTACAACACCCACATCCTGACGCCGAGCGGCGGCACGTTGTTCGAGCACGGCCTCTTCGCCCAAGGCGATCTCGATTTCGGCCCCGTAAAATTCTTCGCCGGTATCCGCCACGAATTCACCGGCCAGCACGGCGAGACTTACGTGAGTCCCAACGGCGGCGTCGCGATAGGCGCAAAGGATTTTCGCTTTCGCGCGTCTGGCTACCGCGCCTTTCGCGCCCCCACCCTCAACGAGTTGTACCGCCCCTTTCGCGTCGGCAATGCCCAGACCCTAGCAAACTCCGCCCTCCTCCCGGAGGGATTGACCGGAGTCGAAACCGGCGTCGATTGGTCGCGCGAAACCACTCAGATCTCCTTCAGTCTCTTTCGCAACGAACTCAATAATCTGATCGACAACGCGACGCTCAG
The DNA here is from genome assembly GCA_019240475.1 of Acidobacteriaceae bacterium. Taxonomy (GTDB): domain Bacteria; phylum Acidobacteriota; class Terriglobia; order Bryobacterales; family Bryobacteraceae; genus Bog-105. The sequence goes on from JAFAYI010000026.1 coordinate 182,431, forward strand.
CACCTCGCCGACTCTGATCCTTCGCAAGCGTGAAAATTTCCCCAGCGCTCTTTCCCGCGGCCTCGAAGCAAACGCGGTGCGCCGATGGACCCACTGGACCGCCCAGGCCGGCTACATGTTTGCCGACGCCCGCCTCGCCACCGGCCAGCGCATCCCCGAAATTCCGAAACAGCAAGGCACTGCGCTGCTCACCTATAACTGGCGATCCACGCTTATCTCCGGCGGCGTCCGCGCATTCGGTCTGGAGTTCGACGACGACTTGAATCAATACAAGCTGCCCGGCTATGCCGCGCTTGGCATGACCGCTCAGCAGCGCCTCACCAAGCGGCTGTCCGCGCTCGCCAGCGTCGAAAATCTCCTGGATCGTACCTACCTGGTGGCGCTCACGCCCTCGCCCAATATCGGCGAGCCGCGCCTTTGGCTCGTCGGTCTGCGCTGGAGCGGAGCTCTAAAGTGATCGCGGCGCCTTTGTAACCGTAGTGTTGCAATCGGATGAGAACATGGGCGAATGACAGTTCGCGCCGCCGCGCTGCTCGGCTTCCTGTCCGCGCTCGGCTGCATGGCGCAACAGCAATCACCGCCCGAAACACCGCCGCCGCAAGGGGGCGAAATTCCCCGTCAGCAGGAAAACACGGCGCCCGAACAACCGGAAGCCGAGCAGCGCTGGAACCTCTTCTGGCAGGCAACCGAGATCGGCCAGTATCACGGCAAATTCCACTCGCCCTACGAGGGCGCCGACAGTCTCCAGGACACCACCGAATGGGGCGACTCGCTCACCAGCACGATCTTTTTCGGACTGCGGCTCGACGCTAACACGCAGCTCTATTTCAACCCGGAACTTTCGGGCGGCCGCGGCTTCAGCGACGTCGACGGCATCGCCAACGCGCCGAACGGCGAACTGCCTCGCGTGGGCTCCGTTACTCCCAAGCCTTACCTCGCCCGGCTCTTTCTGCAGCATGATTTCGGTTGGGGCGCCGAACGCGAATCGTTTGAGAGTGAGGAAAATCAGTTGGCCGGCACGCGCCCGGTCGACCGCTACACCGTCGCGATCGGCAGGTTCACATTGACCGATTTCTTCGATAACAACCGCTACACCCACGATCCGCGCACCCAGTTCATGGGCTGGGGCATCATGTACAACGGCGCTTGGGACTACCCCGCCGATACGCGCGGCTACACCTGGGCGCTCTTCCAGGAGTTGCACACCAAGCATTGGTCGTTCCGCTATGCCGCCGCCATGGAACCCAAGGTCGCAAACGGTCAACAGTTCGACCGCCGCGTCCTGCGCGACCGAGGCGACAACTTTGAACAGGAACGCCGATATTCCATCAGAAAGCATCCCGGCGCGATTCGCGCTCTCCAGTTCCTGCTGCACACCGATTCGGGAAGCTACCAGGAGGCTCTCAAACTCGCCGCCGAAACCGGAACCACTCCCAGCGTGATCGACACTCGCGCAGTAGGCCGCCTCAAGTATGGATTCGGGTTGAACCTCGAACAGGAGATCACGTCCGGCATCGGCGTCTTTTCGCGCCTCGGCTGGAACGACGGCAAGACAGAGTCCTTCGCCTTCACCGCCATCGATAGGCTCGCCACCGCTGGTGTTTCGGTTACCGGCGCAAAATGGCGCCGCCGTTTCGATGTCGCGGCCACCGAACTGACGGTCAGCGGTCTTTCCAGAGTGCATGCCGAATACCTGGCCGCCGGCGGCCTGGACTTCTTGATCGGTGACGGCCGCCTGAACTACGGGCCCGAATATGTTTGGGAGAGCTACTACAGCGTGCGCGTCGCCCCTGGGTTCTTCACAACCATCGATCTCCAGCACGTGGAAAATCCTGCCTACAACCAGGATCGCGGCCCAGTCTGGATTCCAAGCCTTCGCCTGCACCTGGAATTCGGCAGATAAATCGCCGCTCCAAACGCGTTCCCGCCCATCCAAATTCCCAAGCGCTACTCAAGGGCATCGGCGCTCCGCGGGCCAAAGTCGATGACTAAGTCCCGGTAAAGCGGACCAGCTTGCTTCCCGGAATCCCCCGATATACGACAAAGCGGCGCTCCCATTGAGGTATGCGGCGTGCTTTCTGCCAGTCGCGTAGCGTGCGCCTCATCTCTGTCGATTTCTCGAACAACACGGTCGTGGGCGGCTGGAATGCGACGTGTCCTGTCTTCCCACTTCGTCTTGCAATTAAGGGAACCATCGGAACTCGATTGCACAGGTAACCTGCGGCTGCTTCACTAACTGGTCCCACTCGTCTGGCGTAAATAGAGATCGCATGTCTCAGCCAGCCTGCGAGTAGATCGTTATCCGGATTAATCAAGCTCGCGAATCCTTTGCGCCATTCGGCATCGTCGTTTGTGTTATGGCGGAATCGATACCATGTCAATCCCAAGTTACGGCGGGCTCGGCTATGGCAAAGATCCGCATGTCCAGCGACGTATAACGCCATGGCCTTCTGCCGCGCCGCCCGTGTCGCGCTGAAATACCTCAGGTAGCGCCATAACGTCCGCGCAATGTCACCGCGGAACCGCCGTAACCGTCTGCGCCGATAACAGCTTTTCAAAAGCGGACCGATATCTGCTAATTACATTGGAAATTTCTCTGCTAACGGCAGATTAGATCTATTTCTAGTTCACTATCGCTTAAACTGCTGATAGAATACTCAGGCTATGAGCGCTTCCGTCAATCCTCTCGCCGACTGCTTGCCATCCGATCAGCCGGACGACTACACAGTAATCAGTAAGTCCCAGGCCGCGCTGGATTGGCTCGAGACGCAGCGCGATCAATCCTTGGCCAACTACCAGGATGCTCGATTGCAGTTGGTATCGTGTTTCGAAAGAAAAGCTGTCAGCGTAACAGTAAGAGGGAAAAATCCGGATTATCGCGGCGAATCTTCCGATTCCGAGGAGCGTCTCAAAAGTAAATATCGGCCGTCTTGCGAGGACAGCAAGGAAAATTTGAACACTGTTCATGAGATCTGCCAAGCGGTGTACGACGTACTTCGGCTCGATGAAAACCGGGATGTGCATGGATTTCTGATCGTGTCGGGAACCACGAATTCTTTGAAGACGCAGCTTGCCCTCGGGTTGATTCATTTCTACCTGGAAGCGCGAATGCGTGAATGGCTGGCAAGTGGAAAGAAATTGAGAAAACCACATCTTGTGACGTGCGAAGACCATATAGAGAAGTATTTTTTTAAACTCGATGACCTCAAACTCCTTGCGAACGCGCATCCCGTCGACCCGAAGAACTGCCCCTCACAGATCCAATGGCTCACCAGCCCGGATCGTCCGGACTACACGCCTCGCCACAAGACAAAGGATTTAAAGGACGAGGCGCTGGCGACGGCGGTCGACAGCGCGCTCCGTATGACTCCGGCCGTGTTCTATGCCGGCGAGATTCGCAATCCCAAAGACTGGAAGAGTCTGTACCGTTTAGCGCAGTCGCACTTAGTGGTTTTGACGACCCACGCCTCGGGCCTGGTGAACACGTTCGAAATTCTCCGGGACAGGTTAAAGGCCAAATCTCCCGCGCAACACAGCGAGCTGGCGGAGTCGGTATTCGCCGTCGTGCATACGCGGACCGGGCCGCCGCTAGAGGCGCTGCCAATGGGGAACGGCGCAGGCGCTTCCAAGCAGCCAATCAAGTCGATCATTCCCACCTGCTGGCTGAACACACCCATGAGCGTTTCGAGTTTTACCTCCGACGGTCTGGCTTCGCTGGTTGGCAAGTATTCGGATCTCACCTGGCGCTACCGCACGCCGAAACGCCATCCGGTCCAACTGCCGTATGCTGTGGGACGCCGTACGTTCGCCGAACTCCTGTTGGGACTCGCGAAGGGAGAGTTAGAATTCCAGGGACGCGGCGCCCCGCCCCAACCTCGGAGCATAAAGGTTGCTCTTTCGTCCGAATCCGAGAAGCGGTTCGTTCGCGAAACAACTGCATGGGATTTACGCGGGGAATAAAGAGATGAATGGGATCCCTTCCAAACCTTCTATTTGTTTCGGCGTTCCGTCCCTCGACGACTTATTCGGGACTTTCAGCCTCTCCCACCGCGCCTATGGAGTTCCGGTAGAGGGAGACGAACAAACCAATCTCACACTCGTTGGACCGGATGGCTCAGGGAAGTCGCTGCTCGCCTTTCACCTCGCCTCTCGCTATGCGGCCGACTCGTTTTCCCGCGCCAAGGACGCACTTTCCCGCGCCAAGAAGGATACGAAGGCCAGCCCAGCGCTTTTTCTCCCGATCGTTCTTTACATTTCGACGGACCTCACTCTTGCAAAAGCCAGAAAGACGTGGAAGGCGTTCCGGCTCGATCGTCCGAACCTGCGAGAAATTCCGTTCCATCACGGAACCGTGAAGAGCGAGTCCGATCTGCAGGTGAACGCCGAAGATGTAAATCTTCCTGTTCCACTCATTTCGTTGGACCCGACTCACCAGGAGCCGCCGCCCAGTGAAGATCCGCCCCCGAGTAGCAAGACGGCGGCGAACAAGCAATCTCAAACCGATAAAGAGGCCGAAAACGGCGAGGCGAACGGCGAGAAATCGCAGAGTCTGGCCGAATATATCATCGAATGCGGCGAACCAAGAACGGATATTTCGGTGGGTTTCATAGACCTGATCCGGCATCCGGTGGGCGATCTGTGGTCGTTCGCGACGCGGCTCTTGGCGTCCTTGCCGGCGAAAAATCCTGAACAGCATCTGGTGATTGTCGACAATGTCGACGGCTTTGAGGTGCTCATGGGTGAAGTGAACGCGTACGGCGACCGTTCCTCGCCGCGGGCGCGGATCATGCAAGTAGTAAGGGCGGCCGCCGGCAGGGCGCACCTGGCGTTCGTCTCCGAAGAGGGCGGATCGGGCGCGACGCCGTTGCGCGATATTTCCGACGTGGTTGTGCGGCTTCGTATCCAGGAAGAGTCCGGCTACCGCTACCGTTCCATTGAAATCGAAAAGGCGCGGGCGCAGGCCATACACCGGGGCGATCACTATTTCATGATCCGAACCGGCAGCGGCTCGACCACCGGTACGCAGGAAAACCCGGATGAGCCGCGAACGGCGAACGCGTACCTCCAGGTCATCACCTCCATCAACACTCTGAGCCGCCGCAGCATGAATGAACCCGCGGTTCTCATACCGGGACCGGCTATCAACCGCACGAAACGGGCAGGATTCGGGCTGGAGGCTTTGGACGAACTCTGCGGCGCCGGTCTGGAAACCGACAGTGGACCGTTGAAGAATGACACGGAGGGGCTTCAGTACGGAAGTCTCACGGCGATTCTGGGCGATTCGAACACCCATAAGACCCCGCTGGCGGAAAGATTTCTATTACGGGGCTTTGAGTTGTTCGCGCAAAATCTGAACACCCTGTACAAGGATTCGCGCGTACGGCCGGGGCCGGAAAGCGAGCTGCAAAAACTTGTAGACGCGATTGCGCCCCCAAAACCTTCCGCGGAACCTCAGCCGGACGAGTCCGCGCCGGAATCCAAAGAAAAATTTCAAAAGCAGTTGCAATCGGCCTTCGATGCTTCCGACAGACAAATTGGTTTTCTCAGCCTCTTGTTGCTGTCGGGCAAGACCGGGTCGGAACCAAATTGGGGGCCCGGCGAGATCGAACGCGAGATCGAAAAATCGCTTAGCGAACAGAAATTAACCAGCTCCTTGGCCTTCATTACTGGGCGATGGGCAGCGCGCATCCTGAAGAATCGTCTCAAAGACCAGCTAGATCTCGTGGATCGACAGTTAGAAAGGGACTTGGTGCGCGCCTGTTTGCCCGACCCTATTTTCGACGGCGAATTCGCTGACCTGCTGACCTCGGGGCAGGGGGTCACGTGCCAACAATATGTCGCTGCGGCGATTCGGATTTGGCTGACGGATTTCAAGGCCGGACATTATGAGCACCATTCGCCCGCGGTGGCCGTTCAGTACGAGATTCGACATGAATATATGATGACGAAGGCCGAAAGGGCCGCGCTTGTGAGGAAAGTGATCGGCGCCCGGCCTAAGCCGCGCGGTGCGGCTGCGGCCGCCCCGGCCACAATCGACACAAGCTCTTCGCCTATCAACACGCTGGACGATGAACTGCAGGAGCAAGCGCGGAACAACGAAAAACTCTGGAAGAGCGACAGTGCGCTCAAGTTCCTTCAAATACGGTTTCCCGGAAGCTGTGATTATCTTACAGCGGAGCAGCGCAGGACCTTAACCGGCGCCTTCAATGCGGAGTTCTTGCTCGATGGCGAAACCTTAACTCGGCTGTTTGTTGGAGCGGCGATTCGCAATGTCGATTCATATGGCCCGAACCAAGGAGAGTTGAAGGAATGGCTGCGTAGGCTCGATCTGTGGAGCGAGGATACGCCAAGCTCGATCCAGTCGTTCGGGGGAAAACTGATCAACTTCGCCAGCGCCGCGACCCGGCCCGATCGGGCCGCTATTTACGAACTCGTGAAGTACCTGAACCCTCCGAAGACTCAACACGCTGACTGGAGATCTGTTCTACGGCAATCGGTTCCGCATTTACCCGATTATCAAAAACTGCAAGCGGACTGGCCCGAGGAATTCGCGAGTTGGCTGTTTGAGTTCAGTCCAAATACGCATCCTTATGCTTTCAACAATGGAAAGCAATCGCTCAAAATCGAGTTGCAAGCATTGGCGGGAAAGCACGAAGAGAGAGACTCGCTCAGTCGGCCGACGTTCTGTTCGGCCATGGTGGCGGCGGTTCTTCAGATGGTGCGGCTCGGCAAGTTATCGTTCAAGGGACACCTGGATGACGAGCTACGGGCGCGGCGTCTGGCGACAGAAAACCTTCAACATTTGCATGCTTGGGTGGAAACTTACCTTCCGTGGGAAAACAAGGATCAAGAATCGGAATGCGGGCGTGCATTTAGAAACTTCTGTTCATTTACCAAGGGTCGCGAATTAAAAGCTGACCATGTCATCGAATTCGTAAAAGCTATCTGTAAGCGGCGCCGGCTCGATATCGACCTGAGCAAGGATGACCTCCTGTCCGCCAAGCGTCTGCAAGTCTGCCGGCTCCTGCTGGAGGCTGCGGCGCGCCGCGGGCTTTGCGACGGACCCGCGATTCTGATCAGCACGAACGACACGCGCTGGCAGTTATTCAAGGAAAAGTATGTGCGCTGGCTGGAGCGATTTCTCGTTCGGGAGAAATATAGCGAAAGGAACGCTGCGGAATTCAAGCTGCTGGCCGAGGACCACCTGCGCGAATGGCTGATCATACGCCGTCTGGAGGTCCATTATTTGGGCACCCCGACGCTTGCTGCCATCATCCGCCGCTGCGAGATCACTGCTCAAGGGCTTATATTCGCCACGCCTCCCACCTCCGACCAGAACTTCGAAAAAAGATACGCTTGGATGGCGGACATCAACCTGCGCCGGACGCGCTCATGGTGCATTCGACTGGCCATCGACGGATTAACATCGCTTCGAAATACCCATCGAAATGTAGAGGAGGATCGGCTCTTCCTCCCTTCCCTCCGCTTCTCGATTGGGTGGGAAAACCTGACCGGCATAGTCGTCGTTTCCCAGTCAGGCCGGCCGGACAGCACCGGCGCGGACCGCTTCGAACGGGAAGCGATCGATCTTTTTCTGAATCAGATCCGTACCTGGCGCGTTCGTTTCTATGGTGAACTCAGGGTGGCCGTTACAACGCTTCCGCCCTCGCCCGAGCAAAGCAGCGCGCGCATTCGGGAGATTTCCACCGGCGCCGACGGCGAACTTCAGATCAACCCGCATTTCGAGCAGTACAAAGGGCTTGAAACGGACCAGCCGGAGCGAGTCGGCTTAGAGGTCCGCTTGATAGGCGACAGCCCCGTCTGGCAGGCCTATCGAAGTGAGCTCAACGAGGTGTTGGCGGATGTGTTCGAGCCCGCCGAACAGGCCAAACAGTCGAAGCAGATCGTGCTGGCCGAAAAAACGCAAGGCTGGACGGAGAAACTTCGCGATTTCGCCAGGCTGCACCGTGGAACCCATCTCGACCACACGTTGATTCTGCAAGTGGATGAGTTCTGGGGTTTCCAGCGCTCGGAGGCTCTTCGGAACGAGTACCGCTTTTTCAACGCAACCTGCAGCAGCGAGCAGCGAGGCTATGGAAATGACCCGCTCCAGATGTTTCAAGCGACTTTGGCCGATCCAGAGCCCGTCTCGGCCTCGCGCAGGCATCAGAATTTCCTTTGGAACGGCTTCTACCGGACCGATGAAGACGAACCATGGACTCCGGCGGAGCGGCAGCACGTCGACCGCGTTCCCTTCTTGTGGGACTTCGGGTTCTTGCTTTGCAATCGCGAGGCCTGGGAGGCCGCCAAGCAGGAGTCCTTGCGGGTCCTGAAGACCAAGCACTCTCCAGTGGATCGGGACGAGCCATTTACCGTCAATGACGTATGGAGCAGCTTTGAAAAGATTCCGGCCGTGAAAACGAGCGACCCCAAATTAGCCGGCAAGGACTTGGCGCAGGCCCGCTCCTGGCGGCTCTTTATGGAAGCAGCGGCTCTAACCGCGTCTCATCACGCCTTGAGCACCGCCGGGCCGAGTCCCGCATTCGACCTCGCCGTTCGAAACGGAGAATCTCTTTCTTGCCTCATTCTCGAGATTTGGGCTTCAGAGGTATACAGAAAATTCGAGCGGCGCTCTGAGGATCTGGAGGAGCCTTATTTTGCCCGCTTCACGAAACGTTCCTGGGCGCCCGCGCTGACGCGCGGCTTGATTGGTCTGATAGCGGAGCCCGAGTCCAAGGGCGACTTGAAGCGAATCTATGGTAGAGCCATGGCGGCCGGACGTCTTCCCGAGTTGGCTCGCCACTCGCTCGAATTCTTCAAGGCGCTGCTGCTGATAAGTGAAGCCCTCGACATCGCTTCTTTTGTCGACGTAAAGCATTCTTTGAAGTTGGAGTCCCGCGCGGTCCACGTTGAGGCCGTCGCCGCGCGCCATTGGTATGGCACGGCTTGCGAGTTTTTCGAGACCTCGGCGAGTGCGGATCGTTTTATCCCGATGCGCCTGCCAGGGCATTTCAGCGTGCGAGGCGATTGGTTCCTCGCCGTTGCCAAGGGAAGCCGTTCCAGCTTATTAGCGGATCGTGCGCTGGACCTGCTCTCCAGCCGGCGCGGGAATTTCGATCGGCTGCGCCTGGGCCTGGGATTGCCGGTGCGAGATGTCGCCCCGATAACCGATGCCAACCCGCAGACTCGCCTCACTGCGAATCTCCAAAATGGGCACAGAGACTGGGTGCTTTACAAAGATTTGCTCGCGCTCGGCGCCAATGAGGACCAAACCGACAATTTCCATTGGCTATGGCGGTCAAGCCTCGGCGACTATGACGCCCAGGACCGCGCCTTTCAGCAAGGCCTCCTGCTGCTCTTAAATTGGTGGAAGAACTTGAGAGTTGACCGTGTGCCCGATTGGAAAGGCGGGTTCGCGCTCTACGACGCAATTGATCGCTATCAGGTCGCAAGCGATCCCGGCGAGAGACGAGACATATTCGACAAACACTTCGCGGTGAACAGCCTCTGGCAATTTCCCGAAGTCTGCGATGAGCTCGTGCGAACCTTGAAACGGGCGACCCCGCGTCGATGAGCGACCATACGTTTTCGATGTCGCTTGGCGCCGGCCCGGCTTCCCGCCCGCACTGACACTCCCGTGGCTTCCTTCAGCTCCGCAAGCGATCTGGCGAGCGCGCTCAAACGTGCGGCGGCCCCGCGCCACGCCTTCAAGGTGAGACCGCGAGGCGCGCTTGTCTCCATGGGTGGCGGCCGTGGACCGCGAAGGAGCCGGAAGGGGCTACGATCAAGGTGAGATGACGCTGAAGCTCAAACGCACGCCGGGGCTGTACCTGGTGGGTTTCATGGCAGCCGGGAAAACCACCGTGGGGCGATCCCTCGCCGACGAACTGGGGTGGTGTTTTGTCGACGTCGATGAGGAAATAGAGACAGGCCAAAGAACCAGCATTGCGGAAATTTTCCGGGAGCGCGGCGAGAACTACTTCCGCGACCTGGAAACCGAGACGATCCGGCGGCGCGTCTCCCTCATTGAGGCGGGCGATCCCTGCGTGATGGCGCTCGGCGGCGGAGCGTTCGTGCAGCCCAGGAACTGGGAGCTGATCCAGAATAACGGCGTAACCGTGTGGCTCGATTGCGAGCTCGAAACCGTGCGCAAACGCCTCGGCGACGACACAACACGCCCGCTCGCCGACGACCGTGGCAGTGCGCTGACGCAGTTGTTCGTAGATCGCCGGCCGCTGTATGCGCGGGCGGACTTTCGAATTGAAGTGGACACGGCGGAAGTTTGCGATATCGTGCGGAAGATTCTGCGGCTGCCCATTTTCTAGGCCGTGAGAAGCGCGGAGATAAAGCTTCGGCGAGATGCGCTTGCGATATTTCGTGCGGCGCTCCATGCGGCGGAGGCTGGCAACGCGGTACGGAGGCATCTGTCGATTTCGCGCGGCCGCTTAAAGGTGAACCGCGTATCGCTGCCGCTGAAGGCTTTCGACCGGGTGTTCCTGGTTGCAGTTGGAAAAGCCGCGGTGGAAATGGGGGCGGCGGTTCACTCCATCCTCGGGATGCGTCTGTCGGGCGGGATCGCGGTCACCAAACACGCTCCGCGAAAACCTACGCTGCCCGCGATTCAAGTCATCGAAGCCGAGCACCCGATTCCGGGGCGGGCGGGGTTCCAGGCCGCTTCCAAGATACTGGAGCTGCTCGCCGAATTGAACGCCCGCGACCTGTTGATCGTCGCGGTCTCCGGCGGCGCATCGGCGCTGCTCCCCGCCCCGGCTGAACCCGTCACGTTAGAAGCCAAGCAGGGCGCCACGGATCTTCTGTTACGGGCCGGCGCCGATATCGGCGAGTTGAACGCGATTCGGAAACATTTGTCCCTCTTGAAAGGCGGCCGGCTGGCGGCGCGGGCCTATCCGGCAACAGTAGTCGGGCTGATTCTTTCCGATGTGATCGGCGATCGGTTGGACACTATCGGCAGCGGGCTGACGGCGCCCGACGATTCGACGTTTCAGGATGCGTTGCGAGTGATCGGGAAGTTCGCTTTGCAGCGCCAGCTACCCACGGTTGTACGCCGCCGCTTGGAAAGTGGCGCGCGCGGCGAGATCGCGGAGACTCCGAAAAGCGGCGACCCGATCTTCGAGAACGTGCACAACATCGTGGTGGGCAGTAATCGGCTCGCGCTCGAAGCAGCGGCTCGGCAAGCAAGATCGCTGGGATATCGGCCCTTGATTCTTTCAACCAGCATGCAAGGCGAGGCCCGCGAAGCGGCGCGGGTACACGCGGAAATCTTGAACGAAGTTGTGAGATCGGGAAATCCGGCTCGGGGGCCGGTATGCATCCTTTCGGGCGGAGAGACAACCGTAACGGTTCGCGGGGATGGAACCGGCGGCCGCAATCAGGAATTCGCGCTCGCCGCCGCGCTAGGGATTGATGGGCTTCGGAATGCGCTGGTGCTGAGCGCGGGAACCGATGGGACCGACGGCCCCACGGATGCGGCCGGGGCCATCGCGACGGGCAGCACGATCGAGCGCGCGCTGCGGTTGGGACTGGATGCGCGCGATTACTTGCGGGAAAACGACTCGCATCCTTTTTTCAATGCACTGGGCGATCTCATCCGAACAGGGCCAACCGGGACCAATGTGATGGACGTTCACATGCTGCTCGCCGCGCGTTCATAGAAGGTGAGGGAATTATCGCCCTGCTTGAGCGCGCGGGCTTTTTTAAGCTCGCCGTAGTGTTCTTCGAGCGTGAGGCGCGACGAATGCTGCGCGATCGCGAGCGTACAGGACGTAAGGGCAAGCGCCGGGAGCGAAACGGCGTACTCGCCCGTCTGATCGTAGGGCGGATCGATGAAGCCGATTTCGGGCGCGTGTTGGGGGATCAGCACGGCGGCGCTTCCCCGTAGCACCGTGGCTTCGCCGGCAATGGAGAGCGAGCGCAGGTTCTCGCGAAGAACGGCGAGCGCCGCGGCGTTGCGCTCGATGAAGATGACGTGCTTCGCGCCTCGGCTGAGAGCTTCGATGCCAACCGCGCCACTGCCGGCATATGCGTCCAAAAAAACGGCGTCGGGAAGGCGCGGCGCGAGAATCGAAAACAGCGATTCGCGCAGTCTGTCTGGCGTGGGCCGCACCAATAGTCCCGGCGCGCTCTTCAGCAGGCGGCGCCGAAAACGACCGGCAATCACTCTCACTGCGCTACTACTCCCGTCTCGGCCGGCTCCATTTTCAAGCGACCTGGCCGAGACCGTACTTGCGCTGCCAATGCTCCTGGATATACCGCACGGCGGCTCGCAGCTCCTGCTGATCGTTGCGCTCGATGAATGCGGCGGCTTCGCGCGTGGCGAGTTCCAACACATCCGTATCGCGGATCAGATCCGCCAGGCGCAGCCCCGGAATCCCGGATTGGCGAGTGCCGAAGAATTCGCCGGGGCCCCGAAGCTTCATATCCATTTCGGCGATGTGGAAACCATCGTTGGATTCGACAAGAGTGCGAATGCGCTCGCGCGAGATGTCGTTCAGCTTGCCCGTGACGAGCACGCAGTAGCTCTGGTAAGCGCCCCGGCCGACGCGCCCGCGCAATTGATGGAGCTGGGCAAGACCGAAGCGTTCCGCTTGTTCCACCAGCATGATAGAGGCGTTCGGCACATCCACGCCCACTTCGATCACCGTGGTCGAGACCAGGACCTGAATGTCGCCCGATTGAAAGCTGCGCATCGCGGTCTCCTTCGCGTCGGCGCTCATGCGTCCGTGCAGAAGTCCCACGCGGAGATTGGGGAAAATTTCCTTCGATAAGTGCTGGAACATCTTTTCGGCCGCCTTCAGAGCGGACAGTTCACTCTCTTCCACAATGGGATAGACAACGTAAGCCTGGCGTCCGCTCTTGATCTCCTGCGCAACAAAACTGTAGACGGATTCGACGCGGGATTCAGGCACGTGCCTGGTGAGCACAGGCTTTCGGCCGGGAGGCAGCTCATCGATGGTCGACACGTCCAGGTCGCCATAAATCGTAAGCGCCAGCGTGCGCGGAATGGGCGTCGCCGTCATGACCAGCACGTCGGGTTGCGTGCCTTTCTGAGACAGCTTCAGGCGCTGCTCGACTCCGAAGCGGTGCTGTTCGTCGACGATGGCAAGGCCCAGGCGGGCGAACTCGACGTCTTCCTGAATCAAGGCGTGAGTGCCGATAATGACGTGCACGAGATGGCCCGCGATTAATTTCTTGATCTGTTCCTTTTCGCGCGCGGTGGACGAGCCGGTGAGCATAACCACCACATATCCGAGTGGAGCAAGCAGGCGCTTGAAATAGGAAAAATGCTGGGCCGCCAGGATCTCGGTGGGCGCGAGCACGGCCACCTGAAACTTGTTTTCGATGGCGATGACGGCGGCTTCGGCCGCCACGATCGTCTTGCCGCTGCCGACGTCGCCCTGCAGCAGCCGGTTCATGGGGCGCGGGCGCTTCATGTCGTCGACGATCTCCTGCACAACGCGGCGCTGCGCGGCGGTCGGTTTGAAGGGCAGCATCTTTCTGATCTGCTCGCGCGCGCGGTCGGTGACTGCAAAAGAATAACCGGTGAGCTGGTGCGCCTTGTTCTTCTTGAGAACGAGGCCGCATTGAAGCCAGAAGAATTCGTCGAAGATCAGGCGCGTTTGAGCAGGCGAACGGAACGCGTTGAGCAGTTCGATCGCGGCATCGGGCGGGGGCGCATGAATGTCTCGAATGGCGTTGGCTAGATCGGGCAGCCCTACGCGGGACCGGACGCTTGCGGGCAGCGCGTCTTCGGGCGTCGGCGCCTCTTTCAAAACCCTGTCGAAAAGTTTGCGGAAGATGCGGGTCGAAATTTTTCCGGCGGCTTCGTAAACGGCGACGATGCGCCCGGAATGCAACGTCTCTTCGTCCTCGTCCTCGCCCGAGAGAACTTCAAGCTCGGGTTGAACCATCAGGCGCTGCCGGGTGGAATCGAGTTCCACTTTCCCGAACACGGCGACGCGCGTATCGGGAAGCAGAGTGTCGGCGTATCGTTCGCCATGGAACCATCGCGCCTTCAGCGAAGCTCCGCTGCCGTCGTGAAGAACCGCTTCAAACAGCCCCACGGAGCGGCGGCGGATCCCGGAAAGCTTGGCGGAAACGACGCGCGCGAGCACGGCCCCCTTTTCGCCCGGAGAAAGCTGCGAGATGGGCTTGACGTTGCGGCGATCTTCATAGCGGAATGGAGTGTAATACAGCAGGTCGGCAACGGTCGAAAGGCCCTTTGCCGCGAGCATTTCGGCGCGCGCCGGGCCGATCCCTTTCACGAATTGAAGCGGCGTGGAGAGGTCCAACGTTTTTAGAGTAGCGTTTGCGTCCGCAACCAAAGAAGATGGACGCTAAAGGAAAATTAACACCATCGTGGTCAACCGGGAAGAACTTGAATCCGTCAGTCACATTGAGCGGGCGCATGCTAGCCGCGCCCGCCACTCGGAGGGGAGCGCCCGGGAACGCGGCGGCTGAAGACCAGGCCATCGCTCCCGGGTCGATTTTTTCGCGCCGCCAGAGTCGCGCGAAGCCGTATAATTCGGTCACATGCTCGTCGAGTTGATGGTCGAGAATTATGCGGTGGTCGAGCAGGCCCGCATTCGGTTCCAGGAGGGACTGAACGTACTCACCGGAGAGACTGGAAGCGGAAAATCGATCGTGGTCGATTCCCTCAGCCTGCTGCTGGGTGCTCGGGCCTCGGCGGAGATGATTCGAAGCGGCGAGGCGAAGGCGCGCGTCTCCGGTATCTTTTCGGTTGAGACCACCCCGGACATCGAAGAGGCATTGAGGAGCGCGGGCATCGAGCGCGACGAAGAAGAGTTGATTGTAGAGCGCGAGATTGCCGCGAACGGAAAGTCGCGGGCCTTCGTCGCCAATCGGCCCGTGACGACTGCCTTCCTGAGGCAGCTTGCGCCGGCGCTGGGCGATATTCACGGCCAGAACGAGCAGCAACAGTTGTTCGAAGCGCAGGCGCAGCGCGAACTACTGGACAATTACGCTGGCGCGCGCGGATTGCGCGGCGAACTGGCGCGGGTCTTTGCAGAGTGGCGGGAGACGGGCGATCGGTTGAAGCAGATCACCGCCAACGAACAGGAGAACCTGCGGCTCTTGGATCTTTGGACGTTTCAGCGCAAGGAAATCGAGGCCGTCCAGCCCCGGCTAGGCGAGGACGCCGAACTCGAAGCCGAGCGCAAGATTCTCCAGAACATGAGCAAGCTGCAGGAGAGCGCGGCGGCGGCGTTCGCGCTGCTCTATGAAGCGCCGGAGAGCGCGACATCGCAACTGCGGCAATCGATGAAGCGCGTTGAAGAGCTGTTGCGCATCGACGATGCCTTGACGGAGACGGGCGCGGCGCTGAAGCAAGCGGCCGTGCTGGTGGATGAAGCGGCATACTCTCTGCGCGATTATCTGGGTAAGCTCGAAGGCGACCCGCGGCGTTTGGAGGATATCGAAAATCGCCTGGAGGCCATCGATCGTCTGAAGCGCAAGTATGGGCGCGCCATCGAGGAGGTGTTGGCGTTTCGCGACGATGTGGCGCGGCGCGCGGATGAGATCGAAAACGCGAGCGAGCACCGGGCTGCGCTGGAGAAGCGGCAAGAGGAATTGGAAACGCGGTATGAGAAAGCGGCCCAGGAATTGACGCGCGTCCGGAGCGCCGCGGCGGCGCGATTGAGCAAGCAGGTGGAAGCGGAGCTGAAGAGCCTGGCCATGAGCGGTACGCAATTCCAAATAGAAATCCGGCCCGGCGCCCAAACCGCGGCGGGAGTGGATGAGATCGCGTTTCTGGTTTCGCCGAACCGGGGAGAGGAACTAAAGCCGCTTGACAAGATCGCCTCGGGCGGCGAGCTCTCGCGGATTGCGCTCGCGCTGAAGACGGCTATGGGAGACGCGGACCAGCATCGCGGGATGCCTACCTTGGTGTTCGATGAAGTGGATGCGGGTGTGGGCGGAGCGGCCGCCGCGGCGGTAGGCAAGAGACTGAAAGCGTTGTCGCGGTCGAATCAAGTTATTTGTGTAACGCATCTGGCGCAGATCGCGGGATTCGCGGATCATCATTACGCAGTTGCGAAACGCGAGAGAAAAGGACGCACTGCAACCGAGATCCGCGAACTGGCGCGCGGAGAGCGAGCCCACGAAATTGGGCGCATGCTTTCAGGCGAGCATGTAACTCCGGAAGCATTGCGCCACGCCGAGCAGTTGATGCAGGGTTGATTCCCCAGTCAGGCGCGCCGCAGCCGGCGAAGTATCGAGTTCACAATCGAGCGGCTTTCTTCGATCCCGACGAACGATGTGGCCGCGAAGTAGAGTCCGCCATAGAGCGGCAACGCTAGCGCGGCCAGCAGCGTGATATGCGCGACCCCGAGAGCCAGCTTCAGCAGGTACGCGCAAAAGGCAGCCGCGAAAGCCGCGGACCACAGCTTCAGAGTGAACTCCGGGGAAAGCGCCGTGGAGCCGATGCGCGCGCGCAGCGCGCGGCGGAGAAAAGCAAACTCTACCCAGCCCGCAAGACCGGCCGATACGGTGAGACCCGCCGCTCCCCACTTTGGATCGATACCCAGCCACCGCGGCATGGGCAATGCGAACAGAAGACCTAACCCAGTGGTCAGGATCACGCGCACGATAGCGAAGCGTAGCGGCGTGCGCGTATCGAAAAGAGCGTAGAAGGCGGAGGAATAAAGGCGGCCCAGCGAGGTCGCTAGCAGGCCGACCGCGGAACCCGCCAGGATGGACCAGACATAGACGGCATCGGAGTAATGAAAGCGCCCCGATTGATAAAGAGCGCCGGCGACGATATCGCCGAGCGCGAGAAATGCAACGGCGGACGGGGCCACAAAAAACGCGATGCGGCGCAGGCCGGAAGAGAGGCGGCCGCGCAGGAACGCGGCGACTTCCTGCTCGGTTCCAACGCCGCTCGAGAGCACCGGAAGCTCGGCTGCCGCGACCGACATGCTGAAGAGGCTTACCGGCAGAACCGAAATGATTTGGGCGTAACGCAGGGCGGCCACTGCGCCGGTCGGCAGGTAACTTCCGATAATCGAATCGATGTAGGCGCTGATCTGAACAACGCCGCGGCTCAGGAAGATCGGCCCAAAGTTGCGCAGCACTGCGCGTACGTGCGGCGAGGTGAGATCGAAGCGCGGGCGAATAGCCGGCAGAAGTTGGAGAACCCGAGGAACCTGCGCCAGGAATTGAAGAGCGCTGCCAAGCACCAAGGCCCAGGCGAGATCGATCACCAGGCGATCCTCGGAATCGTTGCGCCCGAGCGCCACCAGGGCCAGGATCATGGCCGCGTTCATGGCCACCGGCGCCGTATAGGACAGCAGAAAACGGCGGTGGCTATTCAGGATGCCGAGGCACCAGGCGCTCATCACGAGCAGCCCGGTTCCGGGAAACGTGATGCGAACGATATGAATGGTGAGCTGGCGCTTTCCCGCTGAAAAGCCCGGAGCGATCACGTCCACGAGGAACGGAGTGAGAACGATGCCGAGCAGCACCAGCACAGAGCACGCGAGCGAGAGGACGCCGAGTATCGCGGCGGCGACATGATCGGCCTCCCGATCTTCGCCCAGGGCTCTTAGCTTTGAATATACAGTGACAAACGAAGCCGACAGCACGCCTTCGCCGAACAGGTTGCTGAGAAGGTTCGGGATGCGAATGGCCGCGCCGAATGCGTCCGCGACGGCCGAATCTCCGAAGTAGTGGGCGATGGCGCGCTCGCGCACAAGACCGGTGAGACGGCTGGCTAAAATTCCCGCCGCGACACGGGAAGAGCCGCCAAGGCCGAGCTGGGGCTGTGAAGAGCGGCGCGCGGCCGCGGAGCCAGCAGCGGATCTCTGCGCGAGCGGTTCGATGCGAGCGCCGCGGCCCGAAGCGCGCGAGATGCGAATGCGAACTTGCAAATGCGAGTGTACCGTCCGGAGAGATTATCGACTGCTCAACACGAAGACTTCCGTCAACTCTCTCCGGCGGCGCCCGGACGTCGATTCGTTTTGCCCGATTGAGAAGCGGCCGGCTTGCGGGGAGGGCTCAGCAGGCGCTTGGTGTGTCGCAAGAGATTCGCGATTTCATTCGCGCTTTTTTGCAAGACCACGTCGGCGCCTGTGGTGTTGGGATTGAGGCCCAGGCTATCCGCAAACCCCGTCAACAAAATAATGGGATTCCGGAAATTCCGCTCGCGCAATCGCGCAATGAGCTGCATGCCATCCACCGGAGACATCTTGTAGTCGGTGATAATCAGGTCAAAATTCTGCTGTTCCAGCAACTGTAGCGCCTCCGAGCCACAACAGGCGGAGACGACCTTGTAGCCGAGCTCTTCAAGTACCGAACGGCGTGCCAACACGCCATCGCGGTTGTCATCCACGAGCAAAATGACTGCGGGAGCTTCGGCTCGATATGAAGGAGCAGAGCGCATCGAGACCCAGTGAACTTAGCAAACCATGTGGGCGCATGTCAATGTAGCTCTATCGCGCTCAAAGCGCGATAGATCGAATGCTTGACACGGATCGGATAGTCTTATTCGACTTCGCGCGGCGCCTTGTAGCCTGCCTTGGCGATGATCTTGTACTTGATCGGCTTGCCTTTTTCGTTCACCACGCGCAAGGGTTCGTTGGTATCGGGGTTCACCAGCTCCACTTTGATGTGGCGGAACTTGCCGTCGCGCGCCGTGTTCGTCGGGTGGTATGCGAGCGAGTATTCGTTTCGCAGCGCCTCTTCGATCTGGCGGAACACGCTCGGGTACTCTCCGTAAAATCGCGGAAAGAACGCCAGGCCGCCGGTCTCTCGAGCGAACGTCCGCATTTCGTTGTCGGCTTGAAGAAAGCTCATGTCCGCCGGCCCGCCCATGCCTCGCGATTCCGCCATTATGCGCGCAATTTGAAGAATGCTGATGGAATAAATGGGAACGCCGGATTCCTGCAGCGATTTTCGCGCCTGGTCGAAAGTGATCTTGCTGAACGTATCGAGGCCCGTCGCAATCACGACAATGGCTTTGCGCCCTTCGATGCTCGTCATCCGATCCGCCATATCCGTCAAGGCGTCGAAAATGTTCGATTCACTGAATCCCGGGATGCGCAGGCGCTGCATAGCTTCCATGGCTTTGTTCTTGTCGGGCGAGAAATCGGAGAGGATCGTGGTGTGCATGTCGTAGGCGACTACCGCGACGTTGTCGTCCGGCTTCAGAGTTTGAAGGAATCCGTAAGAAGCCTGAAGCGTTTCATACCAGCCCTGTGACCAGAACCTTTGGAAACGATTGCTGAATTCAATCACCATGCAAATGGTAATGGGAGCCTCGCCATGGCCGAATTCAGAGATCTGTTGCGGAACGCCATCTTCCATCACGCGGAACTTGTCGCGTGGAATGGTGGGAATGAACCGGTCGTGATCGTCCAGGACGGCGACATCCACGCTCACCGTGGTGGCGTTCGAGCGGAAAGTCGGCGTATCTTTCGGAACGTCGGCCTCTTTGGATTTCTTGTACTCCGAGGGAATCGAAGACTTCTCCGGAGGAGGTGTTTCGTTGTCGGGCTTGGTCTTCGGTTTGGCCACCGAATCGCTCGATTGCGGCTGCGGAGACTCCTGCGCCAAGAGGGCTGGAACCATCAGACCGCCTAATACGAGAACGAAGGCGGCAAAGCCGAAGAGAGAAATACTACGCTTCATCTGTTTACCTTTGCGATCCTAAAAGATCAATGGACGCGGCGATCACGATTCGAGTTTTCTTTTTGCAGATAGACTTCGAACTTCCTTTTCGCTCGGCGTAGCTTCCAGTCTTTGTAACCCATGGCTACGGGCTGCGAAATCTGGGTTCGCAATCTGCGCCCGCGTAAAAGCAGATAACCGGCAACCAGTCCCCCCAGGTGCGCGACAACCGCAACCCCGCTGCCCTGCCCCCCGAAAGTGGCCATGTAGGACTGCAGAAACACGATCCCCCCGATAATCATGACGAAGTACTTCGACTTGATTGGAATCAGGAAGCCGAATAAGATAGTGCGGTCCGGAAACATGACGCCATACGCGACCAGAATCCCGTAGATGGCGCCGGAAGAACCGACCGTCTTAATGTCGACTCCGCCGAAGATGTAGGCCCCGGCGATCACTGTGAGCGCCGCGCAAATGCCGCAAAGGAAATAGAAGCGAAGAAAACGCGCCGCGCCCCACAGACGCTCCAACTCGGCCCCAAACAGCCAGAGCGCGAGCATGTTCCAGAGGATGTGTCCGAACCCCACATGAATGAACATGTAGGTCACGATCTCCCAGATTTTCAACTGACGGACTACTTCGCTGGGAACCAGGCCGAGAGTGTCGAAGACGGGAGAAAAGACGCGCTGAAAAAGGATGGGAATCGTAAAAAGCGCGACGTTCACGATGAGCAGCCATTTCAGCCCGACTGGAAATCGGTTGGAAGGGATATACCGATTCACGTAAGAACGCGAACTGAAAGGCATCGATGGAAGGGATTCCTGATCTGAGGATAACAGAGAAAAAGCGGCCGCTGCCTCGTCAATTGCGCCGCGCCGCCTCCCTCGAAAGCAGACTAGCCGCCCCGAGACGTCGGGCCTAGTTGGCGCTGCGGGTGTGCCGCTTGAGAATGCTGGAAGCCAGGTTTATCAGGATAGCTATGGCAAGCCAGACTAGCCAATTGGATAATGGGCCGGTTGTGAACACGAACGTGTCGGTCCAGCCCAGATTGCTCGACAAGCTCCAAACTGTGAAGGCGTAAGCCGAAAATACCGCAGGCCCCATAAGCGCCGACAGAAGCGATCCAAACGTCTGAGCTGTTTCCGTGGCCCAGACCGCCCCACGCACGAAGGAGTTGCCTCCCATCTGCAGTGCGCCGAGCGCCCAGGCGCGCGCCGGTTCCATCCGAATCGCAATCGCCGACGTTCTTGTTTCAGACATCCGTTTGACCCCTGCTTGCTTTGTCGATGCACGCAAAGTTCCGAAAGTTTCCGGAACACGAGGAGTTAAATCTTTCACTGGTTTTCCCGGTTCTTATCGACCCATGAGAGCTTATAGCCCTGTAAAAAGTGCGGCAAATCCCGGGAAAATCGCGCGGCTAAGATTACAAATTCTTAAATTTTTCGGTTCGAATAACTACCGGTTATACATGCTCACGGGTCCGTATATACTTTCAGCATGCAGAAGATCAGGACCGCGATTGTCGGCACCGGCTTTATGGGAAAGGTGCACGCCGAAAACGTTCGGCGATTGGGAAACGTAGAGATAGCGGCCGTGGTCGGCAGCCGTCCGGAGACGGCCCGCAAGTTCGCCGAGAATACTGGCATTCCGATCGCAACAGACAAACTACAGGATGTTTTGGATAACCGGGAGATTGCCGCGGTACATATCTGCACACCCAACGTGGATCATTTCCCCATGTCGCTTGCGGCGGTAAACGCAGGAAAAGCGGTGCTATGCGAGAAGCCGATGACGATGGATGTGGAGCAGGCTCGCCGGCTGGTGGACGCTGCGAAGGCGCGCGACGTCGTCAATTGCGTGCAGCACAATTTGCGCTATTACCCCGTGGTCCAACAAATCCGTCAGATGATTGCGCATGGCGATTTGGGCGACATCCTGATTGTGCAGGGCACTTATTCCCAGGACTGGCTGCTCTACGACACCGATTGGAATTGGCGCCTCGATTCGAAATCGAACGGAAAGCTCCGCGTGATGGGCGACATCGGCTCGCACTGGATGGACATGATCCAATACCTGACCGGATCGAACATAACGGCGCTGTGCGCGGATCTCGCAACCTTCCATAAGACGCGCAAGCGGCCGAAGGGATCGGTGGAGACGTTTTCCGGCAAGAAGCTCCAGCCCGGCGAATATGAGGAATTTCCCATCGACACGGAAGACTTCGGCATGGTGATGCTGCGGCTCGGCGACCGGGCGCGCGGCGCGTTCACCGTGAGTCAGATGTCGGCGGGAAGGAAGAATAAATTCGAGTTCGAAATATTTGGGACAAAATCCGGCGTCTCGTGGAACCAGGAGACACCCGACCTGCTGTGGATCGGCCATCGCAACGAGCCCAATCAGATCGTCGTGAAAGACGCCTCTCTGTTCTATCCGCAGGCGGCCGGGTTTGCGGACCTGCCCGGCGGTCACAGCGAAGGCTACGACGATTCGCACAAGCAGGTGTTCAAACACTTCTATGCGCGCGTGGCGGACAGAAGCGTTCCGATCGACTATCCGACCTTCGAAGACGGGCTGCATGGCATGATTCTGTTGGCGAAAGTCGCCGAGAGCGCGGCCAAACGTGGTTGGGTGGAGGTCGATTAGCGCGACCCATTATGGACATTGAATGGGTGCGCCGCCACTGCCTCTCGTTCCCCCATGCGACCGAGCAGGTGCAATGGGGCAACGACTTGGTCTTCAAAGTCGCGGGTAAAATCTTCGCTGTAACACCGCTCGAAGCCGAAGCGGCGTTCGTCTCCTTCAAGTGCACCGCCGAAACCTTTGCCGAGTTGATCGAAAAGCCCAATATCCGCCCCGCGCCCTACATGGCGCGCAATCAATGGGTGCTGGTCGAGCGCGAAGACGCCCTGCCCCGCGCCGAGCTCAAGGCGCTGTTGCTGCAGTCCTATGAATTAGTGTTTGCGAAGCTGACGAAAAAGGTGAAGGCGGAATTAGGCGGATCTCACGGCGCCCCCGTCACCCGGAAAAGCTAAATCCCGCCAACGCCTCTCGTCAATATCCCGTCGATGCAAATGGCCAAAGCATAATGCGCCAGTAGAACTCAAAAGGAATGTAGAACGCGAATGCTAAGGCGCCTGCTGCGGAGATCGCAAGCGCGGATGCAGGCCATCTCTTAGTAAAGATCGCGCGAACCGTCACGGCAACAAGATAAATCCATACGAGCGGCACGAGAGTTCCGATTGCAAGGGCGCACGCGAGGTACCTCGGCGAGCCGATAATTAGATGCTGAGGATCGGCTGCGAGCGCAGCGGCTAGCCAGCCCACGCTATGTGCGAGGATGAGCCCCGCCGTTACTCTCAGGGCTCTTAGGTTTCCACTCTTGCGCTGGATAAAGAGCGCGCAGACACCTAAAGCGATAAACCCGAAATACAGAACGATTGCCGCCCGGCCACTCAGGTACCACGCAATGCGCTGGGCCGATTTGTCCATGAACTCAACTCTTCCCGCCGAATTCCTTTCGAAGGCGAGTTCTTCCGTCCCACCCCCCTGACGGAAATGCAGAGGGGCGTCCGGCGTCCAGCGTTGATTGTCGTACTGGATCGATCCGTCTGGATCACACCGCACCGCTTCATCCATCGTGATCGCAAACGTCTTCGCGATATCGAAATGCGGGTAACGAACCGGGCGATAGATGCCTGCAACCTCACGGCAACGCTCAACCGCGTGTGGGTTGCTGGTGTTATGCTCGTCGGCTTGCCGCGCCGCCTTCTCATCGCCGAACCAGGAATGAACGATGTCGGGCGCCAATCCCCACGTCGCCATTTCGCTCGCGCCCGCGGCCACCGTGACCAAGGCACGGTCGCGATCTGGAAATCCCAACAGAACAGTATGGTATCCGCCGAGGTCGCCGCCGGCGTACCAGTAGCGTTGTCCCCATTTCACGCCTACGCCGAGGTAATCCTCCACGCGAGAAACGGGAACCCCGCCCGCCGGGACACTAGTTTGAATACACTGCGCGAACCGGACGAGGTCCTGGAAGCTGGCCGTTAATCCTCCGCCCGGCGTAGCCCGATGGTACAGCAGTTCAGCAGGTCGAATCCTGCCGAAAACGTTGCGCTCTAGGGAAGGGACAACGCGCTTGCGCAGTTCTGCCGGCAAAGGTTGCTCGAACGTGCTCTCTCGCATGCCCAACGGCTGAAGCACTTGAGCCCGCATGTATTCTTCGTATGAGACGTGTGCGACATCCTCGATCAGCGCGCCGAGTATGCCGTATCCGAAATTGCTGTAGAGTCGAACTTGGCCAGGCAAATACACCGAGCGCGGGAGCCATCTGCGCATCGCCTCCGCCAGCCCTGGCTGACGGCCCGCGGAATCCAAATAAGCGCTTCCGACGAATGGGTCGTCCAGGCCTGAAGTGTGGTTCAGCAGTTCCCGCGCGGTGATCGGTTTGCCTCCAAACGCGGGAACCTTAAAGGTTGTTAGATATGCATTGATGTCCGTATCAAGGTCGATCTGCCCGCGAGCCGCCAACTGCAGAATCGCAAGCGCGGTTAAAGCTTTCGAGGTCGAAGCGGCGCGCCAAAGCGAATCCGGGCGCATCTTTCCAAAGAACTCAGTACTGGTAATTCGACCGTGATCGATTGCCGCAAACGCCGCGCCTGTAACGACGCCGCGCCTGATCAAATCCTCGTAATGATGGCGCGCGATAGATCCGGCGTCATCCGCCGCCAGGCAGTTCGCGAGCGCCGCCATCAACAACAATGTCTTGATCGGGTACGGCGCCTGTTTACGCCCGGCCCGGTTTGAAGAGTTCATCCCAAAAGGCCCCACAACCATGCCAGGCGCTGTGCCAGTAATCTCTCGTCAGAGTCCCGTGGCCATGAATGCAGATGCTGGATCGCGTGGCTGCATGAATGAGCAAGCTGCCAGACCGGCCGCTTTCGTCTGGCAGTCGAAGCGGGCATGCGCAGCGTCGGCAACGCCCCGTTCGGTTAACAGACCACACCCGAAGCAACAAGCAGCATCCAAGAAGATACACAATAATATCGGCGCAGAAAACCACGACGCTGCAGCCCTGCGTCGGCCATGGCGGAAGCCGCCAAATGGCAATAAGGGCCATCCACCCGGCGTTGCCTAGAAGCGCGGCCCCGAGCAGAGTCGTGACGGAGTAAAGGTGATAGCGCCAATGATTTAGTTTCCGAGACCATCGAGCAACCTCGATTGGAATCAGGCAACATAAAGCCGCGGCCCAAATCGTCCAGGAAACAACCATGGCCACGTCCGGCACAAAGAGAAGCTGTAGAAAAAGGCTGCAAATTCCGAGCACAATCGGTGTCAGCCACCCTGGCCCTGTGCGTTGTTCGGAGAGCCCGATGAGGAGATCGCGCGGCGTTGCGCTGAGTTCTCTATACGCTTGTTGTCGACTTTTCCTTGTGGAGCCAAGTCTGCGATTTGCGAGATCTCGTGCAGCTTTCCGGTCGCATCCGAGCGCTAGGAACTCTTGTTCCAGAAGTTCGGCGTGGAAGCGTAACTCTTCCAGAACGCGGCGCCTCGGTCCGGTCCACTCGATCAAATGCTTGATCACTTGTCACCTTCGGTCCCGGCAATTACCGTCGTGACGGCCTTGACGAAGCTGTCCCACTTCGTCTGCTCTCTTCGCAAATGCGCGCGTCCCGCGGGTGTGATGCTGTAATATCGCGCCTTTCTGTTATTTTCAGACTGCCCGATTTCTGAATTGATCCAACCCTGGCGCTCCATACGGTACAGGCACGGGTAAAGAGTGCCCTCCTCGGCTTGCAACGCGGAAGCAGACAACTCGGCGAGCTTTCGCGCGATCGAATAGCCGTGAAGTTTTTCCCTGGCAAGAATTCGCAGGACAAGAAAGTCCATCGTGCCTTGAAGTACGTCTACCTGCCCGCGCCGTTTCATTAGGATGCCTAAGTGAAGCTTAGCGCCGCTTTCCTTAGAATGTCGAGGGGGCGCTTTGTTTCGGGATCTCGCCCCGCTGGCTAGAATAGGCATCGACAATGCTGGCTGACGTACGAATTTCCTCCGCCTCGTATGAAGATCTGCCTGAAGTCGCCCGCATTCACGTCGCCGCCTGGAAGCAGGCCTATGTTGGTCAGGTGCCGCAAGCTCATCTGGATCGGTTGGATGTTGCGCAACGGCTACAGCGATGGCAGGAACAGTTCCCGGATGGTATCGTCTCCGGGTTGCTTCTCGCGAAAGTCAAAGAGAAACCAGCGGGATTCGTCTGCTTCGGCCGGGCTCGCGACGGCGATCGGCCGCATTGGGCAGAGATCTACGCGATTTATGTGCTCGAATCCTATTGGGGCGGTGGGCTCGGCTGGCAGCTATTCAAGTATTGCTGTGCCGAGCTTCAGCACAGTGGCTTTACGCGAGCATGCCTTTGGGCTCTCGATACGAATCGTCGGGCAATTGCAGCCTACAAGCGATGGGGCGGATCGGTTGAACAGGATCGTCTCAAGGACCACGAGATCGGTGGCCAGCCGGTCAAAGAAGTATCTGTTTCTTTTCTCCTGGATTAATGCTCATTGCGCAGTGAGGTTAACGCGATGCCGATAAGCTGCCTGGTTGTCAAAATCGGCAATGACGGTCGCAGCGTTCGGCCAACTTGGACGTCCAGCAAGGTTCCGTGCTGCATCAGGATAGCCTCGAAAATCGAGCTGTGTCCCAGGTAGCCGCGATCCTTGGGAAGGAATGCAGCCTCAAAAGCTTCTACGCGATAGCGATCCTCAGGCAGGTGCATGTCGGTGCGATTCGCGAAAGTCATGTAGTAGCAAGCCGCTTCGGCATAACCATGGCCCGAAGCGAGTACCCGAACGGCGGGCCGTCCGTCAGGCGAGCCGGCGCAGACCCTCCCGAAATCCAACACTCCTCCCGGACCCGTATAAGCTCTCTGAATCCTCACCCCGCCATCAGGCAAGTTCCGCAATTGGACTACAAGAGGCTGCCGCGCGGCGTTTGGAACACGGTAATCGGCCTTGGCCGCTTGCGGACGTATGTTGCGGGACGCGCCCAGTCCTGGTTCAACGTAAAAGTACAAACTGTACTCGCCGGGAAGCAGTCCGTCACATCGGAATCTGCCTTCGTTTGCCTCGATGGTGCACGGCTCCCACGCGAGCCAGCTAGACGACGTTAGCGAACGGTCTGAACGGACCACACGAAGATCCTGCGAGTAAATGGCCTGCGGCCACGGCTTCGGCGCCGAATGATCGCTGAAGATGATCTTTCCTCTCAGGTTGTAAGTTGGTCTCCGCTGAAGATGGAAATCGATGCCGCCTTTCCTGTCTCCCGGCAATAGAAGGATCTCTCGCGCACTGGCGACCGCCGCCGCATCGGGGTATAGCATCGGTACCCAGCCCAGATGGCCGGCTGTCACCCGCGCTGCCGGCGTTTCGCATCGGGCCAAGATGAAATATCTGTCGGCCCCGAGCCGGTCGAAAGTGAACAGCCCCTGCGCATCCGTATTCACCCAATCGATGTCCAGGAACTTCTGTGGATCGTCCGCCGCTGCCAAGTCGCTTGCCAAGGTTCCATACCAGCCTTGGTTGTGCAGGTTGGCCCGAGGGTCCAGCCGCGTGTCGCGTGTCAGGGCCGAAACATGGCAGCCGGATATTGGCCGCCCGTCGCTTCCATAGACGTGCCCCGACAGCTCGGTCGCGGGAATCGCGGGGATCACCACATCGGATACTCGCTCGGCCTTGCGATACATCACGACGGTTTCGCCGAACGTCGTTTGCAGCAGCGTGCCGTAACGGGGTGGTCCCGCGAACAGAAAACAAATATCTGGCCGAGCCGGCGGCCGGAAGACGAATCGCCCACGTGCATCGGTGCGGGCCACTGTCACGGAGAAATTGAGTCGGTCCACTCGGACATCGGTAAACGGGGCTGGCCGGCCTGTATTCCAGTCGATAACTACGCCGGAGATGGTCGCCGGAAGCGAACCGGTGTAAAAGCTCAAACCCCAGCACGCCGCCAGGCAGATAACCAGGATGAGCAGCAGTTGCACCAATGTGCGCAATCTCTAAGGACTCCGTTAATGCGAAAGAAGTTCCTTCGCCACGCTAGGGTCCCGCCCTGGAAGACCCACTTGGCTTGCCACATGGCTCACCTCCGTAACTTGCCGGCGAGCCAGTAATCGACACTGAAGTTTCCCGGACCCGAGCAGATCAACCAGATAAAGAAGAGCGCGTACAGCACTTCCGGAAGGTAAAGAAAATCGTCCAGCCAATTAAGAGGCGAGAGCCCTTTCGGCATCGCGGAAAGGTTGGTGGTCACGATGGCCACAAGCATGTCGATTAATAAGACCGCGCAGGCCACGCTCGACCAGAGCCCCACCGCCAGCATGCATCCGCCAATCAGTTCGGCGCCGGACACGAAGTAAGTCATCGCGTGCGGAAACGGAACTTTGGCGTCAACCAGCGTCTTGTACATAGTCTCGGTCTTGTCGGCGACAAACAGTTTGTTTGCCCCGGATATCGCGAAGAACAGCCCGAGGGCGACACGGACCAGCAGGATCGCGTACTGTTCCAAATCGCTGCTGCCCAGCGGCGTAAACTCGATCCACCGTCTCCAATCCATCTGGGTGTCCCTTCATCGCGTCCCGAATTACGTGTCCATGTGTTCGACCCATTGAGCCCTCCATTCCGGAGCGGCGAATGGATCTGCGAAGTACTGTGTTTCCCGAGCCACCTGGTCGCCCTTGAACTCCATAATGCTCACCGTATACGAGGGCTTCCCGTCATAAGTAAGGATGAATTCGGTAATCCAAAGATCGCCGCCCCCGATGATTCGCCCGACGGCAAACCGCTTATTGCTCGGCTGACTGGCGCGTTGGTTCTGTATGTTGCGTCGGCCGCGGGTTCGCTCGCCGGATTGCGGGTATTCGAGCACCGCGTCCTCGCGATAGATGCGATGTTCGGTTTCGAAGTCGTTGGCGTCGGACGCCGCCCAGTGCTCATCCAGCGCCGCCCGAATCTCTCGATCCCGAGCCGCGGAATACTGCTCTTGGTTTGATTGATCGTTCATCTTGAACCTTCACTGAACAGAAGCTGAATGGTTTGCAAACCGCCGGCTCAAAGGATTGCGGAACTGATTCAACCGGGATACGGCAATTCGCCACGCCTCCCGCCATTCCGCGTAATCGCTGGCGTCCTCGGAAACGACCCGCCCCACCCAAATGCAAGCCGCGCCCTCTATGCCCCTGACAGCGCCGGAGACCAGATCCCCCGCAAGCTGCTCGAGATCTCTCGTTGCAGTCTCCCGCATCTGCGAGCCATGGCGGTCCGGAGTGGTTTCTAGCGCTCATGCGTTTGGCAATTTCGAAACCTTTTCGGCTGCCTTCGTAATCTCCCTCACCTCGTCGCGGATCAGCGGATGAACGTCATACCGTTCATCATGGGCTCGACAGGCGGCTCCTCAAGCAAGCGCCATTACCAAGAAGCATACCCTTTTTTCTCCACACCCCCAACTTTTCTGCCCTGGCCCTTCAACCACTTACAGCCAACGTCCCTCCTAACTTCAGGGCGCCGCCCCGCAAACTAACTCGCGTATGGCTACCCCTGCGCAAGTCGCCGCCAACCAGACGAATTCTCAACGCTCCACCGGCCCGAAGTCGCCGGACGGCAAGGCTCGTTCGAGCCGCAACTCCTTCAAGCACGGCCTCTACTCCAAACAGCTCGTGCTCCCCAATGAAGACCCCGCGGAGCTGGACCGCCTCCGCGCCTCTCTCCGGGCGGAGCACTCCCCAATCAACACCTCCGAAGACATCCTGGTCAACGAACTCGCCGAAAACTTCTGGCGCCTTCGCCGCATGCGTGAGTTCGAAACCCGCGCCATGCTCCCCGAAAATATCTTCCACTGGCACGAGTCCGGCCTCCTCGCCGTCGTCCAGCGCACTATGGCCTCTGCCGAGCGCGGTCTTCACAGATCCCTCGCCGCTCTCCGCCGCGCTCAGAAGGACCGTGGCTTCGTTCCTCAAATTTCAGAATTGCCCGACGAAAGCGACTCCACTCCCGAGCAACAAGCCGCTCCGTCCGCTCCGGCGCCTGCCATTCCGCTCAACAAGATGATCCTGTTTTCCGCGGACACTCCGCCTCCTAATGGCTTTGTTCCCGAAGAACTGCGTCCCTTCGTCAATGAATCGGGCATCCTGACCCGCGAAGGCATGCGAAACCTATCCGCTCACATCGAAGAGCAAATCAAGGCTCTCCAAAAGGACCGTCCGGACGCCGCCTGAGGTACGCTATCGACGTTTTTTCGCGGCCGATCTTTAAGTAACTCCGCTTTCGGCGCCCAAAGTGTGAAGGCGCCCGGCGCGATTTGCACGCGCCCTCTAGCTTACCCCAGCGCCTGATCGATATCCCAGAGTAAGTCCTCTAAGTCTTCAAGTCCGATCGAAAGGCGCACTAACTCCGGAGTTACTCCGGCGGCTTCCTGTTCCGCCAGGCCGAGCTGCTGGTGAGTAGTCGAGGCCGGATGAATCACCAAACTGCGCGAGTCGCCAACATTCGCCAAATGAGAAAAGATCTTCAACTTATCGATGAACTTCTTGCCCGCTTCATAGCCGCCGCTAACCCCGAAGGAAAACACGGCGCCCGCGCCTTTAGGCGTGTATTTCTGGGCGGCGCGATAGTACGGGCTCGAAGGAAGCGATGCGTATTTGACCCACTCCACCTCATCGTGCTCTTCCAAATGTCGTGCGACGGCCAGCGTATTTTCGAGATGCTTGTCCATCCGCATCCCGAGCGTCTCTATGCCTTGCAGAAAGAGGAATGAATTGAACGGGCTGACGCAAGGGCCGATATCGCGCAAGCCCTCCACGCGAGCCTTGATGATGAAACTGATGTTGCCGAACGTTTGCCAGAAGTTCATCCCGTGATAGGCGCGCGCCGGTTCGTTGAAATGCGGAAATTTGCCGTTGTCCCACGGGAACTTGCCGCCGTCCACAATGATGCCGCCTATGGAGTTGCCGTGTCCGCCCATGAACTTAGTAAGTGAGTGAAGCACAATATCGGCGCCGTGGTCGAGCGGGCGAGTCACATATGGGGTCGCGAAGGTGTTGTCGATGACAAGGGGGATGCCGTTTTCGTGGGCGATGTTCGCGATAGCTTCGATATCCAGCACGTTGCTGCGCGGATTGCTGATCGTTTCTCCAAACAAGAGCTTGGTCTTGGATGTGATCGCTTTGCGGAAGTTTTCCGGATCGTCCGGCTCGACGAATACGAAATCGTAGCCGAGCCGCCGCATCGTGACGTCGAACTGCGTGAAGGTGCCGCCATACAGGGTGCTGGCTGCGACAATCTGGTCGCCCGGCGAAGCGATGGTGCTCAACGCCAGAAATTGCGCGGCCTGCCCGCTCGATAGCGCAAGAGCCGCCACGCCGTTTTCAAGCGAGGCGACGCGCGTCTCCAGCACCGCTGTCGTCGGATTCATGATCCGCGTGTAGATGTTTCCGAACTCTTGCAGCGAGAACAGACGCGCGGCATGAGCGGTGTCGTCGAAGGTGAAAGAAGTCGATTGGTAAATAGGAACGGCGCGAGCGTGCGTGGCGGGGTCGGGGTCGTAGCCCGTGTGAAGAGCCCGCGTATTGAATCCGAGCGGACGGTCGATGTCTTTGATCGGCATGGCATCAGTATAAGTGGCGAGCCTGAATTCTAAGCGTTCAAGCGAGCGCGAAGGTTCAAGGCGGCCAGCGCGGTGCCCGCGGCCAGGCAGGTCCATGCGAACCAGTCCCCGTGGCGCGCATAGAACGTCGTCTCGCTCACCGCGCCATAGCTGACGGAGGCCGCGAGTTCCTGGTAAGAAGGCAGGCGTTTGGTGATGCGGCCCGCTGGATTCACAACGGCAGTGATTCCGTTGTTGGTGGCGCGAATGACGTAGCGCCGGTTTTCGACGGCGCGCATCCGCACGAGCAACAAATGCTGCTCGCGGGCGTCGCTCGGGCCGAAGTAGGCGTCGTTCGAAAGGTTAACCAGAACATCGGCGCCGTTTCGCGAGAATTGCCGCACCAAATGCGGGAAAGCGGATTCGTAGCAGATGAAGGCCCCCAGGCGGTGGCCCGCGGCCGGGAGTACCGTCACATCGTTGCCGGGAACAAAATCGCCGGCTTCTTGCGTGATGCGATTGACGAAGGAAAACAAAGGCGGCACAAACTCGCCGAAGGGCACCAGGTGAATCTTGTCGTAGCGGCCGATCTCGCTGCCGTCGGGACCAAGCAGCAGCGCGGAGTTCATCGGTTCGTGCGAACGCGTATAGCCGACCGTGCTGAATAAAAAGTAGCCGTGACTGCGGGCGACCTGCGCTGTGGCGAGCCGGAATTCCGGATCGTCGTAGTAATAAAGCGGCGCCGGCAGCTCGGGCCAGATTACGAGCGGCGCGGGAACAATCTGCGAAAGCAGGATGAGCTGGCGCTCCGCTTGCGCTTGCAGCAAAGTGGTCCACTGCAGGCCGGGATCGATATTAGGCTGAACAACCAGCGCGGTGTTATGGGCAGGAATGTTTTCGGGAATCGCGGGAAGCAACCACAGAAAGGGTAAGGCTAGCAAGGGAAGCAGTCGCGCGCGCGGCTGGCGCAGAATGACGCAAGCCAATCCCGCGGCAAGCATCGCGAAGACGAACGACAGGCCATAGACCCCAATGAACGGGGCAACCCTCAGAGGAACGGACATGTCAATACCGGCGTTTCCGAGGTCGAGCCACGCGAAACCAAACGTCGCGTGAGTGCGTTCGAGACCGGTCCATAGCGCCGCCACGGCGGGAACAGCATAGGGTCGCTGCATGAGCGGGCCCGCGAACCAGGAGAAGATCGCGAGATGCAGACCTTTCAGAATGGCGAAAAGCGCAAAGGTGGCCCAGCCGCCCCACCTTCCCATCCCGCCATACGCTTCTAGAACGAATTGGATCCAGGTGCAGACCAGGAACCAATAGAGGATGCCGGCGGCCCATCCGTAAGTGAAGCGCTGCCACGACCACGGCGTGCGAGCGAGCGCGACCAGCAGAGGTGTCAGAGCGACGGGCGCCAGAAAGCGCAGATCGAGACGCGGAAACATCGCGACGAGCAGGAGAGCGGAAACAAGACAGAGAACCGCGCTCAGCAGAACCGTCCGGTAGTAGGGCGAAAGCGGCGCGAGCCTAGGCATGCGCCTGGGCTGCCTCCTCGTGTACGTGATCGGCCATATAGGAACTGCGGACGAATGGCCCGCTGAACACCATGCTGAAGCCGATCGAAAGGCCGTACTCGCGGTAAGCGTCAAACTGCGCGGGACTCACGTACTCGGCGACGGGAAGATTGCGGCGGGTGGGCTGCAGATATTGGCCGATGGTCGCGATATCGGCGCCGGAGGCGTGTACATCGCGCAGCAGTTCGTGCACTTCGTCCACCGATTCGCCGAGCCCGGCCATGAAGCCGGACTTCACCAGTGCTTCAGGGCGCTGCCGTTTCGCGAAGGCGAGAACGCGCAGCGATTGCTCGTAATCGGCTTGGGGCCGCGCGCGGCGATACAGCCGGCTGACGGTTTCCATGTTGTGGTTGAAAACATCGGGGCCGGCGTCGAGCACGCGCGCGACGGCGTCCAGATCGCCGCAAAAATCGGGCGTGAGCACTTCAACCCGCGCCTTGGGAAGTGCTTCGCGAACGCGGCGAACGGTCTCGCCAAAATGATGGGAGCCGCCATCGGGCAGGTCGTCGCGATTGACAGAGGTGATGACAACATAGCGAAGATTCATGCGCGCCGCCATTTCGGCCACATGCGCGGGCTCGGAAGGATCGAGAGTGAACTCCTTCTTTGCGGGCGAGCCTTTCGGCACCGAGCAGAAGCCGCACCCGCGCGTGCAGAGATTGCCGAGAATCATGAACGTGGCGGCGCCGCGATGGAAGCATTCGTGGAGGTTGGGGCATCGGGCCGACTCGCAGACCGTGTGGAGCCGTCGCCTGCGAAGCTCGGTTTTCAAGTGATGGACGGACTCGAAATGGGTTTGGCTTTTTCTAAGCCAGGAGGGCAAGCGCGGCTGCGCGGGCGCGGTGATTTGGACGAGCGAAGCCACGAAGCTTCATTCTGGCATGGCTCGCCCAAACGCGCGGGCGCGATCTGGGGCATGCTAGTTAAGAGATGGAAGCGCAGCCGTTGAGCGGTTTGGACCCGATTATCCAGCGATGGTTTCGGGAACGGTTCGGCGCGCCCACTGAGCCCCAGGCGCTCGGCTGGCCCCAGATCGCCGCCGGCCGCGACACCCTCATTTCGGCTCCCACCGGTTCGGGCAAGACGCTGGCGGCGTTCCTCATTTGCATCGACCGGCTGGTGCGCGCTGCAAGATCGGGCGCCCTGAAGCCCCAGATGCAGGTGGTTTATGTCTCGCCTTTGAAAGCGTTGAGCAACGACGTGCATCGCAATCTCGAAGCGCCGCTTGCCGAGATAGCGGCATTGGCCCGGCAGGAAGGAGTTGCGCTCATGCCGATTCG
Organism: Acidobacteriaceae bacterium; assembly: GCA_019240475.1. GTDB lineage: Bacteria > Acidobacteriota > Terriglobia > Bryobacterales > Bryobacteraceae > Bog-105. Next base: position 216,554 of record JAFAYI010000026.1, read on the forward strand.
GACGGCGGTCCGAACGGGTGATACGCCTATGGCTGAGCGCGCGCAGATGCTGAAGAAGCCGCCGCACATTCTGGTCACGACGCCGGAATCTCTGTTCATCCTGCTGACGGCGGAGAAGCCGCGCAACATGCTGCGTACTGCTTCGACAATCGTTGTCGATGAGATTCACGCCATGGCGGACGACAAACGCGGATTGCATCTCGCGCTGTCGCTCGCGAGGTTCGATGCATTGACCGGAGCGCGCGCGCAGCGAATCGGGCTCTCGGCGACAGTGAAGCCGATCGAAGAAGTGGCGTGTCTGCTCGGTCCCGATACCCGCATCGTGGATATTGGACACCGGCGCGACATGGAGCTCGCCGTCGAGATCCCGCGCGACGAGCTGAGTTCGGTGGCAAGCACCGAGATGTGGAACGAGATCTACGATCGCCTGGCGGAGCTGATCTTGCAGCACCGGACCACGCTGGTGTTCGTCAACACCAGGCGGTTGTCTGAACGCGTGGCGCATGCGCTGGGAGAGCGGCTGGGCGCAAACGCCGTGCTGCCGCATCATGGGAGTCTGTCGCGCCAGTTGAGGCTAGGCGCGGAAGCGAGACTGAAGGGCGGCGAGCTGCGGGCCGTGGTGGCGACTGCTTCGTTGGAGTTGGGAATCGACATCGGGACGGTGGACCTGGTCTGCCAAATAGGATCTCCGCGATCCATCGCGGTGGCGCTGCAAAGGATCGGCCGTTCGGGACATTGGGTTGGCGCGAGGCCCAAAGGCCGGCTATTTGCTGCGACGCGCGACGATCTGATCGAATGCGCCGCGCTGATCTCGGCGATCCGCAAAGGAGATCTGGAGCGCATCGAGATGCCCGAGAACGCGCTCGATATTCTGGCGCAGCAGATTGTCGCGGAGGCCGCGGCCGGGCCGTGCCGGGAAGAGGAGCTGTTTGAGCGGTTCCGCTCGGCATTCCCCTATCGGAATCTCGCGCGAGAGCATTTCGATTCCATCGTCGAGATGCTGTCGGAAGGCATCGCCACCTCGCGCGGACGCAGCGGGGCTCTGCTGCATCGCGATCGTGTGAATGGGCGCGTGAGAGGCCGGCGCGGAGCGCGGCTGGCGGCGATCACTTCCGGCGGGGCGATTCCGGAGAACACAAACTACACAGTTATTGCCGAGCCGGATGCGAAGCCAGTGGGAACGCTCGACGAGGACTTCGCGGTTGAGAGCCTGGTTGGCGATGTGTTCCTGCTCGGGACTCATTCCTGGCGCATCAAGCGCGTCGAGCCCGGGCGCGTTCGCGTGGAGGATGCGCAAGGCGCTGCGCCGTCCATTCCGTTCTGGCTGGGCGAAGCTCCGGGGCGCTCGCCGGAGTTGTCCGCGGAAGTAACGCGAGTTCGAGAACGAATCGTCGTCGATACCGAACCCGCGCCTGAGTTTCTTCAGTCCGAGTGCGGACTCGACGAAGCGGGCGCAAGACAGGCGGCGGCGTACGTACGCGCAGGCGTGGCGGAACTGGGGGTGCTCCCTTCGCAAACAACAGTCGTAGCCGAGCGGTTCTTCGATCAGGCGGGAGGCATGCAGTTCGTGCTGCATGCGCCCTTCGGCTCGCGCATCACGCGCGCGTGGGGACTGGCCCTGCGCAAGCGATTTTGCCGCGCCTTCAATTTCGAATTGCAGGCGGCGGCGACGGACAACGGGCTGGTGCTCTCTTTAAGCGATCAGCATTCGTTTCCCTTGGAACTGGTATTCGCATTCCTGAAGCCGGCGACGCTCGAAGACACGCTGCGGCAAGCGCTGCTCGCGGCGCCTATGTTCGGGGCGCGCTGGCGGTGGAATGCGACTCGCGCTTTGGCCATTCTGCGCTTCGGCGGCGGCAAGCGCGTGCCTGCGCCCATCCAGCGAATGCGAGCCGACGATCTGTTGGCGGCAGTGTTTCCGGACCAGGTGGCGTGCGGGGAGAACCTGACGGGGCCGATTCGCATTCCGGACCATCCTCTGGTAAAGGAAACTATCGACAACTGTCTCTACGAGGCGATGGACCTGAACCGGCTGCGGAGCATCATCGAAGACATCGAGCAGGGCCGCATGCGAACGGTCGCAATCGACACCTCGCAAGCCTCGCAGTTTTCGCACGAGATTCTGAACGCCAATCCGTACGCGTATCTCGACGACGCGCCGCTTGAAGAACGGCGAACGCGGGCTGTGCAACTGCGGCAGCGGCTGGGAACGGATGTGACCGGTGGAGACGGAGTGCTCGATCCAGCGATTATCGAAAGCATCTCCTCCGAAGCATGGCCGGAAGCGCGAGACGCCGATGAGCTGCACGACGCGATGCTGACGCTCGTGCGAGTACCGCCCACGGAGGATTGGCGCGCGTTCTTCGATGAATTGCAGGCGGCCGGCCGCGCATCGACAATCGACGGCGCGGGACTCGGCTTTTGGGTTGCGACAGAGCGGTTGCCCTTGTTCGATGATGTGGAGGCGGTGGTAGGCGGCTGGTTGGACTCGATGGGGCCGGTGACGATCGCCGAATTGGCTATCCGGCTTGCGATGCCCGAAGAGGCAGTGGAAGCCGCGCTCATGCGGCTGGAGGCCCGCGGCCAAGCGCTGCGAGGACATTTTCGAAAGAAAGACGGCGCGATTGAATGGTGTAACCGCCGCATCCTGGCGCGAATTCATCGCGCGACGCTCGGCCGTCTACGGCGCGAAATAGAGCCGGTTACAACGCTGGTGTTCGATCAGTTCCTGCAGGCCTGGCAGCATGTCGCCGAAGGCGCGCAACTGCACGGAGCGGACGGAACGCTGCAGATCATTCGGCAACTGCAAGGCTACGAGATTCCCGCCTCCGCGTGGGAATCTGAGATTCTGTCGCGCAGGATTGCGAAATACGATCCGGAGATGCTGGATGAGCTGTGCTTTTCGGGCGAGGTGATGTGGGCGCGCGTGTCGCCGCATCCGGCGCTGGCCGAGAACCGCCGCGTGCGGCCCACCCGCATTGCGCCCGTGACATTGTTCCTGCGCGAAGATGCCGGTTGGCTCATGGCGGCGGCCGACGAGAAGGATGCGGCTTCGCTATCCGATGCCGCGCGAGATGTCTTGGCCGCGCTCGAACGAAACGGCGCGAGCTTCTTCGGCGATCTGGCGGGGCACACGCACCGGCAGGCGGCCGAAGTAGAAGACGGGCTATGGGAACTGCTGGCCGGAGGCTTTGTCACCGCCGATGGATTCGACAATCTGCGGATATTGATCGATCCTCGGCGACGGCGCGGAGAGGACCCGAGCCGCAAGCGGCAACGGCGCGCGGCGGGCAGGTGGGCGGCTTTGGGCAGAGTGCCGGCCCGGGCCACCGCCGAGCATCGAACGGAGCGGTTCGCCCAGCAGTTGCTGGCACGGTGGGGCGTGTTGGTGCGCGATTTACTCGCCCGCGAAACGCTCGCGCCGCCCTGGCGCGACCTGCTCCCGGTGCTGCGAAGAATGGAAGCTCGCGGCGAGATTCGCGGAGGGCGGTTCGTTTCGGGCTCGACTGGCGAGCAATTTGCGAGGCCGGAAGCGCTGGAGCTGTTGCGCATGATCCGGCGCGCGCCGGAGACGAGGCCGGTGGCTACGATCGCGCATGCGGACCCGCTAAATCTGAGCGGCATTATTCTGCCGGGTCCACGGGTGAGCCGGTTGACGGCAGAGCGAGCCTCGATGCCGGCCTGAGGCGGGATAAAGAGCAGACCGTGCTTTCGGCCATCTTGGATAACGTCGCGGCGTTGATCGTGGTTCTGGATCACACCGGGCACATTGTGCGTTTCAACCGAGCCTGCGAACAAGCGTCCGGCTTCTCTTTCGAGGAGGTGAAGGGCAAGCACTTCCTTGATGTCGCGTTCGCGCCCGACGAACGAGAACACTTTGGCGCGCTGTTCGAGCGGTTCCGGCTAGGAACTTCGCCTGCAGAGTTCGAGAGCTACTGGACGACACGCAACGGAGCGAGGCGATTTATCGGCTGGACGATTCGCGCTCTGACCACCAGCAATGGATATGTCATTGCGACAGGAGTGGACCGGACGGAACGCAAGCATTTGGAGCAGGCGATTCTTGAAACGAGCGGACGGGAGCAGCGCCGGATCGGGCAGGACCTGCACGACGGACTGGGACAGCATCTGACAGGAATTGCGTTCTTGAGTAAAGCGCACGAGCAGAAGCTGGCGGATAAGTCAATGCCCGAGGCGGCCGATGCTTCGAAGATCGTCGGCTTAGTGAATGAAGCGATTTATAAGGCGCGGCAACTCGCCAGAGGGCTGCTGCCGGTTCTATCCGATTCGTTTGGACTAATGTCGGCGCTCCAGCAGTGGGCGAGCGAAGTGGAGGAATTATTCCAGGTCGAGTGCCGGTTTGACTGCGAGGAGCCAGTGCGAAACCTGGACGAGACGTGCGCCACGCATCTGTATCATGTCGCGCAGGAGGCGGTGCACAACGCGATCAAGCACGGAAAGGCGACGCGCATCCTGATTGAGCTGAGCGCCGGCGAAGATAGCGGCGTGCTAACCGTGCTGGACAACGGATGCGGCATTCCGGAAGCGCCGCGCAGCCGGACGGGAATTGGGCTGCGCATCATGGAGTACCGCGCGGGAATGATTGGGGGCAGACTTCGGGTAGAGCGCGGCAAGGCGAATGGAACGTTGATCACTTGCACGTTTTCGATTAGAAAGCGCGCAAGAGCGGCGGGCGGAGCGGCTTAATCGTCGCTCGAAAAGAAGCTCCCGAGGCTGCCGCTTGCGAGCGCGCTGAGCGGATTCTTCTCATCGCCGGCGTGGCGGTGTTCGGCGGGCGCGAGTTCATGGCGAAGCCGCTCAAGCGTCATGCTTTGCAAAATGACGCGGCCGGGGCCGGTGAGCGTTGTGAGGAAGAGGCCTTCGCCTCCGAAGATGGCTGTGCGAATACTGCCGACCATCTGAATGTCGTAAGTCACGGTGGGCTCGAAGGCGACCAGGTGGCCCGTCTGGACTTGGAGCATTTCGCCGGGCCCGAGCGTGAAATCGACGTGATCCCCGCCGGCATGGACGAAGACGGCGCCGGGACCGGTGAGCCGCTGGAGGATGAAGCCCTCTCCGCCGAGCAGGCCGGCGCCGAGCCGCTTCACGAGCGCGATGTCGAGCGTAACAGTGCCTTGCGCGAATAAGAATCCATCGCGCTGAACCATGATGGTCTGACCGGCCGCGAGTTCGAAGACTTGAATCTTGCCGGGGTAATGGCCGGCGAAGCCCACCTCGCCGACGTTCTGAGTGGAGCGGAAGTAGGTGAAGAAGAGCGATTCGCCCATCAGCTTGCGTTTGATGGCGCCTATGATTTTGTCGCCGAGCGATTGGCCGGTCATGCGCGTGGTCCAATCGACATTGGCGGATTTGTAGATCATTTTTCCGGCTTCGGCGTAGATCTCCTGACCGGGCTGCAGATGAACTTTGGCGATCTGCAGGTTGTGTCCTTCTATGTCGTAATGCAGCGGGGCCACGGGCGGGGCCGGCGGATAGTAGGCGGCGCCGGGAGTGGTTCCGAGACCCTGACCGCAGTTGGGGCAAAACTTTGAGTTATCGGCGAGCTGACCGCCGCAGTTCGTACAGAAAGCCATAGGTATCTATGCTAACGAAAACCGGGTCGGCCATGTTCCGCCAGGTGTCCGCCCGGGGCTCCAACTTAAGCTGGCGGAAAAAGGAACTTAAGCGCATCGCGCATGCGAAATCCCCAAGCCTTTTCGTTGTGCCCGGCGCCCTGATCTTCGACGAATTTGAAATCGTGTTCGGGCTGCCAGCCTTTGGCCACCAGAGCTTCCGCCAGATCCTTGACGTTTTTCACGCATGTCTCCGGGTCCTGGCCTTCGCAGGTGCCGATATCGAGCCAGATCTTTTGCGGCAGCCTGCCGCGCAGCTTGCGCACTTCGCGAAGAATGGCGCGATTGGCCCACCAAATCGAGGGCGACATGACGATGAGCCGGCCGAAGGTATCGGGGTGATGCAGGCCGAGATAGAGCGTGACAAGGCCGCCCAAAGACGAGCCGCCCAAGCCGGTGTTAGCCGCGTCCCGAAGCGTACGGTATTGGCTGTCGATGAAGGGCTTGAGGTCTTCGACGATGAACCTGGAGTACTTGCGCGCGCGGCCGCCGCGCCCGCGACGATCGCGGACATGCGTGTATTCGGCCATGCGCCTGGTTCCCGCATTATAGATACCGACGATGATCAACGGCTGGATCTCTCCGGTCAGAATGAGCTCCTGAGCGAGTTCATCGAGGCCCCATTCATTGCCCGCGAAGGCGGTCGCGGCGTCGAAGAGATTTTGGCCGTCGTGCAGATACAGGACAGGGTAGCGCCTGTCCGGAGACGAATCGTAATCGGGGGGCAGATATACGATCACGTCGCGCGGTCCCGATGCGAATCGAGACTCCATCGCTGGATGCAGTTTGATATTGCCGGTTAGAGTGTGTTCCACGGTCGGTGCTGAAGATGAATCGAAGCGAGACCGGAAAGTTAGCTCTTGATAAAGTTCAGCGCGGCGGAGTTCATGCAGTAGCGCAGACCGGTTGGTTTCGGGCCGTCCTCAAATACATGGCCTAAATGCGCGTCGCATTTCGCGCAACGGACTTCGGTGCGAATGCCGTAGGAAGTATCAAGCCGGTTTTCGACGTTCTCCTTTGCGATGGGGGCCCAGAAGCTTGGCCATCCGGTGCCGGATTCAAACTTTGTTTCAGAAGAAAAGAGCGCGTTTGCGCAGCAGACGCAGCGATAGATACCGTGCTCGTGGTTATTCCAATATCTGCCGGTAAAGGCGGGCTCGGTGCCTGCGCGGCGGGCGACTTGAAACTGTTCGGGCGAGAGCTGCGCTCGCCACTCCTGATCGGTTCTCTGGACTTTTTCCACTTCCGCGATTCCGGTTCGCTGCCCCTGATCGGTGAATTCGACGACCTTGACCAACTTGGGACCCTTGTTAGCGCGGGCGCGCGTGAAAGCGGTAAGGCCTAAGCCCGCCGAGAGACTGCTCTGTAAGAAGACCCTGCGCTGCATACTTATATGGTAACGGGTCAAAGGGACGGCGTCGATTCGAGCCTGTAAAAAGGAAAAGGGCGTCTTCTCCGAAGAGAAGACGCCTGGTCGAGGCAGGATTGCGAGCGGGTTAGTTTGCGGCGTTTTTCTTTCGCCGGAAGCGCAGAGCGCCAATTCCCAGCAATCCAGAGCCGAAAAGCAGCAGACTGGCGGGTTCGGGGACCCCAGCGGTTGTGATCTTGACCACCATGTCGTTGTAATCGAAATCGGTGTTACAGGAAGGTAGATCCTCCATGCCGATATAGTAAGTGCCCGGTGTTTGTTGAAAGACCGCGAAGTGCTGAATGCCTGTATCCACCGCGCCTTGATACTGCGAGTTACTCGAGAACGGGTTGAGAATCTGCATATTGAGATCCGAGTCGCTCAGGAATAAGTCATCGATGCCGGATGTGCCGTTATAGAAGAAGAGGCCGTACTCGGCCGAGGGCGTGAAGCTGACGGTGCTGCCTGCCTTGGTGCTTCCGTCGAACAGAATTTGAAATTGGCTGGTGTTGTTGATGTTGTACCAGCCGAAGACATCGTTGGCCGCATCGCCGGCAACCTGGACCTGCATGGTGACGGTTCCGCCGCCGGTGCTGTTGAAGTAGAAGTCACTGAAGGCTTTGCCGTTCGATTGGCCGAGGTAAGGAATGGTTCCGGGTTGATTGGCAACCTTACAACCACTGGTGGCGAGAGCGAGGCATGCGCCGACATTGTCGTTTGTGCCGTCCCAGGAGGAGTTATCCCAGTAAGGGCGGTTGGGCGAAGGGTTGGTCCAAGGCTGATTGCTGATCTGCGAAGTGGACCAGTTCTGCCAAATGCTGCCCGTCGCACCGGGAACAACCACGTTATCGGCCAGCAGGAGACTACTTCCTGTAAAGAGGAGAGCAGCGAGAGAGAGTTTGTTGGTAAGCTTCAAAGTCATTGTCATTCCCTTGCGTTTGGTTTTGAGTTGCGTGATTCCAACTTATGGGGAAAACGGGGCAATAGAAATTGCCTGGAACGGAGTAAAGCGTATGGGAACTCAGTAGTCCGAAACTTGGGGGCGAACTAGGGTAGCGGCCGGCCTGTTAGCTTAAAGGTATGCCGATATTCGAATACTCCTGCGACGATTGCGGAACAAAGTTTGAGAAGCTGGTGCGGCGAAGCGCAGAGGCCGATGCGGTACGTTGCCCATCGTGCGGGGAGGATCACCTGACCACCCAGTACTCCACATTCGCAGCCCGCTCGGGGGCTTCGAAGGGTGCTTCCGCGGGCATGGAAGACTGCGGCGCGGGAATGTGCGGCGGCGGCATGTGCCAGGGCGGCATGTGCGGCATGAACATGAACTGAGGGCGCGGCGGGTCTCGGTTGCCTACTTTTGGCGCCCGGCGCGGCTTTCGCGTGGCGGGCTGGAACGTGGCCATTGCTTTGCTGGTCGCAGCGGCATGCCTTGCCGCGGTAAGCGAGCAGCGCAAGAAGAAGGAAGAGCCGAAATCGCAGGTGCTGCCTTTGCCGCCGGAGTTGCCGATGGCATTAGCGGCGGAGACCGAGACGCTGGACTTTCACATCTCGCCGCTGCTGCGAACGGGCGGCCTGGCGGTACAGATTCGGCAAAGTTTGAACGATCTGATTCGCGACACTCACGGAGAGACGATCGTCAAACTGCGCGCTTTTGTCGCAGGAGCCGGCGATGCGAGAAGAGTGCAGGCAGAGGTCACGCAGATCTTCACGGAACGGAAGCTACCGCTGCCGGTGCTCAGTATCCTGCAAGTGGGCGCACTGGGAGATCGGTCGGCGCAGGTTGTCATTGAAGCCGTGGTTTCGACGCACAGGACTGTGAATCCGAATGGGCTTGCATTTCTCGCGGGGCAAACGGGCAATTCGTTGGACGACGCTCTGGGACGTTTGAGAGCAAGCGCTCAAGCTGCCGGGGTGGAGCGGGAGCGAGTCCTGACGTGCACCTGCTTTGGCGCCCGGCTTGAGGATTCCAACGGCGACCGGGCGAAGGCGCAGGCGAGCTTCCCGAAATCGCAGATCAATGTTGTGGAGGCGCTTCGCGATCCGGCGAGCGACGCGAGCACGTGCGAGGCGATTGCGCAGTTAAACGAGACGCCGCGCGAAGGGCCGGTGGTCTGGTTGAAGAACTCGCGAATCACCCTGGCGGCGGCCCATCGGCTGGTCTTCACGGGCCTACAACTGACGTTTGGCGCATATCTCGACGATGCACACGAGGCGTTCGCACGCTTGGAGCGCGCCGCGGCGACGGTAGGACCGGTGGAAACTCCGGTGCAGGTGAATGCGTTCTCGCTCGACACTGCCGCGGGCTCCGCGCTGCGAAAGAGCACGTCGATTCCGGCGAGCGTGTTCACTGTGCAGACGGTCGAAGGGCTGCCGTCCATCGACGCGTCGGCAGGAATCGAAGCGGTGCTGGCGCCGGACGTGCCGTCTCCGGTCACAGTACCTGAGTGAATCGTCTATATGGCAAACCCTTTGATTGCGACTTTCGGCGAGGTGATGCTGCGGCTGACGCCACCGCTCTTTGAGCGGCTGCTGCAATCGCCGCACTTGATTGCGACGTTTGGCGGCGGCGAGGCCAATGTGGCGGTCGCGCTGGCGCAGTTTTCCACAGCGAGCCGGTTCATCACGGTATTGCCGGAGGCTAATCCGGTCGCCGATGCATTGCTCGGGGAGATGCGGCGTTTCGGCGTGGAGACCCAACACACAGCAAGGGCGCCGGGACGGATGGGGATTTATTTTCTGGAGCCCGGCGCGAACCAGCGTCCATCGAAAGTGTTCTACGACCGGGAAAATAGCGCGATCGCTCTGGCAAAACCGGGTGTGATCGACTGGAAAAAAGCGCTAGCAGGCGCGACGTGGTTTCATACGACAGGCATCACGCCGGCGATCAGCGCGAGCGCGGCGGAGTTGACGACGGAGGCGCTCCACGCCGCGCGCGAAATGGGCGTTCAAACGTCGTGCGACCTGAATTACCGCAAGAATCTGTGGAAGTGGGGCAAGCCCGCTCGCGAGGTAATGCCCGCGCTGCTGAAGCTGGTGGATGTTTGCATCGCGAATGAGGAAGATTGCCAGACGGCGATCAACATTCATGTAGACATCGATGTGGAATCGGGGAGCCTCGAGCGGGAGAAGTATGCAGAGCTTGCAGAGCGCGTGCTCGCGGCATTTCCGAACCTTAAGCTGGCGGCGATTACACTGCGCGAATCGAAGAGCGCATCGTATAATTCCTGGTCGGCGTGCCTGCATACGAAGCGCGAGTTCCGGCTCAGCCGCAAGTACGAGATCACGCATATTGTGGATCGAGTGGGCGCGGGCGATACGTTCGCGGCGGGGCTGATATACGGACTCACGCACATGAAGGATGAGGCGGAGGCCCTCGAATTCGGAGTGGCGGCATCGTGCCTGAAGCATTCGTTGCCTGGGGACTTCAACCGCTTCACGGCGGACGAAGTGCGAGCCTTGATGAAAGGCAGCGGATCGGGCCGGGTAGAACGCTAAAGCGCTTTTCGGAACGTCAGATTGAGGCGGACGCGCCCGGTGAGGGGGTGATCGCCGTCGGCGAGCGGGGCGATCCCGTGATAAACCAGACGCGCGGGGCCGCCCCATACGACGACATCGCCGCTTTCCAAGCGGATGCGGCGAGGGCGATCGCCGCGAGTGAGCCCGCCCCAAAGAAACACAGCGGGAAGGCCGAGCGAAACGGAGACAATAGGCGCGCCGAAGTCGCGTTCGTCTTTGTCCTGATGTAAAGAGAGGCGGGTTCCCGGCTCATAGCGATTGATGAGGCAGACGTCGGGACGGAAGGCGTCGAATCCCGCTTCGGCGGCGGCACAGGTCGCAAGATTCAGGAACAGATCGGGCATGGGGGGCCAGGGTTGGGCGGTTGTGGGATCGATGGGATCGTAGCGATAACCGCGCCGGTCACTAAACCATCCGGCGTCTCCGCAGTTGGTCATGGCGACCGACATGCGCTGTCCGCCGGGAGTGATCATGTTGCGAAAGGGCGCGGCGGCGCTGACTTCCTGAACAGCCGCCAGAAGGCCGTCTTGCCTCGGGTTGGCGTACCCGTGCAGCAGGACCGCGCCTTCGGTGAGAGGCTCGCGCGCATTTTCGGCGGGATTCGCGAAGAGTCCGCGCTGCATAGCTCTTCTGATAGGGTATCGGACGTGAAGCTGGGATTGGGACTGTATCGCCACATGTTGAGCCGCCCGTACTACGACTTTGCGCGGCAGGCGGGATGCACGCACCTTGTTATTCACCTGGTCGATTACTTCAGGCAGGGAAAATCGAACCCGCGCGATAATCAGCCGACGGGCGGGCGGTGCGAGCCGTGGGGAATAGCGGGAAATCCAAACGAGCTTTGGACAGCGGAAGAGCTCTCGAAGATTCGCCGGGAAATCGAAGAAGCCGGATTGACGCTGGAGGCCATTGAAAACCTGGACCCGGCGCATTGGCACGACATATTGCTCGATGGGCCGCGCCGCGCTGACCATCTAGAGAACGTGAAAACGATAGTGCGGCGCATGGGAGAAGCCGGAATCCCGGTGCTTGGCTATAACTTCAGCCTGGCGGGCGTGTGCGGGCGGGTGAGCGGGCCGTATGGGCGCGGCGGCGCGATTACGGTTGGCATGGACGGCGCGGTGGACGAACCGGTTCCGAATGGAACCATTTGGAACATGATCTACGACGCGAATGCGGCGCCCGGGACGCTGCCGACGATTTCTCACGACGAGCTATGGCGGCGGCTGGCGGGCTTTCTGGAAGAGGCGCTTCCGACGGCGGAGGCGGCCGGCGTACGATTGGCGGCGCATCCGGACGACCCGCCGCTGCCCTTTGTGCGACAGCAGCCGCGGCTGGTCTACCAGCCCTACATGTATCAGCGTTTGATCGACCTGGCCCCGAGCGCGAGCAACGCGCTGGAGCTATGCGTGGGAACGCTGGCCGAGATGACGGAAGGGGACGTTTACGAAGCGGTGGATCGATATTCGAAGCAAGGCAGAATCGCTTATATCCATCTGCGCAACGTGACCGGAAAAGCGCCGCACTATCGTGAAACGTTTATCGACGAAGGCGATGTGGACATGGCGCGGATATTGTCGATTCTCGCGCGTAACGGATTCGATGGGGTGGTGATTCCGGATCACGCGCCGCAGATGAGCTGCGAATCGCCATGGCATGCGGGGATGGCTCACACGCTTGGATTCATAGCGGGAGTGTTGCAAGCGCGGCAGGCGCGCTGACGATTATTGGCCGTCGCCGCGAGTTGTATTCAGGTCGGGGAAATCTCCGCCATTGGCAATCGTGGCCTTCGCGGAAGCGGCGAGATCGATGTTCGCGATCGGAATCTTGCGAGTGGGCTGCGCGCTGAAATCCCAGAAGGTTTGATCCATGACCGCGTAGTTTTGCACCTGAAGCTGCTGGCCGTTGCGCAAGACGAGGGTGACGGGAGCTTGAGGCGGTTGCGGATCTTCCCGCGGCAGAGTAGCGGGCGGTTGCTGCTGGCCGTATTTCATTTCCTCGACCTCGGCGCCCAGCCGATTGAGCTGGTCTCCCAGCATATTTTCGGCCATGAGCGCGCCTTGCGCGTTCGGATCAGCGGCGGCATCGTAGTCATAGCCGGGATCGTACCCGTAGTTGGGGTATGCGAAATCAGAGTAACCGAGATATGGGTAATAGTAAGGCTCGAAGTAGGCATACGGAACGCGGCGAAAATCGCGGCCACGGCCGTAAGAACGCGACGCGCCGTAGGAGCGCAAGCCGCCGCCATGCGACTGCAAAGCGCCGGACCGGATGCCCGTGTAGCCGGCGGAGGCGGGCGGAACGGTTCCGAAGGGCGCGGTTCCCACGCGGGGCGAGGAAAAGGAACGGCCTCCGGAGGGAGCTGAGGAGCGCGCGCCGCCACGCTGGGCCAGCAGGGCAGAGGCGACAGCAAGCGACAGAGCGACTAAGAGAAGCACTCGGGTGATGAAACGCATCATCCTCACCTCTGTTTCTAGCGTACCGCTATCGGATCATCATTAGATCATCGGCGGCGACACATTCATTCAGATGTAAGACGCCGAGGGAATGGCGCGCGTGGAAGCCGCCGCTACAATAGGAGTTCCCATGCGGATCGGCCTGGCACAGATCAACAACACGGTGGGCGATCTGGATGGGAACGCGGCGAAGATATTGGAGTTCGCGCGAGAGGGCGAGCGCGCCGGGGCGGAGGCGGTGGCCTTCCCGGAGCTGGCGCTGACCGGCTATCCGCCGCGCGACCTGGTGGAAAAACGCTCGTTCCTCGATCGGACGGAAGCCGCGCTTGAAAGCATCGCGCGAGAATCTGCGGATCTGGATGTCGCGCTGATCGTGGGTTACGTGGGGCGGTCGCCCGATAACTCGCCTGTGCGGGCGCAGAACGCGGCGGCGGTGATCGATGGAGGGCGCATTCTATCGCGGCAGGCGAAGATGCTGCTTCCGAATTACGACGTGTTCGACGAGGCCCGATATTTTCAGCCGGCGACATCGCAGGGGATTTGCACGATTCGAGGGGCGAGAGTAGCGCTGGCGATTTGCGAAGACGCCTGGAACGACAAACAGTTTTGGGAGCGGCGCCGCTATTCGCGCGACCCCATCGAAGAGCTGGTGCAGAAGGGCGCAGAGGTGATTATCTCAATCAACGCTTCGCCCTGGAACATTGGAAAACGCAAGCTGCGCGAAGCCATTTTCCATGCGACCGCGCAACGGTTCGGGCTGCCGCTGGTGTACGTGCATATGGTGGGCGGGAACGATCAGTTAGTGTTCGACGGGTCGAGTTTCGCGATGACGGCAAAGGGCGAGCTGGCGTCGAAGGCCCGATCGTTCGCGGAAGATCTGGTGGTCTTCGACAGCGCGAAGGGAACTGGCGACGATCACGCCAATCACTTGCGCGGCGACGAAGCGGCATTTGAGGCGCTGGTGCTGGGCACGCGTGATTATATCCGCAAATGCAGTTTTCGCAGCGTGCTGGTGGGCTTGAGCGGGGGGATCGATTCGGCGCTGGTGGCGGCGATTGCGGTTGAGGCGGTGGGCAAAGAGAATGTGATCGGCGTCGGCATGCCGGGGCCGTATTCATCCGAGCACAGCCTGACGGATGCGCGCGCATTGGCCGAGCGGCTGGGAATTCGGTTCGAGGTGGCGCCGATCAAGGCGGGTTACGAAGCCATGATGAACACGCTGAAGCCGCTGTTTTCGGGCTTCAACGCGGATACGACGGAAGAGAACCTGCAATCGCGGCTGCGCGGGGTGATCTTGATGTCGTTATCCAATAAGTTCGGCTCTCTTGTGCTGACCACCGGCAACAAGAGCGAGATCGCGGTTGGCTACTGCACGCTGTATGGGGACATGTGCGGCGGTCTTGCGGTGATCAGCGACGTTCCGAAGACCATGGTTTACCGGCTGTCGCGCGTAGCAAATTGCCGGTCGGAGAAACGCGGAATGGGGCGCCCGATTCCAGAGAACACGTTTCGCAAGCCGCCGTCGGCCGAGCTGCGGCCGGATCAAAAGGACACAGACAGCCTGCCGGAATACGATGTGCTGGATGCGATTTTGGCCGGCTATATCGAGCGATATGAATCGGCGCCGGAGATCGCATTGAAGCTGAACGTTTCGGAAGAACTGGTAAGAGACATCGTTCGCAAGGTGGACCGTAACGAATATAAGAGGCAGCAGGCCGCACCGGGGCTGCGGATAACGCCGAAGGCATTTGGAGTGGGACGCAGATTACCGATCGCGCACAGGTTTACCGAATGAAGACATTTGCGTTGCTTGCGGCGGCTGTAGCCGGGCTGTTGGCGCTGGTGGAGGCGGTTCCGCAGAATGCGCCGCAGGAGCGCGTGGGGCCGCTACCGGGCGGCGGGTTCCTGCTGAACAGCGGATGGGCCATTCGTCCGGCGGGGCGACAGGTGGCGGTGGATACGCTGCCGCTCAGCATGGCAGTTTCAAACAACGGGAAGTATTTGCTGGTAATGAATGCCGGCTATAATCCGCCGTCCATCAGCATGATCGAAGTGGCCAGCAAGAAGGAGATTGGCCGAACGCCGCTGCCCGATTGTTGGCTGGGGCTGACGGTAGCGCCCAAGGGCGACGTGGCGTACGTGGGTGGAGGGAGCCACGGGGCGGTGTATGAGTTGTCGCTCGATCCCTCGAGTGGAGCGCTCGCGCGCAAACGGGAATTTGCGGCGGTTCCTAATGCCGGTGGGAAGGAGCCGGCGTTCATCGGCGACGTAGCCGTGTCCCCGGACCAGCATTTACTCTATGCGGCGGATCTCTATAACGACAGCATTTCGGTTATCAATCTGCAATCTGGCATGTTGATCGGCCAGTGGAAGTGCGGGCGGCGGCCGTACCGGATTCTGGTGATGCCGGGCGGAAAGGAACTGGTAGTGAGCAGTTGGGCCGACGCCGCGATCTATCAATACGACGCGAACACAGGAAGCGAAATCGGCAAGACGCGCATTGCGGCGCATCCGACGGACATGGTTTGGGTGAGCAAGCCGGCCGCAGCGGAGGAGCAAGGCGGCTCTTCCTACATCGCTCGAATTTACGTGGCGGCGTCGAATACGAATAGCGTGTATGCAGTCGGAGTGACGCACGAGGCCCGCTTGAACGTTCTCGAAGCGATCAACGTTTCGACTTCGCCGATGCATCCGCTAGGCATGACGCCATCGGCGCTTGCGGCGGATGCGGCAGGAGATCGCCTGTATGTGGTCTGCTCGGACGCGAATGCGGTGGCGGTCACGGATATTTCGAGCGCGCGCAGCCGAGTGCTGGGGTTCATTCCAACGGGTTGGTATCCGACGGCGGCGCGCGTGCTGAGCGGCGACCAATTAGTGGTTGCGAACGGCAAGGGCCTGGGCAGCCGCGCGAACCCGGAAGGACCGAATCCGACAAGGCGCGCAACGCCGCTGGGGCAAGGCGGCCCGGAGCCAGATGCCGGTTACATTCCTCATATCCAGACCGGAACGGTGGCGTTTCTGGCCCTGCCCGAGAACGAGCAACTGGCCGAATACACGCGCACGGTGCTCGAGAATTCGCCGTATCGCGACGACATTCTGTACGGGCCGATGACGGATCAACAGCAGATTCGTTTTTCGCGCAGCGAGGGCCATGATTCGCCCATCCAACACGCCATCTACATCATCAAAGAGAACCGCACGTACGACCAGGTCTTGGGCGATTTGGGCAAAGGCAATGGAGACCAATCGCTGACACTGTTCGGCGAGAAGGTGACGCCGAACCTGCATCAGCTTGCGCGCGAGTTCATCACTTACGACAATTTTTATGAGAACGCGGACGTCAGCGCGGACGGCCACAATTGGGCGAACGCGGCGATCGCTCCCGATTACACGGTGAAGACATGGCCGAACGAGTACGCGGGCCGGCGGAAGAAATACGATTACGAAGGCGGCGAGCCCGCGAATACTCCACCGGCGGGATATCTTTGGGACAACGCCTTGCAGGCGGGTTTGACGGTTCGCGACTACGGGGAGTGGACCGACAACATTGCTTCGCCAGCCGGCCCGCGCCAGATCGCGAAGGTGATGGACGCAGCGATTGAGAAGGACGTCGACATGAATTACCGCGGCTGGGATCTGGAATATCCGGACGTAAACCGGGCGCAGGAATTCATCCGCGAATGGAAAGAGTTCGACGCGAAGGGGCAAGCGCCGCAGCTAATGATTGTGCGCCTTGGAAACGATCACACGGAGGGAACCAAGGCCGGCCATCTGACGCCCTTCGCCTTCGCAGCGGATAACGACTACGCGGTGGGGCTGGTGGCGGAGGCCGTTTCACACAGTAAGCTGTGGAGTTCGACGGCCATCTTCGTGATCGAAGACGATGCGCAAAATGGACCCGACCATGTGGATTCGCATCGCGCGCCCGCGTGGGTGATTTCGGCCTACACGCATCGCGGCATCGTGGATTCGACGATGTATAACCAGATGAGCATTCTTCGGACGATGGAGCTGATTCTCGGGCTGCGGCCGATGACACATTTCGACGCGGCGGCGCGGCCGATGTTCGGAACATTCAGCGACACGCCCGACGCGCGGCCTTACACGGCGATGGCGCCCAAGGTTTCGACAACCGAACGAAATCCGGCGAATGCGCCGGGTGCTTCGAAATCGGCTCGGATGGATTTCACGGATGCGGATAAAGTGGACGACGATGAATTGAACGACGTGCTCTGGCGGGCGATCAAGCACGCGGCCGCGCCGCCACCCACGCGCAGCGGGTTCACGAAGTAAGCGGCGAAGGCGCTACTCGCAGCGCAAGGAAATGAGAGGATCGACTCGCGCAGCGCGGCGGGCGGGCAGGTAGCTGGCGAGCAGCGCGACGCCGACGAGCGCGGCCGATACGCCGCCGAAGGTTTCGAGATCGAGCGCGCTGACGCCCCAGATCAGGCTTGCAAGCAAGCGCGCGAGCGCGATGGAACATGCCAGGCCGATGAGCAAACCGATGCCGGTGAGGAACACGCCTCGGCGAAGCATCATGCTCACGACGCTGCCCGCTTCCGCACCGAGCGCCATTCGGATGCCGATTTCCCGAGTGCGCTCCGTGACGGAATACGCCATCACGCCATAGACTCCGACGCAGGCGAGCACCAACGCCATGCAGCCGAGCACGGTCATCATGACGGCGAGATAAGACATGCCCATCAACGATGCGCGAATGAGCTCGGCGTAAGACATGGGGCTCGAAATGGGAAGCTGGGGATCGAGCTTGGCCAGCTTGCGCCGAACTGCTTCGAGCTGCCTATCGGGATTGCTGGTATGCAAAACCACGTAGGTGAACGATTGAGGGGTTTGCGCGAACGGCAGATAGATGGTAAATGGCAAGTCGCGCTCGAACCAGCGATACCGGACATCGCCTGCGATGCCTGCGACAGTGAGCCAGGGCTCTTGCGAATCGGGTCCGCCGAGTTTCAAGTGGCTGCCGATCGGGTCCTGGCCCGGCCAAAATCTTCGCGCGATGGATTCGGAGATGACGACAACCTTTTGCGTATTCTCTCCGTCTTCGGATGAGAGCAAGCGGCCGCGGACAAGCGGGACGTGGAGCAATGGAAAAAATTCGGGATTGACGGTTTGGATGAGCGCCCCGCTCGCGGAGCCGCGCTCGCGCACCTGGCCTTCGATAGTAAAAATGCGCGAGTTGCTGATGTTGGAATAGGGCAGCGTGGAGGCGAGCGACACATTGCGTGTATCGGGGATCTCACGCATGCTTTCGACAGCCCGTTCGAAGAAGCGGCCCACTTGCGCGGGAGTCTTATAGCGCGTGTCGGGGAGGCCGACGAGGAAGGTGAGAGTCTTGTCGGGCTCGTAGGAATCAGCGCCGCCGTATAGAGCGCCGACGCCCCGCACCATGAGGCCCGCGCCTACCAGCAGCACGAGGGAGACGGCGATCTCGCCTACAAGCAAGATATTCTTCATGCGCTGTTGGGAGCGCGCCTGAGAAGATCCGCGGCCGCCTTCGCGGAGAGTGGTGTTGAGGTCGGGCCTGGAGGAACGAAGCGCGGGAACAAGTCCCGAAACGATCCCGCAGAGCGCGGCGACTCCGGCGGTAAACAGCAGGGCTCGCCAATCGAGCGCGACGTTTTGCCAATTGACGATATAGCGGGAAATGGTGGCCGGCATGGCGTTCACCAGCAAGCGGATCTCGCAGTAGCCAATCAGCAGGCCGAGCAGCATTCCCGCGCCCGAGAGCGCCAGGCTTTCGGTCAACAACTGGCGAACAAGCCGCCAACGGCTAGCGCCGAGGGCGACGCGCAGCGCCAGCTCTTTCTGCCGCGCAATGGCGCGCGCAACCAAGACGTTCGAGACGTTCGCGCAAGCAATTAACAGCACGAATCCAACGGCCACCAACAGCATTCCCATGTACTGAGTCGTCAGATTGCCGATCATGAATTCGCGTATAGGCATAAGCTTGACTCCCCAACCGCGATTGGTGTTGGGGAAGGAAGCATCCAGGCGTTTGGCAATAGTCCGCATCTCGGCTTGCGCTTCGCCGATGGATGTAGCGGGCCGCAGACGAGCCATGGCAAAAAGCGAGTGACTATCCCGGGAGTGCTTCTGCTGAGCATCCAGAGCGAGGGGCGCCCAGAAGTCGATTCCCTTCGGAAATTCGAAGCTCTCCGGCATAACGCCGACCACGGTGTATTTCTTCAGATCGAATTCGACTTCCCGTCCGACGATCTTCGGATCGGAATTGAAGTGCGTTTGCCATAGGCGATGGCTCAGCAGAATCACACGTCCGTGACCCGGCTGATCTTCGTCCGGGACAAAAGTGCGGCCCAGCTCCGCGCTCGCGCGCAGCAGCGGGAAGAACTCTTTCGAGACGCGCAGGGCCAGCAGGTTCTCGGGGTAATTGCCGGAAGTGAGCGCCATGCCCCACCACTCGAATGCGGCCATTTGTTGGAAGGAGCGGTTTTGAGCCGACCAATCGAAGTAATTGGCGGGTGCAATGGTGTTCCACAGATCCGGTTTTCCGGGCGGAGTTTCGGTCAGCACAAATACGCCGCGATCGTCGGGGACACTTAGCGGCTTGACCAGGAGCGCGTCGGCCAAGCTGAAGATGGCCGTATTGGCGCCGATGCCCATGGCCAACGCAATTACACCAGCGGCCGAAAGCCCGGGCGAGTTGAGCATTGCCCGGATCGCGAACTTAATGTCATTTGAGGAACTCATCTTGCGGCTCCGGCCTCCTCGCGACCATGCATGCAATACGAAAATTGCGCGTCGTGATGTTCCAGGTTAACTCGCCGGGCGCGTTCGCCCCAATTAAGAGATGCTAGTAGTACACGGTTTATGAGCTGCCGTTTCCTGCTGTCGATCTTGTTTTCGTTGACCGCGGCTGCGCAGAGCACGCTGCAAACTCCCACCGATGACGCGCTTCAACAGCCGCCAGGATCGGTGGAGGGGCGAGTCACGAACGTGGAAACGGGCGATGGGATTTCCGGGGCGACCCTTCGATTGATCCCGGTCGGCAGGCGCGGGGCCCAGGGGTCGGACTATAACACGACCTCCCAGAACGACGGCAGTTTCCGTTTCGACGCCGTCAATCCCGGCAATTACTTTCTGATTGCGACTCAGACTAGCTTCGCGAGCCCGAGCGGTTCAACGCAGCGGAATTACATCCGCGTGGAACCGTCGCAGGAGGTGCGGGATATCGCAGTGCAGCTGAGTCAGATGGGCAGGATTCGAGGGAAGGTAACGGACGATAACGGCAGTCCTTTGTACGGAGCGCGTGTCCAGACTTTCATGACATATAACCTTCGCGGCAAGACGCAGCTCAGGCGAGTGTCGCAGGCGACGACCGACGAACAAGGCAGGTTCGCCCTGAAGACGCAAGGCGCCGGGAAGTATTATGTCGCGGCGGAGCCCGAGAGCGAAGAGCCGGGCAAGGCGCCGGCGCAGAAGGACAGAGGACAGGAACAAACGGAACAGGAGCAAACGAGCGCTGAATCGGATCCAGGGAAGCTGGATCTGGTGCGAACGTTTTATCCCAAGTCGCTCGATCTCGAAGGGGCGACCGCGCTGGAGATTGCAGGCGGGCAAGATGCTCCCGACGTGACGATTCAACTGAGGCGGGCAGCCGCGTACCACATACGAGGCAAGATCGAAGGCATGGCGAGCGGTGCGACAAGCCGGGCGCCATCGATATCGTTAGGGCCTCGCGGAGGCGTGGGCTCGGATGGGATGGGCGAAGTTGCGCGGCCGCAGGCGGATGGAACATTCGACATTGCGAAGGTCGTGCCGGGCAGCTACACCTTGAACGTAACCGGTACCGACAACTCGGCGACTCAGCAGGGGGCTCGATCCTCGCGGACGCGATTGTTAGCGCGCCAGGACGTGGACGTAGGCGCTGGGGATGTAAATGGAATTGTGCTCGCGGTGATTCCGCTGGTGAATCTTTCGGGGCGGATCGCGCTGGAGGGGCAGGACAACCCGAGCTGGTCGGGCGTTCGCGTGAATCTGCTACCGATCGGAGCGGCCGCGGGGAGCGGCTTTCAGACAGTGGCGGTTCAGGCTGATGGCAGCTTTGCTCTCGAAAACGTGGCGCCCGGCGAGTACCTGGTCCGGACGGCGGGCATACCCACAGGCAGCTATGTGAAATCGGTTTCCTACAATCGTCAAGACATAACCAATAACGGCGTGGATCTCACGCAAGGAGGAGGCGGGGAGATTGAGATCGTGCTGAGAACGGGGACCGGGGAAGTGGACGGCACACTTACGGCGGACGCGATACCTGCCACAACGATGATGGTTCTAGCACCTGAAAACCCGGCGGCCGACGGTTCGGGCCTGCTGCTCGGCAGCCAGCAATCCGCGGGCGGATTCGTGATCCGGAATGTTTCCCCAGGGCGTTATTACGCGTTTGCGGTGGAGCGCTGGTCGCCCGTGTGGCAAAACTCGGATTTCGTAAGGCAGATAGAGAACCAGGGAGTCAGCGTGGATCTTCCAGAGAACGGACATCTGCAAGTGCAACTGTCGCTGACTACGATGGACCAGATGCAGGCGGCGGCTGCGCCGCTGGGGCTCACGGCGCAGTAGAACAGTTGAACTTTCGCCGTGGGAGGCGCGTAGTATCGGTAGGGTGTAAGAATGTATTGCACAAACTGCGGAGCGGAGATCTCAAGTAAATCGCGTTACTGCTCTCAATGCGGGACAGCGACGGGAACACACGACGCGAGTTCTGAAGGGAGACGCCCGGCGCGCGTGCTCCGGCGCTCGCGCGCGGACCGGAAAGTTGCCGGGGTTTGCGCGGGACTGGCTCACTATCTCGGCGTCGATGTGACACTCACGCGCATAGCGATGCTGGTTCTGGCGCTGTGGCCGCCGGGAGTGGGGATTGTGCTCTACTTCGTCTGCTGGATTGTGATGCCTAACGATCCGCTGTCGATAGCTCCGCCGGCTCTGCCTTTCGAGGCGCAGAACACGCCGATGCCGTCCTGATGGTAATGAGCGCCTAACGCCCGGCGACTAGGACTACTTCGTAAGCGAGCAGGCCCGGAAAGAGCCGGGTGACGATGTGGAGCACGCGATTCGCGAATCGCAGGAAGCGGTTCTCGGGGCGGATCGGAATGACGCGTTCCATGGGGATGATCGTGTAGTGACGGGCAGCGACGCGGTACCCGTTGTTTTCGAGAAGAGCCTGGATGCTTTTCCTTGTGAAGAAGCGCAGATGCGACCAATCGAGAATACCGCGATCGCTGTAATTGAATCGCCCGAACAGAACCATCAGCCGGACGGTGAGATTCACCGCATTCGGAACCGAAACTATGATCTTGCCGCGAAAGGCGAGGCGTGTTCTCAGGTCTCGCAGGAGGTTGGCGGGCTCACGCAGATGTTCGAGTACATCCAGCACGACGATGCGGTCGAAATCCGGGACTGCGTCGAGTGATGCGCCCAATCCGCTCTCCAGATCGGAGTCCAACACGTTGTCATAACCGGTTTCCGGCAAGACCTTGGGAGAGCGATCCAAGCCCGTAACTGAGTTGCCGGCGCGGACCAGTTCCGCGCCGAATGCGCCATCGCCACAGCCGATCTCAAGCACGCGCTGGTTCTTGCCGATCAATCGATGGGCGTAGTAGTGGCTGGAATAGAGGCTGCGCTTGATTGGGTAGGGAACGAAGTACTCTTCGTATTCGGGATAAGAGCGAACAGCGCGGGAGGTTTCCGTATAGCGGTAGACGGCGCGCACAATTGCCTTCGCGTATTTCAAGCCGTTGACGTAGCAGATCTCGTCGCCGTAAAAGGTCGGGATCGGGACCTCCAGAATACGAAAGTTCTGATGGTGCAGCTTGATGATGATTTCGGTATCGAAGTGGAAGTTGTCGGTCAGATTATCGAGCCTGATCTGCGAAAGCGCGTGCAGGTTATAGGCCCGATAGCCGCTGTGAAACTCGGTCAAGTTCAAGCCGAGAGCGCGGTTTTCGAATTCGGTCAGGAGCCGATTGCCGAGATACTTATAGAGCGGCATGCCGCCTTTGAGCGGCCCTCCGAAATCTTTCATCATGCGCGAGCCGAAAACGGCATCGGCTTCTCCGCGGACGAGCGGCGCATACATGTGGGAGAGCAGCTCGGGCGCGTACTGCCCATCGCCATGCAGGAGCACCACGACATCGAAACCCTGTTCGATGAAGTAGCGGTAGCCGGCCTTCTGGTTGCCGCCATAGCCGAGGTTCTCGCGGTGTTTGAGGACGCGCAGCTTTGGCAGGTTCGTCATGGCTTGAATACCGACCGCGAGCTCAAATGTCGCGTCCGGGCTGGCGTCGTCGAAGACCACTACCTGCTCGACATTCCGCCAGACCTCCGGCGTGATGCGCTTGAGGACCTGTCGAAGAGTCGTAAGAGCGTTGTAGGCGACTATGAGGATGCCGATGCGTTTTCCCAGATTTCCGGCGCGCTCCGGCGTTTCCTCGAGAGCACCTTGCCTGAACTGCGGCAGCGGATCAAAGGGCAGAGACAAACTGGGAGCCGAATCCTGCGGCGGTGCGGAAACGGTAGACGACTCCATAAGCGCGAAGGGCTCTCTCTTGCCCGATGGTACCAATCGGGATTGTTACAGAGACGACGCTGCTAAGGTATCCGGCGTTACCGCTTGGCGACACGAGGCCGGCCCAGGCGATACGGGTTCCTGCCTTGAATGGCAGGCTGTCGATTCTGAGGACCGGAAGCCTGGTTGACGAGGACAGCCGGAGGCGCGATTGAGTCCGGCGAGCCTTCGACCAGTGAACTTCCGCCTTCCGCCCGCTCGATGAGCGGCTGAGCGGTCAGGAATGCAGACGTACAAAGTCCTGCAGCCATGGGCAGATAAACGTCGTAGGCCGAAGCGTCGAAGAAATAGTGGATCATAAGAGCGGTAAAACTTAGCAGCAGACATAAGGACATGCTGCGAACTTCCGCCAATTGCAAACGCCGGGCGATGCGATCCAGCCGTAAAATGCCCAAGAGACAGGCGGCAAATGCGCAAACCATGATGGCGAGCCCGACAAAGCCCATCTCGCTAGAGACCTGGACATAGGAATTGTGACTGGCGAGCCACAAAGGATGCTCCCCCCGGCTTTTCGACAGCTCGCTGGCGGCCACGGGAAAGACGCCCATGCCGACCCCGAATAAAGGATGCGTAAGCGTTAGCTCAATGCCCTCCCTGAGCAGATATTTGCGGCTTTCCGCAGACTCGCGAGCCGAGGCGGCCTCCATGGAATTGTCGCTCGAATCAAACATCGTCTTATATCGTTCGAGCGCTGTCTGATCGATAGTCAAAGCGCCCACGAGAAGCGCGACGAAAGCCACCGCGAGGATCTTGAACTTGTTGGCGAACGAAACCTTCAAAAGCGCAACCACGGTCAGGACGGCAGCCATCACCAAACCGGCGCGCGAGGCCGTCTTTACGGATAAAGCGAGTGAAAGCAAGCCGACCAGCGCGAGGGGAATCTTGAAGAGCTTGTTCACGCGCGAGATGAGCAGAATGATAAAGGGCAAGCCAAACATGATATGGAAGGCCGCCTCATTGGAGTTGCCAAGGCTGCCCACCGATGTCATACGGTCCCCGACAATGCGATTGGTAACCGCCATAATCACGGCCGAAGCGGCAGCCGCCCATCCGAAAGTGTTGAACACCCTCCTGCAGTCCGAAAAGGTTTTGGTGAGGCCAACAATGATGAAGTACACCGCGACGGATTTAAGCCATACGCCGGTGAGCACATGCAAGCTCTCCGACTTCCATTGGCTAAAAGGAAGGACAGCCACGCTCCAGCTGGTTAAGAGCAGTAAGAGAAGTCCAACGGGACTCCGAGCGGCTCGCGCGAATTCTCCTTTGAAAAGAACAATGGCCAGCGCCGCGGCCGAGAGCATTAGCATGACGTACAGGTTTGGGACGCCCCAAACCATTGCCGCCTCAAATACGCGCGAATACAACATGAAGGCATAGATCAACAGCAGGCGCGTGGCAAAGCTGGTTCCCGATTTCTGCTCAAAGGCGGTGGGCAGCGGTTGAGCTAAGGTCGTCGTCGCCATGTGGTTCCGGTCTTCATTCCCAGTCTAAAGGAATCGGGCGGACGTCCATATGCCATCAGGCATAAACCTAATTCCCTCTACTGGATAGATCGACGGCAGGCGGCCAAAACTGTAGGCAAAGTTCAAGATGGCCTCAGTTTGGGCGGGGTCCTGCCGCGAGGGCGGCTTCGAAATCCCGAGTGACGGCATCCCAGGAGAATTGGCCTGCGACGAACTGCCAAGCTTCTTCGATTATTCGATCACGGAGAGCCACATCGGACAGCAGCTTCAGGCAGTTTTCAGCGAAATCGGAAGGAGTGTCGGCGATAGCGATCTGCCTTCCGTTTGCAAGGGGCAGTCCTTCGGCTCCGATGGTGGTGGAAACGACCGGAAGGCGGGCTGCGACGGCTTCGAAAATCTTCAGGCGCGTTCCTCCGCCGATGCGCAGCGGAACGATGGAAACTGTGCTCCCCCATAGATAAGGCCTGACATCCGGAACAGTTCCGGTGAGCACGATGCCGGGCAAGCGCCGGGCGAGTTCCTGCAGGGCGGGCGTAGGACGGCGACCGGCTACGATCACGCGGCAATCCGGACGTTGTTTTTGAATCAGCGGCAGGATTTCGGCAGCGAAGTATTGAATGGCGTCGATGTTGGGCAGCCAGTCCATGGAGCCGACGAAGATGAGATCGGCTTTGTGCTCCGGACGATCGGGCGGGGCAAAGTATTCGATGTCCACGCCGGTCGAGACCGAACTGATCCGCTCGGCGCCGAAGAGATTTTGCATAGCGGCGCGGTCCACTTCCGAGACGGCGACAATGTGGCCCGCGCGGCGGCATATCGTACGCTCGAAGTCTTCCATACGGCGCGCCTGAAGCCGGAAGTAAGCTTTCTTTGCGGCGTTCCGCGCCTCTTCGACGTGACGCTTCCAGATCATGGATTCGACATTGTGCTGGAAGAGGACCGCCCGGCGGATGTCGGGGATGTTGGGCGACGGAAACAGAAAGTCGCAGACGAGGCTGTCGAATTTCTCTTGCGCCAGCAATTTCTCGATTTGGCGCTTCATGCCGGAAGAGACGTAGCGGGCGACCGAGACGGGAAGCGGTGAAATCAGCCCCTGGAGCAGTTGGCCAGCGAACCGGGGAGAGCGTCTGGGCGGGACCGAATGAGGGACACGATAGGCGCAGGAAGAATATTCTCCGCTCCGCTCGGGACCCTCCGTGTTCGCGCCATCGTCGAAAGCGACATAGTGTATCTCATGACGGCGGTGCAGCGCCTTAAGCATTTCAAGAGTGCGTATCTGGCCGCCGCGGGTGGTTGGATGAAGGAAGTCGGTCTTCACCCAGAGGATCTTCATATAGGCGTCGGAACGGCTTCGAGCGAAGTGGACAGAATGCCGCTCTCCCAACGCTCGCGGCGTCCCGTGAGAAAGAGATCGCCCCAGACTTGGAGATTCAGAAGACGCCAGAGGCGATCGGTAGCGTCTTCGTGACGCGACAAGTGACGGTTGATGAGGGATTCGAGAGCAGTGCGGTCCACAACGGAGGCGATAAAGCCGTGCGAATCTCGCAGGGCGCGGTAGAGCGGCTCGGCGCGGCGATCGAGGAGCCACTGGCGGATCGGAGTGGGAAAACCCATCTTCTTGCGATAGACGATCTCGCGCGGAAGAAGATCTTCGACAGCGCGCTTGAGGATGTACTTTTGCACGCCGCCGCGGATCTTGAGCGAGTCCGGGATTGTAGTAGAAAACTCTACCAGCTTGTGATCGAGAAGCGGCACGCGGCTCTCGATGGAACAAGCCATGCTCATCTGATCCTGCTTCATCAGCAGCTCAACCAGATAGGTTTTCTGATCGGCGTAGAGCATGCGGGCTAGAGGCGAGTTCCCTTCCCTGGCTTGCCAATAACGGAGATAGCTGCCATAGACCGCCTCGGGCTTGGAACCAAGCAGAGAATTTTGCTCCTCGCGAGAGAATGCGCAGTAGAAGTTATCGAGGAACAACGATTCAACGGTGGCTTGGCGGCCGAGGAAGCTATGGCGGAGCTTGCGGCGTAGCGAGGCGCTCAGTAGCGAGCTAGCCTGCAATCGATTGCTCAGCCCGGCGCGGAGAAAAACCGGGAGGACGCCGTAGGCTTTGGCCGCGCGGGTGTTTATAAGGTTCCAACGATAGCGTTCGTAGCCGCCGAAGATTTCGTCGCTTCCTTCGCCGGTGAGCACGACCTTCACTTGGGCCGAG
This sequence comes from Acidobacteriaceae bacterium, assembly GCA_019240475.1. Classification (GTDB taxonomy): domain Bacteria; phylum Acidobacteriota; class Terriglobia; order Bryobacterales; family Bryobacteraceae; genus Bog-105. The sequence continues at coordinate 243,842 of JAFAYI010000026.1, forward strand.
GCGAGGCGGGACACGAAGAATAGAGAAACGCTCGAAGGCCAGGCGATCGGCTCATCTTCGTGATAGATCAGTTTGGGAAGCTCATCGAAGAAGTCGTCGATGCCGACGCGGATTTCGTGATGATCCGTGCCGATGGCGCTCGCCACCTGCGCGGCATAGCTGAGCTCGCTGAACTGCTCCTCGGCGTATCCGACCGAGAACGTTTTGACGGGACCGTCGGTAAGCCGCCGAGTAAGCGCCGCGATGGCGCTCGAATCCACTCCGCCGCTGAGGAACAGGCCGAGCGGCACATCGCTCATGAGGCGCATGCGAACGGTCTCTTCGAGGCGGCGGCGGGTTTCGCGGATCAGTTCGGTTTCGCTGGCATTCGAAGGGACAGCGGGGGGCGAATCCCAGTATTGCCGGATTTCGAGCGAAGGCTCCGGGTGGGACAGGTCGAGCGTGGCGAAGTGCCCGGGCATCAGCTTGCGGATTCCGCGAAACAGGGTTCGTTCCTCGCCGACATAGCCGAAGGCGAGGTACTCGGGCAGCACTTGATCTTCAAGCTCGGCGCTAACCGCCGGGTGCGCAAGCAGAGCTTTGACCTCGGAGCCGAAGATGAAGACCCGCCCGTTCCAGAAGTAATAAAAAGGCTTGATACCGAGCCGGTCTCGGACACAGAACAGCCGGCGTTTTTCCCGGTCCCAGATCGCGTACGCGAACATGCCTCGGAACAGGTCAATGGAAGCGGGACCGAACTCCTCGTAGGCGTGCAGGATGGTTTCGGTATCGCAGTGGGTCCGATACCGGTGGCCGGCTTGCTCGAGTTGCGGCCGAACTTCCAGATGATTGAAGATTTCGCCGTTATAGACGATCCAGTGCGAACCAGTTTCGTTGGCCATGGGCTGATGGCCAGCCGCCAAGTCGATAATGCTGAGTCGCCGATGGCCCAGGTGAGCATGGGCGTCGTGATAGTAGCCGCTATCGTCCGGACCACGATGCGCAATGGCGTCCGTCATGCGCTTGAGAACCGATTCCGGATCGGACGATGGCGTTACCGACACGTATCCCGCAATGCCACACATATTCGGTTACTGTCAGTTTACCGCCACGGCGGGGCGAGGAGCCTTGGTGTTCAGCTTCGGCCCTGCACGTCGCGTAGCCACGGCCAGGCATAGAAACGGCGGTAGCAGGCGAGGCAACGAGACGGCCGCGCGTGCATAAGCAACAAGGGCAGATCTCGCAACCGGACGTGAGACTTCCGAACCTGCTTGGAGAGGCACGTTGGGCACATAGAAAACCTCGCATTCTAGGTGTCGGGGGGCGTGGAGTTCTCGGGGTCGGTTTAATCTGCTTCTACCCGCCCGCAATGCTGGTGTAGACCATGGCGGTTGCGAGTGCGATCATGGTTCCGGCCGTGCCCCAGGCAATCACGTTCTGCCACCAGTTGTTCTTGTAAGCTCCCATCAGGCGGGAACGATTGATGAGCAATAACATGTAGACAAGCACGAAGGGGAGCAAGATACCGTTTGCAACCTGAGAGTAGAGGATCAACTTCAGCAGCGGCAGGCGAGGAATTAGCACCACCGCCGCGCCGCCGCCGACGAGAAGAGTGTAGAGCCAATAGAAAATGGGGGCTTCCGAAAACCGTTTGTTGACGCCGGATTCAAAGCCTAAGCCTTCGCAGATGTTATAGGAGGTGGCCAAGGGCAGTATTGCCGCCGAAAGCACCGATGCATTGATGAGCCCGACGGCAAAGAGGACAGAAGCAAACCTGCCCGCGAGAGGCCGTAAGGCGACCGCAGCTTCGGCGAAGTCCGTCATCTCGGGATGGCCGGAGTAGTAGATTTTGGCGCCGCAAGCGACGACGATGAAAAAAGCGACCACGTCGGTGATGATGCAGCCTGTGACAACGTCGAGCCGGCAGAGACTGTATTGACGTTGGTCGATGCCCTTCTCGACCACGGCAGCCTGCAAATAGAACTGCATCCAAGGCGTAATGGTGGTTCCGATGAGGCCGATGATGACGACCAAGTAGGCCGGGTCGTGACTGAGAGTTGGAACAAAGGTTTGTTTGAGAGCGGCGTTCCAGTCGGGCTTGGCGAGGAAGGCGGAAATTGGATAGGCGAAATAGACGACAGAGGCGACGAGCAGGATGCGCTCCACGGGGCGATACCGGCCCCGCACAACCACGGTCCAAACCAAGACAGCTCCAACCGGCACCGCGATGTACTTGGTCAGTCCGAAAATGCCCATTCCCGAGGCGAGCCCTGCAAATTCGGAGACGATGTTGAAGAAGTCCGCGCACCCAAGAACGAGCATGGTGAAGAATGTGGCGCGGAGTCCAAATTCCTCGCGGATCAGATCGGAAAGGCCTTTGCCGGTGATGGCGCCCATGCGCGCGGCCATCTCTTGCACGACGATTAGAGCGATGGTGGTGGGGATGAGCGTCCACAGGAGCCGATATCCGAACTGCGCGCCGGCGTTCGAATAGGTCAAAATGCCACCAGGGTCGTTATCTACATTGGCGGTAATGAAGCCCGGCCCCAGGACGGCAAGAAATGCGAGGAGGCGCGCGCTGATGAACGCGAAAGACGATTTCCTGCGAAGGGCAGTCTGAATCATGAACCTTTTTCAGACTATTGTTGCCCGGTTAGGTTTCAGTTACATAAGAGCAACATGCGTGCCGCGGAACCCCCACCCGCTAAGTGGATGGCGCCGCGGCCGGAGATGAACGGTCAGTTAGAAACCGTAAACGCCAAACCCACCGTGGCCCGCTCGCCCGTGGTTGTGGCGCCGGTGACCTGAAGCGTGTGAGAGCCGTTCGATAGCTGAGTGGTGTTTAGGAACAGGTTCCAGCCAACGTCCGGACAGCCAGTCTTTCCCGGGAAGACTGCGCAGACATCGTTGCGAACGCTTCCGTAGTTCGCATCTCCAATGGAGACGCCGTCAACTAGAACTTCGATGCTTGCCATAGCGGCCGTGTCGTTGATGGCCCACCCTCCGATCGCGGCCGTGCCGCTCAATGGGCCGCTGGCCGCATTCGGCTTATCGATGCCAATATGCATGCCAGTTGCAGCCAAGTTATCGACGGTGAAAGTTGCGGTGATGGTCGAGCTCTGGCCGCCCGACGAAACTCCGGTTATCGCGAGAGTGTGCGTTCCGTCCGTCAGCGATGTCGTATCGAGATAAAAGTCCCAGCCGACGTTGGGGCAGCCCGGCCGGTTGGGGAAGGCGGTGCACACATCTGTCCGGACCGCGCCATATGTGGCCGCCCCGTAGGCGACGTTATCCACGGCGACTTGGATGGAGGTAATAGCTGCATTGTTATCCACAGCCCACCCTCCCAGGTGCGATGTTCCGGAGAGCGTGCCGCCTTGAGAGCTTGGGGCGTCAATATGCAGCACCATGGCATTACTGACCGGCGAAGGCATCCAGTTGGCAACGATGAAGGCAGCTTTTGAAGTTACGTTTCGCCCATCGGTAGTCGTGGCCGTGACGCCGAGCACGTGAGAACCATTCGCGAGCTTGCCTGTGTCCAGAAGGTAAGTCCAGCCAACCCCTGGGCAGCCCAGCCGGTTAGGATAAGCTGCGCAAACATCGGGCCGAGCGATGCCGTAGGCGGCAGCGCCATAGGGTGCGCCGTCGATGCTGATGGCGACCTTCGCGATGGCGGCGCTATCATCTAATGCCCATCCGGCGATGAGAACCAATCCCTCATAGGCGCCGTCGTTCGCGCCGGGATTGTCTATGAAGAGACGGGTTGTACTAGCCCGGTTGGAGACCGTGAAGGAGGAGCTCAGGGTGGTTAGGCCTCCCGCGCTAGTTTTGGCCGTGACCTCGATAGTATGAGACCCGTCCGTGAGCTGGGTAGTGTCCAGGTAATGGCTCCATCCTACGTTGGGACAACCGGACCTGCCGGGAAAAACGGTGCAGACGTCGGAGCGAAGTCCGCCATAGGACGCAGTGGCAAGGAAGTTGCCGTCAATGGATAGATCGACTTCGCTGATTGCGGCGTGGTCGTCGATGGCCCAGCCCCCCAAGGCGGCCCAGCCGCTCAGAGTCCCGCTTTGCGAATTAGGTTGATCGATGCCGATTCGGGTCGAACCGCCGTTTGTATTCGAGACGGTGATTGTCCTGGTGACGGTCGAAGATTGCCCGTCGGCAGTTGTTCCGGTAACCGCAAGAATGTGGTTTCCGTTGCTGAGCGATCGGGTGTTCAGAGTGTAGTTCCAGCCGACGTTCGGACATCCCGGCGTGTTGAGATAAACAGCGCAGACGTCCGCCCGGACTCCACCGTATTGCGCAGTGCCCTGCGGAGCGCCATCAACGGCCACCTGAATCGAGGCAATGGCCGCCGTGCTGTCGACCGCCCATCCCCCAGTCTGTGTGACACCCGAAAGCGCAGGACCGCCGGCGGCCGGCTTATCGATGACGATGGTCATCGCGTTGCCAGTAGAAGACCAATTTGCGACTGTGAATGAAGCGCTGACCGTAGAGCTTCGGCCATCCGCGGTAGTGGCAGTCATTGAGAGCGAGTGCGAACCGTTAGAGATCAAACCCGTGTCGAAGGTGAGGGTCCAACCGACATTGGGGCAACCGTCTCCATGTGGCATGGACTGGCAGACGTCGGCACGGTTGGCGCCGTAGGCCGCGGCCCCACGGGGCGCTCCATCCACGATCGCGTTTACGCTGACAATCGGCGAGTAATTATCCACCGCCCAGCCGACGAAAGAGGCCAAGCCTTCGAAGGGGCCGCTGAGCGAACTCGGTGTATCGATATAAACTGTCGGATTGCCGGGAATGATTCCTGTTCCGGTCAACGAAATCGTCTGCGGAGAACCGACCGCGTTGTCCGCGATGGCCACGCTTGCGGTTTCAGCGCCAGGAATTGAAGGCGTGAAGGCGACAGACACGCTACAGCTTGCCGAAGGGGCGACGGTGGAGCAGTTATTGGTTTGGGAAAAATCGGCGGCATTCGTTCCGCCGACGGTCACTCCGGCGATGCTCAGGGCATAGCTGCCCGTGTTCGTGATGGTGATCGTCTGGGCGGCGCTCGTAGTGGCTAGCACCTGATTAACGAAGGTCAAGGCGCTGACCGACAAGCCGAGGCCCGGTATTCCGCTGAGGCCAGTGAGCGCGATGGCATGAGGCGAACCGGAGGCGCTGTCGATGACCGATATTGAGGCGCTGCGACTGCCGATCGCCGACGGCGTGAAGGTCACTTGAATCGTGCAGCTTCCCGAACCAGCGGCTACGGCCGAGCAGTTGTTGGTCTCCGAGAAATCGGCCGAGTTCGTGCCGGTGATGCTGACGGCGCTAATGGTGAGCGTCGCTGTGCCGGGATTGGTTACGGTGACACTCTGCGCCGCGCTTGTGGTGCTAATAAGCTGGTTTGCGAAGGTCAAGGAAGTTGGCGAGAAGCTGATCTGAGGGGCCGTTCCCGTTCCGCTGAGCGCGATGGCATGTGGGGAGCCGGAGGCACTGTCGCTAACTGAAATGGAGGCGCTGCGAATGCCGGTGGCCGACGGCGTGAATGTGACTTGAATGGTGCAGCTTCCAGAGCCGGCAGCGACAGTCGAGCAGTTGTTCGTCTGCGAGAAATCGGCCGAGTTCGTGCCGGTGATGCTGACGGCGCTAATGGTGAGCGTCGCTGTGCCGGGATTAGTAACGGTGATCGATTCCGCCGTGCTGCTGGTATTGATGAGCTGATTACCGAAGCTCCAGGAGGTGGGTGAAAAGCCGACCTGTGGCGCAGTACCCGTTCCGGTGAGCGCAACTGTATGCGGCGAACCCGAGGCTGTGTCGGCGACCGAAATAGAAGCGCTGCGGCTGCCTGTCGCGGATGGCGTGAACGCAACCTGAATGGTGCAGCTTCCAGAGCCGGCGGCTACGGTCGAGCAGTTATTCGTCTGCGAGAAATCGGCTGCATTGGTTCCCGTGATGCTGACGGCGCTAATGGTGAGCGTCGCTGTGCCGGGATTCGTAACGGTGATTGATTCCGCCGTGCTGCTGGTATTGATGAGCTGATTACCGAAGCTCCAGGAGGTGGGTGAAAAGCTGATCTGGGGCGCAGTGCCGGTTCCGGACAACGCAACCGTATGGGGCGATCCCGAGGCGCTGTCCGTGACCGAAATAGAAGCGCTGCGGCTCCCGGTCGCAGACGGCGTAAACGTGACTTGAATAGTGCAGCTTCCGGAGCCGGCCGCCACCGTCGAGCAGTTATTCGTTTGCGAGAAATCTGCCGCGTTGGTTCCCGCGATGCTCACGGCGCTGATGGTCAACGCCGCCGTGCCGGGATTGGTAACGGTAATGGATTCCGCCGAGCTGCTGGTGCTGATCAGCTGACTCCCAAAACTCCAAGAGGTGGGCGAGAAGCTGATCTGCGGCGCCGTGCCGGTACCGGTGAGCGCAACCGTGTGAGGCGAACCGGAGGCGTTATCGGTCACCGATACGGACGCGCTGCGGCTACCGGCGGCAGATGGCGTAAACGTGACCTGAATCGTGCAGCTTCCGGAGCCGGCGGCCACGGTGGAGCAGTTATTTGTCTGAGAGAAGTCGCCAGAGTTGGTTCCCGTAATGGATACGCCGCTGATGGTTAACGTCGATGTTCCGGGGTTGGTGACGGTTATGGATTCAGCGGTGCTGCTGGTACTGATCAGTTGATTGCCGAAGCTCCAGGAGGTGGGAGAAAAACTGATCTGCGGCACCGTGCCGGTACCTGTGAGCGCAACAGTGTGAGGCGAACCGGAGGCATTGTCGCTCACCGAAATGGACGCACTGCGGCTGCCGGTTGCCGAGGGTGTGAAGGTGACCTGAATCGTGCAGCTTCCGGAGCCGGCCGCCACGGTCGAACAATTGGTGGTCTGGGAGAAGTCGCCGGAGTTGGTACCGGTGATCGTCACGCTGCTGATGGTCAGCGACGCATTGCCGGGATTGGTGATCGTAATCGACTCGGCCGTGCTGCTGGTGCTGACGACCTGGTTGCCGAAACTCCAGGAGGTCGGAGAGAAGCTGATTTGCGGCGTGCCAGTTCCGGCGCCGCTCAATGAGACACTCTGCGGAGAACCGGCTGCACTGTCTGAGATCGAGAGGCTGGCGCTTCGGCTTCCGGTCGCCGAAGGCGTAAAGGTTACAGAAATGGTGCAATTGCCGCTAGAGCTTAAGCTGCTTCCGCAGTTATTGGTCTGCGAGAAATCGCCGGAGTTCGTTCCCGTGATGCTAATGCTGCTGATGGTCAGGCTCTGGTTGCCGCTGTTTGTGAGCGTAACTGTTCGAGCGGAGCTGGTCGTGCTGAGAGCCTGATTTCCGAAGCTGAGACTGGCCGGGCTCGGGCTTGCTCCCGGGCCGTTCCCCGTCCCACTCAATGGAATCTCGAACGCACCGTTGGTAACGGTGACATCGCCCGAAAGACTGCCTGCGGCCGCGGGCTCAAAGGCGATCGCGATTTTGCAGGTTCCGTCCACGGCGAGATCCGTCGAAGCAGAACAGTCCGTTCCACCCGAGGCGACCTGAATGAAGTTCGTATCGACCGTCAACCCGGTGAACGCTTGGGCGGTGGTGCCGATATTTTCTATCGTGGCCGTTTGCGAACTGCTTTCAGAGCCGATATTGGTGGCCGAAAAGCTGAATGAGGGCACGGGGAAGGTTATGGCGCGGATGACATTATTGGCGGCATCAGCGACAAAGAAACTGCCACTTTGTGAAACGGTCACGCCTTGCGGGTAGTTGAATTGCGCACTGGTCGGCGATCCGCCATCACCGGAGTACCCCGCATTGTCGGAGTAATTGCCTGCAACCGTGTGAATGACGCCGCTAGTATCGACCTCGCGTATGACTGAGTTATCTTCATCGGCGATGTAAAGATTGCCAGCCCCGTCCAAGGCGATTTCCGCCGGATAATCCAGTTGGGCGCTGGTCGCCGAACCCCCGTCCCCGGCATACCCCGACGTTCCTTCCGTCCCCGCATAGTTATGGATCTTTCCGTCGGTAGTTACTTTGCGAACATCATTGCTGAATTCGGAAATGTAGATGTTTCCCGACGAATCCGCAGCGACCGCGACCGGATAATACAACTCGGCGCTGGTAGCGGCGTTTCCGTCGCCTGTGTACCCGGCCGTGCCATTACCGGCGAAGGTGGAGATAATGCCCGAGATATTTACCTTGCGGATTCGATTGTTCCCCTGGTCGGCGATGTAAAGGTTTCCTTGTGCATCCACCGCAACGGATGTCGGACCGTCCATTCCGGCGAGGGTGGCCGAGCTTCCATCTCCGTAAAAAGTTCCGCCGCGAGAGTATTCTCCGGCGACAGTCGATATAATTCCATTCGGCTCGACTTTTCGGACGACGTTGTTACTTTCATCTGCGATGAACAGGTCGCCCGCCGCGTCCAAGGCTACGGCTGACGGGTTGTTCAAGCGAGCGCTGGTTGCCTGGCCCCCATCGCCTGAATAAGCTCCGATCGCGTAACCATAACCATCCGGCACAAACTCGCCCGCATAAACCGTCATGACGCCCGAGGTGGTGTCCATTCTTCGGATCACGTCGTTATTCTGGTCGGCGATGTAAACGTACTTGCCTTGCGCATCGATCGCCATGCCATTGGGGCCGTTGAGGACGTTAGTGCCGTAACCACCGGCGCCGCCATTCACATACGTCCCGGCGATGGTGGAGATGACGCCGGGCAAGAAGATCGGCTGCGACCCTTGACCGATGCCGTATAAGAGCGCTGTGCCGAGCACATTTCCAGAGCCGTCTTCGGCGACAATACCATCCTGCCTCCAGCCGGCTGCTTGCGGGGCGAATTCGACTTGGAGCGAGCAACTCACGGGACTTCCCGAACAACTGGCGCTGCTGGTCTTTGAAAACTCAATCCCATAGGTAATGAGGAAGGAAGCCGGCGTGGAGGAAAGGTTTGTCAGAGTCACCGTTTCGGAAGAATTCGATCCGACAGCGACGGCGCCGAAGGCGACCACCGATGTCTGAGCGGATAATCGAGTGCCCATTCCGCCCACCAGGACTGCAGCTAACAAGCCAATTGTTTTGTAGAAAGAAAAGTTCCGCACAGAAATACGTCCTCTTAGACCTGCTTCTGTATCGGACTAATATGAGTGCAGATTTAGAGGGAACGCACTAATTTTGAGTAATTCGGAATAAACTTATGCGGAACAGCGCGGATGATGCGCTGCGGACAGTTATTGAGCCGGCAAACGGACCTTAATGGCTGCTGGGGGCTTTCGCATCGGCCGAGGGTTGCCTGGTGTACTCGCCCAGCCAATCGAGCACGGTCTGGTACCAGAACTGGCTATTCTGCGGCTTCAGAATCCAATGTCCTTCGTCGGGGAATTGGACCATTTTGGAAGGAACCTTTTGCTCTTGAAGCGCCGTGAAGAGTTCCTCACCCTGGCCGATGGGCACGCGGTAGTCAAGTTCGCCATGGGTCACGAGAGTAGGCGTCTTGAAATTCTTAGCATAGGAACTTGGCGACCACTTTTGATAGACATCGGGGTTCTCCCAGGGAAATCCTTGGAATTCCCATTTGGGAAACCAGAGTTCTTCCGTAGTGCCGGCTTCGCTGGCCAGATCGTATACGCCGGCATGGGACACCAAGGCCTTGAACCGATCGGTGTGTCCGAGTATCCAGTCAATCATATATCCGCCGTAAGATCCGCCCGCGGCTACGATACGATCTTTATCGACATACGGCAAGTTACTGACACTGTCTACAACGGCCATGATGTCGTCATAGGCTTTACCGCCCCAATCGCCGTTGACGGCGTCGGTAAACGCTTGGCCGTACCCGGTCGAGCCGTGCGGGTTGGGCAGAACAACGACGAAACCGGCCGCGGCAAAGACCTGCGCGTTCCAGCGATAGGTCCAGGATTCACCCCAGTCGCCTTCGGGGCCGCCGTGAATCGCGAACAGAACGGCGTACTTCGTAAATGGATTGAAGTCGGGCGGCTTCGCGATGAAGCTTTCGATTTTCGCGCCGTCGGCGCCATCGGTTGAAATTGTCTCAAGCGGCGTCAACTGGTACTGTTCGTAGATGGAATCGTTGAAATGGGTGAGCGCCAGGGCGGGACCACCTTTTGAGACCGCCTTCTTGATCTCGGCCGGCCGAGAACCGCTGTGCTCGATGAAGATCATGGACTTGTCGTCGGGCGTAAATTGAACGGCGTCGATGGTTGTTGGGCCTTGAGCCACGGTGCGGATCGCCCCGCCAGCGACGGGGATCATCATGAGAGGAGTGGCGCCGTGGTCGTCGATCGTAAAGAAGATGCGTTTCGAGTCGGGCGACCAGGTATAGTCTTCGACCCAGCGGTCGAGCGAATCGGTCAAAGTGTTCATCGTGCCGGACTGCAAGTCCAGCACCGCCAAGCGCCATTGATCGCTTTCATAGCCGCCTCGGATCTGCGTCCGGTAGGCAAGATACTTGCCGTCGGGCGAATAAACCGGCCCTTGATCCGCCCCGGGGTTAGTAGTGATTCGCTTAGGCGGGCCGCCGGCGACGGGTACGCTGAACAGATCGGAGTTCGTGCTGGTTGCAGGATCGGGATCGGTGTTCGCAACGTAAGTGAGTTGCGTGCCGTCGGGTGAGAACGCGTACGCTTCCGGACCGCCCAAGGAGAACGGCGGAGTTATCGAGTTGCCGGGAGTCAAATCCCGGACCTTGCCGTTTCCATCGATCGCCTGGATCAGCAGATGCTGTCTTCGCTTCCCTTGATATTGAGTCCAGTGCCGGTAAAGCAGAGAGGTGAAGACGCGCGCATGCATCTTGCTCGCTTCTTCCTGGTCGAGCTTCGCCTTATTACAAGCCGTATCGTAATCGGCCCCGGGCGGCGCTTCGGCCGCTTCGCACTCGGGATACACGTCGCTCGTGAAGACAATCAGCTTGCCGTCGGGTGAAACCACCTCGCCGTCCGCTTCCGTCGGCAAACTGGTTATCGCTCGCGCATCGCTTCCATCCGCATTCATGGACCAGATCTGCGAAGATTTGCCGCGGTCGGACACAAACAGGATGCGCTTACCATCGGGCGTCCATCGCGGGCGGATGTTGGACTGACCGTCGTTGGTCAACTGCCGCGGCGCGCCGCCTTCGATGGGAACAGTGTAGATCTGCGACGGTTTCGTGTTGTTGGGCAGGTCTACGGTTTGGACAGTGAATGCGATGGTCTTGCCGTCGGGCGACAGTTGCGGCTCATCAATGCGCGCCAGCTTCATCATCGCGTCGAATGTGAAGGGGGCCTTGGTGGCGGCGGGCGCATGCGCGCTGAGCAGACCGGCCAGTAGCGCGCACAACAGGGCGATTCGCATGCACTCATTCTAGCGGCGGGTAGGTTCGTGGCGCGCTTTGTGAGGCGAATGTGCGGCGCGATGAGGTTATGCCGGTTGCGAGCGAGACGCCGATGCCGCGGCGGCAGCGATTTGTGGCGCCAGTTTTTCGGTGGCGGTTTCCCACACCCGAGACTCGATGCTTCGCACCGTCACGCCCATCTGCGGCGAAGGCATCTCGATATTGGCTTCATCCAAAGCCACTTTGACAGCTTCGAGCAGCGCAAACGACGCCGGCGTCTCATCGCGCGCATCTTCGATCCATACCATCACGAGCAGATCGACCGAGGATGGCCCCAAGTCGTGAACAACAACACTCGGTTCCGGAGATTTCAGCGTGTAATGAACTTTTTGAACTGCTTCCAGTATTACGCTCCTTGTTCGCGAAATGTCTTCGGCGTAGCCTATACCGACCGGAATCTGCAAACGGGTTGCTCCATTGGTCGAGTGGTTGATGAGAATCTTATCGATTACGGTCGAGTTAGGAATGATGATCCACTTATTATCGCGAGTCTGCAGTCTGGTGGTTCGCATCGTGATCTCCGCCACCTTTCCGTAGTGCTCACCGAGCGTGACCCACTGATCCACGCGAAACGGTTTATCCCAGAAGATCAGGAATCCGGCCATGATGTTACTCAGCGAATCTTTAGCGGCGAAACCGATGGTCAGGCCGACGACTCCCAGCCCCGCCAGCGCAGCGCCCACGTTGATGCCGAGCTGGCTCGCCGCCATGACGATGCCGAGGGCGATCAAAGTGAAGCGATAGACATTCACCACCATGCGGATGAATGCTGGCTCAAAGCCGGTCCGCACAAGGATATGATGCAGCGCTGAACGCGTGAGCCGGAACAATAACCAAAAGAAGAGAACAATTAGAGCCGCGGCAAACAAAGAGGGCAACCAGGCCACAAATTGCGTGAGCAGCAGTTCAACGTTCAATCGGTCCCAAATCGGTTTCGTTCTCATGTCTGTATGATTGCTTAGCGCAATCAGAGCGCGAGTTCCCGACTCGCTACTTGCGCAAGTCGTTCGGCAGGATTCCGAGCAGTTTCCGCATATGGCTTGCAAGATGGCTTTGATGAGAGAAACCGGTTTCGACGGCGACCCGGCTGATAGGCATGGAAGCGTTGCCGAGCAAGTCGGCGGCCCGTTCCACACGCTTGCGAATTATGTATTGATGAAGCGACTGGCCTAGCGATCTGCGAGACAAGCGCTTCAGCGAGGAAACACTAAGACCGGCTTGCGTCGCGATGGCTTCCAACGTGAGCCGTTCCCCGAGATGGCCGTGGATGAAAGCAAGCACCTGCTGCATACGGCGGGAAGGCCGGAGCCCGAGATCCAACGACGCAAAATCTTGTCGAGTATCGCAACGCGCCGCGGTTTCAGGGCTCATTCGGGAAGCTTCGAAGGGATCTCAAAAGTTCCATTCACCACCTCGATAAAGTTCCTCTCTTCGCGCAGCACCAGACGCTTGGCTTGCGCCATGGCAAAGTTGGCGCGCGCCTCGGGATCTGATTTCAAGCGCTCCTTATAGCGTTCGTAGGAGGCGAGGGTGTCGAATGCGATGAGGCCCCAGGCGATGTCGTTGGTTCCTTCGTAGGGAAGAAAGTATCCGATCAAATGTCCACCGCATCGGGGAATGATAGGCCCCCAGTTCTCGGCGTATTGCTTGAACGAGTCGCGCTGAAAAGGGTCGATCTGGTAACGAATAAGGCAGGCAATGGCGGGGCGCTTGCCGGGCTGCGGCGGATTGCCCTCTACCTTTGACGCGAGGCCCATCCAGGCAAGCAATGACGCGCCTACTCCGAGGGCTTGTCGCCGGTTCGATTTTTTCGGCACGGCCGATTGTTCCCGCATTTCAGAACTATACAACTTGCGGCACAGACATACTTTGTTTACCATCAAAGTGTGCCTGCAGAAGACCGGGCTGACGAAGCGGCCTCAAGAATCGCATTGGCTATCGGCGAACCGGCGAGAGCGCGCATGCTTTACTGCCTGCTGGATAATCGTGCCCGAACGAGTACGGAGCTCGCGGTGGTTGCGGAAGTGAGTCCGTCCACAGCGAGCATTCACCTGAATCGATTGCGGGCCGAGCGCCTGGTAACGGTGCAAGTCCAGGGCAAACATCGTTACTACAGTTTGGAGGGCGCCGAGGTCGCGGGCCTGCTTGAGAGCCTTAGCGTGGTGGCGGGCGGCTCTCGCGTAAATTTCGCGCCCCGTGCTCCGAGCCGCCTGCGCTCGGCGCGAACCTGTTACGACCATATGGCGGGCCGAGCGGGGGTGCTGCTACATGATCGCCTCAAGGGGCTGGAGTGTTTCTCAGTGCACGGCGGCGAGGACGATTCATACAGTCTGACCGCCAAGGGCGCCGAGGTATTCGAAACACTCGGGATCAATGTCGAAGCCGTAAAGGCGCAGCGACGCCGGTTTGCATATGGCTGCCTGGATTGGAGCGAGCGGCGATCTCATCTGGGAGGCGCCATGGCCGCGCTTCTGAACCTCGCTCTCAAGAGGAAATGGGTGAACCAGGAGCTGGACAGCCGAGCCCTCAACATTACCCGGCAAGGGCGGCGCGAGATGCTCGGCCGCCTTGGCCTTGATCTCGGGAGTATTTCGGCGAGCGACGCGAATTAACTATTCCGCGCATTCGACGCGCTCGATGGCTATGGCCTTGCCGGTCGTTTCATCGGCACGAATAATGGCCCCATGAAGCTCGACGCCTCGCCGGGCGGCCTCCATGCGGGCGGTCAGACCGGTGAGAAAGCGGCGCAGGATCGTGTCCTTGTCGATGCCGATCACCGATTCGTAAGGCCCTGTCATGCCGGCATCCGTTTGGTAAGCTGTGCCTCCCGGCAGAAGACGAGAGTCGGCGGTCGGGATGTGCGTATGCGTGCCGATCATGGCGGTGGCGCGGCCATCCAGATGCCAGCCCATGGCCATTTTTTCGCTGGTGAGCTCGGCGTGAAAATCGACGATGCGGATTTTGATGGAGGAATCCAGCGCGACGAGCAGCTCGTCGGCCTTGCGAAAGGGGCAGTCGGTGTTGGCCATATGCGCGCGGCCCTGCAGATTCAGCACGGCATAGGCGACGCCGTTTCGCGCTTTGCCGGTGTAGACGCCGGCGCCCGGCAGACCCGGGGGATAATTGGCCGGCCGCAGAAGGCGCGGCTGGGTACCGAGATAATCGTGGATTTCCCGTTTGTCGAAGCTGTGGTTTCCGCCGGTCAAAACATCCAGACCGAGACCGAATAGCTCCTCAGCAATCAAGGGTGTGATGCCGAAGCCGCCAGCGGCGTTCTCGCCGTTCGCGATGGCGAGATCGATCTTATGATCGCTGATCAGCCGGTTCAAATTATCGGCGACGATGCGGCGGCCGCCCGAGGCGAAGATATCGCCGATAAAGAGGATGTTCATCAAGCAGGGGTGGACGAGGGAAACGTTCCCGGCGAGAGCTTCCGGCTTGCCCTCCGTCATTGACCCCAAAGAGAGCAGGGGGGAATCCTCCGAGCGCTTTTAGGCTTCTCCATGCCGTCGTAAAACGGCGGAGCCTGCACACCAGCACTTCATTCGAGTCGGACTCCATGACATTGACTATCGGATCAATTTTTTGGAGGCCAAGAGACGCTCTCGCGGAGAACGCTTGCGGACCTAGGATAGCAGACGAACGGCCGGTTGGGAAGCATTTCCGGTGGGAGGCATTTCACTATTGCGGCTCTAGCGGCTGCAACCCCGGAAAGACATGCTCATGTGATCGACCGCGGGATCGATGGCTTGCATGGGCGGGTCGGAGGACCAGAATTCGCTGTTGTCTTCGATTTCGGCAATGAGGCTGCTGCGTTCATCGGATGGCGGGGCGGGCGGCGGGTCGAGCCGGAGCGTTACGCGCCCACAGGCGGCGGACAAACGCTCCAGGCGGCCGCCTTCCCAAGATGTGATCGACCCGCCATAGCCCCAATCGAAGCCGTTGAGCTTGAACTTGCGGCCGTTCAAGCGCTCCAAGGTCTTGAGGCCGGTTCCGAAGCTGATAGAGTCTTCGGTGTGCCAGCGGCACTTCTCGGCGAGCTCCGATCCCTGGCAGAACACAAGACTGCGGACGCGGGCGTCCGGCGTGTCGTCGAACCAGAGAACGCCGAGCGAGGCGTCGGGTTGATCTCCAAAGACAATAGTTCCGGGTTCGCGGCCGCCGTCACTGATGACGATCTCATCGTCCTGGACGTTCCTCGCGCCGAAGAGGCGTACCAGGTCTCCGCGGGTGGTCTTGGGAGTGATGGGGCCAGCCCGTTTGCCGGGAACGATCAGCCAATCGTTAGGGACCGGAACTGCGTCCGCTGCCGAGACGCTGATCCCACACCCTGCGAAAATCAGTAAAACGAAGAGACGCCGAACCGTTTGCAAACGCGTAACAGCCTTGAAGTCATGATGAAAGGCGGTGGGTGAGATGTCAAGGAGTGGAACGAACCATACGCCGGCCTTTCAAGCCTTCGCTTGAGCTAGAAGACTCGAGAGGACCCTTCTTGTATCCGGCGAGGATAGCCTCTCGCCTACCCACTCGACAAACTCGCCCTCAGTGCTTAACTCTTGCCGAGGCCGTTCGACGCGAACGGGATACAGATTGGCTACGGTGTTACTGACCCTGAATAGCTCGTATACGTACCCCCCCAGCGTTGGAACCACGAGCTTAAATATGTGGAAGATGCGGTCGCCCATAGGGACGAGATCGACCCGCGCCTCGATCAGATTCTTTGTTTTTTGACCAAGCAGCGCGGCCTGTTCCCGCAGGATAGCTGCGGGTGTCCGAATCTCTTCGAGATCGAGATTGCCCCAAAGATCAGGTTGTGTAGCCATGCTCAGAAATCCAGGTCGAATACGAGGGGGAGATGGTCAGAAGAGTCGCGACGATCAGGACGACCGTCATGCCGCACCAGGGATCGCGTTCCAACCGACTTCACGATCTTGAGACGAGCCATATCGAATCGCTCGGCCAGCTCAGGTCGCATCAACACTTGATCGAACACGTTCCAAAAATAGTTTACATGCTCGGAACTGTCGTAGAAGTATGACCCCGCCGTGTCGCTCCTGGCGTCGCCCAAATGACTCCACATCGGATTATAAAGGAAGCGATACTCCCGTCCCTGAATCTTACGCGAAGAGCGGGCAGCGATCTTACGGGACATGACCGCATTCAGGCCACCTGCCGCTATCAATCCGAATTCGAAGGGATTCATGTTGAAGTCACCCAGCACAACCGTTCGACGATGTCCCGCCCGATCCTCTTCTAACGAAATCTGACGGGCGAGTTCACCACATTCGAAACTCTGACTCGCCGATGACCAACGCAGTTTACTCGGCAAATGAACGGCTGCGATCAGGAGTTCGGAGCGTGCTGGAAGAGTTAACCGCCGAATCGAAACCCGATCACTTTCGAAAACGGGGCGTAAAAAGTCGCGCGAGAACCGAGTGTAAATTGTCACGTACGAGCTGAGCCCAATCGGGAAGTGAAACCCGCCTGTTTCCTTGGCATTGAGATCTTGTAGGAGCGTTGCGGGATCGTCACCGGCCTCCGCGAGTACAACGATATCGGCACGGTGCTCATCGGCAAGTTCGGCGACTACGGGCGATAAAGGCTTGCGATTGACGTTCCAGAATAGGAACGTTGTGCTAGGCACAACTTCAACAGACCAAATCTTCGCGCTGCAGCTTAACGTCGCCGACCCGGCCGAGCATGGCGAGCGCGACGTTGTCCTCCCGGAAGAACTCTTCGGCGATGGCTTGCACCTCGTCGCGCGTGACGGATTCGATGCTCTCAAGCATTTCGTCCAGCGACATGAAGCGGTCGAAGTAGAGCTCCTGGCGGGCCAGGTTCGACATGCGGCTGGAGGTGGATTCGAGGCTCAACATTAGCGAACCCTTGAGATGATCCTTAGCCCGGCGCAACTCTTCGACCCCGATCAGGTCGTCCTTGAGCTGGCGGAATTCTTGGATCACCGAATCGACCACCTGCTTGGCCGTCTCAACCGCGGTGCCGGCGTAGACCGTCATGCAGCCGGTGTCGCTGAACAGGTTCAGCTCGGAATAGACTGCATACGCGAGGCCGTTCTTCTCGCGGATGTTCTGGAACAGGCGCGAACTCATGCCGCCGCCCAAAACGGTATTGAGGACATAGAGCGGATAGCGCAAGTGATGGGCGAGCGGAAAGGCGGGCACGCCGAGCGCGATATGCACCTGCTCGAGCGATTCCTTTTTCTTGAGAATGATGGGGGCGTGCGCCTTGGGGATGGAATCGACAGGCAGCAGCGCGCGCGCCGTAAGGCCCGAGAACTTGTCGCAGACGAGACGCACGAAGGTATCGTGATCCAGGTTGCCGGCCGCGGTAATCAGGATGTTCGAGGGCGCATAAACCCGGTTGTAGAAATCGAGCAGCATGTTCTGCCCGAACTTCTTGACCGTCTCGCGGGTGCCGAGAATCGGCTTGCCGAGCCCGTGCCCCTTCCAGAAGTTGCCGATGAAGGTCTCGTGCAACACGAACTCCGGTTGATCGGCCTCCATCTTGATCTCTTCGAGGATGACGCCCTTTTCCTTTTCAATGTCGGCTTCGCGAAACAGCGGATTCAGGGCAAGGTCGGAGAGAATGTCAAGGGCAAGCGGGACGTGCTCGTCGAGCACCTTGGTGTTGAAGCTGACCAGTTCCTTGCTGGTGAAGGCGTCCAGGCCGCCGCCGACCGAATCCACCTCGCGGGCGATATCTTCAGCCGAGCGGTGCTGAGTGCCTTTGAAGACCATGTGCTCGATGAAATGGGAGATGCCGTTTTCGGGACCGTGTTCCATGCGGGAACCCGAGCCGATCCACACGCCGAGAGAAACGGAGCGAACGTATGGCATCGCTTCCGTGACCACGCGGATGCCGTTCGGCAGCACCGCGCGATCAATTTCGCGGACGTGGGGGGTAGCAAGAACCATTTCAGAGCGCCTTTCCGAGTGTACACGACGGTACACTTAAACCTAGATGTTGCAGTCAGTTGAAGGCCGAACGCTGGTGGGCATGGAGGTCGCCGAACTGGAGACGCTTCTCGGCAAGGCACACCCGCGCTATCGCGCCCGACAAATATATGACGCGCTTTACCGCCAACAAGTGGCGGAATTGTCGGAAATTTCGGCCCTGCCAAAAGACCTTCGGAATCAGCTGCTTATAAGCACTCCGCTGGGGCTGCCAACGGTTGAGCGGCGATACGATTCAAAAGACGGAACGCGGCGGTACTTGCTGCGGTTAGGCGATAACCGCACAGTTGAAGCGGTCCTGATGCCGGAAGAGACTCGGGATACGATCTGCATTTCGAGCCAGGTGGGTTGCCCTGTCGATTGCAAGTTTTGCCTCACAGCGCTGATGGGGCTGGAGCGAAACCTAACGGCGGGCGAAATGGTGGGGCAGGTGCTGCATGTGGCGCGCGAAAACGCGCTGCGGCCAACCGACTCGCGGCTGAATGTCGTAATGATGGGTATGGGCGAGCCGTTGCTCAACCTGGAGAACGTCTTGAAGGCGACCCGCCTGTTGACCGACAGCACAGGCATCGGGCTCTCGCCAAAGCGGATCACGGTGTCTACATCGGGCATCGTTCCGAAGATCGAGGAACTCGGTCGAATGGAGATCCGGCCCAAGCTTGCCATTTCTCTGAATGCCTCAACCGAAGAGCAGCGCCGCGAGTTGATGCCGATCACGCGGAAGTATCACTTGAAGGATCTGCTGGAAGCATGCCGCTCGTATCCGTTAAGGCCGTGGGAAAAGCTGAGCTTTGAATACGTGCTGTTAAAGGATGTGAACGACACGGACGCGGACGCGCGGCGAGTGGTGAAACTTGTGGCTCACATGAATTGCAAGGTCAACCTGATCGCCTTGAACCCGGGTCCGGGCATTCCGTTCGAATCCCCCGACGCGGAGCGCGTCGAGAGCTTTCAGCGGATTGTGCGGAATGCGATGCCGTGTTTTGTCCGGAAGCCGCGCGGACGGGACATCTTCGCGGCCTGCGGGCAATTGAAAAGAGTGGCTTCGGATCTAATCGAGATCGGGTGATGCCGAGACTGCGTCAGGCGCGCGCGCCGGCATGCTTCGAATCCACAAGAAGAATGCCGCGAGCAGCAGTATGTTGGACCAGAAGTCGAGCCCGATCGAGAGCAGGATTCTCTGCCAAGGCTTGTACTGCATAATGGCCTGAAAGAAAGAGATGGCGCAGGCGGCCAGGAACAGGGCGTTTGCGCGAGAGGCCGCGGAGGTTCTCGGCAAGCGCGTCGCGACTGTATACAGGCTGGCGGCGATCAACGCGGCGGGGCCGAGAGAAATGAGTCCGCTCTTCACCGCATAGGGCTCGAGCAGCGAGTACATAACGAACGCCGCGCCATCCCAGGCCCACTGCTTGCCGGGTCCCGAGCGCAGCAGCATCAGGACGATAGCCGAATAGACGAGGACGCTGGCGATCCCCCAAAGGACGATCACCGTGTGTGGCGGAAGCGATAGGAAGTTGATGTGCGGGAACGTTTTGAGCGGCGGGTCAACAGGAGACAGATAGCGGAGCAGGACGCCACGCAGGGATTGGCTTGGGAAGTAATAGAACTCCGAGTAAGTGGTTCCCATGCGGCGCACAGCCTCATACCAGTCGCGCAGCAAACCGAGATAGCGCGCCGGCCCGAATACGAGGAAAGGCGCGATCCAGAGCGCCAGCAAGGCGGCGGCGAAAGAAACCGCGGCACGGATTCTAGGCCCGCGAATGAACCAGGGCAGCAGCATGATCGGCCAGAGCTTAAAAGTGACCGCAAGGGCTAGAAGGATTCCGGCCCATATCGGATAAGCTTCCGACAAGACGAATGCGGCGAGCAGCCAGGAGATGACGAACGGCTGTACGTTGCCGTAGCGAATGGCGAGCACTACATAGGCGAGCATCAGGGCGCAGCACGCCACGATCGAAACGGGGCTGAACTGAAGACGTCGCATGCGGATCGCGAGCGAGACGCTTACGATGGCAGTTACCCAGGCGGCCAGCATCCACCAGAAACCGGCAACGCGAAAAGAAGCCCACTTCAAGGGATAGATAAGAAGGTAAGTAACCGGCGCATAGCGATATTCCATCGGGAATCCGATGCCGCTGTCCGGCCCGTAGGCGGGACGAGTGCCTCCGAAATAGCCAGTGGCGGCGTACCAATAAACGCTCAGATCTACGCTTTTCGCGAGGAACAGCGATGAAGCGAGAGCTGCCAGCGCCAGCGCGCCGTAGATACAAAGCCTGCGCTTAGGCAACCCGGGCGATCGAGGGCTCGAACAAGCTGCTGGTGAAGAGGTGGAACATGGCTCGGATTTCATCGGGGCTTGGGTCGGGCTTGCCGGTCTTGCGCTCGGCCATCGCCTGATCGCGCAACATGCTTTCCAGCATACCGATGAGCGCCCCGCTGAGGACCTGGGGACGGATGTTGCGCCCAAGCTGCGTGTCCTTCATCAGGACCTGAAGGATGCGCGTGACTTCGTCGTAGAGCTTGTAATATCCAGCCGTGAGAAGCACTTCGGAATTCTTGCCTCGTATGCGGCGGCCCTCAAACAGCATCAGGTCGCGCAGCTCGCGATCCTGCGAGAGCATCTTGACAAGCAGCTCAAAGATCATCCGGAGGCTCTCGACCGGCGAATTCGAAACGGAAGCGGCCGTGTAGACGAAATTCAGCTTCAGCCAGCCATCCTCGAAGATTTTTTGCAGCAGGCCTTCCTTGCTGCCGAAATATTTCACCAACTGCGACTCGCTGGTGCCCGCCTCGCGGGCAATGCCGGAAGTGGTTGCGTTCTCAAACCCTTGGCTCGCGAATAGTCTCTTTCCGGCTTGCAGCAGACGCTGCTCGACGGAGGAGGAAACGGGTACGTTGCTCATAACGGTATCGGTCCTACCACTATTAGTAGCAAAAAATCTATGTATAGGTATAGCGCTACTTGCATCTATACTGTCGATTGTAGTAGCAATACGACTAAACAGACCGTATCGGCTACCACAGACAGTAGCATAGGAGGATCAGGAGAACCCATGAGAACTGTAGTTCAGCTTGCAATAACAATTGCCGCTACGATGGCTTCGATGGCGAGCGCCCAAACCTGGGTCTCGACAGCGACCAAAGGCATAGGACCTTCTTTGAAGGGCGCCCACGAATTGGGCGCGCTCAGCTCGTCCACGCCGATGCACTTGGTGGTAGGCCTGAAGGTGCAGAATGCCGCCTCGATTCAGCCGACTCTGAGGCGGATGCTGACCCCAGGCGATCCGCTGTACGGAACGTCTTATACGGTTGCCCAGTTCGCAGCCCAATTCGCACCGACCGCCGCGCGGGTTCAGGCAGTCGAGGATTATCTTTCCAGCTATGGGTTTAAGAATCTCACGGTCTCCGACAATCGACTCCTGATCGAAGCCGACGCAACCGCGGGCCAAGCGATGGCGGCATTCAACACTGCCCTGGCGAGTTTCACGTTGAACGGAAAAACAATTTTTGCGAATACGATGGACGCGCAAGTGCCGGCCGCGCTGTCGAGCACCGTTCTCGCGGTTCTGGGATTGAACAACATTTCGGCCTTGCACCCTGACATTTTCAAATACACGGACCCATGCACCGCGCCTGCTTGCCCTACACCCGATCCTTCGAATGAAGAGTACGGCGCGCAGCAGTATCAAATCGCCTATGACGCCGCCGAGCCGGGCGCCACGCCGACGTCCACCGCACTGAAGCAGAAAGTGGCTACCGGTTCGTTGACCAAAATCGGAATCATCACGGAAGGCGACCTGGGCGCGGTTTCGCCGAAAGCTCCTAATGGACCGGGCCTGCCGTCGGCTTCTTCAACGGGCGTGATTCACGACCTGTATCTATATGAGCAACTCTACAAGCTTCCAGGCGTGAACGTGTACATGGAGTATGCCGGGATCGCCAGCCCGGACACCAGCGGCGCCGACGAATGGGACCTGGACACGCAAACCTCGACCGGAATCGCGCAGCAGGTGAAAGACCTGTATCTTTACATCGCGACGTCGCTCACGGATTCCGATATCGGGCTTGCGGTCAACAAAGCGGTGACCGACAACAAGGTGAAGGCATTCAACATGTCTTTCGGCGAGTGCGAATTTTTCCCGTATCTGGATGGCGCGATGCTGCTCGATGACGAGTTGTTTGGAGAAGCGGCCCTGCAAGGCATGACGCCGTTTGCATCGGCCGATGATAACGGTTCGGCGTGCCCCGTGCTACCGACGAATGGCGTTCCGTTGTCCGGGCCGCCCAGCGTTTCCTATCCTGCGTCGTCGCCGTATGTGATTTCGGTGGGTGGGACCAATTTGCTGACCAACGCGAACTTCACTTACGATTACGAGATCGCTTGGGAAGGGGGCGGCGGTGGCGTCAGCGGTTTTGAGACGGCGCCATTCTGGCAATCCTACACCGGGTCGGGCACTTTGCCGATCGTGCCGAGCGCGGAGGCGGGCCAGCGCGGCGTTCCGGATGTGGCCATGTGCGCCGGAGGAACGGGGTTGGCGATCTGCTCGGCCAACATTTTCGTGGGCGGAGCCACCGAACTGGTCGGCGGAACGAGCTTGTCTTCCCCGCTTTCGGTGGGTTCATGGGCGCGTATCGAAACTTCGCATGCCAACAAGCTTGGCTTCGCGGGTCCGCTAATTTATCAGTTGGCGAACGGCGGCCCGACTCCTAGCAGTCCTTATTTCAACGACGTGACGCTAGGAGCCAACGGGTACGGCGTGGCGCTGCCGGGTTACGACTACACGACCGGGCTCGGGTCTTGGGATATCTACGTTGTAAATAAACAGATCCCTTCGACTTATCCTCACTAATCGCACTGCCCCTCGATTCGGCGCGCTCGCGAACTCCTCCTTGCGAGCGCGCCGTTATCCTTTTGCTGAGTCCTTTGTGACGCCGTTTCCATCGTAGAGGGACGTGCCGAACGTACCAGAGCAGCGCTTCGATAGCCGTGTCCTTCTTGCGTTCTTCATCATTTATTTCGTTTGGGGCTCCACGTATCTGGCGATTCGGATTGCGGTCGCTACGGTGCCGCCGCTGTTCGCAGCCGGAGTCCGGTTCCTCGTAGCAGGCGCGGCGCTGCTGCTGTGGGCGAAATGGAAAGCCGCGCCGAACCCCACGCGGATCGAATGGCGCAATCTTGCCGTGCAAGCGGCGCTGATGTTTCTCTGCGGATACAGCGCGCTGTTTTGGGCTGAAACAAGAATTCCCTCCGGTGTGGCGTCGGTTCTGGTCGCAACGATTCCGGTGTGGATGGCTTTGATCGAAATCGTCCTGTTCAAGCGCGAGCGGATGCGCTGGCGGCTGATCGTCGCGATCGGTTTCGGGACCGTGGGAGTCGCGATCCTCGCGCTGCGGCAGGGCTCGGGGCGCATTCCGATTCTGCCGTGCCTTGCGATTCTTGGCGCGGAGATCGGCTGGTCTATGGGAACAGTTCTTTCGCAAAGAATTGCCACGCCGAAATCGAAAGTTCTTACGGCCGGCGCTCAGATGACCCTGGGCGGATTGATGTTATTGCTGTTCTCTCTAGTAGTAGGCGAGATGAGTCCTTGGCCGCACATCTCGGCCAGAGCCGGCGCCGCCCTGCTCTACCTGATCGTCGCGGGTTCGCTGATCGCGTTTACCGCATACATCTGGCTATTGGGGCGCATGACCGCGACAGTCGTATCGAGCTATGCGTATGTGAACCCGGTCGTGGCGCTGGCAATCGGCTATTGGCTTGGCAATGAAGCGATCAACCGAAATATCGTGATGGGGACCGCGCTGGTTCTCGTCAGCGTGCTTCTGATCCTTCGCACCGGTTCCGTTTCGCACTAGCCGCTTCGGGTTTCTTCGCTAGGTCGCCCGTTGCCATCCGGCCCCGCCACCGCCGGCGGCTTTTCTCGCGGCCGGTTCAATTCACTCTCGATATCCGTCAGCACTTCGTTTGCATGGCGCGAATGGAGCTCCTTATCGAGCCGCCGAAGGGCGACACCAACCACGTCGCGATGATGCAAGCGCCCGCCGACGCCGGGGCGGTCCGATAACTCCTGCCACAGGCTGTGCACGAGATCGATGTCGCTCGGCCACAACTGCGGCGGATGCGGACCGAGCGAGTACATCTGCGGCTCGCCATCGCCAGGGGGTGGAATCACCTCAACGGTTAGCGGCGGACGAGGCGCCGGCAGGCATTCCCAAGCCCGCCCCAGTTCGCGCGCCTGTTCGTCGGGCGATTGCTGACCGGAAGGAGTGGTTACGATGCGGCTGGAATCCAGTTGCTGCGCGGCGCGCACCAGCGCTTCGCAATCTTCCCGTCCCGGCACGGTCAAAAGTTCGACGTGCTTGCCTGCCTTCTCCGCGACGGTCACGGCTTTGCTGAACAGTTCCAGCTCGCGGTTGGTGCAGATCTGGTCGGGGTTGGGACGGTATTCGCTCGAAGCCATCGGCCCCAGCCGATGCACCGCCACGACTACTACATCCTGTTCTTCAGGCTTCACCTCTGAAAGCACGCGCTGCAAGTGTTCCATGCGGTCCGGGCGGCACACTTCCACCAAAATGTTTCCGGGCCGCACCTGCGCGCGTTCGACCGAGATGTCCTGCTGCTCATCGAGCCGGAACTTCTCCTGCTCGGCGTCGGCGTGTTCGCGCTTGCGACGATTGTGCCACTCCGACAAAGTAAAGGCGGTGAAGAAAACGACGGTGAAAATGGAGCCCGAGATGGTTGCGGTCTTCTTGGTGACCACATTGGTAATGGCCAGCAGGAACAAGGTGGTCGTGATTAATATCAAGCCGACCGGGATCTCGGTCCCGCCTATGCGGAAATTCAGCGGAACCTTCCACTGGCGCGCCTCCGGCCGTTTGTAGCGCAGCACCAGAACGGCCAGCGCTTTCATGGCGAAGCTCCAGATGACGCCGAAGGCATAGGCCTCGCCGAGCAGATCTACATTGCCGCGGCTCAACAGAATCGTGATGATCTGGAGCGCGACGATCAGGTTGATGAGGCGACTGGTTGTGCCAAAACGTTTATGAGGCTGCCGAAACCAATCGGGCAGGACGCCGTCTTCGGCCACGCGGTTGAGCACGCCGTTCGAGCCGATGATGGCGGTATTCACGGCGCCCGCCAGAATGAGCGTGCCCACCAGCACGACGAAAGCATGAAACATCAGCTTGAGCGGCGTCGGCCCGACCAGGTATGTAGCCAAGCCGCCGATGAGGTTGTCGAGATACTTCTGCCGCTGGTTATCGGGGATCAGCATTACGGCAAAGAAGGAAACCAGAGACGTAAACAACAAGCTGTAGACGATGACCACCAGGCCCGTCTTGCGCAGGTTCACGAGCTTGGGCGCTTCGATCTCGCGATAGACCTGGGCCAGGGTTTCGAAGCCGCTCATGGCGAGAAGCGAATGACCGAGGCCGATGAAGATGGCGACCGCGGTGATGTCCGGAAGGACCGTTCCGCGCAGCCAGCCGAGCGAATAGTGCCCATAATGCAGGTTCGCCCTGGTGGGCAGCGGGACAGGCTGAAAACCTTTCAGCGCCATGGTCACCACACACCACGCAATCAGGATCACCACCATCACGGTCGTCACTTGCATGATGCGGAGCGCTTTGTCGCTCGATTCTTTGATGCCGATTGTGTTCTGCCACCAGAAGTAGAGCGTGGCCGCCAACGCGAATCCGGCCGCGAAGCCCTGGGGCGGCACATGGAAAGAGGCGTGCCAATAATCGGCCAGTTCGTTGATAAGCCCCGCCAGATACAGTCCCGCGCTGACGCCGCTAATGGGTCCGGTGAGGACGTAGTCGAACATCAGCGCCGAGACTGAAAACTTTGCCAGCGTGCCGCCCATCGCCTCGTGCACGACCTTGTACACGCCGCCGCGGACAAACATGCTGCAGCTTTCGACATAGATGGCGCGGATGGCGAAGCCGAACAACATGATGGCAAGGATGAACCACGGCGCCGACTTGCCGATGGCGGTTTCCGCGATGCCCCCGGCGTAGTAAGCGGATGAAGCCAAATCGCTCAAGACGATGGCCGAGGCCCGCCAGAAGGAGATAAACGACAGCATGACCGTCGTCGCCACAATGACCTTGGTCTTTGTTGAAGGCGCGGGTGTTGTCATAAAAGCGTCGTCATACGAGCATTGTCATGAGGGCGTTCCCTCCAGAAAGAGTGGTTTTCGGGCGGCTCTGTTTCCTGCAAGCTTATGCGAGCGCGCCGGTCAAGCTGGTTGCTCCGCCAGAGTTTCAAGCTGCCTCAGGTGATTCAGGTCGTGACCCGCCATTGTCTCGACCAGGGTGCGAAAGGTCATGTCTCCGCGCTCCGGATGGGTCACAGCTTTCGAGAAGTCGTCCGGGGCCAAGCCGGAGAGAAGCGCGATGTTCCAATGCCGCAATGCCACGAACGTATCGAGCGCTGCGCGGCCGTTTAACTTTGAATAGCCGCGTCCCCATGCGTCCTGGTCAAAAGGTTGGATGACGTGGCGCGGTTCTGCGAGCGCCTGCCGCAGGCGAAACGCGAAAGCGATTTCGGTATCCGCAAGGTGGCAAAGAATTTGAGACACCGTCCACTTGCCCGGCGCGGAAGAGCGCTGCAATCCGTCGGGCCCGAGGCGCTGAACTAAGTCCGTTAGCCGCCCGGGGGTTTCCGATACGAGTTCTTGGCTATCGCGGCCTTCCAGGTGACTCGCGTAAGGATTCATAGGCCTCATTCTATGCGAAGGACAATTCGGGAAGCCGGCGCATTTTGTGATAGCTTAGCGATGATTCGTGGAGGGAAAGAGAATGGCTGGTAAAGTGAACCCGATTCCGGCGGGCTACCACACGGTTACACCGTACCTGATCGTGAACGACGGGCATGGCGCTTTGGATTTCTATAAACGCGCATTCGGCGCAAGGGATGTCGTGCTTATGGAGGGCCCTCCCGGCAAGATCGCGCACGCCGAGTTCAAGATTGGGGATTCCACAGTCATGCTGGTGGATGAAAGGCGAGGCGATCGCTCCCCGAAAACGCTGGGCGGAACGGCGGTCGGCATCTTCTTGTACGTCGAAGATGTGGACTCGGTATACAACCAGGCCATCAGCGCGGGCGCGAAAGCGGACATGCCGCCGCAGAACATGTTTTGGGGAGACAGGTACGGCAAACTGACTGACCCGTTCGGGCATTCGTGGGCGCTCGCCAGCCGTGTCGAGGAGGTTCCGTTCGAAGAACTGGACCAGCGCATGAAAGACGCGATGTCGCAGTTCCAGCAGCAGGGCGCGGGCCAAGGCAGTTGAACCCGGTTCAGCGCTTCCACGCCTCGTAGGCGAGCAGAATCCATCCGGCGATAAACGCCAGGCCGCCAACCGGCGTGATCGCGCCCAGGATGCGGACGCCCGATATCGCGAGCGTATACAAGCTTCCCGAGAAGACTACAATCCCGATAAAGAGCAGCCACGCAACCCGCGCCTGGCCCGCGGGCGTGATGGCCTGGACGCGCGCCAGCAGCGCTACGATCAGTATTCCGAGCGCATTGACGAAATGATAGAAGACGGCCTTCTCGTACACCGACATGGAGTACGCATCGAGCCGATTTTTTAAACCGTGCGCGCCAAATGCGCCGGCCGCAATCGCCGCGGCCATCAGAAGCGCGCCGCCTGCGATCCAATTCATGAGTGCCCGACGCTTTCCGATAAGGCCGCAACGAGGCCCTCTCGAATGAGCCGTCGAATCAAGATTAACTTGCTTGAGTCATCCAAGTTTCCGGGAAGATCGCGAATCGCGAACCTGGAGTGAGTGAGCGCAAAGCGGAGAGCTTCACGGACGCGAGACGGAAACGTGATCGCACGGCCATAACACTCCACGCGTTCGGAATCGCCCTGGGCCTCAGCTCGCATAATCGCGCCTGGGCGAACACCCACAACGCTTGCTACGGACAGATGATCGAGCGTCGCCAATTGATTCAGTTGTCCCTCCACCAGGGGCGGGCACGCGGAAAGGAATCTGTCGATGAAGTAGTCGAAGGTGGCGTCGAAGTTCGAGCCTTTCGATGCTTCCTGCAGCAAGTCGAGCAGAATCTGTTTCGCGCTGCTTCGATCAAATCCAGATTGGGCGAAACCGGGAGGCAGCGACTTGCGAAACACCGGGTTGCCGAGGCTCGCTCCGGCTAGGAACTCCAGGAGAAAATCCGCCCAGGTATATCGCAATATCCCGGCAGTGATGTGGAGCGAAACGGAGTCGGCCGATTTCGCTTCGTGAGCGGCGCCGCGCGGGATATAGGCGACATCGCCCGCCTTCATTTCGAATTCGAGCGTGGGGGCGCCTAGCGGATGAACGGACGCATCAAAGTCCTGGCCGGAGAGCGGTAGCTGAACCGGCGTTCCGAAAATGGTCCATCTTTTTGAGCCGGAAACCTGAAGGACGAAGACATCGTGGGTGTCGTAATGCGGCTTCGCGCCCTGAGCGCCTGCCGGCGTCATGTACACGTTGGTCTGAAACGGGCAACTGAATTGCCGCTCGAGCATCCGGCAGAACAGAGTCAGCGCTGGGAGCACCGTGTCGAGATAGGCCAGAGTTATGGTTGAGCCCTCTTTGAAAAGCTCACAGAGCTTAGCGACGTCGAGCACGCCTCCGGGACCCGTGTACTCGTCTGCGCTCACGGGCCGGGCGGCATTTTTCAAGCAGACGTCTGGATACCGACGGTCGAGGGTAGTAAGAACCCGGTCTACTTCAGCGAATGAAAGCAGGCGGGTGAAGTAATCGGGCTCGTTCCGCCGTACGACAACCGGTTCTTTCTCCCAATATTC
The DNA here is from genome assembly GCA_019240475.1 of Acidobacteriaceae bacterium. Lineage (GTDB taxonomy): Bacteria > Acidobacteriota > Terriglobia > Bryobacterales > Bryobacteraceae > Bog-105. The sequence goes on from JAFAYI010000026.1 coordinate 272,948, forward strand.
CTCGAAGAACTGTCCGGGGACGAGCGGATGGATCAGCCAATCGAACGAAAACGGCGCTTCCAAGCCGCGGCCTCAGCCACGAGAGGCAGGGGGTTTGTCAGGGTCAGCAGGTTTCCTATCGGGATCGGGAGGCCTCTTATCGGGATCCGCAGCCTTCCTCTCGCGGTCCTCCGGGCGCTTCTCACGATCCTCCGGTTTCTTGTCGGGATCGGCAGGCCTCTTGTCGGGATCGGCAGGCCTCTTATCGGGATCGTCGGGGCGCTTGTCGGGATCGTCGGGCTTCTTGGGATCGTCTTGATTTGGATTCCGGAGAGTGGTAGCACGAAGCCCGGAAACAATTCCGGCCGCTCCGGTCAGAAAAACGCCGCTCGAAGCCAGAAACGATCGCCTGGCGAGTCTCCGCTCCGTTACGATTTCATCGTCGGCGATGGCGCCCGGTTCCGAATTTAACGCGTCTAACCGGTTTTCATCAGCCTTGTTATCAGCCATAGATATGCTCTCCCGGGTTTATAGACGGTTTCGGTTACAAAGTGCTTCCAGAAAAATCGACTAGTTCGCATCCTGGTCCTAGCCAGCCTGTTACGATTAGGGTTCTCACGGCGGTTTCGCGATGATGCCCCGCACTCAGAGCGGCCTCCTGGCCGAGATCGTACAGCAGAAAAGGCGGGAAGCCGCTGAACTACACTCGCGCGCGGCGGAGCTGGAGCAGCAAGCGCACGAGCGTAAGGCGCCCAGTCGGCCATTTGCCGAGGCGCTTCGTTCCCGAAACCCCGCGATCATCGCCGAAATCAAGAAAGCATCTCCCAGCCGCGGCGTGCTGCAGCCCGATTTTCACCCCGCGTTCATCGCTCACAGCTATGAGCAGGGCGGCGCGGCTTGCCTTTCGGTACTAACCGACAAGCAATACTTTCAAGGCTCGCTGCACGATATGGAAGCGGCGCGCGCGGCGGCGAATCTTCCGGTGCTCCGGAAGGACTTCACAGTCGACCGAGTTCAGATTTTGGAGGCGGCGGCTCACGGGGCCGACGCAATCCTGTTAATCGCGGCGATTCTCGAACGATCGGAGCTTCAGGCGTTCCGCGAACTTGCTTCGTCGCTAGGGCTAATGTCTCTGGTCGAAGTGCATGACCACGATGAGCTATCGAAAGCCGTCGATTCGGGCGCCGAGGCGATCGGCGTGAACAATCGCAATCTCGATACGCTCGAGATTTCGCTAGATACGTCTTTGAGGCTCAGCTATCTGATGCCATCGAGCGTCATCCGCGTGAGCGAAAGCGGCATTCACACGCGCGGCGATATCGACCTTCTGCAAGGCGCGGGCTTTCACGCTTTTTTAATTGGCGAATCGCTGATGCGATCCCAGAATTCTACGCAATCGTTGCGATCCCTGATAGGGCACGAGTCATGAGCGCGCCCGCTTTTATCGTAAAGATCTGCGGCATCACGAACGAGACAGATGCGCGCATAGCGCTGGATGCAGGCGCGAACGCTCTCGGTTTCAATTTTTATAAGAACAGTCCGCGCTACATCGCTCCGCGCCGCGCGCGTGAAATCGCCCAAGCGGTTAGCGGCGATTACTTGAAAGTCGGAATTTTCGTTAAGGCTTCCGAAGCGGAGCTTCTTCGAGTGATGAACGAAGCGCCTTTGGATGTCGCGCAGCTTCACGGGGATAGTGTGGCGCTGCCTTCCGCGCAGGGAGTGCGTGTCTGGCGCGCGCTTCCAGCCGCGGCGCCGGCCCCGCCCGCGTACCCCGGCATCGAAGCCTATCTGCTGGATTCGCCATCGCTGCTATATGGCGGCTCGGGGGACACTTTCGATTGGCGTCTGGCCGCCGCTTTCCCGCACCGCGCCATCATCGCCGGCGGCCTCGACGCCTCCAACGTTGCCGAAGCCATTCGCGTTGCGTCACCATGGGGCGTGGATGCATGCTCGCGCCTGGAGGCGTCGCCCGGAAAGAAGGATCTACAGCGCGTTCGCGATTTCGTCCGGGCGGCGCTTGAAGCAGTTGGCCAGGAGGTGAACCTATGAGTTCCGCGGTTGTTCCCGATGCGCTCGGCCATTTCGGCCCTTATGGCGGCCGCTATGTACCCGAAGTGCTGATGTCCCCGCTCGAAGAGTTGGAACAGGCTTACGGCGAAGCGCGGCGCGATCCGGCGTTCCGGAACGAGCTTCAATCTCTGCTCCATCATTACGCCGGGCGGCCCACTCCGCTTTACTTCGCCAGCCGGCTTAGTGAATCGCTGAAAGGCGCGCGGATCTGGCTCAAGCGCGAAGACCTGTTGCACACGGGCGCTCACAAGATCAACAATTGCCTCGGCCAGATTTTGCTCGCCCGGCGCATGGGCAAGCGGCGCATTATTGCCGAAACGGGCGCCGGACAACACGGCGTCGCAACCGCGACGGTGTGCGCTCTATTCGGGATGGAGTGCGTGGTTTACATGGGCGAAGAAGACATGCGCCGGCAGCGCTTGAATGTCTTCCGCATGCGGCTGCTAGGCGCAAACGTAACGGCGGTTCGCACCGGCAGCCGGACGCTTAAGGACGCCATCAGCGAAGCCATGCGCGATTGGGTTACCAACATCGCGACGACGCACTACCTGCTCGGCTCGGCGCTAGGCGCCCATCCTTATCCGTTGATGGTCCGCGATTTTCACAAAGTGATTGGGGAGGAGGCGCGCGCGCAGGCGCTCGAACAGATCGGCCGCCTGCCGGACGTCGTGCTTGCGTGCGTAGGCGGCGGCAGCAACGCGATCGGCATCTTTTACCCGTTCGTGCCCGATTCGGGCGTGCGGCTTATCGGTGTGGAAGCCGGCGGGCGCAGCCATAAGCTGGGCGATCACGCGGCGCGATTCAGCGGCGGATCTCCGGGCGTTCTTCACGGGGCTTTCAGCTATCTGTTGCAGGACGAAGCAGGCCAGGTTGGGCTCACGCATTCCGTCTCGGCCGGATTGGACTACGCGCTGATCGGCCCGGAGCATGCCTGGCTGCATGATCAAAGCCGCGCGGAGTATGTTTCCATCGGCGATGCCGACGCGCTGGCTGCGGCCAGAACACTCGCCCGCATGGAAGGCGTGATTCCCGCCCTCGAATCCTCGCATGCGGTGGCGGAAGCTATTCGCCGCGCGCCCGCGGAGCCTGAAGCCGTGTATATCGTAAATGTCTCCGGGCGCGGCGACAAAGATATGGATATCTATCGCGAAAACATGCCGGAACTCGACGATGCCGACTGAGACGACAACTCGCATCGGCGGTTTATTCAGCAAATGCGGCGCAAGCGGCAGGAAAGCGTTCATTGCCTACCTCACCGCGGGCCACCCCACGCCCGCGCACACGGCGTCCCTGGTGCTTGCGCTCGAACGCGGTGGCGCGGATCTTATCGAACTCGGTGTTCCTTTCTCCGATCCGATCGCCGACGGCCCCGTGATTCAAGCCGCTTCCGAGCGGGCGTTGCGCAACGGGGCGACGCTTGCGGGGCTGCTCGATACGGTTGTCGAGATTCGCCGCAGGTCGCAAATTCCCATTCTTCTATTCAGCTACTTGAATCCGCTACTGAAGTATGGTTTCGACAAGGTCGCGCGCGACGCGGCGGCCGCCGGGATCGACGGCGTGCTGCTCACCGATTTGCCGGTTGAAGAAGCGAAAGATCCCGTCGCGCGTCTGCGCGGACAGGGCCTCGATACGGTTTTTCTGGCCGCTCCCACCAGCAGCGAACGCCGTCTGCGCTTGGTAGCGGAACACTCAGCGGGTTTCGTCTACCTGGTCTCTCGCACGGGCGTGACGGGCGAGCGCCAGTCTCTTTCCCAAGCCGCCGCGCCTCTCACGCAACGCATGCGCGAATTGACTCGCCTTCCCTTGGCCATTGGGTTTGGCATTGGCGCCCCGGATCAAGTGGGCGAAGCGGCGAAAATCGCAGATGGCATAGTGGTGGGCAGCGCGATCGTCCATTTCATCGAGACGCACGCCGCATCGGATGAGTTGGATCGGAAGCTCGAGGAATTCACCCGGCATCTCACTGCCCCGCTCCGCGTAACATGAGCCGCTTTCGTCTAAAAGATCTGGAGGATCGCCGGGTTCGCATCGACGATATCGACGTCCGGCTGATCGATCTGCTGAATGAGCGTACGGCGATTGTCGAAGAAATCGGCCGCATCAAGCAGGAACTGCGGCTTGCTATTTACGAACCGAAGCGCGAAGAGCAGGTCTTCTCGAACGTGACAGTTCATAACCATGGACCGCTTCCGCACGATGCGGTGAAACGTATTTTCGAGCGTATTATCGACGAGATGCGCAATATTCAAAAGCTGAAGATCGTCGAGCCAGACCCGGAAAACTAACCATGCTTGTTGTCATGCAAGAAGGGGCAACCGAGGCCCAAACGGAAGCGATTATCAACCGGCTGGTGGACATGGGTTTCACGGTTCACCGCTCGACAGGAGTTCGACACACGGTGCTCGGCGGCGTCGGCCCGCTGGAGGATTTCGATCCGGCCCTGCTCGAAACGATGGAAGGCGTAAAGGAATGCCACCGGATCGTCTCGCCATACAAGCTCGCGAGCCGCTCTTTTAAACCGGGCGGCACGGTGATTCGTATCGGCGAGGTAGAGATCGGAGGGACGAAAGTCGTCTCCATGGCCGGCCCGTGCAGCATCGAAGACGCAAAGCAGATCGAATCTTCGGCCGAAACCGTCGCCGAAGCGGGAGCGCAGGTAATGCGCGGCGGCGCCTTCAAGCCGAGATCGTCGCCCTACAGTTTTCAAGGGCTCGGTGAGCGAGGTTTGCAGTTGATGCGGACGGCGGCGGATCGGCGGGGACTGCTGGTCATCAGCGAAGTCATGGACCAAAGCCAGATCCCGCTGCTGATCACTTACGCCGACATTCTGCAGGTGGGAGCGCGCAACATGCAGAACTTCAATTTGCTTCGGGAACTCGGCAAGATTCGCAAACCGGTTCTGCTGAAGCGCGGAATTGCGGCGACCATCGAAGAGCTGCTGCTTTCGGCGGAATACGTGATGTCGGGCGGCAACTACGACGTCATGCTTTGCGAGCGCGGCATCCGGACGTTTGAAACGAGCACGCGCAATACCATGGACATCGCCGCGATGCCGGTGCTGCATCGCCTGACCCATCTGCCGGTGATCGCCGATCCATCGCACGGCACCGGCAAACGAGATTACGTTCTGCCGATGGCGCGCGCGGCCGTGGCGGCCGGTGCGGACGGGCTTCTGATCGAAGTGCATCCGGACCCTGATCGCGCACTGAGCGACGGGGCTCAAACCCTGCGACCCGATCAATTCTCCGAACTCATGCAGCAGGTACGAGCCGTTGCGTGCGCCCTCGGCCGCTCCGCATGAACTATGTAGCAATCGTGGGCGTTGGGCTGATCGGCGGTTCGTTCGGCCTGGCGCTTCGCAAGGCGGGATTTCAAGGGGAAATCGCAGGCGTGAGCTCTCGGCCCGCTCTCGAAGCAGGGTTGCGCGCCGGCGCTATCTCAACAGGCATTACGCTCGAACAAGCCACCTCGCGCGCAGACCTCATTTATCTGGCGCAACCAGTGGACCGGATCTTGGAGACGCTTGAAAGCTTAGGTCCCATTGCGCCGGCAGACTGCCTGGTGACCGACGCTGGCAGCACAAAGGCCGCCATCCTGAAGAAAGCCTCCGAATGCCTGGCTTCAGCTCAGTTCTTGGGTGGTCATCCCATGGCCGGGAAAGAGCAGCGCGGAGCGGACGCCGCGGACGCAGACCTGTTCGGCGGGCGTCCCTACGTGCTCACGCCTGCGAGCCGCGAATCCGATAGGTCGCGAAGCTTTCGTTCCTGGCTGGAACGTATCGGCGCGTCCGTCATTGAAATGTCGGCGCAGGATCATGACGAAGCCGTGGCTTTCACATCGCACTTGCCGCAGCTTCTATCGACTGCGCTGGCTGCCACTTTGGACCGTAGATCGGATCTAAAACTTGAACGCGTATTCGGCGCCGGCTTACTCGACATGACGCGGCTGGCGCTCAGCTCGCCGGATCTGTGGTTGAGCATTCTGGCAACGAACAAATCCCAGGTGCGCTCGGCATTAGAGTCGCTGATCCTCACCTTAGGCGAAATGCGAGATGCATTGCAGAGGGACGCCTTGGCGTCTTTATTCGCCTCCGGAGGCGAATTTGCTTCTAGACTTCGCACCAAAACCCACGAAAAGTGAGCCTGCATACGTTTGCACGCCGCTGGAAATTTTCGCGAGCAGCGCATATAATCGGAGAAACTCCGCAGGAGAAATTACTGTGACTTCTCTCGCATCCGCCGTAGGGAATGCGTTGCTATCTACGCAAGACGTGAGCCGTTTGACTTCTCTTCGAAGGTCGACCGCGCTTTTCTCTCAAGGGCAAGCCGCCGATGCGGTCTACTACATCGAGGATGGCCTGGTAAAACTCACGCGGACCAATGAGCACGGCGCGCACATCATCCTTTCCATCTGCGGACCGGGACATCTCGTTGGCGAAGAAGCGTTGACCAACGAGCCGCCCGTGTATTACACCGAAGGGGAGGTCCTGAGCACATCGACTATTTATCGCATCCCGCGGGAGACATTGATTCAGACGATTGTGAGCAATCCTGAGCTGAGCAACGCGCTGGTTTCTTATCTTCTTCAGCGCAAGCTTGCGCTCGCGACCAAGGTGGAGTTGCTCTGCCTGCACGATGTCGAGTATCGGATTCTTCACTACCTGGCGGAGCTCTCAGCTCTCGTGAAGCCGCAGGACGATGGCGAAGGTTATCAAGTTCCGATCACGCAACTGGAACTAGCGGACTTGATCGGCGCGACTCGCGAGACGACTTCCACGACTTTGAATCAACTTGAGCGTCGAGGTTTGGTGAGGCTCTCGCGCCGCCTGCTGACGATTCCTTCGCCGGTCACGCTTCGCAGTGCGGCCGCCGGAAAAGTCGAACAGGAGAAAAGCGCGCTCACAGGATCGCTTTAGGCGGTGCTCAGCCGGTCGTCGTCAGCGTTTAAAACTCGCGCCCAGGGAGTTCGGCCCTTTCCGGCGCGCCCCACACAATCTGCGAAGTACTCATAGGACTCCTAGCATGCTGGTTCTAACGCAATCGTTTCAACGTTTTTGCTTGAACCACCATGACAGATCTGCTACAGTGTATTGCAGATTTTTCGATGCAAGCTGGTTGTATTCCTGCGAGCCCGAAACGTGACCTGAGGGCTCCGATCTCTCTTGTACTCGCAAGGGTAAACGGGCATTCATCTCGCATCAATTTACAGGAGATTTGTAGTGAGAGAAAAAGGTGTTGTGAAATGGTTTAACGCCGCCAAGGGCTATGGTTTTATCCAACGCTCGAATGGCGACGATGTTTTCGTGCACTTCTCGGCCATTCAGATGAACGGTTATCGCACGCTTGAGGAGGGCTCGGAGGTGGAGTTCGAGGTGAAGCGTGGTCCCAAGGGCCTGCAAGCCGAGAACGTCGGCCGTTCGTAGGTATTCCAAACCAGCTAGAGTTAAGACCGCCGGTCGTCCCGCACGACGGCGGTCTTTCTGTTTTTGGGCTCGGCTTCCTGCAACGGCTCAAACGCTGAGTGAGTCCATGAACCGGGATATCATGCACTATCGAAAACTGGGCGCGACGGAATCCGAAATCAGCGAGATCGGTTACGGCGCGCGGGGCGGAGGTAACGAAGAGCAATGCATCCGCGCCCTGAAGAGGGCTTTCGAGGTTGGAGTCAACTTCGTCGACACGGCAGCGGACCCAGAAATCGAGCGGTTGGTCGGCAGGGCGCTGAACGAGGCGTATGCGCGCATTTACGTTTCGACCAGAATTCCACCGAAGCCCGGCTCATCGGCCGGAGCGTTTCAAGATTCGTACCCCCTCGACTACCTAACGGAATTCACCGAGCAAAGCCTCGTGAACTTGCGCATGGGCCAGATCTACTTGCAGCAGTTTTCAACCTGGACCGATGAGTGGATGAATTCCGACGAGTGGCGGCGCGCAATCGAAATCTTGAAAAGCAGTGGGAAAGTTCGTTTCTTCGGGATTTGCGCAAGTCCGCGAGACCCCGATTCCGCGCTCGAAGCCGTGAGGACAGGCGCGTTCGCAGCGGTGCGAGTGAACTACGGCATTTTCGACCGATCCGCCGAGAAGAATCTGTTTCCTCTCTGTCAGCAGATGAAAGTCGGTGTGATCGCGCAATCCTGGCAGGATGTGGCGAGCAACCCGGAGATGGCCCCACGAATAAAAGAGCTAGAGCGAGATCTGGCGAACGTGCCGGGGACGCTCGAGCAAGTTGCGCTGCGATTCTGTCTGTCGGACAAAGCGATTGCTTCGGTGATTCTGGATATGCAGACCGAAGAGGCGGTGGAAAGCAATTGCCGCGCGGCGTCGGGCGGAATGCTGGACGCAAGGACGCTAGCGATCCTGCAGCGCCACGCGGCGCTTTAGCGCTTCGGCTCACCAGACGCGGCACGCATTCGCGCGCGTCGATCACCAGACGCGGCACGCATTCGCGCGCCGCATGGGCTGCCCCGCCTTGCACCCGAAAGCCACGCCAAACTGCGGCAGGTTCGCCACCACTCCGTTGATGCGGAACTCATCCGGCGAGTGCGGGTCGACAGTTGCATGCAGCCGGCGGCTCTCTATGCGCTCATCCCCGCAGGCCCACTGCGCCATGCCGACAAAGAAACGCTGATCCGGAGTAAGACCATCCACCGGCTTCAACTCTTGTTGGTCGGTCGCATGCTTCCACGCGATGTAGGCAAGCAGCGTGCCGCCCAGATCCGCGACGTCTTCGCCCAGCGTCAAGCTGCTGTTGATGTGGATGTCGTCCACCGCGATGTATTGCGCGTACTGGCTCCGCACGCAGTTGACCCGGTCTTCGAATTTCTTGGCGTCCGCGGGAGTCCACCAGTCGCGCAGGTTTCCTTGCGCGTCGAATTGCCGGCCTTCGTCGTCGAAGCCGTGGGTCAATTCATGTCCGATTGTCGCGCCCGTGTTTCCGTAGTTCGGGGCTGCGTCCATCTTCGGATCGAATAGGGGAGGCTGCAGAACGCCGGCCGGGAAATTAATGTCGTTCATCTGCGGGTCGTAATAGGCATTCACGGTGGGCGCCGACATGAACCACTCCGACCGGTCTACCGGCTTCCCAATCTTATCCAGTTCGCGGTGTTCCTCGAAATGGAAAGCCTGTGTCACATCGGCCAGGTAATCGTCCGGCACAATTTGAACCGAGGTGTAGTCGCGCCACCGGTCAGGGTACCCGATCTTGTTTACGATAGCGTGCAGCTTTTCAAGCGCCTGCTGCTTGGTCGGATCGCTCATCCAGCTCAGATCTTTGATGTCGCGGCCCATCTCAGCTTCGATCTCTTGCGTCATCTTGAGCGCATCCGCCTTGGTTTGGGGCGAAAACGTTCTGGAGACGAAGACCTCGCCGAGCGCTTCGCCCATGGTGTGATCGATCAGCCGCGTGCAGCGCTTCCAGCGCGGCTGTATCTGCTTCACGCCTTGCAGGTAGGCGCTGTAGAAATCGAAGTTTTCCTGAACGAACCCGGATGAAAGGTAGGGCGCTTGGGCGTGCGCCAGGTGCCAGCGCAAGTAGGCGCGCCACGCCGCAAGGTTCTGGATTGTGAGCTCCTTGTTCAGCGCCTCGTAGAACTTGGGCTCCGTGACATTGACGGTTTGGAACTCCGGCGCGCCCACCGTTTCCAGATACTTGTCCCAATTGAAACCCGGCGTTTCACGCTCCAACTCCTCGCGAGACATCTTGTGTTTCAGGTTGTATGGATTCCGCTTCTCGACGCGCGTCAGAGACGCCTTGGCGAGATCGGTCTCGATCGCCATGACGGCTTGTGAATCGGTCTGCGCGTCCGGCGCGGACTCCCCGAGCAAGGTAAGCATGCGCTGGACATGCTGCGCATATCGCCGCCGAATCTCTTGGGACTTGGCGTCCGTCTTGGTGTAGTAATCGCGGTCGGGCAGCCCCAATCCGCCGGCCGCCGCCGAGGCGATCATCTGCGACGAATTGTCGTAGTCCTGATCGGAGCCGAACCCGAACAGGACGCGATCTATTCCAGCTTTATGTTCGCCGCCAACATAGGCAGCTATGTCCTCGACCGACTTCAGGCCCGCAATCCCGGCAAGCATCGGATCGAGCGGCTTTGCGCCGGCTTGTTCGACCGCCGCCTCGTCCATGCACGCGTGAAAAAAATCGCCGATCTTCTGTTCGTTCGGCGAGCGCGCGCCGCCGCCTCGCGAAGCTTGCTCCAGAATGCCCCACAGATAGCGCTGGTTCTCATTGGTCAGTTTTGAATAAACGTCCCAACGCGCCTGGTCCGCCGGAATGGGATTCAACTTGTTCCAGTTTCCGCACGCATATTTGTAGAAATCGGTGCAGGGGTCCGCGGACTTGTCCATGAACTCCGTATCCAGGCTCGGCGTATAGGGCAGCGTAGTGAGCGGCGTTTCCTGCGCGAAGACCAGGAGGGGTCCCGCGCCTAGCAGCAACAAGAGACAAAGGCGCATGTTTTCGATTGTAGTGAGTTACCGCAGAAGAATCTTGCTGAGCACGGGCAAAGGAATCGCGCCTTCCCTGAGCGCTCGCTCGTGAAATTCGGACAACCGGAAGGCGGCGCCTTGTTTCTTGCGGTATGCATCGCGGAGCCGGTCCCATCCGCGCCAGCCCGCGAAGTACGTCGGAAGCTGACAGGAAGATAGCTTAGCGCGCTGTAGCTTCTTTTCCGCTTCTTCTCTTTCTTGAAACGTTTCCTCGATCATCAGATTCATGGCCTGCTGATCGGTCATGCCCATGGTGTGAAGCTTGATATCGAGAATCGTGTTCGCAACTACTCGCAGCATCTGCTTATTGAACGTCAGGCGCATCTCGGGCGTGTCCTGGTATCCCTCCCCGATCATCAATTCCGTGGCATACACTGCCCAACCCTCCGCATAGGGCCCGTTCGCATCGATGGCGCGCAGAACTCGCCGCGATTTGGGTTCAATCTGGTCGGAATAGGCAAACTGCACGTAGTGTCCCGGCATAGCTTCGTGAACGGTAAGAATCTTCAGGCCGTAGAAGTTATATTCACGGAGCTTCGATTCGATGCGCTCGCGCGACATGCCCGGAGTGAACGGCGTAATCCAGTAGAACGAGCCGAGCTTGGGATCGAGAGCGGGGGCCTCGGAAAACCCGCCAACGCCGTAGATGCCGCGCACGAATTCGGGAGTCGGGATCACTTTCAAATCGATGCCCGCTGGGAGCGCGAGCAGGTGGTGATCTTTCACGAACTGGGTGGTCTCGGCCAAATCGCGCTTCGCCGAATCAAAATATTGCTCCGGTGTCGCATGCTGCTGCGCGATCCTATCGAGCACTTGACCGACAACCGTATTCAGGTCTTCTGGCGGAGTTTTGCCTGGAAAAAATTTGGGGTATACGGCAATCGCTTCGGCGCGCATCTGTTGCCGGATACTCTGCAGTTTTGCGTTCGCATCCTCCAGAGCTTGTTGTGGCGAGTCGCCGGTCGCAAGCGTGTACTTGAATTTCTCGCCGTAGAGTTCCGCGCCCAGCCGCCAGTCGCTCGCATGCTGGCTCAGGCTCGTCTTCAGATACTCGTCGAATGATTTCAGCGCGGTTATTGCGTTCGCCGCGGCGCGATTGTATCGCGCTCTGAGATCCGCGGGAATCTTTTCCCTGATGGTATGGTCGATCAAGTCCAAATTTCCTGCGTTCTCTTCGCGCGCAACCTGGTTCCAGATTTCGGGCGAATCCGTGAGCGTCTGTTTCGCCGTTTCAAGAAAAGCCGGGAGCTTCTCGATTCGTGACGTGATTTGCCGAAGCCGCACGGCTTCGGGCGCATAGTCGAGGATGAACGGGCTATAAAGGCCATTGCCGATGGCCTCGACATATACAGTCGGATTGTGGCGATGCGGTTGGATCCGCTCCAGATCCAGCAACAGCGAACGGGCGGTCAGTTCGATTACTTCCAGGTCGGCCGCGAGCTCGTGATCGGCCGCATTGGCTCGCAACTTCTCAGCTTCCTCAAGGGCGTCATGGAAGAACTTGCGAGCTCGCTCCATGCCCTCGGGCGAAAAGTCGGTCCACATCTCGTCCAGCTTCGCGCCTCGATCTTCGTGATAGCCCTGCGATGTGGCGTCCGGAGGACTCAGCGCCAAACTCTCATAGACAAACGAGTCGATGAAATCGCGGGCGCGATCCTCCTCGGAAGGTTGCAAGAACGCGGGCGTAACCAATATCAGCGCGGCTGCAGCCAGACAATTAAGAGAACGCATCTTGCGCTTTCTCCAGGTCGGACGGTTCTCCAAATTTAATCCCGGTGAGCGTAGGATCGATGTTGCGAGCTAGACCAAGCAACACGGACCCCGGCCCCACTTCGACGATGCGGCGAATACCTGCCGCCGCGAGCGCGCGCACGCTCTCGGTCCAGCGCACGGGATTTGGAATCTGCTCATACAGTCCTTGGCGGGCTTCGTCCGCTGTCGCGATCTGGCGAGCCTCCCAGTTATTAATGAGCGGAATAGAGAGAGCGCTGAAGCGCGTGGCGTCGAGATGCGGCTTCAACTTTTCCTGCGCGGGCTTCATCAGTTGGCAATGGAAAGGCGCGCTCACCGGAAGCAGTTTGATCTTGCGCGCTCCGGCGGCTTTGGCCAGCTCCATCGCGCGCTTAACTGCTGTCGCATGGCCGGCGATGACAATCTGATCTGGTGAATTGTAGTTCGCGGCGGAAACAACTTCGCCTTGTGCGGCCTCCACCAGGACACGTTCCAGTTCGCCTTGGGGAAACTTGAGGACTGCCGCCATCGCTCCGACCCCGGGCGGCACGGCTTCCTGCATGTAGCGCCCGCGCTGGCGCACCAGGCGTATGGCATCGCCGAAGTCCAATGAACCCGCGGCAACCAAACCGGAATATTCGCCCAGACTGTGGCCGGCCACCATCTTTGGCCGAATGCCCTGCTCTAGGAGAACCCGGTAAGCGGCGATAGAGACTGCAAGGAGGGCCGGCTGCGTGTTTTCCGTCTTGGTGAGTTCCTCAATCGGACCTTCGAAGCAAAGCTGCGAGAGCGGAAAGGAGAGAGCGTCGTCGGCTTCCTCAAAGGCGCGGCGCGCGGCCGGATACCGCTCGGCCAGGAGCTTGCCCATGCCGGCCGACTGCGAGCCTTGTCCAGGGAACAGAAAAGCGGTGTCTGACATTGAGAGCGAATCTGTTCTATAGTAAAGGCAGCAATGAAAAAGAAACCGGTCGCCGAACCCATCATCGCTCCGCAGATTTTGGAGATGGCGAAAAACTCGGTACAAGGAGTCAGGCCCGCGGCGCACAAACATTGCGCGGTGTGCGGCGCTTCATGTACGCCGCCGAACGGGCCCAACCCTCCCGAAGACCTCTGTTGGGTATGCCGGCGCTTGAAGATCAGCGCATGGCGCGATTCGGATCAGCAAGCATCGGCGCAGGAATAGCGCTCCGCGGGCGCAGCTTTCAGCGCATACTTTCGCCGGCAAGCCTCAATTCGACAAGCTTACTTTCATTAAGGTTCGCCGAAGCAACTCGAGCGCGGCCTGCGTGGAGAGCGCGCGAACGCGCTCTCGCTCGGGCACATAGCGTATGCGCAAGACGCGGGTTTCGCCGGGACCCGCGATTCCGAGATAGACCGTGCCTATAGGATCGTGGTCGGTTCCGCCCGAGGGTCCTGCATAGCCGGTGCTCGAAAGAGCATAGCTGGCGCCGCTCCGGCCCCGAGCGCCCTCGGCCATCGCGGCCGCCACGGGTTCGCTGACAGCACTGTGCTTTTCAATCAACTTGCCTGACACGCCCAGCATTTCCTGCTTCTGCGCGTCCGTGTAGGCGACATAGCCGGCCAGAAAGAAATCGGAACTCCCGCCGCGCTCCGTCAACCGTGCCGCAATCAACCCGCCCGTGCAGCTTTCCGCGGTCGCAACTGTCGCATGATTCTTTCTAAGCAGCCGGCCGACCACTTGATCTAGCGTTTCCTTTGGATCCTCGGAATAGATTCGATTTCCCAACAGGCTTGCAATCGCGTTTCCTACCTCCCGCAGCAATCCGTCCGCCCTGCCTTCCGTTTCCGCGATTGCGCGCAGAGAAACGAACAAGTCTCCGGGCGACGAGAGCACAGTGGTAGTGGGATTGGTGTACTTGGTGTACACCGGGGCGATCAGCGTATCCAGATCCGACTCACCGATTCCTGTAATCCGAAACGTTCGTTCCTTGATAACCTGCGGCGGAATCACGGGCCGCAAGCGCGGGGTCAGTTCGTCGGCCACCATGGGCTTCAGTTCGCGCGGGGGACCGGGCAGCATGGCCAGCGCTCCTCGGTCTGTTGAAAGAAACTGCCCCGGTGCGGAGCCATGCGGATTGGGCAGCGCTTCGGCGCCTTCCACCAAGTACGCCTGGCGCAAATTGTTCGGCGCCATCTGGCGATTGATCAAGCGAAATTTGCCGATCAGGATCGACTCCTGCTCAAGCGATAAAACCAGCTTTCGTCCCAGCGCGGCCGCGGCCGCGTCGCGCGTGACGTCGTCTTCGGTGGGACCCAAGCCGCCGATCAGCACCACGATGTCGGAACGTTGCACGGCGGTTCGTATGGCGTCTGTCAATCGGGCCCGATCGTCGCCGACCACTTGCTTTGTGACAACTTCGACGCCCAGGCTGTTCAAGCTTTCCGTGACCACCAGCGAATTGGTGTCCATGCGTTGCGGCGTCAGCAACTCGCTGCCGATCGCGATGATTTCCGCAACTTTATGCATGACGCGAATCTAAGGCAGGGGCCGCCCGGCTATCTCGACATCGACCCGGAATAGCGCGTTATGGGTAGCGAGCACCATCGCTTTGCCCGGCGTAAACGCCAGGCCGACAATGCCAGGTCCGGAAAGAAATTGCTCGGCCCGGCCGGCCGGATCGATTCGAATGATCCCTCTGCGGCCTGCAAGCGAAGCAGCCACATACACCCGGTCTTCGGCGTCGAACGCGAGCCCCTGCGGACGTCCCAGGCCGCGGTAGAACGGCGCCACTTCGCCGGTTTTCGAAATACGGTAAACCGAATCAAAGCTTGATGTGGTCGGCCCCGTGACGTAAAGATAGTCGTCGGGTCCGAACGCGAGATGGTACGCCGCGATGGAAGGCTCCATGGTCGCGAAGACGTAGATCTGCCGCGAGCGGCTGATCTTGAATATCGTTCCGCTGCGGTCGCCGACATACATGTTCTGCTCGCGATCGAAGGCGATCCCTGTCGCGACGCCCATTCCTTCGACATACACAGACATGTTCCCCGTCGGCGTGACCTGATAGACGATGCCGTCATAGCGGCTGGAAACATAAAGCAGCCCTTCGCGATCGAACGCCAATCCGGTAGGATTCATCAGGTCCGTCACGAACGGCTTCGAATTGTAGTTGGTGTCCACTTTGTAAATGGACACCGGAGATTTCTGCCCGCGCGAACCGCTGAATGTGCTGAAGACATTTCCCTCGCGATCCACCGCCGGATTCGACACGGGATGCAGGCTGTCGGCGATTTGAATGCCGATATGGGTCTCGCAAACGTCGCTCTGTTGATCTCCGGCTGCCACTATCAGTTCGCCTACCATGGCCGAGTCCGGAACGCGGGCGATGATGTAGGAATCGCCTGCCACCACCAGATGGGTCGCTTGATTTCCAAGTCGAACGCTGGGTTGTCCGGCCGATGCCAGATGCTGCCCACGGATATACAGTTCCCCGCCCGTAATGGCGGCCGCGGGTTCCACCTTCGCGATGCTCGGCCGCATATTGGATTGCTCAACGATCTGTTGTTTGCTTGCCATACAAATTCAATAAAGCTTGAATGCCCCGCCTATATACAAGATAAGCGCCCCGTACAAGCCAGCCGCGAGATCGTCGCTCACAATACCCCAACCTTCCGGCAATTCCTCAAAATTGCGCACTGGCCATGGCTTCCAAATATCAAACAGCCGGAACAGCACGAGCGCCGCCGCAAAGCTTTTCCAGCTTAATGCAGACGCGCCTGCCAACGTGAACCATTGCCCAAGGACTTCGTCAATAACCACCTGTTTCGGGTCGGGATTGCCCAGAGCCCGAGCCGTTAGATTAGAAGCCCATACAGCCGGCCAGAACAGTATAACTACCAGCGCCAGCAGAATGAAGCGTCCCGCATGCAGCCATTCCTGCAGGGCCGCTGCAATGACGATGGCGGCGAGCGATCCCGCCGTCCCTGGTCCCCAAGGGAAGTAGCCGCAGCCGAACCACGTAGCCAGTATTTTGGCCAAAGCGCGCGGCGCGCCTTTCACCGGGGACGGCTTTCGCGAGCTTCCGGGCTCTCCAGCTCTTCCAGATCGTCGCGCTCCGCAGGCGTCGAGACAACGTACTTTTCAGAAGCCCAGTTTCCCAGGTCGATCAACCGGCACCTGTCACTACAAAACGGAATGTACGGACTGCCTTCCACTGCTTCTTTCTTGCAGATTGGGCAATGCACAATCGCCATCGGCCAAGTCCGGTTCGAGCTAACGGACGGGAATGCCGCTCGACTGCGCGGCGCGCGCGCTCAGTATCGGAAAGAGGTTCGATTGCTGAACGCTCCTTGAAATCTGTTCGGGCGCATCGATCAACTCGCCAATCAGGTCATGATCGTGAGTTTCGGTGAAGCGCATCCGCCGCATCTCCCCAATCCTGGGCTCGCCCGGCCCGAAATCGTTGATGTAGCAGACGCCGTCGATCTCGGGCGCTTGGGTCGAGAGCCGCGCCTCCCACAACATTTCGGTTTCTTTCGATGGGCCTTCCACCAATACCTGCGCTTCGGCGCCCACCAGCAGTTTGTTCTTCGCCCTGGAGATGCCCCGTTGAATCGCCATCAGCCTGCGTTTGCGATGGTAAATGGTCCGGCTATCCACTTTCCCATCCAAGTGAAAGCTGCCGCTCGTCTCTTCATCGCTGTAAGAGAATACTCCGAGACGCTCGAATTGCGCGGCCTGGACAAACTGGCAGAGCTCTTCGAAATCGCGCTCCGTCTCGCCCGGGAACCCGACAATCATGCTGGTTCGGATCGCTACGCCGGGAATCGTCGCGCGAATGCGCTCGATCAGCTTCAGGAAAATATCGGCGTGGGCGCCACGCTTCATGCGCTTCAACACGCTGCCGCTCGCATGCTGCAGCGGCATGTCGACATACTTCACCAACGAATCGTGAGCCGCGATGGTCTCAAGCAGCTTCTGCGTGACCTTATTGGGATACGCATAGAGGAACCGGATCCACTTGGGGTGTTCCGCAGGGATCGCGGCTAACCGCGCCAGCAGATCGGCGAGCCCGTTCTTTAAGCCGAGATCTTCGCCGTAGCACGTCGTATCCTGGCCGATCAGGTTGATCTCGCGAACGCCCATCGCGAGCATCCGCGAAGCTTCCTGCGCCACGCTTTCAAATCGCCTGCTGCGAAAACGGCCGCGAAATTGCGGAATGACGCAAAACGAGCACGGATGATCGCATCCTTCCGCGATCTTGATGTAAGCCGAGTGGCGCGGTGTAGTGAATATGCGCGCCGTCAGATCGTGATAGAGATAGGGCTCAGGCGCGCGGTCTTTCGGCTGCAACCCCTCGCAGAGCGCCGTAATCTTGTCCAGCTCATTCGTGCCGAGCACCGCGTCCACTTCCGGAATGTTGTTCCGTATATCCGCCCGATAACGCTCCACGAGACACCCTGCCACCACCAACCGCTGCGCTCTGCCACTCTTCTTGTATTCGGCCATTTCGAGAATCGTATCTACCGATTCCTGTTTCGCCGGGTCGATAAAGCTGCACGTGTTCACCACGATGACATCGGCTTCGGATGCT
The DNA here is from genome assembly GCA_019240475.1 of Acidobacteriaceae bacterium. Lineage (GTDB taxonomy): Bacteria > Acidobacteriota > Terriglobia > Bryobacterales > Bryobacteraceae > Bog-105. Next base: position 290,772 of record JAFAYI010000026.1, read on the forward strand.
TGAGGCGTCAGTTCATGTCCATCGGCGACAAGCTGTCCCATCATGACTTCTGTATCCACCAGGTTTTTCGGGCAGCCGAGACTTACAAATCCAATCTTCAAAGGGGCTTAATCCGTGTGGGTCGTGAGTTGGGAAGGATAGCGCAGGCGCCGCGCTAACCCTTTCAGGATACCATTCTATCCGGAGATCCCCATGGCCGCAGCAGAAAAACTCTTGCCTGAATTCGACGAGGAATTTGGGCTCGCCCGCAAATTCTTAGATCTTGTTCCGGATGGCAAGCTCACCTGGAAGCCCCATGACAAGTCCATGGAGCTTGGCCGCCTGGCCTGGCACATCGCCACCTTCCCGGAATGGTGCCGCGACACTTTCGCCCACGACACCCTCAAGATGACGCCGGAGGAGGGCGAGAGTTCGTCACGCGAGTGGGAGCACAAGAAACGCGCGGACATGCTCTCGCGCTTCGATCAAACGCTTCCGGAGGCTCGCGCGAAGGTCGAACAGGCGAGCGACGCCGACATGGCGAATCACTGGAAGATGGAATGGGCCGGGCAGGTCATCATCGACAGCCCGCGCGATCAAGTGCTCCGCAAATGGGTGTTCAACCACCTGATTCACCATCGCGCTCAATTGGGCGTTTACTACCGGCTGCTCGGCATTGCGGTGCCCGGCTCATATGGGCCTTCCGCGGATGAAATGCCCGGTTAATCCGGGCGCCCTGGGGTCGCGGCAGCCGCAACGGGCCAACCGATCACATTCATGATTCGATAGCCCTGCGCAAGCTCGCCTTCGACGACACTAAGAGCGCGCGGCCGCCAACTCGAATCGCTCTGAAACCGAATGACGACGCTGTTCGAAAGAAAGGCGTTATCTGGAATGCGCCGGGGAATCGGAATGCCACCGAATGAGGTGTGAAGCTCGCACAGCGCGAATTTGGAATCGAGCGGGCTTTCATATTGCGCTCGCACGTCGTCTTTGAATTGCAGGTCCAACTCGCTCGCCTTGTCCATCATCCACGTCAGCGTGATATCGGCCAGCGAAAGCGCGCCGTCCCTCACGTCTCGTTCCCCGCCGCCCACATCGCTGTGAACGCCACAGAACCAGACCTGCTGCACGATCTGATCCAGAGCGCCGGGTTCCTGCCAAAGAGTAGGCGGAAATTCCTGGCGCGACTCGTCAATCGCCACGGCATGGTACGCGTTTTTCACATCCGGATGCAGTTTGGTGTCGAGAAAACCGTAAAGAGCGGGATCTACTCCGCCTAGAACCGACGGTATTCCGAGCGAGCCGACTGTCTCCCATACGCCTACCATCTTGATTTTGGCGTCGTATAAGTTTAAGGCGGCTACCTTCTCCTTCCTCCTGGCCGGGTCGCGCTCGCGATATGCGCGAAAGGCGGCATTTACAAGATCCTCGGAGCGGTCTCCCCCAATCGGAAGACCGGACACTGCGATCATCCCGGCCAGGCTCCTTGCCGTAAAAGCCCCGCGGCTGAAGCCGAAAAGGAACAGTTCGTCGTCTTTCTGGTAGACTTGCGCGATATCGTGATACGCCTTCTTAACTTTGCCGTAGATTCCCAGGCCGAACGCCCCTTCGACAATCCCTAACACCGGATTACCGTCCGCGCCGATACCGTCGTCGTAAAAAACCGTCTGCTCGGGAACCGGAGCAATCGCATCGCAAAGTCTCTTCACGTTGCTGTGCGTGACCGCGCTATCCCAAGTGCCGTCGGCGCCATGAACGATTCGTTTACCCATCATTTTCACCTCCTGGGGTATTGAGGTGAAATTGTATCGAAAATCTTGTATGACGGGGCAACCGGCAGCCCTCAAGTTACAAGTTCGCGATAAGCTATCTGAACAGGATTTATGGCGTCTATTCAGCTCACCAACGAAACAACGCTCGACATCACTGCATCCGCGGCCGACGGCGGCGCGACGCTAAATCGCTATTTGAAGAACCCACTTGTCTTCTTTACGCCTGCCGCCTGGGATTCCGTGGTGGGAACGAAGATAGGAAATCTGACTGCGGCATCGTTTCCACTGACTGCCTCCGCGAAAGGAGCGGGAAATTTCTCGGTTGGGGAAGCCGCCCTAAACGTGCAATCCGGCGCCTCTGTTTCCCTCGGCTTGCTAACGGGGGATGACAAAGATGAGTTCTGCGCGTCTATCCACAAGCCAAACGATCCATCCGTCAATGCGCTCGTCTCATTCACCATTCAAGGAACAGTCAGCGCCGGGCCTCACGCGTCGGTGAACGCCTTCAGCTTTGGCATTGCCGAAGGCGCGACCATTACGCTAGCGAACTTTTGCACCGCCTCCAATGCGGATGTATTTATCGACGCCGCGAAGCGAGCTGTCGCCGGCCTAACCATCCCTCACGATCTGAGCGACCTCGCGAGCCTTCCTGTAAACGCCGTTTGCAGAGTGGGCGGCTCCAGTTCGTTAAAGTTTTCGGCGAGCGTAACATATAGCTTTGTCAACGAAGCGCTGGCAACGAAGTCGATCTCGAAGCTTCCCTCCATAGCCGTTAAGGCGAAGGCGGGAGCTACAGTTGAAGCGGCGGCAACCCACACCGGCAGCCATACGATAACGATCGCCAAGATAGCCGAGGGCAAACTGCACTTGGCCGTCGACCTTACGAAGACTGACGATTTCGAAACCAGCCTAACGGTGTCCGCGGGCCTGACTGCCGAAATAGGCACGACGGACGCGCTCGCGTTTCTGTCAGACAAGATAAGTCCAAACGCTTCCGACGAATCGGCGAAAATTGCGGCGGAAATGCCCGCTGCCGCCGCTAAGAAACTGCGCCAGGATGTGAAAGCCGCCATCGACGCGGCTCTTTCCAGTTCGCTCCAGATCTCACTGAAGACCGCGCTAGAGGAAAGCAGGACTCGGAGCCGCCTCTTCACTTATGAAGTCGACTTGAACGCTCTGGACTACCCGAGCAGTTTAGCGCTTCAAGCCGCCCTGGCCGGAGATTTCACCGCGCTCACCGCGCCAGGCGCGCTAACAGGCATTCGCGAGCTGGATTCGGCGCTGGTAGTTACTTCCAAAATTAAGCACGATCTTGCTTTGCGCCTGCTTGGTGTTTTCAATTGGGAAAGTGTCAACACCTTCGTCGCAAAATCGATGGTCGATTACACCAAAGACACCCACGAGATTGTGCTGTCCGATCAGGAGATCGAGATCGATACAAACAAGCTGAGCGCTGAGAAGCTTCGGCAAGTTCTACTCAAAGGAGTTACGCTGACTATTCCAGCCTCCGCCAACACTCCCGAAAACAAGACGCTCCTGAATATCGTCTTCTTCGATCGTAAGGCTTCTGCCGACCGTTCTACGACGCGTCAGTTCGTAAACATTCTTCGCGCAATCGGTTCTCAGGACGCCGCTTCCGCAACCGCGCTGCTCGCCCGAAACTTGGACAACTATGGAACCTCATCCCTTTATCTGGCTCTCAGCCTGACTCCTCCGCAGTGCCGGCGGCTCTTTTTGGATTCGAGCGGCGAGCCTCATGATTGGACTTACTACCTTCGTTACGCCTGCGACGCGCAAGCAACTATTCTCGATGGCGATGAAGCGAGCGCGAATCGTCTGAAGCTCTTTCAAGCAGGCGACGCATTTTGGAAACAGTTGAAAGGCGGCGGATCGGCGGCAAACCAGCGCGCATTGTTGCAGCAAGCCGGCATTCCGGCAGAAGCCGAAACCGATGTCCTCACCTTCATCTGGTGGGCTTCGGCGATGGGAGACTACGCCAAGGCTCTAGCCGCCGATCAATCGCTTGAGCATGCCGGCGGCGAGGTTGTCACCGGGGGCACGCGCGGCTTCGGCGAGCCGTGGCTGATAGTTGCTACTTGGAAGATGCTCGGAAATCCCGCTGTCGATAGTCGTTTCACCTCGTCTCTGCTCAAGCTCGCGCTCGGCGCCTTTTGATCAAAAGCGAATGACCTTCTTAGCTCAGAGATCACGTGTGCCCGCTCTCGCGCGGCTACTTTTGCTCCTTGCAATATGCGTCGCGGGAGAGGCCCAACCTGTGCATTTGAAATGCGAGTATCTGCGGAACCCTCTGGGGATCGACGCGGAACGCCCCAGTCTCTCGTGGCAAAGCGATAATACGGCTCGCGGCTGGCGCCAGGGAGCGTATCAGGTTCTGGTCGCAACCGAGCCCGGCCGCTTACGACCTGGGGAAGCGGACGTTTGGGACAGCGGCAAACAGAGCTCGGAGGCCTCGGTTGGCGTCGCATACGGCGGTCCTTCGCTTCGATCGCGTCAGCGATACTACTGGGCGGTTCGGGTCTGGAGCGCTCGCGGCGCGGTTTCGCAATCTGCTGAGTCGGCCTGGTGGGAAATGGGCCTGCTGCGGCGCGAGGATTGGTCCGCGAAGTGGATTGCGTGGAACAACCCGAACACGAAGCTCGATCTCGCGGACGTTCGGTGGATCTGGGTGGCGGGACAGAATGCGCTCGAAACCGTGCCGCAAACCGCCGCCGACTTTCGCCTGAACCTGGAGCTGCCCGAAAAACCGCGCCATGCCGTTCTGTATGTGGTCGCGCGCGGTAACTTCAACGCCAAAGTGAATGGGCGGGAAAGCGGATCGAAGAAAAGTTGGAACGAGTTTGACCGGGAAGACATCGGCGACGAGCTTTCGGCAGGCTCGAATTCCATTCAGATCACCGTCACAGTTCCAGCGCCCCAGGTCTTTTCTCCACAGCAGCCGCCGGCGAGGACGGTTCCAGCCGCGCTTGCCGCGGTGCTCATCCTGACTCGCGCGGATGGCGCCATACAGCGCATCCCGAGCGATACGCGTTGGGAAGCTCGCCTGCAGAATGGGCCCGAATGGGAGGCTGCGCAAGTTGCCGGAAGTCTCGACGACAAACGTTTCGGCGAAAATCCTGCGCCACTGCCTCAACCGGCCGCGCTGCTCCGCCGCGAGTTCTCGATTTCAAAGCCGGTGAAGACCGCGCGAGTGTATGTTACCGCGCTCGGCAGTTACCGGCTCTTCATCAACGGTGTCCGGGTCGGCAACGATCGTCTTACTCCGGATTTCACAGATTATAGGAAACGCGTCCTCTATCAGACCTATGACGTGAGCCACTTGCTCGCCAACGGCGCGAATGTCCTCGGCGCCATGCTGGGCGACGGCTGGTTCGCGAGCGCCTTAACATGGATCGGCAAGCATTACTTCTTTCTGCCGCCGCCTACCCGTATCCTGGCGCAAATGGAGATCGCCTATTCGGACGGAACTCGCCAAGTGGTCTCGACCGATGAAAGCTGGAAGGCGGCGCAATCTCCCATTCTACGTTCCGAAATCTATGCAGGCGAAGTCTACGACGCACGCCTGGAACAGCCCGGCTGGAACAAATCTGGCTTCGATGCCACGCGATGGATGCCCGCCATGGCCGCCGAACCGCCTTCCGCCGCGCTTACAAGCCAGATGTCCAATCCTGTCGAACTAACGAAAACCATCAAGCCGGAAAGCATCATTCCGCTCAGCAATGGCGTGTACGTTTTTGACATGGGGCAGAACATGGTCGGTTGGGTCCGCTTAAGAGTGAACGGCCCCGCGGGCACTCGCGTTCGCATGCGCTTTGCCGAGATCTTAAACCCGGATCGCAGTATTTACCGCGACAATCTGCGCAACGCGGACGCCACCGATATCTACACGCTTCGCGGCGGCGGAGAAGAAACGTTTACACCTCACTTTACATTTCATGGATTTCGATATGTCGAAGTAACGGGTTACCCGGGTGTCCCGACGCTCGATGATATGGCCGGCCAAGTTATCACCAGTGTTCCGGGCGATCCAACTGGCGAACTTACTACCTCCAGTTCGCTTGTCAATAAGATGTGGTCGATCGGCATCTGGGGCCAGCGCGGAAATTTTCTAAGTGTGCCGACAGATTGCCCTCAGCGGGACGAGCGCCTGGGTTGGATGGCTGACGCGGCGGTCTTCTGGCGCACCGGCAGCTATAACTTCGACATCGCCGCATTTTCGGAGAAATGGATGCGCGATGTTGTGGATGCGCAGACGCCTTCCGGCGCGTTTACCAACGTTGCGCCCGACGTGCTGCCGGACGCGATCGACGAGGGCGCGCCCGGATGGGGTGATGCCGGAGTGATCGTGCCGTGGACCACCTGGGTTCAATACGGCGATACCGCGATCATCAAGCGTAGTTGGGATGCGATGCAGCGCTGGATGGCTTTCACTCAAAATGCCAACCCCGATTTCGTCCGCAAGAAGCAAGTCGGACCCGATTTCGCGGATTGGCTCGCGCCGGATCGCTCCACGCCTAAGGATTTAGTCGATACCGCCTACTGGGCTCTTATCGCGGACATGATGTCTCAGATGGCGCGCGCCATTGGCAAACCCGATGATGCCGCGCGATATGCCGTGTTATTCGATAACATCCGCGCCGCTTTCCAGAAACAATACATCAAGGACAACGGCGAGATCTCTAGCGGCAGCCAGACTTCTTACCTTCTCGCGCTATATGTAAAGTTAGCTCCGAAGGAGCTCGAACCGGTGATGACAGACAAGCTTGTCAGAGCCATCGAGGCACGAGATTGGCACGTGTCGACCGGCTTCCTCGGTACCCCGTTCCTGCTATTTACCCTGGCCGAGCACGGCCGCGCCGACGTCGCTTATCGTCTGCTCTTGAATGAAAGCTATCCCTCCTGGGGTTACATGTTGTCGAAGGGCGCCACAACCTGGTGGGAGCGGTGGAACGGCGATACCGGCGATCCAGCAATGAATTCGTTTAATCACTACGCGTTCGGTTCGGTGCTCGCTTGGGTCTATCGATCGGTGACCGGCATCGACACCGCGCCCGGTTCGGGCTTTCACGACATTGTCATCCATCCGTACCTCGACGCGCGCATGACTTCGGCTCGCGGCCGGTACGCGTCCATTTATGGCGCCATTGCCACCGAGTGGAACGGCACGAGCGCCGGCCCGTTTTCACTCCGAGTCACCATACCCGCGAACACTCGCGCGACTGTCTTTCTTCCGGACATTCCAGGCGCCAAAGTAACGGAATCGGGCAAACGGATTCGTCTGCGCCCGCAAGACGGAAGCCTTGTCGTTCAGATCGGCTCCGGATCATACAATTTTCAGGTGCGGTAAGTCGTATGAAGAGTAAGTCGATCGACAGAATTCATCAGGCTCTCGAAGGCTTCCGGATAGAAATTCCTTCCTGGGGTTTCGCCAACACCGGAACGCGTTTCGGCAAGTTTGTGCAGCCGGGGGCGGCCACCACTACGGAAGAGAAATTCAGCGATGCCGGCCAAGTGCATGCGATTACCGGCATATGCCCAACCGTTGCTCTGCATGTACTCTGGGACTTGCCGGAGGGACTCGCAAGCGTGCCCGAGGTGCAAGGGTTTGCGGCTCGTTACGGCGTGCGCCCTGGCTCCATCAATCCGAACCTGTTTCAAGAACAGATCTACAAATTCGGCTCCTTCGGGAACCCGGACGAGCATGCCCGGCGCCAGGCGCACGACCATTCGAGACTCAGCGTCCAGATCGCGACCCAACTCGCAAGCCGCGATATATCCTTCTGGTTTGCTGATGGCTCAAACTATCCGGGGACAGCGAATATCCGCGCCCGCAAGGCGCTTTTCGAAGAGCACTTACAGCAACTCCATGCCGAACTAACTTCCGGCCAGCGCATGCTGATCGAATATAAACCCTTTGAACCTGCTTTTTACCACACCGATATCGCCGATTGGGGCATGGCTATGCACTTTGCCCGCGCCGCCGGCCCGCAAGCGCGCGTGCTCGTCGATACCGGTCACCACTACGCCTCGCAAAACATCGAACAGATCGTGGCATGGCTTCTCTCCGAAAACTTGCTCGGGGGATTCCACTTCAACGATCGCCGTTATGCCGATGACGACCTGACGCTCGGCTCAATCGACCCCTATCAGGCATTTCGGATCTTTCATGAAATCCTCAATTACGAGTGGGAGACCGGCAATCGCGCCGATATCGCGTACATGATCGATCAGAGCCACAACTTGAAGGGCAAAATCGAAGCCATGATTCAAACGGTCAACATGGCGCAGGAACTATTTGCGAAGGCGTCGCTGATCGATAACCGGAAACTGTCGCGGGCCCAGCAGCATTGCGACTTGGTAACCGGCGAATCCTGCTTACAAGACGCCTTCGCGACCGACGTTCGGCCCGCGATGCGTGAATGGCGCGCTTCGAAAGGTCTACCGGAGAACCCTTTGCAGGCCTTCAGCGACAGTGGATATCTGGAGCGGGTGGCCGCCGAGCGCGCTTCGCGTAACATGGCGAGCATTTCTTCTTACGCGTGAGGCGAGCTTACCATTGTAAGTGGTTCTGCCCGGCGTGGAGCGGCTCCACCGATCCGTACCAGACAAATTCTCCCGAAATTCCTTGCGGTAGCCTAACATCGGCCGTGAAGCGCGTCTCATTACTGAGTTCGAGCGCAATCTCGCCCTCTGGATGCGGCATGCTGGCGCTGACGCGCTTGAGTGTTCCGATGTTCGGGGCAATACGTACCTTGCGAAATCCAGGCGCGGCCGATTCAACCCCCACTAACGTTCGAAAAATCTCGAAATTCGGACTCGCGCCCCAGGCGTGGCAATCCGATCTTGTATCCGGCCCGTTCCATTCGGACCAGGTCGTCAGGCCGTCCCTTAACATCTCACGCCACGGTCCCAAACTCTCAAGGTAGCGATCGCCTAAGTGAGCCTCACGCAAGGTCGCATTCGTGTAAGCGCGAAAGTAAATGGAAGACTGCTCGAGCGTTGTATCGGAGAACGTCTTTTCTACAACCGCCTTTACCTCCTCCGGCCTCACCACATGCGCCAGCACCGCTAGAGTATTAGCCTGCTGCGAATAGGTCCGGTGCGAAGGCTGGTCAGCGAACAGCCCGCGCGCCGAGTCCCAATCCGTATTCAAGATCGTGGCCTTTAGTTTCTCAGCCGCTGCGCGATCTTCTTCGGCCAATGCGCCGCTTCCAAGCGCTCTCTCTAGTTCCGCCGCCCAACGATACCCCAAAAGCAGTTGCAAATCGATTGCCGCCGATGAGGAGCCGTCACCCTCGCCGGGCGCGACTCCATCCCTCCAGTGCTTGGTCCAATCTACGAAGTTCCACCAGGGCAGTCGTTCGAGTGACCCGCTCGCTTTCTGATGGGCGGCGAAGAAGGAAAGCACGGAGCGGACGCCAGGCAGCATGCTCTTGACGAATGCAGCGTCGTCCACATACATCCAGTAATCGTGCACCATCCCAATCCACCACAACGAGAAAGGTGGAATGTATTGCTGTAACCGAGAAGGTGCGCGGCTGTAAGTCGCGCCTTCCGCGGTTCGCGATGAGTTGAGTAATTCGATTCCGTTTTTCATCAGCCGTGAATCGCCGCTCATGTATAGCGAAATCATCATCTGTATGCGTGCATCGCCGGCATATTGGAGCTGCTCATAATACGGGCAATCCATATAAGTCTCGTGCGCGCACAGCCGTGCCGTTCGCCATCCGGTTGTGAGTATCTCCTGAATGTCTTGATTAACGGCCGGATCCGAAACCGTGATGCGGGCCTTGCCCTCAAACGGATAGGCCGTGAAGACGCCGCGTATGTCGTCGATCGTCAAGGGACTGCCGGCCGTTTGCACCACTAACTGCAGATATCTGAAAGTGCGCCAGAACAGCGGACGATAAGTTCGTTTCGGCTCGCCATCGGGAAGAAATGTGTCCGCCGTTCCATAAAACACCTTGCCTTCAGTCTCGTTTCGATTGCTCTTGCGAGGAGAGCGGTCGTTCGGCCCCGGCTTGTCGTATAACGTTTCGGCGTAGCGCAAGGTCACGGAAGCGCCTCTGCCGCCGCTCACTGTCAGTTCCGGATAAGCCGTCGTCAAGTACGTTTGATCCAGCAGAAAAACGGCTCGCGTGTTCGCCGAAATCGCGAACTCGTGCTGTTGAAGCGGAAAACCTGCGGGAGCGGCAGCGCCTTCCGAATGGCGCAGCTCGCGCAAGCGTTCTATGCGCTCTTCTTCCAAAGGAATGTAACGCGGCGTCAACATCCATCGATTGGGTCCGTCGCTCGCATCCCGGGGAGACGCTCTGCCGACCTCCATTGCCGGTATCCAAGAGGAATCGTCGAAGCCTTTGTCTTTCCATCCCCACGGATACGCGCTTCCGTCTACACGTTCATTTGCGCCCACGGCGTGATAGCCAGTGTCTTGATCTTGTGTCCAAGGCGCCGGGGAATAGGCATGGTCCTGGATGCACTTCCACTGCTTGTTTGTGTTGACTTGCGCGTTTTCGGGCGCCTCCGCTTGCAGCAGAAATCCCGTTTCGTTCGTATTCTGAGCCACGGCGCGATACGGACCGTCGTTCCAGGCCACCGCGGCCAGGACGTTCGTTCCCGCGTGAAGCTGCGGTGCGACGTCAACCACTTCGTAGCGCCAGTGGTATAGGTCGCTTCGCGCCGGCCCCCACGACACGCGGCGGCCATTCACAAACAATTCATAGCGATTGTCCCCGGAAACATACACCACAAAGCGATCGGGCTTCGCATTCAATGTAAGCGACCGTCGGAAGTGATAGACGCCATAATCGGACGGCGAAGTCTGCGGCACGCGAATCCATTCAGCCGGCCACTTATCGCGCGCGAAATCTGTTCCGAAACACAGGAGCGGGAGCGCCGCCAAGACAAATAGAAATTTCATCGACCGTAGAATGATATCGGAACAGAAGCCATGAAACGTCTCGCATTGCTATTGATTCTTGCCGCCGCTGTGCTAAGCGCACGCCAAAATTCGTCTCGCGCCGTTCCAGACAGCGACACGAGCTTCATCGACTCGGATGGCGCCGCGCATGTCACGCGCGTGGTTCCCGTGCCAAGCACCATCAGCCCCGAAGCACAGCAAGTGCTCGGGAGGAAGGTGTCCGACGCGCCTACGCACGAGACATTAGCCGAACGCCGCAGCAAGACGGACGCGTGGCAGAAGCGCGCCGGCGATCAAGCGCGCTCGCAATATCCGGCCAACGTTGCCGATGGCGCCATCGCCGGAGTTCCCGTTCGGATCATCACTCCACCGAGCATTCCGCCCGAGAAGGCCGCGCGCGTTCTAATCAATCTTCACGGCGGCGGCTTCAACTCCGATTCCGGTTCTCTCACCGAATCGATCCCCATGGCGAATTTGACGCAGACCAAAGTCGTCGCGGTGCTTTATCGACTTGCCCCTGAGCATCCATTCCCGGCCGCTGTCGAGGATGCGGTGGCCGTCTACAAGGAACTCTTGAAAACGTACCGGCCGCGCAACATAGGGATCTATGGCACATCCGCCGGCGCCATCCTGACCGGCGAGGTAGCCGTAAAGTTGCGCCAATCGGGCCTGCCGCTGCCGGGGGCGCTCGGAATCTTTTCCGGCATGGGCGATTTCTCCCGCGATGGCGACTCCCGCTCCATTTACGCGCTGAATGGTTTCTCCGGCCCGCTTGCTCCGCCTTCTAAGCAGCCGGCCAACAGCGATTACGTCGGCTCAGCCGACCGCGCCGATCCCGTTCTTTCGCCCGTGTATGCCGACCTGAAGAACTTCCCTCCAGCGCTCTTCATCACCAGCACGCGCGACCTGTTGCTCAGCGGCACAACCATTTTGCACCGCGCCTTCCTGCGCGCGGGCGTAGATGCCCAGCTAGTGGTGTTCGAAGCTCTGCCCCATGCATTCTGGAATGATACGCGCTTGCCCGAATCCAAGGAAATGCACCGGCTCAGCGCCGATTTCTTCAATCGGCATCTCGGCGATTAGCCGCGCACGCTCTCGCCGGCCGCCGCGTTCGCCGTCTGAAGCGCTCCTTCAAAGTCGCCTGCATCTTCAGGCGCTTCTTTGGCCCACGGGTAAGCCTCGAAATCGCCTTCCGCATTCCATTGCACATCGAACGGAGCTGAAACAACTCTGACATGCGGGTACAGCGTTGGGATCAAATTCTCGCTGACTTCCACATGCATCAGCTCCATCGTGTTCCGGATGCGGCAATAAGTTACATCCGGTAAATGTGCTTTTCCGACAGTCCTCGCTATTCTCGTCAGCGCTTCTCGATCGCTTGAGAAATGAATCGGAGTGCGGATCGCGGACGGCGTCGATGCTGTAAGTGAATTGATGTAAGTGGGATTCCAATCTACCGCGTTTAGGAGGCGATCGTGAATAACATCGGCCAAACCGACCCCGACTGCGTTGCGATAGGAAAGTTCGCTCAGTGCCCTGGCATAAATACGATGAACAACCGGCGTATCCGGGAACGGGTTGTAATTACCCTGAATAGCGCGGTTAATTACCTTCGTATCCATTCCCGCCCCGCTTATATTCTTTCCAATCTCATCCACGATGAGGATATCGATCTCGGGCGCGGGCAGCTTCGCCATCCAGGATTTCACCTCGCGCAGCAGTTCCTCTTCGCGAGCCATCATCGCTTGCACGCCGTGAGCCGCCGAAACCGCCACCAGTCCCGCCGTCTCATGGTGCGCGCCCTCTTGCACCGCTAGGCCGCCCAGGATCTTGCCCGTCGCGAATACTTTCGCTCCCACGCTGCGAATCACTTCCTCTAACCCCAGCTTGTAGGCAAATGTGTGGTATTGAACCGCGCCGGCGAATTTGCCTAGCCCGATCGCCATCATTTTGAAAAGTCCGCTTTCAAGCGCGCCCGAAAAGTCGGTGTGCCACTTGACGCGGCCGATCAGAAAGACTCCATCGGAGTTGTAGGCGTTCTTGTCCAGGTACGCTTCCATGCCCTCTGGCGTCTTGCCCAAAGAACTCACTTCGAGCGAACTGACAACCGGCGCGCCCACGCCTGCTTCATCGATGCCGTAATGCGCAAGAACATCGGTTTGACCTTCGGCGGTTGCCGCGCCGTGGCTGCCCATCGCCGGAAAGACGAACGGATTCGCGCCGTGTTCCTTCAGAAAGCTTACGACCGACCTAACAATCAGTTGAATATTCGCAATGCCGCGGCTTCCCACTCCCACCGCAATGCGCGCCCCAGGGCGAAACTGGGAAGCGATCCCCGCTTCCGACATCTCCTTGCGAATATGCTCCGGGATGTGCGTGATGGCGCGGTTCGGAAGAATCTGCTCGGCGAGAACGAATCTGGGCAGGTTTATCGCGTCCACAAGCATTGCATCCACAAGCATATGACAGAGCGCGGGCGCGTGCTCGCCGGCCGCAGTGATAAATTCAGAGACGGTTTCCGGGAACCAATATGGCAAAACTCTCAGGCAAGAACGTTCTAGTCACCGGCGCGTCCACAGGCATTGGCGCCGCCACCGCGGTGCGCTTTGCGCAGGAAGGCGCCAACGTCGCGATTAATTACAACAGGAGCCAGGGTGAGGCGGAGAAAGTCAAGGCTCAAGCCCTCCAAGCCGCGCCCAAAGGCAGGTATTTGACCATCAAGGCGGACGTCTCGAAAGAAGACGAAGTCAAGCAGATGTTTGCGGCCGCAATTTCCGAACTGGGCTCGCTCGATGTGCTGGTCAACAATTCCGGAATTCAAGCCGCCTCGCCCAGCGACGAACTTGAGATGGCGGATTTCGACCGCATCCTGAACGTCAATCTGCGCGGCGCGTTCATGTGCGCCCGCGAAGCGCTCCGCCATTTCCTCGCGCGCGGCACGAAAGGCGTGATCCTTTTCAACTCCAGCGTGCATGAAATTATTCCCAAGCCCCTCTACGTTTCGTATTCGATCAGCAAAGGCGGTATGGAAAATCTCACCAAGACGCTCGCGCTTGAATACGCATCGCGCGGCATTCGCGTCAACGCCGTCGGCCCCGGCGCGATCATCACGCCCATAAACAACGCCTGGATCAACGATCCGAAGAAGCGCGGCGAAGTCGAAAGCCACATCCCGATGGGCCGCGCCGGTGAGTCCGAAGAGATCGCCTCCGTCTTCGCGTTTCTCGCCTCCGACGACGCCTCTTATATAACCGGCCAGACCATCTTCGCCTGTGGCGGCCTGACGCTCTATCCGGAATTCCGCACGTCCTGGTCTTCGTAACCTCGCGCTCCACGCCCACCGCGGGATCAAAGCGATCTGCTCCAGCTCGCGATCCCGCTTTTCCGATAGAGATTGCCGTGATACGGTATTTCTATGGCACAGTATGCACACCCCGAAGTCCTGGTCGAAACGGACTGGCTCGCCGAGAAGCTGTCTGATCCTTCTATTCGCGCAGTAGAAGTGGATGTCGATACAGCAGCTTACGACCTTGGTCACATACCGGGCGCCGTCGCTTGGGCTTGGAACACTCAACTCTGCGATACAGTGCGTCGCGACATTCTGCCCAAACAGGAACTAGAAGCCCTGCTATCGAAGTCCGGCATCTCCCCCAGCACAACCATCGTGCTCTATGGCGACAACAACAACTGGTTTGCCGCCTGGGCCTTTTGGCAGTTGAAGATCTACGGCCATAAAGATGTACGCATACTGAACGGCGGGCGTAAGAAGTGGCTGTCGGAGGGCCGCGAACTTACCCAGGAGACCGTGTCTTATCGGGCAACCAGCTACCAGGCGCGCGAGGCTGATCTTTCGCTCCGGGCATTCCTTCCCCAAGTGCAGGACGCGGTGCGAAACAAAACGGCTTCCTTGGTCGACGTGCGCAGTCCGCAGGAATTCACCGGCGAGATTCTAGCCCCTCCCGGCCTGCCGGAGACGTGTCAGCGCGGCGGCCACATACCGGGCGCTCGCAATGTGCCTTGGGGCAAAGCTTGCAATGAAGATGGCAGCTTCAAGACTTTGGACGAATTGAAGACGCTCTATGGCGCCGAAGGCGTGAACGCTTCCCGGCCCACCATCGCCTACTGCCGCATTGGCGAACGCTCCAGCCACACCTGGTTTGTACTCAAGTACCTGCTTGGTTTGCCGGACGTGGTGAACTACGACGGCTCCTGGACGGAGTGGGGCAACCTGGTCGGCGCGCCCGTAGAACGCGGGGCAGCCCAGGCGGCGGGAGCCTAGCGCCATGTCATCGCCCACCCTTGCACAAGGCTTCGAAGAGCGCGTTGTCGAGATTGACGGCTGGCCGGTGCGCCTGACCAGCTATCGCATCGGTGACAAGTTCATCTGCCAGGCGGATAACGTTTCGCCGGGAGCGTGCCTGGCTCGCATGTCCGCCGAAAGCGCATCCGAAGCCGAATCGCAGGCGCTTTCGAAAGCGCGCCATCTTCTAGGCAAGACAAAGCGTCGCGAAGTTTAGCAGCCGAATCGAAAGGTCCTTACGAAGGTTTGGAACACCGGCTCAAACCGCGGCAATTGATCGTCGCGGCATTCCAGCTCCAGCCGGTATAGCGCTCCATTGTGATGCGTGAAGATGATCTCTTCCAGCCAGGTGGCGCGCTCCTGTGGGTCATAGTACCGGTCTTTGGTAAACAAGGCCGAGCTTCCCACAATCTGCATCTCTCGCTTCTCAAGAATTTCGATGCTCTCGGCCCGCTCAAATCTCTTCAGGCCGTCGAAATGCATCTCCAGGTCCTCCACTAACGAATGCCGAACCAGGCTAACTGGAGTTGCGCGCGCAACGGGTTCCGCTTCGTCGGGAAGCACTCCCACATCGATCTCGCCAAGGGCCTTGGAATACTTTTTCAGGCCCGTCTTTACATAAATACCCGCGCCGTCGAACGCGTCGCCCTTAAGCCACCTCGAGGGGTAACTTACGCAATAGCCCCATTGCGCATTCGTGTACAGTTTCCATGTACGGTCCTGCTTCTCGATGAGAGGAGCGGCGCACAGAACCGCCATCGAGACCAAGCCCAAGCCGAAGCACCAGGCGCTCTTGCGAGGCATCTCGGATAGACTGCCACAAACCGCGTGCAATTTCCAGTGATTTGTCTAGTGATCGATCAGAAAGCGAAAGATTGTAGTTTGCCGGTACTCGTCTCCGGGTTTTAGTTCCGTCGACGGGAAATCGGGACGGTTGGGCGAATCCGGAAAATGCTGCGTCTCCAGGCAAAATCCGGAGCGGAACCCATACACCGCGCCGCCTTTGCCCCGCACCAAGGATTCCCCCAGATGATTGCCGGTGTAGAACTGAACGCCGGGCTGAGTCGTGAGCACTTCCAAAGTTCGGCCGGATGTCGGATCGTGCGCGCGCGCCGCCACCCGTAGGCCTCCGCCTCCCCCATTCAGAGCGAAATTGTGATCGTAGCCAACTCCGAAGCGGAGCTGTTCATCGTCTTGGTCGATGCGTTCTCCGATACGAGTGGGCGTTCTGAAGTCGAACGGCGTTCTCGCGACGCTCCGCAGTTCGCCGGTCGGAATCAAATTCGCATTTACAGGCGTGAATCGATCCGCATCAATCGTCACGACATGGTCCAGTATCTTGCCTGTTCCCTGCCCTGCTAGGTCGAAATACGAGTGGTTCGTCAGGTTTAGGACCGTGACCTTGTCCGATGTCGCGCGATAGTCGATCCTCAGTTCGTTGCCCTCGGTCAGCGCGTATGTCACGTTCACTGCCAACGTTCCCGGATACCCCTCCTCGCCGTCGGCGCTGACGTAATCGAGGCGCAAGGCCGGCCCATCTGGGCTGGAGACCTGTTCCGCTTTCCAGGCCACTTTATCGAATCCTTTCAAGCCGCCGTGCAATGCGTTTGGACCGTTATTCTGCGCCAGCTTATAAGTCTCGCCATTCAGCGTGAACTCGGCGTTTCCGATCCGGTTCGCGTATCTGCCCACCAACGCTCCGAAGTAAGGATTTTTGCCGAGATATCCGTCTAGATCGTCGAACCCCAGCACGATATCGGCGGCGCGGCCGTCCCGATCGGCTGTCTTGAACTTAATCACCCGGCCGCCATAATTAGCGATCGACGTTTCCGTTCCCGCCGCATTCCGGAATGTGTAAAGCCGGATCTGCGCGCCATCCGGCATTGCGCCCCAAAGTTTCTCGCTCAGCTCGGTCACTGTGTCGCCCTCCAGCATCGCTGGAATTCTTCGAGTTCCGCCCGGCCACCCACCACCAACGGCGTTCGCTCGTGAATCTCACGCGGCTGTATCTCTAAAATTCTTTGCTCTCCATCGCATGCCATTCCGCCGGCCTGTTCCGCGATAAACGCCAGGGGATTGGCCTCGTATAGCAGCCGCAGCTTCCCTCTGGGATAACCCCTCGTCGGCGGATAAACGAAAACGCCGCCTTTGAGTATCGTTCGATGAAAATCAGCCACCAGCGACCCAACATACCGCGAGCTGTATTCCCGGCCCAAGGCGCCGGAGCGCAAACGTCCGATGTACTCGCGATATGGCGCCGGGAACGTGTGCGCCTGCGCCTCGTTCACCGAATAGAAGTTCCCTTGATGGGGCATGCGCAAATTGTCGTGGCTCAGCACGTATGCTCCGATATCGGGATTCAGAGTAAATCCAAACACGCCCTTTCCGGCGCTGTAGACCAGAATGGTGGACGATCCGTAGACCACATATCCTGCCGCCACTTGCTTCCAGCCGGGTTGCAGCACGGCCGCTTCGATGCCGCCATCCATCTTCGGCGGCCTTCGAAATATCGAAAAGATGGTCCCGACACTCACGTTCACATCGATATTGGAGGAACCATCCAGCGGATCGAAAAAGATAACGTACTTGCCCGTCTCACGCGCGCGATCGAACGTGACCGGCTCTTCGTTCTCCTCGGAAACCAGAATCGCCACGGTATCCCGAAGCCCCAGGCAGTGCAGCAGCGCCTGGTTCGCGTAGATATCCAGCTTCTGCTGCGTCTCGCCCTGCACATTCGTCTCGCCCGCGCTGCCCAGCACATCCAGCAACCCCGCCCGCCGCACCTTCGCTTCAATCATCTTGGTTGCGAGCGTAATGCCGGAAAGCAGCCAGGAAAAAGTTCCGCCCGCATCGGGCGCATGCGCCTGCTGTTGTTCCAGGATGTGCTGCTGCGCCGTGATCACCAGCTCTCTCGAGCTTCGCGCGGTGGACTCCTTCACGGTGGCCATTGTCAGTTCCTCGCGTGTGGCGTCAGTATATCAGCGGGAACAGCAACGCCCTATCGTTTCTCTCACTCCTCGCGAAGGACCAGCATCGGGTCGATCCGAGACGCGCGAACGGAGGGTAACCGGCACGCAACGGCAGCTACGGCGAGCAGCAGCAGCACGGAGATTCCGAAAGCGAGAGGGTCGGCGGGACTCACTTCATACAGCAACTTGGAAATCAGGCGCGAGAGGAACAATGCCGCGCCGGCGCCGATAAGCACTCCCGCAAGAGCAGGCTTCAATCCTTGGCGAAGCACGAAGCTGCGTACTGTTTCCGGCTTCGCGCCGAGCGCCATGCGGACGGCGATATCATGCGTCCGCTGCACAACTAGCTGATGCATGAGTCCATAGATCCCAACCGCCGAAAGAAAGAGCGCGGCGAAGCCGAAGCTGCCGATCAGAAATGTGTCGAACCGGCGTTCGTTGGTTTGTTCACCGAGTTCCTCTTCGACCGTCGACACCTTGAAGTTCGCGACGCTCTTGTCCAAAGCCAGAATCTCGCTACGGACCAAGGCAGCCGTCTTCTCCGGCTCTCCGGCCGTACGGACTATGACGTCCATCATGTTGTCCTCGTCCTGCCGGTGTGGTCGGAACACCTGAGGCGCGATGGAGCGTTCGATGCCTTGGCGCCGCATGTCGCCGGTTATTCCGACTACCGTCAGCCAGGGATCGGACCTCTTAAATCGAAATCGTTTCCCAATCGGATCTTCATTGGGCCAGTAAGTTCTCGCCATTGCCTGGTTCACGATGGCCACAGGTACGGACCCCCGGCGGTCCTGGCTCGAAAACACGCGCCCCTTCAATAGCGGGACACCCGCGGTTTGGAAATATCGTCCTGCAATCAGGTCGTCGCATGGGCCGGGATGTTGCACCGGCCGCCCTTCGATTTCGACCGAGTCTTCGGGATCGGTTCGCAGGAAGCCGGAAATAGCCGCGGCGGAGCGCACATTGGGAAGCGACTCGGCACGTTCGATGGCCCGCTCGAAGTAGCTTGCCTGCTGCTCGATGCTTTTTCCGACATGCAGATCGATTCGCATGACGAGTAAGTGATCGGGACGGAAACCCAATTCCGTTTCGCGCACGCGTACCAGGCTATGAACCAACAGGGCGGCGCCGGCTACCAGCACCAGAGCCAGCGCGAACTCTCCGGTCACTAGCAGATTGCGCATGCGGTGGGTAGAGATGGAAGTCCAACGACGGCTGCCCGCCTCGCGCCGGCTGCTGCTGCTAAAAACAGGCCATAGGCTTGCGAAAGCCGCCGCGCCGAAGGTCACCACGATATTGAAGAGAATCACCTGCCAATCGATATGCGTCTCGGCAAGCCGCGGAATGTCCCCCGGTCCGTACGTCTTTATGGCTTGCGAAACGGCGCCGGCCAGCATAAGCCCCAGGACGCCGCCGCAGCCGGCGAGCGCCACCGTTTCCGTTATCAGTTGAGCCGCCAGCCTGCTTCGCCTTGCACCCAGCGCGCGACGCAACCCGAACTCGCGCTCCCGGGCGGACCCGCGCGCCAGCAGCAGCCCCGCCGCGTTCACGCACGCGATCAGAAGCATGACGAACACGGAGCCGAAAAGGAGCCGAAGCGACAACTGATATCGGCCCGTTGCGACAAGCGTGAGCGGAACAACCGTGGCGGTTTGAGGCAAGGCGGCCGCTGGATATGCGGCGCTCAACCGGCTTTCAACCGCGCCGATATCCTGCTGCGCTCCCGTCCAACTCACGCCCGATTTGATTCGTCCGACGGCAAGCCACACTGCCCAGGTCCGCGGCGCCTTCGCATCTCGCGTTGCCCAGTATGGATGGGCCGTGACGGGTTCCCAGGCTCGGGTATCCTGGAACGGGAATTGAAAATCCGGCGGCATCACGCCTATTACGCGATAGCTTCGGTCGTCCATCCATAAATCCGCGCCCACGGCGTCCTTCAACCCGCCGAATTGCCGCTGCCAAAGCGGGTAGCTGATCACCACAACGCGCTCGCCCAGCTTCTCTTCTTCCGAAGTAAACACGCGCCCCAGGATGGGAGTCACGCCCAGCACCGGCCAGAAGCTCGCGGTGACGCGCGCGGAGCGCATTCTTTCGGGGGCGCCGCCGGTTCCGAGCAGGAAAGTCTGCGGGCTGAAAACAGCCAGGTCTTCGAAGCTTCGGTTTTGGTTCTTCCAATCCGTAAAGTTCGGAAAAGACGTTCGGCCTTCGTGCAGTTCACGCGCCGGGTCGTCTGCGTATACCATCGCCAGCTTCTCGGGGTCCTTATACGGAAGCGGCTTCAGGAGAACAGCGCGGATCACGCTGAAAATTCCGGAGTCGGCGCCTATACCGAGCGCCAGGGTCAAAATCGCGGTCGCGCTGAAGCCGGGCCTCTTCTTCAATTGCCGAAAAGCCTGTCGAAGGTCCAGCCCCAAATGATCGAGCCACAGCCAACGGGAGCATTCGTAGCTCGCTTCCCGAATCGCGGTTATATTTCCGAAGGCGCGCCGGGCTGCCGCTTCCGGATCGGAATGCTTGCCGCTGTCTCGCAGGTCATCGGCCTCGTGCGCCAGGTGAGAAGCGATTTCGCGCTCGAAATCTTCCTCCGACCTGCGCTTCCGCCAAAACATATTACGCCTCCGATTTTTCGGCGCCCAGGATGCGCGCGATGGCGCCTGCAATCCTGTTCCATTCGCTGATCTTGTCCGTCAATTGTGCGCGGCCCGTCGGCGTGAGCGTGTAGAAACGCGCCTTGCGGTTGTTCTCGGAAGCGCCCCATTTTGCGCTCACCCAACTTCTCTCTTCGAGCCGCTGCAACGCCAGGTAAAGAGAGCCGTGATCGACCAGGAAGACATCTTCCGATTGCTGCTGGATGAGTCGGGCAATCCCCTGCCCGTGCCGCGGCCCCAACACCAATGTCCGCAGAATAAGCAGGTCCAGCGTGCCTTGCAGCAGATTTGCTCGGTCTTTGTCGTCTCGGGGAGGCATCCGACATGAGCGT
Organism: Acidobacteriaceae bacterium; assembly: GCA_019240475.1. Taxonomy (GTDB): domain Bacteria; phylum Acidobacteriota; class Terriglobia; order Bryobacterales; family Bryobacteraceae; genus Bog-105. The sequence continues at coordinate 311,713 of JAFAYI010000026.1, forward strand.
ACTACAGCTCGGGTCGGATGTCAACAGGAGGAGCAGGTCTAAGCCGTGCCGGGCTCAAAAGAAAACCCTCTCCTCGATAGAGGAGAGGGTCTCTGCTCCAGCTTGAACCTGGGTTAGTTGTCGTCCGTGTCGCCAGCGGGCGCAGGCTTGGTGAACTCGCTCGGGGGACGCACCTTGCTCTCGCCGGGATAGGGTCGCGTGAACCCGGTCGCCATGTACCAGTTCAGGTGGTTAACCGTGTCCGGGTCTTCGGCGTCGGGCTTGGTCAGCTTGCCGGCGAAGATCTGCGCCTTTTTCTGGAGCCAAGCCGTTTTCAAAGCCTTTATCGACGGGCTATCGGCGGCCTTGGTTACGCTCGACGAGGCGACGCCCTGGTTTAGCGGCACCTGGTTCGGCACGTGCGTCCACGGTTGGAAGTTCGCGCTGGCCGGCGTGCCCTGAACGAACGCCGTTCTCATCGGAGAGGCGATCAGATCCATCTGATTCATCGGTGGAAGACCAAGGATTTGCTCGACGGTGCGGGTCATGTTGACCTGCGTGTAGTAGGTGTGGTCGGTGGCGCCGTATTGGACGGCGTACGGACTGATGACATAGCCCGGGCTGCGATGGCCGTCAATGTGGTCGACGCCGTTCTGCGCGTCGTCTTCTTCAATGAAGATCGCCGAGCTGGACCAGATGCTGCTGTGGCTGATGTAGTCGATGATGCGCCCCACCGCCAAATCGTTATCGGCCTGTTCGGCGTCCGGGGTCGGCGGCCCGCCGGTGTGGTCACACATTACCCACAACATGCTGAGCGCGGGCACCGTGCCGGCAGCTACGTCTTTGTTGAAGTCCTGCACCCAGATATCGACCCGGAACTGGTCTGGGATGCCCAAGTCGAATTGCGGGAAGTTCGTGACCAGATGCTGGTACACAGCCGGGATGGAGGACTGTGCATGAACCGTGTTCTGGTAGTACAGCGTCTTCTCTTTGCCCGCCTCGAAGTTGAGCGCGTCCTGGTAGAACTGGTTCCACGTCGGTTCGCTGGTGGATCCGTTCGGTTGCAGGAACGTGTCGTTCTCGACATATTCGCCGTACATCTTTACCGGCAGACCCGCGGCCTCTGCCTCCGAGAATAGGAAGCCCTTGTTCTGGTAAGCGAGGGCGTCCCCCGCGTTTCCGCCCGGATAGCTGCGTACCCAGTCCGGCGACTGGATATCGTCGGCGTAGGGCGCCAAGCCTTCCGTGATCCATTGGTGCCCGTCAGCCGATTGGCGGCTCGGGTCGTAGAAGTTGTCGAATAGCGGGAAGCGCTTCACAAGCTGATGCACGTTCGGCGTGTCCTTGCCGCCGAACACAGCGAGCGAAGCATCGCCGTCGCCCGCGGGCACATCGCCCAGGATCTGATCGTAGGTGCGGTTTTCACGCACGATCACGAATACATGCTTGATGAGCGACGGGTCGCCGATCTTGGCTGGTATCGCCACCGGCTTGGTATCCGCGTTGCCGCCCGAAGCGGATTGGATGTTCTGCGCCAGGTCCCAGTGGTTGTTCTCGAAAACCTGCCGCGTCATCGCATCGAGACTCGCGCTACTCGGAATGGGTACGATGCTGACCGTGCCGTTGTCCTGGTGAGTGTTGTAGCCGGTCACGCCATGATCGGTCTCGAAAGAATAGCGCGTGCCGATGCCTTTATCATTGGCGACCAGAAGCGCGTTATCGGCTTTGTCCAGCACCACGGAACTCGGCGCATAAGCTACCGGAATCACGCCTAGGACGGGATTCGCCGTGCTGTTGAGGTTCACCACCGCGATCGCGTTGGCATTATAGAGCGCGACGTACGCTATGCCCGCCGCCGCGTCGACGCTGATCCCGTTCGGCGCCGCGCCATAGGCCGCTCCCGCCCCCGGCGCCCCGATCGGCAGCGCGAGATCGATGGTCCGCGCCACCTCGTTGGTGGTCGTATCCACGACCGAGATCGTGTCGCTATAAGTATTGGCGACCAGCAAGTACTTTCCGTAAAAGCCCATCCCGGTCGGATGAAGACCGGTCGAGATGGTCGCCGTGACCTTCATCGCGGTCAGGTCCACCACCGAAACCGTTCCGGTGATCGCGGCGCCCACAAACGGATCGGCGACAATCTCGGTCCCGGCGGAGTTGATCTGGAAGTCCGCTTCGGTAGCGATGCGGCCTCCTTCGTTGCTCACGTACGCGGTCTTGCCGCCGTTGCCGATCACGATGCTGTGCGGCGCGTTGCCCACGCGGATTTGACTACCCTGCGCCGGCGGATTCGCGGTGAGCTCAATCTTCGTCAGCGTATTGTTCTGGTTCAGCAACGCATAGGCGCTCGTGCCGTCCGGCGAAAACGCAACGCCGCCCGGGTAAGACGTGCTGGCCGTGTAGAAGGAACCGCACGGATTGCCGTAAGCGGCCGGCGGGCTGTTCGGGAAGCACGTGATGAACGTGTTGTTCGGCGGCACGCTAACGGTTGCGTCGTCTTCCAGCAACCCCTCCGGCGTGACCTTTGTCAGAGTCACGTGGCTGCTGTCCTGGCTGAAGATCAGATACTTGCCGTCCGGCGAATAGGCGATCCCGCGGTAGCTGCCGCTCGGATCCAGTCCCAACGTGAGATAGTTCTGTAGAACCACGCCGGTCTGGGTGTCGAATATCTCAACCGCCTGAGTCGCGCCCAGGGTCAGAACGGCCGCGGTGTGAGTGCTGGTGTTGGGATTTAGCGCCACGGCCTTCGCGCGCACGCGGATGCCGAGATCAACCTGAATGCCCGCCGGCGTGATGACCTGGCCACTGCTGACCACCCAGGAGCCGTTCGGCTGCGGGCCGGTGACATAGGTCGGGAACGGTACGGATTGAGCAAAGAGCGCCGGAACACTCAGGCCCGCCGCCAATAGCGCCTTCAGTGGACTCAGCCGGCTGAATCGGGAATCTTTCCGGGAATGCTTTCGAGACTTTTTCTTGATCCTTTTTCGAAACATGTATCGTCCTCTTCCTACTGAATTCTTGTTCGCACAAACCGCATTTTCGGCTGTGCATGCCTCAGGCGCACACCGATTGCGGGCGCGCACCCTTAGCCATTTAACGCCGCGAAACCCAACGCTCAGATGACGCCAAGATTACGATTCCGTCATGTTCGGCAGCGCGACAGGCACGCTCAGTGTGACCCGTGTACCCGCGCCGGGTTCGCTCGCGATTCGCACATTTCCGCCGTGCAGAACCGTGATCGACTGCACGATAGCGAGTCCCAAACCCGTCCCGCCCCACATCCCGCAACGTGAGGTATCGATCCGAAAGAATCGATCGAATACCCTCGGCAGAGCTTCGGCCGGAATGCCGATACCCGTATCTGAGACCTCAATCTGGAGGTTGGAGCGATCCGCCTTGGCGCTCATCACGATCGATCCGCCCGAGGGTGTATGCGCCACGGCATTTGAGACCAGGTTGCTCAGCGCTCGCTGCAGGAGCGACTGATCGACCGCGGCCAAGATCGGTTCGCTCGGGCACTCGGTGGTGAGCAGGACGCCAGCGTCGGCGGCTGACCCTTCGTAGTATTCGCGCACCCGGCCCAGCAATTGCGCAATGTCGGTCCTCTCTCGATCCAAGAGCGCCAGAGGGCTTTCGGCGCGAGCGAGGAACAGCAGATCGCCGATCAGATTAGACAGGCGCACCGCTTCTTCGAGACACGACCCCAGCACATCGCGGTATTCTTCCATCGTGCGCGCGCGCGCCAAAGCGACCTCCGCTTCGCCCCGAATATTATTGACGGGCGTGCGCAGGTCGTGAGCGATATCGGCGGAGAAGCGCGAGATGCGTTCGAAGGAGTCCTCCAGGCCGTCCAGCATCTTGTTAAACGTGGCCGCTAGCGCTGCAAGTTCGAAGGGGTATCCTTCCGCGCGAATGCGTTCCCGGAGATTCATGGAGCTGATCCGGCGAGCAGTGGCCGCCATCTCTTCGACGGGGCGAATGCCCTGCCGCGCGATTCGATACCCGATCAGGGGCAGGAAGCCGCAAGCGCCCAAAAGAATCGTCCAGAACCAGCGCCGATAGCCGGCCAGTAATTCTTTCTCCTGAGAGATGTCGACGGCGATCTGAACAATATCGTTCGAAGCGGCGGCCGCGCCGACGGGCGCGAGTGCGGTTTCAACTCGAAAAGCATGTCCGCGCTTGCCGGCCATCTCGAATGCCGGGCCGCGGCGATTGCTCGCCTCCGTGCCGAGCCGGGCCAGCTCCAACTGCTCCGCCATGCCGGGTGTCGTCAGAAGCGGCGCGCCATGTCCATCTAGCAGACGGATGTAAAAACGTTGATACCGCCGCGCGGACGATTCGAGTTCTATCTCCTCGCGCAAAGCGTTCCAATCCGAGGGACGTTCGCGGAGCATAGTGCGCAAGACGTTCAATTTATCGGCGATGAATAATGCGGTGCTCTTCTCCAGTTCTCGGAGCAGCACCAGGTAGAGGCTCGCGGTCGCAAGAAAAAGGAAGGCGAATCCGGCAAGCGCATATCCGGCGGCGAGCCGGAAGCTCAAGGTCTCCCAATACCGCGAAATGGAGGCTGGCCTCGCGGCGAAAACGCGCGAGACGGGTTCGCTGTCCTTCGCGCTCCTCCTGCTAGCGCTCGGTTTCCATGACATAGCCCGCGCCGCGCACCGTGTGGATCAATTTCAGCGAGAAAGGTTCATCCACTTTGCCGCGCAGGCGTCTCATGTTGACGTCGACAACGTTGGTGTCGCTATCGAAATTCATGTCCCAAACGGCCTCGGCGATGAGGGTTCGCGACAATACTTCTCCCGCGTGGCGCGCCAACAGAGACAGCAGAAGAAACTCCTTCGACGTCAGGTAAAGCCGCTGCCCCGCGCGGGTGGCGCGCTGGCGCAGCGTATCGATTTCAAGATCGGCCAGGCGAATGGTCTCTTGCTGGCGCGGCGAGGCCCGACGCAACAGCGACCGAATCCGCGCAAGCAATTCCGAGAACGCAAACGGCTTGACCAGGTAATCATCCGCGCCGAGTTCGAACCCCCGCACCCGTTCATGCACGGCGTCGAGCGCCGTCAATACAAGCACGGGCGACTGACGGTCCGCTTGACGCAGCCGCTCTAGGACCTGCCAACCGTCAATGTGCGGAAGCATCAAATCGAGGATGATGACATCGAAATCGATTTCAAGCGCCAGGTGGAGACCGTCCAAACCATCCTTGGCAATCTCGACAACAAAGCCCGACTCCCCGAATCCCTTCTTGAGAAACTTAGCCGTTTTGGCTTCATCTTCAATGATCAGAATTCTCATCGCAATTATGTTCGCGCTCGGCTACGGTAAACCGTTTCTCTAGAATGCACCGCCATTGTTACGTGTTGTTTAATTCCCGTATAGTTGCCTGCCTCTCGTCATCGGCCAGCACGCTCAGGGCGCCCAGCCAGGGTCCGTATGGCCTGGAGCGCGCGACGGAAGTACGATAGATCGGCTGCCGGGCCTGCCACTTGCTCGGAGTCCTGACCGCCCGCGGATTGCATTCGGGGCGCAGGCAGGCCTCGTGCCACGCCAGTCCGCAGCCGGTGATGATCCGCCGAATCACGGGCGCCGGGGCATGGGTCAGCTCTTCGTAATCGACCTCTATGAAGCGCTCGGCTGGCAGCACGCTTCGCCAGTGGTCCACGAGCCGCCGGTAGTCGCGAAAATAGGCGACCAGGTCGGCGCCTCCGGTCGGAAACCGCAGGCTCGGATGGAAATGAGTTTGGTGGATCGAAAGTGCGGTATCGAGCGCGGATCGGCGGCAATGGATGATTGTTGCGCGCGGGAACGCTACATGGATCAGCCCGGCCCAAAGAAAGTTGAACGGCATCTTGTCCGTCACTCGCGTCGCCTTCGGCGCGATCTTGCGCAGCACGCCAAGATAATCGGCCGCCGCCTTGGCGATGAACGGCTGCTCGCCCCCGTTCGCGCCGGAGCGTCGCCACGCCGCCGCGCGTTCCGGCCAAAAATTCAACTCGCCCCCGGCCCGCGCTTCGGGATGCATGGAGACGATCTGCTCGACGAGCGTTGTGCCGGATCGCGGCATGCCGATAATCAACACGGGCTTCGCATCCGGGCTGCCGAATTCGCGCGCCGCGGCGATCCACTCGGATGTGCCCCGGGCGATCAGGCTATCGATCTCGCAGGAGAACGACTGGGCATCGAATGTCCCCAAGCTCCGCCGCACTTCGTCCGCCGAATCGAAATGCAGCATGGCCAAGGCGTAATCACCGAGATCCTCCGCCGCCTTGCCGATCGCCAGGTGAAGCCGCGCGCGTTGCGCCGCCTCCAGTCCCGGAGTCTCCAGCGCCGCCTGCATGCGCTCCAGCAGGCCGTCGTCCGCGCTCGTCAGCGGGCGGCACCGCGCCAGGTCGTAGTAGCTTCCCGCAAGCAGCGGCGCAACCGCGATTGCGCGCTCGAAGCATTCTCTGGCCTCCTCGAACTGGCCGAACTCGGCGAGCAGATTTCCTAACAGGTCGTGCGCTATGGCGTTCCCCGGATCGAGCGCCACCGTCTTGCGCAGCACCTTTTCGGCTTCCTGGTTGCGATCTTCGGTTAGCAGGGCCCGCGCCTTGGCCAGGCGTCCGAAGCCGGTGTTACCGCCGGCAGCCGCCGCTCGGCGGAAACAGCCGATGGCCTCGTCGCGATGCCCCAGCGTGTAAACCAGGGCGCCGGCGCGGAACCACGCCTCGCTCAGGCCCGGAAGCAGCTCCGTCGCGCGATCGTACGCCGCTATGGCCCCGGCGACGTCGGCCGCCTTCTCGAACGCGATCCCCAGGCGAAAGTAGGAGTCGCCGTAATGCGGATCGCTGGCAACGGCCTCTTGTAGCGCCTCGATCGCTTCCGATACGCGACCGGCCTCCAGGTAGGCCAGGCCGAGATCGTGCAGGATAACTGCATTGGACGGCTCCAGCCGCGCGGCCTCCCGCAGCGGCGCAATCGCATCGGCCGGTCGTCCGGCCTTCAGCAATTCGCCGGCAATCGCAAGCAGACGCGCGCTCTGCTCCGTTGACAAGCTTGCTGGAGTTCTCAGAAGACAACCTTCGCCGAAAGCTGCAGTTCGCGAGGCGTGCCGCGTCCCGTGGCGTAATTGCTGATGGTGGACGTGATCGCGCCGAAGTTCGAAGCCGACAGGTCCGCATTGGGCGCGCCGTATTGAGCACGGTTTAGAACATTGAACAAATCGGCGCGCAGGCGCAGGTTCAGCTTCTCCGTGATGCTCACAAATTTCGAAAGCCCCATATCGATCTGCGAAATTCCGGGCGCGCGGAAAGCGTTGCGGCCCAAGTCGCCGAACATCTGGTTCGCAGGCACGGCGAACGCGGCCGGATTGATCCAAAGATTCGGGGTCGAACCGTTTACGGGCGCGAGCGGCGCGCCCCACGCATAGTCGGGCCGTTCTTCGCCACCGATGCTGAACAGGCCGGGAACCGCGGAGTTGGAGCGGTCCACCGTGATGTTCACCGGCAGCCCAGTTTGAGCCGTGGCGATGGCGCTCAATTCCCAGTTGCCCCAAATCCTGTTCTTAAAAGGAAGCGTGTAGACCGCGGACAGGTTGAACGCATGGCGAATGTCGTCGTCGCTGCTGGCCTTGTCGCAAGCGCGGCAGAACGAATCCTGAGGCGTGTCGGATTCCCCGCCCCCGATGCTGTCGTCGTTGATCGAATGCGACCACATGTAGTTGGCGCTCAACAGAAATCCGTTAGCGAACGGGCGCCGGACGTTCACTTGGAGCGCCTCGAAAGTGCTGTTCCCTACGTCGCCGCGCCAGGATACCGCGCCGAACGCCGGATACGGGACCACGTTCTCCGGCGGTACTGCGAGGTTTGTGTACGTCGTGGTCAGCACGTCGGTTCCTTTATTGCCGACATAGCTGGCGCCGCCAAGAATGTTAAACGGCAACTGCTGCTGCACGGAAGCGATCCAGGCGGCGACATAGTCGTCTTTGCGATTGCGATCGAGATCGCGCGGCGAGACGACGCCCAATCCGCCCCCTTCGGCGATCGCCAGAAACGGAGTCAGCGGATATGACAAGCCGCCATAGAGCGGATTGGCGCTATTGAACGAGTACTGCTGCACTGTGTTCGAGATGGGGAGGTTCTGATCGTCCAGCTGGCCGTCTGTGTGATAGATTCCCCCTCCCGCGCGCAGCACCGTGCCGCCGTGAGACCAGGCAAGACCCACGCGTGGGTCGATATCGTCGTAGCGCGGATGAAAGTAGGAGTCCGTACGTGGGCAGAAGCCGCCGCATGTGCTGAAGTCGAACGGAACCGCTTCATCGTTCACGGCGTGCAAAGCATTAAAGATGTTGTAGCGCACGCCCATGTTGACCGTGAAGTTCTCCGTCGCTTTCCACTCGTCCTCAACGTACGCCCAATATTCGTTTTTCCGCTGCCGAACCAGCGGAAGCAGAGCCGTATAGGAAGCGCTGTTCACATCGTTCTCTGAGAAGCCTGCGATCGACGTGTAGCTCAGCGTGCCTTTCGACGAAGATCCCTGATTCAGGAAATCGCGCTTGATCTCAAAGCCGAACTTCAACGTGTGGCTGCCTTTTGACCAGGACCAGTCATCGAGCGCGCTGATGGTCTTGGATGGGTTATCCGACGTGCTGTCGCCGGCAAACGAACTGAAACCCGAAATGCTGAACGTATATGGAAGCGGAGACTCGGTCCCGCTGTGATAGAAGTTCTGGTTCACTCCAAATTTGAATTCGCTCACCAAGGTCGGCTCGAACACGTGGAGCAGCTCGAAGACGCCGCTGTTGGCCTTCGTATCGTAGAGAGTCAGGGCCGTTAGATTTCCGGTCGGCGTCGTTTCGAAGGCCTGATCCGAATTGAAGCGCACGAACGAAGTTGTTTTCTCTGAAAAATGATAGTCGAACCGGATCATGCCCGAATCTTCGTTATCGATCTGCCGTCCCGGGGCGTCATAGGTCCAGACGTTCGGCTTCGACGTGGGGGACGTACCGGAGGGAAAAGCCCCCAGAATCGGCGTCAGGGCCGGAGATTCCAGTTCCGCTCGGGCGACAAAGTTCGGACTCGGAACCAGGCCGATCTGCGTGCCGTCCAGCCGCTGCCGCAGTCCCTCGTAGTTGGCGTAGAAGAACAGCTTGTTCTCGAGGATAGGGCCGCCCGCCCCGGCCCCGAACTGATTCAACAGAAAAGGATTCGGCGAGGAACGGTTGAAAGGCGTGCGCGCCTCGATGGCGTCGTTCCGGAAATAATCGAAAAGATCTCCGTGGAAGGCGTTCGTTCCGGAGGGCGAAACCACCGCGATTTGACCGCCCGCCGTGCCTCCTTCGACATCGGCCCCGAAGGTTTGGCTCTTTACGTCGAACTCCGCGATGGAGTCTAGCGGAATCGTCAGGCGAACGTATTCGCGCTGCATCTGATTAAAAACAGCGGTCGCGTCGACCCCGTCCAACGTCAGGTTATTGTCGTCCAGCCCATGCCCCGCGAATCGAATCGTGCGCTGATCGCCGGCGCCGTTGTCCAAGGCGCCCGGCACTAAGGAGGTCAGCGTCGCCCAATTCCGCCCGTTGATCGGCAGCTCGTCCACCTGCTTATCTTCCACCGCGGCGCCTAACGTAACATCCACCTTGTCCAACTGCACCAGGGACTCGCTGACGGTGGTCGCTTCTTTCTTGCCTGCGAGCTGCAGAGTGACGTCGAGGGTTCCAGTCTGTCCGACCCTCTGGCGAACCTTCGCCGCTTCAAATGTGGAAAAACCGTCCTTCGAAAACTGGATTGTGAAAACGCCTGGCGGCAAATCGGCCAATTGATACGTGCCTTGAGAGGTGCTTTCCGTTTCGCGCTTCAAACCCGTTGCGTTGTCCACGGCTACGACCTTCACGCCCGGGATGCGATTACCGAGCGAGTCCGTTGCGGTGCCTGTTAGAAAAGTCTGCTCTGTCTGTGCCGTTGAGCACGCAACGATCGCCAGCGCACAGAAAGTTGGAAGTATTTTCTGCGAAAGCCTTCGCAGCATGTGGCTCATAAGACGGTAGCGTACAAGCGCACTGTTACAGCCGCAGGAGCAAGAGATTACATTCTTGTCATCTTGAGCCGTTCCGGTACTACGGCTCTTTCGCCCGGGGGCCGGAAGCGCCTGGGATACCCTGTATCTTGCCGGCAAATATCACAACGCCGGGACCGTCGCCGCACGCGTTCGCTTTTACCCGACCCACCACGACTCTTTTCGGCGCGGCTATTTTTCTCAGCGCCTTCCTGCTGTTCTCGCTTGAGCCTCTCATTGCGAAAATCATTCTGCCCTGGTTCGGCGGCTCGGCAGCCGTCTGGGCCACCTGCCTGGTCTTCTATCAAGTCGCATTGCTGGCCGGCTATCTCTACGCCGAATTAACCACGCGCTTCCTCGCGCCTCGCGGGCAAACAACCCTGCACATCCTGCTGTTACTCTCTTCGCTTGCGCTGCTGCCCATCGGCCCACCGCTACGATGGAAGCCGGGCGTCTCCTCCGATCCCGCGCTGCTCATCCTCGAAATGCTTGCCGCCGCAATCGGATTGCCCTTCCTTGCGCTCTCGGCCACTACGCCGCTCCTGCAAGCATGGCTGGCCGCGGGCGGGGAGACCGCTCCGTTTCGGTTCTTCGCAGTTTCCAACTTCGCGTCTTTGCTTGCGCTCATCGCGTACCCGCTTGCGTTTGAGCCGCTGCTCGATGTCTCTGCCCAGCGCTGGATCTGGTCGGCCGCTTACCTGTTGTTCGCCGTACTGGCCGGGGCCGCGGCTTGGCTTAGCAGCGGAGCGGCCCAGCGAATTCCAGCGCAATACCCGCCTTCGGAAAAAATTCCGGCGCTCCGCAAGCTCGCCTGGTTTGCCCTTTCCGCCTGCGGCGCCATGCTGCTGCTTTCCGTCACGAATCACATAGACGCCAATGTAGCGGCGGTTCCGCTCCTGTGGGTGTTGCCTCTCGCCGTCTATTTGCTTACCTTCGTGCTCACCTTCGGCGCGCGTTCGCTCTATACGCAAGGCGTATGGCTTAGAATACTGGCCTTCGCGCTCGGCATTCTCGCCTACGCTATCTTCAACATCAATTTCGTTGAAGCCATTCAGGTCAGCGTCCCCATTTTCCTCGCGGGCCTTTTCGCCTGCTGCATGTTCTGCCACGGCGAGCTGAACCGGCTGCGCCCGGGCGCGCGAAATTTAACAGGCTTCTACCTGACCATCGCGGCGGGCGGCGCGGCGGGTGCTGTGTTCGTCGGCTTGATCGCTCCGCGCATCTTCAACGGCGTATATGAACTGCCTCTGGCGCTCTGCGTCACCGCGCTCCTGGCGTTCGCCCTCACATGGCTCGATGGACGCTGGCCCCTCCGCGCCCTCTGGATCGCCGTCAGCGTCTGCATGGTTATCGTGCTCGTTAGGAATGTACGGGCCTACCGCGCAAGCGCCCTTTCGCTTCGGCGTAGTTTCTATGGTTCGTTGCGAGTCGTCCAGTCGCGGCCTGGACCGCTCCAGTATCGAACGCTCTATCACGGCGTCATCGCCCACGGCGAACAGTATCTTCTGCCGCCCTTGCGCCGCCGCGCCACCACTTATTATGGACCCGATTCCGGTATCGGCATCGTCTTGCGCGAATGCGCGCCCTCGCCTAAGCGGGTCGCGATTGTCGGCTTGGGCGTCGGCACGATCGCTGCTTACGGCAAAACCGGCGACACATTCCGCTTTTTCGAAATCAACCCGCAAGTGATCGATGCCGCGCAAGCGTTGTTCTTCTACTTGCGCGAGACACAAGCACATCCCGAAATCGTGCTGGGCGATGCGCGGCTCTCCATCGAGCGCGACGCCTCGCCACCGTTTGACGTCCTCGCCTTGGATGCATTTTCGGGCGACGCTATCCCGGTCCATCTGCTTACCAGAGAAGCTCTCGCAATCTACCGGAAGCACCTCAAACCCGACGGTGTGCTCGCCTTCAATGTCTCGAACAATTACCTGGATCTCGCGCCCGTCGTGCGAGAGCTGGCGGACGCCGTTGGCTACCAGGCCGTTCTCGTCCGGAATCATGAGAACGACGACGATCTTCTGCTCGCTGCCGACTGGGTGCTCGTGACCAACAATCCGGCCGTGCTCGGAAATGAAGCTGTGAAAATCCACTCCCAGCCAATCGCGCCGCGCACCGGTTTGCGGCCCTGGACCGACACTTATAGCAGCTTGCTGCCTATTCTAAAGACCCCGCCCGCGCGATGATGCGCCTGTAAAAGCATTAAAATTGAAGCAACTTCATAATCGACGCAACCCATTTCCCAGTGAACTAAGCCAATCTATGAAAACAGCGGTTCCTATCACCGACGTCCTCGACGCCAATCAGTTGCTGACCGCGCTGATCGCTTTCAAGAAGGGGAATTTTTCGGTACGGCTGCCCGTCAACCAGGTCGGTCTCGCGGGCAAAATCATCGACACCTTGAACGACATCTTCCAGATGAACGATGATATGGCGGCAGAGCTGACGCGCATCAGCAAAGCCGTAGGCAAGGAAGGCAAGATCGGCCAACGAGCATCGCTTTCCGCGGGCTCCGGAAGCTGGGGCTCGTGCGTCAATTCCGTCAATAGCCTCATCTCCGATCTGGTTCAACCTTCCACCGAGGTGGCGCGCGTGATCGGCGCGGTCGCGGAAGGCGATCTCTCCCAGAAAATGTCTCTCGATGTCGACGGCCGCCCGCTCAAGGGCGAGTTCGTACGCACCGCTCGCGTGGTGAACACCATGGTGGGGCAGTTGAACTCGTTCGCCTCAGAGGTGACGCGCGTGGCGCGCGAGGTCGGAACCGAAGGCAAGCTCGGCGGTCAGGCGGTCGTCACCGGCGTCGCCGGCACCTGGAAGGATCTTACCGACTCGGTCAACTCCATGGCTTCGAACTTGACCAACCAGGTCCGCAACATTGCCGAAGTTACTACTGCCGTCGCCAAAGGCGATCTCTCCCGCAAAATCACGGTTAACGTTCAGGGCGAAATTTTGGAGTTGAAGAACACCATCAACACCATGGTCGACCAGCTCAGCTCTTTCGCCTCCGAAGTCACGCGCGTAGCCCGCGAAGTCGGCACCGACGGCAAGCTCGGCGGCGAAGCAGTCGTCAAAGGCGTCGGCGGCGTTTGGAAAGATCTCACGGATTCCGTCAACTCCATGGGCGGCAACTTGACCGCTCAAGTCCGCAACATCGCCGAGGTCACCACCGCGGTCGCCAAGGGCGATCTCTCGCGCAAAATCACCGTCAACGTGCAAGGCGAGATCCTGGAGCTGAAAAACACGATCAACACCATGGTCGATCAGCTCAACGCATTCGCGAGCGAAGTCACCCGTGTCGCCCGTGAAGTCGGCACCGAAGGCAAGCTCGGCGGCCAGGCTGAGGTGCGCGGCGTGGCCGGCACCTGGAAAGACTTGACCGATTCGGTCAACCTGATGGCCGGCAATTTGACGGGACAGGTGCGCAACATCGCCGAAGTCACCACTGCGGTGGCTCGCGGCGACCTCTCGCGAAAAATCACCGTCAACGTGCAAGGCGAAATTCTGGAGCTGAAGGACACCATCAACACCATGGTCGATCAACTCAGCTCCTTCGCCTCCGAAGTCACCCGCGTGGCGCGCGAAGTGGGTACCGAAGGCAAATTGGGCGGGCAGGCCGACGTAAAGGGTGTCGCGGGCGTTTGGAAGGATCTTACGGATTCGGTCAACTCCATGACCGGCAACCTGACCGCCCAGGTCCGCAACATCGCCGATGTCACCACCGCGGTAGCTACGGGAGACCTTTCCAAAAAAATCACGGTCAACGTGCAAGGCGAAATCCTGGAGCTGAAAAACACCATTAATACCATGGTCGATCAGCTCTCGTCTTTCGCTTCGGAAGTCACTCGCGTGGCAAAAGAAGTCGGTACCGAAGGCAAACTGGGCGGTCAGGCGAATGTGCCCGGTGTCGCTGGCACCTGGAAAGATCTTACCGACTCCGTTAACGGCATGGCGGGTAACCTGACCAACCAAGTCCGCAATATTGCAGATGTGGCCACCGCTGTCGCCAAGGGCGACCTTTCGACGAAAATCACAGTCACAGCCCGCGGCGAGATTCTAGAGCTTAAAAATACTTTAAACATCATGGTGGACCAGCTCAACTCGTTTGCTTCGGAAGTCACCCGCGTTGCTCGCGAAGTAGGGACCGAAGGCAAACTGGGCGGCCAGGCGGATGTCAAAGGAGTTGCCGGTGTGTGGCGCGACCTTACTGAGTCCGTCAACTCCATGGCCTCGAATCTTACGGCTCAGGTCCGCAACATTGCGGACGTAACTACCGCCGTGGCGCGCGGCGATTTGAGCCGCAAGATCACCGTGGACGTCCGCGGCGAAATTCTGGAGCTGAAAAATACCGTCAACACCATGGTCGATCAGCTCAATAGCTTCGCAAGCGAGGTTACACGTGTGGCGCGCGAAGTAGGGTCTGAAGGTAAGCTCGGCGGCCAGGCAAGCGTGCCCGGCGTGGCGGGCGTCTGGAAAGATCTTACCGATAACGTCAACTTCATGGCAGCCAACCTCACCACGCAGGTCCGCAACATCGCCGAAGTCACTACAGCCGTTGCGAAAGACGACCTCACCACGAAAATCTCCGTCGATGCTCGCGGTGAAAT
>JAFAYI010000031.1 GCA_019240475.1 Acidobacteriaceae bacterium
CCCAAATAGATTGCCCTCGCTCATTCCCGAAAACCGGTAAACGACCGACCCAAACGAGCCGTTCCGGTCCAGCAAATCCGGCGCCGCGGCCAGCAATGCTTCCCGCAGATCGATCGACGCGGCGTGCTCGGGCTCGACGCTGACGCCCGGCAATGTAATCTCCGCGCCGGCCGCCGTCCGCAACACCGGGGTTACCGCCAGATCGTGTCCCGCGACATTATTGCGGATCTCAAGCTCCGTATTCCAGCCCGGTTCCACCGTCCAATAGGATAGGAACAGCTCATGCTGTGTCGGTTTCCAATCGCCCGGATACGGTGCGTGCGGCTGCCGGGACGGTAGTGAACCCTGCGCAAGCGCTCCCATGGAAAAAACAGGCAGCACAGCAGCAATGCTGAAAATCCGACGCATGGCCAACCTCCATCTGGTGCGATTAGGTTAGAAGTAGCCTACGCCTTAGAAGTTCCCGCGTCAACAAGATTCTTACTCAGATTTCCGTGAGGCAGCACAGTGTCCGGAAGGCCTCAGACCACGGCGAGCACCGTTCACCGGACGGTTCACGCTCCCCCGCTCTATTTAGTCTCAGACTTTTCAATCGTTTGCAGCGCCGCGCCCTCTGGCAAGGCAGCCGCCCGCGCCATACTGCTTCCGCATACATCCCTCGCGCCGACCGGATTGGGTTCGTTTCTGCAATTGTGTCCCCGCCGTCCCTGCGCATATATATAGGTCCGGCCGCTGAGCGCGCCCTGCGACGGGTCGAGCCGCCAACCGGCCGGAATTGGGTTCGTTTTTTCAAACTGCCTCAAGCGCACAGGGCGTTTGTTGCCCGTTCTGCGCGATTCAAACCTCCTCCCAGTCAGCCCCGGGCTTCGGATCGGCTTCGTTTCGCAAAATCACGCCCGCCCGGTCCAGCCCGGCCATTGGGTTCGTTTTTTCAGATTACACGCGTAAGCGGTCCGGCTGCGGATTGGCTTCGTTTCGCGAAAACGCGCCCGCCCGGTTCCCGCTCGGGAATTGGGTTCGTCTCGCCACTCTCCTTGCGCGGAAGATCGTCTGCGGCGTTGGATTCGTTCGGCAAAATGCGGCATCCCCTTACCCCCGGATTGGCTTCGTTTCGCCACAGCGATTGTGATATGTTCTCGCGAGAGTGAGCAGCCGGAATCTGGTCTCGGCGGATTACCAACTGAACTGGCGCAAGTTGCAGCAGGTGGGCCTCAATGCCTACGAAGCGCGCTCCTATCTGGTCTTGATGGGGCATCCGCGATTCAAAGCTTTGGAGCTTGCCTCCCGCGCCCACGTGCCGCGCCAGAAAATCTATGAAGTGCTCGATAGCCTGGTTGAAAAGGGCTTCGCTCAAGTGGTGCAGGAAAAAACCAAGCTGTTTTCGGCCGTCGATCCCAGCTTCGCCATACCCGGCTACTTGGCCCGCCGCGGTAAGGCCCTGCAGAATGAGCTGACCGAGCAGGCGCGTCTCGCCTCCGGTTTGATTGAGGATCTTCGCCACGCTTTCCAGGAAGGCCAGGACGGCCGTGGAACCCTCGACTTCCTCAGCCTGGTGAACGATCCCACTCAAACCGCCATCCACTACCGGCGCATGTTGACCACCGTCAAGGTCGAATACGCCGAGTTCTCCAGGCCGCCGTTCGCCGTCGATCCCCTGGACGAACAACTCGTCAGGGATGCGGCCGGACGCGGCATCGCTTGCCGCCTGCTGATCGAAGCCGGACCCATCGACCAGAAACATCGCGACCGATTGCAGGATTTTCGAAACTCGGGCATCGAAATACGATTTCTGGATCGCTTGCCCCTCAAGCTCGCACTATTCGATAAAAAGTGTGGGCTCGTCGCCTTGTTGGACCCGGTCTTGACCCGGCCCTCCTGGACCGCCGTCGTGTTCGAGCACCAAGGTTTTTCCGAGGCTATGTCGGGTCTGTTTGAAAGTTACTGGTGCCGCGCGGATCGGAACTCCGGCGACTAGCACTCAGATAAATCTGAGTTGAAA
This sequence comes from Acidobacteriaceae bacterium, assembly GCA_019240475.1. GTDB lineage: Bacteria > Acidobacteriota > Terriglobia > Bryobacterales > Bryobacteraceae > Bog-105. The sequence continues at coordinate 2,000 of JAFAYI010000031.1, forward strand.
AAGGGGCTAAGTTGAGTATAACTATTAGTTCAATAGCGAAAATTTGAGAATCATTGTAAACTTTGATCCTGGGAATGAATTGTCTTGGTAATGCAGTCGTACCGGCCGAGGAACTAAGTGGTACTTGAGACGCGTGTCTCTATCTTCCCAGGCGCTTCTTTCCGAGTAAAACTGAGATAGGTCGCTCACGAGATGAACCAACAAGCCACAGCCGCAGCCCGAATGCCAGTTGTAGAATTTACGGCTGCGCCCTCGGGCGGTGCTCGCGGTCCTATCTTCGAAACCGTATTGCAGGATATCCGCTATGCTGCGCGTGTCCTTTGTAATAAGATCGGCTTTTCCGCTATCGCCATCGCGACTCTCGCCCTCGGCATTGGAGCGAACACGGCAATCTTCAGCGTTGTAAACGCGTCGATGCTTACTCCCATCGCCGTTCCTAACCCGGATCGCGTGGTCATGATCTGGACCGACAGTACGGACCGAAGTTCGAGTAACTTCCCAGCCTCGGTTCCGGACTTTCTCGATTGGCGCGCCAGCGGAGCCTTCGGAGAACTTGCGGGCTTTACCACCGACGGCTATAACCTTCTGGTCGGCACGCGCCCCGAGCGTGTCTCGGGTGTCGCCGTCACTAAGGAATGGTTCGATATCTCCGGCGCGCAACCGCGCATGGGACGCCTGTTTCATGAAGAAGACATGCAGCCGGGTCACGATCAGGTGGTCATCCTCACTTATAGTCTTTGGAATTCTCTCTTCAATGCCGATCCCGAGGTCGTAGGCAAGACGGTGTATGTCAATAACTCGCCCTGCACGGTGATCGGAGTGCTGCCCCGCAGACTCGCCAAGCTCGCCGATGAAGAGTTATACGTTCCGCTTCTGTTCCACTCAGCGGAGAGCGCGAATCGCGGGCTTCGCTATATCGGAACCGTGGGGCGCATTGCCCCAAATTTCAGCCTGAGTGTGGCGCAAGGCGCGATGAACGGCTTGAGCATGCGGCTCGGCAGGCAGTTCCCTCACGAAGATGGTGGCTATCGCACGCGCCTGCAGCCCATCGAAGAAGCCTACGTCCAGGATGCCCAAAGCCTGGTGCTCGTTCTATTCGGCGCGGTCGGGTTCGTGCTGCTGATTGCCTGCGCCAATATTGCGAATCTTCTGCTGGTGCGCGGCGCCACGCGGCAGCGGGAAATCGCCATCCGCTCGGCGCTCGGAGCCGGAAAGTTCCGGCTCATCCGCCAACTGCTCACCGAAAGTATGCTGCTGGGATTGTTGGGCGGCATCGCGGGTATCGGCCCTGCCTTCCTGGGCATTCGTTTCTTGGCGAGATACAAACTCGGGAGCCTGCCCAATGCAGATCTGATCACGTTGAATCCGACGGTGCTGCTCTTTGCATTGGCGATAGCGCTCTTAACCGGGCTGCTCTTCGGCATCATCCCGGCCTGGGACGCTTGGCGAAACAACGCCGCCTCGCCGCTCCGGGAACGTTCACAGGCCTCTGGCAGCCTGCGCTTCAGCAACTTCTTCGTTATCGGCGAAGTTGCCCTAACCGTCATGCTGGTGGCTGGCGCGGTGCTCATGCTGCGCAGCTTTCTGCAGCTTCGCGCCGCCTACCCCGGCTATGACACGCGCGTGCTGACCATGCGCGTCTCACTCACCGGAAAGCAATACGAAGCGCCGGACAAGCAGGTCTACTTCTATAAGCGCTTGGTCGAGCGCCTCTCGGGCTTGCCCGGAGTGCGTAGCGCCGGCGCCATCGATTGCCTGCCCACCTGCACCGATACCAACGGAGGAGCGCTGCACTTTACCGACCGGCCGGAGCCTCCTCCGGACCAACCCGCCATGGTCATCATGGGCTCCGTCACGCCTCGCTATCTCGAAGCCATGGGCATTCCGCTTGTGCGGGGCCGCTACTTCTCCGAAGCGGACGACGAGCGCGCCCCCCTGGCCATCATCCTCGACGAAGCCACAGCGCGCCGCTACTGGCCGAACGAAGATCCGATAGGTAAGAGCGTCCGCTTCCGCATCAAGGGGCCGCTGCGAAAGATTGTCGGCGTGGTGGGAAATATCGATCGCAATCTCGCGGTTAAAATGAAATCCCAGATAGGACAGGTCTACGTGCCGGCGGCCCAGGAGCCGGTCTCCGATATGTCCGTCGCGCTTTCCTCGTCCATGAATCCCGCCGCTTTGATTCCAATGGCTCGCCGGGAGATTTCGGCCATGGCGCCCGAGCAGCCCGTTTTCGAAGTGCAAACCATGGCCGAGGCTCGCGAACGCACCCAGGTGTCTTCCGAGTTCGGCGCTTGGATTCTAGGCTTCTTCGCGGCGCTTTCTCTGCTGCTCGCGGCTGTGGGAGTCTACGGCGTGATCTCGTACACCGTTCAGCAGCGCACCCGCGAAATCGGCATCCGCATGGCTATCGGCGCGGCCCCCGCCGATCTTTTGTTCGGTGTTCTCGGCAAAGGCTTGCTGCTGATCCTCATGGGCCTGGGCGCCGGGTTAGTCGGCGCGCTGGTCCTAAGCAGCGTTATGACCGGCCTGCTGCATGGGATCAGCTCGACCGATCCTCTCAGCCTGCTTTCCACGGTGCTGCTGCTCGGTCTAGCCGGACTCTTTGCGACCTTTATCCCGGCTTACCGCGCTAGCCGCATTCAGCCGGTCATCGCCCTGCGCCACGAATGAACTAGCTGCGCACGCGCAACAGGATCTGGTCCCGGTCGATAAATTGAATCCCGCGGATGCCCAGTAGCTCCGCGCCCTGCAGGTTCTCGATCCGGTCGTCCAGGAAAAGGACCTGATCGGCCGGCGTTCCCAGGCCTTCGAGGCAGTTCTCGTAAGCCGCGGGTTCGGGCTTGGCGGCTCGGACTTCGTAGGAAAGCGTGACATGATCGAAATCGGCGAGCCGGTTGGTGCGCGTCTTGAGCGCTTCGCCTAAGTCCCGCGGCATGTTCGAGAGCATGGCCACGCGCTTGCCGGCCGCCCGTAGCTCGTTGACCCAGTCCCACATGACGGAATCGAACTGCATCCAGCTTTTGGTGTCGAGCTCGGTGAGCTGCGCGATTGCGTCCGCGCTCAGCTTTACGCCCGCATCTTGCGCGACTCCCGTCCAGTACTCGGCTGCCGAAACCAGGTCCTTGTCGTAGGCCATTCGGTTCGCCCAGTAGAGCTCGGAGAATAGCGAGCGCGGGATACCGGCAAGCTCCGCCAACCGGGTTCGATCTTCTTCGGTCTGGTGGCGTACCAGCACGCCTCCGTAATCGAAGATGAAGCCTTGATACGAGCTAACGAGCGCCATCGACGAACTGTTCGCGGCGGCTGCGCACTTCGCGAATGGCATAGATGCGCCGGCCCTGGCTTTCGAAATAGGTCCGCATCAACACCTCGCCGATGAGCCCTGTGCTGAACAGCATCAGTCCGGCGAACCACAGCAGCGCGCCCGCTACGAGCAGCGGCCCGTGCTCGGCGATGATGTCCTGGCCGCCGATCTTCTTTACCAGCATGCCGAGCAGCACCGCGCTTCCGCAGGCGATGCCCGCGAGACCCCACTTGCCGAAGAAATGCATGGGGCGTGTCAGGTAGCGCAGCAGAAAGCCGATGGTGAGAATGTCGAAGAACACGCGAAACGTTCTGCCCAGCCCGTAGTGAGACGCGCCGTTCGGCCGCTCGACATTGCGAATCGGCACCTCGACCACGCGCGCGCCGTAGAAGCTCGCTAGCGCCGGAATGAACCGGTGCAGCTCGCCATAGAGCTTTACGTCCTTCAGCACCTCCGAGCGATACGCTTTGAATGTCGTTCCGAAGTCGTGCAGATCGACGCCCGAGGCGCGTTTCATCATCCAGTTCGCGATGCGCGACGGAATCTTGCGCGTGACGGCGTTATCGACGCGGTTCTTTCGCCAGCCGCTCGCGATATCGTAGCCCTCGTCGATCTTTTCGAGCAGCACCGGGATATCTTCCGGATCGTGCTGCAGGTCGCCGTCGAGCGAAATGATGATGTCGCCCTGAGCTTCGTCGAAGCCGGCTGCAAGCGCGGCGGTCTGGCCGAAGTTACGGCGAAGCCGCAGGACTTTGAGGTGATGGTCCGTCTCGACCAGATTCGTCAAAAGCTCGAAGCTGCGGTCGGTGGAAGCGTCGTCGATGAACAGGATTTCGTAGGGCCGGTTAAGACTTTCGAGAACCGCGGTCAATCGATCGTACAGCGACAGAATGGCGGGTTCCTCATTGTGAATGGGAATGACGATCGAGAGCATTTGCGTGGGAATACCTCCAGTGTAGCGAAGGACTAAGGGCAGGCGCATTCCCGGCTACTGGAAAGGTGGCGAATCGGGCCTCGAAACTGCTAAAATAAGCCTATACGATTCTGTTGGTAAGTCGTCGTATTTGCAACATTTTGCGGTCCGCTTACCTCCCCTCGTTTTTAGGAGTTTCTTTTGCCCGAACAAGATGGTTCGAGCGGTGGTCTGTTCCCGCCCGGCGACAACAAAAATCTGATTCCGATCAATATCGAAGACGAGATGCGGCGGTCGTATCTCGATTACGCGATGAGCGTAATTGTGGGGCGTGCGTTGCCGGACGTGCGCGACGGCTTGAAACCCGTGCACAGGCGCATCCTGTTCGGCCTGCACGAGATGGGGCTGCGCTACAACCGCCCGACCCGCAAGTGCGCCAAGATCGTCGGCGAGGTGCTGGGCAAGTATCACCCGCACGGCGATGCTCCGGTTTACGATTCGCTGGTGCGAATGGCGCAGCCATTCTCGATGCGCTATCCGCTGGTCGACGGACAGGGGAATTTCGGCTCGGTGGACGGCGACCCGCCAGCGGCGATGCGGTATACGGAAGCGCGGCTGACGCGCATTGCCGGAGCACTGCTTGAGGATATCGACAAAGAAACGGTCGACTTCCGGGCCAACTACGACGACAGCGAGCAGGAACCCGAAGTTCTTCCCACGCGCGCGCCCAACCTGCTGATAAACGGCTCATCGGGGATTGCAGTCGGGATGGCGACCAACATTCCGTCGCACAATCTCAAAGAAATTATCGACGCCTGCATAGCGCTGATCCACGACCCCCATACGCCGCTCAGCAAGGTCCTGGAGCTGGCGCCTGGCCCCGATTTCGCGACCGGTGGGTTTATTCTCGGCCGCCAGGGAATTCTCGACTATTACAGAACCGGGCGCGGCAGCGTGAAGCTGCGCGCCAAGGCGGCGACGGAAAAGATCGGCAAGGACCGCGAGGCGATTATCGTCACCGAGATTCCGTTCCAGGTGAATAAAGCCCGGCTGATCGAATATGTCGCGGCGCTTGCGAACGAAAAGAAAATCGAAGGCATTTCGGATGCTCGCGACGAAAGCGACCGCGACGGCATGCGCATCGTATTCGAGCTGAAGCGCGGCGAACAGGCCGAAGTGGTGCTGAACAACCTGTACAAGCAGACGCAGATGCAGGTCAACTTCGGCGTCATCATGTTATCGATCGTGAACGGGCAGCCGCGCGAGCTGGGCATCATCGATGTCCTGAAGCGCTTCATCGACCACCGCTCCGACGTGGTCCGCCGGCGCACCGACTACCTGCTGCGCAAGGCGAGACACGATGAACATATTCTGCTCGGGTTCAAGAAGGCGCTTGAGAACCTGGATGCGGTGATCGCGCTGATTCGAGCCTCGGCGACCCCGAAAGAAGCGCGCGACGGATTGATTACGACATTCGAATTTTCCGAGCGTCAGGCGCAAGCCATCATCGAGCTGCAATTGCAGCGGCTGACCGGCATGCAGCAGCAGCAGATCCTGAGGGACCTGGCGGAGATACAACGGCTGATCGCCGAATATGTGGAGATTCTCGGGTCGGAAAAAGTGCTGAAGGGCGTTATTGTCAAAGAGCTGAAAGAGGTCCAGAAGGAGTTTGGCGACGAGCGCCGAACGCAGATTATTGAAGACACTGGCGAGATTCGGCTCGAAGACCTGGTGCAGATGGAGGATGTCGCGGTGACGGTTTCCCGCGGCGGATACCTGAAGCGCACGTCCGTCGATACCTACCGGCGGCAGTCGCGCGGAGGTAAGGGCCGCATTGGAATGGGCACGCGGTCCGAAGACGTGGTGGAGCATCTGGTGATCGCTTCGACTCATGCGTACCTGCTGATCTTCACGAATAAAGGCCGCGTGTATTGGCTGAAGATCTATGAGATACCCGATGCCGGGACCACGGGACGCGGCAAGCACGTTTCCGGATTAATCAGCTTGCAGCCGGATGAAACCGTGAAGGCGTTCCTGCCGGTGAAGGAATTCGTCGCGGGCAAATTTATCGTGATGGTGACGCGCCAGGGCGTCATCAAGAAATGCGAGCTGACCGAGTTCGACAATCCGCTCTCGCGCGGCATTATCGCGCTGGCGCTGGATGACGGCGATGAGTTGTTGGGCTCGACCATCACGAACGGCAAGAGCTTCATCTTCCTCGGATCGCACGAAGGCATGGCGATTCGCTTCAATGAGGAAGAAGTGCGCGCCATGGGCCGGCAGGCTCGCGGTGTTCGCGCGATGGATTTGGACGAAGGCGACTATCTGGTGGGGCTGCTGGTGGTCGAAGAAGAGGGCCTGATTCTATCGATTTCCGAGAACGGTTTCGGCAAGCGGACGCCGCTTGAGATTTATCGCCTGACGGCGCGCGGCCGTAAGGGAGTCATCAACATGAAGACCACGCCGAAGGTGGGTAAGGTGGTCGCGGTGCTGTCCGTTAAGGAGAACACCGATTTGATGATTATCACCAAGGACGGCAAAATCATCCGTCTGGAGTCCGGCGAAATCCGCCAAGCCGGGCGTTCGACACAGGGTGTCAGGTTGGTGCGGATGGAAGAAGGCGACCAAGTGGCGGCCGCATCCGTAATTCCGGAGAGTGAGGAGAACGCGAACGGCGAACTGCCGCTGCAGTGACGGGTTGGGCGCCTTTGACCGGCCGATATACTTCGAATATGAGCACTCTTGTGATGTTGCAGGGGGCGCCGCTGGCGGATTCCGCCGAACTGGCGGCGAAGCAAGAGGAGCTGTTTGCGATTCTGCGAAGACTGCGGCGGGTGATCGTCGCTTATTCGGGCGGGACGGACTCGGCTTATCTCGCCTGGGCGGCGCGCCGGGTACTCGGGGAAGACGCAATTGCGATCACCGCGGATTCGGCATCCATTCCGGCATCGCACAAGCGCGACGCGGAAGCGTTTGCTAAGGAGTGTGGATTTCGCCACGAGTACATCGAGACCCGGGAGTTCGAAAATCCGGATTACCTGAAGAACGATAAGAATCGCTGCTTCCACTGCAAGGACGAACTCTTCGACCGGCTGGAGAGCTACGCAGCCGAGCAGGGATACGAGCATATCGTTTACGGAGTAAATCGGGACGACCTGGGGGACTATCGTCCGGGTCAGCGCGCGGCGAAACTGCACGAGGTGAAGGCGCCCCTGGTCGAAGCCGGCCTTAGTAAAGCGGAGATCCGGGAGCTGTCGAGGCGGGGAGGCTTGTCGACTTGGGACCGTCCGGCGGCGGCGTGCCTAAGCTCGCGGATTCCCTATGGCACGCCGGTCAGTATCGAAACCATTCAGACCATCGAGCAGGGCGAGGAAGCGATCCGGGCGCTCGGGTTTCGGCAATTTCGGGTTCGATTCCATGGAGAGTTGGCGCGTATCGAAATTGCGAAGGAGGAGATGCCTCGGGCGCTAACGCCCGAAGCTGCGCAGCGGTTCACGGAGATCTTCAAGGCGCTTGGATTTTTATACGTAACGCTCGACCTGGAGGGCTACCGCCAAGGCTCGCTGAATGCGGCGTTGGGTTCTGCCGGAGGCGCCCCGACGCTCTAGGCCTTGGAATCGGAACTGGGCTTCGAGTCCGAGCTCGAGGAGCTCGATGCGGTTGTGCCGCTGCCCGATTCCGAGCTCGGTTTGGCGCTAGAGCCAGAGTCCGATTTCCCCTTTTCGCCGTTGCCGGAAGCGGAGCTGCTTCCGCCTTTCGCGTAATCGGTGATGTACCAACCGCTGCCTTTAAACTGCAGCGCCGGGGCGGATACCAGACGCTCGACAACTCCGCCGCACTTGTCATGGCGGGTGAGCGGCTCGTCGGAGAACTTCTGCATCACCTCAAACAGCTCACCGCACTGTTCGCATCGATATTCGTAAAGAGGCATTCTGGCTATCGGCCCACTTAGTGCTGCGGGCTTCTTTCTTCAATCGGGTGTTGCGGGGTTATGATCGGTCCATTCGCTTCGTCGGTAAGCTGGGCAATTGTCGTCTTGCCCGTCACCAGATCGATGGATTGCTTCAAGAGGTTGTCTTCGCTGTTCTTCGGCGCGGTTCCTGGAATGGGATTGCCGTCCTGGTCGTAGTCGGGCGAGTTGTCGTTCTCGGCGAGCTGGACGGACGGGACGACGCCGGTATCCTGAATAGCTTTCCCGCTCGGCGAATAATACTTGGCAACCGACAGAATGACCGCTCCGCCGTCATCCATCTGGATGGTCTTGCGGAGGCTCGCATCGCCATAGCTGCGTTCGCCGACGACCTGGGCTCGTTTGTCGTCGAGAAGAGCGGCCGCTGCGATTTCAGCTCCGCCGGCGGTGGCACGGTCGGTGATGACGACCAGCGGTCCCTTCCAGACGTCGTCCGCGCCTTTTGCGTCGAACTCCTTCCGTTCCGTCTTCTGACCCTGCAGATAGGCGATTTCGCCATTTTCAAGGAACAGGTTGGCGAGCGGCACGCCTTTCTCCTGCTCACCGGTGGAGCAGTGCCGGAGGTCCAATACGATGTACTTGGCGCCCTGCTTCTTCAGATCCTGGAGTTTATCCTTTGTCTCATCCACCCGAGCGCCCGCAAGGCTTCCGACATGCAGGTACCCAACGCTATTGGGCAGCATTTTGGCGGTCACGGCAGGGAAGGGGATATTCGCGCGCGTCAGAGTGAGTTTTTGCGGCTCCGGATTGCGGAGCCTCAGGACCGTAATCTCGACCGTCGAGTTCGGGTCCCCGCGTAACAACTGATCGGCATAGGCCAAGGGCATGTCGCGAGTAGCGACATTGTTGATACTTTCGATCAAGTCGCCGGTGACAATGTTGGCTTTATCGGCGGGCGATCCCGGCAGCACATCGACTACCGCCACATAGCCGTATCGCTTCGCCACGATCAGCCCCACTCCCGCTCGCGCCGTATCCTCGCTCTTTTCGTACTGACGGTATTGGTCCGCGTTCATGTAGCTTGCAAACGGATCTACCGATTCGAGAAGCCCGTTGATGGCGCCGAGCGTGACGCTCTTCATGTCCGGTTCTTCGACGTATTCCAGCTTGATCCGTTCGAGGACCTCGGTGTAAACCTTAAGGTGGCCATAGACATCGTCGGGGGCGACAGCGCGCCCGTTCTTTGCGCCGAGCAGGAGAAAAACGACGACGCAGGTTGAACTGCCGACTACGGTCCACTTAAAACGATTGTTCATTCAGGAAGGCTTTCTGAAGATTAATTAAAGTATATCGGACGAGAGCAAGGGCCAAGCGTCCGCTCGGAATCTGGTCAGCGGGCGCTCTTCCGGTTGGACGTCGGGTATCTCAAAGGGTTGCGCTCCGAAGCGTGGGGCCAATTACGCCCTGAGCGGGGCCGGAGTATCGGCTTCCTCCCCGGCCAGATCCAGCGGAGAAGGGAGTTCGAAGGACGCAGTGAAGTGGAAGGTGCTGCCTTGTCCAGGCGGGCTCTCCACCCATAGGCCGCCTCCCATCATGGCTGCCAATTGATAGGAAATGGTCAGGCCGAGGCCGGTGCCTCCATACCGGCGAGTGGAGGAACAATCGGCTTGCGAGAACGCCTCGAAGATCGTCTTCTGCTTCTCGGCCGGAATGCCAATTCCGGTATCTCTGACCGCGAAATGCACAACGACATCTCCCGTGCCGCGCCGTTCCAATCCGGCCCTCAACGATACGCCCCCTTTGTTCGTAAACTTAATGGCGTTGTCGAGCAGGTTGAGCAGCACCTGCCTCAGGCGAAGTGGGTCGCCGACGACTTCGCCGGGAATGTCTTCCGCCAGCTCCGATAGAAGGGACAAACCTTTCTGGCGCGCCCTCAGCGAGAGCGAGCGAACCAGTTCGGTAACGGCTTCCCGCAACCGGAATGGCGTCCGATCGAGGGTAAGCTTGCGGGCTTCGATCTTAGAGAAGTCGAGGATATCGTTGACAATACCGAGGAGGGAATCGGCGGAGAATTTGACTAGTTCGAGATACTCGCGCTGTTCGGAACCGAGATCCGTGCTGAGCGTCACGTCGGTCATTCCGAGGATTCCGTTGATGGGCGTGCGAATTTCGTGGCTCATATTGGCCAGGAAATCGCTTTTGGCGCGGCTTGCGGCCTCGGCCACTTCTTTGGCGAGGATTAACTGTTCTTCGGCGCCCCGGCGCACGGCAATCTCTTCCTGAAGCGCCGAATTGGCCTTCACCAGCTCGCTCGTTCGCTCTTTTACGCGAACCTCCAACTCGTCGCGAGACCTGCGGAGTTGCCTTTCGCTTTCCTGAAGCGCCGACGTTCGTTCATTTACCAGCAGCAGAAGTTTCCGCTCCTTCACTTTGAGCTGCTTCATGCGAAACCGGTACGCCCCGGCGAAAAGGGTGATCCCTGCAAGAGCCACCATTAAGAAAAAGGCCGTCGTCTGGTAGTAGTGCGGCTCAAGGTCGATGGAAAGAGCAGGGCCGTCTTTGCTCCAACCTTGGCCATTTCCGGCCGCGACACGGAACCGATAATCGCCGTGCGGAATGTTGGTGTAGTAAGCGGCGCGTCTCCCGCCAGCCTGGGTCCAATCTTTATCAAATCCTTCGAGCATGTAGCGGAACTGGAGTTTTTCGGGAGCGATGAAACTGGGCGCCGTAAATTGGAACTCAAGCTGGCCTTTGCCGGGAGGAACTGTCAAGGGCTTATCCACGCCGAGTTCGCGATTGTCGACTATGACGCGCTCCAGGACCACCCGAGGCGGCTGCACATTGGCGGTTAAATTGGCAGGGTCTGTGATTGCCAAACCGGCGCTGGTCGGAAAGCAAAGCCGCCCGTCCCTGGTGCGCCAGCCGGCCGGCTGGAAAGCGCCGTTGCACTCGTGCGATTTCATGCCGTCGGCGGCGCCGTATATAGCCGGAGTAATGCTTGCGACGGTCCCATCGGCAAACGCGTTCAACTGCTTCTTGGCCACCGAGAAGACGCCCTTGTTAGAGCTCATCCACAGATGTCCTAAGTGGTCGTCGAGAATGGCAAAAACCGAGTCGTCGTATAGCCCCTTGTAGGTCGTGTACTGTGTGAACTTGCCGTTGCGAAAGCGATTCAGGCCTCCGCCGCTTGTCCCAAGCCACAGCGCGCCATCGGGGTCGCCCGAGATCGCCCATACAATGTCGCTCGATAAACCCTCGCGCCTAGTGTAGGCGGTGAAATGGCCATTCTGGAATTTGTTGAGGCCGCCGCCCGTACCAAGCCAGAGCGTTTGATCCTTATCTTCGAAGATCGCCCTCACGTAGTCGTTCGATAGACCGTCGCGGGTGGTGTAGGTAATAAAGCGCTGTCCATCGAAGCGGCTCAACCCTCCTCTTGTTCCCACCCAGATGTCTCCGTTGTGATCTTTTAGGGTGCACACGACGACGTCGTTCGGCAAACCGTCCTTTGCGCCGAACTGCGTAAATTTCCCGTCTGAGAGGCGCGCTAAACCTCGGCGCGTTCCAACCCATATATTCCGATTCCGATCCTCGACAATGGAGAACACCAGATCGTCGGGAAGGCCGTCCTTGGTGGTGTAGCTGGTTATCTTATTTCCCTTCCAGCGCATAAGGCCGCGATCGGAGCCCATCCAAATCGCTCCCACACTGTCTTCATAGACTGGAAGGATCGTATTGCTGATCAGCCCCTCCGTTGTCGAAAACGTGGTGAAAGACCCTTTCTTGAGACAATTCAAGCCGCCTCCGGCCGTTCCGATCCAAAGGCTTCCTTCCCGGTCTTCAAGAATGGCCCAGACGTCTTTTCCGACAAGCCCCTCGCCTTCCGTATAGGAGCTGAATTTCCCGTCGACCAAACGGTTCAGGCCGCCACTCCCGGTGCCGATCCAGAGGGTTCCGAGGCGATCTTCATACAGCGAAAAGATCGAGTTGTCGGTCAAGCCGTCGCGGGTTGTGAAGCGCCGCATTTCGCCGGACGGAAGACGGCGGCAAAGGCCGTCGCTGGTGCCAATCCAGAGCGCACCGCGGCGGTCGATTCGCAGCGAACGTACGAAATTGCTGCCTAATCCGTCGGTCGTGTAGAAGTTGCTGAATCGATTGCCGGACAAGCGCGACAGCCCACCATGCGTGGCGATCCACAGGTCTTGGTTACGATCGCTCGTAATGGCGAATACGGCATTGTCGGCAAGACCCTCGCTTTGGGTAAAGGCGTGAAGTTTTCCATTCTCAAACCGCAGGAGACCGCCGCCGTCGGTGCCGATCCACAGAGTGCCGCGCCGGTCTTCGTAGATAGCCCTGACGGAGCTATTCGAAAGTCCGTCGCGAGAGGTGTAGACCTTAAATTTGCCGTTACTTAAGCAAGAGAGTCCGCCGCCGGTTCCGATCCAGAGATTCCCGTGACTATCGACGAAAAGAGTGGTGATCTGTTCATGAGGGATGCCAGGGGAACTCTTGTCGTAAACCGTAAAACGGACGCCGTCAAAACGGGCCAGGCCTTCCTCGGTGCCTAACCAGAGATAACCTTCGGGCGTCTGCGCGATGGCGAGGACGGAGTTCTGAGGAAGGCCCTGCGTGCTTTGCCAAACCTGATGAATGTATTGCGTAAGAGGACGATCGGGATCAAGGCTGGCCGGGGACGGCAAAGGGGTCAGGAGGAAGAGCAAAGCGAACGCTAGGAAGTGTTTGATTGAGACGGGCGCTCTTAGGGCAAAGCGAACGAGCGCACTTTCGGGCCTCAGGCCCAAATGGCGAACACAGCTCAACTTACTCTGCTCCTGTACAACGGCGATGTCTACCTTTCTATTCAGTTGATCGGCAGTCCGCGCGCCAAAGTTGAGCCCCCAAGCCCAAAAAACCCGCCGAGTTCACAAATAACCGGTTCGGCTGCCGATAAGGGATCTAATCCCTCGGACCTGACGCTGAGCCTTTCGGGGCCGAAGCCGATTCATTGTTAAAGGAATAGGTGAATGAAAAAACTCTCATCGACATTGCTTTTGACGGCTATAGTTTCGATGGCGGCGCCGCAGCAGCAGCCGAAATTGTCGGCAGATCTAGCGGGCGCCGATCCGCAATCCACGGTGCAGGTAATCGTGCAGTGGAAGACGACGCCGGACAACTCCAAACATCAGAAAGTTGTAAAGCAGGGTGGAACCTGGCGTTCAACCTTACAGTCGATCAAAGGCGGCGTGTATACGGTTCCCGCTTCGGCATTGAGCAACCTTGCCAACGATCCGGACGTGGCGTACATCGCTCCCGACCGGCCGGTGCACGCGAAGCTGGATTATACGGCCGCGGCCATCAACGCGAGCGCAAGCTGGAGCGCCGGTTGGACCGGCGGTGGAATCGGGGTTGCCGTAGTCGATAGCGGAATTAACCCGGATCCAAATCTGAGCAGCGCGGCGGGCTTGAGCAGCCGTATCGTCTTTTCAAAAGATTTTGTGAATCCGACATTGGCGGGGATGTCGGCGGCAACGACGTCGGCGGTATCGGCGGGTCCTGGAGGCATTGCGGATGGGGTGGCTTCGACGGTGAGCGCGCTGGCCGCGCCGGTCGGCCTTGGTCCTGTTGGCCTTGGTCCTGTCGGCCCTGGTTCCGTTAGGCCCGTGGCGCCGGCGCTGCTGCTGCCGAGCGGCGTGACGGCGCCCGACCAATTCGGACATGGCGAGCACGTAGCAGGGATCATCGGAGCAAACGCTTTTAGCTCGAGCTGCCCGAACTGCACCCGGTCTTTCGTAGGCATGGCGCCAGGGGTGAGCCTGTTGAATCTGCGCGTACTCGATCAAAATGGCTCCGGGAGCGACAGTAGCGTGATTGCCGCAATCGAGACGGCAATTCTTCTAAAGCCGGTCTATAACGTTCGGGTCATTAATTTGTCGCTTGGGCGGCCGATTTACGAGAGCTACACGCTCGATCCTTTGTGCCAAGCAGTAGAGGCTGCCTGGAAGGCCGGCATTGTTGTGGTCGTGGCGGCGGGAAACGATGGCCGCGACAATTCGTTCGGGACGCAGGGGTATGGGACGATCACAGCCCCCGGCAACGATCCATACGTGATCACCGTTGGCGCGATGAAGACGATGTCGACCTACACGCGGACCGACGATCTGATTGCGACGTACAGTTCCAAAGGGCCGTCGCAGGTGGATCATATTGTGAAGCCGGATGTGGTGGCGCCGGGTAACCTTGTCGTGTCATTGATGGCGCCGGGGGCGACGCTCGAAACGCAGTATCCGGGCAACGACGTGCAGTTGTCCTATTATGAATCCGGTTTGAAGGGCTCGCAGTCGACGGCGACTTCGACGCACTATTTCATCCTGAGCGGCACCAGCATGGCTGCGGCGGTAGTGAGCGGCGCGGCGGCGGATTTAATCGCGGCCAACCCGGCGCTCTCGCCAGACCAAGTCAAGCTGCTGCTGATGAAAACCGCGTACAAGACGTTTCCGCCTTCGAGCACCGCGACCGACCCGACCACGGGCCAGACTTTTGTGGACTACTACGACATCTTCACTATAGGCGCCGGCTATGTCGATCTCGGAGCCGCACTGGCGTCGGCGAGAGCGGTTCCCGCGGGCGGCACGGCGCAGTCGCCCGTTGCTAACTATGACCCAAACACAGGGAAGGTGACGCTCGCTTTCGATCCGTCCTCTATTTGGGGATTGCAGAGCGTGTGGGACGAGCGAAGCGTTTGGGATGAGCAAAGTGTGTGGGGCACCCAGGCGGTATGGGGCACTTCGGTCCTAAATGGGGAGCAAGCCGTATGGGATGAACAATCGGTCTGGGGTACTCAGAGTGTCTGGGATGAGCAGAGCGTCTGGGGAACGCAGGCTGTCTGGGGGACGCAGGCCGTATGGGGAACTCAGAGCGTTTGGGGCACGCAGAGTGTCTGGGGAACTCAGAGCGTCTGGGGAACGGCAAGCAATTCCGCTGAGAACGTGACGATCCAGGGCGAGCGGTAGAGCGGGCGTATCCAGGAGTCGGGCCCGGTGCGCCACGAGAAAGCGCGCGCCGGGACACTCTTAGGCGAGAGCGTATCCTTATATAGTCAAGCGTGACCCGGGCGCTCCTACTCGAACGAGTGTTACGACACTTCCGCTCCGCGCGCATGCGCCGGTTCGAGCGTACGTTTCAAATTTCAACGCGGACACGCATTCTGGATGTGGGCGGTTCGCCTCTGATATGGCGTTACGCTTCTGTGCAACCGAAGCTGACGATTCTGAATCTGCCGACGGCGCTCGGGTCCAATCCCGAACCGTTTTGGCTTGTGGCCGGAGATGGCTGCCGCCTTCCCTTCGCAGATCAAGCGTTCGATATCGTTTTCAGCAACTCTGTCATCGAGCACGTCGGCTCCGACCGGCAGGCGGAATTCGCTCGCGAGATTGCGCGCGTGGGCCGGCGATATTGGGTACAGACGCCGAACCGAAGTTCTCCTATCGAAGCGCATGTGATGCTGCCGCTGATTCACTATCTGCCTAAGCCGCTGCAACAGGCGATCGCGCGGCGATTTACAGTCTGGGAGCTGCTTGTCCGGCCCACGGAAGCGGAGCGGCGTTTCTACATCGAACATTTCTTGAATGACTTGCGCTTGCTCAGCGCGCGCGATCTTCAGGCGTTGTTCCCGGATGCTCGGATCATCTATGAGCGCGTGGCGGGATTTCCGAAGTCGCTGGTAGCCGTGCGGGGCTGATGGTAGCCCCTGAGATGCGCGCGGATCTCAGCGTAAGGCAAACCGCGCAATGCTAAGCTAAACCGCGTGCAGCGCTTGCTCGATGCCCTACGGAACGAACGCTCGCCCGTGACGCTGGATGTAGCGGCTCTGGAACTTGCCGAAATCGAATTTCCCGGCCTGGATCTTGAAGCTTCCTTTTTTCGACTCGATAGTCTGGCGGAGCAGATTGGGTCGCAAGTGACTTCCAACGCGAGCGGACTGGAGTTTCTGAAAGCGGCGAACGAGGTCCTGTTTGACGTGCTGCAGTTTCGGGGCAACGAACAAGACTATTACGATCCGCGCAACAGTTGCCTGAATTCGGTCCTGATGCGCCGGATGGGCATACCGATTACGCTGTCGGTGGTCTACATCGAAATCGCGCGGCGACTTGGCCGGCCGGTGTACGGCGTAGGATTGCCGGGCCACTTCATCATTGGCTACGAAGACGCGGAGAGCCGCTACTGGGTGGACCCGTTTCATCGGGGCTCGATTCTGTCGTTTGCGGAGTGTTGCGCGCTGGCGCGGCAAAACGCAAGCGTCGATTTACGGGCGAATCCGGCGCTGCTTGCGCCGGTGAACAAGCGGCAGATACTAGTTCGCATGCTGAGTAATCTGAAGGCGATCTACCTGCGCGGCGAGGCGTTCGAGAAGGCGCGGCAAGTGCTCGATTTGTTGATTGCCGCCATGCCCGAGTATGCGGAAGAGTATCGGCATAGGGGCGTCGTTCATCTTCGGCAGTTGAATCATCGCGCGGCTGAAGAAGATCTGGAAACATATCTTCGTCTGGAGCCGAGCGCGCCGGAGCGGGAACAGGTGGAGAAGCAGTTGTTGCTGATTAAGCGTTGGCGGGCGGGCCTGAATTAGCCGCGAGCGGCCAATTCATCGACTCGCGCCGCGATGGCGCGCAGGTCGCGGACAAATAGCTCGTACTCTTCGTCATAGCGATCGGGCGCGCGGAGGATGGCGGAAGGGTGCACGGTTGCGACGAGTTGCTTCGCCCAGGGATGCGGGAAGAATTTTCCGCGCTGAGCGGTGATACGGAAATCGCGACCCATCAAGGACTGTGCCGCCGTGGCTCCGAGGCACACTACCAGCTCGGGCTCGATCGAGGCGAGCTCGGCTTGGAGCCAGGGGCGGCAGGCCGATATCTCGATGCCTCCCGGTTTGGCGTGAATGCGGCGCTTGCCGCGCTCTACGAATTTAAAATGCTTGACGGCGTTGGTGACGTAGATCTTTTCGCGGTCGAGTCCGGCCTCATGCATGGCCTTGCCTAAGAGCTTGCCGGAGGGGCCGACGAAGGGATGCCCCTGGCGATCTTCCTCGTCACCCGGCTGCTCGCCCACCATGATTACTTTAGAATCCGGGGGGCCTTCGCCGAAGACGACTTGAGTAGCGTGCGCGAACAGATCGCAGCCCTGGCAGGCTTGAGCGGCATCGCGCAAGGCTCCCAAATTCTTAGTAACGGGCACCCAGGGGAGCGCGGATGTCTTGACAGCCATGCCGATCACGCCGTTGCTTCGGCCGATTCTCCGGTTGCGCTCGCCTGGTTCAAGCGTTCAATGGAAGCGGCGTCGAGTTGAAGTTCGGCCGCCTGCATCAGATCGCGCAGTTGTTCCACGGTTGTGGCGCTGGCAATGGGCGCGGCGATGGTGGGTTGCGCCGCAAGCCACGCAAGAGCGACTTGAGCAGGCTTCGTATCGTACTGCTTCGCCACTTGATCCAGAGCTTCGAGTATCTGCAAGCCGCGCCGGTTTAGATAATTTTTCACTTTCTGCCCGCGCGCCTTACTCGCCAGATCGGTTTCCGATCGGTACTTGCCGGTCAGAAAACCCGAGGCGAGCGAATAATACGGAATGACGGAGAGCTCCGCTTGCCGGCAAAGCGGCTGGAGCTTCATCTCGAAGCCGGCGCGCTCATATAGGTTGTATTCAGGCGGCAGCGTCTCGTAGCGAGGCCAGCCGTTTCGGCCGCTTATTTTGAGCGCCTCATCGAGCCGTTCGGCGCTGTAGTTGGACGCCCCGATTGCGACAACCTTGCCTTCTTGAATCAATTCCGCGAAGGCGCCGAGGGTTTCTTCGAGAGGCGTGCCGGGGTCGTCCTGATGCGCTTGATATAAGTCGATGTAATCGGTCTGCAAGCGTTTGAGGGAATCCTCGGCGGCGCGCCTTATATAGGTGCGCGATAATCCCTTTTTGCCGGCGCCCATGTCCATGCCAACCTTTGTGGCGACGAGAACGCGCGAGCGCTGACCACTCCGCTTCAACCATTTGCCGATGATGGTTTCGGATTCGCCGCCGTGATTGCCGGGCGCCCAGGCCGAATAGACATCCGCGGTATCGATCAAGTTGAATCCGCCATCGACGAACGCATCGAGCACCGCGAACGACGCGGTTTGATCCGCGGTCCATCCAAAGACATTGCCGCCCAAGGCCAGAGGTGGAGTTTCCAATCCGGAGTTGCCAAGTCTACGCCTGTTCATTTGTTCCCTCCGACATTAGATGACGAATACCGCGATTTCTGTGCTCCCGATGATACAATCGGACCCGAATTAGTCCCAGTATTCAATCCGACATGCGCAGCAAAAACCGAGGGGAGGGCGTTCGCGGGCGCCGCTTTGTTTTGTGGACTCTTCTGACGGCGGCAATTGCCGGCGGCTTGGGGCTGTGGGCCCAGACTGGAAGGCCGGACGAGTTTAAGATTCCGGTGGAATACTTCACGCTTCCAAATGGTCTGCGCGTGGTCCTTTCATCGGATCACACGGAGCCCACGGTCGTAGTCGCGGTCTATTACAGAATCGGCTTCCGCATCGAACCGAAGGACCGAACAGGGTTTGCGCACCTGTTTGAACACATGATGTTCCAGGGTTCGCAAAATTTGGGCAAGATGCAGTTTGTCCGATTGGTCCAACAGAATGGCGGGGTTCTGAACGGCAGCACGCGTTTCGACTTCACCAATTACTTCGAACTGCTACCTTCGAACAAATTGGAGACAGCGCTTTGGGCGGAAGCGGACCGGATGAAGGGATTGGCGATAACGGATGAGAATCTAAAAAACCAGCAGGGCGTGGTAGGGAACGAAGTTAAGGTGAATGTCCTGAACCAGCCCTATGGCGGGTTTCCGTGGTTGTGGATGCCTCAATATGCGAATACAAACTGGTATAACTCGCATAACTTCTACGGTGAACTGAAGGATATCGAGGCGGCGAAGCTTGAAGAGGTGCAGAAGTTCTTTAAGACTTACTATGCACCTAATAACGCAGCGCTAGCGATTGTGGGAGACTTCGAACCGGACGAGGCGAAACCGATCGTTCAAAAATACTTTGGGTCAATCGCGAGAGCGGACGTGCCGCCGGTTCCGGACTTGACGGAGCCGCGGCAAGCAAAGGAGATTTCGGCTACCCGTAAGGACGATCTGGCCAATCGCCCGGCCCTTGCGTTCGCATATCACATGCCGCCACGGAATTCGGCCGAGTATTACGCCATGGGCTTGCTGGATCAGATGCTGATTGAGGGCGACGATAGTTTGCTCTACCAAGAGCTGGTGAAAAACCACGGCTATACGGGAAATGTATTTGGCGGCATCAACGTGGACTTAGGAGATATGTTCGATTACAACGGGCCGATGCTTTGGACCACTTACCTGATCCATGACGCAAGCGTGAAGCCGGATCAGATCCTGGCTTCAGTTGACCAGGTGATCGATACGCTCCAATCGCATCCCGTGGATCGAAAATTTCTCGACAGGAACCTGGTAAAGATGCGGGCCCACATTTACGATTCGATGGGTCAGTTTGGGGGATTTGGAAGAGCGAACATTCTGGCCTGCTTCGCGCTTTTCGACAACGACCCTTCGGAGATTAATGCTCTTCAAGAGAAGTTTCGAAGCGTTACGCCCGAGTTGATTCAGCAGACCGCGCGAGAGTATCTGCGAAAAACGAATCGAACTGTGTTGATCCTGGAGCCCGGCGCGGCCAAGGCGGCCGGCTCTGCATCGGCCGGAGGCGCGAAATGACGACGCGTTCGATCCTCCTTGGACTTGCGATGTGCGGGCTGGCGCTTGGCCAGCAGAAGGAGCAGCCTCCGGAGGGCGGACCTCCCAGGCCTTTCCACTTGGCGCAGACCCAGGACTTCACGCTCGCAAACGGCATGAAGGCGACGATCGTGGCCTATGGAATGATGCCGCGCGTGGCAATCCGTGCATTTGTGCAGGCGGGCGGAGTCGATGAAAAAGAGAACGAAGTATGGTTGTCGCGCCTGACAGGCCTGCTGATGAAAGAAGGCACCAAGAGTCGTTCCGGCGAACAGCTTGCGCAAGAAGCGGCGGATGCGGGAGGCCAAATCGAAATCGCGCCGGGCGTCGAGTTTACGAGTATCGGCGGGGTGGCTCTTTCGGATCATGCGGCCCAATTCATCTCGCTGGTGGCCGATGTATTGTTGAATCCGTCTTTACCGGCGTCTCAAGTGGCGCGATTGAAGACGGACCTCGCGCGAGAACTTGCTGTTGCCAAGACTCAGCCGGGTGAGCTCGCTCAGGAAAAATTTTTACAGACGCTCTATCCCGGGAGTCCTTACGGCCGACTGTTTCCGAAAGAAGCCGAGTTGCAAGCCTACACGCTCGAAAACGTTCGGGCCTTTTATCAGGCTAATTTCAGCCCCGAACGCACCCATCTTTATATTGCAGGCAGGCTGGATCCGGGGCTTCGAGAGACCATCGAAGCCGCCTTCGCGCGGTGGCCCAAAGGCGGGGCGCCCGTCTCCGTTTCCGTGAACCCTGTAAAGGCGCGGTCTTTTTCGATGATCGATCGTCCAGGAGCGGCGCAATCCACGCTCTACATTGGTTTGCCCATTGCAGACCCCACGAGTCCAGACTACATTCCGCTCGATGTGATGAATACGCTGCTTGGCGGATCGTTCGCTTCTCGGATTACTTCGAACATTCGCGAGCAGAAGGGTTACACCTATTCGCCGACGAGCCAGATTGGAACGCGCATCCATGAAGCATATTGGGTTGAGATGGCGGATGTGACGACCGCGGTGACCGGGCCGTCGATGAAGGAGATATTTTCCGAGGTTGAGCGGTTACGAAAGGAACCGCCTTCCCCATCCGAGTTGAAGGGGTTTCAGACGTATCTAGCGGGACTGTTCGTGCTGCGCAACACGCTGAGTCCGGACGCGGTCATCGGGCAGCTTCATTTCGTCGATTCGCAGGGATTGAACCGCTCTTTTCTCACCGATTATGTGCGTAAAGTGATCGCCGTCAAGCCGCAGGATGTGCAAGGCATGGCGGAGAAATACCTCGCCCCCGACAAGATGTCGATCGTGGTGGTCGGCGACAAGTCCAAAATAGAGGACCAGGTCAAACCGTTTCAAGCGCCGACGCAATAGCCGGCGCCATTTACCTGCGGCTTTGCGGGCTCGGGGTGCATCTAGCCATTAAGCGCCGCCGCGCTCAACCGCGTGCTTCATTCTCGTTTGGGTGGCGGTGGACTCGAGTGTCGATTGCACATGCAAAAAGAAGCCCGCTACTGGACTCTTATCGCTATTTCCATATGCGCCGCGTTTCTCACCGCGTGCGCGGCGAAGCCGAATCCCGCGCAGAGCGCGCCACCTCCTCCTGATGTCGAAGTCACTGCGGTCAAACAAGAGAATGTGCCGGTGTACGGCGATTGGGTGGCAACCCTTGAAGGATTTGTCAACGCCAACATTCAGCCGCAAGTGACGGGTTATCTGCTGAAGCAGGATTACCGCGAAGGATCGTTCGTGCACAAAGGGCAGGTGCTGTTTGAGATCGACCCGCGGCCGTTTCAGGCTGTTCTCGACCAGGCGTTAGGTCAGCTTGCCAGCGCCAAAGGGCAGCTTGCGCAGGCGCAGGCGCAATTGGGGCTCGCGCAGATCAATGTTAAGCGCGACACGCCATTGGCTCAGGCGCATGCGATTGCGCAGAGCCAGCTCGATAACGACATTCAGACCCAGAAACAGAACGAAGCTTTGATCGAGACAAACCAGGCTGGGATTAAAGGCGCCGCAGCCGCGGTGGAGCAGGCGCAGTTGAACCTCGGATTCACCAAAGTACGGTCGCTGATCGATGGGATCGCAGGCATTACAACGACGCAGATCGGAAATCTAGTGACGCCCAGCACGGTGCTGACGGCGATCTCGCAAGTGAATCCCATTAAGGCGTACTTCTCAATTAGCGAGCAAGAATATCTGGCGCTCGCGGGGAAGATTCCGGCCGGGGGTGGAGGGGATCTGTTGCGCTCGAACGCGGCAGTTCCGCTGGAACTAACGCTCGCCAACAACAAAGTGTACGGGCAAAAGGGCCGGGTTCTTTTCGCCGACCGCCAGGTGAACACTCAGACGGGCAGTATTCAGATTGTTGGCGCATTCGCGAATCCGGGCAACATTTTGCGGCCCGGCCAGTTCGGACGGATTCGCGCCGTGACGGCAACGCATGAAAATGCCCTGCTGGTTCCCCAGCGCGCGGTTAGTGAACTACAGGGAAGATACCAAGTGGCGGTTGTAGGCCGGGACAACAAAGTTGGCATCCGCAGTGTTCAAACCGGGCCGCGAGTCGGCGAGCTATGGGTCATAAACAGTGGACTGCAACCAGGCGATCGCGTGGTTTCCGAAGGAACCTCGAAGGTGCGAGAAGGCGCGGTAGTGAATCCGAAGCCCGACAATTCGATTACGGTATCGCCATATAAGAACCAGGGCGAGGCTCAGTAGCGATGCCGAAATTCTTCATCAATCGCCCGATTGTGGCGATGGTGATCGCGATTCTGATGGTTCTGGTGGGTGGGATTTCGGCGCTCCGCCTGCCCGTGGCGCAGTTTCCGAGCATCGTTCCGCCCGAGATTCTTGTCACCGGGATCTATCCAGGCGCCGATGCGCAGACCCTGGAGCAATCCGTCGCGACGCCGCTAGAAGAGCAGATCAGCGGCGTGGACAACATGAATTACATGTACTCGATCAACGCCAATAACGGGCAGTCGCAGATTACAGTCGATTTCGACGTCGCGACAGATCCGAATATCGATCAGGTGTTGACGCAGCTTCGCACGGCGCAGGCGCAATCGCAACTTCCGGCGCAGGTCAACACGGCGGGGCTGCAGGTGCAGAAGTCCCTAACTTCGCCGCTGATGCTGATTGCGCTGTATTCGCCGCGCTCTTCTTACGACGCGATTTTCTTGGCCAATTACGGATATATCAACTTAGTCGATCAATTGACTCGCGTGACCGGCGTCGCCCGCGTGCAGGTTTTTGGCGCCGGCCAATATGCGATGCGTTGCTGGATCAATCCCGACCGGCTCGCGAAGTTGAATGTCACAGTTCCGCAAATTGTGTCGGCCATAAACGCGCAAAACACGGTAAATCCGGCGGGCCAGATCGGGGCCGAACCTGTTCCGAACGGCCAGCAGTTCACATATACAGTGCGGGCGCAGGGGCGATTGACATCGCCGGAGCAATTCGGCGACATTGTGCTGCGCGTGAATCCCGACGGCTCCAATCTGCGACTCAAGGATGTAGCGCGGCTGGAACTCGGGTCTCAAACGTATAATCTGACGGCGCGCTACAACGGCGTGCCTTCGGCGATACTTGCGGTCTATCAACTGCCCGGGACGAATGCCGTGGACGCGGCGAATAACGTGCGGAAGGCGATGGCGCAACTGGCGCAGCGATTCCCGCAGGATCTCGCTTATCAGGTGAGCCTTGACACGACGAAAGCGGTCACGGCCGGAATGCAGGAGATTATTTACACGCTCCTAGAGGCACTCGGCCTCGTAATTCTGGTCGTCTATATTTTCCTGCAGGGCTGGCGCGCGACAATCATTCCGCTTGCCGCCGTGCCGGTTTCACTCATCGGAACCTTTGTCGTGTTTCCGATGCTGGGCTACTCCATCAATACGCTGTCGCTATTCGGGCTGGTGCTGGCTATCGGGCTTGTGGTGGATGACGCAATTGTGGTGGTAGAAGCGGTCGAGCGCCATATCGACGAAGGAATGACGCCGCGGGAGGCATCGTTGAAGGCCATGGAGGAAGTTTCGGGCCCGGTGATCGCGACCGCGTTAATTCTTACGGCGGTCTTCGTGCCGACGGTTTTCATTCCCGGAATCACCGGACGCTTGTACCAGCAGTTCGCAGTTACGATTGCGATTTCGGTCATCTTCTCGGCGTTCAACGCGCTCTCGCTGAGCCCGGCATTAGCGGCGCTCCTGTTGCGGCCCCGGAAGGAGTCGCACGGACCGCTGGCGCGCTTCTTCGGTTGGTTCAATCGAACTTTCGAGCGCGTGACGGAAGGCTACGTTCATACTTCCGGACGGCTGATCCGCAAGGCCGGGTTCAGTCTATTGTTTCTCGCCGCAGTGGCCTGCATTGCATTTCTGGTGGGGAAGCGGCTGCCCGTTTCGTTTCTGCCAGAAGAGGATCAAGGTTACGTCTTCGTCGCGCTACAACTGCCGAACGCGGCCTCTCTGCAGCGCACCTCCGCAGCTGCTAAGAAAGTAGAAGACATCATCATGCATACGCCCGGAGTGCAGGGCTGCACTTCGGTTGTAGGTTTCAGCCTACTGAGTTTCGTGCAGGCAACTTATAGCGCATTCTTCTTTGTTACTGAAAAACCGTGGGATGCGCGAACCAGCCCGCAGGAGCATTACACCGCAATTCGCACGCACATCTCACAAGAGATTTCGAAGATTCCGGATGGCATCGGGTTTTCGTTTGCTCCACCTTCGATTCCTGGCGTGGGCACCTCGGGCGGCGTAACTTTCGTACTGGAAGACCGCTCCGGCGGCACGCTGCAATTTTTGACGGACAACCTCGGTAAATTTCTCGCGGCGGCGCAGAAACGGAAAGAACTGGCGGGCATTGCGACGAGCTACCTGCCGAGCGTGCCGCAGGAATACGTCAATGTGGACCGATTGAAGGTGGAGCGTCAGGGCGTCAACATCGCCGACGTTTACGAAACTTTGCAAACGTTCATGGGCGGATACCTGGTGAATTACTTTAACCAGTTCGGGCGCCAATGGCAGGTCTATGTGGAAGCCGAAGGGAACTATCGCACGCGGGCAACGAATCTGAGCCAGTTCTACATCACCAACAACCAGAATCAGATGGTTCCGCTGAACGCAGTGACCGACATTCATCCGATTGAAGGCCCCGAGTTCACGATGCGCTACAACGAGTATCATTCCGCCGAGATCTTCGCCTCGGCAGCTCCCGGCTACAGTTCCGGACAGGCCATGCAAGCGTTGCAGGAGGTATTCGCGCAGACCATGCCGCGCGAGATGGGCTACGACTACATGGGCATGTCTTATCAGGAGCAGAAAGCCGCGGCGGGCTTGCCGGCGAGCGTGATTTTCGGACTCTCGCTCGTTTTCGTGTTTCTGATTCTGGCGGCGCAATATGAGAGCTGGTCTTTGCCGTTCAGCGTATTGCTCGGGACGCCGATTGCGGTATTCGGAGCGTACATGTTCCTGTGGCTGCGGCGTTTCGATAACGATGTGTATGCGCAGATCGGCCTGATCATGCTGATCGGCCTGGCAGCCAAGAATGCCATTCTAATTGTTGAATTCGCAAAGCGCGAGTACGAAGAGCGAGGCAAGAGTATCGAAGAAGCCGCGCTAACAGGGGCGCGCATCCGACTTCGCCCCATATTGATGACCGCTTTCGCGTTTATCCTCGGCTGCGTGCCGTTATGGAGAGCGCAGGGATCGGGCGCGGTGTCGCGGCAGATTTTGGGCACGGCGGTGATTGGTGGAATGCTCGCGGCATCGCTGATCGCGATCTTCCTGATACCCGTAAGTTTTGACGTAGTCGAAAAAATCACGCATCGAGTCAGGGGGCGCGGGAAGGCTGGGGCGACTCTCAAGCCGGCTGAACCGGACACAGGAGAGTCCGCATCGTGAGCGGGCGCGTTCTTGCGATCGCCGGGGCGCTATTGCTTGTTTCTGGCTGTACGGTGGGCCCGAATTATCGCCGGCCCGTTGTGAACGTTCCAGCCACGTATCGCGGGGCGGATCCCGCGGGGCCCACGACTCAGACTGGGCAGTCGTTCGCGGACGAGAAGTGGTGGACGGTTTTCCAGGACCCCGAACTGCAGAAGCTCATTCGAACCGGCCTCCAGCAGAACTTCGATATAAGAATCGCGGCGACGCGCATACAACAAGCGCAAGCGCAATTGGTGATCACGCGCGCGCAGCAGTTTCCGAACATAGGCGCAGGTCCAAGCGTCTCGGGGACACGGCAGCCGCCGATTGCCGGCGTGCTTCCCGCCTACTCCTACGTCGCGGAAGAACTGGGCTTTTCAGGTTCCTGGAATATCGACTTTTGGGGCCGGTACCGGCGCGCGACAGAAGCGGCGCGCGCGAATCTGCTCGCCTCCGAATGGGGGCAGCGGGCAGTGATTGCGACGCTCGTCGAAAACCTTGCGACGGCGTACATTCAGCTTCGCGAGCTGGATCTGGAACTCGATATTTCGAGACGGACACTTGCTTCGAGGCAGCAGTCGCTACAACTGACGCAAACGCTGGAGCAGGGCGGGGCAACATCGCTGCTGGATGTGCGGCAGGCGCAGCAACTGGTGGAAACGGCGGCCGCGAGTATTCCCGACACCGAGCGCCAGATTGGACAACAAGAAGACCAGATCAGTACTCTGTTGGGCGAGAATCCGACCGCCATAGAACGCGGCCTGAGATTGACGGAACAGCCGCTGCCGCCGAGCATTCCGGCGGGTATTCCGTCATCTCTGCTGGAGCGGCGGCCCGATATTCGACAGGCAGAAGAGCAACTGGTAGCGGCTAACGCGCAGATCGGCGTGGCGCGGGCGCAACTGTTCCCGCAGATATCGTTGACAGGGAGCGGCGGAGTGGAGAGCTTCGGGCTGACTAATATTTTCACTCCGGCGTCGCGCGCCTGGAACTATACGGCGTCAGCCACGCAGCCAATCTTCAACGCGGGAAGCCTTCGGGCCAATGTGCGGCTCGCGCAGGCGCAGCAGCAGCAGGCGCTATTGACTTACGAGCAGACGATTCAGCAAGCGTTTCGAGAGGCCTCGGATTCGTTGATTGCCTATCGCAAGTACCGCGAGTACCGCCAACACCAGGAGCTTCTCACGGACGCCGCGCATGAGGCCGCTAATCTTTCCGAGATGCGGTACAAGGGCGGGGTATCTAGCTACCTGGAAGTTCTGACGAACGAGACCAACTATTTCTCGGCGGAATTGAATCTGGCGCGTGCAAGATTGAATGAGCGTCTCTCCATGGTGCAGATCTATAATGCGCTGGGGGGCGGGTGGCAACAGTGACAAGGCATCATCTGGAGCAATGCGCGTTGGCATGATATACTCCCGCGCTAGGTACACCTGATGAGAACACTTCAGTGGGCATTCTCAGCGGCAGGGCTTTCGGCCGCGCTTTTTTTACTGACCGGCTGCTCGACCAATCCGCACGAGCCGAACGAAAAATATATTCTGGTTGCGGACAACACGAAGATCGCTTATTGGCAAACCGCGCTGCAAGGCCTGACTCACGCCGTCAATGAGATAAAAGTCAAGGGCGAGATGCAGGGGCCGGACGGGCACGATCCACAAGGCGAGCACGAGGCCTTTCGAAGGGCGCTGGCGGAGAAGCCGGCAGGAATTTTGGTCTCGGCCACGGACGCGACGATTCTGGGTCCGGACATTGATTCGGCGGTGGGACAGGGTATACCGGTTATCACGATCGATTCCGACGCCCCCGACAGCAAACGTTTGTTCTTTGTAGGAACCGACAACTTCAATGCAGGGACAACGGGAGGAAATCTCGCGGCCAAGCTCATCGGTGGCAAAGGCGACGTTGTCATTTTTACAATCGCGAGCCAGGCGAACCTGAAGGACCGCTTGAATGGTTACAAGGCTGCGTTTGCCGAACACGCGGGCATCAACATTCTGCAGACTATCGACATGAATGGCAACTCCGACATCGCTTTCGACAGCGCAAAAAAGTTGATCGACAGCAAGACTAAGGTCGCGGCATTCATTTGCCTGGAAGCTCTGGCTTGTCCGGCGGTGGCCGATGTGGTGAATCGGGAGAATATGGGCGGCAAGATCACGATAGTCGCTATGGACACGGACCCGAATACGCTCGATTGGATCAAGAAGGGCGTCATTTCGGCCACTATCGCTCAAAAGCCCTGGACCATGGCGTACTTTGGCGCCAAGGTGGTGGCAGACATGCATCTGCACCCGCCGTCTCCGCTTTCCGGCAACTGGAAGGAAAATTCTTTCGCGCCGGTTCCGCAGTTTGTGGACACCGGATCTTTCGTGGTGGACAAGAACAACGTGGGAACTCTCTCTCAACAGCCGGGCGGCGGCCAGTAGCGGGAAGGGTTCAGTCGGAAGGTGAGCAGGCGGAGAATACTTGAAATTTTTCTGCGTCGGCTCGCTTGAATTCAAGGCCTAAGCCGGCACGCGAACCATCAGGTCTCAAGTTTCCATTTACGGGGCGGAGCGCGCCGTCGAGGATCATTTGCTCGATGCGCGCATGGTCATGAAAGTATTCGACGTTGATTGCGGACACAAGCGCGCAGCATAACGTGGCGTGCACGGACGGCGATGTGTGGGCCGAGAGCGGGAAATGAGAGGTCTCGCAGAGATGGCCAATCTTCAGGAAGTTCGTGACGCCGCCGCAGCGCGTGACATCGGCTTGCAAAACATCGACGGCTTGGGCCTCAAGCAGGAGGCGAGCGTCGTCGAGGACGTAGCAATACTCGCCGGCGGCGATATTCATGAGCGGTGGGGCATGTTCTACCAACAGATGAAGGCCCACGCGATCGTCTGAAGTGACGGGCTCTTCGAACCATACGACTCCCAGGCCGGCAAATTCCCGTGCTTTTTGCAACGCTTGCTTGCGAGTATAGGCGCCATTGGCGTCCACGTACAATTGCGAACTGCCCCGCAGCGCGTTTTGCACGGATGCGACCCGCGCGACATCCTGGCTGGGATCGCGGCCAATCTTCATCTTGACGGAGCGCAAACCTTCGGCAGCCCAGCCGGTGAGCTGTTCTAGAAGCTGCTTTTCGGTGTAGGATGTGAAGCCGCCGCTGCCATAGGCGGGAATCTCATCGCGTACCTTTCCAAGGATTGTCAGTAGAGGCCGGTTCAGCAGGCGGGCTTTCAAATCCCAGATACACGTGTCGACGGCTGAGATGGCGGTTGAAACTAGTCCGGGGCGGCCCCAGTTACGAACTTGAATGTCGAGCGCCGAATGAATGGCGGGGATGTCGAAGGCGCTCTTGCCGAGGACGGCCTTTTCGATGAGATCCTTTGCCGCGAGCGCGGCAGGCGTGGTGGTGTAGGAGAATCCAAGCCCGGTGCGATTGGCGGCAGTGAGCTCGACGATTAGGACTCCGGTGGAATCCCAGACGGCGGTGCCGTCCGACTCCTCGGGGTTATCGGTTGGAATGCGAAGAGCGGTAACACGGCCGGAAAGTATGGGGGCTTCAGACGAGTTCACGAATCTTGTCTTTCGCGATGGTGGCGGCGATCTTTTCCCAATCCTTGGTGCCGCGAGCCAGGGACTCGGCGAAATGAATCGCTTGCTTAGCGTTCACCTTTGCGGGCATGGGAGGTTCGTTCTGGTCGACGACAGCTTCGATCAACGCCGGACCGGCGACTGAAAGGGCGGTGTCGATGATGGAGCCGCACTCGGCTGCCGTGTTGATGACAAAGCCGGGAATTCCGAAGCCGCGGGCGACCGCCGCGAAGTCGATGGGCTGCAGGTCGCACTCGTACTCGGGGTTGCCGAGGAACACCATCTGTTCCCACTTGATCTGGCCGAGCGCATTGTTCTTGATGACGAAAATCTTGAGCGGGAGTTTGTATTTGACGCAGGTAGCCAGCTCACCCATGAGCATCGTGAAACCGCCATCGCCTACAAAGGCGACCACCGTGCGGTATGGATAAGCGACCTGAGCCGCAATGGCGTACGGAAAGCCGCAAGCCATGGTGGCCAGATTTCCAGAGCAACTGTGAAGCTGACCCTGCAGGGATGGGATCTGGCGCGCCCACCAGGTGGTAATGGTGCCGGAGTCGCTCGCGACGATAGCGTCGCTCTTAAGGCGTTTGCCGAGCTCATAGGCGACCACTTGCGGCTTCATCGGCGAATCGGTCGCGGTTCCG
Organism: Acidobacteriaceae bacterium; assembly: GCA_019240475.1. Taxonomy (GTDB): domain Bacteria; phylum Acidobacteriota; class Terriglobia; order Bryobacterales; family Bryobacteraceae; genus Bog-105. Next base: position 32,040 of record JAFAYI010000031.1, read on the forward strand.
CGCTGGCGCATCAGCTCGCGCCACTCCTTCATGCCTTCTTGCGCTTTCTCAAGGAACGCGTGGCCGTGCTTCTTAAGGTGAGGGATCAGCGCATCCAGCGTTTCGGCGGCGTCGCCCACCAGAGCGACATCGGCCGGGTAGCGAAGGCTGATGCGCGAGGGATCGATGTCGATCTGAACGCACTTGACGTCGCCGATTTTTGGATAGAACTCGATGTAAGGTAGACAGGAGCCAACGATTAACAGCGTGTCGCAGGCCTCCATCGCTTCTTCGGAGGGCAAGGTTCCGAGCAGGCCGAGGCCACCCGTAGTGTAGGGGCTATCGTCGGGCACACAGGACTTTCCAAGCAGAGCCTTGACGATCGGCGCGCCGAGCAGGTCCGCGGCCTCTTCCAACTGCCGACCGGCCTTGAGGGCGCCGCGGCCGGCGAGGATGGCGACCTTCTTGCCATTGTTCAAGATTTCGGCGGCCGTTTCGATTTCTGCCGGCTCGGGGCGGCGGGCGCCGCGCGCGAACTCATCGGAGACATGGTTGGGCTTATTGCGTGACGAGCGCATGTCCTTATTAAGAGGCTGATCCTGAATGTCGACCGGGATGGTGATATGAGCCACGCCGTGGCGCGCGAGAGCGGTGCGGCAGGCCAGTTCTGTGATGTTCTGCGCATGCGCCGCTCCCATAATACGTTCGTTGTATACGGAGACATCCATGAACAACTTGTCGAGAGCGACATCCTGCTGTGTGTGCGTGCCGATCAGGTCGTGAAATTGTAATCCGGTAATGGCGAGGACCGGCTGACCGTCGAGCTTCGCGTCATACAAGCCGTTCAGCAGATGGATGCCTCCGGGCCCGGAGGTCGCCATGCAGACGCCAAGGCGACCCGTGAACTTGGCATATCCACAGGCCATGAACGCGGCGGCCTCTTCGTGACGCACCTGGATAAAGCGAATCTTGTCCTTGGCCTTGCGGAGCGCTTCCATAATGCCGTTGATGCCATCGCCGGGGAGCCCGAAGATGGTGTCGACATTCCAATCGATCAAGGTGTCGACGATTACTTCCGATGCAGTCTTCGCCATACTTTTAAGACAACGCCCGGGATGGAATGTGACGGCGAATCGCCTGTGAAGATTCTCAGGTGGCTATTAGATCGCGCACAACGGCCAAGCCACGGCCTGTGCGCTCGTCGAGCAACACTTCACCTGTAAGCACGTCTAGAGTTATAGGTGCTGGTAAAGAGCGTTAGGGAACACATAGCGGACGGGCGATTTCAAAGATCGTTGTCGCTGGTGGCCGCGGCTTCAAGTTTTGTGAGCGGCCTGGAAGTCGGATACGAGCACTACAAGGGCAGCTACAGCAATTTGGCTATGTACACGCCTGTATTGCTGAGCGGCGCGCTCACGGGGGCTGCGTTAGCGGGGTTTGTCAGCCGCCGAGCGGCACGGACGGCGATGCGCTGGATATCGGCTGTGACGCTGGCCGACGGCGTCATCGGCTTCGGGTTTCACATTCGAGGCATTCAGCGCAAACCGGGTGGTTGGCGCATTCCGGTTGTGAATATCGTAATGGGACCTCCCATATTCGCTCCACTGCTGTTCGGCACGGCAGCCTATCTGGGATTCATGGCGTCGTATCTCAGAAGAGAAGAGGATCCCGAAGAACCGGCGGAGAGCGGATTACAGGGTTGGCGGCGCGAGTTGAACGAGGGCCGCTTTCAAAAGCACCTCTGCGGGGTGGCGGCCGTGTGGGCCGTTTTTTCCGGATTTGAAGCATGGTACTCGCATTACAAGAGCCGGTTTCGGATTTGGGCGCAATGGACGCCGATTGTTTTGGCGCCCCTGCAATTTGCGGCATGCCTCGGCGCGATTTTCAGCGAGCGGGCGGCGCGGGGACCTCTGCCGGCGATATCGGCTTTGACAGCCATTGACGGCGGAGTCGGCTTCATTTACCACGCGCGCGGCATTGCCAGACGAAGCGGCGGGAAGAAGCATTGGCTTTACAACGTGCTATATGGGCCCCCGATTTTCGCTCCGCTGCTGTTTGCGGCGTGCGGGGCTTTGGGAATGCTTGCAAGCATGTTGCGGAGAGAGGGCCAGTGAAGCAGCGCAAGCAGCCGGGATATTATCCGGGTTTCAGCACTCTAAGCCAGAAGGCTTATTGGGACGCCGCCACGAGACGGGAAGTTGAAGCCCGAGTCAATGCTGTGCCGGAGATTCGTTTCTTCACCGACGAAGAGCTTGCGTTGATGAGCGCAGTGTGCGACCGCATCGTACCGCAAGACGACCGGCTGCCCGAGTGGCGAATTCCGGTCGTGAATTACATTGACGAGCGCTTGTTTGAAAACAGGATCAGCGGCTATCGGTACGAAGATATGCCGGCGGATCGAGATTCGCACCGGCTGGGATTGCGAGCTATAGATGAAACAGCGCGCCAGAAGCATGGCCGCGCGTACACGGAACTTGATCGGCAACAGCAAGAGGAGATTTTGAAGTCGATTCACGACGGAGAGGAGTTGGCGGCGCATGAGATCTGGTCGCGGATGTCGATCGATCGGTACTGGCAGTTACTGGTGGGCGATTGCGTGAGCGCCTACTACGCACATCCGTGGGCATGGGACGAGATAGGGTATGGCGGTCCGGCTTATCCGCGCGCGTATATGCGATTGGAGGGTGGGCTGCCGGAGCCGTGGGAAGTGGACGAGCAGAGATACGAATGGGTGGCGCCGCCCGATTCCATTTCGGATGTCTATGAGCAGACCGGCGCGAGTGAAACGAGTCATCACGGGCAAGCGGGAACGCATTGAAAATTCCAGTGCTCGGCGCATTTGAAGCGCCGCATGAAGAAAAGAGAATTCTAGGGCCGCTTCAGCGGATTTCGCGAGAGATGCGGCGATATCGCGATGAAGAAGATGTCGATTACTGCTTAGTGGGCGTTGGGTCGGCCGGCGGCGTACTGCTGCAGCGCCTGGCGAAGGCAGGATTCAAAGTAGTAGGGCTGGAGGCCGGGCCGTTTTGGGATACAGAACGCGACTGGGTCAGTGATGAGAAGGGTTCCCACAAGCTGTATTGGAACGATCTCCGCATCACAGGGGGGAAGGACCCGTTATCGCTCGGGGAAAACAACAGCGGCAAGGGCGTGGGCGGGGGGTCGGTGCATTGGGCGGCTTTCGCGCCGCGTTTTCACCCGTCGGATTTTCGCGTCTATACCCAAGACGGCGTGGGCGCCGATTGGCCGATTTCATACGAAGACTTGAAGCCTTATTACGAATTGCTGGAGCGCGAGATTCCGGTGGCGGGTCCGGCTTATTTTCCATGGGGCGACCCGCACGGCTACCCATACGGTCCGCACCCGATGGGCGGGGTGGGCAATGTGCTGGTGGACGGATGCACGAAGCTGGGCATTCGTGTCTGCGCGGGTGGACCGGTGGCGATATTGTCGGGCTCACGCGGCAATCGCCCGCACTGCATCTATCGGGGCTTTTGTATTCAAGGGTGCAAGGTTGGCGCGAAAGCGAGCACGCTGATCACGCATGTTCCGGAAGCGCTGGAATATGGCGCAGAGGTGCGCGAGCTTTCCATGGCGTTCCGCATTTCGATGAAGGACAAGCGGCGCGCCAACGGCGTTCATTATTACGACGAGAATGGCCGGGAACATTTCCAGCGAGCGAAGGCAGTAGTGGTTTGCGGTTACGCGATCGAGACGCCGCGGCTGCTGCTGAATTCGGCTTGTGCCGGGCACGATAGCGGCCTGGCTAATTCGAGCGGCACAGTAGGACGGTATCTGATGGCGCAAGCGGGCAACGTCGTGCTGGGGCGCTTCGCAGAGTTAATTCGTATGTACAAGGCGCCGCCCGCGCATGCGCTCACCGAGGAGTTCTATGAAACCGATCCGAGGCGAGGGTTCGCGCGCGGCTTCGCGATACAGACAGTGGGCCCGCTGCCTATCGCTTTCGCCAAGCAGATGATGGTGGCGAAAGGCGCGTGGGGCTGGGGCATGCGCCGCGTGTTGATGGATTACAACCATTGGGCGACGCTCGGGGTGCTGGGCGAGATTTTGCCTTGGCCTGAAAATCGGGTAGAAGTGGCGGAAGAGAAGGATCAATTTGGAATTCCCGTAGCGAAGGTGAGCTTCAGCCTGCGCGAGAACGACAAGAAGCTGATCGAGTTCGGCAAGAAGACCGTGATGGAAGTCATGCGCGCGGCCGGGGCCGAAGAAGTAGTTCAGGAATCCCGTTACGCACACCTGGTTGGCGCCGCTCGAATGGGCTCCGATCCAGGAACATCGGTGGTGGACAAATACGGACGCACGCACGATGTCTCGAATCTTTTTGTTTGCGACGGCAGCATTCTCCCGACGCAGGGATCGGCGAATCCGGGATTGACCATTCAGTCGCTCGCTGCGCGGACGGCCGATTACCTGATAGCGCAGGGCGATAAAGTCTTCGATTCCGAAGAACGCGATATGACCCCGCCGCCGATTCGAAGACGGCTAGCAGTGCGCGACACTTTCGCCAAGGGTGTTCCGCGCGTGTTCAAGTGAGTGGCGCCGAACCACGGGGCAATTCGCGCCGCTGCGGAGCACAAGAAGCGCTTTTCGCAATCTATCCGGCATACTAAGAGAGACGTTCCGAGACCGGCTCAAGGGCTCGGTCCACAAACCGAATGAAAATCATAGTGTCCGTGAAGCAAGTGCCGGCTCGCGATTCCTCGCTGCGCGCCGGCAGCGATGGTAAGAGACTGGATGAGACCGACCTGACATACGAGATGAACGAACCGGATGCGTACGCATTGGAAGAGGCGCTGCAGCTGAAAGAAAAACTCGGGGGCGAGGTGGTGGTTCTGAGCGCGGGTCCCGACCGGGTGGCTCAGACGATTCGAGAGGCGCTTGCAAAGGGCGCGGACCGGGCAATCCACGTGCAGTTGAACGATGGGACACAGCTAGATCCGTTGGCCGCGGCGCGACTGCTGGCGAAAGCCGTAGAGGCGGAAAAGGCGGACATCGTTCTCACGGGATTGCAATCCGACGATCTTGGTTATGGGCAGACCGGAGTGATTATGGCTGAACTGCTCGGTTACGCGCACGCGACTATTGTGATGGAAGTAGAGCCGCAGGGAGACCACGTCCGAGTGAAGCGCGAACTGGAGGATGGCTGGTTTCAAAACGTGCTGCTTCCCCTACCGGTCGTACTGACGATTCAATCGGGCATTAAGAAGTTGCGCTATGCCACACTCATGGGCATAAAGAAGGCAAAGACAAAGGAGATGAAAGTCATCTCCTCCGGTGAGTTGCAAGCGGAATTCGCAACCGGATTAACAATTGAACGCGTGTATGTTCCCCAACGCAATAAGCAATCGCAAATATTCAGCGGCGATGCCAAGCGGGCAGCGCATGAGCTGGCCGAGAAGTTGAAGTTTGAGGCTCGCGTCATATGAGCGTGCTGGTAGTGATGGAGCAGCGCGACGGCAAGTTGAGCCGGATGTCCTTCGAAGCGTTGGCAGCGGGGCAGCAAATCGCTGGAATCCTGGACGTGCAGGCTCAGGCGGCGGTTATCGGGTATTCCGACAACGCCAAGATAGCCGGAGTAGAAAGAGTCTTCGCATTGGACGACCCGCTGCTCACCGAATATACGCCGGATGGTTACACGGCGGCGATCGAGCAATTGATACAAGCCCAGCAGCCGCAGGCGGTGGTCTTTCCGCACACGTATCAAGTGCGAGACTACGCGCCGAAGTTGGCGGCGCGCCTGGGCAAGGTGCTGATCAGCGATGTGGTCGCTGTGAAGGCAGAAGAGGCCTCCCCGGTCTTTGTACGGCAGCTTTTCCAAGGTAAGCTGAACGCGGATGTGAAAGCGGCGAGCGAGCAGCAGTTTGTGTCGATCCAGGCGGGGGCATTTCGTGTCTCCGAAGCGCCCGCCGCACGCGCGCCGGTGGAACGGTTTCCGGTAAAGCTGGATGCATCACAGATTCGCAGCAAACCGGAAGCGCCTTTTCGAGAAGCGCAGCGGTCGATTGACTTAGGCGCTGCCGAGGTAATTGTCTCCGTGGGACGGGGCATCAAAGAGAAAGACAATCTGCCGATTGTCGAAGCGCTCGCCGATGTTCTCGGGGCCGAACTGGCGGCCTCCCGTCCAATTTGCGATAACGGCTGGCTTCCGATGGAGCGGCAAGTGGGAAGCTCGGGACAGACCGTCTCGCCAAAGGTTTACTTCGCCATAGGTATTTCCGGAGCTATTCAGCATCTGGTTGGAATGAAGGGGTCGAAGACAGTGGTGGCGATTAATAAGGATGAGAACGCGCCTATCTTCGAGGCCGCCGACTACGGCGTGGTCGGGGACCTGTTTGAAGTGGTGCCCGCGCTGGTAGACGAGATCAAGAAGGTCAAAGCTTAAGCGTCAATGGTTAGAGATATGAAACGTTGCGCCCGGGGCGGGCTGGCCCTAGCCCTGGCGCTGACGTTTGTAAGCTGCAACAAGCCTGTTTCGAAAGATGTTGCCGCTACCGTCAATGGCCGCCCCATCCTGTATGGGGAACTGGAACGCGCCATTGCCGCTCAGTTTCCCAACGCGCCTTTGAAGGCGAATCCCGACCAGACCGTTCAACTGCGCCTTGAGACGCTGCGCGCGCTTATCGACAATGAGATTCTTCTGCAGCGCGCCGAAAGGGAAGGCCTGTTGGCTTCCGATGCCGATGTGGAGGCGAAGTTCAACGAAGATAAGGCGCTCTATACGCAGGAGCAATTTCAGAAGCTTCTTAACGACCGCAAAATGTCGGTTCCGGATTTCAAGGCGCAGATTCGCCGCGATCTGAGCGTTCAGAAATTGTTCAACAAAGAGATCGGCTCACATATCTCGATTTCGGATGCGGATGTGGCGGCCTTTTACAACGCGAATAAGTCGAGCTTTAATCTTGCCGAAAACAAGGTACGGCTGGCGCAGATATTGGTAACGCCCACGGCCGACCCGAACGTGAATAATCTAAAGAACGACAAGGCGCAAAACGATCAGCAGGCTCGAAATAAGATTTCGATGATCGACCTGCGGGTGCGGCAAGGAGAGGACTTCGCAACTCTTGCGCAAAACTATTCGGAGGATGCGAACACGGCCCCAAACGGAGGAGATTTGGGTTTCGTGCCCGAGTCCGCGCTGGAAAAGGTGAATCCCGAGCTGCGGAAAGCGATCCTCGAAATGACGCCGGGACAGGTTTCACCGGTTCTAAGAACCGCGGAGGGTTATCGGATCATCAAGCTGATCTCGAAAGAGCCGGCCGGACAGAGGCAGTTGAGCGACCCCCGGGTGCAGGAAGAAATTCGGCAAGGCTTGTTCCAAGCGAAAGAACAAGTGCTGCGATCGGCATTTTACGAAGTTGCGCGAAGCGAAGCGAAGGTGGTGAATTATTATGCGCAGTCCGTGTTGGAGAGCAGAGACAAGAAGTAAGTAGCGCCGGGTCAGAAGCGGCGATGTATTCAGGGAAGCGGCAGCGTGGTAACGATCAAAGCGCGGGCGGAGGGATCCGATCGGCCTTGGTAAGAGTGAGGCTCAACCGAATCGAAATAGACGCTGTCGCCCGGGGCGAGGTAATGGTCTTCCAATTCGTAGTGGATTGACAGCACGCCCGATAGCACATGCACCAGTTCCCAGCCCTCGTGAGAATGCTCGCCCCTTTTGTTGTTTTCGCTCGACGGGAATTCAGCCAGGTAAGCGGACAGCCGCTTGTCCACGACGTCATAGGTCAGGACTTCGAAAAAGAAGGCGGGCTGGGTGTCATCGGGATTTTGAGGAAACCGGATTCTCTCTGGAGCTCTGCTGATGGCGAAAACGCGTTTTGACCGCGTCGCATCGAAAAAGTGATCGAGCCCCACGTCGAACACCACCGCGATGCGCGAAAGAGTTGGCAAGGTGGGCATCAGCTTGCCATTTTCAAGCTGAGAGAGCATCGACGCAGACAACCCGGAGTGCCGGCCCAGATCCGCAAGACCCATCCTCTTACGAAGTCTCAACTCGCGTAGCTTGGACCCGATTCCATAATCGCCCAGCATCTTACTGATAGCCCATGTGGCTTTTTCATATGCGCTCAACTCAGATTCGACCGACTGAATTTCGAGCCGCGTTGATTCAGAGTTGCTAAACACGCTTTCTTCCGGCTCAACTTTTAGCTCGCCGGTCGCCTTAAAGTTGCTCATAGGAGCTTCGCAAATAGGATTCTGCGACCTCGGCTGAGATGCAAAATCGACTTTACGCGGACAACACAGAGGAGGAGTTACTGGCCATGTGTGAGCATGGCGAGCAAGACGCCTTCGGAGAACTGGCGCAACGTTATCAGCCCATGGCTTTTAACGCCGCGCATTTGATATTGAAGAACCACCACGAAGCAGAGGAGCAGGTCCAGCAGTCCTTTGTGAAGGCGTATGAAAACATGGATCGTTTCCGGCGCGATTCTAAGTTTTCGACCTGGCTTGTGAGGATTGTGGTGAACGAGTGCCTGATGCGGCTCCGCCATTTCAGGCGCTCAAAGCTTGTATCGCTTGAATGCATGAGCTCGGCAGGAGAATCGATCACATTCGAGCTTTGCGACCGATGCCGCTCCCCGGAGATGGAGATGCAGAGCGCAGAGAGGGTCGAGATCCTGCGGCGGGAGATTCGTCGGATTCCGCCTCTATTAAGAAATGTGTTTCTGCTTCGGGAAATCGAGCAGAAGCCGATGCCCGATGTGGCCGAAACGCTTGGCATTTCCGTGTACGCAGCGAAGAGCCGGCTGCTGAGGGCGCGCGCAGAACTGAAAAGCCGGTTGGAACGGCAGCTATGTTAGCCGGGGCTGCGCCCTGGAATTTAAACAGCGGTGTGGAAATCGGCGCACGTTAGCTTAATCGAGAGGTGCAACGATATGCACTTCTACCAGAGGCTGTTGTTGTTCCGAGTGTCTGGAATCGCCGGCGTACTCGACAACATAAATCGATTTCTCTTTAAAAGCATCTAACTACCGAAGGAGGAGTCATGACACCTGAACTTATTACGGAGCCTCGCGCACAAGCTCGCTCGGAACATCGAGAGGGGCCGATTGCGCGGAGCATAGAACAACAGACGGCGAAATTGCCTTCCGATACGTGGTTATGGGCGGCGATGGGATCGATTGGCATCTCTTTGTTCTTTCAGATGACAGGCGACGAACGGAAAGCCAACTTTGTGGGCCATTGGGCGCCGACGTTTCTGCTGCTCGGTCTGTATAACAAATTGGTTAAGCTTCACGGCTCGGAAGGGGTTTGAGGTTCTGAGTTCGAAACGAGTTGGTCCGTTACGCTGACGGTATGAGGCAGTATGCCGTCAACGAAATTTTCTACAGCCTACAAGGGGAGGGCGTTCGAGCCGGGACGCCCAACTTCTTTTTGCGGTTTGCCGGCTGCAATCTCAGTTGTAAACAAGAGACGCACGGCTTCGATTGCGACACGGAATTCATTTCCAGCCGAAAGATGACGCTCGATGAAATCTCCGACGAGCTAGCTGTACTGTCCAGAGAATGCAAGTGGATTGTGTTGTCGGGCGGGGAGCCCGGGCTCCAAATTGACGGCGAGCTGATAGCCGGTCTGCACGGTTTGGGCTACAGATTGGCGGTCGAGACGAACGGAAGCATCACACTGCCCGAAGGTTTAGATTGGATCACCGTCAGCCCGAAGGTTGCCGAGCACGCCATCCGGCAAACCACGGCGAACGAGGTGAAATATGTGCGCGGGTACGGGCAAGGAATTCCGCGGACAGTCGTCGAGGCCGAGCACTACGTCATCTCTCCGGCTTTCGAGGGCGAGAACTTGCCGAAGAGGACGCTTGAGTGGTGCATTCGGCTGGTGAAGGAAAACCCGGCATGGCGTTTGTCGGTGCAGCAACATAAGATCTGGTCGATTCGATAGAGGAGCCGAGGTTTGAGGCCCGGCAGATGCTCACGAGACCTGCTCGGTGAGCCAATCAAGATAGACGAAGAGGCCGTCCACGATCGGAACTGCTACGATCTCAGGCGTCTGGTAGGAGTGCATTTCTTTGAGCCGGTCGCGCAGGGCGGGGAAGACCTGCCGCGTGGTCTTGATAAGCAATAGACTTTCGTCGGAGTGCTCGATCTCCCCCTTCCAACGGTAGATGCTCCTGACGGTAGGCAAGACGTTGACGCACGCGGCTAGGCGCGCTTCGACAAGAGCGCTCCCGATGCGCAATGCGTCCTTCTCATTTGAGAAGGTAGAAAGAACAACTAGGGCATCGGTCATAAAAGCAGCTAATAGTGATTGCGAGTTATTCCCAGTATGCGTAACGGACGGCAGTAGGGACAAGACTGCCGGCCTCTATTCTACAAATCGCCACGACCCACCCAGAGGACGAGCTATCTAATCGGATGCCGACCTGATATTTGAGCGGGGTGTGATGGCGAATGCCGTCACTGGGTTCCCTCTATTGGCCGGGCGGCAGGCTTGACCTGGGACTGCGCGCTCAAGTCAAGCCATCTATTACAAATCTTGGATTTCGGCTGGACCTTTCGTTGAAACAAGTTTATAAACATATGTAGGACCCCTCGCATTGATACCTCGTTCGATCCTTCGCGTTCTAGCGGCTGTGGCGGCGCTGGCCGGGCTAGCGGCTTATGCCACGATTATGCTGCGAGGGCCGCAAGGGATCAACACGCTCCAGGAGAAGCATCGGCAGATTCGGGCGCTGGAAGAGCAGAACGCGAATCTCCTTCGGGACATTGAGGCCAAGAAGCGGCGGATCGATAGCCTCACGAACGATCCGAGCGCACAGGCGGTTGCGGTGGAGAAAGAGCAAAGGAAAGTGCACCCGGGCGAAACGCGATTCGATACGCCGGGCGCCAGGATCACGACCCCGGGCGGCACGAAAGAATCTCAGTAGTGGCGGCAGCTCCAATTGCCTCGGCGATCTCAAGCGTGGTGGCCTCGTCGGCGAGCAGCGCACGATGTGGCAGCCAAAAGGCGTCGAGAATCGATTGTTCGGAAACGGGGCAAGGCATGACGCGACAGGGTGCGTTCCGGTAAACGGGATTGTTGTAGAGCGTGTGTGGGTAAAACGGCTTGCATGGTACGCCCGCAGCGGCCAGCGCGTGGAGAAAGGCATCGCGGGCAGCCGCCGGGCCGCGCAGCCGGCCAGTCATGAGATAGAAGGAGTTTTGGGTTATCTGCGGCGGCTGGGCCTGCCAGACGATTTCTTCGCAATCCGAAAGAACATTTTTCAGGAGACACGCATTGGCAGTCCGCTGGCGAATCTGACCGGGCAGGCGTTCGAGTTGAGCGAGGAGGACGGCGGCTTGAAACGCCGTGAGGCGGAAATTGGAGCCGAGGTAATGGTGCTCATAGAAACTTCTACCCGGAATCCGGCCGCAGTTGGCTAGGGCGCGGGCCCGCTCGGCAAAGGCGCTGTCCGAAGTGACCAGCATGCCGCCTTCACCGGAACAGAGCACCTTGCCGTTCTGGAAGCTGAATGAGCCGGCGATGCCGAAGCTGCCAGCGCGCCTGCCATTCCATTCGGAGCCTTGGGCATGCGCGGCGTCCTCGATGAGGAAGAGATTGTTTTCAAGGCAGATCTTCGAGATTTCGCCGATGTTGCACATCGTGCCGCCGAAGTGGACGGCGATAACGGCTCGGGTCTTGGGTGTTAGGGCTTGACGAACCCGCTCTGGATCAATGTTGTAGGAAGCGTGTTCGATGTCGACAAAAACGGGAATTGCTCGCGCGCGTGAGACGGCAGTTGCGGTGGTAACAAATGAAATCGCGGGAACGATGATCTCATCCCCCGGCTGGATACCAAGCACCTCCAGCGCGAGTTCGAGCGTTACGGTTCCGTTGAAGGCGCTGATGGCGTGAGAGGCCTGCTGATAGGCGGCGAAACTCCGTTCAAATTCGGTGACGAAGGGATGGAAGCCGCCCCAATGCCCGCTTTCGAGCACGATGCGGAGCAACTCGGCTTCACGCTCGCCGGCCTGCGGCCAGGTAGGTATGTTCATCGCGCCAACTGTTTCCAGTGTAGAAAATGGGCGAGTGGGCTGGGCCCGGACGCCATGTCAGAATTGGGGCAGCATGTCGGTCTACGAGGAACGCAAGGATGAGCTGGAGCGCTACGAGTTCATGATGGGCCGCGAGCGCGGCCGCCTGGCGGTGACTTTAGACTGCATCACGGACGCCATGGTGCTTGTTGGCCAGCACGGCGTATATTGCCAGAGCGCACGGCAATTGGGAAAGCCCGCGATGGACATCCAACTCATTACGAAAAGCCTTATGCAGGCGAAAGAGCTGATTGCGAGCGTGCTGGAACAAATGAAGACGGAGAAGACGGTGGATGTGGAGCGGGGCTGATTAGAGACCGCGCAAAAATGGATTCCGCTCTTTCTCGCGACCGATTGTTGTCTTAGGGCCGTGGCCCGGAATTACGATCGTCTCCTCCGGCAGATCGAGCAAGCGGGTCTTGATCGAAGAAAGGATTTGACGGCTGTCGCCTCCGGGTAGATCGGTGCGGCCAATGGAGTCACGGAACAAGGTATCCCCCGCGAGCAACTTATTCTGCTGCGGAATCCAAATGGAGATGCTGCCTTGGGTGTGGCCGGGCGTGTGCAAGAGATTCAGTTCCGCGGGGCCGAGGGACAGGACGGCTCCGTCCTCGGCCCAGGTGTCGACTTCGGTCCGCTGCGGCGGCGTCATGCCGAGCCAGGCGGCTTGGACGTCGAGCATGTTGAGCAGTTCCTGATCGCGCTGATTCATGTAGACGGGCGCGCTGGTCCGTTCGCGCAGCTTGTGCGCCCCGCCGATGTGATCGATGTGGGCGTGCGTGATCACGATGGCTTTGAGTTTGAGCTGATGCCGGTCAAGAATCCGGGTAATTTCGCCGATGTCGTCGCCGGGATCCACAACAATGGCTTCACGCGTCTGTTCATCGCCCAGCACGGAGCAGTTGCATTGCAGCGGGCCAACTGGAAGGATGACGTGGATCATTAGCGAGGACGCCCGGAGAGTTGACGCTGCTGCTCGAAGCTGGCTCGCGGATCGCGGGCGGACGCTTTGCCGGCGTAGAAGACTCCGAAGCGGACGAACAGGCTGGCCGCCGAGCCGAGGACGCCGGAGACGACGCTCTTGGCTCGCGACTTTCCGGGGAGAACCGAGACTGCGATTCCGGCGATTATGGCTAGCTTGGCGGCGCGCCAGAGAAAGCCGCTAAAGCCTTCCTCGAGCGGGCGGGCGACTCGGGACACCCGGCGGGCTTCGGCCTGAAGGACCAGGAGCGCGGCGAACTCGAGAAATTTGCCCATGAGAGCGAAACGCTCGACTGCATGGGACTCACGGGCATTTAGCCGGAAGAACTCGAAGAAAGACCCGGCGGCGGCGGCGCCCGAGGCAAGAAACAGGATCGGGTTCGTTCGGTAGGATTCCTGCCAAACGGGAACGGCGGTTTGGGAAATGAGCACGCCAGTGTAACCAGAGAGGCCGAGGCCGAACAGGCCCGCCAGCACCCCGGCGGCTTCTCCGAGCGGTTGAAGAAGCTTGGGACCGAAGGGCGCCAGAGCTGCCGCCCCGGCCGCGCTCGAAAAGGCAGATAAAATCCAGGAGCCCATGCTCATTGGCGAGCTGACCCGGAACACGCGAAGCATGTTGAGGAAGCGCGCTGGCCGGCCTAGATCGTGTATTAAGAGCCCGGAGCTGATTACGCCGCCGATGATTGCGACCCAGCGCGAGCGAATAACCAAGGAGCGCATCGATTTTGGCGCCATCAACTGGGCCGCGGCTCCTAAGGTGGCGCCCACGCCCGCCACGCCGCCAACATAGAAATAGGCCGGGATCGACCAGATCCATACGGGCTGTTTCAGCAGCGGCTGGTTGTAGTAGCTGGGGCTCGCTTGCGATTGGCTGCTGGGAACGTAAGGAAACGCCTTCGAATGAAGTACGACGTCGTGCTTGGTGGCTAAAGTTGCTTGCGAGGCTGCTTCGCCGCTCAGGGTACCGAGTGTTGTATCGATGTTACGGCCGTCGTCAGTATCGCCTGTGAGAAAGCCGATCGACTTGGGCCCGCTTCCCCTGGAATTCTGCTCGGTCATTTGATAGCTACTCCCGTGCGCTGTTGCCCAGCATGACAGATGCGAAGGCGAGCGCGGTGACGCCGATAGCGGCAAGGCCAGCAGAGATCCAACTTTTCTTGCCTTTATGAGTCGGGACTTCGGGATGCGGCGGCAGGTTGTAGACTTCGGGCTTGTCAAGCAGAAGGAAGAAAGCGTTCAGGCCTTCCGTACCCGGTTGGCTGGCAGCATCTTCTCCGTAGAGATAGGCTTCCTTGACGCCGAGCTCATGGAGTTTGTCGACGCGCTCGCGAGCGCGATGCCGCAGGTCGTTGATCTCGCCGAATTGGATGGATGCGGTGGGGCAGGCTTTTGCGCAGGCCGGCTGCATGCCGTCCTTCTGGCGGTCATAGCAGAGCGTGCATTTCCAGGCGCGGCCGTCTTCGTGATTGCGATCGATGACGCCGAAGGGACAGCCCGAGACGCAATAGCCGCAGCCGTTGCAGACATCGGGCTGCACGTAAACCGAGCCAAACTCGGTGCGGATAATGGCCCCGGTGGGGCAGTTTTCAAGGCACCCGGCACGCGCGCAATGCTTGCAAACGTCGGAGGCCATCAGCCACGCCAGGCCGCCGGTATCCGCGTCGCCGATAGGCGCCGGGCGCTCTATGAAGCTGACGTGGCGCCAAGTGCTCGATCCGAGCGCCATTGTGTTGTCATACGACATCCCGGTGAAGTGATAGCCATCGTCCGGTAATTGGTTCCACTGCTTACAGGCAACTTCGCAGGCTTTGCAGCCGATGCAGAGTGTAGTGTCGGTGAAGAAGCCGTTTGCCATATCTGTTAGGTCTGATCGCCTTGTTTCGATTCGGGGGCGACGATGTGGTGCTTGCCTATGGGGCGCTGCTGCGCGGCGGGAAGATCCCGCAATCGCTCGCCGGGCGCATTTTCCACTTGCAGCGATACGGGTGTATGACGATCGCGGCGTCCGGGACGAATGTCGCCGGTCAGCGCCTTCGATTCCTGAATACTCACGTTGGGGTCGGCACTGAAGGCTATCAGTTCATTGGCGGAGTCGCCGGTGACCAGGCCTCGATTTCCCCAATGGTAGGGCATGCCGATCTGGTGGAAGACGCGGCGGCCCAGCTTTATGGGACGCATGCGCGCGGTCACCAGGACGCGCGTTTCGATTTCGCCACGCGCGGTGGAGACGACGGCCCAGTCGCCATTCTGCAGCCGGCGCTCTTGCGCGAGCTCCGGCGAGATCTCGCAGAACATTTCGGGTTGCAGCTCGGCGAGCCAAGAGAGCCAGCGCGACATCGCTCCGGAGGTGTGCTGTTCGGTCAACCGATATGTCGTGATGATGTATGGGAAACGCGGGTCGGAATAAGGCCGCGCCATTTTATTATCCGCCCGGGGATACTCGAGCCGCACCGGGTTGCACTGCTGGCGATAAAGCGGGTTTTCGATGACGGATTCGACAGGCTCATAGTGCGTGGGGAGCGGCCCATCCTGCAGGCCCGTCGGAGCGAAGAGCCAGCCTTTGCCGTCGGGCTGCAAGAGGAAAGCATCGTCGCCGGATATGGTGTCGATGCCGCGAGAATCGGGCGAGGCTCGGTAATCGGGCTTCTTTTCTTTGGGAAAATCCGGCACGTCGTGGCCGGTCCACTGCTGCTTTGCGTCGTCCCACCAGATGAGCGCCTTTCGCTCCGACCAGGGACGGCCATCGGAATCGGCAGCAGCGCGGTTATATAAGATGCGACGATTAGCAGGCCAAGCGAAGCCCCAATCCGGGCCGTAGTGGTAGGGGTCCGTGGCGCGCTTGCGGTTGGCGGCGCGATTGACGCCATTCGCGTACACGCCCGAATAGATCCAGCATCCGCAGGCGGTCGAGCCGTCGCTCTTCAGTTCGGTGAAGCCGCCGACGGGCTTGCGATCAGCCGTGTAGTAGCCGTTCACTTCAGCGAGAACGGCTTCGGCGATGGGTTCTTCGATGGGGCCGTGAGTGGGATAATCCCATGCTAGATCCTGCATGGGACGGTCCTTCGGGTCGGTCGAATCGGCGTAGAGTTCTTTCAGGCGCTTGCCCAAGTGATAGGCAAAGTGCAGCTCGCTGCGGGCGTCGCCCGGTGGTTCGACGGCTGTGTGATGCCACTGCAGGATGCGCTGCGTTTGGGTAAAGCTGCCGTCCTTTTCGACGTGTGTGGCGGCGGGGAAGAAGAATACCTCGGTTCCGATTTCTTCGGCTCGCACCTCGCCGCGGTCATGTTCGGGCGAGGACTTCCAGAAATCGGCGGTTTCGATCAGCGAGAAATCGCGCACCACGAGCCAATCCAACTTGCGTAGCGCTTTGCGCTGCAAGGCGGAGTTCGACGAGCCGACGACCGTGTTCTCGCCCATGACGAAGTAGCCATGCACAGCGCCGTCGGCCATGTTGACGACGGTGGTCAGGTGCGAATGATCGCCGGTCATGCGCGGCAGGTGAGTAAAGCAGTAATCGTTGTCGGCCGTCGCGGCATCGCCGTACCAGGCTTTGAGCAAGGAGATGCTGTACTTGGGGAACTCGGTCCACCAGCCGGCGCGGGGCGTGTAGTTTTCGTTGTACTTCTGAAGCGAGGTGTCCTTACCCGCCTTGGGCATTGGCAGATAACCGGGCAGCAAATTGTAGAGCGTGGGAACGTCGGTTGAGCCCTGGATGGTTGCGTGCCCGCGTAATGCCAGGATTCCGCCGCCGGGGCGTCCGATGTTGCCGAGCAGTAATTGCAGAATCGCGCAGGAGCGAATGAATTGCGCGCCGGTGGAATGCTGCGTCCAACCGACCGCGTAGCAGAAGGCCGTGGTCCGCTCGCGTCCGGAGTTGCGGCACAGGAATTCGGCCATGCGATTGAACTGCTCCTGGGAAATTCCGCAGACGTGCTCCACCATCTCCGGCGTGTAGCGCTGGAAGTGGCGTTTTAGAACCTGGAACACGCAGCGAGGATGTTGAAGAGTTCGGTCGGTTGCGTGCGTCTTCGCCTCGGCGGTTTGGAAGCCCGCCGCTTTTTCGGCGTGCGACTCGGGAACGTTGTGAACGTCACGGCTTTGCGCATCGGATCCTTCATAAGACCAGGTGCCGAGTTCGTACTGCCCTTTGCCCTCCTGCCAACCGCTGAAAAGGCCATCGAGATCTTCGGCGTCCTGGTAGTCCTCCGAAACGATGGCGGCGGCGTTCGTGTAGGACAGAACGTAATCTTTGAAGTAGCGCTCGTTTTGAATGACGTAAGAGATGAGGGCGCCGAGAAAGGCGATGTCCGAACCGGCGCGGATGGGCACGTGCATATCGGCGACGGCGCTGGTTCGGGTGAAGCGCGGATCGACATGAATAATGGTGGCGCCGCGCTGCTTGGCCTGCATGACCCAGCGGAAACCGACCGGGTGGCATTCGGCCATGTTCGAGCCCTGGATGACGATGTAATCTGCATTCGCCAGATCCTGGAGCGCAGTCGTGGCTCCGCCTCTTCCGAACGAGGCCCCCAGACCGGGGACCGTGGAGGAGTGTCAAATACGGGCCTGATTTTCTATTTGGAGGATGCCGAGCGAGTTGAAGAGCTTCTTTAAAAGATAGTTCTCTTCGTTATCGAGCGTGGCGCCGCCGAGATGGGCGATTGCCAGGGTGCGATTCACCTCGTCGCCGTTTTCGGCGAAGGGCTGCCAATTCTCGTCGCGCGTTTTCTTGACGCGCTGTGCCACCATCTCCATGGCTTGGGCCAGCGGAATAACTTCCCACTCGGTTGCAAAAGGACTACGGTAGAGGACGTGCTGCACCCGTTGGCTGCTGGTAACAAGTTGGAATGTAGCGGAGCCTTTCGGGCACAAGCAGCCTTCCGAGATGGGCGAGTTGGGGTCGCCTTCGATGTCTAGAATCTTGTCTCCCTTGACGTAGATCAGCTGTCCGCAGCCAACCGCGCAATAAGGGCATACCGAGGCGACGACTTTATCGGCCTCGCGAGTGCGGGGTGCGAGATTACGGCTGCGATCTGTGGCGGCGGTTTCGCCGAGCGCGTGCGGATCGCCTCGCTGCAACTGCTTCACCACGGGCCATTCGGTGGGTTTCGGTAAGCGCTTCGTCACGGACGTCCTCATTCTGATGGTCACCCCTTTGGCGGAGTGTCGAAACGGGTAGATCTTCCTGTTACGCGCAATACAATAGACGCGCCAAACAGTAGATGACTTCGCGGAAGAAGTTAGACCAAATTTACCTGGAGTGGGGGCTGTACACTCGAAGGCTCCCTCCGCGAGACGGCACATTGCTCGTTGGTTCGCCGCGCGCATTTTCGAAAAAAGCCGCGCCTTAAGGAGTGGGCCTATAGCTTCCCAGCACTCGGAAGAATTCTGTTATCTCGCGCAAATTTTCGAGCGCGTTGTTTACAGGGGCGTCGGTTTCCGAGCCGATGAGATCCACATAAAAGAGATATTCCCACGGTTTGCCGCGCAACGGACGCGACTCGATTTTGGTGAGGTTCAGGTCGCGTAAAGCAAAACAGGCCATAGCTTTGAAGAGAGCGCCGGGGACGTTGCGGGTTGAGAATACGAGGGAGGTCTTCCAGGGGCTACTATTCGGCGCAAGGATTCCCTTCTGTTTCGTCAGCAGAAAAAAACGTGTAAAGTTCCGCTGATCATCTTCGATATTTCTTCTTAGGATTTTTCCGCCGTAAATAGACGCGGCCGACGCCGATGCTATTGCGGCTGCCCCCTGCGGGCGTTTTTCTCGCAACATTTTAACACTGCCGGCGGTGTCATAAAAAGGAACCGGCTGTATGGTTGGGTGTTTATCAAAGAATTCGCGGCACTGATTGATCGCTACGGGATGGGAAAATGCCTGGCGAATCTGGCGGAATGGGATGCCTGGCAGGGTAATCAACTGGTGGGATATACGGATGCTCGTCTCGCCTGAGATGTGGACATTGTAAGCGAGAAGATAGTCGTAATTTTCGTGAACGCTCCCATGCAGCGTGTTCTCTATCGGTACGACAGCCGAGCTAACCAGATTTAGACGCACGGCCTCAAAGACGTCCTTGAATGTCTCGCAGGGGAGCATTGAAGCGCGTTCGCCGACCAGTTTTTGAGCCGCAGCGTGACTGAATGCTCCTAGTTCACCCTGGAATGCAGCCGATAATCGCTTATTGGGGGACATCTTTGAAAGGAGGAAATCATCCAAGTTACCAGATCTTCGGCTTCAATGCGGACGCCAGTCCCGTTCGAGCACAGATCTAGGGTTCGAGAACGTTCTGTTCCGATAACAGAACAAAAACCAGCCTAAATGATGTTAAGATCAGATGCCGCCTTGCCATGTTGGAAGAACCCGGCCGAAGGCTTAGGACGCTTCGGGAACGACTGCGCTTGAAGTATCGCGACGTCGAAGAAGCTAGCCAGCGGATTGCTGGCCGGCACGGTAACGACGAATTCTTAATCGGGCTTAGTAGGTTGGCAGACATTGAGAACAAGGGGACAATCCCGTCCATCTATCGACTGTATTCCCTGTGTGCGATATACGGCCTGAAATTCACAACCGCTTTGGACTGGTATGGTGTCGAAGTGGACCGGCTTCCAGCCGATGCCGCTGGAATTCGTTTAGGGCATACGCGCCCGATCGACTTTCGAGAGCAAGACCCAGCGTCGTCCGTAGAAATAGAAGCGGATTTCGCGGCCGGAGCGCTCGATCTGACCGGAACAACATATTTATCGCGTCATGGGCAGCGCTCGGCGAGATTGCCCGCAGAACTTCTGGACGCGCTCGATTTCAAGCGACAGCGCTACGCATTTATCGGAACGGAAGATTGGAGCATGTTCCCGATCATTCCGCCCGGCTCTTTAGTTCAGATCGACGACTCGAGGCGCCGCGTTTCCAGCGATGGGTGGGATCATGAACATGAGAGGCCAATCTATTTCCTGGAGCATCGGTCGGGATACCGGTGCGCGTGGTGTATCGAAAAGCGAGGGTTGCTGATCGTGCAGCCGCACCCGCTTTCGCAAATGCAGATCGACGTACTCCGCTATCCGGGAGAAGCGGATATCTTGGGGCAAGTTGTGGGGGTGGTTATGCGTCTTGATCCGGGGAGGAGACGCCGTAAACATTCTTGAGGAGGCCCAGGATGGCTTCGATGTCGGAGATGTGCTTCTGACGTTCGGGACCCTGGATGGAGCCAGGGACCAAATTCTTGTATGGAGTGAGCCGCAGCCACGCATCCACTAAATCAGCGGGATCGATTTCGAGTCCTTCAAGGTAGAATTCTATGTCAGCTTTCTTTCGTTCGAGAGGCTGGCTCACCCATTCTCGAAAGATTTCCTCGTGGATTCGTTTGAGCCCTTGACTTACACTAATTGTAGATGTATGGTCCGGGCATCCGTAGTATTCATATTGCCCTGTGTCGGGATTGCGAAGGCCGGCGAGAAAAACCATGCGCCCGTAATAGGTGGGGATAAGTGACAATTCCCGCGTCCAGAGATCTCTCAGGATTTCTGGAACTTGAAACGATGGTCTACCGCTAACCATGGCGCTGAACCTTCATGATACATGGATATGGGCGTCCAGCAAGGGCTGCTAGTACTGCCCGGACTAGAACCGTTCCGTGTCTGGAAAACAACACTGGCTCCAAATTATACCTTCAATTCCACTGATATCGTAGCGGTCAAGTCACGTCACTGGCGTGTCCAATTAGACAAATTGACCTTTATGAAAAAAATAATTCCAGCAGCTTTCCTTATAATTGCTTTCGCCGGAAGCCTGTTCGCATATCCGCCGTGGCCGGATCCCAACAGTCCGAAGCCACCGACCACCGCTCAAATCACATCGCGCTGACGGCCTGTCTCTAGGCACATTGAATAGTGGCTCCCGCAGACGGTTGCTCTGCGATATGATTTGCTCTACTATCCAAGACAGCCGAAGAGTACATGACCGTAACGGATATCGCGCAGTATATCAGCGGCGGGTTGGCGCTGGCACTGGTCATGCGCCTTCTACTACTTCGTTTGCACCGGGTATATAAGGTCTTTTGCGCTTTCCTGTTGTTTGATCTGTTTTCGTCGGCGGTTTTCTTTGTGCTTACGTACGGAAGTTTTGCCCACGCAGACTATCGGATCGTATGGATGGCGCTGCGGCCTGCCGCATGGATACTGTCTTTGTGGATGGTCTATGCCTTGGTGGATGCAGTGTTAGCCAATTTGCCGGGAATACGGCGGCTTTCGCACAAGATCCTCAACGGAGCTTTCGTCGGGGCTTTGCTCGTTGCATTGTTGACGGCCGAGCCCGAATACGCAGCCTCGAAACTGGCGGGGTCGACGGATGCCGTTATGCGGGCCTTGGGAGCGGCATTTGTGATGGAACGGGTGATTTTCATGGCCGCTCTTCTGGTTTTGCTGGCTGTGCTGGCCTTTATCCTCTGGTTTCCGGTTCAAATGCCCCGAAACCTGGCGGTCTTCAGCATTGGATTCACGGTTTTCTTCTTAGTCACTGCTGCTCTGCTGCTGGCGCGGACTTATCTCCCAGGAGGAAGTCTAAGCCTGTTTAGCGACATTGCGACCTCGGTGCTTGCGGCGTGCTACGTGTATTGGCTTTTGTTTCTCAACCGGGCCGGTGAGACCAGACCTGTCCGGATGGGTCACAGTTGGGGTCCCGCAGAGCAGGGGCGTTTGGTCGGCCAGCTTGAGGCCATGAATACCGCGCTGCTCCGTTCTGTTCGGCGGTAGCGAAATTGAGAGAACTTCGCCCCCGTTCCTACTCACTAATTGAAACCAAACTCAAAAGGGTATAAAAACGACTTTTAGGTCTTGAAACGGTCTCCGTATTCTAGTACCGTAGACTCTACGGAGACGAACTTGACTCCAGTACTACTCGTTACCCCAGTACTTCTTTTTGGTTTAACGCTCGCATTCATTGTCCGAGTGGTTATCAAGCTGCAGAGTGGATTCCGGAAGGAAGAGCTGACCCGGGAGTGGGTCGCCAACTTCTCGATTTCGATCTATCAGCCGATGCAGCGGCTTTTCAGTGAGGAAGATTTTTCGTTCCTCTCTCGCCAACCTGGGTTCGATCTGGACCTTTATAAGAAATTTCGGCGGGAACGCCTGCGCATTTTTCGACAGTATATGAATCGGCTGATTGGCGATTACAACCGATTGCATGAGGCGGCGCGCATGACTCTTGCCGCAACTTCGGCTGCATCTTCGCGGGATCAATCGGAAATGCTGGCGCGCTTGATTAAACTTAGATTCGACTTCGCTCTTGCGGTAGTCCAGGCGGAAGCGAATTACCTGCTTTGCCGGCTTGGATTTCGAACGCTTGCTGTGCGGGCCGTTGTTCTACGCCTGGGAGAATTGAGCGCGCAGGTCTCTGCTATTTACGCCACCGAAACGGTTTGATCACGGGCGCTTCCCTCGCGCTTTTCGCGGGACCTGGAATCGGCGAAACGCCTCATAATCGTGATCGCTTCCTTGTAATCCTGAAACTCCCGTTCCGTAAGCTTGAATGCCTTTGTATGGACGCAGCGGCGGGCACCCCGGTGTTCGGTTGGAAATTTGAGGTGTAGCATCTCGTGGAACATGACATACTTCACGAGCAGTTCGGGCGCTTCCACTGAGTCTAAAGCAACGCTCAGCACGATGACGTGGTGGGATGGGTCGTAATGGCCAAGCGTCGTTTGAGATGGGCGCAGGCTCCAGCCGAGCTCCGGGCACGCCATTAAACCATTGAAATATTGAAAGTTGAGTTCTTCAAATATCGCACATAGATCGTAAACTCGACCGCGCGGGTCGCGATAGCTCTTGCGGCCACGCTCCTTTTTCGCAGAGTGCAGCGCGCGGCGCACGTCGCTGCGGTTCAAGTAACGCCGATATCTGGCGGCAATGGCAGCCGCGAGGGGCTTACGGTAGAGCTTCGAAATGAGAATAAATGCGAGGGCTTCCTGGATGGGCGCCGGCGCGTCCTGGAGGAGGTCGCTGATGTCGGCACGAAGATCGCCATTCTCCAGACGGATGCGGCTGTTTGCGTTCGCGTACCTGCGAAAGCGGACGGTTATGCGCGGAAGGGGTGTTCGAGGCTTGACAGCGCGGAAAACCCGCTCGTAGATCTGTTCTACTGACTCGAAGAACAGAGCAGTCTCGATTTGCACTTTTCTCAACTATAAAGCATGCGGTGGGGGAGACCTTAGCGAGTGGAAGAGATAGGTCACTTGTACTATGAGAGTTGCCGGGTCGCAGTAATCAGGCGTCCGCGCTGTAGGTACAGGAAGAAAGGGGCAGCGTTCGCGTGCCAAATGCCAAGATCAGCGCCGTCGGGTGCTTTGTACCACCGGACGTCCTCACGAACGACGATTTATCCAGGATGGTGGATACCAATGACGAATGGATCGCAACGCGGACTGGTATTCGTGAGCGGCACATAGCTGGGCCCGAGACCGCCACTTCGGATATGGCGGTAAAGGCCGCAAGACAGACGTTGGAGAAGGCGGGCATACCGGCGGCGGAGCTGGACGCCATTATTCTGTGCACCGTCACGCCCGACATGTTGTTTCCCTCGACGGCCTGTCTGGTGCAGGACCAGTTGGGCGCCTCGGGGGCGTGGGGATTCGACCTGATTGCGGCTTGTTCGGGCTTCGTTTACGGAATCACGGTGGCCGCGCACCTGGTGAGCGCAGGCACGCACCGCAAGGTGTTGGTGATTGGCGCGGACACAATGTCGCGAATTCTCGACTATACGGATCGCACCACGTGTATTCTCTTTGGCGACGGGGCCGGAGCTTTTCTAATTGAGCCGTCGGATTCGCCTAACGAAGGTTTCGTGGGATTCGCCAATGAGATTGACGGTTCCGGCGCCTGCTTCCTAAATATGCCGGCAGGCGGGAGCCGTCGCCCGGCCAGCGCGGAGACAGTTGCGGAGCGGCAGCATTACGTCAAGCAGGCGGGGCCGCAGGTCTTTAAGTACGCGGTTCGAAAGATGTCGGAGCTAAGCGAGACCGCGTTGCGGAAATACGGCATAGATCCGCGGGAAGTAAAGATGATGATTCCCCACCAGGCGAACAAACGGATCATTGCCGCGACAGCGGAGCGGCTCGGGCTTCCGGAAGAGAACGTGATCGTGAACCTTGATAAGTACGGCAATACGACGGCGGCCACGATCCCGCTCGCTACGTGGGACGCCTTGGAGCAAGGCCGATTGAAGAAAGGAGACTTGGTTTTATTTGCGGCCGTGGGCGCCGGTTACACCGCCGGGGTGAATCTGTGGCGTTGGACTTATTAAATCGGTGCGACCCTTAGACGATTATGGAAGGAAGGCGACGGTGCTGGCGCAATAAATGCCCGAGGGCGCGGCTGTGTACCAACTGGGTTGCTGTATGCCAGGGGGCACGGTGTTACTGGTGATGTGGGCCCAACCGTTTCCGTTGGTCGTGAAGTCGTCCGTGAAGTTGTTGCCGGAAGACATGGTGGTGAAGTTTGCGCTGCTTGCGGCTAAAGCGGAGATGACAAAGTCGCCCGGCTGAGAAGTAGTGACCGCAGGGCCGGCCGTATTGTTTGAGACCACATTGCCGGATGCTGTATTCGCCGCATCCGGGTAGCTGGTGGAAAGGCCGGCCACTTCCCAGGTGGCCATTTCGATATGTGTGGGCGAGCCGGCGAACTGCGGAGTGACAACTGTCGCGCCCGGCTTGGTACTCACGGCATACCAGATTTCGCTCGTCATCGGAGCGTTGGCGGCCCTGGCGCCCCCTGAAACATAGGTGTTGCCGGCGTTATCAGAGATGGTGCTGACGGACGTTGTTCCGTTGAAAATCAGAGCAACGGCAAGCAGGTGCCCGGTATTAGTAGCCGGAATCGTGAGACCGCCTCCAGGGTTTACCACATTCGAAGCCTTGTTGACGAGGGTCCATGAGGGCGGGGGCGGCGTACAGGAACAGAATGCGACTGTGCTGGCGGCATAGGCGCCCGTGGGTGAAGCGGTGTTCCAACTGGCTTGATGGCTGCCAGCTATGTCTCCGTCGCTCGTGATATGCGCCCATCCGTTCCCGTTGGTCTGGAAATCGTTCGTAAATTCGTTGCTGGTAGTAATCCGGTTAAAGCTTGCAGCTACGGCGAGTAAGTCGGAAATGACGAAGTCTCCGACTTGAGAGGTGGTTACGGGGGGTCCGGCAGTTTGGTTCATAGTGACGTTGCCGGTGGCTGTGCTCTTGGCGTCTACGGTCACCGAGGGGAGGCCGGATACTTCCCATTCGGTGACCTCTATGTGGCTTGGAGCGCCGGTAAATTGTGGAGTTATCACGGTCGCGCCGGGTTTTGAGTTGGCTGCATACCAAATTTCGCTTGAGGAGGCGCCCGTCACTGAACGCGCGCCCGCGGATGCATAGGTATTGCCGGCATTGTCGGTAACGCTAGAGATCGAGGTGGTTCCGTTGAAGATAGTCGCAACCGCGATCAGATTTCCCGAGCCGGTCGCCGGAACCGTAAGGCCGCTCCCGGGGTTGACAACATTAGAGGCTTCATTGGCAAGGATCCATGGAGAAGAGCCAGTAGTCTTCGGCCCGAAGATCCAGAGTTGTTGATAACTGCCGACATAGACCATTCCGTTCGCTACCGTAGGTACAGTGTTGGCGTCGGCAGTGATGGTCGAGGGATTGGACGGAGAGCCTGTGTTAGGCCAAGTCCCCGCGGGGCCGGACCATAGCTGGGTCAGCGAGCTTCCGGAAGCGGTGCCGTTATAGGCGTGAAGGGTCAAGTAATCAGGCCCTCCGGTTGGTCTACTGACCGCCCAAACGATTTGGGTATTAGGGACGGTGCCGTTGGATGAGACCGAGGTGAAGAACCCGGGATGCTGCGGTCCAGAAGTGAAAGAAGGCGTGCTGGCCTCCATGGTCAGGGCGGGTTTTGATCCCGTATTGTTCACCTTCCACGTTTCGGCCTGGAGACCACCGCTGGTGACGACTCGGTTGATCCCGTCAGATCCCGTGTAATATGATGCTCCGCACCAGCAAGGGCCGATGTTGACATTGTTGGGCAAATCCGGAGTTTGAAGGCCGCCCATGTTGTCGCGGTTCAAAATGAAATTGCGCCCGTCTTTGCCGGCCGCCACGGCCCAATGCGGAAAAGTTCCCGACTGATCCGGCAATACCATAACGCCGCCCGCTCCGAAGTCCGTATCGTTTTGATCAAGACCGTAAACGTTATTCGGAGTGAACAGACTCAGTACTTGAGAAAGGTCCCCTTTTACTTGCACCACGCTTTCTTGAATTGCGGTGACGCCGTCATAGGTGTTGGGCGGGGGCGGGCTGGTCTTGTCTGAGTTCGAATTTCCGGTGACGAAGTAGATATTGCCAGATGAATCCGCGGAAGGGCCATAGCCTGACATCCATATCGACGCCAGGAAGTAACTGTCGGGCGCGGTCGCCTGGGTATCCGTCAATTCGTTTTCCGCCAGAGGAGTCAATGAGCCGGTGTTCCAACCTAAGACCCAGCCACGCGAGAGGGATGGGCTCAAATCACAGAAGCTACCGAATGTCGCATAAATATTTCCGTTCGCCTCCAGGAGAGCCGGCCGCTGCCGCTGATAGGTTGCGTTGAAGGTAAATACGGAACCATCAGTAAGTGTATGTGTAGCACTAACTACGGCGGGAGCCACATTGTCGGCAAGCGTACTGGCATTCAGATTGTGGAGCGTGTAAGTCGGACCGCTTTGAGCGCTCGTGTAAGTCATTACATAGATCGAATTCGTGCTCAGATCGATAACGGGTGTGCTTGTAATTCCGACGTTAGGTCCATTGAGGGGACAGCCTAACGGCATGTTTACGGGAGCGCCGAGATTCCGTTTCAGCAGGACGGCGCCGCTTAACCCGTCGATCGCATACACCGTATTGTTTCCGGTTGCGACATAGACGACGGTGTGGGTCCCACCGTTGATGGATTGGTTTGACACCACGAGCGGCTGCGCATCAACTTGATCGTCCAGAGGAACGGTCGCGATGACGCCGAAAGTGGATGACGTTACGGTAGCCGGCGTGAGAACGGTCTCGGTCGAATTCCAGCCGGTGCGTTGCGCATCGTTGTGGTAAGTGAGTACGTTTGTACAGCAGAGGGTCTGCGCGTGGGCGGATGTAGCTGCAAACAGGGGAAATAACAGCGGAGCCGCAGCCAAGCGGACCAGAATTTTCGTCATGTGTGTTCCTCCGCGCGTCAGACCGGGCTTGCCAGACATCAGCGACCACGGGGCCGGCGGCCGACAAAGGTGGCCAGTAGCTTTTGAATAAACGATTTCTCGATCATACACGTTAATAATCTTCTTCGCGGCTATTTTGTAACAATTCCGAGTGGTTTTGAGTACTGGTACCCAGGGGCTAGGGAAAGCCCAGGGCATGGCTTCTCTGTTTTGTTGGATCAGGCTTGCTTTCAAATCTTTCCGCGCATGCGGTTCCATACGCGCCGATCCCGCTTCGATGGTTTGCCGTCGGTCAGGGTGTCGAGATACGGCATAGATCTGCGCTGCTCGGCCAAGACCGCGCGCAATTGCCTGCTAGCTTCGGTCTCGGAATAAAGGGTCTGTGCGACCTTCGCGGGCCCCCGCGTATCGGCCACGCGCACAACATCGACCTGGAATTCTCCGCTGTCATTTTTCACCTTTAGACGGTCGCCGACACGAATCTCACGCGAAGCTTTCACAGACTGCCCATTGCACTCGATGCGGCCGAGCTCACACGCTTTTACGGCCAGCGCCCGAGTCTTGAAAAATCGCGCGCCCCACAGCCACTTGTCGATTCTGACGCGGGTTAACTCAGAGGTTCCGCGAGTCGGGTCTTGCGATTGCGCCATGTTGCTGCTCATTCGGCCTCAGCAGTTCGCGAATGCGCTGCGCATGGTAGTCGAAGATGGCATCGAGGTCGCGCCTCACCTTCCAACGATGGAAGCATTCCGCGATGAACCCGATGGCCGGTGCATATTCCACATGATCCGAAACCAAGGTACCGTTTTGCCTTTTAGAAGGATGATAGTTGTGCCGCCACGCGCCGTATCCCTTTAAGTCAGATTCATTCCACCAACTTTGGATGCAAAATATCGCAGCGGGTTGCGAGAGCGAAATAAAACGAGCTTCATCCAAATCTGACTTGTGGAGTTGCCATGACGGAGAAGAACGATAGATGCTGGCCCGGATATGAGCCCGTCAAGGGAAAGAAAGAGCACGAACAAGGTAGCTGCCGGCCGGCGGCCGAATCAAAACTAACATCGTCGGAAAAAGAGTACCGGCGCAAGCGCAAGGGTCAGCTCGATAAGTGGCAATCTGAGCATCCGGGCGCCCGCAAATCGGCGGCGCAGCATCTGCACGCACCGGATGAGAAGGCGCAATCCAAAGTCTCAGAAACGCCTGGGAAGAAAAGTACCAAGAGAAAAAGTACAAAGAGGAAGAGCCCTGCCAAGAAAAGTAGATGAACAGTCGGATTCGGCTGCACCTGTGCTGGTCTGGTTCCGGCTGGACCTTCGACTAAGCGACAACCCAGCTCTGCGGAGAGCCGCCGAGAGGGAAGGCCCGGCAATCCCGGTCTTCATTTGGGCGCCTGAAGAGGAAGAGCCGTGGCCGCCTGGCGGCGCATCGAGGTGGTGGTTGCACCGGTCGCTGGACGCGCTCGGCAACGATTTGGCTGCGCGAGGGTCTCGCTTAATCGTGAGAAAGGGGAGGTCTCTCGAGGAGCTTAGGGAAGTTGCGGCGGAAACGGGAGCGCGGACAATCTTCTGGAACCGTCGATACGAGCCCACCATAGTCACGCGCGATGACGTAATTAAAGCAGAATTAGATAAATCCGGTTTCGAAGTACAGAGCTTCAATGCCGGACTTTTGTTCGAGCCGTGGACGATTCTTCAGAAGGGCACAGATCGGCCATACCAGGTGTTTTCCGCTTT
The DNA here is from genome assembly GCA_019240475.1 of Acidobacteriaceae bacterium. Taxonomy (GTDB): domain Bacteria; phylum Acidobacteriota; class Terriglobia; order Bryobacterales; family Bryobacteraceae; genus Bog-105. The sequence continues at coordinate 60,968 of JAFAYI010000031.1, forward strand.
TTGGAAGGCGTGCCTCAATCATGCTGAACCGCCGGCGCCCGAGAGCGCACCAACGGTTATAAAGGCACCGACTAAATGGCCGAGGACCTTGGCATTGGACGAGTTAGAGTTAGAGCCGAAGATCGATTGGGCGGCCGGCATAAGAGCAACATGGACACCGGGAGAAAGCGGCGCTAAGTCTGAGTTAACAAGATACATGAAGAATTCCGTGCGTCAATATGCGTTGCAACGTAACTTCGCAGGCCGAAAGGGCACGTCACGCTTATCACCACATTTGCATTTTGGAGAACTCAGTCCGAGAGAGATCTGGCACGAAGCTAAAGCTCGACGCGACCGCGGTTCGGGGGAATCCGTGGATGCATATCTCAGGGAACTAGGTTGGCGGGAATTCGCCTATCATCTCATGTTCCATTTTCCTCAAACGACGAACGAGCCTCTGCGACCCGAATTTTCTAAGTTTCCGTGGAAGAAAGATAGTCGCGCTTTAAAGAAATGGCAGAAGGGACTGACCGGCTATCCGGTGGTGGATGCAGGGATGCGGGAGCTCTGGGCTACGGGTTGGATGCACAACCGAATCCGGCTAGTGGTCGCGTCCTTTCTGACCAAGCATCTGCGGATTAGTTGGGAGGAGGGTGCGTATTGGTTCTGGGACACGCTGGTGGATGCGGATCTGGCGAACAACACGCTCGGCTGGCAATGGACCGCGGGATGCGGCGCGGACGCGGCGCCGTACTTTCGTATTTTTAATCCAGTGCTGCAGAGTGAGAGATTCGATCCGGAGGGGACGTATTTGCGGCGCTGGATTCCGGAGCTGGCCGAGCTCGAGGCACCGTGGATTCATAAGCCTTGGCTCGCTCCCGCCGAGGCGCTTGACAAAGCTCGAATACAGCTTGGAAGCACTTATCCCCTCCCCGTAGTGGCACACGAGAGCGCACGTCGAGAGGCCCTCGCGGCATTCGAACGGGTCAGAAGAGAACACAACCGCGCTTGAGGCGGCTGGAAGCGAAGCTTACGGTAAGCTACGGAGGGAACAGCACATCGGACGATACAGAAGTCTCGTTTCGACACGAGGGGGCGTAATGGGCAATACTCGCTTAGCCGAGATCATAGGGCGGCATGAAAGAGATCTGCTGGCGGAGTGGACGCGGCGACAAATGGATTCTTTCGGAACCGGCCGCGACAGAATATCCGAGACACAGCTTCGGGGGAATTCGCAAGACTTTCTACGCGCGCTCACAGAGGCGTTGTTGCGAAACGCCGGTTCGGACCTGAGACGGCAGGAATGGTCGAGCATGAAGGATCTGCTGGGCGAAATCAGCCGGCAACGGGCTACGCAGGGATTTACGCCGAGCGAAACAGCAGTTTTCGTTTTCTCTTTCAAGCAGCCGTTATTCACACGGATTGCGTCCGAGTATCCGAACGATTCGGAGGGATTCGCGGCCGAACTCTGGACGGCCACCGAGTTGCTGGATGAACTCGGCCTGTATACCTCGGAAATGTACCTCAAGAGCCGGGAAGAAGTGATCCTTCGGCAGCAGCAGGAGATGCTTGAGTTATCTACGCCGGTTGTGGAAGTTTGGGAAGGAGTATTAGCGCTGCCCTTGATTGGCACGCTAGACAGCGCTCGTACGCAGATCGTCATGCAGAATCTACTGGAGGCGATTGTGGCGAGGGGCGCCAACCTGGCGATCATCGACATCACGGGCGTGCCCACCGTCGATACATTGGTTGCTCAACATCTACTGAAAACAGTAGCGGCGGCGCGGCTCATGGGCGCCGATTGCATCATCAGCGGAATTCGTCCGCAGATCGCGCAGACCATCATCCATCTTGGAGTGGACCTGAGCGGAGTTCTGACGAAGGCGACGCTCGCCGATGCTTTACAACTTGCGCTGAAGAAGAAGAATCTCACGGTCGCGCGTTCGTGAGGCGAACATAGAAACTGCATATGGAACGCATTCCGATCCTGAAGATGGGCTCGTTTTTGTTGGTCACAATCCAGGTGGATATGCACGATCAGCTGGCCATGACCTTGCAGGACGACCTGACGGCGCGGATTGTGAGCGACCGGGCTTCGGGAGTGTTGATCGATATTTCATCCCTGGATGTTGTGGACTCATTCATAGGACGCATGCTGGGCAATATCGCGGCGATGGCGCGGGTGCTCGACGCCGAGACGGTGGTGGTGGGCATGCAGCCGTCTGTAGCTATCACGTTAGTCGAGCTTGGTCTGTCGCTGCCGGGAATTCGCACCGCTCTGAATGTCGATCGAGGAATGGAACTCCTCCGAGCCGGGAACAACGGAGACAGCAATGCCGGTCGTGAAAACGGTTGAACTGCCGCTGACCCGACAGGAGGATGTAGTGGCAGTCCGGCAGCGCACGCGGTCCCTTGGCGTTGAGATCGGATTGACGATCGTAGACCAGACCAAGATTGTCACGGCGGCGAGTGAATTGGCGCGCAACACGGTGATTCATGGCGGCGGCGGAAAGGCAACGATCGAGATTGTGAAGGAAGCATCGAAGCAGGGACTGAGACTAACGTTCGAAGACTGCGGGCCCGGCATTCCTGATTTAGAGCGTGCGATGCAGGATGGCTACACTTCGGGAGCCGGTTTGGGTCTCGGGTTGGGCGGATCGAAGAGGCTTTGCAACGATTTTGCCATTGAGTCCAAGGTGGGCAAGGGTACGCGAGTCACCATCGCGCGATGGAAAGCATAATCGCGGTGAGGCGCGCTTATCCCATAGACGAGGTTAGCCGGGTGGCTGAAGTCCGACGCGCGGCGAGTATGCTTGCGCAGGATGAAGGGCTGGACGAAACCCAAACGGGAAAGGTAGCGCTGGTCGCAACTGAGGTCTGCACGAATCTGTTAAAGCACGCCCAGGGTGGGGAAGTGTTCCTTTCGCGGCTCTCCGACTATTCAGGCGCCGGCCTCGAAATACTGGCAGTCGATCGCGGGCCTGGAATTATCGATGTAGAGAGGTGTCTAACGGACGGCTATTCGAGCGCAGCAACGCCGGGAACCGGCCTAGGCGCAATCGTGCGCGCGTCTCAGGAATTCGATATCTACTCGGAACACAACAAGGGAACCGTGCTGGTATCGCGCGTTTGCCGCGACGCGAATACGAGGACAGGCATTGGCGCCGTATTGAGGCCGATGACAGGGGAAGACGTTGCAGGGGACGCATGGGCAGTGCGCAAACGGGACGGGGAGTTGGCGTTGGTGGTGGCGGATGGTTTAGGTCACGGTTTAATGGCGGCGCGCGCTGCAGCGGAGGCGGTCGCGGCTTTTCGACGAAGCGACGATTTCTCGCCCGTTGCGATGCTGCAGCAGGTGCATGCGTCGCTCCGCACCACACGGGGCGCGGCGGTGGCCATTGCTTACATCGACCAGGTTGCATCCGAGGTGCATTACGCGGGAGTCGGAAACATCTCGGGTGTTCTCATCGGCGGCGTGAAACCGGTATTCATGATCTCCCATAACGGCACGGCTGGCTACCATTCGCCACGAGTGCAGGAGTTTGTGTATCCACTGGCGGATCCGGGCTTGATAGTCATGCACTCAGACGGTCTTCACACCGGCTGGAACCTGGATCAATTCGCAGGCCTGAGATGGCGGGATCCCGCCATCATCGCTGGTGTTCTCTATCGAGAGGCCACCCGCAACCGCGATGACGCTTGCGTGGTGGTTGTGAAAACAAGAGGCAGCCGTGAAACCGCACGCCGATAAACAGCACGCAGCCATCTTATCGATAAATATTCAACAGGAACAGGACCTTGTCACCGCGCGTCAACGGGCGCGCCAACTATCGTCTCTGCTTGGATTCGGCTCGTTAGACCAAACCCGTATCGCGACCGCGGTGGCCGAAGTTGCACGTAACGCATACCGGTATGGAGGCGGAGGTCGACTCGATTTCTCGATCGACCTTCGGTCCCGGCCGCAAATCCTCTGGATGCAGATAAGTGACCAAGGCCCCGGCATTCGCGAAATCGAGCCGATTCTAAAGGGCGTTTATATTTCTTCGAATGGGCTGGGCTTGGGTTTGGCGGGGACCAAGCGTCTAATGGACGAATTCGAGATCGAGTCCGTTGCCGGGCGAGGCACCACGGTTCGTTTTGGCAAATCGATGCCGGCAAATGCGGTCGAAGTGGCCGATATCGCGCGGATTTGCGCGGTCTTAGCGCAGCAGCATGCCGGGAACTTAACAGAAGAATTAGAAAAGCAGAATCGCGATCTGCTGCAAACGCTGGAAGCACTTCGCAGACGCGAATCCGAATTAGAGCAGCGCCAGGAAGATCTGGAGCGGCTCAATTTGGAACTGGACGAAACGAATCGCGGCGTGGTGGCCCTTTACGCAGAGCTGGACGAGAAAGCTCAGGCTTTGAGGCGCGCCGACGAGATGAAATCGCGGTTCTTGTCTCATGTGAGCCACGAGTTCAGAACGCCGGTCAACGCGGTTCTTGCGCTGGCGCGGCTGCTGTTGATGCACACCGATGGCGAATTGACGCCGGAACAGGAAAAACAAGTTGGCTACATCCGCGACGCAGCGCAGCAATTGGCGGAGATAGTGAACGATCTTTTGGATTTGGCCAAAGTGGAATCCGGAAAGACTGAACTACGCCTGTCCAGGATCGACGTCAGTCAATTTTTGGGGGCAACGCGAGCCCTGATGCGGCCCCTCGCAAGCAATGAAGCGGTATCGCTCGTGTTTGAAGACTCGCCGACACCGCTGGCGTTCGAAACCGATGAGAGTAAGTTGGGACAGATCTTGCGCAACTTAATCTCTAATGCATTGAAATTTACACAGCACGGCGAAGTGCGAGTAAGCGCCGCAATCGCAGCGGCCGGCGATGCCGTCGAGTTCACGGTGAAGGACACAGGGATCGGCATTGCTCGCGAAGACCTGGAACGAATATTCCAGGAGTTCGCCCAAATCGAGAATCCGCTTCAGAAACGAGTGAAGGGCACCGGTCTAGGACTTCCTTTGTCGCGACGCTTAGCGATTCTGCTGGGTGGCGCGCTTTCGGTTGAGAGCACGTTGGGGTTGGGGTCGACCTTTAAGTTGACGCTGCCGTATCGGCCGGCCGACGACCCGCAGATGGCGGGAGCCGCGGAACAGCGGGGCGCCGCGCCCGGCAAAACTATTCTGCTGGTTGACGATGAACTCGCGTCCCGGTATTTGGTTCATCACTTGCTCCAAGGAACCGAGCATCGCATCGTGGAAGCCGACGCGATGAGCGCCGCCGAGCGGGCCCGTTTCGAGGCGCCTTCTTTGATTATTCTCGATTTGTCGATGCCGGACCATACAGGATTTGAGGTCTTGGAAGAGCTAAAGTCAAACGAGGTGACTGCGCATATTCCTGTTATCATTCACACGTCGAAGCTCATGACGGAAGTCGACTATGCGCGACTGGAAAACAAGATCGCCGCAGTGCTGCCCAAAGGAGCCCAGGGGCGGCTGGCGGCATTGATGGCGATGCGTGAAATTCTAGGCGAGCCCTATCTGTTTTCCTTCGAGCCGGAATTCCGCTAGAACTTTAAAACGATCAACGTGGTTAATCCCGAGATCATTGTTAACGTCGATGACAACGAGCCCGCCCGGTATGCCAAAGGGCGTCACCTGTCGCACGCCGGCTTTATCGTGTACGACGCGCCGAATGGCAAGGAGGCGCTCCGTCTAATTCAGGAACATCATGCCGATCTGGTCTTGCTCGATGTGAACTTGCCGGACATGAATGGAATCGAGGTATGCCAACGGGTGAAGTCGAGTTCACATGGCGCCTCGGTGATCGTTTTACAGATCTCGGCCTCCGCCATCGGGGCGCCTCAGGCTAGCGCGGCTTTAAATAGCGGGGCAGACGCGTATCTTACGGAGCCTGTCGAGCCCGACGTCCTGATCGCGACGGTACGGGCATTGTTGCGCCTCAGAAAAGCGGAGCGCGAACTGTCGGCGGCCAACGAGCGGTTGAAACTGTTGAACAAGGAGTTATACAGGTCTAACGAGGATTTGCAACAGTTTGCCTTTGCGGCAAGCCACGATTTACAGGAGCCGCTCAGAACTGTGACGAGTTTCGTTACGCTGCTTGAAAGGACGGCGGGACACAAGCTGAGCGAGGATGAACAAGAATACCTGAGATATATTGCGGACGGATCGCGCCGAATGCGCGCCTTAATTGACGATCTTCTCCGCTACTCCCAAGTTGGACAGGAACCGGCCTCGATGGAAGCTGTGGATTTGAATGCCGTACTGCTGAGCGTGATGGAGAACCTGCGCGAGAGCTTGCTTGAATCTGGGACGGAAGTTACCTACGATTCACTTCCATCCGTGAGCGGAGATGAAGCTCAACTTGGGCAGGTATTTCAAAACCTGATTAGCAATGCGATTAAATATGCCCGTCCGAGCGTGCGGCCGGTAGTCCGTTTGAGTGCCAAGAACGAAGGTTGCGAGATTGTAATTTCTGTTCGCGATAATGGTTTGGGGATCGAGAACGATTATCTTCAGCAAATCTTTGCTCCTTTCAAGCGCCTGCATGGGAAAGAAATTTCGGGTACTGGGATGGGGCTCGCAATTTGCCGTCGCGTGATTGAGGCACACGGCGGCCGGATCTGGGTAGAGTCTAGCCTGGGCGAAGGGTCCACGTTCCACTTCAGCCTGCGTCAGCATTGAAGTCTTCAATAATCGGCGCAACCGCCCCTAGGGCAGTAAGAGCTTCCGACGCGGGTCGTGCGGTGTCAAGGGTGGCACTTTGACCTAGGTTCCAAATCTACGCTTTGCGCGAACCCTGGCCCCCACACCCTGTTGGCCTCGATTTTTCGGCGAGGCACTGGTTTCTAGCGACCCGAGAAGTCGCGACGATACGCGGGAAATCTCGTCGACGGCCCCGAAGAACGAGCTTTCATTTGTCTTTGAGGGTTTGTTGAACCCACTTATCTTCCTCACGAATTGAAGCGCCGCCGCGCGGATCTCATCGTCACTCGTTGGGGGATCGAAGTTGAATAAAGGCTTGATGCTCCTGCACATGCTTCGCTTTAAAGCTAGCAGATGCGTGATCTTCGGCGGGCCGTCGAGCATTGCAGTGGGAATGAAGTAATACGCGGGGCGCCAGCTCACTTGGGTCTTGCAATTTCGCCACAGGTGGCGGACGTTGCGCGGATGTAGTCGCTTGGCTGGAGGAGAATTTGAAGACCGCGCTGACCGGCCGAAACAGCGACGATATCGTGGAGTTCGATGGTCCAATCGGTAAAAACAGGAAAGCTTCTTTTTGCCGCGAGAACGGTCACGCCTCCACGAACATAACCGGTGAGCGATTTAAGGTCTTTCACTGGCGCCAAGTCCACCGTGCGATTCCCGGACACGCGAGCAGCAGCTTTCAAATCAAGTTCCGCGCCGGCTGGAATCACACAGAAAAGCGGCTCGGCGCCTCGGACTAGCAATGTCTTAAAGACCTGCTCGGGCGGCAAACCGATTTTCGCGGCTACAGTTTCCGCCGCGAGATCGTTTGGATCGACCTCATATTCGCGTAGTTCGTACCGAATGCCGAGATCGTCAAGCAGCCGAGCCGCGTTGGTCTTGTTCATCGTGTGCAATTCACAATCGCATCCGATCGGTCAACTTCCTATCGACCCGTGCGATCTGAATTGCTATTATTGGCCATTCCGTTTCGAGAGAAGCTTTTGCAACGAAAGGAAAAAAGTGAACAAAAACGATTCTTCGCCAGTTCGACTGCGGCTTCACATGGCGCTATCCTTCGTAGCGTTCCTTTCCATGGTAGCCGGGCAAGCTCACGCGCAGGGCGTGTTAACGCGGCATGTGCGTCCGGAAATCACGGCCGGAGAGGCCCCGTTGTTGGGCCGCTTACCAGCGGACGAGATTCTTAAACTGAATATCGCCCTTCCGCTTCGCAATGAAGCCGAGCTCGATCAGCTCTTGGATCAACTGTACGATCCTAATAGCTCTTCTTTCCATCAATTCTTGAGCGTGGAAGAGTTCACCGATCGGTTCGGCCCAACGCAAGACGATTATGCCGAGGTCATTCGTTTCGCGGAACGAAATGGATTGACAGTGACCGGTACATTCCCGAATCGAATGGTTGTAAATGTTACAGGATCAGTCAGGAATATAGAAAGGGCCTTCGGTGTAGTTATGGGCGTTTATCAACATCCGACCGAACAGAGGACTTTCTACTCGACGGACCGTGAACCCATTGCTAATTCGCCCGTGCCTCTGTGGCATGTCACGGGCCTTGATAATTTCTCGATCCCACACCCCATCAGTCTGCATCGGGAATCGGAAGTCAAGAGCCAAACGACTGGCTCCGGCCCTAATGGCTATTTTCTCGGCAGCGACATGAGAGCGGCTTATTATGGCGGGACAAGTCTCAGCGGTTCGGGTCAATCTGTAGGGCTTCTTGAATTTGCAGGATACAATTACGCGGATGTGACTAAGTACTTTTCAAAAGTGGGGCAGAAACTGAGCGTAGCCGTGAATGGAATCTCGACGGATGGCTCTAGCCTGAGCTGCACCGGCAGCTGTGACGACACAGAACAAGTATTGGATATAGAGGTAGCGATTTCGATGGCTCCCGGTATGAGTCAAGTTCGCGTATACGTTTCGGACACCAGCGACGTTAGCATCTTCAATCGGATGGCAAGCGACAATATCTCGAAGTCTTTGAGTTGCTCATGGGGCTGGAGTCCGGCAGATCCGTCCAGCGACGATCCTATTTTCAAGGAATTCTCGGCGCAAGGACAGAATCTCTTTGTAGCCTCCGGCGACAGTGGCGCTTACAAGACCCGTTCGTCGGACGTGTATCCGGCCGATGATGCTTATGTAACCTCGGTAGGAGGAACTGATCTGACCACAAATGGCGCGGGTGGCTCTTGGAAATCGGAAACGGGTTGGTCGGATAGTGGAGGCGGAATCTCACCGAATAAAATTGCAATCCCGGGCTATCAGAAGACCGCCGGAGTCATCACAAGCGGCAATAAGGGATCGACTACTTATCGGAATTCCCCGGACGTTGCCGCCGAAGCGAACACGGATAACTATATTTGCTACGACGGAACTTGCGCCGGCGGCTGGGGAGGAACGAGTTTCGCCGCGCCGCGCTGGGCTGGCTATCTGGCATTGGTTAATCAGCAGTCTGTCGCAAACGGTAAAGGTACACTCGGCTTCATAAATCCGACTCTCTATAGCATCGGGCTTGGCTCGAGTTATTCGACCGATTTTCACGATATCACCAGCGGGAGCAATGGCACTTATTCTGCCATCAAAGGCTTCGACTTGGTGACCGGCTGGGGTAGCCCCAACGGCACGGGCCTCATCAACGCCTTGGCGCCGTAACGAACTATTCTCGAATCGCTGGCCGGCTACGAAACGGCCAGCGATGCTCCTCAACGTGAGAAGTCCAGCTCGACTTCGTCGATGTAGCACCAGCCCCAGTCTTCGCCCGGTTCAAAGGATCGCATGATGGGGTGCGTCGTCGTATGGAAATGTTTGGTCGCGTGTTTGTTCTTCGACGAATCGCAGCATCCGACGTGTCCACAGGACATGCACAAACGGAGATGGACCCACTTTTCGCCGGTTTTCAGGCATTCTTCGCAACCTCGCGTGTGGGGTTGAATGTCACGAATTTGATCCGTATGGCTGCACTTCGTCATGCCGACGCCTCCTTCGACTTGCTCAAGGGAATTCTCACGGTGAATCTCGTCTCGCCGGGGCGCGATACAAAGCTGACGTGACCGCGATGCTTGATAACGATACGATACACGGTATCCAGTCCCAGGCCGGTTCCTTCGCCAACAGGCTTGGTTGTAAAGAAAGGCTCGAATACGCGAGGCTGCAATTCCGGCGGGATGCCCGGTCCGTTGTCCGCCACCTCTACAACCGCGGATCCTCCCTCGCGAGCCGTCTTGATATGAAGCTCTCCGCTCTGATTCATTGCGTCGATCGAGTTGGAAATCAGGTTTGTCCACACCTGATTTAACTCGCTGCCGTGCGCGCAGACGGGCGGCAGTGTCCGGTCATATTGGCGAACCACTTCGATTCCATCCTTTAGTCGATGGCGCAGCATGATGAGGGTGTTGTCGAGGCCGCTGTGAATATCGACCTCCTGCTCCGGCATTTGATCCATGTAGGAATACTCCTTCACGGCGCGGACGAGCTCCGAGATCTTGCTAGCTCCGCTTTCCAGCTCTTCAATAAGACGGCTGATGGTAAAGGACGCGGTCAGCCGGGTGAGCGCATCTGCCAGAAATTCAGGTTGGATCTGTCGGGCGACTTCTTCCAGAGTGGCTTGATCACAGCCGGCGTCCACCAGCGCCGCGGCGACCGCCCACCCATCCGGAATACCATGACCTTCCATCCAGCTTGCAAATTCCTCTTCGCGCTCGCTCCGTTCCAGCGTGTCGAGGGCAGGACGTTCCCCCGCGTGTTCCTTCCAATCGCAGTCTAAACGAGCCATAAATACGCGAGCCTCTTGCGGCAAGCCGCGCTTATCTAGATGGAGCGCCGCCGTACGCAAGGTGGCGAGACTATGCCGCAAATTCTGGCTTGCGCGCCGGACGGCCGCCGCCGGGTTGTTCAATTCGTGCGCCAGCCCTGCCGAGATCTTGCCGAGAGCCATTAGCTTCTCACGCTGTTGCTCCGCTATCGTCGTTTCGCGCACGCGGTCCGCTAACACGCTCACTAGGCGCTGATTGAGTTCCGGCATGCGTTGCAACATCTCTGCAAAGTAGTCTTTATGCAGAGTCGCGCCGCGACCTTCCGTGACAGCCCGGGCTGTTGACGGATAGTGTGTAAGCCGGGAATATGGCAGCAGACCGGTCACCTGCCCAGCGCGCATGACGTAAACGCGCCCATCGCTGCGTTCGGCCCGCACTTCTCCGCGAAACAGAACCAATAGGCGATCGGCCGGCGCTCCGGCATGAACGAGGACCTGACCCGGGTTCAATTCAAATGCTTCCATCTGCGAGGCTAACCATTCGAGCCCCGCTGCGGGGAGTCCTGAGAATACAGAAATTGCCGAAAGTTCATCAATGCCGGGGCGGACCGACGGGTTAGTAATCGCGCTGTCCATCTTTCAGACCTTGCTCAGGTATTGGTGCACAAACTGTATTGCGACCGAGCCTTCTCCGACGCTCGAAGCGACGCGTTTGATGGAGCCATGCCGAACGTCACCGACTGCGAAGATGCCTGGTATGTTCGTCTCAAGCAGGCCGGGATCGCGATCCAACTGCCAGCCCTTGGGGCGCTTACCGTCGCGCATCAGGTCAGGGCCGGTTAACAGGAAACCGCGCTGGTCGCGTTCGAGCAGGCTGGCCACCCAGGCTGTGCAAGGCTCCGCGCCAATGAAGATGAACAGCGAGCTTGCCGGGACAGTTTGCTCTTCACCGCTGGCGTCGCACGCGATTGTTATGGCGCGCAGCCGATCCTCGCCCTCAACGGCGCTAACACGACTGCGGTACTCCACCTGAATATTTTCGGTTTTCTGGATCTGGTCCACCAGGTACTGCGACATAGACGCTCCAAGAGACGGAGCCCGCACAAGCATCACAACACGCCGGGCGTGTTGTGAAAAGAACATGGCTGCCTGGCCGGCCGAGTTTGCACCGCCAACTATGTAAACGTCTTCGCCCCGGCAAGAGATCGCCTCGGTCGCGCCGGCGCCGTAATAGACGCCCGCCCCTTGCAGCTTGTCGATGCCGGGTATATCCAGTGTGCGCCACTCAACGCCGGTGGCCAATATCAACGCATGACAGGAGAGTTCCGTGCCATCTTTAAACCTAAGGTAGCGATAAGGACCATCGACCCGAATGCCGCTTGCCTCCTGCGGCGAGACAATCTCGACCCCGAAACGGCGCGCCTGGGTGACGGCGCGCATTGTCAAATCGGACCCTCTGAGGCCCGCTGGAAAGCCAAGATAATTCTCTATTCGCGAACTGAGGCCGGCCTGTCCTCCCGGTGCTTGTCGCTCCACGATTAAGGTCTTGAGGCCCTCCGATGCTCCGTAGACAGCCGCGGCGAGCCCAGCCGGGCCGCCGCCGACAATGGCCACATCATAGAATTCTAGATCGGCGTGCAGCCGAAGCCCGAGCTTAGTAGCCACTTTCTCCCAGCCAGGTTGCTCGAGGCGGTCGCCATCCGGAAAGAAGATCAGCGGCAGCTTCAACTCATTAGAGCCAAGGCTTTGAACGAGCCGACCTACATCCTGGTCGCGCTCCGCGGCGTCGGCATCCATCCATTGAAAAGGCACTTGGTTGCGGGCTAGAAAATCGCGCATCTCATAAGACTGAGGGGACCAACGAGTCCCTAATACCCGCACGCCTTCAAACGACGGCTTGTGCCTCGACGACCATTCATTCAGCAGGTCGTCCAACACTGGATAGAGTTGTTCTTCCGGCGGGTCCCAAGGCTTCAGCAGATAATGATGAAGCTGCACAATGTTTATCGCTTCTATGGCCGCTTCGGTGTCCGCATAGGCCGTTAGCAGAACGCGTTTAGCATCCGGGTACAGCTTCATTGCCTCATTAAGAGTTTGTATCCCGTTCATGTGCGGCATGCGGTAGTCCACTAAGAAAAGCGCGACGGGATCATTTCGCTGCCGCAAGCGCCGCAAGATATTCAGCGCGCCAGAGCCGGATTCGGCGCGCAGAATCCGGTAGGTCTGGTTATAACGCTGCCGTAGATCGCGTTCGATAGCGCTTAATACGTCCGCATCGTCGTCGATGGTCAGGATAACCGGTCTAGCCATAGCAAGCTTCGACACCCATAGCTTCTTATGTTTGATTCTCGCTCTTCAGGCGCTCACGGAGGGAATCGCGATCGAGGGCGCCGTCGTAACGCACTCCATTGATGAACAAGCCCGGAGTTCCATAAACGCCGTTCGCAACTCCTCGACGAAAGTCCTCCCGGACGCGCTGTTCGTAAGTGTGGTTCTTCAATTCTTCTCTGAAACGCGCGACGTCAAGCGATAAATCGCGCGCGTAAAGTTCCAAGTCTTTTCTTGTAAGCGCATTCTGGTTCTGGAACAACACATCATGCATCTCCCAAAACCGGTCTTGGGCGCCCGCGGCTTCTGCTGCTTCCGCCGCTTGTTGGGCCTGGGGATGAATTCCCGACCGAGGGTAGTGACGGAAAGCAAGCCGCATTTCGTCCATTAACGAGGCTCGCATCTCGCGAAGCGCAAAGAACAGACGGCCACAGTCGGGACATTGATAGTCTCCGTATTCAACCAGCGTAAAGCGGGCATCCGCCGACCCTTGTACGTGGTCGTCCCCCTGGATGGGCAAGAGGAGTCGCGAAGAATCGAGATTGGTTTCACTCAATGAGCCCACTCTGAAGCGATGCACGCACCGCTGGATTCGATGCGGCCTGTCAAATAAGATTTACTTCGCACGGCTAGCCTTAACGGCCGCATACACTTCACGAGTGAATGCATCCGGAGTTAAACGTCCTTTTCCCCATCGCGCATCGAAGTTCGCAGTGGGATGCTCGGAAACTGCCTGGTCTTCGGTCAGACCTCGATCGATCAGGCGGCTTACCCTCTCTCGCACCGCTGAAATCATGTCGCGAAAAGCCGCGACATCTATCCCGGTAGTGGGTTTCCCCCGCGCCGGTACGACGCGGACTGTACTTCCGGTCCACACCAACGCCTTTGCGAGACCGTCCAACGTGCCTCCATTGGCGGCATCGATCGCCGGATACCCATCACCCGGAAATACCTCCCCAAGATAGATCACATTCGCGACATGAAAATGTGCAACAGCATCCGCATTGCTGTATCCGGCGGGCTGGTGAACAATATGGATGCCCTCGCCATTGAGGTCAAATGTGATCACTTGCGAAAAGGCGATGCGGGGGCGGTCGGCTTTCAGAGCTAAGAGGCGTGGCGGCAGTGGGCCGGGAGCACCCATCTTATGTCCGCCCAATGTTTCAAGCGCATTCTCTTGCATGGCCACAAACGCGCCACGCTCGCCCCATCCGGCGTCACCTTCGGAGCGGCTTGAATCTTCCGGGAAGACCACTACGTATCGGAACGCAGACTTCGTTCGGGCAGCCAGCGCTCGACTGATCTCTGCTGTACTCGATCTGGATGGAGTTCCAACCAGGAGCGCGCCGTCGGGTCCTACCGAAGCAACGACATTGCCGCCCCCTGTTGCAAACACTAGCACGTTGGGAGTGATCTCGGTCACTTCAATAGCTTTGGCGCCCGAAGAAGTGGCTTCTCCTTGGGCTATGAGCGCCGCTATGAGAAGAACTCCACGGATTCGCGGAGGGATTTGCGTTCGAGTCATGGTGAGGATTCTAACCTGGATTATGGAGGCGTGGCCCAATGCGGAGCTCAGGCGATCTGGCATAGCCTAAGCGTGAATTCTCCGCTACTCACACCAGATTGTAACGATCCATAGTCCACTTTCACTAACAAGCGAGACGAGAGTATGCGACCTCTGGACGGCCAAGAAATCCAGAGAAGGAGCACGGAGACTACACACGCCGATGCCAGAGGCTTTGCGAGAAGACAGCTTGCAGGAAATGACCGCTTTTCTGCCCACCTCCCAAAATTGTTCACTTTCTGGCGGAGGTGTTCGAACGGCGCTGTTGTATTCTTGCTGGCGGTCGGCGCGGGCTATCCTCCTTCTGGCTGGATCTAGCCATGCTTCGGTTGACGGACTCGTAGCCTGTCGCGAACGGCTCGGCAGGTCGAGCGCGAGCGGATGGGCCTTCTTAGAAGTTCAACTTTAATGCGAGTTGCAGAAGTCTCGGGGGCCCAGCTTGCAGAATCTGTCCGAATTCCGGAGACGCGAGGTCGTTCTCGGGGAGCATAAAGTTTGGATGGTTCAACGCATTGAACGCCTCCGCCCGGAATTCCAGACGAGCGGCTTCCGAGAGGGTGAAATTCTTGAACATGGATATGTCGGCGGTAGCGAGTCCTGGGCCACGCACCGAATTGCGGCCTTCGTTGCCAAATTCGCCAGGATTAGCGGCAGGCGTCAGTTCTTGAAAGGCGCTCCGACTTACCCATTCATTAGATGTATGCGGCCCGTCGTTTGGATTTGCTAAGACGTTTGGACGACTGGAATAGAAGCCGGTGATTTCGGGTGCGGTTCCTTCCATAGGAGCGTTGTCACTGTCATACACAGTGAATGGCGTACCGGAAGCCAGAGTAACAATGGTGTTAACTTGCCAGCCATTGACGAATAATCCGAGTGCGCGAGGAACCTGGCGCCAGATAGGCAGGGAATAGGTACCGCTAAACACGAAACGATTAGTCGCATCAAATAAGGACGGTCCGTGCTCGGCTGCGAGATTCAAGGGATTCTGCGCGAGGTCGTTTTCACCGGCGACGAGTGTCGGCGCCGATCCCGCGATGTTAAGAGACGAAACATAGTCCAGACTCTTCGACCACCAATACGACGCTTGAAAAGTAAGATTCTTGCTGAGTTGGTGGGACAAAGATACCTGCAGGGCATGATATGTCGAGCTATTGTTGTCGGCGATCAATCCGACAGAGGCGAATGCGCAGGATCCTGACGGATTGCAGTCGGCGTATTCGCGGCGTTGATCAGCGTTGCTGGTGGTTGCGCCGGGACCATAAATAGCGGGATCGGCTTCAATGAAGCGCGGCAGATGTGTTCCTTTGTTGCCGACGTAGCGAATATCGAATAGGTAAGAGTCGGAGAAGGCGCGTTCTATTGAGAAATCCCAATTTTGCGAGTACGGGGGGAGCATGCCCGATTGGACCGTAAGAACCGTGGCGGGGCGAACGAATTGCTGGAGGTCGAACGGCGGTGTGGTTCCATTATATGGATTAGCGAAATTCAGGCCAGGGCCGGGCAACTGATACGCTTCTGTCCAGGGCAAGGCGCTCACCGCCGCTTGCAAAGGTCCTGCGACGCCATTTGTATAACCGTCATAGAAGATTCCGTAGCCGGAGCGAATCGTGGTGCGAGCATCTCCAAGGGGATCCCATGCGAGACCGAATCGTGGCATAAACTCGTGATAGTCGACAGCCGCGATGCCCGCTGGCACTCCGGGGTCTCCTGGAAACAAGAGACCGGCCGGCGCGCTCGGATTGACTAGGGATTGGCGCCCGGGCTCCCAAGCGTTAAGCCGGTTGCGGATATCCGTATACGGAGTATTTACTTCGTAGCGGAGACCGTAGCTCAGCGTGAGTCTCGGTGAGACACGCCATTCGTCTTGCGCATAACCAGCGGCGATCCACTTCCGCAATCCGCGATTGAAATCTCCGCCTCCCTGAAAAAACTGTACGGGCTGGCCTAGTAAGAAGCTTGCAAAGGAATCGTTGGCCGGAAAAGGCGCGAATACAAAGAAGCCGTTTGTCGCAATACCAAGCAGCACATTGATTTGCTGCCGATCCAGGTCGCCTCCGAATTTGAAATTATGCGCTCCGCGTGTCCATGCCAAAGAATAGTAGCCTTGATAATCGTTTTGATAGGTATTCTGCGGGCCAGTAATTGGGTTGCCAACATCTGTGTAGCCGCTCAGGATTAAGTAAGGATCGCCAAGCTCAGAAGCCAAAGTCGGCTGATAGGTGAAGCCCAAGCTACTTGCCGGGCTGTGATTAGTGGCCGCGTCCTCCTGGAAAACATTGCGAAAGAAGGCTGTGCGAGCTGTTTGAACGAGCGAGGGCGAGAATAAGTGAACATAGGAGATGGTAGCGGAATAGGTCGTGATGTTGTCGGCTACCGGGAATCCGGGGACCCCCGAGCCATTGATTGGCAAAGGATCTAATTCGTATTGCGTAGCGAACGAATATCGTGCAAAGAGCTGATCGCCATTGTTGAAGTAGTGGTCAAGCCGGCCGCCTCCCTGATCATAGTTGTTGGTGAGTAACTGAGTGGATGAAAAGAGCGAGGGTCCAATGTTGGGGAGTGGTATCAAGGATTCCGCTTTGAGCGAAATCGGATTCAGCAGGAATGGCGGTATTTGCCCTTCGATCCCGTTATAGCTAAAGGGGTGGCCGGTAAATTCATCAATGAGCGGTTCAGAGTTACCGTTACTGTCGGTTAGACCTGAGAAATTACCAGACCTCTCGGCTGCCGTGGGCACGATCGCCGTTCTGGTTTCGCCTTGTCGGTCGCGCTGGCCTTCATAGTAGACAAAGAAGAAGTCTTTATCGTGGCGAATGGGGCCGCCAAGAGTCACTCCGAATTGGTTCTGATGCAAAGGCTCGGTGTTCACGGAGAAAAAGTTTCGGGCGTCAAAAGAATTATTGCGGAGAAAGTCATAGAGATCGCCGTGGAACGCATTGGACCCGGACCTTGTGACGACAGTGGTCGTAGCGCCACTGGTTTCTCCATACTCAGGCGGCGCATTCGATGTAAGAATACGGAATTCGGTAATCGCATCCGGGGGGATACGAATGGCGAAACCGCCATTCACACTGTCGACATTCGTTACTCCATCGAGCAAATAGTTATTGCTCTCCGGAGGCTCTCCGTTCACCGCATATGCCTGATTAGCCCGCGCGATTCCACCTGCTTGCAGTAAACCCAAGGTCACAGGCGCCACCCCAGGCTGTAACAGGCCGAGCTGCGTGATATTACGGCCGTTCAAAGGGAGGTCGATTGCATCGTGAGAAGTTACGACGTTTCCGAGGGTCGAACTGACATCTACCGTGGCGGGGGCTGAACTGATGTCGATTCTCTGCTTGTTGCCCGCCAATTCGAGCCTCACTGGAAGATCTACAACCCGATCCAGGTCGACTCGGATGTTCAAGACCTCGTACGAAGAAAAGCCTTTCATCGAGACCTTCAGTCGGTAGGAGCCGACCGGCAGATAGGAGAAGTGGAAGGCGCCTATGCCAGAAGACTCCTGCGTAGCGAGGAACCCGGTTGCAGGATTGGTGATCGTGATAGCGGCCTTCGGAATTATGGCGCCCGACGGATCTGAGACATGGCCTTCAACTGTTCCAGTTGGATCCTGGGCAAAAGTAAGAGTCGTCGCGACACAGAGGAGGAAAGGACCGAGCACGGTCCATTTGGCTGAATTTGACATTAATCGTTTCCAGCAATGTAGCGGCAAACACCAGCAGTTGTCTTCCACCAGACGAGGGGCAATCCGCTACATCTTTCGGTGGATATCCGGTCGGGAATGGTGGCCGGGCCGACTTGTTTGAAGTGTCCGCAGAGACAAGATCTAAACTAAACGTGATAGCTGAAATGCGCCTTCAAGTTTCCGGTCGGTCCAACATCGCGGCGCTTATCGGGCTTTTTGCGAATGCTGCTATGGTCTGGGCTCTAAGCTCGGAAGGCAGCGCAATCTATTCGCATCAAACCTGGCGTACCGAGGACGGACTGCCTCAAAATTCCGTGCATTCGATTTTGGAAACAAGCGATGGATATCTGTGGTTTGCGACAGAAGGAGGGCTGGCCCGCTTTGACGGTCTAAAATTCGCCGTCTTTGATTCGGAGAATACTCCTGAACTGCGAAGCAACAATATCCGCGCGCTTCTGGAAACGAAAGATAATAGCTTTTGGATCGCAACCGCGGACGGAGTAAGCCGGCTGAAAAACGGCAGTTTTCGAGCCTTCACCACAAGAGATGGATTGCCGGACAACGATGTTTTATCGCTTCAGCAAAACGGGTCTGGCGATGTGGAAGCGACTACGAGCGATGGCATTGCCGTTTTTCGGAACGAAAGGTTTATTCGGCGAGAAGCTGATTCGGAAACACTCCTCTCCGGCTTATCCAGAGTGAATCGTCAAGTCCAACTCAAGGACCGCGAGGGCCGGCTCTGGGTTGGGACGAGTGACGGGCTTTTTCTTTCCCAAAAGGGTCAGATACAAACAATTGCGCTTCGCCCGTTCCTGCGAAGCGCGCGTGTTACCGCCTTGAGCGAAGACCGGTCAGGAGTTATTTGGATAGGTACGGAAGCTGGCGCGGCGCGTTTTGTGAACGGAACGTTATATCCGATCGCGTCTCCGGAACCTTTATCGCAGGGACTGATTCTTTCGTTTTTTGAAGATCGCGACGGGGATATGTGGGTAGGCACCGATTTGAACGGAGTAACCGTGCTTCGGGACCAGAGATTTAGGAGTGTTGGGCGATTCGAGGGCATTCCTGAAGGGCTTATTCGATGCGTTTTTGCGGATGCAACGGGTACTCTCTGGGCCGGAACCAACGGCAATGGGTTGCGACGTTTCGACGGTAAGAAGTTTTCAAGCGTTACGACGTCAAACGGTCTGTCGAGCGACGTCATCCTGTCGATCGGCAGCGATACAAGAAACGATTTGCTCGTCGGCACGCCCGACGGGCTTAACATCATTCATCAAGGACATGTGAGATGGTTGACCTCCGCAGACGGCCTTCCGGACGACTTAATCCGCTCAATCTACAAGGACGCTGACGGAAGCATCTGGTTGGGTACGCGCCGCGGGCTTGCACACTATAACGAAGGGCGTGTTACTAACTATACGACCGCCGATGGGTTAGCAAGCGATTTAGTCGGCGCTGTGTTGCGTGGTCAGAACGGATGTTTATGGGTTGGCACGCTGAAAGGATTGACGTGCCTTCGAAACAATAAAGTAGACCGCGCGCTTGTGTTCTCCGTTTTAGCCCAAGACCCGATCACAGCGCTTTTTCAAGATAGCGAAGGTATTCTTTGGATCGGGACCGAGGCTAATGGCTTAGCGTGTGTACGGGGCGCATCCGCATTTCAGTTCTCTTCAAGCCTCGGTCTGCCAAGGACGATCTCAGGAGTTGTGGAGGATGCGCAGCGGCAGTTGTGGCTTACGTCGCCTCACGGGCTGTATCGAGTTGACAAAGCAGCCCTTAACGCATATGCCCGAGGCCAACACACGGATGTATCGGTAGTTTCTTATGGAACGGCAGACGGCCTGCCGGTCAATGATTTCGGCGGCGGAGGGCATCCGACGGTTTGGAGAGATGAACAAAATACCCTTTGGTTCCCAAGCGCGAGAGGCATCGTTTCCATAAATACTCACAACGCCGATCCGATCCAAGTTACACCTCGAGTGAGTATCGAAGGAGTAATAGCCGACGATCGGCATCTCGATCCTTCTCGCATGGTTAAACTTGCGCCCGGGCTGGCACGACTATCGTTCGAATACACCGGATTCAATTTTGCAGCTCCACACCAGATTCAATTTCGCTATAGACTGGACGGATTCGACAAGAGTTGGGTTGAAGCCGGACGCCGAAGAACTGCCTATTATACGAATCTCACGCCTGGCAATTATCGATTTCGCTTAGCTGCGCGAAACGAAGATGGCCGATGGAGCAGCGAAGCTGCAACACTGAGCTTCGAATTGCAGCCTCGATTCTATCAAACACGATTGTTTAGTTTGGTAACATTCATGATTGTCGCCGGGATTGCGTATGCTCTTTATTTGTGGCGCGTGAATCGGGTTCGGACGCAATTTTACGCGGTCATAGCTGAGCGGAATCGAATTGCCCGTGAGATTCATGACACCCTTGCACAAGGGCTAGTTGGGATATCTGTGCAGTTGCAATTGATCAAGAGACTGATTCCGAGTTCCAAGCAGTCCGCCGAAGAGGTACTAGACTCGACGCAGGAATTGGTACAAAACAGCCTGAACGAAGCACGCCGAGCAATTTGGAACTTGCGTTTCGATTCAGGAGTGGAAGAGGACCTACCCTCTAGACTTTCTAAGGCCATTCGACAAGCAGTACAGAATAGACCTCTCAAAGTGAAGCTGGAGGTAAGCGGAATTTACCGGCGGTTGCCATCCCGAATTGAGGACGAGGTCATTCGCATCGGACAAGAGGCTGTAACTAACGTAGTTCGCCACGCAAACGCGACTCGCCTGGACATTCGCCTGATCTTCGGAGCGACCAAGGCCGAGATGAATATATCCGACGACGGGCAGGGTTTTGCATCGCAAGATCGAGTAAAGGGGGCAGATCAACATTTCGGTCTACGTGGAATGAGAGAACGCGCGGCAGGAATTAACGGAAAGCTGAGCCTGACCAGTTCGATTGGAAGAGGAACCCAGATCTGTTTGGAGTTGCCGTTAAAATGAGCCAATCGATTCGCATCATGGTTGCCGACGACCACAACATTGTGCGAGCGGGTCTGGTAGCCCTATTAAGAACGGTGCCTGATTTCGAAGTGGTGGCTGAGGCGGCAGATGGCAAAGAAGCGATAGAAGGTTTTCGGCGCCATCATCCCGACATAACCCTAATGGATTTGCGAATGCCGCTGATCAGCGGAGTCGAAGCTGTTACCGAAATACGACGTACCAGCCCCGGAGCGCGCATTATCGTACTCACTACTTTCGACGGTGACGAGGACATTTACCGAGCTATTCAGGCTGGCGCGAAAGCATATCTATTAAAAGGCATGTTTGGAGAAGAGCTGATTGAGGCAATTCTCGCGGTGCACGCAGGTAAGTCTCGGATCCCGGCGCCGATTGCAGAGCGGTTGGCGGACCGAATGGCCGGGCCCGGCCTAACCGGCCGTGAGCTAGAGGTTCTTAGATCGATTGTGGCGGGCCGTAGCAACAAAGAAATAGGAAAAGCTCTCTCAATTTCCGAAGCGACCGTCAAGACCCACATCAACAATATCCTAAGTAAGTTGGGTGTTTCTGACCGGACTCAAGCCGCTACAACAGCGCTGCAAAGGGGCATTGTTCACTTACCATGAGGCTACATCGAGAATAAATGCTGCGTATCGCCTTCCTCGTCTTATTCGGATCGCTGATTGCCGTTGGCGCGCCTTCGTTCAAAACTTGGCGCTCAGCTACAGAAAATGAGTTACACGAGGTCATTCCAGAGCGAGTTCAGGTCGAAAGAGAGCGTATCGAAACAGAATTTCGAACGGCATCTGGAATAACGGACGGCAATCATCGATTCTTCGCGGGCGTGGTAATGATTACGGCAGGCTATTCGGCCGAGCTGAAATACTCAAATTTTCTGATCACTCAAGTTCCAATAAAGATCGACCGGATAACTCTAGAGCCCGGCACTTATGTCTTTGGATGGAAACATCGATCGGATGATGTTTTACAAGTGAGTCTGTACGAAGCCCAATCCGGCAAGTTGTTGGGTATGGTCGACGCATCTCGTACCAACCGCATTGGAAAGATCGAATCGTTCTATATTTCTCCTCCCGGGGAAAGATCTCAAATTCAGATCGGCCGATTCGCAATGCGCTACGAACTGCTAACCCGGAAATAGACCAGATAACGGCACACAGCAAGCGTCCCTAGGGCGAGCCATACGTTGCACTTGAAATGGTATCGAAGCAGTATCAGAGTGTGGCGGCTTTCGCGGAGAGGATAAGGGCGTGTCTAGCCCTTTGCGGTGATTGGCCGGAACTGTTGTGAAGCCCAGCTAACACACTGAGGGCGCTACTGCCTAAATCACCTAGATAGGCCGCAACATCAGAAGGCCTGCGGGAGTGGTGCGGATGGAACTTCTGTGAGTTTTCGCTTGACACCTTACCCGGTTAGGCTTATAAGAGACCTTATCGGTAGCGGTTCCATAGTGTCCCGCACCAGTATTTGGAAGTTCCAACGACTTGATTTCTTGTCAAGAAGTAAAGGGGGGACTTTCTAGGTTCAGCGCTGAAGTCTTGCGCAGCGGATAAGTCAACGTCAAGGAGAGAATGAAATGGCGCAATCAGAAGAATTAAATGAGGCTTTTCGGTTTTTACCGCCTCACCGGATCGGAGATCCGGCCGTATTGCTAGAGTCTATTCTGGCGCAGGTGGAAGTGGGGCAGCGCACTCAGGTGATGAGCCTCTTCATGGATTCGATGGTCACTTACGCCGAAGCCAATCTTAAGTTTGTGCAAGGCGTGCGCTCGGTTCTTGCTGGGTCGAGCAAGTCTTCTTCGTCCAAATAGTCTGGATAAAGGCACAAACAACCAGCAGCAGGTGAGAGCGCCTGCCTTTTTCACTTTGGAGTTTGGACTTCGCCGTCCGAGGCTTCCGATGCCTATCTTGGGAGGGGGCCCTCCCTCGGCGCTCTCGTCAGTCAGCCGGCTGATGTACTAGGAGAATGTATGCACCAAGTTGACGGCTTGAGTATTCTCAAGTCATCAGGAATTACGCGCGCCCGCGATACGTCACGTCCGGTGTTGCTAGTCGGTTTTCAGCGCCACTCGAATCTAGGGATTGGATATCTAGCTGCTTCCCTGCGACGCGAGGGATACGATGCAAGAATCTTCGACTTCGAGGCGAATCGCCAAGAGATTCTCGAAGAGGCGCTGGCGCTAAGTCCTGTTCTCATCGGATTTTCGCTCATCTTCCAGTCGTACATACCGTGGTTTGGCTCACTGATTCGATATTTACGCGAGAATGGCGTGAATTGCCACTTCACGATGGGCGGCCATTTCCCGAGCCTTAGTTATCAGCACACACTGGAGTTAATTCCTGAACTGGACAGCGTGGTTCGATTTGAGGGGGAGGAGACGTTACTCGAATTAGTCGATCTTCTCAGCCTAGGCGGAGTTTGGAAGGGACTGCCCGGCCTTGCCTATCGTAAGGACTCTGGGGTTGTTAGCACGCCTATGCGGCATCTGGTGGACGACTTGGATACGTTGCCGTATCCGGTCCGCGAATTTAATTGTGACGGAGCTATCCTTGGGCGCAACATAACTCCGATGCTGGCGAGCCGAGGATGTGCGCGCACGTGCTCATTCTGCTCCATTCACATGTTCTATCGGACTGCGCCGGGAAAAGTTGTGCGGACCCGAAAGCCCGCACAAGTTGTAAATGAAATGCGTTTCCTGCTAGAAGAGCACGGCAGAAGTATATTCCTGTTTCAAGATGATGATTTTCCGTTATTCGGCCCGGTATGGCAACGCTGGGCGAATGAGTTCGTTCAAGAGATTCACCGCAACGGATTGAAGGGGCGAGTGGTGTGGAAAATTAACTGCCGCGCCGACGCAGTAGAACCGGAACTCTTCAAGAAGATGCACGAAGCGGGTCTGTATATGGTCTACATGGGGCTCGAATCCGGCACCGAAGAAGGGCTGAAAACGCTGCACAAACAGATAACCGTTGAACAAAACGTTCGCGCGGTTCAGATTCTAAAGGCGCTGGGGATCATTTTTGAGTTCGGGTTCATGCTGCTGGACCCGTCCAGCACATTTGAATCCGTACGCGCCAATGTTCGGTTTCTTCGCACCGTGGCTGGCGACGGCAGTAGTGGTGTTACGTTTGGACGGATGGTTCCTTATGACGGCACTCCGATCAAGGACGATCTGCAACGGGCGGGGCGGTTGAAAGGAGACGTCTGCCGGCCGGACTACGATTTCCTGGACCCGCGTTTGGACGATTTCTATAAGGCAATCATTCACATCGTCAACGTGACTGGCTGGACGCACGGATTGCACGCCCTTTCACCCCAAATCAACGTTGCTTGGAACGAGGTTGCCGTCATCGAGCATTTGTTTCCGAACATTCCGCAGCTGGACGTATACAGAGAAACTCTTCGCGAGGTGACGCGCGAGAGCAACGAAGCGCTGTTCCGAATTATTGAAAACACAACCGACCTTTATAGCGGCTCTGGTGGACCACCTCCCAATCCCGAAGAGCTTCGAATCAAGTGCGACCGTTTTGCGAACCAGCTTCTGAACAATCGAACGAAGTTCCTGCTGGAGAACCAAGGCTTGCTCCTTGAGACTTTAGAACGTGATCGACAAGCTGCATTCGCTTAACCCGCACAGGTGAGGGGAGGCGTCTCTGCAGACGAGGACTGAATTTGATTCGTTACCGGACGATTTCCTGGCAGATCCCTATGCATACTACGCGCTCCTTCGCGCCGCCGACCCGGTTCATTTGTCTTCACGCGGCGTTTGGACACTAACCGGATATACCGAGGTCGCATTAGCCTTGCGCGACCAGCGTTTTGGGAGAGAAGCGTTCAGGGACCTTTTGCCTGCGGATACTTCGGCCTCTCTTTTGTTTCGGGATCCGCCCGATCATACCCGTCTTCGCAATCTGCTGAGCAAAGTCTTCACCGGGAGCCTGGGCGCGGATCTGCGCAGCAAAATCGAACAGATAGCTGATGGCCTTCTCGCCGCAAGAGAAGAACTCCACGAGATGGATCTCATTTCAGATTTTGCAGCTCCTCTACCCGTGTATGTGATTTCAGACATCCTCGGCGCGCCCGCTGAGGAGCGAGAACAGCTGGTTCTCCGGTGCCGTGAGATCGCGCTGGGTACAGATGGAGAAGCTGATTCCTCGGCACGGGCGAGAGCGGCCGCCGCGCATGATGAGATTTCAAAGTATTTCCGCAGCCTGATGGCAGAGCGCTCCAAACGGCCGCAAGCGGACCTCATGACACGATTGATTCATGCTGTCGACGAAGCGGGTCACAGGCTAACCGAAAGCGAGACGCTAGCAGTGTGCGAAATGCTTTTTTTTACCGGCCATCAGACCACCATCGATTTAATCGGAAATGGAGTTTTAACTCTGTTGCGCCATCCAGGTCAGCTGCAAATTCTGCGCGAAAATCCGACCTTACTGTCGAGTGCGATAGAAGAACTACTGCGGTATGAGAGCCCTGTGCAGCGTACGGGTCGCGTGACGAACAGCGCTGTGGAGATGGGCGGCAAAACGATTCCGAAGGGAAGGGTGGTGTTGGCGATTCTCGGAGCGGCGAACCGTGATCCATCTAAATTCGAGCAACCCGACCGATTACATATTGGCCGCCTAGGGAATCGTCATTTGGCTTTCGGACTCGGTCCACGCTTTTGTCTCGGCGCAATGCTGGCGCGGCTCGAAGGCGCTGTCGCCATCAGAGCGCTCTTGCAGCGCTTCTCATCGCTCGCACTAACAACCGGATCTCCGGTCTGGCGCAACTCCACCGAGACCCGAGGATTGCTCAGATTGCCGGTGTCGCTCTCGCGCTCTACTTAGGGTATTATATACTTCTCATGACCTCTGATTTCCAGTTACGCTCGGTACAGATTTGGGGGGCGGGTCAACATGCTAATTTCAAGTTTCTAACTGGACCAGCGAACGGGGGCAAGCCATTGCGGCCGGCTTTCACGCCCCGTATCCCGGCTTGTAAACCAGCAACCAGGTCGCTGAATCTTTGTTGCATATCCACAGTTCTTCGCCCTGAACACGGATTGCTGTTGTCTGGAGAATCTCGGGCAATCATCCTATATGACGCATTAGAAGTTTCCTTGCAACGGCGTTTTCATAGCGGATTGAATCTGCTCGCGTCTTATACCTGGTTGAAAAACGATCACAGACGCAGATCGCACCCTTCCGCATTACGCCAATATCGGCGGGGGCGGCGCGATTCAGAATCCATATGACCTAAGGCAGGAGAAATCGCTCAGCAATCAGGATGTGGCGCCGCAGAATTTGGTAGTGGTTCAGTTTCAACTCGCCAAGCGAACTGGTCGCGTTGATTGTGGTTCACGCTCTTCGAGTAACGCGACGATCTCTTCGACGGACCAGACGTGATCCGTGAGACCAGCTTTCACGGCGGGAGTTGTGCCAAGCGTCATGTGCTTTCTGCCGAAGTTATAGAACATCATGTAGAGCGCGACGGCGGCGGAATGATTCTCAATCTTCTTTGAAAAAGCGTTAGTCAGCCGAGTAAACCGGCGCATTGACATACGCATTGTAAGATTCGCGCGTTCGATATAGCTGGTGCTTACATGCTTCGGATCGGGCCTGCCGAGCACTTCCTGCTTTTCGCATCCGATACACCTTGCGGGGCTGTAGCGAGCTTCGTTGACAGGCTCCGCTCCGTAGATCTTGTGCAAGACTGCATAATCGATATCATCCGCGAAAGCATCGATGACGGCGTTCAAATAGACCCGCAGGCCGTCGGTGGTGAGTTGCACGCGATTCGCTAACCGGTTTGCGAGATCCTGAATGAACTCAGTGGCGCATCCAGCGTCTCGCTTTCCGAGCAGCCAGCAAGGAATCAGTTTTGTATCTGCGTCAATCGCGCACCATACCCAAACATCACCGGCGATGCGTTCCTCGGACATCTGAGGTGTGACCTGCTTCTGTTTGCAATAACAGAAACTCCACGCCTCATCTGCCTGCAAACGGCGGCACTGAAGGTTGCGCATCTTCACGTCCAGAAATGCGGAACAGGCAGAGCCGATCTCAACCAATAGCTTCAGAACAGTGTTCTTCGCGACGCCCGTCATGCGGCAAGTCGAATTGATTGAGCTGCCTTCGATGAGACAACGGACTACATGCGCGCGGCGTGAGGCGTCCAATCTATTCATACTGACATTATGCTTGCTCGTGCAAGAAATGTCAATATCAAATGCTTGCCGTTACAGGTGAAACAACGCGGGAAGGCCGATCTTCAAACGTGATTCTGAGGCGCTTAGAACTCTGAGGCCAACGTTGTCGGTTACGCCTATGCTGTCGATGTATTCGATCAGTTTTAGCGTTTCCTTTGGGATCTTAATTTCGGCGGCTCGGGCACGGGTCGTTCGCAAAGAGCCGACACGCTTAGACGTCTTACGCATCCTGCCTCCTATCCAATCGGTATCAATAGATCAGCCGTGTGGAGAGCACCACCCGCACCGATTGTTTGCAAATAATTTGCCAAAAGCTCGTAGTAGTTTTCTAGAGCCTCTCGTACCGCACGGTTCCTATCTATGTCTTCAATCTCCAGCTTCAAATCTCGCCTCAACACTTGCATCGGGATACCGCGACTGTGACTGTACCAACGGTCGGTGTCGCTCAGCTTCTCTCCTACCTCGCGCGCACGATCCTGGCGCATCTGCGCTGTCACTTTGATTCCCCTGGTGCGCGTTTTTTTCCAGTTCTTGAACTTGTACTTGACGAGCCACTTTTTTAACAACGCAATCGACTGATTGTATGCCTGCTCATAACTGAAGAGTTCTCCAGCATTGAAATTCTTGACGAAGTAAGCTGCCTCGACCGGTGTCAGCGTGCCAACTTTGGATTTTTCAACCATTTCGTCATACTTGGCGAGATACCCAAGAGCGGGCACAAGCCCCCTGCCATCCTGGCGCTCCACCTGGGGATCAATAGGTCCTAACGTCGAAAAATAGTTCATCCAGATCTCATCCCCGGACATTGCCAAGACAGTACCAGCGGACATTGCAATGTCTGGAACAAGGAAAGCAACCCAGGAATAGTGCCTGCGTAATGTATTTGCTATCCGCTCAGCCGTTTCTATATAGCCGCCCGGTGTTTGGAGAACCATCGCTAGCCGTCTTCTGCGAGGGCCAAAACGAATGCGATGCTCGACGGCTTGCCGAATGAATTGATCGACTGGCGATTGAATCGGACCCCACCATGTCAGGACATGTGCGTTCATCGCTGTCTCCAGGTCGGCAGCGTTCTTTTTGAGTTGCTCGCTGACTATGACGTTGGCTGAACGGATGGCCTTTGTGGGCATTGATCCTGGATAGTCTATCTCATTTCTTCCATCTGGCTTCTGCTGCCTTCTTGGCAATAATCTTGCGCTTTCGCTCCGACAGTGCGGCGGCCCTGGCCAGTCCGCCCTTCGATGCCCCCAATTTCGATAGTGCGACGGCAGCGGGATTCTTCTTCGGGGGCGGCCCTTCACTCGGTAACGGCGTGCCGTCCATCTTCTCGCCGATCAGATCCTCAACCACAGACCGCGCTAGCAGATTTGGATCTCGCGGGCGGTTCTTGCTTGCTCGGGAAGGCATCCTGAGATCAGTATCCCACTAGTGTCAATAGTACTGTCAGGGCGGCCCTAGTACTAAAAGCAATGCTTGCTCGGGAAGGCATGGTATGGTTATGACATGAAGCTCAATAGACTCAAAGAACTCGTAGGAAAGCATGTGCGGCTCAATCCGCTGGCGATCTACAGGGACATCCAAGGCGAACGGTATGTGAAATCAGATTGGTTTGTCGAACGCCCGACCGAAAATGGTATTTTTTTGAGCCTCTCGTCGGGACACGGATTTGATCTTAGAGGCGATCAGCTTCATCAGTACAACGAAGACCTAAGGGGCCGTCACTACGGTATCTTGACATTGACCGGTCAACTGTACATCGCAGGCGACGACATAGAGTTTCAGCCAGTCATAGGTGTTCCAGGTACCGGTCGGCCTCTTTCAAACTGAACCACTACCCAGAATTTCGTTCTCAGTTACATCTACGAACTTCCCGTGGGACGCGGCAAGACGTTTCTAAATAAAGGCGGCATACTAAACGAAATATTTGGCAGCTGGTCTATCAGCGGTATACAAACCGATCACAGGGGTCAGCCGGAGGACTTCTGCTGTGCGACTGGGATTTCATGGTTCGATGGCGCGATTCGATAGATTACGTGCAAGGACAATCCATCTTCAGCCAGGCGTATCTAGCGGCAACTACAATCCGGTCACTACGCCGATCTTTAACAGCGCTGCCTTCAATATTTTGAAGCGGACACAACTGACAGAGAGGGTCGATCTTCTCTTTCAAATGAGTTTCCTCGACGCGTTTAATCGTCACATCTTCGACGACCCTCAACGTGGACCGGAATCCGAATGACGCCAGTTTTGGGATTATGAATGTCGGCAATACAATTCTAGGTCCACGTCGAATACAGTTGCAACTTAAGCTGGAGTTTTTGAGAGGTTCAAGCCGCCGGCTCCCGAACCTTTAGGATACGATCTGCTGGCACTTCGGATAAGTGCTGGACGATGCCGCTCGGCCAGCGGATTTCTATGTCGCGTACTGTTTTGTCTTTGCCCAGACCAAAGTGCGGGCGCACATCGCTCGCCGAACAGTAACTACCGCCCGTTGTGACCGTCGCGTATTGTAGTCCGGTTGAGGTGGTCAGCAGGACCGCGGCGCCGATGCCGTCGCGATTGCTCTTGGTCCCGATAAGTTTCAAGGTTATCCAGTGGTTCGTTGTGGGCGTCTCATTACGGAGGATGTATGCAGGGCCGTTCGAAGTCGTAATGACCACGTCCTGTCTACCGTCGTTATCTATATCTCCCAAGGCCAAACCGCGTCCCGCCCATTTTTGAGAAAAGATCTCGCCGGATGCCTTAGATATATCCACGAACCCTCGGCCTGTATTGCGAGCTAGAAGCGGCGGCTCACGGTAATGGAGCGTCGGAGTGGTGATATCGATGGTATCCAAAACATGACCCTGCGCGACAAACAGGTCTTTCCAGCCGTCGTTGTCGTAGTCCAGAAGCCGAACGCCCCAGCCAGAGTGCAACAGAGTCATTCCCGCTAGACGGTTCGAGTAAGTTGCGTAAGTGAATGTCCCGTCGTGGGAGTTTGTGTAGCTGGCATACTTCTGGTTCCCCAGATCTGTGACCATTAGATCCGGCCAGCCGTCATTGTTGTAATCCGCGAAGTCCACGCCCATTCCGGCGTATGTGCGTCCGTCCCCGTCCACCGCGGTCTCCGTTTCCAATCCAACCTCTTCGAATTTACCTTTACCCTTGTTATGAAACAGAAACTCTTGCATTGAATCATTGGCGACAAAAACATCGATATTCCCGTCGTGATCGTAGTCGGCGATCGCAACGCCAAGGCCTTTCCCGGGCGTCGTCATACCAGCTTCACGGGAGACCTCGCGAAAGTGTTTGCCGTCTTCATTGTGGTACAGCAATAAGGTTATGGGTTTAAAGAGGTCGGGATGGCAATAAGCGCGGCGCCCCGGCTCATGTTCGCCGCACCAAAGGTCTGAGAAATCCCAAGTCAGGTAGCGTGCGACGATAAGATCCAGGCGTCCATCGTTGTCGTAATCCACCCAAGTAGCGCTGGTTGACCATCCTTCGCCGCCAACTCCAGCCTCCTCGGTTACATCCGTGAAGGTTCCATCGCCGTTATTACGGTACAGAATATTATGGCCAAATTCGGTGACATATAGATCTTCGTAACCGTCATTATCATAGTCGCCGACCGCAACTCCCATTCCGTAGCCGATTCCCGCGACTCCCGCGCGTTCAGTCACGTCTTCGAAAGAACCGTCCTTCTTCTGGTGATAGAGCCGATTCCAGTAAGACGGGCCGTTCTTCTTCGGAATGGTTCCAGGTGGTGTCGGATCCGATAGCGGCGCGCCGTTTACGAAATAAAGATCCAGCAACCCGTCGTTATCGTAATCAAAGAGAGCGACACCAGACCCCATTGTTTCCGGAAGATATTTCTTGCTGGTTGGGGAAGCCCTGTGGAGGAAGTGGATACCGCATTTCGCGTTAACATCGGTGAAAGCCCCAGGCGTCGAGCTGATCGGCTCCCCAGCGTTTAACCACCAGCCGAGTAACAGGATCAGGATAGTCGCCACGACGGAGGGAAGAGTCCACCGGCTAACTTTCAAGGTTGCGCCCCGGCGAAGTGAGGTTCGGCGCGATGCTCCTTCTGAAGACTCTTCGCGATTTCGATTCGCGCTCGGCATCTGTTTTGCGCCCTAGTTTCGATAACCTCAGCGCGTAATAGTAATGCGCTTTCTGATAGGACGGCGCGCTCTCGATGGCCCGCTGCAAGTCGCTTTTCGCTTCTTCATAGTGGAAGGCGCGAAAGGCGATCACTCCGATCTCTGTCCAAGCCCCGCCGTGCCGCGAATCGCGAACTAGAAGACCATGAAAATCGTCTTCGGCAACGGCATCTTGGTTTTGTTGCAACGCGATTTCCCCAAGTTGGAAAAGCGATTCTGTCTGGTTCGACTGAGCAGTCAGCGAGTCTTGAAAGAACGAGTTGGCATCGTCGATGCGCTGCTCGGCGAGAAGGATGTAGCCGAAGCCGTAGAGAGCGGTTGCATCATCCGGCCGGCTGGCGACGTACTTGCGCATTTCCTCCTCGGCAGGACCGGCTAAGTTTTCAGCCAAGTAAGTTCGAGCGAGATCCGGATCTTCCGGCAAAACCTTTCGCGCCGTGGCGAGGATCGTTATCGCTCTTGCTTTATCGCCGGAACGCATCGCGGCGAGTGCCGCTTTGGCTTGCGGCGCTCGAAGCACGTAATCGACGCCAACGATTTTTAGATCGTCCCAGGTAGGACGCCGGAGCTCCGCCGCGGCCGTATAGACGCCCAGCGACTCACGCGGCCTGTTAAGACGAAACAAGGTGTATGCGAGAAGATATTTCGCATCGGAGGAGCGGTCATGAGACTTCAGATAACCGGTGAGGCATTGCTCGGCCTCCTCAAAGCGGTTCAGATGAATCAGCGCTTTCGCTCGCAATGCCAACGCGTTCGTCGTTCCTGGCGCCTCAGCCTCTGCCTGTAAGAACGCTTGTTCCGCCTCCGCGTAGCGCTTGGCGTTCAACGCGGCAGTTCCCGCAAGATAAAGGTTAGTTCTGTCTTGAGCGGATGAGAACGCGCAGAACACCAAGCATTCAACGACTGCCAATGCTGGCACACAATGTCGCACGCGGTGACCGCCAAGCTCCGGGATCTTCCTCATTCTACGCTACGGTGAGGAGACGATAGAGGGAAGCGCTTACAGCCGCGAACTTCGCCTGGATCGATTTGTTTTCGTCAATTGTTTGCGCGAATGATTTCATGGCTATCGGCCTGCTACGAGCTCTACGAGAAGAAGGACTGTCTGTACCCGCGGATCTGTCGGTGACCTGCGTGGCAACATCAAAACGTCGGAGTTCTGCTATCCTGCATTGACCACGGTTCATGTTCCTCGCGATCGCATCGGGCATATTGCATTCGAGAAACTCATCACTGGTATGCAACGGCCGACCAGCACCGGGAGCAAAATTCTGATCGACTCCGACTCGTTGTGCGGGAGTCGGCGGGTCCCGCCCAGCGAGGCTAACCCGCGCCCGGCGGGAGTGGGGGATGCAGTTCGGGTTCGTGCGCTTCGGAACGCCTGGATGGAAAATCGTGTAAGCGCTATCATGACTCCCAGCAAGTTGTGCCCTGTAGCGCAGCCGTTCCTCACTCTGGAGGTATTTTCTCAAGCCATGTTACGCGTTGTATTTCCCTGCAAGATCTCCGTCTTCCTGGCCTTCGGCCTTGCAGCAGCGCTGCCGGCGCAACAGCCCGCTCAGCAGCAAACGCCTCCGGCGGCCCTCGAAATAGAGATGGACAGAGCGGTGGCAAAGGTCAGCCCGACACTTTATGGGCTGATGACCGAGGAGATCAACTATTCCTATGACGGCGGCCTCTACGCTGAACTGGTCCGAAATCGCACGTTTCATGACAGTAATTGGGATCTGCCGGCGTGGTCACTCGTGCAACAGGGAACCGCCGTGGCTCACATGCAATTGGATAAATCGACTGGTCCTAGTGCGTCGCTGCCACTCAGCCTCAGAATCAGAATCGAAACGGCGGATGCGAACAACCGGGCCGGCGTAGAAAACGCGGGGTTCTGGGGATTCCCGGTCCGCCCCCGAACAGCGTACCGCGCCTCTTTCTACGCAAAGGCGAACAATGACTCAATGGGACCGGTCTCGGTCACTCTGCGGGACGACAACACCGGCGAGGAGGTAGCCGCCGGCGTTGTGCCTTCGCTCAGTACCGGCTGGCGGCGTTATGAAGTCACGCTGGCGACCGGCGACGTACAAGTCTCCGCAGCGAATCACCTCGTCTTGACGCTTCAGCATCCGGGCACGCTCTGGATAGACCTGCTATCGCTGTTTCCGCCGACGTACAACAACCGGCCCAATGGCAACCGCATTGACCTTATGGAGAAGCTCGCCGCCATGACACCGAAGTTTTTACGCTTTCCCGGCGGCAATTACCTGGAAGGCGATCACATATGGGAGCGGTATCAGTGGAAGAAGACTATAGGACCGCTGGTCGACCGCCCGACACATCCGAGCCCGTGGCACTATCATTCCTCCGATGGCATGGGCCTCTTGGAATTTCTCGATTGGTGCGAGGATCTGCACATGCAACCCGTGCTCGCAGTATATGCAGGCTACTCCATGGCCCAGGAGCATGTTGATCCCGGCCCGAAACTGGACCCCTATGTGCAAGATGCGCTCGACGAAATCGAGTACGTTACAGGCGATATGAGTACTCACTGGGGTGCGGAGAGAGCAAAGGATGGGCATCCAGAACCCTTCCCCCTGACGTTTGTCGAAATCGGCAACGAAGACTGGTTCGATCGGTCCGGCAGCTACGACGGGCGTTACGCTCAGTTCTACACTGCAATTAAGAAGCGGTACCCGCAACTGCAACTCATCGCGACAGCGCCCGTAAAGACAGTCAAGCCGGACGTTATCGATGATCACTTCTACAAGCGGCCAGAAGAGTTCTTCGACGACACGCATCATTACGACAAAACCGATCGCAATGGCCCGAAAATTTTCGTTGGCGAGTGGGCAACTCGGGAAGGGGTTCCTACTCCGGACTTCGGCGCGGCTTTAGGAGATGCAGCCTGGATGACGGGCATGGAAAGGAATAGCGATATCGTGATTATGGCGAGTTACGCTCCCTTGTTCGTTAATGTGAACCCCGGTGGGCTGCAATGGGATACCGATCTGATCGGCTATAACACTTTAACAAGTTATGGATCGCCAAGTTACTATGCGCAATTACTGTTTAGTAATCATTTAGGCGATGAGGTGCTGCCGTCTAACTTAACCGGAGGTGGTCCGCGCTTGTTTTACTCCGTCACGCGAAATAAGTCGAGAGGATTAGTTTTGCTGAAGCTCGTCAATGCAGACTCCGTGCCGCAAACGATCAATATTAAACTTTCCGGCGGAGATGCAGTGCAAAGCACGTGCAAGCTCTTCAGTTTGAGTGCTAAGACAGTCGCCGAAACGAACACAATTTCTGAACCCCAAAAGATAGCGCCAACGGAAACTACGCTGACGAATGTGGCGACTCTATTCCGTCACATACTTCCGCCCTATTCGATCCATGTGCTCGAAATCGAAATGAAGTAGAAGAAGCATGAGCAAGCAATGATTCAGGCACGCTGGAATTCTTGTTCGATCGGTCACTCATGATTTGCGGGGTGTGGCGCTACTTTCTCGAAGAACCCATGGACAAGATCGGGGCTTTGAGCCTCGAAGGGCGCCTGTCCGAGACGTTCACAAACTCGACTGCCTCGCTCATCGTCGATTGGCGCGAGGGAGTCCGTTTGCCGAAGACTCGGCTCCAGGTGGTTCACGAAACGGCTCCACGGAAATTCGCTCGTAACGCACTTCCAGCACGCTCAAGCATTCCGCGCCGCTCGGAGTTTGTAGAATTACGCGATCTCCCGCTGTCGATTTTATTAAGGCGCGCCCCAAAGGCGACGCCCAACTGATGTGGTTGCGTTGGAGATCGACCTCGTCGGTGCCGAGGATGCTTACGACTCGCTCCGTTCCCGCAGCATTGGCATAACGCACGGTTGCTCCGAAGAATGCCCTCGTCGCCGCCTGCCCCGCTCGCGGAGTTTCCGGGTCCACTACTTCCGCAGATTCGATTTGCTTCGTGAGAAAGCGAATCCGCCCATCG
This sequence comes from Acidobacteriaceae bacterium, assembly GCA_019240475.1. Taxonomy (GTDB): domain Bacteria; phylum Acidobacteriota; class Terriglobia; order Bryobacterales; family Bryobacteraceae; genus Bog-105. Next base: position 96,309 of record JAFAYI010000031.1, read on the forward strand.
ATCTGGCGCAGCCGCCGCTTGCCGTATTGATAGTCGGCATTTTCACTGCGATCGCCGTTGCTCGCAGCCCACGCCACCACCTGCGTCACAGCCGGGCGTTCCCTGGTGAGCAGAAAGCGGAGCTCATCTTTGAGGCGCTGTAGCCCGCTCGGCGTTATGTAGTTCTTTTTTTGCGCCGCAGGTTCGTCAATTTGCGGTTTTCTCATGAGTCGCCCTCGGCGGGCGAAGAATGTTGGTAACGGATTGCGACCCTATTCGTATCGTAACGCCTGCACTGGGTCGATGGTCGAAGCGCGCCGCGCCGGAACTGCGCAAGCGAGTGCGGCTACAAACGTCAGCAGCATAGTTGTTCCAAGCAGAATAAGAGTGTCGCGCGAACTGCCCTCGGCCCACTTAGCTAGCACGTTGCTCAAGCCCAAGGTCAAGATGACTCCTGCGATCAATCCGCTGCCAACACTTACCACCGCTGAAGTGAAAACAACTCGCAACACGTCTTTTGGTTGGGCGCCCAGCGCCATACGGATCCCGAACTCGTTCGTTCGCTGCGCGACCGAAAAGGCGACGACGCTGTAAAGACCTGTCGCGGCGAGCGCCAGCGCCAAAATCGCAAAGGCGCCGAACAGCCAGGTGGTCAAATGTTCTTGTTCCCACTCCGGCTGGTCCTGGATCCAGTGCTCGAGGTCCTGAACGTGGCCGCTGATTTGTTGTTCCGCATCGACGGAATTTACTTGCTTTCCGATAGCGTGGAGCAAACCGAGCGGGGATGTTTGTGAACGCACCAGAATTTGAGTCCATACTCCTACGCTTAAGGTGTAAGGAACAAACATCTCCGGAAGAATTGGGTCTCGGAGGCCGTCGTCGCGCTTGTCGCCGATTACGCCAATGATCTGCAGCCAAGGCCCATCTCCAGCAGCCGTTAGCATAAACGGTGGTTGATTCTTCATCTCCGGAACCCGAAGGGAATTTCCGATGGCCCCAACCGGGAAATAGCGGCGCGCCATGGTTTCGTTAATCACGGCGACACGGGCGGCATGGTGATTCTCCGCCTCATCCCATAACCGGCCCTGCTCTAAAGGAATTCGCAGGATTGGAAAATACCCTTGACTGACAAAATTGACACGGACCTTTTGATTGTCTCTTGGTGATTCGCCCATGATTTCGATCGGAGTGTTCCAGCCGTTGGCGGGCGGCGTGGCGTTCGTCGAGATCGCGGCTGTTGCTACGCCGGGAACGTCTCGAGTCCTTCTCAGCAGTTGTTCAAAGTAACCGGAACGTGCCGCCCAGGTTGGGTATGCGCCGTCATGAACCGGAATGCCGACCGACATGACGTTGTGTGGATCGTATCCAAGCGGTGTTTGCAGCAGGCGGAGAAAGCCACGCATAGTGGCTCCCGCCCCCGCCACCATCACAAGAGTGAGAGCTATTTGGCCGGCGATCAGCGCTGTGTTGATGGTTCGCCCGCGTAGGCCGCCGGTGACCCGCCGTGTGCTGGCTTGCATGATTTGAACTAAGTCGGGACGCGAGAGTTGGAGCGAAGGCCAAAGACCGAAGAGAATACCGGAAACAATGGCGAGGGCGACACTAAAGAGTAGCACCGGCAAATTGAGCTGAATGGCTGCCTCATGGGGGAACGAATACTTCGGAAGTAGATCCGCGATGATTCTGGTCAAACGATTTGCCAGCAGTATGCCCAAACCCGCGCCTGTCAGCGAAAGCAGCAGGGCCTCCACTAGCATCTGGCGGACTAACCGGAGCCGATTGGCCCCGATCGCCGCGCGCAGCGCGAACTCATGTTGCCGTGAGGTTCCTCTGGCCAGTTGCAGAATGGAAACGTTTCCACATCCGATCAGGAGCAGAAATGCAACAGCACAGAATAAGAGATACAATGTGCCGCCGAGCCGCTTTACGAAATCTTCGTTAAGTCCGACAACGTGTAGCTTGAATTGGCCTGTTGGGAAATGCGTCGGCGTCTCCGCGCGGAACTGTTTGACTAACGGCTCAAGCGCGGCATCTGCTGCCTGGTGACTTACTCCAGGTTTGAGACGTAGACCCACGTAGAAAGCACGCGTGCGGTCCTGTGTGATCTTGAGGGGAAGATAAACATCACCGTCTCCCCATGTGAAGCGAGGCGCAGCGACTCCTACAATCGTGTAGGTTTTTCGAACGAGTTGCAAAGGCTTGCCAATGACGCTCGGATTGGAGCCGAAATAGCGCTGCCACAGTTTGTAGCTCAACACGACTATCGGCTGCGGGTCTCTACCGTCGATCGCATCCGAAGCCAACAATCCGCGTCCCAGGGCGGTCGGAACACCAAAGAATTGGAAGGCATTTGACGTCAGATACACTCCATTCACATCTTCCGGGAGGTCTCCGGCCGTAAGTGTCAGGTTCCAGTCGTCTTCGGCGAACGCATCTTCGACCGCCGCCGACTTCTTGATCGATTGGTATTGGCCGCCTGTCAACCCGAAACCGCCCTCGTGACCGGCGGAGTCAAGCAACCGCATATGGATCATCCGATCAGGCGCGGCGTACGGATAGGGGTTCATCAGGATTGCGTAAATTACGCTGAACACAGCCGTGGTAGCGCCGATACCCAAAGTCAGAGAGACGATTGCGGTCAAGCTAAAGGCAGGAGTCTTGATCAGTTGGCGAACGCAGTAGCGCAAGTCCTGAAGCAATGTGTTCACAAACCAGTCCTCTCTAAACTTGAACTAAAATGCGGTCTGATTCTGTCCCCGTCCACGCATTTCAAAGACCGTGCGCCAGAACGGCAAATATCGCGCATATCCGAACGTGGCTCCATTGGGTCAACTCAGGCGAGCGTTCGACATCGGGACGCAATGTTCCGAATATGGGAGGGTGCGGGCGTGCAGGGAATTGCCAAGCTCGGCCTTCGCGCCGAGAGCGAAACGCTCAACGCCTCGCTCAAGGAATTGCGTCGCGAAGCGTCCGGCATCATTGAATCGGGACCAGGCGATGACCCGCTCGGCGCACTTTTCGACCGCAACAGCGCAAAACGTATGAACATGTGCTGGATTTGATTGTTGAGTGCTCAGCTAACCGGGTAACGGCAAAACTGCTTGTTGACAAAACTGTCACGCGGCCCGCATAGATGTGTTTCGCTCATTCGCACCAAGAGCATTGACCACGAAATCGTTTGAAAACCGCTTCCGCATCGACCCGAAAGTTTTGCTCGTTGCTACGTTTCGAAATGTCAGGGTCCGAGAATCGGTTCGACTTCCGGATCGCGTGCTTTTTGAACGGAAAACCATCAGTTACGAGCGAGAAACACCGGAAGCTGCTTCTCAGCGCAAGCCGCAGGGACTCGCTGAGCCTTCGACAGGAGCAGTTCGCGGGTTCATTTGGGCTTTGCAAGCGTTCACCCGATCCGAACCCGCCGCATGGATGATTCGTGACCTCTACGCACAGTCTTAGGCCGCGAGAAACAAACCGGGTATTGAAGACGCAGGCACGCACGTAATAGCACTGTTTGTTCAAGGTAATATCAGAACCAGTTCAGCGAGATAGAAAATACCACGTTTCAGAAAAGTAACTTAACCGCTAATTGCACCTGCCGCGGGTTTCCAACCACTGTTAATATCTGTCCGAAGTTCTGCCCGCCTGAGCTCGATCCAAGCATATTATTTGGAAAACCCAAGTTAGGGTGATTTAAAGCGTTGAAAACCTCAGCCCGAGCCTCCAAATTGAAGCGCTCGGTCAGGTGAATCGTCCTGAAAAGCGATAGATCCGCATCGACAAACTTTGGTCCGACAAGGCTGTTCCGTCCCGCATCGCCAAATGTATTAACTGGGGCAATGAAGGCGCACCCATTGAACCAGGCAGCAGCTGTGTGGATTTGGGCCGGGGCCGTGCACCCAGGATTGCCAGCAACCGGCCCGGGCCTGTTTGGGTTCCCCACTACCTCAGCATGAACATTCGATTCCGGCCCGGATGGGCCGGCACCTATTGCTTGGTCTCCGCCAGCAAACAGGGGCGTGAATGGTTGCCCGCTTTCAGCGGTTATGATGCCGTTAAGCTGCCATCCGCGAATCATAGCTGCTACCGTTCCGGGGGCGTGATTAAAAATCTGTGCTCCGAATGGAAGTCCATATAAAAAACCGGTAACGAATCGATGTGTTGCGTTGAAATCGGACGGGCCGCGCTCGGCGCGCAAATCGAAGGAGTTCTGAGGAAAAGTTGAGTTTAAATTCTCCTGAATCAATGCCGACGTATCGTCGATAGAACGTGACCAGGTATACGACGCCTGCAGGGCAAAGCCGTTTGTAAATCGGCGGTTCAGCTTCGCTTGTAACGAGTGATAACTTGATTGCTCCTCGTTGAGAATGGCTTGAATAATTCCGATGTTCGGGGAAACAGGCGAGGCGTAGGCACCGGTGTTCGGTGGCCATTGGTTGATGTTGATATCCCCGCTGAGGTGAATGCCGGCGCTCCCGACATAAGCGAAGTCGGCTAACACGTTGCCGGGAAGCGCCCGCTGGAAATCGAAATTCCATTGCTGAACGTACGGTGTCGGCTGGGATTTTGGATAGTAAGTCAAGCCCGCCTGATACGGAATGCTGGCTGGATTCGCGGGAAAAACAACTGGTATTCCGGTTGAGACGCTGGGAGGAATTGTAGGAGGTGCGGCAGTTGGATCGAGCTGTACCTGATAGCTAAACGCGAAAGGTGTATTTACTTCGGTCGGCGTACCGATGCCTTGGAATTGCAGCGGCAAATAGGAGATGCCGTAGCCGCCCCGAACCGAAGTCTTGCCGTCTCTGGTAAGTTGATATGCGAACCCAAGTCTCGGCGCGAAGTTTAGGAAATTTGTGTCCAGGGTGCTCCGCGAATTTCCCTCGCCCGGGAAAATCATCTTTAGCGTGCTCGGATCGAAGTTGGCTAGCCGATTATGCGCCTCGTAGGCCGGCTCGAACAGGTCCCACCTGACACCGAGATTGAACGTCATTCGGGCGCTCACCTTAAAATTATCTTGGAAATAGGCACCGTATTCGTGAACTCGATTTCCCGATTCGAAAGGGACCAAACTCCGTTCGGCCATCACAGGCACTCCCAACACGATGTTTGCGAACGCATCATCGGTCCGGAAACCGGCTGCAAAGAGGTAAGCGCCACGAGGCGCGAACGACGCTTGAGAATTATCCTCGCGAAAACGGGCAACAAAACCCGTTTTGAAGGAATGGCGTCCGGCTATCCAGCTGAAGTTATCGGCAAGCTGCGGGGTATTGAAATGGTCTCGACTCGGGCCACCCAGTCCGCTGCCGAAGAACGTGCCTGTGTCGAGATTCTCGATTGCGGGGAAGCCTGTTGTTTGGGCATCCGATTGGGATAAGTTCAAATAACCAAGTCCGGCGATGCCGGGTTCATACTGCATGCCCTCGGTTGGGGGCGAATCCGAACGATCAATGACATAAGCAAATAGAACCTCATTGACCGATGAGGCATTGAATATATGTGCGAAGTTGAGCGAATAAATGCGGCCGCGTTCCACGTTTGAAGTTGTAATCAAGCTGCTACCGAGTTTCGGTCCAAAAATCGAAGGTCTGAAGGTTGAGGAATCGACAGCTAGAGTTAGAAAGGAGATGCGGTCGCTCTCGGTAGGATTGTAATCGAGTCGGCCATCTCCGGAATCTTGATTGGATGGGTTCGCCTGCTCAGCAATGAAATTACCAGCTCCACAGAGTGCGGCATTTGTCACGCAGTTAGGCGCAGGCAGGAGCGACAGCATCAAAGCCGTCGTGGGATCCGCCAGGCTTACGGGAATCGGATTGTTGGGAAATTCGTAGTAACCATCGATCGGTTTCGTTTCCTGAGGCAGCGGCACGGTGGTTCGCACAGTCGTTTCGCCGCGAATGCGTTCGCCCTGATAGTCGCCGAAGAAGAACAGCTTATTCTTCAGAACCGGACCTCCGATGGACCCGCCAAACTGATTAAAGCGATACGGCGACTTGTCGAGCGCGAAGAGCGGGACGGCATCGAGCGCATCGTTGCGAAAAAACTCGAACAGGCTGCCGTGGAACATATTCTCGCCGCTTTTCACATGGACGTTGATGATGCCGCCCAGCGAGCGTCCGTATTCCGCGCTGAAGTTGGCTGTCAGAACCTGGAATTCGGCGACCGCCTCCAGGTTCGGCTTCAGGTCTATTCCGCCCGGACCAGGCGGAACGATGTCTACTCCATCGATAAGAAAGGAGTTTCCGTCTTCCCGCCCGCCATTGATGTCGAACTCATCTTCTCCATTGCCGAGCAGCGGGTCTGGGGCGGGTTGAGCTCCGGCCGCCAAGCCGATTAGATTTGAGAAAATCCGACCATTCAGCGGAAGTTGCGCAACCAGATCCTTGCCGATGACATCACTTTGAGTCGACGTCGCGGTATCGGGCTGTACGCCGGCTTCGACGGTTACAGTGTCTTTGCGCTGTGCGGGCGGGAGGCTGAAATTCACGGTTAGCGTCTTGCCAATTGAAAGCAAGAGTCCCGTCTCGATCTGGCTCTGCAGCCCGTGACAGCTGACCGCTACTTCGTAATTTCCAGGCAGTAGGTCCGATGCTGCGTACAGACCAGCGGAATCGACCGTAAGATCTCGTACGGCACCAGTATCTATGTTCGTAACTTGTACCGCTGCCGCCTGGACGATGCTGCCCGAAATATCCGAGACGATGCCCGTGATCGTGCCGGTCGAGACCTGTCCATGAGCCCACACAACTGTAAGCAGCATTAAGGCGAGTGGCTGGAACCGTCTAGTGCTCACGAGTTACTTTGCTTTCGCTAGGCGGAGGGAAACGAAGTATTCAAGCACAATGCGGTGTATGAATGAATACCCACCGCCCACGCGACGCAAGATCAGACAGTCCGCTGCGCAGTTCAGAAACCGAACGTATCGCAACGGCACGGTGCCTGACATCCACAACGCAAAGCGGGTAATTACATGCTGAATGCTGAAGAGACCACCTCTAATCAAGCCGATAATCGATCCGACCCAATAACCTGAAATCGCAAAGTAAAGTAGAGCGGTGCCGAAGGCGAACCATTTCGGTGCGCCTTGTCCGATCAATCTAAAGTAACTCATAAGAGCAAAGATTGAGCCGATGGGTATAGCTGTTAGAATCCCAATTGAGAGCGCATTCCTGGCGGACCGATGGGTGCCTGCATTGGGAGCCACACGTTCAGGTTGTTGCACGCGCAGGCTTTTCTCCACGAAGGAGATCGAGAAACCTGCAGCAACGGCTCCGATTAAACCTTCAAAGATGTCTGTCCAAGTCGAGGTGGCATTGGGCTCTGGATCTAGAGCGTGCTGTGGGATTTGGACAAAGAACCAAGAAATTGAAACAAGGCCAAGAAAGAACAGTTGAATCATCGCAAACGTCCACAGGATGTAGCGGTATATGGACCACGAGCCCAACACTGTCCAAGCACTGGCTGTTTTCCACTGCAAACTTTCTGCGGGAGCAAGATCTGCTCGACGCTGGAATAGGTAAATGATAAGACCGAGCGCGAGCAGCGGAATTGGCAGAAGCCCGAAATGCATCGCAAGCATTGGTACGTCGGCGTACCGTGGGGCTATGAATAATACGAATGGGCAGGCGACCAGCAGCAGAAAAGCGTAAATTGTAAAGGCCAACATAGCGGCGCCGGCAACTGTGAAAATCGGTATCAACGTGCGCGCCGGCTGGCCAAGCCACTTCGGACTTAGGCTCTCGAGCGAAAACACGACTTCGCTGCGACTCTGCATTTGACTTGCTAGCCAACTCAGCCATTTGATGGTCTTGTCTTTTGGGTAGGCATCGCCGCGCTTTTGCAGCATGATGTCCACGTAGCGTTCCAGCAAACGTGTCCGCCGCTCCTCGGTTGTTCCTGCCGACTGTTCGCGGGAATCATCATCTTCGCGATATACGAGCAGCGCGATGCTCAGCATCAGAGGCGACTGCAGCAGATCCGCTAATAGTTCATCATTCTCCATGGCGTGCAGCAAACGGCGAAACGCCGGTACGGGCTGGTTGAGAAAGCGCTGTATGTCTCCGAACGTAAGTGGCTGAATGAGCACTGCGGTCGGTACTCGCAGCCTGACACCGAGCGCGCGATAGTCGGCAATGCGGCTGGCAATCACGATCGGCAACAGACCGTGATCTCGCCGATAGGCGTTGATGGCGTCAACGCAGGCGCGGCGGTTCGCCACCGGGACTTCGTCCAGACCGTCCAGCAAAGGGAGGATCTGCTCGCCTCTGACCCAAGACTGAGCGGTGTTTCGCGGAACATCATTAATCTCGTTCAGCTGATTCACGAGCCAAGCTTCGAATCCGCCCTTTTCCGCAGTCCAGGTGGAAAGTGTGAATACTACGGGGACGGGAAGGTTCCGATCGTGTTCGGCGGCGTCGAGCAGATCGCGAGCTAATTCCAGCAGTAGCGTAGTCTTGCCCGCCCCCGGATCGCCTAAAATCAGCAATCCGCCGCCCGAATCGTCGAACACAGTACGCAGATGAGTACCCGGCGGCAGTTCATCCGGTTCCTGTTCGATCCGCTGCCTGAGCAGGCGCGGATCGGTGACCGCAGCCGGCTGCAGTTGCAACTCCAATTCAATACGGGCGCGTTTGTAAAGTGAGTGGTCCAGTACGCCGTAAATCCAATCGTTTCGCACCCTCTGGATCATGCGTAGGCGCTCTGCTTCACTGGCACGTCCCGACACGAGGCCTAGCGACGATGGGAAACTCCTCGCTTGTTTCGCGGGCAGGTTAGGGCGATCACGTTTAGACGCGATGAGTTCCGGTTTGAGACTCCTCGGAATGCCATAGAAATGGCGGACAAGGTCTTCGTAATCGCCGTCACTCTCGAGTACGTAGTATTTCAAGCCCCTGAGCGGAGTCGGAATGTAGCGCTCTTCAGACCGGTCAAACAATACGGGAACGAATTTGGTAGTATCGCCCCGAGACGCATACAGCAGGTTATAGATAATGTTGGCTTCCCAAACCACGCCACGGCCGCCATACGCAGCTTCATCTACCGTAAGCTTCTGTTCGAGCCGGTCCAGATAGGCTTTGTTGCAGACAACCAGGACAAAATCGGAGTTGCAGATCTGTTGCTCGGTCCACCTTGCGATGCTAGTTCCGGGCCCGCCTTCCAGATATTGATCTATCATTACGTCGACACCTTCTTCCCGCAGGCGGTTGGCCAACTGCAGCACGCGATCTTCGCCGTCGATCGAGTCGTGGCTGTAACTGATGAAAGCCTTCGGTGCACTTATGGCGTCGGCTGGTGTACTCATCTGCAATACATTATTGAATCAGATTATCCGAACGTGAGTTGAAAGCGCGCGGATTAGAACACGAAGGTGGCACGCTCTTTCATTTTGAGAAAGCGCCGGAGTTCGTCGGTTGCTACGTCTTCGAGATGCTTGAGCGCTTGCATTTTACGGAGCAGGGTTGGCGCGCTGTCAAAAACAGCGACGATCTCCCGCAAACGATTGGAATACTCCTCATACGATTCTGACTCGTCCGGGACCGTAAAACCCGCGCGATATGCTCGGCTTCCCGCGCTAAGAACAGACAGAAAGAGCGCGGCGCCCTCAAAATAACGCGTTAGTATCTTTTCCTTTGGCAGCCAGTTATCATGGCCGAAGCCATGAGCGGCAATCCAGGAGACAATTGGGACCAGCAGCGCTGAAACAATCACGAGAACCGCTCCGGCGAGTGCAAGTGCTGCAACATGCTCGGACAAGGATCTCCGTTCCTCAAGGGACAAGCCGCGCTCCTCTCCTTCATCCGCAGTTCTCTGCACAGCATACCGGAGCTGGTGTTGAACTCGCAGCGCCGAAAGAGCGTTGATCACCTGTTGCGCAACTGCGCGATCGGCGTACGGCGTAACCTTGACGAAGGAGTCCGAGTCGTGGTCGAAGTCTAGGAACTGCTTCATAGCACCGTAGCTGTCACGGAAGTTGTGCGTGATGTTAGCCCAACGCTTATCTAGCTCTACATCGAACCGGTCGCTTGCATCGACGAGTAAGCCAATAAATTCGCCGTCAAGAAATTTCTGGAAATGCCATTGACGAAGACGCTCCCTGCAAAACACCGCCTTACACCAGAGCCGGCGGTGCTGTCTGCGCCTGGATAGCAGCACTAACAGTACTGAAATTAAACCCAACGTTTCAGCGGAAGTGCTGATCTCCTCTTTCCACATCTCGTCGCCAACAATCATGCGGATGGCAGCTACGAGAAGAGGAGCCAAAGCCAATAGTAGTGTCCAGATACCTAGCGATTCAAACCAGCGTTTATGCTTCTTAGCTTCGCCGTCGTAATATCTAAACGCCCGGATCAACCGTTCGTCCTTGAGAGCCTTACGGATCAGGGTGTAGGCGCGAAGGAAATCTTCCGATACATCAAGGTCGTGGTTGTATTCGAGTTTCAGTCCTGGCGGAGCCGGAGAGAAGTTCGAGTCGTTCCTCATTCGAGTCGGGTCTTCACGTAAGCATACTTTAAAACGCAACGGCTTCTCATGCCCTTGACTCTCGGCTGAAGAACGAGCAGGAGGCAAGAGGGGGCTGCCCGATCCGCTGCTGCAAGGCCAGGCGACCTCTAAGGTCGTTAGCAACGTAAGTCGTCTATTTTGTTTACAATGTGCTCGCGTCGCCTAGCCGGTGAGCGGCCGATGTAGCGAAAATATAGCTAACGGTTCCTCCAGATTCAACAACCGGCATTTTCAAGTAGTTGAATTTAAGGAGGGTCAACTTAGGGGGTCACCTGACCTTAAGGCAGCTCTATGAAATCGACTACATCCGCTTTCGCAGCGATTCTCAAACGTCCACTTCTCTTTGATTCCATTGGTCGGGGCGGCAGGATTTGAACCTGCGACCCCCTGCGCCCAAGGCAGTATTGAGTCTTCTGCCAAAGTGGCTTATTTTCAACGTGCTCTGTTTCAATAAGATGCTCGTCGCGTGTTGAGCTTTGTTGAAGTTTCTGGAAGCGTTGGCTTTTCGCATCCTCAATTTCATCTACAGCAATTCGCTTCTATTCGCGAAACTGCCATTCCTCATCGCGCCGAAGACGAGACTGGAGCGAAAGTTAAAACTTCTCGCGGTAGGCAAACTCAACTGGGCCCGGATGTTCGCGTGCGATGCCGAATTGATCGTTCGATGGCAAATCAGTTATTTCTCGAACGATACCGTACGGCCGGTTGTACGCTGACGAGCGTAATAGTTTTCAAAATCAACAAGGCGACCGAGGTGCTCTTCATTTTCACGCTTGAGTTCATCGTTGATATCACTCAAGGACCGAACTTGGCTTTGGAGCTCGGCGTTTTCACGACTTAGTTGGTCAACGCGGCGGAACAGCTTTGCCACGTCCGCCAGGTTATAGGTTGGTAACGATTTTTGGGTCATTTTATGCGCACCTGATTCACGCGATCGCGGACTCTTCCGGCATAAACGGCATCAGCAATTTCGAAATACTGTCAACGGCGACATCCCCAAACACGACGGCTTTGAAGGCTTTTGCGGCAGCTGTGGCACCTTTTTGGCCTCCGATTAAAGAAAGTGGGCTAGTCTTGTTGCCCCAGTCGAAACCCTCTAACTTCTTTATATACTTTGCCATGGCTTCAATCGACGAGTCCTCGTCGGCAAGGCACTCCTCAATTATGTATTGCCCCAACTCAGCGAGGGCGGCGATCCCCACTCCCTTGGTAATAAGGTGCTTACGGTGATTGACCCACGCGTTCGAAAAAGTCGAAGACACCGCTTTCCAATAGTTCTTTGTAACTTGGTATTTGGTGTCGTAGGGGGCGTTCTCGCAACGTGGCCCGCTGATGAGCTCCTTGATTGCCAACTGAAACGTACGTAGTGTAATCTTCCGCTTGCTTCCCGGTGTGCTCTTCGAAATCCCGCCCGTGTTCACTGCCTCAAACCACGGAGAGTTCGGATCTTTGTTGAGCTGAACTGCGATGGCAAGGTGTGGGTCAGTCTGCTTCGCGGTATCACCTCGAAGCGAGTGATGCTGCGCGTCGACGAGGGATTTTGCAAGCCCCTTTTGACTGTCATTGATCGTTGTGAAAATTTCTACTTCTTCCTGTTTGGATAGCCCATGATAGATCACAAATGGCAGATCAACCGGCAGGTCGCCCGTGAATTCCATCCGGTGTTGGGCGTCGAGGCGAGCCATAGCACTTTCCTCTCTTGGTATGACCAGGTGGCCATTTTCCAATTTCTTTGGCACTCGCAAGCTAAAAATAAGCGGAGGTGCGGTTGCTCTCTGGCCATTCTGCGCACCTTCGATATACTTCCTGAACTTGTGTGCGTGGCCTTTATCAAGGGGCCGCTGGAAACCGTCGTTCGTATCCATCATGAATCGATCGACACACGAAATCTTCGATAACACGTTTAGTCCCGCCGAGCCCAAAAAAACAGAATAGCTGCCGGCCATCCCCTCTACTACAGGGAGCTTAATCTTCGTCACAAATCACCTCCGTAATTTTTTGGCGAATGCATTTTGCAGTCCTCACAGCTCAGGATGCCACAATTTGCTCGGAAGTTTCAACCGAAGACTGCAAATTGCAGTTTAACAAGTGATCACATCGATCTGACAGGAGATTTATGATGGAGGAGCGTGCTGGTCTACTGGCGGCAAAATTCAGACCGCTGCGCGGTCAATGAAGGAGGCCTTACATTATGAGAAATGGAAAGAGAGCCGATGAGGGAAATCAAGTGAACCGAGCGGCCGGTCGTATGTCACTAAAAACAGAGGACATCGGGTATGTTGTACGGGACGGCAACCATCGCCTGGCATGCATCAGGCACCTCGCTGAGTGGGAAGGGCCACTCGCTTACTGCGGCACCATAAAGAAGCTGAGCCTGTATGATACAAACTGGTACAACGTGGTACAGCAAGCAATTTATCTTGATAAATAGTTGTCCTCGTACCACCGCGCAGCTTACACTGGATGGGTCCTGCTGTTTACTGGCAGGCAAAAGCAGAAAAGGACCGGAACAGTGGACTGTTCCGGTCCCTCTTTAAATTCCAAATTCCCGACCGGTGAGCGGTCCAAGAAAGGAACCTTATATGAGCAGTTTACAGCAAGTGGTTGCTGCCGAAAAAGTGAACGGAGCAGCCAAACCCATGTTATTGAAGGCCGAGAACATCACACTCAAACGTACGCGCATCGAACGCGAGGTGATTCCCCTCGGCGATACCCAAGTCGAGGTCGAATTGGCTGAAGTCGATTTATCTGATCTGAAATTCGACCCGACGAACCCCCGCGTCGCATTTCGGTTAAGCACGAGCGGGAAACCGGCTACCCAGGACGAGCTGGAAAACCTTCTCTGGCAGGACTCAGAAGTGCGTGCTCTCAAAAACTCAATCGGGATCTATGGCGGACTCATTGAGGCGATCATCGTCGCGAACGATGGCACAGTGCTGGAAGGTAATTGTCGACTGGCCTCCGTCAAGAAGCTCAATGACGAAGCCAAACGACAGGACCCGCGCTGGCAAAAAGTCAAAGCTCGCATTCTCGCGCCGGGTATCGACCGGCCGAAAGTCGAGGTGTTGCTCGGCGAGCTACACTTCGCCGGCAAGAACCAGTGGTCGCCGTTTGAGCAAGCCGCCCACCTGTACGCTATGTCGCAGCGCGGCGAATCCGAGCGGCAACTGGCCGGCCGCTATCGGCAATCGCAATCCTACATCAGTGCGAAGTTGCGCGCCTACGCCCTGATGCGCGACAAGTTCGTGCCACTCGCCACTAATACGAAACTCGACAATCCGGACCGATACTGGAGCTGGTTCGAGGAGTTTTACAAAACGTGCAAACCGAGCAAGGCTGGCAGCGAAAAACCAACGCGTGTGTATGATGGCCCGGCGCTTGAAGAAAAGTTCAGCGAATGGGTCGTCAACAAGAAGCTGCCGAAAGCCGAACAGGTGCGCAAGCTCGTAACGATTCTTGAAAACCCCGCAGCGATGAAGGTTTTTGAGAAATCCGGAATCGATCGGGCCATGGAGGCCGTCGCCGAGGATGATCCGACTATCAATTCCAAATTGTGGAAGCAACTGCAAACGACGGCAGACATGCTTACCCACATGGAGCTACCGCAACTTGAAGCATTGCGAAACCACGATCCGGCGAAGACTCGAATTTTCGAGGAGCTCGCAAGCGCGGTCGACCGCATACGGCGCGAAATCGCACGCGCCTAACGTAACACCGGGCGGGATGCCCCACAGGCCTCCCCCCTTCATTTGATGCGCGCAAGGATCTTGTCCACAAGCAATTTCGCGGTTGTTTGGTTCGCGCTGCACTCGTAGATTAAGCCGATCACATGCGCGTACGCGCGCCGCTGCGGTCCCGGCAACTCTTCAAGGGGCTTGGCTGTGTGATCACCTTTGAGCACGCGCGCCATGTCGCGCTTCAGCTTGTCGAGTCGTGCCTTAAGTTCAGTCGCCTGATCAATTTCAACGAGGCCCCGGCTCACGATCTGCTCTAGCGCCGCGAGCTTCGAGCGTATCTCCTCAGAGACGCGCTTGCGGTCGTCGCGCCGAAGTGCGCCCTGTTTGAGGATACTCGCACGCTCCCGAATCGCTTCTTCGCCAAGTTCAAAATCGCGAACCCACTTGCGTTCAATGCTGCTCGTCCGACATCGGCGCGCGATGTCTCGCGCCGTGGGCACGAGATGGGTAAGCACGTTGTGGAAGTGCACGCTTTGTTCGAAGTGATCACGCCGGCCGTTCGGAACGATTCGCTGATCGATGATGTGAATTTCGCCCACGCTCCATCCGTTAAACCGCACCTCTGGGAAAAGATCTTCCACCAGCCGCTCGTCTCCGACCTGGATGTTGCCGGATCGGAAGCGCAAACCGCGCACGTTGGAACGTGCGGAGAGCGCGCCGCGGTAACCATGATGCGCGATCCAGCCCACGGCCGCGGTTCCGCCATCCATGCCGGGAATGGTCAAAAGATCTATGGCGGTGAACGGGTCGAACCTCGCTGGCGCATATTCCACGCCGGTGCGATGAGGCCGGTACACCGGTTCCTCGTTTCCCTTAACGTTTATGGCGATATCGCCGAGCCGTACGTGTTCCCGAAGGTGCGCAACCACCTGATCTCGAAATGGAAACAACGGATGGAACGGCACGGGTGCCACCTGCCCGAGGTATTCGCTTACCGCGGCGCCGTTGAGAAGTTGATCATTGCGATGCCGGATAATTCCCCGCAGCTCAACTTCAAAGAACCGTTGCGGGTATTCGCGCGCCGAAACATTCCGCGCGTCCACGACATTTGCGACAGCGCTCGCCAGATCATCCTTGCGTTCCCCGGATCGAAGGATCTGCTTAAGTTTTCGGCAATCCCACCGCAGTTCGCTCACGTGTGCGTCGCGCGCGGTTCGTGAGCGAAATACAAGTTCTTGGCAGTAGCCCAGGCCGGCAAGGCGTCCGACGCCACGAAATCCTCGCGCAGTCGTTCCGCGTTTTGCGCTCGCGCCGAATGCTGTCATGCGTGTCGTGAATTCGTCTTCATCGACCCCCACGCCGTTATCCCTGATCGTGATCGTGCGCTCGTTCTGGTCGAAACCGATATCAATGCGGCCGGAATCGTCGAGCAATCCGAAGCGCTTGGCGTCGTCGATCGCATCGGCAGCGTTTTGCACGTATTCTCGGTAGATCGTCATTGGGTCGATATACATCGAGCTGCTCAGGAGCTCCAGGATGTCCTTGCCGATTACAATGCCGTGCGCCAGGGAATGCCATGACGTCTCCCGAAGACCAATACTGACTAGGGTTGCGCTCATACGAGAACCACTTCCAGCTTCGCCGCCTTCTTGGGATTTGCCTGCGGAGGTTCCTCCGCGTGGAGTCCGGCGTCCTCGACGCGCTCGTCATCGGGCACGATCACGCTGGGGTCCTCCATCGTCTTCAGTGCTTGTTGTCGCTTCCACAACTCTGCCTCCGCCTGCTTCGAGAGAGGCAAGTAGTAGGTGAGAATGTCACGAACTCGCGCGGTCCTTGCATGCCCAAGCTGTCCCCGCAATTCGCTCGGATCAACATCATTTAGGAGTTGATGCAACTCATCGTGCTCGCAAGAAGAGAGCCGCCGCATGGCGCTGCGGTAGTCTTCGAACTCCGCGCGCCCGTCAAATTTCTCGTACCAGTCGCGGTTGAAGACATAATGATGCGGAAGCCACAGCAGCTTCTCGAAATCCTGAATCGTATCGCCGAACGCCCGTTTAAAAAACGAGGGGTCGCCGCTCACGACGCCATGAGTTGCTTGGAGAATGAGCTGCATGTTCCGCAGTTGGTAGCGCGTCCACTTCTCGCCAACATGCGAGCGATCTGGCAAATTCGTGGGTTGGTAGCGCATCGGGAAAGACCAGATGCGCAACCCCAGCTCCTCGTTCAAAGCAACATTGAGGCGCATACGCTCAAAGAGATCCGCAGGGCTGTCGTGAAAGTTGTAGAGCATGTAGTTCGACATACTGAAAAGACCTACATCATGCGCATAGCGCACGGCCCGCTCGTACGGCGTCTTCAGACCAAGATGGTCGAAGGCGATCCGCAAGGGTTTCAGGCAGATCGTACTAAGCTCGCGCAGGAACACTGGATCTTTACACAAGATCCGCGCGTCAACGCCTTGATTGAAATCGACACGTCGTTGCACCGGTATCCGACCGGTCGTTAGCTTCGCGTCTTTCGTGAAGCCGAGACCCCGAATCTCCGCAATGATCTCGTGAAACCGCGGCGACGCCACGACATTGTTGTCCATCAAAATGAGGTCTTTTTTCACGCCGTGACGCGCCTGGATACCGTGGACCAGCGCTGTGATGCTATTCGCATCGCGTTGCGCACCCTCCAATTTGGGCACGCCGCAGAAGCTGCATTTTCTGATGCAGCCGCGTGACGCGTACGCGAAGTATGCATCGTGGACTGGATACGTGTACTGGTCTTTGATCTGGTCGAGAATACTGTAGTCCGGAATCAAGTCTTCGATCGGTGTGCTCCACTGATCATCGCTGTAGAGTTCTTCACTAAACTCGTCGAGTCGTAGCGAGATTGCCGGCGCATCACTGAGCAACCCCTTGATGAACCGAATGCCGCGCCATTCGGGATTGGCTTCGAAGAGCTCGGGCATCAGACTTGCGGCGATACCACCGACGAAAATTTTATCCGCGTTGCGATGTGCGACGTGCAGCGCAAAATCGATGCTTTGCTTGATGCGAGCGAATTCGAAGGAGAAGAGGGTGGTGATATAAATTCGATCCCATGCCGTGCCAAGCGCTCTTTTGTCCTCGCCCTTGATGAACGTCACGTGGTCTTGTTTTCCGTACGGCCCGTGGTACGCGGCAAGTTTCATAAGCCCGAGCGGCGGGTACTTGTTCTTGTAGCTCGGCTCGATCAGCAAAATATTTTTGTTAGCCATTCACAGCCTTCAGCGTGCTCTTGCCACGAATCGATCGCAACAGTGCAAGCGCCGTCTTAGCGCCTGTCTCGCCGCCCAGCCCCGCCAGTTTGCCAGTGCTACTCCAGTCGACCTCGCCGATGAACTCAGAAAGTTTGTTTGTAAAGTATCGCTTGTCGCATATGCCATTAGGGTTCTCGCTTACGAGATCGCCCGCGATTCCCATGAGCGCATACACGCCCACTCCCTTGCACAGCAGATAGCGGCGGGGTGAGTTCCACGCATCCTGAAGCAGGACCGCAATGGCCGCCCAGAAATCCAGGATCATTTGTGCAACGATCTCCGGCGGTCGCGAGCGCAGCATCATCTTCGTTTGCGACAGAAAACGCCGGGTAGCCTTCTGCATTGTTCGCAAGGAGGCACGCCGGGACATGCCTGAAGTCGTCCGACCGCCTAGATCGAGCTGCCGATACCAGGGCGATTCTGAATTATTCCGCAAGTGCAGGGCAATAAATAATTCCGGTCGGTCGCCCGCAAGATCCTCCGAGAGACGCGAATCGTGAAAGTCCAAGAGACTGGTGCTCAGCCCTTTTGCTTTGCTGTTGATGACGTTGAAGACGGCCATCTCCTCCCGCTCTGATAACCCGACGTAACACATGAACGGGAGCTGAAGCACAAGATCATTCAGGTGACCGAGGCGATGTTGACAGTCAACCTGCGTGAGAAGCTTGCCTCGGTCGCGCGCCATAACGAGTCGTGCATGCTTACCGGCATCTCGCAGTATCCGCCATGCCCCGTCTTCGCGCGGACGGAGGTTGAACGTAAGAGGTATCGTTGAACTGGTTTCAAGTTGAATGTATTTTCGGAAATCGAGACTATGCTGTGCGTTGAAGCGGCGTTGATACCCGCGGTTTGTATCTTCGTCCAAGACGTCGGCAAAACTCAAGGCGTGGAGGACGTTCGCCGCTGCAAATCCTAGAAAAACTTCACGCTGTGCGGAGGAGCCGAGCATGCCGTCGATAACGACGCTCTCAGGCATAGCATTTTCCGCAGTATGGCGATTCGCAATCTGCATTTAGCCACTGCAATTATGGCGCATTCCGAGTTGTCGTTCAAGCAAAAAATAGCTAATTTGTTTTAAACAAGAAACGAACAATCTGGAGGCGCAATGGCGACGCCTCACGAGAGCAGAGACAGGCTGAACCCCTGCGCGCGTTATATGACACCGCTTCTGCACAATTCGCACGCCTCCTGCTGCGCAATCATCGAACCACCATGGAAGCCCGGATCGGACAGGCTGAGCCGCCGGTAATTCCATGTCCGCGCTCGCTTCATGAGCAGCGTATCGACGGCGTAAACGGCGAGAGCCCCCACTGCCTGCAGGATATCGGCAATGGCGGGCGTTCCAGGACATGGAAATCGATCGTCCGTTACCATGTCCGGAAAGAGGCACCCGATGCAGGGACCTTCGGCCTCCTGCACGAAGACATACCCGTGGTCAGCGTCACGGCTCACGGCCGTGAAGATTACGGGGGTATGGGCTCGCCGGAAGAATGAGCTTGCCGCAACGCGGGCCGGGTTGTTGTCTACGCCGCACACTGCCAGGTTGCATGTGAGTTCAACATCGCGCGCAATCGCTTCCTCAAGGCGAAGCCCATAACCGCGAATCTCGGTTGCAACAATGCATTCCGGCTTCAGGTTCCCCGCGAGTGCGATAGCTTTATTCTGACCGATATCTTCCTTGTAGAAGCGCTGCCGGTTCAGATTGCTCGGTTCAACCACGTCATCATCAAGTAATGTGATGCGGCCGATCCCCTTCCGAACGAGAGCCGGCGCGATCTGGGAAACGATGCCGCCTGCGCCGATACAGAGCACGTGGCTCCGCGAGAAGATTTCCTGATCGAATCCGGGAATTTTCTTCTGGCGGTCCTCGGCCCCCGGACTCGCGGTACCGCGCAGCTCAATCAAGGTTTGTGAGCCGAAAGAGCCCGGGCGCGAGAGCCACGATGCCCTGACCATAGATTTCCAATTCATAGTTTTGATCCAAACGACGGAACCGTACGTATCCGTCTCGACTGAAGATCGCCATGAGCGCCAGGTGGCCACCCTGTTCGAGGCGGCGCTGGAAGTTCTTGTCGGTTTCCGAGGGATGGGTCGCCTCTGGCCCGTTGCCCGGATGGCTATGAAAATGGGCGAGGAACTTGTGACCAAACCGTTCGAGCCTGATGAGCAGATTGTGGGTCGAGGGCATGTCCCCTACGACCCCCAGGCGGGAACGCCGTTGGTGCGCGAATTCTGCGCACTGGTCGAGCACGTAAACGCCATCGATCTCCGTGCCGGTAATGAAGAAGAACTGCTCGTCAGGATCGACCGTGAGCTTCTTGAAACACTCATGCAGGAAAAGCGAACTCACGGCATAGCGTGGCGGGCCGCCGGGAGGCCGCGTACTCTCTGCTTCAATCTGATCGAGGGTCGCAAGGAATTGGTTCACGAGACGGATTTCCGAGGTGAAACGAATCGTACTGCGTTGCGCACGCGCCGACTCTGCGAACCGTGCGATGAGTTGTTCGCGCTTCGCAACGAGCGCCTGTTTCTTTCCATGGATGTGCATCGATGTCATTGGTAAGCCTCCGTGATCAGCCGCTCGATGGTGATAATTCCTGAGCTCACGTCTTTGGGCCGACGCGACATATGGACCAAGTACCAGCCGTTTGCACGCTGAGCGAAGCACGCCCAATGGCCCGAAATCTGTATCTCGGTCGATGGGCTCAACAGGTAATACATGATGTGCCCTGAACGCTCCACGTCGATCCAGCCCTGAAACGCCGCATAGGGTGTTTGATACGAGCCGGTATAGCGGTTGCCGTCTCGGGTCCAGCCGCGTTCCTGCCAATATGGGATCTCGCGCCGCGCAACCGTTACGGCGGGAACGCGCCGTAAGCCCATCCGCGAGAAGATCTCGCGGATGGATATAGGGGCGCGCCGAGTGCCCAGGAGCTTCACGCGCATGCGGCGACTCCGACCTCGGCTTTCGTCGAGGCGAAGATCTTCTCACCGTCACTGACCTTGTCATAGATCGACTCGGCGGCGGCGAAGAATGGTTCGTTCGGCCCTCGGCTCAGGAGGTAATCGGGAAGGCTCAACTGGTGCAGGATATCGCCGGCGGTCGTGCCGGGTTGGATCTCCACGTCCCGAATCTGGCCGGTACCGGCGACAACAACTGACAGCTTTTTCATAGGTTGGTTCTCCTTTGTATAAGTGGGAGGCGGATCCTCTCCCGGTTTGGTTCATTACGCGCCGTCCGCAGGCGGCGAAAGCAAAAGAAAGAGGCCGAGCAGAGCTTGGCCTCGAATGCCGGTTATCCGTCCGGCGCGGGTACTACATCGGTCAGTTTGCGCCTCGAAACGCGAGGTGGCGTCTTTGGCGCATTCCGACCGCTTCCTGCTAGGTCGCTTCGAAAAGCTTCCTCGCCTCCTCGAACTTCTGCAATTGCTTGCGCTTCAGATTGAGATCCCGCTCCATCTCTGCGATTTCGGCCTTCAGCTTGTCGGCTTGTTCCAAGACCACTTCGACGGGGCTTTTCTTCTTCCATGGTTTGCGCTCCGGCTTCGCGGCCGGGGTTGCTTTCGTATCGTGTTGTTTCTGCATTGGCATGTTGGTTCTCCTTGAGGTGCTGTTCTTGGTCGTTTACCCAGGCCTCGAGTCTGCGAATCGCCTCGCGTTTCGTCGGTAACTCGATGTGGGTGTACAGTGAATGGATTTTTGAGCCGATGGAATGGCCCATGAGCGCCATCCGCACTTCCTGCAAAACGCCCGCTTCCATGAGCCGCGTATTGAACGTGTGGCGCAGGTCGTGAAAACGGACATGGCGGATACCCGCGTTCTTGAGGGCTGTTTTCCAAGCGCGCTTTACGATGCGGACGGCTTGCCCGTGAAACACGATGACGAGTCCCTCGGGTTTGTGCCGCTCGGATAGGTAGGCATACAGGCGTCCGGTGAGCGGAATTTCGCGCGATTCGCCGCCCGGCGTTTTCGAACGGGTCACCGAGAGGATCTTCTGAGAGAAATCAATGTCCTCCCACCGCTCGCTCGTGATCTCGCCGCGCCGCATGCCGGTATCGAGGGCGATGAGGATCATGGCGCGGAGGTGGCCTTGAGCTGCGCTAAAGAGGCGTGCTTCCTCGGCGATGCTCAGGATTTGACGGCGGATGCGCCGCTCGGGCGCCATCTTGAGCCGGGCAAGCGGATTCGCCGCGATGAGCTGCTCGTCCACGGCCCAATAGAGGATGTGCCGCAGGACGCTCAAATCACGGTTGACCGTCGCGTCCTTGATCGCGGGGTTGTTCGTGCGACGCCTTCTCCGAAACTCTTCTGCGAGCGCCTTCGTCAGGCGCAGCGCGGGAACATCCGAGAAGAACGACAGGACGAACCGTAGGTGATACAGGTGGTGCGGGCGGGCGGAACCGCTCGCGACGAAGCGTGCGGCGATCGCGCCGAAGGTTATGTCGGGATCGAATTCGACGAGTTGGAACCGGCTGTCGTTCAGATCTTGCTTGAGCTTGTCTTCGATCTTTTCCGCCTGTTTGCGGTTGCTCGTTCCCGTCGAATACTGGTGGCGGACGCCATCTCGGTAGAGATAGGCCCAATAAACATTTCCGCGCTTGAAGAGACTCACTAAGCTCCTCCTTTCTGCTGGCCTATGAGCCAGCGAATGACTTGGGTTTTGTAAAAGAGCAATTTGCCGGTAGGCCCCGTGCGAAAGTGCGGCAGGCCAAGCGGCAGGTATT
Source organism: Acidobacteriaceae bacterium (assembly GCA_019240475.1). Lineage (GTDB taxonomy): Bacteria > Acidobacteriota > Terriglobia > Bryobacterales > Bryobacteraceae > Bog-105. The sequence goes on from JAFAYI010000031.1 coordinate 118,469, forward strand.
TCTGGCGCACCGTCCAGACGGAGCAGCCGATGAGCGCGGCGACATCCCGGATCGCAAGCGGCGATCCGAGCGCGTCCGCGTCGCATGGGAGCGGGCACGGGATCGGGCAATGCTGCGGTGAGCTATGCCCTAGGCGCGATGCCGAAAGAGCCAATCCCGCGCAGCGTTTCGGGTCACTATCGCGGCGGGACATGCGCGGCGGCATCAGTCGCCTCCTCCTTCGTGCCGCTCGCGCCTCCGTTTCAGGAAGCGGTAGAGCCAGGTTCGAAACCAGGAGGGAATCTCGGACCACAGCGACCAGAGAATCCCGAATGGAACCGCGAGAAGAACGAGGACGACGATCTTCTCGGGATGTTGCAGTATTGCGGCAATACCTGCGAGAAGCACAACAACCGAAGCGATGCTGAGAAAACCACCGGGAACGGCCGAGAGAAGAAACTCTACGAGAGGTGCCCAGACAGGTCGGCGCGGCTGCGGCGTTGAGAGATCGCGGCTGCCGCACTGGGAACATGCTTCCGCGGTACGCGGGTTGACATGCCGCCGCGGGCAGAGTTTCACGTCATACGAGCGGCCGCAGGAATTGCAGAAGAGCGGTGCGCCGGGCGTGATTCGGTTGCAATTGAAGCAGTACTTCATGGTGTTGCGATGAGCGCTTCCCGCTCGTCCCCTTTCGGTTTCTGCCAGATCCTGCCCCAGAACCCTTCCCGCTTGATTCGTTCCTCGGTGGTGAAGCGGAATATCTTCTCGGTCAATGCGGCGGTTGCGGTACGGAGCGACGTCAGCCGCGATTCAGAATTCGTGACCGTGAGCGTCCGAAACTGCGCGTTCTCGAACTCACGAGTAAAGCTTCCCGATGCCCCGTAGGAGAGATACGATCGAACTTTCCCCTGCCACACCGTACGGTTCTCATTGCCGAGGTCCACCTCGATGAAAAACGAGATGAGTTTCTCGGCGTGGTCCACCTCGGCATATCCATCGGGGATGAGTGTGGTTCCCGGAAGCGACTCATGGAAGCTCAGCCAGCGGATAAATGTCACTCCCTCGGGCAGGGGCCGGTATTTGATGCTGCCGTAGACCTCGTTTACTTGAAGTTGGTGCAGCGAAAAGAAATCCGCGGCGAGAACCTGGTCGCGGCTCCTACGGGGACCACGGTTCGGAACGCCCGCGATCTCGGCTCCGCAGGGTGCCAAGGCATAAATCACCTTTTTCGCACCGCCAACAGTACCCCAGAAGAAGCGGCGCAGGTAACGGGCCTCGGTGAGCGCAAGCAGGCGTGCGTTCGCCCTCGTCGTCGAACCGAACGGGCCGATCATTTTCGCCTGCTCGCGGTCGACCACGCGCATGACGCCTAGTTCGCGCAAAAGATGCACGTCGCGCTCCTGCAAGACGACCAGTTTTTGCTTACTCCCAGTCATTGAGAGCCTCCGGCTGATTGGGACGTGCGACGTTACGCCGAGCGCGGATTTCTTGTTCGATCTCCTGCCGCGGACGCGCCCAGCGGGCGCGCGCCCGCCTGTAGAGGTCGTTGGGATCGATATCCGGTTCCTCAATGAACGGGACGAGCGCCTCACGCCACGGCTCGTGAACGGTTTTCACGACGAGATGGCGGCGCGGCAAATTCTTCAGCCGCTCCGCAAGCGATTTCCCGCCATCGAGCATCGTCGCGGCTTGCTGCGCATCCGGGCCGGAGAGCTGAAAAAATCCGAAGGATCCGACGGAGAGGATGGCGGCTTGTACGTCAGCAGGGTACTGTGCGAGATACTGATTCGCGGTCACGACGGCCCCCGCCCGTTTGCGGACTTCGGCAAGCAGCGTTTCGAGGCCTGCACCGTACGAAACAAGATTCTGCACCTCATCGGCATAGAGCGAGAAGAGGTCCCGCAGGCGGCGCGAGAAGAATGCGTGTTTGGCCTTGGCCAGGAACAAACTGCAGAACGTGAGGGCGTCGTCGCCGAGCCGACCTTTATCGCAGTCCAGGATGATCCAACATTTCGCATCCAAGGCGGCTCCGAGCGAAACCGTCGAATGTTGCTGCCCGAGGAGATGCCGGAATTTCACATCGGAAATAAAGCGGCTCACCTTGTTCAACACCGGTTCCGCAATCACGCGCTGCATTGCCTCGCTCGCTCGGTCGTAACGGCTTTCGAAGTACTCGCGGATCTCCGCATTCGCGACGCGCGAGACGCAGCGGGCCCGGAACTCGGCATTCGCGAGAAGCGGTGCGAGCTCGACAAGCGTGAGGTCGTTTTCCGCGAGCACATAGAGCGCGTTTCGCAGAACCTCGTCTGTACGTGCGCCGAAGCTTTCGAGATGCCAACGGTCCTTCAAGATCTGCGCGAATTCCGCGATCTCGACAAACCGGTCGTTGTGGCCGTTGCCTTCAAGGGCATTGATCCCGACGGAAAAGTCGGGATCCGCCGGGCGGACCACGATGACGTGATCGCTGAGGTCTTTTCGGATCGCGCGCTCGCGGATCGTGATCGTTTTCAGCAGAAAGGGCGTTACGTCGCCGTGCAGGTCGAAAATATAAATCCCCGACCAGCGTGGATGTCTTGTTCCGCGAGGTGCCGGATGAGGGATGACTTGCCCGTTCCCGTCTTGCCGAGAAGGGCGAGGTGCTCCGCTCGTCGGGCTTGGTCGATTGCGACCCGGTTCCGGATGGGTTCGCCATCTATGACGCGTGCGCCAAGATCAAGCGCGCCACGCGTCACGGAAATTGCGCGCTCCCGTGCTCTGCGGTTCCAGAGGCGTGCGATGACGTTTTCAAAGAATCGTCGCATATCAGAAGTTGGTGATGATGAGTTCCCGGTACCGCTTGCCCGCTTTCCTCTGCGCGGTGTACGGAATCTCGACCTCGACGATCTTCGAGTGGCTGAAGAGATCGCGCAGCTCCGGCACGTCATCCACGGTCAAGACGAATTTGCCTTTGATCGACTGCAGCAAGTCGGCGAGCGTGCGGTAGTCGTCATCCGAGAAATTGAAGTTGTAGAGCTTTCGCCGCCAATACGGTGGATCGCAAAAGAAAAGCGTCGTTGGCCGGTCGAATCGCGGAATGAACTCCTGGAATGGCAGCGATTCAATTTGCACGCGCGCCAGCCTCTCGTGTGCTTTTTCAAAGACCTCGGGAAGCCGACGGGGGTTGAAACCGGGCGCTCCTACCACCTTGGTAGCGTAGTGTCGTCCGCGGACGAGCCCCGCATAGGCATTTTTCTGCAGGTAGAAAAATCGCGCTGCGCGCTGGATGTCGGTAAGGCTTGCGGGATTCTCCTTCTGGAATAGCTCGAACCACTGGCGTCCGACGAGCACGAACTTCAGATGTCGATGGAGTTCTTCATGGTGGTTTTGGACAACCCTGAAGAAGTTCACGACATCCCCATCGAGGTCGTTGAGGACCTCGACCTTCGACGGCGTTTTGCGAAATAAAACTTGGGCACCGCCCGCGAATACTTCACCGTAGGTCATATGCGGCGGAAACAAGGCGACCAGTTTTTTCGCCATTCGATGCTTCCCGCCGATGTAGGACATGGGACTATCCATAGTTTTCTGTTGAGGATTCGCCATAGCCGTGATCACTGCTTCGCGTCGATTAATTCGGCCCGCGTCTCCGGGAGCACATGCCGTCCCCAGCGTAAACTCGCAAGGATGGCACGAGAGCTACTGCGTGTCGGCCCGAAAGGGATGCCGGCGCTACTCGCTCGTGTCTGGCAGCGACTCCAAAGTTGCGTGGATCCCGAACTGCGCGGCTATGCTCGCGGCCTGAACTCGATGTCGAATTCCTAGCTTTCTGAAAACAACCTTCAAACGCTGCTTGACGGTGTTCTCTTCCGCCAATTCCATTCGTTCCGCAATCTGGGCGTTCGTCAACCCGCAGACGACGAACTCAAGGAGCCTGATCTCGTCGGAGGACAGATCAAACCTCCACGCCATCATGGCGCGACCGAGCTCCCTGGGATTTTCGAAGCCGACGGATTCCGGGATGAGGATTTGCCGGAGAGGTCCGGCGAGGCTCATGAGTTCCGGCTTCTTTGCTGGTCCCGACATACGCCTCATCTCTCCGTCCGTCGTCGGGATCGGCCGGACACCGACACAAGTCGCCAATCACGCGCGCGGGAATTGCGACGCGCAAGCCTTCGTAACTTCCTGCTCTGCTGGACGTTTCCTCTTGGAACCTCCATGGAAAGCCTATTCCTTTCTTAGGAGGTAGCTCCCGCTTGTCGGGTGCGAGGACCTGGGTGCAAGCCGGGTCCTTTTTTATTTGAAGCAACGGCGACAGTCGGGCTACCGATTGATTGTTGTGTTTGTGTGCCCGGACGCAGTGATAGCGCGGGCGGAGGCGCTAATCAATCGGGCGAGCCCTCGTGCCATCCCGTAGGATCTTCCTCTGCGGATTCGAGGAGGCCATAAGACGCGAAAGCCTGCGCAACGCGTGCAAGAACCGAATCGACGCAACCCTAGTTCCGGTGGTTATGAATAGGTTCCCTAATTGGAACGTCGGGAAGCCGTTTCCGGCTCGTTCATCGATTAGCAAAGATCATTCAACCGCAGAATAGCAACTACGGTTCGAGCGGGTCAACGTCGCGGATACCGGCCACCGAAGTAGCAAGCATTCTTATCGCGCAGCGGCATCGATGGCCCCTCGAAGATGCTGACGGCCTAATTCGGTCATACGTCAGTCGAGGAGCCGTCGATGCCGCCGTGGATCAGATACAGGGCTCGCTGGGTTCAGGGTTACCCTGCCCATTCACCGCGATGGCTGTCGCGATGGCATCGAATACAATCATCAGGTCTCGCTCATGTTCCCACGTCTTCCGCGGGCGGGGTAAGAGGTCTCGCAACTGCGTGAACTCTTGAGCAAGGGCGTTGGCGATTTCATATTTGGTATGAATCCCCTGGCGGGCGAAGTATTCGCGCATCCGGCACCGGTCAGCAATGCTAATCGGAACCGAGCGCTGCTCAAGGTGGCGACGAACCGCCGCAAGAAGATGCAACGCCTGTCGGGAGGACTCATCTCTCGTGCGTCGAGTTCCCCGCGCAATCACGAGTGAGGGTTCATATAGCTTGAGGAGGAACGCGAGCCGCTTGAGTGCGGTCTCAATCCGTGATCGACCGGATGGATAATACCGCACGCCCCAATCCAAGAGTCTCCCGCCATCAAGTACGGCGAAGCCAAACCGACGTGATCGGATTTCAAGCGCCAATTGTCGCCCCTGCCTCAACCGAAGCGTTTCTCGAGGAGCCATCGGTTCTTGGCAGGATTCGATTTCCGGCTTTCGCCGTTCGCTTTCTCAAGAGCTTTTAATTCCTCAAGATTGCGCGCCACCGCCTGCATCACAGTCGCATGAAAACCGGTGAATAGCTCGGCGACCGGAACGTCAAAGACGATCTCGTACGCCAAGGCGACCAGCAGAGGCGGGGCAGCGGATGACCGTTCGTGCCGACCTACGACCGAACCGTAGTTATACCCCACGAGCCGCCCCAGTTCCAACTGGCTGAGATTGAGGCGCCGGCGGTGCGCGCGGATGTAGTTCCCCACTACTTCCTTCGTCATGTTCAGGTGAATTGTATTTTTTCGACCTTTAAGCCTCTATAACGTTACCGCGCCTGCGCGTGCGGGATAGGCCTACGATTGTGCATGCCATGCACATTTCCGGCGAGTGCAGAGGGAAGGGTTTGGGTTGTGCTTTGCCCAACCCTCGGCCTAAAAGCGCAAAAATGCCTCCGACCTGTTGACTCGCCGTGGAAAACGAGTGGACGTGTGCGTACATGGACAGAAGATGGAGCAACCAGGGCTCCAGAACCGTATTTAGACTCATGGCGAGCGCCGTTTCTTCGGCTTCCGCCGCTTGAATCGTTTCCCGATAAATTCTTCGACGCGCCGACCGGACAAACTGATCGCGATGTCGCGAATCCAGGCAAGTACGGTTTCGAGAAGGAATCGGGTCAGTTCCATCGCGTCATGGTGCGCGCCAGGGAAAACGAAAAAAAGGCCCGTGGAGGTGCGTGCAGTGTCCAAAAGCTTCTAAAAGGGGCGTTGTATGCCTCTCCGTCGGCCTTTTTTTCGTTCCGTTTCCCGCCCATACTCCCCCGATGGATTCTCTTGAGCGACTCCAAAAGTTGGCTGGTCCGGACACGATCAATTGGACGACCGTTCAGCTTGAAGCATTGAATCGCGACATCGATGCAATGGCCGCGTTGTTACTCGATTTTTACCTTGCGCAAGGGAAAGCGAAGGAGCAGCGGGAATGTGGATCAGTCGAGCTTGACGTCTCGCAACCCGACCGTTAGGGTCAGGTTGCATGCAGAAACGAATGTGACTGAAAAACATGAAAGGCATCATTTATTGTCGGGTTTCTTCAAAAGAACAGATCGAGGGAACCAGCCTCGAATCACAGCGGACGGCGTGCATGGAATACGCACGATCTAAAAACATCGACGTATTGAAGGTGTTCGTCGAGCAAGGCGAATCCGCGAAATTTGCTGATAGAACTAAGCTTCTTGAACTCATCGATTTCTGCCGGACACATCAGAACGCCGTAAACGTGCTCCTCGTCTGGAAGGTTGACCGCTTCGCGAGGAACGTGGCCGACCACTTCAGCGTGAAGGCCACGCTCGGCAAGTATGGCGTGCAGATCGTGTCCGTCACGGAACCAATTGACGCCAATCCTGAAGGCCGATTGATGGAGACGATTCTCGCTGGATTTGCGCAATTTGATAACGATGTTCGCGCCATGAGGACAGTACAAGGCATGCGGCGCAAACTGCAGGAAGGAATCTCCCCGTTCCGTCCCCCGTTCGGCTACAAAAGCTCGGTGACAGCCCATGAAAAGAAATTGATACCCGACGTGCCCGACCAGCCTGCGTTCGACATAATTCAGAGAGCCTTCGCTGAATACGCCACCGGCACCCACACACGGGCCGAGATAGGCCGCCTTATGGAATCGTGGGGGCTCCATGCATTACGTGGAAGGTCATTCGCGCCTCAATCGCTTTATGACCTCTTCACAAATCCGTACTACGGTGGAATCCTTGTTGACCCTTGGACGGGAGAAGAATACTCTGGCAGGCACAGGCCGGCGGTCACTCGAGAAGAGTTTGCGGTTGTACAACGAGTGATGGCGAAACGAGACAGATCGGTAGCGCATCGGGTCGAACGCGAAGAGTTCCCTCTGCGAGGCTTTGTCCGGTGCGAGGCCTGCGGGCACGGGCTCACCGGAGCCTTCTCCCGTGGTCGAAGCAGTCTCTATCCTTATTACTTCTGCGCTCAGCGAGGATGCCCGAAACGAGCCAAAAGCATTCCCATTGATACTTTGCATTCCGAATTTACTTCATTTCTCGACGAGATTACTTTGCGTCCGCAGATGGTTCCCGCCATTCGCGAGCGCGTCTGGACGATAGCCTCGCGAGAACAGCAAAATCGCTCAGGCGACGTGCAGCGCCGTCGCAAACGCCTGGAGCAAATACAGCAGGGAATCAGCGAACTGATCCGCATGCGAGCGCAGAACCTCATAACGGATGGGGAGTTCTCAAAAGAAAAACAGCGGCTCGTCAACGAGCGCATGGCGCAAGAGATCGGGGCGCAGCAGGTCATTCATCTGGAGACCCTGGAAACCGACCTCGAGAAGATCATCGCGCCCTTGTCGAACCTGCGGGCAACCTGGAAAGTTTTGCCGCAGAGACAGCGTGCCCGGTTCGATCGTCTTATCCTCCCGGCTGGATTTACAACCGGAAGAATTCGAACCGCCCAGTTGGGGCTGCTTTTCAGCCTTTTACCCGCACCCGGACCCACCGGTTCAGCTAAAGTACACCGCGCCTGGGTACCACCGAACCCGCTCTTCTCGGAAATTCGTGAGTTTGTTGAGGTGGTTTGTGGCGCGGGAGGCAGTTTGGAAGAGCTGCCTATAGCGGTTTGAAGGTAAGCAGATGAAAGTGACCTCGGCCCCGAGATTTGAACCTGATTGCTACCAGCGTGCTTTTGGTCGCGGGTACTACTTGGCTCCCGCACGGACCAAAATTGATCCTGCACAGGTCACAATTATCGTAACGGAGGCAATAGCTGACGATCCTAATGATTAATGACGCGGGAGAACAATTCAGAAAGCAGTTAGATGAGGCTCTGGGCCACGGAGGTGGCCCGAAGGCAGCGCGATTTGCGCTAGCTTGTCTTGGCGCGATACCCGGCATTGGTGGCGCGATCGCAGGGATCGCCGGTTCATGGTCCGAACAGGAACAGGCTGAATTCAACAAGATCTTCGCGGCTTGGCTGAAGCTGCAGGAAGATGAAATACGCGAGATTGGACTGACAATTTTCGAGGTGATGAGCCGTCTCGATCAAAATGATGAGGAGATTCGAAAACGGGTCGAGAGTCCAGAGTATTTGCGCCTGGTGAAGAAGTGCTTCCGCGATTGGTCGGCGGCAGAAAGCGAGGAAAAACGCCGCTTGATTCGGAACTTGCTCAGCAATGCCGCAGCTACAAAGATTTGCCCCGACGACGTGATCAGTATGTTCATCACGTGGATCGACAACTACTCGGAATCGCACTTCGCCGTTATCCGAGAAATTTTCAAAGCTCCGGGAACCACTCGCCAGGAGATCTGGAACGCCATTCACGGCGCAGCGGTCCGGGAAAACTCGGCCGAAGCTGACCTCTTTAAGCTTCTGATTCACGATCTCAGTACCGGTCACGTGATTCGGCAACACCGCCCGGTCGACTATTATGGGCGCTTTATCAAACAAGAACCCAAACGGCGAAGTGGTCCGCCAAGCCAGGTTCTCACATCTGCGTTTGACGATGAAAAGCAATACGAGCTAACAGAGCTAGGGAAGCAGTTTGTGCACTACACGATGAATGAGATCGTCCCCCGAATCGCGGCAGCCAGTGCAGCTAGCGCGGCACCCGACAACAACTCCGCGTAAATGGGTGCGCAACTGCGGTAGAAGCCATCAAGCCAATAGCGGCCTGAGAACCCTAAGCTTCCGCATTACCGCTCCTGCCCAGCTACGAATTCGAAGTAAGGCAGCATCTGCGCTAACGCTTGCCGCAATTTCCGATTGCGGGCATGAGCGCGATACAGTTTTAGCAGTTCGGCGAGGGCGGGTTCGATCGGTTCTTTCGACGAAACAATCGCGGCTGATTCCTCCGCGAACTGCAACCGGCTCGCATCGAAGTGTTTCGGCAGACCCTTAAGCTCGTCTTCCACGCGTCCATACCTGGCGAGTAACGATGCTTCGCTCACGTCGCCCATGGCGTCTCGAATCGCGCCTCGCTCTTCCTCGCAAGCTAAGAGAAAGAGCAATATCAACACCGTCTTGCTTGGCACCAGTTGGCCGGACTCGTACCGGCTGATAGTACTTTGGTCAGTCCCCAATGATTCGGCGAACTCGGTCATGGTCTGGCTGAGCCGTTGGCGGATGCCGCGTATGGTCGCTGGAAGAGTAGCCACGAGTAGTCAGAAAATGCTTGACGCATATATATGTTCTGTGCATAATATGGGTCTGAGCATCTTCGTTCACGATACCGAAGGCTTCTCGCTTGAAGTATGTTTCCTCATTCGCGCACGAACGCTTAGCCGCAACGGCGGTTAGCGCTTCGCGCGTTGGGAACCCTGCGGAGATGCGACTCCTTCGGAGCTCTTGAAGTATGACTCGGCGCGGCTTCATGTTCCAACTCGCCGCGCTTAACGGAACGCACGGTCGCAAGGCTGCTTCAAGAAGCCCCATCAAAGCTCTCGGGAGAGACGGCAACGATCGCGGACCAGAGTCGCTGCAAGCTACGCCGCCCGCCGATCTCCGATGCACCGGGGATCCTTTTATCGATCTCGTCATTCGTTCCATGCCGCCAGGTTATGAAATTTCGTGCTCGCACGTTGTGACAATTACCGATTTCAGCGCGTTCTTGCGGTCGCGACCGGATCTTCATGGGAGGCCCGCGCTCATCGAGAAGGCGCATCGGTCGATCGCGTTCACCATTGACAGCACGTGGCCTATTTACTTCAACGCCGAGCAGTATAGGCGTCTTGCAGATGCATATGAGACAAGCCATCAAGAAGCTCTTATCTGGGTTATGGTCGCCGTCGCTGGCCACGAACTGACGCATGCGACGGGCCACCCGAAAGAATCTGACGGCCTGCTCACCGAACTAAGTCTCATCTCCCGGTTCATGCACGAGGGCAAAATCGGTAAAGACTTTCCTATCGATATGGATGAATTGGAACGGCAGTTCGTCAGCGCTGTTCTCGGCGAGAACGGACGCGTTCGATAACGTTTCGTGTACGTCACCATCACATCGAGAGCTAAACGGACTCCGCCGCCGCCACGGATGCCCGCGTGTTTTTGACCGATCATCGCGAGGTTTGCTCCGATAGATGTCATGCAGTTTAGGTGCGCATTAACGGCTAATCATAAATGCGATCCAAGTCGTATGGGATCGAGAGTGTTTACCGTACACCACGCGCAAGGCTCTAATTGCCTTATCCCGGATGAGATCAAAGCTTTCTTGTATTCGGGTGTAGTCTCGTTCGATGGAAAAGGACAACCGTAACATCGGGGACCGCCAGAGGGGCGCGTTCAGCAATTTTCAGGGGGCAAAACAATACACGTTGTTGCTTACAGATCAGAATTAAGATATGCTTTACCCGCATAGTGCGACGTTTGTTCGACGTCGCCGCATACATTCGGCTGGGTAGGTCAGGAGGTTTCGAATGGGTCGACGAGCCACGCATCAGATACTGGTAAAGCGGTTTAGGTCCAAGGTGAACACAGGTCGCCGCCGCCTTTTCGCTGAACTAGGCGCCTTTCCTCCTCCTCTAAATGCGATGGCCACCGCTCAGTATTTGAGTCGCGCAGATTGCGCGAGGTCGTTGCCGATGCTCAGCGAATACGCTCCATGGTTGCTAGCCGATTTCTTCGGATGTCACGACTCACAGTTCCTCTCGGAATTCGCCCTTGCTTGGTTGTTGATCAATGCCTACACGCTCATTACTGATGATCTGCTGGATCGAAGCGATGTTCGAGGTTCGCAACATCTTCTCATCGCAAGCGGACTCATTTTACAGCGCGGATTAACGATACTTTATTCCGTGGTCCCACTCACTGCCGCGTTACGATCGCAAGTGAATGAATGTTTCGGCCAGTTGGCTTCGGCAGTAGCCGCCGAAATCACAACGCGAGTTCAAACACGAGAACGAGGCCCCCTTCACAAGATCCACACTCTAGCTCTCTGTGCAGCTTGTATTAGGGCGGCAAATGATGGATGTGCACTCTCTAAGGAAGAGTTGGCCATAATGGATCGCTTGGCAAATGGCCTCCAAGAATTCGACGATCTAATGGACTGGTACGAAGATTGGTGTGCCGGGCATCTCACGAACCCGCTCCGAACGTGTTTTGATCACCTTATCACTGATAATGTCAATAAATCTACCGAACCGACAGTTTTCTCTAAAGAAGAACTCGCAAGCGCTTTAGTACTTACAGGCTCATTCGAGACATCGCTCCGCTCGGTGCAACGGCAGTTTAAGTCGATTATAGCTACTAGCGGTCGCTCTCAAGGATCGGCTCTTGTAAAATATCTCCGTTCTGTTGTTAACAAACTTGACTTTGCCTCGCGGAACGCTAAAGAAATTCGAAGCAACTATATCGGTCAACGGAAATGCGTCAGCATCCGATTATTGCGTACCTTCGTGCGCGACACGACAGCCCAAAAGGAAGTACACCGGTTGCTTAACCGCATCCAAGTCCAGGGAAATTGATAGGGCATTCTGAATCCCAGTTTGGGATTGAATCTAAAATAAATCACGAGCGTCTGGTGATCTTGATCCTCGGATAAAACATCTTTGGTTGTTACAGTTAGTCTGCGAACCACATATCACAAGGGCAGATGCGTGAATTCTACCGAAACCATTGCCTTAGCAGATCGAGCGGTATGGCCATATCGACTTCTGGCTCGCTTACGTTCAGGCCCGCTCTTCGTTTCTGCCGTTGTTGCAGCCGCTCTACTGGTACTCGGATGCTCCATTGCGGCATTTACACATGAATTTCACGTGTTACTTGGGATTCCAACACTGGCATTACTGATAGGGCTTGCCGTAGGTACTGGATCTTTCGTCTGGCATCGACGAGCCCTCGGGACCCTGGTCGATGCTATAACACCTGCAGCCGTACAGGTCAATTCGCTAGATGAAGCTGTGAGGACTGCGTTCCGACACTTTCCGCCAAATGGTTGGTTGCTCGGATTCGGTCTCCTTTTGGGCAGCACGCTATATCTTGTATTTCCACAGCAATTAAGCAGTTCATATCGCGTATATCACATCTTCCTTTGCATAGCTGGGGGTCTTCTTTTCGGGTACGGGGTGGTCGGCTTTATCTGGACCTATAACTTGATTCTTATTCTATCCCAAGTTTCGTTCAGTCTTTTTTATTCGCACCGACTACTCGCGATTTCGACGCTCGCCTGTGGCTTGGCTTTTTTTGGAGTATGGCCGATTGCGTTCACGGCAATTCTCTGGGCCATCCACCCAAACGTTATCGTCGGACTGGTGGGTATTGCGGAAATCGTCCTGCTTTTCACTGGGTGGGCTCTTGCAGGAATCGGAATACACCGGATCAATACGCGCTCACGACAGGTCGCCCTAGACGTAATAGCGAGGCATCTCGATGAGCAGTGGGCGAAGTTTCAAGCGGCGCAAGATTTAGCCGACCGTACGAAGTTGTATGAGGCCATTGAACAGGGTCATAAACTCTTGGAGAACATTAAGCACCACCAATGTCGAATCGTCGATTGGGGGGCCCTCTGCGGCAAAGTGCTCATTCCACTTGTTATAGCAGCAACAACCGCAGTAGCCGTAGGCCTGATAAAGCCGATGGTGGAACCCCAAGCGAATACCGCCAATCAACCGGCTGGTGTTCCATTGAAGGCAAGGTAATTTCTGGGAAGTTATAACTTGTGAGAAAAAGGTTCTGAAGTTGACAGTTGTTGCGCCGTATTTATACTGCAGTAAGGAACAACCTCAATAATCAGCGGTTTGATGACAACAATATGGCCACCAATATTTCGACGTCTCCAACACAGTTGTATGCTTGGTATCTTTTCGACTTTGCAGGGTCGGCGCTAGTCGCAAATGGTGGGCTTTATTTTCCGCAATGGCTTGTAATAGATAACCACGTCAGTGCACTGTGGTACAACCTTTGCCTAATTGTTAGTACGATGCTTCTGTTAGCGACCGGGCCGGTCCTTGGCTATTTGTCAGATACAAAATACGGCCGGTTGTTCTTCCTTCGTGCAAGCTGTACCGCACTATTCAGCAGTACCATCGTCCTTTTTATCACTGACCGCTACATCATTGTACATACTCCGCGAATTATTGTCGCACTCATCGCTTTCATAGTTGTGCTGTATTCGTACCAGCTTGGAATTGTGTTTTATAATGCATTATTAGGCCGAGTTGCTAATCCCGATCAGTACAACCGCATTTCAGCTCGAGGGTTAGCTTGGGGTTGGGCTGGGGCTGTAATCGGAATCCTTGTAATTTTGCCATTTGTACGTGGAGCAGTTCCACTTATCTCAGCGGGACGCGGTCAAGCCTTCTTGCCTGCCGCTATCTTATTTGGAGTCTTGGCCTTCCTAAGCCTGCGACGACTCCCAGATGACCGGAGGGGCCCGGAGGGCTCGATGGTCACAATCGCAGACGTTTACAAAAATATCCTTAGAGACGCAAGAGTCGCAGTGGAATCCCGACCGATATTCCGATTTCTCCTCTCGTATTTGGTATTTTCTGATGCCATTCTCACTATCGAAAACAATGCGTCAGTGTATCTGAGCCGAGCGCTGCACTATTCGGAGACGGCGACGGCTCTGCTGGCGATACTATTGCTGATTGGGGCTGCGGTCGGGGCACTCGGCGCCGCAAGATTGGCTCGCCGAGTTGGGGTAAAGGTCGTGCTGCTCATGGCATTAATCGTATGGATACCCGTTTTGTTTTTGGTCGCTACGCTTCAGAATCAAGTTGTCTTCGCAGCGATATTTTTTGTAGTTGGGGTTTTATTCGGTGCATTGATAAATGCATCGCGCGTGATATATCTATTATTAATTCCAACGAACCGCCGAGCGGAGTTTTTTGGACTTTATTCTTCGTTTGAACGAATGGCGTCAATTGTCGGACCGTTGATTTGGAGCATACCGTTTGTACTAAGTCCAGGCGGCGGCGATGATCGATATCGAATCTCAATGGTGTTGATGTCATGCATGTTGGCGTTGAGTACTTTGCCACTGCGCGGTCTGGTGGTTCCTGAAGAACCCCAGTTGATCTCTTCAGGATAAGACCACCGTGCCGACTGAAGGTTCAGAACGGATCGGTTCATGAGACTGCCACGGATCCCTGAGACCGAGCGGTAGCTGTTGTTGCAGCTTGCGGATAGGGGCTAAGCCATACGGCGAGGCATGAGTCGCCCTGCCCGCTCAAAGCGCGAGTGCGTAGAGCCCGAGTTGTAGATCCCGCCGGAATCGGACATCCTCTTTTCTATCTACGCTCGCTTTCGGTGCCATAACCGAATGGCCCGCATGTATTTGATTCCATTGGTCGGGGCGGCAGGATTTGAACCTGCGACCCCCTGCGCCCAAGGAATGAAACTCTGTGGATATCGACGGCCACCAAGAGTTACTGACGCTGAAGTATCTTCATCAGAACGCGACACTTACACGAGGAATGACGGGCATAAAGAGTTACCGTCGTGTACTGAGAGATACGGAGATGATTTCGAATCCGCGTGTACGTTTGCGTGTACGTCGGGCAAGGGGGGTGGGGCGGGAGTGGATGGCGGGTATCGAGCGAATTATCGACACGGAGTGAGCGACCACATAAGCATTCGAGCGAGTCGCACCTGAACATTTCCGCGGGGCATATTATGCCAGCCAAGGAATTTGAAGCCTTTCGCGTCTTCAAATAGAACGTTGGCGCATGCCACGTAGGTCTCGATAGCTTGGTCTGGTGAAGCCGGCCGCTGCTTCATTAGAATTTCGAACATCGCATCGCCCGCCTTTACGGCTTCGGCCTGGTGACCCGCGAGACACCACTCCCTTACGCTGCGCGCTAGATTCTGCTGACCTGCCATTGTCTTCGCGCGAAAGTAATCAACGGCGAGGGAGCGAGCAGGAATCGATGCGGCGTCGGCAGACATCACCATCTTCTTAAGGTCGTTCACATAGCTCTGGTCGGGCGTCATTCCCATTGCTCGTATCTGCGGATAAAATATCCAGTGGTCAATTGCCTCGTTCAGATTCATCCGCGACCACTCTGCCAATCTAAACTCTCTTTTGTTATCGCAACCCAGCGCCCATTCAGCGCCAATAGGAAAGCCCTCTAGGAAGAGCTTTAGATGCATCAACTCATGCACCAAATGATCCTCATCGTGCGAATCCGCCGCTAACTGAACGACTGGAGTACCATCGTCCGCAATCACCGACCGGCCGGAATCGGAGACGTCTGGTGGCTGCTCCTCCCGTATCGGCTTTCCGTATGCTTTCGTAACCTCGTTCCACAGCCTGATTGTCTTTGCCGAGAGTGTCATCCCGAACGGAAGCGGCGGACTGGCAGATTGAGCCGGGATGGCGATCACTAGGAAAACAATCGTGAGAAGCCGAAACATCCCGCGCCTCAATTCTTCACCTCCATTCCATCCAAATCAGGACGCCTTCTTCTTCGCCGCCGCCTTCTTGGAGCGCACTTCGGCCGCCCTTTGAGAAGCCTTCTTCGCTATAGCTGACCTCTGTTCCGGGGTCAGCTTCTTCATCCGGGCCTCGCCGCTGAGCTTCCCGCCTTTCGCGCCCTGCTTGCGAAAGTATTCCAACGCTTCAGCCGGAAGCTTTTGCTTAGCCATGTTTGTTCCATCATAACCGGGTTCAGGATAAATCTGCTACTATCGCTTTACATCCGAAGGGGGTTCAGATAAGATTGAGACGTAGCCTAAACGAGTGATTCAGAACATTACGGAAACCTAGAAAGGCGGCATAGGCATGGCATCGAAGATCCACGAGCAATACGGGCGGCTGGCGAAGGCCGTTCGGCTGAGTGACGTGCTGGACGCGCTACACATCAGTTCCGCTGCCGCCGCCGAACTCAAGAAGCCGAGCTGGGAATTGTTCGCGCGGATTGCCGGCGTCCCGACGCCTGGCGTCGAGTCCCAAGCGCTCACCGTGAAGCTCCTGCAGGAGCGCGAGAACCTCCGGGCCTGGGTTGCCCGGAGCGTGATGGAGGGCTTGCCCCCACAGCAGACCGCCGCATAGAAACCCAACGATTTTAAGGGCGACTCAACCGGCTGAGCGGGCCGGACGCCCGAAGTGTGTGCAGTTGAAAAGTGACCGAAAGGAAAGGACAGACATGAACGAACAACAAGAGAACGAATCACGCGCCACCGCCGCCGTGCGGGAGCGCTCACACTCGACCCTCGAAGACTCCTTCGGGGAGTTCCTGGAGAAAGCCAACCCGGAAGAGAAGCTATTCCTGGCCGAAGTCATGAAGACCTGGAGCTATAGCTGGTCTCGGACGACAACGGCGGTTCCCATCGCCAACGCCTTCGAATCGGAAATCGAGCAGCGCGGCGAGTACTTCCGCATCGAGGATGAAGATCTGGCAAGGCGAGTGCGCGACCTCATCAAGGGCGAAAACGAGCCGGAGACTCAGAAGAGAAGCGAGCCTTGGACCATTCGAAAGATCCGTGAGCAGTACTCCACGAATCTGCCTACGGGCCGGGAGCGAAGAGGACGCCGTGAAAAGGACCTCGGCATCTATTCGTCTTGCGGCGAATCCCTCACGTCCTTCACTCCTTCATTGCCATCGGCAGAGCGCGAATTCCTGGCATTTTGTCAGGCGCTCTACCGAGCAACCGACGAAGATGGCGATCGCGCTCCAGACGGCGAACTGCTGGTGGATCTCATTCTGGCGTACTCCTGCCGCGCCCTAAACCCCGATGCAGTCGAGGAGCTGGTGAAGCGTTTCCGTGAACAATTCAAATGGCGTCTCGCGGCCGCGAAAAGCGTGATCTCCGAATACCCATACGCTATCGGGATAGATGTCATTACGCAGAGCGAGCTGAGCGTGGTTCTGTATTACCAAAACTTCGGCAAAATGCATCCCGAGGACGCGCCCTCGGTGGCGTATTTAGCTGATGAGATCGCTGAGCGAATCGCGAAGGGAGCCATCGTCGAGCCAGGTCTGTTTGCGTTCGAAAAGAAATCCAGAACAATCGTCGAGCGCCCCGCGCTGGCCGAGCAGCCGGAGGAAGGGAAGGCCGCCCATGCATGAGATCCCAACGGATCACGTAAAGGCTGTTGCCACCTATTCAATCAGGGATGTTACGGTGGCTTTCAATGAATGGGCGGAGTCAGCGCCCGACGCGGAGCGGCACTTGCTGGCAGACGCGTTCCGAATCGCGAATGGCAACGGGGGAAACATCGCCGATGTTCTCGTGAAGCTACTCAGCACGCGAGAGGCCGCTCCTGACGCCGGCCAGACCGCGGCGGAAGCCGATGAACGCGAAGAGTCGGAAGAGGACACGCTACACGTCCCAGACCTTCCTTTATACGAGTTTGCGCACAATCTTCAAACCGCTCGCGTCATCTGGCAGCGTTACCCGGACCTCGTGGAAGCCGAGGAGTTCCCCGAGCCATTCCGAAGCGCCTTCCTGCGGGACCAAGGCGAAGAGCCGCACGCCCGACACATTAACGTCTGGGATGCGCAACTCGTGGAAACGGGCGTACTGCCAGCGCCTCAGCGAATGCGCTTCAATCGAACTGCGGTGTATCGAATCATTAAGGCCGAGCTGTCCAGCGGCTTCGATGAAATCGCGGCTCATTGGGCCGAACGCGCTAGTGCGACGGACCTCGCCGCCTTGCATACGATTCTCAACAGCAACCGGAAACCGCTCGAAGCGCTCAGCCGGTTGCTTATTTTCGAGCGAACGGAAGATCGGGAACCCGGCCGTGCCAAGGAAACGGGCTCCCGATCCGGCGAAGCGAATTCAGCTAGAGCCTAGGTTCGTGACTGAACTCGCCGTACTTCCACAGACTACAGCAGCGGTCAGCCCTTCCGGGGTTGACCGCGGTCGGCAGTATCCAAGAGTGCCCACGCCAGGAATATGGTTCGTGTATGTGCGGGGTGCGAATGTGTTTCATCGATATGCGGCCGTGGCACTGGGGCTGTAGGGAACAGGCGGGGCTGCTAAATTGAGTTGGCAGTCTTTGCTAGGCTAATGCTCAAACATAGGAAAGGCTACGCAATCCGTATTCCATCGCAAGTCCCTGGACTTGCTGTCACCAAAGAAGAGCCGTTTCTGGTCTTGGAGGCGAAGGACGAGGGAGCTTTTTTGGAGGTCCTCTCGCCGATTACCGGATTTGGTGCAAATGCTGAACATCGGCAGCTAATTTACAGAGGGCAGGAAGACGATTGGCCGCTCATACCGGTATCGAGGCGCAAGAGCAACTGGCCCTCTCTATTTGGAATCACGGGGCCAAAAGACACGCTTCATTGGCGCTTGACGGCCGAAGCCGAGACACTTCTTGCGTTCTGCCAAATGGCAGATTACCAGGGTCTCCGAATACCCAACCTTGACCGAATCAATGACTCAATCCTCGGATTCCTTACACAACTTCAGAGCCGCATCGTGAATAACTGGCCGCCACCCGAAGCAACACCGGCTCTAGCGCTTGCGCAGCACAATGGCATTCCTACCTGCCTCTTAGACTTTACACGGAACCCATTCATTGCGAGCTATTTTGCTGTGCGGGCTGTGTTTACCGGAAACCAGGAAAGCAAGGGCGACTTGTGTGTCTGGGTTATCGCTGATCCGACCTACACATCGCGGGAGGGATTAGCTTCGAGGGTGAAAGTTGTCATTCCGCCGGCGTCCGACAACCACACGCTACAAAGGCAAGAGGGGCTGCTCGCTTATTCTCCCCTTGAATCCGAAACCGCGGATCTTCAGGGTGAGTATTGCCCAGATCGACCCTTGGAGGAAGTAATAGCTGAGCAGAGTCCGAAATCGCTCGCCCAAGTAAGGCTGAAACGTAGCTTTGCTCCGATGCTGTTACATCAAATAATCAAACTCGGTTATGACAGCAGCCGACTTTTCCCCACCTTTGATGGCGTCGTTCGGTGTTTGCACGAGTACGAATGGGCGAGGATGGGACCACCTCGCTTGTGGGCTGGGTCATTCCCGTAAAGCGATCACCATGGTCAGCGGCTGTTACTCATTCATTAGAAACTCGCGGAGTTCGGTGTAATCGTTTGGACCTATGCCGGATTGAAGAAAGCTCAACTGGTGTCGAAGTATGTTGGCCGCATCGTCTCCCAGAGAGAACTGCTTCGCCTCAAGATGGGGCACAAAAACAGACTGGGCTTCATCCAGACGCAGCATACTGTCAACCGTGAAAACCCCGGCCTTTTCGGGCAGGAACATGAGCTGAGGGAACTCCATTCTGCGAACACGTTCAACGAATTTGGGGTCGAACTGGGGCTCACGTGTAGTCGCGTCTGCGAGCCCAAACACCTGACCTACCAGCGTGCGTCGTCTCTGAACTCGACCACGGTATCCTCGATTGCTGATACCGGCCAACGGTAGTTCCGTCTGAATAAGAATGACTGGCCTGATTTTCGCACGTATGACGAGAAACTCTTCATTCGTTTCTAGCCGAGGCGCGTGCAGAGGTAGGTTGCGTTTGAAGGCATCTTGGCCAGCAGTGGTTATTCGGAACTGCGAAGCTATGGTTTTAGTTGGTTCGCCAGCATCCAGGACCGGCCGCCAAAGCTCTAAGTTCTCGTGCGGATAATAGGCGTGCGTCCAGAAGATTTGGCCAAAAGAAAAGTTTGCTTCATTGTGGTAACCAAGCGCGAGTTGCTTGTAATATTTCTCGCCAAACCATTCGTCGATGAACATCCAGCCTAGGCGCCGTCGAGGTGGGCCATTGCCTCGAAGTATTCGTCGTCATAGTTTGGAGGCGTAAACGTGAACGGCGGGTCCTGTTTTGCGACCTTCTTTGCTAACTGTTGCCGTGCAAATTTCGCGCGCAGATTGCGAATGTCCGACGCCGATTTTCCGGATGAAGCGCGAGAGTATGCCGGCGGCCGCTCCCTCCGGATTGTCGAAAACTCCAGGGGCTCATTTCGGATTCCCATCTCCATAGGTTCAGTTTGAAAGTACACGTAGTTCAAAATCTCACCGGTCGTACGCCTTCCCCAGCGGTTGAGTACTTCCAGCAGAATCGACTCGTCCCTGACGTTCTGGAAGGCACACCGCGTTTCAAGTCTCTCGAGAGGCCTGTAGAACGCTGTATCATACTCCGAGTCGTTCGAGCGCTGCTCTGAAAGAATTTCGTGAGCGAGTAAGCCCGTGAGAGCAGGATCATATTCGCTCGCCCAGGGCCCCAAATGAAAAAACTTCCACTTGAATTCCGTGAAGGTGCGCCCGTTCCGCCTATAGTATTCTACATCGAACAAATAGAGCAGTTTCAACAGCTTCGTCTTCGTCACCCAGCTGTCGTGGTCGGTCACCCATGTGACGATTGCCGTCATAAGGTTGCTCACCACGCCTGGGTCCATGGCTCTCTTAGTGTAGTTGACGCGATCCGGGCGAACTCTCGGCCCTGGAATGCGCGCGTTGCTTCTCTTTGGGAAGCGGTCGCGCCGCCGCTCTCTTGCCAATGTTTCCTCGGGATTAATTCTTTAAGCCGGCCACCAGGCCGCCGGCATGCGCGAGTGCGTTGTGCTGGGCTATCATCTCGCGCAGCCGCTCGCTTACGGGCATCCCTGAAAAGTCGAGACTTTCGATGAACAGTTCGACGGATGCCGTGATCGATAATTCATTCCGCAGGCCTTCCGCGGTGTAAGGATCACCGTCCGGGCAGGCGTTATTCATCGCCCTCGCGATGACATATAGATTGAAATCGCGGTGGTGGCTGAGGCTGACCAGGTCGCGCCCTTGAATGGCGGTTAGCTGTCCGATCCTGTAGGTCTTGGTGCTGCCGGTGATGGTGACTTCCTTGGTTGGTACTGGCATAACTTCTCCTTTTTGAAAAACTGGATAGAATTTCTGTATGTTCCGAAGCTTGGTGTTAGCCCTGCTGGCGACAAGTGCGCTCAGGGCCGCCGACTGGTCTTACTCGAAATGGACCAATCCGATGTCTGGAAAACTCCTGGATCGCTTCGCCCTGCAAGGCAGGTATCTTTCACGCCCAGCTCTTGCTGAAGACGGAACGCCGTCACTGCTGGCTTTCTGTTCGGAGGGACAATTCCGAAACGGTGAATTCCAACTCGGGGCCGTCGCCCAACCGGTCGTAACCTACAGCCTGAAGGGAGCGCCGCAGGCGCAGATACATATGCGTATCGGCTCCCACGCCGTCGAGACCGGATTCTGGGAGTACAGCAACAACGGGCAGGTGCTGTTTTTTGATCGCAATCAGTTCGACAAGCTCTTAACCGGCAAGCTGCTCGGACATCCAAGCCGAGCCGGGTCTCTCGTTTCAGCCGTCGTGCTCGGGGTGGTGGAGTCTGCCGGGAACGAGGTGGTTGTTCAGTTCGACATGCCCGCCAACGATTCGGCCCTCATTTCGGAGTGCGGCCTAGAGTGGGGCAAAGAGAAGCGCAGCGGGCATTAGGTCAGACCGAGCGGCCAGCACGAACATAGAGAGCACGGTGATATCATCGGCGGCGTGAGAAACAATAACGGGACATGCCCCAAATGTGGGGCCACCGTGTCGGCTGTCGCCCTAGAAGGGATCACAGTTAAGAGCAAAGATACTAACTGGAAGGGCGTGAGCTACGTGTGCGTCTCTTGTAACTGCGTGTTGGGCGTTGGGATTGATCCGGTCGCGTTGAATGCTGAGATTGTGCAGGCGATCGACGATCTCCGTGCGGGTTCTCTGCGCTGATTCCAGAGGTGTTTCTCACATCGCAATAGGGGATAGGGTTCACAATTTTGCGTTTCGTCATTTTGGCCTTTCAGTTTTGATCGGTTCACCGCATTTGCTGCTCGACATCAATCAGTAACGCATTCCCATCCGTCGCATTTTGCTCGAAAGAGCACCATACGCCCTGTTGGCGCTCCGATTGGCTGCGGAAGTGGAGTTACTATCCATGATGCCGTGATAGTTGTTGGTTTGGTTGACGTGAAAGCTGTTCGTATTCCCTCCCGACATACCTCCGTTATTGACGATGGTATTTAGGGCATTCGTGAGGGGACTGTTCACGATGGTTTCATTGGGATGCAAAATTGCGAGTCCACCCTTTGGTGTGTAGCCGCCAGTTTCGAACGCTGCAATGGAACCGAGGGCCTCCACCGCCAGGAAGGCTCCACTAGCGGCAACGGGCGCTAGCGCTGGTCCGATTATCGGAATATCGACGGTGGCCGCATACGCCCCAGACGCGGCTTTCACGGCGTCCGCTGTTACCTGTTTGAGGGTGTCCGTCATTCTGAGCATTGCGGATTGCGCGCTGGCGCTCTTATCGGACGACACACGCGCCTCGTTCCCGGCTATGTGTGCAGCTGTCATATAGAGCTCCTGCTCACCAACCATCAAGCCCATCTTGACCCAGGAATTCACGAAGGTGGTTGCCAGGTTTCCCCACATATGCTGCATGTCTGCCGTGAAGCCGCGGCCTTTGACAAGCATGTCGTCTATGGCATGAGTGAAGCCGCCGGTGATCTCATTGAAGTAGTTCTGATACTGCTGGCGCTGGAGCTGAAGACTGCGGGTGGTTTCCTGATATTGCTGTTGGTCTTCTTGCGCCTGTAAGCGAGCGATCTCCTGCAAATCTTGGGCGTACCGCTTCGGATCGTTGATGCTGTCAGCTTCCGCGAGGATCTTGGCAGTACTCAGCTTCTCTTCTATGATTTTCTTATCGAAATCCCGTAGTTGCGCCAGTTCTGCGGCCTGAGCGGAAGGCGAGAAATCACCGCCAAGCGAGTAAGAGCGTTCGGTGTGGGATTTTTGTAACTGGAAGTTGCCCACATTCGCATCAGTCCCCGCGAGAAGCCGGCCCCGATCCTCTTCATTCGCTTCCCGGAGTTGTTCCTGCTTCATGCGCAGGCTGTCCTCGAAGGCCTTCCGTTCCGCTTCCGTTCGACGTCGGTATTCCTCAACTAGTTGCTCAGTGTTGTGTTTTGCCATCTCCAGCAACTTACGATCTGCTTCGGTGGCTTTGGAATGGGACTCTTCCATAATGCGGACGATCTCTGCCGTGATCGCTTCAACCCGCGTCGGATACTGCTGCTCGGCGGCTACTTCACTGGCGAGCAGGGTTACTTTTTGTTGGAGGAGCCGCTGGCCTACAACGCCCTGTTGTGCCGCCGCCAACTCTAACTGGGTCATCGCGGCCTTGTCATGCTGCGCGACAACTTCTTCGGCATCATGCAAACCGCGTTTTAGATCGGACCTGATGTGAGAAAGCGCCTCAATGTAAGCTGAGCGCGTTAGTTCGCCGCCTGCGCGGGCCGCCTCTACGACCTTTTGCCAGATGGCGCGTTCCGCCGATGCTGCCAGCGGCCCTTGCGCTTGGAGGATTGCAATTTGTTCCTCTGCATCCCTGCGGACCTTTTCGACATGCGCCACTACATCGTCATCGTGCTGAGCAGTCTTTTTGCCCATGTACACGTCGGTGACTTGATCTAGGTGCTGCAATAGCCCGGAGTAAATCGTTTTCAGCGCTTCCTGCTGCCTGATCTGCCGATCCAGCATGGCGACTGCCGCACCGCCACCGTGCCCCGCGGATGCGCTTTCCGTGGCCTTGGCGAGATCGCCCAGCCGCTTCATTTCCTCTTCGGTTTTCCGAATATCGTCGCGCAATTGATCGGTCGTCGAGTGGAGGTTGTAGGGGATGATTTGGCTGAACGTGCTGCTCAGCTTGTCCCGCATCTCCTTCGTCAATTGGTTCATCTTTTCGTCGATTTCTTTACTGCTTAAGAATTTCGACAAATCGATGGGCGTGCTCTCAATGAGCATCAATTCATGCTTGGCAGCCTCGGCTGCCTGCCCGGTGCGCTTCAGATGCTCGATGGTGAGATGCTCTGCCTCTTCGAACGCGCTTACGGTCGCCCTCGCTAAGCGATCGGAGACTTCCTCCACTTCCAACTCGACGCTTTTCAATCCAAAAAACTATTGGCTAAGCCCGATTACCTTTGATGTCATCGATTCGATAACATCGACCATGGCAACGGCCCCGACGATAGGAAAAGCGGCCTGGAGCACTGGACCGAGGCCTAGAGTGGTGGCTAAGAATCGCTCAGCGGCTCGAATCGGGATGTGTCCCTCTAATTCCCGCAGGGCTCCACTCGCGGCGGCGGCCGGAGGAACGACATGTGCGGCTGCTTTGGCTTGCTTCTCAAACGCGGCTGTGGCCTGGTCGAGTTCCGCTTTGAGCTGATTCTGTAATTGGACAACCTTATCGAGTTCGGCCTGATACAGAGCCAGAGCTTCCGTTGCGGCTGTAGCTCCTCGCTTGGCACCCTCGCCGTAGGTCTGCTGCGCCTCGCTCATTTGCGCGAGCGCGGCTTTCACCGCAGACTGTGCGCTTGCGTATTTGGCTTTAAGATCGGCGACAAGTTGAGCGGTTATAGCTGAAGCGTCCGAGCTACCCGAGCGCAGACCGCTGGTGTCTACGCTTGTGCTGACTCTAATTGTGTCGTCGGGCATGTGGCCTCCTTACCGGTTCGCGACCGCTTGGAGTTCTTCGGTTTTCAGACTGCTCAGGTTTATGGCGGTACGATAGAGCGCCTGAACCAAGAAGCCATCCATGGCATCGAGATTCTCTCGCGTGAGGGTTCCATGGGCGTTCTCGGTTGCGCGTTCGATCACCCATGCAATCGTCTCGTAGGCGTCGGTGCCCTCCGCACGCTCTTTCTTCAGAAGCTCGCGCCACTGCCCGAAGGTGAGGGAACGCAGCGGGAACGTATATACCGTGCCTCGCACGGAAAAAGACTGGTCGTTTTCGTTCGCCATTTTGGTTGTTTACTCCTTCTCTTAGAAAGCTGCCGGCCGCTCTGTGCCGCCAGCGCCTTTTACGAATTTCAAAGCCGGTGATTCGAAGTTCCGTAGCCTGCGCTCCAGCGCGACATCGAAAGCATCCAGCATGTCGCCGCCGCGAGTGGAGCCCTGCGCACCTGTCGAGCCTTGACGAGTTGGGCGTAGCTTGCTTTGGAGAGCGCGTCCTGAAAAATGCGTGCGATTTCGAAGTTTGCGTTCATAAGTTGTGGGTTCCTTTCGAAGTTCGTCGGGCTTACCATGTGAGCGCTGCTTCGTGGCCCGAGGGCGTCATGGCGGCCGTCGCCTTGTGCAGTTTGGCCTTGTCGAGCAGGTCCAGAAGCGCGTTCGCCTTCACAACGGTCTCTCCGGCCTTACCTAATGCCTTGCCGGGCTGCTCGGCGATACGCTCTGCCGCGAGTTGCTTGATCGACCCGGCCACATCGCGGATCAATTCGAGCGGCGACATGCCGCGGCGTTTGCGGACGCGCTGTAGCGTGCCTGAGAGCGCGTGGGCTGTGGCCGCTGCGGCTTCCTGTTCGAGAGCCGCGGATATGTCACCCTTGCTCAATGTGATGATTTCGTTCATTGCTTGCCTCCATGAAAGTGTTCTCTTTGCCGAAAAATACGCGGGCAGGTACCGAAAGAGAGTGGAGCACCTGCCCGGTTGAGGCGGCCCGCACCGTAGAGCCGCCCTCCTCGCACGCCGGAAGGAGTCGAAACGGCGCGTAGGATTCTAACGGAAGTGGTTGTTGCCGGGAACCGTTGGGAGCGACCGCTGAAAGGCAGCGTCTTCTGCTTTTTTCTGGAGAGCCTTCTCGACGTAGATGCGCGCTCTGTGATCGGCCGGTAACAGTTCGATGTTCCAGCGGCCGATCTTTTCCAGGGCTCCGAACATCGCACCTCCCGACTCACTGAGTGCCGGCAAATCGACCAAGAAACCGGGGATGCCGCCGGCGCGCACGACACCGAGAGGCCCGTTGTTGCTGGGCCAGCGTTGAAGGGCTGCGCGATAGTCGCTTTGCAGCTCCTCGCAAGCGGTTTCCGCTTGCAGGAGCAAATTGACCAGCGCCGCCAACTTGGCCCGTGCGGCCGCTACGGCTTGGCGTTGCTCGATCTCCAGCCGCTCGCGTTGCAGGTCTTGTTCCCGCTGCTTAAGCTCGGCTTCGCTCGGATTGCGTTCTTCGAAGCTCCGCAGCGCCAGTCTCGCCTGCGTCTGGATCTCAACCAGCCGCTTGAGCTTTTGCCGCTCCGTCGCAATTTCCTTCTCGATGCCATCGCTCGCGGCATCGGTGAGCCGTGAGGCCAGCCCGTTAATGACCTCCTGCTGGCGGCCCACATCGCTGTCCGCATCGCCCATCGCTTCAGTCAGCCGTCGACGTTCCCGGAACAGCGCGTTGAGATGCGCGGACTGAGATTCGATTTCGCTTTCTTTTGTTCTCATGGTGTTCTCTCTTTCATGTCGCGCGCCTGGGCGCGTCTTCAAATTCATCCGTTCGTTCTGCCCGCCAGTCGATAACCAGCGCCGCTTGGCAGTTTGGACACTGCTTCGCTCGATCACACGGCACTTCCAACTCCCTCCCGCATGACCAGCACGTCAACTTAAAAACCTCGACGCTGTTCACGCCGCGGCCTCTCCGCTGCCTTCTTTTGCGCATAGCGGGCAGTGTTCCTGCGGGTGAGGCTTGCCGATCCGGTGTAGGTGCCTCACCGCAAGTTCAAACATCAACGACCCGGGGCCGCCATACCTACCTGGATCGGCAATTATTGTGCTGGACCACGTTTGCTTGCTTTCCGGCGCGGCGGTTCGCCGATGCCTCCGAGTTGCGAACGCGAATGAGCTTTGCGTGGTCTTTGGAGACCTTTTCGCGCCTTCGCGTGTACCGGAGTGTGTACTTGGCACTGCTGCCCCGTCGTAAGTGCGTGAAGCCGTGGAGTCGGTGCTGGTCCGACCTCCTTCCCCGCCGGAATGTGCTTGCATTTCTCAGGGCTTTTCTGCGGCTGCCGAAACCGCGCCATTCGTCGCGGCGCTTCGCAGCCGGGCTTTCGCAACACAGTCCGAGAGCGACCGGCCACCGATCACCTGAACATCGCTCTGATCCGGTTCGGTGTACTGGAGGATCGTGGCGTTCTTCCTTCGGCGACACGAGGGCCGTAACTACTGGAATTCAACCCGCCGCCCATGACGTTCTAGCCACAAAAGAATCTCGCGCGCTGTCATTGATTAGCCCCCTTTTCCGCTCACCCCGAATCCCGTTTTATGACCGGTGAAATCACCCGCAACTCACCCAGACTCGACTGCATTGAATGGAAAGAAGTTAGGTCTGGAATACCCAGACTCGACTCACCTTTAAAGCCGTTTCCGGGGCTGATTAACTCACCCTCGCCCGACCGCATTCGGAACTACCAAAAACCAAGCTCGCGTGGACAAGTGGACAACTGAGGACAGGATTTCCCGAAAACCCCCTATACGCGCGTAGGGAGGTTTTTGTATATAAATGCGTGTCCTCGCTTGTCCACATATCCTGATTTGCTCAATAACAACAGCGAGTTAGCCGGAAAATGCTCGCTCCAAACGATTTGTCCACATTTGTCCACGGGTTGTCCTCATTTCGCCTTGAACTGCACTCCAACCCACACTCGTTTCGTGTTGCGCTCCCTGCGATCCCGCTGGAGTCCTCGGCTTTCGAGATAAGCATTGAACTCGGCTGTCGAAACCGGGCGCTTATGCTCCTCTTCCCGCTGCAACCAGTCCACATACGCCTTGCGCAGAACCCGGATCTCAACCCACGCTCCGGCGTCGTTAGGCCGCAGCTCGCACATCTCCTCGACGAACGGCGCGAGGGAGTCCGAGTCCTCGCGCCACTCCGCAGAGGCCCTGGTCACGGGTACCGGCTTCTTCAATCCATCGGCGTACCAGCGTACGGCGCCCGCGACACACCAGGCGAGAATTCCCTCAGCTTCAGCCAAGAGTTTGGTGGATAACTGCCTGTCCATTTCCTCGGGCGCAATGACGACAGTGAATGGAATGGTGTGCAACCGATTCCAGATTGCGTTCTCGGACCCGGCGATGACCGGAAGGTGGTTCGCATCGACCCACAGTTTATGCGTCTCCAAAAACGTGATGGGGTTCTCGTATTTCCGAACCGATTTAATCGTCCCCATCCCTTGCGTGATTCGCTTCAGCCGGCCTTCGCTGAGCCGCTGCCCATGCTCGGTTTCGGACGTGTTGACGAAGCGCGCGCCGCGCAAATCCGCAAGGTCAGTCAGGGTGTTCGATGACTCGCCGCCTGGCTTTGCCATGAGGCTGTCGATCAGAATCTTGGCGCTGTATTCGGGTACGAGCTGGCGGATCACCTCAAGCAAGGTGCTCTTGCCGTTCGAGCCGGGTCCGTGCGCGATGAACACGGCTTTCTCTGAAGTCTCGCCCGTGAGGCTGTAGCCTATTGCGAGTTGCAGGTAATTGACCATCGAGCGGGCACGCTCTAAATCGCCCTCGCTCGCATCCGGGCCACCGCCCATTACTCGATCTAAGAACCGGAGAAATGCTGGACAGGTAGCTTCCGGCTTGTAGTCGTAATGAATGAGTTTCGTAATCTTCTGCGCCTTGTCGTGCGCCGCAATCTCCCCCGTTCGAAGATCGACGGTCCCGTTCATAAAGTTCAGAAGATTCCGGTCCTGATCAAACTCTTGAACCTCCGCCGGCCGCTCACACTGAAGGCTCGCTAAGGCGCTCGTAAGTTTGGCGTGATCGAGACTACGCTTCGCAAACGCTATCAGCTCTCGATCACCGGTCGCCAGCGCTGCCTCAACGTATCGCAGCATGGTGGCCTTAGCGAGGCGCATGGCCGCGCCGTTGATGTCTCTTGCGAATCGCTTGTCATCCCAAATCTTAAAGGCGTGTTCAGAGTAGCTGTAGAACATATCGCCGCCGTGGAGGTCCAGGATTCGCTTTGCGTTGCCATGATCGTTTGCCGGGTGCTCAAGAATCGAATCACGGGCAAGCGCCTTCCTAACAGCGCCATCAATCGGGACCGCCACTACGCGGCCGCGTCCTTTCGTGAATTACCGGCAGCGCCGACTAACACCGCCGCAAGCTGCATCTGGGCTTCGCGGGCTTCGGCGATGCATTCGCGCACGAGCTTCCGAGGTAACTTCAAAAGCAGCATCACCGCTTCTTCGCGCCCGCCATGAGACCAGACAAGCTCCCAGTAAGAACGCGGGTCTTTCGGCGGACCATTCAGCGTGAGATAGCGCCAGCTTCGGATCTGATCCGACCAATACGTGAGTACCTGTGTTGCTCGCGCGGCCTTTTCGTGCTCGGGTCCAAATAGCTCGGCTTTGGTAGCCTCTAAGGCACGTTGAATGCGCCAAGACAGACCGACGACCAACTGCTCGGAACGGACTAATGTGCTCTCGGAATGATGAGGTCTCCTTGGTCGATCCGTCGCCAAGTCGGTTCCTCCGATCCCGTAGCGCTCTGCCAGAAACCTCAAGGCTTGCGGGAAGGTAAGAGCTTCTTTCTCCTGGATGAATTTGAAGACATCACCGCCCGCATTGCAGCCAAAGCAGTAATAAAACTGACGCCCTTGGTGGACGCCGAACGATGGAGTCTTCTCGGAATGGAACGGGCAGAGGCCGACGTAGCGTGGACCGGTGCCCTGGCGCTTCAAGTCAACGTATTCGCCGACGACAATTACGATGTCGAGCTTGACTTTGATACTTTCGCTGATCCTGTTAGAATTCATATGGGTGTTCGAGAAAATGCGAAGGGCCACTCTGACGAAAGAGCGGCCCTTTTTCACTTTTGAAGATTGCGGATTTTATTGATTGTTTGGAATAACCGGCAGGACCGGCAGGACCGGCACGCCGGAATAACCTCGCGGCACATGGCGAAAAGGCCGGCCGTGCGTCTCCTCCCGAGTGACTGTGATGTTACACACCGCCACCGGCGGCGCAGTCTTTTTCTCCGGGGGTTCTGTTCGCCCCTTCCGCATCTTGAAATAGCGCAACACGCGCGCGTGCGGGCTACGAACCGCCTCACACACACCCGCGGCCACCAACTTTAGGCCCTGATCTTCGGTAATTTGCTTCCTGCGCGGATCTACGAGCGAGCCGTCCGGCCATCGCACGTCATACAGGCGCACTCCGCCTACCGGTGACTCGGGTGTCCCCGAGGGCTTTGCAGGATAGTTCATGTCGCCATTCCGGCCCGTGCGATCCGGGAGATTTCGTGCCCAGGAATCAGAACTCGACGCCCGTAACGAACCGCCTGAATTTTCCCGAGCCGGATATCGCGCTTGAGGGTCGAGATGCTGATGCCGCCGAGAGTCTTGGAACTCGCCTCTAGGCTGAACAGCTTTTGATCGCTGGTGGTTTCTTCAATTACTGTGGTTGCCATCCTGTTTTCCTACTGTGATTCTTTGTCCTTCTCGATGTCGCTAGGTGACCATTACGAAAGTCATTTACATTCTTATGTGTTTAGGGTAAAGTAGGAGCAAAACAGATGTCAATGCCCCTTTCGAATTCGGATCGAAAAAGATAGTTATGCTCCTGCAACTGCGAGTCGGCGTGCGGTGCGGCACTGAAAAGAAGACAGTTAAGGCCTTGCCGCTAGGGGATGGAACCACGGGGATCGCCGGAAAATGGGCAGTCACGGCCGCATCAGTCTTTGCCGAACCCAAAACGAAAGCCCTCCTGGAGGACTTAGCAAACGCGCCGGTTCGCATCGATAACGGAAAAGGGATGCAGGCCATGCTTCATTTCGTCAAGAAGTGGGGGCCGCTGTTCCAGCAATGGGGATCCGGTCAAGACTTCGAACCCGAGAACCCCTTTGCGTGGATATGGTGCCAGGTCAACCTGCGCGCCATGTGGGAGAGTCGGGGGCGGCAAGCTGAGAAACACCATTGGCCCGTCACGAGCCGAATTGATTCGGAACGCTTGGGGCCACACGAAAAAATTGAGAATTTGCCGCTCAACGTTCAGCTCGTGCTAAAAGCTCATCGTAAGAATGTCGAGCGCGAGCGCGCGAAGGAGCGCGAGACTTGGCAAGGTTTGATTCCGAGGGATGCCACCGGGTTGAGCGAAATGGAAGCGCCGCATTTGACTCTTCGGAGCGATACACAACGAAATCCTGTCTGTGCTGCGGGAGCCGACACCATCGAGCAATTCGCAAAACTCATGGTGTTTGCTGCGGATGCAAGTCGCCTGCGGATGTGCTGGCGTCCTGATTGCCCAACGCCGTATTTCATAGCCGATGACCTGAAGGCGCATTACTGCTCTGAAGACTGTAGCCGCTGGTCTCGCGCAGAGCACAAGCGCAATTGGTGGAAGGAGCGCGGAAGCGAGTGGCGCGAATCGAAAAACGAAAGGAAATCCAAATGAGCACTCCGACAACTGAAACCGAAAAGCCCACGAAGGTTCGAGATAACGACGGCCTGCACAAGCGGCGCGGGATCTGGTATTACTCACTCGAAGTAGGCGGCCGGCGCCGGTTCTTTTCCACCAAAACGCGGAACTACCAGGAAGCTCGCAAGGTGCGTGCGGAAGCCATTAAGGCCCACCAGGAGCACCGGCTACCGACTGATTTCGCCAAGCTCCCCTTCGAGAAACTCCTCCTGCTGGTGCTCGAAGATCGCAAGCTTCACCTGTCAGACAACACCATCCGGCTTGAGAGGGAACGTTCCGTGCCGCTGCTTCGCCATTTCACCGGCAGGCGCGTCTGCGAAATTGACAATGCGGCAATCAAGGCATATCAAGCCAAACGAAAAACTCAGGTTGGTTCCCGCACGGTCAATCTCGAAACGAAGGTATTGCGGACGGTCCTGAAGCATGCCAAGGTTTGGGCGCACGTCGCAGATGAGTTCAAGCCGCTGAAAGAGGATAGCCGCGGCCCCGGCCGGGCGCTCGAAGAGGTTGAAGAGCGGCGGCTCCTCGAGATCGCCCGGACGAAACCAGGCTGGGACGCGGCGTTCTATGCGGCGATGATTGCCGGGAACACGACTATGCGGGGATGCGAACTGAAAGGGCTTCGAATCGGAGACGTCAACTTGATGGATCGGCAGATTGTCATCAACCGCTCGAAGACGCGCGGCGGTGAGCGAGTGATTCCGCTGAACGCCGCAGCTCTCTGGGGTTTTGCGAAGCTTCTGGAGCGCGCGACTGCACTGGGGGCCGTGGAGCCCCAGCATTTCCTTTTTCCCGGATTCCGATACCGGCAAACAAAAACGGCTCACGGCGCCGGTTACGATCCGCAGCGACCGCAAAAGACATGGCGAACGGCTTGGCGATCGCTCTGCAAGGCGGCCGGGTTACCGGGCCTGCGATTTCACGATTTGAGGCACACCGCCATTACGAAGCTCGCCGAGTCGGAAGCCAGTGACCAGACCATCATGAGCATTGCCGGCCATCTGGATCGCAAGATGCTGGAACACTACTCGCACATCCGCAATGCAGCGAAGCGGAAAGCCGTCGATGCGATGCCCTCGTACATCCCGGAAGAAATCGCTCCGTGCACGTCGGCCAGGGTGCAATGAATACCGATTGGCGGGCGCGTGTACATCCGCGTGTACATCGCGGATTTGGGTTAGGTAAGGATCGACGTAAACCCTTTGTTTAGTTGGTCGGGGCGGCAGGATTTGAACCTGCGACCCCCTGCGCCCAAGGCAGGTGCGCTACCAGGCTGCGCTACGCCCCGAATCGAACCACGGATCCGTGACTGCGTCACTGTTTCGTGATTGCCATCTCAGCCTAACACAAAGGCTCTGGTCAGATCCGCGTAACTGAGGAGCTTACACTCGCTCGGTCTGAAAGTAAATCTCGTATTCGCGTTCAATCGCGTCCAGCAACCGCTTCTCTCGCCGACTTTCGCGCCGGCGTTCGGCGGACTCGAACAGAACAATCAACAACGCGAAAAACAGCGCGATGACCAACAACAGATCGCCTAAATCCAGGAAGCTCAGGCCCATCTGGCACCAACGCGAGAGTCGCATCTTATCCGATCAAGATGCGCCCTCATCCTACGTTCTTACCATTTTACAAACGAGCATCATTGCCCGTCGAATCTCTTAAAAATCAAGCACCCGTTCGTACCTCCGAATCCGAAACTATTCGAGAGCGCAAATTCGATCTGCATGCGTCGCGCATCGTTCGGGACATAGTCGAGATCGCATTCAGGATCGGGAAATTCGTAGTTCATTGTCGGAGGCGCAATCTGTTCCTTCAGGGCTAGGATTGTAAGGCCTGCTTCAAGCCCGCCTGCTCCACCCAGCAAATGGCCGGTCATGGATTTTGTCGAACTCACTGCTAGTTGTCTTGCGTGGCTGCCAAATGCCCGCTTGATGGCCACTGTCTCGGCCTTGTCTCCTAAACCGGTGGACGTGCCGTGGGCATTAACATACTGAACTTGCGAGGCATCAATCCCGGCATCGCGCATTGCGTTCCTCATTACCCGATATCCTCCGTCGCCGTCCTCCGGCGGGGACGTGATGTGGTGGGCGTCGGCGCTCATTCCATAGCCCACGACCTCAGCCAAGATCGGCGCGTTCCGCCGCATTGCGTGGCCGAGCTCCTCTAAGATTAGAATCCCCGACCCTTCACCCACTACGAAACCATCTCGTTTCAGGTCCCACGGTCTGGATGCCCGCTCTGGTTCGTCGTTCCGCAACGATAAAGCTCGCATCGCGGCGAATCCGCCGATGCCCATCGGAGTTACGCAAGCCTCGCTTCCGCCACAGATCATCACGTCGGCGTCTCCATGCTGGATAAGCCTATATGAATCCCCGATAGAATGCGCGCTTGTGGTGCATGCAGTGGCAGTCGCCGAATTTGGTCCCTTTGCTCCGTAGCGGATCGAGACGTATCCGCTTGCCAGGTTCACGATGCACGAAGGAATGAAGAAGGGTGATATGCGCCCCGGCCCTCGCTCGAGCAGCGTCTTATGCTCCCTCTCGATCACCTCGAAGCCGCCTATTCCGCTGCCTATGTATACGCCAACGTTCTCGGCTTCGCCGTCGGTCTTGAGCCGCGCAGACTGCACGGCGAACTCACTAGCAGCCATCGCAAATTGAATAAATCGTCCCATCTTCTTCACATCTTTCTTGTCGATGTAAAGAAGCGGGTCGAAATTCTTTACTTCTCCCGCAATGCGGCACGTGAAATCCGAGGCGTCAAATTGCGTGATAGCGCCGATCCCGTTTCGCCCCTCGCAAATTGCCTTCCAGCAATCCTCCGTCCCGGTGCCGACCGAACACAGCAGCCCTATTCCCGTGACCACGACTCTTCGCGGCCCAGTCTGCCTCCCGCTCATCGTTTCGCGCCGAATCCGTCCAAACGGAACTTACTTCTTCTTTGCTTCGATGTAGTCGACTGCGTCCTTCACAGTCTTGATCTTCTCGGCGTCTTCGTCGGGAATATCCAGATCGAATGCTTCCTCAAACGCCATGACAAGTTCCACAATGTCTAGCGAGTCCGCTCCCAGGTCGTCAACGAAAGATGCGCTTGGGTCCACCTGGTTCTCGTCCACACCCAGTTGTTCTACGATGATTTGCTTTACTCTTTCTGCTACCGGCATTCCTTGTTCTCCTGTCTTCGCAAACGCATCTCCCATTCCGGCGGCGCCGTTGGGTCCAACACTCTAAACTACATCACCGATGTACGCGGAGGGAAGTCTTAAGCATTTCCGCCGCCAGCTCTCCCCTGAAAAAGCTTCGTACGCGCCCGGGCCTTCCGCCCACCGCACCCGAGCAGCCTGATGGATGACACTAACATTTAGATGTTGCTTGAACAGTTGCGTGTCCTCTATCTGCACGGTTTCGCGTCGGGTCCCGCTTCCCGCAAAGCGACATACTTTGCCGCCAAATTTAACGAGTGCGGCGCCAATTTGGAAATTCCAGATCTCGCGCAAGGCGACTTCCGCCACCTCACCATCACTGCACAACTCGACCTGATTGCAACGTTGCTTGATGGCAGCCCTGCCATTCTCATTGGCTCCAGTCTGGGCGGCTACCTAGCTGCGCTGTACGCTGCAACTCATCGCGAAATAAAGCGACTGATCCTACTCGCGCCAGCTCTCGATTTCGTTCGCTTATGGCGGCAGGGTCTTGGCACGGAGCGCCTCGCTCGCTGGAAACGGTCGGGCTCAATGCCCGTTTTCCACTACGCGGAAGGTCGCGAAATGCCGCTCGATTTCGAGTTTATCCAAGACGCGGCCCGCTTTCCTCCATTTCCCAACCTGGCGCAACCGACTCTGATTTTTCACGGACGCCATGATCCGGTTGTACCCTTCTGGAACTCGGTGCTGTTGGCTGCGGCCCATTATCCAGAAGTTCACGTCCGTTGCTTAGTTTCGGGCCACGAGCTCACAGATGTCCTGGACTCTATCTGGTTGGAATCTCAAAGTTTCCTAACCAAGGGCCTGCCATCGAAAGAGTGATAGACTGAAGTTGCTGGCCGGATCCAAACTCCGGCAATTTGTTGCAACTGTGAAATTTCGCGCCACGTCCAACGAGTGCATCAGTCAAGCCGCGCAAGACACTGAATGCGGAGTGTGTCGTGACTAGCGACAGAGCGAACCAACCTATTCATTCCGATATGGCCCTGCCGACCGGCCACGATATGGCAGCACCGGCTGGCGACAATCTAGATCGGCTCCTGATGAGCACCGATCTCGAAGAGCCTTGGTTTAAGTCGATCGTTCGGAGTATCCGCGAGGCATTGAATCCTCCCAAGCTCCCTCCTCTGGAGATCACCTCGCGGCCGGTTGAGTCCGCGGATTTTGGAGATCTAACCAAGATCGAACAGCCTTGGTTCAAGTCGTTGATAGGGAATGTTCGCGACCTGCTCCACCCCCAGAAGCTACCGCCACTCGAAGTGACCTCTAAACCGGTTGAGGTAGGAAGCATTTGGGGCGCCTATAAGGGCGGGGAAACCAAATCGGGCGCGGTTTCTATCCTTATCCACGTTGGAGTCATTGCCCTTCTGCTCCTGGTCTTCCAGTCGCCGGCGGTGCGAAACGTGCTGAAGAAAGGTGGAGACATCATCTACCTTCCCGCCTACCAGCCAAAGCTCCCTCAGGCACAGCAGAAAGCGGGAGGCGGCGGCGGCGGCGGCCAGAAAATGCCCACGCCGGTCAATCACGGCGCCGCGCCTAAGTTCGCCGCGAAGCCATTTATCCCGCCCGCGCTGGCGGTTCCGAAACCTGTGCTGCCCGTGACTCCCACAATCACGGCTCCCGCCCCGCAAATCGTGGCGGACAACTATGGAGACCCTCTTTCGAACGCCTTGAACTCGGGAGGCCCGGGTGCGAATGGTCTCGGCAGCGGGTCGGGTGGCGGAGTCGGTTCTGGCAACGGCAACGGCTATGGACCTGGTTCAGGCGGAGGAACCGGGGGCGGTGTATTTCGCATTGGCGGCGATGTATCGCAGCCAATCCCGATATATAAGATCGAACCCGAATATTCGGAAGAGGCCCGAAAGGCGAAATATTCAGGAACCGTTCTGCTTTCGGTGGTGATCGATGATCATGGGCTCACGCGAGACATCCATGTGATTCGTCCGTTAGGCTTGGGCTTGGATGAGAAGGCGATCGAAGCCGTCACAAAATGGCGCTTTCGGCCTGCGATGAAGGGTGGCCACGCGGTCGCCGTGCAGGCCAATATAGAAGTTAACTTCCGCCTGCTCTAGATCCTCCCGCGGATCGGGGTAACGTCCACGCGGCCGGGTGCGTTTACTCCAGGCGCGGCGAAGCCGACCGCAACTCTAGACGCTGCCCTCCTAACGGGGGAGGCAAGTCACCTTGTTCCCTGTTGCGTGGCTAATATCCACGTACAACCCCAATTGACGAATTCGGATCCAGCACGCCGAGTTGTGCCGCCACTCACGCCGTTGCTCCTTCTTAGTTTCCACAACCGCGAGATGGCGCGTGACGTCTTAGGCGGCTGGAGCGTAAAGGGCGTTTGCACCTTAGCCGCCTTGCTCCCCATTACCTTATGT
The DNA here is from genome assembly GCA_019240475.1 of Acidobacteriaceae bacterium. Classification (GTDB taxonomy): domain Bacteria; phylum Acidobacteriota; class Terriglobia; order Bryobacterales; family Bryobacteraceae; genus Bog-105. Next base: position 155,458 of record JAFAYI010000031.1, read on the forward strand.
CTCTTATGGAATTTATCCTTTGTGCCGATAAGATCCACAGCGGCGTTCAGCGTCGAAAATTGTCAGACACGATGCACATTCCGTTGTTGTTCTTCGCTATCACGGTGCCTTTGTGGCTCGTCGGCTTGCGCCTCGCTTTCCGCTCAGCGACACGGCGCATGCAGCGCGCTCTCAAGGAGCAGGTCGAACTCAGACACGCCGCGGAAACCGCCAATGGAGCCAAGAGCGAGTTCCTCGCAGCCATGAGCCATGAAATCCGTACGCCGATGAACGCGATCCTTGGATTTACCGACCTGGCGCTTAAAACAGATCTGAACCCCGAACTGCGCGACTATCTCGATATCGTCCATACCTCGGCCCACTGGCTGATGCACATCGTTACGGACGTACTCGATTTCTCTCGGATTGAAGCTGCCCAAGTGCAGCTTGAGAGGAAAGAATTGTCGGTTATCGAGTGCATCCGTTCGGCGGTCCGGATCGTACAGCCTGAAGCGGAGGCTAAGAATCTCAAGCTGCGTTGTAAGATCGATCCGCAGATCCCTTCACAGCTCAAGGGCGATGCAACACGATTACGTCAGATTGTTTTCAATCTGCTGGAAAACGCCGTGAAGTTCACGTCGACTGGTAGTGTCATGATCTCTGCGGTGCTCGAATCGAGGACGGCGGATTCCATTCTTGTGCGTTTCGCCGTCGCGGATACAGGTATTGGCATCCCAGCCGATCAACGCGAAGGCATCTTCCAGCCCTTCCGCAGCCCGGGTCGTCCAACCACAGGCCTTGGACTCGCCATCTGCAAGAATCTGGTGAGTTTGATGGGGGGCGCGATCAATGTGCAAACCCAGCTCGGAGCGGGCAGCACGTTCGAATTCACTGCCTGGTTTGAAAAGGTACAGGGAGCGTTCGAGCCAGCGCCCAAACTGGACCCGGACTCCTGTACCCGATCGCTTTCGGTATTGGTTGTCGAGGACAACGCAGTAAACCGACGGCTGATTGAGACATTATTGCGGTCCGCTGGGCATTATGTGACCTCAGCTTCGAATGGAAAGCAGGCCGTCGCTCTTTGGGAGAACCAGGTTTTCGATCTAATACTAATGGACGTTGAAATGCCGGAAATGGACGGGCTCGAAGCGACGCGCATTATACGCGAATCTGAGCCGCCGAATTCTCGTGTGGCGATCTATGCTCTTACGGCACACGCTCTGACCGGCGACCGTGACAAGTGCCTGACGGTCGGCATGGATGGCTTCATCTCCAAGCCCATCAATGTTGATGAAATGCTCAAGCTTCTATCGAGTTTGGGACAAGCTCGATGGGTTCCTGAATCCTCGCCCGCTTCGTTGGCAGAGGCCGTTCGAGTCCGATCCGCGACGAGTCCAATAGCCACCAATAACTGAGACCAGCTACTTTTGCCCAGCGCCTCGCGACGTCTTTTTCGTCCGCGATGTAGCCCTTTCAGGCGTGCGGGCTTGCTCCTCGGATGCGACCGGTTTTTTCAAATTTGCCAAGCTTCGCCGCAGCGCGTCGGCGATATCCACAACTTCCGCTGGCTTCTGTATGGCTCCGGCCGAGCTGACCGGCTCGCCGCGCACTTTCCGGGCAATAATCGATTCCAGTCGCTCGCGGTACGTGTCCCGATACTTCTCAGGCTCGAACGGGCCGGCCAACGAATGTATCAACGTCTGCGCTAGATCCAGTTCCTTTGGCGCTACGGCGCTTGTATCGGCTCGATACTCCTCATCGGCTCTCACCTCCGAGGAGAAAAACATGGTATGGGCTATGATTCCTGTCTTACCAGGACGCAGCACAACAACGTGCTCGCGGCTGTGCATCGCGAATCGCGCCACCGCCACCAAACCGGTCCTTTGCAGCGCCTGATAAAGCAACGCATATGCTTTTTCACCAGCTTCTTCAGGAGCCACATAATAGGAGGTCTCGAAATAGACCGGATCGATCTCGGAAAGCTGAACGAATTCTCCGATCTCCATTTGAGTGGAGGTTTTCGAAGCCGCGCTTTTCAACTCCTCGGGCTCGACTACCACGAACCGGTTCTTGTCGTATTCATACCCCTTCACAACGGATCCATGCTCCAGCACCTCGTCGGTTCCTCGGCGCACCGAGACCTGCTGGACAGGGGATAGAATGGGTCGGCGGCCCTCCCATGCAGGCGGAGGCGCTTCGTTCCCGGATGTAATTGGGCGAGATTCACTGAGCCGCGTACCCATTGTGGTGACTTCCGGACCTTCTATCGCCTGACGAGGTGGTTGCCTGCTGGAATCCTCTCGATGAAGCCTTCGGAAACTGACCCGTTCGGCTCGCGCGGCTCGAAACAGCCGCACCGGAATCGATATCAGGCCGAACGTTATGTAGCCCCGCCATACGGTCGATGCCATAAGTCCTCCTCTGGATATGGGATTGGCCGATGTTTCATAGGGTTTCAGTCTGTCATGTCGATCTAAGTAAGGCAAAGAAAAAAGGCCTCGGCAGCTAACCGCCGAGGCCCGAGTTTAGTTGCTTGCTTGCTGGTTTAGGCTTTAGCGCGCCGACGCAGGCGAACCAAGCCGAGCAGAGCCAAACCTCCGCCCATCATGCCCATGGACACCGGTTCCGGAACCTGAGAGAAGGTGTCCTGAACCACGCTAATCGTAGCGAACCCGCTATTGCCGTTCACCGAAATGTCTTTTTCGACGGAAACTGAATTCACTGGGGCAAAGGTCGTTTCACCCTGCGCTTGTCGCTCGCCGCTGTCCTGGAATGTTAGGACGTAAATCGAGCCGCCGGTTGCCAGGCAAGGCGCTGGGCCGCAGCCATCCTCTGCTACGCTCGCGGAACCGCTGCCGCTCACACCTGAGGTCTGCGCCAAGCCGAAGTCTTCGAGAAGGCTTCCGCCGCCCAGAACCGTGACAGTGAAGTCAATCGTGCCATCGGTGGTCATACCGGCCCCCGCACTCCAAGGCGCATGGAAAGACAGTCCGATGCCATCGTTGCTGACTGTGTCAACCGTGATCTGCGAAGCCGAGATAGGGTTGGTTCCTGAGCCGGTGTAGCTGAAATTTGAAAAGAGTAAATCCCCAACCGTGCACGAATAGCCGCCACCAAAATAGGTCGAGCCGTTATCTGTCACGTTGCTGCTGCAGACCGGTGTTGCAAACGCGGTCATGGCAGTAGCTGCCAGACCGAAAGTCATGAGAAGTGAAAATTTCTTAAGCATTTATCGAGACCCTCCGTTTAATCCCGATGCCTTCCCGCTTGGTCAGGCTATGTAGCCAATTCTAGGAACTCTCGCACTTTTTGAAAAGGGGGTTTGGAGGGACTTAAGTACTAATTAAAACAATAAGTACTGCCCGTATAGTAGTAAGGAATCATCCCGGTTCTTTATCATCATTTCTTAAATTCAATACTAGGCTCACGATCCCACGCGCTGAATTACCTTGCCCTTACAATCGTATTTACATTCTTTATGAAGCACGATCAGACGCATTCATGTGCGAGGCTAAGGTAAGGCGCTGCGACCTGCCGATTGAACGTGAACCCGGTACCCTGAGCTAAGGCCCATGAAGCCCTCGCTGCTTCGACGAAGCCAAAACTTGATTGTCTGGCTCGGCGTTCTTCCGCTCCTGCTGGCGTTCGTAGCTGAACGCACCAGCACCCAACACGTCCGCAGTGTGCAAGATTCGTTGTCGACAGCAGAACTGATTCAGCAACTCGATGAGTTGCTTTCGACTGTGCAAGATGCCGAGACTGGGCAACGCGGTTACGTGCTGACCGGCCAGGAGCGCTACCTGACGCCCTTCCTGAGCGCGAAAGCGACTATCTCGCAGAAGCTAAGCGCAGTCGATCGCAATGCCGCGCGGCACGGCGCGACCCAGCCGCAACTGGCGCTCTTGCGCACTTACATTCAACAGAAAATGGACGAGTTGCAGAGGACTGTCGATCTGCGCCGGAGTCGAGGCTTAGACTCCGCGATGGCGGAGATTGAGACGAACCGCGGCCAGGAATACATGGTTCGGATCCGAAATCTGATCGGCGATTTGCGGCGGGACCAAGCCCGAGCTTTTCAGGGCGAATTGAGCCTTCAAAATCGCCGTCAACTTCAACTTGAGGTCGTCCTCGGTTGTGGCGTGATGGCTGGAGTTGTGCTTGTATTTCTCGCTTTTCGCTTCACTATTCTCTATGTTCGGGACCGCGATGATGTCGAACGGAAGATTCGAAGTCTTAACGAAACTCTCGAATCCCGTGTTGCCGCCCGTACCGCGGAACTCCAGGCGCGTACGCAGGAGTTAGAACTACGCTCCGCCGATCTGCAGCGCTCCAACGCCGATTTGGCCCAATTTGCCTACATCGCCAGCCACGACTTACAAGAGCCGCTCCGAATGATCGCTAGCTACATGGGTCTCCTCGCTCGCCGCTATCGAGGCCATCTAGATGAGGCCGCCGACAAATATATTCAGTTTGCCATCGACGGCGCCTCTCGTATGCAGACTCTTATCTACGATCTCTTGAGTTATTCGCGAGCGGGTACGCAGGCTCTAGAAAAGAAGCCTTTGTCGTCAGAGGCTTTGCTGCAAGCGGCGCTTCAAAACTTGGACGTTGTGATCGCCGAAAGCGGAGCTTCGATTCATCATGGCCGCCTCCCGATGGTGGAAGGCGACGAAATCAAGCTCATACAAGTGATCCAGAATTTGATTGGTAATGCCATTAAGTTTCGCAAACCCGGTATCAAGCCGGAGATTTCCGTCACGGCGAAGGCTGCTCCAAACGAGTGGGTGTTTGAGGTTGGCGACAATGGGATAGGCTTCGATCCCAAGTACACAGATCGAATTTTCGAAGTCTTTCAGCGGCTGCACGGAATCGGGACTTATCCGGGCAATGGAATCGGCCTAGCCATCTGCCGGCGTATCATTCAGCATCACGGCGGACGTCTGTGGGCCGAATCACAGCCTCAGGTCGGTTCAAAATTTTTCTTTGCCTTGCCAAGTGCAACTGATTCCAGGCATCTGGAGTCAGATATCGAATCGACTCGGCCGCCAATTTCTCGAGCCATGCATGTCTCCAGTTAATCGGTTTGAAGTACTCCTCGTCGAGGACAACCCTGGCGACGTTTATCTGACTCAAGAAGCGTTCCGCGAAGGTCATCTTCCACTGCGCCTGTCCGTTGTCGGAGACGGAGAACAAGCCATGCAGTATCTACGCCGCCAAATCCCTTTTGAAGATGCAACGCGGCCGGACCTCGTCCTGATGGACCTCAATCTTCCAAAGAAAGACGGGCGCGAGCTACTTGCGGAGTTAAAACAAGACCCCGATTTGCGTCATATTCCGGTCATCATCCTGACCACTTCGCAATCGCATCAGGACATTTGGCGCGCATATAAGTTACATGCCAACTGCTATCTGACGAAGCCGATCGAGGTGGACGACTTCCTGCGTAAAATTAGATCGGTCGAGGATTTTTGGCTGAACATAGCCCGTTTGCCTTCCAACTGAACCACTGATAACCGGCGTTATTGCGCATCCTTGGTTCGCACCGCGATGGCTGGAATATTCTGGTCCCGCACGAGCTTATTCAGTGTGGGGATCTCGGTGTCCATCACTTGTTTCAACTTGCTGATCTGGGCGTTCACCGCGGTTACAACATCTTCAAACACTTGTTGCTCCGCGGCGGTAGGCGGCGCATCCGCGCTTGCAATTGCCGACAGGAGCGCTGCCAACTTATTGTTGAGTCTGACGGGGAAATTCAAAGGATCTTCGCTCGCCCGGTTCTTAGTCTGATAAAGGGCTTCTTCTATAGCGGTCAACTCGTCTGAAACTGATTTAGCCTTGTCTCTCAGCGCTTTCGACTTCTCGCTATCGTCGGCGGCGGCCAAGCGCGATGTCAGTTCGTCGATTTGTTTCCGCGCGGCGCGTATTTCGACCACGGCTGCATTTGCTTGACTGAACTTGTGTTGAATTTGCAGTTCCAGTTCGAGCTGCGCTCGGTATTGCTCCGGTGTTGTCGCGACTCGCGGATCGGCCCTCAACTCCAGTCGTTCCGTCTCCGTTTTTCCGCCCGCTGTCAGGCGCGCTTGATAATCGCCGGGAACAATCTGCGGTCCCTCGACAGAACCATCCCACAGCACGATACCGGGGAAGGTACTGGCGTCCGGATATCGTAAGTCCCACTCAAAACGATTCAATCCCTGCTCGGCGGGAATGCGCTTGCCCTCATTTTCATGGTGGCCTCCTTCTTCCTCTTCCTCGGAGGACGAAGCTTTCCCATCCGGTTGTTGTTTCTCCTTGCTCGAAAACTTGCGCACCAATTTGCCTGCCGCATCCAGGAACTCAAGCGTAACCTCACCCTCGGGCTTGTTCTTCAGCCAGTAATAGATCACCGCGCCGCCGGGCGGGTTCGATCCTTGACTCCGGGGTCCGTTTCGCGGTCCATCTTCAAACGCTCCACGATAGACATGCTTCGGCGCGAACAGATGAACTTCCTCGTTGGGCGTCCCGTCCTTCAACTGCGCCAACATCTCGGTGTCGTCAAACGCCCAGAATGCCCGCCCCTGCGTTGCCGCGACCAGTTCGTGCTCACGTTTCTGAATAGCCAAGTCCGTGATCGGGGTAACGGGCAGATTCAACTGCAACGATTGCCATTTAGCGCCGCCATCGAAAGACACGTAGATGCCGGTCTCGGTTCCGGTGTAAAGCAAGTCCTTTCTATTTGGATCTTCGCGCACCACGCGTGTAGGAGCACTCGGCGGCAGGCCGTTATTGATCTCGCGCCAGTTCTTTCCATAATCCGTCGTCTTGTAAACGAACGGTCGGTTATCGTCGAACTTATAAAGCGTGCCCGCAAAGTACGCCGTTCCCGCCTCAAAGGGCGAAGCCTCAATCGAATTAACCTGCATCCACTCCGGCATACCCTTTGGAGTGACGTCATCCCAATGCTTGCCGCCGTCCCGGGTCAAATGCACCAGACCGTCGTCGGAGCCCACCCAGATCAAGCCTTTTTCGACGGGCGATTCCTTTACCGTAAAGATCGTGTCGTAGTATTCAATGCTTGTGTTGTCCTTTGTGATCGGGCCGCCGGAGGAGATCTGTTTGGATTTGTCGTTGCGGGTCAAGTCCGGGCTGATCGCTTCCCACTTCTGACCTTCATCTCGCGTTGCGAACAGGACGTTTGCTCCGGCGAACAGCAGGTCCGGATCGTGCGCCGAAAACAAAAGCGGGAAATCCCACTGAAAGCGATACTTCAGCGCATCGGGGGCCCAACCCATCTCCATGTCGGGCCAAACTGTGATGTCTCGGGTCTGTTGATTGCGGTGGTCATAACGCGTGATCAAGCCGTCATAAGATCCCGCGAAAACAACGTTCGTGTCCTTGCGATAAGGCGCAATCCACCCACTCTCGCCGCCTCCCACGTCGTGCCAATCCCGTTCGCCTATCCCGTTGCCCGCGCCGCGCGTCGCAATTTCTACCGTCGTGTTATCCTGCTGAGCGCCGTATGCATGGTAAGGGAAATCATCGTCAAGCGCCACGCGGTAAAACTGCGCAGTCGGCTGATTATTGAGCGTGCTCCAGTTCTGTCCGCCGTTGGTCGATATATTGGCTCCTCCGTCGTTTGCCTCGATCATGCGCTGAGGATTCGCCGCTGAAATCCACAGACCGTGGTTATCGCCGTGCGGCGTTCTGACCGGGTTGAACGTTTTTCCGCCATCGTCCGATCGGAAGAATCCCACGTTCATGGCGTAAATTCGCTCGGGATCTTTGGGGTCCGCCTCAATCCGATTGAAGTACCAGGCGCGTTGCCGCAGCTTGCGGTCTTCATTCACTTTGGTCCAGGTCTTGCCTGCGTCATCGGAGCGGAACAAGCCGCCTTCTTGGGCTTCAATCTGCGCCCACATGCGTTCCGGGTTCGCGCCCGAAACCGTTACAGAAACGTTTCCAATCACGCCTTTCGGCATGCCGGGATTGTGTGTCAGTTCGGTCCACGTGTCTCCGCCGTCCGTTGACTTGAACAGCCCGCTGCCAGGACCACCGCTTTCCAGATCCCACGGCTTGCGATAGACCTCCCAGAAGCCGGCATAAAGAATATTGGGATTAGTGGGATCGAAGGTCAGATCGATAGCGCCCGCCTTGGGTCCGCGCGAAAAAATCTTCTCCCACGTCTTGCCGCCGTCCCTCGTCCGGTAAATTCCGCGCTCGTCGTTTGGACCCCACACATGACCGAGCGCCGCGACATAAACAAGGTCGGGATTCCGAGGATGCACGCGGACGCGGCTGATTTGGCGCGTATTCTCAAGTCCAATATGCTTCCAGGTCTTGCCGGCATCCATCGACTTGTACATTCCATCGCCGTAAGAGACGTTCCCGCGGATGTCCGGCTCGCCCATGCCCACATAAACGACATTCGGATCTGATTCGGACACAGCGATTGCGCCTACAGATGCTGTCCCAAATCCTTGCCCGTCGGAAACCGGTTGCCAATCGGCGCCTCCATTGGTAGTCTTCCAAACGCCGCCGCCAACGCCCCCGAAGTAGTAGACGTCCGGCTGTGTTTCCACTCCCGCAACAGCGACTACCCGCCCCCCTCGAAATGGCCCGATCTGGCGCCACTTCAACGTTTTGACAACATTGACATCCTGGGCAAGTAAGGCAGAACCTGTGAGCAGGCAGAGTAGACAGCTGTGGATTCGATTGGGCATTCGCGTCTTATTAAATCAGAGTTGCCCAAGCGAAACGCAGGGCTCCCGACCGAGTCTCACCTGACGAAAGACATTCGGAGGAGAGACATGGCAGGCAAGAACACGGCTGCTTTTGGGATTTTCGCAACGCGCGAAATGGCGGAAAACGGGGTTGATCGACTCACGGCCGCGGGCTTTCGTAGCGAAGATATCTCGGTGCTGTTGCAAGACAACGTAGGAACCAAGGACTTCGCGCATGAGAAACATACAAAGGCGCCCGAGGGGGCGACTACCGGAGCAGTTGCGGGCGGAGTGATAGGAGGCGCAATCGGGGTTCTTGCTGGCATCGGCCTCCTGGCCGTACCGGGGCTCGGGCCGCTGATCGCCGCAGGGCCCATCATTGCCGCACTCACAGGCGTAGGCTCGGGAGGCATTGTCGGAGGCATCATCGGCGCACTGGTTGGCATGGGCATCCCAGAATACGAAGCCAAACGCTATGAAGGCCGCATAAAAGAGGGCGGGATCCTCCTCTCCGTGCATTGCGATAACAGCGACTGGATTTCGAAGGCGAAAGCTGTGCTACGCGACAGTGGCGCCGAGGATGTCGCTTCGGCGGGTGAAGCGTCGGCCGATTTTGCGAAATCGGACAAGCCACAAAGCCGCGGATCCAGCGTTCTCTAGCAGGCGCCTCAAAGCGAAGCGTAAAGCAAACGTAAAGAATAGGTAAATCAGCTTGACCGCCCCCGGTAGTTCTGATAAAACTTGATCGATTCTGCGCCCTATCGCGCAGGAGCAAGTTTTATGACCGCGGTGGAGGTTCGGTCCGGAGATTCAGGTGCACGCCCGGTCGTTTGGGCTAACGATTCCGATGGCCTCGATGCGCCCAACGAGGCAAGATCGTTTGCCACTGCCGATTCGGCCCCTTGCCTTCCAGGTCAGGTGGATGATCTGGACCTGCTCTTCGATTGCTATGCGCGCCTGGTGCGCGCTACTGCCTTCCGGGTTCTGGGTGATGCAAATGAGGCAGAGGAGGTCGTGCAGGACGTTTTCCTTTATCTATACAGGAAGCCAGAGCGTTTCGATCCATTGAAAGGCACTCTCAAAGCATGGATTGTCAAGATCACGATTTGCAGAGCCCTCGATCGGAGAGCCTATCTATCGCGGCGACGAATTATCGCCGTGAATCTTGACAGTCTGGATCTGGCCGCCAGTACCGATCTCGAAACTGAAATGGAGTCCAGATTCAATCGCAAGCATTTGGAGGCAGCGCTCGCCGATCTACCATCAATGCAGCGTCTCACCATCCAGTTCTTTTACTTCCACGGATTGAATCTGAAGGAAATCAGTAGCCGGCTGCGGCAGCCTCTAGGGAACGTGCGTCACCATTTCTATCGCGGTCTGGAGCATCTTCGGCAAAACGACGTTTTGCACAGACTTCGCTCCAAATAATCTGCCACGACTGGTACAAATTGCGGTTAAGTGCCGTATCAACTGCCAGTAGTAGTGTGTAAACCCACAGCTTTAGGGGCTAAACGTTCTATGAAAAACCGGCATCATCGCGTACGATCTTCGTACGTATTCGCCATTCTCTTTGCCGTAGTGAGTCTTGCGTTCTCCAGCTTGCCACTTCAAGCGCAAACTACTTACGGCTCAATAACGGGCTCTGTGACGGATCCCTCCGGGGCCAGCATCGCGGGGGCTCAGGTCACATTGACGAATCTGGGAACCTCCGAAAAACGAACGCAACAGACGGGAAACGACGGGCTGTATCTGTTCCCGAATTTGATTCCCGGACGCTACAGCATCGTCGTCGAGAAGCCGGGATTTAAGCATTACAGCCGCCCGGAGATTGTTGTCGACGTCAATCAAAGCGCTCACGTCGACGCCAGCATGGAGGTCGGGAATGTCAACCAGACCGTGGAAGTGACGGCCGAGACGCCCCTGATCCAGACAGAGACCTCATCGTTGGGTACGGTTGTCGACACCCGAGAGGCAAACGAACTCCCGTTGAACGGCCGCAATATATTCAATCTCACAACGATCACGCCCTCGGTAGTTCCTCAGGGAAACACGCTCGGGACTGTAGTCGGCAAGAACCCCTTTGACTTTGCCAACTACCAGATCGGAGGCGCGTTCGCCAATGAAGGCGCCATTTATCTCGACGGCGAGCCGCTAAATACGGGCTACATCAATTTGCCGCTAATCGTTCCTACCCAGGACGCTGTTTCGGAGTTCAAGGTCCAGTACAACAATCTGGGCCCGGAGTGGGGCAAATTTGCGGGTGGAGTGATCAACATCAACACTAAGTCGGGCACTAACGACCTGCACGGGGAGTTATACGAATATCTGCGGAACCGCGTTCTGAATGCAAACGAGTTCTTCAATAAGACCGCGGAGCTTGACGAAGGGCTGCCCAATAAAGCGCCGCCGTTCACTCAGAATCAGTTTGGAGGAACCATCGGAGGAGCCGCGATCAAGAACAAGACATTCTTCTTCGGCAGTTATGAGGGCTTCCGCTTGCGGCAGGGCGTGCCTTACACCACTACCGTCCCGACCGCGGCTGAGCGCACTGGGAATTTCTCCGCGTCCGGGCTCGCGACCATCTATGATCCGCTTTCGGTGAATCCGAATTGCCCAACTACCTCAACCTGTCCTCGGACGCCCTTTGCCGGCAATATCATTCCGTCTACCCGCATAAATCCCACCTCGACTTACTTGCTTAACCTGTATCCGCTGCCTACCAATCCCAACGCTTTGACGGATAACTTCACGACAGCCGCGAGCGGCGGTGGAAACACCGATGAATACGTTGCTCGCGTGGACCAGAACATTACGGATAAGCAAGTGCTTTTCGGCCGCTACACCGATTGGAAGCTGCTCAGTCTCGCGCAGGATCCTTTCGGCACAGGCCTTTGCAAAGACCGCTGCGAAGAGGACACGGATAGCAAGACCATTGCCCTCGGCTACACGTATGCAGTCACCCCCACCAGCACATTCAGCCTGAACGCCAGTCTTGGCCGGTTCACCTACCTGCGCACGCCCAAGAATGAGGATTTCAACGTAACCAACGAAGGATTTCCTGCGGACTACAACGGTGTGGTTCCCAATATCGAGCGCACGCCGCTGACTCCCTGCCTTGCGATCAGCGACCCGCTCGTCGGCTGCAGTCAGGGGCAAAGCTCGATTTCAGATTTTGATACAACCATCAATTTATCCCCCCAGGTAACGATGGTTCGGGGGCGTCACACCTTCGTTTTCGGCGGTCAGTTGGAATATACCTACGATAACTATCTTCAGACCAACACAGGCGGCGGACTCATCTCGTTCAATGGCTCCTGGACTCAGAGTCTGGCGCGAAATGCGACGGGCGCAACGGGCGGAATCGATATCGCCGATTTCCTGCTTGGCTATGGCCTGGGGGCTGGCGCCGCATTCGGAAATCAGACCACTGGGTCGCTAGTGGTGTCTCAACCGGTCGCCGGTAAAGAGACCTATCGTGCGCTCTATTTCGCCGATAACTGGCACGCGACGAACAAGCTCACCCTGAATCTCGGACTTCGCTATGAGCTGCAAGGCCCCTGGTCGGAGCGCTACAACCGCTTGACTTACTTAAATCCGACCGCTGTCAATTCCTCGGTTACCGGCTGCAGTGGCGTTGCCGGGAGTCCATGCCCAGGCGACCTGTTTCTGGTCGGAACGGGCGTGAATAAGGGTGACAATAACCTGCCGCTCATCAAAACCAACTTTGCGCCTCGGCTAGGTTTTGCATACGCTCTGGACCAGAAGACCGTCATCCGCGGCGGCTATGGTATTTTCTTCATCCCGAATTTCGTCTCCTTCGCATTAAATCCGTACGGCGATGTGCTGAACAGCGCCACATCGCAGTTCTTTGCTAGCAACAACCAAGGCCTCTATCCGGCGAGCACTCTGAATGCTAGCAACTGCACTTTGAGCGCGTCTGGCGCGGGAAATTTCACCTGCGCGACGCCGGGCCCATTCGGACCATCCCTAGTCGTCCCTCCCGGGCGAAACCCACAACCGAACGTGTCCACCTACGGCCTGCAGCAGGTGCCGTTGAATTCTGCTCCTTACACGCAATACCAGTCTGGTTATCTTAACCAGTGGAACCTGGACATTCAGAGACAATTGCCGGGCGGGTTCTTTGCGGACGTCGCCTACGCCGGGTCGCATGGCGTGCATCTGCCCCAATACCAGACTCAAATCGATCAGGTTCCCGATTCGTTCATCAATCAGGCGGAAGCGCAGTATACGGCTGGCCAGCCTGTCACCATCGCTCAGAAAGTAGGAACTTATCCGTTTAGCGTTTCTCTGCCCGGAAGCCTCGGCCCGGGAGACTTGATTCAAGGGCAACTCGACCGGCCCTATCCGGAGTACAACGGTCTGCAATTAAATGGTTACGGCTGCTGCGGCAGCAGTTACAATTCTCTCCAAGCCACCGTAACGAAACGCTTCGGCGGCGGCGGAACCATTCTCGCTGCATATACCTGGTCGAAACTCATGAGTAATACCGACACTCTCACCTCGTGGTTAGAGGGTGGGACAAGCGGCGGCACCGGCTCGGTTCAGGACTGGAATAACCTGAAGAACGAGTGGTCGGTCTCTTCTCAAAATGTTCCGCAAAGATTTGTCCTCAGTTACGTGCTGGATCTGCCGTTTGGCAAGGGGAAACACTTCCTGGGCGGCGTGTCCGGATTCGCGGACAAGGTCATATCGGGTTGGGGCATTGATGGAACCACGACGATACAAAGCGGATTCCCGCTAAAGATCAGCGAAGCCAACGGCACTCCTTTGTCGGCCTTGAGTCTGGGAATTGGAACCCTACGGCCGAACGTCATTGCCGGTTGCCCTGAAGTTAACTCCGGGAGCGACACATCGAGGCTCGGCGGCAACTTCGGCCCGAACACTTGGTTCAACACGGCCTGTTTTACCGCGCCCCCGGCATACGGCTTCGGTAGCGAACCACGCGTGGATGGACTTATCAGCATGGATGGGCCAGCCAATTTCGATTTCGCCGCTTTCAAGCGGACCACATTTGGCCCGAATGAGAAGATGGGTGTCGAATTCCGAGCCGAGTTTTTCGACCTATTCAATCATCCGCAGTTTGGACCGCCCAATGAATCGGCTGGCAGTAACCAGTTCGGGTTTGTTACTAACACCGTCAATGTTCCGCGCTTGATCCAGTTCGGACTCAAATTCGCGTTCTAGCCGTCGGCTGGCCTGCGGTTCGGTATCTTAGTAGCTAAAGATGAGACGCCGAGCCGCTGGCGGTTTTCATAGACGCGAGTTCTTTCATCTTTCGGCCGCTGCGCTGACCCCTCCGATCTTCGATGTGAAGACGCCGCGCGGCCTCAACTTCACGCTTCAGAACTCACCCACGGCGCAGAAGTATCTCATCGAGACCATGCCGGGCGGCGTGGCGCTGTTCGACTACAACAACGACGGATTGCTCGATATTTTCCTTGTTAATGGCGGCCAACTCGCCTCGCCGATGCGGCAGCCTGAGATGTTTGATCGCGCGAACCCTCGTTTCTGGAACCGGCTATTCCGCCAGAATAAGGATGGCGCCTTTACCGATGTGACGAGGGCCGCGGGACTTGCCAATCCAGGGGCAGGGAATTACGGCATGGGCGTCGCGGTGGGCGACTACGATAACGATGGCAACGCTGACCTTTTCGTCACCAGCTACGGCCGCAACATTCTGTATCACAACAACGGCGACGGCACGTTCACCGACGTGACCGCGAAGGCGGGAGTCGCGGGCGGCGGCTGGTCTGTGTCGGCGGGATTTTTCGATTACGACAACGACGGCCGCCTGGATCTCTTTGTAACTCGTTACATGGAGTGGGACACTCGTCATAGCAAGACCTGCGGCGGCGCCTGGCGCACTTACTGCCAGCCAGGCGAATTCCCGGCCACGACGAATCTCTTATACCGCAATCGAGGAGATGGAACATTTGAAGACGTGAGCGAACGATCCGGCATTGCTATAAAGCAGGGTCGGGCGCTTGGCGTAGCATTCGCCGACTACGACAACGACGGTTTCACCGATATCTTTGTCGCAAACGATGGCATGCAGCAGTATCTATTTCATAACAACGGAAACGGAACGTTTACAGAATGCGGGTTGGAATCGGGCGCTGCGCTCTCCGCGGACGGCAAACCGCTCTCCGGCATGGGCACGGTTTTTCAGGATTACGATAACGACGGACTCCCCGATATAGCAGTGACCGTGCTCCCGCGTGAAATTTACGGCCTGTATCATAACGACGGCCAAGGCTTGTTTACCAGCAGAAGTCTGGAGACCGGCCTCGGCATCCTGACCGCCGGCAGCGCCGGCTGGGGCGTGGGCCTGGAAGACTTGGATAATGACGGCTGGAAGGATTTGCTGGTAGCGCAGGGCCATGTTCTCGATAACGTCGAGTCCATCGATCATTCACTGCGCTATCTCGAAACTCCTCTGTGCGCCCTGAATCGCCACGGCCGCTTCGAGCCCGCGCCCACGGGCATCACGACTCCCGTTGCGGGCCGCGGGCTCGCCTTCGGCGACCTGAACAACGATGGTTGGCTCGATGCGGTCTTAACCGTACTTGGCGGTCCGCCTATCGTTTTGATGAATCGCGGCGGGACCTCCCACTGGCTCAGCGTTACTCTTCGTGGTACACGGAGCAATCACGACGGGCTCGGCGCGCGCGTTGAAGTCAATGGCCAGACCCGCTTCGCCACCACGGCAGGAAGCTATCTCTCCGCCAGTGACAAGCGGCTTCACTTTGGGCTGGGAGCTAACAAGACTGCGACCGTTCAGATCGGCTGGCCCTCCGGACAGCGGCAAACACTCAGCGATGTTCCGGCCGATCAGTTTCTTGAAGTGTGCGAGCCGGAGCATCGGTGATGGTCGCACTTGTTCTGTATCTCGCTCTGCAAGCTGTGCCGGCCGAAGCCGCGCAGCATATGGCGGCGGGCGTCGCGGCGCATAGGCAAGGAAACTACGAGGCCGCCATCAAAGAGTTCAAGAGCGCGTCGCAGCTCGATCCAAACCTGGCGCAAGCCTTCCTCGATTTGGGCGAAGAGTACATGCAGATTCACGACAACGGCTCGGCGATCGCGCCGCTCAAGCGTGCTTTGGAAATACGGCCGGCCCTGGACCAAGCGCACCTGGATTTGGGCTACGCTTTGTTATCGCAGGGGTTTTTCGCGGAAGCCATTCCGCACTTAGAGCGCGGCAACGCGATAGAAGCCTTGGCCGTCGCCCAAACCGAGACCGGGCAGTTCGAACAGGCCATCTCGAATCTGACTGCTGCCCTCGCAAAACGGCCAAACGACCCGGACTTGCTCTACTATCTCGGTCGGGCGAGCGGTTTGCTTTCTAAACGCGCGATCGACACTCTTAACGAAGCCTACCCCGATTCAGCGCGCAGTCACCAAGCCATGGCCGAGAATTACTACGTTCTGCGCCAGATGCCGCAGGCAGAGAGTGAATTCCGCGCCGCTCTCCAACAGCGTCCGAACATACCGGGGGTTCACCTGGAGCTCGGTCTGGTTTACGCCGGCTCAGCGCAGTGGCAGAAAGCAGAAGAGGAGTTTCGAGCTGAGACGAAGCTCCAGCCTGGTAATGCGGAGACGAGTTATCGGTTAGGCTCGGCGCTGCTGCAGGAAGGGAAGGTTCGTGAGGCTCGCGAAGAATTGATCCGCGCCGACCGGCTGAAGCCCGATATGCCGGAGATTCTCTATTCTCTCGGAAAGGCTGCTTCCCTTGAGGGCGATGCGGCGACAGCCGAGAAGACCTGGCTGCATCTTCTTCAGATCGAAAAAGGCACTTCGCTTGCCGCGCAGGCTCATTTCGGCTTGGCGGCCATCTATCGTAAGCAGGGACGCGCGGATCAGGCAAAGAGCGAGATGGAAGAATTCCAGCGGTTACAGAAGATCGCACCCCCATCCGGCGCCGAATCGAGATAGTGGAGAATCCGGAAAGTTTGCGAGGATAGAAGCTGAATGCGTCAGTTCGCTCCCGTCGCCATGCTGGCCGCATGTCTGGCCCAAGCGCAAGTGGAAAACACAAAGGCGCTCGAGGAGGCAAATCTCGGCGTTGAACAAGCTCGGGAGCAACACTTCAATGCTGCGATTGAGCACTATCAACGTGCCGCCCGGCTCGATCCAAATCTGCCCGGCATCTACCTGGACTTAGGCTTAGCGTATTTCAAGTCGGGTAAGTTTCAGGACGCGCTTACCGCCTTTCAAAAAGAAGACCTCCGTGGGTCAAGCGACCGAACGAAGACTCTCATCGCCATGACCTATTTCGGATTGGGGCAGTACAAAGAAGCAGCCGAGGGTCTCCAACCGATGGCCGCGGCCGAGCCTGCTAACACGGAAATTCTTTACTTACTAGCGAAGTGCTATTTATGGAGCGGCCAATATGACAGGTCGAAGGATATCTTTCGTGAATTGCTCAGCCGCGATCCAAACGCGGCTCCGGTCCACATGCTCTTGGGGGAGGCATACGACGCCGACGACCGCACGCCCGAAGCGATCGCCGAATTTGAAGCGGCTCTCGCCGTCGATTCCAAGCGCCCACAGGCACACTTTGGTCTCGGTTATCTGTTTTGGAGAGAAAAACGCTATCCCGAAGCGGAAGAACAGTTTCGGGAAGAGCTGAAGCTTACGCCGGACGACCCCAAAGCGCTTGCATTTCTCGCTGATGTACTGCTAAAAAATGGCGATGTGCAGGAGGCGGAAACGGATCTGAAACGCTCGATTCAAGGCGATGACAAGCTTGCGATTGCGCACGTCGACTTGGGAACCATTTACTTCGAAAACAAGAAAACGAGCGCGGCGATCGAACAGTTCCAACTCGCCATTAAGAACGACCCGAAACGCTACGACGCGCATTACAAACTGGCCCGGCTGTATCGTGAAACAGGACAACGCGACAAAGCCGATGCGGAATTCGCGGCCGTTGCGAAATTACATGAGGACCAAAAAGCAGGGCCGCTGATGAAAGTCAGCGGCCCGCAGTAAGAGCAGATTGTCGTCGACCTAGAAGTGTAGCTTCAGAGCAAGCTGCAACACACGCGGATCCCAAACGCTTGTGACTTGTCCGAAGTTACCGTCCGAAAAAGTCGTATCAACGTTGTTGAACTGCGTGTGATTGAACGTGTTGAAGCTTTCGAAACGGAACTCCAGGTTTCGCTGGCCGGATTCGCTAAACGCGAACTGCTTGAACAGCGAGATATCCCAGTTATCTCGGCCTGGCCCGCGCAACAGCATCTTTCCGGCATCGCCCCATGTACCTGGAGCGGGCGCCGCGAAGATCCCGGTGTTGAACCACTCGGCAATTGTGCCGGGATAGCTGAGAGATCCGACTACATCCGGCCGATTCGTCGATCCTGGAATGCCGTTGTTTCCATACGTGCCACCGAGCCCAACGTTTAAGGCGAGGCCGCTCTCCATGGTGCCAATGGCTGAGATCTGCCATCCGCCAAAAGCCGATTTCAAGAACAAATTGTTCGTGTTTCTGAAGAACGGCAGATCGTAGACAAAGTTCACAACCAGGATTTGATTGCGATCAAGTCCGCTCGGACCAAAGTCGTAGGCGCGGTTGTACGGATCCGAAACATTCGCTAAATCGCCCTCCCCGCCGTTTCCGGTTGCGGGATCGATCGCGCGCGACCACGTATACGCCGCTTGCAGCGTCAAGTCTCTTCGAAGCTGCGACCGGAGTTCGACCTGAAGCCCGTTGTAATAGGAGTTCTCAGCGTCTTCAGACACATTGATTTCGCCGAAACCCAGGTATGGAACAACGCTGTTATATTGCGTTTTTCCTTGCGCGATGCTGGCGAGTAAAGCGGGATTGTCGGGCGGCAGATTGATGTTTCGATCGTCGTTTTGATGGCGGTTTTGATTTCCGACATACTCAACGGACAAAACTGTGGAGGCCGAAAGCTGGTGCTGAATGCCCATGCTGAATTGGTAGCTTGCGGGATTATTGTAGTCGCTGTAGGCCAAGCCAGTGATGCCGGGAGGGGTGATCGGCGCGGTGGCGGCAGTCCCAGTCGCGACGGCAACCGTCGGGTTCGAAAGCAGAACGTTGCTCAGCGTGGAAGTAAGAGTAAAAGGAACGTTCGGGCCCGCGTTATACACGTCATTACCTTGGATGCGTTCATACATAATTCCGAACCCACCGCGCAGAACAGTCTTGCCGCCGCCGGTTAAATCGTACGCGAAGCCCAAGCGAGGCGCGAATAATGCCCAATTGTTCTGAACCAATCCACGCGGGATTCCGTTTTGTCCGGCGATTCCGATTCCATTCAGGTACAGCGGATATCCGGCGAGAATGGAATTGGAGCTTGCGCCAAGGCCCGGGCTGCCTGGAACGATGTTTCCGTTCGCAGGATTGATGGTCGCCGCGTTCGCCGGGTTGTACAGATTTGGATAGAAATTAGATTGGCGATTAGTTTCCTCGTAGGTATGAGGGATGCCGTCCCAGCGAAGACCTAAGTTAAGGGTCAGCCGTGGAATTACCTTCCATGTGTCCTGAACGTAGCCATCGTAAGACTTGCTGTCCCAATGACCGGCGTCTTGAATCGCGAGCTCCGAGTAGCTACTAGCATATCCAAGCAGGAAATCCGCGAAGCCGTTGCCGGTGTAAGTGCCGTTGAAATTGAAATTGCCTTGCGTATTCCCGAACAGATCCTGGATCTTCTTATAAAGCATCCAAGAACCACCGAACTTGAATTGGTGATTTCCCCTGGTCCAGGATAAGTCGTCCCGGACTTGATAGTCGTCGGCTTTGTTGTGCCATGGCCAGCTTCCGATGTCGTAGTAAGCACTCTCCCCCTGGCTCAAGCCGATGCTGGGGATGCGATTATCGTTGTTCCCAGGGAACAGTTGTGGAACGCTGAAGCCGCTCGGTTGAGTGATGACCCCTATGGGCACGATGCTGATCCGATTTCCGTTGTAGTTGAATGCAGTTTCGTTGAGCAGTGTAGGGCTGATTGAGTAAGTGGCGTGAACAACACCGCTATAAGAAGGGTTCCCGAACACGTCGCGGCTGGTGGGAAGATTATCGGAGTTCCACTGCGACGGCGAATAGGTCTGGCTGATCGCTTCATCCACCCAGTGGCCGAAAATCCAGAACTTATCTGTGAAGTGATGATCGACACGAACGATTTCCTCGCGAACGTCGGTCGGCGCATTGGCGCCTCCGACGAAATTCCCGGTAGTCACACCATTGTTCGTGCTGGTGATCGACTGACCGGGGAAAATGCCGGCATTCAGCAGCAGTTGCGCATTCGGATCCAGCAGTGAGGCGGGAATGGTGTTGTTCGGCCATGCGGCATAGGTAGGATTTCCACTTGCCGGACACACACTAAGCGGAACACCGGCTGCAGCGAATTTTCCGGCGATCGTGGCCGAAACCTGATTTGAGCATGGAGTGTGGAACTTTGCCAGGCTCGATCCAAGAGTAGAACCGAAGTTTCCGCCATACTGACTGCTCAAGGGAACCTGTTGATTGATGGAGCCGCCCTGAACGATCTTGCGCCACTCCTGGTTGTAGAAGAAGAAGGTCTTTTCACGGTTCCGGTTATAGACCTTCGGGATAAACACCGGGCCGCCAATGTTGAAGCCATAGATGTTCTGGCGAAGCTCCGGAGCCGGTTTGCCGGCTTCATTCAAGAAGAAGTTGTTGGCGTCCAAAGCGTCATTTCTGAAAAATTCCCAGAGCTCTCCGTGGAAATCCTTGGTGCCGCTCTTGAAGACCATCGTCATCGTGGCGCCCGAGGCCAAGCCGAACTCCGCGCTGTAGTTGGACGTCAGAGCCCTGAATTCGCCGATGGAATCGATCGAAGGCATGACGCTGATATTGCCTGAACCGCCGCGGTCGAGATCCTCGCCGCCGTCGATCATGTAGAGGTTGTGGGATACGCGCAGCCCATTAAAACTCACCGTCGAGCTGCCGCCGACCGGCGTGGGGCTCTGGTAATCGCTCATGTTGCTCGAGGAGCCAGGAATGAGCGCGGTTAAAGTATAAAGGCTGCGGCCATTCGTAGCGAGCTGGGTCACCTGCTCGCCGTTGATGACGTCGCTCACTTCGCCCGATTCGTTCTGTACCTGAATGGCCTCGGCTTCCACCACAACGCTCTCCGTTGTGCTGCCGATTTCGAGTCTGATGTCGACCGTGCGACGGTCTCCCACATTTAAGGGGAGGTTCGTTTGCTCAAACTTCTTAAATCCTTTTACTTCGGCTTGGACGGTATAGCGGCCAACCGGCAGTCCGGGCGCCGTATACTCGCCGCTGGCATTGCTCGTTACCCGGCTAACCGTCTGTGTGTCCACGTCGGTGATCACAATCGCTGCATCGGGTACTGGCGCTCCCGAGGGGTCCGTGACCGTCCCCACAATCGTCCCTCCGGCCCCGATCTGGGCCATTGCCGGGAACATGGAACCGAACAGCGCTACGCCAATAGCGACCGCGCGAATCAAGAACGGTGCGCGCATTTGAGACACGCGCTTATGCCTAGGGCGCGTCCAAGCAAACATAGTGAATCACCTCGTTATAGAAATCGAACAGGTCACAGCCGTACGCCCGCTAAGTTGAACACTGATTCCCCCGACGGGCGAAACTCCCAAGCTCCGGACATTATCGGCTGCGCCACAACAACTTCGCTACGTTACGTTCGTTATGCGCCGGTTACATCTAGAGTTTTCAACAACGTACCAGCAACATATAAGTGTGATGTAACCGAACCGAGCCCGCAGATCAGTGCTATACTCTAGCTCGATCCATGCCCTCCACGAAAGAGGCGCTCTCCGCTTCGGAGATGAAAACCCAGCGCTCGGCGTTGGAAGCCGTATTGCGCTCCCGCACCTTTGCTAAGAACCCGCGCCTGAGCGCGCTTCTTGAATATGTCTGCTCACGCTGTTACCGGGGCGAAGCCGATGCGATCAAGGAATATAACATCGCCACCGACGTCTTTGGCCGGCCTGCCACGTTCGACCAAAGCCAAGACGCCATCGTTCGGGTGGAGATGCACCGCCTTCGCAAGAAGCTTGGTGAGTTTTACGCCACCGAAGGCCATGCTGAACCGGTTCAGATCGTTATTCAAAGCGGCCACTACCTGCCCGAATTCGTGCATCGCAACGTACCCTCTGACAACGAGCAACTCTCGTTTGAGTCCCCGCGGGTCAGCCTGCCGCTCGCTGCCGAGAAGGAGATCGTTTCCGACAATGAGGCGATAGTGGCAGGCCAGCCGCCCCGCTGGCTCTTTTGGGCGGCCGGCAGTTTGCTTGTGATCGCTTTGTTAACCGTGGTTGCGCTCTTCCGGCCCGGTCGGGCCAACCCGAACGTGCCGGCACAGTCGGTCCATACCCCCCTCGTGTTCCCGGACGCCGCCCTCTTGCCTTCCGAAACCGTACATATTCTATGCGGCGCTTCCCAGCCTGGACGCGACCGCCAGGGCAATCTCTGGAGCGCCGACGCTTTCTATTCGGGTGGTTCCGTCACATCGTTTCCCGATCCGCACATTTTCCGCACACGCGACAGCTTTCTTTTCCGTTCGGCTCGCACGGGCGAGTTCTCCTACAAGATTCCACTCAAACCCGGCGTTTATGAGATGCGCCTTTATTTCGCTGACCAGTCCTATATACCCGGCGTGACTCTCGACGGCGGCGAAGGCACCCGCGTGTTCGACATAAGCGTTAATCACAAGATCTTGCTCCGCGAACTCGATATCATCGCCGAAGCTGGCGCTTATACCGCGGACGTGCGGGTCTCCAAGGACATAACTCCGGCTGCCGACGGCTTCCTTCACCTCGACTTCTCAAAAGTGCAAGGGGCGCCTTTGCTCAACGCCATCGAACTCGATCCCGGAATTCCCCACCGCCTCCGGCCCATCCGGATCGTGACCCAGGACCGCACAATCACGGACCGCTCCGGCGTCGTGTGGCACTCGGACGACTACTTCCTCAACGGCCGCGGTATCGTCCGGTCGAGTACCGTCAGCGGAACCGAGGATCCTCAAATATATGAATGCGAGCGCTACGGCAACTTCTCCTACTCAATCCCGGTGAGTGCCGGCCGCTATGCCGTCTCGCTCCATTTCGCCGAAAGCTACTGGGGACCGAATTCTCCGGGAGGCGGCGGCCCGGGCACTCGCATCTTCGATGTTTACTGTAACGGTGTTGCGCTCCTCCGGAGTTTCGACATGCTAAAAGAGGCAGCTCCTCGCACCCAAATCGTCAAGACGTTCCACAATCTGCAAGCCAATGCACAGGGCAAGCTGTTGCTCTCCTTCGTCCCCGACAAGAACTACGCCAACTTATCGGCAGTTGAAGTTATCGACGAAGCCGGCGCGCCCTGAAGCCCTTCATTCTCGATGAACCATCCATGAGATTCCCCGATTCCGTTCGAATCGTCGAAGTCGGCCCCCGCGATGGACTCCAGAACGAGGCAGCCGCCGTTTCCGTTGGCGCCAGAATCTCACTGATCGAAGCGCTCGCCGAGGCCGGCCTTGTCGCCATTGAATCCGGCAGCTTCGTCTCGCCTCGATGGGTTCCCCAGATGGCCGCCACGCCGGACGTGTTTTCAGGCCTGCGGCGCCTTCCCGGCGTTTCCTATTCCACGCTGGTGCCCAATCTCAAAGGCCTGGACGCGGCGCTCGCCTGTGGGGTCCGGGAAATCGCCGTCTTCGCCTCTGCCTCTGAAAGCTTCTCGCAGCACAACATCAACTGCTCCATTTCCGAGAGTCTGGTTCGTATCCAGGCTGTAACGCAAGCTGCAATGACTCGGGGTCTGCGGGTCCGCGCCTATGTATCGTGCGTCCTCGGCTGTCCGTATGAAGGTGAAATCGGCTTCGATGCTATAGTTCGCGTCGCCCAAACTCTGTACGAGATGGGTTGTTACGAGATTTCTCTTGGCGACACCATCGGCGTTGGCACGCCGTTGAAAGCTCGCCGCCTGCTCGAAACGATCTGTGCGCGTGTACCCATGCAAGCGGTCGCCGTTCATTTTCATGACACCTGGGGCCAAGCGCTGGCGAACATCCTGGCTTCACTCGAGGTCGGTGTCTCCGTCGTCGATAGCTCGGTTTCCGGGCTCGGCGGCTGTCCCCATGCGCCTGGGGCGGCGGGCAATGTCGCTACCGAAGACGTTCTCTACATGCTGCATGGCATGGGCATCCACACGGGAGTGATTTTAGAGAAAGTGGCTGCAGCCGGCATCATGATTTGCCGGCAGCTCGGCCGGGCGCCCGCCTCCAAAGCTGCCCTCGCGCTATCATCCCGTTCGTGCCTGCCGTCAGAGGCGAATGCTGTGCATGAATAAGATTGTCTCCAGCTCAGACGACGCTGTCGCCGACATTTTCGAAGGCGCCACTGTTATGATCGGTGGCTTTGGAATTTGCGGTATTCCCGAAAACCTCGTCCTCGCCCTCGTACGCAGGGGCGTTAAACGCCTTCACACCATCAGCAACAACATGGGCATTGACGGGTTCGGCATGGGCCTCATGCTGGAGGCCGGCATGGTCGCTTCGCATATGGGCAGCTATGTCGGCGAAAACCGGCTGCTCGAATCCATGGTCATCTCCGGGCGGCTCAAGGTCACCCTGGTTCCGCAGGGTACTCTCGCCGAGCGCATCCGCGCTGGGGGCGCCGGCATTCCCGCCTTCTACACTCCCACAGGCGTCGGCGCCGTCGTTGCAGAAGGAAAAGAGGTGCGCGAGTTCGACGGACGCTCCTACCTTCTTGAGCGCGCCCTGACGGCTGACTTTGCTCTAATCAAGGCTTGGCGCGGCGACCGCCTCGGAAATCTTGTCTACCGCAAGACGGCTCGCAACTTCAATCCGATGATGGCCACCGCCGCACGAATCACAATCGCCGAAGTGGAACATCTGGTCGAGCCTGGAGAGATTGAGCCGGATCAAGTGATGACTCCCGGCATTTACGTCAAGCGCATTCTCCAGGGCGAGCGATATGAACATCGCATCGAGCGCCTCACGTCTAGCAAGATCGAGCCCACGAAATGAGCGCCCTCCCACCGCAAAAGGATACGGAAAAACGCGACCGCATCGTGCGCCGCGCGGCTCGAGAACTGCAAGATGGGTTCTATGTCAATCTCGGCATCGGCATGCCTACTCTAGTCGCTAACTGCGTCCCCCCCGGCATTGAGGTCACGCTCCAATCGGAAAACGGGATGCTCGGCGTGGGACCATATCCAGCCCCAGGAGAAGAAGACCCCGACCTCATCAACGCCGGCAAGGAAACCGTTTCCGAACTTCCCGGTTCTTCCTATTTCTCCAGCGCCGACTCGTTCGCCATGATCCGGGGCGGCCATATCGACCTTAGTATTCTCGGCGCAATGGAGGTCGACCGCGAAGGCAATCTTGCTAACTGGATGGTTCCGGGTAAGGTCGTCAAAGGCATGGGCGGCGCGATGGACTTGGTTACCAGCGCCCGTCGAGTCGTCGTCGCGATGGAGCACACTACCAAAACGGGATCGCCCAAGATTCTCAACCGCTGCTCGCTTCCCATCACCGGTTTGAAAGTGGTGCACACCATCATCACCGAACTGGCGTATATCCGCGTCGCGCCCGAAGGGCTCGTTCTCGAAGAAATTGCGCCTGGCCTCACAGTAGACGATGTTCAGCGCGTGACCGAACCCAAGCTCATCGTCAAAGAACCGCTGAAGATGCTTGGCTAGATTGGCAGCGCTCGCCCTCTGCTACTCTGAGGCCGAATGACTGCTCGCCTTGGCCTATTCTCTGCGTTCGTGCTGGGTGGTCTTGCGGCCGCGCAGATCTCGCCCGTTCCGGCGTCGCGCCCCAAACCTAAGCTGGTGGTCGCCATCATCGTCGATCAATTCCGCTACGACTATCTCACGCGCTTTCGCGCCGATTATCATGGCGGCCTCGACCATCTCCTAACCAATGGCGCCGATTTCACAAACGCCTTTTATGATCACGTACCCACGGTCACGGCGGTCGGTCACAGCATCTTTTTATCGGGCGCCATGCCCTCGGTCAGCGGCATTGTCGGAAATAGTTGGTTCGATCGCGACGAAGCCAAAGTCGTCACCAGCGTTTGCGACTGGAGCGTCCGCAACGTCGGCGCCGATCAGCCTTCGCCCGCTGCGAAATGCACCGACGCTGATCCAGCCTCGCCCAAGCGACTGCTCGTCACTACGCTCGGAGACGAGCTGCGCGCCGTCAGCCCTGAATCGAAAGTCATCGGTATCTCCCTCAAGCCTCGCGCGGCCATACTTCCATCCGGTCACCGCGCCAACGCCGCCTTCTGGTTCGATGATGTCACCGGCAATTTCATCAGCAGCTCTTTTTACATGGCGAAGCTCCCCGCCTGGGTCGATACATTCAACGAGCGCAAATTGGCTGCCGCGTATATCGATAAACCTTGGGAAAGCTTCCCTAAGTGGAATTTCCGCGGCTCTGCCAAGGAACTCTACAGTAAGTTGCCGGCTAGCCCATGGGGCAACGAACTCATCGAGCAGTTCGCCGAACAATCCCTGGACGGTGAGAAATTGGGACAGCGCCAAGTCACCGACCTGCTTACTATTTCTTTCTCCTCCAACGATTACGTCGGACATTCGGTCGGTCCCGACGCGCCGGAGGTGCGCGATATGGCGCTTCGCACCGATCAGTTGCTAGCTAAACTCTTTCAAGTTATCGATCGCCAAGTCGGGCTTACTAATGTCGTGATCGTTCTTTCCGCCGATCATGGAGTGGCGAACATTCCCGACCCCACCGCCAAAATCCCCGGCGGCTACATCAAGCCCGAAGCGATCACGCGCGAGATCGAAGCCGCTCTTAATTCTCGTTACGGGACAGCCGAGTGGCTGCTGCCTGCTGCCGGTGAAAACGTGTACTTCAACTATGCCGCAATTCAGAAAATGAAGACCCGCGATGGTCAGCCGCTCACTCTTGACGCCGTTTGCCGCGCCGCCAAGGAAGCGCTCCTGCTGAATCCTGATCTTCACCTGGCTCGCATCTACACGCGCGATCAACTCGATCAGGGTGTTGCCGGCGATTTCATAGCGCGCGCCGAAGTGAACGGCTTCAATCCCAAGCGAAGCGGAGACCTCGCACTTGTCTTCGAGCCCGGCTACATACCCGGCAGCTCAGGCACAACGCATTATTCGCCATACGGCTACGACACTCACGTGCCCCTGATCTTCATGGGTTCCGGCATCAAGCCGGGCCGCTTTGACGAAACGGTTCGGCCGAATGACATTGCGCCTACGCTCGCGGCCTTGCTCGACCTTCAAACGCCCAGCGGTTCCTCCGGCCGCGTGCTCACAGAAATGTTTGCGCGGTAACTCGCGCCTAAGTCATCTACTCGCGCGCGCCGCCCTCGCCCAGTGCGTTTCGGACCATCTTTCGAGTGTCAGCATATTCGGCCGCTCCTGCCGTACGGCCGAAATGTCCACGTGATATCCCACGTCCTCAAACCAGCGGAACATCACCGCCATTTCATGCCCTGCATTCTGTTTGAAGTCCTCCCACCCCACCTGCCGGTATGTAACCTCGCGTCCCGCCGGCCCGCTCAGCACGCGCGCGACCTCTTCCATCGAGTGCTCATCGCCAGCTAATTCCATCACGCGTCCACGCCACTTTCCCGCGTGCTCAAATGCCATTGCTGCAAACGCGCCAATATCGTCTACCGCAATCATCTGCAGCCGAGTATCCGGTTTCAACGGCAGTGCGATCGTCCCTTGCTCAATCATCTGCCGCATTCCCAGCCAATTCTCCATGAAGAAAACCGGCCGCAGTACTGTGTACGGCACTCCGGCGCGCCGTATCCGCTCTTCCACCTGAAATTTGCTGTCAAAGTGTGGGATCCCGGTCTCCCGGTCCGAGCTGACCACCGAGCTATACACAATGTGGTCCACCACGGCACGCTCGGCGGCCTTCACCACATTTTCTCCTTGCCTCACCTCCGTCTCCGTGCCCCCTTGCCAGTCCTGCACGGAGTAAACGCCCGATGCTCCGTCCAGTGCGCGTACGATTGAAGGCACATCGTCCAGGTCTCCTTTGACAACCTCAATCCCTTCATCGATCAACGCCCGAGCCTTCGGTTGTTCCGGATCGCGTGTCAGCGCGCGCACCTCGAAATGTTTCTGTTTCAGATGCCGCAGCACCGCCCCACCTTGATGCCCGGTAGCCCCAGTAACGAGGATCAGCTTGCCTTTGTTCGCCATCGTGTTTCCTCCAGATATGGGACCGATGCTTCCTCCTTTGGTTTCGATCTACACCCTGCGAAAAAACATTTGCAAATCCATGCCTTCCGCCGAGTTGCTTCCGACCCTGCTTTTTGACTTGAGCGGGAATGGCTTGCCCGGCTCAAGAACAATTGCGATAAGAGCGCCCGCCTCTGGCTCCGTATCGCGAAGAAAGGTTCCGGCCCGCATTCGGTGTCCTGCCATGAGGTGCTCGATGTTGCGCTCTGCTTCGGCTGGATCGAGGGTCTTCCGTTCCGCGGCGGTTCCCAGATCTCCGGGCCGCGCTTGACGCCGATTCTCGCGTGGGCGTTCTTCCTCGCCCTGGATCGCGCGCACCGGTGCGCTGTTCCTTAGCGCATTCAAAACTGTTAAGAAAGCTGAAACTCGCATGCGTAAGGTCGAAGAATACGTTCGCATGCTCCACGCCATGAGAAGATCCATCCTTGGCCGATCCGGAGCGCGTGACGGAACTTTCATCGCACGTTGCCCGTCATAATCTTTCAAGTAATTGAATCGACCCTGACAAGAGAAAATTCGAACTGGAGTCGCACGCGTGGCCCTTACTATCGTCGGTCTTTCCAAGACTTATCCGAACGGTGTCAAAGCGCTGAACGATATCACCCTTTCTATCGGCAACAACATGTTCGGCCTGCTCGGCCCGAACGGCGCCGGCAAGAGCACGCTCATGCGTACGATCGCTACTCTGCAGGACCCGGATGCGGGCTCCATCTCGCTCGATGGCATCAATGTCCTTAAACACAAGAAGGAAGTGCGCAAGATCCTCGGCTATCTGCCGCAAGAATTCGGCGTCTACCCCAAGATTTCCGCCCTCGACTTGCTCGATCATCTCGCCGTTCTCAAAGGCGTGGCCTCTGCCTCTGAGCGCAAGAGCATCGTCGAGGCTCTACTTCATCAAACGAACCTGTGGGACGCCCGCAAAAAGGCTGTCGCCACTTACTCGAACGGCATGCGCCAGCGCTTTGGCATCGCCCAGGCCCTACTTGCCAATCCCCGTCTCATCATTGTCGATGAACCCACCGCCGGCCTTGATCCCGCCGAGCGCAATCGCTTTCTCAACCTGCTTTCTTCCATTGGCCGCGACCGTACCGTGATTCTCTCCACCCATATCGTCGATGATGTACGCCAACTTTGTCCCCGCATGGCCATCATCGCTTCGGGCCAGTTGCTGCTCGAAGGCGCGCCGCTTGAGGTTATTGCCGCTCTGCACGGCCACATCTGGAGCAAGATCGCGACAACCGATGACGAACTTCGCGCCCTCGAAGCCGAGTTTCAGATTCTGAGCACATACCTGATTGGCGGCCAGCACGCCGTCCGCATCTATTCGGAATCGGATCCCGGGCAAGGTTTTCGAGCTGTCGATTCCAGCCTCGAAGATGTTTATTTCTTGCAGCTCTCGCGGGATCGTAAGCCGCTGCCCGTCAACTGATCCACGCGCCGGAGGATCTCATGCTGCAATTTCTGGAATTCTGCTCCTTCGAACTCAAGTTCCGCTTTAAGAGCGTCTCGACCTGGGTCTATTTCGCCATCTGGTTTACCTTTGCGTTCCTCTGCGTAGCTTCCGAAAACTTTGGGCCCGTCAGTTTCGGCCAGGGCAAGGTCCTGCTGAATGGCCCCTTCGCCAATACCTTTAATGACGTCGGCGCCGCGCTCTTCGGCATCATCATCGTTGCCGCCATCTTTGGCACGTCGATGCTGCGGGATTTTCAGCGCGACACCTACCAGATTCTTTTCACCAAACCGTTTTCGAAGTTTGCTTATCTCGGGGGTCGCTGGATCGGCTCTTTCGTAACCACGGTATTCGCCTTCTCCGGCCTGCTGTTCGGCGCCTTCGCAGGCACGTTCGCCCCCTGGGCTGACCACACCCGTATCGGTCCCAATCATCTCTGGGCGTATCTCCAGCCGTTCCTTTTCGTCACGGCGGTGCAAATCTTCTTCATCGGCTCCGCTTTTTTCGCCGTCGCGGCTCTCACTCGCAAGACGTTCATCGTCTATCTGCAGGGCGTTGCGCTGTTCATGCTCTACGTTATCGGCATCACCGTTTTTTCGGCTACGCGTTCTCTCGAGCGCTTCTGGTCCGGTATCCTCGATCCCATCGGCTTTATTCTCATAGACGACATCACTCGTTATTGGACCGTGGTCGAGAAAAATACCTTGTATGTTACTTGGTCGCCGGCTCTCGCCAACGGCATCTTCCTCTATAACCGCCTGCTATGGATAGGCGTGGGTCTCCTCTCGCTGGCGGCTTGCTGGGCGTTATTCCCCGTTTCCGTCGAAGCGCTCACCGCTCGCTCTCAAAGCCGCCGCGCCGCCAAAGCCAAACAGCAGGAGCTGGACGAAGTTCGCCCTGTCCGGTCTCTCACCTCGGCCCGATTGCCAGTAATTCAGCAAGTCTTCGGCTCCGGCGCCACCATCACTCAATTCCTCTCGCTTACACGATTACGCCTCCGCAACATCCTTCGCGACATCCCCTTCTGGGCGATCGTCGCCCTGCTTCTCGCTTTCGGCATCAATAACGGCCACTACGCAGGCCGTGTCGCGGATCGCAACGTCTGGCCGGTCACCTATCTCGTGCTGCAAGCTGTCGAAGGCAGCGCGACACTTTTCCTTTACATCGTCGCGGCGCTGTATACGGCCGAACTGCTCTGGCGCGAGCGCGATACTCACTTCGACGGCATCCACGACGCCATGCCGATTGCCGAATCCACCGATTGGCTCTCCCGCCTCACAGCGGTCCTGGCGATTGAGACCATCCTTCTGTTCTTCACCATGCTGGTCGGCATCTTCATGCAGACCATTGCAGGTTACTACCACTACGAGATCGGCCAGTATCTCAAGGAACTGTACCTCGTCACCTTTCCCCAAATTGTCACCTTCACTCTTCTCGCGTTCTTTGTCCAGACAATTGTTTCGAATAAGTTTCTCGGGCACGGCATTATCATCGGCCTCTTTGTTCTAATGCCAATCCTCTTCAACTTCGGTTGGGAGAACACGCTGTACCTCATTGGTCAGGTCCCCGCCTATACTTACTCGGACATGAACGGCTATGGTCATTTCGCCGCGCCGCTTTTCTGGGCCATCGTCTACTGGCTCTCCATTGCCGCGCTCCTTGCTGTAGTAGCTGTCGCCTATGCGCGCCGTGGCGCCGAGGACTCACTACGCGCCCGAACTCGCCTCGCCCTTGCCCGCGCACCCCGTCTGGCGCCCTTAGCGGCGCTTTTCTTGTTATCTGCCCTCGGTTGCGGCTCCTGGTATTACTACAACGCTCACGTTCTCAATGAGTACCGCAATGCCAAGATCCGCCGGGACATTCAGGCCGACTACGAACGGCAATTCAAGAAGTATGAAAACGCGCTCCAGCCCAAGGTCACGGCCGTAGATGCGTCGGTAAACATCTATCCTGGCCGCCGATCGTTTGACGGTTCTGTGCGGCTCACGCTTGAGAATAAGCTTTCTCAGCCGATTGACCGCATCTATCTCACCGACCAGCGGCAGTCGGTAAGCGACGTGCGCCTGGATCGGCCGTCTCACTTACTCAGCTCGGCCGCGCGGAATATCTTTTCTATCTACGCTCTGGACCGGCCTCTCGCTCCGGGCGAGGGCATGTTGCTCACCTGCAACATCGGCCACCAGTCCCGTGGATTCCGCGACGGCGACGAGCCGCCTGAGTTCGCGTATAACGGTACCTTCTTCGATTCCGATTACGGCCCGTATCTCGGCTACAACCGGATCATCGAACTCACCGATCCTCGCCGCCGCCGCGAGGAACACCTCCCGCCGCTCGAAGAGATGGCCAATCGCGGAGATCCCGCTCACTCTCTGAATAATATTTTTCCGCACGATTCCGACTGGATCACCTATCACACCGTCGTCAGTACCTCTTCCGACCAGGTCGCGCTTGCTCCCGGCTATCTGCAGCGCTCGTGGAGTGCCGGGGGGCGCCACTATTTCGAGTACAGCATGGGCTCCACTCATGTTCTCGACTTCTATTCTTTTCTTTCTGCCCGATACCAAGTTCGTAAAGAGACTTATCACTCCTCCCATGGCGATGTTGCGCTTGAGATCTACTACAGTCCCGGTCATGCCTATGATCTCGATGACATGCTTGCCAGCACTCGCGCCGGTCTCGATTATTACCAGCGCGTTTTCAGCCCATATCAATTCCATCAGTTCCGGATTCTGGAATTCCCTCGTTACCGCAACTTCGCCCAGTCGTTCGCCAACACGGTGCCTTATTCGGAAAACATGGGATTCATTGCTCGCCTCGACAAGCCGACCGATATAGACTTTACTTACTTTGTCACTGCCCACGAGTTAGGGCATCAATGGTGGGCTCATCAACTAATCGGCGCCGATGTCCAGGGCTCGAACATGCTATCGGAAAGTCTTGCCGAATATTCCGCTCTTCAGGTGATGGCCCACAAGTACGGACGCGACAATATGCACCGGTATTTACGTCATGAACTCGACAGCTACCTCCGCGGGCGAGGCGCTGAACTCCGCCATGAACCCCCGCTTGCGCTGGTTCAGCAGGAATCCTATGTCTGGTACCAAAAGGGCGGGCAGATTCTCTACACGCTCGCCGACTACATCGGCGAGGACAAGCTGGACCTCGCCCTTCATAACTTCCTGATGCAATATCGTTATGCCAACGCCAATAATCAGGTCGACGCCGGTGAGAACACGATTGCTTCACGTCCAGCATTGGCCAGTAATCTCGATAAGCCGTATCCCGATACTCGTATGCTCGTGGACGCCATCCGCGCACAAACGCCACCCGAGTTGCAGTATATGGTCGACGACGGCTTCAACCGGATTGTCCTCTATGACAACAAGGCGCTCTCTGCAACTTCACAAAAAACTGGCGACGGCAAGTACAAAGTTACGCTTCAGGTGCAGGCTCGCAAGGTGCAGGCGGACGGCAATGGCAACGAGTCGCCTATGCCTCTCGGTGACTACATAGAAATCGGTGTTTTTAAAGGCAAGAAAGACGAAGAACAGCCGCTCTATATCGAAAAAGAGAAATTAACTCGCGACCGTCAGACCTTCACCATTGTCGTTAATGAGCCACCGACGCGAGCCGGCATTGATCCGTATAACAAACTGATCGATCGTATCTCGGACGACAACATGATCGACGTAAGCAAGCAGTGACTCAGGCGTCCTGCAGCACTGCGACACTATCCGCCGGAAGTTCGATCAAGCCCGGCCGCATTTGCCAGGTGTCTTCGGAAACAAGCAACACTCCGCTCCCGCAGGTGACCGGAATCGCTTGGCGGTCGGTGCCCAAGTTACAAATCACCTCCACCCGGCCCCGCCTCACCCTCAGCCATTTCGCTCGTTCATCGAACGCGGTCTCCACTTCGTCCATGCGGCCGTCGGTTAGCTCGCTGTGTTCGCGTCTCAACTGAATCAAAGCCTTGTGCCACTTGAGCAGAGAGGCGTGCGGCTCCTCGTGTATTTCACTCCAACGCAGCTTGGAACGTTCGAAAGTATCGGCCTCTTGAGGATCGGGAATCTCCTCCGGGTTCCATCCAAATGCCTTGAATTCGCTACGCCGCCCTTCCGACACGCTATTCGCGAGCTCCTGTTCCTGATGCTGGGTGAAATATAAAAACGGGGTCGATGCTCCGAACTCCTCGCCCTGGAAGAGCATCGGAATAAAGGGTGAAGTCATGACGAGCGCCGCCGCGATCTTCAGCCGCCCAGTGCTAATCAATTGGCTCAATCTCTCTCCCTGAGCCCGGTTCCCCACCTGGTCGTGCGTCTGTGAGTACCCGAGTAAGTGGTGTCCCGAGAGCCGTCCTACGGGACGTCCATGCGAACGCTTCCGATGCGCGGAATACAGTCCGTCGTAGACGTAGCCTTGCCGAAGTGCTTTCGCAAGATGCTGAAATGTTCCGAAATCTTCGTAATACCCGTTTGATTCGCCAGTAACAATGGCGTGCAGCGCGTGATGAAAATCGTCGCTCCATTGCGCATCGATTCCATAGCCTCCGGCGTCGCGGCTCGTTACCATTCGGGGGTCGTTCAAGTCGCTCTCCGCGATCAAGACCAGGTGCCGCCCCAAATGTGCGGCAAGCGCATCTATTTCATAAGACAGTTGCTCAAGGAAGTGTATGGCCGATTTGTCCACGAGCGCATGTACCGCATCCAGCCGCAAACCGTCGAAGTGATAATCTCTCAACCACATTCGCGCGTTTTCAATAAAGAACCCTCGAACTTCTTGACTGCCCGCGCTATCAAAGTTCACTGCGTCGCCCCATGGGGTGTGATACGCCTTCGTGAAATACGGTCCGAACTCGCCTATGTAATTGCCGGCCGGTCCGAAGTGGTTATAAACGACATCCAGCAGTACTGCCAAGCTCTTCGAATGACACGCGTTCACAAAAGCCTTCAAGTCGTCAGGTGGGCCATAAGCATGATGTGGGGCATATATATCCACGCCGTCGTATCCCCAGCCCCAGCTACCTGAAAATTCAGCGACCGGCATTAATTCTACGTGTGTGATTCCCAAATCAACTAAGTAATCCAGGCACTCGATCGCGCTTTTGAAAGTTCCGGCTGGAGTAAACGTTCCAACATGCATCTCATAAATGATCGCGGAGGAAAGAGGTTTAGGCTGCCAATTTACGTCCGTCCATCGAAAGCGCGAGTGATCGACGAGACGCGACGGACCATCAATGCCAAAGGGCTGCCAAGGGGAGCGCGGGTCCGGCAACGCCTTTCCTTCGTCGAGCGAATACTGATAATCGGCGCCTGGCTTCGCTTCTTCTACTTTGCGAGTCCACCAACCGTCATCGCGATGCTCCATCGCATATGATCGATCGCCAATCTGTAGCGCTACCTGGCGAGCCTTCGGCGACCAAACTGTAAATGTATGCATCACTTACTCTCTAATGAACAAACCCACTGGAAATAACTGCAACAACTTGCCGGCTTCTGTCGGCCCGTCTCTCCAAACTTCGCCGGTGAATGGATTACGCCAGTGGCCTCGCGGGAGCTCGATTACTGTATCTGCCCAATCTCCTGCTAGCTGCAGCACTAGGCGTGGCGCCACAACCAGCACTTGCTCACCTCGTACATACGCCACCAGATGTTGAGCCTTGGCGCCCTCTGGTCGTACCGGCGTGTACGCCCCGGTTTCACCGAAAGCATCCGGTCGCTCCCGGCGCGTTCGGAATGAATGGTAAATCATCCATAATTTAGGCAGCCCGTCCTCGATCCGCGCCCATACATCCTCCACGCGCAAATTCGGCAGCTCCGCAAGCAAGCTCCTCCTTCGTTCATAATCCACGGGCCGCCGGTTATCCGGGTCCACTAAGCTGAGATCCCACAATTCCGTTCCCTGATAGGTGTCTGAAATTCCCGGCGACGTCAGCTCCAGCAGCTTTTGCGCCAACGAATTGATCCGTCCTGGTTCAACCAGCCCGCGTGCGAAATCCTCGAAATCCTTCAAGAATTCGCCATCGTCGCTCAGCCTGTTCACAAACTCTCGCGCTGCGCTTTCGAATTCTTCGTTTGGAGCGAGCCAACTCGTATGCTGCTTCGCCTCGCGGCAGGCTTTCTCCATGTAGGGAACCAACCTGTCCCTCTCAATCGGCCACGCGCCCACCAGCGTTTGGTAGAGAAAATATTCCGTATTTCGGTCCGGCATCTCCTTCGTCTTATGGCGCGCATTCAGATGCGTCCACCTCTGCACCGCCTCGCGCCACTTGCCCGGCATCTCGGACAGCAGGCTGATCCGCGCCCGCACATCCTCGCTGCGCTTGGTGTCATGCGTCGATAGGCTCAGCATTGTGCGTGGATGCGTCGCCTGTAAATCGCTGCAGAACTTGTGATATTGGTCTGTCGAGATTCCAAAACGGCTTGGGTCGCCTCCAACCTCATTCAATGAGATGAGCCGGTTATAGCAATAGAACACTGTATCTTCTACGCCCTTGGCCATCACTGGCCCGCAAAACTGCTGGAACCGCATTACGAATTCGGATTCTTTGTCCCCGCGCACCCGCAACAACAGCAACTCGCTCAGGAAATCGAAAAGCTCCGCGTCTATTTCCGGCCGCTCCGCTTTGGCCGAGTCCACAGCTTCTCTCACGTACTGCTCATCTTCTTCGGCCAGCTCGTCCCGCTCGGGAACCACATAACACCGGTAAACCGGGAAACACGCCACTAACTCCCGAATTGCGCGAAGCGCGTCATGCCGTGTGTAGTCCCGCCGATCTCGATGCCGCTCGCAAATTTCCATGAACAAGCTCGTCAGCCGATTGACGTCGCTGCCGAACAGATCCCTCAGAACGCGGTGCTTCTTGTCGCGGCATACGGTCGCATAGTTGGTGGGCTCGCCCGTGAAGTCGGCGTAGATATTGGTGAATTCGTCTTCGTTTCTGTTGTCTACAAACAAGCCCGCTACCGCGTTTGCGTAATCGTAGCCCGTTGTTCCGTCAATCGGCCACCCTGCGCGAAGTCGCTCGCCTGGCTCCAAAATCTTTTCTGCTAAAATCCACACCCCCGGCGCCTCTCGGCGAAGTTGCTCGAAATATTGTCGGGGGTCACGCAAACCATCCGGATGATCGAC
Organism: Acidobacteriaceae bacterium; assembly: GCA_019240475.1. Lineage (GTDB taxonomy): Bacteria > Acidobacteriota > Terriglobia > Bryobacterales > Bryobacteraceae > Bog-105. The sequence continues at coordinate 191,954 of JAFAYI010000031.1, forward strand.
CCGGATTCCGTCCAACACGCCCTCTCGCAACCATTTCAGGATCAGTGCGTGCGTTTCACTGAATACGCGTGGATCCTCCACTCTGAGCCCCACCAGCGTGTTCACATCGAAAAATCGCCGGTACCCTAAATCCTCCTGCGCGGTCTTCCAAAATGCTAGCCGGTAGTTCTGCCGTTCGAGGAAAGCGTCCAGTTTCTCCGGATCTTGATTTGCCTCCTCCAGAACCGCGTCAACTGTTTCTCCGATAAACGGCACTTCATGGAACAGCCGCTCAAGCAATCCGCGCACTACCTCCTTATCGCGGTGCCGCGCTACCAGCTTGGCAGCGTTCGTCGATGTTGCCGCCGGCAGTTCAGCCAGCGCGTCCACCAAAAAAGCTAAGTAATCGGAGCCCGATCGCGAGGCCGCCTCAGCCAACAGCAACGGTAATGAGCGAGGAGCCGCGGGCAGCTCGTTATCGAAATACTTGACGAAGAATTCACCGCCTTGCCTCTTGATCTTGATTTCACCCCGGGCCAACGCTCGCCCGTAGTGGTCCCCAAGAATAGGCGTCAGCAACTTATTACGAAGCTTCTCTTCGCGCGGCTGCCAGTCGATATCAAAATAGGTTCCGTATCGGCTGGAAGGGCCGTTCTCCAGAACATCCCACCAATACCGGTTACGGCGCCCGCTAATTGCCATGTGGTTCGGAACAATATCCAGAACTTGTCCCAGGTCGCACTGCCCTAGGCGCTTCGTAAAGCGGTCATGCGCCTCCGCGCCCCCGAGTTCTTCATTCACCTTGTGGTGATCCACAACGTCGTAGCCATGCTGACTGCCCGGCGCTGCCTGCAGGTAAGGCGAACTGTACACATGCGACACGCCCAACTCGGATAAATAATCGGCGATTGCCGCCGCTGCATCGAATCCGAAATCGGCGTGCAATTGCAATCGGTACGTAGCTGTGAGGGTTCGCGGCATCTTTTTCTTTTAAGAGCGAAGCCTCCGGCACATTGTTTCGTGCTTATGACTGTCCGCCGTACAGTGGAGATGTAATCCATGCTCTACGAAATCCAGAAGCGCCCGACCGCTCAGAATTCTGTCATCCTGCTCCACCCTCGTGACAGCGTCGCCATCGCTCGCCTCCGGCTCGATCCGGAGCAGAAGGTCGAAGCCGCCGGGGTAACTGTCTCGGCAACGGGGGTCATACCCGCCGGTCATAAGATCGCCCTGTACGCCATCGCGCCTGGTGAACCCGTCTATCGCTACGGAAATGTTATTGGATTCGCAACGGATCCGATCCGTCCTGGCGACCACGTACATGTTCACAATCTCGGGTTCCAAGAACTTCAGACAGCGAGCATTGATATTTCTGCCGAGTTAGAATGCGCCCTGCCATCCACCTCTCCGGCAACATTTCTGGGGTACTTGCGCCCGGACGGTCGAGTCGGAACGCGCAACTATATCGCCATCGTCGCGGCAAGCAATTGTGCCGCTTATACCGCCGAGTTAATTGCCGCCAGCTTTGCGGAGGAAACAGTTCCTGACAACTTGGACGGCGTGGTGGCTTTTCCACACGGAGAAGGATGCGCGCAATCCATTGGTCCGGATACCGAACAGCTCCAGCGCACGCTCACGGGAGTGCTGGATCACCCCAATGTCTCGGCTGCGCTGATTCTCGGCCTTGGCTGCGAGGTGAACCAGATTGGCCATTATCTCGGTAATCCTGCAGGTTCCGCGACCCCCGCCACATTGCAGGGTTTGACGCTGCAGGAAACGGGAGGCACTCGCGGCGCTGTCGAGGCTGCCCGTAGGCAAGTCCGCGCCTTCATTGAAAGGACTGCCGAAGATCGCCGCATGGAAAGCCCCGTTTCCAAAATTGTTCTGGGGCTCAATTGCGGCGGCTCCGATTCATTCTCTGGTATCACAGCCAACCCGGCTCTCGGCTATTGCTGCGACTTGTTGGTTGGTCAAGGCGCAACTGTCGTGCTGGCCGAGACCACGGAAATATTCGGCGCTGAACATCTGTTGATGCGTCGCGCGCGCACTCCCGAGATCGCGCGCCGGCTTCTCGGTTGCGTGGAGCGCTACAAGGCTTATTTGCGCCAATTCGGCGGAAGCTTCAATGACAATCCGTCCTTCGGAAACAAAGAAGGCGGCCTTTCGAATATTCTTGAAAAGTCCTTGGGTGCGGTGACTAAGGCCGGCTCCTCTCCGCTTGAAGACGTGGTCGATTATGCCGGGCGCCTCTCGCGCCCAGGGTTCATTTTCATGAACACGCCGGGCTACGATCCCGTCTCAATTACCGGCCTTGCTGCCGGAGGGGTGAATCTCATTGCTTTTACTACCGGCCGTGGCAGCGCCATCGGCTTTCCCAGCGTTCCAGTGTTGAAGATCGCCAGTAACTCTCATACGTACAGGCGCATGCTCGGTAACATGGACGTCAATGCCGGGCCTATCGCCGAAGGCGAAGCCTCGGTCGAAGACATCGGGCTTGAGATCTTCCATTCATTGCTCCGAGCAGCCTCGGGAGAACGCACGAAAGCCGAACAATTGGGTCACCATGAGTTCGCCCCTTGGCGCATTGGGCCGGTGCTATAGAGCTCTCGGACCAATATCCAAACAAGCATTGTCATGCCGCCCTCTGCATACTTCGTTCAATTAATGCCTGGAAACTAGTCCTGAATCCGGTTCGGTTCTCGTTCCGAAAGCGTTGTGTTTGCTCCTAATGCAAATACACTGTCTCGATTGCAAATCTAAATTCGCTTATTTGGCCAATTACTCTTGCATTTGCGAAACGAACTTGGTAATGTTTCCGTGCAGGGAATAATTAGGCCTTGTTAAAGGCCAGAGCTCGCCTGAATCCGATGTGAGCGCGGCGACGGTGAACGGTCCTATCGCCGGAACTGCACTCATGTTGCATTTGAATTAAGGCGCGCCAGCGGTGCGCTATTTCCGGTTCCAGGATCTAGCATTCAAACGACAGAACAGGCATAGAGTTGGCAGCGTCAGGAGCAACGGGTGGTCACTTTCAAGCTGTATAGCGGTGGTTTGTATCTTCCCGAGGCCGATCTGAATAACCCAGCGCAGGCACGCGTCGGGTTCATGTTCCAGGACACCGCTAGGACTGATTCAGAATTTCAGCTCACAACCGAGAGTTATCCCAATTGCGCTGGCCTATTTCTATTTTTTGTGCCAAGCGCCACCCGAAACTGGAGCAGTTTTGCAGCCTCGGTTCGGAATCTTTTCGCGCAAAATCAAGGCTCGCAGTTCGGCTGGTTTGCCGAAAGCGCCGGAAATGTCAGCATCGTAACCATAATTCTGGTAAGCGGACAGGGAGGGGCGCCTTATGTATCCACTCCCTTTACATTCCAATTCAATAACATTGCTCTCGCCGTGCAAGCAAGCCCGTTTTCAGGGGCCGCGATTACCTTCGACGATCCGTCAAACACGTTCCAGTTCCTGAACAAAAACCAATCAGCGCTCCTACTTTCCGTCCAGCCCCTCAACGGTCCCCAGCAGACCTTCATGTCGCAATCGAATGCGCTTGTGCTGCCGATGAATGGCGGCATAGATCCGCATGCGGGAAGTGTGAATGCCGCGTTTCAATTCGATGTTCAGGCGCTGGCTGGTTTCGAGGCGGGCCTCATGTATTTCGCCCCGCCGCAGCAGGGTCTGCTGGTAGCGCTCAGCTATCCGGTTTTGCGCGCGCCTGGTGGCGCAAACACTGCGCTGAACTTCAGCTCTTGGCTCGATGTTCTGGAGCCGCTCGCCGACCAGCGCTCCTATTTCCAGGCCACGGATGCAACCGTTGGCTCTTACTTTGCAAGCTCTCTGGGGCAGGCCTTCGCGTTCCAAACCGTAAACGGCTCCGAGATCCAGAAAACCAGCCGCCTGGTCCTGGCAAGCCGGCCGGTCACCCAGACCGCTGAAACCGATCGCTACTATCTAACGCCTGCCGGTTCCTTCGGCCTGAGCATCGATTCTGCAAACAACTCAGCTCCCACCGCGCAGTTGCTGTGCGGGGTGACCGGCACTGAGTTCCTTACGGCAGCGGTTAGCGCTGGTTCCGCCGACAGTCTCTATTTCCAACCTGCCTGCCCTGCCTATCACGCCCCCGCCTCGCAGGTCGAACAGACCGATGCCACCGGAGACTCTCCCGTTTTCCTCACCGACGGTGGGGGCGGCGTGCTCACCTCCTGGGTCCAGTTCGTCACTACCGCGGGCAACTATGTTTCTCAGCCTCAGGAATCGCCGCTATACGCCCAAAGCGGAGCGAGCCTGAAGACGTCCAACGCCTCGGGTCTCACGTTTTATACCCTCGATTTCTTGCCGTTGCCGACATGGAAGTCGGTTCAGACCGGAGCAGTAAGCGCGAGCGCGAGTTCAGTGTCGAGCCCGCTCGCTCCCATGGCGCCATACTCTGGCATTGACTCCACGACGGACCTAGCGCCCTACCGGCAAATGGAATCGGAGGCGCTGAATCCGACTCGCAAGAACGCCTTCACAAACGCGCAAGCCAAATCACCCCCGCCGCTGAAATCGACGGCGGCCGAAGCTGATCAGAACCTGACCTATGCGATGACGCAGCAGGGCCTGCTCGCCGGCCTTGATAGCGCGCAGACCTGGACCACGACACAAATTGCAATCAGCAGCGGGCTGAGTTCGACGGATCCTTCGGTGACGCTGCAAATCACCCAAATGGGTGACGCCATCCGTCAGGCGATGCAGCAGAACCAGATCTTCCTGGTGATCAGCACGCTTACCTCCTCGGCTGGCCAGCAGTTGTTTGCCTTCGACGGTCCTGACCAGACCATCAATATCGCCGGATGGCCTTTCAGCCTTTCGCCCGCTGGGACGCCCGCAACCGACGGCACTCCACCGATCTTGATCTTAAAATTCTACCCGGGTCAGTCGATCTCCTCCCTGGTCAACGACATCAATCTTTGGTCTCAAGCCAACACATTCAACGTCAGCTATACCGCCACTCAGGCGCAGACTTACATCCAGACGTTGATTCAGCAAGCGTGTGAGAGCGTCTACGGGGCGGGTAACTGTCCGGACGGAAACCCAAGCGGGAAGCCGGACACCAGTTCGCTCTATTACAACTTCTACCAGGTGGTCAACGACCCTCAATTCAGCGGTTTGCTCGCGCTGAATTGCAATATGCAACTGGATTCGCTGCCCACCGCCATCCGCGCGGTCACCGGCGGGATGACATATCCGAACAAGAACGGCCAGCCAGTCAGCAACATTGCCGCGTTTCGTGTTCACCACGTAGGCGTGCAGATCAACGATACGGATCCGACCAACCCCAATCCCGCGCTCGCCACCAGTTCTTTATTCGGATTGGTCGACTACGAGAAGCCCACCGCGACGGCGCCAGCTAAGTCGGGAATTAGTATCGATGCGTTCTACAACTTCGAGGTTGAGTTTCTCCGCGCGCTCTTCACCAACTCCGAGCTGCGAAATTTCTCGTGCAAAATCAACCTCACCATCAACAATCTGTTCGGAACGTCGGTCACCAAGCAGGTGGACGCTACCAAGAGCAGCGCGCGCTTGCTATCAGCGGACGACGGCGACTCGAACCTCGTGGTGATTACCGGCTCCTATCAGGCGCACTCCACTTCCGACGACGATTCGTCATCCGGGCAAGGCGTCTATTCATTCATCGCCGAAGGTAACTTCGTCTTCACCTTCGCCGAGAATCCGTATCTCGACAACATCACGTTAACCAAGCTGCAGTTTTCGTTCGATCAGGAAACTCCTTCAACCTCCTCGACCAAGCTTCAGACCTCCGGCGGCGAGACCACTACGATCTCGGCCTCTTTTGGTATCTGGGGAAACCTGGTCTTCAAGGAAATGAAGGTCCTGGATATCTTCTCCTTCAAGCAGCTGACTTTTTCCGATCTCGGCATTTCCGTACAGTTTGATCTGACTGTATTCCCGCCTCCGACGTCGCCCACCACGTCGAATCTGAGCCTTTCTTTTTCGCCAGGCAATCTCCGTCTCGATCTCGCCGACAGTCCGCCCAAAGAGGGCTCCAACAGCATGCTCAGCTTGCTTCCCTTCAAGCTGAAGTCGTTTCTTTATTCGCAGCATGCGGATGAAACGGTCGAGAGCCTGAAGTACTTCGCGCTGAGTTCGGTGCCGCTCGATCCCGGCATCACGCTGGTGAACAACTTTAATTACGCGCTGGCATTCGACCTGGACCTCGGCTCCGCGGGCGCGCTGGTCGGTTCGCTCGCGGCCTTCAAATTCTCATTTCTCATCGGATGGCTGACGCCGAACACGGACTATCCCAACGGCGGCATCGCCTTTGGCGTGCAGCTTCCTCAGGCGGACGGCAAGCTCGAGATCAAAATCGAAGGCGTCCTCGACATCGTCATTGAACAGTTCTTGTTGCAGTATCAAACCGACGAAGCCTCGGGCGTCAACATGTTGGTTGTTGCGCTTCACAACTCCTACATGGAAGTTCTGGGCCAACGCCTTCCGCCCACGGGTTTGGTCGATTTCATTCTGTTCGCTCCTATTGGCAATCCCGACCGCATAGGCTGGTTCGCTGCTTATAACAACACGGGCGGAGGCGGGGATTCAGGTCAAGAAACTTCGGCCTTATCCCGAAGCAAGCAACGAGCCATCGCCGTTTCCGATGGGAACGGCGGGAATGGAGATGGCGGAAGCTCTGTCTTTGAACTGTTGTATTTGGGCGGCGGTCAACGCGTCGGCCCCACGCCTTCCAGTCCACCCACCACATTCGCAGACTTCCTCGCCTACATGACCGGGCCGTTCTGGGACGCGGCGAAAGACAATGCCTACGGATCTGTTTATCATCCCGACAGCAATTGGCTGGTGCTGACCGATTTCAAGCTCCTCAAAATCATTGAGGTCGGCTTCGTCTTTTACGATGTCACGCCGTTTTATAGTCTCACGCTCAATGTCACCAATTACTTCAACTTCGAGATCACTTACACAAAGGTTAGCGACAGCATTGGCCTCTTCTACGCCAATTTCAGCCTGCCCGATAACCTGCGGAAGTTTCAGGTTGGTGCCGCCTCGCTAACACTGCCTTCCATCGGCGTCAGCGTTTATACCAATGGAAACTGGAAGCTCGATGTCGGATTCCCGAATGGCGACGACTGGAGCCGATCTTTCAAAGTTGAGGCGATGGCGGGGCCGGTGCCCGTCACGGGCTCGGGCGGCTTCTACATCGCCAGTCTCAGTTCGGCCACCAGCTCGATCTTCAAGGGTACTTATGCGAGCATTCTCGCGTTCGGCTTCGCCGCGCGTTTAGGCGTTGGCAAGGATTTCACTAGCGGTCCGCTGAAAGCCGGCATCAGCGTTACTTTCTTCGGAATTATCGAAGGCGCGGCTGGTTACCACAACGCGAAATCGACCGAGATCTTCCAATCGCCCGACGCGCTGTCGCTGCAGGGTCAGTTTGGGTTGATCGGCGAGATCTACGGCTCCGTGGATTTTGTCGTCATCAAGGCGAGCGTTAACGTGACGCTTTCGGCCAGCATCGGTATTCAGCTCGCTTTCGAGCGGTCCACAGCCGGAAGCGGCACTATTCTGCTCTACGTGGAAGCGAGCGTCAAGGTGAGCGCATCGCTCAAAATCGACCTGGGCCTGTTTTCGATCTCCATCAGCTTCAGCTTTTACGCCTCGTTCCGATTCTCCTGGACACTTGGCGGCTCCAGTTCGACGGATCAGTTGCGGATGTCGTTTGCCGCGAGAGGCGCCATTGCAAACGCAGCGCCCGTCGTAATGCCGCTCTGCGCCGGGCTCAGTTCCAACATGCCTTTATGGTTCCTGCCGGAAGCGACGGTCATTTATCCGGCTTCCACGGGAACAGGCGCCGCATGGTTTGCATGCTCTCTCGGCATCGAGTACGATCCCAATCCCCCTGCCTCGCCGACGTACGCGCAGTTCAAGCCCTTCGAAGCGGTAACGGCACAACTCGTCACCTGGACGCTCGCGACTGTTAACAATCAGTCTGGATGCTCCTTCGTAGTCACGCGGGATCGGCTGGATGCGCTGGACCAGAGCCCCGACGTGCTGGTGGATTGGATCGACTACCCGTCGCTCCTCGCCGAGCTCGCTCTCTTCAGCGCCGCCGTGACGGTTCCCGATCTGCCTCCTGGAACCACGGGAAACGCGACCACCTTCCCGATGCCGCCGTTCCTGGCGCTCGCTACTCAAGGCCGCCTGAACAGCTCCGGGCAGCCCGACGACCTCAATTATCAGTTCTCTGCGAAGAACATAGTTCCGGAATCCTATATCGATGAGGTGGACGCATACTTCAATCAGCTCTTCGTCAACCAGACGAGCGGTGGCGGCCAGACCTCGCTGACCGCAACCGACACCACCCTTCCACTTATCCAGGAAATCTTCCTCGATTACTTCACGGGCGTGATTCGAGGCGCGGTCCATTCCATGCTGCAAACCATGCAGAACAACGATCTCGATCAATCGCCGGTGAACGATCTCATTTGCGCTACCGTGGGCGCCGGGCAATTCGCAACGCTCGCGGGCCAGATGTCCAGTTCCTTCCGCGGCGGCGTGCGGCTGCCTTACACCGCGGGCCTGACCATACCGGGCGGCCCGGCCAATACCTCCACGAATGCGATGTTCGCTCTTCTGTGGCAGGAGTTCCCGGTGGGAACGTTCGATAAGTCGAACCAATACACGATAGCGGTCTCGAACCCCGATGCGACACAAACCTGGATCACCTCGAATGTAAATTGGGCGCTCACAAGCGCCTGGATCACGCCCTATCAGCAAGTGGACGCCTCGGCAATCGAGCAGCCCACCGCGCCCGTTCAAATCTCATTTACCAGCCTTGGTCCGCAGTCGTTCGCCTTCCAAAATCCCATCCCGTGGAAGCAGCCCGACGGTTCCCAGGTGAATCTGCTCCCCTTCCCCTCGAATTTACAAACGCTTCAGACAACTGGAGACGCCGTGATTTCGGTGCTTGTGGAATCTCGCGAAACCGGCAGCGCCTATCTTCCTGACGGTACGCCGCTGCCAACCACGGCATTTGCCTGGACCACCTCCGTCCAACTCACGGTCAAACAGGTCCCGGACGGCAAGGGCGGGTATCTGCCGGATATCTATTCGCTCGCGGGCGCGAGCCAGCAAGACCAAACGCGGATTCAGCAGATCCTAAAGCTGCCCGGTCTCCAGACTCTTATCTCCTCTATTCAGGTCTTGTATCAGACCTCATCGGGTTCTACCGGACTCAGTTCCGATACCATTGATGCCTCGCAGGTGTTCGTCCTGCGGACCAATACCACTACAGTCTCAGCGCCACCGCCTCAGCTTCTTGCCTCCTCCCGAATGTTGGCCGCAGAGCCGGAGCAAACCCCCGTGGGAGCGGCAATCGACGACTATGAGGCATTCCTGCAAATCATCGAACAGGCGGCCGTGACCAATGCGGCGGGTTACTATCTGCGCTATATCAATAGCGCGGGCAAGAGCCTCCCCTCTGATCTCTTCAGCGGCGGTCCCGCGCCCATTACGCTGCTCATCAGCTACGTTCCCGATAACAGTCAGAACACGCAAGCGTCGCCTGCCCAGATCCAGGCCTATTACAACTACATCCAATTTCAGAGTCTCGATCCCGCGCTCCTCTATTACGCCGAAACGACCGACCCAGCGCTCCAGACGCAGTATTGCGCCGTCGCAGCCGGCTCGGTCGGCGCGCTCCTGACCCGCGACGACGGCGTGATGGAGCTTCAGCCCTCGGCCGAGTTGGCGTCCGCTGCCAAATTGAGCCGCTCCAGGAAATACTCACGCGCTGATGCCGTGAACGCGCTCGTGGCCGCTGGTTACACCGACGAAGCGCAGGTCCGCAAGTTGATGACCGATTCCGGGAGTGCGGTTGCTCAACTAAACGGTCTTTATAGCTTGGTCACTTACCAGGTGGAAGCATCCGCCGGCTTTATCGAGAGTAACCTCTCCGCGCCCATACCACCGCAACAGGACGACGATGTACAAGATACTCTTCGTAGTTACCGCGTCTTCGTGCCGCTCTATAACGTCGCGACTGCGAACCAGGGCGTGCCTACCGAGGACGCGAACCGATACGCCAGCATTCCCGACCCGTTCACGGTTAACTTCTATCAGCTCGACGCCTTCGGCAACCAGATGCCGGCCGCGCAGGCATTCGCTTCAACCAATTACTATTTCGATCCGATTGTTCCGCTCGATCAATGGCAGGGAGTAGTCAGTACTTACGACTTTCTTGTGAACGGTTCTCCCCAAGCTAATAGCCTGACGGTTTACCTCACCCCTAGCGCGGCGGGATTCTCCCAAAACGCGCTGTCGTCGTATCAGACCATCTACAATCAGCTCACCGGGCCCGGCGTGAGCCTTTATATCGAGTCCAATCTTGCGCTCGATTCCAGCGGCAACATGGTCCAGGTGCTCTTGACCTCCGCCCAAACCACTGCCGTCGTAGACCTGGTTTCCCAGATCATTCAGTATGTGGAAGGCAACTCAAAAACACTCACCCCCGTTGCCTTAAGCGTTGCGATTACGGGCACGGGAACACTACCTCCCGTCTTTCAACTGGCCGTGCTGCTTGGCATTCAGCGTGAGAAAGCCCTTATCTCGCCGACCCTGAAGGATCAATTCGATAATGTGACCTTCCCGTCCGCGCAGAACGTCAATAGCTCGATCGCTTCGACCGTGGGAGCTTCGAATGAATCCGGTACCGCCTCGGTCGACATCGACACATTCGCCGCCAATTTTGTTTCGGCTTTCCCGGCGTGGCTGCTCTCGGTCGGCCTCAACGGCGCCTCGCAACCGCAAAGCAGTTCTGCCAATCTGCGAGGATCCAGTTCCACCTCGCGCAGTCGCGCGCTGCTGAAATCGACCGGCGCTCCGAGCGATGGTTCTAGCTCAAGTGGAACAAGCCCGCAATCTCTCTTCGCAGTGCAACAATCGCTGTTAAACATCACAGTCGGAATCGGCTCGGCGGCGGGTCCCTTCTATCTGTCGCCGAAGCCGCTCGACAACACCCTGAATACGGCCGTCGTGCCGCTGCCCAGTTTGCCATCGCAGCTTGCCCCCGCCAGCTGGCCCGCCAGCATGTCCTTCACCGACGTGGACCTGGATGTTCTCAATAGCTCGTTCTTTGCGGCTGTCGACAGTTTCCTCCAGCCCGCCTCTGCTGCTAAAGCGTTCGAGGTTGCTACGGATGCTTACAGCACCGTCGCCTACGGCCGGGAATCGTTGGCCGATCAGTACTCAACCCATGAGGTGGATTGGCTCTTTTCTCCGCAATCGCCCTTTACCGGCTCGCCAACCCAAATCGACGATGCTCAGGATACTTTCGGCGAGCAGATGCGGGCCGCGCTGATGACGGCCTATTCGGTTGACACCGTCGTTCAATACCCCGTCTCATGGATAACCCCGCCCCCCGCGAGCGTGCAGGATTTGCTGACACTATACGGTGAGGTTCAGCCTAAGGGCGGAGGCGACCTTCCGCAGGGCTATCAGATCACGACCGCGCAGGTCCCAATCGAAAGCAGCGGGGCCAGCTTGTTGACTTTCCTATTCGGGACTTCCAACATCCAGGACACCGCAAGTGTGACGCTTGATCTGGAATTTAACGTCACGCACGTGCAATATTTCCTCGCGCCGTCGAGTGAGACGCCGAGCGATCAAGCGCGCCCATCCATGTGGCTTCAACTCGTCAACCCATATCCGAACGGCTTGCCGCACGTTGGACCCACGGGCGCCGCTACGGAAATTCCACTCGTCTTTCGGCAATACCCTACGCCGCCAACGGTCATGTCTCAAAGTGGCGTACAAGGCGCTAGCAGCAGTTCGGTCCAGAACTTGGGTGACAACCCGCTGGTCTCCGCCGCTGCGTGGCACTATATCTACCAGTATCAGACGCAGCTAACGGTTCACGATCAACTTCTTAACTCCATCACTTACAACACAAACCTGAGCGTCTCATCGAACGGAGGCAGTGGAAATCAGGCGCTTCTGAAGGACAATACCAACCAATTGTACTCGTTGTTTGAAGCTCTCGCGAGGTTCAGCGCCACTTACCCGATCTTACAGCCTTATTTGGTCAACCTGGCGGACACCAGCGCTAATTGGGGCCTGGCGGCGCAAAGCTTTGCTTCACTCGTAACTGAGGTAGTGACTAACACGACTTGGAATCCGCCCCCCACCGCAAAGTTGGCCTCGCGACTGACCACCATTACCGATTCCTATACCGTCACCGATGTGCCGAGCAACGGTGGAACGCAGTTGATCACCTTGACCTGGGACCCGGCGCAAGGGGAATCCAGCTTCCAGGGCGTGACACTTTCGATAGAAGGGATCAACCCGCAGGGCGTTCCGTATCCCAATCAATATCAAGCTAGTGTGCCGAATGGAATCACGGACACGTACACGCCAGTGCCGCCGCTCGTCAACGACTGGATAGCGCATCAAGTCGAGGTGGATAATCTCAACGTTCTGACTGCCGAAAACGCGCTGACCGGAGTTCAGGTCGAACGCAACCTGATCGCGCTTGAATCGGGCGGCGCCGAATGGTATTCCCAGGACGAATTCATCTACAAAACGCCGCTCGTACGCGCCACTCAGCCGGTGACCCCATTCGTCGACAACAGCGACCCGATCAACATCGCGACGCTACCGAATCAGAGCATCAGCGCCGGATGTTCGAAAGCGCCGCCGCCCTCCGGCTTGCCTAGCCTCTGCCAGAGCATCTACACGCTGATGTACGATCTGCTGGCGGATGAAGGTTCGCTGAACTCGTTATTCGAAGCCAGGCGTACGGCTCGCGCGCGCAGCGGCTTGGTCCAGGCCTCAGACCAGCAGGAATCCGCGGAACGCCGCGTAAAGGTCGCGTGCAGCTATCTCTATCCGATCGCCGCTGCTACGGGTGGAAGCTCCGGAGCCAATCCCATCTCACCTCTGCTGCCTATTGTGCTTGCGCGATCCTTCGTCATCGATGCAAGTCAAGCTTCGCAATTGGATGACTTCTCGGCACAATACGCAACCGCCATTGCGAACTGGGCTGCAAATAACAACTTGGTCTTCGGATCGCAATCTCAGCCCCCAGGCTCGCAACTGATTTTCGACATCACTCTATACGCGCAACTTAGCGGTGTAAATACGCCAGTGCTGCGGTTGCGAAATCTTTATCTCAACTTTACGGACGTTAGTCCCACATAAGTTCTTCGGCCGAACTGCCGGGCCAGAGACACCGGATTCTGGGCGCGAGACGCCAGCTTCGGGAGACAAGAGAAAGTTCGACGGCAGCAGAAGTAAGTAAGGAGAGACATGGAAAAGGGAACAGGACATAAGCAACAGCACGGTTACAGCGTTATCAACCAGAATTCGGTGAACGCAGCATGGAACGGCCAGCCCACCACGTTGCAGGTCAACACGAATATCTCGATCCCCCAGATGCCGAACGGAACCGCGATTCTGGCGGCAACTAACCAAAGCACGCAGAACAACCAAGGACAGCTCTCGATTACGTCAGGCGGCGGACAACCCACTTTCTTGAATCTGCAGGCCAACGCCAATCAGCCGACGATCGTAATCCAGAACTGGAATGCGAATAACCTCAGTCTCACCAATATCAGCGCGAACAATAACACGCCCGTACTGGTCCAGGTAGCGGGGCCCGGAATGCCCGGCGTTACCCCGGCTTCGCTGCCCATCGGCTCCAGCATTCAGCTCACGCAAGGTCAGCTGGCGCAGGGAAACGCCTCTCCGCAGTGGATGCAGCTTCTGATTCAATCTAACGCCGCCACGCTCTCTATCGTAGGCGTCATCGGTGGACCCACCGATAACTCGGGTAATAACGGCTACGTGATTGCTGTTAATGCATCGCAGAACACCGGCCCTGGCACGGGAGTAAATCCACCGGCCGGCTATTATGCCACCACTACGAGCAATTCCTACGCCTATACCTTCAACTGGGGCAGCTCTCTTGTTTGGGTTGGAAATTTCTCACCCAGCACTGCGCAACCCGTCAGCATCACCATGCGAGCACTCTAACTCGGTACCGCCGGTCCCGGTGTCATTCGCCGGGACCGGACCTGAAAAAAATGCGAACCCCTCCCAGGCGCCTACGAGCACGCCCTTTCGAACTGCTCGGCATGAATTCAGTAGATAACAACTGGAATGGATCTCCTGTCATTCTGGACGTCAATCAGGCAGTATCTATGCCGCAGACATCCAACGGAACGATGGTTTTCGGGTATTTCAATCAAGCCACCCAGAACAATTCCGGCAATTTGGCTGTCACCTCTGGAGGTGGCGCGCCAACCACTCTCGTCGTCCCTGCCAATACTCTGCAGCCGAGCATCTGGATGAACAATTGGCAGGCTAACAATCTGAACGTAACTAATATCAGTCCCAACTCGAATACGCCCATCTGGATTGCGGCTTTCGGGCCGGGTGTTCCGGGGCAGTACCCGCTCAGCTTATCTGCGAACGGCAAGCCTGTCGCCCTGATATCCGCTCAGTCGGCGCAAGGCAACGCGCTGCCGCAGTACATGCAACTCGTTATGACTTGCAATGCGGCAACCCTCGCGATCTTCGCCATCATCGGCGGTTCGGGCGACAACAATGGTTATGTCATATCCGTCAACGCCGCCTATAACAGCGGCCCAGGAACCGGAGTTTCGCCACCTGCGGGCTATTACGCGACCACCACCGGTAACTCCTACGCATTCTCCTTCAATTGGGGCAGTTCGCTCGTATACGTTGTCAATATGTCGCCGGGAACCACCTCAGGAGCAAACGTATTAATGCGCAGCTTGTAAGCGCAATCTATTCCGAAGCATGCGAAAGGAGCGCGCTTCGATGCCGTCCGCTGGATTGACCGCCTTACAGCTAGTTCCGTTCGCGATTGTCGGGCTCAACACCGTCACCGAAACTTGGGACGGCTCGCCTTTGCTGCTGCAGGTCAACCAATCGGCGACGATGGCTCAAACTCCCAACGGCTCCGTCGTATTCGCCTACCAGAACGAAGCGACCAAAAATAATTCGGGCGACCTGATGCTGACCTCCGGCGGAGGAGCGCCCATTCCACTGACTGTACCCGCCCTCAATAACCAGCCAAACATTCTTACTCAAAATTGGAAGGGCAACAATCTTACGGTGACGAACGTCAGCGTTAACAACGACACTCCCATTCGTATTCAGGCGGTGGGACCGGGAATGCCCGGAACCAATCCTTTCAATTTGCCAATCGGAACGCCCTTGGCGTTGAGCCCCGGAGCGACCGCTCAGACCAACGCTCTGCCGCAGTATATGCAATTGAACTTTCAGAACACCAACGGCCAGTTTGCCGTTTTTGTCCTGATAGGCGGGCCACCCGATTCTTCGGGCAACAATGCGTATGTAATCTCGGTGAACGCGTCCTCGAATACAGGTCCGCCGTCGAGCCAGCCCGCGCCTCCGGGATATTACGCCACCACAACCAACAATTCCTACTCATATACCTTCAACTGGGGCAGTTCCGTGGTGTTCGTGGCCAATATGTCGGGCCTGACTTCAACCGGATCGCAAATTGTCCTGCGGGCTCTTTAGCTTTCGCCTGGTGCCACTGGGCTGCACCGCAAAGCAAGAGTTCGGATAAGGTTGGAGGCGCGGGGCGGGATCGAACCGCCGAATAAAGGTTTTGCAGACCTCTGCCTTACCACTTGGCTACCGCGCCGCTGGAAGTCTTCAGCAACTATAATACAACTTGCAAGCTGCCAATCCCCTAGCGTTAGTGCGGATGCGCTTACACCAATCATTCATTGGAATTTGGCGCCGTATCGAGAATCCCGGCTCATTTAAGTTAACAGAGGCGTTGTTCCTTCGCCTCTTAGGTCTGATTTACATTGCCGCATTTGCGTCTTTGTGGCCGCAGGTCACTGGTTTGATCGGCTCTCGCGGGATCGTCCCCGCGGGGCAGGCGCTCACCGCGATGCGAGATGTCCTGGGATATCGCGCGCTTTTCGAAGCGCCGACTCTTTTCTGGTTCGGCATAAGCGACGCCGCTCTCGTCTGGTTTTGCGCTTTGGGATGTGTCGCCGGCGCGGCGCTGGTCGTTGGCCGTTTCGCTCGGACGGCCGCCGCTGCCTGCTTCGTCTTGTATTTGTCGCTCGTAACCGCGGGACAACCCTTCATGGGCTTTCAATGGGATGCGCTGCTGTTGGAATCGGGATTTCTTGCGCTCTTTTCAGGTTTGCCGTGGCTGGTGTGGGCCTACCGCTTCTGCTTATTTCGACTCATGTTTGAATCTGGAGTGGTCAAGCTACTCTCACACGATCCTGCATGGCGCAGTTTGCGCGCTCTTCGGTTCCACTTCCTGACGCAGCCATTACCTAACCCGCTCGCGTATTATGCCTATCGACTGCCGCCTGAGATCCTCGATTGGTGCACAGCCGCAACATTGATGATCGAGCTAGTCTGCCCGTTCTTACTCTTTGCTCCTGGCCGCATACGTCACACTGCAGCCACGCTTCTAATTTTTCTTCAGATCCTGATCATTCTTACCGGCAACTATGCCTTCTTCAATCTTCTTACTCTTGCAATCTGCTTATGGGCCTTCGACGATCGAAGCTTTGCTCCGCTTTCCAAGCTCTTAAATCCACCGCTGCCGCTGATTACCAATCCCACATTGCGGCGTGCGCTCGCCGCGGCGCTGGTTTTCTTGCTAGCAATAGGCGCTCTGCAAGTTATCGGCATGTTTGTGGCGGGAAGTCGCCCTATCCGCCGGCTCCTCGGAGTGATCGCGCCATTTCAGATCGTAAACTCGTACGGACTATTCGCCGTCATGACCACCTCCCGGCCCGAGATCGTTCTTGAAGGCTCGGAAGACCAAGTGCATTGGCATGAATATTCGTTCAAATACAAACCCGGTGAGCTCCATCGAGGGCTGCCTATGATCGCGCCTTATCAACCTAGGCTCGATTGGCAAATGTGGTTTGCGGCCTTGGGCATTTACCAGGAAAACAGTTGGGTTAGCGGCTTGATGTACCGGCTCATGACCGGGAGCGAACCTGTAATTAAACTGATCAACCCGCCGCCGTTCCAAACTCCCCCGCGCTACATGCGAGCATTGGTTTACGATTATAAATTCACCACGCCCGCCGAACGCGAGCGATCGGGTGCTGTATGGCGGCGTAAGCTGATAGGCAATTGGTTCGGTCCAGTATCCCTAAGTGGACAATAATTATCGTGTAAGTCTATTATTTCCCCTATCCGCACATTGGAGTCGCGCAAAAAAGGCGCAGAGCAGAACGCGGGAATGAGCCTCTTTCGCCTGGTTGCAATGCTTAACAAACCCCCGGCGATGCCGTTGTGAATCGACCGCAAACACAACTCTAAGCGATTCCGGGGCTTTCCTGCTTCCGAACCCACGGCGTCGCAACTGCGTAGACCGGAACCGCCGTCGGACGCACTTTCCTACGCCGAATCAAACGACGCTCTAGCAAGTGGGCGACCGCCGTTTGGACCGCGCGCTTCGAAATGCCGATAAGTTCCGCAAGCACTGAATGGCTCAGCGCCACGGTTTCGCGGCCAGCGCCATGCGTATGCCGATAGAGTTGTAAATATACCAGAAACGCCGCGCTGGAACGGCTATGCGCCACCAGGTCGCGCATTAAAGTATCGATCACGTAAGGATCAATTCGCATACTATAGTATTGCTTGCTATAGAAGCTACTTCCGCCAACTCGCTGGATCTCCATTGATTTCGAGCGATAGGGATGTCAAATTAGGCTGTATGGTCAAACGAATCAAGTTTCTCGGCATCTCTGTCCGAGACCAGGAGCGCGCGCTCCGCTTTTACACCGAGAAACTCGGTTTCCGCGTTCTGACCGACCAGCAGTTCTCTGAGAAGCAGCGCTGGATCGAACTGACCATCCCTGGTGCGGAGACCGGCGTTGTGCTCTTTACTCCAGAAGGCCACGAGGACCGCATCGGCACTTTCCTCAATACCTCCTGGGAAGTCGATAATGTTGAAAAAACCTACGCCGACCTTCAAGCCAAGGGCGTCGAATTTGTGCGCGCGCCGGAGAAGCAGCCCTGGGGAACCTTCGTCATCATGAAAGATTCAGAAGGCAACCAGATCGTTCTCTCCTCCCGCTGAGCGCTCGGTCTCACGTTAGCCTTGTCACACGTGCCGAGTGCGATCGAATCCTGTTTTCTCGGCTCTCTCAACGAAGTGCTATACTTGCCCGTTCAGTCTAGCTTTCTCGCGCCTCGTCGCGCCACGTGAAGGCCGGCCCATTCGCTTGCTTGCATGAGAAAGGGTCGGAGCAGCTGTTTTAGCTGCTTTCAACGGTTCCTCTGAGTAGAGGACCTCGCATTAGTATTCAACGAGTGACGAAAGGCACAAAACAGGGAGTCCATTATGATTCGCAGGCTGACATGTTTAGCATTCGCTTTGGTGGTTCTGGTTCCGGCGCAGATGTTTTGCCAGACCTTTCGGGGAGGAGTCACGGGTACCGTCACTGACGCCTCCGGCGCTGTGGTCTCTGGTGCGGCCGTGAGGCTGGCGAGTCCGGATACGGGCCTGACCCGCGATACCGCTACCTCTTCGGCCGGCGAATTCGTCTTTCAAGACCTTCCGCTCGGAAACTACCACATCACTGTCACTCAATCGGGATTCGATACGGTTCACGTCGCGGGCATCGTGGTAGACGCTGGCAAGGTCAACAACCTGGCATTGTCCTTGAAAGTCGCAAAACAAGCCACCACGGTCGAGGTGCAAGCGTCCGCCGTCCAGATCGAAACTGCCTCGTCGGCTGAGACCAGCCTCATCAATACAAAGCAGATTCTTGACATACCCTTAAACGGCCGCGATTTCACTCAACTCCTGAAGTTCAATCCGGGTGCGAACGCCAACGGATCTGTGAACGGTTCGCGGTTCAATGGAGTCGATTGGAAAATCGATGGCGCCGATAACAACGATCTTTGGCACAACACCAGTTCCGTCAATCAGGGTGGCGTATCCGGCATCGCTGGTGTCGTGCTTCCTATTGACGCTATCGACGAGTTTTCGCTCCAGAGCAGCAGCAATGCCGAAGAGAATCGCAACTCGGGTGGCGTTTTGAATGTCGTCGTTAAATCGGGAACCAATAACTTCCACGGTTCTGTTTATTACTTCAACCGGAACGAGTTCTTCGCCACGCCGAATTGGTTTACTCCCCCGGGCTCGCCCAATTCGGAGCTGAGAAACAACCAGGAAGGTTTCTCGCTTGGCGGCCCCATCGTCAAGAACCATACATTCTTCTTCATGAATTACGAGCAGCAGAACTACAAGGAGGCCCTCACCGCCTTAGGCACCACTCCCTCTGCGGCGTGGGTTTCGGAGACCAGTCAGATCATGGCCAACGACGGCGTTGCCGTCAATCCGCTAGCTCTGAAGCTGCTCAACAGCTTGTGGCCGGCCAACAGTCTGAGCGGCCCCGCAACGGTGAATAACTTCAATGGCGGCGGAATTAATCTTTCGAATAGTTATAACGCTGTTATCAAGTTAGATCATCAATTCAACGAAAGAAATAACATTGCAATCCGTTATTTCGGCGGAACTGGTAATCAAACCGAGTATGTGGGCTCGGCGCTCCCCTATTACTTTCAAACCGCGGTTAGTCGGATGCACAACTTCTCGCTCGTTTATAACAGAGTCATCACTCCTCGATTTCTCGCCCAGACCCTTATGGGCGTGAACTATTTCAAGCAGGTATTTGACGACCAGAATCACGGCTTCAACATGCCGGCGATCGGCTTGAATACCGGCGTAACGGATCCAACTGATTTTGGCTCGCCTAACATCACGATTACCGGCTTCGATGCTACCGGCCTAACTCCCCCCTTGGGACGCATCGACACTACCGGCCACATCGATCAAACCTTTACCTACACCACCGGCGCGCATGAATTCCGCTTCGGAGCGGATTACCGCCGTGCCCGGCTCGATGTATTTTACGATGCAAACGCCCCCGGGACCTTTAAGTTCGACGGCACACAGGGGCCTTTTGCCGCCCAGTGCCCCAACGACAGTTGGGAGGTCGGCGGAGGCTGTCCGGCGAATAGCGGCCAGTCTCCCAATCCATCCCTGGATTCCCTGGCCGATTTTCTTTCCGAACGCGTGGGGATTGCGCACGCCACGATTGCTTACGGTAACCAGGAGCGTAATTACTGGCTAAACGGCGTTTCCTTCTTTGGTCAGGACACTTGGAAAGTTAATTCCCGCTTGACGCTGAATTACGGTCTCAATTGGGTTTACCAGAGTCCGGTCTACAATCCGGCGAACCTGATCTCGACGTTTATTCCCGCCGACGGCGGAATTACCTATGTCGGAACCCATGGCCTGAACACTTTATGGCCCCGCGATTATCACGATTTTGCGCCCCGCTTCGGATTCGCTTATCAGCCAACCGCCGGAGGGAAGCTGGTGATTCGTGGAGGCTGGGGCATTTATTACCAGGTCCCCAACATATCGTATTTCGGCAATAGTTCGACCTCAAACGGCGCCGCTACGGGGATAAACGATAACATTGGGGGCCCGTCGCCCGTTTTGAATCTAGTGAATCAAACACCCATGACTCTCCAAGATGGCGTTCCCGTTTTTGGCGGGATTGCTGCCGTCGGTCCCTATGGCGCCTTTTCCGTTAGTCAGCACTTTGTGACGGGCTACAGTATGAACACGAACTTCAACGTTCAGTACCAAGCCTCGAAAGATGTTGTTGCCGAGGTTGGCTACTCCGGCAGTTTGAGCCGGCACATGCCCGATACTTTGGATATCAACCAAATTCCGATCGGTGCCCCTGAGGTGGTATCTTCGCGTCCCTACTACAGTCAGTTTCCTAACCTCGGTCCGATCGATGAAGTGCAGTCGGTCGCCAACAGCAACTTCAACGGGCTGCTCGGCTCCTTGCGGACCAGCAATTTCCACGGCGTGACTACGAAGCTGAGTTACACCTACGGTCACTCCCTCGACGATCTGTCTTACGCGCGAGGAATTATTCCGCAAAACAGTTATTGCCTCGCTTGCGATTACGGCAATTCGGATTTCGACATTCGCAGCTCCTTCTCCATGTTCTTGGCCTATACGCTTCCTCAGCCCACTAAGTACCGCGCGATCTTCGGCGGGTGGCAGATCAACACGCTGTTCTCGTTCTTCACCGGCACGCCGTTCACGGTCTATTCCGGGAACGATTCGAGCGGCACGTCCGAATACGCCGACCGCGCCGAGGTAGTCGGAAATCCGTTCGCAAATGTGCCCCCCTCGGATCGCGCTACTAGCACAGCCTATTGGTTCAATCCGGCGGCATTCGCGCTTCCCGCCCCAGGCACATATGGTAATGAAAGCCGCAACGAGTTCTACGGGCCTCCGACTCATCAAATCGATTTTTCGATCTTTAAGAACATACCGATCACTGAAAAGGTGAATCTCCAGCTCCGAGGCGAGATCTTCAACATCTTCAATTTCCGAAATCTTGCTGAGCCTGCGAACAACGTTTCGGGAAGCAATCTGGGAATCGTGAGCACCACCTACGATGTCACCTTCGGCGCTCCCGGAATCGGCCCCGGCGCGCCTCGCAACGTTCAACTGGCCGCGAAAATCATTTTCTAACGGTTCGGCCCTCGGCGGAGTCAAACGGCCAGCTATGAAGATTGGATTCATTGGGCTGGGCAGGATGGGTGCGGGAATGGCCCGGAACCTGCTCGGCTCTGGTCATCAATTGGCCGTCTATAATCGCACGCGCGAAAAGACCGAAGCTCTAGCTCGGGAGGGGGCGCGGGTTGCCGATTCACCCGTCGAGGCCGCACGCGGCTCCGAAGCTACTTTCACGATGCTGGCCGATGACCACGCCGTCTCGGAGGTCGTTTTCGGAAGGGACGGACTCGCCTCCATACCCGATCCGGCGCCTGTTCACATCTCGAGCTCCACCATCAGCATCGCCTTTGCGCGCCGTCTCGCCGAAGAGCATGGCCGGCGAGGCCAGCCCTTCATTACAGCATGTGTCTTCGGCCGCCCGGAAGCCGCCGAAAACAAGAAGCTCGTGGTGGTTGCCGCCGGCGAACCAGAGACTGTCGACCGCTGTTATCCGCTCTTCGACGCGATCGGACGCGCTGCCTTCGTTGCAGGTCCGGCGCCCTGGCACGCCAACGTCTTCAAGCTCTGCGGGAACTTCATGATCGCGAGCCTGCTCGAAACATTCGGCGAGGGGTTTGCCGCTACACGCAAGGCCGGCCTCGATCACCATCGGTTCCTCGACGTGATGAACGAGCTATTCCAGTCGCCCGTCTATAGGAATTACGGGGCCACCATTGCCGATCAGAAGTTCGAACCCGCGGGGTTTGCTCTCAAACTTGGTTTGAAAGACGTACGCCAGGTACTCGAATTGGCTCTGGAACTGGGCGCGCCGATGCCCATTGCCAGCTTAGTCCGCGACCACCTCGTCTCGGCTATGTCTCATGGCCAGGAGGCGCAGGATTGGTCGAGCGTCTCAAAGGTGCTGGCACGCAGCGCCGGTTTAGATGACGAAGCTACTGCGAAGACCGCCAGCGCCTAGCTCGAAAATCTCGTGATCACCCATTTCTGCCCCTGCGGATCATAGGCAAACGAGACCGCCGCGTCGAATTCCTTAGAACTAGGCCGGTTCCCGCAATACACGATGTGATCTAAATCAATTGCCGTCGGCTGCGATGTCTGATCGGGCAAGTCCAGCCTGTATTCGCAGCTCGGGTCTGACTTCTTCACATGGATCATCCAAGTTTCGGCCTTCGGGTTGTAATGTAGCAGTTCATTCGCCTGCTCCGGCGTCAAGGACGGCACCCGTGGCTTTGGCGCGCCGCAGCCCCCCAGTATCCCTATCGCGATCAACGCGCCAGCCTTGAGAGAGATTCTCGCCATGCTAGTATGACGACCCAAATGCCGGTACTTGTACGCACTAATCTGTTTCTCGTATAACTTCCCGCAGGCTCAGCTTCGCTTTGCCCGGAGTACTTTCAGCGCCATCGCGCCGAACACCCTCCGGGCCCGCGAATCTCGCAAGAACATCCACTCCAGAGCCCGAACCGCCGCCGGTGTTCGCCAGTTCGGATCCCGCTGTTTGCGTCGCGCGACGATGCCGGCCAGTGTCTCCCGAGGCTTGGTTCGAAAATCGTCCAGCATCGCGGTCTGGTGCGCGCAGGAGATGGTGCAAAAAGGTGCGCAGCCTTTCGTCTTGGCGCCTTCGCGCGCAAGATCCTCAACGCCATACCGCTCGAGTGGAATGCCCGGATGGCCGCGCTGCTGCGAGCAGTAGTGCACCAAACCGTCTTCGCAAATGTACAAGAACCGTCCTCCCGCGGGACAGTGCCATCGGTTCGGTTGCGCTCTCGTTATATTCCGCTGGAAAGCATCCAAATGCGCGAAAGAAAACAGTCCGCTCTCAAGTCCGAAGATTCGATCATACACACTGAATTGCAACCGGTCGAGCGGCTTCAATTGTCCGCTCCCATCGTGCAAGAGGCCCACTGTGCTGTGAAATCCTAACTGCCGCGACCGAGTCGCTATCTCATACGCATCTTCGGGCCGGCGGATCTCGCTTCCTAATACTGAATTAATGGTCACCTCGAATTCCGCATGCTCGGCAAGCCACTCCAGTTTTCTATCGAGAACTTTAAGGCTCTTCTTTGATACTTCGTCCGGCTCTACATTGTCGATGCTGATCTGCAAGTAATCGAGCCCCGCCGCGTTGAATCGACGGATTCGCTCCGGAGTGAGTAAATAGCCGTTCGTGATAATCGTCGCGATCGCTCCCCGAGTGCGCGCGCGCCGGATCAGCACGTCCAGATCGGGATGCAGCGTCGGCTCGCCGCCGCTAAAAGTGATGATGCTTGTTCCTAGCTCGCCGAGCTTGTCAATACGGCGCAGCATCTCGCCGGTCGCGACCGGAGCCGACTCTTTGTCGTATTCGTTGCAATACGTGCAAGCCAGGTTGCATCGTCGGATCGGCACAATTTGCGCGGTCACCGGATGGCTGGCGGACGCCATCGCACGCGCGAACATTCGCGCCTCTCTCCATCGGCGTCGCAGGCTGAGAAGTGCTCGCATAAGTGCAGACAGCTTCAGAGTAGCTGAC
Source organism: Acidobacteriaceae bacterium (assembly GCA_019240475.1). Classification (GTDB taxonomy): domain Bacteria; phylum Acidobacteriota; class Terriglobia; order Bryobacterales; family Bryobacteraceae; genus Bog-105. The sequence continues at coordinate 216,049 of JAFAYI010000031.1, forward strand.
CGGGTCGGGCCAGCGAGTAGACTGTTGAAATGCGCTACTGGCTTGCTCTGTCGCTGCTCGGATTCAGCGTAGTCTCTTTGGCCCTATCCCAAACCGCGAGAACTAAGTTCGAAGATCCGGATCTGGCGCCGGAACAGCGGGCGGCGGATCTGGTCTCCCGCCTGACGCTCGAAGAGAAGGTCAGCCAAATGCAAAATGCCGCCCCAGCCATTCCACGCCTCGGCATCCCTGCCTACGACTGGTGGAACGAAGCTCTGCACGGCGTCGCGCGCTCCGGAATCGCGACGGTGTTTCCGCAAGCCATCGGCTTGGCGGCCACTTGGGATACCGGCCTGCACCTCCGCATCGCGGACGTGATCTCAACCGAGGCCCGTGCCAAGTACAATGATGCGATCGCCCACGGCAACCACCACCGATATTATGGCCTCACCTTCTGGTCGCCCAACATCAACATCTTTCGCGATCCCCGTTGGGGCCGCGGCCAGGAAACCTACGGCGAAGACCCATACTTGACTTCTCAATTCGGGATCGCGTTCATAAAGGGCATGCAGGGCAACGACCCGCGCTATTTCAAGACCATCGCGACCTCTAAGCACTACGCCGTTCACAGCGGCCCCGAGGTCTCCCGTCACCGTGACAACGTGGATGCAACGCCTGAAGACCTGAAGCACACCTATTTGTACGCTTTCCACACGACCCTGACTCAGGGTCCAGCCGATTCAGTGATGTGCGCTTATAACAGTGTCAACGGCTCTCCCGCTTGCGCCAGCGATTTCCTGCTTCAGGACACACTGCGACGGGACTGGAAGTTCTCCGGGTATGTAGTGAGCGACTGCGACTCCGTGGACGACATCTATTCCGGCCACCACTTCGCAAAATCCCTCGCTGAAGCTTCGGCCGCCGCTGTCAAAGCAGGCACTGATCTTGATTGCGGCAAATCCTACCAGGCTCTCGTCCAAGCCGTTCACCAGGGGCTGATTACGGAACAGGAGATCAACCGCGCGGTCGAGCGCTTATTCATCGCACGCATTCGGCTCGGCATGTTTGATCCGCCGAGCCGCGTCCCCTTTTCAAAGATCGCCATGGACGAAGTGGCATCGCCCGCTCATCTCCAGTTGGCTCTTGAGGCGGCCGAAAAATCCATGGTGCTGCTCAAGAACGATAAAGGTATTCTGCCCCTGGAACGCGCTCCTCGCAGGATTGCCGTGCTGGGCCCCGCGGGCGATGACAGAGACGCGCTCCTCGGCAACTACAACGGCACGCCGTCTTACACCGTAACTCCTCTGGAGGGAATTCGAAAAGAATTCGGCGCCCACTCGGAAATCCGCTACGCGCCTGGAAGCGCCTACGCCGCCATGCCCAAATTGATCGATTCGGAGCGAGTGCCGGCCGATGTGCTTCTTCAAGAAGCGGTCGGCATTGCCGAGCGTTCCGACCTCGTCATTCTATGCATCGGACTCAACTCAAGGCTCGAAGGCGAGGAAATGCCCATCGACATTCCCGGCTTCAGCCATGGCGATCGAACCGACATACAGCTTCCCGCGCCCCAGCAGAAGTTACTCGAATCCGTACTCGACACAGGCAAACCAGTCATCGTCGTCTTGATCAATGGCAGCGCGCTCGCTCTGGAAGCAGCCAAGAATCGCGCCGCAGCCATTCTCGAAGCCTGGTACCCTGGCCAGGAAGGCGGAACTGCTATCGCCCGCACGCTCTCGGGCAAGAATAATCCTGGCGGCCGTCTGCCCGTCACATTCTATAAGTCGGTCGCTCAACTTCCGCCGTTTGCCGACTACTCCATGAAGAACCGTACTTATCGCTACTTTTCGGGCGACCCGCTTTATCCTTTTGGTTTCGGGCTTAGTTATTCGACTTTCACTTACTCGGATCAAACTGTCCGTGGTCAGACAGCGTCTGCGCGTGTCACAAACGCTTCTCAACGCGAAGGCGATGAGGTCGTGCAGCTTTACATTAAAACCGATTACGCTCCGAATCCCGTCCTGAAAGGGTTCGCGCGCGTGCATCTTCAGCCGGGCGAAAGCCGATCCATGAGCTTTACTTCGGACGAGATGAATAACTCAGCTGTAATTAGCGGAGGACCGCTTACAAGTTCGAAATAGGCTTCGCTTTACGAAGATTTTCGGCCATCTCTTCCGGGGCGGTGTCCGCTAGAAAAGTTCCATACGCCGTCTCGATGCTCGCCAAATACTTAAGTTTCGTGGCGCTCCGCTGTAGAGGAAGAAACTGAACATGCAAGTGATAAGGAGGTTCAGTCTCGCGCAGTGGGCCTTGCTTCACGGTCATCATGAGCGGCATGACGAATCCGTACAGATTGTCATACTTCTGCCGGATGATGCTGATGATTTCCGCTAGGCTCGAACGCTCTTGCTCGGTCAGTTCCAGCAGTGTAGACGCGTGTCTTCGTGCATACAGGCCGATTTCGGCGGGAAAGCGCGCCGCGAACGGAACGAACGCCGCGAAATGATCATTCGCGGCAACCATCCTTGCGCGCGCTTCCTCTTCCTTCTCCATCAACCGGCAAAACAGGCACTCGCCGTTGTGCGCCGCGGCATATTCGCGCGACGATGCAAGCTCCCTTTGACTTATCGGCGGAATGAACGGCATGGCGTAAATCTGTCCATGCGGGTGCGGCATGGTCACTCCTACTGCTTCTCCGCAATTCTCGAAAACCGCCACCATCGCTATGTCCGGATTATCTGCATGCTCTCGCGTGCGTCCGGTCCAAACCTCCACGACTTTCTTCCAATTCTCTAGGCCCAATTTTGAGGGAGGCAGCGTGTGCTCGGGCGAGTACAGCACTACATCGCACGCGCCGCGCGGTCCCGTCTCGGCAAACAGTTCGGCTTGGGCGAGCGCACCGGGCGTAGGGCGCCCCTTGTGCGCGGGCATGGAAAATGGTTCGAACGGGTCCGCGTCCGGCGAGAATGCGGGAAAATCGTTTGGATACAGATACACATCGTAGTGATCGGGAACGCGGCCCGACCCCGGGTCGAACGGGCACCAGTTCGCAGGCATCTGCGGACGGTTCTGTCGATCTGTCGTGACCACCACCCATTGCTGCAGAACCGCATGCCAACGAAGCTGATGCATCAGCTATTGGATGATATTTCGAACCGGAATAGTGACAGTGTTGCTCGCACTCCCGTCCTGCATGATTAGCAGTTCGGTCTTCGGATCGCTGGGCAGATCCACGGGCAAAACGATGCGAACCTCATAAACCCCGATAGACCGATCGGGCAAGATCGCCGATATCACCTCTGCCGGTCGCCCACCGGCTATGGCGCCAACTTTACTCGTGACTCCAGCGCTTGGCCCCGTGTACGGCGTTCCCATTTGCGGCGCTTTGTCGGAGCCGCTCTCTACGGTCCCCAAACCTGTCGCCCAGAAGATCAGCAACTCTCCCGGTCTGGCGGGATCGTCCGTGGTCACCGGCCGCCCTGAAGCCTCGGGCGAGCCGTTGGTGTGAAGTATCAGTCCCGTCCGCGGCTCTGCTCCCCCAAAAGCAAATAGTCCCGGACTTGTAGCCGCCAGCTTCAACGCCGTTGCGTTTGTAACCGTCACGCTGCCGTCCCCGTGCTCCGTTCGAACGAACAAGCTCCCGGAAGAAGCATTGCCCATGTCGTATGGAAGCTGCGCCTTCACTTCGGTCGGCGACACCGAAAGCAGAGGGAGTGCGACTCCGTCAAAGATCGCTTCCACGCCGCCCAACTTGCCCGCGAGCCTTTGCACACCGTCATCTGACGAGCTAATCGCCGAATCGGCGAGCGCCGAACCCGTGATAGTCACCAACGTTCCCGGCGCGAGCGGCCCGGCAGCCTCGCTTGCGCTATTGACGACCGAATTACGAGCCAGACTCGTCTCGGCCGCGGTAAACATCAGAATGCGCCGGTCGATGCTATCGGCCACAAACAGGTTCGTGCCGTCGGAGACCAGCGCGTCGGGCCGATTCAAACTATCGGCGCCGGGCCTCTCGCTCCACGCGCCGAGAAGGGCGTCGGCGGCTTGATTGTCCGATGCAGGCAGCGCATTCCATACCAGCACGCGATGCGCCGCGGCGTCCCCTACATAGAGTCGTTTTCCGTCCAGCGCGACTGAGACAGGTTCCGCCGCCTCCCCCAAATCCAGCACGATTTGAATCGGCTGCGGAGTAGCGGCGTCCGGCCACAGAAGCACGCGATGATGAGCGGTGTCCACCATCGCCACCGTATTGCGGAATACCGCTACGCCCGCGACTCCGGGCAACACAGCCTGGTCTACTTGCTCTACGGCAGGGAAACCGCACAAGGCGCATGGCCCTTGGCGCTCCAGAAAATCGTCCTTCGCGCCCGGGATTTGACCGACGTCGAACGTTACCAGCCGATGTGTCTCATCCGCCGCATACAGCTTGCCATTCGATAGCGAGAGCGTAGTCGCCGCAATGCCGCCTTCGTGTGCCGAGAACGAAGCCTGCCCGATGACTGCGCGCGCTGCCTGGCCGCTTTCATAATCCGCGGCTCGAAGCGACACCGCCAACAGTAATAGGGTTGTAACGCGATGCGACATGTCGCTTCCCATTAGCTTACTTTGTTCTTGCGCCGGTATGTGGCGGTAATTCGCGTGGAAATTCCGCCGCGTGACGCGAAATCTCCAATTACGGTGGCCTCCCGCGGCTGAGCCGCCTTCACCACATCCGCCAGAAAACGGTTCACCACGTTCTCTTGAAAGATCCCGAGATTCCGATACGCCAGCATATACATCTTTAGTGACTTCAATTCCAGGCAATTCTTCCCTGGCGTGTACACAAGCCTCAACGTGCCATGATCCGGCAAGCCGGTCTTCGGGCATACCGAAGTGAATTCCGGCATCACAATTTCGATTTCATACCTTCCGAATCGATTCGGCCAGGTCTCGATCGCGGGTAGCTCCGCATCCACTCCCGCCGCCGCATGCTCGTCGGTGTACTGCCGCTTCCTCTTCATTCGGCGCCCAGCTTTCGCGCGAGCAGTTCTAGAAACAGCCCCACATCTGTAACCACCCCTACCGCCTGTCCTGTTCCGCGGTCGCTCACCTTGGTCGGAACAGCGGGATTGATATCGACGCAAACGATCTTCACCCAAGCAGGCAGCATGTTCCCCACGGCGATCGAATGCAGCATGGAACTCAGGCACAAGACCACCCCCGCGCCCTCGAGCTGTGCCGCATACGCGTCCTGCGCCTCGTTCATGTCGGTGATAACACCCGGCAGCGGCCCGTCGTCTCGCAAGCTTCCGGCGAGGACAAACGGCACGCGCGCCTTCACGCACTCATACATCACGCCGGTCGTTAGGCGGCCGGCCTCGACCGCTCCCGCTATCCCTCCCGCCCGATAGATCGCGTTGATAGCGCGCATGTGATTGCGGTGCCCGTGCTGTTCGAGTCGTCCATCCTGAGTACGGACGCCGAGCGACGTTCCCAATAGGGCCGATTCGATATCGTGCACCGCTAGCGCGTTTCCTGCGAGCAGCGCGTCTATCCAATGGCTCCGGATCAGCCGTGACATCGCGCCGCACCCTCCCGTATGCACCACCACCGGGCCGGCAACCGCTATGATCTTTTTCCCATCGCTCCGTACTTGGCGCATGATCGCCGCTGTCTGCGCTACCGCCGTTTCCACCTGCCTTTCGGAAGAGATCTCGTTGCTCATGAACGCGAACGCCAGGCGGTCGCGCTCTTTGGCCTCCGGCAGAATGCGAATTCCCTTCATCCCGACTACCACCGGATCGCCAGCCCGAATGTCGCGCAGCCGCCGGCACTCCGCCATCCCATCGCGCACCACGATCATCGCGTCCATGCGCTGTTTCCGGACGCTCATCCACTGCCCCCGATACCGCACCTGCGTGCGCTGATTTGTCGTCGAATAGAAATCTTCCGGTGCGCAACAGTCTTTCTCGGCCGGTTTCAACTCCGCATCGCCTGAGTTCACTGGAGTGCAGCCAAGAGCCAGCAGCTCCGTCATCAACTGCTCCATCTGCTCATCGGAAGGAGCTTCCACCCTGAGACGTAGCCGCGATGCGTCGCTGTTGGTGCGCCCGATCGAAAACTGCTCCACCTCGAATTGCGCGCCGAACTCCACCACGGTGTCGAAGATCTTCTCCATAATGTGGGAGTCGATCAGATGCCCTTGCGCTTCGACAACTTCGGACACTGGCGGCTGCGCCGCGGTGGACTGCTCGATCATGCTTCTCTGCGCGTTCTTCTACGGGTGAGTCAACAGCACCGGCAAGCCCTCTTTGCTCGCGTACGTCGGCCGGTAGCGTTCCGTGTTGTACATGCTTTGAATATCGACGTGGCGCGGCCCAAGTTTGGGATCGGGAATCGGCACCATCGAAAACTTGCCTTCGTTCACCGCGGCCATCAGTCCATGTTTTTGTGAAGTGATCGCGTCATAGGCCATGGTCCCGAATGTCGTGGCAACCAGTGTGTCCAGGAAGTCCGGAGCGCCGCTCCGCAAGTCGTAAGTGAGATCGCTCACCACAGTCTCAAAATGCGTTCTTTGCATGAGTTCGTCGCTGAACGCCTCCGCTACGCTGAACTTCTTGCGGTGGCCGAAAGCGTCGGGCTCCCCATATTCCTTCACCGTGTAACCTTCCCATTGCGCGCCCTCCGAGAGCACAACCAGCGCGTAGTTGCTCGGATTATTACGCTTGTCCGTCGTCAATAAATCGATCATGTGATCCAGATCGAACTTGTATTCCGGAATGCCGCATCGCAGCGACGTGACGTAGGCAGTGTAAAGCGCGGTGTACCCGGCGTCACGGCCGAACATTCGAAAGATTCCCACCCGTTCGTGAGACCCTACCGTCGTGCGTTGACGCTGAATGTCTTCTTTGGCGCGCGAAATCGCCGTCGAAAATCCAATGCAATACTCCGTGTTCCGGACATCATTGTCCATCGTCTTCGGTATCCCGATCACGTTGAAGCCTTGCTTGTCCAACACTGCCGCATAGCTCAATGTGTCGTCGCCGCCGATTGCCACCAGCGAATCGATCTCCAGCCGCTCCAGGTTTGCGAGCACGCGTTTCGTCAGGTCGTACGTAGTCGTCGTCACGCCCTCCTTAGTCGTCTGCGCCGCCGGGAAATTCGTCGGATTGAGAAAATCCGGTACTTTCTTTGTCTTTGAGGGGTTCGTCCGGCTCGTGTGAAGAAACGTTCCGCCCGTGCGGTCAACCGTCCGTGTGTTTTCCCGATTCAGTGGAAGCACATAGCGCTTTACGCTCTCCGGATCGTCAAAATTCAGATCGGTGAGGCCTTTCCAGCCGAGACGAATTCCGGTTACGTCGTGTCCATCCGACGTGCTCCGGTAGACCACATTCTTGATTACAGCGTTTAGGCCCGGTACATCGCCGCCGCCTGTCAAAATGCCGATTTTCTTGCCAGCCATTCTGGTTGTCCTTGTTCCGAATCGTTCTTATTGTATCCGTGGACGCGCTTCGAACCTCGAAATCACCGCTATACTGGAACACTATCGTTACGGAGGATTCATGGCTCTCCATGGCACGAAGGAATTAAATTCCCAGCTTGCCGGCATAACGTCCAAGTCCGCCTTTCTAGAGAAGCCGATTCCCAAGTACCGCTTCCCCAAAGGCGAGATCGACAGCGCTGCGGCTTACCAATTGGTTCATGATGAGCTCCTCTTGGATGGCAACGCGCGCCAGAATCTCGCCACCTTCTGTCAGACCTGGGTTGAGCCCGAAGTACGGCAGCTTATGAATGAGTGCGTGGATAAGAATTTGGTTGACAAAGACGAATATCCACAAACGGCGGAGCTGGAGTCGCGCTGCGTCCATATGCTCGCAGATCTGTGGAACGCACCCGACGCGGCAAACGCCGTTGGCTGCTCAACCACCGGTTCCAGCGAAGCCGCGATCCTCGGCGGCTTAGCTCTTAAATGGAAATGGCGTGAGAAGCGCCAGCGCGATGGCAAGCCTTTTGACCGCCCCAACCTGATCTGCGGCCCGGCCCAAATCTGCTGGCATAAATTCGCTCGCTACTTCGATGTGGAACTCCGGCAGATCCCCTGCGAAGGCAGCCGTGTGCTGATGTCGGCCGACGAGGTGATCAAGAGGTGCGATGAGAACACTATCGCCGTTGTCCCTACTTTGGGCGTCACGTTTACGCTCCAATACGAGCCGGTGCACAAAATCGCGCTCGCCCTCAATGATCTCGAGGAGGAGTTTGGCCTCGATGTGCCACTCCATATCGACGCCGCAAGCGGCGGCTTTGTCGCGCCTTTCCTCCACCCCGACGTACTTTGGGATTTTCGAATCTCGCGCGTGAAGTCCATCAATGCCTCCGGGCACAAGTTCGGGTTGGCGCCCTTGGGCTGTGGATGGATTGTCTGGCGCGAGGCTCACGATCTTCCGGAAGATCTTGTGTTTCGCGTGAAATACCTCGGTGGCAGCATGCCCACTTTCGCTCTCAATTTCTCGCGTCCCGGCGGTCAGGTTGCATCGCAATACTACAACTTCATTCGCTTAGGCCGCGAAGGCTACGCGAAAATCCTCCAGAGTTGCGAAGAGGTCGGCGCCTGGTTCGGCGATCAGTTGGCCAAGACCGGATTGTTCCAGATCGTCTATGACGGTCGTGGCGGCGTGCCGGGTTGTTGCTGGAAAATCCTGGACGAAACTGAGACGCGCTTCACGTTATACGATTTGGCGGATCGTTTGCGTGTGAGAGGCTGGCAGGTGCCCGCTTATCCGCTGCCCGCCGGCTGCTCGGATGTTGTGGTGCAGCGCATCCTCGCCCGCCTAGGGCTCAGCCGTGATTTGGCCGGCATGCTTTTCGAGGATCTGCTGCGAGCCATCAAGCACTTTGAAGCGCACCCTTCCGACAAATCGCTCAGCCGCCAGGAAGCCGGTGGGTATCACCACCGCTGACTAGCGCTGTGCCGCTCGTGCACTTTGAGGCGTGCGTCGCGCGACAGTTTCGCGACCGGGTGACGCCAGCTCATAGCCGGCCGTTGCCCCCGCGCTCCGGCCAGGTCCACCTAGGCGCGCTATCATCGCCGCCCGCGACCCCACCCCTAGTTTGCTGAAGATTCTGCGGATATGTGTGCAAACTGTCCATGCGCTGATGTTCAGGACATCGGCGATGATCTTGTTCGGATGCCCTTGGGCCACAAGCCTGACGATCTCCTGTTCGCGTGGGCTAAGCTGCACATCGCGTTGCGTAGGTTTTGGAAGCCGGATCACTAAGTACCGCGACCCATCCACTTCGACATCGATCAATACCTCTTCCCCGTTGCCGTCTTCTTCGCTTACCTCACAGTTTCCGTCGCACCGTTGTTCGACCACTGTCCGGATGAGTCTCTCAATGCTGGCCGTTTCGTCAACGCCAGCGGCTTCTTCAACACGCATCGCTTCGGCCTCCTGAGTTGTCAAAACGTAAGTACTGCACGATATCAGTGCGCTCGGCTTGTTTCAAGTAACAAGTTCTAGTGACGCATTCATGAGCGGCGTTTCAGCGGCTCCTCCCATCGCATTTCAGAGGCAAGTCAACTCAATTAAGCGACACCGATTTCTGCGACCTCGCATGCGCTAGTCACAAAATGTGACTTACACCAAACTGTGATTCGAGTTTATCCTCGTCCTGTCGTCGCCATTTCAAGGAGGTATGACGAATGTCGAATTACGAGAGCGAGCTCGAATTAGAGCTTGAAGACGAGTTCCATGAAGGTGAGCTTGAAGACGAGACTACGGCGGAAGGTGAAGGCTGGCTGGGCGCCGTGGGCAATGTAGTCGGCAGCCTCCTCGGTGAGCAGGAGGCTGAAGGTGAAACGGAAGACGAGTTCGAAGATGAGTTGGAAAGCGAGCTCGAAGAAGAGGCGGGCGAAGGCGAAGGCTGGCTTAACACCATCGGCAACGTCGTTGGCGGCCTGCTCGGCGAAGAAGAAATGGAGGACGAGCTCGAGTCCGAGCAGTTCTTCGGCAGCATCGGAAAGTTTCTGAAGAAGGCTGCTCCCGTCCTCAAGAAGGTCGCCAAAGTTGCTGCTCCTCTCGTTGGCGGAGCCATTCTGGGACCCGCCGGCGCGACTCTCGGGAAAGTGGCCGCTGGCGCGCTCGAAAGCGAATACGAGGACGAATTCGAGTCTGAAGACGAACTCGAAGGCGAAGGCGAAGAAGAAATGGCGCACGAGATCGCCACCCACGAGCTGACGCACAACGAAGCCGTAGCCGAAATGCTGGCCGAGTCGGCCTCGCATGAGCAGCACGAAGGCTCGGCGGAAGCCATGGCCGGCGCCTCCGTCGTCACCGTCATTTCGCCTGCCGACCGCCGTGCGCTGCGCCGCATTCTTCCCCACCTCGTACGCGGAACCGCGATTCTCACGCGCATCTTGCGCCGGCGTCGTGTCACGCGTCCAATGGTTCGCGCCGTTCCAACCATCATGCGCAGAACCGTGAAGGATCTCAAGCGCCAGGCCGCTAAAGGCGTCCGCATCACCCGTAAGAAGGCTGCCCGCACCGCCGCTAAGCACGTCCGTCGCGTTCTCGGCAGCTCGAAAGCATGCACTGCGGCCGTAGCGCGAAATGTGAAGGTGAGTCGGGCGTTTAAGAAGCCCCGCCGCCGCATGCAAGCTCATCGCCGCAGGCGCGCCGTGCGCGGGTAGATTGCTGCGCGCGCGAAAAAGAACCACTGAAGGAGGAACCACAACATGGCACACGTTTGCGAAAGCTGCAGCTCCCAATATGAATTGGAAGCCCTGCCCGAGTACGAAGACGAATACGAATCGGAGGACGAAGGCGAATACGAAGGTGAGTATGAGGACGAGTACGAGGACGAGGCCGGCGAGGGCGAAGGATGGCTGGGCGCAATCGGCAATGTTGTTGGCAACCTCCTCGGTGAAGGCGAATTCGAAGACGAATTAGAGGGCGAGGACGAACTCGAAGGCCCCGCCGGCTACGGCGCCTCGCATGAAGACGAATTCGAAAGCGAGGACGAATTCGAAGGCGAGCTCAGCCCCATCCGGAAGATCTATCCTGACGCCATGATGGAGCATCTCGGGGAACTCGCCGCCGAAGCCGAAACCGAAGAGGAAGCCGCGGAGCACTTTCTTCCTTTGATCGGAATGGCGGCTTCTAAGCTTCTGCCTGTGGCTGCGAAAGCGATCGCGCCTTTGGCGAAGAAAATGCTTCCCAAAGTCGCTAAAGCCGTCACGCATGTGTCGCCCCATTTGACTCGCGGCGTGGGCAAGATCGCTCGCGGATTGCACAAGCGGCCGGCTGCGCGTCCCTTGTTGCGCGCCGTTCCTGCCATTGCTCGTAAAACCGTGCATAGCATTGCGAGGCAAGCCGCTCACGGACGAAAAATCACGCCGCGTACGGCCGTCCGGACACTCGCCCGCCAAACGCGTCATGTGCTCGGACATCCCCGTCATCGCGCCCATGCTCTCCGCCGTCACCATACCATCGAAAAACGGTTTCATAAGACCATCGGGCGCGGCTTGGTGCGCCCGCACGGATGGCGCTACCGCTGGATCAACGGGCGCCGCGTGCGTGTTCCAATTCACGGCCATCGCCGTCATCGCATCCATCGCGGTATCCCGCGTCACGGAGGTGTACGGCGCATCCCGAGCGGCGTGGCGCATGGTCCGGGCGCTCCTCATGTCAAGGACGGCTCTCCGCACGCTGCCGCCGCTCCGCATGCTACAGGCGGCACTGCGCATGCCGCTGCCGGTCGCGTCGTGTCCCGCCCCGGCCGCGTCGTCGGTGGCCAATGCATCTGTCCGGCATGTGGCACACCCGGCGTTCCCGCCGCTCCCGCTTACTGCCGCTGCTGCGGCCAAGTGTTGAGGTAAGCCGCCATGGCGACCCTTGCCCGCACGCTTCCAAGAGTCAGGAAGCGGCTGCAAACCGTTTCTCCCCGGCTCAAGCGAACGGCCGGGGCGCCTGCGGTGCTACCGGCCTGGCTCCGCGCTCAATCCATTAACGTCACACGCCACGCCGCGGCGCTTCGGCCCTTTCATCGGGAAGAATTCGGTACCGGCCCAGCCTCTCCCTCCGAAGGCCACATACAGGCCGTCAACGAGCTGATCACCAAGCTGCGCCAGGGTCTCCTCGACATGACCAAAAACGTGAGCACGGCAATCGACTCCGCAAATCGGGAGCCTTCCGCCGCGCGCCTCGAACGAGTGGTGGTGCATAAGGATCACGCGCACAAGTGGGTCCAAGGGATCGAAAAGATCTGGGATTTCTATTTCGAACTATTCGGCCAGCGGCAGTCCATGCCCTTCGGGGAATGGCTGCTGAGTTGTGACCGCATCGCCATGGATTGCTATCAGGCCGCCTATACGGGTGTAGGCGTCGCAAAGTCTATACCCGCTCCGCCGCCCTTCTGTTTTATGCGTACGGGCTTTGCGCCGGCGACCATCCGCCGCGGGATCGCTATGAGCCGATTAGGCAAGCAGCTGAATCCGTTCCCGCTCGTGCAGCTACCCTACCATCGCCTCGTCAATCCCTGGACCCTCGGTGCGGTAATGCATGAAGTCAGCCACAATCTGCAAACCGAGTTGGGGCTTGCCAAGGCTGTGCCGCGAGCTGTGGCTCTTCGAATTTTGAACGCGAACCTGGGGCGTTCGGTCGCCTCGGTGTGGACACGCTGGAACCGCGAGATGTTCGCCGATATGTGCGCCTTGCTGTTGGGCGGTCCCGAAGTTGTGGGTTCGCTTATGGACGTCGTCGGCCGCGCCCCGGCCGCCGTCTTCGGATTTAATCCACGCGGTGTGCATCCCATCCCATATCTCCGCACCCTGATTAGCGTTGAGATGTTGCGGCGCATGGGATTCGACGCCGAAGCCGAGCAATACCGTCGCGCCTGGACGCGCGTGTATCCCGATCCGCATGCCGGCAACATTCCAGGCGCAATCCTGAAAACGTTTCCCGAAGCCTGCGCCGCCGCCGTCGACGCCATGTGCTTCCAGCCCTTCAAAACTCTGGGTGACAAATGCCTGTCCCAAGTGATACGTTTCGAACCCAAAGAGCAGCAGATGATCGAGGAGAGTGCGCGCCGGCTCTCTGCGGGTATGGATCCGGGAATTATCCCGGAGCGGTTTCTCATCGGCGCCAGCCGTCTCGCTCTGAACCGGCGGCTCGCGCGGCCCGGAACCATTACTAAGAACTTCTATAAGGAGCTGGTGAGGAGATAAACGCGTGCCCCTCGAACCGACATTCCGCGAGCTGTTCAGTCAGTTGCGAAAGTTGCAGGATACATTAGTCGCGCTGCGGCTGACTGTGGTAGAGGACAAGCCTCTGGCAGGCGAAGCGGCTCTAGTGGATTATTTCGAGGATACGATTTTGGATCTGATGGGGCTGTTGGAAGAGTCGCTAAAGGCCGCCCGCGCCGCTCAAAAGGCGGTGGGGCAATCGCCCGACCTGAATGCTGCGCGGCGTGCTCTGACCATTTGCCAGCAGCGCTTCCATCGGATTGAGCAGCAGTTCGCCGCGGACCTCGTCTCTTACGAGAAGCTGAAGGACCTGGCGGGTTTGGGACATGCGCGGCGCGGGGAATGGATGCCTTGGGCCGGCAGCGTGAAACAGGGGATTGAGCAGTGCCGGGAGCCCATCGAGGCCGCCCGTACAGCGCTCGCCGCCTGCTGGGAGGAGATCGCCGAGCGAGTGGGCATGACGTCCATCTCCGTCCACTCCACCAACATCGGGCAGAAGATCGTCTCGAAGGTTGACGACAGAGCGGACCGCGCGGAATTGGTTCGAGAAGGAATTACGTGACTAGCCGCGCGGCATGGGCTACGGCTGGCGCGGGAAGCGGCTGCAAAGCACGGAACTTTGTTCGCGGCCGCAACGGAAAAACGGGAAGACACATTAGGAAGGAAAACGGAAATGGCGTTAAAGATTGAACGGTGCATTGCAATATCGGACACGAGCAACAGCACGTACACCCTGGAGATTGATTTCAACGAACATATCCCGGCGAAGCTCTTAAACACGCTTTCAGGCAAGAGCGGCGCCATCGATGCGGTCTCCGCGACTCTGGGCCTTTCGACGGTGGATCATGCGACAGGAGTTGCCACCGCGATACCCGGATACCCGGTGCAGTTCAGCACTGCCGGCGCTTTCGTTCCCACCGGTGGCGGTGCTGCCATTTCAGGCATCAGCTATGCGAACAGTCCCAAGGAGTCGCTGATCGTCACCTGGGATTCAAGCGCGCCGTTCTCGGCCGGCGACTGGATCAAGGTAGACATTAAGGGTTGGACCACCAACGGTACCGAATTGGGTAGGCCGGTCGTGGAAAACCCGTTCTTCTACACTCGCGTCCATGGCGACAGCCCTGCCGGCGGCGGTGGCGCCGTTCACGCGCGCGGCGGCCACGGCCCCAATGGCGCAGCCCGCGATCTCGCTGACATTCAATCGTTCTCCGTGCTGACGCAGGAAATGCCCGTCGGCGGTGTCCAGTCCACTACTCGCACCGGACCGCCTAGCTTGATGGGCGGCGCATCTCCGCTCGCCGTAACCGCGGACCGCGCCATTCGCGAAGTCTTAAGCTGGCGTTCGAAGGGAGACGACCCAAAAGGATTCGTCGGCGCTCTCAACCAGGCATTCGACCTCAAACAAGTTGAGGGACATACCGAGTGGACCTGGACGCCTCGCAGCTATACCGTCCAGACCGACATGGGCGCGGTCACCGGTGCGCAGGCGAGCATCTTTACCCGCGCCAAAGTCGCCCTCGATCAATCCATGCCCTTGCTCGACGGGCTTTATCCTTTGATTCCTTACGTCGAACAGGAAGATCTCGCGACCGTGCAGGCCGTCGTCCGCTCGCAGTTCACCTCGCTAGTGAACGAGTTTGGTGTAGTCGGCGGTCCTCGCGTTCCTCGCGTGGATGAGCTCTTTGAGCTGCTGCTAGGGCCGGGCAGTCCCACAAACCCCGAGCATATTCGCAAAGCCGGCAGTCTGGGCTTGGTGCGTCAGCGCTTCGGGCTCGAGCGCAGATTCGTTACAACGGTAGACGACGAACAGAACCTGACCAATTACATGATCTTGGTCGATTACGTCATCGGCCTGAAGCAGAGCTGGAATCACGAGAAGAGTTTCTTCCTGCGAGGCATCTCAAGCCGCCAGCCGTTCTTCGGCACCCAACTGGTGTTGATCTCGCGTGCTCTCGACGTCGTCGCGCAAGGCGTGCAGGATGCCTACTTCGCTATGGATTCCGTGTTCATGGCCGATGCGGAGCGGCAAACCGCCCTGCTCAACTTCGCCAATCTGACAGTCTGGGTTCCCGATCGCGACACCAACAGTCTGGAGCCGCACACCTTTGCTTATGACACCTCCGGCCTCTTTGTAGCCGAACTGCTCGATTGGGTCGACCGCGCAGCTACCGAGGAACTGCCCGCCCTGCTGCAAGACGCCGGCAAGGATGGCTTGGAATCGTTCAAGGCCTCTACGGACCGCTTGCGCAAATTCGTGCATGCCTCCATGAGTCCGCCACAGGATGCCAGAGGCTTGCCGCCGGGCTATCACACGCCTCGCGTGAAACGCGCTTTGAAGTTGCTCGCGGATGGATTGGATGAGGCCTATGGCCTGGCGTTCGAGGTCCGGTCTGCCGAGTTCCCGGCCGAGTTGAGCCCCGACGAGGTCAAACGCATTCGCGAAGCGCTCCAGCTAGGCGCCTGATGCAGTGAGCTGGTGCATGGAAGAAAGATATCAAGAGACTCAGAGTGAGGAGATGTTTCTATGGCGACGGAACAGGATTATCAGTCCCTTTATGACCGTGTAGCAGCGCTGCGCGAGACGGTGACGGGCCGCCTTTCGGCCGATCTGATTTCTAACCCGCAGCTCGCCGACGCGCTTACCAAGCAAATCGACGACATGCTGCGGTCGGTGGTGGACACGGACAGCAAGGCGCCGGCGCCTCCGGATAAAGGCCTCGCGCAGTTGACCGGTATCGGGCCCGAGGCGGCTAGTCAGCTCGGTCAGACTCGCATCCCGGCGGGCGTAGAAGCCTACGACGAGACCATCACGTCTGAGCGCATCATCGCCGTCGGAGACATGTACTATCTGTGGCAGCACGAAAAGATCGGCGTGTTCCGCGTCGTGCAAAAGCTTCAGGAGCTATTCCGTGCCGGCACCGTTAGGCTGTCCGGAGGCCCGGGCGCTTACGCGCTGTATCAATTCGATCGCCGCGAAGTCCTGCGCTACACCCAGCGCGAGCGCCTGGCCGCCTACAAGCGCGTCTTCAATTACGGGGGCGGGGCTGTCCCGACCGGCTCGCGCGCAAACACCGATTTTCATAAGCTCTTCTCTCATTTCGTGCATCAGGTCACCTTGTTCTGGCGTGACAAGCGCATTTCCGACGTGATTCGCGAACGCGCCTACGATCCCAGCTTCGGCTCCATCGCCATCGTTCGCCGCGCCGGACTCGACCTGCGCAACAATCTCAAGTGGCTCTCGTTCGGTCACCTCAACGTGCTCCGAGTTGAAGTCATGCAATTGCTCGAAGAAGCGTTCAAGATCCTGAACTCGAACGATGTCAAGCGCCTCTTTGGCGCCGACAACGCTTGGGATGTGCTTGAAGAGGTCTTGATTCGCTACTTCCACGAGCGGCTGGTCACCTCCCCGCGTCAACGCATGGGCGTCACCGGGCGCGAAATCCTGCGCTGGCTGTCGCAGCCGCACATCCTTCAAACCACGCGCGCCCAGTTTGAAACTCTGCTCCTCGAAATAGCGGAGCAATCCGAAGAATGGCTCACGAGCGCGCAGGCCATGGGACTCGCCGGCAGGCCCATTTCCCAGCGAGTTCTCCCCTGGGAGCAGTCTTCGCCCACGCCCGCCCGTAAGAACGGAAAGCCCACTTCGGTGCGCGGCAAGCATCCGGCCGAGCATGAGCTCGAATACCAGCTCTGATAATCGGGTGGGTCTCATAGGCGCGATGACCTCAACTCGTGTTGAAAACGATGCGGCCCCTTCGCGCCATTGAATATGCCAGGCGGCATCGTCACCGCTTTGTCGCCGAACTAAAAGATTTCGTCCGTTTTCCGACCGTTAGCTCGCAAGCCAAGCACGCGGCCGACATCGACCGCTGCGCCGTATGGCTTGCAGGCCGCCTGAAACGTGCTGGCATGGGTGGTGTCCGGGTCGTCCCGACGGGCGGCCACCCGTTGGTGTACGCCGCCTCCGAGAAAGTTCCCGGGCGGCCAACCGTCCTGGTCTATGGACACTACGATGTGCAACCCGCCGACCCGTTGCGGGAGTGGCGATCGCCGCCATTTCTTCCCGAGGTGCGCGGCCAGAACCTCTACGGACGCGGCGCCTGCGACGACAAAGGCCAGATGTTTGCCCACGTAATAGCTCTCGAGTCCTGGCTTATGACCGAGCGCGCTCTGCCGGTAAACGTAAAGTGCATCTTCGAAGGCGAGGAAGAGATTGGCAGCCCCAACCTCTCAGGCTTTATAGATAAGAACAACCGTGCTCTTCGCGCCGATGTCGCGGTTCTCTCCGATACACGCATGCTCGCCCCTGATCGGCCTGCCATCAGTTACGCCGAGCGTGGAACCTTGAGCATTGAGTTGGAAGTGCAAGGCCCCGAGCAGGATCTGCACTCGGGCAACTTCGGTGGCGCCGTGCACAACCCATTGCAAGTCGTGTCGGATTTGCTCGCCGGCTTGCATGATGCGAGCGGCCGCGTTGCTATTCCGGGCTTTTATCGGAAGGTGCGTCTACCTGCTAATGCAGAACGCGATTACATGGCGCGCGTCGGTCCCTCCGATGAAGAGATCATGCGCGATGCTCGCGTGAGCCAAGCCTGGGGCGAGCCTGGCTTCAGCTTGTATGAACGCACTACCTTGCGGCCGGCTCTTACTTTGAATGGCGTGGCGGGCGGTTACCAGGGCCCTGGGGTGAAAGCCGTGATCCCGGCGCGCGCCGTCGCCAAGCTCAGCTTCCGTCTCGTGCCAGATCAAGACCCGCGCGAAATCGAAAATATGTTTCGCCGCCACATCCGTCGCGTTTCGCCTTCCACGGTGAAAACAGTAATTCGCGCTTCCGCATTCGTCAATCCCGTAGTCCTGCGGCGCGATCATCCCGCGGTGCGAGCAGCCGCGCTCGCTTATCGAAACGCCTTCGGCTCGGCGCCTGTCTTCTTGCGGTCGGGCGGCACTATTCCCGTGGTCGGCTTATTTCGAGAGAAACTTGAAATCCCGACGGTCCTGATGGGCTTCGCTCTGCCCGGCGATCGTATGCATGCTCCAAACGAAAAGTTCCACCTCCCGAACTTCTACAAAGGCACGGAAACCTGTATTCACTTCTTGCATGAAATGAGCAAGGCCTCGAATGGCCTTTCGCCAGCCCAGATTTCAGAAGGAAGTTTGACCTATGGTCATTGATTGCCATTGCCACGCGGGTCACGGCGACTACATGACTGCCCCGTGGAACACCGACGCGCCGCTTGAGGCTTATCTGCGCCGCGCCCGCGCCGCCGGCATCGACAAGACCGTCGTCTTTCCCATCTTCCATACCGACTATCACAAAGCCAATGCGCAATTGGCCCGTATCGTCGCGCGCTATCCAAAGCGTCTGATCGCCTTCGCTTTCGTTCACGCGAAGCGCGACGCTGGACGCATTTTCCAAATGGTCAAGCATGCGGTCACCCGCTGGGGTTTTCGCGGAATCAAGCTGCACGGCTATGAAGCGATGCCCACGCGTGAGGTATGCGAGGCCGCGCAAGCTTTTCGCGTGCCGTTGCTCGCTGACGTGATCAGCCGCACTGAGGTGGTCGATATGCTTGCCCCGCAATATCCCGGAGTGCGCTTTATCATCCCTCATCTTGGTAGTTTCACAGACGATTGGAAGGCGCACCAACGCCTCATCGACCAGCTTGTCCGCTATCCAAACGTGTACACCGACACCTCAGCCGTGCGCCGCTTCGACTATATTGTCGAGGCCGTCAAACGCGCCGGGGCAGAGAAGGTGTTGTTCGGCTCCGACGGTCCATGGCTGCACCCCGGCTTGGAGCTTCACAAAATCCGGTTACTCCGATTGCCTCCCCAACAGGAATCGTTGATTCTCGGCGGCAACGCCATGCGTCTTTTGCGCGCGGAGCCCGATACTCGAAATCTGGAGAGAAAGGCGGTTTGAAATGAATAATTGGTCTCGCAAAGCGTTTGCGCACACACTGCGCTACAAAATGAATGACGGTTTGTTTGTGAGAGGCCTCTGCGCGTATTGCGGATTGTCCACCATCGATTTCTGCCCGGAGTGCGGCATATATGTCTGCCGCGCCTGCGATAGGCTTCGGCATTGGCCCGCGGTCGGAATCGCGCCCGACGTCGGTTTCAGGAGAGGTTGGCGTCGTTAAAGCTTAAGAATCGCTCTAGCGCGGCATTGAACGCTTCCGGCTGTTCTAAGTTCGACAAATGCGCCGTTGGCAGCCGCTCCACCTGTGCATGAGGAATGCCGCTCGCCAGCAGATCCCCATGCCCTTGCCATGGCGTCGATACGTCTCGATCGCCCACGATGATCAGCACTGGCGTCTGGATGAACCCGAGCTCCGGCCTTTGGTCCATGTCCCGAATCCCGGCGCAGCAGGATGCATATCCCCGCGGATCGGTCGCAAGCAGCACCCGCCGGGTTCGCGCAACCTCAGGCCCATCACCGCTAAGCGATTCCGCGGTAAAGAAGCGCTGCATCGCGGCATCGGCAACCGCGGCCATGCCTTCCTCCAGCACCGTCTTCCTGCGAGTTTCCATCACGCTCGGATCCGGAAATCGCGCCGACGTATTCGCCAGAACCAAGTGCGTGATCCGCTCCGCCGCGCGAGCGCCCAATAATTGCCCGATCATCCCTCCCAGTGAGAGTCCACAAAATGCAAACCGGCCGATTCTCAAACCATCCGCGATAGCCAGCGCATCTCTCATGAGCGTCTCGATTGTGTAATCTTCCGGCGTCACATCGCTCGCGCCGTGCCCGCGTATGTCATAGCGCAGCACCCGGAATCGCCCCTCGAATGTCTGCGCTTGGGCGTCCCATTGCGAGTGATCGCAGCCCAGTGAGTGCGAAAAAATCAGCGTCGGCCGCTCGTCTTTCCCGTCGATTCTGTAATAGTGGCGTAAGCCGCCCGCGTGAATGAAAGGCATCTTCGTTAGTGGGGCGCGCCGACCGTCGGTGTTCCCGTTCCGATCGTAGACGTCGACGACGAAGAATTTTTCCCGTGCGTCAGTGCGACTGCTATCCCCACGCCCGTGGCCACCGCGATAGCGCCGATAATTGCAAATTTCGTGCGCCCGGACATGCCGGTTCGCGCGCCCATGTTCTCACGCGACACGGCAACCGCCTCGGCCCCATCCCGAATGTTCGCCTGGTTGATGGCCGCCGTCGCGGAATGCAGGTCATATGCTGCCGTCACACTCAGCTTGAAAGATCCGAGGTCCACCGGTTCAGCGTCGATCACGCTCGCTCGCCCATTCACTTCGGTAATTAGCGTTTGCGAACGGCTTCCATTGGAAAAGACCAACCCGGGCCCGTCTTCGGGCGCCATGAACGTGACCACCGCCGCCGGAACAGGCCTGTTGCCTGCGTCTCTGACTTCGACAATCAACGGACTCGCGGTCTTACTCTTGAGCGCATTCCTCCCATTTTGCCCGGCTACCACAACAATCCTGATAGAAGCGTCGGCAGCCGCCCGTCCTGGCGTCTGGGCGAAAGCGAACGGTCCGTGAAAGCTCGTCAGCGCACCGAACCCGCAAAACACGACCGAGATCAACGAGCGAATCGTCATTCTCCGATTTTGTCTCATGGCCGTCCAACCAACTCAAACAGTTTCGTGAAATCATGTCAATTGGTGGGAGCGTTTCGCGCTGAGAACCCAAGAAGAGTTCGGAGACAAAGACAATCGTATGGGCGGCTGCCAGGCTCCAGTTCCGCGCCATGGATCGAGATCGCGCGTCGCGCTTTTCGAACACATCTTCTTGCAATACGGCGCGGGCGCAAAGCTGTTTAAACCGCTCACCCGCAGTCCTCTCTGGAACCGCATCTGCTGGATCATGATCGTACTGGGCATCTTAGGCTGGGTCGCCGCGTTTTGGCTATTGCGCGGCATTACCGAGTGATCGCCACCCATAAACAGTACCTCCTTGGGCGGAAGTTCATAAAAGCGTAATCTCGCGCGAGTAAAGTATCAAGTCCGGGCTGTTCTAAACGTCTAAGGAGATCCGCTTGCACCTTTTCGGCCAGAATGTCTCATTCTTCAGTGCCCTCTTCCTACTGCTTGCGCTCGGCTTGGCTCTCGGCTTCGAGTTCGTCAACGGTTTTCACGACACCGCCAATGCCGTCGCCACCGTCATCTACACGCATACATTGAAACCGGTCTATGCCGTCGTCTGGTCCGGCCTGTGGAATTTGATCGGCGTCTTGACTTCGAGCGGCTTGGTCGCATTCAGCGTCGTTTCGCTCCTTCCCGTAGAACTCGTGCTCAACGTCGGCTCCGCCGCCGGGTTCGCCATGGTGTTCTCGCTGCTGATTTCAGCCATCATTTGGAATCTCGGCACTTGGTATCTCGGCCTTCCTGCTTCGAGTTCGCACACGCTGATAGGGTCCATCATGGGTGTCGGTCTGGCGAATTCGCTGCTCAGTGGTCACGTGTTCGGCGAAGGCGTCAATTGGGCGAAGGCTCAGGAGGTTTTCGGCTCGCTTCTGCTTTCGCCCGTCATGGGCTTCTTCGGCGCGGGCATTTTGCTCCTGCTCCTTAAGCTTCTCATCCGAAAGCCTGCCCTCTATCAACCTCCTGAAGGCGAGAAGCCCCCGCCGATCTGGATTCGCGGCCTTTTGATGCTCACCTGCACGGGCGTCAGTTTTTTTCATGGCTCGAATGACGGGCAGAAAGGCATGGGCCTCATCGTCCTGATCCTGGTAGGAATTCTGCCCGCCGGCTTTGCGCTGAATCCAGCGGCCACTCCGGCCGACATTCAGAGCGTCGTTCGCCACGCCCAACAGGTGGAGCCCATATTGCTAAAGCATGCGCCTGTCACAATCACCGGCGACGAAGCGACTGATGAGCTTTCGGCCTATCTGAAGACTAAAGGCGTCTTCTCTCCCAAGACCTTCGAAGCGCTCGCGGGCAAGAATCGCGAAGTCGCCATCGAGCTCGATGGCCGGTCCAGCTACGATGATCTGAACATCGAGCAAAAGAAAGGATTCCGCAGCGACATCTATTTGCTCAGCGAAACCATCGGCAAATTGATCAAGCAGCATAAGCTCTCCGACCCCGCCGAAGTCAAGGCGGTGAGCGCCTATCAAACTACTCTGCAAAAACAGACTAAGTACATTCCGATCTGGGTCAAGTTTGCCGTGGCTATCGCTTTAGGCTTCGGCACCATGATTGGCTGGAAGCGCATCGTCATCACCGTCGGAGAGAAAATCGGCAAAGAGCACCTGACCTATGCGCAGGGGGCATCCGCCGAACTGGTCGCCATGGCCACCATTGGCCTCGCTGACAAATATGGCTTGCCGGTGAGCACCACTCACGTCCTGTCTTCCGGCATCGCCGGCACAATGGCCGCCAACCGCTCCGGCTTGCAGATGGAAACTCTACGGAACATCCTTCTGGCTTGGGTTTTGACTCTACCCGTCTGCGTCTTCCTCGGCGCCGCAATCTTCTCGGCTTCGGTGTACCTGACGTTCCATTTGTTCGGGGTCAGATAAAGTTTTGCGTTCTAAGTCACGCTCAAGTCCGTTTGCCCCAAGCATCCTCTCTGACCGGACCTTCCGTCTTGAGCGGGCGCCACCAGGCTGGGTTAGCGCGATACCATTCGATGGTCTCCTGCAAACCTCCCTCGAATGTTACTTCCGGCGACCAGCCAAGCTCGCTCCGGATTTTTCGAGAGTCAAGTAGATACCGTCGATCATGGCCC
Source organism: Acidobacteriaceae bacterium (assembly GCA_019240475.1). Lineage (GTDB taxonomy): Bacteria > Acidobacteriota > Terriglobia > Bryobacterales > Bryobacteraceae > Bog-105. The sequence continues at coordinate 238,937 of JAFAYI010000031.1, forward strand.
GGCCGATCCTCGACATAGCGTTTGAGATTGTCGGACTTTCCGAGTGCGCGCAACAACAGTTCGGTAATCTCCTCTACGCTCTTTTCAATCCCGCTTCCCACGTTGTAAGTCTCGCCTGCCCGGCCCCGGCGAATGACAGCGTCGATAGCCCGGCAGTGGTCTAGCACGTGGAGCCACTCGCGCCGATTCTGGCTCTGCCGATAGATCGGTACTGGAATGTTGTCGAGGAGATTGGTAGTGAACAGAGGAATTAATTTTTCGGGGTACTGATAGGGCCCATAATTGTTGCAGCAGTTAGATATCGTGACGGGGAGCGAAAAAGTCTCGAAATACGCCCGCACAGCCATATCCGCGCCTGCCTTCGAAGCATTGTAGGGAGTTCGGGGTCGATAGGGCGACTCCTCGCTGAACATGTCGGAGCTATCCAGATCTAGATCCCCGTACACCTCGCAAGTCGAAATATGGTGGAACCGCGCGACGCCCAGCCGTCGCGATGCCTCCAACAACGTCTGAGTGCCTATAACGTTGGTGCGGAAGAAGCGGCCTGGCGCGACAATCGCCAGGCTGTTGTGGGACTCTGCGGCAAAGTTTACGATTAGATCCGCCCGAGAACTCTCCAAGACTGGCGTGACCTGCGCTTCATCCGCGATGTCCGCCTGCACAAAGCGATATCGTTGACCATGACGTTCCGAGATATCTGTTAAATTTTCCGGTCGACCCGCGTACGTCAGTGCATCAAGATTGACGATCTCATCGTTCGAATAACGATCAAGCCAATATCTGATGAAATTCGAACCGATGAATCCCGCTCCTCCCGTAACTATGATCTTCATCTTGAACGTGTCGCCCCGTCTCCGCAAAATCCTCCAAGGTCCAGCGGGTTTCTCTCACGATGGCAATCGTGAACTCCCGGTTCTTTCGGTTCTGAGGTTCTCCGCGACGTCTTGTTGCCCGAACACATATATGCTGCGCCTATTTTAGCTAGAGGACAGCATTGCAACCCAAAAGCTCGGCAGACAGGACTCGCGGCCGCGACGCCGAACCCGTGCGCTTCATAGTCTGACTGCGCTCAAATTCTTGATACCTGCGGTTACTTCGAGGTGGAAATCGCCCAAGCCACCCAGTTACCAACTCGACACAAACTCGCTCTTCATATGCTTTGCGATCGCCTCGGCCATGGACTGCCGGTTTTTGGCAGCTCGTTGTTTCGCAACACTGTATGCCCACACAACCGTTTTCGTATGCGTATCCACCAATTGCACTGATACATCGCCGCTATCTTCGATTCCGGCGCAGTAAGCAAACATGCATCGGGCGATCTTCCCGGCCCCGGATTCTTTGTGAATATGCACGCCCGTAGCTGTCAAAATATAATCGGCTTGGGTTTGATCCGTGACGATATCCAGCGGCACATGCTTCTTCTCCAGCGCTGCGATGATATTCGTCTCGAATCCATCGTCCGGCGTCACATAGATGCTAGTGGCCGACCCTAAGGCTGCCGTCGAAGCGAAGATACCGAGGATTACTGCGGTCTTGAGTGTTGTCATTTCAGTTGGCGCGAATGTAGCTTGTTTCCCTTATCGTCCGTTGCAGCCTAAATCTACGGGAATACTGCGGAATGTCACAAGGTGAAAGTTCGTCGCCCAAAGCAAAGCCCGGACTTGCCCATATCGGGAAACATTCAAAACCCCGTCGCGCCCTCGTCTTCTACGATCAGCGCGAGCTGAGCAAGGAGTGTAACGCCCGGAGTATGTTGTCGAAAATAAAGTTACTGGCGGAGAGGGGGGGATTCGAACCCCCGGTAGACTTTAAAGGCCTACGACGGTTTAGCAAACCGCTGCTTTCGACCACTCAGCCACCTCTCCGGGTCTCGGCGTGGATCGGGAATCCACTGCAATCGTAACATGGAAAACGAGTGAAGAACCTGTGGAGCCTCGGAGGACTCTCCTGGCGCCAGTTGTTGCTTCGCACCTGGCACGAAAGCTGGGATGACGAGGTCTTCGGGCAGGCCGGCCGCCTCGCCTTCTATCATTTCCTCGCGCTCTTCCCCTCCTTGCTGCTGTTCTTTTTTCTGCTCTCGCACTTCACCGCAGCCGGAAGCCAACTGCGCGCCGCGCTCACAGACAGCTTGAATCGCCTTCTTCCCGAACAATCCGCCGCGCTAATAAGCCAAATGGTCGCCGAATTTCAGACACTGCCGAACATTCGAGTCGCGGCTTGGTCGGCCGGCGCCAGCGTCGTATGGGCTGCGGTCAACGGTACGTGGGCTGTTATGAGCGGCCTGAACATTGCTTATGAAGTGAAAGAGGAGCGCCCGTTATGGAAAGTGATCCCCATCGCGTTCGCGCTCACCGTCTCCTTGGCCCTTCTGTTCTCGTTCGCGCTCACCTTCGTTGCCTTCGCCTCGCGCCTGCTGCCCGGATACGACGCGCGCTGGTTCGAGTGGCCTGCTCTATCGGCGCTGCTGCTCGTCTCCTTCGCGCTGCTCTATCGCTTCGGTCCGAACCTGCGCGACCGTAAGTGGCAATGGAGCACGCCCGGCGCCGCCGTCGCCTTGGTCCTCTGGCTCACGGCAGCCGCCCTCATGCGTGTCTATTCGGCGCATTTCCATTCCTACGCCTTCATCTACAGACAGCTCAATGGAGCGGCGACGCTGCTGTTGTGGCTCTATTTCACCTCCGCCGCGGTGCTCATTGGAGGTGAAATGAATTCCGAGATCGAAAAAGCCACGCAAGCGCGAAATGGCGAAAGCGGCCCGCACGCTCCCCGCGAAGGCAGTTAGCGCGCCCCCAGATACTGATCGAACCACGCAAGCGCGCGGCGCAGCACGTCTGTGCGATCCTTCGCCTCGTGAAAAGAATGGCCTTCGCCCGCATAAACGACTAACTCGGTCGGCACGCCTAAGTCCTTCAACGCATGCCAAAACTCGAACGATTGCGGGGCGGGGCATTCGCCGTCGCGCTCCCCTACAACCACCAGCGTCGGCGTCTTCACTTGCTTGATGTAAGTAATCGGCGAGCTCTTGGCGTACACCGCGGGATCGTTATACACGGACGTCCCGAAGAACGGCGTCATCCATTGATCGATAGAATTTTCGCCATAGTAACTGAGCCAGTTCGCGATGCCCGCTCCCGCCACAGCCGCGCGGAAACGATTGGTCTGAGTTACCGTCCACATAGTCATATAGCCGCCGTAGCTCCATCCCGTCACTCCGATACGTTCTTGATCGATCGGCGCCCGCTTTAAGACAGCATCGACTCCGGCCAGCACATCCCGAAGGTCGCCCCCGCCGAAATCTTTTACATTCGCCCGCGTAAAGCTCTCGCCTTTCCCATAGCTGCCGCGCGGGTTCGGGAAGAAAACAAAATAACCCAGGCTCGCCATCACGGACATGTCGTAGCGCGGCGATGGCCACGACGGCGTCTTCAAATTCGACGGGCCGCCGTGAATCTCCACCACCATCGGATAGCGCTTCCCAGGATCGAAGCTTTGCGGATACAGCAGCCACCCTTGCGCCTCAACGCCCCCATCGCTCCACTCGACGTCCTCGGCTTTTCCCCAATGCTCCTGCTGGGACGAATTCGCGTGCGTGAGCGGATGCCAGTCTCCGATCGCGCCTCCCCAAACCTCCGGCGCCCGTTGCCACGAAGAACGGATCAGGACGCTGGTGCGTCCGTCCGCCGCCAGCGCGAAATTGGGAAAGTTTCCGTCTTCATGGACGCCTTCTTCGCCTTTCCAAAGCGTCTCCGAACTGCCGCTCTTCGTATCCAGCGTCGATATGGCGCTGCCGCCTCCTGCATATTCGGTGAAGACAATCTTGTCTTCGCCCCGCCATGTAAATCCGCTCGCCGAGGTCCTGCGGCCAGGCGTCAGATCCCGAGGCTCGCCGCCGCTGCCGCTCATCACGAAAATGTCGCCGCCGTTGAACCCTTCATCGCTCATCAGTCCTCCGATAAACGCGATCTTCGATCCATCGGGCGACCAGCGTGGAACCGCGATCTGGCGCTCCGCCGGCGGGCGATAGAGCGCATGCATGCGGCCTCCCTCGTCCACCGTGTAAAGCTGCGCAATCCACCAATTGTTATCGGCGGGACCGGGCGCCGCGAGCGCCGCAAATCGCCGTCCTTCCGGAGACCAGTCGTATTCGTAGATATTCAGGTCTGCCGGAGTCAGCACCCGCAATGTGCCGCCGTCTCGCGCCATCACCGTCAGGCGTTGATTGTGAATCTCGCTCCCGATGGGGCCCGTCTGTGCCGGCTCCGCCTCGAGCGGGCCGCCTCCGCCCCCGTTCTCCGCATACAAAAACGCAAGCCGCTTTCCATCCGGCGACCACCGCAGATCCGTCGCGTATCCGTTCAGATTTGTCAGGCGCTGGGCCTTCGTATCCGCCGCCGGCCCGGAGCCCACCGCGATAACGAATACCTGGTTCTGGGACGATTTGGCCGCGAAGAATGCGAGCTGTTTGCTATCGGGCGACCAGGCCGGCCCGCTCGGCGCCGCGGCGCCGTTTTCTGGAATGACTCGCTCCGCGCGCGCCGACGGATTCTTCCAATCGAGCAGATAAAGCGTGTGATTCCCCGCCGTGTGGGCCGCAGGCTCGATCCACGTTACCCACCGTCCGTCCGGCGAGATGGATACATCTGAAAACGTCTGCGCCTGTTCGAGTTGATGCAACACTTCGTCGATACGAGCATCCTGCGCTCTCAGCTTAATGGCGAATGCGCAGATTACGGCCGCGGCGAGAGAAAGATTACGTCTGGCGAATGAGTTCCACATGAATTCAACGGCCACTATGGTCGCACGATACGCGCTTGCGACCATATTCTCTTGCAGTCCTTGCTTCTGACCCTCTTCGAGTTCCCGTTCAGTTTCGGCTCGGCAGACGCGCTGGAACTTGCCGTCGGCGTTCTGCTCGCTGCGCTTCTTTTCGCCGCGCCATGGGCGGAACGCTTCGCGCGCCGGCTAGCCGCAAGGCCGCGCGCCTCTTTCGCCATTCTCGCCGCTCTACCGATTCTGCTCCGCCTGGCGTTGCTTCCGCATCATCCAATACCGCATCCCTCGATCCGCGACGATTTCGGCCACCTTCTAATGGCCGACACCTTGTTGCACGCCCGCTTCGCCAATCCCCCGCATCGCTGGCATGACTTCTTCGAAACTACCTTCGTGCTGCAGCAACCCACCTACAGCTCCATCTACCCGCTGGGTCAAGGGTGCGTTCTGGCGCTCGGGCGCTTGTTCTTTCACACGCCGTGGGCTGGCGTCCTGCTTGAAAGCGGCGCGCTCGCCGCTCTTTGTTATTGGATGCTGCGCGCCTGGACATCGCCCCTCGCTGCTCTCGCCGGCGGAGTCCTTGCCGTGTTCACGCTCGGCCCTTTGAACGAATGGACGAATACGTACTCAGGCGGCGCATTGTCCGCGATCGCCGGCTGCCTCGTCTTTGGCAGTCTCCCGCGTTTGGAGGGCGAGCGTCCCAAGCTGCATGCTCTTCTGCTTGGCGCCGGCGTCGCTTTGCAAATGCTCACGCGTCCCTATGAATGCGTTCTGATGGTCGTCGCTCTCGCGCTCTATTTTGTGCCCGTGTTGCGCCGTCCCTCGCATGTGCGCAAGCTGATCCCGCTCACCGGCCTCGCGATATCGGCGGCTCTCCCCGCGCTTCTCTTGACTGCGCTCCAGAATAGAGCAGTCACCGGCAGCTTCACGACGCTTCCGTACGCTCTCAGCCAATACCAGTACGGTGTCCCCGCCGCGCTCACTTTCCAATCGAATCCACTTCCCCACCGTTTGCTCACGCCCCAGCAGCAGCTCGAATACAAATCCCAAAGAGCGTTCCACGGCGATGCACCCGACACGATCAAGAACTTTCTGCTGCGCTTGGAGTATCGGGTCCGTTTCTATCGTTTCTATTTCTTCGTTCCGCTCTATTTCGCTATTGCTGCATTTGTGTGGACGGCCCGTTCGTTCCGCCGCGCCTACGTCCTCGCCGCCTGCGCGGTCTTCGCTCTCGGCGTCAACTTCTTCCCGTATTTCTATCCCCGCTACGTCGCCGCTGTCGCGTGTTTCTTCGTCCTCGTAAGCGTTGCCGGATTGCGCAGCCTGAACTCACTGGTCATTCGCAACCAGCCGGTCGGTCGTCGCGCCGCCATCTTCCTTCTTGCCCTCTGCGCAGCGCAGTTCCTGTTCTGGTATGCGCTTCACGTTTTCGATGACCAGGAAGTCTCCATCGCGTTGAAGCAATATGAGAGCTGGGACGCCATCAATCACCTCGATTCCGGCGAACGCGAATCCATCGAGCGTCAGCTCGCGCAGACTCCCGGCCCAAAGCTGATCTTCGTTTCATACTGGCCCAATCATCTCTTTCAGCATGAATGGGTATACAATTCCGCCGATATCGATGCGTCACAAGTGGTATGGGCCCGTGATCTGGGCGCGCTGCGGAATCAAGACTTAATCCGTTATTATCCCAACCGCGGCGTCTGGCTGGTAGAGCCAGACGCGCAGCCGCCGCGACTTGCGCGCTACCCTCGGCCTTCGCCCCCATCCGTGCCCTGGCCGTTTCAGGACGTGCCCTGACCATGTACCTGTTCCAAATTTTCCGCTCGCTCGTGCCGCTCCGCAATCCTCTCGGGTTCGGCGTCGGCGACTTGCTTGCCTGCGGCCTCGCCCTGCTTGGGCTGCTCGCCATCTTCGGCCACGCGTGGCTTGCAAATTGGTTTCGCGCCTCCGCCCGCCGCGCCTCCTGGTGCATGCTCGCTCTGTTTCTTCTCCCCATTGCGCTGCGGCTCGCGCTCCTGCCGCGTATCCCTTCGCCTGTGCCCACCACCGCCGAAGAAGCGAGCTCTTTGCTCCTAGCCGATACGCTGCTTCATGGCCGATTTGCGAATCCTCCGCACCCGCTTTACGAGTTCTTCGAAGCGCCGCTCGTCGCGCAAGCGCCCGCTTATCGTTCCACTCTGCCTCTCGGCGATGGACTTCTGCCCGCCGCTGGCTGGTTCGGCATTCTGTTCGGAATCGGCGCGCTCTCCGCGCTTGTCTATTGGATGCTGCGTTCTTGGCTCGCCCCCGAGTGGGCGCTCTGCGGCGGCCTCCTGACTGCCTGCGCCTTCGGCCCGCTCTGCTACTGGACCAACAGCTATTGGGGCGGATTCATCGCCGCGCCCGCCGGCTGCTTGATCCTCGGGGCCTTGCCGCGCCTGCGCCGCCATCGCCCTGCCCGCAACCTGTCGCTGCTCATCGCCGGCATAATCATTGAGCTGCTCGCGCTTCCCTCCTGGTTCTGCCTCGCGCTTCCGCTCTTCCTGCTTGCCGCCGCTTTCTGTTTGAAACGTTTAAAACAATTTCGGCCCGCTCTGCTCTTCGCAGCCCTCTTGCTTGGCGCCTTCCACTTCGCCTTCTGGTACGGAATGCGGGCCTTCGCCGATCACGCCGCCTGGAACGCCGTGCGCCCTTACGCCGGTTTCGATTCGCTCGATTCTGCCGCCTCCGAGTCACGCCGCGCCGTGCTCGTGGACCTCAATCGCCAGCCCGGTCCGCAACTCGTCTTCGTGCGCCGCCTTCCCTGGCGCGATTCTTCGGAGTGGATCCAAAACCGCGCTGATATCGACTCGGCGAGAATAGTTTGGGCGCGCGACTTGGGCAGCGAGTCCAACAAGAAGCTACGGGATTACTACCCCGGCCGCGCTGCCTGGCTCCTCGAACCCGACGCCATCCCTCCGCGCCTCCGCCCGTACCCACCGAACGTCGCCTTCCACGATGTCCCTTGACCAGACGGCGAATCTGAAATATTCCGATAAGGCCGCCGCCATGCTCGCCGCCATGGAGCACGCGCCGCGCTTCAATAGCTGGATGGCCGCCACGCTGAAACCCTTCCTCGGGGATCGCGTTCTCGAAATCGGCGCGGGTATCGGCAATCTCACTCGCCTTCTATGCGCGAATCAAACGCTATACGTCGTCAGCGATGTCGACCCGGTCCATCTCGCCCAGCTCCGAAACGAAATGCGCTCTCGGAGCAATGTATCCGTCATCGCCTGTGACCTCGAGAACACCACCGACTTTCTCCAATTCCAGGGCCGCATGGACACCGCGATCTGTATTAACGTCCTGGAGCACATTCAAGACGATCTTCGGGGGCTCCGCAATTTGCGCACGGCCCTCGCGCTCGGCGGCCGCGCCATCGTACTGGTGCCGCAAGGTGAGAGCGTCTATGGAACCATGGACGAAACGCTCGGCCATTATCGCCGCTACTCGAAAGCCGAACTCGAAGCGCGCATGCGCGAGGCAGGCTTTCGCGCCGAAGGTATTCTCGAATTCAACCGCATCACCTATCCCGGCTGGTTCTTAAACGGCCGCATTCTTCGCCGCCGCAGCGTCAGCCGTGTGCAATTGTGGTTATTTGATCTGCTCGTGCCGCTATGGCGCCGCATCGACCCTCATCTGCCCTGGCCTCCGACTTCGCTGATCGGCGTCGGTGTCCGCGAAACATAACGAAGCCTTTTAGTAAGCTCTTGCCCATTTCGTTTGTGCTGTGCTCGGTGTCTCTAGCCCAGTCGCCCAGCTTCTACAAGCCCACCTTCTATAAGGACGTCCTTCCCGTTCTCCAGCAGCATTGCCAGGCCTGCCATCGTCCTGGCGAGCCCGGCCCCATGCCCCTGCTCGATTACGCCGGGACCAAGCCGTGGGCTGCCGCCATCCGTCAGAAGGTCGCCTCGCGCCAAATGCCGCCCTGGTTCGCCGATCCAACCATCAATCACTTCTCGAACGACCGCAGCCTCTCGGCCCAAGACATCCGCGCCATCCTCGACTGGGTCGATGCAGGCGCGCCCTCAGGCGATCCGAAAGACGCGCCGCCGCCCGCCCATTGGGTCGAAGGTTGGACCATCGGCCGTCCGGAAATCGTCTTCGAGATGCCGGCCGCTTTCGATATTCCGGCTTCCGGCGTGGTGCCCTATCAATACGTCATCGTTCCCACGCGCTTCCAACGCGACACCTGGGTGCGGCTCGGCGAAGTGCGCGCAGGCGATCGTGCGCGCACGCACCACATTGTTGTCAGTGTTCGCGAGCCCGGCTCCAACTGGCTCTCGGGCGAACCCATCGGCGTTCCGTTTGCTCTCGATCCGCATCGCCCCATGGGCATTCCAGGCGAATTTCTCGCCGGCTACGGCCCCGGCGCCATGCCTGAGCTTCTAGCTCCCGGCGAAGCCAAGCTCATTAAGGCCGGCAGCGATCTCGTCTTCCAGCTTCATTACACGCCCAACGGTCAGCCCGGCTGCGACCGCAGCCGTATCGGCCTCATCCTCGCGCACCAGCCTCCGCGCCGGCGTGTCCTCATGCTCGCAGCCGCCAATCTCCACTTCGCCATTCCGCCCGGCGATCCCGATTACTCACTCGATGCGCGCATCACTCTCAATGCGCCATCTACGCTGATCTCGTTGCTTCCGCACATGCACCTCCGCGGCAAATCTTTCGAATTCCGCGTGGTCTTTCCCGACGGCCGAACCGAAACCTTGCTGCGCGTCCCTCACTATAGCTACAACTGGCAGCTCTCTTATTACCTCGCAAAGCCTCTGCCCCTTCCCTCCGGAACCACCATTGAATGCACTGCCCATTTCGATAACTCCGCTGCGAACCCGCTCAATCCCGATCCCACCAAAACGGTTCGCTTCGGCCCCCAGAGCTGGGATGAAATGATGATTGGCTATTTCGAAGTCTCAACCGATCTGAAGAACGGACTTCGCGAGCTTCTGCTGCCTGGCGCCCCCAACGCCTCTGGCCACGGCATGTAGCTCAATCGAGCGAAATCGCCAAATACAAAAGACGCCCCTCGCGCTCGACCGTCAGCACGGCGGATTGTCCCGCTTTCATGCTGCCCAGCGTGCTGCGCAGCTCCGCCACGTTGCCGACCACCCGCCTGTTCACTGCATAGATCACATCGCCGGTATCGAGCGTCGGCCCCGAGTACGGCGTATTCGCTTTGCGCGCCGCCACTACCACTCCCGTTGGCCGGCGCAGGTCCGGCATCAATTCGTGAACCGCCTTGTTGATGTCCAGCCCCACGATCCCCAACTCCGGCACTACGTTCTTCACCGGGTCCACCAAGTCGGCCAGCGCGTCCAGTTCCTCGCCCGATTCTTCTTCCGTAATCACGGGCAAGTCCAATTGTTCGTCCCCGCGCTGCACGCGCAGCATCGCCTGCCTCCCGGGCGCCATGCGAAAGACGTTCGCCTCCAGCTCGTGCTTGGTCGTCATGCGCTTGCCGTTCAGAGCGACGATGATATCGTCCACCTGGATCCCGGCGTGTTCGGCCGGCCCGCCTTGTTCCAGGTCCGAAACAATCACCCCGTGATCCGTTTCTAGCTCCAGCCCTTCCGCCATCTCCGGCGTAATGGTCTCTCCCGTGATTCCCAATTGCGCCCGGTGCACATGTCCGTGCGCCCTCAATTGCGCGTATACTTCGCGCGCAATGTTACTCGGAATGGCGAACCCGATCCCTTCGCTGCCTCCCGATTGCGTCAGAATGAACGTGTTGATCCCCACCACTCGTCCTTCGGAATCCACCAGCGGCCCGCCGCTATTGCCCGGATTGATGGGCGCGTCGGTCTGGATGTAAACCATCGCGTCGTCCGGCTTGATCTGCCGCGCCACTGCGCTCACTACGCCTAGGCTGACTGAATTGTCCAGACCCAGCGGATTGCCCAACGCCAGCACGATCTGCCCCTGCTTCAACTCGTTGGAATCTCCGAACGGCAGGAACGGCAGATTCTTCCTGTCGATCTTGATGACCGCCAGATCGCTGTCGCGATCCAGCCCTACCAGAGTGCCCGCAAGCGGCCGGTTCAAGCTCCGGTCTCCCAATTCGCGGGCCTCGGCCTCCGTCCTCACATTCAACTGCACCTTCAGGCTGTGTGCATTCTTCACCACGTGCGCGTTGGTGAGAATGTAACCGTCGGGGCTCATCAGAATGCCCGACCCGCTGCTATTCTCGGCAGTCAACAACTCTCCGTTATTATCGGAGCTGTCGGGAGTCACATAACTCCGCGCAAAGATCTGCACCACCGCCCGCCCGCTGCGCTGCGAGATTTCTTCGAAGGAGCTGCTCAATTGCCGCAGCACGTCCATCTTTTCAGGATTCGGCGTTGCCGGCTTCACCGCATTCGGCGCAGCGCCTGGAGCTGCGGCCGTCTTCTCGTCTTGCGCGCGTCCGCAAACCCCAACGGCAACTATCAATACAAACGCGAACCCCGCCGCTCTGAACCTCATCACGACGCCTCCGACGTTTTTGATGCTACAAGAGGCGTCGAATCCCCGATTATTGTTACGGCGCGAGAACCATCCGCCATCGAAACAGCCTAAGCCTCGCGCCGGGTAACTGCCGCCTGTGCTCTATTCGTCGTACATGCTCGGGATGCGAAAAGTCCGATACGTCCAGGTGTCGGTCTGGTCCTGGAAAACGATCGCGCCCGAAGGAGTAAACTCCGTCGATTGCGTCTCGTCGGTGTTGATAAACCCCGCCCCGAACCAGAAATTTCCGTTGGGCAGCCACTGCGCGGAACCCAGCGCGTAGGAATGCACGCCCAAATCGTAATTCTGCACGAGCGTCGCCGCCATCGTGCTCTCGTTCAGGCTCCACGCCTGACCCCTGCTATCCGTCCCTTCCAGATTATTGTTGTCGAAAAGCGTGAGCAGTCCGTTGCTCTGAAATTCCACGTCGTGCTGATAGTTAAACCAGTCGCTCGATGGAAGGCCTCCTGCCAAGGTGAAATCTCCTTGGTTGCCCAAGTGCCACATGATGTGACCGTCGCCCGTCCCGTTGTTGTAGTAAACCTTGATCACCCAGGCCTGGTGCCGAAGCGAAATAATCAGGTTTCCATCCGAGGGGTCTTGCGCGATGGAATTGGCGTGAGTCCAGTCGTTCGCCACCGTGTAGGGCTGCCCATTCGGCTGCTTGTTGAATAGATACAACGGGCATCCTGCTTGTCCCGGCGTGCACTTGTTGTTCTGTAGCGCCATCCGGTCGATGTTCAGAAAATCGAAGGAATCCCAAGCCCAGGTCAGTTGGAAGTTCGAGTCGAGCACCATGATCACATCGCCCAGAACATCCACATTTCCCTGGCCCTGGTTGGCGACCCGTTCCTCGCTCGCCATCATCATGAAGTAGCCGTTCGGTAGTTCGTGGCCTTCATGCGAGATGTAATTCAGGCGAACCGTGGCGGGCGAGAGGTTGTGCGCCGCCCGGTAGGCGTTCAATTCCTGGTTTAGGATCACCCAGTTGGTTTCGCGGATCGTATTGCCCGCCATATCGAACTCTTTCAGCATCTTCTGGTCGTCATACGTATCGGCGTCCTCGATCCCGACGAACGTTCCTCCTGGTACCGCTCGCACCAGGTAGCCCGCTCCTAGATTCACCGGCATGAACCAGACCACGCGTTCCTGCAAATCGGTGGCGTATGGCGTGCTGCTGCAGTGCAGCTCGATGGGATAGGTAGTGTCGCTCGCCGGCGCCGGGTGCAGGTTGTAAGGACCGTAGGTGTTGAAGCTTCCCGGCAGCGAACCGCTCGTGTAGCTGAGCTGCGGCCCCGTCGCGCCGCTAGTTGAGATCTGGTACATCGTGTAGGTCGTGTTCGCGCGCATGCCGCCGATAAAAAAGTTCACGCTATGCACGCCGTCGCAGTATTTATACGGCGTCTGCTGATACGTGGCGTCGCCCGCGCCCCGGAACCGGACACTCACCTGCGTTCCGTTTGCGCAAGGTGGTGCGCTATAGAAAGCCACCAGCGGGTTCGTCGAATTGGAAACCGCCGGTGTTGAGCCTGTGACGCGAGAAATAACATTGATGTTCATCAGCGCCGAAGCCGTGCCTCCCGCCGAGGATTGCACAATCACCTGAACGTCGAAGATGCCCTCCAACTGCTGGGGAGCCCAGGTGAAACCGTTGAACTCATAGAAATCGCGCATGATGTAGTACGGCGTTGTCCCGGTTGGCCTCACGTTGAAGCGATACAGGAACGTCGCTCCCGGATTGAGCGTGTCCTGCGCTGTGGCCGTAATCTGGATCGTTTCGCCCAATAGAACGCTCGAAGCCGGTGCACTCAATGTCACGCTGACGGCCGCCGAAGCGGTACCAACAGAAAGCGCCAAGACGCACCCCACCCAAACAGGCGTAAGATATTTCACTATTCCCTCCTAAAATTAGGAACTACGACTCGCTAGTGTAGCCTATCTCCAGTAGAAACGACAGGCTAGTATTCAGGTTGTTTATGCATGAATACAACTATTAAGCGCGGGCCATGCTATTGCGGCATTCCCGGCCGCGTAGGCGTCCGGCCCCACCGCCATACCCCCACATTGAACCGCTTATCCCGGCCGTGTTAGACTAAAACGTTCGAAGTCTTCGAGCACGCGGGCGATCTTTGTCCAGCGTGCGCGGTCCGAATTTCGAACGGAAAGTATATAATTCTTGTCGATGCGTACTGAATTTCCGTCCCAGCACGAAATCGTTCGTGCCTGGCACGTGATCGACGCGAATGAGGCGGTCCTCGGTAGGGTAGCCAGTCGCGCCGCCATGCTTTTGATGGGTAAGCACAAGCCCATCTTCACGCCGTCCATGGATACCGGCGATCACGTGGTGATTATCAATGCCGCCAAGGTCAAGCTCACCGGCGGTAAGGAAGGTCAAAAGATTTACCGCCGCCACAGCGGCTATCCGGGCGGTTTGAGCGAGGTGGGCGCCCGCAAAATGCGCGAAGTCCGCCCGCAGAGAATGCTCGAACTTGCGGTCTCGGGCATGCTGCCGAAAACCAAGCTCGGCAAGCAGATGTACCGGAAACTGAAGGTGTATGCCGGCGAGCATCATCCGCACCAGGCTCAAAAACCCGCGCCGCTTTCCATTTAGAAGGGAATGAATACTTAGTGCCTGCGAAGTTAGTGCAACAGTTGGGAACCGGCCGCCGCAAAACCGCCACTGCGCGTGTCTTCCTGCGCCCCGGCAAAGGTCAGATTACGGTCAACAATCGGCCGTTCGATCACTATTTCGTCAACGAGTCGGCCCGCGCCTACGTACGCCAGCCGCTGCTCGCCGCCGAGTTGGCGGATCGCTTCGATATCTTGATCCTGGCGCACGGCGGCGGGATCACCGGGCAGGCAGGCGCCGCGCGCCTCGGCATTGCCCGCGCGCTGATTGAATTCAATTCCGAGTTGCGCGGCAAGCTAAAACAGCTCGGCTTGTTGACGCGCGACGCTCGCGCGCATGAGCGAAAGAAGTACGGTCAAAAAGGCGCCCGCAAGCGCTTTCAATTCTCCAAGCGATAATTGTCCCTCCGTCCTTTTCGTTCTTAGTCGTCCCTTGTATTGGCGCGGTTCTTTGCAATCGCGCTTGGCCTTTCTCGTAACCCGGCAGGATCCCCACCCGCGCAAAATTCCGCTTTGGGCCGCGCGGCTATTCGGTCCCGTCCGGCAAGTTCACATCTAGGAGGCAGGTTGCCATCAATTTCAATGAAGGAATTGCTCGAAGCTGGCGTTCACTTCGGGCACCAGACCAAGCGCTGGAATCCAAAGATGAAGGAGTACATCTTTGGCGAACGTAACGGAATCTATATCATCGATCTGCAAAAGACGCTGAAGCTCTTCAAGGACGCCATGCGCTATGTCGGCGAAATGGCGGCGCAGGGCAAAACCGTGCTCTTTGTCGGCACTAAGCGTCAGGCCCAGGAAGCCATCGCCGAGGAGGCGACGCGCTGCAGCCAGTTCTTCGTCAACCAGCGCTGGCTCGGCGGTCTTCTCACCAATATCGCCACTGTGCAGCGCTCCATCAAGCGCCTCAAGGAACTGGATGCGATGTCCGCCGACAACGCCTACGAAGGCCGCGCCAAGAAAGAGGTCGGCCGGCTTGAGCGCGAGCGCAAGCACCTCCAGCAGAATCTGGCGGGCATCAAGGATATGAACGGCCTGCCGGACATGCTATTCGTCATCGATTCCAACAAAGAGTCGATCGCCGTCAAGGAAGCACGTAAGCTCGGCATCCCCGTGGTCGCCGTGGTCGATACCAACTGCGATCCCGACGAAGTGGATTATGTGATCCCCGGCAACGACGACGCCTTGCGCGCCATCCGCCTTTTCACCACCAAGATCGCCGACGCCGTGGTCGAAGGCCGCTCGCTGACCACCGAGCAGGAGTTCACCGCCGAAAAGATCGTTACCGAAGAAGAAGGCGAAGGCGCGGGCGAGCACTCCCCGGAAGAATATACGCAGTATCTCGATCCCAAGTACGCCGAACAGTTGATGTCGGAAAGCCTGGCCACCAGCAACGAACCGGAGCCGCCGCCGCGTAAGGGCCCCGCGAGCGAAGCGCCCTCCGAAGAACCGGTCACCAGCGTTAGTGAACATTAGATAAGACCGCGCACAACGGGCATCAATCGCCCCGTGCGCTCCTGAGCGAACTGCGATACGGAATGAATGGGCGGCCGGCCCGCGGTCGGTCGCCCAACGTGTGTAAATAGGAATAGCAACTATGCCAGAGATTAATGCACAGAAGGAGCGCACGGGGCGATTGATGCCCGTTGTGCGCGGCCGGAATAGGAATTGGCGGATATGAACGAGATAAGTGCTCAATTAGTCAAGCAGCTCCGCGACAAGACCGGAGCCGGAATGATGGAATGCAAAAAGGCGCTCCAGGAGTCCAACGGCGATTTGGAGCAGGCCGAAGTGGTTCTGCGCAAGCGCGGCCTCGCCGGCGCCGTCAAGAAAGAAGGCCGCTCCACCAAGCAAGGCTTGATCGCATCCTACATCTCGGCGGATGCTAAATCAGGGGTGCTCCTCGAAGTGAACTGCGAATCCGATTTCGTGGCGCGCACCGAAGATTTCCAGACTCTCGCCGCCGACATCGCCGCGCACATTGCGGAAACCAGACCCAAAGTGGTTCGCGTCGAAGAGGTCACCGAAGCCGAGCGCGCCAACTTCAAGGCGCACGAGGCCCTCTACGAGCAGAAGTTCGCCAAGGACGCCAACACCACCGTCGCGGATCTCATCAAGACCAAAATCGCGAAGCTTGGCGAAAACATCAATATCTCCCGCTTCGTGGTTTACGACCTCGAGCAGTCGGGCGTGGTCGGCAGCTACGTGCATACCGGGTCTCAAATCGGCGTGCTGCTCGAAGTGGATGCCCCGGGCACCCTCGCCGGCAAGCCCGAATTCAAGACACTGGTTCACGACGTCGCCATGCAAGTGGCCGCCGCCAACCCGCAGTGTGTCAGCCGCGAAAACGTTCCGTCCGAGCTGTTATCGAAAGAGCGCGACATCCAGCGCGAACGCGCTCGCGGCGAAGGCAAGCCCGAAAAGATGCTCGACAAAATCGTCGAAGGCCGCATGAGCAAGTTCTACGAAGAGATCTGCCTGCTCGATCAGCCGTTCATTCGCGAGAACACCGTCTCCGTAGGCGAGCTGATCAAGACGGCGAGCGCCAAACTCGGCGGCGATATCCACGTTGCGCGTTTCGTGCGATACAAAGTGGGCGACGCGGGCGATGTTGCCGGTGTCCAGGAAAGCCCGATTCCCGTAACAGCCTGACGATACGGACATGGCCGATCCCATGCCGTATCGACGCATTCTGCTCAAGATCAGCGGCGAGGCTCTCGCCGGGCCGCTCTCGTTTGGCTTGGACCCCGATCGGGTCCTCATGCTCGCGGGCGAAGTGGCGGAAGTGGTCCGTGCCGGCGTTCAGGTCGGCCTGGTGCTGGGCGGCGGCAACATCTTTCGAGGCATCGTCTCGGCCGCTCATCACATGGATCGCGTCACCGGAGATCACATGGGCATGCTCGCCACCGTCATCAACGCCCTCGCCTTCCAGGACGCGCTTGAGCGCCAGGGTATCCCCACTCGCGTCATGACCGCGATCCAGATGCACCAGGTCGCCGAGCCCTACATCCGCCGCCGCGCCATCCGCCATCTCGAAAAAGGCCGCGCCGTCATCTTCGCCGCCGGCACCTCCAACCCCTACTTTTCCACCGATACCGCCGCCACTCTGCGCGGCCTCGAGATCCACGCCCAGATCATTGCGAAGGCCACCAGCGTCGATGGCGTCTACGACAAGGACCCCAAGAAGCACCTCGACGCCGTCAAGTATCACGAGGTGAGCTACACCGAAGTGCTCTCCAAATCGCTCGCCGTCATGGACGCCTCCGCCGTCGCGATGTGCCGCGACAACCACATGCCCATCACGGTCTTTGATCTCAAGGTGAGCGGAAATATAATGCGTATGGCGATGGGCGAACCCATTGGAACGATGATTCGCTGATCCGAGTCAACCTCTGCATATGAAACAAGAACATCCTGCCGCTCCCGCTGCGAGCGCTTTCAAGAGCATCAAGGAAGTCGAAGCCAATGCGCGCGCGCGCATGGATAAAGTCCTCACTGAGCTGCAGCATGAAATGGCGCACATCCGCACGGGGCGCGCCTCCATCGGCCTGCTGGACAGCGTGCGCGTGGATTACTACGGCTCTCCCGTCCCCCTGAACCAGGTGGCCCAGTTGCATGTCCCCGAGCCCGCCATGATTACCGTCCAGCCCTGGGATTCCTCCACCATCGGCGCCATCGAAAAGGCCATTCGCAATGCGGATCTCGGCCTCAACCCCTCCAACGACGGCAAGCTCGTGCGCGTGCCCATTCCTCCCTTGACCGAAGAGCGCCGTCGCGATCTGGCGAAGAAGTTGAGCCACATTGCCGAAGAGCGGCGCGTCGGCTTGCGCAACATTCGCCGCGACGCCAACGAGCATCTCAAGAAGATGCTCAAGGACAAGCTCATCAGCGAAGACGAAGAACGCCAGGCGCTCGATTCGATTCAGAAGCTCACCGACGGACAAATCTCGAAGATCGACCAAGCCGCCAAAGCCAAGGAAAAAGAGATCCTCGAATTTAAGTAAGTCGACGCGGTTAATCTTTATGGCCGCGTCACGGCCCGTGCAGGTACGAGCACCCAGGGCGTCTGATGCCGGTTGTGCGCGATCAGGGCCGCGTCACGGCCGCCGCCGGCAACACTCCCACCACCGAATCGTCATAGGTGATGCCGTTCTTCACTAGCAAATCACCGATGGCCCGGTCGAGCGCCACCCGCGCTTTGATCCACACGCTCCGCGCGGCCACTTCCGTCGACCGTGCCTGCGCCAGGTAGCTCTCCTGCTGAATCACCAGAAAATTCGTCGAAGCGCCCACCGATAGCTTGTCTTTTTCCGCATCGACAAGCTGCTCCTGATACTGCCGGCTTTGGATCGCCGCCGCCAAAGCCGAGCGCGCCGTTTGCAGCGCAATCACCGACGCTTCCACCTGTTCCCGCACCTCGTTCGCTAACTGCTGCGTTCGCGCCTGCGCCTGCCGCACTTCCAAGGCATCGCGCGCCGCATCCGCCTGCGCCACGTGATTCTTTAGCGGCAGGTTGAATTGCACGCCGGCCTGATAGATTCGCGACGTTCGCAGGCCCGCCACGCCCAGATCCGTCGGCGCGGTAATCAATCCGGTCCCCGGCGTACCCAGCGTCGTGAACGGTACCTCCGTGCTCCCGCGCGTTTGGAAGTTGCCCACCAGATCCACCTCCGGCAGCGCGGCATTGCGCGACGCCTTCAGCGCAATCTCGCCGCTCTCCACCTGCAGCGATGCCTGCAGCAAATCCGGCCTCATCGATAAAGCGTCCGCAACCATCGCCTCCAGCGCCGGCAGATCGTCGCTCGGCGGAATATGGATCGGGTCCGTCGGCACAATAGGTAAACTGCCGAAGATCGGATCCGCCGTTCCACGCCGCGAAAGCTGCGATTTTAGAATCACTTCCTCTTGCTTCACCAGCCCTTCGGATTGGATCAGGTCGAGTTGGGTCGAAGCCACCAGAGACTGCGCCTGAGTCAGCCCGATCGGCGCCAGTGTCCCTTGCTCCTCTTGCGCCTTATCATCTTCGTAAAGCTTCTGCGCCGCCGCCAGCGTTTCGCGCTTCACCCGCACGTTCTCGTTCAGGCTGACCAGATCGTAATACAAACGCGCCACTCCATACACCGTGCTGATGAGCTGCTGATAAAACAACAGCCGCGATATTTTCCGATTGATCGCCGCGATGCGAATGTAGCGCAGGCTCATGTCCCGCCCGCGCCCGCGCAGCAGTGGCTGCGAAACCGTCACGGAAGTATTTGGAGTCGCGAACGGGTCCAGTTGGCTCTGGTCGCCATACAGCACCGGCGCCGCATTGTTCAGGTCCACCTCCACCTGCGTGCCCGGGCTGAAGCCTTCCACCAGCGCGTAGTTAGCCGTGACGAAATCCAGGGTTCCCGGGTTCGATGGCAGCCCGCTGCTCGCGGTTAACAGCGAGCTGTTCTCGCGCTGGAACCAGGTGTTCTGCCCCACCAGTGTCGGTTGAAACGTTGGCACGGTCGGACCCGCCGCATAACCCGCCGTGTCTTGCACTGAGAGATTGGTTTGCGTCTCGGTCAGAGTGTTAAGCGACGTCAAATCGTTCACCGTCGGCGAATTCGGCGTCACCGAAGAAGCCGCCTGGTTCAACAGCGGGCTGCCCGGTCCGCCCACGCCCGTTGGGCTCTCGGCTACCGAATAATCGATGCCGCGCAGGTTGCCGCCCCCTGAAGCGCGCACCGTCTCCGTGCCCGCGATCGCCAGGTTATACCGCGCTACCTCGACATCGAGATTGTTCTCGATCGCCAGCGCCAACGCATCGTACAGCGACAGGTAAATCGCGCCATCGTGGATCAACGCGCGCGCCCGCTCGGCCGGATTCAGCGCCAGCGGCCCCGCCGTCGGCCGCCTGTATTCGGAGATAAAGTCGAAAAAAGACGACCGCGCCGGATAACCGATGCGCTCGTTCTTCGGTTCGGTCTTGTTGTTCTCGACTGAGTTGAGCAGCGGAGACGGCGCCTGCGCGCTTGCCGTCAGCGCGGCCACAAACAGCGCCAACACGGAACGGCCGGTCACTGTTTCCCCGACCCCTTCCCGCCGCTGTTAGAGCTATTGCCTTGCGACCCGCCCTTGCCCTTTGCTCCGCTCTTCCCTTTTTCGGCGTTCGACCCTTGGTTATCCAGCTTCTGGTTGCCGTACCGGCCTTCCTGCCCGGATCCCTGATCGCTTTGCCGTCCGGGCTGCTGCTCTCCTTGCTGCTGTTGCTTGGGATATTCGGGATCGATCTTGACGCCCTCCTGCACCTGGTCCGTAATGGTCTTGACGATCACGTCTCCTGGCTGAATCCCGCTCACAATCTCCGTCTGATTGCCGAAATCGCGCCCAATCTGCACGGGCCGGAAATGCACGTAGTTGTTTTCCACCACTGCCAGCATGTTCTGCGCATTGCGCACCACGATCGATTCGCCCGGCGCCATCAACGGCGGCGCCGCCTTCAGTTGAACGAAATTGACCACCACATACATGCCCGGTATCAGCCGCCCGTTTCGATTGCGAACTTGCACTTCCACTAGCAGCGTGCGCGTGTTCTGGTCGATCGAAGCGGAGGTGCGAGTCACTGTGCCTCGATAGTTATCCTGCGCCTGCTCCTGGAATGTCAGGTTCGCGCTCTGTCCCACGCGCACCAGCGATGAGTAAGCCTCCGGCACGGACACCAGAATGCGCAGCGGGTCCAGATTCGCCACGCCGAACATCTCGCCGCCTTGCGAGCCGCCCGTCGACGGCGCAACCGATGAAGAAACGTTCCCGGAAGCCCCTTGATTGTTGCCCTGCGCGCCGGATTGCGTCGTGCCCGGAGTGGTAGCAGTCGAAACGCCGAGCCCCGTTCCTTGCGCTGTGATCAGCGACCCCACATCCACGTTCCGATCCGTAATGACGCCATTGAAGGGCGCGGTCACCCGCTCGTAGCTCTGCAGCACGATCTCGCGGTCCAGGTTCTCTTTGTTGCCTTGCACCGTGTTTTCCGCTGCGCGCACATTCGCTTCCGCCACGCGATAATTTGCTTCCTGCGTATCGCCGTCCTGCCGCGAAAAGACGCCCTTCGCCACCAGCACCTTATAGCGATCCCACGTAACCGCCGCCAAATGAAGCTGCGCCTGCATCTGCACTAGATTCGATTCGCTCTGCTGCAGTGTCGCCCTAGCCTGCGCCACTTGCTTATCTAAATCCGGCGCATCGATCACAGCCAGCAACTGCCCGGTGCGTACGTGGTCTCCGATATCTACCAGCCGCCTGCTGACGTAGCCGGACGCGCGCGCGTATATATACGCTTGTTCGTAGGCGAGCGTCGTTCCGGGAATCATCAACTCCGACATCGCAGGTCCGCGTAGCACCTTCAACACTTGCACCTTGGGAACCGCTTGCGTGCGCTCTTTGGCCTGCTCCTCGATCTGCTGGTCTCGTTTATGCCGCGGCAGCCAGCCAAAAAAGACCGCCAGCGCCGCCGCCACAATCACGATCGCCGCAAACAGCAGCCAATGCGACGCCGAATGCCCGCGCTTCCGGTTCTCCGGCGCCTTCGGGTCCGGCTTATCCGGCACATCTGCGAGCGGTTCTACCGCCGGCTTATCGGTCGCCATCTCTTATGATTCCTGTGGCCTCGGGTCGCCACTGCGTTGCTGTCTCGGCTGCACGGCCTCCCCGCTCGGCGTGATCTCGCCTCTATATTCTTTATCGATTTTTTCGTCGTAGTCGATCGGCGCCCGCTTGCGCAGCAGCGAATACATAATCGGCACGATGAACAGCGTGCCGAGCGTCGCCACCAGCAGCCCTCCAATCACCGCGCGCCCCAGCGGCGCATTCTGCTCTCCGCCTTCGCCGAACGCAAGCGCCATCGGCAGCATGCCGATAATCATTGCGAGCGCCGTCATAATCACCGGCCGCAGACGGATATACCCCGCCGACAGCGCCGCTTCGGTCTGGTTCTTGTTCATCGCCCGCTCGTCGTTGGCGAACACCACCAGCAAAATCGAATTCGCCGTCGCCACCCCGATAGTCATGATCGATCCCATCAGCGACGGCACGCTGAATGTCGTCTGTGTCAGGAACAGCATCCACAAGATGCCCGAAAACGCCCCCGGCAGCGCCATCAAAATGATGAACGGATCGAGCCAGCTCTGAAAGTTCACGGCCATCAGCAGGTAGACAATGATAACCGCGAAGCCGATGCCGAGTTCCAGCCGCTCAAACGAAGTCTCCATCGTGGAGACCTCGCCGCGCAGATCGAGAAACGTCCCGCTCGGCATGTTCTTCGTCTGCTTGATGATCTGATGTATCCGATCCGCGACGCCGCCCAAATCTCGCTGATCGACGTCCGCATAGATGTCAAACGTCGGCTGTACGTTGTAATGATCCACCACAATCGTCGAAACGGCGCGCTTCAGGCTCGCGAGATTCGCCAGCAACTGGCTGTTCGTCCCCGCCGCGGAAGTCACCGGCGTGCGCTGCAGCGCTTCGAACGAGTCGATCCGGTAGAGCGGCGATTGCACGACCACTTGATAGTTGACTCCGTTCTGGGGATTCAACCATTGATTCGGCGCGGTCTGCCCCGTGCCCGACAGCGAGATCAGCATGCTGTTGGCGACATCGCTTTGCCGCAACCCTATTTGCTGCGCCTTGCTGCGATCCACATTCACTTCGAGCGTCGGATACGCGATCTGTTGATGAATATGCGCGTCTACAATCCCAGGAATCGCCTGAACCTTTTGCAACAGTCCCTGCGCGATCTTGTAATTGGCCTGCGGGTTCCGCCCCACCACCTGCAAATCAATCGGCGCCGGCAGCCCGAAATCCAGAATCTGGTTCGTCATGTTCGCGGGCGTGAAGAAAAACGTCTCCTGCGGAAACGCCCGCGCCAACTGCGCCCGCAGCTGCCGTGTGTATTCGAGCGTCTCCCGCTTGCCCGGCTTGAGCGCGATCAGAATATCGCCATCCGAGTTACTGATAGTCGAGTTGTTCCCGAACGCCAGATTGATGCCGCCGTTCGGCAGCCCGATGTTATCGAGAATGATATCCATGCGATCGGGGGGAATGATCCGCCGGATCTCCGCTTCAATCGCCGCGAAGATCATCTCCGATTCTTCAATTCGCGTCCCCTGCGGCGGCAAGACGTGCAGCCGCATCTGGCCCGAATCGACATAAGGGAAAAAATCGCGCCCGATCACGAACGTCAGGCACAGCGAGCCCGCGACAAAGATCCCGAAGATGACGAGCACAATCGCCCGATGTTGCAGCGACCAGTCGAGCCACCCCTTGTAGTGCTCCCGCAACTGCTCGAAACGGTGCTCGAAACGCTCATGCAAATGCCAGACCCAGTTCTGCGCTTCCTTGGGCTCCGGATCGCCCGGCCCGCGCTGATAGAGCGCCACTTCGGCCGGCAGCAGGTAATGCATCATGGTCGGCACCAGCGTTCGTGACAAAAAATACGAAGCAAGCATCGCGAACGCCACCGCCATCGCGAGCGGTGTGAACAGATACTTCGCCGCTCCGGTCAGCAACAGCACCGGCAGAAACACGATACAGATCGATAGGGTCGAGACCAGCGCGGGCGCCGCCACCTGGCTCGCGCTATCCAGAATCGCATGCACCAGCGACTTGCCCGGTTCGGCCAGGTTGCGGTGCGTGTTTTCGATCTCGACTGTGGCGTCATCCACCAGGATGCCGACCGCCAGCGCCAAGCCCCCCAGGGTCATCACGTTGATCGTTTCCCCCATCGCGGCCAAAATACAAATCGAGGTCAGGATCGATAGCGGTATCGAGATGCACACGATCAGCGTGCTGCGCCAGCTCCCCAGAAAAAGCAGAATCATCAGCGCCGTGAGCAGCGCCGCGATACCCGCCTCCCGCAGCACTTCGTTGATCGAGTTGCGCACAAATACCGACTGATCGAAAAGCGGCATGATCTGCAGCGCGGGCGGCAGGTCCGCTTTCACTCGCGGCAGCGCATTCTTGACCGCCTTCACGATATCGAGCGTCGAAGATTTCCCGTTCTTGAGCACGGTCAACAGAGCCGCGCGGCGCCCGTTCTCGCGGACGATGTTGGTCTGCACGGCGAACCCGTTCCGCACCTGCGCCACGTCCTTCATGTAAACGATCGCCCCGTTCGAAGCCCTCACCGGAAGATCGTTCAACGCCTCTACTGTCGTCGGGCTGCTGTTGGTGCGTACCAGGTATTCGATATTGCCGATCCGCGCCGTCCCTGCGGGCAATATGATGTTCTGCGCGTTCAGCGCCGCCGATATATCGCTTGCCGACAGATGCTTCGCATAAAGCGCGTTCGAATCGATATCGACCATGATCTGCCGGCTCTTGCCACCCCACGGCAGCGGCACCGACGCTCCCTGTACCGTCGCCAGCCGCGTGCGGATGAAGTTCAAGCCGAGATCGTATAGATCCTGTTCCGTCAGCCCTTCCCCATTCAACCCCAGCTGCAAAATCGGCACGCTCGATGCATCGTATTTCAAAATGTTCGGCGGAAATGTGCCGGGCGGCATCACGCGCAGGATCGTCTGCACGATGGCTGTGATCTGCGAAAGCGCCAGCTCTACCTTCACTTTCGGTTGAAAGTAAATCCGAATCACCGACACGCCCGTGTACGATTCCGACTCCATGTGCTCGATATCGTTCACGGTCGTCGTCATGGCCCGCTCGCATATCGTCACGATCCGCTTTTCCATTTCGTCCGGCGTCAGGCCTGTGTAGGTCCAGACCACGCTCACCACCGGAATATTGATATACGGGAAAATGTCCTTCGGCAAGACCGCGGCCGACAACGCTCCCAGGATCAGCACCAGGACCGAAAACACGACGAATGTGTACGGGCGCCGCAGCGCGAGATGGACTATCCACATTGGGCGGTCTGCAGGGGCGAATTACAGGAAGGCGCGGAACAGGAGGTGCGGCTAGGCGGGTAATTCCTCGATGCTAGGGAACCCATGCTGTTCTCGACCAATTTTACCGTCGTACTTCACAGTGGTCTTGAACAGCTCCAGGTGTCCGTCGCTCGCCTCGTCGCGGCAGCGCTCCCGCACCCGCGCCAGTTCGCCTTCGCTCATGGGCGAAAAGTTCGTGGCAATCTCCAGGTTCTGTTTCAACACGTCCATCGATTCCATGCCGCTGATCGTAACGGTTACCGGC
The DNA here is from genome assembly GCA_019240475.1 of Acidobacteriaceae bacterium. Lineage (GTDB taxonomy): Bacteria > Acidobacteriota > Terriglobia > Bryobacterales > Bryobacteraceae > Bog-105. The sequence goes on from JAFAYI010000031.1 coordinate 264,005, forward strand.
AGGCTCATCGCGTAGCGTAGCGCATCGGCCACCGTAACCGCGCCCTTGCGGATCATCTCCCCGCTGCCGCCCAGGCTCTTCATGCCGAACACTGCCATCCCGCGCTTGCGCGCCTCGGGCAGCACATGCTGTTCGAAGCTCCGAAAGCTGGCGTCGAACGGATTGAGCGGCATCTGCACCGTGTCGAACGGAAAATCGTGCGACAGCATTTTCAAATGAATGTCCGGCCGCTTGTGTCCCGTGAAGCCCACCAGCCGTACCTTCCCCTGCTGCTTCGCTTGGGCGAGCGCCTCCGCCGCTCCATTCGGCCCGAAGATGCGGTCCGGGTCGTTGTCGTAGATCACTTCGTGGATCTGCCAGACATCCAGGTAATCGGTCCGCAAACGCCGCAGCGACTCCTCCAGCATCTGCATCGCCAGCTTCTTGTCGCGGCCGTGCGTGCAAACTTTTGTCATCAGCACCGCCTCTTTGCGCCTGCCGCCCAGCGCCTTGCCTAGCCATTCCTCGCTCTGGCCTTCGTGATACTCCCAGGCGTTGTCGAAAAAGTTGATGCCCGCATCTAGCGCATGCTGCACCATCGCGCTCGCTTCATCGGGATTTTCGGCCGAGCCGAGATGAAACCCGCCCATGCCGATGATCGATACCTCCGAATCGGTCTTGCCAAGCCGGCGTCTCGGAATCGCGCCCCCCGAACCGTTGGGCTGATTGGTCTGAGCCATTGCCGATGCAACTCCTATGAATGCCGTCGTGCCGCCCTGAAGAAACCTGCGCCTGCTGGTGCTCATCGCGGTGTGCCCATTGTGGATTTCACTTACTGATCGCCGGGAATGGCTTGCCCGTGTTCTCGGTCGATTTCATCATCTCTTTCACTTCCTTCGACTGCATATCGAGCGGGAAGCTGTGCGCCAGGCGCGCCTCCGGATTGTCATACTTCAGCGACACTTTGTACAACTCATACCGCCCATCGGCGAACTGCTGGCAGCGCGTCCGCAGCGAACTCATCTCCACCTCTCCTAGTGCCGTGAAATTCTGCGCGATCTTCAGGTTTTGATCGACGATGTCCAATGTCTCCATGCCCGTGATCGTGGTCGCCACCGGCAAGCTCATGGCGTAGCGCAGAGATTCTTCCGCCGACAGCACGCCCGCCTTGATCGCGGGCCCCGCGCCGCCCAGCGGCTTCATCCCCAGCCCCGCAATCCCGCGCCGCTGCAGCTCCGGCAACACTTCGGTCTCGAAGCTGCGAAACGTGGCGTCGAAAGGATTCAAGGGCATCTGCACCGAATCGAACGGGAATCCCGTCTTCAACATCGCCAGGTGTATCTGCGGGTCTTTGTGGCCTGTAAATCCCGTGAAGCGCACTTTGCCGTCCTTCTTCGCCCGCGCCAGCGCCTCCGCCGCCCCATTCGGCCGAATAAATAGCTCCGGATCGTTTTCAAACGCGACGCCGTGAATCTGCCACAGATCCAGGTGGTCCGTCTGCAGCCGGTTCAGCGATTCTTCCAGCATGCGCAGCGCCAGCCCCTTATCGCGCCCATGCGTGCAAACCTTCGTCATCAGGAACACTTGCTGGCGCTTGCCTTTCAGCGCCCCGCCCATCCAAATTTCCGATTTGCCCCGGTGATATTCCCAGCAGTTATCGAAGAATGTAACGCCGCCGTCAATGGCGCGCGCGACAATCTGCTCCGCCGTCTTCTGGTCTTTGGCGTCGCCGAGATGATGGCCGCCCAAGCCCAGCGCCGAAATTTCAACTCCTGTCTTGCCGAACTGCCTGCGTGGAATCTGCGCCATGTGCCTTTGTCACTCAGTGGACCGACCCGATCTTGACAAGGTTTCGCACCCCCGTAATACGACTAGGTACGCTACGCTTTGGAAAACAGATGCCGGACAATATTCACTACCACGCAATCATCATCGGCTCCGGGCAAGCTGGCAATCCGTTGGCCGCAAAGCTTGCCGAGCGCGGCGAAAAGGTCGCCATCGTCGAGCAAGGTTTTCTGGGCGGCACGTGCGTGAACACCGGATGCACTCCAACCAAGACCTTGATCGCCAGCGCTCAGATTGCCTACTACGCGCGAAACGCCGAACGCTGGGGTGTGCATGCGGGTGAGGTGAGCGTCAATCTCCCCGCCATTCTCAAACGCAAGGATGACATCGTGCACGGCATGCGCTCCGGCTGGGAAAAGAGCTTCGGAGCCGAAGGCCAGCCCAGCCTGTATCGCGGGAAAGCCCGGTTCACCGGAACCCGTCAAGTCCAGGTGGCCGACGCGGTGCTCCAAGCCGATCGCATCTTTATCGACACCGGGACCCGTCCGGCCATCCCCAAAATCTCCGGCCTCGATGCCGTCCCCTATCTGACCAACGTCAGCCTGCTCGAACTGAAAGATCTGCCCGACCATCTGATCGTGATGGGCGGCGGCTACGTCGGCCTCGAATTCGGCCAGATGTTTTGTCGCTTCGGAAGCCACGTGACGGTGATTAACCGATCGCCCCGCATCTTGCCCCATGAAGACGAGGACATCACGGCTAAAATGCAGAAGGCGGTCGAATCCGAAGGCGTCCGTTTCCGGCTAAACGCCAACGTCGTGAAAGCGTCGGCGCAAGCCGGCTGCGTGACCGTCACCCTCGACAGCGGCGAATCCATCACGGGCTCGCATCTGCTCGTCGCGGTCGGGCGCGCGCCCAATACCGGCGATCTCGATCTAACGAAGACCGGCGTCGAGACCGACCAAAAGGGCTTTATTGTCGTGAACGACAGGCTCGAAACCAGCGCGCCCGGCATCTGGGCTCTTGGCGACGTCGCCGGCGGCCCGGCGTTCACTCACATTTCTTACAACGATTTCCAGATCGTCTACGGCAACCTCTATGAAGGCAAGCGTCTGAGCACGAAGACGCGCCTGGTCCCCTACGCTCTCTATACCGACCCGACACTCGGCCGAGTCGGAATGACCGAGAAAGAAGCCCGCGCATCCGGCAAGAAACTCAAGATCGGCGCCTATCCAATGTCGAGCGTCGCCCGCGCCAAGGAACGCGCCGAAACAGCCGGCTTCATGAAGCTGATCGTCGACGCCTCCAACGACCTCATTCTCGGCGCCGCAATCCTCGGCGTCGAGGGCGGGGAACTGGTTCAAATCCTCAGCACATTGATGCTCGCCGAAAAGCCCTACACGCTGCTCAAAGGCGCCATCTACATCCACCCCACGCTCGCCGAAGGATTTTTCGGTCTCATGGACAGCGTCAAGCCAGTGGACTGATTGCCCAAGCCCGCCTTGCTCCCCAATTCCCGATTCGATATCCTATATATGTATGTCCTGAGCGCTCGGCCCCAACGGCCCCGGCGCTTCGGCAATTCTCCAGGAGATTAAGTCAGTAGGTTCATGGCAAATACAGTATCGGCGTTGAAGCGCGTTCGAATCACGGAGCGTCGCACCGCCATCAACCGCATCCGCAAATCGCGGCTGCGGCATCAGATTCGCGCCATGCGGCGCTTGATGGATCAAAAGGACGCGCAAGGCGCCACGAAACTGGTCCCATCCACCTTCTCGCTTGTTGATCGCGCCGCCAAATGGGGCATCATCAAGAAGAACACTGCGGCTCGCTACAAGAGTCGCATCACGCTTCGCCTCCGCAAGCTGAGCGCCGCTTAACCGCGCCTTCTCCGTCCTCCCGCTATTGTTAGACTGGCATTGCGTATGCAACGCCGCTGTTTCCTCTTAGCCTCCGCGTGCTTGCTCACCGCGCATCTCCGCGCGGCCCAGCCGGTGTCCGCAACGCACGGCATGGTCGTGGCCCAGGAACCTATCGCGGCTGACGTCGGCCTCGCCGTGCTCAAGAGCGGAGGCAACGCCGTCGACGCCGCCATCGCCGTCGGCTTCGCGCTCGCCGTCACTCATCCCTTCGCCGGCAACATCGGGGGTGGCGGCTTCATGCTGGTCCGCATGGCGGATGGCCGCGCCGCCTTCCTCGATTTCCGCGAATGCGCGCCTGCCAAAGCCTCGCGCGACATGTATCTCGATTCCCAAGGCAACCCCACGCGCGATAGCATCCTCGGCTGGCGCTCCTCCGGCGTGCCCGGCTCGGTGGCCGGTTTCGAAGCGGCTTACAAGAAGTTCGGCCGCAAACCTTGGGCGGATCTCCTCGCGCCTGCCGTTAAGCTTGCAAGCGACGGCTTCCCGGTAAGCGCTCCCTTCGCCGCCTCCCTAGACGCGCCCAAGAACAACATCCGCCTTGATCCCGAATCCACGCGCATCTTCCTCCGCGGCGGCCGTCCGTATCAACCGGGCGACACGCTGAAGCAGCCCGAACTCGCCTCTACACTCGCGCGCATCCAGAAGCACGGCGCCAAAGATTTCTATCAAGGTGAAATCGCCCGCCAGTTTGCCGCCGCCATGACCGCCCACGGCGGCCTCATCACCCTCGATGATCTCAAGAACTATAAGGTCGCCGAACGCGCGCCGCTCACCGGCGCCTACAATGGCTTTCACATAATCACCTCTCCGCCTCCTAGCGCCGGCGGCCTCGGCTTGCTTCAGATTATGGGCATGCTCGAAGGAACCAACTATGCAAGCGATGGCCCCGATTCCGCCAAGGCCGTTCACTACGAAGCCGAGGCCATGCGCCGCTTCTATGCGGATCGCAGTCAGTACATGGGCGACCCCGATTTCTACACTGTCCCCGTCAAGATGCTGCTCGATCCCAAATATCTCGCCTGGCGCCGCTCTACTATCGATCCCGATCGCGCCACCCCCAGCGAAGCGGTCGCTCCTGGTCTCCCGCGCGCCATGAACGCCGCTATCCATTCGCGCGAAAACACCGAGACCACTCACTACAACGTCCTCGATTCAAATGGCAACGCCGTCGCCGTCACCTATACCCTCAACGACGGTTACGGCAACGGCATCACCGTTCCCGGCTTGGGCTTTCTGTTGAATGACGAGATGGACGACTTTGTCTCGAAACCCGGCGCTCCCAACATGTTTGGAATGGTGGGTGGCGATGCGAACGCCATCGAGCCCGGCAAGCGCCCGCTATCGTCCATGACGCCCACTATCGTCACCAAGGACGACAAACCGTACATGGTGGTCGGCGCGCCCGGTGGCTCGCGCATCACCACCGGCGTCGCCGAAGTCATCCTCGATGTTCTCGACTTCCACATGAACCCGCAAGACGCTGTCGATCTGCCTCGCTTCCATGAGCAATGGAAGCCGGAGATGCTATACCTGCAAAACGGCTTCTCTCCCGAAACCGAGAAGGCGCTGGAGCGCATGGGCTATCGAATCGAGCCAACCGGCGGCGTCGCGCGCGTAGAGGCAATCGTCATTCAGAACGGCGTGCTCGAAGGCGGCACCGAGTCGCGCCAGCACGGCAAGGTGGCCGGCTATTAGCTCGACACAGTTCGCGGCGCCCAACCCGAGGAAACAGATCTGATGGAGCTCGTCCTTTCAACCCACCTCTTCGTCCGTCACCGCCTCACCACCGTTTGGCTGGAGCGCGTCATGGACGCTGGATTTTCATCCGTCGAAATCTTCTGTGCGCGCCAGCATATCGACTACGCCGACCGTGGCCAAATCGCCGAGTTCGGCCATTGGTTTCGCGATTCACCGCTCAGAATGCACGCGCTGCATTCGCCCATGTACAGCGATGACGTGTGGGGCCGCTCCGGGCCGCAGGCCGTCAACAACATCACTCACTCCGCGAAGGCCAAGCGTATCGCCGTCGTGGATGAGATCAAGCGCGCCATCGAGATCGCCGAGTACGTTCCCTTCCGCTATCTGATTCAACACATCGGCGTCGCGGGCGACGAGTTCGACCAGCGCAAGTTCGACGCCGCCTATCTCTCGCTCGAAGAGATTCGTGTCTTCGCCAGTCAGCGCGGCGTAGAGGTGCTGCTCGAAAATACGCCCAACGATTTATCTTCGGCCAAGCGCCTGAACGAGTTCCTCGCCCAAACACATCTGAACCTGAACTATTGCTTCGACATCGGCCACGCTCACATGGGGCAGGGAATTGAACCCGAATTCGAACTGATGAAGGACCGCATCCGCTCCACGCATCTGCACGATAACGATGGCCGCGAAGACCTCCATCTGTTTCCCGGTGAAGGCTCCATAGATTGGCGCAAAGCCATGCGGCTGCTGCATTCACAATCGAGTCGGTATCCGCTCCTGCTCGAACTCAAAGAACCTCAAGGCATGCCTCACCCCGTCGCCGAAGCGAGAAAAGCCGTCGACAAACTGATCGAACTGACGAATACGTATGAGCAGTGAATTGAACATAGAGAGCCCTGCGCGGATCAACGTCGCCGATGCGAGCAAGCACGCGGGCGAATTGGTTGAAATCCGGGGCTGGCTCTATAACCTCCGTAAGTCCGGCAAAATCGTCTTCCCGATTATTCGCGATGGCAGCGGCCTTATGCAGTGCGTCGCGGTCAAGAGCAATCTGCCCGAGCCCGTCTTCGAAACGTTGAAGAACCTCACCCAGGAGAGTTCGTTCACCATCAAGGGAACCGTTCGCGCCGAGCCGCGCGCCATCGGCGGCTATGAGTTGGACGTCGCGGACGCGCAACTGGTCCAGCGCGTGAGCGAAGAGCATCCGTACCCTATCACTCCCAAGGACCACGGCATTGAGTTCCTGATGGACCATCGCCATCTCTGGCTGCGCAGCCGCCGCCAGCACGCCGCCATTCGTGTCCGCCACGAAATAGTCAAAGGCATTCGCGACTACTTCGATTCGCACGGCTTCGTTCTGGTCGACACCCCGATCTTCACTCCCGCGGCCTGCGAGGGCAGCACCACTCTGTTCGAAGTCGATTACTTCGAAGACGAAAAGGTCTACCTCACGCAATCCGGCCAGCTTTACAACGAAGCCAACGCCATGGCCTTCGGCAAGGTGTATTGTTTCGGCCCCACCTTCCGCGCCGAAAAATCGAAGACCCGCCGCCACCTCACCGAGTTCTGGATGGTCGAGCCAGAGATCGCGTTCGCCGATCTCGAAGAGATCAAGCGTGTCGCCGAAGAGCTCATCCTTTACCTCATCTCTCGCGTGCTCGAAAACCGCAAAGAAGAACTGAAGGTCCTCGAACGCGACATCGCGAAGCTCGAAGCGGTTCACGCTCCCTTTCCGCGCATGAGCTACGACGAAGCCGTCAAGCTTCTGCAATCCCGCGGCAGCGAAATTCAATGGGGCGGCGATTTCGGCAACGCCGACGAAACGCTGCTCGCGCAAGGCTTCGAAAGCCCTGTGATCGTCGATCGTTACCCGGCCGAAATCAAAGCCTTCTACTTCCAGCCCGACGAACAGCGCCCCGAGCTCGCCTTGGGCGTCGATATCATCGCCCCCGATGGCTACGGCGAAATCGTGGGCGGCGGCCAGCGCATCCACGATCTGGCGCTCCTCGAACAGCGACTGGTCGAGCACAACCTCCCGCGAGAAGCGTTCGAATGGTATCTCGATATCCGCCGATTCGGCAGCGTCCCCCACGGCGGCTTCGGCTTGGGCGTCGAGCGCTTCGTCGCCTGGGTCTGCAATCTCGAGCACGTGCGCGAAACCATCCCTTATCCGCGCATGCTTTACCGCACGCGTCCCTAGTCATGCGCCAGTCCCACATCGCGATCGTCGGCGCCCCTCTCGATCTCGGCGCTGGCCGCCGCGGCGTCGATATGGGACCCTCCGCCCTGCGGCTCGCGGGTCTCAACTCTCGTTTGGAAGCTCTCGGCTACGACGTCGAGGATCTGGGCAACGTCGCCGTCGCTCAGCAGGAGAGCACGCCCTCCGGGCCTGAGAATGCCAAGTACCTTTCCCAGATCGCAAAGACCTGCGCCAAGCTGGCGACTATGGTCGAATCCGTCGTCTCGAACGGCAAATTCCCGTTGGTGCTGGGTGGCGATCATTCGGTAGCGGCCGGAACCGTCTCCGGCGTTTCGCGCGCCTGCCGCCTGCGTGGCGAAAAGATCGGCTTGATGTGGATCGATGCCCATGCCGACATGAATACGCCCGAATCCAGCCTCAGCGGCAACGTGCATGGCATGCCGCTCGCTTGCTGCCTCGGCCGCGGTCCCCGCGAGCTGACCGAAATCTTCGACTACTCCCCCAAAGTGGACGGCCGCAACGTCGTCCTCATCGGCATTCGCGACGTGGACATCAAGGAGCGCGAGGTCGTTCGCGAATCCGGCGTCACCGCCTTCACCATGCGCGATATCGATGAGCGCGGTTTGCGCGATGTCATGGCGCAAGCCATCGCGATTGTCAACGATGGCGCTTCCGGCTTCCACCTGTCGCTCGACATGGACGCCGTCGATCCCGACGAAGCTCCCGGCGTCGGCACCCCGGTTCGCGGCGGCATGACCTATCGCGAAGCCCATCTCGCGATGGAGACCATCTGCGATTGCAGCCGCATGCTCTCCATGGAAATCGTCGAGGTGAACCCGGTGTTGGACGCCGCCAACCGCACCGCCCTCCTCGGCGTCGAGCTCGTCATGTCCGCCATGGGCAAGAAGATTCTTTAGAGCAGCGGCATCCACAGCTTCTTCTTCAGGTGCGGTATGGCCCCGGCCAGCAGCACTTCTTCCGACGTCCGCGTGCGCCGCTCTAAAAACTCCACTTTGCCTTGGCTCAGCTTCTTGCCAATCGTTATGCGATACGGAATGCCGATCAGGTCTGCGTCTTTAAACTTCACTCCGGGCCGCTCGTCGCGATCGTCCAGCACTGCGTCGATACCCGCCTGCGCGCACTCGGCATACAACAGGTCGGCCGCTTCTCTCTGCAGCGACTCGGCGTAATTCACCGGCGTAATCACTGCCTGAAATGGCGCGATCTGCGGCGGAAGCGCCATCCCGTCCTTATCGTGATACAGTTCAACCGCGCACGCCAGAATGCGGTCGATGCCGATTCCGTAAGAACCCATGATCGGCGTGATCTCGCGGCCGTCTTCCCCGAGCACGCGCAGCCCCATCGATTCCGAATACTTGTAGCCAAGCTTGAATATGTGCCCCACCTCGATCGCTTTAAACATCTCGAGCGCCGCCCCGCATTTGGGACACGTATCGCCTGCGGCAACCTGCCGCAGATCGAAATACTCGGGCTCAAAATCTTCGCCCGGAGTCACATGCCGAAAATGATAATCGTCGCGGTTGGCGCCCGCGATCAGGTTGCGCCGACCTTGGAGCGCCAGGTCTGCGAGCACGCGCATCTTCTTTTTTAATCCCAGCGGTCCCAGCGATCCCGCGCTCGCGCCGAACCATTCGACAATCTCCTGCGCATGCGCCGCCCGCAGTTCGGTAACGCCCAGCGTCTCGTTCAGCTTAGTTTCGCTGAGCTGATGGTCCCCGCGCAGCATGACTAATACTGGCGCTCCGTCCGCCACCATCACCAGGCTCTTCATCTGCGACGATTCGGGCAACTGCGTGAACTTCGCAAGATCGGCGATCGTCTTCTGTCCGGGAGTGTGAAATTCTTCAGGCGTCAAATCGCCTTCGGGATCGGCCGCTCCCGGCGCGCTCGCCTTCGAAACCGCCTTTTCAAGATTGGCCGCGTAATCGCAGTTCGTGCATCGAACAACAAGGTCCTCGCCCGCCTCCGAAGCGACCATGAATTCATTCGATTGGCTTCCGCCCATTGCGCCCGAATGCGCTTCGACAACCGTGTATTTCAACCCGCACCGGTCGAAAATCTTGCAATACGCGCCGTAATGCAGTTTGTAAGCAGTATCAAGCCCCTCCGCGTCCAAGTCGAACGTATAGGCGTCCTTCATCAGGAACTGCCGCGTTCGCAGAATTCCGGATTTCGGCCTCGGCTCGTCCCGAAACTTCGTCTGAATCTGGTACCAGATCTGCGGAAGCTGCTTGTAGCTGCGAAGCTCGCCTCTCGCAATCGAGGTCATAATCTCTTCATGCGTCATCGCCAGCGCCAGGTCGCGGCCGAAGCGGTCCTTCAGCCGAAACAAGTTCTCGCCCATCAGTTCCCACCGGCCCGATTCCTGCCACACCTCCGCCGGATTCAAAGCCGCGAGGAAAAACTCCTGCCCGCCAATGGCGTTCATCTCTTCGCGCACGATCTGCTCGATCTTCTTCAGCGAACGCTGCGCCAACAGAAGATAGTTGTACACGCCCGCGGCCAGTTGCCGGACGTATCCGGCGCGCAGCAAGAGCTGATGGCTGACGACTTCTGCCTCCGCCGGAATCTCCCGCAGAGTCGGTATGAACAGTTTGCTCCAACGCATTTAGGTGTAATAGACAAGTTAGCGCACAGGGCGTCTGGTGCCCTTTGTGCGCGCTAAATTTAAAGCAGGTGAAAAGAATGCCCACGGACCAACAGCAACGGATGGCGCGGCCTCTGGCCGAAGTGGACCCCCAGATCTATGAAGCGATCCAGCATGAAGTGGACCGCCAGAACACGCGCCTGGAGTTGATCGCCAGTGAAAATTTCACGTCCGAAGCTGTGCTGGAGGCCGCCGGCAGCGTCTTCACCAATAAGTACGCTGAAGGCTATCCGGGCAAGCGCTACTACGGCGGCTGCGAATTCGCCGACATCGTGGAAAATCTTGCCCGCGAGCGAGCTCTCCAACTCTTCGGCGCCGAGTACGTCAACGTGCAGCCTCATTCCGGCTCGCAGGCAAACGCCGCCGCCTATGCTGCCGTGCTCCAACCCGGCGACACCATCCTGGGCATGAACCTGGCTCACGGCGGCCACCTCACTCATGGCCATCCTCTCAATTTTTCCGGCAAGCTCTATAAAGTGGTCGCCTACGGTGTGCGCCGCGAAGACGAGATCATCGATTACGAAGAACTCGCCCGCCTCGCCGAAGAGCACAAGCCCAAGATGATCATCGCGGGCGCAAGCGCCTATTCCCGCGTCATCGATTTCGCCCGCTTCCGCCAGGTCGCCGATTCCGTCGGCGCCATCTTCCTCGTCGACATGGCCCATTATTCCGGCTTGATTGCCGCCGGTGTGTACCCGAACCCCTGCCCCCACGCCGACATCGTCACCTCCACCACGCACAAGACGTTGCGCGGCCCCCGCTCCGGAATGATTCTCGCCAAGGAAAAGTTCGGCAAAGAAATCGATAAGGCCGTTTTTCCCGGCGCGCAAGGCGGCCCGCTTGTGCACATCATGGCCGCCAAAGCCGTCTGCTTCCTCGAAGCGCTCACAGAAGAATTCCGCGCCTACCAGGCTCAGGTGCTGGCCAATGCTCGCGCGCTCGCGAAGTCGCTGCGGAGTGAGGGCTATCGCGTCGTTAGCGGAGGCGCCGACTCGCACATGTTCTTAATCGACGTCTTCGCCAAAGGCGTCAAAGGCAAAGAAGCCGAAAAAGCGTTGGACGACGCCTACATCACCGCCAACAAGAACGCGATCCCCTTCGATGCGAACCCGCCACTGAACCCCAGCGGCATCCGCCTCGGCAGCCCGGCCGTGACCACGCGCGGATTCGGCGAAGCCGAGATGGTGGAGGTGGGCCGCTTAATTGCCCACGTGCTGAATGACGTCAAATCCGAGCGCGCCATCGCGGAAGCCCGCAACGGCGTCAAAGCCCTTACCGATAAACATCCGCTGTATGCCTGGAAGCAGGACGCCGTCGCCGCCTCCAGCCGATAGCGCAAGGCTTCGTTGAGGTTACGAATGGCCGAGAATCTTATGCGGCTGGTACGGCTCTTCTAGCTTGTGTATCTCTTCGTTCGATAGGTGCACGTCAAGCGCGCCAATAGCTTGCTCCAGGTGCCTTAGCTTGGTCGCTCCCAAAATCGGCGCGGTAATTCCAGGCTTGTTCAAAATCCACGCAAGCGCGATCTGCATATTCGCCAGCCCCCGCCCTTGCGCCACTTCGCCGACCCGGTCGGCGATCGCGAAGTCATCGCCCTGGTAGTACATCTGCTTTGCGTAATCGTCGCTATTGGATCGCGTCGTCTCGCCGCCGCCCTGCTTGCTGCGATTGCCCGCCAGAAAACCGCGCGCCAGTGGCGACCAGGGAATCACTCCGATCCCTTGATCCCGGCAGAGCGGCAGCATTTCGCGCTCTTCCTCGCGATACACCAGGTTATAGTGATTCTGCATGGAGACAAATCGCGACCATCCATGCAGCTCTGACGTGTAAAGCGACTGCGCAAACTGCCACGCAAACATTGAGGATGCGCCGATATACTGCGCCTTCCCGGCCTTCACCACATCGTGCAGCGCTTCCATCGTTTCCTCGATCGGGGTCTCGTAATCCCAGCGATGAATCTGATATAGATCGACGTAATCGGTGCCGAGCCGTCTCAGGCTGTGATCGATTTCGGTCATGATCGCCTTGCGCGACAAGCCCCGGCCATTTGGGTCCTTGCGCATCTGGTTATAGACTTTCGTCGCGATCACTACCTCATCGCGCTTGGCGAAGTCGCGAAGCGCTCGCCCCACCACCTCTTCGCTTGCGCCATCGGAATACATATTCGCGGTATCGAAAAAGTTGATTCCCGCTTCTAGCGCGCGCTGGATGAACGGCCGGCTTTCTTCTTCGTTCAATACCCATTCGCGCCACTTACTCGAACCGTAACTCATACAGCCCAGGCACAAGCGCGAAACCTTCAGGCCGGTTCTGCCGAGATTGACGTAGATCATGACTCATGTTACTCGCTCCGGTTTATCTCGCAAGACCGTATCCTATGAACATGATGTCTGCCCCAGGGGGTTCATCGTTCGACTGGAAAAGCTTCTGGGACATGGCCGCTCACGCCGCCACTGCGGCTGGCATAGTTATAGCCGGTTTCTGGGCATACATCCGAAAACAGAGTAGACACGTGCTAAACAAAAAGCAGTTCATGAACGATCAGAGGCCTGTATCGCTCGACGAGATCTCGCGTCGGAATCAACCTAGTGAGTCAGAAGCCCTGACGAGGTTGATCGAAGCTAACAAAGTCCCAAGATCGGTGGCAAAGCCCCTCAGAACTGATCCTCAATCGCCTTCCAATCAAGATAATCCCGAGTAGCAAATTTCCACTTCCTGCGCAGTTGGCTGGGAGGCAGGGACTCGAACCCCGATACGCAGATCCAGAGTCTGCAGTCTTACCATTAGACGACCTCCCAAGGGTACAAGGGCAGTATATCAAGGGGCTGGCGCTGCGTTCGGCGTTACCAGTTCCGCCTCCACAATGAAGCGTTTGGGTGCCGCGCCCACGTAATAAAACGGGTAACAGGTAATCATGGTCAGCAACCGTCCGCCCGGCGCGTCATCCCCCGCAATAATCCCGCCGCCGTCCGATCGCAGCACGCTTACGTCGGAAGGTGTAACAATCTTCGTCGCCGCAACCTTATAAGAGTAAGTTCCTTGAGCGGATTGAAACGTAACCACATCGTCCTTCTTGATATCTTTCAACGCCCGAAACAAAGTATCCCGATGCGCGGCAATCGCGAAGTTACCTTCCTGCCCTGGCAGTGCCGTCGAGGGTACATGCCCCACGGCGGTGCGAAGCGTCTTTGCGTCCACTCCTTCTCGAACGATAGCCGAAAGGTGCAGGCGTCCGATCTCTACGCGGCCCAACAGCGACCCCTCCGGGGGCCGAACCGGCTCAGGCTGGGCGTCGGTTGCCGGCTTCGCCGCCGCAACCGGCTGCGCTGGCGCGGGACCCACAAGCGCTCCGAACGGTGTTCGCTCGCGTATGTAATCTGAGAAAGTGACAGCGTGTCGGCCCGCGATCTGCTGATCGAACGCCCAATTCTCATAAGCCTGGTACACACATTGATCGCCGAGCGTGTACCCGTAATAACCCACCCCCGCCAGTCCCAACAGCAGGAGCATCGCTCTCAGCTTTCCCACGAACTCCGACCCGCCCGCCCGGGCGTCTGCGCGCCGCCGGTGTCGATTGTGGCTGTGCATGCCCGGCCTCTCGTAGGATGCCGGAGCGGCGCCTCGAACGATGACAGGTCCCGTGGTCTGAGTCATTGCCGCGCCAGCAACTCCGAAAGTGGCGCAATCGTAAAGGTAGTGCGGGCGCGTACCGAAAGCTTTCGCCCGTTCTGCTCGGCGATTACCTTGACGTCTCGCACCGTTCGCTTGTCCTGGGCGCCGGGAATAAAGGCCAGCGTATAACGATTGCGGATATCGCGGGAGATCTTATCGAAAACCGGAACCACGCTGTCAAGAGTTGGTTCAAAGTATTCGCCGCCGCTCGCTGCCGCGAATCGCCGCAACACGCGCGGATTCAAATCTCTCGCCTGCGCATCGAACAACCCAACGGTATATACCGTTGCGCGTGACGCCTGAATCAATCGCATGAGTTCCGGTAGACGTGTCTTGCTGACGTTGTCGCCTCCATCACTCACAACAATCAAGGCCCGCCGCTCCTGGCGGCTGTATTCCAGATGCTGTAGCGAATAAGCGATCGCATCGTAAAGCGCGGTCTGGCCCATCGGCGTTCTATAATTTAACGCACGTCTCAAATCCTGTAAGTTATCGGTAAATAGCATGTGGGCAGGTAATCCGCGAACCACGGAGTTATTAAAATTCACTATAAAAAAATCGTCCCTGGGATTGCTCTGCTTCGCGAAGGCCAAACCCGCTGTAACTACTTCCGCCCGCTTTCGCAACATACTTCCACTGTTATCGACAACCAGGCCGATAGTTACCGGTATGTCCTGGCTGGCGAATTGGGTGATCTGCCGCGCCGAGTGGTCTTCGAACACCCTGAAATTGTCTTTCTGAAGACCGCTGACGAAACCGCCCGACGAATTTCGAACCCCGACATCCAGCACGACTAAGTTGACGTTATCGGAAATGGTGTAGGCGCCCCCCGGCGGTTCCTGTGCGCCGCACCACGCTGCGGCGAGAGCGGCCATCCACAAAGCATGCGATGCATAGCCGGCCATAGCGACTCCCATAGTACCCAATAAAATGACGCTTGATGGCCCACCATCAAGCGTCAATCGCTGCGCGGAAGCTCGTCTTCGTTGCGGCTCTAGGCGCGCTTGGTCGCAAGCGTCAGTAACCCGGACAGACTCAGGAACGAGAGTCCCATCAGCCCAATCAAAGGATTGAAGCTGGCCGTATGCGGGAGCGCTTGCGGCTGAGCCGGCGCGGGTGCAGGCTGAGCTTGCGGTTCCGGTTGAGCTTGAGCCTCAGGTTCAGGCGCCGGAGCCGGCTGCGCGGCAGGCTCGGGGGCCGGCTGCGCTTCGGGAGCAGGCGCCGGTGTCGGCTCGGGCTCGCGATAGTTCGTTGGAATCGGTACCGGAGCAGCCGACGCTAGCTGAGCAACCAGCTTCTTCGGATACGCAAACTCCTGACCGAAGTTATCGCCAGGATAGAACCACGCGCGCACCGCTTTCGGAACGCCCGCCGGAGTCTCCCAGAATTCGAACTGCGTGTTGCCTGTCGGCTGCAAACGATAATTCGGAATCGCTAGGACCGTCTCCTTCAGATGCCGCTGATCTTTGTCGAAAATCTGAACGATGTGGCGATCCGCGGGTGAGTCCAATAATTTCCAAACGTAAGTACCCGGATCTAATACCATGTTGCCCGCGATGATGGGCTCATTGATCGTAACGATCGTCTTCTTGTCCCATGCATCCGCGTGTGCCTTAGGGACGAACGAGGTCCCGATTAAGCCGAGCCCCGTTACAGCCAGGGCGCCGATATAAAAGGATCGAAGCTTACGACTCATTGCAATTTCCTCCAACTAATTCATTTCCGCTATCGCGTATACTCGCGATTTAAATCGCGGCGTCAATGTCCGCGCTATTTCGATTGCATCCTGCGTGCCAAAGTCCTCGCGCTCACGAGCCCTCAACACTTTAGTGACGTGGGCGAGTTCTCCAAGGATGCAAAAACTACACCGTGAGGCGTCGCTCGGAAAAAATTCTCGCCCTGTAACCCACTCCATCGATTGGATAAAGTGTGGGTATGGACACACAGGCCGTTGCTGTTACAACGCTCGCTGTCGATATCGGTGGCACGGGCATCAAGGCATTGTTGCTCGACCCCCGCGGCAAGCCGATCAGCAAGCGAGAACGCGAAGACACGCCTCAGCCGGCCACTCCCGAAGCCATGCTGTCCGTCATGGATGAGATCGTCAAGCGCCTCGGTCCGTTCGATCGCGCATCGGTGGGCTTCCCCGGTGTCGTCAAACACGGCGCGACCCTCACCGCTCACAACCTCGATCGGAACTGGATCGGCTTCGATCTCGCGAAAGTGTTGAAGCGCCGCTGGAGAAGGCCTGTCCGCGTCGCCAACGATTCGGCAGTCCAGGGCTTCGCCGCCATTCGCGGCAAGGGTGTCGAATTAGTCGTCACGCTCGGCACCGGCTTCGGTTCCTCCCTATTCACCAACGGGCGTCTGGTGCCCGGATTGGAACTCGCGCATCACCCTTGGCGCAAGGACAAGACCTATGAAGAATATCTGGGCAAGAAGGGCCTCGAAAGACACGGCCGCAAGCGCTGGAACAAGCTGGTCGAAAAAGCTATCGCGCAGTTGGAGGCTCTTTTCAACTTCGATCATCTGTATATCGGCGGCGGCAACGCCACCCGCATCGATTTCGCTCTGCCCAAGCACGTGACTCGGGTGCCGAATGAAGATGGGCTGCTCGGAGGCGTCGCGCTCTGGCGCGAATCGGAAACTTACTTGACCAAGTAAGGCCACTTAGAAGCGAAGTGATAGTGATACTGATAGACGAACAAGGCGATAGTTCCCGCAAATGCGATCAGCACCCCAAGGATCGCAAGCAAGATGATCTTCCACGGGAAAGTTCGGCCCTCGCGCTTCAGCACAAGTAAGTGGCTGGCGAACACGCCGATAAAAAACAACATCACCATCGGCACCGCGAAGATCATCATGTTGAAAACATCGGGCGTCGGAGTGACCACCGCCGCCAAAATCGTGATGCCGAGCACCGCGTACCGGCTGTGCCGCAGTAGGAAACGCGGCGACGCCAACCGCAGAAGCGTCAAAAAGAAAATGATGACCGGCATCTCGAAAACGAGGCCGACCCCCAGCGTGACGTTCACGAATAGGTCGAAATATTCGTTGATGGAGACCATCGGAGCCACGTGGATGTCCCGGCCGATCCCCAGCAAAAACTCAAGTCCGAAACGGAAAACGACAAAATAAGCGAAGCATCCGCCCGCGATGAACAGGCCCGCGGTGCTGAGAATGAACGGAACCGCCCAGCGCCGCTCGCGCTTGTAAAGTCCCGGCGAAATGAAAGCCCAGACTTGATACAAGACCCAGGGCGAGCCGAGAAACAGCGACACCAAAAGCGGCAGCTTCAAGTAAATGACGTTGAACTGCTCGGTCGGCGTAATCGCCACTAGCTGCGGGTTCAGGTGAAGAGTCTTCAGCGCAATTACAGCGGGCGCGACAACCACGTCCCACAACGGTTTGCAAAACGTGAGGCTCAGTAAAAACGCGACCACCACGCCGCCCAATGCTTTAATCAGGCGCGCGCGCAACTCCTCCAAATGCTCCATGAAGGACATGCGAAGCATGCCTTCTTCTTCATCGTCGTCGTCTCCGCTCGAAGCCGGCGGAGGCGGCGGATTCCTGGGCGGAGCGCCGGCTGCTACCCGCGCCGGCCGTTCCGCGACAAGCTGCTGGGAAGTGGCCGACGCAGCGGCCGTGGAAGGCTCCAACCCGTAAGGGTCGGAGGAACTGCTGTAAACCGGACTCTGAGTCGCCTGCGAAAGGGAAGTCTCCGTGGAATACGGCGCATGCCCGTTGTGCTTGGCGTCGCCGTTTGAGAGCGCAAAGTCGCCGTTAGAGGCCGTTCTCTCTTCAAAATCGTCGGGCATCGACAGCCAGCAACTACGCGCTGCGTTCCTTATCTGCGGAGGCCGGTATGGCGTCGCCGGAATAAATGCCGCTGGAGCGCGCCACGGTTCCCGCTACCGGTTCCGAATAAGAAGCAGAATGTTGCTGCGGCGCTTCGCTCTCTGGCTCAATTTCAGGTTGTGGCGCCTCGATCGCAGGCATCGCTGCCGGCGTCACGGCCCGCGTCACGGAAGGTTCGGCTTCGTAGGGCGCGGCCGACAAGTAGTCCTCGCTTTTCCCATAATCCTCGTACGGATACGGATACCGCACCGGCGAATAGTCGCTCGATGTCGGCGACGTCGAAATCCGCGTCTCCCGCTCAAGCTCATGCAGGTGCGTTTCAAATGTCGCCTTCAGCTCGTTCTTGGCCCGCCGAAACTCGCTCAACGCCTTACCCAGTGTTCGCGCAAGCTCCGGTAGTTTCTTGGGACCAAACAGGATAAGAGCGACCACAAAGATCGCGATCATCTCCTGTACGCCAATAGGTCCCATTCACTCCCCTGTCAATACGCCTCTATCATAGCCCAGGAACGCCTGTTTCCGGCCGCTTTCCACCCAGCCGCGTCCTGTTATCATCTGGACGTCCATGATTGGACTCCCCATGATGCGCGCTACCGTGGTTCGAAAGCCGGCGCGGCGCAAGCTTCGAACTCTGTTGATTGGCCCCCTGGCGCTCTCGACCCTGCTCGCCGCCCCTGCCGCAACCCACGCGCAAGTCGAGTTCAAGGCCGAAGGCACGGATCGTATCGCCATCCAAATCAACGGCCAGCCCTTTTCGGATTTTTACATCGGCCCCGCTTATCCCAAGCCCTTCCTCGCTCCGCTGCGCTCCGCCAACGGCTTGATTGTCACTCGCCGCTTTCCAATGGAAACGGTCGAAGGCGAGTCGCGCGACCACCCACACCATCGCGGCCTCTGGATCGGATATGGCAATGTCAACGGCGTGAACTTCTGGGAGAACGAAGTCGATACGCCCAACACGGACGCCGAAACCCCCAAGCAGCAAGGCCGTATTGTGCTGCGCGAAATGGGCGAAATGAAAGGCGGCGATAAGTCCGGTAGATTGACTGCGGTATTCGAGTGGCGGCCGCCGCCGGGCGCCTCGCCCGATCGCGCCGTGTTGCTGGAAGAGCGCCGGGTCATGACCTTCTACGCCGATCCCGACCTACGCACCATCGACGTCGACGCAACCTTCACCGCCAAAACCGCCGTGCAGTTTGCCGACACAAAGGAAGGGTTCTTCGCGATTCGAATTTCCGATAGCCTCGCGGGCAAGAACGGCGGCATCATGACCAATTCCGAGGACGCCCAGACCGAAAAGCAGGTCTGGGGCAAACGCGCCGATTGGGTGGATTACGACGGCGTCGAAGAAGGCCAAAAGATCGGCATCGTCGTCTTCGATTTTCCCGCCAACTACGCTCATCCCCCGCGCTGGCACACCCGCGATTACGGCCTCTTTGCGGTCAATCCTTTCGGCGCCAAGGATTTCGAGCCTCGCTCCGGCGCGCGCGGCGGATACTCCCTGACCGCCGGCAAATCCATGCGCTTCCGCTACCGCGTGATCGTCCATCCCGGCGACACTCCGAAAAAGAAAATCGCCGATTGGTACTCCGATTACGCGAGAAAAGCCAGATAGGCCCCTATTCGGCCGTCTGCGAAACCCTCACCCAATCGATGAGCGTCTCGTTCGGAAACACCGTGCTCTGGTCCGGATTGCCAGGCCAGTACCCGCCGACCGCCACATTCAGCAGCAGATAAAAAGGATGGTCGAACACCCACTTGGCGCGATCCGGCAGGTCGCGCGGGGTGACGGTATTGTACCCTTTGCCGTCGATCAGAAATCGCACCCGGTGACGCGACCATTCGACAGAATATATATGAAAGTCGTCGCCCAGCGCCGGCGAGCCGTGCAAAGTGGTCTGGTCCCCTATGCCATGCGACCCGAAATACCCCGGTCCGTGCGCCGTTCCATGCACCACCGCCGGCTCTTTGCCCACCACTTCCATGACATCGATCTCCCCGCATCCGGGCCACCGCACAGTCGGCGAGTCATCTCCCAGCATCCAGAACGCCGGCCAGATCCCTTGCCCCTTCGCGATCTTTATGCGCGCTTCGATCTTGCCATACTGCACCGTGAATCGGTTTTGACTCTTGATCCGCGCCGAGGTGTAAATACCGGCGGCACTCTTGAGCGTGCGAATCACCAGGTGTCCCGCGCCATCCTGAAAAACGTTCTCCGGGCTGTCGGTGTAAATCTCGCGCTCGCCATTCCCCCATCCGCCGTCGCCCAAGTCGTAGGTCCACTTATAAGGATCGGGCGGCGAGTTCGCCGCGCCATTGAACTCATCGCTCCATACCAGCTTCCAATCGGAAGCGCCCGCCATCGGCATCGCCGCCACGCAGAACAGCAGCACTCTCAACCAACCCGATCCTCTCTTGCGCATGAACACATTGTGACTCGTGCGTCCTTCGGCGCGCCCCGGCTCAGTTCCACCACCACCCGCTCTATTTCGCGCACCTGCCGCGGGCGGAAAACCGCCGAAACTACTTTCGTTTCTGTCTGAGTAAGACGGCCAACGGATTGCAACCGTAGTGCAGACCCCATGCGCAATTGTTCTGTCTTCTTGCTCCTCTTCGCAACCGCCTGCTCACCATTCGCCTCTGCGCAACCCATCTTGATCCAACGCCAGGACGGTTCCATGCATGGCTTCGTGCTGGTGAAATCGAGCGATGGAAAAATCGTCGGCGTCGGTGAAACAGTGCAAGTGGCCGAACGGGGTCGCCTTCGCGCGCGCCTGACGCTGCATTTCCGCGACGGCTCCATTGACGAAGAATCCACCGTGTTCTCGGAGGACGGTGTCCTGCGGCTCATCACGGATCGTCATGTGCAGAAAGGTCCATCCTTCCCGACGCCGTTGAACATGGCCATCGATGTCCCCGCCTCCCAGGTCACGTGGCGCGAGCCGCACGCGCGCAATGCGGAATCGAAGACCGAGCACATGCTCCTCCCCGACGACCTGGCGAACGGCATCATGCCCGTCGTCATGACCAATATCCCGCCGAAAGCCGCCGAGACCAAAGTGTCGTATCTCGCCAACGACCCCAAGCCGCGCCTGGTGAAGCTCTCCATCAAGCCGGAATCCCAGGACAACTTCACAATCGGCGGCGAAGCGTTTCCCGCGACCCGCTACGTCATCCACATCGAACTCGGCGGCTTAGCGTCCCTTCTCGCTCCATTGGTCGGCAAACAGCCTCCCGATTTACACGATTGGATCGCTGGCGGCGAAGTCCCGTCTGTCGCTAAATTGCGCGGCGCTCTCTACCTCGGCGGCCCCATCTGGACCATTCAACTCGCTTCCCCCATGTGGGAGTCCAACCGCGTTCCCCAACTCTAGCCGGCCGTTCGCCGTGTCCCGTCTTCATGACACCGTCGGCGCGACCGGGTGAGAGGTTGCTACGAACCCGCTTCGGCCGCCACCCGCGCCTGCCGCGCGTCATAGCTCTCGCCATAAACAGACGGCACTTTCGCCCCCATCGGCCGTAGATACACCGTCAACTGCCCGCGATGATGAATCGAGTGCCTCAGTCCCAGCTCCAAAAACAGAACCGCCGAAAGCTGCACGAACCCCCGAAAGTCCACGACTTTCGTCAATTGCTCATCGGTGAGCCTCGTCAGCCGCTCGAAGTTCGCCGCGAATTCATCGGCGTACCATCGCGCCACGTCCGCCGAGTTCCGAATCGATTCCGGCCGCTTGTTGCGCGAGAAATCGAACCCGCCCTCGGCCGGAACCCGTAGAAACATGTTCTCCGCCGCCGCGATGTGCCACGCCAGATCCAGCGCGCTGTACGAATTCTCGTCCGGCCGGTAGTCGTTCTTATCCAGCGGAACGGCTTCGATGACCGTCTTCGTTAAGCGATGCTCGTTCTTCAGCGCCGGCAGAGTAACCTGCAGCAGAGTTTGCGCCTGATCGATAGTTAATGGTTCCATACCCGAATTCCCAGCAGCAAGTATACGCCCGATTGATCCCGCGCCCCGCCGCTCTCATCCGATATTTATGGCGCTTGGTCCCGCCCCGCCTCACCCCCCGGCCATTTCGCCGTATTGTGGAACTAAGAGCATGAACCCTCCACGGCCACGCCGCTTCTTCAGGACCCTGGGTCGCTTCGTCTTGATGGGATTCGGCTATGCGCTTTGCGTGCCGCTTCTTGAATGGGGCTTCGAAGATCATGTTACTCTCCAGCATCTTGTCGGCGATTACTTCATCGCTCTCGCCTACGCCTTTTCCATCGGCGGACTCCTCAGCACCACGCTCGCCACAGTGTGGCAAAGATCTTGCCCGTGGAACATCGCGATTCGCTGGCCGGTTCGCGCGCTGGCCGTCGCCGGCGGAACCGCAATCGGATGTCTCATCGCGGGCCTCGCTCCGCTTGCCGCGTTAGGACCCCGCTATGACTACTGGCCCGCGTTCCTCGCTTCCTTCAAAATAGGCTTAGTCCTCTCGGCCGCCGCCGTCACGTTCGCTGTCAATTACGAGCGCATGCGCTCCCGGCTCCAGGTATCCGCCCTCGAACTCAAGAATAAGGAACTCGAGCGCCAGCGCGCTCTGAAGCTCGCCACCGACGCCCGCCTCTCCTCGCTCGAATCGCGCATGCGTCCCCACTTCCTGTTCAATACAATCAACTCGGTCTCCTCCTTGATTCCCGAAGACCCCAAGCGCGCCGAACGCATGTTGACCCAAATGGCCAACCTCCTGCGCTTCTCGCTCGACTCCTCCCAAACGGGCCTGGTCCCGCTCGAACGCGAAATGAAGATCGTCGAAGATTACCTCGACATCGAGCGCGCCCGTTTCGGCGACCGGCTGAAATACGAGCTCAGCGTCGAGCCCCACTTGGATTCTGCCTGCGTTCCCCCGCTCGCCCTGCAAACGCTCGCCGAAAATGCCGTGAAATACGCGGTCGGCGCGCGCCGCCAGGGCGCTGCCATCCGCATCTGGGCCATGGCCGAAGCAGGCAGTCTCGTCTTGGAAGTGTGCGACGACGGGCCGGGTTTCCGGGCCGCCGAGCTGCCCTCCGGCCACGGTCTGCATAACCTTCAGGAACGCCTCGCCGTCGTCTTCGGCGAAAAGGCTCGGCTCGAAATTTCGAGCACGCCCGAAGGCACCTCCGTCCGCATCGAAATACCTCTTGTAATCGCCGAGCCCCCGGCCCCGCGTCCCGCTTCCGAGACACGCGCCGGCATCGCGCTTCAGGCATGAATCCCTTGCGCGCCTATCTGGTCGACGATGAGCCGCTCGCGCTCAAGCGCCTCGCCCGCCTTCTGGAGCAGACCGGTCGCGTCCAGATCGTCGGTTCGAGCGCCGATCCGGCGCAGGCCATCGAAGATCTGCGCGCTCAGTCTTGCGACGTGCTCTTCACCGATATCGAAATGCCCGATCTGTCCGGCTTCGAAATGCTGTCGCGCCTGCAGCCTCAGCCCTTCGTGGTCTTCACCACCGCATATTCCCAATTCGCGCTCCAGGCCTTTGAGGTGCATTCGGTCGACTACCTGTTGAAGCCCATCGACGAGAAGCAGCTCGATCGCGCGCTCGCCAAACTTGATCGCGTGCGCGGCGGTATGGAACCCAAGCCGCAACTGGAGAAGCTCCTCCTCGAACTGGCCTCCGCGCTCCCCGCCAGGCGCGATTTCCCCGCGCGGCTCCCCTCGCGTCTCGGAGACCGCATCGAATTCGTGGAACTCGCGCGTGTCACCCATTTCTATGCGAACGAAAAGCTGACCTATGCCGCGACCCCGAAGAAAGATTACGTGATCGACGCCACCATAGCCGAACTCGAACAATCGCTCGACCCCGCGAAATTCGTCCGCATCCATCGCTCCACGCTCGTCAACATCGAATTCGTCCGCGAGATTTACTCGTGGTTCTCAGACCGCATGATGGTCCGCATGAACGACGGAAAAGATACCGAGCTCACCGTCGCTCGCGACCGCGTGAAAACGTTGAAGGAGCGGCTGGGCTTATAAACCCGCCGCCCCCTCGCAATCCGCCTACAACTTCACCGTAACCGTCTTTATCTCGCTGTACTGCTGCAAGCCGTATTCGCCCAGCTCGCGCCCAATTCCGGATTGCTTGAACCCGCCGAATGGCGCGCCCGCATCGAAGACGTCGAAGCAGTTCACCCACACCGTGCCCGCCCGAACATTGTTGGCGATGTTCAATGCCTTCGTGATATCGCGCGTCCAAACAGCCGCCGCCAACCCGTAGATCGTCTTGTTAGCGCGCTCCACCAGGTCGTCCATGTCTTTGAATTTCAAGATGCTCATCACAGGGCCGAAGATCTCTTCTTGCGCGATCTGCATCTCGTCTTTCACATCCGCGAACACCGTTGGCGCGACGAAATACCCTCGTTCGCCCACGCGCTCGCCGCCGCACATCAGCTTCGCGCCTTCCTTCTTGCCCGATTCGACATAGCCCAACACTTTCTTGAACTGGTCGTTATCCACCTGCGGACCCTGCTCCGTCTTGGTGTCGAGCGGATTGCCCACCGTCCGGCGCTTGGCGCGTTCCGTGCTGCGCTCCACGAACTCGTCGTAGATCTTCTCTTCGACAAACAACCGCGAGCCCGCGCAGCAGCATTGGCCCTGATTGAAAAACAGCGCGAAATGCGAGCCTTCAATCGCCTGGTCCATATCGGCGTCCGCGAATACAATGTTCGGGCTCTTGCCGCCCAACTCCAGCGTGACGCGCTTCAGGTTCGTCTCCGCCGCGGCCTTCATAATCAGATGGCCCACTTCCGTCGATCCCGTGAACGCAACCTTATCTACGTCCATGTGGTTCGCGATCGCTGCGCCCGCCGTCGGCCCATAACCCGGAAGAATGTTGACCACGCCTTCCGGAAATCCCGCTTCCAGAATCAACTCGCCCACCCGCAGCGCGCTGAGCGGCGTCTGTTCGGCCACCTTCAACACCACCGTGTTGCCGCACGCGAGCGCCGGCGCCAGCTTCCACGCCTGCATCAGCAGCGGGAAATTCCATGGAATGATCTGGCCCACCACGCCCACCGCCTCATGGCGTGTGTAGCAGAAGTATTCGCCGCTCACCGGAATCGTTTTGCCCTGAATCTTGTCGGCCCAACCGGCGTAGTAGCGGTAGCAAGCGATCACCAGCGGCAGATCCGCCGCGCGTGCCACGTGTCGCGGCTTCCCGTTGTCCAACGATTCAAGCGTCGCCAGCTCGTCCGCGTTCTGTTCGATCAAATCGGCGAGCCGGTTCAGCAGTTTCCCTCGCTCGGAAGCCGACATGCGCCGCCACGGCGCCTTCGCGTGGAACGCTTTGCGTGCGGCCTTGACCGCCAAATCGACATCGGCCGCCTCGGCTTCGGCCACCTTTGCCAGAACTTCGCCCGTTGCGGGGTTGATCGTGTCGAACGTTTTTCCGGATACGCTGTCTACCCAGCGATTGCCGATCAATATCTTGGTTTGCTTGATCGGAGCGGACGTGGCTTGGGCCTCTGTAACAGCAGTCGCCATAGGTACTTCAGTTGACCTCCACTGAGCATCATATGCCAGTGGAGGGTAGCGCGCCACTCTAGCGCGCTACCGAACCGCAATATGTAGGGCTCCCTTAAGTTATTGCCTAAAGATATCCAGATTGCGCTTATTTGCGACGTTCTGTTGAAGCCGATCCAAGTCGGACGGCCTCATTCGCGCCAGCAAAGCGGATGCGAAAGTTCGCCGGTACAGCGCAAGGCTTTCGTCATATTGCGGAGGATTCGACATCTTGTACGTCCGCGCACCTGCTACGAAACTGCCTAGCGCCTGTTGTAATTCCGCGTGACCCGCTGTCTGAATGCTGTCAACTATTTGACGTTCCGCATCGAGGTAAGCCTGCGCTTGAGCAGTTGCATTCGTTGCATCTGCTCCTACCGCCAAGCCGTCTTCGAACACTACGGTCTCAAGCGACGTCACAACGGTTTGCTTCGACGCAAAGGTACTCAAAGTTCGCTCGATCTTTTGCGAGAGCTCAGCTCCGGTCGGCCCTGCACCCGGCACGCCTAACCGAAACATCGGGGAAACCAATCTGCTCGCTCCAGGGGCGATTGCATCTCCGTCTCGCAATGTCGAAAGATTCCACCATGTACGGTCCTGCGAAGTCACGGTTCCCGTTGAATCGGTCAGAGTCCAGCGCGTGGAATAGACGACTATGTATTTGTTGCTGGTGTTCCTCAAGATGTATGAAAACGGGAGAACGGGCTGGATGGTGGAGAGGACGGCAGGATCTACCAGGCAATTCACCGCAGCCCGAAACTCCGGGGCGTCGGGCCGAATGATGTCTGTACCCGGCAGAGAAGCCGTTGAAAAAATGTACGTAGGGCCAGCATCCATCGACTTGGTCGCCACAGCAACCTTAAACCGGAATAATCGTGGCGGTCGGGTCTAGACGCCGTATATGGTTCGGATCGCCCGTGACAATCGGATCTCGCCGCTCCCTGGCGAGGATCACAACCGAGGCGTCGATGATGTCCGACGTATTAGTAGCTCCGCAGAGTTCCCCACACGAACGCGCCAGGTGCTCATCCAGAGGAACAATCTCCACTTCTTCGCTCCGCAAAAACCGCGCCAGTATAGCTTGACCCCGGCCATTCCGCCAGGCCTGCCCCACCACTCCGGAAGGCGCCCGAAATACCCGGCCTTGAGCTAAAGCCCGATCGAGCAACGCGATCATCCGCTTGTCTCCACGATCTAAGGCGATCAGCGCGCCTGCATCCAGGGTTATCCCCGTCGCGGCGCGAGTGCGCGTTCTGCCCATTCGAGGTCCTCGGCCTTCGGCGCGCCGTGTTGTTCGATCAAATCCCGCAGCACCGTTCTTAGAGACTCGCGTTTCTGCTGTTCCGCCAGCACCCCTGAGATGTAACCCGAAACCGAGCCAGCTCTTCCCGCGCGGACTTCCTCTTGCACTCTCGCCAGTTGATCCCTCGGTAAACTAATGGCGATCTTGGATCTGGTCATACCATCATCATACCGCGGCCGCCGCCCGTCAATCCTCCGTTCGAACCCGCTTCCACTTCTTGCCCGCCCGAACCACCAGCACGCCCCCGGCCTCCTCCAGCACTAACCGATCCTGAATGCGCCCGTTCACCTCCACCGCTCCCGCTTTTATCTTGCGCGATGCGTCCGTCACGCTATCTGCCAAGCCGATCATCGCCAGAAGTTTATCGAGCCGCAGCCCTTTCTCCGTGCGCGCGCCCGCCGGCAGGTCCACGGTTTCCGTATCCGCGGGCTCCAGTCCACGCCGCACCTCGCGATCGAATGCGTCGCGCGCGGCGTCCGCGTCCGCCTCCGAATGAAACTCGGCCACGATCCGCTGCCCCAGCGCCATCTTCACCTCCATCGGATCGTCCTGCCCCCCCGCGACGTTTTCCTTCAACCGCGCGATCTCATGCATCGGCAGATCCGTCAACAATTCGTAATACCGGTACATCAACTCATCGCTGATCTGCATGATCTTGCGAAACATCACCTTCGGCGGCTCCGCGATGCCCACGTAATTGTTCTTCGATTTCGACATCTTCTCGACGCCGTCCAACCCTTCCAGAATCGGAACCGTCGCGATAATCTGCGGCGCCTGCCCGTAGTCTTTCTGGATCTCGCGCCCCACCAGCAGATTGAATTTCTGGTCCGTGCCGCCCATCTCCACATCGCACTCGAGCGCGAACGAATCGAACGCCTGGCTCAGCGGATACAGCAGCTCGTGCACCGAGATCGGAATGCCTTCTTTAAAGCGCTTGCTGAAATCGTCCCGCTCCAGCAGCCGCGCAACCGTGTACTTCGAACACAGCCGCACCATGTTCTCGAACGTCAGCGGCGCAAGCCACTGGCTGTTGAAGCGAATCTCCGTCTTCTCCGGATCGAGAATCTTAAACACCTGTTCGCGATACGTCGCCGCGTTCCGCTCGATATCCTCGCGCGTCATCGGAGGCCGCGTAATGTTGCGCCCCGTCGGATCGCCGATGATCCCCGTCATATCGCCTATAAGAAAGATGACCGTGTGCCCCAGGTCCTGAAAGTGCTTCATCTTTCTGAGAAGCACCGTATGCCCCAGATGCAGATCCGGCGCCGTGGGATCGAACCCCGCCTTCACCCGCAGTGGACGATTCTCTTTTGCCGCCGCGATCAGCCGTTCTCGCAGCTCTTCTTCTCGAATAAGCTCGGCAAGTCCTCTTTTGATGTACGTGAGCTGCTCGTCTACCGGTGGGAAAGGCACAATCGCTTTTCATTTTAAATGTGCGCGTAATATGCCGCATACTAATCAGGTGATCAAATTCGCCTTGCTGCTCGCCCTTGCAGTAGCCGCCATGAATGCGCAAACTCCCTTCGACACCCTTGTAGACCGCTACTTCGACGATTACTTCCGTCTGAATCCCACTGCCGCGACTGCCGCCGGCTTCCACAAACCCTACGATGCGCAGTTGGACGATTATTCTCCGAGCAGCATGCAGGCTCGCATCTCCCTCGATCGAAAGTATCTGGCCGAATTCGAAAACCAGCCGCCCTCCGACGACCGCGATCTCATGCTCTCGCGTCTCAAAGGCGACCTCCTCGACATCCAGCAGATCCGCATGTACGAAGTCAACCCGGACTTCTATTCGAGCGGCATCACGGCTTCCATCTTCACCCTGATGAGCCGCAACTTCGCGCCTCCCGAAGAGCGCCTGCGCGACGTCATCGCTCGTGAACAAAAAGCGTCTCAAGTGTTTCAAACGGCGAAACAGAATCTGAAGAATCCGCCGAAGATCTACACCGAAGTCGCCCTCGAACAGCTACCCGGCTTGCAGTCCTTCTTCGCCGAAGACGTCCCCCAAGCCTTCTCCGCCGTCAAAGACCCGCAGCTTCTCGCCGACTTCAAACAATCGAACAACGGCGTCATCCAATGCCTGAAGGATTACGAGACCTGGGTCAAGACCGACTTGTTGCCTCGCTCGAATGGCGATTTCCGCATCGGCGCCGACGCCTTCCAAAAGAAAGTCATGTACGACGAAATGGTCGACGTGCCGCTCGATCGCCTGCTCGCGATTGGCTTCGAAAATCTCCACGCCAACCAGCAGCATCTGCTCGAGCTCTGCAAGAAAATCGATCCCGCCAAAACCCCGGAACAGATCGTCGCAGGCTTCGAAAAGGATTATCCTCCGCCGGACAAGCTGCTCGATACCTTCCGTAACACCTTCTCCGGCCTGATCGATTTCATCAACGCCCACCACATCATCGGCATGCCTTCCACAACCCGGCCGATCCTCGAAGAGACTCCACCCTTCATGCGCGCCCTCACCACCGCCTCCATGGATACGCCAGGGCCTTATGAAAAGGTTGCGACCGAAGCCTACTTCAACGTGACGCTGCCGGAAAAGAATTGGCCGCCCGAGCGCGTCCACGAATTCATGACCGCATTCAGCCGCGGAACCATCACCAGCACCGCCATCCATGAAGCCTACCCCGGCCACTTCGTCCAGTTGATGTGGTTCCAGAAGGTCTCATCCAAGGCGCGCAAGCTGGTGCAATCCAATTCGAACGTCGAAGGCTGGGCGCACTATACGGAACAGATGATGCTCGATGAAGGCTATGGCTCGGGCGATCCCGAACTGCGCGTGGGCCAATTGCTCGACGCGCTGCTGCGCAATTGCCGCTACATCGTCGGCATTCAAATGCACACCGGCAAAATGTCCTACGAGCAAGGCATCGACTTCTTTATGAAGGAGGGCTACATGTCGCACGATTACGCCGAGCGCGAAACCAAGCGCGGTACCTCCGACCCGACCTATCTCGTCTACACGCTAGGCAAACTCGAAATACTCAAGCTGCGCGCCGACTATAAAGCCAAGATGGGCTCCAACTACTCGCTCGAAGGTTTTCATAACGCGTTCATCCAACAGGGAGGCGTTCCCATCAAGCTGATCCGCCACGCCCTGCTCGGCGACGATTCACCGACGTTATAGCCTCACGCGGCGAGCGGCAGCTCCGCAAGGGGCAGCGGCATCTCGATCACGTTCTCGTTCGGCAGCTTGGTCATCAGCGCATCGGTCGCAATCGCGAGCAACTCCTCGGCGCGAGGGCTCAAATCGAATTCGTCCGAGAAGCGCCGCAGTTGCGTGTTGAAGGCGCGCCGCAGCAAAACGATCGCCTGCTCCAATCCCAACTTCGGAATGTCGATGATGGCGAATTTTAGAATGCTGTCCATCAGCACCGTTTCCACGTTAAGCATCTTATATATAGCCCGGCGATTCCGCGAAACATACTTCACCACTTCCTTGCTGCGATACGCAAAGTAATGTTCGCGCGTGAACCACGGGAAGCGTCTGGTGTCGAGCGTCTTCAACTCGCGTCCCAGCCGATGCGCCGCCGAAGCGAACGCCCGGTTCAGCGGCTCCGTCTGTTGAATGTCGTAGGTGAAGATGTTGGTCGGCTTGCCGGAGAAAGGATGCGTGCATTGATACACCAGAATCGGATACGCGGTGTGCGGCCGCAGCAGAATCTCGGGGTTCAGCGCGAACCATTCCCGCACCCAGCCGCGCATCGCCGTCTGAATAGCCTTGGAGACTGTCGAGTAAGTGGGGAAGTAAGCGGCTGTTCTTTCTTTCGGAGCGCGCTTCCAAACTGCGAAATCGATGCTGGATTCTTCTGCTCGCGCGGCGCTCTCCTCCGCGTTCACCGCAACGCTCTCGGCGCTTGCTTCGGCGGCTTCTCTGTTTCGCACCGGCATCATGATCAGTTCGCCCATGTCAGCCTCCCAAAAAAAAAGCCGGGAACAGGTCCCGGCTCATCTCGCTTTCGAATCCCGCTCGCGAGCATTCTCGCGAGCAACCCGAAGCTACCACGCCCACCCCAAGCGATTGGCAGTTTCGAGGCCGCTCAATCGCTTTCAACAACCGCTAAACGATTGAGTAAACACTAGAAAAGTTTTTCGAGATTTTCTTTAAACTTTTGTGACTGACTTTTCGAGACCTGCCAAAAACGCCGTTCTCGGCGGCCCGGCGGCGTGTCTCCGCGCCTGCCGCTACCTGCTCTGGTGAACCGTCAGCACAACTCGGCGGTAAGACGTTAATCGCGGCGATCCTTCATCCGTCGCGGCAAGTATGATGTGCGCGATGCCTTCGGAAGGGCAGCCTTTGCCCAGATCCAGCCACGCCGCCCGGCACGTCGCCATCGCCGTCACCACGGCTCTTGCCGTTTCCCCGCCCGAAATCGCAATCTCCGCCAAGCTGGCGTCCGTGGACCCCGCTTCCTTGTAGTGAAACCAGCGATAGTGAATCGCTTGCCCGTCTGGATCGTGGCTCGCGCTCGCATCGAGTGTAAGCGCCTCTCCGACCTTGACATCCAGAAAAATGGGACCCGTTCCACCCGTCCCATTCACTTCCAGCACCGGACGATGATTGGCGTGCTCGTAATCGTTCACGGTCCAATCCATCCGCGCCGCGAAATCGTTCTGGTATGCTTCCCGCCATCGCCAGATCGTCGCCTGGTCCGAGATGTACCGCCGCCCATCTGCCCCCGTAACCTCGTCCTGCGAGGTCACGCGCGAAAACAGGTCCCCGCCCTGCGTCCAAATCGGATGCGTCTCCCCGTAAGGCTGCCGGTAAATGTATCGGCCGCCCCAGCCGCCCCAGTCCGGCCTCGCATAAGCATCCAGCCCGTTATCGATCAAGCCGAGATACGAAGGCGTGTCTCCCTCCATGATGAACAGAAAGCGCGGGTACAGCTTTCCCAACGGTCCTTTGCTCCGGATGTTTTTCTCCAGCCACTCATTGGTCACTAACGACGAATCCGCGCCCGCGCAGTTGCGGTAATAGAAGTCCCCGCTGATGCCCGTCCACGTTGCGTAATAATATTCGCCGCCCGTCGCTGTCGACGGCTGAACGATGTAGAAGAGGTTAGGAAACTCCCTCCTGATCCACGGCCCCGCGTCATCCTGATCCGAGATGGAACTCACGCGCAGCTTCGCGATGAATCGATCCGCTTCCGCCGCCGAACGCGTCGCTCGCACATGCATCAATGCCTGCGCAAGCGTGTTCGCTCCGCCCCACACCGTGATCCACACCGGCCGTTCGTCGTCGCGGTCAGCCGCCTGGATGATCGCCTGAGCCCCTTCCGACGTCTTATCCAAACCCGTCGCCGCCATGCCGTATCCGGGCTGCCCGCTGTACACGCGATTATTCAATTCTTCAGCCGTGGGCCAGCCCTGCGCATGCCGAAGCAGGTTCGGCCGCGCTTGCCCATACGCCGCGATCAGTTTGCGCATGGTCTCCGGATGCACAATGTTCTTCTGCCACGTCGAAGTCGCGGCGATCAAGGCTTCAATCTCCAACTCGTTCGAATAAAGCAGCAGGCGCGTCAGCGACATCTGATCGTCCGGCTCATTGCCAATGTCGCTAATGACAATCATCCGCGCGTGTCCCGAGAACCGATCTACATGTGACGGCGCGATCCCCTGTCCGGCAACCGCCGGCAAGCACCCTACTATGGTCGCGAGAATCCAGTAACCCGATCTCAAGTCCATCGGTTTGTGACCAGCATACGCCCCCCTGGACCGGTCCGAGCACTTCCGCGAAGCGCCTCCACTTCGCGCCGCCGATCTTCACGTCCCTATGGACCTATCGGTACCGGGCTCGGCCCCTAGTGCGCGAATCAAAGGTTGTCACACCAACCCCGGGTGTAGATTGTCTGAAAGGAGAAAGTGGATGAAATTCTGGACAGCGACCTTACTTTCTGCGCTGATCTCGACAGGTTGTTTGCAAGGTCGGGCCGCGCAAGCCAGCGCAGCCAATACGAATCGGGTGGATGCTCAGGCGCCCCCGGTGACACAGTGGACCCGTTTCGACGATCCCAATGAGAAGGCGTTCTACATCGACGTTCCAGCCGGATGGAAAACAGAAGGGGGGTTAGTGCGCCGGAATGCCATCGATTATTCGATGTTTCTCCGCGTCCTTTCGCCGGATGCTTCCATTTTGCTGATCCTGGGAGATCCGGGTCCGGGGCTATTCGCCACGCCACACTTTGGTGCAGGTGGGAATGCGCGGCCCTATTTGCCGGGAGAGAGTCTGGCTCGACAGTACGCAGATTCTTCACTCCCCGAAGTTTGTTCCAGTCTCACCTTCCTATCGGGAGCCGACAGGCCCGATATCGCGAATGGGCCCCTCTCTTATATGACGCCGTACGCGCGCCACGATGCCGGCGAGGTGAATTATTCTTGCATGCACAACGGCAAACCCGCGCGTGCATATATGTTGGCGGTCACCTACATGTATTCCGTGATGTGGGGTCAAAGCCTGCTGGCAGGCTGCATCGCGCCAGCGGAGCGCCTGGACGACGCGAAAAAGACCATCCGGCACATGCTGGAGAACGCTCATTACGACCCGGCCTGGGCGCGCCGCCAACAGGCCTCCATCAATTCGGCCGCCGCCGCGCTCAACCGCGCGACCCTCGCGCAGACGAAGTATTCGGAAGACCTGAGAGCCAACGCGCAGCGTCAGATGGCGGAGATGAATCGGCAGTTCAACAGCTTTAACGATGTGCTCACCCAAACTGCGACGTTCACCGACGCCTCGGGAGCGGTCTACCGCAACGTGCCGAACACGAAGAGTTATCACTGGCGCGGAACTGACGGGCGGATCGTGGAAACCGCCGGTCCGAATCCGCCGCCGGGCTCGGGATGGACCCCCTTGCAAAAGCTTCCGAACCAGTGAAATCATGGGCGCAGTCTTCAAAGCGCGGGCATTCATAGGTTGTTCCCGTCGCGATCGCCCACTATCCCGCGCTACCGCTTCACCGGCAGCGCGAACGCCACATACGCCCGATGGACAGGAGCCTTGGCTAACGTATCGCCCGATGCCGCCTGCGCCTCGGTGACCGGCGCTCCGCCTTTGCTGGATGCCGCGCAAACCACCAGATACTCCCGCCCGCCTGCCTCATAGGCCGCCGGCACGCCCTCGGAAGCTGCCGGCAACGGCGTTGACCACAGCAGCTGCCCGCTGTCTTTGTCGTAGGCTCGCAGTACGCCTTCATCCTTGGTCGCTATAAACAGCAGGCCGCCCGCGGTAACCACCGCTCCGTTTCGTTCCATAAAAATGCCCCGGTTCTGGCCTCGGTAGGACGCCGCGGCCTGAGGCGCGTCGCCAAGTGGCGCTTTCCACTTGATCGTTCCTTCATTCAGGTCATATGCCGTGATCGTGGACCAAGGCGCTCCAATCGCCGCCGGGCTCAACCCGTACCCGGTCCAATAACGGACAACAGCGCCTGCCCCATCCTTCGTCTCGCTAACCGGCGGCCCAGCCTCTTTTACAGTCGAACTCTCTGCAGTCGAACCCGGCCGCCTGCCTCCCGCCCCCGGATCGCTCAAGAAAGCGACCAGCGAGTCGAGCCCGCTCGGTCGCAGCTCGCCAAATGCGGGCATGTCGCCCATCCCATGCGAAACGATGTTCTTGATGCCTTCCGCTGAAACTCGATGCGCAATCTCCACCAGCGGTGGGACGGCTGGTGGTCGTCCTTGTAGAGTGGCGCCGTGACACAACGCGCACCTCTGCTCGTAGATCGCGCGGCCCCGTTCCGCAGATGTGGCGCCTTCCTCTTCATCCGGCTTGATCACAGGCGCGCTCACCAGCTTCAGAATCGCCGGCACGTCCATCGACACCACGTACAACGTGCCCGTACTCGGATCCACCGCCGTGTTGCCCCAATTCGCCCCGCCTCGATTGCCCGGCATTTCCACCGTGTTTTTCAACGATGGCGGCGTGTAAATCCCTTCATTGCGCGCCGACAGTAGCAGGTCTCTCCACTTCGCCTGCTCCTCTGGCGTCAGAACGGAGCGGTTAATGTCCCCAACGGTAAAGCTTTGCCGCGCGAACGGCGGCGGCGCTACATTGAACGGCTGCGTTGGCGACGCTGTCTCCCCAGGCACATCGCTCTTCGGAACCGGACGCTCCTCAATCGGCCACAAAGGCTCGCCCGTCACCCGATCGAACACATATAGAAACCCTTGCTTAGTCGCTTGCGCGACAACATCCACCGCTTTCCCGTTGTGCCGAACAGTTAGTAACTGGGGCGCCGCCGTCAGGTCGTAATCCCAGAGGTCGTGATGCACTAGCTGCCGATGCCACAGCCGCTTTCCCGTTCGCGCATCCAGCGCCACTAGGCAATCGGAGAAGAGGTTGTCTCCAGTCCGGTCCGCGCCGTAGAAATCGTAAGTCGGCGATCCCAGCGGGACATACGCAATCCCGCGCTTCTCGTCGAGTGTAATCTCGCCCCACGCGTTCGTCCCGCCGGCGTATTTCCACGCATCCTTCGGCCAAGTGTCGTACCCGTATTCGCCGGGATGCGGCACGGTATGAAACGTCCACGTCAGCTTGCCGGAAACTACATCGTAGGCGCGAATGTCCCCAGGCGGCGAGCCATATTCCTCGCCTGTCGCCGATCCGGTGATGATAAGGTTTTCAAAGATTCTCCCGGGCGTCGCCGATTGTATCCTCGTAACCGTCTTCGGGTCTCGTCCAAGTCCTTCCCGCAAATCCACTCGCCCGTTCTGGCCGAAAGACGTTATCGCCTTGCCCGTTCGGGCGTCAATCGCGACTAAGTCGT
The DNA here is from genome assembly GCA_019240475.1 of Acidobacteriaceae bacterium. Taxonomy (GTDB): domain Bacteria; phylum Acidobacteriota; class Terriglobia; order Bryobacterales; family Bryobacteraceae; genus Bog-105. Next base: position 299,383 of record JAFAYI010000031.1, read on the forward strand.
CGTTCAGTGCAATAAGAAGCCTGCGATCGCTGCGGTCGCGGCTCTCCCAATAATTAATTCCCCGCTTCCCGAGAAAATCGACCCCGCCAAAAATGTCCGCCCGCTGCCCGGTGGAAAACGACCAAAGTTCTTTGCCGCTAGTGGCGTCCAGCGCCACAATCGACGAGTGCTTGGCCATCGCATACAGAACCCCATCCACCACGATAGGATTGAAGGCATACGGAATCCCATCGCGCGTAGCATATTCCCAAGCGACTTCGAGCCGCCCCACATTCGTCCGATTGATCTCATCCAGAGCGGAATAATGCGACGAATCCGCTCCCCCGAGATAATCGCTCCAGGTCGCATGCCTCGCGGCTTCCCGTTCGGCCCGGGGTGAACCACCGAGGCCGCCCATGCAAACCACCGTGAACCCCACGAGTGATGCGCGCGCCAAGCCACGCTTGCGTCTTATCGACCAGTTCCCCACGCCAGCTTGTCCTCGTCGCCCGATCGGGCACGAAAAGCGATTATATAGTTCGCCACTCCGGCGGGCCGCCGCGGCATTCACGTTTGCCGTTCGATTCGCAAGAGCCGCCATGCATCCATCGCGCATTTCGCCAGTTACTAATATGGTTTACTTGGACCAAAGCCATGAATAACCTTCTCGGAGCGCCTAATAAATGGAACCCGAAAAATCGCGAGTGCAAGGCTATTATCGAGACGCCAAAAGGGCGACGCAGTAAATTCGACTATGATCCCGAGTACGATTTATTTGCGCTCGGCGGCTTGCTGCCGGAAGGGCTGGCCTTTCCTTTCGATTTCGGCTTCGTTCCATCCACCCTCGGCGGGGACGGCGATCCCCTGGATGTAGTGATTCTCTTGGATGAGCCGGCGCATGTTGGTTGTGTGCTCGATATCCGACTCATCGGTGTAATCGAAGCCGAACAGTCGGACGGCAAGAAGCGCACGAGGAACGATCGGCTAGTCGCTGTTGCCGTTCATTCGTATTCGCATGAGGACCTCCACTCTATCGATGAAATAGGTAAATCTTTGATCGATCAACTGGAAGAGTTCTTCGTCTCCTACAACAAGAGCCGTGGAAAGAAGTTCCGAGTGAAAGGCCGGTATGGGCCGAAACGGGCTGCCGATCTGATAGAGGCCGGCCTCGTTCGATTCGCCAAAAAAGAATAGAAGACATGCCACGCTGGCCCGATCGTCGCCTGCTCGACTTGTTGAATATCGAGATTCCGATCATCCAGGCGCCAATGGCGGGCGCGGATTCTGTCGAATTGGCGCGCAGTGTTTCTTCCACCGGCGCGCTTGGATCGCTCGCGTGTGCCCTGCTCAGCCCGGATTCCGTTCACGAAGCCGTGGCGGCGCTTCGCCGCGATATGCGCCGCCCTTTCAATCTGAATTTCTTCTGCCACCAGATGAACGCGCCCGATCCCGCTGCATCCGAAAGATGGAAGGCCTTCTTGCGGCCGCATTACGAACGGTGGAACCTCGACATCGATGCGGTTCCCCAGACGCCTCTTCGCCAGCCCTTCGACGAGCGAATGTGCGACGTCCTGGAAGACCTAAAACCGGAGATCGTCAGCTTTCACTTTGGGCTGCCCCAGCCCAATATCCTCCATCGCCTCAAACGATTCGGCGCAAAGATTCTCTCCACGGCTACCAGTGTGAAGGAAGCAAAATGGCTGGAAGCGTGCGGCTGCGATGCCATCGTCGCTCAGGGCCTGGAGGCCGGCGGCCACCGGGGCATGTTTCTGGAAACCAACGTCGCGGCTCAAGTTGGCCTTTTCGCCCTGCTGCCGCAAGTCGCGGATGCGGTATCGGCGCCCGTGATCGCCGCGGGAGGAATTGGCGACGCTCGCGGCGTTGCTGCCGCCTTTGCGCTCGGCGCCTCAGGCGTTCAGTTGGGAACCGCCTACCTGTTCTGCCCGGAGGCCACGGTTGCTCCTCTGCATCGCCGCGCTCTCGATCAAGTCGCGGACCACCGCACAGCCTTGACGAATCTTTTCAGTGGCCGTCCCGCGCGAGGCATTCTGAACCGCTTCTTGGAGGAATGCGGGCCCATGTCCGATGCAGCCCTACCGTTCCCCTTCGCCGCAACGCTTGTGGCGCCCTTGCGCGCTGCCTCCGAGCGGGCGGACTCACTCGACTATATGCAGCTTTGGGCCGGTCAGGCGGCCGCGCTCGGAAAGTCCATGCCGGCCGGCCAGTTCACCCGCGAGCTTGCTGCGGAAGCGATCGACTTTTGGCGGAAGAATGAGGCGGCACGCTGATGGATGCTTCAGGTCGCTGTGCCGAAGCGCCGCGTTGGGAATGCCGCCTGAAGACCGGTCCAGGGCTTCCCGTTCTGCCGCAACTGATCCCGGCCCGCTATCGAACATAACCGCTCTTCTCCAGGTACGCATAGCTCTGGCGCAAACTCGCGATCGGGTCGGTGCTGAAATCCTGTTCCACAAAGATATGCCTCGCCTTGCTATGCGCAAGGGCGTCCAGAATAGCCCGCAACGGCAAGTCGCCGGCGCCAAGCTCGCGATAGGTCTCGTTCGGAACCGTCGCAATGTCATAGTGAATCGGCGTCCCTTTCGCCCGGTCCTTCAAGTGCGCCAGTTCCACCCGGTCTGCATGCGCCCGGATGAATTCAGCCGCATCCACGCCGGCCATGCTCACCCAGAACGCATCTACTTCCAGTCGGATCAGCTTTGCATCCAGGTGCTTCAACAGAACATCCATCGGCCTGCCGCCGGGCTTCGGCTGAAACTCAAAGTCGTGGTTGTGATAGCAGAACTGCAAGCCTGCGGCATGCGCTTTCTGAGCGGCCTCGTTCAGCTTGTCGGCCAGCGATCGGTAGAAATCGAGTCCCAGGCGCTCTTCCGGCGTAAGGTAATTGAACACCAGATATCGGAACCCGTGATCTCTCGCCAGCGAAACGCAGCCCTCATACGTCACTCCGGCCTCGATGGGCGGCATATCGGCATGCTGCCAGGCCACCCGGTTTCCCGTCAGGAGCGGCGTCTCAAAGTGCAGGCTAACGGGCGTGAGGTTCACGCTTTTTAATAGCGGACCGGCCGTTCGGACTTGGTTACGTAACATCTCCACCTCGCGATAGCCGATATCTGCAATGGACTGCAAGGTTGTCAGAGGCTGTTCGAGGATCTGGTTCCGAACGGTATAAAGTTGAACGCCCGGCGCCATCGGCGCTTTCCCGAAGCAGGACACGGCGGCCAATCCGCCCAGCTTTATCAACTGGCGCCTGTTCATGCGTGCTGCATTCGTCATATCGCGGTAAATACGTCCTATCACACCTCGCGGCAGGACCTCGCAATCGGGTACCCTGATATCTCGCTGTGCAGTGATGTGGCTGAGCCGGATCTTCGTCTACCCGATCAAATCTGTCCGAGGAATCGCAATTCCCGAAGCGCAAGTGGATACAACCGGTCCGCTTGAGGACAGGCGTTGGATGCTCGTTGACGAGCACGGGATGTTTCTGTCCCAGCGCAAGCTGCCGCGCATGGTATTAATCGAACCGCGCTTCGACGGGTCCGACCTCGTGCTGACAGCGCCGGGAACGTCTCCTCTGGCGATACGGAGGTGGTGCGGCGAGGGCGAATGGATTCCCGTCCGAATCTGGCGCGACAATCTCAAGCTGCCTTGTCCGGATCCCCGGTATGACGAATGGTTCAGCTCGTTCCTCGGCAGCCCCTGCCGGCTTGTGCATCTACCCAGTGAAGTGCGGCGCAACGTCGAGCCCCCCTTCGACCATTCCAAATGGCGAGTCAGCCTCGCCGACGGTTATCCCTTGCTTGTTGTGTCACAGGCCTCGCTCGATCTGCTCAACTCCAAGCTCCCTTCTCCGATCGGTGTGGAACGCTTCCGGCCCAATCTCGTGCTGGCGGATGCGGTCCCGCATGCGGAGGATAGCCTGCGCGAGATAAGGATCGGTTCCGTTGAGCTAGCGATCGTAAAGCCCTGCGCCCGATGTTCAATCGTGCAAGTAGATCCCGCCACAGCAACCAGCGGCATCGAACCGCTGAGAACCTTGGCCGCCTACCGAACGATGCCCAACGGCGTCATGTTCGGGCAGAACGCATTAGTTGTTACTCCGGGGCAGCTTCGCCTCGGCGATACCGTTGAGATTCTAAACGCAAGAGAATAGAACCGGCCGCTTCTAAGCAGCGAGACTTACAACGCACTTTGGCGGAATGCTAAAACAAATGGACCCCCACTAGCCCTTCACCATGCTCGCGCACAAGTGCGGAGATTGATGGCCGATCAATGATCGAGTACTCGCGTGCAAGCGCAGCAGCACCACTCCGGGCGATTGAACTCGGCCAGCGAACACGAGGGACCCAAAGTCCTTATCTTCTGGAATCAGTATTCTTTGGTCTTCCAATGCGAGCTGCAGAAGTTCCGAGTCAACTGACTGTTGCGTAAACTCGGCAACGGCTACGACATCGTGACCGTTTGCGCGAAGTGCTCGAACGCTGACATATCACAGCACTCGTCTGCTAGAAAGCGCACAATTGGGCCAGATCTAACTTACTATGGACACAATGATTTCGTGCGCGATCGTATCGGCACCGTATGAGAAGGCAGCTTTGACATCCACCTCGCCCAGGCGTGGGTAAGCATCAAGCAAATCTGTGACGCTGGCTCCCTCGCCGAGCTTGCGGAGAGGAGTTCGACAGGAATGCGAGTCCCTTTGATCACGGGCTTCCGTGCATCACTGCCGGATTCACCTCGATGCGGTCGATCATGGACTTGCTCCTTGTCTACGCCCTTCTGGGGCTGCGAAAGCCAATGCAACGGGACTTCCCATTCCTAATCCGTCCAGTTTCCGGTTTGGCGACCATCTGCTGAGAACGACTTCACAACGCCGGAGTGCGCCTTTTGACGGCCGAGTGGTTGTCAAGTCAAAAGCGGCAGGCCGATATCAATTCCTACGGGCGAACTCCAAGCGTTTTTAACGTTGCAGGATCGAGTAGGCCTGATGGGCTCAAACCATGGCTCTCTTGGAATTCCTTCGCGGCACGAGCGAGGTCTCCATCAGAGATGCAGTCCTGGATAAAATCGGACCCTAGTTTGTTAAGCGCCACCTCCACGTCACACGCAATCCGTCCTGAGTGGCCCGTGGGCCCCTTCGATCCAGCTTCCTTAAGCGCTGCAATAGTCTCCCGATCATTACGATCAGCGTAGTCGATCGCGAGTCGTCCCTCGCGATCCCTGGCGTTCACGTCGGCGTGGGCTGCAATCAGATCGCGAACCGCGCCCGGCCAGCGGTGCATCACAGCCATCATCAGCGGCGTGCGTCCGCCGATGTCGGTCGTCGTAACGTCGGCGCCATGGGCTAGCAGGTCGTGGACCATCTTCTCGGCGGCCGCCAGCTCATATTCGATGTATCCCGGAGGCATGCCACGCTCCGGTGCGAGTTGTGCGCGGCGACGCGAGATGAAGCAGCCAGCCGCGACGAGCAGCGGCGTGCGTCCTGTGGTCATGAATCCCTGGTTGGTGGTTGCGCTGCGCACGTTGACCAGCGCCCCACGTTCGAGAAGAAGGTCCAGTATTTGCGCTCGGCATTCCAGCGCGGCGTGCATGATGGGTGTCCAGCCAGCGTGGTCTTGCTCGTTTACATCGCCGCCGGCCGCGAGCGCCTCACGCACGGCTTTAAGCCCGTCCTGCTCATGGCCCACCGCGTGTCCTTTGTGCACGGCATCGCACACCGACAAGTTCGACTGTGCTGGCGAACCAGCAGACAGCAGAAACAGAAAGCTGACTCGCGCCCAGCGAAAGATGTCCATGGCCGCCGCTCCCCTGTGAGCATATTTGACTCCCTGGAGCGACCCCAAGTTCCCCGTTTGTATATCGTATTGCGATCCGAGTCGACTGGTTCGACTATGACGCGCCACTCGGAAGTTGAGCGACGTGACGCCGACTTAACGGTCTAATCCCGGATTGGCAATTTTCAGCAAAACGGCGATTTATTGCTCATGTGGATCGCTCGGGATGACCGACTGGAGATAGATTCAGTCATCGACGATCGTGCGAGGGATTGTCCGCCATGCCAGCGTCGTTTTTGGCTTCTTGGTGAGATTTTCCGCGCGGGTGCTCGCGCAGGTGTTCACAAGGATCTGGCAGTGCAAGCGTGGCATAAACGAGTGATAAGATCGCGTGCTAAATGCGGTTCACCACCTTTTTGCTGACAATGAGCGCGATTGCCGGGCTGGCGGCCGCGCAAGATTCGATGACGGATGCAGGCGCCGGGTGGGCGCCGGAGTTCAAGATGGCCGGGCGCCAAATCGTCACGCTGGAAGGCGATCCCGGCGGACAAGTACGGGTGGCGCCCCGGGGCGGGTGTACGCAGCGTGAGCGAGGTGCTGATGCATACAGCGTCGGCAAATTACTTTTTTCTGCGATCGATGGGTGTGAAAGCCGGCGAGGATCTGCCGAAGGATCCGGAAAAACGCGTGACCGTTAAGGCGGACGTGGTGCGGTGGCTCAGGGCATCGTTCGACGCGGTCGAGGAGAATTATCCTAAGATCGATAAGCAGAAGGCGGTGAAGTTCCTGGGGCACGACGCTACGTGCGAAGGAATCCTTCTGCGGGCGCTGGCACATGCTAATGAGCATTTGGGCCAGATGATCGCGTATGCACGGGTGAATGGGGTCGCGCCGCCGTGGTCGAAGTGATGTTATTACTCGACCTTCGCCGCACATGCGCGCTTGTGTCACCGAGCAGGGGGAGAACTCGAACAAGTTCAGTTCTTAGTTGGCCACGTCAGCGTCCCGAGGACCGAACGCTACTGGGCTGCAAACAGCGACTGAGAGATGCTGTCAACGACAGAATTGGCTTTAAGCCTCCAGGCATTGTCCAGATCCAACCGGACTTGTGATTCCGTATTTGGCTGACACGGCACGGATTGCTAATAAATCATGAATGGATGTGACCCATCCAGGCGAACAGCTTGCATTTTGCAAACCTCACGCGCCGCCCCGGAGAGGGCGACACTCACCTGCCGTTTCTCAGAAGAGACGCGAACGATTGAGCTAGCGGAACTCGATGGACATCGGAATGAGTAAAGAGGATCTGCATGAACCGTTCCTGGGCAACGCGTAGGCCCTCTTGCGAATCCAACAGACCTGAATTTCGCAATCGGTTTTCTTGGGAATCGATCAGATCGACAAGTCTCCTGCCACGAGATGTGAGTGGAGCGACAAAATGTGGATGCATCCGTCGATCCTGCCAATCGATTAGGCAGTCCCCGAAGTCTACGGCCGCCAAATCCTGAGAAACTACGAGCTTGACGTAATCGAAGAGAAACGCGTGCTCGGTATGTCCAATACCCACACCGGATTCCGAATCGCTCGTTGAGAGATTGACTTCCGCGATTGTGCACGCCAAGTCCATACCGAAATACAACGATCGTGTGATATTTGTGAGTCCTTGGGCGAACAACTCGATGTAAGAAACGGGGAATGTTACGTGAGGAGCGGATTTGTGGGCCATGAGCTTCAAAACTTCCTCAAGGTCATCAACGAACTCTTCCGCATTTAGCCGGTTGTTCCAAAAATCTCCTCTCGTACTGCCGTTAACAGGTTGCTCGTTTAGCAAATATCCACGCCTATTTGTGTGCGGTCGGGACGACGCAGCTCCTGCCGTACATCGGTCCAGGCGAGCTGGCCGGTAGCGGGGTCATGAAGTACGAGGATTACCGGTATGGGGAATCTCTCCCAATACAGGAGGTGCTTCTGATCTGGGTAGAACGTCCAATGCCCGCCGTCGTCGTGTCTGAAATAGGAGGAGCCGGATTTCACCTGAACGGCAACAAGGCGGCCCGTGGCATTCCCGGCCGCTGTTACATACTCGATTTGCCCGTCTATCCCCACATCTTTGATCATGTTTTCGCGCCAGATCATACCGTAGCTTGTAACGAAGTTTGCCACCGCGTTCACGCCAGCTCTTGCGGATTGGAAGTTGTCACCCACGCTCGGAAATAGACCCATCGGAGCTCAGAATATCGAGAGGATGTTCGCCTGGAAGCAATCCAGGATTCAAGGGGACTTGTCGTTCCATATCTGGCTTACACTCACGAAAAGCTTTCCAATGGCCTCAAGAGTCGGCAGTTATCGACTGTAGGGCTGCGCGCACGGCGCTTCCTTTACGGAGTGATCGTCAATTTCTGGAAATACTGCTGCGCAGCAGGGAAGCTTTGGAACTTCTTATACTGCCGGTTGCGCAATTCCATTTCGCCGCCCGTCTCCCTGTCCGTCCAATAGTGGCCGATGACTTTCTTTTCCGGGTCTTGGTCCATGATCTTCAGCCAGACAGCGCCGTAATGGATTGGGCTTCGGTCCCGAACCTCAAAGCGCGGCTCGTTGCGATAAACGCCGCTCACGCAATACAGCCCATCGGGTGTGCAGACAATTTCGGTGCCGACCAGTTCGGAGCTGGATTCGGCCGTAAGAAGCCGCAAACTCAAGGTCGAGAATGTCTGGCGAACAACCATAAACCCTTGAACGGGAGGAATGGCGGCGCCGGTTGCCGGGTTTGTCCAGTTGGAGCGGATTTCCACTTTCCATGTCCCGTCGATCACCGGACGCTTGACGAACCAGCCGTGCAGAAACGGCAGCTTCCACAACCAAATATCGAAAGCCACGACCGCGTACATGACAACGGCCGTAGCGGTCGAGAGCGGGCCTAGCCAAGCGGATCTAATGGCCTCGTGGTTGAAGTACAGCAGGGCAGCCCACACGAGCGCCGCGCCGTAGATGATCGTCTTGATATAGCGCTCGGAGGCCATTTACTCGAACCCGATGTAATCCCATACCACTTGCAAAAAGCTGTTCACGCCGGAGCGTGTCCATGGCTGCGCCGCGCGAAAAAGATACTTCAGCTCGTTGACCTCGCCCCACTCTTTGCAGCTTTCATCGGTACGCGTTTCATTCCACAGATGCGCAATCACGTCATGAACGTCGTCCTTCCACAGCGCGTGGCCGAAATATTCATTGGGGACGTTCCAGACAAGGCACTCGATTAGGTAAGACGGGATCGCCTCGGCAATCGTATAGCCTTCATCGATCAACTCGTATCGTAGGCGCTTTAGAATCCGGGTCACACCCTTGAAGCCGCGCCCGGTGGCGTCGTTTTTGGCAACACCATTTCTGTAATTCTGCTTCGGCCAGTTGATAATTCTGCCGCCATTGTCGGGCCGAAGTTCGGTGCCGGCCTCGTACCAGTGATATTGCGGCGTGCCCATATAGCGGCGATGCTCAAGGCAGGGAACCACGTCGGCATCGATGCGGTAGGTGTTGGCGTGAACATCGAAGGCCTTCTTGCCACGTGCGACGGAGGCGCGGCCGAAGTGGGAAACGAGCGCGGCCTCCACGTCGTTTTTGAAGTCGGAATATGTGTAGCTGGCATCCGAAAGTCCGACCGCAGAATTGTTCAGCCCCTCGCTCAACGTGTAATCCGTGAAAAACACGTCCTTGAATAGAATGCAGATATCAACGTCGCTATCCTGCCGGACGTTGGTGCGGTTCGCATAGGAGCCTTGTGTAAAGACCTCTATCGTGTGCGGGGCAAGCTTGCTGCTGCCATCCATGGCCTTGCGCACGGCGCGTTCGGCGTTTTCGCATTTCGCCTGCTCGGTCGCGCTCGGCGCTGCACTCCAACTTGAAAATGTAGCGTTCCAGTCGCGGCTCAATTTAATTCACATCCTTTCCGCTATCTGCTTCGCTTCCGGGCCGACCGCATCGGCATGGATTGATGTCATCGAAAGCTCGGCGTGGCCAAGCCATTCCTGCAGCATGTTCAGCGGGACGCCGACCGTCACTGCCTTGATGCCGAAACCATGGCTCAAGCCTTTGGGCGTTGCGTAGGGGCCTTTGATCTTCGCGACGTCCATCACATCGCAGATATACCAGGCCTTCGCGCGGCACCAATGCCAGAGCACAAGGCCTTTACCAAGTTCGCGCCCAGCCTGCCCCGTGCGGATATCATGCACCATATTCAGCGTGTCGAGAAAAGCGGCGGAACGGGCACGGCGCGGAAGACACCACGCCGGCGCTCTTTCAAAGTCTCGAAAATCACCGCCCCGGCCCTCAAATTAACGCGGTCGGCAGTGAGCCGCCGCGCTTCCGAAATCCGGCATCCGGTGTAGGCCACACAGCCGCAAAACGTCCGCACGTCGCGCTCGGCATCGTCGGCCGCTTTCAGGAAACCCTCGCGCTCGTCGGGAGTGAGATATTTACGCTCGCGGTTGTCGTCGCACAGACTCATGTAAGGGCGTTTAGAACACAACTAATACGTTCTGTTTAATCATATGCGACAAGGAACGGCTGGCAAGTGTAAAAATGCTGGGGCCGCGCTTGGACATATCGGTAACGATCGTCGAGGCTCGCTGCAAGTGGAAGCCGCGGTATTCGCAGCCATAGTACTTCTCGCGGTAGCCTTCACTCACAAACCCGTTCTGTGTTCACAGACGACCGTCGACGGGTGACTATAATTCGAGGCATGTCGCAATGGACCAGAACTGCCTTGGACACAGTTTTCATCACGGGACTGCTTGTCAACACGGTGAAGCTGGCGGATTTACTATTGCTTGCCGAGCAACAGAAGCGGCTCCAGGAATGGTCAGAGGCTGCAACAATACGTATGGATGATTTCCGGCCGTTGGCCTGGTTTCAAGCACTCCGAACACCACGCGCCTCGAAGATCTTGCTACTGATTGGCGTGTTGGAATTCGCCGTTGTGGGGTTAATTGCCGGCGGTGTCCAAGCTATTGCGGGCGAGACGGCGCGCAGAGAACAGCTATTTCAGATCCTCGCGCTCGTGCTCAGTGGGGCCTTCATTCCGTTCATCGTGCGAAGGGCCGGCCCTCGAACGATGCAGTGGCTTCTAGGCGATTCAGAAAAACCACTCCGATTCATCCGTCGATTCTTGGGTCTCCTCGGACTCGGCTTCGCAGCCTTCGGGCTTTATGAGGCGATTCTGTGGGTATTCTTTCACGGCAACAGAGATTGGTTCGCCTTCTCCGAAGCTGTTTTCGAATCTCGTAGTCGCGAGCATTTCCTTCTGCTCGGTGGACTGACGTTGTGCTGGCCCTTCTTCACATTCTTCTGGATCGTTATGCAAGTAGGTGGGCTGGCGCTGTGGTGCATAGTGTTCTTGGCCGTGGCGGAGCTGGTCCTGAAATTCCTGCGCGCTTGTGCTTGGCGCATCGTCGAATACAACAAAGGCGCATTCGCGGCCATAACATTAATCGTGACGGCGGTGGTCGGAATTGTGGACTTCCTACTGAAGAGCCGCCATCCCAAGTGAGTCTTCGGGACTGCGTGACACTCCACTTGTTGAATGTTGTGTTCACGCATCACACCGGTATAGATTGCGGAATTTTGAGTGCTCACGTCGAGAGGCGGGCGAACACCGAGCCACGGATTAGTAACGCTAAACGCGCTTTCTTCCCCTAAATCTTCCAATCCCGGGCTCTCTGCACAGCTTGCTCTAACTGGCCGTGCGGATCACCATTCCCAAGTGGCAACTGGGCGAACGAAAATTCACGCCGTTTAACATCCGCTAATCGCCCGCGCTACTCCCATCCCGCCGCCCCATCCTCAACAGCCTCGCCCCCTGGTCACAAGCCCGCATAATTTCCCCATCTCCTATCGTTCCAATCGCTTGCCCGCGCCCCGCACCCTCGCCCTAAATCACCCCACGCTAACCTCCAGTCAAAGCAGTGACTCCTTTGCGCGGCCGAAATCTCGGTGGACATCGGCCGCGCTAAATCTGGAAAGGACCGCCATGCCCACTCCCACCCAAATCGCAGCCAATCGGAAGAACGCTCAGCTCTCCACCGGCCCCACTTCGCCCGAAGGCAAGGCCACGTCATCTCTCAATGCCGTCAAAACCGGTCTCACCGGCCGTACTGTCCTGCTTCCCGGTGACGATGCCTCGCTCTACGAAGCTCACGTCGCCGCCTTCTTCTCGCGCCATCAACCCGCCGGCGACGAGGAGTGCAATCTCGTCCAGTCCCTCGCCGACACCGAGTGGCGTCTGCTCCGCATCCCGGCCCTCGAATTCGGCATCTACGCCGTCGGCCGCCTCGAATTCGCAAACGAGTTCCCCGCCGAGCAACCCGACTCCCGCAAGCACCTGATCGAGGCCAAAATCTTCCTCGCCTACCAGCGCCAGCTCAACAATCTTTCTATCCAGGAGTGCCGCCTCCGCCGCCAGCGCGAGAAGGACGCCGCCGCCCTGCGCCAACTCCAGGAAAATCGCCGCCGCCGTCACGAGCGCGCAGAGCGTCTTCGCTTTAGCGCATCGGCGCCCGTTGTGCGCGATCCAAGGGAATCCCGCCTCGACGAAGCCGCCCGCCAATACATCGCCGCCGTCCACCAGGAACGGCACATGGAATGGGAGCCCGACGAAAATGGGTTCGAATTTTCAATGACGGAAGTCGAAGTCCGCGCCATCGAGCTCGAACCCGACCTCTTCGCCTCTTGGGCTGAAGAAAACGAAGCTCAAGACCCCAGGAATGCTGCCTGATGTCTCCCGGTGATTCGGTCGATTCCGCCCACCCTGGCGCTCGCCTCCCTGCAGGTTCGCCGCCTTGTAAACGGCCCCTCGCAGTCCGCTCCCGCGCCGACCTTTGCCCCGGCAGTTCCTGAGAGTTACACGCGCCACCCCCTACTTCTTTGCTTGACAGCCCCGCCTAGCTTGGTCAGACTTAAGGTGATTTCTGGGAGGAGGTTCTTTTGAGGTTTGTCGTTGCGCTGCTCGCGGCGCCCTTGTTTACCTGCAGGTTGTTTGCCCAGGTGCCCGCTCCGCCCCCTACTACAACTTCCGATCAGTCGCCATCGGCCAATCCCATTACCTCGCTTGCCAGCGAGTTCCTCGATCACGACTTCTTCAACTATTTCCTCTTCGCAAACGGCGTCTATGACAGCCAGCCTCTAACGGTCGGAGGGCGCAACGTCAACCAAGGCGGGTGGGGCTTCGATGGCGGCGGCGGCGCCGATGCCTTCAAACAGTTCCGGGACGGCTTCATCTCGTTCGGCTATCGCGGCGATTACCGTGATTACTCCAGCTCCTTTTATCCGAGCGGCACCGATCAAAGCCTTTCTTTCGCCTATCAAAAACGGCTGAACCGGAGATGGAGCTTTACCGTGAACGCCAACGCCGGTATCTTCCTTTATGGTGGAACCTATTTCGCGGCCCAGCCCTCCGAAGTCGACTACGTTCAGCCAAACCCCTTCAGCTCGGAATCGAAATTCCTCGCCGGCGGCCTCGCGCTGTCCTACCGCCAGACCCGGCGGCTCAGCTACGTCTTCACCGGCAACTTCTTCCTGAACCGGTACAACATCGCGGGTTCCATCGGAGCCACTGGCCTTACCGGTTCCGCTTCCGCGCTTTACCGTCTCACCGGTCCCACCACGGTTGGCGGTACCTACTCGCACAGCTATTTCACCTACCAGCTCGGCGCCGGCCAGGCCCAGGCAGACACCTTCGTCGGTACAATCTCTCATTCCTTTCATGACCGCTGGTCCGCCAGCGTTTCGGCGGGCGTCACCAGGACCGACACCAACGGAACCATCACGGTTCCGGTTCTGGTCGAAGAAGGAAGCAACCTGATTCCCGGTTATGCCGTAGGCCATTACAGCCGCGTCTCGACGTTTCCTTCCGTAATCGCCAACGTCACCCGCACCATGCGCCGTTCCTCCATCAACGTTAGCGGCGGCCAGAACATCGCCTCCGGCAATGGCGTGTATCTCGCTTCCGAGAACCGCTTCCTCAACGGCTATTACTCCTACAGCATGCGCCACTCGAACCTCAGCTTCGGCGGCGGCATGTCGCACCTGACCAGTGTGGCGAACGCCGTCTCCTATACATACTCCTCGGGCTCGTTCAGCGGTTCGTACGCCTACAACCTGATGCGGCATCTCGGCTTGAACTTCCGCTACGATTATGTGCGCTACGGCAGCTTTGGGAGTGTTCACGATGTCACCGACAATCGCCTGACGTTCGGCGTCTATTTCAGTTCGAAATCGGTGCCCCTGACCTTGTTCTAGCCCGGTGCTTGTTAAAGAGGCGGCCATGTTGCGCGCTGCATGCTTGCTTGTCCTGGCTCAAGGCCTGCTGCCCGGCGCGGAACATTGGATCAAGCTCGCCTCGCCGCATTTCCGTATGTATACGACCGCCGGCCAGGGCAAAGCCGTGGACGCCCTTCGCACCTTCGAAGAAGCGCGCGACTTCTTCGCCTCTACCGGCCCTTCGAAAGCTCTGCCCGATCTTCCCGTCGACATCGTCGCTTTCGATTCGGAAAAACAATACGAGCCCTACCGCACTAATAGAAATTCCTTCGCCTATTACCAGCGCAGCCGTAAATGCGACTACATCGTCATGCAGCAGCTCGGCCGCGATTACTTCCCGGCCGCCATTCACGAGTACACGCATCTGTTCATCGAACACCTGGATCTTCACCTGCCTTTGTGGCTGAACGAGGGTTTGGCGGACGTCTACTCGTCCCTAGAGAGCCGGAACAATAAACTCATGGTCGGCACGCCGCCTCCCGGCCGCCTCAACGCTCTTGCGGCTCTCGGCCCTCTCGATGTGCGTGTCCTAATCGACGCCGGCCGCGACTCCAAGTACTACAACAAGCAGGACGCCATGGCGCAGTTCTACGCCCAGAGCTGGGAGCTCGCTCACATGCTCCTGTTGAGCAAGAACTATCGCAAGGGATTTCCCCAATTCCTGAACGAAATCTCCGAAGGCAAGCCTGCCGCGCAGGTATTCGCCGACGTGTATCGCAAGAGTCTCGACGACGTGAATGGGGATCTCCGAAGCTATTTCTCGGGACCGCGAATCGCGGTCACCCTGTTCGACATCCATCTGGACGAGAAGCAGCTCAAGCCCGACGTTTCCGAGCCTTCCCAGTTCGAATTGGACCTTGTGCTCGCCGACCTGCTTTCCACCCATCCTCAAACCGCCGCCCAGGCTCAAGCGCGCCTGGAGCAGCTCGCCGCGCAAGCGCCCCGTAATCCGGACGTGCAGGAGTCTCTCGCATATGCCGCGTGGGGGCGGAACGATCTGCAGGCTGCCCGGCAACACTTCGATTCGGCCGTGGAAGACGGTAGCAAGAGCGCCAGAATGTTGTTCAACTATGCCGGGCTGCTGCACCAGATGCGCGCCCCGCCCGAGCAGTTGATCGCTCTCTTGCAACAGGCCCTTGTTCTGGCGCCCAACCTGTATGAAGCCCGCTACGACCTGGTCCTGGAGGCCGTTCGCGCCAATCAATGCGGAACCGCCATCACCGCCGGCGCCCCTATCAAAACCGTAACGCACGAACGCGCCTTTTCCTTGTTCTCTTCGGAAGCGTACTGCCAATGGAAATTGGGCAATGCAAACGACGGCCGGAAGCTCGCCGAAAAGGCCAGGCAGTACGCAAGCACCCCGGAGGAGACCAAGCGAATGGACGATTTTCTCGAACAGATGAATCGGGTCCATCCCCCGCAATAGAATGGCTGTTGCGGAGGAAACATGGAAAACGTTCGGCAGGATCCCGGAGGATCGCCCGATCGCCTGGATGTCTTGATTGTTGAGAACGATCCGGCCGCTGCCCGCCTCACCAAAGAGGCGTTTCGCGAGGCCGGGCTGATGGAAGGCGTCCTCAGCGTTCGTGACGGCGACGAGGCCTTGGCCTATCTGCGGCGGGAACAACAATACAAGGAACATCCGCATCCCGACGTCATCTTCCTCGATCTTCATCTGCCGAAGAAGTCGGGCCTCGAAGTCTTGAACGAGATCAAGTCGAATGCGCAATTCAAGGTGATCCCGGTGGTCGTCGTCTCCGGCTCAGCCGATCCGAGCGAGATCCGCAAAGCCTATGAGCTGCACGCTAACTGCTACATTCGCAAGCCGGACGATCTGCATCAGTTCCTCCGCTTCATCGCTGCCTGCTATGAGTTTTGGGGCGCCGTCGTCGAGCTTCCGCCGGAATCCGAGCTGGTGAATGGAGCGGCAGGCGCGTAGCGATTGAGCCGCCATTCGGCGCTCCAATCCGCCCATTTTTGCTGCAATTAGAGAACCACCTGCGCCGCTATACTGAAGGGGCGTGAAGCAGGTCGGCCGCTATCAGATCCTCGAAGAACTGGGTCGCGGCGCGATGGGAGTAGTCTATAAAGCGCTTGATCCGGCCATCGGGCGGACGGTCGCCATCAAGACGATTCGGCTCAGCGACCTCGCCGATCCTCAGGAGCGCAGGCGCGTTCATGAGCGTCTCCTGCGGGAAGCGCAATCGGCGGGGATGCTTTCGCACCCTAACATCGTCACCATTTACGACGTTCTCGAACAGGAAGATTTCGCCTATGTGTTCATGGAGTACGTCAACGGGCGCTCGCTCGAAAGTTTAGAGCAGACCGGCGCGCTGCCCGAAGGCGACACGCTGCTGCGCTATTTGCGGCAAGTGGCCGACGCGCTCGATTACGCGCACCGTAAGGGCGTCGTTCATCGCGACATCAAGCCCGCCAATATTCTGATCTCCGAATCCGGGCCCGGCGTTGAGCGGCTGGCGAAGATCGCCGATTTCGGCGTCGCCAAGTTTGCCTCTCATGAAATGACGCACAGCGGCTCGATGATCGGCACGCCCAGCTACATGTCGCCGGAGCAGATTCAAGGCATGACGGTGGATGGGAAATCCGATCAGTTCTCGCTCGGCGTTCTGGTCTATGAACTCATCTGCGGCGAGAAGCCGTTCGCCGGCGACAGCCTGCCCGCCCTGTTTTACGCCATCTGCAAGCAGGAACCGAAGCCCCCGCGCGAAGTGAACCCGAGCGTTGGCGACACGGTTTCAAGAGTCCTGGACAGAGCGCTGTCCAAGAGCGCATCACAGCGCTTCGAGACCTGCGGGGATTTCGTGGGCGCGCTCGGAATTGCGTTGGGGGAACACAAAGACTGGACGCCTGTGGCGCGGCCGGCCGCCGTGAGAAGCGAACCGGCGCAGCCCGTTATTGTCCGAGCCGCGCCTGCGGCCGCCACGGTTGCTCCTGTTTACGAACTGCCGCCGCGAGCGAGAAGGCGGCGCGATGAAGACGAGAATGCCGCTCCCGCGCGGCGGTCGCTGATCGGGACTATTACAACTGTGCTTGCCGTTTGCCTCGCCATTGCCGGAGCTATTGTTTTCATCGTGCGATCGAATTCGGGTCCAGCGGTGCCGGTGCAGGTGCTCGATCCAAACGCCGGGCCGGCAACACCGCCGCCCGAGGCTGCCAAGGAAGTAAAGACCGGAGCGCCGAAAGCCGAACAGCCGACCGTCGCGTCATCCCCAGCTTCGAACAAGGCCAAGCCGGCCGCGGTTGCGAAGTCCCAGACTCCCGCGCCCGCGAGTCAGGCTGCAAATGAAACCGGCGGCGTCGCGGATATCGAGTTGCTGAGCGATCCCGTGGGCGCCAAGATCGTCGTCGACGACAGGGCCGATGCCTCGTGTACCGCGCCCTGCACCATGTCCCTGCCCAATGGCCGGCACACTCTCACCGCCGAATTGAATGGATATGCTCTGGCTCGCCGCATCTTCTCGATTCCCGGAGACGCCAGCATGTTTATCGCTATGAGCCGCAGTACTGGAGTCGTCTTCGTGACATCTACTCCCGCCGGCGCAACCATTTATGTGGATGGCAAGCCATATGGACGCACGCCCTCCACTTTGCGCCTCACCGCCGGAACTCATCAGTTAGTGGTCGCCAACGGATCCATGCAGCGCGAAGATACAGTCACCATTCAAAACGACGGATTCGAATCGAGAAGCTTTCGCTTCTAGCAATTGAAATCGGATTAGCCCGCCGCGGCGGGCATGTCGCGATGAGCGGGAAAACCCGGGATGCCGGCGGCGGTGAGCACGGCGCGATTGATGGCGCGCGCCATCGCCTCGGCCGCCACCGAGCCGATGACGGTTGTACTGGTCTTCACGCGAATCTCGCCGGTTGCAGTCGCGAAGATGGTGTCGCCGTCATACGCGGTGTGCGTGGGATTGATGGTGCGGGCAAATCCGTCATGCGACATCTGCGCCACTTTGGTGCATTCGTCTTTGGTCAGAAAAGCATTCGTGGCGATGATGCCGACCGTGGTGTGCGCGCCCAGGCGCGTGCCGGGCGTTGCGCCTTGCATGATCTGGCGAATCGCGTCGGCGAACCCCTGTCCGTCTTCCGAGCGCGCGCCCGCCAGAATCTTTCCCGTCCGGTGATCGCGCACATCGCCCACTGAATTCACGCCGGCGACTGCGCCGACAATCAGGCCGGTGTCGCCGATGCGGATGCTCGCGGTGCCGAACCCGCTCTTCATCGCGAACTTATTGCCGAACAACTTGCCAACCGTCGCGCCCGCGCCCACGCCGATGTTGCCTTCGGCCGGCGGCGCATTCGTGGCAGCTTCGCAAGCCGCATACCCGGCGCGCGCATCGGGCCGGATCTTTTCGTCGCCGACCTCCAGATCGAAAATGACAGCGGCCGGCACGATCGGCACCACGCCGACGCCCACCGGAAAGCCCATGCGGTGCTCCTCGCAATACTGCATGACGCCGGCGGCTGCATCGAGCCCATAGGAACTGCCGCCCGTCAGCAGAATGGCGTTGACGCTCTGCACGGTGTTAATAGGATTTAGCAGATCGGTTTCGCGAGTGCCCGGCGCCGCCCCGCGTACATCCACGCCCGCCGCCGCTCCACGGTCGAAGAGCACGACGGTGCAGCCGGTGGGCCGGCGCGAGTCGGTGAAGTGACCGACTCGCAAACCGCCGACGTCTGTGATGGCGCCATGTCTGCGATCGGCATCTTCGCCGGTCTGCGCCCCGAGCGGCGCAAGAGCGCTTGCGAGCGCCGCGCCGCTGAGAAACGCGCGCCGTGGCAAAGAAGGCATATCTGATCATAGACTTTGGCGCGCATGCGAATAGACGGATTGAGATGGGTCGCCTACATGGTGTTCGTCGTGTCTTCCATCCTCAACTATCTTGACCGGCAACTCATCGCCGCATTGGCGCCGCTCATCATGGCCGAGATGCATCTCACCCAAGCCGCCTTCGGGCTTCTGATCTCGGTCTTCTCGGTCGCATATGCCGCAAGCTCGCTCGCGGCCGGCTGGTTTATCGATCGCGCCGGAGTCAATCGCGCCATCTCGACGGCCGTGGCCTGGTGGTCTCTGGCCGGTCTGTGTACCAGCGTGGCGAAGAGTTTTGCCGGACTGGCCGCGTGCCGGACGGCGCTCGGAATCGGAGAATCGGCGGGCGTGCCGGCCGTGGGCAAGGTCAACGCCATGTATCTGAAACCGGCCGAGCGCGCGCTCGGAACTGCCGCCAACCAGATCGGCTTGAGCCTCGGCGCTGCCAGCGCGGCGCTGTGGGTGGGCGTCGCCATCGCCTACGGCTGGCGCATGCCGTTTCTGATTACCGGATTGTGCGGTCTTCTTTGGATCCCACTATGGCTCGCGGTAAGCCGTGCGATCCCTCCGAGTGAGCCCCCCGCCAGACCACCCCAACGCCGCTCCGAATGGACCATCTTGGGCTCGCGCCCGCTCATTCTTCTGGTCGTAGCCAACGTGTTGTGGATGGGCGCCTACGCGCTTTGGTCCAGTTGGACGACTCTTTACTTGACGCATGTGCACCATGTCTCGCTGCTGCAGTCGGTGTCCTATATATGGATTCCCCCGCTTGTGTCGAATGCTGGCGGCTTCTTTGGAGGCTGGCTGTCCTGGCGCTCGATCCGGGGAGGCGCGAATCCGGTGACCGCGCGGCGGAGAGCGGTATGGGTGAGCGCGGCCGGAGCGCTCGTGACGCTCGCGCTCCCGTTTGCGCCCGATGCGGGCTGGGCCACGGCGCTCATCTCGGCCAGCTTTTTCTTCGTGCTGGCGGGAAGCGTGAACATCTACGCCCTGCCGATCGACATCTTCGGGGCGGCGCGTTCCGGACTCGCGATCTCGGCGCTCACCTGCGCATTTGGAGTGCTGCAGACCGCGATCTCGCCGGTCATCGGCTATCTATCGGACCATCGGCTATACACGCAAGTGATTTGGCTCGTCACCGCGCCGCTCATCGCAAGCGCGCTGGTGCTGATGGGAATCAAGGAAGAAAGCTTTCGATCAGATCGGCCGCCCGCCTGACGCCGCCCGCTTGCTGGATCGATTCGCGCACGCGCGCAGCCGCCGCCCTGTAGCTTGGGTTCGAGAGCACCTCGCCAAGCTCGTAGCGCAGGCGATCGGCTTTGAGCTTTGCAAACGGCACAACGCGTCCCGCCCCGCACCAAGCTACTCTTCCGGCAATGGCGGGCTGCTCGTAGGTGATCGGCACGGTGACCATTGGCACGCCGCAGCTCAAGGAATCGAGTACGGTGTTCAATCCCGCGTGAGTCAGCGTGAGACCGGCGCGCTCTAGCAGCTCGAGTTGCGGCGCGTAGGGGACCACTACAGGATTTCCGGGCAACGCCGCGGCCTCCTGGTCGGTCAATCCGCCGCCATGCGTCAACACAAGCTGCGCATCGATTCCGATGCACGCTTCGGCGAAGGAGCGAAACGTCGCCTCGCGAGCATTTTGCAGCGTTCCGAGCGACGCATATATAAGAGGCCGTCCATCGAGTTTTTCCCAGGGGAAGGGAATTGGCGCTAGCGGCGGCCGCCGCAGCGGTCCTACATAATGGAACGGTTTCGGCAGCTCGCGTCGCGGGTAATCGAAGGCGGGCGGCTGCTGGCTGATCTCGGCAAGCGCCGAAAACGTCTCGCGGGGAGATGCGATGGGACGCAGCGCCCACTGCTTGCGAAAGCGGTTGATCACCGCCGGGATTCCGCGGAGCATTCGGTCGGAGATGGCATAGCCCAACCTGTTTCGGGCGCGGGCGAAAAGAGTGTCGCTGTAGGGCCAATCGGTGAAAGGCGGCGGGATGGAAGCCTCGCGGTCGAGCGCCATGGCGGCGCAGATGGTGACGAACCGCAGTCCTAGGCGCGCGGCAATGCTCGATCCCTCGAGTTCGGTCTGATCCACGAGAAGGAATTCGACGCCGGCTGCCCGCATCGCTTGGGGCGCGTCGCGCGAGAACATTTCAGTGGTTTTGCGATAGGCGTCGATGGTGAAGCGGAGCGCCGCCAAGCCGTTCAGGCGAGTGAGCTGGGAGAGAACGCCGGGCAGAGTGCCGGCGGGGTGATCGCTTGCGCCGATGGAGACGAATTCGAGGCCCTCGCGCCGGGCGCGCTGCTCGACATCGGGCATGTGAAAGAGCGTGACGCGGTGGCCGCGAGCGATCAACTCGCGGCCGAGCGCTCCAAAAGGATGAATGTGCCCGGGCACGGGCGGGCTGATGATGCCGAAATGCATCGGCCGATTATGCGGTCAATTTCGCGGCGCGCAGACCTTTTCTATAAAGAGCGGCCAACGAGTAGCGCAGGCTAGGGCTGCTCATGCGGCAATAGTCCCCGGCGGCCGCGCAAGCGTTGGTCAAGCGGCGATAGGCTTCCGCCAGATTGTGATATGGAATGCCGGGGAAGTAGTGATGCAGCGCGTGATAGCGAAGGCCGACAGGCGCCCACAACTCCGTCCACCAGGCGCCGGGCGTGTCGATGGAATCGACCAATTGCCCCAGACGGTCGAGCGGCTCGCCCGCACTTTCATAGGCATGCGCGCCGAGCGTGCGCAGCGTATTGATGAAGCTGGCGAGCCCTGTGACGAAAAACCAAATGACGAAGAGACGCCAGGGCAGCACGTGATTGAGCGCCAAGCCGGCTACAGCCGCCCAGGCCAGGAAGATGATGGCGCTTTGCACTCGCACCTTGCGGACCAGTTCCTCGGTTGCCTCGCGCCGGTACTTGACGTTCATGGTCAGCGAGGAGAGATGAGTGACAAGCCAGTTCCCGAGGCGCGGAAAAACGAACCCAATCGGCGTGAGCAACAAGAAGCGGACCAGCAGCACGACGGGTATGAAGAAGCCTTCGAGCGCGAAGACGACGGTCCTCTTATGGTCGCGAGCAAACGGCATGTATTCAGGGTCTTGATCGGTCCCGTAAGTGCTCAGCTTGTGATGGCTTTGATGAACGCCGACATAAACGAGAGAGGGCATGAGCAAGGGGAAACCGGCCAGGAAATTCCAGGCGGTCTCAAAACCGGGCAAGCTGCGCTGCGCTTGATGCGTGATCTCGTGAAGGAAACATAATGCCCGATAGAGCGCCAGCGAGGCTATAAGCGCGCAGGCGAGCATCGCCGGCGAGAGCGGCCGAAGAGCAGCGGCTGCCGCAAAGGCTGCCCAGCCGACGAAGCTGGTAGCGAGGAAGTCCGTCCAGAAGACCACGGGCTTGGGCCGGTGTAGATCGCGGACGAGATCGCGGAGCAGCGCATCGTCCAGTTGAAACGACGGGTCTTCCCGCAGATGAAGCCGGGCGCCGGCCGGGGACAGGTCTCCAGACGGAGATGTTTCCAGAAGAGCGGGTTCGTTCAAGGGTGGGCTTGAACTTATTAGACCATTAGCCCGGCGAATGGTCAATTGGCCCCGCCCTGAAGGGGAGGGCTAGGAAATTTTTACCCAGAAATTTTACCTGGTGTTCTAGGCTCGAAGAGGGAGAAGGCAGCGGAGGGCGGCACCCAGCTTCGGAATGGAGAACCGGCGGGGCATGGAGTCTTCTAAGTCTTGCAGAATCTTAGCTTCCTGCTCCTCTGTGATGAAATCATCGACTAGAAGAACGCTGGGATCGGGTTTCATTCGGGTTGCCTTTTGTTCGCCCAGGGTGAGGTTCAAGATGAAATTTTTTCCATCTTCCTGGCATGACTTAACAATTCCAATTCCTGTATAATCTTTTCCTATAAGCGTTACTTTGGTTTTCTCACTCACTTTGACGCTACTCCTTATGAGAGTTTCCGATAAGTGAATTTCAAGGATTTGGACGAACTCCTGATACCACTGGGAGTCGGGAGCTTCTGACCAGCAGAGCAGGGCTTTCCCTGGATCTGCACCCAGACTAGTGCGGTCTGACGACATAAGGATCGAAGCCTTGGGAACTCCGAGGGGATGGTTCTATATTGCGGACAACGGTTTAGAAAGATCAATAGTCCGAAGGATAAATTTTGTTGGCGCTCAGCCGCGCCACACTGTACACTGATGAAAAACAATTCATGTGTCGATAAGAAAAACGTATGCCCGGAGGACACTTCCCTAGTGGAAGCTTTAATCCGAGAGACGGATCTGATTGGGACCTTGTAGAAACAACCAAACCCTGGAGACACCGACGCCTACTCATGCAACCGAATTACCGATTTCAGTTACTCGCTCCTCCTGACACCCCCAGCGGCGGCGCTTTTGGCCGGCCGAATATTAACAAGCAACTGTATGACCATTACTTGAGTTCGATTCAAAAGCTGCGCGGCCGTATTTATCTGAAGGATGGCGCGATCCGGGAATCGGAGCTGGACGACGAGGGCCGGTTTTTTATACCTGGTGACAAGCGGAGTTGGCATTTTCTGCTAGTCGACTCTTCGCAGAGCGTGATTGGCGGAGCGCGATATCTGGTGCACTCGCGGAACGCGACGTTCGACCAGCTTCGGGTACGGCATTCGGCGCTGGCAAATAACCCGAACTGGGCGCCCAAAGTACGGGCGGCGGTGGAACAAGACTTGCAGACGGCGCGACTGAACAAATTCTCTTACGTGGAAATCGGCGGGTGGGCGCTTTCCGAGGAATGGCGCGGCACGCGGGCGGCGCTGGAGATTCTGGTGGCCTCTTATGCGCTGGCGCACCTGTGGGGCGGTTGCCTGGGGGCTTGCGCGGCTACGGCCCGGCATGGGTCTTCGTCGATTCTGCGGCGCATCGGGGGGTCGAGCTTTGAGGTAGGAGGGGAAGTACTGCCGCCCTACGAAGATCCGCAGTATGGCTGCCAGATGGAGCTGTTGCGGTTCGACTGCCGCACTCCCTCGCCGCGGTTCACTCCTTTGATCGCGCAGTTACGGAGCAAGCTGGCGGGGCTGCCGATTCTGCGGCCGGCGCACAAGACTGCCTGGGATGCGGCGCCCGCCTGGTCGACGAGTCCGGTCTATCAGATGGCCTAATACCATTCGCCTCAACGGTGTCTTCTAGAAGTCTCGAAGTCGCGCTGGAGCAATGGAGCCGAGTTCTCGGCTCGGAATATGTATCCCGCGCTCCCCAAGCTCTGCGGGAAGCCGAGACCGCGACGTTCGCCACCACCCAACGCATACCGGCTGTTCTGCGGCCCTACGACCGCGCGCAGGTGCAGGAATGTCTCCGGATCGCTAACCATTCGGGTATCTCGCTTTATCCGATCAGTAGCGGCAAGAACTGGGGCTATGGCTCGCGGGTGCCGCCGGCGGATAGGTGCGTGCTGCTGGATCTGAGCCGGCTGACGCGGATTCTCGATTTCAGCGAAGAGCTGGCCTACGTGACGGTGGAACCAGGCGTAACGCAGCGGCAGTTGTATGGATATCTACGGCAGCGCGGCTCGCGGCTATGGATGGACGCAAGCGGCTCAAGCCCGGATTGCAGCCTGATCGGGAACGCCATGGAGCGCGGCTTTGGCCACACGCCTTACGGCGATCACTTCGCGCACGCATGCGGGCTGGAGGTGGTATTACCCACAGGCGAAACGATTGAGACCGGGGCGGCGCGCTTTGCAGGGTCGTTGACGGCAGCGGTGAACCGCTGGGGCGTCGGGCCGAGCCTAGACGGATTGTTTTCCCAATCGAACCTGGGCGTCGTCACGCGAATGACGGTGTGGCTAATGCCGGAGCCCGAGTGCTTCGAAGCGTTCTTCTTTCGTGGCGAAGATCCGGCCGGGCTGCCGGCTTTGATCGATCGCATTCGCGACCTGCGCCTGGCGGACGTTCTGCGCAGCTCGATTCACATCGCCAACGACTATAAGGTCTTGAACGGGCTTCAGCAGTACCCGTGGGAGGCGACTGGCGGGCGCACCCCCCTAACGCCAGATGCGATGCGCCGATTGCGAAAGCGCCTGACGTTCGGGTGCTGGAACGCATCCGGGGGCCTATACGGAACGCGGCGGCAAGTGGCGGAGGCCAAGCGCTTGTTGCAACAGGCGCTGCGGAGGCAAGCGGGCGCGCTGAAATTCCTGAGCCAGAAAAAGCTTCAACTCGCGCGACGATTCGCGAAGCCCTTTAGCCTGGTGACGCGCTGGGACGTGACGCGCACCATTGAAATCGTAGAACCGGTCGTAGGGCTGATGCGTGGCGTGCCGACCGCGCAGACGCTCGCCTCGACCTATTGGCGCAAGCGGATGAAGACGCCGGCGGACCCAAACCCGGATCGCGACGGATGCGGGCTGCTCTGGTATGCGCCGGTCGCGCCCGCGCGGGGCGGCGAAGTGGCCGCTCTCACCGGGATCGCGACGGAGGTTTTGCTAGGGTCCGGTTTTGAGCCGATGATCTCGTTGACGGTGTTGACGCCGCGGACGGTTTATGCTGTGATTTCTATCACATACGACCGCGAGATCGAAGGTGAAGACGAACGCGCCATGGGCACGTATGCAGAACTGAGCGAGCGGTGCCGGAAGGCCGGGTACTACCCCTATCGACTCGGAATACAGTCCATGGAAGAGTGCGCGAAAGAGGGGACGTACGCGGCTGTTTTGGGGCAGTTGAAGGGAGCGCTAGACCCGAACGGGGTGCTTGCGCCCGGCCGGTATGCTCCAGCGCTAAAGGCGGGCGTAGAAACACGAAACCGCAGTTACGCCACTTAGCGCAACTGCGGTTTAGGTATCAGACCGGTTAAAACGTTAGGACTTGCGAGCCTTGCGGCGAGAAACAAGACCTACACCGAGCAGTCCGGCGCCCATCAAGAGCATCGAAGCCGGTTCGGGAGTGGTGGTGGGAACCACGGTCGCGGTGAACGTCGCGGAAAACGGCGTGTCGATCGGAAGATTCGTAAAGAGATCCGCAACCGTCTGTCCATCGAACGTTGCCGAGAACGTGCCGGTGAAGGTATCAACCTTCGAGCCGGTGTTGGTGTCCCAAACATAGCCGTCCACGTCAAACGAAGCAACCGCGCCGTCTGCCGTGTCGGTCAGAGTGAAAGGCCCAACGTCGCCCGGGGGGATGTTAGTCGCCCAGAGCTGCAGGTTAGACCCGCCGGTATCGAACGTCATAAAGGCGCTCGGAAGCGTAACCGGTCCAGGGGGCTCGTTTAAGCTCTGGATGGTTCCAAATTCACCGGTAGTCACGCCAGCGCTAGAAAACACGCCCGCGTTGACAAGTGAAACTTCAAAGGTCCCGTATCCAGGAGCCGGTGTATAGGGGGCACCGTTTGGATACTGCCCGAAATCGATGTAGTTTGAGCCAACCTGTGCGTCACCGTTAATGCCGAGTTGAATCGTGCTTGCCGAACTCGGTAACGCAACACAGGCTGCAATTGCGAGGCTCAATAAAAATGAAGCGCCAAATCGCACTTGTATTCCTCCTCCTTTTTCTTATCATCAATCAGCCCAGGAGTAAACCCGGAGCAGTACCACCTATGCTGGGCTACGTCGTATGCCAGACTACGTCTGAGCACGGAAGCGAAGCCTGTCAGAGCGGACTACCGGCTTATAGACATCCGCGTCCCCCCAAAACATATCGAGGAAAGTTCGCGAGCCTGGAGTGCATCAGTACTAAAACCCATGGTCTATTCCGCCGAATCGACCCAGGGCCGATCTACCCCCTCTTGACCGTTCCTAGCTATATTGGGTTACATCTAAATTCTTCCTTGCGGGCGCCCTAAAGATGAGAATCGGACGGTGGCGTCGCGAAACGTTAGGTGTTTGCGGTTAAGTTAAGCGCTTTGCCGCTTGCAAAGGGCAGCATTTTGCAGCACAATGACTTCGAAAGTGTGGGTAATAGTACTTAGGTAGAGAGACGAGGTTAGTTATGAAGAGAGTTGGGTTGAGAACATTTAATGATGTCTTGAGAAGCGTGGCCATCACGCTGTCGCTAGCGGCGATTCCAGCGATTGGATCGGCGCAACAGAGTTTCGCCGAGTTTCCGGTTCCGAGCGGAGTCTCGAGTAATCCACAGGGTATCTGTACTGGGCCGGACGGGGCCGTTTGGTTTGTGGAAACTGCGACTAACGGCGGCAACACTCTGGGGGCGGCAAAAATCGGGCGCATTTCCGTGAACGGAGCGTTTACCGAATATGCTATTACTGCCGGCTCGGAACCGCAGCAGATCGTTGCGGGACCGGACGGAAACCTTTATTTCACGGCGGGGACGGGGGGCGCCAACTTCATCGAACAGATCACGCCGTCGGGTACAGTGACGGAATTCACGATTCCCACGGCGAACGCCTCCCCGACCGGAATCGCGGTTGGCAGCGACGGCTACATCTGGTTCGCGGAAGCCGCGCCGGGCGTGAATGCGATTGCGGCCATGAGCACCGCGGGAGACTTTGCCGTGGTGACCCCCATTGCGCTTAGCACAAGCGGCGCGATTCCGACTACCTTAACGCTGGGCCCTGACGGCAACATCTGGTTCACGGAACAGGTGGGCAACAAGATCGGAGTGGTGCGGTCCGGCGCGATCACCGAATACTCGGTGCCGACTTCTGGCAGCCAGCCGTTTGGAATCGTAGCGGGCCCCGATGGCGCGCTCTGGTTCACAGAAAGGAACGGCGGAAACATTGGAAGAATAACGACGGGCGGAGTGGTCACGAACGAATATGCGTTGCTGACAGCCAACGCCCAGCCGATCGGTATCACCGTGGGGCCCGACAATGCTCTCTGGTATACGGAGGCGACCGGCGACAAGATTGGACGAATCACAACCAGCGGAACGCGCACTGAATACACAATTCCAACCTCGGGCGCGGGACCTTACGGCATCACGAAGGGCCCGGATAGCGCGCTGTGGTTCACGGAGGATCTAGCAGGCGCGATCGGACGTTTCTCGTCGATCAACTTCGAATCTTTTGCGCAGGTAAACGGTCAACTGGCGCAAGTATCCATCGGAGCGGACGGCAGCATCTGGGGACTCAATCGCGGACAGCAGATCTACACCTATAACGTGAGCAACAGCTCGTGGACTAACATTCCGGGATCTTTGGCGACGATCGCTGTAGGTTCTAACAATGCAGTTTGGGGTTTGAACTTTCAGAACCAGATTTATCATTACGACTTTGCGTCGCACTCGTGGAACCAAATTCCGGGCGAATTGAACTCGCTGGCGGTGGGCGCGGATGGCGACACGTGGGGCCTCAATCAGTATTCGGGCATCTTCCACTATGCAGGAGGCGGGTTCGTCGAGGTGGGTGGCACCGCCGCGAGATTGTCCTCTTTGGCCGTCGGATCCGCGGGCGCGGTGTACGGAGTGAACGCGAACGGTTCGATTTATTGGTACAACCCGGGCAGCGGATACTTCCAATGGGTCGCATCCTCGGTCGGCTTTTCGCAGCTTGCGGTAGGCGCGGATGGCGATGTGTGGGCCGGCAAGGGCGGCGTGCCGTATCACTATGACGTGCTGCACAATTCGATGACGGCCACTAGCCTGAACAACTTGAATGCCATCGTGGTGGGTTCCGGTTCTAACGTCTTCGCGACCAAGACGGACGGCAGCATCTGGCAATGGGATGCGGTGAGCCAGACGTGGATTGAGATTCCCGGCACGTTCGCCACGGCTTCCGGCAGCATCAGCGTGGGAGCGACGGGGACGATGTGGGGCGTGAACAGCTCGGGCCAGATTTATCGGCTGCAGGGCGCGGCTGTGCGGCCGTATCAAACGCTCTCGATCATTCCGGGCGCGACGATGGATCAGATTTCGGTGGGCGCAGACGGCGCGGTGTGGGGCGTGAGTTCGAGCACCGTTCAATTCTTCAACCGAGGCACGCAGGCCTTCGAAGCGGTAGCCGGCGCGCCTGCCATGTCGCAGGTGTCGGTCGGGGCGGGCGCCGATGTTTGGGGCGTTTACTGTCCGCCGTCGTCGAACAACTGCAGCGTCTACGAGTACATGGCGGGCTCCTCGCCGAGTTGGAAGTTGATTCCCGGCGAGCTCAATATTGTACAAGTCGGCGCCAACGGTGACGTCTGGGGCATCAACGCCGCAGGCCAGACTTACTATTACGACTTCAACTCCTCGAGTTGGGTCAACATACCCGGGAGCCTCGGCACCCTATCCGTCGGCGCGGACGGAGCGGTCTGGGGCATCAACGCCGGCCTGCAGGTCTATCAATACAACGGCAGAACCGACGGTACGGTCGGCACATGGACGAACATCGCGGGCTCGCTTGTGCAGGTCTCGGTCGGCAGCTCTGACCACGTTTGGGGCATCAACGAGCAGGGTGGCATCTACTATTACGACAACGGCTGGCAGAATCCCGCGGGAACTTTGACAGAGGTCTGGGCCAGCTTCGACGGCGCGGTGTGGGGCGCGAATGCAGCCGGGACTGTCTACCAATATAGTTCCGGAACGTTCAACCGGGTGAGTGGCGGGACCGCATCCTATGCAATCGCCGGCAACGCCGTGAATGTGTGGGCCGTGAATGCCGCCGGCGGCGCTGTTTACGCGTGGTTCTAAGTTAGCTTCAAATTAAGTTAGTAAGTTGAAACGGGTGGCTGCTCGAATGAGGGCAGCCACTTTTTTTTTGCACCGGATAGGGAATCGGGCTACCGAAGAGTTTTCAGACCGTTGCAAGAAAGAAGGTCCGAGCACAGGCGATCTCTCCGGTCATGCCTATGTCTTGAGAGTCGTAAAGGGTAATCCCGCGAAAACCGGCGTTCGATAACGCGTCGTGGACCTGGCCGATGTCGTGGCAGGTTTGGCGGACGGTGAAGTCGCTGCGAATCCAATGCCCGTCGCGCTCGGAGGGGCAGTGCTCGGGCTGGAAGGTTGTTATGTCGCAGGTAGCGAGGCGGGCGGCCTCATCGTAGCGAGAGCGCAAAGCGCAGACGGCATCGTCGGCGACAATGGCGTGGGTATCGTTCCAATAAAAGCGGAAGGCTTGCTCGCGGTTTAAGTCGAACAGGAAGGGAGCGCCGGCCGAAAGGTGGCGGCGAACGGAGGCAAATACCATCGCGAGACCGCTTAAATCGCGCACATGATTCAGACTCTCGAAGACGGAATAAGCCGCCTCGAAGGTATGGTCGAGCGAGAAATTACGGGCGTCGGCGACGGTAAATTCGGCGGCGGGCGCGTTCAGGCGCGCATAGCCGATCATGCGTTCGGAGGCGTCCACGCCATGGACGCGGAAACCGTGGCGCTCGACGCGGGCAGTGAATTGACCGGTTCCGCAACACAGATCGAGAATGCGAGCGCGTTCGGGCAGGCGATTTAACAGCAGCTTTTCGACGATGGGAAAGGCTTGGCCGTGGTAATCGGCGCCCCAAAACCGATTGTAGATCGACGCGAACGGATCGAATTCGGTGTTCCGGACAACCACAGGACCAGTTTGCTACAGAAGCTGGGCGGCGGACTTTGCGGTGGGAGTCCTAAACAATTTTTTTCCTGTGTGTCTTTAAATGCAGAGTTCTGGCATCATAAATTCAACAGTCGGACGTGACCTCATCGATGTATAACTCTGCCCAAACTCAGCGGTTTGGCGCTGCTGCTTCGCTCGAAAATATGTAAGGCACATTGAAACATGACGCGATACAGCCTAGCAGGCGCCTCTCCGCCAGCGCTCTGGAGCCGATTCACATCTGGGGGAGATGTCCCAAAAAACACGGGTGAATCGATTTTGAAAAACACTGAAAGCAGTGAGGAGACGATCCGCCGCGTTCTCTCCAGCTACGATATCGGTGCCAAGCTTCGCCGCCTTCGATTGCGAAAGAAGATCGCGTTAGTGGATTTGGGTAAACACACCGGACTTTCGGCTTCCATGCTGTCGCAGCTGGAGAACGGGAAGCTGGTTCCTACATTGCCGACTCTGGCGCGAATCGCCATGGTGTTCGATGTCGGCCTGGAGCATTTCTTCGACGTAAAGAAGCGCGTATTTTCGATTGTCCGCGCGGGCGAGCGGCTGAGGTTTCCGGAACTGCCGGAGAGCGCCTTCCCGGGCTACTTCTTCGAAGTGCTGGTTTTCGGCTCTATGGAGAAGACGATGTCCGCTTATATAGCGGAGTTTCCGAAGCGCGACCCGCCGGATACCCGCGAGCATTTCCACGATGGTTCCGAGTTTGTGCACATCCTGGAAGGTACGCTCGCGATACACTACCAGTCGGAAGAGCAGGTTCTGGGGCCGGGGGACAGCGCGTATTTCGATGGATCCGAGCCGCACTCGTATCGTGGACTTTCCGACACGGTTACCCGCGCAATTGTTATCACGGTTCCGCTTCGCCTGTAGGCTCTTTCTTTCGATCGGACTCGTCTCGTATTTCGGTTCGGCAGCGTGGGGCGCGCGTTGGACCGAGTTGAATATCGGACCCTTCTATGTCGATACGGACGGCGATGGCGGGGAGGCGCGCGACGCTCTGACGCAGTTGGAGCAACTGCGGTGGGTGCTGGGCGGGATGCTCGAATCGAAGGATTTGCCGAGCGTTTGGCCGATCCGGGTTGTGTTGACCAGTTCGCAAAAAGGCGCTCCGGCGGGCCATTTCGTTTGGCGAAGCGGGGAGTATCTGATGGTGGGGGCGCCGGGGACCCATGTTCCGCTCGGGGAAGTGAGCGGAATCCTTCTGGATGAAAACACGCCGCGGTTGCCGCCGGAGATTGAAGCCGGGCTGCGGGAACTGTTCGAAACGCTACAGGCTCACGGGAGCCGGGTGACCTGGGGCGGGGCGCCGGCGCATCCGGACCTGGCGTGGGCACGGATGCAGCTCTTCGCGACGCGATTCGAATACGGGTCGAGCTTCCACATCTTTATGCAGGCGCTGAAGGGCAGCACGTTGCGGGCGGCGGAGCAGAACGCATTCGGGAAAGACTATAAGCTTCTGGAGCAGCAGGCGGCGGAGAACCTGGCTTCGGGTAATTGGCAGCCGGCGACGATGGGCGGGCGTCCGCTCGACCCCAAGCGCGATTTCGGAGAGCATTCGCTCGAAGCCGCGATAGCCGCCGTGTATCTTGCGGACGCGCATTTCGCGGCAGATCCGGCGGGCGCCGAGGCCGCATACAAAGCCGCTGTAGAGGCGAAGGGCGAAGCGGCCGCGCTCGGGTTTGAGGGGCTGGCGCATGTGGCGGAGAGGGAACACGAGAATCCCAAGCCGTTTCTGGACGATGCGATCCACGCGGGGAGCAAGAGCGCGCCGGTTTACGTTTCGGCCGCCGACGGTCTGGACGCCGAAGCGGCAGTGCCGTTGTTGAAGAAGGCGGCGCAACTGAATCCGCTTTGGGCCGAGCCTGTGTTCAAGCAGGCCGAGTTTGCTTCGGCGACGGCACAAAAAGAGGCGCTGTTGAAACAGGCCATTCAGTTGGACCCGCGCGCAACCGAAGATTGGCTGGAACTGGCGAAGGTGCAAGCCGAGGCCGGGGAGGCGTCGGCGGCGCAAGGGACGTGGCTGCGGGCGGAGGATTCGGCGCCGACGGCCGAGGAGCGGGACCGCATTCACAAGATGCGGCTCGACTCAGAACAGGAAAGGCTGGACGCGGCCGAACAAGCGCGGCGGCGGGACCGGGAAGCCGCGCATTTAGACGATGAACGGGCGCAGCAGGCAGAACTGGATCGGATCCGGGCGGCCGAGGCCAAGGCCAATCGGGCGGCAGACGCGCAGGCCGGCACGGATAAGCCGGAAAATGCGGTTCCCTGGGATCAGGTGGTGAAACAGAAGAAGCTGGCGGGCATGCTCATTCAAGTAGACTGTTTGCGCACGGCGACTCGGCTAATCGTGAAGGACAAAACGGGGGCGATCGTTGCATTGCTTTTAAGGCAGAGCTTGCAAACGGAGCTCGGTTGCGGAGCGCAGAAGCCGCCCCGGCGCGTGACAGTTGCGTATTCGGTGGAGGCGGACGATCAGTTTCACACCGTAGGCACGGTAGTCGGTATCGAGCTTCAGTGACGCTCATTCTGCGCCCAGCGGCGCCGGGGGATTTTCCCGGCATCCTCGAAATCGAGCAGGAGGCGTTTTCGGATGGCCCCTGGGTGGCGGAGGACTTCACGGGAGACGATTGCACGGTGGCGGTCGTGGACGGGAGGATCGTGGGGTTCTTGGTTTCCCGGCAGACGTTTCCAGCCGCCGAAGGCGCGCGGGCCGAGCGCGAAATCCTGAACCTCGCAGTACGGAAGATATACCGGGGGCGGAGCATCGCCAAGGCATTGTTGCAGCATGAGTTAGAGCGGCGGGCGGTCCATTTTCTGGAAGTGCGTGAATCGAATGTAGTTGCCCGGAGGCTTTATCGCCAGATGGGATTCGAGGAGGTGGGAAGGCGGCCGGAATACTATGACTCCCCTGTCGAAACAGCTATTGTCATGCGGATGAAATGATGCTAATTTTTGAGTGCGGACAGGCAAAGGTGACTGCCCGCGAGTGAATACATGCACTCATACCCACCGGGCCAGATTCTTCCCACCACATTTTCAGAACCAGACTCGGCGTGGTCACTCGATAAAGGAGAGCCCTTCATGGAGAATCACACGCAAGACGAAGACCTGAAAGCGCATCTGCTAAAAGGCAACGAGCAGTTCCGGACGTTGGCCGAGCAGCATGCGCAACTTAAGAAGCAGATTGAAGAGATTGAGTCCAAACCTCATGTCACTGGGGCGGACGAACTGGAAGAACATCGCTTGAAGAAGCTGAAACTGCATATCAAGGACCAGATGAACGAGATCCTTTCGCAGTACCGCCACGCAAGCGTCAGTTGAAGCTTCCATGGACTCGTCAGGGAACCGGCGAGGCTCCCTGACGATTGGGCGTGAATTCTTAATTATTGTTGTTGGGGCCCGAGGGCGGAGTAGAGTCCGTCGAAGTGGAGGTAGGATCGCTGTCGCCGGTATCGGACGGCCGGCGTTTCAGCTTCGGACGGTCGTCTTCATCGCCGCTGGATTTCTTGGACGGGTCTGTTTCGTCTTCAATCGGCGTATTCGAATTCGGATTGCGGCGAAGCGTGGGCTTGTTGGGATCGGTGCTGCTGGTCTTGTCGGGCCTGCGTTGATTTTCAAGCATCGCAAGGCGCGCCTTCACATCGTTGAACTCCGAGGTGGTGACGACGTATTCGGGCTTGGGCTTGAGGTCCGCGATCTGCTTCTGCGATTTCGCGATGCGGTCATCGGTCGGAGGATGGGTGGAAAAGAGCTTCGATACAGTGCCGGGCTTGCGCTTTTCCAGAGTCTGGATTTTTTCGAAGAAATCGACGAAGGCGGTTGGATCGTAGCCGGTCTTGTACATATATTGAACGCCGAGATAATCGGCCTCGGCCTCGAAGCCGCGCTGGAACTTGAGGAAGCCCATGGGTATCAGGAGACCGGAGGCTTCGTAAATGCCATAAGCGGCGGCTCCGCCCATGAAGATGAGCGGGATGGTGGCGAGTTGAGCGATTTCGCCACGGGTGGCCTGGCGCGTTCCATGGCGGGCGGCCACGTGAGCGATCTCATGCGCCATGACGCCGGCCAATTCGGCTTCGGTATCGGCGTGCAGGATCAAGCCGGACTGCACGAAGAAGAAACCACCGGGCAGCGCGAAGGCGTTGATGGTCGGATCTTCGATGACCTTGATGGTGAAAGGAACTTTGGCATCGGAGTTGCGGACCAGGTTCTGGCCAATGCGGTTTACGTATTCGGCTACGACGGGATCGTTAATGACTTTCGACTGTCGCTCCACCTGCTGGGCTAGCTGTTTGCCGATAGCGATTTCCTTCTCAAGCGAGTAGAAGTTGACCTTACCGCTGACGTTGCGATCGCCGATATCGTCAGGATTTTTTTCTTTATCGTCCTTCGGGAAGGCGTTGAAGGGAACAGCCAGCAACACCGCGAGAGTGAGGCTGACGGAGTATTTGAGGGGAAATAAATGCCGCATGTGTTCCTTTACGACCGACGAGCCTTGCGCGGGAGAGTAGCGGGAAGCACGGAATTCGTCTGCATTCAGTATAGATCTAAAGATTGCGCTCCGGCGCGCATGATCGATGCGTATTCGAAGCGTCCCGGCAGCTTGCGGCCGTTCTGAAGCCGCTCATACTACCTTGCCGCGAGGCTGCCGGGAACCCAGGAGATTCACAACGGTTAACGTATGCTCGAAGAAATGGGTTACGAGAAAGTGGCGGGCATCGCGGAGGAAGCGATGCATGCGCGGTATCGCGAGGAATTTCCGGTCACAGGCGAGTTGATTTACTTGAATCATGCCGCGGTGGGGCCGCTTTGCCGTCCGGCGGCAAGGGCCATGACGCAGCTAGCCGAAGATGTCTGCCGCTACGGCTCTCTGCATTGGGACCGGTGGATGGAGGCCTACGAAGGCCTGCGGCGCGCGGCGGCGAAGACGATACATGCTTCGCCCGATGAGATCGCGATTGTGAAGAATACGTCGGAAGGAATTGCGACGATCGCGCAGGGGTTTCCGTGGAAGGCGGGCGACCGGGTGGTCGCTTTCGAAGAGGAGTTTCCTGCGAATTACTATCCGTGGGCGCGGCTTGAAAAGCGCGGCGTTCAGGTGACCTGGCTATCGATTTACGATTCGATGGAACGGATTGCGCGAGCAGTTGAGGGCGCGCGTTTGTTGTCGGTCAGCTTTGTGAATTACCTGAGCGGGCATCGCATGGACTTGAAGGCGATCGGCCAAGCGTGCCGCGCGCATGACTGCTTCTTTTTTGTGGATGCGATTCAGGGGATGGGCGCGTTTCCGATCGATGTAGAGGCTTGGCAGATCGACGCGCTGGCGGCGGACGGACATAAATGGATGCTGGGGCCGGAGGGAAACGGCGTGCTTTATGTGCGGCGCAAGTGGCTGGATGCGATCGAGCCCGTGGAATTCGGATGGATGAATCCGGCAAGCTACGCCGATTACGGGTTGCGCGACATGACGCTGCGGCGAGACGCCGGGCGGTACGAATGCGGAACGCTGAACACGGTGGGGTGCTATGGGCTGCGGGCGGCGCTGGATTTTCTGCTGGAAGCCGGGGTGAGGAATATTTCCGCGGCGGTGCTTGCGATCGCCGGGAGGTTGGAGCAAGGGCTGAGGCGAAGAGGCTATGAGTTGATGAGCGAGCGGCGGGGCGAGACGGCGTCTGGGATCGTGACCTTCCGCCATCCTTCGATCGACTGCCGGTCGATTGTGGGGGGTTTGAAGAGCAATCGCATTTTGGCGGCGCCTCGGCAGGGTTGGGTTCGGATGTCGCCGCATTTTTATATCAGCCCGGAGGACATCGATCAGGTGTTGAGCGCGTTACCGGCGGTGTAGGTAGGGATGCAACTGCGCTATACTCTAAAGGTCTCGTGTGTTTCTGGCAGGGGCGGCCGTGTGTCCGGCAATGGCCACGGGACGAGATAAGGCCCTCCTCGAGAAACTGGGACTCAACGAAAAGGTATACATATGTACGCTGTGATTGAGACCGGCGGCAAG
Source organism: Acidobacteriaceae bacterium (assembly GCA_019240475.1). Classification (GTDB taxonomy): domain Bacteria; phylum Acidobacteriota; class Terriglobia; order Bryobacterales; family Bryobacteraceae; genus Bog-105. The sequence goes on from JAFAYI010000031.1 coordinate 335,788, forward strand.
CAGTATCGGGTCATGCCGGGCCAGACGATTGAAGTGGATACGCTTTCTGGCGACGTCGGCGCCGACGTGCAGTTCGACCGGGTGTTGGCGATTTCGAACGATTCGAATGAGTTGGTGCTGGGCGAGGCTTTGAAGAGCGCGCGCGTGACGGGCAAGATTGCCGCGCACGGCCGCGGGGACAAAGTTCTGGTATTCAAATTCAAGCGCAAGAAGCAGTATAAGCGCACCATCGGCCACCGGCAGAATTACACGCGCGTGACGGTCGGGGAGATATTGACGTAACGGCCCCTCGGCCCGCAGGAGACATTTGGCATGGCACATAAGAAAGGCTTAGGCAGCTCAAAGAACGGCCGCGACTCGAATTCGCAGCGGCTTGGAATCAAGGTTTTCGCCGGCGAGTTTGTGACGGGCGGAAGCATCATCGTGCGCCAGCGCGGAACGCGTTACAAGCCGGGGAAGAATGTCGGCCTCGGCAAAGACGATACGCTGTTTGCGGAAGTACCAGGCACCGTAGAGTTCCGCGATCGCGGACGGCTGGGCAAGTTCGTCAACATCGTCGCCCAGAGCTAGCGCGGGGCGCGGCTCGGGAATGGACGCGCGCCGGCATCCACAGTGTTCATAGATCAAGTCATCATTACGGTGAAGGCCGGCGATGGAGGGAACGGCTGTCTTGCGTTCCGGCGGGAGAAGTATGTTCCGCGGGGAGGCCCGAGCGGCGGGGACGGCGGACGCGGCGGCGATATCGTGCTGGTGGCGAGCGAGCATTACAACACGCTGCTGCATTTCCGATATAACCCGGAGCACACCGCGCAACGCGGCAGGCATGGCGAAGGCAGCAACCGAACCGGGCGCGACGGAGAGAGCCTGGAACTGCCGGTTCCGGTGGGCACCACGGTATCCGATGCGGAAACCGGCGAACAATTGTTCGACTTTACGGCGCCGGGTCAGCGCTTCCGGGTCGCCGAGGGCGGGCGAGGCGGCAGAGGCAACGCGCGATTTGCGACGTCCACTCACCAGGCGCCCACGGAACACGAAGAGGGCAAGCCCGGCGAGTTCTTTAAGCTGCGGCTGGAACTAAAGCTGTTGGCGGATGTGGGACTGGTGGGCTTTCCGAACGCCGGAAAATCGACGCTCATCTCGCGGCTTTCGGCGGCGAAACCGAAGATCGCCAATTATCCGTTCACCACGCTCGAGCCACATCTCGGAGTAGTGGAAGCTGGCGATCGCACGTTCGTGCTTGCGGATATGCCGGGGCTGATCGAGGGCGCGCACGAGGGGCACGGCTTAGGCACGCAGTTTCTGCGGCACATCGAGCGCACGCGCCTGTTAGTGCACCTGGTGGATGTTTCCGAGTTTAGCGGGCGAGAACCGGCCGAGGATTTCGAGGTGATCTTGCGCGAGCTTGGCGAGTTCAACCCGGAGTTGTTGAAGCGGCCCATGCTTGTGGCGGCGAGCAAGATCGACGCTTGCCAGGATGCGGATCGAATCGAGCAGGTGAGATGGAAAGCGCAAGAACGCGGCTTACCGTTTTATGCGATATCGAGCGTGACTGGCGCGGGCATTGAAGATCTGCGTTATGCCATGGCGGCGCGGGTGTTTTCCGGCGAAGACAAAGCTACAATCCTAATCGGAAGCTAGACTTTGCCGGTGCAAGGCCCGGTCTTCAAAACCGGAGTGCGGCGCTTAAGGCGTCACGGGTGGGTTCGACTCCCATTAGCTTCCGCCAAACTCGCCGGAGGCACGATGCAACCCGCTTAACCGGTTGCGCGAGAGCCGCTAGGAATCGAGCGCGAGAAGCCTCGCCACGCAGATGCTGCGAACGATTTGGACGCACTTCACGGTTGCCAATGAGCAATCGGAAAACTCGGCGTCTGTATAGCCATAGACGCTCTTGAGCTCTTTGTAAACAACGCGGACCAGACCATTTGCGCGGGAGAAGCGCTTGGGAACGAACGCATATAGTTTTCGGGCGATCTCCGGCTTGGTCCAAAAATGATCGATTTCCAATTCGGAGTCGCGAGAAATGGGCAACGCCAGAATACAGTCGGCGGTTCTGGTGTGCATCTCTTCTTCGAGCATGAGTGATCCGAGATGCCGGGTATGTTTACGGAGTGCCTCGTCTTCGGAGAAGTAAACTTCACTGTTGGGATACGCCTTTCGCAAGGTATCTCTGATCTTCAAGCGTTTGCGATAGCGGCGGTTTTCCATCCGGCCGGCGTCGCATGGGGACTTGCCGGGACCCCAGATCAAAATTTTCAGCTTCGCGGAGGCCGCTTTGCGTTCGAGCTCCGAGAGATCGTGGCCCCAGCTCATATTCCGCTCAAGGTGTGTTTTGCCGGCCCTCGGACGCAGCGCGAATCTTATTCAACAGCGTCATCCCCAAAGGGGTCGTTATGAGCTCGTTCTCTTCGACCAGCGCGGCGCCGCAATACCCGAGCGCGTTCAAGGCCGCGATCGTTCTGGAGACACCTAGTCTATTGACCAGCTTTGTGCAAGAATACTTCCCCGCTTCCAACGCACTTAGTACGGTTTCAGCTTCGGGACGAGGCATGCTCAACAGAATCTCGACAGCAGTTGCTAGATTCGCCTGTTCGGGCTCGCGGGATAATTGCGAAAGAGTCTCGCGAAGCTCGAAGTTCTCTTGTTCCATTCTTGTGAGCCGTTCTTGCAAGCGAACCGTGATCGCTTGCCTGAAGGCGCTGGGAGTGACCCTCGATCCGAAATTATCTCTGAGATAAGAAAAATGTCCCAAAAGAATGCCTCCGATTAATGATACGCGCTGATGATGCCCGAACCGGTAATCCTCTCGATCACGCGGATCAGGTAACGGACGCCGGGTAAGTCTTTCACCAAAGTCTCAAACAAATTCTCCCACCCACGCAGCAATTCCTCCGCGCTATGCGCGGCAAGGTTTCGAAGATGCGCAAGCGCTTCCGGATGAATCCTGGGCAGCGCATCGCCGGCTGTACTATCGCGAAAAGCCAGAATATACAGTGTAAGCAGATTTCCGAGACTGACGTGCTTGGTGTCTTTCGGTATTTTCGCGTCCTCGTAAAGCTGCCTTATGGGCCTACTGGAATAGCGTTCGACCGAACGGCCAAGATTCTTCCTGAGGTAGCCCTCAAGGTCGGTAAAAAAGATCAATAGAGTTTTGATTACAGCACTTTCGTTATCCCGCAGAACGCCAAGTATCAGATTGTGCAGGAGATCTCGGTCTTGCTTGCTTAATGTCTCGCTTCTCACCTTCGTTCGCAGGAATCGATCCACGAAGGAGATCTTTCCAGGATAGAGTTCGTAGAGTTCTGGAATGATGGACTGAACGAACAAGTCGCGGCCTCTGATTTCGCGGAACGTGGAGTCCAAGATGCGCTCGTCACTGATGAGGTGATTGTAGCCATGGGCGAGATATGTCTCCGTGCTGGAACCGCTTGAATTTTCTCCTCATCCAGTTGGGCGAGCAGCGATGTCACGACCTGCGTCTCCGGGGTATCGGGATACCAGCGCTTGTGGACGTGAGTAACAGCGAAGGCTCCCACATCGCGGCAGCCCCGCAACTCGCGTTCCAGCCAGTCTGGGAATCTGGCGGCGACACTGGGATGAAGCCAGACCCGAATAAGGAGATCGTATGGCCCGAAAACCCCAAACACCCGTACACTTCCGACCTTTTTCGACGATAGAAGCTGGCGGAGGTTGCTTTCTGCGAGGCTTTGTTGAAAGGGCCGTACCTGTACGAAATAGTAATAGAGAGCTTCGCCCAGGTGTTCGTGGACTTTGTAGTGCCAGAACTTATCTACCCAGCGATCCGGCTGGGGTTTACCTTCATCGCCTGCTGCCCCGCGCCTTCGTTGCCGCGCCATTTTATCCGCCAAGTATACTTCAGTCGATAAGCGTCTAGGGACTGCCAGTCAGCCCGTTGCGAAAGGCTCTGCTTAACGTATCGGCCAACTGTTGGCGGATGTGGGGCTGGTGGGCTTTCCGAACGCCGGAAAATCGACCCTCATCTCGCGGCTTTCGGCGGCGAAAGCGAAGATCGCCAATTATCCGTTCACCACGCTCGAGGAGCTCTCTTTTTCAGGTGAGCCGGACATCGCCCGGCAGAATGCACACAGCATTGAAGCTTGACGTGATCTTAGAAACCGAGCAGCTCATGCAGAAAGCCAAGACGTGGATGCGCAAGCAGCGGCCGCAATGGTATCGGGTTTGCGCACGACACTTGACAAATCGAGGATATACTCGGGACCACAAAGAGCATTCCGCGATCCGAGAGTACCGTCTTGAAGATTCGAGGCAAGTACGCATTTGTACCGACTTCCGTCGATGATTTCTTGAAACGCAAACGCCAAGCTATCGAGCTTTGAAAACCGTTCGGACGCAGTATTGTTGACGGCCGACCGTCATGAGCTGGAGCCAATGCGTTCGGCAGGCATTTGCAAAATCGACTTCATCCGTTAGGTTCAGGATGAGCGAAAGCCGTTTGGATGGCGGGAGTTCCTCCGTTACGCGTATGATCGAGCTTCGCCCAGAGAGACAGAAGTGCTACGCATGGAGAGAACTGATACGGGAAGTTGCGAGCCAGTCTCGCCGAGTGGTCCGCAAGAGATCCGGCAGCACCGAGCTGAGTAGTGAGCTAGATCTATACAACTTAACTGAGACTGTAGTCCACCGCATCAGCCGACCGCGAGAGGGCGAATCGAATTATCGATAAAAGTATACCGACCCACTCGAGTCGATACCCCAAACGGCTGCGTCAGCTCCGACAGATATCTGCGTAAGCGAGCCCGGAACCTGAGCCCAGGACTGGCTCGGCGCGTCGAATGTCCACACGAGGTTTGCCGTGTCGATACCCCACACGGCGCCGTCGAACCCGACTGCAATCTGCGTTAAAAAGACACCCGGTACGTAGTCCCAGGATTGGTTTTGCGAATCGAAGCGATAAGCCCCACCTTCCGAATTGATGCCCCAAACGTTGCTGGCGGACCCAACTGAAATCTGCATCAAAGCGCCCGGCGTTTGTTGCCACCTTTGTGTTAGCGCATCAAATTTGTAAATTGCGTTGCCGTAGTTGACACCCCACACAGCGCCATCTGCGCCGACCGAGATTTGCCGCAGTGAGCCCGGAAGCTGTGTCCACTCCTTAGTCCTGACATCGAGCCGATAAATCTGCTGGGAGCGGTTGATACCCCAGACATCGCCATTAGCTCCGATGGCAAGTTGCTGCAAATTGCCGGGGACGTTGGTCCAGTTTTGGCTTACGGAATCGAATGAATAAATATGTCCGTCGGCGTTGAGGCCCCACACGTTTCCCGCGAAACCAGCTGAGATCTGCTTCAGTTCACCGGGGACTGATGTCCAGCCTTGCGTTAGCGCGTTCAAGATGTAGACTTGGCCTCCGCTATTAACTCCCCAAACATTTCCGTCCGCACCTACCGCGATTTGCGCCAGCGTGCCGGAGGCCTGATGAAAGACGTTACTCGTTTGCGGCGGCCCGATAACTTGGTAAATGTCATTCGAGCTGTCGACAGCCCAAACGGACCCGTTCGCGCCCGCGGAAATCTGGGCCAAAGGTGTAGTTCCGACAGTTGCCCACGTTGAATTCTGAGCACTGTATTGGTATAGCTGTCCTGACCCGTCCAAGCCCCACACGTTGTTACCAGCCCCAACCGCAATTTGGGAGAAACTCCCTGCGGTCTGGTCCCAGTTCTGTGTTAGCCGATCGAAGTGGTAGGCGCTTGTATTGTTGAGGCCCCAGACGTCTCCGTCTCCACCGACAGCTACATGGGTCATTGTGCCCGACACCTGCTCGAACAGTCGCGCGCCAGGGTTGAACCGGTAAACGCTACTCGCGCCATTGACGCCCCAAACCGCGCCATCGAAGCCGACTGCAATCTGCTTTAGATTGCCGGCGATTTGTTGCCACGCTTGAGACTGGCTATTGAAGTGATAGATCTCGCCAATGTAGTTAATGCCCCAAACGTCCCCATCCGACCCGACTGCGATTTGAGACAGACTGCCTGGAATGTAATCCCAACTTTGAGTATTTATGTCCCAGCGATATATCTGTTCATTGGCGTTAGTGCCCCAAACTGCGTTAGCCGAGCCAACCGCAATTTGGGACAGAGCCCCCGGTTCCTGTTGCCAGCTCTGGGTTTGCGGGTTAAAGAAATAGATTGCGCCCGAGTTGGTCAAACCCCAAGCCGTTCCGTCGGCTCCGAGTGAGGTTTGACCTAGACTTCCCTGAATTTGGCAGGCCGTACCTGCCGGGATGGCCTGCTCAACAAACTGCAGATCCTGAAGATCGACTACACCATCGTTGTTCGGATCGGCTACCGGGTTCCACCCCGGCGTGCCTGGCTGGCTGCCGAACGCGGCCATGACAATAGCCAGATCTTGACAATTGACGATGCCGTCCGCGTTCAAATCCGCCGGAAGATAGACGTAATTAAACGTGTAGGTGGCAGACTGGCCCGCGTTCAAGCTGTACTGGATAAGTTGCGGGGTTTTCAGAGCACCATCATTCGTGCGCGTGATGTAAATAGTTCCAGACCCGCCGTTCAGACTACTTATATTCAGGGTGTATGCGCCATTCATAGGATTCAAAATATAAAGCACGTTCTGTAAGTAGTCGGGCGCCAACGCCTGCGTTGGACTAATGTGCTGGTCTATTCCATCTGTATAGTAAGAACTTTGGGGGATGTTTTGTACAGTGTTTCCTAACAGCAGCCCAGTCGTGCGGGCGAGAGGATCGGCAAGCTGCAGATCGACGCCCTGGACAGCGGAGATCTGCAGAGATCCTGTACCCTCGACGGGTGAATTTGATCGCCTCACGGCTTTAGCTGATACCGGTGACGTCGAGTTCGGCGACGAAGTGAATACCGGCGGGTCGAGCAATCTGAGCGTGAGCACGACATAATTCGATCCACCCAAAGTAGAATTTGAGCTGCTCCCTCGCCCTGGATCGTTGATAATGTAATCGCCCGATTGTTTCCCCGTAATCACGACGTAGTGGTCTGGGAAGTTGTACGGCGGCGGCAACCCGAGGACTGTACTAACACTGCTGACCTGGGCAATGACCGGCCTCCCTTGGCATAATTCCGAGTCGACCACATCAGGATCAAACGCGACCTCTTGATATGAGAATAGCGGGGCGCCATAGCGCACGCCAGCCGCAATCGCGCTTGCCCACTCTATATTCCCGCAGGCCCCGAATCCCGGCTCGAATGAATCGCCGATCATCCATGTTCCGCCGGATGGGGTAAACTGCGCGCTCAGCGTGTCGTCCAACTTGCCTGGATCGAGCGCTGCACCGTAATACTGTAGTACCTCCGCAATCGCGGTAAGCGCACATCCCTTAGAGCTCATTGTCAAAAACGTGGGGTTGCTCACGACCGTTCCGCTTTCGCAGCCGGAGTAGTCGTGATCATACGGTTTTCCTGCCCAGGGGACGTTGACGCCTGCTGCCCAATTCCCTTGTTTCCAGTCAGTGACCGGGAGCGGTGGTATGTCAGTGGACCCGGCGCATGGGCTTTGGATCAGTACTGTTACCGTCGCCGTTCCCGTTTGCCCAAGGCTGTCCATTACCGTGAGAGCTACATTATATGTGCCAGGCTTGTACCAAGTGTATTGTTTCGTTTCGAGTGAACTGGAGCTGCCTATATATGTATCCGTCCCTCCATTTATGTTCTGAATATCCCAACGAAACTGAACGAGGCTGTTTCCGCCCTGCGCGTAAGAACCTGATCCGTCCAGGGTGACGGGCGAACCGGCGGTTCCGCTTGCAGGGGCGATCACCGCGACAGGCGGTTGTTGACCTGGGCTCGTAACGTTAATGCTTACGGTGACCGCGCCGCCTGAATACGCACTAAAGTCGGGGTCCTGGTCGACCCCGATGGAGAGGCTTAGCACGGTTTGTGGGTCGTAGGCTGACGAATACGTTTGTCCGTCATAGGTGATTGTGGGAGCGGTTGAGTACCCGTCTGCAACATAGGGTTGAGATACGCCAGCAGAACCGGACTTAGGCGGCGGTATTCCGCAGAACCCGCCAGTGCCATTCTCGGTTGTTGCGGAAACAATTCCGTTCACCCCTGCCCAAGACGAGCTTGCCTCGGCGTATTGGTACCCGTTCTGGCACGCGGTCGACTCCGTGACTGTGTCAGACAGGCTGCCGGAATCGTTCTGCACGATATGATAGTGCGTTCCAGGGGGGCCGAGCACGTAAACGAGTATCCCGGAGTACTCAGTATTCGCATATGGCGACCAGCCACATCCGTAGTACTCGTTGCACACGTAAGAGGCATTCACGGCGTTCATGGAACCTTGTAGAGTTACGGAGGCGGAAGAAGATTGGATAGAAGCAGAGACGGACAGCGTTCCCCATGGCCCGCCGCTGGGCACCGGTCTACTGGTCGACCCACCGCCGGTAGCTGTGGTGAAGTTATAAGGAAAACCTGGATCGAATTGATTCCCGTTCGCGATATTTCCATAAACGGCGAAGTAGGCTTGGGGAGGCTGGTTTTGTGCCTCCATCGCAAATGGCGAGACTGCCATAACGAAAGAGGCAAATATCGCACTCACTGCGGGAGTGCGTAGCCAGGTCGACATTGGACCCTCCCCTCGGCTAAGGATCGTGTGGAACGTTCATATCACCTCAGACGTGGCTTGTCAATGAGAACGGCTGGGCTGGCCTGCTTAAGCGGCAACGGAAAGGCTTCAATTCGGCACAAGAATATGCCGAATTTCCGTATTCCCATAAAGAGGAGATCTGACACTGGGCCTCCGCAAGCCCGGCTGATGGAACAAGTAGGCGCTGTTGGGACTAACCGAACCACCAACCTTCCTGGTTCCGACTCGTCATTCAGTGACGAACCGATGCTGCTTCGCACAGAAGCTCTGGATAGTTCAGTCAAGCAGTTGGGGCGGCGATGCATTATTAAACTTTCTAAGCGCCTCTTGCGATGAGGCGGAGCATCTCCCCTTTACCTTCGACACAAGCGATAGTAAACTATAGTGTCGAAGCGAAAGGGAAGAAATGACAGACAAACGCCTGGATCTTCCACAGGGAACGCTCGACCTGCTGATCCTGAAGACCGTCAGCCTGCAGCCGCAGCATGGGTGGGCCATTTCCGAGCGAGTTCAGCAGATATCGAGCGACGCTTTGCAGGTTCGGCAAGGTTCGCTGTATCCCGCGCTGCACCGGCTTGAGCGCCGGGGCTGGATTAAAGCTCGCTGGGACACTACGGACAACAATCGCCGCGCCAAGTACTACGAGTTGACGCGCGCGGGCAGGAAGCAACTCGATAGTCAAGCCGAGACTTGGCGCAAGTTGACAGTGGCCGTCGGGCACATCTTGAATATGGCGTAGGCGGCCGCCCATGTACCGTGACCTGTTACTTCGATTGCGAAGCCTACTCGGAAAGCGCGCAGTCGAGCGTGAACTCGAACAAGAGTTGCAATTTCATCTTGATCTTGAGGTCGAAAAGCTTATAAGCCGGGGACGAACTCGTGCGGAGGTTCTCAGAGAAGTCAATCTCGGCTTCGGAGGAATTACCCAGATTAAGGAAGAGTGTCGCCAGGCGCGAGGCGTCGAATTTATAGAGGCAACCATCCAGGATTTTCGATACGCAATCCGGGGATTGTGGCAAAGCCCTGGGTTTGCCCTGACCGCGATGAGCACGCTCGCTTTCGGTACAGCAGCGGTGGCGACCGTCTTCACGCTCGCGAATACGCTTTTCTTCCGGCAATTGAATGTTGATCGCTCGGATCGTATTGTTGTAGTCCAACCCACCCGTGAGCACGGCCGCATTCCCGGATGGGCTTCGTATCCCGACTACGTTCATTTTCGCGACAGTAGCAAGACGCTTGAGAGCCTGGCAGCCGCGTACCTCACGGCGCCCTTGTTTGTGGCCGTAAATGGACGTTCACAAGAGATCAATGGCGCAGTCGTGTCGGCGAATTTCTTTCCCCTGCTTCGGATTCGACCGGCGGCCGGACGTTTCTTTCGGTTCGATGAAGACGCCGTTCCGAATCGTAATCCAGTCGCCATAATCAGTTTCAATTTCTGGCGCGATTGGCTGGACCAATCGAACCACGCCCTCGGTTCCCATTTAAAGATCAACGGGGTTTCGTTTACCGTGATCGGCATCGTCCCGCCTGGGTTTAGGAGCGTCGGCATAAAGCCGGACGAAATCTATATTCCCACCATGATGGCGAGCGCCGGATATCACTTCTGTCAGAACTCGCTCGCAAACGATTGCACCGTGTTCGACATGATTGGGCGGCTCCGCGACGGCCTCGGTGTGGAACAAGCGCGAACGGAAATGACCACGATTCTGCCTCCATCGTGGATTGTCGCGAAGGAAGGGGAAAATTCGGGAGTAACGGCGTACCCGCTGCGAGGCGTTCTCGATGCCGACGAAACACGCGCGAGTCGCGTGCATTTCGTTGCGTTGCTGACGTACGTGGCAAGTGTGTTGCTTATGATTTGCTGCGCCAATTTGGCGGGTCTGCTTATCGCCCGTAATAGCGCGAGAGCTCGGGAACTCGCCATCCGCGCTTCGCTGGGGGCAGGCCGCTTGCGGTTGGTCAGGTTATTGATCGCCGAATCATGGGTGCTGGCGTTGAGCGGCGGGGCGCTCGGCGCCGCGTTGTCCATCGCGCTGACAAAGGGCCTGAATGCGATGTTCTATTCCGTGGATGTTGAAGGGCATCCGATGTATTACAACTTCGACTTTGAACCCAAGGTTCTGGTTGCCGTGCTGGCAGTCTCTCTCATCGCGGGTTTGGCGTTCGGTATCGCGCCGGCCCTTCAAGGTGCGCGCCGCGATACGGCAGAGGACCTGAAACGGCAATCAACCGCGGTGAGCGCCGATTCTCGCGCGGGCAGATGGCTGGCTGGGATTCAGGCGGGCATAGCAGTAGCGCTGGTCTCGGCGTCCGGCCTTCTCCTATCGAGTGACCGTTTCATAATGAGCGGCGCCAATTTCGATGTTTCGCACGTGGCCCTCATGCGATTGAGGCCTCGACTGGTCAATCATCCCGTCGAAAACGCGCAGCGTTATTTGCGAACTGTCATTCAACAATTAAACAAGGCGCCCGGCGTCGAGTCCGCCAGCATGGTGTCTCCCGGAAGTGTTCTTTTGGGCGGAGATGCGCGCGTCTCGCTACCGGACTGGCGGCAGGCGCAGGGGATCACTGTCGGCTACATCGAAGTCGCCCCTCGGTACTTCGAAACGCTCCGTACTCCAGTGTTGCGCGGTAGAGAATTCGACGACCGCGACACTCTCCGCTCTCCTCGCGTAGCGGTTGTGAGCAGCACGCTGGCCCGGCAGTTCTGGCCCACCGGCGCCGTGGTCGGTTCGCTGATTGTCGTGAATCGCGAGGTTCGGCAGGTTGTGGGCGTGGTGGCCGACATTCCACTTCAAAGCCGTTTTGAGCCGCAGCAGCCCTATGTATATGTTCCGTTTTGGCAGAATGCCGCCCAAATGGATGCGCGCGTGTGTATACGCGTGAAAGGCGATCCAGCGGCAATGTTGCCGCAACTCGTCAAGGTGGCGAATCGAATCGATCCCGTGGTTCCGATTGCCGAGACCATCCCGCTTTCAGTGTCGATGGCCGGTATCTTAAGTCACCTGCGGATCACAGCTACCTTCGTGAGCTACGCAGCCGCTTTGGCTTTGTTGCTGACCGGCATCGGCCTCTATGGCGTCCTCGCCTTTTCAGTCTCCCGCCGAACGAAGGAGATCGGCTTGCGGCTTGCCGTGGGAGCAACCGTGCCGGAAGTGTTCGCCATGTTAATGCGCGAAGGCATGGCAGCCGTTTGCATAGGCGTCGCCATGGGCCTTCCGCTCGCTATCGCCGCTTCTGCCCTCGTTCGGCGCCTGCTGTACGGGCCGGCCGCCAACGACGCTCGTGTTTACGCCGCTGCGGCATTGACGATTGCTGGAATAGGACTGCTTGCTTGCTGCGTTCCGGCGCGGCGCGCGGCCCGTCTGGACGCGGCGGCTGCACTAAAGCAAGAATAGGCAATCCTGTTTCAGAGCAAGAGGAACTCTCAGTTCGCGCATAAATCTGCCCATGTTACTGCTCATCCCCCGTCGAGGTCACCGTCACCGGAGCGGCGAACAGCGTAGGCGCGCCCGACGCGGACGCGGATTTATTGTACGCGCCGACGTCATCCCGCAATAAATTGTTTAAAGCCGCAAGATGCTCGTCGAGCTGTTTGTGCAGCTCCTGCATTCTCGCGTTGATTAGAGCGTTGGGCGGCTGGTCGTAGGCAAAAGCCAGCATTTGCGCTAGCCGGCCCAGTTGCGAGTGAAAGTCGGCGAGAAAGTGAATGTCGTCTTCGCCGACCTGATGCTGCATATCCGGGTTGTACACAGTCGCCTTAAGCGCCTTCAGCTTGTTGTCCAGATCCTTGCCTTGCCGCAGCAGGACGATGTAGCGATCTTTGACATCGGGCTCGCTCTCCAGCGTCCTCCAGAAATCGGCGAGCTGCCGCTGCATGGCGTCAATCCGCTCGATCATGCGATTTAAGGCGCGAAATTCGTTGCGAGCCGTAAGCGCGGCCTCGGTTTGCGCCCGGAAATCGGCCTCGTCGATGTGGAGGTTGGGGTCGGGATCTACCGTGACGGACGTCTTCTCGGTATGGCCGTCGACGGTTACGGCGACTGCATATTCGCCGGGAACAACCCGTGGCCCGCGAGTAATGAAGCGCGTCTGCGCTTCCTCAAGCTCGCCGGGCGGAGGCGGCTCAACCGGAATGTCGGATGCGAGCCGACGCACGCCGCTATAGTGCAGATCCCAAACAAAGCGATTGATTCCCGCGTTCGATGGGCCGTATTGAGTGGACACCGCGTGGCCTTGCTGGTCCGTGATCACGATCTTCACGGGTGTTTGATGCTCCTGTTTCTGCTGCTCGGTGGCTTTGAGTTTGTTCTTCAGAAAGTAATCAATCGGCGCGCCACTGGGCGCATTCGGCGCGGAAAAGGCGACTGGATTGTCTTCGTCCGCCTCCCAGCGGTTGAACATCGTCGCCGCGCCGCCCTGAAACAAATGGAAATTGCCGGCTTCGACGGCGGCGCTGAGCTGTTCGAGCGGGCGAATATCATCGAATACAAAAAATCCACGCCCGTGGGTGGCAACGACGAGATCGCGGGAGTGCTTTGCGAATTTTAAATCCCACACCGGCGCGGTTGGAAAATTCGCCTTCAGCGGGCGCCAGTTCTCGCCCGCATCGGACGAATAGAACAAACCTTGATCGTTGCCCAAGACGAGCAACCCGCGCTGATTCGGGTCCTCGCGCACGACGAATACGGGTGAATCCGGCAAGCCCGCCCCGATCTTCTTCCACGAGCGGCCGTAGTCGGTCGTCTTGTAGACATACGCGTGGCGATCGTCGAGCTGGTGTGCATCGAAAGCGGCGTACGCGGTTCCAGCATCGAAAGGCGACACGCCGATCTGATACACGCGCGCCCACGCGGGGGCGCCGGGAATGTTGGGCGTCACGTTTTGCCAGGTTTTCCCGCCGTCCCGTGTCACCTGGATATAGCCGTCGTCGGCGCCAACCCAGATCACTTTTCCGTCGGTCGGCGCAATGGTGATGCTGATGATGGTGTCGTAACTCTCCGCGCCGCTAATGTCGTGCTCCACAGGTTCGCCGGAGATTTCTTGCTTGGATTTGTCGTTGTGCGTGAGATCGGGGCTGATGGGCTGCCACGTTTGCCCTCCATCGGTGGTCTTGAAAAGAACGTTGCCGCCGATATAGGCTTCGTTGGCGTCGCTTTCGGAGACCGCGATCGGCGAAGTCCAGTTGAACCGGTACTTGAGCTGCGAAGGCGGCGTCTCTTCAACCGAATCGAGAGACGGACGCACGAAATGAGAAAGATGCGTTCCGGTTTGCAGGCGCTCGATGAATCCGCTTTGCGAATCGACGTAGATGAGGTTCGGATCGCTCGGCGCGGGCACGGCGTATTCGCCATCTCCGCCCACCACCACGTACCAATCGGCGTTCGTGACGCCATGCCGGCCCAAATCGCTCGACGGACCGCACCACGCGCTGTTGTCCTGCAGGCCGCCGCATACCGTGTATGGCGTGCGCGAGTCGATTGCGACTTGATACATCTGCTCAATCGGCAAGCCGTCCAGGAACCGCCACGATTTTCCGGCGTTCAGCGTCAAGAACACGCCGCCATCGTTGCCTTGGATGATGCGGTTGGGATTGCGCGGGTCGATCCAGATGGCGTGGTGGTCGGGGTGGACGCCGCGATCGGCGACGTGGGCTGTTTTGCCGCCGTCGTCCGATTCCATCAGATCGAAGGAGAGAAAGTAAACCTTGTTTTCATCGTTCGGCGCGACAGTGAGCGTAGAGAAATAGAATGGCCGGGCATCGAGCGCGTGATTGTCCGTAACCGCGGTCCATGTATCGCCCGCGTTCATCGATTGCCACAGCATGCCTTTCTTGGCGCCGATCAATGAGTAGATGTGGTTAGGATTGCTGGGCGCGATCGCTAAACCGATGCGGCCGAGCGGACCTTCAGGCAATCCCTCGGTAAGCTTTTTCCACGTGTCGCCGCCGTCCGTGCTGCGATAAATGGCGCTCGATTCCCCGCCGTCGACCAGCATCCACGGATATCGGCGCACATGCCACATGGCTGCGAACAGCACTTGCGAATTGCCGGGCTGCATGACGAGATCGATCACGCCAGTCGAATCGTCGACAAACAGGACCTTCTTCCACGTTTTGCCTCCGTCCGCGGTGCGGAACAGCCCGCGTTCCGGATTCGGCGCCCATGCATGACCGACGGCGCCGACGAATACGATCTCGGGATTCTGCGGGTCAACGACTATGCGCGAGATTTGCCCCGCGTCGCGCAGCCCCATCAAGCGCCAGGATTGGCCCCCATTCGACGAAAAGTAGAGGCCGGCGCCATCGGTAATATCGTTGCGAATGTTCGCTTCTCCGGTTCCTACCCATACATGATTCGGATTCGCAGGCGAGAGCGCGAGGGCGCCGATGGACGAGGTGGCCTGGTGTTGGAAAATCGGAGTCCAAGTGGCGCCGCCATCGGTGGTCTTGAACACCCCTCCGCTTGCCGCGCCCACGTAATAAAGGTTAGGATCGCTCGAGACGCCCTCAACGGCGGTCACTCGCCCTCCCGCTATTGCCGGCCCCAAGTTCCGGAACTTGAGGTTCTTCAGGACATCGTGATTTTCGGATTCGGTTTCGTGTTCGCTGACCTCTTGCGCGCGCAGGGCGGAGGCGGACCACGTCAAGGTTAGAAGAAGCGCCGCAGCGGCGCCTGCCAGCACCTGTTTCAAACTGTTTCGCATTTGCAAATACCCCAAAATACTTTACGCCATCACGTTCTCGCCGACGTTTATGGAGCAGATGTCGGCGAAGGCTCCCGGACGGCTTCAAGCGTCTTTGACGCCGGAACAGGGCCGGTTTAGTGGGGTATTCAAATGTGAATCATTGTGACAAGGGCCTCGCTCGCCGAAGGCTCGCTTGTCGCAGGCTTGTGGCCGCAAGCGCTAGCCCGAAGCGCCCCCGCTCACTCGCCTTCAACGGTCAGCGGCTTCGACTGGCGATGGAGGCGCGCCTCTTCTAGAATGGCCTTTGGAAGCGCGAAGGTGAGTATCTGTCCCGAACTCCCCGCGTTGTACTTGGTCACATAGTACTCGCCGCCGATGTTCACTGCCTCCAGATAGCTGCGCCCCGCTTCCGGATGTCCGCCTATTGTCAAAGGCAAAGTCGCACGGAACTCTCCATTGCCATACAAGTAGACCACTCCAATAGAACTGGTTGCCGATGGCGTAATGATCCGGTATTCGCCCGGATTCAACGTTACGTTTCCGAAATGCGTCTCAACCGGTAAGCGGAAGACTGCTTCTCCTGCCATGGCGAGCGACGTTGTTAACACAAAGCCCAGGACTACGCCCGCTGCCCGGAACGCGCGGTTGTTCATGAACTGCATAGCCGATCTCCTTTCGATTCCCGTATGAGGAACCACTTTGCCTCGGTATTCGTACAACCCTTCAGACGAATGCCTCGCCTTTGCGCACCCTCAGGAGGAAATCAAGAAATGATCAGACCGCAACCGCTTCAGCCAGAATCCGCTTGGCATTTACATCAAGTTTTGACCGATTTCTCTGGGGTACGAATTGTGGCCGGGCGCGTCTAAACAGGCTGGAGAGCATGGCCGCGACACTAGTGAATTCCGAACCCTCACAAGTCCGTATGTTCCGCTTTGGCCCGTTCGAAGTAGACCTCCAACAGCGTGCCCTATACAACCGCGGAATAAGAGTCGGTCTGCAGCACAAACCCTTTCGAATATTGGAGCTGCTTCTTTGTAAGAGAGGCCATCTAGTCACACGGGAGGAGCTCGCGCGCTATCTTTGGCCCGATCTCCACGTTAGTTTCGACCGGGGCCTAAATACCGCCGTTAACGTGCTTCGGCGTGCTCTCGGCGATTCGCCTATGAATTGCCGCTACATCGAAACGCGCTCCGGCCTCGGATACCGCTTCATCGCCCATGTCGAGGAGGTCGCTCCTTTTCGGAACACGGCGCCGGGCTCGGCGCCTGTTGCGCACCCTGCTCGCGTCGTTACCGAGGCCCAACAAGATTACCTGAAGGGCCGGTTCTTCTGCGGCAAAGTGACCGCCGAGGACCTTCGAAAAAGCGTTGCGCTTTTCGAGTCGGCGATCAAACAAGACCTTAGACATGCGCTTGCTTATGCCGGGCTGGCCCGCGTGCACTGCTTATTCGCGCTGCTCGGAATGTCGCCTCCTGCCGTTGCCCGGGCCCGGGTTGAAAACTACGCAACCGCTGCTTTGCGAATCGACCCGTCGCTCGCCGAAGCGCACGCCGCCGCCGCTTCTCTGAGCATGCTATTCGACTGGGACTGGGCCGCCGCCGAACGGGGCTACCTCGCCGCTCTGGAACTCGATGAAGGTTGCGCGGAAGCTCGCCAGTCCTACGCCGCTCTTCTTTGCGCCACGAACAGGATGCGCGACGCGCTCTCGGAAATCAGGCAAGCTCAGGAACTCGATCCGCTTTCCACCGCCATAAGCGCCGGCGCCGCGTGGACCTTCTATCTCGCCCGGGACTATCGGGCCGCTGTGGAGCAATCCTGGAAAACCCTGGTGCTCGAACCGAGGTTTGCCCCCGCCCAATACACGTTGGGCTTGGCTTGCGAGCAGCTTGGAATGTACGAAGAAGCCATCACGGAATTTGAAAATGCGGAAGCCTGTTCGGACAGCCATCCCCTGGCTGTGGCTGCCCTTGCGCACGCCCAAGCTGTCTCAGGCAACCGTGGCGAGGCTCTTCGCGGTGTTCGCCAACTCGAAGACATGTCGAGTCACCGTTATGTCTCTCCTTATTGGATGGCCGTCGTCCACTGCGGATTGGCCGCTCGTGAGCCAGCTCTCGACTCGATCGAGAAGGCCATCGAGCGGCGTGACGTCTGGTCGATTTGGATGAACGTCGAGCCTCGTTTCGATCTGTTGCGTTCCGATCCCCGTTTCTTCCGCGCCCTGCGACGCGTGGGCCGGGAGGCTTGAACCGGCGATCTATTCTACGTCGATTCTCGCCGGCACATACCAGTTAACGTTTCGCGCGCTCGCCTCCACTTTGTCCTCCACTCCCAAAACGAGCGCAAATAAGGCCATGCGTACCGGGATGCCGTTGTCTGCCTGGCGAAAGATCGCAAGTTGGGGATTCGCGTTCAGGTCGTCATGCAGCTCCATGGCGCCGGCGCGGCTGTCGCGGGGCAGGGGATGCATCAATACCGTGCCAGGTCCGCAGTAGCGCGTGTACACTGCATTCGTAATCGAATAACTGCCCCGAAATCGTTCGGCCTCGGCTTCGCTGGTAAATCGTTCCTGTTGCAGGCGAGTCGTATAGATCACGTCAACGTTCGAAATTCCTTCGTATAAGTTCGGGGTCGCGCGCAGGCTGTGTCCGCGCCTCTTCGCCTCTTCCGCCAGGTCGTCGGGAAGCTGTAGCTCGCGAGGAGCTACCAGCGTGAAATGCACATGCTCCAGCAGCGACAGCAGCTTTATCAACGAATGCACCGTGCGGCCGAACTTCAAGTCTCCAACCAGCGCGATTCTCATTCCGCGCAGTTCGGTCAAGTCGCGTTTCAATTCCTTGCGGATGGTATACAAATCCAGCAAGGCTTGCGTTGGGTGTTCGCCCGCTCCATCGCCGCCGCTTATTACCGGTATGTGTGTCGCCGCCGCGAACTCGCGAACCGATCCGATGGTCGGGTGCCGCATCACGATAATGTCAACGTAGCCGCTCACCACCCGGCTTGTGTCGTACAACGATTCGCCTTTCGCCATCGACGAGAATTGAAAACCCGTTGTATCTCGAACGCTGCCCCCCAACCGGTTGAATGCCGCTCCGAAACTGATTCGCGAACGAGTACTCGGCTCGAAGAACAGGTTGCCGAGGATCGCTCCTTCCAGCACCCTCGTCGTTCTGCGCCGCGCGGCATAGGGCTCCATTCCTTGCGCCACCGCGAATAACCTCTGCAGGTCACCCAGCGTGAATTGGTCAGTTGAAAGAATGTGGCTGCCGCGAAACAACATCGTTAGTCTCCAGTGATTCTCTCATTCGTTCCTGGGGCGTGCGATAACACATGCATGGTGATCGCTCTCGCTGGACGGCGGATCGATGCGCCTCGGGCTCGCGAGCTTCGCTTTCCCATTCGGCGCGAAACACTTGTCGCTGCGCGCATTCGCCGCTTTTTCGAAGAGCGAAAAGCGTCGGCGCTGGTGAGCTCGGCGGCGTGCGGCGCCGATCTCCTTGCCTTGGAGATCGCCGGCCAACTGTCTCTTCGCCGCCGCGTTGTGCTCCCGTTCCCGCCTTCCCGCTTTCGCGAAACCTCCGTCGAGGGCTGCCCCGGCGACTGGGGGCCACGCTATGATCGCGTGCTCTCCACCGTTCACGATGTGATGGTCCTCGGCTACCAGGAAAACGACCCCTCCTCTTACCGCCGCGCCAATCAAGTCATTCTTGAGGAAGCCGCCGCTCTTGCGCGCGGCCTCCGCCAGCCCTCCTGCGCCGTGGCAGTATGGGACGGACACTCTCGCGGCTCGGACGACGCTACCGCTCAGTTCCTTTCCGTGGCCCGCGCTAGTTGTTTTGATATCGCTGAAATCCAGACGCTTCCCTGACTCCGCGACTGTGCTGTAAGCTCACAGCAATGTTCGTTCGTAACGGAATTGCCTTCGTCGCGCTCGCTGTAAGCGCCGCCTGCGCCGCTCTTGGTCAAACACCCTCGCCTCGGTCTTACGCCACAGCCGCCGAGCGGCAGCTCGACCGGGTGCGGGACAGCCCTCCCGCGCTTTACGCCTTCTTGCTGCGCATGCCCAAAGGCGCCGATCTGCACAACCATCTCTCCGGCGCCGTATACGCAGAAAGCTTCATTCGCGATGCAGCCGCCCAATCTCTCTGCATCGACGATCACGCCCTTTCCTTCGTTCGCCCCGCTAATCGCGCTGGCCAATGCGCGGATGGCCAGACGCCCGCGGCGCGCGCCCTTGAAGACAATCAGCTCTTTGGCTCGTTGATCGACAGCTTGTCCATGCGCAACTTTGTCCCCGGCCGCGAATCCGCGCACGATCA
The DNA here is from genome assembly GCA_019240475.1 of Acidobacteriaceae bacterium. Taxonomy (GTDB): domain Bacteria; phylum Acidobacteriota; class Terriglobia; order Bryobacterales; family Bryobacteraceae; genus Bog-105. The sequence continues at coordinate 355,413 of JAFAYI010000031.1, forward strand.
CTTCTTCGCCACATTCGACAAATTCAGCGCGGCTTCGCGCGAGGAGTCCGGCGTATACGCGGCAGAGGTCACGCGCCGCGCCGCCGAGCAGAACGAATCCTACCTCGAGCTGATGGCCGTCAGCGGGGGAGCCGTTACGACGCTCGGCAAAAAGGTAGGATTGGCCGGTTTCGACGAAACCGCCTCTCAGCTCCGCGCAGCAGGGCTGCCGGCGTATGTCGAGCGTCTCAAGGCCGATGTCGACGCCATGGAACAGGAGCGCCGCGCGGCGCTGAATTGTCCTGCCAGCGATTCTCCTTCTTGTCGCGTCGCAGTCCGTTACATCTTCCAGGTTCTGCGCGCGCTTCCCAAGGAACAGGTCTTCGCCCAGGTGCTCGCCGGGTTCATGCTCGCCTCTTCCGACCCGCTGGTCGTGGCCATCAATCTCGTTCAGCCCGAAGATTATCTTGACGCCATGCGCGATTACCACCTTCACATGCAAATGGTCGATTATGTTCGGCGCCTATACCCAAACGTGCACATCACATTGCATGCGGGCGAACTCGCCTCAGGCCTGGTTCCGCCCGATGGGCTGCGTTTCCACATCCGCGAAGCTGTCGAAATCGGTCATGCCGAGCGCATCGGCCACGGCGTCGACATCATGTATGAGAACGATGCAGTGGGGCTGCTCGAGCTGATGCACCGGCGTCGCATCGCCGTCGAAATCAATCTCACGAGCAACGACCTGATTCTGGGCGTAAAAGGAAACGCCCATCCTTTTCCGATCTATCGCCGGCATGGCGTTCCAGTGGTCATTTCAACAGACGACGAAGGCGTCTCCCGTTCCCACTTGACGGAAGAATATCTACGCGCCGTGCTCGCTTACCATCTCACCTATGCCGACCTGAAACAAATTGTCCGCGACAGCCTCGAATTCGCATTCCTTCCGGGCGCCAGTTATTGGGGCGATCCCGCCTATCGCTCGCCTGTTGCGGCCTGCGCCGCCGGGGCGCGCGGCAAATCCTGCCAGGACTTCCTCTCTGGCAGCGAGAAGGCTCGCCTGCAGCTCGATCTTGAACAACGCTTCGAACAGTTCGAGCGCGCCGCCGCCCCAGCCCCACCCCGTAAAATTGAATAACACCTATGGCTGTAATTCAGAAGGAGGGCCGCGACAGTTTTGTTTACCGTGAGCGGCACTCTCTAGCCCATGTTCTTGCTCAAGCCGTGCAGAAGAACTTTCCGGGCGTCAAGCTCGCCTTCGGCCCTCCCATCGACGACGGTTTCTATTACGACTTCCTGCTGCCCCGGCCCCTCAGCGAAGAAGATTTTCCAGCCCTCGAAAAAGACATGCGCCGCATCATCGCCGAAGGCCAGCAATTCGTGCGCGAAGATTTGCCCGCCGCCGAGGCGCTTGCCCGCATCGAGCAGATGGATCAACCGTTCAAACTCGAATACGCGCGCGAGCTGATTTCCAGCCGCAATCTCGATTCCCTGAGTTTCTATACCAATGGCCCTTTCGTCGATCTCTGCGAAGGTCCTCACGTCGATAACACGCGCCAGCTTCCACCCGATGCCTTCGCCCTTCACAACATCTCGGGCGCCTATTGGCGAGGCGATGAGCGCAATCCCATGCTTACTCGCGTCTACGGCTACGCGTTCCCAACCGCCGCCGAGCTCAAGAGCCATGTCGCCGCTGTCGCTCTCGCCAAAGAACGCGACCATCGCAAGCTCGCGGCCGAGCTTGGAATCTACGCCATCTCCGATCAAGTGGGAAAGGGCCTGCCGCTCTGGCTGCCCAATGGCGCCGCCATTCGACAGGAACTGGAAAAGCTCGCCTATGAGTGGGAATTCAAGCGCGGGTACAAAAGAGTCGCTACTCCTCACATCGCTCATCGCAGCCTCTACGTCACCTCCGGCCACATCCCGCTATACGAAGACGCGATGTTCCCGCCGATGGAGCACGCCCCTCAATCCGTGGCCTTAACCGCCGATTCGCCGGAAGAGAGCTTCTATCTCCGGCCCATGAATTGCCCGCATCATCACATGGTTTTCGCTGCCCAGCCGCGCTCCTACCGCGATCTGCCTCTGCGCTTAACCGAATACGGAACCGTCTACCGCTATGAGCGCGCCGGCCAGTTGCAGGGCCTCACTCGCGTGCGCGGCATGTCGATGAACGACGCCCATCTGTATGTCACGCCCGATCAGCTTAAAGATGAGCTGAAGGCCGTTATGGAGTTGCACCGCGACTACTACGGCCTCTTCGGCTTCACAAACTACTATCTTCGCTTGAGCATGTGGGACCCGAACGACCCCAAGCGCCGCTCTAAATATGTCGAGGACCCTGAAGCCTGGACCTTTAGTGAAGCCGTTCTAAAGGAAGCCGTGGACGAGCTTGGATTGACTTATACGATCGAAAAAGGCGAGGCGGCCTTTTACGGCCCCAAAGTCGACTTTCAGTTCCGTTCCGTCATTGGCCGTGAATTTACTCTCTCCACCAATCAACTCGATTTTGCCGTTCCGTCGCGCTTCAATCTGCGCTATACCGCGCCGGATGGGTCGCTTCAAACGCCGTACGTGATCCATCGCGCTCCGCTCGGCACGCATGAACGTTTCATCGCCTTTTTGCTCGAACACTATGGCGGCGCCTTCCCCACTTGGCTCGCTCCGGTGCAGGTTCGCATCGTTCCCATCAGCGACAAGTTTGTCTCGTATGCCAGATCCATAGAAGATCGCCTTCGCGATCTGCTGGTGCGAACGGAGCTCGACGCAGGCTCCGAGACCACCGGCAAGAAAATTCGTAACGCGGCCATTTCGAAGACACCCATTGTCCTGGTGATCGGAGGCCGTGAACAGGAGCAGTCCTCCGTCACTGTTCGCCGCTACGGCATCGAGAAACAGGAAAGCATGACGCTCGACGCCTTCGTGGTTATGCTCACTGCCGAAATCGGGAGCCGCGGCCACGTCAAGGCCGTGTAACCAATCCGCATGCGCTCCTACATTACGAACGCGGTGCGTCTCTCGTGTAGAGCTGAAAAGGCGCCCAATAATAGGGCTTGCTGGTTCCGGACCTGAGCATCTCCAACTTTGCCTCGCGCAGGGCCGTTGCGTACGGCTCGCCTCCCCGCACCCGCCCGTAAAACCGGTTCATCAGTTCCGCGGTCCTCCGGTCGTCGGCGTCCCAAAGGCTCGTCACTACATTTCGCGCGCCGGCTTCGAAGAACGCCCAAGCGAAGCCCACCAATCCTTCGCCCGAAAATGCCCGCGTGCCCGCTCCGCTGCATCCAGAGATCGTTACCAGATCGGCCGTGACCGGAATGTCCAGCACGTCGCGGGCATACAATTTATAGCCTCCTGGGCCGGGCGACAAGATAATCGCCGAATCGAGCGGGCTCTGCTGGTTCGCTTGCGCGTGCGCCGCAAAGTGGATGCTTGAAAACTTCTTCGGATCTGCGGTTCGATAGCTATCGACGGTGGCCGCCTTCCCCTGGTATACAGTTGTCTCGCTCGGCGGGAAATGTTGCTCGATGTCTTCCAGCTCCACTGCCGCCTGCGGCAATCTCGGATACTCGGGTACCGGCTCGGAATCGCCTATGAGTAGCAACGACTCTCGTTTCTGCCGCCGCCCTTCGCTCGCCGAGGTCAAGATGCTAAGCGAGGGCGCGATCGAAATTACCGCATCTTCAACCCAGTAATGCGGGGCCGGCTCGTCGTTGACCAGCATCTCGAAATTCAAATTATGCAGCGGTCCGTCGGGGATGATCGCCACGCGCGTTCCACGCTGAATCCAAGCTTCGGCGGGCCGTATCAGCTCTTTGTAAAGCCTCTCGCCAGCTCCGTTTGGGGCCTTCAGCGGATCGCGTTTCTCATCCACCACCCGCGCCAGGTAGGTTTTCACATCCTCGCCGACCGCCGCTTCGTCCGGCAGCTCGATCGTCTTTACGCCGTCCCCGGTCAGTATCCACAAATACGAATGCCCCGGCGCCAGCCAATAAAACAGGAATACCGCGCGTCCCAGCTTCGCCTCGCTTTGCGCGTCTCGCACGAGCCGCCCCGATCTCACGGGCGCCCTTCCATTGATGGTCTGCGCAAGAACGCTCGCCCGGCTCGAATCGGCCACTTCTATGGCTTTCTCTGCCTGGCCTTCCTTCATCAGGATGGAAACATATTCCTGGTAAACCCGGATCAGGTTTGAGAGAAAGGCGATTTGATACCTGCTCGTCAACTGGTCCGCGCGGTTCTGCTCGATAACCCCTAATGCTTGCTCGAAATTCGAACTTGCCAGCTTTACATTCCTGGCTTTCGCATACTCACGGCCTAGACCTGCATACGCTTCCCAGCGCGCGGATGGCACATTCTCGCCAGCCGCCAGCGCGTCGCCATACCGGCGAATCGCCTGGGCATCCTGATTTCGGCGCGCGGCCAGGTCCGCTTCATTGAGCGTCAGGAACGCTACCTGTTCCGCATCTCCTCTGTTGCACGCCTCAAATGCTTTCGTGTTGTAATACGCTGCCCGGTCTAGCTCCCCAACCATCGCCAACGCCTGGGCCAAGCCGCTCGCGCTCTGAGCAAATTGCGACGAATCGTTTTTTTGAGGCACGCTCTTGAGCGCCGCCTGGTATGCTGTTATGGCGCGCCTCGCGTCGCCACTCTCCAGGTACAAGTTGCCCAACTCGAAATAAGCCACGCTCGCTTGGGTCGCCACGCCGCCTTTTTGCTCGTTGGCCGCCACCACTTGTAATTGCATTTTGAGCGCTCGCTCTATGTCTCCCAAACCCGAATAGGAGTCCGCCAGATCTTGCGTCGCTGCGATTTCCAGTCTCTTGGCGCCCTTGCGCTTCGCCGAAGCTAGGGCATCTTCGAAATACGGCAGCGCATCGCCATAATGCTCGCGCTTGAGCCGCACCATTCCCAGATTGACCAATGCCGCGCCGCGCTCGTATTCCAGATGGTGTGCTGTCGCGAGCGCAAGAGCCCTCTGCGCCACGTCATCCGCTTTGCTTAAGTCGAGATACACCAGCCACGAAGCCAGCAGTATCTCGCCATCCGCCTCTGTTTCGTAGGCGCCGATTGCCTGTGCTTCGGCGATGCCCGCGAGCGCCATCTTCTCGGCGTCGTCGCTGTGTTGCGCGCGGGATAACTGCCACCCACGCAGGATTTTGTAAGTTGCGGAGGGTAGCCGGTACTCAGCCGGTGGCGCTGCGGCCAATAATTGTTGCGCATTGCCCCTTGCGCCGAACAGATCGATCTCGGCCCGCAGCAGTTTAAAGTTCCAGAACCACTCCTGCTCAGGCCCTTTCTCAAAGCGCTTGCAACCGGCTTCGGCCTCTTTTTCCGCCGCGCCGAACTGGCCCTGATGATACAGTTCTACTGCCAACCTGAATTGGGCCTCGGCGCTCGCCTGTCTCTTGCAACCGAGCCCACCGGCCAGTAGCAAAACCGTTACTGAGCCAGCGACGAGCCTCTCAGCCGCCCTGTGGCGGATACGGCGTTCCGTTGGATTGTCCTTGGCCCGCCGTTCCTTCGCCCCCATCTGGTGATCCTAGCTGAAAACGAAGCGAGCTGAAGCGCCTGAACCCTTCTTCGATCACCAATTCTCCGAAATACAAGGATCCAACACCTAGAATCTTCACCTGGTTCCCACGAATCTCGGTGTGGGCCGGCGGTTCCCCGGCAAACTCCAGACCCGTCACAACGGTCGCCAAAGTCAATGTCGGACTGTCGTAAATGATCTGCCTCGCGTTCGCCCGGCGGAACTCTTCGTGCTTCATCGCGCAGTCCAATGCCTTCTTGGTCTGCTTCTCGTTGAACAATTCCGTATTGACTTTGACGAACAGCTCTCGCCCGTCGATCCGCACGCCGCGAGTCGAGAATACCAGGCTCCTGAACGCATTCGGCTCCCGGCGGTCCGAGGTGCTCTCCAGCAGGCAATCCATCTCCCCAATCTCGACTGTCCGCCGTTTGAACCCCGGCGCCGCGCCTTCGCCTTCTTGCGGCATATCGATCGCGAAGCCTCTCACGTTTGCTCCCACCGTCGTCAACGTCGGAAGATTATTTTCGCCGTGGTTCCCCCACGTGAAGTTCACGGGTTCCTCCGTAGCCGTGGATATGTAGTCGCCGGTCACTCGGGTAAATGCCGATTCGTAGGAGATGACGCCTGCGCCTCCGCGCTCGGCTCTTGCTTCGGCCCGCCCACCCGTGATCGCCAGCACGCTGCTCGCCACTGAATCCAAATAGAAATCTTTAGGCCGCCGGAAATGCGCCCCCAATCCCAATGCTTCGGCATGAAACAAAAACCGCCGCTCCAACTGCTCGTGATCGCCATTCATTATGTCTGTCCTCTTTCGATTGCGAAGCTATAGCGTTGAATCTCGGTTCCAGGTTTGGCCGCCCGCAAAATCATGTCGTAGCGGCCTGTGGGAAACTTCGTCGTTGGCAATAAGACTGCCAGCGTGTCGGATGCGACGTCGCACGCCATTTTCAGAACCACCGCTCCCCCTTCGCGGCGAAAGTCGCATGTGTAGGCGTCCTGGGGCGCGGAATCCATTTCAAAGCTCAAGACGAACATCGGACGACGTCCATCCGTCTGAATCGGTTTTCCATCGCCTCGTGCAGCGGGGGCAATCGTCTCGATGCTTGAAAACGCCCGCGGCTGCTCCAGTCGCGGTATGTAAACCCAGCTCTGATAAGCCGTCACCGTAGCCAGGGCAAGCGCGACTACGCTGGGAATGAGCGCCGGCGCCCGGAACCAAGACGCCCAGCCCTGATTCCGAATGCCGCCGTGCGATTCCTCCGAATACTTTCGCTCCTCGCCCAGCACCTCTTTGACGTTCGCGATTGCAATCGCGCTCTGCCTTACCCGATCTCCACAAATTGCGCAATCGAATAGATGCGCTTCGAAATCACCCCGCTCTTCCGGCGTAAATTCGTCTAGCAGATATCTCTCGACCGCATTCGTCTCCTCTGCCACTCGATGCTCCATAGGTCACTTAGCGTTTGGTGTAACGATCGCCCTATTCGTATCAGGCTCCTATCGATTTTGCGAGTCCGCCCGCTTCACCCGGTTTTCGAAGCGCCGTCCGCAAGCGCGTCAGGGCGCGATGTATTCGCACCCGCAGGTAGTCGCGATTGACTCCGAGTTCGCGAGCGACCGCGTCTTTATCCCTCTCCTCCAGAAACACCCGCCGCAGAATCTTACGGTCCGCATCCGAAAGCATCCCTAAACTGCTTCGTATCTGCGCTTTGCGCTCCTCAGTCACGAACTGTTGTTCGGGATCCGCTGCGCTGTCCGCGTTCTCCGGCGCGTTCTCAGGCACTTGTCTGTACCTCGCCTCTGCCCGGAAGGACTCCGACAGGATGTTTTCGCAAACCGAATTCACGAATGCCCCGAGCCGCTCCGGATATTCGATGGGACCCTTGGTTCGCAGCCGCGTTAAGACGCGCAGAAATGTCTCCTGACGCACATCCTCCGCCAACTGCGAAGATCGCAGCCGCGCCCTTAACTTGATCCAAAGCAGATCGCCGAAGTAGCTTGTGAAGTGCCGCTCTATCTCGCCATCGCCTCGGCTAAGCCGCTCCACGTATTCACGGTCGAAGACGTATCGCTCCAATCGCCCCCCGCTTTTGTAGCTCCGATAATATAACGGCAGTCGGAGAGTAGCGGCGGGGGCAGGCGCCTTCGCCCCGGAAGAGATTTTGAGGGCCATCTGTACTTCGAGATAGCCGCGCTTACAATCACACGGCTATATGCCTTACTGACACTCGCGGCTATGGTGTATCAGTTCCTGGTAAATTTACTCGCCGCTATTACCACTTGCGAAATGCGCGTGCTAGAGTGTACCGGTACGAACCCTTACAATGCAGCCTGCGCCCCGGACGATATGTGTTGTAGCCGGAAGCGCCGGGAGCAAAATCTTATGAGCTGCAGATATCAGGTTCGTATCTTCGAAAGCACGTCGGAAGACGGGGCCACTAGCGCCGGAACGATCGTCAAACCCACGGCTTTCACGCTGAGCGTCTACGCCTACTCGGGCGACGAAGCGGAAAAGTCGATCCGCAAAGACATCGCGAAGGGCAAACTCGCCTCCGGCCGTGTCTATCAAATAATGCCTGCGCTCTACAATTTCGAGTTTGTGCGTTCGGTAGCCTTTGCCAGCGATGGCTCCAGCCAACGTGTTTTCCTCGATCCGGCCAGCGGGCCGTTCTGCGAGTTCCGACGCATTCGCTTGCCCCACTCCACGGCCCATACCCAAACGGAATTCGAAGCCGCTACATCGCCCTGCTAGGCGCCTCGAGGGAACCTCGTTCGGAACGCAGGTCGCTCGCGCCGCGTGGCTCTAGAACGGTACGTCGTCGTCGGTGACTCCCATGCCGCCGAATGGATCTTCCTCCGGTGCGGCGCTGCCGGTCCGGCCCCGGCTCTGTCCACCCGCCGCGCGCGCTCCTGACCTCTGGCCGCCACCCTCGTATTCGCCCGATCCCTCGCCGCGCCCGCCCAGAAGAATCACCTCCTCGGCCACTACCTCGGTCGCGTATACCTTCTTCCCGTCCTTATCGTCGTAGCTTCGCGTCTGCAGCCGCCCTTCCACGTAAACCTGCTTGCCCTTGGTCAGGTAATTGGCCACGTTCTCTTGCCGCCACAGCACCACATTGGTCCAGTTGGTCTCCTCCTTCCACTCGTTGCTCTGCTGATCTTTCCAACTGCGGGTCGTGGCTACCGAGAATCGCGTCACCGACGCGCCGGACGCTGTAAACTTCGTCTCTGCGTCTCGCCCCAAATTTCCTATGAGGATCACTTTGTTCACGCTACGGGAAGCCATAATCCACCGACCTTATCACACCGCTTGCCCACCCCTCGCGCTGATATTCTTTGGCGCCTCGTGCCACTCCACATTCAAACCAGTGAATGGCAACGGCCCCTGTTCCGGTTAAATTCCGTGTTGGTCCATCGGTTTTTGGAGCATAATAATGAGACCAGCGGCCCGCAAGAGCTGGCCGAAGAATCTTGGGGGGTTATGGCTTCGCGATTCCACCGATCGTGTTCGCCTGGCGAGTGCAGCGTCTCTGCCCTTCGCCTTCTAGCCGGTGTGTCCCGGCTGCCCGTGCTCCTGCTCCTCGCCTTGGCGCTCCCTCCTTGCGCCGCCCCACAATTTCTGCTCAAACCCACCGCTCCGGGCGAACCCGTCCGCCTGATACCCACGGACCTCGCCACTCTCGAATCCGCGGAAGAGCGGAAAGACCTTCCTTGCACCGTCACTCAGCACAAGCCCGAGCTCGGTTTCGATCTTCGGTTCCATAGCGGTTACGAAGTCGCCATGCCGCTTCGCGAGCTCTCGGGCGGCGGAGAAGTATTGACCATCCTATTCCGCGTTGCTTCGCAAGACGATCCCCACAAAGCCACTTACTTTGTCCAGCACTATCGGGTTCCTCCCATTGACGACGATGCGAAAGGCGATGCCCTGCTTGAGGGAGTGGTTGATCTCGGCGAAGGTAAGTACCACATTCAATGGCTGATGCGAGACCGCGAAGAGCATATCTGCTCTTCCAATTGGGATGTCGAGGCTGCTCTCCCTCCTAAAGACAAACCCATGCCGCTGTTCATCGCTCCCAAAGAGGTGGCGGAAACGCTGCCCGAGCCATTCATCGACGATTCGCCTCAATCACCGCCTCGCCAATCTGAGCGGAGCCCCCAACCGAGCGGGAAGAATGCGGAAAGCGCGAAGACTTTGGAAAGCCTGGACCTCAAGCTTTTGGTGAACTTCGCTCCGCAAAACTCGCTCTCACCAGCTCTTCAGCGCAGCGATACCGATGCTCTCGTCAGCATCCTCAAAGCCATCCAGCGCGACCCACATGTGGCCCGCCTATCCCTGGTCGCCTTCAATATCGAAGAGAGCCGCATCGTCTACCGACAAGAAACCGCCGAGCAGATCGATTTGCCGGCCCTGGGCAAGGCCCTTAACACCATGAAACTTGGCACCATTAACGTAGCTCGCCTCGGCGAACGTCATAGCCGGACCGAGTTCCTCGAGGATCTGATTCAGCAGGAAGTCGGAACCGCCGTGCATCCCGACGCCGTGATCTTCGCAGGACCAAAGGCCATGCTCGACGCCGATGTACCCCAAGACGACCTCCGGCGCATCGGAGATATTGAGTGCCCGGTCTTCTACATGAACTATAATTTGAATCCGCAGGCGGTCCCTTGGAAAGATTCCATCAGCCACGCCATCCGCGCATTCAAAGGCACCGAATACACCATCTCGCGGCCGCGCGATCTCTGGACCTCCACCACGGAAATGTTGGACCGCATTCTTCGCAACAAACGCCAGCGTTCGCTTGCCGCCGCATCATCGCGTGGCGGCCAATGATGGGCATCCGTATCCGCCGCATCGCCGCTTCCGAGCGCGAATCCTTTCGAGGTAACCTGTAAGCATCAGGGGAGACTCTATATGGGATTTCGAGTGCTACGCGTCAGCATTCCAGTCTCTACGTTGCTGGTGAGCTTCGCGCTTTCTGCTTACGGGCAGGCCCGTTTATCCGATTACAAGAACAATCTTGCGCCACACGTCCGCTCGCCGCAGCGCGCCGTCGATCGCATGCTCGAAATCGCCAAGCTCAAGCCCGGCGAAACGCTCTACGACCTCGGTTGCGGAGAAGGTCAGATCCTCATCGCCGCCGCCGAGCGCTATAAGGTCAAAGCCGTCGGCATCGAAATCTCCCGCGACCTCGCCGATACCGCCGCCGAAAAGGTTCGCAAAGCGAAACTGCAGTCGCAGGTCACCATTGTTCATGGCGACTTCATGCAGACCGATCTCAGCAAGGCCGATGTCGTCACTCTCTACCTTGCTCCGCTCGCCAACGAAAGCCTCCGTCCCAATCTCGAGCGCTACTTGCGTCCTCATACTCGCGTGGTCTCCTACGATTACCCGATCCCGGAATGGAAGCCTATCGATACTTCCGAATCGCAGGGCCGCAGTGGCGCGGTTCACACGATCTACCTCTACGAAATTCCAGATTCCATTGTGAAGAAGTAGGCCGGGTTCACTTCAGCTTGTCGACTCCGGCCTTTGACGTCCTCGGTATCGGTCTGAACGCTACCGATACGCTCCTGCTCGTTGAGGAGTTCCCGCCATACGCGGGCAAAGCGCCCTTCCACCGTGAGTTGCTCAGCCCAGGCGGCCAGGTCGCGACCGCCATTGTCGCCTGCGCGCGCCTCGGTCTGCGCGCCAGGTATATCGGCACAATCGGCGACGATCATCGCGGCAACATCCAGCGCGAGAGCCTCGAAGGGACCGGCATCGACACTTCCGGCCTGATCGTCCGCTCCGGCTGCCCGAACCAAACCGCCTATATCGTCATCGATCAGCGCACCGGCGAGCGCACCGTCTTCTGGCAGCGCGCCGAATGCCTCCGTCTTCATCCCGCCGAGCTCCGTGCCGAAGACATAGCCAACTGCCGCCTGCTCCACATCGATGGCTACGACATCGAAGCCGCCGCTTACGCGGCCTCGCTCGCCCGCGCCCGCGGGGTTCCCGTCTCGCTCGACGTCGATACCGTCTATCCTGGTTTTGATTCTGTGCTTCAACACGTCGACTATCTCGTCGCAGGCTCCAACTGGCCTGCCAAGTGGACCGGCGAAACCGATCCCTTCGCCGCTCTTAGCCGTCTGCGCCGCCAATATGGCATGCGCGTCGCAGCCATGACGCTCGGACACCGCGGCGCTCTTGCCCTCTCTTCCGAAGGCTGGACCTATTCCGCCGCCTTCGAAGTCGCCTGTTCCGATACGACCGGCGCGGGCGACGTCTTTCACGGCGCGTTCTGCTACGCCGTCCTTCGCGGCTTCGACATGCAGGCCGCGCTCGATTTCTCCAACGCCGCCGCCGCCATCAACTGCACGGCTATCGGCGCGCGCGGTTGCGTTCCCATGCTCTCCGATGTCGATGCGCTTCTCGCGAAAGCTTCCGCGGGTCGCGCCCGCCGCGTGTCTGCTCCCGATATCGGCGAACGCGTCTCTTCCGAACCGTTGGCCCGCGCCACCGAAGCCTGACCTTCCATGATTCCGCTGCGCGCGCTGCTCTATCGCAACTCGACTCCGGTAATGACCCTGCTCATCATTGCCGTTAACGTCCTGTGCTTCTTCTACGAACTGTCCCTTCCGCCTTACATCCGCGAAGCTTTCATCGAACACTACGGTCTGGTCCCCGATGAACTGCACCTCAGCGCCCTCGTCACCTCCATGTTTCTGCATGGCGGATGGCTACATCTCATCGGCAACATGTGGTTCTTCTGGGTCTTCGGCTCTCATATCGAGGACGCCATCGGGCCCGCGAAATTCCTGCTGTTCTATCTGCTCTCCGGCATCGCCTCCGCCGTCGTGCAATTCTTTACGAGCTTCGGCAGCCCCATACCCACCATCGGCGCAAGCGGCGCCATCGCCGGCATCATGGGCGCCTTCGTCGTGCTCTACCCTCGCGTCCGGGTGGTCACGCTGATCTTCATCGTCGTCTTCATCACCACGATTGAGCTTCCCGCCGCCTGGATGCTCATCTACTGGTTCGCCATTCAGTTGCTGAGCGGCTTCAGTTCGTTCGCCGCCATCTCGCGCAACACAGGCGGCGTCGCCTGGTTCGCCCACGTCGGCGGGTTTCTGTTCGGCTTGCTGCTCATTCGACTCTTCGCCCCCACTCGCGCCCGCTATTCGCAGTGGGTTCAATGATTCGCCTTCGCTGATCCGGCTCTCCTGCATGCACGAACCGAGCGACCCCAACCAGCCCTTTGAAAATCTCCGGCCGCTAGACATTCTCGCCATCGCCGCTCACCCCGATGACGTGGAGCAAACCTGCGGCGGCACGCTCATCCGGATGGCCGAAGGCGGCTATCGCACCGGCATTCTCGATCTCACGGCCGGGGATATGGGCAGCCGCGGCGCCCCGGACCTGCGCATCCGGGAATCTAAAGCCGCTGCTCGCCATCTGCTTCTCGCCTGGCGCGAAAATCTCCGGTGGCCCGATGCGCGCCTTGAGAACAATATCGGCGCCCGCATGACCCTCGCCGGCGTCATACGCCGCCTCCGCCCCCGGACCGTGATCCTGCCTTACTGGACCGGCCGCCATCCCGATCACTACCGGGCCTCGGCACTCGGCTACGAAGCATGTTTTCTATCCGGCCTGCGCCGCCTCGAAGAGGATGTTCCGCCGCACCGGCCGTTCAAGATTCTATATTCGTCTCTTTACGCCAACGTCACGCCGTCCTTCGTCGTCGATATTTCGCGCCAGTTCGAGCGCCGCATGTCCGCTCTGCTCAGCTACGCCTCCCAGTACGGCGATAGCGATACCGCTTCGGGCCTGTTTCCTTCGCACAAAGAAGTCGGGGAGCGCCTCGCCGCTGTTGCTCGCTTCTACGGCAACTTAATCGGCGTCCGTTATGGCGAGCCGTTCGTCGTCAAGGAAGCGATCGAAATAGAAGACATTGTGAACATGCCCGTGCGCAGCATCTGACCCTCAGCGGATCTTCATTCTCACCTTCAACGGCGCCGTCACCACAAACCCAATCTCCGTCCCGGCCGGAAGCACTACCGTCCGCCTGGCCGTATTGATCACCTTTTCATGCGCGCCTCGCTCTTCCCATGCCGCCGTTCGAACGCGCACCGCGCCGTCTTCTCTCGTTTCGACACTGCTGACCGCGAGGCTCAGATTCGCTCTGCCGTGCAGCAGCGGCGCTTTGTGGGCCTCTACCACGCGTCCCATCACCCTCGCGCCGGCATCGGCGATCACCATGCCGCTCTCGACAATCGGCGATGCCAGCGTGGCGCGAAACACGTCTCCCGTGCGGTTGCGATCCGTGCCTATTCGTTCGGCGAGCCGGACGGAAAGCCTGGTTCCAGGTCGAATCGTGATGGTCTTCGTTTCCGCTACCGCGTTCGGCTTTGCCGCATTCTTGTTCTTCTCTCTCGCATCCGGCTGAGTCGTTGCCGCCGGGGCCTCCGTTTTCTCAACCGCCCTCGGGGCCAATACGCCGTCATGGATCTGGTGGGTTCGCGACCACAGCAGCGCCGCTCCCACCACCGCGATCATTCCTCCAAAGAACGCAGCGGCGATTTTAACCCCAATCGACCAACCGGCTGCCCGGCGGCTCGCCCTCGCGCGATCCCCTTCCATAACTCCTTAGACGGGATTTCCCACGGGATGCTTCACCCATCCGCCTGCTTCTCAAAACCTACTGCGGGAACATGGAAGAACTGCCCACATGCACGTTGCCGCCAACATTCTAGTCATCGGGGCGCTTGTATTCATCGCTCATGCGTTAACCGGCCTGTTCAGCCGCACGCGCGTGCCCGATGTTCTTCTACTCACCCTTATCGGGATTCTACTCGGTCCCGTGCTTCACGTGGTCACCCCTGAAAACTTCGGCGCGGTCGGCCCTGTCTTTGCCACCGTCACTCTCATCATTCTTCTCTTCGAAGCCGGCCTCAGCCTCGATCTCGACGTCATGCGCGGCGCCATGCGCGCCACCTGCAGCCTCACGCTCGTCAATTTCTTCCTCACCATGTTCGCCGTCGGTATCGCCGCCCACCTGCTCCTTGGCGGGGACCTCCGCTTCATGCTCATGCTTGGCGCCATCATTGGTTCCACCTCACCCGCCGTCATCGTTCCGCTGATCAAGCGTCTCGAACTGGCTCAATCCACCAAAACCATCCTGTTCCTTGAGTCCGCCATCAGCGATGTCATCAGCATCGTCGTCGCCATCGGGTTCATGGATAGCTATCGCTATGGCAAGCTTCAACTCGGGCCCATGCTCGGCCAGCTCATCGCCACGCTGGTCACAGCCGTTATCGCCGGTTTCGCCGGCGCGTTCTTCTGGTCCGCGCTCCTGCGCCGCATCCGCGGCCTCGAAAATTCCATCTTCACCACCCCGGCTTTCGTCTTCGTCCTCTTTGGCCTGGTCGAACTTCTCGGCTTCAGCGGCTACGTCGCCGCCGTCGTGTTCGGCGCCGTGCTCGGCAACATCGAAGTTTTCCACGGCATGGTTTGGATGCGCCGCTATGTCCCGAGCGAAGCCATCGCCCTCAACGAAACCGAGCGCGTCTTCTTCGGTGAAGTCGTCTTTCTACTTAAAACATTTTTCTTCGTGTATGTCGGCGTCTCGATTCGCTTCACCAACTACCGAATGGTCTATATCGCGCTCGCTCTCACCGCGCTCATATTCGTAATTCGCATCCCCGCCGTCTTCATCGGCCTCGGTCGCGCCACTCCCGTCCGCGACGCCTCGCTCGCCGCCATTATGAGTCCCAAAGGCTTGGCCGCCGTTGTTCTCGCCTCGATCCCACTTGAGCGCCAAATCCCCGGCGGCGATGCCGTTCGCGCCATCACTTACAACGTCGTTTTTCTCAGCATCGTCTTCACCTCCGTCCTCAGTTTCCTTGTCGAACGAACCTTCGTCGCAAGAATCTATGCGCTATTTTTCCGCCGCTTTGGCCGCGCGCTTCCGGCTCCGGCCGCCGTCCCAATCAGCGACGCCTAGCCTTCATGCGCAGCAAACCTTCCCACATCCGCTGCAAAAAGTACCGGTACTAAGGTCTACGCCCCGCCGATAACGGCTTACAGCCGTAACACTTTCCGTTTGGCACTGCTCGTGCTACGCCTTATGGCATGAAGGCATTCGCGTCTACTCTCGCGGTCTGTCTCCCGCTTGCCCTCGCGGCGCAGGAGCCGAACCCCACATCGACCGGCCCTCAAAATTCAACCGGTTCCAATCCCATTTTTCGAGTGCAGGTGGTCTCGCGCTCCGTGTCCGCGGTTAGCTATCGCGATCGCAGCGGCTGGACCAAAATCGATTTCCAAGGCACCTCCATCGCGCCCCAGGCCAAGGGCTCCGCGGACGTCAACAGCCGTCTCGGCCACATGGAAGTAAAGTTCAACGTCAAAAACTTACCCGCGGCCCATAGTTTCGGCCCTCTCTATCTCACATACGTTCTGTGGGCGATAACGCCCGACGGCCATGCCGCCAACCTGGGTGAGGTCGTTCTCGATTCAAACGGCAACTACGCCGGCGATGTCACCACCGACCTGCAGGCCTTCGGTCTCATCATCACCGCCGAACCATATTTCGCCGTTGCTCAGCCGAGCGATGTCGTCGTAATGGAAAACGTCGTTCGCAATGACACTCTCGGCAAAATCGAAACGGTAGACGCCAAATATGAATTGCTGCCCCGGGGGCAGTACACCTATCACGTTCCGGAAACCAAGCTGCGTCCCGTCGATCTGAACTCCAGCAAGAAGAGTCCGCTTGAGTTATACGAAGCGCAGAACGCCGTCGACATCGCCCAATACGCGCGAGCCGATCAATACGCAAGCGACGTCTATCAAAACGCCACAAGCCTGTTGAACCAGGCCGAAGAGTATCTCGCGCGCAAACAGTGGAAACCGGCCGACATGACCGCCAAGGAGGCGACGCAAAAAGCGGAAGACGCTCGCGTGATCTCGTTGCGACGTCAGGAGCAGGCCGCTTTGCAGCAGGAGCGTGAAGACGCCGCCGCGCGTCAGGCCGCTGCGCAGCAGCAAGCCCAACAAGCCCAACAACAAGCCGAGCAGGCTCGCCTCCAGGCTGAAGCAGATGCCCGCGCCAAGCAGCAGGCCGAAGAACAGGCCGAGCGCGAGGCTCAACAGCGCGCCGCCGCCGAGCAGGCCAAGGCCGAAGCCGACGCCGCCCGCGCCCAAGCCGATGCCGCGAACCAGCGAGCGCAGCAATCCGCCGAAGAGGCAAACCGGCTGCGCGATCAAGCTGTCCAGGAGCGCAACGCCCTTCGCGAGCAGTTGCTGCAGCAATTCAACGCTGTTCTGCCGACCCACGAAACCCCGCGCGGCCTGGTTGTAAATCTGAGCGACGTGCTTTTCGATTTCAACAAATACTCTCTCAAGGAAAACGCCAAGCTCGCCCTTGCCAAGATCTCCGGCATCGTCATCTCGCACCCCGGCCTCAACTTAGTCGTTGAGGGTTATACCGACAGCATCGGGACCGACGAGTACAACCAGCACCTTTCCGAAGAACGCGCCGACACCGTACGAGATTTTCTGCTCTCCCAAGGAGTCAATCCGCAAGCCATGACGGCGGTCGGCTACGGCAAGGCTTACCCGGTGGCCTCCAATGACACGAACTCGGGCCGCGCTCTCAACCGCCGCGTGGAACTGGTCGTCTCGGGTGAAGTAATCGGAGTCAAGATCGGCGTCACGCCCGGCCAGTCCGGCGGAATGACAGCGCCCGCTGCTCCTCAAGCCGGTGCTCCGGCGACGCCTCAACCGGCTCCAGCGCCCGCGCCTCCTGCAAACCCGCCGCAGCGCTAACCAAGGCTTCTCCTGATCGTGCGCCGCTCGCCACCTGGGGAGCGGCGTTTTTTTTTCGCAGCTTACTGCCCTTTGCCGGTTCTCACTTCATCGCCCGATCCCGTCACCTTATAGTCTTTCCCATCGCTCGATTCTTCTTGTTCGAAATGAATCTTATTCTTGCCCGTGAAGAGATTCGTCGTGCGGTAGTAAGTCGTCGATCCGCCCTGATCCCAGGTGTTCGTGTAGACCCACTTGTTGCCTTCGACTTCTAAGTTGGCCCGTCCGGTCGCTCGGCCGGCGGGCGTAATGTTCTGTGTATAGAAGTGTCCCGGGGTGGAGGCCGGTACATACACCACCAAGTTGCCCTGCTGCCCATTGATCGTCTGTTGACAGGCAAAGTACTTTCCGAGCAGCGCGCATTGATTCACTAACTCGTCCGGTTTCGCGCCTGCGCTCGCCCGCGTCACTTTCCAAGTGCCCTGATAGATCGACAGCGGCGCAAATATCGTCTCCGCCGCCCAGGCCGCCCCGCTCATCGCCGTCAGCGCCAGCAGTAGAATCAGTCGCAAGGGAAAACCTCCACCGTTATCATGCCATCACGCGCGAGTGCGAATCGGCAACTTTACGCAATAGATTACTCGTCTCAAGCGCTCGGCCCACTAGGCTACTGTGGCGCCCATGTAGGCGCGAGCAGGCGGGCTCAATGATTGGAGTTGAGAAGGCCGTACGCATCGACTTCCCCGCGAGCGCCCATGTACACGCGGCCGTTGGCGATGGCAGGGATGGCGAAGCGGATGGAGATGCCGGCGCGGTCTCGGTCGGAGACTTCGGCGCTGTTATAGAGTTCTTTCGAAAGATCCATTGCGTCGAAGGCGTGGAGGACGGCGAGTTTTTCGGGGAAGACTTCCCAGGTGCGGCCAGAGACGGTCCACACAATACCGTCGCTTGCGCCGTTGGCGGAGATGGCAGGCGTCGCGCCCGGATCGAAAGGACCGCCGGGGGCTTGAGAGAGAAGTTGGAAGCGCCCGTCTGAAAGCGCGAAGGCCTTGAGCACGTCGTTGGTTGCGAAGACGTAGATGCGCCCGTTCCAATAAGCCGGGGCGGCGAGCAAGCCGCCGCCGAGGCGCACGGAATCGAGCGGGGCCGCGGCGCCGGATTGAAACTTGCCCATGTGATCGCGATCGATCGAATAGAGCACCGCCCCTTTTCCCCCGATTAGCGCCACATGCGGGTGAGCGCCGGGTCGATCGGGAAGCAGGAGAGGGCCGCCGGAGCCGAGGTCGTTGTCCTTGTTGTTCAGGTTCTCCTGGTCGGAAGGCGTGAAGAAGTCGAGGACCGCGAAGCGGCTGTGATCGAGTTGGAGCTTGAGAAGGGTATCGCCGTAGTCGCCGGCGGCGGAGTCGAATTTTCCATTGCCGGTGGCGACGAAGATGTTGCCGCGTGAATCGATAGCGGGACCGGTATCTGAGGCCCAGATGCCACTCTGGCTGCTATTCGGAGAAGTGTTGAAAGCGGCTTGCTGTTGCAGCGTGCGGGCATCGTAGGCGATGATCCAGCCGTGATAAGCGCCAACATCGCAGGAAGACGCCCAGGTGAGATAGACAGACCCGGAGGCGAGCAGGAGCGCCGCGCGGGGATTTTCAAGCAAGGGATCGAAGCCGGCCGCGCGGATTTCAACGGGACTGTTGGGGCGCTCGGCGCCGGTCGTAATGTCGAGCGAGTGCAGGTGCTGGAAGAAATGGCCGTGCGATTGAGTGCGGGCCAGGACGTAGAGGGTTCGAGTTTCGGGATCGATGACGGGCGTCGAGGTGATGCCGACCTCGGGATTGATGAACGGGCATTGGAGGGAGCGCGGTTGGACGGTGGCGATACCGCTCGATGAGTTGGTGAAGTTGACCTGCCACAGAGGCGCGCGGGGGTCGCCGGCGGCGTCGAAAGCGTAGACGCTGTCGTGCTCGGTTGCAACGAAGAGGACGTTGTGATGGCCTTTGCCCGGGATGTCGAGATCCGGCGCGTAGAGCGGCTGGGCGTAGACATCGCCGTCCACAGGGAGCGAGAAGAGCTTACCGAATTGGGAGGAGTTGACGTTGCGCGGAGTCAGGACGGTCTCGCGGAGGTTGGCGCCGGTGCGGGCATTGTCGTATTGAGAGGTGACGACCTGGGCCGAGACGGAAAGGGCAGCGAGCGAGAGCAGAGCCGCGGATGCGCGATGCTTGGTCACATTGAGTAGCTTACTACATAGCGGTCTAAGGGACGATCTTCAAGACCCAGGCGGGTTGAGCCATGAGGGTGGCCGGAAGATCGGGAAGATTAACAACGAGCGAATCGCCTTGGGAAGTCCAATGCAGCGCGGCGGAGGAACCGAGCAGGGAGACTGACTTGACGCTTGCCGGGTCGAAAGAGCGAAGGGTGACCTGGCGGCCAGGCCAGCGAGGAAGAATCGCGTAGACATCGGCGCCGTGAGAAGTGAAGAAGGCCTCGATGGCGGCTTTGCCCGGTGGTGGAGGATCGGTGAGCGCGGACACATCGTAGGGAGCTTTGAATTCCTGGTTGTAGTTGGTTTGCGGCTGCTCGCCGGGGCTCCACTGGAGCGAGCGCTTCCAGGGCCGGGTTGAGTAGATGGCTTCGCCATTAATCTGGAGCCAATCTCCGATTTGCGTGAGGCGCTGCTGCATGATTACGGGGATGCGGCCGTCGGCGGTGGGGCCGATGTCGAGCAGGAGATTGCCGCCGCGGCTCACGATGTCGGTCAGCATCAGGATCAGTTGGCGCGCGGTGCGGTAATCGCCGAGCTGCTCGGCGCGATTGTAGCCGTAGGAGAAGCCCATGCCGCGGTTTTCTTCCCAGGGATGGTCTACGCCGCTCATGCCGGCGGTGTATTCGGTGGTCCAATAGCCGCCGTGTTTGTGGCGGGTGTCTTTGCCCCAACGGTCATTGATAACGACGGAATCTTTGGCGGGCGAATCATTAAAGAGCCAGGCGAGGAGTTCGGGCGCGCGCCATTCGGCGGAAGTGAGTTCCCATTCGCCGTCCGAAAAGATGATGTCCGGTTGGTAGCGGGTGACCAGGTCCTTGAATTGAGGATGCATGTGGTCGGAGACGTAGCGGCGTTTGTCGGCGAGCCAGAGCGGGTTGTACCATTCGTAGAGCGAATAATAGTAGCCCATATGAAGATGACGGGCGCGAACGGCCTGGGAGAGATCGCCGAGCAGGTCGCGATGGGGTCCGGCATCGACAGCGTTCCAGGGCATGCGCCACGTTTCGGAAGCCTGGCGGCTGGGCCAGAGAGCGAAGCCTTCGTGATGTTTGGAGGTAAGGACGACGTAGCGAGCGCCGGCGCGGGCGAAGAGGCCGGCCCACTCGGCGGGATCGAAGAGCTCGGCGCGGAACATGGGGGCGAAGCGCTGGTAAGGGAACTCCTCGCCGTAGACACGCTTATGAAAGGCCCAGGAGCCGGCATCGACAGGATCAGCATTCGAAGCGCGGCCTTCGGTGATGGCATGCCAGTACCATTCGGCATAGGCCAAATGGTTGGGGAGGACGGGCGCGTAGGAAGGAACAGAGTAAACGCCCCAGTGGATGAAGATACCGAATTTCGCGTCCTGAAACCAGGAAGGATTGGGTCGGGAATCGAGGGAGTTCCAAGTCGGCTCATAGTGCTGGGCCGCGGCAAGCGGCGGGGCCGGGGCGAGCAGTAAGCAAGTCCAGGCGAAGGCGTTAGGGATTCGGGGATGTCGCGGCATCGAGTTGCTCCAGAGCGCTTATATAATACGATCCGCCAGCGGCGCCGGTGGAGCGATGGGCTGCGATGAAGGCTCGGATGCGGCGGCGGATTTCATCGGGATTGGGGACGGCGGCAGATTGCGCGAAATCTTCCGTTGTCCAGAAGCGGCGGCTCTTGTCGAAGAAACCGATGCGGGCGAGGAAGGCGGCGCCGAAATATTCGGCTTCTTCAATCGAGTCGTCGGCGGGACTAGAGCGGAAGGAGCCATCGGACTGGAGAGAGTCGGCGAGGCACCAAGCGAGCATCTTGCGGATCTCCGCGGCTATAACGGCTTTTTCAGCGGGAGTGGCGGCACTCCAGCCGTAGTGAAAGAGGACGACAGCATCCATATTGTTGTGATTGGTATATTGGCCGTCTTCGAGCCAGCCCTGCGGGTAGTCAAGATCCTTGAGCGCAAGCGCGGTGTGGAGGACTTTTGATAAATCAGGCACGTTGCCGTTCAAGTAACTCAGCATATGAAATGTGATGCTTATGTCGTCGACGAAGTAAGTCTTTCCGTTATGTAAGTAGCGCGCGCCCCACCAGCCGGTTTCCGGGTTACGAAGCCGATGGAGAATGAGGTCGAGCATGGCTGATTTCATATCGGGAGTCCATGAATATCCGGCGGGCTGATCATGAAGGATCAGGCGGAGGAGATCGGCAAGAGACTCGTTTAATTCGCGGCGGTGATTCAGTCCGGTGCGGGCAATGTCGGAGGTTGAAACCGTGGCAAAATAAGCCCGCAGTTTTTCAGGCGAATTGACGCGATCGAGGAAGCGGAGTGGATAAGTGGGAGATGTCTCTTTGAGATAGTCGTAAGTAGCGTCTAAACGGAAGAACCATTCGGTGTAACATTGGCCGCAGGCGCCGTCGGCGGGATTCTGAAGGCGGCCGGCAGGTTGAGATTCGGGATGGGCGAGGGCGCGATCCAGATCGTCCAGGCGATGAGCGATGCGGGCGAAGTCGGCCGTGTATTCGAATAGCCACTTGATTTCCAGGATGATTTGATGGGCGCAGGCGACATCGCGGCCTTGCTTTTCCGCCGCGAACACTTGCTGTCCGAGAGCGCGGGCGCGAGGGATGAGGGCAGAGCGCAGCTCCCGGTAATTAGGATCGAACTTGATGAAATCCTGCCGGATGTCGGCGCGGTAGGAGATATCGGCCGGAGGCGGATTGGATTGAGCGAAAGCGCCGAGCGCGACAGCGGCAAGCAAGACGGGGCGTACTATCAGCCGGGGTCTGGGATGGAACGCCGAAGACGGCATAAGAAAGCGCTCACGGCCCTCCGCCGCCCAGGTCGCTCTGAATCTTATCCATGCTTTTCCAATCGATTTTCAGATTGGGCCGCTTGCGCATTTCTCCAAAGTCATCGAATATGCCCTGGCGGAAGCTTTTCGAGTTACTCGATGAATAAAGAGGTTTGTCAAGATACTTAAAATAGATCTCTCGCGCTTTATCTACTTTTCCCAAGGCGAGATAGGCGTGGGCTTCATTGAGCCGTATGAAGTTCTCATCTCTAAAATCGATGCCTTGCAGGGCGTAGTCGAGAGCCACTTGGAAGTCGCCGACCAGAAGATGCAGCCAGGAACAAACTCCGAAGACGTCCGCCAGAGACTCGCGGTCCTGATCGGTTGGCTTCGGCGTGTGGGTAAGGCGCCGCCACACGCCGATTTCGGCTTCGCAGGTTTGCGCGACGCCTTGCGGGTCGCCGGCTTCGCTCTCCATTTCGGCGAGCCTGCGATAGGCTTGAGCGACATTATGCGAGGCATCGCTGGTTGAATTTAAGACTTCGGCTTGCCGGTAGGCCGCGATGCTCGCTTGATAATGCGGCCGCGCGTCGGAGTAAGCCTTCAGAGCTTGATAATCGAGACCCAGGTCGCGTTCCTCTGTTGCGATATTGGTTTGCGCCTTCGCCTCATCGGAGGTATCTTGGCCGGAGAGCAGCGACTTAGACTGTTGGAACATCGCGAGACTTTGCGCATGGAAATCGATAGCTTTCCGAAGGTCGGACTGAGTTAGGGCGGCATCCTTTTCGTGAAGTCCCCGCGCGTACCAGAAATCACCGATGCGCTCGAATTGGACGCCTCGATCGAATGCTCCCGTAGCGGTCTTGACGTCGCGGGCGCTGGCGACTTCGGAAGCAGCCTGATAGCTCTTGCCAGCGTCCTCGTATCGTCCTATAGAACTTTCGGCGTCGCCTTTGTAGACCCACATCCAAAACAGGGAGTCTATTGACTCGGCGGTGGAAGGATCCTTGGCGTCTTTTTCGGCGACGATTGGTTTCATCAATTGAATGGCGCTGTTATAACTAGCGATGGCATCGGCCTTTTCTCCTAACTGAACTTGCAGGCCGCCCATTTGCTTCAAGTCGTTCGCAAGAGCGTTGTTGGTTTCGGGGTCGGGCTGGTCCAAAGCTTCAAGCGCATTCACGGCGTCGCGCAAGTAATCGCGGCGCGCTTCGAGACCGATGGATTCGACGCCTGCGATCTCGGCGCACGCCTGGGCGAAACGGACCTCATTGGCATCGCTCGGATCGAAGTCTTTGGCAGAGGTATAGCCTTTTATAGCGTTCCGCAGATGCAGCAGTTGGGAAGCGGGATCATTGAGCGCTTCATAGTCGCGAGCGAGATGAATCTCAAGCGCTCCGATCAGGCGCTGCTGGTCGGCATTTTTGGCGAGGCGGCTCTCCCGGTCTAGCGCCTGTTTGTGAAAGTCCAGAGCGCGGCGCAGATTGTCCTGCCTGGTCTTCCCGCTGGAGGGTTGGCGGTAGCAGACGTTCCCGAGACGCTCGTTCACGGCGACGGCGTCGTACAGGGCAGTGTAGGCGCCGGCGGAGTCGAAGAGTTGAAGATCGGCTTTGGCGCTTTCGAAATCCTTTTGGGCGGAGGACATATCGCCGTTCGACAGGTAAGCATCGCCCCGAGCCAGATAAAGCCACACGAAACCGTCGACCAGATCCTCGTCGCCGGTTATCCCTACGGATTTTTGCGCCGCGATAGCAGCTTCCGCGATGTCGATTCCTTCGCTATAGGCGGCGAGAGCCAGTTGAGGTTGCTTCAACTGCAATCGAAGGCGGGCCAAATCGGACACGTCCCCCATGAAGAGTTTCAGAGCGCGGGGGCTGAGGAAGCGAGCGGGGAGTTTTGAGTCTGGAGATACGTCCTGGTAGCCGGCTAGCGCAACGACTGCGAGTTGATATTCATTCGCGGCCGTGGGATAGTCCTGGTACGCCTCCGCTACACGCGCTATGGCGCTGTAGGCGCTGCGATGAAGGCGCCAAGCGAGGTCGGCGCCGGGCTCATCACGGGGCGGATCTCCCATAACCTCGGCGAGGCGCGCCGCTTTGGAGACATCGTCCAGGGCATTCTGCTTCTGTTTGAGACTCAGCCGCTGCTGTCCGACGAGAGCTAAGAGGCCGGCGCCGAGAGCGCGGTGAAAATAATCCTGACTTTTTTCGAAATCCGCGGCCTTGCGTTCGTATAGCCGGCAGTCTTCGACGGCCTGGCCGGAACGGCCTTGATTGCGGTGGAGATCGATGAGGCTGACCCAGTTGTTCACGAGCGAGACCATTTCTTCGCGGTCCGCGGGGTGATGAGCGAGGTCGTTGGTCTTGGCTTCGAGCGCGGAGTTTATTAGATCCTCAAATAGGTGCTGCTTCTTTACATCCGACTTAGTGGCGGCAGGCAAGTCCTGGTAGACAGTTACTCCGAGGTCGGCTGCTTTGGCTGCTTTTTGATAAGCTGCTTCGGCTTGCAGGGACCGAAGATCGGCGACGTCTTTCATTTGTCGAAGACGATCGTTGGTTTCGAGAGTGGCGGCGTTACTGGCCTGAAGGCGGGCTTCTTTCTGGCGGAGATCGGACTCGTCGCGCTCGGCGCGGCGAGTTTGTCGCTGGGCCTGAGCGAGGGACTGTCCGGCGGCGCGATACTCGCGCCAGGCGTAGAGGGCGGCGGCGGCAGCGATCAGGAATAGAGCGGTTGCGGTAAAGGCAAAGAGCAAGAGGCGCCGTCGCTCGCGGGCTTGGCCGCGCTTGATATTGGCCTGCTCGGCGTCGCGGGCGTCGCGGCTCCGGTCTAGGAAGTCCATCGCCTGGACGAAGCCTGGATGGTAGCGCTGGGCCCATGCGAGGTTGGGCCTGGCTTGGTCGCGCCAGTTGAGGGCGAGCGAGAGTTCGGGGTCGCGCAGGAAGCCGGCTTTGCCTTGAGCGTGGTCGGCGGCGCGCTCGGCGAGTTTGCGGTAGCTCTGGGCCCACTCCCATTCCTCTTCGACCCAGCCGGACAACTGCGCCCAGCCGCGAATGAGGCTTTCGTGGGAGATATCGATGACGGATTCGGCATCGAGCGGGATCTCGGGCGGCGGCATGAGGAAGGAACGGTCCTCGCGGCGGAAGTACTCGACTGTAGCGATGATTTCGGCCGGCGACGCACCCGCGATGGAGGCGATGGCGGCGATCTTGGTGGGGCGGCGGACTTCGCGGTTATCGGAATCGCGTTCGACCAGGGTTTGAAAGATGCGTTTGGCGAGATAGCGATGCCGTTCATCGGGGAGTTCGCGATAGGCTTCATCGGCGTGTTGGGAGAGCGCCTGGGACATGGCGCCGATGGCCAGGTAATCGTCAAGATCGATTGGATTGGAGGCGGGGAGATCAGAGGAGCGGCTGCGCGCGGCCCAATGATCCCAGGTACGCATGAGGGAGTGCTGGAGAAGCGGAAGCTGGCCGGGATCGTCGCCGCAATCATTCAAGAGACGGTTGACCAGGCGTGGAGCGATGGCGGCTTCCGCGAACTGTACAGGGCGAACGATGACGTCGCGGCGCTGGTCGCGCGTGAGGCGCGGAATCAAATACAGGCCAGCGGTAACGGCTTCAGGGAGGTCGCGGAAGCGGGCGCAATCTCCGATGAATTCCGAGCGCATGGTGATGACGACGTAAATGGGCAGCACGGACTGGCGGGTGGCCTCGATGAGCAGGCGGACGAAGGCCGCGGCGTCATCCTGATTGCGAAGGGCGCCGGGTGAATCGGCGAAGCGGAAAAGCTCTTCGAACTGATCCACGATGACGAGGACCTGATCTTCGGGCGGCAGGCGGGCGAGGCGGACAGCTTCGATGAGGCCGAGGCCGCTACGGCGAAGAGTGACTTCGGCGAGGATGGCGTCGTTTGCGGCATCTTCCGACGGAGCGCCGGGACTTCCGAGCACGGCAGGATCGTTTAAGTCGCAGGCGAGATTGCCGATAGGGTCGCCGCCCGGGCGAAAGATGGCGACGCGCCAGCGGGTGCCTGCTCCTTGCATGTAGCCGCGGTTGAGGAACGCGATGAGGCCAGCGCGAATGAGGGAGGACTTGCCGCTTCCGGAGACGCCGACCACGGCGAGAAAACGAGTTTCCCGGAGGCGCCGCACGATGGCTTCGCTTTGGCCCTCGCGACCGAAGAAGACGTTGTCTTCGTCGGGCCGGAAAGGCCGCAGTCCGGGAAAAGGGCTGACGAGGGAAACCCGATCAGGCATCAGGCGTTGTTCCCCCGGGCGGGAGCACGGAGCTTGTTGAGGAACGGTGAAAGGGCCTCGGGCGAGAACGGGTCGGCGCCGCGGAGGACGATGGCTTCGAGGGTTTCAATGTCTTCTTTGGCGGGCGACAAGGGCGCGGCCAGATAGACGGCTTTGGCGAGTACGGGCTTGGGCCGGCGGCTGAGAAAGCGCCAGAAATCCCGCAACATGGCTTCAAACCATTTGGAGGAGCCGAGGCCGTAGTAGATGAGAAAGGCGTCGCAATCCTGGAGGTTTTCGCTGTGACGGCGAGGAGCTTCGTGCTCGTCGTCGTCGGCGGCCGGGAGCTTGCACTCGAAGCCTTGGCTGAAGAGATATCTCCGGAGGGCGCGGAGATCGGCGGAGACGAGATCGAGTGGGTCGCAGAGGATGTAGATGCGGGTGAGGTCATCGGCGGCCGGGGCGGCTGGCGGAGGAGAAGCTTTCTTCTGTTTGCGGTCGCGAATGGCTTGCAGGTTGTCGTTGAGGGCGGTCTTAAGGTCGTCGAGATTGGTTTCGAGGACGTCGGCGCCCGCGTGAGCGGCCTCATCCTCGCGGAGGTATTGGACGAATCGCTTCTGACGCGGATCGGAAGGATCGAGACCAATGGGCATCCAAATGAGGCGCTTGAAATCGGCGGCTTGGGAGCGCTCCAACTGAACGCGCTCGGTCTGGGAGCGCTCCAATTGAACGCGCTCGGTCTGGGAGCGCTCTATCGCGAGATCGCTTTGAAGCCATTCGTTCGATTTCTCGGTTTCGCCTTCGGGGATGAAGCCGTAATCTCTGCCGATCAGGTGAACGGAGAGGACGCAGTTGTTTAAACAATCGCGCACCTTTTCGCGAAAATCCTTCGCGCGGGAAGGGAGATCGCCAGGGGGAAGAACGGTATAGCCGCGGGCATCGAGCTCGCGGCGGATCTGGCTGGCTTCTTCGTCGATGTCGGCGGTGGTTTCGGCGAGATAAACGGCAAGGGGTGGAGCAGCGGCGGCCGCCGGCGAGGCGCTTACCTTGCGGGCCATGCTCTTGAGGACTTCGGCGATGTCCTGCGCGAGATCGTCCACGCGCTTGAAATAGGCGCGCGCGTCGTCGGGGTTGATGAGCGGGCGGAACTCGTGAACCTTGCGCGGATTTTCGGGATCGGGGCCGTAGAAGCGGTAGGTGCCGGTTCCGCGCAAGGGTTCGGGAAACTGGCTGCGCTGGACGGGCACTTTCTCCACTTTGAAGATGCGCGACTTTTCTTCGTCGATGTGAATTCCGAGGGTGCGGGCCGCGTGAGCCGCGAATTCTTCAAGCTCGCGGAGGCACCATGGGCGCTCGAGAAAGCTGGGGCTGAGGATGGACAGCAGCGTGGCGGTGCGGGCCAGGCGGCGGGAGATTTTCGTATCGAAATCTTCGTTGGGACGGATGTCGGGATCGCGCCAGACCAGAGGCTTCTTGCCGTCGAGGTAAACGGCGACACGGCGTCCGATGTCTTCATCGAGCCGGGCCACCCAGCCTTTGTTTTCCTGTGGGTAGGCGTCGTCGTCGTTGCGGGCGTAGCTGATGAAGACGTCTTCGTCGAAATCCGGGAGAAAGCCCAAAGCGACCTCGCTGGTAAGAATTAAGATAGCTTGAAAGAGTGGGCGGCACAAAGGGGAAAGGCGGCGGGTACTAGAAATGGTGGCTTCCGCGGGATACAGTTAGGGGGATTTTCAGGGAGTAATTTATGAATATCGAGATTAAGCGCTGTTTTTTTTGAAGCGATATCAAGACTGAGGCCGTGAGCCTCAAGCAGGAACTGGAGCGTGAGTTCGGCACGCCGGTTCGGATACGCGCCGGGGCGCCTGGCGGGTTGGATGTTCTGGTGGATGGCGAGAAGGTTTATTCGAAGAAGCAGACGGGGCGCATGCCGAGCGCAGCGGAGTTGATTACTCTGTTGCGGCCGCGGGTGGCGGGCAGTAGCGGGTGAGGAGCGCGGCGGGCGGCGACTAGTCTTCGCGAAGCAGTATCAGAGGGTCGATGGAGAGAGCGCGTTGGGCCGGAATCCAGGTGGCGAGCAAGCCGAGGAGGCCCATTGCGAAGACGACTCCGGCGAGCACAAGCGGGTCTTTCGGCGTGGCGTGATAGACGATGGCGGAGAGGACGTTGGAGGCGGCGATGCCGAGCAGCAGGCCCGCGGCAGAACCGAAGGCGAGCAAGCGGACGGCGCGCCCGAGCGCGGACTGCAGGACTTCTTTGCGCTGCGCGCCGAGAGCGAGGCGAATTCCGAGTTCCTTGAGGCGTTTGGCGACCGAATAAGCGGCCATGCCGAAGATGCCCGTGACCGATAGCAGCGCGCCGATTGCGCCGAGCACGCCGAGGGTGACGGTCGCCATGCGGGAGGCGAAGAGGGCGGCCGCATCGAGCTCCTGGTTCCAGGTCTCGGCGGCAAACGGGACGCCGGGATCGAGGCCGTGGAGCTTGGCTTGGATGGCGCGGGCCGATTCGGGCGAGAGTTCGGCGGCGGGTCCCGTACGCATGCGCGCAACGAGAGTGGTCTGGCTCGAAGGCTGCTGCGAGAAGGGAAGGAACATGGCGGGGCGGAGATCTTCGGTGAGAGTTCCGTACTTGCCGTCATCGACAACGCCAATTACTTGAATGCGGGTACCGGCCGGCATTTTGAAGGAAGCGCCGAGGGCGCGGGGAACCGAGCCGAAGATCTTGCGCGCGAATTCGCGATTGACGATGGCGACGGGGGGAGAGCTTCGGTCGTCATGCCAGGTGAAATTGCGGCCGGAGAGCAAGGCGATCTGCGCGGCAGGCAGATATCCGGGAGAGACGCGATACATGGCAGGTTCAGCGGCGGCGTGCGCGGATTTCAGATCGACGGCGTCGGAGGTGAAAACAGGGGAGGTGTTGGCGCCATAGTAGAGAGGCGGACGATCTACGGCGCCGACGGCGGTTACGCCGGGAATGGCTTGCAGAGTATCGATCATGCGCTTCTGCATGGCGGAGACGGCTTCGCCGCGATAGCCGGCCATGTTCAGGTCGGTACTCAGCAGGAGGACGCCGCGCGGGTTGAAGCCGAAATTGCTGTTTAGAGAGCGCACCAGGCCGCGCACGGCGACGAGTGAAGAGGTAACCAGCACGGCGCAGATAGAGATTTGCAGCGCAAGCAGCAGGTCTCGGACGGTGAAGCGGCGGCCGGCTCTGCCCAGGGAACCGGACTTGACGATCTGGTAAGGATCGGCACGCATGACCTGACGGACCGGCACGATGCCAAACAACAGGCCGCTGGCGAGCGACGCAAAGAGCGCGACAGCGTAGATTTTGGGATCGAGATCAATGGGGACGTGGAAGGTGGGCGCGGTGGCAAGCGGAGCCCAAGCGGCTAGGGCATGCAGCAGTTCGACGCTGGCCCATAATCCGGCCGCGCCGCCGGCGACGGAGATGAGCAAGGCTTCGGTGAGCAGTTGACGCAGAATGCGGCGACGGCTGGAGCCGAGGGCGAGACGGAGAGCGACTTCGCGCGAACGGTCCGCGGCGCGGGCTGCGAAGAGGCTGCCGAGATTGGCACAGGCGGCAAGCAGGATTAAGCCGGCGAGCAGCATCAATCCGCTCATGAAGGCTTTGAGTGGACTGCCGAACCAATCGCCCGCCAGATCGGGATGCGTAAGCGAGAAGGTCATGTAGCTGTCGTCTTTGGGATAGGTCTTTTCAAGGGAGGCGCCAATGGAGTCGAGGTCGGCGACGGCCTGTGCGGGAGCGACACCGGGTTTGAGGTGGCCGAACATCATCAAGAGGGTGCGGGCGCCGCGGTCGCGAAGGGTATCGACGCCTTCGACTTGTTCCTGGTCGATGAGCGGCACCCAGAAATCGGGGTAGAGGAACAGCAGAGTGCCTTTGAAGCCGGGAGGCGCGACGCCGAGGATGGTGTAGGGATGCTTGTTTAAGAGGACGCTGCGGCCGACAACGGAACGGTCGTCTTGAAAGTGAGTGTGCCAATAGGTGTAGGGCAGAACGATATAGGGGGCGCTGTTGGGCCCGCGCTCATCGGATGAGTGAAAGAAGCGGCCGAGATAGGGCTGGATGTGCAGAGCGTCGAAGTAGTTGCCGGTGACTTCTTCGATCCAGGCGGAGGTGGTGAAAGTGCGGGTGACGAGGCCGGCATAGCTGAGCTGATAGGCAGAGAGCGTTTCGAAGGTGCGGTTGCGATCGCGGAGATCGAGGTAATCGGGATAGGACTGGGCGACAGATTTGAAGCCGCCGCGCTGGATGCCGTACAGCGTGGCGGGAGAAGGCACCGATAGCGGGCGCAGGATGAGCGCGTTCAAGACGCCGAAGACCACGGCGTTCGCGCCTATGGCGAGGGCAAGAGTGAAGACGGCGACAAAGGTGAACCCTGGAGACTTGCGCAGCAGGCGGAGGGCGAAGCGCACGTCCTGGACCAAGGAATCGAGGA
Organism: Acidobacteriaceae bacterium; assembly: GCA_019240475.1. Taxonomy (GTDB): domain Bacteria; phylum Acidobacteriota; class Terriglobia; order Bryobacterales; family Bryobacteraceae; genus Bog-105. The sequence continues at coordinate 386,410 of JAFAYI010000031.1, forward strand.
ACTGGCCGCCGCGGGCTTCGCGACATTCTTCTTCAAAGCGCGCGCGGCCTCCGAACTCGATGCGGGCGCGGCGTTCGGCGGCGGCGCGAGAAAGACCGGAGCGTTCGAGGTCGGCTGCGCGATGCTCGATGTGCGAGCGGAGCTCCTCTTCGAGCTCCGCATCGATGGGAGAACGGCGAAGAAGCCGGGCCATGAGGTTCATATTTCCTCCGGTTCGAGGGCCAGGGCGCGTTTGGCGTTGGGGGAAACGGGTTGGGCAGAAAGCGCGGAAGCGATGGCGACGGCCAAACGGTTCCAACCTTCGGTTTCTTCGCGAAGACGCTTGCGGCCTTGCGGGGTGAGTTCATAGAATTTGGCTCGGCGGTTATTTTCCGAAGCGCCCCAGTTCGCTTTGAGAAGGCCTTGACGAACCAGGCGGAAGAGCGCCGGGTAGAGAGCGCCTTGCTCGACGAGCAGGGCCTGTCCGGAGATCTGGCCGATGCGCAAGAGCACCCCGTAGCCGTGCAGCGGGCCAAGCGAGACGGCTTTGAGGATCAGGAGGTCGAGGGTTCCGGGTAGCAATTGGGCCTGTTCTGGCATCGCTTTCCTAACTTGATTAGGAGTATAAAGCCGTTCTCCTAAGTTGTCAAGGAGAGAGTCGCGGGCTGGGCGCGGCTTGCCGGATTTCTGACGTATACTACATAGGGCGGTCCGCCCCGGAGAGGCCGTGGAGCCAGAGCGAGAACAGGCCGAAGGGGAGATCGAGTCGCCCCGTTTTTTGTGGGTGGCGGCTTTGACGATGGGAATCTCATTAATGCTGGTGCTGGGGGTTCGCGAGGGCGCGATACGCATATTGCATCCGAGCCCCGCCTTCGAGCCGCTTGGCTTGGGCCCTCCGATTGTCGACGCGACACTTTGTGTGATCGTGGCGATTTTCGTATTCCTGAAGATTTCGTCGTATCCGAATCCAGTCAAACGATGGCGTTATGTGTCATCCGCCGCGCTCGGACTGTCCTTCATCCCTGACGTTTTGCTAGCCGTGTATCACGGCATGGGAGGGGGCTGGCCGGAAGCTTGCGCTCTCATGATGATGCACATTGTGGTTTGGATAGTGTGCGTGACGGTGCTGCCTGGCCTAGCGTTTACTAAGCGCTCCTCGACCAGGGTTCGAAAGAACGGGCGTTTGTCGATACTCTAAGACGTTTAGAGCGCGTCCTAAACGGCGGCCGATTTTTCGAGAATGGGGGTCGGCGAGCAAGCGCGGTTTTTGGGGTAGCTCCAGTGACACAGAAATACGCGAGAATCGAGCGGGAGCGGCGGTTTCTTCTGGATCGATTTCCGGAGGGCGTCCAGGTGGTGCGGGTGCTGGGTATCAGGGACCGGTATATCGAGGGCACTCGGCTGCGATTGAGGGAACAGAGGCAGGAGGGCGGCGAAAGGATTTACAAACTGGCGCAGAAGCTGCCCTTGCGAGGGGCGGGGGCGCAGCAGGGGTTTCTGACGAACCTGTATCTGAATGAGCGCGAGTACGAGACGATCGCGCGATTGCCTTCTTGGGGGCTACAGAAGACGCGCCATAGCGTGCCGCCGATGGGCATCGATGTGTTCGAAGGGGCGCTGGCGGGGTTAGTGATGGCGGAAGTCGAGTTCGAATCGGAAGGTGAGGCGGAAGCATTCGCGGCGCCCGGGTTTGTGGGGCCGGAGGTGACGGGGGACGAGCGGTTTACGGGAGGGGTGCTGGCGCGGACGACCAGGGAGGAGTTGGCGGGATGGCTGGGGGAGTATGGGATGCGAGGGCCTCAGCGCTGAGCTAAATACCGTTCTAGCGCCTGGGTCACGACGGAGTTGAGAGTGGTGTCGTGCTCCTCGGCGTAGGTGACGATGCGGCGGTGGAGCTCCGGCTTAGTGCGAACATTGAATGTTCCCTTGAACGGCATGTCGGGCGGCTTTCCTTGCTGCTCACACAGCTCAAGGTAGTCGTCGATGGCCTGATGGAAGGCTTCTCGCAGACTGGTGACGTCCGAGCCTTCGTAACTCAAGAGAGGGCGGATGAACATGACTTTGCCGAAGAAGATTTGATCTTCGTCGCTGTAGTGAACTGCGCCTTGGTAGCCCTTGTACTCCATAAAGTTCTTCATGCGAGTCCCTCCTCTTTCAGGTAGGCGACGATTTGCGTGACCTGATATGCCTTCAATTCGTTACCGGGATGCGGTTTATGCAAGATGATAGGCTCCCGATCCGGGTGGACGAATCTCCGACGCGAGCCTGCGGTTTTTCCGGGTGCGGTTTCGGTGTATCCGAATCCAGCCAAGAGAGTCGCGAGTTTCGTCCCATGTAAAATCCTTAGGCTTCCTGAGCAGCCTCTCTAGCAGCTTTGTGCGCCGGCTCATCGGGTGTAGTTGAAGGAAGCTTCACAGTTATTGTCCTATGGCAGCCTTGCAGGTTGCAACTATTCTTAGTTGCAAGAAGATCGGGAGGAAGTCATTCAGTTCTTGGGGCCCGAGATTCGACACTTGGCTATCGACCCAGAAAGCATAAAACTCCGTTTTCGTGGGAAGCGCACTTTGGCCTGCTCACCCTTTCTGTTTTTTGGTCTCATCGAGCGGCGCGACCGTTCGACATGAGAGATTACTTCGCATGGGAGATGGTTCGCGGCAGAATCGCGATTACGGGCTGAGTCCGCGCCGCTAGGTAGCCGCCAGCGGTCGAAAGTGGCCTTGGAATCGACGAGTGATTCGCTAGTCGTTACCTGCGGCGGAGTGGGCGACCAGTTCGAGTTCCGGGGCGGGTTCAGTTTTTTTTTGATGAAGGCGGGCGAGGAAGCCGGTATCGAAGTTGCCGGCGATGAAGTCTTCGTCGGCGAGGATTTGTTCGTGCAGAGGGATGGAGGTGTGGATTCCTTCGATTACGAACATATCGAGCGCGCGCCGCATGCGCTGGATGGCTTCGTTGCGGTCGGCGCCATGGGTGATGAGCTTGGCGATCAAGGAATCGTAATAGGGCGGGACCACGCTGTCCGTATAGGCGGCGGTATCGACGCGCACGCCGATGCCGCCCGGTAGGTTGAGGCCGGTGATGCGGCCGGAGGAAGGGGCGAAGGTTTGGGGATGCTCGGCGTTGATGCGGCATTCGATGGCGTGGCCGCGCATCGTGATGGGGCCGCCCAGGATGCTGTTGAGGCATTCGCCCGAGGCGATGCGGATCTGCGCCTTGACAAGATCGATGCCGGTGACGAATTCGGTGACGGGATGTTCCACCTGGATGCGGGCGTTGACCTCGATGAAATAGAGATTGTGGTTCTCATCCATTAGAAATTCGACGGTGCCCGCGTTGGTGTAGCCAATCGCGCGAAGGGCTGCGCGGAGGCGGTCGGAGATGCGATGGCGAAGCTGGACGGAGACGGAGGGTGAAGGCGACTCTTCGATGATTTTCTGGTGCCGGCGCTGGATGGAGCATTCGCGCTCGCCGAGGATCTCAACGTTGCCGTGCTCGTCGGCAAGGATTTGGAACTCGATGTGGCGGGGATTTTCGACGAGCTTCTCCATGTAGACGTCCCCGCACGAGAAGGCGGCTGCCGCTTCCGATTGAGCTTGGGCGAGGAGGGCCGCGAGATCGGACTCCGAACGGACGAGGCGCATGCCGCGCCCGCCACCTCCGGCCGCGGCCTTCAACATGACGGGATAGCCGATTTGGACCGCGATTGCGAGAGCCTCTTCGGCGCCGGAGAGCACCCCGCCGGAGCCGGGAAGAATGGGAACTCCGGCTTCGTCGAAGATGGCGCGAGCGCGCTGCTTGAGGCCCATCTGGCGGATGATTTCAGGCCGGGGGCCGATGAACTTGATGCCGGAGAGCTCGCAGACTTCGGCGAAATCGGCGTTTTCGCTCAGAAAGCCGTAGCCTGGATGAACGGCATCGACATTGGTGATTTCGGCGGCGCTGATGACGGAGGGGATATCCAGATAGCTGCGGGAGCTTTTCGCGGGGCCGATGCAGATGGCTTCGTCGGCGAAGCGGACGTGGAGGCTGTGGCGGTCGGCTTCCGAATAGACGGCGACGGTTTTGATGCCGAGATCCTTGCAGGCGCAGATGACGCGGAGGGCGATTTCCCCACGATTGGCGATTAAGATCTTGCGAAACATGTCCCTCTTCATGATCTCAGGCGTGCTTCACGATCTCAGGCGGGGCGGATGGTGAAGAGGGACTCTCCATATTCGACGGGGCGGCCGTTTTCGACGTGTTTGGCGACGATCTCGCCGGCGATCTCCGCTTCGATTTCGTTCATGAGCTTCATGGATTCGATGATGCAGAGAACTTGCTTGGGCTTGACGGTATCGCCGACTTTGACGAAGGAGGGCGAGCCGGGAGACGGGGCGTCGTAATAAGTCCCGACGATGGGAGACTTGACGACGATGCTGTTGTCGGTCTCCTTGGGAGCGGCGGGAGTTTGAAGCGGCTCGGAGGATGGCGCCAGGGTGGAAGCGGTCGCGGGCGAGGCGACCTGCGCAGCGGCGACCGAAAGCGGAAGCACGGCGGGAACCACGATTTCTTGATGGGCGGGAGCAGCGAGGCTGCGGATGCGAACGCTGCTGTCGGCGCGGCGGACCTCCAGCTCTGCTATTCCCGTATCCTGGACAACGCGAATGAGTTCCTTGATTTCGTCAATGGTCATCATGAGCTCGCGGCGGAGCGAAACATTGGCATGACTATAGTACGACTAATTCTTTTCCGGTAGGGGTCAGGATCTCGCAGCCGCGGCCGGTCACAACCACGGTATCTTCGATTCGAACACCGCCGATTTCGGGCTGGTAGACGCCGGGTTCGATGGTAACGACCATGCCGGACTGCAGTTTGACCCTTTCCTTGTGGCCGAGCCTCGGACGTTCATGAATTTCGAGTCCGAGGCCATGGCCTGTGGAATGGATGAAAAACTTCTCCAAACCGTAACGCCGTAACACGTCTCGGGCCGCCGAATCAATGCTGGCGCAAGAGACGCCCGGCCGGACGGCATCTAAGGCCGCAAGCTGACTTTCGAGTACGGCCTTATACATGCGCCGGAGTTTAGGGTTGAGTCTGCCGACGGCGAAGGTGCGGGTCATATCGCTGGCATAGCCCGCGACGGTGGCGCCGACGTCCACCAAGAGTAAGCAATCCGCTTGAATGGGGTGGCCGGTGGGACGGGCGTGGGGGAGCGCTGTGCGGCGACCCGAGGCCACGATAGTATCGAAGGCCGGCCCATCGGCGCCCAGCCTGCGCATGCGGTATTCGATCTCCGCAGCCAGGTCAAGCTCGGTCATGGAGGGCCGGAACCGGCGGAGCGCGTGTTCAAGAGCGGCCGAGTTCAATTGGACGGAGGCGCGGATAGTGGCGATTTCGACCGGCGATTTCAGCATCCGGAGTTCTTCGATGGCAGCCGCGACAGGCTTAAAGCGCGCGGGCGCGGCGACTTCTTTCAGGTGCTGGTATTCGGCGAACGAGATGCGGTTCTCCTCAAAAGCGATGGAGCGGAGACGCAGCCGCTTGACCCAGGAGGCGACTTCCTTGGACAGGTTGCCTTTGGCGACGATGACGTCGCAATCGGATTCGCCCGGCGCCTGGGACTGATAGCGAGGATCGGTGAAGAGCAACGACCGGCTGGGGGTGAGGAGCAGTATCCCGTTGCTGCCGGTGAAGCCGCTCAGGTAGCGAACATTGACGAGCGCGGTTACGAGAAAGGCGCCCGCGCGGACGGAAGGAAGGGTCTCCAGCAGGCGCTTGCGGCGGAGCGAGAGTTCATCGTGAGCGTCCATTGCAAGGAGAGAGATCAGGGGATGAGCAAGAGCTTGCCGCTGGTGGCGCGTGCTTCCAGGTCGCGATGGGCTTGTCCGGCATCGGCCAGCGGGTAGGCGCGATGAATGCGGACTTCGAGGCGGCCGGCAGCGATCCAATGGAAGAGGTCGGAAGAACGCCAGCGCAGCTCGTTCGAATCGGCGATGTAGTTGGCGAGAGTAGGACGGGTGAGGAAGAGAGAGCCTTTTTGGCTGAGAAGCAGGGGCTGGATGGGATCGACGGCGCCGCTCGAGTTGCCGAAGCTGACCATCATGCCGCGAGGCTTGAGGCAATCGAGGCTTTGGAGAAACGTGGCGCGGCCGACCGAATCGTAGACGACCTCCAGGCCGGCGTTGGATGTGAACTGTTTGACGGCCGCGGCGAAATCCGTTTGCGTGTAGAGGACGATGTGGTCGGCGCCGTGGCGGGTCGCGAGCTGGGCCTTATCTTCGGTTGAAACCGTGCCGATGACAGTTGCGCCGCAGATTTTTGCGATCTGCACGAGCAAGAGACCGACTCCACCGGCAGCAGCATGCACCAGACAGGTTTGGCCGGGCTGGAGGGGAAACGTGGACCGGGCGAGATAGTGGGCGGTCATGCCTTGGAGCATGACGGCGGCGCCCTGTTCGAAGGTGACCGTGTCGGGAAGTTCGACTAGCTGCGATTGGGGAACAACGGCGTACTCCGCATAGGAGCCGCGGGCGAGTGTATAGGCGACGCGCTGGCCGGGGCGGAAAGAACAGTTGGGGCCGACGGCTTCAATGACGCCCGCCGCCTCGCTGCCGAGCAGCACAGGGGTTTCGGGAGCCTTATACAGGCCTGTGCGGAAATAGACATCGATAAAGTTGACCCCTATGGCAGCGATCTTGACGAGCGCCTGACCGTCGCCGGGCGCGGGTTTGGGGAGATCGACGAGCTTGAGGTTTTCGGGACCGCCGAGGGGGTCGGCAACGACAGCCTTCATAGGGAGATTCTACGATGGCGGGCGGACGCATGAAGCGTTAAGCGGCCACCGGCCGATCTCCTCGCATGACACCGTCACCCGAGACCGCCGCGTCTCGGAATTGACGAACCAAGCCGGCGTGTGGACGCGGCTGGGTGAGCGCGCGACGCTAGGAGGCCGCTTAGCCGAGCATCTTACACCGGGGCCTAATGTCTGTGGCGAAAGCCACCGATGAGATGAGAAGCAGAGGTATGCAAAGGCTCCGAGCTTCAAAAGCACGATGGCATCGTAGCGCCATTGGCGGCGGGACGTGGGGCGCCGCCCTGGCGTTGCTGGTAACGGTAGCGCTGCAGGCTGCGGGCGCGGCGGGGAGCGCCGGCACGACCGCGCTTCCGACGCTCACGACAATTCAGAAGGTGCGAAGCCTGAAACCCGACCAAGCGATGCGGCGCTATCCGGTTCGCGTCAAGGCGGTGGTGACGTACTTCGATCCGGTCGCGCCGGATATGTTCTTGCAAGACGCGAGCGGGGCGGTATGGGTGAAGTGGTCGCCCGGGCTCCCGAAGCCTTCGATCGGCAGCGTAGTGGAGCTGGAAGGCGTGACCACTTTTTCGGATTTCGCTCCGGATATCGGCAACCCGCGATGGACCGTGGTGGGGCGCGCGCCGATGCCCGCGCCAAAGCGGGTGACGTATGAGCAGATGGCGAGCACATCCGAGGACAGCCAGTGGGTCGAGGTGGAAGGCATTGTCCGGCAGGCCGAGTATCTGCATCGGAGCGGGAACGAGCGGGTGCTTTGGATGGATTTGGCGATTGCCGGAGGCCGCATCGATTTAGCGATTCCGTGGGACGGCACGCCAACCCCGACTAGATTGGTGGACGCGCGGATTCGAGTAAATGGGGTATGCGGCGCCGAGTTTAGCGCGAAGGACCAGTTGGTAGGAGTGCAGTTGTATGTGCCCAGTTTGGACAACATTTCGATATTGGAGCCCGCGGAGCCATATCCGTTTAACGAACCGACGACCCCTGTGGGACGGCTGCAGAGATACGGGTTTCATAGCTCTATCGGGCATCGGGTGAAGTTGGCTGGACAGGTGACCGCGTCCTTGCCGGGACAGGGATTCTATATGGCGGACGATTCGGGCAGCCTCTACGTCGCCAGCCGGCAGGGCATCGCGTTATCGCCGGGAGATCGGATCGAGACTCTAGGATTCATCGGTCTCGCGGATTCCCATGTCCGTTTGGAAGACGCTGTCACGCGGAAGACGGGAGACGGACCGGAACCGCCCGCGAAAAGCATCACAGTGGAACAGGCGATGAGCGGGGAATACGACTCGGAGCTGGTCGCGTTGCGAGGCTCGGTAGTAGGCGCGGGCTCCTTCCGGCGGAATGAGACTTTGTTGGTGCAGCAGAAACAAGCGGTCTTTTCAATTTCCCTGCCTCCGACCATGAAAGAGCTGCCGGCGGAAGGCAGCCTGGTGGAAGCCAGCGGGATTTGCGTAAACGATGTAGATGCGTTGGGCCGGGTGAATGCAGTGCGGTTGGTTGCACGGTCGCCGCGGGATCTCAAGGTGCTGCGGACGCCATCGTGGCTAACCGCGCGGTATGCCGCGAATGTAGTGGGCCTTCTGGCGGCTGCAATCGCGGTGGTCATGGCATGGGTGCTGGTTCTGCGAAGGCGGGTGAGCTATCAAACGCGGGTCATTAGCCAAAAATTGGAGCAAGAGGAGAATTTGAAAAAAGCGGCTGAAATGGCGAGCCGCGCCAAGAGCGAATTCGTGGCCAATATGAGCCATGAGATTCGGACACCGATGAACGCGATCCTGGGGTTCACCGATTTGCTGCTGGGCACCCCGATCGACAACGACCAGGAAGATTACTTGAAAACGATTCAGTTTTCATCGCAGGCGCTGCTGCGGATCTTGAACGATATTCTGGACTTTGAAAAGATCGAAGCCGGAGGGCTGAGGCTCGAAAGCGCTCCTTTTTCCATTCGCAATTGCGCTGAGATCGCGCTGCAGGTGATAGAGCCGGAAGCGGCGCGCAAGGGGCTGGCGATATCACTGCGCGTCGAGAAAGGCGTTCCCGACGCGGTGAGAGGCGATCCGCATCGGCTGCACCAGGTGCTGCTGAATCTGCTAGGGAATGCGCTGAAGTTTACCGAGCGCGGATCGATTGTGCTGACTGTCGGCTTGAGAGAGCGCACGGCATCGGATGCGGAGTTCCAATTCACAGTTGCCGATACCGGCATCGGCATCCCTCCGGAAGCACAGAACCGCATCTTCGAGTCGTTTCAGCAGGTGGACGGCTCGACTACGCGGAAGTATGGAGGCACAGGGCTGGGGCTCGCGATCTGCACGCGGCTGGTTCACTTATTCAGCGGCGCTATCTGGGTAGAGAGCGAGGTAGGAGCCGGCAGCAAATTCCGGTTCACCGCGTGGTTTCATCTCGACAACCGAAGCGAAGGACCGCCGTTCGAAAAAGAATCTGGAACTCGGGAGGACAGCTCCGCAACGTGCTTGTTGTCGTCGGGGTGAGCTAGACGGCCCAACTGAAATCGCGATTGTTGCCGCCTAGCCGTTCGCCGCTTTCCCGAAGACGCATGAGTTCGAGTCGAAGCGCGTCTACCAGGGCTCGCCAGCTCGCGTCGATGACGTTGGTGGAAACGCCAACCGTGGCCCAAGAGCGGCGATGATCGGTCCATTCGACGAGAACCCGAACCTTCGATTCGGTGCCGCCTTTGCCCAGGACGCGCACTTTATAGTCGGTGAGTCGTACGCCGGTGATGGCGGGATAGATGGAGGCCAGACACTGACGAAGGCAAATGTCCAGCGCGTGCACGGGACCATCGCCGCTGGCGGTGGATGAGTGGACATCCTCGCCGACGCGCAGAGTGACGCTCGCGGTTGTTATCGTTCGGCCGGAAGTTGACTGCTTGCCCGTATGTGTTTGCAGCTTCGTCGAGACCTGATAGCTCACGACATCGAAGGCGTGAAATTCGGGATGGGCGGTCTCGCGCACCAGCAGCTCGAACGTGCCTTCGGCGGTTTCGAAGTCGTAGCCCTGGTGCTCCATGTGCTTGATGCGTTGAAGAAGTTCGTGGCGAGCGGCATCCGTGAGGTGGTCCTTGAGACCGAGCTGATTGAGCTTAAACGCGATATTGCCTCGGCCCGAGAGGTCGCTGAGCAGCACGCGCTGGCGGTTGCCGACCGCCTCGGGCCGAATGTGCTCGTAGGTCGCTGCATCCTTCATAACGGCGCTGACGTGGATTCCTCCTTTATGGGCGAAGGCGCTGGCGCCCACAAATGCCTGGTCGCGGCGGAGCGGCAGATTGGCAAGCTCGGAGACGAAGCGCGCGAGCTGAGTGAGATTCTTGAGGCTGTCGGGACCGATGGTGGTGTGGCCGAGCTTGAGTTCCAGGTTAGGAAGAATGGAGCAGAGGTTGGCGTTGCCGCAGCGCTCGCCATAGCCGTTGATGCAGCCCTGAATGTGAGTGACGCCGGCCTCGACAGCAAGAAGCGTGTTGGCGACCGCCACTTCGGAGTCGTTATGGCAATGGATTCCGAGCACGCCATCGAAGCGGGCGCGGACCTGCTCGACAATTTCGAGAAGCCGCGGGGGAAGCGTGCCGCCGTTCGTGTCGCACAGACAGAGCACGTCGGCGCCCGCGGCCTGGGCGGCTTCGAGCGTGCGCAGGGCAAAGGACAGGTTGGCGTTGTAGCCATCGAAGAAGTGCTCGGCGTCATAGATGACTTCGCGGCCGTGCGCTTTGAGATAGGAGACCGTGCTGGAGATGAGTTGAAGGTTCTCTTGTTCCGTGATCCCTAGGGCGCGGGCGACGTGGAAATCCCAACTTTTCCCGAAGATGGAGACGGTGGAAGTGCCGGCGGCGATGAGGTGGGCGACGCTCGGATCTTCTTCGACGGAGTTCTTGGCTAGCCGCGTGGCGCCGAACGCGGTCAGCTTGGAATGCTTGAGCTTAAGGGACTTGGCGCGCTCAAAAAACTCTTTGTCCTTGGGGTTTGAGCCGGGCCAGCCGCCTTCGATGTAGTCCAGCCCGAGTTCATCGAGTTTCGCGGCGATAAGGAGCTTATCGTCGACGGAGAAGGAAACAGACTCGGCTTGAGTGCCATCGCGGAGCGTGGTGTCGAAGGTGAAGATCTTCATAGTTTGGATTCGAAGTTCTACGCGCGTTCATTTCTTTAGTGGCCCAAAAGCAAAAGGCCACCGGCTAGGTTTTCCCTGCCCGTGGCCCTCGGATTCGGTTGATATGCGAGGTCTCAGGCAGGGCCGGTAATGGCCATGCTAATGAGAATGCCGACGGGACGAAGAAGCATGAGACCTAGGCTTCGATTATAAAACAACGATGCGGAGAAAGGACTTGCGTACGATCTAGGTTTTGGCGAGCAGTATCTTCTTTAAGAAAACCAATTGGCCGAGATGGTAGGAGTTGTGGGTCGCGACGAGGAGAGCTTCGCGGAGCAGCGTTTGACCATCGCCGTGAGGAATAGGTTGAAAGAGATCGTGTTTGGAGTCTTCAATGAGGCGGTCGAGTTCGCGGGCGTCGCGCTCGAAGGCTTGAATGCAGGAGTCCCAGGCTTTCGCGTCGGGCGGCTCGGCGGCCGAGGGCCAGTAGCCTTCGGGCCACTTGGGCGATTTGTGATGAGCGTTGCGGGAGAACTCGAGGATATCGTGCTGGGCGATCCGCATGTGTTCGAGGAGCTGCCAGGCGCTATGGGGCGCTCCGGCGGGCTTGGTCCCGCGCAGATCCGGCGGGAAATCCTGGACAGCGGAAGCGAATTCGACCTGCGACTCGCGGCCGCTCATGGCGGTGACGAGTTGGGCGCGGAGAGTGGAATCGGAAGTGGCCATTCTTCTGATGAGATGTCAGTTAGTGTGCGGCGGATTCTGCGGAGTAGGCGCCGGCAATAAGGCAGGCGGCTGGCCCGGAAGCGGAATGGCGGGCACCACCGGCGGATTGGGCGGGGCGATTTCGGAGGGCTTGGCCCCAGCGGGTGCTGTGGCCGGCGACCACTGGGGAGGATGTTTCAGGAACTGTTCGAATTGCGGTAGCTGCGAGGAATCCCAGCCGCCGCCGAGGGCCATGATGAGCGAGACGCTGGAAGTCATCTGGCGGAGTTGGGTCTGGACCTGCGTTTCGCGGTTGGTGAGCAGGGTGTTCTCGGCGGTGATGACGTTCAAGTAACTATCGACGCCGGTGCGGTAGCGCGTGAGGGCGAGTTCCAGGTAATGGGCCGATGACTTCACGGCGGTCTGATACTGATCGACTTCCTGGGCGAGGATGCGGAGGGCGGCGAGCTGGTCTTCGACCGATTGGAAGTCGCCGAGAACGGTTTCGCGATAGCTGGCGACATCGGCGTCGTAGGTAGCTTCGGCCTGCTCGACGGCGCCGCGGCGAGCGCCGAAGTCGAGCAGCGTATCGGAGAGCGTGGGGCCGAGCGACCAGACGCGGCTTGGCCAACTGATCCAGTTGGTGATGCTGGAGCTGGAGAAGCCGCCGGTAGAGCTGAGGCTGAGGGACGGATAATATGCTCCGCGCGCATAGCCGATTTGGGCGTTGGCGGCGGCGACCAGGCGTTCAGCGGCGGCGATGTCCGGGCGGCGCTGGAGAAGCTCGGAAGGAACACCGACAGGCACGGGCGGCGGATTGGGAACGAAGGGTGCGACAGGCAGAGAGAAGTTACCGGCGGGCTTGCCGATTAAGGTCGCGATGGCATGTTCATATTGCGCGCGCGAGACACCGAGGTCGGTGGCTTGAGCGGTTGCAGTATCGACCTGGGTTTGAGCCTGGGTAACATCCTGGTCGGAATCGATGCCGGTCTTGAAAAGAATGGTGGTGAGATTCAGGTTATCGCGGTAGTTCTTGAGCGTGTCCTGGAGAATGCCCTCTTCGGCGTCGAGGGCGCGGACTTCGAAGTAATCCTGCGCGAGCTCGGCTTGGGTGGTGAGCAAAGCGGTGGCGACGTCGGCGGCGCTGGCCTGTGCGTTGAAGGAATTGGCCGCAATCTGGTTGCGAACGCGATGCCACAGATCGAGCGTGTAGGAGACATCGGCGGCGACAGAGTATGCGTTGAAGGTGCCCCCGAATCCGGCTGAGCCAACTCCGCCGCCCGAAGTAGTGGTTCCGGTAGTGCCGGTGCTGGTGGTTGTGCCGGTAGTGGTTCCGGTGGTGGTTCCGGTGCCTGTGGTTGTGCTTGTGGCGCCGCCGGTCGAAGTACTCGTTCCGGTCGATGTCGTGGACGAAGTAACAGTGGATGTCGTTCCGGTGGTAGGCGTGATGACCGTAGCAGAGCGGCTGTTGCCGGAGAAATGCTCGCGGCTGTAGGACGCGGTGCCGCCGATCGTGGGAAAGAGCTGCGAGCGAGCCTGAACCACGAGCGAGCGCGCGGCGCGGAAATTCGCTTCAGCCTGGATGACGGTCTGGTTGTTGATGGCGACCTGCTCTTCGAGGGTATTGAGCTGCGGGTCGCCGTACATCTCCCACCATTTCGGGCGAATCTTGTCGTCATTGGGCTGAGCGACAATCCAGCCGGCGCCCTCCTTGAATTGAGGCGGCGCTTCTTTATAGGCGACAGGCGCAGGGGCCGGAGGCTTGGAGTATTTCGGGCCGGGATTACAGGAGGAAAGAATGAAGCCCGCAAGGAGCGCGACGGCGCCCAAACTCGGGATCGCGGGGAATTGAAATTTAGTCTTCATCGCTCACCTGCCTGATCCAGCCGCGCAGATAGATGGGACAGTTGACGAGCTTGACATCGCTGCAGGCCTGATCGGAAATGTATTCGACAGCTTTGCGGTCGACGAGCGTGACTTCGCTCAAGTCGATGAAGATGCGCTGATGCGCGCCGCGAGCGTCCGAGATGGATTGTCGAAGATCGGGAATAGAGTCCTCGCTGAACTTGCCGTTTAGCCAGAGCGTGACGGAGCGCTCGGCTGGATGCGGCTCGGTGGTGATCTTGTAGTGCGTTTGCATGCAGGTTCCTAGTGGGCCGGGCCGACCGCCTCGACGGGAGCTTCGGGAACATGGCCGCCGCGCAGGCGCTGTAGCCAGAGGCTGAGGCGGTCCATGTAGAGATAAATGACGGGCGTGGTGTAGAGCGTTAGGGCCTGGCTGACGATCAAGCCGCCGACGATAGTGATGCCGAGCGGGCGGCGGAGTTCGGAGCCCGTGCCAGTGCCGAGGGCAAGCGGCAGGCCGCCTAGAAGAGCGGCCATGGTGGTCATCATGATGGGGCGGAAGCGCAGCAGACAGGCTTCGAAGATGGACTGCTTGGGAGTCTTGCGGTCGCGGCGCTCGACTTCGAGAGCGAAGTCGATCATCATAATCGCGTTTTTCTTGACGATGCCTATGAGCAGGATGATGCCGATCAAGGCAATGACGCTTAGCTCGGTGTGGGTGAACTGAAGGGCGAGGATGGCGCCGACACCGGCCGAGGGCAGAGTCGACAGAATCGTGATCGGGTGAATGTAGCTTTCGTAGAGGATGCCGAGGACGATGTAGACAGCGCCGAGCGCGGCGGCGATGAGCATGGGTTCGCTGGAGAGAGAAGATTGAAAAGCCTGGGCAGTGCCGCTGAAACTGGTGTTGATGGTAGTGGGCATGCCGATGGTGTTTTCCGCTTGCGCGATGGCGGTGACCGCCTGCCCGAGCGCGACGCCGGGCGCGAGGTTGAACGAGATGGTGACGGAGGGGAACACGCCGGAGTGATTGACGGTGAGAGCGGCGGTTTGAGGCTGATAGTGAGTGAAGACGGACAGCGGCACGGGCGTGCCGGCGCTGGAGGGCACATAGATGTCATGTAGGCCGGCGGGGCTTTGCCAGAAGAACGGATCGACCTCCATGATGATGTAGTACTGATTCATGGAAGTGTAGGTCCTGGCGATTTCGCGCTCGCCGAACGCATCGTAGAGGATGCTATCCAGAGTTTGCGGCGTGACGCCGACGCGGGCGGCGGTAGGACGATCGATGACGAGGTTGGCGGAAAGGCCGGAGTTCTGCTGGTCGGTGTTGGCGTCGGTGATTTCATGCACCTTTTTCATGGCGTTGAGCAGGCGCGGCGACCAACGGTTCAGGTCATCGAGATTGTCGCTCTGCATCGAGAACTGGTATTGCGCGGCGCTGAGCCGGCCGCCCACGCGGACATCTTGAGAGGCTTGCAGAAAAAGGGTGACGCCTGGGATCTGGGCGAGTTTGGGGCGCAGGCGATTGATGATCTGGTCGGCCGAGACCTTGCGTTCATTGAGCGGCTTTAGAGTGATGAAGGCACGGCCGGTGTTGGTGGTGGTGCCGCCGCCGCCTCCGCTGAAGGCCTGGACGGTGGCGATGGCGGGATCCTGCTGGACGATGCGGGCCAGATTCGAGATTTTGTGCTGCATCGATTGGAACGAGATACTCTGATCGGCCATGAAAATGCCGTTCATGCGGCCGGTGTCCTGCTGCGGGAAGAAGCCTTTCGGAACGATGACGTAGAGATAGATATTGAGGGCAAGCGTACCGATGGCGATCAAGAGCACGAGCGCCGAGTTATCGAGCACCCAGGCGAGGCTGTGCTCATACATCTTGAGAATGAAGGCGAAGAATTTCTCGCTCGCGTTGTAAAGCCGCCCGTGCCGCTTCTCGTCGGCGAGCAGGCGGGAGGCCATGGTGGGAGTGGTGGTCAAGGAGATGACCATCGAGACCAGGATGGTGGTGGCGAGCGTGACGGCAAATTCGCGGAACAGGCGACCAACGATGCCGCCCATCAGGAGGATGGGGATGAAGACGGCGACGAGCGAGACGCTGATGGAGAACACCGTGGAGCCGATCTCGGAGGCGCCTTTGTAGGCGGCTTCCATGGCGTTCATGCCTTTCTCGCGGTAGCGAGTGATGTTTTCGAGAACCACGATGGCGTCGTCGACGACGAAGCCGGTCGAGATGGTCAGGGCCATCAGCGAGAGGTTGTCGACGCCGTAGCCGAGCAGGTACATGATGCCGCAGGTTCCGATGAGCGAGACCGGGACGGCGACGCTGGGGATCAACGTGGAGCGAACGTCGCGCAGAAACAGGAAGACCACGGCAACCACCAGACCGATGGAGATGAGCAGCGTGCGCTCGACATCTTTGACGGAGGCGCGGATGGTGACGGTTTGATCGAGCGTGACCGTCATCTCGATGGCCTGGCTGATGGAGGCGTGAAGCTGCGGGAGCGCGGCGCGGATGCCGTCCACGGTATCGATGATGTTCGCGCCCGGCTGGCGGAAGATGATGAGCAGCGCCGCGCGCTTGCCGTTGGCGAGGCCCAGGGAACGAACGGTTTGAACGGAATCGGAGACCTTGGCGATATCGGTGAGCTTGACCTGCGCGTTGTTGCGATAGGCGATGAGCAGCGGTTCGTAATCGACGGCGTGCATGAGCTGATCGTTGTCGTCGATCATCCAGGTCTTGTGCGCGTCTGAGAACCAGCCTTTGGCGAGATTGGAGGTTTGGGCCGCGATGGCGCTGCGGACGGTCTCAAGGCTCAGGCCGTAGTGATTGATCTGGGTGGGATTGACATCGATGCGAACGGCGGGGGCGGAGCTGCCGCCGGCGATGACCTGGCCGACGCCCCGAATCTGAGAGATGCGCTGCATCAGGACGGTGGAGGCGGCATCGTAGAGAGCGGAAGGCGGGAGGGTGTTGGAGGTGAGGGCGACGATCATGATCGGCGAGTCGGCCGGATTCACCTTGCGATAGGTGGGATTGGAGGGCAGGTTCGCGGGCAGATACGTGCGGGCCGCGTTGATGGCGGACTCGACATCGCGGGCGGCGGCGTCGATGTTGCGGTTCAGATCGAATTGAAGGGTGATGCTGGTGCCGCCCAGAGAACTAGCGGAGGTCATTTCAGTGACGGCGGCGATGCGGCCGAATTGGCGCTCGAGCGGCGTGGCGACGGAAGAAGCCATGATGGCGGGGCTGGCGCCGGGGAGCGAAGCCGAAACCGAGATGGTGGGGAAATCGACCTGAGGCAATGGCGAAACGGGCAGCAGTCGAAAGGCGACGGCGCCGGCGAGACCCACGGCCACGGTGAGCAGCGCGGTCGCAACCGGGCGCCTGATGAAGGGAGACGAGAGGCTCATGCGCTAGTCTCCGGCAGCCGGCTCAGGATGCATTTGAGTGGCAGGCCTTTGTCCCCAGTGGCGCTCGCGGAAAGCGGCGAACTTGGAGGCGATCTCATCGAAGAAGAGATAAATGACGGGCGTGGTGTAGAGCGTGAGGAGTTGGCTCAAGAGCAGCCCGCCGATGATCGTGATGCCGAGAGGACGGCGAAGTTCCGACCCTACGCCTTGCCCGAAAGCGAGCGGAACCGCGCCGAGAAGAGCGGCCATGGTGGTCATCATGATGGGGCGAAAGCGGAGCAGCGAAGCTTGGAAGATGGATTCGTATGGGCTCTTGCCTTCCTGGCGCTCGGCTTCGAGCGCGAAGTCGATCATCATGATGGCGTTTTTCTTGACGATTCCGATCAGGAGCACGATGCCGATGATGGCGACCACGGTGAGTTCCTGGCGGCAAACCATCAGAGCGAGCAGCGCGCCGACGCCGGCCGAAGGAAGGGTGGACAGAATCGTGATGGGGTGGATGTAGCTTTCATAGAGCACCCCGAGCACGATGTACACGGTAACGAGCGCGGCGAGAATGAGCAGCGGTTCGTTGGTGAGCGAGGCGATAAAAGCTTGCGCGGTGCCCTGGAACGAAGTCTCCATGGCGGCCGGCGGCGGCATCTGCTTTTCGACTTTCTGGATGGCTTCGACCGCGGAGCCGAGCGCGGCGTTGGGCGCGAGGTTGAAGGAGACCGTGGTGGCCGGGAACTGGCCGATGTGGCTGATGAGGATGGGCATGGAGGTGTTGGAGGTGGTTGTAAACGCGCTCAGCGGCACGGGCGTTCCAACCGTGGATTTGATGTAGATGTCGTGCAGGTTGTGAGGAGTGATGCGGAACTGGGGCTGCACTTCGAGAATGACGTGATACTGATTCAGTTGGGTGAAGAGAGTGGAGACCTGGCGCTCCCCAAAAGCGTCGTAGAGGGCGGCATCGACGGTTGATGCGGTGATGCCGACGCGCATGGCGGTTTGACGGTCGATCTTGAGGCTGGAGCCTAGGCCATGCGTTTCGAGATCGCTTGCTACGTCGGCGAGCTGAGGGAGATCTTTGAGCTTGTTGACAAAGGCCGCGGCGTAGGTGGCGAGTTCAGTGGGGTTGGGGTCTTCAATGCTGTACTGATACTCGGTGCGGCTGACGATGTCTTCGACCGTAAGGTCCTGCACGGGCTGCATGAAAAGCGTGATGCCGTCGACCCCGGCGATTTTGCCCTGGATGCGCCGGATGACATCGGACGCGCTGATGTGGCGCTGCTCAAGCGGCTTCAGGTTAATTTGAATGCGGCCGGCATTGAGTGTGGTGTTGGTGCCATCGACGCCGATGAAGGATGAGAGGCTTTCGACCGCGGGATCTTTGACGATTTCGGCGGCGAGACGCTGTTGAAGCGTCGCCATCTCGGCGAACGAGACGCTTTGGTCGGCTTCGGAGACGCCCTGAATTTCGCCGGTGTCCTGGACCGGAAAGAAGCCTTTGGGAATGGCGATGTAGAGAAATACGGTCAGGACGAGCGTCGCCAGAGCGACCAGCAGGGTAAGGTTGCGATGCTCGAGCACGACCTTGAGGGTGCGGCCGTAGAACTCGATGGTCCGCTCGAAGACGCGCTCGGAGGCTTTGTAGAAGCGGCCTTGCTGCGCGTCGGCTTTGTGACGCAGAAGCTTGGCGCAGAGCATGGGCGTGAGGGTCAGAGATACGAACGCCGAGACAATGATCGTGACGGCGAGCGTGACGGCGAATTCACGGAAGAGGCGTCCTGTGATATCGCCCATGAACAGCAGCGGGATGAGCACGGCTATGAGCGAGATGGTGAGCGACATGATGGTGAAGCCGATCTGCTCCGCGCCTTTGAGCGCGGCTTCGAGGGGCGGATCGCCTTCTTCGACATAGCGCATGATGTTTTCGATCATGACGATGGCGTCGTCGACCACGAAGCCGGTCGAAATAGTGAGCGCCATCAGCGTCAGATTGTTCAGGCTGTAGCCGAGCAGGTACATCACGCCGAAGGTGCCGACCAGCGAGAGAGGAACGGCGACGCTCGGGATGAAAGTAGCGGCGAGATTGCGAAGAAAGAGAAAGATGACGAGCACTACCAGCGCGATACAGATCATCAATTCGTATTCCACGTCCGCGACCGAAGCGCGAACCGTGATGGTGCGGTCGGTGAGCGTAGCGACGTTGATAGAAGAAGGGATGGTGGCGCGGAGTTTCGGCAGCAGCGCCTTGACGCGATCGACGACCTGAATGATGTTGGCGCCAGGCTGGCGTTGGATGTTAACGATAACTGCGGGCGTCTCATTCATCCATGCGGCTTGCGAGGAATTCTCGACGCCGTCAACCACTTTCGCCACGTCCTTGAGCATCACGGGCGCGTTGTTCTTGTAGGCGACGATGACCTGCTCGTAGTCTTGAGCCGAGAGAAGCTGGTCGTTGTCGTTGATCTGGTAATCCTGGTGCGGCCCATCGAAGCTGCCTTTGGCGGTGTCGACGCTGGTGGCCGTGATGGCGGTATGAAGGTCTTCGAGATTGAGGCCGTATGAGGCGAGCTGGGTTGGATTGGCGAGAATGCGTACCGCTTTCTTCTGGCCGCCGCTGATGGTGACGGCCCCCACGCCCGAGAGCTGAGAAATTTTTTGCGCAAGGCGAGTGTCCGCGTAGTCCTGCACGTCCTGGAGCGCCATGGAATTGGAAGTGAGAGCCAGCGTCATGATGGGCGCATCCGCCGGATTGGTCTTGCTGTAGATAGGCGGCATGGGCAGATCGGTGGGCAGGTAAGTCTGCGCCGCGTTGATCGCTTCCTGCACTTCCTGTTCGGCCACATCGATGTTCAGGCTCAGGACGAATTGCAAGGTGATGACGGAGGCGCCTTGCGAACTGGTGGAGAGCATTTGGTTCAGGCCGGGCACCTCGCCGAGCTGGCGTTCGAGCGGCGCGGTGATGGCGGAGGCCGTGACCGAAGGGCTGGCGCCCGGATAGAAAGTGACCACCTGCATGGTGGGGTAGTCAACCTCGGGCAGCGCGGAGACGGGCAACTGTTTGTAGGCGACGATGCCGATGAGCAGGATCGCGGCCATCAGCAGCGATGTAGCGATGGGCCGAAGGATAAAGGGGCGCGAAGGATTCACTTGGGTCCACCTGTGGGCGACGGCTGTTGCGGGTTGTTGGATTGCTGGAGAGCGTTGCGCTGGGTGCTGGTCTGGCTGTTTTGCTGCTGTTGTTTGAGCTGTGGCGGAGGCGCGGGCGATTTCTCGTTCCTGGGCTGGCGGACGGCTACTTTGATGCCGTCCTGGAGCTTGTCGAAGCCATCGGTCACGACGGTTTCGCCGGGACTAACGCCCGTAACGGCGGCGTTCGTGCCATCCGCGGTGGCGACATTGACGTTGCGCGACTGCACTGTCTGGTTCGCGTTGACGATATAGACGAAAGAAACGTCGTTATTGCGCTGGACGGCGGCGGTGGGCACGATGTTGACACCCATCAGAGTGCGAACGAGAAGTTTGGCGTTGACGAATTCGTTGGGAAAGAGCTTGTTGTCTTTGTTGGCGAACTGAGCGCGTACGCGAACGGTGCCGGTGCTGGTATCGATCTGGTTATCGAGAGTGAGCACGGCGCCCTGGGCTAGTTCGCTTTGATCGTCGCGGCTGAGCGCGTCCACGCGGAGCTTATGGCCGGCGCGCATTTGAGCGACGACATCGGAGATGTAGTCTTCCGCCATGGTGAAGATGACGGTGATGGGCTGGAGCTGCGTAATGGTGGCGATGCCCGTCGTTCCGTTGGCGGGAACAATGTTGCCGGGGTCGACGGTGCGGAGACCTACTCGGCCATCAATCGGAGAAGTGATGCGGGTGTAATCGACATTGACCTTTGCGGCGTCCAGGTTGCCTTCGTCGAGCTTCACGGTGCCTTCGTCCTGGTGCACGGTGGCTTGCTGGGTGGCGACCTGCTGCTCCGGTATGGCGTGCTGCTGGAAGGCCGCCTGGTAGCGGTTGAGATCGACCCGGGCGTTTTCAAGCAGAGCCTGATCGCGCAGGAGCTGGCCTTGGGCCTGGACGAGCACGGCTTGGTACGGGCGCGGATCGATGGTGGCGAGCACGTCTCCTTTGTGCACGATCTGCCCTTCCTTGTAATGAATTTCGGTGAGAGTGCCAACCACGCGGCTGGCAACTGTAATGGTGAAAACGGGCGTGACGGTTCCGAGCGCTTCGATGTATTCGCCCATGTCCCCCTTGGCGACTTTGACGGCAGAGACAGGGATGGCGCCTCCGTAGCCGCCCTTGCCCTTGCCTTTGCCCTTGCTCTGCTGCTGCGACTCCGCGGGCGCGGACTGGCGCGAGAAGAAGTAAGCGCCCCCGCCGAGAATGCAGAGCGCGATGACCCAGGCCAGCCAGCGATGGCGCCGGCGGGGCGGATTAGATGGCGGTTGGGGATCTGGACGGTCGGGAACGTCGGCCGCGGGCGGAGAGTGAGGGTGTGGGTTCATAGGCAAGCGATCGGACGCGTTTCGAGAGCGGACTTAGCGCGCTCCTATGACGACTATGAAGGGCCGCCGCGAATTTGGCGACTGCCGAACGGGCTAGCTGCGCATACGCCATTCGGCATAGCGGAAAACACGGTCACTGCATGGGAAAATAAGCTTTCAGCGAAATAGGAGAGCTGTGAAGGATGAGTTCCGTTGCGAATGCATTGCCGGGTGTTCCGGATGTGGAGTCGCCGCTTTTCGAGACGATTTTTAACAACAAAGATGTAACGCCGGAGACCCTGGAGGTTGCGCGGAAGCTGCGCAAGGATGGTTTTGCGGTGATCGATTTCCCCGACCCGGATTTCGACATGACTGCCGAGAAGATCAAGCGCGCGCTGGATGACAGGTACGACTGGAAGGCTTGGCGCGCCGGCGCGATTCCAGGCCTGCGGGTGCAGGACGCATGGGATACAGTGCCGGAGGTGAAGCAACTGGCTTGTAACCCGAAAATTTTGAAGTTACTTTCCGATCTTTACGGCCGGCGGGTGTTTCCTTTTCAGACGCTGAATTTTCCAGTAGGAACGCAGCAGCACTTTCATACCGATAGCGTGCACTTCAGCTCGTCGCCGGAAAGGTTTATGGCGGGAGTTTGGGTGGCGCTCGAAGATATCGACGCCGATAACGGGCCTCTGGTGTATTATCCGGGTTCGCATTCCCTGCCGATTTTCACGAACGAACATATTGGGGTGAATCCCGACACGCAGGCCCAGAATATGTACGGGCATTATCCGGCATACGAGAAGGCGTGGGAGGCGATTGTCGAGGCGCTCGATCTGAAGCCGTTTTACTTTTACGCAAAGAAGGGTCAAGCGCTGATCTGGGCGGCTAATCTGTTGCACGGAGGAGCCGCGCAGAAGGATAGGAACCGCACCAGATACAGCCAAGTTACTCATTATTACTTCGAAAATTGCGCTTATTACACGCCGATGGGGAGCGTGGAGTTTCTGGGACCGGTGCAGTTTCGAGACAACATCGTCGATATATCGACCGGGAAACGGATGCCGAACCAGGTAAACGGGATGGAAGTGCCGGCATCGCATATTGCACATACGGTTCCGAGCAAGCATTTCTTGAGGGATCTCGCCAAGCGGCCGACCAAGACCCCTCCCGGCTTCGATCCGAAGGCGTATCTGAAGGCTAATCCCGACGTGGCCCGGGCGAAAGTGGACCCGGTGAAGCACTGGCTGGAGTTCGGGTATCGGGAAGGCCGGCCTTTGCGGTGAGTCCGGCTTACGGAGATCTCTGCTAATACCCTTGGCCGGCGATTTTTTGATTCTCGGCCTTCCAGCGCATGGCGGCGTAGATGCGATTGTAGCCGCTCGGGTGGTCAAAGAAGATCCATTCCTCGATAGCGCCCGGCTTCATTTTGCGGTACTCGCCCAGGTGGATGGCGGCTTGGGCAAAACCATCGGGCTGGCGGCTGGCGTTCAATCCGTACATATCGGCTTCGTATTCGGCCGTTCGCGTCTGGGTATTGATGATGGGAGTCAGAACGAAGAAATAAATCGAGGCGAGCAAAACAACCAGCGGGAGTATGGCGGGATCGGCGATGTCGAGGATGCGCCATTTTTCTCCCCAGCGGGCGAGACACCGGGCCATGGACCAACGAAGAAAAGCGAAGCCGCAGACGACCACGATGACGAAGAAGAGTATGTCCTTGTAAATGTGGTGCAGCACATAATGCCCCATCTCGTGTCCCATGACGGCCTGGATTTCTTCCGGAGAGCCGCGGCGCAGAAGGTTATCGTTGAGGGTAATTCGCATGGTGTTGCCGAAGCCGCTGACATTGGCGCTCATGCGGTTGGATTGGCGGGAGGCATCGATTTGGTAGACGTCTTTCGCAGGGATGCCGTTGGCGCGCGCCATGCGTAGGATGGGCTCGGTAATCTTGGGATCGTTGAGGCGGGCGACTTTGTTGAAGATCGGCTGGATGTACACGGGGCCGATCAGCATGATAAAGATGAGAAAGGCCAGGGTGACGACAGCACCCCAGATCCACCAGGTGCGGCGAAGGCGGCGAACGATGGCGAACAAGATAGCTACTATGATGCCGCCGAGAATCAGACTTACTAACAGTCCTTTGAACTGATCGCCTAACCAGGGGCCAAAGGTCTGCGTTGCGAGGCCGTATTGGTGCTCGCGTATATAGCCCTCGTAGACGGTGAGCGGGAAGGAGAGCACGGAAGTAAGCAGCAGATACTCGACCCAGTAAGTAAATGTCTGAAGAAACCGGAAACGGGTGATGCGCTCGGCAAAATCGCGCATGGATGCGGACCAGCCGAGATTCAGGAGCAGCAGACAGATTGCGACGCCATAAAGAAAATCCCACAGAATGAGCCAGTAGCCCCCCTCGAAGTATGCGTCCGAGCGAGCTTTGGAGGCGGCGGGAATGAGGGCCATGTAGGCGTCGGTTGCTCGTTCGACAGCGAAGTTGGGAGACGACTGGGCGTCGGGTGGGATCGAAGTAATGGTGGGCATCGCGGTGGTGAGCCCAGGAGGAGGCGACGCTTGCTGCTGCGCGAACGCGGGTAGCAGGGCGAGCGGAAGCGCGGCGAAAGCCAGCAGGGAGCGGGGTCGGGGCATTTAGGGTTTCTTCAATATAGCGATTTGGCGGCCGCGATGCGTGCCCCGCCTCCAAACGGCAGGAAGTGAACGGGAATCGCTACAGCCGGCGCCAACGTCGGCGAGGTGGCCGCCACTGCTGCACCCGACTTACTATTTTCGGCGATTGGACTTCTGCGGATAGCTCAGAAGCCCACCCTCATTTTTCTCTTCCCTCTCTCCCGCCCCTGATTGTATATTTGTAAAAATCACTCGCGCTATTTAAAACCTTTCCAAGGGGTGGAACATGGTTCGTCTCAGAATCACCGGCCCGTCGTGTTTGCTACTGGCCGCCGGGCTCGCTCAGCTTCTTCCCGCGCAAACCGGAACGGCCTCGCTCTCCGGCGTGGTCCTCGATCAATCCCGAGCCGATGTCGCCGGCGCGCGCCTCACGCTCCGCAACACTGCTCAGTCGCTCCAGCGTGAAACCGACACCAACGAGTCCGGCGGCTACACCTTCGCCTCGCTTCCGCCCGGCGCCTACACGCTCACCGTCGAAAAGCCCGGCTTCAGCAAGTACGAACAGAATAATCTCCGCCTGCCCGTCGATTCCGCCGTGACCAGTAACGTCACGCTCCAAATCGGCTCCGTCAACCAGCAGATCGAAGTCAACTCCCAAGCCGTCGCCATCAACACCACCGACGCCTCCATCGGCAACACCTTCAACAACAATCAAATTGAAGAGCTGCCTCTCGAAAGCCGCAACGTCCCCGACCTGCTCAGCCTCCAAACCGGCGTCGTCTACACTGGCAATCGCCCCGACATCGATCTCAATACCGATACCCGCAGCGGCGCTGTCAATGGCGCGCGCAGCGATCAGAGCAACATCACGCTCGACGGCGTTCAGGTCAACGAAAAAGGCGGCTACGCGTTCCAATCCGTCCTGCCTGTCACCCTCGATTCCGTTGAAGAGTTCCGCGTTACCACGACGAACTATGGCGCCGAGCAAGGCGGGGCGGGCGGCGCTCAGGTCTCGCTCGTCACCAAGAGCGGCACTAACTCGTATCACGGCTCTGTCTACGAATACAACCGCAACTCGTTCTCTAGCGCCAATGACTACTTTGTGAAAGCGGCGCAGCTCGAATCTGGCCAACCCAATGAGCCGAACTTCCTCAACCGGAATATCTTCGGCGGCTCCCTCGGCGGTCCCATTAAGAAGGACCGTCTCTTCTACTTCATCAATTACGAAGGCTACCGCGACGTCGAAGACGTCAGCGCCCTCCGCACCGTCCCCAGCGCCACTCTTCGCGACGGCATCATGCAATACGTCTGCCAGGACCCCACTCAATGTCCAGGGGGCGCCGTCACCGGCCTCAGCGGGAAACAATATTCCTACGCCTCCGGCATCATGGCGCTCAGCCCGCAGCAACTCACCGCCATGGATAGCGGCAGCCTCGGCCCGCACGGCCCCGACCCTGCCGTCATCAACTACATGAACACGGTCTATCCGCTGCCCAACGACTTCACGACGGGCGACTTACTCAACTCCGCCGGATATCGCTTCCGCGCGCCCACCACCACCGACAAGAATTGGTACATCGCCAAGCTCGACTACAACATCACCGCCGATGGGCGCCATCGCCTGTCCGTCAGTGGCGCGCTCTCGAACGAAGCCGACGCCGGCGCGCCCTTTCTGCCCGGCTCCTTGCCCGAAACCACCACCGTCAACTACAACAAAGGCATCATTGCCAACTACGAAGCGTCGCTCACGCCCACCCTGCTCAACGATTTTCGCTATGGCTTCATTCGCGAAAGCATCGGTACCGGCGGCGATTCCACCCAGCCCTGGATCGATTTCCCGACCTTCGACCAGGGCATCACGTACGGCTCCTCTTTCCAGCGTCCCATTCATAACTTCAACGACGACTTTACTTGGATCCACGGCAAGCACACCATTCAATTCGGTGTCCAAATCTCTTTGCTCCGCGATCACGAAACAAATTCTAATAACTCCTTCAGCAACGGCATCGCGAATCCGGAATGGACCGCCGATTCCGGTTTCGCCAATAAAGGCGTCCCGCTCGATCCAGCCGCCAACGGGTATCCTGCGGTGGCGCAAGGCTTCAATACCGATTACGACTACCCCATAACTGCTCTCCTCGGAATGGTCACGCTCGTTAACGCCAATTACAATTACCAGCGCAACGGTCAGCCTCTTTCGCAGGGCACGCCCGTCAGTCGTAACTTCGCCGAAGACGCCTACGAAATGTACGTCCAGGATATCTGGAAAATAAAGCCTAACTTCACCGCCACCGTCGGCCTGCGTTACTCGCTCTTTTCGCCGCCCTGGGAAACCAACGGGCTCGAAGTTACTCCCACCATCAATCTCGGCAACTGGCTAACCGATCGCGCCGATGCCATGCGCGAAGATATTCCCTCCAGCGCCCTCCCGCTCATCTCCTATGACTGGTCCGGCCCCGCCAACGGCGGCAAGCCTGGCTATTACAACTGGGACTATCACAACTTCGGGCCGCGCGCCTCGCTCGCCTACTCGCCCGGCTTCGATTCCGGGTTTCTCAAGACCTTATTCGGCGGCCCCGACCACACCAGCATCCGCGCCGGATTCAGCGTCGTCTACGATCGCGTTGGCGAAAGCATCGTCGATACCTTCGATCAAAATGGCGCCTTCGGCCTCTTTACCGAGCTCACCAATCCCTCCGCTGTCCAAACCTCCATCACCGCCCCGCGCCTCACCAGCCTCAACACCATCCCCACTACCGACTACACGGGCGCCAATATCTTTATCCCCGCCCCTCCTGCAACCTTCCCGCAGACCTATCCTACCGGCCTCGGCGCCATCACTTGGGGCATCGATCAAGGCCTCAAGACTCCTTACGCTTATACTCTCGACTTCGCCATCAGCCGCCAGTTGCCGTCGCGTTTCTCTCTCGACATCGCCTACGTCGGACGCCTCTCTCACCGCGAGCTCGCGCAGGAAGATCTCGCCGAGCCTCTCGATATCTACGACGCCAAATCCGGCATTGACTACTTCACGGCCGCGACCGCCCTCGCCAATGTCTACCGGCCGCAGCTCGCCGCCGGCAACACCACCCCCACGTCCAACTTCAATCCCGCCAGTCTGCCCCAGAAGGTCCAGCAGTTCTGGGCCGACACCATCCAGCCTCTCGCTCCCGGCGGCGCCTACAGCATCGGCGCCTGCGCCAAACCCGGCCAAACCTCCACCACGAGCCCCGTCGTTGCCGCCTTCGACCTCTTCTGTTCCACCAGCCTCAACGAATCGCTCGCCCTCTACGAACTCGACGAGTACGGCATCCCCGACGCCAATAATCCCAACCGCGTCTATTTCCCGAGCACCGGTCAATACACGTACTACACTCCGCAGTTCTCCTCGCTCTACGCCTGGCGTTCCATCGCCAATGCGAATTACAACGCTCTGCAAGTGACCCTCCGTCGCGGCAACGCTCATGGCCTCCAATTTGACGTGAATTACACGTTTTCTAAGTCCATTGATCTCGCCTCCGACGCCGAGCGCATCGCCCCCGCCAGCTCCAGCAGCGCTCTCAATAACGACATCGAAAATACCTGGAATCCGAAACAGGAGCGCGCCGTCTCCTCCTACGACCTCACCCATCAGCTCAACGCGAACTGGATCTATCAGCTTCCCTTCGGCCGCGGCAAGTTACTCGCCGGCACTGCCCCGCGCTGGCTGGACGCCATCATCGGCGGCTGGCAACTATCCGGTCTGTTCCGCGTCACCAGCGGCTTCCCCGTGAACGTCGACAACGGATACAGTAACTACCCGACTAACTTCGAGCAGGAAGGCAACGCTACCATTGTTAGTCAGCCCGTAACCGGCAAATACACCGTGCAAAGCGGACCCGACGCCGGCGCCATTAATATCTTCCAGGCCGGCCCCGCCGCCATCAATAATTTCACTTATACGCTCCCCGGCCAATCCGGCGACCGCAACCCTATCCGCGGCCAAGGCTACTTCGGCATCGATATGGGCCTCGCCAAGCGCTGGAACATGCCCTGGAGCGAAAAGCAAAGTCTCCAGCTCCGCTGGGAAGTGTTCAACGTGACGAACTCCGTCCGCTTCGATGTGCAGTCCAGCGTTACATCCGGTTCGCTGACCATGGGGAACTCCACTAGCTTCGGCAATTACACCGGCTTGCTAACGAATCCGCGCATCATGCAAATCGCTGCGCGCTATGAATTTTAGTGTCCGAACGAAGCTCTGACTTGGTTTTTGTAGGTATTTGCTTTCGCTAATATTGCGGGCTCATCGAGAGTAAGCATCTTTCGCTCGTCCATCACGATGCGCCCGCCGATAATAGTCGTCCGCACGTCCGATGCTTTCAGCGCATATACAATCTGCGCATAGGCGTCATACATGGGGGTCGCGTGCGCCGCCGTCGTATCCACCACAATCAGGTCTGCCTTCTTTCCGGCCTCGAGCGACCCGATCTGCTTCTCCATGTGCAGCGCCCGTGCGCCGGCAATTGTCGCCAGCGCAACCGTTTGCTCCGCCGGCAGCGAGGTCGGATCCATGCGCGCAAACTTTTGCAGCTTCGCTCCCAGGTCCATCTCTTCAAATAGGTCCTGATTATTGTTGCTCGCCGGCCCATCCGAACCGATCCCCACCGCTACTCCGCTCGCCAGCATCTCCGGCACCGGCGATAATCCCGCCGCGGTTTTCATGTTGCTCGATGGATTGAAGGAGCAGCCCACCTCAAACCGCGCGAGCGTTCGAACATCTGCCTGGTCTACCCACACGCAATGCGCCCCCGTCACATCTGGCCCCAGCAGTCCGATTCGCGCCATGTACTGCACCGGCGACAATCCGTGCTCTTTGCGGCTCTGCTCCAGCTCGGTCGGCGCCTCCGCTATGTGCGTCAGAATCGGCGCGCGATTCCGCCGCGCCAGCTCCGCCGCTCTCTTCAGTAGCTCCTCGCTACACGTGTAAATCGAGTGCGGCGCGACCGCCGCCGTAATCAACCCATCGCCTCTCCAGTGATCCAGATACGTCTGCGTGTAAGTGATCGCTGCCTCTTCGTTCTTGTTATCTGGGGCTGGGAAGCCGATGATCGTTTCCCCAAGCACGCCCCGCATTCCGCCTTCTTTCATCGCGCGCGCCACATCGTCTTCGAAGTAATACATGTCCGCCGCCGTGGTCGTCCCGCCCCGCAGCATCTCCAGCATGCTCAGCTTCGTGCCCCAATACACGAACTCCGCCGTCACATTGCGCGCCTCCGCTGGAAATATGTACTTCTTCAGCCACTCCTCCAGCGCCCGGTCCTCAGCCAATCCCCGAAACAAACTCATCGCCATGTGCGTGTGCGCGTTGATCAATCCCGGCATCACCAACCCGCCGCGTGCATCCACCGTGCGCCGCGCTTCATACCGCCCCGCGATCGCGCCCGCCGCGCCCACCGCTACAATTTCATCGCCCCTCGCCACCACCGCGCCATCTTCTATCACGCGCCGCTTTGCATCCATCGTCACGACGATCCCATGCGTCACTATCAAATCGACGCTCTCTCGATCCGCCTGCGCCGCCCATCCGCTGCAACAGCACGCCACTGCCGCAAGACATCCCAGCTTCCGCATCCCCGGACTATAGCGCAGCGCGAGATCAGTTATGGCATCTGTGGCCGCGCCGCCCGCAGTGTCCGCGCCATCCAATCGGCGTGCGGCATCCCGCGCGCCGTCATCGCCTGTATCTCCCGCTCGACTTCATACTCGACTCTTCGAATCACTGGCGTGCCATCGTCCACCAACACATACGACGTCCTCGCATCCCCGTCGAAGGATTGGCTTACGCTTCCTGAGTTAGCCACCGTAAGTCTCGCCAGCCTCCTCACAAACGGCTGATGTATGTGACCATAAACCGCGAGCGCTTGCCCCAGAGGAGAATACGTCTCTTCCAACTCGCGATCCGTCGCGCCCGCCCCCGGCGCTTCCCATGCGCTACGAACACTGGCGTGCGTCAACGCCACAGGCGCTCGAATCAGCACGCGCGGCAGCGCGCTCAGCCACGCGATTCTCTCCCCGCCCAATGCCTCGCGCGTAAATGCCGTCATGTCGCTCACCGCCGCCCATATCCCAGCCGGCGCGCGCGATTGTTTCGCGAACTCCTCCAGCGTTTCAGGTCGCGCCACCGCTTCGTCGAAATTTCCGAACACGCCCCGCCACCCCAACTCCCGAACACGATCCACCACTTCCGCCGGGCTCGATCCGCCGCCCACCAGGTCGCCTCCCTGCAGCACCACGTCCGGCGACATCTCCCGCACATCCGCGATCACCGCTTCCAATGCCGTCAAATTGGCGTGAATATCGGAGAGGACTGCAACTCTCATCGGCTCACCCTATCATGCAAATAAAAAAGGCCGGACCGAAGCCCGACCTTGCCTGACACGCCAACTTACTCGAACTTACCGCCGGCCGCCGCCGCCATGGAACCCGCCGCCGAATCCGCCGCCATGGAACCCGCCGCCGAAGCTGCTCACATGCGCGTTCAATCCGCTCACATGTCCATGCCAGCCGCCGCGATACCCATAGTGACCATAGTGTCCGTAATATCCATACGGCACGCCGTAGTAGCCGACATACCAGGGCGAGTAAAAGCCCCAACCGAACGGACTATAGAGGAATCCATCCGCGGGTAAGTACGCATAGAAACTCCAGTACGGGTCCCAATACCAACCCGGCCCGTACCATCCGCCGTAAGCCGCTACATTTTGCGCCATCGAAACGTTGGCCTGGGATTCATCCTGGCTTCGCGCCTCGCTCCACACATACAGCGGCTCGCTCTTCGCAGCGCTCTCGTCGAAGCTCCTGCTCTTCAGAGGCTTCGCGCTCGCCAGCATCAGTTCGTCGCCTTTTCCAATCGACTTGCTACCCGCCGGCTCTGTTACGCTCACCTTGCCGTCCAACACCTTCACCGCTTGCCGTCCGGCGTCGAAGTCATACAAGCCTCTCTTTTCCAAGCGCGCCGTGGCGCCATTCACTGCCACCGCAAGATTTGTACCCTTTATCAATTGATCTACTTCGACAATCGCTGTCCCGCGATCCAGTTGCGCTTTCGTTTCCGCTAATCCCGCGTTCACGAGCCGCACCTGGCTATCGTGTCCAATCCGTAGAAACGCTCCTGGAGTCAGCAGCACCTCCGCAAAGCCGTTTCCGGTCGCGAGCGTCTGCCCAGGCTGCATCGCCTGTCCGGGACCGCTCAGCGGCTGTCCATCCACCATCGCCTGGCCTTCCAAATAATTAATGGTTCCCGGCGTTACCGCCCGAACTCCCGAGGTCCGCGCGGACCCAGGTCCGCCTGGATAATTCATCGCCTGCGGGCCTTGCATCGGTCCGGCTGGGGCCTGCGTGCCCGCCATCTGAGCAA
The DNA here is from genome assembly GCA_019240475.1 of Acidobacteriaceae bacterium. Taxonomy (GTDB): domain Bacteria; phylum Acidobacteriota; class Terriglobia; order Bryobacterales; family Bryobacteraceae; genus Bog-105. Next base: position 417,740 of record JAFAYI010000031.1, read on the forward strand.
AGCCCAGAGTTGCCGACACCAGCAGCCCCAACGTGAGTTTCTTCAACCCTCCCGTTTTCATATTTTGTTCTCCTACCGGTTTAGACGCAGGAGGGGTCTACTTAGTCGCAGCGGCGAATGCCCATTTATGTATTAGTTTCAGGCGGATATCCTGTGAAAATCTAACGCGTTCGCAGGAGGTTGAAAACCACCACTTACTCGGCCCCGCCTAGAAGCCTTCCCACACCAAAGCCGGAAACGTCCCCTTGGTCTGGAACCCCGCCGATTCATACAGCCGCACTGCGTCTACATTCGAACACGTCACCGTCAGGCTCACCGTTGTGCAGCCAAGCTCCAGCAGGCGCGTCATGCACTGCCGCATCAACTCGTATCCCAATCGCGCGCCGCGAATCGCGGGCAGAATACAAAGCTGCGTCAAGTGTCCCGATTGCGGCGCCACAAGGCTCGCCAGGCACGCTCCGCAAATCCGTCCCGTGGTCTCGTCTATCGCCACAAGCGAAGCGGTAGGCGAAAAGCGTCCGCATCCCGGAAACTTTACGATGTTCATCAGAAATTGCCGCGCGCCCGGAATGGTGCGGTATTGATCGTTGATCTCGCTGTCCACATGCCCCTTGTAAGAAGCCGACACTACATGCGCGACCTCTTCGAAGTGCCTCTCCGCCCACTGCGTAAACGTCACGCGCACCAAGGGCGTTCTCGGCTTCAATTCGCTTGCGGCCGCTCGATCGATGCTCATGAAGTAACGGTCGTAGCGCGCCAGGTAGCGGCTGTAAGGTAGCGTCTGCGCCGCCGGCGGGTGCAGCATCATCAACTGCGATTCGATGCGCCGGATGCCCGGACTCGCAATCAGGCTCTCGACGGTCGAGTTCAGCAGCAGCATCTCCGCGGGCCACCCGCCTCTCTGCGGCCTCACGTAAAAGTCGCCGATGAGGCCTTTCCGCCCCTCGCAAACGTGATATGCATATCCGACGATTTCCTCGCCGGTCCGCAGCGCATATCCATACAAAGACCGTATCTGCAGGAATCGCCGCAGTAGATCCGCCGAAGGCCGGAAGTCCCACGTGAATCGCCGCTCCCAAACCCCGATCTCTTCGTTGAGCAGCGCATCCAGCCCCGTCGCCCCTAGCTGTGGAAGCTCCACTAACTCCGGCAGAGGCGCATCGGGCATCGCGGCCATTTTTGAATTATACGTGTCGAATTCTTTGCCGCCCGAAAGTGTCGGCTATGCGTGCACGGGCCGGCGCCCGCTCGCTCCCGCTCCCGCCGTCTCCCGCGCCAGCACTCGACCGATGTTCTCCGTGGCCCGCCGCATCCGCTCATCGCTCTCAATCATGCTGAACCGTACATAGCCTTCGCCCATCGGCCCGAAGCCCATGCCCGGCGACACCGCCACCTGTGCCTCCCGCATCAGCATCTTCGCGAATTCGAGCGACCCCATCTCCGCAAACGCCTCCGGAATGCGCGCCCACAAAAACATCGTCGCCTTCGGCGGCTCAACCGCCCACCCCGCCTCGTGCAAGCCTTTCACCAGCACATCCCGCCGCGCCTCATACACAGCGCAAACCTCCGCCGGAGCGTCCTCACACTCTCGCAGAGCCGTCGTCGCCGCAATCTGTATCGGCTGAAATGTCCCATAATCCAGATAGCTCTTGATCCGCGTCAGCGCTCCGATCAGCTTGCGGTTCCCCAGGCAGAATCCCACCCGCCACCCCGCCATGTTGTACGTCTTCGTCATCGAGTAGATCTCGACAGCGTAATCCGTGGCGCCTTCAATCTCCAGAATGCTGGGCGGCCGATATCCGTCGAACGCCAGCTCCGCGTACGCAAAATCGTGGATCACATAGGAGCCGTGCCGCCGCGCCAGTTCCAAAATCTCTCGCATATAAGCTAAGTCCACGCACGTCGTCGTCGGGTTATGTGGAAACGAGATTAGGATCACCTTCGGCGGCTTCGCCGCTTTCCGGTAGTAATCGTGCAGCGCTTCCAGGAACGTCGCAGCGTCCGGCATCGGCAGCGTCACCGCCTCCCCGTCGGCCAGAATCACGCCCCATTGGTGAATCGGATACGCCGGGTTCGGCGAAACCACCTGGTCGCCCGGCCCGATAATCGCAAACAACATATGCGCCAGCGCGTCCTTCGCCCCGATCGTCACAATCGCTTCCGTCTCCGGATCGAGCTTCGCCCCGTACTGCTCCGCATACCGCGCCACAATCGCCTCGCGCAGCGCCGGAATTCCGCGCGACATCGAGTACCGGTGATTCAACGGATTCCTGGCTTCTTCGATCAGCTTGTCCACCACCCGCCGTGGCGTCGCGCCATCCGGGTTCCCCATGCCTAAATCGATAATGTCGATCCCTTGCGCCCGCGCCTTGTCTCTCATCTCGTTGATCACCGCGAACACATAGGGCGGCAGTTTCTTGATGCGATAGAACTCCTCGCTCGGTAGCGGCATGCTTTCAGTGTATCGGGGCGCGAGGGCCGCCGCCTGCTAAGTTGCGCTGCTTCATGCCGGGATGGCAGGATGTTCTTCAACAGTATCGAAAGAGGGAGCAACGACAATGGCACGTCCGGATTCAACGATCAACACCAAGCGCCCGGTTATTTCCCAGCCGGAGCTAGCAAGCTAAACTACAGTGTCGCGGATATTCCCGCTCAACGGCTCACGCATGTGATCTACGCGTTTGCCGGAATTTCGCCCAGCGGTGAGTGTGCTTCGGAGAGTCCGGCTGAAGACCGCGTTAACTTGCCGGAACTGCTTAAGCTCCAGCACCGGCATCCGCACTTGAAGATATTGATTTCCATAGGCGGCGCGTCGAGCGCGGCCCGCTACACGAATGCCACCAGCACCTCAGCCCGTATGCGCAAGCTGGCGAAATCCTGTGTCCAGTACATGACGGACAACGGATTCAATGGAATAGATATCGATTGGGAGTTTCCCACCGCCGCCCAAAAGCAGACTTATTCGGCGCTCATAACCGAGCTTCGCGTTCAGCTAGATGCGGAAGCGAACAGCGACGGGCAGGCCTATCTGCTGACGATTGCCGCCCCCGCCGGTCCGAATAATTACAAAAATATCGATCTGGCCCACATCCACCCGCAACTGGATTGGATCAACCTGGAGACATACGACTTTACAGTAACTTCCAGTAAGACAACCAACTTCGTTGCGCCGCTATTTCCCGCGAAAGACGATCCGGTGCCGCACTCACTAATCGATAGGAGCGCGGTTGAGCTTGCCTCCTAAATCGTCACGGCCACGGTTTCTGTCGTGGTCGCGCCGTTCGCCGGAACGTGAATCGCCACCAACGTGTGCTCGCTAACGCGGCCCACCAGCCCAGTCGTGCCCCCGCTCGCGGTAACGTCATACCCTAACGTCACCGAGTCGCTACTCGCGCTTGCCAATGCCCATGAGTAAGGAATGGTCACCGTACACGTGGCGGTGGAACCGCTCCGGGTCGCCGCTTCACTGGCTGACTCCGTATGCGAAACGCCTGACGATGCATCGAATGTGGTCGCTGTTCCGTCGCATATGATGGTGCTGGTGGTCGGAATAGTTGACTTGATGGTAATCGTCATCTTGTAAACGATTTCACCCGTCACAGTCGTAAATGTTACGTCCGGTTGATCTCCTAACTGCGCCATTGGTTTGAAAGTGCCTGTCTTCGGGTCCAGATATCCTAAGATACCGTGTCCGGAAGTACTCTTGCCTACGTTGTTTGTATCTTGCGTCCAGCCTGTAACGCTCATCCCCAGGACGGAACCGAAAACTATAACGAGTCTTACTAGTCTCATATGCTCCTTTGAAACCGCTATACAGTTTTCGTAGATTGTAGCCGGAACTTTATTGAATAACAAGTAGCACTTACTAGCTAACTCACCCCGCCACTTCCACCTCGCTCCCTGCTTCTCCCACTGCCGAGCCTTCCCATCGCCCCACCGCGGCCGTCGCTACGCAATTGCCCAGCACATTCGCTGCTGTCCGGCCCATGTCCATCAAGGCATCCACTCCCAACAGCAGCGTGATCCCTTCCTGCGGTAGCTGGAACGAAGAAAGCGTTCCCGCCAGAACCACTAGCGCCGCCCTCGGCACTCCCGCCACGCCCTTGCTCGTCAACATCAGCGTCACCAGCATCGTGATCTGCGCGCCCACCCCCATGCGCGCGCCCGACGCCTGCGCAATAAACACCGCCGCCAGCGATAAGTACAGCGCCGTCCCCGTCAGGTTGAAGCTGTACCCGATCGGCAGCACAAATCCCACAATGTGCTTCGGCACGCCCAGTCGCTCCATATTCTCGAGCGCCAACGGCAGAGCCGCTTCGCTCGATGCCGTCGAGAATGCAATGACAACCGGCTGCCGCGCCGCCTCCCAGAACCGCGCTAGCGGCACTCGCGCCGCCACCAATGTCGGCCATAGCACCAGCGCCACAAACAACCCAAGCGCCACGTACAACGTCCCCACCAGCTTCCCCAGCCCGAACAGCACGCCGCTGCCTTTGGACCCGATCGCTACCGCCATCGCCGCCGCCACTCCGAACGGCGCCGTATACATCACATAGCGCGTGTACCGGAACATCACTTCCGCCACTGCTCCCGCAAACTCCGTCACCGGCCTCGCCTTCGCGCCCACCGTTGCGCACGCCGCCCCGAATAGAAAAAAGAACACCACCATCGGCAATACATCGTTCTGCGCCAGAGCCTCGAAAATGTTCGCCGGCGCCGCATGCTCAAAAATTTGTCCTAGCGACAGCGGCTTCGCGAGCGCCGTTGTTTCGCCGCCGCCCGCCAATTGCAGCCCGCTGCCCGGCCGCATCGCATTCACCACCACCAGCCCGATGGCCAGCGCCGCCGTCGTCGCGATCTCGAAATATACGAGCGACTTCGCCGCGATTCGCCCCATCGCCTTGAGCTCGCCCATCGCCGCCACCCCCGACACGATCGTCCCGAACAGCAGCGGCCCTACGATCGACTTGATCAAACGCAGGAATATGTTGCTCACCGGCGCCAGACCCTTCGCCGCGCCCGGAAAAAATATTCCCAGCAGCGCGCCAGCCGCCAGCGCAATCACGATCCAGCTTGTCAGTGAAATTCTTCTTGTAAGCGACACCTGGCGCGCCAATCCCGCCGGGCTCAGCGCTCGCCCCACTTCAGCTTCTCTCGCAATACATCGAAGAAAAGCATCTTGGGCGGACGTATCAACTGAATCGTCTTCGCCGACGACCGGCACACGATGTGATCGCCCTTCGAAAGTGGTTCGCCCACCTGCCCGTCAATCGTCAGATACGTGCCTTCTTCGCTGTGCGATAGAACTCTAATCACGCTCGTGTCCGGCACAATAACCGGCCGGTTCGTCAGCATATGCGGGCAGATCGGCGTAATGCAGAACGCCGCCACGGACGGAAATATCACCGGCCCTCCCGCTGAAAGCGAATACGCTGTCGAACCCGTGGGCGTCGAAACAATCAACCCGTCCGCCTTATACGCGGCGACGAAATGGTTGTCCACATGGGTATCTAAATCGATCATGCGCGCCAGCTCGGATTTCGTGATCACCACATCGTTCAGCGCCGAATACGTAGCGATGGTCCGCTCCTCGCGCACGAGCTCGCAATCCACCATCCGGCGTCGCCCGATCCTGTGCTCTCCCCTCAGCGCGCGTTCCAGCTCCGGATACAAATCCTCCACCGGTATCGCCGTCAAAAATCCCAGGTGCCCCAGATTCACCGCGAACAACGGAACGTTCCGGTCCGCCACTACTCGCGCAGCCGATAGAAGCGTGCCGTCCCCGCCCAAGACAATCAGCAGGTCCGCGCCTTCCGGCACGTCTTCTCGCTCGTAGAATGTAGATGTCCGCGCATAACGCGCCGTCTGCTTGTCGTACCGCGCCTTGACTCTATGCGCCTCCAGCCACTCCAACAGCCCGCAGACGATATCCGCCGCTTCTGCGATATTAGGCTTCGATATGATGCCGACCGTCTTGATCTCTTGCATGCTGCCGGCGCCAAAGTGAAGTAGCGAAGTCCTGTTTGACTGCCGTGCCGGTACTTCTTCCGGCCATGCAGGATCGCCTAAGTGGCCACGTTTTTGCATTTTATACTAACCCCGTGATTGCTCTCGCTCTCCTACTTGGTTACGCGGCAACCGCGAGCGCCTATGCGAACGCTCTCGCGCCCAACATCGGCTTGGCTTCGAACCAAGGCTTCTGCTCGCCGGGAGCGTTTCAATTAACCAGCGGAGCGCCCGGCCAACCGCCCGGCCTCAAACTCTGGGGCTCGTTTTGCGAGGAGGGCGATCGCGCCACGGGCGTCGCCGAAACTACTCCCTTCACCGCTCCCCCACGCTTCGCAATCTACATCGCCGGCTATCTTTTACGACCCGGCATGACCCTTGAAATCGAGAACCTTGCGAATCACTCGCGTCTGCCCATCGTCCCCATTTCTGAATCCCGCGAGCAGTGGGTTCGATACGACATCCGGCTTCCTCCCTCGTGGCTCGGCAACCCCGTGCGCTTCATCGCCAAAGATGATTCCAGCGCCTGGGGAGGTTGGTTCGCCTTCAGCGAGCCTCTCCCGAGCAACGGGACTCTGCCCGGAACGCGAGAGGCAATCACGCTCCTGCTCCGCACCCTTTGCGGTTTCGTTCTGCTCGTCCTTCCGGCTTTGGCTGCCGCTTCTATCGCCCTTCGAAGCGGCGTGCGCGATCCGCTCTGCCTCGGTCTTCTGCAGCTCGCCGCCATCGGCGGCAGCGGATACCTTGCCTTCGCTCTGTGGTTTGCGGCGCCCGCGCTCGGCCACTGGGGAAGCCTGCTGGCGCCCATCGTCTCCGCCCTGTGCCTCGCCTGGATCTATCCCGGCTTGGATGCTGCCGCCCGCCGGGTCCTTACTCGCTCCTTTGTGCCTCTCGCCCTGGTCGGCGCTGTCTCTCTTCTGGTCGTCTCGGCCGGTTTCGCCTATGGAGGCCTCGACCGTCCCTTTGAGATCCCTGCTCTTCGGTTCTCTCACCCGTTGCCGCCCGATAACAAAATCCCCTATATCTTTGCCGAAGGCATCAGGGTCGGTCATGTGCCTAAGCCTCTGTTAGGCGACTGGCTGTCGAGCGATCGTCCGCCTCTGCAAACCGGTCTCTTCCTGGCGCAATATCCCTATGTCTCGAAACCGAGAACCCTCGGGTACACCCTCGTCTCCGTCATCGCTCAGAGTCTTTGGATCTTCGGAGCTTGGCTCTTTCTGGCTGAACTGAACCTGAATGCCCGCGCCGTGGTCCTTGTGCTCGCGGTGTGCCTGTTCTCGGGATTCGTGTTCCTCAACAGCTTCTACGTATGGCCGAAGCTGATCGCGGCGGCCTTCATGCTCGGCCTGTTCGCTCTCCTCTTTACACCCAGATATAAGACGCTCGCCGGCAGTCCCTTTCTTTGCATCCTCGCCGGAGCTCTGCTCGCTTTCTCCATGCTTTCCCACGGTGGAACCGCCTTCGCCGCGATCGGCACGGTGTCGACCATGCTGGTTCTCCGCCGTTTCCTTCCCTGGAAGAGAATCGTCCTGATAGCTGCCTCGGCCTTCGTCCTCTATCTGCCCTGGATCTGCTATCAAAAGTTCTACGATCCTCCCGGCAATCGCTTGCTGAAAATGCACCTGGCCGATGTCGTCCAAGTAGACTCCCGCTCCCTCCCTAAAGCCATTCACGATGCTTACGGGTCCATAACGCCGCGTCAGTATCTCGTCAACCGGCTCACAAATTTCGATCGCCCCTTCCAGAACTCCGAAAGGTTCTGGGTCGAAGTCGCCGATCTTCTCCGGTATTTCAACGATCCCGTCAACTCTCGCCAGATCGCGGCCGTCATGCGCGGCTGGTTCTTTTTCCACATTGTTCCCAATCTCGGCTTTCTCATGTTCGCGCCCTTGGCCCTACTTGCCGGCCTTCGCAGGCAGAGCCGCACTCCCGAGTGGCGCGCCGCCGCCATCCTCTGGCTCTTCATCGGCCTTACGGATGTGGCTTGGGCCTTTCTTATGTTCCGGCCTGAAATGACCATCATTCACGCAGGCACTTACGTGACCATTCTTCTCGGCTACGCTGGCGCCATCCTGGCCCTCTGGGCTATTTCCCGCCTTTTAGCCTTGATCCTGGGCGCTCTGCAAATCGCTCTGAATGTCTTGCTCTATGCGGTGTTCATGCACGCGCCGCTCTCGCCCGACAAACTCGTTTTCGAATCGCCGCTGCTCCTGGGCTGCCTTGTGCTGGCTGTGCTCTCACTGATCGGGGTGGTTTGGCTGTTATGGCTCTTGTCCCGCGATGCGCTCGCTATCTCCTCGGCGCCGCCCATGCGCCAGGAACTCCCGGTTGCCCTCCGCACCGGTGATGGGGCTCTCCATCAACTCCACGGCGAATCCGGCGCTACCTAACGCGCCCGTTACCTTCTCGCACGCCATGCGATGAGCCGCCGCATCCCGCACAATCCCGCCCTTGCCTACTAACTCGCGCCCTACCTCGAACTGCGGCTTAATAAGTAGGATCCAATCTCCACCGTCCGCCAGTAACTTCGCCAATGCGGGAATCAGCAGAGTTAAGGAAATGAAACTAACATCGCATGCAATGACATCTACTCTCTCGCCTAACTCTGCTTCTTCCAGATATCTCGCATTCACCCGCTCGTGCAGAATCACCCGCGAATCCGTTCGCAGCTTCCAGTCGATCTGTCCCGCGCCTGTATCGACCGCGTGCACGCGCGCCGCCCCGTGCTGCAGAAGGCAATCCGTGAACCCGCCCGTCGATGTTCCCACATCCAGACAGACTCGCCCCCGCACGCTCACCCCGAAATTCTCTAGCGCGGCTTCCAACTTCAAACCGCCCCGGCTGACGTATCTCTGCGCCCGCTCTACTTCCACCCGCGACGCGCCCGCCACCATCCGCCCCGGCTTATCGGCGCGTTGCCCGTCCACCTTCACTTGACCCGCCAGAATCAGCGCCTGCGCCTTCTCTCTCGACGCCGCAAGTCCGCGCTCCACCACCGCAATATCGAGCCGCGACCGCGCCCCGCCGCTCTTCGTTCCGCCTCCCGCCATCCCTCAAGTCTTGCGCTGAACGATAAAATCCGCGATCTGCCGCAGCCGGTCCGCCCGGTCATCGAAGATCCGCAGCGCCAGGTGCGCCGCCACCCGCTCGTCCTCGGCCATCTCTCGCGATCGCTCCAGCCCATACACCGCGGGAAACGTTACCTTCTGCTGCGCCTGGTCTTTCCCCGCCGTCTTGCCCAATGCCTCGGACGGCTCTTCTACATCCAGCACATCGTCGATGATCTGGAACGCGAGCCCCACGTGCTCTCCGTACACCGACAGAGCCTCCAGTTCATCCTCCGCCGCGCCCGCATAAATCCCGCCCATTCGCGCGCTCGCCCGCAGCAACGCTCCCGTCTTGGCGCGATGAATCGATTCGAGCAGCCGCGCCGTAGGCCGTTTCCCTTCGCCCTCCAAGTCGTTCACCTGCCCGCCGATCATCCCGCCCACCGTGCCCGCCGCTCGCGCCAGTTCCTCCACTAGCCGTATCTTTTGTTCCGGCGCCGTCGTGCATAACCGCCCCAGTACCTCGAACGCCAGCGTCAGCAAAGCGTCGCCCGCCAGAATCGCGATCGCTTCCCCGAACACCTTATGGCACGTCGGCCGCCCGCGCCGCAAATCGTCGTTATCGAGCGCCGGCAGATCGTCGTGAATCAGCGAGTACGTATGCACCAGTTCGAGCGCGCACGCCGCCTGCTCAATCCCATCGGGGGAATCGGAAACCGCGCGCGCCGCCGCAATCGCCAGAATCGGCCGGATGCGCTTTCCGCCCGCGAACAGGCTATACCGCATCGCCCGGTGAATCGACTCCGGCGCCACGTTCTCGCGCGGGACACACTCCTCGATCGCGCGGTCCACCACCCGCACCTGCTCGGCGAGATACTGCTGCAGTTCGCCCCGCTCGGCCCTGGTCATTTGCCCGTTTTCTCAGGGCTGAACGGAACAGCTATCATCTCCGTCCCGCGCTTCATCAGCATCTCCACCCGCGTCTCGGCCTCTTCCAATTGCCGCTTGCACTCCGCGCTCAGTCGCATTCCGTTCTCGAATAACGCAAGGCTCTGCTCGAGCGGCAAATCTCCCTTTTCCAGCTCTCTGACGATGCGCTCCAGCTCCGCCAGCCCCGCTTCGAAACTTGGCGAAGATGTTTTCTCCTCTGGCATTCGCTCCATTGTAGCCGCGGCTGGCGCGCTCGCCGCCTTCCGCGCCCGCTCACCGGACCGCTATTTAAGGTATGGGTAAAAAACCGGTCTAAGCAGGCCGATAAAGCATTAGGATGGCCGAAGAAACGAGCAGCTCGTCGCTGTTGATCGACAGCACGGAAAAACAACAAGAATTCATGAGTGAATTGGACTTCGCGCCAAAGGAGTTCAGGCGTAGGGAGCGATTCAAACCATCGGCGCCTCGAACCATCGAGGACACCGGCGTGCCGGGCGCTCTCATCGAGCAGCTGATTCTCAAGTTCCTTTATTTCAAGGGCGACCTCTTGGCAAGCGACCTTTCTCGCCTCATGGGTCTCAAGTTCAGCCTCATCGAGCAGATGATCGAAGACCTGAAAGTGCAGCGTAATATTCAGGTGAAGAGCTCGCTCGGGTACGGTCCGGTCTCGGCCATGCTCTCGTTAACCGAAGGAGGCCGAAGCGTCGCGCGCGACTACCTCGAAAACAATCAATATGTAGGCCCTGTGCCCGTGCCGGTTACGCAGTATACGGCAGCGGTATGCACGCAGCGGATGCCAGCGGGTTGGCTCACGCGTGAACGGCTCGCGGCCGCCTACGCCGACCTCGTTGTCTCCGACGCGACTCTCGACCAAATTGGCCCGGCGATCAGTTCGGGGAAATCCTTTCTGATCTATGGCCAGCCCGGCAATGGCAAGACCCAGATCGCAGAGGCTCTGGCGAATATCTCCACCACCGACATCTACATCCCTTACGCGATCGAAGCACAGGGGAATATCGTGCAGCTTTTCGACCCGATCTATCACAAGCCGGTCGATAGCGACAACGAACCTGCTTATGAGCATGAAATAGACGCCCGTTGGGTACGCTGCAAACGGCCGTTCATTGCGACTGGCGGCGAGCTTTCGCTCGAAATGCTCGATCTCAGCTTCAATCGTGTCTCGCGAATTTACGACGCCCCTTTCCAGTTGAAGGCCAACAACGGCATTTACCTGATCGACGATTTCGGCCGGCAGAAAGCCACTTCCGCGGAAATCCTCAACCGCTGGATTATTCCAATGGAGCGCCGCATCGACTATCTCTCCTTCGAGAACGGCGGCAAGATGACCGTTCCCTTCGAGACCTTCCCTGTGTTTTCGACCAACCTGACTCCCGACCAGCTTGGCGACGAAGCATTTCTGCGGCGTATTCACTATAAGATGCTGCTGCGCAGTCCTGACGACGGGGAATTCCGTACCATTTTCTACAAGTTCGCCGAATCTCGGGGCCTCCCGATCGCCACCGAACTGCTAGATCGGTTTATTCAGAAGCACTACACGGCGGCGGGAAAAAAGTTTCGCAGATGTCATCCCCGCGATCTGATCTCGCACTGCATCGATTACGTCCATTTCAAGCGACTGCCCTTCGAGTTGACGGACGAGCTTCTGGATCTGGCGTTTGCAAGCTGTTTCGCGGTGCTCACGGAATCGACTGAGGCGTAGAAGCTCCCGCGTTACGTCTCAATCATTCCGGCCGGCGTCGTTTCTCCGCCCTCTGCCTTAGGCCCGAGTACCTCGCGCATCACGACCGCCAGATCTCGCAGTGCTTTCGCTCCATTGCCGTAGTAGGTCGACCCATGCATAACCGCGAGCGTCTTCGGCTCGCGCTCCGCTAAGCTTTCCAGCACGCGCCCGGTGTGATGCGTATACGGCACGTAATTGGCAAACGGACCTGCTTCGGCTTCCCGCAGCGCATCTTGACATCGCTCCAGGATGTCTTGCTCCGTGGCCGGTTCGCGATGGCCCCATTGGTGAAACAGGTCGGAACAGAAGAGCGTGCGCTCCGTTTCTTCAAAGAGGACGCCTGCATCCCACCCGTGCGGCACGTGAGGAGTGGGCAGAAACCGAAAACGATGGCGGCCAGTCGCTAAAACGTCGTCTCGGGTCAAAACACGAGCGGGCCGATTCGAGAAATCATTCACGCTGACCACGGCTCCGACGAGGCCGCAAACCGGTTGCGCGTGGGGGGCGACTTCCAGCCACTGGTTTAAGCCTCCGCACTCATCCGATTCGAAGTGGCTGAATCCAATGTGCCTGACTTTCGAGACATCGATCAGACGCGACATTGCCTCGCGCAACATCGGGAACATGCCTCGCAGTCCGGCATGAAAAAGAAGCGGCTCGTCATCTCGGACCAGGAAATGACTGAACTCCAGATTGATCTCGGGAACGAACAGCGCCAAGCGGTAGATCTCAGGCGCAATTTCGGTGGTAGTGACCACGGATCTCCTTCGTAGCTCGCTTGCAACTCCCAGCGGCCCATCGCGGACTCGCCGGACACATGCTTGTTCAGTATAAGAGACGCTTGGGAAACGGCCTTGAATATTCGCCCGCGTAATTGCGGCCGTGCCCCATCAAGCGTTCCCGCCATCCGCCATTTCCGCGAACACCCCCGCCCTCTATTGCGTATCCTTATTCGTTATGCCTTGGCAAACTTCCGTCCGATGCTCCGCCGCCGCATGCGCCCTGCTTCTCGCCGCCTCCTGCGAAATCCATCAAGCCGAAACTGGGCCCCCTCACATCGAGCCCGTCTCCATCGGTCTCGGCGACGCTGAGCGCGCTCACATCCAGCTCAACCTCAGCGCCGGCGAACTCGTCGTGCGCGGCGGCGCAACCAAGCTCCTCGAAGGCCAATTCGAATACAGCGTCGCCGCCTGGAAGCCCATCGTCGATCAATCCGGAAACGGCGCCGACGTCGACGTCACCATTCGGCAGCCTCACGGCGGCGGCGGCTTCGGAAACACGCGCAATCGCTGGGATCTCGAACTCAACGACAAGGTCCTGCTCGATTTCACCCTGGATTGCGGCGCCGGTCAGACGCGCCTGGAAATGGGAGATCTCAACCTGCAACGCATCGCCGTTCACATGGGCGCGGGCCAGGTCGATCTCGATCTGCGCGGCCAACCCTCTCACGATTACGACGTCACCCTGGCAGGCGGCGTCGGCCAGGCCACCGTCCGCATCCCTCATAACCTTGGCGTTCGCGCCGAAGCCCACGGCGGCATCGGCCACGTCGAAGTCACGGGCCTCAACAAGCGCGGCGACTACTACGAGAACAGTCTGTACGGCGCGTCCAAAGCCAACCTCCGCCTCAAGGTCGAAGGCGGCATCGGCGAAATTCGCATCATCGGGTAAACGCCGCCCCTTTAAAACGCTCTGCCGAAGCAGCGTTGACCCCGCTCCACCCGCCCGGATAGATTCGCGGTCAACACCTCTCTGCCGTTCCATCTTGCCGTGCTTCCGTCCTCTTCGTGCTATTTTCGCCGCTTAGAGCATCATATTGTTCGGATGTCCACGCCCGCTGACCCCGTCCTGCGCGTCCCCGATGAAGTCAAATCTGCCGAACAGGCCGGCCTTCGCTACCTCATCCCGAAAGGGCAGGGGATTCGCCGCCGCCGCGCCGGCGCCGGCTTCACCTATCTAGGCTCGGACGATCAACCTATCAAAGACCAAGCCACTCTCCAACGCATCCGCTCGCTCGTAATTCCACCGGCATGGACGTCCGTCTGGATCAGCCCTAGCCCCAATACGCACATTCAAGCCGTCGGCCGCGATGCCCGCGGGCGGAAGCAGTATCGGTACCACCCCGCCTATCGCGCCGTTCGCGATCTCATCAAGTTCGACCGCATGCGAGCCTTCGGCCGCGCTCTTCCTCGCATCCGCCGCATCGTCGGCCGCGACCTCTCGCGCAAAGGTCTGCCCAAGCGTAAGGTTCTCGCCGCCGTGGTCAAGCTCCTCGAAACCACTTACATCCGCATCGGCAACGAAGAGTATGCCGAAGAGAACGGCTCCTTCGGCCTCACCACTCTCCGCAACCAGCATGTCCAAATCCTCGGCGACATGCTCAAATTCAAGTTCCGCGGCAAGAGCGGCCAAAATCATGAGATCACGCTCGAAGATCGCCGCCTCGCCCGCGTCGTTCGCCGTTGCAAAGAAATTCCCGGCAGCGCCGTCTTTGAATATCTGGACGACGACGGCGCCCCGCAAGCCATCGAATCGGGCGATGTCAACGACTATCTCCGCGAAATTAGCGGCGCTGAATTCACCGCCAAAGATTTCCGCACCTGGGGTGGCACCTGTCTCGCCGCCAGCCTCTTGCTCGAGAAATGCGCCGAGCAAGATCCCGACCCGGCTACTAAACAAGTGTTAGTCGATGTCGTGAAGGACGTCGCCTCTAAGTTAGGCAATAAACCCGCTACCTGCAAGAAGTACTACATTCATCCGACCGTTATGGAATGTTACTCCGCCGGTACCTTGCGGGAATTCGCCGAAAAATTTCGCGACAGCCGCAGTAATTACGCTTACGAGCGAATCGTTCTCGCCTTGCTTATCCCGCTCAAGCGCGCCCGCGCCAAAACCCCTCGCCCTAAAGCCGCCTGAGCGATCCTCGATCGCCCGGTAACTCTTTCCCTCCTGCTTCATCCTCCAAGTAGGGAGAACGTTTTGTCTAAACGGAGTAATCGAGTAGTTGTAGTTACCGGCGCTTCAGCCGGCGTCGGCCGCGCCGTTGCCCGCGAATTCGGCCGGCACGGCGCCTCCGTCGGGCTCATTGCCCGCGACAAAGATCGCCTCGAAACAGCCCGGCGCGAAATCGAAGATCTCGGCGGCCGCGCTCTTGCGCTTCCCACCGACGTCGCCGATGCCGACCAAGTCGAGCGCGCCGCTCGCCAGGTGGAAGAGCAGTGGGGGCCTATGGACGTCTGGATCAACAACGCCATGACCACGATCTTCGCGCCGGTCTCCGAGATACGGCCGGACGAATTCAAACGGGCCACCGAAGTCACTTATCTCGGCTGCGTCTATGGAACCATGGCGGCGCTCAAGCGCATGCTCCCCCGCGACCGCGGCGCTATCGTCCAAGTCGGCTCCGCCCTCGCTTATCGCTCCATTCCGCTGCAAGCCCCCTACTGCGGAGCCAAGCACGCCATTGTCGGCTTCACGGATTCCCTTCGCTGCGAGCTCATCCACAACCGAAGCAAAGTCCACCTCACCGTCGTTCATCTCCCCGCCATGAACACTCCTCAATTCAGTTGGTGCCGCACCCGCCTGCCTCGCCACCCGCAACCCGTCCCTCCCATCTTCGAACCGGAAGTCGCCGCTCGCGCCATCTACTACGCCGCCGGCCAGCGCCGCCGCGAAATTTTTGTCGGCGCCCCCACCGTGACCGCCATTTACGGCCAGGACATCGCGCCCGCTTTCGCCGATCGCTACCTCGGAGCGCGCGGCTACGCCTCGCAGCAAACCTCTCAGCCTGTCGCGCCCGATCGTCCCGACAATCTCTTCCATCCGGTCCCCGGCGATTACGCCGCTCGCGGCATCTTCACCCAACAAGCTAAGAGCTTCAGCCTTCAGAGCTGGCTCGATCTGCATCGCTCTCCACTCGCCGCCGCCGCCGCGGCTCTCCTTTCCGCCGGCATCTTCCTGTGGAGGCGTCATGCCTGACCTCTCGCCCGCGTCTCCGGGACCCGCGCAACTGCGGCGCGATCTCCGCGAAGGCGACGACCCGCTTCTCGATAACCGCCGCGCCATCGCCGCGCTGTCCATCTTTTCCGCCACTGTCCTCGGCGGTATTGCGCTCTTTCAAGTCGGACTGATCAAGAAACTTCCCGATCCTCCGCTCCCGCCCTTCGACGCCGGCGCCGTCAACGGTTCCACCGAAGCCTACGCTCGTTTCTCAACTCCTGACGCGCTCCTCGGCATGGCCAACGCCGCTGCCACCGCTTGTCTCGCGGGCGCCGGAATGCAAGACCGCTGGCGCGACACCCCCTGGATTCCGCTCTCGCTCGCGGCTAAAGCCGCCGTCGACGCCACGGTCGCCGCCAAGCTCACCCTCGACCAGTGGACCAAGTTCGGCAAATTCTCCATCTGGTCCCTGCTTGCCGCCGCCGCTTCCATCTCCGCATTCCCGCTCACGCTGCCCGAAGCGAAGCGCGCCCTCCGCATGCTTTAATCGCCTGAGAGATCCTTCTCATGAACTTTACCCGCCGCCGCTTTGCCCAATCTCTTGCCGCCTCCGCGGCGCTCTCCCGCTTGCCCGCTCGCGCGCTCGCTCAGGAACAACCCTCCGCGCCCGCGCGCAAGTTCGGCTACTGCATCGTCGGACTCGGACGCATCTCGCTCGGCCACTTCATGCCCGCCTGCCGCATGTCTCAGACTTGCCAGGTCGCCGCGCTCGTCAGCGGCCATCGGGACAAGGCCGAAAAAACCGCCGCCGAATACAACGTCCCACTCAAGAACATCTATAACTACCAGAACTTCGACGAAATCGCCGACAATCCCGCCATCGACGCCGTCTACATCGCGCTCCCCAACAGCATGCACGCCGAATACAGTGTTCGCGCGGCCAACGCCCTCAAGCATGTGCTCTGCGAAAAGCCCATGGCCACCAGCGTCAAGGACGCCCAGAACATGATCGCCGCCTCGAAAGCCGCGAACCGCAAGCTCATGATCGCCTACCGCTGTCAATACGAGCCCACCAACCTCCACGCCATCCAACTCATTCGCGACGGCCGCCTCGGCGTCATTCAAGCCATCGAGAGCGCCAACGGCTTCAATGAACACGCCGGGGAATGGCGCCTGGATAAGAAACTCGCCGGCGGCGGTCCTCTCATGGACGTCGGCATCTACTCGCTAAACGCTTGCCGCTACCTCACCGGCGAAGAACCTGCGTCCCTTGAGGCCTATTGTTCGGTGATCGATAAAGACACTCGCTTCCGCGATGTCGAGGAAACCTGTTCCTGGACCATGAAGTTCCCCTCCGGCATACTCGCCTCCTGCAACACCACCTACGGCGCCAACATGCCCGGCTTCTTCCGCGTCCACGGCTCCAAGGGCATGATCCACATGGAGCCTGCCTTCGCCTACGAAGGTCTCCGCCTTACCGCCAAAATTCAAGGCGAGCCTCCCATCGACGAGCCCAACCAGCAAAAAGATCCCTACCAGTTCCTACTCGAAGCCGACGATTTCGCCGATTGCTGCATCCACGGCAAAGAGCCCAAGGCCAATGGCGAAGAAGGTCTCCGCGACATGCAGTATATGGCCCAGATCTACAAATCCTGCGGCCGCTCGCTAGGCTGAAGATTAACCATCGTGGCGAATTATCCCGTTGAACATACGCCTTAGGAAGAGGCTATGATCGGGTCTGCGGCCTCATTGACGAAGCATACCGGCTGAGCGGCGAAACCACGCGCGAGGGACTGTACAAGTGCGCTGGATGCCGCGCTCCGTTCACGGTGACGATGGGCACGATTTTCGAAGACTCTCACATTCCGCTTCACAAGTGGCTGTTCGCGATTTACCTGATGTGCTCCTCAAAGAAGGGCATGAGCGCCCATCAACTCTGGCGCAATCTGTGGGGCGTAGACGAAGAGACCGGCAAACAGAAGGGCAGCTATAAAACGGCATGGTCCATGGCGCATCGCATTCGTTGGGCACTCGGGCAGGAACCAGTGGCCGACAAGCTGAAAGGCACCTTCGAAATCGATGAAGTTTGGATCGGCGGCAAGCAGCGCTTCGGGCCGTACAAAACAGAGGACGGCGAGAATCCCCGCTGGGGCAGAAACACGCGCGACAACAAAACGCCAGTGACAACGATCCTTCATCGTGACGGGAATGTCCGCTCGTTCCCGAAGATCACCGGCGAACAGTTGCGCCCAATTCTCAGCGGAATGGTCGAGCAAGCCGAGTCGCATATCATGACCGATTCCGCAAACAAGCTCAAGCTCTCAAAATATGGTGGAAGCAGAGCGCCGTGAATCACTCCGTCCGAGAATATGCGCGTCACGTAGACGGCTTAACCGTCACGACCAACACGGTCGAAGGCTACTTTTCGATCATTCGTCGGGGCATCGATGGCGTCTATCACCATGTGGGACGGCAATACCTCGGTCAATACCTACGCGAGTTCGACTTCCGCTACAACGTTCGCAAGCTGAACGACCGCGACCGGAACATCGTGGCTCTCAAGAAGACACGCGGCAAGCGGCTGATGCTGAAAGAGCCAAAAGCAGCGAAGTAGTTTCTAACACGATTTCCACAAACAAAGCGGACATTTTGTGTTCTTCACACAAGCACGCCAGAAAATGTTTCTAACAGTCTTGACAGGCGCTGTATGTTGCTGCTACGTTCCATGATGTAGGGATTTCTCGTAGTACCACTGGTACGAAGGGGCAGTTTCTCTTTCGAGGGGTTCACCCACGCTCCGAGAAGGGAAAGCTCAGGTGACGGGCCTGAGCTTTTGTATCGGTTGCGAGAAAGGAGCCACCATGCGAAAAATCCGCATTCCCTGTATCGAGGGCTTCGTTCCGCCCCGGCGCCAAGTTATTGAAATCCGGCAAATGGAAGACGGTTCCCATGAGGTCACCTAAAAACCTCCTTAACAGGAGGTTTTTAGGTGAACCCGGAGCGGCGGGCAGCGCCAACTGCCTCCCTTTCCGCCTTGATTTTATGTTACGTCCCCGTTGCGCTGTCAACAGTAGAAAGAGGTTGCATACTATGAACACCAATAAACTTCGGGAAGCGCTTGCCGAAATGGAAGCGGAACGGATCATTCTCGATGCCGGAATCGTGGCGGTTCGCGGGGTGATCGAACATATCGAGGCCAGTACGGAAGCAAGAACCCCGGTCAGCATCACGGTTACCACTGGGGAACAGCAACGTTCGTACATTGACGACGCGGTAGAAATCTACCGGTCTATTGGGAAGCCCGTGCATGTTAAAGACATGACCGAACGCGCTTCGCAGATACGTGGCGTTGAGGTTAACAGGGCGTCTATCGAGTCGAGCTTCATTCGCCACATTCGTAAATCAAACCATCCGCGTCTGGCGAAATTTGGCCGTAGTCTATTCGGCCTCGCGGAATGGAAGCATTCACAGCCTACGCTTGCTCAGATCGCATAACGCTTTGAGCGAGCGGCGGTGATGGAATGCAGACATGCCAGTGTTGGACACTGGTGAGCTTAGGCTCATGCCCCTGCGAGTCGGGTCCGCCGCACCACTAGCTAGCGTTTGGCATAAACAATCGTGCATCTAGTCTACATTGATGAGTCAGGAAACATCGGTGCCATAGCAGGTGGGGGCACCCTTACGTTCACACTTGGATGCGTGCTTGTGGAGGCTCGTAAATGGCCAGATGTCTTTGACGACCTTATTCAGTACCGCCGATTCCTCAAGGACCGGTTTGGGATTCCAGTTCGTGCCGAGATTAAAGCGAATTACCTCCTGCACAATGGCGGCCCGTTTCGCCAATTCAAATTGAGCGAAAGAGCCCGTTTTGCTGTTTACCGAGGCATGATGCGGCTTCAGTCAAAGTTGGGGATTTGGTCATTTGCCGTCGTTGTACGAAAAGATGTTATGGGAACACGTGGCTTGCCGGGTGACCCCCGAGAGATAGCCTGGGAATTCTTACTTCAGCGGCTTGAGAGATTCACCACGAAAACTGGCACGCAGGCGATGTTGATTCATGACGAGGGCGAGGGAGGAATCATCAGGTCGCTGGCTAGAAAGGCGCGACGTGCCGGCATTGCGGGGAGCGCTTTCGGTTCTGGCGTACTCAAGCGACCGGCGAGATTAATTCTCGATGACCCAAGCAGTAGAAAATCGCATGAATCCTACTTTGTTCAGTTGGCCGATCTGGATGCGTATGCTGCCTTCCGGCACTACTATCCCCCGCCTCCAAGAAACAACATCGCGGTTGTATCGAGCAGTATGTGGAACGAATTGGGAACGGCAAGATATGCGCCCGTCAACGAATTTGCGGGCGGGACGCCTGGAATCGTGGTTTGGCCAAAGTAGAAGGACCTCCGAAACGGAGGTCCTAAGGGAAGACCTACCCCGAGCTCAGGCCCGGTTCAGTCCTCAGTGAATTATCTTACCAGCGACTTCTAGAACATTTTAGCTCAAACTTGTTTGCTTGTCTACTACCATGAGTTGAGCGGGCAAACCCTTTCTCTGCCAAAACTTTTGGGGCATACTGAGGTGAAATGCCACGCCCGGCAATAACATTCACATCCCGCTATCTGAGCGCGAAGCCGTTCGGCTTCTCGGCAAGGTGAAGCCCACGGCTGAGATGCCGAGACCAGAGGCGAAGTCTACCGGCCCGAAAGAGAAAAGCGGCAAAAGACGTTCACCCACAAAGGCGTAATCCCTGATCCCGATCTCGGAATCAAAGGCTTTCGCCGCACACATCGCACCCATTCACAACCTCAGCGCTTATGTTGTTCGACAGAGGATTCGGAATTACTTCAAAGTGGATCAGTCCTCTGCACGACTTCTCGACTATGCCGTCGTAATGGTGTTCCGGCAATCTGTTTGCCCTTGTTTGCATGCGGGGCAGTTTGGGTCGTTCGGCTTATGATCTAAGCCATTCGGTCTCAGTTTCATCGCATCTCCTTCACAGGAGACGATAGCCGAAATCTAGAGAATCGCGAACAGCTTATCTCAATTCCTTTCATGCCTATGTTTTCGGCATTGATTCACCGATTCGACAATGACGTTCGTACCGGAGAAACCCGGAAAAGCGACAGCCATTTTCTACGAAGTAACTCGGTGAGGATGGCGGCATATTCGTCGTCGCTCAGTCCCACGCTGCATGCCAGACACGTGCGCCTTTTTAAGCGTCTGAACGTATAGCAAACTGCGACCCCTAGCGAACGGCAATGCGGCCGCACCTTTGTAGGCACCCGCGTAACATATCACATGTCGGGTATGTCAACGGGATAATTAACGATCGTGTTAACTAAGCTCTTGACGCCTCGCCTCCCTTGCCATACAATTAACCAGATGGTTAATAATCCGGCGCGCCTCAGCGCCGTGTTCGCCGCTCTCGCCGACCCCACCCGTCGCCGCATCCTCGCGCGCCTCTACGGTTCTGGCGAAGAGCCCGTCTCCGATCTCGCTAAGCCCTTCCGCATCTCTTCTCCCGCCATTTCGCGTCATCTTCGCGTGCTCGAAAGCGCCCGCCTCATTGATCGCCGCCGCCGCGGCCGCCTTCACCTCATCCGTGCTCGCGCCGCCGGTCTTAAGCCCGCTCAGGATTGGATCGCTCAAGTCTCCGCCGCCTGGACCTTCAGCTTCGATAAGCTCGAGCGCCTGCTTCGCGACCAACAATCAAAGGAGTCCAAATGAAATCAAACGTAGAAGTTCACGGAAGCCGCCTCCAGATCACTCGCCTCTTCGAGGCTCCGCGCCAAGTCGTCTTCTCCTGGTGGACACAGGCCCAAAAACTCCGGCAATGGTCCGGCTGCGAAGCCGCCACCCGCTGCGATTTTCAGGTCGATTTCCGCGTTGGCGGCAACTTCACGCAAACCATGGAGATCACCCCGCCGTCCGGCGCCCCGTGCGAGTTCACCGTCACCGGCACGTATGAAGAGATCGTCGAGCCTGAAAAGATCGTCTACCGCGCCAACCTTGGTCCAACCGTCACGCGAGTCACCGTTGAGTTTTTCGACCACCGCGGCCAAACAAAACTGGTTCTCACTCACGAAGGGCTTCCCGACGAAAGCTTCCAAAAAAATGTCGCGCAAGGAACGTCCGAATCGCTCGACAAACTGGAAGCCCTTGTCTCTGCCCCGGCGGCGGTCCATCTGTCATGAACATCCCGCGCATCTTCCTCGCCGCCCTGGGCGGCTTCGTCGCTTACTTTGTCCTCGGCTTCTTATCGTTCGCCCTTCTGCCGCTCGCCGCAGAATTCCGCAACTATCCCGCCATCTACCGTTCGCCCGAGCAGATGAAGACCGTCATGCCGCCTGGCATGGCCGCCATGTTCGTCGCCATGCTCGTTCTTGCCGTGCTCTACTCCATGCTCTATCGAGGCAACTCGGGCGCCATGGAAGGTCTTCGCTTCGGCGCTCTCATCGGCCTCTTCGCCGTCTGCGCCTTTGTCCTGCACAACTGGGTAAACCTCAACATCGGCTTGAAGCTCACGCTGCAACAGGCCATCGCCTATTTCATCGAGTGGACCGTGGTTGGCTTGGTCATCGGTCTCATTTACCGCCCCGCGGCTCGCTAGGCGCGCTACTCGCCGAAGGCGTCGTTGCTCCGCCTCGCCGCCGGGGCATCCCCGCTGCGAACGCCCCGAGGGCCACTAATTCGCCCACCCCAAACAACCACCAGTGGAATGCGTTTGGATTCCCCCCACTCGCCGTATTCCGAAAATCCGCGACGAACGCGGCGAACACCAGCGCGCCGCCCAACCACACGCCGCACCATCCGGCCGCGCCCATATGAAGCGGCCTGCCAGCGTGCTCCCGCCCCAGCGCGATCCACCCCGCCCCGATCATCGAAATCGACACCAGCACCGGCGCGAGCACCGGTCCCACCCACGGCGCGGGCAGCAGAAATAAGATGTCCCACGTCAGAAGCGACGCCGGCCAGCCCAACAACAATTTCAGGAACACGTAAAAAGATAAGTCCCAAATGCCGAAGCACAGCACAAACGCCGCCAGCCACTCTCGCGGCCTCCGCGTCGCCGCCACAGCCGCGCCCGCCAGCATCAGCAGCGTCGCCAGCTCGCGCCCGAGCTCTATCTTCAGCCGCGCGACATACTCCGGCCCCAGCGCCCGAAGCTGCTCGACCGATAACAGCGGGAACAGGTCGCCTGCCGTCGCCGAATAGTAATGCGCCCGCAGCGGCGCGTACATCGACCGCAAATACGCGACCACCGCTGCCTCCACATATCCGAACGCGATCGCAAACAGCGCCAATCCGGCCATCATGCGCCAGAACGATCCGCTTCTCCGCACTCCAATGCGCCCTTACTTCGAACCGTCTCCGGAACGCTCCGGCTTCGGTACCGGCTTCGTATCCGGATACTCCTGCGCGAGGTAATCGAGCAGCGCCTGCCGGTTCTTAATAATCGCTCCCCAGCGCTCCATCTTGTCCAGCTCCTTGCTCCACGCCGCTGCCGATAGCCGCTGCGATTCCACCAGCCGAAGGCTATGGCACGGCACGCACCCGCGCTGCATTTCCTGCTTGCCCGCCGCCGTATCCTGCCCCTGCGCCGCCGCTCCCAACGCCACCGCCGCCGCAAGCCAAACCGTTCGCATGGTCCTCACGCCGTCTTCTCCACTGTCACGCCCACCTGGTCGATAGCGTTGTACAGATAGCCCGACGGGTTCCACGTTGCCGCGATCGGCTGCACATTGCCTGCCGAATCCGTCGCCCGCGAAAGGATCGTGAAATATCCCACCTGCGGAGGGGTCCACTCCAGGCGCCACAGCCTCCACGCAAACGGCAGGTTCTTCTCCGAAAGCCGCGCATCCTTCCACCGCCGCCCTCCGTCGCACGAAACTTCCACCCGCTCGACCCTCTGCTCGCCCGCCCACGCGATCCCCTGTAGCGTTGCTTCCGCCAAACCTATCCGCTCTCCTTCGCTCGGGCTCGTGATGTACGATTTCACGGGCATCGCTTCGATAATCTCTAAATCCGCTGGATTCGCCGCCGCGCCCGGCGGCCCGGGATGCTTCGGAAACCGATATGCCGGGTTCATAAAGAAGCCCGCGTCCGCCTCGTTCGCCACCTCGAAGCTCGTCACCCACTTGACCCAGCTCGTGCCATCCCACCCCGGCGTCACCAGCCGAGCCGGCCCTCCATGCAGTTCGGGCAGCGGTTCCCCATTCATCTTTAACGCCACCAGCGTCGCCGGATGCATCGCTTTTTCCATTCGCAGCGACCGTATAAAATCCGGCGTCTTCGCCACGCCCACATCCGCTCCGTTCACCGTCACCCACGGCGCATTCCCATCCGCGCCCGCCAGTTTCAAAACATCGCTCAATCGCGGCCCTATCCACTCCGCGTTCCCGATCGCCCCGCGGCCCCACTGAATACCTGGCACTCGCGGCCTGAAGAATCCACGGGCGTTTCCTGTGCACTCGAGCGTGGCCGCCACCGTGTATTGGGGCAGCCTCTCAAGTTCCGCAATGCTCAGCGTCGTTTCTTTATTCACTCTCCCGCCGAGCGCCACCCGATGCGAATCTCGATTCGTCCGGGGCCGCGGCAGATGCTGCCGCACGAAGAAGACATCGTTCGGCGTCAGCCAGGTGTTCAGATACTCAACCGGAGTCTCCAAATCCTCAGGCCGATCGTTGTGGACCAGCATCCCCCGCTTACCCGGAATCGTCACCGCTTCTTGCGCCCCGGCCAGTATCGGCAGAGCCATCGTCGATGCAATCCATTCACGCCTCGAAATTCCCATTCTTAGAAGCTTACCCAATACCAACGCTTCCAAGCGCCGTGAACATGTGTTTAATTGAACGAGAGTAAAACCAATGCCTGATCCAAAACAGCAGATCCATAGGTTTGTGCAAGAGCTTTGGAACGAACGCCGGTTAGAGGTGGCGGACGCGATCTTCGCCGAGGATTGCGTGACCCATCAGTTGTATTCGGGCGCTCCCCCCGTTTCCACGACACGGCGGAATTACTGGAAGACTTCTTGCGTCAACGAGGCGGTTGCTGACTTATTGGGTGCTCCGACATGTATGCGTTCTCCTGTTCTTCCACCCTCAGCAGAAAGCGTTCGGCCTCGGGATAGCCCGGGCGGAGTTTGAGAGCTTGCTCGAAATCCGTCCTCGCGCGCCTTATGTCGCGCTGGTGCAAGAAGTGATACAAACCCACAAACAGATGAGCCTTCGGATCGAGCGGCCTCATAACAGCGACGCGTTCGGCGATTTCGCACGCTTCGTCGAACATTCCTAGCTGGTGGTATTCGGCAGCCAGAAAGTCAAGCCGCGAGTGGTCGTCCGGGTCGGCTGCGATCTCCTCTTTCAGGATTTCTATGTACCAACGGTTCTTGCGCCGCCGTGCGTCGGCGTCCGAGGAGAAGTCGTGATCGATGCGAACGCCAGTCTTCTGCAGCCCTCCGCCGCCCGCAAGGATAGAAGCGTCTATCGTCTCATGCACGCGGCCGCGGTAGCGATAATCCGGCCGGTTTGGAAAGAGCCGCACAACATAATCCCGCGTCGCCGCCTCTGTGCTCGACGAATGGTTGTGGCGTTCGAGCAGGTATCCTTCATTCCGGTCAAGCGCTACAAGCTGCCGGAGGGTTCGGGCGCTTCCCCCATCCAACGTCTCGTCGGCGTCCAGCACCAGTATCCATTTCTGCCGCGCGCGCGCCAGGCCGAGATTCCGGGCGGCTGCGAAATCAGGTCTTGTGAAGTCGAACGGGATGATCTCCGCGCCGTGCTCCGCGGCAATCCGTGGAGTCGGATCCGTCGATCCGGTATCCACGACAATGAGCTCGCCCGCCAGCCCTCGCACCGAATCGAGGCATCGCGCGATGCAGCGCTCTTCGTTCTTCACCACCATGCAGAGGCTGAAGGCGCTGGCCATGCGGATACATAGGTAAGTGGGAGCGCGCCATGCGAAGTCTCGCCGTCCCAGTGACCAGCGGTCCGTCATGTGCTTACTCTATCCGCGGCTGCTCTTCCGGATAACGGCTACCATGGGCTTAGAGGTCATTTATGCACCCAGACAAGCTTCGAAATCCGACCCGGCGCGAGATCTTCGCCGCGGCGGGGGCGATTGGCGCGGCAGCGCTCGGGTCCGGAACAATCGCCAAGGCGGAGGCGCCGGCGAGCACGGTCGCCGTTGCGCGCTGCAAGTCATACGGTGCTTTCACGCCCAGCCTGGCGGCGGCCTTCGACCAAATGGGCGGCATCGGCGGCCTGGTTCGCGGCAAGACCGTCGCGCTTAAAGTCAACCTGACCGGCAATCCGAAAAATTTTCCGCTCACTCCCGATCTGCCATACCGCACCAACGGCCAGACGATTGCGTCTGTCGTTTACCTGTTACACCGGGCCGGCGCCCGGCGCGTGCGAATTATCGAAAGCTTTTTCCCGGCCGAACAGGACCTGGCGCTCTGGGCGCGCTATGGCATCGACGTGAACGCCATCAACAATATTGGCGTTCCGGTCGAGTGGGAAAACGTGCAGAACCTGGGCAAGTACAAGCAATATGCGCGCCTCAAAGTGCCGTGGGGCGGCTACATGTATCCGGCCTATCACCTGAATCGCGCGTTCACCGAGTGCGATGCCTACGCCTCTCTTTCTAAGTTGAAGAACCACTGGATCGGCGGCGTGACCATGTCGATGAAGAACAACTTCGGCGACACGCCATGCTCGCTCTACGGAGGCGATTGCGGTCCGAGCGGGAATGAACGCCCAACTTCGGAGCGCGGGCCCGTGCTGCACGCAGGAACGGGCAGGCCTCCGGCCGGCGTCGATTCGGAGTTGCATCCGGATTCCCCGCGCGAGCCGGGTTACCGCGTGCCGCGCGTGACGGTAGATCAGGTGGGAATCAGGCCCATCGACCTGGCGATTGTGGACGGCGTCGAAACCGTTCGCGGCGGCGAAGGTCCCTGGCTGCAGGGCCTCGAACGCATGACCCCGGGCCTCATTCTGACCGGGCGCAATCCGGTTTGCGTGGACGCGGTGGGCATGGCCATGATGAGCTACAACCCGCGAGCGGACCGGGGGGCGCCGCCCTTCATTCGCGGCGACAACATGTTGAAGCTCGCCGAAGCGGTGGGAATTGGCACAACGGATCTCAATCGGATCGAGGTCGTCGGCACGAGCATTCCAGACGCCCGCATAAATTTCGGACCGGGTCCGGTGGGCAAGACCATGGCCGAGCTGCGAGCGTAGCGCGGCGCCGTCCCATCGCAATACGGCAAGCGGCCCCGTCCGCCGCGCCGGCGAGCCTACTGGTTTATCACCGTCCCATCCGGACGCCGCACCACGCCCCACCCGCCGTTCAATCGTTTCCCATCTCCACGTTCGGAAAACCCGAACGGGTACTTGGCCGCCGCGGCGGCATTGATCTCTACTCCCCATCCCGGCTTTTCATTGGCATAAGCGTAGCCGTCCTTCATGACCGGGTACCCATCGAACACTTCCTGGATTCGCTCGTTCGGGGCCGTCCACTCCTGAATGCCGAAATTCGGACAAGCCACATCCAGCGTCACGTTTGCGCAGTGTCCGACCGGGGAAACATCGCCCGGGCCATGCCAGGCTGTTCTCACCTGGAACGCTTCGGCCATGGCCGCCATCTTCCAGCACGGCGTCAACCCGCCGGCTTGCGTAACGTGCACCCGAATATAGTCGATCAGGCTCTCGCGGATCAGCATGTTCCACTCGTGCGGATTGTTGAACAACTCGCCCATCGCCAACGGCGTGGCGCATTGGGCCCGGATCTGACGGAAGTAGTCGATGTTCTCCGGCGACAGCGCATCTTCCATAAAGAACAATTTGAACTGCTCCAGGTCCTTGGCGAACTGCACGGCGAGCCGCGGCGGCACGCGCTCATGAACGTCGTGCAGCAAATAAACCTCGCCGCCGAGTTCCTTGCGCGCCGCCTCGAACAACTGCAGCGTCCGCCTCACGTAGGCATCCGGATCGAACACCGGGTCTTGTTGCGCCGCGTCGTCGCCGCTTTTCTTCTGGCCCGGCGCCCCGTACGCCGCCATTCCGGGAACGCCTACCTGCAGCCGCACTGCCCGGACGCCGCCGGCCATAAGCTTGCGAGCTTCGTCGAGCGTTTCGGAAATTTCGCGCCCCGCCGCATGCGAATAGATCATCGCCCCGCGGCGGCACTTGCCCCCCAACAATTCGTAGACGGGCATTCCCGCCTGACGGCCTTTGATGTCCCAAAGCGCCTGATCGATGCCGCTGATCGCGTTGTTGAGAACCGGTCCGTTGCGCCAATACGATGAGTTGTACATCGCATTCCAGAGATCCTCGATTGCATCGGCCGGCCTGCCTGTGACCAGCGGCTTGAGATACCGGTTTACCGCCTCCACCACCAAATCGGCGCGCTGTGTAAAGGTTGCGCAGCCATACCCGTAGAGTCCGTCCTGATCGGTCTGCACCTTGACGATGACCAGGCGCACTCCCGCCGGTTCAGTCGGGATCACCGAAACGTCCTTGATTTTGGGAACCGCCGCTGCTCGCAGCGCCGTCCCGGGCAACAACGGCGCGGCCGCAAGCGCCAGCAGATCGCGGCGCCGCACTCCTGTTTTCATTTGCACACTCGCTCCGAAAACAGATTCTATCCAGCCGATTCCGGCTTTGCCGACTGCGGTGTTCCCGGCAGGACATCGTAAGGCCGCATCATTTCGTTGTCCTCATGCTCCAGGATGTGGCAATGCCACACATAGCGCCCCGTGTAATGCTCGAACTTAACGATAATTCGAGTCACCGCTCCGGGCGTCGCTTTCACCGTATCTTTCCAGCCCGCTTCGTTCGGCTCCGGCGGAAACGCCTCCCCCACATACCGGATCTTCTTACTGAGCAGATACTCCGTTACATCGAATGGCCGCCGGTCCAGAATCTGGAATCGCACCAGGTGTAAGTGAATGGGGTGGGCGTCGTCGGTCAAGTTAATTAACGACCAGATCTCTGTTGTATTTACCACCGGATTTTCTGTTACCGGATCGCGCCATCGCTTCCCGTTGAGTAAGTGCGTCATCGGCTCGGCT
Organism: Acidobacteriaceae bacterium; assembly: GCA_019240475.1. Taxonomy (GTDB): domain Bacteria; phylum Acidobacteriota; class Terriglobia; order Bryobacterales; family Bryobacteraceae; genus Bog-105. Next base: position 446,469 of record JAFAYI010000031.1, read on the forward strand.
AACACATCATCGTATTCTTCGAGCGTCATCTCCCGGGCCCGCGCCGCGCTCGCTTCGGGGGGTCGCTCGATGGCGGCCAGCGTCGCCGGCACACCGCCCCTTTCGCTTTGTACCGTCTTTCCTACCCGAAATTGCATGACGTCGTAAACTTCGTTCCTCAGCACTACCTGAGCACCCTGCGCCGGCCCAAAATCGATCAGCAGATCCGCGCGCTCTCCCGGCGCAATCGCCAGTCGCTTCAACTCCACGGGCGCGGCCAGCAGCCCCTGATCCGTCCCGATCTGCCAGAAACTCTGTCCATTCGCAAGCGACAGCCGGAAAAAGCGCGCATTCGATGCATTTAACAATCGAAACCGATACAGGCGCGCTTCTACTTCCAGATATGGCAGCAGCTTGCCATTTACTAAGATCGAATTTCCGAAAAACTCGGGCACCCACGGCGCCTTCGCCCATTGGGACGCCGGATAATACAACTGCCCATCCGGTTCCAGGAATCGATCGAATATCGCAAGCGGTATCTCGAATTCGCCGCGAGGAAGCCCCAACGCATCCTCCGCCGCGTCCCGCACCACATATAGCCCAAACAATCCCGCGTAATTATTGAGCCGCGTGATTCCCATTGCGTGGTCGTGATACCAAAGCAGCGCGGCCTCCTGCCGATTCGGATAATCGGCCGACTGGGATCGCCCCGGCGCATACCAATTCTCCGGATAACCATCGCTTGCCGGCGGCACGCGGCCGCCGTGCAGATGGACTATCGCCCGGACCTCCGGCTTGTCCGCCTCCGCGCCCATCAAGTTGTGATCGATCGGGAGAAAATGCCGAGCGGGCAGTTCGTTTGCCCACTCCACCGTGACTGCCTCGCCGCTCCGCGCTTCAATGGTCGGCCCCGGCACGCTCTGCCCAAACGCCCAAAACCGCGTGGGCGGCACATCCCGATGGACCTTTTGCTCAATGTCCCGCATCGCCAGCCTGTAGCGGCCTCCGCTACTCCGCGCTAGCGGCGGAATCGGCAGCGCGTCCACAAACGGCGCGAGCGTTTCAGGATCGAGCAGCTTCGGCGCCATCCGCGGCCGCGGCCTGTCGCCCATCCGCATCGCGCCTGTACTTACTGCCGCAGTCGCCAAGAACTCTCGCCGTGTAATTTCCCGCCTCCTAAATACAAAATGAGCGGAGGAGTTATCCTCCGCTCGCCAACTTAGTAACTGACCGCGGTCTAGTACCAGTCCACCACTTCGCCCGAGGACTCGGACAAGATCAAGCGCCCATGCGGTTCTCTATCGAAATCGAACATGGAGTCTATCGAGTTCCCAATCGCGTCGTACGATCCCTGCCCAATCCGCTCGCCGCCGAGCCAGTTGTCTTCGATGAAGTGAATGATCGAACTCTGGTCGGTCAGCCGGTGATCCACGAAGTTCTTCCGCGCGAATGGCGAAATCACGAGCAGCGGAGTCCGCATTCCGTAGCCGCAGCGCCCCTGCGCATGCGCCGTCGCCGGATTCACTCCCGGCAGCGCCAGCGAGCCGTTGCCGCAAACACCCGGCCCGTTCAACGCATCTTGCGTCGTCGCGGACCCGTTCACGATAGGCCCCATCTGGTGGTCGTACCAGCCATCGGAGTCGTCATAGGCGATCACTACCGCCGTATGTTCCCAGTCGTCGCAATACTGCTGTAGGTAGTTAATCACCTTCACGACGAACGCCTGCTCATCCAACGGATCCGAATAACCCGGGTGCGCGTCTTCGAAGGCGGGCGGCTTGATGAAGGAAACCGCGGGCAGTTCTCCCCTGCGCACTGCGTTGAAGAAATCCGCCACATCGTATTGATGGTTGGCCTGATCCTGCTTGCCGATCATGTCGGGCGAACTTGGCGGCAAATGCTTCGGGTTGCGCGTGGAGGCATAATACTGGAACGGCTGGTGGTGCGGCACGTAGTCGGCGGTCGCCGGCACGATCGACGAAGAAGAGTTCCGGTTGCAACCGGTCGACCCATTCACATTCGTGATCTTCAAGTTGAATCCGCCCGCAAACCATCCCCATGTCACGCCCGCCGCGTTCAAGAGGTCGCCGATGTTTTTGCCGCCCATTTCCGCCTGGTAGCGTGTCGAGGATGAGCACGCATCGTCGAGCGGGTCCGCATCGCCCACCAGCGTCAATCCGCCGTTGCCATCGGGCACGACATCGGAGCTTGGCCCGTTCGCCGAAGCAATCACTCCATTCGTCTGCCCGGAAACCAGGTTCAGCGCGCCCGGCGTTGAAGGCCCGAAATTCGAGTTGTACGAATTGTCGTTCAGCGCAAAATGCTGCGCATAATTCCACATCGCGGTGACGGTGTTGCCGTCGTAATAACCCATCACCAGACCTGGCGTCGCGACCACGGGGGGCGCTCCGCTCGGCGGGGGCCCGGCCGCGCCCGTCTTCACAGGAAACAGATCCAGCAGCCCGCCATCGAAGGCCGCCTGCTCCGGCCCGTAGGCGTGATTCTGGTCCGCAGTCAGCGCCTGCGAACGGTCCAGCCGGAAGGGATTCGCCGCTCCGACCCCATTGGCAGCATTCAGATTCGGATTTCTGGTCAACAGAGCCGGCGTGTATCCGTTCACGGTCGGCGTGTCCCACCGCGCATGAAACTGCGGCTCGTTTGGTGGATTCGCGGCATGCGGGTACATGCCGAAGTAATGATCGAACGAAATGTTCTCATTGAAGATCACCACAATGTGGCGAATCGGCGTAACGGGCGTGCCGCTGCCTTGGGCATTCGCCGCTTGCGGCAGCATCGCCTGGCTCGCCACCAGCAGACTACTCAGCGAGATGGATAGAAATCCGCGCATTCATCCTCCAGAGGCTAGACTAGAGGGGCCGCGTTACATCTTTATGAAGCCGGCACATTCCGCGAACCAAGCTAGTACCGTATTCCGCAAAGGGCGCGCCGCGTCAGGCGGCTGTTTGGGTATCTTCGCCGGCGTTTGCTTCGGCCCATTCGGCGAAGAGATCGGGTTCAAGCTCGATGGCGCGGACTTCCACTTCCGCCATTGAAAATTCGAACCCATTTTGATCGGGCTCCCAAAGTTCGTGGCGGTCTTCGTGAACGGCGGCGATGTATTGGCGGGCGGCTTCATCGAGTAGCGACTTTCGCCCCGTGCGCTCGTGACGGCGGCGGGATTCCTGAAGGGCGCGCAGGGCGGCAGAGTCTTTTTCGCGCTGGCGTCGGAGGCGAGATTCCTGGATAGAAAGGTTGTTGAGCTGGCGCTGGTAGGCAAGGAAGACTTTGGCTTCGATGAGATGCTTGCGGGATTCGGACGCTTCGGCGGGGAACTCGTTTGCGAATTCGAGGCGGCCGAGGGCGTAAATGCCGAATTCGAGGGCGGGGATGCGGAGCAAGCGCCATTCGGTGTCGGCGAGCGATTGGACGAGATTGCTTTCTTGATCGCCGAGGGGCTGGAGGCGGTTGAAGAAGCCTTGGACGTGAGCCTCGTAAGCGGCGGCGTCGTCGCCGGGGAGCAGGACGGTGCGGCCGGTGAGACCGGTTTTGACGGCGTTGAGTGAGGACGTGGCCTTGCCTTCGGGCGAAGTGGGGCCGGTAGAGAATTGAGCGTTCTTCTGATTGGCTGCGATCTGGGCGGGCGTGGGCATGTGACGGCTCCTAGATATAGAAGGGCCCACGTTGCAGCGACGCGGTTGTATGGCGGGACGCGCGAAGCTGACGTGAGCCTGACGGAAGGTAGCACGGCGAGAGGCAGAAACGAATTCCGAGATTGTGGAAAAAGCGAGTAAGTGGGTGGAAGGTGAGTTAGATAGAGATATTTTGATGAGTTGTGAACGGATGGAGGCGCCCGGCGGAGGCGGCTATAGAATGTTCGACGTAAGTCAAGGCGTGCTGAGCCGTTGCGTCACTTGCGGTCCGCACAGCGAGTAGTGCCGCGCATTCCAGCTATAGATGGTCTCGGTCTTTGCCTTGATGGCGCAGTGCGCCAGCATAGCGTCGTAGATTCCGCCACCGACGATCCCGACAGCAGAAGACGCCTGCAGCGCGTCGGCGTATTCATCGCCGTTAAGGGCGATGATAGATAGCCGCTCCCGTATACTGCCGATGAAAAGCATGGCCTGCTCTCCACTGATACGGTGCTTGCCGGGCATGCGTGTAAGGGTCGAGTAGACTTCGGCCAGACTATGCGCTGCGCAGCATCCAGTCGTTTTGTCGAATTGAATGAAGCGATCGAGGCTGGGCTTATGGTGGACGTGATCGCCGTAAAACACCGGCACTAGGACCGAGGTATCGAAGAAGCCCTTCATTCTCCGTTGCCGAGATTCGCCAAATCGCGCTCTTCCCGGATCTGCTGAAGCATTTCTTCGGTGGCCGAAGCTAGTAGGGGCTGCCCGGAGTGAAACACCCAGACTCCGTGCTCTTTGGTTAGCGGACCGGTCCCCCGAACCGGTCGAAGCGTGATCTGCTCACCGGCGCTTTCCATCTCCAACGCGTCGCCCGGTTCCAAATGCAACTGTTCTCTGAGGGGCTTAGGGATCACCACACGCCCGGCTTTATCCATGGTGAGACGCGTGTTCATTCTGGTACAATACTATGGGTTGAACCATTAGTCAATGCCATTTTGGGAAGCTGCGTTCATTAGTCTGTTGCCGCAATGCCCACCAAGGCGTTTGCCGCTGGCATTTCGTCCCACGTTCGTCCTTCAAGTTCGCGGCCAGTTTTTCTCTTGAAAACGCCGCCCCATTGCTTGAAAAAGAACGCGACGCCTGCCTCCTGGCACTGGTCGCGAATGCTCGCTGCCCATTCGGCGTGCATTCGCCGCGCACCGGGTCCTGATTCTCCACCGACAATGACCCAGTCGATGCCACGGAGGTTGAATTTGCCGAGTGGCCCAAGCAGTGGCTCAATCGAGAGGAACTTGATGTGAGCTTTCGTTCGTCGGAGGTGGTCGATTCGCCAAAGGTATTCCTCGTTTTCAACGCTCACGCCCATCCAGATGTGCGGCGCCCACGGGAGTTCGCCGGCTATTTCGCCCAGCCGTTCGGCCCGCTTGGTTAGTATCTGATACTGATGCCAGTTAGCCTCAGTCATCACGCGGAAAACCCGCTTAATGTAGTCGAGCGGAACCCGGTCGTGGAAGAGGTCGCTCATGCTGTTTACGAAGATTCGCCGCGGGGTCTTCCAACGCAAAGGATCGTCAATCTTGGCGGGTACGAGGCGCAGGTCGAATCCTTGCTCGAACGGGTGTCCCTCTACGCCACGGAAGCGCTCTGCAAAACGTTGCGCGTAGCAGTGCTTACAACCGGGGCTAATTTTCGTGCAGCCGCGTACTGGATTCCAGGTCGCATCGGTCCATTCGATCTTTGAATGCTCTGCCATTACGGTTGGCCGTACTTGCGAAAGATGTAATTCACGATGTTCAGAGCCGCTGGTTTCTGGGAGGCGAAGTACAGGTAATAGGTCACGGCGTTGTTCTTCGTTTTCATCGGCTCTGCTCGCGCCGGTTCCGTGTCGATGAAATGATACTCGCAAAACGGCGGAGCCGTGTTCAGGGCGATGAGGGGGCTGCCTTCGACCGTTTCGCCGGTCTTCTTCGAGAGGTGGTAGCCCGGTCCAGCATACGCGTCGACATAGATCCAGCTAAGGCGGTCAAGCTTGTTCCGCCGCGTCGCTTCCATGATTCTCGAGTAGGCCGCCGCATACTCGCGCACGATCGCCAGCTTGACTTCTGACCAGATGCCGATCTCGTCATACTGGATGGCCACAACAGAACTGTATCAAAATGTTTCGGACGTTATGGACTCCGTTCCGCTGCACTGGGGTAACAAGTGGTACGGTCCCGGGCCGCACGCCGAGGAAGCCGCCGAAACCGCGCAGGGGTTATATTAGGGCAGCCGGAGTTAAGGTCGAATCTAAGCGGATCAGGCGATGCCCATCGCGGCGCCTCCTTACGTTCCTGTTGCTTTCCGACAGGAAAGGTGCTAGATTCCTGTTGGAAACCAAATGGAACAACCGGAAGAAAAGATGGTCATTCCACTGGGCACGTTGGCGTTGATGGCGCTGCGAACCTTGGATTTGTTGGGACCATTGCACGGATATGGCATCGCGCGCCGGATTGAACAGATCAGTGGCGACCTTTTGGCGGTAGGCCAGGGAACCTTGTACCCGGTATTGCTCAAGTTAGAGCAGGAAGGCGCGGTTCAGTCGGAGTGGGGCGCTTCGGAAAACAACCGCAGAGCACGATTCTACCGGCTAACGCGGGCGGGACGCAGGCGTTTACAACAAGAGAGACAGGACTGGGACCAAACAACCGAGATTGTGGCCCGTTTTTTCAGAGTCAAGGCGGAAGAACTTCAATGAAAGCTGCGAAGCGATTCCTGGCGCGGTTAGGATCTTACGGCACACGGACGCGCGATGAAGAGCGCTTGCGGGAGGAGATCGAGGAACACCTGAAGTTACAAACCGAGCAGAATGCGCGCGCCGGATTGTCGCCAGCAGAGGCGCGCCGGCAAGCGACAGTAAGGTTCGGCGCAGTAGAGGCGATCAAGGAAGAGTATCGGGATGGCAGGCGCCTGCCGTTACTGGAAACCTTATTTCACAATACGCGTTACGGGTTTCGGCAATTGCGCAAGAAACCCGGATTGACCGCAACGGTGCTGGTTACTCTAGCTCTCGGGATCGGAGCGAACACCGCCATCTTTACCGTGGATTACGCGACGTTACTCGCACCGCTTCCGTATCCAGATGCGGGTCAACTGGTGATGGTGTGGTCTACCATTCGCGGCGGCCGCAACGCAGTTTCGACAGCAGACTTCCTGGATTGGAAACGCGAGAGCAGGGTTTTTCAGGATCTCAATGCGCAGACGGAGAGCTCGTTCAATATCGCTACTCGCGCGCAACCGGAGAACGTAGAGGGGCGAGTTACAACTCCCGGCCTTTACCGCATGCTCGGGTATCCTTTTTTTCTGGGCCGCGATTTCCTACCCGAAGAAGGACAGCCGCTGAATGACCATGTCGTCATCCTCACGCACAAATTTTGGCAACGGCTCGGCAGTAATCCTCATGTTCTAGGCGCCACGCTTCGCATCAATAGTGAGCCTTACACCGTGGTTGGAGTATTTGCGCCGGGTTTGACGGATCGCGGCCAAGGGGAGTTCTCGGTTCCGCTGGCATTCCGGCGCGAGCAACTGAATCGCGATACCCGGTGGCTCGATGTGATGGGCAGGCTCAAACCGGGAGTTGGCATCAAACAGGCACAAAGCGATATGTACGGGGTTACCAAACGCTTGGCCGGCAGTTATCCAACTACCAACAAGGGCTGGGGCGTATCGGTAGAACCTCTGAAGAACGACTTTATTCCCGCCAGTCGAATTACAACGCTATGGCTGCTTTTGGGAGCAATCGCTTTCGTGTTGTTGATTGCTTGCGTGAACGTCGCGAACTTGCTGCTGGCCAGGAGCCTCGTGCTGCAGCGCGAAATGGCAATACGCAGCGCGCTAGGAGCAAAATCGGGAACGATCTTCGGGCAACGATTGACCGAGAGCTTGCTTCTGTCGCTGGCAGGAGGCGCGCTTGGCGTCGGCTGCGGATACGCGATGCTGCAGGGGCTGATTGCTGTCACGCCTCCCAACACGTTGCCTAGCGAAGCCGACTTGCGCCTGAACTGGCCGGTTCTCCTGTTCACAATCGCCGCGACTACATTGGCCGGGCTGCTATCCGGTTGTGCTCCCGCCTGGTATGCGTCGCGCGTTGACGCAGCGGACGCGCTGAAGGAAGGCGGCCGCTCGGGCGCGGGGCCGCACCGTTTGCGCCGTTTGCTGGTCGTTATGGAATTCGCCCTGGCATTGCCGCTGCTCGCAGGGGCCGGCTTAGCCATACACAGCTTCTGGAACCTGATGAATGTCGACCTCGGCGTTCGCACGGATCATACGCTTACTTTCTTTTTGGATGCGCCCGATGCGCGGCCATCCACTCCCCCGTCGACGACCGCTTATTACCGAAAGATGCTGGACGGTATCGCAGCCGTTCCAGGCGTGTCGCACGTTTCGGTCGAGACCGGGACTCCGCTGTTGGGAACCGGCTTCCATCCGCACTTTTTCATCGTTGGGGAACCTGGATACCTCGATCCGTCGCTTCGACCCTGGGTCGGTGTCAGGGCGATAACGCCTGGGTATTTTGCGACGTTTGGAATCCGATTGATCGAAGGCCGCGCGTTTACCGATCGGGACACTTTCACCAGCACGAAGGTCGCGATAGTCAACCAGTATTTCGCGGATCGATTTCTTAGAGGGAAGAATCCGCTACAAATGCGCGTCTCGATACCGCAGCTATTGGCGGGGCCCGTGAGAGTGGGCGAACCGGTCCAATGGCAGATAGTAGGCGTGTTTCACAATGTACGGAGCAGGGGCCTTCGGGAGGATGACGCTGAGATCTGCATTCCGTTTTGGCAGGCTCCTTGGCCGAGCGCGGGAGTGGGCGTCAGGATGTCGGGCAACCCAATGGCCGCGCTCGACAGCATCGCGAGAGCCGTGCATGCCGTGGATCCGGAAGTCGCGGTGGCGAATCCGCGCACGATGGCGCAGGTGCGCGACGATGTTCTGGCGAGCGACAGATTCAACATGATTCTGTTCCTCAGTTTCGCGGCGATAGGGCTGGTGCTTGCGGGAGTGGGCATTTACGGGGTCATGGCGTTTTCCGTAGCCCAGCGCTCGCACGAGATCGCAATGCGAATGGCGCTGGGCGCGACGCGCAATCGGGTGCTCAAGCTGGTGCTCGAAGAAGGCGCGCGGCTGGCTTGTTGCGGGTCGGGTCTGGGGTTGATTGGCGCTTATTTGGTGGGGCGGGCGATGCAAAGCACACTGTTCGGCGTTGGCTCGCTCGATTACTCGGCGCTTACGATCGTAGGGCTCATTCTTCTGGCTACCGCCTTGGTTGCTTGTTACCTGCCGGGGCGGCGCGCCGCGTCGCTAGAACCGATGCAGGCGCTGAGGAGAGAATGAAGCGCCGCGCAGGGTCCGACCGACCTCAACTTTTCACGCCTTTGTCCGGATCCCACGCGCCTTGCAGCTTGCGCACGTACACAATCTGACCGACGTGATACGCGTTATGGGCGCAGATGTTGCCGATGGTGTTCGCCCACTTGGCGAGCTGCTGGTCGTCAGCCGTTTCGACAAGTTTCTCAAAGCCGGTCATGACCTCATCGAGTTGATTGACGACGTCGGCCCACTGCTTTTGGTCGAAGTGGTCGAAGGTTTCCTTATTGTCACCGGTAAACTTGTCATTCTTGATGCCTCGAAGGTTATTTAGATTGCGCCGGTTCCAGAACAGCAAATGGTAAGCGAGTTGCCCTGCTGAATGGCCGCCGCGAGGAGGCTGCCAGTTGGCCTGTTCGGCCGTTAGCCCCTCGACGGCGGTGTTGATCGGGACGAACCATTCGGCGTGATTGTGAGTGGCGCGCAATTCGTGCAGGAGCAGGCTGCGTAATGTAGCGGGCTCGGGCTGAGCCTGAGCGGATAGCGGAAGTGTTGGCGCGATGAGCAGCAGAAGAAGGGCGAGGCGTGTTTTCAAACGAGTTCTCCTTGCAGGAAGCGGCACTCGACATCATAGCCGAACCTGGGTGCGGCGGGGTCAGAAACTGCGTGGTAGCGCAGCGCCGCAGCTAAACGCACAGTGCTTTAAGGAATGTCGCGCTTGTAGCTTCGCGCTGCTCTTCCCGAAAAATGAGTGAGTCTCGCCATTTATGGACCCATGCAGCCGCCCGAGCACTTCCAAGATCACCTCGAGCAGCTTGATCGCTTGATGGAAAGACTAGGTCCGTTTTCCGTGCCGGGTGCTATCCTCGTGTCGCGCAAAATTGGGAGCTAAACCCATTATGTTTATTCCACGCGGGAAGAGTTCGTGGGCAAGGGCGACGGGTTTTGTATATCTGATGTACTTCTTGATGGCGGTTGCGGGGCAGGCTTTGCTCAGTAGGGGTTTAGTCCGCCCGGGAAAGGGGGTCAATGTTATCTCGGTATTGCTCTACATAGTGCTCGGGATTCTCCTTTATCGGCTTCTTCGGCCAGCGGGCAGTATGCTTTCGCTGGTTGCAGCCTTGTTCAATTTTGCAGGAAGCGCTGCGACGCTGATGCCGTACTTCCGTTACAGCAAGGGACGCGTCAATCCACTGCTCTTCTTCGGAATGTACTGCTTGCTGATCGGCTTCCTGATTCTTCGTTCGTCGTTCCTGCCGCACATACTCGGAGTGTTGAATGCAGCAGCAGGGATTGGCTGGTTTATATCTCTTGCTCCACTGCATATTCACTTCTTGACCGTCTTCGTTGAGATTTTCGGCTTCATTGCGGAGGCGGCGCTAATGCTGTGGCTGCTCGTCAAAGGAGTGGAAGAGCAGAGATGGGCGTCAGTTGCGCGTTATCCAGAAGATGAAGGTCTCGAAATACAATAGAGCGGAATGATTGCTGCGCTGCCGCCGGAAATGTTGCTCGGCGCAACGCTTCGGGAAAACGAATACGGTTGGAACCTATCAGCATTCCCCGCCGCGCTTGCCGCCGCTCAGAGGTTTGATCTCGCTTGTTTGGGAGGACAGATTGAATTCCGCGTCGATGGGTCAATTGCGGAGGCGTATTGGTGCAACGCGGATTCGTCAGAACGCATTCCCGAAGAACCTTGGCGCGAGTACGTGAAGCGCTCCTGCAAAGAAGTCTCAGACAAGTTCACAGAACTAGTGAGAGGGCTCGATGTGCCGAAGCTCTTAGCCGAATGGCCAAGGCTGTCCGCGCTTCTGCAGGGCCGTGATCCAGAGGCTCTGGTCGTTTTCGTCGCCTACTTCGTAACCGAGCAGGAGTACGTTGCCCTCTGACCAGGCGTGTTAGTCGCGACGGTCGCCGAGGAGATAGTAGCCCGCAGCGCCGTAGTATCGATATACATGCCCTTTCGCTTCGAAACCCGCATCCGATTCATCGATACAGACGCAAGCGGCCGCATCCACTACACCGCCATGTTCCGCTACTTCGAATCGGCCGAAATCGAATTCCTGCGCACGCTGGGCATCAGTTATAGTTCGCGCGCCGGCTACAACCTGCCTCGCGTCCATGTCGAATGCGACTTCCTGCGCGTCATCGGGCACGACGATCTTATTACCATCGAAGTATCTTTGACGAAGCTCGGCCGCTCCTCGATTCGCTTCGAATTCCGGACCATCAAAGCCGGCGAGGTGGCCGCCCGAGGCGTGGTCGTCGTCGCTTGCGCCGATTCGCAAACCATGCGCGCCGTCCCCATGCCCGACGAACTGCGCGCGAAACTGGCCCCAGTGCTCGAAACAGAAGAGACCCAAGAACAAGGAGAATAAGCCATGACGCCCGCCGAAGCCGCACCCGCCGAAACCACATCCCAAAGATTCGAGCCCCCGAAGGGAGGCGCATTCCTGATCGAAGATGCCCGCCCCGAAGACATCTTCACTGCCGAAGACCTCACCGAAGACCATCGCGCCATCGGGAGAACGGCTGACGAATTCTTCGAGCAGGAGGTCAAGCCCAATCTTCCGGCCATTCTTCGTCACGAAGACGGCGTGGCCGCGCGGGCGCTGCGCAAGTCCGGCGAGCTCGGGCTGACCGCGGTCGCCGTCCCCGAAAAGTTCGGCGGCATGGAACTGGATCTCGCCTCCGCTTTGATCGTCGCCGAGCACCTGGGCCGGGACGCCTCCTATGCGGCCTGGCACGGCTCCCACACCGGAATCGGCACTCTGCCTATCCTTTACTTCGGAACCGAAGAGCAGAAGCAGAGATACCTGCCCAAACTGGCCCGCGTCGAGATGATCGCCGCCTACGCTCTCACCGAGCCGCAAGCGGGCTCCGACGCCCTCGCCGCCCGCACGCGCGCCGATCTCAATCCCGAAGGGACGCACTACATCCTGAACGGCCAAAAAATGTGGATCACCAACGGAGGCGCGGCCGATCTGTTTACGGTCTTCGCGAAAGTGGGCGGGGACAAATTCACCGCGTTTTTGGTCGAGCGCAGTTTTCCAGGCGTTTCGAGCGGCGCCGAGGAGAAGAAGATGGGCATCGAAGGCAGCTCCACCACCGCCGTCTATTTCGAAAACGTTCCGGTGCCTCTTTCAAATGTTCTGGGCGAAATCGGCCGAGGCCATATCATCGCCTTTAACATTCTCAACATCGGGCGCCTCAAGCTCGGCGCGCTCTGCGTGGGCGGCTCGAAAGACGTGCTAGCTCTCGCGATTTCATACGCCAAACAGCGGAAAGCGTTCGGCTCGTCCATCTCGGATTTCGGCGCCATTCAACACAAGCTCGCCGAAATGGCGATCCGCATCTACGCGGCCGAATCGGTGGCGTGGCGCGTAGTGGGCCTCATTCAAAGCCGCCTTGAAAACTTCTCGTGGGATCAACCGGGCGCTTCGCAAACGATGCTTAAAGCCATCGAGGAGTATGCCGCGGAATGCTCCATCGTGAAGGTGTTCGGCTCGGAGGCGCTCGATTACGTCGTCGATGAAGCCGTTCAGGTTCACGGAGGCTACGGCTTCCATCGGGACTATGCGGTCGAGCGCGCCTATCGCGACTCCCGCATCAACCGCCTCTTCGAAGGCACAAATGAAATCAACCGCCTGCTGATCTCCGGCATGCTTTTGAAGCGCGCCTCACGCGGCATTCTGCCCCTTGTTCCCGCGGCCCAGGCTCTCATGGGCCAGATCTTCTCCGGCTCTCTCCCGGCTCAAGACGCCGATGAAGAGCGCCGCCTGGCCGCGAACGCAAAAAACATCGCGCTGCTCTCGCTGGCCGTCGCCTTTCAGAAGCACGGCGCCGAACTCGACCAGCAGCAGGAGCTCCTCATGCACATCGCCGATATGGTCATGGAAGCCTTCGCCATGGAATCGAGCCTGCTCCGCGCGCGCAAGCTCGCCGCGTTCCCGAAGCGCGCCGCTGTCGCCGCCGATCTTGCAGCCGTCTTCCTGCGCGACGCCATGGGGCGCGTCGAACTCGCCGCCCGCAACGTCGCCGGCGCGTGTCTAGAAGGCGACTTCCTGCGCAAAACCATGCAGGTGCTGCGCCGCTTGGCGGGCTACGATCCGCCCGATTCCATCGCCCTCCGGCGCCGCATCGCCACCCGCCTCCTCGCGCGGGAACGGTACCTTATATAAGTCGTCAAGCGATATGTTCATTCCTCTGACTCCGATCCGCTGCCTGTACCGCGGCTTCGATCTCTACGGCCATAAAATCGGAGTCGTCTCCGGAAGCTCGCGGTTCACATATGGGGAATTCGGCGAACGTTGCGAACGCCTGGCCGCAGGGCTCCTATCGGAAGGCGCCGGTCCCGGCGATCGCATCGCGTTCCTCAGCTTCAACAACCATCAACTGCTGGAAGGCTATTACGCCGCGCCCCTTGCGCGAGCGATCGTGATGCCACTTAACGTCCGGCTCACGCCGGGCGAGCTGATTCAGATCCTCAATCACTCGGGCGCGCGGATGCTCTTTTTCGAAAACGATTTCGCGCCCTATCTGCCCGCCTTTCGCGCCTCTTGCCCCGCGCTTGAGCGCTATGTCTCGATCGACGGCCCCGCCCCCGAAGGCGGCCTCGGCTACGAGGATCTGCTCGCTCGCGGCCGCATCGCTCGGCCCGATCCGATGTCCTTCGACGAGAATGAAATCGCCGAAATCTTCTACACGAGCGGCAGCACGGGCGCGCCCAAGGGCGTGGCGCTCTCCCATCGCACCATTTACCTGCACGCGCTCGCCATTACCGGCAGTTTGAATCAACGCGATTCGCTGGTTGAGCTGCACACTATCCCGCTGTTTCACGCCAACGGGTGGGGCCGCCCCCAGAGCTCAACTCTCAACGGCATCAAGCAGGTGATGGTCCGCCGATTCGAGCCCGCCTATGTGCTGCGGCTTATCGAAGAAGAGCGCGCCACGGGCATGTTGCTGGTTCCCGTGATGGCCAACGCGCTGCTAAATTGCCCCAAGCTCGGTGAGTTCGATACCTCCAGCCTTCAAGAGATCCATCTCGGCGGCGCGGCCTCTTCGCCTGAACTGATTGCGCGCCTTGAACAGGCATTCCATTGCGCCATCATGGCCGGCTACGGCTTAACCGAAACCTCGCCCGTTGCGACGGACGCCCGCCATAAAGACACCGTTTGCTATACAAGCGAAGAAGACCGCCTGTTCCACCTCTCCACGGCCGGCTGGCCCATTCTCGGCAATGAAATCCGGGTCGTCGATGCGGGGGGCGCGGACGTTCCGCGGGATATGCAGGCCGCCGGCGAAGTGGTCATCCGCGGCGATAACGTCATGGACGGCTATTACAAGGAACCGGAAGCCACCTGCAAGGCTATTCGCGACGGCTGGCTGCACACCGGCGATATGGCTGTCTGGGACGGAGAGAATTACATCCACATCGTGGATCGCAAGAAAGACATCATCATCAGCGGGGGCGAAAACATCTCTTCGATCGAAGTCGAAAAGGCCATCTTCGCCCACCCGGCCGTGCTCGAATGCGCCGTTGTTTCGGCGCCCGATAGCAAGTGGGGCGAGATCCCCGCCGCTCTCGTCGTCTTGAAACCGGGCCAGGAACTCTCAAGCGATGGGCTGGTGGAGTTCCTGCAAAGCCGACTGGCGAAATTCAAGATTCCGGCCATAATCCAATTCGTGGAAGGGCCGCTACCCAAGACCGGCACGGGCAAGATCCTCAAACGCGAGCTGCGCGAAACGTTCTGGGCCGGCAAAGAGAGAAGGGTACAAGGATGAACATAGATCTCGCTACTTACACCCTCCAGGACCCAGACCGCATTGTTACGCCCGCCCTGCTGATCTACCCCAAGCTCGTGGACGCCAACATCCAGGCCACACTCCGCATGACGGGAGGCGATCCCGGCCGTTGGCGGCCTCATGTAAAAACAGCCAAGCTCGCCGCAACCATAGGGCGCCTGCTCGCGCACGGCGTCTCGCATTTGAAGTGCGCCACCACGCTTGAACTCCTGACAGCCTGCCGGTGCGGCGCGTCCGATGTGCTGGTGGCCTTCGCGGTCGTAGGCGCGAACGCCCAACGAGTTCTCGAAATCGCCGCCCAGTTTCCCGGAGTCCGCATCTCGGTCTTAATTGAAAATCTGGAACAGGCTCTCGCCTGGCGCGGCGCGGCGGCCGGCCTCTTCATCGACCTCGACCCCGGCATGCATCGCACCGGCATCAGCGAAGACCGGGTCGCCGATATCGTCGCTCTCGCCGGTGAAATCGGCCCGCAGTTCCGCGGCCTGCATTATTACGACGGCCACGCCTCCGGTTTTCCGGCAAACGATCGCGAAGGCCTGGTGCATCAAGGCTACAGCCGCCTGCTGCGACTTGTCCGAGCGCTCGGCGAGGCCGGTTCGCCGCCAGCCGAAGTCATCACCTCCGGAACTCCCGCCGCGCCGTTCGCGATGTCCTACCAGGGATTCGGCAACGCTTCGTTCGTCCACCGCATTTCAGCCGGTACGGTCGTGTATAACGATACAACCAGCCTCGGCCAACTCCCCGATCAAGGCTATGCGCCGGCGGCGGTCGTCCTTTCGACGGTCGTCAGCCGACCCACCGCGCGCTCCATCACCTGCGACGCCGGACACAAGGCCGTTTCCGTGGATGCCGGCGTTCCGAATTGCTTTGTGATCGGGCATCCCGCTCTGAAACCCCTCAAGCCCAGTGAAGAACATCTGCCCATCGAAGCGACCGGGGAGGCCGCGCTGCCTCAAATCGGCGACAAACTCTATCTCGTTCCCAGGCACGTCTGCCCCACCGTGAATAACTTCGACCAGGCGTTGATGATTGTGGATGGCCGTGTCATCGGTCTCGAGCAAGTCACCGCTCGGGGCCACGAATCTCCTATCGCGGCTGTCCCCGAGCACGCCTATGTGCCTTTCTAAAACGCGCACGGCCCCGCGCGTGCGCTTTAAACATTTTGCGGGTATTCTGTTTCTGTGAGTACTCAGCGCGCCATGCCCGGCGGCCGTGCCGATCGCGAAGCGCTTCCCAAAGGCGAGAACGGCCGCTGCCTGTGCCGCTGGTGCGGCCTCGAAGCGCCGGCCGGTCGCCAGACCTTCTGCTCCGATTGGTGCGTGGAAGAATGGAAGCTTCGCAGCAGCCCCGCCCATCTGCGCGAGCGCGTGTTCGAGCGCGACCGCGGCGTCTGCGCCATCTGCCGCATCGACTGTCTCGCCGAGTTCCGCCGCATCCGAAAATTGCGCGGCCCGGCTCGCCTCAAAGCCACAGCCGACTGGGGCCTGCGCGGCCGAAAGACCCTTTGGGATGCCGACCACATCCTCCCAGTAGCCGAAGGCGGCGGCCAGTGCGATCTGTCCAATATGCGTACGCTGTGCCTGAAGTGCCATCGCCTCCACACCGCGCGATTGCGTGAGCGTTTACATGCCGCCTCAAAACTCTAGCTCTACTTACAATCGGTTCCTGCTTCTGGTCGCGGGCCTCGGCGGCCTGCTCTACGGAGTGGACGTCGGCATTATCGGCGGCGCGCTGCCCTATCTCGAAGCCACCTCGGGGCTCAACGCCGGCCAGCTCTCCATTATCGTTGCCGCCGTGCTGCTCGGAAGCGTCATCTCGACGCTGTTCGCCGGACTCCTGGCTGACTGGATGGGCCGCAAGCCGCTCATGGTCTTAAGCGGCCTCACGTTCGTCATCAGCATCCCGATCATCGCGCTGGCCCACGGCTACGGCCCTCTGTTCTTCGGCCGGCTTCTGCAGGGCGTCAGCGGCGGGTTCATCGGCGTGGTCGTGCCGCTTTATCTTGCCGAATGCCTCGCGGCATCGAATCGCGGCAAAGGCACCGGCATCTTCCAGTGGCTGCTGACGCTCGGCATCGTGGCGGCAGCGTTGATCGGCATCTACTTCAGCTATCGGGTCGCCGAGGTTACCCGCACCGCCGACGCGGCCACGCTCTTCGCCTTCAAAGATCTCGCGTGGCGCCGCATCTTCTGGGTCTCGCTTCCGCCGGGTATCCTTTTCGTTATCGGCAGCGCGCTGGTGGCCGAATCCCCGCGCTGGCTCTTTCGCCGCGGCCGCCGCGAAGCCGCCCTTGCTGCCCTCCTGCGGTCCCGACCCGCCGATCAGGCCAATACCGAGCTGCGCGAGATGGAAGAAACGGCCGCAACGGAGCGCGCCGCGACGTCAGCCGGCGGCCGCGTCAAGGAGTCCCTGCTGCGCCGGAAGTACGTCATCCCCTTCGTCCTCGCCTGCGTCATTCTGTTCTGCAACACAGCGACCGGAATCAACTCGATCATTGGCTACAACACGAATATTCTTCTGGAAAGCGGCCTCTCCGACATCGGCGCCCACTGGGGTTACGTCGTGTTCACCGTCGTCAACTTTCTGATGACCATCGGGGGCATCGTCCTGGTCGACCGCAGCGGCCGCAAGTTCCTTCTCACGCTCGGCACGGCCGGCATCATCGTCTCGCTTTCGATAACCGCTTTGCTGTTCCGCGACTCGGAAAAACACACGATCGATGCACGGGCCGCCGTGCAATCGGTCGTCACGCCCGATCAGACCGCGTCTCTCCGCTTCGATGCCTCTACCGCTCGTCAACTCCTTACTGAATTCCCGAGCGCATCCATCGAGCCCACGCGCGCCGCGCTCAGCATCGTCTATTCGTATGGCGACTTCACCGCCGCCTCCAACGTCGCCCGCTCCGACGATCCCGCCGCGCCGCCTATCGCTATCAACCGCGCCAGTTGCGTGCCATCGAACAAGGTCGAGGCGTTCTTCAAGAACCCCTTCTCCAATCTCGACGCCGCCCGTACCGCGCCCCTCAAAATCAAAAAGGCCCTGGTCTCTCCAGTCCCCGATGCGCGCCACGGCTGGTTCGTCGCCCTAACCCTCTACGCCTTCATGGCCTCCTTCGCGATCGGGCCCGGGGTCTGCGTCTGGCTCGCGCTCTCAGAACTCATGCCCACGCGAATCCGTTCCAACGGCATGAGCATCGCCCTGGTCATTAATCAAGTCGTCTCCACGACCCTCGCCGCCATATTCCTCCCCATCGTCAGCGACTACGGTTATTCGGCCATGTTCTTCCTGTTCGTCGGCTTTACGGTGGTTTACTTCGTGACCGCCGTCTTCTTCCTGCCTGAAACCAAAGGCAAGACTCTGGAGGAGATCGAAGAGCAGTTCGAAAAGTCGGGGCAATCTTTAAAATCTCCGTCTTAAAATTAGGGCCTGACCCTAAAGCGCCAAACTTTTGCCGCCGATCAATTTATTAGCACCATGAAGATACTTTGGTTGGCCGACTCGGCCGCTGCGCCCGATCCCGCGCAGTTACTGGCCGAGCCCTATACCTGGCAGGCTACGCAATCACTCGGCGAAGCTTTGTTCGAGCTCGAACAGGAGCCCAACGCTTTTGAAGCGAGTATCGTTTGCTTGCCGCTCCGTGAAGACGATCCTCGCGCCGCGATCGAAGAGATGCTGCGGGTGAAACCGTCTATGCCCATCTTGTTCATCGGGTCGCCGGGAATTGCCCCCGAAGCCGCGCACCTTCTGCAAGCGGGCGCTCGGCATTGTTTCGACCGGACTCCCGACGGCGCGTCGCTCGCCGCCTGCCTCGCAAAATTGACCCCGCCTGCCGTCCCATCACGTCCGATGATCCACGAACCCTGGCGTCAGATGCTGGTTGGCAATAGCCCGGCCATGGAGAAAGTGATCGATATGGTCGCGCTCATCGCCAGCCGCCGCTCCACCGTGCTGATCCTGGGTGAAACGGGCAGCGGTAAAGAGGTGGTCGCACGAGCTATCCACCAGGCGAGCCCTCGCGCTTCCAAGCCCATAGTCGCCGTGAATTGCGCCGCCATCCCCGACAACCTGCTGGAAGCCGAGCTGTTCGGCCACGTCAAGGGCGCCTTCACGGGCGCCACCAACGCTCGCATCGGGCGCTTCGAGCAGGCCGATGAAGGCACTCTGTTCCTGGACGAAATCGCCGATCTGTCGCTGGATCTACAAGCCAAGCTGCTGCGCGTTTTACAGGAGCGCGAATTTCAAAAGGTCGGAAGCTCGGAGACTACTCACGTAGATGTTCGCGTGATCGCCGCTACGCACGGCGATCTGCTGGAACGCGTCAAGCAGGGCAAGTTTCGCGAAGACCTTTACTATCGTCTCCATGTGGTTCCCATTCGCATCCCGTCGCTGCGGGAGCGAAGCTCCGACATCCCGCTGCTTGCCCAGCACTTCCTCAAGAAAATCTGCAGCCAGGAAAGAATCGCGCCCAAAAATATTGCCCCTGAAGCGCTCGCGCATCTATCGGCCTACTCCTGGCCAGGGAATGTGCGGCAACTGGAAAACGCGGTCGAGATGGCGATCGTGCTATCGGGCGACCGTGGAGTCCTCTTGCCATCGGACTTCCATCTACCGGCGCAGATGGCGCCGAAAGCCCTGAATCTCAACCAGCCGCATATCATTCCGTTGCCCGAAGACGGCCTCGACTTCGAAGCCGTGATCGGACGCATCGAGTTGAACCTGCTGGAACAGGCGCTCGCTCGCGCGCGAGGCAACAAGAAACTCGCCGCAGACATGCTGCGCCTGAAGCGCACTACCCTCGCGGCGAAGCTCAAGAGCCTAGAAGCGCTCACCTGCCCCTGAGCGCGGGTCAGGGCGTACGCTGCGCTTTGGCTCGCTGTAGCGAGATCGGTCTCGCATAGACTTCGCGGAACGCCTTGCCCGCTTCATTCGCTGCCCAAATCTCCAGATCGGCGTCCGCTTCCGCCTGCACCGACAGGCTGACCGTATTGTCCTTGCCGGCGGCCGCAAGGTCCCGCACCTTCTGGCCGTGGCCCCGATCGAGAGCGTCGGCGATGCGCAGCAGCGGCGCCAGGTTCACGACGGCCCGCTTCGATTCGGCATCGAGCATCTGGAAATGCGAATGCCTCGTCTGCGGCATCGACTTGCGGTGGAAGCGGCAGAGCGCGGCAATCGTGAGCCGCTCTTTGTCGGTAAAGCCCGGCATGTCGGAGTTGGCCACCAGATAGGCGGAATGTTTGTGGTGCCCGGTGCCGCTGACGTAGTGCCCGATGTCGTGCAACAGCGCCGCGGCTTCCAGCAACTTGCCCGCGGCGGGCGGCAGTTGATGGAGGTTCTGTAGAACGTCGAACAACCGATGCCCGAGGCAGGCGACATGCCGCGCATGCTTTAGCGCTACTTCGTACTTTCTGGCCATGGCCTCCACAACGCCGCGCTGCTCGCGCGAGAGCTGGGAGAGTTCCCGCCCGACGCCCCGCGCGGCCAGGTCGGCGATGATGCCGTCGCGAACGCCCGCCGTGCAGTAATAAAGCGAGCGATGCTCGAACATCTCCAGGGCGCGCAGGAACACTGCCGTGCCGGCGGTCACGATCTCGGCCCGCTTCGGCCCGATGCCGGTAATCTTGCGCCGCGCCGATAAGTCGCTCGCGACCAGCCTCGCATGCAATTCGCGGATCTGGGCGAGGCTCGCCCGCTGCCGGTCGGCGTCTTCGCGCTTGGCGCGCGGGACCTGGTTCGCCGCCGATACGATGGCAGCCGCGGTGGCCGACGTGGCAACCGCCCGGTCGAATTTCTCGCTCCCATGCTGCTTGTGAAAGGAGAGAAGCTTCTCTTCGATGTAGCTGTCGAGCCGGTGCAGCTCCTCTGGCCGTGGCGGGTCGCTCTTTAAGAAGACCTCTGTCAGCCGCACCGCGCCCAACGGCTTTGAGACAGCGTCCACAAGCTGTCCACCCTGGCTGATAATCAGCTCTGCGCTGCCGCCTCCCACGTCGATAATGAGCGTGCGCTCCTTGGGCCGCGGCCATCGCGCTTCCACTCCCAGATGAATGAGACGCGCCTCTTCCGGCCCGGAGATCACTTCCACATTGGTCTTTAGCGCCTCGCTCGCGCGCGCCAGAAACTCCTGCTGGTTGCTTGCGTCACGCACCGCGCTGGTCGCCACCGCCCGCACGCCGCGCACGTCGAGCGTGCTGTAAGTCGCGTACATGCGCGCCAATTGCGCGCAGAGAAAATCCAGCGCGTCGCCGCTGATCCGGCCCGAGCGGAACACGCTTTCGCCGAGCCGGGTCACCTGCCGGTCCTCGGCCAGAATACGCGTCGCGCCCTGGCCGACTTCGGCCGCCATCATCCGAACCGAGTTGCTTCCGATATCGACGGCCGCGTACCGTGGCATATTCGAGTTATAACAATCGAACCGCTAGACACCTCTTGCGTGCACGTATGGCTCTTCGATCTGGCGGCGGACGCGCTCTCGCTCGATCGCCTGCGCGGCGTGCTGTCGGCCGACGAACGGGCGCGGGCCGAGCGCTTCGTTTTTCCTCATCTGCGTGTTTCGTTTGCGATCGCGCACGGCGTGCTGCGCATCCTGCTTTCGAAGTATCTGGAGGTTGCTCCGGAGCGGATCGGATTCTCGTTTAACGCGCAAGGGAAGCCGAGCATTTCAAACGAAGATTGCCGGCTGCGCTTTAACCTGTCACACTCAGGCTCGCTTGGCGCCTGCGCCATGGCCCTCGACTGCGACTTGGGAGTGGATGTCGAGCAGATCCGCCCGATGACGGACATGTTCGATATAGCGCGGCGTTTCTTCAGCCCCGCCGAGGGCGCGGATCTCGAAGCTGTCAGGCTCGATCAACGCGAGATCGCCTTCTTCAACTGCTGGACCCGCAAGGAAGCTTATATAAAGGCCATCGGCGGAGGCCTTTCGATTCCGCTCGATTCCTTTCAGGTTTCGCTCTTGCCGGACGAGCCGGCGCGCCTGCTCTCGAATCGCGAAGGCGACCCGGACTCCTGGAACATCCACGCCTTCGACGCGGGCGCCGGTTATCGCGGCGCGGTTGCCTACAACGGAGCGCGGCGCGAGTTAATTGTCCGTAGAATAGATGCTAACGAGGCCACAAAGAATTGGGAAGTGAGCGAGAAGTTGCGCGACGTGTCGCGTTAAGCCGGCGCGCATTCCTGCATGCCGCGACGGGCGCAACCGGGGGCGCCGCGCTGTTCAGCTTTGCTCCCTATAGCCGCGCCGCTGCGCTGCCGCGCAACAGGAAAGTCGTGGTGGTCACCTTCGGCGGAGGCGCGCGAGACGAAGAGACCTTCATGCCTGAGGGGCAGGAAAACATCCCGAATCTGCTGAAGCAACTGATTCCGCAATCGACCATCTTCACGCAAGTTGTCAATCGCGGCATTCTGGGCCACTACGTCGCGACGGCAAGCCTTGCGACTGGCGTTTACGAAACCTTCAACAACTTCGCCGCCGTCGCGCCCGAGAATCCGACTGTCTTCGAATACTTCCGCCGCGATCTGAAGCGACCGGCGAACGACGCCTGGGTGGTTGCGCCGAGCAACGGGTTCAACCGCATCGGCGAAAGCGAGCATCGCGGCTGGGGGCCGGGCTTCGGCGCGGGCGTGATTCTGCCGAAACGCCTGCTCGGGACGGCGCTTTCGGCCGCGGGCGAAGCTCAATACGAGCACCTGCTCCGCGACAACTACGAAACTCCGCTCTATACGCCCCAAGTCGCGGGCAGCGAAGTGGAACTGCATCAAATGGCGGAGCTGCTGAAGATTTCGGTGAGCGATTTCTCGGAGCATGGCCGCAACCTGGCGAGCCCCGACGAGCTTTCGGTCTTCATTGCGCGGCAGCTCATGCGCCAGCTCTCGCCGAGCCTGCTGTGGATCACGCTGCACGACATCGATATCGCGCACTCGGGAACCTATTCGCTTTATATCGAGGCGATTCAGCGCAGCGACCGGCTCTGCGCCGAAATCTGGAAGACGATTCAGAGCGAACCCGAATACGCCGGCAAGACAACGCTTTTCATCCTGCCCGATTTCGGGCGCGATTCCGATACCGATCCGGGCGGCAATGGTTTTCAGCACCATCGCACCGGGGACCCGTTGTCGCGCACGACGTGGATGATGGCGCTCGGGCCGGGCATTCGCGAGAACGCCGTTGTGGATCGCGCGGCCGAATCGACCGACCTGGTTCCGACGATCGGTTCTCTGCTCGGCTTCTCGCCGAGCATGGCGCAAGGCCGGCCGCTCCCGGAGGTTTTGTAGCGCCATGCTTCCGTCCGAACTCAAGACCGAACGGTTCAGCGGCTACCCTCCGCAGGCGCGCCGAATCGCTACAAGCCGCATCGCGCTCTTCCAAAGCTTGCCGCTCGCCTTCCTGCCCCTGCTGCTGCGCGAACTGATCGCGTATGACTGGAAGTTTCCCGCCGAGCGGCGCGAGTTAGACAACCAGCTTGCGTATCTCGGCGGCCTGACGCCCGACCAGCTCGCCGCCGTGATGGCGCCGTTCGCCAAGCTGCAGCTTTCGCAGGGGCTCGAACAAGTAGATTGGGTGAATACGCCGGGACTGTTTTCCGAGCAGTTGACCGCGCACCTTTGGGCAACGCATCAGATCGATTCCTTCCGCACGGCGGCGGTCGAATACGTGCACAAAGTGAACGCCGCATCCTCGCCGCCCGAGCTGCCCGTGGCTCGGTTATCGATGGTAATGGTGGGCGCCGGGGTCGATCGGAATGCATATCCGCTGTTCCGCAAGCTGCGAGGGCAGGGCGTCTACTTCACAAATGTGAATCCGGCGAACGGGCGCAATGTTCTGCTCAATCTCGCGGTGGCGCGCGCAGCCGCGCATCCTGAGCCATTCGCGCACTGGTATATCGACGGCGAACGGACCGAACCGTCCGGCACGCCCTTGACTTGTCTTTCTTATGGCGCGCTCGAAACCGTGCGGGACGCGCTGGTAAAAAAGATGCGCGCAGTTGCGCAGCCGGGCGGCGGCGGACCGGAGGTGTTGCGAACCATGCTCGCGCAGATGCGTCCGGAAGACTTGGGAATGGACGGGAGCGGCGAGGCGGCGGTGCTGAATCGTTTTCAGGTGAGCATCTTGACGGAGGGTTCAGGCACTCAATTGTTCAGCACGACCTTCGTGCAGTGGTCGGCGCGCGAGGCTCTGCGCCGCGCCCAGCCGTTGACGCTGCTCGCGCGTTTCGCTCCGCGCCAACGCGAGCAATCGATGAAAGATCTGCTGGCCGGAATCGCGCGGACGCCGGCGCCCGATCCGGAAGGCTCGCTCGTCGACGCGGACATGGGCGCGTATTACACCTGGATTAATCAACAGCGGTTAGCCGGCGCGGAACACTCCGTCTTTCTCGCCTGGTTCGAAAATCACAACGAAGCGCTTGCGATCTCGCCCGCTTTGCCGCGCGGCAAGACGGATGGAACCGCCATCGATCTGCGCGGCTTGGTCCAGAAATTAGGCGCGGCCTAACGGATTCCCTGGGCCTTCATCCAGGCTGCGAGGCGGTCGGGCCAACTGCTCAATTCGGGATCGTTCTTTGCGAGACCCACGCCATGCTTGCCGTGCAAGTAGATGTGCATCTCGGCTGGCACGCCGGCTTTGCGCAGCGCCGAATAAAATTCGATGCTGTTTTCGACCGGCACGACGTCGTCGTCGCTTGTGTGGAACAGAAATGCGGGCGGCGTTTCGCTGGTGACCTGCGTTTGATTTGAGAGCGAAGCGGCCAAAGCCGGGTCAGGCTTTTCGCCCAGGAGATTGTCGCGCGAGCCGAGATGCACGAACGGCGCTTCCATGGTGATGACCGGATACGCGAGGATCATGAAATCGGGACGCGAGCTGGGCCGGTCGTATGGATCTTTCGCGTCGCGATCGCCCGAATCGAAGTGCGTGCCGGTGGTAGAAGCGAGATGGCCGCCGGCTGAGAAACCCCAGATGCCGATTTTGTTGGGACGGATGCCGAACTCGGCCGCGTGCGAGCGAACGTAGCGGATGGCGCGCTGCGCATCCCAGAGCTCGATGGGAAAGTGATACTTGGGGCCGAGCCGATAGGTGAGCACGTAAGCCGAGATGCCGAGCCCGTTCAGCCACTCGGCTACCTGGCGCCCTTCGTGATCCATGGCGAGATTGTGATAGCCGCCACCCGGGCAGATCACCACGCCGACGGGAATCTTGTTCGCATCCGGCGCGGGATAGAGCGCGAGCGCAGGCTTATCGGCCGCGGTGTCGCCCTGCGCTCCCGGCGCTCCGTCCGGCCAAAGCAGGACAGTTTGCGAAGCGGTTTGCGCCAGGGCGGTGAAGCCGTAGAGCGCGGCCATCGAAAGCAGCAGTCGGCATCTGGGCATCGGTCGAGAGCTACTATAGCTCAATAGACAAATGCCGGCTAAACCTCCACGCATCAATAAACCGCTTTCGACGGGAAGCATCGACCTTGCGCTCCTGATTTTGCGACTCTGGGGAGGCCTGCTGTTGTTTTTGCACGGCTACGCGAAGGTGGCGCACTTTTCGCAGATGTCGGCGCACTTTCCGAATCCGATTCACATCGGCTCGCTGCCGACGCTGCTGTTTGCGATCCTCTCCGACGCCATCTGCTCGCTGCTGGTCGCAATCGGGCTGGGAACGCGCTATGCGGCGCTGATCGTGGTGATCAACCTGGGCGCGGCGTTTACTCTGGTTCATCACATGAAGTTAGTTGGGCAGGGCAACGGCGAACTGCCGCTGCTGTTTTTTGGAATTTTCCTGGCTTTGGTGATTACGGGCGCGGGACGATATAGCGTGGATGGCGCGATCTTTCGGCGATAAGGGCTACTGGCGCCGATTAAGGGCTACTCCGTTTCTCAGTTAATTGGATCTACTCAGTTACTTGCTCGCCGACAAGACGGCAGCTCGCATGATCCTTCCTAGTGGTGCATCAGCATCCATGCTTCGCGTTCTGCCACGCGGCGACCGTTATCGCGGGGCATTGGTAAGCCGGGCTAAACGCGAAGCCTGACATCTCGGAAAGCCGACGGGACGCGGAGTACACTATCACGAAATAACACTCGGGAGGAATGGGTGGCGGGCGACGCAATTGATGACTTCATGGAGAGATATCGAAGGGAGTACGACTTCTTTGACAAAGCAGCTCGGCTGGCGGCACAAACGCTAGAAGCACATCTCGGAGCAGCGGGCATTCGTTGCATTGTGAGCTCCAGAGCTAAGGCATGGAGTCGTTTAGAAGCAAAGATCCGTCAGCGCGCGCAGCAAAGGCAGCGCGATCGCGCAAATGCCTATACATCCGCGGAGGACATTCGATGCGACATTATCGATCTTGCCGGTGTGCGTGTCGCGCTGTATTTTCCCGGTGACCGCCATAGGGTGGACGACATCGTACGGCAGCTTTTCAGCCTCAGGACGGAGCCGCGACTTTTCCCGGCGTCCTCAACAGCCAAATACAACAAGAGGTTTTCTGGCTATTCCGCCGTTCATTATCGCGCCAATCTCAAAAGAAGTTCGTTGAATGAAGCGGAACAACGTTACGCCGAAGCGATTATTGAGATCCAAGTCGCTTCAGTATTAATGCATTCTTGGGCGGAGGTGGAGCATGATCTGGTCTACAAAGCTCAACAGGGAAGCCTTTCGGCGGAGGAATACGCGATTTTAGACCAGCTGAACGGTATGGTCTTGTCGGGCGAAATTGCGCTCGAGCTGTTGCAGCGAGCCGGCCAAATTCGCATCGCCGCCGGCGAGCGCCATTTCAGTAATCACTATGATTTGGCCTCACACTTAATCAGCACGGTTACTCGCTCAACCGGCGCCCCCCTACAGGATGCGGCCTTGGGCAGGGTTGACCTTCTATATCAATTCCTCCATCACCTTCAACTTGCCACTCCAAATCAACTGGCGCCATATATCGCGTCCGTTACCGCCAATTTCGAGAAGCGGCCCCTTGCAGAGCAAATCATCGATCAACTTCTAAATGATCCTGCCAGGTACGAGCTCTACGAAAACCTGAGAGCCACCGGTCCGCTTCCAACGGACCATCAGCGCGCCTCCAATATTGTTGGCCAGCAGGAAGGGGGAGCTGATTCAGCTTTTCTTACAGCCTGGATAGAATTAGAGCAGAAAATCCACACGAGGGCCAGCGCTGTCCCGGCGGAGCGAATTTATCCCTCTAGTCGGTTGCTGTCGCGCTTGGGCATATCCGATGAGCGGTTGCTCAAGGACTTTGATCGGATAAGAAGGCTGCGCAACGAAGTGGTTCATGGGGTCTCTCCTCCGTCGGCTGCCGATTTGACCGATGCTGTGAACACAATTCGACAAATCTCCGCGCGTTTGGATCGCTTACGGCATTGACGATTCTGGAGCACGACGTAGAGCTTGCCTTCGCGATTCGGGCCATTCTCTTCCGTGGTAGCCGAACTCAGTAAACATCGATCTGTAATCGCAGTCGCTGGAAAAATCCGAAATCGCATCTCGGAGCTGCTTCTTCCAGAACTAGCCATCACGGATCTTGGCATACAACGACCCAATGATCGAGTATTGTTGGAAATGGGCGTCCCTGCGATGCGGAATTGTGGTCGCTCTTTTGCGTGGCAACTCAGTTGAACGAAGAAGCTGCCATCTTTCATGTATAAGCCCGAGTTTATCGTTTCCAAAAATCACCGTACCGAAGGGCGAGCATTGACGACGTCTTTTGTGCAACGGGCAAGGAGCAAACTTTTGTCTGGGGGCTTAGTTCTTCTGCCAAGTGATACGTGCTACTGTCTCGCAGTTTTGGCTGTAGACGAGGCTGCGCGGAGACACGTAAACGCGATACTTAATCGGCCTGATGATCCTGTGTCAATTGCATGTTCGAGTTACCTTCAGGTGCATCGGCTGGTCGAAGTGGACCACATTGTGTCGCTGCTCTTGGAGCACTTTACGCCCGGGCCGATAACTGTAGTCTGTGCGGCAAAACCGGAGATTTCAACATACTTCCTAGAGCGAGCGATCGGTAGCTTCGATCAGAGCATCGGTATACGAATCCCAGATAGTTTCATTGAACGTGACATCGCAGCTAACACAGAATATGCGCAGATGACGGTCGCAATTCGGGATCTTAATACAGGCGAGCCAGTTCAGGAATTTGAGCGTGCATGCGAGATTGTGGGTACTGGAATCGAGAGAGCTGGTCCTACTGGGTGGGGTGCTATTGAAGCGGACGGGTTTTACTCGACACATTCCACGGTTGTGAGGGTAGGGGGTCCTCAGAAGGTGACGCTACTCAGAGAAGGAGATTTGCCATTCGATGATGTTGTTTCAATTGCCAGATCCTGATTGACGTGACCCCTCTCAACCGTCCCAAACGAAGTACCATTTAGGACGAAAGAAAGGGAACTACTGGTAATTCTGCGGCGATAATGGCGGGCAGGCGCCGGCGTCTCAGTGGCGTAGGCCATGCCAAACTCGAAATCGTCATCCTCTTCGCCCGATCCTCGCGAGCGTTTTCCAAAGCCGCCGTTTCCGCAGCGCGAGCAGAAGCCGCCCGGCCGCTCGAACGAACTGAATCCGCCCGCCGATTACGGCGAGACGAGCTACAAGGGCGCAGGGAGGCTCGAAGGCAAAGCTGCTTTGATTACGGGCGCCGATAGCGGGATCGGGCGCGCCGTCGCGCTCTGCTTCGCCAAAGAAGGCGCCGATGTCTTCTTTGTGCACCTTCCCGAGGAAAAGGAAGATGCGGAGGAGACGATACGTTTGGTCGAGAAGGCTGGGCGGAAGGCGATCGCATCAGCCGGAGATATTCGCGAGAAAGCATTCTGCCAGCAGGCTGTGGCGCGCACTATCGAAGAATTCGGCAAGCTGGACATTCTGGTCAACAACGCTGCTTTCCAGCGAACCTACGACAAGTTGGAGGACATTCCGGAAGACGAGTTCGACGCGACCTATCGCACGAACGTATATGGCACGTTTTTCCTGACGCAGGCAGCGCTGCCCGAAATGGATCCGGGATCGTCCATTATCAACGTTTGTTCGATCGAATCCTACGACCCGAAGAATCAACTCGCGCCGTACGCGTCGACCAAAGCGGCGCTCGTAAGCTTGACGAAAAGCATCTCCAAATTCGCAATCGAGAGAGGCGTCCGCGTGAACGGTGTCGCGCCGGGACCGGTGTGGACGCCGCTGATACCATCGACCATGCCGAAGGAGCAGGTGGAAAATTTCGGAAAATCCAGTTCGTTCGGCCGTCCGGCGCAACCGGTGGAGCAAGCCGCCATTTTCGTGTTCCTGGCTTCGGGAGACGCGAGCTATGTGACGGGCGAGATCTACGGCGCGACCGGCGGCAAGATGCCGTTCTAGGCTCCTCTTATACTAGAGATTCGAATCGAGCGGGCGGGGGGTGTGTCTCCCGGCGGTGACGATGGTCCCCGCAAACCGTCGAAGAGAAGATCAAACCCGAGTCTTTGGGTCATCTTGAGGCTTTCAAGTCTTGGGAGTCCGAACTGCGTTTTTCCTCCTCTGCTCTTTTGGATGCGACGCCTTCGCGTACGAAGTCGATGATGTCCTTGAGGCCGATGCCGGAACGAATAGGCGCGGAGTTAATGGACACACTCCGACGAAGATCATCGTCCAGAGGATCGGGCTCGCAGCCCCCGGCGTTGTCAGCCTGAGTAAGGTCTTCAGGTATTTCGCAAATACTCACATGATCTTCCCTCATATACGTATCGGCCCTCGCTGCACATTCTTAAGTTTCCCCTAATTGCGGGGTTTCGGTTAGTCTATCTCATTCAGAACCCGTTTGAGTAATGTGCCGATTAAGATACCCATTACCTGAATTGCATGGAAATCTAGCTCTCCCAGACAGGCCCGTTTGTTCGTCTCGACGCATAGTATCGCCACGGAGGAATTGCGCGGAGAATTCCCGGGAACCTCGAAAGCAACTCGGCTAAGCAGGAGTGACCGTCTAGCGTTGGGGTCTGACGAAGGAAGGAAGTCGGGCGCGTTCTTTCCCGAGCTTATGTGCATCGCCCCTGGTACGCTTTTTGTTCTTCGCTGGCTGACGCGCTCCTCGGGCTCGTTCTGGGCGCTGGTAATTTTGACCCCGTGGCGCAGTCGTGTCCACGGTATGTACAGAGTTTCTTCGTGCGAATAATCAGCAACCTTTGCAGCGGCGCTCTGTTCGCCATCGATTTTCAATTGGCGTGGATACCGGCCCGATGGGCTCTGATCAAATATACGGAAGGGCTCGCCCGAACCAGTGCGATATAGCAACGCGGCGAAAGCACAAGGGCGCCGATTGTTTTGATCTTGCACTATGAACACCAGGCTACGAAGAGCATCGGACACGAATTCCTCGAATTTCTTTTTGGAACCTTCTTTGCCGACCAGGCTCGCGTCCACAGCCAGTTTTCGGAGAACATCGACAAAATTCCTGTGCCGTTCCAGCCTCTTATGAAGCCTTCTGTGATGGATGACAACAATCGATGCACACAGAAACAGCGCTAGACCGAGCGTACGTTTTACAGGCGAGGAGAAATGATCGATGAACAGGTCGAGTACCGGTCCCACGCCCAATTCGATGAAGATGAGAGCCAACAAACCCCAACCGGCCCAAATGCCGAGACGTTGCCGCAAACTGAACTTCTTGTCCCACCACCAGACATAGACGCCCCCGAGAATCGCTGGAAGGAACAATTGGATTGTGGACCATAGGGCCACTGCCTGGCTTCGCGCGTGATCCCAAGCGACCTTTCCAACTCCTTCATCGGCGCGTTTCGGCACCCGATTGTTGAATTCAAATATTGGGTTCACAATGACACCACCGTCATGGCCGATCCATGTCACTCGACGGCAACAGGCCGGCTTTTTCTGTAGTGGCGAAATCAGGGAAATCTTCTCTCCTAGACCATGCGGTATAGGATCGCTCTCCTGGAATCGCCGCGCAGGCTTTTTACACCGTCGATGGGCGTCTGTGTAGAGACTGTTATACTAAAGGTTCGAATCCAGCGGGCGGGGGTGTGTCTCCCGGCGGTGACGATGGTCCCCGCAAACCGTCGAAGAGAGAAGAATGCCAAAACGCACATTTCAGCCCAACAACCGCCACCGGGCTAAGACTCACGGTTTTCGCAAGCGCATGAAGACGGCAGACGGCCGGGCCGTACTCGCGCGCAGGCGGGCCAAGGGCCGCCACAAGCTGACGGTGAGCGACGAGCCGGCCGTTCGCGCCTCCAAGTAGGCGCGGTCGCCGATTGTTCCACTGCCGCCGCCGCATGCGAAATCGAGGCGGGTCCTCCGGCCGCCCGAATTCCGCCAGATTTACCAGACCGGTATTCGCATGACCAGCCGCTATTTCACCGCATTCTGCCTGCGCGAGAGCGGGTCCGACCCCTCGCGGTTTGGATACACGGTTCCCAAGGCGGTGGGCAAAGCGGTGGAACGGAATCGCATTCGGCGCCGTATGAAAGAAGCGGTGCGAAGCCGGGCGTCTTCCATTCCGAACGATTGGGCGGTGGTGTTCAATCCGCGCCGAAGCGCGCTGGATGCGCCGTTTGAAGAGTTATGCCGCGAAGTGGGCCGCATATTTGCGCGATGCAACGCCTCCTGATCGCGGCCCTGAAAGGCTACAAGTTTTTCGTTTCGCCGCTGCTGCCGTCGGCGTGCCGGTTCTATCCGACCTGCTCGGAATACATGATGGAAGCGATCGCAAAGCATGGAGCGGCGCAAGGCGCCTGGATGGGATTGAAACGGCTCGGACGCTGCCATCCGTTTCACGCGGGCGGCTACGATCCGGTCAACGAGCATGATTTTGGAAAGTGAGCTATGTCTAATTCTCCAGGCGGCGTGAGGCCCGGGCCGGCTTCGTTTGAGAAGCGCCTGCCGTTGGCGCTCGCGCTGATGATGCTGGTGCTGCTGGTCTCGCAGTACATCTTCAAGCCCGCGCCGGGGGCAAAGCCGGCGGCGCCGATCAACGACAAATCGGCGGCGGCGCTAGCGACGAAGCCGCCGAGCACCGCGGCGCCGGCTGTGGCGCAGAATGGCGCTCCCGCAGCCGCAGGAGCGACTCAGGCATCCACCGAGCAGACCACCGAAGTCGATACGGACCTCTATCAGGTGGTCTTCACGAACAGAGGCGCGGTGGTGAAGAGCTGGCTGCTGAAGCATTATCGCGACGAAGCTGGCAAGCCGCTGCAACTGATCAACACTTCTTCGGACGTTCCGCTGCCGTTCAGCGTGGAAGCGACGGGAGGCCAGAAGCTGACCGTTGACGCGAACACGGTGCTCTATCAGCCCAAGATCTCGGCCGGCGGCGCGCACATCGAATACGACTTTTCGGACGGACAAACCACGATTCGCAAAACGTTTGAATTCGGCAAGGACAGCTATCTGGCGAATGTCACGTCGGAGGTGCTGTCGAACAACACGCCCGTTCCGCATTTTCTAGTCTGGCGCGGCGGTTTCGGCGACCAGAAGGTTCGCAACGCGTCGTCGACGGAGAACACGGTGCGCTATGACGCGAGCGCGGGCAAGCTGGTGAAGAAGAACGCGAAGGACGCAAAGAACGGGCCGGTTACCGATAGCGGCAACTACAGCTTCGGCGGCCTCGAAGATAATTTCTTTGCGGCCGTCGCGCTGCCGGCCGGTTCCGCGCCGCTCGAGATTCGAACATTCAGCGACCAGATCAAGCTGCCGAACCAAGAAAAGCCTACGCAGTTCGTCGGGGCGGGCATTTCGACCGGGCCGCAGAACGATTTCTCGTTGTTCGTGGGACCGAAGGACATCGAGCTGCTCAAGAAAGTCAACCCCAAGCTGGGGCAGATTGTCGATTGGGGCTTCTTCGGCATTCTCGCGAAGCCGTTGTTCCTGTGGCTCAATTGGGTGAACGACCACTGGACGAATAATTACGGCTGGGCGATCATCCTGGTGACGCTCATCATCAACCTCGCGCTGTTCCCGTTCCGCTTTACGAGCCTGAAGTCGGCGCGCAAGATGCAGAAGCTTCAGCCGCAGATCCAGGCCATCAACGCGAAGTACAAAAATGTCGGCATTCGCGATCCCAAGAAGGCGGAGCAGAACCAAGAAGTGATGGCGCTCTATAAGAAAGAGGGCGTGAACCCGCTGGGCGGCTGCCTTCCCATGCTGGTGCAGCTGCCGTTTTTCTACGCCTTCTACCGAGTGCTCAACATCGCGATCGAGCTGAGGCATGCGCCCTGGATGTGGGTGCCGGACCTGTCGTCGCCCGAGTCGCTGCCGATTCACCTGCTGCCGATCATCCTGATCGCCACGCAGTTTCTAACGCAAAAGTTGACGCCCGCGGCGGGCGTGGACCCGAACCAACAGAAGATGATGATGTTCATGCCGCTGATGTTCGGATTCATGTTTTATTACGCGTCGGCGGGACTTGTACTATATTGGTTGACCGGCAACGTGGTGGGAATCGCACAGCAGCTCATTATCAACAGGTTCATGCCCGCGCCCGCTCAAGCTCCGGCGCTTCCAGCCAAAGCGCCAGTGAAAAGGACGGTGAAGAAGTAAGCGCATGAAGTACACGGTTGAATCGCTCGAACCGAAGGTGGACGATTTTCTCGACCCGCTTCTGGATCACGCGGGGCTGGATCTGGATTACGAATTGGCCACGCCCGACAACCGGCACCCGGAAGTGGAAAATCCGGAGGTGACGGTGAGGTTTTCGGGGCCGGATGTGGAGTTGCTGCTTGCCAATCGCGCCGAGCTGTTGCTGGCGCTCGAACACCTGACGATGGAGGCGCTGCGCCTGCCGCCGGAAGATCATTCGCTGATTTCGTTCGATGCGAACGATTATCGGCTGTTGCGGGTGGAAGAGCTACGCATGAGCGCGCTGGCCGCGGCGGACAAAGTGAAGCGCACGCGCGTGCCGTTCCACTTCAACCCGATGACCAGCCGGGAGCGGCGCGTGATCCATCTGGCGCTGCGCGACGAAAAAGAGCTGCGCAGCGAGAGCGTGGGCGTGGGACCTGCGCGCGCGGTGGTGGTGGTTCCGGCGGATATGCCGACGCCTCCGCAGACGCCGCACTATGGCGGGCGCGGCAACGGGCACGATTCTCGATTCGGCGGCGGGCGGCGCGAAGGCAGAGGCGGCGATCGGGGCGGGGGCCATGGTGACGCGCGGCGGGGCGGACATCGCCCGGGCGGCGATCGGGGCGGCAACCGGCCTCCACGCGGCGGGCGGGGCGGCGGGCCTCGTTAACTCTCTTCCGGCATGAACCTGCGCGACACGATTGTCGCCATTTCGACACCTTTGGGTCGCGGCGGCTTAGGCGTGGCGCGCCTATCGGGCGCTCGAAGCCGCGAGATCGCGGAAGCCATTTTGCGTTTTCCATCCAAGCCAGGATGGCAAAGCTGGACCAGCCAGTTAGCCGCGCTGCTCGATGCCGATGGAGCGGCGGTGGACCAGGTGGTGGTCTCCTACTTTGCCGCGCCGCGTTCCTATACGGCTGAAGATGTGGTCGAAATCTCGTGCCACGGCGCGCCGGTGATTCTGCGGCTGTGCGTCGAGCGGGCGGCAGGGCAAGGGGCGCGCATCGCGGAGCCCGGCGAGTTCACGCTTCGCGCCTACTTGAACGGCCGCATCGATTTGCCGCAGGCCGAAGCGATCCGCGATCTCATCGAAGCGACCACGCTCTATCAGGCTCGCGTGGCCGCGCAGCAGATGGAAGGTTCGGTCTCGCGGCGCATCCAGCCGGTGAAAGAGCAATTGGTCGAACTGATCGCGCTGCTCGAAGCTGGGATCGACTTCGCCGAAGACGACATCAGCGTGGCGAGCGCGGAGGAGATCCTACGGCGGCTCGCGCCGATTCAGCAAGGCGTGGAGCGGCTGGTCGCGAGCTTCGGGGCGGGCAAGCTGGTCTTCGAAGGATTCACGCTCGCGATCGCGGGCCGTCCGAATGTCGGCAAGAGCAGTTTGTTCAACCGGCTTCTGGAGCAGGACCGCGCCATCGTGACGGCGATTCCCGGCACCACGCGCGACACGGTTTCGGAAACGACGACGCTCGAAGGCCTGCCGCTGAAACTGGTGGACACGGCGGGCATTCGGCAGGGCAGCGATCTGGTCGAGACGCTGGGGATCGAGCGCAGCTACCAGGCTGTCGCGGATGCGGACCTGACGCTTCTGGTGCTGGATCTTTCGGAGGAAGTGACCGACGCGGATCGCGAATTGCTGGCGAAGCTGGAAGATCGGCGGCCGGTGCTGGTGGGCAACAAGCGCGACCTTCAGCGACGCTGCGAGAGCATCGGCGGGTTGGTGGAAGTTTCGGCTACGACGGGCGAAGGCGTCGAGGAGTTGCGGCGACGGATTCTGGAGCGACTGGCGCCGGAAGGCTTGATGGCGCCCGAGAGCGGCAGCATTACGAACATCCGGCACGAGGCGCTGCTGCGCGAGAGCCTGGAAGCGCTTGTGAATGCGCGGCGCGCGGTCGAGTTCGAGATTCCGCACGAGATGCTGCTGCTCGATTTATATGCGGCGCTGCGGCCGATCGATGCGGTGACCGGCGCGACGACGGCGGACGATATCCTGAATCGGATCTTTTCAACCTTCTGTATAGGGAAGTGAAAACGCTCATGACGTTTTGGAGAACAGTGACCTTGATGCTGGCGGGGATCGCGGCGGCAAGCGCGCAGCAGTCTGTTTCGTTTGGGACGGAGGACAAAGGGCGAGTCTGCGCGGATGAATATGGCGCGGGAGAGCGGGCCGTTGTGCTGGCGCACGGCGGGCGGTTCGAGAAGGAGAGCTGGCGTTCGCAGGCGGAATATCTCAGCTCGCAGGGATTCAAGATTCTGGCGATTGATTTTCGCGGGTTCGGATGCTCGACGGGGCCGGGAGAAAAAGACTTCGACAGCGCGCCGTTCTATAAAGATGTGCTGGCGGCGGTGCATTACCTGCGGGCGCATGGCGCGAAATCGGTGTCGGTAGTGGGCGGGAGTTTCGGCGGCGCGGCGGCGGGAGATGCGTCGATCCAGTCTTCGCCGGGTGAGATCGACCGGATTGTGATGCTCGGAGGAGCGCCGAATTTGCCGGCCGAGAAACTGAAATCGCCGGCGCTGTTTATCGTGGCGCGGGAGGATGCGAACACCGCCGGGCCTCGGCTGCCGGGCATCCAGGCGCAGTTCGAAAAAGCTCCAGAGCCGAAGAAGCTGATTGTTCTAGACGGCGCGGCTCACGCCCAGTTCCTTTTTCAAACGGACCAGGCGGATCGAGTTATGCAAGAGATTCTTCGTTTTTTGAACGGGAAGTGAGAAGGGAATTATAAAAGGAAAGGTCGCGGACGTCTGCCCAGGATTGTGCGCGCGAGGGGGCGAGAAGCGCCGTCCACAGCCAGAAACAGGCAAACAGGGAAGTATTGCAGATTAAGTTGATCCATTCCGCGTATTGCTTTTGACTTGTGGTGGAGGCGAAAAGAGCGATGACAACTGCCGCCAAATATGTCAGCAAAATACGGCGGTGCAAACGCCAGTTTGCAATGAGCGGAGCGCCTCCAACGAGGAGATAGGCGCCCTGGGCAAGGATGCCTAATACACAGCCGGTCAGGATGCATCTTCTGCCGATGATGGTCAGCAGGACTGTGGATCTCAAAATAGCTTGGGGATGGGCAAGCATGGAGGCGACCGCACTGACGGTCATTCCGATCAAGAACCCGTATAAGCCAAACGCGCGGTTGCCGGTTTCCGACGGAAACGGCTGTCGTAACCCATAAGAGAGCTCAATGGATGCGCTCGCCAGAAGGAGGGTCGATAGCGGAACGGTCGTGGCCCAAACCCATTCGTAGCTGAGTGCGTGATAGTTCCATCCGGCGAGAGCAGCCGTCCGAACGGCGTCGAAGGCCAGGTAAATGGCAAATAATTTAAAATCCTTCAGCAAACCAAGCCAAGTCAGCCGTATTAGCAGAATTATTTCTGCTGCCGTAGACGCATACGTAACGGCTGACTCAGCAGAATTGAAGAAATCCGCGCTCACCGGACTTCTAGTTTAGCCGTCTTAGAGCAGCACGGCAAGAGGGGGTTTCTCAGGTATTGGGTTCGGCGGCTCGTACTGCAATGTTCGAGGTGGATCATTCGGCATGGGGTTCGGCGGTTCGGCCTTGGCCGCTGATGAAATAGAAAGCAAAGCAACGGAAAGTACTACGCTTGCTGCAAACGGGTTCCTAAACATGGGTAATCTCCTTGTTTCTAATTAAGATGAGCGGCTAGGCAGCCCTCGTACCCATTTTGAGTCAAAGCGTCGCTGGTATTTTGACCAGGACGGCGGGCGCGAGGCCGGGAGGCTTGAGGCACGCGTACTATTCGCCCACCGCCGACGGGAGCGCTTCGATTTCATCCTGACGATGATCGACGCGATGGCGAGGCCGGCGCTCGGCGACGTGGAGGCCGTGAAGCTTCTGATAGGTCGGGCTGCGGCTCCAGAGTTCGTCGTGCGTGCCGACGTCTTCCACGGCGCCTTCGGAGAAAACCACAACCATGTCGGCCTTGCGCACGGTGGAAAGACGATGCGCGATAACGAAGCTCGTGCGCCCGGGCATCAGGTCTTCGAAGGCTACTTGAATCAGCCGCTCGCTTTCGTTGTCGAGATTGCTGGTGGCTTCGTCGAGGATCAGGATCTTGGGATCGTGCGCGATGGCGCGCGCGATGCCGAGGCGTTGGCGCTCGCCGCCGGAGAGGCGCATGCCCCGCTCGCCGACGGAGGTCTGGTAGCTGTTGTCGCAGCCTTCAATGAAGCCGTGCGCCTGAGCCATGCGCGCCGCGCGCTCCAGATTCGATTGCGACAACGACTCGCGGCCGTAGGCAATGTTCTGCGCGATGGTGCGCGAGAACAGCTCGATTTCCTGAGGGATGACCGCGATGTGATCGCGCAGGCTGCTCTGGCGCAACTGGCGAATATCGACGCCGTCGATGGAGATGCCGCCGAACTGCGGATCGTAGAGGCGCTGCAGAAGATTCATGAGCGTGCTCTTGCCCGATCCGCTGGGACCGATGAGGGCGACCATGGCGCCCGAAGGCACTTTGAAGCTGACGTCGCGGAGCGCGGGGCGTTGCGCGCCGGGATAGGTGAACGAGACGTTGCGGAACTCGATGGAGTGTTCGGCGCCGGCGAGGAGCTGGGCGGCGGGCGCGTCGGTCACCTGGCGGGGGGCTTCGAGAATTTCGAAGAGGCGCTCGGCGCGCGACAAGTTGCGATGCAGCTTGGGCAGAATGATGGATAGCTGCGAGATGGGCCCATAGACCATGTCTTGCAGCGCGATGAAGAGGACGTAATCGCCGATGGTGCAGCGGTGGTTCAGCACCAGAAAGCCGCCCGCCGCGATGACGCCGACGCGGCCGGCGGTGGCGATGAGGGTCTGGATGTTTTCGATGAGCGCCCACAAGCGCTCGCCGCGGAATTGCTTGCCGCGGGCGATGTTCAGGAGGCGGCGCTGGGTGGCGGCCTCTTCGCGCTCCTGGCTGAACTTCTTGACGACGCGAACGTTGCTCGCGATGTCGTAGGATTCGCTGGTGACGGTTTCGAAGGCGCGCGTGACCTGAAGCTCCAGCTTCTGCATGTTCTGCTTGAGGCGGCCGACGATGAGGATGTAAGCGGGCAGAGGAAGAAAAACGATGGCGGCGATGAGAGGGTTCTTGAGAACGAGCGCGGTAAGCACGCCCACGGCGACCAGCAGAGGGGGCACCAGGTTCTGGCCGAGGACTTCATAGAGGACGACGAAGATGGCCGTGCCGCCGCGATCGAGCGCTCCCACGATTTCGCCGGTGTTCACGTTGGAGTGAAATTCGGTATCGAGGCTGAGGAAATTCGCGAAGGCGGCGTTCTTGGCTTCGTCTTCCGACTGGGAGACGGCGCGAAAGAGACGGTAGTTGTAGAAGGAGCGGAGCAGGCGCGTGACGGCGGTAGCGGCGAAAATGGCAAGAGCGGCCAGAAGGAGAGTGCGAACGGCGCCGCCGCCGGCGCCGAGCGACTTGGCGAAACTAGAGCGCAGCGACTGCACGACGTTATCGATGACGGTACGAGTAAGGAACGGCACGGCGATGTCGAGCCCGGCCGCGATAAGGATGAGAACCAGAAGCCCGGCAAGCGTCCTGCCGTGGCGGCCCATAAGAGAAATGACTTTCCAGCCAAGCCACTTCTTTGCGCCCGGAACCGCGGCGCGTACGGCTGAATGAGACATGGGGATGTAATAGGGTGCTCTCAGGGGCCGCAAATTCGCAGACGATTCGCGCACGGCGGGCGAACTCCTGTGAACAATTCGAAGGCGGAGGGTGTCTACTTATAACTGAAAGGCAGGTGCAAGGAGTCCCATGTCGAAATTCCTTTCGAGGCGAGCATTTGGCAAGTGGGCCGGGGGCGCGGCGCTTGCGTCGTCCGCGGCCGGAACCGTTGGCGGGGCGGGGGCGCGACAAGGCTTGGAGGCTGCGACTCCGCGCGAGACCTACTACAAGTTTCCGGACGGCTTCCTGTGGGGCTGCGCGACGGCGGCCTACCAGGTGGAAGGCGGCGCGAAGAACGGCGGACGCGGGCCGTCGATCTGGGACACGTTTTCGCATACGCCGGGGAAGGTGCACAACAACGAAACGGGCGATGTGTCGGACGACGATTACCATCTTTATAAGGAGGACATCCGGCTCCTGAAGTCGCTGGGGGCAAAGGTCTACCGGTTTTCGGTGTCGTGGCCGCGCATTTTTCCACAGGGCGCGGGCGAGCCGAATCCGCAGGGCATCGATTTCTACAACCGCCTGGTGGACGAGCTGCTGGCGAAGGGCATCCAGCCCTACTGCACGTTATTCCATTGGGACCTGCCGCAGGCGCTGCAGGACCGAGTGGGCGGGTGGCAATCGCGCGAGACCGCGCAGGCGTTCGGCGAATACGCGGGGTATGTGGCGGGTAAGCTCTCGGACCGCGTGCAGCATTTCTTCACGACAAACGAGTTTTCGTCGTTCATCGACCTGGGATACCGCGACGGCAAGTTCGCGCCGGGGCTGACGCTGCCGGCGGCGGAGCTGAACCAGGCGCGGCATAACGCCGTGCTGGCGCATGGGCTCGGGGTGCAGGCGATTCGGGCGAAGGGCAAGCCGGGGACCAAGGTCGGGATCGCGGAGAATTTCAATATCCCGGTCCCGGTGATCGAGGCCGAGCCGCATATCAAGGCCAGCGTCCAAGCCATGCGCGTGCTCAACGCGCCGTACCTGACCGTGATTATGGAGGGCAAGTACGTAGAAGAATACTTGCGCAAGGAAGGCGCGGCGGCCCCGAAGTTCACCGCCGAGGATTTGAAGATCATCTCCAGCCCGCTCGATTTCGTAGGAATGAACGTTTATACGCCGACCTATGTGCGGGCGGACGATTCAGCCCCCGGGTTTGCGGTGGTGAGGCCGCCCGCCTCCTATCCGCATATGGCATCCGAGTGGCTGTCGGTTGGGCCGGAAGCGTTGTATTGGGCGCCGCGGCACCTGGGCGAGATCTGGAACGTGAAGGAGATGTACGTCACCGAGAACGGCTGCTCATCGGCGGACACGGTGACAGCGGATGGGCATGTTTACGACACAGACCGCGTGATGTATCTGCGGAACTACATGATCCATCTGCATCGCGCCGTGACGGAAAATTTCCCGGTGCGCGGCTATTTTCTGTGGAGCCTGATGGACAACTTCGAATGGGCGGACGGCTACGGCCTGCGCTTCGGGCTCTACTATGTCGATTACAAGACCGAGAAGCGCATTGCGAAGCTGAGCGCTCATTTTTACCAGAATGTGATCGAGCGGAATTCGATTGTGTAGAGTTGGAGGCTCGCTACTTCACCTGAAACAGATGTGGGGGCAAGTTCATCTGTAGGGCAGATTGGCCACGCGCGATTCCGCTATCGTTGGCGAGGTGGAACCGGATCTCTGGGATGAGCAAGTCTCGCGCTACCACTTCGCAGGGTTGTTTGCCGCCGGCAAGTCCGTGCTGGACGCCGGCTGCGGGACCGGTTACGGCACCGCGTTCTTAGCCGGAC
Source organism: Acidobacteriaceae bacterium (assembly GCA_019240475.1). GTDB lineage: Bacteria > Acidobacteriota > Terriglobia > Bryobacterales > Bryobacteraceae > Bog-105. Next base: position 487,208 of record JAFAYI010000031.1, read on the forward strand.
AAGCCGCCGAAGCGGTAGGCTTCGACGCTTCGACGGAAGACATCGCCTCCGCGAGCACGAAATACCCGGGCGTCCGTTTCCTGACGGGCTCGGCGAATGCATTCCCGGCTGCCGATGGCAGCGTAGACCTGGTGACGGCGTTCGGCATGGTAGAGCGTACTCCGGATTGGCAGTCGATGGTCGAAGAAGCCAATCGGGTTCTGAAGCCGGATGGCGTTTTTCTGGTATCGGCTCCGAACAAGCTTTACTACTCCGAGACGGCAAGCGAGGACCGGGCGCCCCAGGCGGAGATTGAGCGAGAGGCCTTTGAAGAAATCCTCGCGCGAGTATTTCCATTCGTCCGGCTGGTGGCGCAGAACCATCAGGAGTGCTTGCTATTTGCGGGCGAGCAGGCGAGCGGCGAAGGGCTGTCGTTCCTGGCGGCACCGCCCGAGATGAGAGAAGCGCGCTTCTTCGTCGCCGTTTGCGCCAAGCAGCCGGTCGACATTCCGGTATTCGCATATCTAGCCAATGCGGCCAATCTGCTGCGGGAGCGCGAGCATTACATTCGCTCGCTGAACTCGGAGCTCTATCAGGAGCGCGTGGAACATGCCAAGCTGGTGGAGGCGCATCGGCGGCTCGAGGAGGAGTTGAACCGGCAAAGCGCCTGGGCGGTTTCGCTGGACCGCGATCTGGACAACGCGCGCACGGACGTTCTGGTGACACGCGCGGAGCGAAGCGCGGCGCGGGCGGAGGTGGAACGGCTCAAGCAAGAGCAGCGGATGGCGGCAAGCTCGCGCTGGGTGCGCCTGGGGCGGCGGTTCAACGTGGGGCCGGACCTCGATCGAGCTTCTTAAAGCGAACCGCTAGTACTTGATCGGCGACTGGCGCCCTTAAGCCTGTTGAGCCGGTATCGCGCGCAAAAGGCAAATTCGGCCGCTGAATTGCCGTCGTATCGTGGAAATGATGCCCCGGATTTCGGCCATCGTCCCGACGTATAACCGCGCCGATCTGGTTCAATCCATCCTTGCGAACCTGAAAACTCAGACGCGCCCGCCGGATCAGGTCATCGTCATAGACAACGGGAGCCGGGACGCAACGCAGATGGTAGCTCGCGAATCAGGCGCGGACCTGATCGTGTTCCCGGAGAATCGCGGCTTCGCGGCAGCGGTGAACGAAGGCGTGCGCCAGGCCTCGGGCGACTGGCTGCTGATTGTCAACAACGATGTGGTGCTGGAACCCGAGTGGCTGGAGCGGCTGCTGCGGGCTGTAGCAGAAGAGAACGCGCTGTTCGCGACGGGCAAGCTGCTTCAGAGGGACGACCCGGCCAAGCTCGATGGAAGCTGGGATTTGGTCTCGCGCGCGGCATATGCTTGGCGCTGCGGCTACGGCAAACGCGATGGCGCAGTGTGGTCCGTGCGCCGCAAGATGTTTTTTCCGCCCATGACGGCGGCATTGTTCAACCGGCAGGTGTTCGAACGGGTAGGGCTGCTCGAAACGCGATTTGAATCTTATTATGAAGACGTCGATTTCGGCGTGCGATGCGCGCTGGCGGGGCTGGAAGGAGTGTATGAGCCGGCGGCGGTAGCGGTGCACGCCGGCCACACGACGCTTGGCAAGCGCGGGGCGCGCGTGCTGTACCTGAGCGCCCGCAACCAGGTGCTGCTGTTAGCCAAGCATTATCCGCCGGAAACAGTGCGGAGATTTGCGTGGCCGATCCTGGTGGGTCAGCTTCTGTCTTTAATGGCCGCGGCCAAGCAGGGACATTTCTTCGCTGCGCTGCGCGGAAAGTGGCATGGGCTGCGGCGATGGCCGGCTTTTCGAAAACAGGCACAGCGCGGGGCGGCTGAAGCCATAGAAGCCGCGTTCTCTGAAAGCGAGCGCGAGATCCGCAGCTTGCAGCGCCAGGTGGGATTCGATCCGTATTGGCGATTGTATTTTAGCCTGGTGCGGGCGTAATGTCGCGGCCGCCGCGCAAACTGGCCATCACGATCGTCACCTATAACAGCGCGCGATATATTCGGCGCTGCCTCGAATGGGTGCTCGCGCAAAGTTATGCGCCTACGGAAGCGATCGTTATCGATAACGCCTCGCGAGACGGGACGCTTGAGATCCTGCGCGAGTTCGAGAGCCGCGCGCGCGTGATTTACAACCAGCGGAATACCGGATTCGCCGCCGCGCAGAACCAGGCCATCGCGCTTTCCGACGCCGATTGGATTCTGACGCTGAATCCGGACGTGCGGCTGACGCCGGATTTTGCGGCTACGCTGATCGCGGCGGCCGAAGCCGATCCGAGCGCGGGCAGCCTCTGCGGCAAGCTGTTTGCGATGGGGGAAGACGCCGAGATTCCGGAAACGGCAGTGCTCGATTCCACCGGTATATACTTCACGCGGAATCTGCGACACTTCGACCGCGGCAGCCGCGAACCGGATGCGGGCCAGTACGATCGAGCGGAATACGTATTTGGGGCAACGGGGGCGGCGGCGCTCTACCGGCGGGAGATGATTCGAGATGTGTCGGTGGGCGGCGAATTTTTCGACGACGATTTTTTCGCCTATCGTGAAGACGCGGATGTCGCCTGGCGCGCGCAGTTGCTCGGCTGGAAGTGTTTGTATACGCCGGCGGCAGTGGCGTATCACGCGCGGCACGCGCTGCCCTCGAACCGGCGGTCGCTTTCGCCGCTCATCAACATGCATTCGGTGAAGAATCGGTTCCTGATGCGAATCAAGAACACGACCGGCGATCTATACCGGCGACACTGGCTTTCGATCACGCTGCGAGATCTGCTGGTTGTGGGCGCGTGCCTTACGCATGAATTCACGTCGCTGCGCGCATTCCCGCTCGTGATGGGCGGGTTCCGGCGCGCCTGGGCCAAGCGCCGCGAGATCATGCAGCGGCGGCGCGCGCCCGACGGATACATCGCCGCATGGTTTACAGATGGGGCCGCAATGCAAAAAAGCGGGCGCCCGTGAGCGCCCGCGAGAGAGAATCGCCTGCCTGAGATTTAACGATCGTCGCCGTGCCCGAGCTGAAGGGCCGGAAGAACCGGGGTGCCTTCCTCGCGCACGCCGCGCAACGCGTCCGGGTCGAGCCCCAGCGCGCGAAGAATGGTCGGCGCGACCTGCGCGGTCTGTACTTCCGCGGTCACGATCTTAGCCGTGAAGGACGGGTGCGAAACCAGCAGCATCACGTTGGTGTCGTCATGCGCGAAGCCGCCGTGCTCCGCCTGCTTCTTGGCGCTGCCGGTGTAGGTGACGCCCACGTTCGGCGCAACGATAATGTCCGGCGTACGCGGGTCGCCATAGGGCGGGAGTCCCGGCATGTCGATCATAGAGCGGATGGAACGCGCATAGTAGATCTGGCCCAGGTGAATCGTCGAAGCGTTCGCCTCCAGCAGATCGACCGCGGTCGTGATGTTGCTGCCGGGGTTAAGCCATAGAAGCGAGATGTCGTCTTCGGTGGGCCCGATGCCGGTCGGATTCAGCGGCGATTCCGAATAAGGCATGTAGCTCGGCAGGTCGGTCGCGATCAGAGTCGCGGGCGAGATTCCGTTGTCGCCGGAGTGGCCGGGCACGGGCAGGTAGCGGTTCGGATCGATGGGCGATTGGCCGTGCTTGGCGGTGATGATGACCAGGGTTTTGTCGTAAATGCCTTGCGCCTTCAACTGGCTGACCATTTCGCCGATCGCCTTGTCGACGAATTGGATTTCAGTCAGCAGTTCCTGCCTGGGGGTCCCTTCGGCGTCCGTGTAGCCGCCCTTCACGCCGCTCTCGATCAGTTTCTGGCCGACGCTGACCGCCTGGAAGTTCATGCCCAGTATGTTGGGCACTTTCGTCGTGGCCGTGCCGAGGTGATTCTTGCCCTGAATTTCATTCAGGATCGCGTTGACCTTCAACTGGTCGTAGCAGCGAATGTCGAAGAAGCTGTCGGTCCAGGCGCTGACGCTGGAGGCCAGATCCAGGCTGGCGCAGGATTCGCCCAGTGCGGTGGTGACGCCCGCGACCGCCTTCTGGTTGGCGGGCAGCGTCACGTCGGAATTGATTTCGGGGCCGTAGAAATCGTCGACATTTTTCCCGTTGCCCGGGCCATTTACGGAAGAATACGCCGGATGTTTATCCGACCATGCCGTGTACCCGCCGTTCTCATGGATCACGCCGAAAATTGTATTGTCGCGCACGAAATTCCATGGGTAAACGGGTTGGCAATTGTTGAACGGATCGCGGATCAAGCGCTGAGGATCGATGGATGCGACGCCGCCATCGGTGGGCGCCGCGCCCGGCGCGCCGCCATTCAGCAGCGCCTGATTGATGTCGATGCCTTCCTCATATTCGGTCGTGGTCCCATTCGGCTTGCCGGCCGCGCATGCGCCGCCCGCGAGCCCGTTGCCGGTAGTGACTTGCGGCGGAGCGAGCACGCGGTCGTAAGCCACGTCGTAGTAGACGCCGAAGGTGCGCGGAGAGCCGCCGCTCACAATCGCGGTCAAGCCCGGAAACGAATCGGACGGCTTGGACGTGCTGGCGTTCTGATAATTCACGCCGCTTTCGCCGAGTTCCGCCAGAGCCGGGCAGTACGGGCTTCCTCCATTGATCCCGGTGAGACCTTTCGAACAGTTCAAGAAATCTACAGCGTGCATGCCGTCGATGCTGATCAGCAGGACGTGTTGAACGTCCCGATGGCCTGCGTCCCAATCGCTGCGAGGGGTGGCCGGCAGGGCGCTCAGCATTCCTAACAAAACTGCCGGTGACAGAGCTTTGCGGATAAACAAATCAGTAATACCTCCCTATGTTGTGATACCCGCGCAACTTTACAAACGCATGAAGGCGGGAAAGCTATCTTGCGAAAATCCGCCGCGGAATCCGCGGCTTTGAGCCTACGTCAGGCCAAGCCGGCGCCATGCCGAAGGAGTTATAGTTGGTCAGAGCGAGTTGCATTCGGCGCGCGAAAATGGCTCTTTCGATGCGCGGATGGCAGTTTCGCGCCCGCCGGGAAGGTTGAAGGAGAACCCCTTGCAAGACGAAATTTCAACGATGCCCGAGAACCCGCAGTTTTCCGAGCCCCAGTCCAACCGCAAGCCGACCGTGGTCGGCATCGGGGCATCGGCCGGGGGGCTTGCCGCGCTGAAAAAGTTCTTCGAAGCGTTGCCGGCCGACAGCGGACTGGCCTTCGTGGTGGTGGTTCATTTGTCCCCCGAGCATAAGAGCCACCTGGTCGATCTGCTGCAGCCGAGCGTTCGCTTTCCCGTCCGTCAAGTGACTGAGACCATTCCGCTTGAAGAGAACAACGTCTATGTCATACCGCCGAACGCGAACCTGAGCGCGATCGATACCCATCTGCGGCTTTCCAAACTCGAAGAGCAGAGGCGCGAGCGCGCTCCGATCGATCACTTCTTCCGCACGCTGGCCGCTACGCACGATGGCCATGCCATCGGCGTCATTCTTACAGGCACCGGCTCTGACGGCACGCTCGGGCTCAAAGAAATCAAGGCCAAGGGCGGACTGATCCTGGTGCAGGACCCGAACGAGGCCGAATACGACGGCATGCCGCAAAGCGCTATCGCGACGGGCCTGGTGGATCGCGTGCTGCCTATTGCCGAGATCCGGGAAGCGCTGCTTCGGATTTCGCGCCTGGGGCCGCGAATCGCGATTATCGAAGAGGCCGAACAACCCGGACAACAAGAGCGGCTACTGCTGCCCAAGGTCCTGGCGATTCTAAGGGCGAGAACGGACCGGGATTTCACCCGCTACAAGCCGGCTACCGTCCTGCGGCGGATCGCTCGCCGCATGCAATTGAACTATCTCGAGGACTTCGAGCGGTATCTGGAGAGGCTGCGCGAGCAGCCGGAGGAGACGCGCGCGCTGGCCGACGACCTGCTGATTACCGTCACCAGCTTTTTCCGCGATGCCGACGTTTTCGAGAAACTGGAAAACGAGATTGTGCCCAGGCTCTTCGAAGGCAAAGAGCCAAACGATTGCTTGCGGGTGTGGACAGTAGGCTGCGCGACGGGGGAAGAAGCCTATTCGGTGGCCATGCTTCTTTTGGAAGAGGCCGCGCGCCGGTCCGATCCTCCGAAGATCCAGATTTTTGCATCCGACTTACACAAGCGATCTCTCGATGGGGCGCGGGAAGGGCTCTATCCGGGCGACATTCAGACCGATGTTAGCCCGGGCAGATTGAAACGCTTCTTTCAACAAGAAAACGGCGGATACCGGATCGCGAAAGACGTTCGAGACACAGTGGTTTTCGCTCCCCATAATCTTCTCGGCGACCCGCCGTTCTCGCGGCTGGACCTAATCACTTGCCGCAACCTTCTGATCTATCTGGATCGCGCGGTGCAGCGCGACGTCATCGACTTGTTTCACTATGCGCTTTGTCCGCACGGATATCTGCTGCTGGGCTCGGCCGAGACTATCGACGCCTCCGAACTGTTTCGGACGGAAGACAAGAAGCTGTGCATTTATCGGAAACGCAACGTGCCGGCGCCCGAGCCGCGCTTGCCTGTCTTCCCGCTCACGCGGCTGCGGGTGGCCAGAGAGCCGTATTCAAAGAACGACAATTCGCACGCGGCCATCTCGTATCAGGCGCTTCATCAGAATCTGCTCGAGCAGTATGCCCCGCCCAGCATTCTCATCGGCGCCGATAACAAGGTAGTGCACCTTTCCGAGCACGCGGGCAAGTATCTGGTGCATCCAGGAGGAGAAGTTACGGCGAGCGCTCTCCGGCTGGTGCGCGAGGAGCTTCGGATCGAGTTGCAGGCTCTGCTGCAATCGGCCCGGGAAAACGGGCAAGAAGCGAATTCCAGGCCTATCGCGGTGCGCTTCAGCGGGCATGTTAGGCCTGTCGTGATGCATGTAAGGCCGGATCGAGGCTCCGACCAGGACGGATTCGTACTGGTGATCTTCGAGGAGCGCGAGCCGGAGCCGGACCTGAACGGCGCTTTGCAAGCAGCACCAGCGCGCGAACCCGCGCAGGATGCCCACCGAATCGAGGAGCTGGAGGCGGAACTGAATGCCGCGCGGCAGCGCCTGCAAACGATCATCGAAGAATACGAGACCAGCCAGGAAGAGATGAAGGCCTCCAACGAGGAGATGCAGTCCACAAACGAAGAACTGCGCTCCACCATGGAGGAACTGGAAACCTCGAAGGAAGAATTACAGAGCATCAACGAGGAACTTCAAACCGTCAACCAGGAAAACCGGCACAAAGTCGAAGAGTTGTCGCAGCTTTCCGGCGATCTGCAGAACCTGCTTTCCGCAACCGATATCGCCACGTTATTTCTCGATCGCGACTTGCGCATTATGCGGTTCACGCCGAGGCTGGCGGAGCTATTCAGCGTGCGGATTACGGACCGAGGCCGGCCCATCTCGGATCTGACCCACCGTTTGGGATACGGGCAGTTGCGCGAGGACGCGAGAGCCGTTCTGGATCGCCTGATTCCGGTGGAGCGCGAGATAGGCGACGATGCGGGGCGCTGGTATCTGACGCGCGTCTTGCCGTACCGCAGCACCGAAGACCGAATTGAAGGCGTGGTGATCACGTTTATCGAGATCACCGGGCGCAAATTGGCGGAAGCGGCGCTGCGGGAAAGCGAGGAGCGGCAGGCTTTCCTGCTGAAACTCGCCGATGAACTCCGGCCTTTGACGGACCCGGAGACGGTGCAGGCCAGGGCGGCGCATTTGCTGGGAGCGCGCCTGGGCGCCGACCGGGTCTTCTATGCGGAAGTCGAGGGGGGCGAACGGGCATCGATCGGCAGCAGCTACCATGCCGAAGGCGTGGAGCCGGTGGCTGGACGCTATCGCCTGGATGCGTTCGGCGGGGCTGTTCCGCAGGTGCTGGTATCCGGCCGGACGGTTGTAAACGACGACGTCGCGGCCATCGCGATGTTGTCGGCGACGGAGCTGGGCGCCTATCGCGGACTCGGCATCGCGGCGCAAATTAAGGCGCCGCTGGTGAAAGGGGGACGCCTTCTGGCATTTCTGGGCGTCCACCAGAACACGCGGCGGGAGTGGACGCGGGACGAGATCGCTCTGGTGGAAGCGGTGGCGGAGCGCACCTGGACGGCGGTGGAGCGAACCTACGCGGAGAAGAAACTCAGGGCGTCGGAAGAACGGCTCCGGCTGGCGCTCGACGCCTCCAAGATGGGGACGTTCGTGTACCACGTCGCCGAGGACCGAGGCGAAGCCGACAAGCGCATGCTTGCGCTGTTCGGGCTGCCGGAGACGGGAACGCTGAACCTGCGCGCGGCGCTCGAAAAAGTGATCTATCCGGAGGGCGCGGCGCAGCATTCGGAGGCGGCGGCCCGAGCCGCCGATTCGTCCGGTTCGGTGGCGCTGCGCCACGACGTGCAAATCGCCTATCCCGATGGAAGCACGCACTGGCTGGAGATCGTAGCGCAGGCGGTCTTCGAAGGGCAACCGCGCCGGCCTAGCCTGGTGTGGGGCGTGGCGTCGGATATCACCGAGCGAAAGCGCGCGGAAGCGGCGCTGCGCGAGAGCGAAGAGCGCCAGTCGTTCCTGTTGAAATTGAGCGATGCGCTGCGCCCGCTCGCCGCTCCGGCGGCGAGCGCGCAGACGGCGTCCCGCCTACTGGCAGAACATCTGGACGCCAGCCGGGCTCAATACATCTCTATAGACGGCGAGCCCGGCAATGAAATGGGCGAGGTGTTGGGCGAGCATGTCCGCAGGGGCCGGCCGCTGCCCCGGCGTTTCTCGCTGAATCAGTTCGGACACGCTCTGGCGTCCGTATCGCGAGCCGGACAGACACTTGTCTTAACCGATACCGATCGCGATCCAAGAATCAGCGAGAGCGAGCGTGAGGCCTTTCGCGCCGCGGAGTTACCGGCGGCTATATCGGTTCCGTTGCTGAAAGAGGGCCGTCTGCTCTCTATACTGTCGATCCATAGTCTCGCGCCGCGCCAATGGACTTCCTGGGAGATTAAGTTGACGGAGGAAGTAGCGGACCGCACGTGGGCGGCCATCGAGCGCGGCCGCGCCGAAGAGGCGCTGCGCGCGACCGAGGAGCGAGTTCGCCTTTTCGTCGAAAATGTCCGCGAATACGCCCTGGTGCAGACGGATTCCGAAGGGATCGTGACGGACTGGAATCCCGGCGCGCAGCGGCTATTCGGCTATCGCCCCGAGCAGATGCTGGGCCGGAACTTCGAGGTCCTGCTCACGCCGGAGGATCGGGACCAAGGCGTCTTCTCCCGGGAGCTTGCGATCGTGACCCAGGGCCAGCGCCACGAAGACGCGCGGTGGTTTCAGCGGCAGGATGAGTCGCGCCTCTGGGGCCGTTCGATCAGCGAGCCGATCCTGGACGAGGACCGGCAGTTTCGCGGGGTAGCCAAAATCATCGGCGACGAGACCGAGCGCCAGATCTCCTCCGACGCCATTCGGCACTCGCTGGTCGAAAAGGAAGAATTGCTGAAAGAGGTGCACCATCGCGTCAAGAACAACCTGCAAGTGATCGTCAGCCTGTTGAACATGCAGGCGTTTCAGATAGAAGAAGAACGAGTTCTGGCTCTCTTCCAGGAGACGCGGAATCGAGTTCTCGCCATCTCCTCGATCCATGAACAGCTTTACAGTTCCGAATCCTTCGCCAGCATTTCGCTTTCCGATTACGCGCGCCGTCTCGCGCCGGACCTGGTGCGCTTCTATGGCCTGGAGGAACGCATACAGATCCAGATAGAAGGCGATCATGCGACGCTCGAACTGGAACGCGCCGTGCCGTACGGCATGCTGCTGAACGAGTTGGTATCCAACGCTTGTAAACACGCCTTTCCGGCGCCGAGAACGGGCGTCCTTCGAATCGCCATCCGGCCCGATAGGAGAAGCAAGGAGACTGTATTGACGGTCGCCGATAATGGGGTGGGCCTCCCAGCGGGATTCGATCGCAACAAGGTTTCCTCGCTCGGCCTGAAGCTGGTGAATGGGCTGGTGCGCCAGTTGCGGGGCGAGCTCCAGATCGAATCCAAGGACGGCACGACGGTCACGGTGCGATTCCCCGCGACCGGGGATGAAAGAGAAAAATGACCCGGACCGTGAAACGGGCGGCCAAGATCCTGGTGGTGGAGGATGAGCAGATTGTGGCCATGGATATGGAGCTGCAATTGACCGCCTTCGGCTACCAGGTGACCGGCATCGCCACCACGGGGCCGGAAGCTTTGCGCCTTGCCGAAACGACGAGCCCCGACCTGGTGGTTATGGATGTTCAGCTTAACGGGGCGCTCGACGGCATCTCGACCGCGGAAGCCCTGCAGCGGCGGTCTGCCATGCCGGTGGTGTTTGTTTCCGCTTTTGGAAGTTCCGAGACGCAACGCCGCGCGCACAACGCAAGCCCTTTGGGCTATCTGACAAAGCCATTCCGGCCGGAGGAGTTGCGCGCCCTGGTGGCCGCCGCGCTGGAACAAAAAGCCCATGGATAAGCCGACGATTTTGATCGCCGAAGACGACTTTCTCATCCGCGAAGGCTATCTGGAGCCTTTGTTGGCGCCGCATTTTTCGCTGGTCGCCTCCGTGGGAGACGGGAGCGAAGCGGTTGCGGCGGCAACGGCGCATCGGCCCAGCGTGGCGCTGCTGGACGTTTCGTTGCCGGGCTTGCGAGGTTTTGAGGCGGCTCGGCGGATTCTGCAGACGCAGCCAGAGTGCAAGGTATTGCTGGTATCGAACTATATACAGGCCACGTATATAGAAACCGCAAGAGAAATGGGATTGAGCGGTTATGTGCTGAAGAGCCGGATCCAGACGGACCTCCTGCCGGCGATTCAAAGCGCGCTCGAGGGCGGGTTCTATCAATCCACTCTGTAGTCGAGGGCGCCGGCCCGATTCGGCTTCCAACCGCGCGTAGTAACCTGAAGCCGGCATGATTCGCTGTTTTGTTTCACTGGCCTGTTGCGTTTGTTTGACGTTTTGCGCGCTTGCGCGGCAGGCTGAGCCGGCCGCTTCACCAGCGCAGCCGGCCGGTCAACCAGCTTCATCGGCCTCCCCGGCGGCCGGGCCGCCCCGCGTCACATTGGACGTAGTGGTCCGCGATAAATCGGGCAACCCGGTTGCGGGCTTGCGGCAGGAGGATTTCACGATTCTCGACTCCAAGCAGCCGCAGCCCATTGTTTCCTTCCAGGCCGTAGGCGGCGGCTCGGAGCATACGGGACTGGAAGTGATCCTCGTGATCGACGCGCTTAACACAGGCTTTGACAGAGTCTCGTTTGCGCGGCTGCAGATCGAAAAATTTCTGCGCCAGGACGCAGGCAAACTCGCCTGGCCGGTCTCGATCGACTTCCTCACCGATGCGGGACTCCGGGTTCAGAACACGCCGTCGCGCGATGGCAACGCAGTGATCTCCTATCTCGAACAGAATCCGAACGGGCTGCGCGTGAGCGGAAGGTCGCAAGGCTTTTACGGCGCGTCGGACCGGGCGCAGTTGTCGCTGCGGTCGCTGGGCGAACTGGCGCAAATCGAGGAGCAGCGGCCTGGGCGCAAAATCGTTATCTGGTTGAGCCCCGGTTGGGCGCTGCTGACCGGCCCGCGCGTGCAGTTGTCGCATAAAGACCAGGAATCCATTTTCAATACGGCCGTCTCGCTGTCGACGCATTTGCGGCAAGCCCGAATTGCGCTCTATACAGTGGATCCGCTCGGGACCGATGATGCGGGGCGGCTGCGAACGTTCTATTACGAGCAGTTTCTAAAGGGCCTGACGTCGGCGGGCAAGGCGCAGTTCGCCAATCTCGCATTGCAGGTTTTCGCGCAGCAGAGCGGCGGGCGCATTCTAAATTCGGATAACGACATCGCGGGCGAGATCGAAAGCTGCATCCGGGATGCGAGCGCCTATTACGTTCTCGCGTATGAGGCCCCGGCGGCGGACGGCCCGAACGATTATCACAGCATCGAAGTGAAGCTCAACCAGCCGCAATTGAAGGCGCAAACGCGAACGGGCTATTACGACCAGCCGGTTCGGCCGCGCACGCCTTGAAGGCTGGGCGCCGGATGCGTATCGCGCTGCTGGGAACTCGCGGCATCCCGGCCCGCTATGGAGGATTCGAAACATTCGCCGAAGAGCTTTCGGCGCGGCTGGCGGAGCGTGGCCACGGGGTGACGGTTTACTGCCGCGATAAGCACGAGGCGGGGGAGTATCGCGGCGCGCGGCTGCGCCATCTGCCGGCGATTCGGCACAAGTATGTCGAGACCGTGGCGCATACGGGCCTCTCGACGCTCGATCTATTATTTCGCCGCTTCGACATTGTGCTGTACTGCAACGCGGCGAACGCGGTGTTTACATGGATGCCGCGCGTGCTCGGCATGCGGACGGCGCTGAACGTGGACGGATTGGAGCGGCATCGCAAGAAATGGAATTTTCTGGCCAAAGGGTGGTACCGCGTTTCGGAATGGCTGGCAACCTGGTGCCCTTCGGCGACCGTCACAGATGCGGAGAGAATTCGCGAATACTACCTCGGGCGCTACGGGAAGGACTCGACGTTCATTCCCTATGGGGCGGAGACGGGGAAGGTTTCGGGCTGCGACCTGGTTCGGGCGCTGGGGCTCGAGCCGGGGAAATATGTGCTGTATGTGAGCCGCCTAGAGCCCGAGAATAATGCGCTGATGGTGCGAGAAGCATTCGAAAAAGTGCACACTGATTTCAAGTTGGCGATTGTGGGCGATGCGCCGTATGCGGCGGCCTACATACGCCGGGTGAAGGAGACGCGCGACGAGCGCATTGTGATTCCGGGCGCGATTTACGGAGAAGGGTACAGGCAACTGCAGTCGCATTGCGCGGTGTATGTGCAGGCGACGGAGGTGGGCGGCACGCACCCGGCATTGATCGAAGCGATGGGGCGCGGGGCGCTGGTGCTGTATCTGAAAACGCCGGAGAGCCTGGAGGCGGCGGCGGACGCGGCGGCGCCCTTCGGAAGCGCGGACCTGGCGGAGAAACTGCAATGGGCGGTAGATCTGCCGGAAGGCGAGCGCAATGCGTGGGGCCGGAGGGCGATGGAGAGAATCGAGAAGCTTTACAGTTGGAACGTGGTCACGGATGCCTACGAAAACTTGTTCCGGCGGTTAACATCAGCCTAATGGGGGAATCGACAGTCCTGACGCCGGCGGGGCCGCCCGCGGCCGAACACGCGGCCTCGGAGGGGCAGACGCCACGGGCGTTTCCATACCGCTGCTGGGTGGAAGTTTCGCGCGCGCAGATTGCGGCGAATTTTCTAGCCATTCGGAAACTGGTTGGGCCGGACGTGGAAGTGATGCCGGTGGTGAAGGCGGACGCTTATCGGCATGGGGCGGTGGAGGTGTCGCGCGCGCTGCAGGCAAATGGGGCGCGCTGGCTGGCGGTCAGCAATACGGAGGAAGGCGTGGCGCTGCGCGACGCGGGCATTTCGGCGCGGATTCTGGTGATGGCCGATTTCCTGCCTTACACGCGGGAAACGCTGCTTGCCTACGAGCTGACGCCGGTTATTCACTCGCTCGAAGATATCGCGTATCTGGACCGGCTGGCGGCCGCGTGCCGGAAGCGATGCCGTTATCATCTGAAGGTCGATACGGGCATGAGCCGGCTAGGCGTGCGGGCGGATGCGGCGGCGATTGGCGAGGCGATCCTGGCGGCGCGGAATATCGAACTGGAAGGCCTGATGACCCATTTCGCCTCCGCGGCCAATTACCAGAGCGGCCAGACGGAGGAGCAGATCGCGGCATTCAATCTGCTGGCCGAGGGGCTGGCCCAGGCGGGCATTCGTCCCGCGCTGCTGCATCTTTCGAGCACGATTCCGGTCGCTTACGCTCGGCGGGCGGCCTGGGGCGGCATGGTGCGGCCCGGGCACGCTATCTACGGCTACGTTTCCCCGGTCCGCGGCCATGCTCACGGGAAAATGTTGGACGTAAAGCCGGCCTTGACGTGGAGGGCGACGGTGCTTTCGGTCAAAGACGTTCCGGCGGGCGCCCTGATCGGCTATGGGGGAACGTTCCGGGCGCCGCAGCCTATGCGGGTGGCGGTGCTGGCGGCCGGTTACGCCGACGGCATTCCGCACCGGCTTTCGAACAAAGGGAGCGTGATCGCGCACGGGAAGCTAGCGCCGATTGTGGGCGCGGTTTCGATGGATATGACGTCGGTCGACGTCAGCCAGTCGCCGGAGGTGATGGTGGGCGATGCTGTTACGCTGCTCGGAACCGAAGGCAAAGCGCGCATGGATGCGCAGCAGATCGCGCGGCTGGCGGGGACCATCTCCTATAGCGTGCTGTGCGGCATTCATGCTCGCGTCAAGCGGCTTTACGTTTGAAAGCAGTGGGCCGGGCAGAGCCAGGGGGGCTGTAGGATGCTACAGTTGAAGCTTCGACCTCGAACGCGGGAACATTTATCCCGAGGTTTCCGTCCTTAGTCAGGACGCCGGAGACTCTCAACTTTGAAGAAGAAGTGGAAAATCGTCATTCTGCTAGGTTTGTTTGTGCTGATCGCGGGCGCGGTCTTTGCGAGCATCAAGATCAGCGAGCGCGGAGTCGTGATTGTCCAGACGGGCAAGGTGACGCGCACGGACCTGGCGTCCCTGGTGACCGCCTCGGGCGAAGTGAAGCCGAGAAATTACATCAACATAGGCGCGAATACGCAGGGTCCGGCGCCGATCACCGAGATTCTGGTGAAGGAAGGCGATCACGTCCGTAAGGGCCAGGTGCTGGCGCGCCTGGCGGATGTGCAGCCGGCGGCGGATTTGATGGCGCAACAGGCGGCTTTGAACTCGGCGCTGGCCGATTCCTCGGCAGACGAAGCGGCGGTTAAGTCGTCGGAAGACAACGTGGCGGTGGCGCAGGCGCAAGTGGATCACGATAAAGCCGACGTCGACCAGAAGAAGATAGACCTGAAGCGCAGCCAGGAGTTGTTCGACCAGAAGCTGATCGCGGCGCAGGATTTCGAAGCCAAGAAAGTGGCTTACGAGCTGGCGGTCGCGACGCTCCAGGCGTCTCAACAGAAGGTCGCGCAGGCCGAGTCGGCGCGCTTGCAATCGGCCGCGCAACTGGCGTCGGCGCAAAAGAAAGTGGCGCAGGCGCAAGCCATGGTCTCGCGCTCGAAAGATGTGCTCTCGCAGTACGACGCGGTGGCGCCGCTCGACGGAGTGGTGACGAACCTGCCGGTGCGGGTGGGCGAAACCGTGGTGCCGGGCATTCAGAATTCGGCGGCATCCACCATCATGACGATCGCCGATATGTCGATCATCACGGCGGAAGTGAATGTGGATGAGACCGACATCGTGAGCGTCAAGATGGATCAGCCAGCCGAAGTCACCATCGACGCGATTCCGAATCAGACTTTCAAGGGACGGGTGATCGAGATCGGGGATACGGCGATTGTGCGGTCGAGCGGCGTCGCAGCCTCGCAGAGCCAGACTTCGAGCACGGAGGCGAAGGATTTCAAGGTGGTGATTGCGCTGGATATTCCGCAGACGCTGGTGCGGCCGGGCCTTTCGTGCACGGCGAAGATCACGACCGCGACGCGCTCGCATGTGCTGGCGATTCCGATTCAGGCGTTGACCATCCGGCAGAAGAGCCAGTTGGAAACGAAGAAGGCCGGGCAGCCCGCGCAGCAGTTGGACCCGGCCGCTCAGAAGGCCGCCAACGAAGAACTGCAGGGCGTCTTCGTCGTGAATAACGGAAAGGCGCAGTTCAAGGAGGTAAAGACCGGAGTGACGGGGGCGCTCGACATCGAGGTGCTGAGCGGGTTGAAGGATGGCGACCAGATTGTCACGGGCAGCTATCAGGTGATCCGCACGCTGCGCAACGATGCCAAAGTGAAGGTGGACAATAAGGCTCCGGCAGCGCCCACCGGCGTTTCCAGTTGATGCGGCCCGAGGATGATGCGTTAGTCCTGGCATGGCAACCCTAAGCACCGCGGTTGAAAACCTGAGCGCGAGAGAGCGCGAACAGCGAGGCGAGCAGCTCAAGAGCGAAGGCGTCGTCATCCGCACTTACGATCTCTGGAAGACCTACATCATGGGCGACCAGGAGATTCATGCGGTATCGGGCGTGGATGTCGTGATCAAGCGCGGCGAGTACGTGGCGATCATGGGGCCTTCCGGCTCGGGAAAATCCACGCTCATGAACCTGATTGGGTGCCTGGACACGCCGACCAAAGGGCTGTATTACCTGAACGGCAAGCTGGCGAGCGAAATGGAAGACGACGAGCTGGCGCGCATCCGGAATAAAGAGATCGGCTTCGTGTTCCAGACCTTCAACCTGCTGGCGCGTTCTTCGGCTCTGCAGAACGTGGAACTGCCGTTGATTTATGCGGGAATCCCAACACAGGAGCGGCGCGAGCGGGCAAGAGAGGCGCTGCGGAGCGTGGACCTGGAACAGCGCATGCACCACAAGCCGAACGAGCTTTCGGGCGGACAGCGGCAGCGCGTGGCGATCGCAAGGGCGCTGGTGAATCGGCCTTCGATTTTGCTGGCCGACGAGCCGACGGGCGCGCTCGACTCGACGACAGGGCAGGAGATTATGGCGCTGTTCGAACGGCTCTATGAGAGCGGCAACACTATTGTCCTGGTTACGCACGAGCAGGACATCGCGCAGCACGCGCATCGAATCATCAATATTCGAGACGGAAAGATCGAGCGCGACGAAGCGGTTCGCCACTGACTTGGCGAGCTTTTCCTATCGTTTTTCCCAGTAGAGAAGATTCACCGCAACTTTCGCACTAATTTATGTAGCGATGCGGCGATTAGTGTTTTATATGCTAGGAACAACTACGTTGAATAGCCGACTCGGCAGGGAGTTGTGACGTTTTTGCTTCTGTAATGGAACCTACCTCCACAGACGTGCTGGCCCCCGCGCCGCCGGTGGGCGCCTCAGGAAACGACAGCTCGTTCACAAATGCGGCCCCGGAAGCGCCGCTTCGGATCTTGATGGCCGAAGACAACCTAATCAACCAGAAAGTCGGCAAGCTGATTCTTCAGCGCGCCGGGTTCAATATCGACCTGGTGGGGGATGGGAGCGAGGCGCTGGAGGCACATCGCGCTAACCCGTACGATCTGATTTTGATGGACTGCCAGATGCCGGCCATGGACGGTTTTGAAGCGAGCCGGCAGATTCGGCTTTTGGCGCAGCCGCAGCCGGCGATCATAGCCGTAACAGCGAATGCGCTGGTGGGCGAGCGCGAACGATGCCTCAATGCGGGGATGGACGACTATCTTTCGAAGCCGTTCCAGGCAGAGCAGTTGGTGGCGGTGGTGAAGAAGTGGATCGCCAAACGGCAAAATTCCTCACGCTAACGGCGCCACGCCAAAAGTAGCGCGAACAACAGCAGCCACAGAAAATCCAGGTAGTGCCAGAAGACAAAGACGCCGTTGGCGACAACGCGCGTGGTCATCTGATATTTCGGTCCGCCGGCGGGCACGCGCGTACGCACGAGCAGACAGGCGAGTCCGGCAAGCCCCGCGACGATGTGCATTCCGTGAAGCCCGGTGAACAGAAAGATAAACCAGGAGTGCGCGTTAGCGGCGAGCGAGACGCCCGAACCGAGAATCTGGAACCAGGCGACAAGTTGGCCGGCCAGGAACAGCACGCCTAAAACCGCGGCATAAGACGTGAAGCGGAAGAACGCCTGGCGATCGTGCTCCTTCAGGCGGCGTCGGGCGATTTCGAGCAGAGCGCTGCTGGCGAGCAGAACGGTGGTGGTGGCCCAAAGGATCTTCGGGACGTGAATGTGGCCCCAGAATCGGGGACCCAAGGAACGATCGATGAAGACGGTGATGATGGCGCCGAACATCATGGTGACGGTGGCGAGGATGATGATGGCGGTGAGCAGAGATAGCGAGTTGAGATCGCGCTCGCGCGCAGCGGTTTCGGTAACGGTCTGCACTTCTCTTATTGTCCCGAACTCTTCTAGAATAGGTGCCATGTGGCGAGTGATCCGGACAACTTCTCTTGTGCTCGCGTTGAGCTGCGCGGGGCATGCGGCGCGATCTGCTCAGGCGGCTGATGCGCGGCTGGCGCACGCGTTTCGGAATCCGGCGGAGGGCGGCTGGATCTATGTGCATCTGGAAGGCAGTCCGGCGGCGATCGGATTCCAGCACGGCTACCTGCTTCCGAAGGAGATCGAAGACTCGAAGAACGCCATCGAGCTGAGCACGACGCACGAGGTGAAACACACGTGGGCCGAGATACGCGAGGTAGCCGAGACGGTGTTCTGGCCGAAGGTGCCGGAGGAGTATCGGCAAGAGCTCGAAGGCATGGCCGACGGGCTAAAGGCGCACGGGTCGCGGCTCGACGTTGTGGACCTGGTGGCGATGAACGCCTACATGGAGTTTCCGTACTACTACGACGAAGCGAAGAAGCGCGAGGCCAAGGGCGTGCCGAGCACGGTGGGCGAGCATTGCAGCGCGTTCATCGCGACAGGCGCGTATACGAAAGACGGGCGCATCGTGATCGGGCATAACAACTGGAGCGATTACCTGAGCGGCAGCCGGTGGGACATCATCTTCGACATCGCGCCGGCATCGGGCCATCACCTCATCATGGACGGCATGCCGGGGCTGATCCATAGCGGCGACGATTTCGGCATCAATGACGCAGGCATCCTGATTACCGAGACGACCATCGGCAACTTTCACGGATTCGACCGCAACGGGGTTCCCGAGTTCGTGCGCGCGCGGAAGGCGATGCAGTATTCGGAATCGATCGACGATTTCGCGCGAATCATGGAAGACGGCAATAACGGCGGCTACGCGAATACGTGGCTGGTGGGCGACCGGAAGCGCAACGAGATCGGGCGGCTGGAGCTTGGACTGAAGAATGTGACACTCGAACGGACGAAGGACGGCTACTTCGTGGGCTCGAACTTTCCGATCAACCCTAAGCTGACCGCGGAAGAAACCGATTTTCCGAGCGACCCGAACACGCCGAACCGGGTGCGGCACCGGCGATGGGATCAGTTGATGGCCGAATATAAAGGCCGTATCGATGTGGAAGCGGGCAAGAAGTTCGAGACCGATCACTACGACGTGATTACGAAAGAGATCGACCCGAATGAGCGCACGCTTTGCGGGCATATCGACAAGTCGAGCCGCGGGTTAAAGCCGTGGCAGGATCCGTATGGGCCGGCGGGAGCGGTGGAGGCGAAGGTCGCCGACGCGGGAATGGCCGAGCGGATGTCGTTTACGGCGGGCTCGGGGCATCCCTGCGGGACGGAGTTTCATGCGGCGGAGTTCTTAAAGGCGCACCCGGAATATGCGTGGCAGGCGCCGCTGTTGCAGGATCTGAAGGCGAATCCGTGGATCGTGGTGTCGGCGAAGACGGCGGCCGAAACGGCAGCAATGACCTCGCGTTAGACTCTTGATAATTTCTTGACAGTTTCTGATTTGACTGCGTTGGCTATCTTGCATATACTGCACCCTGGAGTGTCCCCGTAGATGCCCCAGGGTTCCCAAGATAGGAGCGTAGATGAATCTCTCAAAAGCCTTGTTATCAATTGCAGTTGGTGTTCCGGCGGCACTTAGCGCCGCTGAATACCAAAGTCTCAGCAGCTTCGTCGATGCCGCGGGCCAGCACGTTGTCTATGTGTCCGGCGCCGGGCACGTAAACCAACTCTACTTCGGCAGTTCCTGGACCAACCAGGATCTAACTGCGATGACGGGCGGCCCTACCGCCGCAGCCGTAGTCACTAGTTTTGTCGATTCATCGGGGCACGAACATATCGGCTATATCAGCCCCGTCACCAGCCATGTGAACCAGTTGTATTTCAACGGCGGCGCGTGGTCAAACCAGGACATCACGGCATCGGCAGGGGGAAACCTGGCGGATGCCAATTATCCAATGACCAGTTACGTCGACCATTCGGGCGGCCAGCACATCTGTTACATCGACGCCAGCGCCAACTTAAACCAGTATTACAACAACGGCGCGGGCTGGGTTTACCAGAACATTACCGCGGCGGGGCACGGGAACCCGGTGCTCTACTCCACCTTGCTGTCATCCTTCGTCGACAGCTCCAACTATCAGCACATTGCCTATGAAGACACCGGTTCCCACATCAACCAAATACTCTATAACGGCGCGGGCTGGATCAACCAAACGCTATCTAACTACGGAGGCACGCCGGACAGCTACACGCCGCTCACGGCGTTCCTCGATTCGAGCCAAGGGCAGCATATTGCCTATGTCGATTCGAGCCTGCATATCGACCAGCTTTACTACAACCGCAGTACCTGGGTAAACCAGAACTTGTCGTCGCTCGCCGGCAGCGGACCGGGACAGAACGACGCCATTACCAGCTTCATTGATGGAGCGAACGGGCTGCACGTGGCCTGGATCGATTCGAGCAGCGATATAAACGTGCTCACATCGTATGGCGGCGTCACCTGGTCCAATCAGAATGTGACGGCGGCGGTCGGCGGCTCGCCCGATTACCGAACGTGTCTGACAAGCTGGGTGGATTCTTCCGGCGGCCTGCACATCGCCTACATCAGCGCCGCAAACGGGCACGCCTACCAGCTCTATTGGAATGGCAGCGCCTGGGCGAACCAGGACATTACAGCGCTTGGCGGCGGTTCAAATCCGCAGCTATAACTCCGGCAGCTCGCCTGGGGTGTCATAGAACAGGATCGGAACGCGGGCGCGGCGGCGTGGGCCCGAAGGAGCCGCAGAGAAGAAAAACGAAGGCGAGAGCGCAGGCGCAGAGAAGAGCGAGGTTGGAGCGGCTAAGCCGGCCGGCCGGTGGATCGCTCGGCGGCATCGAGACGGGCCTGGGCTTGGTTGATGGCTCGGAGGGCGGCGGCGGAGTCGTGGGGCTCATGGGCGTTGTTGAGCGCGTTGTTGGCTTCTTCGAGCTGGCGCCGCGCGGCGTCGATCGAGATGTCGCGGGCGAATTCGGCGTGGTCGGCGAGGACGCGCACGTGGTCGCCCAGCACTTCGACGAAGCCGCCATCGAGCGCCAGCACTTCGTCCGAGCCGCCGGATGTGTACGTCAACACGCCCGCGCCCAGGATCGATAACAAGGGCGCGTGGCCGGCGAGGACGCCCATGTAGCCTTCCTTGCCGGGCAGTTCGACCCAGGAGACCTGCTCGTCGACGAACAGGCGCTCGGGCGTGGCGACTTCGAGTTGGAACGTATCGGCCATGGCAGCTACTGGTTCATCTTGCTAGCGGCTTCGACGACATCTTCGATGGCGCCCTGCAGATAGAAGGCCTGCTCGGGCAGATTGTCGTGCTTGCCTTCGACGACTTCCTTGAAGCTGCGGATGGTGTCTTCGAGCTTGACGTACTTGCCGGGGCGGCCGGTGAACTGCTCGGCGACGTGGAAGGGCTGGGACAGGAAGCGCTGGATGCGGCGGGCGCGGGCGACGGTTTGTTTGTCCTCGTCGCTCAGCTCGTCGATGCCGAGGATGGCGATGATGTCCTGGAGGTCCTTGTAGCGCTGAAGGATCTGCTTGACGCTTTGGGCGACGCGGTAGTGCTCTTCGCCGAGGATGTTGGGGTCGAGGATGCGCGAGGTGGAAGCGAGCGGATCGACGGCGGGGTAGATGCCGAGCTCGGAGATGGCGCGCGAGAGGTTGGTGGTGGCGTCGAGGTGCGCGAAGGTGGTGGCGGGGGCGGGATCGGTGTAGTCGTCGGCAGGGACGTAGATGGCCTGGACGGAGGTGATGGAGCCGCGCTTGGTGGAGGTGATGCGCTCCTGGAGGTCGCCCATTTCGGTAGCGAGGTTGGGCTGGTAGCCCACGGCGGAGGGCATGCGGCCGAGCAGAGCGGAGACTTCGGAGCCGGCCTGGGTGAAGCGGAAGATGTTGTCGATGAAGAGCAGGACGTCCTGGCCTTCTTCGTCGCGGAAATATTCGGCGACGGTGAGGCCGGTGAGGCCGACGCGCAGGCGGGCGCCGGGCGGCTCGGTCATCTGGCCGTAGACGAGGGCGACTTTGGACTTTCGCCAATCGTGGGGATCGACGATGCCGGCTTCCTGCATTTCGCGCCAGAGGTCGTTGCCTTCGCGGGTACGCTCGCCGACGCCGGCGAAGACGGAGACGCCGCCGTGCTTCATGGCGATGTTGTTGATGAGTTCCTGGATGATGACGGTCTTGCCGACGCCGGCGCCGCCGAAGAGGCCGATTTTGCCGCCGCGCAGGTAGGGTTCGAGCAGGTCGATGACCTTGATGCCGGTCTCGAACATTTCGAGGCTGGTGGCCTGCTCGTCGAACAGAGGAGCGCTGCGGTGGATGGAGGCGTGGCGCTCGGTTTCAACGGGGCCCATGTTGTCGACGGGCTCGCCGAGGACGTTGAGGACGCGGCCAAGGGTCTGCTTGCCGACCGGAATGGTGATGGGCTCGCCGAGATCGACGGCTTTCATGCCGCGCACCAGGCCGTCGGTGGGCTCCATGGCGATGGTGCGGACGCGGCCCTCGCCGATGTGCTGGGCGACTTCGGCGGTGATGTCGATCTTGAACGGCACGTCGAAGCCTTCGCTGGTGACATGGATCGCGTTCAGGATCCTGGGCACGTGCCCTTCCGGGAATTGAATTTCGATGGTCGGGCCGGCGACCTGTACGACGCGGCCTTCAACGGTTTCTGGCATAGATATTTCCGGTTCAGTTTAAACGAGTGTCAGCTCAAAGCGGCGGCGCCGCTCACAATTTCGATAATTTCGCGCGTGATCCTGTCCTGGCGAATGCGGTTCATGGTCAGGGTGAGGTCCTGGATGACATCGCCGGCGTTCGATGTGGCGGCGTCCATGGCGGCCATGCGAGCCGCGTGATAGGCGGAGATGGATTCGAGCATGGCGCGGTAGATTTCCATTTCGACATACTTGGGGAGCAGCGCGCGCAGGATCTCCTGGGGCGGCTCTTCGTAGATGTAGTCGACGACCTGGTCGCCGCCGGGGCCGCTCAATTTGTCCTCTTCGTTCTTGTTGCCGGGCGAAGCCTCGGGAACTTCGACCGGGAGAATGCGCTTCAAGACCAGGTTGGGCGCCATCACGGTCTTGAATTCGTTGACGGCGATGTAGACGGCGTCCACTTCAGCCTTGCCGTAGAGGTCGATCATCTTGTCGGCGATCTCGGCGGCCTTTTCGTAGGTGGGCTTGTCCACGATGCCGATGTAATCGCCGGTGACATTGAAGTTGCGCTTGCGGAAGTAGTCGCGGGATTTGCGGCCGATGGTTTCCACGCGCAGTTCGGCGCCGCTGTGCTCATCGACAAAGCGCTGCGACATGCGGAAGAGATTCGAGTTGAAGGCGCCGGCGAGGCCCGTGTCGCTCGAGACGACGATCAACTGGATGCGTTTCTCTTCGCGCGCGGCAAGCAGAGGGAGCTCGGCGATATCGGGATTGGCGGCGGCCGCCGCGGCGACATTCGAAAGAACGCGCTGCATCATATTGGCGTAAGGCCGCGAGGCGAGCGCGTGTTCCTGGGCGCGGCGCAGCTTGGCAGCCGAGACCATTTTCATGGCCTTGGTGATCTGCTGCATGTTCTTGACGCTGCGGATGCGGCGCCGGATGTCGATTAAGCTCGGCATGGGTTGATGGCGCGCGCTCGATGTCGTCGAGCGCTAGGCTTTGGTCTGGAGTTCGCGGACCTCTTCTTTCGATTTCTGCTGCTGGCCGTTGCCGGACGGTTGGCCGGCCGCCTGCTTTGGTTGCGCCTTCTCTCTGGGCTTCTCTTGCTCTTTGGACTTGTCCCGGGGCGCGTCGAAGTTCTGCTTGAATTCCTTGATCGCGTTAGAGAGCTGGCCCTTGACTTCGTCGTTGAGCTCGCGCTTTTCGCGAATGGCCTGGAGCACTTCGGGCTTGTTGTTATCGAGGAACTGGTTCAATTCGGCTTCGAAGCGGCGAACGTCTTCGACACGGATGTCGTCGAGGAAGCCATTGGCGCCGGCGAAGATGATGGCGACTTGCTTTTCGACTGGGACGGGCGAATAGGGGCCTTGCTTCAACACTTCGACCCAGCGCTTGCCACGGGCCAGTTGCGCTTGCGAGGACTTGTCGAGATCGGAGCCGAACTGGGCGAAGGCGGCGAGCTCGCGGTATTGAGCGAGATCGAGGCGCAGGGTGCCGGCGACGGAGCGCATGGCTTTGATCTGAGCGCTGCCACCCACGCGGCTGACGGAGAGGCCGACGTTGATGGCCGGACGGATGTTGGAGTTGAAGAGATCGGTTTCGAGATAGATCTGGCCGTCGGTGATAGAGATGACGTTGGTGGGAATGTAGGCCGAGACGTCGCCGGCCTGCGTTTCGATGAAGGGCAGAGCGGTGAGAGAACCGCCGCCCTTTTCTTCATTGAGCTTGGCGGCGCGCTCAAGCAAGCGGCTGTGTAGATAGAAGACGTCGCCGGGATACGCTTCGCGGCCGGGCGGGCGGCGCAGGAGCAGCGAGATTTCGCGGTAGGCGGCGGCGTGCTTGGACAGATCGTCGTAGACGCAGAGGGCATGGCGCTTGGAGTCGCGGAAGAACTCGGCGATGGCGCATCCGGCATAAGGCGCGATGTACTGCATGGGGGCCGGGTCGGAGGCGGTTGCGGCGACAACGATGGTGTACTCCATCGCGTTGTGATCTTCGAGCGTCTTGACAACCTGGGCGACAGTGGAGCGTTTCTGGCCGATGGCGACATAGACGCAGATGACGTTTTGGCCGCGCTGGTTGATGATGGCGTCGAGGGCGACGGTGGTCTTGCCGGTCTGGCGGTCGCCGATGATGAGCTCGCGCTGGCCGCGGCCGATGGGGACCATGGCGTCGATGGCCTTGATGCCGGTTTGAAGAGGCTCTTTGACGGGGAGGCGATCGACGACGCCGGGCGCGAGGCGCTCCAGCGGATTGAACTGGGTGGTTTCGATGGCCCCTTTGCCGTCGATGGGCGCGCCGAGTGAATTGACGACGCGGCCGACCATGGCGTCGCCGACGGGAATGGACATGATGCGGCCGGTGCGGCGGACCTGGTCGCCTTCCTTGACATTGCTGAAATCGCCTAAGAGAACGACGCCGACCTGATCTTCTTCGAGGTTCAGCGCGATGCCGACGGTATCTGGGCCGAAATCGACCAGCTCGCCGGCCATGACGTTTTGGAGGCCGTAGATGCGCGCGATGCCATCGCCGACGCTGATGACGGAGCCGGTCTCGGAGACGTTTTCGACGGCGTCGAAGTTCTCGATTTCCGAGAGGAGCACACGCGAGATTTCATCCGCTCTGATTTGAGCCATAGTTTAATTCGATCCTTCTAGACAGTGGGCGCCAACCGCTGGCGCATGCTTTCGAGCCGGCCGCGAATGGTGGCGTCGTATTCCTTGGAGGCGACCCGGGCGCGCACGCCGCCGATCAAGGCGGGGTCGACCTCATAATGCGCCCGAATGAATTTGCCGAGCTTGGAGCCGAGGGCGCGTTCGATCTGCTCGCGCTGCTGGGGGCTGAGCTCCTGCGCGGAGGCGATGACGGCGGGGAGCCAGCCGAGCCGCTCGTCGATCTGCTCTTCGAAGCTGCGGCGGATAGAGCTGAGTTCCTTGGTCCTGCGATGAAGGACGAGCACCAGCAGAAAATTTTGGATCTTGCGGTGGAGGCCGAGTTCGGAGGCGAGACGGCGCACGATGTCGAGCTTGCGGGGCTTGGCGAGAGCGGGGGAGATGAGCGCGCGCTGCAGCTGCTCCGAGCCGGAGAACAGATCGTCGACGGCGCGAAGCTGGGCGACGGCGTCTTCGGGCTTCAGGTCCGATCCGGCCGCGAAGACGGAATCGACCAAGGCGCGAGCGTAGTGAGAAGCAAGAGCGCCTTGCATCAGTTGCGGCCTCGCTCGACTAAGTGAATGAAGTCGTCCAAGAGAGGCGCCTGGTCCTGGCGGGCAAAGTTTTCGCGAAGTCGGCGCTCGGCGGCGTCGATGGCGAGGCCAGCGGTGTGACGGCGGACGCGGACGGCGGCTTCGGCGCGGAGCGCTTCGATTTCGTTTCGGGTGTTGTTGCGGATGTGCTCCAGTTCGAGCTGCGTTTCGTGCTGGAGACGCTCGTGGGCGCGCTGCATCTCGGCATCGCCTTCCTCGCGGAGGCGCTTGACCTCGTCGGAGAGAGTGGCCATTTTGCGGTCGATTTCAGAAGACCGGAATTCGGCTTCGATCTTGAGGCCGGTCGAGTCCTGGATGGCCTTTTGAATGTCGGCGGAGCGGGCGTTAAAGAAGCGCGGGGCGAATTTAGCGATGAGGTAGCCGAGCCCGAGGAGGAAGAGCGCGAAGTTGATGATCTTCCAGCGAGTGACTTCATCGAGGATGACGGTCTCCTGGGGAGTTTCCTGCAAGAACGCCAGGAAGAGTGTCAAGGCGAGGGAATGCAGAAGCACTATGCGGCTCTCCGTCGGAGCAGGGAATTTACGATTTGTTCGCCGAGCTGGCCGATGCGGGCGTCGAGATCGGCTTGGGCGCGTTCGGCTTCGAGGGCGATTTGACGCTTCGCCTCCTCAATTTGCCCGGCGGCTTCGGCGCGGGCGCGGTCGATGGTTTCGGTTTGCTCCTGGGTCCACTTCTGGCGGAGAGTTTCGTGTTCGTGGTGCAGTTCGGCTCGCGCGATGCGAAGGGCGTGCTCGAATTCGGAGGTCTTCTTGTCGGCGGCTTCGAAGGCGCGCCGGGCGATCTCGCGGACGCCTTCGGTGGCCTGCTTGCGCTCCGCCAGAATCCTGGCGATGGGCCGAAAGAAGGTGGCGCGGAGGTAAAGAGTTAAGAGAATAAAAAAAAGGATGGTCGGGACCGACTGGATCAGCAGGACGACGAGGGCGTGTAGAGTCGCTTCCATTCGATAGTTCGCAAAATTTGGGAAGGAGAGCGTGAATCGAACTTGTGGACGTGGACCGCGCAGAACGGCCAGCGAACGCCCCTATGCGCTCGATTGGACGTGCGCTCGGTCCTCCCTTATTGATTTACGCTAACATACGCGGTTTTTCGGGTCAATTTCGGGCGATTTTCGGGGGTGGGGGGAAGGCGCCGGCGTGCGGGCGCGGCGGGCGCAGGAGCGGGGGGCTGAGGCGCAGGGGCGTGCGGCCTGACGCGGTGTCGACCGAGACGCAATGAGGGCGCAGGAATGCGAAGCGGGCGGGGTGTGGGGCGCGATCAGGCGGCATTTTTCCGATTGCGGGCGCGCAGTTCGGGGTTAGCGGCGAGGATTTGGTCGAGCTCGCGATCGTTGGTGAGGACTCTTGTTACGTCTTCGGCTCGCTGGGAACGCGCGGCCTCATCCAACCGGTGGTCGAGCTTCGCTTCGGCGAGCATGACGGCCCATTTGTGAAGTTCCTGGCGGCGATTTTCAGCCGATTGGCGCAGGGCGAGAGAAGCTTGCTTTTGGCGCTGCGATTCGAAGCCAATTTCCATCTTGCGCTTTTCGGCTCTGAGCTTTAGGAGATCGTTCAAGGACTTGTGGAAGGCGCGGTCGTTGGTGGTCTGGTAGCGGAGAAAGAGCGAGAATTGGCGGTCCTGGTCTTTGGCGGGAAGGTCGTCGGCCATGGTAAGGTCCTGCAGACGCTGGGCGCGCTGCGAGAGCCAATAGTGCTGGGCCATTTTCTCGACGAGCAGGGATTCGGTGGGGGTGGCGGGCTGGTGCTCGGCGCGAAGGGCGGCTGCGAGGCAATCGAATTCGTCCTGATCTTCCGAGGGCAGGACGCGGAAGGCGCCGGCCATGCCGTGGCGGAAGTTGTTCTGGCAGGAAGCGGCTTTGCCGGCGTCGGTGACAGGGCCGGTGGAGTGCTGCGCGTTGGCGCGATTGGCGGCGATTTGGGCATCGGTGGACATAAAGATAAATCTCCTTCGCGCCGATGGTCGGATAGGGGGAGTGCGGCGGGCGGCGCGGGGGGCGGGTAAGTGGCTGTGCGGGCGGAAGATGTTTTTGATGGGGTGCGCGTGACCGGCTGCCAGTGTGGTTGGGAGCCGCGACATCGGGCGGGATGCGGCTGAGGGCAGCTTTCCGCTGCGCCCTTGTGCGAACA
Source organism: Acidobacteriaceae bacterium (assembly GCA_019240475.1). Classification (GTDB taxonomy): domain Bacteria; phylum Acidobacteriota; class Terriglobia; order Bryobacterales; family Bryobacteraceae; genus Bog-105. The sequence continues at coordinate 515,084 of JAFAYI010000031.1, forward strand.
CTGAAAATGAATGATAAGTTTTAGCCCACTTGCCCTCTCATCTCAGTACCGCATCATGATTTTCTCGATACCGGAAACCTTGGATAAAGCGAATAAGATCCTTCCCGAGACATTAGTGGGGCTGAGGATCTGGGAGCGGCGGCACATAGAGGAGTGGGTTCGCGCGAATCCGGAGATGCTCGGCGAAGAACTCCTGGTGCTGACCACGGAATTCGATCAATTCGTAAACGCCAGCGACCGGCTGGACATTCTTGCGCTGGATCGCGCGGGCAACCTGGTTGTGATCGAGTTGAAGCGAGACTCCATGGCGGGCTACGCCGATCTGCAGGCGATTCGTTACGCAGCGATGGTCTCGTCGATGACCGTCGATCGACTCATTCCGTATTTTCTCGCTTATCGCAGAAAGAAGTGCAACGAGGATCTCAGCGAGACGGAAGCTAGAAATCAGATAACCAGGTTCGTCGACGACGAAGCGTTCTCAGAGCTTTCGACTCGACCGAGACTGATTCTGTGCTCCGAAGGTTTTTCTCAGGAAATCACGACGACTGTTCTTTGGCTACGAGATTCCAAGATCGATATAAGCTGTGTCAAAATCACCCCGTACAAAGTAAACGGGCAGATCGTCATTGTTCCCGAGATTGTCATACCACTCCCGCAGGCAAGGCAATACTTAATCGACATAAAAGTCAAAGAAGAGGAGCGCGAGCAGTCCACGCGAGGAAATCGCCCAAAAACAATGAGGATTCTTGTCGAGAACGGACTGGTACATCCCGGCGAGGCAATCTATCTCAGGAACGGTTTGCCCTCCTACGTGGCATATCGTGAGAGCGACCCTATGTTTCAGGCAACCATCACGGGCAAACTGGGACAGAGCGACGCCGTCCGATGGAATAACGATGGTTTGGAGTACTCTGTCTCAAATCTGGCCTGGAAAATATTCAAGCTCTTCCATCCCGAGCAAAAGGATCCTGGAGGCGTTAACGGCAGTTGGCATTGGGTGAAGGAGGACGGCCGTTCGCTGTGGGAAATCGCGGAGGATTTTCTGGCAAAGAGGGCAGACGCTTAGGAGCGGTGGTTTGGATAGGGTGCAGGTGGCGGGATACGGAGGAGTGGCGTCAGGCGAGGGATAAAGAGATTGCTCTTTCCTGCCGATGTATCGATAGGGGAGTGCTGCGCGCGGAGTTGGAAGGGGCCGGCGGCCGGCTTCGGCTTCGACGGCTTCGACGGGCTTTGGCGTGCTTCGCGGGAGCGCGTGGGCGCCGTGGGTAACGGGGGCGATGGCGGCGGGTAAGTGGTGATGAACAGCGGGGGTGGGTGGTGCAATGGGAGCGTTGGCTCGCGGTTTACCTTCATCTGTCTGCTGATTTGGCCGGGATTTTTTTGAGGTTGCGGCGCAGGATCAGGCTGTCGGCCGGTCGGCTGATGCCGTTCGGGTTCTTTATAAGGACTTCGAGCAGTTGCCTTTCATAGTCCGTAATAGAAGGTCCCATTTCGGGTGAGAGAACCTGAGCATAGGTCCGTTCGAGATCTTCATTGCTGACGAGCATCCTCGAAAAAAATGATATCGGAGGGCTTCCCATTTGGGGTGTACATAGTCCTCTAAATCGCCCAGGCAAGATCGTTTGTTCGACGAGAATAACGGAAAGTACCATTCCGTGATGGAGCCGCAGGTCGACACGTTGGAGCGCTCCCTCCGCCTCGGTGTGGGCCCCGGGTTAAGTGCTTTTCCTGTCGACAGTCGGGCCGGCCAGAACCCTCCGGGTAATTTCAGGTTGCCGAACACGAAGACCGTATCTGGAGTTGCGTTCGACGGAGCAGGCGGTGTTTGGATCTCCGATTACGAGAAAGGCTCTGTTTCGGACCGATCCCGGTGAGTTGATTGGGGCGATCGGGGTTCCTGGCGGTAAAGAGAATGGGACTCCGCGCCGATGAGTCGATCAGGGGGAGTGTGCGGCGCGGAGCCCCCGCAAGGGCCGGCGGCCGGCTCGGCTTCGACGGATTCGACGGCTTCGACGGGCTTTGGCGTGCTTCGCGGGAGCGCGTGGGCGCCGTGGGTAAACGGCCGCGATGGCTCGCGGATTCGCCTGTATTGGTTGCGTTACATCGCAAACTATGATATGTAAGATCGGTCAAACCGATTATGTCGCCTGAAACCTGGATTAACTTGCTGTACTTATACGGCCCCATGGCATTGTTCGTCTTCATGGTGTTTGTTCTTCTGGGAAAGGCTCGCAATACCGAAGGCTTGAATCAAAAGCAGCAACGAATCCAGGAGATCGCGCTGTCGCTCGTTTGGGTCTTCATTTTTGGTTTGGGAGTGACGATTGTACTTATATGGTGGCGCATCAACTTGCCGCATGAGTACGTGATCCGAGGGTCCATTCAAAACTTACGCGATCCGGAGACGATATCGACTAACGACAATTTGTATTTGAGGAGAGTGTACAAGACGGCATTCGATATCGACTACGAATGGCGCATCTTGAGCGCTTCGCCTCCGACGGAACCGGTGGTGTTCCTGTTACAAGAGACGCCGGAATCCAAGACGGCCCTGCGATACAGAATTCCAGTTTCGGAGAAGCTTTATCGCGGCAGTGTTGAAATCTCCTACGACCGTTCGACGAGGAGAATGAGTCTCGAAAACGGAAAGTATCGTTCCGTGATGGAGCCGCAGGTCGACACGGCGGAAGCGCTCCCGCCGCCTCGCGGGGGGCTTCGGGTTGTGCACGCGGATGCGACCTCGCCTCCCGAGGAATTGATCAGAGCGCTGGACTCGAACGACCCGATCATTCGCGGGAATGCGAAGAAGAGTTTGGTGTCCTCAGGGCGGCCCGTTGTCGCAATCGCGGAGAAAGCCTCTTCCGATCCGAGTAACTCGCCTCGCTTGCGCGCGGAAGCCCTTGGAGTTGTTGAAGAGCTCGTCGGGCCCGCGGAAGTAAAGCGCGACGGATGGCAGCCGGTCGATCTGTCCTCGGACGCCAACCTCGGTCTGTTTGCGTTGAGCAAGGAAGGAGAAGTCTCGAAGATTGTCTTTGCTTCCTCCGGCACTCAAATTCAGCCGGCGTTTACAATACCTCGCGCCTACTCTCCCTTAGGAATCGCCGAGGACCAGAACGCGTTGTATGCGATTACCGGATCGAGCGCCGGCTGCACGGTGTTCAGATACCTTCCAAGTACGGGGCAGGTCTCGTCCTTTCTAATCGTGAACTTCGCATGCACGGCAGTCGCGGCCCATGATGGAGGATTCTACGTAGCTGGCGGGACTGCAAATGAAATCCGATTCTGGCAGAGATGGGGCGGTTCGCAGCAGGGGGCGTCGTCATGGCCGGATATGCGCGGTATCGGGGCGATGTGGTTTGACGCATGGGGCAACCGGATTTTGATGGGGGACAACTTAACTGGAATGCTGTACGCCGCATCGGTTCCAGGATTCAAGCGCGAGCGCCTAGCCTCTGGCATGGGTTGGATCAACAGCGTCGTGTGCGATCAAGCCGAGATTCTAGTGGCGTCCGGAAAGAAGGTGCTTTTCCTGACGCCAGGCGGGGCCGGCCAAAGCCCCCCGGGCAATTTTAAGCTGCCGAACGCGAAGAGAGTATCTGGAGTTGCGTTCGACGGAGCAGGCGGTGTTTGGATCTCCGATTACGAGAAAGGCTCTGTTTTCGGGCCGATCCCGGTGAGTTGATGGGGGCGATCGGGGTTCCTGGGGCTAAAGAGAATGGGACTTCGCGCCGATGAGTCGATCGGGGGGAGTGTGCGGCGCGGAGCCCCCGAAGGGGCCGCGGGCCGGCTTCGGCGGGCTGGCTGCGTTGTAACGTGCTTCACGCGATGGCGTGAGTGCCGTGGGTGATGGCGGCGCCGGCGCGGAGGGCGGCGGCGATGAGGACGACTTCGGAGATCTCCTGTTCGGTGGCGCCGGCCTCGCGGGCTTTCTTGGAATGAATCTCGATGCAGTAGGGGCATTGGGTTGTGAAGGCGACGGCCAGCGCCATGAGTTCCTTGTTCTTGCCCGAGATCGCACCGGGGGCCATGGCGGCTTTGTCGAAGGCCCAGAAGGCTTTCATCGCATCGGGAGCGTTCGCTTCGATGTTCTTGAGCTTGGCGAGGTTTTTCATGTCGTACATGCAGGTCTCCTTGGGCCGTGAGAGGCGTAACGCTTTAGAAGAGTCTACCCCAGGCCGGTTTTGGAATGTTGATAGGCGTAGAGTCGGTAGACGCAGGAGGTAAGGGCGAATGAGCGCAACCGGTACAAGCACGATTTGAATGTCCTGCGCCGACGGCGCGAGTAAGTTAGCAAATCATTCAAAGTTTTTCGCGGGATGTAACGCCACGGCTCAGAGGAACACTACCTAATGTCTCAAGTAAGTGAGACAACGGAGGTTTTGATGAGCACAGTAGCACCAGTAGCGCCCGCGCTCGAGCGGGTATCTTCGGTCCGGATCAGCCCGGATAACGAGACCACTTTAGCCCAACTCGGACTGTTGGCCGAGCTGGCCGGGACGTGGTCGGGGCAGGGATTCAATCTAATTGCCCGACCGGATTTCGAGGGAAACGCGAATCTGTATCTTCAACTGAACCAGACGCGGGAGACGCTGAAGGCGGATCCGATTTCCTCCGCGATTCCGAACCGGGGATTTGGGCAAGACGATATAGAGTTATTCGGGTTGACTTACCTGGATAAAATCAGCGATGTATTTACGGGCGGCGCGCTGCATATCGAGCCCGGGATTTGGGTGACGCAGCCGCCGACGAATTATCCTCCTGAGACGGGGGGGACGCAATCGGGGGCGCAGATTGTGGCGCGCATGGCGAGCATCCCTCACGGCAATTCCGTGTTGGCGCAGGGAGTGGCGACGCCGTTCACGGGAGCGCCGACATTGAAGACGGCGACGGCGGAATACAACGGGTCGGCGTTTCCGTCGTTTAACAGCACTCCGTTTCCGATACCGGCGAGCGGGCTACCGACGTTGAACGCGGCGGGGTCTTCGGAGAAGCTGACGGCGCCGGTAGCTCCGGGGTTTCAGCAATACGATTTGACGGTACCGGAATCGGCGGCGAATCCGAGGACTCCGTTTGGAACGAGTCCGCCGGACCCGGCGCTGCCCGCCAACATCCACGGCGTTCCGATGCAGGATGTGGTGAACGACCCGATCAAGCTGCTGCAGAAGACGGTGCAGGAGCAAGTAGCCTCGGGACACACGTTTGAGGGGACGGTGTTGAATATCGCGACCCAGGCGAAGATTCAGTTTTTTGAGAAGGCCAACGCGAAGGCGGGCGATCCGAAGGTGACGGTGAGCCCGACGAACGGGGCGGGAGGGATCGAAAACATTCTGTTCCTGGAGGGCGGCGAGCCATCGGGTTCGAAGGGGCCCAACGCGGACACGGCGCTGGTATACGCGACGTTTTGGCTGGAGCGGGTAAGCCATCCGGAACGGCAACCGTTCATGCAGCTGCAGTACGCGCAGATGGTGATTCTGAATTTCGGCATCCTGCTGGCGGGGGCGGGCGCGCCGGTGCTGGGGTGGCCGCACATTTCGGTTGGGACGCTACGAAAGACGTTCGGCTGAGGGGAAGGCGGCGGCAGGGCCGGCAGGCCGCATGGACCGCGCACACGGGCTCGCTTATTCGATAGAGACGTTGCCGGATTCGACGCGGATGTTGACGGTGGGGCCGCCGCCACGCACCTTGCCCTCGACGCGGTGCTTCGAAAGCTCGCCGTTGACGGACATTTCAGGGACGGAGATTCGGCCGCTGTCGGATTCGACGTTGACGTCGTAGCCGGCGTTGGAGGCCAGGCGAACGGAGACGCCGCCGGAATCGGCTTTGGCGCGGATGGGCGCGGCGTGGGTCTGGCTGAGATGGATGCCGCCGGAATCGGTTTCGGCATCGATGGAGCCGGCGATATCTTGGGCTTCGATGCCGCCGGAATCGACGCGGACGAAGGCGGCGCCTTTCACGCCTTCAATGCGAATGCCGCCGGAATCGGCTTCGGCGCGGACGTCGGAATCGATGTCGCGCACGTCGATGCCGCCGGAATCGGTATGGGTTTCGGCGGGGCCATGGATGCCAGTGACGCGGATACCGCCGGAATCGGCGCGGGCGCGGAGGCGAGTGTCGCGGGGGGTTTCGATTTCCAGCCGCATGGAGATGTTCTTGAGCAGATCGCGGCTATGGACATAGCCGATGCGGATGTGGTTACCGTTTTGCTCGATGGGCGGGTTGCGTTCGATTTCGCGAATGTGCTGTTCGACATCGCTCGAAGAAAACCAGTTGTGATCGGCTTTGAGGATGGCGTGGATGTGGACGGCGCTGGACGAGCCGGAGGTCACGGTGATGCCACCGGAATCGGTCATGACATCCAGGTCGACGGGACCCGAGACGGAGAGGGTGCGGTCGAAGGATCCTTGCGATTGAGCGGCGCACAGGGCAGCGCCGGCGACGGTGAGGGCTACAGCCAGAAAAGTGGATTGCATAAGTTCCTCGCTTATTCCGGTACGAAGGTTAGGCACGCGATGTTCCACAAACGCGGATAGAATGGAGAGCGCGATCGAGCGAAATCCACTTAGACGGTGAGTGAGTATGCGGCGAAAGTGTGCGGTTGCGGTAGCGGTGTCCGCGCTGTTAGCGATAGTTTGCGCGCCGGCGAGAGCGCAACAGGGGTGTCCGACCCCGAACGTTTGGCCGAAGGACCTGACGCCTCCGCCGCCGGAGCACGGGGGGCAGAACGAGGCGTTCGATATTAAGCTGCGGGCGTATATGCAGACGGGCTGCTACCGCACGGCGGAGGGCTGGAAGGGCGATTCGGCGATTCGGGGGACGGGCCCGTATGTCCAGTGGAACTATGGGACGCACTATGCGGCGGTGAGGATCTGGTACTCGCCGGAAGTGGCGAAGTGGCTGGAAGGCGGGCGGCAGGGCGATATCCCGGAAGGCGCCGTGATTATCAAGGAGCAGTACCAGACCTCGGGATTGAATGGCTCGCTGAAAGCCGTGCCGCCGGCGTGTTTCGAGTACATGGACCCCAAGGTCGTGACCAGCGAGAAGTTCTTAAGCGACTGGAGCATCATGATCCGGCGGCCGGGGGCCTCGAAAGACGGCTGGTACTGGGTGGAAGTCTACAAAGACATGCCGTTTGAGGCGAACCAGTACCCCAACGGCGGTTACGGGCAATACTGCGTGCGGTGCCATGCGTCGGCGGAAAAGGATTCGACCTTTTCGTCGCTCGACAATATTCAGGGCAACAATTATCAGACGTTTTATATCGACCAGAGCTGGAGAACGAATCCGGAATGCCAGCCGCAATCGCCAGCGGGACTGCCGCAACCGGGGCCGCGGACGCCGCTGGCGCATCCATTGCCGGAATTGTTGGCGCAGAGGCCGCCGGGGCCGCTGGACGATGAGACGCAGCGGCCGCTGACAGAAGAGCATATTCGAGAGTTTCTGAGCGATCACGAGAGGCAGGAGGCGCTCGAGCGGTTGCGCAAGGCGCGCGGGCGGGCTGCCGCCGGAACCGCGGCCGGTTGCCCGACGGGAGTGGAGTGCATGGTTCCGGAGGTGTTCGACCGCACGGTGTCGTCGGCGACCCATCCGGGTGGATTCGTGAGCTCGGACCAGTGCCAGGGGTGTCATAGCAGCACGTGGCCGTGGATGCTGCTACAGACGCCGAACACGCAGACCCAGGTGGGAATCGCGCCGTATGCGGAGTGGCGATGGTCGCCGATGGGGCTGGCCGGGCGGGACCCAATTTTCTATGCGCAGGTAGAGAGCGAGCTGGCGTATATCGCGACGCTCCAAGAGCCGCAGCGGACGGAGTTTGCCGAAAAGGTCAAAAACACCTGTTTCCATTGCCACGGCGTGATGGGTCAACGGGAGTTTGCGCAGGAGCATCCCAAGGAGACATTCGATCCAGGAGTGGTGAATAAGAAGGACAACGTGTATGGGTCGCTGGCGCGGGATGGCGTGAGCTGCACGGCATGCCATCGGATCAAGGACGATTATGCATCGCTCGACGATTTCCTGAAGACCAAGACCACGGGAAACTTCGACCTGATCGCGGACGATCAGATTCAGGGTCCGTTCGGAGACGATCACATCGTGGTGGACCCAATGAAGAACAGCCTTGGGTACACGCCCAAGTACAACGCGTACACGACATCTTCGCGCCTGTGCGGGAGCTGCCACGTGATCGATCTGCCGGTGATCGATCATCCGACGGCGGAGCATAGCCTGGAGCAGAACACCTATGTGGAATGGCTGAACAGCCAGTACGAGAACGAGTTCAGCAAGAATAATCCGAAGGCGCGGACTTGCCAGGACTGCCACATGCGGGACTCGTATTCGAACCTTCAGAACAAATTGAACGTGTCGCCGCTGCCGACCAAGATTGCGGTAGTGGAAGACGAGGACTATCCGGGGACGACGCATCGGCTGCCGCTGGACAAGATCAAGACAACATTCCGCAGCACCGGCTTTCGACGGCACGACCTGTTGGGGGCGAATGGATTCCTGCTGCAGATGTTTTTGGGCAACATGGCGACGGCGCCGGACGGCAACAACTACAACGATATTTTGGGCGTGCGGCAATCGGATTACATGTCGGGACTGACGACGGACTTGCCGAATGCGATCGAGAACCTGGTGGAGCAGGCGCAACAGAACACGGCTACAGCGAGCGTGAATGTAGTGAAGGCGGCGGGGCAGCAGTTGGTAGCAGACGTGACCGTGCAGAACCTGACGGGGCATCGCTTCCCAAGCGGGGTTGGGTTTCGGCGCGTGTTCATACAGGTGCAGGTTACCGATACCAGCGGGAAAGTAGTGTGGAGTTCGGGCGGAACGAACAGCAAGGGCGAGATTGTGGGGCCGGATGGGAATGTGCTGCCGACTGAGTATTTCAACGTGGGGCGCGATGGCAAGCAGCAGTATCAGCCGCATTTCGACCAGCAGCATCCGATTACACAGCAGACGCAAGTTCAGATCTACGAGGAACTGTTGCAGGACGCTGACGGGAAGATCACGACCAGTTTTCTGCGGCGGGATACGGATCTGAAAGACAACCGGCTGCTGCCGATCGGATGGCGAGAGAACGCGCCGATTCCAGAATTCTATCTTCACGCGACCTATCCGGTGGGCGGAGCGAGGCAAGATCCGGTGTACAAGAATGGGCAGGGGCAATCGGTTGTCAGGTATGCGATTCAATTGCCCGGCGGCACGGACGCGGCGACGGCCAGAGTGAACGCGACGGTCTATTATCAGTCCATTCCGCCGTATTTCTTGCGGCAGCGATTCGAGGGCGCGCCGAACGGGCCGGGGACGCAACGGCTGAAGTACCTGGTTGACACTTTGAAGCTGAACGGAACGAGTTTCGAGAACTGGAAGCTGATGGTTGCGCAGACCGCGCCGAATACGAATCAGGGGGCGGTCGCGAGGCTACGCTCGAAGCGGCACGATGTTGAGATGAACCGATAGGCATCGCAGCCGGCGGCGGAGATGACAGGAGAGAGCGCAGCCCACGCGCTTGGCGGGAACGATGAGGGCGGCCCGGCTATACGGGTATAACACTGCGCGAGTTCGAGAGGATCGGAGCAACGGGCACGGCTGAGATAGAGATCGATGGCGCGTCCGTGAAGACCTTCGGCGTGGCAGAGCTCGAAAGCGAGACGCGTTTCATCTGTTCCGCCGACGCACTCGAAGGGCTTGTGCGAGCCGAGGCCCAAGAGCTCGCGGAAACAATCCTGAACGGCGGGGCGATCGAAGAGATCGGCCGGCACGAGTTTACAAGCCACATCGGCAGGTAGATAGGCCAGAAAACCGAGACCGACGTAGGCGCATTTCGCGCAGCTATAGCACCAGGGTTTCCGATTGTTGCAGGAGTGCGTCCGCAGAACGGCTTTGGGAGACCGGCGGAGGAAATGGAAGATGACGGTGTCGTGGAGGGGGCGGAGCACGCTGAAGCAATGAACGTTGGAGACGAGGTGGTCGCGAATGTAGGAGGCGAGCAGGAGCTCGGCTTCGAGGGACTTGCCCCATTGGTGATTGACGCATTCGCCCGTGGCCGGCCAAAGAAGGTTAGCTTCGTCGGCGCTGCGCTCGTTGCCGAGGGCGAGAGAGCGGTAGCCGTGCTGGAGAGCGATGGGCAGGGCTCCAAAAATAGAGAGGGGAGTTTCGGCGCAGAGGGACGGGTGAGGGCGGGGTGAATCGGATTCAATTTGAATGCGATGGCGGCGGAGAGGGGAAGAGCAATCGAGTAGATTATCGATGAGTTCGAATTGGGCGCGCGCCGGTCCGTAGGAGGGGTGGGAATAGGAGTGGGTGGAAAACGGAAGGCCGGCCGTTTCGAATAGCTGCATGGCGGCGAGACTGTCCTTGCCTCCGCCGCAGAAACAGAGAGTTTCGATGGGGCCGGGTGCGGCGAGGACTGGGGAGTGGGAGCGGACGCAGGGTTGAGACGAGAAGCGCGGGCCGTAATAGGACGGGAGGGAGTTGCGATACCGCCACTCGGCGCCCGCTTTGAGGAAGACGGTTCGCCAGAGTTGCTCGAAGGAGGCGGCGTGGAAGCGGGCGAAGGGGCCGAGGTCGAGGTCGGAGGGCGCGGAAGCGGCGAGCGGAATGGCTTCGAGAGCCATGATGTGGAACGCGAGGCGGTCGAGGAATTCCGATCCAAAGCGGGAGCGGAGATCGTCGAAGTCGACGTCGGAATAAAGATAGCGCCCTGTGATTTCACGGCCGTCAGCCGAGAAGGCCATGGAGATTTCGTTGCGAGCAGCAACGCAATCGAGGAGCTGCAACCGCCCCGTGGGTGGGGAATGCGGTCCGGTTGTGATCAAGGGGTCCGGGCTCGAATGAAAGGAGGATTATTCAAACGGGCAATTCTAGCAGACCGCTGCTATGATCCTCGAAGGCATGCAGGTCTCGGTGGTGATGCCCGTTTTCAACGCGGAACGATTCCTGGCGGAAGCGATGGAGAGCGTGTTGGCGCAGAGCTTCGAAGACTTCGAGGCGATTGCGGTGGACGATGGAAGCACGGACGGGTCGGCGGGAATTCTTGAAAGATATGCGCGCCGGGATGGAAGGTTGCGAGTGTTCCAGCGCGGCCATCAGCGGTTGCCGGCGGCTTTGAACTTCGGGTGCGCGCGGGCGGAGGGGCGATACATCGCGCGGATGGATGCGGACGATATCGCGATGCCGGAACGGTTGGAACGGCAGGTGAAGTTCTTGGAAGCACATCCGAGAGTAGCGATATTGGGCACGCAGATCGAGCGCATCCGGCAAGACGGCGCGCGGATGAATGTGGAGAGAGTGCCGCTTGAGCATGCGGAGATCGAGGCCAATATGCAACGCATTTGTTGCCTCTTTCATCCGACGGTGATGATGCGGGCCGAGGCTGTTCGGGAGCTGGGCGGGTATCGAGAGGCATTCTTCGGGGCCGAGGATCACGACTTATGGCTGCGGGCGGCGGAGCGCTATGAGCTGGCGAATCTGCCGGACGTGCTGTTGAAATACCGGCTGCACACGGGCGCGTTGAGTTTCGAGAAATTAGAGCAGCAGGTGATGGCGGCAACGGCGGCCGAGTTGTCGGCGGCGCGGCGGCGAGCGGGCCAAGACGACCCGTTTGGCGGAAATAAGCCGGTGACTCGGCAGGACCTGCGCGCGGCGGGGATCGGCGACGACCGTTTGGATTCGAGCATTCGGAAGGCCCGGGATTGGTATCGGCAGAGAGAGATTCGCTCCACTTAGTGACGGTAGTGGGCGGCTACGTGGATGTGCTGCCGCACATGCTGGCGCATTATCGAGGGCTCGGCGTCGATTCGTTTCTGGTGCATGTGCAAGCGGAGGAGACGGACGATCCCGTGATTGCGCAGACGGAAGCGATCATGCGCGAGTTTTGGGGTGAGATTGCGTCCGTGACGGTGGGCGAGTGGCTGCACAACACCAATCGGGAACTATACAGGAGAGCGATGCAGGCGCGGCCGGACGATTGGTTCGTGATAGCGGACCAGGACGAATTGCAAGTGTATCCGCGCGAGCTGCGATCCATATTGGACGAGTGCGACAGACGCGGGTACGAGTATGTGGAAGGCTGTTTTCTGGATCGGCTCGCGGCGGACGGTTCGTTTCCGGCAGTGCGGCGGGAGGAATCGATCTGGCGGCAGTTTCCGCTCGCCGGGTTTGTTTCGGCGCGGATCTTGGCAGCGAATCCGAATAAGGTTGTCGCGGCGAAAGGACGGGTGGAGCTAGGGCCGGGCCAGCATTACGCAAACATTTCTGGATCGCGCCCGGGGGGCGCTGGGGGATGCGGATGTCCGGTAGAGGAGTTGTATGTGCCGGTGCATCACTTCAAGTGGGTGGAGGGAGTGCTGGAGCGGCTGGAGCAAAGAGCGGCGTTTCGGCGGGAGCGAGGAGATCGCTATTGGGAAGAGAGCCAGCGCTTCGTCGATTATTGCCGCGCGCATGGGGGGAAGTTGGACGTGAAGGACGAGTCGCTTTACTTGGCGGAGGCAATGCCGGAGTATGCGCGGTGGGAAGAAGTGAAGAGGTTGTCGCTGGAGATGGCGCGGGCGAGCCGTTGAAGAGCGATTGAGAGACAAACTCGCCGCAGCTTGAAGGATCGAGATTGTGCCGTTCATTCTGTGCCCTTTGATCCCGATCTGAAATCTAAGAGAGCTTACAGTATCAAAGGACACTCAACTTTGGAGCCGCGCTTACACTAGCTTTACGGGTTGAGCCGGGATTGTCCGAACTCTGCGCTTACAAAACCTTGCGCTTACAAGAGGATCAGAGCGATGAGACGTGAACGAATTTACGGAGCCGTGCTGGCAGCAGTTGGCGCGCTAACAGCAAACGCACAGATCAGTCAATTTATCCAGGGGCCGCTACTTCTGGGCACGGGCGCGAGCACGATGGTTGGCATCAATGCCGCGCAACAAGGGTATTCCGTTGCCATCTCCGCTGACGGAAACACAGCCATGATTGGGGCGCCATTCGATTCAGAAGACACGGGCGCAACTTGGATATGGGTGCGGGGAAGCGATGGGACGTGGACGCAGCAGGGCTCGAAAATGGTCGGTCTGGACGCAGCTCCCGGATGGTTAGAGGGATACTCGGTTGCGCTTTCGGCCGATGGCAACACAGCGGCCGTGGCCGGGGCCACGAACACCTGGATCTGGACGCGCGCAAATGGCGTATGGACACAAGGCGACACCGTATTTAGCGTCGGCGCTCCGCTCGCGATATCGGCGGACGGCAATACGGTTATAGGGTCGGTCGGCGTTAATGTTGGAGCAAGCATCACGCTAATTACGCGAAGCAATGGTGTATGGACTCCGGGAAGCCCACTTACCGGCAGTTTGCCCGCTAGCGGAACCGAGAACGTTACGAGCGTTGCGATATCAGGCGATGGCCAGACCATCGCGTTTGGGTCGGCGACGGATAACACCTTAGGCGCAATTTGGGTATTCACGGCAAATGGGGGTAACTGGACGCAACAAGGCGCCAAAATCGTTCCGAATGTGACCGCTTCTCCGTACAACATTAACTTTGGACAATCGGTGAGCCTTTCTGCCGACGGCAACACGATGCTCGTCGGCGATCCGGGCGACGGCGACACGATCGACGCAACCGGGCAGGCCTGGATCTATACGAGAACGGCAGGCGTGTGGTCGGAAACAGCCGAGCTGACCGGTTCCGACGCAGACGTCGCAGGCGCCTCCGGTCAAGGAACTTCAGTCGCGCTTTCGGCCGATGGGAATACTGCCGTTATCGGCGGGCCGGAGGATGGCGGGAGTGGCGCACTCTGGGTATTTCAACAAAGCAATGGCTCTTGGCGCCAGCTTGCGAGCAAACTGGCGCCCTCTAATGGCGCGGGCGCCTGGTTCGGGTGGTCGCTAGGTATGTCGGCGGACGGCAATACTGTCATTTCCGGTGGACGTTTCGCCAACGATTGGGCGGGCGCCACGTGGCTTTACTACGCATCGGGATTCAGCGCAGTTCCGGGTCAGTTGTCGCAACTAACCGTGGCATCGGATGGGACCGTCATCGGTTTGAACGGCGGAGATGGCATCTTCGCTTATAACGCACAGCAGCAAGCATTCGCGGCGATGCCGGGAGCGCTGACGCAGATCGCCGCCGGATCCGCCACGTCGATTTGGGGCATCAACTCGCAGGAAGAAATTTTCGAGTGGGATGCGTCCGCGCAGAGCTGGAAGCTCATACCCGGCGCACTAGCGCAAATTTCGGTCGGCGCCGATGGAGACGTGTGGGGCATCAACTCCCAACAGCAGATATATCACTGGATCGCACAGTCCGCGAAGTGGCAGCAGATTCCGGGTGCATTGAAGCAGATCGCGGTGGGCTTCGACGGCGCCGTTTGGGGAGTAAACTCCGCCAATGGCGTGTATCGTTTCAATCCGGGAGGCGGATACTTCGAACAGGCAGCCAGCACGATGGCGCAGGTTGCGGTGGGCGCCGACGGCGACGTGTGGGGACTCAACAACCAGACCGCGTATCACTTCAACCGGCTCACGCAGGACTGGGACCAAACGACCGGGTCTTATTCACAGATCAGTGTCGGATTAGGGAACAATGTTTGGGCCACCGCGTCCGATGGAAGCGCCTTCCGGTTCGATGGGCAAGCCGGCGCATGGGTCGCGGTCCCCAGTGCTCCCCTTCATCAGATCTCCGCGGGCTCCAATGGCGCAGTGTGGGGCTTGGATAGCTCAGGCGGCATTTATCAATTCTCCGGCGCCACGCTTGCATCGTCTTCCGCGATCCAAGTGGCAGGGACGATGAAACAGATCGCCGCAGGCACGGACGGCAGCACGTGGGCTGTCGATGACAACAACCAAATTTACACGTACAACCCGCTTACCCAAGGCTGGACGAGCGTTCCAGGAGAATTGGCGCAAATTTCCGTTGGAACGGGTGAGACGGTTTGGGGCCTGAATTCAGACAGCCAGATCTATCGTTACGATGCAGCCTCGCAGACGTGGGAGTATATCCCCGGAAGCTTGATGCAGATCGCGGTGGGAGCAAAAGGAGACGTATGGGGCCTCAACGTAAACCAGCAGATCTATCACTACAATTCGGCCGCCCAGAGCTGGACGTGGATTCCAGGATCGTTGCAGCAGATTTCGGTGGGCGCCGATGGAGCTGTCTGGGGCGTTAACAATGCGAATGAGATCTACCAATTCAATGCCCTCATGCAGAGCTGGATTCACATCGCGGGCACGTTGAAGCAAATTGCCGTCGGGTCCGGGACAAATGTCTGGGGCATCAATGCGGAAGGGGGCGCCTATTACTACGATTCCGCAAGCAAGCAATGGCAATACGCACCCGGAGTTTTCTTGACGCAGATCGGAGTGGGTTTTGACGGCGCGGTTTTCGGCGTCGACGCGGCGGGACAACTTTATCAATACAGCGCTGGGACGCAGACCTGGGCAATACTTCCGGGATCCGGCAGTGGTGTTGCGGTCGCATCCGATGCGGTCGCGTGGAACTGGAATCAGGCCGGCTCTACTTATCGATTCTGATTCCGCGACTGGCGTGCTCCTAATTACGACTGACGGAGAAACAACCTACCTGTGTGCAAGAGGAGATGGGCTCTAAAAGCGCATCGTGGCATTTACCAATAGTTTTCACGGGCGCCCTGGAGAAGTTGACGGGAGCGCTCGACGGAGGCGTAGAAGCGGTTGGCGGTTTCGAGTGAGGGGGCGTCGGGGAGGATGGAGACCTCGAGGCCGCAGTGTTGTTCGAGAAAGCGGACGAGACGCGCGGCGGAAAGGGCGCCCCAGTCTGCATCATGGAACCAGCCGCTGGTTTGGAAGCCGCGATTGAAGATGGGATGGAAGCCGGTAAAGTTCACCTCGATGACTAGGAAGCCAGAGGCGGGAGTGCGCGCGATGTCCCAGCCGCAGAGCGAGCCGGCGACGATGGCATCCGGAAGACGATCGAGGATGGACTGAACGAAGGCGTTGGGCGCGTCGCGTTCGCCCGGGATGTCGCCCTTCCCGTAGCGATGGAAGGTGAGGTCTTCGACGATGCGGGCTTCGAATGAATGCACGCGGTATTCGGTTGCGATGGGAACGCGATCCTGCACGATCCATGTTTCGTCCAGGAGGCTGGCAGGTTGGCGGTCGCCGGAGGAATCGCCGAGCGTGGGCTTAATGAAGCTAGCGCCGTTCGATCGGGAGAGGCCGCGCGTGGCGGGCATGCAACCGGGCGAGTAGTGATTCAGGACGAGAGCTTGGATGAGTTTATGTTCGAGGCTCCAATTGAAAACGCGGTGCTCATCGAAGCCGAGCTCGCGATAGATGTGGCGAATGAAAGTGACCGGGAAACTGCCCCAGATGCCCTCCGAGAGATCGCCAATTTCGGAGACGGCCAGGCGTAGGGGCCGGCCGGGCGTGGCGAGGCGGCGCTGAGAGGCGAAGGCATCGATGGCGGCGATGGTGGCGGATACTTCGCGGATTTCGAGATCGGACCAGCTCACGCCTACTGCCTGTAGTTGGGATCGAAGGAGGGCGCGGGCTTCTTCGAATACAAGTAGGGATCGAGATTTTGCTCGGTGGCGAAGCGGGCTTGCGGGAGATCGAAGGTCATGACGAGGTTGATTCGATCTTCGACGCCCTGGACGGGGCAGACGCTATGGAGGCAGCGGTCGCCACGCATGAGGAGCAGCAGGCCTTGCGCGGGAGTGACGAGCGCGCGCTTGCGCGAGATCCGAAGAAGCGGCGGCCATTGCAGGAGGGAATCGAGCCAGCGCTGGAGGCGCGTGTCTTTCCAGCGGCCGAGGTGGATTCGGTAGCCGGGGTACATTTCGGTTTCGCCCCCCGAGACGGTGTTGAGGTAAAGAATGGCGGTCACGGCGTTGCGGTCGTAATGCCAGCGGTATTCGCCGCCGGGGGGCGTGACGTTGACGTTGACGCTAGCGGCGCGGTTGCGGAGAGGCGCGAGGCGAGGGCCGAAGTTGCCTTTGACGATTTGTTCGACGTCGCGATAGATATCCACGAGCGATGGGAACGAGTCGTGGACGACGTCGCCATCGATGACGTAGTAGCGGAGGGAGCGGCCCGCGACTTCGCGATGGATGAGGGGGAGCGCGTGGGACTGTTGAAACTCGCGAACGGAGGCGAGGATCTCTTCGCAGGCGGCGCGCGAGAGATAACCAGGGATCAGGCGAAGGATTTCTGAATTCAAAACAACTCTGCCAGGGCCGATTTTACACCGGAGGCGAAGGCGGCCCAGTCGTGGAAGCGGTCGAGAGCGGCGGAGATGGCTTGCCGGCGGAGCGCGAATTTTTCAGGCGGCCAGGAGAGCGCATCGAGAATGGCGGCTTGCTGTTGGGGGATGTCGAGGGGTTCGATCAGGATGGCATGTTCGAGAACGTGGTCGTCGATGCCGGAGGCGCGAGTGGTGATGGGGACACATCCGCAATGCATAGCTTCGAGGAGAGAGCCCATCTGGCCTTCTTCATAGGTGGGGATGTAGGCGAATCTGCAGCGGCCGAGGATATCGGCGTAGGCGGGTAAATGGGAATCGATCCAGCCGTGATAGACGATGTTGCCGGTATTGCGGGCGGCGAGCAGGCGATCCCAGGGAGGCTCGATGGCGCCGATGACGTGAAGCGAACTGCCGGGCGGGTTGAGAGGCGGCCAGGCATCGAGCACATCCATGAAGCCTTTGCGGAGGCCGCATTGGGTTGCGACGTAGCAGAGATCGTTTCGCTTGGGAAGCGCGGCGGCGCGCGAGTAGAGGGCGCGATCGACGGAGTAATTGAGCAGGCGGAGTTTGGGACGCCATTCGGGCGCGAAGGTTTCGAGCGTGCAGGAGTTGCCGACCACAAGCACGAGATCGGCATTGCGCATGGTGGCGGCGTGATCGAAGTGAGACGGCGGGAAATCCCAAACGGGAAGTGGAACGTTGAAGCGAGCGGCGAGCGAGTGGAGGAGACCGCGGCGGCGGTCGGGGTCTGAGACGGCGTAGAAGGCGATGCGTTTTTGAAAGCGATTGGCTTCGGCGATGGGCAGATAGTTCCAGAAGTGGCCGATGTAGAGATCGGCAGCGAGGCCGCTGGGCCGATCCTCCGCGTCGAGATAAGTGACGGGGCCGAATTCGCGGAGGGCATCGTAGAGATGGCTTGCGATCTGGCCGGCGGAGTGGTTCAGAAGGGGCGCGGCGCGCCGCGGATCGAAGTAGGACGTGAAGTAAGCGAGGACGGAATGCATCCCGAGCGGGATCAGACTAGCGAGCCGCTTTCGGGGACGATGCGTTCGGCGCGGAGATAGGGTTGGAGCGCGGGCGGGATGAGCACGGAGCCATCCGCCTGTTGATAGTTTTCGACGATGGCGGCCCAGGTACGGCCCACGGCGAGGCCGCTGCCATTGAGGGTGTGAACGAATTCGGCTTTACCCTTTCCGGACTTCATGCGGATCTGGGCGCGGCGGGCCTGAAAGGCTTCGAAGTTGGAGCAGGACGAGATCTCTTTGTAGGCGTTCAGTCCGGGGAGCCAGACTTCGATGTCATAGGTCTTGGCCGAGCTGAAGCCGGTATCATCGGCGGCGAGCCTTATGGTGCGGTAAGCGAGGCCGAGGCGCTGTAGAACATTTTCGGCATCGCGCGTGAGCCGCTCGTGCTGCTCATTCGAATGATCGGGGTGGGTGAATTTGACGAGCTCGACCTTTTGAAACTGGTGCTGGCGAATGATGCCGCGAACATCGCGGCCGTAGGAGCCGGCCTCGCTTCGGAAATTGGAGCTGTAGGCGCAGAATGAGACGGGAAGTGCGTCGGCATTTAGAGTCTCGTCACGGAATAAGTTCGTTACCTGAACCTCGGCCGTGGGGGCCAACCAGAGTTCGTGGCCTTCGCACTTAAAGAGATCTTCAGCGAATTTGGGCATCTGACCCGTACCGTAGAGGCTGGCGTAGTTGACCAGAAAGGGCGGGAAGACTTCGCGGTAGCCATGCTCGGTGGTGTGGAGGTCGAGCATGAAGTTGGCCAGAGCGCGTTCGAGGCGAGCGCCGAGGCCGGAATAGAAGGCGAAGCGGGCGCCGGAGACTTTGGCGGCGCGTTCGAGATCGAGGATGCCAAGGGCAGTCCCGAGGTCCCAGTGGGCTTTGGGGGTGAAAGAGAATTCCGGGGGCGCGCCCCAGCGGCGGATTTCTTCACTGTGGGAGTTGACGTCGGGTTGCGTGAGGTTGGGAATGGTCTTGAGAAGATCTTGAAATTCGCGGTCGACCGCCGCCACTTGTTCATCCTTGTCCCGGATGAGGTCGGCGTTCATGCGCGCTTTTTGCTGCAACACGGTAGTGTCTTGACCCTCTTTGCGGAGCTTTGCGATCCCTGCAGTCATCTGGTTGCGCTCCGCCTTTAACTGTTCGCTGTCGGTGATCCATTGACGCCGGCGGCGATCGAGTTCCTGGAAAGCTTCGAGATCGAGCGTGTAGCCGCGGGTCGAGAGACGCTCCCGGACCGTATCGAGATTGTTGCGGAAGAAATTGAGATCGTGCATTCCAGGGGAGTTAGGAACGCTGGTCGATGGGAATCCACTTCTGGCCGTCGGGCGCGCCGGTGTAGTCGGCGCGGGGGCGGATGAGGCGATTGTTCTTGTACTGTTCGAGGATGTGCGCGGTCCAGCCGGACATGCGGCTGACGGCGAAGATAGGGGTGAACAGATCGACAGGGATGCCGAGGGAGTAGTAAGTAGAGGCGGAGTAGAAATCGACGTTGGCGTTGAGACGTTTGAGCTCGCGCACGGTGTGTTCGACGCGCGAGGATTTTTCGAATAAGTCGGCGTGACCGGTGCGGCGGCCGAGTTCTTCGCTCATTTTCTTGAGATGAATGGCGCGGGGATCGAGGACGTGATAGACGCGATGGCCGAAGCCGGGGATCTTCACTTTGTTTTCGAGGTCGCGCTTAATTCGCTCGACAGCGTCGGCGGGGGACTTGGTGGAGAGCAGAAGCTGAATGACCGCTTCGTTGGCGCCGCCGTGCAGAGGACCTTTGAGAGCGCCGATGGCGGAGGTGACGGCGGAGTAGATGTCGGACAGGGTGGCGGCGGTGACGCGGCCGGCGAAGGTGGAGGCGTTGAGCTCGTGATCGGCGTGAAGGATGAGGGCAACATCGAAGACGCGCTCCATCACGTCGTCGGGCTTGGCGCCGGTGAGGGTGTAGAGGAAATTCGCGGCGTAACCGAGCTGGGGGTCGCCGGGCAGGGCGGGCATCCGGTTGCGGAGACGATCGAAGGTGGTAACCAGGGTCGAGATGCGCGCCATCAGCTTGACGGCTTTTTTGACGCTCGCGTCATAGGAGTTATCGCGGGCGAGCGGGTCATAGAGGCTCAGCATGGACACGGCGGTGCGAAGCACGTCCATGGGAAGAGCGTCCTTGGGGGCGGCTTTAAGGAAGGCGATGACTTCGGCGGGGAGGTCGCGTTCGGCGACCAGCGAAGATTTCAGCTCATTGAGCTGAGCGCGGGTGGGAAGCTTGCCGTTCCAGAGGAGGTAAATGACTTCTTCGAAGGTGGCTTCTTCGGCGAGAGTGTTGACGTTGTAGCCGAAATAGCTGAGGATTCCGCGATCGCCATCGATAAAGCAGATCTGCGATGAGGTAGCGACTACGCCTTCGAGACCGGCTGTTGCACTCGGCATGAATCTGTGATTTTCACTCCCGCTTTGATTCTATAACTTGGGGGGAGAGGCGCCACGGCGGGGATACTGAGAGGGATTTGGACGGCGCGGCAGAGCGATACAGCGATGCTAGAGTGAGTCTTTTACAGATGAGTAAGAGAGTTCGCGAGAGGTACGATTGCGCTGCTTCGTGAGCGGATGCGCCGGTTTCATCGGAAGCCACCTGGTGGACCGGCTGCTGTCGCTCGGGCACGAGGTAGCGGGATTCGACAATCTGTCGACCGGGCGCACGCAGTTTATGGCGGAGGCTCTGCGGAATCCGCGATTTCGATTTGCCGAGGGCGATCTGCTGGAAACGGACGCCACGGCGCGAGCGATGGCGGATTGCGAGTTTGTCTTTCATCTGGCGGCCAATGCGGATGTGCGGTTTGGGACCGAGCATCCGACCAGAGACCTGCAGCAGAATACAATCGCCACCGTGCATGTCTTGGAAGCGATGCGCGAGACCAGAGCAAAGCGCATTGCGTTCGCTTCGACGGGTTCGATCTACGGCGAGGCGCAAGTTTTTCCGACGCCCGAGAATCACCCGCTGCCGCGGCAGACGTCGCTCTATGGGGCATCGAAGCTCGGGGCGGAAGGATTTATCGAGGCATATTGCGAAGGCTTCGGCATGCAGGGCTACATCTTCCGGTTCGTTTCCATATTGGGCGAGCGTTACACGCACGGGCATGTTTTCGATTTCGTCGGACAGTTACAAGAGCATCCCGAGTTTCTGCGCGTGTTAGGAGACGGGAAGCAGCGTAAGTCGTACTTATATGTGCAGGACTGCTTGGATGGGATTTTAGCCGCGGTCGAAAATAGCCGGGCAAAAGTTACGGTATTGAACTTAGGCACCGATCAGTATTGCGAAGTAAATCAATCGATCGAGTGGATAACGGAGGAGATGAACGTCCGGCCGGAGCTGATATATGCAGGCGGAGAAAGGGGATGGATTGGAGACAATCCGTTTATTTTTCTGGACTGTTCGGCGGCGCGAGCGCTGGGCTGGCGACCGAAGGCGAGCATTAAAGAAGGAGTGGCGCGAACAGTGCGCTACCTGAGGGAGCATCCGGAGTTGTTCGGGGCGCGCGAGGGTGGGTTCTTGCGGGCGGGAGGAAGCGCTTGATCGAGAAATTGCCGTGCGCGATTCTTTGCGGCGGGCTTGCGACCAGGCTGCGGCCGGTGACGGAGAAGATTCCGAAGTCGTTGATAGACATTTGCGGCGAGCCATTTGCCGCGCATCAGCTCCGGCTGCTGAGGAATAACGGCATTGAACGAGCGGTGCTGTGCGTGGGATATCTGGGCAGGATGGTGGCCGAGTTTGTGGGTGACGGATCGCGATTTGGAGTGAGCGTCGGTTATTCGTTTGACGGAGAGCAGCCGTTGGGGACAGCGGGCGCGATTCGAAAGGCGCTGCCGCTGTTGGCGCAAACGGCGGGCGATTCGTTCTTTGTGTTGTATGGGGATTCGTATCTGCCTTGCGATTACCGAGCGGTGGGCGCGGCGTTCGAGGCTTCGGGAGCGCAAGGATTGATGACGATTTACAGGAATTTCGACAGCTTCGATTCAAGCAATGTGGAAGCGGCGGGCGCGCGGATTCTGCGGTATGACAAGCGGAATCGGACGCCGGCCATGCAGTACATCGATTATGGGTTGGGGGTGTTCCGGCGGGCGGCGTTCGAGCGCGTGCCGGAGGGGAAGCACTATGATCTGGCTGCGATTTACCAGGAACTGCTGGCGCAGGAAGAGTTGGCGGCTTTCGAAGTGACCGAGCGTTTTTACGAAATCGGGTCGGTGCAGGGGATCGAGGACTTGAAGGCGTATTTGGGATGCGCAGGATCTTAGAGCGGCTTTTGCGCGATGGCCATTACGCCGCTGGCGACGATGTTGAGCGGACGGCGGACGAGCGCAGCGGGAAGGATTCGGCGAAGCAGGCGGACGATGGGACTAAGGACCGGGACCGGAAAACGCTCGAAGTGCGAAGAAACGTATTCTAAGTTGAGGGTCTTGTAATTGGGAAGAAAGCGGACACTGGCAAAGCCCGTTGAAGCTAGTAAGGCGGCGAGCGACTTACGGCTGAAGTAAGTCAGATGCTCGGTCTTGTATTCCATCCAGTAGCGGCCCAGCAGATGGCGAGACCAGCTATCTAGAGAAGGAGTAACGAGAGCGATGAAGCCGCCGGGCCTGAGAGCCGAATGTAAGTATGCGAGGGACCGGCGTGGATCGCGGAGATGCTCGATGACATCGAAGGCGGCGATCAGGTCGTAAGCGGCGCGGGAGAGACGGTCGACTTCGGGAGAGCCGACCTGGACGGCGGGGCGGCCGAGGAGCGCGTTGGCTTGGCCAGCGGCATGCTCGGAATATTCGAGACCTTCGACGGCGAAGCCGCGGGATTGCGCTTCGAAGAGAAAGGCGCCGTTTCCGCAGCCGATTTCGAGAAGATTCGGGCGGGCGCTTGTGAGGCAAGGCGCAAGAGCGTTGAGATAGAGGCGGGCGGTGGCGCGCTTAAGGGCCTCCTGGTTGGCAAGCGAGCGGGCATTGGAGGCGCCGAGGAAGTAATCGCTTGAATAGATGGCGGCGAGGGCGGAGTCGGTGGGTTGAGGGAACTGGAACTCAAGCGCGCAGGACGAGCAGGAGTAGATGGAAAGATTGTTGCGCGTGAAAGCGAAGCGAATGGCGGGCGAGAAGCACACGGGGCATGCGGAGGGCGCGAGCTTTTGGCTAGAGAAGGGCGGGGAGACGGTTTGAAGCATTCTTTCTTGAAATTGTAGAATGCGGTTGAAGCAGGAAAACGAGTGAGTTCGACAGCGGCGGTGAAGCTGGAACGCGAGGCCATGGGGCAGACTCTTCGTGAGTGTCCGGTGTGCGGTTCGAGCCACCTGGAATACAAGTTCGTAGTGGACCGGGCGCCCGTTTGTAGCTGCGATGAATGCGGATTACTATTTCTCAACCCGCAACTGGGAACTAGTACGGCGTCCGAGCCTGAAGCTGGGCCGGATTCGGCAATGCTGGGCGGTATTTACGAGGCGAATGCCGCCGAGAGGATCGAGCGGTTGATGAGTTACTCGGGGCTCGGGACGGGCAGCTTGCTGATCGTAGGCGGAGACAAATACTTTCCGGCGGCGGCGAAGAAGGCCGGCTTCGATGTTACGGCGGTCGGGGCGCGAGAGTTCGAAAGCGTGAGCGAGCGCGAGCTGCCCGAGCCGGTGGATGCGTGCGTGCTGTTTTGCGCGCTAGAAAGAATGAACGATCCGCTGGAGGCGCTTGGAAAGATCCGGCGGATTTTGAAGAGCGAAGGCGCTCTGATGACGATTTCGCCGACGACGGACAGCCGGGCCGCGCGACTGTTCGGGACCTCGTGGTGGGAGTTCAACCGCGCTAACCGGTTTTACTTTTCGGTGGACACGCTGCAGAACCTGCTGATCAAGGCGGGTTTCGGCGATCCCTTGATTGAACCCGATCACAGCCTGGTTTCGCTGAACTACTTGCGGCGCAGACTGGCGCAGAGTCCGCGAAGCATGCGGCGGTATCGGCTATTGCGGGGCTTGGCGTCGCTGAGTCCGGTATTTCGCAACCGAAAGTTTCGGCTGGTGCATGGCAGAACACGGTTCTTCGCGCGGCCGACTCGGCGAAGCGCGACGCCTGTACTTTCCGTGATTGTGCCGGTCTATAACGAGCGCGCGACTGTCGCCGAGCTTCTCGACCAGGTGTTGGCGAAGAATATCGAGGGAGTAGAAATTGAAACGGTCGTGGTCGAGAGCAACTCGACCGATGGCAGCCGGGAAATTGTGCGGCAGTACGAAGATCATCCGCGGGTGCGAGTGATTTTAGAAGACCGGCCGCGGGGCAAGGGATTTGCGGTGCGGACCGCACTGCTTGCTTCGCGAGGAGACGTGGTGTTGTTTCAAGACGCGGATCTGGAGTACGACGTCAACGACTACGATGCGCTAATCGCTCCTATCCTGCGGCATAAATGCAACTTCGTGCTTGGATCGAGACACACGGAGACAAATAGCGCCTGGAAGATTCGCACCTTTGTGGATTCTCCCGCGCTGTCGGCTTATTTTAATTTCGGGCACGCGTTGTTGCTCGCGATGTTCAATACGGTTTACTCGCAGAAGCTGACCGATCCGTTTACGATGTTCAAAGTGTTCCGCAGGGAATGCCTTTACGGGCTACGGTGGGAGTGCGATCGCTTTGATTTCGACAACGAGATCGTCATCAAATTTATCCGGAAGGGATATAAGCCTGTGGAACTGCCGGTGAATTATGTATCGCGGTCCATTCAGGAAGGGAAGAAAGTGACTTTGTTCCTGGATCCGTTGCGATGGATTCGGGCGTTGCTTAAATTCCGGAAGTCGCCGCTTTACGAGAGGTAACGCAGCTTGATTCTCGCGATATCGATGAAGGCGGTAAAGAAGTCGCCGGGGTGAACCTTGGAGCCGGCGACATCCACCCAGGCGTCGAGCGGATATTCGTAGATGAGGGGTTCGAGAAGTCTTGGATCGTCGTTGTGTAAGTTGAGGTAGCGGGCCAGAATCTCGACGTCGAAGACCCACTTAGACAGGAACGGCTGGGAGAAGACGCCGCGCAGCGCCGGAGTTACTCGGAATAACTTGGCGCCGCATTGGGTGTCGTAGATGGGCAAGCGCAACATGACAGACACGAAGGTTGCGAAGACGCGCCCGAGGTAGTGGCGGACCGCGCGGCGCTCGACGCGTCGGCCGAGAAGCTTGACGCGGGAACCGAACACCATTTCAATTGCAGGATGCGCGGCGAGCACTCGATGGAAACAGATGGCGGTATCGAGCGGGGTCGCAAGGTCCGCATCCCAGAAGCCGATCGTATCGGGGCTGTAGTGGCCGAGAGCATGAAGAATTCCGAGGCGTACGGCTTCGGCCTTGCCGCAGTTCCTGTTCAGGCGCAGGATCGCCGCATGAGCTTCGTAGCCTAAGCAGAGTTGTTCGAGAAGGGCGAATGTGGAATCGAGGCTGCCGTCGTCGACGAATAGAAAGCGCAGGCCGGCGCCGGATTCGATGAAGCGGCGGAAGGCCGCCAGGTTGAGCCGGGCCGCTTCGTTGTAGCAGGGAACTACGAGGCAGACGGGAGTGGCGGGGCCGGAAGACGCCATCAGGGCTCGAGAGGCAGCGCAATGGCGCGGCCGGTCTCGGCGGAGCGGCGCGCGGCGTCCAGGATTTCGGTGACGACTAAGTTGGTTTGGAGGGAGGACAAGCTGCCGTTCTCCTGCACCTGGCCTTCGATTACAGCGGCGAAGTAATGAAGGGAATCGTCGTAAGGCGGCTGGAGCGGCGGGGGGGATTCGAGATGCGATTCTTTTTCGCCTTCGCGGCGCACTTCTACTTTGTCGCGGAGGATGGTCTTGACGAGGCCGGTGCGTCCGTACACTTCCATGTCTTTGCGATCGAAGGGCCAATTCCAGGAGGCCTGCAGAAGGGCGACGGCGCGTGGGTAAGTAAGTATGACGTTTGCTTCGTCATCCACTCGGGGGTACGTTTCGGGCTGTAAGTGCTGAGTTACGGCAGTTACGGTATGAGGCGGTTTGCCGTGCATGAGATTCGTCATCAGGTCGGCGCCGTAGCAGCCGAAGTCGAAGAGGGCGCCGGCGCCATTCAGCTTGGGGTCGGTAAGCCAAGCGAAGAATTCGGGTTGGACATGAATCTCCTTGGGGCCGCGATGGCCGTCGTGAACGACGACCTTGCGAGCCTCGCCGAGAGAACCTTGTTCGAGCAGGTCATAAGCAGCCTTGTTACTTGCGTACCAGGTGGTTTCGAAGTTTACCAACACGTGTATCTTGCCGGCGCGGGCGGCATCGGCCATGGCGAGCGCATCGCGGTAGCTGACGGCGAGAGGTTTCTCCATCATGACGTGCACGCCGCGGCGGGCGCACTCTTGGACAACGCTGCGGTGATCGAAGGTGTTGGTATAGACAACGACGGCGGTGGGACGGGCATGTTCGATCAGGGCGGCGACGGAAGGAAAATAGAGCGCGGGATCGAGATGGTATTCGGTCGAATACTTGTCGAATAGACGGCGGTCGGGCTCCGCGATGCCGGCGATTTGGATATCGGGGCGAGTGAGATTGTTCTTGAAAAAGCCGGCGACGTGTCCGTGAGCGAGGCCGACGATGCCGATGCGCAGAGGAGCGGGCGTGGGCGCGGCAGCTTGCAATGAGCCGAGCAACATGGCTGCGAGCACGACCAAACGAGAAGAAGGCATGTCCCTCCATTATGGAACCCATATTGCAGAACTGCGGGGCCGGACGGTTAGGCTGGAATCAGGCGCATCGATGGTGAATGTTTCTGTAGCGCTGCGCGCGCTTAACTCGCGAAACTACCGGCTGTTCTTTTCGGGGCAGAGCGTTTCGCTTATCGGCACGTGGATGACAAGAGTGGCGACAAGCTGGCTGGTGTATCGGTTGACGCATTCGGCGTTTCTGTTAGGCGTGGCGAGCTTCGCAGGGCAGATACCGCTGTTCTTTCTTGCGCCGCTGGCGGGGGTTTGGGTGGATCGCTGGGACCGCCACAGGACGTTGGTGGTGACGCAGGCGCTTTCGATGTTGCAGTCGGTGGCATTGGCGGCGCTGGCGTTGACGGGGGTGATCCAGGTTTGGCATGTGATCGCGTTGATGTTGTTGCAGGGTGTGATCAACGCGTTCGATATGCCGGCGAGGCAGGCGTTCGTGATTCAGATGGTGGACAATCGCGCGGACTTGCCGAACGCGATTGCGCTGAACTCATCGATGGTGAATGGGGCGCGGCTGATCGGACCGGCGGTCGCGGGCGTGGTTATCGCGGCGGTGGGCGAAGGGTTCTGTTTCCTGATCGACGGGATCAGTTACTTGGCTGTGATTGCATCGCTCGCGGCGATGCATCTGCCGGCGGCCGCGGCGCGGCAGACCGGGAAGCGAGTGCTGGAGGAATTGGCGGAGGGGTGGCGCTATGTATTGCAATCGGCGCCGATTCGAACCATTCTGCTGCTGCTCGCGGCCGTGAGCCTGATGGGCATGCCGTTTACGGTATTGATGCCGATCTTCGCGGGGAAGATCTTGCATGGGGGGCCGCACACGCTGGGGATCTTGATGGCGTCTATCGGGGTGGGGGCGCTGGTGGGCGCGGTCGCGTTGGCGGGGCGGCGTACGGTGCTGGGGCTCGGGAAAGTGATTCCGATATCGGCTGGGATCTTCGGGGCGGCGCTGGTGGCGTTCGGGTTTTCGAGAATGCTGTGGGTTTCGGTGGCGCTGCTGGGAGCGGCGGGTTTCGGGATGATGCGGAACATGGCGGCGTGCAACACGATCTTGCAAACCATATTGGACGAGGCGAAGCGCGGGCGCGTGATGGCGTTCTACACGATGGCGCTGGCGGGGATGTATCCGTTCGGGAGCTTGCTGGCGGGGGCGGCGGCGGCGAAGATTGGAGCGCCTCTGACGGTGAGCTTGAGCGGCGTGTGCTGCCTGATCGGGGCTGGATTGTTTGCGCGGGATCTGCCGCGGCTGCGCACGTTCATTCGTCCGATCTATGAGCAGCTAGGCATTCTTCCGGAGATCGCGAGCGGGCTGGAGGCGGCCTCCGCGATGCCGAGCGCAAGCGAAGGATAGCCGTGGCGGCTGGGAGCGGGGCAGAGATACGGATCGGCACGTCGGGCTGGCATTATAAGCACTGGCTGGGGAGTTTCTACCCTGCGAAGATGGCGGCCGCGAAGATGCTGGCGTTTTACTGCGAGCGGTTCGATACGGTGGAGTTAAACAATAGCTTTTATCATTTGCCGAAGCAGCCGTCGCTCGAAGCGTGGCGGGATTCGACGCCCGAAGGGTTCTGCTTCGCGGTTAAGGGCAGCCGTTATCTGACGCATATGAAGAAGCTGAAGGATCCAGGGCAAGGGCTCGAGCGATTTTTCGGAGCGGTGGATACGTTGGAGCATAAGCTGGGGCCGATTTTGTTCCAACTGCCGCCGAATTGGGAGCTGGACCTGGAGCGATTGAGGATCTTTATCGAATGCCTGCCGCGTTGGCGCCGGTATGCGTTCGAGTTTCGGAACGCGACGTGGAGCGTGGACGCCACTTACGAGTTACTGAGACGGCATAACATAGCGTATTGCATTTTCGACTTGGCGGGCGTGCAGTCGCCGGTGGAGGTGACGGCGGACACCACTTATGTGCGGCTGCACGGGCCGGGTGGGAAATACCAGGGCAGTTACAGCCGGGAGGCGTTGCAGGGTTGGGCGGAGTGGATTCATGAGTGGCGGGGCCGGCTAAAAGGTATTTACTTTTACTTTGACAACGATCAGGCCGGTTATGCCGCGGAAAACGCACTTACGTTAAAAGAACTGGTCAAGTAGCTACCAGCCGAGCACGTGAGCGAAGACGAGCGGCGCGACGATGGAGGCGTCGGATTCGATTACATACTTGGGCGTATGGATGCCGAGTTTTTCCCAGGTGATTTTTTCGTTCGGGATGGCGCCCGAATAGGAACCGTAGCTGGTGGTGGAGTCGCTGATCTGGCAGAAGTAGCCCCAGAGCGGCGTGTCGGCGCGTTCGAGATCCTGGCGCAGCATGGGGACGACGCAGATGGGGAAATCGCCGGCAATGCCTCCTCCGATTTGGAAGAAACCGATGGAGGCTTGGCGCGAGACGGCGGTGTACCAGTCGGCGAGCGAGATCATGTATTCGATGCCGGTGCGGACGGTGTGAACATTCTTGACGTCTCCGGAAATGCAGTGGCCGGCGTACATGTTGCCGAGCGTGGAGTCCTCCCAGCCGGGGACGAACATGGGCAGGTCGCGCTCCATGGCGGCGTAGAGCCAACTGTCTTTGACGTCAATCTGAAAATTCTTTTGGAGCCCGGGCGATTGCAGGATACGAAAGAAGAACTCGTGGGGGAAGCGGCGCACACCGGCGCGGTCGGCGGCGGTCCATTCTTCGAGGATGACGCTTTCGATGCGGCGCATGGCTTCTTCTTCCGGGATACACGTGTCGGTGACGCGGTTCATGTGCTTGTCGAGGAGCGCCTGCTCGTCGGAGGGCGTGAGGTCGCGCCAGTGGGGCACGCGCTCGTAGAAGTTGTGGGCGACGAGATTGAAAACGTCTTCTTCGAGATTGGCGCCGGTGCAGCAGATGCCGTGGACCTTGCCGGCGCGGATCATTTCGGCGAGAGAGACGCCGAGTTCGGCGGTGCTCATGGCGCCCGCGAGAGTCAGGAACATTTTTCCGCCTTTGGCGAGATGGGCGGCGTAAGCTTCGGCGGCCTCTATTAATGTCGCGGCGTTGAAGTGACGATAGTGGTGTTTGAGGAAGGTGGTGACGGGAGAATGATTCATTTTGCTTTAGAGTATGGACGCGTGCTGGCGGCATTCGTTGCCGAACCGCGATTATAGTTAAGAGATGGTTTTAGGCCGGGCAGCGATATATGGGTGCGCGGTGGCGGCGCTCCTGGGGAGCGCGTGCAGGGCCGCGGCTGCAAATCCGAGCAGCGCGGCATCGACCCCGGCGGCAAAGGTCAAGAGGGCGGCGAATTCACCGCTGTTGCGGTCCTTATCGCTGCACGACCGCATCGCGCAACTAATTGTGGTGCGGGGCTACGGCGATTATCCGACGAGCGACAACGCCGAATACCGCAGGTTTCTGCGTTGGATCCGAGAGGACCATGTGGGCGGGTTCATCGTGGCAGGGCGCATCCGGAACGGCAATGTGATCAGCGCTCAGCCGTTCGAGATGGCGAGTTTCATCAATCATATGCAGCGGGCGGCGAAGACGCCGCTGCTGGTGGCCGCCGATTTCGAGCGGGGAGCGTCGATGAGAGTGGCGGAGACGGCGCGCTTTCCTTACCTGATGGCGTTTGGCGCGGCTCACGACCTGGAGGCGACGAAGGAACTAGGCGCGGCGACGGCGCGGGAGGCGCGAGCGCTAGGCGTGACCTGGGTATTCGCGCCCGACGCGGACGTCAATAACAATCCGGACAACCCGATCATTAATGTGCGGTCCTATGGGGAGGATGCGCAGCAGGTGGCCGAAGGGGTGGGGGCGTTCATAGAAGGGGCACATTCGGACCGGCGTAATTATGTTCTGGTTACAGCGAAGCATTTTCCGGGGCACGGGGACACTGCCGAGGATAGCCACTTGCAGATGGCGAAGCTGGACCAGCCCAAAGAGCGGATAGAAGCGGTGGAACTGACGCCGTTTCGTTCGGCGGTGGCGCACGGAGTGGATGCGGTGATGACGGCGCATATGGCGGTGCCGGCGTTCGATGCGGCGGACACGCCGGCAACTATTTCGTCGAGCGTGCTGACGGGATTGTTGCGCAAAGAGCTTGGTTTTAACGGGATCATCGTTACGGACGCAATGGAGATGCAGGGCTTGGCGTCGCTCTACTCGCAAGGCGAGGCGGCAGTGCGGGCCATTGAAGCGGGCGCGGACGTGTTGCTGATGCCGACCGACCCGGAGGCTTGCATTCGCGCGATTCTGGAGGCTGTGCAACACAAGCGCATTTCGGCGCAACGCATCGACGCGAGCGCGGGCAAGATTCTGGCCGCAAAACAAGCTGCCGGCCTGTTTCGCAAGCGGTTTGTGGATCTGGATGCTATCAGCGACGGCCTCGAAGAGCAGAAATTCGAGAACCTCGCGCAGAGCGTGGCGGAGCGCGCCGTGACTTTAGTGAAGGACGATAAGCACCTGTTCCCGATGCCTGGAGAGGGGTCGTGCGCGATCGTTCTCGGCGAACAGTTTTCGACGCGGGGAGAAACGCTAGTGAACGAACTGCGGCGCCGGGCGCCCGCAGTGACAACTTACGTGGTGAACGCAAGCATGCCCGATACCGTGCTATCCTTCATAGCCATCGAGGCCTCACATTGTAAACAGATCTATGCCGCAACGTTTGTGACGGTGGCGGCGAACCGCGGAAGCGTGGCGATCGAGGGAGGATTGAATTCGTTCATGAACACGTTGGTGCATGGCGGGGTTCCTGTGGCGCTGATTTCGCTGGGAAATCCGTATCTATTGCGCGATTTCCCAGAGGCGGCGGCTTATATGGCGACGTTCAGCACGGCCTCGACCTCGGAGGCGGCCGCGGCGAAAGCGATGACAGGTGAAATTGCGATTACCGGGAAGATGCCGGTTTCGATCCCAGGGTTGGCGAAAATTGGCGACGGTATGAATGTACCAGCCAAACCGAACGCAGCATCTAATCGAGCGGAATGACACAGATCACTTGGCTAGGGCACGCCACCTTCGAGTTCCGATTCGATTCCGGTGATGTATTGGTGATGGACCCTTGGATTGAAGGGAATCCTAAATATCCGAAGGATCACAAAATTGAGCGGGTGGATGCGATCGCAGTTTCGCATGCCCACTTCGACCATATCAACGATGTGATTCCGCTGTCGAAGAAATTCAAGCCGAAGGTGGTGGGGATTTTCGAGACCATGGCGTGGCTCGAAAAGAAAGGCGTGAAGAACACGATCGGCATGAACAAGGGCGGGACGGTGGATCTCGGCTTTGTGAAATTGACGATGACGCATGCGCTGCACAGTTCTTCGATCAAAGATGGAGACGAGTTGCTTTATGGCGGCGAGGCCGCCGGCTTTGTGCTGACTTGCCGAGATGGGCGCGCGGCATACTTCGCCGGGGATACGATGCTGTTTTCCGACATGGTGCTGATCCGGGAGCTGTACAATCCCGAACTGGCGTTTCTGCCGATCGGGGATCACTTTACGATGGACCCGCACCAGGCTTGCCATGCCGCGCGATTCATCAAGCCCAAGCGCGTGATTCCGATGCATTACGGGACATTTCCCGCACTGACCGGGCGTCCGGAGGAGTTGGCGCGCCGGTTGAGCGACGATGAAATCGAAGTCTGGACGTTGCAGCCGGGCAAGACCGTGGAGTGGTAAGCGCCGGGACCTCCGGTAAACGGCGCGGCATCGCGCTCTTGGTCGTGCTAGTGGCGGCGAATGCAGTCCTTTATTCGTGCGTGCTCCCGCTTTGGGAGGGCTTCGACGAACCCGCGCACTATAGCTACGTTCAATCGCTTTCGATCGATCGGCGCTTGCCGGTCCTAAATCGAACCGCGTGTTCGCGAGAAGTCCGGGAATCGTTGAAGCTGGTTCCGGTGAGCTGGCTGCTGCATAACGCGCTGCCGAAGAGCATCTCCTTTGAAGAGTGGTTTCAATTGAGCCCGGAAGAGCGGCGGGCTCGATGGGCCGCGGTCGGGGGGCTGTCTCCGGCGCTCCAAGGCGAACCGTCGGACCTGCTCAACTATGAAGCGCAGCAGGCGCCGCTCGCATACCTGATGATTGCGCCGATAGACGCGTTAATTTCGCGGATGCGATTGCGCTCGCGCGTGTTGACCTTGCGATTGATACTAACCGTGTTATCCGCAATGGCGCTTCTCGGGGCGTCGAATCTGCTGTTGCATGCCCTGGCCGTGGACGGAGTATTTCGGTTGGGCGCCCTGGCTTGCACCTTTGAATGCCAAATGCTGTGGGCATCTGTTGCGCATGTGAGCAACGACTGCCTTGCGGTTCCGTTGAGCACTGTGTTGTTGGCGTTGCTGATTCTGATGATGCAGGCGCCGAAGCCGAGATATGTTTTCGGCGCGGCCGGAGCGATGGCGGCAGGCCTACTCACCAAGGCGTATTTCCTGGCCTTCGTACCCGTTTTCGTCGCAGCGCTGGTTATGACTTTGACGAAGCGGCGAATAAGTGGGAGGACGACGGTTGTAAGTCTAGGGGTGTTGTTACTTGCGACGCCTTGGTATGCGCGGAACGTCTTACTTTACGGCAGCTTGAGCGGTACACAAGAGAGCATCGCGGGAGTAGGATTCTCGCACGCCGTGGCGGCGCTTCGTCACATCAACTGGATTGACGGCACGGTCGAGTTGTTTCGCTCGGGGTTGTGGACGGGAAACTGGTCTTTCGTTTCGTTCTCGCGCTTGACGCTGGATATAGAAATGGCCTTGATCACTAGCGCATTTGTGCTCCTGCTGTGGAGCGCGAGAGAGGCGCGGAAAGGGGAGTGGTGGGCAATCGCGGGATGCGCCGCGTTTTTTCTGGGACTGATTTATCAAACAGGCGTAACTTGGGTGGCGACGCAAGGGCGATCGCAGCATGCGGAACCCTGGTATGCGCAGGCGATACTGCCGTGTATTTGGGCGATTGTTTTCGGAAGCTTCAAGCGGCAGGGAAAAACGGGCCGGGTGTTGGCAGGAGCGTTACTCGCAGTCGCCGCATGGGTGGCGGCGGCGACCTATTTATGGAAGCTGATACCGCTGTATGGAGGATTCGCGGGACGCTCGACGGCGGGCGCCATGTGGGCATGGTGGAGACACGCGAAGCTGGAGATTTTATCGAGCACAGTCGCGGGGCCGCTGTTTATGATATTTTGCGCGCTGGCAGTCTTTGTGGCGGCGCTCTTCGCGTTGAACGGAATAATGTTGCGGGAACTGTGGCGGGGCGAGGACGGCGGGCGGAAGATTCCGCTATAATTTTCGCTTCTGGATTCACTTTTTCAACGCCGTCTCCTTCTTTGGGGCGTAGCCATAGCGGCACTGGCCATTGCAGGGGCGGAGGTGTCGCGGCGGGGCAGCGCGCGGCTGGAACATGCGAGAGCTCGGGTGGCGGCCGAGCGGGTGAAACCGTCGTTCCGGGACTGGGCGCTGGATGGGACGCCGGACTTTCTGAGGCTCGACGACGATTCCGATCGCGAAGCGTTCCGGCGGTGGTTCGCTTTCCTTGCGGAGGCGCAATATTTCGCAGCCGCGGATGAACGGCCCAGCGAGATCGTGGATTGCGCGGCGCTGGCGCGCTATGCGTACCGCGAGGCGCTCAGACGGCACGATAGCGCGTGGGCGGGCGAAGCTCATCTGCCGTTGATGGCGAGCATCGCTTCGGTCCAGAAGTACAGTTTTCCGCACACGCCTCTAGGTCCGGCGCTGTACCGGCTGCGGCCGGGCCCCTTCTTGCCCGGGGATGTCGAGAACGGGGCCTTCGGCCAGTTCGCGAACGCGCAAACATTGCAGCGCTTCAATACGTTCCTTGTGAGCCGGAACGCGGCGGCCTCCATGCGCGGCGACCTATTCTTTTTCCGCCGCGGAACGGAAGGAATGCCGTTCCACACCATGATTTTTATCGGGCACAGCCAAGTGGCGCCAAGCGCGTTGCGGTACGTGGTCTACGACACGGGACCGCGCGAGGGTAGAAGAGGCGAGATCAAACGTTTATCGATGGATGAGGTACTAAGTTATCCGGATCCACAGTGGCGGCCGGTGGCGGCGAATCCAAACTTCCTCGGCGTATTTCGGTGGAACATACTTCGGACGGGCTCATGAGAACAGACGCCTCGAAGGGAAAAGCGATCGCCGGGTTGACGGCGCGTGTCCTGATTGCGCTGGCGATTGCGGCTCCGGTGGTCTGCCGGAATGAGGCGGAGCCGTACTTCACGGTGTCGAGCGTCCGGACGTTCGGTTCACAAGAGAAGCCGTCCGTGATGGTGACGGCGTGGGATGTAGACGCGGTGCAGATCCGCGTTTACCGGGTGAAAGAACCGATGACTTTCTTCGAGCGCCTGGAGGACAGCCATAGCTTCGGCGGGCGCGTGCCGCGCGCGGGGGGCCGGCGCACGCTGCTCGAACGCATTCACGACTGGAAGCGCGAGCTGCGGCGAAATATTCGATTGAGTTTGCGCGGGCAGTTCACGGAGTCGCCGCGCGAGCAAATGGCGAAGATGTTTCCGCAGCGCGCGGCGCCGGGGACGCGGGCCTCGAGGGCGACTTACTTCGCGGACGCTCCGGTGTTGAACCAGGACCAGCTTGTGCTCTCTTTCGTACAGCGGCTGAAACACAACAACTGGAGCCAGCAAACGGTGGAAGTGGCGACCAGGAGCAAGGGCGTGTTTCTAGTGGAGGCGGTGCGGGGGAAGCTGCGCGCGTATACGATTCTGATGGTCTCCGACATGGTGCTGGTCACCAAGGCTGGGCGGGATCACGCGGCGGCGTTCGTGGCGGAGCGTGAGAGCGGCGAGCCCGTGGCGGGCGCCGAGATTGGCGTCATGGGGCGGAACGAAGAACCCAAGCTGGTGAAAACGAATGCCGATGGATTGGCGAATCTGGCAGTCGACCATGGCCGGAATTCGGGGACGGCGGAAGACACGCGCGTGCTTGCGAGGCGCGGAGACGATTTCGCGTTCGGAGATCTGTCGGGATGGGTTCTCCAGCGCGGCCAGAACTGGATGGGCTACATCTATACGGACCGGCCGGTTTACCGGCCCGGCGATACGGTGCGGTTCCGGGGGATTTTGAGAGAGCAGGCAGCCATCGGGTATCGGATCCCATCGCGGCAGGACGTGGATGTGCAGGTAATGGACGCGGACGGGAAGGCGGTCTACCAGAAGACGCTTGCGACGAACGCGAATGGAATCGTACATGACGAATTTGCGGTGGCGCGCGGGGGGACGCTGGGGTCCTATTTTATTCAGGTTCGCGCGGGCGAGAGCGAGATGGCCTGGAACTTCGAGGTGGAGGAATACAAGAAGCCCGAGTACGAAGTGCGGGTGACGATGGACAAGCCGCGGGTGCTCGAAGGCGAAAGCGCGCAGGCGACGATTGACGCGCGCTACTACTTTGGCGAGCCGGTGAACGGCGCGAAGGTGAAGTATTCGATTTACCGGAGCCGGTATTGGTATCCGCTGTGGTACGACGCCGATGAAGAGACAGGCGGTGAACAACAGGATCAATTCGACGATGCTTCGGGTGAAGAGATTTCGCAGGGGCAGGGGCAGTTAGACGAAAACGGGAAGCTAACGATCGCCTTGGGGACGACTGTGTCCGAGCATGGGATCGACTACCGCTACCGGGTGGAAGCGCGAGTGACCGACCAAGCGGGGCGGGAAATTCCGGGTACAGGATGGCTGATCGCGACATATGGAAGCTTCGTGGTGAATGTGGAGCCGCAGAGTTATGTGCTGGAGCCATCTGTCACGGGAGATTTCAAAGTGGAGGCGCGCGATTACGATAATCGTCCGGTTGCGGCAAGCATGCAGATTGAGCTTGCGCTATGGGATTGGCGCGAGCGCAGCGGTGAAGTGAAAGCGACGGCGCAGGTAACGGCGGGCTCAGATGGGCTTGCGACGGCGGCTGTGAAGATGCCGGCGGAGGGGGGGAGTTATCGCGTCACGGTAAAGGCGCGGACGCCCGAAGGCCGGAACGTGGAGGCTTCCAGTTTTGTTTGGGTGGCGGGAGGGGACGAGGATTTGTCGTGGGGCGGCGGCAGTTCGCGGTCGGTTCAAATCGTTCCCGATAAGAAAAGCTACAGGCCGGGTGAAACGGCGAAACTTTTAATTGTGACCGGCAAAGGCAACACGCCGGTGTGGGTGACAATTGAAAGCCGCGACATTCGAACGCATAAGCTGGTTCGTTCGCAAGGGAGCACGGCGCTATTCGAGTACACGGTTTCGGCGGACGATGAGCCGGATTTCTTCGTCACGGCGCAGTTTTTGCGCGGCGGAGCGATGTATGAGGGCCAGAAGAGAGTGAAGGCGCCTCCGGACGATCACAAGCTGTGCGTGACGCTCGCGACCGATAAACCGCAGTATTTGCCGGGGCAGACGGCGACGTACGATGTGGCGGTGACGACAGTCGACGGCAAGCCGGCGGCGCAAGCAGACTTGAGCCTGGGAGTGGTGGACGAAGCGATATACGCGATCAGGCGCGACGATACGCCGGACATTTTGAATTTCTTCTATGGCCAAGACTGGGACAGCGTCGCGACGGCGAATTCGCTGAACTTCTATTTCAATGGCGAGGCCGGAACGCGGCGGATGCGGCTGGCGGAACTGGCGAGGCCGTCGGCGCTCGCGCAGTTAAAGCCGGAAAGGCTGGCTCAGCCGAAGATTCGGAAAGCGTTTCCGGATACCGCGTTTTGGGCGGCGGATATTGAGACGGATGCCAGCGGGCATGCGAAAGCGAAGGTGACGTTTCCGGATTCGCTGACGACCTGGCGCGCGACGGCGCGAGGCGTTGGGCCGGAGGATCGCTTCGGCGGAGCGGTGCTGAAGACGATCGTGCGCAAGAACCTAATTATGCGGTTGGCCGCGCCGCGATTTTTTGTGCAAGGCGATGAAGTGGTTATTTCGGGCATCGTGCATAACTACCTGGCGAGCGCTAAGAAAGCGCGGGTATCGGTGAGCTTAAGCGGGTTGGATCCTATAGGCGGCGAATCCACGCAGGATGTGGAGATTGCAAGCCGGGCCGAAGCGAAGGTCGACTGGCGCGTGAAGGCGCAGGCGATTGGCAAGGCGAGGATCACGGCGCAAGCGTTGACGGACGAAGAATCGGACGCGATCGAGGTGGAATTGCCGATCAACCCGCCGGGCGTGAGCGTGAGGCAGGCGCGCGGCGGTTCGATTGCGAATTCGGGCGCCGCGAAGTTCGACGTGACATTCCCGGCCAGTGCCGTAGCGGGCTCGCGCTCGGTTTCGATTCGGCTGACGCCATCGATTGCGGGGTCGCTATTCAGCGCGCTCGAATACCTGACTTCGTTCCCGTATGGCTGCGTGGAGCAGACGATGTCGAGCTTCCTGCCGAATGTAGTGGTAACGAAAGCGATCCGCGAGCTGAAGCTGAAGCCGCCGATGGATGAAGAGGCGCTGAACGAAAAGATACAAAGCGGGCTGGAGAGGCTGTATAACTTCCAGCATGAGGATGGCGGCTGGGGATGGTGGGTCACCGACGAGAGTCATCCGTTTATGACGTCGTATGTGGTGGCCGGATTGGCGGAAGCGCGCGCGGACGGGATCGAAGTGAAGGCGGATGCGATTGAGCGCGGCGTGAAATGGGTTGGAAAAGATCTTTCCGACGATAAAGATCTCACGCCGGATTTGCGAGCTTATATGGCATATGCGTTGGCGACCGCGGGGAATCCGGATGCGCGACCGATTGAAGATGTTTATCGGGATCGCGGCGGGTTGTCCTCATACGGAGTTGCGCTACTGGGGCTTGCGTTTGAGAGAGCGAAAGACGGGCGGGCGCGCGAGATGGCGGGAAAGCTAGAGCAGAGCGCTAAACAGAGCGAAGAAGAGGCGTGGTGGCCGGCAGAGCGCGACCCGATGTTGGACTTTTCCGCCGATGTTACTCCGGAGGCGACCGCGTATGCGATGAAGTTACTCAGCCATGAACGCCCGAACAGCCCGCTGCTGCCGAAGGCGGAGCTGTGGCTAGTCGATCACCGGGATGAGGGTTACTGGTGGTCGTCGACGAAGCAAACGGCAATGGTTATTTACGGGTTGATCGATTATGTGAAGGCGACGAACGAGCTGCACCCGGATTTGGAAGCGTCGGTTTCGGTGAACGGGCAGCAAGCGATCCGTCATTCATTCAATGGCGAATCGGGAGCAGATGTCCAGGAAACGGAGTTGGACGAAGCCAAGCTTCAGGCGGGAACGAACCAGGTGGAGGTGAGCAGCAAAGGGCAGGGAAGGCTATATTACTCGGTATCGGCGACCCATTATTCGAACGAAGCGCGAATGGAGAAAGCAGGCGCAGTCGCGCTGAACATTCTGCGCGATTATTTCCGCCTGACGCCTACGACGACAGGCGGACGTATCGTATACGATCTTGCGCCGCTCGATGGGCCGGTTGCGCAGGGAGATGTAATAGCGGTGCGCCTGACGGTTACGGGATCGCGCTGGCGATATTTGATGACGGAAGACCCGATTCCGGCCGGGACAGAATTTATCGAGCGCGACAACCTTTACGAATTGAAGAGCAAGCCACCGTGGTGGTTCTACTGGTTTACGCGCAGGGAAATGCACGATAACCGGATGGCTATTTTCCAGACTTACTTCGGAGAAGGGCAGCAGCAGTATTTCTATTTGTTGAAAGTCGTCAATCCGGGAGTTTTCCATGTGAATCCGGCGCGCGTGCAGCCGATGTATCAGCCGGGGCTGGAAGCGACGACGGAATCGCGAACGTTGGAGGTGAAGTGAAGCGGCCGGTCGCGGAGCTTGCGGGGCTGCATCTTGCGGGAAACGCAATGTTGCTGTGGCTCGGTTATTACTGGCTGGGAATTGGAGAATCGGACGCGGCTCACCTGGCGTGGAGCGCGGCGGTAGTTCTGGCATTGGCGCTTGGGGCGCTTTGGCTGCATGGGACGGCGATGGCGCTGTTCGGCGAAAGCGAGCGACGTTTCGGAGCGGCGGCGAGAACGGCCTTTCGACATTTGGCGCCGCTGTTTGTGGGGGCCATCGCGGCGGGAGTTCTGTATGGGCTGCTTGCGTGGTGGCACGATTCGTTCGGGCATAAGGCGTTTGTGATCGGCTCCTACGCAACCATGAAGCTGCGCAAGCCGGTGGCCCCCGCGCGGGTGCTCGACGGATTCGAGGTCGTGATCTGGCTGCTGAGATGGATGGCCGTTCCCGCGATTTTGTTCCGGTTGGGCGCGAGCGTTGCGGTGCGCGGGTGGGCCGGATTTCGACTCCCCTGGGCGGCTCCGAGACTGGGGTGGCTGTATGGGATCGCGGTCTGCGGGCTGCTAGTATGCGCGATTTGGGCGCCGCTCAAGCTGATCGATTGGGTACCGCACGCCAAAGAGTTCGGGGTCCAGATGGCTAGTTTCGTGAGCCGCCTCGGGGCGGGCTACTTATTGTTCGCAGGCGGGCTGCTGGCGGTGGAATTTTTGACTTCGTCCGGCAGGCCGCGCGCGAGCCAAGCGAACACCGTTGCCTCGCCATAGCGATTCATCAACGCGAGGACGCGAGCGCGCGCGGCGGCATAGGCGGCTTCGGCGCGGGATCTGTCCCGGCGCTGCGCGAGATCGGCATCGAGAGCGGTGGATGGATGGGGCGGCGAGCTTTCATCAGCGGCGAGATACTCGACCAACCCTTCGCGGAACCAGAGCGGGAGTCCGGGCGCGGCTTGCCGCTCAATGTAGATGTGCAGAAGTTCGTGGCGAAGGGTTTGGGTGAGTATGGCGCGGCCTTCGAGGAGCGTGGAAGGCTGCAGATCGATGGTCAGGCGCGAAGCGTGGGCGGCAACCCAGCCGGGCTCTCCGGTGGCATTGCGGAAGGCGGCGACATCGGGGTAGACGCGGATCGTAACTTGGGGCGTTTGCCAATGAAGGCGCGCGGCCAGGGTTTTGTTGAGCGCCTCGGCGCGGCGCAAGACGTCGTGGTCGCGATCGGGGTTGGTTGAGAACACGGTCACGGTTTCTCCGGACATGCGCGTCCAGGCGAAGCCCTCGGCGGTTTGAGCGATGACAGCGCCGGGGTAATAAAAGGCGAGAATCTCGCGATAGGTATGTCCCTCGAGCGCCATTTCGTCGGCGCCGGTTTGACACAAGCCCACGCCATGCCCTTCGCCAGTGCCGTGAAAGCAAATAAGACCGCCGCGATTATCGATGGCATATCGTTCGCTGCGCAAAGTGTTCCACCCGAGGGCGCGGCCGAGCGCAAAGCGGAAGGAGCTTGCGCTGAGGAGCACCGGGGCGCCGTCTCCGATGAGCTGGAGGCGAAGGATGCGGCGGGAGGGTGTGGTTTCGGCGGCCACGATGCGACTCAGATGGTTCGGAGCATTCAGATTCGAAGCATGCAGGGCGGCGGCGATTTGCTGGAGCGGAGCGCACCAGGACCAAGTTCTCGAACCTGCACGGGCGCAGAACGGATCTGCCTGAGAGGAGAGATACGGCGCCTGGACGTCGGGCCAGACATACTGAACGCTTTCGGTTTGACCGCCGCAGTCGCGGGTGTAGGGAGTGAAGGCGAGTTGGCCTTTGAACCATAGAAGTTCACCGGCCGTGGCGGCGGCTGCGCGCATGAACCTGGTGGTAGCGGAGCCTTCGAGTTCGAAGCGCTGGCAATGGGTGGCATCGCAAAAGTCATAGCCATCCGAGGCGTGGCGGCCGCGGAGGCGAGCGGCGTAGGTTCGAGCGGCGATGGCCATGGCCTTCAGAGATTCTTCGCCGCGGAACGTGCTGCTCTCTCCAGCGAGCACGCCAGCGACGTATTGCTCCGAGGAGAGTTCGACGACTTTGCCGCTGCCGGTCGAGAGGCGAACCTTGTAGGTGACGTGCGCGGAGCAGAGAGAGGCGAGCGCGAGCGCAAACAGAGAGAGGCGTTTCAAGGGCGGCTCGCAAAGTAAGTTCGTAACAGAGAAGCCGCGATGGGAGCGGCGTCGGCGCCACCAGAGCGACCTTGCACCAGGACCAGCACGGCGACTTCCGGGAAACGGCTGGGCGCGAAGCCGGCAAACCAGGCAGCATGGAGGCCGGTTGCAGACATGACGGAACCGGTTTTGCCCGCGACGGAGACGCGCGGAAGCTGGGCGGCGCGAGCAGTGCCAAATTCGACGGCGCTTTCGAGCCCATCGAGTATGGGCGCAAACAGAGGACGGCCCACCCGCAAAGCAAGATTGCGATATGCGGCCAGGAGTCCGAGCGGAGTGACCGCCGCGGGGCTTTGGCCGAGGGCCTGCAGTTGCGTCGCGGGTCCAGCGGAGGCGGGCTCGATGTGACCGGTTGCTTCGGAATCCGGAAGCAAGCCGGTGCGGGAACAGATACCGCTTCGCAAGAGATAGCGGGCGAGTTCGCCGATTTCAAAACGCCGGGCAAAATGCGCGACAGCGCAGTTGCAGGAATAGGCGATGGCGCGGCTCACA
The DNA here is from genome assembly GCA_019240475.1 of Acidobacteriaceae bacterium. Classification (GTDB taxonomy): domain Bacteria; phylum Acidobacteriota; class Terriglobia; order Bryobacterales; family Bryobacteraceae; genus Bog-105. The sequence continues at coordinate 557,391 of JAFAYI010000031.1, forward strand.
TTCATGGGCGCCGCGATATTGGGATGGGAGCAGTCGAGGCGCTGACCGTTTAGTACCAAGTGGCGTGAGCAAAAGTACTCTTCCTGGAGAGCTAACTTATTGGCTTCGAGGAGGGCGAGCAAGCTGAGAGGTTTCAGGGTAGAGCCCGGGGCGGCGACCAGACGGCGGGCAACTTCCGCGCCTTCCGATACCAGCAGGCGGCCATTCCGGAGATCGAGGAGCAGAGCGCAGCCGCCGAGCGAAACAGCCTGGCGGGCGGGACGGGCGCTCGCGGCCCATCCGAGGAGCGCCGGAAACAGATGTCTACGCGTCACTACTTGTTGGAACCTGTTACCCCTTGCCGGATTCTAAGATGTTACTAGCTTGCATGCGAGACGGAATCTATCTTGTTTTGCTATTCGCGATTCTTCCGGGGCCAGGGGGCTGCCAACAGAGTGGCGCTCGCTACGAAGCAACGGGCACGGTGGTGAATTTAGCGACAGGCGAGCCGATTAAACGGGCATTAGTCATGGCCGGTGAGGAATCCGTATTTACCGGAGGCGACGGGCATTTCAAGATCGAGAATCTGCCGGAGGGCTGGGTGATGCTTGCCGCGCAGAAACCGGGGTACTTCGAGTGCGCGACGCGGTATTGCGAAGGAGGCGGGTTGGGGCACGCCAACTTGATGGTCCATTCGAACCTGACCGATGTTGTGCTGAAGCTGGCGCCGGAATCGTTCATCGAGGGCCGTATCACGGATGAAAACGGCGATCCGGTCAGTAACTTGCAAGTTAGCGCGAGATGTGAAGTTATGTCGGAAGGCACCAGGCAATTTGCGCAGAGTGGCGGAGCGACTACGGACGAGAACGGAAATTATCGGATAGAAGGCCTGTGGGGGGGTAAGTATACGGTGGAAACCATGGCGCGTCCGGAATTCGAATTCGGGAGCCCCGGTTTAGGAGGCGCGCCATTTGAGATGTATCCGCGGCTGTTTTATCCGAATACGCCGGATGCGGGCGCCGCGCAATTGCTGGACCTAAAACCGGGCCAGACCGCACGCGCCGATTTTGCAATGAAAACGGCGCCAGGGATCAAGATAGCCGGGACAGTGGGGCCGCATTTTCCATGGGTGTCGATGGTTATCGAGGATGAAAGCGGCGAAGAAACTTCAATGAATAGCCAGTTCAACCCACAAACCGGCAGATTTCTATTGACAGTCCCGGCGGGAACCTGGACGATTCACTTCGGAACCAACACTTCGGAAGGAAAAGCATTTACCGCGAGCGTGACGGTGACGGCCGGCTCGCAAAACATCGATAACTTGAATGTGGCCTTGGAGCCGGTAGCTTCTGTGCCGCTCAAGGTGGTGGGAGACACGGGGGGCGAAGAGCAGCCGCCGGTGAATGTATCGCTGGTCGCGAGAGGCAAGTCGAGGAGGGGTGGATTTTTCGGAGGTGGGCGTTTCGGGAAATTCTCGCAGAACGGTTTGGAAATCGCCGACGTTTCACCGGGGAAATACAGCGTGAGAGTATCGGCGCCGAACCGGTGCATCGATTCGGTGACATCGGGGAGTTTGGATCTGACCCAGAACGATCTGGAAATCCTGTCCGGTTCGCAGACGGCGCCGATCAGTGTTGTGCTGCGCAGCGATTGCGCATCGCTCGAAGCAACGCTTCCGGCGGAGAGCCGCACCCGGCTCACTTACGTGGTTCTGGTTCCGGCGTCGCGAGCCGCCGGCCCACAGTTTGTCGAACTTAGCGGCGGGACCAACACAATGTTCAGTTCTCTGAGTCCGGGAGAGTACCAGGTTTACGCATTTACAAGCATCGACGGGCTTGAGTATGCAAATCCCGAGGCGATGCGGGAGTACTCCGGACAGCAAGTGACGCTGGCGGCCAATCAAAAAGCGAGTGTAGCTCTGAAAGTAATAACGAGAGGCGAAGAACAGTAATGCGGTACTTACTCGCTTTCGCCTGCGCTTGCATTGTGCTCGGATCGCAGGACGGCGGTACATACACGATCAGTGGAACCGTTACGGCCGGGACGAGTAACAAAGCCTTGAGACACGTGTTAGTGATGATTACGCCGACCGGAACGGCGGGGCATCCTACTTCCTGTGTCACGGGGGACGACGGCCGATTCAGCTTTGCCGGGCTACCTGCGGGGAAGTATTCACTAAGCGCACAAAGGCCGAACTCGTATTGGGAAGGATTTCGACAGACGGGAAATTACTCCACCGCGATAGTGACGGGGCCGGGACTCGATTCGACAAACATCCCATTCGCGCTCGCCGGAAGAGGTTCGATCTCGGGGACGGTTCAAGACGAGGAGAATGAGCAGGTTCGGGGCGCGCAGGTTTTTCTGTTCCATCGCGGCGTGTTTTCAGGGAGGGTGGAGGCGCAGGTGGAGTCAGTAAAGAATACCGACTCTTCCGGAGGCTTTCATTTCGGCGAATTGAGGCCGGGCGCGTATCTGATCGCGGTGACGGGCCAACCTTGGTACACGCAACCCGCAGCCAGGAAGAGTTCCGATCCCGAATTTGACGTTTCGTATCCGATCACTTACTACGGCGGTTCGACGGACGCCGACGCATCGACGCCGATCCTGGTCGAGGAGGGAAGCTCGCAAACGGTCGAGATCACGTTGCATGCGGAACGCTCTGCGCACGTGGACATAACGGCGGCAAACGGGGAGTCCGACGGGCCAGGCTGGAACGTATACGCGGTGGGTCCGAACGGGACGGACGTGCCGGTGAGCCCTCGATTCGTTCCGGGAGCGGATGGGCGGCAGATGATCGCCATCGCGCCCGGGCGCTATATCTTCGAACGATCGGGAAAGGGAAGAACGACGGTGGACGTGCGAGGAGACTTGGCGGCCTCGGCTCTGGGTTCGTTGCCGAAGACATCGATTTCCGGGAAATTGAGCTTTGAAGGGCCGGCGCCGGGGACGAGCGCGAGGGTCTCGTTCGTGGGGCCGAGGCGAAGCCTGGAGCCGACGCTAGCGCAGGACGGCACGTTTACGCTCGATGGCGCGGCGGCCGGGCAGTACCAGGTTCAGCTATTCGGCGCCGCCGGCTATTACGTGAAATCGGTGAGCGTGGGGGAGAGCGCGATTGCCGGTGGAGAGGTTGAAGTCAAAGCGGGCGCCACGATTCACGTTTCAATCGTAGCGGCCAAAGGTACAACGAATATCGACGGCGTGGCGATGAGGGATGGCGCGCCATTCGCTGGGGCGATGGTATTACTGATTCCCGAAGACTTGGGCAAGACGTTGCTGATCCGGCGAGACCAGAGCGATAGCGATGGAACATTTACGCTTCCAGAGGTGGCGCCAGGGCGGTACACGCTGGTGGCGATCAACGACGGCGGTGATTTGGAGTACGAGCAAGCGAGCGTAATCGCTCCTTATTTAAAGGGTGGGCGGACGATGCTGACGCCGGTTACGGGGGATTCGCGGATCAAAGTAAATGTGCTCGAGCGCCGGCGGTAGCGCCGATGGGGAGGCGTTCGAGCAACTCGATTTCATGAAGGACCATCTCGATGACGGCGTCGTCGCCGATTCGGGTGTTGATCATCATGTCGTAGAGGTCGCGCTGCGGCCAGATGCGATCGAAGTACTTCTTGACGAAAGCGGCGCGCTCGCGGTCCACGCGTTCGACGAGTTCTTCGGCCTCTTCGACGGTCTTACCCTGAGCCTCGGTGATGCGGCGGATCTTCTCGTGGTGAGGAGCGTACATGAAGACCGAGAAAACGTCGTCGCGATCGCGAAGGAAGTAAGGAGCGCCACGGCCGACGATGACGCAGTTGCCTTTGGAAGCCGCGTCGTTGACCACCTTTTCAAATAGCTTGGCAAGGTGTTCGGCGTCGAGGAGTTCGACATTGCCGGCGGCCATGCTGTCTTCGTAGCTACCGCGCATGAAGGCTTTGACCAGGCGGTAGAAGGCGGGGTCGGGCCGCTCCTCACGCTTCTCCACCGCCTCTACTTTGCATTTCAGGCGGCGGGCGATGTCGCAAGTGATGTCGCGATCCCAGAGAGTCCATGCGAGACGTTCGGCAAGCTTCCGTGCGATGGCGGCGGCGCCGGAGCCGTATTCGCGCTCGATGGTAATGATCCTAGTCATTTGAACCTCCGGCGATGCTGACTATTTTACTCAGACCGGAGGGAAGCGGAGTGGCGACTCCGTGCGCCCGGAGGGGCTAGGGCGCCACGCTGAGGGGCCACTCCTCGACAGCGAGCAGTGCAAGCGCGGCGCCGAGGAGAGCGATGTTCTTACTGAAGTGGATCATCTCGTTCTGTTGCTGCTGCGGGTCCTCGACGGACCAGAAATGGTGAAAGGTGGGCGAAGCCACAGCCAGGAAGCCGAGAATGGCGAGCGAGCCAAACTGGGGCTTGACGCCGAGGATGATGCTGGCGCCGCCGGCTGCGAGCGCAACGCCAGAGGCTGTGACGGCAGCCTCCGGGTAGGGGACGTCTTTGGAGGCGGCGTATTGAGCCAAGGCTTGCTTCTGTTTGAAGTGGTTAATGCCGCTATAGAGGAAGAAGCCGCCGAAGACGACGCGGCCGAGTAAGAACGCAGCTCTCATGCAAATTGGATTCAATCGCGGTGAACGCCGTTACAGCCTGCGTAGGCGCGGATGGCTGGTACGGCGATAATCAAGATTCGAGGCCATTGCCGAGAGGAGAGATTAGACCAATATGTGGATCGTTCGCCTGGCGTTGCGGCGACCGTACACGTTCGTAGTTCTGTCGTTGATGCTGTTCATCCTGGCGCCGGTCGTCATTTCAAGGACACCGACCGATATTTTTCCGAATATCGATATTCCGGTCGTCAGCGTGGTTTGGCAATATACGGGGTTTTCTCCGCAAGACATGTCGGATCGTATCGTTTACCTGACGGAACGGGCGCTGACAACGACGGTCAATAATATCGAGCACATCGAATCGCAATCGATGAACGGGATCGCGGTGGTGAAGATCTTTTTCCAGCCGCATGCGAACTTATACGCGGGCATCGCGCAAGTGACGGCAATTTCACAGACGCAACTGAAGCAACTGCCGGTGGGGACCACGCCGCCGCTGATCATCAGCTATAACGCGTCGACGGTGCCGATTGTGCAGCTTGCGCTTTCAGGACAGGGGCTGAGCGAGCAACAGCTCAACGACCTGGGGCAGAATTTTATTCGCACGCAACTGGTGACCGTTCCGGGGACGGCGATTCCGTATTCTTACGGGGGCAAGCAGCGCGAGGTGATGGTGGACCTGAACACGCAGGCGCTGCAGGCGAAGGGACTGGGGCCGTCGGACGTAGTGAACGCGATCGGGAATCAGAACCTGATTCTGCCGGGCGGGACATCGAAGATCGGCAGCCTGGAGTATAACGTGGAGATCAACGGCAGCCCGCAGTCGATCTCGGAGCTGAACGACCTGCCGATTAAGACGCAGAACGGCGCGACGACTTACGTGCGCGATGTGGCGCATGTGCGCGACGGATATCCGCCCCAGACGAACATTGTGCGGTCCGACGGGCTGCGCGGGTCGCTTATGACTGTGCTGAAATCGGGCGACGTTTCGACGCTGGACATTATCGCGGGAATTCGCAAGATGCTGCCGATGATACAGGCGACCATGCCGCCGCAGTTGAGGATTACGCCGATCGCGGACCAGTCCATTTTCGTGCGGGCGTCGATCAACGCGGTGGTGCGCGAGGCGGTAATCGCGGCATGCCTGACGGCCATCATGATCCTGGTATTTCTGGGAAGCTGGCGCAGCACGCTGATCATCGCGATTTCGATTCCGCTATCGATATTGTGTTCGCTTTTCGCGCTGAGCGCGCTCGGAGAAACCATCAACATCATGACGCTGGGCGGATTCGCGCTGGCGGTCGGCATCCTGGTGGACGATGCAACGGTCGAGATCGAAAATATCAATCGTAATTTCGAGATGGGAAAGGAGATTGAGCAGGCGATTCTGGACGGCGCGGCGCAGATCGCTGTACCGGCTTTCGTTTCGACGCTGAGCATCTGCATCGTATTCGTGCCGATGTTCTTTTTGACAGGCGTGGCGCGCTATCTGTTCGTTCCGCTGGCAGAGGCGGTCTCGTTTGCGATGCTGGCCTCGTATTTATTGTCGCGGACGATTGTGCCGACCTTGGCCAAGTACCTGTTGAAAGGGCATTCGCATCACGAAGCGGTGGCGCACGCGAACCGGAGAAACCCGTTCGTGCGGATGCAAGCCGCCTTCGAGAGCGGATTCGAAAAGCTGCGCGGGCGCTATAGAAGCGCGCTTGAGGCTTGCATCCGTCATCGGGGTTTGTTTACGGCTTGTTTTCTTTTGGCGTGCGTGGCGTCGTTCGCGCTGGCGCCGTGGCTAGGCCAGGACTTTTTTCCGGCGGTGGACAGCGGGCAATTCCGGTTGCACGTGAGGGCGCGGACGGGGACGCGCATCGAGGAAACCGCGAAGCTGTGCGACCTGGTGGAGAAACGGATTCGCGAAGTAGTGCCGGCCAATGAACTTGTGAACATACTCGACAACATCGGACTGCCGTACAGCGGTACGAACACCTCGTACAGCAATAACGGGACGATCGGAACCGCGGATGCGGACATATTAGTCTCGCTTGCCGAGAAGCACCGGCCCGACGCCGCATACGTGTCGGAGCTGCGGAACCGATTGCCGCGCGAATTTCCCGGCGCCACGTTTTACTTTCTTCCCGCCGACCTGGTGAGCCAGATTTTGAACTTTGGATTGCCGGCGCCGATCGATATACAGATCATCGGAGCGAACCTGCAGGGGAATCGCGAGTTCGCGGACAATCTTTTGAACCAAGTGAAATTTATCGCGGGCACGACGGACCTGCGCGTGCAGCAGCCATTTAATCAGCCGGAGCTGGATGTGAATATCGATCGCACCAAGGCGCAGCAGGTGGGCTACAGCGCGCGCGACGTGGCGGGCAACATACTGGTGTCGCTGAGCGGGAGCTTCCAGACCGCGCCGACCTTCTGGCTGAACCCGAGAAATGGAGTGAGCTACAACGTGGCCGCGCAATCGCCACAGTACGAGATGGACACGCTCCAGGACCTGCGAAATATACCCATCACAGTGAACAACGGGCAGCCGGAGATTCTGGCCAGCCTGGCGTCGATTCGGAGAGGGAACGGCCTGGCGACGGTTTCGCATTACAACATCGCGCCGGTGATCGATATTTACGGCAATGTGGACGGGACGGACCTGGGCAGCGTATCGCGGGAGATCGACCGGCTGGTGGCGAGGAACGCCAAGCAACTGCCGCGCGGATCGCGCGTTGTGGTGCGCGGGCAGATTCAAACGATGCGGTCGTCATTTGCCGGATTGATCGGAGGGCTGGCGTTTTCGATCGTGCTGGTGTACATGCTGATCGTTATCAATTTTCAATCGTGGATGGACCCGTTCATTATCATTTCGGCCCTGCCGGCGGCGCTCGCGGGAATCGTGTGGTTCTTGTTTGTGACGCACACGACGGTGAGCGTGCCGGCTTTGACGGGATCGATTATGTGCATGGGGGTTGCCACGGCGAACAGCATTCTGGTGGTGAGTTTCGCGAAGGAGCAGTTGCCGGACGTGGCCACGGCGGCGGAGGCGGCGACGCTGGCGGGGTTTACGCGGTTTCGTCCGGTGCTGATGACGGCGCTTGCGATGATTATCGGGATGCTGCCGATGGCTTTGGGAATCGGGGAAGGCAGCGAGCAGAATGCGCCGCTGGGGCGCGCGGTGATTGGCGGGCTGTTGTTTGCGACGGTGGCGACGTTGTTTTTTGTGCCGGCGTTTTTCAGTCTTCTACACAGCCGGCGGGGACGCGCATGAGCGCCGCGGGGTCGCGTATCCGGACCGTGGTGGCAGTGGCGCTGGCGCTGGGGGTGGTGGCGCTGGTGGTGGCATCGGGGATTGTGCCGCGGCTTCGGGCGAGGCAAACGCTGCGGAATCAGACCACCGTAGCGGCGGAGCCGGCGGTGACGATCGTGCATCCGCAGCGGGCGAATCCGGCCGAAGAGGTGGTGTTGCCGGGCAATATACAAGCGTTCATCGACGCGCCGATTTACGCGCGCACGAGCGGCTATTTGAAAAAGTGGTACTTCGATATCGGAGCGCGCGTGAAGCAAGGGCAACTGCTGGCCGATATCGAGAGCCCGGAGGTGGATCAGCAGTTGCAGCAGGCGCGGGCCGACCTGGCGACGAATCAAGCGGATTTGAAGCTGGCTCAGATCACCGCGGAGAGGTACCTAGGGCTCTTCAAGACCGATTCGGTGGCGAAGCAGGACGTGGACAACGCGGTGCAGAATGCGGCATCGAAGGAAGCGGTGGTGAAATCGGCGCAGGCCAACGTCAGGCGGCTGGAGCAACTGGTTTCATTCGAGAAAGTGTATGCGCCGTTCGACGGCGTGGTGACGGCGCGCAATACGGACATAGGGCAGTTGATCGATTCGGGATCGTCCGGCGGTCCACAGCGGGAGCTGTTTCACGTAGCCGCGATCGACCGGCTGCGCGTGTTTGTCAACGTGCCGCAGGTTTATTCGCACGCGACAAGGCCGGGTATCAAGGGGGACTTGACGCTGCCGGAAATTCCGGGGCGGCGCTTCGAGGGCACGCTGGCGCGCACCGCGGACGCGATCGACCCGGCGACCCGCACGCTGCTGGTGGAAGTGGACGTGGTGAATTCAACGGGGCTGCTGTTTCCGGGAGCTTATACGGAGGTGCATTTCAAGATCAAGTCGAATGGTTCGACGCTGATTATTCCTTCGACTTCGCTGGTGTTCCGGTCGGAGGGATTGCGCGTTCCGGTGGTGGTGAACGGGAACCGGACGGCGCTGGTTCCGGTGGTGCTAGGGCGGGATTTCGGGAACACGGTGGAGGTGACGTCGGGGTTGCAGGACGACGCTTCGGTGATCGACAATCCGCCGGATTCGCTGGTAGATGGAGAGATTGTGCGGGTGATTGAGGCTCGGCAGAACAAGGCGGCGGAGTAGCCGTCATACAATTCAGATGTCAAGGAGCGAAGAGCGGGCAAATGCTGCTGCAATTTCCAATCACGAATAATCCAGAAGTCGATTTGAACACGACCTACGATGCGGTGATTGTGGGATCGGGCGCGGCGGGCGGAATGGCCGCGCACGTGCTGACGTCGCATGGCTTGAAGGTGCTGCTGCTAGAGGCGGGCAAGTATCAGGACACGGGCAAGATTCTGCATTCGATGCAGTGGCCGTACGATCATCCGCGGCGGGGCGACATGCCGCCGGATTATCATGCGCTTTCGAGCAACGAGTACACGTTCCGCAAACTGCCGTACGCGCAGAATTCGCCATATACGAAAGTGACGTCCTATGTGCAGGCGTGGGGCTTTTCCGATTACAGCAAGACGCTAGTGGTGGACGAGAAGCAGAATCCATATTCGGGCACGCGCTATGCGTGGGTGCGGGCGCGCGTGGTGGGGGGCAAGACGACGATCTGGGGACGGCTGGCGCTGCGGCTTTCGGATTACGATTTCAAGGGGAAGGACCACGACGGCTACGGCGAGAACTGGCCGATTTCGTATGCGGACCTGTCGCCGTATTACGACAAGGTGGATTTGTATCTGGGGATCAGCGGGCATCCGGAAGGGTTGCCGCAGATGCCCGACGGAAAGTATCAGCGGCCGTTGAAGCTGAGCTATGCGGAGCTGCACCTGCGGGAAACGTTAAAAGGCATGGACCGCGTGCTGACGCCGTATCGGGCGGGCGTGACGACCGACGGGTTGAAGCACAACAAGTATCGCAGCCGCTGTTATGGCCGCGGGGCGTGCGACCGGCATGTGGGCGGATGCGACATACATGCGGCCTTCGATTCGCCCACGGGATTGATCCGGCCGGCGATGGACACGGGCAACCTGACGCTGAGGCCAAATTCGACCGTATATGAAGTGACGGTGGACAAGAACACGGGGAAGGCAACGGGCGTTTCGTTTCTCGATAGCGAGACACGGAAGAGCTACCAGGCCAAGGCGAAGACTGTATTGCTGGCGGCCTCGACGCTCGAATCGGCGCGGCTGCTGCTGCTTTCCAAATCGAGCTTGTATCCGAACGGGATCGGGAATTCGAGCGGACACGTAGGGCATAATTTCTGCGAGCACGTGATGGGGCCGTCGGTGGCAGGCCTGATGAAGGAGCTGGTGGGCAAGCCCCGCACGCTCGACGATGGAAGGCCGGGAGGGTTCTACGTGCCGCGATTCCGCAACGTGACTACGAAGCAGCCGGACTTCCTTCGGGGTTATGGATTTGAAGGCGGCGCGGGCTGCGGAATGATTCCGGGTTCGGCGTTCACCAGTCCCGGGTTCGGCGAAGAATATAAGAAGCATGTACGGGACTACGCGGGCGCAACGATTGAAATGGGCGGCTTTGGCGAGGTGCTACCGCGGTATGAGAACGCAGTGGACATCGACCCGGAAATCAAGGATGCGTGGGGCGTGCCGGTGCTGCGGTTCAGCTACAAGTTCGGCGAGAACGAAATGAAAATGGCCAAGGATATGGCCGTGACTGGACGCGAGATGTTCGAAGCCGCGGGCTTCGAGGTGCTTTCCTCGGGCGATAAAGTGCTGCCGGAGGGCTGGTCGATACACGAGCTTGGGACTTCGCGCATGGGCAACGACCCGAAGACGTCGGTATTGAACCAATTTGAGCAATCGCACGATGTGAAGAACCTATTCGTGGTGGATGGCAGTGCGTTTGTGAACGCCTCCTGCCAGAATCCGACGTGGACAATTATGGCGTTGTGCTGGAGGTCTTGCGACTATCTGGCGGATCAGCTCCAGAAAGGAGAGATCTGATGGAAGCGGCACTGAATCGGCGCGATTTATTCAAGGCCTTGACGGTGGCGGCGTTTACGACGCTGCAACTGCCGGCGGCGGAACCGGGAGCGCCGCTGTACTTCACGAAAGACGAATTCGCTTTACTCGACGCATTGACGGATATGATTATTCCGACCGACGAACATTCGCCGGGGGCGCATGATGCCGGAGTGGCAGCGTATATCGACCGAAGGGTAGCCGAGGCGTTTGTGGCCGAAGACAAAGAGTCGTGGCGCAAGGGTCTGGCGGCGATGAACGCGCTTTCCCAGAGTCGTTGCCAGTGCCCGTTTCTGGGAGCAAGCAAGGCGCAGCAGAACGGGATGCTCAAGCAGTTGGCGGCGAAGGAACGAGATCCGAAGACAGAGGCGGAGAAGTTCTTTACGCAACTGAAGGAGACGACGGCGTTCGCGTATTACTCGTCCGATATCGGCATTCATCAAGAGATCAACTACAAGGGCAACGTGCTGCTGGAGCAGTTCGTGGGCTACGACGCTACGTGAGAAGACTGTTTTCTATCGCGCCGGCGGCCTTGCTGGGGTGCGCGCTATTCGCGCAATCGGCGATCGCGCCAGGAGCGCAGCGCGCGCTCCGCTCCATCACGGCGGCGAACTTGCGGGGCGATCTGTCTTTTCTCGCATCGGATGCGCTGGAGGGCCGATATACGCCGTCGCCGGGACTGGAGGTCGCGGCCGAGTTTATCGCTTCGCAGTTTCGGGCCGCGGGGCTCGAACCGGGCGGAGACAACGACTATTTTCAGACGGCCGAGATGGTGGATCGGCGCATGGGCAAAGCGCAATCGGAGATGACGGTGGTTTCCGGCGGCGGGACATTCCAGATTCCCGCGAGCGCGATCGCGGTGAGCGACGCAAACGAAGGAGGCAGGCTGGAGAACACACCGGCGGTGGTTTTCCGAGCGCGAGATCCGGAGGCTCTGAAAGGCGCGGAGGTGAGCGGGAAAGCGGTGATTGCGCCCGCGATCGACTGGCGCAAGATCCCGGCCGGCGAGCGGCAATCGATCTATACGAAGATGCGGGCGTTCGATGGACAAGTGGCGTCTTTGAAGCCGGCTGTGGAGATTCTGGTGACGGCGGGCGGCCTCCCGACGAATGCCGCGTCGCTGATTGCGGCGGACGAAGCTTCGCAGCCTCGCGTGACGAAACTGCTGGCGCAGAGCGATGAGCTGCGCAAGTGGATGGAGAAGCCGAGCGCGGCAAGCGGAGCGCAAAGCGTGTCGGTCGCGTTTTCGAGGCCGGACGATAGGCGGGTCCGAGTGAAGAATGTAGTTGGAATTTTGCGAGGCTCGGATGCGCGGCTGAAAGATACATACGTGTTGCTGACGGCGCATTACGATCACATCGGAACGCGCGCAACGGCGGCCGGCGCGGCGAATCCGGAAGCGAAGCAAAATGGCAGCGACGAGATCTTCAACGGAGCGAATGACGACGGGAGCGGGACGGTCTCGGTGATCGAGATTGGGCGGGCGCTGGCGAAGCTGAATCCGCACCCAAGGCGGACGATCGTCTTCATGACATTTTTCGGCGAGGAGCGCGGCGAACTGGGATCGCAGTTTTACGGCAAGCATCCAGTCGTGCCGGTGAAGGATACGATTGCCGATATCAACCTGGAGCAGGTGGGGCGGACGGATTCGACTGTGGGGAAACAGATCAACAACGCGAGCCTGACGGGTTACGACTACTCCGATGTGACCAAATTCCTGGAGCGCGCAGGGCGCGAGACGGGGATTAAGTTGTACATGGACAAAGACGCGAGCGACGCTTATTTCACACGCAGCGACAATGCGTCGCTAGCCGAGCAGGGCGTGCCCGCGCACAGTTTGACGGTGGCGTTCGATTATCCGGATTACCACGGGGTGGGCGACGAATGGCAGAAGGTCGACTACGACAACATGGCGCGGGTGGACCGGATGGTGGCGCTCGGGCTGATGGAAATCGCCAACAGCGCTCGGGCTCCGGAGTGGAATGCGCAGAATCCGAAGACCGCCCCCTTCCGCGAGGCGCAGCGGAAACTGCTGGGGCAGTGAGCGGTCCCTCCCCGGATCCGAGCAACATTCGGGAACTGGCGGGGGAAGATCTGCGTATTCGCCTATGGTGAAAGATTCATGCTGACATTTGTGCTGTGGTGCCTGCTGTTGATCTTCTGCTGGCCGCTGGCTCTGATAGCGCTGGTGCTTTATCCAATCGTGTGGCTGTTGCTTGTGCCGTTTCGGCTGGTGGGCATCGCGGTGCATGGAGTGCTGGCGCTGGTGACGGCAGTTATTTTCCTGCCGGTGCGGGTGCTTCGGGCAATTTGACCTTTAACCGCGCACGACGGCCTGTGCGCTTGCTGATTTAATCGCGCACAACGGCCACCGAACGGCCTCTGCGTTTTCCTTCCCACTCGGCTTCGAATTTCTCCAAAGTGACAAAGGATTTTTGCGTACCCGCGGAGAGTGTCGATAGGGCGGCGTAGAGGTTGGCGCGGGAGATGGCTTCGCTTTCGTCGAAGCCGCTGGCGAGAAAGCAGGCGAGGCTGCCGATGAAGGCGTCGCCGGCGCCCGTGGAATCGAAAGCGTCGACCGGAAACGCGGGGATGTGGCGCATGCCGTCGGCAGTGGCGAGAAGAGCGCCGTTGGCGCCGAGGGTGACGATGACGCGGGGCTGCCCCCGGCCGATGAGGTGCGCGGCGCACGCGCGGGCGCCTTCCAAACCCTCTAAGGCGATACCGGTGATCGCTTCCGCTTCGGTTTCGTTGGGGATCAGGTAATCGGCGTTGGCGATTTCGCGGGCGTCGAGGGGTTGGCCGGGCGCGGGGTTGAGGATCGTGCGGACGTTCCGCTCGCGCGCAAAGCGGAGCGTGTAGTAGACCGTATCGAGCGGGATTTCAAGCTGCAGGACGATGAAATCGGCGGACGCGAGAACGTCGGAGGCGGCGTCGATGTCGGCGGGGAGCAAGCGATCGTTGGCGCCTTTGATGACTAGGATGCGATTTTGGCCCGCGGTATCGACGAAGATGGGCGCGACGCCGCTCGAAACCGACGGCGTAATGTGGACGTGCGTGGCATCGATGCCGAAGGAGCGGAAATTTTGGACGGTGGCCGGGCCGAATAGATCGTCGCCGAGGCGAGCGATCATGGAAACTTCCGCGCCGCACAGGCGGGCGGCCACGGCTTGATTGGCGCCCTTGCCGCCGAAGCCGAGATGGAACTCGCGGCCGAAGATGGTTTCGCCGGGGCGGGGGAAGCGGTCGGTGAAGGTGGTGAGATCGACATTCGCGCTGCCGACGACCGCGATGCGGGGTACACGAGGCATGAGGAAGTACCAGGGTAGCGCTAGGGAGCGGTAATCTCACCAATGTCTTCATCCCAGTCCGCGGGACGGGCTTGCATAAAGGAGCGCAGAAGGCCGATGCAATCCGGGTGGTTGAGGATTCGGAGATCGACGCCGCGGGAGCGGAGATAGTCTTCGGGGCCTTGGAAATTTCGATTCTCGCCCACGATTACGATGGGGATCTTGTAAAGCAGCACGGCGCCGCTGCACATGTCGCAGGGAGACAGCGTGGAGTAGAGAACGGCGCGGCGGTAGTCGGCGGGTTGAAGGCGGCCGGCGTTGTTCAGGCAGTCCATTTCGGCGTGCAGCACGGGGCTGCCGATTTGGATACGCCGGTTATGGCCGCGGCCGACGATGTGGCCGTCGAGGACAAGTACGGCGCCGATGGGAATGCCGCCTTCGGAAAGCCCTTGGCGGGCCTGAGCTAAGGCTTCGCGCAGGAATGGATCCACTGAGAAAGACTATAACGAAGGCGACACGGGTTGTTGTCTGCGGGTGGTACTAACGCTGCCCGGAAATGGGAAATCTTTGCAGAAATCTGTTGCCCGAAGCGGGGCTGCTGGCTTATAAGTAGGTACTTGAGAAGGCCGGTAGATGCACTGTGCCAGAGACCGGCGACATTGTTTGAGAGACTTGACAGCGTTGTTAGACTGATGACGTAAGGAGTCCTAAAGCCCTAGGCTCAGTAGTCCCAAATACGGAGAAGTGCGAAGGTATGATTGGCCGCGAAGAACTCGATCCGCTTGCCCCACAACGCGAAGCGGCTATCTTTTACGGCCTATTTTTGCGCGGGCACTCGGCCGACGACCTGCGGCGGGACATCGATGTTCCGCGTCCGCTATTGAATAAGTGGCTGCAGCCGGCCCGATATGAGGACAGCTTCCGGGATTCGCTGCGGCGCATGTATTCCTACCGAAAGCGCGTACTGGCGATTTTCGATGAGCTGGTGCTGAAAGAAAAGCACCGGGTCCGCATCAACTAGCGCGAACGCGCATCTAATTCACTCGTGGAAGTACCGATCTATCAAGTAGACGCGTTTTCGGGACGCGTGTTTTCGGGGAATCCGGCAGCGATATGCCCGTTGGCAGAGTGGCTGCCGGATGCGACGCTACAGGCCATTGCGGCGGAAAACAATCTGGCGGAGACGGCGTATTTTGTCCGCGATAATGGGGGCTTCCAACTACGCTGGTTCACGCCGGTGTGCGAGGTGGACCTCTGCGGGCACGCGACGCTTGCCTCGGCGTATGTGCTGTTCGAAGAGTTGAACGAGCCTGGCGAGATGGTGCGCTTTGCGACAAAATCCGGACAGTTGACGGTTCGCAGGGAGCGGGATTTACTGTCAATGAATTTTCCGTCGCGCCCACCGGAGGCGATAGAAGCCGATCCGAACCTTGAGCGAGCGATGGGCGGAGAGCCAGTTGAGATTCTGGCGGCGCGCGATTACCTGGTGCGGTATAGAACAGAAGCGGAGTTGCGGCGGATTGCGCCCGATATGGAGGCGCTGAAACGGATTGACCGGTTTGCATTCATCGCTACCGCGCCGGGTGAGGATTGCGACTTCGTCTCGCGGTTTTTCGCGCCCGCCAAGGGTGTTCCGGAAGATCCGGTAACGGGATCGGCGCATTGCACGTTGATTCCATACTGGGCGACGCAGCTTGGCAAGACGAGCTTTCGGGCGCGCCAGGTTTCGCCGCGCGGCGGAGAACTGTGGTGCAAGCTGGAAGGCGATCGAGTGGAGATTGCCGGACGCGCAGCGCTGTTTTTGCGAGGCCGCATCGCGTTCTGACCGCGTTCTAATCGCGAACCAATTCCGGAACGCACATGTTGCATTTGAGAACACTTGAACGCTTGCCGAGTGGGTACCAGCGGGTTCAGTACGTCAGTAAGCTCGTAATTGATCGGGTGCGTGGAGCTTGCGGAAAACGGGGCCGACTTTTACCTTGAGGCTTACTTTCTTTCCATGTAAATTGAGAGAATCTTCCCGCTCCGAGTACCTACACTCATCAGAAGAGTTCAGACGAGGAATTTGAGTAACAGAGCCGAAGCCCGCGAGAAAGGTAGCAGGTCAAAGGAGGCATGAGAAAAGGCCGGTCCCGAAGCGTGGCGAGGCCACGAGACGCTGCTCCTGCGACGCAAAATGTGCTTGCGCTGTAAGACTTTGAGGGTGGATCAGCCGATAGGCTGTAGAAGACGACAGTTCGCTGCCGTTCGCTGAGCGATAGTGACGGACGAGCACGGCTGGCTGGCCACAGCCGCCGACAAATGATTTGGCGCATTAATTGCTCAGGAGCTGTGGTATGATTCGGAAATCCGAAAAGCGCCGGCTGGTCGGTATAGAGGCGGAAGCCACGGGTCACGTGCTAGGGACTTGCGGCTTACGTGAAGGC
Organism: Acidobacteriaceae bacterium; assembly: GCA_019240475.1. GTDB lineage: Bacteria > Acidobacteriota > Terriglobia > Bryobacterales > Bryobacteraceae > Bog-105. The sequence goes on from JAFAYI010000031.1 coordinate 573,935, forward strand.
GCGAAAGCTTTTTCGCGACTTGCGCAGCAGCAAGCTAGTGGATACTTAGGGCTTTTCAGAGCTCGAAAAACTATGCTAAGTTTGGTGAACCCTTTTGGGGTTGAACCTTTTTAAAAGCGATGCGTCTATTGAAGCGCACAACGGCCGTCAAACAGCCTGTGCGCTTGTAAGCAGGAAGACTTGGCAGCTTCGAATTGTTTTATGAGTGGGCAATGCTAGTCGATAAGAAGGAGATAGGAAAATGACGAAGACCGAATTAAACAAATTCAAGAAGATCCTGGAGAACAAGCAGGACGAATTAGAGCAGATCGTTCGCAACCGCGACGCTATCACGATCGAGAAGAGCGCGGATGCGCTCGATGAAGTACAGCATGCGGCCGAGCGGGAACTTGCGATTCGAAATCTGGATCGGGAGTCGAATCTGCTACGCAATGTGAGGTCGGCTCTTCGTCGCATTGAAGATGGCTCTTTCGGAACCTGCCTGCATTGCGAAGAGGAGATCAGTCCGAAGCGGCTGAATGCGGTTCCGTGGGCGCCCTTCTGCATTCAGTGCCAGGAGCAGGCCGACCGCAATCACGAGGAAGGGAACGATTCTTTCGAAGATCTCCTTGTCAACGCTGCCTAACGAATTTGTTGGACTGGGCGCACCCCAGTGCGCCCGCCCAGGCATTGCTGACAAAATCTTTATTTTCCCCGCCTCAAGTTTCTCCCTCGCCGGCTTCTTCGCGGCGGTTCTTACTCCAAAATCAGCTCAGAAGTAACTTAGATCCCACTGGTTTCGCCCTCTCATCCGTAACATTCAATGTGCCCGGATGCTCCAATGGGGGAGAAGGCACAGTCCGATCATGCTCAAACTTCTCTCATTTTGCGCGTGCATGGCCTTGCTGGGCGCGCCGGGGTGCGAAGCTCAAGGAACAGGCGCGAGCGCAAAGCCAACCGAGCACGTCATCGGCACCGTAACCAAGACGGATCCGGCGGCTCATACCGTGTCGGTGAAAGAAGACAAGACCGGCACGGAATATACGGTGCTTCTCGAAAATACGAAGACGCTGCTCAAGGTTTCTCCCGGAGCAAAAGACCTGAAGACTGCGACGCGGATTACGGCGGACGATCTGCAGGCGGGTGACCGGGTAGATATTCGAGGCAACAAGCCCGACGATGCCGCCGCGGCCACTGGCGGTCCGGAGGCGATCGCGGCGCGGAGTGTCGTGCTGATGTCGGCGCGCGAGCTAGCGCAGACTCATCAGCAGGAAGCGGCCGCATGGCAGCACAGCACGGCGGGCATCGTGAGCGCGGTGGACGCGGCCGGGCAGAAGCTACAGATCACCGCGCGAACGACGGAAGGTCCGAGATCCATGACCGTGCAGGTATCGCAGGCGACGCAGTTCACGCGGTACTCAGCAGCGAATCCGAAGACGCCTGCTCCTTCGCAGTTGACCGATATTGAGCCTGAGGATCAGGTTCGGGTGATCGGCCAGAAGAGCGCCGATGGCGAGACGATCGACGCCGAAAAGATCTATTCGGGCGCATTCCGTACGATTGCGGGCACTGTGAGTTCTATCGGGCCGGATGGGAAGCAACTCACTGTGAAAGACCTTCAGACGAAGCAGCAAGTCGAAGTAGCTTTGGCGGACGATTCGGCGGTTCGAAAATTGCCGCCCGAGATGGCGACGGCATTGGCCAGGCGATTCAATCCAGCTCTGAGAGCGGCTTCGGGAAGCGGCGGACCACCGAATGGAGGGAGCGCCGGCGGGGCGCCGCCATACGGAGCAAAGGCTGGTGAAGCGCCGGCTGCGGGAGGTAACGACACCGCGCGTAGCGAGGCAGCAAATCCGAGTGGCAATCCTGCGAATGGCGGACCGCCGGGAAGCGCGGGGGCGGGCCGAATGCGCGGAGGCAACGGAGATCTCTCGCAAATGCTCGAGCGGATTCCAAAGATCAGCGTTACGGATCTGAAGCCTGGGGATGCGGTCGTGATATCCGGGGTCGCGCAGGGCGCCGACAAAGGGCGCCTGGTAGCGTCTAGCATTATTGCCGGCGTTGAACCTATTTTCCAGTCGGCCCCGCCGCAACAAGGCCGGTCGATGGGCGATTGGAGCTTGGACATGCAGGTTCCAGCTCAGCAATAAAGGGCGTAACCGGGAGGGACATGACTTCGAAGGCTCTACTTGTATTCTTGATGGCCCTGGCGGCGACTGGGGTGTTGCAGTCGCAGGGGACGGCGCAGGCGCCCGCCGGCCGTGGCGGCGCGACAGGCGCGGTGCGGGGTACTGTGAAGGACGATACGGGCGGAGTGATTCCGGGCGCGACGGTTACGCTCGCAAACCAGAACGGCACCTTCCAGACAACCAGCACAAGCGCGACCGGTACATATAGCTTTCGGGGCGTTCCGGCTGGGACTTACACGGTTTCTGCAAGCTATGCCGGCCTGCAGCAGGAAGGAGTAAAGTCTGTTACGGTTACGGCCGGTCAAGGCGCGAACGGAGATCTCGTGATGACTGTGCAGACACAGCGGCAAGAGGTGACGGTCAGCGACACGAGCGGCGGAAATACAGTGAGCACCGAACCGACGAACAATGCGACGGCGCTGGTGTTGCGGCAAGAGGATCTGGATGCACTGCCGGACGACCCGGACGACCTGCAGGCGGATCTGGAAGCGTTGGCGGGGCCCGCGGCGGGTCCCGGCGGGAATCAGATCTTCATCGACGGTTTCACGGGCGGACGGCTGCCGCCGAAGGCTTCGATTCGAGAAATTCGAATCAACTCAAATCCTTTTTCAGCGGAATTCGACAAATTGGGATACGGACGTATTCAAATATTTACCAAACCCGGTTCCGATAAGTTCCATGGACAGGGATATTACAACATCAGCGACGATATCTGGAATTCGAGAAATCCATTCCTGTCGGTGAATCCACCTTTCCGGACCCAACTGTTCGGGGGCAACGTCAGCGGCCCACTCGGCAAGCACGCGAGCTTTTTCCTAGACGTGGAGCGGCGCAACATCGACGATAACGGAATTATTACGGCCACGGTTCCGACCTCGGATCTATTGAGCCATGTTTCCTATCAGAGCTATTTTCCGACTCCGCAGCGCAGAACGACGGTAAGTCCGCGCGTGGATTATCAGCTTGGAGCAAATAACACGCTAAGCTTCCGGTACGCCTACCTGGAGAACAATCACTTACTGACCGGCATAGGCGCTTTCGATCTGCCGAATCTGGCTATCGGCAATCTCACGCTGCCCAGCTATGGCTACTCGGAGTCGACTAACGAGCAGACGGCGCAGGTGGTGGAGACCGCGGTATTAAGCACGCACGCGGTGAATGAAACACATTTCGAGTTTGATCGTACGTACGAGAGCACGAAAAGCCAGAGCGACTCTCCGACGCTCGATGTGTCGCAGTCGTTTGTGGCGGGCGGTTCGGGTTATAGCTCAACCCAGTATCCACGAAGCTACGACCTGCAGAATTATTTCGAACTGCAAAACTACACAACGCTCACCGAAGGCGCGCACACGATTAAGCTCGGGATGAGGTTTAGAGGCAGCGCGCTATACGATTCGACGCCGCAGGGCTTCAACGGAGAGTATTCGTTCTTGGGTGGAACTTTTCCGGTGCTGGGGCCGAGCCTTCAACCGACAGGGGCGACGGCGCAGATCACGTCCATTCAGCAGTATCTGACGACACTGCAGTTGTTGAACGCGGGCTACAACAGCCAGACGATCACGGATGTGTTTCATTACGGGCCGTCGAAATACACGGTGAATGCCGGCAATCCATATATAGGACTGACGCAGATCGATTACGGACCGTTTGCCCAGGACGACTGGCGAGTAATGCGGAACCTGACGCTGAGCTTCGGGGTTCGGTACGAGGCACAGAACGACATTCCGGATCACAGCGATTGGGCGCCGCGCTTCGGGTTCGCTTGGTCGCCGGACTCGAAGGGGGCGAACGGGCGAGCCAAGACCGTCATTCGCGGCGGTTATGGGTTCTTCTACGACCGGTTCGCCATCACGAATGTTCTGACCGCGTATCGATACGGCTTAAACACAAACAACCAGATCACGTTTACGCAGGACAATCCGACCATTTACGACGCCGCGTTTTCGACCGGCGTGCCGCTTGCGGACTTGACGAGCGCGACTACCAACCTAGCGCAACATTACGAGATCGATGGTCATCTGCAGGCGCCGCGCCTGATGCAAGGGGCCATCGGAGTAGAGCGCCAGTTGTTCGGTCATACCACGCTTTCGGTGAATTTCTTAAGCTCCCGAGGCGTGCATGAATTGCGCACGGTGGATATCAATGCGCCATATCCCATACCCGGGCAAGCGCCGCCTGCTTCGGGAGTTAGTGGCGGACGGCCGTATGGAGACGTAGGCGACATCTACGACTTTCAATCGGACGGAATTTTCAAGCAGACGATGGTGCTGGTTAACGTCAATTCCAGCGTCGGGAAATGGCTTACTCTATTTAGCCGGTATAGTTACAACAATTCGCATAGCGACACGGACGGAATTACTACTCTTCCGGCGGACCCGTATGACTTCGCCGCGGACTGGGGCCGCTCGGTGCTGGATATCGAGAACAACTTGTTTGTCGGGGGGTCCATTGCGTCGCGTTGGGGGCTGCGGTTTTCTCCATTTTTGGTGGCCCATAGTGGAACGCCATTCAACATCACGACTGGCACCGATCTCTTCTTGCAGGGGCAGGTAGCGCCAACGGCGCGGCCGACGGTTGTTGGGACGCCCACGTCATATATCTACGGCGTGCCTTACGGCAATCTGGATCCCGATCCGATCGTGCCCGCGCCTGGAACCACGGACATGATCGAGCGCAATGCCGGCACGGGTCCTGGATTTATCGGCTTGAATCTGCGCGTGAGCAAGACGTGGGGATTCGGCACGACCAAGTTCCAAGGGCAATCCGGAGGTTCGCGCTCCAATACGGGCGGAGGAGGGCCGCGAGGCGGGTTCGGCGGATTCGGCGGAGGCGGCCCGCGCGGCTTTGGCGGATCCGACACCGAGCACCGCTACAACCTGACGCTTTCGGTAAATGCTCGCAACATTCTGAATCACGAGAACCTGAACACGCCGAATGGAGCGCTGACGTCGCCGTACTTTTTGGAGTCCACCGGCATCACGGGCGGCTATGGGGCTGAGGCCACGGCAAGCAATCAGCGGCGCATCGACCTACAGCTGCGATTCTCTTTCTGATTCGGATAGCAGGAGAGATCGCGCTAGCTACAATCCTCAAAGGAGACCTTATGAGGAGACTGGCGTGGCTTGGATTGGGGCTTGCGTTGCTGCTGCCGGCGAGCGGCCGCGACACCGGATGGAAGCAACTGTTCGATGGAAAAGATTTAAACGGCTGGAAACATGTCGGACCGGGCGGCATGACGGTCGAGAACGGCTTGATTCAAACCCACGGCGGGATGGGATTGCTCTACTGGACGGGGAGCAAACTGGGCGATTGCGTGCTGCGAGTGGTGTACAAGATGCGCGACCAGAACGACAACTCCGGTGTCTTCATTCGCATCCCGGTGGCGCCGACCGAGCCATGGATGCCGGTGAACTACGGCTACGAAGTGCAGATCGATAATGTCGCCCCCGGTGAAGATGAGTATCACGTGACGGGAACGCTGTATTCATTGACAAAGCCGCTGGCGCGCCCGGGGAAGCCGGGACCGGAGTGGAACACGATGGAGATCACGCTGGACGGGCCGCGGACGATTGTGACGGTAAATGGCGTCAAGGTGACGGATTACACGGAAGGCCAGCCGGTTCCTCCGAAGAAGTTGGATTTCGAGCCGGAACGCGGGGAGCGTCCGACGTACGGCTATATCGGCCTTCAGAACCACAGCGATAACGATATCGTGTTCTTCAAGGAGGTCGCGGTGCGGCCGCTGAAGTAGGGCGGGGGCGGCGATCTCAGGCGAGTGACATCACCAAAGAGGGAAACCGGCGCGTCGGGGCTGACGCGCGGCATGGGCCTGTTCCCGGCGCTAGCGGCCAACATGCTGCAGATGGTGGGCGTGGGGCCGTTCCTTACGATTCCGCTGATTCTGGCGGCGATGGGTGGGCCACAGGCGCTGCTGGGCTGGATTTTGGGAGCGCTGATTTCGCTGTGCGACGGGTTAGTTTGGGCGGAACTCGGCGCCGCGATGCCGGGTTCGGGCGGCTCCTACGATTACTTGCAGCAAGCGTTCGGACCCAATTCGCTGGGCCGGCTGATGGGGTTTCTGTTCCTTTGGCAGGTGATGCTAGCCGCGCCGCTGACGGCTGCATCGGGCGGCGTGGGGTTTGGGGATTATGCGCGCTACCTGCTGCCCTGGCTCACGGGTCCAGAGCAAAAAGTCATGGCGGTGGCGGTGTGCCTAGTCTCGACATGGTTGTTGTATCGCGATATTCGATCAATCGGCAAGATTTCGACGGTGTTGTGGGTGGGCCTGATGATCGCGATGTGCGCCATCATCTGGGGCGGAGCGTGGCATTTCGATGCGGCGCGAGCCTTCGATTTTCCAGCGGGCGCGTTCCATTTGTCGCCGGGATTCTTTTTAGGGTTGGGCGGGGCGACGCTGCTGAGCATGTACGACTATAGCGGGTATTTCACCGTCTGCCTGATCGGCGGCGAAGTGAAGAACCCGAGCGTCACGATTCCGCGTTGCGTGCTGCTTTCCATCGGCATTCTGGCGGTGATGTATATGGCGATGACGCTATCCATCATAGGCGTGCTGCCATGGCGGGAAGCCATCGGCTCGCATGCCATCGTGTCGGATTTCATGGAACGACTGTACGGCGTAAAGGCTGCGAGCGTGATGACGGGGCTTATTCTTTGGGTGGCGTTCGCGTCGGTGTTCTGCGTGCTGCTTGGATACACGCGGGTGCCATATGCGGCCGCGGCGGAAGGACATTTCTTCTCGGCGTTCGCGCGCGTTCACCCCAGGCGTCACTTCCCCTCTTTTTCCGTTGTCTACATGGGCGTGGTTTCGGCGGCGGTGTGTTTTCTAAGCCTGGAGGCGCTGATCAAGGCGCTGATCGTAATTCAGATCATCACGCAGTTCATTGCGCAATGCATCGCTGTGATCTTGATTAGACGCCGGCGAGCGAGGGCGCTGCCGTTCCGGATGCCCTGGTATCCGGTTCCCGCGCTGGTGGCGATTGGCGGGTGGATCTTCATATTGGTGGAGAGCGGGGCTTGGTATATCGCGAGCGGCTTCGCGCTGCTGGCGCTCGGGGTGGCAGCGTATCTGTGGAGGGCGCGACGGCTCATGGAGTGGCCATGGAATGCGCGGACGGTTACCAGATGAACGGCACAAGCGCTTTCACGCTTTGCTTGTAGTTCGTGTACTCGGCGCCGAATTGCTCGACCATGTAGCGCTCTTCGATGAGGGATTTCAGGCGCCAGCCGATGGCCGCAAGGACCACTCCGAGAAAACCCCGCAGCTGGCCGAATGCGATGGCGGTTCCGAGCATCGCGAATATAAAACCCGAGTAAATGGGATGGCGCACAAGGGCGTAGGGACCCGAGCGAATCAACTGATGATCTTGCTTCACCGTGATCTCGCCACTCCAGTTGCGCCCTAAGAAGAAGCGCGCCCAAAAGGCGAACAGCACACCCGCAAACAGGAGAACGACGCCGATAGTGTAGGCGATATTCGAGGGAGGGAACAGGCGCGTACCGAGATAGCCCATTTGGACTCTGCGAACGAAGAGAAGCATCACGGCCAGAACCAGCAGCACTATTTGAACGGCGCGCGCGGCGCCCGAATATTGGCGCACAGGCTGCTTGGTTCGGAACGCGGCCGCGAGCCAGACGACGGCGACGAAGATCCAGGTGTAATCGATGATGTCGAGATTCATAGCCGCTAGGCGATGCCGAGCTTGCGCTGCATGTCTTCGAGCGTGATGCCCTTGGTCTCAGGATAGTAAGCGAGCACAACGAAGAACATCAGGAGCATCATGACGGAGAAGAATACAAAGGGAGCGCCGCGCGAATAGGAGGCAACCTGCGGAAAACCGAACGAAATGATGGCGTTCACCAGCCAATGAGTGAGGGTTCCGAGACTCTGGCCCTTGGCGCGTACGCGGTTCGGGAAGACTTCGCTGATATAGACCCAGATGACCGCGCCTTGCGAAAAAGCAAAGAAGGCGATGAAGCCCACCAGGAGCCATACCAGCAGCCACTCGTTGGAGCTCATAAAGAAGATGACGGCGACGCCCGCGAGGCAAACGGTCATCCCGGCGGCGCCGACCACGAGAAGTTTCTTGCGCCCGAAGCGGTCGATGATAGACATCGCGAACATGGTGAAGACGAGATTCGTAAAACCGATCAGGACGGCTTGCAAATCGCCGGACATTTTGCTGAAGCCGGCGCGGGCGAAGATATCGTTCAAGTAATAGAGGATGGCGTTGATGCCCGAGAGCTGATTGAACGCGGCGATGGAGACGGCGAGAAAAATCGGCTTGGCGTATTTGCGGCTAAACAGCGGTTCGCTGGCGTGGCCGTGTTCGATATCGATGGAGCGGGCAATGTCGTCGAGTTCGGCATCGATATTCTGCTCGCCTGCCAACTGAAGCGCGGTTCGCGCTTCTTCTCTACGCGCCTTCTGCATGAGCCAGCGAGGGCTGCGTGGGATGGTGTAGAGCATCACGAAGAAGAACAGCGCGGGGAGGCCGGAGACGCCGAGCATCCAGCGCCAGTCTTCGGCGCCAAACGCGGCCCTGCCGATGAGGTAGTTCGAAAGATAAGCGAGCAGGATGCCAATGACGACGTTTACTTGAAAGACACCGACGAGACGCCCTCGCCATTTAGCAGGAGCGATTTCGGCGATGTACATGGGACCGAGCACAGAGGAGCCTCCCACGCCGAGGCCGCCGATGAACCGAAAGAACAGGACCGCATCCCAGTTCCATGCGAAGCCGCAGCCGAGCGCGGAGATCAGGTACAGGATGGCCATGAACCGAAGACTGTCGCGGCGTCCATAACGATCCCCGGGAAGGCCGGCGAGCGATGCGCCGACGATGGTTCCCACCAGCGCGATGGCGACGGTAAAACCGAGACCCCAATCGGACAAAGCGAACGTATGCTTCAGGCCCGACGTAGTGCCCGAAATGACAGCGGTATCGAATCCGAACAGAAGGCCGCCGAGCGCAGCCACTACCGTGCTCTTAATGAGCGTAGCGGTGAGTCTCACGCGTGACTTCCTTGAGCAGATCCTATGTCCGCGGCGTGTTCGGCGAGAACCAGCGCGCCCAGTACTCCCGGGTAATCAAGCTGCGGACGTTGTATGTATTCGTCCAGGCCGTCGAGGATGTCCCGATGGCGGACGTAGCCCGCCAGGATGCGTGCGAATTCTTCGCGGATCATGGCGAACAGGTGCGGCTGCTGCATGACGCCGCCGCCGAGCAGAAAGCGGCGTGGCGACAGCGCGAAAGCCAGATTGGCGAGGCCGAGCGCGATATAGCGGGCTTCGAGCGGCCAGGCGGGATGGTCGGCGGGAAGTTCGCGCGCGGGCTTGCCCCAACGTTGTTCAAGCGCGGGTCCTGAAGCGAGGCCTTCGAAGCAATCGCCGTGGTAGGGACAGATGCCGGGGAAGGAATCGCGGACGTCATGGGGGAAGCGGAGATGGCCCATCTCGGGATGAACGAGTCCGTGCACGACGCGGCCGCCCACCAGCGCGCCGCCGCCAATACCGGTTCCGATCGTTATGTAGACGGCATCCTGGAGGCCTCGGGCGGCGCCCCAGCGGGCTTCGCCCAGGATCGCGCCGTTGACGTCGGTATCGAGGCGGGCCGGCACGCGCAGGGCGCGTTTGACTTCGCCGAGCAGATCGAAGCCGCCCCACTCTGGTTTCGGCGTAGAGGTGATGTGGCCGTAGCTGGGCGAGGACGGATCCAGATCGACGGGACCGAAGGAAGCGATCCCCAACGCGGAGACCGAATACCGGCGAAAGAAGCCGATCACTTTATCGATGGTTTCGCCGGGCGAGGTGGTCGGAAATTGGGCCGTCTCCAGATCGCTAGGGCCGCTGCCCACCCCGCACACAAACTTGGTGCCGCCTGCTTCGATTCCTCCAAGCATGCTCTTGAGTATAAGCAAGAGCGGGAAATTAATGGGCGATCTTGGCGGGGAGCTCGAACTGGAAAGCGGAGCCGCGGCCCGGAGTAGATTCCACCCAGATGCGTCCGCCGAGGCGTTCAACGGCCGCCTTACAGATGGCCAGGCCTATTCCCGCGCCCGAGTATTGCCGGTTGTGGAGGCGTTTGAACACGCCGAAGATGTAGTCGAGGTACTGCGGTTGGATGCCGATGCCGTTGTCTTCAATGCAGAAAACCCAGGCGTTGTCGCGCCGAAAGGCGGAGACGCGCACATGGGGCGGCTCGTCGGAGCGGTACTTTAGCGCATTCCCTATCAGATTTTGAAAGAGCTGGAGCAACAGTATTTCGGCCGACTCGATCACCGGCAGGTTTTCGCATACGACAGTAGCGCCCGATTCGGCGATGACGCCATCCAGATGGGATACGGCCGTGCGAACGACCGCGTTGCAATCGGTAGCGGTCCAGTTAGGGGCGCCGGATTCGCTGATGTATATGTATTCGCGCAAAGCCGCGAGCAAGGTTTGGAGGCGGGCGCCGTTTTCTTCGACGCAGGCGAGCTTTTCGCGATTTTCCGGATCGAGTCTTTCGCCCGCCGACCGGAGAATCCACTGCGAGTAAGTCAAGATCATGCGGGTGGCTTCCTGCAGGTCGTGGCTGGCGGCCCATGCGAATTGCCGCAGGGCTTCGTTGGACCTGGTCAGATCGAGAGTGCGCTCTTCCACGCGCTTTTCCAGCTCGACGTTGATGCGGCGGACCCGCTCCTCCGCGGCAACCTGATCGGTGGCATCGCGAATGGCCGTGGTGATCAGTAGGCCTTCGTGGGTGTCGAATGGACTGCGCGTGATCTCGGCGGTGAAGACAGAGCCACCGCGCCGGACGCCGTTGAGCCGAGCCTCCAGGAGCGCCGAGCCTTCGCCTGAATCTTCGCTCTTCGCGTTTCCGTTCCGGTGATTGGGCGGCTCCCAATCCGGGATAAGCGATGTAATCTTGGTTCCGAGAAGCTGCTCGCGCGGATATCCGAACAAAGCATCGGTTCTGGAATTCGCGAGACGGATGACGCCGTGTTCATCCGTAATGACCATGGCGTCGGGCGCCGCTTCGAGCACGGCGCGAAATCTCTGCTCGGTGCGCGCGACGGCCTGGGCTTGCTGGCGAAGGAGCTGCTCACTGCGGCAGAGCTCGACGAAGACCGTGACCTTGCTCTGTAGAATTTCGGGCACGATAGGTTTGAATAAAAAGTCGACAGCGCCGAGATCGTAGCCGCGGAAAAGCTGCTCGTCGCTGCGATAGCCGGTGAGGAAGAGAATGGGGGTGCGGCGGGAAGACTTGCGGCTCCGTATCAGCTCCGCCGTTTCGAAACCGTCCATGCCCGGCATTCGCACGTCAAGCAGAATGGCAGCGAACTCGTTCTCAAGACAGAGGCGGAGAGCGTCCGGGCCCGAGGTGGCGAGCATCAGCTCCTGGCCGAGAGGCTCCAGAATGGCCTGCAGCGCGAGAAGATTGTCGGGGTCGTCATCCACAAGGAGCAACTTGACCAGACCGGGAGTCATTCCCGGCGTTAGGGGACGCGACGTGGTCAAGGCCTCAGGATTCATAGGAAGGCGGCTACTTATCCGCGATCGAATCTCTAAACTCGGGAGCGTGCTCGGTTGAACGCGCAAGCCAGACGCGCATCACCGAAAACAGGTGATCCAGATCGACCGGCTTGGGAACATAATCGGAGGCGCCCGCCTGCAAACATTTCTCGCGATCGCCCTTCATAGCTTTGGCTGTCAGAGCGATAATCGGCACGGACTCGAATTCGGGAATGCCGCGGATGGTCCGCGTGGCTTCGTATCCGTCCATTCCCGGCATCATGATATCCATCAGGACGATATCGATATCCGGGTTGTTGCGTAGAACTTCAATTCCTCCCGCTCCGTTCTCGGCATGAAGAACATTTACGTCGTGATCTTCCAGGACGCTGGTCAGAGCGAAAATGTTTCGCAGATCGTCGTCGATCACCAGGACCTTGCGTCCGGCGAGCACGGGATCGTTTTCACGAAGCGCCGCCAAGGCTTGCTTTTGCTGGCCAGAGAGCGCGTCCTCCTGGCGATGGAGCAACAGGATGGTCTCGTCCAACAGGCGTTCGAGCGATTGAGCGTAGCGCAGCATGCTGACGCGCGATAGGCGATGCAGCTCGGCCCCCTGCGCGCGATTCAATTTGCGGCTGCCGAAGATGACGAAGGGAGGCGCAAACGGAGCGAGCCGCGACTGAACCTCTTCAATGAAGTCGACGCCTATTCGCTCGGAAATCACCCAGTCGAGAACGATGCCATCGACCGGTTCGGCGGCGAGTACCTGCATCGCTTCCTTGCGGGAGGAGACATCGACGAATTCCATATCCGGCGCGCCGATGAACGATTTGATCTCTTCGCGAAGCTTTTGACTGTCGGTGACGAGCAAGAGTTTTTTCGTTCGAGTCTGCATCGCGTGCTGGATTACGCCGAATAACTCGTCGAGAGCTTCCGCACCGGGCGCCTTTTCCACGCAGCTGTGGGCGCCGAGCACGAATCCGCGCTGACGGTTTTCGTGAGCGGAGACGATGTAGATAGGGATATGGCGGGTCAGGCGATCGTGTTTCAGATAATCGAGCACCGTCCAGCCGCTCATGTCGGGGAGCTTGACGTCGAGTGAAATGGCGCCTGGGCGGAATTCGCGCGCCATGGCGATCGCGGTGCTGCCGCGGAGCGCAATGAGAGCTCTGAGACCGCGCTTGCGGGCAAGATCCGCAAGAATCCGGCCGAACGTCACGTCGTCTTCAACGATGAGGAGCACCTGATCGCCAGCCTGGATGAGATCGCGATCGTCCTCGACGACGGGCGTATGCTCGGAGAGCCACGTAGGCATGGCGACCGCGCCTTGCTCGAAACGAGATTCGTCTTCGCGAGTCATCCACACGCGCATCACCGAAAACAGGTGATCCAAATCGACCGGCTTCGTGACGTAATCGGAAGCTCCTGCTTTCAGGCATTTCTCGCGATCGCCTTTCATCGCCTTCGCGGTCAGCGCAACGATGGGAAGCGTTCGAAATTCGGGAATCTGGCGGATGGCTCGGCTGGTTTCATAGCCGTCCATTTCCGGCATCATGACATCCACCAGAACGATGTCGACGTCTTTATGGCCTTTGAGCATCTCGATGCCGGCTCGGCCGTTTTCAGCGTGAAGAACCCTCATGCCGCGCTGCTCCAGCACGCTCGTGAGCGCGAAGATGTTGCGCACGTCATCATCAATGACGAGCACCTTGCGGCCGGACAGGCGCGGGTCGGTCGCGCGCACCTCGGCAAGAATGCGCCGCTGCTCGTCGGAGAGCTCTTGTTCGTTGCGATGCAGGACGCGAACTGTTTCGTCCAGCAGGCCTTCGATGGTGGGGGCATAGCGGACAGCGCTTGAGCGCGCGCACTTATGGATTTCGGCGACCTGATCGTCCGACACTTTACGCGTTCCCAAGACTGCGATGGGGGGAACATAGGGCGAGAGCCTCGACTGGACAGTTTCGATGAAGTCGATGCCCATTCTATCCGGGAGGGACCAATCGACCACGATGCCGTCCAGATACTCTTTGTCCACGATATCCATGGCGTCGGCGGGCGACGGCGCTTCCAGGATTTCAAGATCCGGTCCACGGAGGAGCTCACGGATGTCATGCGCGCGGACGTCGTTGTCGCAGATAACCAGCAGCCGTTTGTGACGCGGTTCCATGGAGTGCTGAATGACGCTGAAAGCCTGCTCCAGGGACTCCTTGGTCAGAGCTTTTTGGAGGCAGCTCATCGCGCCGAGCGAGTAGCCGCGCCGGTTACCTTCGTGCCCGGAGACCACGTGCACCGGTATGTGCGAGGTAGCAGGATCGTGCTTGAGGCGATCGAGGAGGGTCCAACCGCTCATGTCCGAGAGGCGGACGTCGAGCGTGATGGCGTGGGGCTCGAACTCGCGAGCGAGCGAGATGGCCGTCAAGCCGCGGAGAGCGACTAGCGCTTTCAAACCGCGGTCGCGGGCCAAGTCCATCATGATGCGCGCGAAGGTAATGTCGTCTTCGACGATCAGGAGAACGCGGTCGCCCTGATTGATCAGGGTGCGATCGTCGTCGATCACGAGGTCCTCGACGGGCAAAGAGGCGGGCGAGGTAAGAACGACATCCACGCCGGAAGACGTGTGGCTCTGAAGAGACTTGCGTAGGGCGAGTGTATCGATGTTTTCGAGTTTCGGCGCGGACGAAATGTAAGCCTGGGGCAAATAGAGAATGAATGAGCTTCCGCGCCCGAGGCTGCTCTGCAGGCGAATTTCTCCGCCCAACAGACGCGCCAGCTCGCGGCTGATGGAGAGGCCGAGTCCGGTGCCGCCATACTTGCGGCTGGTAGTTCCGTCGGCCTGTTGGAAGGCTTCAAAGATGATGCGCTGTTTTTCGTGCGCGATGCCGATGCCGGTGTCTTGCACCGAAAACGCGATTACGCTGCTGGCCTTGCTCAAGACCGGATGCGCCAGGGTCCAGCCGGACGTGACGGGCTCGATGCGCAGGCGCACAGAGCCATGCTCGGTGAACTTCAGCGCATTTGAGAGCAGGTTCTTCAGCACCTGTTGAAGGCGCTTTGCGTCGGTTCGAATAACTTCGTTTGAGAGTTGAGGATCGACATCAATGCCGAACTCGAGACCCTTGCCGTCGGCGACGTGGCGGAACGTGCGGGTGCAGTAATCCTGAACCTCAATGAAGCGAATGTTGCCGACTTCGACGTCCATCTTGCCGGACTCGATCTTGGAGAGATCGAGGATGTCGTTGATCAACGCGAGCAGATCGGTGCCGGAGGAGTGAATAGTTTCGGCGAACTTGACCTGCTTGGGGTTGAGATTGCGGTCCGCGTTATCGGCGAGCACGCGCGCCAGGATCAGCAGGTTGTTAAGCGGCGTGCGCAGCTCGTGAGACATGTTGGCGAGGAATTCGCTCTTGTACTTGGAGGTGAGGGCAAGCTGCTCAGCCTTCTCTTCGAGCGCCTGCTTGGCCTGCTCGATTTCGCGGTTCTTGGTTTCGACTTCAGTATTCTGTTCGGCGAGCAGCAGCGCCTTTTCTTGTAGCTGCGCGTTGGTCTTCTGGAGCTCTTCGGCAAGCGCCTGGCTTTGTTGCAAGAGTTGCTCGGTACGCATGGTGGCCGCGATGGTGTTCAGCACGATGCCCATGCTTTCGGTGAGCTGGTCGAGGAAGTTCAGGTGAATGTCGGAGAGCTGCTGGAAGGAGGCGAGCTCGACGACGGCCTTGACTTCACGCTCGAATAAGACGGGAAGAACGACGATGCTCAGTGGAGTGGTGGAACCGAGGCTCGAGCTGATGCGAATGTAATTCGGCGGCACGTCGCGCACCAGGATGCGCTGCTTTTCGGTGGCGCACTGACCGACCAGGCCTTGACCGAACTTGAACTCGACGGGGATATTGTCGCGGTCGTCGTAGGCGTAGCCGGCCATGAACTTGAGCTGCGGCTCGGCGTCGCTCGTATCGGCGATGTAGAAGCTGCCGCGTTGGGCGCCCACGAGCGGGGTTAGCTCCGAAAGAAGGAGCTGCGCGACGGTGAGGAGATCGCGCTGGCCCTGCACCATGCGCGTGAACTTCGCGATATTGGTCTTGAGCCAATCCTGATCGGTGTTCTTGCGAGTAGTTTCGGCGAGGTTGCCGATCATCTCGTTGATGTTGTCTTTAAGCGCGGCCACTTCGCCTTCGGCCTGGACCGTGATGGAGCGCGTGAGATCGCCCTTGGTGACGGCGGTGGCGACTTCGGCGATGGCGCGCACCTGGGTTGTGAGATTGGCGGCGAGCTGGTTGACGTTGTCGGTGAGGTCGCGCCAGATGCCGGCGGCGCCGGGCACTCGCGCCTGGCCTCCGAGCTTGCCTTCGATGCCGACCTCGCGAGCGACGCTTGTGACCTGATCGGCGAAGGTGGCCAGCGTGTCGATCATGGCGTTTATTGTGTCGGCGAGCTCCGCGATTTCACCCTTGGTTTCGAGGATGAGCTTGCGTTCGAGATCGCCGTTGGCGACAGCCGTGACGACCTTCGCGATGCCGCGCACCTGGGTTGTGAGATTAGCGGCCATCAGGTTCACGCTGTCAGTGAGGTCCTTCCAGGTGCCGGCCACGCCGCGCACTTCGGCCTGGCCTCCGAGCTTGCCTTCCGTGCCGACTTCGCGCGCGACACGCGTAACTTCGGAGGCGAAGGAGTTGAGCTGATCGACCATGGTGTTGATGGTGTTCTTCAGCTCCAAAATTTCACCCCGCACGTCTACGGTGATTTTGCGCGAGAGGTCGCCCATGGCGACGGCGGTAGTGACTTGCGCGATGTTGCGGACCTGGTTAGTGAGATTGGAAGCCATGGAGTTGACGGATTCCGTGAGGTCTTTCCAGGTGCCGGCGACGCCGTAGACGTCGGCCTGACCGCCGAGGCGCCCTTCGGTGCCCACCTCTCGCGCGACACGCGTGACTTCGGAGGCGAACGAGCTGAGCTGATCGACCATCGTGTTGATGGTTTCCTTAAGCGCGAGGATTTCGCCGCGCGCATCGACGGTGATTTTGCGCGAAAGGTCGCCCTTGGCGACGGCCGTAGTGACGTCGGCGATGTTGCGCACCTGCGCCGTGAGGTTGGAAGCCATGGAATTGACCGATTCGGTGAGGTCTTTCCAGGTGCCGGCAATGCCGCGTACGTCGGCCTGACCGCCGAGCTTGCCCTCGGTGCCGACTTCGCGCGCGACACGGGTCACTTCGGAGGCGAAGGCGTTGAGCTGATCGACCATGGTGTTGATGGTGTTCTTGAGCTCAAGTATTTCGCCGCGGGCGTCGACGGTGATCTTGGTTGTGAGGTCGCCTTTGGCGACGGCGGTGGTGACGCCGGCGATGTTGCGTACCTGATTGGTGAGGTTCGAGGCCATGGAGTTGACGGAATCGGTGAGATCCTTCCAGGTACCTGCGACGCCGCGCACGTCGGCCTGGCCGCCGAGCTTGCCTTCGGTGCCGACTTCGCGCGCGACACGGGTCACTTCGGAGGCGAAGGAGCTGAGCTGATCGACCATGGTGTTGATGGTGTTCTTGAGCTCGAGAATTTCGCCGCGCGCATCCACGGTGATTTTGCGCGAGAGGTCTCCGCGCGCGACAGCGGTGGTGACTTCGGCGATGTTGCGGACCTGGTTAGTGAGATTGGAGCCCATGAAGTTGACGGACTCGGTGAGGTCGCGCCACGTGCCCGCGACGCCGCGCACGTCGGCCTGACCGCCCAAGCGGCCTTCGGTACCGACTTCGCGCGCGACACGGGTCACCTCGGAGGCGAAGGCGTTGAGTTGATCGACCATGGTGTTGATGGTGATCTTCAGCTCAAGGATTTCGCCGCGCACGTCCACCGTGATCTTGCGCGAGAGGTCGCCATTGGCGACAGCGGTGGTGACCTCGGCGATGTTGCGCACCTGAGCCGTGAGGTTTCCAGCCATGGAATTGACCGAATCGGTGAGGTCTTTCCAGACGCCGCCGACGCCGCGGACCTGGGCCTGTCCGCCGAGCTCGCCTTCGGTGCCGACTTCGCGCGCGACGCGCGTGACCTCACTCGCGAATGCGTTGAGCTGATCGACCATGGTGTTGATGGTGTTCTTCAGCTCTAGAATTTCGCCGCGCACGTCGACGGTGATTTTGCGCGAGAGATCGCCGTTGGCGACGGCGGTGGTGACCTCGGCGATGTTGCGCACTTGAGCGGTTAAGTTGCCGCCCATGGAGTTGACAGAATCGGTGAGGTCCTTCCAGACCCCGCCGACGCCCTTGACAACGGCCTGGCCGCCGAGCTTACCTTCGGTGCCGACTTCGCGCGCCACGCGGGTGACTTCGGAGGCGAAAGAGCTGAGCTGATCGACCATGACGTTGATAGTGTTTTTCAGCTCAAGGATTTCGCCGCGGACGTCGACAGTGATTTTACGGGAGAGATCGCCGCGCGCGACGGCAGTAGTCACTTCGGCGATATTACGGACCTGGCCGGTCAGGTTACTGGCCATGGAATTAACACTGTCGGTGAGATCTTTCCAGACGCCGCCGACGCCTTTGACGTCGGCCTGGCCGCCGAGCTTGCCTTCGGTGCCGACTTCACGGGCCACGCGCGTGACTTCGGAAGCGAAGGCGTTGAGCTGATCCACCATGGTGTTGATGGTGTTCTTGAGCTCCAGGATTTCACCGCGCACATCGACGGTGATTTTGCGGGAGAGATCGCCACGCGCTACGGCGGTGGTGACTTCGGCGATGTTGCGGACCTGGTTAGTGAGATTGGAGCCCATGAA
>JAFAYI010000021.1 GCA_019240475.1 Acidobacteriaceae bacterium
TCCAAAACTCTTCTTTCAAAAGCTTGCCGCTTTTTTCTCGCGTTATTCGGTGCATCGTCTGCTCGTAGACGAACTCGTTTCGAGCCTTTTGTTCCCGATCCTGATTCTCCGCCACCCGATGCATAATCTCAGAAGCATTCGGCTCCATCGCTTTCGGCGACCCTTCAGCTAAGAGAGCGAGCACGGCTATCACCGCAATGCACATTTTTAAGCAGCATCCCCCAAGGCAAATACGCAGTAGCGCGCGGGTTAGGTCCATAAATCTGTTGGACTCCCTTGCCGACGCCAATCCACCTCACGAACGTTAGCGAAGGGGCACATGAACATGCTACGTCACGAGTAAGGATACTTTGTGAGCCGATTCTAGGTGATCCAGTTCGCCATCGTTCGATCCCAGTCAGGATTCGTCGCGCAAAACGGCGAACTATAGATCAACCCTGCCGGACTACCCCGGACGATCACACATGGGCTGTCTCGACTCAGAAAGGACAGAAACCGCAAGCAGGTCAGCGGGAGGGAGCGATGAGCAACGGCGGTTTAGCACGTATCGCCGGCCATCTTTCGAAACCTGCATGAACGTTTTATCGACCCAGATCCAGATCACACAAAATTCGCACTAGTCGGAAAGAGTCCGCCATATTCTGGTGTCTAATCTATAACGATTTAGCTGAGCGCCAAGGACTCGTACCACAGGAGCTTATGGCTGACGGTTACCACTGGAAGAATATACGTTCAGGTCAAGGCAGCAATCTCGGGCCAGAGCACCACGCCGATCCCAGCAACTGGGTCCCAAATCCGCACGCCCGAGAACAAAGCAAGCCGCCCCAAGTTTTTCCGCCAGTCCCGATTTCGCCCGGACCATCAGCGGGTGGAATTGATCCATTCGTAGGTGGGCAGATGCTGGGAGGTGTGATCGCCTCAATGATCATCCATCCGGCTTTCAAATATTTGGTTGCAGCCCTGGTGCTCGTTATTTCCGGCGTGATTGCCTTCGTTCTTTTCAACGCCCATATGTATCCGAAGGCTGTCGTTAAGAATGGCGAGGCGGTGTATTCAGCCGAAAACTGGAACCGTTATTTCTGGCTTCCCTGGATCTCCGGGACAACCGTCGAAGTCAGAGGAAACATCGTCATAAAAGGGGGACAACTCGGTGGCGTTGTCATCAGGGATGTTGCAGCTAATGTTCGTATCGAGGCACGGATGGACGACTGCAATATCGCTGTTCCACGCGGTACGTTGACCATTGGCGACGCGAAGAACAGTCACTTCGCAGCGCAGCAGGTCATTGTGACAGGGCGTGTCGTGAGTTCCGGCATCCACTGCGTTACTCTGACCAATCATGGGTTTTTGGCCAAAGACGTGAAGCTTGGTCCCTATCTGGTACCGGCCAAGTAAACTCAACAAGGTGGCCCTTGCCTCGTCAGCCCGCTTGGGCGCTCCGGCACGGCTGGCTGGCCAGGTCCTCTTTGCATGCACAGACATGAACCTACATGTTTCTAGACGGAGCATACCATATGATTCACCAACTGCGGAGGGCGCAGAAATAGGGGGCGGCGGAGGAATATAAACAAAAGCGTGACCCCACAAGTTCCCATCCAACGCGCTGACCATTAAGAGTAGGAGGTCATTTGATGGGTCGCCACTAACGGCCAAGTATAGATCTGGGACAGATCTACCTTCAGACCGGATTCCTAATTATTTTTCGGAATCCCAGTTTCCGGATTACCGACTACCTTTGAATTCAGAAGATCCGCCTCCCTCGAGTAACTTTTCCGATCAGTTCTTAATCGTGCCGGCCGGCGTTGTTTGTCCGCCCTCCGCTTTGGGCCCGAGCACATTGCGCATTACGACAGCCAAACCTCGCAACGCTTGCGCTCCGTTGCCGTGATAACTTGAGCCATGCATAACGGCCAGGGTCTTCGGCTCACGTTCCGCTAAGCTTTCCAGCACGCGCCCGGTATGGTGCGTATAGGGGACGTAGTTCGCAAACGGACCGGCTTCGGCTTCCCGCAGCGCATCTTGACATCGTTCAAGGACGTCATTGTCCGTAACCGGTTCGCGATGTCCCCATTGATGAAATAGGTCGGAGCAGAAGAGCGTGCGTTCCGCCTCCTCGAAGAGGACGCCGGCATCCCACCCGTGCGGTACGTGGGGAGTGGGCAGAAACCGGAAACGGTAGCGCCCAGTCGCTAAGACATCCTCTCGCGTCAAAGCACGAGCGGGCCTGATCGAAAAATCGTTCACGCTAACCATAGCTCCCACCAGGCCGCACGTCGCTTGGGCAGCGGGTGCGACTTCAAGCCAATGGTTTAAAGCTCCGCACTCGTCCGACTCGAAGTGACTGAATCCGATGTGCCTGATTTTGGAAACGTCGATCAGACGCGAGATCGCCTCTCGCAAAACCGGGAACATGTTTCGGAGTCCCGCATGGAAAAGAATTGGTTCCTCATCTCGGATCAGGAAGTGACTGAACTCAAGGTTGATCTCGGGAACGAACAGCGCGAGGCGGTAGATCTCAGGGGCTATTTCAGTAGTAGTGACCATGGACCCTCCTATTACGATAGCTGGCCGGTGCGATTTGCAGTCCGGTCCGTAAGGCAGCGCCGCACATAATTGATCGATTGTAAGAGATGCGGTTCGGGAAGAGATTCGAGGTTGTTAATCGGCCATCCTCAAACGGAGCGCCTGAAATACCCGATAGGTCATGGGTGACGACCAAGGGTTTGCTAATCCCGTGACGACATCGAGCCCACTGGATTCCCCTACACTTTCAGACTACAGCGAGTTTATCTTACGACCGCGAGTTCAGTCCGATCAAGCTGTGGTCCGCAAAAGCCTCGCAAGCAGGGTTCATAGGCCCAGGCAAAAAGCAGCTTAAGGGCTAAATCGATGCGTTGAGGTCTTGATGTTTGCAGACCTCCGGTCGACAAAGATTTTTGGCGTACAGAGTTTGCGGACCAGGATAATTCAATGCTTTGACACCAGTGCGTTAACGTCTACGGTATATCGCTGTGAAGCCGTCCGGTCGAGCTTGCTGATCTCGGTGTGGGCTTTACGGACGAGATCCTTTGCTTCTCTCTTGCGATGGAGAACGAAAAGGAGACGTGCATAGTCTGTGAACAGGTTGTACTGTTCGATTGCGGGCGGGTGCTCAGTTCCTTCCAGTGTCTTGAGAGCGCTTGCGAAGTCTTGTTGCGCTTCTGCAAGCTGGCCATTTGCCTCTCTGGCGACAGCGATTGTGTGTTCGTAGGCGGCGACCTGGGCCTTTCGTGGGTTCTGGGAAGCTTCGTATTTTTTCAAGGCGGCGAAGGCTAACGAAAGGCCATTGGAGACATGTTGGTTCCTAAGCTCGACCAGCGCTAACGTATTCAGCGCCAGGTCAGATCGATCGCGCTCTGGAGCTCCTTTTGCCCAGATGTCAAGAGCGCGGCGGCATAGACCAGCTGATTCGGTGTATTCGCCTTGGCCAAACAAGTCCGCGGCCAAATTGGACAGGCAAAGAGCGACCTCGGGACTGTCCGATCCGGAAAACTCGACTCGGAGCGCCAGGCTTCGACGGCGCAAATCTTCGGCTTTCTTAAATTGACCGCCGGAAGAATACAAAGAAGCGAGATTATTCAACTCCCGGGCTAATGACAATGGGCGGAGAGACGTGGCCGGCTGCCAAAGAGTGATCGCTTGGGCGTAGTCATGCTCGGCTTCAGCCCACCTTCCTAGATCCTGTTCTAAGGACGCCCGTCTATCGAGTGCTTCGGGAATAAGTAGACTTTGTGGATCTGACCGCTTTAAGGCGTCGATCAATTTTGATGATTCGATAATCGCCTCGGGTAAATGGCCTTCCCGCTCCAAATTCTGGATTGCTTTGACTTGCCCGGCCAGGTCGTTCGCGCTTCCATCAATAGAACAGAGTGCGAGTCCGGTGGTGAATAACAGGATTCGAACTTGCCGGTTGCAGATCAAATCACTTCCCTCGGTCGGGAATGGAAGCAACCCGATGACCAATCCTTCTGTAGCGAAATCTCTGCTAAGCGGTTGGTCCTTAACCACGGAGAAGCGACCGGGTTGTGACCGTTTCCGGGAAATAGTCGTTCATCTTTGATCACCGGCAATTTGTCTTGACAGGTGGTGTCTACATATGTTTTAACAACGGATATGGCAACGTTAGCAATGGACCGCGAATTGAAGCGGGGCAGCACTGAACTGCTGATTCTGTCGCTAATCGAATATCGTGCACGACACGGCTACGAGATCAGCAAACTTATAGAGGACCGATCGGGAGGAGTGCTCACCTTTAATGTTGCCTCCTTTTATCCGCTGCTATACCGGTTGGAGCAGCGCGGACTAATTTCTGGGCGTTGGGTGGAGAAGGCGGGCCAGCGGCGACGTCGTTACTACAAGCTGACGGCATCGGGCAAGAAGATGCTGAAGGCCCAGCGTTCTACCTGGCGCGATTTCGTAGACGCCATTCAGCGCATTACGGCGGCGGAACATGCGTAGCTGGCGAGACGAAATACGCTCGGCGATTGCTGTTCTCAATCTCGAGGCAACGCGAGAAGCGGAAGTTCTAGAAGAATTGAGCCAACATCTCCAGGATCGTCGGGAGGCGATGCTGGCCTCCGAACTAACTGCGCAACAGGTGGATGAAGCTTTGATGCAGGAATTGCATGATCCTGCTCTAATTGCCGGGTTAAAAGCGACAGTGCACTCCGAATTGCCTTTTCTGCCGGTCGGAAGCGACTCGGGCGGACAGCTCCTCGGGCGCATTTGGATGGATTTGCGTTACGCAGGGCGTGTATCAATTCAAAACCCCGGCTTTTCGCTTGTCGTGATTCTCTCCCTTGCACTCGGGATTGGCGCGAATACAGCCATTTTCCAGCTTCTTAACGCGGTGCGGTTGCGCGTGCTTCCTGTTTCAAAGCCTGAAGGATTGGCGTCTGTTCGCATCGTAGACTCTCCTCATTGCTGCACGGGAGATTTTTATTCCGATCACCCGGATCTCACTGCCGACATTTGGAACCAAGTGCGACAACAGCAGCAGGGTTTTTCGAAAATTGCGGCGTGGTATCCCACCCGCCTGAATTCCAGCCGCGGTATCGAAAGCAAACCGGTAAGTACGCTGATGGTGAGCGGCAACTTCTTTGACGTCTTGGGTGTGCAGCCATCGCTTGGGCGGCTGATCTCTCCAGCCGACGATTACCGTGGCTGCGGCGCTCAGGGCGCAGTCGTTAGCTATGGCTTTTGGCAGCGCGAATTTGGCGGCGATCCTGGGATTCTGGAAAAAAAAATCACGCTGGACGGCCATCCGTTCCAGATTATGGGAGCAACGGCGCCAGATTTTGCCGGCATCGAGGTGGGAAGGACCTTCGATGTTGCAATTCCGCTTTGCGCTGAGGAAGCCATTTCCGCAAAAGGCCCATCGAGGGACCCAGTAGCATGGTGGATCACAACAATTGGACGCTTGCGGCCGGGCTGGACACTCGAACGCGCGTCTGCACAGTTGGCAGGCGTTTCTCCGGGGATCTTTGCCGCTACAGTGCCGGTCCAGTTCGATGGACCGGCACGAAAAGATTACCTTTCGTTCCGTTTGGGAGCTGTTCCTGAAGCGAATGGTTTCTCGACGCTGCGAACCAATTACCAGGAGCCGCTTTGGTTATTGCTGGGTCTTGCCGGTCTGGTTCTGCTGATCGCCTGTGCGAACCTTGCGAATCTCATGCTGGCGCGAGCCAGCGCGAGGGAACGGGAAATGGCCTTGCGATTGACGCTCGGCGCTTCTCGTCCGCGTTTGATCCGGCAATTGGTCACGGAGAGCCTACTGCTTGCTGTTTTAGGAGCGGCCGCCGGGGTGGTACTGGCGCAGATGTTGAGCCCTTTGCTGATCACGTACTTGAGCACCCAGCTGGACCAGGTGTTTCTCGAATTGACGCTGGATTGGCACGTAGTTGGTTTCGTTACGGGATTGGCAGTGCTCGCGACGGTCCTCTTCGGATTGACCCCGGCGTTCAGGGCTTCGCGGGTTGCGCCTGGTATGGCGCTAAAGGCGAGCGGCCGGGGAGTTTCCGCTTCTGGCGAAAGCGTTTTATTAAGGCGCGTCCTCGTGGTGTCGCAGGTTGCACTCTCCATGGTGCTTCTTGTCAGTGCGCTCTTGTTCGTGCGGACTTTTCAGAATCTGATGCGGGTGGATACCGGATTTCAACAGGGTCATATCCTGATTGCGAATTTTGACTACTCGCCGTTGAAGCTCCCGGAGAGCAGCCAAATGGTGTTCAAGCGAGAGTTGCTCACCCGTATCCAAGCTGTTCCCGGAGTGGCCTCGGCTGCGGAAACGCTATTCCCTCCGTTGAGCCAAGCTGGATGGGACGGCAGCGTAGATATCCCTGATGGCCCACAAAGACAGGACGTTCGCCTCAGCCGAATCAGTCCCGGATATTTCAAAACCATGGAAATGGAGTTGATTTCGGGTCGGGACTTCAATTACGCAGATGCCCCTGCCGCTATACATAAGGCGGTCGTAAATCGGGCGTTCGTGCTTAAGTTCTTTGGGAAGACGAACCCACTCGGGAGAATGTTTTACGATTCCGGCAAGCGGGACATGCCATACCAGGTGATTGGTGTGGTGAACGACACGAAGTATTACAGCTTGCGCGAGGATCCGGCGCCGATCGTATTCGTCTCATTTACGCAGGCAAACGGACCGCAAGAACGGTCCACGCTGATGATTCGTTCGAACGAATCTTTGCCGCCGCTGATGTCTTCGATCAAGTCCACGGCGAGCCAGATCAATCCAGGGATGGTGCTCGATTTCAGCGCGCTCAAAACACAGATACTTGACGGCCTGTTGCGCGAACGGCTTCTAGCCATGTTGTCGGGCTTTTTCGGTGTCCTTGCAACCGTGCTGGCGATGGTCGGGCTGTACGGTGTGATTTCGTGCCTGGTTGTCAAGCGCGCGAACGAGATTGGTTTGCGCATGGCGCTCGGAGCCAATCGTCTTGACATTCTGGCCATGGTTTTACGAGAAGCGGCGACACTGCTTGGGGCAGGTCTCGCGATCGGAGCGGTGCTGGCGCTGAGTGTTGGAAACATCGCCGCTTCCATGCTCTACGGACTAAAACCCAGAGATCCCTTGACACTGGCAGCCGCAGTCACCGCAATGGCCGCCATCGCGCTGGCGGCAAGTTTGCTGCCTGCACAACGCGCGGCTTCGGTCGATCCTATGACCGCTCTTCGCGAGGAATAAATCTGACGAGTGGGTAAGGACGAGTCATGAGAGCGAGAATCTGGGGAGCGAAGGCGTTAGTGGTTGCTGTCACATCGTGTGTAAGCGTCATCCCCGCCACGTCACATAAGGAAGGGCAATCCGTTGCGCAGACTGCATCAGCGACGAAAGATGGCCGCGCTGAACTTGATGCCCATGTCGCGGAATGGTTAAAAGAGAGCGATGTACCAAGCGTAGCGGTGGCATATATAAAAGATCGAAAAGTAGCGTGGACTGCGGTGTATGGAGAGCAGAGTCCGGGAGTCGCGGCGACGGAAAAAACGCTGTACAACGTTGCCTCTCTCACCAAGCCAATCACGGCGGAGACAATACTGCGACTCGCGTCCCAAAGAAAACTCTCGTTGGATGAATCGATATCGCAGATCTGGGTCGACCCGGATATAAAGGATGATCCTTACAGCAAGTTGCTGACGCCCCGGTTGTGCTTGTCGCACCAGACTGGATTTGCGAACTGGCGGCGAATGACAGGGGGAGTACTAAAGATCAGATGGAAACCCGGAACGCAAACCGGATATTCCGGCGAAGGATACAACTATGTAGGTGCGTTTGCCGAAAGGAAGTTGGCAACGCCTTTTGATGCACTGGCGCAGGAGATGGTGCTCGGATCGATCGGAATGAAGGACACCTCGTACACAGGGAAGGAATGGTTTTCGGGGCGGTTAGCGGTGCCCCATGGGCCAAGAGCAGAAAAACCTATCGATTCGGTCGCGACAAAATGGAATGCCGCGGACCTGTTGCGGACCACGATTGGCGACTATACAAAGTTCGTGGTGAGCGTGATGCGCAACGAGGGCCTGACGCCGACAATTGCTGCAGAACGAGCAACCATCACACGAGACATGGTGAAGCCCCAAGATCTGGAAAAAGTGTGCCGAGAAGCCGGAGAGGCGGGTCAATGCACAATGACTGCCGGCATGGGTTTGGGATGGGAAGTAGACATGATGAATGGAGTAAAGATTCTGGATCACGGCGGCTCTGATTGGGGAGTGAAAACTATGGCCATGTTTGTTCCGTCGCAAGGAATCGGAGTAGTAGTTTTCACTAATGGAGAAAACGGGACAGAGGTCATCCGAAAAATCGTGAAGACACTTTATCCCAACAAGCTTTATCTCGCAAAAATGTGAGGAATGCGCGTAGGCGAATGCCTTGCCAGGATGTGCGGTTAGCGATTCGCATGGCCCACAACGTATTGGAGGATTCTTAAATGTTTCGATCTTTAGCGCGAGTGGTGCCTGTAGGCGTGGTATCCGTCTCCGTCCTGGCGTCCTTGGCCAACGCCCAAATCTCGCCGGAATTTCCGAAGCCGCCCTCGCCACCGAATCCGCTGACGAAAACCATATCCATCTTTCGCAGCAACATGCAGGACAAAATCATGAAGGCGGCCGAGACGATGCCAGAGGCCAAGTACAGCTACCGACCAACGAAGGATGTTCGCTCGTTTGCCGAGATCCTGACTCACGTGGCGGACATATCCTACTATTTGTGTTCGAATGCGAGGGGCGAAGCGCCCCCACCTCCGGCTAAGGGCAAGAATTCGAAGACCGAGATCATCGCCTACCTCAAAAGCGCGTTCGCCTACTGCGATGGCGCATACGCGGGGTTCACCGATGAGCACCTCAATGACCCGGCGGACTTCTGGGGCTACAAGGCGAACAAGATGTTCATCATGACACAACTCCCAAATCATGACGCCTTGCATTACGGCAATCTCGTTACGTATCTGCGCCTCAATGGCCTCGAGCCGTCCGGCGGCTAGTTTTGACGGCTCAGCGGCGCTCGCGGACTGCCACACAAGTTCGCAAAGAGAGGACTCTGAGCGAAGTCATGAGAGTGAGAATCTGGGGAGCCGCGAAGATGTTGGTGATTGCTGTCAGATCGTGCGTAAGCATGCCCCTGCTACTTTGGCGGATCGTGCCGCGGATTACTTGGATTACCCCTGAGTGACGGCCTACCGTTTACGAATCCAAGTTGACGAGAAGTCGCCATCTCGGAGACGTGGCTTTGCGGATAAGTTGAAGGTAGTCAGAAAGGGTCCTTAATCGGGATTCGCCGCGAATTGACCTTCCAAAATCGTCACTTAGCAGTCACAGATGATCGGAGTTCCACTTATACAGTCCAAGCGGCAAGATGAGCAAGGTGCCGGTTGCAATTCGCTCAATCGAGCATACGGGTCTGAATTCTATCCGCGGCGTCCACGACTGGCGGTTAAATAAACGAAGTCTCAATTGTTAGGAAGCGGTTCGAGGGGAATCCAGATTTCCACCGGTCCGATGGGTGTGCCGGTTTCCGAGATGTTGGCATAACGCTCAAACTCTGGCGCGTTCTTTTCTAGGCGTCCTGACGTAGCTAGCCAAGTGCCTAACAACCAGGTCCAAGTGTCACGAAGCGAGGCCGGATCGTTTACTTGAACGACCGCGTACTCTCCGGCCGCGAGCGACAGATGTTCACCATCTACAACGGTCTCTGAGCTTCCATGTGCGACGCCGGCGAGGTAGTGAATTTTGCGGTCATTCGTACAAGGCGAAGCGCCGTAAAGGTTTGAGCTGCCGTTTAGGGCGGGGTGGGTCATCAGAAATGAGCGCCACTGCTGCGGGATCCCCTCAGATGCGTCCACCTGCGAGTTGTAAATAGCCATCGTTCCGATCAGCAACACTTCGTCTGCAGTCCGAAAAACAGGACTTGGTCGGTCAGCCATCGCGTTAAGAGTACTACAGCTCGGCAATCACAAAATGGTCTTGCATCAGCCACCGAGACCGGCCATCCGGGAGTCGTTTGAAGCGCCCGCAAGTCCTTGGAGTGCCGCGGTTCCAACCTCGGCCGAGGCTGGGCTGATCTGCTTTTATCGTTAAGTGGTCAGCTGTAGGCACCAGGTTTGATGTGAACAGATCCGGTGGAGTCGAGATGTGAAGATCTATCCTGGGCCGTTAGGGACGATCTACCTCTTCATGTGAGGCGGTTCTGCCCTACCGATCTGAGCAAAATTTCGATCGATTTCGCAGACAGTGATCTATCGATCGAATCGGTTCGATTCTGACCGTTGCACCACGCGGAAGTGTTCCGACTATTCGTTCAAGATACTTTTCCTTATATTTGGCCCTATATGCGTCCTCAGTTTGGTCTTTAGCCGCACCGACAACCGGCACGAGAGCCGGCCGTTCGGTATTTACACTCTTCGCCTCAGATCAAATCCCTCTTATTCAGCGGTCGATAGTCGGTTGTGCGGGTCGCCTTTTTCGCGTTCCGCCCAACCTCGACAATGGGGCAATTTCGCGCGGTGTTCGGGCGACACCATGACGTTTGAATCGGGACTGAGAAGTGGGCTGCCGCCGAACTGGCAAGCCGCAAAACGCAGCATCAAATGCAGCGCCCCTCAGTCCGACTCATCTCGTCGGTCAGAAACTTGAGCGCCTGTACCGTATGCCGTTCCAGGCGGTCGCGATTGAAGCATTGGCTGCAATGGGACCGCGGCTGCAGCGCAAAGGCTTTCTCAGGGCGCCGGATCAACTTCGATCTTGCCCATCATGCCGCCGTCCTCATGCTCGAGTATATGGCAGTGGTAGACGAAGGTACCAGCGATCTCAGGATCGCGGAAATCCAGCCGTAGCTTCACACTTGGATATGTGGGGCTCTTTCCATCCCAGTACGGCACGTTGATGGTGTCGAGCAGCACGGGTTCGTTTACGGGCACGCCGTTCTTTTCGAGAACCAGAAAATGAAGCTGGTGGATATGGAACGCATGGTTTTCTTGCGAGCGATTTTCGATCGTCCAGTCTTCCACAGCACCGATCTGAGTGATTATGCTTGGCGACGCTGCCGGATCGAATACGTGCGGCGTTTGACCGTCGACGGTAATAAAGAAGTTAGTCGGCCCGGTCGGATCGGATGGATCGATGGGCGCTTCGGAGAAATAGAGCTTGCGTTGCCGGATGGGCGTCTCTTCCGATAACCAGGCAAAACGCTGCGAGCTTAGATTCGCGGATCGGGCAGGCAAGGAAGCCGGTTCGGGCGCAGTTGGAGATACCTGAATCGTCGCCATGGGTCTCGATGGGTCACTATCACCCATGGGGCCAGTGTCGACGCTGCGGGTGACGAATGTGGCGCTAACACCTTCCGGCGGGCCGTCCACGATGAACTCCGCGCGCCCAGCGGGAGGAATGAGAATATCGGTTTCAGGCACGATGCGTCCTCCTGGAACGCCGTTGCCTGCCGCGAGCGGCACACCATCAAGACCAACTAGCCCAAGAGTCTGGGGCTTGCCGTTGAAGAGGAGTTGAACGTCGATGTAAGTATCGGCGGAGGCGTTGACCACCCGCCAGAATTCTCGTTGTGCCGGGCGCATGCGAATTACGGCCGGAGGGTAGGCCGGATACGGCACGGGAACAAAATTCAGGCTGAGATTGCATTCGGGAGCATTAGGGTTTGATTCCTGTTGCATCGGGAGGTCCTGGCCGCGAACGATGAGGACACGCTCCGGCAGCCCTGCGACCTGCACCGGATGGCGATATATCTATTTAAGGGGAGTTGGCTGATTGAAACGCAATTGGAGCTGCGAGGTTCGGTAGGAGGGTGTAAAACATTTTGTGTAAGAAGCGTTCTCCAGGAGAATAGGAGAACGGAATGGCAGAAGAAACGAATGGCTTGAATGCAGCGCTGGACGAGCTGCTGAAGGGTAAAAAGACAGAAGAGATCGTAGGTCCGAATGGGCTGCTCAAGCAGCTAACGAAAGCGCTGCTGGAGCGGGCGATGAATGCCGAGTTGACGCATCATCTCGGCTACGAGAAGGGACAACGGGAAGGGCGCGGCAGCGGCAACAACCGTAACGGGACGAGCCGGAAGACGGTACAGGGTGACTTTGGTTCGGCCGAGATCGCCGTTCCGCGCGACCGCAACGGGAGCTTTGAGCCGCAGATTCTGCCTAAGCACGAGCGGCGCTGGACAGGCTTCGACGACAAGATCATCTCGATGTACGCGCGGGGCATGAGCACGCGCGATATCGTGGCGCATTTGCGCGAGATCTATGGGGTGGACGTCAGCGCCACATTGATCAGCCAGGTCACCGAAGAAGTAATGGAGGAGGTGCGTACCTGGCAAAGCCGTCCGCTGGAGCCGCTCTACATGATCGTGTACCTGGATGCACTGGTGGTGAAGATGCGGCACGAGGGACGGGTGGAGAACCGGGCGGTATTCGTGGCCATCGGCGTAACGATGGAGGGCGCCAAAGAAGTGCTGGGGCTATGGACCAGCGCGACGGAAGGAGCCAAGCTGTGGCTGCAGATTCTGACTGAGATTCGCAATCGCGGTGTGGGCGACATCCTGGTGGCATGCGTGGACGGGTTGAAAGGCTTTCCAGAGGCGGTTTCGACCGTGTATCCGCGCACGGAAGTGCAGCTTTGCATCGTGCATATGGTACGCAACAGCCTGGCGTATGTGAACTGGAAAGAGCGCAAAAGGGTCGCCGAGGATCTGCGCAGCATTTATCGCGCTCCGACCGCCGAAGCCGGGATGGCGGCACTAGAGAGCTTCGAAGAGTGTTGGAACAGCAAGTATGCGGTCATCGGGAAACTGTGGCGGCGGCACTGGGCCGGCATCAGTCCCCAGTTCGCGTATCCCGAAGAGATACGCCGGGCGATTTACACCACCAATGTGGTCGAATCCCTGCACATGACGCTGCGCAAGGTAATCAAAACGCTGGCGTCGTTTCCCAACGAGGAATCCGCACTCAAGCTGCTGTACCTGGCACTTCGCAACATCGCCCAGCGCTGGCGTGCAGCCCCGAACTGGCGCACGTCGCTAAATCATTTCTTGCTGCTGTGGGGCGATCGGATCGAGGCCGCGGCAGTGAGGGGCGGCCGCTGACGAAAAGCTTCGCGCCTACGGCGCTCCGGCTTCCGTCAGCAAATTTGGAAGAACAATTCTTATGATCTTAAGAAAGGAACCAAACCGGAGAATAGCGACTTACACAAAATTCGGAATACTACCTTCGGCGGCCGGCTCGGCAGCGCAGCCCGAAACTCCCCCAAGGATTCTAAACGCACGGTCGCAACAACGATCACCAAGATTTCGGAAACTAAACGGGAGATCTTTAATCACCCACCGTCGCGCCTACAGCTCGTGGCTACTTGCGCAGCCGAACAGGAAGTGGTAGTTGGAGCTACGCGGCAGGTTAGTCCTACTCCGCGATTCCGACGGAACCAAGAAAGTTCGCGTCAAAGGCAGGATTCCCGATAGGATTGGGGTCGCTCCCTCCGAAATCACTGTCGGCTATTTTCACAAGAACCGCGAGCAGGATCTGATATCCAGCAGAGTTGATTTCCGAAATCACCTGCTGAACTGAAGTTGATGCCGACAAACTTTCGTCAATGGCAGCGGCGAGGCGCTCGTACAGAATTTCAGGTATGCCGTTCATGTGAGGTGTGGTTGATCGTGGTTACGAACACCCGAACACACTTGCGTCGCTCTTGACCTTCAACCTGACCTGTATGGCCACTATCAAGCGCACGGCGTCGATCCTTCTCTGAACTTTGATCATGGATAGATGATGGAGTTCAGCAAGCTCCTCGAAACAGGCGCACAGCCTAAACGGCAGAGAGCCACGTGCGAGCACTGCCAAAGCAAACGGCATTCAGACTGTACGTGTTCTGTCGGACGTTAAACTCTCGGAAGCAGGCGGCTCAATCGCGTGGTTACCGGTCAACCACCGATTCGAATTTCCACAGGAAGGTCGCAGAAGATGTGTATTTCAAGGAAAGCTGTGGAATCATGCCGGCGAACCGCTAAGGCACGTTGAGACTTTCACCGCAGCTCGCACCGCGGGCAAAGCGAGAAAGCCGCCCGGAACCCGTCTATCAATCGGGCTGTTCGAGCTTCCAAAGCGTCGGCCTCGCAAAGGCCTGGCCGAATTAAGAGTTACCGTGTGGCCAGCTCAAGGGAAGTGTTCTACGCCTCGATACCGAGGGGTCGCCCACCCGTCTTTGGTTTTTTGAGGGTGTGCCTCTGCGACCAAGCGGTCTCCAGGAACCGACCACTCAGCGTGTGTAGTAACTTTATTCGGATCCAGACGGACCTTGTACCAACTCGTTGCGATCGGGTGCAGCGCCACGACCTCACCGGTTAATCCATGTAGCAGTCTGGCACTGCCGACTTCCCTGAGCGCCCGTACACAGACCCGGTCCCCAGGCTGAAAGTGATCGCTCAAATACGTTCAGGCCGGGAGATTCTGGTTTTCCCTTGCTTCTCTCGCCGCCGTGGGTGTAAGCTACATTTTACACGAACAAAGAACGGGGTTCATTTCCTGCTACTCCAGGAGTACCGAGTGCAAGTGTCCTTTCGCGGCGTTTATGCCGCCGAAGGAAGGGGATTCGCCGAGATTCCTAAGGGCGCATTGCTGGATGTTGTACGAAGCGTGCCGGGTGAGCTGTTTACAGTGGTTGCCTGGAATGGATGTGAGTTTCTCGTCTTCCTGCAAGATTTAATAGATCGAGCAATTATTTGCAACGTGTTGGCTGCGTAGCAGAGCGCGCCAACGCCTTTTTCACTCCTTTCCTGGCGTTCCTGCGTGCGCGCAACAGGCGCAATCGAATCGCTTCCTCCGAGACGCCCTCTTGATTTGCGATGTCGCGAACGCCGAAGCCTTGAATATAAAACCGCTCTAACAGTAATTCCTCCTTCGGTTTCGACCTGCGCAGAACTCGTTTCGCGTCCAGGTAAAAAGAATTCTCCTGAGAGCGGATCTCTATCGCATCCGTAGAAATTGTTGGAGGCGCCCGCAACGCAGTCTTCCAGATATTCTGAGCGATGCTGATAATCCAGGGCACAATTGCATCCGGATTTCGCAGTTGATGTTTTCGCTCCCAACCCTTTGCCCAAGCCGCCTGAACCAACTCTGCTGCGTGATCCGCAGAGATGCCGCGAGAAACGAAGAAGCGGACGGTGAGTCTAAGGCGCCGTGGTAAGCCTCGGCGTATTCCTCCGATGTCATGTACTTCAGAGTGAAGGATGTCGTGCCCTTCAGCAATATAGCGAAGTACTACACAGTCGGGTATACAGCTCCGCCGCATAAAACTGCGGATTATCGGTGGATTGGCTTCACGCGCAAGATCCGCCGTCCGCCTTTTTGACGGGATTTTTTTTCATGCTGCCAGATACTAGCCGAGGCCGGGGCAGTCGGCTGTCAGGGGCGCGTTGACGGATCTTTGAGCGGCCCTAGCCCCACAATTACCGGTAGCGTGATTGTCATCCTCCCGGGTTGAACGTGTTTGGGCACTGGGCCGAGAAGCCTATATCGGGCCAGGCGTTTCTCGCGCTAAGGCGGCACCGTTGCGCTGATGGGGTGATTACTTTGCATGTCAAAGGATGTGGGCTATCGATATGACCGTTAACGGCGACTATTAAGAGGCTGGTTCGTGTAAGCACGAAAGTACTAGAACTCGTATTCCCATCGAGGTAATAGTATCTTTAGCTACTTCTCGGGCATTCTAGTTTTACTTTCAGTGAACAGGTTTGCAGCGTAAGGCGAATTGCACAAGGCTTTCGACGCGCACCTCTAGAGTGGCTATTCGTAACAGATGCAGGATTTAGTTAGGGGAGGTGTGTTTGAGAACGCACGGAA
Organism: Acidobacteriaceae bacterium; assembly: GCA_019240475.1. GTDB lineage: Bacteria > Acidobacteriota > Terriglobia > Bryobacterales > Bryobacteraceae > Bog-105. Next base: position 15,882 of record JAFAYI010000021.1, read on the forward strand.
GATGCAAGTGGTTTGCGCTGGGATGTGGGCTGCTGGTATGGAGCGCCGTTCTAGTTCGGGCGCAGACGGGATTGGGAATCGGCGGTTACGACCTCTCCTCTGCCGCCGACCGGATCATTGCCTTCGATTACAACAGCAGCGGAAAGCAAGACCACTTAGTCTGTTACCGGCCAGGAACCGGCGTCATCTGGATTCTGCAAAACACGGCCGGTCGATTTTCGCCCGTATTCGCCAGCAGCAACGGGATCGGAGGCTATGACCTGAAGTCTACAAACGACCTCATCATTCCGTTCGATTACGATAGCAGCGGCAAAATGGACCACCTGCTGCTATACCGGCCAGGTGGCGGAGCCGTGTACATTCTCAAGAACGTCTCCGGTACTTTCGTGCCCGTCTATGCCAGCGGGAATGGCATCGGCGGTTATAACATGGCCGCCACTACGGACCTGATTATTCCGTTCGACTACAACGGCAGCGGCAAGCAGGATCACTTACTGCTCTACCGGCCCGGCAACGGCATCTGTTGGATTCTGCAAAACGTCGGCGGAACCTTCTCGCCCGTGTATGCAAGCGCCGCTGGGGCCGGGATCGGAACTTACAATCTCATGTCCACGGCAGACCGCATCATCGCGTTTGACTACAACAGCACGGGGAAGCTGGATCACCTCGTTCCGTATCGGCCTGGAACCGGCATCGTCTGGGTGCTGCAGAACGTAAACGGGAATTTTTCCATGGTGTTCTACAGCACGAACGGAATCGGGACTTACAACCTCATGTCCACGGCGGACCAGGTCCTGGCCTATGACTACAGCGGGACCGGGAAACAGGATCATTTGATTCTGTTTCGGCCAGGAACAGGCATCATCTGGATGCTGCAAAACGTCAATGGAACCTTTTCGATGGTGTTCTGGAGCGGCGGATCGGGCATCGCGGGCTACAACCTGACGGCGACGAACGACCAGATCGTGCCCTTCGATTACGATAGCGATGGAAAACTGGACCACCTGGTGCTTTACCGGCCGGGGGCCGGGATCTGCTGGATCCTGCAGAACGTGCAGGGTACGTTTTCGCCGGTCTACATCCAGCCCTCCAGCTTGTTGGACGCAAGCACCCCGGCCAAGGAATATATCTACCTGAACGATAAGGCGGTGGCCATTGAAAGCAATCCACAGTAGGAGACTTGGCGGACGATTTGGTGCGTGCCGCGGTCTGGCGTTTGCAGCCCTGTTCTTATGGAGTGTCGGCGCATTTGCACAAACGCCGGATGCGGGTTACACCCCGATGACGGTCGAGCAGGGAACCCCGCAGGGTTCCTACGCCCTTTCCAATCTGTTCACAGTCAACTATTTCACCGGGCGGCTCAACGTGGCGATACCGCTCGTCCAAATCGGCGGCCGCGGCGAAGCGAAGATGACCATCAATGCCGGCCTGTCCAATGACTGGATGTTACAACAGGCGTACGGCCCTTCGAATCTATGTCCAAACGGCGGCTCGTGTACGACTTACTCGCCTATCCTGCAGCAGATTTGGCCTGGCAGCGCAACGTATAGCTATGGCCTTCAGTTCGGCGCCGGATGGGTAATAGCCAAAGGCGCCGACAGCATAGTCCAAGGCGTCATGACGAACGCCTACAGCGTCACGCGTCTCTACTATTACCGTCCGGATGGATCGTCGACAGAGCTGGTGGACACGACATACTATGGGCAGCCGACCTTCACACAATGCGATCCCGGATATTATTGCCCGGCCCCGCCCACCAATCGCGGCACGAACTTCATCAGCGACGACGGCTCGCAGGTACAGTTCGTCTCCGATACCGCAATCTCCGACTGGATCAATTATGGGACCCCTACCGTGCGCGACCCAAGCGGTTATCTCATTCTCCACGACGGCACAAAATACCGGGTAAATAACGGCGTCGTCGCAAGCATGGAAGACCGTAACGGCAACTTGGTCACGATTTCGCCGACCTCAATTGTTGACAGCCTGGGCCGAACGACCACTTTCGCCGCGGGCACTTCGACGACCGGCGATTACACGCAAACCTTGACCTACCCTGGACTGAATGGCCAGGCGCGCCCGATCACGATTCAGTGGGGGCCGATGTCGGAGGCTCTGGCGAGCGGCCAGAGCATTCAAACCTATCTGCAGCTTTTCCCTAATCTAACGGGCACCTATCCGGGAGCGGAGCCGTGGAACTTCAATCCGACCGTGATGAAGTCCATCCGGCTGAACGACGGGTCCGAGTATCAGTTCCTCTACAACAGTTATGCGCAGTTGGCGGTAATGATTCTGCCCACCGGCGGCCGCTATGAATTCGATTGGGTTGGCCTTCCGGGCCTGCCCGGGGGCGCCCAGCCAGGAAGCCTCACGATCACCCGATGCGTTTCGGCAATCCGCGATTATCCCAACGGGTCCACGCTCGCCCACCAGCAGATCATCACCTATCCGCCCAATTATGCGCCCACAGCGCAGGGTACGCTCACGATCAGCGTGGCGGATTACGATTACACGGCCAACAGCAACGGCGTGTTACTGCGAACGGTGAATCATGAATATTACTCGTACGCAAACACCACGTCGCCGCTGGATCATTCTCCGTGGATCACAGGCCGGGAGTTTCTGACTCAAACCTACACGCCCAGCGGAGCGCTGCTCGAATCGAAAAGCACGGTGTGGGCCCAAAAGGGCGCGCTGCCGTGGCCGGATCAGGGAAACCCATACCTCGATGCCTCAACGCCGGACCTTCAGCAGTCCTATGACCCGCGCATTGCTTCGGTGACAACCACCAACGACGCGGGGCAAGTATCGCAGGTCTCCTATGGCTATGACATGTACAACAACACGACAGACGATTATGAGTACGACTGGGGCTCGGGAGCCGCGGGAGCGCTCCTGCGGCACACCCAGACGACTTACAACACCGCGGCAGCTTACCTCGCCGCTCACCTGGTGAGCTTGCCGGCCGAGGTGAAAGTCTATAACGGCGCCGGGACCTTGCAGGCGGACACGCAATACGGCTACGACGCCAATGCCGTCACCAGCGAGCCGAACATCGTCGGGCACGATAATGCCAATTTTTCAGGCGGCGGGGCGCGAGGGAACGTCACCTCTATTGCCCGCTGTGCCACTCCCGGCAGTTGCGGCCGGCTCACCACCGCCAGCTATTACGACGTCGCGGGCAACACGGTGCAGGTGACGGACGCCAACGGGCACTCGACCTCGTACGGTTATGCCGACAACTATAGCGACGGCTCGAACCGCAACACATACGCGGAGCTGACGTCTGAAACGAATGCGCTGGGGCAGACCTCGCGCTGGCAGTGGGATTACAGCACGGGAAAACCAACGCAGATCACAGACCTGAATGGCGCGAACACGAAGTACAGCTACAACGATCCGCTGGACAGGCTGACGACTCTGGCACGGGCCTCGGGAATCGCCGGGTTCGAGACCCAGACGCAGTACGTGTACCAGCCGTACTCCGCATCTTCCCCCTTCACCGTGACGACGAAGCAGGACCAAGCCACCCTCGGCTCTGGGGAGATCCAATCGGAGCTGCTCTATGACGGGTTCGGACGCCAGACGCAGACCCGGCAGTACGAAAGCGGCGGCGGCTATATCGCCAACACCGCAGCCTATGATGGGTTGGGGCGGGTAGCGCAAACCACCAATCCGTCGCGGCCGGGCGATGCCCTGAACTACGCGACCACCTACGGATACGACGCGCTGAACCGGCCCACATCGGTCGCAACCGCGGACGGCGCCGTGACAACCACCACTTACAACGGATACTACACGACCGTGACAGACCCCGCCGGGCATGCGCGCGTCACACAAACCGACGCGGCCGGCCGCCTGACAGCGGTATGGGAAGATCCGGGCTCCAGTCCCCACTTCAACTACGAAACGACTTATCAATACGACGCCCTGAACGACCTCACGCAAGTGAACCAGGGTGCCGAAACGCGCACCTTCAGCTTCGATGGCCTCGGTCGGCTCCGCTCGGCCAGCAATCCGGAATCTGGAACAACGAGTTACGCTTATGACGGGATCGGGAATGTGATAAGCAAGACCGACCCAAGAAATATTACGACCGGCTACACTTACGATGCTTTGAATCGTGTGACGCAAAAGACTTACTCGGATGGCACTCCTGCCGTCGGCTATCAGTACGATGCTTCGGGAGCCGGCTATTCCTGGGGCCATCTGACGGCGGAGTGGAACGGGAACTCGACGACGCAGTATACGTCCATCGATCCACTGGGGCGCGTCACGGCGAGCAATCAGCAGACGGCGGGCGAGTGGTACGGGTTCACGTACTATTACAATCTCGCCGGAGCGCTGACATATGAAACGTACCCTTCCGGTCGCGGTGTGACGACCGGTTACAACGCGAGCAACCAGGCGATTGAGGTGACAGGGAGTTATAACGGGTTCGGTACGGCTTATGTAAGCGGGGCATGGTATTGGCCGCATGGGGCCATAGGTTACTACCAACTAGGGACCACCGTACCGTCGCCCGGAGGCAACGTGTGGCCGAACTTTGAGTACAACCAGCGCTTGCAGCCGTCCAAGATCTATGCGGCCATCAACGATTCGCCGAACAGCTTTCTGTTTCTTGAATGCTATGAGTGGGGAACGCCGAGCGCCAATCCGATGTTCGGAACGTGTCCTACGGCTGGTGGAACGTCGGATAACGGAAATCTACTGGGGAGGATCTCCTATGAAGGCGGCCCGGGCGCGCAGAGTGCGCTGCCCAGTTATACGGCGAGCTTCGGTTATGACCGATTGAACCGGCTGACTTCGGCGACGGACACCGGAGGCTGGTCGCGAAGCTTCGCCTACGATCAGTTCGGGAATGGGTGGGTGACGAATCCAACAGGGATCGGATACAGCTTGTCTACACCCGCTGGAAACGTCTACGTATACAGCAATGGTGTAAACAAGAATCAAATTACCTCGTCGTATTACGATTTAGCGGGAAACATGCTGTCGTTCCCGCCAGGTATGACGTTTGCGTACGATGCCGAGAACCGGCAAATCAGCGAGACGAACTCGGGCGGCCTGAGCGCTTCGTATCTCTACAATGGTGAAGGGAAACGGGTAGAGAAGAACCTGAGCAACGGGCAGAAGATCGTGTATGTCTACGACGCGCTGGGGAAATTGGCGGCGGAGTACGACCTGCAGAACCCGGGAACACCACCGTGCTCGACATGCTACCTGACTTATGATCACCTGGGCAGCTTGCGGATGGTGACAGACGCGAACGCGAACGTGATTGCCCGGCACGACTACATTCCGTTCGGCGAAGAGATCCCGGGCGGGATCGCCGGACGGAACTCTCAATTCGACGGCTACGACAACGTGAACCAGAAGTTCACCGGCAAAGAACGAGATGCAGAATCAGGGCTGGACTACTTCGGAGCCAGATACTACGGAAGTTCGATGGGGAGGTTCATGTCGCCGGACCACCCACTCATTGACCAACATCCTGAAAATCCGCAGAGCTGGAACCTATATGCTTATGCTCGCAACAATCCGCTTATCAACATCGACCCGACTGGGCTTGGTTGCGTGACTGATTTGGGTCAGGGGTCAGATGCAAACCACGAGAGCGTCGAGCTCAATAACAGCATCAGCTCGGATGACTGTGCAGGCCAGCATGGAACATGGGTGCCCGGTGACGTAAATAAGGACAATATCGGAGCTTACCGTGGCGACGATGGAAGTATCAACTTCCAAGCCATGACGAACACTGGAGGGAATGTTTATTACTCCAGCTTTGTTTCAGGTGCGCAGACCGATTCGAATGGAGTTGGCCCAGGCGCGGACATCTCGCATGTTTCAACCAGTTGGCTTTCAGGTCAGCTCGTGGGTGGAAGCCTGGACCAGTTGATGTCCTTCGCGGCCAATCGAATGCAACCACGAGGTGGTGGAGACCTAATGGCTTTGCTTGCCGGTCCAGGTTTCTCACTCGATGCTCCCGACAATTGGGCAGGACCTGGCGGGATGGGCACACCGCAGGGACAAGGAGACTGGGCGGCGTTGGCACATGACTATAACTTCTTGACGAACGGAATCACAATAGGCTCTTACTTTAACCCCTTCATCTCGCGGGCTACGGCAAAAGCTCTTATACAGAGTGACAACAACTTGATTGGACGTGCGGGTGGAGCTCAGTCCGTCAAAATGGGTATGTTTTTCGGGGTAGTGAACGCATTTCAATGGCTCACTCATCCCTTCTTTTAGAATGCAGCGCAGTGCTCGATATTCGGAGTGTGAACTAATGCGAACCGTCCTTATTCTGCTCTACGTGATTACTGTCGTTGCTGGATCTCAATCCATAGCGGTAGGTCAGAGATCATCACCACAAGAGAACCTGGCACGCGGGTACTGGAACGATCCCTCTACCGGCCTGATGTGGACTGCAAAGGACAATGGCAGCGACATTTCGTGGAGCAATGCTGTGAAGTACTGCCAGAACCTGAATTTGGCCGGGTACGCGGACTGGAGGCTGCCGTCGATAGATGAGTTACAGGACATCTACGACGGGAGTGGCTTTACCGCTCCGAGCTCACATGGATCGATGCCCGTTCTGGCTGGGAAAGCAAAGGGAGAGTTGCTTCTGACAGGTGCTCGCGAATGGAGCAGCACACGAGTGCTTGATGATCGTGGCCACCGCACTGGAATTGCTTGGCAATACGACTTCCCCCACGGGAAGCGATGGCGCTACGATCCAATCGGTTATAAGGGCAGCCTACGCGCACTATGTGTCCGCCATCCTTGAAGGCGTCGGACTGGCCTACGATCTGGGACGATTTCCTGGTAAATGGAATAGAAACTGAGCTGAAAGCACTTACCAGCGCTGGGGCAACTACTTTGAAAACCGATTGAGAGCGCATCGAGGCAAGGAGTCAACATCCCGATCAACGCGAGGAACGTAAACATTTCGGCCGATAATGCCGCGCTCCAAATCCAGAGAGCGCAAGGAAATATCGGAAACCTTCAGGGAAGGGTCACTGTCCTGACGAAAGATGGGCCGGTAAAATTCTAGGAGCTGCCGATGGGTTTAGATGCGAGAGTATACATCAATCTAAAGCGGCTTCCTGCCGCGGTAGATCTGAAGCTGTAGATCTGAAGCGTGTGAGCGTGGATTCTCAAACGGGAGAAGTGGTCGCTAATACCGGGCAACAATTCATCGCCCTGGAGAAGCGCCTGGGGAACTCTGCCAGAATTTAATGGCTGGGGGAGCGAGTGGCCGGCGCGCTCACTCAAGTCCCGAGCCCCCTGCTCATCACGCGGGTTCTTTACAGCGGCACTCATTCCGGGGACATTCTCGAAGTCGCCGATTTGCCTCAGCTTCAGCGTGAAATCCGAATGGTTCGGGAGAACACGGAATCGGACGAGGTGGAGGTGCAACGGTTCTCTGACAGATTTTGAAGAACTGATGCGCGCCGCCGAAGAGCAACGCAATCCGATTGTGTTCGTTTAAACAGTCCTGATTCCCGGCGTCAAGAATAACCGAGCTTCGTTTGGGTTCACCAACAACCCCGTTGACGGCAGCATCGAGCATCGGCGCGGTACGGTAAGACAAATCCTGCCGTATGGAATCCCTGACCTCTCGTCTGAGACGCAATCGGCGGCTATACGCAAGTTAGCGGTTTATTCCTGGAGATCGTTTCCATGATTCTAAGCATGAGCATTTGCCAGCCAATGGTGGGTTACCAGGATAATGGTGCCGAGGTCGCCCAACTCTTTGACCGACTATTTTGGACTGTGCAGTGCCGAACCACGCTCGTGTGCAGTGTCCTGCGAGCGGGCGCTTTAATATGGCGGCTTTTCTAATTTCCGCATCTGTTGGCGCATTTTGCGTTCGTATACGATCTCGTCGCGAATCATCCGAATGGTTAGCCACGCCGCACCGAACCCGCAGACAAAAAAGAAAAGCCCGTAGGCGCCACTTAGCAAGCCGCCGCCTCCGGCTTCGAAATCCGAAGCTCGCCGCGCCCGGCGACGAAAACGGCCGCCAGTGGTGCACACATGACTGCCTCAGACAATCTGTTTCGCTCTAGCGATGCAGCGGCCCGATGACTTGGCGACCGCCCCAGAAAGCTCCCTGCCAAGAAGCTTATTGCTTTTTCCGCACTTCGGTGGCATAGTCCCAATAGCTGCATTTACCTTTACTTCCTGCTTGCTAGTTTGCTAGAAACCTAGCTACCTAGTCAAGCTCAATCTAATGAGGAGTCCGTGAAAAAACGAGAAATCATTGAGCCACTGAAAAGAACGCCCGACCGTCCGCAGCTGTCCTTCGGGATCGAGTCGTCCTTACGAGAACGATTCCGAAAAACCGCGGGAGGTCACGGCGACATGACCTCCGCATTACAGAAGTTCGTGAAGACTTTCGTGAACTATCGCGGGAAAATTGCGATTGTCCCGAACGAGGGTCACGTCCCCGGCATCTTCGTTCCCCTGGAGAAAGAGCTTCAGGAAAAGCTGAGCGCCGTCGCAAGTCCGATGACGGCCGAGGACTTACTTGAAGAGATGGCGCGCGCTCTGGCGCTCGGCTCGGGCGAACAGGTGAGCGTTACGGTCCCACAGCACATGGCCGGGGCGGTATACGCTTTTCTTTCGTTTATCCAGGAGCCGCAAGACGACCCCAACAAGAAGCTCCTTCGGGCGCTAATGCAGGGTCTGTTTACAGGCTCGCAACCAGCACCGCCTGAAGAGCCTAACCAGCAGTCCTAGCAGGAGCAATTCAGGGCTTGACCTTAGCGGCGATTGCCGCTTAAACTGATAACCGTTGTGCCGAGCAACCGTTTTCGCCACGCTTTTCCTCGATTTATCCAGGAACTCGAATATTTTCTTGCGGTGGAAAGAGCCGACGAGGCCGGTCACTTATTGCGGGATATCCGTCAACAACCTTATTTCGAACAAATCGATATGCTGGCGAACGCCATTCACCCGGCCGTGTTCGCGGAATTGAAGAAACGTGCACGCGCGGTTTCTTTTCACAAGCTTATTCGAAGGCGTTCCAGGGAATTTTTCGAGGACTTATTCGCTGTGCGGCGAGGCCTCCTGCGGCTACGGGCGTTTCACCGTGAGTACGCGCGCTTCGACGAGTTGCGCAAGAGCAATCTTTTCAGAACCCGCTGGCAGATCGAATGGAGCATCGCCAGCCTAGTCGTCGCCGGCGTGCGATTCCGGCTCGGTCATCCCCTTGGAGAAGAAGCGCTCAATAGGAGGGTTGAGAAGTTGAACTCAGTCCTCACCGCGCGTGTGGAAGCCCTCGCCCCGGGGTGGTTCTGAAAGCTCCCGAAGGATGCGCTCCGACATCACTCGGGCGGCTTCAGCAATCAACGGATTAGGTTTATGGCGTTCGAAACCGCCGCGGCGTAACAAAACCACCCATCCAAGCAAGCAGGCACTCCCTCCAGCAATTCTGAGAAAACTCGCGGTGACGGGATAGCGCACCGATGCGTCGGCGAGGATCTGCGTGCCTAGCTGAACTGCGAAGTAGGTCGCAAGCAATCGCGCATGGAGCGTCAGGTTCGGCGCCGGCTTGATGGATATGAGGTGAAACATAAAGCCGAACAGGACGATGAACGCGGCAGTCCACCAGAGAACGAATGTGCACCAGATGTAACTCAGAACCAGAATAGTCGTTATTCGTTCATCGGCTTTGGGTTGAAACTGAAGCATGATAAATCCGACCACGGCAGAAGTGACCAGACAACCTACAAGAAACCACTTGTCGGCCGGATCGGGCTTGTACAGCCGGTCGTATGCGAGATAGAGTTCCAGCGCCAACAGAATCTGAGCCACTACAGTGAAAGCTTCGATGATGGACCATGCCACCGTGTATTCATATCGATTCGACCACAAGGGCGCGAGAAGAAGATCCGAAGCTATGTTGAAAAGGATGAACCCGAAGAAAGCGGGAAGATGCTTCAACAGCCGCGAGGCGAGTATGCGCGCCAAGACGGCTAGCTCGAGCGCGATCGAAATCCACCACAGCGTAATCATGGCGGTTGCGGTTCACGAAGCCCGCAACCGCCACCATACTACACGTCCCGCCTAACGGACCACTGTAGGCGGAATCGGAAATGGCGGGATAGCAGACGCAACGGTCGCCGCCAGTCCTAAAGCAAGGAGGAGAGTGATAAGTGTTTTCATTCCACGAGCGTAGCGGCTTTCGAGTACACCCGTAAGCGGCCCATGGCCCACCAGTACTAAAGTTGCGGAATGCCGGTACTCTTCTTGAAAAAGGCCGGCCAGTTCACAGCGACATTTTCAGTGGATACGTCGATCTACTTCAGCACTAGCCGATGCATGGGAAGCGGTTTGCAGTGCGTGCTGCAAGAAGCGGCTCAAGAATTATTGATGGCAGAGCAACGAATGACACTGCTCAGAACCCACTCTGGAAGTGCCAACCGTCATTGGACAAAACCAACTCCATTTGAGCCTGCCGCGGACTATCGGCCGCATCCAAAAACTGATCTGTGTGGAAGTGCGTCTCGACATCGGGGTTACGAGCCCAATCTGCAATATCGGTCAGCTCCCAGGTATAGGTCACCTGTGACGCGGTCATCCCCGTCACCGAAGCGGGCTCAGTGAACCTCACCACCTCGTCGACCTTCTTCTTCCCGTAGCAGAGTTCGGTCGAGGCACCCATCGGATTATGGATCTCAATCAGGTATTTTTTTGCGGGTTCGGCCGCTTCATATCGGTATCCTGGCACCGTCTTCGGCCTTGTGTCCTCAAGCATCGCATCCATGGGAGACCCGGCCACCATCATCTGCGTTCTCTTCACCAGTCCCGCTCTAACCAGAGCTTCCATATTGCCGTCTGTCTTCAGTTGTCCATTCCAGCCAGGAACATCGTAGGGTAGCGTCGTGATAATGCAAACCGGCTGCTTGTCGAGTTCGGCCTGAATCGCTGCCTTGAAGTTGCTCTTGGTAGCGCCTTGCTTGCTACCGCAGGACATCAGGGTACAAACCAGTACGCCCGATGCGAGCAGCACCGGAAACCACGACCGACGACAGGTCGATATCATCGTTCACCCTACGTTCCCGATAGACGGGCTTAGCTCGGAAGCCGTTTCCGTGACCAACGCGAGCGCCCTTCCCTTTTATTCGCTCCAAGCGTTAACTCTCTTTGTGGCCGAGCGCCGGTGTGCGGTGACCGTCCGGGATGATGAGGGCAAGCCTCACACGTTAGAAGTGCTTGCCCGGTCGACCTCATCACGCTGCGGCGTTGTTCATTGGACAAGCGCGCGCTAAACTGCCGGGCCGAGACCTGCCTGTCCCGATCGACATCTTCGAAATCCGACTCATCGGAGAGCAACGAATCTACCGAGTCTTCGGAGTGCGCGTCCAGCAGTGGGCCAACGAGCAGCCGCGAAAACAAAACGAAGAAGTGTACGGGCGAGTCAATCGACGCAGAAATAGGAGCGGAAGAGGGTGAGGAAACCAAGTCGTACAATCTCGTCAAATCTCGCGGTGTACTTCTCGAGCGGGCTTATCCTCTCTGAGAGCCACAAACCGAGAGTGCCGTAGATGATTATCGGGCGTCCAGTCCGCGTATTCGAACTGTCCTACCAGCCGTGGGGTTAGCCAACGGCACTCCTTCATTTTGGCTGCGGTGAGTTCAACTCCCCATCGCCCGCTTTTGCCTTCAGGAAGATTCGCAAAGGGACATTGGCTGATGTGGAGTTCGCGGAAGCGCTTGAATAACTGTTCCCGAACTGCCGGCGTGAATCCGTTTCGCGTGCGGCCAACGTAAGTGAGCTTGTCGCCTTCGTAGTAACCAAAGATCAGCGCGTCGAAATTCCGCGGCCCCGGCGTGTAACCGCCAATCACGAATTCCTGCCCTTGATTCACGCGCATCTTTAGCCACGCGCCGCTTCGATCACCGGACTCATAGCGGGAGTCCCTTCGCTTGGCAATCAGGCCCTCGAACTTCTGTTCGCGAACGGATCGAACGAGATCCGCCAAGCTGCTCTCCAGGGCCGGTGAGTAGCGGATTGGCTCATCCAATTTCGACAGCACCTGTGCTTCCATCATCTGGCGCCGGACTTCTAGCGGCTCCGATCGGACATCACGACCGGAGTACATCAGCAGATCGAACACGTAGTAGAAGATCGGCACTGTCGATGACCCGTAGTTCTGCAGCCGATTGAACGACGGCCGTCCTGACTCGTCGAACGCCACGACCTCGCCGTCGATCACAGTTTCATTTGGCAGCCTGTCGAGTGCTCTCGCGATCGCTTGATACCTGAGTGCAAAATCCTTGTTGTTGCGTGATCGAAGCTGGACCTTGCCGCTGCTCTTGATTCCTAGCGCGCGATACCCGTCTAACTTCAGTTCGTATTGCCATTCTTGGCCTCCGGGCAATTTGGTGACCGCGAGACAGAGCATCGGCTCGACGAACGCAGCCTTACCTTTGTTCATCCTTCAGCCGTGAACTCGCAATTCTTCTGTGCCGTTTCCGGTTGGCGCGCTCCGCGATTGTAGCTCCCGCTTTACGTCCAAACGTCGGGTTCGAGCAAACGTTCCTTAGAGAGTCTGCTGGGATGTGTTGAACCATGGCACCTTGTGTAATCCTCCAGCAATCTCGATTGCATACTGCGGTTCTTCCATTCTGTCCCAGCAATCTCTCGGGCACAGCTTCACTTGACGGCTTCCAAGTAGCCTAACCGCGCCCGGCAGCGCTGCGATCTTCTGCTTCCGCTCTCCCCTTAGGCTCGCTGCGGGCCTGACGGCTTTCGGCTCCCCCGCTTAATCTCTGTTCGGCTTCGCCGTTTTGGTGCGGTCCCCCGAAAAAGCAGATCTTGGCCTTGGGAGCGGTTCCGCTCGCTTTTGGGTGCCCCGAGATGATCTCGGGAACACGAAAAGGAGAACCGCAAATGTATAGCAATCGCGTAATGCTGATTGGATTCGTTGGCAAGGATGCCGAAGTTCGTCACACCCGGAATCAGACTCAATTCACTGTTCTGTCGCTCGCGACCAAACGCAGCTGGAAGGATCGTGAATCGGGCGAGTACAAATCGCAGACCACGTGGCACCGCTGCATCGCATTCGGCTATGTCGGCGAGTACGCTGCCAGGCTGACCAAAGGCGCGCACGTTCAGATCGAAGGCGAACTCCAGACTCGCGAGTACACGCCGGCCAAAGGCGAAGCCAAGAAGTCGATCACCGAAGTTCGTATCCGGCAACTCGCGAAGCTGGATCGGCCTAACGGCGCCGAGGCGCAAGGAGCGGCCGCGTAACCGCGGACGCTCTTCCCACCGGAGGTGCGACATGAATACCGACCAAGCCAAAACGCTCAGCGAAGCCGCTCTCACTCGGCTAATGGAAGCTCTCCAACAGGGTCACAGTCAGGCCCTCAAGCAGTACCTGTCCGTCATGTCCCGCTTTCACCGCTATAGTTGGGGCAACGTCCTTTTGATCTACAGCCAGCGCCCGGATGCGACGCATGTTGCCGGCTTTCAGGCGTGGCTTCGGATGCGGCGTTATGTCCGCAAAGGCGAGAAGGGCATTGTCATTCTCGCTCCCATGGTTGGTCGCAAGAAATGCACGGATGACGAACTCGCCGAAGACGCGCACGCTCGTCTCTACGGTTTTCGAGCCGCGCACGTCTTTGACGTAAGTCAGACCGAAGGCGAGCCATTGCCGGAATTCGCCACGATCAGCGGCGATCCGCAAGATGCGACTGACCGTCTGAAGCAATTCATCGTTGCGAAGTCGATCACACTAGAGTACGACGACCGAATTCGACCGGCGCACGGGCTCTCGTCAGGCGGCAAGATCACCGTCGTGCCCGGCTTAAGCAGCGCACAGGAGTTCTCGGTTTTAGTTCACGAGACGGCGCACGAGCTATTACACCGTGGCGAGCGTCGGAGCCAAACCACTCATGTGATCCGCGAGACCGAAGCTGAAGCCGTCGCCTTCGTGGTCTCGACAGCCATAGGACTCGATGCCGGTACATCGAGCAGTGATTACATTCAAGTACACTCGGGCTACAAGGCCACGCTTGCCGAATCGCTCGGTTGTGTGCAGCAAACCGCTGCCGAGATTTTGAACGCCATCCTGCCGCCGCATTAGGCGGCAGGTTCTCAGATCACACGCACTCAGACTCCATTTAGATGGAGAAAAGATCCATGACCATTTAAACCTTCTCTTCGGTCTATACTGACCAATCAGTGATGCCTAAGCAAGAAAGCATAGTGCTGCAATCGTGGGAGGAATTTTCATCCTCGCTCGAACAACTGAAGCAGTTCAGGGCGAAAAAGGAAGGGGATAATGACCGCTCTTCAGGAGCCGCTCTTTCGAGGGTTGGGTAATTCCCAATGGCGGTTAAATACGACACTGGAAAGATCGAGGGACGCAGATGCAAACGAGACGCTGCTGACCTATTATCGAAAAGCTGCAAGGACAAAACCCGCAGTCGAGTCGCTTACGGGTCGAGGCTGGAATGACATACCCGACTGGCCAGAGTTTGAGCGATTGGTACAGGATGGCCACTGGATCGACATGACGTTGAGCAGCAATTCCGCCATTTACGAATACTTACTTTACCTTCGGCATCACGGGTTTCCGTCCCCGATTCTCGATTGGACTGCTGATGCTGCCGTCGTAAGGTGTTCGCTGTGGGAGCCGAATCGATTTCGAGTCCTACATGGCCGTGATCTGCGCCGTGTTCGATGTGCTCCCATCGGGGTTCTTCACGCTGATCGTGTAAGTGCCTGGATTATTGAAAGTGATGAGCACCTGGAAAGAAGTCAAGGTGACGTTCTGAATCTGACTGCCGCTCAACACGCCGCTCCCGCCCGGATAGCTGATCGGCACCGTGAGGCCGCTTTGGAAGTTCGACCCGGTGACTGTGATCGTCTGATTGCCAGATCCCGTGCTCACGCTGGAAGGCGACACCTGGCTGATCGTCGGGCCGGGCGAAGTGGCTGTGATCTGCGCCGTGTTCGACGTGCTGCCGTTCGGGTTCGTCACGCTGATCGTGTAAGTGCCCGGATTATTGAAAGTGATGAGCACCTGGAAAGAAGTCGAGGTGACGTTCTGAATCTGACTGCCGCTCAACACGCCGCTCCCGCCCGGATAGCTGATCGGCACCGTGAGGCCGCTTTGGAAGTTCGACCCGGTGACTATGATCGTCTGATTGCCAGATCCCGTGCTCACGCTGGAAGGCGACACCTGGCTGATCGTCGGACCGGGCGAAGTGGCCGTGATCTGCGCCGTGTTCGATGTGCTCCCGTCGGGGTTCTTCACGCTGATCGTGTAAGTGCCTGGATTATTGAAAGTGATGAGCACCTGGAAAGAAGTCAAGGTGACGTTCTGAATCTGACTGCCGCTCAACACGCCGCTCCCGCCCGGATAGCTGATCGGCACCG
>JAFAYI010000025.1 GCA_019240475.1 Acidobacteriaceae bacterium
GCCCCTGTGATCATGTTCTTGATGTAGTCGGCGTGGCCGGGGCAGTCCACGTGCGCATAGTGGCGGTTGGCAGTCTCGTACTCCACGTGGGAGGTCGAGATCGTGATGCCGCGCTCGCGCTCTTCCGGAGCGTTGTCGATCGTGTCAAACGAGCGGAACGCGTTCTTCGGGTTGTGCTTGGAAAGCACCTTGGTGATCGCTGCCGTCAGCGTGGTCTTGCCGTGATCGATGTGCCCGATCGTCCTGATGTTTACGTGCGGCTTGCTGCGGTCAAATTTCTCTTTCGCCATTGCCTTCTGTGTCCTCTACCTTTTCCTCAACTACCTGGTTGCGACTCCGCCCTTATTGCGGTTGATAATTTCTTCCGCCAGATTCTTCGGCACTTCTTCGTATTGGCCGAAGTGCATCGTGAAACTCCCGCGGCCCTGCGTGCGCGAGCGCAGCTCGGTTGCATAGCCGAACATTTCCGATAGCGGCACCATGGCCTTGATGATGTGCGTGCCGCCCGCGATCTCGGTTCCTTCCAGGCGCCCGCGCCGCGAGATGAGATCGCCGTTCACCGGCCCCATGTACTCTTCGGGCACCGTCACCTCGACGCGCATCACGGGTTCGAGCAGCGCCGCCTTGGCCTTCCCGCAGGCTTCCTTCACGCAGATGGAGCCGCAAATCTTGAAAGCCATTTCCGAGGAATCGACTTCGTGATAGGCGCCGTCGAAGACCGTCACCTTTATGTTGTTCATCGGGTAGCCGGCGAGCACGCCGCCTTCGAGCGCTTCCACCACGCCCTTTTCTATGGCCGGGATGAATTCCTTCGGGATGTTGCCGCCGTGAATGGCGTTGACGAATTCGAAGTTCTCTTCGTGGTCGGGCTCGACGCGCAGCTTGACGCGGGCGTACTGGCCCGCGCCGCCGGTCTGTTTCTTGTGCGTGTAGTCGTATTCGGCCTGCTGGCGAATGGTCTCGCGATACGCCACCTGGGGCTTGCCCACGTTCGCGCCTACGTTGAATTCGCGCTGCATGCGGTCGACGATGATTTCCAGATGCAGCTCGCCCATGCCGGACAGGATGGTCTGGCCGGTCTCCGGATCGGTTGAGACATGCAGCGTGGGATCTTCGGTGACCAGCTTTGCGATCGCGATGCCGAGTTTCTCCTGGTCGGCCTTGGTCTTGGGCTCGATGGCGAGCTGGATGACGGGAGCAGGGAAGTCGATCGATTCGAGAAGAATCGGCGCCTTTTCGTCGCAGATGGTGTCGCCGGTAACAACGGTCTTAAGTCCGACGGCGGCGCAGATATCGCCCGCCAGCACTTCCTGGATCTCTTCCCGCTTGTTAGCGTGCATCTTCACCAGCCGCCCGACGCGCTCGCGGCGCGCCTTGGTGACGTTATAGATGGAATCGCCGGCGTTGAGTTTGCCCGAGTAGACGCGGATAAAGACCAGTTGCCCCACAAAGGGATCGGTCATGATCTTGAAAACCAGCGCCGAGAAGGGCTCGGCGTCGCTCGCTTTGCGCTCAAGCTGCACTTCGGGATTGTCGACGTCAGTGCCCTTGACGGGCGGAATGTCGAGCGGCGAGGGCAGATAATCCGTTACGGCGTCGAGCAGATTCTGCACGCCCTTGTTCTTGAAGGACGAACCGCAGATGACCGGAAAGATCTTCTGCGCGATCGTCGCTTTGCGGATGCCCGCGACGATCTCGGCTTCGGTGATGGCCTGCCCTTCGACGAATTTTTCAAACAGCGTGTCGTCGCTTTCGGCGGCCGCTTCGATCAGCTTTTCGCGATATTCCTTGGCTTGCTCGACGAGGTTTTCCGGAATCTCGACGTCGTCGTACTTGGCCCCGAGCGTTTCGTCGCGCCAGATGCGCGCCTTCATCTTCACTAGGTCGATGACGCCTTTGAACTGATCTTCGGCCCCGACGGGCAGTTGGATCGGCACCGGGCGGGCGTTGAGGCGGTCCACGATGGTCTCGACCGAACGGAAGAAATCCGCGCCCACACGATCCATTTTGTTGATGAAGCAGATGCGGGGGACGCCGTACTTGTCGGCCTGGCGCCAAACCGTTTCCGATTGCGGCTGAACGCCGGCGACCGCATCGAAGACGGCGCAGGCGCCGTCGAGCACGCGCAGGCTGCGCTCCACTTCGGCCGTGAAATCCACGTGGCCCGGAGTGTCGATGATGTTGATGGTCACGTCGCGCCATTGGCACGTAGTGGCCGCCGAGGTGATGGTGATGCCGCGCTCCTGCTCCTGGGCCATCCAGTCCATGGTGGCCGTGCCTTCGTGCACCTCACCGATCTTGTGGGTGCGGCCGGTGTAGTAGAGGATGCGTTCCGTGGTGGTGGTTTTACCGGCATCGATGTGCGCCATGATGCCGATGTTGCGCATTTTTTCTAACGGTACGGTGCGTGCCATAGTGCTTTCAATACTTCGAGAAACCAATTACCAGCGATAGTGCGCGAAGGCTTTGTTGGCCTCCGCCATGCGGTGCACGTCGTCCTTTTTCTTCACAGCGCCGCCGCGCATGTTGGCGGCATCGTTCAACTCGTTGGCCAGCTTGTCGGCCATGCTCTTGTCGGGCCGGGTGCGGGCATTGGTGATGATCCAGCGCAGGGCGAGGCTGGTACGGCGGTTCTGCGGCACCTCGATAGGAACCTGGTAGTTGGCGCCGCCGACGCGCCGGGTTTTCACTTCGAGAAGCGGCTTGACGTTTTCGACCGCCTTCTTGAAAGCCTTCAGCGGATCGTCGCCGGAGCGCTCGCGCAGAGTCTCCATGGCGGCATAGAAGATGCGCTGGGCGGTCATTTTCTTGCCGTCCCACATCATGGAGTTGATGAACTTTTCAACCAGGGTGGAGTTGTAGAGCGGATCGGGGATCACTTCCCGGGGCTCCGGGCGCCTACGTCGCGGCATTTACTTCTTCCCCTTCGCGGGCGCCGCGGCGGCGCCGCCTTTGGGCCGCTTGGCGCCGTATTTCGAACGGCCTTGTTTGCGATTGGCGACTCCGGCGGTATCGAGCGTGCCGCGCACCACGTGATAACGGACGCCGGGCAGGTCCTTGACGCGGCCCCCGCGGATCAGCACGATCGAGTGCTCCTGGAGGTTGTGGCCCACGCCCGGGATGTACGTGGTGACCTCGATCCCGTTAGTGAGCCGCACGCGCGCCACCTTGCGCAGAGCCGAGTTGGGCTTCTTCGGCGTGGTGGTGTAGACGCGCGTGCAAACGCCGCGCCGCTGCGGGCAGGCCTGCAGGGCGGGGCTGGCTGTTTTGTAACGGGTGGCCTGACGGCCCTTACGCACAAGCTGGTTAAAAGTCGGCATTAGTTCCTAAGTACGCAAAATACTGAAGCAAGCAAATTATGGGCCCGGCCGCGAACGGACGGCAGGCGTTAAAAATTGGTAGCAGGCCAAACAAACGTTCGACCCATTCATGAGGAGGCTTCGAATACAGCCCCAACCGCGAGGAAACCGCTAGAGGTGGTCCATACCAGCGGCAAAGGTCACGGCGTTGAGGCCGCTTCATTGCCCGGAAGAGGGACCCGCCACCCGGACTCCACTCGCCCATCAGGACGCGGTTAGCCCGGAGGCGATATCAACTCGCCAAACCTTATCCAGTGTATACGATGCCGTAACTTCTGGCAAACTCGTACATCAGAATTTTTACGCTATGCCGCACCGAATCCCATTTGGATCTCCAGTAAAAAATGGGCTGATCGAGGGCGACTCGATCAGCCTCATGGAGTTTGGGTTGGAGGAGAACTCTCGATCTGGTAGCTATGAAAGCTTCACAACAGGCCGGAGGCGGCGTTCTCGCTTATACGCCTCGGAACACGGCCCAGTATTAAATTTTCTTTAGTATGGGGTACGTCGTGGCTCGCTGTCAAGACAAAATTCGGGGAGGTTCTATCCGAGAACAACTCGGCTTGGCGTAGCACTAGGATTATGTGCGCCGCGAGCCCTTGCTGCTTCCGGTTCTCGCCCTCGCCGGCGGAATCCTGATCGCGCACTTCATCTACTTCCGGCTCACAGACTTGGCGTCCGCCGGAGCGATCTTAGCGTGCGTAGTCACGCTCGCGTTCTTCGTCCCGGCGGCGAGGCGGATGCGGGCGGCGGCCGTCTGCATGGCCATGCTGGTGGGCGGGATGGCGACCCAGATCGTGCATCGCCAGGAACGAACGCCACGGCTGAACACCGGCGATGGAGAAACGGTGCTCCTGGATGGCTGCGTGACGAACCCACCCGTTTTTTCGCCGGACCGCGCGCAGTTCACGGTGGAGCTAGCCCCAAAGGCCGCGGCCCGAATCTCGGTGGTGGTGAAACCGGATGAAAGCCTACGCCCGTTGAGCTACGGGGACAGGGTGGAAGTGGCCGCGAAGGTTCGATCGCCGCGCAATTATCAAAACCCGGACGCGTTCGATTACGCAGGCTATCTGGCGGCGCAACATATTTACTGGATCGGTTCGGTTGGAAGCGCGTCGGGAGTGCGGGTATTGGAGGGGCGCTGCGGGTCGCGAGTGGCCGGGGCGCTGTATGCGGTTCGAACCTGGGCGCTCGCGCGCCTCGTCCGGCTTTATCCAGACGATGCTCACACTGCCGCCCTGTTGCAAGCTACGCTGCTGGGCGTGACGGCGGGGGTGGAGCGCCGCTGGACTAGCGATTTCCGGGCAACGGGGACATACCATGCCCTGGTCATCAGCGGGCTGCACGTTTCCGTGCTGGCGTTCACGATTCTGGCAATTCTGCGGGTCTTCCAATTCCGCCGCCTGCCGGCGCTGGCGGTCGCGACCGTAGCGAGCTGGCTGTATGCGTTCCTGTGCGGGTCTAATGCGCCGGTGGTGCGGTCGGCGGCCGGTTTTACATTTTTCTTCGTCGCGGCCTGCTTCTTTCGGAAGACGCGCCTATTGAACGTTCTGGGCGCGGTCGGGATCCTTTATCTGTCGTTCGATCCGGAGCAGCTCTTCGATCCAACTTTTCAGCTTTCGTTCCTTTCGGCTGCCGCGATTGCCGCTTTTGCGATTCCCACGATGGAACGCTTCACCGAGCCGCTCCGGAATTCTGTAAAGCGATTCAATCAGGGCGCGTACGATCCGTTGATCGAGCCGCGGGCTGCTCAGTGGCGTGTCGAGTGGCGGCTCGCCGCGAGAACACTGCGCGCGTGGACCGGGCTTTCAGAAAAGATCGCCGCTTGGTTTGTGTCTCGCTGCGTAATATTCGCGGCGTTTGTCGTGGATGCAATCATTGTGGCCGCGTGCATCCAGTTCGGATTGGCATTGCCGATGATCGCCTACTTCCATCGGCTCTCGGCGACTGGCCTGTCTGCGAATGTAGCGATTGTGCCGCTACTTGCGGCGGTGATCCCGCTGGGATTCGGCTCCATCCTGACGGGCTGGCGCTGGCTAGCGGCTTGCACGAAGCTGTTGCTTATATGGGCGGAGTGGCTCGCGAGCTGGCACATGCGGTTCGAACCGGCTTGGAGAATGGCGGCGCTCCCCATCGGGGTGGCGGCTGCATTTGCGGTGTTGCTGGTGATCCTGGCGTGGACGATCCGGCGCGCTCGGCGATGGATGCCCGTGGCGCTCGCCTGCTCTCTGGCCTGCTTCGGGTTGATCTGCTGGCAGCCCTGGAAGCCCGACGTGCGGAATGGGATGCTGGAGCTGACCGCGATCGACGTCGCCCAGGGAGACAGTCTGCTGCTGGTGTTTCCCGATGGCGAGACGATGCTGGTGGATGCGGGCGGATTTCCGGGCATGGAGCGCATGGCGCGCCGGCCGCAGGTAGATGTCGGCGAAGACGTCGTCTCTCCTTATTTATGGAGCCGGCGCATACGGCATCTGGATTATGCGGTGTTGACGCACGGGCATTCGGACCACATGGGCGGCCTGGCTTCGATCCTCGACAATTTCCGGCCGCGCGCGCTGTGGATCGGAGCGGAGCCCGACACCGCCGAATGGCGGCAGATTGAGCGGCGTGCGCAGGCAGACCACATTCCCATTGTCCCGATGAATCGCGCGTCGAAGCCGATGCAGATGGGAGGCGCCCGCATTCGCGTGCTGGCGCCGGCCGCGGATTATCTCCCTGCCGAGACGGCGACGAACGACGATTCGCTGGTGCTCGAAATCGCTTACGGGCGGCGCAGCATGCTGCTGACGGGCGACGCCGAAAAGCCGATTGAATACGACATGGTGCAGAACGCGCAGCTACGGCCGGTGACTCTGTTGAAGGTGGGGCATCACGGCAGCCACACGTCGTCTTCCGAGGAGCTGCTCACCCAGATTCAGCCGCAGTTTGCGATCATTTCCGACGGCTACCAGAACCAGTTCCATCATCCGCATCCGGATGTGCTGCAAAGACTAGCGGAACACCACGCCGCGGTATTCCGGACGGATCAGCGCGGGCTGATCACGTTTCGCACCGATGGCGACCGGGTGGAAATCGAGACGTATCGTTAAAGGCCGCGCGTTTGCCGGGCCGGAAGTCTAGAATGTTTACGGAGGTGGTATGGCGCGCGATAATTCGGGCAGCTTGGTCGGATGGTTGGTCGTGGGTGCGATTTTGGGCGGGGCCGTGGCGCTCCTGCTCGCGCCGGAGTCGGGCGAGCGAACGCGTCGCAAGCTGATGCAAGGCGCCGAGCGGGGACGCAAGGGCCTGCTCGAATCCGGGCAGGAGCTTTTCGAGCGGGGCCGGGAGTGGTATGAACGCGGGCGGGATATCGCCGAAGAGGCGATCGATATGTTCGAGCGCGGCCGGAAGATCGCCGAGAAGACCATCGACGAGCGCATCTAGGCTGGCGAGCCAAGCATCGAACAAAGAGGAAATATGTCAGCCGCGATCGCCAACCCGCCCACTCAACTTGCGCCTTTTGCGAACGAGCCTTATACGGATTTCACCAAAGCGGAAAACGCGGTACGGATGCGAGCCGCGTTGGAAAAAGTGCGCTCGGAGTTCGGAAGAGAATACGACCTGCTCATTGCGGGCGAGCGGCGCAGGACCAATGCCAAGCTCGAATCGGTGAATCCGTCGAAGCCGTCGGAGGTAGTGGGCGTTCACCAGAAGGCATCCGAAGACGATGCGCGGGAGGCGGTCGAAAGAGCATTCGCCTACTTCCCGGCCTGGGCTGCGGTCTCTTATGGCGAGCGCACGGCGCGGCTGCTGCGAGCCTCTGAAATCTTTCGCGAACGCAAATACGAATTCGACGCCTGGCTGGTGCTGGAAGCCGGCAAGACTTGGGCCGAAGCAGAGGCGGACGTTTCGGAAGCCATCGACTTTTGCGAGTACTATGCGCGTCAGGCGATGAAGCTTGCAAAGCCGGAGCCGATCGTGCAGCTTCCGGGCGAGCGCGACGAGATGGTGTATGTTCCGCTCGGCGTGGGCATCGTGATCCCGCCGTGGAATTTCCCGCTAGCGATTCTGGTGGGAATGACGACGGCGGCGCTGGTGGCAGGCAACACGGTTGTGATCAAGCCTTCGAGTGACACGCCGACCATTGCGGCGAAGTTCGCCGAGGTGTTGCTCGATGCTGGATTTCCGGCCGAGAGTTTTTCGCTGCTGGTGGGCAGCGGCGCGGCCATCGGCGACGTCCTGGTCTCGCATCCCAGGACGAGGTTCGTCTCCTTCACCGGCTCGCGCGACGTCGGTTTGCACATCAACGAGCTCGCCGCGAAGACGCAAAAGGGACAGCTCTGGATCAAACGCGTAGTGGCCGAGATGGGCGGCAAGGACGCGATCGTGGTAGACGGCGACTGCGATCTGGACCAGGCCGTTACGGGCGTGCTGTATTCGGCATTCGGCTACCAGGGGCAGAAGTGTTCGGCGTGCTCACGGGCGATTGTGGATGAGGCTGTTTACGACGAGTTTCTCGACAAGCTCAAGGCGAAAGTCGAGACGCTGACTCTGGGGCCTTCCGACGACCTTAACAACTACATGGGCCCGGTAATCAATGCGCGCGCGAAGAAAACAATTCTGGATTACATCGAAACGGGCAAGAAGGAAGGACGGCTGATCGCCGGAGGCGGCGCGGGCGAAGGCGACGGCTATTTCGTGAAGCCGACCGTGATTGCCGATATCGATTCGAAGGCGCGCATTTTTCAGGAAGAGATCTTCGGGCCGGTGCTCGCCGTGACGAAATCGAAGAACTTCGAACACGCGCTGCAGCTTGCAAACGATTCCGAATACGGCTTGACGGGCGCGGTCTACACCAATAGCCGCGAGAAGGCCGAGAAGGCGCGGCAGCAGTTCTTCGTCGGCAACCTGTACATTAATCGCAAGTGCACGGGGGCCATGGTGGGCGCGCATCCGTTCGGCGGCTTTAACATGTCGGGGACGGATTCGAAGGCCGGCGGCCCCGACTACCTGCTGCAGTTTGTGCAGGCTAAATCGATAGCCGAGAAGATCGGCTAAACGCCCCGGCTGCCGCACACGAGCTATGATGCAAGTTCAACCATCACGCACGCGCTGCCATGTCGGCCTTCGCCTCAACTGAAACCGAATTCGAAGTCGAAACAAGATACGCTAGCTTTCCTTCCCTTGCGCTCGACTGCGGCATTACGCTGTTGAACCCGGAGGTCGCCTATGAAACATACGGCGAGTTGAACGCGGAGCGCACCAACGCGATTTTGGTTCTGCACGCGTTTTCGGGCGACGCGCATGCCGCCGGCGTCAGCCGCGAGTCGGGCCAGCCGGGCTGGTGGAGCGCGATGATCGGCCCGGGACTCGCCTTCGATACGGATCGGTATTTCGTCATCTCCTCGAACGTACTGGGCGGCTGCCGCGGAACTACGGGCCCCGGTTCGTTGGATCCGGCGACCGGCGAACGCTATGCCATGCGCTTTCCGGTCATCACGATCGGCGACATGGTGCGTTTGCAGAAGATGCTGATTGATTCCCTCGGCGTCGAGAGGCTGCTCGCGGTAGCGGGCGGCTCGATGGGCGGGATGCAGGCGCTCGAATGGACAGTGGCGTATCCGGACGCGGTGGCTGCCGCAATTCCAATCGCGACGACATCGCGGCACAGCGCGCAACAGATTGCGTTCAACGAAGTGGGGCGCCAGGCCATCATGGCCGACCCGGACTGGAAC
The DNA here is from genome assembly GCA_019240475.1 of Acidobacteriaceae bacterium. Lineage (GTDB taxonomy): Bacteria > Acidobacteriota > Terriglobia > Bryobacterales > Bryobacteraceae > Bog-105. The sequence continues at coordinate 9,074 of JAFAYI010000025.1, forward strand.
CAGGGCGACTACTACGATTCGAAGCCGCCCGCGCGCGGATTGGCGGTCGCGCGCATGGTGGGTCATATCACTTATATGAGCGACGCCTCGATGCGGCAGAAATTCGGCCGCAGGCTGCGCGATCGCGACGCGTTCGGGTTCGATTTTTCGGCGGACTTCGAAGTCGAGAGCTATCTGCGCTATCGCGGGAGCCAATTCGTCACTCGGTTCGACGCGAATTCGTATCTCTACATCACCAAGGCGATGGATTACTTCGATCTCGCGGCGAGCAGAGGATCGCTCGCGGTCGCGTTCGAGCGCACGCGAGCGCGCTTCCTCGTGCTGAGCTTTACTTCCGATTGGCTCTATCCTACTTATCAATCGCTGGAGACGCTCGCCGCGCTGCGCAGCAGGAACATCGATGCGGCGTTTTGCGAGCTGACCTCGAATTACGGACATGACGCTTTTCTGCTGGAAGCGAAAGAGCAGAGCGACATGGTAACCGGGTTTCTGGAGAGCGTGCACCGTGACGTGCAAGCGGCGAAGCGGGAACCGGAGGCGGCCAAGCGCGCGAGCGCCTCGGTGGCCCAAGAGATTGTGGACCGCTTCGATTACGCGATGATCGCCGAGATTATCGAGCCGGAGTCGCGGGTCTTGGATTTGGGATGCGGCGACGGGCAGCTTATTGCTTGGCTCGGCGAGCACAAGCGGGTAGACGGCCGCGGAGTCGAGATCGATCCCGGCAACGTGCGGCGCGCGATCGCCCGCGGCGTTTCGGTTTATCAGAGCGACATCGAGCAAGGCCTGGCGGATTACCCGGACGGCGCCTTCGATTTCGTTATCTTGAGCCACACTCTTCAGGAGATGCGCTATCCGATGCGAGTGCTGCGCGAGATGCTGCGCGTGGGCCGGCATGCCATTGTGACATTTCCGAATTTCGGCCATTGGAGCACGCGCTTGGCGCATCTGGTGAGCGGCCGGTCTCCAAACACCAAGCTGTTTCCCTATCCGTGGCACGATTCGCCGAACTTGCATTTTCTGACCATCCACGATTTTCTGGCGCTTTGCCGGGAACAGAGCTGGATCGTGGAGCGCCAGATCTTCGTGCGAGGCAATCGCGAGGCGCGCGTGCTCCCGAACGTGTTTGCGGAAGTCGCCGTCTTTTCGATCCGCTCGTCGGATGCGTCGGCCGCCGCCGGAGCGTAGGCGTCGATCGCCCATTCGCTCAACTCGGCTCTGAAGCGCGCGCCGCCGATTCGGTCGAGATCATCCACTGAATGGCGTACTGCACCAGCTCGCGCGAGTTCCGAAGCGCGAGTTTCTCTTTGAGGTGAGCCTGGTAGGTTTCGACCGTCTTGACGCTCAAGTGCAGCTCGTCGGCGATCTGGCGCGTGCCGTGTCCTTCTCCCATCAGGCGCAGCACTTCGAGCTCGCGATCGGAGAGTTCGTCGATGAAAGAGTGATGGGCGTGCGCCGGGCCGGCGCTCACAAAGCGCTGCAGCATTTTGTTAGCGATGCGCGGACTGACATAAACTTCCCGGTTCAGAATACGGCGTAGCGCGACGAGCACGTTCTCGGTCGCTTCCTGCTTCATGATGTAGCCGTTTGCTCCGGCGCGAAGGGCCCGTTCGGCGTAAATCGACTCATCGTGCATGGAGAGGATCAGGACCGGCAGCATGGGATCCTTGGCGCGCACGCTCTTGAGAAGATCGAGCCCGTCGGGGCCGTGCAAGGAAATGTCGACGATCAAGATATCAGGCTTAAGGGCCTCTATCATCTGCAGAGCGCTTGGGGCGTCTTCCGCGGCGCCGCAGACGGCGAGATCGGGCTCGCGGCGGACCATCTGCGCGAGTCCTTCGCGCACGATGGGGTGGTCGTCTACGATAAAGACCTTGCGTTGCATGAAGGGGCAGCGCCTTGGCCATTCTATTACGTTTCGGGCCAGAGGCTGCCGAGCGATTTGAGAACGCCGGCCGAGGGCTGGCCGGCGATGTAGCGCATAACCTGCTCGCGCAAGCTGTTGAGCGAAGTGGTCACCACGTCGGTTTGGCTGAGGATGAATTCGTCGGCGGGCGAGAAGCTGTCGCGTGCGGCGACCAGGCGGCTGTGATCTTCGCGCAGCTTGGGAAGCGTCTGCGTGGCGGCCGGGGAGCCGCGCAGCGCCGTCGCAAGAAAATATAGCGTGAACTCGACATCGGTAGCAAAGGTCTCGAACGCTTCGGGAGCGGTTTGCGGCTGGCGATTTCCGGCCCCGGCTTCGATGGCCATGATGGCGTGCACCAGCGCGTAGGAGCTGGCGAGGATCGAAGTCAGCGTCTGAAGCCTTTCGGCGCTGATGCCGGGTTCCGAGGCGACGCGGTCGGCGGAGGCTTCGGCGGCCGAGCGGGCGCGCCGCCAAGCCCGGCGCGTTTCGTCGAGCCGCGATTCGATCTCAGTATCCTCGCGCGTGAAGCGGTTCACGACGGCGCGGAAATAGGCGCGAGCGGCGTCAAGCATTTCGGCAAGCGATTCGGAGACTTGGGTGCGCTCCCAGGTCGGCCACAGCGCGTATGCGGCGAGCGCGATCAAGCCTCCGATGGCGGTGTTGGCGCCGCGTTGCAAAACTACTTCGCGCGGAGAGACGCCGGTGGCCGCGATCAGGAAAACAATCAGGCCTGTGATCGCGACGCTGAAGAGGCCGTAATTGGCGGGCCCGACGAAGCGCATCAGGAACGTAAAAGTGCCGACCAGGAAGAGTTGGGTGAGCGGCGATTCCGGGAAAAAATGATAGAGCAGCGTCGCGAGGCCGAGTCCAGCGAACGTGCCGGCGAGGCGCAGGACGCCGCGGCTGAAGGTCGTGCCGAAATCGGGCTTGAGCACGACCGCGATGGTCATGGGAATCCAATAGGCGCGTCGGCCGTTGATAGAGCGGCCGATCGCGTCGCCGAGCGACACCCAGACTGCGAGTCGAATGGCGTGGCGGAAGAAAGCGGATCGCGGATCGAGATTCGCGCGGAGGATAGCGATCCAGCTTTTCATCTGGTATTTCCAGGGGCGCGACATCTCGAGCCGCGCGAAGGCGTCGAGGCCCGCGGGAACCGCGTTTAAAGCGAGCGCGGCGACGGCCCGTAGCTGGCCGGCCAGCACTTCAATGGCGGACGCTGCGTCGGGGCCGATCCCGGGGTCCGGATTCTTTTCGAGCGATTGCGCCTGCTTGGCAGAATCTTGTACCTGGGCGAGCAGGTCTGGCGCCTGCGTCGCGCATTCGCCGGAGGTGAGGCATTCGCCGATAGCGGCAAGCAGCCGCGACGTAGTTACAAGCAGCTTGTCGATGCGCTCGGCCCGGGATTCGGGAGCGGGCGGCTGCGCATTTTCGGCGCCCGCGACTTGATCGCGCAGCCGTGCGAGCACGAAGGCGGACATGCGGATGCGATCGGCTTGATCCAACAGGAGACGGAAGCGTTCGCCTTCCGTCGAGTAATCGCGGCCGAGCGCGTCGAGCGTATCTTGCACCTCCTGGGACGGCGCTTTGAGCGGAGTGGAAGAGAGCGGGTCGGAATGAGGGCCGATCTCGTTTGCGAGCGCAAGATAGACGCCGGCGACCGCGCGCCGTTCCGGCTGGTAGCGGCGCAGCGGCCAGGAGAGTAGAGCAAGAGCCGTTTGAAGCAATCCGCCGAGCAGAACGAGCAATGCCGTGTAGAGCGCGCCTTTGAAGGTGGTGACGCCGCGGGCGGCAAACACGATGAGAGCGACAAGAGTGTTGAGGCCCAGGTCGCCGGCCCGAGTGCTGATGGAGATCATCAAGCCGGCGGTGAACGCCCAACAGAACGTGAGCGTGACGGCCACCCAGTTCGTCGCGCCCGAGAAAGAGCCGACGAAAACGGCGACGGCGCCAAGAATGGTCCAGGCCAGCATGCGGCGGGCGCGCTGCGAATAGGGATCGCGGCCGTCGGAATACGACACATTGAGGGCGCCGGTGGTGACGGCGACCGCGCCCAGCGCATTGCCGAATGCCATGCCGATGGCCAGAGGCGCGGCCACCCCGGCGGAGTTGCGCAACGCCAGCCATTTGCTGTTGATCTTGCTCCGGTCCAGGCGCGTCAAGCTGCGCCAGAGAGCGGCAACGGGGGCGGGCGGCGGATTAGAGGCCATTGTGCAGGCGGCGTCCCAAATGTGGCAGCAAGCGATGTGGCTCGAAGCTTTGCAAAGGCGTGTTCGCCTGACAAGATAATGTTAATAGGCCGTCGCACATGCGATTCATTTTGGGGTGTGTCTTATGGGCGTCGCTTGCTCGGGGAGCAGTATTGACGCCGGTTTGGGTGGAGCTTGCGCCGGACGGGCAGGCGCTGGCGCGGACGATTGTGGATTCGGAGCAGGATTGCCCGGTTCTGCAGGCCGACGGCGCGGCGCTCGCTATGACCGTTCGCGCGGGCGCGCCGGCGGAGTTCAAGCCGGCCTGCGAGGCGCCGATTCCCCGTGATGCCAGGAGATTGCGTTGGAGCGGCAAAGAGCTGCCACTGCCGAAGACGCCGCAAGAGGTTGTCGTGTTCGGGGACACCGGCTGCCGCGTAAAGGGCGTGCTGATTCAAAACTGCGACGATCCAAATGCCTGGCCGCTGAAGGCCGTGGCGACGCGCATCGAGGCCGCCAGGCCGGATTTGATTATTCACGTCGGCGATTATCTCTATCGGGAAAGCAAGTGTCCGGTCCCGAGCGCGGGATGCGAGGGTCCATATGGCGACAACTGGCTGACGTGGAATGCGGACTTCTTCGCGCCGGCCGCCAAGGCGCTGGGCGCCGCCCCATGGGCCTTTTCGCGAGGCAATCACGAGAGCTGCAAGCGTGCCTGGAAAGGATGGTTTTACTATTTGTACCCGGGACCGTTTCCGGGCGCGTGCGAGGATTCGAAACCGTATGTGGCGGAAGCGGGCAAGCTGCGCGTTGGCATGCTGGACACGGCGGCCACGCTAGATGGCAACGAGCCGCCGGCGGACTTGCAGCGCATCGCGGCGGATCTCGCGGCGCTGTCGGGCAAGGTGGATTGGGTGGCGGATCATCATCCTTTCTGGGGATTCGATATGGTGGGCGCGTCTTCAAATGCGGTCGTCACGCGCGAGACGCTTGAGCCGGCATGGCGGCAGGCGAAACCGCAAGGCGTGCGGCTGGTTCTTTCCGGACACGTGCACCTGTTTGAGTTTCTGGTCGGGACGGGCCAGCGGCCGAACCAATTGATTGCCGGAGACGGCGGCACTCAGCTCGATGCCGGCATAACGGGGGCGGCTGCGTCGGCGGGAAGCGTAGAGCACGATTTCGGTTTTACCGTGATGACGCGCGCGCCGGCGGGCTGGGATTTGATGCTCAAGAATTCACGCGGAACTGCGCTGATCGGGTGCGCGTTGCCGGATAACGGAGCGGCCTCCTGCCGGCAGGTGGGCGGGTCTGCGCCGGTTTCGAAAGACGAGCGGCCTCCGCCCAGCAGTGAGTCTAATGCTTTGACCGTGCGCGGGAAATGGGACAACTTTGTTAGCGAGACCGCGAGTTTGCTCACGCTGGGGGCCGGCATCTTCAACGGCGGAACGTCGTACCTAACCGCCACCGATCCCAAGTACGGCAGGGGTTTCGGAGCTTTGACCGAAGACGTGGGCGCCTCCATGGCCGACATCGCGACGGAAAATTTCTTTGCCGATTTCATGCTGGCGTCGGCGTTTCATGAGGACCCGCGGTACTTTCGCATGGGGCCGGGGCACAAAGTAATGGCGCGAGCGGTTTATGCCGTCAGCCGGACGTTGATTGTACGAACCGATTCTGGCGGCGAGAGCTTCGACTGGTCAAACATCATCGGCACGGGAATGAGCGCGGCGCTTTCAAATACGTACTATCCGCCCGCGAGCCGCGGCCAACATTCTACCGTCGTGCATTTCGGCCTGAGCATCATGGGTACCGGCCTGGCGAAACTCGCGCCGGAGTTCTGGCCCGACATCCAGCGGAAGTTCGCGCATAAGCGGCAGTAAGGAAGAACTCGTTAGGCGAGCAGCACTTCGATTCCGCGAGCGCGAAGTTTTTCGACATCCGATAGGGGCGCGCCGATGTCGGTCACGACGCGATGGATGCCGCGGAGGTCGGAGATCAGGGAAAGGCTGCGATGGCCGAACTTGCTCGAATCGGCGAGCACGGTCACTTGGGTTGCGGAATCCATCATCAGCCGATTAAGTTGGGCCTCCATGATGTCGAGCGTGGTGAGCCCGACGTCCAGATCCAGACCGACGGTGCTCATGAAGCAATGATCGGCGTGCAACGACTGCATCATCTGCTCGGCGTGCGGGCCTACGAAAGCGGTTGACGGATGGCGCAGAAATCCGCCCAGCATTACAAGCGAGATGCTGGGAAGATCGGCAAGCCTGGTGGCGACGTTCAGCGCGTAGGTGATGACGGTCATGCCATCGTGGCCGTTGCGGCGGATCTGGGAGGCAAGCTCGGCTGAGGTGGAACCCGTGCAAAGAATGACCGTTTGCAGCGGGCGAATCAACTGCGCGGCGATTTGCGCGATCCGCACCTTCTCGTCGTGATGCATGCCTTCCCGCACCTTCAGCGGGTGCTCTGGGGCAGCCGCCAGAGGTTTGATGCCGCCGCCGTGAGAGCGTACCAGGGCTCCGCTTTCAGAGAGAGCGTCGAGATCGCCGCGCGCCGTCACCGCCGAAACGCCGAAGCGTTGGACCACTTCTTCGACCGTGATCCTTCCGTTTTCGCCGAGGACACCGAGGATTTCGCGCCGGCGTTCTTCCGCAAGCAGGCGGTTGGGCGGTCGTTTAGGCATTCCGCGGTTTCAAGTCCTGTTCACGCATCGCGCAGGTCTATTTGTGTTCCCGCTTACCTTTGGAAGGCGCTCGCGAGGGCAGCTTTCATGGGCTGCCGTGGTGCTATCTTACATTACCTTTCGCGGATTGCAAACTCTTTTCTTTCGAATGGTATCTTTTGCTTTCCTTTACCGGAAATCTCCGACCCCAAGCAGCTCTCCATCCAATCGAGCGCGACTTGATCGAGCCAGAATCGGCTCGGGCCGCGGGCTAGAAAACCGAGGTGCCCGCCGTGCTCGGTTGCGATGAGGGTGAGCGCGGGATTAGTATCGAAGGCGGGATGCGAATACACCGAGAAGGGGACGAGCGGATCGTCTTTCGAGCATAGGACGAGCGTGGGAACTCGAATGCCGTCCAGATAGTGCATCGACGATTGCGTTGCGTAGTAGTTGGCGGCGGTTCCGAAGCCGAACAGCGGCGCGGTGACAAGATCGTCGAACTCCCAGACGGTCTTCACGTTGCCCAGCCCGGAAGTGGGATAGAGATGAGGCGCCGACCGCCTCTTGCGCCGGATGCGATTGCATAGAGCGCGTAAGAAACGTTTGGAGTATAGAATGTTCGAGCGCTTTTCGAGCGATCGGACGCAGGTTGCGAGGTCGATGGGAGTGGAGACGGCGCAGAAACCGGCAACCAGATCCGTCTCGCCCAATTCACCGGCGAGCTTGAGCGCGACATTGCCCCCGAGGGAAAAGCCCATGACGAATGCCGGACCAAAGTGGCGCTCGCGAATGTCTTCGAGGATGGCGCGCGTGTCGGAGGTCAGGCCGGAGTGATACATCGTCTCGCAGAGATCTTCGGTGCCGCCGCAGGTCCGGGAGTTGACGCGGTGAACGCCGAATCCGCGCAGCAGGGCGGCCTGCGAAAGGCTATTCATGTAGCCGGAATCCGCCGAGCCTTCGAGACCGTGCAGCAGCACCAACTGGGCGCGGGCGCCCGAGTGAGGCTGGTGTTCGAGCGCGACGATGGTCGTGGACGAATCGATCCGATAGTGACGGCGCGTGGCCGGGAACTGCGGATCGATGGCGCGCCGCCAGAAATTGCCGGCGATGGTGAGAATGTGGGGATTGCGGACCAGCGGCCTGAAAGGGGGAGCCAAGTCCGATTTTAACGGCCTTTGCGGGTGAATTCAAAAACGCGAGACGATGAGGAACGCGCCGGCGATGGCGATAGCGTCTTCTAGTAAGGCGATGGGCAGATCCTTGCCGCCAATAGCGGCGACCAGTCTCGCGCGGAATTCGTAGCCGCCGAGAGTACCTACGATTGCGCCGAGGATGCCAGCGACAAGGCCGCCCGTCCAGCCTCCCAGAGCCGCTCCGCAGATGGCGCCGCTGACGATGCGCGCGCCGAATCCGATCGGCGCTTTGCGGCTCGGTGTATTGGGAAGTTTATCGGCAATGAGTTCGCCGAGCGCAAGCAATGTGAAGATGTAGGGCGTTGCCGCGAATCCGAAAAATGCGAGCTTGGTGTTCTCCAGGTGCAGCCAGCCCCACCGCGCGGCCCAACTGACGGCGGCGGGCGCTGTCATGGAGCGAAGGCCGGCAACAATGCCTATCAGAAACGCAAGAATGTACCCGGTCATCGGTGGTCCCCCGCGATAATAAACTATACTCCTTCATGCGTCTTGCCTGTTCCGGCCTGTTCTCCGCGATAGAGAACGCTGTCGTTGTTACACCCTCCCCGTTGCTTGCCGCGGTCGCGGCGGAGCAGGCGGCTGCGCGCCAGATGGCGCAGGGACGCGAGAGCTGGCAACGCATGCCGGTGTACAGCGTGGATGCGTGGCTTGCGGCATGCTGGCAACAGGCGCGCTATGCAGCCGAAGTTGGCGTGCTGCTTTCGCCGGCGCAAGAGCAGGCGCTGTGGCATGGCATCGTGGAACAAGAGCATCCGCATTTGTTCGATACGAATGCAGCGGCGCGCTTGGCGAGACGCGCGGCGAGGCTCGCGGCGGAGTGGCGCATTCCCATCGACGGAGAACTCTGGGGCGAGCAGGAAGACGCCAGGCAGTTCCAAATCTGGCATGGGCGCTTTCGAAGCGCATGCCGCGAACAGGGCTGGATCACGCGCGCGGATTTGTGGCGGCTCGTGCCGCGCTGGATCGAAGACGGCGCATGCCGGCGCGAGGAGACCATTTTCGCGGCGTTTGAAACAAGGAGTCCGGCTTTCGAGAAGATCAGGCGGGCGATAGGGGGCGCTGTTCTGGATACGGACGGCTGGGGGCAACGCGCGCAAGCGCGGCCGGCGAAGCATTTCGATACTTTTGCGGACGAGATTGAATATGCGGCTCGTTGGGCGCGTGCGGCTTTTGAGCAGAAACCCGCGCACTCCATAGCTGTGTTTGTGCCAGACCTCTCCGCGAATCGATCCTGCGTGCAGCGCCTTTTCGAGAATGTTCTTTATCCGGCGCGAGTGTTGTCGAATCGCGGAGCGGAGAACAGCGTCTTTCATATTGCGGCTGCGCCGTTGGGCGAGCATCCGATTGTGGTGAATGCGCTGCTGTCATTGGAGCTGGCGCGCCCGCGAATTCATCATGCGGATGCGGAAGCGATTCTGCGATCGCCCTTCATCGCAGGCGCCGGGGCCGAGCGCAGCGCCCGCGCGCGGGCCGATCTGGAGTTGCGAAAGAGGCGCGACCTGGATGTCACCCTCGACGATCTGGATTTGGTTTCCGGAAAGTGTCCGCTCCTTGCGCGCGCATGGGCGGCCGTTCGGCGCGTAAAGCGCAAGATGCCGAAGCAAGCCGAACTGCCGGTGTGGAGCGAATTCTTTGCAGATCTCTTGAAAGCCGTGGGCTGGCCGGGCGACGCGGCGCTCTCGGCGCCCGAACAAGAGGCGGTCGAGCAGTGGAACGAGGCGCTTTCCCGGCTGGCGGCGCTGGGACTGGTTACCGGGCGCGAGCCTTATGACGGCGCATTGGCGCATCTCCGCCGGCTCCTTACGGCGTCCGGCCCGGAGCAGGGCGATTGGCTCTCGCCGATTCAGATTTTGGATGCGGCGAGCGCGGAGGCGCTCCGCTTCGACCGTGCTTTGGTTACAGGCATGTCGGACGAGATGTGGCCGCCGCTCAACGAGCTGTCGCCGCTGATCCCGCTGCGCCTGCTGCGCTCGCACGACGTTCCGGGCAGCACGCCGCAAAGCCTCGGCGCGATTCGCGAGCGGATGGCGAGAAACCTGTTTGAATGCGCCCCCGGCGTGGCGGCCACGTATTCCGGACGGCTGTCGCCCATGGCGGCGCGCTGGACGAAGCCGGGCGGCGGCGAGGACCGCGCTTGGCGGGGGAAGCTGGCGCGCAGGTCTTTTCCCCCGGCGCCTCTCGACGAGCGACAGGACACGAATGCGCCCGCATACGCGGCGCGGGATGTTGCGCGGGGCGGTACTGGATTAATTCGCGCGCAGTCGCTCTGCCCGTTTCGCGCGTTTGCCGAATACCGGTTGCAGGCCAAGACGCCCGAAGACGCGTGTTTCGGCTTCGATGCGCGGGACCGCGGCGGATTCGTACATCGCGCTCTGCAACTGGTGTGGCAGCGGTTGCGTAACTCGCAGGAGCTGCGCGCGATGCCGGAAGCGGAGCTGCGCGTCCTGGTCCAAGAGGCGGTTTTCGAGGCGGTAGCCGACGATCAGTCGAGTCCGCTACATCATCTGGCGAGCGCGGCCGAACGCGAAAGGCTGGAAGAGTTGATTCTCGATTGGCTACGGGTCGAGCGCGGGCGCAAACAGGCATTCACTGTCGAGACCGTGGAGCAGGACCGCTACTACGAAATGGCAGGGCTGCGGCTGAAGCTCCGCGTGGATCGCATCGACCGGCTTGCGAACGGCCGGGTTCTGTTGATCGATTACAAGAGCGGCAAGCAGAGCCGCAATAAGCTGAACTGCCCGCGGCCGCCCGAGCCGCAGCTTCTGGTGTACGCGTCGGCGATGGAAGACGAAGTGGACGGCGTGTTTTTCGGCGAGCTGAAGCCCCGTGAGCCCCGCGCCGTGGGGTATTCGCGCGAGAAGCATTTCGAGGGCATGAGCGTGACGGCGATGAAGGCCGGCTGGAACACTTTCTTGCAGAACGCCGAGGCGGAGGTCGCGAAGCTGGCGAGCGAGTTCGTCAGCGGATACGCGGCCGTGCAGCCGCTGGCAGGCGCGTGCCAATACTGCCGCGTTCGGCCGCTTTGCCGCGTGAACGAACAGCACGGCGGCGAACAGGAGCAGGAGTGACGGCGGATTCAGGCCATCGCGAACGGGCGCTCGACGCGCGGCGGTCTTTCATCGTGGAGGCGCCGGCTGGATCGGGCAAGACCGGCCTGCTGGTGCAACGGTATCTGCGGCTGTTGAGCGGCGTGGAGCGGCCCGAATCCATTGTGGCCATGACGTTCACGCGCAAAGCGGCGGCCGAGATGAAGGAACGGATCTACGCGGCGCTGTCCGAAGCGGCGGAGAATCGGTCGTGCGAAGGCGAATACAAACAGCGCACGCGGGAGCTGGCCGCGGCGGCGCTGGAGCGCGACCGGAAGCTCGCTTGGAATCTGCTGGCGGATTCGAGCCGGCTGCAGATTCAGACCATCGATTCGCTATGCGCCATGCTGACGCGGCAGATGCCCGTGGTTTCGGAGTTCGGCGGCATCGGAAGGGTGGTTGAGAATGCGGGCGAGCTGTACCGCCTCGCGGCGCGGCGGACGCTGCGCAAGCTGACCGAGACGACGCTGGAGAACGCCGAGTTGTTTTGCCGCATCTCGCTGCATTTCGATAACGATATCGCGCGCCTGGAGCGGCAGGTTGCGCGCATGCTGGAGCAGCGGGACCAATGGCGCCTGCTTGCGATGGAGCAAGACTCGCAATTGACTGGCGATTTCTGCCGTTTGCTGACGGAAGCGCACGAGGCTCTTCGCATTGTGTTTAGGGAACGCTCCTCGGTAGACTTCACCGAAGTGACGCGCGCTGCGATCAAAGCGCTGGGCGCTCCCGAGCAGCCAAGCGACTTGCTGTACTGGCTCGACTACCGCATCGAGCATCTGCTGGTGGATGAATTTCAAGACACATCCAGGGCGCAGTACGACTTAGTGGAGGCGTTGACGGAGCAGTGGTCGGAAGGAGACGGCCATACGCTGTTTGTGGTCGGCGACCCGATGCAGAGCATTTATGGGTTTCGCGAAGCGGATGTATCGCTCTTTTTAAAGTGCTGGGAGGACGAGCGCCTGGGAGCGGTTCGGCTGCAGCGGGTGCGCCTCACGACGAATTTTCGCTCTACGCCCGAGATCGTGCAATGGATCACCTCAACGTTTGCGCCGGTCATGGCCGAAGACAAGGTCGGCGAGAGCGCCGTTGCGCTGCGGCCGGCGCAAGCGCACCGCGAGGCGAGCGCGGCGGCGCCGCTGTTAATTCCACTTATCGGCGATGAAGGCGAGCAAGAAGCCCGCCACATTGTAACCATTCTGGAATCGGCTTCAAGGGATGAGTCCGCGGCGATTCTGGTTCGCAGCCGGTCGCACATTCGGGAGATTCTGCCCGCGCTGCGCCGCGCGGGCATTGCCTATGAAGCGATCGAGATCGATGTGCTGGAGCAGGAGCAGCACGTTCTGGATCTGATTTCGCTGACGCGCGCCCTGGTGCATGTGGGGGATCGGATCGCATGGCTGGCGTGTTTGCGCGCGCCCTGGTGCGGGCTGACGCTTGAGGATTTATCGGCGCTTGCCGAATGCGAGCCGGAGCGGATGGTGCTCGATCTGCTTTCCGACGCGGAACGCATTGCGGCGCTAACGCCGGATGGGCGGGGCAGAGCGCTCAGCGCGCAGAAGGTTTTGTCCGCGGCGGTCGAACTGGTGGGCCGCATGCCGCTGCGTGATTTGGTGGAACAGACCTGGATTGCGCTCGGTGGGCCGGCGGCGTTAAGCGAGGCCAACCAGCATGAAGACGCGCAAACGTTTTTGAATCTGGTGGCGGAGTTCGACCAAGGCGGAGTGATTCGGGATTTCAGCTTGCTCGAAGAACGGCTGGAGATGCTTTACGCGCAGCCGAGCGCCGGGGCGGCGCGTGTGCAGGTGATGACGATTCACCAGGCGAAGGGCCTGGAGTTCGACACCGTGATTATTCCGCAATTGGCCAAAGGCGCGCGAAGTTCCGAACGCGAGTTGCTGGTTTGGGATCAAGGGCCGGAGGGTTTGACGATCGCCGCGCAGCCCAGGCAGGGCTCCGAAGACGCTGCTTACGACCGGATAACGGAGTTGATCAAGAAGAAAGAAGAGCACGAGATGGCGCGGCTCTTTTATGTTGGCTGCACGCGGGCCATCAATCGGCTCTACCTGCTAGGCGGAGTGAAATTGAACAAGAGCCGCACGGGCTTCAATAAGGCGTCGAAGGGGACGTTTCTGCATTTGATATGGGACACGGCGCTGCCGTTGTTTGCCGAAGAATTCAATCGGCGGGCTCCCGCGCAAGGAACCCTGTTTGAGGCGGAGGGGCAGCAGGCAACGGTTCTGCGGCGGCTGCCGGCCACGTGGCGGGCGCCGGCTCTTTCTGCTTCGGTGACATGGCAGGCGCCGTACCGGCGGGCGGCTGCATCGGCGCGCAGGATTACTTACGAGTGGGTGAGCGATACCGCGCGGCACGCGGGAACGGTCGTGCACGAATTCCTGAAGCGGGCGGCAAGCGAGCGCCTGGACGTTTCGGAGGCGCTGGTGAGATCGGAGCTGCTGCGGCTGGGCGTAGCGAAAGCGGAGGAGCCGAAGGCGACGGCGGAGGTGATGCGAGCGTTGCATAATACCCAAGCGAGCGAGCGGGGCCGGTGGATTCTTCATCCGCATGCGCAGGCGCGATCGGAATGGGCGATTGCGGGGCGCATTCGGGATCAACTGATTTCGGGCGCCATGGACCGCGTGTTTCGCGACGAAGGCGGCCGGTTGTGGATCATCGATTTCAAGACCAGCGCGCACGAGGGCGGGCGGCTGGAAGCATTTCTGGACGAAGAGCAGAGGCGGTACCGGGCGCAGCTCGACAATTATGCGGCGCTGCTTGCGCGAATGGAGAGAGGCCCGATCTGGCTCGGGCTGTACTTTCCATTGCTGGATGGTTGGCGCGAATGGGAGTTCGAAGCCGCGCGGGAAATGGCTGCCTACACTGAAAGCTGATGGCGACCAAACTGACGGCCAACGTGAAGGCAGGCGGCTGCGCGTCGAAGCTGAGCCCGAGGATTCTGGATCGAGCGTTGAAGAGCGTTCCACGCGTATCGAACGAGAAAGTGCTGGTGGGCTACGACACGGCCGACGACGCGGGCGTTTACGATTTGACCGAGCCCGGCGGCAGGCCGCTCGCGATGGTGCAGACGGTGGATTTTTTCACGCCGATTGTGGACGATCCCTACACCTTCGGCGGGGTCGCGGCCGCTAACGCCTTAAGCGATATCTACGCCATGGGAGGGCGGCCGGTAAGCGCGCTCTCGCTGGTGGTGTTTCCGGCCAAGGGCGATGTCGCGGATCTGGAGTCGATTCTCCGCGGAGGCGCGGACAAGATTCACGAGGCCGGTTGCGTCATCCTGGGCGGCCACAGCATCTCGGACGACGAGGTGAAGTTCGGCTACGCGGTCACCGGCTTGATCGATCCGCGGCGCATTCTGACAAATGCGGGCGCGCGCGCGGGCGATGTACTGGTTTTTACCAAACGAATCGGCACGGGAGTAGTTTCGACGGCGCTGAAGAAAGGCATGGCGGCGGAAGCCGATGTGCAGGCCTCGATTGACCAGATGCTGACGCTCAATCGCGAGATCTGCGACGCCATTCTGCCATTCGAAATCCACGGTTGCACGGACGTGACCGGCTTCGGTCTGTTGGGGCATGCGCGGGAGATGGCGCTGGCAAGCGGAGTAACGCTTGAAATTTCGGCGAGCGCGGTGCGCTTCCTGCCGGGCGCCATTGAATATTCGAGAGCCGGCGCGCGCTCCGGGGGGTTGAATAATAATCGAGAGTTTGTCGAGAGCTGTGTCCGAATGGCGCAGGATATCCCGCCGGAGATTGAAGCGCTGCTCTACGACCCGCAGACCTCCGGAGGATTGCTGTTGTCCTTAGGCGAAGAATACGCGAAGAAGCTGCTGGAGCAGAGGCCGGAAGCGTATGTGATCGGCAGGGTGCGAGAATACGAAACGAAGCCAATCGAGGTGTTGACCTGAATTACGAAACGAACCCAATCATAATCGCGCTGGATTTCGACAACGCGGCGGCAGCGCTGGAGTTGGTGGAGCTGTTGGGGCCCGGGGCGGATTTCTATAAGGTCGGCTTCGAATTGTACGCGGCGGGCGGGATGGAGTTGGTTGCACGATTGGCTTCGTTTCGCAAGAGAGTCTTTCTGGACCTGAAACTCTACGACATCGGCGAAACGGTCAAACGCGCCACGCGGAAGATTTGCGAATCGAATGCGGTCACGTTTCTGACGGTGCACGGAAGCCGGAGCATCATGCAGGCGGCGGCAGAAGGAAGAGGCGATAGCCGGGTAAAGCTGTTGGGCGTGACGGTGCTGACTAGCTTCGATGAAGAGGACCTGCGGGATTTGGGCTATCCGGTTCCGGTCCCGGAGTTGGTGGAACTGAGAGTGAAGAAAGCGGCGGAGAGCGGGATAGATGGCGTGGTCTGCTCGGCGCGCGAGGTCAAGCGAGTGCGCGAGATTGCGGGAGCCGAGATGATTCTGGTGACGCCGGGTGTTCGTTCGGCAGGCGCGGCGAGTGGCGATCAGAAGCGTGTCGCTACCCCTGCCGAAGCAATCCAGAACGGGTCCAATTACCTGGTGATTGGACGAGAGGTGACGCGGGCGCGTGATCCGCGCGCCGCGTTTGAAGAGATTGCTACTTCAATACGTCAAGAATCGCTTGCCCGTTAGGCGAGCCTAGACCGGTGCAGGGATCCCAACCGGCAGCCGCTTTATAAGCGCCATTGTTGCCGGATGTGATATCCCGCAGGGCCTTTTGCCGGGTCAGAGTTCCGTATAAAGAAGGATGGAACCAGCCCAGGTTTTTTCCGAGCTGCTGGTTCAGAAGCGCGATAAGACCGGCCCAGAGAGGCGCGACAGCGCTTGTGCCGCCGACGACTCCTTGTTGGCCATCGACGAGGATCGTGTAGCCGGTGTCGGGATCGGCAACCCCCGCCACATCCGGGACGCCGCGACCGTCGGGGTTGACGGTGCCTGTGGGTTTCGGCACGTCGATAGCAGCCTGGTACTTGGGCTTAGAGAAGTGGGAGCTGACGCCGCCGCCAGTAGCGCCGCCGTTCGCGCCATCGTTCCAAACCGTTTCGGATTTGATTTTGCCGTTCGAACCCACTAGCCTGGTGCCGCCACAGGCGAGCGCCCAGGGACTGGAAGCGGGGAAATCCACGTGGACTCCTCCATCGGTTTCTCCATCGGAGGAGCCGTTATCGCCTGAGGCGACGCACACCGAGATGCCGAGCAGAGCCGCATCGTGTAGGGCCGCATTGAAGGCATTCATGGCCTGCGGAGTCCATTCGCTTTCAGCGCTGCCCCAGCTAATGGAAATGACCGAAGGCTTGCGCACGGTGTCATGAATCGCTGCATTGATCGCGTCGAGGAAACCCTGGTCGGTGTTGGGTCCGAAGTAAACGGCAATGTTCGCTCCGGGAGCGACGCCGCCGGCCACTTCGATATCGAGGACGACTTCGCCATCGGGGCCGTCGGGATCGCCGGTGGGGGCATTGGAGGCGCCATCAACCGAAACGGCGCTGACGGAGACGTTATTTATGCCAAGCTGCTGCCAATAGGTTTGGAGATCGGAATCCGCAAACCCGCCGCCGAGTTCGATTAAAGCAATGGTTTGGCCTTCGCCGGTACTGGGCGGAAAATTATACAGTTGCGCCACTTGCGGCGGAGTATAGGAAGTGGATTGAGAGGCACGCGGCCGGAACGTGTGGCGGGTGGCCGCCGCGGGGCGCTGGTCGAAGCCGAGAACGGCAACGACGCGGCCGTCCAGGGATGCCGGAATATGCAAAGATCCTTGCCGCGAGCGGAAGATTTTTTCGCCCAGGCGGCGCAGTTCGACATCCGCGAGGAACGCGTTGGCGAGATCGCCGAGCCAACCGCTGACGATGACCGAACGGGCCGCCTCATCGATGGAGACGATGGACCAATGATGCGCGTCAACGAAGTCCTGGACAACCTGAAGGTCGGCCGGGTCCGCGCCGTGACGGCCGGCCAATTCGCAATGCGACAAGTGGCGGCCGAGGGAATCCGGGTCGGGCGCGGCGCCGCGCCGCCGCAGGATTAAAGTAAGTTGAACGATTTCGTCGGGAGCAGGAGGGCCGGCGGGCAAAGAACCGATGGGATGCTCGCGCAGGCTGCCCTGCAAGGGGACATGAGAAGACATAATAAGGCTCACTCCTGGCGGGAGCATAGAGGAAGCGATGGCGGGAACAGGTAAGGTGAAGGTTGAAAACTAGACTTCCAATCTCTTGTTTAAATGAGACTTGTTGGCGTGCCGGGACACGTTATGAGGATTGTGACCGAGGGCCGGCCAGAAGATGGCTGATGCTTTTGGCGGCTCTCATTCTTGCCACCCAGGCCGCCTCGCCGCAAGGCCTGAGCAATCTTTTGACGGGCCAGAAATCGGCGTCTCCGGCGGCCGCGGTTCCGGAAGATCCACTGAAACGGGACACGCCTCGGAGCGCGATTTACGCTCTGCTTGAGAGTTGCCACTCGGGCAATTTTCAGATAGCGATGCAGTATCTGGATCTACATAAGATCGCGGCCGGGGATCGCACGGCGGAAGGACCCGAGCGGGCGAAGGAGCTGTGTTCGCTGCTGGACCGGAACCCGCAGTTCGAGGTGGATCAATTGAGCGATTCTCCTCAGGGCAACCAGCAGGACCTGCTAGCGCCGGACGTGGACTCGCTTGCGACGTTTCAGTTGAAGGGGCAGGCGATTGCCCTGCAGATGCAGCACGAGACATTGCAGGGCAGGCGGGTCTGGCTGGTTTCGGCTGACAGCGTGGCGCGCATCCCGCAGTTGAACGCGCTCGCCGGAGAAAGCGCCTTCGAAAAGAAACTGCCGGAGTGGCTAGTTCGCATCACGCTGGTGGAGACGCCATTGTGGACCTGGATCGCGCTGGTGCTGCTCGCGCTGCTGCTTTCGCTCGTTTCGCGGTTGCTTTCCCGCGCGGCGATTGCGATCGTGACGCCGATCGTGAAGCGCTATGCCAAATCGATGCAGGCGTACCGGCTGGAGGCGTTCACGGAGCCGCTGCGGCTACTGCTTTCGGTGGCGGTGTTCCGAACGTGCCTGGAGTTTCTAGCGGTTTCGGCGCTGCTAAGAACCTATCTGCTGAACCTGATTGCGCTGCTGGTGGTGCTGGGCGTGACCTCGCTTGCGATGCGAATTGTGGACGTGATCTCCGACCGGGTGGCCTCGCGGCTCGATCCCAGGCAGCGCGCTCTCTCCTATTCGGTGCTGCCGTTGTTTGGGCGGTTCGTGAAGATCTGCCTGTTTTGCGTAGCCGTGCTGATTGTGTTGGAACGCTGGGGCTATCCGACGAGCACGATCATTGCCGGAGTAGGCGTCGGCGGCTTGGCCATCGCGCTTGCGGCGCAGAAGACGATCGAAAACTTGTTCGGCAGCATATCGGTGATCCTGGATCGGCCGGTGCTGGTGGGTGATTTCTGCAAGTTCGGCGCGCAGCTCGGAACGGTGGAAGATATCGGCCTTCGCTCGACGCGGCTGCGAACGCTCGATCGGACGTTGGTGACGATTCCCAACTCGGTGTTTTCAACGATGACGCTCGAAAACTACGCGCGGCGGGACCGCATGTGGTTTCACCCGAAATTGGAATTGCGCAGGGACGTCTCGCCGGAACAGATACGGCAGATGATGAGGGCGATCCAGCAGGTTCTAGGAGAAGATCCAAGAGTGGACGCGACGGGAGTGCCGGTGCGGTTTGTGAGTATAGCTCAGCAGTCTTTCGATATTGAAGTTTTCGCTTACGTGCTGACGGCCGATTACAACGAATATCTGCGCGTGCAAACGGAGTTGCTGCTGAAGATCATGGATGCCGCCGCGAAACTGCAAGTCGGATTCGCGGTGCCCATTCAGGAGGCGGTCGTCAGCACGCACGAGCTTGACACATCGCCGGGCTGAGTTAGTCGGAGGGCCTGCCGAGGAGTTCTTTTATCAAATCGCCTAACTTCATGAATTCGTCGAATTGAGACGGTTTCTTGAAGTAATGGTCCGCCCCAAGCATTTTCATGTGCTCGCGGTCGCGTTCGGATTGAGAAGTCGAGACGACGATGACGCGAGCATTGGCGCAGTTCCCGGCCTGGCGCATTTGCTTCAACACGTCGGCGCCGTTCTTTTTGGGCAGATTAATATCGAGGATGACTAGATCGGGGCAGGAATAAGACGGGTCGCCGGCTGCCGCGGACTCGAAGAACCGGAGCGCTTGCTCGCCATCCCTAACCACGTGAAGGGTCAGCGGGAGCCTGGCGCCGGCGATGGCCTCGCGAATGAGGAAGACGTCGGCTTCGTTATCTTCGACTATCAGCACACTGGGCGAGACGCGATCGGCCCTTCGGTCAAACGGGGAGAGAGAAGAAGAAGGTTGATCCGCGTCCGGGTTCGGATTCCACCCAAACTCTCCCATGATACCGATCCACGATTCGCCGGCAGATGGCCAATCCAATACCGGTTCCTGAGTATTCATTGCTATTGTGCAGACGCTTAAAAAGCCCAAAGATGTTCTCTTTGTACTCGGGATCGATGCCGATTCCGTTATCGGCGACGCTGAAAATCCAGGATTGATCTCTGCGCTCGGCTGTGATGTGTATGGCCGGTGACTGTTCGGGGTTGCGGTACTTAATAGCGTTGCCGATCAGGTTTTGGAATAACTGATGGAGGTGGGTGACGTTGATGGATAGGGAAGGCAAGGGGCCGGTTGTGATGCGAGCGCCGCTTTCGCAGATGGCGCCCGAGAGATTTTCCAAGCTCGTTCTCAGGGCGCGATTGGCGTCGGTGACCTGGACGGGCTGCTCTAGCCGCGTGACCTGAGTATAGGTTAGAAGGTCGCGGACTAGAGTTTCCATGCGATTGGCGCTGTTGTGCATGAAGCGCATGAATTTGAGGGCGTCGCCATCGAGGCGATCCGCATAGCGCCTGAAGAGAATTTCGCCATAGATTTTGATAGTGCGCAAAGGTTCCTGGAGGTCGTGGCTTGCCGAAAAGGCGAACTGTTCCAGATCTTCATTGGCGCTGCGGAGCTCGTCCTGAGCGAGCTTTTGATCGTCGATGTTGGTGGCGGTGCCAAACCATTTCTCGATGCTTCCCGAGGGGCTGAGGACGGGAACGGCGCGGCCGACGAACCACACCCAATGCTTTCCGCGAGGATCTAACAAACGATACTCGATGTTGAGGGGTTTTCCGGAAGCAATCGCGGCATTCCACGCGTCGAGGGTGGGCTGGAGATCGGTGGGATGGAGAATGCGTTCCCAGTTGGCGTTTTCCACGGGAGCGCGGCTGAAACCGGTGAATTCGAACCACCGTTCGTTGTAGTAGTCGAAGACGCCATCTGGCCGGGCGGTCCAGACGATTTGGGGCATGGTGTCGGCGAGCTGGCGGAAGCGGGCCTCGCTCTCCCTTAAAGCCTTTTGGATGCGCTTGGTTTCCGTGATATCGCGAGCGATCTTGGAGGCGCCCACGATGACGCCTCGCGAATCCTTGACGGGCGAGACGGTGAGCGAGACCTCGACCAGCGAGCCGTCTTTTCGCTGGCGCATGGTATCGAAGTGATCGATGCGCTCGCCTTTTCGGAGACGGGCGAGGATGCTGGGTTCTTCCTCCTGGCGGTCGGATGGGATGATGAGGCTCGCGATGGTGCGGCCGATGGCCTCGGCGGCGGTATAGCCGAAGAGGTGCTCGGCGCTCTTGTTCCAACTGGTGACTACGCCTTCAAGGTCCTTACTAACGATGGCGTCGTCGGAGGAAGCGACGATGGCGCTCAACAGGAGGGCGGCGCGCTCGGCGCGTTTTCGCTCGGTGACGTCGTGCGTGACCGAGAGATGGACGGCAGCTCCGCCCCTGGAGCGCAGGGGAGCGGAATAGCTCTCGGCATGGAGGCGCTCTCCGTTCAAAGCGATGATGTCGTATTGAAGCGAGCCCTTCTCGCCGCCGCAGACGGCTTTATGGAAGGCGCGAAATCGAGGGCGGTCTTCCGGCGCGACCAGGTTGTAGATGCTCCCCCCCGGGATGGATTGAACGGAAGATGCGCCAAGCATGGCAAGGCCCGCCCCATTTATGAAGAGCAGCGTACCATCGGGCGCGATGGTGCTCACGCATTCCTGAGTGGTTTCGACTATGGCGCGAAACTGCTCCTTGGCTTCCAACTCGGCATTCTTGCGCTCGGTGATGTCGGTGAGCAGGTTGATGCCGCCCAGGATGCGGCCTTGCGGGTCCCGGAGGATAGTGGGATGAGCGATAAACCAGAAGAAGGTTCCGTCGGGCCGCTCGGCGACACACTCCGCGCCGGAGGCAATCTCGCCACCCTTGAGGGCGATCCCCAGGGGGCATTGATTGTGAGGCAGAGGCGTGCCGTCTGGTTGGAAGATCTTCCATGCGATGGACCATTGATCGCTGCCGATTTCAGGCGTGCGGCCGAAGAGCTTGACTGCGGCGGAATTGCAATAAGTGAGCAAGCCCTGGGCGTCGGTCATATATATCGCGACCGGCAAAGCGTCCACGGTTTCGCGAAAGAACCTGTCGGAGATCTGGTTGCCCGATTGGAATGCCTGGAGGGCGTCAGCGCTGTTGGCGAGCATAGCGGATCTGCACACGCCTGAGACGCCGAGGAAGATGCTTATCAAGCGATAGCTGTCGGCGGAAGAGAAAAGGCAGGGGCGGCTTAATCAGAAATAACCCAAACCCAGGTTAGCATTTTCGGGTTCGGGCAAACAGTGCTGACTCACTCGCGATCGAACACCAGCACATTCGGCTCGTCTCGCCCTGGCACGCGAATGGTCATTGTTAAGGTTTTCCTATCTTCGGAAACCCGAACCTCCTGCTCATCTACTAACTTCCCGGCAATCTTGTCGTTCAGCTTGATAGTCCGTTCGTTCACCCGCTGCGCAGACGACACCGTTTCGATCCCAGAGCTTACGTTCGAATAGTCCTGGCCGTCGAACTTCACGCTCTTCGCCCCTTCTCCCGCGGTGATGAACGAAAGACCATCGCCTTGGAACGCCCTCACCTCCATCACGTATACGGTGTCGACCTGTTCGCTCGTGCTTACCCAATCGCCCGAAAAGCCCGATCCTGTTCCTCTCCGTTCGTAGACATAAACGAGATGCGTCGTCTTTCCGTTATCGGCGAAGAAGGTGAAATCGTCATGTAGTCTCTTGCCGTCCTTCGAGAGTTTCCAAATGCCCTTGATCTGGATGCGTCCGTCCTTCTTGCGCATGCCGGTCCATTCGTCCGGACCTACTTCGGTCACAGCGAACGTCGTTCCGAAATTTGCCGGCTGATCGGTTCCATCCACGACAATCGTCTCGGGGCTCCCGCCGCCAAAATCGAACAAGTACTTATTCGCCCCGAGATTCGTCACCTTCATCTCGTCAGTCAGCTTGCTCTTTTGCGGATTGAGCTTCCATTTGCCCACCATTGGATCGTCCGCCGCCAACGCCGCACCCCCGATAAACCAAGCAAGCGAAAGCAACAGAAATGCGCCTTTAACCATGGTTACCTCTTGCTCCACAGCGAAAGCACGCGGCTTACCAACTAAACTGCGCGTTTAGTTAGCACCGGCGTGGCGCGAAGAGTTCGTGGAAATGGTTGGTTTACTGGGAGTTTTGCGGGTCGGCGGCAATCGGGAGATGCAACGCCTGCCGGCCATTCGATCGGCTTGCTGTGTTCGCAATTGAACAGCGCAGTCGAAAAACGCGATTGGGCGCAGTCGCGCCGAGATCCTGAAGTAAGTCCGCCAATGAAAGCGATCCCAGGCTCAGAGAGCCATTTGCGCCCATCGCTCGCGGATCTCTCGTTTCCAACTGCCAAAGAGAGGAGCGTTCATGGCGCGGGAGAAAAGGTCGGGGTCGTCCGTCTCGCGCTTGTAAAGACGAATGACGTCGGCGATGGTAACGGCGCAGGGATCGGCGCCAATAGGTTCGATAAGATCGCCGGATTCGAATTCGCCTTCTTCAACGATGGAGAAGTAAATGCCCGACCGTCCGCTGGCCCAGAATCTCTTAACCATGTCGGGACGAGCCATACGGATCGCGAGTTTGAAACAGGGCATTCTGGGCTGGCTGACCTTTATGACGGCTGAGCCGGCGCGAAACACATCGCCAATGTGCACGGAGTCCTCCAGCATGCCTTCGGTCGTGAGGTTCTCGCCAAAGGCGCCCGGCGGAAGAGTCGCACCGGGAAGCTGTTCAGCCCAGAACGGGTAATGCTCGGATGAATAGGAATAAACGGCTTTGGACGGACCGCCGTGAACGGTGAGATCCGCCTGGCGATCGCCCTCCACATTGAAGCTGCGCAGAGAAACTTTTCCTTGAACGGGCGTCTTGAAGATGCTGGTGAGCACCTTCCGATTGCCGGCCTGCACCTCGCGCGGCAGCCCGACGTTGATGGATGCGATACGCCTCAAGGGAGGAACGATCATGTAGATCTAGATAATTATCGCGTGGGGCCCGAAGGGCATGCTTCGAAGGGCATGGGGCGGGCCTCTAGCGGCGCGTAATAGTATCAGGGTGCTTCCTCGCATCGGAGCAGGCCACCCGCGACCCCAACAGGTCGGCGACCGTACACACGGCACTCCGCGCGATCAAAACGTAGGGCAGGGAACGATCGGTCTGTTACGGCAGTGATTCCGGTGGCGTCCCACCAATGCATGGAACGGGTCCGAGTGCTTGTAGCGGACGATCAAGCATTGGTTCGTGAGGCGCTGTGTCAGATACTTGAACCGGAATTTAACGTGATAGGCGAGGCCGATAACGGAAAGGCTGCGATAGAAGAAACGGAACGGTTGAAGCCTGACTTAGTGTTGCTGGACATCAGCTTGCCAATAGTAAGTGGGATGGAGGCGGCGAGCCGCATTCGGGCTGTGCTGCCGCAGATAAGAATCGTTCTACTTACCGAACACGCAGGGCCAGAGTATGTGGAGGCGGCGCTCGAGAGGGGAGTCTCGGCATACTGTCTGAAGAGCGCTGCCGTTTCCGAGTTGCCGGAGGCGCTGCACAATGCGATGCGCGGCGACCGCTTCGTCTCGGCCGCGCTCCGCGCGAAATGTAGTGTAATGAGAGGGTAAAGTCAGGAGGATTCAAGGCAACATGCAGAGGGCTCGCCTTTTGCTGGGAGACGACCATGCTCTGATCCTTGAAGGCTTGCGCACTCTCCTGGCTGACGACTTCGAGATTGCAGGAATTGCGACAAACGGCCGCGATCTGGTGGACGCGGCGCAGCATTTGAAGCCCGATGCCGTGGTGTTGGATGTCTCCATGCCGCTTCTCAACGGCATGGACGCAGCGCGGCAGATCCACAAACTTCTACCCCGCACAAAGATCGTGTTTCTTACGCAGCGATCGGAGCGGGAATACGTCAAGATGGCTCTGCAGATTGGCGCGTCGGCGTATCTTGTCAAGCAGTCCATTACAGACGAATTGATCCCGGCGATTCGATCCGCGCTAGCCGGGAAGGTCTACGTAACTCCGCAGGTTGCGGGGGCTCCGGCGGCTGCCTTGGAGGCGCAGTCCGGCGAGAACTACGCCGACTGGTTCAAATCCAGTATCACGCCGAGACAGCGCGAGGTGATACAGCTGGTCGCCGAAGGAAAATCGATAAAAGAAATCGCGGGCATCCTCAATGTGTCTGTCAAGACAGTGGAGTTTCACAAAGCGAACCTGATGAACCGGTTGAGTCTGCGTTCGACGGCCGAATTGACGCGTTATGCGGTGAAGCACGGCATCGTTGAGTGTTGAAGAGCGCGGCGCGTGGCTGCTAGCGGATCTTAACGTTTCTCGCCGGAATGCAGGTAGTGAAAGCGGACCAGATAGATATTGGCGCCTTTGCCGTGTTGGGCCACCTTGAGCAAATCGATCACGCCTAGAAAGCCCGTTTCGCGCGCAAGCTGCGGAGTGATGTCGGGGAGACCGATGGGCGTAATCGAATCCACCTCGATTTCTCCTTCCTCCATGCGATAGCGCCTGCCCACGGTGACGCGCGGGCGGGTCCAGATGCGAACGCTGGAAGTGATTTCGCCGCGGCGAACCCGCTCCCGGAGCCGCTTGGTGAAAGTCATGACAAGAGGTTACAACCTGCACCGAACGGAGCCGTCCGAGCGAGTTTCATCCTCTTGTTTCTTGCCCGCCAATCTTCGATATCATGATCCGGCACGGCAGGGCCGGCCTGGAAAGGACAAGCTAATATGCCAATCACGTACGGAGCGCTACGTTGTAAGTGCGTTTCCAATTCTCGCTTGCAATCCTCTCGTAAGAAAAACGAGCTTCAGTATCACCTGCACGCCAGCTTTAGTCTTGGGAACGGCGCCCCATGGGACTGCGCCATCAACGTAGGCACAAACGACGCGGACGACCTGTTGCAATACAAGCTGGTTTACGATTTCGACCATCCAATTGTCGCCACTCTGCGAGGACTCAATCCGGGATTCGAGGATCTGACGGATACAAGCGCCCTGCCGGCTCTCGATTTCCTGCGCAGCGACATTTTAAAGGGCACGGGTCCGTGGCGGCCGACCGATGTTATGGACGGAAGCGACCAGGCGGAACCGATTCCTTCGCTGACGCGCATGCTGCAAAATGCGCAGGCAAACAAATCCGATGTGTGGATCTTCGGGCGCCTCTACGACACAGGCGACGGGATTCACGACATTCACATGAACCAGGGATCGACGGGAAGCTACATCAACAACGGCCAGGATAGCGACCACAACATGATCTGGCAGGACGGGGCGGTGATTGTGGACACTGGAGCGCCGCAACTGGCGGCGTACTTTACGGTCTTTACTCAGCAACTCGTGCCGACGGATAACCTGGGAAATCCGGTGGACGGCGCTCATGGGTACACCATTGCCGATGACGGCAGCCTGGTTGGAACGTAGGCTATTGAAGGTGGAGGCGCCTAGGGCTCAACGGGCCGCCATCGAAAACCGCGCTACAATCGGTGAAAGCCATTCGGAGCGCCTGGAAACTGTTTGCGGCTGGGGCGAACCGCCGCCAATCCAGGCAAGTCACGCCGGGTTTGCCTTTCATGACCGCCGCTGAACCTATTACACTCACTCGCGCCGCTGAATTCCGGAAGAAGCTGGAAACGAAGATTGTGGTTGCCGATGGGGCGATGGGGACGATGCTCTACGCCAAGGGCATTTTCATCAATCGCTGCTTCGACGAACTGAATCTTTCGGCGCCGCAACTGGTGAAAGAAATTCATCAGGAATACGTCCGGGCCGGGGCGGAGTTGATTGAGACTAACACGTTCGGTGGGAACCGCGTACGGCTGGGCGCGTTCGGGCTAGCCGAAAAGCTGAGAGCTATCAACCAAGCCGGAGTCCGGCTGGCGCGCGAGGCGGCGGGCGAGCGGGCGTTCGTGGCGGGAGCGCTGGGGCCCTTGGGCACGCAGATTGAGCCGCTCGGGCCGATGTCGTTCGCCGAGGCGCGAGAGGTTTTCAGAGAGCAGGCCGAAGCGCTGGTAGGGGCGGGCGTGGACGCGCTGGTGCTCGAGACGTTTTACGAGCTGAACGAATTGCGCGAAGCCATCTACGCGGCGCGGGAAGCGGCGGGCGACCGGATGGCGATTCTCGCACAGGTCACGGTGAACGACGACGGAGCGCTGCGCGACGGCACTGGCGCCTTCACGTTTACTAAGCATCTGAACGAATGGCCCGTGGACGTGATCGGAGTGAATTGCTCGGCGGGTCCCAAGGTGGTGCTCGAGACCATTGAGAAGATGGCGGCGCTGACGAGCAAGCCGCTGAGCGCGATGCCGAACGCGGGCTTGCCGGCGACGGTGGAAGGCCGCAACATTTATTTATGCTCGCCCGAATACATGGCGCAATATGCGCGGCGATTCCTGCAGGTGGGCGTGCGAGTGGTGGGCGGTTGTTGCGGGACGACGCCCGAGCATATCAAGCTGATCTGCGGAGACGTGCGTTCGCTGCAGCCGGTGCAGACGCGGGCCACGCCGGCCGATTTGCCGGAAGAGCCGGCGGCCAAGAGCAAGCGGCTGGCGAAGCTGCCGGTGGGCGAGAAATCGAAGCTTGGCGCGAAGCTGGCGGCGGGCAAGTTCGTGGCGTTTGTGGAGATTCTGCCGCCGCGCGGCGTGGACGCTTCGAGAGAAATCGCCGGAGCGCGGCTTTGCGGCGAGAACGGGATCGATTGCATCAACGTTCCCGACGGCCCGCGGGCGAGCGCGAGGCTCAGCGCGCAGGTCACTTGCCAGTTGATTCAACAGCACGCGGGCATCGAAGCCGTCATGCACTTCTGCTGCCGCGACCGGAACCTGCTGAGCATTCAGTCGGAGCTGTTGGGAGCGCATACGATGGGTGTGCGCAACCTGATCTGCATCACGGGCGATCCGCCCCGAATGGGCCTCTATCCGGATGCGACCGCGGTGTTCGACGTGGACGCAATTGGGCTGACCAACGTGGTCAATAACCTCAACCAGGGTTTGGATATCGGCGGCAATCCCATTGGCTCGCAGACGTCGCTGTTGATCGGCGTCGGCGCAAACCCGGGCGCGCTGAACCTGGAAGAAGAGATGAGGCGGCTAGCCTGGAAGGTGGAGGCGGGCGCCGAGTATGTGGTGACCCAGCCGGTGTTCGATTTGAATCTTCTGGAACGGTTCGTGAAGCGGACCGAGCAGTTCAAGCTGCCGGTCATCGCCGGCATTTGGCCGCTGACGAGTTTCCGGAACGCGGAATTTATGGTGAATGAGCTGCGGGTGCCGGTTCCACAGCCATTCATGGAGCGCATGCGCCGAGCCGATAGCGCCGAGAAGGCCCGTGCGGAGGGCATTCTGATCGGCCGCGAGATGGCGGCG
Source organism: Acidobacteriaceae bacterium (assembly GCA_019240475.1). Classification (GTDB taxonomy): domain Bacteria; phylum Acidobacteriota; class Terriglobia; order Bryobacterales; family Bryobacteraceae; genus Bog-105. The sequence continues at coordinate 36,889 of JAFAYI010000025.1, forward strand.
CGCGCGCGTTCGGTTGTGCAGGGCGTGCAACTAAGCGCGCCATTCGGCCGCTACGACATGGCCATTCAAGTTGCCGAGGCGCTGGGGGAACGTTAAACTGACGAAATCCTGCGCCGCTCGGCGGAGAATCGAGCACCGCCTGACGTGGCAACCGATCTGATCCAAGTCGACGTAGAGAATCCGTACCCTGGCGCGATCGAGCGCGCGGTGGAGGAAGTGGCTCGCGGCCGCGTGGTGGGCGTGCCGACAGACGCGTTGTACACCCTCGTGGCGGATCCGCTGAATCTGAAAGCGGTGGGGCGTGTCTTTGCGGCGAAGGGCCGGGAGACGGAACGGGCGCTCCCGCTGGCCGTTTCAGATGTCATGATGGCCGAGGAGCTGGGCAAGGAACTGAGCAGCCGGTTTTATATTCTCGCGCGGCACTTTTGGCCGGGGCCGCTGACGATGATTGTTCCAGCCTCGGCGAAGGTTCCTCTGAAGGTCACGGGCAACACCGGGCGGCTCGCGATGCGCCACACAAATTCGAATGTGCTGAACGCGATGATCGAGAAAACGGGCCATGCGCTGATTGCGACGAGCGCCAACATTTCGGGCCAGCCGACCATATCGAGCGGGATCGAACTGTTCGCGGCGATGGACGGCCGCCTGGACCTGGTTCTGGATGGCGGACTCTGCATGGGCGCGGGCTCGACTACGGTGGACATTACCGAGCCCTATTGGCGCGTGATCAAGGAAGGCGCCATATCTGAGAGAGAAATTGCCGAACGGCTGCAAGGGACGTAACGCGGCGGTTATATTGAGCGCCCGCGCAGCGTCTACCAGTTGAGCCCGCCGGAACTCAGTGCCGAAGCCAATACGCGGGCGGAGGACGATTGTGAAATACCACGAAATAACTAGACGCCATTTCTTCTATGGCACGCTGCTGGCGGGCGCTGTCCCGCTGGGAGGCTTCGGCAGCACGCCGTCGCTGAAATCGCTGGGCTACAAATCTCCTAATGAGAAGCTGAACATCGCCTCCATTGGCGCGGGCGGTAAGGCGACCAGCGACATCAAAGGATGCGCGCTCACCGAGAACATCGTCGCATTATGCGATGTGGACGATAAACGAGCAGCGGAAACCTATCAAGCCTATCCGAACGTGCCGAAGTACCGCGACTTTCGGGCCATGCTCGACAAGCAGGGCGCCGAGATCGACGCAGTGATCGTGACGATTCCCGATTTCATGCACGCAACGGCCGCGATCCATGCCATGGAGCGTGGGAAACATGTGTATGTGCAGAAGCCGCTGGCGCATACCGTCTGGGAATGCCGGCAATTGGCGGAAGCCGCGGTGAAGTACAACGTGGTGACGCAGATGGGCAATCAAGGCTACTCCAACGAAGGGACGCGGCAGTGCGCGGAGATGATCTGGTCGGGTGAGATCGGCAATGTGACGGAAGTGCACGCCTGGACGAACCGGCCGGTATGGCCGCAAGGTCTGCCCGATCTGCCGCCGCCCATGCCGGCGCCTTCCACCCTCGATTGGGACCTGTGGCTTGGGATCGAAAGCGAGCGGCCCTACAGCGATAAGTATCTGCCGTTTGCCTGGCGCGGATTTTACGATTTCGGTTCCGGGGCGTTAGGCGATATGGCGTGCCACATTCTGGGCGCGCCGAATCTGGCGCTGAAGCTGGGCGCGCCGGAGAGCGTGGAGTGCATCAAGCTCGAAGGCAAGAGCGATTACTACTATCCGGCAAAAGCCGTGATCCGGTTCGATTTTCCCGCGCGAGGGGACATGCCCCCGGTTAAGGTCTTCTGGTACGACGCGATGATGGAGCAGCCGGACATCCCCGGTATTCCTAAAGACGAGATCCTGGGCGATCTGCCGAGGGAGCGGCGCGGTCATCTTCGAACGGGCCTCAACCCACCCGAGAGTCAACCCATTGGGGGAGTATTTACGGACGCGTTCTTTTCGCCCGAGCCGCAGGCCGAGGAGCCGCGTCCCGCGCCGCCGGCGCCGCGCGCCAACGACGCAGACGCGCAAAGGGAGAGCGAGATCGCGCGGCGAATCAATAAAGGTAGCAACGGCAGCGTGTTTGTCGGTGACAAAGGATTCATCACGACGGGCACCTACGGCGAGTGGACTCGGTTGATACCGGTTGAGAAGATGCGTGATTACAAATTCCCGCCGGAGTTGCTGACGCGCTCGCCGGGGCATTATCGCGATTGGATTCGCGCCTGCAAGGGCGGCGATCCGGCGTGCTCGAACTTCTCCGTTGCCGCGCCGTTTACCGAGTGGGTCACATTGGGCGTCCTGGCGCTTCGCTTTCAGGGCAAGCTGGAATGGGACAGCGCGAAAATGCGAGTGGCAAATAACTCGGAAGCCGATAAGCTCCTAAAGCCGAAGTTTCGAAAAGGTTGGAGCCTGGCGTAGCCGGGTTCGGCCGCGACTTACGGACCTCGGCTCGCCGCGCGAAGTTAGTTCGGCAGTGTCCAGATCTTCAGAGTATTAACGACATCGTCGACGGCCGCAAGGCGCCGGTCGTCCTCGCGGCCATGTAGGGCCAAGCCGAATGCTCCACCTTGGCCGCCGAGGTCAACCGAATACTGCGCGACAAAATGTCCGGCTCTGGTGAACTCGACCAGTTCGCTCGGTTGGTTCGGATTGCCGTTGATGGCGTCTCCGTTGGAGGTAATCAGGTCGCCGTTGTGGGCGAGAATGAGACCCAGCGGGCCTCGCAGGCGAGCATCGTCGCGGAAGACCAATGCGCCTCTGTCTTCCGGGTCTTCACGATGAAGCGCGTGGCGCACGGCGTAAATGGCGTTGTCTTCGGTTGAGGCGACATAGAGCAGATCCTGCTCCACGTCCAAGGCGAGCCCGGTGGGGCCGACCACGAGAGCTGCTGGATCGCCGCGATGGGAATAGCCGCGGGCGATGAGCGTCGCCTGGTCCAGATAGATGGCGTCCCCGTTTTCGGAAATGTCGAAATCGAGGCGCGATACTGTGCCGTTGAGAACGCTCGATACGAAGACGATGGCCCGCGAGCCGTAGTCGACAGCGGCGAGATCCCAGGGACCATCGAGGAAGGTCGAATCGGAAAAGGTTGCGATCGTCTTGCCCCAACGATTCACCGCGATCAGCGAGCCTTGCTGAATAGTCTCGAAGCTGCCGTCTTTGGTGGGAACATTGCCGACGAGAACAACGCCGCTCTTGAGGACTGCCAGAGCAGTGCTGAGCCCCAGTCCTTTGTGGCCCTGGAAAAACAGAGACGGATGCCCATCCGCGGCGATTGAAACGATGGTGGACCCGGTTCCTTGAAGGTTCTGCGAATTGTTGAAGTTGGAGACCAGGATATCGCCGGGGTGAATGGCGCCGCCGGAAGCGAAATCGTGCGGGACGAAAGCGACTCCGTAGGGATTGACGTCGCCGTTGGCGGGGACGGTGTTGGCTACGACGAGCGCGCTATGAGGTAACTGGGGCAAGATAGGCGCGCAGTCGTTAGCGGCGGAGACCGCGGCACCCGCAAACAGCAGAGCCAAGGCAGCCGGAGTAAGTGTAAAGGCGAGTTTGTGCATGAGACACCTCTATGTTTGTGCCAAATGTAAACCCTCACGGGGCTGATAATTGCTACGATCTAGTAAATGATTTGTAAATTCCTGAGCGCTGTACTAACAATTACTCTTCCACTTGTTCGTCAGCGATCGTCAGAGCCCTGTCGAAGGCTTGAATGCCCAGATCTATCTCGTTCTTTTCAATGATTAAGGGCGGCGCGATAACGAAATGGCTGATCCAGGAATTGACAATTACACCCGACTTGAGCATCTCCCCGACAATTTTATCTACAAGAAGTGGTTTTCCGGACACTTTATCGGCCTTGGTGTTGAACGGTTTCTTGGTGCTTCGATTCTTCACGAGCTCGATGGCCCAGAATAGACCCAAGCCGCGAACGTCGCCGATGGAGGGATGCTTCGCTCGAAGCGCCGCGAGCTGTTCGCCGAGATAGCCGCCCATCTCTCGGGCGCGTTCCACCAGGTTCATTCGCTGCATTTCGCGGATGGCGGCGACGGCGGGAGCAAGCGTCAACGGGTGAGCTTCGTACGTGTGGCCGTGGGCGAAGAAGTGGTCTTCAAAGTAATCGGCAATACGCGCCGTTGTAGCGCAAAGCCCCAGCGGGATGTACGCGGACGTGATGCCTTTGGCGGTCACCAGAATGTCGGGCTGCACGTTCCAATGGTCGAAGGCAAACCATTTACCGGTGCGGCCCCACCCGGTCATGACCTCGTCGGCGATGAGGAGCACGCCGTGGCGGTCGCAGATGCGGCGCAGCCGCGGCATGTATTCGGGCGGCGGAACCAGAACGCCGTTAGTGCCGACAATGGGCTCGACGATCACGGCGGCGACGTCGTTCTCGTTTTCAACGATGTGTTCGAGGTAGTCGGCGCATGCGATATCGCATTCGGGGTAGCGGTGGCGGATCGGGCAGTTATAGCAGTTCACCTCGGGCGCGAAGACGAAGCCTTGGCCTTTGGCGGAAGGCTCGGCGGCCCAGCGGCGCGGGTCTCCGGTGGCCCCGATGGAAGCCGTAGTCGAGCCGTGGTAGGAGCGGTAGCGGGAAACGATTTTCGATTTCCCCGTGAACATGCGGGCGATCTTGAACGCAGCTTCGTTGGCTTCGGTGCCGGAAGTCGTGAAGAAAAACTTGTTGAGGCCTTGAGGAAGAACCTCTAGCAGCAACTGGCTCAACTCGACGCGCACATCGGTCGCGTAGCCCGGCGCGATGTAGGCGAGCGCGCGGGCCTGGGCGCCGATGGCGGAGATGACCGCGCTGTTCTTATGCCCGAGGTTGACGCACATCAGTTGCGCCGAGAAATCCAGATAGCGTTTGCCTGCTCCATCTACGATGAAGCAGCCTTCGGCATCGACGATATTGAGAGGCGTCCATCCCTTCTGAAAGCGCCAGGTGCCGTAATTGAGTTTGCGAGTAAGTTCGGAAATTTCGCTCGGAGATAAAGAGGTGGGCATGTAAGTCGACGAGTTAGCTGCGAGTTAGTAAATCCTGGACCGCGCGGTGGGCTTGATCGATTGCGCCGTCAGTATAAGCGTAAGCTCCCGCGTCCGAATTGGCGATAGCGATCCGGCCAAAAGGCTGGCGGGCCGCCACGCAGGGCAACGGACCGCCTTCGAGCCAGAACTTGTCCCAAAGAGAATTGTATTGGTATGCATAACCGTGCGGCCAGCGGTTGACCGTGATGGCCGCGATGTCGCGCCCCGGGTCAAAACCGCCGCCAGACAGCATGCGCGCGAGTTGATCGCGAATGTTGCGCTCGAAGGTTTCAAAGCTCGTATTGAAAAGGTCGAGGCGGCCGGCGCGGTGCTGCGCTCGGGAGGGCAAGCCGGGCAGGGTGGGAACTCTCTGCATGTGCACGAGGATTGAATCGGAAGGACGGCGCGGGCATTTGTAATTGCCGATGCTGACCGGCAGGTCGAGATTGACTTCGCTATGAAAGCTGCCGGGCGCATAAATCGAACTGACGCCCAATCTCTGGAACGCGTTCCAGTTACGAATGAGAACGTTGGTGTATACCAACGGCGCCTTGGCCGCGGAAGCAAGCGCAGTCTTCTGTTCGGCGGGCAGCTCGGCGCAGATATAGGGAATCATGAGGTGCCAGCAGGCGAGAATGCACTTACTCGCTCGGACGGTCTGCAGTTTGCCGAGCCGCGAATACGTGATTTCAACGCTCTTTGCGGAGGCTGGATGGCCCGCGTGACGCACGCGCACAACGGTGCTGTTCAAGCGAATGCGCGTCGGGCGGTGTAGCTTATCGAGCGCGGCGAAATTGGTTCGCGCCGTGACAACATCCCGCGCATTCGAGCCGGGGACAGCGTCGGGAATGAGCTCGCGCACCAACAGGCGCGCAATGGAAGAGTTGCCGTCCGGAAAGTGATAGAAATACCGCTCGCCTTCTTCGGTGCGGATCGCGTCGCGGTTCTGGCCGGGGCCGGGCGCGGGGTCCAGGTCCATGCCGTCGAAGCCGGGGAATCCTAAGCCCCAGGCGTCCTGCGCCGAGACGGCGTCGATTCCGAGTCCGAATAAGCTGTACGGGCGGGCTTGAAAATACTTGACCACGTCAGGATGCGCGCCCATGGGCCCGGTGAGAAACGCGGCGTAGCTGACGCGCGCCATGCGGGCTTTCTTCTGATCTGAGGCGAGGCCGGGAAGATAGTCTTTCTTCTCTTCGTAAAGCCGGCGGAGATCGCGCTTGGCGGCGTCGGCGATGGGCGCGGCGTCGAAGAAGATCTTCCACCGTTGATCGGCAGTCTGCTTCGGGGCGGGATCGCAATACCAATCGGGTCGCGGCTCAACCACGAGCGCGTCCTTGCCGAAGGTCTCTTTGTCGAAGAAAACGGAGGGGCTGAGGCCGAGCGAAGGATACAGATCGCGGTCGAACACGCGAGTCGTGGAGGAGACGTCGATGCCCAGCTCGGCGATTACCTGCTTGGCGACCGCACTATAGGGCTGCGGGCTTTCGATGGCGAAAGTGCCGCCATAGCCGAGCAGCATTCGTCCCGTTTGACGGAATTCGTTGCGCTTGGCGTGGCCGCCGAAATCGTCGTGATTTTCGAGGATGAGAATGCGGGCGGCGGGACCCGCCGCTTTGCGATAGAAGCGCGCAGCGGCGAGGCCGCTGATGCCTCCGCCGACGATGGCGAGTTCATAGTCTTCGCCCGTAGCCGCTGGGGCGCCGGCGGTCTGCCAAAAATCGTTGTCGCGCAAGGAGTGGGGGACTTTGTAGATTTCGTCATGATCGCCGCGCATGCCGGTGAGCATGGGCGGGTAATAATCGGGCGCAAGTTCGGGAGCGGCGGGATCCGCCTCGCTTGCCGGCAACCGGGAGGCGCTCGCGAGCGCGGCCGCCGAGACCGCAAAGCCGTTCAAAAAGTCGCGCCGAGTGACGCGGCGATGCATGCCAAGCTCGCGATCGTAAGGCGTCATGCGGGAGTACGGAAGCCTAGACTAGCACAAGGGCCGAGCGATCACGGCTCGCGCTCCGCCGGAGCGTTCAAGGCGGCGAGATCTTCGGGACGGCCTACATCGCGCCATGCGCCCGCGATAGGCGAGATTCGAAGCTCGTCTCCCTCGGCGAGCATCAGGTCGAGCGCGGAAGTGAGTTCGTATTCATTGCGCTGCGACGGAACGACCCGATCGAGATAGTCGAACAGAACGGGACGGAAGGCGTAAAGGCCGGCGCTGTTCCAGTGGGTGGTGGAGGCGCCGCGGGGCGGTTTCTCGACGATGTTTAGAATGCGGCCGCGATCCTCGTAAACAGCGGCGCCCTGCCAAGGATCGTCGACTGCTTTGACGGCCAGCACGGCCGCGGCGGCAGGGTGATCGCGCAGAGTTTCGGCGCAGCGAGTGTATTCGATGGAGTCGCAAAGGATGTCGGCGTAGGTGAGCAGGAAGGGTTCGCCGGATGTGAAGCCGCGAGCGAGTTGCGCGGCCGAGCCGGTGCCATTCACAATTTCCTGCACGCGAAATTCGATGGCGAGCGGAGAACTGCGGAAATGCCGCTCGATCGATTCGTGGCGGTAGCCCACGACGATCAGGAATCGCTCGATGCCGGCGGAAGCGAGCCGCTCGAGAATGTGTTCCAGCATCGGTTTGCCTTGAATGGGCAGCATGGGTTTGGGAGTTTCTTCCGTGATGGCGCCCATGCGCGTGCCTTTGCCCGCGGCGAGCGCCACGGCGCGGCGGATGAATGGTGAGCTGTTCATGAGGAATGCAAGACGCCCGCGGAAGGCTCTGTCCGGATCAAGTGAAGGCTGGGATCGAAGGCAGGCCGCCGAGAGTAGTACCGCGCGGTGAGCTGCTGTTGCACATGCGAGCAATCGGAGGCGCGGCACAGTATGATCGCGCATCCTCCGAATCCCGCGCCTGTGAGGCGAGCCCCCAGGGCGCCCGCGGCGAGCGCGGTATCGACTAACTCGTCTAGCGCGGGTGAGCTGACGCGGAGTTGGTCGCGAAGGCTCGCGTGCGAGGCGATCAGCAAGTGCCCGAAAGCGGGAGCGTCTGCCGTGCGCAGCGCGTCGAGCGCCTGTTCGACGCGAGCGCCTTCGCTTGTGACGTGCAGGAAAGCGCGAGATTCTTCGGGGGTGAGGCGTTCTTCCGCGGCGGCGCGCCGCGCGAGAGCTTCGAGCTGGGACGCGGAGTGTTGCGCAAGCGCGGAGCTGTAACAATCGAAGCCGAGAGCGCTGAGGGCGCGAGCGCCCGCGAGGCGGCGCGCATTGTATTCCGCGCGAACCGCGCCCGATTTTTCCGCCGTGGTCATGCTGTGAGCCGCAAGGAAGCACCAATCAGGCGGCACTGGGATCGGACACAATTGAAACGGCGCGAAGCGGACCAGTAACGCGGACCCTGCGCGGGCGCCGAGCACGGCCGCGTGGTCCATGCCTCCGCCTCGGGTGCCGACGAATTGTTCCCCCTCCGGCAGGATGTCGAGCAGTTCGGCTTCTGTGGCGGCGATACGATTGGCCTCAAGCAGCGCGAGGGTGAACGCTGCGAGTAGCGCCGAAGAGGAGGCGAGCCCCGCCGCGGCGGGAAGGTCGGCGGCGATGGCTGCGTCAATGCCCCGCGTGATGCGCCAGCGGCTTGAGACCGCCTGCGCGGCGGCCTTAGCATAGTTGACCCAATCGCCCGAGGGACTGGGTTCCAGATCTTTGGCGAGAACGAATTCACGCGGTTCATATGCGCCGGCGCTGACGGCGCGCACGCGCATCTCCGGCTGGGGAGTGAAGGCGATCCAGATGCGGCGCTGGATGGCCATGGGCAAAACCGGCAGATTGTGGTAGTCGATGTGCTCGCCTATGAGGTTGACGCGGCCGGGCACGGAGAAGAGCGAAGGCGCGGCAGATGACCCGGAGAGTTCATGTAAAAGGCGGAGCGCACGGTCCGCCAGCGGAGAAAGCGAGAGATTGACCAAGATCAATTCAACCAAATTTGCAGAGCAGCGCATATACCCCTGTATGCCCGTGGGGTGATGCCCTTACAACCAGTACCTTGGTTTATGTCGTCGGATTGAGCCGAGCCGCATCTACGAATCACATGCGGCTAGGGATCGTCTGTTTGCTGGTGACGGTTTTCGGCGGAGGAGCTTTCGCCGACGCGCTTCTCTCCGTCAGCGCGACCGCCGGATCGCAACAGTGCGAGCAGTTCTCAGCCGCATCCGCTTCTTGCGGCGCCGATTCAAGCGTGTATGTGCCTGCCGGGCAGTTCTATTCGCCGGTTTCGGCACAAGGCTATCTGTCTTTTGAGCCAACCGGTTCGCCGGACGGTCTGGGGCCGTCCACAGTGGGTACGCAGGACTACACCCTGCAGGGCAACTGGAATATGGGGCAGGGGATTGGGCTGGTGGGCCAAGCGGGGATGTCGTTCATGGCTACGATCAATCTGCCATCGGATTCCGGGGATTGGGTCTTCTATGGGTGGAGCAGCGACGCGACAGACGACCAGGGCGGCGCGTTGGGCGCCATCGAGGTCGTCACCAGCAATGGCGATGGATGGATCGGCGGCTCGCCTCTGAATTTGCCATTGCACATGCCCCTGGAAGCCCGTTCTCGGTGACGATCAGCGTGTCCGATTCAGTGGAAGAATCGGATAGCTCCAATGATTTCTCATTCGAGTTGCGAATGATCGACCCGATCCGAACGCCGGAACCTGCGACGTTGGGAGTCTTACTGGTAGGTGTATCCCTACTTTTCCTGTTGAAAAGACCGGAATAGCAGTCTGAAACCGATAATTCTTATCCTCAATTCACACATTTGTACCACCTGCCATAAGCAGAGTTAGCTACACTGGTCCAAAAAACCAGATAGGTGTGCCTTTGACTAATACATATATTTCCGCCCTTTTAATTGGGCTTACTTCTGTGTCCCTGCTTACTGTCACGCAGCGGACGACGATGGCTGCTACGCCGTCCACGACCGGCCCCACGTTCTATGTTGCTCCGTGGGGTAACGATGGCAACTCGGGCTCTCTTCAGGCCCCCTGGGCGACGTTGCATCACGCCTCCTTTCTTCTCCAGCCGGGAGAGACGATCGTGATGCGCGCCGGCTTTTATGTCAACGATTACCTGATTGTTCCGTCTGGGGTGACTACGGCTCAACAGCCCATCACGGTCATCGCATATCCGGGCGAAGTTCCGGTTTTGACGGGAGCCGCGCCATGGGGCACCGTGATTTCGACTTACTCGCCGCTCCTGGTGGACGGGCTGAATTTTTTCCGGCCGGATACCAACGACGCCGTGGACATCTGGTCGTCTAACGTAACCGTTCAGAATTGCACCTTCAAAGAAACAGGCGGCCAGTTCGTGCGGATCAACGGAGTGAGCAATGTAGTTATTCAGAACAATGTGTTCGACACAAACGGGTATATCGATACGGACGGCGAGGGGGACGGAATCGTCGTACTAGGGTCGAGCAATATCTTGATTCAGAATAACTACGGCGCAAGAAACGGCCACTATTTCGCCGATGCTATTTACAATCCTTCCTTTGGCGCCAGTAAGGATATCGTGATGCGCGATAACACGATTGTGCAGCATTGGGGAGGCGGAATCGGCGAAACCGGCGACGGGTCGCAAAACATGCTGATCGAGGGAAACCGCATCTCAAACGTCGGAGAGGGCGTCGCCTACATCAAGACCAACCTTCTGTTGAACGCGAGTAACAATATCGTTCGCAACAACATACTCTCCAACGAGGCAGGTTGGTACGAAAACAACGGCCTTCTACTCGCTGGGCAGAGCAATATAGTAGATTCGAGCGCCGATAACAACAGAATTTATAACAATGTTTTTTATCAAATTGGCTACCTGCCGATCTTTCTATCGCAGAGAGAAGACGAGGCCGTCAGTCCGCCGGCCTTCAACTATGTCACCAACAACAAAATCGTCAACAACATCCTGTATGAGAACGAGACTCAAGGGTCGATGTTCAATTCGCCGGCTACCTCGATGTATATTTTCGCGGAGACGTATCACTCGCCCGATAAACCCTGGCCTTTCTTCCCCTACTACAACTATATTTTTAATAACATCGTGGGGAACGATCCAGGCAATAACCAGGTGGTGCAATATTCGACGCCCAGCACCTATTTCGATTGGACCCTAAGTTCGGTGGAATCGGGGTATGGATCGTATGTTTCAGGCAATATCCAGGCGAATCCAGAGTTTCTAAATGGGCCCGGTGGAAACTTTCAGCTCGCCGGTTCGTCGCCCGCAATCGACGCGGGAACTCATCTGGCGCATACGACGGCGGCGGGCGCGTCGACGAACGTTCCTGTCGACGATCCGTACTTTTTCACAAACGGCTTTGGAGTGGTTCCTGGAGACCTTGTGAAGATCGGGCATAATGCGGCCACGGCGGTAACAGCCGTAAATTACCAGAGCAACGTTCTGACGGTCAGCTCGGAGGTGACCTTCAACCGCGGAGACAATGTAGATCTCGCCAATTACAATGGCTCCGCGCCGGATATGGGGGCGTTCGAATATAGTTCGTCCGCCCCCCAGATCTTCAACGTTTCGGTTTTGGTTCCGACGGCAACGTCCGCCGCGATCTCATGGACGACGGGAGCTGGCGCGACCGGTCAGATCGAGTATGGCGCCAGCGCCGCATATACCCAGACTTCGCTGCTCAACGCGAGCCTGTCGACCAATCATGAGATCACGCTCGCAGGGCTGCAGCCGAATACCACGTATCACTACGCGGTTATCGGCACGGACGAGGCAGGAGGCAGAACCGTATCGTCGGATTCAACATTTAAGACGCCGCAATCGGCGGGTCCGGTGCTTAGCGCGCCTTCGGTGACCGGCATCGCGCTGGTGGGTAGCGGAAGCTCGGCGACGGCGAACGCAATCATTCAGTGGACGACAAACGAAGCGGCGACGGCGGAAGTCGTTTACAACTCGGGCCTCTGGCATTGCACGTACTTCAACGAGACGGCAATAAGTAATGCATCAGGAACTACATCGCATAGCGTAACTCTGACGGGATTGGTTCCCAACGCGACTTACCATTATGCCGTCGAGAGCACCGATAACAGCGGCCGAACGAGTTACTCGCAGGACCTGACATTTACGACTCCCGCGGTTACAGCGCCAGGGCCGGTGTTATCGAATATTTCGGTTTCGGCCAGCGCCGGGGCAACCGGCTGGTTCGGGGTCGGCAAGGGCCAAGGATTCGCGCCCTCCGGGAAGAGTTGCTGCGGGTATTCGTTCTCGCAGGCTACGATCTCCTGGAGATCGAACGAAGCGGCAACGGCGAATACCGTGCTGCTGATACCGATTTCGATCGGCGGCAGCGTGGAAACCATTTCGCTGAACTCCGCGACCCAGGCCGCGGTATCGGGTAATCCGGCGGCGACTACAACCCCGGCGCTGACCATTTATCAGCTCGCTCCGGCTACGACTTACGAGTACCGGGTGCAAAGCACGGATTCGGCCGGCCACACGACAACCTCGCCGACGTTGCAATTCACTACGCCCGCAATCAATTGAGGTAGGCGTCAGGCGAGAGGGCGCAGCGCGGCCTCGGAGCGGTTAAGCAGCAGGCGCAGCCGGTCGATCCGGCAAGGTGTCTCGAAGGCGTGGTAGACAGTTGCTATATGAGCCACACTCGCAGAGATCTGGGCCTGCTGCTACCCGCGCTGTTCGCGGCGTCAAGAGCCAAGGCCGAACTTTCCGAACTGCCTTCGAAGTGCTACGCCTTCGACGAGCTGCCGGTAGAGAAACATGCGAATCAAATGGAAACGCGCAACGTTTTCCGGGGCAGAACGCATACCGGATGCCCGCTCGCAATGCATATCAGTACGCTTCCCGCGGGGCAGATGCCGCACCCGCCGCATCATCACACGCATGAGGAGATGATGCTGGTGAAAGATGGCGTCCTCGAATTCACGATCGCCGGCAAAACGTGCAGGGTGAAGCCCGGTTCGGTTGTATACATCAATTCGAATGAAGAGCACGGGATGAAAAATATCGGCGAAACATCGGCGCAATATTTTGTGATTGAGATAGGCGCGTGAGTGGCCGGGTGGAACGAGCGTGGTGGGCCCTAGAGAACTCGAATCTCTGACCTCTACCGTGTCAAGGTAGCGCTCTAACCAACTGAGCTAAGGGCCCGAACACTCCAACGATAGCATGCGCTCGCGGCCGCTTTCACAAAGATGTAAGTGACTGGATTTAGCTACCGAACGGGCGGCGGCCCGAGCGCATTCAAACTGCCACGCTTCGAACCTTCAAGGCTTCACGGCGATTACGGAATAATTCTTGCATTGTCCGGCGTCCGTGAATTTGGCCGAGCAGTCCAGGCGCGAGTAAAAGCGCGCGAGGATGGCCGAGACCGGACGGAACAGGACCGCTACCGCGCTTCCAACCGCGCCTCTGAGCCCGCCCCCATTTGGCGCGAGCCGCCGCGGCAAACTGCGGGAAGCCACATCGAGCTGATACGCAAGAGTGCCGAAGTACCCTTCGAGTTCGCCAATCTCTTCAATCTGAAATCCCGCATCTTCAAAGAGCCGCCTGAGACCGAAACGGGTGTAGCGGAAGTAATCGTACGGCTGCATATGCTCTTCGTAGAAGAGCGGCGTGGTCAACCACAACCTGCATCCCGGCTTCAGTACGCGAAACAATTCACCGAGCACCGCGGCCGGCTGCGGAACGTGCTCTAACAACTGTGTCGACAGAATCAAGTCAAAGCGGTTGCCTTTAACCGGCAGAGACGCGATATCGCCCTTGTATGTAGCGTCGCCGGCAGTGTCGGCTGATTCGTACTTAAGATGCCCAAACAGCGAGCGGTATGGCGTGCTCTCGCCAGCCCCTGCGTCGAGAATCAGCGAGCCCGGCGGAACGCTAGCCGCCGCGCGGCGGATAAATTGCTCCAGATATACGCGGCTGCTATTTATGTAAGGACCGAGCACTGCTTCAAGCGCAGACATGGACCTCTATTAAAGCAGATGAGAGTTCCCGAGTCTCTTGCACCCGAGTTTGCGTTCTCTTCTTCGAGGGAATCACCAGATATATTCCTTGGCGTGTTCCCGGCGTTCATGGCTATCGAGCACATGCACGACGCGAATCTTCTTGAGCTTGGCGGGCGATAACTGGCCAAGCGGAATATAGATAATTTTCCGATTCAAGCGAGCCGCCAACTGGCGGAACATACTGCGCGGGGGCTTCGCGGCGACGTAGACGACGTGGCGCTCCATGGAGTAATCGAGCGCGGCCATCAACAGGCGCTCGGCCTTGGTCTCGGCCATCTCGTAATCGCTATCGCTCCAGACGTCGTACATACGGCGCGGCGGCAGCGTCATCAGCAGACCGCCATATTCGGCGCGGCCGATTCCAGGGCCGACGATGTGATCGAACGGATATGTGGAATAGAACGCCATGTCCGATTCGTTCTGGTGTTCGCCGAGCCAGGTAGTCAGATATGGATACCGATCGGCTTTGTCTTCGTCGAAGATGATGAGGATCGCGCCTGTTTCGCCGGAAAATTTGCCTAACTCCCGCACATAAAGCCGCTGTTCGTGCCAGTTGCGAATGGTCTCGCGCAGATCGATGCCGTCCAATACGGAGGTTGTGAAAGGCTCCACGCGCGAGCGCTCTTCGGAAAGCATGGATTTTGCGTAGCGCTTCAGAAAGAGCCCGTAGCTCTCGATCACCAGATCTTCGGGAGGATAGGAGCAGATGGACGCGCCGGTGGTCTGGCGCGCCCACTCGCCTTTGGCCTTTTCGCGTTTGCGCCGCTTTAGCCCGGACGGCTTCAGCATCTGTTTCATGCGCGGCAGCCGCCTCCGAATCCGCAGCTTGCGGGTGCGCAGCCATACTTCATCGCCCGATAAATTCAGCGTCTCGACAGGAGGATCTTCGGTGCGCTGGACGGAAAAACGATTGGCCATCTGCCAGACTTCGTAGGCGAAGTTATCGTCGACGATGGAGCGAGCCCCAAGCGCCAGATCATAGACGCCCGGCAGCAGGCGTTGATCGAGCACGGCGAGGTTGCGGGTGAACTTGGCGAGGGCCAGGCGCTGCCAGGGCTGCATGCGGTCGCCGGTATTGATCGCATATTCTTGTTCCGCATCGCGCAGAAGAGCGAGTTGCCAGCGGCGGCGGTCGATGGCGGGGATCTTTGGCTCGGCGCGGATCTCCTCGTACCGCTCCTGAAAGTAGGGCGCTTCGCTGGTGACTTCCGCAAGACATTCGGGGTGGAGGTTGAAGAGCTCGGCGCGATGAAAAAGGCGCGCGCGTGGCGCAGGCTTCTCCTCTTGCGGGACCTCCATGGCGTCCAGCAGCGGGTCCAGGAGGTTCAGGGAAACGACTACGCAGATGGAAGCGAGCGGATCCGCGCCTTGCAGCTTCCTCGCCATGGCGGCTGCGTGCGCGTCCAGTTCCGGCGAGCGCGGCTGCGGAAAAACTCGATACGCCTCCACGTACCGTTCCATGCCGATAAGCTCGACGGCGTATGGCTCGGGATACGTGTCGTTGAGATGCGGACGCTCGTGCGTAGCGGGCTCCAGAAAGACAGTGGCGGCGCCGATCTCGCCCGCTGTGCGAAGGGCCTCTACGAAAGGGTCGGCGGGTTCGATTGGTATATAGGTTGCGCGCTCCTGGTCCCCGCTGTCCTCCGGAATCAAAATGACGGACATGCGCGGGAGGCGATCCAACGCTGCGCGGTAGCGCGCTTCAAGCGACGAGGGAAGCTCAACGGCGACGACTCGCGGGCGGTGTTCAAGCAGGTAATTGCGTACGCGCGAGGCGAACTCGATCCGGCCGGGGACGACGGGAAAATAGATGAGATTCGAGCGGCGGATAGAGCCCGCGTCGGCCGGTTCTTCCAGCCCGAATTCTTCCGGCGCGAATTCTTTCGGCATAGCTTAACGGCGTACGCTGTAGCGGCCCGCTTCTTCGCCCAGGACGGCGCGCACCGCCGCTTGCAGCAGCAGCCGATGCGGCTGGCCCGTTTCCGCGTTCAGCTTCAGGGCATAACGCGCGATGTTGATGCCGTCGCGAACGGTGTAGCTTTCGTCGGCGGCATGCGCCTGCTGCAGAAAATCCGTCACGTATTGCAAGACGTCGTCGGGAGAGAACGGAAGGTTTTCGCGCAGGATGGCAAGCTCTTCCGCCCGCTCCGGAAAATCTATGAGGATCTGGGGTTGCAGGCGCGAATGAATGTACTCGGGCAGATCGAAGGTGGAGGAATCGTCGTTCATCGTCGCGGCCAGGCGAAAATTCTTGTGCGCGCGAATCTTCACGCCCGCCACGATCGATTCCACATAGCGGCGGTTATCGAGCAGCGGCGCGAGGCTCGCCCAGCTCTTTTCGCTCATGCGATTCCCTTCGTCGAGCACCGCGACTCCGCCGCGGATCATGGCGGTCAGCAGGGGAGAAGCTACATACTTCAGTTGGGACACGCCCTCGACAACCGGTGTGATGAGCAAATCTTCGGGGCGGGTATCGACGGTCGCCTGCATGATATAGACTTCGCGGCCGAGCCGCTTGCCGGCGGCATAGGCCATCGTCGTCTTGCCGACGCCCGGCTTGCCCAAAAGGCGCGGGTTCATGGGGACGTCCCGATCGTCTATGACCATCCAGGCCGCCATCAACTGCCGCATGGTCTCTTCTTGTCCCACCCAGGTGACGTTTAATTCGTCCGGATGCGCAAGGTGCAGTTCGATGCCTTCTATGGAAACCTTCATTATTTATGTGTGAACCCCGCCTGCGTGGACCCGTCCGGATGCCCGGCTTGAGAACAATTCCGGGACCACTTACTTATTCATCGTAGAATGAGACCAGCGGACAGGGGATGTTTCCCGTGGTGCGCGTATATTGCCCCGAAGCATGACGCAAAAACTGTTGCGGCTTATCTATGCGTTCGAGTTCCTTATCGCGTTAGTCGCGATCTTCACGGCGTGGTCGGAGATTGGCGGGCAAGCCGCTCTCGATTTGATGCATTGGGGCTGGAAACTGGGATTCAGCGTCGGCCTCGCAAGCGCGGCGGTAGCCTATACGGCGGCCGTGGTGGCGCAAGACAAGCTTTGGACGCTGCGTTCGGCGCGATGGCTGACCGTCATTATCTTGATAGTTCTAGGAATTGGCGTGGTGACCTATTTCTACGTGCTCCAAGAGGATTCCGGCGAATCGGACGAAACAGGCACGATTTCGATGTGCCTGCCGGTTGCGCCTGAATCCGGCCCGGTATGAGCGAAAACCGCGCGGAATCCGAATACGCCGTTTGGACGATTCCGGGGACTTCGTTTGAGGTCTCCTACCTGCTTTCGCTGTTCCACGAAATAGATTTTCAGGTCAATGAAGGATACCGCCGCATTCCGCACGGCGGTGTAGAGATCGGTGGCCTGCTGTTCGGTCGCGTCGAAGCAAGTTCGGCGCGAATCGAAGCCTTCCGGCCCATTGCATGCGAGCATTCGCGGGGACCGTCGTTCGTGCTCTCGGAGAAAGATCTCGCTGCGCTGAGGGAGCAGCTTGCTTCGGCGGCGTCGGACCCGGAGCTTCATGACTGCGATCTGCTGGGGTGGTTCATCGCGCACACGCGCTCTGCGCTGGAGGTCAACGAACGGGAGAGCGCGCTGTTCGACGAGCTCTTTCCGGAGCCCGGCAAGCTGATGCTGTTGATTAAGCCCGAACGCTTCCAGCCGACGCGATTCGTCTTCCTGGTCCGAAGCGCGGACGGCAAGCTGGCGGGCAGCGGGGATGAAAACGCGATCATTCTTCCGCTGCCGGGCCGGGGGGAGCGCGCCGGCTCTCAACCAGCGGCTTCGATTCCCGCGCCGGCCGGTGCGCCTGTCGCGACTCTCGCGCCGGCAGCTCCGGCGCCTTCCGTGGACGTCGTCACATCGGAGCGCCTCGAACCACTGGCCGAACCACCTCTCGAAGCGCCGGTCGAAGCGCCACCCGAGGCCAAAGTCCCCATGGCAACCGCCAAGACGCCAGCGGCCGCGCCTGAGTTTCCATCCATTGAGGACATTCGGCGGAGGCGTTCCGAAGCGATCCAGCATGCCGATTCCTCACAAGTCACGCGTGGGCAGCCTCAGGCGGCGGAAACCGTTCCAGCCGACCGGCGCTCCAACGTGCGCCTGGCAATCGTGTTGTTTATCGCGGCGGCGCTCGGCTGCGTGGTGGGCTACTTCATCTACTTGCAGCTTCCGCCGGCGGTGATACCGCTCAATGTGGAAAAGAACGCGGCGGGCCTGATTGTCTCGTGGCCCCCCGAGCAGACGCGCGACGCTGTGTACGCGGCTCTCCGCGTGGACGATGGCGATCCCGTCGCGCTTTCACCGGAACAGAAAGCCGTGGGACAGGCGGCCATTCACGCCACCGGCGGGAATGTCAAGATCGAGTTGACCGCGCAACACTGGATGAGAGATTCCCGGGGAATACTGCGTTACGTGGAGCCGCTGCCCGAAGCCGGGCGAACGGCGCCTTCACAGTAGCGGCGTTTTTACGCGCAAGTCTTCGCCTTTCATCTGCGGCGATTTTTCGAGCCCGAGAATGCCGAGGATCGTCGGCGCGATATCCTGCAAAGCGCCGCCGGCCCGTAATCCGACTGTCTCTTCCGTCAGGAAAATGAAAGGAACGGGATTGGTGGTGTGATACGTGTGCGGCCCGTCGGTGAGCGGATCGATCATGGTTTCGGCATTTCCATGGTCGGCGGTGATGAGCCAGGACCCACCGGCGCGCCGCAGCGCTTTGTAGATCTCGCCGAGACCTGCATCGACGGCTTCGCAGGCGCGGATGGTAGGCGCCAGTTTGCCCGAATGCCCCACCATGTCGGCGTTCGCATAGTTCATCACGATCACATCGAAATCGCCGCGTTCGATAGCCGCGACGGCCTTCGCGGTGACGCCGGCCGCGCTCATCTCCGGCTTCAAATCATAAGTGGCCACTTTAGGCGAAGCCACCAACTCGCGCTCCTCGCCGCGATAAGGTTTTTCGTTGCCGCCGTTGAAGAAGTAAGTCACATGCGCGTACTTCTCCGTTTCGGCGATGCGCAGGTTCTTCCAATCGGCCCGCTCCATCACGTTCGCGAGAATGTTGTCGGGATGCTCCGGCGGAAGCACGAACGGCAAACGGAAGTCCTTCTCATATTGCGTCATCATCGTGTAAGTCAAATTCTTGGGCGCCAGGGATCGCGACGGCGTTTCGAGTAGCGGATTGGTGAAGGCCATGGTGATCTCGCGCGCGCGATCCGCGCGGTAGTTGTACATGATGACGCTGTCGTCCTCGCGAATCAATCCGATGGGTTCGCTGCGTTCATCCACGATGGTGACGGGCTCGATGAACTCGTCTGTGACCCCGCGTTCATAAGAGGTGCGAACGGCGGTTTCCGCGGACTGGTATTTCTCGCCGCTGCCGAGCGCCATCGCGCCAAATGCGCGCTCGATGCGTTCCCAGCGCTTATCGCGATCCATTGCATAATAGCGCCCCGTGACGGAGGCGATCTTTCCGATCCCCAGTTCGCGCATCTTGCGTTCGAGCAGCGCGATATACGTGACCCCGCTCTCCGGAGGCGTGTCGCGGCCGTCCATGAAGCAATGCACAAAGACGTTCTCAACTTCGTGGCGCTTCGCCATTTCGAGCAGCGCAAACAAATGCGTGAGCTGCGCGTGCACGCCGCCGTCGCTGCACAGGCCAATCAAATGTAGCCGGTGGCCTTGCGCCTTTTCGATGGCGTGGAGCAGCGCGGGATTGTGGAAGAGCTCGCCCGATGCGATCAGCAGATCGATGCGCGTGACATCCATATAGAGGACGCGCCCCGCGCCCATATTCATGTGGCCCACTTCGCTGTTGCCCATCTGTCCTTCGGGCAGCCCGACGTAAGGGCCGCTGGTCTGGATCAGCGTGTGCGGATACCTTTGAATAAGCGCGTCGTAAGTCGGCTTGCGCGCGAGCGCGATAGCATTGCCTTCTATCTTGGGCGAATAGCCCCAGCCATCGAGGATAGTGAGCACCAGCGGTCTCGCCATGCTACTGGCGGAACGCTTTCCGTCCGGGATAGATGGCGGCGTCCCCGAGCTCTTCTTCGATGCGCAGCAGTTGATTGTATTTGGCGATGCGATCCGTACGGCTCGCGGAGCCGGTCTTGATTTGGCCGGCGTTGGTGGCGACCGCTAGGTCCGCGATGAAGGCGTCTTCGGTTTCACCCGAGCGATGTGAAATCACGGTCGTGTAGTTGTGAGCGGCCGCGAGCCGCATGGCCTCCAGAGTTTCGGTCAACGAGCCGATCTGATTCACTTTTACAAGAATCGAATTGCCCACGCCCTGTTCGATGCCGCGCTGCAGCCGTTCCGAATTCGTGACAAACAGATCGTCGCCGACGAGCTGCACTTTCTCGCCGAGCGCCTGAGTGAGCTGCTTCCAGCCGTCCCAGTCGTCCTCCGCCATGCCGTCTTCAAGCGAAACGATCGGATAGTTGTTCGCCCAGCGCGACCAGAATTGGACCAGCTCCTCGGAAGTCTTCTCGCTCTTATCGGATTTCTTGAAGACGTACTTCTTCTTTCCGGGATCGTAAAATTCGCTGCTCGCCGGATCGAGTGCTATGGCAATCTGGCTGCCGGGCTTGTAGCCTGCCTTTTCGATTGCCTCCATCAATAGTTCGAGCGCTTCTTCGTTGGATTTCAGATTGGGCGCAAACCCGCCTTCATCGCCCACCGCTGTCGAATAGCCGCGCTTCTTCAGCACCGTCTTTAAGGCGTGGAACGTTTCGACCCCCATCCGCAAAGCTTCGGAGAATTTTGCGGCGCCCAAAGGCACAATCATGAACTCCTGAAAATCCACCGAGCTATCGGCGTGCGCTCCTCCGTTAATCACGTTCATCATGGGCGCCGGCAGCACGCGGGCATTCACGCCGCCCAAATACCGGTAGAGCGGAGTCATCTGCGAATCCGCGGAGGCGCGGGCCGCCGCCATCGAGACGGCCAGAATGGCGTTCGCTCCCAGCTTGCCCTTGTTCGGGGTCCCGTCTAAAGACAGCATCGTGCGGTCGACCAGAGTTTGATCGGCAGCGTCCATTCCGGCCAGCGCGGGCGAAATGGCTTGCGTAATGTTTTCCGCGGCCTTGCGAGCGCCTTTGCCGAGATACCGCGCTTTCTCGTTGTCGCGCAGCTCCACAGCTTCGTGTTCTCCGGTCGAGGCGCCGGAGGGCACGGCGGCGCGCCCCAGCGTTCCGTCCGCAAGATGCACATCGGCCTCAACGGTCGGGTTGCCGCGCGAATCCAGAATTTCTCTGCCGGTGATTTTAACGATTTCCATTAGCTGATTCCTTTGAAGCGTTTCTGCACGTTGCAGCCATTCGAACCGCGCGGCTTGCAATGCACATTCGCGTTGCGCGAAATTCCACTTTATCCTATATAGAACATGATTCCTCTTCGCGGGCGATTCTTACTGCTGGTTCCGTTGCTATGCGGCGCTTCGATTGTTGCGCGCGCCGAGACGTGGACCTTCGCGGTCTCTGGCGATTCACGCAACTGCGGCGATGTGGTGATGCCCGCCATCGCGCGCGGCGCCATCGATAACCATGCCGCGTTCTATTGGCACCTGGGAGACTTCCGAGCCATCTACATCATCGACCAGGATTTCGCGGCCGAGCATAAGCCCGCTTATCTCGAGAATGCTTGGCAGGATTTCATCGACAACCAGATCATGTCGTTCGGCGAGCTGCCCGTTTACCTCGGCCTCGGCAACCACGAAGTCATTCCGCCCATGACGCACGAAAAGGCGCTTGCGACGTTTGCGCCGTGGTTAAACGCGCAGGCCATTCAGAAGCAAAGGCTGAGCGACGATCCCTCCGATGCCGCGCCCCACGGCTATTACCATTGGCTTCGGGACCACATCGACTTCGTCAACCTGGACAACTCGCTCAGCAGTTTCGACGAAGCGCAGATGCGCTGGGTGGCGGCCCTGCTCACCCACGACCAGGAAGACGAATCCGTCCGGGCGGTGGTGGCCGGGATGCACGAAGCGCTTCCTGAAAGTGTTTCGAAGAGTCACAGCATGAACCAGACGCTGCTCGGAACCGAGGGCGGCCGTGAGGTCTACCGGCGGCTGCTGGAGCTGAAGAACCATAAGCCGGTCTATGTTCTCGCCAGCCACTCGCACTATTACATGAAGGGAATTTACGAGACCGGCTATTGGAAGGCCCACGGCGGCGTGCTGCCGGGATGGATCGTGGGAACCGCGGGCGCCGAGCGGTATAAGCTGCCGGACCCGCTGCCCGAGGGCATGCAGAAAGGCAAGGACGCGATCGAGCGCCAGTACGGATATCTGCTCGCAACCGTGAGCGACTCAAAAGACGATCCCATTCATTTCGATTTTCACGAGGTGAAGACCTCCGATGTGCCCCGGAAGGTGGTGGAGCGCTTTACGAGCGGCTTTGTGCAGTCCTGCTGGGACAACAACCCGCCCTACGGCAAGTAGCGGCCGGCGGACCCAAATTGCGGGAACCGATGGTACCCTGATTGCGTATTCATCCAGCGAGGCAAGCGTGAACGGGCCAGGCCTGAGCGGACCGAGCGAAAAAGGACAAAGCCTTAAGAAAGCAGGCGTATCGCGCACCCGCGCTTCGTTTTGGGAGGCGGCGCGCATTGCCATCGATTCGCTCAACAAGAACAAGCTGCGCAGTTTCCTGACGCTGCTGGGGATCATTCTGGCGACGACCACTCTGATCGCGGTCATGTCGTTCGTACAGGGCATGAACGTCTATATCGCGACAAAGCTCTCCGACATGGGCTCAGACGGCTTCCGGGTCGTGCGTATCGCGTTCATCGGAAATTGGGATCCGAAGAAATACGTCGAGATGCAGCGGCGCAACCCGCAGATCAGTACCGCCGAGTATCACTTTGTTCGCGATCACGCCACCATGCTGCGCGACGTCGGCATGGAGACCTGGAAGAGCGTGCCCGTTTCATTCGCCGGGAAAACCATGACGGCCGTGGATCTGGAGGGGATTACCGAAAACATTCCCGCCATGAGCAATATCGAAGTGGCCCTCGGCCGCGCTATCACGGAAACCGAGGTGAGGCGGCACGCGGCTGTGGCGTTTCTCGGAAACGATGTGAGCCAGAAATTCTTTGAAGGCCGCGATCCCATCGGGCATACGATTCAAGTGGATGGCGTTGGCTATGAAGTGATTGGAGTTGCCAAACCGCAGGGCAGCGTGTTCGGCCAGAGTCAGGACAAGTTCGTGATGATTCCCGTTTTCTCGTATTTCAAGACCTATGGAACAGGGCTGCATAACGAGATCCAGTTGATGTGTAAGGCCACGGACCCGCGCCGCATCGAGGAAGCGGAAGACGAAGTGCGGATGCTGCTGCGGGCCTATCGCCACTTGCGCGCCGGGCAGGACGACACGTTTACGATCTTCGCTTCCGATACATTTGCGCAGGCTTGGCAGAAGCTGACGGGCGCCATCGCGGCCACGGCCATCGGCATAGTTTCTGTCTTCCTGATCGTCGGCGGCATCGTCATCATGAACATCATGCTGGCTGTGGTGACGGAGCGAACGCAGGAGATCGGGATTCGAAAATCCCTGGGAGCGCGGCGGCAGGACATATTGAACCAGTTCCTGGTGGAATCGGCCATGCTCGCCGCAACCGGCGGCTTGACGGGCGTGGTGATCGCGTATCTGATGACGGTGCTCGTGCGCAACGCCACGCCGCTGCCCATGGAAATGCCCATTGTGTCCGTGGTGCTGGGCGTGGGCGTCTCGGCGGCCGTCGGGCTGTTCTTCGGCATCTACCCGGCGCGGCAGGCTTCCAAGCTGGACCCCATCGCTGCGCTGCATTCCGAGTAACGCATGCCTGCTTTTGTCGCCTTCCGCAACAACACGATGCTGGCGCTCGACACCATACGGGCGCACAAGCTGCGCGCGCTGCTGACGATGCTCGGCGTGATCATCGGAACCGGCACGATCATCGGCGTTGGATCTATCCTGACCGGTTTCGATGGCGCCGTCACGAATGTGCTGCGCAGCTTCGGGCCGAACTCCGTGATCGTGTCGCGGACCCCGGCCTTTCAAACCTCGGACATGACGCCCGAACAGCGCGCCCGCAAACAGCTCACGCACGAAGATGCAATTGCGATTCGGGACGAATGCCTGACCTGCTCGCGCGTCTCGACCATGCTATGGCCGAACCACTTCCCGGTGGTCGCCAAGTACAAGGGCAACGCCGTTTACCAGGCGCAACTGCGCGGAGTGGAAGAATCCTACGCGGAGTCGGGCCAGATCGATCTTCATCGCGGCCGCTTCTTCACCGAGGCTGAAGACGTGCATCGCGCGCCGGTGGCGGTCATCGGCGCCGACGTGGAGAAAGGGCTGTTCGGCGAGGAGAATCCCCTCGGCAAGTGGATTAACGTGGACGGCCAGCAGTTCCAGGTCATCGGATCCATGTATCGCCCGGCCGCCTCGTTCTTCGACAGCTCCGACAATCGCGTTCTTGTGCCGTTCTTCTCCATGCGCAAGGCGTACCCGAGCGCGCGCGACGTGGCCCTCGTCGTCACCTCGCAGGACGGCATGCTGCCGCGCGCCATGGACGAAATAAGGACCGTGCTTCGCATCCAGCGGCATGTGCCGGCTAACAAACCGGACAACTTCGATATGTCTACCGCCGAACAGATGGTGGAGCAGTTCCGGCAAATCACCTCTATGACATTTTTGGTGATGATTGTTTTGAGTTCCATCGGGCTGCTGGTGGGTGGCATCGGCGTGATGAATATCATGTTGGTCTCCGTCACCGAGCGGACGCGCGAAATTGGCGTGCGCAAGGCCATAGGCGCCCGGCGTATCGACATCATCGTCCAATTCTTGCTGGAAGCCGCGGTGCTGACGGGCCTGGGTGGACTGTTGGGATTGGGCCTGGGCTGGATGATTGCCATGTTAAGCAAGCTAGTATTCAGCTCGCTGCCGACCACCGTTCCGGCCTGGGCTGCCGTCATGGGCGTGCTGGTATCGGTAGGCGTGGGCCTGTTCTTTGGCATCTGGCCCGCCAGCAAAGCGGCGAAGCTGGACCCGGTGCAGGCTCTCCGCTACGAGTGACAATCGCTCGCAACTCACATGACCGCCGCGGATTTTCGACGTATCGCGCTTAGCCTCGAAGGCGCGGAAGAAGGGTCGCATATGGGGGCAGTAGACTTCCGCGTAGGCGGCCGGATATTCGCGACGCTTGCGTCGGTAAAGCAGGGCTACGGGAATTTGATGCTCGACCGCGAGCAACAAGCCGCGTTCGTCGAAGAGCAGCCCGACATCTTCCTCCCCGTGGCTGGCGGCTGGGGGCGAATGGGCGCCACGCATATTCGGCTCGCGAAATCGAGCGAGGCTGTCCTCGAGGGCGCGCTGCGCACTGCCTGGCGCCTGCGCAAAGAGAAGAACACGAGCACCAGGAAGTCTCGAAAGAAGCCGCTATAATCGCCGCATGGCGGTCGAACAACTTAGAACCCGGAGTGTATCTTTTCTTACGTGCTGTTTGTGCGTAAGCTCAATCGTTTACGCAGGCGCGCCAAAACCCGCTCCCAAACCGGGAACCGATG
This sequence comes from Acidobacteriaceae bacterium, assembly GCA_019240475.1. Classification (GTDB taxonomy): domain Bacteria; phylum Acidobacteriota; class Terriglobia; order Bryobacterales; family Bryobacteraceae; genus Bog-105. Next base: position 62,458 of record JAFAYI010000025.1, read on the forward strand.
TCATCCTCTTTGTGGATGGCGAGAAACTAATCGGACATTTGGAACGTGCGACAGCGACATCGGTAGTCTTTAAGAGCGACGCTGCAGGCGAAGTAACAGTCGATTGGAGCAAGATTCAAGAAATACATTCGTCGGAGAAATTCGCCGCCATTCCGAAAAATGTAAAATTGCGGCGCAGCGAAGATCAGGCGCAGGTTCCGCAGGGCACAATCAGCGCAACGGCGAAGAGTGTAGAAGTAACTCCCACGCCTCAGGCCGCGCCGCGGACTGTCGCGGTGGGCGACCTGGTCCAGTTAGTGCCGCAGCCGGATTTCGAGAAGGCTTTTCAGCATGTAAGTTTCACGCAAGGGTGGTCGGGCGGCGCGACTGCGGGTTTGTCGCTGACCGAAGCCACGCAGAAGGATCAGACCTTCACCGCCGCTCTGAACATGGTGCGCGCCGTGCCGAGCGAGAATTGGCTGGATGTGCGGAGCCGAACGATATTCGACTACAACGAAGCCTATAGCCAGTTGACGCAGCCGGCCACTCCTGCCGTCAAGACGTCGCTGTTTCACGTGGATGCGGAGCAGGATTGGTACACCTCCTCCAGGATCTTCGTATTCGGCCAGGCGATGTTCGACCACAGTGTCTCTCAAGGACTCGACTTACAACAGACATATGGCGGGGGAATCGGTTTAGTTCTGATCAAGACTAAGAATCAGGAGTTGGATTTCAAGGCGAGCGCCGATTACATCGATCAGCGGTTCAAGACATCGGCACTGAACAAAAAACTGGTAGGCTCCATATTCAGCGAAACCTATATTCATAAGTTCGCGCACGGCATTCTTTTCAACGAGCAGGGTGGAATAACTCCGGCTTGGGACAATTTTAATGCGTACTCCGCTTTCGCGATTGCGGGGCTGACGTTCCCCGTCTACCATCACCTGGGGGTGACCGTGGGCGCGGACGATAACTTCCTGAACGATCCGCCGCCCGGATTCAAGAAGAATTCGTTTGAATTCACGTTAGGCGCGACTTACTCGTTCCATCCCGCGCAGTAACAAGCCCCGGCGCTTCTCAGGAGCTTGAGAGTTGCTTTCGAGTGTGGGACCCTCTGAGATGCTCGAACATCACTTTCAAGATGGCGATGAGCGGGATCGAGAAGAACATGCCGGGGATACCGGCCAGGTTTTCGCCCGCAAGCACCCCGAATAGAACCAAAAGCGGGTGAATCTCCACGCCGGCGCTCATCAGGTACGGATTGAGCATGTAATCCTGGAACACGCGATAGATTGCGAAGAAGACCAGTATCCATAGCAGGCCGCCCGAGCCTGTCACTTCGGCGACCACAAGGATAATGGCAAGCGCGGCCACGGGTCCGAAGACGGGAATGAATTCGAGTATGCCGGCAACGCCTGCGAGCAGCAGCTCATAGGAGTAGCGCATCGCGCTCAAAAAAATAGCCCACGCGCAAAAAGACGCGATGGCGAGTAGCACAAGCGCGCGGATGTAGCTGGTGAGCGCCGCGTGAATGTCGTCGATGATCAGCCGCAAGGTGCGTTGATCGCTGCCATCTTCGACGGACCCGATGAGATGGGCGCGGATGTCGCGCGCGTCTTTTAATAAGAAGAAGGCGAGAATAGGCACCAGGATGGCCGGCAGCACGTACCCGAGGCCGGTCAAAATCTTGGTCCCGGCTTGTTGCAAGAAGGGCAGGAGGCTCGCTTCGAGAGTATTGGCCTCTCGCCGCGCGGCGTCGAGCACCTGGTTGCGAACGGGATCGAGCCAGTGCGGTAGCGGAAAGCTGGAAACCTGAACGCCCGTGACCAGGTGGGGTAGTCGGGTTACCAGGCTCGTCGCTTCTTCCGCGATGGTGGGAATGACGGCAAACCCAACCCCGACCATTCCGCCGATGAGCAGCACATAGACGATCGCGAGAGCGAGCGTGCGCCGCTTGGGCATGAAGCGTTCCACCAGGCCCACAATGGGCGAGAGCATGTAGGCGAAGAAGATAGCGACCGCGAAGATGACCAGCGTTTCGCGAATGAAATAGATCAGGGCGAGCAGCAGAGCAAACAGAAAAACGGTCCAAGCGATTCGCAGCGCGCGCTCGTCGATCCCCAACATGATTGTTAGACTAGCAGGAGTCTATGCCTTGGCGGCAGTGTTGTGCGCGGTGAAAGAATGAGCACGCGGCAGCTTGCCGCGGATCTGCACCAGCTCGAAGAGAAGCTTCGATCCGGTGGCGGGCTTAAGAAGATCGAGAAACAGCATCGCGACGGCAAGTGGACGGCGCGCGAGCGCATCGATCATCTGATCGACCCGGGCCCCGAGTTCCTCGAAATCGGCCTGCTCATCGCGTACGACCAATACGAAGGTCTGGCGCCGGCTGCCGGAGTGGTAACGGGGCTGGCCAAAATCGAAGGGCGGCCGGCCGTGATCGTCGCCAACGACGCCACCGTGAAAGCGGGCGCGTGGTGGCCCGAGACCATCACCAAGATCCTGCGGGCGCAGGAGATTGCGATGCGGAATCGCCTGCCCATCGTGTACCTGGTGGATTCGGCCGGCGTGAACCTTCCGCTGCAGGACGGCATCTTCCCCGGACAGTACGGCGCCGCGCGGATCTTCTACTACAATTCGCTGATGCGGCGGCGTCTGCGCATCCCTCAGATTGCGGCTGTAATGGGCCCGTGCATCGCGGGCGGCGCCTATCTGCCGGCCTTGAGCGACGTCATCATCATGGTTGAAAAGGTCAGCTTCATGGGGCTGGGTGGGCCGAATCTGGTGAAGGGCGCGGTGGGACAGGTGACCGACGCGGAGACGCTCGGCGGCGCGCGGATGCACACCGCGCTGAGCGGCGTGGCGCATTATCGGGCGGCCGGCGATGCGGCGTGTCTCGATTTGATCCGGCAGCAGTTCCGTCAAATGCCGCCCTCGCGCGAGACCCCGAAAGGCGCGCTGCCGGCCAGCGACGCGGATGGCCTCTACGATATTCTGCCGGGCGACCACCGGCTCCCGTATCGCATGGAAGATCTCCTCGAGCGGCTGCTGGACGCCGATAGCTTCCTGGAGTTTCAACCCGAATACGCGCCCGAGTTTCTTTGCGCGCACGCCCGCCTGGACGGACGTGACATCGGCGTGATCGCCAATCGCCGCGGTTTCTTGAAGACGCAAACCGGCTCTCGCATCGGCGGAATCGTCTACACGCAATCGGCGCGCAAGGTGGCGTATTTTGTCGAGAACGCGCAGCGGCGCGGGCTTCCGCTGCTCTATGTTCAGGATGTCTCGGGCTTCATGGTGGGCGTCGAGGCCGAAACGGAGGGCATCATTCGCGCCGGCGCCGAGATGGTGGAGAGCATGGCTTGCGCCACGGTTCCGAAGATCGTCCTCACCGTGAATCACGCAAGCGGCGCGGGCTATTACGCGATGGCCGCGCAAGGCTTCGACCCGAACTTCACCTTCGCTTGGCCGACCGCGCGCATCGGAGTCATGGAAGGCGATTCAGCCGTGCAGGCCGTGTTTGGCCCTGAGTTGGACAAGCTGAAAGCGTCCGGCCAGCCCATCCCCCAAGAGCTGGAGGCCAAGATCGCGCAGACCCGCGCCGATTACGAACGGTGGCTGGATTCGAGGCACGCCGCGGCCCGCGGCCATTGCGACGCGATTATCGATCCGGCGAAAACCCGAAATGTCCTAAGCTTCGCCTTTGAAGTTGCATGCGGCAACAGCAAGCCCGAACACTTGCCGCTCGAACTGTTGCCGGCCGCCGAAACCAGCGAGACCGACGCCGCGGAGGTTGTATGAGGGAGTTGACGGTCGAGCAGAAAGATCGCCTTCTGCAGATCACCTTGAATCGTCCGGAGAAGCGAAACGCGCTTACGTGCGATATGTGCACGGGCCTTGCGCAAGCGGTGAACGAGGCCCAGAAGCGCGAGGACATAGGCGCCATTTTCGTCTGCGCCGCCGGGCAAGTATTTTGCGCGGGCATGGACCTGGACGAAGCGCTCCTGCCGCACCACAACCTGGCGGCGGCTCACGAGGATCTGTTCACCATGGGCGCGCATTCGGTCAAGCCCATCGTGATGTGCGTGAACGGGCCTGCGCTGGGCGGCGGCCTTGGGTTGGTGGCGCAGTCTCACGTCGCGGTTGCGGCGCAGTCGGCGGTGTTCGGCCTTCCGGAAATTCGCATTGGATTGTGGCCGTTTCTGGTTTATCGCGCGGTGGAAGCGGCGCTCGGCGCGCGACGCACGTTGGAGCTCAGCCTCACGGGGCGCGTGTTTCAGGCGAGCGAGGCTCTGCATGCCGGATTAATCCAAATGACTTGCCCTCCGGACGAAGTATGCGACCGGGCCAACGTGATCGCGCGGGATATCGCGAAAGCCAGCCCGCGAACCGTTGCCGCGGGCATGCAGTACTATCTTGGATCGCGAGGCAAGTCCTCCGTGGACGCGGGCGAACTGGCCGCCGCGCTGCGCACCGAACTGATGGCGAGCGGCGATTTCGAGGAAGGTCGTGCGGCTTTCAAAGCGAAACGGGAGCCGCGCTGGCCCAGCATGCCGCCGGGATTCTACGAACGGCAGTGAAGTTTACGCTCGCGCTGATCGTTGCCCTCCCCGCGGTCTCCGCCACTCCCACGTTTTATAAGGACGTTTTGCCAATCCTGCAACAGCACTGCCAAACCTGCCATCGCGCGGGCGAGATGGCGCCCATGCCGCTTGAGACCTTTGCCCAGACGCGGCCCTTCGCGGCGGCGATCGCAAACGCTACGGCTCGCAGGACCATGCCGCCCTGGTTTGCGGACCCGTGTTGCGGACGCTTTTCGAACGATCCATCGCTTGCTTCCGAGCAGATTGAGCTTCTGCGCGCCTGGGCCGATGCACGGGCGCCCGCTGGCGAGTCGCGCGACGCTCCGCCGCCGGTTCATTGGACCCAAGGCTGGAACATCGACAAGCCGGACGCGGTGTTTCAGATGCCCCGTCCCAAAGCTATTCCCCCTTCCGGAGATGTTCCGTACCAATACATCATCCTTCCGACTCACTTTAAAGAAGACCGCTGGGTCAGAATGTCCGAGATCCGGCCGAGCAATCGAATGGTCGTCCATCACGCGGTTGCCTACATCCGCGATCCCGGCTCAGAATGGCTGCGCGGCGCTCCTGTGGGAGTTCCGTTCAGCGCGGACGATTTAACCACCCCCAAGTTGCGGCGGGATGCGATGTGGACCACCAGCGACATTCTGCTCGTCTATGCGCCCGGCAGCCTGCCGGATCAATGGCCGGATGGATTTGCAAAATTGGTTCCGGCCGGCGCCGATATCGTCCTGCAGATGCATTACACGACCCATGGCCACTCGACGGAAGATCGCACGAGCGTGGGCCTGGTGTTCTCCACCACGCCCGTGAGCAAGCGAGTGCTGACGCTGCAACTGACCAACGATCGCTTCCTGATTCCGCCGGGCGATCCGGATCACAGGGTGGAAGTGCATGGCAGCCTGCCGAACGACGCGCTGCTCCTGAGCTTCTTCCCGCACATGCACCTGCGCGGCAAGAGTTTCGAGTACGACATCCTGGAGCCCCATGGCCGCGTTAAGGCGCTGCTGCGCATCCCGCATTACGACTTCTTCTGGCAGCTCAGCTACCGTTTGGCGGCGCCGATCGCGCTAAAAGCAGGGACGGTGCTGCGGGCGGTTGCCACCTTCGACAATTCAAAGAACAATCCGCATAACCCCGATCCCGATTCGGCCGTGACGTGGGGCGAGCAGACCTGGTCGGAGATGATGGTGGGCTTCTTCGATGTAGCGGTTGACCCGGCGGTGGATAAGCAGCGGTTCTTTATGCGGGGACGAACTCTTCCAGAGGGAACGACTCGCGCGCCACGGCCCTGATTTCTTCCAGCGAGCCGATCGCTCCCGCGCCGAGAGCTTGCGTCAGCGCGTTGCCGGCCGCTGTCGCTTCCGCCGGTCCGGCGACGACGCGCCTGCCGGTCGAGTTGGCGGTGAGCTGATTGAGGAGCCGGTTGCGCGAGCCTCCGCCCACGATGTGAATCGTTTCGATCGAGCGATGCGTCAAACGTTCGAGCGACTCCAGCACATCCTTGTAGCGGGCCGCGAGGCTCTGAAGAATCACGCGCACCATCGAGCCGGGATCTCCCGGGACCGGCTGCCCCGTTCTCCGGCAGTAATCGCGGATGCGCGCGGGATGGTCGCCGGGAAATGTGAACTGATCGAGATCCAGAATGGATTCGAGAGGCTTGGCGCTCGAAGCGCGTTCGATTAATTCGGCGTAAGTGAATTCCAGGCCCTGGCGGCCCCAGGCTCGCCTGCATTCCTGCACCATCCACAACCCTGGAATGTTCTTGAGGAAGCGAATCGTCCGTTCCACCCCAACTTCGTTTGTGAAGTTCGCTTCAAGAGTGGCGTCGTCGATGACGGGGTGGTCCAACTCCACGCCCATCAGCGACCAAGTGCCGGAGCTGATATATGCGAAATTCTCGCCCATGGTGGCTGGAACGGCAGCGACAGCCGATGCGGTGTCGTGCGAAGCGGTGGCGTAGACGGATGCGTGAAGGTCTGCGATGTGCGGCAGCAGCGCGCCAAGCTCGGCGCCGGGGTCCATCAGATCGCAGAGCGGGCGGGTCGGAAGGCCGAGTTTCTGGAGCAGATCCACCGCGAAGCATTTGCGGGCGGGATCGTAGAATTGCGACGTGCTCGCAATCGTTCGCTCCGAGGCGAATTGGCCGGTCAAGAAGTAATTGAATAGATCGGGCATGAACAGCAGCCTGGAGGCCGCCTGCAAAAGTTGCGGCGAATCTCTGCGGATCGTCTGAAGTTGATACAGAGAGTTGATCTCCAGAAACTGAATGCCGGTGCGCAGGAAAATCTCCCGGCGCGGAACCGTCTCGAATAGCTGTTCGGGGACGCCGGCGGTTCGTGGATCGCGATAGTGTCGCGGATTCTCAAGCATCTCGCCATGCTCGCCTACCAGCGCGAAGTCTACGCCCCAGGTATCGACCGCGATTCCATCGATCTTGCTGGCGAGTTTGGCTGCGGTTCGGATGCCCTCGCAGAGTTCATTCTGTAGTCGTAGTGTGTCCCAATAAAGGCCGTTGGGCAGTTGAACGGGTGTGTTCGGGAAGCGATGAAGTTCGTTGAGCTGAATGCGTCCACGGTCGAGTTGCGCGAGTATCGCGCGTCCGCTTTCGGCGCCTAAGTCGAGAGCCAGGAACTGAGACACCCTAGCTTCTTCCGGCTGCGGTCGCGCTCGATTGAGAACTGGGGCGCGAGGAATCCACCGCTGTTATTTTCAACCCCATCACGCGCGCCTCCAGCATAATCAGCAGCGCGAGCACAAGCACCGCGATCGAACCCAGCGCCGGAATGAGAATGACATACGCCGCCCCGAAATAAGCATCGAGGTATCCCAACAGCCACGGGGTGCACATCGCGCCCGTGATGGCGATCGAGAAGAGGCCGTTATAGAAACCCGGATGGTATGAGAAACGTTCGTCGAGCGTCTCGGCGATCAACGGAAAGATTGGAGCGAAGCCGGCGCCGATGACAATCACGGCGATCCAGGCGCCGCTGAGGGCGGTCGTGAAGCTAAGAAGCAGATAACCGGTCATGGCGACCGCGGTGCTTATGAATAGGAGTTTGGGATGGCTCATGCGAGGCAGCAGCGCGCGTACCGCGATGCGGCCCAAGGTAAGCGCGGAAAAGTAGCCGGCCAGGGCGAAGATGGCCCAGGCGGGGTTGCTGCCGAGGCGATGAATCAGATACAGCGGCAGCCAACCGGCAATCGCCCATTCGTTTCCGCATTGAACGAACAGTAAGAGGCTGAACAGGACGGCGGCTATGCTGCGTAAATCGCGCAGAGTGTCGTTCGATCTTGAGCGGCGTACGGCGGAGGGGCGCGGCGAGGCGACAAACAGCGCGGCGAACACAAGCGGCACAACGGCGAGCAGTCCGGTCTGAATTTCGGGCGAGCTTGTCAAATAAGCGAGCGCCACAACGACGGTGGCGAGCAGGCACCCGCATCCGAACAGGACGCCGGAGAGATGAACCGCCGCCGCCGGAGTTCTTTCGAAATCGGGCTGCAGAACGTGAAGAAGGGCGGTCATCAGGGCGCCGGCCGCGGCGCCTACACAGGCCAGGTCGAGGATGCGCCAGCCTGCGGTAAACGGTGGAGCGAGAAACGAAAGTCCGGCGAGAGTCGCCGCCGCGAGAACGCAGGAAGCAAGCGCGAGCGGGCGCGCGCCCGTGCGCTCGATGAGCCGTTCGGCCCCCAGAGCGGCAATCACGTAGCCGGCGTTCAGTCCCAGGAAGTGGAGCGCGATCAGCCTCGGATCGGCATCAATGTGATAGTGCCAGGCGACGAGCAGCGATCCTGCGAGTCCAAGCAGCAGTCCGATGAGAAGAAAGCCGGCGATCCAGGAGCGCGCCAGGCGATCGGGTTTCCCCGTGGCTTGCGTTGACACGTTGGAAGCTTATTTCCTACAATGGAGACATCACTGAGGAAGGAGGTGGTCCAGTCGAAATGAATTCTGGTAGTGACTGTAGCATACAAGACCCGCGCGAGGTGGCCGACTCTTAGAGTTGGTGCTGATCACGTTCAGGTTTCGTTCAGTGACGAGGCCGCTGTTCCTGTGGACCGGCTGCCTGTCGCGCGGAACGTAGCTAAAGTACAGCCTTCAAGAGGCTCCAAGAGACCCCGCAATCCCGGCGCCGGTGCGCGTCCGGTTGCGGGGTTTTCTATTGTGAGGGTGCGGTGCTAAACTGAAGGTACCCACCCGTTTTCGAAAGGATTCCAAGCCCAAATGAAGTCAGGGATTCATCCCGCCTACGAGCCGGTTAACGTTGTGTGCGCAT
>JAFAYI010000036.1 GCA_019240475.1 Acidobacteriaceae bacterium
GGCAATACTTGGGATAAATTTGATCCGATTCTCGTCATGGCGTTCGTCTTCGCGTCGTATGTATTAAGACGCTACATGCGTGCAAACAGGTGGTCGATATGAAAAACACGCTCTGCGGCCAGTTTTACTTTTTCCGGGCAAGTCGCGGAGGCGCAACGAGGGTCCAACCCGCCACTCATCCGAAGCCCTAAACTTACAAATCGTCCCTGCCCAGTAGTAGATAGCCAATCATGGAGGTTTCATCGGAAGGGACAACTCGAGTCGGATGCGACGAAGTGAATCCAACTTCACCTTTAGTGTCCTCACGAATTTAGTGTCCTCACGAATTCGCTTTGTTTACTGACTTCTGGGCAGCGAAAGCTCAAATGACGAGAAGAAAGCGAGTCACTCATTGACAGCTCTCAGTCACGTTTTCAGCCACTCGGGAAGTCGACACCGGAAACTTCACATCCGCTGTAGCCGGGAAAGGTTGATCTACCCTTCGCCGGTTGATCTACCGTTCGCCGTCACACATGCTCTATGCCGGCTCACGTCTGAGCACGAGCGCCGCTGATCAGTCTCATCGATGCATCACTCGCCTTTGTGACATCAAACTGTGCGCCCCTGTCCAGATAGAGTGCGGCCATCCCATGCAGCAGCGCCCAAAGTTCATCGGCTAAATCCTTCTCATCAGCTTTATTGGGTTCTGTCAACGGTCGCACAGCCTCCGCGATGGGTTTATAGAAACACCGGGCGGACTGGCTGAGCACGACCCTGTCAATCGGCACGCCATCCATTCCATTCATCAGTCGATAGAGTTGCTTGTTGTCGAGCATGAAGGTCCAATATCGCTCAACCATCGCCAGAACGGCGCAAGCGCCGGGTGCGGGCAAATTTTCCGTGAGTTTCGCTTCGAGCAGCGCTAGAGCTTGCACCGCGATCTGCGTCAGAACGTCTTGCTTATCGCGAAAATGTTGGTAAAGCAGGGGAGACGAATATCCAAGCTTTTGCGCAACAGACCGGATGGTGACCGCACTCCATCCGTGCCGGACTCCGATGGCGCGGGCCGCAGCCAAAATCTGCTCCGGCCCGGCTACCGCGCGCCTTTTCCCTCGGCTCATCCTCATCTTCAGTGCACACATATTTTCCTAGCGGAGGCTGCCCATTCCGCGAAGCGTTGCTTCTACGGCCGTCTGCAGGGGAGTATGCGGCTCGCCGCCAAGAAACTGTGCGAGCTTGGAATTGTCCAGTTGAATGGGTGTGCGCCACAGCGGACGTGTCGCATAGAGCTCACGCAAGGTCTCATTGAATGGCGATGCGATTTGGAAAATCCACCATGGCAGCGTTCTTACTGGAATGGATTCCTTCCCGACGGCTTTGCGAACGGCAGCGATCATCTCCGTACCATCCGAATCCCAATGCCCTCGGAAGTGGAAGCGCTCGAAATTCGCTAGCTCCGATTCACGATCCATCAGTCGTGCGAATGTCTCGCCCGCATCGGGTAGATACGTCCACGCATGGCCGATGCCTTTGGATCCTGGATACGTGATGCTCGTCACCGGGTGACCTGGCTTTACCATTCCTTGCGAAAACCAGTTGTTGCCTGCCTTGGGTCCGAAGAAGTCGCCGAAGCGCAGTATCAGGGTGCGGACACCCTCCGGCGCAGCGGATTCCAGCTTCTGCTCGAGACTGATTCGGATTCTCCCTTTGCGTGTTGTGGCCCGCTGCGGTGAGTCCTCGTGGAGCACTGGAAAAGCGTCCGGACCGTAGTTATATATAGTGCCTGGCAGCAGAATGCGCGCTCCGGTGGCTCGCGCCGCCGCTATCGTTTTCTCGATCATAGGCAGCACAAGCGTAGCCCAATTCCTGTATCCGGGTGGGTTCACGGCATGCACAATAGCGTCAGTTCCCTTGGCTGCCGCAAGCACGGATTGTTGGTCTAAAGCATCCCCTTTGACCCATTCCCACGAGGATGGCGAATCCCGCAAACGCCCATTTCGAGAGAGTGCGCGAATATTCCACCCATGGCGGGCGAGTGCCTGAGCGGTTTCTCCCCCAATTCCGCCAGTAGCGCCCAAAATCAGGGCCGTACGAGTCGTTCCGTTCATGATTCCCGTCTCATCGAATAGGTTCTATCAGTGGTAGATTCCTTATTCTACCATTGATAGATTTCATCCGGGCACAAAAGATTCACAAAGAACGGCTCGCGCCAAACAGGTCTGATCAAAGCTAGTAAGGGGCAAGCCCGCTGCGACTTCAGCATGCAGACAAGTGAGTTTTCCAGTCGCAAGTCCCGTGCGTGGTTAAAAGAGTCTCGAATCAGCTCTATTCAGCCGCTGTGTGCGCGGCATCGTTGCGCTTAACTGACGCGTACACGGCGACCTCCTGGCACAACGGCCTGAGACCTTCTGCTATACGGGCAAGACTCCGCTCGTCGATAAACTTGCATGCTACCTATCCGTCCTGTGTTGATAAAACACCTCAACGAAAAATCCACCCGGCACTCGTAGGTAAAAAGTCCAAGCGCCGTGATACTCTCTGATCGCCGGCGGTTCATATCCAGCGGCGGTCAGCGCCGCATGGATTTCATCAACCCGCCCGCGCGACGCCTGCTGGAATCCCACGTGTAACACGTTGAAGTCATCCGGGTAAGAGAACTCTGCAACCTTCTTGAACTGGTTCAGAGTCAGGGAAAAGCCGGCGTCATCAACGAGAACTACCAAGGCCTTCCCTCGCGACGCAATACACTTGAAGCCAAAAACCTTCTCGAAGAGTTCCCTGGTTTCCGAAAGCTCTGAGACGGGTAGATTGAGGTGATTGAGATGCATAAATTCTCGCGTCGCTAGTGTGTGCGATCAGCGCTCAGGCTGAACACGCAAACGTAAAGGCCAGGACTGGGCTTGGAAATTTGTTGGATCCTCTCGAAGATTCCATCCTTCCGAAGCTTTCCAAGGATCGCTTCCATCGATGCCTGGCCCGCCGCCTGGGCATAGTTGGTAACGCGTTTACCATCCAAACTCTTGTGCACGCTGGCGGAGATCCAGCCCTGGATGTCACACGTATGCCTGGCGGATTCAATCAGTAAGCTCGCAAGCGCATCCTGGTCTCTGGGGTCGACTTCAAATACATTGATCTGCGTAATGACCTTCTGATCTACATGAATAGTTGTCATCTTTGTTCCTGGTGAAGCTTTGTGGCTGACGATTATTTCAACCATCTGGTTGAAGAATAACCCAGTATTCCTGGATTGTCAACCATCTGGTTGAACTTTTGAGAGAATGCAAATAATGAGTGCCAGACCGAAACCTAAGAAGGCGGACAAGTTAGCTGATGGGGTCGTCACGAGAAGTCTCGAAAGACGTAGAGAGATCGTGCGAGCCGCTTACGAGACTATTGCCGAAAGAGGATTCGAGGGTTTGCGTATGCGGGAGGTCGCCAACCGTGCCGGCATGAATCACGCAACCCTTCATTACTACTTCGCTGGAAAAGAAGCGTTAATTGACGGCGTGCTTCATTACATAGTTGAGGAGCTTTCGATTGGGCACGATGCATCGGCTAAGACCGAAGCTTGCAGCCCCCGCCAGCGAATCGCAGATTATTTCTCTCAGATCTTGCGTCAGATGCGAGATCAACCTGAGATGTTTATCGTCCTCACGGAAATCAATGCCCGATCGCTGCGCGATTCAGGAGTACGATCAGTGATGGCCCGACATGACCGCGGCTGGAATCGTTTCTTATCGGCGGTTTTGAAAGAGGGAATCCAGAAGAAAGAGTTTCAGGCAGCGCTAGATCCGGACGTATTCGCCAAGGTGATCATCTCATTCCTGCGTGGCCTGTATTTGACATATGCCGGCCGCGCCGAGGACATGGAGCGCGCGGTTCATTCGTTCATGCGGGTTCTGTCTTAGGAGTCAGAGTCGACCAGCCGCACCACCTTGTCAACGTCTGAAAGACAGCATCTGGCCGCGCTGCCATGCTCCAAAACGATACGGCGGCGCCTACCCCAGCCCGCACTTCTCTCAGTTCAACGGCCGAGCACCGGCAATCAGAATGTCGACCAGTCTACGCGCGCTTTGCGGCCAGCCCGGGCTCGCTGACACATTGGCAACCCCGATGATCGCTCGAAGGAAATCGATCGGATCAAGGTCCTTACGAATGTCGCCGTTTTTCACGGCGCGTTTTACTAGCGCCCCAAGCGCCTCATGGATCTGAGCGTAAGAGCTCTCGAACACCTTCTTCGGGTCGCCAACGAGAGTATTGAGCACCGGGGCGATGATATGCTTCGTCTCCAGAGCGTCAACCCACAGGAGCAACCACGCCCGCAACGCTTCGGGTGGAGATTTGGTCACCGCAAGACTCCGCTCCGCCGCAGCCAACTTCTCCATTTCGGACCGATAAACCGCGACCAGCAGATCCTCCCTCGTCGGGAAGTGACGGTACAAGGTTCCGGGTCCGACGCCGGCTTTCTTGGCGATGTCTTCCAGGCTGGCGTTTGCGCCCGCCTGCGTGAACACCTGCTTCGCGACGTCGAGAATACGCTCTCGATTGCGCTGCGCGTCCACACGTGGCTTGCGTCGTTTATTTGCGGGCGTTTTCGTGATTTTCAGAAGATTATTGCAACCGGAGGAACCCTCCGGTAATCAAGCTACTATACGGAGGGCTCCTCCGTTTGTAACAACTTGAGAAAGACAAGTCAAGGAGACATTAATATGCGTATCTTTGTTACCGGAGCAACCGGCTTTATCGGTTCCGCCGCTGTTCCGGTGCTTATCGAAGCGGGACATCAGGTGCTGGGGCTCGCGCGGTCCGAAGCTGGCGCGGAAGCTCTTACGTCTGCGGGCGCCGAGGTGCATCGCGGCGAACTGACCGACCTTGAAAGCCTTCGCAGTGGGGCGGAACAGTCGGACGGTGTCATTCACCTGGCCTTCATTCACGATTTCTCAAAATTTCAGGAAAATTGCGAGATCGACCGGCGTGCAATCGAGGCCATGGGGTCTGTACTCGCCGGTTCGAACAGACCTTTGATCGTCACGTCAGGGCTCGCAGGACTAGGGGAGCCGGGTCAGCTTGCGACTGAGGATATGGACTTACCAAAGGATTTTCAGTTTCCCCGCGTTTCGGAACAGACGGCTTTCTCGTTGAAGGGCGTGAACGCTGCGGTGGTACGCCTTCCTCAAGTTCACGACACGGTCAAGCAGGGGCTCGTCACGTATTTGATCGCACTGGCACGCGAGAAAGGCGTATCGGCTTATGTCGGGGACGGAGGTAATCGCTGGGCTGCAGCGGCTGTCGCAGACGTCGCGCGCCTATACCGGCTGGTGCTGGAGAAAAACGAAACCGGCGCGAAATATCATGCCGTGGCCGAAGAAGGCGTGCCCTTGCGTGATATTGCCGAGGCCATTGGACGGGGATTGCAGATTCCGGTGAAATCAGTATCGCCGGACGAAGCACAGTCGCATTTTACTTGGCTGGCTCGGTTCGCGGCTCAAGATCTTCAAGGCTCAAGCGCCAAGACGCGCAATCAACTTGGCTGGAACCCGACTGGGCCTGGATTGATCGCCGATCTTGATGGTATGCGCTATTACGAAACCGATATGGCCGGCGCATCTGCTGCCAGACGCGCTTAAGTTCTGAACCGGAGGAGATCAATCCATGCAAATCAAGGATGGCGTTTTCATTGTCACGGGCGCTTCGTCGGGTATTGGTTTGTCCACCGCGGTCGCCCTCGCCGAACGGGGTGCTAAAGTCGCGCTGTTCGCTAGAAGCACCGGTGCGCTAGAGGAATTGGCGCGCAAGCTTCCGGGCAGTTTGCCTGTCACCATCGACATGACGGAATTTGATCGCGTGCGGGAAGCGATCGGCGCTGTGCACAAGCATTATGGCCGCGTGGACGGTCTCATCAACAATGCGGGGCGCAGCTACGCGGCCTCCATTGAGGAGATAGATCCCGTCCTGTTTGACGAAATCTTCCACCTGAATGTGCTGGGGCCGATTGTTGCCATGCAGGCTGTGATCCCGGTCATGCGCGCACAAAGCGGAGGAAGCATCGTGAACATTAATTCCGGGACCGCGTTCATGACCATTCCGCAATACGGCGTTTACTCGTCATCCAAGCGCGCGCTTCTTGGGTTCAGTCTCACGGCGCGCGCTGAGCTTGAGAAGGATGGCATCGTGGTCAGCGAGATCTATCCGTTTATCACGGCGACAAACTTTGGCAAAAATCGCATGGGAAATCCGGCCGGCGGCGGACCGGGTTCCAACTACGCCGCGGGCGACAAGCCGGAGTTCGTGGCGGCGCTGGTCCTCCAAGCGATCGAAGAAGGTCAGGCGCAGTACTTCGCGAACGAGCGGCTTCGCAACATGGCCGGGGTGGCGGGTTAGTTGGGGAGCATTCGAGGGAGGAGATTGTCATGCAAGACAAACGCATTGCGCTGGTAACGGGGGCTAATCAGGGAGTCGGATTTCAAGTCGCAAAGGAACTCGTGGCGAACGGCCTGACTGTGCTGGTCGGGTCGCGGAATTTCGAACGTGGTCAGGCCGCAGCGGAGGAGATTGGGCCGGGCGCGATTGCGCTGCAGCTTGACGTCACTGACCGGGTTTCGATCGCCGATGCGGCGGAACGCATTCGGAACGAATTTGGCCGCCTCGACGTGTTGGTTCAGAACGCTGCGATTTCGAATACCAGAAAGGGCAACTTGTCACTTCAGGAGTATGCGAAGATCACTCGCCCGAGCAATGCGTCGCTCGATGAAGTGCGTTCCGTGTGGGAGACGAACGTCTTCGGCGTTCTCGCCGTTTACCAGGCAATGCTGCCTCTCCTACGCCAATCAACCGATGCGCGCATCGTCAATGTGTCGAGCGCGGTCGGGTCTCTGGCAGCGAATGCCGACCCAGCGTACCCGTATCACGCGATGTTCGGGCCGGTCTACCCCGCCTCCAAGGCAGCACTGAACGCTATCACGCTGGCGATGATGGTGGAACTGGAGTCCAGCGCGATCAAAGTCAACTTGGTTTCTCCAGGCTTTACCACGACGAACCTCAACGGATATGAGGGGACGCAGTCTCTGGAAGAGGGTTCCCGCGAAGTGGTGCGCGTCGCACTGCTTGGTCCGGACGGTCCGACGAATACGTTCACGCGGTGGGAGAATTCGAGCATTCCCTGGTGACGCCTTGTGGCATTGCCCAAAGACCTGCCCAGATGGTCAGCCGCATCAACGCCCTCGCACTCCCCAGATTTTATCGCTTTCCGGCCAGAATGACCCCATTACTCGGTCCTGCCCTCTAAATCCATTCAAAGAAAAGTTTGCCCTCATGGACCCCGCCTCGGTATAACTACTCTTGTCTTGGATCGGCTCCCTCCCCGCACTTGCCAACCGTTCTCGGCAGCCTGCCTGTACCGGGCTGACTGGTTGTTGCCTTTGCTATACGTTGCCTCCGAACCATTCTAGGATCTCTGTTTCGATAAAGTCGGATCTGGTTCTTCAACCTCGAATCCTGAACGGCGAGAGCCTCACCGCCGGTGAAATCAAGCTCACTTACGGCCGGCGGCAGCATAAATGAATTGGACACGTGTGCTCCTTTGCTATGGGATTGCCTCAATGACCAGGCGCTGCCAGACGAGATTTCGGACACTTGGACCAGAAGTTCATATTCGGGATACCTCACCGCGGGTTTGGGCCGCGAGTGCTCCCGGGACATAGCGAAGCCGCATCGTTAGAGCAACTTCCAAGTGAGCGGTTCCGGGAGTTTCAGGCGCAAATGGGACTCTAGAAGAACGTCTGCACGAGCGTCCATTGTCGTGGTAGACTGTCTGCTAGAAACGATGGGCAGACCAAAGGCCTATAAGGACCGAATCGAAATCATGCAAGGGACATTGGACATGCTGGTGTTGCGAACACTGCAGTGGGGTCCCCAACATGGGCACGGAATAGGACAGGCGATTCGTGCTAAATCGGAAGACGCTCTTCAGATTGAACATGGGTCTCTCTATCCTGCGCTTCACCGGCTTGAGCGGCAACGGTGGCTGAAGGCAGAGTGGAAAGCGTCGGAATCCAACCGGAAAGCCAAGTACTACAGCCTAACCGCCGCCGGGAAGAAGCAGTTGATAACAGAAGAATCGAAATGGAACGCACTGGTCCAGACGATTGCACGCATTATGAATCCGGCGTAATGTAATGGGCATCAGGTTCTGGTCGAGAGAGCGGCGGCGCGCTCGTGAGCGGGAGTTACAAGAGGAACTCGACGCGCACTTTGCACTAGATATTGATCAGCGGATGCAAGCCGGAGCCGAAAGAGAAGAGGCCGAGTACTCTTCCCGTCGTGATTTCGGGAACGTGACAAGGGTTATGGAGGTTACCCGTGAAATGGCGGGCGGCACGATTTTGGCGGAGAGCATAATTCAGGATCTGCGGTTTGCCGCCAGGACTTTGCGTCATAGTCTTGGGTTTACAACGGTAGCGATACTTGCACTTGCGCTCGGCATTGCAGTAAACACTTCAGTTTTTACTGCCTACAAGGCGATGGTCGCCCGTCCCATAGACGCACGAGATGCTGATCAAATCGTCAACATAGCTTTGCTCCGCAGCACAGGCTCCCCTGATGTGAGGTTTAGCTATCCCGATTACCAGAGTTATCGAACTTCAGTTCATGCCTTCAGTGGTTTGGTAGCCTTTCGCCGTGAGGACGTGACCCTCTCTGATGCGGGAGGGATTGTCAGCCAACGTAGGGCTGCCGCCGGTTCCTTCATCGGGAAATTGGGATTGCTCTCGACTGGAGCAATCAATGCAGAGTTCGCTAGCGCACTGGCCGTTTCGCAAAGCTACTTTGACGTCCTCGGTGTGAAAGCATCACGAGGACGAACGTTCAGTTCCATGAGTGTTTCTGATCTCGTCGCATCTCCTTCTATTCTGATTAGTGACAATTATTGGCAAAGGCGGTTCTCGCGAGACCCGTCGACATTGGGCAAAATGGTTCGCTTGAATGGTTTTACCTTCCAGGTGATCGGGATCACTCCGCATGACTTTATAGGGAGCGAGGTGTCAGTGCCTGATTTTTGGATCCCACTTGCGCTCGAACCGCTGTTGCATGCCGACGACAAGTGGCTATATGACCGTGAGAATCAGTGCTGCCGGATGCTCGGCCGCCTCGCTTCGGGAGTCCGTATGCCGCGGGCACAGGCTGAGGTGAATGCCGTGGCTGATCGCCTTCGGCAATTGCATGATCCTCACTCTGACCTGGCGAAAGCCGCTTCCGCACTTGTCTGGCCCGGATCTCCGTTCCCGCTTCCCCTGAAATTCTATAGTGGGCTGAAGCTAACCATCCTGCTGATCATGCTTGCAGCGGCGATGCTGCTCTTTGTTGCCTGCGCAAATGTGGGCAGCTTGCAATTGGCGCGAGCCAGATCGCGTCATAACGAATTGCATACTCGTCTCTCGCTTGGGGCCAGCAGAGGGCGAATAATACGGCAATTGCTAACAGAGAGCGGCTTGTTAGGCTTAGGAGCTGGTGTTGTAGCGCTCACGCTCGCGTGGATCTTCCTTCGTCTGTTAGTAATGGCGACCGCGGCAGCTCTGCCGCCAGAGTACGGAACCCTTGTCTTCCAGGTCACTCCCGATCTCTCAGTCTTTGTCTACGTGATGGCTGTATCGTTAATCGCAGGTATTCTGTTTGGCTTAGCTCCAGCTCTTGAAACCTCTAGCTCAGCGATCTCCCTGGCCGCAAGAGGCAGTACATCCTCCGGGGGCGCCCGTAGGTTACAAAACCTTTTAGTCGCAGCTCAGGTCTCCTTATCTCTCGTCCTGATGATCGCTGGAAGCATGCTGATCCGCAGTTCCATTAATTCATTGACGACAAGGCCCGGATACGATGCCGAACACGTCATCAGTGTTAGCTTCCAATTTCCCGAAGCGGCCAGGTATTCCGCTGATCGGAAGCTTGCAGTTATACGTGAATTGCGCTCCCGTTTGGCAGCGCTGCCCGGAGCCACAGAAGTCACCAGTGCTGATGCGCCGAATGATAGCGCGTTCAGCACACCGGCTTCGACCGCCGATGAAAGCTCCGGCACTTCGAAAACAGCGCCATCAATTTACTACCGGTACGTGCAATCTAACTATTTTGAAACCCTCGGCATACCACTTCCGCTAGGTCGACCTTTCTTGTCCCGAGCATACATTGGCAACTCCGTGATATTGAGCGAATCCGCTGCGAACGAATTATGGCCGGGCGAGAACCCGATTGGCCATCATATTCGACTGGGTGCGATTGATGAGCGGGCTCATAAATCGAATGACATTATTGCTGACGGGCCTTCTTATGACGTTGTCGGCGTCGCACACGACACACGTGGCGTCGAGTTCGACGGAAGCGACTCCCGACAAATTTATTTGCCCTTACGTTATGATCAGCTTACAACCCATGCAGTGCTCGTTCGGACCACGTCATCAGCTCAGAGCATGAGGTTGATCGATGGTGTGATTTCTTCGGTAGACCCCGAGTTGCTAGTAACACCGGCGGTTCTTCAAGATCAGTTGCGGCTATCGGCGCCATTTCTAACTGCGACGTTAGCAGCGGCGATCTCTTCTTCGATCGGCTCACTCGGGCTGCTTTTGGCGGTGATGGGCATATATGGAACGGTGAGCTATATCGTTGTTCTCCGCACCCGCGAAGTCGGTATTCGCATGGCGATAGGTGCCCAGAAACGTGACGTACTCAGCCTTATCCTTCGCGAGAGCGCTAGGCCTGTAGTTATTGGCTTAATTGTCGGAGCGTTGCTCGCTATCGGAGCCGCACATGCCCTCCGTCCTGTGCTATTCGGCATAAGTACAATCGATGGCATTTCTTTGGTCGGGGTGTCTGTGATATTTTTCTTCGTCGCATTGTTTGCAGCTTACCCACCGTCCCGTCGAGCTACGCGCGTGGATCCAGCTGTGGCGCTTAGGTATGACTGAGTTGCATTGTACGAGAGTATTCTTTCCCGGATAGGTCATTCGCTGCTCGAAGATCTCGTTGTTTCTCTTTCTTCAACCATGAACCTACGTGTGTCGGCATGCTGTTTTGACGGTGAGTGGTGCCGCGCTCTGCGGCAAGGAGCTTTCGAACAGTCCGTCGTTTCCACAGAACTCGCGACTTGGCACGCTGCTCTAAGGAGTTCGGTCTTGATGCCAACGTTCAGCGCGCTTTTGAGAGGTTGAAGTGGCGAATTCAGGGGGGAGATCCGTGTTGATGCGTCGGCCAGTCTTACGGTTGTGTATTCATCAGGTCGTAAGCACGGAGGGCGTGATCGCGGCGTGTACGCTTCTGACCTCGGCCATGTGGCCTTCCAGTATTTGGCCAGTTCTGAACATGTTCCATCCGGAATGGCAATTGCATAACCCGAGCTGGCTGCTTACGGAATTACCGATGTTCCCCGTGCAGATACTGACAAGCCTTGCTCTGGGATTTTGGGTGTGGCGCCGCTTTCACGACAGGTGTATGTTTTGGGTTTGGATAATCCCGTGCCTAGTTCTCTTGGCGGCGTTCTGTAATATTCCCGAATCGCACCAGGCGCCCTTCACATACTTCTTTGGGTCGGGGTGCCTCCTTGAGCGTCACTGCTTTAATCAGGTCGCGTTGACGCCGCCTGTCCTTACATCAATCGCCTACGCTGTTGGAGGGAGATTAGCAATAGCGTTTGCCTGAGGAGATGCCGAGCACCGAGCTCACAAACAATAGCGGTAATGATGTCCTCCTTCGATCCGGGGCGGAATCTTGTTCGGCCGTGTCGTCTACTCGACGCGATTTGCCATCCGATCTATACAGGGGAGCATGATGAATGCGTCGCGTTCCGGAACATCATGCGAACCGCTTAGGCGGCGTCTTCGAGTACCCGGTAATGCATTGAGGTTCCGATCGGAGGCCCACGAAAGTCAGACGTGGGAGCCGTGCGATTGCGGTTGATAGTTTCTAAGGCGCACGAGTTTTGGACGTACGGGAGCTCGAAACATAGTTAAGGATGAGAGTAATTCCCAAAACAAACAGTGAGACGGCGGGCGTAACCAAAAAAGGGAAGGCACTCTTGGCGCCGGGTTGAAAGCTCACGCGTGCGTAGACGGAAACGGAAATGAGAGAGATCATAAGGACGACGATGTAGACGATCCGCTGCACGTGCCGAGAGGCGTGTCTGGCCGCGGCATTTGAATAAATTCCTGCGGCGAACGGCGAGAGTACCCAAACCGCGAAAAGCACAAGCAGGAAATATGACTTGTTCGCCCTGCCGACATGAAGCATGAACACTATAGCTCCGATGGAGCACGCTATAATCCCGCAGTAGGATGTTATGCGCAAGACTTGCATTGTGTCCCCAAGCCGTCCTCGAATCGGGCTTTCCAGTGGGTACTAACCGCAAACACAATCGTTGTGGTTCTCCGTGCGGGAATATCTTTCGCTGGCAAGACCGCGGCCATGCATCCACAATCCCAGTGCAGGAGCAGCGGTCACGGCGGCTGTCAAGATGGGAACGAGATAATCGCGCGTAAACATCGGCTCGGGAAACGAGAATGCCGTTCTGTACGCCGGCAGCAATCTGGAGATGAGATCCCCCACGGCTCCTATGAGGAACGCTGCTACAAAGAGCCAGAACGATGATCGACGGCGCCGAAGAAGCTGAGCGGCTGAAAGTAGAAACAGCAGGCTCGCCACGATCCACAGGCTATAAAGCCACCATGGCGTGGCATTCATAAGCGGAATGAAGCGACGGTAATCATCGCCTGGGGTAAAGCTACCGAGAAAAGTCGCGAGGCTGATCCAATTACGTCGATGCGAAAGCATGAGAAGCGGGGCGAAGATCATCGAAGCTACTTGTGCTGCAATCGGTATTGTCAGGAACCCGCGTCCATACCAGGAGTTGAAGAGGCCCGGCGTCTTGGTTCGTTCTACGTAACTTGCGATGACGCAGCCTACGGCCCAACGGAAAGCTTCACGGTCGTCGTCAATGTGGTTGAGCTCGCTTTTCATGGCGCAGGCCCATACGGAACGGCAGGGTGGCAGAATCCTGCCTGCATGCAGAATCAGCTGCGTTGCACACCGCCGCAAACGGGGAGCATTGGTTCTCATGTTGTTGCATCCGCGATCCGGCCGCTGGCGCGAGGCCGAACCAATGAGACGGTGGCCCGAGCGAAGGCCACTCCATTTGCTGTCAACTTATACGCATGGCGCGGTGGTTTGCCCATTTGTTCCGGTTCCTGCCACCGCGATTCAAGGAGCCCTTGGTCTTCTAACCTGATCAGAATGGGATAAAGGGTTCCTGATTTCAGGCCTGTTTGCTTCGACAGTTCGTAACCGTACTGCCACGCCCGTGGGTGCCGCAACATCGCGCTGAGTAATTCTCGGGTCTGGCGAGACGTATTCGGAACCCGGGCCATTACTCAATTTCAACATGTGTAGAGTTTGCTGTCAATTCATAATACATTGGAAGGCGTGGAAAAAGGCGCTTCATATTCAGTAAACGATTGACAACCAAACTCTACATATGTTGAACTAAAACCGCTGCGGTGCTTCAGACCAGCGACGCTCGATCATCAGAGGTTTCCCATATGCGGCGTTTCTTCACAGTTGTTTTCAAAGTCGTCAAAATCGTGGGTCTGGTTTTCGTCAGCGCTGCTGCTCTAATCGTGATGGGCTTCTGGGCAGACCACGCCCGGGGCACCACTCTTCCGAAACCTACCGGCCCCTTCGACGTTGGTCGCCTCAGTTATTTTTGGCAGGACAGCCGGCATTTCGACACCATGGCGCTGAAACCCGAAACAAGACGTCAGCTCGTGGCGTGGGTGTGGTATCCCGCCGTTCATGGGCAGACCATGGCAGTGGCGGATTACCTGCCTCAACCATGGCGAACGGCCATGGAGAACCAAATGGGAGTGGTCCTATCGTCCTTTCTTATGCGCGACCTTTCAAAAGTTCGATCGCACAGCTTCGCCAATCCCGACGTTTCCCCAAAGCAGGGTACCTACCCGCTCGTGCTCATGAGGGCCGGGCTTTCGGCGTTGACGACCGATTACACCACCATTGCCGAGGACATTGCAAGTCATGGTTATATCGTCGTGGGCATAGACGCGCCGTATCGAAGCTTCATCGTCGTATTACCTGACGGAAGCGTCGTCCCAAGAGCCCCTCAGAACAACGCTGACCTTCTGAGCGGACCTCCGCAGGAAAAACTGGCGATTAAGCTTGTTCAAGCTTGGAGCGCGGATATGAGTTTCGCTCTCAATGAGCTCGCGAGGCTCAACACTTCTTCTCAGCCGAGTAAACTGAACGGCCGGATTGATATGAGTAGGGTCGGCGTGTTCGGCCACTCGCTCGGCGGTGCAACAGCCCTGCAATTCTGTTATGATGATGCCCGGTGCAAGGCGGGCGTCGACATTGACGGAGCGCCTATTGGGCCGGTAGTGCAGAAAGGCGTAGTTCAGCCATTTATGTTCTTGCTCGGCGATCACAAAGGAGAACCGGAGCAGGAGGTCCGCTCCGTCAATGAACATATTGGGTCGATTTACGATCGGCTCCCCAGCGATCGCCGGCTAGAGGTCGTTCTGCGCGATTCTAATCACCTTGCGTTCAGCGATAACGCCGTTCTCAGCAACCTATTGCGGATCACGAATGATCTTGGGATCGTCAAGCTCGACGGCGCTCGCCAACTTGCCGTTACCGGAGAATGGATAACAAAGTTCTTTGACGTTTATCTCAAGGGCGCGTCCCCGTCAGTGCTGGACAACAGTTCTCAAACCCACGAAATCGAACGTGTTCGTTGAAGCAGACTGAGCATCCTACGCCGCCGCCCAGCATACGAACAAAGTCAACCTTGGCCCTTAGAGCGGATCTATCCGCACTTACAGCGCTCAGCTTCCGGATTCCCGCGAAACTGCTCGCCATCCGGAAACAATCACTCCAGTCTTTGGTGGGCCGGTTTGACGAGCCGCATGAACATTGTGAAGCGGGCGCAAAACAGCCTAGCTTGGTTCTACACTGGGTGCTTCAACTATGCGTTTTGTACAACGGCTCACAGCCTCTTTTCAGGCTTTAGGCTTGATGTGGGTGATCTCAGGATTACTTTTTTGCACTATCGTAAAAGGCCCTGGAGTGATCGGGATGTGGACAATTTGGGGAACAGCGGTGCTGATGACGGGGTGGGTAATTGTGGGACTGCCGCTGATTGGTTTAGGAGATCGGGTTTTGAGAATCCCCGCACCAGTGCTCGCGTCTCTCGGAGGATTAGGGGGAGCCCTACTGATGCTATCACCGAATATAGCTGCACGATTAATGGATCCACAAGTGCACTACGCTCGGTTCTCGATTAGGGACTTTGCTTGGCCGGCAGTAGCGTTTGCGATTGCTGCGCCCACTGCTGCTCTCTATCGCGTCTTTCTTATGCGGGCGCGAGCGCTAGAAACGAACGTTAAAGAAACTACTACCAGCTAACTCTTGGCCGAAGATTCGCTGACTTACTCGTTCTTAGCGGCAAGAATAAGAACGTGCGATCGCGTCCGTACTGCTGATGAAGATTCCCGCTAGCGCGGACCTACAGCGAAGGACCAGCAAGAAATCAGGCTAAGGCATGCGGATGTACGATGCCGGCCGCACTGCACAAAGGGAACTCATCGTCTCGCTCATGCTGATGATGGTCTTCGAGGGTTGTATGGAATTTGGCGATTAATGAAAAGACGAGATCTATTGCGTTCTATCGGGATCCTGCCGATTCTAACTGGTCGTTTCGGCGCGGCCTCAGCTTTGGCGCGCGCGACGAATGCAGCCGTACTTCGACCGAAGCGGCGTGTGCGGCCGTCCCATCCGTCTTGGCCGTCGGCCGCGAGTTGGGCAAAGCTGAAGGACGAGGTTGGGGGCAATTTGATCGAAGTGCACTCGCTCTTCGGATCGTGCCGGTCCAACTCGAATGGTGCCGCCTGCCTTGAGGCTCTGAAGGGTATGAGTAATCCCTATTGGATCGGCGACCAACCCGCAGGCACTCAAGTTTCAGGATGGCTTGATGCCTGGTCACCAGCGCCAAGTACATACGCAATCAAGGCCCGCCACGCAGCGGACGTAGCCGCAGGAATCACCTTTGCTCGCGCTAATAATCTGCGGCTTGCGGTCAAGGGGGGTGCCCACAGCTATCAAGGCACGTCCAACGCGGCGGATTCCCTGCTCATCTGGACCCGCTCAATGAACAGCGTCGGCCTGCACGATGCGTTCGTGCCCAAAGGGTGCGAAGGGCGCATCGCTCCAGCGCCTGCTGTCACGGCTGAAGCCGGAGCAGTATGGATGGATCTCTACAATGCTGTCACAACCCAGGGCGGCCGCTACGTCCAGGGAGGCGGCTGCATGACGGTGGGCGTCGCCGGGCTGGTACAAAGCGGCGGTTTCGGCGTGTTTTCGAAGGGTTTCGGTACGGCGGCAGCGGGGTTGCTCGAGGCTGAAGTCGTTACCGCCGACAGCCAGGTGCGAGTGGTCAATGCCTATAGTGACCCCGACCTGTTTTGGGCGCTTAAAGGCGGGGGTGGCGGCACGTTTGGAGTTGTTACTCGACTCACGCTTCGAACCCATGAGCTTCCGCGGTATTTCGGCGGCGCGTGGGGAAAGATCAAAGCGCAATCGGACGCGGCATTTACGCGGCTGATTGCCCACTTCGTCAGCTTCTATAATGAGAAGCTATTTAACCCGCATTGGGGCGAGCAAGTCAAGCTGGGAACCGACAACACCATGGAGATTTCGATGACTTGCCATGGCCTTGACGACGGACAAGCAGCTGCGACCTGGAAACCTTTGTTTGAATGGGTAAAGGCATCTCCCCGGGACTTTGTCGTAATCTCGCAGCTTGGCGCAGGCGCACGGGACTCCCGTCATTGGTGGGCTGTTGAGGGAAACCACAACATGACGCTGGATACTCGCACAGGAGTTCCGAGAGACCACGCCTGGAGCAAAGCTGACCAGGGAGAGTGCGGTATCTTCCTGCACGGTTACGATTCGCTTTGGTTGCCCAAGTCGCTGTTGCAGATTAAGCAGCAGCCGAGCTTGGTCGACGCCCTGTTTGCAGCGAGCCGCCGCAAATTGCTACGCGTCTTTTTCAACAAGGGGCTTGCCGGGGCGCCCCTTAGCGTGCTTGAGGACACACGCCAAACCGCGATGAATCCGGCCGTCGTGGAAGCATTTGCGCTCGTTATCATCGCCGATGGCCAAGGTCTTGCCTATCCGGGCCTAACGCGCGGCACGTTGGATTTGACCGCGGCCCGCAAGGATGCACAAGACATCGATCTCGCGGCGGCCGAGCTTCGCAAGATCGCACCTAACGCCGGCTCCTATGTTTCGGAGAGCAACTACTTCAATCGCTCTTGGCAACAAGATTTCTGGGGAGGCAACTATTTAAGATTGCGTGCTATCAAGGCCAAGTACGATTCCGACGGACTTTTCTTTGTGCACCACGGCGTCGGTAGCGAGGATTGGAGTCCGGACGGGTTCACACGCCTCGCCTAAAGAAGTTTCTTGCGCATCTTACTTTCTTAATGTTCAGCGGCGTGTGATGAGCAAGCCCAGGCGAGGCGCGTGCCGGCACTGCTCCCCCAGCTGCTGACTGAAAATGCGGTCGAGCACCGGCAGGATCGATCCTTGTGCTTGCCATCTACGCCGGCATCTCGCCCGAGACCGGCACGCCGATATTCGCGGCGCCAGGCGATGCGCCGCTGACGATGAAATCCGGCCGACCGCCTGCTTACCCGAGAAACCCGAGGCCCGCGGCCAGGTAGGAGGGGCCCGCGCCAGCAAAAGACCCGCGACACCGCACGGGAGCTTTGGAAGCTCATGAATGCGAACAAGGCGGCAAAGCAGCCCTCGGGTAGCGATGTTCGCGTATTGTTCGCGACGCTAAAAACCGATGTTCTAGGGCGCCATTAAGTGCTTTAGAATGTGGTGGCCAGGGACGGAATCGAACCGCCGACGCCAGCCTTTTCAGGGCTGCGCTCTACCAACTGAGCTACCTGGCCGTCTAGCGCCGGAACAACCAGTCTAGCAAACGGCGCTCCCATGCTCTCTTGCTAAGCCGAAGAGAGGCGCTATTCCCGCACCGCGTTTGTCCGATCGTCGACTGAGCCACCGGACCGCCGGTGTGAACACACCCCAATGCGATTTCGCAGGTGATCCTGATATACTCCGCTTTAGGTCGGATCTTGGGATGGACGAACAGCGACTAGGCGATGTCATCGACGACCATTGCGTGAAGTGCCGCCGCGTGACGAACCATTCGATTGTTTCGTTGGTCAATGGGCAGGCGGCTAAGGTTCGATGCCGAACCTGTTATCACGATCACGATTACCGGCATGAACAGGCGCCTCCTTCCAAGAAGGAGTTGAAGAAGGCGGAAGCCGAAGCCAATCTGGCGGCGGAAAAGCAGCAAAAGGCCGTCGCCCCGGAAGCCTGATCTGACGACGCGCCGCCGTAAGCCTCGCGCCTCTAGCTTCCGCTAGAGACAGAACGTATTCAAATGGATCCTGTCAGCATCGCACGAAGGAATCTCGCGTTAGAGATAATCTCTGCACTTCGCGCGCGAGGCCATCAGGCCTATCTCGTTGGGGGTTGTGTGCGCGACCGCCTTCTCGGCATCGATCCCAAAGACTACGACGTCAGCACCGACGCACAGCCGAATCTTCTTACGTCGTATTTCCCCCGCTCCGAGTGTGTCGGCGCTCACTTCGGCGTGATTCTCGTGACGCAAGGCGCCGGTATTCATGTGGAAGTGGCCACATTCCGAAGTGAAGGGCTTTACGTTGACGGGCGGCGTCCGAGCGAGGTCCGTTTCGAACGGGATCCGGCCCTGGATGCAAGGCGACGCGATTTCACCATCAACGCTCTCATGGAAGATGTGTGCGGCGAACAGATCCTCGATTTCGTTGGTGGACTCCAAGATCTCGAAAAAGGAGTAGTGCGCGCGATCGGAGATCCTCGGAAACGATTCGAAGAAGATCACCTGCGTATGCTGCGCGCCGTCCGCTTCGCCGCCCGGCTTAACTTTTCGATCGACCCGGAAACGCTCGACGCCATTCGCCAGGAAGCTCACTGTATTGCGAAGATATCGTCGGAGCGCATTCGCGGAGAGCTGGTTCGCATCCTCACCGAAGGCGCGGCGCGGAGAGGCTTTGAATTGCTTGACGAATGCAATCTGCTGGTTTATCTTTTGCCCGAGGTGAAAGCCTTCCAAGGAGTTCAACAGCCACCCGAATTCCACCCCGAAGGCGATGTGTGGGAACACGTCCTGCTCATGCTGTCGCAGCTCCGAAATTCGAGCCCGACGCTCGCCATGGGCGTATTGCTGCATGACATCGGCAAACCATCTACGTTTCGAATAGCGGACCGCATCCGCTTCGACGGACACGCAGAGGTTGGCGCGCGCATGGCCGCTGAGGTAGCTTCGCGACTGCGATTCTCGAGTGCGGAAGCTGAACAGATAACATCGTTAGTCGCAAATCACATGAAGTTCAAAGATGTGCAGCAGATGCGTCTCAGTACGCTAAAGCGTTTTCTTTGCCTTCCCCACTTCGAGGAGCATCTTGAACTTCACCGCCTCGATTGCTTGGCAAGCAATCTGCGGACCGACTCTTACGATTATGTGCAAGCTAAATTGCGTGAGCTTGAGGATGAAGAATTACGCCCGGCCCGCTTGATTACCGGCCGTGATCTGATTGAGGTTGGCTATAAGCCAGGTCCTCGGTTCGGCCAAGCCTTGGAAGCTGTTGAAACCGCCCAGTTGGAAGGCGAGATTCATTCCCGAGAAGAGGCGCTGGCTCTCGCCGCCTCTGTTCTTGGCAGGCTGCCGGCCACGAATAGTACCAACTTAATGAATCGAGCATGAAAACTTTGGTATCTTGCGGAACAATAGGGCATCCAAAAGCAGGGTGTAGTGACTGGCCCAGAAATCCCGTTGTCGGAGGACAGCGCCGTCATGGAAGTGATTGAAGCGGCAGTCAGTAAGTTGGCCGAGCAATTGCAGGAGGCGAGGGCCGAAAGCGACCGCCTCTTTGGGATCCTCAAACCCGAGGCGTTGTATCAGCGCCCCATCGCCGAACGCCACCGCGTGATCTTTTACATCGGGCACCTCGATAGCTTCGATGCTATCCGGATCTGCCGCGAAGCGCTCGGTATGAACTCTCCCGACGCTGAGCTGGATCAACTGTTCCTCGCCGGGATTGATCCCGATTCCGCGCACCTGCCCACGGATTCGCCAACCGATTGGCCCTCTCTCGATCAGGTGAAGGCGTACGTCAAGCGTTGCCGTCGTCGGGTGGACGACGCCTTGGATCATGTTTCGGAAGAGATGGTATGCATGGCTATCGAGCACAGGCAGATGCATCTTGAAACGCTTGCATACATGTTTCACAATTTCGACTATGAGTTGAAGGCGCCAAAGGCGGATGAGCGGACGGCAAACAGGCATCAAGCTTTTCCGACCGAGGAGTGGTGCGAAATTCCCGCCGGCGAGGCGGTTTTGGGGAAAGCACGCGACGGCTCCTTTGGATGGGACAACGAGTATGAACGATTGCGAGTTTCCGTGCCCGCTTTTGCCGTCCAGCGTTACAGCGTCACAAATGGTAAATATCTTGAATTTGTAAATCAAGGGGCGAAATTGCCGAATTTTTGGCGTAGGCACGGCGGCTCCATTTATTTGCGAGGAATGTTCGAGGAGTTTCTTCTGCCATTCGATTGGCCGGTATACGTAACTCAGCAGGAAGCTCACGCGTACGCCGCGTGGCGCGGGAAGGAATTGCTGACCGAAGCGCAGTTTCATCGAGCAGCCTACGGCACAGCGTTAGGAACGACCCGAACCTATCCTTGGGGAGACTCAGAGCCAAGAGATATTCTTGGCAACTTCGATTTGAAACGCTGGAATCCGGAGCCTGTGAATGCCACTCCGCAGGGCGATAGCGCGTTCGGGGTGAGCCAACTCGTTGGCAATGGTTGGGAGTGGACTCGAACTCCATTCGGGCCCTTTCCAGGCTTTCACCCACACAAAGCTTATCCGGGTTACTCCGCCAACTTCTTCGACGACCAGCACTATGTTATGAAAGGCGCTTCCTCCCGCACCGCAGCACGGCTTCTTCGGCCCTCTTTCAGGAACTGGTTTCGCCAGGATTATCCATACATGTACGCGACATTCCGGTGCGTTGACAACTAAGGTCCGCTATGCCCGTATCTGCAAAGCTACAGCTTTCTCAGTTCGCCCTTGATGTTGCCGAAGGACTCTCCGCGTCTCCCAAGAAGTTGTCGCCGCGGTATTTCTATGACGATCTCGGAGCCGCTCTCTTTGAAGCTATCACGCTGCTACCCGAATATGGTCTGACGCGCGCCGACGAACGCCTGATTAGTTCACGCGCTTCTCAGATCGGTCGCGAAGTTGGCGCGGTGGATTCCGTACTGGAGTTGGGCAGCGGCTCTGGCAAGAAGACCAAGCGCATTCTAGAAGTCTTGGCGCAGCGATATAGCCCGATCGTTTACCGACCAATCGACGTATCTTCCGCCGCCCTCGCCGCCTGCGAGCAGTCCATGTCCGGGATAGCCGAAGTGAAACCCGTTTGCGGAGATTGGATTGAAGGACTGGCGTCTGCCGTGCGTTTCCGCCGCGGCGATCTGCCCTTTCTGGTGCTATTTCTTGGCAGTTCAATCGGCAACCTCGATCGAGAGGCAATCACAGGTTTCCTGCGTCAACTGAGATCCAGTCTTCACGCCGGAGATCTTTTTCTGTTGGGTGCCGACCTTGTCAAAGATGTCGAAACCATGCTTGCGGCCTACGACGATCCCACGGGCGTTACGGCGGCATTTAACTTGAACATTCTCGGACGCATGAATCGCGAGCTTGGCGCGAACTTCGATCTATCTTCTTTCGCGCATGAAGCTCGGTGGAACTCCAACGAGCGCCGGGTTGAAATGCATCTGCGTTCCGGCCGGGATCAGTCGGTGTCCATTGGCGCGATCGAGGCCACGTTCCTGTTTCGCGCGGGCGAAACTATCTGGACGGAGTCCTCTCACAAGTTCTCCGAACCGGAATTGAACTCTTTCGCGTGGTCAGGTGGATTTTTGCCTGTTCACACATGGGTCGACCCTCAGTGGCCATTCGCGGAGGCGCTCTGGAGAGCTGCCTAGATCATTTCTTCAAGTGCTTACACCGCGGCAGCCGGTAGGGCTGGCACGGAGACAACTTCCTTACGCGAGGGCAGCGGGGCTGCAACAAAGTCCGACGCCTCCGCTAATTGCTTGCACAGCGTAAGTGCCTGAGCTACTACTTGATCCATGTTGTAGTACTTATACGTTGCAAGCCGGCCCACGAAATGCACTCGGCTTTGGGACTTAGCTAGCTCGGCGTACCGCTTGTACAAAGCCCCGTTCTCGGGTGTTGGGACCGGATAATACGGATCTCCTTCGGCAGCGGGGTATTCATATACGATGCTAGTCTGCCGATGAGATTGCCCGGTTAAATGCTTAAACTCTGTGATGCGCGTGTAGGCGTGCTCATTCGGGTAATTGACGACCGCGACCGGTTGCAGAAACTCCATATCGAGAGTTTCATGGCTGAACCTTAAGGACCGATACGGAAGCTTGCCAAAACGGCAATCGAAGAACTCGTCAACAGGCCCGGAGTAAATCATTGCTCCATATTCGACGTCTCTAACAACGTCCCTGAAATCGGTCCCCGTCACAAGCGTTATGTTCGGATGATCGAGCATGTTTTCGAACATGCGCGTATAGCCGTGTCTTGGCATCGCTTGATAAAGATCGGCGAAATAGCGATCATCGCGATTGGTTCTGACTGGGATGCGCGCCGTTACTTGCGCATCCAGCTCCGAGGGATCCTTCCCCCATTGTTTCCGCGTGTAATTCCGGAATAGCTTTTCATAAAGATCGCGGCCGACCCGGCTCACGACGACGTCTTCCGACGTTCTGATCGAAATCCGATGTTCGGCGCGTTCCGCAAAGTACGTCTCTACCTCTTCTTCCGACGATAGGTTTAGGTCATAGAGTAGATTGACTGTGTCGAGATTGATCGGCACAGGCACCAGCTTGCCATCCACCGAGGCCAGAACTCTGTGCTCGTATTCTCGCCAGGATGTAAACTGCGACAGATATTGAAACACCTGACGGGAATTCGTATGGAAGATATGCGGCCCATACCGGTGAACTAAGACACCGGCTTCATCGTAATGATCATAGGCGTTTCCACCAACATGGGCGCGCCGATCGACTACCAGAACTCTCAGTCCGTAGAATCGTGCCATTCGCTCCGCGGCGACAGCACCTGCAAAGCCCGCGCCTACCACCAGATAATCAAACACGAGTCAAGTCCTTCGCGAGGCGTTTCGTCAGAGGCAGAGGCTTCCGGTGTCCAGACGTTGAGCGGAACATTATTCTTTCTTCGATCAAATTATTCATCTCTCTCCAGGTCTGATCCCATGAAGACTTTGACAGAAAAGCGTCAATTGCATCGCGCCTCGCCGGGCTGGATGGTGAGTCCAGTAAGAGCTTGATTGCACTGATAAAGTCTCCGGCGGTCTGCGCGATACTTACCAATCCCAAATCTCCATAAGGCGAGACGACATCGCGGATCGGCGTCGAGACTACTCGAAGGCCGGCAGCCAAATACTCTGGTGTCTTTGTCGGGCTAATAAAACGTGTTGAATCGTTCAGCGCAAAAGGAAGCAATCCAATCTCCCAGCCCGCGAAATAGTCCGGCAACTGGGCATAACTCTTCATGCCCAAGTAATGTATATTTGGAGCTTTCGGCAAAGAGGCCGGGTCGATCTTTGCCACCGGCCCGAGCATCACAACATGCCAATCCGCGCGCGCCTCTGAGATCTTGGCGATCAACTCCAGATCCATGCGCTCGTCTATGACTCCTGCATAGCCAATGCGCGGATACGGCGCAGGAGCCTGATCCTCGGGGTCGTTTCGCGAGGATCGCGCGCGAGCGAAATGCGCGACATCGACGCTGCTCGGAAAAAGATAGACCGCCGGATGCTGCCGTCGTTTGGATTCGAACAGGCTTGCTCCGCCTGTGAACACAAGGTCCGCGTCGCGGAATAACGCCCGCTCATTCTCACCCATGGCGGGAGGCGCTCCAGCAAACGCAGACAACTCATCCATGCAATCGTAAACTGTTACGCGCGGTCGAAGAAATGAGGAAAAGTGCCGGGCCATCGGAGTGTAGTACCAGGCAATACACGCCTCGATACGATTCTCAGCAACCATTCCAGCTAGTAGTTGTTCCTGTAAATAGGCGGCCTGTTGACTTGTAAGTCCGGGCGGCAGAATCGGAACATTCACCTGAACACCCGTTTTAGGACAGATGAAAGATCTCAATGTGGGAGTGCGCTCCTCAATAATTGGTTCCTCCACAAAAAATACCCGGCGATGACGCGCAAACCGGCTCATTAGATGTTGAGGCCGCTGAAAGACAAAGCCCCACCGGAGATGAGAAAGACAGATTAAGTCGACGCTCTTCACATTCATATATAAATCCGTTATTTGCCGCGAACCTTTGCTGTTGTGCTTTAAGTGCCTCTGCGAGCGGCGAGTAAATTTCCCGATGCCCCTCGGTATTGGCATAATCGAACAGTCCGTTGTGACAATGCCGGTCGTCATCCCAGCCAGGATGATTCACGATCGGATACAGGCAAATACCGCGAACTGGAATGCGTTCTGCCAGCGCAGCGAATACTTCATCGCAGACATAGTTGAACCACTCCGCCCGTGCGCAATCCTCCGTTCCGGTCTCTGAGATAAACATTGGTCTTCGGTAACGAAGCCATACGCTTTTCAGCATTTCTCGAAGCGGTCGGTATCTCGGGTCGCTCCGCGATAGAGGCTCGGAGTTATGCACCCACTGGTTTCGATCGTAAAAATTGACTCCCAGAATGTCTAGATACTCGGGCTTGCCGCCAAGTTCGGGCGATAGACGGCCCGACAGCATGTCCCACGCCTGGTATTGCGCGTCCGTGTACATCTTGGCTTCGGTCTCGTCGCCCGGGATATCGGGATCGCCCACGATATGAATCAAGGGCTCAGGTGCAATGAGCCGCGCATCGGGAATCTCATTCAGCAAGATTTCGCTCGATACTGCCGCGCCTCGAACTAAATTTCTCTTAAGCTCGTTTCCCCGATCCGTTGCGCACGGGTTGATAAATCCCCGGTCGCCGCCAGCCCAGGAAAGGAACGAGATCTCGTTTATCGGCGCGAATATGCGACAACCGTAATCATGGCGTTTCAGATACCTGGCGAGCTCATACGTAAATCGCGAAAACCGAGCGCTAAAGTTCTTTGAGAAGACGTCGATGTCGTCGGGCCAGCCGAAGTGCAGCAGGTCCAGCATAACTTCGACACCCGCGGCCTTTGCCGCATCCAGTATCCCGGCCAAACATTCAAACTCGAATCGTCCATTAGCTTGCTCGATCAAGTGCCATCGAGCGGCGATTCGAATCGTGCGTATTCCGAGGTCGATCAGCCGCTGGTAGTCTTGCGCGGCATACACATCGTGCTGTGTGGATCTGAGCAGGTCGAGCCGTCTCCCGCTCCGGACTTTGTGCGTCGAGCACTCAAATCCGGCCTGGAAAAATGTACGAAATGAAGCTTCCGCGGGTGGCAACAATATCCCCTATGAGCGCCCCACGGCAACACAGCCGGACGAATGCGCTTTCCGTATTCTCCAATT
The DNA here is from genome assembly GCA_019240475.1 of Acidobacteriaceae bacterium. Lineage (GTDB taxonomy): Bacteria > Acidobacteriota > Terriglobia > Bryobacterales > Bryobacteraceae > Bog-105. The sequence goes on from JAFAYI010000036.1 coordinate 25,688, forward strand.
CGGAGAAAAATCAGCATGACTTACAAGGTGATCAGGCTTTAACGCTTGACCCTGCGTTATGTAGATCTCAAACTAAGGGAATTTGTTACGACGGCTAGTATTTTAACGGGCAAGCCGCTTCTAAATTGGCTGATTCAGGCGCTTTGCGGCGCGCTTGCCCAGCGTGGTCAGGGCGTGTAGGACATCCCCGGATTCAGAGTCCAGGCTGGAGCCTGTCGCGCGCGATTTCGATTCACCGGACTTAGGCAGGAGGAATCGATTGGCGGTCGCGAGAATGCCGCGCGTCGTCTCAGGAAGTATGGCCTCGGAGGCGATCAAGATCTTCGCGGGCAGCGATATCGTGCATATATAGCGCCGTTTCTGAATCGCATCCGCAACGGAGCGCGCTGCGTATTCTGCGGCCACCGAGAAACCCGGCAGATTTCCGAGCAATCCGAACCACGTGAATTCGTGGCGCGAGCGGCCCCCGAATTGGGCGTTTAAGTACGAGCCGGTACGCATAAGGCCGGGAACCACTGTGAGCACGTGGATATCTTGCTGGCGCAACTCCGCGCTGAGACCCGTTGAAAACCCCACCAGGGCGAATTTGGCGCAACTGTAGGGGAGCAAGTGTGGAATGCTGATACGACCACCCACCGATGTGATATTTACGATTTGGCCGCTGCCCTGCTTTCTCATGTAGGGAAGCGCTTCTAACGTCAGATTTATTGCGGCCCAGAACATCAGATTCATGGCACGCTCGAAATCCTCGCGCTGAAAATCGTCGAACGGACCGACGCTTATTGCTCCAGCGTTGTTCACCAGAATGTCCAGCCGACCAAATCGCTTCACTATTTCAGCCAACAGCGGCGGAACACTTGACGGTTCGTTAATATCCGCTGGAAAAGCGGCGGCGTCTATCTGCTCCCGTTCGAGAATCTCGCACGCTCGGCGCAACTCTTCCGGATCGCGCGCGCAAAGAGCGATGATCGCCCCACGTCGCCCGAGTTCCTGGGCGATAGCAAGCCCCAAGCCGCGCGAACCCGTTATCAGCACGACTTTGTCGTGTAAGGAACACGCCGCTCGCCGCCTCCTTACAGACGCAATGGCTGCGACCCCGGCGCCGGCAAAAATGCCCGCCATCGCCCAAGGAGAGACCTTGCCGTTCCGGTTACTGATGTTCTCTTGTGATAGGCTCATCCACCACAGAGATGGTCTCCGGTGGTGAACGTTTCGCGCGGGTGTCCGCCTGCGAAATTCCTATGGCTGATCGTCGAGTTTCCTCGGTGGGGAGCCTCGATAGAAACCGATGATATTCTGAAGCAGAAGAACGCTTCGGGCCGGTAGCTCAGCTGGTAGAGCATCGCACTTTTAATGCGGTGGTCGCGGGTTCGATTCCCGCCCGGCTCACCAATCTTTCCGTACGCTTAACCTGCTAGTAGTCGATGCCCTTCAAGTAATTCGGCGTCTCCACATATTCGTACCGCTGCGGATTGCTCCGCACCAAAGCATCTGCGGTCTGATTCCATACCGTAGCGTGCCCATTCGTTTCGTTGTCCTGAATGACCGTCTGATCGAGCAGGTAATTACTGAATGCCTGGTTGTGCTTGTCCTGTGCATCCCAGCGCGCTTCGACGGAGCGATTGTGCGCGTCCTCTATAGCGTGCGCGTCGGCGGCCTGCTGCGCGGCTCGTCTCCCGATCTCGTGAATGGCATCGATCGCCGGCTTTGCAATCGCACCCGCTTGCGCGCTCACCACCGCTTGATTGACGTTGAAGCTCGCCAGAATCGAACCCATCGTTCGGCGTTCCTTGTCCGCGTAGGGTAGCGGAACGGAGGTGTAATACGCGAGGTTCATGTAGGTTCCACCAGGCGCGAGCGGCCCCTGGCAGAAAACCAGGTTCATCTCGCGCGGGCCTTTGCCGTCATTCGCGTCAATCTGCCCGGTCAGGTGAGCGCAACGCGATCCGGCGGTCGATGGCGCGGGTGTTTCGTTCGCGATTTGAATCGATGGAGGCTGCAGGCCGCTCTTCTGGCGTACCATTGCATTCAGTTCGACAAACGTTCTGCCGAGGTCAGCGCCGTACGGATAATAAAGCGTCCGGCCGTAGACCGTATTCCGTCCCGCGCCCTGAGCCCACGCCTGCGTCTGGGCGACACGTGGATTTCGCAGATCGATCGCGAGAAACGGATATCCAAGCGCGACGACTTCGCCGTTCGGACCCTGCGCGATAATCGTGCCCATCCCGCTCTGCGGCGTGACATTCCAGCCTTCGGGCAATCCCACGCTTGCGGAGTTATCTTGCAGCGGAATCGTGCGCAGCTGTGCGGCCGCCGCGGCGCTTGCCGGGTTCGATGCTGACTCGCCGCCGGGATGCCAGACTGCAAACAGCGCTTTCAGCATCGGATTGATCGTCGAGCCCAAGCGCGCCGCGTCATTAGAGACCAACGCCGCTTCAACGCTATCAGCGCCGGTTTTTGAGACGATCAGCATGCCGGCAACATGGGCATCGCCTTGCGTATGCTTTACAAGCGTGAAGAACACAGCCACGCTATTCGTGCCGCGCACCTGAAAGAACCGTCCTACTTGCGGCCGATCGCCATATTGGTTATGCAACGAGCGCAGGATCGAGCCCATCGCAGCCGGTTCGGTAGTTGCCCCGTCAACTTGCCCGTAAACGATCTTCCCTCCTCCCGGATTGTCGATGGTCTTGAGCGTCGCCGGTGCGAAAGCCACAACCAGAAAAGCGCAGAATACACACATGCTGAGCTTGCCTGTATCAGCCATTGCGGTCACCTTTCGCGTGAAGATGCAAAAAGTGTACCAACACTACCCACCGTATGGTCCTAAAGCGCAGCTCTAGATGAAGGTGTTCACGAGTGCATGGTGAGGTCTAGGTCGCTAGCTGCTGTTCAATCTGCTCGAGCGTAAGTCCTCTTGTCTCGGGGACTCGCCACCAAGTAACGGCGAAACCGATGAAGCAGAATCCCGAGTAGACCCAGAATGCGCCCGCCGTTCCGATCGTGCGAAGTATCGCCGGGAATGTGAAGGTGAGAATGAAGGATGCAATCCAAAGCGCGGAAACGGCAATAGAAACAGCGGCGCCGCGTATTCGGTTCGGAAAAATTTCGGAGATGAGCACCCAAACGACGGGGGCGAGCGACATCGAGTAGCACGCAATCGCGCAAAGGCTCAGCAGCAACACTGGCAACCCGCCTATGTGTGCTCGATAAACGAAGCCGATGAGCAGGTCTGAAAGGCCGATACCGGCGCAGCCGAACAGCATGAGCGGACGCCTTCCAACACGATCAACGAACCCCAAGGCGACAACTGTGAAAACAAGGTTAACCGCACCTGTAAGAAGGATATTGAAGAGCACTTCGCTGATACCGTAGCCGGCGTTCCGGTAGATCTCCTCGGCGTAGTTGAAGATGATATTGATGCCGCTCCACTGTTGGAGCACAGCAAGAAAAATGCCGATCGCCAGAATCTTCAGGGTAGGAGTAGAAAACAACTCGCTTCGCTGAAAATTCTGTTGTGCCTCGGTTGCCATAGCCGCATCGATTTCGGCGAGGGCGCTCTCCGCATATTGCTGACCCCCAATCTTTGCCAATATCACGTGTGATCTCGATCGCCTCCCGTTTTTCAAGAGCCAACGCGGGCTTTCGGGTACCGCGAGCGAACTGAGGAAAAATATCAGCGAGGGTACCGCGACCGCAATAAACATCCATCGCCAGCCGAATTGTCCGTTCCAGGAAACTCGGATCTGCTCCGCGGTCGCTCCAGCGGGCGCCGGCGCCGCAATAACCCAGTTCGTAATCTGAGCCATCAAGATGCCGACGACAATAGCCGCTTGGTTCACCGCGACGAGGCGTCCGCGCCAAGCTGCCGGGCTCACTTCGGCGATGTACGTCGGCGACACATTCGAGGCCATGCCAATAGCCATGCCGCCCGCCATTCGCCATGCGACGAAAACTGAAAAAGACGACGCTATGCCGGTGAAAAGAGACGACACTACAAATACCGAAGCAGAAGCAATCAGCAGTCTCTTCCGCCCCCAGCGATCACTCAAACCACCGGAAAGCAGTGACCCCACGAGCGCGCCGATGAGCGCGCAACTGTTCGCCCATCCGATCTGCTCCGCTGAGTGAAGCCGAAAAAATGCTTCGTAAAACGGCTTTGCGCCTCCGATGACGACCCAGTCGTAGCCGAATAGCAGACCGCCGAGGGCGGCTGCGGCAGAGATCAGAAGGATGTATCTGGTATTCAGATTGCCCTTCCTGTGCAGAATCAACGCAGTCAACGAACGGAATGTGTGGATCCGAGGCTCAATCGGAAATCCTCAACGCTCAATGATCCTAATGTATTTACGACACCGACGGGTGGTCATGTTGGCATTGCTGCGGTGTTTACTCGGAGCCCTGATTTTTGGGCCGACGACTCTCGCCGAAACACCGAATTGCTCCGGATATGTCAGGCGCGGCGAAAAGCGGGCAGGATAGGCATGGAGCGAGCTCGAATTCCGGTAGCGCTGAAGATGGCGTTGCCTATGGCCGGCGCGATACCCACGATGGGCGTCTCGCCCGCGCCCGCGGACGGAATGTCTTTTCGGTCGAGCAAGACCACTTCGATTTTAGGAACGTCACTGAACCTGGGAACGCGATATTCCGACAGCCTTGGATTCAGGATTCTGCCATTGGCAAAATCGATCTCTTCAAAAAGTGCTCCTCCGAGGCCCATTACGATCGCTCCTTCGACCTGGTTCTTCAGGTGCTCGGGATTGACAATGGCCCCGCATTCCCAGGCCTCGACAACGCGCTCGACCCGCAACGTGCGTCCTGAGCCGATCGAGACCTCCGCGCAGCAGGCCACATATCCGCCTTTCTCAAAGCCGCACGCGAGGCCAAAGCCGCGGCTCGCCGATGGTTTTTGTTGGCGCCAGCCGAAACGCTCGGCGGCCGCCTTCAGGACTGCGATCATCCGCTCGTCTTTCAGGTTCCTGAGACGAAACGCAAGCGGATCGACAGCCGCAGCCGCGGCAAGTTCGTCCATATAGGATTCACGCGCAAAGTGATTCGCCGTCGCGGCCAAGCCCCTGTATGAACCGTCACGCAGGGGTGATTGCATTTCGTGGAACAGCTCTTTTTTCTCCCCGGCTTCATACGGTGTTCTCAGTCCTGATGGTCCGGACATGTAGTTGTGGAACTCCCAACGCTGCAGAGTTCCTTCTTTGTCGATTTCAGCAGCAACCTCTATGACGCCGGCAGGGCGGAAATAAGCCCACGTAAACTCTTCTTCACGGGTCCAGATGAGCTTGACCGGTTTCCCAGCCGCCCTGGCAAGCCGAGCCGCCTCGATGGCGCATTCACCGCTGTGCTTTCCGCCATAGGCCGAGCCTGTGTCGGGCATGAGGACGCGCACTTGCTCCGGGCATTTTGAATGCTCGCGCGAGTTCTTCTCGAACGCCGAAGGGCCGCTGGGTTCCCGTCTGAACGAAAAGGCGGTTGCCGGAGAACTCGGCCACGGCGGCTCGCGGCTCCAGAGGCACGTGAGCGATATAAGCGACGGTATAAACGGTCGAAAGCGCAGCCGCATGACCCTTGATGAATGGGAACAGTTCTTTAGCTCCTGCCTGTTCTCGCTGTTGCCATTTGGCTTCTATGCTGAGGATGGCCTTTTGTGCTTTCAGCTCGTCCACGGCGGCCACGCCGATAAAGTCGCCATCGCGCACCACAGTGACCCCTGGCATCTGCGCTGCACGGCTCGCGTCGGCCGAGAGAAGCCTGGCGCCGAAGCTCGGCGGTCGAAGTACACGGCCGTAAAGCATGCCGGCGGAGCGCCATCGCTCGCGTAGGCATGCTTTCCGGTAACTATTTTGCGGCCATTTACCTTGGGTACGCTTGCGCCCGCGATGCGCCAATCGTTGGGCGCGGTGATGTGATCGGAAACGCCGGTTATGACAGTCCAGTTGATACGTCCGGCGATCTCGCCGCAGCTTGCTTTCTTCTGACCAGCGCGTAACCATCCTCCGGTCATGTGAATCTGCGTTTGGGGAACAGCCCACAATTCAGCCGCCTTGTCGATGAGAGTTTCTCGGGCAGTGGACGCCATCTTGCGCATCTCCGGCGCCATGGTGGGCGTGGTACGGCTTCCAAACGTCCCCATGTCCCATGGGCAAAGATCCGTGTCGCCCATCACCAAACGAACCGATCCGGGCTGACACCGCAATTCGTCGGCGATTGCCTGGGTTAAAGACGTGCGAATGTTTTGCCCGACTTCGACTTTTCCTGTGAAGCCGGTAATCGATCCGTCTGGCGCGATCTGAAGCCACGCAGCGATATCTTGCGGGCGTTCGTGGCCTTCACCCCGGCCCGATTCTTGAGACGGCGCGAGATCGTCGACAGCAAGCAGGACCACCAAGCCGCCGCCTAGGGATCGCAGAAATCCGCGGCGATCCACCGCCCTGGCCCCTGGATGCTCACGCATGCTCATGCTCCTTGGCGTCGGTTAGCATGGCGCGGGACGCGTCTTGAATGGCGGCAACAATGCGGTTATATGTTCCGCAGCGGCAAATATTTCCTTCCATGTGTTGTCTGATTTCCGCTTCGGAGGGCGCAGCGTTCTTCCGAAGCAGCGCGACGCTCTGCAAAATCATGCCCGGCGTGCAGTAGCCGCATTGCATCGCATCTGCGTCGAGGAACGCCTGTTGCACGGGATGCAACTTTTCGCCATCGGCGAGACCTTCAATCGTGGTGATCGCTCGTCCGGCGACGCTCCCTACCGCCGTGATGCATGAACGGTGCGCGACGCCGTCGATCAGGACAGTGCAGGCGCCGCATTGACCTTCGCCGCACCCATACTTTGCTCCTGTGAGGCCGAATTCATTCCGAAGCACCCAAAGCAGAGGGCGCTCTGGATCGGTATCGACGCGCGTACTGACGCCATTTGCAGTCACATCCATGTCACTATTTTAAGTAAACTGCTGCCATACGAACGGCGTTCGCGGCGATTCTCTCCAGGGCAATGACCCTGTCTTCGCGTAGAGGAGGCGCATTTGGCCGTCGAACTCTGCCGGCCAATAGATAACTGCGTACACGGATCTAACAGCGCACCGCGCTCGATACAGTCACTTACTCTGTGCTCGGTAGCGCATGGGCAATTGCTATTGGCCCGAGAATCGAATGAGTGAGTCGGCCCCTCAGCATCGAAGTGAGTGTCCCATCGGATGACTTCTCTGCACTTCAGGCGACCTCCTCTCAGCGCGAACAGAAACGCTTCCGAACCTCGGCTGGAACTGACTCCCACGCCGATCCAGGAGTACAAAGCGAGCGCAAATTCGGCATTGGACGAGGCGGTCAGATAATGGACGGATTCCAAGTGCTCCTCAAACTGCCGATATGGGCCGTTCCCCTCATACCGGCCGTCCCTTAGCGGAATATTGCCAATCCGCTTCCCCGCGATATTCAATTCCGCTAGAGCAAGATTCTTGAAATCGACAGACCTGATTGCTGGATAGTTCCCGGGATGACGCAGGTTCACAGCGAACGCTGTGAAGGTTGGTCCGGGAGCATCGCAAGTCTTGCAGTAAGGCATGGAGGATACCAAGCCTGCGGCAAAACTGATAAGCAGAGACCGGAACATCGATTTTGCTTGCTTCTGTGATGTTGCGAAGAAGCCCAAAGTGTCTCATCGATATTGAGCAATGGCGTTTCTTGAACGGGTCCGAACCGGTGCTTACGGCTGCATCTTCTCCCGAGTTCGAGCAGCCCGTGCCTGAACCTACATATGTTCATCGAGGAACTGGGGTTTAGATGTTCGTTAGAAAAATCCTTGATGATTCTGAAAACCCGCACTAAAATAGAAACGCCATTTGAAATAGTTATCCATTCAATTGGATTAAAGAGAGGCCATATGAAAGAAAATCTGAAGCTTCGGCTAAAAAAGGTGACGCTTCGCGCACTCGACGAACCCGCTTTGAATGCCGTGGTGGGTGGACAACCGGGGGGTTACCAGATCGTGACGGACTCGAACTGCTCGACCTGTCGCAATTGCGAGGACCACACCGCCGATCCCTCGGACTACTGCACGAATCCAGTGACCTGCTGCCCCGAGGGTGGAAATTACTGCGCCTAAGCGTATTCGCAGGCCCCAGCCACAGACACTTCGCCTTTCCCTAGTAAGGTCCCAAGCCGACGCTAGCCGGATGCGGCGTGCCTGAGTTGTTCCGCGAATTTCTGGAAGTCGAGTTCTTCGTACTCCGGAGCCCGCTTCTTCCGGTTGACGACTTGCTCGCCTGGAGTGCAGGGCTACAGTCGCGGGAACTCTTTGAGCGCGGGACGCCTCCGGACGGAAGCGATCTGGAGTCTGCGTGGCGTGCCGACTTAGGATTACTTCGGGAGCGCTTGAGCGAGATAGCCGGTCGCCCAGAGGTCAGGCAAGCGCTGTTCCTGGCCTCGCCTTCGTTGGTGGACGGTTTGACCTATTGGAAAACCGAACCCGACAGCAAGAGAGGGAAGCAGGCCGAACGCGCGCTGGTTCGGTACTTCGAGCGGATGGCCGTCCGAGCCACGCCGTTCGCGGTCTTCTCCGGATGTACGGTTGGACGAATGGGCGACCAAGGATCGGCCTCCCTGGAGTTGGCGCCGCGCGCCTCCTATCGCACCTGCACGCGCCTTGATTATGAGTACTTGTTTTCGCTAGCTGCCGCTCTGCGCGGCAAACCCGAAATCGCCGAACGCCTTTTGTACTTTCCGAATTCCAGCCTCCAAAAGCAGGCCGAAACCTGGCACTATGTGGAGACGAGATACGAGGCAGCGCGGCGCACGCACTACCTCGTAAGAGCCGAAACCGATCCATTTCTCGAAGCCGTCATCGGCCGCGCCCAGCGCGGCGGCGCGGTTGCGGAACTGGCGGCAGCGGTTCGCGGCCAGGCAGGCGGCGGCGCGATCTTGGAGGAAGAAGCAAAGGAGTACATTCAGGAACTGGTCGCTAGCGGAGTGCTTGTATCGAATATGTATCCGCTCTTGACCGGCGGATCGGCGCTGGAGGAGATGGTTTCGCAAGTCGAGTCGGTCTCCGCGGCCCCGGGGATGGTGCGGACGCTCAAAGCCGCAATGGAGGAGTTGTCGCGTTTGGACGCGAACGGAATCGGCACCAGTCCGGAGGTCTACCGCAATCTCGCTCGCAAACTGGCCGAGCTTCCCGCAACTGTGGACATCGCGCGGCTGTACCAGGTAGACATGATCAAGCCGGCGCAAGATGTGCGTTTACCGGGAAGCGTCGCGGACGAACTCAGGCGAGGCATGGAGATTCTGGCGCGCTTGAACACTCGAATGGAGCCCGTCTCTCTGCGCTCTTTTCGGGAGAGATTTGCTACTCGCTATGGCGAGGGTGCGACGATTCCTCTGCTCTCGGCAATCGACGAGGAACTGGGCGTTGGATTTGGCCCTGCCAAGCGCGACAGCTCTCCACTTATTCGAGGGCTCGCATTCGGCGGCGGAGACGACTGGCTTGCGCAAACAGCAGCGGTCGATGCATTCCTGGCGCGCAAATTAGCGGAAGCTGCAAGTGATCGGCGGCGAGTTCTGGAATTGGACGAGTCTGATCTACCGGACGACGCCGCGGCTTACGAAACACTGCCCGATTCCTTTAGCATCATGGCAGTGCTGGCGGCCAGCTCAGCCGCCGCTCTGAACGGGGGCGACTTCGAAGTGTTTCTCCATTATGCGAGCGGACCAGGGTGCGCGAGATTCTTAGGTAGGTTCTGTTATGCCGATGCAGAACTGGACGCGCGCGTAAGAGTGTCGCTGCGCAGAGAAGAAGAATGCGACTCGGACGCCATCTACGCCGAGATTGTGTATCTTCCCGAGGGCCGATTAGGTAATGTGCTCTGCCGCCCTGTTCTTCGCGAGTACGAACTGGTTTATCTGGGCCGCTCCGGGGCGCCGCCCGAGAAACAAATCCTTGCCTCCGATCTATTGGTTTCCGTGCGGAATGGAGAAATTATTCTGTTTTCCGAGCGGCTCGGGCGCCGCGTGATTCCTCGCATGACGAATGCCCATAACTTCGGAGCGCCGGTGCTTCCGCCCGTGTATCGCTTCCTATGCACTCTACAGAATCAGCGGGCGCTCGGCGTTCCCGCATTCTCGTGGGGAGCGCTAGACACCTTGCCATACCTTCCGCGCTTGAAAGCCGGAAAGGTAGTTGTATCCCGGGCGCGCTGGAATCTCACGGCTGCCGAAATCCGCAGCCTTGCGGACGCCCAAGGCAGCCGCCAGTTTGCAGAGATGCAGAAACTCCGGAAGTTACGTGATCTGCCGCGCTGGGTGGTGCTGCGTCAAGCCGATAACATGCTGCCCACCGACCTCGACAATCCCTTGAGTGTAGACGCCTTAGTTCATGTCCTGAAGCGTGAACCTATCGCCCGGCTGTCCGAGCTCTATCCAACTTTCGATCAATTGTGCGTCACCGGACCGGAAGGGCGCTTCTATCACGAGATCAACGTTCCGATTGTCAGGCGCGCGCCTAAGGCATCCGGCCAGTCAACAAAGAAGGACACCCTGGCGAAATATAGGGTCCCGCTCACAGATAAGGTTCGGGGTCCTGGTGCCGACTGGCTCTACGTGAAGGCGTACTGCGGGCCGGCTTACATCGACGAGATGTTGATGCGGATAGTTCGCCCGCTGGTGAGCGAACTCGAAGCGATTGGCGCCCTTAAGCGCTGGTTCTTTATCCGCTATGCGGACCCCAGTGACCATCTACGTATACGCATTCAGGCGCGCAAGGGTCACGCATTCGGTGCGCTTGCCGAGCGCATAAACGACAAGTTCGCGCCGGCGCTCGCCAACGGAAGCATCTGGAAGGTTCAGTTCGATACTTACGATCGGGAGATCGAACGTTACGGCGGACCGGAAGCCACGGATGTCGCCGAAGACATTTTCTCTGCTGATAGTGAAGCTGTACTTTCTATTCTGGAAAAGCTGAACGACGAAACAGGACTCGACGAAAGATGGAGAGCGGCGATGCTCGGCATGGATATGCTGCTTTCCGATTTTGATTACGATCTCGAAAGCCGCCGGTCTAATTCCAATCGCCTGAAAAATGCTTTCTATAAGGAGTTCTCTGCCGGCGGGGCCATGAAACGGCATCTCGGCGATCGTTTTCGGGTGGAACGGCAAAGTCTGGCTGCGATGCTCGACGGCAAGACGGAGGCGCCGGTTCGGGATGTTTTCAAGAAACGTTCGCAACGCATCAGAGAAGCTGTCGAGAGGTTGCGCGCGCTCGAGTCGGCCGAATGCCTGCATGTGAGCTTGAGCGATCTGGTCGATCGCTTTCTGCACCTGCATGTAAACCGGTTAATCCGCGCGGCGCCCCGCCAACATGAACTCGTGTTGTACGATTTTCTTTTCCGGCTCTATGACAGTCGGGCTGCTCGCAAAGCGGGCGCGGAGCGCTGATCGCACTTGTCTTCATTCACTCTAGGAGCGCTCGATTTCTCCGCTGTCTTTCCCGGGAGCAGCACCGGCGAGGCTCTCTGGAACACTTTGGAATTGGCGCCTTATCTTGAAAGCTTAGGATATGTACGCTACTGGCTCGGCGAGCATCATAGCCCGCGCGTAGCGCATTCTTCTCCAGAATTACTCGTCTCACTCATCGCGGGACTGACCGATCGGATGAAGGTCGGAACGGCGGGCGTTCTTTTGCGGCTGCATAGCCCGCTGAAAGTCGCTAAGGATTTTCAGTTGCTGGAGGCCGTATACCCAAGCCGTATCGATCTGGGGATCGCGCGAGGATCGGCGGCGCCGCCCGTCGAAACCCTACTTCGAGACGGCGCAACGCACGAGATAAATTTTGAAGACAAAGTAACCGAGTTGCTCAGCTACGTGAGAGGGTCTGCCAACGTTGCGGTCCATCCCCGGTCCGCGACTCCTCCCGAGGTTTGGCTGCTAGGCAGCAACAAGGTAAGCATGCAACTCGCAGCCGCGCACGCTACGGCATTTTGTTACGCGCACTTTATCGCACATGCGGAACCGAGCACCGTAATTAACGCTTATCGTGAACAGTTCCGTGCGAGTCCGGGCTTCTCCGAACCCAAATGCTCAATCGCGCTTGCCGGTATCTGCGCATCGAGCGATAACCAAGCCCAAGCTCTTACAGTCGCCGAGCCTCCAGTTTCCGTCGTGCAAACCATTATCGGCAGCGCCGAAAAGTGGCGTCGAGAGATTGAGTCGCTGAAAGAGCAAACCGGAGTTACAGAGTTCGTCATTCTGGACATGTGTCAATCGGACGCAGATAAGCGTAATTCCTACAGGCTATTGGCGGAAGCTATTCTTAGTGGATAAAAGCAACAGGCGATCCCAGCTAGGCTCAATTGAACTTACAGCGCTAAGTAATCCTAGGGCCAAGCCGATGAGTCCGTCCAGGAAAGTAAGCGATACGATCGGTCCGCCTTTCATGGTCACGAATCCGCCTCGAACACCATTCTTGCGCATCGATAGTGCGGTTTCGATCCAGCGGAGGGCTGCTTCACGGCAACGATCGTCGCCATCCAGGCGATACATGCGATTGAAGCAATGCGCGACTCCCACTGCGCCGTGACATAGCGGCGCATCCACCACGCCGGCCTGGTTCAGCGGCCAACAGAGGCATCGCTCGATGAGTTCACGTGCGAAAGAGATCCAACCTTCATGCCTTGTGCGGCCCGCGGTTTGCAGAAGCACAGCGGCGATCCCGAGATCCCCGTAGCACCACGCTAGTCTTGAGGCCTGCAACTTACTCGAAGAGAGAAATGGGCTGAAGCGGGAATATGCGTCGGGCGGAGCCTCGCGGGAAATCAGCCATGCGACGGCGCCTTCGAGGAGCACTCTGGCCCGCTTCGGCTCGATTTCGTGAGCCTCCAGTCGGTCGAGAAGGAAGATTACACCTGGCACGCCGTGCGCGACGCCTAGGTTGTAATATCCGGCGGGATGGACTGTCAATTGATGGGGAGGCAGCAGGCCCGGACGGGTGTGCCATGTGATGCCTTTTTCTGTTTCTTCGGCGGCCTGCTCTAAATGGCCCAGAATGAGACGAAGCCCCTCTTCTGAGTGGTCAGTCGGCAGTCGCTCCAGGAAATACACGCCCATTCCGACAAGACCACTCGCGAGATCGTATGCGCCGCGCCACTCGCCCTGGCTCAGCACTCGCAAGAGGCGCAGGTCGATTTCGCGATTTGAATCGGGGTTGTAATCTGCTCCGTAACGAGACAGATGCTCAATAGCCCAGCCTAAGCCCGTTACTCCGCCAAATAGAGCATGGCTGGAGGCCAGCTCTTCCGCATCTTCGATTGCCAGATTGAGGCGTTCCGCTGCCCGCTCCAGCCAAGTCGGATCTTGTCGCACAAGCCCCAGATAGCCATAAAGAAGCGCGCTCTCGTGTTGCACAGTTCGAGGCCGGGCCAGATCGCCTTCACTTTCGACGACGGCTTCTGTAATCCCGTCGATGGCTTCCCAGACCCGGCGGGCAAGCGGCGCGGACTCGGGAACGATTGCGGTCCAGGCGTTCATCGGGTTCGCGTCAGGCCCGAACGCGCGATGGCTCCGGTTGCGAGGAATTATCGGCGTCATCCTGGCTGCCGGCCAGTTCCGCATACTGTCCGCCGAGGGCCATCAATTCAGCATGGCTGCCTTGTTCCACGATGCGTCCGGCATCGAGCACCAGGATGCAATCGGCGTTGCGGATAGTGGTGAGACGGTGAGCGATGACGATCTGCGTACAACGAAGCGATTGCAGATTAGCGGTCAGGTTCCGCTCGGTGAGCGCATCGAGATGACTGGTTGCTTCGTCGAGAATGAGGATTTTCGGATTCCTGACAATGGCGCGCGCTATAGCGAGCCGCTGCCGCTGGCCTCCCGAGAGTGACAGCCCGCGATCTGCCAACAAGGTGTCGTAGCCCATCGGCATGGCCACGATCTCGTCGTGCAGGCAAGCGAGCTTCGCCGCATCGATGACAGATTCGAGTCCGATCTCAGGTTCGGAGAGTGCGATGTTCTGACGAATGGAGCCGCCGAACAATTGGGTATCTTGAGTGACGATGCCTAGCCGGCTTCGTACAGACAGGCGCTCGAGGGTCTTCAAATCGAGGCCGTCGAAGAGAATGCGTCCCGCGCTCGGCTCATACAGGCCGGCCATCAGCCTCGCCATGGTTGATTTACCGGACCCGGTTCGGCCCGCCAATGCGACTCTTGAGCCGGGATTCACCTGAATGGAGACGTTGCGGAGCACCATCGGCTCTTGCGCGCCATATTGAAAGGACACGGACTCAAACGCAACGGCGCCTTTCAAGTTCTGCCCCGCAGCTACTTCGGAGCCGCTCGGTTCAGTGGGCGTCTCCAGGACTTCGTTCAAGCGATCCACATACACTTCGAGCATCTGCAATTGCAAGGCCGAAGAGACGAGGCTATTGAGCGGCGTCAGAAAACCGGCGGCGAGCGCGCTGAAGGCGATCATGGCGCCGAGTGTCAGCGCGCCCTGCAGCACCAGCCAGCTTCCGTAAAAGAGCAGCGCCAGGGTAGTCGCGGCTCCGAGCAGTCCAAGAGTCGCCGCGAACGCGGCGTCTAGTTTCCCTCGCCGAATCGAAATGTTCACTCCTTCTATGAAAATGTTGGACCAGTTCTCTGCCGCGCGATGTTCCAATCCCATGGCTTTTAGTGTCTCCATTCCGCTCAGCATTTCGATTTGAGAGGTTTGCGAGCGTCCCTCGTTTTCGAGATTCTCCGCGAGCAACTGGCGCTGAAGCCGGCGCATGTAGGCGAACGCGACCAAGCGCGCAATGGTCAATGCGGCGACAATCAAGGTCAGCGGCGCGCTAACAAAGATCAGAAGGACAAGATAGACGCTGGCGAGTGTTCCATCCATGAACGTCGACAGGATGGCGGAGGTGAGGATATCGCGAACTGCATTATTGCTGCTCAGCCGCACCATGAGGTCGCCAGAGGTGTGCTGCTGAAAGTAGGAATACGGAAGCTCAATGAGGTGATCGAGGAAGCGCAACGTGAAGCGCGCTTCCACATGCGCGCGCAAGTATACCAGCAGGTGAGCGCGCACGAAGTCCGCGAGCAGGTTGAACCCCTGGAACATGCAAAAGGCGAGAGAGAGGGAGAGCAGAAGACTGTAGTCTTTGTGTGGTACGACGCGATCGATCAACAGGCCCGTGAACAGGGGCACAGCGGCCGAAAAAATCTGCACCAGCAGCGAAGTTGAGACGATCTTGACCAGTAGGTCGCGGCGCTCCAGAACTTGACGGAACAGGGACGCCATGCGGCGCGGTTGCCGCTTGCTGCGCTCAAAGCCTTCGACAGGCTCAAACAGCAGTGCGACTCCCGTGAATTGACAACGGAATTGATCGAGCGGCAGAGACCGGCGGCCCAGTGCGGGATCGACAATGTGGACTTTGCCGGCGCGCAAGCGTTCGAATACCACGAAATGACGGAATTCCCAATGCAGAATGGCGCCCATGGGAAGACGATCCAGTTCTTCGATTTCAATGCGAACTCCGCGGCCTCGCAACCCGTGTAGACGCCCGGCTCGCAGCAGTGAAGAGGCGCTCGCGCCGCCGCGTCCCGCTCCTACAGCCTTGCGCACCTCCATCAGTGAGATTTCGCGTCCGTGGTAACCGAGCACCATCGCGAGCGCCGCGGGCCCGCAGTCGGCTATCGCAAGCTGCCTGATCACCGGTATGCGCTTTGCAAAGCCGGGAAGAAGTTTGCGAAGATCCTTGCTGAAAAACATTCTGTTACTTGCTGCGGGGCAGATACTTAAGGCCAGGCAGCAGACCAACGATCATGGGCTGAGAGCCGACAGTTAGTTGCGCTTCTCCGAGTAGTCCATCCTTGTATAAATAGAACCTGCGGGCGGCCTCGAAGTTCGCGTGGGGCAAAACCGCGTGCACCATAACAGGCCCTCCTGGCTCGCGATCGATCCGGTCGATGATAGCTACTTCATGCGAATCGCCGAACCCGGACCACTTGAGCCTTACGTGCATTCCACGAGAAATCCTGGGCGCATACGAAGCGGGCAGTGCGGCGACCGCTTCGAACCCTGCTTTGTACGGCCGCGCCACGCACGGACCCGTCGCTGTTTCGTCGATTCTGGCCGTAGACATGTAGGCAAGCGAGGCCGCTAAAATTACCGCGATCAGCCAATATGTCCTGCGGAGCCAAGCCGGCGCGCTCTTCAGGAGAACGCCCTGATGATTCCACCGCCGAAAACGGTAGGCGATCGCCTCCTGGCGAAACAGTCCCTCGTCCTCGGAAGCCAGATGATTGCCGGCCATGTGTGCTCAACCTTCATTATCATTGCGGATTCCGGCGGATTGATTCATTTTCCTCAGCCCTGACGCACAACCAGCCTTTCCCGCCGCGGTCATGCGAGCCGGCCTCGCCCGTTCTGCCGCCGTGCGCCCCTCAGGCGCTGTAAGCAAACGAAACGCTGATCGAATCGAGATCCAAATTCGCGAACAACCCGAACCCGCCTGACATGGCGATGTCGGCTGAAAATTCAGTCAGCTTCCCGCTCTCCTTGTTCGCCGACGCTGCGAAATCGAACTGATCGAGCGTTAGCGATGGCGGCAGCCCGATGTCGGTCCCCGCGCCCAGAAGGTCCTGCAGCATCGTGTTGATCGTTACTCCTGCGGCTCTCTCGTATGCTGCCGTGAAGGCGAAGTTAGTCAAGTCCATCGCGAAATCGTAACGGACGTCAGGATGCTCGTAATCGCCCGGACGCTGATAGTTGCACAGCGCGAGAGTCCCTTCAATTGCCCAAGTCAGTTCCGTATCGTCGCCCAGCGGATCTGCCACCGTGATCCACACGCCAATCGGATTCAGATACAGCCGCTGATCGTAGAGATTGATGCCCGTGATTCCGATGCCAACCTCAACCGATGTCACGCTGATCGTAAACGGCGAAAGCGTCGCATACAACGTGAGCGATATTCCAAGAAGGCTGAGCGCGGGCTTGCCCTTTGGGTCGTTATAGTAAGGTCCCAGCTCGCTTGCCGGAAACCAGTTGTCTCCGCTGCCAAGCTTTCCCATGAGAAAGCGCAGGTCCGGCAGAGTAATCCCCACGTTCTGAAACGTTCCATCCAGAGTGAACACCCCGCCGTTCATCGGAACCTGCGCCCTGATCGTCGCTGACGCGGAGCTGCTTAGTTGCAGCGTCACCGACAAGTCGAAGTTGTCCTGTTTCGGCCCCTCGTCCGGATCGTCCTTGGTCGTCGAGATTGTGTCGATCGACATTCCGGACGCCCGAACGTGGTTTGCAATCAGCGGAATGCTGGCTGTGATTCCCGCGATGAACACCTGCGGATCCGTGCTCGCAACCGAAACGGTCAGTGTGTCGTCCGCGTTCGTAACGGTCCCCTTCATCGCGATCGACGTGACATTCAACATCGCTCCGATTGTGGACAAAGCGGCGCCACTCGCCGCCACATCCAACACGCCCGTAAACTCGGTCCCACTAATGGAATGCGTGGAGAAGACCAGAAAATTCAGCGACGAAGATTTCAGGGCAGGGAATTGCGAACCGTAATCTTCAACGAAAGTCCAGGAGGGCACGGGTTCGAGTCAGGGTCAGTATACAGCAATGGGCCTAAATTAGCGATATTTTTTCTGTTTTCTCCAAGAGCATTCTCCAGTATTGATTTCGCGGCGCGGCTTGCTTACACTGAATCACGTTCTGGAGAAGCGTCCATGAAAATAATGTTCTGGAATATCTTCAAGGTGGGAAGCGGCAAGCTGAAAAAGAACCTGAGCGCCACCATCTCAAACGGCGGCATGGGGAATAATATTCAGGACTACATTGTCAAGGTCGCCACCGGCAACGCCATCTGGCAAAACGCAACCACCACCACGCCTGTCGACGTTCTGGTGATTATCGAGCTGGTCTCCGGCGGCACTCAGAAAGACATGCTCGGATACGGCTCCTGCCTGCGCGTTCTGAGCGCCCTGCAGGCGTCCATGAACGCCGCGGTCAACGCTGTCAACTACAAATACAAGTACGTCGCCCCCCGAGTCATCGGAACCAGGGAGTCGGTTGGTGTGCTCTATAACAAAAGGACTCTCACGTACGTCAGTAGCCAATCCGTCCGCAACACAGCCAACGAATTCATTCGTCCACGCACCGCCTTCCTCACCGTCTTCGATAACGGCGGCGCCCCGTTGAACATCGTGGGCATTCACGGCCCCACTTCTACTCCCCAAAATTACAGGGCTTCCGTGGTCTTCACTCAGCAAATTGCCGATGTGGCCAGTATCAATCAGGTTGCGGTGAATCCCGCCGAGGATCTCTGCGTGGGCGGCGACTTCAATTGCGACCCGACCAGCGGCTACCTGGCCTATCAGAACGGCCAGCAAAAGACGCTTTATGCGTTTTCAAAATTAAAGCAGCTTTACAACTACCAGATCACGCTCGCCAATGGCACGCTGACCAGCCTCCGAAACCGCGTTGACAATACCCAGCCGCCCCCGGCGAACTATCTCAGCCAGCCTTACGACAACATCGTCTTTCAACTGCCTTCTCTCATGCATAATCCTCCCGTGCGGCGGGTCAACGTGATCGGCGACGCCCCGCTGTACGCCACCAATCAGGTCGCCGTCTTCAACGCCGCGCGCGCCGTAAGCGATCACCTGCCCATGACAATCGCTTGGTGATCTCAGCCACTTCGAGATTCCTTCGAGCGGATTGTAAATAACGCTCCGTCTTTGTCCATAAATGCACGACATTCAAGTGTGAAAAAATCCTTTACAGCACAGGAGCGTTGAAGTACAGTCTTATAGACCGTTAATTCTTGCGCGCCTGCCGTTAGCCGCAATCCCAGACGGATTCATTCACGTTCGCAGTTCAAGCTGCGCGTGAGGGTGCATGAGTTCCACACAGTTTTCGTTCAAGGCGCGAGTCGTCATCGGCGATCAAATAATCCCTCTAGCCTCGGAAATCGCCTTTGGCGACGAGCCGACCGAAAACGGCGTGAAGAACGGCTTTCTTTTCAAACTGGATCTTGAGCCTGGCGACCCGCCTGTCGTCGTGAATCTCGGCGCCATCGTCGCCTTCATCCAGAACAAGCTCGGATCGGGCGACCTGTCGAAGACTCCGGCGATGCCGTTGCTCCAGCAGGCCTTCCCCGGCATCATCACCGGGCCCCGTTCGCTCACCCCGCAGAGCACCATCCTCGTCAACATCGAATCGTTCATTCTTAATTCGAGCGACGAGCAGAAAGTGTTTTCCTTCAGCATCGGAATTCAAGGCTCCGACTCCACTACCGGCCTCATCCCCCTGCCCGCCGAGCTTGCCAGCTGGCTGCGAATCGACGACTTGGCCATTTCATTTACTGCAACCAAGAAGAGTCCCTGACATGCCGACCGAAGTCGATCTCAAAGTAGGTGTCAACCTCACAGTCGGCTCGCTGCCGGTGTCCCTCGTCGCCGAAATCGACAAGACCAGCGAACGCACCGTCTATACCTTCAACGGCTCCATCCAGGATGCCGAAATCCCCTTAAGCCAGTTCATGCAATATGTGGCGCAGCAGTTCGGCGTCACGGTCGCGCTGCCGCCGGAGCTCGACCTCGCCGCCCGCATCGACTATCTGGCCGGCCAAATCATCCAAACCAATCCAACGACGGGCGCCAAGAAAACCGAGCTCGGCATCGCCGGAAAATTCGACCTCTCGGTCGCGGCAAAGACTTTCACTCTCGAGTTTTACGCCGGCGCGCTTCTTGCCAGCCCCACGCCCGAAGCCGGAAATCCCTATGTCGTAGGCGCCTCCATCGAAACGTCGCTCGCCTTCAAGGACCTGCCCGTGGTCGGCAAAATCGGCGGCTTCAACGAATTGGCGCTGACCCAGATCGGCTTCTCCTATACAAACTCTAAGAAGCCGCAAGAGTTTTCGATTCCACAAGTCAAATCATCGCCGAACCCGCTCTATACTCGCGACGATCCGAACGCCAAGAACGCCAAGGTCTATTCCATCGCGCCTTCCGCCGCGGGGCAATCTTACAAACTCACGTCCGGAGGCTTTTCGCTCACCGCCGGGCTCACGAAATCGGGCGAGGTCGCCAACAACTTCGCCCTTCCCATGGCGCTTCCCGCAACAGCGCCCCCCGCCGCGCCCGCCCCCTACTACCCGAAGCCAACCAGCCCTCCAGCCACCTCCGTCCACTGGATCGATATCAACAAGACTTTCGGCCCCGTCAACCTCCAAAAGATCGGATTGAACTACCAGCGGGGGCGCGCGACCTTCGGCCTCACCGCGGATTTCACCCTCGGCGGTTTCACGCTCGGCCTCGAAGGCCTCACCATCACCTTCCCTTTGCCGCTGCCCTCCATCCCGGCCGGTGCCGGCGTCGATTTCGATCTCGCCGGTCTCTCGTTCGCCATCGTCAGGGGCGGCTTCACTCTATCGGGTGCGTTTCTCAAGGTTCTCAAGAACGACGTTCTAAATTACTATGGCCAGGTTGTGTGCCAGGTCGGCTCCTTCGGCCTGCAGGCGTTGGGCGGCTACACGCCGGAATACGTGGACCAGAACGACAAGCATCACGACGCTTCGTTCTTCCTCTATGCCGCCATTAAAGTGCCGCTCGGCGGCCCGCCGTTTCTGTTCGTCACCGGCTTTGCCGGCGGCTTCGGTCTCAATCGCACCCTGATCCTTCCCACCATCGAGAACCTCTCCGGCTATATCCTGCTGCCCTACAACGCGCCGAAACAGGCCGCCACCGCGAGCGAAACCATCTCTAGCGTTCTGCCGCAACTTGAGAAATGGTTCATCGAGCGGACCGGCCAGTACTGGGTCGCCGCCGGCATCATGTTCACGTCGTTCCAGATGATCGACGCCTTCGCCCTGCTCACTGTCGGATTCGGCGTCGATTTCCAGATCGCGCTGCTCGGCTCCTGTTCCATGAGCTTCCCGCCCAAGGTCTCGGTGCCGGTCGCGTACGTCGAAGTGGACCTGATCGCCTCTTATACGCCGGTCAATGGACTGCTCGCCGTCGCAGGCAAACTCTCCCCCGCTTCCTACATATATGGCGGCTTCTGCCGCTTGACCGGTGGCTTCGCCTTTTACACCTGGTTCGGTGGCGATTTCAAAGGCGATTTCGTCGTGTCATTGGGTGGCTACAGCCCCTACTTCGTCAAGCCCGATCACTATCCCAACGTTCCCCGCCTCGGCATCAGTCTTGGCCTGGGACCGTTCCAGGTCACCGGAGGCGCCTACTTCGCGCTAACGCCCGGCTCCATGATGGCCGGCATCGCCATGCTCGCCACCTGGACTTCGGGTCCCGTCAAGGCTTGGTTCGGCGTGGGCGTAGATTTTCTGCTCGCTTGGGCGCCGTTCCACTATGAAGCTCGTGCGTATGCCGTGATCGGATGCTCGATCGATCTCGGCCTGTTTACGTTAAATCTCGAAATAGGCGCCGGTCTCTTCGTCTGGGGTCCTCCGTTCGGCGGACGCGCCTACGTGGATCTCGATATCTTTACTTTCACCATCGAGTTCGGCGCCCCTGCTGCTCCCACGCCTCCCGTCGGTTGGGCCGACTTCAAAAAATTCCTGCCTCAGAACACGGGCACAGCTCCCGTGACAATCGAAAGCGCGCGTATGACTCGCCGTCCCCGCCAAGGCCGTCGGCGTCGCGCTGTAGCTCTGCGTCCGGCCGCTCGCGCGTCGGGCGAGACAAACATCCTCGGCGCCTCCGTCACCAAGGGACTTCAGCAAACCAGCCAGGCCGGCCTCGACTGGATCATTGATCCCGACAATTTCGCCATTCTTACCAACAGCACCATTCCCGCCAACAACGGCGAGTGGAAGCTCTCGACCGGCGTCTTCGCTTTCCCCATCGAAGTATCCGCCTACAACCCGCCCAACGTCACCCCGAACGCTCCCTACCTGAGTCTGCCCGCGGATGCTCCGCGTTTTTCTCCAGCCGAAGTCTGGAACCCGACCCTGGACATCGGCCCCATGGATAAGAAGCATGTCGAATCCTTCCACACCATCGAATTCAAGATCGCGGGCGGCGCTCTCATCTCTACTCTGTCCGCGCAGCCCATCGTTCTCGATGTAAACGCCGCCATGTGGGGACCGAGCATTGCGCAGAAAACTGCCAACGACGAGCGCATTATCCCCAAGGCATTGACCGGCTTCCTCATCACGCCAATCCCGCGCAAGCCGGCTTCCGTAGATGGCCTGCCGCTCATCGAACTGTTGTTCGCCGCCAATTACAAAACCGGCTTTACCTACACCGCGCCTGCTGTCGATTCCCGCTACACCGTCACCTCCGATCCCGGCAAGGATACCCTCAAAATTTTTGTTAGAGGCGATCACACCGAAGATTTCGTGAATACCGGCTACATTCTGTCGTCTCTCATCAATCCCTGGATCGGCTCGCAGCGCGAGGGCATTCTAGCCGATCTTCACAAAAACGGCTTCCCGACCTTTACGCCTTCCGAGATCGACCTGACCGTTTTCGCTAGGGACACTGCCCTTGCGGACTGGCCCGGCGTTCAGAAGCTCGGAGATTCCACGCTCGGATAACGAAATGCAACCCCAATGAGTGCCCCAAACGAGATCCTGGACGAGCTGGTCTCCTTCATCCAGCACCGTCTGCCGGGACTGCCGGATGGCTCCTATCAAGTCACCCTGTCGCAGCGTCTCCTCGACCAGGACGTCAGCATCAACAACGAACCGATATCGAGGACCTATACTTTCGCCGTAGTCGGCGACCGTTTCCATCTGCAGACCCCGACGCAGACCGTCTTTTCGGTCTTTCCCGAAGATCAGGCGAGTGGCGAATTCTCGGCTGTCCTGCCTCATGTCGTGATGACCAACCAGACCCTGCCTTGGTCCCGCTATCCAACCCTTGAGCCCCCCGTGCCCGAGCCTCCCCCGGGGCACGACACGGAAGACGATGTCCCCACCTGGCTCGCTGTCCTGCTGTTCGATGAAGACGATCTCGCGCTTCATCCCACCCTGACGCTCGGCCCTGAGAGTCAAACTGTCGGCGATCTGTTCCCGCCGAAGCTTCACAAACCGAGCACTCTCGGGCCGAACTATTCGTATTTCTACAATGCCGATAACACCGACCTCGATGTAGGCGACACGCTCGTCACGCAGATCAACACTATCGATGTCCCGCTTCGTCTGTTCTGGCAGACCTGTCCGTCCCTTAGCGATCTGAAGTTGCTTGCTCACCTGCGCGAAGTGAGTCTTGAGAACAAGCCCACGGGCACAGGCGCGGCGGAAATCGGCGAGCCCATCGGCCGCTTCTCCATCGTCTTCGGCAATCGACTTCCGCAGACCCAGAAAAAAGCCTACGCCTATCTCGTCTCGCTCGAAGAACTCCAGCCATTTCTGCCCCAAAGTGACGGAACGCCTCCCGATCCGAATCCCTTCGATCCGAACTTATGCATCCGGCTTGCGGTCCTCAACAGTTGGACATTTTTTTCCACCGGCGAGTCGGCCACCTTCGTCAAGCAATTGCTCGAACTCAACGGCCGCGTGGCCGAGAGCGCCAAGGACGCTGCCGATACCACGCTCACGCTGCCCTACACAGGAAGCAACACCGTGGTGAAGAATGCGCTCCGCATGTCCTATGTTCCGCTCAATCACAAATTGCGCAGCGGCGGTCAAACGGTGTCGTGGTATCGCGGCCCGCTCGTTCCCTACCCCATTCCGAATCCCCGCATCCGCTTTCCGATCGCCTCGCCCGACCAGGCGACTCGCTTCGATCCCACCACCGGCATGTTCGATTCCTCCTACGGCGCCGCCTGGACGCTCGGCCGCCAACTCGCCCTTCAGGACAAGGGTTTCTCGACCGCCCTCTACGAATGGAAAAAGGGACTCACCGAGGACGTTGTGAACTCGATAGAAAACAAAATTCTCGAAGAGCGTCTCAGGCCCCTGCTTGCCTCCGATTCAAACCCGGCCATCTTTCTAAAGATGAAACGCATCACCCCTGCGCAAGCCCTGGTGCACAAACTCATCTTTTCGCTTCACCCGGAGAGGTCTCATCCAGAGACGCCCCAACCACGAACGTTGCCGGAAACCTAAACAGTCATGCCAACCTCCCTCCTGCTTAGCGCTGAAACCAAGACAGAGCTTCACGAGACCATTCGCGTCACCTTCGGCGATCCCGGCGCCATCCTTGCCGCTCTCCCCGATCCTGCGCCGCCGTGTGACGTCACCGACTGGCTGAGCCGCCTGAAGCTTCTCTACGGCGTCCCCTTTAATTACCTGGTTCCCGACGAAGGCATGCTGCCGCCCGAATCCATCCGTTTCTTCTATCTCGATCTGAACTGGGTGGACGCGCTGATCGACGGCGCCTTCAGCATCGGGCGCAATCTCACAACCACGGCCGAGACCGCAAGCCTCAATCTCGACCGCGCCGTCAACTCCGCTCTGCACGCCTCCATCGCGTTCCGCGCCCCGGCCATTCGTGCTCGGCTGCTCGGCCGCGCCGCTCGGCGCTCCACTCATTTCACCCTGCAAACGGTCTCAGGGTTCGTGCTCCGTTCCTCCATCGTGTCCGCCTACCGCAATCTCGGAGTCAATGTTTATCCTTCCGGCGCTACGCCCGAGGATGCGCAGCCCACTCGTCTCGAACTACTGCGGCTCGAAGCTCTCGGCCCGAAGTCGGATACGCTGCTCTGCCTGGTTGATGGCGACGCCCATCGCGTCGACATCCATGAAGCTCCCGAGCATCTGCATTACGCGCTCGATTCCTACGCCGTCGATCCGCTTAAGGCGTTCAAGACCATTCGCAAATTCGAAGTTAAGGACGGCAAGGTCACAATCCACAAGGACGATTTCGTCAAGCTCGACCTCACCAAGTGCCTTCGGCCCGCCTCGCCGCGCACGCTGAACATTACCGCCGTCGCGCAGCAGATCGCCGAAGGCAACGGCGCGCCTCAGGAGCCCCTCGACAGCGCGGAGATGGGATTCGCCATGACCGAAGGCGTCGGTCTCGTCAGCTTCCTCAAGAGGAATACGACATGAACCCGCCCGGCCCCACCAGTGCGATTGTTCCCTTGAACGTAGTCGCCTTGCGCGTGAACCGGAACGATGAAACCAACATCGTAAACGGATTTCGCGGTGCTGCGGCCGCTTTTGACAAGATGCCGTGGCTCGGCGGTGTTATTGATCGCTCCAATACCGGCGATCAAATCATCCGGCCCGTAACGAACGCGCAAGCTCCCCAAAATCCGCTGCATCGCGGAATTCATCTGCATGCGGAGCTGCCCGATTACTACCGCCGCGGTATCCAGCCCGCCAAGCTTGGCGAGCCTATCTGGTTTCCGCATGTGCCCAATCGCTTCTTGGTGACACGCTATCTCAGCCTGTATCAAAACACCCAATATCAGCCCGTGTCATCGAAGAGCTGGATCGTTGAAAGCGACTATATTTCCGTCGGCCGTCCCTCGAACGGTCGTCCTGTCGTCAGCGTGCCGCTGCCCTCCAATCCGGCTCTCGAAGAGCAGCCCTATATGTTCATGGGCCGGGTCCTCGACTATGAAAAGTGGAACCCTACGGCCGAGCCTGCCTCGAACTATCTGCCCAGTTACATCGGCCTGAATGGTAAGCCGTTGTATCTGACTTCCGTGGGATTTGCCGGCGCTGACTTTGCTTCCTATTATCCCGAATGCCTCAGTGTCTTCGGATTCTGGGACAGTTTCTCCGATCAAACGCAGCTTTACGATCAAATCAAGAACAACAGCAGTCTTCAATTCAAGGTCTCCTATCAGGTCATCGGCTGGGTGCAGGACAGCTCCCACGACGCGCTCGCCGATATCGGAGCGGAGGTTACGCGGCAATACGACCATTACGTAATTCAGTGCCTGGAGCAGAAGGTCGAGGTCGTGGAGACGCCCGCCACTTTTTTCGTTTCCATTACAAACGACAGCTTCCGCTGGCTTTTTCACACGGACGATATCCCATATACGCTGAACCCCAATAAGACGGTCGCCACTGTCACGGTTCCCGAGCGCGCCATCTGCGCCGGCGTCACGCAAGAGATTGTCTGGAATATGTTGAACAGCCCGTCGAAGACATTTCTTGGCACCGGCGATTCCCAATCTCCTATCGTCTGGCGTGAGAAAGTCGAGCTTGCGGCCGGCAACACCACCATTGAAGCCTTGTCAGCGCTTCTCAAATACGATGTCGGCGATCCCACTTCCGACCCGGACGTGCTCAAGAACTACGAGCTTCTGCTGGACGCCCTCCAACTCGGCCTGCTGCACGGGCTCGAAGACGAGCCCAACAAGCTGATCACGCTCGATGAGAAACTGCACACCTCGGCGTTTTCCAAGGTCACTGGCGGCTCCCTCTGGGTGATCGAGCAAGTCGAGCCCGACACAGACGAGGCGCCCGATCCCGATTCTGAGATCACGCTTCCTCTGCCGCTTGCCGAAAAGCTTTACCTCCTGAACGCGATTCAAAAGAGGTACGACCAGGACCGGGCCGGTCTCGAAGCCATGCGTCGGCAATTGTTCCTCGATTGGTTCCGATACATCAAGATGTACGTCGGTGAGACCATCGACCCTTACGTCAAGACGAACGTGCTTGGAGAGTTCATTTATAAGAACGGCCCATGTGAGTTAAGTACTGTAATAGACCAAGGCAAGGTGGTCGGCTTACTCACTTATCAGCAGAACGACGCCGGGGAAGTTATCGGGCTGAATAAACCGACAATAATGTCATCGCTGGCCGGACAGGTCTACGATCGATACGAGGAAATGCTCGCCGCCATACCCGAAGGCTGGCAGTTGTCGAACGTTCCCGCGCCTGCTTTTTACCGTCCTACCGAGCCCGTCCTTCTGGCGGAAGGCGACATGCTGCAGCCGGTCCGCCGCAACGGCGACAAGTCTCAACTGACGGCGCGTCTTAATACGGAATTACTTACGAGCCTCGGCCTTACTTACAATTCCGCTAACTTCACGATCCCGGCTAACTCGATTCCCGGCCTGCCGATTGTTACCGGTGTAACTCCCATGCGGGAGGATATCCAAGCGATCGTGAATGAAGCCGCTCTGCTGGTTCCAACCTTGGCGCCTCTGGTGGCGAATGCGCTGAAATCGCAAGGCGGCGCCAACAACCCTGCCGTATCCGAATACGATAAGTTCGTCCAGGCTCTGCAATCCGCGCAAGGGGGCCTCAGCCCGCTCGAAGGCGGCCCAGGCGAGGGTCTCTTCGCGCAGGTCCGTACCGCTCCCTTCGTCACGAAGCCCAATCCCGAACAGAAGATTGCCTCCCCGATTCCAGTCGATTTCACTTTCACCAACAGCGCCGCCATTGGCTGGCCGCCCGATCCGATAGGTTGGACCGCTCAGATGCGGCAGGCTCTCGGATTCGGTTCGCAGCGGCTGGATCCTTTCCTGCCGGTATGGCTGGTATGGGAATTTCGCTTCTATCCGCTGGTCCGCAACAGCAATAGCGGGTCGGACTATGCGCCCGACAACCTGACCCGGTATTTTCGCCTGAATAGCCAGGCGATCGATTACCAATACATTGTGAATGATGGCGTACCGGTTCCCTTCGTTGCCGCCAATGCGCTCGGCTACGGCAGTTCCGTTGTGCTATCCAAGAAACCGGTTTACAGCCTCACCGAGCAAATCGAAAACTACATAAAAAACTATCCCGACGATCCGGCTAACGACAAGCTCAAGGAAGTCCTCAAAGTATATGCCGGCCGGAAAATTGTTTCTCAAACCTTGAGCGGCTTCAATATCGAGCAGATTCTTTCTTCTTACATACCGTCGATTGCCGTTCAGGACTTACTAAATCCTTCGGCTCTCGATGTCGTTACCGCGAAAGTCAGGGCGGCGACGACGGCAACTAAAGGCGATAACTGGTACGATTCCAGCTTCAATAACCAGGAGCCGATCGCCACCGGCCCCTTGGCGCAGGCGAACTTCGGCCCACTCCGATCGGGCTTCGTGCGCGTACAGGGGCTCACAATTGTTGACGTCTTCGGACAACTGATGAGTTTGAACACCGGCGGGACGGGGTCCGGACTCGACGCCATCGCCGCGTTTCCTCTACAGCCCTTGCCCGACGACACCGTGCACAAGGGACTCATTTACCTGCCGCCGCGGGTACTCCCGCCCTCGCGGCTCTGGTTCCGCTGGCTCTCGGCCACTTACTCGCCGCAACCCGGGGTGCCCGGCGATTTTGTCGAGTTGAATTCCCATCCCGCCACTTCGCCTATCTGCGGCTGGGTCGTTCCCAATCATCTCGACCGGAGCTTGTTCTTCTATAACGCCAACGGCGATCCCATCGGCTCTTTCGGCCTTGAGCATGGCGAGAAAAAATATCGTACGCGCGCCGGAAATTTGGACAATCCGAAAAGCGAATTGTCTCTCGACATCGGCGACGAAGGAGCTCCGATCGTCAATGCCAGCCTCGCCACGTTCATGTGGTACGTCGATCGCGAATCGACTAACTTCTTGATCGCCCTCATGAAGAGCATTCTCGATTCGGACGGCTTCATCAACCCCGCCAATTACGCTCAGGATCCCGCGCTCTCGGTCTTGATCGGCCGTCCGCTCGCCCTCACGCGGGCCGTGCTCGGTGTCGAAACGCTAGGGGGCGTTTTGCCCATCAGCCAAGCCTCTACTTCGGCGGCCGCTCCCTTCCCTTCGGATGTAAACTCAAAGCGCTTCCAGTTCTCCGAGCGCCAGGTTACCAGCACCGCTACTCTCGGAACCGTACTCTTACCCGTCCGTCTGGGTAACCTCACGGATTTGGATGACGGGCTGGTCGGTTACCTGATCGAAGGCGCCGCGCCCCATCCCTACAAGACTTTCTATTCGCCGTCCGCTCCTGAAAATGTCGACCCCGATGTGCGCCGTCCGGTCGCGACTACCGTCCAACTTACTCTCAACCAGCAGCCCATCGTCTTGACAATGCTGGTCGACCCGCGCTCCGGAGTTCACGCCACTTCCGGCGTCCTTCCAGTCAACGAACTGAGCATTCCGCCAGATCAGTATGCCGAAATCATGCACAATCTCGCCGTCACCTTCTTCACTGCCCCTGTGCTTGAGGAGCAAACCGGCCTGGTAGTTGCCCTGCCACAAGAAACCGGCTTTGACTGGCAATGGATTCCGCCCGGCGCACTCGGATTGCCGCTGAAAGCCAATGCGGCGAACCAGATCGCCGAATACGGTTACTCTCCGCAAACGCTGCTCGAAGGCTGGCTGAAACTGGTTCCCGCGCCTAAAGCGCCGAGCGTGAAAGATGTGGAATAGCAGATCGGCAGTCGACAACCGGTTCCCCATGGCGCTCGAAGAAACCGGCGTCACCTTGGCTGTCGTAAACCATCAGCTCGGCAAGCCCATTCTCTATATCGGCGAAACCGCGCAGCTCGATTTCGCCATCTGGAATAATTCAACCTCGGACCTGATCCTTCAGTCCGGAGACGAGCCTTCGACGCTGCTCGTCTTTCTACCCCGGACTTACTTCACCACCGCGCAGCGCGGTGACATGAGAATCGCTCTCGCGAATTGGACTTTTGCGAATTCGCCAGCCGAAGGCTCCTTGACCCTGACCTACACCGGCCCGGACGCGGCGCGCTGGAAAGCCGGCGCTGCCATCAGTTTCTCGGTCACTAATGTTCTAAGTACCGCCTCGCCGGACGCGAAAAACCTGCAGGTCAATTTCGACAATATTCAAGACACGCCCGGGTTCCTTCAGACGACGCTCCCGCTTATAAGTAAGCCCGCCGGAAAGCCGAAACTCACCGACACCCTGCAAGTCTCGCTCGACAACCAGGGTATCGTCTTCGTTTCGACGCGCAACAACGAACTAGTTGACGCCCTGCCTAATACCCTTTTGCTCAACATCAAGAACAGCGGGTCCGCGCCCTTGTACCGCGGTCAGGAAACGTGGAAAGGCGATCCCAAGGTATCCGTCACTTTTGTCTATGGCAGCACCAGCGGCGCGCTCGCGCCGGATAACGATAAGGATCACCCCGAACTGGGTTCCGCCTGGAAAATCGTGGCGTCCCTTCCGGTAGCGCAAGTGCCGTGGGGATTCGACCAGCCGAATCCGAAAGAATCTGCCGATCCCGAATGGACTCTGTATCCCGCTCCTACCAATAAAGAGATTCTGGGTGTCGGTGACCAGGCAAACGTCACCTTCGCCTTCGCGCCGATCATTTCCTTCACTTCCGTCGGGCACACCCAGATGACGCTGGTGTTTTCCGGATTCATGCAGGACGAAAATACGCCTTATGAAGAGGCTGTCTTCGTTCTTGATATCAACAAACAGAATCCCCCGCCCACGCGCGGACTGCTGAACTTCTCCAGCCTCGATCCGCTCATCCGTATAAAGAAGGAGAAACAAGCCGCCGACATTATGCTGAGCTGGGGCATGTTTGACGTCGCGGCCATTCAATTAGTCTCCAGTTATCCCGGCGCCGAGCCTTACAACAAAACTTACCCCATCGACGCCGTACCGAGCACTTACCCGCTCGGCTACGACAATTTCAAATTCTCCGTCCCGGCGATCAGTAACAGCACTCCCATCTTTTTCACCCTGCAATCCTACGATGGATTGGGCGGCTTCCTGAATAGCCTGCAGTTCACGGTGTTCATAGATCTCGCTATTTTCGTCGATCCCCGCGATGGTACAGTGTATCCCGTCATTCAGGTGGGGACGCAGCTTTGGCTCGCCGCGAACCTGCGCTACAAAAATCTGGGAATGTATTACAACAATATGTCGAAATACGATATCCCCTATGGCCGCCTTTACACTGGAAACGAATTAGCGCATCAACCCGCGGGCTGGCGCGTGCCGACCAGCGACGATTGGAAGCGGCTCTTCGATTCCGTTAAAGCCTCCAACGATAAGCAGCTCTACGCCGCTCTCATCGACGGGGGGCGCGCCCGATTCAACGCGCAACTGGGAGGCAACTACACGCCGGGTAACTCGCCCGAATTCCAGGGCCTCGCGCTCCGCGGTTATTACTGGACTTCGTCTCCTAAGAGTTCGGATTCAACCTACGTCATCACCTTCAGCTCGCTCACGGAGTCCATCAGTTCCATAACGTTTGAAAATTCGAGCGCCGCGTCCATCCGGCTGGTCAAGGACATTTGAACATGGCCACGTTATGCCTCTGCATGATTGTCTGTAACGAGAGCCGCGTCATCCGTCGCGCTCTCGAATCCGTGCGCGGCATCATCGATTACTGGGTCATCTGCGATACCGGTTCCGGCGACTCCACTCCCATGGAGATCTGGACCACGCTCGCCGGCATCCCGGGGGAGCTGTATGGCGTCGAGTGGGTGAACTTCGGCCACAATCGCGCCGATGCTTTGCGCCGGGCCCACGGCAAAGCCGACTATATTCTCATCCTCGACGCTGACATGGTCGCCAATGTCGGCGCTCCTTTCAAGCACCTGCTCACGGCCGATTCCTACGAGATCCGCTACACGGGCCTGTGCGATTATTCGCAGCGCATGTTAGTCGCGGACCGTCACGAATGGACTTATATAGGCGTTACCCACGAATGCATCTACTCGCCGACGGCGCGGATTGACGGCTCGCTTCCTGAGTTGACGCTGACGCACTTCGGAGATGGCGGCATGCGATTCGATAAGTTCGAGCGCGACCGTTACTTACTAACTCACGCTCTCGCTGAAGATCCGAAGGACGCCCGCAACGCGTTCTATCTCGCCCAAACCTACCGCGACCTCGGCCAGCCCCAGGAGGCGCTCGAGTGGTATGAGAAGCGCATCGCGCTTCCGGGTTGGGATGAGGAAACCTGGTACGCC
Organism: Acidobacteriaceae bacterium; assembly: GCA_019240475.1. Taxonomy (GTDB): domain Bacteria; phylum Acidobacteriota; class Terriglobia; order Bryobacterales; family Bryobacteraceae; genus Bog-105. Next base: position 57,456 of record JAFAYI010000036.1, read on the forward strand.
CTGTTTCAAGCGGCGGAGATGAAACGCCGGTTGGGAGTGGAATGGTCGGAGGTGCAGCAGGCCTTCTTGCGCGCCTACGCCTTTCGTCCCTCCCGCCTCGAACCGCTGTACGCGATCGTTAAGTACTACCGCGAGCGCGAAGAGTTCGCCCTCGGATATACGTTCGCCGCTCAGGCGGGCCACTGGATCGGCTACCCCGATGACAGGCTTTTTATCGACAAGCCGATCTACGAGTATCTGTTTCAGCTTGAGTACGGCGCGTGCGCCTATGGCGCCGGTCGGATCTCCGCATCCATCGAAGCCTTCAACGAAGTCATCCGGTCAGAGACCGCGCCGCCGGATATTCGAGAAGCTGCCCGCCGCGGTAATGAGATCGCCGTGACCGATCTTTATCAAACCACGGAGTGCCGTTTGCATCCAACTCCGTCTCCGCGGGCCGATAAGCGCAACTCCCTCGTCGTTCTGGTTCCCTTTCACAACCCCGGCGCTTGTCTCGAACCGTGCCTGAGCAGCCTCTTCGAACAGGATTATCCGGACTTCCGCGTCTTGCTTTTCGACGACGCCTCGACCGACGGCTCCTATGAGCGCCTCCCCTCCCGTAGCGATCGCTTCACAATTGTTCGCAGCCACTTCCGTCGCGGCGCCGCGCACAATCTGCATCTGCTGCTCACGGAGTATTGCGCCACCGACGATATCGTCGTGTGCCTCGACGGCGATGACCGGCTAGCCGCGCCCGATGCGGTCTCGCACGTGAATCGCTGTTACAACCGGTACGACTGCTGGGTGCTCTACAGTCAGTTCCGGTTTGCAAATGGCGATCCCGGTTTCTCCCAGCCCTTCGCCTCGCCGCGCGACCTCTCTTCGGCGCGCGAGTATTTCCGCACTTCGCATCTGCGCACATTTCGCGCCGGTCTCTTCCATCGCATCGCCGCGTTCGATCGCACCTACAGTTGCCTCAAAGATGAGGCCGGCCAGTGGCTCGATTCCGCTGTGGATGCCGCGCTCATGTGTCCCCTGGTCGAGATGGCGGGTTTCGATCGCGTGCGCTTCACTCCGCGCATCCTGTATGTTTACAACGATTGCTCTCCGCTGAATCACCACCGGATCAGCCCGGCGAAACAGGCCGACAACTTCGATCTGGTCCGGAGCAAGCGCCCGTTCCCACGTGTTGCCGATTATCGAGGTGCGATCCTAGCCAAGCAGTTCAGGCCTCCTCTCGCGCCTGGCCTGACTGCCTCGGAGGTGCGCAATGCCGGCCGGCAGTGAGCCCCTCATTGACCGCGAAGCCGCGCTCGGCCGCGCCTCTCGCCACTCCGAGCCAACATACCCCGAGCCGATACGCGAAGAGTTCTTCGATTGGAGCCGCCGCCTCGGCTTCGACCTCAACGAGCTCTCCCAGGGTCACGAGCTTTCCCGCTACTTCACCATCGCAACCCTCGAAGAGGGACGGACGATGGTGAGTCACGCAACCGCCGAACAACGCCGCGCGCGGCAGCGCACCTTCTTTCACGGGCCCATCGCAGCCCGGCGGAAACTCGGCCAGGGTTTGCACGACATGGGCGAATCGGTTATCTTTGCCGACACGACGTTCGCGACCGGCAACGAATTGACCGGTTTAAACAACCATCTGCCGGGACACGTGAAAGCCACGGCGGTTCTCGAAAAGCGTGTTCCCTCCGGCGCCGTCTGGGACGTCACCGTGCGCGCCGCCCACTGGGGACTGGACGATCTGGAAGAGTTGTACTCGGTCTTGAATGTCGGACGGCTCATTCTGGAGCCCGGCGCGGCTCTCGTCATTCAAGGCAACGTGTTCACGTTCCTGTGCCAGCATCTGATTGCGGCCGAAGGCTCCCAGATTCGCATTCTGCCCACGCCGTTCTCGGTCGATTTCGGACATGGGCCGCTGCATGGAGTTCACGGCGCGAATGGGCGGGACGGCTCGCACGGCGCCGACGGATTGCGGCCGGATGTGGAGTCGTGCATTCTCGGCTATCGCTTGCGTCAACCCATCGATCAGGACGCGCTCAACGGCCTCCCGGGAGAGGCGGGTTGCCATGCCGAGTCTGGCGCGAGCGGTCGCAACGGCGGCATGGCCAAGCTCGCCGAAATCACCATTCGCAAGCTCAGCGGCCACCTGACCGTCTTCTCACAAGCCGGAGCGGGAGGCGACGGCGGCAACGGTGGCCATGGCGGACGAGGCGGTAATGGAGGCGCCGGCGGCCCCGGCTATCGAACCATGTCCGGCATCATCCGCGCAGGATGCGGCGGCAGCGCCGGCGCCGGTGGTAACGGCGGCAACGGCGGGCACGGCGGCAACGGCGGCCTTTCCTCCAACATTTACGTGAATGTCCCGGCGGATGATGTCTCGAAAATTGATCGCGTCTCGCTGCCCTCTGCCGGAGGCGCTGCTGGCGCCCCGGGTCGCGGAGGTCAAGCCGGGTCTCCGGGTCCCGTACACACCGGAGAGCACGATTACGAAAACGGCGCGCCTGGGCTAATTGCCTCGGCGGGCCGCGATGGCCGGCCTGGTACGAAAGGCCGCTCGCGCCCCGCGCCCGTCATCTTCTTGAACGAACAATCGGAACAACCGCTTTGATACAAGCTAAGGAGACCAATTCATGAGCAACTTCTATGAGCGCGCAGCCAAGCTCGGCCACTCGCGGGAACTGTTAGAGAAAGGAGTCGCAATTCAATCCCGGATCGTTGTCGAGAACGTCGAGCAGCTACGCGAGTTGCTCGATCTCGGACTCAATAAGGAAGGCCGTGAGAAGCTCGTCGAGGAGATGTTCGAAGGTATCCCGACGCCGCCCGGCGACACCGCCGCCGGACTCCTGAACCGGGTCGAAAAATACCTGTACGGCAACGCCGAACTATCACACGAGACCCGCAGGCTCATTGAATCCTTGTTTCCGATGACGATCAGCGCCGATTCGAATCCGAATGAGACGATCAGCACGAAGTACTTATTGACCAGCCCAGATTCGGTTTACGTCAAGAACTGGGGAACCCTCACGCTCGCTGATGGCGGATGCCTGATCGCGAACAGCAAGGGCGTCCAAATTACTATCGAGAAGTTGATCCGAACGGGCAAGGCGCCGCAGCCCTACTCCGATATCAATATTCTCGGCACGACCGGAGCCGCTGGCGCTACCGGAGGTACAGGCGGTACGGGGGGGCAGGGCGACAAAGGCAAGGATGGTTATTGCTCGAGCGGGGGCATTGCCGGTCCCGGTGGGGAGAATGGCAAGACAGGCGGACAAGGAATTGTCGGCGGAACTGGCGGTACCGGTTCGGACGGGTCGCCGAGTCAACTCGCTACCATCGAGATCTTTTCATTTGGGAGCACAGGAACCATTTCGGTCGCTACACGCTCCGGCACTGGCGGGGCAGGCGGGAAGGGCGGCACTGGCGGACGAGGCGGAACGGGCGGCAAGGGCGGCAATGGCGTCACGTGCGCGTGCACCGGAAATGGGGCGGGAAGTGGAGCGCGCGGCGGAACTGGCGGCACGGGAGGCAGGGGCGGGCAAGGCGGCAATGCGGTCGCGGCGGCCGCCAACGTAGTCATCCGAGTGCCCGCTCAGAACATCTCGCAAATCTTTCCGCTGTCCGCTCCTGTTCCACCGGGAAGCGGTGGTCCGGCTGGCGTGGCGGGGGCCGGGGGTCCTGGCGGTGGCGGCGGCAGCGGAGGCAAATACAACGGCAATGCCTCAGGCGGCTCAACCGGCGCGGGCGGGGTGACGGGCACGGGCGGTACCGGCGGAACTCAGTCCGGCGCGGCTGCCAAGATCAACATCGAACCGCTCTGACGCGGGCCCCGATTCCGTCTACAGCCACCCGCGGCACTCGCTTGCTCGCGGGATTACGGCTCGGCGTCGTCTGAAAAAACGCTCCCATCGTGAAGCACAATCGCGGTTCTTTCGCCGGTCGGCGCTATCGACCGCGCCGTTTCGAGCGGCGAGTTGCCCGCATATATCAGCACCATGTGTCTTTCGTCCAATGGGTTCTTGGTGGAATAGATCAAGGCGTCGCGCTCGGAAGCGTAGGTTCGCCCATCGATCCTAAATTCAGCGCCTTCGTAGTGAAGGCCGATTCTGTTGGCCCAGGCTGCCAGCGCGGAATTGTCCTCCGGGCGTCCGATAAAAATCACGTTCTTGTCCGCAAGCAGCGCGTCGGATGCTTCGAAATCTTTATAGATCGGCGCCTCTGCTAGATTGTGCTCGCGATACTTTGCCTGCAGTTGCTCGGCGACATAGCGGTTCGTGCCTGCTTCCCGCGCCGTTCCGTACACAATAACGCTCGAAGCGAGCCGTCGCGCTATGTCCCCGGGCAGGTATGCCGGTCCCGCGCCCGGATCGGGCGCTCGATACTTCACCCCCGCCGAATCCAGAAAACTTTGGGCTGTCACCGTCTTGGTTGCATTCGCCGAATAATAGCGGCCCATGAGCATCAGGAAGGCGTCATCTCCCATCTTGTGACGTAACGAATCCAGAAACAGAACCCCGGCTGTCTGTTCCAATCGAAACCGGTTTGTCGCATTATCGGCGGAGAGCTTAAGTCCCCGATACCGAATCCGTTGCACATCCATTGCCTCATTCACATCCGGCGACTGCAGGATACGGTAATACTCGGAGGAGCCTGCCACGAACCAGATATCTTCATCCGAAGCGGGCAGCAGCCAGCCTTTCCAGAGTTGGTCTGTTTTATCCTTCCATGTAACCGGTTCGAGTTTATGCGTCTCTTTTTTCGGTCCAAGCTTTGCTGCAGCCTGGTTCGCGGCCGCTGGCCGCGCCGTGTCGAACACGCGATAGCCGCCCGGAAAAATGCCGTAGTTGGTATCCTTCGGCGGCGTGATGCTCTCATTCGGGCGTCCGAACTCGGCCCAAACAAGCATATGGTTCGCCATGTCGGCTGTCGCAACCTTTGCGTCGATTGTGGCTGCCGACACCAGCGGCGCGCTATCGAATGCTTTGAATCCGAATTGCTCGTCGATCCGTCCTCGAAACGTCTTGTATAAATCCATCCAGGCCAGATCGCGAACTCCGGGCACGTACGGAATGTACGAAGGGCGCCCCTGGGGATCGGGATCGAGCTCCAGATTCACCTGTAAGTCTTTTGCGTTGTTATCGCCCCAATAGAACCCCGGTGTTCCGCCGAACCATTCGTTTTTCGAGCTCCTCCACAGTTTCGTGTGATTTGTTCCGAGTTCGAACATCGCAATCTCGTTATTCTTGCCGTCTCCAATCATCCATTCGTTCGTATAAAGGCCGTTGTTGTCGGTCGCCAGTAACTTCACAACCTCATCGATGTTCCCGCCATACTGAATCGCCATGCGCGCGCGAAACGCGACCGGCGTTCCGTGTATATTGAACGGCGTCTGATCGATGGTAGTCTCGGTCAACACCACTCCAGCGTCGTTCTGGTACCAATCGGTCCCGCTCTCGATTCCACCCGGATAACTTTGTATAAGCACTCGATGGCCCTTCTCAGGCTGGATATCGAGCATCACGTTGGTCTGTTCCGAAAGCGTCTGCGGCCACCAGGTGACGTGTCCAATGACCATCTTGCCGTCGCGCGTAGCAGGTCCAGTCGCGGCGAAAGCGCTGCAATGGTCCTTCGGTGTGCCCTTTGTCGCGTAATCGGGTGCATGCAAATGCGAATCTTCAAGCCCCGTCGGCGTTACTTCCACGGCGGATGCCAGCTCGCCCAGTTCCACCGTCGTATTCGCGGCGACAATGTCTATCAAATCGACTTTCCGGCCCAGAAACTTCGCGCCCCCGGCATCCGCGCCATCCGCAATGCCGCGCATCTCTTCCAGAATTTCGCGATCGAATCCGCGCAGAAATAGCGCATTCGCAGTCGTGCGATACGCATCCCAGCTTTGCTCTTCGGCCTTGCCCGCCAGCAGAATCGCGCAGCGAGTAAGATACTCCGGGATCTCCTTCGCCATCAGGTAGCCGTGTTGATAACCGCGCTCGTACGGCTTGCCTTCAATGTGAAGATAGATCCACCCGGCCGCGGGATACCGATACGCCGGTCCAAACGTTTTCACGGCCGCTGCTGCCGGCCAGCTCGTTTCCGGCGATGCCTCGTCGATCGTTACGCCTTCGAACCAGGCCTTCCCTCCCAGCGCTCCTCCATCGCCGGCCGTGATCAGGATGTGATCCTCCGGCCGCGTTGCGACGAATTTGAGGGAGAGACGCGTCCAGTCGTGCGTCCCGCCGAGGGACGCCGAATGTACGTCGAACGGCATCGATTCCATCCTGAGCGCCGCGCCCGATGCTATCGGAGACCGATCGAGATCTTTCACCGAGAGATCTTCCGTCCGCGCCCAGCCGCTAACTTCGTAAGTCTTGCCCACCGTCAAACGAATCGCGCTCGATCGCGCGCTCGCGTTCGGACTGCCTGTGCTTGCCTCGGCTCGGAGCGACGGCCGATTGTTATGCCGCACCCCATCGTCGGTTGCTACCGAGCCGCGCACAGTTGTCCATGCATCGGTCGATTGATCTTGAAATAGAGATGTCGCGGCTTGAAGTCCAACGGCAGCGCAGAAACAGAGCACGAGACGAATCACGGTCTCCTCCTATTTGTTCAGCATAAAGGAAAACTGCCCGCCTCGTTCTTGTGCCCGCCGACATTAAACCTCTTGATTTTCGGTCGAAAGACGTGCAATGCTTGATTGCTAAAAAAAATCGATTGGCCCTCGCGCCGGCTGTCGCTCCGCTCCTTGATCGGCTCGCCGCCAATCGGCCTGTAATCCAGTAGCTCCCGTTTCAGAAAGGCGTTTGCGTGTCGGGACCAAGCTCCGGTTGGGACACTCTCTTCAAGAACGTCGGCGCGCAGGGCGCGAAATTCGATCGGGATCCCCTTTCTCCCACGGGCCAATACTACGGGTTCCTCTCATCGGTTGAATTCGACCAGACAACCAAGACCTACGACGTGCTCTTCGAGCTGGTGCAAAAAGAGTGGAACGACAACGCAGTAATCGATCCCGACACCGAGATCAGGGCGCCCGCGCCCTTCGCGCCCGCCCTCTTGTATCACATCCGCGACATCGCGGAGGAACCGCTGCTCGAAGCGCTCGGGCTCGCCACGCCCGACAATCTTGCGGAAGGCTCCTGGTACCTGCTCACTCTGCAAAAGGGCAAGGACACAGTGACTGGAGATCTCTACGATCCCGACATCGACCTGCTTCCATCAACCTAGCCGGCTATCTCCTCAGTGACCTGTTATGGCGGACGAAAACACCCCCAAGCTGAACGAAGATCCCAAGAATTACGGCGAGTACACAATTACCAAGGCTTCTCTCATCGGCCTTCCTCAATTCACCTCGAAAGGCGTGAACTCCTTGGCCGTGCCGGCTCGTCCGCTTGGCGCGCCCAGGATGTTGGGGCCGCGTCGCGTTCGCATCATCCTCTCCCAGCGATACCATCCCTACGCCCCTCCCGTGCAACTCGCCCCGCCGCCGCTCCCGCCTCCGATTCCACCGGTTTCCGCCGTGGGAGTCATGGATATCGGGGCCGGAAATTGCAACCTGCTGTTCGATCAGGCCATGCAGCCGCTTACCTACTACGACGTCGGTTATCCGCTCTGGTTTTATATATCGAGCGCTCCGAATAACATGCGCCTCGGTCCCAACTATCTGGGACCGATTGTGCAGAACGCTAACGGCAATCTCAACATCGTCCTCTCGCATTGGGATTGGGATCATTGGCGCCTAGGGCGCCTGGCGAATTTGCAAAATCTCGCCTGGCTCTACCCTGTCCAACCCGTCGGCGCCTCGGCGAACAATTTCATCCTTTCGCTCACCAATCCGACCCAATGGAACCCTGTCAATCCGGCTCAAATCGGTCTCAACTACACGGTCTACAGGTGCACTCCGCCCCCTGGAGCCCCGCCCGCGATGGTGATGAATAACTCCGGCCTGGCGATGTCGTTATCGACCAATCTGCCAGTCGGCGCCCCTCTCTGGCATCGTATCTGTCTGACTGGAGACGCGAACTTCAACACTCTGCCGATGCCCGTCGTAAACACCACCGGCATTACTGCCGTTCATCACGGCGCGAACACCCACGGCGCCGCGGCCAATCTGCCCAACCCACCTTTTCCCTACGCCGCCGCCGGACGTATCGCCTATTCTTACGGAATCCGGCCTAACGGCGTTCACGTCTACGGACACCCCGTCCAGGCTGCCGTTCTCGCCTATCAAGCTCAAGGTTGGGTTCAACAAAGATCGACCGCCGAAGGTGCAAACATCAACGCGGTTCCTCCGGCGATTGGCAATCGCGGCAATGTTCGCATCGGGAGCCAGGCCGCGCTGCCCCCCGCCTACAACGGTAGTGCGTTTTTCCCCAACCCGAATCAACTTCCCTGACGGCCCCAAGCCTCCTCCATGCCCATCACCAACTTGCAGGAAGTCAAGACCTGGCTTGAGTCGCTTACGCCCGGCGGCGGCGTCGATGTCAAACCCGACCTGTTCGACGCCAAACTGGTCGGCCAGATCTTCGCGCTGATTCCCGGCTCCGATCCGATCTCGCTCACAAATATCTCCATTGATGTAAACGCAGCCACCCTCAGCGGCGCCGCCACACTCCTCGGCGAATCGAACACTCAACTTCAGTTCGCCTTCACCCAGCCGGACCAGACGCTGCTCTGCGCGCTAACCATCACACCGCCGGGCACGCTCTCCTGGTCTCTGCTTCCGGACTTCAACGTCGCTTTCACCGAGCTGAAAGGATCGCTCGTTCCCAATGCGGAGTTGGAAGTTCTGGGACTCTCTTTCTCTTCCGTCATCCTCGCCGGCGCAACCACCCCCGTGCGCGTTCCGGTTACGTTCAACGTTCCATCGTTCGACGGCGATTGGACCCTCGCCGGAAGTTTCGAAACCGTAGGCTCTCTCAACGCCGACGGGCTCCAGGCGCTTGCGGGCAACAACAATCTGCTGAGCATCCTGCCCGCCGAGCTTGCCGAACTCACGAAATTTAGCCTGACCGCGTTCGAGGTCGCCTTCAATCCCACCAAGAAAACCTGCTCGCTAATCCGCGTCGGCATTAAGTACGACGCCGATTGGAAATTCTTCGACGATCATTTCCGGGTCCAGAGCATTGAGTTCGATTTTGCGATCTTTTCACCCTTTACCCCGAAGGTCAACTTCGCGGCTTCTCTCGCCGCGACCATGCAGATTCCCGGCCTGCCCAGCTTCGACGTCGGCGGCCAGTTCCCCGACCAAAGCGTCTTTGTTCAGATCACGCCGGGACAGACCCTCCGCGTCAATAATGTATTCGAGTTTTTCTCTCTGACTCTCCCCGAAGGCTTTCCCGCCGTCGATATCACTACCCTCAGCTTCAATTTCTACGTCCCGCAGAAGCGCTTCACCTTCGAACTCCTCATCGATAATCCGATCCCAATCTACGGCTCGGTCAGCCTCGACCGTTTCTACTTCGGCATCGACGCCAGCTTCGATTCCGCATCGGGAAAGAACAGCGCTGCCGGCTCGCTCGAATCGAACTTCACCATCGGGGGCTCGGCGCTCGCCATTGCCGGCAAATACGTTCAAGATTCCGGTCTCGCTCTTTCCGGAAAGGCATCGAACATACCGCTCGGCGCCATCATCGCCGATCTCGTATCGAAATTCGGTGTCCCGGACGGCGACATCCCCGAGCCCATCCGCAACATTCAGCTTGAAAACGTCGAGATCGACATCGATACCGGAAAAAAAGCCTTCAATTTTTCATTGACGGCCACTACCGAAATAGCGGACGTGACGGTCGGCTTCTCGCCCGTCGTCAAGCTGACCTATAACTCCACAAACGAGTCCTTCGACTTCGCCTTCACAGGCACGCTGGTCCTCAATCTCACGCCCTCGCGCGCGGCCACGTTCACTCTCGCCTTCAGCAAGACCGGCACGGACAAATGGATTTCCGCGGCTTACGACCAAACCGGCGGCGCTCTTGAGTTCGAAGAAATCGCGGCTTTCTTCCATTTCGACCTTCCGCCCATCCCTTCCAACCTGAAGCTCTCGCTCACCAACGCCGCCATCTATTACGACTTTGGCAGCGGCAATTTCGCCCTCGGGGCCAAATCGAAGAACTATGGAGACGCCGCCTTCGCCACGCTTCCTATAAACAAGAAGCGCGAATACTTCTTCGTCCTCAATTCAGGCCAATCTTTCAGCCTTTCCAATCTGCCGCTTATTGGGGAGCAGCTCGCCAAACTCGAAAACATCCAGGTCTCCGATTTGAAGGTCGTTATCTCCTCGCTCGCGCCAGTCACGAAAGACGACGCGACCGCTATCAACGCGGGCATCGGCAAGCTCAAGAACGGTTACCCGCGGTTGCCGGACGAGGGCATCCCCGGCAAGTTTTTGCTGACGGCGAAGATGAACTTCGGCAAGGGAGACCCGCTGCCCCTCAACGTAAACCTGGGCGCGCCCGACAAGCAGCAGGCGCTCCTGACGGCGTCCGGCACTGTTCTGACAGTCGCTCAGGTGGCCGCATCCGATAATCCCAACGGCGCCACCTGGTTCACCGTCCAAAAGAGCTTCGGGCCCGTCTCCATCCAACGCATCGGCGTCCTGTATCAATCCAGTACCCAAACGCTCTGGTTTCAAATCGACGCCAAGCTGGCCTTCGGTCCGCTCACGCTCGATCTGAACGGCCTCGGTATTGGATCGCCGCTCACCAGTTTCAAGCCCTCGTTCTTCCTGCAGGGTCTCGGGCTCGCATACAATAATCCTCCACTTACGATCGCGGGCGCGCTCATCAATCTCGCGGAGGCGGGCGCTAATTACATCGAATTCGAAGGCGGCCTGATCATCGGCGCCGGCAAGTTCCAGGTTCAGGTCTTCGGATATTACGGCAATAAGTCGGGCTTCACGTCGCTGTTCATATATGGTGGCCTCTCGTACCCGTTCGGCGGACCGCCCGCTTTCTTCGTCACAGGCGTCGCTCTCGGCTTTGGCTTCAATTCGAATCTCCGCCTGCCCGGCATCACGCAGGTCAGCTCTTTCCCGTTCGTTCAGGTTCTGCCCACCTCCACGACGCCCAACCCCGATATCTTCGGCAAGAATCCAACTCCCACCTCCGTTCTGCAGGTGATAACGGGCTCTAAGCCGCCCTGGGTCTCGCCCGTAAAAGACAATCTCTGGTTCGCGGCCGGAATCACCTTCACCAGCTTTTCTTTGGTGAACTCGCAGGCGTTGGTGCTTGTGCTCGTCTCCTCCGGCGACGATCCCAATTCGCCCACTGCTCCCGGCCTCGTTCTCTCATTAGTCGGTACCTCGCGGGCCACTTTCCCCCAGCGGGTGCCCGGGGTTCCAAACGCCCCCATCTACGCCAACATCGAACTGAATCTGCTGGTCGTCTTCGCGCCACAGCAGGGGCGCTTCTCGCTCGAAGCGCAGCTTGCCGCCAGTTCATTCCTGTTGGACAAAGCTTGCGTGCTCACTGGAGGGTTCGCCTTCTTCGTCTGGTTTGGCGCCAATCCGAATGCCGGAGACTTCGTGCTCAGCCTGGGCGGCTATAACCCCGGCTTCAAACCACCCGCTTACTATCCCGTAGTGCCGCGCGTCGGCTTTAACTGGTCCCTCGATTCGTCCGTCAGCATCTCGGGCGGAGCTTACTTCGCCTTCACGCCCGCGGCCGTGATGGTCGGCATCGGTCTCAACTTAACGTTCAAAGCAGGCAATCTGAAAGCCTGGTTCAATGCGTATGCCGACATCATAGTGCGTTGGAAACCGTTCTATTTCGAGGCGAGCATCGGCATCACTGTCGGCGCCTCCTACAAAGTCAGTCTCTGGTTCACATCGTTCACGGTCAGCATCGAACTGGGCTGCGGCCTCGACTTGTGGGGACCGCCAACCGGGGGAACCGTTCGGGTCAACTGGGTGGTCATCAGCTTCACGATCCGCTTCGGATCTTCGAAAGGATCGGGACAGCAGCTCAAAGGCTGGACCGACGTACAGGAGTTACTGCCGAACACAGGCTCGAACAAGAAGGACAACATTCTGAGCCTCGCGCCCGCCGCTGGCGTCGTCCCCGGCGGGACCGCGCCGCCGTGCTCCGGCCAGCCGCTTCCTTGGCTGGTTCGCGCGGGAGAGTTCGCCTTCAGTACTTCCTCTCCCGTTCCCGCCTCGACCGCTACAGTCGGCGCGACTCATCACTTCGAGGGCGATACCTTCAACGTCTACCCCCTGAAGTGGAAAAACGTCACCGCTACGCACGCCGTCACGATTGAGGACGCCGGCGGCAACGACGTCTCTTCTTGGTTTGAAGCTTCCCAGACAAGAAACAGCGTTCCCGCTTCGCTCTGGGGCTCGCCGCCCGAAGATCCGAAAGGCCGGCCGCAGGTACCCGCCGCCAACAAACTCACGGTGCCCAACCAGACCGTGGGTGTCTCCGTTCAGGTCAAAGCGCCGGCCCCCGGCAACACCGCCGGCCCTATCGATGTCGCCGCCAATCTCGCCTATAACGATCTGGACCTTCAGGGCGCCGTTGTTCCCATCAGGTCATCGGCAGAGCCTCAGGGAGACATCGCGGTGAACAGCAAGGTCACCATCTCGACCATCGCCGATCCGCACACCGGCATAGCATCCGCCGATAGAACTTCGGTGCGCAACGCAATTTTCAGCGCTCTTCAAGCCATCGATTACGCGCCCGAGACCTCAAACGATTCCATGTCGAAGTTCGCCGCCGAGATCGGCTGCGCCTTTGCCGCCAATCCGCTGCTCGTCCCATAACCATGCCGCGCTCTAAACTTCCCAAGATTTCGTTCTCGCGACTGCCCGCTGCGCCGCCTTCCGGCTCGATCCAATTCTTCGACGGCTATTTCCCCGGATTAATCGCCGGTGACTACAAGATCGAGGTCAAGCACACAGTTGACGCCCCCTCGGGACCCACGCCTGAATACACGCTTACGCAGGACTTCAAGGTCGAAGCTCCCGAGTTCACCATCGATCCGCTTCTCGTCGAAACTATCTTCCCGCCCAGCGGCGCTTCCGGAATTTACGGCCAGCAGTTGCCCTTTCTGGTGCTGGGCGATCCATCGCTCGCCTGGGAGCGCAGCCTTACGCCGGGCCAGCATCAACCTTCGATATCGAATCCCTGTCCCTGGGTAGCCCTGTTGCTCTTTACCGAGAAGGAAATCTACCTCGCACCCGACTCGAATAGCCCCGTCGTCGCCACCAAGGTGCGCGATCTGCTTGCCTCGAATCCCGATGTGCTCAAGCCGCAACTGCCCTCCGGCTGGGTGTCACCCGAGCAGCTCGAGTCGCAATGCCAAACCATCACCATTCCCGGGGCGGCCTTCAACGCCGTTACGCCGCTCACCACCGAACTTCCCTACACGGCTCACTGCCGTGCAGTGAACGTCGAAGACGAAGATCCGGTGTTGCTGAGCGTGCTGATTGCTAACCGCCTGCCCGTGGCGGACTTTTCTCAAGACCCGGCGGCGCCTGTTCGCTACTACGCGCATCTGGTTTCTCTCGAAGGGTTCGGCGCCTATCTCGGACCGAATGGGCGGACGATCCCGAACAAGCCGGGGCAGAACGTCCCAATGGACGTGCAACTGGTTTCGCTCTACAACTGGAACTTCGTTTCGATGCCGCAGCCCGGGCTCAGTTATCTCGATCTCGTCAAAGGATTGATCTCGAGCGAAGCCGAAACCGCTGCTCTGAACCTGCCGATCCCCGCAGGCGCGAACCTGCCGACGGCAGCCGCCGCGCGCCTCGAACAGGGCTTTGTGCCGCTTACGTTCGTGAGCGGGTCGGGCGAAGAGACTTTCGCCTGGTATCGGGGCCCCTTCACCGCCGAAGCGCCGCAGCCTGCTCCCGCGGTCGGGAACCCGCCCGTGCCCATCTCGCAGGCGACCTCCGCCGAACAACTGATCGTCTACGTGGCCGAGCAGGGCCTCTTCGATTTGAGCTACGCGGCGGCGTGGAACATCGGCCGCGGCCTCGCGCTAGCGGATGCGAATTTCGCGCGGGAGATAAACGGCTTTCGAACTTCGGCGCAATCCGCGCTCGCCGCCGCCAGCCAGCGCGGGGCGCTGCCTCATCTCGCGGGCGCAACGCTTCACCGGCTGATGGCGCGCGACGCCACGCGAAGCCAGTTCGCGTCGTTGATGGCGACGGGCTTGGGCCGCGACTGGACCGAAGCGCTTGGACGCGCGCGTCTTCACAAAGCTCCTTCGGCTTCCCAGCGCGCCACGCGCGCGCAGCGAGGCCGCCGCGGTTTCAGCCCGCGACATCTCATCGGTCATCCGCACCTCAGCTCCGCTTTATCCAACGGCCTCGAAGAAGCCACCGGCGCGATCGCAGAATGGTTGGCCAATCTCACTCTACTGTTCCCGCTGCCGTTCTCGTATCTAGTGCCCGACCCTCGCATGCTCCCGGTCGAGTCCATCCGGTTCTTCTATGTCGATCCGTCCTGGATCGACGCTCTCATAGCCGGAGCCATGAGCATCGGCATCCATAGCTCCGCCGATTCCGCCCTTCAGAGCGCGATGCTGCCGAGCATTACTCAAGCCGTTTCGGCGAAGCGCATGCAACGTTTTCGGCGCCGCAAAGCCGCTGCCGCAGCGACGCCGCAGGACACCGCGATCAAGATGAGCGGGGTCCTGATTCGATCGCAACTGGTCTCCGGCTGGCCCGAGCTGGCCGTTACGGCCGCTCGCGCCGGCGCCCCGCTCAATATCGTGCGCGACGACCGCCCGTCTCAAAACGTGCGCCTTGTGCTCTTCGACGGCATACCGGAGACAGTCGCCTTGGGCGAGCCGTATCAGGGACTGAACTTCGGCGTTCAGAACAACGGCATTGTCCCGCGCTACCTCACCGAGCCGAATCTCGGCCAACAGATTCCCGGCGCGCCGCCGGTGCCGCCGGGCGGTTACAGCACCTTTCTCGATGCCTATTGCCGCACACGCGACGGCGCTGTCGTCAAGCTCGCGGACCTTGCTTCCGCTCTCGCAACTGCGACGGGCGCAGGGTCTTCGTTCGGGGCCGGCGATTTCGCCATCCAGGTCGTCCGCGCTCCCGAACTGCAGAAGTTCACATCCGCGTCTTAGAGCAAATCGAATGAGCAATCAAAGTCCTCTCATTGTTCCGATGGTGGTTGAAGCGTTCGTCGTGAACGACTCGGTGCGCCTGTCCGGAAACGCGTTCATGCGCGCGCAGATGCAATACAACGCCATGCACCTGTTTGCGAGCGGCCAGCCCGTTCTCTCGAACAACGATGGGAACTTCACGAGTCCCGCCGTGGTTCCATCGAACGGCGTCCATTCTTCCGACTACTACAATGGCGTTTATCTCAAGTGGCGCCTGCCGTACGCCTACACGCATGGCGTGCAGGACAACATTTCCGGCGAAACCATATTCCCTCCCGTTCCCAATCGCTGGCTGGTTGCGCGCTACAGCGGCGACCTCGCTTCACGGCAGGCGAACGCCTGGATCGTGGAAAGCGACTACCAGTGGCCTGCAAACCCATCGGCCAAGAATGCATCCGAGGCCGCTTGCTTCTATGTGGGAGCGCAGAATAAAATCCCGTACGCGATTCCTATGGGGCGCAACGTCGCTCTGGGCTCCTGGAGGGAATCCGGCCACTCGCTCGGCCTGACTGCCGTCGCGCCTGGCAACACCGCCTTTGCGTTCTATCAACCACAGAACAACAACGTCTTCTCCTTCATCGACATCCTGTACGACCGGGGCAAACCGCTGCCCGCGCAAACGCTCAGCTACATGGTTTTCGGGTGGCTTTCAAACGACGCGGACGATCCGCTGACCCATGCGGACGCCGCGAACTTCGAGAGCATTCTCGACGGTTTGCGCTGGAGCGCGGTGAGCGACTCCGGGGAATTCGCAAACCGCTCGCTGCTCTACGGCAGCGTCAACGACGTGAAATGGCAGACCACGGGCAAGCCGCCCGGCGGCGCTCCCACCGGATCGCCCGTCTCGATAGCAGTCGGCAACAATTCGATCGAGGCACTCACGGCCCTCATCACCGCGCAGGCCGATGCGCTGGACAAGGACATTCAACCCGAGCTGCTCGAAGCCTTTCAGCTCGATATGATCCATGTGCTCGATGAACCGGACGGCGCGGCCACGCTCGCCGAACGGCTGCATTCGCTCGCATTCGAGAAGTACTCAGGCGGATACACCTGGCAGATCGTCGATGCGCCGGACGCCAATACCGAGGTTTCGGGAAGCGAACTCCAAAAGGAGATGACGTGGCTCGCCGCGCTTAACACCGCGCAAGCCAATCTCGATGAAGCGATCCGCCAGCTCAGCGGCTTACAGATCGAACTCTACATCATGTGGTGGAAGTTCGCGAGCTGGGATCGAGCCTACGTGGGCTCGACCAGTATTCCCGAACTCAGCAATCCCGACGAGCTACGAAAGCAGCTCGATCCGGGAACCCAGGGCGGCATCGCGCAGCGCGTGAAGGAGCAGGCCGACAAGGTCCGCGGCTTGCACCCCACCGTTCCGCAAGGCGATACGCCCGAAGCTTTGGAGGCTTCTATTACGGCGTATGCCGCGCAGCACGACCTTCCGGCTTCGCGAGTCTTGAAACGCTCGGATCAGCCCCGCCTTTACGCCCCGAACAACCCGGTGGTTCTGATCGCCGGGGCAGGCGCATCCGGCATCGTCGAAGAGAGCGAGGACAAGCTGCTTTGCCGGTTTCCCTCTCAGTTGGTGACGGGCTTCCACTTCTCCACGGGCCCGATTACGGCGAGCACTCCCGGCCTGACGATTCCTCAACCGAATCTTTCGGGCGTCTCGGGCGTGCCCTGGTCGCAGGCTCTGGCGACCGCTCTCATTCAAGAGTTCTTCTTTCTGGATTCGAACAACGCCACCATCGTTGCCGACGCGATTCACGCCGATAAAACCGATATAGAGCGAGCGATGAGCAATCCGGCCAACGACATCGGTACGTATCCGGGCGGCGCGATCCAAACCTGGCAGGCCAACCCCTGGCATCCGCTGCTGCTGCTCTGGCAGGCAACCTTTTATCCCATCGGCTACGGAACTCCTTCGGCGCCGAATTGGATCTATAACGGCGGAGAGTTCTTCTGGACAGGCTCGGGCGCCGCGACCAAGCCCAGCCAGACGCTTGGGTTGCAAGGGCTCATCCAGCTCTCGCCTACCGCCTCGCTCAACATGAAGGCGCGAATCAAAGCGTTCCTCGACAACAATCCGAGCCTCGATCCGGAAGAGAAAGCGGCCTTCGATGCGCTGCTCGAGTTTGTCGAGACAAACGATAGCTGGGACTTGCTTTCGCAAGCGCTCGATGGTTTCAACAGCCAGCTCGGGCTGCACATTCCGGGGGTGTTCATCAGCCCGGATTCGACTTCGCTTACCACCACTCCGTCCTTGCCGGAGCTTATTGCAGAGGCGGCCGGCAAGGCTCCGAACCTCGGCAACATTCCCAAGAATGCGATTCCGCCGAGCCTGTTTCAACCCTGGCGCAGCGGCCAGTTCGTGTTCCTGAATCTGCTGGTTGTGGATGAATGGGGGCAGGCGTTGTGGCCCATCACGCCCTTCAACTACAAGCGGGAGGTGATTTCTACTCCTCCCGAACTGACCCCGGTTGGCAGATCGAACACCGTCCCGTTCACGATTGCGAGCGGGCCGGCTATCGCGCGGCTGACGCCTTCGCTCGCCTCGGCCGGAGGCGGGGCATTTACGATGACCATCAACGGCGCGGGCTTTGCGAGCGGCGCGGAAGTGGAGTGGAACGGCAACGGGCTCACCACCAGTTTTTTCAGCTCCACGCAGATCACGGCCGCGGTTCCCGCAAACCTGATCGCCGCCTCAGGCGACATAAACATTACCGTTATCTCCGACGATCACGTCTCGCCGCCCGCCACGTTTCAAGTTGTCTCCGGGCCGGCCATTGGTTCTTTGAGCCCGAGCGTGATGCAGGCCGGCATGAGCCCCACCGCTGAATTCCCGCTGACCGTCAACGGGTCGGGCTTTGAAGCAGGCTCCGTTGTGAAATGGAATGGCGCCGACCTCGAGACCACTTATTCGAATCCCACCAAGCTGATCGCCTATGTCCCGGCGCACTTGATAGCCACGCACGGCCGCGCCTCGCTTACGGTCTCGACGCGCAGCGGAATATCGGCGCCGGCAATCTTCACCATTGCGGCCACGACCGCCATATCGTCCTTGAGCCAGACCGTCATTTCCGCCGGTTCACCGACCTTCTATCTGACGCTCAAGGGAGTCGGATTTGAGCCGAACACCGTTGTCCGATGGAACAACTCGCCGCTTCCGACCACTTACGTCGACAGATCGAACGTGCATGCCGAGGTGCCGGCTGCGCTGGTGGCTAGCGCGGGCGTCTCGAATGTCACCGCCATCACCGGCCATGCGGCGATCGAGAATATCCCCGAGGCGCTGATCCAGCTTCCGCCGGCTCTGTTGCAGGCGGCGCGGCTCGACTTCGACCTGATCTCCGCCATCGATGACCAGATCGTGAGCGGCGGCGAACACCCCGAGGCCGATCCAATCTGCGGCTGGGTGCTGCCGAATCATCTGAACCAATCGCTGGTCGTCTATGACGCGGCGGGCGCGGCGCTTGGCGAGATGGCAATCGGCATCGGGGCCAACGAGGAACCGCAGATCTGTTGGACGAATGCGCCGAACAGCCCATATTCCTCGCTGCAGCAGATCGGCGCCGAGGTCCGCCACTTCGGTCCGTTCCTTGTTGGGTTGAAGGGCCAGACGCCAAAGACGTTCCAAGCCTTCATTCGCGCGATCGACGAGACGCTCTGGACCACTGTCCCGATGGGCGCGGTGTTCGATCAGAGTCTCGCGGTGCTGCTCGGCCGGCCGCTCGCCATGGCGCGAGCGCGCGTGCAGTTCAAGATGAGCGGGGCGCCCGCGGCCGATCCGAGCTGGCAGTTCACGTTTGCGCCCGAGCCGCCCGCGGTGCTTGGCTACCAGCTTCCGGTCGAACTCGGCAATCTGCCGCAGCTCAATGACGGGTTGATCGGCTATTTCACCTCGGATCAATATTCCGAATTCAACGTAGTGGAAGAAGCGGGCGCAACGCCGAGCGACTACCTGCGGCCCATCGGCCGCGACAACAACTACATTTACATGCCGCCAGACGGAAAAGCGACGACCTATATATCGATGCTGGTAGATCCGCGCGGGTCCGTGCACGCGACGACGGCGATCCTGCCGACTATGGAAGTCGCGCTTCCGGGCGACTTTGTCGACGGCGCGCTCGCGGCCCTGGACGTGACGTTCCGCGTCAACGGCATTCTGACCGATCAACGCGTGGCGGCCCCCACGGAGAGCACACCTGGCGAGACCTTCGTGCTGATGCCGGTACCCGAAGAGACGCAGGGCGAGTGGGCGTGGCTCGAATACGACGATGCCGGCCTTGCCAGTTATGCCATTGCGCCCAACGATGCCGTTGCGCGGCTTTCGAACGTAGCGCCCGTTCTGCGCCGGGGCTTGTTGCAGCTAACCTCCTCCTTGACCGCGCCCACCGCGCCCAAACCCGCGCGTTCGCCAGCCTTGCCGCGCATTCGCTGATCCCATCGAGATTCACAGCAGCCAGATTCACAAAGGAGCCAAATCATCCTCATGTCTCGACCGAACTCTTTCATCGCCATCGACGGCAGCCAGGCCACGACGCTCACGTACATGCCGCATGTGCAGCCCGCGCCGCTGACGATCAGCGTTCCCGATCAGCCGCCGACACTTGGGTCATTGGAGATCATCATCACGAACCAGGAGTCCACAACGCTCGATATCGAATCGATCGAATTCATCATTCCGGTCGGCCCGGGCGCAACCCTGACTCCCACGACACAGGGAATCCAAACGGCAGTATCGGATTCCGCAAAGTGGCAGATCGTGCCGCCTTGGGGAACGATCATGAACGGAACGGCGAGCTACACCTTGCAGCCTGCCACCGGTTCGAGCGCGCCTCTGAAAGAGGGCCAGTCGGTGGTGGTGCAGATCTACAGTTTCCAGACCATCGAGTCGCCCGCGACGGCCAGCATCGGTATTAAGGAGAAGATAGGCGGCGCCACAAAAACGGGCGGCTTCGATGTAACTACGTATCCCTACGGCTTTTATTTCACCGGCCTGATTGCGACCGTGGCGAGCGGCAGCGACTTCGTCCCGGTCGCGCAGGTGACGAATCCGTCGAAGGTTACGCTGGTCTGGAACTCCTCGGTTGTGGATAGCGGAGCGTTCAAGATTTATTACTCGAACGCCTCGAACGGCCAGCAAACGGACTCACCCGAATACGCCGGGCAATGGACATCTCCAGAGATCACGAGCGACACGGTGTTCACGGTATCGGTGACGGTCGTCACCACGGGAGGCGCGCCGCTGACGGCCGCGATGTCGGTTGCGGTGTCGGTGCAGAATCCGGACGAAGTGGTGAAATTGCTGACCGCTCAAGACATCGTTGCTACAGGCGTCATAGAAGGGTTCGGAACGGCGCCCGTGGGAACGGTTCTCGATTTCTGGGTGGCACAAGGCGTGAATCTGTCTATACCGGCGAACTTCGTCATCTGCGACGGGCGGGCGATCTCGGATCCACAGAGCCCGTTCAACGGCAAGAACGCTCCGGACCTGCGGAAGCGGTTCATACACGGGGTGGGCACGCTCTCGGAGATTGGATCCACCGGAGGCAACACCAATGCCGACGTCAGGATTGACAGCACCGTGAACGGCGCAACGGGACCCATCACGAATCCAGTTCCCAGCTCGGCGAACACGAAGGCGGGACTGATTGCGCGAAACGTTCCGAGTACGGAGTATCGCTTCGATCTTACAAAGTCGGACGTTGGCTGGAACGACGGGCAGCACGTTCACTCGCTGAACTTCAGGGCGAGCGGCAGTACTAACATTTCGATCATGCCGCCTTACTATGGGCTGCTGAAGATTATGCGGATCAAGTGAGCGCGGCGGCTAAGTGAGCGGGAATCCGGAGACACTACGGGCGCGGCGATGGAGGGCGCGCCGGTATTCGGTTGTCAAAGAGCGGCGAAAGAGCGAAGGTCAGGTGGTTTTTCTATAGCGCTCCAGGCTGGCGAGGGCGGCTTTCTTGAGATGCTCGTGCAACGCGGCGGAGTTTCCGGGCTTGAGACACCCGTCCTCGTCGAGGAACGGAAGGAATTCTTCGGGAACGGCGCTGTTTTTTGAAGCCACGCTGAGAACCGCAGGCTCATCCGGCACAATTATGGGCTGTGACGATTCTTGAGGAACGAAGCCAATTTCTTCGTCGGCGGAGGCGGAAGCTTGAGGAACGAAGCCACGATCCTTCTGCAGACGGCGCAGGGCGATGAGGGATCTGTGAAGTCCGCGCTCGGCGGAGGCCAAGGTGCGCTGGATGATGGCGAGCAGGCCGAGTTCGACCGAGGTTCCGAAGCTTCCGGGCTGCATGGCGGCGGCTTCGCGCTCGCGCATGCGGCGGAGGCGCCAAAAGTTTTCAGCGAGTTCGTTGACCAGGATGTCTTCGGTGGTGTTGATTGGGGAGTGCTCGGCGCGGAGGGAGGCGCGGAGGCGGTCGAGCTCGGCGGGGTCTTCGTGGGGAAGAACCAGTTGCTTGGAATAGAGGCCGTGCTTGAAGGAGTTGCGGCTGGAACGAGCCTTCCCTTCGGCCGATGCCGGGCCGGTGGAGAGTTTAGAGTTCGCCTGATTCGCGGCGATTTGCGCAGGGGTACCCATACGCCGGTCATTATTAATAGAGGGGTGGCGAAGTTCGGCGGTCGATTGGTTGTAAGTGGTTGATTCGGGGAAGGAAAAAAAAGAGGGCGCGGGTGTCAAGGCCGGGGCGCGCAGCGTTTGTATTGAATAGAGTCTACGATATCGATTGCTTCGCCGGTGATTTGCGCTAGACGTGGATCGTCAATAGCGGGGAGCTGGTCGGGCGTCTTGGCCGCCGACGTTAGCGAGTACAGCTTCGATCCACAGCCTGGACGCCCTCCATCGAAGAAGTAACCACGACGCGTGGTGAAATAACCTCCGTACCAGCGCCGCTCGCCGCTGAATGGTTTGTTCGCGGCGGGTCCGAACATCTCAGCGATCTCGCGCGGAATGCGGCATTTCGCCCGCACATTTGGGTCGCCTGCATCGACTACCATGTTTTCGAAAAGGAGTGCGCGGCTGGCGGGTTGCGGGATATACGTCAGGATGAGACCGCAGGTCCAGGCCTGGTCGGCATCGAGCCACGGGATATTGAATGCTTCGATGAAGCGGCCGCCGTCGGCGCCGCTCGCGTGGGATGTGGAGAAGGCCAGCGCGAGCGTGTAGCCGTCCTTTTGCAGGAGCAAGTGGGGGCTGGTTTGCAGAACCGAACTGCCCACAACCGCAGTTCCATGCATTCGATAGGGTTCGAGAGAGGGGTAGCCGCCCGTCGCGCGAGTCCATCCGGCGGGAATCGCGATCCGGACTTGATCGTCTTCATAGGTTTCGGCGTGGCCGTTGGAAGCGGGCGCAGGAGCGGAGAGTGTTTGAGCTGCGAGCGCGGCTGCGAGACTCGCAGCGAGTAACAGCGCTCGTGTACCGGTGCGCGAGAGAGGCATTGCTCAAGGTTGTTATTAATTATGGCTAGTTTGGGGCGAACGGCGCGAGGCTTGAGCTGTGATAGACTTCAGGGCCATGCTGAACAGCATCACTCCTTTATTTGTCGTGGACGACCTTCGGGACAGCCTGGATTTTTACCGCTCGAAGCTGGGCTTCGAGATTATACATACTTCGGGCCGAAACGGGAAGGGGGACGACTACTTCGGGATGGTGAGGCGCGATGACGTGATGCTGATGCTGAAGAAGATCAGGCCCGACATTCATCCGCATCCCAATCACTCGCGCCACGAGTGGGCTCGCTGGGATGCGTATATACACACTTCCGATCCGGATTCGCTCTATGAGGAGTACGTGGGAAGAGCGGTTCCGATGTACAGCGAGCTAAGCGACACGAACGACGGGCTGAGGGCGTTTGAGGTGATCGACAACAACGGGTACGTGCTTTGTTTCGGGCGTCCGCGAGAGCTGGAGCAGCTCAAGTAGTCTTCTTCTTGTGAGCGAGGCGGCTGCAGGCGTCGGGGGTGGTGAGCATTTTGATGGCGTCGCCGCCGGATTCGATGTTGGCGATTTTGCCTTGTTCGTCGATGACGAAGGTCACGCGATTCGCGATGCCGTAATCGGCGATGTAGATGCCGTAGGCTTTGGCGACGTGGCGATCAAGGAAATCACTGAGCAAAGGAAACGTGAGGCCGAGGGTTTGGGCGAATGCTTTTTGCGATGGCGAATTATCTGTGCTGATGCCGAAGACTTTCGCGCCGTCCTCTTGGAACTTTTGCATACCAGCCTGGTATGCTTTCATCTCGGCGGTTCAACCACCGGTGAAGGCGGCGGGGAAGAAGGCGAGAACGACGGTGCTCTTGCCGATATAGTCGGCGAGGTGGACTTTGCCGCCGTCGGTGGAGGGCAGCGTGAAGTCAGGCGCGGTGTCGCCAACCTTTAGTGTTGTCGAAGGATCGGCCGCCCAGGAAGCGGTGGCGAGAAGACCCAGCGCAAGCACACTCAGCATTCGCATATCTCTTCGACTATAGCGAAAACGAGAGGCGAGCGTGGGAGCGGCGAGTGGGAGTTATTCGAGGCCGAAGACGACGTATTCGCCGGGTATGGGCGCTTTCGAAGCGGGATGACCCGGGGAATCGTGCGTGCGCGTGGTGGCCTGGGCGGAGGCGCATAGGGCGATGTACTCGCGGCGGTCCAATTCATAGACGGCGGGCATGCCTTCGATTCCGGCGTCGAGTTCGTATTCCCAAAGCACGCGGCCGGTGCGGGTATCGAGGGCGCGAAACTTCCGGTCGCGCGCGCCGGCGAAGAGGAGGCCGCCAGCGGTGACGACGGGGCCGATTTTCGGGAAATGGCTGCCGGTGTTGTGAATGCCTTCGGAGGCAAGCTCTGGAACTTCGCCGAGCGGGACTTGCCATTCGATGGCGCCGCGGTTCAGGTCGTAGGCGGTGAGAGTGGTCCAGGGAGGCGCAATGGCGGAAAGACCGCTGCTGGTGAACAGGAAGCCGAAGGGAGTTTTATAGCGCGGGGCGGCGGGATCGGGCGGCGAGTTGGACGGTCGATCTTCGAGGCGCAATTTGAGCAGAGCGGGCAAGTCTTTCGAGACGACGAACAACTCGCCCGTGCGCGGGTTCACCGCGGCGCCGCCAAAGTTTGCGCCGCCGTTGTTGCCGGGCATCTGGATAGAGCCTTGGGTGCTGGGAGGAGTGAACATGCCGTCGTTGCGAGCGTGGCGGATGGTTTCGAGCAATTGGGCGCGTTCGCGGGGATCGGAGATGTAAGGGTTGATGTCTGTTTCGTGGAAGGCCTGGCGGGCGAAGGGCGGCGGCAGGGTGGGGACGGGCTGAGTGGGCCAAGCGACTTCGCCTGGCACGTCGGATTTGGGGACGGGACGCTCTTCGATGGGCCACAGCGGCGTTCCGGCGGCACGCTCGAATGCCCACACGAATCCTTCTTTATTGACCTGGACGACGATGTCGGTGGGGACGCCATTGTGGGTGACGGTGAGGAGCTTGGGGGCGGTGGCGTTGTCGTAATCCCAGATGTCGTGGTGGACCATTTGGAAGTGCCAGAGGCGGCGGCCGGTGCGGGCGTCGAGAGCGAGGAGGCAATCGCCGAAGAGATCGGCGCCGACGCGGTTTGCGCCATAGAAGTTGTATTTCGGACTGGAGGTGGGGACGTAGACGATGCCGCGGACGGGGTCAAGGGTGAGTTCGCTCCAGGCGTTGGCGCCGCCGACGGTTTTCCAGGCGCCGGAAGGCCATGTGTTGTAGCCGAATTCGCCGGGGCGCGGGATGGTATGGAAGGTCCAGACGAGTTTGCCGGTGGGGATGTCGTAGGCGCGGATGTCGCCGGGCGCGGAGTTGTATTCCTCATTGGTGGCGGACCCGAGGATGAGCAGGTTGCCGAAGACTTTGCCGGGCATGGTGGATTGCACGAGGGTGAGGGTGGCGGGATCGCGGTCGAGGCCGGCGCGGAGATCGACGGCGCCATCGCGGCCGAAATCGGCGATGCGCTTTCCGGTGCGGGCGTCGAGGGCTTGGAGAGTGTTGTTACAGGCGAAGAGGAGACGGCGGTCGCGGCCGCCAACGCTTTCCCAATAGTTGATGCCGCGCTTGGTGATAAGCGAGGTTGCGGGGTCGGTTTCGTGAATCCAGAGTTCTTTGCCGGTGCGGGCGTCGAGGGCGACGATGGAATTTCGCTTGGCGAGAACGTACATGACGCCGTGGACGACGATGGGGTTGAACAGATAATCGCGGCCGTCGCCGACGGGGTAGCGCCAGACTATGTGGAGTTTCTGGACGTTGGCGCGGTTGATTTGGGCGAGGTCCGAATACTGGGCCGAATCGGCGCTGCCGCCATACTCCGCCCAACTGGCGCGCGCTTCCGCGGAAGGGCCTTGGGGCGCGGGCAGCGGCGGACGGGCGAGCAGCAGACCGGGCAACAACAATGCGGCGATTTTCACGCAGGCCTACTCCGAGGGAGTGGCGACCGTGATGTTGCGGAACTTGAGGCCGCCGGTGTGGTCGCCTTGGATGTAGAAGGGGCCCGGCTCGCCTTCATCGGCATCGAGAGCGCCGCCGGTGATGCCGTCGATTTCTTTGCGATCGATGGTGAGGACGCCGTCGCGGGTGACTGTGACGGTGCGGCCTACGAGAGTGACGTCGAAGGTTTCCCACTGGCCGGGCTTGCGCGGGAGCTCGGGCGACGGCGCGATGCGGCCGTAGATCGAGCCCATGGCGCGGTTAGGGGGATTTTCACCGACGGGTTCGTATTCGAGCTGAAGCTCGTAGCGGCCGCGTAGATAGAAGCCGCTATTAGCGTTGTCGGGGCAGTTCACTTCGAAGTGCAGTTTGAAGTCGGTGAACTTCTGAGTGGTCTTAAGATTGGCGCCGTGCTGGAGGTTGACCATGTCGCCGCCTTGGACGGTCCAGTGGTTTTGAGAGACATCGCCGATGGGCTTCCAGCCGTTGAGGGTTTTTCCATCGAAGAGCGGTTTGGGGTTGCCCCAGGAGGAGGGTTCACGGCGGTTGAGCGGCGGCTCTGGGAGGCCGGTGAGCTGAACGGTTTTGTCTCCGCTTTTCTGGACGCCTACGAGTTTGCCGTCCTTGGCGTCGAGATCCCAAGTCATGGCGGGTTTGCTGCCTTCGGCGGGGGCGACGGTGAGTGCGAGATGCAAGCCGCCCAGCTTGTAGTCCTTGATTTGAAAGACGTGGCCGCCGGTGGGTTGAAACCAGATCTCGGGCTTGCCTCCATTGTCCGAGACGCTCAGCCAGTTAGCTCCAATGCCATGGGGGGTCGGCACGTCGAAACCCCAGCGTCCGACGAAGGGGTCGGATTGCGCGTAGAAGAGCAGCGGGAGTGAAGCGGAAGCGAGCAGCAGCAGGGAGAGTCGTTTCATGCCCGCAGTCTATCGAATCGAGCAGCGGGCGCGAATGAGCCGGGGCGCGGGCGCATTTCGGGGCGCAATGGTTAGGGAAGAACGGTGAAGGAATAAAGCGTGTCGCCGGCGCCGACGGTGAGATATTGGCGGCCGTCGAGCATGTAGGTTTCGGGGCCGTTACTTACATCGTCGTTGAGTCCGGCGTGCCACAAAATGTCGCCATTGGCAGGGTCGAAGGCGACAAGGTGGCGGAGGCTATCGCCAGTAAATAGAAGCTTACCGGCGGTTGTAAGTATTCCGACGGCGCCGCCGCCGAATGGGTAATGATGATCCCAGACAACTTTGCCGGTTTTGTAGTCGATAGCTTCGAGGTCGCCGCCTAGATAGCCGGCATCGCGCTCGGCCGCCCCCCAACCCTCCGGGTGAGCATCGGTATCGGTGAGATAGAACATACTGTATTGCTGAGAGGTTCCTACGTAGAACAGGCCCGTTTCGGGGTCGAAGCTGGGAGGCGGCCAGTTAGTGGCGCCGCCTGTAGGGGGCGAGACGAGGACGCCGGGAATGGTGGCCTCTTTGCCGGGATCGGGAATGGGCTGGCCGTTGGCGTTTATGCCCTTTGCCCAATTCATGCTCTTGATCATGGGGGCAGTTACTAAGTTCTTGCCAGTAGCTCGGTCGAGCACGAAGAAATAGCCGTTGCGGTTGGCCTGGGCGAGTAACTTGCGAGGCTTGCCATCTATTTCGCCGTCGATCAGGACGGGTGTCTGGACGGCGTCCCAATCGTGGGTGTCGTGGGGCGAGGGTTGAAAATACCAGGCCAGCTTGCCGGTATCGATATTGAGCGCGACGATGGAGCAGGTCCAGAGGTTATCGCCCTTGCGGCTGCGGCCAGTAAGCACGGGGTTGGGATTTCCGGTGCCGATGTAATAGAGACGCAGATCGGGATCGTAAGTGCCGGGCAGCCAGGTCATGCCGCCGCCGTGGCGCATGGCGTATTCGTCGGGCCAGGTTTCCGCGCCGGGGTCGCCTTTCTTCAGCGGTTCTGTCCACCATTTCCATTGGATGGCCCCGGTCTCGGGATCATGAGCTTCGATGAAGCCTGGGACGTCGAGCGAATCGCCGCCGGTGCCGACCAGGACGCGATTGCCGACGACGACGGGCGCGGGCGTAGAGAAATATTCCTGCTTGAGATCGGCGATTTCCTTGTGCCAGCGCTCCTTGCCGGTCTTTGCGTCGAGCGAGACAAGGTAGTTATCGGGCGTCTCAAAGAAGAGCCAGTCGCCGTACATGCCCATGCCGCGATTGCCGATGTGAATGCCGCCTTTGGTCTTCCAGAAGTAGTGCCAGAGTTCCCGGCCGGAGCGGGCGTCGATGGCCCAGGCGTTATCGGGAGTGGAGAAATACAGGACGCCATTGACCATGAGCGGCGTCGATTTGATGGTGGAAACGCCGGGGTCGTCGGGTGGTCCCTGAGGCAGCGGGCCTTCGCCTCCTACGATCGCGCGGGGAGTGGCGCCGATGCGCAGACGATACACCCAGGCAAGGCTGAGATGTTTGACATTGTCGCGGTTGATTTGAGAGAGGGTGCTGAAGCGCCGCCCCGAGTAATCGCCGTTGTAAGTGGGCCAGGAATCGGTCGCGGGTTTCGAGAGCAGAGCGGGGTCGAGCAGTTGGCCGCAGAGGCACAACGGTAGCAAGAGCGCAAGGCACCAGACGGATGCTCGTTTCATTTGAGAGTCACCAGGTAAGCCGTCAGGTTATGAATGTCGTCGTCGGTATAGCGACTTAGTAAGTCCATATGCGCCTGAAGGCGGTTATGCTGTTCCACTTTCGGAGAGCCGCCGGAGCGATCGAAGGAATGCAAGTCGCCGTTGCGGTCGCGCAGCGAGACATTGAAATCATCGAGGTTCAGAGGAGTGCCGGAAAACGACTCGCCGGAGGGAAGAGTAACGGTGACCGACAAGGCGAGGACTTTATGGGGCGGCGCGCCTTCGGTCCACTCCAGATCGGGAGCGATGAATTTCCCCTGCAGGGTAGAGGGGTCGTATTTGGATGCGATCCCCTTGAGATCTCCGGTGGCGGAATGACAAGAGGCGCACTGATTATTGAAGTAAACGGCGCCGGCGCGGGGATCGCCGACGACGATATTGAGGATCTTATAACTGTCGCGATCTTCGGCGGCGGCGATGGAGCTATGCAGGAAGGCGGCGATATCGGAGATCTGCGCCGAGGTGAAGGGAAACGCCGGCATGCCTTTGCCGGGACGGCCGTTGAGCACGACTTGGCCGATGCTGTTGCCGGCTTCGTCGTGCAGAACGAGGACGGAGCGAAGGAGGTCGGGCCCTTTTTCGCCACCCTTGGGGTTGGCGCCGTGGCAGAAGGCGCACGAGCTAACGAAGGTTTGCTTGCCTCGCGCGACGGCGGCGGGATCGAATTTGGGAGGCGCCTGAGCGAGAACTGCCGATTTAAAGGCGCAGAGTGTTACGGCGAGCAGAGTGGTCCTGCGGTTCATCCCCGTCCTTATTCAGATGAAGTGACGATCTTTTCGATTCTAGCGTGCAGAAAACGGAGTTACCGCGGCTGAAACCCGAGGGCATAGACTTCTTCGATGCTGGTGTCGCGGAGCACCATGGGCGAGCCGTCGGGCGCGATGCCCATCCACCAGCCCGTGAAGCTTTGCGCGCGGCGGATGTTCTGGAGGCCGACCACCCGCTCGAGTTTTCGATCGCTGAGGCGGATGCGGAAGATAGCGGGGTCGTTGTCAATGTATTTATCGAAGTAGTAATAGCGGCCATCGGCGGAGAACCACTTATTGTCGATGGGATCTTTTTCGAAATTGGTCCATTTACCGGTCTTGAAATCGAAGATGAGGACGCCCGGATCGCGCCAGCGATGCTGTGACAGGGCGGTCGCCACGACGTAGCGGCCATCGGGAGACCAGCGCGGTTCGCCGAGTTCTTCCGATCCTGGGAGCTTCGAGAGGCGGCGGGTAGCGAGATCGAGTATTCGAATTTCGGATGGGCCCGCGCCGAGGCCGGTGGCCGAAGGGACCGCGCCGAACAGAATGGACTTGCCGTCGGGGGACCAGTTCGGATCGACTTCGGAGGCCGCGCCGGGGATGACCTTTTCCGGGGCGCCGCCACTGGATGGGACTACATAAATTTTGACTGGACCGCCGAGCTCGGTTCCCATAAAGACGATTTGTTTGCCGTCCGGCGACCAGCGGGGGAACCAGGCGGTCAGCCCGGGCGGGCTGAGCTGGAGTCGATTTCGGCCATCCGTGCCGCTTCGCCAAATGACGGCTTCCGGGTAAGAAGCGTAAACGATGGAGCGCTGGTCGGGAGAGAATTCGACGTGATCGGCGGAGATGCCGGATAAGTAGACTGTAAAATCCTGCCGGTTGGAATCATATCGGACTAACTCGCCCCGGCGTTGTGTCGCGATGGCGAAGATTTGTTTTCCGTTTCTGCTAAATACCGGAGCGGAGAAACTGAGAGGGCCATCCGTTAGCTGAACGGGAGAGCTGCTAGCTTTGGCGAGCAGCGAGATGTTGCTTCTACCGTTGAATTCCGCCTGGAAGATATAGAAGTCGCCATTGGGGCTGAAGCTGCCGCAACAATCCGAGCGGCGATCGGCCGGGGCAGTTATAAGACGATGCAGGCGAGTTCCCTGGGCGGTTACCTCCCATAAGGAGGCGGCGCCATCGGGATCGCGAATGGTGAAACGGAGGGACTGGCCGCCTGGAGACCAGCGGGGCCAATAGGGCAGGCCGGGGCAGTGAACTAATTTTCGAGAGTTAGCACCAGAGGCGTCTGCGATAAACAGGTCGTCACCGGAAGCATACACGAGGCGATTTCCATCGGGAGACCAGACGGCGTCGTGACCGGCGATATTGCCCAGCGGGTAGACGTCACCGGCGGGAAGTGGGAGGACATTGAACTGAAAATCGAGGCTGGGCCGATAGAAATCGGAGAGCAGGAGCTTGGAATTATCGGGCGAGATATCCCTGATGACGAAAGGCCGCGCGGAACTTGTTTGAAGCGGGATGGTCTCGCCTCCGGAAACGGCGACCTGGCTGATGGCGATTCTGGTCCCGAGGATTTCGGAGAAATAGAGGCGGGCGCCGTCTGTCACTAACTCGCCATGAGGGCCGGATGCTCGGATCAATTTACCCTGGCCGTCGTGAGTAAGTTGAGTGTATTTAACGACGCGCGGAACAGGAGGCCTAAAGGGGAAGCCAAAGTAGAACGCCGCTAAGACTGCGACCGCCAAAGCCAGGGCGATCCACTGCCAATGGAAGCGCAGGCCAGACGGGGACGACGGAAACTCGCGGCGGCTTCGGATTTGGAGGAGCTCCTCGTGGATATCGGACATTTCGAGCCGCGGGCCACCGGGCTCCAGAAGGCGCGCGATAAGAACGTTCAATTCCCGGGGCGGCGCGGCCTGGCCGGCGAGAGGTATCCGATCGTCAGCGGCAGGGAGTATTCGTCCGGTAGTCATTTCAAAGAGGAGTTGACCGAAGGCGGCGACGTCGATGCGGCGCAGAGATCTGGCGCCGGACAGGGGTTCGGGCGAGGGCGGGGCGCCGCCAGCCGGTCTCCAAGCGGCGTGGGATGCGGGCTGGGGCGTGCCTGCGGCGGCCTTGATTTCAGACGCTTCGCTGTCCACTTGAGCCGCGCTGAAATCCAGGAGCTTGGCGCGGCACAGGCTATTCACGACGATGTTGGCGGAACGCACATCCCGATGGACCATGGCGCGCGCGTGAAGAGCGGCGATCGCGTCGGAGATTTGAATGGCGAGATCGAGCAGCAACTCGGGCGGCATCGGCTTGCCGCCGATGAAGCGGTGGAGCGTTTCACCTTCGACCAGTTCCATAACAATGAAGGCGCGGCCGGCGAATTCGCCGACGTCGTAAACGGCGCAGACGTTCGGATGATTGACAGCGGATCCGAATCGAGCTTCGCGCAGGAACCGCTCAAGCCGGGCGGGATCGGAGGCGAGTTCGGGGAAGGCAATTTTGAATGCGACACCACGCTTGAGGCGCAGATCTTCGGCGAGGTAAACAAGGCCCGAGGAGCCGCGCGCAATCAGATCGAGGATCTCGTAGTGGGAGACGACGGCGCCGATGAGGTCGTCGGCACTCGGAGAAGGACTGACACGCGAAGGAGAAGATGACGCTGCCGCCGGGGACGATTCCGCGCGGAAGAAAGAGGGGATGTAACTGCCAGCGGACAGACTTATGATGACAGAGTCGGCTTTTCCCTCGGTCCGATAGTATTCCAACAAACGGCCGCGCACGCGGCGCGCCACCACACGCACGACAGAATCGATACGGGGATCGAAATCCTGGCCACGGCCGAAGGCATCCGCGCCAATCGCGTACTCTTTGATGTCGTTCGACTTACCGTCGAGAGTCTTTAAGACAACAAATTTAAGGAATTGTTTCTGTAACTGGGACGACCGGAACAGGCGCGAAGCGAGGATATTTTTGAGCACGCAGCGGACCAGCTCGGGGTCGGGAATGGAGCGGGCCCCCTCAAATTCGGGATCGTCTTTGCCGAACACAACTCACTTAGGGTGACTCGACTACCGCGCTACGTGAATATCCAAGTATCGCGCCGCTTTCCGTGGAAATCAAGACGGCTGGCTAACAGACGTAAGTAGAGGCGGCCGCAGTGTTTGTGCCTGTTGTTAACGGTTAACGTCACGGTTTGTCACTTCCGTAAGAGTGTAGCTTACGGCCAGACTCGACTTGGCCGGAGGGTTGTCACACCTCGTCCGGCACGACATCAGCAACTAACCACTAGGAGACAAACATATGAAGCGAGTCAATATACATCGATGGAAGCTTAAGGAAGCAATTCAGAAGTACTCAAAGGGAATCGCGCTGGTAACCTTGCTAGGCGGCTCGGCGTGGGCACAGAGCGGGGATACGGGCGTGACGGCGGAGGTCACCTACACATTTCAAACCGTGAATTACGCAGGCGACACTTTTACGCAACTGCTGGGCATCAACAACAGCGGGACTATTGCCGGTTATCACGGCAGCGGGGCGACGGGCCACCCGAACAAGGGCTTCGTTCTTACGCTGCCTAACACTTTCACGGCGGAGAATTTCCCCGCCTCGACACAGACGCAGGTCATTGGGATCAATAACGCGGGCGTGACCGCCGGATTCTATATCGATAGCCACAACGTCAATCATGGATTCACGAAATTCCAGAACAACTACACGCGGGTGGACTACGCGGGCACGACCTTCAATCAACTTTTGGGGCTGAACAACGAGCACCAGGCCGCAGGTTTCTACAACGATTCGGCCCAAAACAGCCATGCATATATTTACGAAGAGAACGGCGGGGTATTTGCGGCTTACACGATTCCGAGCGCGACGAGCGCAACGGCGGCCGGGATCAACGACACGGGGGAGATCTGCGGGTTTTATGCCAAAGGGGGCGTGACGTACGGGTTTCTGCTGAACTTCGGGACGCTTGTAACGCTGAATTATCCCGCCGCGACGTCGACGATGGCGTTGGGCCTGAATAATGTGGGCCAAGTGGTGGGGACATATACGGATTCATCGGGCCTGATCCATGGATTTGTGTATAAGGGCGGAAGCTATCAATCGGTGGACGATCCGAGCGGAGTGGGAGCGACCCTAATCAACGGCATCAATGACAACGGGGTGATTGTGGGGTTCTACGGGCCGTGCGCGTCAGGTGGAACGACATGCGACGGATTTGTGGGGACGCCGTAGGGACCGGTACCGTACGGACTTCCAGGCAGTACCGCCCGGAATAGCATTCGCAATACAATCTTGGGAAGGCGCCGCCGCCGAGGTTAAAGCGTGGGGGCGCCTCAGTTGTTGCTCGAAACAACATTCCTAAAAACACTTAAAGGAACCGATGCTGAAAAAAATAGCTGTAGCGGGCTCTGTGCTGTTTTTCATATGCCTGCGAGCCGAGGCTCAAGCGACGTTCGGGATCCCGCCGTGGTTCAAGTGGCTGGGAAACGGGGCGCATAGTTATTCGTGTACGTCGGGGACTTGTAATTTGACAGACGAACTGTGGTTCACATCGTTCAGCGTGTCGCTCGGGGCGACGGTTTTGAATGCGGGAGGAAACGGGCCGCTGATCATACGGGCGACGGGAGCATGCACGATTGCGGGGTCTGTGTTGGGCGGACCGAGCGGGGGCGCAGACGGGATCACGGGGTTTGGGGACTTCGGAGGCGGCGGGGGCGGCGGCGGCGGGGGCGCGGCGGCGGGGATCATCGGAAGATCGACGCAGGTGATCCAGGGGCAAGTGATTGCGAGCGGCGGCACGGCGGGGCCAGCAAACGGAGGAACTGGCGGAAACGCGGCGACGCCAAGCACAGCGCAATTTACTTCGTTTCTGAGTGGCGGCGGTTCTTGGCCGGGCGGGGGAGCGCTGGGCGGGCAGGGCGGATCGGGCGGGGGCGCCGGGGGGATGGGCGGCACGCCGATTATATTTATCTGCAATACGATTAACTTCACGGGAACGATCAACGCAAGCGGCCAGAACGGCGCGAACTCGGCGGCAAACGGCAAAGGAGCGGGCGGAGGCGGAGGGGGAGGCTACGTTTTTCTGGCTGCCAATAGCTTCACGGCGAATTCGGGCAGCATTAATACCGCGGGAGGGAACGGCGGCACGTGCGCGGGGCATACCCAATGCGGAGTCGGCGGCAACGGCGGTAACGGCTGGACGATGTCGATGACGATTAAATGATTGGTGAAACGGCGAGCAGGATGTGATAGTCTTGCAGTGCCAACGGTACGCCCCTTGGGGCGTGAAAAGGGAATCCGGTGAGAATCCGGAGCTGCCCCGCAGCGGTAAACAGGAACGAAGGCTCCAACAGAAGCACTGGCCCGAGAGGGCTGGGAAGCCGGAGCAATAGGAAGACAGCCGCAAGCTGAAACGCCTCTAAGCCCGAAGACCTGCCTAGGCGGCACAGGTATGTGCCATTTCTGAAGCGCCTTCGCGGGAGAGGTGATATGCGTCGTTTTCTAGTTACATTTGGCTGGCTGTGCTGCATGAGTTTTGTGTATGCGGCTCCTGGCGGCAGTTTTTGCGGGCGGACTCTGGATTCCGCTTCGCTGCCGGTGCCGCGAGCAGACGTCCGATTGTATTCGCGGGATAGCGCTCTGGAGTTTTCGGCGGAGAGCGACCGCACCGGGCAGTATTGCTTCCAACAAGTGCCGAGCGGAGATTACCTGGTGGAAGCGCGGGCGGCACCGTCGCTTGCGGCGGCGCCCCAGAGGGTTGCGGTGACGGCGGAGACGGCGAATCTTCCGGATCTGGTATTGAGGATTGCGCCTGTATCGACGCAGGTGACGGTGACGGGCAGCGGGTCGCCGCAGGCGGCGAGCGAGACGGCGAAAGAGCTTGAGACGATCGACGTGGCGAGCGCGCTGGCGCGGGGGCAGGATAATTTATCGGATGCGCTGGATGAGCTGCCGGGCGTGCGCGTGACGCAAGAAGGCGGCCCAGGCGCGTTTACTACGATCCAACTGCGAGGGCTGCGCACGTTCGATACGGCGGTGTTGATCGATGGGATGCAGCTTCGCGATGTTTCCGCGACGCAGGCGGACGCAAGCAGTTTCATCAGCGATCTTTGGTTTACCGATACTAGCCGGGTGGAGGTGCTGCAAGGAGCGGGCGCTTCGCTGTACGGGACAAATTCAATCGGCGGAGTAATCAACCTGCTGACCGATCCGGGCGGCGGCCCGTTCCACGGCGATGTAGATATTCAAGGCGGCATGCTGGGCCAGTTTCGCGGGCTAGCGCACGTAGCGGGCTCGGCGCTGCACGACCGACTGTATTATTCGGTGGGCGGCGGCCATGTGAATGTGACCGAGGGAGTGGACGGCGACGACCGCTATCGCAATACCGGGGGGCTGGCTTCGCTCGATTACGTTGTGAGTCCGAGGATTCACACGGGCGTGCGGGTATTGGGGGCGGATATTTTCGGGCAACTGAATAACACGCCGACTTCGGTTCCTACATTCGCGCCGAGCGCGGCGAGCGGGCCGATTCCGGCGATTCCCCTGGCCTCGAGCCAGATTCCCACGGCCGAGAACGGACTGCCGTATGCAAATGGCAACGCGAATTTCATACCGAGCGTGGACGATCCCGATTACTATCGCAGCCAGCATTTCACTTCGACGCTGGCGTTTTGGGAGCATGCAGTTACGCCCACGTTATCGTATCGCGCGAGTTACCAGACAGTAGACAAAGATACCGATTACGTAAACGGGCCGGCCGGCTTGGGATATCAGCCGCTGGATCGGACGTCGACTGTGTACAGCGGGCGCACCGATACGGCGCAAGTAACCGCGGAGTGGCAAGCGACGCGCTCGCAGTTAGTGGCGGCAGGATACCAGTTCGACCGGGAGAGTTTCGATAATCCGTCGTATGTTGGACAGGCTCCGGCGTTTTTGTCTAACACCCGCGTTTCGCAGACAAGCAATACGGCCTACTTACAGGATCAGATTCAGTTACTGAAAGACAGATTGCAGGTGTCGGTGTCCGGGCGGTGGGAATCCTTCAATCTCAAAGCGCCGTTTTTCTCGGGGGCGTTTCCAGTGTACGCGGGGGCGAGCGCCGTGTCGCCGCCGAGCGCCTGGGTGGGGGATGTTTCGGCGGCTTATTTCTTTCGCTCTTCGGGAACCAAGATCCGGTCGCATGCAGGGAACGCCTATCGCGCGCCGTCGCTTTATGAACGCTTTGGGACGTATTTCGACGGATCTACTTTTACGGCGTATGGCGATCCCCGGCTTGCGCCCGAGCGAGCGATTTCGGTGGATGGCGGGATCGATCAATACCTGTTTGGGGAAAAGTTGAAGGTCAGCGCGACTTACTTTTATACGCGGCTGCAGGAGACGATCGCATTCGACTTGACGGGCGCGATTGTCAATCCGGCGAGCGATCCTTATGGCAGGTTTATGGGTTATTACAACACTCCAGGAGGACTGGCGCGTGGGGCGGAAGTCTCGGCCGAGGCGAAGCTGCCGGGGCGCACGTTCGTTCGTTCCGCCTATACTTACACGAACTCGCGAGACCGGATTTCCGAATATAGCGATGGATTTCTGGATACGCCGCAGATCGTTCCGCAGATGTTCAGCGCCTCTATCGCCAAGCAGTTCGGAGCGCATTGGGACGCGGAGATCGACTGCCTCGTGGGGAATCATTACTACTATCCATTCAGTGGCAATCAGTATCCGTATTACAGCATTCCGCTGGAGTTCGAAGCTCCGCGGCGAGCGAACTTATCGGTGGGATACACGCTGCCGGTGGGCGAAGGCAAGCGCATTCGCATTTACAGCAGGTTCGATAACCTTAACGGGCAGACCTATTACGAGGAAGGGTTTCTTACGCCGGGCTTCGTGGCGCGGGGAGGAATGCAGTTTTTCTTTTGAGTCATGGTGACTTTGATTCTGGGCGGCGCGCGAAGCGGGAAGTCTCGACTGGCGCAGCGGCTGGCGGAGCGGGACGGGCGGGTTACATTTATCGCGACGGCAGAGAGGAATGAGGATCGGGAGATGATGGCGCGGATCGAGCATCACCGCGCATCGCGGCCGGAGAAGTGGCGGACTGTAGAAGAGCCGCTGGATTTGGCGGCGGCGGTGGAAAGCGCTTCGAAGGACTCGGGCGCGATTTTGGTGGATTGCCTGACGGTTTGGCTGGGAAACCTATTCTGGCGGCATCGGGACAGTGGAGAAGCGGCTATCGGGGAATGCGCGCGCAAGCAGTTGGAACGGATTGTGGAAGCGGGAGGGCAGGCGCACGTGATTCTGGTCTCGAACGAAACCGGTTGCGGAATCGTGCCGGAGGCGGCTGTCGCGCGGGCTTTTCGCGATGCGCAGGGATTACTGAATCAATGGGCGGCACAGGCGGCGGACAGGGTGGTTCTGACGGTGGCGGGTCTTCCCTTGTATTTGAAGGGACAACCGGTTGAGGCATGAGGAGCGCGCGCGTTGGCGTCCTGGCCGCAGCCCTTGGGTTTGCGATCTGCGCCGCAGCGGCGGACATTCCGCGGAGGATCGTTTCGCTTTCCCCCGACTTGACGGAGATGATTTACGGAGTGGGGGCGCTCGCGAGCGTCGTGGCGGTATCGAATTACGACGCTTATCCGCCGGAAGTGTTGAAGCTGCCGCGGCTGGGTCCGCTCGAAAGCACTAACTTAGAGAAACTAATTGCGCTGCAGCCGGACTTAGTGGTGATTAACAGCTCGCAGGCGCCATTCCTGGAAGATACTCTGCGCCAGTTGAATTTTCGAATACTGAAGGCGTCGAATAAGACGGTGGCGGAAGCATATCAAGCGATGCTAGCGATAGGGCGAGCGACCGGACACGAGAGCGAGGCGGAGAAGCTGGTCTCGGCTACTCGGGAGGGATTGGACCGGGTGGCGCGCAAGACAGCGGGCTTGCCGAAGCCGAGGGTGGCGATGATTGTGGACCGAACGCCCGGCACTTTGCGAGACCTGTATGACGCAACGGGCGGCAGTTACCTGGCGGAGTTAGTCGATATCGCGGGCGGGCGGATGGCGGTGGCGGCCGTCAATATCGGTTACGCCAAATTGAGCAAGGAAGACCTGGTTGCGGCGAATCCGGACATCATTCTCGATTTCGTGCATGGGTTCACGGGGCGGTTTTCGGCGGACCCGGTGGCGGCGTGGAACGAGATGCCGGAGTTAAAGGCGGTGCGGGAGCATCGGGTTTACAGCGTTTCGGAGGACTTTGTTCCACATGCGTCGCAGCGGATGGTGCAGACGGCGGAACTGTTCGCCAGATTGATCCATCCAGAACGTAAGCAATGAGCGAGTTGTGTTTCGAAGCGAGGCGTCTCGAATACGCGTACGGCGGCGGACCCGCGGTGGTGCGCGATGTCAGCCTGAGCGCCGGACAGGGTTCGATGACAGCGGTAATTGGGGCGAACGGCTCCGGGAAATCGACGCTGATTCGCATGCTGGCGGGATTGCTTCGCCCGCGCTCGGGGACGATCGAGCTGGACGGGGTTGCCTTCGATAAGTGGGATGCGAGGCTGCGCGCGCGGCGGGTGGCGTATGTGCCGCAGGCGACCGCGACGGCGTTTCCATTCCAGGCATTGGAGATTGTGTTGAGCGGACGCGCTCCGCACGCGGAGCGGTTTCGGCTGGAGAGTGGGCGGGATGTGGAGATTGCGATGGAGGCGCTCGAGAGCGTGGGCGCGGCGCATCTGGCGCGGCGGGCGTTTATCGGCCTGTCGGGAGGCGAGCGCCAGATGGTGGTGCTGGCGCGGGCGCTCGCGCAGGAGCCGCGGCTGCTGCTGCTCGATGAGCCATCGTCGTCGCTCGATTTGAAGCACCGAACGGATTTGATTCGAACGCTGCTGCGATTGCGACGGAAGAATGGCGTAAGCGCGATCATGATTACGCACGATTTGCAACTGACAGGCGCATTCGACCAGATTCTGGCGCTGCGTTGCGGGGAAATTGCTGCGCTCGGGAAGCCGGAGGCGGTGTTGACGGAGGAGCTTCTGGGGGAGATTTACGGCGACCCGAAGGTGCGCTCTCAGCGGGTGGGAGAGCAGACGCTGGTTTGGGTCGAGCTATGACGGACACGGGGCGGCGGTTGGCGGCGGCATTGGGCATTCTGACGATGGTGCTGCTAGCGTCGATGGTGGTGGGATTGCTGACGGGGTCTCAGCATATCGAACTGGGCAGAGTGCTTTCGGATTCGATGTCGCGCACGTTGTTTTTTCGCTTGCGGCTGCCCCGAGTGCTAATGGGGCTCGCGATTGGCGCGTCGCTGGCGGTGACGGGGGCGGCGCTGCAGGCGCTCTTTCGCAATCCGCTGGCAGATCCTTACACGCTGGGCGTTTCGGGAGGCGGGGCATTGGGCGCGAGCGCGGCGATTGCGCTTGGATGGAGCGCGCGCGTGTTGGGCGTGCCGCTGGTGTTCGCGGCGTCCTTCGCAGGGGCGATGCTGGCGGTCGGGAGCGTGAGAGCGATTGCGCGCAGGGGGGCGGTGGTGCTGCCCGGGGCGCTGCTGCTTTCAGGCGTGGTGGTGAACCTGATCGCGGGCGCGTGCGTATTGACGATTCAATACTTGACGGACCCGGAGAGCGCGCTGCGCATCTTGCGATGGCTGATCGGCAGTTTGGATGTAGTGGGGCTCGCGCCGGTGGGGCGTATGGCGATGGTGCTTGCGCCGGCGTGGGTGGCGCTGCTCGCGCTCTCGCGGCAGTTGAACCTCCTGGCGATTGATGAAGACACGGCGGCGACGCTTGGAGTGGATGTGAGGCGGTGCGAGCGGATCGTGCATACGCTCTGCGCGCTGGTGGTGGGCGTTGCGGTGTCGGCGGGCGGAGCGATCGGGTTCGTGGGCTTGATTGTGCCGCACGCGGTGAGGGCGATCTTCGGCGAGGACCTGCGGATTTTGCTGCCGGGATCGTTGCTGGGCGGCGCGGCGTTCTTGATTTTAGCGGATGCACTGGCGCGAGTGGCGCTGCCGGCGAGCGAACTTCCGGTGGGGGCGGTGACTGGGTTGATGGGCGGCCCGTTGTTCTTGTGGCTGCTGCACAGGCAGCAGCGGTTCTCAATGATCTAGAGAATCGAGCGTGGCGCCCGGTTATATAAGAAATGATGAGCAAGGAGCAGCAGGCGGCCGGTTCGAGGGCGTTCACCGAAGAAGAACGGCGCGGCGTGTATCGGGCGATCTACGAGCGGCGCGACGTGCGCTCGCAGTTTTTGCCGCAGCCGGTGCCGGACGATGTGCTGGCGCGAATCCTGGAGGCCGCGCACCATGCGCCGTCGGTCGGGTTCATGCAGCCGTGGGACTTCGTGGTGATTCGGGATGCGGCGGCGCGACAGGCGATTTACCGGAATTTTGAGCGGGCGAGCCGGCGTGCGGCGGAAGGCTATGAGGGCGAGCAACGCAAGCTGTACGAAAGTTTGAAGCTGGCCGGCATTGTGGAGGCGCCGGTGAACGTTTGCGTGACGTGCGACAGCGAGCGGCCGAAGGGGAGTGGGCTGGGCCGGAAGACGCAGCCGATGGTGGATGTTTATTCGAGCGTGTGCGCGGTGCAGAATCTGTGGCTGGCGGCGCGGGCGGAATCGTTGGGGGTGGGGTGGGTGAGCATTC
Source organism: Acidobacteriaceae bacterium (assembly GCA_019240475.1). Classification (GTDB taxonomy): domain Bacteria; phylum Acidobacteriota; class Terriglobia; order Bryobacterales; family Bryobacteraceae; genus Bog-105. The sequence goes on from JAFAYI010000036.1 coordinate 98,025, forward strand.
TCGATCCGGAGGAGGTGAAGGCGACGCTTGGGATTCCGGAGGCGGTGACGCTGGTGGCGTATCTGTGCGTCGGGTACGTGTCGGAGTTCGGGAGGCAGCCGGATTTGGAAGAGCGGGGATGGGAGACGCGCAGCGATGTGCAGAGCGTGGTGCACCTGGACAGATGGGGAGCGCGGGCGCAGGACTGGCCGCGGTGAGAGGCGGCGCAAAGCAGGCGCCAGCGGCGGCGCGGATAGAAGAAACCATAGCCGCGATTTGCGCGGTTGACGGGAGGTGGGTGGAAGCGGCGCGACGCAGGCAATTGCAATTAACGAAGCCGCCCGGCAGCCTGGGACGGTTGGAAGAAGTCGCAAATCGGTGCGCGGGGATACGGGAGAGCCTGGAAGTGACGGCGGGGCGGCCGCGGATTGCGCTGTTTGCGGGCGATCACGGCGTGTGCGCGGAGGGCGTGAGTCCGTATCCGCAAACGGTGACGGCGCAGATGGTCTCGAATTTTCTGCAGGGCGGGGCGGCGATTAACGCGATTGCCGAGGCGTGCGGGATCGAGCTTGTAGTGGTGGACGCCGGCGTGGCGGCGGAGCTGCCGGTTTCAAGCGAGCTATTGATACGGAGCGCGGGGGCGGGGACGCGGAATTTTTGCGAAGAGCCGGCGATGACGGAAGAGCAGATGAAGGCGGCAATGGCGGCAGGCATCGAAGTGGCGGGCGAGGCGGCGCGCGCGGGGCGCGACGTGTTGGGGTTCGGCGAGATGGGAATTGGAAACACGACATCGGCGAGCGCGATAGCGGCGGCGTTGACCGGTGAGCCGGTGGAGGCGCTGGTGGGCAGGGGGACGGGCGCGGACGAGGGGTGCATGGCGCGGAAGCGGAGCGCGGTCGAGCGGGGGCTTGCGCGGCACGGCGCGGAACTGGGGGATGCGCAGGGCATCTTGCGATGCTTGGGCGGATTCGAGATCGCGGCGATGTGTGGTTTTTGCTTGGGAGCGGCGGCGCATCGCGTGCCGGTAGCGATGGACGGCTTCATTGCGACGGCAGCGGCGGCTTTGGCGGTTGAGATTTCGCCGCGTGTGGCGGATTATCTCTTCGCTTCGCACTGTTCGGCGGAGCCGGGACACGCTCGCTTGCTGGCGCGGCTGGGCCAGGAGCCGCTGCTTCGGCTGGAGATGCGGCTGGGCGAAGGGACGGGCGCGGCGCTCGCGATCAAGATCATGCAGGCGGCGATTGCGGCGTTTACGCGGATGGCGACTTTCGAAACGGCCGGAATTTCGAACAGGTGAGAATGCTCGCCTGGATCGCGGTTAGGGCGAGCTGGGCGCGAACGCGCGGTTGTGCGAGAGCGCGGCTGTGCTGACACTTATCCGGGTGCGATGACGCGGTATTGGCTGATCCGGCATGGCGAGCCGGCAGAAGAGACGCGCGGGCGATGCTATGGGTCTTTGAACGTGGGGCTCTCAGACCGCGGGCGCGAGCAGATGCGGCGAGTGGCGGAAGTCGCGAGGCCGGGGTGGTTCGATTGCGTGTATTCGAGTCCGGCGCGGAGAGCGCTCGAAAGCGCGCGGATATTGGCGGCGGCGGCCGGGTGCGCGGTTCGAACAGCGGGCGACCTGCGCGAGCTCCATTTCGGAGATTTCGAAGGGTTGACCTACGAGGAAGCCGCGGCGCGCGATCCGGAGCTTTACCAAAGATGGATGGAGGCGCCGACCGAGGCGCGGTTTCCGAACGGCGAGAGCTTTCGGGAGATGCAGGCGCGGGTGATGGGAGCGTTCGAGGCGATCCGGCGCGAGCACGAGGGCGAGACGGTGGCGATTGTGAGCCATGGAGGAGTAAACCGCATTCTGCTGGCGTGGGCGCTAGGAATGCCGGACGAGAAATTGTTTCGAATCGCGCAGAGATATGGGGCGGTGAATCTGCTGAGGATGGTCGAGGGAACGCCGGTGGTGGAGGCGATGAACGCGCATCGCTTGACATACTAAGAATGGTTTGTCGCGCACAGAAGAAATGATCGATCTCTCTACCATTGAGCTGGAAAAAGACGTAGATATCGCGGCGCTCGAAGAGCGGTGCCGGAAGTTGTGGGATGCGACGGAGGTGTACCGCTACGATCCGGAAGCGGGCGGCGAGGTGTTCTCCGTAGACACGCCGCCACCCTATGTTTCCGCGGCGCACCTGCACATCGGGCATGCGATGTCGTACACGCAGGCCGAGTTCATTGTGCGCTACCGGCGCATGGGGGGGAGGAAGATTTTCTATCCGATGGGCTTCGACGATAACGGATTGCCCACCGAGCGGTTCGTCGAGAAAACATACAACATCGATAAGCGGAAAACGTCGCGCTCGGCGTTTCGCGCGCTTTGTTTGGAGGAGACGAAGAAGGGCTCGGCGCAGTACGAGGAGCTGTGGCGGGCGCTGGGATTGTCGGTCGATTGGAGGCTGCGCTATTCGACGATTGACGACCACTGCCAGCGCACGGCGCAGACTTCGTTTATCGATCTTTATAAGAAGGGGCGGATTTACCGGTCGAGCGAGCCCGTGCTGTGGGACCCGCAGTTGGAGACGGCGCTGGCGCAGGCGGACCTGGAAACGATGGAGCGCAAGAGCGAGCTGCATGAGATCGCGTTTACTTCGGAAGGGGGCGCGGCGCTGCCGATTTCGACGACCCGGCCGGAGCTGCTGGCAGGGTGCGTGGCGCTCTATTGCAATGCGGAGGACGAGCGCTACAAGCCGCTGGTGGGGGGGCGCGCGACGGTTCCGTTATTCGGACACACGGTGCCTATTCGATCGGACGAAGAGGTGCTGGCGGAATTCGGAACGGGGTTGATGATGGTCTGCACGTTCGGCGACGGCGAGGACGTGAAGAGATGGAAGCGCGACGGGCTGGAGCTGCGCGCGTGCGTGGGGCCGGACGGGCGGATGACGCAGTTGGCTGGGGCGTATGCGGGGCTGACGACGGAGCAGGCGCGGCGCAAGGTGGTGGCAGATTTGAAAGAGGCGGGCGTGCTGCGGCGGTCGGAGGCGATTGAGCAGCATGTTTCGGTTTCCGAGCGGTCGGGCGCGCCGGTTGAGTTCATCATGGCCCCGCAGTGGTTCATTCGGGTGCTGGATTTGAAGGACGCGATGCTGAAGCGCAGCGCGGAACTGCGCTGGTTTCCGGAATGGATGAAGATCCGGCTGGACGATTGGATCAATGGGCTGAAGTACGACTGGAACATATCGCGGCAGCGCTTCTATGGCGTACCGTTTCCGGTGTGGTACTGCGAGCGGTGCGGGTCGGTGATGCTTGCGGCGGAAGATGGGCTGCCGGTAGATCCGCTCGAGAGCGCGGCGCCGGCGGCGAAGTGCGCCGCCTGCGGAGGGGCGGAGTTTCGGGGCGACCCGGACGTGATGGACACGTGGATGACGTCGTCGCTGACACCGCTGATTAACGCGAACTGGGTGGGATCGAAGGAGCGGATCGGCGATATGTCGCTGTATCCGATGTCGGTGCGCGTGCAGGCGTTCGAGATTATTCGCACGTGGCTCTTCTATACGGTGGTGAAATCGCATTTGCACACCGATTCGCTGCCTTGGGAAGACGTGATTATCTCGGGGTGGGGGCTGAACGAGAACGGGAAGAAGATCAGCAAGCGAGACCTGGAAAAGTTCACCGACGCGAGCGGGTTCAATCGGTATGAGCCATACGCGGTGGTGCGCAAGTATGGGGCGGACGCGCTGCGGTATTGGGCCGCCGGAAGCCACTTGGGCAACGATGTTCGATACAACGAGAACGATGTAAAGGCGGGGCGCAAGCTGGTCATCAAGCTGTGGAACGCGGCGCGGTATTGCCTGATGCAGTGGAAGGGTTTCGATCCGGGCGGGGCTTCGATGGCGGTTTCCGAGAGGACGATCGAAGACCGGTGGCTGATGCGGAGCGTGCAGCAAGCGGCGGCGGCGGCGACGGCTGGATTTGAAAACAACAACTACGCGATTGCGCGCGAGGCGACGGACCGGCTGTTCTGGGACACGTTTTGCGACGACTACCTGGAGATGGTGAAAGCGCGGTTCTGGACGCCGGAGCGGTATGCGGATGCGGCGCGGCAATCGGCGCAGATCACGATGTGGGAGTGTTTTCGGACGATTCTTTTGATGTATGCGCCGTTCGTGCCGTTCATCACGGAGGACTTGTATCAGCGGATTTATCGCGGGGCGGGGGGCGATGCGGCGTCGATTCACAGGGGCTCGTGGCCGCGGGCGGCGGCGGAGGCGGTGGAAGATCTGCCGGAGATGAATATTTTGTCCGCGATTTTGCGGGCGGTGCGATCGATACGGTCGCAGCGGCGGATTTCGCAGACCCGGTCGCTGGCGGCGCTGGTGTTGGACATCGGGCAGGTGGCGGCGGAACTGCAGCCGCAGATTCGATCGCTCGAAAGTTCGTTTCAGGCGGTGGCGCGGGTGCGGGAAGTGAGTTACGGAACGGCGACGGAGTCTACCGAGATTGAGGGGTTGTGCGTGGACTTAGTGGCGTAGGAGGCGGGCGATGGGCGCGGCGCGAGGCGGACGTCGCTGCACGAAGTGCTGGTGCGGCACGCAGAGCAGGCGGGAGCGTCGTAGGTATGGAGCGCGAAGCACGTGAAGCTGCACGCGGAGGGCGTGACGGCGAACGGCGAGTTGATAAGAGCGGATTTGACGGTCGGCACGGATGGGCAGAACTCGGGGATTCGGGCGCACGCGGGTTTAGCGGAGGCGATTCGGAGTCGTGCTGGCGGGAGACGCATCGGGGTCGCTAGATGCGATCACGGGTCAGGGGATGAGCGCTGGTTTCGAACAGGCGCTGGCGCTGGCGGAATTGTTGCGGGAATCGCGGTTGGCGGATTACCAAGCGCGGCACGCCAAGCTGATGAAACGGCCGCGGACGATGGGTGGCGCTGCTGTTGACGTTGTCGCGGGCATGATCGGCTGAGGCGACGGGTGCTGGCGGGGTTGGCGCGGCGGCCGGAAGTTTTCGGCCGGCTGGTGGAGATGCATGTGGGAGGGATGGAGAGGAGACCGGCGGGGTTCGGTGGGGCAGCGGTGTTTTCCGGGCTGCCGGTGAGAGAGAGTCGCTGACCACGCGGCTTTACTAGACGTTTGATCCAGGGTCGCTCAAACGAAACAGAGTTTCGATCCACGAGTTAAAGTGCCGGCACTCTGCGCGCATCTTAGCGAGACCAACGGCCTTCGCCACGGCGATTCCATACGACGTTTTTGCGTAATCCGAAAAAAGCCCGCAGATGCGTTTAGAGGGCGCAGTGTTTGCACCGTCATTGATGTGTTCAGGGCTTGGAAATGCTTCTCTTATGCCCCGTAACTGTTCGATCTCAAAGTCTCTGGAGGGGAAAGCGGCAGAAAACGCCTCTGTCTGAGACAAAAGCAGGCTTTCAAATTCATGTAGCTGGATGTAAGGTATGAGCCTGTAATCCTTAAGGTCAATGGCAAGTTGCGATTCAAGACATTGGACCCGCTTTAGTGGATCGGAAGACATTCTGCATTTGGAAGTGCCTGGAAAGTCAGACGGTAGTCGATAGAGGTCGATCATCGTAGTGAATCGGGCGTCCGAACTCCGTTCTTGCTTCATCCATAGACTCAGATCGTTACGCAAGTGTGCATAAGATACAAACCCACCCCGGTACAGCCTTCCCTTTTTTCTACCCGTGGTAATCCTGTGGGCGTCGATTATCAAGGTTCGGCCGGCTAGTTCGGGTGCGAGAATCTCGCGGACGAACGTTTCTTCAGTTTGACCTTCAACAACGAAATGGAGACGAATCAACTTAAGGCCGGCCTCCGATTACATTCTTCTCCCACAACTCAGATAAGGTATATTGCTCCAGCCATTCCGTGAGTTCGCCCTCACTGAGGCGCCCGAAGTGAGAGTCCCGCCCGCGACGCTCGACGACAACGATGTCCTCGGGATTGAAGCGGTCGATTAACGAAACAGATTGGGTAGCAAGTATTACCTGGACGTGATTTGAAGCTGAACGAATGACTTCCGAAATCACCTCGATGGCATAAGGATGCAACCCCAGTTCAGGTTCATCCAGAAGAAGGACGTCCGGGAGATCTGATTCCGGCTGCTCCAACAACGCGACAAGCGCAAAAATTCTCAGCATTCCGTCCGCTGCCTGCCCTGAGTTGAATACGCGATCGGACTCTCGTTCGCGCCATTTAAGCAGTAACCGTCCGTATTCCGCCTCGAATTGAAAATCTGCAAAGAACGGCAGAATCAGGCGAATAGTATCGACGATTCTTTTGTAATACCCGGGTTCGTCTCGGGATAGTCTGTACAGAAAAGGAGCCAGATTACCCGCATCTTCTTTCAACCAGCGCCCCTCTTCGATATCCCACTTCTGACGAATACGAGCGTTATCCGAGGTGTTGTGAAATTGATGGGAGATGACTTTTCGGAGAAGTGCCGATATGACCTTAGCCGTCGGCTCGCCCTTTTCGGCTTTGGTTAGAAGATTTGATTCTCTGTGACCCGCACCGAGTTCTGTCCACTTGGCTTCCCTAGAAAATTGTGAGGACGAAAACCGGTACTTTTCTTCTGTAAAGATTAGGGTATCCGCCGACGCAAATGCGAGTCGAAATGCGTAATCATTGCTGCCTTTTTCGGTGATGAGACGGAGTTGGCCTTCTATGTGCGAGGTGCGTTCGGAACCGTCGTGTAGGATCGCACTCGCGCCGCCGGTCTTCCCAACAAATTCTTGCAGACCGCCAGGAGGCGCAAGTGCCCAGGACAGCATCCTAAAGAAGGAGAGGAAGTTGGACTTGCCGGCTCCATTCGGTCCGATGAGAACGCTAAGTGGACCGGGCCTGAATTCCTTTAACTCCCGGATCGTCTTAAAACCGCGTATCGTAACGGAATCGAGGCGCGGCCTTGACAACCTTTGAGATGTTCTCGCCATAAGACATCATTGTCCTTCCTTGTGGCTTCGGGGGAAAAGGGAGGCTAGTGTTAGGCGGAGGCATTCGGCAGGCTGGTGGGGATGCATGTGGGATGGGATGGAGAGGAGGCGGGCGGGGTTCGGGAGCGCAAGACAAAAGGTCCTCCCCCCGTCGCCGGAGAGAGGACCTTGGTTGATTGACAGCTGGTGAGGCGATTTAGTTGTCGTCGTCGTCGTCGCCGGCCTTGGCGCGTACGGCTTTCTTGCTGAAGTCGGTGGCGGGACGAACGGCTTTCTCGCCGGGGAATGGAACCTTGAAGCCGGTGGCCTCATACCAGTCGAAGTGGCTGACGGTGTCCGGGTCGAGCGAGTCGGGGGTGTGGTACTTGGCGGTGAAGACGTCGGTCTTCATCCTGAGCCAGCCGGCCCGCAGGGCTTTGACCTGGGGGCTGTCGTGCAGCGACGAGTTGGTGGTCGTGTTGCAGGTGTTGAAGCCGGCGGGGATGTTCGATGGAGGCGCGTAGCCCTCGACTCCGTAGCACAGCGGCACCTGGTTGGGCACGTGCGTCCACGGCAGGAAGTTGTTCGCGGGCGGATTGTCGGTGAAGAGCGTGGTCATCGGCGCGGCCACGAGATCGTTCTGGTTCATGGGCTTGAGGCCGAGGATCTGCTCGATGGTGCGGGTCATGTTGACCTGGGTGTAGAAGGTGCGTTCTTCCGTGACGCCGGCGCCGGTCCCGTCGGAATTGACCTTCTGCGTGACATAGGGACTGATGACGTAGCCGGGGCTGCGGTGACCGTCCACGTGATCGACTCCGTTCTGGGCGTCGTCTTCTTCGATGAAGATGGCCGAGTCGCTCCAGACGCCGCTATGGCTGATGGTGTCGACAATGCGGCCCACGGCCAGGTCGTTATCGGCCTGTTCCGCGGTGGCATTCGGCGGCCCAGTGGTGTGGTCTTGCATGACCCAGATGAAACTCAACTGGGGTACGGCGCCGGCCACCACGTCCTTGGCGAAGTCCTGGCTCCAGACGTCGACACGGTACTGATCGGGAATGCTCAGGTCGAACTGCGGGAATTGCTGAACGGCGTACTTCATCACGTTGGGAAGCGGAGACCAGGAACGAATGGTGTTGAAGTATTTGAGCTGCGGCTCCTTGCCGTATTCGTATTCGAGCGCGTCGTTGTAGAACTCGGTCCAGGTCGGCTCGCAACTGTCGGTAACGGCGAAGGGCAGCGGAGTCGGGGGAACGGTTCCGTTCCAGGTATCGTCCTGGGTGGCTTTAGCCAGGGTGCAGCCCGGTACGGAGAAGGTGTTGTATTCGACGTACTCGCCGTAGATCTTCATCTTGATGCCGGCCGCGGCTGCGATGTCGAACAGGTGGCCCTTGGTTTGGTAAGCGATGGCGTCGCCGCCGTTAGAGGGATAGTCACGAAGCCAATCCGGGGACTGGATGTCGTCGGAGTAGGGCGCCATGGCCTGGAGAATCCAGTTGTGACCGTCGGCCGATTGACGGCTGGGGTCGTAGAAGTTGTCCAAGAGCGGGAAGCGTTGCACGATGGCGTGCGCGTTGGGCGTGACCACGGGGTAATCGGCGTAGGTGGAGTTATCGCCGAAGACGGCGAGGGAGGGGTCGCCGTTGCCGCCGACGACGTCGCCGAGGATCTGATCGTAGGTTCGGTTTTCGCGGATGATCACGAAGACGTGCTTGATCTTAGAAGGATCGCCGATTCTGGCGGGAATGGCCTGCGCCTTGGTTTGAGGGCTGCCGCCGGAAGCGCTCCAGATGTTTTGCGCGTAATCCCAGTGGTTGTTGTAGAAGACCTGGTGCGTCATGTCGGTCAAGGTGCTGCTGCTCGGGATGGGAACGATGCTGACGGTGCCGAGGTCCTGGTGGGTGTTGAAGTAGCTCACCCCGAAATATGTTCCGTACGAATTTTCGTAGGTAGCGGTGGGCGGGGGCGCGACGCCGAATCCGGTAGCGCCGAGACCCTTATCGTTGGCGACCAGCAAGGCATTGTCCGTCTTGTCGAGGACGACGGAGCTGGGCGCGTAGGCGACGGGAATCATGCCGACGACGGGACTGCCGGTAGAGGCATTCAGGTCTACGACCGCGACGGCGTTGGCATTGTACAGCGCGACGTAGGCGATGTTCTTACTTGCATCGACGGCGATGGAGTTGGGGCCGGCGCCGTAAGCCGCCGTGCTGTCGCCCGGCACGCGAATAGGAAGCCCGAGATCGATGGTCCGGACCTGTTCGTTGGTGGTGGTATCGAGTACCGAGAGGGTGTCGCTGTAGGTGTTGGCGACCAGCAGGTAGTTGTTCCAGAAGGCCATCCCGGTGGGGTGCCGGCCAACGGTGATGGTGTCGGTGACCGCAAACGAGCTCAGATTCACGACGGAGATGGTGCCGGGGGCGGTGGCGCCGGTGGGATATTCGGCGACGACCGGCGTTCCGTTAGAGTACAACTGGAAGTCGCTCGCGGTAGGAATTCGTCCAGCCTCGTTCGAGACGTAGGCAGTCTGTCCATCCGGCGAGATGACGACGCTGTGAGGGACGTTGCCGACGCGAACCTCGGGACCCTGCGCCGGTTTGGTTGCGGTCAGGTCGATCTTGGTGAGCGTGTCGTTGTTGTCGAGGACGGCGTAGGCGGTCTTGCCATCCGATGTGACGGCGATGCCGGTCGGATAGGAAGTGAATGTGTGATCCGAGAAGATGGAATAGGGGAAGCCGCAGGGGATTTCGAAGCTGCCGGTGGTTCCGCCGGGGCTGCCGGAGGCGGGCTTCGCCGGACCATTGTAGGAGTACGGATAGCAGGTGACGTTGGTCAGCCGGGCGTCGGCGTTGACATCGAGCGGAACGTCGACTTGCGCGAAATTGGAGAGCATGCCCGTCGTGGGGTCGACTTTGGCGATGGAAACATAGCTGGACGGACCATAGCTACCGTCCTGGCTGAAGAGCAGGTATTTGCCGTCGGGCGTGTAGGCCAAGCCTTGCTGGCTTCCGTCCGAATCGGTGCTGGTTCCGCCGGTCGAGTCGGTGTAGGGGACGCTGTAAGTTTGCAGGACGTTGCCCGATTGGGTGTTGAAGATGGTGACGGCTTGCGGGGCGCCCATCTGGAGGACAGCGGCGGTGTGATTCCCAGTGGGATTGACGGCGACAACCTTGGCCCGGGTTCTAATCCCGAGATAGACTTGCGTGCCGGCGGGAGTGATGATTGTGCCGTCGCTCACAACCCAGGGATTGGGCAACCGGTGCGAATAAGTAGGGCCGGTATTGGCGCCCGTATTTTCACCGGGTGAGTAAGTGGGAAACGGTCCGGATTGGGCCAGGAGCGTGGGAGCGCTCAGCCCTGTCGCCAGCATGCCGGCGAGCAAGACCACGGGAGTGACCCCATGGCGCTTGCGAGAGCGTATTGCGGACATCGATGGTTTACCTTTCTTGTCTCTTCGATTTCTGCCTAGGTTCGATTAGCGGGAACGCGCTGCCCGACGGGAGTGCTTCAGAAGGAAAGCTGAACGGAGAGACGGTTGGGATTGTTGGCATCCAATTGCCAAGGGCAACGAACCGATGCTAACGCTTCGTGCCGTACAGGAATATGACAGAGAAATTACAACTCTGTAATGCGTGGGCGCTTGGGAGATGGCTGGAAAAGTGGCGGGAAGGTAGTGGAGAGATTCAGTTGGCGCGGAGGTGGAAGAAGGCGTCGCGCTGATGGACCAGTGATGGAGGGTCGGTGAGGACTATCGAGATGGTATCGAAGCGGACCTGGTTCCAGGGGATGCCGGCGCGGGTGGCATAGGCGCGGGCGGCGCGAACGATGTTCTTCTGCTTGTCGGTTCCGATGGCGCGGTCGGGCGCGCCGAATTCCGAGGACGTTCGGGTTTTGACCTCCACGAAGACGAGCGTGTCGCCATCGCGAGCGACGATATCGACCTCGGCCTCGCCTTCGTTGGGGCGGTAATTGCGGGCGACCACCATGATGCCGGAGTTGCGCAGGTAGCGGTGAGCCAGATCTTCGCCGCGGCGGCCGAGGGCGGCTTGGGGCGAGAGAGCGCGGCGCTCGCGGAACTGGCGAGCGGAGTCGCTCAGCTTCCAGAGGAGCTGCCTGGGGTGGATGGATCCGAGAGATTTTTGATTGCTTCCAGTCGCCATTCGATGACCTTGCCTCGCACGAGGTAGCAGAGGTAGAACTCCCAGAAGCGGCGGAACCGGCGGAAGCGGTTCACCAGGAACTCAAAACCGAGCCATCTCCACAAAGCAAGTAATCGGACGTGGGTTGAAATCTCACGGAAACGCGCGGGGGAGTAGTAGCCGAAGCCGCCGCTATCGGGGCCGAAGTAGCGTAAGGAAAAGCTGTTTAAGTGCCAGCGATGGGTGGGGTCGCAAAAGGAGCTGAAGTCGGTGTAGTGGGGGGTGACGACGATGGCGCGGCCGTGGGGGCCGAGGAGGCGATGGAATTCTTCGATGGTGCGGATGACGTCGGCGACATGCTCGATGACGTGGATGGCGCGGATTTCGCGAAAGGAGGCGTCGCGGAAGGGCCAGGGGAAGCGGTCGAGGTCGGCGATAACGTCGGCGCGGGTATGCGGATTGCGGTCGAGGCCGATGGCGCCGGGGTATTTGTTGACGCCGCAGCCGACGTCGAGGACGGGCAGCGATTCGAGAGGCCGCGAGGTTGGAGGCGCGGCCTGTTCGAGCGGCGGAGTTAGTGTTCGAGCGCCCGCAGGCATTCTTCGAGTGTATCGGCGGCGCAGTCGGCCTGCTCGCGGGTGAGGACGAGCGGGGGGCAGAGGCGCAGGCTGTTGGGGCCGCAGCCGAGGGTGAGGAGGCCGCGCTCGAAGGAGAGCATTTCGAGACGGTCGCGGAGTTGGGGGGCGCGCTCTTTGGCAGCCTGGTCGCGGACGAGCTCGATGCCGATCATGAGGCCGAGGCCGCGGACGGCGCCGACGTGGCGGAAACGCTCGGGCCAGGTTCTCAGGCGGGCCATGAGGTGGTTGCCGACGAGGCGGGCGTTTTCGATGAGTTCTTCTTCGAGCAAGTCCAGAGTGGCGAGCGCGGCGGCGATGGAGACGGGGTTGCCGCCGAAGGTGGAGGCGTGGGCGCCGGGAGGCCAATCCATGATGTCCGCACGGGCGATCATGGCCGAAAGGGGCATGCCGCTGGCGATGCCTTTGGCGAGCGTGACAATGTCGGGGACAACGCCGAAGTGCTCGGAGGCGAACATGCGGCCGGTGCGGCCCATGCCGGATTGGACTTCGTCGTGGATGAGCAGGATGCCGTACTTGTCGGCGACGCGGCGGAGCTGCTGGTGGAAGCTCCTGTGGGGCACCAGGTAGCCGCCTTCGCCCTGGACGGGCTCGACGACGATGGCGGCGACTTCTTCGGGCGGCAGGATGGTTTTGAAGAGACGCTCTTCGAGATATTCGATGGAGGAGGCGCCGCAGACAGCGGAATCTTCGTGAGGAAAGCGGTAGCAATCGGGGTAGGGGACGTGATAGACGGGCAGCATGGGGCCGAAGCCGCGGCGCTGGACGACTTTGCTGCCGGTGAGGGAAAGCGCGCCCATGGTGCGGCCATGGAAGCCTCCGAAGAAAGCGATGAACTTGTCGCGGCCGGTGTGCATGCGAGCGAGTTTGAGAGCGGCTTCGATGGCCTCGGCGCCGGAGTTGCCGAAGTAGACGCGGCGGGGGAGGGCGCCGGGCGTGAGATGCGCGAGGCGTTCGGCTAGCCGCACCATGGTTTCGTAATAGAAATCGGTGCCAGACATGTGGAGGAACTCGGCAGCCTGGCGCTGGATGGCGGCGACGACGCGCGGGTGGGAATGGCCGGTTGCGACGACGGCGATACCGGCGGCGAAATCGAGGAAGCGGTTGGAATCGACGTCTTCGGCAATGGCGCCTTCGCCGCGCTTCATGACGAAGGGATAGCAGCGAGTGTAGGAGGGCGAGAGGACGGCGTGGTCGCGCTCGATGATTTCCTTTGCCTTGGGGCCGGGCAGAGGAGTGACAAGATGGGGCAGAAGCGGATGTGGCGCGATGTGCGTCACCATAGAGAGCACCTCAATTGAATTCTGAAATGAAAGGAAAGGCCGCGGGACGGGCGGCGCTAGTCGGAGCCGAACAGGGAGGGGCGGGTTGCGGCGGGGATCGCCATATACATAGTGTAGAGGAATTACGGGCAGCGTGGGAAGTGGGGCGCCATGCTGGGCTACCGTGGTTTGTTTCTCCAGAAATAGGTCGGTGAGGCGCTAGCGCCGTAGTGGGTATGCCATTTCAACAGCTCTTGACCGGCAAGGCTATTGATTTCGGACTCTAGCTGACGGAGCCTGAGAGAGCAAATGTGGATATCGCGCCGCAACAAGACAGCAAAGACAATGGTTGCTACTCCAAGCAGCGACCAGTACAGGATGTAATTGGCGGTCTGATGAGTGAGCATCCAGCCCGCGACTACCGCGGCGACTCCTGCGAGCTGGTACCAGTGACTTATACGGCTGATCACTTCCGTTCGAAGCGTTTCGTATTCCTTGAATAAGACCTGGATCGGTTCCACTTGGTTGTCCTTTCATGACGCGTTCCTTCCGACCCCCGCTTGTTCGGTTTCGATCAACGCGATCAGATCGAAGATACCCCAGATCTGGCCTGTCATGCCTGCGGCCTTCCCCGGGCGCGAGGATCCCGGGTAGGGCATCAGCGGCGTGCCGATCGAAGTGGGGCGATCGCCGAAGGATGATCGAGTGAGGTTCTGGAGATGGCTCGGGGTGGCGCTGCGCCGCGCTCCTGTGGATCGAAGATGAAACGAGGATTGCTTGACCTCGACTTGCCCGGGCCGCTGAGGCCGTGGGCGAACGTTGGGCCCTCGACCGATTTACTTGTCGGCGCGAAGACAATCGCAGAGCTAGACGTAGGGGATCTTCGATATCTGCTGGGCATTGCCTCGACTCGCCGGGAGTATTTAGAGCACCTGATGAATGTTCTAGAAGCGGGGAGCGCTGACGAAAATACGGAGGGCAGAGAGAGCGGCGGGAGGCGATAGGGGAGTAACGTCCCGATGCGAAGCGGGTCTTCCATACAGAGAGCATTCTTATGGACAGGAAGACGAATTATCCTGATTCAGACGAATCGGCGCGGAGCATACATCCGGGGATGGACGACCGGGACACGACGGAAACTTCAGACCAGCACGAAAACCTGCAGACATCGGTGAAGAGCGGCAAGCATTCGACGGTGGAGAAGCTGTCGGCTTCGCGGCCGGAGTTTGGGACGGGTCGCGGCGCGATACCGGTAGACGGCGCATTCGGGAGTGCCGGGCGGCGAAAGCAGCGACGGGAGGCCGGGGATAAAGGGCAAAGTGGGCGCGGGATTCAGGCGACTTCCCGGCGGGCGCCGATTGCGGGGTCTACGCGAATGTCGCCGTGGCTGTCGCCGGTCGCGGCTTCGCAGTTATCGCAATTGTGACAGGGAGCGGTGAAGCCATCTCCGAAGTAGCGCAGCAGGTGCTCGCGGCGGCAGGCTCGTGTTTCGGCGTATTCCTGCATTTGAAGGAGACGGTGGCGCTTGATCTCACGTCGGCGCTCCTGTTCTTCGGCGGCGGCCTCGGCGGCCTGAGCCAGGTCTGCGTCTCCGGCGAGCTGCACCTCGCCGGTGGGCAAGACCTCCAGCGCGCCAACGTCTTCGAGGCGATGAAGAGCGGTGACGACTTTGCGCTCCGACAGGCGAGATTGCTCCGAGATTTCGTCTCGCTCGACGGGGTTTGCCTGGTCGGCGACTATTTCGGCCACGCGCTCGGCTTCGGCCGGGGCGAGTTTGCTCTCAGCGGCTTTAAAGCTCGCGGCGCCGATATCTTCCGAGCGGTAGAACAACACGGCTTCGGCTCGTTCGCCATCCCGGCCGGCGCGGCCGATCTCCTGATAGTAGGCGTCGAGCGATTCGGTGATGTCGTAGTGGTAGACGAAACGGACATTGCCCTTGTCGATTCCCATGCCAAAGGCGTTGGTGGCGACGATCACGTCCGCATCGCCTGACATGAATCGCTCCTGGATGAGATGGCGTTCGGAGGCTCTTAGGCCGCCGTGGTAGAAGAGCGCGGAGATGCTTTCTTCCTCCAGGTGGCGCATGATGGCCTCGGCGGTTTTTCGCGCGCCGACATAGACGATGCCAGGCTTGGCGGCCCAGTGCACGCGCTGAATGAGCGCTTCCAGTTTCTTGTCGTCGGTGTCGTAATGATCGACGCGCAGATAGATGTTGGGGCGGTCGAAGCCGTGAACGAAGATCTTGGGTTTGCGCATGCCGAGGCGGCCGACGATTTCCTCGCGCACTTCTCGCGAAGCCGTGGCGGTCATGGCGAGTACGGGCGGATGGCCGAGGCGCTCGACAGCAGGGCCGAGCTGAAGGTAATCGGGGCGGAAATCGTGGCCCCACTCGCTGATGCAGTGGGCTTCGTCGACGACGAAGAGCTTGACCCGGGCGGCTTCGAGCGTTTCGAAAGTGGTTTCTTTTCGGAGTTGCTCGGGGGCGAGGAAGATGAATCGGCCTTCGCCGTGTTCGATTTTTTCGATGGCGTCGCGGAGTTCGGCGGCGCGCTGGGTGGAGTTGATCACGACGGCTTCCGCGCCAGCTTCCTGGGAATTGATGGAATCGACCTGGTCTTTTTGCAGGGCGATCAGGGGAGAGACGACCAGTATCGCGCCGTCGATCATGAGGCCAGCGATTTGATAGATGGCGGATTTGCCGGCGCCTGTGGGCATCACGACGAGCGTGTCTGTTTTTTTCAGGAGGGCGCGGATGGCCTCTTCCTGGCCAGGGCGGAGGGATTCATAGCCGAAATTTTCGCGGGCCACTCGCAAGATGCCCGGTTGCTTCCGCGGCGATTCCCTGGGTGCAGTCTTCTTGCTTGCGGTGGGCATGGTCATATAGAAGACAACCGGACGGGTTGGGCTGTTTCAGCAGCGGGCGCATTTTCGTCTAGAGTGCATGCAGGATATCAGCCGGTTGCCGCACAAGCTGGACCGCGAGAAACGCGAGTGCCAGGCGATTATCGAAACGCCGAAGGGACGGCGCAACAAGTTCAAGTACGAGAGCGATTCGGGTCTTTATACGCTCTCGCGCGTACTGCCGCAAGGCTTCATTTTCCCGTTCGATTTCGGTTTCATTCCATCGACAATGGCTGACGATGGCGATCCGCTGGATGTGATCGTTTTGATGGATGAGCCGGCGCATGTGGGGTGCATTTTGAAGGTCCGGCTGATTGGAGTCATCAAGCTAGTGCAAACGGAGAAGGGGAAGAAGACGCAGAACGACCGCCTGGTGGGGGTGAGCGTCAACGGCTTCGATTACGAAGGCGTCGAGGCGATTTCCGATTTGAGCGGGCCGCGGCTAAAGCAGATCACGGATTTCCTGGCGCTGTATAACAAAGATTCGGATAAGGAGGATCAAGTGACGGGCGTGGATGGGCCGGGGCGGGCGGTTGAGTTACTCGAGAAAGCGATCGGGAAGTTTGGATAGCGGCGGGGCGGTGAGCGGGGCTAGCGAGAGCATTGCGCGGCGGGACAGGGGGAGACGATTTCATGCTCATGAAACGGAGCGCACTCGCGAACTGGAAGGTTTGCCGCTGGCCGGATTTTGGCAGCGCGCGTTGGGGTATCTGATCGATGTTTTGCTGGCGATCGTGCTTTGGGTGCCATCGGAGGTGGGTTGGCGCATATTGGTCCTGCACGAAGACAATGTGCAGGTGCGCTGGGATTTTCACGAGCTCGGCAACATCATTTTTCTAATTCTGTACTTCGGCGTGGCGAATTACGCAGGCAACGGGCAGACGCCGGGCAAGTGGGTGGCGCGCACGAGAGCTGTTTCGCTGACAGGCAAGAGAATGGGCATATGGCAGTCGATTGAAAGGGCGCTGGGCTACGGGGCGGCGGTCTTGGAGGGCGGCCTGGGACTCTTGCAGTATTTCTGGAGCGCTAATCGCATGTGCGCGCAGGATCGGCTGGCCGAGACGATTGTTATAGACGTCAGGAAGAAGGCACGGGCGGAGCGGCAGCAAGAGGAAGCGGTATGAAGAATCACGGGACGGTATTGATTACGGGAGCTTCGGCCGGGATCGGGCGCGAGCTCGCGGTAGAGTTTGCGGGGCGGGCCGAGAAACTGGCGCTGGTGGCGCGGCGGGTCGAGCGGCTGGAAAAGCTGCGGGCCGAGTTGTTGGCGCGGCATCCGAAGTTGAGCGTGGCGGTGCTGGCGGCGGATTTATCGAATGAGCGCGAGATTGAGGCGCTGCTTGCGCGGGTAGCCGAGCAGGTGGGCACGGTGGATGTGCTGGTGAACAACGCGGGACTGGGCGATTCCGCGCTGTTCGACCGGGCGGACTGGACGCGGACCCGCCAGATTCTGCTGACGAACGTAGTTGCCGTGGCGCGGTTGACGGCGGCGCTGGCGCCGGGCATGGTGAAGCGCGGACGCGGGGGAGTGCTGAACATCGGATCTGGCGCGGGGCTTACGGTGTTGCCGAATGCGGCGGCGTACGTGGGGAGTAAACATTTTGTGGCGGGATTCAGCGAAGCGCTGCGAGCTGATTTGGCGGGTACGGGCGTAACGGTGACGCAGGCGTGCCCAGGGCCGGTGGACAGCGAGTTCGATGAGATAGCGGGATCGGTGGGAGGGATGGCGGGCGCGCCTCCGAAGTTTTTCCGGATTGGCGCGACGCAGTGCGCGCGAGAGGCTGTAGAGGGATTTGAGCGCGGGGCGGCCATAGTATTTCCGGGCCGGGCGTATCGCTTCGCGATGCGGGCGCTGCCGTTCCTGCCCTATGGGATGCGGCGCAGACAAGCGGCGAATACGGCGGCGAAGCTGCGGGCAGGGCGCGAGTAAAACGCACGGAGGCCGGCTGCGACTTCATCGATACAATGACTGCTTGCCACGCCAACTCTTATTCCTCATTTCAATGCTTGCCGGGGTTTTCTCTGCTGCTGCGGCGCCTATAGATTCGCAATCGTTCGCGGAGATGCGATGGCGGCTGATCGGGCCGTTTCGCGGCGGGCGCACGGTTGCGATCAGCGGCGTGGCGCAGCAACCGAACGTGTTCTACATGGCGCCGAACAATGGCGGCGTTTGGAAGAGTACCGACTACGGCAACACCTGGATGCCGATTTTCGATGGGCAGGACACGGAGTCGATTGGCGCGCTGGCGGTTGCGCCGTCCGATTCGAACGTGATTTATGCGGGAAGCGGGGAAGGGTTGCAGCGGCCGGACTTGTCGGTAGGGGACGGGATGTACAAGTCGGTGGACGCCGGCAAGACGTGGGAGCATCTGGGGCTGCGGGAGGGCGAGCAGATCGCGTCGGTGATCGTCGATCCGAAGAATGCGGACCGATTGTTTGTTGCGGTGATGGGGCATCCGTACGGGCCGAACGAGGAGCGGGGCGTGTATCGCTCGACCAATGGAGGGAAATCGTTCGAGCGCGTGCTGTATAAGGACGAGAACACGGGCGCAAGCGAAGTGGCGTTCGATCCGAGGGATGCGGGGATTGTGTATGCGACTTTGTGGTCGGCGCGGCAGGCGCCGTGGGAGATCGGAAATTCGTTCAACGGGCCGGGCAGCGGGTTGTTCCGATCGACCGATGGCGGCGATACGTGGCAACAGCTAACGCAAGGCGTACCGACGATTGCGCAGGGGCTGGGGCGAATCGGGTTTGCGATTGCGCCGAGCGATCCGAAGCGGATGTATGCGTTGATGGACGCTTCGCGCGAATTCGGCGGGCTGTATCGATCGGACGATGCGGGCGCGAGCTGGCGCAAGGTCAATAACGAGCAGCGGATCTGGGGGCGCGGCGGCGATTTTGCGTGGGTTGAGGTAGATCCGAAGGACGAGGACAAGATTTATGTCGCGAACACATCGACGTACCGGTCGACAGATGCGGGGCAGACGTTTGCAGCGATCAAGGGCGCGCCGGGGGGCGACGATTATCATTCGATCTGGATCAATCCCCAGAATCCGGACATTATTTTCCTGGGCGTGGACCAGGGCGCGACGCTGAGCGTCAACGGCGGGAAGACGTGGAGCTCCTGGTACAACCAGCCGACGGCGCAGTTTTACCACGTGATTACCGATAATCGGTTCCCGTATTGGGTGTATGGAGGGCAGCAGGAGAGCGGGTCGGCAGGAGTCGAGAGCCGGAGCGACGACGGGGCGATCAGTTTCCGGAACTGGCATCCGGTGGGGGTGGAAGAGTATGGATACGTTGCGCCGGACCCGCTGAATCCAAACGTCATTTATGGCGGAAAGGCGACGCGATTCAACTGGGTGACGGGCGATGTGCAGGATGTGAGCCCGCAGATTCTGCGCGGGCAGTACCGGTTTGTGCGGACGATGCCGCTGCTGTTTTCGCCAGCGGACCCGCACATTTTGTATCTGGGTTCGAATGTGCTGTTCAAGACAACGAATGGCGGCGATAGTTGGGACACGATCAGCCCGGACCTGACGCGCAAGGAGTGGGAGATGCCGGCGGTGATTCAAGCGTTCGAGTCGCAGGACCCCGAGAAGGGCAAGCATCGCGGAGTGATTTATACGATCGCGCCGTCCCCGAAGGACGTGGATTTGATTTGGGTGGGCAGCGACGACGGATTGATTCACGTGACGCGCGATGGCGGGAAGAACTGGCGCGATGTGACGCCGCCGGGGCTGACGGCGTGGAGCAAGGTGTCGTTGATGGAGGCGTCGCATACGGACAAAGGGACGGTGTATGCGGCGATCAACCGGTTCCGGCTGGACGATTTGAAGCCGCATATTTATCGCACCCGCGATGGCGGAAAGACATGGCAAGAAATTGTGAGCGGACTGCCGGAGCGGGCGGTTGTAAATGCCGTACGCGAAGATCCGGAGCGCAAGGGGCTGCTGTTTGCGGGGACGGAAGCAGGCGTTTTTGTTTCGTTCAACGATGGGGATCAGTGGCAGCCTCTGCAGATGAATCTGCCGATGACGTCGGTGCGCGACTTAGTCATACATGGAGATGACTTGGTGGTTGGGACGCACGGGCGGTCGTTTTGGATATTGGACGATATCACGCCGCTGCGGCAGATGAATGACGGGGCGGAGAGAAGCGGGGCGAAGGCGCGGCTGTTCGCGCCGGAAAAAGCGATCCGCTGGCGATGGAACCGGAACACGGATACGCCGCTGCCGCCGGAAGAGCCGGCGGGGCAGAATCCGCCGGAGGGAGCGATTCTCGATTATGCCATTCAGGAGGCGGGCGGGAGCGCGCGACTTGAAATTTACGATTCGCAGAATCGATTGGTGCGCAAGTATTCGAGCGAAGATAAACCGGATGTGAGCGAGGCCGAGTTACAGAAAGAATTGAATGTGCCGACTTACTGGGTGAGGCCCCCGCAGATTTTATCGGCCGCGGCGGGGATGCACCGGTTCGTCTGGGACCTGCGATATGCGCCGCCAAGATCGACGGAGCATGAATATCCGATTGCCGCGATATATAAGGACACGCCGAGGCTGCCGCGCGGAGCGCTGGTGCTGCCTGGGAAGTACACGGTGAAATTGACAGTAGGCGGCGAGACATATACGCAGACGTTGACGGTGGTGATGGACCCGCGCGTGAAGACACCGGCGAGGGGGCTGGAGCAGCAGCTTGCGCTGTCGCAGAAATTGATCGGCATGATGAATGAGAACTTCGAGCGCGCGGCGGGCGCGAGCGGCGGCGCGAGCAGAGAGCGAAGCGCGTTGAGCCGGGAACTGGGGCGGGTGCTGGAGGTAATTCAGGGAAGCGACAACGCGCCGACATCGCAGGCGGTCGCTGCGGCGACGGAATTGGAGCGGCGCTTCAATCAGTTGAAATAGCGCTCGCTCATGCGGCGCAGGAAGGCGAGCGACTCGGCCATTTCGTCCATCCCGTTCATGCCGTCTTCAATGCTGACCCAACCGCGGTAATGGTGCTCGGCGAGGATGCGGAAGATGGTGTCGTAGTCGTTCAAGCCCTGGCCGGTGACGCCGTGGCGGAGGCTGGCGGAATACCCGATGGCGCCGTCCGTCTGCCGCAGATGCTCAAGCGTTGCGCCATCGGCGAGATAGCGGTCGCTGGCATGCATGCTGACGATGCGATCCGCGACGCGGCGCAAGAGAGCGATGGGGTCGTCGCCCGCGACAATGGCGTTCGAAGGATCGTATTGCACGCCGAAGTGCTCGCGGTCCGAGACGGCGTCGAGGATGGCGGTGAAGCGATCCATCTTCTGGGCGAATTCGGGATATTTCCAGAAGCCGTCTTTATAATGATTTTCCATGCCGAGCACGATGGCGTGTTCGCGGGCGATGGGGAGGACCTGGTGAATGGCTTCGAGGACCCAATCGCGGCCTTGCTCCCAGGGGACTTCGGGATAGCGCTGGCCGCTGAGGATGCGGCAGACTGCGCCGGGACCGCCGAGCCGGCGGGTGACGCGGATCATTTCGGCTTCGCGGTCGATTTCGCGTTTGCGGCGATCGGGGTCAAGCGCGGTGAAATCGGGCGAGCAACAGAGCATGGGCATGGCGAACCCCGAGGCATGGATCGCTTCGGCGACGGAATCGAGATAGGCAGGCTCGAGGCTGGTGAAGAAGCCCTCGTACATTTCGAGGCCATCGGCATCGAGCTGTTTCGCCATGGCGATCCAATCGAGGACCGACATCTTGCCGGAGGCGATCTCGTCGAGATAGCACTTGGGGAAGGCGGAGATTTGGAGGGCCATCTTGCTTCGGCGCGTTCTTTTCAAGAACGCTTAGGGCGTGAGGACGGCTTTGACGTGTTCGCCGGAATGCATTTTTTCGAAGCAGTCGAGCCAATCGTTGAGCGAGGCGACGCGGCTGATGACGGGCGCGAGATCGATCTGGCCGGAGACGATCATGGAGATGACGCGCTCCCAGACGGGCCAGTTATGCGAGAAGCTGCCGGCGATGGTGACGTTTTTCTGTACGAGAGGATCGAGGCTGAACTGCATGGGCTGAGGACCCCAGCCGACCTTGACGATTTGGCCGGCGGGGCGCACGGCCTGGAGAGCAAGCTGCAGAGTAGCGGATGCGCCGGAGGCGTCGATGGCGATGTCGACACCGAGACCGTCGCCGATTTTGGCGATGTGGTCGATGACGCCGCCTTCGAGTGTTTCGTGGGCGCCGATCTCGCGGGCGATTTGGAGGCGGAAGCGATCTGCGGGCAGGCCGGCAACTATGAGGCGGCCGGCGCCGCTGAGTTTGGCCATGAGGGCGCAGAGGAGGCCGATAGGGCCGGGGCCGATGACCAGCACAGTGTCGCCGGGGCGCACACGGCCGTTCATGCAGACGGCGTTGTAGGCCACGCAGCAGGGCTCGGTGAGAGCGGCCTTTTCGAAGGCGAGCGAATCGGGGATGCGATGGAGGCAGCGCTCCGGGACACGGACGTATTCGGTCATCGCGCCGTTGACGCCGTAGCCGAAGCCTCGGCGGCCGGGGTCGAGGTTGTAGAGGCCGCAGCGGGTGAGAGGGGACGCTTCGTCGATGACGGCGGCGGTTTCGCTGACGACGCGATCGCCTTCCTTGAAGCACGCGACGGCGGCGCCGGCTTCGGCGACGGTACCGGCGAATTCGTGGCCCAGGATGCAGGGGTAATTGACAGGCCAACTGTGCGAGCCCTGCCATTGGTGAAGATCGCTGCCGCAGACGCTAACGGCGCCAACGCGCAACAGCACATCGCGTTCGCCGATGTCGGGGATGGGAGCTTCGCGAAGTTCAACGGAATGAGGTTCGCGCGCGTAGTTGACGAGCGCAGGCATGGTTTGGCTCATGCGTGCTCCTTATTCGTGTGCGTTTGGCCGATGGGGATGTCGCCGTGAGCGTGGACCTTGTCGCAGATGAGACGCAGGGTTGCTTCGAGATCGCCGGAGGCGGAGCGGAAGGAGTGGGCGTCGATGGCAAGCGGGGCGCCGATGACGACAAGCGGCGCGCCGTAGCGGGGCGTATCGATGGCCTGTTCGATGGTCAAGCCGCCGACGGCTTGGACAGGAATGGAGACGGCTTGGACGATTTCGCGGAGGCGATTGAGCGGGCTGGGGACCGGCTGACCGCGCTCGCGGCGGAGAGTGCGGATATCGTAGCCGATGTGGTGGACGATGAAATCGCAGCCGAGATCTTCGAGGCGGCGCGCTGCTTCGAGGGGATCGGGCATGGCCATGATGTCGCCCATGACTTTGACGCCAAAGTTGCGGCCGGCTTTCACGACGAGCTCCACTGTTTCCGAGTGGGCCTGACCCATTACGACCACCATGCTAGCGCCGGCTTTGGCCATCAGCTCGGTTTCGAGGCCGCCGCCGTCCATGATTTTAAGGTCGGCAACGATGGGGACCAGGGGGTGACGGGCGCGAAGTTCGCGGACGCCGCGCGCGCCTTCGGCGAGGATGAGCGGCGTTCCGGCTTCGATCCAATCGATGCCGGCGCGGAGAGCCAGATCGGCCGTTGAGAGCGCTTCGTTGAGAACGATGAGGTCCAGCGAGAGCTGAACGGTGGCTTGCATTATCGGGCAGGATGGCGCAGCGAGGCGGAGGCATTCGAGCCGAGCAGCTCTTCGATGTGCTGGCGAATGGCCTGCTCGCTCATGAGCTTCAGCCAATCGTCGCCGGAGAGCGCCGGGGTCTGATAATGGATGACGCCTTTGCGATCGATCAAGACCAACTGAGGAACGACGTATCGGTCGTTGGAGAATCCCATGAAGGACTGCATCTGTTGGGAGGTTGTCCAAGCGACGGGAAAGTTCACTTGAAAATCCTTGGCGAAGTTTTCGACGAGCAGGTCGGCGTTGGGGTTGATGGCGACGTCGATTACCTGAAGGCCGCGGCTGCCGTATTCGGCTTGCAGCTTGGTCATTAATTTGGAGGCGGCCTGGCAGTGGGGGCAGGTGGTGAAGATGAATTCGAGGGCGACCACTTTGCCGCGGTAGTCCGCGAGTTGCTTTTGACCTTGGCCAGGGATCGTGAACGTGAGATCGGGCGCCTTGCGGAGAGAGGCGGCGTCAGCGGCGAAGGCGGATGAGGCGGTGAGGAAAAGCGCCGCGGCGGCGATCGGCAATTGATTCACGAAAGGGCTCCTGAGGAGAAGTTTAGCGTATGGATGGCGGGGTTGGCGTTCCCTTTTGGATCGCGACGTAAAGGCATTTCTGGATCAGATGAGGGCGTGGGCGCGCGCACTGAACTACCAGTAAATTCCAAATCGGAGGACGGATATGTTCCGCAATCTGAAGGCGCTCGCGCTGCCGCTGGGAGTTTGTTTGTTGGGAGTAGCGTTTCAAGCGGGCGCCACGACGATAACAACCACCAGTTACAGCACGTGGGATACATCGGCATACATTACGGGTTCGACCACGGTGGTCGACTTGACGACATTGCAGGCGGGGCTAAATTACAGCACCGCGACGGGATACACATCGAATGGCTTTAACATCACGGGGCCGGACGGGGCGACCTATGTCTTGTCGAGCCAAACAGAAGGAAGTTACACGGGGCTGTTGGGCGCATCCGACGGCACGGGCAGCATCGAAGTGACGATGCCAGGCAGCGGAGACAGCGCGGTGCTGTTCGACAGCAGCTGCATTTCATGCGGAGCACTTACATTGACGCTGTCGGATAACGAAGTATTTACGGTATCGAACGGGCAGTTCGGATTGTCGATATCGCACCCGATTACATGGTTCAAGCTGAGCACGACGTCGGGGACGCGGCCGTTCCTCGAATATGCGTATTTCGGGACGAGCTCGCTGCCGCAGGATACGCAGCTATCGCCAACGAGCGAAGCGGCGACGCCGGTGTTGCTGGGAGGAGGATTGATTATACTGGCGGGCGCGGCGCGGCGGAGATGGCTGAAGAAAGACGACCAAGCGGAAGAGGAGCAAGAGTGAGCGCGGGAAGGCTTCGCGTGCTACGTTAGTGGCTGCCATGGCGTGGTTCACGCGGCAAAAGCCATCTCTTGAAAGCGGACCCCCTAACGACGGAGAGAAGAACGTCCGGACGGAAGGATTGTGGCAGAAGTGCGATGCGTGCGGGCAGATCATCTGGCGCAAGGCGGTTGAAGACAATTTGAACGTGTGCCCAAAGTGCGGGCACCATTTTCGCATCAGCGCGGCGGAGCGACTGCAACAACTCTTCGACGATGGGCAGTATGTGACACACGATGCGGACCTGCGCTCATCGGACCCGCTGGAGTTTGTGGATTCGAAGCCGTATTCGCAGCGGTTGGATGACATGAAGGCGGCGACAAATCTGCCGGATGCGGTGATCTGCGCGAGCGGATTGCTGAATGGGCGCGAGGTGGAGATCTGCGCGCTGGAGCTGAAGTTCATCGGCGGGAGCATGGGCGCGGTAGTGGGCGAGAAGATCACGCGCGCGATCGAGCGCTGCCTGGAGAAGAAAGTTCCGTTAATTATCGTTTCGGCTTCGGGCGGGGCGCGCATGCAGGAAGGCGCGATCAGCCTGATGCAGTTGGCGAAGCTGTCGGCGGCGTTGATGCGGCTGGATGAAGCGCGGCTGCCGTATATCAGCGTGTTGACCGATCCGACGACAGGCGGCGTGACGGCGAGCTTCGCGATGTTAGGAGATTTGAATATCGCGGAACCTGAAGCGCTGATCGGGTTTGCGGGGCCGCGCGTGATCGAGCAGACGATTCGCCAGAAGCTGCCCGATGGTTTCCAGCGCAGTGAGTTTTTGCTGGAGCATGGATTTCTGGATGCGGTGGTGAAGAGGCCGGACCTGAAGCACTACATCGGGCACGCGCTGGATTTTTTGGCGGCGTAGAGGGACGGGGTGGCAAGCGGTAGTTCGCGTCACTTGTAATCGGCGCCGAGCCGCAGAGCAGCGATCATGCCATGTCAGGGCGCGTGAACCTTCGCCGAGCGCCGTGGCGGAAATGCAGGACCTCGACTCGTTTGCCTCGGACCACCCGATAGATCACACGATAGACATGCGGCCTTTTGCCGTACAGCAGATGCCTCAGACGAGGGTCTTCAGGAGTGACAGGACATCGGTTGGGTCTCGCTTGGAGGGTTAAGATCGCCTGCTTCAAGCCTCGATACCACTCCAATGCAGGAATGGAATGGGCTGCGTTGATTTCGAAATATAGGTATTCCAGGTCGCGTTCCGCGCGAGCGGTGAGATTAACGACGTATGCGATGGCGCCCCTCGAACTCCTCAAAGAACTTGTTTGCCGCGCGCACTCTCCCTTCGCTTACGTCGCGCAATCCCTGCCGAATGCCTTCCTCCGCATCGGCCTGCGCGGCGATATCGAGCAGACGCTGATACGCCTCGGCGTCCTGAACGACGGCGGCCGCCTTCCCGTTGATGGTTAGCACGACGGGACGCTTGCTCTTTTTGAGCTGCTTGATAAAGTCCCCAGAGCGGCGGCGGAATGTAGTCAATGACTGGATGTCTTTGGTGATGTTAAGCATGCTCCGATTTCATTAGAGCACCTTTTTAGGTGCTGCGGCCTATGTCGCAGGATCATGCAATCCGTTCGTAACTGGGCAACGTTACTTGATAGCTCTTGTAGGAACTCGCTTGATGTCTTCTTCCGCGAGCGTCTGGGAATAGTCCCGGAGGGTTTCAAGCGCGCGCTTTCGCGCTTCGCGACCGAGCTCAAGCTTCGCTTCATCGACGGAAGCAGCCGGGTTCGCGAGTGCCCTCGCTATATTCTCAGCAGCTTGCTCAAATGCGCCCGGCGTATCTTTGAGCACAATTGCCTGGCGGGTTCTGAGAAAACCGGGCAACTCCGGGCTTCCAATCAGAACCGGGACCAGAGGCTTGGCAGGATCGAGATAATATTCATCGTTAACAACTTGCTGCCACTCGAAGTTCTGCCAGCGGTCGGCAGGGCCGGGCGGTCCGATCAGGAATACAAAGCCCCCGGCGCTTCGGATTGCCGCAGTCACCGCCGGTTCCCACTCCGCGCCAGGTTCGAGGTCACGCATATCCAGCCACGTGTCGATATTGTGCTTAAGGAGTTGGTCGCAAAGCAATAAAGCAGCGCTGCTATTGACACGCGAATGTGAGATGAATACGTGCATGCCCTACCTGAGTATCGCATCGACAGGCGCTTCAGCGAAAATGGTTCTTCATGCTGCAATTGACGGGCGCCGGGAAGCGATTCGGACACAAGCTGCTGTTCGATGAGCTGGACTGGCTGGTTACTCCGAAAGAGCGCGCGGGGCTGGTGGGTGGGAACGGCACAGGGAAATCGACGCTGCTGAAGGTCATGGCCGGGATGGAGACGCTCGATTACGGATCGATGAGCGCGATGAGGGGCATACGCATCGGGTACTTGCCGCAGGATGGGTTGACGGTGAGCGGGCGCGCGGTGTTCGCGGAATGCATGAGCGTGTTCGCGGATGTCAAAGACCTAGAGTTGGAACTCGAAGCTTTGACGGCGAGCATGAGCGAGCTAGATCCGGGCGGACGGGAATACGCGCAGGTGGCCGAGAGATTCGAGCGGGCCGATAGCGAGTTTCGCGCGCGGGATGGATATGCGATCGAGGCGCAGGTAGGGGCGGTGCTCGCGGGTTTGGGATTTCGTAAGGAAGATTGGCTGCGTCAGACGGAAGAGTTTTCAGGCGGCTGGCAAATGCGGATCGCGCTCGCAAAGCTGCTGCTCGAAAAACCGAACCTGCTGCTGTTGGACGAGCCCACGAATCACTTGGACCTGGAGGCGCGCGACTGGCTGGAAGGGTACCTGGGCAGTTACGAATATGCCTACGTTTTGATTTCGCACGACCGCTATTTTCTGGACGTGACGGTGAAGAAGATCGTCGAGATCTGGAACAAGCGCGTGCATTTCTACACGGGCGGATACGAGAAATATAAAGAACAGAAAGCGGAGCGGCTGGCGACGCTCGAGGCGGCGTACAAGAATCAGCAGGACCGGATCCAGCAGCTTGAGGCGTTCATCAACCGATTCCGGTACCAGGCGACGAAGGCGAAGCAGGTGCAGAGCCGGATCAAGGAGCTGGAGAAGATCGAGCGGATCGAGATGCCGCCGGAAGAGAAGACGATTCACTTTTCGTTTCCGCAGCCGAAGCCGAGCGGGCGCGTGGTGGCGCAGTTCAAGGACGTGGCGAAGAGCTACGGGGCGAAGACGGTTTTCAGCGGCGTCAGTTTCGCGATCGAGCGCGGGGACCGGGTGGCGCTGGTGGGCGTGAACGGCGCGGGCAAATCGACGTTGATCAAGCTACTGGCCGGGACCGAGCCGTTGGCGACGGGAGAATACACGCTGGGGCACAACGTGGACGTAGACTATTTCGCGCAGGACCAATATAAAGAGCTGGACACGGATGCGCGCGTGCTGGACGATTTGAAAGGCGCGGCGCCGAGGACGACCGAGACCGAGCTGCGCAACCTGCTCGGGTGTTTCCTGTTCAGTGAAGACGACGTGTTCAAGCGCATCGGAGTGCTTTCGGGAGGCGAGCGCAACCGTTACGCGTTGGCGCGCATGCTGCTGCATCCCTCGAATTTTTTGCTGTTGGATGAGCCGACGAATCATTTGGATATGCGGGCGAAGGACGTGCTGCTGGAAGCGCTCGAAAAATTTTCGGGCACGATTGTGTTCGTTTCGCACGATCGCTATTTCATCGAGCATCTGGCTACGCGCGTGTTCGAAATCGCGGACGGAGAGGTGCGGGTGTTTCCGGGCAACTACGCCGATTACCTGTGGCGCAAGCAGGGCGGGGCGGAGCAGACGCCGACGCTCGACGATGTGTTGATCGGCGTTCCGCCGGCCGAGCCGATTCCGATGCCGCAGCGGGGGTCGCCCGCGAAGCGCATCAATCCCATCAAGCTGAAGCAGATGCAGGAGCACGCAAAGCAACTGGAAGATCGCATTGCGGAACTGGAGGCTGAGATTCAGCGGGCGGAGATGGCATTGTCGGATTTCGTGGGCGCGGAAGAGGCTACGCGGCTTTCGGGCGTGCTCGAAACGCAGCGCGGCGAACTGGAACAGGCGATGAGCCAGTGGGAACAGGTGACGGGCGAGATAGAAGCGACCGCGTGAAGTGAAATCTTCCTGAACGCGCCGCTTACGGCGGCAGTTGCGTATCGCCCTTGCGGGTTTTCTTGACATCGGCCCAGCGTTTGCGGAGTTCGCGCCATTGATCGATGGTGAGGACGCCGCGCAGTTGAAGGCTCATTTCGGTGAAGACGCGCGTGGAGTTGGCGCGGGCAGCGGCGAGGCGATCGATGACGGGCTTGGCGGCGCCGGGATCG
The DNA here is from genome assembly GCA_019240475.1 of Acidobacteriaceae bacterium. Taxonomy (GTDB): domain Bacteria; phylum Acidobacteriota; class Terriglobia; order Bryobacterales; family Bryobacteraceae; genus Bog-105. Next base: position 127,154 of record JAFAYI010000036.1, read on the forward strand.
ACAGCGGGCTCGTTCAGCAGGTCTTCGAGCGCGGCTTCGGCTTTTTGGACATTGTTGCGGGCATCGAAGAGGCGGTCGCGATAGCCGCGCACGATCTGGTGAATGCGCTGGGTTTGAGCGGGCGAGAGGCCGAGATCCTGGACGACGTCGCTGGTCCACCAGGGCATGTTGGCGGCGTTCTGCGCCATGCCCAAGGCCGCGCCCGCGCAACAAAGAATAAAGATCCGCGCGAGCCGTATCATTCTTCAAAAAGCGCCTGCAAAGGGGCGGTGGGAGGCGGTTCGGAATCTTCGGCCATGCGGCCGACGTCCTGCGCGAGTTGCGCGTCGGAGATGGCGGGAGCGGGCGGTTGCGGATGGTGATGGCTCTCGATGAAGAGCAATCCTCCGGCGAAGACCAGAAGGCCAGCGGCGGCCGAAGCCCAGCGTTTCAGTTGCGCGACTTGCCACCAGGGGGCGGGTTGGGAGATGCGGCGATAGATGCGGCGGCGCTGGGAAGCGAGAAACTCGAAGTCCCCGTCTTCGGCAAGGGCGGAGTTTTTTTCAACGGCTTCGCGCCGCGAGCGCATGGCGGACAACCGGGCGAGGCACGAGGCGCAGGCGTCAAGGTGGCCGTCGCCGGGTCCCACGCCATACAGATGACCGACTAGTTGTTCATCTGTCCAATGTCCTGACACTTTGGACTCGATGTTCATATTCCCTCCGCACGCTTATGGGCGTGCCGTGTACAGGTCTTTCAACTCCTCCCGCAGCTTGACGATGGCGCGGAACAGATGCGCTTTCACGGTACCGATGTCCAATGCGAGCATGTCGGCTATCTCTTCGAGCGGCAGGGCGTCGAAGTGCCGGAGCGAGAAAACCGCGCGCTGCCGCGCGGAAAGCTTGGCGAGCGCCAACTCCAGTCTGCGCTGGATTTGTTGGGCGAAGAGCTGTGCCTCGGCGTCGGCTTCGCGGCCGGGGGCCGATTGCAGGATGCGGTCTTCGTCTTGGGATGCGGGACGGCGTTTCCAGATCTTCCAGGATTTCGATCGCAGGCGGTCGAGGCAAGTGTTGACGGCGATGCGGGTGACCCACTTGCCGGGATTGTCGAGGCTGGCGGCGACGGTGGTCGAGCTGAGCGCCTTGTAAGCCTTGAGGAAGACATCCTGAGTGGCGGAATCGGCCTCATCCGGGTCTTGCAGCATGCGGCGGCAGAGGCGGAAGATGCGTGATTGCTCGGAGGCCATCCAACCGCCGAAATCGCGAAGGCCGGAGTCGGTGCGAAGGCCGGCGTCGACGCGGTCTGCCATGAACGCAAGCATAGCTATCCATACGGAGGGACGGAGCGAGGCGGAAAAGGTTTACTCGGGGCGGTATAAGAAATCGCTTGCGGGGGGAAGGTCGCAAGTTTTAGCCGTAGAGGGTTCGAGGGGATTGCTGCCGGCGGAGGCGCGGACCCAGCGAACCTGCTCTTTGCCGCCGGGGGCGTGGCAGTGCAAGGGAATGTCGATGCTGAAGTCGTCATCGACGCCGGAGACTTCGAGATTGTCGCGGTGGAGCGCGAGCTTGGGGACGCCGGTGCCGTAGATCCAGGCGTCGAAGAACAGGGATAGGCCTTTGTCGGGTTGGGCGGGTGGCACGAATTCGCTCAGGAGTTTGCGGAAATCTTCGTTCGAGATGGGCTGGGCGGAGAATTGCTGGAGCAGGCGGACCTGCATGCGATGGAAGGCGTCGTCGCCGAGGCGGCGACGGAGCATGTGCAGGATCCAGGCGCCTTTTTCGTAGAGCACGACGTGCCAGGCGAGAACGCCGCTGTTATCGAGCAGGCGCTGGCCGAAGTCGACGGGGCCGGCGGATTCGATGGTCTTGCCGGCTTCCTGGCGCAGAAGGTCTTCGCGGTACTGCTCGAGCAGAGCGTCGAAGGCGGGGGTTCCTTTGGAGCGCTCGACGAATTGGAGGGCGGAGTAATCGGCCATGGCTTCCATGAGCCAGTTGGCGCGGTAATCGGCGGGCGAAACCAGGTTGCCCCACCATTGGTGGGCGATTTCGTGGGGCAGGAGCATTTCGGAAAAGAAGGTATCGAGGCGCGGATTGCGAAGCTGGGCGGGGCGCTCTTCGGGGCGCAGATAGGAGATGGTGGAGAGATAGATCAGGCCGGGGAAGCCTTGCCCGAAGTAGCCGGGGACGGGAGAGACGGCGACGCTGTGGATAGGCAGGAGGGTCCAGCGGCGGGTGTAATCGTCCAGAATATTTTCGGTTTGGGTGAGGATTTCGTGGGGATCTTCGCGGGGTGCGGAGGCATTGGAAAAGGATTCGACGTGGTAGCGGCTTTGCTCGCCGGCGGCGAATTCGTATTCGCCGAGATTGAAGCCGGCAAGGTGTTCCGGGACCAGAGTCTTGCGATGGACGATGCGGAGGCCGGAGGCGACGTCTTCGCTGACGGGCTCGCCGGTTGAGACGAGGCGCAGGTTTTCGGGGCAGCGGAAAGTGAGGTCGAAGTTGGCGAGAGTTGTGCCCGCCGAGGGGTACCAGCTATTTCGCTCGTCGACGAAGTAGGAGCCTTTGGCGGGATGGCGGATGACGGAACCCTCGTAGCGAACTTCGATCGCGTGGGGATGGCCGGGGACGATGGGTGTGGGCGAGACGAGCAGAAATGTGCCGATAGTTTTTACGGTGGGGCCGTGGGAAGAATCGAATTGCAAGACTTCGGCGGGAGCGCCGTCGATGCTGCCGGATAAGACGCGGAGCTTTTCCGATAGGACGAAAGACAGGACGCGGCCGGCCGCAGGCGAGGGGACGAATTGAAAGCGGGCGGTAGAGGCCATGCTGAGGTCGGGGCGGATGGTGGCATCGATTTGGTAATCGGAAATGCTGACGGGGGGCGGGAGGGGAGGCGGGGAGCGGCGGGGCCGGAAAGAGGTCCAGAGCTGGAAGGCGGTTCCGCCGGAGGTTTGGGCGAGGCGGCCGATGGAGACGGGCTCGAATTGGGAGGGTTCCCAGAGGACGTCGAAATCTCCGAGATGGCGGCCGATGAAGAGCGAATAGAGAAAGCCGTCGGCGGGGGCGTGATTGTCGAGCAGGGACTCGATGAGATGGACCTTGAGCTGGGAGAGGACCTGTTGAACGGCGGGATTCACGTTGGGAGCGAGCTGGGCGGCGAGTTCGGGTGCTTTGCGCACCGGAGTCTTTTCGATTTGAGCGAGGAGCTCGGGGGCGGTGTCGTCGGAGAAGAGGAAGAGCGCCGAGGTGAAGTGTTCGTCGAGATTCGGGCTATCGATGAAGGAGGCGAGGGAGGCGCGTTCGGCCCGCTGCGGGGGGAGGACGAGAACCTCGGCGTCTCCAGTGTCGGAGCCCGAGACGGTGAAGACGGCGGCGAAGGTGCGGCCGACGGCGGGAGTGATGAACGAGAGCATGCCGTCGGTGAGGTAGATTTTGATGTCGCCGCGGCTGAGCTGGAGGTCGCGGACGCGGAAGGTCTGGCTGGGATCGAGGGTGGAATTGGCAAGCAGAGCGGCGAGATCGGCCGCGCGGGGGGCTTCCGCGGCGGCGCAGTTCGCGAGGGCAATGGCGCAGCAGAGGCAGCCGAAGAAGCGGACGGGCGGGCGGACGCTACTTGATTTCAGAGCTTTGAGCAGAGGCAGGCTCCTGGCCCCAATTCTCCCGAATGATAGCGCTCTGGTCGGAGTAGAATGTGCGGCGGCCGGTGCTGCCGAAGGTTTTGGGGATGGCTGTGACGGCGTAGCCGGTGGGGGTTTGGGTGATCGTGAAGTTATAGCCGCTGGCGGAACCGCCGGCCAGGTTCGCGGGGATGAGGCCGGCATTTTGAGGGCCTTCGGCGGCGCCCGCGGAATTGGGAGGGCCAAGCTGGGTGAGGGAGGTGGCGTATTGGCCGAATTGGGATTGGTACTGCACCTCGGCCTGGTTGATGGTGCGGACTTCGGCAATGGCGGCCATTTCCTGGCTGTGCATGCGCGCCTTACCCATCTGCGGAAGGGCGATGGAGAGGATCACCAGGATGATCGCGATGACGATCAGCAGCTCGATGAGGGAGAAGCCGCGCTGGCGACGCCGGCGTTCGGATACACGAAGCAGCATACGATTCACATAATACGACGTGGGACGGGGGCTGAGCGTTGTCTCAAGGGAAAGCTGCGCGCCGGTGTGTAATGCGAATTCTCTTGGGGCTTGGCGAATTACGGGCGAAAGGCCTTTGAGGTTCCCCACTGCGGAACTTTCATGGCCATCCTCGCCGCGGGAGGAGTTATGTGCGCTTTAGCCAGTGCGCTGGGTCGCGGCTCGCGTGAAAGCATGCGATAACGAGCAACGTATCGTGGTCGATCACGAAAAGCAGCGTGTACGGAAAGCGGCGCAACAGGGCGCGTCGTACGCTCTTATAGACAACCGAGAACTGCAGGGGGCCGCTGTTGACCCGCTCGACAAGGGCGTCAATGGATTGCCGGAAACGTCGCCCTAAGCCGGGGGCTTGACGTTCGTACCAGTCCTGCGCCTCAATCAATTCGGCGCGGGCCAGGGGCGTGAAGATGACACGATAGGCTACGGGCAACGCTGCTCAAGCTCAGCTTTGAGAACCGCCCATGTGACACCGTTGCGCCGGTCGTCGTTGAGGGAAGCGAGGCGGCGGTCTAACTCGGCTTGCTGCGCTTCGGTCAACGGAAGCTGCTCATTGTCGAGGCTGTCCCATAACTGCGCAATAAGATGGAGCCGTTCCGGGGGCGTTAAACGTCCGATCTCGTCAGCCGTGAGTAACTGCATGTTTTAAGCGTACGAAAATGAGACGTCGGCGGGCAACTACGGAAGTTCTACGAACATGTCTACGTACTCTTCAGATCGTTCAGAGCGAGATCGATCTCCTTCTTCAGTCGGGCATGAAATTGGGGAACATCCTTCCAATCGTGCCGCAAGCCCTCCAGGATCCTAACGGTCAACTGCTGATAATTCTTGAAGCGACGAAGCTCAAACACGACCGCACATTGACGATCAATATAGGTTCCTTTGTCGTTCGGCTCGACCAATTCTTTGATGAGCCGGTGATAAATCTCAAACTGTCGCCACTCCACACATTTCGTTATGGCAGAATCGGAGCCCAATCACGTGAGCCGAGGAGAGCGGCGCATCACATGTGCGGGGAAACGGGAGCTGCGCCGGCATCGTCTGGATGTCTATGTTTCCGAGGTTGCGGCGTGCAGGCGGAGTGGTGTGGCTGGCGGTGGCGCTGGGGGCGTCGCAGCCGTGGGCGGGGAAGGACCCGGGACAGTGGACGCCGGGGGATTTACAGAAGATACTGAGCGACTCGCCGTGGGCGCAACAGGCGATGGCGACGTTCGGCAAGGCGCTGGAACCGGACGATATGGCGGTGACGCCGCCGCCTGGGGCAGGGGGGAGCGGCGTGGCCGGCGGGCGAGGCGTGACTGATGGCCGGTGGGACGGCGGGGTGGCGCGCAATACGGGGGTGGGCGACACGCCCGAACTGCCGGTGACGGTGCGATGGGATAGCGCGCTGCCCGTGCGTGAAGCGCTGGAGCGGTCGAAAGACGCCGACGCTGCGACGGTTGCAGAGCGCGCGGAGCGGGATTATGTCATTACGGTGATCGGGCTGACGCCGGCGAATGTGGCGCCATCCGCGGAGCACCCGGCCGACGATCCGCAGCAGGTTCAGGGATTCATCGCGAATTCGAGACTGCTGGTGCGGGGCGGCGCGGCGATTGCGCCGGAAGACGCGAAGATCGATGCGAAGACTGGGGCAGTTCATCTATTTTTCCCGCGAAGCCGGCCGATAGTGGCGAGCGATAAAGAGGTGAACCTGGTGACGCGCTTCGGGTCGGTAAACGTTCAGAAGAGATTTCGGTTGAAGGACATGATGTACAAGGGGCAGTTGGCGCTCTAGCGGGACGCTAGGGGACGATGACGGCGGCACCGTCGATCGCGTCGTTTCTCAGGGCAAGCAGGGCATCGTTGGCGCGGTCGAGCGGGAATGTTGTGACTTGCGGTTGCAGGCCGACTTCGCCTGCGATCTGGAGGAAGTTGCGAGCATCGGCGCGAGTCATGTTGGCGACGCTGCGGATCTGGCGCTCGCCCCAGAGCAGGCGGTCGTAGTCGAATTCGGGGATGCGGTCGAGGTGGATGGCATTGATGGCGAGGACGCCTCCTTTGCGGAGGCTTGAGAGCGCGGCAAGGACGACATCGCCGCTGGGCGCGAAGGTGACGGCGCGGTCGAGCGGGACGGGAGGCGCTTCGGTCTCGGGGCCGACCCAGTGGGCGCCGAGGGAAGCGGCGAGCTTGCGGTGGGATTCGCCGCGAGTGGAGACGTAGACCTCGCAATTCCAGGCGCGAAGCACAGCAATGGCGAGATGAGCGGAGGCGCCGAAGCCGAATAGGCCGACGCGTTCACCGTGTTCGACTCCGGCGACGCGGAGACTGCGGAAGCCGATGATGCCGGCGCAGAGCAAGGGCGCGGCGTGCAGATCGTCAAGCGCGGCAGGAAGCGGGAAAACGAAATCGGCGCGGGCGATGGCGTATTCCGCATAGCCGCCGTCGACGGTGTAGCCGGTGAAGGTGGGGGAGTCGCAGAGATTTTCGAGGCCGCGGCGGCAGTAGGGACAGGAACCGTCGATGCCTCCGATCCAACTTACACCCACGCGGGTACCGCGTGGCAGGCTAACGCCGACGCGCGCGCCGCGCGGAGATTCGCCAGTTTCGCCGGCGACGATTTCGCCGACGATCTGGTGGCCGGGGATGACGCTGTTCAACTGAGGGCGCAACTCGCCCTCGACAATGTGCAGATCGGTGCGGCAGACGGCGCAGGCGCGCACGCGGAGGAGGACTTGACCGGGCGCCGGCTGGGGGCAGGCAACGTCTTCGATTGCGAGCGGGCGGTTCGCGATAGGGCTCGGTTGATGAAGTACGGCGGCTTTCATGTTCGTTGGCTCAAGTGGCTTGCGCGAGCTTCGCCATGACGAGGCGGAGGGGCTCTTCGTCGTTCGTGGTGGCGGCGCCGCAGGCGGCGAGGCGGGCTTGCCAGATTCTCTCCGCCAGCGAGAGCAGCGCCTCGGCCATTTCGTTGGTGGGCTGCGACGGCGGGCGATTCATGGCGAGGGCGGCGTTTGCGAGCAGGGTCTGTTGCGTATCGGCGGGCGCGGCGCCTGTCATCTGGATGCATTTTTCGAGATCCTGCTGGGCCCAGCCGAGGATGCGCAGGCTGCGCTGATATTTTTCGGAGGAAGCAAGCCCGCGGGGGGTGGGATCGAGCGAGGCGAGCGTGGCAGCCAATTGCAGTTTGGCGTCGAGGGCGGAGTCCTTAGGCTTGCGCGAGAGGGCTGCGGCGAAGGCGGCGCGCGCGGCACGGTAATCGCCTTGTTCGAGTTCGGCGTCGCCCAATCCTTCGTAGGCTTCCGCGCTGGCGGGGTGGGCGCGCACGAGTGTTCGGAATTGTTCGGCGGCGCGTCCGGGCGATCCGGCGATCAGAAACAAACGTCCGAGACGGCTCTGCAGGGAGGGATCGTTCTTGGCCTGCTCCTGAAGCGGGAGCAACTCGGCGAGCAGCTCTTGCTTCTGGTTTTTTTCAACCATAAGGCCGATGAGCTGCATGCGGGCGGCAATGCGATGGGAAGTTCCATCCTGCGGCCACTCGCCGTAGATGGCGCGATGGTAGTAGGCTTCGGCGTCGAGGAGGTTGCCTTCCTTGAGGCGCAGGCGCGCGGCGATCAGGTTTGCCGCGCCGTCGTTGCGATCGGCATCGAGCACTTCGTTCATGAGCGGCTCGGCTTCGGCGGTTTTGCCGGCGGCGGTGAGAGCAGCGATCAGCTCCATCTCATAGGCAAGGTTCTTGCGCTCCATGGCGTGGGCGCGACGCAGAGCCTCGACTGCGCCGGTGGCGTCGCCCGATTGGAGCAGTTGGACGCCTTGCGCGAAGGTGTGCCGAGCCTGGACGGACATTTCGCTCTGCTCGGCGTTTTCGAGGAAGAGGTCGAGAGCGGCGAGGGCGCCGATGACGGCAAGCACGATGAGGATGAGCCCGAGCCGAGGACCTCGGGCCCGGGCGAACGCAGCGACTGTTCCGGCGGCACTCATGTCACTGTTTCGCTTTTACGGCGCCGGTGACGCCGTAGCCGGCGAGGATGTCCTTGAGCGTGACGATGCCGTACATCTGGCGGATGTTGGCGCGACTGACGACGGGGACCACGTCGACTCCCTTAACGCCCATGCGTTCGAGGGCGTAGGTGACGGGGTGATCGGCGTGCACGTAAGGATAATCGCGATTGGCCTTGAGAAGGTCGCGCGCGGCAGAGGGAGCGGGCTCGGTGGTCTCGATTTCGTGGATGCTGATGACGGCCTGAATGGCGCCGTCGATTGCAACAGGCCAGGAGCTGGTCTTCTCTTTTTCAAGGCGCGCCTTCACTTCTTCGATGCCGGTTTCGGGGCGGATAGGTTCGACGCCGGTTTGCATGACTTCGCTGACGTGAATGCCTTCGAGTTCTTCTCGGGACTCGCCGGTGGGGAGGTAGACGCCTTCCTGCAGAGCGAGGGCTTCGTAGATGGGCTCGTGCTGAAGATGTTGGGAGATGAAGAAGCTGATGAGATTGGAGATCATCAGCGGCACGATGATGGAGTAGTCGCGGGTCATCTCGAAGATCATGATGACGGAGGTGAGGGGCGTTCGGACGATGCCGGCGAAGGCGGTTCCCATGCCGACGAGGGCATAGGCGCCGGCGTTGGCGGTGACGCCGGGGAAGAGCGTATGAGCGACGCTTCCGACCGCGCCGCCGACCATGGCGCCGATGAAGAGGCTGGGACCGAAGATGCCGCCCGCGTTGCCGGAGGAGTAGCAAGCGGGCGTGGCGACGATTTTCATGATCGCGAGCAGCGCGACGATCTTGAGGGGAAAATCTCCAGTGAGGACTCTGTCGACGTAATCGTAGCCGACCCCGAGCACTTCGGGGCGGATGAGCGCGAAGACCGCCATCAGCAGGCCGCCCGCGGCGGGTTGGAGCCAGAGGCTCCAGGCGGGAAGGCGGCGGAACCAGACGCGGAGCCGGAGGAGGAGTTTGACGAAGGCTACGGAGGCGATGCCGCCGATGACTCCGAGGATGGCGTAGATGCCGAATTCGAGAGGGTTGACGAGCTGATAGGCGGGGACGTGGAAGAGCGGCTCGTCGCCGAGGATGGAATGCAGAACCATCCAGGAGGTGGCGGAGGCGAGGACGACGGAGCCGAGGACCGGCGCGTGCAGGTCGCCCAAAATTTCTTCGAGCGAGAAGAGCACGGCGGCGATAGGGGTATTGAATGCAGCGGCGAGCGCAGCCGAGCAGCCAACCGGAACAAGCGCCTTGACGTTGGCTTTGCCGAGGCCGAAGCGGCGGCCGAGGACGGAGGCGATGCCTGCGCCGATTTGCACGGAAGGACCTTCGCGGCCGAGCGCGATGCCGCTTGCGAGGCTGATGGAACAGCAGACGAACTTCCCGACGACGGTGCGCAGCGAGATGTAGCCGTCTTGCAGGAAGAGCGCGAACTTGGCTTGCGGGATGCCGCTGCCGCGCGCGTTGGGGAAGTAGCGGAAGAGCAGGAAGCCGGAGAAAAGAGTGCCGGCGATGGGCACGAGAAAGCGACGCCAGAGGGCGCTTTCGGGCGGATACATGCGGGCTGCGAGGCGGCCGGTGAGCAGGATGAAGGCGACGACGGTCAAGCCCACGACGATGCCGATGACGAGACTTAAGAGGATGGTGAGCTGGTCTTCGCGCTTCTGAAACCCTGTCCAGTTCCAGAGCTTGGCGCGGATGGAGAGGTGCGGCATCTCCTCCCATCTTTGCAGGGGCGTAGCTCCGACCGCCGCGCGGTGATATACCTATAACATCTTATGGTTCATAGTTAGCGGCCCTATTGGAGGTCACACATGAAACTGTTCGTTCGCGCGGCGCTATTTGCCGCGTCCATTTTCGCGGCCCAGACGCTTTCGGCCGTTACTGTTTATGTAGGAAGCTGCGGACCGGCGAAGGCGACGAGTTACACAACCATTCAACAAGCCGTTACCGCGGTTCCCCCCAACTCCGTAGTTTTCGTTTGTCCGGGAACTTATCCCGAGCAGGTGACAATTACAAAGAATGTCACGCTCAAAGGCCTCCAGTCGGGGAGCGCCGATGCGGCGGTGATCACGTCTCCATCGGGTGGAGTTGTTCAGAATACCTACGACCTGTATCTGCCGCCTTCTATTCCTGTAGCGGCGCAATTGTTGGTGCAAAACGCCCAGAGCGTCAACATCGCAAATATTACGGTGGACGGGAGCAACAATCAGATTGCAGGCTGCGCGCCGGATCTGCGAGGCATCTACTATCAGAATGCTTCTGGAGACCTGTCCGGCGTGGCCACGAGAAACCAAACGCTTGCGAGCGATCTCGCGGGCTGCCAGAGCGGCGAAGGAATCTTCGTGCAGAGCGGGTACGGGAGCAGCGGGAATGCGAAGGTGACGATTCAGGGCTGCAGCGTTCACGCATTCCAGAAGAACGGAGTGACGGCCGATGGCTCTTCGACGAATGTGTTGGTTGTGAACGACTACATTTCGGGCCAAGGACCGACGACCGGGGCGGCCGAGAACGGGGTGCAGGTGAGCGATGGCGCGGGGGGCTCGGTAGTTGCGAACACGATCTTTGACGATATTTGGGCGCCCGACACTTCTTCCGACACAGGGGACGCGGCTTCGGGCATTCTCATCTACGCGTCGGAGGGGGTCACGGTCACCAACAACATCGTTTCGACAACTCAATTTGGAATCGTCACGGTGACCGATCCCACCTCGGGCGGCGCCAACAACCCGAACGGGGTTGCCGATAACACCATCATCAAAAGCAATCGGGTTCTCAACACGGAGATCTTCGACGCTATCGACGCGTGCAGCAACGGCAACACCATTGAGAGTAACGTCATCGCGAACGCGACCGAATCGGGCATTCACCTGGATAGTAGCTGCGGGTCCACGGGCGTGAACAACACGGTTGAAAACAATTTTGTGAACGAATCGTGCGCGGGGATACTGGCGGGAGCGACGCCGAACACGATAGCAAGCAATAACTTTTTTAACGTGGTGACTACGCAGTTGGCGGGGAACGCGTGTCCGGCGACGCCGGGGCCGATGATAGCGGGGGCGATTGCGAGCGGCAGTTCAAAAACGACACGGCCGCGGGCCGTACGCTGAAGAAATTTCCCGGTACCCGCCCGCTTAGACTGAAGCGAAATAGCGGTGCTAAGGGTTCCTAGGAACCTAGAGAAAGCCGCAGGGCCGCCGAAGAGATAGCTAGGCCGTCAGCCAAACGCACGTGCGGTGGTACGGTCCGGCTTTCTCTATGGCACATTGCGAACTAGAACAACTCGCCGTCGAAGAGGCGGTGGGAGCATATTGCGAGTTTCGGCCGACCAACCAGGCGCGGTCGCTGGGGCTGATCGATCGGCCCTGCACGGAAAGCGAGATGCTCGAATACCTGCTGCAAGTGGAGTCATCGCGGCAGGACTTGCAGCGGCACGCGAGCGAGCTGAACCGGCTGGTGGACCAATCGGCGACGGCGACGCGGCAGAAGAGCGATTTTCTGGCGACGATGAGCCACGAGATTCGGACGCCGCTGAACGGGATCATTGGCATGACAGCGGTGCTGCTGGGGAAGAATCTGGGGCCGGCCGAGCGCGATTGCGTGGAGACGATTCGGAGCTCGGGCGAGGCGCTGCTGGCGATCATCGACGACATTTTGGATTTCTCGAAGATCGAAGCGGGGCATCTGCAGCTGGAGTGCGCGGAGTTCGACCTGCGGAAGGCGATTCGGGAGGCGCTGCAGATTGTAGAGAACGCGGCGGCGCGTAAATCGATTCGGCTGGTGGCGGCGCTGGACTCTTCGCTGCCCGAGGTGGTGAGGGGAGATATTGTACGGTTGCGGCAGGTGCTGCTGAACCTGTTGAGCAATGCCATCAAGTTCACGGCGGCGGGAAAAGTGGAATTAAAGGCGGAACTGGCGGCGTGCAGCGGCGGGGAATGCGAGCTTCGATTTCAGGTGACCGACGAAGGAATCGGAATGTCGAGCGAGCAGCAGGCGCGGCTGTTTCAACCGTTCACGCAGGCGGAGGCGTCGACGACGCGAAACTTTGGGGGTACGGGGCTGGGGCTTGCGATTTCAAAGCGGCTGACGGAGCTGATGGGCGGCTGCATCGGGGTGCGGAGCCGAGTCGGGGAGGGCTCGACGTTCTGGTTCACGGTGAAGGCGCGCGCGGGCGAGCGGATGGGGAGCGCGCCGGGGAGAGTAAATGCCGAGCCCGCGGCTACGAAAGCCGCTAAGCCATTCCGGCTCCTGCTTGTGGAAGACAATGCGATCAATCAGAAAGTGGCGCTGGCGATGCTTAAGAATCTGGGGTACCGGGCGAAGGTGGCGCGCAACGGGATCGAAGCCGTGCAGGCGGTCGGCTCCGAACCATACGATTTGGTGTTGATGGATTGCCTGATGCCGGAGATGGACGGGTTCGAGGCGACGCGCTGCATTCGCAGCCGGGGGCAGGCCTTCGCGGAATTGCCGATCATCGCGATGACGGCGAACGCGTTTGCCGAGGACCGGGATGCGTGTCTGGCGGCGGGGATGACGGATTATCTTTCAAAGCCGGTACGCGAGGTGGAACTGCGGAACAAGCTGGAGCGGTGGCTGGAGTCGAGGCCTGCGATGGCGGGCTGCTAGGGCATTGCGCATCGGACCTGCTGCGCCTGCTACAATTTTCGGGTGTCCGCACCGCACTCGCAAACGCTGCCGGGTATGCAGCTAAAGCAGCTTATTCGGGAAATTCCCGATTTTCCGAAGCCCGGCATCAATTTTTACGACATCACGACGCTTTTGAAGGACAAGCGCGGGTTCGCGGAGACGATCGAGGCCATGCAGGCGCACTATCGCAATGCGCGGGTGGACGTTGTGGTGGGCATTGAAGCGCGGGGCTACTTCTTTGCGCCGGCGATGGCGCATGCGCTGCACGCCGGTTTCGTACCTGTTCGCAAGCCGAAAAAGCTGCCGCATACAGTGCGCAGCGTCGAGTACGAACTCGAATATGGCACGGATCGACTGGAGATGCACGCCGATGCGATCGAGGCGGGGCAGAGCGTGCTGATTATCGACGACGTGCTGGCGACGGGCGGGACGGCTGCGGCGGTCGCACGGCTGGTCGAGCAGGTGGGTGGGACGGTCGCGGGGCTGGGATTCGTGATTGAACTCACGTTCTTAAAAGGACGGGACCGGCTGGCGGGCCGGGACGTGTTCTCACTCCTGCAGTACTAGCCTTGCGCGTCACGGTTCCCTCCTTCGCCAAGCTGAACCTGGATCTGCGGGTACTCAACCGGCGGCCGGACGGCTATCACGATCTCCGCACGATCTTTCAGACCATCAGCCTGAAGGACACGCTCACGATCGAATTCGAGGCCGGACCGCGGACGCGAATCGAGATCGACAGCTCGGTGGTGATTCCGGACAATCTGGTAGCGCGGGCGGCGCGGCTGGCGCTGGACGCGCTGCGAGTGCGGGCGTTGGTTCGTTTCGAACTCAAGAAACGAATACCGATGGGCGCGGGGCTGGGCGGAGGGTCCAGCAATGCGGCGGCGGTTTTGGCTGCGCTGCCGGCGCTGGCTCGGAAGAAAATGGCGCCGGCCGACCTATTTGGGTTGGCCGAGAGTTTGGGTAGCGATGTTCCGTTTTTTTTGCGCGGGGGGACCGCGGTGGGATTGGATCGCGGGACGGAGCTTTATCCGCTGCCGGACCTGGAGGCGCACGCGGCGCTGGTGGTTTCGACAGGCATTCACGTATCGACGCGAGAGGCTTATGCCGCGCTAGGTCGAACGACTTTGGCTACAGATCGGTTGACTTCACCTGCCGCGTCCCCTATTCTGAGAGAGTTTCAGCGTGTAGCCTGGGCGCTCGGCAGCTGCAGGTTAAACGAAATCCCACTGACAAACGACTTCGAGCAGGTTGTTTTTGAGATGCATCCCGAGCTTCCGGCGCTGAGGCGGAAACTGCGCCGGCTGGGCGCGGGGCTGGTGCGGATGACGGGAAGCGGCTCGGCCTTGTACGGCATTTTCGAAAGCCTGGAGCAGAGCCGGGCGGCTGCCTTGCGGTTCGAAGCGGGGACGGCGCACGCGGTTCGTTTCCTGGGGCGGCGGCGGTATGGAAACGCGTGGCGCCGAGCTTTGGGCGAATTCGCGTTGAGGCAACCGCCGATTAGTGGAGAATAGTGCAGAATGTCCAGTCCCAAACCGGTCCGAGCGTTGTACACGGATTACAAAGTCTTCAGCGGAACGGCGAACCCGGCGTTGACGCGGGAGATCTGCGAGGCTTTGGGGTGCCCGCTTGGCTCGATGATGATCAAGGGCTTCGCCGATGGGGAAACGCATCTGCAGATTCAAGAGAATGTGCGCGGCTCGGATGTATTCGTGGTGCAGCCGACTTGCACGCCGGTGGATCATCACCTGATCGAATTGCTGTTGATGATCGATGCTTTCAAGCGTGCGAGCGCGGAGCGGATCACGGCAGTGTTACCCTATTATGGGTATGCGCGGCAGGACCGGAAAGACCGGCCGCGTATGCCGATATCCGCGAAACTGGTAGCGAGCCTGCTCGAGACAGCGGGGGCGAACCGGGTTTTGGCGCTCGATCTGCACGCCGCTCAGATTCAGGGATTCTTCGATATTCCAGTGGATCACCTGTTTGCCGCGCCGGTGATGGTCGAGTATTTCAAGGACCATTACGATCGCGGATCGCTAGCCGTTGTTTCGCCGGATGCCGGCGGAGTGGAGCGCGCGCGGGCGTTTGCCAAGCGCATGAATGCGCCGCTGGCGATTATCGACAAGCGGCGGACGGATGCGAATGTGGCCGAGGTTATGAACATCATCGGCGAGGTTCGCGGGAAACATTGTTTGATGGTGGACGATTTGGTGGATACGGCGGGGACATTGGTGCACGGCGCCGAGGCGCTTCTCGACCAGGGGGCGCGATCGGTGGCGGCGTTTGCGACGCACGCGGTGCTGTCGGGGCCGGCCGTGGAGCGGATCAACCAATCGAAGCTGGAAGAGCTGGTGGTGACGAATTCGATTCCGCACTCGCACCATGCGGCGAAATGCGCCAAGCTTCGGACGCTTTCGGTGGCGCCGCTGCTGGCAAAGGCGATTCAGTCGATCCACGAAGGCGGCTCGATCAGCACTTTATTTATCGATTAGAGAGCGCCAAGATTTTTATAGGTGAAGAATGCGAAAGGATATGACCGTCACCGCGGAAGCGCGGGACTCACGAGGGAAGAATGAGGCGCGCCGGCTGAGGGCGAAGGGCTCCATGCCGGCCGTAGTGTATGGAGGCAGCGACGGGCCGACGCCGGTGGCGGTGAACCCGAAGGAGCTGAGCAGGATTCTGCACAGCAAGACGGGGCACAACACGATTTTCAATCTGAGCCTGGCGGGGCAAGAGGCGACGCCGGTGATGATTGTCGATTGGCAGTTCGATCCGATTAAGGATTCGCTGCTGCACGCCGATTTGAAGCGGATCGATTTGAACCAGCGCATCACGGTGATGGTGCCGGTGGTGACGCAGGGCGATCCGAAGGGCGTAAAGATTCAGGGCGGCATTCATGAGATCGTGACGCGCGAGATCGAGATCGAGTGCCTGCCGAACGATATTCCGGAACAGTTCGCGGTGAACGTGAGCGAACTGATGATCGGGCAGAACGTACGCGCGGGCGATATCGCGCTCGGCGGATCGATGAAGCTCCTGAGCCCGCCGGAGGCGGTGATTTCGCACGTGGTGGCGCTGAGAGCGGAAGAGACGCCGGCGGCCGAAGGCGCTGAAGCCACGCCAGCGGCCGGGGCCGAGCCGGAAGTGATCAAGAAGGGCAAGAAGGAAGAAGAGGGCGCGGCCGAACCTGCTCCGAAGAAAAAGTAGGGCGGCTCGAAGCTTTAAAGGGGAATGGCAGGGGCTTGGGTTGTCGCGGAAGATCTGGAAGAAAGCGAGCTTCCGCGCGTCAGGGTGTCGGGCCCTCGCAGTTATTGCGTAGTCGGGTTGGGAAATCCGGGGGTGCGGTACCAGGATACGCCGCATAACCTGGGTTTTCGCGTAGTGGAGGAGCTGGCCAAGCGCCACTTCATTCGCGTTTCGAGGAATGAGGGCATTGCGCTGACGGGCAGCGGGAAGATCCGGGAGAACGACGTGCTGCTGGTGAAGCCGCAGACGTTCATGAATAATTCGGGGGCCGGCATACACGGCGTGCTGAAATCCCGGAGGATGACGAATAAAGACCTGATCGTAGTCTATGACGAGCTGGATCTTCCGTGGACCGCGCTGCGGATCAAGAAGTCCGGTTCGGCGGCTGGGCACAACGGTGTCAAGTCGATCATCGCGGCATTGAAGACGGATGTGTTCTTGCGGGTGCGAGTGGGTATCCGTCCGGAGCATCCGGTGGAAGATGCGGCGGCTTATGTTCTCGCTCCGTTCGAGCGGGAATTGAAAGAGGACGTGAGCGAGGTGGTGACGTATACGGCGGACGCCATCGAGTTCATAGTTGCCGAAGGCGCCATCAGGGCCATGGCGAAGTTCAATCGCCGCGCCAGAGGCATACAAGAAGAGGAACAATGAGAATTTACGAGGAGTTGTTCATAGTTCGACCGGACGCCACCGATGAAGAAGTGGATCCGCTGATCGAACAATTGAGGAACGTTGTTACGCAAGCGGGCGGCACCATGGATAAAGCCGACAAATGGGGCGTTCGCAAGCTTGCCTATCGCGTGCTGAAGTACAACGAAGGGCAATACATACTTTTGCAGTTCTCGGCGAAGCCGGAGGTGGTGAAAGAAGTAGAGCGGCGGCTGCGCGTGGCGGATCTCGTGCTGAAGTACCTGACGGTGCGGATAGATGAAAAGCTGAAGCGCATCGAGAAGCGAAAGAAGGCGCGGGAGAAGCGGGCGGCGCGCAAGCCTGTGCAGCCGGTTTCGGCGCCGGCGGTGGCATCGCCGCTGCTGCCCGCCGAAGGGCGCGCGCCTGTACCGGGGGCGCCGGGAACGGCGACGCCCGCAATTCCATCGAGGCCGGAAGGAGAATAAGAGAGTATGCCAGAACAACGAGGCGGGCGTCCGATAGCGGCTTCGCAGCGGCCGACCGGCGGCGATAAAGCGATTGCGACGGGCAAGAAGCAGTATTTCCGGCGGAAGAAGGTTTGCCGATTCTGCGTAGACAAAGTGGACGATATCAACTACAAGGACGCGCGGCTGCTTTCGAGCTTCATCTCGGAGCGCGGCAAGATTACGCCGCGACGCATTTCGGGCGTATGCACGCCGCACCAGAAGCGGCTGAGCGAGGCCATCAAGCAGGCGCGCAACATCGCGCTGCTGCCGTTTGCGGCGCGGATGTAGGAGGCACGGGATCAAGATGGAAGTCATTCTGAGAGAAGACGTCGAGAAGGTGGGCGCGCGCGGCGCGGTGGTAAGAGTGGCCGACGGATACGCGCGCAACTTTCTTCTGCCGAAGCGGCTTGCGGTGGCGGCGACCGACGCCAACAGGAAGATCGTCGAGCAGGAGCGCGAAGCCTATCTGCGGCGCGAGGCCAAGGCCAAGAGCGAATCGGAAGATCTCGCGAAGCTGATGAACAACGTGACGGTGACGATCCGGCAGCGGGCGGGGGAAAACAATCAACTGTTCGGCTCGGTGACGGCGAAGGACATCGCCGATGCGCTGGAGGCGCAGAAGTATCACATCGACCGGCGGAAGATTCAGCTCGATGAGCCGATTCGGACGGTGGGCGAGCACAAGGTAGCGGTGCGGCTGCATCGGGACGTGACGGCAGAGATCACGGTGATCGTCGAAGCCGAGCAGTAGAAGCGCACGGGCAGTTTGCCGGCGGTTGCGCGCGCCGAGAAGAGGTTTCGCTCGATGTTTTTAGATCCGAACAAACTGGCAGAAGCTTCGCCCGCCGAGATTTTGAATGCGGCGGCGAAGGGGCACATCGGGCTGGACCAGCGATTTCTGCGCGCGCTGGTCGAGCGGCGGGAACAAGCCCTGCCGGCGGTGCTAGCGTTCGCCGAGCGGGACCGCAGCGAGGATCCGGTGGACCTCGATCCGGATCTGATGGCGCTGCTGAGGTGGTGGAAGACGCCCGAAGCGGTTCCGTTTCTGATCGGCTATGTAAAGAGAGATCCGGACGATGTGCCGGATGAAGCAGTGGAGGCGCTGGTAGAGATCGGCGCGCCGGCGCTCGAACCGCTACTGGCGTTGTATGGGGAGCTGGATGAATCCGAAAGCGGCGAGGTTGCGTTCATCCTGGCCCATCTGCGAACGCGGGACGAACGGATTCTGAAGATCCTGACGGATCGGTTGGAGTACGACCTGTGGGACGCGGTTCTGCTGCTGAGGATCTATGGCGATCCGGCGGCGCGGCCCGTTATCGAGAAGGCGGCGGCGGAACTGGACGAATCGGATCGCGAGCTGAAGAAGGAAGTATCGGAGGCGCTCGAGGCGTTGGAGCGCAGGCCCGAAGAGAGCGCGGCCGAGCCGGAGCAGGATGAGCCGTTCGACATTTGGGAGCTGTATCCCAAGCAGACGGACTTGCCGCTGGATCTGCTGGATGAAGACGAGCGAACGGAGTTGTTGCAACACCCGCTGGCGGCGGTGCGGGCGGCGGCGGCGAGTTCGTTTTTCAATCGAGAGCTGAACGATGCCCAGCGGCGCGGGCTGCTGGAGGTGGCGAAGCGGGACGAATCGGCGACTGCGCGGGCGCGGGCGTGGGAAGCGCTGACGGGCGAGGTGGAAGATGCCGAGGTTCTACGGGCGATGCTGAAAGCGTTGCGCGACTCGGGGCTTGCGCTGGAAGAGCGCGCGGGGCTGATGGTGGGACTGGCGCCGGAGGCGGATCGCGAGGAAGTGCGCGAGGCGATCGTGCGATTGTATGAAGCGCCGGAGGGGCGGGCGAAGGCGCTCGAAGCCATGTGGCGCTCGCTGCATCCGAGCTTTCGCGGGTACTTTGCCAAGCACCTGGACGATGCGGACCTGGAGACGCGGCGCGGCGCGGTGTGGGGGGTGGGCTATTACGGGATTCGGAGCGAGCTGGATCGCGTTCGGAAGCTGTTCGACGATGAAGATCTGCGGTCGGACGCGCTGTTCGCGTATGCGCTGGCGATACCGGCGGAGGTTTCGCGCGGGCGGATGAAAGGCCTGCTGGCGCGCATCGAGAGAGACGCGAACGGGCTCTCGGAGATGGAAGAAGAGCTGGTGAAGACGTCCCTCGATGAGAGGCTGATGCTGGCGGGCAAAGAGCCGGTGTTCGCCGCGCAGGAAGATTAGGGCCAGGCCTATCTCGCAGCCGGCGAGGAGAGCTCTGCGTTCTGCAGAGCGCTGGTCTTGCGGCCGTAGGAGAAGTAGACTACCAGACCGAGCGTCATCCAGATCAGGAACGCGGCCCAGGTGATGAGGCCGAGACCCGCCATGAGCGCCAGGTTCACGATCACGCCGAGAATGGGCACCAGCGGGACCATGGGTGTCTTGAAGGGACGGGGAAGATCCGGCTCGCGCTTGCGCATGATGACGATCGCGATGCACACCAGCACGAAGGCAAAGAGGGTTCCGATGCTGGTGAGGTTGCCAAGGCGGGCGATGGGAGTGAAGGCGGCGCCGAGCGAGACGAAGACCATCAAGAGCAGATTGGATTTCCAGGGCGTGCGGAACTTGGGGTGGATCTGCGAGAACAGCGGCGGCAGCAGTCCGTCGTTCGCCATGGAATAAAAGACGCGCGACTGGCCGAGCAGCATGACCAGCATGACGGATGTCAGGCCGCACAGCGAACCCAGTTTCATCAAGAAGCCAACCCAGGGCAGGCCCTTCATGTGATCGACTGCGACCGCGAGCGGGGCTGCGACGTTGAGGTCTTTGTAATTGACGATGCCTGTGAGCACCAGCGAATAGAGGATGTAGAGAATGGTGCAGACCAGCAGGGAGCCGATGATGCCGATGGGCATGTCGCGCTTGGGATTGCGAGCTTCCTGGGCGGCGGTTGAGACGGCATCGAAGCCGATGTAGGCGAAGAAGATCTGTCCCGCGGCGGCGAGCACGCCGGACCATCCGAAGGAGCCGAACTCGCCCGTGTTGGGCGGCAGGAAGGGATGGTAGTTGGCGTGATTAATGAAGAAGTAGCCAATGCCGATAAACAGGATCACGACGGTGACTTTGGTGACGACAATGAAGTCGTTGAACTTGGCGGATTCGCTGATGCCGCGGATGAGGATGCCGGAGATGATGCAGATGATGACGATGGCGGGCAGGTTCACGGCGCCGGGCATGGTGTCGAAGGGGCCGGCGACGATCGAACGCGGCATGGTGATGCCGAAAGAGAGCAGGATGGAATCGAAGGTGGAGGACCAGCTAACGGCGACGGTGGCGGCGCCGACGGCATATTCGAGGACGAGCGCCCAGCCGATGATCCAGGCGATGAGTTCTCCCATGGTGGCGTAGGAATACGTGTAGGCGCTGCCGGCGATGGGGATCATGGTGGAGAATTCGCTGTAGCAGATGCCGGCGAACGCGCAGCCGACGGCGGCGAGGATGAAAGAGTAGACCATCGCTGGGCCCGCGTGGGTGGACGCTGCGACACCGGTCAGGGTGAAGATGCCGGCGCCGATGATGGCGCCGATGCCGAGGGCGACGAGCGACATAGCGCTCAAGCTGCGCTTCAGCGAGTGGCCGCCGCCTTCGCATTCGGCGAGTAGTGTGCCGATCGGTTTTTTAACAAATAGATTCATCCCACCGCCTGTCGGGGATAGGCTAGCACAGAAGCAGGCTAACCGATACGGCGGAAGACAAACTCGTTACAGCCTAGGCTATGAGTAGTCACGAGGCGCGTGAGGCTGAATCCGTGGCGCTTGAAGAACTCGAAGATTTCGCCGGCGCCGGCGACTTCGAACGGGTAGCCGCCGACCCAGTCGATCATGTCGTGCCAGACGCTCATGCCGCGGTTAGGGCTTTTAAAGGCTTTCATTGGGCGTCCGAGAAGCAGGTTCTTGAGAAAGCTGCCGCCGAAGAGGTAGGCAAATGACCATGCAACAAGGGGGCCGCGCAATAGCCGATGGCGGACGTAGGCTTTCTTGATGGAGGCCCAGCGGCGGCTGATGCCGCCCTGATCGTTATAGAGAGCGATGAACAGCAGGCCGCCATCGCGGACGGGGATCGCGGCGTTTTCGAGCGCGCGCCACATGGCGCCGGTGTGATGGAGCACGCCCCAGGAGTAAACGACATCGAACTTCCCAAGGCTTGCCAGGTAAGCGGGATCGAGCGCGGAGCCTTCTTCGATGCGCCAATCGGGATCGTCCGGGAAATAGCGGCGGCGCAGTTCCCGCGTGCAGGCGACGGATTGGGGGTCATAGTCAAGGGAGTGGACGCGGGCGCCCAGGCGGCGCGCCGCGAGGCTGAACAGGCCGCTGCCGGAGCCGATGTCGAGGAAGGTACAGCCTTGGAGATCCGGGACTTCGAGCATGCCGCGGAGACTCTGTTCGGCGGCGGCGATGCGGGTGTCGTCTAGATTGGCGAGAAAGCGGCGCCAGTTCTCGCCGAACTGGAAGCGCTCGCCCTGCGCAATTTCGACTGCGTGGGTGGCCATCGGTAGCTGTCCTCAGATCTGCTTTCAGGATATCTATCGGCGGGAGATGGCGCGGGCTGTAGGGTCTCGGGTGAAGTTGCTACGCTCGTGTTGAGGACCGATGGCACGCACAGAATCGACGATGCTTGCACTGGGGACAAAGGCGCCCGATTTTGCTTTGCCGGAGGTGACTTCGGGGGAGAGGATCGGGCTGGAGCGGTTCGAAGGCAAGAAGGCGCTGCTGGTGATGTTTATCTGCCGGCACTGCCCGTTTGTGAAGCATGTCGAGGGCGAGCTGGCGCGGCTGGGGCGCGACTATGCGGGGAAGCCGCTTGGGATTGTGGCGATTTCATCGAACGACGCGGATACTTATCCCGACGATGCGCCGGAGAGCTTACGGGAGATGGCCGCGCAATTAGGGCTCGCGTTTCCGTATTGCTATGACGAGAGTCAGGAGACGGCGCGGGCCTATAGCGCGGCCTGCACCCCGGACTTCTTTCTGTTCGATGAAGATCGCAGGCTGGTGTATCGCGGCGAATTGGACGGGAGCCGTCCCGGCAACCACGTGCCGGTGAGCGGGCGCGAACTGCGCGCGGCGATCGAAGCGGTGCTGAGCGGCCGGGCCGTGGATGCGAACCAGAAGCCGAGTATCGGGTGCAACATCAAGTGGCGCCCACGCGATAGGCACGTGGGTGTAGGCTATTAGAGGGCCAAAAGCCCTCTCGAAAATAATTCAGATTGATAGCACTCCGTCAGCAATCGCGCATGACGCCGGCCGGGCGGTCCGAGTTCGGACGGCCTGTGCGATTGGTTCAGCGGAGCGCCGGTTAAAGGAGGTCGCATGGCCTGTTTTCGCTTGGCGCTCGCAGTTTTGGCAGCGCCTTTGGCCACGTATCTGGCATTTGCAGGGAGCACTACACCAAACTTCAGCGGCACATGGCAACTGGATTCAGCAAAGAGTCCAGCCGCCGAAGGCCGAAGCATCACTTACACAATTCAGGACGCCTCGGGCAAGATCAACTTCACGCGCGTCATACGCGAGAAGGACGGAAAAGAGATCACTTCCAAGTTCACGTGCGACACGGGCGGGACGCAATGCGAGTTCGACGAAGACGGCCGCAAAGCGCATGTATCCCTGTGGTACGACGGCACGGCGCTGGTGATTCTGAAGACCGATGGGCCGAAGGAAGACGCGGTGACTCAATGGAAGCTGGAACTCGATCCGGGAGGAAGCACGTTAAAGGTGGATTTTCAGCATATCGATCCGTCGGAGAAGACCGAGACATTGGTGTTCGATAAGAAGGGCTAAGGCGCGGCGAGATCAAGAGGGGGAGGCAGCCGGCGATGTCGCCGGCGCGGGAGCGGACGTGGCCGGCGCGCCGCGGGGGTTGGGCGCTTGAGCTGCGCCGAGGACGCGGATGGTTTCGATGGTTGGTTTCGCGGTGCCGCTTTCGACTTGGAGACGGAAGATGACGTCGTCCGAGGCAGGCTTATATAAGACCGAGCCGGCGGTCACTTGCGAGGCGTCCATCCAGACTTCGCGATGCGCCGTGCCGTCGTCGATACGCAAGACGCCTTCGGTTGCGCCCCGCACGTCGGGGCTGGTGCGGCTCCAGGTGACAAGCAGACGTTCGCCCTGATATTGGACTCGGAGACCCAGATTCTGGGCGGCACGTGCGCCGCGCAGGATGGGCGGCAGGGTTGAACCGTTCCCGGACCACAGTTCGTGTCCATATACGGCGGCGAATGTGATGGCCGCGGCGAGGACAAAGACCGATAGAGCGAGGCGCCAGGGCACGCCCGGTCGGCCGGGCTTTTCGGCGCGTTCCTTAGGCGCCGCTGCGGGTGTGGGCCTAGGGTAAATGACTAAAGTGACCAGTCCGCTGGATGCCAGCGGACTGCGATCGGCAAGCTCCATCAAGAAACGGAACGGCAGAAAGCGGCCGGAACTTTAGGGTGTTTCGTTACTTGAACTCGATGGTGCTCTCGCCTGCGTACTTGTGATAGTCCCGGAAATCGATGGTGTTCTTGGTGCAGATGGGCGAACCGCGCTGGCAGGCCAGATTTTCCGAGTGAACAGGGAGCAGGAACTCGGATGTGCCGAGGTGGACGCGGTCGTAATCGACGGCCATCTGTATGGAATCGAGCGGGAAATCCTTGGGAATGCGGTCGGCTTGCATTTCGAGGCGGCGGACCTCGCCGGTGGCCTTGTCGATCCAGACGCTGCCGCTATAGGCGGGAAGGAGTTCCTGGCCTCCGACCTTAATCAACCAATCGGAGTGGTGCAGGAGGACTTTGAAATCGTAGATGGCGGCGGCGCTTCCATCGACGCTGGTGGATTCGTATAGCTTGAATTCGGCATCGGTGGGCTGGGAGAAGAGGCTGTGGAGCGTGGAGGCGAATTCGCCTTCCGAGGTGCTGCCGCCGAGTTCCATCATGCTCTTGTTTGTGCGCTTGCCGCCGACGGTGATCTCGCGGTAATCCTCGTGGCCGTCTTCGTAGACGACCTTGGCGGTGATGATGTCGAGGGGTTCCCAGTCGGAGGAGCGTGAGCGCTGGAGGTAGCGGGTCGTGAGCTGGTCGCAGACGTAATTGGGGAGGCCGTTGGTGAAGGTTTCGCTCCAGGCGCGCGTCCTGTCGACTAAGGTAGCGGAGGCGGAACCCGGTTTCACGCGCGGTTCGTCGCTATCGATTGTAAAGTCTGTGTCGCCCGAATCCGATGGTTTGTTTGTGGACGCGGACTTTGCGGGCGCGGCGGGGGTGGGAGAAGGAGTGTCGTCGGAGGAATCGGAGGGCTGGGAGGCTGTGGGCTTGCCGTGGTGGAGGACGGGGCGGTTGGGCACGGCGACCGGGTTGTGAAGGATCGTGGGCTTGGCGAGTTCGTCGTCTTCGGTAGAGGCGGAAGAACGATTGGCGGGCGCGGGAGCTCCGGGTGCCGCGGCCGCAGGCGCCTCGACGGGAGCGTCTTTCAACAGATCCACTTTAATGGCAGTAAGGTACATTTCGTCGTCTTCGGCGGCTTCGATGTGAACGGTCGTGCGGGGAACGACCTTAGCGGGTTCGATGCTCGATCCGGAGCGGGTGAATTGAGTTTGAGGATTGAGGGACATGGTGATGCGGCGGCCGTCTTCGGTGCCGATGACCAGAGTCTTGCCGTCGTTCGAGAACGTGAGGCCGTCGGCGGCGATGATGATTTGGGAAGCTTCGGCTTTTTTCTGCTTCTTCTTGCCACCCCCGGCGCTGGGGACGCGGCCCTGGGGCATGGGGCCGGGTACTTGTCCGGGAGGAAACGGATAGGGCGTGCTTCCGGGGACGGTGGGCGGCTGGGTTTGCGCGCCGAGGAGAGCGCAAGACGCCAGGGCCAAGGCCGGGAGAGACACCGACCTCGTAATTCCCAGCTTCATCATTTCTATTTAGATGCGCGAGCAGGAGG
The DNA here is from genome assembly GCA_019240475.1 of Acidobacteriaceae bacterium. Lineage (GTDB taxonomy): Bacteria > Acidobacteriota > Terriglobia > Bryobacterales > Bryobacteraceae > Bog-105. Next base: position 152,186 of record JAFAYI010000036.1, read on the forward strand.
CGGGGGTTACCGCTTACCAGCGAAGGAGCACGAGTTCGGAGCAGAAGCCGGGCCCCATGGCGGCGAGCAGGCCCCAGGCGCCGGGCGCGGGGCGGCGGTTTTCGAGAGTCTCTTCGAGGACGAACAGGACAGACGCCGAAGAAAGATTACCGGTGCGGCGCAGGCAGGTCCAGGAGACGTCAAGCGCGCCGGGGGCGAGTCCGAGGGCGGACTCGGTTGCTTCGAGAACCTTAGGGCCACCCGTGTGAATGACCCAATTGGAGATGTCGCGGCGGGCTAGCCCTTGTGAGGCGAGGAATTCGTCGACGTCGCGACCGAGATTGGCGCGGATTACGTCGGGAACTTCGCGGGAAAGGACGATGCGGAATCCTTTTTCCGAAATGTCCCAGCCCATGACGGATTCGGTTTCGGGATAAAAAGTGGATTGCGTGGCGACGATGCAGGGACCGGGGGCGGCGTTTAGCTCATCGCCCGAGAGGATGACCGCTGCGGCGCCGTCGCCGAACAGGCCGGTGCTGATCAGATTGGCGACCGAGAGATCGTCCTGCTGAACGGTGAGGGAGCACAGTTCGACCGAGAGCAGGAGCGCGGCCTGGTTGGGGAAAGCTTTGACGTAGTCGGCGGCGCGAGCGATGCCGGCCGCTCCGGCGACGCAGCCGAGGCCGAAGATGGGCATGCGCTTCATGCGCGGGCTGAGGCGCATGCGATTGATGAGGCGGCCTTCGATAGAGGGACTTGCGACACCGGTAATGGAGACGAAGAAGAAGGCGCCGATGTCGGAGGGCGAGATGCCGGCCCGCGTGAGGGCATGACAGATGGCTCGCTCGCCGAGTGAGAGCGAGGCCTCGATCCAGGCGTTGTTGGCGTCGCCCCAGGTGGGGAACGGGTAACGCTCGATGGGAAAGGCGAGATAGCGGCCATCGACACCGGTAGCGGCGTGGAGACGCTCGAGCACGGAAAAGCGCTCGAGGCGAGGACCCCAGTGGCGGCGGAAAGCGTCGATGAGGACGTGTTGGGGGTAGTAGTGGGCGGGCAGGGCGGTGGCGGCGCTGGAGATCCTCATGGGCTGGATGGTATGGGTTTTCGGTGTGGGAGATTCGTCCCAGTATGCAACGCTTGGCTCGGCGTCACGGTTGCGCGAGTCTGGCCCAAGACATATCGGAGGCGAGTGGTTGTGCCGTCTTACGGGCGCCGCGCTCGTTTACGAACACTCCGCTGGGACTGCGACTCCGGGATTTGCTCGTATAAGATACTTCTCTGATGACTAGAATCAGCGTAGCCGGTGCTCTGATCGTCGGACTTGTTTGCGGAGCCGCGGGACACGCGCAACAGCAAAGCGCGCTTTCGCAGGAAGAGATCGCAAAGCGCAATGCGACTGAGAAAGAACTCGAATCGGTAGCGATCATAGATCGTAAAGTGATGGCGCCCATGGCCGATGGAAAGCGCATGGCGACCGACATCTACCGGCCGAAGGATGGTTCGAAGAAGTATCCGATTATCTTCGTTCGAACACCCTATAACTTCAATTATTGGGATGTCGCCCATGGTGTACCGCGCGATATGAAGGCGGAACTCGACGCTGTAAAGCGGGGATACGCCTATGTCGAGATGAATGAGCGCGGGCATTTCTTTTCCGAGGGCAATTACGACATTCTGGGCGCGCCGCTCTCGGATGGGTCGGACGCCATTAGCTGGATGTCGTCGCAGCCCTGGTCGAATGGCAAGGTGGGAACAATCGGGTGCTCTTCGACGGCAGAATGGCAACTGGGAGTGGCGGCGCTGGGCAACCCGGCATTCACGACAATGATCCCGCAAGGCTTTGGCGCGGGGGTCGGGCGCGTGGGGCCGTATTACGAGCAGGGGAACTGGTATCGGGGCGGCGCGGTGCAGATGCTGTTTATCGCCTGGATTAATGGCGAGCAGAACCAAGTGCGTCCCATGTTTCCGGCCGATACGACGCAAGCGGATCTGATCCGAGTTTCGAAATCGTTCGATTTGGCCGAGCATCCGCCGGCGGTCGACTGGGCGAAAGCGCTGCGGCATCTGCCGGAAAAGGACATTCTGAAATCCGTGGACGGTCCGAAAGGAATTTTCGCCGATAACATGCCGGTACCCACGGAAGGAGCGATGATCGAGCGGACGCCCAACAGCCCGGCCTGGTACGCGGGCGGTTTGTGGCACGACAACAAACCTATTAATATTCCCGGGCTTTGGTTTATGTCCTGGTACGACGTCTCTGTGGGACCGAACTTAGCTGCTTATAACTTGGTGCGCAGGACTGCCCGCGGCGAGGCGGCCAACCAGCAGTATGCCGTCATAGCGCCGACTCTGCATTGCGGCTACAAGCGCGCCACCGATCACACCATGGTGGGCGAGCGCGACATGGGCGATGCGCGGCTGGATTACGATGCTCTTACTTATGGCTGGTTCGATCACTTCCTCAAAGGCGAAGAGAACGGAATTTTAAAGAAGACTCCCAAGGTGCAGTACTACACAATGGGGCTAAACAAGTGGCAGGCGGCGGAGACATGGCCGCCAGAGGGCGCCGAGCCCATGACCTTCTATCTGGATAGCGAAGGTAAAGCCAATAGCTTATTCGGTGACGGCGTCCTAAGCGCAACGCGACCAAGCTCGGATCACACGGACCGGTTCATCTACGATCCGAAAAACCCGGTTCCTTCGTATGGGGGCAATGTCTGCTGTACAGGCAATGCCGTCACGGGCGGGGCATTCGACCAACGAGCCATGGAGGCGCGGAACGACATCCTGGTCTATACTTCCAAACCTCTCGAAGAGGGTCTGGAGTTTAGTGGGCCGATTACGCCGACAATCTACGTTTCTTCGGACGCAAAGGATACCGACGTCACGGTAAAGATCATCGACGTATTGCCGGATGGGACCGCTTACAACCTGGACGAAACCATTCAGCGGCTCCGTTATCGCGAGGGATACGACAAAAAGCCGGTATTCATGGCGCCGGGCAAGGTGTACAAGGTGACCCTGCAGCCGCTGACAACCAGTAACTATTTCGACGCCGGCCACCGCGTTCGAGTCGAAATATCGAGCAGCAACTTTCCGCGTTTCGACCGAAATCTGAATACCGGCGGCAACAATTACGACGAAACGGAGGGTGTGGTGGCGCACAACGCGATACACCATTCGGCTCAATATCCATCTCAAGTGGTGTTCACGGTAGTAAAGAAGAAAAAAGCAATCGTGTCTTCGCTCAAGTAGGTTGGAAGCAGCTGGGGGCTACATGACACGTTTGAGTGGGTCGATGATCATCCCCGAGCAACTCAGCGAGAACTGCCGCAAGCATGAGGGACGGCAGCGATGGCTCGAAGGGTTGCCAGCCATGCTGGAGGAATTGACCAGGCGCTGGTCGCTGCGCGCCGGCGCTCCATTTGAGCACGCCAACGTAACGTGCTCCTGGGTCGCCCCGGTTGTCCGCGCCGATGGGACGTCGGCCGTCCTGAAATTGGCAATGCCTCATATGGAGGGCGAATCCGAAATCGAAGGCCTGCTCTTCTGGAACGGCGACCCGACGGTGCGATTGCTTGAGGCGGATCACGAGGCTGGCGCGATGTTGCTGGAGCGCTGTCAACCTGGACACTCCCTGCATTCCGAGCCGGAAGACAAGGGAGACATTGTGATTGCGACGCTACTCAGGCGCCTGTGGAAACGATCCGCGACGTCGAACAATCTCCAAGGTTTCCGACACCTTTCACAAATGCTGGAATATTGGAGCAGTGAGACAGTGGCTCAGGCTCGGCTATGGCCGGATGCCGGATTGGTGCGCGATGGTTTGCGGATCTGGGAGGCGCTCGGAAAACCGCTACCCACAGACGTACTACTGGCCACCGATCTTCACGCAGGAAATGTTCTGCGATCGGAACGGGAGCCCTGGCTCGTAATCGACCCGAAGCCATTCATCGGCGACCCCGCCTATGACGTGGTTCAACACCTGCACAATTGCGAAGGACGGCTGAAGGCAGATCCGGCCGGCTTGGTCAAACGGCTTGCCGATTTATGCGAGGTCGATGAGGAGCGGCTGCGGCTCTGGACGTTTGCGCGCGCCGCCGCTGACCCCAGGCCAGACTGGAGCAACTCCTTATGGGTCGGTATCGCCCGGGCGTTGGCGCCGTAATCTTGGCTGCGCTTAACACGGTCGGGCCGGAACTAGTCGAGAGCAATAGTTACTAAGTAAGATCGGCGATGTTTCTTTCGAGGCGTGGTGGGGCATTCGGTACGCGTCTTCACGCGCGCACTGATAACATGCCGGGATGCGGCGCATCAGTTTAATTCACTGGAACGAAGCGGAAGCCAGAGAACATATGCGACTCTTGAAGGCCGCGAGTTACCAGGTGGAGTATGTCTCTAAAATTGCACCTGGAGTAATGCGGCGCTTGCGGGAGAATGCGCCCGATGCATTTGTGGTTGACTTATCGCGGCTGCCTTCTCATGGACGCGAGATAGCGGTGGCTTTGCGGCAGTCGCGGGGGACGCGCAATATTCCGATCGTGTTTTGCGAGGGCGCTGAAGAAAAGGTGGCGAAGATTCGGGCGAAGCTACCCGACGCGACTTACTGCGGACTGCGCGGGTTGAGGGCGGCGCTGCGGCGGGCGTTGAAGCAGAAAGTTCAGGAAGCGGTTGTACCGGCGGCGATGATGGATCGCTATGCGGGCCGGACGGTAGCGCAGAAGCTTGGGATTCGGGAAGGCGCGAGCGTGGCGCTGGTGAATGCGCCGCGCGGAGTTTGGCGGGAAATGCGGGAGGCGCCAGCCAACGTGAAGTGGAGCGAAGGCGCGGGGGCGGGGGCGGATGTGACGCTGTGCTTCGTGCATGAAGGCGGGGGGCTGGCCGAGCGGCTCTCGGAGATGCGGGAAGTGGCGGGCGGGACCAAGCTGTGGATCTTGTGGCGGAAGGGCGGGTCGGCGGCTCGGAGCGAGGTGACCGAGGGGCTGATTCGCGAACAGGCGATCCAGCTAGGGATGGTGGATTATAAGGTCTGTTCGTTCGACGCGGTTTGGAGCGCGATGGCGTTTGCATTGAGGCGCGAGCGGCGGCGCAAAGTTGGAAGAGATACCGGGTAGGGCTATAAAGATGCTCACGGCTAGGGCCGATAAGCAATTAGCGTGAGCTTGCTCGCACACCGCCGGTTCCGAAAAACAGGGGCGCTGTTCGTGTGTCTTGTGGCGTGCGCCCCATTGTTTGCACAGAGATATACGTTTGAAGACTACTCGGAGGGGCTGGGCAATCTGAACGTCTTGTGCATGCTGCAGGACCATGCCGGATTCCTCTGGATGGGTACGCAGAATGGGCTGTTCCGCTATGACGGGTCGCGATTTCTGGAGTTCGGGCGGGCGGATGGGCTAGCCGGAACGTTCGTAAATGCATTGGTGGAAGACAGGGGGAGACGGCTGTGGGCGGGCACGACGGAAGGGCTGTTCTACCTGGGCGAAGACCGCCGCTTTCACAATGTGCGGTACAAGGGCCAGAACCTGCAGATCCCGTTGGGATCGAGCGTGGCGGCGCGGGCGAACGGAGAGATTTTGGCGGTGACGCAGTTTGGGCTGCTGAGCGTGGCGCCCGAGAGCGCGAGCGGGGAGTGGGAGAGCCGCCCTTTGATCTCCGGGCGGGCCCCAGAGGGACCGGAAAGCGCGATCAATAGCGTCCTGGCGAACGCCGATGGTTCGGTGGTTTTCGGCTGCGGCGGCGGACTGTGCGAATACACCAAGGAGCGCGTGAGCCGGTGGGGAGTGCAGGACGGTCTACCGAAGGATTCATGGACGCACCTGCTGCGCGACGTGCGGGGACAGCTTTGGGTGAGGGGGCCTTCGCATCTGGCGGTTTTGCGTCAGGGCGGCTCGCGATTCGAGACAAGGGACTTGCCGCACGAACGCGTGGGGCGGATGTACTTGAGCCTGGCCGAAGACAGCAGCGGGCGAATTTTGGCCAGCATGGATACGGCGCTGGCGCGTTATGAGGATGGGAAATGGCAGGTCTTTTCCGAAGAGAACGGGCTGACTCGCGAGACGATTTCGTCGATTCTGGTCGATAAAGAAGGCTCGGTTTGGCTGGGATTGCTGGGGCACGGGTTGCGCAAGTGGCTGGGCTACGGCGAGTGGGAGCACTGGACGACCGCGAATGGGCTTGGAAACGACGTTGTGTGGGGCGTGCTGCGGGATAGCACGGGCAGGTTGTGGGTGTGCGACGAGCACGGCGTCACGTTCATGCCGCCGGGCAGCAAGCGGCTGCGGGCGTGGAATTATCCCGGGGTAGAGACGGATCGGGCGCAGGGGATTGCGGAATCGCGGGACGGATACCTGTGGGTAGGCACCGGGGTAGGGCGCGTCATTCAAATCGATCGGGCGACTCTGCGGGGCAAACAATTCAGTTTCAGCGATGTGTATCGGCTATTCGTCGACACGCGGGACCGGGTGTGGATCGCGACCCGGGAGGGCTTATTCGTAAATGAAGGGCAGGGCGCAGAGCGACGTTTCCGGCAGATCGATGACCCGATCGTGCCGCGCAAGAAGGTATCGGACGTAGGGCAGAGCCCGGACGGGCGGCTGTGGGTAGCGTTCGCCGATGCGCTGTACACTTTTGACGGCGCGAAATGGGAGCGGACGGACGTGAGTGCTGGCAGGCTGGGAGGCCAGTTTAGCGATCTTACGATTGACGTCGCGGGCAACGTGTGGGTGGATGGGGGGTTTGCGGGTGCGGCGCGCCTGAAGGTGGCAGGCGACCGGGTGGTGAAGATCGACCGTTTCGAGAGACCGGTGCTCGCCTCCGACCTGATTGCGTTTCTAGGCGCCGACCACCGCGGGTGGATATGGCTGGGCGAAGACAACGGGGTGAACGTGTTCGACGGCCGTACTTGGCGGAGGTATACGCAAGACGGTGGATTGGTGTGGAACGACACGTCAGGGAAATGCTTTTTCGAAGATTTCGACGGCACGATTTGGATCGGGACGGGGGGCGGGCTGTCCCACTTTTTGGCGCCGGACTGGTCCGGATCTGCCCCGCCTCCGCCGGCGCCCGTTCTGGTTTGGAGCAAGTTCGGGTCGAAAGAGATTTCGCCGGGAAGCGAGCTGAAGTTCAGCTCGGAGCCGCTGACGATTGGGCTTGCTTCGTTGACATTCCGCGACGAAAAGGCGATCCGTTTCCGCTATCGGCTGGTGGGGATGGAGAACGACTGGATCGAAACTTCGGCGCGCGAGGTTCGATATGCGCGTCTGCCGTCGCAGGACTACAGGTTTGAGGCGATGGCGGTCGACACGAGCAGCGGGCGCACGTCGCCAGTCACGAGCCTTTCGTTCCGGATCGTTCCGCCGTGGTGGCGAAGCGGAACATTTGTGCTCAGCGAGGCCACTACGATGGTGCTGCTGCTGGTGCTGATATGGCGCTGGCGTGTAAACGCATTCGTTTCTAGACAACGGAAGCTCGAACGGCTGGTCGCCGAGCGGACGCAGGAACTGGATCGCAGGCTGGCGGAACAGGAGTCGTTGAAGGCGGAAGCCGAACACGCCAATCGCGCGAAGAGCGAGTTTCTAGCGGTCATGAGTCATGAGATCCGGACGCCCATGAATGGGGTGATCGGCATGACGAGTCTATTGCTCGATACGCCTTTAGACGGAGAGCAGCGCGATTATTTGAAAACGATCAAGGAATCGGGCGACTGCCTGCTTGCAATCATTAACGATATTCTCGATTTTTCGAAGATCGAGGCGGGAAAACTAAAGCTTGAAAGCACTGAGTTCCGCTTAAAAGATGTGATTCGCGATTCGGTGGGACTGGTGGCGGAGGCGGCACAGCGCAAAGGCTTGGCGCTTCGGACCGCCTTTGACGATCAGCTGCCTATTATGGTTTTGGGAGATCCCGTTCGATTGAAGCAGATTTTGCTGAATCTGCTGTCGAACGCCGTGAAGTTCACCGAATCCGGCATCATCATGCTTCGCGTTTCGCAAGATCAGCAGCAAGGTGCTGGCCGGGCGGCGCTTCGGATCACAGTAACGGACACGGGGATCGGAATTTCGGCCGAAGCGCTGAGCCGCCTGTTCCGAAGCTTCACTCAAGCAGACAGCTCGACAACGCGTAAGTATGGCGGCACCGGCCTGGGTCTCGCCATCTCGAAGCGCTTAGCGGAGATGATGGGGGGAACGATCGGGGTCGAAAGCGAGCCCGGGCGAGGCAGCACGTTCTGGTTTACGGTGGGACTCTCGGTGATCGAAGCGGAGCAGGCGGCGCCCGCACCGTGCGCCGCGAGCGAGGTGGTCCAGCCGACGTATCAGAGCCGGTGGAAACGGGGAGTGCTACTGCTTGCAGAGGACAATCTGATCAATCAAAAGGTAGCCTTGCATCTGCTCGGAAGACTGGGGTATTCGGTCGATTTGGCGCAGAACGGGGCAGAAGCAGTGGAGATGGTGCAGAAGAGGAATTACCATCTGATTCTGATGGACTGTCAGATGCCGGTTATGGACGGTTTTCAGGCCACGAAGGCGATTCGCGCTTTGGGGCCTCCGCTCTCACGCATCCCGATAGTGGCTGTAACCGCTAATGCGCTTGCCGGGGAGCGGGAGCGGTGTCTGGCGGCTGGCATGGACGATTACGTGCCGAAACCGGTCAGCAAGGAGACTTTAGACCAAGCCCTCGCGCGATGGCTCCCGGGCGCCGAGCCTGCGGCCGAGAGCGTTGCCGCCGAGTCGGTTCCCGTGTAGAGTTCGGGCGAGGGCTGGCCCACCAGGTGGAATGGCCGGACCGATGTGGTAACGGGCGGGCCGTTCCGCGCCTTTTGAGAACTCGGCTTTGTGCGCTCCACATATTCCACATGCCAGCTTCGGTCCTCGCCCGACCCACTCTGACCTCGGAAGAGACCCTGAACTGGCTGGCGCTGCGGATGGCGCCGGGCGTCGGAACGCTCAGCACGCTTCGGCTGCTCGAAAAGTTCAAGTCGCCGCAAGCGATTTTTCGGTGTTCGGCATCGGAATTGGAAGCGGGGGGACTGAGCCCGGCTCAGGCGCGCAATCTGGCGAGCGGCTATTCGTTCGAAGATGCGGTGGATCAGCAGCAGAAGCTGCTGGATGCCGGGGCGCAACTCATCACCATCCAGGATGCCCGGTATCCGCGGCAACTGCGCGAGATCTTCGATCCTCCAGTGCTGCTGTTTGCGCTCGGCAGAACGGAGCTTCTTGACGCCTCGATGGTTGGGGTGGTGGGTACCCGGCGTCCGACGCCTTACGGGCTGGCGGCCGCCGAAAGGCTGAGCTCGGATCTGGCGAAAGCTGGGCTGGCGATTATTAGCGGGATGGCGCGGGGCATCGATACGGCCGCTCACAAGGCGGCGCTCGCCGAGGATGGGGACACGGTGGCGGTTTTGGGCTGCGGAGTAGACGTCCTATACCCGGTGGAGAACCGCAAGCTGTACGAAGAGATCAGCAGGCGCGGAGTTCTGCTGTCGGAATTCCCGCTGGGTGCGCCGGCGTACCCCCAGAATTTTCCCATTCGCAACCGCATTGTGAGTGGAATTTCGTTGGGCGTGATTATTGTCGAGGGGGCGCAGCACAGCGGCTCGGCGATTACGGCCAAGCTAGCCATGGACCAGGGGCGCGAGGTCTTCGCGGTTCCCGGAAACATCACGTCGAAGATGAGCTGGGGGCCGAACCTCCTGATTAAGCAGGGGGCGAAGCTCGTGCAGGAGTGGACAGATGTCACCAATGAGCTGCCGCTAAGTGTTCGGCGTGAATTGGTGGTCAAGGCCCAACAGAAAGTTCTTTTGGAAAGCGGCGAACCGCTCGCGGAGGTCCCGGACGCGATGCCCGAGGAGCCCATGAAGGCGCTAGCGCGGAGGTTGCTGAACTGCCTGCAAGTCGATGTTCCTCAACAACTTGATAACTTGCTGGAAACTTTTGAAGGGGTCTCTTCATCTGAGTTGATCGGCGCACTCTTCGACCTTGAGATGTCCGGCCTGGCGCGGCAGCTTCCCGGGAAGAACTTCGTAAAGGTGTGGTAAAAGGGTAGCGTTCTCGCGGTCACTTTCCGAGGCCGCGCGGAATCCAATTCAATAGGTTAATTAGAATACGGTATGGCAAAATCACTCGTCATCGTTGAATCTCCAGCGAAGGCGAAGACCATCGGGAAGTATCTAGGCAAGCAGTTTATCGTGAAAGCTTCGCTCGGCCACGTGAAGGATCTTCCCAAGAAAGACTTGGCCGTCGACATCGAGCGCGATTTTACGCCCAAGTATGAAGTCATCGAAGGCAAGAAGAAGCTAATCGCGGAGCTGAAGCAAGCGGCTAAAGGCGTTGAATCGGTGTATCTGGCGGCCGACCCGGATCGGGAAGGCGAAGCGATCTGCTGGCATTTAAAGGAAGAACTCGAGCCGAAGAAGGCGGATAAGCCTGCGATCTTCCGAGTAATGTTCAACGAGATCACGGCGAACGCGGTAAAGCGGGCGTTCGATAAGCCAATGGCGGTCAACGTGAACCTGGTGGAGGCGCAGCAGGCGCGGCGCGTGCTCGACCGGCTGGTGGGCTACAAGATTTCACCCTTGCTTTGGGACAAAGTGCGGCGCGGGTTGTCGGCCGGGCGCGTGCAGACGGTGGCGCTGCGGCTGATCGTCGAGCGCGAGCGCGAGATTCGCGCTTTTGAAAAGCAGGAATACTGGACGATTGACGTAGCGCTGAACGCCAAGAAGCCCCCGGTGCTGATGGCGCGACTCAATAAGCGCGCCGACGAGACGGCGCAGATTCGCGACGAGGCGTCGGCGAAGGGGATCGTCGAGGACCTGGATGGCGCAACCTATATTGTCCGTTCGGTCGCGACGCGCGAGAAACGCCGGAATCCGGTGCCGCCGTTCATAACTTCGACGCTGCAGCAGGAGTCTTCGCGGAAGCTGCGCTTCAGCGTGAAGCGAACGATGATGCTGGCGCAGGGATTGTACGAAGGCAAGGAGATCGGCAAGGACGGGTCGGTCGGCCTGATCACGTATATGCGTACCGATTCGACACGTGTATCCGAGGACGCGTTAGGGGAGGTGCGCGGGTTCGTTTCCGAGCGCTACGGGAAAAACTATTTGCCCGATTCGCCGAACGTGTATAAGACGAAGAAGGACGCGCAGGACGCGCACGAGGCGATTCGTCCGACGTCGGTGCTGCGTACGCCCGAGTCGGTTGAAAAGTATTTGGCTGAAGACGAACTGAAACTGTACAGGTTAATCTGGATGCGCTTCATCGCGTCGCAGATGATGCCCGCGGTATTCGACCAGACGACTATCGACATCGCGGCGGCGGCCAAGAGCAAGACGGATTATGTGTTTCGCGCGACCGGCAGCGTGATGAAGTTCGATGGATTCCTGAAGATCTACGAAGAAGGAAAAGACCAGAAGGACGAAGACGACGAGGATCTGAAGCATAAACTTCCAGCCGTGACGCAAGGCGAAGCGCTGCGCTTCAAAGAGATTCGGCCGGAGCAGCATTTCACGGAGCCGCCGCCGCGCTACAACGAGGCGACGCTGGTGAAAAAGCTGGAGGCCGACGGGGTGGGTCGGCCTTCGACATACGCCTCGATTTTGTCCACCATACAGGACCGGGAGTATGTGAAGAAGGAAGGCGGAAAGTTCCATCCGACCGAGCTTGGAATGGTGGTGACGGACCTGCTGCTGGAGAGCTTCAACGATCTGTTCGAGGTCAGTTATACGGCGCGAATGGAACAAGAACTGGACGAGATCGAAGAAGGAAAGCTGCAGTGGCGCGACGCCATGGCCGAGTTTTACGGCCGCTTCCAAAAAAATCTCGCGCACGCCGAGCGCAACATGACCGATATCAAGCGCATGGAGAAGCCGACCGACCTGGTCTGCGAAAAGTGCGGCAAGCCGATGGTAATCAAGTGGGGCAAGCATGGCAGCTTTATCGCGTGCACGGGTTATCCGGAATGCACGAACACGCGCGAACTGACGGTGGACTTGCCGGATGTCGATAAGGCCGATTTGACCGAGCAGGATGAGGCCGAGTACTGCGAGAACTGCGGCCGGCCGATGGTTCTGAAGAAGGGCCGGTTCGGGCAGTTTTTCGCGTGTTCCGGATACCCGGATTGCAAGACCACGAAGCAAATCGGCGGCGAGCAGCGCAAAGATGTGCCGCTTGAAGAGAAGTGCCCGCAGTGCGGAAATAACCTAGTGCAGAAATTCGGCCGCTATGGCGAGTTTGTGGCCTGCAGTAATTACCCGACTTGTAAGTACGTCAAGCAGAAGACGATTGGAGTTCCCTGCCCGAACTGTTCGGCGGGCGAAGTGGTGGAGCGGCGCTCGAAGCGCGGGCGGACGTTCTATGGGTGCAATCGCTACCCGGAGTGCGACTTCGTTGCATGGGGCAAGCCGATTCCCGAAAAATGCCCCGAGTGCGGCAGCAGCTATTTAGTCGAGAAGTGGCTGAAGGCAGGGCCGGTGGCGCAATGCCCGAACGCGGAGTGCAAGTACAAGCATCCGATCGAAGGGCTGAGGGAACCGAGCGTAGCCTAAACGCTTCCTTGCGATTTGCGGTTGTATATAAGTGGGCGCGGTAAAGTCAACTGTGCCCACCTATGCCGTATCCATTACTCGCTGAGCAGCAACGCCTCGCGGAAGCGGAGGCTAGAGTCAAGCACTGGAAGCGCTGGGGGCCGTATCTAGCCGAACGCGCGTGGGGAACGGTTCGCGAAGATTACAGCCCCGATGGGCGGGCTTGGGAGTACTTCACGCACGAAGATGCGCGCTCGCGCGTGTATCGCTGGACCGAAGACGGGATTTTAGGGATCTCGGACAATCATCAGAGGTTGTGCTTCGGGCTGGCCTTCTGGAACGGCAAAGATCCGATTCTGAAAGAGCGGCTGTTCGGGCTGAGCGGCGACGAAGGCAATCACGGAGAAGATGTCAAAGAGCTGTATTACTACCTGGAAGGGACTCCCACGCATTCGTATTTCAAGGGACTTTATAAGTACCCGCAGGAGCTTTTTCCGTACGAGGAGCTAGTCGAGGAGAATCGCCGGCGGACGCGAGCCGACCCGGAATACGAGTTAGCGGATACAGGAGTTTTTTCGCAGGGCGCGTATTTCGATATTTTTGCGGACTATGCAAAACACGACGTGAACGATATCTTGATTCGCATTCGCGTCGCCAATCGCGGCGCGAACGCGGCGCCATTGTTACTGATTCCGACTTTATGGTTTCGCAATACGTGGATCTGGGACGGGTCGGAGAAGCCGCTGCTGCGGATCGACGACGACGGAAATTTCGAGGCCGGGCATCCCACGCTTGGCGCGTACACGCTGGAGCTTGAGGGCGCGCCGGAGGCGCTGTTCACAGATAACGAAACCAACACGGAGCGGTTTTGGGGATGGCGCGGGCAGGACGTTTATTACAAAGACGCATTTCATGAGTACCTGATTCATGGCCGCCGCGAAGCGATCAACCCGCAGCGCCAGGGAACGAAAGCGTGCGCGGTTTATCGATTGAACCTGAACCCGAACCAACAGGCGATTCTGCAATTCCGGCTGAGCAGCAAAGAGTCGCCCGAATTCCCGCGAACCCAGTGGGAGTCAGTCTTCGATACCCGTATTCGCGAGTGCACGGACTTTTACGCCGAGTTTTCACAGGAGCTGGACGACGAAGAGAGGCACGTGCAGCGGCAAGCTTTCGCAGGGCTGTTCTGGAGCAAGCAGTATTACCACTTCGTTGTGGAGAATTGGCTGAACGGGGATCCGCAGCAGCCGAAACCGCCGGAGCAGCGCAAGCACGGGCGCAACCGGCGCTGGCTGCATTTGTTCAACGAAGATGTCATTTCGATGCCGGACAAGTGGGAGTATCCGTGGTATGCGTCATGGGATCTGGCGTTTCATACAGTGGCGATCGCGCCAGCCGATCCGGATTACGCCAAGGCTCAACTTTCACTGTTCGTGCGCGAGTGGTACATGCATCCGAACGGGCAGCTTCCCGCTTACGAGTGGGCGTTCGACGATGTGAATCCGCCGGTGCATGCGTGGGCGACGTGGCGCGTGTTCAAGATCGACGAGCGGGTGAAGGGGCGCAAGGATTATGAGTTCCTGGAGCGCGTGTTTCATAAGCTGCTGATGAATTTCACGTGGTGGGTGAACCGCAAGGACTCGGAAGGAGCAAATATCTTCGAAGGCGGTTTTCTGGGGCTCGATAATATCGGGGTCTTCAACCGCGACGAACAACTGCCGCCTGGATGGCTTCTAGAACAGTCGGACGGGACGAGCTGGATGGCGATGTACTGCCTGAACATGCTGAAGATCGCGCTGCATCTGGCGGCTCACGACGTCAGTTACGCGGACATCGCGAGTAAGTTCTTCGAACACTTCCTTTATATTGCCGATGCGATCAATCATCACGATGGAACGGGATTGTGGGATGAAGCGGAAGGGTTTTACTACGACAACCTGCGCGTGGGCGAAGGGCGGCACGAGCTGCTGCGGGTGCGGTCGCTGGTGGGGATTGTGCCGTTGTTTGCGACCGACACGCTCGATCAGCATACGCTTAAGGCGCAGCCTGCCTTTCAACGCCGGATGCAGTGGTTTATCGATCACCGGAGAGACTTGACGGAAGGACTGGCGTCGATTACACAGTCCGGCGTCGAAGAGCGGCGCCTGCTATCGGCGGTAAACCGGCAGCGGCTCGAACGCATATTCGAGCGCCTCTTCGACGAGGAGGAGTTTCTGTCGCCGTACGGCATTCGGTCGCTTTCGCGCTACTACAAGGATCATCCGTACCGGTTGTCGCTCGACGGCCATAGCTTTTCGATCGGCTATGAACCTGGGAATTCGGAGACGGCGCTATTCGGGGGCAACTCTAACTGGCGAGGGCCAATTTGGTTTTCGATGAACTACCTGATCATAGAGTCGCTGCAGCGGCTGGACCACTATTACGGGCAGACATTCACGGTCGAGTTTCCGACCAGATCGGGGCGGCGTATTACGCTGTACCAAGCGGCCCGGCAGCTTTCGCGCAGGCTGTGCTCGCTGTTTCTTCCGGATAAGAATGGGAGACGGCCGATGTACGGCGACAGCGCTTTGTTTCAGGAGGATCCGAACTTTCGCTGCTATCCGCAGTTCTTCGAGTTCTTTCATGGAGACACAGGCCAAGGATTGGGAGCAAATCACCAGACGGGCTGGACGGGGCTGGTAGCAAAGCTGCTAGCGCAGAGCGGAGGGCCGGATCAGTAGGCCGGGTTCGAAACGAAAGAAGCGCGACACGGGTCCAGTTAAAAGAGGGACTTATGAAAAAGTTGGCCATCGCGATGTTTGCGGCAGCTCTGGTATACGGCCCGGCGGCGTGCTTCGGGAGGCAGGAGAAAACCCCGAACCAGCAACAGCAGCAGGAAACGCCGAAGAATCAGCCGCCGACCGGCAGCGCTCCGGACCAGGCGAATCAAGATGTCCCGAGCGCGAAACCGGGGACGAATAACCCGGACATTTCGCCGGACAGCAAGCCGGCCGCGTCCACGACGGACACCAAAGGCAAGAAATCGAAGAGACGAAGACGGAGTTCCTCTTCGACGCATACGGCTCCGACGGAATGACAAAAAAAAACTGCTCGCGGAGTGCTGTGCAAACCGCGAGCAGCTTACTTTCGTTTAACTGAAGTTACTAAGTCGGATTACGGCTTACCGGGATTGAAGTAGTCCGCGAAAGCCTTTCCGTTGGGTGTTCCGAGGCCTGTCACGTCGTCCCAGCCGGGAGTGATGGTAAGGCCGCTATCGGTGCCGAAGGTGATGACGTAAGCGGTGTCCTGCTCGAGCGGGATGTTCCAGATAGCGCTGTAGAACTTAGTCGTGTTCTCGAGCGGCGCCGCGATTTCCGCAGCGGTGTAGTTGTTGATGAGGCCGCCGCCTTCATTAATGCTGGCCGTTACGTTGGTTGAGGAATTGACGGGCAGCACGTCCGTGATGGTTCCGGCAGGCATGGAGTAGAGATGACGGGCAGCCTGACCGAGCGGCGCGCCGGCTTCCTGATTGGCGATGGCCCAGAGACCCGAGAACATTGGGGTAGCGAGGCTGGTGCCGCCGTAAACCTGCCACTCAAGCGGCGGATAAACGAAGTTTTCGGAGATGGCGATGATGGCGCCGGTGAAGGGATCGGCCAGCCAGGAGATGTCGGGAAGCAAGCGCGCGGCGCCAGGGAGCTTGTTCTGGAAGGATGGCTTCGAGAAGACCGCGCTGGGGCCGCCGCCGGAGCCCGCATAGAATCCGAAATTGATGGGCGGATCGTAGACGGTCCCGGCATCGACCAGCAGGGTTTCGTTGTTGCCCCAACCGGTCTGCCAGGCGATGGCGTTGTTCGATTTCAGCGCGAGGGTGACGCCGCCGACGGCCGTGGCATAGGGAGAATCGGCGGGCGCGATGACGGAAGCCGGATCGAATTGCGGGAAGTCGAAGGTGTAGTCGCCGTCGTCGCCGGTGGCGAAGTCGGCAGAGACGCCGAGCGAAGCGGCGATCTCATTGATGAGGTTCTCTTCGTTCAGAGTTGCGGTGGGAGTGTAGAGTTCTTCGCTTCCATAGCTGCCGGAGATGACGTTGCCGAGGCCGTTGGCGAGCGCATAGAGTTCGGCGTCATCTACGTCCATGAAGGTAGCCGAAGGCGGCACGACCAGGTCGATGTTGGCGCCAGGGGCGATGGCGTGAGCCCATTCTACGTCGATGTTGATCTCGGGATCGGGGGCGGCGCAGGTGGGCGTCGTGTAGGAATAGAGAATCTTGAAACTGGAGGCGGTAAGCGCGGGCAGGCCGAAGCGGGCCGAGAACGCGTTGGCATCCTGGCGGATAGTGGGCGAGCCGCACCAATCGATGATGACTACGGTCTGGCCAGTGCCATCGAAGCCCTCTTTGTAGAGGCCCGTGAGGTTATAAGCAGTTTGAATTTCGGCGGGGGTGTAACCGCAGCCGGAGGGATTCTGCGTGCCGTTATAGCTGTTGCCAGTGTAGGTGCCTATGGGGTAGGAACCGCTTGTGGAAAAGGTCTCAGTGGTGACGCCCGTGAAGCAGTTGGAGGTAAAGAAGGAGTTGCTGGCGTTTGAAGAGACAGTGGCGGATTGCACGCCTTTGCCGGAGGGCGAACTGGCAAGGCCTCGGGCCATCAGAGGATGTTGATAGGACAGATTGTCGAGGCCGGCGACATTCGCGGTGAGGGCTGCGGCGGCTCCGTCGATGTAAGGATCGCTGGTGTTCGCGCGAACGGTTTGGCCATTCACCTGGAAGGTTCCGATGGAGACGTGGAAGGCTTTTTCCACATCGGCGACGGCGCCGCGCGCGCGAACGGAGAAGTTGAGTGGGCCGACGGCGACGACGGGCAGATTATGCGAGGAGAAGAACTCTTCGACGGTTTTGATATCGGCCGCCGTGGGCGCGAAGCGGGAGGCCACATCGGAGACCTTCAGCCAATCGTGATAGTGAGACGAGGATGGATCGTAGAGTTCCTCGACTAAGGAGTCCATTTCGGCCCGGTTATGGGGATTCAGCCAAATGGCGACGTCGATGACTTCGCTCGGATTGGCCGGGCCCAGATTCTTGGCCGTCGCGACGAAGCGCGGCGTGTTGTTTGCGATCGCCTGGCCGCTGACGGAGGTAGCAGCTTGCGCCGCTCCGAAGGCGAACAGTCCGGCAGCGAGCGCCAGATGCAGATTTCTACTAAACCTTATCCTGTGCATTCCTTGTTTTTTCCTTGATGATGTTTGTGATTAAACCCGAATCGGCGCGTACGTGGAACGGGATGCCCCACTTACCGATTCGTTCAGCATAATCGCGATCCCAGAAGAATACTAGCCGTTTTTAGTACCGTGGGTACTTTTGAGGCTGCGCGAAGTTGAAACGTAAGCGAACGGTTTATTGAAACATAAAGAAGCATAAATGCGAACGTGGCGAGGGGCTCTAACGAGGGGCGACTTACGTGCTACACTCAAACGTGCGGACGCGGATTTTGGGTGTCATCCCCGCCCGGTTTGCCTCCTCCCGATTCCCTGGAAAAGCTCTCGCTTCAGTCGCCGGAAAGCCCATGGTGCAGCACGTGTACGAGCGCGCCAGCCGGTCGCGATATTTGCACGAGTTGCTGGTTGCGACCGACGACGAGCGTATTGCAGAGGCGGCGCGGCAATTCGGCGGGCGCGTCCGCATGACCCGCAGCGATCACGCTTCGGGGACGGATCGGCTGGCTGAGATCGCGTCGTCGGAAAATGCGGCGCTCTACGTGAACATTCAAGGCGACGAGCCGCTGATCGATCCGGAGGCGATCGACGCAGCGATTCTGGCAGTGCTTGGCGACGAAGCGGTTTCGATGGGCACGCTCAAGAAGCGCATCGAAGATCCGACGGACATCATGAATACCAATGTCGTCAAGGTGGTGACGAACCTGCTGGGCGACGCCATTTACTTTTCGCGCTGCCCGATTCCGTATGAGCGGGATGGCCGCAGCGGGCTACCACTCTTTTTTAGGCACATTGGGCTATACGTGTACCGCCGGGATTTCTTGCTGCAGTATCCGGACTTGAACGTGGGGCCGCTTGAACAGGCGGAACGACTGGAGCAGCTTCGCGCGCTTGAAAACGGGTATCGAATCCGCGTGGCCCCGGTCGAATATGAATCTCTGGGGGTGGATACGCCGGAAGATTTGGAGAGGGTGAATCAGTTATTTGCGGCGGCGGCCGAATTCAGCAGCTCGGTTTAGCTGGAGCGGTTTTGAGCGGGAAAGAGAGTAGCCGGTTTCGGGGGAGAGCATGGCTAAATACATCTTTGTAACGGGTGGCGTTGTTTCGTCTTTAGGCAAGGGGATCGCGGCGGCTTCGATGGGGTGCCTGCTTGAAAGCCGCGGGCTACGGGTGACGCTTCAGAAGTTCGATCCGTATTTGAATGTGGACCCCGGCACCATGAGCCCTTTTCAGCATGGCGAGGTCTTTGTGACGGACGACGGCGCCGAAACCGACTTGGACCTGGGCCATTACGAACGGTTCACGCACGCGCCGCTGACGCAGAGCAACAATCTGACCTCCGGCCGGATTTACGAGAACATCATTGCGCGGGAGCGCCGCGGTGATTATCTGGGCAAGACGGTTCAGGTGATACCGCATGTGACGAACGAGATCAAGGCGGCCTGCCGCAAGGTGTCGACGGGGATGGATGTGGCGATCATCGAAATCGGAGGGACGGTGGGCGACATCGAGTCACTGCCATTTATCGAAGCGATTCGCCAGATGCGGCACGAAGAAGGGCGCGAGAATACGCTGTTCGTGCACCTGACTCTGGTGCCCTGGATCGCGGCCGCGCAGGAATTGAAGACCAAGCCGACGCAGCACAGCGTGAAAGAGCTGCGGGCGATCGGTATTCAACCCGATATTCTGCTGTGCCGCTCGGAACGGCAACTTCCCGATGAGGTGAAGGAAAAGATCGCGCTGTTCTGCGACGTGGACGTCAGCGGCGTGGTGACGGCGAAGGATGTGAGTTCGGTGTACCAGATTCCGATGGTATTCGCCGAGCAAGGGGTGGACGAAAGCATTCTGAAGCTGCTGCATATGCAAGCGGGCCCTCGCAACATGACGCGGTGGGCCGAGATGGTGCAGCGAATGATGAACCCGGCGCGGGAGGTGAGCATCGGGCTGGTGGGCAAGTATGTCGAATACGAAGATTCGTACAAGAGCTTGAAAGAGGCGCTGCTGCATGCAGGCATCGCGCACCAGGCGCGGGTGGAGATCGATTGGATCGAATCGGAGCGGATGGAGTGGCCGGAATGCCGGCGCCAACTGCAGCGCTACGACGGCATTCTGGTGCCGGGCGGATTCGGCAAGCGCGGGATAGAAGGAATGCTGCGGACGATCCGGTGCGCGCGAGAGGACAAGATTCCGTATTTTGGGATTTGCCTGGGAATGCAGACGATGGTGATCGAATATGCGCGCAATGTTTGCGGGCTGGCGGATGCGGATTCGACGGAGTTCAACCCGGCGACGGCACATCGCGTGATTTTCAAACTGCGGGAGTTGAAGGGCGTGGATGAGCTGGGCGGCACGATGCGGCTGGGGGCGTATCCATGCGTGCTCGCGCCCGGAAGTTTCGCGCAACAGGCTTATGGCGCGGCGCAGATCAGCGAGAGGCACCGGCACCGCTACGAGTTCAACCGCGAGTTCGAGCCGGAGCTGACGGCGCGCGGCTTGCGCTTGACGGGGCAAACGCCGGACGGGGTATATGTAGAGATCTGCGAGCTGCCGGATCATCCGTGGGCCCTCGGCTGCCAGTTTCACCCGGAGTTCAAATCGAAGCCGCTAGAACCGCATCCGCTGTTCACGGCTTTTATCGGCGCGGCATTGAAGCGGAGAGAAGCGAAGTCGCGCGCGGGGCATGAGACCGAAGCGGCCGCGCTGCCCGAGTATTCGCACGCGCGATGAGCGCGGTGACGGCGGGCGAGGGCTCGGGTTCGATCACGTTCGACAACAAGGCGGGGCTGGCCCTGATAGCCGGCCCATGCGTGATCGAGAGCGAACAGCACGCGCTCGCGATGGCGCGGGCGATCCGGGAGATTGCCGGGGCGTTCGTGTTCAAAGCTTCCTTCGATAAAGCGAACCGAAGCAGCGTGCATTCCTATCGTGGACCAGGGCTGAAGGAAGGGCTGCGAATATTAGGCGCGGCGCGCGCGCTGGGCATTCCGGCGCTGACCGATATTCACGAACCGGCGCAGGCGCAAGCGGCCGCCGAACACGTGGACATTTTGCAGATTCCGGCCTTTCTGTGCCGCCAGACGGATCTCTTGCTGGAGGCCGGGCGCACGGGGCGCGCGGTGAACATCAAGAAGGGGCAGTTCGTTTCTCCGGCCGACATGGGCCGGGCCGCGGAAAAGGTGGCGAGCACCGGTAACCAGCGAATCATCCTTACGGAGCGCGGGTCTTCGTTCGGCTACAACAACCTGGTAGTGGATATGCGCGGGCTGAGGATCATGGCCGGGACCGGGTATCCGGTAGTTTTCGACGCCACGCACAGCGTGCAGTTGCCGGGCGCCGCGGGAACGGTTTCGGGCGGCCAGCCGGAATTCATCGAACCTTTGGCGCGGGCGGCGACGGCGACGGGAATCGCGGGCGTATTTGTCGAGGTTCACGAACGTCCGGAGCGGGCGCTTTCCGATGGAGCGAATGCGCTGCGGCTCGACCGATTGGGGGAGTTTTGGCGAAGGCTCGGAGAGATCGATCGTTTGGTGAAGGGATTTCGAGCAGTTTCCATTGATTAAGCCTTCACGCCCAAACGGTGAAGCTCCTCATTGGCTTCGGCGAGGCGCCGATGGATCTGCTCGCGCTCGGCGACGAGCTTGAGGACATGGTCGATGTTGAGCCTGGAGAGGACCGGCTGCAGCTCCGAGCGCTCGCGGGCGAGCAGGCATTCAAGCTGAGAGCCGGCTTTCTTGAAGAGCTGGGCGGCGTCGCTCAGTTCCGCTTCGAGGGCTGCGAGGCGATGACGGGCCTCGGTCTTATGACGGTAAATTCTACCAATTAGCTCGTCTCGCCGGTGATTATCCATGGAAATTCGAGTTCGTAACGGCAACAAATCGGGCGTTGGAATCGTCACTCTATATTAGGCCGTGACGAAATCGCCCACCATTCGTCTTCTAATCGGGCTGCTGGTGACGCTAGGAGCCATGATGGGGTTCTCCTGGTATGCGTTGTACCAGTTGAGCGGGCTGCGGAAGTTGCAAACGCAGACGATCGATTTGAACCGGCACGATTCGCTTCTGCTGCTCCGCGTGCAGAACGATTTGAACGCGGTGGGGCTGAAGCTGCGAGACATGACGGAGCTGCCGCGGCGGGCGGGCATTGCGGCGTATCGCGCGGACTTCAATTCTCTTCGGGATGATTTGGAAGAGGCGATACAAGCGGAGGCGAAGCTGGCGCCGGTGGCGCGGCGAGCCAAGCAACAAGCGGAGCTCGTGAGCGCGCTGAAACAGTTCTGGCAGTTGACAGACGAAGTGTTCGAGGAGGCCAAGGCGGGTAACGAGCGGACTGCCCGGAACCTGGCGTTGACGCAACTTTCGCCGCAGCAATCGGCGCTCGCGGCGCAGGTATCGAGCTTGCTCGAACGCAACAACGAAGCCGAAGAGCGGGCGGATGTGAAGGTCGCTTCGATCTACGAAGGCGTGGAGGGCGATATCTACGCCTTCTTGACCGCGACTATGATCGCGATTGCGGCGACCAGCCTGTACCTGATCTATTCGAACCGGCAGATGTTCGAACAGATTCAATCGCTATCGAAGCAGCGGCGGGTTCTGGCGGCGCGACTGATTACGGTGCAGGAAGAGGTGCTGCGGTCGGTCTCGCGGGAGCTTCACGATGAGTTCGGGCAGATTCTGACCGCGGTCGGGGCGATGCTGGCGCGAGCCGAACGGAAGGGCATTCCGGCGGACTCGCCGTTACGCACGGAGTTGAGCGAAGTGCGCGAGATTACGCACAACACGCTCGAAAAGATGCGGAGCCTGTCGCAGATGTTGCATCCGGCGGTGATCGACGATTACGGGCTGGCGAAGGGGATCGAGTGGTATGTGGAAGTATTTCAGCGCCAGACCGGCATTCACACAACGGCGACGGTGATAGGAGAGCCGGTGCGGATCACCGGGCAGCCCGCGATTCACACGTTTCGGATTGTGCAGGAGGCGCTGACGAACGCAGCCAAGCACTCGGGGACGGCGATGGCGCAGGTGGAGATGACATTTACCGCCGATACTCTGACGGTGAGCGTGGCCGACTTCGGACGGGGCATGCCGCACGCGAGGAAGAACGCGAAGCCCGGTTTGGGATTGATCGCGATGCGGGAGCGCGCGGAGCTGCTATGCGCCAAACTGCAGATCACTTCCATTCCAAACGCGGGAACGAAGGTGACGGTCACGCTTCCACTCCGGCAGGAGGACCCGATGCCGGACGCGCTGGAGGACAACAGTTTTCAAGAGGTAGTGAGCCAAAAAACATGAATGCAGAAACCACAGTTTTACTCGCAGACGATCACAGCCTGGTGCGCCGGGGATTCCGGCGCATTCTAGAGGACGACGAAGGCATGAAAGTAGTGGGCGAAGCCAGCAATGGCGTGGAAGCGATTCGCATGGCGTACGAGCTGAAGCCGAACGTGGTGGTGATGGACCTTTCGATGCCGGAACTCGATGGCGTGCAGGCAACCAAGGAGATCATCAAGCATCTGCCGGGCACGGAGGTTCTGGTGCTCAGCATGCATTCCGACGACAACTATGTGCGCAACGCGCTGGATGCGGGAGCGAAGGGTTATCTGCTGAAGAGCGCCATCGATGTGGACCTGGTGGGGGCGATACGCGCGGTGGCGCAGGGGGAGCGGTTCATCGGGTCGGGACTGAAGTATGTCGCGGCCGATCAGGACGATCAATTGAAGAAGCTTACCGGGCGCGAGAAACAGGTACTGCAACTCATCGCGCAGGGGAAATCGAACAAAGAGATCGCCAGCCTGCTGGACCTGAGCGTTAACACGGTTTCGGTGCACCGCGCGAACCTGATGGAGAAGATGAACATCCATCGCACGGCAGAGCTCGTGTTGTTCGCCATTCGGAAGGGCCTAGTAGCGCCGCAGTAGCCGGGGGGCGCGTGCGCCCTGGGCCAACCCGATCCCAAAACCGGACACCTGTTGGCGATGAAGCTGGATTATAGTCCTTTATTTGGAACAATTAAGTACGGCGCGCCGGTTGGCCGCTGAAGTGCTTTTCTATAATCTGGAAAACGTCATGGCAATGGATGTACCTCGCGGGAAAGAAGTAGCCCGCAAACGTTTAATCAAGCGGATCGTACTGATTGCTGTCGCGGTGATTGCGATCGGCGGCACCACGGTGGCTTTGGCGCGTCTAAAGCCGGCAGCACCTTCGGTGGATATGAGCGGATTGTGGCCGGGGACGGTGAAGCGCGGGCCGATGGAGCGCCAAGTGCGAGGTCAGGGCGCGTTGAAGCCGCAGGAGATTCACTGGATCGCAGCGGCGCAGGATTGCCGCGTGATGCAGATTGTCAGGCGCGCGGGGCTAGATCCCGTCAAAGCGAACGACGTGATTATGGTGTTGAGCGATCCGGACCTGGAGCTGGAGGCCGAGAAAGCGGAGTGGCAGGTAAAGCAGGAAGAGGCGAATCTGGCGAACCTGAAGGTGAAGCTGGAGAGCGACAAGCTGGACCAGAAGGCCACGTTCGCCGAATTGGAGTCGCAGTATACACAGGCGAAGTTGACGGCGGACCGCGACAAGGAGTTGACACGGCTGAACCTACAGAGCGATTTAACATCGAAGCTTTCGGTGGATCAGGCGAACCAATATCAGAACCGGGTGGCGCTGCAGAAGCAGCGACTGGGGATTCAAGACGCCGCGATTAAAGCGCAGATCGATGCGCAAGAAGTGGTGGTGCAGACCTCGCAAGCCGCCTACGATTTGAAGAGGAAACAGGTAGACCAGCTCACGGTTCGCGCGGGGATCGATGGGCAGCTTCAGGAAGTGGACGTGGAAGTGGGCCAGCGCGTGACGGCCGGCACGATTCTCGCGAAAGTGGCCGACCCGCGGAAGCTGAAGGCCGTTCTGCAGATCGCGGAAACGCAGATGAAGGATGTGCGGATCGGGCTGGATGCGACGATCGACACGCGGAACGGGTTGATCCCCGGACGGATCATACGCATCGACCCGTCGGCGCAGAACGGCACCGTGGGCGTGGATGTGGCGCTGCTGGGCACGCTGCCGCAGGGCGCGCGGCCGGAGCTGACCGTGGATGGAACTATCGAGATAGAGCGGTTGGCGGATGTGGTTTACGTCGATCGGCCGGTGTCTGGCGAGCCGGACACGACGATCGGCTTGTTCAAGTTAGATCCGGACGGAAAGGGCGCGACGCGCGTGAACGTGAAGCTGGGGCGCACTTCGGTGAATACGATCGAGGTTCTGGACGGGTTGAAGGTAGGAGACAGGGTTATTCTGTCGGACATGTCGCAATACGACCAGTACCCACGAATTCGATTGAATGGGTGAACCCAATTGCGGCGTGGCACGTATTAGTTAGGTAGCGCAAAGTAGCGATTGTCAGGAGGATTGAAGCGGAATGAGTGCATCGGAGCCGTTGATCCATTTGGATGGCGTCACCAAGGTTTTTGTCACCGACGAGGTGGAAACGCACGCTCTGGCGGGAATCCACATCGATATCGCCAGAGGCGAATATGTTTCGATATCCGGGCCGTCCGGCTGCGGGAAATCGACGCTGCTGGCAATACTGGGGCTCCTCGATTCCCCAAGCTCGGGGACTTACATTCTGAATGGGAAGCCGGTGCAGAGCCTGAAGCTGTCGGAACGGGCGCGCATCCGCAATCGGGAGATCGGCTTCATCTTCCAGGCGTTCAACCTGATTGGGGACCTGAACGTTTACGAGAATGTGGAACTGCCGCTGACGTACCGCGGGATGGGATCGGCTGAGCGCAAGAAGAAGGTGCACGAAGCGCTGGAGCGAGTAGGCATGTCGCACCGCATCAAGCACTATCCGTCGCAGCTCTCGGGTGGTCAACAGCAACGCGTGGCTGTGGCGCGGGCGCTGGCGGGCGACCCTTCGATTCTGCTGGCGGATGAGCCGACCGGAAATCTGGATTCGCAGAATGGCGAGCAGGTGATGGACCTGCTTCGCGAGTTGCATCGGGGAGGAGCGACGATTTGCATGGTGACGCACGATCCTCGCTATGCGCGGTACGCGGACCGCTCGATTCACCTGTTCGACGGCCGGGTGGTGGAAGAGAATATGGAGGTGCCTGTCTGATGAGCAAGCATGTGGATCTGATCGCGATCGGCCTGCTGTTAGGGGGCGCCGCATTCTACTCGGGCGTGCGCCGGGCCCCGCTCCTCGAAGCGGTTCCGGCGAAGGGAATCGCGATTTCGCAGGCCATCCACCGGGCCATGAAGTGCCCTCGTTCCGTCAAAGTAATTAGCATTCTTCCGTCTGTTTCTGTCACAGCGGACTAGCCGGCGGGTGGGCCGGACATTTCGCCGGGGCGCTCTGCTCTAAGCTGGAAACACGCGTACACGACGGTTTGAGTTTGAGCAGTCCGGAAGTGTCCATTCCATGATTTCGCTGCGTAATATAGAAAAATTTTTCGAACACGGGCCGAACAAGACATACGTCTTGCGGCGCATTAACATCGATATCAAAGAAGGCGAGTTCATCTCGATTATGGGGCCGTCGGGAGCGGGAAAATCCACGCTTCTGCACCTGCTCGGGATGCATGACAGCGCCTGGACGGGCGAGTATCACTTTTTCGAACAGCCGATACATAAGCTGAACAAGAAGGACCGCTCGGAGCTGTACAAGAAGTACATCGGGTTCGTTTTTCAGAGCTACCATTTGCTCGATTCGCTGACGGTGTACGAGAACCTGGATATTCCGCTTTCTTACCGCAACATCAAGAAGTCGGAGAGGCAGAGCATTGTGTGCGACACGCTCGACCGGTTCAACATGGTTGGAAAAAAGGACCTGTTTCCGAACCAGCTTTCAGGGGGACAGCAGCAGCTGGTGGCGGTGGCGCGGGCGATGGTGGCGAGCCCGAAACTGATACTCGCCGACGAGCCCACGGGCAATCTGCACTCGACGCAGGGCAAGGAGATCATGGAGCTGTTCAAACGGCTGAACGAGCAAGGCACGACGATCGTGCAGGTGACGCACAACGAAAAGAACGCCGAATACGGGAACCGCATCATTTACATCGAGGACGGCTGGATCACGCAGAATTGAGCTCGACTGGCGCCTTCGGCCGGATGGGGCAAGCTGCTCGCGGCGCGTGGGCGCGCCAGTGAGAGCGAAGGGCGGAATATGAAAATCGTACCGTCGCAGATGCGCATCTTGATAGCGGACGACCAGGCGGATGTGCTGGAAGCGCTGCGGCTGCTGTTGAAGCGCGAGGGCTACAAGATCGAGTCCTTCGAATCGCCTCGGCAGGTGCTGCAGGCGATCGAGAACCGCGATTACGACCTGGCGATCATCGACCTGAATTACACGCGCGATACGACGTCCGGACAGGAGGGTCTGGAGTTGCTGGGGAAGATCCAGGGACTCGACTCGATGTTGCCCGTAATTGTGATGACGGCGTGGAGCAGCGTGGATCTGGCGGTTGAGGCCATGCGGCGGGGCGCGCGCGACTTCATCCAGAAGCCTTGGGAAAACGAGCGGCTGTCGTCGATTGTGCACACGCAACTGGAGTTGAGCGAGGCGATCCGGCGGGGGCAGCGGCTGGAGGCGGAGAATCAACTGCTGCGCGCCGATAATCTGCCGACGATGATCGCGCATTCGCCGCGGATGCAGCCGGTGCTGGACCTGATCGCGCGGGTGGGGCCGTCGGATGCGAACGTGCTGATCACGGGCGAGCCGGGGACGGGCAAGGAAGTGGTGGCGCGGACCATGCACGCAATATCGGGGCGCGCCAGCAAGCCGATGGTGACGGTGAACGCGGGCGGCTTGGCGGAAGGCGTATTTGAAAGCGAACTGTTCGGGCACGTGAAGGGCGCGTTTACGGACGCCAAAATGGACCGCGTCGGACGCTTCGAGCTGGCGGATTCGGGGACGCTGTTCTTGGATGAAATCGCAAATGTGCCGGCGAATTTGCAGGCCAAGCTGCTGCGGGTTCTAGAGATAGGCGAGATGGAGCGCGTGGGGTCGTCGAAGACCAAGAAGGTGGATGCGCGAGTGATTTCGGCGACCAATGCGAACCTGATCGATGAAGTCCAGAACGGGCGGTTCCGGCAGGACCTGCTGTTTCGGCTAAATACGATTGAGATTCATCTGCCTCCGCTGCGGGAGAGGCGCGAAGATGTAGGGCCGCTGGCGAATCACTTCCTTGGCGTGCACGCGCGGCGCTATCGTAAGAACATTACGGGGTTCGACCACAGCGCCACGCAGGCGATGCTGGAGCATGGCTGGCAAGGCAACGTGCGCGAGCTGAACCACGTGGTGGAGCGGGCCGTGCTGATGGCGCAGGGCAACTGCATCAAGGCGGGCGATCTGGCGCTACGGGCGGCGACGGCGGGCTCCCCGCGGCTGGAGGAGATGAGCCTGGAAGACGTGGAAGAGTTCCTCATCAAGAAAGCGTTGGCCCGGTATCAGGGGAATGTGAGTCACGCGGCGAGCGCGCTGGGCTTGAGCCGGAGCGCGCTATACCGGCGATTGCAACGCTTTGGATTTTAGTGAGGCATTAGGGCCGCGCATGAAGACGGCGCAGCGCAGGTTCAGACTTAGCCACGACTTACGGGTTCTGTTGCTGGCGCTGGGGGCTGGGCTGCCCGCGGTATTGACATGCGTGATTCTCCTGGCGCTGGGCAATCACTCGGGCAGGGAACAGTGGACGCTGGATCTGCTGGTGACGATTTTGTGGCTGAGCTTTGCGTTCGCCGCGCGCGATCGAGTGGCGAATCCACTGCGCACGCTGGCGAATCTGCTGGAGGCGATGCGGGAGGGCGACTACTCGATTCGGGCGCGGGTGGACAATCCCGAAGAGGCGATGGGCGAAGTGATGCAGCAGGTCAACGCGATGGCTGCGACGCTGCGGGACCAGCGGCTGGGCGCTCTGGAGGCGACGGCGCTGCTCAGAAAGGTGATGGAAGAGATCGACGTGGCGGCGTTTGCCTTCGATCCGCAGCAGGCGCTCCGGTTGGTGAATCGCGCGGGAGAGCGCCTGCTGGCGCAGCCGGCCGAGCGGCTGTTGGCGCGGGATGCGACGTCACTGGGGCTGGGCGAATTTCTGAGCGGGGAATCGGAGCAGATTATGCAACGCGTATTCCCGGGAGCAAGCGGACGATGGGGGATCCGGCGCAGTCAATTCCGCGAAGGAGGGGTCCGGCATCAACTGCTGGTGGTGACGGATTTGACGCGGCCGCTGCGTGAAGAAGAGCTGCAGGCGTGGCAACGCATCGTGCGCGTGATCGGCCATGAGCTGAACAATTCGCTAACGCCGATCAAGTCGATTGCGCAGAGCCTGGAGCAATTGATCAAGAATGAGCCGGCGCCCGAAGACTGGCGGGAGGACATGTCGCGGGGGCTGAATGTGATCGCGTCGCGATCGGAGTCGCTGAGCCGGTTTATGAGTTCTTACGCGCGGCTGGCGAAGCTGCCACCGCCGAAGTTGGGATCTGTGGAGGTGAACGGGCTGCTGCGCCGCGTGACAAGCCTTGAGACACGCATGGCGGTGTTCTTTGAAGAGTGTCCTGCGCTGACGATTCAAGGCGATGCGGACCAGCTCGAGCAGTTGTTAATCAATCTGATTCGAAATGCGGTGGACGCGGCTCAGGAAACGGGCGGCCGCGTTTTTGTGATGCATCGCCAATCGTCTTCGTCGGTAGAGATTACGGTGCGCGACGAAGGGCCGGGGCTTTCGAATACGGCAAACCTGTTTGTGCCGTTCTTTACGACGAAGCGCGGAGGCTCGGGTATTGGATTGGTGATTAGCCGGCAAATCGCGGAAGCGCACAACGGGTCGCTGACACTGCGGAATGCAGCCGATGGGCCAGGCTGCGAGGCGAGGTTGAGCTTGCCGGTCTAGGGTGGCGCTAGGAGCCGCTGGTATCGTCTTGGCCTGCGAGAACGCGGCGGAAGTAATTCTTGGCGCCCCAGGTCTCCCATTCCCAGTCAAGGAATTCGACGTCGGCTAGCGCTTGCACGTGTTGCCTGTAAGCGAGCCAGACAGCCTCTTTATGCGCCAGGTCGTTGGAGTTGAGATTGGCCGGGCGCGCGTCATTTGAATACGTCGTAAACCAGAGGCGATTGCACTTCGCGCCGGCGAGCTGGCGAAGGGCGTCGGCGGTGGCTTTGTGATCCCAGTGATCGCGCGGGCTGCAGCTCCAGCTCCAATCGGCGGCGTTGATCCAGGCGGTCCCGGGCAGGCCTTCACGGTCGAGGATTGCACCGAGAGTTGCGCAGAAGTCGTTCCAGCCGGCGTAGCTGGTTGATCCGTCGATGGCGGCGATTTCGGCGATGCCGCCTGCCTGGAGTTTTTGAAGCGACGCGCGGCCGGTGCTGTCGAAGCCCGTGCCGTCGATGTTTCCGTCCGGGAGACGGAGATGGTAACTGATGAAGGCGCCGGCGTCGTAGATCGCGATGGGATGGCGGCCGATATGGATCGTGCGCGGCTGGGGGACTTCGCGCGAGAGCGACTGGGCCGCGAGCGCGCCTTGTTCCCGGGCTTGCCACCAGCCGTCCGTGCGGCCAGCGTCACCCGCAGTGGTGTAAACGAGCACGACGCGCGCGCCGGGCTCCGTCAGATCTAAGAACGCCTGGTGGCCGTAGAAGAGCTGCCAATCGTCCTGATGCGCGACAACATAGTAGCAGAGATCGCTAAACGCTTTGCGCATCCGGGTGAATCCAGGGCTGGCGATAGGGGCGCGCGAGGAGGCGGTTGGCTTCATCGTCGTTCGCAACCTGCTGCCGTTGCGAGTCCCAGGCGAGCGTGCGGCCGAGTTTGAGCGAGTTATTCGCGAGGATGCAGGAGGCGGTGGAGATGTAGCCCTCTTCGATGGTCGAAACCGGTTTGGTCCGTGTGTCGATGGCATGCAGAAAGTTCATCATGTGATAGCGAACGGCCGGCGCGACATGGCGCTCCAGGTCCTTTTCTGTGCGGTCTTCCGGGTACTGCTCGAACTCGTAGGTGACGTCGCGGTGGACGGACTGGCCGCCGCCGAGCGGAATAAAATCATAGCCGTAGACGCTGACCTTTAGCGTTCCTTTGTCGCCGTAGAAGGTGGCGCCCCATGGATATTTCGGGTCGGCGGATTCGCCCCAACTACGATGTTGCCAAACCACTCGCAGGTCGTCGAAATCGAAGGCGGCGGTTTGCGTGTCGGTGATGTTGGCCTTGCTCGCTTTATCGACGAAGATGCCACCGGTGGACGATACGCGAGAAGGCCATCCGAGCTCGAGCATCCAGCGCGTCATATCGAGCATGTGCACGCACATGTCGCCCACGATGCCGTTGCCGTATTCCATGAAGGCGCGCCAACTGCGAGGGTGCACGAGTTTGTTGTAAGGGCGCATGGGCGCGGGACCGGTCCACATGTCGTAATCAAGGTTGGGCGGTGGGTCGGTATCGGGCGGGTTCTCGGTCGCGCGCATGTGGTAGTAGCAGTAAACCTCGACCAACGCGATTTTCCCCAGCTTGCCTTCGCGAATGAAGCGGTCGCGCGCCTCGACGATGTGAGGCGTGCTGCGGCGCTGCAACCCGACCTGGACGACGCGGTTGTATTTGTGCGCGGCCGCGACCATTGCCATTCCTTCGGAGACGTCGGCGCTGATGGGCTTTTGGACCCAGACGTCGAGCCCGGACTTAACGGCCTCAATCATGATGAGCGCGTGCCAGTGGTCGGGCGGAGCGATGAGGACCAGGTCCAGATCCTTGGCGGCGAGCATCTGGCGAAAGTCGCCGTAGGTGCGAGGCGCTTTCTTCGAGCGTTGCCGAGTTGCGACCATGGCGGCGGCATCGGCGAGCATTTGCTTATCCACGTCGCACAACGAGACCACTTCGACCGGAGAAACCTGAATGAGCCGGAAGAGATCGGACTTGCCATACCAGCCGCATCCGATCAGGCCGACTCGGCGAACCTTCTCTTCGGCGTAGGAGTAGGCCGCGGGGGTCGCGAGCGCCAATCCCGCGCCCGCCTGAATGAATTGCCTGCGATTCATGGTTACAGTGTAGTGACTTCGAGAGCGGGAAGCGCAACCTGCCGGGACAGAGAATACGTCTAATTAAGAAAGGCGAGGAGAATGAAGCGAACCGTTTGCATATTGGCGGGCTCGATGCTTGCGACGTTGGCGTGGGGACAATCGACCGGCAACCAGAACACGGACACTACCGAAACGAAGCAGACCAAAGCTCAGAAACGGAAGAGCGAGCCGAGCCCGGGAAGGCAGGTGGCGAACGGCGCCGGCAATGTCGTGGGAGGCGCGGCGCGCGGGGCTGGATCGGCAGCGAAAGGCGTCGGCAAAGGCGCGGCGGACCTAGCGACGCTTCATCCCATCGATGCGGCGAGCTCGGTGGGTAAAGGGGCGGCTGGAGCAGGCAAGGATGCGGGTACCGGCGCGGTGAAGGGGACGGCGAAAATCGGCAAAGGCATCGGGCGAGCGGTCAAGCACATCTTCTGAGGCGCGCGGCTGGAGTTGAACCGCGAGTGCGCGGCGGGAACCGCATTTGGGAAAGCGGTGTCTGTTGTAGGTGAAAGCGAGGCTCACGTGTTTGAACAAACATTCGTGACCGGCCCGCAACAGGCTAGAAAACCCGCGGCCGTGGCGCTCTCTTTAGCAGCGCAAGCGACCGCAGTGGCCGTCCTGGCGGCGCTGCCATTGATCTATACGCCAACTCTTCCCTTGACGCGTTTCAGGGACTTCGTCGTGGCGCGGGCGCCCGAGCAGCCGCCCGCTCGCCATTCGGCGCCTCGCACAGAAGCGAGACCGACGCTTCACATCTTCGCCTTTCAGCGCCTAATTACGCCTAGTAGAGTTCCGGCCGCGGTTCATCAAGAGCCCGCTATTCCCGGAGCTCCGGATATCGGATCGGCGATGGGAGTTCCAAGCGATGGCGGCGCAGGGATCAATAGCCTGGTCGCCGACGTTCCAAAAGCGGCGCCCGCGCCGGCGGCATCGCAGCGAAAGAATCCGGGGCCTGTGCGAATTGGGGGGAAGGTCGCAGGCGCGAATTTGATTCGCAGCGTGCAGCCGGTGTATCCGGCCTTGGCCAGATCCGCGCGTGTGCAAGGAACGGTGGAGTTCACGGCGACGATCAGCAAAGAGGGCAATATAGAGAACCTGACATTGGTTCGCGGGCATCCGTTGTTAGTGGCGGCCGCGCGGGAAGCGGTGTCGCAGTGGAAGTACCGACCCACGCTGCTGAACGGGCAGCCGGTGGAGGTAATCACCGACATCACGGTAAATTTCATGCTCAGCCCGTGATTGGGGCGTTCGCGATTACGGCGAGATACGGAAAAAATAGACAGTCATCAGCGCGCCGACTGTGATGACAATCGCTCGGATGATGGCGGGCGGCATGCGCCGCGCGAGTATGGGGCCAACATAGCCGCCAGCCACGCCGGCGACAAGCATGAGCAAAGTGGGACGCCAATCGACCTGGTGGGCGACGATGAAAATGAGCGAGGCAATAGCGTTGAGAGATCCGCCCAAGGCGGTTTTGACGCCGTTCATGCCGTGAATATCGGTCATTCCGAAGAGGCGCATGGCGGCGAGAATAATGATGCCCATGCCGCCTCCGAAGTAGCCGCCGTAGATGAAGACTGGGAATAGTATTGCGAGCATTAAAGCGTTGCTGGCGCCGAAGCGGCCTCGCAACGCGAGGCTTACGCGAGACCCGAAAGCGAAGAGCAGCGTGGCAAACAAGAGCAGCCAGGGAGCGATCTGCCGAAAAGTTTTGTCGGAGGTGACCAGCAATAGGATCGCGCCGAGGGCTCCTCCAATAAGGCTAACGATCCACCAGGATTTGAGGCGCCTTTCGTGGAGGGCGCGGATATCGGCGCGGTAGGCGACCGCACTCGCGAGCGAACCGGGAAACAGAGCGACAGTGCTCGAAGCATTGGCCATCACGGCAGGAACGCCCGCGAAGACGAGTGACGGAAACGTGAGAAAGCTGCCTCCGCCCGCGACGGAATTAACGGCGCCCGCAGCGAAGGCGGCCGAGGCCAGCAAGAGAAAGACCAGCACGGCTCCAGTGTAAAGGCCAGGCCGCGGGGAGCGCGTTCTGGCACACTGTCAGTTGTGCCCAGCAAAGCTGCTGCTGTCTGTTCCGTAATCCTGACCGCCGCCTCGGTCGCGCTCCTAACCGCGCAAAACTCATCGAAGAAGCCTGTTACCATTGACGCGATCGTGTCGCGCCACCCGGCCCGGCCGATTACTCCGACGTGGTCTCCCGATGGCAAAGCGTTCCTCTACCAGTCGAAGGGCAGCGTTTTTCTCTTCACGACAGGCGATCGCAGTTCTCGCGAGTGGTTTAAATCGGAAACGCTGGAGAAGCAAGCGAAGCAGCCGGCGAAACCGCAAGAATTTGGATGGCAGAATCGCCGGGTTTCATCGGCATCGTATCAGTGGTTTCCCAACAGCAAGGACCTGCTCGCGTCGGCTGGCGGCGATATCTTCATCGTGCATCCGAACGGCAAGTACGAACAGGTGACCAAGACCGAGATAGACGAACAAGATCCCAAGCTCTCGCCCGACGGCAAGTCGGTTCTGTACCGTTCGAATTCCAATCTGTATGCGATCGACCTCGCTTCGAAACAGATTCGGCAACTGACGATTGGCGGTTCGGCGACGCTGCTCAATGGCGAACTCGATTGGGTGTATCCGGAAGAGCTGGATATTCACACGGCGACCTATTGGTCGCCCGATTCGCGGCAGATCGCCTACATGCAGTTCGATGTAAGCCATGAGTTCGTCTATCCGCAGGCCGATCTTTTGGGCGAGCGCGCGATTGCGGAGCCGGAGCGTTATCCGCAGGCGGGTACTCCAAACGCGGGCGTGCGGCTGGGAGTTGTTTCGGCTGAGGGGGGGACGACCAGGTGGATGAATCTGGGCGATACGGACAATTCGCTAATAGCGCGCGTCGCGTGGCTGCCGGATTCTTCGCAGATCGCGGTGGAGCGGTTCAGCCGCCTGCAGGACCAACTGGACCTGCTGTTCTGCAATCCGGCGACAGGCGAGACGCGGACTGTGCTGCATGAGGAATCGAAGACATGGATCAACGTAGCCGACAATTTGTTCCTGCTGAAATCGCGGCCGGAGTTCTTGTGGACCAGCGAGCGGTCCGGGTTCCGGCACATTTACCGGTATAGTAATGGCGGCGAGCTGCTCGGGCAGTTGACGAGCGGCGATTGGGAAGTGACGACGATCGCGGCGGTGGATGAAGAAAACCAGCGGGTGTTTTACACCTCCGACGAGCCGAGCCCGCTCGAATGGCAGCTTTATACGGTTGGGTTCGGCGGTGGCGCTCGGACGCGCATCACAAAGCAGGACGGGACGCATTACATTCACGCAAACGGGAACGGGAGTTTCTATTTCGACTCTTTTTCGAATCTTAAGCGGCCGGCGGAGGGCGCGGTCCATAGCGGCGCGGGCGAACCGGTGGCAGTTCTTCAGCCGGCCGATACGGCGGTGTTCGACGAGTTCGACGTTCTGCCGACGGAGATTGTTGAAGCGCGGGCGCCGGATGGGGCGAAGCTTTACGCGCGGCTGGTCAAGCCGGAGGGATTTCAGGCGGGCGCCAAGTATCCGGCGATTGTGGAAGTTTATGGCGGCCCCGGCGTGCAGTCTGTCCGCAACGAATGGTACGACCTCGAATCGCAGCTTTACGCGCATCGCGGCTACGTGGTGTGGCAGTTGGACAATCGCGGGTCGAACGGCCGCGGACACGCTTTCGAAGAGCCGATATTTCGGGAACTGGGCAAACAGGAAGTGGCCGACCAGCGGGCTGGGGTCGAACATCTGATCGGGATGGGCTTTGTCGATCCGAGACGGATCGGTATTACGGGCTGGAGTTACGGCGGCTACATGACGATTCACTCGCTTCTGCTCGCGCCCGATGTGTTCAAGGTGGGAGTTGCGGGCGCGCCGGTTACCGATTGGCACAACTACGACACGATTTACACCGAGCGGTACATGGGGCTGCCGGAGCAAAATCCGAAGGGGTATGAGGCTTCTTCGAACGTGCGCAACGCAGCGCGGCTCGAGGGCAAGCTTCTGATCGTGCATAACATCGAGGACGACAACGTGCTTTTTCAAAACACGATGCAGATGGCCAATGCACTGGAAGAAGCCGATAAACAATACTTTTTGCAGCCGTATCCGCTAAAAAGCCACGGCGTGTATGGGCCGGTTCGGAAGACGCTGCTGGAGGCGATGGCGGATTTCTTCGACGCGAATTTGAAAGCGGCGCCTTAGACGCGCCCATCGAGATACTTAATGAGCACTACGGCGTTGCCGTGCTCGTTATAAATCAATTCGTCGGCGATTTGTTTGACTAACAAGATGCCGAATCCTCCGGGCCGGAGGCCCATTTTCGACCGATAGGCCGTGTGTTTCAACGGATCTTCGGGCGGGTTGTTGACCGCGGCATGAGCCATGGTTGCGAGCGAGAATCCGGGGCCGGCATCTCTCACGTGGAACAGCAGCATGCGGGGCGTGCGGATATAGCCAATCTCGACGCCGCGCCTGGGTTCGAGCGCCGAGCCATGTTCAATGGAATTTCCGACCAGCTCCTCGAAGGCCATCGACAACTTGTCGCATAATTCTCCAGGCAGATCGTTCAACTGCGCGCGGAAGAAATCCGCGACGCGCTGCTTCAAATCCATCTCGGGCGCGATGGCGAGCGAAATCCACGCGGGATCGGCGGACCTGACCTCGATTTTGGGCTCGCCCGCGAAAGCCTCTCTGGCGTTCACCTTTGGGGAGTTTTGCTCGGCACCCATCGGAAGTGCCATCATCTCACTTTCGCCAGAAGGTGTTATGGTCGAAGAAGCGATCCATGCGGTTCCCGGTGATACTTGGCGTTCTGGCGATGTGCGCGGCCACGCTGCCGGGCGCGCGCAAGGTTGTTTCACCGAGCACGAGCGCGAGCAACGAGCAGGTGGATATCATTGCGAGCATTTCGCTGACCGAAGATGAAGTAACTCAGAAATTGGGCGAAGATGCGGGACCCGGAGTGGTGCTGCTGGACGTTCGCGTAGTGCCGAAGACCGATAAGCCGCTGCGGATAACGCCGGACGATTTCATTCTGCTCGCGCACGACGACGGGCAGCGCAGCCAGCCGTTCGATCCGTCGGAGCTGGCGGGCGAGGGCGCGATGGTGGAGTCAGTGAAGACGGCGGATCCGGGCAAGAAGACTTCAGCGATGGTCGGGTTCGGGGGGATGATTGGCGGGGGCGGAGGCGCGTCGCCGGGTAATCCGAAACAGACGACCGTCAACGCGAAGATGGACACCAAGAGCGAAGGCAATCCAAATCTGCTCAAGGCCCTGAAGAAGAACCAGCTTCCGACGGCAGAGTCCGTCGAGCCGGTGGAAGGTTATCTATATTTCCGGCTCGACGGCAAGCACAAGCTGAAGAACTTGACCGTGATGTATCGAGGCGCGGCCGGGAAGCTGGACCTCGAGTTTCAGCATTAAGCCTGCGGCGGCCTACTTCGCGGCTTGGATCGAATCGATCTTTAGCGTGTCGCCGTCCATGGTTCCATTGACGGTGACATTCTCGCCGGCATGCGCGACCGCTTTATCTTTTGAGGCGCCGTCGATCTTAATAACTTTTCCGTTGCTGACGAGAACCGGATCGGAGCCGCCGCCGAGGCATTTCTTGATGCACGCGGTATTGGCATCGCTCGGGCTGCTATGCGCGGCGCCGCAATGGGCATCCGAAATGTAGCCGGTCATCTCATCCGCAAAGGCGCCGAAAGAACAGAGCGACGCGGTCAGTATGGATGCAAACAGTAGCTTTTTCATCTGGTAACTCCTCCATAGAATGAATACGAGACCCATTCTATACCGGATGAGACGGATTCATTAAATCCGCGTCCCGGCGATTAGATCTCGAGAATGACGGGCATGATGAGGGGGCGGCGCTGGGTTTGCTTATTCAGGAAGCGCTTTAGGTCCATGCGGATTTTCTCTTTCATCACGCCCCAATCGCCTCGTTCTTCGGGGCTCGATGTTTCCAGCGTTCGCCCCACCACGGCGCGCGCCTCCTGCAAGATGCCAGCGCCTTCGCCCGAGACAAAGCCGCGGCTGACGATCTCCGGCAGTCCTTCGCTCTTGCCGGTGTGCTTATTAATAGCGATGATCGGCAGCACGAAGCCGTCTTCTGAAAGATGCTGGCGGTCTCGGATCACCAGATCTTCTACCACATCATCCAGCGACCCCGAGTCAATGCACACGCGCCCCACGGTAATCCTGTCGCCGCGGCGCGCTCCGCGGCCATCGATTTCGAGCGTCTCGCCGGTTTCGAGCACGAAGGTATCTTCGAGCCCGGCGAAGCGCAGATGCTGCGCGAGGGCGGCATGCCGCGAGAGCTGGCGGTATTCGCCGTGAATGGGAACGAAGAACCGGGGACGCACCAAGTTGAGCACGAGCTTCAGCTCCTCTTCGCTGGCGTGGCCCGAGACATGCACCGGCGGTTTCATGGTGCCGTAGACGAGTTCCACGCCACGGCGAGCCATGTGGTTCATGGTGCGGTAGATCGCCTTCTCGTTACCGGGAATGATGCGGGCGCTGAAGACCACGGTGTCGCCGGCTTGCAGATAAAGATGCCTGTGATTGTCAACCGCGACGCGCGAGAGCGCGGACATGGGCTCGCCTTGAGTGCCGGAGGCGATGACGGCGACTTTGTCTGGGGGCATCTGCATGATGTCCTGGGGGCGCAGCAGAGTGGAGTCTGGAATCGAGAGCAGGCCGAGGCTGTGCGCGATCTCCGTCACGTTGAGCATGCTGCGGCCGAGAAACGCGACCTTGCGGCCGTATTCGTCGGCAAGATCGAGGATCTGCTGCAGGCGGTGGATGGAGCTGCTGAAACAGGAGATGATGAGCCTTCGGTCAGACCTGGTGAATAGCTCTTCGAGGCGCGGCCGAACGGCGCGCTCGCTTTCGGTGTAACCGGGCCTGTCGACGTTGGTCGAATCGGACATCAGCAGCAGTACGCCGCGTTTGCCGTAGTCGGCCAGCGTGTGCAGGTCGAACAGTTCGTTGTCGGTGGGCGTGGGATCGACTTTGAAGTCCCCGGTGTGGATAACGACGCCGAGAGGGGTTGTGATCGCGAGAGCCACCGAGCTGACAATGGAGTGCGTGACGCGAATGAACTCGATTTGGAACGGCCCAAGAACGATGCGGTCGCCTGCTTTAACCGTGTTCAGGCTGGCCTGGTCAATTAATTCGTGCTCCTCGAGCCTGCGCTCCACGAGCGCCAGGGTGAACGCGGTTCCGTAGATGGGAAGGTTCAGTTGCGAGAGCAGAAAGGGCACGCCGCCGATGTGGTCTTCGTGCCCGTGGGTCAAGATGAGCCCGCGCACCATGCCGGCGTGCTGCTCCAGGTAGGTGAAGTCGGGCGTGACGATATCGACGCCGAGGAGTTCGGATTCCGGAAACATCATGCCCGCATCGATGACGATAATGTCGTCGCCATAGCGGAGAGCCATGGAGTTCATTCCGAACTCGCCGAGGCCTCCGATGGGGATCACTTGCAGAGTTTGATCAGGCATGCTTGCCTTTCGCGAAGAAGCTCAAGGGTATCATCACGGGGCGCCCGCGGCGATCGCCGATTTGGCGCGATCCACCCAGGTTTCGTAAACATAGCGCTCGCGCTGCGAATCCCAGACCGACTCGGGGATTGCGTGCAGCTCGGAGCGCGGAACCGGTGGGATATCCACGCCGAGAGCGAGGGTCCCGCCTTCGCCGTGTTCGTTCGCGATGCTGCCGCCGGGGGGATTGACGGCGTGGCTCGCGGCCCAGTCGCGAATAGGGGTTTCGCCCATTTGTTGAATCTGCTTGCGAGTCCAGTTCGGGAAGCGCAGCTTGTCTTCGAGCCAGAGCGCGACGGGTTTAGCCAGGAAATAAGGACGATGGCCTCCGCCGGGAGCGAACTGGAAATCGAAAACGTCTCTAGAGCTGCCCAGCGCTTGAATGGTTCGCGCACGCAGGTCCGTGAAAAAATCCTGGCCATGATGCGGAATGTCCACCACCTCGTCGTCCGATCCGTTGAATACCAGGGTCGGGCCGCGCTTCGCATTCAGCGCGTAAATCATGGCGCCCCGATCACCTAAGAAATCAAGAGACCGATACGGAATGGCCTGGCACATTTTTCGGCTGCTGTCCCAGTAGCCGCCCGACGAATCCAGATCGCCGCCGCCCACGAGCACGCAGGCACGAACCCGAGTATCGACAGCGCAGGCGATAGAGCTGATGAACGAGCCCAGGGAGTAACCCAAGACCGCGATGCGCTTGGGGTCGACGTCGCGCCGCTCCTCCAAATAATGAACGGCCTGCATCACATCGGTGATCATCAAGCCGCCCATGCGCCGTCCCATGTCTTCCGGAGGAATCACTTCGTCGTGTTGTAGCGTGTTCGATTGGCGCAGGGCGTTGCGTTCGTATTCGCCGATGGGATCGTAAGTAAGGACGACGGCTCCGGCTCTTGCATACAGGATTCCGGCCCACCAGGCATACCAGGAAGATTTGTCCCCGCCATGGCCGTTCACGATTACGATCGCGGGATGTTGCGCGATGGTGGCGCCCGCGGCGTGGTATACGATGGCTGGCACTCGGAGTCCGTAGTCCGTCGCATAGGAGACGCGCTCGGCAGTGACGTCCGGAACGGGCGAGAAATGGTCGTAGGCTTTCGCTTCGATGTTGGGGAGCGGCTCGGGGATGTGGAGAGTAGCTCGGATTTTGTCCCGTAGATTTTGCCAATCGGTATGCGTTGAGCCATAGCCCGCCAGGGCGAGTGAGAGGCAAAAGGCGATTCGCAAAGAGCGCACGAAGTTTTATCGTAGCGGGTCGGGTCATGTATAAGTCGTGATCTCTGCTCCGAGGCGCATAATTAAATATGGCGACTCGCAACATGCGCGTGTTAGTGCCGTACCGGCATGAAAAAAAGTTGCAGCCTTACGGGGACGCGCTCCGCGCGGCGGGAATGGAGCCGGTTGGCGCCTACGTGGGAGCCCCGGTTTCTGTCGAGGGAGTCGCCGGGCTATTACTGATGGGCGGCACCGACGTGAATCCAAAGCTGTACGGCGAAGAGGCGCGACCGGAGACGGAGGCGCCGGACCAGCAGCGCGATGCGGCCGAGCTTCGGCTGATATGGGCCGCGCTTGATCGCGATTTGCCCATTCTCGGCATCTGCCGCGGCTTGCAGATTCTGAACGTCTACCACCGCGGCACGCTGATTCAGCATCTTTCTCCGGTTGAGGTTCACGACGTCGAAACGGACGACAAAGGCGCGCCCGCGCACGAGGTTTCGATTGAGGCCGAGACCGAACTCGCGCGTATTGCAAAGACCGACCGGTGGCGGGTGAATTCGAGGCATCATCAGGCGGCTTCGAACATCGGCGCGAACCTTCGCGTTTCGGCGCGCGCCGACGACGGCACTGTGGAGGGGCTGGAGCGGAACGACAGGCGGTTCGTGGTGGCCGTCCAATGGCATCCGGAAGACCAGGTGGGTAACGACACGGAGCAGTTGAAGTTGTTCGAAGCCTTCGCGGGCGCGCTGTAATTGGACCGCTTACCGGGGCCCCACAGATGCGATACGATGAGAGCGCCTCAGGAAACCGAGGCTTGCACGGGAGGCATAGGATGAACGGAAAGATTTTTCGCTATTTGCTGATCGGGGCCGGTATAATCGGCGTGCTGATGAATCTGCCTGATATCAAGCGCTACATCAAAATCAGCACGATGTAGTCGCGGCCGGCGGTTTTCAGGTTTGGCGCAGGCCGTTCATTTATAAATTAGGCGGATCTGGATTTCCGTCACCGGACAGGTGACGTTTATAGCGGCGTCATGCCAATTGGGCGCGGACAGGCCGACGTGAGGATTGTTGGCGAATCCAAAACCCTCCTTCGGAATCCCCATAAAATTGCGATCCAGCTTGCGGTTCTCGTTTTCATCGTGCAAGACGGCAACGCCGTATGTGCCCGGCGGTAGAGAAAACGTGAGAGTGGCGTGATCACCCGTGATTGGGAACGGCGCGTGCATGAACGATTTGGCGTTGTTCTCCGGCCAGCCGTCGGGCGTCTTAAAGATAGTTCCGCCGGCCACTCCCTTCTGATTGCGAAACCCTGTGACGTGGACCACAAGAGCGCAGTTGCCGGGCGCCGGCGCAGAGGGAGCGGGGGTCGATTGCCCGGCCATGGCAAACGCGCTCGCGGATATCACGGCCAAAAGAAGGATCATATTAGTCTGCCGTCGCAAAGGGATTGAAGTTAGTTTCGTAGTCGAAATAGTCTACGCCTTCCGTACGCTTCAGTAAATTGACGATTGCATAAGTGACTGGCGTCATCAGAGTCTCGTAAACGACCTTAATAATGTAACCGGCGACGATCAATCTTATGATGACGCCGACGGGGCGAGTGCCGTAAAAGGCAGCGAACATAACGACGGTGGTATCGACAGCCTGTCCTACCACGGTCGAGCCGATGGTTCGAGTCCACAGGTACTTGCCTCGGGTGACGAGCTTTAGCCGGGCGAGAGTGAAGGAGTTGGCGAACTCGCCGCACCAATAGGCGAGCAGACTTGCGACTACGATTCGCCCGACCGGCTTGAAGATGGCAGCGAAAGCGGATTGATCGGTGTATTCGGGCGCGGGGGGAATCTGCACCGCGATGAAGGTGATGGCGACTAGAATGAACGATGCGAAAAAACCATACCAAATGGCCCGGCGAGACGCGGAGTAACCATAGACTTCGGTGAAGATATCGCCAAAGATGTAAGTGATGGGGAACAATATCTGGGCCGCGCTCACGCGCAGGGGGCCGATGGCGAAGAATTTAGCAGCCACTATGTTGGAGACGAGGAGAATGACGACGAACAGCGTGATGAAGGCGTCCAGGTATTTGTAGCGGCGGTCGCTTTCAAACAGCGCGCTCGCGCCTTTGCGTTCTGGTGGGAGGGT
Organism: Acidobacteriaceae bacterium; assembly: GCA_019240475.1. Taxonomy (GTDB): domain Bacteria; phylum Acidobacteriota; class Terriglobia; order Bryobacterales; family Bryobacteraceae; genus Bog-105. The sequence continues at coordinate 194,834 of JAFAYI010000036.1, forward strand.
CATAGTTTCCGGGCCGGCGGCCAAGGCCGCTTGCGCGCGTGGTTTCGATTTCCCGATTATAGGAGGCGGGGCGAACGCCGCGTCACAGCGGCGGAAATCGTTGCAGGAACTGACAGTTATAATCGAGGTGGTGTTACGAACGCAATCCGCAGCCGTGGCCGTTTTGCTGCTGTTGGCAGGCTGCGGCAGGGGCATAAAGAGCAAGGAAAAGGTTCAGGAAGCGATTCTTCAACGTTTGCAGGCGAGATCGGGATTAGATCTGAATTCGCTGGATGTGAACACGACGTCGGTGTCGTTTGAAAAAAATTTGGCCTATGCAACGGTCGCGTTTCATCCAAAAGGGGATACCAGCCTGGGCAGCGGCATGGTGATGAACTACACGCTCGAAGATCGGGATGGCAAGTGGGTGGTGGTGAAGGTTGGCGGTTCGCAAAACCATACGGGCATGCCGTCGAACGGTTCCGGCGCGAATCAATTGCCGCCGGGCCACCCTCCGATAAGCTCGATGAGCCCCCAGGGGCAATCCGCGCCTGAATCGGGTAGCGGCGGACGAACGCGATGAAGACCGTTGCAGTGCTGGGCGGCGGACCCGCCGGTTCATCGGCTGCCGAGCGTCTGGCACGAGCCGGGCTGCGAACGATCGTCCTCGATGAAAAGCTGGCGTGGGAGAAGCCGTGCGGCGGCGGGATAACTTACAAGGCGTACTCGCAATACAGCTACCTGATCGACAACGACACGCCGAAGAAGTTGGTGACCGATACTTTTCTCGCGGCGCCGAAGGCGGGTGAATTTAAGATGCTGCTGGCTCGGCCGCTGGTGATTTATTCGCGCGTGGATCTGAACGCGATGCTACTTCGGCGCGCCGAAGCAGCGGGGGCCGAAATAGAGAAGACACGCGTTGTGGGCCTGGAGCGGAAGCCGCCGGGGTGGGAGATTCGCACAAGGTCGGGCAAGATCGAGGCCGATTTCTGCGTGATTGCGACGGGCGCGCGGAACCCGCTGCGCGAAGTCGGAACGCAATACACGGCGCAGGACACGATGTATGCGCTGGGCTATTGGGTGCCGAGCGAGCAGGCGCATATAGACATACAATTCTTGCCGAACCTGGAAGGCTATATCTGGGTGTTCCCGCGCAGCGGCCATCTTTCGGTGGGGATTTGCGGGAAGAGCGAATCGGCGCAATGCCTGCGCGGCCGGCTGGAACGCTACATGGAAGAGAAGGGCATCTGTCGCAAGGAAGCCAAGTTTTACGGACACATGCTGCCGGCGCTCGATTCCCGTGGTTGGCGGAACAATCGCGTGGCGGGTGATGGCTGGCTTGCGGTGGGGGATGCGGGCGGCTTGGTGGACCCGATTACGGGCGAAGGTCTTTATTATGCGGTGCGCTCGGGAGACCTGGCGAGCCAGGTGGTGCTGGATGAACAGGAGCCGGCGAGGAAAGCGGAGCGCTATCGCCAGTTGATCGCGCGCGATTTCGGACTCGATTTGACGTACGGCGCTGGTCTTGCGAAGCGCCTGTTTTGCGGCGCAATGCTGTATCGCGCGGTGCCGAGCCGGATGATTCAGTTCATGAAGCGCAGTCCGAAATTCTGCGAGATTATGCAGGACCTGTTCGCGGGCACGCAGCCTTACCTGGAGTTAAAGAGCCGCCTGTTGCGCAATGTGAACACGACGCTTCATGAGCTGCTGGTGAGCTTTCTGTTTCGCAAGCTGATCCTGGGCGAAACCCAGGTATGAACACGACGCAATCGGAAGCTCTGTTTGCGCGGGCGCAGCAGTTTACTCCTGGCGGCGTGAACTCGCCGGTGCGGGCGTTCCGAGGGGTGGGAGGCACCCCGCGATTCATCGCGCGGGGCGAAGGTTCGCATATCTGGGACGTGGACGGAAACGAGTACATCGATTACGTGTGCTCGTGGGGGCCGCTGCTGTTGGGACATCGGCCGAAGCCTGTCGTCGATGCGCTTGCGGGAGTGCTGGAGATCGGGACCAGTTTTGGAGCGCCCACCAGCCGGGAAGTAGAGCTGGCCGAGCTGATTGTGGACGCTGTGCCTTCGGTCGAGTTAGTGCGGTTGGTGAATTCGGGCACGGAAGCGACCATGAGCGCGCTGCGGGTGGCGCGCGGCTATACGGGGCGCGAGATCACGATCAAATTCGAAGGCTGCTACCACGGCCACGTCGATTCGTTATTGGTCAAGGCGGGTTCGGGGGTGGCGACGCTGAGTTTGCCGGACACAGCGGGAGTGCCGCGCGCGTTTTCGGAGACGACGATTGCCCTGCCATTCAACGATCTGGATCGAGTGGAGGAGACTTTTCGGGAGCGTGGAGACGCGATCGCGGCGGTGATTGTTGAGCCGGTGGCGGGCAACATGGGATGCATTCCGCCTGCGCCTGGATTTCTGAAGGGCTTGCGCGGCGTGACGGAGCGTCACGGGTCGCTGTTAATCTTCGATGAAGTGATGACCGGATTCCGGCTGAGCCGCGGCGGAGCGCAGCAGCTTTACGGAGTGACGCCCGATCTCACTACGCTGGGCAAGATCATTGGGGGCGGGCTGCCGATGGCGGCATACGGCGGCCGCGACGACATCATGAGGAAGGTTGCGCCCGTGGGGCCGATCTATCAAGCCGGAACGCTTTCGGGAAACCCGTTAGCGGTTACGGCGGGAATTGCGATGCTGCGATACATCGAAGCGCATCCCGAAATTTACGACCAGGTGGAAAGGTCGACGGCGGAGCTGACGTCGCGCTTGCCGGTGGGGACCGTTGCGAATCGGGTGGGATCGATGAGCACGGTTTTCTTCACGTCGGAGACGGTTTCCAATTATGACGAGGCGAAGCGGTCCGACACGCCGCTCTTCGCCCGGTTCTTTCACCATCTGCTGGAGAATGGCATTTACTTCCCGCCCTCGCAGTTCGAAGCGGCATTCGTTTCAGCCGCGCACACGCCCGAGGATATTGCGCACACGTCGCGCGTTATAGCCGAGTTTGCGAGGTGAGCGCCGGGCGTGTTCTAGTTACCGGGGCGGCGAAGCGCATAGGCCGCGTGATTGCGATCGAACTTTCGCGGCACGGCTTCGAAATCGCAATTCATTACGGTTCTTCCCGCGCGGAGGCCGAACGGGTATCGAGCGAATGCGGCGGCGCTCCTATTTTCCAGGCCGATCTGGCAAGACGGGAAGAAATACACCGATTGTTCGAGGAAGTTCGGGGCCGCTGCGGGCCGTTGAATTGCCTAGTGAACAATGCGGCGCGCTTCACCCGCATACCGGCGCTCGAAATTACAGAAGCCGATTGGGATTTCATTCACGATGTGAATTTGAAGGCGACGTTTTTCTGCTGCCAGGAAGGCGCGCGGCAGATGCGGGAATTGGGCGCGGGCAGAATCGTGAATATCAGCTCTCTAGGGGGCATTCGCGCGTGGGCCGACCATGTTCACTACTGCGCTTCGAAGGCAGGCGTGATCATGTTGACGCGAGCGCTGGCCAAGGCGCTGGCGCCGCAAATTACAGTTAACTCCGTTGCGCCGGGAGTGATCGCGTTCAACGACATTGACGAACGCGTACAGGCGATGATCGACGGGACGCCCATGGGCCGTGCGGGCAGACCGGAAGAGATCGCGGAGGCAGTGCATTTCTTTTTAACGGGTCCGAATTTCATCACGGGGCAGACCATGGTGGTGGACGGCGGCTTGAACGAGCGATAAACCGCACGATGATCGACCCAGGAGTATTAAGCTTCTAGAGGAGCGATTACATCATGTCAAAACAAGACGAAGCGGAACTCATCCTGAAGCTTTACGATCTGCGGCGAGAGGCGACCATGCGCAAGGCGCGCGACTGGTATTTCGCCGAATTCAACCCGCAATCGATGGCCGACGTCGCCAGCGCGATGTTCAGCGAGCACGGCGCTTACGTACGAATGGTATGGTCCTACTGGGACATGGCCGCCGCTTTGGTGAATTACGGGTCCCTCGACATGGATCTGTTCAACAGCACGAACTATGAGCATCTCGCCGTATTTTCCAAGATCGAAGTGATTTTGGCGGACGCTCGGGCGCACCTCGGACCGCAGCTTCTCGTCAATCTGGAGAAGTTGATCGACGCGACGCCGGACGGGCGCAAGAAGACGGAAATGATGCGCGAGCGAATGAAGGAAATGGGCCCGCGGATCGCTGCCGCCAGGGCGGCGCAAACGGCTAATCGCAACTAGGTCTTCAGCGGCCGATTTCCGAGAAGGCTAGGCGCGCGGATTCGAGGGGACTGCTTCAAGCGCCTGCGCGAAAGCCGCGCGGAGAGCATTTATGTCTGCGCCCGCGGGACCGCCGCCTTGTGCCAGGTGGGCTTTGCCGCCGCCATGGCCACCCTTAATCGCGCTCAGCATACGCGCGAGAATGTCATTTGCCTGAACGGAATTCGTCAGGCTCTTCGACACGCAAACCACAACGCTCATCTTGTCGCCGCGAATCGAGATCAGAGAAACGGCCGCGGCCAACTGCTCCGCCGCCTCGAGCGCGATGGTGCGCAGACCTACCGGATCCTGATCGACCTCCAGAAAGAGATACGGAACGCCGCTCGGAGCTGTTTGCAGTTGGGCGCGCATCGCATCCGTCGTTTGCTTGCCAGAAGCCGCCGTGGGCGTCTGTTGTTTGGCCCGTTCCAGGATCTTCACGATCTGGCCCTCCACGCTGTCGGGGGCCACGTGCAGACGACTCGATACGGCCTCCAGAATTTCGTCGGCATGCTGGCTATGTCGAATCGCTTCTTCGCCTGTCAAAGCCACGATGCGCCGCACGCCGCTCATGACGCTCGATTCCGACAGGATGCGAAACGCGCCGATATCGCCGGTTGCACGCACATGGCTTCCACCGCACAACTCCGTCGAAAAGCCGTCGAAGCGTATCATGCGGACGGTTTCGCCGTAGGTATCTCCAAAAAATGCAAGCGCGTTGCGGCTGATGGCATCGGCGTAGGTCGTCAATTCGATTTGCGCCGGGACGTTCTTGCGTATGAAGCTGTTGACGAGTAATTCAATCTGACGCCGCTGCTCCGGAGTGACGCGCTCGGTGTGCTGGAAATCGAATCGAAGCCGAGAGGCTTCGACGCGCGACCCCGCCTGCTGCACATGCGGCCCAAGGACGGTTCGCAGCGCGCTCTGTAATAGGTGCGTAGCCGAGTGATTCGCGCGAATCCGAAGGCGACGTTCGCCATCGGCTTGTAGTTCTACCGTTTCGCCGCGCGCGATGCTGCCCGAGACCACCTTGCCGTGATGGACGAAATACAAGCCCAGGCGCTTGACCGTATCCGCCACCTCGACGGCGCCGTGCGGTGCTTTGATAATTCCGGTGTCTCCCACCTGACCGCCGCCTTCTGCGTAGAAAGTGGTGCGGTCTACAACGATATCTACTTCGGCGCCTTCCGATGCGCGGTCGCTGAGCTCCTGATTCACGAAGAGCGCCTGGATCAGCCCCGTCACGGTTGTGTTCTCTTCACCGAGATACACGGTGGGACTCGCCGCCTCGGCGAGCGCTTCGAAACCATCTTCGCCCTGCAGTCCGGTGCGGGACACTTCCTGATGCTGCTTGAACGCTTCCTCGAAGCCTGCTTCGTCGAGCTCGCCACCGTAATCACCGACCAGATCGCGAATGATCGGCAGGGGGACGCCGAAAGTGGCGAACAACGACAGCGCATCCTGCCCCGACAAACGGAACGGCTTGTGAGCCGCTAATGCCGACAAGCGCTCCAGGCCCTGCTTCATGCGCAGCGCGAAGGCTTTGCTTTCCGATTCCATCAGCTCCAGAATTCTGTTGCGATTGGCGGGGAGCACGGAGTAATCGCGGCCCAGTACTTCGATAACCGTGTTCAGCACTTCATCAAAGCGGAAATTTTCGAGCCGCCGCCGTGTCGTCATGGCCACGCATTTGCGAATCAGGCGCCGAGGAATGTAGCCGCGCCCGGTGTTAGAAGGCGTGACGCCGTGCGCCAGAATGAAGCTGGCCGAGCGCAGGTGATCCGTGATCATCTTCGCCTCCCCCGCCACGCTCTCATCCGATGCCCCGCCCATCTGCTCCCGCACGACTTCAAAGATCGGCCGCAGTCGGTCGGTCTCATATACCGACTCGCAACGGTTGAGGTTCATGAGCATGCGCTCGAGTCCGGAGCCCGTGTCCACGCTGCGCAGTCCCAGTCGGGACAGGCCGTTCGGCTGCTTATCGAATTCCATGAAGACGCCGGCATTCCAGATTTCGATATAGCGGCTCTCGGAATCGAAATGGCCGCCCGGCACATATGTGGGGCCATGTTCGGCGCCAGTGTCGAAGAAGACCTCCGTGCAGGGACCGCAGGGCCCGTATTTGCCGGCCGGTCCCCAGAAGTTATCTTCGCCGAGCAGAACGATGTGATCGCTGGCCAGGCCCACGCGTTCCCAAGCGGCGATAGATTCGTCGTCCGGCGGAATATTGTGGTCAGGGTTGCCGGAGTAAACGCTCGCGTACAGCAGCTTGGGATCGTAGTGGAATTCGTCGACCAGCAGCGCGTAGGCCAGCTCGATGGCATGATCCTTCCAATACTGGCCGATGGACCAGGAGCCGAGCATCTCGAAGAGTGTCAGGTGATGGCGGTCACCAACCGAATCGATGTCGACGGTGCGAATGCACGGCTGCACATTGCAGAGATTCGGCTGCGGCGGACGCCTTTGGCCGAGGAAGTAGGGTTTGAGCGGAGCCATCCCGGAATTGATGAACAACAGAGTGGGGTCGTCTTTGGGCACAATAGACGCGCCAGGAATCCGCAAGTGCCCATGCTTTTCAAAGAAACGCAAGAATGTCTGAACAACCTCTTCACTGGTCATGATGGTCCTCTAAGCCGAAATTCGCCCTCGGCGATCGGCGCTTTCGCCCTTCGAATGTCGGGTCGCTGGAGCGCTTAGAGCTGTAAGACGCTTTCGCATAATCGGCGCACACGTGCTCGACCTTTGAATCCGGATCTTGCGCGCAGGTGCTCCGCCTCGAACCGAAACGTGTATCGCCAACAAGTGAAATCCACGAAACGGTTGGCGCGGCCGTCCGAATAAGCGACATCTTAAATTATCTCAGAGTGTCAGCGATCGTGTATTCAATATGAAATGGTGACAGAAAACCAGATTGCGGCAGAGAGAGAGATTGGCGCCGGCGCGGCCGGCAGGCGAGCGATGATCTTGGGGGCTTGCTGCTGCGGAGTGTTCGTTAGCTTCGCATCGGTCGTTGTTTTCACCTTCGGCGTTTTCTTGAAGCCGCTTGCGGCGACGTTTCATTGGTCCCGCGGGCAAGTGTCGTTCGCGTTTACGCTGGCGGCGCTGACGGTCGCCATCTGCTCGCCGATCCTGGGCCGTCTGCTGGACCGTTATCCCGCCCGCCGCGTAATTCTGCCGTGCACGATCGTTTATGCGGCGGCTTTCGGATCGCTTGCGCTGCTCACAGCGCATCTATGGCATCTCTATGCTGTCTTCATCGTGTTGGGAATAGTGGGAAACGGCACCACTCAACTGGGATACGCTCGCGTGATCAGCAATTGGTTCGACGAGCAACGAGGCCGCGCATTGGCTTTCGTCATGGCCGGGTCGGGATTAGGATCGATGGTATTTCCTGGAATTGCGGAATGGCTGATATCCAGCTACGGATGGCACCGGGCCTATGCGATTCTGGGCGGTTGCGTTTTTGTGGTGGCGGCGCCGCTGATTTGTTTGTTCGTGCGCGAGGCGCCCGGATCGCGACGCGCGAAGACCATCAGGCAAACAGAATCCGTCGCAAGCGCGTTGGGGTCCAGGCCTTTCGTGTTCATTGGATTGGCTCTGCTCTTGTTTTCGTTTGCGACAAACGGATTAAACAGCCACTGGGCGGCATTTCTCAGCGACCATGGCGCGGCCCCCGCGCAGGTTGGCTTCATTCTGTTTCTGGCGGGGCTTTCCGCGCTGGCAGCCAAGCTCTGTACCGGGTACCTGCTCGATCGCTTCCGGGGAAATCGCGTTACAGCAGCGCTGCTGGCCGTATGTGCTCTTGGTTTCGCGTTTCTACTTGTGCCCTTTCGGCTTGTGCTGGCAGCCGCGACAGCAGTCTTGGCGGGCCTTGGGATGGGCGCGGAATCCGATGCGGTTCCATACCTTCTGACACGTTACTTCGGACTCGCCAAGTTTGGCGAGCTTTATGGATACACGTGGTGCCTCTACGCGGTGGCCGGGGCCGCGGGACCGGTCGTAATGGGAGTTGCTTTCGATCGTATGGGCTCGTACTCCGCGGTGTTGAGTATTTCGTTCGTGATGGTGATCGCGGCGTCGGCGCTGTTCGCGCTGCTCCCCAACTATCGACACGGCGAAAACTGCATTTCGTAAGCTAGAGGAACGCTGGGTGGCCTCACAATGAAGACCCTTTTCATACTCGCTCCCGTCGTTGCCTGCGGGTGGACGACTGCACTAGGAGCGGCGCCTCAACGGCCCGCGATCACAGGCATTTCGCATATCTGCGTATACGCCAGCAACCTGGAGGCGAGCGACCGTTTCTATGCGAACGACCTGGGCGCCGCAAAGGCGCCGGATCCGCAAGATCCAAAAGGAACGCGCTACTACTTCAGCCCGACGCAGTATGTGGAGGTGCTGCCGCTGCCGGCAACGCAGGATATCAGCAGAATGGCTTGCGTCGCCTACAACACGGCGGATGCGGGCGGCCTGCAGCGGTATCTGCGGGCGAGCGGAGTAAGCGTGACAGATGAAGTCCATCAAGATCCGGATGGGGCGCAATGGTTCAACGTGAAAGATCCTGAAGGAAATGAAGTGCAGTTCGTACAGCCGGGGAGGCCCATAACGATGGCCGCCGGCGCCAAGCCTATCGGCACCCGCATCATTCACATGGGTTACCTGGTACACAATCGAGCCACGGAAGACCGATTCTATAAGGACGTCTTGGGATTCCGACCATACTGGTTCGGGGCGAAGCAGCCGGACCGCGTGGATTGGGTATCGCAGCAGGTTCCAGACGGGCGGGATTGGCTCGAATACATGCTGGTCGGTGAAGGCTCGGATACGCCGTTGTCCAAGGTAGATCAGCGGCAGCTAGGAGTTCTAAACCATTTTTCGATCGGCGTGCGAAACATGGAAGAGGCGGTGACGACACTGATCGGCGAAGATCGTCTTAGTCCGAGACACGATGGGCCTCAGATGGGACGAGATGGAAAGTGGCAGGCGAATCTTTACGACCCCGACGGCACGCGCGTGGAACTGATGGAATTTCAGCCAGTCACCAAGCCGTGCTGCTCTCCGTTCACGGCCGACAGCCCGGTGGATTGAGACGCTCGCGGCGATTCGGATCATTTGTTTCCGATGGGAACCGGGATGTTGGACTCCGACGTAAACGGCGAAGCGGGCAGACCAGCCGAGTTATACAGGTTTATCTGCGGCGCGTTCCGCCACCCGTAGCGAACGTACATTGGCTTCGCGACTTGTGGATTCGCCACGATTACTGTCTTGCCGTCGATGCGAGCGTCGGCTTCCACGAATCGACGATCTTCACCGGCGATTTCGAACCCTTGAAGCGGACCATTCTTCGCAATTAATCCATCCTCGGCGTGTGTAAACCACACTCGCAGGCTGCGATCTTGGCCGGCTGCTTGTTGGAACAGCGGGCCCGAGTAAGGAACGTCCTCCCGATAGGCGATTGCGCGGGCGGCGAGCGCGAGCCGCGCTCCCACAGTCTGTTTGTCGGAGGGATGGACATTGCCGGGGTCGCCGACGTCGATTGTCACTGCCATTGCGGTGTTCGCTAGAGAGAGCGTACGTCGTTGAGCCTCGCGCACCATGGGCCAGACTTCATGAGGGGTAGAGTCGAAGCTCGAAATTTGCACGTACAGGAACGGGAAATCGCCTTGGCGCCAATGCGTTCGCCAATCGCCGATGAGAGTCGAAAAGACGCGTTCGTATAGAGGGGCTCGTTCCAGAGCACTGTTGGTTTCGCCTTGATACCAGATCACACCTCTTATTGCGAACTCGAGAGCGGGAGCAACCATGCCGTTGAAGAGCCAGGACGGGTCCCAGGAGGCAGCGTCGGGATGCCAGGGATGTTCCGGTAACGGGCGATGGGCTGCTCGAGCGGCATTGTCTTCTCTCTTCTCGGCGATCTTGGTCGCGGGCACGTCGGTCTCTTCGTTGGCCATTTTCGCCCACGTGGCGAATATGGGCATGAGAGAAGCATCGGCAGCGAGCGAATCAAGACTCACCCATGCTTCACCCGGAGTGCCGCCCCAGGAGGAATCGATCAGTCCGATGGGCACATGCTCCTGCGCGGCGATATCGCGGCCGAAGAAATAGGCGACCGCTGAAAATTTCGCCGCAGTTTCGGGCGTGCATAGAGTCCATTCGTCTCGCTGATCGAAGTCCTCTAGAGGGAACTGGGCCGCTTTGTGCGAGATGAAGAGAAGGCGCAGGTTGGGATTGTCGGCATGGCTGATCTCGGCCGCGGCATCTTTGACCACCGCCGATCCAGGAAAGCCGTTCAACGGCATCTCCATATTGGATTGGCCGGAAGCAAACCATACGTCGCCGATAAGAATGTCGTCGAGCACGATTCGGTTGGCGCCTGTGACGGTCAGTTGAAACGGGCCGCCCGCCGCTTGCGGCGGAAAATAAACGCTCCAGCGTCCCAGCCGATCTCCTTGAGCTGTTCGGGTTGCGCCCTTGAAAGACACCGATATGTTCTCGCCTGCCTCCGACCATCCCCAGACGTGTATCGGCCGGTCGCGCTGGAGCACGGCATGGCTCGAGAGAATTCTGGGAAGGCGCACCTCCGCGCGCGCGGCGAAAGCAAACAACGCTAACGAAAAAAGAAGTACGATCGATTTGTCTCTCTTCATCAAGAGCGAATTATACATTTCAGACGGAGGAGCGACCGGAGAGACAGGATGTGTTGGTAAGTCCGGGCTCAGCTTCACTTCGCAGAGGCCGCTGTTTACCGAGCAGGTGCGGCGACGGAGGTAGGGTTTGAGAGCGCGGCCAACCGCGGCGCGCGGGAACCGAACATGATCCCGGTTTCCACCTCAACCGGCTTTCCGTCCCGAATATAGGGTTTGAACTTCCAATGGTTGAGCGCTTCGGTGACGGCCTTGCTCTGATCGGGAAAGGCATTGAGGAAGTGAATGTGCCTGATCCTGCCGTCTTTGCCAACGATGATCCGGACCGGAACGGGATTGTACCTGTGTTCCGTAAATAGAGGATCGACACGCTCGATCACATTTCCGGCGCTTGCGTAAGCCTTGATGCAGACGGGAACATCGTCTTGGGCCGCGCCGCTTAGCGTGGAAACCGCGCTGTCCAAATCAATTGCGTTTGCCTCCCGGACGAGGCGGTCGAGAGTTTGCGGGTCGCGGTTCATGAAGACAAATTCCAGCGTGTGGCAGCGGATTTCAGTCGCGAGGATACGCCAATGCAATCCCGTCGAAGGAGATCCATACCCGAATGAGATGAACCGCTGTCCGGCGATGTGGGCGTCCGATGGCTCCTGTTCGATTTTGTAATCTCCCTGCAAGTGGCTTTTCGTGAAATCGACGAGGTCGGACGCGTGGGTCAAAGGGTCGGGAGTGAAAAACATGTCTTGCGCGGTAATCAGGATGCTGCCGCCTGCGAGGCCTTTAAGCGCGGGGGCAGGCGTCAGCAGCGTCAGGCCGTAACGGCCGCTATCGGAAGGCGGTGGGCCGGGCGACTTTTGAATCCAGTCCGCAGGCAAGGGAAAAGACAAACCGAAGTAGCGGTTCGTGTAGGTATTGTTCGACACGCTTCCCGATTCCGGCAGCGCTGTTTCGGAGTCGCTCGCGCTGGAGGTGGCGCCTTTGACCAGCAACGCCCCTTCCGGTATGCTCCCCGGCGTCGGATTGTTGGGAACGCCGGGCCGTGAGTCGGACGAAACGATAGATTGCGCCGAAAGCGGCAGCAGTGCCGATGCGATGAAAACCGCTAGAAGACGAGACGACGTGGCCATAGATCAGAATGAAGAGTTCCGCGTGAGGCGCGCCTTCAGAAAAGGAGGGGCTTGCCACAGCTGGAGACTGAGCAAGCCCGTAGGGCGCTTACGCGTAGAGCAAAGAGCAAGCTAGAGCGAGCGCAGGAAGTTCAGAACATCCTGCTGCGAAACTGTGTTAGCGGCGCCGCTGGTAGGGGGCAGATTTTGAAAGTTCGTCACAACCGTGCAAGCTTCGGAGCCTTGACTCGCTTCCGATCCTGAGGTCGCGACAGGCAGGCAGTGATCCGTAATGGCGGTGAGCAGGTCGGGCGCGCGGCCGTCATGCAGAAAGAAGATGCGCTGGCCGACTCCCCAGAGAGGCGCGGTGCGAAACTGATCGCCCCCCGCGGTGCCCTGCATGACGTTATCCGCCAAGCCGCCCATGTGATGGATTTCGATATCGGAATAGAGATTCGCCGGTTTCCCGCTTAAATCTCCGTCGATGGAGGAAGGGTCCGTTTCGAGGGTCGGCGTGTGGCAGGTGGCGCATCCGACCGAAGTAAATCCGGAAAGCCCGCGCGCGATGGACTGCGCAGTCACGGTGGTGGTGGCGGTGCTGTATCCCTGGGGCTGAGGCGTGGGCTGGGCCAGTAAGCGCATGAAGATGCCGAACGCCACGATGTCACTGGGGATGGCCGGACCCGTTGCGGTGAAGTTGGTCGAATCTTCCGGGTAGCCGGCGCCGTCGAGGTTGAGGCAACTGCTGGGAAGCCCGATAAAGTTATGCTCTTCATCCGGATTGGGCCGTTCATTCTGGAAGAGCTCATTGGTGATGCCCATTTCGACGTTGTAAGCTTCGCCGGCAAACAGCAGGCCCGATTTATTCTGGGCCTTCCAGCCGAAGCGGCTGATGGTCCCATCATTGCCGTTATAATTGAACGCGCCGCTAATGCCGAAGGAATTTCCAATTTGGGAGTTGAAGTTATCGATCAGCGTGGTCTCGCCGATGTTTTCCATAAAGCCCAAGCCAAAGACCGGCGTGGGAATTCGGAATATGATGTCATTCAACTGTTCAGCCTGCGCAAAGTTGGGCGGGGCGAGAACGCAATTGCCGGCATCGCTGCGGCCCTGAACGGTAAAGAGGTCGTGTACACCACCGTCGGCAGTCTTGGTTACCTGGCCGTTCTCGATGAAGAAGGGAAAACGGGCTTCCCTCACCGGACCGTTCACGAGCACGAAGGATGGAATGCTGTTGGGCGGCGAGACCGCGATTCCATTCTTTATAACCTGGCTTTCCGGGTTCACGCTGACGAATGGATATTGGTTGATGTTGGGGCTGCTTCCGCCGGGCGCTGGTTGCGAGTGGCAGGTTGAGCACTGGTTGAGGTTGAAGCGCGGCCCAAGTCCGTTGTTTGTGCCGCCGGAGACGACTTCCGGGGTCTCAAACCGCGTTTCACCGTTATCGAAAAACTTCGCGGCGGCTGTCGACAAATCCGGAAGCGGACCACCTGCGTTGACGCCGGTGCTGCTGCGCACGCCGGGATCGGTCTGGGCGCTTGCGGCTCCAATTGCAACGAGAAGCGCAAACACTGCAAATCCGCATCTCAGCTTGAACGAAATCGATCCGCGTAGACGGGATGGCGCGGCGCGGCGACCGCAAATTGCTGGTGAGACGACCTGCCAGGGATTCATTTTTACAGCCCTCCAGGAACTCTAATGGTGATCTATTAGAACCGCATGCCATTACAAACTGATTACTGTTGTATTACAGACTGGTTAATCAAGCAGGTATTACGATTATTAATTGACAAATATGCGGCCATTTGCCATAAAAAGTTCCATTTCCTGGGAAAGCCCGGCGAAAGCTTGAAGAGAGTCTTGCGCGGCATCCCGTGCGAGCAGTGCGATATAGTGTCCTCGCGGTTTAGAAGGTTTCGGCAGCGCCTTGGCCCTGGCGGTAACCGGCGCACCCAAGGTAATGCTGCTCAGGAGGTTACCTGATGACGACTATCGGCGGGCGCATTTCGATTTCATTTGCAACCCTTCTCTTCGCAGCCTGTGCGTGGGCGCAGGAGGGCTCCATAACCGGAACGGTCAAGGACGCCAGCGGGGCCGCTGTCCCGAGCGCGAACGTCTCGATTAAGAGTATCGAGCAGGGATTCACACGAACCACACCGACAAACGGGACGGGCGATTACCTGGTAAGCGGCCTGCCGGCCGGGCATTACGACATCAACGTCGCGGCCGCGGGATTTCAGCAGTATGCCGTGAAGGACCTGATCCTGCGGGTGGGCGACAAGGCTCGGGCGGACGCAACTCTGAAAGTGGGCCAGGTGAACACGGAGCTGACGGTGGCGGGCTCCAATGTGGCGCAAGTACAGACGGAAACGGCCGAGTTATCGGGAGTGATCACAACCAAGCAGATCGATCAGCTGGTGCTGAACGGCCGGAATTTTACTCAGTTGGTGACGTTGATACCGGGGGTTAGCAACCAGACGGGGCAAGATGAGGGCACGGTGGGCGTTTACGGCAGCGTGGCGTACAGCGTGAATGGCGGCCGCACGGAGTACAACAACTGGGAACTGGACGGCGGCGACAACATGGATAACGGCAGCAACGGAACGTTGAATACGTACCCGAACGTGGATGCCGTGGCGGAAGTAAAGGTGCTGACGTCCAATTACGGCGCACAATACGGCCGGAACGGTTCGGCGACGGTGGAGACGATCACGAAATCGGGCACGCGCGATTTCCACGGGGACCTGTTCGAATTCGTGCGGAACAACGACTTCAACGCCCGAAACTTCTTCGATACGACGACCCCCGAGTACAAGAAGAACGACTTCGGATATACGATCGGCGGCCCGGTTTTCATTCCAAAGACCTACAACACCAACCGGGACAAGACGTTCTTTTTCTTCTCGGAGGAGTGGAGAAGGGACCGTGTTCCGAATACTTACAACCAGCAAGTACCTTCGAACGAAGAGCGCAGCGGAAACTTTTCGGACGCCTGCCCGGCGGCGGGGAGCGCGGTAGACACCACAGATTTTCCCAATTGCCCGGTAAACCCTTCCACCGGCAATTACTTTCCGAACAACCAAGTGCCGGTTACGCCGCAAGCCCAGGCGTTGCTACCGTTGATCTCGGCTCCAACCGCCGGTTCGGGAACGCAATCGTTTTACGACGCCGATATTATTCAGCCCACGTCGTGGCGCGAGGAGTTGGCGAGAGTGGATGAGAACTTCAACGACAAGGTTCGCTTCTTCTATCGATTCATACACGATTCCTGGAGCACGGTGGCGCCCACACCGCTGTGGGGGACAGGAACGTTTCCCACGGTAGGCACGAATTTCGTGGGTCCGGGCGTTAGCATGGTAGCCAACTTGACGGTGAGCGCGTCGCCGACGCTTCTGAACGAGTTCGTGTTCAGTTACACGACGGACCACATCTTTCTGACGGCGACGGGAGCGGCGGCGCGGCCGAGCAGCTTCGACATGCCCGGCATCTTCAATAACGGCTTTCGTGGGCTGTTGCCGAACGTCGTCATCGAAAATACGAGCGAATACAGCGGCGGCGGATTCAGCGCTGGAACCGGCTACTTTCCCTGGAACAATGCCAACCCCACCTTCACTTATAAGGACAACGTGACCAAAATCTGGGGCTCGCATAACCTTTACTTTGGCGCGTACTATGTCGCCGCGCAGAAGAACGAGGACAGCTCTAACTTCAACGATGTCCAAGGCACCCTGACGTTCAACGGAACCGCCAGCGGGAGCACGGGTAATGGATTCGCCGATTTCCTGACCGGCAATATTTATTCATTCGACCAGACTAACTTGATAACTAAGTACTACAACAGATATAAGATCGTCGAGCCATACATACAAGACGATTGGCACGTAAACCGCAGATTGACCTTGAATCTCGGTCTTCGAGTCAGTCTCTTTGGAACGTATCGTGAAAAGTATGCACAGGCGTATAACTGGGAAGCAAGCGCGTACAATCCCGCCAACGCTCCTGCATACGGCTCGAACGGGCTTATCAGCGGCAATCCGTTCGATGGCGTCGTGCAGTGCGGTGTTGGGGGGACGCCCGCCGGTTGCTTGACGAACCATTTCTTTAATCCCGCGCCGCGCTTCGGATTTGCATACGACGTCTTCGGCGACGGGAGGACCGCGATTCGCGGGGGCTACGGCATCTTCTTCGAACACACGAACGGAAACGAGGGCAACACGGAGTCTCTGGAAGGAAGTCCGCCGCTGGTTCAGAACATCACCGAATACAATCTTCCGAGTTACACCAGCATCTACTCGACGAGTTCGGTGTCAGGGCCGTTGAACGTTATCTCGATCCCGACTCGCGCGATTTGGCCATACGTCCAGCAATGGAATTTGAATGTCCAGCACGAGTTTCCATCAAACACGGTGCTGACCGTGGCGTACGCGGGAAGCAAAGGAACGCATTTGACCGACCAGCGCGATTTCAACCAGATCTTCCCGGTTAGCGCCGCGCAGAATCCTTATCCTGTGGGTCAAGCAATCAGCGCGAACGATTGTTCGACGCTGACTGTGAACGGAAATCCCGTGACAGGCCCGGCTCTCAACAATCTGAATGTCGCCTGCGGTAACGTGTCGCCGAATCTGTACCGTCCAATCCAGGGTTTCGGCGACATAACCGGTCTTGAGGACGAAGCAAACTCCATCTACAACGCGTTGCAGGTTTCAGCGCGGCGCAACATCGGCCGCTTGTCGCTGAGCGTGGCCTACACCTGGAGTCACTCGATAGACGATTCTTCGGATCGCGGCGACGCGACGTTCGTGAACTCTTATGACCTTGCAGCGACGCGCGCCAGCTCGAATTTCGATCAGCGGCACCTCTTGAATGTTAGTTGGGTGTACGATCTTCCGTTCTTCACGAAGTCCGGTTTCCTGCATGCGGCGTTCGGGGGGTGGCAGTGGTCAGGGTTGATGACCTTCCAGACGGGCACTCCGTTCACAGTGAGCAATGGCGGGGCGTACGGGGACAACGCGGGCGTTGGAAACGGAGTTGGAACCGGGTCTTATCTCGATGTCGTCGGAAACCCCTACGCGGCGGCGCCGCAATCCGGAGTGGCCGGGTTTCCGGGACCGCTCCTGTATAACCCGGCCGCTTTCGCCGAACCTACCGGCCTCACATTCGGCGATGCCGGGCGCAACCTCTTGACTAATCCCTCGCGAACAAATTTCGATATGGGGTTATTCAAGCATTTCCCGCTGCGTTCCGAACAGCGCGCGATCGAGTTTCGCGCGGAAGCTTTCAACGTGTTCAATCATACGCAGTGGAACGGCGTGTATAGTAGCGCCTCCTGTTATGGCGGAGCTAACAATTCGGCCGGCGACCCGAGCTGCTTTGTCGGTTCGAATGCTTCGGATTTTCTGCTTCCGAGCGGCGCGCACAATCCGCGCATTTTGCAGCTCGGAATGAAGTTGATCTTCTGAGAAAGGCGCAGCGGGTGATGGGCCGAAAGCGCGGTATTCACCGGTAGGCATCAGGCGTTCGCCGATTTCGAGATGATCGGCGAGCGCTCTGGGTTTTAGTATCGCCTTAAGGCCGAAAGTAATGAATACGAATCCAATTACCTCTCGATTTGGCGACCTTGAGACGATTGCGATCGCCATTATATGGATCGTCACGGGCTTGATTCTCGTAGGGGGCGATTTCGTTGGGATCTTGTCGCTGGACCGGATTGCAAATCTCTGGCCGGTGGCTTTGATTATGGTGGGCGCGGTTGACTTCGTGCTTCAAGACGAGGCCTCGCAGAGCGTTCGCAGCTAGAGATCAGGGTCAACGTGCGGGACAACTTTGATAATGAAGAGTGGCACAGGCGGCAGCAATGGCGTCACCTGCCTGCTCCCCGGCTGTTCATCGCGATCCTCCTCATCGCGGCAGGGACGCTGTTATTTCTCAGCAATCTGGGTTTACTGCCAGCGTTCAATTTTTGGGCGTTTTGGCCTTTGATCTTCGTGGTGGGAGGATTGGGCAAATTGGTGAGCGATCCGAGCCGGGCAGGCCGGACACTGGGCATTGTCCTGGTGGCGGGAGGCAGCCTGGTGCTTCTAGTCAGCCTGGGCGTATTACGCATTCGAGCCCACGACGAGAGTTGGCCATTGTCGCTACTGCTCATCGCGTTCGGCACGATCTCTTTGATCAAGATTTTGGATGCGAACGAGCACGCGCGAGGCCGGGTAGGTTTTCCTGGGGGGCCGGCAATTCCCTCGGCCGATTTTGCTAAGGAACAGATCGTGTTTGGGAGTCTGAAGCGAAAGGTGGAAACGCAGAGCTTCCAAGGCGGGAAGTTGGAGGTCGTGTTCGGCAGCATAGAAGTCAACCTTCGGCGGGCTCAGATTACCTCCGCGGAAAAATCGGCCACTCTCGAAGTCAACGCCGTTTTCGGCTCGGTCGAATTGCGGGTTCCCGAGAGCTGGAGAGTCGTCGCCAGCGCGGCAAGCATCTTCGGCAGCGTGGAAGACAAGACCCTGGCGAATAAGGTGGGCACTTTCGAGGGACCGACGCTCTTTATCACGGGGTCCGCGGTATTCGCCTCGCTCGAGATAACAGATTGAGGACTCGGGCGGCAACTTGAATGCACCCCGTTTTCAGTAGCAAAAGCGGTTTGATCTTTTACGTGGCGGCCTGGGTTCCACTCGGCGCCATGCTCACGCTTATGCTGTCGGTCACGGGACGGCTGCCGGTCATGGCAAGCGCTTCAGTGATGGCGCCGGTGACGCTGCTGCTGGCCGGGGTATGTCTCGCTCCCTGGTATTCCTGCCGTTCTCTGCCTTTGCGCTCGACGCCCAAAGAGAAGCTGCTCATCAATCATGCCGTGGCGGCAATGTGCGCCACCGCGATAGTCATGATCTTCGCGCGCGCTCTGGTTGCGGGCTTCAGCGGTGTTTTCCCTTGGCTCCGCGCAGGCTACGCTTCCGCGGTTCCGGTATTGGCGGCGATGGTGGACATGATCTACCTGCTCGCTATCGCGCTTTACTACGTGATCCTGGCCATCGAATCGTCGCGGCAGGCGGAGTTGCTTTCGCGCGAAGCCGAGTTGAAAGCCATCAAGGCGCAGGTCAATCCGCACTTTCTTTTCAATAGCCTCAATTCCATCAGCGCACTGACAACGGCCGATCCTTCGAAAGCGCGGGAAATGTGCATTCGTTTGTCCGACTTCCTGCGGGCGTCTCTGCGGCTGGGCGAAAGGGCCAGCATTCCCTTTTCCGAAGAGCTGGCCCTGACGCGAAGCTATCTGGACGTGGAGCAGGTCCGTTTCGGGCAGCGCCTGCGTGTGAACCAAAAGTTCGATCCGCGCTGCTCGGACTTCGAGGTGCCGCCTTTGCTGGTACAGCCTTTGGTGGAGAACGCGATCAAGCATGGGATCGCGACACTGACCGACGGCGGCGAGATTGCGATGACCGGCGAGCGGGTTCAGGGCGACATCCGCGTGACGATTGAAAATCCCTTCGACCCGGACGCCCCGGCGGCGCGCCGCAACGGCTTCGGGCTTGCAAGCGTTAGAAACCGCATGTATGCGCGCTATGGGCCAGCGGCTCGTTTGGATGTGAGCGTAAATCAGAATCGTTTCCAAGTTATGCTGTCGCTGCCTTGCAGCGCATCGGGAGAACGGCCGCAATGATGAGCATTCGCGCGATCATAGTCGACGACGAGGAACTAGCGCGCCAGGTCCTGCAGGAATACTTGAGCAGTGAGGCGGATATTCAAGTGGTGGCCGAAAGCGGCAACGGGTTTGACGCCGTGAAGGCAGTAGCCGAGCACAAGCCCGATCTGCTGTTTCTCGACGTTCAAATGCCGAAGCTTGATGGATTCGAAGTGCTGGAGTTGATCGGCAGCGATGTAGCCGTGGTCTTCGTGACGGCGTACGATCAATACGCTATGAAGGCGTTCGACGCCGCGGCGGTCGATTATTTGTTGAAGCCGTTCGACCAGGAGCGTTTTCGCACGGCGTTGCAACGGGTCCGACGGAGACTGGGAGAAAAGGCTCAGCATCCGAATGCGGCCGATCTAAGGACGGCCGCGCAGCCACCCGGGCAGTATTCGCAACGAATTGTCGTAAGGGATGGAGTGCGCGTGCACATCATTCCCGTGGCGCAGCTCGATTACGTCGAAGCACAGGACGATTACGTCGCCCTGCATAGTGGAGGCAAGAGGTATTTGAAGCAGCAAACGATTTCGAGCCTCGAAGGCTCGCTCGATCCGGGGCGCTTCGTACGAGTGCACCGTTCCTATATCGTCAACTTGGAGCGAGTGGCAAAGATCGAGCCTTACACGAAGGACACGCGACTGGCAGTGCTCACGGGCGGCGCTCAGGTTCCGGTAAGCCGCGCGGGCTATTTGCGGCTGAAAGAGCTGATGGAGAAAAGCTAGGCGGCTGCGACGGGCTATGTGGGGCCGCCGCGCGGTCTAATGAAACATATGCCAAATGCAACGTGTGACATCGGTCTGATCGGGCTGGCGGTCATGGGCCAAAACCTGGTCCTCAACATGAATGAGCATGGCTTTCGCGTGGCGGTTTTCAATCGCACCGTTTCGAAGGTCGACGACTTTCTCAACGATGAAGCCAAGGGCACGCAGGTTGTGGGCGCGCATTCGATTGAAGAACTGGTTCAGAGTTTGAAGCGGCCGCGGCGCGTGATGTTGATGGTAAAGGCCGGCGAGACGGTCGATCACATGATCGATCAAATTGCGCCACACCTGGATAAAGGCGACATAGTCATCGATGGCGGGAACTCGCTATTTACCGATACGAACCGACGTGTCAAGGCGCTCAACGAAAAGGGCATTCTCTATATCGGCACGGGTGTTTCGGGCGGTGAAGAGGGCGCGCGGCACGGCCCGTCCATTATGCCCGGAGGCAATCCCGAAGCCTGGCCGCACGTCAAGGACATCTTTCAATCGATAGCGGCAAAGGTGGAAGACGGCACGCCGTGCTGCGATTGGGTGGGAGAAGGGGGCGCAGGCCACTACGTGAAGATGGTCCACAACGGCATCGAGTACGGCGACATGCAGCTTATCTGCGAAGCCTACCAATTGTTGAAAGAAGGCCTGGGCTTGAATGCCGAAGAGCTGCATGGCGTCTTCGCCGAGTGGAACAAGGGCGAGTTGGACAGCTTTCTGATTGAGATCACGGCCGAGATCTTTGCCAAGAAGGATGAGGATGGTTCGCCGCTCATCGATAAGATCCTCGATACGGCGGGCCAAAAAGGAACCGGCAAATGGACAGCCATCAGCGCGCTCGATCTGGGAATGCCGGTGACGCTAATCGGAGAAGCGGTGTTCGCACGCTGCTTATCCGCGTTGAAAGACGAGCGCGCAGCGGCAGCGAAGATTCTCACCGGGCCGAAACACGACCAGAGCGCGCACGATCGCGGGGTGTTTATCGAAGACGTGCGGCGAGCGCTTTATTGTTCGAAGATCATCTCTTACGCTCAGGGGTACATGCTGCTGCGCGAGGCCGGAAAGGAGCAAGGCTGGAACCTGAACATGGGAGGGATCGCGTTGATGTGGCGCGGCGGCTGCATCATCCGAAGCCGCTTTTTAGGAAAGATCAAGGACGCCTACGACCGGAATCCCAAGCTGACGAATCTACTGCTCGACGATTTCTTCCAGAACGCGATCAACAACTATCAGGCGGCGTGGCGCCGCGCGCTGATTCACGGGATCGGGTTCGGAGTTCCCACGCCCGCGTTCTCAACGGCGCTGGCGTTTTACGATGGCTATCGAACGGAGCGGCTGCCAGCCAATTTGCTGCAAGCGCAACGGGACTTTTTCGGGGCGCACACCTATGAGCGGATCGATAAGCCACGCGGGCAGTTCTTCCACACCAACTGGACCGGACGCGGCGGCAGAGTGGCTTCGGGCAGCTACAACGCGTAACGCGCCGCCGTGAGGCCGATCTATGAACATTAGGACAATTTTGGGAGCGAAGAATGAGCTACGGTTTCGAGATTCGTAAGGAAGGCGGTTTGGATTTCGTCGGCGTCGGCGCGTTAATTCACCGTTTCGATCCGGGTATCATCCCGTTTCGAAAGGCGACTGAATGCAGGATCCACGTGAGCGGAGGCGAATACAACGTCGCGGCGAATCTGTCCGATTGCTTCAAGCTGAAGACGGGAATCGCGACCGCGATGGTGGATTATCCGATCGGGGATTTGATCGCCGAGCGGGTCCGGGCCATGGGCGTGAGGCCGTTTTATAAGCACTTCAAGCACGACGGGGTGGCCGGGCCGAATATGGCCGCCGTCTATAGTGACCGGGGATTGGGCGTGCGCGCGCCGGTGGTGTTCTACAACCGGAGCAACGAAGCGGCGGCGCAGCTAGAGCCGGGCGATTTCGATTGGAAGGCCACTTTTTCAGGCGGCGTGCGATGGTTCCACAGCGGCGGCATCTTCGCGGCCCTGTCTCCAACGACTTCCGACGTCATCATCGAAGGCATGCAGGCTGCCAAAGCGGCGGGCGCAATTAACTCTTTCGACTTGAATTATCGAGCCAAACTTTGGTCGGTAATCGGCGGTCATGACAAGGCCGTTGAAGTGATAGACAGGATTGTTAAGAACGTGGACGTGCTGGTCGGCAACGAAGAGGACCTGCAGATGGGCCTTGGCATTCCGGGGCCGGAGGTGGCCGCCAAATCGAAGCTGGACCCGAGCGCGTTCTTCGGCATGATGGACAACGTTCGCAAGAAGCACCCGCAGGTAAAGATCGTCGCGACGACATTGCGCGAAGTTCACTCGACGAACCGGCACAGTTGGAGCGCGGTGGCTTGGATCAATGGCCAGACATACCAGGCGCCCACGGCGGAGCTGGATGTGTATGACCGTGTTGGCGGCGGAGACGGCTTTGCGGCCGGGTTTATCTACGGACTGCTCACGGGGCAGCCGGAGGAGGAAGCCGTCCGGCTCGGCTGGGCTCACGGGGCTCTGCTGACCACATTTCCGGGGGACACGACGATGGCGACGCTCGACCAGGTTCGATCTGTCGCGAAAGGCGGCTCGGCGCGCATCCAGCGTTGACCAAGTTCGGGATAATTGCCGATGCCGGCCTGAAAATTCCGGTGCTATGATCGGTTTCTAGAAAGCACCAAATTGCATGCGGACGCGAATTTTGTCTCGCATTTCATT
The DNA here is from genome assembly GCA_019240475.1 of Acidobacteriaceae bacterium. Classification (GTDB taxonomy): domain Bacteria; phylum Acidobacteriota; class Terriglobia; order Bryobacterales; family Bryobacteraceae; genus Bog-105. Next base: position 217,955 of record JAFAYI010000036.1, read on the forward strand.
CGGCGTCCGGATGGGACGTTACCTTTCAGTTTACTGCGCCGCGCTGCTTTGCACGGCGGGGCCGGGCTTGCTGATTGCGCAGACGGCGGGGTCCGGGGGCGCTTCCAATGAACCGGTAACGATTGAATCCCGCAAGCCGGGGGGAGCCACCGGCGTCGTGGAGTCGCGGCCGTCCAATCTGCGGGTTGATAAGACGTTGGTGCTCATCAACGTGACCGTGACCGATCCTTTGAACCGGTTCGTCACGGGGCTTGAGAAGGAGCACTTCCGCTTGTACGAGGACAAGGTCGAACAGACCATCACGCAATTTTCAAGCGAAGATGCGCCGATTTCGATCGGGCTCGTGTTCGATACTAGCGGCAGCATGGGTTCGAAGCTCCAGAAATCCCGACAGGCGGCCGCGGAATTTTTCAAGACGGCGAATCCGTCGGACGAATTTTTTCTGGTGCAGTTCAACGACAGGCCGGAGCTGGTGGTTCCATTCACCACCGATACAGACCGGCTGCAGAGCACTTTGACATTTACCCAATCGAAAGGCCGCACGGCGCTGCTCGACAGCGTGTATTTGGCGATGCACGAGATGAAGAAGGCTCATAACCCACGAAAGGCGCTGCTGATCATCTCCGATGGAGGAGACAACAGCAGCCGCTACACGGAGACCGAGATTAAGAACGCGGTGCGAGAGGCGGACGTCCAGATTTTTGCAATCGGGATCTTCGAATCATTTGGCAATCGGGGGCGGACTCCGGAAGAGGCGGCCGGGCCAGGGCTGCTGAACGAATTGGCGGAGCAGACGGGCGGGCGCGAGTATGCGGTAGAGAATGTATCCGAGTTGCCCGATATCGCGGCCAAGATCGGGGTCGAGCTTCGAAACGAGTACATTCTGGGGTACACACCTAAGAACCGAGAGCGCGACGGGAAGTACCGGCGCGTGCAAGTGAAACTGAATCAGCCGCGAGGGCTGCCGCCATTGCATGCCTACTTTCGGCTAGGGTATTATGCCCCGACTCAATAAGGCTGCCGCAGTGTTGCTCGCCGGTTTCGGCGCCGCTTGTCTCTATGCGCAGTTTCGTTCCGACACGCGACTCGTCGTATTGCATGCGAGCGTGGTCGATAAGCGAGGCAAGCTGCTGACCAATCTGGGGGAAAACGCTTTTAAGGTTTTCGAAAACGGGCAGCCGCAACAGGTGAAGATCTTCCGGCGCGAGGACGTGCCGGTTTCCCTTGGCATCATCATCGATGACAGCGGCAGCATGTCCACCAAACGCGCCCGAGTGGAAGCGGCGGCGCTTGCGATGGTGCGTGAGTCCAATCCGCAGGACGAGGTTTTTATTGTGAACTTCAACGACGACGCCTTCTTGGATGTGCCGTTTACGAGCGACGTTCACAAGATGGAACAGGGGCTGGCGCGCATCGATTCGCGCGGGGGCACCGCCATGCGCGACGCCATCAGCATGTCTCTCGATTACGAAAAGCGTCAGGCGAAGAAGGATAAGAAGGTCCTGATGGTGATTACCGACGGCAACGATAACGCGAGCAACATCTCGCTTGAGAAGGTCGTGGCGCGATCGAACCAAAGCGATGTGCTGGTGTATGCGATCGGGCTGTTCACCGACGAAGAGAAGCGCGAAGCATCGAAGGCGCGGCGGGCGCTGAACGAATTGACAGCGGCGACCGGCGGGCTGTCCTTCTATCCAAAAGACGTCAACGAGGTGCAATCCCTGGCAGTGGAGATCGCGCACGACATTCGAAGCCAATACACGATTGCATACCGGCCCAATATTCAGGAGCTGGACGGCAGTTATCGCCAGATTAAAGTGACCGTCACCGCGCCGGGCAAGCCCGTTGTGCGTACGCGCTCCGGGTATTATGCGACGCCGGATTTGGAGAGCGCAAAGCAGAGCGCATCGCTGAATATTCCAGCGGCGCGATAATGCTGAGGTTTCTCTGGATTGCCACGCGCGGGCACCGGATGCGGCCCTGGCGGTCGCCTTATTTACGTTGGCGGATCGAGACCTACTCGGGGATGCCGGCGGAGACGATCACGCCGCGCTCTTTCTTCCGATTCATGTGGGCGGAGCGAGGTTCGCTTTGGGAATACTTGCTTTGGGCGCGCCGGATGCGGCGCTAGTATCTCTGGACAATGACTTCGCGGAACCCCGTTTTGCGCAGGGAGTCGCGAGTGGAGGAAAGATCGGCGGCATCGCGAACAGGACCCACCAGGACGCGATAGAGCTTGCCGCCGCCCGGCTTGGGCGCGGCATGAGCGTGGAAGCCTTTCTTTTGCAGGACATCGGCTATCGCAAAGGCTTCGTCGCGGCCAACGGCGGTCACCTGGAGAAAAGTCTGGCCGGTTCGCGGCGCGAAGGAATCGGCCGCCGGATTTGCCGCTTGAGTTTCGACGTTCTTGCGCTTGGGCGAGCCAAGTGGCGGTTCGGAAGATTGCGGGCTTGTGTCGCTTAGAGCTGGAGCTGAAGCGGCATCGGGGGGCGGCGCAGCGGAGACGCCGGCGTCGGCTGGAACCGAATGCGTTTCTCCACCTGTAGCGGCGGCTTGAGGCGGCGCAGCGGACGATTCATCGGCGGGCGCGCTGGTAGCAGTCGCCGAGGCCTTCTTCGCGGTAACGCCTTTGCCAACGGCGTAACCGCCGTAGAATGCAAGACCGAGCAGAAGGGCTACTGCAAAAAAGATGCCCAGAAGCTGCTTATTGCCTAGCAGAATCTCCGTTTCGTTCTCGCTGGTCCGCAACATTTCTATCTTGGATTGTACTTAAGATTCGAGCCCGTGGAAACCGAAATCTCAGTCTTCAACGCACACAACGCGCATCAACCGTCCTGTGTGCCGCCTCGCGTTACCCTACTTAATAAAGCTATGCAATGGAGTTTGAGGTTGGCGCCCGTTGTGGCCGTTTGCGCGCTTGCCGCCGGCAATCCGAATCCGGGATCGGATGCGCTTCCCGGCATGCCCAGGATATTGGATCCGCAGAACGTTTATTCGGCGGATGGGCCGGGAATGCTGAACGCCGTGGTGCGGAGCGATCCGGCGCGCGTGTATGTTCCGAATTCGAAGAGCGACACGGTGGATGTGATCGACCCTGCGACGTTCAAGATTGTCGATCACTTCGCTTTGCCGAAGCACCGCAAAGGACTGCTGGAGCCGCAGCATGTGGTGCCCTCCTGGGACCTGCGAAAGCTGTGGGTTGCGCAAGATTTAGGAGACCAGTTGACGATGATCGACCCGGCCACGGGTAAGCCGGGCGAGACAGTTCACGTGGACGATCCTTACAACATGTATTACACGCCGGATGGAAAGTACGCGATCGTGATGGCGGAGCGCGAGAAGCGCATTGATTTCCGCGACGCGCATACGATGCAGGTGAAGAATCGCGTTCCGGTGAACTGCGAGGGCGTCAATCACGCCGACTTCACCACCGATGGGCGTTACATGATCGCCACGTGCGAATTTTCAAGCGAGATTATCAAGGTGGATGTAGGGGCGCAGAAGGTGCTGGCGCATCTGGAGTTGCAACCGAAGGGTATGCCACAGGATTGCCGGATCTCACCGGACGGCAAAGTCTTCTACATAGCCAACATGGATTCGAATGGCGTGCATGTCATCGACGGCGACGCTTTCAAGCAGATCGATTTTATAGCGACGGGCAAAGGCGCGCACGGGCTTTATTTCAGCCGGGATGGGAAGTACATGTACGTATCGAACCGCGGGGAAGGCTCGGTATCGCTGCTCGATTTGAAGACTCGCAAGGTGGCGACGAAGTGGAAGATTCCAGGCGGCGGGAGCCCCGACATGGGAGGCGTTTCCGCCGACGGGACGCAGTTGTGGCTTTCCGGCCGCTATAACAGCGAAGTGTATGTCTTCAACACCTCGAACGGCAGTTTGCTCGCGCGCATCAAAGTAGGACAGGGGCCGCACGGTATGTGCGTTTGGCCGCAGCCGGGCCGATATTCGCTGGGCCATACAGGCAACATGCGATGAGCGCATTGCCAAGTCAGGAAGCACGGAGGGGATGTCAGATTTCACGCGGCTGCTGAGAGGCAACCGAAACTACAGATACACCTGGTTCGGGCAAATAGTCAGCGAGGCGGGCGATCATTTCAACAATGTCGCGGTTTTGAGCCTGGCGGTTCAGGAGACGCACAGTGGCGCGGTGGTTGCGGCGATTATGCTTTCGCGGGCGATTCCTGCGATTCTTGTAGGCCCGCTCGCGGGGATTCTACTGGACCGCTTCGACAGGCAGCGGATCATGATCGCAAGCGACCTGGCGCGCGGAGTGATCGCGCTCGGCTTCATCCTGGCGATCAGTTACAGGCAGGTCTGGATGCTGTATGTGCTGAGCGCGCTGCTGATGGTGGCTTCGCCGTTCTTTACCAGCGGCCGATCCGCCATTCTGCCTTCCATCGCTACCGATGACGAACTGCATACAGCCAACTCGCTGACCCAGACGACCGGCTGGATGACGCTGGCAGTGGGCGCGTTCTTCGGCGGAACGACGGTGGCGCGCTTCGGCTACCCGGTGGCTTTCATCTTCAACTCGCTTTCATTTTTCTTCTCCGCGATTTGCATCGCCAATCTGCGCTCCGTGCGCGGCCACTTCCGCGCCCAAAGACAGAGCCTGAATGAAACGCAGGTGGCGCGGCCCTGGCATGAGTATCGCGAGGGACTGGGATACATGGTCGGAACGCCGCTGATTTTCGGGATCGGGCTGATCGGCGTGGGGTGGGCTAGCGGCGGCGGCGCGGCTCAGGTGCTGTTCACGCTGTTCAGCGAACTGGTCTTCAGGCGCGGGGCTCAGGGGTTGGGCGAGTTGTGGGGCATTGCCGGAGTGGGCCTGTTGATCGGCGGTTATGTGGGCAACCGCCTGGGCAAGACGATCAGCTTTGAAGCCTACAAGAAAGCCGTCTTCTTCTCATACGTGCTGCATGGTGGGGCGTACATTCTGTTCAGCCAAATGCGGCATTGGGGTTGGGCGCTGTTCTTCATGGGCCTTTCCCGGGCGAGCGTGGCCGTGAGTTCGGTCTTGAACTGGTCGAAGCTGTTGAAACATGTGGACGACCGGTATCGGGGGCGTGTTTTTTCCACCATCGAGACGATGAACTGGTCGACGATGATGCTTTCCATGGGGGCTGCGGGTACGGCGTCACAGCACTACAGCATCCGCGCTATCGGCGCGATATCGGGGCTATTCAGTTCCTCAACGGCCATCTTTTGGGGATGGGCGAATTGGACAGGAAAGCTGCCGGCGCCAACGGAAGAAGCGCCGGAAGCGGAATTAGAGGCCGTGGAGATTCACGGCGACCCGACGGGCTAGATTGCCTCTCTTATTCTTCCCGCAGCGCAATTATGGGTTCTACGCGCGCGGCGCGCATAGCCGGCACAAAGCTGGCGAGCAGCGCGATCAATGCCAAGGACGCGATTGCGAGCGCTATGCTGGCGGGATCGTTAGGACGTAAGCCGTACAAGAACGAAGCTGCCGTTCGCGCGGTCGCGAGGGCGAGAGCAATCCCTATGGCTAACCCGAGGCCGAGTAGCAGGCCAGCTTCCTTTACGATGAGGTTCGCGATCGTGGTGCGATCAGCGCCGAGGGCGATCCGAATGCCGATTTCGTTGCGACGCCGCACAACCATGTACGAGACGACGCCGTAGAGCCCGACCGTCGCCAGCAAGACGGCGAGAAATCCAAAGAAGCCCGACAGAAGTGCGATCAGCCGCTCGCGCAAGAGGGAATCGCGGAGCTGCGTCTTGAATACTGTGAACTCGAGAGAAGCGCCCGGATTGGCTTCGAGAACGCTCTTCTTGATATTCGCCATGAGGGGCCCGAGCGCCGCGGTGGAATGGACGATGAAGTTGATGCCGCCGCGGGGCTCTTTGTCCTGGGTATCGGCGACGAACACCGTGGGCATGAAATCTTCCTGAAGCCGGAGGTATTTCGCGTCCTTTACGACGCCCACGATCAGGAATCTCTGTTCGGGCTCGCCCGGACCCACGAGCACGCGGAACTCGGCCCCGAGCGGATTTGCCCCCACGAGATATTTCTTGACGAATTCTTCATTGACGACCGCGACGGGTGGAGTAGAAGTGGAGTCGCGTTGGTCGAAATCGCGTCCGGCGAGCAGGGGCGTGCCCATCACGCCGAAGTAACCGGGGCCTACGCTGTTGAACCAGGAGAGCTGGCGTTTCTGGTTTGAGTGCTGCGTGAACTCAATCAGTTCATTCCAGCCTCCACCGCCGACGGGCGTCAGCCTGGCTGATGCGGCCGCATCAATGCCCGGAGCGTGGCGCAGACGATCGAGGATCTGGCGGAAGAGCGCCCCCCGAGCCCGCGGAGGAAGATTGAGGGAACTGACGTTGACGTTGGTGACGAGCAGGCCATTTTGGCGAAAGCCTGCATCGAGCGTGAGCAGATAACGAAGGCTGCGAGCGAAGAGCAGAGCGGCGAGCAACAAGACCAGCGAAAGAGCGACCTGGCCAATGACGAGCGCGCGCCCCAGGCCAAGGCGCTGGCGATCGGCGGTCAGGCCTCGGCTGGACGTTTTCATGGCGGAAGCCGGAGCCGCTCGCGTGGCGCGCACAGCGGGAGTCAGGCCGAAGAGGAGACAAGTGACTAGCGCAACAGCGGCAGTGAAGCCGAGCACGCGCCAATCGAGCGAGAGTTCCAGGAAGAGCGGATTGTTTCCACTGGAAAGAAAGGCGAGGAGATAGCGGCAGAGGAACTGGGCGAGTAAGGCGCCGAGTGCCGCGCCGATCAGGGTCAGAAGCAAACACTCGAGGAGCAACTGGCGAATGAGCCGTCCGCGGCTGGCGCCGATGGCGAGGCGAACTGCCATTTCGCGCTCGCGGGCGCTGGCGCGGGCGAGCAGCAAGTTCGCGAGATTGCAACAGGCAATCAGAAGGACGAGGCCAGCTATCGCAAGCAGAAGAAGCACGGGCTGCTGGTAATGCTCGCGGAGATCGGAGACGCCGTAGCCGCCCGGCAGCGCGGTCAATTTGTACCGCGCGTAGTATTTGGCGGTATCGGGCCGGTAGTTGGGAGGCACAGTGGCGCCGAAAACCTGGGGCGAGATCGCCGCTACTTGCGCGGCGGCGCGGGCAACGGTCCAACCGGGCTTCAGGCGGCCGGTGATGGCGAGCCACCAGTGATCGCGCTTGTTGAGGTGGCTGCCCTCGCCATCGACCAAGAACTCAGCGCAGGCGGGAACGGCGACCTCGAAGCTACTGCCTACTTCGACGCCGAAGAAGCCTGGGGGTGCGACGCCCATGATATCGAAGCGACGGCCATTCAATGAAAGCTGCTTGCCGAGGACCGCTGAATCGCCGGCGAATTGCCGCTCCCAAAACGGGTAGCTGATGACCACGCCTGGCGAGCCACAGCCGGGGCGATCGTCGTCGCTCGAGATCAGACGGCCGAGGAGCGGCTTGAGTCCAAGTGTTTTAAAGAAATCGCCAGTGACCCAAAGGCCCTGAGCGAAGTGAACCTCGCCGCTGTGGGAGAGATTGAAGCGAGTTCCACTCCACGCAAAGAGGCTCGCAAAAGCCTGCTGGTGGTCGCGGATTTGCTCCCATTGCGGATAGGTGAAATCGGAGTGATCACTGGCGAAATTTCCCGAGCAACAGTGATCGTTCTTGGCGATTTCCAGGCGGGCGAGTTCCTCGGGGTGTGAGACCGGCAACAGGCGCAACCGGAGAGAGTCGAGCAATTGAAACAAAGCGGTGTTTGCGCCAATGCCGAGCGCGAGCGAGACGACCGCGACCAGGAAGAAGCCCTTGTTGAGGCGCAGGAGCCGCGCGCCGAACCGGAGATCCTGCCACGAGCTTTCGAGCAGACGAGGAGTCGTCATGAACTTGTTATACGTGCGAAACGCTCCGCCGTTTTCAAGAAATCCGTCGCACCGTTGGGAGCCGGAGAATCCTGCTCACCCGAGCAGATGGCCTCCGGCGGGACTCAAAGCTCGCTCATGTTTATGACTTTGATGGTGTCTCCGTCGATGTCGCCACTAACTATGACCTTCAAGTTGTCCTTGTCCGGGGTATTGGCGAGCAGCTCACGAGCAAGCTTGTTTCCGTTATCGTCGAGGCGGTAGAACTTCTTATCCATCGTGATCAGGCCGTAGGCGCCGCGATTGTAGTTCTTTACGAGGGAGCAATTGCGATTCTGCTTTAGGACTTTGGAGCGTCCGTTGCGGACCATGTCCTGCGTGCAGTTCCAGTCGGCGATCACGCCTTGCAGGTCGATAGCGGAGAGAATGCAGGCCGGCAGAAGCGTGGCCACCATCAACTTCAAGAAGATTCGCATGAGTGTCCTTCAGCGTTCGATGCTGTTTGGCGGGGGGAAGTTTTGAACGAGCGCGAAAATAATTAGGAACTTTACTAATTCGCGGTGAATCGAACGCATGTGCCAGAGGACCGCCGCGAATCTTTTTACCACGAGCGTTTGCGACAGAGCGGGCCGGGCTATGCCAACTTCGATTTGGCTTCGACGGAGCTGTCGCTGGACCTTACATACACCTGCGAAATGTTCCAGCAAGCCACGGCGCGCTGCTTCGCGGAGTTCGGGTTATCCAGATCGAGCCTGAACGTGCTGATGCTCTTGCGGCATGGGGCGCCCGATGGTATGCAGCTTCACGAATTGGGCGAGCTGTTGCTAGTGAGCCGGGCGAATATAACGGGAGTTGTGGATCATTTGGAACAGCGGGGCTACGTCACGCGCGAGGTGGATGCGAGTGATCGGCGAGCACGTTACGCGCGCATCACCGCGAAGGCGGCCGCGCTGCTGGATGAATTCATCCCGGTGCATTACCGGAACATCTACATGCTTTTTCAAGAGCTGACGGACCGAGACAAGCAGGTACTGCAAGGGCTTTTAAGGAAGACGCGGGCCAGCTTGAGGGTCAACGCTCAAGCGGTGTGTGGCAGGGAAGCGAGCGCGATGCGGGAGGGTGACAAGTAGATTATGGCGGATAACGTCGCAGAGCAGCAAACACAAGATCAGCGGACGGGACCGGACAAAAACGGTGGAAATCAGCCGGGCGCCCCCGCGCAGGGACAGCCGCCGCAGAGGGACGATTCAAAAAAGAAGAGAGCAAATCCCCGACGCAAGCGGACCATTCGGATCGTGGTGCTGGCTGTAATTGTGTTGGCGATCATCGTGGCAATCCCGGTGTACGCCTACTACTCCGTACGAGAGTCTACCGATGACGCCCAGGTGGACGGCCATTTGGTGCCTATCAGTTCGCGGATTTCTGGAACTATCATCTCGGTTTTGGTGAACGATAACCAGCCGGTCCGAGCTGGGCAAGAGCTGGTGAAACTAGACCCGGCAGACTACCAGGTAGCGTTAAGCCAAGCGCAGGCGTCGCTGGCGAGCTCAGAGGCGACCACAACGGAATCGCAGGAAAATGTTCCGATCACGACAATCAACACGACAAGCCAGGTGAGCACGAGCGGCACGCAGGTGGATCAAGCGCAGGCGGCGGTGGCCTCCGCGCAACAGGCGGTCGACGCCGCACGGGCGAGGCTTACTTCCGCCAACGCGGCGCTGGCGCAAAAGCAGGCGAACCGGGTGAAGGCGCAGAAAGACCTGGCGCGGTTCAGAGACCTGGTGGCGAAGGACGAAATATCCAAACAGGACTATGACGCCGCGGTCGCGGCAGCCGACGCAAACGACGCCGATGTAGATTCTGCGCGGGCGGATGTGGTGGAAGCGCAGCACAATTTCGAGCAGGCGGGAGCGGAGCTGCAAGAATCCAAGGCGCGGCTTGCAACCACAGTGGTGCAACAACGCCAGAGCGAACAGGTGCGCGCGCGGCAAGAGGCCGTGAGCGTGGCGCGCTACAAGCAAGCGCAGGCGGCGGTTCAGCAGCGCAGGGCCGACCTGCAGCAGGCGCAGTTGAATGTGGGTTACACGATTTTGCGTGCTTCAGTCGATGGTGTTGTGAGTCGAAAGAATGCGGAACCAGGGATGCAGGTATCGGCAGGGCAGCAGATCATGGCATTGGTGCCTCTGGACGATGTCTGGATCACGGCCAATTTCAAAGAGACTCAATTGAAAAAGATGCACGTGGGACAGAGCGTACAAATAGAAGTGGACACGTACGGAAGCAGCCGGAAGTACCGGGGACACGTGGATAGCATCGCGGCTGCGTCGGGAGCCAAGTTCAGCTTGCTGCCGCCGGAGAACGCCACCGGGAATTACGTGAAGGTGGTGCAACGCGTGCCGGTGAAGATCGTGTTGGAACCGGGAGAAAATCGAGACCACCTCTTGCTACCGGGCATGTCGGTGACGCCGACGGTACTGTTGAACAGCGGGACCAACAACGCTTCTTAGAACGGATGGCCACTGACACGGCGGAAGTAACGGCGCCTGCTGGCGGCAGCCATCAGCCTGCGGGCGCAACCGAGCCGCAGTGGCGGCCGAGGTTCAATCCCTGGCTGATTGCGCTGACTGTAACGCTTGCGAGCTTCATGGAGGTGCTGGACACCAGCATCGCAAACGTTGCGCTGCCGCATATCGCGGGCGGAATGTCGGCCAGCGAAGACGAAGCGACGTGGGTGCTGACATCGTACCTGGTCTCGAACGCAATTATTCTGCCGCTGAGCGGCTGGTTCTCGCTGCTGCTGGGGCGCAAGCGTTTCTATATGACTTGCGTCGCGGTGTTCACGATCAGCTCATTCCTGTGTGGCATCGCGCCGACGCTGGGATTGCTGGTGCTCTTTCGCATTCTGCAGGGGATTGGCGGAGGCGGATTGCAGCCGAGCGAACAGGCGATTCTGGCCGACACGTTCTTGCCTCGACAGCGCGGAATGGCGTTTGCGATTTATGGAGTCGCGGTGGTGACGGCGCCTGCCATCGGGCCGACGCTCGGCGGGTGGATCACCGATAACTTCACGTGGCGCTGGATTTTCTTCATCAACATTCCGGTGGGAATTGTCTCGCTCATTCTTACGACATTCATGCTCGAAGACCCGCCGTATTTCGTGAAGGAACGGCTGGAACGGCTGAAGACCAAATTGCGGGTCGATTACTGGGGAATCATTTTTGTCGCGCTAGGACTTGGATTCCTGCAGATCGTTCTCGATAAAGGCGAGCGAGACGATTGGTTCGCATCGAACTTTATCCGGACTTGCGGTTTTATTGCAGCGGTGGGACTGGTTCTCGCCGTCTATTGGGAACTGACGCGCAAAGACCCTGTGGTGGATTTGAGCTTACTCAAGGACCGCAACTTCGGAATCTCCGCGTTCCTGATGTTCATGGTGGGAGTGATTCTGCTCGGCAGCACGGTCCTGATCCCGCAGTACTTGCAATTGGTGATGGGCTATTCGGCCACGCAGGCGGGACTTGCGATTTCACCGGGCGGGCTGCTGGTCATGCTGATGCTGCCCTTTGTCGGATTGATGCTGAGCAAGGTGGAGGCACGCTGGATGATCGGCATCGGGCTCGCGATTACGGCGGCCGCTTTAATTCATATGACCAGTTTCGATGTGTATATGGATTTTAAGTATGCCGCGTTGGCTCGCTGCTTCCAGGCGGCGGGGCTGGCGTTTCTGTTCGTGCCGATCAACACGGCCGCTTATGCGTTCGTGCCACCGACGAAGAACAATGCGGCATCGGGCCTGATTAATCTGGCGAGAAATGTCGGCGGGAGCTTGGGCATTTCGATCGTGACTACGATTCTGGACCGGCGGGCGCAGTTCCACCAGGCCCGACTGACGGAGCATGCCACGTTACTCAATCCGTACTTCAATTCCGCGGTAAGCTCCGCGACGCGCGTGTTTGGGCGGGGAAACGCGGGCAACAGCCCCTATGCATTGCTGATGCACACTCTTCAACAGCAGGCGAGCGTATTGGCCTATATCGATTGCTTCTGGCTGCTCGGGCTGACGTTTGCAGCGCTCTTGCCGTTGATCTTTCTGATGAGAAAAACCAAGCCGGGCCGCGCGGCGGCAGCCCATTAGCAGACCGCTTTATGGGTGCGCGGGAGAAGGAAGTCGGCGCCTGCGAAGCCGGCTTCGCATCATTTAAGAAGTGGACAAAGTAGCGATAGACCCTGTGTGCGGAATGCAGGTGGACCCGCAAAGAGCGACTCGAAGCGAGTTGGCGGGTAAAACCTATTATTTCTGCTGTGAAGGATGCAAAAAGAAGTTCGAGGGCAAGGGGGCGCCAGCGGTTGCAAGCGGCACAGCCGAATACACGTGCCCCATGCATCCGGAGGTCAGAAAAACAGGGCCGGGAGCGTGTCCGAAATGCGGCATGGCGCTGGAACCGCTGGAGATCACGGGTGAGGACGCAAACCCGGAGTTGGCGGATATGCAGCGAAGATTCTGGATTAGCGCGGTGTTGAGCGCTCCGCTGCTGGCTTTTATGGTTCTTGGCTGGAGGGGCCACGCGATGCAGGCGGGGGCGCGATGGATCGAGCTTGCTTTGGCAACGCCTGTGGTTATTTGGGGAGGACTTCCCTTCTTCGCACGCGCATGGGTGTCGGTGTCGAACCGGAACCTTAACATGTTCACGCTGATCGCCTTGGGCAGCGGGACCGGATATGTATTTAGCGCGGTGGCTGCGATTGCGCCTTGGACCATTCCGTCGTCTTTTCGAACGGCCGCTGGCGAACTGCCTCTCTATTTCGAGCCGGCGGCAGTGATTATATTGTTGGTGCTTCTGGGGCAGATCCTGGAACTGCGAGCCCGAGCGCAAACGGCCGGCGCGATTAAGTCGCTATTGAGCCTGGCGCCCAAGGGCGCCAGGTTGGTGGAGGACAACGGAGAGCGAGACATTGCGATTGAGCAGATTGAAGTGGGCGACCGGCTGCGCGTGCGTCCGGGCGAAAATATTCCGGCAGACGGCGTCATCGTGGAGGGAAGCAGTACAGTCGACGAATCGATGATTAGCGGCGAGTCGATGCCGGTAGACAAGATGGCAGGCGCGCCTGTAACTGGGGGAACTCTGAATACCTCGGGCAGCTTTGTCATGCGCGCGGAGCGGGTGGGTAGCGACACGCTGCTGAGCCAGATCGTACGGCTGGTAAGCGAAGCGCAGCGAACGAGAGCGCCCATTCAGAAGTTAGCGGACAAAGTGGCCGCTTATTTCGTTCCCGCGGTGGTGCTATGCGCCGCCGTTACGTTCGCGGCGTGGAGCGTTTGGGGCCCGGCGCCTCGTTTCGGTAACGCCTTAATGAACGCGATTGCTGTACTCATCGTCGCTTGCCCGTGCGCTCTGGGATTGGCGACGCCAATGTCGATCATGGTCGGCACGGGACGCGGTGCGAAGGCGGGCATCCTGATCCGTAATGCGGAAGCCCTGGAGTTGCTGCACAGGGTAGACACCGTGGCAATGGATAAGACGGGGACATTGACCGAAGGCAGGCCCAAGGTCGTGCGCGTGCAAGCCCTGAATGGGTTTAGCGAAGTCGAGGTGCTTCAATTGGCGGCGAGCCTCGAACGCGCCAGTGAGCATCCGCTTGCTAACGCGATCGTAAGCGCCGCCGAGGAGCGCGGGATCGGTTTCAAAAGAGTTGAAGAGTTTAGCTCATCGGCGGGCATGGGCGTCACCGGCAGAGTGTCGGGACGGTTCGTTGCGGTAGGCAATCGGGGGCTAGTGGAAAGCGCGGAGAACCACGCGCAGGAGGGCGAAACATCCGTGTTCGTCGGCGTGGACGGCCGATTGGCGGGAGCAATTGCATTAGCGGATCCGGTGAAGGCAACGGCGCGGAAAGCCATGGAACGGCTGCACCGGGAGAAGATACGGATTTGTATGTTGACCGGCGATACTCGGGCAGTGGCGGAGAGAGTGGCAAGTGAATTGGGGATCGACGACATAAGAGCGGAAATCCTGCCGGTGGAAAAAGCCCAGGCCATTCTGACGCTCAAGGCAGGTGGGCGCGTGGTCGCAATGGCAGGAGATGGCGTGAACGACGCGCCGGCGCTGGCGGCAGCCGACGTGGGCATCGCGATGAGTACCGGAACCGATATTGCGATTGAGAGCGCTAGCGTGACTCTACTCCACGGAGACCTGCTTGGAGTGGCGCGCGCCGTACGCCTTAGCCGCGCGACCATGCGCAATATCCGGCAGAATCTTTTCTTCGCGTTCGTCTACAACATGCTGGGCGTACCGATTGCCGCGGGCCTGCTTTACCCGTTCTTTGGGCTGCTGCTGAGCCCGATGATCGCCAGCCTCGCCATGACGTTCAGTTCGGTATCCGTAATTGGCAATGCTTTGCGTCTGAGAAGGCTGCCGCTTTAGATTGCCGCAGCGGCTTGGGCGGAGGCGGTCCTCTCGTATCGCTTTCACAGCGTTATTACGAGTTGTTTCCCAACTGCTCAAAAACAAATGGTAGAGTAAGAAACCTAGTTGGGGGACATTAGCCGTGACCTTGAACCGCCGGCGAGTGCAGCTATGCCGTGAGGCGTTCGTGTACCTGGTGATTGCGTGGGGGGCGACGAGCGCGGTCGTTTGGGGAGCGTCCGCAGCGGGAGGAGACACTCCCGACAACGATGCGTTGCAGAAAGAATCGGCAGGCGATCTAGCGGGGGCCAGATCCATACTGGAACAGCGAGCGAGCGGCGAAAACGACAGCTCCGCAGCGGCGATTCTGGCGGAATTTTTGGATCGTCACGGCGATCCAGGAAGCCGGAATGCTTACCTGAAATGGGCCTCGCTCGAGAAGAATGAGGACAGGCGAAGAGTGGCTCTTCGGCAGGTCGTTCTGCTCGACATGCTCAACGGCGTCACGGGCAATTTGCAGAGCGATCTGGAGCAGTATGGGAGGGCGGGCGGCGCCGACTTTTCAACTCCGGAAGATCGGGAAAAGAAAACCACGGTCTCGACAGTGACGATTCCGGGACCGCTTTCGTCGTTTGCGCGGATGGCGGCGCTTACTCCCGAATTGCGCCCCGAGGACCTTCTTCCCGCGCTGGCTCGAAATGTGGTTACGAACGGTTATGAGGCCTCGGGCAGCGAGGTCTTGCAGCCGACCGAATACTTGAAGCTCTTGACGAGGTACATCGGCGAGGCCCGAGAGCTGCAGGCGATGGCTGGCCCGAACAGGAAAATCGTGATTCCAGCCTGCGATAGCGAGGAGACGGGGAATCTTCTAAAGGTTCTTGGATATCGCATGCGCGGATCTTGCGGGGGCGACATCGTACTTGAGACCGTGAATCCAACACGCGCGTTCGTAACAGTGGATTCGGCATTCCCGCTCACGGAACTGGAACAGGATTTGCGGGCCAATCGGCGGTTCGAGATGACTTACGCGCCGGCGACAGTTCCGGTGCTCTATAACGCAGGTTATTGGCTGACAGCTTCAGGGCGCGCGGCTCAAGGAGATTTCCTGGATGCCTTTCTCTCGGATCCTTCGCTTTGCCGCCTGTACCTGGGTTTGTCGCAGTTGGACAGAGCGACTGCCGAGGCGTTACGAGCCAAGATGTCGGCGGCCCGTCTGAAGATTTACTCGCATGTGTTGGACTTCTTCGGCGGAATGTTCGCAGTCCGCAACGGCTCGGCCGTCGTGCCGGGATCGGCGAGGATGTGGAGCCAGATGGTTGGCGTGTCGCCCACGAATCCGGGCGCGTTTTTCGAACGACTGATGGCGGCCGACGACGGATGGATGGCGAGCTATTTCGATACGCTCTCGCGCGTGGAGGGACCTACGGCGGATTACCTTCTGCAGCCTGAGCGCATGAGACGCTTTTACGAAGCGCTCCGCGGGAAGATCACAAGTCCAGGACCGGCGCGTCCCGTCTTTCGATCGAGCACGGAACTGATGTTGCTGACCACCTCCTTGCGCATGGACGCCAATGGACAGCCGCACGTTCCCGGAGATATCGATGTTTGGCGCAACTTATTCATCCATCATCCTCACGGGAAATATGACGGGCGGTTAACCCGTTCGGCAGCGGCGTGGCGAACCAGCGACGACGTCATGGAAGCGTTGTTCGGGTTGAGCCGCAAGACTGTAGAAAACGAGCCTCTCAGGATATTTCTTCTGCTGAACGACGTGGATCGTTATCGTGCGCGCCCGATGTCTCCGCAACTCGCGGCCCGTTTAATCGCCGGATACCGAAACTTCGGCGCGCAATACGTGCTGTTGGCGGACGCGCCCAATCTGAGCGAGGTCACCATAAAGGCTTATCTGGATGTCTGCACGGAGATGTCTGGAATCCACGACAATCTGCTTAAAGGCGATGCGACAGGTACATTTCAGGCCGCTGTGGAATTGTGGCGAATTCTGCGCCGGCAGGGATCGATTCCGGCCAGCGCGGAAGACGATAGCTTCGCTAAATTGATTGCTCCGTTCAGTCACATTAAGGCGGCGGCAGACGTATTCGTGGCGGGGCGCGCGAGTACCGATGTTTTGCTGGCCTCGGCAAACGCGCCCGCGAGCGGAGGTTCCCAGGAACGATTAGTGGAACTGCTGGTCGGGAAACTGCGCGTTGCGGAAGGCGAGGAACCGCCGACGCCGGTCGAGAACCTGCTGCGAGCGCTCGATGCGCAACGACTGGTATCCATGGATGCGCTCTTCAATGCCGCGGATCGCCTAGCCAAAGGCACGGCCGACGCGAAGACACTGAAGGGAATCGACGAGCAGCTTGCGCGGCTGGAAGAGACGCAGTCCAATCGATCTTCGCTTTCAGGCGAAGAGAGGGGCTCGCTCGGCGCAGGATATTGGAGCGACCGTCACGTAGACCAGGAACGTAAGCTGAATCTGGATAACTTACTGAAGGACGCCGGGAAGAAAGATGCGCGTGGCGCTTTTGCGCCGCTGCTGCGCGACGCGATGGTGGGGTTGGTTTATAGCTACTACACGCCCGTGGGTGGGCAGCTCTTGCTCACCAATCCACTCCTCGTCAGGTCGCACGATTTCGTCGGAACCGAAAGTGCTCCGTCCCAGTGGCGCATGACAGAAGTGGCTGGGACTGGTTGGCCGCAGAGCGCCGGCGGACGGCTGACCGGCTCTTTGATATCGCTGCCTTACGCAATCGCGGAGGCCGAACAGAACTTTCTAACACCGAAGCGCGAGCAGGCATTGATCTGGTCGGATCTAGTTCCGCAATTGATCGCGGACGTCACCATCAATCGCTGGCGAAATATCACGCCTGTGCGATTGCGCTGGGTTTCGCTGCACGTTGAGCGCGGGCGTACGCTGTTGGCTGCGGCGGCGTTGGACAGATCGCTGGAGCCGCGCGTACTCGATTCCTATGAACGCTTTGCGACTCCTGGACGCGTCGAGCGGCTGCGGGACCGATTGCGCGCGGGCGATGTCCGCGAAGCTGTCGCGGATGTTCCGGCCTCGATTCTATATGCAATCGCGAGCGACCTGTCGCTCAAGGACGCGCCTTCCGATATTGCGTCTTTGGAGATAGCGTCGATCGCCAGCCAGAACCCGAATGAAGTTTCGGAGGAAGCTGTCGGACATTCTTTTGGCACCCCCAAGCCGACGCTGACACATTCGTACCGGCCCGGCCTGCTGTACCTGAGGACGTTTCCCGCTTTGATGGGCTACTCGAGCAGAATCCTCGCTGAGAGCTGGGAGTCGAACAATTTATATTATGCGGCCTTAGCCGACGAAGTGGGGGTACCGGCGGATCGATTGGATGAGTATGTGCCTGAGTGGAATCGAGCGACTATAGAAAACATTTTCGCCACGCACTTAGAGGACTGGCCGGCGTTAGTGCGATCGCTGAACACGACAGCCGAGAGCGTGAGGCATCGCGGCGGCAGCGAAAAAACGGCGGCAAATATATCCAGGAACTAGCGAGGTGAATTTGTGAAAACACTCGTTCGGATTGCGTGCTTCTTCCTGATCGCCGCTTTTTCCGCCGGTCTTTGGATGCGCGCCCAGGAAGATCAAACCACGTTTCGAGTGAAGGTGGACATGGTGGTGCTCGGGTTCACCGTGACGGATCAGAAGGGCAAGTACGTAAACGGGCTTAAGCCGAAGGATTTCAGAGTCTACGAAGACGATATTACGGAAAAGATCTCGACCTTTGCGGAAGGCAATCACGCGCCCGTCCAGGTGCTGGACAACGGAGAGATTCGGCCGATCCACGGAAATCCCAACGCGGTCACAGGACCAGGCGGTATTCCGCCAAGCCCGGATGTTGTGAACCTGCGCTCGGACTCGGCGGGCACCAATGTGTTCGTGCTGTTCGACACCAGCAACTACATGTACCGGGGATTCGTATACGCCTCCGATGCAATTGCGGATTTTATACGCGGACTGGACCGCGCCGATTCCGTAGCAGTCTATACGTACAGCCGAAACCTGAATCGCGCAGTACCGCTGGCCAGGGATCGCACCCTGGCGATCGCGGGATTGCGAAATGCCGTCGCGGGCGATGACTCGGCCTTATATAACTGCCTGCTGTTGACGCTGCGCGATGCCGCAAAAGTTCCAGGCCGCAAGGTTGTGATTGTATTTTCAAACGGGCCTGATAACGCAAGCATGGTCGCGCCGGACGACGTGCGCGCCGTGGCCGAAGACGAAGGAATTCCGATATACGTGATCTCAACCAGCGAGCTGAATAGAGATCCGATCTCGGCGGCAACCTTCAAACGAATCTCAACGAATACGGGCGGCAAGAGTTACTTCGCCAAGACCTGGCAGAAGCAGGTGGAAGCGTTCGAATCGATTCGCGAGGACTTAGGCAATAGTTACACCATTACTTACTACCCGCAGCCGAACCCCAACGAAGGATTCCGCCGGATTCGAGTAGAGATTACATCGGAAGCAGCAAAGAAATACAAGATTCGCGCGCGTCCAGGATACAGGCCACAACGGGGTTTGTAAGTTAATTCCGTCGTTTGACAGGGAGCGGGCCGTAAGCTTGGGATACCGGCATAAGCTGAATTGAGTTGATGTTCACATGCGCGGGACGAGTAGCGGCCCAATGGACCGCGTCGGCTACATCTTCCGGCGTCAGCGGCTGAGTTCCTTCATAGACGGCCCGCGCCTTCTGCTTATCGCCTTTGAATCTAACCTCGGAGAATTCGGTGCCGCCGACCAGACCGGGCTGAATGTCCGTGACGCGAACGGCTGTGCCAAACAGGTCCGCCCGCAGATTATTGCTGAATTGATGAACGAAAGACTTGGCGGCGCCATATACGTTGCCGCCCGGGTATGGCCACTCGGCCGCGGTGGACCCCAGGTTGATGATGTGTCCACGGTTGCGCTCGACCATGCCAGTCAGCAGCAGACGCGTACAGTAAACGACTCCTTTAACATTGCTGTCGATCATCGCGTCCCAATCGTCCAAGCTGGCATTTTGAGCGAGATCGAGGCCGAGCGCTCCTCCCGCATTGTTCACCAGGATGTCCACTTCCGCGAAATCAGCGGGAAGGCTGGCGATGGCGTGCTCGGCATCACTGCGCTTTCCCACGTCGAAAGCCAGCGGAAGGAACATATCGCCAATCTCGCCATGCAAACTGTCGAGACGGTCTTTGCGCCGGCCGGCGCCAACGACCCTGGCGCCATCCTTCGCGAAGGTTCTTGCGATTGTGAGGCCGAAGCCGGAGGTAGCTCCCGTGACAAAGACAACCATGCTTTCAGGATAAATTGTGCGAAAGCGGAGCGAGTGGCCCAAGGCGCGGCCTTCGGAGAGCCTGGCGGAACGTTGTGTTAGGCTGATAAGCGTTCTCTGCGGTATGACGCTTAGCCCGCTCACCTTGCGGGTCGCCACGACCTTTTCGCCATGTCTCTTCAAGTCTTCTTGCAAGCTCAACTCATCGGGGCCGAAGAGTTCCTTGGCAATCGTTCGGGGGGCGCAAAGGACGGCGCGGCGGATCTCTTTGGGCGCTGCGCATGGCTGACTCTGGCTTGCGAAGTGCTGCCACGGGCGCTTTTGGCGGACTTGAAACTATCTCGCATGCTGCTCGGGTCGAGCAGCGCAGAGCAGTTCCTGCTAGTTCTCACGGAAGAAGACATCCCGAAAGCCGATGAATTCCTGAGCCACGCAGCGAAGGCCATCGCTTTACTTTCGGCAAATTCCCTGCGCCTGGTTTGGGCGAGCACGGAAAACCTGGGAGCGTGGCCGGTAGTACGGAAGCGGCTCGAAGATGCGCTGCTTGCGGCGACGGCGACGCCCATAAGAGGGGAAAACATTCAGCAGTTTTTCGCGCCGGAGACAGAAGCGAACGGTGGCGATGAGGCATATTTCGCGGAACTCGGGCGAAGCGTGGCGACGGCGGAACGAGTGGGGTGGTCCACCGAAGATCCAGCGCGCCTCACGTGGGATGGCGGGCAATACTCCTGGGCGCTGAAGGACGATTCGGGCGCCGACGATGACGCCATTTTGTTTCCGAGACGCATTGCGATGGACGAAAACGGGAGCGAAACGAGTTCGCTCGCCGAATTGGCTGCGCGCGCCGAAGGTACGGCGCACTGGGGCATCTTGCGGGGGGACGTGGATCAATTCGCAACACAACTGGAGCGAGCAGCTTCGATCGAAGAACACATTCATGTCTCCGTGCTGTTCAAGGAATTCTTCGCAGGAGAGCTTTCACTGCTGTGTACAATGCCAGGTTTCTGGCGCAAGGTAAGTATTCTTCATCGCGGTGGAGACGATTTCGCCGTGATCGGATCATGGGACGCGCTCATCGCCCTGGCTCGTGAGTTGCAGCGGATTTTTGAAAAATTCGTCGAGCACAATGCTCCATCGCTCCCGAGCCTGGAGGAAAAAACAATCAGCATGGCCCTTTCGATCGCATCGGAGACGGATCAGATGCCGGCCGTGGTGTTTCGCGAGGCGGGTTTGCAGTTGGCCGCGGCGAAAGCCACAGACCCGGGGGCTTTCCAAATTTTCGGCAATACAGTGGACTGGAAACGGCTGCATGAAGCCGAAGAACTGAAGGCGAGCCTGGTGCGTCTCGTGCGAGATTTCGGATACGCGCCGGAATACATTTCGGACTTAGCCTCGGTTTACCGGGAGTCGGCCTCAGCGCGCGGCTTCCGGAAGAACAAAGCTGTTCGAGTCGAGAAACCCTGGCGAACCTACATGAAAATTTCAAGCGTGGCGCCGCAGGAACGGGGCCGGGAAGTGAACAACCTGCGGGCGGCAGTGATCACAAACCTGGTTGGAAAGAGAACGGCAGGGTTGAAACTGCGGCCAACAGCTCGCGTGGGATTGGAGTGGGCTCGGCTGGCGGCAGGCAACTAGGGCGCGAACAATGGCGGAAGGATTGAAGATGGCTGAAGTAGAAGAGAAAAGACCAGAGGAACGCCGGAGCGGAGAGAACCGGCCGCCGCGCGAGAATCGTGGCGGAGGCGGCCGGCCCGGCGGGGAACGCGGTGGCGAGAGAGGCGAGCGGGGAGCGGGAGACAGGCCGGGCGGTCGCGACCAGCGCGGAGGCGGAGGATTCCGTCCGGGCGGCGAGCGCCGAGGAGATGGCCCCCCTGAGATCGAGCTGGACAAGCTGATTAGCGACAGTCTGTATTTGGACAACCAGGCGCACGTGGTGGTCAGCCGAATGCGCGACATGGATTCGGGGACGAAGAGCCAATTGCGGAGGCTATATAACGCTGTGCGGCGGGCCACTCGCGCTCCCGAGAGCGAGCGCCAGCATGAGTTTGTGATGGTGCGGGCGCGCCTGGCGTACACCATCGCGCGGCATTCCTTGCGGAGCTTGGATGCTCTGGAGCGCTTGCTGTTGCAAGTTACTCGCAAGAACGAAACGCGCGGATATGAGCGATTCCGCGATTTATTCGAAGCAATCATTGCGTACAACGAATAGATAGCGACTTATAGAACTTAGAAGCCTGGCGAAGAACCGGGCAATCAGACAGGATACTTACGTATGAGTACACATACAGCGGCGACGGAATTGACGTTCCTGGGGAAGCTAGTCTTAGAGGGCGAGATTCACTGCCAGACAGGATTACATATCGGAGCGGGAAAAGGCTCGCTTGAAATTGGGGGCGCCGACAATCCAGTAGTTAAGGACGCCTTCGGGATCCCTTACATTCCAGGCAGTTCTCTGCGGGGGCGAATTCGATCCCTGCTGGAACAGACCATGGGGCTGGCGCTTCCAAGCGAATTGGTCTATTTATCCAAGCGAAAGGGCCAGGAAGTCCGCATTCACCAAAGCAACCGCCCAGACGACGAAGTGTGTGTTCTATTTGGGCGAAATCCGGGACGCGTGGAAAAAGTCGGCGGCGAACCTCTTGAAGCGGCGACGACGACGCCCGCGCGATTGACGGTGTATGATGCCCCGTTGGTGGTGGCGAGCATTACTCCACAGATGCGGGAGAACCTGGATGACGAACTGACGGAGGTGAAGAGCGAGAACGCCGTAGACCGCATTACGTCCCAGGCGAACCCGCGAACTCTCGAACGCGTTCCCGCCGGCGCGCGATTCCGCTTCCGCATGGTGCTGGACGTACTTTGCGAAGAAGACAAGCCGCTGTTGGGGCGCGTGGTGGAGGCGCTGCGATTGCTCGAAGACGACGCATTGGGAGGAGGCGGCAGCCGCGGTAACGGGCGTATTGCATTCAGCGACATAAAGCTGACGTGGCGCAGCAGGGATTACTACGCCAAGGGAGCACCGGAAACTGAATTACTTTCGGGCGGCGAACTGGCGGCGTTGCAGCAACTGGCGAGTGCGGACGACTACGCACAGAAGCTCGCCTAAATGCAACCGGCTGTTTTGGTTCGGTTACGGCCAAACGGTCCTTGGCGTTTTGGTCCAGGGGACGGCGGACGAGACCACGCCGATTTCCTGTATCGCAGCGACCGGCTGTACTCTGCCGTGAGCTTGGCTATGCGGAAACTGGGGTGGCTCGAGCAGTGGCTCGAAGCGACGGCAAGCGCACAGGCGCCGGCTGTCTCCTTCAGTTCGCTTTTCCCGTATCAAGGCGATACGTTATTCGTTCCGCCTCCCAAGGCGCTGTGGCCCCCCGCGGCTTCGCAAGTGACCGCATCGAGCCCGGTGTTTCTGAGCAAGATGCGCTGGAGCGCGGCTCGATTTGTGCCGGTCCTTGTGGTGGAATCTCTTGCGCTTGGGCAAAAAATCTTGGCGGATCAATGGCTGATCGATGCGCAGAGCGGGTGCCTGCTGCGGCGCGACCGTCCCAACTCAACGCCTTTCCATACGGTCAGGAGGCGCCGCGCCGCGATTGATCGCGTCAACGGCGCGGCCCCGCAAGCCGAGAATTACGTCGGTATCGAGTTCGAAGCGGGCGCTGGATTGTGGACCGTGGCGCGCTATGCAAACGATGCGGCGCATGAGGAGTGGAACGATCGCATCGCGGCGGTCTTCCGATTCCTGGCCGATGCGGGATTGGGAGGGCTGCGCACCGCAGGATGGGGACACGCCGCGTCACCCGAGTTCCAGCAGGGGCGGTGGCCGGCGCTCTTGATGCCGAAGATGAGGCGGTCGGGTGGCGGCGATCATACCACTGCAAACGGAGAAAAACCGCTGCATTGGCTGCTCTCGGTATACTCGCCTTCGCCCTCCGACGTGGTCGATTGGAGCCTGGGAGACTATCGAGCGGTTACGCGCGGCGGACGAGTGGAAAGCGAACAAGGGTGGGGCGCAGAAAAGAAGACGCTGCGCATGATCGCAGAGGGTTCCGTGATCGCTGCAGAGAAGGACCCGGTCGGAATCGCCGTCAATGTCGCCCCGGACGGGTTCCCTCATCCGGTGTACCGCTCGGGCTTGGCTCTTGCTTTGAGACTACCGGAAGCCGCATCGGCGGCCGAAGGGCCGGTCGAGACGCCAAGCGATGAAGAAGCTGGGAATGAGAAGCCGTGTATGGATGAGAGAGCGCCGGAGCCGGAGATACCGCCGGTAAGGCCCGCTGCGCAGGCAGAAGAAGCTGCGGCAGCAGAAGAGGTTGCGTCAACCGAAGAAGCCGCGCGTCCCGAAGCGGCAGCGCCTATCGAAGAGGCCGCGCCGGAATCTGAACCCGCGCTTGGCGAGGAGCAGAGCAGCGATGAACTATAAAGTTACCGCTTTGACTCCTCTGTTGGTCGGCGACGGAAGAGAACTCTCGCCCATCGACTACATGGTTTGGAAGGACCAGGTAAACGTTTTGGACCAGCCGCGTATTTTCAAACTGCTGTCCAGCGGGCCGCGTCTGGATGGCTACCTGGCGCAGTTACGGAAGGCGACTAAACTCGATTTCGCCTCCTGGGGTGGATTCGCCCAGAACTTTTCGCAACGGCGGATCCCATTTGAAAGCGCGGAATCGACTGCAATCTGGAATCAGGCGCCTTCTGAATCGTTGTTTATTCCAACCTTTGCGGCCGGGTATCGCGGAGCTTATCTGCCCGCCTCGGCAATTAAGGGAGCGCTGCGAACGAGCCTGGTATCGGCGCGCTGGACAGCCGCTTCCCTGGATCGCTTGGCAGCGTCGCTCGAAGGGGACAAGCTATCGCGCCGTCCTGCCGAGCCATTGGAGACAAGCGCCGGGGCGTCGCAGATGAAGATCATCGCTGCCGCCGATAGCAGTCCCGCGGGGCAGCACGCGTTCAAGATTTTTCTAACGCGCGTGGCCTCGCTCGATACGCGACAACCCGACCGGCCCCAGCTTGCCTGGAAAGTTTCGGGGCGGGGCAGCGTTCCCTCGCAGCGAGTTTCGGAGGCGACGCCTCTGTTTGCCGAGATGGCTGTCCCCGGTACGCAGTTCGATGGGCGATGGCAGGAGCGCACTTTTTTCGAAAACCCAGACTTGGTACGCGCGCTAGGCTGGCGATCGGTTCCCGATCTGAAGCAAATTGTCGAAGCGTCGAATCAACGCGCCGGCGCGGAACTTGAACAGCACGGCCGGTACGCGGAGATTGCAGGTCTTAAGCCGTTGCAGACCGCGATCGCACGATTGCGGGAGGAACTTGCCCTGGCGCAGGGATCGCCGCTTACCTGCGTGTTGGCGATGGGATGGGGCGGCGGATTTTTGTCGAAGGCGGGATTCCTCAATACCGAGCAGGAAGGCTATCGCAAGATTTTGCGATCGATCCCCGCCCTGAGCAAGGCGATCCGAGACGGCGTTCCATTTCCAAAGACACGGCGCATTGTGTTCCTGGGTGGGCAAGCCGCGGCACTCCCCGGTTGGGTTCGCTTGCAGTTTGAGAATTAGACCCAGATCCGGCAATTCTCCTTTGCGGACGAACCATCGGGAATCTCCTAGGCCTCGGGCAAGCCGAGATCGCTTCTAGAAGCGCCGATAAATCCGATATGATGGAGGAGCGGAGGGGTTCGGTTCCGGAATTGCAACACGAGTGCCTTGTGTACGCGCTCACGGCTTGCATATTGCCCGGAATAGGCGTCAGGGTTAAGCCATGCATAACGCGATCTACAATGCGTACTTCGGGTTTGCGGAGAACCCTTTCAACATCAGTCCGGACCCGGAATTCCTATACCGAAGTCCCCAGCACGAGGAAGCCTTAGCAAATCTGATCTATGGGGTGCGCAGCCGTAAGGGGTTCATTGTCCTGACGGGTGAAGTAGGCACTGGAAAGACCACAATGCTCGAGTGCCTGCGCGACTACCTGGATTCGCAGCGGGTCGAGTTTGCGTTCATCTTCAATTCCCGGCTTACGCCGGAGCAGTTTTTTGAGATGATGGCGTTCGATTTCGATCTGCAGTGCAACCGGAAATCGAAAACAGATGTGCTGTTCGCCTTAAATACGCTCTTGCTGAAGCAGGCGGATCGCGGCCGGACATGCGTCCTGATTGTGGACGAAGCGCACAATCTCGAGTGGGATGTGCTCGAGGAGGTCCGGCTGTTGGGGAATCTTGAGAACCGGCAAGGCAAGCTGTTGCAGATCATATTGGCAGGCCAGCCTGAGTTGGACCGCAAGCTGGATGCACCCAACCTGCGGCAGCTCAAACAGAGAATTGTGCTCCGATGCTCGCTCGATCCACTGACTCCCGAGGAGTGCGCTGCGTATGTGGCGTCCCGGCTTGCGCGAGCGGGCCTGCCGAACCAGAAGGTTTTTTCCCCGGAATTGCTGGAAGAAGTCTACAAGCGTTCGCGAGGCATTCCGCGCCTGATCAACCTGCTATGCGACAACCTCCTGGTGACGGTTTTTGCGATGGAGCAAAGGATCGCGACGATTCCGATGCTAGATGAAGTATGCCGGGACCTGCGGTTGGAGTGGCCGGGTTCGCTGCGGGACCGCCGCAGCCGCGCCCGCTATGCTGCGAGCGAAGAGCCTCTGCCCGAGGCGCCTCTTTCCCTCAGCGGCGATTAGCTGCCGCCTATCGGGATCGCTCGCCCGTGCTCGGCAGAGGCAGCCAGCTATATGGCAACCTAGAAGCATGGCACGAGGCTGGGAAAGCAAAGAAATCGAATCCCAGATTGAGGCTGCTCAAGAGCGTTCATCCAATTCTCAACGCGCATCGGTCAGTCCTGAGGAGCTAATTCGCCAACGGGAACGGGAAAGCGTGGAGCTTTCCCGCACGCGGGTTCTGCACGATATGGAGGAGGCGCGGAATCCTAAGTATCGTGAGATTCTCCAGCGGTCGCTTCAATATCTCGACGACAAGATTGCAGCTCTAGCGGCGGATGGAACGTCTGCGTCGAACGGGCTGGTAGCCAGCGAGTAAGGATAAGGCGCCCGCGGCGATCAGAGCGGCGTTGGAAGGTTCGGGAACGGTCGAGCCGGGGATGGGACCCGATCCGCCCGGGGCGGGACTACCACCACCAGGGGCGGCGCCGCCGGACGGCGAAGAACCCCCGGGTCCCGTAGATGCGGGAGCGCCGGGTAAGCCCGAAGGCAGGTCTGCAATCACCATAATGGGCGAGGAACGGTCTCCATCCGGAAATGCTTCCCCCAAGGCGCTGGCGCCCGATACGCCGGTCGGGAAGGAGAGAAAGCGCTCCCGCGCTTCCACCAGAGGCATCACCGGAGTATCATATCGGGGCGAGAATAAAGGCGCCTGTGGCATGTCTAGGCCGGACGGGAACTCGGGCGCATTCAATGCCGCTTCAGTCGGTTGTGGGCCTGCGGCTATTGGAAACTGGGGCGAAGCGGAAAGACGGTTCCCACAGCGCGTGCGCGCCATATGCTCGCCATCGCACAGGATCGATTCACCTTTGGGAATTCGGCGCTTATTGGCCGTCCAATAAATTCGGTCGGCTCTCCGGTAGGAAACGTATAAAAATGTGTCCTCCGGAAGTGAGCGGACCGAAATGCGCGCGGCGTCAAAATCTGAATAATGAGCGGCAACTACGCGATCGACACGGCGCGCTAAAGCGAGTTCCTCGCTCGAATATGCCCCGCCGGGAATGACGGAAAACGGATAAATTCGACGCGGAGTTTTGGGAATGTCGAGCGGCCGGGCGGCGCGCTGAACACGCGGGATGTCGAGAATTTGTTTCTTTGGGTGAGCTACCAACCGCAACACGGTTGCTACAGCCAAGCTCGCGCAGAATATCGAAACGAAACTTCGTGCGGTCAAGGCCGCCCACCTCCGTTGATGATTGCCATCGCTGGGCTTCTACCACGATAGGGTGGATTGCGATTTGAATTCTCGCAGGATTTATCCTATATGTCCAGAAAAATGTGCCGCATGCTCATGGGATAATTCTGGAACTGTCGGTCTATAAAGGCTTTTAGCCCCAGGCCACGACAGGGTGGATTGCGTTGGCAATTCTCGCAAGATTCTTCCTAGGAATCTAGAAGAATCTCATGTATGGTTCTAAGGGAACTCCGGGCTCGCCGATGAGAGCAAGTAAGAGGCGATTGTTGTGCGGCTCACTTCCACAATTCTTCTCCTACTGGCCCTAAGGGCGCCCCTCTATCCAGCAGAGCGTTGGGTCAAAGTTTCGGTCCCGCATTTCGAGCTCTACACTCAAATGGACCGCGAGCAGGCAATGCAGGCCCTGCAGGTGTTCGAACAGGCGCGATCGTTCTTTCTGGCGGCTGGTTTTGCTCAAGTATTGCCGGGCGATACGGTCCGTATCCTGGACCTCGCCTCGGACCGTGATTACACTTCTTACCTGGTAAAACCGGGCGCATACGCGATGTATCAGCGCGGACGGCGCGGCGACTACATCGTCATGCGAAGCCTGACACCCGGCCATTACGAAGTAGCCGTCCACGAATACACGCATTATGTCTTGGAACACGAAGGGCTAAAGCTGCCCATATGGTTGAACGAAGGTTTGGCAGAACTGTACTCAACCCTTGAACCGCGCGGGGAACAGTGTCTGATTGGCCAGCCGAGGGCGGGGCGATTGATAGTGCTCGCCACTCGGCGCCCGATCGGTCTGGAGACGCTTTTTGCGGTCGATCAATCGTCGCCATATTACAACGATCCCGACAAGATGTCGATCTTTTATGCCGAAAGCTGGGCGTTGACCCACATGCTGGCCGTCTCGGACGAGTATTCGAAACGTTTCCATTCATTTCTGTCGATGGTCTCCTCAGGCAGAGACGTGCGCGAAGTGATCCGGACGGTTTATGGCAAGGAACTTCCCAGCGTCGAGGAGGACCTCCAGACTTACCTGAGACGCGGCAATCTTCCTGCCTTGCTCTTCAACATCCACGAGAGCCGAACTTCGAAGGAGGCGACCATCGCGGGATTGGAGAAATCCGAACTCGAACTGGCGGTGGCCGACTTGCTGTCATCCAATGCTCGGGCGGGTCCCGAGGCTGCGGCAAAGGTGCGCGAGCTAGCCGGCGCACATCCGCAAGAGGCCGGATTCGATGAAGTGTTAGGGTACCTGGCGCTTCGCGAAAACCGAACAGATGAAGCTCGCACGCACTTTGACGACGCGGTGAACCATCTGTCGAGCGATCCGGTGGCCATCTATAATTCGGCTCGGCTACAACAAGCGGCCGGAGCCGCGCCGTCCGAGGTGATTCCGAAACTCCAGCGAGTACTAGCTTTGAATCCGGACTACGAACCGGCGCGCATCGACCTCGGTTTCACAGCCGTCAAAGCCAAGCAGTTCGAGTTAGCGATTTCCGCATTTTCACGTTTGAAATCGATAGACCCGAAAGTGGCGTTCGAAGTTTACTATTCCATGGCGTACTCTGCGCTCGAACTACGGCAGTCGGAGGAGGCGAGAACCGCTCTCGAGGCGGCCCAGCAATACGCTCGCACAACTGAGCAGCAAAAGCAGGCGGGAAATCTAGAGCGATTCATCGACCGGCAGAATTTCGCGTCTCTCGCGCGGTAGGAGTTGAGTTACGCTGGCGGCATGTGCCAGGCAATCGCGCCCGACCACATCAGCGCAGTCCATGAGGTCATTCGGTTCGATATTCGCCGAACGCCGATCATCGAAATCGATCGTGCCGAGTTCGGGCTAGCGCCCGGCCCGTTGAGTTTCAAGCTGGAGCTGCTTCAGCATTCTGGCTCCTTCAAGGCGCGCGGCGCGTTTGCCAATTTACGTCTGCGCGCCGTCCCGCCCGCGGGAGTTGTGGCCGCTTCCGGCGGCAATCACGGCGTGGCGGTTGCGTATGCGGCCCGCCAGCTCGGAGTAGCTGCCAAGATCTTCGTGCCTTCTGTCACGGCAGAAGCAAAGCTGGCACGATTGCGGGAATACGGCGCGGACGTTTCAATCGCGGGCGAGCGTTACGACGATGCATTGGCGGCGAGCAAAGAATGGCGTGAGCGGAGCGGCGCCATGGACGTGCATGCTTTCGAACAGAGGGAGACGTTGCTGGGGCAGGGAACGCTCGGCCTGGAACTCGCCTCGCAGCTTCCACGGGCCGAGACACTATTGGTAGCGGTTGGAGGCGGCGGCCTGATCGGCGGCATTGCCGCCTGGTATCGCGGAAGAGTCAAAGTGGTGGGAGTCGAGCCGTTCGCCTCCCCAACGCTATTCAAGGCGCTTGGGGCGGGCCGTCCGGTGGACGCCGAGGCGGGCGGCATAGCAGCCGACTCGCTAGCTCCGCGGCGAGTGGGCGAACTCATGTTTCCGTACGCTCAGCGATACGTCGATAGAGTGGCTCTTGTGACCGATAGCGCGATTCGGGAGGCGCAGTTGGCGCTGTGGGAGAAGCTGCGCATCGCGACGGAGCCGGGCGGGGCGGCGGCCTTCGCCGCGCTCCTCAGCGGTGCGTATCAGCCGGCGCCGGCCGAACACGTCTGCGTCATTCTCTGCGGAGGGAACGTCGCGTGGCAAATCGGCTAGGGCCGATATGGGTTGGCTATTCGACCGTGACGCTTTTCGCCAGATTGCGGGGCTGGTCCACGTCACAGCCCCGGCGAATGGCGATGTGATAGGCCAACAACTGCAGCGGAATCATTTCGAGCAGCGGCAGGAGCAGTTCGCGCGTGACCGGAATCGTGATGAGGTGGTCCGCCATTTTGGCGACGTCTTCGTCACCCTGGCAGGCGATGGCTACCACTACCCCGCTGCGCGCGCGTACTTCCTGGATGTTCGAAAGAGTCTTCTCATAATGCACCTGGCTCTCTTCCGATTCGGGATCGCGCGTAGCCAAAACGACGACGGGCAGGTTCTCGTCTATCAGCGCATTCGGCCCATGCTTCATTTCTCCCGCCGGGTATCCTTCGGCGTGGATGTAGGAGATCTCTTTCAGCTTGAGCGCGCCTTCGAGCGCGATGGGAAAGTGAATGCCGCGCCCGAGATAAAGAAAATCCTGCGCCCGGAATAGGCGGCGCGCCAGGTCTTCGTAGATCGCGGTTTCGGCGAGCACCTGCTCGAGCTTGCCGGGGATCTGCGACAACTCTTGCACAAGCGCCGAGGAAGCCGAAGGGCAGAGCGTCTTGCGCACCTGGCCGAGGTACATGGCGAGGATTAGAAGGGCGGTTAGCTGGGACGTGAAGGCTTTTGTGGAAGCGACTCCGATTTCGGGGCCGGCATGAGTGAGCAGAGTGCCGGCGGCCTCGCGCGTGATCATGGAGCCCACTACGTTGCAGATGGCGAGAGTTTTCGATCCCTTGTGCTTGGCCTCGCGCTGGGCGGCGAGAGTATCGGCAGTTTCACCCGACTGCGAGATGACAATGGTCAGCGTGTGGGGCGGGATGATGGGATCGCGATAACGGAACTCGCTGCCGTAATCGACTTCGACCGGTAGCCGCGCCAGACGTTCGATGAAGTATTTTCCTGCGAGTCCCGCATGCCAGCTCGTGCCGCAGGCGACGATCTTGACCTGCTGGAACTCGCGGAATTCGGCCTCCGAGATATCGACCTCGTCGAGAAAAACCCGGCCGCTTTCGAGGCCCACGCGCCCGAGGAGCGTATCTTTAACGGACCGGGGCTGCTCAAAGATCTCCTTGAGCATGAAATGCTTGTAGCCGCCCTTTTCGGCCATTATGGGGTCCCAAAGGACGTGAGAGACCTGGCGGCGGACGGGGCGGCCGTTGAAGTCGGTCAGGCGCACGCCTTGCGGAGTGAGAATGGCGACGTCGCCATCGTTCAGGAAATACATGTCGCGCGTGTGGCTAAGGATGGCGGGCACATCGGAAGCAACGAAGAACTCCTGGTCTCCCAACCCGACGACGACCGGCGGGCCCGAGCGCGCGGCCACGATCTTGCCGGGGTCCGCGCTTGAAATCGCGCTGAGCGCAAAGACGCCCGAGATATCTTTGAGCCCGGTACGAACGGCGTCTTCCAGATTGCCTTCGAAATATTTTTCGATCAGATGCGCCACAATCTCCGTGTCAGTCTCGGTCTTGAAGACGTGGCCTTCAGCCGTCAACTGCTTGCGCAGGGCGAGATAGTTTTCAACTATGCCGTTGTGCACCACGACGATTTCGCCTTTGCAATCGCGATGCGGATGAGCGTTCTCTTCGGTGGGGCGGCCGTGAGTCGCCCAGCGCGTGTGCCCGATGCCGTAGAGTCCCGAGAGCGGTTTCAGCCGAATGGCCTCTTCCAGATTCCGCAGCTTGCCGGAGGCGCGCCGCACGTCAAGACATTTATCTTCAGAGAGCACGGCAACGCCGGCCGAGTCATAGCCGCGATATTCCAGGCGGCGAAGACCATCTACAATCAGCGGCACCGCGTCGCGGCTGCCCACGTAACCCACAATTCCGCACATAAAGGTAGCGAGCGGTAACTCCTAGTCTACGATCTCGACGCGATAATCCTCGATAACCGGATTGGAGAGCACGTCTCGGGCGATCTCCTCTAGATCCTTAACGGCAGATTCGCGTGAAGCGTCATCGGCGATTGCGATTTCAAAGTACTTCCCCTGACGGACGGACACGATCTCCTTATGGCCCAGCCCGTTGAGCGCGGAGCAGATGGTCTGGCCTTGAGGATCGAGGACGGAGGGCTTTATAGTGACGTAAACGCGGGCTTTCATCAGCTTTATTGTAGGAACCGCGCGCTCAGAACAAATCCGTAAGGAAATGTTGCATAGAATCTGGTATAACTAGCCGATAAGAAGAGGCGGAGTCGGAACACGGTTACGATTTGCATTCTCGCAAGCAGCAGCGCCGGAAACGCGGTGTTTGTCGCGACGGGGAGGACACGCCTGTTGATCGACGCCGGTCTGAGCCGGCGGGAGATCGCCAAGCGCCTCGCGGCCATCGGCGAAGACATCGCCTGCCTGGACGCTGTGCTCGTGACGCACGAACATACGGACCACACGTGCGGCTTGAATACGCTCAGCAAGGCGTCTGAAAAGCCCTTGCCGTTATACATGACGCACGGCACGGCGCGGTATATCGATTGGGACGGTTGTGCTCCGGTAATCGAGCAGTTCCAGGCCGGCCGTTCCTTTTCGGTCGGCGATTTCGATGTCGCGAGTTTCACCATTCCGCACGACGCCATGGATCCGGTTGGCTACACTCTGAAAGCGGAAGGAATCAAAATTGCGATCGCAACCGACCTCGGTTACATCACGCAAAACATTCCCGACAACCTGCATGACGCGACGGTGGTGTTGCTCGAGGCAAACCACGATGTGGAGATGTTGCGCGTGGGACCGTATCCCTGGTCGGTGAAGCAGAGAGTGATGAGCCGGCGCGGGCATCTATCAAACGAGCTGGCGGGCGAATTTATCAAGGCGCATCTTGGTTATGTAAACCGGTTGATCCTCGGGCACATCAGCGAGCACAACAATCATCCGGAATTGGTGCGCAGCATGGGATTGAAAGCGATAGACGGGCGAACGCTGTTCACGCAACTCACTGTCGCCGAGCCCGGGATGCAATCGGAAGTATTCCGCTACTGACCCAGCTCTCTCGCCCTGCGCGGCATCCTGCACAATGGTCATGGAATGATTGCGCGCTACACACGCCCGGAGATGGGCGATCTATGGAGCGATCGGCACAAGTATGAATGTTGGCTGAAGGTAGAACTTGCGGCTGCCGAGACGTTGGCCGAAATGGGCGAGGCGCCCGTGGAGGCGGCAAAGGCGCTGGTTGAGCACGCCGCTTTCGATGTGGCGCGGATTCAGGAGATTGAGCGCGAAGTCCGGCATGACGTCATTGCGTTTACCACAGCAATCGCGGAGCGAATGAAGGCTGCCAATCAGGCTTCTGCTTCGCGGTGGCTGCACTACGGACTGACTTCTAACGATGTGGTGGATACGGCCCAGGCGCTGCAAGTTCGAGAGGCATCGGGGCTGATATCGGAGGGCCTTGAGAAACTGGCGGCCGCGCTCGAAAAGCTGGCTTTCGAGCACAAGCACACCGTGCAGATCGGCCGCACCCACGGGATGCATGCCGAGCCCATTACCTTCGGCCTCAAAGCAGCGCTCTGGTGGGATGAGTTGCGCCGTCACCGCGAGCGCTTTGCAGCGGCGGCCGAGGAGATTCGCGTGGGCAAGATCTCCGGCGCGGTAGGCACCTTCGCCCATATCGGACCGGAAGCAGAAGAGCGGATCTGCGAGCGGCTCGGCCTTCGGGCTGCACCCATTAGCTCCCAGGTTCTTTCGCGGGATCTGCACGCGCATTATCTGGCCGTGCTGGCGGGGATCGCTGCCACCCTTGAAAAGATCGCGCTCGAAATCCGGCATCTGCAACGGACCGAAGTTCGCGAAGCGGAAGAACCATTCGCGGCTGGTCAGAAGGGCTCGTCGGCCATGCCGCACAAGCGCAACCCAATCGTATGCGAGCAGATTTGCGGCCTCGCGCGAGTGGTGAGAGCGAATGCCCAGGCGGCCTTCGAAGACGTCGCGCTCTGGCACGAGCGTGACATTTCCCACTCCTCTGTCGAGCGCGTCATTCTGCCGGACTCGACGACTTTGATCGACTACCTGCTCGCGAAGACGACCTGGCTCGTTACGGGTCTGCGGGTGGACGCCGGGCGCATGTGGCGGAACCTGGAGCTAACGCGAGGCCTGATCTTTTCCGGCCAGTTATTGTTGGACCTTGCCGCGGCGGGAATGCAGCGCGAAGACGCTTATCGGCTGGTGCAGGGACACGCTATGCAGGCCTGGCAGAATGAGGCCGATTTCCAGGCGGCGATTGAAGCGGACGCTCAGATCGGAAAGTATCTGAGCGCCGACCGGCTGAAGCAAGTGTTTTCCGTCGAGCGGCAGCTTCGGAGTGTCGATCGTATCTTCGAACGGGTATTCCCGAACTAGCTCTGATAAGAGCGATCGAAAAGTTCCTATGGGACTTTTGGCAAATTTCGTTTACACTAAACTGGTCCCGGTTTGGACCCTAGCATGCTTCCGAATTTGCCAAAACTGCCAGAGAGGGAACTGGAACTCGCCCGAGTCCTGCTGGTCGATGACGACCTGACATCCAGGCTTGCTCTGAAGGCAGTTCTGGAAGCGGGCGGCTATTTCGTTGATTCCGCGGCATCTGCGGCCGAAGCCGTGGGGAAGCTGGATGAGCGCCAATACGAGTTGGTGCTCAGCGATCTGCAGATGGAGTCTCCGGAGGCCGGACTCAAGGTGCTGGCCCACGCGCGTTTGATGGATTACAAACCAGCCACGGCTATCCTGACAACTTATCAGAACCGCCAACCCGATACTAAGCGGTCGTTCCTGATTGAGCCGGAGGCCCTCCCGGAGCTACTGAGCAAAGTGGCGGATCTGATTAGTCAGCGCGCCGCGCGAATCGTCGAGCGACAGCTAAGACACGCGTAAGTTCCTTTCCGGTCTAACAGGCACGAGCGGCCCTGCGCTTGGCGCTCCGGCGTCCCACTTCTATGCCCGCACCTCAAATACCAGATTAAATGGCGTTTCGGTGGCGCGCCGGAACCGCGTAAACCCACCCGCTGTCACTACCTCGCGAATCCGCGCCTCGCCCGCCTGAGCGCCCAGGCCTAGACCCACTTCCTGGGACCGCGAGGCCGGTACGCAGATCACCGTCGACGCCGAGTAGAAGATCCGGCCGACGGGATTCAAATTCGAAGCCACATCGTCGCCTGCAAATGGCTCCACGACCATCCATGTTCCGTCCGCTTCGAGCGCCTGCCTCACATGCTGCGCCGCGCCCGCCGGGTCGCCCATATCGTGGAGGCAATCGAAGAAAGCTATGAAGTCGTAATTGTTTCCTGGGAAACTCTTCGCGGGCGCCACTTCAAATTTGACACGATCCGCCACCCCTGCCGCCTCCGCCTTAAGGCGCGCCTGTTCGATCGACTTATCGTGATAATCGAACCCAAAGAACTTGGAAGCCGGGTACGCCTTTGCCAGCAGAATTGTCGAGGCGCCGTGGCCGCATCCCACATCCGCCACCTTCGCGCCGCGCTTCAGCTTCTCCTCGACTCCGTCAAGCGCGGGTATCCAGCTCGCCGTCAGATTGGCCAGGTAATTCGGCCGGAAGAAGCGCTCGCAACCCTCAAACAAGCCTTTTTCGTGTTCATGCCAGCCGAAGCCATTGCCGGTGCGAAACATTTCCACAAGCTTCTCCTCGTCCTTCATGCAGGAGGCCACCATGTGGAAGAAGCCCGGCAGATGCACTGGCGTATCGTCGAGCCCCAGAATGAACGCCTGCTCCGGAGTCATCGAGTAAGTTTGAGAATCGGGCTGATATTCCAAGTACTTACTGGCAGCGTTCGCGTTCAGCCACTCGCGCACGTAGCGCTCATTGGTGCCTGTGCGCTGCGCCAGTTCCCCCGCAGTCACCGGCTTGCCATCGGCCAGAGCGCGATACAGCCCCAACCTATCTCCAATCACAATGAGCGTTGCGTGTAAAGCGGCGCCCATGTCCTGCACAGCTTGTCCCAGAAGCGCGTTCAGCCTGTCTCCGTCGATAGGTCGCGCCTGCACGGCAGTTCCCATGTCTTTTTCCTCGTATAGCTTTTCTATAAGAATGCCCGTCCGCTGTCAACGGGATTCGCCAATTCGTAGTACTAAGGCTTCGAACTCGTCGAGCGCGCCCGCAAAGAAGTGATCAGCAGCCGCCAGCCAATCCAGACGTTTCGGCTCGCGCACGGTCTCATAAAAAGCTTCGAAATCCGCGCGGGGGCCAAACTGGTCGTTTGTGCTCTGCACAAAGTATTTGGGGATACTAACGCTCCGGATAAACTCTCGCTCGGCGAGACGTGTTGGAAAACCCGCTGCGATCAAGCGCCCGATCGTCCGCTCCTGCGAAGCGAGCCGTAGCGCCACGCGCGACCCGAAAGAAAAGCCTGCGGCAAGGAGCGGCAAATCGGGGTACCTGCGCTGCAGCTCGCCAAGCGCAACGCGGGCGTCCTCGGTCTCGCCAATCTCCTCCGCGTATTCGCCCTCGCTCAAGTTCACGCCCCGGTAATTGAACCGGAGCACGACGCAGCCGGCGCGCCGCAGCCCGCGCCCAATCCGATACACCACTTTGTTGTGCATCGTGCCGCCATATTGGGGATGAGGATGGCAGACTAAAGCCGCCTCGACCGGCGCCCGATCGTCAGGCTCTTCCAGCAAGGCTTCCAGTCTGCCCGCTTCGCCCGCGAGAAACAGACCCTCTATCCGGCGAGGCATCAGTTCGGTCTATAGTTGGTGAACTGCATATCAATGCCGAGGTCTTTACCTTTGAGCAGCGCGATCACCTGCTGTAGAGTGTCCCGGTCTTTTCCACTCACGCGCACGAGATCGCCCTGGATGCTGGCCTGAACTTTCAGCTTGCTGTCCTTGATGATTTTCACGATCTCGCGGGCCTTTTCGATCGGGATACCTTGTTGCAAAGAGATCTCCTGGCGCACGCTGCCGTGGGTGGCGGGGATAATTGTTCCAAACTGCAAACCCTTCAGCGGAACGCTGCGTTTCACCAGCTTCTGGTTTAGGATCTCGGTCACGGCTTTCAGCTTGAACTCGTCGGAGCTTGCCAGGTTGACCTTGTGCTCCTTCTCGTTCAGCTCGATTGAGGACTTGCTGTCCTTCAGGTCGTAACGCGTTTGGATTTCCTTGGAGGCCTGCTGAATGGCATTCGAGACTTCGGTCAAGTCGATCTTGGAGACGATATCGAAGGTGTTTTCAGGCATGGCGGTAGATCCCTTCCATAGTAGGACGCGGCTCGCTCGGCAGCGCGGATTAAGCCAGAAGCTTTTCGAGCTTCGATCCGCGGACGAACATGGTCTCGTTGCGCTCCGGCCCAGTAGAGACAGATCCAACCTCGACGCCCGTCTTCTGCTCGAGGAACTCCAGGTAGCGCTTGGCTCGATCCGGAAGATCGTCGAAGCGAGTAATGCCGTGAGTAGATTGCTTCCAGCCTGGCAGGGTTTCGTAGATCGGTTTAATGGCCTCCATGCCGCGTGTACTGGCGGGCATCTGGGTCACGACTTTGCTGTCGACCTCATACGCAACGCAAACCGGGACCTCATCAAACCCGTCGAGGATGTCGAGCTTGGTAATGATAAGGCTATCGAATCCGTTCACCTCCGCGGTGTAGCGCAACAGGGGAACATCGAACCATCCGCATCGGCGGGGCCGTCCCGTCACCGAACCATATTCATTGCCGGCCTTGCGGAGCTGTTCTCCTGACTCTGTCAGATCTTCGGAGGGAAACGCTCCCGCGCCCACGCGCGTGATGTAAGCCTTAGAGACGCCGACGATGCCGTCGATCTTGGTGGGGGGAACGCCCGTTCCGGTGCAGGCGCCGCCGGCGGCCGCGCTCGAACTGGTGACGAACGGATACGTTCCAAAATCGATATCGAGCATGGTGCCTTGCGCGCCTTCGAAGAGGATGCTCTTACCCTCCCGAATCATCCGGTTCAGCAGTGACGCCGTGTCACAGGCAATGGGGCGAATTTGCTCCGCATACTGGCGATAGCGCTCCAGGATCCCGCCGAAGTCGACACGGTCGGCGACATGGAATGCTTCCGCAATGGTCTGCTTATCCTCGGCCAACGCGCAGTAGAGCTGTCTGAAATCGACGTCCACCAGATCCGCTATTCGAATGCCGCGCCGCGCGATCTTGTCTTCATAACAGGGACCTATGCCCCGCGAGGTGGTGCCGATCGGGGTACGGCCGTCGCGCCCTTCGGATATTTTTTCGATTGTGCGGTGAAACGGAAAGATGACATGTGCACGGTTGCTGATTCTCAATTGCGACTTGACATCGATTCCGGCAGCTTCGAGGCCGGAGATCTCCTCGAGTAGCGCAGCCGGATCGACCACCACGCCGTTGCCGATAACGGCTAGGACACCGGGGCGCAGCACACCGCTGGGAATGAGCTTCAGAACGAACTTGCGATCGCCGATGAAGACGGTATGTCCCGCATTGTGCCCGCCCTGATAGCGGGCCACGGCGTCGAACTTCTCCGAAAACAAGTCGACGATTTTGCCTTTGCCTTCGTCGCCCCACTGGGCTCCGAGCACGATAACGTTCCTCATAACTGGCGGCGGCCGTCCATCAAAACTCCCGATTGTACCGCAGGGCCTAGAATGCCCTTGAAAATCATCAACTTGCGCGGACGGCTGCCGCGGCGCCGGGCTATGTTACGCTTGGCACGATGCGGATGTGCGATGTTTTCCGCGCGCTCGGACCGGAGATTTTTCATCAACTTGTGCGCGGTATTTCGATCGGCAAACTTAAGACCTACCAGGTCTATGAGCGGTTTAAATTGCGCGCGCGCCTAGTCAAATTGAACGCGGAAGCTCTTCGCAAGGCCGAGCCCCGATTCTGGGCTCGAATTGAAGCCGGGGAAGAGGAGTTTGCGACAGACCTATCGCAGGTGTTCCTGTTGTCGCACCTGGCCATGATCGTAGATGTGCTGAACTTTCTAGGTATCCCGAACGAGGAAGGTTTTTTCGATAAGGATCTGAAACCGGAGCAGTATCTCACCGAAGACTGGCAGCAGCGCGTTTTCGAGAATTTTTCAGGCAAGTACGGCCGGGAAATCCTGCTTTTCTATATCAACCATCTCGATTGGGAGCTGAACAAAACCGAGCAACTGTTTCTTCCCGCGGCATAACTATGACGGACCTGAAGGCTTTCCATGAGCAGGTGAAGCGAGGCGACCTGGACGGCATACGAGCGGCAATCGCGGAGAACCCCGAGTTGTTGAATGCCACGAACGACAGCGGTCAATCCGCGTTTCTCCTCGCCAAATACTATGGCCAGGAAGACACCGCGAGCTATCTTCTCAGCCTGAAGCCGGAGCTGGATATCTTCAACGCCTGCGTGGCCGGATGGACGAGCGCGGTACTCGACGAAGTCGACCGCAGTCCTCATGTATTGCAGGCGCATTCGAGCGATGGCTGGACTCCGCTTCACCTGGCTGCTTTCTTCGGCCGTCTGGATCTGGCGGACGCATTGCTCGACCGCGGCGCCGAAGTGAATGCGCGTTCGACAAATGGAGCGAAGAATACGCCGCTGCACGCGGCGGCCGCGGGCGGCCGAACGAACGTGGTAGAGCTACTGCTGAGGCGCGGCGCGGATGGCAACGCCAGACAGGAAGGCGGGTTCACGGCCCTGCATTCAGCGGCTCAGGCGGGGAACCGTGAAATGGTCGCGGTCTTGTTGGCGCACAGCGCCGATGTGAATGCGCGCGCGGGTAACAATCAATCGCCGCTCGACCTGGCGCTCACCCGGGCGCATGCTGAAGTAGCTGCGCTGCTCGAAGAGTCGGGGGCGAAACTACAGTAGCCAATGTTAGACGCCAAGCTCGAAGAATTGCGCCGCGCCACACTCGCCGGCTTCGCTTCCGCCGTATCGCTCGAACAGCTGGAAGAATCGCGCGTAGCTGCTCTCGGCCGAAAAGGAACGCTGGCGCAGATCAGCAAGGAATTCGGCAAACTTCGGCCCGAAGAACGTGCGCAGCTCGGCAAGCTGCTGAATTCTGTAAAGCAGGATCTTGAAAGCGATTATGGCGATAAGAAGCGGGGCTTCGAGCAGGCAGAGTTGGCGCATCGCCTGGCTAACGAATGGATCGACGTCACTTTGCCCGCGCGCGGCGTCCGCGTCGGCAGCCTGCATCCTATTACTCAGCTTCAGAGTGAGATTGAAGATCTCTTCACATCGCTCGGATTTGCGATTCTCTACGGTCCCGAAGTAGAAACCGAGGAGCACAACTTCGACGCCCTCAACATTCCCGCGACCCATCCGGCGCGCGACATGCAGGATACGTTCTGGCTTTCGGACGGGAACCTGTTGCGTACGCATACGTCGCCCGTGCAGGTGCGCGGGATGCGGGAACTCAAGCCTCCCCTGCGCATGATTGCCCCAGGACGCGTATTCAGAAACGAAGAAGTAGACGCATCGCACGAGCATACCTTTTATCAACTGGAAGGGATGATGGTGGATCGCGAAGTGTCAATCGCCAATCTCATTTATTTCATGAAAATCTTGCTCAGCTCAATTTTCAAGCGGGATGCGATCGTGCGCTTGCGGCCGGGTTATTTCCCGTTTGTCGAGCCGGGCTTCGAGCTTGATATTCACTGTTTGATCTGCGATGGCGCGGGTTGTCCGGTGTGCAAGCAGAGTGGCTGGGTGGAACTGCTGCCGTGCGGCCTGGTGCATCCGAACGTGCTGCGCATGAGCGATATCGATCCCGAGGAGTGGAGCGGGTTCGCGTTTGGCCTGGGCCTGACTCGTCTCGCGATGATGCGGTATGGGATCGACGATATCCGCCAGCTTCAGGGCGGCGATTTGCGATTTCTGACGCAGTTCTGATCCCCACGCATGAAGTTCTCTTATAGATGGTTGGCTGAACTTGTCCCCGGTCTCGCCGATGACTCTCCGGGACCGCTCGAATTGGCGCGTCTTATCACCATGAAGACCGCTGAGTGTGAGGGTGTTGAGCCCGCCAGCCATCTCGACCTGCATGGGCTCGCGCCGGACTACATCATTGACATAGACAACAAGAGCCTGACTCATCGGCCCGACCTGTGGGGCCACATCGGAATGGCTCGCGAAGTCGCCGCCATAACGGGAGGCAGCTTGGTGGATCCGGTAAAGGTCAGTCTCTTACCTACCGGACAGCCAGAGATTCGCGTTCGGATCGCCGATCACGAGCTTTGTCCGCGTTATAGCGCGCTTGTCATGGAAGGCGTTCAGGTAGATCTTTCGCCAGTGTGGCTGCAGAACCGGCTCGAATCGATCGGTATCAATGCGATCAACAACATTGTCGATGTCACGAACCTGATTCTGGCCGAGCTGCCTCAACCCATGCACGCCTTCGACGCCGACAAGCTAACCGGCGATACGATTCATGTTCGACTGGCTCGCCGCCACGAGCGTCTTCGCGCACTCAATGGGGAGACCTACGACCTGACGGAGGAAGATCTCGTGATTGCCGACGCATCCGGGCCTGTCGCACTCGCGGGAGTGATTGGGGGCGCCGAAACAGCCATCTCGGAGGGCTCCAGGCGAGTCGTTCTCGAAAGCGCAAACTTCAACGCAGCCCGTGTACGGCTTACCTCTGCCCGGCTTAAGCTGCGCACGGACGC
The DNA here is from genome assembly GCA_019240475.1 of Acidobacteriaceae bacterium. Lineage (GTDB taxonomy): Bacteria > Acidobacteriota > Terriglobia > Bryobacterales > Bryobacteraceae > Bog-105. The sequence goes on from JAFAYI010000036.1 coordinate 259,646, forward strand.
CTCTGTTCGTTTCGAGAAAGCGCTCGACCCGGAGAACACCGTCCGAGGCCTGGCGCGCGCCGTCGAATTGTTTCAGGAAGTATGTCCGAGCGCGAGGCCGGTTGGCGGCTTTGCAGACGATCGCGGTGTGCTGCGGCCCGTAGGCCCGATTCTGTTGCCCGTAAATTTTGTGAGCCGCAAGTTGGGGACCCGGGTCACCTTGCAGCGAGTCGTGGCAATCCTTCGGGCTCTGGGATTCACGGTCAGCGAACCCCAAGCCGAGACGCTGATTGTCACCGTTCCCTCGTGGCGGGCTACGAAAGACATCTCGCTTAGAGACGATCTTGTGGAAGAGATCGGCCGCATGATCGGCTATAACGAGATCCCGCCCGTCGCGCCGAAGGTTTCCTGCGTTGTTCCGCCGGCGAATCCGATGCGCCTCTTCTTGCGCTCGGTACGTCAGCAACTAGCCTCGCAAGGATTCACGGAGGTGTATAACTATTCGTTCGTGAACGAAGCCGAAGCCGAACGATTCTCATTGAGCATTTCCGAACACATTGCGATCAGGAATCCGATCGGCAGCGAACTGACTCATCTCCGCCGAAGCTTGCTGCCGGGACTTTTCAAGAATATCGTTGACAACGTGCGGCATTCGCCGGCTTTTCGAATCTTCGAAGTCGGCCAGGAGATTCATGGCAATGCCTCCAGCCTGCCAAACGAAATCACCCGAGGGGCCGCGGCCATCTACGACGCTCATGGCGATGAGCAGGATTTTTTCGAGCTCAAACGCGTTCTTGAGTGCGTTTTCCCGTCGTCATGCCTTTCCGCGGCCGAAGCTCGGCCGTTCGAACATCCGACGCGCACCGCCTACATTCATTGGCGCGGTACGGTGATCGGCCGCATATTCGAATTGCATCCTTTGCTGCTCCAGAGGGAAGGCGTGGAAGGCCGCGCTGTTCTGTTCGAGACCGACCTCGATCTCGCGCAGCGGTTGACCGCGAGCCGCCTGCTCAGGTACACTCCTGTTCGCAAATATCCGACCAGCGGATTCGACCTCTCGGTAATAAGCGATATCCGTATGCCGGCCGACAAGATCCAGGATGCTCTGGCACAGCTAGCCGGCTCGCACTTGGCATCTATCGAATTCATCAGACAATATGATGGACCGCCCCTCCTGCCAGGGCAAAAAAGCGTCTCGTATCACATCGAAGCTGGAGCGCTCGATCACACGCTGAGCGCCGAGGAAGTGGCCGAGATTCGAAATCAGATTATCGAGGGTATGCGCGGGCGCGGATTCGAACTCCGCGTTTGACACTCAAAGCTCAAGATCCGGCCGTTGCCGTATCTCCAAACACCCTTTTCCGGTTGGCAGCACTTTGCCCGGATTCAAAGAACAACCGGGATCGAATAACGATTTGAATCGCTGGATCATTTCAAGCGTCGCCTCTGGGAAGAGATGCGGCATCAACTCCATCTTTTCCATGCCCACCCCATGCTCGCCGGTTATCGAGCCACCCACCGAAATACAAAATTTGAGGATCTCCTCGCCCGCCATCTGCGCTCGCTTCAGATCGCCTGGCTTGCGGGGATCGAAGGGCAGGATGGGATGCATGTTACCGTCGCCTGCGTGGAAAACGTTGCTGATCGCGATGCCGTAGTTCTTGCCAATCCGGTCGATGGCGCGCAGCGTGCTTGCAATTTGGGTGCGCGGGACGACACCGTCTTGCACATAGTAGGTGGGGCTGACGCGTCCTATTGCTCCGAAGGCATTCTTACGGCCCTTCCAGAGCAGATCGCGCTCGGCGCTGGATTGAGCGACGCGCACGTCGCGCGCCCCACACACGCGGCAGACGTCCCCTATTTCGTGAGCTAGTTCTTCGGTCGCCTCAGTCAGCCCTTCGACTTCAATCAACAAAACGGCAGCCGCATCAAGCGGGTATCCGGCATGTGTAGCCGCTTCCACCATGCGCAGCATCGGCCCGTCCAGCATTTCAAGGGCAACCGGAGTGATGCCTCGCGCGGTTAGAGCGCCTACAGTATCGCCTGCCTGCTCGGTCGAGTTATAGACGGCAAGCATGGTCTTTACGGCTTCAGGCGCCCGCAAGAGCCGGACTCCGATCTTGGTGACGAGCGCCATCGTCCCTTCCGAACCTGTGAGCAACCCGACCAAATCGTATCCAGGCATATCCGGCCCTTTTCCGCCGGCCTGGATCACTGCGCCGTCGGGCATTACGGCTTCCAAGCTCACCACATGGTTCGTGGTGACGCCATATGCCAGCGTGTGCGGCCCGCCCGCGTTTTCGGCGACGTTGCCCCCGATTGTGCAAGCCCGCTGACTCGACGGGTCGGGCGCATAGAAATAGCCAAAGGGCTGGACGGCCAGCGTGATGTCAAGGTTTACCACGCCCGGTTGTACGATGGCCCGTTCATTGGAAATGTCGATTTCGATTATGCGGTTCATGCGCGCAAACGAGACGATCATGCCTCCGCTTCGAGCGATGGCGCCGCCGCTCAATCCGGTGCCGGCGCCTCTACCCACGATGGGCAGCTTGTGCTCACGCGCCAGCACAACCAGTGCGACCACGTCTTCTGTCGTGCGAGGAAACACGACAACATCCGGACGCGATTTGTCTACGCCGCCGTCGTATTCGTACATGGTCAGATCGTTCGGCTCGGAGAGGACCGCGGCTTTGCCGATGACGCTTTCGAAATCCGCCAGAACCCGACGCTTGATCGGCATCGTAAAGGCTTATCTACAAAAGGCTTTGGACGTATTGCGCGATATCGTCGCTAGTCCAATCCGCGGCGTTGTCGAACTTCCGCGCGATGCGCCCATCTTTGATGATGTAGGTTTCCGGATACTGGAATGTGCCATATTCGTTGGGGATGTCGGCGTCCGGGTCGCGCGCCGTATCGAAAGATACGTGAATGCGATCCAGGAATCGCCGATAGTTCTGCGCGCTCTTGTCGATGCTGACCGCGACGACAACGACGCCCGATCCCGCGAAACGCTTCTGGAAATCGTTCAACGACGGAATCTCCTGCACGCAGGGAGAGCACCACGTCGCCCAGAAGTTCAAAACCAGCACCTTGCCTCCGAAGGAGGCCTGCGTGATCTTCTGCCCCTGGTCCGTGGTTATGGAAAATGCGGGTGCAGCACCGCCCTCTTTGGCCGATGTATCGCGCAAGTTGAAACCGATCAACCCGATAAAAAGAGCGGTCAAGAGAAGAAGAAGAGTGCGAAGAGCGTTGTTGGTCCTCGCCGAGGTTGCTTGCGCCATGAGGTACAGAACTGCTAATTCGCTGACTTAATCTACCAGTATCTAACGCCCCGCCTGAGGCATCCAATTAAAAGGTCATGTTCGTCACTCGTAAGGCAGAATTCTCCGCCTCCCACGTTTGCCGCATCCGGTCACTAACCGAGGCCGAAAACCTGGAGCTTTTCGGGCCGGAAGCAAATGCCAACGGACACGGCCACAACTACATTGTGGAAGTGACTCTTGAGGGAGATCCGGACCCGGTTAGCGGAATGGTGATGGATCTCAAGGAGCTCAAAGACATTCTGAACGAGGAGATCGTCGGTCCTATGGATCACCGGTTCCTGAACTATGAGGTGCCGCCATTTGACCGAGTAGTGCCGACGGCCGAGAATGTTGCAAACGAGATCTGGCGGCGGCTCGCCAATCGCCTGCGCTCTCCCGCGGCGAAGCTGGCCCGCGTTCGTCTATTCGAAGGCCCCGATCTATACGTGGATGTGGTAAGCGGAGACGAAACGGCATGACCAGCCTCACGCGCCGGTATCGATTCTCCGCGTCTCATCGATTGCACTCCGAGGCTCTCAGCGCCGCCGATAACCAGCGGCTGTATGGGAAGTGCAACAACCCTCATGGACATGGGCACGACTACATCTTGGAGGTTACAGCCACCGGCCGCGTAGGAGAGGCGAACGGCTTGATACTTTCGCGGCGGCGGCTGGACCGTTTAGTCGAAGACAAGATCCTTTGCTGTTTCGCGAATCGGAATCTTAATGCCGATGCGCCCGACTTCGCGCAACTCGTGCCTACGACCGAGAACCTGGCCTTGGTAATCACGCGGCTGCTGAAGGAAAGCTGGGCCGATTATGTTGCCGGTTCAGATGGCGCTTGTTCTCACCTCAGTCGCGTGCACATTCAAGAAACAGGCCGAAATGGCTTTGAAGTTTTGATCCCCGATTCCAATTCGCGCAATCTCTCATCGCAGGTTGAAGACACTTATGCCCAAAGCTAAACTCGCATCTATTCAATCGGAATCCCCAAGACCTTCTTTCGCGGCGCAGCTTAAGGACATCATCGAGGCGCTCGGGGAAGATCCGCAACGCGAAGGGCTGGTCCGCACCCCCCAACGGAGCGAAAAGGCGCTCCGCTACCTGACAAGCGGATATTCCGCGGATCTGAGCCAGATTGTCAACGGGGCGCTGTTCGATGTTGAATACGACGAAGTGGTGATTGTCCGCGACATCGAGTTCTTCAGCCTATGCGAGCACCACATGCTGCCCTTCTTCGGCCGCATGCACGTGGCTTATCTGCCGGATCGCAAGGTCATCGGGCTTAGCAAGATCCCACGTATCGTGGATGTCTTCGCACGACGCTTGCAGATCCAGGAGCGGCTCACTCAGCAGATTGCAAAGACGCTGGAGTCGCTCTTGAACCCGCGCGGCGTCGCGGTCATCTGCGAAGCGCATCACTTCTGCATGATGATGCGCGGAGTCGAAAAGCAGCACTCGGGCGCGATCACCAGCGCTATGCTGGGCGCTTTCAGGGATAATCATGAAACAAGAAACGAGCTGCTTTCGCTCGTGGGGCAGCGTTCGAACGGTTTCTGAGAACCGGGCAGCGCATGCTAGGATCGGGTCATGAGTGACCAGAGCCGTCTTTTTCAGGCGGGTCCGGATCCCTTCGGACGCATGTGGAAGGTGCAGTTTCGCTGGCTTCAGACCGCGATTTCCATTCGGCATGCCGATACCGTGGATGTGAAGTTTTGGGTGTCTACGGAGGGGCGCGAGCCGGAAGAAAAAGTAATTGCTCTTCCGCAGGCTGAGTTGCTGAAGCTGACTAGCAACGGGCGCACGCTCACCGATGCTCTCTGTATGCGCCTCGCGGCCGCGCATCTGAAACATATGATCGAGACGTCCGAAGATTTCGATAAGACGCTTGTCACGCTGAGACCGGAACAGTTGGCGGCTTGCTACCAGCAATTGCACCGTGAAACAGTTACGCAGCCTCGGTAATCCATTCGGGCGTATGGGTAAGGCGCCGCAAGCATCGGCATGCAAGCCTGTATCCTGAATTTTTGCGCTGTTGCGTAACTCCGAGAAAAGGAACGAATTATGGTCAGTTGTCCTAAATGCGACGCGCCTATCGACGTCGAAGAAGAAGAACTCGACGAGGGCGACGTCCTCTCGTGTGACGAATGCGGAGCCTCTCTGACCGTTGCGAGCGTGAACCCGGTGGAGCTCGAATCGGAAGACCAGGAAGACGAAGACGACGAGGATTTCGACTACGACGAGGACGAAGACGAGGCTGACGAAGAAGAGGACGAGGCAGAAGAGGAAGAGAGCTGGCAATAAGCCGGAGTTCCCGGCCTGACGGATCCGATTCCATCGGTGCGTGTTCGACGTGAGATATCTGCTGCTCTTCATCAGTCTTTATAGCTTCTCGCCCTTGGCGCCGGCCCAAGTGCAGGCTCCCGTAGTGGGCCAGGCGGGGACCTCTCGAACCCGCTCGATTCAGGGTGTTGTTCTTAGTTCCAACGGGGCGCCTGTTCCGGGCGCAATTGTGCTCCTCAAAAACGGCAAGACCTTGCAGGTGCGCTCCTATGTTGCGCAGCGCGACGGAGCGTATCATTTCTACGGCCTCAGCACCGACGTAAATTGGCAGCTTCGAGCCGAAGCCGGCGGGATGACGAGCAAAATAAAAACCGTCAGCGTATTCGATAGCCACCCGCGCGTGCAGCTCAATCTGAAACTCGATAAGAAGAAAAAAGTATAAAATTCGTACCGCTCATGCCGAGCCATAGCGCAATCCTGCATCGCATTCAAGAAAGCATCATCGTTCCTATCGTTCGAACACCCGACGCTGAGAGCGCGGTGGCCGCAGTCGATGCTTTGATTGAAGGCGGCTTGACATGCGTGGAGATCACGATGACCGTGGCGAATGCGCTCGCGGCGCTGGAGAGCGTTGCAGACCGTCATGGCGACACGGTGCTGCTAGGAGCCGGAACCGTTCTGGATCCGGAGACAGCTCGCGCCTGCATGCTTGCAGGGGCTCAGTTCTTCGTCACGCCCAGCCTGAATCCTCGAACTGTCGAGTTGGTTCGGCGCTACAGTCGAGCGGTGTTTCCCGGCGCGCTGACTCCCACCGAGATTGTGTCGGCGTGGGAGTGCGGGGCCGACGCCATCAAGGTCTTTCCCTGCCAGGCCCTTGGTGGGCCAAAGTACATCAAGGCTTTGAAGGCGCCGTTCCCTCACATTCAGCTTTTTCCCACAGGCGGGGTCAATCTCGACACTACTCCTGAGTTCATTGCCGCGGGATCGTTTGCCGTAGGTGTGGGCGGGGAGTTATGCGACGCCAGATTGATAGCGGAAAAACGCTACGACGACATTGCCGAACGCGCTCGCCGGTTCCGGGAAGTCGCGGGAGCGGCCCGCAGACAACCTATCTAGTTCCGATTATGAGCCCCGCGCCCATTCAGTAGCGCGGAACCGATGGGTCGATTTCTTGGCTCCATTGATCGATTCCGCCGGACACGCTAAAGCAGTTCTCGATTCCGCGTTCGCGGAGCCATGCCACCACATTCAGGCTACGGACTCCGTGATGGCAAAGGACCATGAGATCTTTCTCATCGCCGAGCGCCTCCAGCCGCTGAATTTCCCCTGGAATCGACTGCATGGGAATGAGCACGGCGCCATCGATGCGCGACAGCGCGAATTCTTCCGGTTCCCGGATATCGATCAGGATCGCCGCGTTTTCGGTAGACAACCGCGATTTCGCCTCGGCGGGAGTCACTTCCATTTTGTCGAGTATACGCATTCGCCGCTTATCTGGATTCTATGTCAATCATGTTATCCCTCTGATAAGAGTGGCTTAGTAGTACTAGGAAAATTGCCAACTCCGCTACCTTACCGAATTTGGTAAGGCGTGCCATACTGGATCACTAAGAAAGAGGAGACGCGCAGCCCGTTGGGCGGCCGCTGCCCCCGGGCGGAACAAGCGCAGCCCGGTTCTGTAGGGGTGATTCAGGAGGCGCATAGATCGCTGGCTGGTCGTTGTGCGCGATGGGGTGACCGCAAGGCCCGGTGGCGGTCGTTGTGCGCTTAAGGAAGCGCGTAGGTGACTCGGTGGGCGTTGTGCGAGTTGAGGAAGAAGGCGTATTGCATGGCGCAGCTAGGCGACGCGGTCGCCCGCTACCATAAGCTCCTGGAACAGGACTGTTATCGCGAGCTGGCCTGGGCCGACGAGCTACAGGAGCGAATGCGAGAGCGGCATCTTACGGATGCGGGACGCTTGCTATCTCCGGTTTTGCGCCCGCAATTCATCTCGCGCCGCCAATTCGATTCTCTCTCCCGCGCGGCCGAACATTTGATCGCGATCTTGGATCAGATCGAGGCATTGGCGCTGGCCTGTCCGCCGCTGCTCAACCGCTTGCAGATGCTGCCCGCGGAGAAGATGTTGGCGTCGGCGCCACGCTGCTATTCCCGTCTGAACGTCACGTCTCGGATGGACGCCAATGTAGAGAACGGCTCGTTTTCTCTGAGCGGATTCGACGCTTCCAGACCGGCGGGTTTAGCGCATTGGGAGCCACTCGCCGATTTGTTCCTCGATTTGGCCATCGTTAAAGAGTTTAAGCGAGGACGTTACAAGCTTTCAAAGATCGGAGGCGCGAAACATCTGTTGGCGGCCACGCTTGCCGCATGGAGAGATTTCGGTGGACGTCATCACCCCCGCATCGCGATCCTCGAAGCTGCGCAGTCGTTTGGCTCGAATGGAACAGAGGGCGGCTTGCTTGCAGACATCTTCAATCAGGCCGGCTGCCGTAGCCGGGTTGTCTCGCCCGACGAACTGGAGTACCGGAATGGCAAACTTTCAGCCGGGGACTTTCAGATAGACATCGTATTCCGCAGAGTTCTGACCCGTGAACTGCTGGTCCATTGCGACCTTTCGCACCCGTTTCTGCTCGCTTATCGAGACCGCGCCGTCTGCGTCGTCAACGATTTTCGCTCTGAATTAGCTCAGCGGCGCGTGCTGTTCGAGTTGCTGACGGACGATGCCGTTACCGCGCGTTTTCCGGCCGCCGACCGAAAGCTTATCCGCTCGTTCGTGCCCTGGACCAGGTTAATGGCTCAGCGCAAGACCAAGTATAAGGATCAACAAGTGGATCTGCCGGAGTTTGTTCTTCGCGGCAGAGAGCAGTTCGTCCTTCGTCCGAACGATCATGAATGCGATCAGCGCGCCTTCGTCGGCGCCGAGATGAGTCCACCCGCCTGGGATCGCGCCGTTCGGCTTGCCTTGCGCACGCCTTATGTGGTCCAAGAGCGTTTTTCGTCCGGTCCCGAAACATTCCCCATTTATCAATACGGGGAGTTGCAAATGAAACCGGTCGAAGTCTGGGTTCACCCTCACGTGTACAATGGCAAGGTGCAGGGTGTCTCCGCGGCTCTTCAAAGCCGATGTGGGGGCTGCTCTACGCCGCTCGCGCTTGCTCCGGTTCTTTTACTCGATAGTATCTCCCGCTAGAACCCCCAGTACTCGCAGCGATCCTCGCCAGACCCAGCCCTGAAACGGTTGTCGGCGTAGGACATACGGTTATACACTACTCTCTATAGGCTCTATCCACAGAACTTCCACAAGATCTTGTGGTTCAGTAGAGAACTTTCCTTTGACGAGACATCTAAAAGGGTGTATCTAGATTAATGTACCCTCTAGTTCAGTCCTCCCGAAAAGAAAGGCCTTTTTAAGCACCCATGGGACAGCTCAGCGTCAATTTAGCCGTTAAGGTAAAGGAGTTGCATCGCTCCCTAAAGAAAGAGGAACGGACCGGCGTGTCGTTCCCGCGCTTTTTCACCGCCAAATGGGAGGAGGGCGCAACCGCTTACAACCAGGTGGCCTGGGAGTCTCGGACAGCCACGATCGGCAACGACCTCGGATCGGTGATCTTCGAACAGCGTGATGTGGAAGTGCCGGCCGATTGGTCGCAGACGGCGACCAATATCGTCGCCAGCAAGTACTTCCACGGCCGTCTGGGTTCGTCCGAGCGGGAAACGAGCGTCGCGCAGCTTGTGCATCGCGTCGTGGATACGATTGCCGATTGGGGTCTCGCGGGCAATTACTTCCAGAACCGTGAAGACGGCGAGAATTTCCGCCAGGAACTGGCGCATCTCATGCTCACGCAAAAGGCCTGCTTCAATTCCCCGGTGTGGTTCAACGTCGGCGTGCGGGAATCGCGCGGCTATGGGTTCTATTTCGACGAGACGGAGCAGGTGGTTCGCAAGCTGCTACCCGGCGAAAATCATCCGCAATGTTCGGCGTGCTTCATCAATTCTGTCGGCGACACGCTTGAATCGATCTTGGATCTGGCCAAGACCGAGGGCATGCTGTTCAAGTGGGGCTCCGGCACGGGCACGAATCTATCGGCTATTCGCGAAGAAAATGCTCATCTATGGGGCGGCGGCCGGGCTTCGGGCCCGCTGAGCTTTATGAAAGGTTTTGACGCCTTCGCAGGCGTCATCAAGTCCGGTGGGAAAACACGCCGGGCCGCGAAGATGGTCATTCTCAATTCAGACCATCCGGATGTCGAGCAGTTCATCTGGTGTAAAGCGAAGGAAGAGAAGAAAGCGCACACGCTGATCGACGCGGGCTACGATGCCTCGCTCGACGGAGATGCTTACAGCTCCATCTTTTTCCAGAATGCCAACAATTCGGTCCGCGCCACGGACGAGTTTATGCAGGCCGTGGTGGACGATTCCGATTGGTGGACCCGCAGCGTCGTCAGCGGTCAGCGCGTGAAGCGCTACAAAGCTCGCGAGCTGATGCGGCAGATCGCCGAAGCGACTCACCAGTGCGGCGACCCCGGGATGCAATTCGATACCACGATCAATCGCTGGCACACGTCGAAGAAGACGGCGCGCATCAACGCCTCTAATCCGTGCTCGGAGTATATGTTTCTCGACGATTCGGCCTGCAACCTGGCCTCGCTGAATCTGATGAAGTACGTGGGGCCGGACGGATGCTTCGACGCCGAAGCCTTCCGGCACGCGGTCGATACGGTGATTCTCGCCCAGGAGATCATTGTCGATAACGCCAGCTATCCGGGTGAGAAGATCGCGAAAAATTCGCATGACTTTCGGCCGCTCGGCCTCGGTTTCGCCAATCTCGGCGCGCTGTTGATGTCGCTTGGCATTCCCTACGACAGCGATCAAGGCCGCGACTTTGCGGGCGCGATCACGGCTATTATGTGCGGGCAGGCTTATCTCACGAGCGCGCGCATCTCGGAAGCAGTGGGACCGTGCCCCGGTTACGAGGAGAACGAAGATACGTTCCTGGACGTGATCCGCATGCACTGGAACGCCGTGAATGGGATCGATAGCAAGCGCGTTCCCCCGGCGATGTTCAAGGCCGCGGAAGAATGCTGGCGGCAAGCATACGAACTGGGCGCTCGCACCGGTTATCGAAACGCGCAGACCACGGTTATCGCTCCCACCGGCACCATCGGTTTTATGATGGATTGCGACACCACCGGTATCGAGCCCGATCTGGCTCTTGTCAAATATAAGAAACTGGTCGGCGGCGGCGTCATCAAGATCGTCAACAACACGGTTCCCCAAGCGCTGATCCGGCTTGGCTACTCGCCGGAGCAGACCGAGCAAATTGTCTCGCACATCGATGCCACCGGCACCATCGAAGGCGCTCCGGAGTTGGACGCACAGCATCTCGCCGTTTTCGATTGCAGCTTTCGTCCGCAAAACGGCTCGCGGTTCATCCAGCATATGGGTCACATCGGCATGATGGCCGCGGTCCAACCTTTCATCTCCGGCGCTATTTCGAAAACCATCAACATGCCCGAAGAGTCCACGGTGGAAGACATCATGGACGCTTATATTGAAAGCTGGAAGGTTGGGCTCAAAGCTGTGGCTATTTATCGCGATGGGTCGAAGCGCGTTCAGCCTTTGAGTTCCGGGACCGGCAAAGGCGAGAAGAAGGCTACGCCCGGCCTGCCCGCTCCGCAGTCCCAGACGGTTGAAAAAATCGTCTACCGCCCGGTTCGCCGCAAGCTGCCGGATGAGCGCGCCTCGGTTACCCATAAGTTCTCGATCGGCGGCCACGAAGGATACATCACGGTCGGCCTTTATGAGGACGGCACGCCCGGCGAAGTGTTCATCAGCATGGCCAAGGAAGGTTCAACCATCTCCGGCCTCATGGACACGCTGGCGACTTCCATCAGCTACGGCTTGCAATACGGTGTGCCACTGAAATTTTTTGTGGATAAGTTTAGCCACGTGCGTTTCGAGCCCAGCGGCTGGACCGGCAACCCGCAAGTGCCCTACGCCAAATCGATCATCGATTATATCTTCCGGTGGCTCGGGGCGCGCTTTCTCGGTATTACCGAGGCCGTGGAGGCCGGCGAAACTCTCAAACTCCGCCCTACGGAGATCGAGCCGCAACAGGCGCTACCGTTCGAACCCAACATGGCGGGCGACGCGCCGCTCTGTTCGGAGTGCGGCAGCATCATGACCCGCAATGGCTCTTGCTACAAGTGCGAGAACTGTGGCGGAACGAGCGGGTGTAGTTAGGAATCCCCGAGTAATCGTGCATTAAGCCGAACGAGCGCCGGAGGCTTGGCGCAGAAATGCGGCTGCGGCCTCGGCGCCCATGTATTTGGAAAGCAGCTTCGACGGCGTTTCGCGCAGGTCCACAACCAACAGTCCATCCAGCACATTCGAGAAGTTTCGGTCCACGCTGAAAGCGGCAATGCGTCCTCCCAATCGAAGGTACTGGCGAACCAGAACTGGAACGTCCGTGCCGTCTTCCATGTCGGCCAACAGAGTTGAAAGATCTTCAATCTCACGCAGGCAAGCCACCACCATTCGAATCTCGTTGTCGCGCGTTAGCCGGGACCGAAAAGGCCGCCTTGCAATAACTAAGCGCGCCAGGTCGGGCCGCAGCCGCCGCTGCCGAAGGTACTCCACCATAAGCTCGATAGCAGCTCGCGAGTAACTTGCGCTGATGCTAACCGGGCCGAAAAGAATGGGTGCATGCGGTCGGGCCGCAATCAATCGTCCGATCGCCTGCCATAGCAACATCAGGGGAGCGTAATCCTTCTGAAACTCGATGCGGATGAAAGTGCGGCCCAATTCGACAGCGGGTCCCAATGTTTCGAAAAATCCGGCGGCAAATCGAAAGAGACCCGATGTGTAGAGGCCTTGAATCCCGCGGCTGGGAAGAACGTCTTCGGTCCAAGCTAATCGATAGCCGCCGGTAATACAGCCTTTTTGCTTGTGCCACAGCACAAGGTGCGTGTAATAGGGATCAAAGGAGTCGAGGTCGAGCCCTTTACCGGTTCCCTCACCCGCTGCGCGAAATGTAAGTTCTCGAAGGCGGCCGATTTCACGTAACAAGATTGGAATGTTCTTACCCTGTTCGGCAAGTACGATGTAGGTGTTGTTTTCTAATACCTTGCCTCCTGCTTTGGCGAGACGGTCAAGCTCTGCGGCGAGGCCTGAAGTTTCCCCCGGAATCGTGCTGGGTGTTCGCACCCGCGGTGCAGAAGATCGAACCGAGCCGCGTGTTGGTTTACGATGCCGCAGCATGTAAGTGCGGGCCCGAAGGTAGGCGATCGCATTCTCGGCGGAACCCTGTTTCTCGAACTCTGACGGAGTGATAGGGGCCCCAATATGCACTTCAATCGTTGATCCTTGCTTGTTCAGCAGTTCGCGTGGCAGGCGCGCGGTCCGCATGCGCGGATGTACCAAGCCGGCAAGCTGGAAGGCCACGCTGTTGGAGCCGGCAAAATAGATCGGGATCACGGTGGCGCGAGCATGCAGGGCGAATCGCGCAGCCAGGGGCGACCAAGGCGGGTCGCTGACGCCGCGCGACTCACGCCTCCAATGTGACACTTCGCCTGCCGGGAAAACCGCGATGCCGTGCCCGTCGTTCAACCATTCCCGCGCGCGCCTCACAGCCCGCAGGTTGACGCTGGAAGTTGCCGGCCTGAAGACATCGACCGGGATGCACCGTTCGTGTATCTCAGCTGCCCGCGCCACGAGGGAGTTAGTAAGTATTTTCATATCCTGCCTTACGTCGAAGAGTAGTGCGTCGAGAACAAGCCCGTCCAGAATTCCGAACGGATGGTTTGCGACCACTACAAGAGGTCCGCAAGAAGGAACCCGCTGGATCTCGCAGCCGTACGATCGGATATCGACGGCGAGCAGGCTCAGGATGGCGCGCGAGAGTGGCGCTTGAGAGTTATACCGTGCTCGGTCATGCAGGTCTCTGAGACGGTCCAGCTGTAACGCTGCACCCAGGATATGGCGAACCGGTTGTGGAACGGAATGGAACAGCTCTGAAAAAAGACCCGGAGAATGTGCCGACACATTCCTGTTTACATGTGTTAAGTCACAACCGCGTAAATGTGTGGTTTCGATTCTGCTCCAAGTCTATTAGGGCTGGGCCGCCTCTCCTGGGCCGCGCCGCGAATGCCGCGGTTGAGTTGCCTGATTGAGCATCGACTCAAACTCAGCGCGCGGCATCTTAAGCATTTCAGGATGTGCATCGACCCATCTGGCGAAGGCTGCGTACTTTGGCGCAGTCCAACCCCCTTCAAATTGAGCGCCATTCTTGCCCTTCTGGTTCAACTCAAAATTGAAGGCATCCTTGAGATTCGTAAATTCCGCCGAACTGATAGCGCTTTCGGCTACTATCGCAGGGATGAAAAGGACCCCATCGGGCTTCGCCAAAACCACGTCGCCCGGCAGCACGACCGCGCGGCCAATACGTATGGGAGCGTTTATGGACGTAAGCTCCATTTGCGCCCATGCCGACGGATCGTAGCCTCGATAGAAGCCGTTGAAATTCGGAATTTCCCGATTCTCTTCCTGGTCCCTAATGCCCGCATCGAAAACAAATCCGGTGTGAGTGTGCGCGGCGACGGCGTTCCCCAAATTGGAACCAATCAACGTTCCTTCGACGATCTTTCCAAAGCCGTCCGCGACATACACGTCCCCTAGCTGCAACTCGGCTATCGGCCAACTATTCGTGTCTCCGATGCGCGCCTCGTGCTTGCCTTCCGCGGCGATCGCCTTTGCCATGTCGGGCCGTAGCGGCATGTATTGCGCCGTCAGCGCCCGCCCGGCGAACGGTTTGTCCATGTGCAAAGCCTGCCAGTTGCCGTCAAACTGGTTTTCATAACCTTGTTCCCGCAAATAATCCCAGACATCTTCAATCGAAACGTCCAGCGCGCGCTTTAATAGATCGTCCGATACCTTCGGGCGTCCGTCCGGAAAGCGATCGCCCTTCCAATCCGGCGTATAGAACAGGATCTGCTCGTGCGTCGTCTTGACTTGAGACCAAGCCGCAGACCCTCCGGTCAGCCAGGAGAGGATCGCGATTCCAATGAAATGCCTCAACATACCGCGGTCTCTTGCGCCGTAGGCGCTGTAGTAACAAGTGAACGGTCCTTCCGTGCACCCCAGCTGGGGGCCATGCTCCAGAGGCGGTCGATGGAGTGTTCTTTGTCCCACTGCGGCGTGGGTTCGAAATAACCAGTGTCGGGAACTAAGTGCGATCTCATCGCATCATCATTAAGCGTTACTCCCAGTCCGGGTTTATCGGGAACTTTGATGAAGCCGCGGTCGATAATTGGCTTCTCCACCCCTTCTACCAACTGCTGCCACCAGGGAACGTCGAGCGAGTGGTTCTCGCAAGCCAGGAAATTCTCCGTGGCCGCCGCGCAGTGAACGCTCGCGAATGCGCCGATCGGCAGCCCCGCATAATGCATCGCCATGGGAACGCCATATTCCATTGCCATATCCCCGATCCGGTGTGTCTCAAGAATTCCGCCGGATGTTGAGATATCGGGATGAATCTTACTCACGGCGTGTGCTTCACATAGCTTTTCGAAATTCTCTTTCAAGTAAATATCTTCCCCGGTAAGAATTGGAGTAGGACTCTCATTCGTAATATGCTTCAGTAATTCTGTATATTGCCACGGGATTACATCTTCCATCCACGATAGATTGTAGGGCTCATACGCTCGGCCCAGCCGGATAATCGAATTCACGCCTAAGTGCCCCAGGTGATCCATAGAAAGCGGTATCTCCATTCCCACAGCTTCGCGCGCCGCAGCGACATACGTAACAAGCAACTCGATACCTTTGTCTGTTACTTCGTTTGCCATAAAAGGGTGCGGCAAGTTGTAGTGTTCCCATGACGTCTGCCCGGAAGGCCTCGTGACGGTATTGGGCTGATCTTCGATAAGGTTTATCCCCAGATCCATTTTCAGCCACGTGAGACCCATCTCGTCTTTGCGCGCCTTCAGGCGCCGGGCGTACTCTCTAGGATCGTTCGACTCTTCAGTGTCGGCATAGATGCGAATCTTATCCCGAAACTTGCCGCCCAACATTTGATAGATCGGAACGCCATAAACTTTCCCCGCGATGTCCCAGCACGCCTCTTCTATCGCAACTACTCCTCCCGCTTGACGCGAATCGCCTCCGAACTGCTTGATCTTTTCAAAAAGCAAGGTGATGTTAAGCGGATTCTCTCCAATCACGCGGCTTTTCAGGAATAGAGCGTAGGTCGGACTGGCCATGTCTCGAACCTCGCCGAGGCCGTAGACTCCTTGGTTCGTCTCGAGCCGGACAATTGTGCAAGGGCTCGGTCCCGGCTTGCGAATTGTGGCGATGCGCAGGTCCGTAATTCTCAATTTGGAAGGGCTAGAATTTGTGTTTACGTTTTGAACCCGGGGTTCGGGATCCGCATACCCACGCAAGGTAAACAGAGTTCCACCTACAAGCCCGGCTGAGCTCTTCAAAAATTTGCGGCGGCCGACTGCATGAGCCCGTCGATTGTCCATTCGATTGCCTCCTCAAACTTGATAGTCCGCCCGGCTGTCTTCACCGCTTCGAATTCTCTGTTGCGCTCTTCGGCTGGTTCTCTGCGACTCCGCCGAGAAACCTAATCAGGTCGTCGATCTCCCTCGGGCTGAGCTTCGAGCCGTAATCAGCTGGCATGAGTGTGCTCGTATCACGAGCGATCTTCACCAACTCCGGCTTCTGAAACAGATAGAAAGCGCCGTCGGTTCCTTGCACTTGCAATGACCAATTGTCTTCATTCCGTATCACGCCCGTATACTCGCGGCCGTCGCCGGCCGTTACGGTTGCCATGGACCGTCGCGGGTCCGCTGTCCTGCTGGGGTCGAGAATGGCCTCTCGGATCTCTTGAGGACTATGTGTTCCGCCATAGGAGGACAGGTCATGCGCCAGAAAGCCTCCCGCTCCGGCAGCCATGTGGCATTCTGAACAGCCCGCCTTCCCAAAAAACAGATCCCGGCCCCTTTCGGGATCGCCTGCAACGGCCGGGATTTGTCCGAAGCCCTGCAGACGACGAAGATAACGAGCTATAACGGCGTTTTGGTCTTGGCTCAAGCGCGTTGCGAACGATGGCATTGCCGAACCCGATATGCCGTTGCGAATGATTCGAATCAGATCTTCAGCAGTCAACTGCCGAACCTTCGCGCTGGTCGCAATATCGGGGGCATGTTCCCCGCCCCTGCCATCTAACCCATGGCAGCCGGCGCAATTTGATTGATACAGCGTCTGTCCAGCTTGCGTGTCCTGGGCTTTCAGAAGCGTGGCAGTTAGCGCGGCCACGCAAGTCATGGCAAGCGGCACGGTCCAAGCAGGCCTGCTCATCCTGGAACCCAAGTTTATCAGCCAAAGAATCGACCGGCCGCTGGAAACTGGCGTGTCAAATGACTATGCTTTGAATATTGAAGATCCGTTTTCTTCGACGTGTAACGCCGGGTCACCTGGCGCTCGCCATTGTGGCGCTTGCTGTCTCTGCAATCGCGTTGGCGAGCGATTTGAATGGCCCGGTGAAGGCAATGCCACGCATCGGCGCAAGCGACCTGCTTATCCAGCCCGTTGGAAACAATTGGCCACTCTATAACGGCGACTACAGCGGACGCAGATATAGCGGTCTCGCGCAGATCACTCCCGAAAACGTCGGCCAACTCAGGGCTGAGTGGATCTTCCATTCGCCTAACTCGAATCTGCTCGAGGCCACACCTGTCGTCGTCAATGGCATCTTGCTAATGACTTCGGCGAACGATGCCTTTGCCCTCGATGCGCGTACGGGACGCATGCTTTGGCATTATTCGCGTCCCGTTACGGAAGGCTTGGTGGACGACGCGTCTTCGCACCACAATCGCGGCGTCGCGATATTGGGAACTCGGGTTTACATGGAGACCGACAATGCCCACCTGCTGTGTTTGGACGCCCGCTCCGGCCATCTCATTTGGGATGTTCCTTACGCGCTCGGCAATAAGAACTATGGAGCGACCAGCGCGCCCCTTATCGTCGAGAACAAAGTCCTGGTGGGAACGTCGGCCGGAGACGATGGTGTCCGCGGTTTCCTAGCCGCATTCGACGCCGAAAGCGGAAAGGAAGTATGGCGATTTTGGACCATTCCGGCGCCGGGCGAATACGGGTCATCTAGTTGGCCCGGAGAAATGTATCTGCGCGGGGGAGCCACGACCTGGATGCCTGGCACGTATGATCCCGAACTAAATACCGTCTACTGGGGCACTAGCAATCCATCTCCCGTGTTCGACGGTGCTCCGCGGCCAGGTGACGATCTATACGCCAATTGCGTGCTGGCCCTGGACGCCGAAACCGGCAAACTGAAATGGTATTTCCAATTTACGCCGCACGATCTCTTCGATTACGACGCCACGCAAACCCCAGTTCTTATCGACGGTGTTTTTCAAGGCGCAACGAGAAAGTTACTTGTTCAGGCAAATCGGAACGGCTTCGTGTATGTGCTCGACCGGGTGAACGGAAAATTCCTGTCCGCGACAAGATTCGTGGACAAACTCAACTGGGCCAGCGGCATCGACGCAAGCGGACGCCCCATTCGCACAAGTGTTGAACCAACGACCACTGGAACTCTTGCGTGCCCTGGAATGATTGGGGCCACTAATTGGTTCTCCCCATCTTATAATCCATCTACTCATTTACTGTATTTCCTTGCACTTGAACAATGCGAACTACTCTTTGTCAAGCCGCAGCGCTTCGAAGAAGGCCAGGAGTTTTATGCGACCGGATCGAAACATTCTCGGGGAGACGTTGCTCGAAAACTTCTGATGGCGTTCAATCCGGAATCTAAAACGTTCGCCTGGCGCTATCCGCAGGCGGGCGCGGGCGATTCCTGGGGCGGGACAATGACCACCGCGGGCGGTCTCGTCTTCTTCGGTAACGACTCGGAGGCTTTCGAGGCCGTTGACGCGAAAACCGGGAAAGCGCTGTGGCACTTCACAACCGGGCAGGAGATGCACGCCTCGCCCATGAGTTACTGGGTGGAAGGCAAGCAATACGTTGCAATTGCTTCCGGCAGTGACCTTCTTAGCTTCGCCCTGCCCTAGAATCCGCTCTTATGAAAAATAATCAACGCTTTTCTTTTATCAGCTTAGTCGCCGCCGTGGGCTGCCTGGTGATTGCTTCGCTTGCCATTGACGCACAGGAGTTTTGCCAAGTGATTCAACCGACAGCTGTATTTACCTTCAGGCACGTCGCAGGCAATCCTGTCCTGACAGTTGACCCCGAAGCCGAGGTATGGAAAAATGCCGCCTCGCAGATCATGGATAAGGACTGCCAGCGCGTCATAACTTATAAGAATCTGGCAACCGAGATACGCGCCTTCTGGACGGATGAGAATCTGTATCTGCTGTTTAAGTGCCCTTACACGAATCTAAACCTATTCCTTCCGCCCAACAACAGCGCGGCGCATGTCGGCTTATGGGATCGAGATGTAGTGGAAATGTTTTTAGGATATGACTGGAAGAACATCCGCCATTACAGGGAATTCGAGATTGCCCCGACTGGCGATTGGATTGACCTTGCGATCGATCTCGATCACGATAGCTACGATCACTCCTGGCGATCTGGTTGGCACACCAAAGCCCGGATAGACGAAGCGAGGAAGATCTGGTACGCCGCCGCCGAGATCCCGCTTTCGTCTGTTAGCCCCGAGCCGGTTCGTAATGGAACCAAGTGGCGCGGCAATCTCTACCGTATCGATGGCCTTGGTCCGGACCCACAGAGGCATTTCATGTGCTGGCAGCCGACGTGCGTTCAAAAACGAGATTCCAATCACGTGCCGGAGCACTTCGGCACCCTGATATTCGCAGAATAAGGCACCCATGAGGACGCGACGAAGATTCTTTAAGAATGCCGGTAGCACCTTAGCGATTGCCGGACTTGGCAAATCCATGCAGGCCGCCGGCAGCCCCGGCGATCAAGAGATCGGGCAGGATTATTACGAAAAGCTGGGTGTAACGAAGATCATTAATGCGGCCGGCACTTACACGATTCTAACCGCCTCAATCATGCCGCCGTCCGTGCAAGCCGCCGTGGCGCGCGCCGCGAAGAACCCCGTGCGATTGCTCGAATTGCAAGCCAAAGCCGGCGAATATATCGCCCGCAAGCTGCAGTGCGAAGCGGCCATGGTCACATCGGGAGCTTCGGGAGCGCTCACATTAGGGACAGCTGCCTGCATAGACGTAATGAATGACGCGCCTGTTGAGGTGGTTCCGATGCAAGTGGCCAGCATGAAGAACGAAGTGATCATTCAGAAGGCGCATCGCTATAGCTACGATCACGCCATTGAGAACTGCGGGGCTCATTTAGTTGAAGTCGAGACTGTGGCGGACTACGAACAAGCCTTCAGCCCCAAGACGGCGATGGCCCACTTTTTCAACGCTGCGGAAGGTGGACAGATCGGCCGGGAAGATTGGGTCCGCATAGCCCATCGATATAAGATCCCATGTTTTAACGACGCTGCCGCGGACGTTCCCCCTATTTCCAATCTTTGGAACTATACCAGAATGGGGTTCGACTTAGTAACTTTCTCCGGCGGCAAAGGTATTCGCGGACCACAGAACGCGGGATTGCTTCTGGGTAAGCGGGATCTGATTGCGGCTGCGGCGGCTACCAACAATCCGTTTGATGAAGGAATCGGACGCGGATTAAAGGTTGCGAAGGAGCAGATAATCGGCATGGTTGCTGCCGTCGACTGGTTCCTTGAGCAATCGGATGACGGGATGCAGGCGGAGTTTCTCAAGCGGGCTGAAAGTATCGCCGCCGATCTACGTGCGGTTCCAACCATACAATCCAGGATTCTGGTTCCGGAGATTGCCAATCATGTTCCGCATCTATTCATAACTTACGACCAGCAAGCGGTCCGCATCTCTCCGCTTCAGGTTGCGGCCGAATTAAGGAAGGGTACGCCCTCCATCGAATTGAATCCATCTACCGGCAGGCGAGAAGGCAGCAAAGGAATCCAATCCGACGAGAACACGATCGTCGTTGGCGTCTGGATGCTTCAACCTGGCGAAGAGAAGATTGTGGGGCGCCGGCTTCATGAAGTGTTGTCGAAAGCGACTCAAACGTAAATCGCTGTCGGGGGGATCGCAAGCCTCTGCCGGAGTATAGTGACGAAATAAGAGCCTATGCCTTCCTTACGGTCCATTCTTAAGCGTGGTAATGACTGCAGTCGACGGGAGTTGTTTCGCCGAGGCGGTCTGTTGTCCGGAGCGGCTCTAGCCGGGGCAGTCGGAAGTAAAGGTGCGTCTAACGTCGTGCAGGGCGCGCGAAGCGCGGCGGGTGAGCGCGCCGGCGCTCTTTACGAGTCGATCGGTGTTCGTCCCTTGATCAATGCGCGCGGAACCTACACCATCATCACGGGGTCGCAAAGTTTGCCGCAAGTCAAACAAGCGATGGAAGCGGCCTCTCACAGCTATGTGCAGATGGACGAATTGATGGAGGGAGTCGGAAAGCGCCTCGCGCAGCTTACCCGCGCGCCATGGGGAATCGTCAGCGCCGGGTGCGCGGCGGCACTCACGAATTGTACGGCCGCCTCGCTTGTGGGCGCCAACCCGGAACGCATGGAGCGGCTGCCGGATTTGACCGGCTTGAAGAGTGAGGTCATCATTCCGACTTACTCGCGGAATGTTTATGATCATGCCGTGCGTATGACCGGCGTCAAGATCGTCGAAGTGGGTCACGCATCGGAGCTCGAAACCGCTTTCAGCGAGCGCACAGCGATGGTTTATATTCTCGCCGGCCCTGGTGATGACGGTCCTCTTGGAACCGAAGCGATTTCAAACGTCGCTCGCGCGCATAATGTGCCGGTTCTTGTTGATGCGGCCGCTGAAGAACTGACGATTCCCAATCTTCACCTGGGGCGAGGCGCCACCGCAGTAGCTTATAGCGGGGGCAAGTGTCTTCGGGGCCCACAGGCCGCCGGCATCGTTCTAGGCGATAGGAATTTCCTGCAAGCTGCGTGGGCCAACAGCGCTCCTCATCACGCCTTCGGACGCTCGCTTAAGGTAGGTAAGGAAGAGATTATGGGCATGCTCGCCGCAGTTGAATGCTGGACGACGCGAGATCATCCAGCCGAGTGGGGGCAGTGGATGGAGCACCTTCAGGCCGTCTCATCCGCTGTGCGAAAGGTGAAGGGAGTCACCACCCGCATCCAAGACCCCGAGGGTCTATCGAACCACACGCCCGAGTTGCGGATCGAGTGGGATGCGAATCAGATCGGCATCACGGGGCAGGAACTTAGTAAGCTCTTATTCGATTCGGAGCCGCGCATCGCCTTGGCGGGAGGTTCCGGACGTCGGCCTGACCGGATGGCCAGCGCGATTTCCGTCGTGCCGTACATGATGATGCCGGGGGACGCGCAGATTGTCGCCGAACGCTTGTACGAGACCTTGTCCCATCCGCCGAAATTCACAAATCCGCCCGTTCCGACCGGTGACACCGCCTCCGTCGCCGGACAATGGACTCTCGAAATGCGCTTCTTCCGTGGCTCGGCCCAGCATACGCTGATTCTGGAACAACGCGGGAACGCTTTATTGGGCACGCACCAAGGCGAGTTCGTTTCGGGCGATCTGGCCGGTACTGTACATGCTTCCGACGTGATGTTCCACAGCAATCAGCGGATACAAGGTCAAGAGCTGTCATACACGTTTACCGGAGCCGTGGAGGGCAATAAGATGAGCGGGAAAGTCAGTCTGGGTGAATACGGCGAAGCCGAGTGGAGTGCCGAAAGGCATCAATATCCAGAGCACGCATAAAGAGGAACAGCAGGTCAATTTCTGATTCCAGAAAGGAAGAAATGACGAAAGCGAATAGAAGAAAGTTTCTGGGCAAAGGCGCGGTGGCTTCCGCGGCCGCAGCTACGATGGCCAGCGGTACGGCCGAGGCGCAAAGCGCAGCAACCAAGAAAGTATGGTGGCGCGATGGAAAAGCGCCCGAGAAAACTCCACTCTTCAGCCCGGCTGTTTCCTACAGAAATCTGCTGTTCCTGTCGGGCATTGGCGCTCATTTTCAAGGCGGCATCAAGGAACACACCAAGCATGTTCTGGATGAGATTGAGAAGAATCTGGAAGCCTGCGGTTCTTCGATGAATAAAGTACTCAAGGCGCAAGTCTACCTGGCGGATTTGAAAGACTACCAGGAAATGAACGAAGTGTTCCAGGGACGTTTTGGATCAGAACCGCCGGTAAGAACCACTGTCTCGGTTGCTGGCGTCCCCGGTAACTCGCTGGTTGAAATCGACGTGATCGCCTATATCTAATTCGCAATGTTCCGTCACCGCTTTCTGCGAGCTTTGGCAGTTGTGTTGTGTATATCCGCATGCCTGGCCTTCTTAGTTGCTCTCATGCAAGCCCCGGCGAGTGCGAATAGCGATAGCGTCGTTGATGGTTTTCGGCTCGTTGAAGCTGCTTCGGTAGCGGATGCGATGGAACAACTCTACGGCAAGCGAGCTTACATGTCACACGATATGCGCCCACTTCGCGAAACTAAGTTCGCGGGGCCAGCCATTACCGTGCTCATGAAGAAAGAGGAGAACAAGGACGGCGCGCAGGCAATCCAAGGCGCCCTCGACGCTATTGATGAAGCTCCTGCCGGCTCGGTTTATGTGATGACGCTCGAAGACGGGCTGGATTACGCGGGCATCGGCGGCCTGATGAGTACCGCTATGAAGTTTCGGAACGTTGCGGGAGCGATAGTCGACGGGAGTGTACGGGATACAGCTCAGATCTCAAGACTTCAGTTCCCTGTGTTTAGTCGAGGCGTGGCGCCCTCCAGTACCGTCGGTCACTATCGCTTCGTAGGTAAGAACATCCGCATTCAGTGCGCAGGCGTCGAGGTCAATGCCGGGGACATCATCGTTGCGGATATGGATGGCGTTGCCGTTGTTCCCAGGGAGCATGCGTCCACAGTACTGGCGCGCGCTGAGCAATTGGATAACACCGAACACAGCATGTACCCGTTTATAGAAAAATTCAAATCCATCCGCGAGGCGGTCGCCAAATTTGGCCGAATCTGACGTCAGTGCGATTGCCGGTTAGGATTTAGCCCATCCCACTTAGGATTGCCGACATTCGTATATTTCGGTGGTAGCGAGCGCCAATCCGGGCGGCTGATCCCGTTCAGATCATATACAACCTTTCCGCCTTTCACAGTCAGTTCGCAGACAAATTTCTCCGAACCGTCCATCCGCGCGCCATACATATCTGTGAAGCCGAACTTTCCATGCTCTACACGCAACACGCTGAGGTCGGCGATTGAGCCCACCGATAGATTTCCCAACTCCTCGTGGTGAATCTCGCGCGCTGGATTCCAGGTGGACCAGGCGATAACCTGATCGACAGAAAGACCCATTGCTAAAAACTTGCTCATGACATTAAGCATGTCCTTCATCCCGCTATTCATGCTTCCTATGTGCAAATCGGTCGAGATTGAATCGGGCAGGAATCCTTGTTGGATCGCCGGAACCGCGATGCGCCAGGCGAAGCTTCCGCCCCCGTGCCCGACGTCGAAAATAACTCCTCGTTTCCTGCCGGCCCACATACCTGGATTAACTTTATCGTCCGGCAGTAACTCGTTTCTTAATCCCGAGTAGCAATGCGTATAAATATCGCCCGGACGCAATTTTTGTGTCAATAAAATATCGATTGGTCGCTCAGGGTGATTTTCTCCAAAATCTACCATCACGGGAATATTCGCCAAGGTGCCTGCCTGGACAGCGTGCTCGACAGGAGTCCATTCAGGTCCAGTGTAGTGAGCAGTCTTGATTCCGACGATTACGCCCGGGTATCTCTTTGCCATATCGGCCGCCGGTTGCGGCTCCATGTCCGCCAGGTTGTCCTCGTACTTAGGTCCCCGCATACCTGCTCCCACGATGTTTATGAAGGCGAGGACGCGCGTTTTGGCTCTGTCGATGATGTGCTCTTTGAAGTCTTCGAAATTGCGGTATCCAGATGAGCCCGCGTCGGCTACTGTTGTTACTCCCGAACGCAACGTGAATCCGTCCGGATAGACGCCATTGTCCCCCGCATACGAATTCCTTTCGCCCGTGCTCGCATACACGTGCACATGGATATCAACCAAACCGGGAGTGACATATAAGCCACTCGCATCCACGGTCTTGAGCGCGGACGTTGGCGCAATATGTTCTTCAATAGCAGCGATCCGTCCATCCTTAATCGCAACATCGCGGATTCCGCTGATATGGTTCCTTGCGTCTATGAGATGCCCCCGCTGGAGCAGCAAATCGTACTGTACTTGGCCCATCGCGGGGGTAAGCAATACCAGAGCGACTATCAAGCTCCGCAGCGTAGAAGGAAGTATCGCCATCGCAATCGATTGTACTCGCAGCCTTCCGAGAACTTGGAGGCGCTAAACTTTCTGCATGCCTGGACGCAGCGCCGTCGCGGCAGGGCTTGCATTGGCGTGCGCCGCGTGCGTTGGCGGCAGCCCGACTCGCGAGGAAGGTCATGCTGATGCCATGGGCGCCGTATTCAGCGTGATAGTTTACGACGAGGCCCCCGCCCGCGCGCGAACCGCGGTCGATCAGGCTCTGGATGAAGTTACCAGACTCGACGCCAGGCTGTCGAACTACAAACCAAACAGCGAATGGAGCGAGCTGAATCGCTCCGCGGCGGCCGGCCCCGTAAAAGTCTCGGCCGAACTGTTTCAATTGATCGCGCTATGTCTCGACGTGAGCCGCCGCAGCGAAGGAGCGTTTGACATTTCAGTCGGGCCGCTGATGAAAGTCTGGGGGTTCTATAAAGGCTCGGGCCATTTGGCGGATCCCGCCGAGCTTTCAAATGCATTGCAACTAGTCGGCTACAAGAACATCAAGCTCGATGCCCGTACGCGTACAATTCGCTTTGCGAGGAAGGGCGTGGAACTCGATCCAGGCGGCATTGGAAAAGGGTATGCCGTGGATTGCATGCTTGAGGTGCTCCGCCGTAACGGCATTCGAAGCGCGTTCATCTCCGCGGGAGGCAGCAGCATATACGCGCTGGGCGCGCCTCCAGGCGCGAATGGTTGGGCGGTCAAACTCGATGATCCCAAGCAGCCTTCGCGTCCGGCTGCGACCGTACGTCTCCGCGATCAGTCATTATCCACCTCTGGCAGTTACGAAAAGTTCTTCATCGCCGACGGGAAACGCTGGAGCCACATCATGGATCCCCGCACTGGTAGTCCAGCTCCGGGCATGCTTTCAGTCTCTGTTATCGCGCCGAAAACCGTCGATAGTGAGGCGTGGGCAAAGCCGTATTTCATCCTCGGCCGCGTTTGGACCCAGCAGCACAAGCCGCCCAGTTTCCGCGTCTTCATGTGCGAGGATAAACCGGACCAGCCCTGTGCCTGGATTGAATAGGCTTGACCGTCGGCCTTCTCGTGCTAGAAACAAATCATAGTGAATAGACGCGCGTTTGTTTACGCTGCAGCCGGGGCTCCTCTTCTCGCCAGAGCCGCGGCTGAGGCGTTGCCCTCTTATCGGGTGGTCACGCGGTTCAAGCCATCTGCGCACCCTGGACTGCCGGGCCCATATCCGGGCCGCGTCATTCGAATTCATTCCGAAAATTCGGTTGACGCCCATTCGGGTTCCGTGAATCAGGCCGAGGTAAGCCGTATGCTCTCGCGCGGCATGCAGGCGCTCACCGGCGATTCGCGCGATGAAGATTGCTGGACCCGATTCATTTCGGCTCGCGACGTTGTAGGCATCAAGGTGAACTGCTCTGGCGCGCCGCATGTGATGTCGAGCGTCGAGCTAGTCGCTAGTATCGTCAAGAACCTGATCGCGATCGGCGTTCCTTCCGACCACATCTGGATCTACGAGCGGTTCGAAGACCAATTGTTGAGCGTTGGCTACGACAAGTGTGTCCCTCAAGGCGTTCATATCTGGGCCGCCGAAGGGAAGCGGAGAACTTCGCTTCTTGGATACGATCCGTACACATACGTCGAAGTGGATTTTTTTGGCGAAGAAGACACCCGTTCGTTTATGACCCGCCCAGTAACCGAAACTTTCACCAAAATTATTAACGTCCCAAAGATGAAGGAGCATCAGGCAGCGGGCGTCACCGGTTGTTTGAAAAATATCGCCTACGGCAATTTCTCTAACATGGACCGCTCGCACCGCTTTGCCAAGACCAATACGTATTCATTTATAGGAACTCTCGCAGCCGTACAGCCCATCCCCAGCCGGACGGTCCTGAATATCATGGATGGCCTGAGCGCGGTCTGGCATGCGGGTCCCTTTAGCGAATTTCCACAATTTCGCTTTTATCCAAAACAAATTTGCTGTGGCACCGACCCTGTTGCGATGGATCACTTACTGATCGATCTAATCGAGGCGAAGCGGAAATCCGAAGGCGCCCCATCGCTGTTCGATCGCTCTCAGAAACATCTAGGCCCCGACAACAGCAATCCACAGTTCAATCACTTTATCCGCGAGCCTGGGCACGTTGAATACGCGTCTCAACTTGGATTAGGGATCTACGATTCCGATCGAATCAAGCTTGAGACAATTGAACTTTAATGATTTGGCTTGCTGCTGTCATCCTACCCATCTTATTTTGGCAGCAAGGAGCGGATACAGCGCCTGAGCTTCGTAAATCCGGCGTCACCCATATAGCTGTACCGCCGGCCGCCGCCGCCGATTGGAAGACCACCGGAATAGTGGCCGAGCCTCTTGATCTCGCATCGACAATCAAGCTCCCGGCGCCGGGCGTCGCGCTGCGAATGGACGAAGCTTCGGCCTCCCATGTGCCGTGGGTCTCTTCGAACGGCTGGCGTTTTCTGCGCCAGCCAACCGCGAAGTTCTATTACGATAAACCATCTAGCCCCGCGCTAGCCGCCGCTGAAGCGTTCACTTTCGGCGGCCAAGCCTTCATACGTCCCGCCGCAGATAGCGCTGAATCCTTAACGAAAATGCTCGATTTCCTGAAGACGATTAATTTCGATCACGCCGAATCGATCAACGACATCCGATTCATCGACGATCGCTCGGCGCTTTCGGGCGAGCTGATGAATCTGATGGTTCGCGACAATCTACTGTTTCAGATCGTTCATTCGCGCGCGGCGGATTCTAAGTTGACGGTCCAGCTCGGGTCGAAAGAATATCCGACCAGTACGGGCAGCGACGCGAATTCGTTGGTTCATAGAATTCGCACAAATCTTACGGATGACAAGCGGCGTATTCGAGTGTTTGGGACCAGCGTGGTTATTGTTCGAGTGACCGGTGGAGTAGATCAGCCCCGTGTACATCTACTGAATTATGGCGCCCCCGCCCATATCCGTATCGGAGCCTTCCGAATCCGCATACTGGGCCGCTATTCGAAGTCTCAATTTCACTGCTTTGGAACGCCAAACGCGCAATTAATGGATTTCAACGCGCAGTCCGACGCCACCGAATTCACGGTGCCATCCCTAAATACTTACGCTGTCGTGGACCTTGCTCGCTAAATCTTCTCTGGCCGCACTTACACCCTTACTTACTGGCGCGTTGCTGATAATGGCGCTACGCTAAGTCGGCTGGTTTAATCGGTAACCGCCGAATGCGTTTTCGAGTTAGGGCGAAGATCGCGTTAGTTAGCGCGGGCGCGGTGGGCGGCAGAGCCGGCTCGCCGATGCCAGTGGGGTCCGCCGTGCTTGAAACAATGTGAACGTCTATTGGCGGCGTTTCCTTCATTGTCAGCGTCGTGAATTTGTTGAAGTTCGTTTCGACAGCCCGGCCGTTTTCAATCGTAATTTCACTTTTCAAGGCCGCCGTCAAGCCGTAGATGATCGCGCTTTCCACCTGGGCGCGAACTCCCGCAGGGTTCACTGCAATCCCTATATCTACCGCAGAAGTAATGCGTTCCACGCGGAGCCTTCCGCTTATGATCGAAATTTCCACGACATTCGCAACGTAGCTATTAAATGAAAAGTGGGCTGCGATTCCCCGTCCATGGCCGGGCGGAAGGGGAGTCCCCCAACCACTCTTCTCGGCGGCCAGTCGCAGAACTCCCCCAAACCGCGCCGTATCGAGCGGCGTACTCTTCTCGTCCAGCGGATTTCTGATCTTTCTGGCATTCCCCAGCGCTCGGATTCGAAACTCGTAGGGGTCCGCGCCGGCCCCATGCGCCAACTCGTCTATGAAACTTTCCATCACAAATCCGATCTGCGAAGCTTCTACGGAACGCCACCATGCGCGTGGCACGCCGGAATCCGCCGGCAGGTACTCAAGCTTGTAGCTCCTTGGCGCGTAGGGATTCTGCACGCTCGACCCAAGCTCCGAGGATTCGGGCGGCGCGTTATCGCGCCAGTACTGGGCAATCGAGGTCGAGGTGCTCTTATGCCGCCAAGCGGTTATATTGGCCGCCTCATCGACAGCGCCGCTAACACGGTGATAGGAGGCAGGCCGATAAAAATCGTGAGTCATGTCGTCTTCCCGCGACCATACGACCTGCACTGGACGGCCGGTGCGCTTTGCTATCTGCGCCCCTTCTAGCGCGAAATCGGCTTGGTAACGCCGTCCAAATCCGCCACCCATATACGTGGTGTGCAGCACAATCTTGTCCGGAGAGAGCCCGCTCGCCTTGGAGATCATTTGCGCCGCCCATTCGGGCGCTTGCGTCGGCACCCAGGCTTCGGCGCGGTCCGGCTGGATGTGAACGGTGCAATTCATGGGCTCCATAGTTGCGTGTGCCTGGAAGCCCAGCTCGTAATCGCATTCGATGCGCTTCGAAGCTGGTGCGCTCGCCATCGCCGCTTCTGTGTCGCCCTGTTCAAGCACCACCTTCATCTGAGAATCCACTAAACGCCTGAACTGCTTCCTCAATGTTTCACTGCTCTCATTGGCGTGTGGGCCGTAGTCCCAGTCCACCCGTAAACGCTTGCGGGCTTGTAGTGCGATGTAAGTAGTTTCTGCGACTACGGCGACTCCGCCGGTCGAGTGTACCTCTCGATCGGCTTCTATCGCAAAAACGTCCAGGACCCCCTTCATCGCTTTCGCATTGGCCGCGTCGAAGCTCTTCACCTTGCCCCCAAAAACCGGACATCGTTCGATGGACGCGTACACCATTCCCGGCACTCGTACATCCAACCCGAAGACGGCGCTGCCATCCGTCTTGGAAGGAATGTCTTTGCGCGCGAGCGATTTTCCGATGACCGTGAATTCTTGAGGCCTTTTCAACCGCACTGTGTCGAAGTCTGGCGCGGGTAATTGCGATGCGCTCTCAACCAGTTCGCCATAAGAGATCTTGTCGTTCTCTCGCCAGACCGCGCCGTCTCGCGCCGTGCAGTTCTCCGGGCTCACGCCCCAGCGCTTTGCAGCCGCGGCGACCAACATCTCGCGCGCCGCCGCCCCAGCTTTCCGCATCTGCATGAAGGTGCTGGCTACGCTCCCGCTGCCGCCTGTGCCCTGATTCTGATGGTCGGGATCCAGATCGGCGTGCTCTACGTTCACATTCTTCCAATCCAGCCCGAGCTCCTCCGCAAGCACCATTGGAAGCGCTGTGGAAATGCCCTGGCCCATCTCAGACTTGTGATAGAACAACGTGACTGTCCCGACCGAATCGATCCGTATCCAGGCCCTTACCGGACCGAATGGCGGCTTGGCCGGCTCTCCCTTGGCTTCGCGCGGGATCTCAAAAGCGATCACCAGCGCCGCGCCAAAGCTGCTCGCCGATCTCAGCAAGCCCCGCCGCGACATCTCGCCCATTCGCATGCTCATCGCGCGCCCCCTACCGGCTCTCGGCCGCGCATCTCCTTCATCTCCTTCGCGGCTCTCAGTACCGCGGCCCGCATGCGCAACGCGGTGCCGCACCGGCAAATGTTGTTCGACATCGCTTCGTCCACATCGGTAGGTGAAGGCTGCGGATTTTTTTTCAGGAAGGCGACGGCGGTCATGATCTGACCCGATTGACAGTAACCACACTGCGGCACTTGCTCTGCGATCCACGCTTCCTGCACCGGATGTCTGTGCCCGTCTCCTATCCCTTCGATGGTCGTCACCTTCTTACCTGCGACCGACTCAATCGGGAACACACAGCTTCTCGCCGGTTCGCCATCGATATGCACGGTGCATGCTCCGCACGCCGCAATTCCGCACCCATATTTCGACCCCGTAAGATTCAGTGTGTCGCGCAATACCCACAGAAGGGGTGTTTGAGGATCGACATCGACAGACCGTGCTCGTCCATTTACTTCAAATGAAACCGCCATCCCAAACCTCATTTCCAGAGATAAAGATGCTATTACGATATCGCGAATTGGTTCTACAGGCGTCATCCATTCTCGTAACAGCTAAGGTAGAAGTAGTTGCCGGAACTGCCAGAAGTTGAAACTGTAGTGCGGTCCATTGCGCCGCACATCGCTGGGCGGACCATAGAACAAGTGGAACTGTATTCGCGCTTCGTCACGCGAGGCGGTCTGAAGAAGACGGCGCGGCAACTCGCTGGGCGTGCAATCCAAAAGGTCTGGCGCCGCGGCAAGAACATATTTATCGATCTGGACCACGGGGTCCTCTACGTTCACTTAGGAATGACGGGGAAGCTGTTGTGGGACTCACATCCCGGCAAATACACGCGCGCTATTTTTTCCCTGGAGAACGGGAGCCTGCTTTACGACGACATTCGCCAGTTTGGCCGCGTCGAGTATTTCAAATCTCTCCCGAAGTTTCTGCAACGCACGGGACCCGATGCCCTTAGCCTTGTATTCGACGAATTCCACACCCGTCTGCTGAAACGCACCGGACAGATTAAGGCGTTACTTCTCAATCAATCGTTTATAGCGGGTGTTGGCAACATCTATGCCGACGAAACGTTGTTCGCTGCCTCCATTCATCCCAAAACGCAAGTCGCTCGAATCTCGAAAATGAGGGCGGAAAAATTGCACAAAAGCTTGCTGGAAGTTCTCCACCAGGCAATCCATCATCGGGGTTCGTCGGTTTCAGACTACGTCGACGGCGACGGCGAGAAAGGCGCTTTTCAAACTCTGCATGCCGTTTACGGTAGAGCAGGGCAGCCATGCCCACGATGCGGCGCGCCCATCCGTCGCATCGTGGTCGCCCAGCGCGGCACTCACTATTGCGCTCGGTGCCAGCGCGCTTGACCGGCCGCTGCTTCGGCTTCCAAAGGCGCGGCCTGCCGAATCGCATCCGCCACTTCGATTACGCTTCGCATCGCTCTCACATCATGAACTCGCACGACCTGCGCCCCATTCAGAATGCACGCCGTGACCGCCGCCGCCGTCGCGAACTCGATTGCATCCGGTTGTTCTTTCCTCAAAAACGATTTGCGGGACGGGCCTACCAGAATCGGCAGGTCGAACGAGCGAAGCGTTTCCAGGTTCGCGATGATTTCGGAATTCTGCTCACGCCTTTTTCCAAATCCCAAGCCGGGATCTATGACCACCTGATGCTTCTGCACACCCGCCTGCCGGATGCGATGTAGCGCTGCCTCCAGATCGATCGTGATGGATCGCATCAGGTCTTTCAATGGCGGCAGCTTCGCCCAGGTCTCTGGGCTGCCGCGCATGTGATTGACGATCAGTCCGGCGTCGTACTTGGTGACCACTTTGGGAAGATGCTGATCCAGCAAAATTCCGGATGGATCGTTGATGATCTCCGCACCATGTTCCAGCGCCCTTTCAGCCACGCCCGATCTGTACGTATCCACCGAAATCGGAATGCTCAACTTCCCGCGCAGGCGCTTCAACACGGGAATGAGCCGCCTCAGTTCCTCCGTTTCCGCAATTCGCTGCGAACCAGGGCGAGTCGATTCAGCGCCCACATCCAGAATGTCCGCGCCCTGCTCCTCGATCTCCACGGCGCGCGCAAATGCCCGGTCCGGATCCGAATAAATCCCGCCATCCGAAAACGAATCCGGCGTAACATTCAGCACGCCCATAAGCAGCGTACGGTCGCCTAGCACCACCTCTCGCTGCTTCAACTTCCATACGTACCGTTTTGACATTTCTACACTACGAGTGTGGCAGACCGCGTCGCACCCTTTGGCTTGAGAGTGGGTCAGGATATCTGCCGGGATTTCGAGCGTTCTTCACGGCTGGAATGGCTGGACACAAATCACACAGGCGGCTTTGCGATGGGTACTGTCGCTGGCGTCAATACGCGCCGTTATCACGCATTGCTGATCGCATCTCTTCAGCCGCCCTCCGAGCGCAATTCTATTTTGCCGCGGGTGGAAGAGCGCTTAGAAGCGGACGGACAAGTCTTCGAATTGGCGACAGCGCAATACCCGGGCGCCGTTCATCCTCGCGGCTTTGAACTACTCGAGGAGTTTGCCATCGACCCGCTGCCAAACTGGCGCTATCGAATCGGCGAAGGATCTCTTGCGAAGACACTTTGCATGGTTGAAGGCCGGCAGAGTGTGCTGCTGCGGTACACGCTTTCGAAGGTAACGGGACGCCTGGTAATTCGCCCGCTGCTCTCCTTTCGCGATTATCACGGCCTCACTCATGAAAACCCGGACCTGCAAGGCGAGGCGGCTTGCGAAACCGGGAAGGTTTCGTTCGCTCCGTATCCGGATCTTCCGCCGCTCACGATTTTCCATTCCGGAGTGTTCCAGCCGGCGCCGCTTTGGTTCCTGAATCAGGAATATCTGCGTGAATACGAACGTGGTCTCGATTTTCGCGAAGATCTATTTTCCCCCGGCTTGCTGACATTCGAAGTAGACCCTGGCCGTCCCGCCTGGTTCGTCGCCACGATCGAGCCTGCCTGGTTGCATGCTTCGCTCGACGATGCCTCCATCGAGCGGCTTGTTGAAAGTGAATCGAGACGGCGAACTTTCGCAGGCTTTAGTGATATCGAGCGCATCTCCCAACGAGCGCTCGATCAATTCCGAGTGACTCGCTTCGACCAGCAGCCTACGCTGATAGCCGGTTATCCATGGTTCACCGATTGGAGCCGCGATATGCTCATCAGTCTTCCCGCCTTCGCGGCAGCGGGATTCGGCTACCGTGATACAAAACAGATCCTCGAGATGTTATTGGCCCGGCGCTGGCAAGGCCTATTGCCAAACCGGTTCTTGGACGCTCATTCGGCGCCTGAATACAACAGTGTGGACGCTGCGCTTTGGATGTTCATCGCGGCGCGCGATCTGGTGGCGCACGTGAACGACAAAGATTTCTTGCGGAAGACTCTCTACCCGGCCGCGCTGGATATTCTAGAGTGGCATCGACGCGGCACACGCCATGGCATTCAAGTCGATCCTCGGGACGAGTTGCTCTCCGCCGGTTTCCCTGACACGCAACTCACATGGATGGACGCCAGAGTTAACGGAATTCCTATCACGCCCCGCAACGGCAAGCCCGTCGAAATAAACGCTCTTTGGTACAACGCTCTTCGAATCACCGCTGAATGGGCAGAGATGCTTGGCTCAACCGAAGACCGAAGGACATACGACGATCGGGCGGAGAAGCTGCTTGCGTCGTTTTGCGCGAAGTTTTGGAACACCAATCGCGATTGTCTTTACGACGTGATCGACGGTCCCCTCCGCGATTCGCGTATTCGGCCCAACCAACTGCTTGCCGTCTCGTTGCCTTTTGCTTTGTTGGACCGGCCGCACGCACAACAGGTCGTCAGCATCGTAGAGCGCCTTCTGCTCACTTCAAAAGGTTTGCGGACGCTTGAGGCAGGGGATCTCGACTATCGGGCTCGGTTCGAGGGTTCGCCCGCTCAGCGCGATGGCGCGTATCATCAGGGAACCGTGTGGCCGTGGCTGATCGGTCCTTTTATCGCCGCTTATCTATACGCCTTCGGCGAGACGAACGATTCGCGAACGTATTGCCGCCGGATCATCGAAACTCTGAGCGCTGAATTCACGGCGGATTGTATCGGCTCTCTGGCAGAGGTCTACGACGCGGCGCCGCCGCAGAGAGCAGCGGGCTGCCCCGCTCAACTGTGGAGCGTGGCGCAGTTTATGGTTGCCTGGAAACGCGTTGAAGGTGCGTAGACCGCAACCGATTACTCCGGCGCTTCTCTTTCTACGCGATATTTCGACATCGCCTCGCGCGCCAACGGCAAATGCCGGTCGATTATCCCGGCAATCTCGGGGTTTGTCAAACGGAGTTTCTCTAAATGCGCTTCGGCCAACGCGGGAGCGCAATCGTTCAGCGGGCCGCCCCAATTCATGCGCGCTCCTTTTAAAAATCCTCGAAACATCTCCCGGATCATTTCTTCTGAGATAGCCGTCAGGTTATGACTGGCCAGCCCAGTCTCGCGCAGAGCTTGTTGCGAGGCGATCAGCAGCGGCATGGGCAGCGCCGTCGCAAGCAATTCCGCGGCAAAACATAAATGTTTTGTGCCTGGCCGGATCTCCAGCGCCCGCGCTTGGTTGCGTTCGATAAATGCCCGCAAAAGGCGGATTGCGGTTTGCTGGCCCTCCATCAGAAACCACTTGCGCTCCTCTGTCGGAACGCTGATGACGGTCGCGACATTCGCTCCGGCCGCCCGCAACGGCGCCAAGGCGTCCGTAGTCAGCCAGCTCTCGCATAGCACAAAAGAGTAACTGGACAGGACAAGTCCTGCGCTACACAATTCGCTGATGATGCGTGGAACCGCCGCGTCCGGGATGCGCAACAAAATCACTCGCGCGGCTTGCAGTTCCTCATAATCGGTGATCGGGTAGCCGGCGCGCAGATAATTCGATAGCTTACGAGCGGCGCCGAAAGAGGATGATTTCACCGGCCCGACATAATCGTCCAGGCGCGGCAATCGAAGAATCTCCGAGTGCCTGGATTCCCCTTCAGCCACCAAGCCGAACTGCAACTGCTTCGTCATTCAACGCACTCGCTTTCAGCGCTTTGACGCGGTCGCGAATCTTGGCCGCCCTTTCGAAATCGAATACCTTAGCCGCCTCCCGCATCTTCAGCTCCAGTTCCGTGATGAGCGCGGCCCGCTGCTCGAGAGTCTGTTCCGTCTCCGGCCCTGTCTCGATCTCAAGCGGCACCGTGACATAATCGGCTTCCGCTACCGCCACCAGGCTCATATCGATTGGCTTCAAGATGCTCTGCGGTGTGATGTGGTTTGCTTCGTTGTAGGAGACTTGAATGGCGCGTCGCCTCGCGGTCTCTTCCATCGCGCGCTGCATGCTTACTGTAATCACGTCCGCGTATAATACCGCGCGCCCCTCCACGTTGCGCGCCGCGCGTCCAATGGTCTGGATGAGTGACCCGCTCGATCGCAGAAAACCTTCCTTGTCGGCGTCCAGAATCGCTACCAGGGAAACCTCCGGCAGATCCAGGCCTTCGCGCAGCAGGTTCACGCCAATCAATACATCGTATGCGCCTCGGCGCAGATCGCGCAATATTTTTATGCGATCGAGCGTCCCGACCTCCGAATGCAAATACGCGCACTTCACCCCTACTTCGGTGTAGTATTCCGCCAAATCTTCGGCCATTCGTTTTGTCAGCGTTGTTACCAGCACGCGCTGATTTCGCTCCGACCGCAGGCGAATTTCGTGCAGCAGGTCGTCCACCTGACCCTTGATCGGGCGCACTTCGATCTCGGGATCGACTAAACCTGTTGGCCGGATGATCTGCTCCACTACCACGCCGGCCGCTTTTGTCAGCTCGTATGGGCCGGGAGTCGCGGAAACATAGATGACCTGATCGACGCGGTTTTCAAACTCCTCGAATGTCAACGGACGATTGTCCCGCGCGCTTGGCAGCCGGAACCCGTAATCAACCAGCACGTCCTTGCGCGATCGATCTCCGTGATACATCCCTTGCAGTTGCGGGACAGTCTGATGGCTCTCATCGATAAAGAGCAGCGCATCGTTGGGCAGGTAGTCCAAGAGCGTAGGAGGCGCTTCCCCAGGCAGCCGTCCCGAAAAGTGCCGCGAATAATTCTCAATCCCGTGACAATATCCGATCTGCTTGATCATCTCCAGATCGAACATAGTGCGTTGATAGAGGCGTTGCGCTTCTATCACTTTGCCCTGCGCCTCCAACTCTTTGTGCCACCATTGCAGCTCGTTCTCGATGCTCCGCATGGCCTGCTCTCGCGTCGGCGCGTCCATGACGTAGTGCGTCTTCGGATAGATTGGAAGCCGCAGGTACGTTTGTTTTACCTGCCCCAGAACCGGGTCGATCTGGCTCAGGGATTCGATCTCATCGCCCCACAATTCAATCCGATACGCATTATCGTCATAGGTCGGAAACAGCTCAATCACATCGCCGCGCACACGAAACGTCCCGCGTCGAAAATCGTGGTCGTTTCTCTCGTAGAGAATCTCAACCAGCTTCTGCAGGATCTCTTTGCGGCTTATGTGCTGACCTTTTTCGAGCATCAGCAGCATGCCGTAATACGCTTCGGGAGAACCGAGTCCGTAAATGCAGCTAACGCTCGCCACAATGACGCAATCGCGGCGCTCGAAAAGCGAACGGGTCGCCGATAGCCGCAGTTTGTCCAGCTCATCGTTTATTGTGGCTTCTTTCTCGATGTAGATGTCCCCGGAAGGAATGTAGGCCTCAGGCTGGTAGTAATCGTAGTAGCTGACGAAATACTCGACTGCGTTGCGCGGGAAGAAGCTCTTGAACTCGTGGTAGAGTTGCGCAGCCAATGTCTTGTTGTGCGCCAAAACCAAGGAGGGCCTGCCGAAGGCTTCGATCACCTTGGCCATGCTGAATGTTTTGCCGGAACCGGTGACGCCTAATAGTACTTGGTGTTTCTCGCCGTCCGATACCCCACGTGTGAGTTGATCGATGGCGCTTTCCTGATCGCCTCGAGGCCGGTAGTCAATGCCTAACTGGAACAACACCACATTAGTATAAAAAGCTCCGGCGCCAAACGGGGAGAGCTGCACGCAAAGAGCGGAGCGAGCGGGCTGCCCCGGCTTTTCACTGAAGGAAAGGAATGGAATCGATCCGTTCGCGCTCGGCGTTGAATTCGCAGCCGAGTAGCGCGATGCAAGCAATCAGATATAGCCAGATCAGCAACACAATCACCGTCCCGATGCTGCCGTAAAAAATATTGTAGTTCGCCAGATGGCCCACGTACCAGGCGAAGCCGCCCGTCGCAACCAGCCATAGCACCGTCGATAGCAAGGCGCCCGGCCATACTCTCAGAAATCGTGAATCGGGAAGATTCCGCAGTTGCTTCTGCTCGGGCCGGTGATTGGCCCCGAAATAATAAAGCAGCCCGGTCACAAACGTTGTCGTGGAAAATGCGAGCACATACCGCGCAATGCGCCATGCTATCTCGACGGGCGCCGTGATGTCGGATACTCCGATCCAATGGATGAAAGCGGCCTCGCCGCGATTCCCAAAGATGATCAGCAGGGATGCGCCCACCCACGGCAGGGCCGCGATGAGAACCAGGAAAACCGCCATGCCTCTCTGCTTCAGAAAGGGACGGCTGGAAGGTATTCGATAAGCTGCTTCAAAACCTTCCATGAGGCTGATCATGGCGCCCGAACCGGCCCACAAGGAAAGAACGATAGACACAACGGGTAATGAGATCGGTCGCGCTCCCCGGTCCCGAAGCCGGGACAGAACGATGTCTTCGGTCCCAGGCGGCACGATTTCGCGAACGAACCCCGCCATGACATGCACGACGGATTGCGCGTTTACCTGAACCAGGATCGCCGTCAACGTAGTCAGGACAGGGAAGAGCGAAAGCAGAAACGAATAGGCCGCGCCTTTGGCGATTCCGAAGCAGTTGTCTTCGTACGCAGCGACGAAGGCTCGCCGCAGCAGCCAGAACGTTCGTGCTGCCAGACCCGCCTGAATAATGACAAACTGCGGGGGCGTTCCGGCGTGCGCAATTTCCGAAGACGTTTGAACGCTGTCCTGCATGAGCGTTTCTGGCTAATCATAGCCAACCTTCTTATACGGCGCATCGCTTCCCCGGTATGTAACCTCCTCTTTCTGGTATTCTGTGGCTTCCGCGCCAGCCGCGCTCGCCTTCGTAGACTGACGCAACCACGCTTATGCACCTGTTTGAGTTCACCCGGCGTCTGATCGATATCGAATCGATCACCCCGAACGAGCGCGCCGTCGGGGCATTCCTCTGGCAAGAGTTGACCCAACTGGCTCGCCGCTTCGAGGGCCATGCTGAACGTATGCCCGTCGAAGAGGGTCGCGACAACATCTTTGTTCGTTTTGGCGATCCCATCGTGGTGCTGTCCACTCATATGGACACAGTGCCGCCCTTTATTCCTTCGCGCGAAGACGCGGATCAGATCTGGGGCCGTGGAGCTTGCGACACCAAAGGCATCATCGCTTCTATGATCACCGCGGCCGAGGAAATGCTTGGCAAGGGCCGGCGCAACTTCGGACTCCTGTTTGTGGTCGGAGAGGAACGCAACAGCGCGGGCGCCCTCGTTGCGGCGGGTAGCCCTCGCGGCAGCAAGTTTCTCATCAACGGAGAGCCCACGGAAAACAGGCTCGCCCTCGGATCCAAAGGCGCATTGCGCTTTGAGATCGTCGCGCAGGGGCGCATGGCGCATTCAGCGTATCCCGAGTTGGGCGACTCCGCCATCGATAAGCTCTTGAATGCGCTGGAACGAATTCGCCGTATCCCCTTGCCTGTCGACGCGACACTCGGCGCAAGCACGCTGAACATCGGCGTCATCGGAGGCGGCGTTGCGCCCAACGTAATTGCAGGCGAAGCTCGCGCGGAAATCTTCATTCGCGTTGTTGGCGATGTGACGGCGACCAGAAAGCAAGTGCAAGCCGCGGCTGCTCCGGACGCCGATGCCCGCGAGGTTCTGTTTATCCCGGCGGTGCGCTTGGGCGCTTTGGACGGCTTTCCCACCACGGTCGTCGCCTTTACAACGGATATCCCGTCCTTCGGGGGCGCCTGGGGGCAGCCGTTCCTTATCGGACCAGGAACCATTCATGTGGCCCACACCAGCGAAGAACGCATCGCAAAATCGGAATTGATAGAAGCGGTCGCGCTGTACAAACGTATCGTCGAAACGCTTTCGAAATAAATCGCAAGGCATGGCAACAACAACGCTTCACCAGACCATCAAGCCAATTGAGGTTGGCATTCTTGGCGGAACCGGGATGGTGGGTCAGCATTTCATCCGGTTCCTCGATGGTCATCCCTGGTTCAGGCTCACCTGGCTTGGCGCCAGCGATCGTTCCGCCGGCAAGAAATTGAGAGATGCCGTCCCATGGCGTCTCGATGGCGAGATGCCCGCCTCGGCAGCCCGCATCACGGTCTCCGAATCGAGACCAGCCGGCGCGCCGCGCCTCGTATTCTCCGCCATGGACGCTTCTGTTGCCACAGCGATCGAACGCTCGTTCGCCGAAGCAGGGCATATCGTAGTCTCCAACTCGCGCAATCACCGGATGGAACCGGACGTGCCGCTGATCGTGCCCGAAATCAACCCCGGCCATCTCTCCTTGATTC
The DNA here is from genome assembly GCA_019240475.1 of Acidobacteriaceae bacterium. Classification (GTDB taxonomy): domain Bacteria; phylum Acidobacteriota; class Terriglobia; order Bryobacterales; family Bryobacteraceae; genus Bog-105. The sequence continues at coordinate 299,596 of JAFAYI010000036.1, forward strand.
ATTCGCAGCGAGAAACTCGCGGCTGGAGCGGGATGATCGTGACTAATCCGAACTGCTCTACCGTTGTGCTCGCCATGGCCCTGGCGCCGCTCATGCAGTTTGGAATAGTGCGCGTCATCGCCGCTACCCTCCAGGCTGTTTCCGGCGCCGGTTATCCCGGCGTCGCATCCATGGACATTCTGGCCAACGTTGTGCCTTTCATCAGCGGTGAAGAAGAAAAGATGCAACAGGAAACACAGAAGATCCTCGGCGCCGTCTTGAACGGGGAGGCGTCTCCACTCCCCGCTCGTGTCAGTGCTCACTGCCATCGTGTCGCGGTTGCCGACGGACACACCGTTTCTGCCTCTGTGGAACTCTCGTCCAAGCCATCGCACGAAGAGGTGCGCCGTGCGTTGGCCGCCTACCAAGGAGTTCCGCAACAGCGCAACTTGCCCAGTGCGCCGCCGCAGCCCGTTGTCTGCATGTCCGAACCGGACCGGCCTCAGCCTCGCCGCGACGCTTCGCGCGGGAACGGTATGAGCGTATTCGTCGGACGCCTTCGCGAATGCCCCGTGCTCGATTGGAAGTTTGTCGCCTGCGGCCACAACACGATTCGCGGCGCTGCCGGCGCCGCCGTGCTGAATGCCGAGTTGATGCTGTCCGAAGGCTTTCTCGACTAGGGTTTCGTTCAGATGATAGTGATGAAGTTCGGAGGAACTTCGGTCGAATCGCAGGAAGCCATCGCGAGGGTCACCGCTATAGTTCAGGCTCGTGAACATTACCGCCCCGTGGTTGTGGTCTCGGCCATGGGGAAGACCACAAATAAGCTTCTAGAGGCGGCGCGGGAGGCGGCCACGGGCCACCGGGATGGGGCTCTTGCGCTGGTGGATGAAATGCGCGGCCATCACTTGACCCATGGCCTTTCGCTCGCTGGCGCCTTCGCCGCCGAGTTGGATCGCTATATTCGCGCCCATTTTGAGTGGCTGGATGAATTGATTAAAGGCCTGTCCGTTGTTGGCGAGCTTTCGCCCCGTTCTATGGATGCGGTCGCGAGTGTGGGTGAGCGCTTGTCCAGTCTGATCCTCAGCTTCGCCTTTCGCGCCGCCGGAATGCGCGCCCAACACGTAGATTCGCGCCGCGTCCTTTTTACGGACGACGCCTTCACGCAAGCTCAGCCTCTGTTTGAAGAAACCTATATGCAGTTGCGCGATACCGTACGCCCCGCGGCGCAGCAGTCCGTCGTCGTAATGGGCGGCTTCATCGGCGCCACTCTCGGAGGCCAGACCACCACTCTCGGCCGTGGCGGCTCTGATTTCTCGGCGGCGATCATTGGCGCGGGCATTGACGCCGATGAGATCCAGATTTGGACCGACGTGGACGGCATGTTAACCGCCGATCCTCGCATCATCCCCGGCGGTCATCGCGTTAAGAGCATTTCTTTTGAGGAGGCTGCCGAAATGGCCTATTTCGGCGCCAAGGTGCTTCATCCTGCCACGCTTCTCCCCGCCATCGAGCGCAACATCCCTGTGTTGATACTGAATTCCAGGCGCCCCGACGTTGAAGGCACCCGCATCACCTTCCACGCTCTTCCATGCAGGAACCCCGTCAAGTCCATCTCCTGCAAGCGCAACATCACCATCCTGAACATCGGCTCCACGCGAATGCTATTGGCCCACGGGTTCATGCGCCGTATTTTTGAAATCTTTGATCGTTATCGGACTAGCATCGATATGGTTTCTACTTCGGAAGTCAGCGTGTCTCTCACGCTCGACAATCGCGAAAACGTCGATCTTATCTGCCGCGAGCTGCGCGAGTTTTCACAAGTTAGCATGGAGGACGGGCACGCTATCGTTTGCCTGGTAGGAGAAAAGATTCGTCATACCCCGGGAATCGCGGGCCGTGCATTCCAGGTACTGGAGAAGAAAAACATCCGCATGATTTCGCAAGGCGCGTCGTTGTTAAACCTTGGCTTTGTAGTCGCGGAAGCCGATCTAAGAGAGACCGTCGCTGCCTTGCATGCTGAATTCTTTTCCGATCTCGATCCCGCTGTTTTCGATTGAGCAATGCAGGCCGCCAAGCAACTCGCTATTATCGGTCGCGGCAAGATGGGCCGCCTTGTGGAGCAGCTCGCTCCGCAGCATGGATTCCAAGTGGCGCTTCTTCTGAGCGCTCGTGATAATGCTGACGGCTCTAGCATCACCGAACGCAATTTCGCGGGAATCGATGTTGCAATCGAATTCACCACGCCGGAAGCAGCTCCGCGGAATTTGAAGCAACTCGCCCGCGCTCGTGTTCCCGCCGTAACCGGCACCACAGGCTGGCTCGGCAGCCTCCCGGAGGTGACCCAAGCGGTCTCGGAGACTGGCTCCGGGCTGGTATGGAGCCCAAACTTCTCCGTCGGAGTCGCAGTTTTCCGCAGGTTAACCGGCCTCGCAGCGGAACTGTTGCGCAACGCCGATCAATACGGCGCCTGGGCCTGGGAGATCCATCACGATTCAAAAAAGGATGCGCCCTCCGGTACTCTTTTACGCCTGGTCCAAGATATGAAAGAGCGCGGATATAGCCGCCAAATAGATATAGCTTCGAATCGCGCGGGCAGACATCCCGGCACTCATGAAATTGGCTTTGACTCCGCCACTGATACCATTACCTTGCGGCATGTCGCGCGCAACCGCGAAGGCTTTGCCCATGGCGCGTTGCAGGCTGCGAGATGGATTCAAGGCCGGTCCGGCGTCCACACGTTTGAAGAGGTTTTGTTTGGAGACGCGGGCTCCTAGCCCGGATTTGTCTCCGTAGGAGGACCCATGTTCACCGGTTGTGGCACCGCAATGGTGACACCGTTTAGTCCGGATGGATCGCTGGACGAACAAACTCTCCGCCGCCTCATTGGCCGCCAAATCGACGCCGGAGTTGATTTCTTATGTCCTTGCGGCACGACCGGCGAGAGCCCCACGCTGACCCATAAAGAGCACCTGCGAGTCGTCGAAATTACCGTCGAGGAAGCGCAACACCGCGTTCCGGTCCTCGCCGGAGCAGGCGGCTACGACACCGCAAAAGTTATTTCGCTCGTCCGCGAGTTGAAACACATCGGTGTGGACGGAATACTTTCCGTTACGCCTTACTACAATAAACCGACCCAAGAGGGACTCTTCCAGCACTACCGTGCAATCGCCGAATCGACGCCGCTCCCTATCATCGTCTATAGTGTCCAGCCGCGAACTGCGGTGAATGTCGAACCGGCGACGCTCGTCCGGCTAGCGCAGATCGGCAATATCGTGGGTGTGAAAGAAGCTTCCGGAAACATTTCCCAAATGGCGTCCATTCTGGCGCGCGTCCCGGAATCTTTCGTGGTTCTCTCGGGTGACGATGCAATCGCCCTGCCTTTGATCGCGCTGGGGGGCCGTGGTGTCGTCTCCGTAGTCTCAAACCAGATCCCCGATCAATTCACAGCTCTCACGCATGCCGCCATAAGCGGGGATTTCGCGCGGGCCCGCGAACTCCAGCGCACCTATCAAGCTCTCATGGAGGTCAATTTCATCGAGACGAGTCCCGGCCCGGTCAAATTCGGCATGGCTCGTATGGGCCTGCTCCAGCCCGTTTGGCGGTTGCCTATGGTGGAACCGCAAATCGCATCCCAGCAGAAAATTGAAGCCGTTCTCGAACCACTCGGACTTCTCGCCGGAGTTCGCGTTTGACCTCCGTTCTACAGCAGGCTATCGAAGATCTCTACGAGCAAAAGCCAGCCAATTATTCTCCCGAGCACCGGGCGCTCTTCCTCGAATTCCGCAACCTGCTGAACCGCGGCGCCATTCGCGCGGCCGAGCCCGATCCTTCTCAACCCACCGGCTGGCGCGTCAATGCCTGGGTGAAGCAAGGCATTCTGCTCGGCTTTCGCATGGGCGCGGTCGTCGCCGTGGACGCGTCCTCGCCGCAGTCTCAATTCTTCGATAAATCCACTTACCCGCTCAAAACCATCGCCCTCGATGACGGCGTCCGCGTCGTGCCCGGCGGTTCCAGCATTCGCGACGGCTGCTTCATCGGCCGTGGCGTCACTTGCATGCCACCCATGTACATCAACGTCGGAGCATATGTGGAGGGCGGCGCCATGGTCGATTCTCATGCTCTCATCGGAAGCTGCGCCCAGATCGGCTCCAACTGCCACATCTCTGCCGGCTCCCAAATCGGCGGTGTACTCGAGCCAATCGGCGCTCTCCCGGTCATCGTTGAAGACGACGTGCTGATTGGCGGAAACTGCGGCGTGTATGAAGGCACTCTCATCAAACGTCGCGCTGTTCTCGGAAGTGGAACCATCTTGAATCGGTCTACGCCGCTTTATGATCTGGTGCGCGGCGTCGTCCACCGCCCCAACGGAGATGAGCCGCTGGTTGTGCCGGAGGAAGCCGTTGTGGTCTCGGGTTCGCGCGCAATTACATCAGGTCCTGGCAAAGACTGGGGCATCTCGATCTATGCGCCGATCATCGTCAAGTACCGCGACGCCGGAACCGACGCCAAGATACGACTCGAAGATCTTCTCCGTTGATCGTCTTCGACCATCGTTCCTTCAATGCGAATCAGTGGCCGGCGGCGTGTGCGAGGCCGGCCGCGCCCCAATCGCCTGGCGTGGTTATCCGGGATTCTCCAAACGGCTGCGCTGCTTCCTTAATCGCAAACTCGACGTTCGCGCCCCGAACGGTGACCAAGGTGTGCTCGAAAAACCAGCCTCTCTGATACTCCTTGCCGTCCCGCAAGTGGCCTCCAGAACTCGCCATGGATAAATAGGTTATCCCGTCGAGCTCGAAGCGCAGCATCTGGTGAATATGACCCGCAATCACATACCGCACCCCGTATTGTTTTGCGATCTCGTTCAACTCGAAATGGGAATCGCTCAGAACGACAGGCAAAATCCAGGACGGTCTGTGCGAGAAGACGAACTTCAAAGGCTGGCTCGCATGCTTCTGCAGATCTTCGCGTAAGAACGCCAGTTCAGCCGACGGCATAAGATCGCTCCGGCTGTTATCCAGTATCGTGAAATGCGCTTGCTCGTGGTCGAAGCTGTAGTGTAGCGGATGTTTGGTGTACTTCTCATATTCCCGGGCCGATCCGTCGGACCATACATCGTGGTTCCCAGGCGTAAAGAAAATCTGATATTTCCGATACGGCTTCAGCATGCGCGTGATCGCCTGCCATTGGGCATCCATGGTTGCGTCCTGCATGCCTTGGATGGTGTCCCCTACCGTGACAATGAAATCCGGATGGTCGGCATCCGTTTCTCGCCAGATCTCGTCCCACACGCCGGGAACGGGCTCGCCTGTTCGATCGCCCAGAATCGCAAATCGAAAATCTGCGCCCGATCCACTGTACGCTGCCCATGCTCCGGAAACAAGAACCCCGAGGAGCGCGCCCATGGCCGCCCAACTCTTCCATCTCGCAACCTGTCGTTTCTCTCCCACATCAAATCGGTAGATGTCTGGCCGCACCTGGCCCCTTTCTCTCGTTCTTCTTCTCAGTATGCTGAATGCCTCCAGTGCTGCTGCGCCCTTCGGCAGTCCCCAACTTGTCCGCTTCAAATCGATCCGCAACGTCGAGTATGCCCGTGTGAACGGTCTCGCCCTTAACCTCGATGCGTCGGTCCCCCAAACCGAACCGAGATCTCCCGCCGTCATTCTTGTTCACGGCGGCGGCTGGGTTCGCGGAGACCGCCGCGTGGATGTTGCGCCGCTTTTCGAGCCGCTAAATAATGCCGGATTCGCTTGGTTTTCGATCGACTATCGCCTGGCCGCCGACGTTACTCAATTCGGCGTAGCCATCGAGGACGTTCAACAGGCCGTCCGCTTTGTGAGATCCCGCGCCGGTGAGTTCCATGTCGATCCTGATCGAATTGTGCTTCTGGGCGAATCCGCCGGCGGCCAGTTGGCGGCAATGGCCGCTCTCCGCGCCGCGCCCGGCGTGTGTCTAAAGGGCGTTATTGCCCTGTATGCGCCAACCGATCTCGTCAGTCTCGCGAAGGAGTCCGATTATATTCCTGCTGGAATCCGCAACTCCATCCGAGGCACTCCTTGGGAAAGCCTGCTCATGGCGGGACTCGCACAACTCTCCCCTGTGAATAATCTCCGCCCGGACATGCCGCCCTTCCTGCTTATTCACGGCACTCAAGACGCGCTGGTTCCGTTTGCGCAATCCCGCGACATGTGCAAGCGCATGCTGCAAGCCAATGCGAGCTGCGAAGTTTATCCGGTCCTAGGCGGCGGCCATGGCCTTCGCTGGTGGGAATCCGACCCAAAGCTCGCGAACGGATACAAAAGCAAGCTCATCGATTGGCTGCGCCGCCAACTCGCCGCTCCCTCCGGTGGCCGCTCCTAGCTTCGGATCTTCGCGGGGGCTACAGGTTGCCCCGCCGCGCCTGCTCCCGCTCAATCGCCTCGAATAGAGCTTTGAAATTGCCCTTGCCAAAGCTGCGGCTGCCTTTTCGCTGGATGATTTCGTAAAACACCGTCGGGCGATCTTCTACCGGCTTCGTAAAGATCTGCAGCATGTAGCCTTCGTCGTCTCGGTCCACAAGAATTCCAAGTTCCGCCAGTTCGTTGATCGGCTCATCGATTTTTCCTACCCGATCCGCCAGTCTTTCGTAATAAGTTGTCGGAACGATCAGAAACTCAACGCCCTGTTCCCGCAGCCTTGTCACGCTTCCGATGATGTCGTGTGTTGCCATCGCGATATGCTGCACGCCAGGGCCGCCATAGAAGTCCAGGTACTCTTCGATCTGCGATTTCTTCCGCCCCTCCGCAGGCTCGTTGATGGGGAACCGGATCTTTTCGTTCCCATTCGCCATCACCTTTGACATTAGGGCTGAGTATTCGGTTGAAATGTCCTGATCGTCGAAATGCTTGAACATGCGGAAACCCATCACGCGCTCGTAGAATTCCACCCACGTGTTCATCTGGCCCCAGCCCACATTTCCTACAGCGTGGTCGATGTGTAGGAGCCCCGTTGGGCGCGCGACGCGATCAGGTCCCGGAACCGCTGCGAATCCCGGCAGAAATGGGCCTTTATATTCCCGCCGTTCGACGAATGTATGTACCGTGTCGCCGTAGATCGCGATGGAAGCGAGCTGTGCTTTGCCGTTCTCGTCTTCGAGCGCCACTGGCGCCTGCGTGCTCCGCGCGCCTCGCGCTGTCGTCGCTTCCCATGCAGACCTTGCGTCGTCCAGTCGAAGCGCAATCGATTTCACGCCATCCCCGTGGCGGTACACGTGATCCGCAATTTCGCCGGAGGGCCCCAAAGGAGTGGTTAGCACGAACCGGATCTTATTTTGCTCCAAGACATAGGAAACCCGGTCGCGCGTTCCCGTCTCCGGTCCACAATAGGCGACCAGATGGAAGCCCATCGACGCGCGATAAAAGTACGCCGCCTGTTTGGCGTTTCCTACATAAAACTCGATGTGGTCTGTTCCGTGTATGGGAAGAAAGTCCGCTGTCGCTGTAGATTGTCTTTCGATCTGTTCAGTGGCTTCCGGCATAAAGATCCATCTCCATTTCAGTCCGCGCGCTTTTCAACGCCTCCACGCACATTTCGTTCTCATCCGGCGTTCCGACCGATATGCGAAGGCACTTGGGTAAGCCGGTCGCCTTCAGCGGCCGAACAATTACTCCCCTGTGCAGCAACTGCCGGAACATGTGGTCCGCTTGCTCCTCGGTTTCTAGAACAATAGTTACGAAACTGGCAGCGGAAGGCAGTGCTCGAAACCCTAGTTCGCGCACTTTCCGTTGAAGAAACGCGCGTCCACGTGCGTTTTCTCTCACGGTGTTCCGTACGAACTCCTCATCTTCCAGCGCTCCCAGCGCTGCCGCGGCCGAAATGCCACTGGGCTCGAACGGAAGTTTCACCTTCAGCAGCATTGAGATAAGATTTTCGTGCGCGAATCCGTATCCAATGCGCGCTGCGGCAAGCCCATAGGCCTTTGAAAAAGTCCTCAGCGTAATTACGTTATCGAAGCGGTAGTTCATTGAATCGGGAAACGTCGGCTCGTCCTGGGCGAACTCGAAATACGCCTCGTCCAAAATGATCAGCACGCGTTCCGGCACGCGGGCATGAAACTCTTCAAACGCTGTGCGCGTGAAGAATGTGCCTGTCGGATTGTTGGGATTTGCGAGATAGATCAGCTTCGTTCGTTCATTGCCGGCGTCCGCCAACGCGGGCAGATCGTATTGCCAATCCTTATAAGGTACAGTTCGGTATGTCACCCCGCGTCCTCGCGCCAGGACCTGAAAGCCCAAAAATGCGGCCTCGGTGGTAAGCACCTCATCGTTGTCGCAAAGGAAGGTACGCACCACGTTCGCTATGATGCCTTCGCTCCCCGACCCGACAATTACGTTTTCCATTTTCACGTGAAAACGTTCTGCGAGCCGGCGCCGCAACCCCGCTCCGCCGTCGGGGTATCGCGCCATGGTTGTCAACGCCCTTTGCGCAGCCTCAATCGCTCGTGGAGACGACCCGAGCGGATTTTCGTTCGATGCTAGCTTTGCGACCCGTTCGAGACCGAGCTGTTGTTTGACCTCCTCCGCGCTCAATCCCGGTTCGTAACGCCGCAGCGCGGCGACGTGGGGAGGAACCAACAAATCCGGGGAAACCAAGCTTCATATCCTCCGTAGACACAAGATATACTTTAAGTATATCGCTTTCCGATCGCGCTCAGATGCCTACCAATCGAGCGAAAAAACGCAGACAGCCGGGCGGCACCCTAGCAGACCGCGCTTACCGAATGCTGAAGCATGCCATCCTGCGCGGCGAATTTCCGGAAGGCAGTTTCTTGAACGAATCCGCCATCTTGTCCCGCTATACCATTGGACGTACGCCTTTTCGTGAAGCCTGCAACCGCCTGCATAACGAACAACTGCTCGAAGCCGTCCCTCGGCGGGGCTACTTCGTGCCGGAGTTGAGCTTCCGCGCGGTCCGCGATCTGCTCGAAACGCGCATCATGTTGGAAGGAGTAGCGGCTGAACTGGCCGCTCTTCGAGCCGACCCCGCGGAGATCGACGCGCTGGAATCCTTTTATCATGAGGCGCGCGAGGCGGCCCAGGCTCCAGGAGGTCTCGATGCTCTCATCGAGGCCAACCAGAGATTCCATCTTCAGATCGCTCGCATGGCCCACAACAAGGAGTTTGAGTCGCTGTTGCGAGGTGTGCTGGAACGCTCAACCCGCCTGGTATACCTTGCCGCGAGAGGTTCGAACGAAATCCCGCGAGACATCGAAACTTTGCTCAAGCCTATTCTTGATGCTATTCGAAAGAAAAACGCCGTAGCGGCGCATGATGCCGTCGTCGCCGATATTACTCGCGGCCAGATGAATGCCTTGGGGCGCGATGTTTGGGGCGCCGCTTCCGGTGTTCGACGCAACGGCTTCCTGCTCGAAAAAAACAAGGTGGCTCGCCGTGGCAATCCCTAACGAGTGTCTGCTCAATAAACGTCTTGGCATGCAGGAGGTCGCATGATCTATCGCCAGCTCGGAGAAATTCCGTCCAAACGCCACAAGATATATCGCAAGCCCTCGGGCGATTTGTACTCCGAGGAGTTGGTCGGCAACATGGGTTTCGTCGGTCCTTCCTCTCTGCTCTATCACGTCCGCAGGCCGACCGCAGTGCGCGCTCTTCACGTGCTGAAACAAACAAACTGGGAGCCCGCGCCGCCAGAGCCGCTGCGTCACCGCCATTTCCGCACCAAGGCTCTTGCTCAATCGGGCGACGTCGTCACCGGCCGCTTCCCCCTGCTGTTTAACAACGATGTCTCCTTATCGCTCGCGCGCGCGGCCGGCCGAATCTCGGATTTCTATCGCAACGCGCAAGGCGACGAAGTTGTATACGTAAGCGAAGGCGAAGGCGTTCTTGAGTCGCCCTTTGGCCATCTGCAATTCGCGAGCGGCGATTACCTTGTGATTCCGAGAGGCATTCTCCATCGCTACCGTCTTTCATCGGAAAAAAGCGTGTTTCTGATTATCGAGAGCGCCGGCTATGTTCGCACTCCACGGCGTTATCGCAATGAGTTCGGCCAGCTCATGGAGTCCAGCCCCTACTCGGAACGCGATATCCGTTGCCCGGAAACTCTCGAAACGCTCGACGAGAAGGGCGACTTCAAGCTCATCGTCAAGAAAGCCAACTGCCTGACCGAAATGGTGCTCGCCTATCATCCATTCGATGTCGTCGGTTGGGACGGTTATTACTATCCTTGGGCGCTGAACATACATAACTTCGAGCCGCGTGTCGGCCGCTTCCATTTGCCGCCCCCCACGCACCAGACCTTCGATGGCGACGGCTTCGTCATCTGTTCCTTTTGCCCGCGCCCTTACGACTTCGATCCGGAAGCAGTTCCCGCGCCCTACAATCACTCCAATGTCATGTCCGACGAGGTGCTCTATTACGCCAACTCTGAATTCATGAGCCGCAAGGGCATCGAATACGGCTCCGTCACGCTGCATCCCGACGGCCTTGCGCATGGTCCGCAGCCCGGCCGGACGGAGGCTTCCATTGGACAGAAAGAGACCAATGAACTCGCAGTGATGATCGACACCTTCCGCGGTCTGCATGTCAGCCGCGAAGCCGTCGAAGTCGAAGATAAAGATTACTATCTGTCGTGGCTCGAAGCGTAGCTCCGGCGCTGCGCGCGCTGCTCGAAGGCGTCGTCGATTACGCCGGATTCTTTCCGCCTGCGGCATGGCCGCTCGAACGCGCTCTCGCCGGCTATCATCACTATCGCGACAGCAGACACGCCTGGATGCTCGGCCGATTCGTCATCCCCGCGGGCCAACTGCCCAACGTGCCTGCAAACATGAGGGCGCCCTTCGCCGTGCTGGCCGATGAGGACGACCCTCGCGCGGCCACTATCGAATCTAAACAACCCATATCGGCGTCGAAACCGATCTATTGCGAGGTGCGGCCAGATTGTGCCGCCGGACTCGACTCAATAAAGAGCGCTGGCTGTTTCGCCAAGATCCGCACCGGTGGCCTCACGCCCGATGCCGTCCCCTCCGTCGATAGCCTCGCCCGCTTCCTTGCCGCCTGCGCCGAGCTTCAGTTGCCGTTCAAAACCACGGCGGGACTCCATCATCCCATCCGGTCTCTACGCCCGCTCACTTACCAAACAAATGCCCCCGTTGCAATGGTGCACGGTTTCATAAACGTTTTCATGGCGGCCGCCTTCGCCTGGAACGGAGAGCGCGACATCGGACCCGTACTTTCTGAAACCGATGCCGGCGCTTTTCACTTTGATACATGCGCGCGCTGGCGCAATCTGTCGCTCTCCACGGATCAGATAATACAGGCCCGCGTCCACTTCGCGCATTCGTTTGGCTCTTGCTCTTTTGAAGAACCGATCTCAGACTTGGAGCGCCTTGGCTGGCTATGATCGACGAAACTCACGATCCCGAATTGAAAAGTTGGGTTGAATCCGCGAACCGGTCCGGCTGCGATTTTCCCATTCAGAACCTTCCGCTCGGTGTCTTTCGCGCCGGCAATGACGAACTCCCTCGGGTTGGCATCGCTATAGGCGACTTCGTTCTCGATGCGCGGCCGTGGCTCTCCGGTGAATCGCTCAACGCTTACATGGCACTCCCCGCCACACAGCGCCGGGACCTTCGCCGCGCCATCAGCCAAGCACTGGCCCAGGGCTCGCCAACTCGCCCGCTCATTCCGCAAGGCGAATGCCGGATGCTTTTGCCCGCGTCTATCGGCGACTATACGGACTTCTACGCTTCCATTCACCACGCCACCAACGTCGGGCGTATGTTCCGGCCGGATAACCCTCTGCTGCCCAACTATAAGCACGTGCCTATCGCCTACCATGGCCGGGCGTCCTCGATCGTTCCGAGCGGCACGCCGGTTCGCCGCCCCCTCGGGCAGCTCTCGCAGGGCCGCTTCGGACCTACTCAAGAGCTCGACTACGAAGTCGAGCTGGGCGCCTTCCTCGGACCCGGTAATGCTCTCGGCAAGCCCATCCCCATCGCCGAATCCGAGCGACACATTGCGGGGGTGTGTCTCGTTAACGACTGGTCCGCCCGCGACATTCAGCGCTGGGAGTACCAGCCTCTCGGCCCTTTTCTAGCAAAAAGCTTTTCCACTTCCATCTCGCCATGGCTCGTGACTCTGGAAGCGCTCGAACCATTCCGCCTTTCCGCCGCCCCTCACGACACGCCAGTGCTGCCATATCTCGAAAATGCCGCGCCGGCCGCTTTCGACATCACTCTTGAAGCGTGGCTTCAAACGCCGACCGTGCGTGACCCCTTCCGCCTCAGCCGTGCTTCCTTCAGGGACATGTATTGGACACTCGCCCAAATGGTCGCCCACCATGCCTCCAACGGGTGTCCGCTACGTCCGGGCGATTTGATTGCCAGCGGTACCGTTTCCGGTCCTGATAGGGAGAATCGCGGCTGTCTCCTGGAGCAAACCTGGAAGGGCAGCGAACCGGTGAATCTTCCCAATGGCGAGAACCGTCTGTTTCTTCAGGACGGGGATGAAGTCACTTTGACGGGATACTGCGAACGGCGTGGCTGGGCGCGTATAGGCTTGGGCGTCTGCAGCGGCGCTCTGCTGCCCGCGATAAACGGATAATGGCATTGTTTACAATTACATCAGTAGATCGAAATGAGGTTGGTGAGCGCATAGTGTGCAATGTGCCCGATCAGAAGGCTGCGCCGTCTGCCCCCAGCGCTACTTTCCGGGCTTACCGGCTGCTCGCCCTGGTTTTGGTGCTAAGGCCGCTCGGGAATGTTTGCCTAGCTTGGGGAATGAAACATTTTCCCCAGGTTTTGTCTGTCAATCCTCTGCCGTATCTTCGCGCTCTTGCCAATCCCTTCGTCGCGGTTGGTATCGCGGCCCTCGTATTAGGCTTGCTCACGCGGATGGCGTTGCTTAGCTTGGCCGACCTGAGTTTCGTTTTGCCCTTGACCGCTACCGGCTACATCGTCTCCACTCTGCTAGGCCGATTCCTCTTATCAGAGCAAGTCACTTCCGGCCGTTGGCTCGGAACCGCGCTTATATTTCTTGGGACTACGCTTGTCGGCTCCACTCGGGAAAGGACCTCAGTACCTTCCGGATCTTCCGCTGCTGCTGCCTCTTAGCGTTACGTTGCGATGAATAAATGCGTCTCACGTTAGAATCGTGTTTGTTTGGGCAACACTCGGCCGCGCAGCTTGCGTACTTTGAATTCCCGATTTGTCGTCCCAAGCACTTTTACTTAAGCAAGGAGAACTCATCCGCAATATGAAAATTGGTGTGCTCGGAGGTGACGGCTATTGCGGTTGGGCCACAGCACTGTATTTGTCGGCAAAAGGGCACGAAGTTGCGATTCTCGACAACTTTGTTCGGAGGCAGTGGGATCACGAACTTGGCGTTCAGACCCTGACTCCTATTCGGCCTCTCGCAGAACGCCTGCGCGTCTGGAATGAGCTGACAGGACGCACTGCCGAGCTCTTTGTCGGCGACGTGACCGACTATGAGTTCCTGTCCTCTTTTGTTTCTCAATTCCAACCCGAATCCATCGTTCACTTCGCTGAGCAGCGTTCCGCGCCATACTCCATGATCGATCGCAAGCATGCGGTCTCGACTCAGGTCAACAATGTCGTCGGAACCCTGAACCTGCTATTCGCCCTTCGCGAGATTCAGCCCGATTGCCACCTCGTCAAGCTTGGCACGATGGGCGAATACGGCACTCCCAATATCGATATCGAAGAAGGGTATATTTCCATCGAGCACAACGGGCGCAAAGATGTACTGCCGTTTCCGAAGCAGCCCGGCTCCTTCTATCACCTCTCGAAGGTGCACGATAGCCACAACATCATGTTTGCGTGCAAGATCTGGGGCCTGCGCGCGACGGATCTGAACCAGGGCGTGGTCTACGGTACCGTGACCGATGAAGTGGCGCAGGACGAAGCGCTCATCAATCGCTTCGATTACGACGAAGTGTTCGGCACGGTTCTCAATCGCTTTTGTGTCCAAGCGGCCATCGGCCATCCGCTCACTGTCTACGGACGCGGTGGCCAGACCCGCGGCTTTCTAGATATTCGCGACACGGTTCGTTGTGTGGAACTCGCTTGCCTCCATCCGGCGGCGCCAGGCGAGTGCCGCGTCTTCAATCAATTTACAGAGCAGTTCTCGGTTCTCCAGATCGCACAGCTCGTTCAGGCCTCGGGCCGCAAACTCGGCCTCACGGTCGATATCGATCACTTGTCCGATCCGCGCGTTGAATCCGAAGATCACTACTACAACGCGAAACACTCGAAGCTGATCGATCTCGGCCTTCAGCCGCACTACCTTTCGGACTCGCTGCTCGACTCCTTGTTGAACGTCGCAATTCGCTATCGCGATCGGATCGATACGTCGATGTTCATGCCGCAAGTCAATTGGCGCAACGCCTCCAATGTCCGTCGACCGCAGATCACGGCCGGCGAGAAGGCGCTGTTTGCCGGTCGCGCCACTTAGTTAGATCCTCGGTTACGCGCAGCCCAAAATCGAGCCCGAACGGGAACTCCGCGCCGCCTTCCAATCGCTCGACGAATCTCTGAATCAGCGGCTCGCGGTTTCGAAGAAAGTCGATGCATTCGTCTCCGATCCACACTCGGCGCTCGTCCCCAGCTTCATAAGCGCACGCAAGTTCTGCAATTTGGGACTTCGGCGCGGCGTGCCTGCGTATCGCCGCCAGGTGCGATCCAAAGTTCTCGAGCGCGGGAATGCCTTGCCTGTCCAAGCGGCTTGTCGTAAATCTACCGCCGAACTCAAGCCCCTGCGAGTCGTGGAACCGCTCCCGCCAGGCCTCCACTTCCTCCAGGAGACAATATTCGAAGTGGACTCCCACCCGAAGCCCGCGCTCGCGCGCTTCCATTTCCAGTCCTGCTGTCGTTGCCGCCGAACACAGCCATGGCTTTTCCGCGACTACGTGCAGGCCCGCCGCTATCGATGCTCGTATCATTGTCGCCACATGCGGTCCCGGCGTTACGCACAGCCAGGCCGCCTGAGCGGCGCTCCTTCTGAGCTCGTCCGTCAACTCGTCGGCCCCGACCCGCGTCTGCTCGATCCGCGCCACGCGGCGGCCCTCGCTTTCGAGCACCTCTCGCATCCGGCGCGCCCAACGCCCACGCCCTAGAACGACGTAGGACCATCGTTCAGGCATTCGCAATGCGCTCGCATAACAGTCGCGCGGCCTTCACCGCGCTAACCACCTTGCCTGAGAATATGTGGATCTCGCCGGCCGACCCATCTTTAATGTATAGGACGCGCCGATCTTCCGGGCTGTCCTCCACCACGCGCATGACAAACCGCGATCCCAGATACTCGGCCTTGGCCGCCGCGGGCGTCGCTAGCGCCGCATCTGCGCGCATCGCGTCGAAATTCGTGAACGGCGCCCGCTCGAATTGCATGCCGTTCAATCTCGAGCGATACCGTTCCGGTGGCGCGTCCTCCGCGTCGGTGGTCGACCAATGGTTGGTGTGTTTGGCCGACCCAAACAGCGAAGTTTTCGAACTTCCGTACGGATCGAATCCGGTAAACGGTCCGTCCACCACCACGAGCGCCACGCCCTTTAATTCAAGCGGCAGTTCCACCAGCATCTTTTCCGCCACCTGATACTTCGCCCGCGCAAATATCCCGCGGCTTTGCGCCATCCCATATGTCGCCCACACCACGAAGTCGTATTCGTCGCGCATCTCCTTCGTAAACTCGCGGCGCTCGAATCGCACTCCGGTTTCGGCCAACCGTTCCCTCACAATCTCGCGCAACACTTCAGGGTCGTAAATCTGTTCGTCCACCTCGTAACAGCGGTCGATAAATGCATAATCCAGCCAGTCCGGCCGGCATCCTCTGAGTGGCAGCCCATGCGCTTCCATTGCCCGCTCATACGCGCCCGGAGCGGTGTGCGATCCCTCTTTCGGTATGGCGTAATAATGGCGGCTATTCCGAACGATGGCCTCCCGGAACTCGCGCAGGAATTCGCCGCGCGCCTCCAGAATCTCCTGTATCGTCTCCGCGCTTCGCGGATAGTGATAGCCGGCGTGGACCCGATACTGATTAATCGCCGAAGCCGCTCTCATGATGCCCAGCGGGTCGAACATATCCACTTTATGTCCGTGCTGAGCTAACTTCATGGCGCAGGTTGCGCCATAAATGCCGGCTCCTGCAATCGCGATCTTCATCGCCGCGGCGCTAGTCGCCTGTCGAAGGCGAAGTCGCCGGAACCAGTTCGCCGTCGCGAATGTAGTATTCGCCTCCCCGCCAGCGTACGCTGTTGCGAAGAAAACTGGCTACCCAAAGCAAGCACGCCACCGCATCCCACACCGGAATCAATACCGCTTCTTTCAACAGTCCCGGCCGCCGCAGGCCCCACACTCCAATACTCCACGTCATCGCCAGGCGCAGCACGCAATATGCGCCCAAGTAACTCAAAGCCACCGCCATGGTAGGACGAATCGCGATTGCCACAATCGACCATGGAAGCCCCTGTGTCAACAGCAGCCCCAAGTGTCCCCAGGGGCGCATGTGACGCATGACCACAATCCACCGCAGCCTCTTCTGCAACAGCTCTCGCAAGGATCGATAGTCGGAAACAGTGCTCACAGTGTAAGGCAGAAGCTTGACCTCATATCCCTGTTCGGAAATCAAGCGGCCCGTCAAGAGATCGTCGCCCGGCCGGTTCTCCAGTCGTTGGTAACCGCCGAATCCGGTAATCAAAGACTTGCGAGCCACGATAGTCTGCCCCAATGCGAACTTCACTCCGTCCAATTGCCGCGCGACGATGATCCCGGCATAGAAATCGGAAAACATCCCCATCGTCTGTAACCGGTCCGCAAACGTCTCGTCTCGGATAGAACCGTAAAAGCAGGTCAGGCCGCCCACATGCGCGTCCGCCAGCGGAGCCATCACTCTCCGCAGATAGTCTGGAGCCACCCGCACGTCGCTATCGCTAATTGCCAGGTATTCATGCTGCGCTTCCGTGACCAGCCGCCCCAGCTTTGCAACTTTATCGTTCACGGCCCGACGTCGCGACCCAAACAGCAGGCCGATCCGCCGCGCCGGAAAATCGCGTTTCAATTGTTCGATCGCGCCGATTGCCTGTTCGTCATCCGGCCCCACGCAAAACAAAATCTCGTAATCCGGATAATCCTGCCGGCAGAAACTGGCGAAGTTCTCGTAAACCTCCGGATCGGCCCCCCGTACCGGCTTCAATATGCTCACCGGCGGAGTGAAATCGGAACCTTGCGCCGTCGCTTTCTTGCGGAACATCCGCCAACTGCTGTATAGCGCTAGAAGATAATAAATGAAGGGTAGAACCGCTAACCCGAGGAACACATATCCGGTCGCGGTCAGAAGCATTCAGGCTCTTTCATACTAACGTTGCGCCCGCGATCTTGCTGCGCGAGACACCCTACCGAAATATAACAGATGCTTGCACTTGGCTGGCGTTACACGAACCCCGCCGGCGTCAGCTTTTTGTACTTGCTATCGTAAAGGTAAGTAGCCCGGCAGGACTGTAGTATTGGTAACCAAAGTCGACCGTTTGGATCAGACCTTAAAAACTGAAGTCTTAACCACTTCGCACCCGGCGCCCCCATCCCCGCCGATCCGCGCACCGTATCTTTATCTTGTTGTCATCGCGGTCGCCGCACTGATCTATGTCGGTTGCGTTGTCTCGCCACCCTCGCTGATGGACGATGTCGACGCGGTTCAGGCCCAAATCGCCAAGACAATGCTGCAATCCGGCGACTGGGTCACGGCCACTCTGGATGGCATCAAGTATCTCGAAAAAGCGCCCCTTGTCTATTGGGCAATGGCCGGCTCTTACAAAATCTTCGGAGTTCACGATTGGGCCGCCCGCATACCCATTGCGCTCTCGGCCGTCGCTCTCTGCTGGATCACCATGGCCTTCGGCGTTTGGGCCTTCGGAAAACGCGCCGGCGTGTATGCCGGTCTCTGCATTGCCACCTGCGTCGGCCTCTTCTTGTTCACGCGCATAGGCATTCCCGACGTGATGCTCACTGGCGCCATCGCGCTTGCCCTCTGGGCTTTCCTTCGTGTCACCGACGAGCAGGAAAGTCACCCGCGTCTTTGGGCTGCCATTATGGCCGCAAGCCTCGGAACCGGTCTGCTGCTGAAGAGTCTAATCGCCGTCGCCTTTCCCGCAGGCGCCGCGTTTCTCTATCTCCTTTTCACACGCCAACTCTTCTCCGCTCGAATCTGGAAGCGGCTCCATCCTTCTACCGGCCTCGTGATTGTTCTCGCCATCGCCGCCCCATGGCATATCCTTGCCGCACTGCGCAATCCGCCCTATTTCGCCTTTGCTCTACACAGCATTCCGGGCCAGTACCATGGCTTTGTCTGGTTTTACTTCATCAACGAACAGGTTCTGCGTTTTCTGAATCTGCGCTATCCCCGCGACTACAACACCGTCCCTCGTCTCTGGTTCTTGCTCTTTCATCTGGTCTGGCTCTTCCCCTGGAGCGTTTACCTTCCCGCTGTCGCCAAGCTTTCCTTTAAGCCAACCGATCGCGCCGGCCGCGCCCGTCTCCTGGCCCTATGTTGGATCGGCTTCGTGCTGGTGTTCTTCACGTTTTCGACCACCCAGGAATACTATTCGATGCCCTGCTATCCCGCCTTCGCCTTGCTGCTTGGCTCGGCCATGGCAGTCGGGGGGCGCCGCATCCGGGTGGGGACTCGCGTTCTATCGATCCTCACGGCCTGCGCCGCCATTGCGGCCATAATCTTGCTGTTGCTGGTCCGCCATGTACCCACGCCCGGCGACATCTCTACGGCGCTTACTGAAAACCGCCAGGCCTACACCCTCTCGCTTGGCCACATGGAAGATCTAACGGTCGCATCCTTTGCGTATCTCCGTCTGCCGCTGGCGCTTGCCGCTCTCGCATTTCTCGCCGGCGCGCTCGGCACGCTTCGCTGGAACGGCAAGCGGGCGTTTCTCTCAACGGCGTTCATGATGGTGCTTTTCTTTCATGCCGCGCGGCTTGCGCTGGTAGTCTTCGATCCCTACATGTCCTCGCGGGCCTTAGCCGATGCCATGTTGCGAGCACCGTCCGGACAGCTCATCGTCGATCATCAGTACTACGACTTCTCGTCCGTAATTTTCTATACCGGCAGTTCCGCGCTTCTTCTCAATGCGCGCATCAACAACCTCGTTTATGGCTCGTATGCACCCGGCGCGCCCTCCGTTTTCATTGATGACGCACAGTTTGAAAAGCGCTGGCAGGAATCGTCCCGTTACTATCTCGTCGCGGACCGCGAAGGCGCCTTGCGTGCTCGAACGATTCTTGAAGGCGATCCGCTCTACGTCGTCGCGGTTAGTGGCCGCAAGCTCCTGCTGACCAATCACCCGCTCCCCGGTTCGGCTGCCTTGCCGCTTTAGCCTTTCCAAACCAGTTCGGCGTCCGGTCGCCCGCAGAATCGGCGTTACGGCGTCAACCGATAAACACGATCCAGTTCGTACGCCTTCCCGTTCGCATTGATCGCGAGTACCCGCAAAGTCAGGTTCGATCCCGGCGGGCAAACCAAGTGCTGTGACACGTTTAAGTTTCCGGACGCGCCCACTCCCAGCACGCGCGCGCCTTGTCCCGCCGCCACCACTTCGCCCCACCACACATACTGCATCCTTCGTGTCGCGCGGTTGGCCCGGGTGATCTTCACCCCATACGGCGCCGGGATCAACCGGTTCAAATCGTCCTGCGCCGGGTCGGTGATCTCGAACGGAATCTTCGAATTGTCCAATTCCGGCTCCTGTACCGGGGGAGCCTGCGACTCGAAGTAATACGAACGCAGCATGCTTGCCTTGTGCCCCTCGCGCGGAACCTGCAGCACCCAGTCGTGCGCCGCGTCCGGAGTCTGCCGGCTGAAAACCTCGCCCTTATAATCCTTCAGCGGAATCTCCTCTCCGCTGACCGGATTCACCCAGACCGGATTGTACTTGTGCTTAGGCAAAGTCACTTCCACAATCCCCGGAGTCTCTGCATACGCGAGATATTCCACTTCCTGCAACCCCACTGCCCGCGCCCCATCGACATCGAAATAAGGCTCCAACTCCCAGTGCCTCGTATCGGAAACTACGTTGAACCAAATGTGCACCGCCCGAGCGTTGGCTTCGTTCTTCATCGCGTCATAGGAAACGCTGGGATACTCGCCATTTGTCGTGCAGTTCCAGAGTTCGTGCCGGAACGTCTCCGGGTCTGTCGCCGTAATCACGTGTATCTCCGGCTGCTCTGTAAACTGATGTTCCACGGCCGCCAGTTCCGGATGCGGCGATGCTTCAATCAAGTAATTCATCCAGCCATCGGCCAGTAAAGGCGACGATGTCACTGTTGCATCCGTCGATCGCGGGTGTTCGAATGCGTCGTATTTCTGCACAATCGCCCCGAGTTTCTTCAGCAGCTCGCGCGAATTCGGCGTGTCTTCGAAGCGCTCGATGCCTTGCCATGTGACGTTCAACCCCGCATACCGCGCAACCACGTACCGGATCAACGGATCTCGCTGCTGCCAGTCGTTCAGCGCCCCGGACTTCACAAACGATTCGTCCGCCAGCAGCAGATCCAGCGTGAATCCTCGCGTGTCGATCGCCAGGATCCGCTCATCGAGCGCCGCGAAATACGCGAAGTTCGGCTCCATGCCGGGCGTGAGCGGCTTCAGCGAAGAGCTTTCCGTAAGCAGCGGTCCTCGAATATGGG
Organism: Acidobacteriaceae bacterium; assembly: GCA_019240475.1. Taxonomy (GTDB): domain Bacteria; phylum Acidobacteriota; class Terriglobia; order Bryobacterales; family Bryobacteraceae; genus Bog-105. Next base: position 320,273 of record JAFAYI010000036.1, read on the forward strand.
TGAACCCGTCCCGCTTTCGGGCGTCCAGCCAAGGTTCGAGCGCCGGCATCTCCACATCCAGAAATGGCGCCGACACCGCAAGCCATAAGTGCGGCTGCTTGTTGGTCGTGCGCCAATGCCGCAAGTTCGCCACGCTCACCAGCCCCGGACTTTCGGTCTCGGCAGACGTGAAGGAGGACTCCTGGTTATCCCAGCGCTTGATTTCGCTCGTGACGTGATAATTCCAAATGCCCGCTTCCGTTGGAGTAAACCGCACCCGCAGCGTGCGCCCTCCATCCCAGAACGCATGCATGAGATACGTAATGTGCTTCGGTGAACGAAATTCAACGTTCAGCAGCTCGTCCTTGTATGGCGAAGCTCCCTGTGGCAATTCCCGATCCTGCCACTCAAAACCGATCTCGCAGGGCGCGAATGTTTTTGCCGATTGTGTGCAGTTCGGGAGGGCGGCAGCCCCTAGCATCCATGCCGTTAAAAGTACTAAGAGGGCTATCCTGCCCACGGCCAAACGATGCATATCTCTCAAGAATAACGTGCACTCTCTGTTGGCACTCCGGACCGGTGTGTGCCAAATCGCGGGGAGCCCTGAAACAAAATCGTCAGTTTTGTAACTAAACTGCTAGGACGGTTGCACGAGCAACTTGTAAGTTGCCGGAAACGTCCTTACAATCGAGGGTTAACAAGACCTATGCGACCGGGTTGTCGATAAGAAACAGCGAGGCTGCTTATGGACATCGTGGGTGATCGGCTATTCGTGGAGGTGCCGGGCGGCAAGACGCACGAGCTTCCTCCCCTCCTGGTGAAAACCGTCCCGGAGGTAAAGCGGCTCGACAAGATGATGGGTGTCGCCGCCGAGATTATCGAGCAGGAAGACATGGTCCCCCCGCTTGCTGCCGATCTCATTGCGGCCGAAGAAACCGTCGAACGCCGCAAGATGGATCTGGCCTTAAATTTAGTCGATCAATACCTGGGTCTGCTGAGCCACTGGCATTGGGGCGATGCCGTTGTCGAATGGATTCGCCAGTGCGAAATCACTTTCGGCGCGCGTGTGGAACTGCGCAATCTGCTGCGCAGCGACGTATGGCCGCATGCCGGCCGCAGCAGCTTTGTCACCCTGCTCGAGGATAAGGCCGTCAAGACAGAAGGCGTGCGGCTTGAAAAGGCTGTCGGCTTGCGTCTCGCTTTCCGCCAGATGCCTCCTATCCGATGTTGTTCGGATCAATTCCTCTTCTACTTGAATAACTCAGTTGCGCAGTCGGCCTATCGCACCTGGCTGAACATGACTCCCAACCCCATCTCGTCGCTCCCGCCGGAACGCTTTCGATTCCAAATCGTCAACATGTCGCTGGACGTCCACTAACCACACGCGCATCTCTCCAGCGCCAACTGACATAATGAACGCAGTCCTGTTTGACCGGATACTGCCTCATGCTGTTGGCCGGACTCACCGTAGATATCGCGTGCTTCGTTCCGGATGACCCCACCGGCCCGCAACCCTTCTTTCACGATCGGTTCTGTGTCTTTTCCGAGCTCGAAAAGCTATCCCTCGCCCCTTGGTCCTTTTCCGCGGAAATCGGCGAACGCGAGGCCTTCGGACATCAGCAGGCGCTCTGCGCCGCCATTTCGGAGTTCCGCAAACTGCTCCTTGTTCCCCGTCTCGTGACTACCGGTATCTACTTCAACGATCGGCTCCAAACCATCGATCGCCTCGAACAGGTCGCCGATTCCGGCGCGCAGCAAATCGTTCTCCACGTCAACGAGGACGAAGCGCTCCGACTGCCTTCCGATCATGTCCGCAATTTGGTCGACGGCTGCGCCGCTGCCGGTATAGATCTCCGGCTCGAATTTGAGCTGGGCGAAAAGTTCTCCGACAACTGCTGCCGCGTCGCGCGGGCTGTAGAGGATCGTCAATTCACCGTGACTGTGTTGCCGATACGCGTTCGACCCACGCGCCTGCTTCCCATCTCGGAAGCTCCTGCCGTACCCCCCAAAGAGCGCGTGAGGCTCGTGCTGAACTCTTCCGGGGACCTCCTGATGCGCCTGCAAACCAGGGACGAAATCGTGAACGTGCTCGCGGGCAATCTTCGGGGCCAGCCTCTTCACCAGTTAGTCGCAGCCGCCCGAGCCTCCCAAACGGTGTAGATTATGCGCTATCACTCTCTCGTACTGATCCCTTCCGATCACTGCAATATCGCCTGTCGCCACTGCGCCCCGGAGTGCGGTCCCGAAGTTCGGCACCCCTGGGATGTCGCCCTGCTCGAACGCGTGATCGAAGAAGCCGCTCGCATCCCGAATCTCAGAAAGATGATCCACTTTGCAGGCGGAGAACCCTTCCTCTATTTCCCACAGATGCTGCAACTGGCGCGTCACGCCCATGTGCTCGGCTTCGGCTCGTCCATCGTCACCAACGGCTTCTGGGGCGTCAATCGAGCCCGCGCCGCCAGCATGATCGCCAGTCTGGTGGAATGCGGCCTCCGGCGTGTCGAGCTCAGCGTCGATCGCTTTCACCTCGAATTCATACCCGCCTCGACCATTCGCAAGTCCATTGACGTCCTGAAACAAGCCCGCGTCTTCATCTGCATGCGCGTCGTCACCACGCGCAAACATCAGATCGATGAGACACTCCGTCAATTCACTCCCGACGACTTGGATGGAGTCGAGGTGAATGCCAGCGGCCTGATTCCCACCGGCCGAGCCATTCGCGAGATCGATGCCCGCGAATATTACGTATCCGAAGAGGGCGCGAACGGAAGTTGTGCGAATTTCCTGAATCTCACCATTCGGCCCGATGGCAATGTCGGCCCCTGTTGCGCGGGCGCCGAGAGCACCCCGAGTCTATCGCTAGGCAACGTTCATGCCACACCCTTGGATCGGATCGCCAAAGATGCTGAGCAAAACTTCTTCTTAAGACAGGTCGTTGAACAGGGTCCATCCTCGTTTTTTGAAGCCCTGCGAAATGCTGGGCTCGGCCATAAAATTCGGCCGCAATACACCAGCATTTGTCAGGCTTGCAGTGAACTGTTCAGGGATTCAGAGGTGCTGCAAATTCTCGGCTCTAGCGTCTCTCAACGTTCTAATGGAAAGGATTTAGTCAATATTTCGGTCGGTTGACTGCAGAAAATGCGATTATTTGTTTGACAGGGCCGCGGGCCGGTGATTAACTCGTGGTTGTTGTCTCAAATTTTTCGGAAAGCAAGTGTTAGAGAGGAGCAATACTTATGGCAAGAACACCAAGACCTTTGTACATGATCGCCTTCGGCGGATACAGCGACTTCGAGTCTCTACTTTCGTCGGGAGATCTCGATGCGATGAAATCGATGGCCGCCCAGTCGGAGAAGTGGTTCCGGGATCCCGCGAATTCGAAGGATCCGCAGGCCGCTGAAGAGCGCGCGCGCCTGGAAGAAATGAAGGCAGAAATCGAACGGCTGGAGGGTGCGCCGGTCGCCGCCGTGGCGTAGGCTGCATTCTTAATCGGGCAGATTCGCGATGGGTCGTCAGACCACCGCAGAAGAAGTTCGCCGCTGCGTTCCAGTGGCAGTCGTATGGGAACTGACTCTTACTTGTAACCTCAAGTGCCAGCATTGCGGTTCTCGTGCGGGACGCCCTCGCGCGGACGAACTCACAACCGCGGAAGCCCTCGATGTAGTCGACCAGCTCGCCCGCCTCGGCGCCCGCGAGATCGGCCTCATCGGGGGCGAAGCGTTTTTACGGCGCGACTGGATCCAGATCGTGCGCCGGATCTCCTCCCATGGCATTCGCTGCGGAATTCAAACCGGCGGCCGCCAGCTCACCAATGAGCGTATCCAGCAAGCGGCCGATGCAGGCTTAAAGCAGATCGGTGTTTCCATTGATGGTCTCGAAGCTCTGCACGATCGGGTGCGCGGCGTGCCTGGCTCTTTCCGCATGGCCGTCGATGCTCTGCGCCGCTCGAAAGCCGCTGGCCTCGAAGTCACCGTCAACACCTCCATCACCTGCGACACGCTCCCAGATCTCCCCGGCATTCTAGACATCATCGCCGACGCCGGCGTCACCGTCTGGCAGTTACAGATCGCCGTTGCGATGGGCAACGCCGTCGACAACGATCACATTCTCATGCAGCCCTACCAGGTGCTCGACCTGATGCCTTTGCTCGCGCGCCTCTGGGAAGAGGGCCGCAAGCGTGGCGTCTGGATGGATGGCGGAAACAATATCGGCTACTTCGGTCCTTATGAGCGCCTGTGGCGTCCGCGTGGCGACGAACGCGACCACTGGGGCGGCTGCGGCGCGGGTCAATCCGTGATCGCTCTCGAAGCCGACGGCACGGTTAAAGGATGCCCCTCGCTTGCGACCGTAGGTTTCGCGGGCGGCAACGTGCGCGACATGACTATCGAGCAGATCTGGAACACCCGCAAAGAAATCCACTTCGCGCGCCTTCGCACCGTCGACGATCTCTGGGGCTTTTGCCGCACCTGCTATTACGCCGATGTCTGCCGCGCCGGTTGCACCTGGACCTCTCATTCGCTGTTGGGCCGGCCCGGCAATAACCCTTACTGCCATTACCGCGCGCTCGAACTCGAAAAACGCGGTCTCCGGGAGCGCATCGCGAAGCTCCACGATGCCCCCAAAAAACCTTTCGCCATCGGCGAATTCGAAGTCATCCTCGAACCAATCCCGGGCAAAGAAGCGGCATCCCAGCCATCTGCCGCGCCTTCCCTCCGTTCCTCGTCCGATCTCGTCCAGATCGGCGCCGCCACTCCCGCCTATCCCGTTCGCGAGGCCGAGCCCGGCGTCGTCCCCGAAGGCCGCGTCGCCCCGGTTCTGGATCTCTGCCGCGCCTGCAATCAATACATCTATCCGCATGAGTCGACCTGTCCACACTGCGGCGCCGACGTCGCCAAAGCCGCCGCCGCCCACGAGCAAGCCCTTCGCAAGCGGCGCGAATTAATGGCTTCCATGGCCGAGCTCATCCGAAAGCGCGAGCAGGGCGCCGTTGCGGTTCAATAATTCCTTCCAGACGAACCAGCATGCCCGATAAAGTCACAGTCGGTCTCGTCCAGATTTCGCGCGAAGAGGTTACCGAATCCGTCCCGCAATACTGTTTCCGCAATGGCCGGGTCGTGCGTAATCTCTGGGCCTCCGGCCCGGCGCCCGGAACATCCGTGTATCTCCCATATTCGGTCGGACTCCTGCAAGCCTATGCGCAGAAATACGGCGATCCTTCCGCCTTCGAATTCCTGCTGCCCATCTTTCGTCCCACACCGCTCGCGGACGCCGTCGGCATTTTGCAGAATGCCGATCTCGTCGGCTTCAGCACCTATATCTGGAATATCCGCCAATCTCTCCGCATTGCCAGCGAACTCAAGCGCGCGCGCCCGCAAACTCTGATCGTCTTCGGCGGCCCGCAAGTGCCCAATCGAGCCGAGGCGTTCCTGCGGGAAAACCCCTTCATCGACATCGTCTGTCACGGAGAAGGGGAGCGCGTCTTCTTTCAGATCCTTCAGCAAGCCGGCGCGCGCGACTGGTCTGCCATTCCGTCCGTCAGCTACCTCAATGCCGAAGGCGCGTTCATCGCTAATCCGACAGCGCCTCGCGCGCAGGACCTGTCGCAATTCCCGTCGCCGTTTCTTGAAAACGTATTCGAGCCGGTCATGCGCGCCAATCCTGACCTGCATTGGCAATCGGCCTGGGAAACCAATCGCGGCTGCCCATTCGGCTGCACGTTCTGCGACTGGGGATCGGCCATCGCCAGTAAGGTCTACCGCTTCGACATGGATCGCGTAAAGGCCGAAACCGATTGGTTCGCTCGCAAGCGCATCGCGCACGTCTTCTTCTGCGACGCCAACTTCGGCATCCTCACGCGCGACATCGATATCGCCAAAGCCTACGTCGAGAGCCTGGAGCGCCATAACCATCGCATGAGCGTCTCGGTCCAAACCGCTAAGAATTCGACCGACCGCTGCTACGAAGTTCAGCGCATTCTCTGGGATTCGGGCCGCGCCTTTCTCTCCGCCACCACCTCGCTTCAATCCGTCGACCCCGGCACGCTCAAAATCATCAAGCGCGACAATATTTCGCTCGAATCCTTCCACGACCTCGCGCGCCGCCACCACGAGCACGGAGTCCCCACCAACACCGAAATCATTGTCGGCCTTCCGGGCGAGACCTACGAAAGCTTCGCTAGCGGAATCTCCGAAGTTATCCGTCGCGGCCAGCACAATTTCCTGAATATCTATGAGTGCCAGGTTTTGCCCAACGCCGAGATGGGCTCGTCCGCTTATCAAACGGCATACGGCATGGAACTCGCTTCGGTCCCCATGATCGATGGCTCGCTAAATCCCAACGAAGAGCAGATCGTCGAGTGCATCGACACCGTTGTCGCCACCGCCGCTATGCCGCGCGCCGATTGGGTACGCGCCCGCGCCTATGCCTGGGCCACGCAGTTCCTCATCTTCGATCGGGTCCTGCAATTGCCGTTTCTTTTCCTTGCGGCCGAGCACGGCGTTCCCTACCGCGCCATGATCGAAGCGTTCCTTTACGCGAATCCCGAGACCCACCCCGTCTGCGCCGCCCTCTCCGGCATCTTCGTTCAAACCGCGCAGGGCCTGCAAAACGGTCAGCCCCCCGTGGTCGCCGGCTCCCAGCAGTTGAATCAATGGTGGTCGCCCGATACCTTCGCGCTCATCAGCCTCGCCGATCCCGAAAAGTGGGCGGCTTTTTATCGCGAAGCCGAACAGATCCTCCAAAATTTCGCCCACGATCCGCTCCTGGCTGAGTGCATCAGCCTCAACCGTGAACTGTTTAAGCGCCCTGAAGTCTTCGCCGACGCTCGCCTCAATCTGTCGGCCAATCTGCTCGAGTTTTACGAGGCCATCCTCGCCGGCAAATCGCCTGCGCTCGACCGTTCGCCCGTCACGTGCAACATCCGTCGCACCCGCGCCGTCTGGCCCACCTACGAAGACTGGTACCGCTTCATCGACGAAACGCAGGGCGACCCCGCCCGTTACCTATACCCCGCGGTCACCGTTCCCGTCGAATCTTTCGCCGCTTTGGCCTAGTCCGCCGTCTTCGCCCAGATGCTGCGGTTTATTCGCCTCGCTTCTCACAAACTCCAAAATGTCGAAGCGCCGCACTTCCCGCCCCGTAAAAAAACTGTTGATCGCCGCCTGCTCGTCATCGAACATCTGAAAGATTGTCGATAGCTTCGTCAGGACTAGCAGTTCCGCGCTCCGCTTGGAAAGATTCAATAGCTTCATCGCGCCCCCTGCTTTTTCAAGGCTCGAATGTCCCACCGCAAGCGTGCCCAGCCCGGTGCTGTCGATATAATCGACCTGCTTCAGGTTCAAAATGACCCTGTTCTTGCCCTTCCCGGTCAGCGAATCGATCGCGCCCCGCAAAGCCGTCGCCTCGGCGCCCATGATCAGTCGCCCTTCCAGGTCCAGCACGACCACGTCTTCCACCTCTCGGTCGCGTATCTCAAGCGCCATTCTGCCCCCACTATAGCGATTCGTTCAGTCGCGATGCCCATCGGCGCATCTCTCCATTCCAGTTGCGGCATCTGGAAAATTTCTCGTATGAATGCAAGCAGTCCGGTTGTCTACGTCAAAGGTACATTGGAAAATACCAGATGCGAAACCCAGATGCGAGAGGGGGCGTGATCCGCCATGTTTGAGCCCGCCTTAAGCGTGCTGCTCCAAACCCAGGTTCCGAATGTCCACGAGTTCCGCATTACCAACATCTTCAAACCGCTCGCCAGCCCCGCCGCAGCCGAACGCACCGCCGCCTATCTCGTCCTCGCTATCACCGCCGTCATCTTCGTTGTCGTCGCCGGCCTCATCTGCTACACCATCGTGCGCTTTCGCCGCCGCCCCGGTGACAACGAGCTCCAGGAACCTCCCCAGGTCTACGGCAGCAATCAGATCGAGGCTGCCTGGACCGTCATCCCCATTCTCATCGTCTTCGTCCTGATCGGCGTTTCGGCCCGCGTCATCGCCGCCATTCAAAATGCCAGCCCTCCGCCCCAGAGCGTCAAAATTCTCCTTGTGGGCCATCAGTGGTGGTGGGAAGTGCGCTATCCCGATTACGGCCTGGTTACCGCGAACGAAATCCACGTGCCCGTATCTTCCGACGGCAAGCACGCAACGTATTTACAGCTCACAAGCGCCGACGTCATCCATAGCTTCTGGGTCCCACAACTGGCGGGCAAAACGGATTTGATACCCAATCGCATCAATTACACCTGGATCGACCCTCGTCAACCCGGCGTCTACGTCGGTAATTGCGCGGAGTACTGCGGCACTCAACACGCCAACATGCTCCTGCGCGTCATCGCGGAGTCCTCCGAAGAATTCAACGCCTGGATGTCTGCCCAGCGAAAGCCCGCGAACAATAGCGATACGCAGCTCTCGGCCGCTCAGACCGTCTTCGGGTCGCTTTCGTGTGTCAACTGCCACATGATTCGCGGCACATCCGCGATCGGCGCCTTCGGCCCCGATCTCACTCATCTGATGAGCCGCCAGACGCTCGGCGCCGGCGTTCTCGTCAACAACACGGAAAATCTACGAGCCTGGGTCAACGATCCACAAATCCCCAAGCCCGGTTGCTTGATGCCTTCCATGAAACTGACCGGCCCCGAACTGAATCAGGTTATATCGTATCTACAGTCGCTTAAGTAGGCGAGCAACGAATGGCAGCCATCGATTACCCGCTACAACGACCTAAAGCCGAGCCTGGCGAATTCTCCTTTTCCGAGACCCTTTACAAATGGGTCGCCACGGTAGACCACAAGCGGCTGGGCCTTATGTATGTCGCATCGGCGCTGATTTTCCTGATCGTCGCCGGAATCATGGCCACCGTCATGCGCGTGCAGTTGATGTTCCCCAACGGCCACGTGGTCGGCCCGGACACCTTCAACCGCCTCTTCACCATGCACGGCACCAGCATGGTCTTTCTGGTCGGCATGCCCATGGTCGCCGGTTTTGCAAACTATCTCGTCCCGTTGATGATCGGCGCGCGCGACATGGCCTTTCCGCGCCTCAATTCCTTCGGTTTCTGGATTTTCCTGCTCGGCGGCCTGTTGCTGTATTACAGCTATCTCGGGGGCGGCGGTCTCTCGGGCGATGGATCTGCTCCCGATGTCGGCTGGTTCGCCTACGCGCCACTGACCGAGCGCGGTTTTTCCCGCGGCCATTCAAGCGACTACTGGGCTCTTGGCGTCCTGGTCTCCGGTTTCGGCAGCATCGCGAGCGCAATCAACGTCATCGCCACTACCTTCTGCATGCGCTGTCCCGGCATGACGCTCAAGCGCATGCCCATGTTCGTGTGGGTCATGCTCATCGATTCGTGGCTCATCGTCGTCGCTCTCCCGCCGCTCTCCGCTGCTCAGGTGATGCTGCTGCTGGACCGCTATCTCGGCGCGAACTTCTTCAATACCCAAAACGGCGGCTCGGCCGTCCTCTGGCAACACTATTTCTGGATCTTCGGCCACCCGGAGGTCTACATCCTCATCTTCCCCGCCTTCGCGATTCTCTCCGAAGTCATCCCCATCTTTTCCCGTAAGCCGCTCTTCGGCCGCCCCGCCATGGTCGCCGCCGTTGTCGCCATCGGCTTCATCAGCCTGGGCGTATGGGCCCACCACATGTTTGCCGTCGGCATGACCTCCTGGTCCAACACTTTCTTTGCCGCCTCCAGCATGCTGGTAGGCATTCCCACCGGCATCAAGATCTTCAATTGGACCGCCACTATGTATGGCGGCCGTCTCCGCTTCACCACTGCGCTGCTGTTCTGTTGCGGCTTCCTATTTCAATTCCTCCTCGCAGGCCTCACCGGCATCATGCTTGCGGTCGCTCCGTTCGATTGGCAGTTGCACGATTCCTATTTCGTCGTGGCCCACTTCCATTTCACCCTCGTCGGCGGGCTCGTATTCGGGCTCTTTGCGGGCATGTACTACTGGTTTCCCAAAGCCATCGGCAAAATGCTCGACGAAACACTCGGTAAGTGGCATTTCTGGCTGTTCTGCATCGGCTTCAATCTGACTTTCATTCCTCTTCATTTCGCCGGCATGCTCGGCATGCCCCGCCGCATCTACACCTATGCGCCTGGCCGCGGCTGGGAACTCTGGAACTTCGTCGCCACCATCGGCGTGTTCTTCCAGATCGCGGGCATCCTCTTCTTCATCTACAACGTCCTGCGTTCCACTCTGCGCGGCCAGCCCGCCACCGACGACCCCTGGGACGGCTGGACACTCGAATGGGCTACCAGCTCTCCGCCTCCTGAATACAACTTCGAGAAACTGCCCGTTGTCCGCAGCAGCCGTCCTCTTTGGGATCTCAAACATCCGCAAGATCCCGACTGGAAGTGGGAATAAAGCATGGCGCACGGACACCTGGTCGCTGAAGATGCGCTCACCATGGAGCGCCAATGGAAGCTTCCCGACCGCGGCACGGTCGGAATCGTCTTCCTGATCGTCACCGAGAGCGTTCTGTTCTCGATGTTCGTGATCGCTTATCTCATCTACCTCAATAAGAGCCTCGTCGGTCCCTATCCCAAAGACGTTCTCGAACTTCCCATCCTTGCCAGCATCTGCCTGCTTTCTTCCAGCGGCGCCATCGTCTTCGCCGAACACGCTCTCAAGCACAACCGGCTCGGCTCTTTCAAGCTCTGGTGGGCCGTCACCATTCTGTTGGGCGCGTACTTTCTGTGGGCGACCGCTGTCGAATGGCGCAAGCTCATCTTCGAAGATCACCTCACCATCGCCACCAATCTGTTCGGCACCACCTTCTATTCGCTTGTCGGCCTGCACGCGAGCCACGTCATCGTCGGCTTGATCTTCCTCACCATTGTGTTTGTCCTTACGCTGCTGGGCTTTCCCATCCAAACACAATTGCGGCGTGTTCTGTTTTTATCCTGGTACTGGCATTTCGTCGATGCCGTCTGGGTTATCGTCTTTACCGTCGTCTACATAATCGGTCTGCCCAGGTAGAACTTCACATGACGGACGAACTTCATCACGGCGAAGCGGGCGAGCGCAGCGAGGGCGCCCACATCCAGTTGCCCGCGCCCACCTTCTGGCCCATGGTCTTCGCCTTCGGGCTGACCCTGCTCTTCGCCGGCCTGGTCACTCATTGGGCCGTCGGCGTGGTCGGCTTTGTCATTACTTTCCGCGCCGCGCTGGGCTGGTGGCACAATGTCATACCGCATGAAGAGCACGAAGAAGTGCCCATTGAACCCGAATTGCGTCCAGCTCCCATCCTCGTTGAAACCCGCTCTGTCGTGCGCCTGCGCGCCGGCGAGCAGGGCCACCGCCAACGCGTTCCCGAAGAGGTGCATCCTTACTCGGCCGGCCTGTGGGGCGGTCTTATCGGCGGGGCCGTGATGGCTGCCCTCGCCTGCCTCTACGGCCTCTTCGCTCAACACAGCATCTGGTACCCCGTGAATCTGCTCGCCGGTGTCGTCATCCCCGGTATGGGTAGCGCAACCCTCGAACAACTCCGCGCGTTCAACGGCCTCGCGTTCATAGCTGCTCTGGTCGGTCACATCTGCATCTCCGGCTTAATGGGCATCGTCTATGCGGTCATGCTGCCCATGTTTCCCAAGTACGCTCCTTTCTGGGCTGGCATTCTCATGCCGCTGTTCTGGAGCGGCCTCGTCGCCACTACCCTCAACGTCATCGACCCCGCCATGAACGGCCGCATCAACTGGCTATGGTTCGTAATTTGCCAGCTCGCCTTCGGCTTGGTCGGGGGCTACTTCATCGCTCGCAGCACCAGCATCAAGACCATGCAGTCCTGGACCCTCGCGGAACGCGCCTTCGTCGAGGCCCCAGGCGTTCGTCCCGTCCGTGAGGATGAGGAAAAATGAATTCACGCCGTGCTCTTCGGCTCTCTGCCTGTCTCGCGGCGCTCTTTGCCGCTGCAGGCTGCGACCCTCCCGGAAAGCCCGGACCCATACCTCCTTCCTCACAAGACATCACGGATTTCGCAACTCTTTACGGCGACAACTGCGCCGGCTGTCATGGCGATAACGGCCGCAATGCGCCCGGCCGCATCCTTAACGATCCCTTGTACCTCGCCGTTATCCCGCGCGCCGAGTTGCAGAATATCGTCGCCAACGGCCGCCCGGGAACCGCGATGCCGGCCTGGTCGCGCGCGCAAGGCGGTCCGCTGACAGACAAGCAAGTCGCCGCTCTCATCGATGGCATCGAGACGCATTGGGCCAAACCTGCTCAATTCCAAAATGCCGCGCTGCCTTCTTACGACGCGCAGGGCGAACAAGGCGACTCGGGCCGCGGCAAGAAGCTCTTCCTTCGCGGTTGCTTCATGTGCCATGGCAAAGGCGCGAAAATCGGTCCCGTCACGGACGCCTCCTATCTTGCGCTCTCTACCGATCAGCTCCTGCGCACCTCCATCATCGTCGGCCGCCCTGACCTCGGCATGCCCGACTACCGGTTCCTCAACATGGGCCGCCCGCTCGCCAACCAGGACATCGCGGACCTGGTTGCCTATCTCGCGTCCATGCGGCCAAGCGCAGCGCCCGCGGTCGCCTCACCCGGAGAAACGAAATGACAGGACCACACAACGCCCAGCACCCCATTCCACAGGACAACACGCCGCGTGAGCAGCCCGATCCCTCCCGCCGCGATTGGCTCTTCCACATCGGGGTTGCCGCCAACATCGCCGCCGGAATCCTGCTAGGCATTCCGCTCGTCGGCTTCGTCTTCTCGAGTTTTGTCGAACGCAAGGACCCGCGCGCCTGGATCTCCCTCGGCCCTCTCGAAAGCTTCCCTGAAAAGACCACTCGCATCGCTACCTACCGCAATCCCTTTACCCGGCCCTGGGACGGCGAAACCGCCAATATTCCGTGCTGGGTGCGCCGCCTTACCGGTAATCAGTTTCAAGTTTTTGCCGTCAATTGCACCCACCTGGGGTGCCCCGTGCGCTGGTTCAAGGAGGCCGGCCTGTTCTTGTGTCCCTGCCACGGCGGCGCCTACTACGAAGATGGCGCTCGCGCGGCCGGACCGCCGCCACGAGATCTATACCAATACACATACAAAGTGGAAAGCGGGGAACTCTGGGTCAAAGGCGGCGAAATGCCGACTCTTTCCAATCCTGTTTAGAGAGACCTTCCCATGAATTGGCTGAGAAATCTCGCCGTATGGCTCGACGACCGGCTGCACCTGACCGCCCTCTACGCCTCCACCGCCGGCCACGAAGTTCCCGCCAGCGCTGGTAGCTGGTTCTACGTATTCGGCAGCGCCACTCTTCTCTGTTTCGTCATTCAGGTCATCACTGGAACCTGTCTGGCCTTCGTCTATGTGCCGTCCACGAACGAAGCCTGGACCAGCCTTCAATATCTGAATCACGCCCAGTTCCTCGGCTGGTATCTGCGCGCCGTCCACTACTGGGGCTCGAACTTCATGGTCGCCATTATGACGGCTCACATGATCCAGGTCTTCCTATTCGGCGCCTATAAGTACCCGCGCGAGCTGACTTGGGTCAGCGGCGTCTTTCTCCTGCTCTGCACGCTCGGCCTCGCCTTCACCGGACAGGTCATGCGCTTTGACCAGGACGCCTATTGGGGCCTCGGCATCGGCGCCTCCGTCATGGGCCGCGTTCCGTTGATCGGTTCCCAACTCGTGCATGTCCTGCTCGCCGGTCCCATCATTGCCGGTGAAACTCTATCGCGCTTCTTTACGCTGCACGTCTTCATCATTCCCGGCCTCATCATCGCCATCGTCGCCATGCACCTGCGTCTGGTATTGACCAAAGGCATCAACGAATATCCGCGTCCCGGTCGCCTGGTCCACAAATCCACCTACGATGCCGAATACGCCGAGATCCTCCGCAAGGAAGGAGTCCCCTTCGTCCCGCACGCCATCGGTAAAGACCTGATCTTCGCCGGCTTCGTCATCGTCGGCATCCTCGGCTGCGCATTCTTCTTCGGGCCCAAAGGACCCTTTGGCATTCCCGATCCGACGATCGTAGACACCAATCCGCGCCCCGATTTCTATTTCCTCTCCATCTTCGCCGCTCTCGCGCTGTTGCCGGATTGGATGGAAGTTCTGGTTCTCTTCGTCGCGCCCGTCATCTGCATCGTTCTTCTGCTCGCATTGCCGTTCATCTCGGGTACCGGCGAAAAGAGCGCGCGCCGCCGTCCTGTCGCCGTGCTCTCCGTTGTCTTCGTCATGCTCACCATCGCGGTCCTGTGCTACATGGGTCAAACTTCGCCCTGGTCCCCAAAGATGGACGCCTGGAGCGCGGACGCCATACCGGTCCAATTTGTCAAAAACCGGACTCCGCTTCAACTCAAAGGGGCTCTCGTCTTTCAAAATAAGCAGTGCCGCAATTGCCATTCTCTCGGCGGCCATGGCGGACAGCGTGGGCCCGCGCTCGACGCCGTCGCCACTCGTCTGACCGAGCCGGAAATGGTCCGCCAGGTCATTCAAGGCGGCGGCAACATGCCCGCTTACGGCAAGAAGCTCAGCCCCCCCGAAGTCGATGCGCTGGTCGCGTTCATGGAAACGCTGCATCCCCAAGGCGTTCCTCCGGTTCGTCCGTCCGATCAGCGGGAAAACAAACTGCCTCGCGATTTCGCCGTCCTTCGCGTGACAAAATGACGGCGTGACAAAGTAGAAAGGTGAACGCTGTCGCCAACGCGGCGCTCGCTTCATGGGCGCTCGATTTTCGTGTCGCCGCCCCGCTTCTTCTCGCCGCGCTCGTCTATATGCGCGGCTGGCTCCGCGTCCGCCGTCAGCTCCGCGATCCGCGCGATCCCGGTCGCCTGGCCTGTTTTCTCGCGGGCCTCGCAGTCCTGTTTCTCGCGATCGAATCGCCGCTCGATTCGTTCGACCATTTCTTTCTTTCGGCGCACATGACCCAGCATCTGCTGCTCATGATGGTCGCCCCGCCGCTTTTGCTGTTACGGCATCCGATTGTCCCGCTCCTCCGCGGCCTGCCCAAAACGTTTGTCAAAGAAGGTCTCGGGCCGTTCCTCACTTGGCCCGCTCTGCGCCGCGTCCTCCGCGCGCTCACTTCTCCCCCAGCCGCCTTCGCGCTCTTTGCCGTCAGCACAATCTTTTGGCACCTGCCTGCCTTTTACGAGCTGGCTCTCAACTCTTCCGCCCTACACGGTCTCCAGCATGCTTGTTTCTTCTGGACCGGCATTCTCTTCTGGTGGCCCGTCATTCAACCCGGTCCGGGAAAGGCGCCTTATCCTCGCTGGACCGCGATCCCGCTCCTTCTCGCTGGCGATCTCGTCAACACCGCTCTATCCGCCTTCTTTGTTTTTTCCGGCCGCGTGCTTTATCCTGCCTACGAGATCGTCCGCGCCGGCCGCATGAGCGCGCAAGAAGACCAGACTCTCGCGGGCCTCATCATGTGGGTTCCCGGCTCTATCATTTATCTGATTCCCGCGCTCGCCATCGCCGTCCGTCTTCTATCGAGTGACAGGCTGGTGCAACGTCCCACCCGGGTGAGAGTCCAGCCCCGGCCCATCCGTTCTCCCCTGCCGATCGTCAAGCTCCGCCGCCCGGCGCAGGCTTTGATGCTTGTTATCGCCCTTGCCGTCATGGCCGATGGCTTCTTCGGCAACCAGTTCGCCCCGCTCAACCTCGCTGGCGTCCTCCCGTGGATTTACTGGCGCTTCCTGTCCGTCTTCGCCCTGCTCGCCATTGGCAATCTCTTCTGCTTTGCCTGCCCCTTCACCTTCGTTCGCGACATCGGCCGCAAATTTCTCCCCGCGCGTCTGCGCTGGCCCCGCGCGCTGCGCTCGAAATGGCTCTCGATCGCGCTTCTCGTAGCCTATCTCTGGGCCTACGAAGCGCTCGGCCTCTGGGACAATCCGGCCGCTACCGCCTGTCTCATCGCCGCCTATTTCCTCTCCGCTCTCGCCATAGACGGATTCTTCCGCGGCGCGGCTTTCTGCAAGTACGTCTGCCCCATCGGCCAGTTCCACTTTGTCACCTCCCTCGTGTCTCCGCGTGAAGTACGCATCAAGAGAGCGCAAGTCTGTCAGTCTTGCTCGACCTACGACTGCATCCGTGGCAACGTCCACTCACGCGGCTGCGAGCTCAATCTCTTCCAACCTAAAAAATTCGGCAATCTCGACTGCACCTTTTGCCTCGATTGCGTCCGCGCCTGCCCCCACTCGAATATCGCCATTCTGCCGAGTCCGCCCGCCGCCACGCTCCTGGCCGATCCCTACCGTTCCTCCTTGGGCCGCCTCTCTAAACGCACCGACGTCGCCGTCCTTGCGCTCGTCATTATCTTCGGCGCCTTTGTTAACGCCTCGCAAATGGTCTCGCCCGTCATCTCCTGGGCCCTTGAGCTTCCCATCGCCCTTGCTGCAATCGTTCTGCTGCTCTGCTGCGCCCCAAAATCGTTTTCTCTCGGGCTCGTGCCCCTGGGGGTCTCCATGTGGGCCGCTCATCTGCTCTTCCACTTCGCTGGCGCTGTGCTCCCCGCCTCCGTCTTTACCGCGCTCGCCCGCTCTGCCCAAATCCTGCTGCTCGACGCCGGTCTCCTCCTTTCGCTCTACATCGGTTGGCGCAACGCACAGCTATACAGCGCTCGCAAACTGTTCCCCGCCTGGTCCATTCTCGCCGCCGCCCTTTATACTTTCGGAGTCTGGATTTTCTTCCAACCCATGCAAATGCGCGGCATGCTGCATTGAAGCTCGTACTGTCTTTGTTGTTCGCGGCCGTGCTCGCGTTCGCCGACGGCGGCGCGGTTCTCTTCCGCCAGCAGTCCGGCCCTTTCCTCGTCACCGTCTTCGGCTCACCTCAAGTCGGTTCCACCGATTTCAGCGTGCTCGTCCAAAACGCCTCCGACCGCTCCCCTATGCTCGACGCCGAGGTTTCCATTGCCGTCGCCCACCAACTGGCGGCCGCCACCCACGCGCAGGCCACCAACAAACTGCTCTACGCCACGTCCATCCGATTCTTCCGTCCCGGCGAGTACTCCCTGCAGGTTCGCGTTGCGCAAATGGAGAAAGGCGGCGCCTATATCGACCACGACATCGTCGTCTCGCCCACCCCTGCTCCTTGGCTCGCTTACTGGCCTTGCTTCGCGCTCGTGCCTGTCGCTATTTTGTTATTTGCGCTAAACCAATGGCTCAAATCGAAGCGGACTCAGCGTCCGCCAGCACCGCCATAGCCGCGTTCCGCCCGTTTATGGCAATCACGCTTCCGCCCGGGTGTGTGCAGGCGCCGCACAGATACATGCCCTTCATCGGCGTCCGCGCGTGCAGCCGATTGCTCCACATATACGCCGGCAGGCACTCTCCTTGAAAAATGTGCCCGCCCGTCAACCCGACTTTCTTCTCGATATCCGGCGGTCCCAGCGCCTCGGCCGCAATCACCGCCTCCGGCATGTTGCTGCAGAATCGCGCGAGCGAATCCAGCGCCACCTGCTTTGCCCGTTCGCGATGCTCGTCCCACGCGCCTTCCGCGAATCTGTAGGGCACATACTGCGAAAAAACGCTCATCGTATGCGTGCCCGCGGGCGCGACGCTCGCATCATGCACGCTTTGAAAATAGAGCTCCGTCCAAAGCCGCTCCGGAAGTCGTCCCGCACGTGCCGCTGCATAGCTCGCTTTCCATTCCGGTTTCGTCAACGGCGTATTCGCCTGCCCGAAATGGTGCGGCTGGCATGTCCCCGGACGCGCCCTGAAATTCGGCAGCTCGCGCAGCCAAACGTTCACCTTCAGCGTGCACCCTTCTATCGGAATCGCTTCCACCTGCCGCCGCCATTCGCGATCGGCCGCATTCCCCAACAGCCTCAGAGTGATGCGCGGATCGGCATTCGAGATCACCACCGGCGCCCAGATTCGTTCGCCTCCTTCGAGCACCACTCCCTCGCCCGGCGCGATCTCGCTCACCCGCACTCCCGCGCCAATCGTCGCCCCCGCTTCCTGCGCGGCGTCCGCCAAATAGAAGGACACCATTCCCATGCCGCCCTTCACATATCCCCACGCGCCGGTCAATCCGCCCAGGCGCCCGGATGAATGATGAAAGCGAATAGATGCGGTCCCCGCATCGAAAGGACTTGCGTTCGTCCCGATGACGCCCTGTCCTAAATAGCCGTACTGCAGCCGCTCATCGCTCAGGTAGCGCTCTACCAGCTCCGCCATGGACCACTCAAACAGCAGCGCAATTCCCTCGCGATCGTTCCCTAGGCGGTCTTCGATCTGATCCCGCGTCGGCGCCTCCCCGATCCAAGCATCGCGCCCATCCGCCGGCCGCAGCGCCTCGCGCGTACGCGCGATCAACTGCGACATCGCGCGCCATCCGGCCACATCCTTCGGCGAGAGCCGCGCAATCTCGGCATCGCACCGTTCGTCGTCTTCGTGAAGCTGAACGCTCGTGCCGTCTTCGAATGGAATGAACAATCCCTCGATCGCAGGCGTCCACGTATAGCCGCGTTCTGGCAAATCCAGCTCTTCAATGACTAGCGGATGCAGCAGTCCCGCCAGGTACGCGCACGGCGACATCCGCACGCCTGGCCATGGCTCCTCAATCGTGCACGCCCCGCCGATGCGCTCGCGTTCCTCCACTATCAACACGCGTTTGCCCGCGCGCGCAAGGTACGCCGCGCACGCGAGCCCGTTGTGTCCCGCGCCCACAATTACGGCATCCCACCGCTTTTGAGCCAACGCCCGGACTGGCTCGGGCAGCCCCACTATGCCGAGTGAATCGGCCACTGAAGACGCTACCAAGCGTCCCCCCTCGCGACTGACAGGGTGGGGACACAGCAATCAGGCGCCGTAAGTACGGCTGTCGCCGAACGTGTCGAAGGCATCGGTGGGTAGTACATCGCGGGTTCGCGTCCTGAACGTGACGATTCTACTAGACGAAGAGTTCGTCTCCGATCGTCTACTCGACCCGAACCCCGCGTGCTGCCGCTACTAACAACAGAAGGCATACCGCCAGGTGGCTACAAACCACCAGAAGCAGGAATGCCGCTTGTGGCGTATCTGCTGCCCCAATCTGAAATGAAAACTGTGGTAGCTGCGCTAGAATCGGCTTCGGCACCGCGCGATAATCCACCCACAGAACCTGCCGTATCGTATAGCCGCTTTCCCGGATACTCGGTCCGAACTGAAGCGCTCCCTGGAACCATTGCTGCTGTAATCTCTGGGACGATGGGCTAAATGCCGTCACGTACCGGGCGACCGCGTCTTCGAATTCCTCTTCAAAGCTGTCGCCTGTCGTAAAACTCGCATCTAATCCCCTTATCGCAGTCTCAAACGGCGAGAGTAAGTTCAGGTTCTTCCGCAAACGATCCGCTGCTTCAGCCTGCTTCAGAAAGTCCGCTCGATATTGTGTTACTTCTTTCTTGAACTTTTCTAACTCCCGTAAGTTATTCGCAACCTCTGCCGATTCGAGAGACAATATCTTTTCGTTCGCATCGCGAGGGGATAGGTTCTGATTCAAAATATCCGTGATCTGGGTGGACGAGATCGACCCGACTCGCTCATACAACATCATCTGTGCCCGTCGGATCTTCGTCTCAAGCTCGTAAATGGAGGGGGGCGGATTTGCAATCGCGGCGCTAAGGGCCGTCGCGATCGGTAGCACTAGCACGAACGCGATCCAAAACGCCAGTACGCCGATCAGTGATTTCCAAGTGCTCTTGCAGAGGCTCGATAACATGCATCCCACAGCCACTCCGATCAGAGATCCCGAACCGATAAAGGCGAACGCCCACGCGTATCGCCCGATCAGCTCCGGGGAAAAGCGGATCGCGCCGCTTGCCGTTACCAGCAGCAGGTTGAGTGACAGGGACAGGCCCACGATGGCTAGTAGAATCAGCGCGCACACCACCGCCGCCGCCAGCACCAGCCGAACTGGCGAAAGCGGCTGGCAGAGCAGCATCCGCAGCCGGTTAGCGTCGCGTTCGCCCGATACAGAGTCATAGGAAATCAATAGGCTTGCCATCAAGAAGACAAGCAGAAAAATCGACCTGAAATCAAGCGACATGAAATAACTGTTCCTGGATGCGCCGAACGTTTCGATCGGCACATCCATTGCCCACGGTGTGACGATCAGGTAAGGCGGCAAATGTTGTGGCGTGCCGTGGTCGACGAACACAAACGAGTTTACGGGGCGCGGCACAAAAACGCGCTCAATCGTGTTCTCGGCCTGCGCCTGTCGCGCGATCGTCTGGAATGTCCTGTTTTCCTGCTGTATGTAACTTGTCGCCGCGATCGCGTTCAGCACCATCGTGCACAGTGCAGCCGCGGCAAGTACGTGCAGGCGTCGGCTGTACACTTGCCGCTTGAAGTAATAACCTGCTATGGCCGTGAACATGCGCCTCTACCGTCCCGAGCGGCTTACATCCATGCGTGCGAACAAAAGTCTAGCCAAGGCGAAAGCTGCGCCGTTCCAGATTAGAAGGCTCGCGATTCCGGAGAACATCTCCGAAAAACCGCTCTGCCAAGGCGCCGCATCGGGCCGGGCCGCCGGTTCGATGCATGCAATTGATGAGGAATTTTCCGTCCAGCGGAACGCCCGGTCCGGCTCCGATGTAAGCTCGCGTCGAATGCACTCGTTCAGGGCGCCTTCTGCTCTCCCGATCTGGCCGCAGTAAAGCTTCCAGGCCTCAGTTCCGGTTCCGGTCACCCCGCCCACGTATCGAAAATACGCAAGCACTGGCAGCACCGGCAGCCTCGTCGCCTTCAGATGGCACATATCTTGAAAATCGGCAGGTGTCGCTCCGCTCATCAGCACTGCCTGCTGCGTCGGATTGGCTCGCGCCAGAATTCCCTCCGAAAGCGCGCTGCGATTTGTGCCGGCCTGAACCGCGGTTCCCAAACCGGAAGACGTCGGGGTCCCTAGTAATACCAACCCGGCCCACACCGCAAACGCAAGTGCTAGGGCCCCATCGTGCGGCAGAGGGCAAGAGGCGACCGCAATCCCGGCCGTAGCAAACAGCAACCCGAGCAACGGTAGAGGCGCGTAGCAACCCACAAGCGTCCATATCACCGGATAGTGAACCGGCAGCGACGAGAGCGCCGCCGCCGTCAGGCCGATCGCCAGTAGAACGGGTATCGTTAGAACGATTAACACGGAAGTCAATTCCGCGATCAACAGATCCAAGCGTCCCACCGGCAGCGATAGCACCAGGCGCAGGAGGCCCTGTTCCTTTTCGCCAGCTATGATCTCGGCCCCGTAGAGAATACCTAGTAAGGTAATCGAAAAAGCGAGTAAGTGGGCGGGGTCGAGCGGCAGGTACCTCGGCGCTGCAAAGGGCGTCGCGGCATCCGAGCTTAGCAGCTCCGTCCCGCCGAAACGGCCGTGAAGCACTGCTAGATCGGGCGCCGCAGCGCTCGGACCGGAAAAGAAGATCGATCCGTAGGGTAGCGGGTGCGAGACCACTCTAAACACCTGCGAGTAAACGTGAATATTCGGATCGTGAAGCTTATCTTCGAGCGCGTTCAGGCTGGCATGTTGGACCGCTATTCTTCTGGTAAGCGAAGAACTTGTTACCAAGGCGCTCAGCGCCGGCAGGATCGTTACCGCTAGGAACAGCGCCCACAGCAGCCGGCTCTTGCAGGTGAGCAGACAACGCCGCTTGACTAATACAAGCAGCAGCCTGTATCTCGACATCGGATTCGCTTTAGCGATGTGCGCTCATCACCGTCGTGTATAGAGCCTCAAGCGGCTCGTCCAGTAATTCACGCCCGGTCTTCTCTAAGACAAGACGCCCTTCTTTCATGATTCCCACCCGGTCGGCGATAATCCTTGCCCGAAACAAATCGTGGGTCGTCATAAGCACCGCGCACTTCTGCGAGCGCAAGCTTTCGACGATTCCCGTAAATTCCTCCATCGCCTTCGGATCTAATCCTGACATCGGCTCATCCAGCAGAATCACCTGGCTCCGTCGGACCAACGCAACCGCTATCGCCAGTTTCTGTCGCATCCCTTTCGAAAATTCGTGAATCGGTTGCCGAAACGCTCTGGGCGTCAGCCCTGCGCGTTCCAGCGCTTCCTCGCAAAGCTTGTCCGTCAAACGTCCCGCGCCGCCCAATTGGCCGAACAGAATAAGTGTTTCGCGCGCCGTGAAGCTGCCGTGAAGCGCAACGTTCTCGGGAATATAGGAAACGAATTTCTTCACTTCCAAAGATTGCTTATGACAATCGAAGCCTTTTA
Source organism: Acidobacteriaceae bacterium (assembly GCA_019240475.1). Taxonomy (GTDB): domain Bacteria; phylum Acidobacteriota; class Terriglobia; order Bryobacterales; family Bryobacteraceae; genus Bog-105. The sequence goes on from JAFAYI010000036.1 coordinate 342,393, forward strand.
TGCTCGCCTCTCCGCTCGTAGGCGCCGTAAAGCCCAAGAGGCAATTCATGAGGCTGCTTTTGCCCGCTCCGTTGGCCCCTAGCAGGCAAAATATCTCTCCGGCCCGGATGCAAAGAGTGATCCGGTCCAGCGCCGTAATCCCGTTTCGATAGCGCTTGCTGAGCTTGACTATCTGGATCGCCGGGCAATCGGCCGATCCGCCGTTTCTTTCAGTAAGTGCATGCATCGGGTCTGCGCCTTGAGGAGGACAAAGGCGATGATAACCGCCGCAGGTCCACCCGTTCCCATCCACCTTCCGCAATCGCCTTCCGAATTCGTGCCGGGGACAAACCTTTCCTGTGCTCGCAATAGGCGAAGACCGCTTCTTGACGGCATATATCGCACTCCGCGGCATGTTTCCCTCTAAAACAATCCAGAAGGCTCTGGTGCGACATCGTTCGGTCGCAGTAGCAATAACACGGCAGTTGGTACAGCAAATCGGGAATCTTCGCGGCCACCGCGTAGACGGAGCTTACCTCGAGATCGGAGAACAGAGTCGCCGGCAAAATATTGCGAAAAGCCTGGCTTGGAGGCCCTGTGTGGTATCGGGGCGCCGGCATGTCCTCGCCCGAGCCATAAGCTAAGGCGGCCACCACCACAGCTAGAACGCCGCTCGCCAAAACTCCCCCGCGCCGAAATCTTCTCCGCTCGCGGGCAGCGTCACCCACATACATTCGGAGTCTCCTATCTTTAGTGCCATTTCCAGTGCGGTGCTCTCAAAACAGCAATAGGAGGACCGGCAAGCCCGATGCTTCCAGCCCCCGGCCCTCCTGAGTTGCCGTGCTAGGTGCTGCAAGGACTGCAGAGGCAGTCGCAGCTGCTGGAGCTGCAGCAGTCCCCATGACACTTGGCTCCCTGGCAGCTTGTGCAACTGCACTGCGCCCATGCAATCACGCCCGGTAACATTAGAAATACACAGGTAAGTACGGCGCGTTTCCAAAACCTACTCATTCGACACCTCTCTTCTCAGATAAACTGCCATTTCTAGACTTGCCTCTCTAACTCGGGGCACGGACCGCAAGTACATCCGCAGCCGTCCGTGATGCAGCACTTCCCTTCGCATTGCCCGCCGCCGCAGCTAGTGCAATCGCAGGCCCAGGCCGCGATACCCGGCAGCAGGATCAGCAGCAGGCCGCCGGCCATGAGCGCTCTTCGTAGCGTGAGTTTCATCGTATCCTCCTTTCGCCAAGAATAGACTTGCAAAATCAGGGCGCCGGAATGCGTGCCTCGTAAAGCCCGGTCTGAAAAACCACCGTAAACAACACCGTGTGCTCGCTCAACGACGAGTGCAGGATCTGTCCCCCATGGTTCCTCTTGATAGGCAACACGCGAACCTGATTGCCGTTCGAATCGAATTCGAACAATGCCTCAATCCCGCCCAGGACGTACACGCGCCCCACGCTGCTGTCGGCCATGACCGCCTTGGTGATGTAGTCCACCTGCGTGCCGTCGAATGGGCTCGACAGTAGCTTCTCGCCCGAACGCACATGCCAGAAGATGTTACGCAGCGAGTCCGCCTCCGCTCCTTGGATGAACCGCTCGAAAGCCAGATGTCCGTTCCTGTCGTATTTCCGGATCACTGGCGCGATCACATACGATGCGTAGACGTTCCCCTCCTTGTCGGTCGCCAGCCACACGCGGTTGGCTTGCAATCTCAGCGCTGCATCCCGGCTCGTGTCCTTGGTTTGGTACAGTGCCGAGACCGTTGTAAGCTCCCCGAAATTTGCCGTATTCTTGCCGCTTGAGTCGTATACGGAAATCAGGTGGCCTTGCTGCGGATCGTTGATGTAAACTCTCCCGTTCCCGTCCGCGGCAAATGCTCTCGAATTCGACGGCGCCGGAAACTCCGCCCGAAACTGTCCCTCCGGCGAAAATAATTCCACCCGGCGGTTCCAGCGGTCGTATACCGTCACCACCGAATCCGACGCCTCCAGCCCAGTCGCATGATAGAACTCGCCCGGCCCTGGCCCCGTGCGCCCCACCGTGTGCAGTAACTTCCCGGCGCGGTCGAACACAAACAGGCGGTTTGTCAGGTCGTCATAGACATACACGTAGTGACTGTTGCCGGCCGTCACGCTCGGCTTTTGGACCGAAGCGTTACCCGGAAACATACTCGTATCGATAAATGCCGGGGCGCTTCCTGATCCGCTTGCCAGCCCGAGAGCTAGCAGCCCCGCCCACATGCCGCCCCGACTGTATACGCTCTTCACGGCTGCCCCGGTTCTGTAGCATTCTTCGGACCATGCATGTGCGTAATCGAAGTGATCAGGCCCTTGGCGTTCGTCGCGACAAGTAGTCCTTGTTCAGCGGAAGAAACATTCTGAAAATATAAATCCTCGAAGCCTGTCAGCTCCGACTTCGCAAGATACAGCGGATGCGCAATGTGCAATTGCGTGGCATATTCTCTGATGACAGGTTCAGGGAAACTCGAGCTGAAAACCGGGACCGCTCCGCCCCTCTTGTTATCCGCTATTTGAACCAGTAGGTTACGCAGCGCGCACGCCGGACATCGCGCTGTGAAAACGATGTACTGTGTCTTTCCTCGCTCCGTAAAACTACTCAACGGTCCTTCTCGCCGCGACCATATCTCACGAACCGCTAAATCGGGAAACGGCGCTCCCGGCGCCGCAATGAAAGATTCCGAAGCGACGTTTCTGTATTCGATTCGGCCTAACTCGTACCGTTCGTAAAACTCCCTTAAATCCTCCGACTCAAACGCACCTTCCGGCGATGCGAATAACACCGACCCTCTCCGGTCGAAGATGAATAAGCTGTCCTGGCTTCTTGGTACCGTCAGGGTATGCGCGATCACAAACGTGTCGTCGTTGATAATTGGTAGCCGTATGTCGCCGTTGCGGCGTAGTTCTTCGAGGTCTTGGAAGTGTCCGCCCGTGACAATCGCAAACGTAACGTCCGGTGCATGATATTTCCGGATCAAGTAGGACGCGTAAAGGACCTTTTGTACGTTTTGCGGGGTCGCATTATTGAAATAAAGCAGGAAATTCAGATGGTTCGAGGGAAGGCTTACTCTATGGCCGTCAATAACATCCACGCCCGAAATAGCCCGAATTGTTTCGCCCGGCAACACCGTGCCGATCCCCTGGTATGGTCGGGCAAACAGAAACCGGTTGAAGTAGTGAAGGTCGATCCAAATGATGAGTCCTAAGAGTGCTGTTCCGCCGATAATCACCCGATATCTTGAAGTAAGCCTCGGAGGCTGCACCATAGCCCTCCAAAATGGAGTGTCTCTTTATATACCGCCTAAGGGGAAAGTTGTCAAGTCCTAAAATTAATAAACCAGTAATATCACTTAAACCTCGTATTCTCGATCCTTTGCTGAACGATAGGGACATCATTGTGGCGAGACTGTCACGAGGACACTGTGGTTTATTGGTTCCGCAGCGCCACTGCAGGATCTACTCGCATCGCGCGCCGCGCAGGAATGTAACTCGATAGGATGACGAGCACGAGAAGGATTATGGGCGTCGGAATCAAGGTAATGGGATCCATAACCCGGATGCCATAGAGCATGCCCATCAAGCTGCGAATCAGCAGCATCGATCCGCTAAGGCCGATTACAATACCCACGAAGGCCAAACCGGCGGCCTGCTTCAGGACCATTTTCAGAACCTCCTGCGGGCTTGCTCCAAGCGACATTCGGATCCCTATTTCCTGGACCCGTCGCCTCACCGAATAAGACATCACACCGTAGACGCCTATCACGGCAAGAATCAAAGCTAACCCCGCAAAGCTGGCAAGCAGCAATGTTCTAAAGCGCGGAGCCTCCACCGAAAGCGAAAGAGCCTCTTCCAATGTAGTAATGCGGCCCAGCGGCTGATTCTTGTCAATTGCCGCCACGTTCCTGCGAATAACGGGGACCAGAGACAACGGGTCGGATGTAGTTCTTACAATTAGCCCGAGCCCTAACGTGCGCGCCTGTAAATAAGTGGCGTATACCTCGGGCTCCGCGGGCGACTGGAGTGCGACGTCTCTGGTATTTCCAACCACCCCAATCACGCGACTGTCTCCCTCCAGTCCGGCCCAGCCTAATTTCAATTCCTTCCCGACAGGTTCTTCATTCCGAAACAGCGTGCCGGCCATGGCTTCATTGATAATGACTGCGGGCTTACTCCCGGCGCGGTCCCGGTCTGAAAAGTCGCGGCCCTTGAGCATCGGAACGCCTAGCGTGCGGAAGTAATTGGGGCTCACAACCTGTATCTGCGCCTCACCTTCCCGCGCACTCGAGGCGGCCCCCGGCCCCACTCGGCTGATGCTTGTTTGCATTTCACTTCCGGCCAGAACACTCATGTTTGAAAGAGCGGCCGACTCCACTCCCGGCTTCTTGCCGATTTCCTCTAATACCTGCTGGAAGAACATTCGGGTCTTCTGCGGGGTTCGAAATTCCGATATGGGACGTGAGAGCCAGACGTTCAAAGTATTGTGTGGGTTCAATCCGGGATTGACGTTAGTCAGCACCCAAAAACTGTGCAACATCAGTCCCGCGCCCGCCAGCAATATAAGTGCAAGTGCGACTTCCGAAACCACTAGAATCGACCATGCCGAAGACCGCCCTAACCGAGGCGACGGCGTCGATGCTCGCTGGTTCAACGAAGAATGGAGATTATGTCTGAAGACATGAACCGCCGGAATCACGCCGAAGACAAACGAGGAAAGGATGGAAATTGCCGCGGCAAAGCAGAAGACTTCGATCGTCAGGCTGGTCGAATGCAATCTCGGTATTTCAGCCGGCGCGAATCGCCAGAACACCCGCAGAGCGGCGGATGTCGCCGCTAGTCCCAGCGCACCTCCCGCTGCCGCAAGTATCAAATTTTCGACGATGAGCTGTTGTAAGATGTGCCGGTTGGAGGCGCCCAAAGCACGCCGGGTCGCGAGTTCCGACCGCTGCGAGGTCCCGCGGACTAATAACAGGTTTGCCACATTGGCGCACGCAATGAGCAGCACGAAAGAGACCGCTCCCATCAGAACCAGGAGCGCCGATTCTACTTTTCCCGACAGCCTTTCACGCAAAGAAAGCGCTCGTAAGGCCCATTCGCGCTCGTCCGGATAACTCGCGGCCAGTCTTTTTCCGATCGCCTTAAGCTCTGCCTGCGCCTGCGGCAACTTAGTTCCGTCCCGGAGTACCGCGACGATTGTCGCATTGCGTATTCCCCGGTTCGATGCGTCTTCGGCCGTGATCGCCCTGGGGATCCAAATATCGGTCGTCTTCGCCGGGAACCAGAAATTCGCGGGCATGACACCGACTACCGTAAATGCCTTTTTGTCGAGCCGCAGGCTCTTCCCTAATACCCCTGGGTTCGCTCCGAAGTGCCGCCTCCAAAGCGAGTCGCTCATCACAACAACCTGGTCTTTACCCGGGGTTCCCTCCTCGACAGTGAAGGTCCTGCCGATCTCCGGACTCACGCCCAGTAGGCCGAAAAAGTTGGTCGTTACCTGAACATCGTTCAACGCCTCCGCGTCTCCGGATCCCGTCAGCGTCAACGGAAACGAGTGGCTATAAAGCGCGGCATTCTCAAAGCTATGAGACTGCTTTACAATGTCGCCTAAGTCTCCGGCGGGAACCTGCATCAGGCGCCCGCCCCACTTCGCGCTCTCCGAAAGTATTTCGACTATCCGCCCTGAATTCTTGAAAGGCAGCGGCTGTAGTAAGACGTTATAGACTACCGAAAAAAGCGCCGTATTAGCGCCGATACCGAGCGCTAAGGTGATTACCGCCACTGCGGTAAATCCCAGATATTTGATTAATTGCCGGACGCCATACCGGACGTCCTTCCATAAGTCCGACATGGGCTCAATGTTATAACAATTTGGCCCCTGCTAGCTAACCTCGGTAATTCCCCTGCGTCCAGGGACAAAAACCAACGTTCTTTACGCCGTCCGCTGTGCTTCCGCCTTGCCGTCTCCTGAGATCGCGGCCTGCGCCGCTGCGAGCCTGGCGATCGGCACCCGGTACGGAGAACACGATACGTAATTCATGCCTGCCCGATAACAGAATTCAACCGAGCTCGGCTCGCCTCCGTGCTCGCCGCAGATCCCGACTTCCAGATCCGGCCTTGCCTTTCTTCCCATCTTCACGGCATGCTCCACGAGCTTGCCGACTCCATCCTGGTCCAGCACAGCGAAGGGGTCCGCCTTGAATATCTTCAAGTCTTCATACTGCTTCGAAAACTTGGTGTAGTCGTCGCGCGACAGCCCCATCGTGGTCTGCGTCAGGTCGTTGGTGCCGAAGCTGAAGAACTCAGCCTCCCGTGCAATATCGTCCGCCGTCAGCGCCGCCCGTGGAATTTCAATCATCGTTCCGACGTAGTACTTCAGGTCCTTCAATCCCGCCGCGCCCAGAACTTCCTCGGCCACCTTCACCACGATCGCCTTCTGATTCTGCAGCTCTTTCACATTGCCCACCAGCGGAATCATAACCTCGGGAATCACTTTCACGCCTTTCTTCGCCACCTGGGCCGCGGCTTCGAAAATCGCCCGCGCCTGCATCTCCGTCACCTCCGGATACGTGACCCCCAATCGGCATCCGCGATGCCCCAACATCGGATTGAACTCGTGAAGCTCCTCCACTCGATGCAGCAACTCCGGAAGGTGCTTCTTCAACTCCCCGACGGAAACGCCGTAAGTCGCCGCCATTTCTTTCTTCTCTCGTCCCGTCGCATTCGGCAGCTTGGCTATGTCCACCATCAGATTCTCGCGCTTCGGCAAGAACTCATGCAGCGGCGGATCGAGCGTCCGGATCACTACCGGAAATCCGTCCATCGCTTCGAACAGCCCCGCGAAATCTTTGCGTTGCATCGGCAACAGCTTCTTCAGCGCGTTCTTGCGAGTCTTCTCGTCGCGCGCCAGAATCATGGCCTGCATGTGCGGAATGCGGTCCTCCGCGAAAAACATATGCTCCGTGCGGCACAGCCCGATTCCTTCGGCGCCAAACATCCGCGCCGCTTTTGCATCGCGCGGAATATCGGCGTTCGCCCTCACGCCGAAATCGCCCCGAAACTCATCGGCCCATTCCATGAACGACGCGAAGTAGTGCGACTTCGGGTCCGGTTCGTTCGTCTTGCACTGGCCCAGGTAAACTTCGCCCAGCGTCCCATCGAGCGAAATCCAATCGCCTTCCTTCAGCGTCAGCTTCTTGCCTTCGAACAGAATGGTCGCCTGCTTCGTCGCTTCGTTCACCGCTACTGACGAGGCGCCCACTACGCACGGCCGTCCCATTCCGCGCGCCACGACCGCGGCGTGGCTCGTCAATCCGCCGACCGCGGTCAGAATTCCCTTCGAAACGTCCATCCCGTGTATGTCGTCGGGTGTAGTTTCCTTGCGCACCAGGATCACCGGGCCGCCCTCGGCCAAATGCACCGCGTCTTCCGATGAAAACGCCGCTCGTCCCACCGCCGCTCCAGGCGACGCCGGCAAGCCCGTCGCGATCTTTTGTAAGCCCTTCCTCATCGCAGGGTCCAGCACCGGATGCAGCAACTGATCCAACTGGTTTGGCGCCACGCGCTGCACGGCTTCTTTCTTTGAGATCAGCCCTTCTTCCACCATGTCCACTGCCACGCGCACCGCCGCCGGCCCCGTTCGTTTGCCGTTGCGCGTCTGCAGCATGTACAGCTTGCCTTCTTCTACCGTGAATTCGAAATCCTGCACGTCCCGGTAATGCTTTTCGAGATTCGTCGTGATCTCGCGCAGTTGCCGGTATGCCTCGGGCATCACTTGCTCCAGCTCCGTAATCGGCTGCGGCGTGCGAATGCCCGCCACCACGTCCTCGCCCTGCGCATTCACCAGGAATTCGCCGTAGAACGCTCTCTCGCCGGTGGACGGATTGCGCGTGAACCCCACTCCCGTGCCCGAATTGTCCCCCATGTTGCCGAACACCATCGCCTGCACGTTCGCGGCCGTGCCGATTGAGTCCGGAATCTTTTCCATGCGCCGGTAGTAGATCGCCTTCGGAGTGTTCCATGAATTGAACACCGCATCGCGCGCGAGCGTCAACTGCTTCAGCGGACTTTGCGGAAACTCGCTTCCCGTTTCCTTCTTCACGAGCTTCTTGTACTCGCCGATGATCGACTTCAAATCCTCCGCTGTCAGGTCCGTATCCAGCTTCGCCCGCGCCTTCGCCTTCCGCGAATCGAAGATATGGTCGAACTTTGCCATATCGATGTGCAGCGCCACCTCGCCGAACATCTGGATAAAGCGCCGATAGCAATCGTAGGCGAATCGCGCATTGCCCGTCTTGCGCGCCAGCGCCTCGGTCGATTCATCGTTCAGCCCGAGATTCAGAATCGTGTTCATCATCCCCGGCATCGAAAATTTCGCGCCGCTTCGCACGCTCACCAGCAGCGGGTCTTCTCCCGCTCCCAGTTTCTTGCCCATCTGCTTTTCGAGCTTCTCCAATGCCTTCGCAATCTGCTCGTCCACTTCGCCCGGAACTTTATTTCCGTTTTCAAAGAAAAGCGTGCATACCTCCGTCGAGATCGTGAAGCCCGGCGGCACTGGAACGCCCGCCTTGCTCATCTCCGCGAGCCCCGCGCCTTTGCCCCCCAGAAGGTCGCGCATCTTGCCGTCGCCGTCCGCCTGCCCTCCGCCAAACGAGTAAACGTATTCCTTCATTGCCAAATCTTGTCTCCTGATTTACGCGGCTTGTCCCCGCGTGACGATTTCTGAAAAATCTGCGATCGTGCCGAACTCCGCCAACAGGCCGTGCAGCAACGCCAGGCGGTTCTTCCGGATCGCTTCGTTGGGATCGTTCACTAAAATCTTATCGAAGAACAGATCCACCTGCGGCCGCAAAGACGCAATCTCCTCCAGGCGTCGCTTGTAGCCTCCGGTCCTGATCTTCTCGCTCACCGCTCCTGCAGCCTCGTACAGTTCTCTCTCCGGCCCATCCGCGAACAACCTTGCGTCCGGACCTTCGGGATTGCTCACCTGCGCCTGCTTCAAGATGTTCTTGATGCGCTTGAAACTTGCCGCGATCGGCTCGAAATTTTCGGACGCCCTCACCTCGCGCACTGCCTTGGCGCGCTCTTCTAAATCCGCTAGCGTCGTGATCGGCGGCGCCATAACCGCATTCACCTCGTCGTAGGCATAGTTCGTCACTTCGCGCAGATAGAAATGTATGCGCTCGCGCATGAATTCAGTCACTTGAAAGTCGTGTTGGGTCAACGCCAACAACTCCACCGGCAGCCGCGCTTCGAACAAGACCTTCACGATCCCTTGAGCCGCTCGCCTCAGCGCGAACGGGTCCTTCGATCCGGTCGGAATCAACCCGATCCGGAAGCACTCAATCAACGTGTCGATCTTGTCCGCGATCGACACCACCTGCCCTTCGAGCGTTCCTGGAATCGAATCTTCCATGCTGACCGGTTTGTAGTGGTCGTAAATCGCCCGCGCCACAAGCTCGCCTTCGCCCTGCGCCCGCGCATACAGTCCGCCGACCACGCCCTGCAGCTCCGGAAACTCCTTCACCATATCGGTCGAGAGGTCGCATTTGCACAGCTTCGCCGCCCGCATAGTCGCTTCAATATCGGCGCCCACCTGGGACGCTAGCATGCTCGCGATCGCCCGCACCCGCTTGCTCTTGTCCAGGTAGCTGCCAAGCTGCGCCTGGAATGTAATCTTCGCCAGGTCCGGCGTCCGCTCGGCGAGCGTCTTGCGTTGATCCACCTCCCAGAAGAACTTGGCATCGTTGAACCGCGCCCGCAATACCCGCTCGTTGCCCTGTCGGATCAGCCCGTCCGGGTCCCCATCCGTATTCGTCACCGCCGCGAATTCCGGCGCCAGCGATCCGTCCTCGTTCGCCACGGAAAAGTAGCGCTGATGATGCCGCATCACCGTCGAAAGAATTTCCTTCGGCAGCTCCAAATACGATGTGTCGAAGGTCCCGCGGAACGTGGTTGGAAACTCCGTCAGGTATACCAGCGTCTTCAGAAGTTCTTCGTCGCGCTGCACTCCCGGCCACAGCCCGTCTTCAATCCGCTTTCGCCGCGCCTCCGCGTGCACAATCACGCCGTTCTCGCGCAGCACGTCCAGATAAGTTGCGATACTCACCGCTAGCGGTTCTTTCGCGCCCAACACGCGATGCCCGCGCGTCAAGTTTCCCGACCTCACGCCCGCAACTTCAAATGGCACAACCTCTTCATCTAATAGCGCCACAATCCAGCGGATCGGCCGGATGAACCGCGCGCCGTTCTTCCCGGTCCAATACATCGTCTTCGGAAAGTGAATGCCCGAAATCGTCTCCGGCAATTTCTCTGCCAGAGCTTCCTTTGCGGACCGTCCTTTGCTCAATTGCGCGAACACATACCGCTCGCCCTTGGCCTCCGCGGCCTTCTTTAATTGCTCGACGCTCACGCCCTGTTTCCGGGCGAAGCCTTCGGCCGCCTTCGCCCCCGCCGAAAGATATGGCCCCGGCACAACCGTTTCCACATCCGGCGCCTTCTCCAAGATGTTCTTTGCCAGCAACACCAGCCGCCGCGGCGTCGCCTCCGTCCGAATCTCCGACCCGCCGAATACGCCCAACGCGGCCTGGAATCGCGCGCGCAGATCTTCGAGCGCCGGCTCAATCATCCAGTCGGGAATCTCTTCCGTCCCAATCTCCAGCAGAAAGTACGCCATCAGCCGGCTGCCTCTTCGCGGCCAAACTGCTGCGCTGCCCACTCCTGCGCGACGCCTAGCGCAAGCTTTCGTACCCGGCCGATAATCCCCACCCGCTCGGTCACGCTGATCGCCCCACGCGCGTCCAGCATGTTGAACAAGTGCGAGCACTTCAGCGCCTGGTCATAAGCCGCGAGCACCGGAAACCGTAGCTTGTCCTCCGCCTGCTTATACAAATCCAGTAATCGCTGGCACTCCGCCTCATGCAATTCGAACTCTTTCCACAGCGCGGTCACATCCGCCAGCTCGAAGTTGTACATCGAAAACTGCTGTTCCTCCGCCATCCGGACGTCCGCATATTTCACGCCCGGCGCCCACTCGATATCGAACACGCTATCGACATTTTGTAGAAACGCCACCGTGCGCTCCAGCCCGTAAGTAATCTCGGCGGGCGCCAGGTCCACATCCATTCCGCCGCACTGCTGGAAGTAAGTGAACTGGCTAATCTCCAGCCCGTCCAGCATCACCTGCCAACCCGTGCCCCAAGCGCCCAGCGTCGGAGCTTCCCAGTTGTCTTCCTCGAATTTGATATCGTGCTTGCGCAGCGAAATCCCGATCGCCTCCAGGCTTCCCAAGTATTGCTCCACAACATCATCGGGCGTAGGCTTCAGAATCACTTGGAGCTGCGTGTGCTTGTAGAGGCGGTTGGGATTCGCGCCATAGCGGCCGTCCGTCGGTCTTCGGCTCGGCTGCACATATGCCACTTTGTACGGCTTCGGCCCCAGCACTCGTAAGAAAGTCTCGGGCGCCATTGTTCCTGCGCCAACTTCCAGATCGTACGGCTCTTGAATTACCACGCCGCGATCCGCCCAGTAATGTTTCAGCTTCCGAATCGTGTCCTGAAATGAGTCCATGACGCCTGTGGCTCAAAGCCCTTCGAGCAGCGCCGGTGTTTGAAACCGCCGCTCCACGTGTTCTTCCATCTGCCGTATCAGAAATCGCCGCAGGTCGAGCGCCGTGTCTTTGTGCCACGCCAGCGCCGGCAAGTCCTCTATATGCGTCCGCAGCATCGCTCCCGCAATTTCGCGCGACGAATTCGATAACCCTTTGTCCGGGTGGCTTGCCAGGTCCGGCAGAAACCCCGACAGTCGCGTAGCCCAAAGTGAAAAGTAAGTGATCGCTGCCCAGATGCAGCCGGGCGCGTGCTCGTGCATGTGCCCCAACACCGCGCCTAATAATCGAAAGAAGCGCTCGTTGGGCTCATGCGGCGGCAGCATCTGCTCGCTTACCTCCGCCACGTAGTCCAGCGCCACGCTCGCCTCGAATGAATTCAGCAAATCGAACTGCGACTGCACCAGGTCGCACGAATTTAGATTCACCAGTTCTCGCGTCTCTTTTTGAGAATAAGATAAGTTCACCAGCGACAGCCGTTCCAGGCCCGACCCGAAGCTGCTCTTCAATTTGCGCGCTCGCCTCGCCACGCCCCGCAGCTTCCCTTGATCGCGCGTGAAAAAACTGACGATCAGATCCGACTCGCGAAACGGGTAGGTCCGCAGAACGTATGTCTCACTGACCCGAGCCGACAATAACCTAGAATTATCTCATTGCGCCTCAAGACCCCCATCGTCTGCACGGTCCTGCTCTCTAGCGCCGTCGCGGCCGCGGTCGCTCAGGATGTGCCTCTTTCGCCGCTCTCGCCTCAGCGCCTCAAACGCCTGCAACGCGATCGTGAACGCCAGACCACTCGCTGGGTGAACTTTGAAAACCGCGTGCAATCCGTCTCCAATTCGCCCCAGCGCGGCTTCGAACTCGCCCTCTTCTACGCCGTCACTCACGACCAAACCCGGGGCAGGGAAGCCGTCGATTGGCTCGCCACCCATCCCTGCGACCCGCTTCAAACTCCCGCCGCGCTCGCCTGGACAACCGACTTACTCTCTGCAGCCGACCGCGCTCGCATTCCCGCCTGCCCTCCCGTCCCCGAACCCGAAACCCCGATCGACTCTCTGAAAGCCGGCGCCTTCCGCGACCCGCGCGCCCTCTATCTGGCTTGCGAATACCTGATCGCCACTCGCCCCTCGCGCCGTACCGATCTCCGCGAAACCGCTCCGCAATTTTTCTCGCAACTTCCCGTCGAATTTCTTCTCTCGCTCCATCCGGATCAAATCGAACATCCCGATTGGCTCACCCATATCGCCGCGCTTGCCTTGGTCGCGGTCGACCCTAACCTCGAATCCTCCCAGTTCCTCCAGGCCTGGGCCATCGAGGACCGCCAGATGCTCCGCGATGGCCCCGGCGTCGCTTACGAATTCCTGTGGGCCGATCCCTATCTGCCCGGCGTCGGGTATCAAAATCTCGAACCCTGGTCCTACGACCCCTCCGGCCGCCTCTTTGCGCGCGCCAACTGGGATGCCAATGCCTGCTGGATTTCCATTTCAACCCGCGGGATCGAAGAACAAAACTGCTCTCCCAACTGGCGCGCCCAGCCCGCCCGCTTCGGCCGCCTGAACCTGATCCCCATGGTCCGTCGCTGCGAAGACCTGCCGCCTATCGACCCCGCTCAAACCGTCGTGCTCTGGCGCTTGCTCCCCGGCCAATCCGTCACGTATAGCGACGGCAAACAGCGGCATTCGGAAGCCGCCGACGCCGCTGGCCTGCTGCGACTCTCGGCTAGCGCTCGCGGCAAGGTCTGTATGTCGAGTTAAATCGCGGCGGCCGCCGGCCTACCCGTCCTGCCGCATAACGCATGCAGCGCGCCCCCGCGCTAAACTTGGAATTTCCACTCAAAGGGAGTATCTCTTAAGTCATGATCGCTGCAACACAACTGCGCCCGGGCATGATCGTCAAGTTCAACAACGAACTGCACTCCGTTTTCAGCATGGTCCACCGCACGCCTGGCAACCTCCGCGGCTTCGTCCAAGCCAAGATGCGTAACCTTCGCTCCGGCTCGATGATCGAGCATCGCTTCTCATCTGAAGACAAAGTCGAACGCATTGCCCTCGACGAGCACGAAATGGAGTATCTGTACGACGACGGCGAGTACTACTACTTCATGAACACCGAAAACTTCGAGCAGATGCATCTCACGAAAGATATGCTCGGCGATGGCGTGTTCTATCTCATTCCGCAGTTGCGCGTGAACGTGGAGTTCTATGAAGGCAAACCCATCAGCGTCGAACTTCCGGCCAGCGTGGAAATGACGGTCGTCGAGACCGAGCCCGGCCTCAAGGGCGCCACCGTTTCAAACGTCACCAAACCGGCCAAAATGGAAACCGGTCTCGTCGTTCAGGTCCCGCCCTTCATCAACCAAGGCGAGCGGATCCGGGTCAGCACTTCCGAAGGCACATATCAGGAACGCGCCTAGCCCCGGTTCACCCCTTAAACTTCCCGCTCAAATACTGGTAGCTCTTCCGCAAGCTCGCAAGAGGATCGCCCGGCGTCTGGTCCTGCTCCACAAAGTAATTCTCCACCCCCGCCGCGTCCGCCGCGTTCAGCACCGCCGGAATGTCAATCGATCCGCTGCCGACTTCTTTGAAGGCGCTATGTGGCACATTTTCGTTGTACTGCTTCGCCACGCCTTTGGCCTTGTCTTTCAAGTGCAACAGCTTCACGCGCCCGCTGTATTTCTTTAGCAATTCCACCGGATCGTGCCCCGCCACGCTCACCCAGAAAATGTCCATCTCAAGCGACACCACGTCTTTCTGCGTGTTGCTCATCAGGATGTCCAAGCCTGTCGTCCCCCCTACCGGTCCGAACTCGAATGCGTGATTGTGGTAGCAGAGCGTCAGTCCGTTCGCCTTCGCCTTCTCGCCCGCCCGATTCAGCTTTTCGGCCAGGCTCTTGAACATGTCCTCGCCGCCGCGTTCCTCCACGGGTATGTAAGGAACCACTAGGTAGCGAAATCCCTTCGCCTTCACGTTGTCCATCGCCGCGTCCGCGTCCGCCCCACCCGCGAGCGAAACCTTCTCATCCACATGAACGCTCACGGGCTTCAAACTGGTTTCCTTCAACGCCGGCCAAATCTTATCTAGGTTGTCGTACGTGCATTCAACTTCCGTATACCCGATGTCTTGGATACCCTTCAGCGTCGCCGCCGGGTCTTTCAGAATCACGTTGCGAACTGTGTAGAGTTGCACTCCAAGATTGCTGTGTGTAAGCGGTTCCTTGGCGAATGCCGCGCGGCTGAGTGGCACGAGCGCGGCTGCCTGAGCGACGAAGCTGCGGCGGGATGTCTTTGACATGTCTTCTATACTATCCACCGCTCCTACCGCCCTTCCGATCCGCCGTTACCCTCATGCCTTCGCGCCGCCTGCGTGATCCAGTAATCGGCAAAGTGCTTGTCCAACTCAAAATGCTCCGAACGGAAGACAAGGACGCCGTCTTGCGCCAGATTGTGCACATATGCTGGCCAAGAATTACCGTAAATGCTAACCAGTTTGGTCGTTTGCAACTTAGACATCTGTGGCGACGCTTGAAAAACAAATGTTGAGTGGCCGAATGCAATCCGGTGAAACTCAATCTTTACCAGATAGTGCCGGTCTGGCTCCTCGAAGTTTTCAAGCAACGAAATCACGCCTTCCGCCACCGATCCTTTTGGAATTACAGCGCCCGCCCCCTTTACCTTCACTGCATTCAAGAGAACGCCCTCGACTGGATCGCCGGTATAAGCCGTCCTGTCGCTTATAGGAGTCCGAAGCGCGATGTGCATCTCTATTCCGGCGGGCAGTTCAATCTCCCTTGCAGCTTCTTTGTTGTTTGCTGCCGCGTTGTTATCCGCATCGAAATGCAAGGTCGATTCCGCTGCGTACTTGCGGCACTGTGAAAACTCGCTCCGGCTGACCGTATACTGATGGTTCAAATCGTCCAGCTTCAGCGTGAACGAGGACGGCGCCAAGGCGTCCTGACCCGAGATCTTCACCACTCGATACGCCATGTCCGTCTCGGCCGAGCAAATCAGCGAGTCCTCTGGAATCTCATCCGCTATTACACTCAAGCTTCCTAATTGATAATCCGACGCCCGTGCGGTAAACGATCCATGAAAAGGAACAAGCGGCTTTCCGCGTTTAGTCCCGATATGATAGCCGCTGGCTGCGAGCGGCACGCTGTATCGGAACGAGTAAGTCTCAATGTCGTCGATAACGGAGTCGCCCATGTATTCGAACCGGACGCCCGGGCGAACAAAGATATTCGCCAGAAACGAGACGAACTCTCCCGAAGTTACTGTCCCGCCCTGAACGACTTCGTCAATCGACGACGACCCGCAGAATCGATCTTGGCCGTGCCAGGCGAAGATCTCTTTGCCCTCCGATACCGCTATGTCCAGCCGCAATCGATCGTGTCTGACTCTCTTCCTCTCCGGTTCCGTCTTTGCACAAGCGCACCCGGGTGGAGAGCTGTGCGCGCTTCGGAATGATGTCCGGTCCACAACCTCGACACAAGTGAAGTTAGTCGATCTCAGAACCTGCTGCGCAACGGTTTGGCGAATGCGCTCCAAGACGTCTCGCCAGTTGCTCTCCGCGCTCCGAGCGAGGAAGCTGATTCCTATGAGCAGCCCAAAGCAACGCATTACATGGCTCGCTTACTCGGGCGCCCCCTGCGCCGCTTGATGGCGCTGGTACAAACGAAGACCTACAAGGATCACCACGGCTAATCCTATCGCGGTCACGGCCACAAGCGACCCATGCGACAGCAAAAACCGGAATGTCTCGTGTCCGTACGTCTGCGCCAGATAAGCTAGCGCAAAATATCGTATGGCTCGCGCCGCTGCCACAACGCTGATGAAATAGGCGATCCGGACCTGCAGCGCGCCGGCGCAAAAAATCGGAATCTTCATTGGAAGCGGCAGTGGTGAGATCGCCGGAATGAACACCGTTATCAACCCGTAGCGCTGGAACCAGATGTGTAATCGCGCTCCTCGCCGTCCGGAAACATGCTTCATCAACAAAACCTCGCCGCCTTTACGCGCGACCGCGAAGAGAACCAGGCTTCCCGCTAGCGAACCCACCACCGCCAGCGCCGCCGCGAGATATGCCTGCCCCGGATTGTTTGTCGCAATGGCTATCAGCAGCGCATCTACTCCGCCCACCACCGGTAGCCCCGCTGAATCCAACGCTGCTAACAACAGCAGCCCCTGCGGCCCCCACGAGATCAACGTCGCCGCGAATCGGCCCCATGCCGAAGAAATGCTATGCACGTTACCCTAGCTTGGCAAGTAGCCCGGCTTCGTCCAAGACCGGAACTCCGAGTTGCTTCGCCTTATCCAGCTTCGACCCCGCCTCTTCCCCCGCGACCACAAAGCTTGTCTTGCTGCTCACCGACCCGGCCACTTTGCCTCCCGCTTGTTCGATACGCAACTTCGCTTCTTCCCGGGTCAGCGTCGGTAGAGTTCCCGTCAGCACGAACGTCGTTCCCGTAAGCGGCCCTTCTTTCTTCTTCTCTTTCGGTCCCGTGAACGTCAGGCCCGCTGCCCGCAGCCGATCCACTAGTTCCCGGTTCCGCTTTTCAGCGAAGAACTCGCAAATCGATTCCGCGACTTTCGGCCCCACCTCATTCACCTCTTGCAACGTCTCCGCCGGCGCCTTCGCGATCTCATCCAGGCTTCCGAAATAAGACGCAAGGATCTGGGCGGTGCGCTCTCCGACGAACGGAATGCCCAGCCCGTTCAGCACGCGCGCCAGCGGCCGCGACCGCGATTGATCGATGTTATGGATCACCTTCGATGCCGACTTATTGCCCATCCGTTCCAATTCGAGCAGTTGCTCTACCGTCAATCCATAAAGGTCCGCTATGTTATGAACCATTCCACGGCTCAGCAGTTGATCCACCAGCGCATCGCCCATCCCGTCTATGTCCATCACGTGTCTCGATGCGAAGTGCAGCAGCGATTCGCGCAGCCGCGCCGGACAATTCGTGTTCACGCACCGGCTCGCCGCCTCGCCTTCTTCGCGCGCCACGTGTCCGCCGCAGACCGGACAGCTTCGCGGCATCTGAAACGATCGCCGCTTGCGCCCATGCTCCACAACCCGAACAATCTTTGGAATGACATCGCCGCTCCGCTCGACCAGAACCGTATCGCCGATCTCTACACCTAGCCTCGCGATTTCATCCTCGTTGTGCAGCGTTGCCCGCGCAACCGTCACGCCGCCAATTGTCACCGGCTTCAGATGCGCCACCGGCGTCAATGTGCCGGTCCGCCCGACCTGCACTTCAATGCTCTCTAATACCGTCTGCGATTGCCGCGCCGGATACTTGAACGCAACCGCCCATCGCGGCGCCTTGGCCGTCCATCCCAGGCTCTCCTGCTGCGCGATCGAATCGATCTTCGCCACCACTCCGTCGGTTTCGTAAGGAAGCCCATCGCGCTTGTTCTCCCACTCGCGAATAAACTCCAGCAGTTCCTCGATTCCTTCGCACTTCTTCCGATGCGGATTCACCTTGAACCCCGCCGCCGTCAGCGTCTCCAGGCTCGCCCAGTGACTCTCCATCGCCGGCCGCCCGTCGCGCAGCAGAAAATAACTGAAATAATCCAACTGCCGGGCCGCCGTCACCCCCGGATCGAGCGCTCGCAGCGCGCCCGCCGCCGCATTCCTTGGATTCGCAAAACGCGCCAGCCCGCCGGCATCGCGCTCCTCATTCAGCCGCTCAAACGACTTGCGCGGCATCACCACCTCTCCTCGAACTTCGAAACCACCCTGCTCTAACGCTCCCTTGCGCGTCCGCAGCGGCAGGGATCGAATGGTCCGCGCGTTCTCCGTCACGTCTTCCCCCACCCGCCCGTCGCCGCGCGTGAGCGCCTGTTCGAGCCGCCCGGCCGAATAATGCGCCGCCATCGAAAGCCCGTCCAGCTTCAACTCCGCCACGTACTCGTAATCCTTCGATTTCAGCAGTCCGCTCACGCGCGCGTCGAAATCGCGCAGTTCCTGCTCATTCAGCGCATTGTCCAGGCTCAACATAGGCGAGCTGTGCGCCACTTTCACAAAGCCTTCGCGCGGCGCGCCACCCACTCGCTGCGTTGGCGAATCGGGCGTGCGCAGCTCTGGATGCGCTTCCTCAATCCCGCGCAGCTCTCTCATCAGCCCATCGAATTCGGCGTCCGAAATTTCAGGCTGATCCAGCACGTAGTAGAGGTATTCGTGGTGTTCGAGCTGTTTGCGCAGCTCCTCTGCGCGTTTTTCCAGCGGCTCTTTCATTTGAACTCTATAATGGTGCAGTTGAGATTATCCGGCGCTAAACGCGCAGCTATCATCTACAATCCCATCGCCCGCGGGCTCGCGCGCCGCAAGGGCTCGCTTCACCGTATCACCGCGCTGCTCTCGGAGCGCGGCATCCAGGCATCTCTCGTCGCCACTCACGGGCCCGGCACCGCCTCCGAACAAGTCCGCCGGGAAATCGATCTCGGTTGCCACCTGGTCGTTGCGGCCGGCGGCGACGGCACCATCAACGAAGTCGCGAACGGTATGTTGCACTCCGGCGTGCCGCTCGCCATTCTGCCAGGCGGAACCGCCAACGTCCTCGCCCGCGAGATGCAGGTCCCCATACACCTGGAGAGGGCCGCTGCGCAAATCCCGAGCCTCGAGCCATTCCGCGTCGCTGTCGGCGCTCTCCGGCTCCGCGACTCCTCGCCCCGCTGCTTCCTCTGCATGGCCGGCGCCGGCCTCGATGCCGAGATCGTCTCGCGTGTAGATCCCGCCCTCAAAATCCGAACCGGGAAACTTGCCTATTACGCTGGCGGCCTCCTCCAAGTCTTCCGCCCTCTTCGCGAATTCGAAGTTACCGTCGATGGCAAGCCCTATCTGGCCAGCTTCGCCCTCCTTAGCAGGGTCCGCAACTACGGTGGCGATCTTGAAATCGCGCGCGGCGCCTCCCTCCTGCGCGACGACTTCGAGGTCGTGCTGTTTCGCGGAACCGCGAGCGCCCGGTATCTCTCCTACTTCCTAGGAGTTGCTCTCAAGCGTGTGCATCGCATGCCTGGCTGCACGGTCCTGCGCGCCCAATCGATAGTCTGCGAACAGGCCGCCGGCCATGCAATCTTCGTCCAGATCGATGGCGAATTGGCGGGTACCCTTCCCATGAGCGTCGATATTCTTCCGGACGCGCTCACCATGCTTGCTCCGGCCTCTTATCTCGCTCGCGAGCGCGTCTTCGCGGGACTCGCCGCTTCCGAGCGCCCTAGCCGTCTCGTACCTGTTGCGCCCGAATAAAGGGCGGCCGCTCGCCGCGCATGGACAACGTTACCCACACGCTTACCGGCCTCGCACTGTCCCGCGCCGGCCTCAATCGCCTCTGCCCGCGCGCGACGCTGCTCCTCATATTGTCCGCTAACGCGCCCGACGCTGACGTGGTCAGCCTCCTAGGCGGCCAGCTCAAACACGTCGAAATTCATCGCGGCTACACCCATTCGCTCCTGGGCTTGCCCTTCATGGCCGTGCTCTGTGTCTTGATCGCCGCCGCACTCGGCGGCCGCAAACGCCTCCGGTCGAAGCTGCTTTGGACGCGAGCGTTCCTCCTGTGCTGCATCGGTGTTGCCAGCCACCTGCTGCTCGATTGGACCAACGCGTACGGTATCCGGCTGCTCTTGCCGTTTTCCGCCGATTGGTTTCATTCCGACATCCTTGGTCTTTACGATCCCTACATCATGGCCGCGCTTGTCTTCGCAGCCCTGTGGCCTCCGTTCGCTCGTCTCGTCAGCCGCGAAATCGGAGGGCCTGCGACAACCGGGAAGGGAATTGCCATATTCGCTCTTGCCTTTTTCGCCCTCTTCGGCTGCGCTCGCGCCATGCTCCACAGTCAGGCCGTAGCTCTCCTCCAATCCCGGCTCTATGAAGGCCAGGAGTCCCTTCAGGCCGCTGCTCTCCCGGACCCGTTCTCGCCCGTTCGATGGCGCGGCGTCGTCGAAACTCCCCAGACTTTCCGGCTCATCTCCGTGAACCCGCTCGGCGGCCTCCTCCCCGAAGGCGGCCGTGTATTCTATAAGCCCGCCCTCAAGCCCAGCTTAGAAAGCGCTAAACGCACTCAGCCGTTTGCTTATTTCTTATATTTTTCCCGCTTTCCCGTGTGGTCTGAGCAGCGCACCGCTATCGATCGCACTGCCAAGACGCGCATTGACCTGGTCGACTTGCGATTCGGCGTTCCGGGCGCCGGTTCTCTCCACTGTATTGCGCTCGAAGACAGCGATTACCGCATCCTCGGCTCCTGGTTCACCTATGGTTCGGGTGCGCGGCTCGGCTGGCCGGACACTCGCTGAATCGGCGCGTGCGAAAATCTCAGCCGCGCGACTCGCCTACCCGATCCTCCAGCAGCAGACGCAATAATGCCTCCAGCTCTCGAATCCGGTCTGCCAGCTGCTCGATGTCCGCTGAATCGCCTTCCGCCGACGCGGCAACCCGCCCATGTTCCAGAGCGCCCAACGCCTCTCCACGCGTCCGCACAACTTTGGCGGGAATTCCGACCACCGTTGAACCGTCGGGAACCGAATGCACGACGACCGATCCGGCGCCTACCTTCACGTCGTCGCCTAATCGGATGCTTCCGAGCACGGACGCCCCGGTTCCCACCACCACGCGATTTCCCAGCGTCGGATGCCGTTTGCCGCGCACATTGCCCGTGCCGCCCAGCGTGACTCCCTGATACAGCAGCACATCGTCTCCAATTTCAGCCGTCTCGCCGATCACCACCCCCAAGCCGTGATCGATAAACAATCGCTTGCCGATCTTCGCGCCCGGATGGATTTCGATGCACGTCAGCAAACGAGCGGTTTGCGATATCATCCGCGCCAGGATGTATCTGCGCCGCCGATACAACCAATGCGCCACCCGGTGAATCATCACCGCATGCAGGCCGGGGTAGCACAGCAAGATCTCGAGAGAGCTCTTTGCGGCTGGATCTTCGCGCTTAATCGCCTGGATGTGATCGCGCAGAGACATCGCTCTATTCTCTCGCAATTAGACCGGTTGCGGTTCTAGGGCTGCCAACTAGCCCGCCAGCCCGGCGCCGGCGAGCGCCAACCCACAGGCGAACACAATGCAGGTCAGTCCGATCCAGACCCGCGCGTTCTTGGATTTCGCTGGAAATTCTTTCCAGAGCCACAACCCGGTAAGCAGGGCGAGCACTGCCGACGCAAGCGGCAGTAGCACTCGGGGCGATGCCGATACCGCTACTCTCGCTGCGGCCGAGGATCCGAGCGTGGCCGCGAGTGCGCCCGCCGCCCACATCGCGCCTCCGGTAAAACCCAGGAAATGCTGGCTGGCGCGACCTCGGAAATATGCGTTGAAAGGCAGAGCCCCACCCTCGATTGCGATGTTCATGAAGTAGAAGTTGCAGATGACCGTTGCGATCACAATCCCTACGCAGAACAACAGAATGCCTGCATACGGCCCCAGTCCGAAATCTCCTGCCTCGCCCCTGGCAAACAACGGATAGAAGAACCCAAGCGGAATCCCGCTCAGCAGCGCGATCAGAATGCCCTTGCTTGTTCGGCGGCTCCGATTCTTTGGCGTGACTGCTCGAACCGGTTTCGCAGAGCCCCTCGCCGGAACGGCATCCCCCTGGTCGCGAATACGGCACGCTACGCCATCCAGCACGAGCGTCACCAATAAAAGAACAATTCCCGCGATGAGAAACAACACGTTCCCGGCCCGAAAATTCGAGACCGACGCCACGATCAGCGCCACCCCGACCGCTAGCGGCATCGCGCCGGAAATGCCCAGCAGAGAGATCGCCGCGAGCAGCAGCATGTTGCCCAAGTTGAAGAGGAATCCTGCGCTTACGACCCAAACCTGCGCCGTTCGGCCCGCCACCAGCATCCGATCGTCGAACGCCATCTCGGAGCCCAGGGTGCCGAAGGTAAATGCTGCGAGGATAGCCAGCAGAATAGCTCCCACCGCGAAATCGAAGTAGAACAATTCGAATCGCCATTGCGCGCCGGTTCGTTTAAAGGCGCTCGGCCACAAGCCGAGTAATAGGAGAGCCAGCACTAGCAGCAGTAGAGCCGACCCGTAGGTTGTTGGAATTACCAAGCTGGTGTTACCAAGCTGGATTAGTTGTGTAAAGGCCCCGCCAAAAGGCTTTGCACCGACATCATCGCTGTCGGCATAATCGGCGGAGCCGGGCTGAAATAATGTTCTTGGGAAAGATTGCGGTATACGTTACCGGCGATTCCCGCGGCAATCGGGCCGGCAACGCCGCGGCCGCCTGTCAGCAGAACCACTACCACCAGTTTGCGCGTTCCAACCTGATTGAACGATCCGAACCAGCCCAAGTGAACGCCCGGCTGCACGGTGTCCGTGCACGTTCCCGTCTTCCCGAAAATAGGTTCGTTGGCGTCGAAGTTAGCGCGGCGAGCCGTTCCATATTCCACGGCGCCCATCATGCCTGGCATAATCTCCGGCACGAATGTGCTGATGTCCAGCGTGCGCTTGATTCGCGGCACAAATTTCTGCGCCTCTTCGTCCGTCCTGGGATACTGCAGATAATAGATCGTCCCTCCGTTCGCCACCGCCGAAACAATGCTGGTCAGTTCGAGCGGAGTCAGCCGGATTCCGTCCCCGAAGCTGGTCATCATCCCGACTCCCGTCCCGGGTGGCTCCGAAGCTAGCGATCCCGCTTCTTCGCCTGGAATATCCAGGCCGGCCTTTTCGCCCATTCCGAACAGTTTGCCGTATTTCTCGACGCGGTCGAATCCTAGTTCCTGCCCCAATTTTGCGAAGTACAAGTTGTTGGAATGCGCCAGCGCCTGGGTCATATCCATCGAGAAGCGCCGCGCGATGTGCAGCTTGTTGGCCGGGTCCACGATGCCTTCGCTCAACGATGCCAGCGAAACCATCACCTTTACCGTCGAACACGGCTGGTATGCGCCTTTCAATGCGAGCTTCTGATTAACGATGCTTAAGATCCGACCCGTCTGGGGGTCGGCAACGACAACCGTTCCGTTGTACGGACCCAACGCATCGATTGCCGCTTTGCGAACGGTCAAATCCTCGGCCCCTACGTTGTCCCCTATCGTTGAATCCGCGAACGTCGGCTCCGTCCAGGGATTAAAAAAAACCCGATGCCGCACACGCCGCCGCAGACTCGTGGTCTGCACGCTCGCGCCCGTCGCGCTGTGAATCACCCCCGCTTGGGTGGTCGAATGAGCCACGGCCGGCTTCGCGGCAACAGCGGCCGCTCTGTGCTTCTTCCGTTTGTGCTTGACTGCGGTGGAAGTGGTTTGCGCGCTGGTCGCGCCTTCGGCTCTGAGACAGAATCCCAGGGCAAGAACGACCGGCACTGTGGCTTTCAAAAATAGGCCAAAGTTCATCTTGAATTTCCCAAGCGTGATCGCACTGAAAGGTTACTTCTATCCTAGGTAGTTCCCCGACTCCCGTCAACTAGAACATTCTTCGAGAGTTAAAGATTTCTTAAGAAATTACCCCGCAGTCCAACCTCCGTCTATCGTAATTACCGATCCACTCATAAAATCGGCAGCAGGCGAGCAAATATATAGAGCCAGCCTGGCAATTTCCTCTGGTTTTCCCAACCTTCCCAGCGGCTGCCGCTCATTTAGTTCCTGCCGCACCTTGTCTTTCTCCTCCCGGTGATACTTCTCCAGATAGCCATCCACGAACGGCGTATCCACCGTCCCCGGCGCGATGCAGTTGGCGCGAATCTGAGTCGGGTACTCCACCGCCAACTGCCGCGTCATGGCGATCACCGCGCCCTTCGTAGCGCAATACCCAAACCGCCGCTTAATTCCCACCAGCCCCGCCACCGATCCGATATTCACCACGGATCCTCTCACCCTCCTCAGCAGCGGAATCGCCGCCCGGGTCATCAGGAACGTGCCGTCCACGTTTACTCGAAACAGCCGCTGGAACTCCCGCAGTTCAGTCTCTTCGATCCCGCCTACCATGCCGATCCCGGCGCAGTTCACTAGAATGTCGAGCGCCGGAATAGATTCGAAGAGCTTCCGAACCTGTTCTTCATCCGTCACATCGCATCCCCGCGCCTC
This sequence comes from Acidobacteriaceae bacterium, assembly GCA_019240475.1. GTDB lineage: Bacteria > Acidobacteriota > Terriglobia > Bryobacterales > Bryobacteraceae > Bog-105. The sequence continues at coordinate 367,021 of JAFAYI010000036.1, forward strand.
GCCGCCCGGAATGGTCTCAGCCGCCGCTCGCGCCCGCTCGGCATCCAGGTCCACGATCAGCACCCTCGCGCCCGCTTCGGAAAAGACCCGCGCGGTTGCCTCCCCTATTCCGCTCGCGCCGCCCGTGATCAACGCGAGCTTTCCATCAAGGCCGAAAGGATTGGACATTTCTAAACTGATCATTGCATCGGGCCCTTGCGCCGCCCTTCAACCGGCTGTCCCGGCGCTCATCAGCGCGCGCGCCAGTTGCTCTTCGGTCGCGGTGTCGAGCTTTTCGCCATTCCGCGTCACGTAAAACACATCCAGCGCTCTGTGCGCTTCGGTGTCAATCATCAGCAGTTCGATGTTGCACTCCGCCGCCGCGATCGCAGACGCCAGATCGTGCAACAATCCCGGCCGGTCCTCCGCCGTGAAATCGATCAGTGTCGCCGTATCCGACGCTTCGTTATTGAATCGCGCTTTGGGCGCGATCCGCGCTCCCCGGCTCGGCCGTGGCGCCGCGCGCCGGCGCTTTAAAAGGTCCGCCACTGAAACGGAACCCTTCACCACGCACTCCACTGTCCATTGCAGCCGGTTGACCTCGCTCGGATTCAGCTCGAGTGTTCGCATCGGGTCCTCGAAGCGGAATAGGTCTACCGCGCAGCCCGCCGCGTTCGACGCTGCTTCCGCTTTCACAATATTCATTCCGAAACTGGCCAACGCGCCGCACAGTTTCGCGAACAGTCCCGGCTGATCGTTCGCCAGCAGTGTCATCAGATACGCCCCGGCATCCGGCGTGACCTCCACCCCGACGCCTTCCCGCTTCCGCTTCTGATCCAGTTCCAGGTGGTGTTCGATTTGTTTGCGCGTGTGCGTGCGCGCATAGCGCGCCGGCAGCCCTTCTAAAAAATTCGCCAACTCCGCTCTCACCGGCGAACCTCCCGGCAGCGGCGCCGCCCCGTGTATCCGATCTTCCGCGAGCTCGCGCATGAACTGCTGCTCGCCCATCGAGTACACCCGCCAAAGCTGCTCTAACCTCCAGGGGCTCATCGCCGTCGGATTCACCGCGCTGACATCGGCATACGTGAGCAGCGTCAGCCTCCGTAAATCCTCTCTCGTGCCTATCTTCGATGTCAGGAACCGCGCCGTTGCCGGATCCTCCGGATCGCGCCCATTCACAATCAGCGATAAAACCAGATGGTTCTCGATCAAAAGCCGGATCTTCTCGCGCCAGGCTTCCGGCGCCGCCCAGCGCTCCATAACCGCATTCGCCCGCTCAATCGAGCCACGAATATGATCGCCCGCACAAGTGCCTTTCCCTATGTCATGAAACAGGATGGAAGCGCGCAGCAAAGCCGTGTCTTCTTCTTCCCTCAGTAAGTCACGCATCCGCGCGAGCCCAGGCTCACTGCCCGCAAGCAAGGTATCTATCGCCTCGATCGCCACCAGCGTGTGTTCGTCCACCGTATAACGGTGGTAAAAGTCGCGCACCACCAGGCTATCGATCTTCCGCCACTCGGGAATCGCGGCGGCCAGCGCGCCAGACTCCTGCATCTGGTGCAACGCCAACGCCGCATGCGGCTGAGCCAGCATCTCTCGCCACGCCAGCCATCCGCCTTTCCACTCGCCGAAGGCTGCCTCCAGTTCTGGCAGCAACGGCGCGAAGCGCCGATGAGTGTCCCACGACAGCCCGAACCCGTGTCGCGCCACGAACGTAAACAGCCGGAGAACCGCCTCCGGCGAACCGATGGACTCGGCCGCGTTCCGTAAGAACACTCGATCCCGCAGCACCGTGAACTCGGATGTCGAAAGCCGCGTACGGCGTTCCCGGAATTGCCGTATCAGCGAAGTGTCTTGCGCGTCCATATAGTCAAGCGCCCGCAGCGCCGATTGCCACACGTCTCGCGCCTGCCCGTAATATTGCCGCATCCACTCTTCCGGTTGCATCGGATCGCTTCGCGTGGAATCGCCCGGCAGCAACCGCGCCGCTGCGTCCTGCAATTCGAAGCTCAACAGATTGTTGTCGCGCCCCGCCTGCTCGTGGAGAAAACAACGTATTCCATACAGAAGCTTCCGCGGGCCCTCCAGCTCCGAATAGGATTCGTCCAGCGCCTCGTGCCCCGGCAGCAGCAGCCGCATCCAATGCAGGAAATGAATGTCGCGGATGGTTCCCGGAGCCTCTTTCACATTGGGTTCCAGATGGTACACCGTGTTGTTGAACTTCGCATGCCGCGACCGCGTCATGGCGGTTAGCCGCTGGCTCAGCGCTCGCCCGTGTCGCCGGTAAAACGCCTGAAGCTTCTCCCCCAGTCCCTTAAAAAGGCTCCCATCGCCCGCGACAAAGCGTAAATCGAGAAGGCTGATATGCAGCTCAATGTTCTGCTCATTCAATTGGCAGCACTCGGCCACCGTCCGAACCGAGTGACTCACTCGCAGCTTCGCATCCCACAACGTTCGCAGGAAATCGGAGACCGGCTCCTTGATCCGCTCCAGGTCGGCTTCTCCTCCAACTACTAACAACAGATCCACGTCGGAATATGGAAACAGTTCCCGCCGGCCATATCCTCCTACTGCGGCGACTGCAAATGGAAGGAAGATCCTCGGAACGAGAATGCTCTCGCTCGCCCGAACCACCAGTTCGTCGACCGAATCCGTTCGGCCGGCGCACCGCAATTCCTTCACGCGCCCTATTTCCCCGCCGGAATCACGGGCAAGGTAATGTGCGACGGATGCTGCGGATCGGCATAGATCGAATTCTCTGCGATATGCCAGCGCCGGTTGTCGTTCAGCGGCTCACCCGTATTCGGGTTGACGTCGAAACGTGGAAAATTGCTGCTCGATATATCGAGCCGGATTCGATGCCCTCGCGCGAACACCAGAGACGTCGGATACATCTCAATTGTAAATTCGTAGGCGCGATGCGGCGTCAGCAGCTCCGGCCTCTCCGGCCCGTTCCGAAAGCGCGCCCGCACGATGCTGTCCCCAACGTTCAGGTCCACGCCCGCCGGAAAATCCTTGTTCGGCGGATAAACGTCGATCAGCTTCGCCGTGAAGTCCGTGTCAGGCGAATCGGATGCGGCCCATAGCTTCGCGATCAGCCTGCCCGTCACTTCTGTGTCCTCCGTTAGCGGCGCCGTCTGATATACCAGCACATCGTTGCGAGCCGATAACGGAAGAGTTCCTTTGCAGCCCCCCGCGCCGGGATGGCAGCGCTGGTCGGCCGCGCCTTGCGCCGCAAGCGCTCCCTGCGAGGACAGATTGCCGCCCAGCGTCGGTACCGGATTGTGCGGATCGAACTGGTACGTCACCGGCGCGTGCGGCCCCGGTCTTTCCGTCGAGAGAACGCCATCCGCATGCACATAGTAATCGGTCGGCCTGGTCCTCGCCAGAGGCCATTCGCGCTCATCGCGCCAGTGTCCTCCCACAAAGATGCGGCCCTCTGTCGTCTTGTGCGCGTCCCCGCCGCCCATCACGTAAATCCGCACGGGCGCTTCTCTATCTACTCCGTTGTCGATCCCCTTCAACTCACGATCGAACCAGCGAAGCTCAAACGCGTTCAGGTCAATCGCCGCGTCCTGTGTAAATTGCGCCTCGCCCGCGTAATCGATATTCGGCCTGCTGTGTACCCATGGACCGACAATCAGCCGCTGCGCGCTTTTCTTAGCTCGCGAGAGCGCCACGTAATTGAGGTTCGCCACCTGCATCGACCACGAGTCGTACCAGCCCGTCACGTGATAGACGGGAATGTCTTTGTACCGCTCCGCCTGATCGGCAACCTCGACGCCCATGTCTTTCAGCAGCTTGGTGTCGCCGCCCATCGCGCGTATTAGAAAGCTCTCGTAATCGGGCGCAAACTTCAAGGGCGTCGTGCCTCTGCGCAGCGGAAGCCCTCCCACGTATTCAGCGACATGCGTGCTCAGGTCCGCGATTGCCGGCGCCGCTGCCGGGTCGCTCGCCGCCCGCGCGGCTGCTGCCACGTTCGGAACACCCGACGGATCGCCTATCGAGAATACCCAGTTAAACCAGCGCAGCTCGAACGCGCCATTGTGCCGCAACCCGTAGCGTTCCACGTCCGACATCGAAAACAGCGGAATCATGGTCTTCACAAAGGGTGCGCCGGCAATCGCCAGGGCGTGCTGCGTGCCGCCTTCATAGGACGTTCCGAGCGTCCCGATTCCCCCATCCGACCACGCCTGATGCCCGATCCAATTCGCCGTATCGTATCCGTCGTTGCCATCGTCGGCGAGCGGTCGCCAGCGTCCCTCGGACTTGTAGCGCCCTCTCACGTCCTGCACCACCACTACGTATCCATGAGCCGCGAAGTATGGAGCGAAGGCCGCCGCGCGCAGCTTCTTGTTATAGGGCGTCCGCATCAACAGCGCGGGGAACTTGCCCGAACCCTGCTCGCCCGCTCGAAACGGATAGTAAATGTCGGTCGCAAGCTTCACCCCATCGCGCATCGCGATCATCACATCGCTCGCCGACTGCCCAATGGGCTGCTCTCGCTCCTGCGAACGCAGCATAACCAAGGAGCCGGCAAGCGCTAGAAATGTGAATAGGGAAAGGGCACGTCGAGTCGTGTGGGCCATCGGCGCGGATGACGCCAAGTCTATCTCCGCACGATCATCTCACGCAAGTGATCGCGGGTCAGAAAAAATTTCACCGATGCCGCTCGCTCGAACAACCGTTCCAGCATTCGATTATTGAAATGCTGCGTCCGCTGATACCCGCTGCGCGGCGTCTGCAGCAGCGTCTTCTGATCCTGAACCCGGTAGTTATAAACCGGCGTGCGCCCTGCCTTCTCGTCCGCATTAAAAAACAGCAGAATCAATCCGCCCGGCCGCATCACCCGCAATAGCTGCGCCACCGTATCCTCCAGAACCGGAGGGACCAGAAACTGCAGCGCGTCCCAAACCAACGCGCCATCGAACGATTGATCGGGAAACGTCAGCGTCTGCTCAATGAACCTTTGCGCATTGCTCGCGGCCTGTTGATTTTCAAAAAAATCCGCCCCGAAACATTGCTGCATCGTGCCCACGATGTCGTCCGAGGAAATCCGATGCCCCAGGCTTGTGATGAATGTGATATTCGCCTGGCTCGCTCCGGACATGTCCAAAACCGACAGGCCTTCCGACGAGCGCAGAAAAGTACAGAACTGCTCGAATCCGCTGCTATGGCGCGTCAGAGCGGGCGGCGTGTCCTTGCCAGACGGCTTCGCAAGAGCTCCGCTGCTGCCGCCAAATCTCATGAGAGACAGTTAAAGAGGCCGGCTGCCTTGTCCATCAAACAGGGCCTCTTGCCAAACTTACTTAACCGACCCCGCCGTTGCGGGAGCGGGCGTCGAAACCGCCGGCTGGGGCAGTGGCTGCTGCGCTGAAATCGTGGGTTGCGGCTGCGTCGTCGCCTTCGCCGCGGCAGGCTTCGAAATGTCGATGCTTCCCTTGAAATACGCCCCGTCTTCGATCACGATGCGGCTGGTCTTGATATCGCCCACCAGCTTGGCTTCTTTCTTGATATCGATCTTGTCGGTCGCGTCCACGTTGCCTTGGATCGACCCCTGAATGATAATCTCGCGCGCCTTCAAACCGGCCTGCACTCGCGCATTTGGCCCGATCGTTAGACGGTGTTCATGGCACTCGACCGTGCCCTCTACTTCTCCGTCGATCGTCAAATCTTCACGGGCAAAAATCTGCCCCTTTACGGTGACATTTTTTCCCAAAGCGGCAGACCCGCTGCGGACCGAACCCGGTTCCGGATCGAAATTTCTGGTTGGCGATGACATGGTGTTGAATTCTCTCCTCTGTGGTTCCACGGGCGCCGGGGAGCTTGCTGCTGGCGAGCCAACGGATCTCTCGGGCCTTTGCGGCAGTTCGTCTTCTTTTCGTTTACTCCACATGCGAAGGGCGTCTCCTCAAAATGCTCCATTCATCGTACTACTCCGTGGAAAACCTCAGCATACATCCACCGGAGTAGTACGCGCCCGTCCTCCAAGATCTCATCCGACCCCTTCCGTTTGTGATAATAAGTTCGGTGTCTAAGACCCGCGAACTCGAATTACGCCTTGAGCGAGCCGAACAGCAACTCCGGCTCTTTCAACGTGTAAGCCGGCTTATGACCCGCGACATCGACCTCGACGACGTCCTCCAGGAGATCGTCGATCTGGTCGGCGATTTTCTCGAATGCGATTCTTGCCTTATCTACCTGGTCGAAGACGATCAGCTTGTCCTCTATGCCTCGAACGATCCCAACCGTAAGAACTTAGGCCGTGTCCGGCTGCGGCTCAGCGAAGGATTGACGGGTTGGGTAGCGCGGGAGCGCCGGCTGCTTGCCATCTCGCGCGAAGCCTATAACGACTCGCGCTTTAAGTTCTTCAAAGATCTCCCGCAGGACCGTTTCGAGGCGTTTCTCTCCGCCCCTATCATTTCTCAGAACAAGGCCGTAGGCGTCATCAACGTGCAGCACCGTGAGGCGCGCATTCACTCCGGCGCGGATATGGAACTGCTCAGCACGCTAGGCGAGCAGGTCGGCTGCCTGCTGGTTCTTTCGCGCCAGAAGAGCGCGCCACTGCCCATCGCGGGCTCGGTCTAGATTCCCGGGTTAGCCTGCGGCGCCGTTTCCAATTCCCGCTTTTGCTCCTCGGCTTCGAGCACGGGCTCTTGCTGTGGCTTCATTCCGCAGGCGGGCCTGAAACTTAGAAAGTAATATCGGCAGGCCGCGCATCGATAGCGACGCGCGCCGAAAGTAGAAAGTAAGTTCTTCCAAAAGCTGAGCCGGTAATGCCGCCGCGACCATGGCGTCAATTCGAGGCCCAGGCACTTGGGGCACTTGGCGTATCGCAGCCGAGAAACGAGCCAGATACTGACCCAAGAACGTTGGTTGCAATCGCCACACCGGAAGGGATAACTCCCGAGCGTCATTGGAATAAGCTCCATCCACGACGCCCTTCGAGACCGCCTCAGATTTGCGCTTCCGCAAGATTGGCATGCCACTGCGCTCGGCTTCATACCGCGGGGATCTCCTTAAATCGCGCCCGTCCCGCGACGTATCGCGACCGGTATTCTTGGAACGCCTCTTGCAGCCTTTCAAATACTTTTCTGTTCTGATGCAGCGGGATACCATTCACTTCGAGCACAGGAATTAAATCCCGGGTCGTCGAAGTTATAAACACCTGCTCGCTTTCTTCTAAGTCGGCGGGCGTTAATTCGCGCTCGGTAACCGTCAGCCCCGGAATCGAAAGCTCTTCCAATAGGATTGCTCGTGTAACACCGGGTAGGCATCCGGAACTGGCCACCGGCGGAGTCCAGATCTCTCCTCGCTGAATGGCAAAGATGTTGGCCGAAGTGCATTCGCTTACTTGACCCTTCTCATTCAGCAGGATCACTTCGTCCAACTCCCGCTCGTGGGCCTCTTCGTTCCAGGTCAAATTATGCGCCCAGGAGGTAAGCTTAGTTCCGGCGAACGGCCATGCCGCATACCGCCCATGCTCCACATAGCCGAGCTTTACGCCCTCGCCCCAGAGCGTGAGATCCGCCGTAAAGGCAACCAGATCGGCGTCCCCCTTAAGCTGTGGGGCTTCAAACAATCCGCCTCGGTTCCGCACAATCGCAACGCGCAATGTCGCGTTGAATGCGCGATTTGCGTCTACCAGCGATAACAGCGCCTTCTCAAGATCCGCCGCCCTATACTCGAACGGCACGCGCACCCGTCCGGCATCTCGCTTCAATCTTTGGAAGTGCCGATCGAAAGCAAACAGCACGCCGTCGGCGACCCGAAGCGTGGAGAAGACACCCCACCCGTTCATATACCCCACCTGCCCGGGTGAAAGCAGTAGCTCGCGAGTGTCGCGAACCTGGCCGTTATGGAGTAAATGCGGATGCACTGCTTGTATCTTATCGGACCATTGAGGTCCTCTCGATATTAGTTCCAGCGCGGTTGCAATTTCTCTTCAGATCCCGTTCTCTTCGCGAAGCCAATCGCACATGGCGCGCGCCGCCTGCCCGCGATGGCCAACCGCAAACTTCTCTTCCGGTCCAAGCTCCGCAAGCGAGCAGTCGAGCGGAGCATAAAAAAACAGCGGGTCGTATCCGAAGCCCCCCGCTCCCCGCGACTGCCGAAGGATCGCGCCCTCCACCGTCCCGCGAAAGCTTTTCAGCACCGCGCCGTTTCGCGCCAACGCTATCACGCACACGAACCGCGCCTCCCGGTTTGAGGCGTTACCAAGATTCCGCAACACCAGTTCGTTGTTCGCTTGGTCCGTCGCTCCCGCTCCCGCATAGCGCGCCGAATGAACCCCGGGCGCGCCGCCCAGCGCGTCTACTTCCAGGCCCGAATCGTCCGCGAACACCAGCTCGGCGGTAAAACCTGAATAGTAAACCGCTTTGATCGCAGCGTTCTCTTCGAACGTCGCTCCCGTCTCTTCCGGCGCCGCAATCGCCCCTAGCCGCGGCAAAGGTTCAAGCTTAATCTCGCCGGCCGCCAACTCAAACTCCTTTAGCTTGTTTGCATTCGAGGAACAGGCATAAACCGTCATCGCTCCGCCCGCGCCGCCAGCGCCTGCTGCTGCAGCGTGAACAGTTCCGCCAGGCCGCCCTTAGCCAGCGTCAACATCTCGCTCAATCGCTCGTCTCCAAATGGCGTGCGCTCGGCCGTCGCCTGCAGCTCCACAAACTGGTTTGCGCCTGTCATCACCACGTTCATGTCCACATCGGCCCGCGAATCCTCTTCGTACGCCAAATCGAGCATCGGCGCGCCGCCCACAATACCCACGCTCGTCGCCGCTACCGCGTCAAGAAGCGGGGATTTTGCGAGAACTTTGAACTTTAGCAGCGTGCCGATCGCGATCGCAAGCGCCGTATACGCGCCCGTGATCGCCGCCGTCCGCGTTCCGCCATCCGCCTGCAGCACGTCGCAATCAACGATAATGCTGCGTTCCCCGAGCGCCGCCAGATCCACCACCGCCCGCAACGACCGGCCGATCAGCCGCTGGATCTCGTGCGTCCTCCCCGAAAGCTTGCCTTTCGCCACCTCGCGCTGCGTGCGCGTGATCGTTGCCCGCGGAAGCATCGAGTATTCCGCCGTCACCCACCCTTTCCCGCTGCCGCGCAAAAATGCCGGCGCCGTATCTTCCACAGTCGCCGCGCACAGTACGCGAGTATTCCCCGCCTCTATCAGCACGGATCCCTCCGCCGTCAGCAAGTAGTCCGGCGTGATACGCGTTGGGCGCAGTTGATTCAGTGATCTTCCGTCGCTTCTCATTTTCCGAGTCTATCCGCGAAATCTAATTAGGTGGTGCTGCGTAGCGCAAAGAAGAATATCAGGCCCACAATCAGCAGCAGCAAGCCGATCAATATCAGGCAAGGCGCCGCTCCCTGGCGAGGCATCGCCGAGGTCTTTGCGGCAGTCGATTTTTTCTTTATCTTCGGAGCGGCCATTCAACAAGGACGAAATAGGGTGATCTGCAAGTCGCTCGCCGCAAGGCAAGGGCCGCTATTTCTTGAACAGACTGTCAAACGCTGCCCGCGCATCGGTCGCGTTGCGCGGCGTCTGTATTGCCGTGTGATCGCCATTTCTCACCGCGGCCGAGGCCGGCAATGCGTCGCGCGCCACTGTGACTCGCGGCAAGAATAGCTCGCATGTATTAGCCTGGTCTTTCAGCGGCACCCTTACCGGAATCGGCTTCACGCACTGAAAGCGCGTGGACGAATCGAAATTCACGCATTGTTTGCAGCAGTGCAGCGCGGCGCCGCATTTGGGACAGTTGCCCTTGAACTCCGTGTCCGGCGGCAGCGTCACCGCGCAGTTGTAGCATCTCGACGCCACTATGTTCTGCACCAGCCGCGGCAGCTTAGGGCCGGTTATATCTATGGGCAGCTTCGGACCCGACGGACGCGGTCTTTCCGAGCGGTAACTCTCAGACCTGCGGTCCGAATCCTGATAGCCGTTTTGCCGGTATTTGCGATCTCCGTCCATTGTCGTTGATCGACTCCTTGAATGGGTCCAGATGGCGTGCGGCCGCTGTCGAAAGCGGCCTTAATCTTGCAATCTGGACGTACTTACAGTGCACTTCCAGTACGTTCTCGAAAAAGTTGTCCTATAGCGCTGGAAGTCTCGCTGGAGACGGCGGGAGTCCGGTCGGCCGGAATGGTTGGTAGCAGATTCCCGCCTGCACACCTAGATAGTATGTACCACGAATTCAAGTCCTGCGCCAGTCCGTACTCTCAAATTTGAAGTTCTAAGCGTTTCTACCTAGTCCGATACCCACTTCAGCAGCGCGTTGCAAGGGCGCGTCAACGGGTTATCGAAATGGTTCGGGCTAATTCGCACCGAGTAACCGACGCGTCCCGTCTGCTGAACCCTGAATTCATTCGCAAACACCACCGCAGTGCCGCGCTCCTCTACCGGAACCAGCGGCAGCGCATAGGTGCTTTGTAACTCGCCATTCACGCCGATCTGCCCGATCACCGCCTCCACCCGCACTTCGGATTTCTTCAGCCCCGCGAGATCCACCGTCGCCCGCAGCGGCACTGCCGACCCGCTCATCACGTGGTCGCCCGGACCTTCGCCCAAATCGAGGAACCGTATCAGATGCCAGTTCTCGTTCATGCGCGTGTCCCACACGCTTTTCTGCCGCGCGGCTTCGAAATTCTCTTTCGAAACGCTCCGCCACAACCGATGCGCCGGTCTATACAGCTCCGACATATACTCGGCTACCATGCGCCCGCAGCCGAAGCGCGGCGTGATGTACGCCATGCATTTCTTCATGCGCCGCACCCATTCTACGGGTATATTCTCTTGCTCGGAGTGCTGGTAAAACAGCGGCACGATCTCGTTTTCGAGCGTCGAATAAATCGCGCTCGCGTGTATGTCGTCCTGGTCTTCCGAATACGGCACGCGGTCGCCGATCGCCCACCCTCCCGACATCTCATATGCTTCGTCGAACCATCCGTCCAGCACGCTGAAATTCAGAACGCCGTTCATCGACGCCTTCATCCCGCTCGTGCCGCAGGCCTCTTCGCCTCGCCGCGGATTATTCAGCCACAGGTCCACGCCCTGCACCATTTCGCGCGCTACCTGTATCCCGTAATCTTCTACAAAGATCAACCGCTTGGAAACTTCCGCGTCGCGCGAGAGGTTCACAATTTCCCGAATCAGCGTCTTCCCCGGATGGTCCTTCGGGTGCGCCTTCCCCGCGATTACGATCTGCACTGGCATCTTCGGGTTGTTCAAGATTCGCTTCAATCGCGCCACGTCCCGGAACAGCAGCGTGGCCCGCTTATAAGTAGCGAAGCGCCGCGCAAAGCCGATCGTGAACACATCGGGATCGAGCACCTCCTGCAGCCGCTTTACTTCGGCCGCCGACGCCTTCCGCTGAACCGCCGAATTTACGGCGCGGTCCCGCACAAACGCCACCAGTCTCCGCCGCCGCTTGCGGTGCATCTCCCAAAGCTCCTGGTTTGGAATCTCGTGCACCAGCTCCCACATCTTTGCGTCTTCCAGGCGTTCGCGCCAGTCCGGCTGCAGGTATTGATCGTAAAGCCCGGCCAGATCGCCATTGATCCAGGTCGAAGAGTGCACGCCGTTGGTAACCGATGTAATCGGCACCTCGGGCACCGGCAGCCGCGGCCACAGATCCTGGAACATCTCCTGCGATACCGCGCGATGCAGCACGCTTACCGCATTGCGGAATGCCGAGGTCTTCAGCGCCAGCACCGCCATCGAAAACCGCTCCGACGGGTCCTGAAGATTCTTTCTCCCTAACGCCAGAAAATTATCAAATGGAATCCGAGACTGCTCGCAATACTGCCGGAAATAGTCGTAAACCAAGCCGCAATCGAACAGATCGATTCCCGCCGGCACCGACGTGTGCGTCGTGAATACGTTGCTCAGCCGCGTCGCCTCCAGCGCTTGATCGAACGCTAGCCCGTCTTCCTGCATCAGAATCCGCGCCCTCTCGATCGCGAGAAACGCCGAATGGCCCTCGTTCATGTGGTGCACGGTCGGCTTGATGCCGAGCTTCTTCAGCGCGCGCAACCCACCGATCCCCAGCACGATCTCCTGCCGGATGCGCTTGTGGATATCGCCGCCGTAAAGCTGGTCCGTGATCTCGCGATGCTCCGCCGTCTTGTTGCGCGGAGTGTTGGTGTCCAGCACGTACAGCTTCACGCGCCCGATGTCGATGTGCCATACGTTGATGAACACCTCGCCCGTCGGCAGCGTCACGCTCACTTCCACTTGCTCGCCATTCTCGTCCAGGCACGGGCGCAGCGGCAGCGTATAAAAGTCGTTCAACGGCATGCGCTCTTGCTGCCATCCATCCGGATTCAGCGACTGCTGCAAGTAGCCGCGCTGATACAGCAGCCCCACGCCCGTCAGAGCGAAATCGTGATCGCTTGCCGCTTTCATGTGGTCGCCCGAAAGCAACCCCAGCCCGCCCGAATAGATCTGCATGCAGTCGAGCAGGCCATATTCCATCGAAAAGTACGCAATGCGCGGCGTATCTTCGTCCTGTGCGCCCGCCTGCAAGTAGCTGTCGAACCGCTCGCACGCGCGCTTGTACAGAAGCAGGAAGCGCGGGTCCGACGCCGCCCGGTCCAGTTTCTCCTGCGGAATCCGGCCCAATAGCTGAATCGGATTGTGATTCAAATCCTTCCACAGCGTCGGGTCCAGTCTCCGAAACAGCGCTCGGATCGTGTGATCCCAACTCCACAGCAGGTTGTAAGCGATTTCCGACAGGCGGCTAAGGCTAGCCGGCAGCGCGGGGCGCACCAGGAACTCTTTGAGCGGCTGAATCTGATAAGGCATGTAAAACTACTCGTCGATACCCAAAATGTAGTGTTTGGAACGTCTTAAATTTAGCAGAATGTTGTAGGAATGGAGTCGGGCAGCAACTCGGATAGGCTGTTCTTAGTATGACACGGTTTCCGGTGACGTCCTAATGCTTTCCGAGCGGCCCGGCGCTCCTCCTCATCTCTCCTTCTGTGATGTCTCTTACCAGGTAGGGGGCCGTTCCGTCCTCGACCGCCTATCGTTCCAGGTCTGCCTCGGCGAAACGCTCGTGCTGCTCGGCCGCAGCGGCTCCGGCAAGACCACCGCGCTGCGTCTCATCAATCGGCTGCTCGAACCCACCTCCGGCAGCATCTCGATTGAAGGCCGCGATACCCGGGCCTTCGATCCCATCGAGCTTCGCCGCGGAATCGGTTACGTCATCCAGGAATTCGGGCTACTTCCGCACTGGACTGTCGACCAGAACATCTCGCTCGTCCCTCGCCTGCTCGGCTGGCCGCCCGCGCGCCGCAAGGAAAAAGCGGTCGAGCTCCTCGCGCAAGTCGGCCTCGGCCCCGATATCGGCGCCCGACGTCCTCACGAACTCTCCGGCGGCCAGCGCCAGCGTGTCGCCGTAGCCCGAGCCCTCGCTGCCGGCGCCCGTCTGCTGCTCTTCGACGAACCCTTCGGCGCGCTCGACCCCGTCACCCGCCACGAAATGCAGCAGCAATTCCTCGCCGTCCGCGCTAACTTTCAAGTGGCTTCAGTCTTCGTGACTCACGATCTGGTCGAAGCTCTGACCATCGCGACCCGCATCGCCGTCCTCGACCGCGGCAAGCTCGAAGCGCTCGCCACTCCCGCCGAATTCTCCCATGTTCAAACCCCCACAGCCCGAGCCTTCTTGGACACGCTGCCCAAAGAGATGCTCGGACCCCGTGCTTAGTGGTCCTCTTTTTCCCCATAGGGCGCCCAACCGGCGGTTCTTACTTTATAGATCTGGTAGTGATCCCTCCATATCTTTCCTTCCCCCTTCCGTTCTAGGAACGACGCGGAGTTAAGCAAATCCCCGCACAAAGGGAATACAAATACAATCCACACGTCGCGAGGATGTTCCATCACCGAGCCGGCGATCTTGTCTAATACGTGAGCGGTCGTCGCTTCATCGAATGGATTGTAAAGATAGTACACGGTTCGTTCGGCAGGAATCGCGAACTCCAGAACGTCTAGAAGAAGAAGCTGAATGTGGGATCGGTTCCCGGTTCTTGAGGTGTAACGCGCGACGTTATCTTGGCCGATGGAGTGCAATTTCGGCGATATTTCCACCCCGATGACGCGCTTGAACCCATGCTCGGCTGCCAGAATCAGCGCCCGTCCCTTGCCCGCCCCCAAGTCGATGAACGTGAACTCATCGGGTGCGACGGGCAATCGAGCGAGAATATGTGAGAATACCCGCGTCTTCGACGCCTCGTAGCGGGTTACCCGATCTTGAACCGGCTTCGGGATGTCGAGCTGTGCTCTTTCCACTCGCCCCCGAGTTTGCAACCCATATCGCAGATCGAAGCTGCGATGACTAAGCTCCATATAGAAACGATAGGGTGCAAGTCGCCGCTGTGCCTGCTTCAACTTCTCGACCGCGCTATCAAACCATCGCACGCTAAACTTACACTCCGGCGTCGTGGATGAAAGCCGGCGTTCGCTCTAAGAGAGTAGAAGTTATACGCCGGGCGTCTTCCTGTTTCCCCGCGAGCAGCGCAGCTTTTGCACAGTACCATGCAGCGCGATAGTGCCTGAAACCGAGTTCGATCGATTGCGACAGCTCCACATAGGCGCGCAGGAAGTTTCCCTGCTCTAAGTAGATCAGGCCGGCCCAGAACCGCAGCACAGGATCTGCGGGATAGTAGTTTAGATAAGGAACAACGCCGCCTTCGAGAACGTGGGATGAGACGCGCGAAACCTTGCGATCCGCGCCGAGAAGGGCGCATAGCTCCTCGGATCGGATGGAACGCTCGAAAAAGTCGCGATCTCTTCCCAAATACGGAAGGAGCGCCGCGGCCCCAGGCGGGAATTGTCCATCCGCCCCGAAAGCGTGCGTGTCCTGCCAGCTTCGCAGGCGTTTGGGTTTCTGAAGCAACTCTTCATAGATCGCATTTACACGCGCTGCCCAATTGTGGGCCCCGAAGATCTGGCGAGCATAGCTTTGGGCATTCCGGCCCAGCCGTTGTCTCTCTTCCGGAGAATGAAAAAGATGCTCGATCGCATCCCGGTATTCCTGCGCCGATCGAACCACAAGTCCGGTGTACTCAGGCACGACTAGATCGCGAATGCCCCCGTACGGAAATACGACGGGAGGAACCCCGGCGAACATAACTTCCTGAAGATTTAGCTCGCCAGTCGCGTAGGTATCTTCGCAAACAGGGTAGCCGTATACGTCAAAGCTCTCGATCTCAGCCCGAATATCCTCCACGAAGCCTCTAAAGGCGAAGCGGTCCGCCGCGCTCCATGTCTCCGTCTCGGCCTTCAACTCCGGTAAGTTGCCGTCGCCGCACACCACAAACTCGATATCCGGTACACGGATGCAGGCGCTCATTGCAATGTAATCGGGATGCAGTTTCTTCCGCTCCAACAGGCCGATGTAGCCCACAACGAATTTGCCCGTCTCTCGGTGCGAGAAGCCGTCTAAACGCTCGAAGTCGGCGGCATCGTAAATCATCGCTGTCTTCTGCGCCCGCAGCTCCGGCGGAAGCGCTTGGATCGCGTCCGCTTCATAGCAGTATGGGCAGGAAGCGACAACGAAGTCGCTGAATTCGACGAGCGCCGGCGGGATCGCTTGAGGCGCGCTGTGCCCAGCCACGTGGATCCATGTAAGCAATCGCGCCGCCGGTATGCCCGCTCGAAGAAATGCATCCAGCTCCGGCATATTCCACCAGTCGAGTTGCACGATGTCGTATCTGGGGATCAGCGCCATAAGCTCGTCGCGAGTCGTGATCACGAGCGGGGTGACGCCCTGCCGGCGCGCATGCTCCATCGCCGCCGTTTCGGGTCTTAAGACGAACGCCATGTCGTGACGGAATTTACCCAGAGCCGACGAGTACTTCGCGGCTGCCAGAGGAGCCCTTACGCCGCCTCCCAGCGTTTCCGACCAAACCAGGTGGAGTATGGTTCTGCAGCCGTCAGGGTGCGAGCTGCTTGATGTGGTTGAGTGCATCCGGGTCGAAGAGGTGTTCGAAGTCGACATAGCGGTGGCCATAGCACCAACTACACTCTTCGAAATGCGCCGCGCGAGGATCTCGGCGCGCTAGGTGCTCCCGCCGCAATTCCACCCACTCCGCGCCGTTCCAGATCTCTTCAAAACTGTTCTCGCCGAGATTCCCTACGTGATAGAAGCTCGACTTAGGTCCAATTAAGTGGTCGCAAAAGCCGACGCAACCGTCGTAGGCAACCGTCGCATAAGCCCACGGATGAATGCACGCCGGCCCCCCGCTCGGGTTCTCTGGCATGGAGCCGAGACGGCTTCCAACCACCAGCCGCACTCCGCGGGCCTTCGCGAGGCTTGCCGCCGTCGATAGCATCTCATCAACCTGTTTCGGCGATGGTTGGAGGGACAGGAATGTGTCATCTTGTCCGGTTACCGTGAACATACGGATTTCGCGAACTCCCTTTTCCGCCGCGAATTCTATTAAGCGATGCAATCCGCTAAGGGCCGGGCGCTGCACGGTGGTCGTGAAGTAAACTTGCGCCCCGTCGTCGCTATCGCGGCGCCCTGCCATAAGGCGGTCCAGATTGCGCGACACCTGCGCGAGACTTGCGCCACCCCTTAATAGCGCGAACAACTCCGGGTCCGACGTGTCCATCGAAACCGCCACGTAACACTTGTATTCGACTAGCGCGTCCAGCACTCTATCGCGTCGAAACGCTAAGTTGGTGACGAAGCGTATTCTCGCTCCCGACCGCGATACGGCCTGGATGCGATCGACGATATCGGGCAGTATCAGGCTTTCTCCCCAGCCCCGAAGATCCACCATCTCGGCGGTTGCGAAGAGTTGGCTCGCCTTTTCGAACAGCCCATCGTCCATCAGGCGTTCCTTGGAATGGATGTAGTCCGCACGGCACATCGGACACTTCAGGTTGCATCCCTGCGTTAGTTCCACCAGAACATAGCGCGGCCGGCTGCGGAGGCATATCTCGCCGCGTTGATATTCTTCGAGGTTCAGCGCTCGGTTCAGTTCCCGCGTTAATTGCGGTTCACCGCCATTTAGCATTCGAAAAGCCTCCAAGTCGATAAAGCAAGCTGGGAGAATCCGAGCAAGCTGCGCCAATCGACAACGACCGAAGGTCGCGTAATAGTTTGTCGTCCTCGCCGCCATGCAGTTCATCGGGTCCGCCAGCCCCGCTCTCATCGAATTGAATCATTGAGAATAAACTGGAGTCGAACAACCACTCACCCATGTCCACCATGCCGTAATCCGTATCGCCGACGACTAAGCTTGTTCTGTCGCGAACCACGGGACCACCGCTGTCCATCACGCCATGCCGGCAATAGAGATCGAAAAGGCGATCCGATTCGGCGCCGGGCGGAAGCCAGAGATACCGGTCTGGAGTCACTGGATTACCTGTTTGATCGATTAACCGTCTCCAACTGTGAACCGCGAGTAACTGGGTTCGCCTGATAAGGCGCATCAGCGTCGATACATGATCCCGTTCCCAAAGATTATCGTCGTCGAGGAAACAAACGAAGCGCGTTCGCACCAGCCGGCAGGCGATGTTTCGCAGCCTTGCGATTCGCCGATAAGGATCTAGGCAATCGCGTAAACGCCCGCTTCGCACCGTGTATGTCTCGATGACCGTATTTGCGTGGACGCCGGCATCCACCGGTAACCCGGCAAGTTCATCCGCCAGGATAAGAAGAAAAAGAGGACCCGCGTAATCTTGATTCAACACGCTTTCGATAGCGTGCCGCAACTCGGGCCGGCCCTTGGTCACGATGACAATTGTCAATTCGCAATCCATATGCCGGAACTTCGGATTGCCGTTTTGCCTCTCGCCGAGCATCTGAATTGTATCGCCAGGATCGAGTGGCAACCGGCCCGCGCCGACCGCCTGGCAATCGAGACGTTCTCGAATCAGGTCCGCTTCTGGCATATCACCTCTTTAACCCCAATTGCCGCTCTGTGCGAATGCAATATCCGGTTGCTGGGGTAAAGAATTCGTGAGGCCCGGTTTGCGCCGCGATCTCGCCTGCATGACCTCGCTTGCATGAGGATGCGTTCCTGGTTGAACCCAGTGATCGGCCTCGTTCCAGAACACATGCAAAGATTTGCCCGCGGGAAATGGAGCTAAACAGCCCTCATAACCTATCATGACCTCCCAGGGATGTCAATCGAATTACACGAATTTGCATCGATTTACACCAAATTACCGTCTAATGCATGTGAAGTCCCTTACCGAATAGCGAATCGAAACCTCGCGGTCTATAATCCGCATATGTTCTCGAACCCTGGTCCCGAGACGGCAGGGGCCCTCGATTCGCCGGTTAACATCGTGTTTGCGACGGACCAGGATCAGCTAATCGGATTGCTTGCGGCTATCGTCTCGATTCACCGGAACAGTCGCCGCCATCGCCAGCATCGTTTCTATGTCGTAACTGATGCGGAGAGCTATTTAGGTTTGCAGGAAGCACTGGACAAATTTGTCCGGCCATTGGGCATCCACGTAACGCTTGTGGAATTTAGACCCTCCGAGTTCCTTCTGAACCACATGCGGATAAATCACGGTCCCCGGATAGAGCGCGTAAGTAATTTTTCCAGATTCTATCTTGCGGAAACGCTTCCGGAGATAGACAAGATCATTTACCTGGACTCGGACCTGATAGTGACAGGCGATATCGAAGATCTCTGGAACCTCGCCAGGCTCGATCGGCAAATCATCGCCTGCGTTCCGGCCGGTCCTCACTCCTATGATCGTATCGGCAGTTTCTACCGCGGCCACCCCGCGCTCGCGCACCTCGACGAACATGAAGAATTCTTCAATGCCGGCGTGTATGTTACTAAGCTGCGCGAATGGGAGCGCTGGAACGTGCTCGCCGAAATCGAGCGCTGGATGCAACTTCACCGCCAGGAATCCACAGGCCTGTTCGACCTCGGCACCCAGCCGCTGCTCAATCTCGTCTTCTACCGCGCCTACGAACATCTTGGACGGGAATGGAATGTGATCGGCCTGGGAGATAAAGAGCCGCACGAACTGGATAGAGACTTACTGCAGCGCGCCAAGTTGCTGCACTGGAAGGGTCCCTGCAAGCCCTGGCGCGCGGATGGACGGTTCAAGGAGTTATGGCAGCCCTACAACGTAGTCGGCGAACTCGCATCGCAGTTTGCTTAGAGCAATGCAAGGTGTTACACAAGCCGAGACGGCCTCATCGCCCTCGGCAATCCGCCTCATCTATCACGGCCGCCTCGCGAACAATCTCTTCCAATACTGCTTCGCCCGCATTCTTTCTGAGGCTCTCCAAGCAACGCTGATCGCCGCTCCTGTTTCCGGCTTTCCAGGAACCGGAGGACATGACTTGCAGGATCGCCCGAGCACATATGACCGCCATATCAGGCTTGTTCAACCCTGGCGTGAGTCGAGGCTCCTTTTGGAAGAGGCCGGCGAAGCTCTTTTTACCACGTTTGAAAACCTGATTGCGACATTGAGGCAGCGAAGTAGAGGAAGTCTCATCACAATCGATGGAATCGGCGCGTTTCTTAATATCCGGTTCTATGAGAACCATCGCGAACGGATGAGAGAAGAATGGCTGAAAATTCCTTCCCGGCGAGAGATGCACCCGCGAGATCTCACCGTGCATATCAGATCGGGCGACATTTGGTGGAATCCCGCGACGCAACCGCCGCACGCTTCTTATTGCGCGCTTCCATTTTCTTTCTATCGCGAAGTTATAACGTTGGAGAATTGGAGGCGCATCTATGTGGTTACCGAAGATCCGGCAGATCTAATGGCGATGAAACTCGCCCGTGAATACGGCGCGGAGATTGTCTCCCATGATGTATTTCAGGATTTTTGCTTCTTACGCGAGAGTACGAACGTTGTCCTGGCGGTTAGCACATTTAGCTGGCTTGCAAGTTATCTTTCCAAGGCCGACAGGATCTATGTGCCGCTCGCGGGCCTGTTTCATTCCGGCGTGCGTCCCGATATCGATTTGCATGCGCGCGACCCAAGGTATCGATACATCACTATATCGCCTCGGGGCGCGTTTGGAGAACTATTTCAGGGAATCTACGCTCCAGGCGAGCCAGCTTGGTCCGGCTTGCCTCAATTAAGGCAACAGTTGCTGAATATGTGAGAGGTTCCTCGCAAAGACGGTCAGTTACACTATATTCCGGCAATGTTATCCATCGTGACAGAAGAGCGCGAGTGGAACGGAATCTATGCGGAGCTTGCTCACCCGAGCGTCTTCGCCACCTATCGATTCGTGCGCGCGGGCGCGCTAAACGAACCGCATGGCCGAGCTGAGCTTGCGGTGTGGCGGGACGGGTCCGGTCTTGTGGCGCATCCCTACATCCGGCGCGCCATTGTAGGAAGCGACGGTCTGGATGATCTCACCTGTGCCTGGGAGTTCGGGGGCTTCTGGATCGGCAAAGACGGCGAAGCAGGCAAGGATTCGATGCTCGATTTCGGGCGGGCTTTTGCCGAACGTTGTTCGGAGGAGCGCATCGTGAGCGAGACCGTACGGCTTCATCCGTTCGTACCCATCCCAAATGGCATCGGAGACGCCTATTATGTTCAGCTTCATTCGAGCCACGTCGTCTCGTTTCTAAATCGCCCATTCGAGGAGGTATGGAACGACTATCGGCCCTCGCTTCGCAATAAGCTCCGGCAGGCGTGTAGCTACGGACTGATCGCGGCGCCATCGCGGGACTTCGATACATTTGTTCGAACCTATCACCACAATCTCGATCGCCTGCGCGCGTCGCCTTTTTATTACTTCCCGCGTGCATTTTTCGATGCGGCGGCGCCCATGCTTGAGCTGATCTTCATTTTCGACCGTGAAAACCGGCTGTGTGGAACGCACTGCTATCTGGACGATGGCGACGTCCGCTTCGCGTTCCTGTGTCACGGGGTCCCGGAAACGCTACATTTGCGCCCGAACGATTTCGGTTACGACGCCGCGATGCGCGAGGCCCATCGGCTTGGTCGGCGCGTTTTCCACTTCGGCGGCGGCGGCGATTCACTTACTGCCTATAAACGAAACTTCTCCAGGCGGGGCGTACCTTTTCATATAGCGCGATGTGTATTTCGTCCTGACTTATATGCCGATCTCTGCGCTGCAAAAGGTCAGTCTTGTGAGCCTGATCTCACCGGAAACACTCGCTTCCCGGCGTATCGGTTCTAAACTGTGGCGAACGCCTGGGTTCTTCCCGCAAACGCGGTGTTATCGTTAATCGAAGATTGCGGCTCTGACACATTGACTGAATGAAGGATAAAGTCTAAATGCGTATATTGATTACAGGGGCGAGCGGATTTGTAGGTCGATCCTTAGCTGCGCGCTTGCGCGAGCAACACGATGTCGTCGGCTTCGACATTCGCCCTCCGGCTATTGAGGTGCCGAGCGTAATTGGGCGCTTGGATGCTCCGCAAGATCTGGATCAGCTCGATCAGTATGCATTCGACGCCGTCGTGCACCTGGCGGGTGTTACCGGAGGTTGCAGCGAGCGGGACGGCATGCTCATTAATGTCGAAGGCGCCCGTGCGCTGATGCGATATCTCGTGGATCGCGGATGCAAGAAGTTCGTTCTGGCCAGCTCGACCGCTGTCGTGGGCTCCCAAAATCTCCGTTTTCGTCCCTCCAACCTGCCGTTTTCGGACGAGGCCCCATGCCATGATCGAGACGGCTATGGATTCAGCAAGTACTTGATGGAGCAGGTCGCGTATTATTATCACCGGCAATGCGAAGACATCGATGTCATAGCGCTGCGGCCGGCCTCCATTCACGCCGATGGAGCGCTTCCTGCTCTGCGCCAAGTGGGTCCGCTATGCGAATGGGCCATAGGGAAAATTACAATCATCGCCCTAAGCGATGCGATTGAGGCTTTCACGCTTGCAACCGAAGCTCCTCTCAAACCGGGCGTCCGAGTCATGAATCTCGCGCCGCCGCAGGCCTGGGTAAGAGACCCCGTAGCTGACATACTACGAAACTGGTATGGCAACGACGTGGACACCAGTTACTTCGAACAGCCGGGGCGCGAGCGAGCGTCATTGTATGATGTTCGAAAGATCGAGCGGGAACTCGGGTTCGTCGCGCGCGTATGCCCGCGGCCAACGGACTGCGCTGTTTGAAGCAGTAAGTCGCTTGCGGCGCATTCTGAGAGACATATATGCCTGAACTTGCTCTGTTAGGCGGCAGCCCCATTCGAACAACACCGTTTTCGCCTTGGCCGATCTTCGATGATTGCGAGCGCGGCAAAGTGCGCGACGTGCTTGAAAGCGGTAAGTGGGGCCACCTCAT
Source organism: Acidobacteriaceae bacterium (assembly GCA_019240475.1). Lineage (GTDB taxonomy): Bacteria > Acidobacteriota > Terriglobia > Bryobacterales > Bryobacteraceae > Bog-105. The sequence continues at coordinate 389,261 of JAFAYI010000036.1, forward strand.
GTCCCCAGCCGACAAAGTCACCGAACTGGAGCGGGTGTTCGCCGAATATTACGGCGTAAAGTATGCGATCGCTGTTTCGAGCGGCTCTGTTGCGCTTGAGGCTGCCCTGCGCACCGCGCGCGTAACTGAAGGCGATGAGGTGATCACGACTCCTACGACATGGGTTGCGCCCGCGCTCGCGGCAGTGATGGTCGGAGCGGACCCCGCGTTTGTCGATATCCGCGACGACAGCTACTGCATCGACCCCGCGCTCATCGAAGCTGCTATCACTCCGCGTACTAAAGCGATCGTCCCAGTCCACTTGGGCGGCTATTTGTGCGACATGCGCGCCATCGTGTCTATCGCGAAGCGGCACAACTTGACGGTAATCGAAGATTGCGCGCAGGCGCATGGGTCGCGATATGAATCGTCTCTGGCGGGCACGTTCGGCGACTTCGGCTGTTTTAGTTTCGAAGCGACCAAGCTTATGACCTCCGGCGAGGGCGGAATGGTCATCACTAACAACGATGACTTCGCCGAGTATCTGTATTGTTTTACTCACGCCGGAGTCCAGTACGCCAATCGCGGCTCAGGATACCCCAAAGGGCGAATCGCCGGGTGGAATATGCGGATAACCGAGTTTCAAGCCGTGCTGCTGATGTGTCAGCTCTCCCGGCTCGAAGAACACAGGGAGCGAAGATCGGAAAACGCCGTGTATCTCGGCCAGCAACTGAAGGAAATACCCGGTATCGCGCCCTTGCCACACTGCCCCGGCCAAAACTTCTATTCGTACATGTTCAAGTTCGATTCGAATCTTTTCTCCGGGGCGCCCGTGCAGGCCTTTCGGGCGGCGCTGCGCGCGGAAGGCATACCGTGCTACTCCTCCGCGTCCCACCAGTTCCCTGTGTACCGCTCCCACGTGTTCCTTTCCCCTCGCCTCGATTACAGTAATACCTATTGCCCCGTGGCCGAGCGTGCCTTCGAATCCGAAGCGGTTGGGTTGCAAGCAACTTGGACGCTTCTCGGCAGCCGGCACGATATGGATGATGTCGTCGCAGCCGTCAAGAAGATACACAGCCACTCGGTTGAATTGAGGCAAGTTTCCGTTGCTTCGGCCGGGCCGGGAAGCCGTCCAGCCGACCCCGGCAACAGATCGGCGCTGTCACGCTGACTCGTTGCTGCTTCGCATCCACTCGGCGAAATGCTCAATGCCGTCATGAAATGTTGTCTTAGGAGCGTACCCTAACAGCTCTCTTGCTTTGCGAATATCGGCGCAAGTATGTGGAACATCGCCGGGTTGCGCTGGCAGGTGCTCGATTCGCGCTTCGAGCTGCAGCGCGGATTCGAGAGCGCCGATCATTTCTAGGATGGAGATCGACCGGCGGTTGCCGACGTTTATCACTTCGAAACGACTCTGGCGGTAATCGATCGCGGCTCGAATTGCTTCGACAACGTCGTCAACATAGGTATAGTCGCGACTGCTGCCGCCATCTCCAAAAACCGGAATCCACTCTCTCTTCAGAATCAATGCCGCGCATTTTCTGATCGCAAGATCGGGGCGTTGACGCGGCCCATACACCGTGAATAATCGCAAAGCAAGGAACCGGATACCATGTAAGTGGGAATACGCGTGCCCCAGAAGTTCTCCACCCGCCTTGGTAGATGCGTACGGACTTATCGGCTGAAGGTCGTGATCGTTCTCGGACCATGGAATACGGGGGTTTATACCGTATACGCTGCTGCTCGAAGCGAAGACGAACTGCTCAATGCCTGCTCTTCGAGCGAATTCAAGCAATACTTGCGTGCCAGTCGTATTTACGTGCTGGTAAGCCAGAGGATCGGTTATAGACGGACGAACGCCACACTTTGCCGCCAAATGGATAATAGCGTCGAACCTGCTGCCCAAGAGCTGCTCAAAGCTCGACACGTCGGTTATATCGGCTTCGATGAAGTGGAACTTAGAATCGTCTAATAAGGAGGCAAGGTTCGCTTCTTTCATGGAGCGCGGGTAAAATGAGTCGAAGTTATCGATTCCAGTAACTTCGATTCCTTCGCTTACTAACGAAGCGCTCACATGGCATCCGATAAAGCCGGCAGCTCCCGTCACAAGACAGCGCTTCAATTCTTCAACGCCTCCACGCTCGCAACTTAACGCGATCGATGCTTGCAAATCATAACACGGCCCAGTGTGGGAACAATCGCGCAATGCGATTCAGTTCCTCGGGGTTAGCGGCTGATCGGGTAACCTATATATACGATGCGCTCGGATCTCAACAGGAGCATGAGACGCGCTGACCGCTGCTATGTGCGGATTTATTGCAAGCCGTAGGCCGGTTTCAAACGCAAAGATCAGATTGAGAGGACCGGACGCAACCGTTGCGTTCAAGCGAGACGGCTACACATTCATTCACAACCTGCTCTCCATTACGGGTACGTTCACCCCACAGCCGTTTATCGATGAGGAGATCGTATGCGTATACAACGGTGAGATCTACAACCATCCGTATGTAGGGTCCGATGGCGAGGCCCTCATCCCGCTGTACAAACAATACGGGGAGGAGTTCGTTCGCCGCCTCGATGGCGAATTCGCGATCGCTCTATTCGATTTTGCGACTCAAACAGCGATCTTCTCAACAGATGCTTTCCGTAGTAAGCCCATTTGGGTGAATGAGTACGGGGCGGCAAGTTATCGGAGCGGCATTGGAGCAGGCGCTCCGCTTCCGCCCAACACGGCTGTGGTTCGGTGCCTTAAAACTGGCTGCCAGAAGACGTTTCAGATCCACGGCTTTCAGTTCGATCATCAGCACAAAGACCATTACACAGATTGGATAAATGCCTTCGAAGCTGCCGTCCGGAAGCGCGGCGCAAACAACAGCTTCATCGGTCTTTCAAGCGGATACGATAGCGGCGCCATCGATTGCGCCCTGACTCGCTGTGGTTTTCAGCACCGCCGATACTCCATTGCTGGCGTGGAAGACATGGAAATACTTCGCTTAAGAAACTCCATACTGGCGTTTGGGCCAGCCGAATACGCAGCGGAAGAAACCTATATACAGGAATGCGTTGAGCCGTTCGAATATTCTATATTTGGCCGGAGCCAATGCATCACCGAAGAAAGCGCGGCAATCGGACTCGGCTACTTGTGCCGTCTCGCCCAGCGGGAATGCCGTCGCATTTATCTCTCCGGTCAAGGCGCCGACGAGATTCTCGCCGACTACGCTTTGATGCCGCACCAAAGCGAATTCAAGGGAAGATTTCCGGATCGCTTGACTGTCTGGCGCAATTTTTATCACGAATGCCAGGAGGCGTATCTCGCGAAGGAAGAGCACGTCGCCGGCGCCTATGGCATCGAGGCTCGTTATCCATTCCTGGACGCCCAAGTTGTGCAAGAGTTCCTCTGGCTGAAACCCGAGCTGAAGAACGCCGCCTACAAGGCTCCGCTACATGCCTACTTGACGATGCACGACTATCCCTTCAGGCCGAAAACCAAAAGAGGCTTCGAGCCGGACTATGGCGTCATATGACGGAATTCACCCGCTACACGCGACGCAGTTTGCTAACTCTTCCGACTTCTACCCACTCCACAATGAAGATGTTTCCGTGGCGGTCGAAGCAACCGCCATGCGGGCAAACGAACTTGCCGGGACGGAACGCGCTTCGGTCCTCGGTGCGAAGCTTATTCCAATCGTTTACGCTGGAATCGTCGCCCAGGTGTTCGATGACGCGGTTTTGAGCATCCATTAGTGTCACGCGCGCGCCTAGATCTGGCACGACCGTTTCACCTCGTTCATTGAACGCGAAGGTGCAAGGCAGATTCGTGCCGTCGATGAAGGAGAGGTGCTGGCCGTCTAAATCGAAGGTCTGAATGCGATGGTTGGCGCGGTCGGCGACCATCAGAATAGGTTGTGAACCGCGAGTGTCTAGCACGATGCCGTGCGGGCAATCCAGTTGTCCGGGCGCGCTGCCCTTGCCGCCGAACGTCTTGACGAACTTGCCCTCCGGCGTGTACACATTGACGTAGCTCGAACCGTAGCCGTCACCCACGTAGATGTCGCCGTTCGGTGCGACCGCCAGGTTCGTCGGGCTGTACTTCTTCTTGGAACCGTCGGGGTTCGGCTGGTAAGCATTCGACTCGTCCGGGTAACCGAGGGTCAACACATGCTCGCCGGCGAGCGTTGTCTTTACCACCAGTCCTCGCTTAATGTCGCAAAGGTACAAGAATTCCTGCGACCCTTCCTTGCGAATGAGGAGGCCGTGGGCGCCGCCCTTAAAATCCGGGCCCCAGCTCTTGATGAACTTGCCTTTGTGATCGAAGATGACCATGGCGTCGCTGCTCTCGCTCGCGGCATTCACCGTGTGGTGAATGTAGATGTGGCCTTGCGAGTCCTCGCAAACACCATGGGTGTTTCCATATTTAATGTCAGCCGGAAGTCGGCCCCAGTCGTGAGTAACTTCAAACACGTGGTCGCCTGATCCTACAACCGGCTTGCGAGCGCCGCCTTTGTCCGTGGCGCCCAAAATCAGCGGAGCGCCGGCCCCTACTGCAAACAGAAAATCACGCCGCTTCGTCATGCCAGCACCTCGCGCACCACCATCGCGCGCTTTTCAGTCCCGGTAAGCTTCTGGTCAAGGCCTTGATATTTGAATGTGAAGCGCGTGTCCTCGATGCCGAATTGATGCAAGATGGTGGCGTTCAGGTCCCGGATATGGACCGGGTCTTTGACGATGTTGTAAGAAAACTCGTCCGTTTCGCCGTGCACAACGCCGCCTTTCACGCCCGCCCCGGCCATCCAAATGGAAAAGCACTTCGGATGATGATCGCGGCCATAATCCGTTTTGCTTAGCTTGCCTTGGCAATAAATCGTCCGACCGAACTCTCCTCCCCAGATGACCAGCGTGTCCTCCAGAAGGCCGCGCGATTTCAGGTCTTGAACCAGGCCGTACGCGCCTTGATCGATGTCTTTGCATTGGTCGGGCAACACCTGTGGCAGATCGCTGTGAACGTCCCATCCCCGGTGATAAACCTGGACGAACCGCACGTCCCGCTCGGCCAGGCGCCGCGCCATCAAACAACAATTCGCGAATGTGCCGGGCTTGCGAGCATCTTCACCGTAAAGTTTGAACGTGCTCTCGGGCTCCTTCGAGATGTCCGTCAAGGCGGGGACGGAAGTTTGCATGCGGAACGCCATCTCATATTGCGCGATGCGTGTTTCGATCTCCGGATCGGCAATCTTTGCCATCTCCATTTTGTTTAACTCACCGGTTGCGTCCAGCATGCGGCGTCGGATCCGAGCCGGCACGCCCTCCGGATTGTTGATGTACAAAACCGGGTCGCCGCCCGAACGTAATGCCACGCCCGAATACTTCCCGGGTAGGAAGCCCGCGCTCCACAGCCGGGCCGAAATCGCCTGCACATTCGCCTTCGGGTTGGAGTGGGTGGCGTTTAGAACGACAAAAGTGGGCAAATCTTCATTCATGCTGCCCAGGCCGTACGAAACCCACGAGCCCACGCACGGCTTGCCCGCGATCATAAACCCAGTCTGAAGAAACAGCACCGCGGGTTCGTGGTTGATCGCATCCGTGTTCATAGAGCGGATGACGGCGATGTCGTCCACCATCTTGGCCGTGTACGGGAGCAGTTCCGAAACCCACGTTCCGCTCTTGCCGTATTGCGCGAACTTGAACGCGGAAGGCGCCACCGGAAAGCGCGACTGTCCCGATGTCATGGTTGTTAGGCGCTGCCCTTGACGCACCGAATCGGGAAGATCTTTGTCGAACCAGTCCGCCATGGTCGGCTTGTAGTCGAAGATCTCCATCTGCGGCGGCGCGCCCAGCATGTGCAGATAAATGGCGCGCTTCGCCTTGGGCGCGAAGTGCGGCAGGCCGGGCAGTCCGCCGGCCGCTTTGTCTTTGGTCCATGCCCCGGCGTGCTTCTCCAGCAGCGTGTAGAGCGCAAGCGCGCCGATGCCGCGGCCGCCGCGCGATAGCAACTGGCGTCGGGTTTCAATCAACGCGCTTTCGTTAATCGGGTCCACGCTATCCTCTTACTTCGTCAACGTCTCATCCAGGTTCAACATTTCGTTCGCGACCATTGTAAGCGCGGCGAACTTTGGCTGCGCCAGGCTGGTGTCGCACGGCGACGCGCCGGTTTTCAGCAGCTTCGAAGCTTGCTGCGGATCGCTCGAGTAATAAGCCAGAAAATCCGAGTACGATTTCGCGAGTACTGTTTCTTCCTGCTTATCGAGAGTCCGGGCAAGCAGCCGTTCGGACATAAAATCGAGTTCACGATCGAGGCGCGCGGCGGACTTAATCGCGTTCTGCGCGAGATTCCGGGCAGCTTCGACAAACTGAACGTCGTTCATCGTGACCAGCGCCTGCAATGGCGAGTTGGTGCGCTCGCGCCGAACAACGCAGGTTTCGCGAGATGGCGCATTGAAAATGTCCATGGATGCCGGCGGCGCGGCTCGCTTCCAGAAAGTGTATAGGCTTCGTCGATACAGGCCGTCTTCGGAATCCTGTTTGTAGAAACGCGTGTTGCTCTGCTCCATTGCGACCGTTTCCCAAATGCCGGAGGGTTGGTAAGGCTTCACGCTGGGACCGCCGATCTGCGGACGTAACAGGCCGCTTGCGGCGAGAGCAGTGTCGCGAATCATTTCGGCATCCATGCGGAAACGCGGGCCGCGAGCGAGCAGCCGGTTCTGCGGATCGATGTCGTTCTTTCCCGGTGTGCTGACCGCCGATTGGCGGTAGGTTGCCGACATCACCATCGTCTTGAAAAGGCGCTTGACGTCCCAGCCGGAATCTCGAAAATCGACGGCCAGCCAGTCCAGCAGTTCGGGATGGCTGGGCGGCTCGCCTTGAGAGCCGAAATCTTCGGCGGTTTTCACGATGCCGGTCCCGAAAACCTCCTGCCAGAAGCGATTGACCGCTACACGAGACGTGAGTGGATTGCCGGGATCGGCAAGCCACATTGCCAGCCCGAGGCGGTTGCGCGGCATCGATTGCGTCATAGGCGGCAGGACGCTCGGGGTGTTCGCGTGTACCTCATCGCGCATCTGATCGTACTGGCCGCGATAGAGGACGTGAGCCGTCGGTTGGCGGTCGGTGCGCTCCTGCATGATGAGCGTGGTGGCGGAGCGGCGCTCGATCCGCCAGAGTTCGTCGTCCGTGTTGCGAATGTCAAGCATGAGCTTGCCGGTTGCCGGATTCAAGGCGGAGGTATAAAGATCGGCTAGAATCCCTTTTTCGCCGTCTGTGAGTTGATCCGCTTGTTTCGTGCCGGCGGCATTCGCGCGCGTCGTGAGATAGAGCAGCCTCGCGTCCTGCCGGTCGGCCATTCGGTTCCAGATGCGAAAGTCGGCGATCCCGCCGCCCTCGAAGAACTGCTTGTCGCCATCGCTGCCGAACGTGATCGGAGAGCGGTTCGCCATCGAAGTTGTCAGTTGCGGAATGTCTTCCGGGCGTCCCGCGGTTACGACGGGCTCGCCATTTACGTACATTCTGATTCCGCGCCCGAAGCCGCTGCCGTCGTACGCAACCACAAGGTGGAACCAGGTGTTCGGCTTGAATTTGTATTCGGGTATGGGACGCGCGCTTATGCCTTTCCCATCCGTGCCGTTCAAGTAAATGGCCGGCGCGTGATCGTACAGGCCGAGGTTGCCTTTGTCGATCTTCAGCAGCCAGCCGTTGTGGATCTTCTGATCGTCCTTTTCAGATACGATTGCAAGCTGACTGAGGACGGCGCCGTCGTCCTTGGTGTCGGGAAAAGAAATCCACATCGCTATCGTGAACGGCTTTAGAGAATCTATGGCGGGGTCGGATGGGGCGGTCGCTTTCTGGTCTTTTTGGAACCTCAGCGGGGGAGCGCCAATTTCGGGAAGCTCCGCTTTCTCGGCATTCGGAATGCTAGGCATGTAATGCTCGTCTTCTATCTTGTAGAAGGCCGCTTGTCCGCGCACTCCATCGAGCCAGTCGCGGATGCTCTGGAGCGCTCGCTCGCGCTCGCTCGCGAATTGTTCCTGCAACTCCGCGCGCTGGGCGTTCAATTGCTCCCAACGCGCCCGATCGGAATCGAGAGGGACGTGTATCGCGGGCGGCGTGTCATGGATATTCATGTCCATGATCGGCTGAGTCGTGTTTCGGAAAAAGGCCGTGAGCGAGTAGTATTCTTTCTGCGAGATGGGATCGAACTTGTGGTCGTGGCAAGTAGCGCAGCCGACCGTGAGCCCCATGAAGACGGTTCCGAGCGTATCCGCGCGATCTTTCGCGATCATGGCTTGGACCTCGGGGAGGATGGCGCCGCCTTCGTCTGTGGTCTCGCTGCAGCGTTCGAAGCCCGAGGCGATCTCTTGATCTAGCGTCGCCCCCGGCAGCAGATCGCCCGCCACCTGCTCGACGGTGAAGCGGTCATACCGCATGTTCTTGTTGAACGCGCGAATGACCCAGTCGCGATAAGGCCACATCTCGCGGTAGTTGTCGAAATGGTAGCCGTTCGAATCGGCGTAACGCGCCGCATCCAGCCAATAATGAGCGCGATGCTCGCCGTAATGCGGCGAGGCGAGCAGCCGGTCCACCACTTTCTCGTATGCGCGAGGCGAACCGTCTTTGACGAAGGCTTCGACTTCGGCGGCCGTGGGCGGCAGGCCCGTGAGATCGTAAGTGACGCGGCGAATGAGCGCGCGCCGATCCGCTTCCGGCGCGGGCGCCAGGCCGCTTGCCTCCATTCGCGCGAGTACGAAACGGTCTATCGGGTTGCGCGCCCACCCCGGTTGCTTCACTGGCGGCAGCGCAGCTTTTCGAGGTGGAACGAATGCCCAATGCTGCTTCCATTTCGCGCCTTGCGCGATCCAGCGGCGCAGGATTTCCTTTTGTTCTTCCGTCAGCGTCTTGTGCGCGAAAACCGGCGGCATGCGGAAGGCAGGGTCGTTCGAATAAATGCGCTTGATCAGCAGGCTTTCCTCCGGCTTGCCGGGTTCGACCGGCTGGCCGTTCTTGCGGTGCGCCAATGCGCCTTCCTGAATGTCGAGCCGCAAGTCTGCCATGCGGGTGCCTTTGTCCGGGCCGTGGCAAAGAAAGCAGTTGTCGGAAAGAATCGGCCGTACTTGGCGCTGAAAGTCAACTTCGCCGCTGGCGGCGGCGTAAATCAATCCTGTCGCGGCGAACAGTGCGAGCGTAAGGCGAAGCATGCGGGGCTTTCTTGTGCAGTACTCGCTACTATAACGAAAATGCAGCGCTCGCTTTAGCGCGATGCCACGCGCCGGATCTACTTTCCGCCGCCGCTTGTACACGTAATGTTAAATTCCGCGTTACTGGAGGCTTGCATCGCGAGTCCATGTCCGCCGGAGGCGTCTGCTCCAGTCGCTTCGAGGATCGCTCCGACGCCCATGTCGTTGCCGTACTTCGGCTGAAAAGTCATGGTATGCGTCACCGTCTTGCTTCCGGCCGCGCTGAATACAATCGTTTGTCCTGGGTCCATATTGCCGCCGCCGAATTGATAAAACACGGTTCCAGGTCCGTCGGTCGTAATGGTCCCAGTCATCGGAATGCGTGCCGGGCACGCGCCTTTATAGTTGGCAATCGGTCGCAGAGTTACCGCCGTGACGTTGGTGCTCGGCTTGACGCTGCCCTCTGCCTGAGCGCTCTCGCAACCTTCTGGAATTGCGAACGTGGAAGCGGGCGGCTTCGCCAAACTGAACTGCTTCACCTCAAGTAGTGTTTGCGTCTTGCCGTCTGCTCCCATCGCTGCCACTTTCACCGGGAACCCTCCTTCTCTTGCAATCCAGATCTTGCCGTTCCCGCTCGTGGGCGACGTCACATCCAAAACCTTGGCGGCAATTCCGTTCACGTTCTCGGCGCCTGCCTCCTTCGTCTGCCCATCGCCGACAATCTCTTTTATAAACGCGTCAGCCCCGCTAACCGGATCGAGTTCCGGCGGCGCTGCTGCGTCCGCGTAATCCTGCGCTCCGCAAGCCATCGAAGGGTCGCTGACAATTTTCAGATAGACCTTGTGTGCCGCGAAATCGTAAACCCGATGGCTGCGATACTCCTTGTCGCGCCCCGGCCCCGCCGGCATTGTTTGATCGATAACTTCTCTCGATCCGTCGCGGCTAATCTTGATAATCGCCGAACCCATCAGCGAGAATCCGGGATCCTCGGTGAGGGAATAGGTCTGCGGCGCCGGGCTTCGCGCTTCGGAACTCGTCAGGCGCCAGTTCACCCCTACGCTGAGAACAGCTAGAACTATGAGCTTTCGTCGCATCGCTTAGTTAATTGAAGGATTGTCGGCCTCGTAATGTATGCAGCTTATAGAAGCTTACGACGAAAACACAGATCCTGCTACTGCGCGACGACTTCTAATGCGCCGATTGCTTGTGCGCCCTTGGCGGGCGTCAACCCACCGCCTCGCTCTCGAAGTTATACAATCCTCCCGTGATGCCCCACGCCGCAATAACGAAGGCCCGCTTGCTATCGCTTGCTTTCGGGCTCTGCGCCGCCGCCCTCTTCGCTTTGCCCTTCCAAGCCGCCAACGAAAGCCCCTCCATTCAAAAACTCGATCCCGCGCTCGATTCCCTCATCGACCCCGCTGCCCCCATCGAGCGCGTCGCCAACGGATTTAAGTGGACCGAGGGCCCCGTCTGGATTCCCGCCGGCTATCTCCTCTTCGCCGACATCCCCAGCAACACCATTCGCAAATGGACTCCCGGCGGCGGCGCGGACATCTGGCTTCAACCCAGCGGATACGAAGGCTCGACCTCCTACGGCGGCCCCGAGCCCGGCTCGAACGGCATGACTCTCGATCCCAAAGGCCGCCTCACCATCGCCGGCCATGCCCGCCGCAACGTGTGGCGTCTCGAATCCATGGACCCTCACGGCCAGATCACGGTGCTCGCCGAGAAATACAAAGGCAAGCGCCTCAATAGCCCCAACGATGTCGTCTACAAATCCGACGGCGCGCTCTACTTCACCGATCCTCCCTACGGCTTCCGCACGCAAAGCGACCAGGACCCCGACAAAGAGCTGCGCATCAACGGCGTCTATCGCATCCCGCACGCAATCGAACGCAAGCCCGGCGCGCCGCCCGACGACTCTCAACTGGAACGCGTGGTCACCGATCTGCCGCGCCCCAACGGCATCGCCTTCTCGCCCGACGAGAAATATCTCTACCTCGATAATTCGGAGCCCGAGAAAGTGTGGGTACGCTACGCCGTCAATCCCGACGGCGCCATCGGCCACGCCGGCAAGCTGCTCTTCGACGCCACCTCCGATCCCGCGCCCGGCTCGCCCGATGGCATGAAAGTGGATCGATCCGGCAACATCTACAGCGCCGGTCCCGGAGGCATCTGGATTCTTTCTCCCGAAGGCAAGCACCTCGGCACTATCCGAATGCCCGAAAAAACCTCCAATGTAGCCTGGGGCGGGGAAGACGGCAAGACGCTCTATATCACCGCCAGCGCCAGCGTTTATCGCGTACGCGTCAAGGTCGGCGGGGTTAGGCCCGGCGCGCAGCCGTAAGCCGCCCGCCCCCTACATCGGCACATACTGCGTCAAATAGCGCTTCGCCATGATGAAGCCCGTCTTGAAATCCGCGCTGAAATCGGGGCCCGGATCGTCTGCCCCGTAGAACGGGTCTTCTTGTTCTACGCTCATCGCGCCCGCATATCCCGCTTCCTGCAACACGCTGAAGAAATCGCGCCAATTCATCGAACCCATTCCCGGAATCCGGTACGTCCACCATCGCGCCTTATTCACCGGATTGATCCCGCCCGCCCGCAATACCGGCCAAAAGATCTCGGTGTCCTTCAAATGCACGTCATAGATCTTCTCCACGAAGTCGCGCGCTGTTTGAATCGGGTCCATGAACTGCCGCACCAGGTGCGAAGGATCGTACTGCAGTCCCACGTACTGCGAGTCTCCGAACCCCTTGAACAGCGCTTCGAATCCCACCGGGCTGGTTGCCAGGTTCGGCGCCTCCGGGTACGGCTCCCATAGAATCCTCACGCGGCTCCGCTCGCATTCAGCGAAATACTTTTCGTGATACACGCGAACAATTTCGTCGATCTGTTCCTGGAACGGTTTCGACGGATCTCTGCCCGATTGAGTCCCGATATACGGCACGCCCAGCTTTCCAGCTAGCCGAATCGCCTTCACAAAGTAATCGATCTCCCGCGCGCGCTCGCCCGCCTCGGCCGCAATGGGATTGTTGCCCACCTGCAGCGCCGAAACGTGCATGTCGAATTTTCGGAGCGTATTCTTCACGTCTTCGATCTGCGCGTCCGAAATCGTGAGCGCGTCTAGCGTCGAGTTCGCGCTCGAGCCCAAGATCATATTCGTGAAGCCCTGCTCATGCGCGAACTGAACGTTCCCCGGCGTATACGGCCCAAGAACTCCCAGCTTCGGCTTCCATTCCGTATGCGGCTCGCGGTGGTGGCGAGGCGCCGGTTGCGCCGATTGCCCCTTTAACGTTGCGGCCGCTGCGAGCGTGCCAACGAGCGTGCGTCTGGTCATGTCCAACACAGTGTATCGAGTCCCTTCCCGCTGACGAGCTGCTGCTCGCTGCTTCGGTCATGCCGTTCGGCTTGCGAATTGTCGATGCTAGAGGTATATTGTCGATATTCGAGGTAATCGACCCATGCCCAAGCCTTCCGACCTCCTTCAAGGCACTCTGGATCTGCTGATCCTGAAGACGATTTCACGGGAGCCGCTTCATGGCTGGGGTATCGCCAAACGAATGCAAATGCTTTCCGGCGACGTCCTTTCGGTTGGCCAAGGTTCGCTTTACCCGGCGCTTCATCGCCTCGAACAGCAAGGCTGGATTTCCGCCGAATGGAAGGATTCTGACCTCGGAAGGCCGGCAAAGGTTTACTCCCTGACGCGCGCAGGCCGCAAACAACTGGAACGTGAACTGAATAGCTGGAGGCGGCTCTCTTCCGCTGTCCACCTGCTAATCGAGAACGCCTAGGGAGGAGCTTATGCGTATCGTGCGCGTCATCAGGCACAGGCTTCGTTCGCTTCTTCAGCGATCGCGAGTGGATTTCGATCTCCAGCGTGAATTTGAAGTTCACCTGGACCAATTGGTCAAGGAACGGATGGCTGACGGCATGAGCAAGTCCGAGGCGCTCCTCGCCGCCAGGCGCGAATTCGGTTCCGTTTCCCTGGCTCAGGAACAATGCCGCGATATGCGAGCGACCAATCTCATTGACGACCTGATGCGGGACCTTGTGTTTGCGTTCAGGGGCCTAACTAAATCGCCGGTTTTCACTCTGGCTGTCCTCCTGTCGCTTGCGTTGGGCATCGGCGCCAATGCAGCGATCTACAGCTTCATGGACGCCATCATGATGCGTGCGCTGCCCGTTCCAGATCCGGATAGCTTGGTGATACTCAATTGGCGCGCCAAGGGCTGGCCTGATGTCATGAAGCAGCAACACGGCGACGATAATGGCCACCACGATGCTGAAGGAGTTTATGTATCGGGAGCGTTTCCATACCCGTTCTTCGCGTCTGCCGGCAATCAAAACGAGTTGTTGTCCTCTATCTTCGCGTTCGCCTCGGCCGGACGCCCGAACTTGGTAATCGGGAATCAAGCATTCCTCGGAATAGGGGAATACGTCTCCGGTAACTATTTCAGTGGCCTCGGAACGCGTCCTGCGTCTGGCAGGCTGATCGACACTGAGGATGATCGCCCGGGCGCCAGCCCCGTTGCGGTGATCAGCTACAGGCTATGGCAGCAGCGTTTTGATGGCGCAAGCAGCGCAATAGGCCAAACGATTCTCGTAAATCGTAAGCCGTTCATCGTAGGCGGCGTGACCGCGCCCGGTTTCTATGGTGTGAATCCTCGCGACTCGCCCGACATATTTCTGCCGCTCCACTTGCTGCCGTATGTCGATCCGAGAGTGCGGCACGACGCTTGGTTTCACGATCGCAACAACTACTGGATCGAAATGATGGGCCGCTTGCGCTCGGGCACGACATTGCGTCAGGCGGATGTCGCAATGGCGACACGATTTCACGGATTTGTTTCCGCCACTGCGGACAACGACAAGGAACGCGCCAATCTTCCCAAACTGTGGCTGCAGGGCGGCGGCTCAGGGTTAGACGCGCTCAGGCGTCAGTATTCCAAGCCGCTTTGCGTCTTGCTAACGATGACCGGTCTCATCCTCGCGATTGCCTGCTCCAATATTGCGAATCTGCTGCTATCGCGGGCTACTGGGCGCCGCCGCGAAATCGCAATCAGGCTGAGTCTGGGTGCGGGGCGCGGGCGCATCATACGGCAGCTTCTGACTGAGAGTCTCTTGATCGCAATTGTGGGCGGACTGCTGGGCGTACTCGTCGCCGCCCTCGGCATCCGCTTGCTCAAGTGGCTACTGACCTATGGACAGGAGGACTTCACATTGCATGCCGGAATCGATGGCCGAATTCTGCTGTTTGCAATTTTCCTGTCGATGCTGGCCGGAATTCTGTTCGGTCTCACTCCCGCGATTCAGGCGACGAGGGTGGATCTGGCCCCGGCGTTAAAGGAATCCCGCGTTTTCGGCTCTCGTGCGCGGCGCTTTGGCCTATCCTTTGGGCCAACTCAGATGCTCGTCGCCGGACAGATCGCTCTCTCGGTCTTGCTGGTAGTCGCAGCCGCCTTGTTCGTGAAAACGCTTAGCAATTTGCATTCGACCTCCATCGGCTTTAATACGGAAAAGCTTCTAGTGTTCAACCTCAACGGCAAGCTTGCTGGATATAGCGACCGTCGCGGCACAATGTTCTACGAGAATTTGCGGCAACGCTTCGCAAGTCTTCCTGGAGTTCGCGGCGCCACTATGAGCGATATTCCACTCGTTTCAGGCCCAGAAGGCGGCAACAGCATAATCGTCCCAGGCATGTCTGCCGCTAGAAACCTTTCCGCAAAAATCGCTGTTATTGGACCATCGTTCTTTGAGACGCTACAAATTCCGCTTCTGCTTGGGCGCTCCGTTGGCGAGCAGGATACCGCCGAAGCGCCGCGCGTCGTCGTAGTGAACGATGTCTTTGCAACAACTTTTTTTCCTGGCCGCAACGCGGTTGGTCAGCACTTTCAGTTTGAAGATAAACCTCCAATAGATGTTCAAATCGTAGGGGTCGCGAAGAACACCCGCTACTCGTCTTTGAAGAAGGAAACTCCACCCGTTGCTTTTATTCCTTGGGCGCAAGCACCGCCCGGATGGCTGAACGGCGGCATGTACTATGAAATGCGAACGCTTGGCGACCCTCTCGCTCTGGCTAACACTGTTCGCCAAGCGGTTCATCAGGCAAGTCCACTCGTTCCTGTCGCCGACGTTGCAACTCAGATGCAGTACATCAACTCAACTATTGCGCCCGAACTGACCTTCGCTGACCTGTCGACGGGGTTTGGGATCTTGGCTTTACTCATTGCGTGTGTCGGTCTATACGGAACAATGGCATACGCGGTGGCGCGCCGCAGGAATGAGATCGGGGTACGCATCGCGCTTGGCGCGCAACGTAGAGCAGTGATTTGGATGGTGGAACGCGAAGTCCTCGTGTTGTCCTCGATTGGGATTGCGATCGGGCTCGGTATGGCATGGCAAACGGCGCGGATTACAGCATCTTTCTTGTTCGGCGTCCAGCCGAACGATATTTCCATCTTGGCCTTATCGGCGGCGATTCTCGTCCTCTGCGCGCTCGCGGCGGGTTATGCTCCCGCCTGGCGCGCCTCGCGCATTGATCCGATGCAGGCGCTCCGGAACGAGTAAGCGTTTGGCCTCCTCGCGCAGGCAAGTCATCCCCAGCCGCCGATGCAGGAAACCCTCGCTATGCCAGCTCCAGCCCGCGCGTCTCCGGCGCCCACAGCGCTGCAATTGCCGCGCACGCAAACGCAATCGCGCACGCCGAAAAACTCCACGGCAGCCCGTGCGCCTGCCCCAGGGACCCAATAATCAACGGTGCGAGCGAACTGAGGCCGCGCGCCGCGTTATAAGAAATTCCCAGCGCAGTCGCGCGGATCGGCGTCGGAAACAATTCGCTCCCCACCACTCCCGATCCCGTGAAAAATCCGCTTCCGAAAAACGCGGCGATGCATCCCGTCACAAGAATCCATCCCGGCCGCCGCGCCGCCGCAAATCCGGGAACGCTGATTGCCGCCAGCGCCAGGTAGCCGATCAGCGTCCTCTTGCGCCCCAACCAATCGGCCAGCACGCCGAACAGCAGATAGCCCGGAAAGATTCCGCAAAGATTCAGGATCACCAGGAACGACGTAAAGTCCACTGCGTTGAAATTGCGTCCCCCGCGCGCCTCCGGAAGCGCCAGGTATGCCGGGATCCATGTAAACAATCCCCACCAGGCGAACATCCCGAAAGTATTCATCGTCAATAGAACCATCAACCTCGGCATCGCCTTGCGCCACATCTCGCGAACCTGCGCCGCCGGCCGCCGCTCCTGCTGTTGTCGCCTCCAAAGCTCCGGCTCCGGAACGCCGCGTTGAATCCAAAACACCACCAGCGCCGGAACCACGCCCGCAAAGAACACCCACCTCCAGTCCGCGCGCGCCAGAATCACATTCGCCGCTACTGCCGCCAGCGCATACCCCAGCGCCCAACTGCTTTGCACAATGCCCAGCGCCCGCCCGCGCCATTCGCCTGGCCACGTCTCCGCCACCAGCGTTGCCCCCGAGTTCCACTCGCCTCCCATCCCCAGCCCCAGCAAAAATCGAAACACCGCCAGCATCGTGATCGTTGTCGCCAGTCCGCACGCGAACGTAAAAATCGAATACGTCAGAATGCTGAGGCTCAGCATCCGCCGCCGTCCCGCTCGATCCGCCATCAGCCCGAAGATCAAGCTCCCGATCGCCGACGCCACCAGCGTCAGCGTGTTCAACAGTCCCGCCGTCGCCTTCGTCATCCCGAACTCTCGCATCAAGGTCGCCAGCACAATCGAATACAGCATCACGTCGAAGGCGTCCAGCATCCATCCGAGCGCCGCCGCAATCAGCGTCTGCCTTTGCGCCGAAGTCGTGTTTCGCCATCGGAACGATCCGTCCATACAGATGAGAATAGGATGGATCTACGAATCGCGACATGCAAATCGCTATCGACACCGGCGGCACGTTCACCGATTGCGTCTACCTCTCGAACGGCCGCCTCGAAGTCCTGAAGCTACCCTCCACCCCGGCCAATCCCGCCGAAGCCGTGCTGCAAGCTGTCTCTCAAATCTCGGCTGGCGAACCGGCCGAAGTCCGCCATGGCACCACCGTCGCCACCAACGCGCTGCTCGAACGCAAGGGCGCGCGAGCCGCCTTCGTCACAACAACAGGCTTCGAAGATACTCTCGACATCGGCCGCCAGGCTCGCCCCAAGCTCTACGATCTCTTCTTCGCCAAGGACCCTCCTCTCGCGCCCGCCGAGCTTCGCTTCGGAATCAAAGAGCGTATTTCGAGCGACGGCGTCGTCCTGCAGGCCATCGAAGAACCGGATCTACGCCGGCTGATCGAATCCATCCGCGCCCAAAGGCCCGAATCCATTGCCATCTCGTTGCTGTTCGCCTTCGCCAACCCGATCCATGAACGCGCCCTCGCCGCAGCCCTGCGCCCTCTCGGCGTGCCCATCTCCCTATCGCACGAAATCCTCCCCGAGTTCCGCGAATATGAGCGAGGCTCCACCGTTCTCATCAACGCTTACCTTGCGCCGAAGATGCAAAGCTACCTCGATCATCTCGACCGCCGGCTCCAGTCGCAAGCCTCCACCCTGAACGTCATGCAATCTTCCGGCGGCATCATCCCCGCTTCCATTGCCGCGCGAGAACCCGTTCGAACCATCCTCTCCGGTCCCGCCGGCGGCGTAGTCGGCGCCCTCGCCGTCGCCCGCGCAGCCGGGTTTCCACGCATCCTCGCCTTCGACATGGGTGGCACCTCCACCGACGTAGCTCTGGTCGAAACCGCAACCGGTCTCCGCGCCACCTCCGAATTTCAGATCATGGGCATGCCCGTCGCCGTGCCCGTACTCGACATTCACACCGTCGGCGCGGGCGGCGGTTCCATCGCATCCTTTGATCGCGGCGGCGCCCTCAAAGTCGGACCCGAGTCCGCCGGCGCCGATCCGGGCCCCCTCTGCTACGGTCGCGGCGAGATGCCCACCGTCACCGACGCGAATCTGCTGCTCGGCCGCCTCGACCCCCACCGTTTCCTCGGCGGCGCCATGCATCTCGATCTCGAACGCGCCCGCGAATACTTCGCCCGAACCAAGGGACCCCTTGCCACCGTCGAACAGTTCGCCGAAGGAATCCTGCGCCTCGCCGATTCGCGCATGGAAAAAGCCCTTCGTCGCATTTCCGTCGAACAAGGCCACGATCCCCGCGACTTCGTCCTGCTCAGCTTCGGAGGCGCGGGTCCTCTGCATGCCTGCGCTCTCGCGCGCGCTCTCTCCATCCCCAAGGTTCTGGTGCCGAATCATCCCGGCGCTCTCTCTGCCTACGGAATTCTGGTCTCCGACACTGTGCGCGACTATTCGCGAACCGTGATGCTCTCGCCCGATGACGCTTCTATCGCGCGCTGCGTGGCCGAACTCGCTCGCAATCGCGACGGTGATGTTGCCTTATCCTCGCTCGACGTTCGCTATCGAGGACAAGGTTACGAGCTCAACGTTCCCTGGACCCCCGATTTCGTCGAAAGCTTCCATCGTCTCCACCAACAGCGCTATGGCTACGCCGATCGCGCGCGTCCCGTCGAAGTAGTAAATGTACGTGTTCGCATGGTCTCCATTAACGAACCCGTGGAACCCCCTCGTGAAACTCTGCGCCCCGGAGATGGTAGTCACGCCCTCGTGCGCTCGACGCCCGCCGGTCGTCTCTATTCTCGCGAAAAGCTCCATGCGGGCGATCGCTTCTCCGGCCCCGCCCTGATCGTCGAATACAGCGCCGCCACGTTCGTTCCAGAAGGCGCGGTCGTTTCCCTCGACGAGTTCGCGAACTTGGTAATCGAAGTATGATGCCCGATCCCATCGAGCTCGCCATCTTCGAAAGTTCCTTCCATTCCATTGCCGAGGAGATGGGCATCGCCTTGAGGCGCGCCGCATTCTCGCCGAACATCAAGGAGCGCCGCGATTACTCGAGCGCCGTCTTCGATGCCACAGGCAACGTAATCGCCATGGGCGACGACATGCCGGTGCACCTTGGCTCCATGCCCATGTCCGTGCGCGCCGCTCTCGATAAGCTCCGCCTCGCCCGTGGCGACGTCGCCATTCTGAACGACCCCTACGATGGCGGCACTCACCTTCCCGACATCACTCTCGTGATGCCCGTCTTCGCCGAACCTGCCGCCCCTGCCGCCGCCTTCTACGTCGCTAACCGCGCGCATCACGCCGATGTCGGAGGCGCGTATCCCGGCTCCATGGGCCTGTGCCGCGAGATCTTCCAGGAAGGCATCCGCATCCCGCCTCTGAAGCTGGTCGAAGCCGGAGAACTCAACCGCTGCCTGCTCGCTTTAATTCTCAACAACGTCCGCACTCCACGCGAGCGCGAAGGCGACCTCACCGCCCAGCTCGGCGCCTGCCGCATCGGCGTGGAACGCCTAGCCCAGTTGATCGCCAAGTACGGTCTCGCTCGCGTAGCCACCAACGCCGATGCCCTGCTCGATCGCTCCGAAGCCCTCATGCGATCCGAGTTGGAGCGTCTGCCCGCAGCCGAGTTTTCAGGCGAGGATTATCTCGATAACGACGGCATCAACCCCGACCCCGTCAGAATCTGCGTCCGCATCGCGCCCGACCCTGCCCATCGCGCCATTCAATTCGACTTCACCGGCTCCGCTCCTCAAGTCGATGGCAGCCTCAACGCGGTCTACGCCATCACATACTCCGCCGTCTTCTACGTGCTTCGCTGCCTTCTGCCCCCCGAAGCAGTTCCTTCCGCCGGCCTCATGCGTCCCGTCAAACTGATCGCTCCGCCCGGCACAATCGTCAACGCGCGCCCGCCTGCCGCCGTCGCCGGAGGCAATGTCGAAACCTCCCAGCGCATCGTCGATGCCCTGCTCCGGGCTCTCTCAAAAGCGCTGCCGGACCGCATCCCCGCCGGCAGTTCCGGCACCATGAACAACTTGACCATCGGCGGCTTCGATCCCCGCACCGGCGAGTCCTTCGCCTATTACGAGACCATCGCCGGCGGCGCCGGCGCTCGCCCCAACTCGCCCGGTGTCTCGGGCGTCCACACGCACATGACCAATTCCTTGAACACTCCGGTCGAGGCCTTGGAGTACGCCTATCCATTCCGCGTGCGCCAATATTCCTACCGCCGTCACTCCGGTGGCAAAGGCCGCTTCGACGGTGGCGACGGCATCGTGCGCGAAATCGAATTGCTCACCGATGCGCAGATCACCCTGTTGAGCGATCGCCGCGTCTTCGCGCCCTACGGATTAATGGGCGGCTCGGACGCCGCTAAAGGACGCGCTGCCTTGGACGGCGTCGAGCTCCCCGGCAAGTGCAACGTTCAAGCTCGCTCCGGCTCTCTGCTTCGCCTCGAAACTCCAGGCGGAGGCGGCTGGGGCTTGCCGGTCGTCGATCCTCCAACGGAATCCTGACCGGGCGGTCTGTTATTTGTTCTCTGGCTCAGTCCCCGGCCTGCCGCCGTGGCCCAATACTACGCGCTTGGCAAGCTTCACGGCCTTGTGCTCCAGAATCTGCGATAGAACCGAATCCGGCACCGGTTCATCCGTTTGTATGATCGAGATCGCCGTCAACGGGTGGCTGGCGCCCGCTTGCGGCGCGTCCTCGCGGCCTAGCGCGAAGCTCGCGATGTTGATGCCGTTCTTCCCCAGCACCGTTCCGAAGTACCCGATCACCCCCGGCACGTCCTCGTTCTTCGAATACATCAGATTGCCTTCGAGCGTCGCCTCGCACGAGATCTCTTCCACCTGCAACAGCCGCGGCCTCCCCAACACCACCGCTCCTACCGCCGAAAACGATCCCGCTTCCGATTCAATCTCCATTCGAATCGAATCCATCTGCAGCGGCGACGGTTCGCGCTGCTCGATCACTCGAAACCCGCGCTGTGTCGCTATCTGCATCGCGTTCACCAGATTCGTGCGATGCTCCATCGACCGCCGCAGCACGCCAGTCAACCCTGCGTTGCGCAGAATCTGCGTGTTCTGGTCCGCCAGCCTTCCGCAATAGACTAGCCGAATCGTGTGCGAATTCCCGGCCGAGATGTGGCTCAGGAACAACCCCAAACGTTCTGCCAGATCTACATAGGGGCCTACCGCTCGGTATTGCTCGATGGTCAGCGCCGGCATGTTCACCGCGTTGAGCGCTACGCCGCTCGTTAGATATTCGACCATCTGCTCCACAATTCGCACGCCCACAATTTCCTGGGCTTCTTCCGTCGAGCCTGCGATATGGGGCGTCGCGACCACCGGTTCTAGGCCAAACAGCGGCGCCTCGCCCGGAGGTTCCACTTCGAAGACATCGAGCGCCGCGCCGCCCAAGTGGCCGCTCTCGATCGCCTTCTGCAAATCCCCCGCGTCCACCAGTTCGCCTCGCGCGCAGTTCACAATGCGGGCGCCCGGCTTCATCTGCGCAAACGCCTGCGCATTCAGCATGTGGTCCGTCTCCGGCGTCAGCGCCACGTGCAGCGTAATGTAGTCGCTCTGCTTGTAAAGCTCCGGCAAGCTCACCAGCTCCACCCCAAGGTCTCGCGCCGTGTGCGAGCTGACATAGGGGTCGTGCCCCACCATCCGCATCTCGAACGGTTTCGCCCGCTTCAGCACTTCGCGCCCGATGCTGCCGAGTCCCACGATCCCCAGTGTCTTGCCGCGCAGCTCGTTCCCTAAGAACTTCTTCTTCTCCCATTTCCCGCTCTTTGTCGACGCGCTCGCCTGTGGCACGGACCGCGCCATCGACAACATCAACGCCAGCGTGTGCTCGGCCACCGAGATCGCGTTGCCCCCGGGCGTGTTCATTACCAGTACGCCCGCCTCCGTCGCCGCGTCCAGGTCCACGTTGTCCACTCCCACGCCTGCGCGCCCCACGATTTTCAGCTTCGGCGCTCGCGCAAGAAGCTCCTTGGTCACCTTCACCGCGCTGCGCACCACCAGCGCATCGCTATCGGCCAGGTGCTGCTGGTAAGTCTTGGGATCCGCGATCACCACGTCCCACCCGCTCTGCGCGCGCAGAATTTCTTGCGCGGCCGGCGCCAGCGGCTCCGCGACCAGAACTTTCATGCTCGGTCTCAGCCTGCGGTCAGCGCCGCTTCCTTTGCAAGCGCTGCGTCGGCATACGCGTTCTGAACAGCCGCCACTCCGGACCCAAACCGCACTGCGTGCCCGTTTGCGTTGAGAATGATCTCCAGCTCCGCCACGATCGCGAACAGATCATGGAAATCGAAGTAGCCCAAATGCGCCAGCCGGAAAATCTGTCCCTTCATCGACCCTTGCCCATTCGATATGATCGCGTTGAAGCGGCTGCGAAACTCCTTCACGATCACGCCCGAATCCATCCCTCGCGGCGCGCGCACCGACGTAACCGAGGAACCCGGCGCGCTTGAAAACAGCTCCAGGCCCAGCTCCGTCACCGCCTCGCGCGTCGCCTTCGCCAGCAATTGCGCGTTTGCCACCAGCTTGTGCGGGCCTAGCGACTGAATATATTTCAAGGCCTCGTCGAACGCCAGCAGCAGCGCCGTGTTCGGCGTCCATGCCGATTCTCCCGTCGCCGCGTTCTTCCGCTCGCGCTTCAAATCGAAATAGAAGCGCGGCGATTTCGAATCTTCGCCCGATCCCCATGCCTTCTGGCTGATCGAAAGAAACGCCAGCCCCGGCGGAATCATGAAGGCTTTCTGCGATCCGCCAATCACCACGTCCAAGCCCCACGCCTCGATCTCCAACGGCATCGTCCCGATGCCCGTAATTGCGTCCACCACGAAGATCGCATCCGTCTTTTTCACGGCGTGCCCCATCGCCTTCACATCGTGCTGCGCGCCCGTTGACGTCTCGGAGGCCTGCGCGAACACGCCCTTGATATTCCGGTTTCCCGCCAGCGCCTGCTCGACCGTCTCCGGCTGGACCGCGTCGCCGTAGGGCGCGCTCAATACCGTCGCGTTCAGTCCCCAGGCTCTTGCGATTTCCACCCATCGCTCGCCGAATTTTCCCGCCGAACACACCAGCACCTCGTCGCCCGGAGAAAAGAAATTCTGGGCCGCCGCTTCCAGCGCGCCGGTGCCCGAAGCCACCAGAACCAATACATCGTTGCTTGTTCCCAGAATGTCTTTCAGATTCGCGAGGACCCGTTTATATAGGTTCCGGAAGTCTTCCGTCCGATGGTGAATATCGGAGCCCATCATCGCGTGCAGAGCCGACGGCAGCAGAGGCGTGGGGCCCGGAGTAAGTAGACGCTGCTTCTTTATGTACATTTAGAACGGTGAATTAAAAAACGCTGATATCTCGGAGGATCCGCTTCGAGTAGCAGACCCTCAGAATACCAGAGCGCTATCGGTTCACCCGCTCTCTAGTTGATGATCGTGAACGCCGCGCTTGCGGTCGAGCGCTGCCCGGTTGCCGATACAGCCGTCACGTCCAGCGTGTGTTCGCCGTCTGCGAACTGCGTCGTGTCGATCCCGATGTTCCAGCCCACATTCGGGCATCCCGGCGGATTGTGGCTCGCCGCGCACGCGTCCGGCCGGTACCCGCCATAGGCCGCCGTTCCCACCGAAATGCCATCCACCGCCACCTCCACGCTGCTGATCGGCGTGTTGATGTCGAGCGCCCACCCGCCGAAGGCAACCGTCCCGAAGTATCCGGTATTCTGGCTGTTCGGCGTGTCGATTCCGATCCGGAACGCATCCGGCAGCGACCAGTTAATCGCCTCGAACACCCAGCCCACCACCGAATGCGATCCGTTCGCAGCCGTCACCGTCACGCCCAGCGAGTGAATTCCATCCGTTAGGTGCGTGGTGTCGACCAGAATCGACCAGCCCACATTCGGGCAGCCAACCGCCCCGGGATACGAACTGCAGATATCCGGCCTCGATAAGCCGTACTGCGCCGCCCCGTACGGCACGCCGTCAATCGATATCGCAACACTCGTGATGGCGGAGCTTGGATCGATCGCCCATCCCGAGAACTGTGCTAGCCCTTCATAAGGACTGGCGTCGCCCGCCGGTTGATCGATCGAAATCCTAATCGGGTTCCCTGCGTAAGAATTGGAAACGCTGAACGCCCGGCTCATGGTCGCGTGCTCGCCCGTGCTCGATGTCGCGTCCGCTTCGAGCATATGCGTCGTGTTCGTAAGGAACGTCGTGTCCAGGCTGAATGTCCAGCCCACGTTCGGGCATCCCGCGCGCCCGGGATACGCGGCGCACACATCCGGCCGAGCCACCCCATACTGCGCGTTCCCCTGCGCTACGCCGTCCACGAAGATCTGAACCGAGCTGATCGTCCCGCTCGTCGAAACCGCCCAGCCCGCAAACGCCGCCGTCCCGCTGAACGCCGTGCTGTTTGCATTCGGAACGTCGATGTTCAGTTGTATCGCGTTTGCCGAAGTAAGATTCTTGACCGTGAAACTGGTGCTCGCCGTCGAGCTGTGGCCGTTCGCCGCCGTGCCCGTCACTGCCAGCGTATGGCGGCCGTCCGCGATCTGCGTCGTATCCACCAGAATGTTCCAGCCCACGTTCGGGCACCCGGGCCGGTTCGGTAAGTAGACGCAAACATCCGGCCGGCTTCCGCCGTACGTCGCATTCCCATAGAACACGCCGTCGATTGAGACCGCCAGTTTTTGAATCGCTGCGTCGTTATCCACCGCCCATCCGCCGAATACAGCCGCCCTCCCGCTATACGGCCCGCCTTGTGCGCTCGGAACGCCGATCGAGATCGTCATCGGATTCGCCGTCGTCCAGTTCGCCACCGTCAAAGTCGATTGAAACGCGCCGATATCTCCGTTGGCCGCCGTCGCAACCGCCTCAACAGTATGCGTCCCATTCGACAAACCGTTGGTGTCGAGCAACATCGACCATCCGACCGTCGGACAACCCGGCGCGCCTGTATGGACCGCGCAGACATCCGGCCGCGCAATCGTATAAGATGCATTCCCGTAAAACGCGCCGTCGATGCTGATCGCCACGTTGCTGATCGCCGAAGTCGCGTTAAGCGCCCAACCCGCCAGCGAGATCACTCCTTGCACCGGTCCCGTCGCCGCGTTCGGCGTATCGACGTACGCCAGGGTCCCGCTCGCCGACGCCGCGTTGTTGACTATGAAGTTCGAGCCTTCCGTGATGCGCTTCCCGCTCGCCGCCGTCGCCGTCACCTCGATGGTGTGCGAGCCGTTGCCCAGCATCGTAGTGTCGTAATAAAAATTCCAGCCGACGTTCGGGCAGCCGGGCGCCCCCGCATGGTGTGTGCAAACGTCCGGCCGGCTTCCGCCGTACGTCGCGTTCCCTAACGTTATGCCGTCAATCGCTATGCTCACGCTTGCGACCGAGGCGATGTTGTCCACTGCCCAGCCGCCGAAATGCGCCACTCCGTTGAACGCCTCGCTCGGCGCCGGGCTGTCGATGCCGATCACAATGCCGCTCTCGACGTGCACCGTCACCGTCGCAAGCGTCGCGCTCAAGCTCTTGGGCGTTGCGTTCGTCAGGTCCTGCAGATAAAACGTTGTCCCATCCACTACTCCGGCCGCGTTCGTGCTTCCGGCCGGTGGGCCTAATGCGAGCTGTCCGCCCCCTCCCACCGGGCTGCCTTCGTAAATGGCTACATTGCCGGGCGCGCCGCTCCATGCCAGCGCAATCGTGCCCGTCCCGTTCGCTTGCGGCTGCACCGGGTTCGGAGTCGCCGTGAACGTAACCCCGGATGTGAAAACCGCGTTGCCCGTGCCTTCCCCGCCTGCCCCTTGCGTCGCCGATCCAACCGGCAGAGTCACGATATTGCTGATGAACGCGTTCTGCGCGATATACAACTGCGTATTCGGATTCGCCGTAGCTCCCGATGGAACAATCAATTGCACCTGGTACACGCCATACGCGCCCGTCGGCAAGCCGGCGCTTATCACCTCCGCCGTCGACCCGCCCATGGTCGCGTTCACCGAATTTACCGCCGTGTTCGGCTCCACTCCGGTATAGGGCGCTCCCGCGAAGCTGCTGTTTGCCGCCGCCCCAGTCGGGTCGGTCAGCGTCCCCAGCCCCGCCGCGCTTATGTTGATCGTCTCTCCCGGAACCGCTGGATTGGCCGCCGTAATCGCGGATCCCGGCGAAACGTCGCAGCACGTCGCGCTCGTATACGCCGTCAGAGCCACGTCCGCGCTCGCGCTCACGCTCGTCGTGATCGGAATCCCGTTCCCCGCCGCTCCGCTCTGCTTCGCTGTAAGCACGATGCGGCTGAACTGCCCTCCCAGGCTCGCCGTCACTTGCGGATCGCCGGGGCTGTTGATCTCGTTAATCAGCGCCTGCGCGATGCTCGTCAGAGTATCGGTGCTCTGCACTGTGTAGGTGTAGGCGCGTCCGTTCACGCTCAGCGTCGCCGTGTTCCCCGCGCTTACGCTTCCATCTACAGAGACCGTCGCCTCCGGATTGCCCGACTGATGATACGCCGCCGCCGCCGGCCGCAGCACCGGCGATTGTCCCGGCGTGGCTGGCGTCGCGAAAAGCCCTGGATTCGCCGGCGCGATATAAACCGGCGTAGCGTTGGTAATCGTTACCGTCCCGTTGCTATGCGTCGTCCGCACGTAAATGCTCGTGCTGTTGCGGTCCGTGAAGTTGTACGGAATCTGCGTGATGATCTGAATATCGGACGCCCTGTAGATCGGCGCGGCGATTCCGTCCATGAACACCTGCACCCCGGCCAGCTTTGTCGGAATCGCGCCGCTCAATGGCGCAACCACCGGCGTGCTCTGTTCGGCCAGGTTCGATCCGTCGATTTCCACTAGCATCCCTGGCGCCGCCGTCGCCGCTGTGCCCGAAGAAAGATAGGCGCCCGAAGGTATCGGATCTATGTCCGCCGTATTCGAGCTGTTCGCCGAAAGCGCTATCGTGTCGTAGCCGAGGTTGATCGCCTTCGAGGCGAGATAAACGCTGCCCGAGCCCGTTCCGGCGAAAATCGCCGTCGCATTCGGATCTCCCGCATTGTTGTTGCTCGAATTGATCGCGCTCACCAGCCCCTGCGCGACGTCGTCCAGCGTGTCTTTGCTCTTCTCCGTGTACGTGTAGGTCGCGGTCCCGATCGTAATGCTCACCGTATCGTTGGCAACCGCGGTCCCGCTCATCGTTACCACGCCTTCCTGCCGGATGATCTCGCTCGCCCAGTTCACCACCGAATTGTCCGGAAGCGCCGTGTCCCCCGGCGTGAAGACCAGCACCCGCAAATTGAACGGGTCCGAGACGTACAGATTCGTGCCGTCGTAGGCGAGCGACGTCGGGCTCGGAATCGTGTCCACTCCCGCCGCGTTGTCGATCGCCGTGCTCGCGATGCTCCCCGATTGATTCGTAATCACATTGGTCGTCATGTTCGGCTGCCCCAAAACAATGTCCGCGCTCGCCCCGTTCTGCGTCGGAATCGTGTTGAAGATCAGCACGCGGTCGTTCCCTTGATCTGCGATAAACAGCCGCGTGCCGTCCGATAGCGCATAGCTCGGGAAATTCAATGTCCCCGCGCACGGCGTGCCGTTTTGATTCGTGCTGTTCGGGCAAAACGTATCGGTCCAGTTCGCAACCGAAGTTCCCAGGCTCGGCTGCCCCACCGCGACGTTCGCCGGCTGGGTGTTCGCTGTCGGAATACTGTTCCAGATGAGTACGCGATTGTACCCGTAATCGGCTACATACAATCGCGTCCCGTCGGAGGTAACCGACGTGGGGCTCCACAGTTGACTCGCCGAAGTCGCTGGATTCTGCGCCTGCAGCGGAGGCGCGCTCGCCGTCGTGAAACTGGTCTGCCCCAAAACCAGATCCGCCGGCTGGTTGTTGCTGGTCGGAATACTGTTCCAGATCAACACCCGGTTATCTTGCGTATCCGCCACAAACAGCTTCCCGTTCTGAATCCAGACGCCTTGCGGAGCGCGTAGCGAACTCGCTGTCGGCGTTGAAAAAACCGTGGAGCTCGTGAAGTTCGCCTGCCCCAAAACAATATCGGCCGGCGTGTCGTTGCTCGTCGGAATGCTGGTCCACAGCAGGATCCGGTTGTTGCCCGTATCGGCCACCGCCAGGTAGTGCCCATCGCTCGCCACCCCCGCGGCGGCTCTCATATTGCTGCTGGTCGGAGTTCCGTACGTCTGGTTGGTCGGAACCGGATAATTCGGAACTGTCGTCGTGAAATCCGGCTCGCCTAGCACGGTGGTCGCCGAATAGCCGCACACGTTGCAGTTGTAGATGTCGAACACCGCTATCGTGCTCAGGTCCTGATAAGCGCCTGCGACCGCGTTTGTGTTGAAGATCAGGACCCGATTGTTTACTGTGATCGGCTCATCCCCATTGGTCAGGTCTTCCGGCGTCGCCCCGAGCGGGCTCGAATCCGCCACGAATAGCTGTCCATTCGCATAAGCCAGCCCGCCTACCGCGCCCACCACTTGCTGGTTCGGCGAGTAATCCTGGTATGTGAACGTGTATTGGCCGATCACCGCTCGCGCCGCCTGGCCGTTGATGAAATCGCCGGCCTCCGCGACGTATGCGAATAGAAAGGGAAGTAGGAGCGCGCTGAGCTTTCTCAAATAATGCCTCAAAAGTAGCTAAGTATAACAGCGGTTGGGACGCGGGACGCGCGACTCGGGTTGCATCCGCGCGCTCTCCCGGCGAAAGATTCCGCCCTGAATGGCGCCCGCGTACAATGGATGAAAACTCGCGTGGCGGCCGGCCTAGGTCCGTTGCGCGCCGCCACCCATGCCCTTGCTCGACCGCATTCAAACCGAGATGGTCCAGGCCATGAAGGCCAAGGACGAAACCCGCCTCAGCGTGCTGCGCATGATGAAATCCGCCCTGCAAAAGCACCAAATCGATGCCATGAAGCCTTTGACCGAGGCGGCCGAGCTACAGGTTATGAGTACGCTCTTGAAACAGCGCCGGGAATCGGCCGATATGTTCCGCAAAGGCGGCCGCGAAGAGCTGGCCTCCAAGGAAGAAGGCGAAATCGCCATCATCGAAGGCTACCTGCCGTCCGAGCCCACCGCAGCCGATCTCGAAAACGCCGTCTCCGCCGCTATCGCCGAGACTGGCGCCGCCTCGCAGAAGCAAATGGGCGCCGTAATGAAAGCGGCGCAAGCGAGGCTCGCCGGCAAGCGTGTCGATGGCAAAGCTTTGAGCGAGCTGGTCAAGCGGCGCCTCAGCGCCGCGTGATGCAAAGGCCGCGCCTCAGCGCCGCGTGATGCAAAGGCCGCGTCTCGCCTGGAAGCTTTTCATCGAAGCCGCCATCTGGGCTCCCGCATCTCCCCGCGCGCCGCACGTACAATAGCATCACCTGACCGATGAGCACGCCAGCTTCCTTCAAGCCGTTCGTTCCCGAGCACATCCAAATGCGCGAGCTGACCCTTCGCGCCGTCTTGCTCGGGTTGATCATGACCGTCATTCTCGGCGCCGCGAACGCATATTTGGGGCTGCGCGCTGGCATCACCGTCGCCGCCACCTATCCCGCTGCCGTCATCAGCATGGCCGCCATGCGCGCCTGGCGCGGCTCGCTGCTCGAAGAAAATATCGCGCGAACCAGCGGCACTATCGGCGAAGGTCTCGCTTCCGGCGCCATCTTCACCATCCCCGCTTTCGTGATCTCTCGCGCCTGGCCCTCCTTCGGCTTCGGCGACGCCTATTGGAAGACCACCGCCCTCCTGTTGGTCGGCAGCGTCTTGGGCGTCCTCTTCATCTCCCTCGTCCGCCGCGTCATGGTCGAAGATTCCGAGCTCCCGTTTCCCGAATCTCTCGCCGCTTCCGAAATCCACAAAGCCGGCCAGCGCGGCGCCCAGGCCGCCAAGTTCCTCTTCTGGAACATCGGCGTCGGCGGCCTTGTCTTCCTGTTGGGCCGCTTCGGCTTCTTCGCCTCCGATGCCGAGTTCTCCACCCCCATCGGCCGCTTGGGATTGAGCCGCGTCCGCCTCGGCGGCGCCGGCGCCTCCAACGTTCTCCAAACCGGCGGAACCTCCACCTTCGCGGCCCCCACCGTCAGCCCTGCCTATCTCGGCGTCGGCTACGTCATCGGCCCGCGCCTCGCCGCTTTGCAATTCTCCGGCGGCGTCCTCGCCTGGGGCTTGATGGTGCCCCTTCTCATCTATTTCCTCGGCCCCCAGTTGACCGCCTTTCTACCCGCCGGCGCGCCCGCCGATTCCTGGAGCAATATCGCCGCTGGCGTCTGGCGTTACATCGTTCGCCCCATCGCTGTCGGCGGCATGCTGGTCGGCGCCGCCTACACTCTCTTTCGCATGCGCTCCAGCCTCATCTCCGGCCTCAAGCGCGCCGTCGGAGACGTCCGCCAGACCGCTGCTCAAACCGCGGCTCTCAATCGCACCGAGCGCTACATGAGTTCCAAAGTCGTCTTCTCCCTGATCGCCGCCGTCTTCTTCCTCATGATCGCCCTCTATATCTACTTCTCCGGCCAGGTCCTCGGCGGAGTCGTCGCCGCCGTCGTCATGCTCCTGCTCGGCTTCTTCTTCGCAACCGTTTCCGGTAGTCTCTGCGGCTTGATCGGCTCCTCCAACAATCCCGTCTCCGGCCTCACTCTTTCCACCCTCATCATCGCGGCCCTGCTCATGGTCTCTCTCGGCGTCTCCGGTTCGGCCGGAGTCATTGCCGTCCTCGGTGTCGCCGCCGTCGTCTGTGTCTCCTCCGCTGTTGCCGGCGAGCTGCTCCAGGACTTTAAAGTCGGCTACATCCTCGGCGGCACGCCCCGCAACATCCAGGTCGCCGAGCTCATCGCCGTCATCGTCGCCAGCCTCGTCATGTATTTCCCGCTCGTTCTGCTCCACGAAGGCAACATCAAGGCCGGCGGCACCGGCTTCGGCGACCGCCAGCTTCCCGCTCCTCAAGCCGGCCTTATGGCGCTTCTTGCCCAAGGCATCGTCGCGGGCGATATGCCCTGGCCTCTCGTGTTGGTCGGCATTCTCATGGGTCTCGCCTTCATCATGATGAACGTCAAGAGCCCCATGCTCGTCGCCGTCGGCATGTATCTCCCCTTTGAAACCACCTTCGCCATCTTCGTCGGCGGCCTCATCCGCTGGCTCGGCGATTGGATCGCCCACCGTCGCGGCTACAACGCGGCGCAAAAGGCGCGAGTTGAAAACGCTGGCGTACTCACCGCCTCCGGCTTAATCGCCGGCGAGGCCATTCTCGGCCTCGTCTGGGCTGGCCTTCAATTCGCCCCCGAAAACATCCGCTCTCACTTACAGCTTTTCCCCCACCCGTCTTACTTCATCGGTCTCCTGGTCCTCGCCGGACTCGCGTTCTTGATGATTCGCAGTCCCCTTTCAAGCGCCGGAAGCCCCGACGAACCCGCTCCCCCCGTCGGCATGATGTAACACTCGCCTCCATAAAAACCGGGCGGCCTCCCTCCATTACATAAGTACTAGAACCCTTACTCCCAACCCGGGCAATAGAAAATCCAACCACGTTCGGGCATCCTGGTTTCACTTTCTGTGAACAGCGTTTCAGAGTAGGGCGACTTACTCGAGCTTAGAACGCGCACCCGTAGAGTGGCATTCAACACGGCATGCAGGACTTCATTACCGGAGGTGTGTTTGGGAATCCGTCAAATAGGCAAGTGGCTCGCGCTCGGCTGTGGGCTACTGTTAGCAAGCGCCTCCCCGGCTCGCGCGCAGACGGGATTGGGAATCGGCGGTTACGACCTCTCCTCTGCCGCCGATCGAATCATCGCCTTCGATTACAACAGCAGCGGAAAGCAGGACCACTTAGTCTGTTACCGGCCAGGAACCGGCGTCATCTGGATTCTGCAAAACTCGGGCGGCCGATTTTCGCCCGTATTCGCCAGCAGCAACGGTATCGGAGGCTATGACCTCAAATCCGCAAACGACCTCATCATCCCGTTCGATTACGATAGCAGCGGCAAAATGGACCACCTGCTGCTATACCGGCCAGGTGGCGGCGCCGTCTACATTCTCAAAAACGTGTCCGGCGCTTTCGTGCCTGTCTATGCCAGCGGGAACGGTATCGGCGGCTATAACATGGCCGCCTCCACGGACTTGGTTATCCCGTTCGATTACAACGGCAGCGGCAAACAGGATCACTTACTGCTCTCCCGGCCTGGAAATGGAATCTGCTGGATTCTGCAAAACGTCGCAGGGACCTTCTCGCCCGTCTATGCAAGCGCCGCCGGCGCCGGAATCGGATCTTACAACCTCATGTCCACCGCCGACCGCATCATTGCCTTCGACTACAACAGCACGGGCAAGCTCGATCACCTCGTCCCCTACCGCCCCGGAACCGGCATCATCTGGGTGCTTCAGAACGTGAACGGGACTTTCTCCATGGTGTTCTACAGCACCGATGGAATCGGATCTTACAACCTCATGTCCACCGCCGACCAGGTCTTGGCCTACGACTACAGCGGGACCGGAAAGCAGGATCACTTGATTCTGTTCCGGCCCGGAACCGGCATCATCTGGATGCTCCAAAACGTGAACGGAACCTTCTCCATGGTCTTCTGGAGCGGCGGAACGGGCATCGCGGGCTACAACCTGACTGCCACTAACGACCAGATCCTGCCGTTCGATTACGACGGCGACGGCAAACTCGATCACCTCGTGGTCTACCGGCCCGGCGCCGGCATCTGCTGGATCTTACAGAACGTACAGGGCACGTTCTCGCCGGTCTACATCCAACCCTCCAGCCTCTTGGACGCGAGCACGCCGGCCAAGGAATATATCTACCTGAACGACAAGGCGGTGGCCATTGAAAACAATCCTCAGTAAGAGACCGGGCGAACGGTTGCCCGATTCCCGCGGAGTGGCCATCGCGGCGCTCTTCTTATGCGCCGCCGGCGCATTCGCGCAAACGCCGGATGCCGGCTATACCCCGATGACCGTCGAGCAGGGCACGCCTCAGGGTTCCTACGCGCTTTCCAATCTGTTTACAGTCAACTATTTCTCCGGGCGGCTCAACGTCGCCATACCCCTGGTCCAAATCGGCGGCCGCGGAGAAGCCAAGATGTCCATCAATGTCGGTCTGTCTAACGACTGGATGTTACAAGAGGCTTACGGCCCCTCCAATCTATGTCCGAACGGAGGCTCGTGTACGACTTACTCGCCTATCCTGCAGCAGATTTGGCCGAATAGCACAACTTATAGCTATGGGGTTCAGTTCGGCGCCGGATGGGTGGTGGCCAAAGGCGCCGACAGCATTATCCAAGGCGTCATGACCAACGCCTACAGTGTCACGCGCCTCTACTATTACCGCCCGGACGGATCGTCCACGGAGCTCGTGGACACCACTTACTATGGGCAGCCCACCTTCACCCAGTGCGATCCCGGTTATTACTGCCCGGCTCCGCCCACCAATCGAGGCACTAACTTCATCAGCGACGACGGCTCTCAGATACAGTTCGTCTCCGATACCGCCATCTCCGATTGGATCAACTATGGAACTCCCACCGTGCGCGACCCGAGCGGCTATCTGATTCTCCGCGACGGCACAAAATACCGGGTAAACGGCGGCGTCGTCGCGAGCATGGAAGACCGCAACGGCAACCTGGTCACCATCTCCCCTACCTCCATTGTGGACAGCCTGGGCCGCACGACCACCTTCTCTCCCGGCACTTCGACGACCGGCGATTAC
This sequence comes from Acidobacteriaceae bacterium, assembly GCA_019240475.1. Classification (GTDB taxonomy): domain Bacteria; phylum Acidobacteriota; class Terriglobia; order Bryobacterales; family Bryobacteraceae; genus Bog-105. The sequence goes on from JAFAYI010000036.1 coordinate 422,939, forward strand.
ACGCAAACATTGACCTATCCGGGAGTGAACGGCCAGACGCGCTCGATCTCCATTCGGTGGGGGCCGATGTCGGAGGCTCTTTCGAGCGGCCAGAGCATTCAAACCTATCTGCAGCTTTTCCCGAACCTGGCGGGTACCTATCCGGGTGCGCAGCCCTTGCCCTTCAATCCATCCGTAATCAAATCGATCCAACTGGCCGACGGTTCCGAGTACCAGTTCTTCTACAACAGTTATGCGCAGTTAGCCGTCATGATTCTGCCCACCGGCGGCCGCTATGAATTCGATTGGGTGGGCCTTCCAGGCCTGCCGGGAGGCGCCCAGCCCGGAAGCCTCACCATCACACGGTGCGTTTCGGCGATCCGCGATTATCCCAATGGGTCCACCCTCGCGCACCAGCAGTTCATTTCGTTTCAAAACACCGGATCCATCGACACCGTGGCGGTGGCCGTTGCCGATTACGACTACACGGCCTACAGCAGCGGGCTGCTGGTGCGGACCGTCAATCACGAGTACTACACTAACTGGAATTCCTCGTCCCCGCTCGACCATTGGCCCTGGCTGGCCGGGCGCGAAATATTGACCCAAACCTTCGCCCCTAGCGGAGCGCTGCTCGAATCGAAGAGCACCGTGTGGGCTCAGAAAGGACCGCTGCCGTGGACGGACCAGGGCAACCCATACCTCGATGCCTCGACGCCGGACCTTCAGCAGTCCTATGACCCCCGCATCGTTTCGGTGACGACCACCAACGACGCGGGGCAAATATCGCAGGTCTCCTACGGCTACGACACCTATAACAACACCACCGACCAATATGAATATGACTGGGGCTCGGGAGCCGCGGGAGCGCTCCTGCGGCATGCCCAGACGACTTACAACACCGCCGGAGCTTACATCGCCGCTCATCTAGTGAGCCTGCCCATTGAGGCGAAAGTCTATAACGGCGCCGGAACCTTGCAGGCCGACACGCAATATGGCTACGACGCCAATGCCGTCGCAAGCGAGTCGAACATTGTCGGGCACGATAACGCGAATTTTTCAGGCGGCGGAGCGCGAGGCAACGTCACCTCGATTGTCCGCTGCGCCACTCCCGGCAGTTGCGGCTGGCTCACCACCACCAGCTATTACGACGTCGCGGGCAACACGGTGCAGGTGACGGACGCCAACGGGCACTCGACCTCCTACAGCTACGCCGACAACTATAGCGACGGCTCGAACCGCAACGCATACGCGGAGCTGACGTCTGAAACGAATGCGTTGGGGCAGACGTCGCGCTGGCAGTGGGACTACAGCACGGGAAAACCGGCGCAGGCCACGGACCTGAATGGCGTGAACACGAAATACAGCTACAACGATCCCCTGGACAGGCTGACGGCGATGGTGCGAGCCTCGGGTATCGCCGGGTTCGAGACCGAAACGCAGTATGCGTACCAGCCGTACTCCGCATCTTCCCCCTTCAGCGTGACGGCTAAACAGGATCAAGCGGCCTTCGGGGACGGGGCGATCCAATCGGAGCTGCTCTATGACGGGTTCGGACGCCAGACGCAGACTCGGCAGTACGAAAGCGGTGGCGGCTACATCGCGACCACCACGGCCTATGACGGGTTGGGCCGGGTTGAGCAAACCACCAATCCGTCGCGTCCGGGCGACGGGCTGAACTACGCGACGACCTACGGATACGACGCCCTGAACCGGCCCACATCGGTCGCAACCGCCGACGGCGCCGTGACAACCACCGCTTACAGCGGATACTACACGACCGTCACCGACCCGGCAGGGCACGCTCGCGTAACACAAACCGATGCGGCCGGCCGCCTCACAGCCGTCTGGGAAGATCCGGGCTCAAGTCCCCACTTCAACTACGAAACGACGTATCAATACGACGCCCTGAACGACCTGACTCAGGTAAACCAGGGAACGGAGACGCGCGCCTTCAGCTTCGATGGCCTCGGCCGGCTTCGATCGGCCAGCAATCCGGAATCCGGAACCCTGAGTTACGCCTATGACTCTGTAGGAAATCTGCTCACCAAGACCGATGCGCGGAACATCAAGACCAACTACACTTACGATGCTTTGAACCGCGTAACGCAAAAGACTTACTCGGACGGCACCCCGGCGGTTGGCTATCAGTACGATGCTTCGGGCGCCGGCTATTCCTGGGGCCATCTGACGGCGGAGTGGAACGGGAACTCGACCACGCAGTATGCCTCCATCGATCCACTGGGGCGCGTCACGGCG
>JAFAYI010000002.1 GCA_019240475.1 Acidobacteriaceae bacterium
CGCCCTTGAACTTCTCTTTTTGCCCGTGCTGCGGACACCGGGCCAGAAAAGGAGAAGTGTATGTCTCGTGAGCTCCCCTCGCAACCGAACCTCAACTACCTCAGGAAAGAGGCGAAGTCGCTACAACGCTCCCAAGTTAGCTGGAAACTCGCCGATGCGCAGCGACAGCTCGCGCATGAGTACGGTTTCCCGTCCTGGGCCAAGCTGAAGTCGTTCGTTCTTCAGCAACAACTTTCCCCTGCTGAAGCATTGAAGTTCGCTGTCTGTGACAGCGACACCCAAGCTGTCGAAGAAACACTCAATGGATATCCCGAATTGAGGGCTATGGTCGACGAACCGTTGCCGGGCTACGGCTTTGGACAACACGCCCTCTTTGCGGCCGTCCAGAGGAGTGACCGGGCGACGATCGATGTGCTACTTCGATCCGGAGCAAATATCAACAAGCGCACCGAGTGGTGGGCAGGCGGATTCGGTGTGCTCGACGACTGCGATCCGTCACTTGCTGACTTCCTGATTCAGCGCGGAGCCGAATTGGATGCTCATTCGTCGGCACGTTTAGGTCGAATTGAAGAGCTTCGAAGATTTATCGCAATGGATCCGGGGGTTGTGCACGCTCGCGGTGGAGACGGTCAGACCCCGCTACACTTCGCATCCAGCGTGCCTGTCGCTGAACTATTGCTGATCGCCGGTGCCGACATGGATGCGCTCGATGTGGATCATGAGTCTACACCCGCGCAGTACATGCTGCGAGTGGAGCAGAGGCGGCATTACCCCATAGATCGCCAGAATGTCGCGCGCTATCTGATTCAGAAAGGATGCAAGACCGATCTGCTGATGGCAGCGGCGTTGGGGGATCCGGAACTCGTCCGAGAACATCTCGAGCGCGACCCAGGGTGTGTCTACATGAGCGTGTCCAACGAGTGGTTCCCGATGAGCGATCCGCGAGCGGGTGGCACTATTTACATCTGGAAGCTGGGGCGTAATCGCACCGCACATACCGTAGCGCGCGAGTTTGGTCACGAAAAGATCTTTGAGCTTCTGCTTGATCGCACTCCCCAGGACCTGAAGATCAGGTTAGCGTGCGAACTGGGCGATGCCGATACGTTTCGCCGCGCTCGGGCGAACAAACCCGATTTTGCCTGCACACTTTCGGATGAGATCGCGAGGAAGCTACCTGATGCGGCCCAGAGCAATAACGCGCAGGCAGTCCGCCTGATGCTGGAAGCGGGCTGGCCGGTGGACACTCCGGGCGAGATGGGCGCCACTGCGCTACATTGGGCGGCTTTTAACGGCAATGCGGAAATGACCGCTGATATCCTGCGCTGCGCTCCCGCGCTGGAGAAGAAGTCGGTAGAGTATTCGGGTTCCGCATTATCGTGGGCCGTTTACGCCTCGGGTAACGGCTGGAGCCGAGACAACGGTGACTTTGTTACGACTGTTCGCCTACTGTTGCAAGCTGGGGCAGTCGTTCCGCCGCATGCAGAAGATTTGGAACCTAGTGACTCGGTGCTGGAACTCCTACCGTGAGGCCCGCGACGGCGGTGTTTGCGATCGCGGTGCTCTAGATTGGGGTGGGAGTTGGAGGATTTCAGTCACTTCCCCCATCATTGGCAGACCGAGGATATCCTCATCGAAGTCACAGAATTGGTGGCAATTACGCGTGTTTCTGCGCCGAAAGAACTGGGCTCGTTGGCTGGCGCTTGCGTGGATGGCACTCCACGTTGCGATCAGCTTTCCCGTCATCGCCCAAGTAGCGATCCATCTATGCTTCCTCGCTGTGATCGGCGGGGCGCTGTTCCGCTCGACCACTCGCGGCTATTTTTGTTAACCAAATTCGTTGGTGATCGGCAGCATCGAAATAAGCCTGTTCTCAAGTAGCGCTCGCATTGCGCGCATCTCCGAACTGGGCCGTGACAGGAAAGATCGCCCCTAACGGCCTACTGGCGATCTGAAATCAACTCGCGTCCAGGCCGTATTACGTGACTCTTCGCGACTACTCGCGACTGACAGAAGCTTATCTGAATCGTCGGCGACGCATTCGGGGTTCAGCCGCCTTTGCGGCGGAATATCAAGGGTGAGGAGCCCGCCGCACGCCTGAGTCCGTTTCCGTCGTTCGAGCTGCGCTGGAGTGGTAGCTGACGGTTGCCGGGCAAATGAGGCAGCAAGGCCTTCGTTGAGTGGATCATCCTGCAAACGTGTCCCGGAGAGACGCATCTCCGCTACGGAGGACAGAAGCGAAGGGCACCTGAGGCCAGCGCGAGCTGGGGCGGCGGAACTCGTTCCACAACTTGGAATTTCGACGACCCCTCCCTCATCCGTTTTATCTCGGCGCTGTCAAAGGCGACGAGACCCGCCTCTGCCAAGCGCCAACTCGCTGAGGTCCAGCGCTCCTGCATCAAACCGCGGGTTGTGTGTTCTGTGGAACCGAGAAGCACATGGCCAAGCTCGTGCGCCATCACATATCCAAGAATAAGGTCGGTGCCTATATTCACGCGCTGCGCCAATGCCTCAATCCGGTCATAAAAAATCAGAACATGCGCGCCGCGATGAGCGAACGGTAGAGAATACCCCAAGGCCTCCGGGAAGGTGCTAGCTGGGGTTCGCCGCCTTAGCCGGATCACGAGATAGGGACGTTCGTCGCGTTGCCTCGAGGCTACGGCGGTCCTATCGGTTCCTTCATCTTCCGGCGATTCGGCCCGCGAGGTGCTCCCAACCGATGTGGATCCCTGCTGCTCGGAACAGGCGGGCAGTTTCCGTCGCGGCGGGATCAAGGGATGCAGCTGGTATCTGGGCCTTGTTGTATATACGGACCCGGAGCGTCTGCTCTGCGCATGTCACCTCGGAACGAACCGCCGCCTGTTTTACAGCATCCCGCGCCGAAACAGATCCAAGTCTGGCTCGAAGTGTCCGCGATTCCTGCGCGGTAAACGCCAGATTACCTTGAACCATCTTCAGAAGATCCCCTCCGCTGTAAGTCGATTTCATGACACCGAAGGGAGAGTGTATCGGGGTCCCCAGGATGATGTGTCCGATCTCGTGTGCAGCCAGGTGACCGAGGATCTCGCCCGGAGATACCCCGGATGTGGAGACCCGGGCCATCATTCGAGCGCGGTTGTATTGAACGGTGATGTTCGTCGAATCCGGGGTCGTCCAGCCTAAGACGTGCTCGCCACCGCGATCGAGTTGGTCAACAATTCGTAATTGAACGACATTCTCATCCGATGGCCCGCCGAATCGGGAAAGAGTGGTGCTTTCGGCGCAGACGTTCGAGCAGTTCACCCACACCATTTCAATACCCGCCTTATTGAAGATCCTGGTTGCGCTGAGCTCCAGTTGACGGATGTCGGGTGTGCCTGTTGAAGCAACGTTATAAATGTGAACTGTAATTACCGGTCTCGCCAGGTCCTCTGGCCGCGCGGGAGGCGTTTGACCCGCAACTAACGTAAGAAGGAAAGCTCCGAGCATTCCTGGGCGGATCGCGTTCGCTATTGGGCCTACCGTCATCAGGCCGATCTTGCGTCGGATCTGGCTTCAGGGCCATGGATTTCAGGTGCCCTTTGCATGCATTAGAAGTGTCCGACGCATGTCCCGGTAAACTGCTGAAAATGGAGCGTTGAGCTCTTCGTTCGCGGTATTAGCGACCCAATTAGCCGTGGGAAGCCATGTTACATTAGCGGGTCTGGAGGTTCCGGTGCCCGGGCGAAATTGTGGCAAGGTTGCCTTCGACGGCTTCGATATCGATCTGGGTACCGGTGAGGTGCGCAGACGTGGTGTCAAAGTCAAACTTCAGGGCCAGCCTTTTGCGGTTCTAGCGGTCCTGCTGGAGAGGCCTGGCGAACTTGTTACCCGCGAAGAGTTGAAACAACGAATCTGGGGCAGCCAGACGTACGTCGATTTCGATCAAGCACTCAACAAGGCCGTCAAGAACATTCGTGCGGCGCTGGGCGACTCAGCCGAGGAACCAAGATACGTGGAAACTCTTCCGAAGCGCGGCTATCGGTTTATCGCACGTCTAAACTCGTCTGACGAGGATCACGCCGGGAGTAACGAAGGTTCAACGACGTCGAGCAATCAGACCAGTGACCTGCTTCGGCGTGCGCAGTTGGACAGGATCACGCACTGGCGCTCCCGCATGCTGCCCATTGCCGGCGGCCTCGCAATCGCAATGTTGCTGATCATAGCCTTTACATGGCTCAAATCGAGACGCGAGCGCGAGCTGAACCTCAAACAGCTCACGACGAACAATGGCGAGAATTTCGTCAGGAACTCGGTGGTATCTCCGGACGGTAGATATCTGCTGTATGGGGACAAGATTGGGATACATCTTCGGGTAATTGCGACGGGTGAGACCCATACACTGGAGCGGCCAAAAGCCCTGTCCCCAGGACGATTCATGGTATCCGACCGCCTGGTACCCGGACCAGACTTACTTCATCGCGGTGAGCGAAAGGCTCACCAAAGATGGCCTGATTCCAAGCAGTTGGACGGTGAGCGTCTTGGGCGACGAAACAACCGAACTTCGGGACAAGGTGATTGCGCAATCGATTTCGCCGGACGGATCTCTAATCGCTTTTACCACTGGTGGCATCAATTCAGATCAAGAAATCGGGATTATGGGGGCGCGCGGCGAGAACCCGAGAACTGTGGCGGTGGCCAAGGATTCGGAGTCGTTCAAGTTACTTCAATGGTCACCTGATAGCCGCCGCCTTTTCGACCTGAGAACTCTCTGGTTAGGGGGGAGCAACGAGCACTCCAAAGTGGAATATGCGATAGAGAGCCGCCGTCCCGAGCGTGGCGGGGCTGTTCCGATCGTTTCGTACTCCATTGCGTCGGACTTCCCTGACTGGAGAGGCGGCGGGAGTTTCTGCGTGCTTGCGGATGAGCGCGTGATTTACACAAGGAGCATGTCAGCCGTGTCGATGGCCGGGAATGATGACACGAACTTGTGGGAAGTCAAGGTGAAATCGGGAACGGGCGAAACGCAAGGTGGACCCCACCAACTTACTTACTGGATAGGCCGACACCTCGATCACCTCAGTGTCTCTCGCGATGGAAAGACCCTAGTGCTACAGAAGAGTAACTGGCAGCTTCATACCTACCTCGGCGACGTCGGCCCGGGAGCGGGTATGCGGCCTTTGCGCCGTTTGACTCTCGAGGATAGCGACGATCTGCCGTACTCGTGGACTCGGGACAGCAGAGCGATCATTTTCACATCCGACCGGGCCGGAGCGTATCGCCTCTATAAACAGGCAATCGACGAAAAGGAGGGGAAGGGGATCACTAACGGCGGGTATGTGACTGACCAAGCCGTGTTAAGTCCCGACGGCCAATGGATTATATACAATACCGAACCGCAAGGCGGCCACCCGCCGCGCCTGATGAGGATTGCGACCTCGGGCGGCGCACCGCACGTCATCATTGAAACGAGACTCACGGCACAAGTCCATTGTCCGAGCGCGCCGGCTACGCGATGTATCACGCTTGAGGAACGCCAACCTCACGTTTTCGGGAGCCTCGATCCTATCGACGGGAATTATCGTGAACTCTTCAAACTGCCCTTTTGGAATGGCGGATGGGCGGTATCTCCGAGGGGGAGCATCGGTATCCTTCGGCAGGATTCGTACGGCGGCAGGCTGCAAATTCTCTCCGAGTCCGGAAGCCTCCAACGAGAGGTCAAGCTCGCGCCCTGGAGCAATTTCAGCGGCCTGGACTGGTCAGCCGATCCCGACGAAGTCTACACGCTGTCAGTTGGACCCGCTGGAGCAACGATTCTGCGCGTCAGTCTTTCAGGCCAGATCGAGCCTTTATGGCTACTGGAAGGACGTCAAGTTGGATGGGTCGTCGCCGCACCAAACGGTCAGCATGTCGCCGTTATGGGAAAGTCTTCTTACAGCAACGCGTGGTTATTGGAAGGCTTCTGATCGAAGACATCACCGCTTGGTTCCGAAGGAGTCCCCGTTCCCTACCCCGCCTGATCAACGGTCCTATTTAAATTTCAAGCCTGCCAGTATGGTGAACGGCCGGTGCTCCCGAAGCCTGAAACACCCGGCTGTTGATGCACGTCCGCACGAGGCCGCTCCAAGGGCGCGCTGCACCAATGAGCTCTGAATTAGAGCGGGGCATTCTGTAAAGATTCTACTAACAATGCTGAGGATCTCTATAGAATGAACTCGGCTGTTCCCTTCAACAAATTCCATTTCGGAGAGTGCCTGCCGTATAGATCGCGAAATGCGGCCATGTGTAGATCGATCCTTCCCGACTACCCGTTCGCTACCTTCCGGATAGCGACAATCTTGATGAATCCGGGAGCCTACTGAACCATGATTGGTTGCACAACCTATTTTGAAATTGTTCTTCAGGAGAGGAACTGGTTTAGCCGAGCTTGCGAGCGTCAATTGTGGGCACTCGGGCCGAAGTCGATTTTGGTATCCACCTTGGTGCGCCGGAAGTTCACATTTTGCATCGATTCAGTTATCGTCCGATCGAAGAAGAACAAAGCGCGCACGCGGAACTCCGTTCCGTAA
>JAFAYI010000020.1 GCA_019240475.1 Acidobacteriaceae bacterium
CGTACCAGCAACTCGCGTGCCTTCTATGAGCGCGTTGGGCTGAATGAGCGCGAACTGGAAATTCTTGAGCTGAGCATTCCGAAAAAGCACTACTACGTGGTCAGCTCATCGGGACGCCGCCTCATCGACTTGGGGATCGGCAATGTCGCCTTGGCTTGGGTCGGTGTAAATGGCCGAGAAGAACGAGAGATCGCCAAGACGGTCATGGACCGCAATCCCGACAACTGGCGCTCGGAATGGCTCCGACTCAGAGGCTTGGACCTATGGGCCGATTATTTGGAAAGCATCACACCGCAAGAGGAGGTTCGATCTTTATGCGCAACTGCTTAACACTGGGCGTAATTTTGGCCTTGTTGCTCCAACACCCAACAGAAGTGCGGGCAGGAGCCTTCGCGACAGAATTTACTCAGTTACTCAACCACGGACAAATGGTGATGTCGTACATTCGTCAGGGCACGCAGCTGAGCAATGAACTCAGCATGTATGCCGAGCAGATGCGGAACGGTCTTGCCCTGCCTTCGCATACCTACGGGACCATCAACAGGGATCTGACTGCGCTATCTTCGATCGTGCAAGGCGGCCAGGCACTGGCATATTCGCTTTCCAATCTGGACACCCAATTTCGGAACACGTTCACCGGCTATGGGACTACTCCAAATCGCTACTTCGCGAATTACAAGGGGTGGGCCACTACAACCCTGGACACGCTGCGGGGCACCTTGCGAGCGGCCGGATTACAAGGATCGCAGCTCTCGTCCGAAGAATCAGTTCTCGCCACCCTACGAACTCAAGCGCAATCGCCGAACGGAGCGGTACGTGCCATTCAAGTTATGGGGGACATTGCGGAGCAGCAGACAGAGCAGTTTATGAAACTACGCCAGATCATGTTGGCGGACCTTTCGAGTAAGCAGGCGTATCAGGCGGCGCAGATACAAAAGGATGCAGCCACGACCGCCGCAACCGAGCAATTCTTCACACCAAGTTCTACGACCGGCGACAGCCGGGCATTTGGGGCCGGGAGTCATTAAATGGTAGTTGGAGGCAAAAAACGGAGTGATCCGATTAGGACGAATCATGATTGGGGTCGGCGTGCTTACGGGGTCTTTCGGACTCACAAACTGCTCGCGGCCTGGTCCGCCGAGCCCGATAGTACAGAAGGCCGAAGCAGCCGGCGCGGGCGACTTAGCCACGACTTCAGACGCCTCGATATCGCAATGGCTAGCCAAGAATCCGAATGTCGCGAAAGAAATCGAAGGCATGTGCAAGCCGGTGCGCATGTCGGCTTCAGCCACTTGGGGCGATACCACCGAAGGCCGGCTCTGCAAGGCATCGGGAAAGATTGCTTTCTTTGCACCAAGCAAAACGACAGGCGACGACCGCAAGTTCGGTGCGGGTAACCACTAGGTAAACGGTCCAAGTAAAGGGCTGCATCTACGACATAAGGAGACGTGTGTCTTGAATCGGCAAAGGCCAAAACGATTTAGTTTGAGTCGCTTACCAACCCGATGGGCAATCGCTGCTATCACGCTGCTGTTGTTTCTGAGCGTGGCGGCGCATGGTCAAACGTTTCACTCCACAACTGCCGGGGACATCCTCTCGCAGATGCGCTCCTTTCGGACTCAGTGGATCACAAACATCTGGATCTACGCTCAGCGGCTCTTTTGGTTCCTCGCCTTCATCGAGTTCGGCTGGTCAGTAATTGCTCTCGCGCTCGACAAAACAGACCTTCAGAGTTGGGTGGGCGGTCTCGTTGGCAAGATGATGTGGATCGGCGCTTTTTACGCCCTACTCGTGAACGGCTCCGCCTGGATTCCTGACATCCTCGACAGCTTCGAGCAGATCGGGCAGGGTGCATCGGGACTGGGTGCTCCAATCTCGCCGAGCGGAGTGTTCGTCCAGGGGCTAGATATTGCCGGATCACTTTTGTCTGGAGCAAGCGGTTCTGCGTTTCTCAGTGGCGATATAGCCTCAGCGCTGCTCTGTGCAGTCGGAGCACTGCTCATTTTCATCTCTTACGTCATCATTACGATCAATCTCGTCGTGACTCTGGTTGAGAGCTACCTGGTGGTCTCGGCGGGTTACATCTTCCTCGGTTTCGGAGGGAGCCGTTGGACCGCTCCATACACAGAACGCTACATCGGGCTCGGAGTTTCCATCGGCATCAAGCTGCTTGTTCTCTATTGCGTCATTGCTGCGGGTCAGGCTCTCGGAACCGGATGGAACACGGAGGCTACAGGCATCGGAACGTCAACCACCCCTGCGAAAACGGCATTGGACGTCATTGGCGGCGCGCTTATCTACATGATGTGCTGCTGGCAAATTCCAAAGCTATTCGGGGCGGTAATCGGTGGCTCGCCGGCCCTAACCGGAGGCGACCTCGTCATGACCGGCACTGCGGTTGCGGCCGGCGCTCTCACGGCAGCCTCG
>JAFAYI010000012.1 GCA_019240475.1 Acidobacteriaceae bacterium
AACGCCGGCGCCTTCGAGGCCGTCGTTGGAGAACGGCTTCCACGACTCGCCGCCGTCCACCGTTCGATAAATATTTCCGAATTGCACCAGGAACGCTTCGCCTCGCTCGAAGGGATTGAAGCGAATCGAATCTACCGTAGCCGCGGGGATACCTTCCGTCACAAGCTTCCAATGCGAGCCCTCGTCCATAGACCGCAGAACGCCGCGCGAAGTTGCAACCAGAATCGCGGCATCGTGTTCTACCGGCGCCGCTACATCGTAAAGATAATAGCCCTCCGGTATTGGAGCCGGCTGCCACGTCCGGCCAACGTCCTCGGAAACGAGCAGGCCAGAGGCGGTACGCACTATAAGACGAGAAGCACCGCTTACTGGCACGTACATGGCAAGGATCGGCACACCCAAAATCTCCGGCGCTTTCTCTTGTTCCCAGGTCACTCCGAAGTTGGAACTCCTGAACAGCCCCGCGTCGGTTCCCGCAAATAGAAACAATTTGCTTTTGTCCTGTTTGCGTCCATCCGCTTTGTTCCGCTCAGGTTTGTCCCTGTCATGTTTGTCCCGATCAACGTCCTCCCCCTCCATCTGAACGACCCTTAGCGCGTTGATACGGACGCGAGCGGCACTGTTGGCCCGCTGAGCCGCTCGTGGAGCAGCAGGAGCAGGCATCGACACCGCAACCCAGGTCTTCCCGCCGTCCGTCGATTTCAAGATTGCATCCTCGCTCGCAGCAAGCACTATATCGGCATTGTTGGGGGACGCCACTAGACTCTCCACGTTTCGGCCGTGGAGCGCTTCTTCATTGGCTCGTAACGACCACTGAAGGCCGCCATCGTCGCTCACAAAAACCCCGCCGAATAGACTCTCATAGGTGCTGCTCGCGTACAGATGTTTTCCGTCCGAGGTGATTGCAGAGAGGCGATGATTCGCAAATCCCGCGTTCGTCGGCCGGAACGTCTCGCCCGAGTCTGTGCTCTTGAGAATCCCCGCGAATTCGGTAGCCAGGTACAGCGTGCGCGGGTCGCTCGGATCGAAAACCATCCAATTCACCTGTTCGAAACTCAAATGCCGCCAAGTCTTGCCTCCATCCGGCGATTTGAACAGCCCGAGCGTCGTCCCCGCGAAGATTGTGTCGGAATTGCGCGGATCTTCCGCAATGATATGCGTGCGCCGATGAGTCCCCGGAATCCCTTGGATCTTGACCCATGCTTCGCCCGCGGTGTCGCTCCGATAAATGCCGCTGCACGCACTGGCGAACATCAATTGCGAATTCTTCGGATCGACTCTAATTGAAAAGATATCGGAATCGTCGATCAGGCCGCGCGAAATCGAATGCCAGGTAGCGCCTCCGTCGGTGGTCTTCCATGGCAAGTGAGGCGTTCCGGCGTAGAGCGTGTTTGTGTCGGCCGGGTCGAATGTCAGCGCGGTAATATCCTGCATCTCCACGTCGCTAGGGGATGAGATCCTGCGCCAGGTGGTGCCGCGATCGATAGAGAGAAAAACGCCTTTGGAAGTTCCCGCGGCAAGCGTGCTTGAATTGCCTGCAGCCATCGCCAGCGATTCAATCCGAGATCCTCGCAGGCCGGCCAAAATCCGCCACGTTTCGCCGGCATCGTCGCTCTCATAGACGCCCGAGTCTTGGGATTCGCCGGCGTCCAGACCGGCATAATAATGAGTCGATATCTGCGGGTCGATCAGGATGGAGTGGAATTCGCCCGGGGTCCCGCGCGGGAAAGGCAGCAAACGCCACGATGCACCTGCATCGTCAGAACGAAACAGCAACGAGTCGCGCGAACCAGCGACCAGTGTGCGGCCGTTCTGCGGGTCAATCGCGAGCGCTCGCGCACTTCCGCCAAACGGCCCCGTTAACTTCCACCCGCCAATCACAGGTAGCGCGGCAGCCAGTAGCACTGCGAGACCGAGGGCTGGCTGCCTGCCCAGCTTTCTTAAAGACACTTGGGGGTATCATAGCAAAAACCTGGTTCGTCCGCGCCGGTATGTATCAGGGAAGTTATTGAAATGTTGATTGTTATAGAGAATTAATGCAGCCCGCCGGACGCCGGATGTCCAGAAGCGTCGGTGATCTGTTCCGCTAATTCGCGAGGCTGGTCCAGATTTTCCACCACCAGCCGGCTATTCTCACCGGCGGTTTCAATAGAGATATCGCCCACGTTAAATACTCGCTGCCAGATGGACTGGATGAACCTTACATCCTGCACCTTAGGCAGTTGGATGATGCGTGTCGATTTCGAAGTAAGCCCGGTTTCGTAGCGTAGTTTCTCGCCGGAGAGAGTTAATTTAACAGACTGCCGTTGCAAATGCCGCTTAATCGGCCAAAGCAAGACAATCACACTGGCGATCGGAAGATACGGCCGGGGATACTGAGCCGCCAAATATTTATAGTGAACAATTACCGCCGCGCAAACCACGAGTAATGCGCAAACATAACCCGCCTTTATGAACTTCAGACTCGGACGGATAACGATGTCGGCCATTCGCTTCAGGCACAATTATAGTGACACGATGAAGTCCACCGGGGAGCGAAAACGGCGAAAGACCGGCAAGTCTGGCGCGCGCGTGGCGCGCTATGCCATTTCGTTGCCCGAACGCGTTGTGCGTTCGGCCGCGGCCTTGGCCGGTGGATTGATTCGCGAGATCGGCGACGTATCCGTTCCCGCGGCGGTTCGCCGAACCAAAACGTACCAGATGATGGTGGATATGGCTGTGCGGTTCATGATCGAGCAGGTCGGCGAGGTGAAGGGCGTTTATCCTGCTGACGGACTTGTTGATGGGATTGCAGGCAGCGCTCTGGCCAATAATTTTCTACTGCGCCGGACCGCGGGTCATGGCATCGAATTAGCCGGCCTGCTGGCATTCGGCGCTTCTCCGGTCTGGATCATGGCGGCGCTCGCCGACGTTTCAGGCGCGGGACGCCATATCGTTCAGGAGATTGCCGAAGCGTTGAAGCAGGAAGGATTGCTCCGGGGCGAGGCCAGATTCGAAAACGTAGATCAGTTATTAGAAGGGCTGGAACAGACCGCGAGCCAAATGGCCGAGCTGTGCAATACGCCGCCTATCGATGTGCCCGGCCTCAGGCGGGATTGGCGGGCGTTTCGTGAAGCGGTCTCGAAAATTCCTCCGCGCAATCTACCCTCGGCGCGATCTCTCGGCCGCCACTGGGAGGATTTGAAAGCTGAAGCAGCCGCACAGAATCGGCTGGTATTTGAATTATCGTCGATGATGGCAGTTTCGGCGGTCGCGCGCTTTCCCATGACCCTGCTGCGGATTGCGCGCGCCACCAACCGCGCAGCCTGGCGCTCGGGACAGACGGTCGGCGCGAGCGTTCTCGATCATTACAGCCAGGTCTTGCGCGAGATTCACGAACGCGGCTATGCCGCCTATTGGGCGCAAGAATTTCGACCTTATCTGCGGGCAGCCGCTGGACAATTTTCACCAAAACATCGGTCCCTGACGGCTCGCTGGCTGAGGAAAGCAACTCGTTAGGCCGTGTCGAATGCACTTCGCGGCTTTTTAGGGAATCTGTTTCACCATTCAGATGAGCGCGAATCTTTCGTTCCGGCGATCAACAGCCGGCGCGCGGAGCTTGGGGCCCTGAGTGATGCTGAGCTGAAACTCATCGACTGGCGCGTGTTGGATTTACCGGGAGTATTCGCACTCACGTCGGTGATTGCCGAACGCGTGCTCGGCCTGAAGATGTTCGACGTCCAGTTGCAAGGCGGAGTGGCTCTCACCGCGGGGAAA
>JAFAYI010000006.1 GCA_019240475.1 Acidobacteriaceae bacterium
CGTCAGCGTCGAGCCCGAGCACGCCGCGTCGATCGATCTGCGGGAAGCATTGCTGGCCGCGGCGCCGGATTTGCTGGACCGGAACGGCTCGTTTGGGTCGGTCGTTTACCGGTTTTCGGGAATGAGCGAGGGCAATCTATTTGGGGCCTATGTTTAACGCGCACAACGGCCACCAAACGGCCTGTGCGCTTGATGGCCGGCCGATGAACAAGACTTTAGCCCGCAGTCTACAGAAACCGTGTGGTGGCTGCCCCGGGCGAGCGCAACCGATTACCTGATCCTGGCGAACGCCTCGAAGGAGCCTTTGATGGGATCGCTGATGATATCGGATGCGGGCGGGCGGAGCGTGCGGCAGGCGATCACGCCAGGATCGGCAGAAACGCAGCGATTCGATCTGCGCGCCATGACGCAAGGCGCGCACCTGGCGGGAACGGAAGGCGGCATGACGGTCGAGGCGCCGACTGGGGGCGGGAACCTGATTACGTCGCATATTGTCTTCGATGAGACGACGGGCATGTCGGCGACGATGAAAGCGTTCGAGCGCGATCCCACCGAGAAGCCGAAGGCGCATACGATGCGGGCGCCGATGATGGCGTTGGCAAATCCTGATCCGGTACTAATGTTTCCCTCCGGAACGAAGCTGGTTCCACAGGTTTTCCCGCGCATTTCCACAGGAGTCCCACTACGGGTGGGAGCGTCCTTTGTGGCCGAGTCAGACCTGATTCCGGTGGCGGCGAGCTTCGACGAGAGCGCCATCGGCGAGGTCACTTCGCGGTGGCCTTGCGATAGACTAATCGCGCAGCGGCAATGTCCTCCGCTCCGATCCCTAGCGACTTGAACACGATGGTTTTTCCGGCCTCGGGCTTGTTCACTTTTCCGGCGAGCAGCTCGCCGAGTTCCGCGTAGACGGGCGCGCCCGATTGCACGATCTCGGCCGATTCACAGGCCGCCGATTCGCGCGATTCTACGATCACGGTTGCGGTCCGCATTAGAACATCGTCCACTTCCCGCGCTTTGAGACCGACCGCGCCGACAGCGTTGACATAGGCGCCGGGCTTCACCCATTCGCCTCGCACGATCGGCGCCGCAGCATTAGTCACTGTCACGATCACATCCGCGCCGCGCACCGCTTCCTCGACAGTCACTGTTGTGGCGCCGATCTCGCCGGCAAACTTGCGGGCGTGCTCAGGAGTTCGGCTCCAGACGCGCACTTCTTGGAACGAGCGCATCCTTGTTAACGCCAGGAAATGAGTTCGCGCTTGCACGCCGCTGCCAAGAATCGCGAGAGTCGCCGCGTTTGGGCGCGAAAGTTCGCGCGTGGCGATGGCGGAAACCGCCGCGGTGCGCCAGGCAGTGATTATGCGGCCGTCCATGACCGCAAGCGTCTCGCCGGTCTGACTGTCGAAGAGTTGGATGGAGGCGAGGTGAGTGGGCAGGCCGCGCCCGGCGTTTGCCGGAACCACCGTGACAAGCTTCGCGCCGAACACATCTTCAAAGAGGGCCGGCATAAGACCGAAAAAAGCCCCCGGCTGAGGCATGGGAACGATGCCGCGCAGAGGCTGAATGACTCTGCCGGCCGAGAAATCGATCAACGCTTTTTCGATGGCCGGCAGGAGTTCATCGAAAACGAGGAGCTGTTCTACTCGGGATTCGGATAGGAACAATGGGTCCGAGTTCGGCACTTGTTTCTATTCTGAATTGCTTCACGATGAAGCGTTGCTAGACTTATGTCTGACAACCGACTCGCGAGCGCACCGCGAGATGGGTGCGCGCTAAAGGTAGAATGCCTCACCCTGACTTGCCACGAACGCTGGGCGCGCTTCGCTCCAGTCGTTTTGCCGATCAGCTTCAACCCGAGCGCAAGCTGAAGGACGAACTGCGCTCCAATCTGCTTTGCAAATTGGAGCGCAAAGAGACTTTGTTTCCCGGCGTGATGGGATATGAAGACACCGTGATTCCCCAGGTGGTAAACGCCATTCTGTCTCGGCATAACTTCATACTTCTGGGTTTACGCGGGCAAGCCAAGACGCGGCTGGCGCGGATGTTGACGCGCCTGCTCGACCCGCGCACGCCGTATGTTGCCGGCTGCGAGATTCGCGACCATCCTTTTCAACCCATCTGCAAGCAGTGCCGCGAGAAGATCGCCGCTATGGGAGACGAGACGCCGATTGCATGGCTGTCTCACGAAGAGCGCTATGTGGAAAAGTTGGCAACGCCCGATGTGACGATCGCGGATTTGATTGGAGACATCGACCCCATCAAGGCGGCGCGCGCCGGGCAGGATATCTCGAACGAACTGACTATCCACTACGGGCTGCTGCCACGCGCCAATCGGGGCATCTTCGTCATTAATGAACTGCCGGACCTGGCGGGCAAGGTCCAGGTCGGACTATTCAACATCATGCAAGAAGGCGATGTCCAAATAAAGGGCTACCCGGTACGCCTGCCGCTCGACATGCTGCTGGTCTTTACTGCGAATCCGGAAGACTACACGGCGCGCGGGAAGATTATCACGCCGCTGAAGGATCGCATCGGAAGCGAGATCCGCACGCACTATCCGCACACGGTTTCGCAGGGCATGGACATCACGCGGCAGGAAGCGTGGATGCGCCGCCGGTCGCCGGTCCAGATCGAAGTGCCTCTCTACATACATGAGGTGGTAGAGCACTTGGCGTTCTTGGCGCGCGAAGATAAGCGCGTGGATAAGCGCTCGGGTGTTTCGCAACGACTACCTATCTCGGTGTTGGAGAGCGTGATCTCGAACGCCGAGCGCAGAGGAATCCGGGCTAAAGAGAGCAACGCTGTGCCGCGGATCCTGGACCTCTATGCGGCGCTGCCGTCCATTACCGGCAAGCTCGAATTGGAGTACGAAGGGGAGCTGAAGGGCGCCGACGCCGTGGCCCGCGAGTTGATTCGCAGCGCAGTCGGTAAAGTGTTCAACTCCTATTTCGACGGGGTAAATTTGCGCCAGGTGGTGCAGTGGTTCGAGTTGGGCGGTTCGCTCCGGCTGGAAGAAGAAACGCCCGCGCACGCGATGGTAGAGCAGCTCGGGCGCATACAGGACCTGCTTCCGTTCACAAAGAAATTGGGGCTTTGCGAAAGCGAGAGCGATGCCTTGCGTGCATCGGCGGGGGAATTCATTCTCGAAGGGCTATATGCACATCGGCGTATCAGCCGGAATGAAGAGTTGGAGTTTGTCGCCGGCGAGCGGCCATCGCGGGAAGAACGAAGCCGCGACGAGCGGGACGAATATCGCCGCGGCAACGATCCGCGGCGCGGCGGCTCCGGAGGGGGACGCCGCAACCTGAACTGAATCGCGCCGGCAGAAAGGAGCTTGGATGAGGCGGATCTCCTATTCACGACTTTCCGAGGAGGATCTCGGTATTGAAATGGAGGATCTGCTGCGGGCTCTCGCCGATTATCTTCTGCAAAGCGGGTATCAGAACCCATACCTGCAGTTCTCCGAGATGAACGAGCACACGCTCGAAGAGCTGAAGCAGGCTATCGAACGCGCCCTTGAAAGCGGCGAACTGTTCGATCCGGACCAACTCGAGCAGATGCGCGAACGCTTGCAGCAGATGTCCGGACAGCAGCGCGAATCGCTGGTCGAGCGTTTGATGCAGAAGCTGGAGCAAGCCGGCTACATCAATACGGACGGACCGCCGCCCGAATCGCCCACGGCGCCGGGTTCAACGGGCGGCCCGGAGAGTAATCCGCGTTTCGAGGTAACGGATAAAGCGATCGACTTTCTGGGATTCAAGACGCTGAAAGACCTGCTCGGGTCGCTCGGCAAGTCGAGTTTCGGCGCGCACGATACGCGAGACCTTGCGACGGGGGTCGATGCGAGCGGTGGATCGAAGTGCTATGAGTTCGGCGACACGCTGAATCTGGACGTGAGCACCACGTTGTTCTCAGCGATGCAGCGCGAAGGGCTGCATCTGCCGCTGGAGCTTGAATACTCCGATCTGCACGTGCATCAGTCCGAATACCAAAGCTCTTGCGCAACCGTGCTGATGCTCGATTGCAGCCATAGCATGATTCTGTATGGCGAGGACCGATTCACGCCAGCGAAGAAAGTGGCGCTTGCGCTTTCGCATTTGATCCGTACGCAGTATCCCGGCGATTCGCTGCGATGCGTGCTGTTCCACGATTCGGCGGAGGAGATGCACATCTCGGAATTGGCGCGGGTGCAAGTGGGACCTTACTATACGAATACGCGGGACGGCCTGATTCTTGCGCAGCGGCTTCTGGCGCAAGAGCGCAAAGACATGAAGCAGATCATCATGATCACGGACGGGAAACCTTCGGCTTTGACGCTGGACGACGGGCGAATCTATAAGAACGCGTTCGGGCTCGATCCGCTGGTAATCAGCCAGACCTTGGAAGAAGTGGCGCGCTGCAAGAAGCGCGGCATTCTGATCAACACTTTTATGCTGGCGAGCGATTACGGCCTGGTGCAATTCGTGCAGAAGGTGACGCAGATGTGCTCGGGCAAGGCGTATTTCACGACTCCGTATACGCTTGGGAATTACCTACTGATGGACTACATGAACCGCAAGACGCGGACCATACATTGATCCAGGTTCACGGAAACTATGAAAAAAGTGGCTCTTCTGACGCTCGTTGTGGCGGCGGCCGTTTCTGCTCAGCAGTTCGCCTCGGTTCCGGAGCAGGGCCGCTCCATGGTGGTTACGAAGTATGGAATCGCCGCGGCGCCGCAGTTTTTGGCATCGCAGGCAGGCGCCGAAATCCTGCAGGCCGGCGGAAACGCGGTAGACGCAGCGATCGCGGCAAACGCAGTGATGGGAGTGACGCAGCCCTACGTGAACGGCATCGGAGGCGACCTGTTCGCGATCGTGTATGAGGCCAAGAGCGGGAAGCTGTATGGCCTGAACTCAAGCGGCTGGACGCCCAAGGCGCTGACGATCGAGTATCTTCAGGCGCATCATATCGACAAGCTCGATCCCATCGGCGTGCATACAGTCGACGTGCCAGGCTGCGTAGCCGGATGGGAGGCGCTGCGGCGACGCTTCGGCAGCCTGCCGTTTGAGAAGCTACTGAGCCCGGCGATATTTTATGCCGAGAATGGGTTCCCGCTCGCGGAGAAGAATGCGCGTTACTGGCGCGCCAAGTCGCTGCTGAAGCAACCGGGCTACGCGCAGACGTACTTGCCCGGAGGATCGGCGCCGGGATTAGGGGATATCTTCAAGAATCCGGCTCTCGGCGAGTCGCTTCGGCAGATTGCGGCGCACGGGCGCGATGCGTTTTATAACGGGAAGCTCACGCAGGTGATGGTTGATTTCTTGCGAGCGCAGGGCGGCACGCACACAGTGGAAGACTTCAAAGATTTCGAGCCTGAATGGGTGGAGCCGCTTTCAACCACCTATCGCGGATGGACCGTCTATGAACTGCCACCTAACGGCCAAGGCATCGCGGCGCTTTCGATGCTCAACATCATGGAGCATTTTCCGCTTTCGACATACGGGCATAATTCGGCGGACGCGCTGCAGGTCATGATCGAGGCGAAGAAGCTGGCTTACGCCGACATGGTGCATTATGTGGGCGACCCGCGCTTCACACCGGTTCCAGTGAAGGAGATGCTTTCGAAGGACTTGGCGTCAGAGCGCGCGAAGCTGATTCAGATGGATCACGCGGCTTGCCAAGTGGTCCCGTCGCAGATCGTGCAGCAGTTGAATGCGCAAGGGCATTCGACCATATTCCTTTCGACGATCGATAAAGACGGCAACATCGTTTCGCTTATCCAGAGCAATTACGCAGGCTACGGGACGGGCATGGTAGCGCCTGGCACGGGTTTTTCGTTTCACGACCGCGGCGCGGGATTCGAGCTGACGCCGGGCAAGCCGAATTCGCTGGCCGGACACAAGCGGCCGCTGCATACCATCATTCCGGCCTTCATGGAAAAAGGCGATTTGAAGATTGGATTCGGCATCATGGGGGGATGGAACCAGGCGCAGGCGCATGCGCAGTTTGTCGCGAACATCGTCGATTTCGGGATGAACTTGCAGGCGGCGATGGAAGCGGCGCGGTTCACCAAGGCGACGTTTCAGGGATGCGATGTGGAAATGGAATCGCGCATTCCGCAAGCAGTTCGGGACGAGTTGACCAGGCGCGGGCACGAGATCAAGCTGCTGGAGCCGTTTTCGTTCACGGTGGGGCAGGGCGAAGCGGTGATGCGCGATGGCAAGCGAGAGGTGAACTTCGCGGGGGCCGATCCGCGGAGTGATGGCGAGGCCATTCCGGAGAGTCCGACAGTGTTTCGATAGTCTACTCCTGGCGCAGCGCTTTGACCGGATCGATGCGTGCGGCGCGCCAGGCCGGGATGCCGCCTGCGATCAACGCGGTCGCGGCCAGGACGCAAGCCACTGCCGCAAACGTCAAAGGATCGTCCGGGGAGACATCGAATAGCAGATTCGCCACAAGGCGCGTCAACGCCAGCGCGGCGCATAACCCGACCACGATGCCGGCAACGGCTAACCGCATGCTCTGTCCAACAACGATACCGATGACGTTTGAGGCGCGAGCACCCATAGCCATGCGGATGCCGATCTCGCTCGTTCGCTGCAGAACCATGTAGGCCATCACTCCATACACTCCGATGACCGCGAGCACCATACCCAACAGGCCGAAGAGGCCGAACAAAGCGGCGGCGATACGCGGCGCCCAGAGCGCCTGCCCGATCACCTGTTGCATGGTGGAAGGGTTCAGCAAGGCCAGATCCGGGTCGAGCGATTGCACGGCTGCGGTGACGCCGGGAAGCGCGCGTTCGGGCGGAATAGACGCGCGGACCGCGAGCACGGCGAAGGGCTGATAGTCCTGCTCCCAGGGCATGTAAACAACGGGCTGCGGCACTTCGCCGATGTTGATCACGGTAGTTTGCTTCACCACGCCGACGACTTCGATGAGATCGGGTCCCGCGAAGTGGAAGCGCTTGCCCGCCGCTTTCTGCCCGGGCCAAAAGCGACGCGCCATGGCTTCGGAGACGACCGCGACGCGACGAGTGCCGGCGCGATCGAAACGACTCAATAGCCGCCCTTCGACGAGCGGTATGCGCCAGGTATCGAAAAATCCAGGCGTCACGGCCGAAGACAGCACCAGCGTGCCGAGGCGAGAATCCACCGGATCGGTTTCATGAAAAGCAGTCTGCAGAAATCCGCCGCCCAAGGGCGCGGTGTCGGCGATGGCCGCCGCGGCTACGCCGGGAACGGCCTGCACGCGCTCCAGAACGGAGCGCGTGAATTGCATGCCGCGCTGCGGGGTCATGCGCTCCGATCCGAGATCGAAGGCGAGGACGCAGAGGTCGCGCGTATCGAAGCCGAGGTCGATGCGTTGTGCATTCTGCATGCTGCGGACAAACAAGCCGGCGCCGGCGAGCGCGACCATCGCGAGAGCCATCTCGCAAACCACCAGGGCGCTGCGAAGCCGGTTCCTTCCGCCGCCTTGGATATTGCCTCGGCCGCCGGTGTTGAGGATGCTGGCGAGATCCGGAGCCGAGGAGCGAAAGATCGGGGCCAGCCCAAACAGCAGGCCTGTTAGTAGGCTGGCGGCTAGCGTGAATGCGCAGACCCGAGCATCCAATTGCAAAGCGATTGAGCTTTGAGCAAGAAACGAAGGCCGCAGACTCCAGAGGAGCCGCGCACCCGCCCAACCGATGGCGATCCCCAGGGCGCCGCCGGCGAGAGCCAGCAGTTCCGCTTCCATCAACAAATGCGCAACCAGGCTGGAGCGGCTGGCGCCCAACGCCACGCGAATACCCATTTCGCGGGCGCGCTTTGTGGCCCGCGCCAAAGACAAATTGGCGATATTGGCGCAGGCGATCAGCAGCACGAAGCCGACCGCGCCGGACAGCGCGAAGGCGGCAGCGGTAGTTTGACCGCGCGGGAGGAAACCGAGAGCGGCTTCCGAGAGCGGCGAAGTCTCGACGCTCCGGCCGCGATTGTCGGCTGGGTATTCGGCTTCGAGCCTGGCGAAGATCGTTTGCAGGCTGGCGAGAGCGCGGCGCTCATCCACTCCGGGCTTCAGGCGAGCAAACGCACTGAGCATTCGCATGCGCCGGGAGTTGAAGAATTGCTCGGCGGGTCCACTTAGCACCTGGGAATGCATGCTGAGGGGAATCCAAGCGACTTCGGCGGGCCCGACGGTGAGCGTGCCTTTGAAATCCGGGGGCGCAACTCCGATGATCTCGTAGGGCACGGTGTTGAGAGCGACGGTGCGGCCCACGGCTTTCGGGTCGCCGCCGTAGAGACGCTGCCAAAGACGGTAACTGAGGACCGCGCCAGCGTTTCCACCGGGCAAACGGTCTTCGTCGGGCCGAAACAGGCGGCCGGCGGCGGCTTGGATCCCTAGCACCTGAAAGTAGTTGGCAGTGGTCAAGAATACCGTTTGCTGTAGCGGCTTCCCCGCCCCGGTGAGTGTGACGCCGGTTTGCATGAATCCCACGGCGCCGGTGAAGACATCGTTCTGATCGCGGAGATCCTTGAAGTTCGGAACGGAGAGCGTCGTTCGGGCGAGGTTAGAAATCGTGGAGTGAGTGGCATGATCGACCTGATAAAGTTCGACCACCGCGGAGGGATCTTTCACCGGAAGCGGGTGGAGAAAGACGGCGTTCGTGAGCGTGAAGATGGCGGTATTGGCGCCGATCCCCAGACCAAGCGAAAGGAGCGCGGCGAGCGTGTACCCCGGAGCGTGCCGCAGAGTTCGGGCGGCGTATTTCAGATTCTGCAGCGCCATTGGACACTGGACGTACCAAGAAAAAGAACGTTACGCGCAAGGCCCGGTGAAACGAGCGGGTGATATCTTCTGATGTGTGCCTAGCCTGGTAGCTGCCGCGATTTCTTCCGAAAAACTGCTCTCCTTAAGCCCGGTCGACCTGCTCGTAATTGTTCTGTATTTCGTAATGGTGCTGGGAATCGGCTTCTATCTGAAGCGCTATACGAAGACGGGAGAGGACTTCTTCCTCGCCGGGCGCGACATGAGCGCATGGATCGCGGGATTGAGCTTCGTTGCCGCGAATCTCGGCTCGCTGGAGCTGATGGGCTGGGCCGCATCCGCCTATCAATACGGCATCCTGGCGACGCATTGGTATTGGATCGGCGCGATCCCCGCCATGCTGTTTTTGGGCGTCGTGATGATGCCGTTCTACTACATCTCGCGTACGCATTCGGTGCCGGGTTACCTGCAATTGCGCTACGGCGAGCCCGCGCGCGCGCTTTCGGCCATCAGCTTCGGGTTAATGACCGTGTTGATGAGCGGCATCAACATGTTCTCGATGGCGCTGGTGATGAAGATCATACTCGGCTGGGACATCAACTTCAGCATTTGGGTCTCCTCCATCACGGTGGCTGCGTATGTGTTTCTGGGCGGACTGCTATCGGCGATCTTCAACGAAGTGCTGCAGTTCTTTTTGATCTGGCTGGGCGCGATCATCATCTCCGTTTTGGGGCTGGTGGAGGCGGGCGGCTGGAGCGGCATGGTTCACCGCATACACGAGCGCTGGCCGGGGCAGGACTACACGCACCTCTGGAGCGGCCTTGGATCGTTCACCGCCAATCCAATGGGCATCAACTGGGCAGGCATCGTGCTGGGCTTGGGATTCGTGATCTCTTTCGGTTATTGGACGACGGACTTCCTGGTGGTCCAGCGGGTGCTTTCCGCCAGGGATCTGCGAAGCGCGAAGATGGCGCCGATCATCGGGTCCATCTTCAAGATGGCCCTGCCGTTCATCGTCATATTGCCGGGTCTGCTCGCGCTGGCTGTGCTTCCGGAAAAGCTGGTTGGAGAGTCGCAGGCCGGGGCGGGCGCGCATACGTACAACGAAGTGCTGCCGCTGATGCTGGCGCGCTACTGCGGCCCCGGGTTGCTGGGCCTGGGCATCACGGCGCTGATCGCGGGTTTCATGTCCGGCATGGCGGGAAACGTCAGCGCGTTCGCCACGGTCTGGACGTACGACATCTATCGAGCGTTCATGCGGCGAGATGCAAGCGACTCGCACTACGTTTCGGTGGGGCGATGGTGTACGGTGCTGGGAGTGCTGGTCAGCATCGGCACCGCGTATTTAGTGATGCAATTCTTGAGCATCATGGATTACGTGCAGGCGCTATTCAGCTTCTTTATCGCGCCGCTATTCGGAACCGTGATTTTGGGCATGCTGTGGAAGCGCGCTACGCCCGCGGGCGGCTTCTGGGGGCTGCTGACGGGAACGCTCGCCTCGATCGGCATGTTCGCGTGGGTGAAGGGCGACCCCAGCGCCCTGCGATACATCGCTCTTTCGCCGCACGCCAAAGACATGGCCGAGAACATGTACCGCGCTTTGTGGTCGTGGATCATTTGCGTTATCGTTACGGTCGTGGTGAGCCTCGCCACTAAGCCCAAACCGGAGTCGCAGCTTGCGGGACTGGTCTATGGCGCGACGGAGATCCCGTCGGAAGGCCACTTGCCTTTGTTCAAGCGGCCGCTGTTCTGGGCCTGCGTGGTCATTGTGATCTTCTTCGTACTGAACATCATCTTCTGGTAGGTGAATGCATATGCACGGCCCGGGGTTTATCTCGATCTGGTTTTTCATCGGCGTGTTGCTGAGCGCGTATGGCGTGCTCATTACGGTGACCGGTTTTTATGAGCTGGGGTCGCCGCCCGCGAATCCACCTGTTCTCTTCAACCTTCACGCGACGATCTGGTGGGGCATGGTGCTGCTCGCGATCGGCCTCGTCTATTTCATCCGATTTCTCCCAAGGAAAAAGTAAATGTCAGATCAACAGAAACGGCCGAAGCTCGGGCTAATCATCGGCAACCGCGGGTTCTTCCCGGATCATCTCTGCGCGACGGGCCGCGAGGACATGCTGCGTGTGATGAAAGAGGCCGGGATCGATGCCGTGGCCCTTTCAACGGACGAATCGAAGTTCGGCGCCGTCGAAACATTTCAGGAAGCCAAGCGCTGCGCCGAGCTTTTCAAGAAGCATCGGGAGGAGATTGAAGGCGTCATCGTTTCGCTCCCCAATTTCGGAGACGAGCGCGCCATCGCCGACACGATGCGCTTGTCTGGGCTGAACGTTCCCGTGCTGGTGCAGGCCACGCCCGACACGCCAAGCAAGATGAGCATTCGCGACCGGCGGGATAGCTTCTGCGGCAAGATGTCGGCATGCAATAACCTGATGCAGTACGGGATTCCCTATTCGCTCACTACGCTGCATACGGAAGCGCCGGATTCGGAGGAATTCAAACGCGACCTCGCCTGGTTCGTATCCGTGTGCCGGGTGGTGCGCGGCCTGCGCGGACTGCGAGTGGGCGCCATCGGCGCGCGTCCCGCGGCGTTCAATACAGTCCGCTACAGCGAGAAACTCTTGGAAGCGCACGGCATCTCGGTCGTGACCATCGATTTGTCGGAGATCCTCGGCCGCATACACAATATGAACGCCGACGACGCGGCGCCGCAGCGCAAGCTCGCCGATATCAAGAAGTATGTTTCGACCGACGATGTGCCCGAATCGTCGCTCATCAAGATGGCGAAACTGGGAGCGGTCATCGACGGCTGGATGCAGGACCAGGAACTGGCCATCAGCGCCGTTCAATGCTGGACGGCTCTGGAAGAATACTTCGGCGTGGTGCCGTGCACCGTCATGAGCATGATGAGCAACAACCTAATGTCGAGCGCCTGCGAGGTGGATATTGTCGGCGTGGTGGGCATGCAGGCGCTGGCGCTCGCTTCGCAAACGCCGAGCGCGCTGCTCGATTGGAACAACAACTATGGAGACGACCCGAACAAGGCCGTCTGCTTTCATTGCAGTAACCTTCCGAAACATTTCTTCGCGGAGGTGAAGATGGAGTATCAAGAGATCATCGCGGGCACGGTCGGCAAGTTGAATACGTTCGGCACGCTTTACGGACGCGTGAAGCCGGCGCCGATGAGTTATCTGCGTCTATCTACTCGCGACCGGGAAGGCAAGCTGCGCGCCTATGTGGGCGATGGCCATTTCACCGGCGATCCGCTCGAAACCTTTGGCGGCGCGGGCGTGGTGGAGATTCCGCGTTTGCAAGATCTTCTGCATTACATCTGCGAGCAGGGCTTCGAACACCACACAGCGGCCAACCTAACCCATTCGGCCGCTATTGCACATGAGGCGGGGACGAGATACCTGGGTTGGGAGATGTATTGGCATAAAGGGTAAGGCTTAGTTTGTGGCATCCTTATCTTATGGCGGCTGAGAACGGCCACAGTTCGGGGAACGGCAACGAGCGACTGGACCGCATCGAGCGGGTTGTCGAGCTCGTCGCAATGAATCAACTGGCTATCCAGGAACAGCACGAGCAGGACTTCAAGAAGCTGATGACCTGGCAGGTGCTGATGCAGGATAAGGTCGAGAAGCTAAGTGCAAGAGTCGACGCCACAACGGCAAACGTAGATGCGAGTACCGCGAAGATCGATCGGCAAGCTGAATTGCAGGCTGGGCTTATCCAACGTATCGACAAACTGGTGATCGCGATTGGCGAGTTGATCCGATCTAACCGGCCGCCGCAAACTTCGGCGTCCTAGCGCTTGGCGCGGGCAAAAGTAAGCCTTTCCTGCAAATTTCAGCGTTCGAGTGTGAAGTTTTGAGACTCACCTCCCGATGAGTTCACTAAGTGGGTGTAGTCCATGACCTATCGCTCGATATTCCGTCTATTCTCTTCCGATCTAGCTATTGATCTCGGAACTGCCAATACCCTGGTCTACGCTGCCGGCCGGGGTATCGTGCTCAACGAACCTTCCATTCTGGCGGTGAATCGCGCCACTGGCGAAATTGTGGGCTGCGGCGCGGAAGCCCGGCAGATGCTGGGGCGCACGCCTGCGAACGTGGTTGCCATCCGTCCTCTGCGGGACGGCGTCATCGCCGATTTCAAAATGGCCGAGCGGATGCTCAACTACTTCATTCAAAAAGCGCACAAGCGCAAGAGCCTGGTTCACCCGCGCATTGTCATCGGGGTGCCGAGCGAAACCACGGAAGTGGAGAAGCGCGCGGTTCTCGATTCTACGTATCGAGCCAAGGCGAGCGAAGTGCATCTGGTGGAGCAGGCCATGGTGGCCGCGCTCGGAGCCGGGCTACCCATTACGGAGCCCAGCGGCAACATGGTGGTCGATATAGGCGGCGGCACGACGGATATCGCAGTGATTTCGCTTTCCGGGATCGTCTATTCGCGCTCGCTTCGCGTGGCCGGAAATCAGATGGACGACTCCATCATGGAGTACGTCAAAAAGAAATACAACCTGCTGATCGGGGAGCGCACCGCCGAACGCGCCAAGATCGAGATTGGCTCCGCCTACCGGCTGGACCCACCCGCGACCGTAGAAATCAAAGGGCGCGATCTCATTCATGGGCTGCCGAAGGCCATCACTCTAAAGGACGACGAAGTGCGCGAGGCTCTCTCGGATTGCGTGGCGGCGATCGTGGCCGGCATACGGACCGCTCTCGAACGCACGCCTCCGGAGCTGAGCAGCGACATCAGCGAACGCGGCATCATCCTGACCGGCGGCGGCTCCATGCTCAAGAACTTGGATGAACGCATTCGCCTCGAAACCGGCATGCCGGTGCTCATGGCGGATGAACCGCTCGCGTCGGTTGTGTTGGGAACCGGCAAGATGCTCGAAGACTTCAAGCTCTTGCGCAAAATGGCGCTGAATTAACGCGTCCGTGGGCGGCCGGGCAGCCGCGAGCGACAATGAGCCCGATGGGCCTTCCGGTTCGCTTATTCCTGCTCACGACCGCCGCGATATCGATCGCCCAAACCCCGCACTCCGAGACATTGCCCCGCGCCCCTGGGGCCGCGCTGGTTGAGATTTCACCTCGGGGCGGAACATACAGCGAGCCCTCAGTAGCCTTCGACCTGATTCACCCCGAGCGGCTCCTGGTCGTATATCAAGTCGGAGGGTTCGCCGCCTACTCGACAGACGCCGGCAAGAGCTTCCAGTTATCGAACAACTCGCGTCCGACAGGCTACCGCATGACGGGCGACGTCTCCACAGCTTTCGACAACCTGGGCCATGCGTTTCTCTGCTACCTTGCCTTCGACCATCTCGGCACGTCCGAGTATTGGGCGCATGCCGCAGGCCGCAACGGCATCTACGTCCGGCGGTCGCTCGATGGGGGAAAAAGTTGGGACAAGGACAGCATCGCGGTCAAAGCGTACCCGACCGGCCATGAACCGGACCTGAATTTTGAGGATCAACCTCGCATCTTCGCCGATACTGGGCCACGCAGCCGGTATCGCGGGAATCTGTATGTGGGTTGGATCGAGTGGCAAATGAATCAGTCGCTGATCCTGTTTTCGCGCTCGATTGACGATGGCAGATCGTGGTCGCCCGCGCTTCGTATCAGTACGCACGCGGGGCTGCCGCGCGATGACAACGGCTCGGTTGGGGGCTTCGTCCAAGCGGTCGCGCCCGATGGCGCAATCTACGCCGCCTGGCACGACGGAAACCAGATCACCTTCACCGAATCTCACGACGGCGGCCAAACATTTTCACCCTCGCGTCCGATTATCGAAACCGCCCCGCCGTACTTTAGCGATGTCACGGGCGTCTACCGCGTGGATGGCTTCCCTCAGATCGCAATCGACCCCCAGGACCGAAGACTGTATGTCACCTGGAGCGATTACCGCAACGGCGATATCGATGTCTTTCTGGCATCCTCTTCCGATAGGGGCCGTCATTGGTCGCCTCCGATTCGCGTGAACGACGATCCGCTGCACGATGGCACAGACCAGTTCTTTCAATGGCTGGCGGTCGATGAGGCGACCGGCGATGTCTATGTGCAGTTTTATGACCGCCGAGCCGACAGCGGAAATATAAAGATCGGGTTCACGCTCGCGCGTTCGACCGATGGCGGGCGCAGCTTCAAGAACTATGCCTGGAGCGAAAACTCGTTTGAAGCGAAGGGCGCCTTTCTCGGAGACTACACATGGCTCGCGGCGTACAACCATCGCGTGTATGGCGTCTGGACCGAAGCTCTTCCAAACGTAATGGCTCAAGTTGCCCCGGGCGCCGAGCCGTCGGAAGCACCGCGCATCAGCACCCTTATCCGCTTCGGCTCGGCGGATTTTTCAACGACGCGCTGAGCTTTGAATTTGGCTGAGCGGCCAATTGATGCGCTCGCCCCGGCGTAGCGCCAGGTTAGCGATGTGCCCGGCCCGCGCCGCGGCGACTCCCGTCTCCACTGGCGCGTTGGGCTCCTTGCGGCTGCGCACGCATTCGAAGAAATTCTGCACGTGCGAAACAGTGCCATCCAACACACTGTGCTCTTCGAGTACGGCATTGCCGCCGCGCACGCCCTCGCGGTAGATGCCGAACCCGCCGCGATTGATCTTGAGCGTTGCCTTGGTACCCCGAAATTCGAGACCGCCGTCGTCGATGGATGAGACCAGCGTGCCTTCGTACCCGACTTCGAAATCGGGATAGCGCAGGGCCGATTGAATCGTATCGGGGCAATCCCATTTTTCGAAGACGTACTTGTCTCCCAAGGTCTGCGCCAGCCGGGGCTCGGAGACTTTCATGGCCCAATGCACAACGTCGATCCAATGCGTGAACAGATCCGTCATGGCGCCCCCGCCGAAATTCCAGAACCAGCGCCAGTTGCGGAATTTTTCCTCGTCGAACGGCTGGTCGGGCGCCGAGCCCAGCCAGCGCTTCCAATCGAGCAGATCCACGTCCGTCGGCTTTGGCGGATGTCCCTGGTAGTTTTGGTACCAATAGGTGCGTACTTGTGTAATGCGTCCTATGTTGCCGCCCTGAATCAGTTCCACAGCGCTTTGAAAATGAATCCAGCTTCGCTGCTGCATCCCGCATTGCACAACGCGATTGGAGCCGCGCACGGCTCGCGTGAGCACGTCTCCTTCTTCGAGCGTGTGCGTCACGGGTTTTTCGAGATATACATCTTTGCCGGCTGCAATGGCCTCCGACGCCATGTGCACGTGCCAGTGATCCGGCGCGGCGATAAACACCGCATCCACATCCTTCCTATCGAGTACCTCCCGGTAATCGAGGTGCGTGCTCGCGGCGTTTCCCGAGCGTTCGCGGAGCTGGTCGCGCCTGGGCTCATAGACGTCCGAGCCAGCCACCAGATCGAAGCCGCCCACTTGGTCGGCGGAATCGAGTAAATTCCGCATCCGCCCGCCGCAGCCGATCGCGCCCACCCGGATGGAATCGTTCGCGCCCGCCGCGCGCGAGGCCATCAACGCCGTCAACCCGCTCGCCACTAAGAATGTTCGCCGATTACTGTTCATAAGGAATGCCGCTGGTATCGTAACTCACTGTCATTTTGATACAGGCGGGCTGCCGCCCCTTGGGCTTTTTGAACCTTATGGACCGTTTGGCGCGTAGTTAACTCTGTGCGCGGTAAGAATTTGGTTTGCTAACCCGACGCCCGGTCCATTCGTATTTGAAAGGAGAGAGCGGCGGCGCCAAGACAAAGACAGGGGAAACGAAATGGCGGATTTGCAGGAAGGGCTTCGGCAACTCAAGAAGGCGCCCGGGTTCACGGCTACGGCGATCATCACGCTTGCGTTGGGTATCGGCGCGACGACCGCGATCTTCACTCTTGTTGACCAAGTGATGCTGAAATCGCTGCCGGTCACAAAGCCCGAAGAGCTTTGGCGCGTGGGCAACCAGAACCGCTGCTGCAACTGGGGCGGCTACACGCAGGGCAGCGACGGTAATTTCGCGCTTTTCTCCTACGAAGCCTACAAGAATTTTCGCGAACACACGCCCGAGTTCGGGGATCTCGCCGCGCTGCAAGCAGGCAATGCGCCCTTGGGTGTGCGGCGCGCGGGATCGCCCGGCCCGGTGGACACGCGCAATGGGGAATTCGTCTCCGGCAATTTCTTCCGGACCCTTGGCATCCGCCCGTGGGCTGGCCGCTTGATGACCGATGCCGACGATCAGCCCGGCGCGCCGCCGGTGGCGGTGATGAGTTATCACATCTGGAGCAACAAGTACGGCTCCGATCCTGGCGTGATCGGCGCCGGCTATCAGATCAACGGCCACTTCTTTACCGTCATCGGCGTTGCTCCTCCGGGTTTCTATGGAGCCAAGCTGGACGGTGGAGGCATGCCCGACCTGTGGATACCGGTGAACACTGAGCCTCTGCTCGATGGCGAGGCGCAGCGTCTGAAACGGCCGAATACGAACTGGCTCGACATCATTGGACGCACGCGCCCGGGCGTTAATCCGAAGGCGCTCGAAGCCAAGCTGCGCGTCGAATTTCATGACTGGCTTGCAAGCCACGTGCCGGACATGGAGCCAAGCGAAAAGCAGACCTGGCGTCAGCAGACCCTGCATGTGGTTCCGGGCGGGGCGGGCGTCGCCGCCATGCGCGATCAATACGAAGCCGGATTGAAGCTGCTGCTCATCGCCGCCGGATGCGTGCTGTTGGTCGCCTGTGGCAATCTTGCCAATCTCATGCTGGCGCGCGGATTGAGGGAGCGTTCGCAGACTTCGGTGCGCGTCGCTCTCGGGGCCTCGCGCGGCCGCCTGGTGCGCAAAGCGATGGTCGAGTCCACGTTGCTCGCCATCGTCGGCGGAATGCTCGGAATCGGCGTCGCGTATTGCGGAAGCAGTCTGATTCTCTATCTCGCGTTTCATAGTGGCGTCGGGCCGGCGAACTATGTTCCTGTCGATGCGGCCCCGTCCTGGCCCGTTCTGCTGTTTACGCTTGGCATCTCGGTGCTCACGGGAGTCGTATTCGGAATCGCTCCCGCCTGGATGACGTCGCATGTGGATCCGGTGGAGGCTTTGCGCGGCAGTAATCGATCCGTGCGCGGCGGCAGTTCCCTTGCACAAAGAATACTCGTGATCGCGCAAGCCGCGATGTCGCTCATTCTGCTCTCTGCCGCGGCACTGCTTGGCCAGAGCCTGCGCAATCTCGAGCGCCAGAACTTCGGTTTTGAGACGAAGGATCGCTATCTGGTCTACCTGAATCCGACTCTCGGCAACTACAAGCCCGAGCAGATGGAGGTGCTCTTCCGCCGTATCGACGACGCCCTTGTGGGCGTACCGGGAATTCGCATGGCGGCGCCCGCGCTTTATGCGCCGATGAGCGGCGATAGTTGGAATGAAGGCATTTACATCTCAGGTCGGCCGGAGCCTGGACCCAAGGAAGACACGGGCGCCGGTTGGGCCCGCGTGATGCCGGGATTCTTTGAAGCTCTCGGCGCGAAGGTGGCGCAGGGCCGCTTCATCGAAGAGCAGGATCGCGCCGGAACCCGGCCGATCGCTGTCGTCAACGAAGCCTTCGTTCGGCGTTTCTTTAAACACCAGAACCCGCTCGGCGAACACTTCGGCATGGACCGCATTCAGTACGCGGGAAAATTCGAGATCGTCGGCGTGGTACGGGACCTCCGCTACATGACTTGGAATTACAAAGAGCCTGTCGGCCCGATGTTTTGGCTGCCAGAGACGCAGAGCATGAAGTACGACGATCCGGAATTCAACACCTTCGATCTGTTCTCGCATTTCCTGTACAACATCGTGATCTGGGCTCCCGGCAATCCGCCCGGCATCGAGGCCGCCGTGCGCAAGACGCTCGCCGATGTCGACCCGAACCTGGTGGTCTATAGCGTAGACCCATACTCGAAAATACTGGCCGGCGATTTTCAGCAGGAAAACATGATCGCGACCCTCACCGTGCTGTTCGGAGCGCTCGGCCTGGTGCTCGCCGCGGTCGGTTTATACGGGGTGATGGCCTATACAGTGGAACAGCGCACGAGCGAGATTGGCGTGCGAATGGCTCTCGGCGCCGATCGCGCGCGCGTGGTCGGCATGGTCCTGCGGGGCGCGTTTTCGCAGATCGGCATCGGGTTGGGCCTCGGTATCCCGCTCGCCATCGTGGCCGGGCGGCTTATGACGCGCCAGCTCTTCGGCGTATCCCCGTGGGACCCGCGCATGTTAGCGATCGCAACATTCCTGCTGTGCGCCGCGGCGCTCCTGGCGTCCTGGGTTCCGGCAGCGCGAGCGGCGAGCGTCGAGCCCATGGTTGCGCTACGCACGGAATAATCGCAGCGGTTGCGCCGTCGCGATCTAAATGGCCCCTACGGACGGCGTTGCCAGAGGCGTTTTCAAATTCTGGTAAGCTCTGGCAATGCTTTCCCGTTTACGCGCGGTCGCTTGCGCAATTCTGGCGATGTCTTCGATCGCAGCCTGCGCCGACGCCGCCTCGCCGAAGCCCCAAACTCTGGGGTTCTCCACCGAGCGTCTCGGTTGGCTGCACAAGGGCATACAGCGCGAGGTGGATGAACAGCGCCTTGCCGGCGTCACCACGCTCCTCCTCCGCCATGGTCAAGTAGTCGAAGAGCAGTCGTATGGATTCAAGGACATCGCTTCCCGTGCTCCCATGACCGCCGACACAATCTTTCGCATCTACTCGATGACGAAGCCGGTCACCGGTGTGGCGATGATGATCCTGTACGAGGAAGGTAAGTGGCGCCCCTCCGATCCCATCTCCAAATTCATTCCCGAATTCGAGCATTTAAAAGTCTTCAAAGGAACGGATTCGAGCGGCGCGATCCTAACAGAGCCTCCTCGGCACGCCCCCACTATAGGTGAACTGATGACCCACACCGCCGGTTTCACCTACGGCTTGTTCGGTTCCACGCCGATCGACAAGCTCTATATGGAGAAGCAGCCGCTCAACGCCGACAGCCTGCATGACATGGTGCAGCGTCTTGCGGGCATCCCGCTGCTCTACCAGCCGGGTACCCGGTGGGTCTACAGCGTTTCGATGGACATCCAGGGCTACATCATCGAGAAGCTCTCCGGCCAATCGTTGTCCGATTTCATGGAGCAGCGCATCTTCAAACCGCTGAAGATGACAGACACTGCCTTTTATGTTCCGAAAGAGAAAGTCGATCGCCTGGCCACGCTCTATGGCGAGGATTCGTCGGGCAAGCTCGTCGTACAGACCATGGGTGGAGATTTTACGTCGCCGCCGCGGGCGCCGAGCGGAGGCGGCGGGCTTGTCTCGACCGCTCGCGATTATTCGCGGTTCGCGCAGATGCTGCTCAACCACGGAGAACTCGACGGCGTCCGTATCCTGGCGCCGCCGACCGTTGACCTGATGACGGCAAGCCATCTTCCTCCGAGCCTTTTGACGGGGGAATTCGGAGTGGTCAACATCATCATGCAGCCCGGACACAGTTGGGGCTACGACATGGCTGTGCTGCCCGATCCGGCCGCGGTTAACGATATCGTCGGGAAGGGCACCTATTATTGGGCGGGCGCGGCCGACACCTGGTTCTGGGTCGATCCAACTAACGACCTGATCTTCATCGGCCTGACGCAGCGCATGCTGGGACCGCACTGGCCGGACGTGCAAGGCCTCACGCGTCCCCTGGTGTATGGCGCGCTCACAGATCCCAGGCGCTAGCGCGGGAACGCGACGCCGAACGCGAAGAGTGCATGGAGCGGCCGGGGTCTCGTCGAAGTGTTCGACAAAGGTAAGCTTCACTCAGAGGGCACTCCACGCCGTTGACCATCACTTGCAGAGCGATTCTGTTCGATATGGACGGTACGCTGGTCGATTCCACTTCTGTTGTCGAACGTGTATGGAGCGGGTGGGCGGAACGGCACGGTATTCCACTCGATGCGGTACTTTCCTTTTCTCACGGACGCCCCACGGCCGCAACAATGGAGCACTTCTTACCGGGATGCGATCATGCCGAGGAATTGGCCGAGATGGGCCGCTATGAGGAAACGGAACTCCAGGGGATCGTTGCCGTTCCGGGCGCGGCGGAAGTCGTCTCCGCGCTTGCCGGCTATCCATGGGGCATCGTCACATCCGCATGGAGGACGCTTGCTGAGGCGCGCATCGCGGCCGCTGGAATACCTGTTCCGAAGGTCATAGTGCCGGTCGACGAAATCCGCCATGGAAAGCCAGACCCGGAAGGTTTTTTGCGCGCCGCTCACAGACTGGGAGTTGCGCCAGAGGAGTGCGTGGCCTTCGAAGACACGCGGCCCGGCATCATAGCGGGGGTAAACGCAGGCATGCGAGTAGTGGGAATTTTGACGACTATGCCCGCCGACGGATTGAAACATCGGCCCCTCATCCGGGACTTCCGCGACGTAACGGTTCAGCCGCGAGGCGATATTCTAAGCGTCGATCTACGAGACGCATCGTTAATCGCGGGTTAGTACCTCGCAACTGGCGGGTCGTGGCTGCTACCCTAAAACCGTCAGCTCGAAAAGGCCGCTTAATGCAAGCAGAGAATCTTCCGCACGTTCTAGATGTGTCCCGTCCCGCGCCGCTGCCGTCAGCGCTCGTAAAGGTTCTAGGCGCAAGCTTGCCTGAAGGCAGCGCTTTCGAGTTGCAGTTTCCAGGCGAAGCGCCGGTCGCCATAGGAAAAGGCCAGGTGAAGTTCCGCATAGTCGCCAAGAATGCGCGCGGCGTCTCGGCTCTCAAGTCGCTCGACGAAGTTCGGATAGCCGAGGCGTATATGACGCAGGATCTGGATCTCGATGGCGATCTGCTCGCGGCGCTCGACCTGCGCAACAGCTTGACGGATAAACATCTGCTTGCGTATTTGTGGTCTACCTACGGGCAGTCGCTGTTCCACGGCGGCTTCGCGAGCGATACCAAATCGATCAGCCAGCATTACGACTATGACGGTCTTCATCTGCTATTCTTAGACCCTCAATCGCGCTGCTATTCTCATGGGTACTTCGAGAACGAGGACGAGTCGCTGGCCGCGGCCACCGAGCGCAAGCTGGCGACGGCCTTTAGTTGGGCGGGCATCGAACCCGGCATGCGAGTGCTCGATATCGGAGCCGGATGGGGTACCTTCACCGAATTCGCCGGAAAGCGCGGCGCCCGGGTTACGTCCCTAACCATCTCGAAAGAATCGGAAGCCTACTGCCAGGAGTTGATCCGCCGCGAGGGGTTGCCGTGCCAGGTCGTGCGCGAGCACTTTCTCGAATACGCGGGCGAGCCATTCGACGCCATCGTCAATCTGGGCGTGACCGAACATCTGCCGGACTACCGCGCCAGCCTCGCCCAATACAGAAAGCTCCTGAAGCCGGGCGGCCGAGTCTTTCTGGATGCCTGCGCGTCGCGGCACAAGTTTCCGTTCTCGTCATTCATTCTGAAATACATCTATCCCGGGGACGAAACCCCCCTGCACTTGCAGAGCTATCTCGAAGCCGTCGCCGAAACTCCCTTCGAGCTGATTTCGGTTCAAAACGACCGGAACAGCTACAGGCTCACTTCTCAACATTGGGCACAGAATCTGGAGCGCAGCCGTCAGACCATCGTCCAGCGATGGGGCGAGAGCGCATACCGCCGTTTCCACCTTTACCTATGGGGCTGCGTGCATTGCTTTGCAACCGACGATGTCACGGCCTATCACTGGATGTTACAGCTTCCCTCCGGCAAGGCCGGGCGTCCCGGTTTGGCGCGCAAAACGCCTGCCACCGTTTTCCAGAAAATTCGAAAAGCCATCCGTTTATGAACACAGTCGAAGAAGCTCCAGCAAGCGCCGAACTGGCAACCACGCAGCGGGAAGCTGCCCACCTCCGCTATCCGGATCCCCGGCAGCGTCCGCCCGAAGAGCGCATCAACTGGGTACGCAGCATTCCATTTCTGCTGATTCACATAGCGTGCCTAGCCGTGTTTTGGGTTGGAATCAGCCCCATCGCGGTGCTCGCGTGCATCCTGCTGTATGGGGCTCGCATGTTTGGAGTCACCGCCGGATATCACCGCTACTTTTCTCACCGCTCCTTCAAGACGAGCCGCGCCTTCCAGTTCGTGCTGGGATGGCTGGGGGCAGCCGCCACTCAGAAGGGTCCGCTTTGGTGGGCCGCCAATCACAGGCACCACCACGCGACTTCCGATACCGAGGAAGACGCGCACTCGCCTCGCCACGGCTTCTGGTGGTCGCATGTCGGCTGGTTTCTGTGCAATAAATTCCACACAACAAATTACCGGCTGATCCCCGACTTGGCTCGTTTCCGCGAGCTGCGTATTCTGAACGAATGGCATATATTCCCGCCCGTCACGTTAGCGCTGAGCGTGCTGGGCGCAGGTTGGGCTCTCCATCGCTGGCTCCCTGGCTTGCACACCTCGGCTTCGCAGATGCTCGTCTGGGGGTATATCCTCAGCACGGTCCTGCTCTATCACGGCACTTTCGTGGTCAACTCGCTCGCTCACGTGATCGGCCGGAGGCGTTTCGCAACCAAGGACGACAGTAAGAACAGTTTTTTGATTGCCGTGGTGACGCTTGGCGAAGGCTGGCATAA
The DNA here is from genome assembly GCA_019240475.1 of Acidobacteriaceae bacterium. Classification (GTDB taxonomy): domain Bacteria; phylum Acidobacteriota; class Terriglobia; order Bryobacterales; family Bryobacteraceae; genus Bog-105. The sequence goes on from JAFAYI010000006.1 coordinate 23,267, forward strand.
CAACCACCATTTCGTGCCCTCGTCCGAGCGCCAGGGCTTCTTCTGGTGGGAGCTTGACATCACTCATTACATATTAAGGGTGCTCTCCTGGTTCCACTTGGTTTGGGACTTGAACAAGCCGCCTAAGCATGTATATGCGATGGTACGTGCGCTCGGCCGCCGGGAAATAGAGTCGTAAGTCGTCGGCGAGTAGCATAGGTTTCGGATCTGGCGACATGGGCAATGCCTCGGCCCTTGGCCTCTTGCCTTAGCCATTTCGACAAAAATACGCTAAAACCCTCAACTTTGCGGAAATACCAGCCGATCAATTGAATGAGGGTAAGCATTGCCGGCCGGTCGCATCGCATCTCCAGAGTCTTTGGGGAGATCTGCGCGCTTGGCGTCCGCGGTCGCGCGGCCGCTTCGCTATTGGGTCCGCATTCTGCCGCTGTGCCTTGCCTTAGGGTGGATTTCGCCAGGCCGGGCATTTGCGAGTCTCGATCCTTCGAGACCCATCACTCAGAACATTCATCAGGTCTGGCAAGCTGCCCAGGGACTTCCGCAGAATACCGTTCTCTCTCTGGCCCAGACTCCTGACGGTTACCTGTGGTTCGGCACGGAGGAAGGCCTGGTTCGATTCGATGGAGTGCGATTCACCACTCTCGACAAGCTGAATTCCGGTTTGCCGAACAATGAAATCACTGCTCTCCGGGTAGATCGCAAAGGGTCCCTATGGATCGGAATGGCGGATGGCAATCTGGTCCGCTTCGCACACGGAGCGTTCACTTCTTATCGGTTGCAAGAGGGACGGGCTAGCGGCAATATTTCGGCTTTCTTCGACGATCCCAAGGGCACGCTTTGGGTCGCTACCGAAGGCGCGGGGCTCTTCGCATTTAAAGACGGGAAGTTTCGGGCCTTTTCCAAAGCGGACGGCTTAGCGGACAACTTCGTGACCTCGCTCGCCGGTGACAAACAAGGCGCCTTATGGATTGGCACCAGCCACGGACTGAACAAACTGGTGGATGGCAGAATCGTCCCTGTGGCCGGCGATCCGCGTATCACCGCCGCGTATGTATCGTCGCTCCTTGTGGACCGAAGTCAAACCGTTTGGTTTGGCAGCATTGACCTTGGGCTGTGCCGCATCGAGGGTGGAGGGATCGGCTGTCTGAGCACGAAGGATGGGCTGGCCGGCAAAAGCGTCACGTCCCTTTTCGAAGACGGGGCGGGCAGCATCTGGATCGGCACCGGGGGCGGCGTAAATCGCTTGGCCAATGGGAAGCTATCCTCGTACCTGCAAAGAGACGGATTGACGGGCGGCGACATTTGGGCCATCTTCGAGGATCGCGAAGGGAGTCTTTGGATTGGCGCCACTCAGGGATTGAATTGTCTAAAGAAGGGCGCCTTCACCACTCTTTCGAAAGAGGACGGCCTGGCAAGCGATACCATCCTCCCTGTCTACGAGGACATGGAAGGAAGTTTATGGCTCGGCTCCGACCACGGTCTGATGCGGGTCAAGAACGGCGAGGTTACCACCTACACAACGAAGGATGGCCTTCCCGATAACTTCGTCTTTACTCTCGCCGAGGACCCGAACGGCACTTTGTGGATCGGCGGCAAGAGTGGTTTAGCGCGATTCCGCCATGGCAAGATTGAAGCCGACAAGTCGCCGGGCGCTTCCAACGCCCCGGTATTTTGCAGCTATATCGATCACAATGGCGATCTATGGTTAGGGAGTCGGACCGGACTGCGCCGCTTCGACGGCCATCGATTTACTACTTACACAACCCACGACGGGCTGTCGAGTAATTACGTGCTGGCTCTCTACGAGGACGGGGAAGGCAGCCTCTGGATCGGGACCGCCGGCGGCGGTCTAAACCGGTGGAAAGGGGGACGCTTCACGGCGTACACGACTCGCGATGGCCTATCGAACGACACTGTTTGGGCCATTAACGGTGACTCGGATGGGACACTCTGGCTGGGTACGAACGGAGGCGGACTGATCCGTTACAAGAAGGGAAGCTTCACTAATTACACCACTCTTGCGGGGCTTCATAACGATTCCATTTTCGCGATTCTCGGCGACAGTTCCGGACGATTGTGGCTCAGTTCCAATAATGGTGTATTTTCGATCTCGAAAAAGCAACTGAACGATTACGCGGCGGGATCGATCAAGACGCTGAAGTGCAAAGTGTATGGCGTCGAGGATGGAATGAAAAGCCGCGAATGTAACGGTTCGTTCCAACCGGCCGCGTGGCGAAGCAAGGATGGCCGTCTTTATTTTCCGACGATGCACGGGGTGACGAGCGTCGATCCGACTACTCTGGGAGGAGATAAAGCCCCGTCTACGGTGGTTCTGGAGCGAGCTGCGGTGGACAACAAAGAGGTCCCCTTCGATCACCCGCTGGTGCTTCCTCCCGGCAAGGGACAGTTGGAGTTTCAGTTCACCGCGCCAAGCTCGATCGCTCCCGAAAAAATTCAGTTCCGCTATATGCTCGAAGGCTTCGATAAAGAGTGGAATAAAGCCGGAACGAGGCGCACGGCGTATTATACGAACATTCCGCACGGCGAGTACCGGTTTCTCGTGCGCGCCGGGATGGGAGAGGCCTGGAGTGAAGACGGCCCGGCTCTCTCGCTCACTCTCCAGCCGCATTTCTACGAAACCAAGGTATTTTGGACGTTGATCGCCCTGGCTGTCGTAGGTCTCTGCACAGCAGGCTACAGCCTGAGAGTGAGCCAGTTGAAAATGCGCGAACAGATTCTGATTGCCGCCAAAGAAGCCGCCGAATCGGCGAACAGAGCGAAGAGCGATTTTCTGGCGAACATGAGCCACGAAATTCGCACCCCGATAAACGGCATCATCGGGATGACCGATCTCGCGCTCACCACGGCTCTGGACGAGGAACAGCGCGAGTATCTGGACATCGTGAAGTTCTCGGCCGATTCACTGCTCCGCATTGTTAACGACATCCTGGATTTTTCAAAGATCGAAGCGCGCAAGTTGATGCTCGAGCGCGTTCCGTTCGATCTTCGAGCCACCATCGACGAATTGATCCGCTCCTTGCAACTGCGGGCCGAGGCAAAAAATCTTCGGCTCACGGTTCATTTGGCTTCCGATATCCCCGAGCTACTGTTAGGCGACTCTCTGCGGGTCCGGCAGATTCTACTCAACCTGCTGGATAACGCCATCAAGTTCACCAGTGTCGGCAGCGTCACGTTGAGCGTTACGACTGGAGTCCTCGCGGGAGGCGAAGCCCTCCTCGATTTCGCCGTAAGCGACACCGGTATCGGGATCTCTCCGGAAAATCAAAGACGAATCTTCGAAGCCTTCTCGCAAGCCGATACGTCTTCAACGCGCCGCTACGGCGGTACCGGGCTAGGTCTCGCCATATGCCGGCAGCTAGCCGCCATGATGGGAGGAAAGCTCTGGGTGGAAAGCCAACCCGGATACGGCAGCACCTTTCTTTTCACAGCCCGTTTCGAACTGGCGCCGGCCTCCGAGGCTGTCGCAAGTTGCGAAACCCACTTGGTCGGTCTCTAGCGCGCAACGGGCTCGGGCGGCGAGCGGGTGACAGGTCCAGGCTTACTTTTGCTTCTTCGTGACGCCGTGCTCGTCCAGAAATCGCATCAATTCTTCCGGCTTCAAACGCACCTGTACGAATGTCGCATCTTGCTGGTCTAGCGTGGCGATCAGCAGCCGAAGTCTTTCTCCCTCCGTCTGGGCATAGATATTTGTCGATTCATGATGGCTCGACTTCACCCGTATCATGGGCTTCCACAAGTTCCCCGCGGCGTTGTCCGACATTTCCGTGAATCTCGCCGGCTCTAAATGCACGTGCTCGAAAACGGCCAGCTTCAACTCGCTCGTCCCTGCCGGGCGCGCAACGGCCACCACAAACTGAACCAGTCCGAAAAGGGGAATGTGAACGGGTTCAACTCCGGTCTGCCGGGCAAACTCCCGCACAAGCCAGTTGAATTCGCTGCCCCAGGATGCCAGCGGCAAGGCGGCAAGCAAGATCATTCCTGCGCATAGCCTTCGCATTGCTACTGATCTCCCTTCCCGGCCCCTTTCTCCGGTTTGCCTTGACTCTTACCAAACTTTGGTATCCCCATGTGCCCACCCAATTCACTCAACTCCTGAGGGTCGATGGGGCCATCGATATCTACGACCGTCAACTCCTTCGGTTCCGCAACAATCACCACAATTCCGGCTAGCTGGTTGCCGTCCTTCTTCAGATATACTTCCGAGTCTTCGCCGCCCTTCATCTCTTTCACGCCCACAATGCGGGTCCATCCCGGCCCTTTTACCGAAGCTCGAATGCCTTCCACGTCGCTCGGTGAATACTCGCCGTCTCGGTCGAACTCAAAACTGCGAACGTAAACGCCCTTCAACTTCGCCACCAGCTTCTTGACGCGCGCCTGGTCCGGGTCGTTCGGAGACAGAAACCCGCTCGCCAACTGCAGCATGGAGGTGTCCAAGGTGACATCCACCGCTTCCTTCGCCTTGGCTGCCAGCCGGTCCAAGCCCGCCATCCCATGAATCTCGTCCAGCGCCCACAAGGGCGCCGCCAGCATCGCCGCTACAACCCCCGCCGTCAATCTCCACTTCATTGATTTGCCTCCATTGCCTCTACCTGCAACACATGCCGATGCACCTGCTGCAACTTCACTCCCGCTATCCGCACCGCAGTCATCAACTTGTCTTTAGCCGCCTCGCCGCGCGCCGCGCGCTCATGCTGCTCATACATCACGCTTCCGCTCGTCGCAAGCAGCACCGCGCAGGCGGCCGCGCCGGCAAAACGCCATGCCATCGGCGCTCGAAACCAATCGCGCCACGAATTCCCCGCCCCCCCTGCGGCTTCCCGGTTCGCTTTCGCCAGCACACGCGCCGTGAAATCGCCGGATGGCTCCCGCCGCGCCATCGCTTCCTTCAGTTGCTCCTCAAACCGCGTCATTCCAAGTTCCTTCCCAATCGCCTCGCCGTCTTCGCCCGCAGCAACTCCAGCGCGCGAAAGATCTGCGTCTTAACGGTGCTGATTTTCATGCCCAGCACGTCTCCAATCTCCTCCATCTCCATCCCTTCCTGATATCGCAGCACGATCGCAATCCTCTGCTTCTCGGGAAGCGACGCCACCATACGCTCCAAGTACGACGCAAGGAACGGATCGTGCACCCGTTCGAGCGCCGTCGGCTCGCTGGTCTCTTCCAGGCTCGTTTCCGAACGCACGCGTTGTTTGCGTACACAGTCGATGGCCCGGTGGCTGGTTACCCGTCTCAACCAAAACACAATATGCTCGGCCGATTTCATGGAGCTCCATCTTCGGTGCAATTCCAGAAACACGTCTTGTGCCGCTTCTTCGGCCAACGTACGGTCCCGAAGATAGTGCCACAGGATGCTGTACACCATCCCTTTGTGCCGGTCTACAACATCGGCGAAACAGGGAAGCGCTGCCGCTTGATCTCCCGTTTCCGCGCCCGTGATGGTTGCCGCTACCAACCCTTCCCTTGTCCTTCACTGCTAATTACGAAGTCACGGGCGCAAGCGACTCAAAAAATTACCGCCTTCCACGGCCGAGCCCGAACCCCCTCGCATTCCGCCAATAGTACGATCCAGAGAGGAATGCCATTCGCAATCAAGATCGAGTACGCGCACGAGCGCCGCATCCGCGAGCGCAACAAGCGCTACTACCGCTTTCTGCACTGGCCCATTTGGATCTGGGTCTTCTTCCTTGCGCCGGGGCCGCTCACCTTCAGCCTCTTCGCTCGCGGTCCAAATTCCCAGAACTTCGCGTGGCTTCTTTGCGTTCTTCTCGGTACGGGCATCGCCGGAGTCTTCGGCCAATTGCCCGGTGTCGAACCGCGCCCCTACATTCTTCGATTTTGTGAAGACAAGCCGAATCCCCTGTACCGCCGCATCTGCTACACCTTCGCCTGGAACGCTCTCCTCAACTTCGCCTCCTTGAATTTCACGGGCCTGCTGCTTGCCGCTCTTACTGGACGCTGGTACCTGAAGCAGATCTACCAGTACGCCTATTTCCCCGTGCTCATCGCGATCGTGTGTCTCGGCGCGGCGGGCGTTTTGCCACGCGCCCGCTTCAGCACAAAGAACGAGGGCATTGAGCGCCGTTACTTCTACGGGGCCGTGTGGGCCATCGCGCTAGGCCAGACGCTGCTTCTCGTCTTATGGAAAACGCTTCCGCGCGGCCAGGCGGCGGATACGATCAAATTCGTCATTTTTGCACTTGTGCTTCTCGGAATGGGATGCGCAGCTCTGTTGGGCATCCTTCCGCGCACCCGGCCCATCCTTCCCGGCGAACTGATAGTGGCGGACTAAACGGGCCGTTTCGTAGGCGTAGCTTTTTCCCGCCCCGCATGTCTCACTTCCCATGGGAGACGTGCGCGGGTACTGGATCACCCGCTTGCTGCTAGAACGGGGCATCGGCTTGATCTGTCTCATTGCATTTCTGGTCGCGTTGAACCAGTTCCGGCCGCTTCTCGGCGAGCGCGGACTGCTTCCCGTCCCGACCTTCGTCAAACAGGTTCCCTTTCGCGCGTCGCCCAGTCTGTTTTATTTCTTCCCGCATGACGCGGCGTTCACCGTCGCGGCCTGGGCCGGCATCGTGCTTTCCTGTTTAGTTCTCACCGGCGTCACTTCGCGTTACACCTGGCTCGCCATTGTCGTTTGGTCGGCAATCTATCTCCTCTATCTTTCATTTGTAAACGTAGGGCAAACGTTCTACGGCTTCGGTTGGGAATCTATCCTATTGGAGGCTTGCTTTTTCTGTATCTTCCTCGGCGGAGCGCGCGTCCTTCCTCAGGCCATTCCCATCTGGCTCTTCCGATGGCTGCTCTTCCGGATCATGTTCGGGGCCGGACTTATTAAGCTAAGAGGCGACTCCTGCTGGCGCGATCTTACTTGTCTCGATTACTACTATGAAACCCAGCCAATGCCGAATCCACTTAGCTGGTTCTTTCATAACTCGCCGCCGTGGCTCAACAAGGGCGGCGTGTTATTCAATCATTTTGCCGAACTGATCGTCCCCTTGTTCTACTTCCTGCCTCAGCCGATCGCCGGCATCGCGGGGCTCCTCACCATACTCTTCCAATTGTTTATCATTGCGAGCGGCAACCTGTCGTGGCTGAACTGGCTTACGTTGTTCTTGGCGTTCTCAACGATTGACGCCAAGTTCCTTGGCATGATTCTCCCGCTCCGCACGCCTGACCTTCATCCCTCCCATCCAGTAGCGCTCTGGGTCAACATCGCGGTGGCGGGGGTTGTCGCCTGGATGAGTATTCCGGTGGTCCGAAACATGATCTCTCCCCAGCAGGTGATGAATACAAGCTTCAACCCGCTGCACCTGGTCGGCACTTATGGCGCATTCGGCAGCATCACTCGCCCCCGCTACGAAGTTATTATCGAAGGCACAAGTGAGCCAATTCTTACAGAATCCACCAGGTGGTCAGAGTATCAATTCAAAGGAAAGCCTGGGGATATAAATTATCGGCCGTCTCAGATCGCTCCGTACCATCTCCGGCTCGATTGGCTCATGTGGTTTGCAGCTATGTCGAGCTATCAGGACTATCCCTGGTTTGTAAACTTAGTCGGGAAGTTATTGCAAAATGATCGGGACGTACTAAGTTTACTGCGCGAAAATCCCTTTCACGACCAACCTCCGCGCTACATTCGAGCGCTTTTGTATGAATATCACTTCACAACGCCGGAGGAAAGAAAACGCACGGGCGCCTGGTGGAAACGAACCCTGACCGGAAATTATTTCCCGGCGGTCTCGATGCAAACGCCCGCCTTCCGGCAAGTGCTGCAAAGCCAAGGCTGGCTTACGTCTTCATCTCCACCGCCTCGCCCACGCTAAGCTCAGCCAGAGTCGCGCGCAATTCTTCAATCAGTTCCGCCGGGCTCTTGGCGGCGCTCATGGGAACCTTCAACACGCCGGCCGGCGTGAACTGGGCATTGCCGGTATTGCGCACGAGCGCCATCAGCTTGAAAAGATCGATCTTCGATTGCTGGTGGAACTTGATATTCGCAAAACCCTGCCGCCGCTCAATCGATTCGACGCCTGTCCTTTCCGCCAGACTCTTCAAGAGCGCGAATCGAACCAAGTTTTGCAGCTCGTCGGGAGGCGGTCCGTAGCGGTCGGCCAATTCGTCGGAAACACGCTTTGCCTGCTCTTCATCTTTGATCTCCGCAATGCGCTTGTAAGAACGCAACCGCTGCGCCTCGTCGCCGATGTATTCGGCCGGGATGCGTATATCCAATCCCAGGTTCAACGTCGCGTGAATTTCGAGCGGTACTTCTTCGCCCTTAAGCTCTCGCACGCTCTCTTCAAGCAGCCGTACATAGGTGTCGTAACCTACCGCTTCAATGTGGCCGTGCTGTTCGCCGCCGAGCAAGTTTCCCGCGCCGCGCAGTTCCAAGTCGAGCGCCGCGATCTTGAAGCCCGCGCCGAGATCGCTGAACTCTTTCAGCGCCGCCAGGCGCTTCCGTGCGATCTCCGTCAGTTGTGTATCGGCCGGCACCAACAGATACGCATAGGCGCGCCGGTTCGAACGTCCTACGCGCCCCCGAAGCTGGTACAGCTCGCTGAGCCCATATCGTTCGGCATTCTCCACCAGCATCGTGTTGGCAAGCGGAATATCGAGTCCATTCTCGACAATGGTCGTGCAGACAAACACGTCATACTCGTGCCGCATGAAACCCAGCAGCACTCTCTCCAGCTCCGATTCGCCCATCTGCCCGTGCCCAACCCCGATGCGTGCTTGCGGAACCATCTCTTGAATGAACGCGGCGCGCATGAAAATAGTATCCACGCGGTTGTGAACGAAATAGACCTGCCCTTGGCGGGCCAATTCCTGCTCGATCGCCGTCTTGATCAGATCCGCGTTGAAATGCGCCACGACTGTGTTGATCGCGAGCCGGTCCTTCGGCGCTGTCTCGATCACCGACATATCTCGCAATCCCAAGAGCGACATATGCAATGTGCGAGGAATCGGCGTGGCGCTCATGGTCAGAACATCCACATTATGTTTTAGCTGTTTTAGTCGTTCCTTATGCCGCACGCCGAAGCGCTGCTCTTCGTCGACGATCAGCAGTCCCAGATCGTAGAAAATTACGTCTTTCGAGAGCAGGCGGTGCGTCCCGATCAGCACGTCTACTTTGCCGGCCGCCAAATCCTCCAGCACGGCTTTCACATCCTTCGCCGTGCGGAAGCGGCTCACCAGCTCAATACGCACCGGAAATGAAGCGAAGCGCCTCTTGAACGTCTCGTAGTGTTGGAACGACAGCACGGTAGTCGGCGCCAGAACCGCGACCTGTTTACCGTCGCCCAGAGCCTTGAAGGCGGCTCGCATCGCGACTTCGGTTTTGCCGAAGCCGACATCGCCGCACAGCAGGCGGTCCATCGGCTGTTCGTTTTCCATGTCGCCCTTGATCTGAGACACCGCGTTCAGTTGATCTTTGGTCGGAACGTATTCGAATGCGTCTTCAAATTCGCGCTGCCAGTTACCGTCCCGCGAAAACGAAAAGCCCTTCGACATGCGGCGCTGTGCATATAACTTCAACAACTCGTCCGCCATGTCGCGCATCTTGGCCTTTACGCGCGATTTCGTTTTCTCCCAGGTGACGCCGCCGAGCCGATCCAGGTGCGGCTTCGCTTCGCCCGCCCCGCGATACTTTGTGACCAGGTCCAGGCGTGTCAGCGGCACATAGAGCTTGGCTTCGTTGGCGTACTCGAGCAGCATGAAGTCGCCCTTCTGATCGCCTTGCGCAATCTCGCGAGTGCCGAGAAACTGCCCGATGCCGTGCGTCGCGTGCACGACGTAGTCGCCGGGCTTCAAATCCGCGATATCAGCCGCAAATGCCGCGAGTTGAGATTTCGTGGGCTGCCGCGCGATCAAATCCGACGTCTCAAACAAGTCTTCGGACCCGAGAATCGCAAGCTGGGAATCCGCCAGAACCGCGCCCCGCCTGACACATCCGCGAATCAAATAGGCGCTTGAAACTGCGCCCGCGTGGTAAGCGCGTTCGGCAAGCGACTGCCTCGCCCCGCCTGTCGATTCCAAGCCCAGTTGATAAGGAACTGCGTATTCTTGCAGTACATCGGCGAGCCGCTCCAACTCGCCTAGCGAGGCCGCGAAGAACGCCACGCGATTGCCGGCCTGAATCAGATTGCGCGCTTCCGCCACCGCCACCGGCATGTTGCCCTGAAACGTAAGCGAGGGCCTGGTGGGAATGTGAAAAGATTGTCCCGCGCCGTTGCCCCCCGGCCCGGCAACTACCTCCAGCTCTTCGAAGCCGATGCGCGTTCGCCGCTCAAGCGCGTTTTTCAACTCTTCCCATCGCAGGTAGTTCTTTTCCGGCTCAATCGGCGCGGGGCGGTCCGGATGGTCGAGCCGCTGCCATAAACGATCCGCGGCCGCTTGGATCGCCGCGGGCTCATCTAGAATCGCCAGCGCATCGCGATTCAATCCCATCAAGTTCTGCGCGCGCGGCCGGACCATGGGCGTCAGGAACTCCCAGCCCGGGAAAACTTCGCCGGGATTGGAGAGCTCCAGGTCCGACTGCTCCGCTTTCTCGGCCAACTCGCGCAGCAGTTGCCGGGAGCGTGGATATTCCAGCAGCGGCAGCAGCGTCGTTGAGGAGATCTTCAAGACGGAACGCTGCGACTCGACATCGAACTGCCGTATCTCCTCAATCAAATCGCCGAAGAATTCTACGCGAACCGGACGCGACGCTTCCGCCGGGAACACGTCGAAGATGCCACCGCGAACGGAGTATTCGCCCACCATCTCCACGGGCTCGCGACGCTCATACCCGATGCTGTCGAGATGCTGCACAACATCTTCGAGCGGCAGCTCCTCTCCCACCCGCAGCGTCAGCGCGAGCTGCCGGTAAAATTCGGCCGATTCCGTGCGCAGCAGAGCGGATGCGATCGGCGCGATGGTGATCGGCACGCGTTGCGACGAAAGCCTCCACAACCCGACCGCCCGCTCCTCGGCGATTTCGTTGTGTGGCGACAAGCGCTGGTGCGGCAGCACATCGAGCGCCGGAATCAACAGCGGCTTCGGTATGTCGCGGCCCTCGAATAGCAGGCGGAAGAAGACTTCGACCGATTCGTATAGCGCCTCTGCCTGTTTATTTCCGTCGACCAACAGGAACAGCGGTTTCTCGGTTGCCTGGTAGAGCAGGACCAGATACAGCGCCTTGGCCGTATTCACCAGGCCCGATATTGAAAACGGCCCCGCCTCGCCGCGCGTCAGACGCTGCAGCAATACCTCAAACTCCGGATGCTTCGCCGCCGATTGCAGCAGCTCTCGAGTCGCTGGATGCGTCACTTGCCTATCGCCCTACCCGACCCTTTATCCTAAATTCCAGCAGGTGCAGTTTCGAAACATACTTGTGCGCGCGCCCAACTGGGTCGGCGACGCCGTCATGTCCGTCCCGGCGCTCCAGGCCTTGCGCACGCGCTTTCCCGAAGCTCACATCTCAATTCTCGCCCATCCCTCGGTCAGCGGCCTCTATGAGAGAGAGCGTTTTTGCGGCGAGGTTATCGTCTATCGACGCGGCCAAGGCATTCGCCGTTTGCGCGACATCTGGCGCGCGGCCGCCGATCTTCGCCGCCGCAAGTTCGACTGCGCGATTCTATTGCCGAACTCTTTCGAATCCGCGGCCATCGTTCGGCTTACCGGCATTCGAGTTCGCATCGGCTATTCGCGCGACTCGCGCGCTCTGCTGCTCAGCCATCCCATTCCCGTTCCAAGCCCCGGCGAAACGCCGCGCCATCAGCGCTTTTATTACCTGGAGCTTCTGAAACGCGCGCGGCTGATCGAGAGCTATTCGCCGGATTCTCCCGTTCGGCTGTCGCCCGCGATCTCGTCACCCGCGGCCGCGCGTGTGATCGGCGTCAGTCCCGGCGCAGCTTACGGCGGCGCAAAGCGCTGGCTGCCCGAACGCTTCGCCGAAGCAGCCGTGCGGATCGCGCGCGAACGTGATGCTTCCGTTGCGGTCTTCGGCTCCCGCCAGGAGATTGTTGTTTGCGAAGTTGTGTCGAGCGCAATCCAAGCCGCGGACATTGCGTGCGTCAATTTCGCCGGCCAAACGACTCTCGCCGAGTTCATCGAACGCGCCGCCGCTTGCGCCGTATTCTTGACCAACGACTCCGGCGCGATGCATATTGCTTCCGCGCTCGGCGTGCCAACGGTTGCAGTCTTCGGTCCGACCGACGACGAAGCCACGGGACCGGCCGGGACACAGAGCCGCGTGATTCGCCACCTTGTCGAGTGCAGTCCGTGCATGCTGCGCGAATGCCCCATCGATCATCGTTGTATGACCCGCGTTCCCTCCTCGCTCGTGGCCGAGACCGCGCTGACTCTGCTGGCTGCTGACCGTCAGAATGCCTGAACGCACATCCATTCTTGCGATCCGCCTCAGCGCCTTGGGCGATATCATCCATGCGCTGCCCGCCATCGGCAGCCTAAAACAAAGTTTTCCTTCGAGCAAACTCGCGCTGCTGATCTCGCCGCGCTGGCTTCCGATCGTGGAAGGCAATCCGCACATAGACGAACTGATCCTCTTTGATCGGCGCAGCATGGCCGCGCTCCTCAAGGTCCGCTTGCGGCTCCGTCGGCTTGAGCCGGCGCTCGCCTTCGATTTTCAGGGCCTGGTGCAGTCCGCGATTCTCGGCCGCATCGCGGGCGCGGAGAAGCTTTTCGGTTTTGATCGTAGCGTCGCGCGCGAAAGTATGGCGTCGATATTCTACACGCATCGTGTTGCCGTGCGCGGCCCTCACCGCATTGAACGCAACTTGCAGCTCATCGCCGCCGCCGGGGCATCTCGCTTAGCCGACCAAGCATGGATCCCGCTCGGACGCCCCGAGGGCCGGCTGCCTTCCACTCCCTTCGTACTCGCGAGTCCCTTCGCGGGCTGGGCCGGAAAACAGTGGCCGTTAACAAACTATGCGGCGCTTGCCAAGCTGCTCGCGCGCGAGGGCCTCCAGTTAGTTACAAACGTTCCCGAGGAGCGCGCCGCCGAACTCGCTGCCTGCGACACCCTTTACCCCCATACGTCTTCGATACAAGGATTGATTGACGCCACGCGTCGCGCGGCCGCCGTGATTGGCGTAGACAGCGGCCCGTTGCATCTCGCGGCTGCTCTTCGCAAACCGGGCGCTGCGATATTCGGCCCCACGGATCCGCGTCTAACTGGCCCATACGGCGGCACATTCTCCGTTCTTCGCACTAACTCAGCAGAGACAACTTACAAGCGCCACTCGAACGTTCACGTAAGTATGCACGCGATTACACCCGAGCAAGCCGCCGAAGCGCTCCTGCATTCCCTCGCCCATTCGACGGTGCGTGGATCGTGAGTCCGCGCTATTGGTTTCCCAAACCCTACTCCGATTTCGTTCAGCGGCTGCGTGTTGGTTTCGGTTTTCTGCTGCTGCTCGCGTTCGCGTGGCTCTCGCAGCCGAACGAAGTTTCTCTGCTCGCCGGCCTGCCTGTCTCCATGCTCGGCCTTCTGCTTCGCGGCTGGGCAGGCGGCCACCTGGCCAAGGATCAACGGCTCGCAACCAGCGGCCCGTACGCTTACGTACGCAATCCCCTTTACTTAGGAACGCTGATAGTTGCGCTTGGTATTGTCATCGCCGCGCGCAATGGCTGGCTCGCTCTCTTGTTCGGAGCCGCTTTTCTATTCGTGTATCTACCCGCCATCGAACTCGAGGAACAGCACCTGCGCGAGATCTTTCCCGAGTACGATCTCTACGCTCGCCGCATTTACCGATTTCTGCCGATCGCGAAATGGCGAGAAAGCAATGCGCGGTTCTCCTGGCGTTTGTATCGCAAGAACGAAGAGTATAAGGCGTTGCTCGGGTTTCTGATCGCTGTCGCGTGGCTGATTGGCAAAGGCCGGCTCACCGCGTCGCTGTGATACGCTTTCGCACATGAGAGTCGGCGTCTTCACCGCATTGCTGTCGCAATTTCCGCTCGAAAAGGTACTCGAAAGACTCAAAAACCTGAACATCAACACTGTAGAGCTGGGCACCGGCAATTATCCCGGGGATCCCCACTGCAAGCTATCGATGCTCACCGACGATAAGGCGCACAAGGAGTTCAAAAAGAAGCTCGAAGATTACGGCTTCTCCATCAGCGCGCTGAGCTGCCATGGCAATCCCTTGCATCCCGACCCCGCAACCGCGAAGGCCTATGCCGATACCAGCAAGCGCACCATCGAGCTTGCCGCGAAACTCGGCGTCCCGGTCGTCATCGATTTCTCCGGCTGTCCCGGCGATAGCGACGAGGCCAAGTTTCCAAACTGGGTAACATGCCCTTGGCCGCCGGAGTATCTGGAAGTGCTCGATTGGCAATGGGAGAAGAAGGTTATTCCTTACTGGACCGAGCACGGCAAGTTCGCGCAACAGCACGGCGTCAAAATCGCGATCGAGATGCATCCCGGCTTCGTGGTCTACAGCCCCGAAACGATGCTGAAACTGCGATCCATCGCGGGCGAGAGCGTCGGCTGCAACTACGACCCGAGCCATATGTTCTGGCAAGGAATCGACCCTATCAAGGCCATTCGCGTATTGGGCGACTCGATTTTCCACGTTCACGCTAAAGACACTCAGATCTACGATTACAATCTGCCGAAAACCGGCGTGCTCGACACCAAGAAATACACCGACGAGCGGAACCGCGCCTGGATCTTCCGTTCCTGCGGCTACGGCCATCCCTACGGCTGGTGGAAGGAATTCATCTCCACGTTACGGATGTATGGCTACGATTACGTGCTCTCCATTGAGCACGAGGATTCGCTGATGTCGCCCGATGAAGGGCTCACCAAAGCCGCAGATTTTTTGAACCAGATTATTATTCGCGAGCAGCCGGCGGCCGCCTGGTGGGTCTAGCGGCGGGCGATCGAGCCGTTTGGCCGTCGCGCTCTCACGCGATGGAAGGAATGGCGATCGCGCGCTTCCGCAGACAATCCACTTCGACTTTGAATCGAGCCACTTCGCTCAACAGGTTGTTATCGCGTTCTTTCGATAGGCGGACCGCAAAACGGGACGCCGTTGCATAGGCGTTCACGGCAATCTGCCGAGCCAAGTCGCCGTATTCCAAACGGCCTTCCCCATATGCGTTCTGGGCTTCCCGAATGTAAGCAAGCCCAAAGTTGATCTGGGTGGCAACCAGATCAGAGAAGTTTTCAGATGGAACCGGGTCCGACTTTCGCATGTCGAGTTAATTTACGTTAATAGATTCTATCTCAAAAGCGCCCGCTGAGTGGAACCTCGCTCACACACAACCAAACCAAGCGATGTGATCGCAACTACCCTTCGTTATAATCGGTCAACTCGACCAAAAGCTTTAGGGCAGAAAAATCCCAACCAATGAGGAACTCTTTGCTGAAGTACCTTTCGGCCGCTCTTTTCTCGGTCTTTTTTCTAAAGGCGCAGGACCAGGCAAATCCCCAGCCAGACGAGCGTTTCAAGGCGGACCTGCTCGTCGTGGTCGCTCATCCCGACGACGAAACGGAGATCGGCGCTTATCTTGCGCGCGCCATCTTCGATGAAAAAAAGCGCGTGGCTGTGGTCTTCGGCACCCGCGGCAACACCGGCGGAAACGCGCAGGGCCAGGAGCAGGCCGCCGCGCTGGGCGCGATCCGCGAAATAGAGGCGCGGCGCGCTCTGGAACATTTCGGGGTTATGAATGTCTGGTTCTTGAATGGGCCCGATACGGCGGGCCAGAGTGTTCTACATTCCCTTGAAACCTGGAATCACGGCGATTCACTAGGACGCTTGGTCCGGCTCGTGCGTCTGACGCGGCCGTCTGTGATTGCGACCTGGCTGCCCGATTACGTGGCGGGCGAAAATCACGGCGACCATCAAGCGTCGGGCGTCCTTGCTACCGAAGCCTTCGACATAGCCGCTGACCCCGCCGCATATGCCGAGCAAATTACGCCGCCCCGCGACCACTTAGACATCTATAACTTCACCGAAGGACTGCATCCTTGGCAGGCGGAAAAGATTTATTATTTTAGCGACGCTTCTAATACCGACTTCATGAAAGGTCAAGGACCTACTTACTCGGCAACCGACATTTCTCCCTCGCGGCATGTCTCGTATGCACGCTTAGCCGCCGAAGAATGCGCCTTTCACCTGACGCAGGACGACACAGGTCAGATGGCCACGAAGGCGCTCGCAGCAAACGATCTGCACTATTTCGAGCAGCCCGTGCGTTTGATATTGGGGAAATCGCTGGTCGACTCCTCCACGACCGGCGATATGTTCGTAGGCGTTGTTCCACAAGGCATTCCGTATCATCCGCCTGCGCCAGTTACTCCACGCGTTCCTTCGCAGCCTGAAATGGAGTTAGGGGAGTCCTGGCGCTTTTATCGTAACTTTTGGCCTGCGCATGGACTCGATCACTTAGCGGGCTTGGTCGGACCCGAAGTAGCTGTAAACTTCGATAGTTTCTTATGGGCGCCGCTCATAATAGAGAATCCTACCGATTCGCCGCTTCCGGTCGACTTAGCCGTTGACTTGCCCCGCGGCTGGACTTACGTTCGGAAGCCATCCCAGCAGTTCTCTATAGGCCCTCATCAGACTTACTCGTTCGATTTCGAAGTGAGGACACCCGCGGAACGCGTCGAAGGCTGGACGAGCATCGGCATCCGCGCCAATTCGGCCGGCAAGCCGCTCGGTTCCATTCAATTGCGAGTTCAAATGAGCGGTGGCGCCCTGCCGCAATGATGCCACACAAAAACCGTTGACGGCCGCCGCGAACCCATTTATCCTATCGGCATCGGGGTCAATGGAGGAGTCATGCGGAGTGTAATCCATCGAGTATTAATTCTCGCCGGGTTGGCGATAGCTGCCTGCGCCAACGCTCCCGCACAAGCAGTGTCTGGCAACATCGGCGGCACTGTTCACGATGCAACGGGCTCGGTCGTGCCAGGCGCCAAGATCACCATCACCGATCTCGACCGCGGGACGGCGTACAACCTCGAAAGCAGCACGGACGGCAATTTTTCGCAAACGCACCTGCTCGCAGGCCATTACCAGGTTCGCGTCCAAGCTCCCGGTTTCGGCGCCTTCACTGCCAACGCAACGGTCGAAGTGGACGCCACTACGCAGTTGGACGTCGCCTTGGCCCCCGGCAGGCTTGAAACCAGCGTGGTGGTCACCGATGTTACGCCGCTTCTCACCACGGATCGCGCCGAGATTTCAACCACACTGACCGGCGGCCAAGTGGAGCAGTTGCCCGTGCTCAATCGTAACGTCACGAACCTGCTACTTGAAATCCCAGGGACGCAATTGAACACGTGGCAGCACTCGGCCGCGGAAAACCCGCAGCAGGGCATTCAAGCCAACGTGAACGGCCAGTTCTTCACCGCCAACGGATTCATCCTCGACGGCACTGAAAACGAGAGCGCGATACTAGGCATCGCGGTCATCAATCCCAACATCGACTCCCTCCAGGAATTCAAAGTCTCGACCAGTAACTACGAAGCGGAGTTCGGCGCCGCTTCCGGGGCATTGATCGAGGCGACGACCAAGTCGGGTACGAACCAATGGCACGGTTCGCTGCTCGAATTTCTGCAGAACAATCTTACGAACGCAACCAATCCGTTCACTCAAATCAATCCGGCCGTGCGATGGAACCAATTCGGCGGCTCGGTCGGTTTTCCGATCCTGCACGACAAGCTATTTGGATTTTTCGATTATCAAGGGACGCGCAGGCGTACGGGAGGCTCGGTGCTCACCACCGTTCCGACGGCAGCGGAGCGCAACGGCGACTTGAGCGCGCTGCTCGGCAACTACATTTGCGCCGATGGCAGCGTGTCGGCATCTCCCTGCGCCGCTCCCGCGCTAGTCAGGACCACCGAAGGCGCTACGGTCCCTGCTCAAGCCGGGATGGTCTTCGACCCCAATACCGGTAATTCGTCCACCGGCTCGGGACGCGAAGTCTATTCGCAAAACGGCCAGGTCAACTTTATTCCCGTTGCCGTCCCCATGCAGAAGTTACTATCTCTGATTCCGCTTCCGAATAACGGCGCGGGCATTGTCAACAATTTCATCAGCGACGGTGTGCAGCGCTTCGATACGGATCAATACGATGGCCGCGTGGATTACAACTTGAGCGCCCGGACTCACCTCTTCGGCCGCTATACGATCGCGGACTTCAACAATTACTCGCCTGCCGCTTTCGGCGATGCGGGAGGGGGGCCAACCGCGTTCAGCTTCTCCGGCGATTCCATCGACCGCAATCAAAGCCTCGCTCTGGGCCTGGATCACACCTTTAGCCCGACGCTGATCACGGATACGCGATTCGGATTCTATCGCTACCGCATTCGCGTGCAGCCCAACGACGCAGGCGCCACCCCCGCTACCGACGCCGGACTTCCCGGCCTGAACACCGGCTCTTCGTCCACCACCGGCTTGCCCGCTTTCTATATCAACGGCAACGGCGGCTTCAACTTTGGTTATGGTCTTAACGTGAATCAATGTAACTGCCCTTTAAAGGAAACCGAGAATCAGTTTCAATGGGTGAATAACTGGACCAAGATCTCAGGCGACCACACCTTCAAGTTCGGCCTGGACCTGCGGCGCGCGCAGCAGCAGCGCATACCGAGCGATTTACATCGCTCGGGAGAGATCACCTTCACAGACGCCGTCACCGGAGACCCCGATATAGATACGCTTGCCGCTGGACTGGCGTCAACCGGATCTGCGCTCGGCTCTTACCTCTTGGGCCTGCCGAGCACCTTTGGACGCTACTATACCGCCTACAGCTATTATCCGGGCCTTCGGGAGTCCCGTATCTTCTTATTCGGGCAGGACTCCTGGAGAGTAACTTCGAAGCTTACGGTGAATATCGGCCTGCGATGGGAAGACTACCTTCCTCAGGTGGCCGCTAAGCCCGGCGGCGCCGGCAGCTTCGATCCCGCAACGGGCGACGTTTTGGTGGCGGGCATAGGCTCGGTCCCCATCAATCTCGGCGTGAAGCCCTACAATCTGGGATTCGCTCCGCGCGTCGGCATCGCTTATCAGGCGACCGAAAAAACCGTGATTCGCGTAGGCTACGGAACCAGCTTCAATCCCGGAGGCTTGGGCTCGGTATTCGGCCAGGGAGCGGATTACAATCCGCCGATCGTCAATCCTCAGAGCGTGACGCAATCCAACATCTATGTTCCGGTGTTCAATCTGCTCAACGGGCCGCCTGCGCCGCCGCAGCCGCCTGTAGGCTCCAACGGAACCTACCCTCTGCCCAACGGCCTCGGCATCAATTACTTTACGTATCCGCTCGATTCTTATCGCATTCCGTTGGTCGATTTCTGGAACTTCACAGTCCAGCACCGGCTGACCTCCACTCTCGCGCTAGAGGCGGCCTATGTAGGCAATGTTGGCAGGCACTTATTCGAGACGTTGAATGCGAACCAGGCGATTCCGGGTCCGGGCGACGTTGACCCGAGACGGCCCTTTTACAACCCCTACGGCCTGACTCAGGGGATCTTCCAGTATTGCAATTGCGATAACTCGAATTACAACTCGCTAGAGACCAAATTACAAAAGCAATTTTCCCATGGGCTCGATTTCCTGCTGACTTATACCTGGTCGAAGGCGCTCACCGATACCGAAGGCGGAAGCGTCCCCTCGAACAGTTATGACGTGCGCAGCGATTACGGCCCCGCGTCTTGGGATCGCACTCACACGCTTACGCTCGAACACAATTGGAATCTTCCCTTCGGGCGCGATCGCTACTGGAAACTCGGCGGCAACGCTGTCGCGGACGCCGTTCTGGGCGGATGGCGGTTGAGCGGCGTGCACACTTTCGCGAGCGGCGCGCCGTTTACTCCCACGGTCGCGAATGCGCCGCTCCTGAACGATCCCGATTTCGCTTCGCTGCGCGCGGATGTCGTCGGCAACTGGCAAGTGCCGAATCCCAATGCGAATCTGTGGTTCAATCCCGCGGCCTTTACCGAGCCCGAGCAGCCGTATCGTCAAGGCACGGCCGGCCGTAATTCCCTGCGTGGACCGGACCTCTTAGTTTCGAATATATCGATCGCCAAGAATTTATTGCTCACCGAGCGGCGTTCTCTCGAACTTCGCGCGGAAGCGTTCAACGTTTTCAACCATGCGAATCTGGCGAACCCTAACTCGACCATCGATGAAAGCGGCGCCGGCCAGATCACGGCGATCCAGGTACCCATGCGACAAATGCAGTTCGCGCTGCATCTCCAGTTTTAGCGCGCGAAAAACTTTCACGCTCGGCTCGGTTGATAATAGAAGACGTTATGTGGAGCGACCGTAAACCAACCAGAGCCTTCGAGAATCCCCCTGCCCCGCCCAACCCCAACGCGGGTCCGGAGGGAATCGTCAATGTCTCGAACTTGACCGTAATCGGAAAGGCCATGGTGGTGCGGGGTCACGTCAAGAGCAAAGAGAGCCTCCACATCGAAGGCGAGGTGGACGGCACGCTCGAATTGCCGGGCGCGCGTCTCACGGTGGGCGCGACCGCCCGCGTCGCGGCCGACGCCCGGGCACGGGAGATCGAAGTGATCGGCACTTTAACCGGAGATCTCGACGCATCCAAAAAGATCACGGTTCGCCGAGGCGGGCGGCTGGTGGGCGATCTTCGCACGCCCGGCATTGTGATCGAAGAAGGCGCCTACTACAAAGGCAAAATCGAGATTGTGAATCCAGAAGAGCAGCCCATCGCTGAAGTGCCCGTGAAGCGCGCGGCCGCCGGAAGCTAGCTAGAAGACGGCGCGGTGCTGCTCCGTGCTCTTGCGTCCAAGTGAGAAGCGCGGCTCAGCCGGCGGGTCGGGGGCGCCTATGATCCGCGCCACGGTGTACTCGCCCACGGCGGGACCGTGTTTGAACCCGTGCCCTGAACCACCGCCCACAATCCAGACGTTTTCAAATTCGGGGTGACGGTCAATCAGGAAATCGCCATTCGAAGTGTTTTCGTATTGGCACACGCGCGAGTCGACGATAGGCGCGCCCGCAAGCGCCGGGAATCGCTCCGCGGCATAGGCCCGCGCTTCGGCGATCTTGTCAGTACTCACGATGCGATTCGCTGTGTCGGGATCGAGCGCGGGACCATGCCGGTCGAACGCAATCTTGAATCCGCGAGACTCCAGGTCCGGAAAACCGTACATGCCGCGATCGTCGCTGAAATCGATCCACACCGGCATCCGCGGCGGCGCGAACCGCGGGTCGCCCGGCGGTACGCCGAAGAACATCACCTCCTGGCGCGTGACGAAAATGCGTTCGCCGAGCAGCTCGGGAAAAACTTTGCCGAGCCAGGGCCCGCACGCGAAGATGAACCCGTCCGCACCGATCGAATCCCCGTTCGCCGTCACAATTTCGCGCAGCCTGCCTCCGCCCTGCGGAGAACGAATCGCCGCTTGCACATATTCGCCGCCATTTTGGACGAAGCTCCCAACCACCGCCTGCACGGCCTGCCGCGCCAGCAACGCGCCGCTTTCCGGCTCAAGTATGGCGACCGTGCCGGCCGGCACATGAATCTGCGGATACTCGCGGGACAGATCGGCATCCGAAAGATCGCGAAACGGAATCTGCAGCTTGCGCAGCGTTTGCCGGCTCTGCTCTACATAAGGATTGCCGGACTTCGCCATCCACAGCACGCCAATGCGCTCTAGGAGATTGCGGCCGGCTTTCGCGAAGAACTCCGACCAAAGCGTCAACGATCGCTTCGCCATGCGCGTATAGACTTCGTCCGGCCCGTAGCTGCAGCGGATGATGCGCGATTCCCCGCCGGAGCTGGCGCGTGCGTTCGCGGGTCCATACTCATCGACAAGCGTGACGCGCTGGCCGGCCTCTTGCAGCCGATACGCGATCCAGGCGCCAAACACGCCGGAGCCCACGACCGCGTACTTTGCGGGACTCTGGCCCCGCGCGAAATCAGCACCCCCGCCCAGCGAAGCTGCGGCAATGGAAGCTGAAAATTGACGTCGGCTCATAGAGAACATAGAGGCAGCGGATCGGAGATCGCTTCTATCTTCTCTCGCGGCCGGCTCAGAACATCGCCTTCAGACTGAATTGAATCTCGCGAGGATCGTTGCGCGTGCCGTATACCTGGCCAAACGTGCCGCCGCAAGTCAGGCAATCGTTGAAATTATAGTTGCCGCCGAAGATCGGGTGATTGAAGACGTTTAGAAACTCTCCGCGGAATTGAACCCGGAAGCGCTCCGGCCCGAATCCCTTCGCAACCGCCAAGTCCCAATTCTCCGTTGGAGCTTCGCGCAGCGCCGGCTGCTTGATTGGCGAGTTTCCAATCGCATATTGCCCATAAGTGGAAAGAAACGCATTCGGATTGAACCACTGATTTGGATTCTGATTCGCCGGAACCGGATTTCCAACTAGGTCCGGCACTTGGGGGCTGGGGAAACCGAAGTTATTATTGAGCGGTGAATCGTAATCGTCGATGATCCCGAAAATCGGCAAACCGCTCGCGACTCGGATGTTTGTCGAAAGCTCCCAATTTCCGAGCGTCTGCCTCAAGATCCACGGCGCGTTGCTGCCCCACTGCTTCCCTGTTCCGTATGGCAAATCGTAAACTCCCGCAACCGCGAAGCTCTGAGGCTGATCGTGGGTGCTGACGCCGTAATCGAGCATCGTATTGTAAGAATCCCGCCACATATTTCCGACGCTCCAGCCTATTAAGTCCTCCGAGCCGTCGTCCAAAGCTTTCGACCAAACGTAAGTCGCGATCAAGCTAAATCCATTGCTAAAGGCCCGATTATATTTCAAATTAAGCGCGTTATACTCCGACGAAGCCCCCGGCAAGGAGCGAGCGTAAGTAATAGCGCTGAACTCCGGATACGGTTGCATGAGCTGATACTGATAAATAGTCGGGCCGTTCAGGGAGCTATTCGGGTTCGTGATAATTCCATAGAAGGGATTAGCGACTTGGTTGAAGAGCGCGTTCCCGAGCGCCAAGTCTTGCGTGGGAAGCTGATTGGCGTTGATGTCAGGGTTGCCATACATCAGTTTGCGGCCGCGCACGTCCGTGAAACCCGCCTCCACCACCGAATGCGAGTCCAACTGATATTGCAGGTCGAAGCTGAACTGCTCGGTGTACCCGATCGGATGAGAGCCCTTCGGCCAAACCTGTTGGGGACTCAAGCCCACATAGGTCAACAGGCCTTCTGAGCTGCCGACCTGCGGGGTGAAACCGTTGGGAAACAAGTTACTCGCGCTGCCCTGCGGAACAAGGCCCTCTCCGTTCACCGTGCCGAAAGACTGCGTAAATGAACCGTAGTTGAGAAACTGCCCGCCGTCGAAACTCAGCATGGCCGATGCCGGCGTGAAGAAGATGCCGGCCCCCGCGCGCGCCACAAAGCGGTCCGTGATCTTGTAAGCCACGCCCATTCGCGGCGCGAAGTTCAAGTTATCCGGCGCCCACGCGTACCGGTTGTTGGCATTGGCGTATTCGAATCCGCCGTAAACGTTATAGCCAAGCTGCGCGCTGATGGGATTCACCACCGTCGGGTCGAACCAGTCGATGCGGTTATAGCGTTCCGTGGCGGGCCGCTGATTTTCATAGCGCAGACCGGCGTTGATCGTTAACCGCGGCGTCACTCGCCACTGATCCTGGACATATGCGCCGTAGACGTGTTCGCTCATGGCCGGGTCGATGCTGGTCGTGCTGGTCGCGTTTCCAAAAACTCCAAGCAACGTCGAAGCCAGGCCGTTTCCGCTGTAAATGGAACCGTAGGCCTGAGCCTGGCACGGACCGGTCGCGCCTGTGTTGCTATCCGGATCGCAAGCAGTCTCTTGATTATTGAAGGTCAGGCTGCCAACGCCCTCCGGCTCGTTATTGATCATAAAGATGTCGTAATTCGCGCCGAACTTCAGAGTATGTTTCGACAACTGCTTGGTCAGGTTAACCTGGGCCGTTTCCGAGTAACGAATGTATCTTTCATACGTTCCATTCCCAAGGTTCGTGTAATTATCCACATTGACGGTTGGAAGCACCGGCGCCTGGAAATCCGAGTCCGGCAGGCCGATTGTCGCCGCCGAAGCCTTACCCAATCCAACCGGCGTCTGCTGCTCATGCCAGCGGCTGTAACCAATGTAAGTATCAATGACCCATGTCGGAGTGGGAGTGATCGTATCGTTAATTACTACCTGGAATCCGTTGTCGTCGTTGCTGTACCCGGTATCGGCGCCGTTGCAGAAGAAGCAGGCCGGGGCTTGATTTTCCCGCACGCGATCCGACATTCGCACAAACATGCGGTGGACGGAACTCTGGTCCCAATCCACGCGCCAGTCGAACTTATCGTTCGTCGTATTACCGGGAGCTTGGCCATAGTAATTGTTGTAATCGTTTGGCCCTTGGCTCGGCCGATTCGGCAGCGGGTACAAGTTAGCGATCTTCGCGCCAATGGGACTGATCAGATTCGTGGGAATCTTGTTGCCGGCAAACGGCGTGCGCGTGTAGTAGACATTGCCCTGCGAATCGGTCGCCTGAACGGTTGAGAACGGATTGTAAATAATGTCCGGAGTCCCCGACGAGTTGAGCGTCTGGGAGAAATCGCCTGTGCGTTCAGCCGCCGTCGGCACTGTCAATAGGCCGCTGTTTTCGGTATCCGGCTGCCGCAGGCCTTCGTATGCTCCGAAGAAGAACAGGTTGTATCGCTTCAGGATAGGGCCGCCGACATTGCCGCCAAACTGGTTGCGTTTGAACTGCCCTTTCGGCGAATCGAATTCGTCATTGGCCCAGGTGTTCGCATCAAGCGCCGAGTTGCGCAAGTAATCGTAGGCTTCTCCATGAAACTGATTTGTGCCGCCTTTGGTGATGAGTGTCACAACGCCCATGCCCGAGCGCTCATACTGCGCGTCGTAGACATTGGTCGCCACCTGCTGCTCCTGCACGGAATCGTTCATCGGCGACACCATCAAGCCGCCCCAATCCATGGCCGTCGAAGGCGCGCCGTCGATCAGGATCTGCTCGTCGGAATCACGCCCGCCGTTCAATCCGAACTGGCTGAATAACTGGTCGAACGTCTGCGAGCGCGACGTTTGGTTGCCTTGCGCTTCCGTGGTGCCCGCCAGCGAGAAAACGAAATTCAGCGGATTGCGCGTATTGTTCGGCAACGATTCGATTAAGTGGCTGTCCATCGAGACGGAATTGTTCGCGCTCTCCGTATCCACTAGCACCGCTTCGCCCGTCACATCTACTTTCTGCTGGACATCTCCTACCTGGAGCGGAATGTTGACCGTCGCCGCCGTATCCGCGCGGAGAACCATGTTGGTCTGCGTGTAACTCTTGAAGCCCGATAACTGCGCCGTGATCTCGTAATTACCCGGAAGAAGGTTTTGGAATTGATACGACCCATCTTCGCTCGACACGGTATCCCGCACGTCGTTGTTCCCGATGTTCTTTAGCTGGATCTTCACGCCCTTTATGCGCGCCCCCGCCGGATCGCTCACGATGCCCGTGATAGATGAGGAGAACGTCTGAGCTGCGCAATATTGAACGCCCAAGAGCGCGGCGGCTGCGCAAAGCAGGATTAATTTCGTAAGTTTCCCTTCGAGTAATTGCACGATTATCTCCTTGGAACGGACGTTGGTTGGAGCGCCAGGTCGGTTGGCTTCACGCCCGGCGTGAAAGTCTCAGATAAGTAGGAATGGGGTTGATACTCGCCCACCAAAGCCACATCCGCTTTGGGGCCAATCTGATCTTCGAGCCCGACGGCCCAGTATGCGGCATTCACCAGCAGCCGGCGCAATGCTTCATTCAGCAAGTCGTCTGCCGCGCCCATAGTCGAAACAAACACGCGCGCGGTTTTGCCGGCTTCGCCGGTGAAGCTGTTCGTCCAGGCGACCGGCAGCATGGGATCGTTGAGTTTGCCGGGAACGGGCGCGTCCGTGGGGCTCAAGCCCGAAAGCACTTGGCCTACCAGCAGCGCGTGGCAAGTCGCGGGCTGGGGCAAAGGCACTTCGTAAACCTCCGTTGGAACCCAGATCTCACCGCTCTGAATGCCGCGCAGAATCGAATTGCCCTGGGCTCCCGGCGCAAACCATGCGCGAGTACTCTGCTTGCCGTGCGCGCCATGGTGCCCGTAGTGACCCAACTGCTCCTCCCAGGTCGCGCCCAAGACCCTGCGCCCGAAACCGCCTTCCCAGCCCGGCGCCTTGCTGTTCCATGAATATCTTTCGTAGGTCTTGCTGGTCTTGAACCAGAAGGGATGCGTCCCCGTGCGGATGGCCATAATCGGCCGCCCCGATTCGATGTACTCGACCAGCATCTTCATCTGATCGTCCGGGAGGTCGCGCCAACGAATAAAGAGCACCAGCAGATCGGCGTCCTTGAGCGCTTCCAGCCCCGGAATGTTGCCCTTGGCGCGCGGATCAATCGTGCCATCGGCTGGATTGATCGAAAAGAGCACCGTGCACGTGAAGCCATGCCGCACGGCTAGAATTTTTGCTAGCTGCGGAAGCGCTTCTTCGGAGTGGTACTCGCCGTCATCACCTGCCACCAGCACGACGTGTTTCCCCTCGCCCGGACCTCGGCCGCCCGGGTAGATTACGCCGGCGGCGGGCGCTTGGGCCGCGCATACTGGCATCAATACCGGCGATAGCGCCAGCGACAGGGCTAGCAGTTTCACGAGAGACTCCCTCATCCACCAAACGCTTTGCTTTCGATGTAATTCCAAATCAGTATACATGTCAAGTAAAATTTCATAACAGTTCATGAACAGCGGCGTATCACAGCAGCATGTGCTCCTCTTTTCGCAACGGGCGGCACGTGCTTCGCTTGTTAAACACCGTCGGCAGCGTGACTGTTTGAGGATGCGTTTCCCGCGCTTCGATTTGGGCAATGGCTAGCTTCGCAAGCTGCCGGCCCACTTCCGCCATATCGATGCACACGCTCGTCAGGTTTGAGCCTCGCGCATGGCCGGCCTGATGTTCGAACCCGATGAGGCTGACATGCTTGGGGACGTCGCGGCGATGCTGCCGCAGGCCTTCGCGCGCGCCGAACGCCAATTCGTCCGAGGCCGCCAGCACCGCGGTCACCGGCCAATGCTGGTCCAGGATGTGCGAGACCGCCGACTGCCCGTTCTCGAATTCATTGTCGGAGAGCGCGATGGTGTGCACATGCGGCGCAAGCGAAAGCTCGCCCATGGCGCGCGCATATCCGCGATATCGATTCCGGTGCCAGGGACGCGAGGCGTCGCCGATGTACCAAATATCGGTGTGGCCCAACTGCGCCAGGTAGCGAACAGCCTCATAGCAGCCGGCGTCATCGGCGTAACGGACCTGGCTGCACCTCGGCGCCGGCTCTTCGCCCGCCAGATGATTGGCCAGCACCACATAGTTCAACCCGTGCGCGTCGAACGCCTTCCAGATGTTCGCCTGAATCGCACCTACGAGAATTATGCAATCGGCCAGCCCCGGCGTTTCGATGACGGCCGGCATCTGACGCGTTTCGGCGGTCGCCTCCGCTGGGAACTGGTGCCGCGCGAACAGCAGATAGTAGCCGGTGCGCGCGCAATATTCTTCCACGCCCAGCAGCAGCAGCGATTGCGCCGAGCTGAGCCCAAAATCGTTGCACAAGATAAGTCCGAGAATCCGCGACTTCGCATGCGCCACGCCGCGCGTCCGCGTATTGAGCCGATAGCCGAGTTTGCGCGCCGTCGCCTCCACCCGGATCCGCAGCTCGTCATCTACATCCGCATGGCGGTTCAGCACGCGCGAAACCGTCCCGATCGAGACCTTCGCGCGCGTGGCGATATCTCTCATGGTGGGTGCGGTTGAGCGGCGGCGCATACGTCAACGGATTTCTGAAACCTGAACCGGCCGATGCTCGCGGATCGAACGGTAACCCGCCTCTATTAGCGCCATCGTCCCAAGGTTGTCGGCGCCGTTTGTGGCGGGCGCGCTACGGGTTGCAATGGCGTTCATCAGATCCGCCATGGGACCTTGAAACGCGTCCGGGAACCACACTTCGCGCCATCGCGGCGTGACCCAGACGCCCGGCTGCGCGGCCGTCGAGTAAGTCAATGTGCTCGGCGTGCGATTTGGATATTGCGGCCAGCCGAGCGTGCCTTCGGCTATGCCGCCCACACCCTCCACGCGCCACTTGATATACGGATTCAGGTCGTCTCTGTCACTGCGCGGGCCCGTCCATACGTCGTCCCAGGCCGACGCCCGCAACCCGTCAGCGTATTCGAGTATGTAGAGGCAGATCCCGTCTTCATGCGCGAACTCCGTCCTGGGGTCCTTTCGCGCGCTCACGAAGATCGATTCCGGATCGCCGAACAGATAGCGGAAGCTGTCCAGGTGATGGATGCTCATGTTCAGCAGCGTGAGCCGCCCATAGGCGCGCAGCCACGCCTGCCAGTGCGGCACGGCGCGCATCTCGATGGTCGCGAGCACAGGCGTCCCTAGCGCGTCCCGCTCGAGCAGCGCCTTCAACGCGCGAATCGATTGGTCATACCGCATGTTCTGGTTGACCGCCAGCGCGATCCCGTGCCGCTCGCACAGGTTCACAATTTCTACTGCCTCGGCATAATTCACCGCCAGCGGCTTCTGCGCCAGAATCCCTTTTAGATGACCTGCGCTCGCCACCGCCTGCCGCACGATTGCGAGCTGCTGATCCGGCGGCACGGCAATGTCGAGAATCTCGACCGAGGGATCGCCCAGCATTTCTTCGAGCGTGTCGTAGACGCGCGGAATGCCGCGCAGGTCCGCCACCTCGTGCGCGATCTCTGGCGTGCGCGACGTGATGGCCGCAACGTTGAAACTTGCATCCGCATAGGCCTTCAACTGCACATCGCGCATGATGAAACCCGCGCCAACGGCTCCAATTCCGTAGTCGATGCGCGCCGGCCGCGGCGGCGGGTTTAGATCCAGCTCCGGAACCATCTCCCATCGTCTCCATGAACCCTGCTGAACGTTTTCATGAACGTTTATGATAGTATCGCTGCCAGCTTGGTTCCGGTCAATGGGAAAGTTACGCCAATGCGCGGCCCACGCCGGCCATCGGCATGATAAAGATGTCTTCATGAGGGCGCGCGCTTGAAACTTGGCCTGATCAGTTCCGCTTGGCTCGGCACCTCAGTGAATACCGCGCGCGGCATCGAGCTGACCAAAGAGATCGGCTTCGATACGATCGACATCTTCGCCGATCCCTATGAGCTGTCCACCAAGGAACGGCGGCTCATCCGCGACGCCTGCCTCTCCTCCGGCCTTCCCGTCGTTTCTACTGTCTGCTGCGCATTGGGCATCGCGGATTTCAACAAGCCGGTTCGTCAGTTCCACGTCGAGCGCGCCGAGCGCTATCTCGATCTTTGCTACGAACTCGAAGGCAAGAATCTTCTGTTAGTTCTCGGGGAGTACATCTGGGAACAGGAAGTCATTGCTCCCGCCGACCAGTGGAAATGGGCCGTCGAGCATGTGCGCGAGCTCGCCGCCTATGCGGCAGATCTCGGACTGGAACTCGCGATTGAATTGGAGCCGTTTCACATGTCGATCGTCAACTCTATCGATCTGATGAAGCGCTTTCTCGAAGAGGTCGATCATCCTTCGGCCAAAGCCAACGTGGATATCTCCCACGTGTTGTTGACCGGAGACGCCGCCGAAGACATTGGCAAGCTGAAGGGGCGAATCGCTCACGTGCACTTATCGGATTGCGACGGGAAGAAGCATGGAGATCTGCCGCCTGGCCGCGGCGTGGTGAATTTCCCGCCGTATTTGAAAGCGCTCGTCGATGCCGGCTTTAACGGAACCGTCAGTATCGAACTCGAATACTCGCCGGAGCCCGCGCGCATCGTCGACTGGGTGCGCGAAGCTTATGAGGCGACTGACAAAATCATGCGAGACCTCGGGGTCCGGAACTGATCGCAAGCCGGAATTGATAGCAAGCCGGAATTGATAGGAAGGAGAACTTGTCATGGCTAAAGGTCCCTTGAAAGATGACGTGGTCGAGCAGTATCACCGCGAAGGCTTTGCGCTCGCGCGCGGCATGTTCGATCGCGAGGAGATCGGCTTGCTGCGCCGCGCCGCCAAGGAAGATCGCGAACTGGACCAGCACTCCTTCGGGAAAGGCGACGGCGAAGGAGGAACGGTGCGCTTATCGCTTTGGAACCACCCCGGCGACACGATCTACGGAATGTTCGCGCGCTGCCGGAGCATCGTCGATTCCGCCGAAAAAATTCTGGAAGGCGAGGTTTATCACTACCACTCCAAGATGATCATGAAGGACGCCAAGGTGGGCGGCGCATGGACTTGGCATCAGGATTACGGCTACTGGTATCAGAATGGCGTTCTGTTTCCGCTGCTCGCAAGCGCTTCCATTGCCGTCGATCCCGCGACCAAGGAGAACGGATGCCTGCAGGTCTTGCGGGGCTCTCACTTGATGGGGCGCGTCGACCACGTCTTGACCGGCGATCAGGCCGGCGCCGATCTCGAGCGCGTTCGCGAAGCGGAGAAATGCCTCGAACTGGTCTATGTCGAAATGGACCCCGGCGACGTGCTGTTCTTTCATTGCAACATGCTGCATCGCTCCGATCAGAATCGCTCCGATCAGCCTCGCTGGTCGATGATCTGCTGCTATAACGCCGCGCGAAACAATCCCTACAAGGAGCATCACCACCCGCGCTACACGCCGCTCAAGAAGGTCGAGGATGCGGCCATTCGCGAAGCGGGCCTGCGGCGGTTCAGCGATACGTCGGCCGATGTCGCGTGGCTCGATTCGGCGAAAGATCACAGCGCGCGCAGCCTGGAGCAAACCGGCGCGCCTAAGACTTCCTAATGGTGCTTCGGCTTCTCGCCGTTCTGCTCGTCGCAGCTCTGCGCTTACCTGCTCAAGACCCCGACGATATGGGTCAGAAGCAAGCAGCCGATGCACAAGCTTCCGCGGGCAAGCTTCTGTTCCAGCAGAACTGCGCCTTCTGTCACGGCCCGGATGCGCGCGGCGCGAGCGGGCCCGATTTGATCCGCTCCACTCTCGTCAACCACGACGTGAACGGAGACCTCATTGGGCAGGTGGTCCGCAACGGCCGCCTTCAGAAAGGCATGCCCGCGTTTTCGTTCTCCGATGCGCAAATTCGCCAGATCGCAACCTATCTCCACTCGGAAGCGGCGCTCGCCTCCACGGTGGCGCGCAGAGCGCCCGATTCTCCCCCCGAAACATTACTCGTCGGAGACGCGAATCGCGGCAAGGCATATTTCAATGGCGCGGGCAAGTGCTCCACTTGCCATTCGCCCGAGCGCGATCTCGCGCATGTCGCGACCAAGTACAAGCCCATCGATCTGCAGAGCCGCATCGTCTTCCCCGCGGGCTTGAACCCAACTGTCACGGTGACCGAAAGCTCAGGCCGCAGCTTTGAAGGCGAACAGATCTATGCCGATGAATTCACCGTCACCCTGCGCGGCCGCGACGGTTGGACCCGATCCTGGAATCGAGCGCGGGTCCAAGTCCGCGTGCAGGACCCGCTCGCCGCGCACGTGGCGCAGCTATCCGTCTATACCGACCGAAACATACACGACCTCTTCGCCTATCTGGAGACGCTGAAGTGATCCGGCGCGCGTCCGTCTTGCTAGGAGTTGCGTGGTGCGCGCTCGCCCAGGGCCTCGATCCTCAAGCCATCCTCCACCCGAAGCCCGATAGCTGGCCCACCTACAACGGCGATTACTCCGGCCAGCGCTTCAGCGCGTTGCGCCAGATCGACACAACCAACGTTGGAATGTTGACGCTCTCCTGGGCTTTCCAAACCGATGTATCCACCGGCCCGGGGCTGAAATCGACGCCGCTTCTCGTGAACGGCACGCTCTACTTCACGGAACCCGACGATGTCTGGGCCGTGGATGCTCGCTCCGGCCAACAGCTTTGGCATTATCGCTATCACGCAAACGAAGGTTTGCATATCGGCCAGCGCGGCTTAGGCATGTACCAAGGCCATCTCTATTTCGAAACGCCGGATGCTCATCTGCTCTCACTCGACGCCCGCAGCGGCGAAATGCAATGGGACGTGGAACTCGCCGACGTGAAGCTCGGCTACTGGGCGACCATGGCGCCGCTCATCATCGGCCGCCACGTAATCGTCGGCGTCTCGGGCGACTTCACCGATCTGCACGGCTTCATCGATTCCTTCGACCCCGACACTGGAAAACTGCAATGGCGCTGGGACGCACTGCCGAAGCCCGGCCAGCCCGGCGCCGACACCTGGCCGAAGGGCACGGACGCCATCGCGCACGGCGGCGGCATGACCTGGATCACCGGCACCTACGACCCCTCGCTGAACCTTCTCTACTGGGGCACCGGCAATCCCAACCCGGTGCTCGCCGGCTACACGCGTCCAGGCGACAACCTGTTCACCTGCACGATCGTCGCCCTCAACCCCGATACCGGAAAATTGGTCTGGTATTTCCAACCCTCGCCGCACGACGTCCACGATTGGGACGCCGTGCAAACGCCCGTGCTAGTCGACGCCGATTTCCATGGAGCGCCGCGCAAGCTCCTGATCCAAGCCTCGCGCAACGGCTACCTGTTCGTGCTCGATCGCGCAACCGGCAAAGCGCTGCTGTCCGCGCCTTATGAAGAGATCAACTGGAGCAAAGGCGTGGATGCGACCGGCCGGCCCATCGCCGATGCATCCAAGAATCCCAGCCCCGCCGGAACTCTGGTTGAACCCGACGCGCTCGGCGCTACGAACTGGATGCCGCCCAGCTTCGACCCCGAAACGGGGCTGCTCTATGTGGACACGCACCGCTCCTTCAGCATTTATTACGATCTATCGTCCGGCAAACCGGAAGGCTTCGCGGGCCGCGATCTCTCCGTCTGGGCGCGATCCTCTCTGAAGGCCATCGACTATCAGACAGGCGCGACGCGTTGGCAGCACGACCTCGGGCCCGGCGACAACTGGGCTTCGGTCTTAAGTACGGCGGGCGGCCTGGTCTTCACCGGCGACGTCTACGGAAACATTCTGGCGCTCGATGCGCGGACAGGGAAAACTCTTTGGCATGCTTCGGGCGGCGGGCAGGCACAGGCGCCGCCCATCACCTATCTGCTCGATGACCGCCAATACATTCTGATCGGCTGCCGCGGCGTGCTCTACGCGTGGGCGCTGCCGGAAGCTCTTCTTCGAAACCCGCGGCCCGCTGCGGCTACAGCGTCGCCAGCCCAATCAGCGCCAAGCCCAGCCCGTAACCGATAAACATCAACACGATCAACGGAGTCGTCCCGCGCGGCGCGGCTTTGAACTCCTTCCAAATTGCCACGCCCCAAATCGCAGCCACCAGCGTCGCGCCCTGCCCTAGCGCGTAAGAGATCGCCGGACCCGCGACGCCCGAGGCGATGATATTCAGGCTGAGCGCAACCATCCAAATCGCGCCGCCAAGCATTCCAAACGAATGCAGCTTCGCGCTCGCGCCGAAATATTCGGCATAACTCCGGCCCCCCGCCCGCATGAAGATCGTGTTCACGACGAAGTTGCTCACCACCAGGCCGATCGCAAAGAAAAATAGCGCCGTGTATGGCGTCAGGTAACCCGGCCGGATCGGCAGTGTGTTGAAGTCGGCGGAGAGGGAACGCAGCAGTTCGGGGTAGAAGAAGCCCATCAGGCAGCCCGCCACTATCGAAAACACGATTCCTTTCACCCAGCTTTCGCTCCGCGCGCGCGGCAGCTTGCGATACGCCAGCGCCGATACGATCATCGCCACCAGGACCAGCGCCACGCCGAGGAATAGCAGCGGCGCATTGCCTGTCGGCTGCTCGCGATAGGTAACCAACGTACCGATCACCAGCGCCAGTCCGATGCCCACCGGGAACGCGATGGACATTCCCGCCGCGTCGATCGCCACAACTAGCAGGATGTTCGCCACGTTGAACAGCGCGCCGCTCAGCATCGCCGTCCGAATCGCGTAGCTCGACGCCTGTCCGATATTGGCCGCGGCCGGCATTCCCCGCAAGCCCACGCTTCCCGCCGTAAACATGAACAAGATGCTGAACAGCAAAATGCCGATCGCGTAGTCCCAGTAAAATAATTCGAACGGCCAGTTCGTGCGGCCCGCCAGCTTCTGCGTATTCGCCCACGAGCCCCAGCCGATCATAGTAACCGTGCAGAACACAATCGCCAGGCCGAGAGAATGTACCGTGAGCATTACGGGTAAAGTATCATCTCGCATCCTGCTGCTTGCCGCGTTCCTTTTCGCGACCGCGGCACCGGCATGGCCCCAAACGCCCGTGATCCTTTCAACAGACGTGGGCAACGAGATCGACGATCAATGGGCGATCGCTTATCTGCTGGTGAATCCATCGTTTGATGTTTTGGGCATCGTTTCGGCGCACGCGCCCAGCCTGCCCGCGCCTTCCGCTCATGCCACCTACGAAATCTTAAAGGATGAAGTCGAGCACCATCTCGGCATGGCGACGCATCCGCCGCTGTTTGAAGGTTCCAGCCTGCCGCTCGCCGACATCAGAACGCCGCGCCCCAACAGCGGAGCGGATTTCATTGTCCAGGTTTCGAAACGCTTCTCGAAAGATCGCCGCCTGGCCGTTCTCACCATCGGCGCCGCCACCGACGTCGCGTCTGCCATCCTGCAAGACCCCGACATCGCGGACCGCATCGAAGTCGTCGCGATGGGCTTCAAGAACCTGACGGATGGCGGTCAAGAGTACAACGTCGAAAATGACCCCAAAGCCTGGCAGGTGATTCTCGGTTCCCGCGTTCCGGTGACGATCGGTTCCGGCGACGTGTGCCGCCGAGATCTCGCGCTATCGTTCGAAGCGGCCCGAAAGCTCGTCAGCGGCCACGGCCCCGTCGGAGCATGGCTCTGGAGCGAATACCAGGCCTGGTATTTCCGTTTCGTAAAGCCGCTCCGCGTCAACGACTTCTCGAAACCCTGGGTCATCTGGGACACCATCGTCCTGGCCTACGAGCAAGGCATGACCACGCAGAAAATCATCCCTAGGTTGCATCTTGCTGACAACCTTTCGTTTGAGCACGTCAAGACTGGGGAGACTATCAATTGGATAACCGCTGTCGACTCTGCCGCTATGTGGTCCGACTTTCTCGCGAAATTGGATAAATATCAACAGACTCACACAATCCCCAATTGGCAGCCGGTCGAAACCTACTTATACTAGTGGGCAATGTTTCGTCTTTTGGTGATAGGCGTCATAGCCGCTAGTATCTCTCTCTGTCAAGTCGCGGTTGGGCAAACTAACTCGCCGTCCACCTCAGCCTCCTATGCTCCCGATACGCCGGGCGATTCCCATGCGGCCTTGGATCTGCGCGTACCCGGCCCTAACCCGGACGGCTGGGCGTACCCAGTTACTCAGTTGGATCAATCGCTTCCCTCCTGGGTCAAATTCGGTGGACAATTTCGCGACCGCCTGGAAAGTCAGGATGGAATCGGTTACTCGTATTCCGGCGACACCTACGATTTAACCCAACTCCGGCTTGGCATCTACCTTCAACCCACTAGCTGGCTCGAGCTCGTCGGAGTTACTCAAGACTCAAGAGTGTTCTTCAATCATCATGTCGCCACTGCCCCGCCCTATCAAAATATCTGGGACATCCGCGAGGCATATCTGGAGCTTGGCAGCGCCATGGAAGGCTGGTTTGACTTCATCGCCGGCCGCGAGATCTTGAGCTTCGGCGACGAGCGCGTCATCGGCCCATCCGACTGGCTGAACATGGGACGCACCTTCGACACCCTGCGCCTCGATCTGCATCCGTCCAGCGCGAAGATCAGTATCTTCGCGGCATCGGTTATCAATGCCATTGACGGCCAGGTCGATCGCCACATTGAAGGCAACAACCTGTATGGCGTCTATGCCAGCTTCACTCACGTGATTCCCCGCGCAACGCTTGAGCCATACCTGTTATGGCGCGTAGCCCCCGGTAATGTTTCGCTTTCCGAGACCGAGCACCATGGCCACTTCAGCGAAGTCACCGGCGGCGCGCGCCTCGCCGGAACCCTGCACTCTCTCGACTACGACGCCGAAATGAATAAGCAGACCGGCTCGCTCGGCCCCGATACGATCGACGCCTGGGGCGGCCATTGGAACGCGGGTTACACTTTTCTCGATTCCGGCGTGAAGCCGCGCATTTTCGCCGAGTATAATTACGGGTCCGGGAACAAGAATCCGAACAGCCTGACTTGGGGCACGCACGATCAGCTCTACCCGTCCGCCCACGACAAGATGGATTTGGGCGATCAGTTCGGGTGGAGAAACATCGAAGACCTGCGTATCGGCGTGGATCAGAAAGCCTCAAGAAAGTGGACCTTTACAGAAATGATGGACAACCTTTGGCTCGCGACTAAGAACGACGCCGTATATGGCGCTAACGGCGCCATCTCTGTCGCAGCGGACCCCAGAGCTGCCAGTAAGCATCTCGGCGAGGAACTAGATATGCTTGCCGACTTCAAGCAAAATCGGCATGTAACATATGGGCTCGGTTTTGCTCACATATTCACTGGCGCTTTCTTGAACCAAGCTACTCACGGGAAAGATTACAACTACCCATATTTATACGTGACTTACATATTCTAAGTACTTTCGGCAGTGCCTTACTAAAAGGAGAAATCGTGTCCAAAATGAAAGAGCGAGATACGAAGTTAAACCGCAGGAAGATGTTGGGCTCGGCGGCCGTTGCCGCGGCTTCCGCTCTGACTGTCGTCGCGCCGCTGAGAGCCAGTGCTGACGCAGGCCCGTTCCAGAATCAGCAAAGCGGAGACCACAATGCGCCCAATGAAACCGATCCTGGGCCTAGAAATCTGCCACTCGCCCAGGAAAATCCGGATTCCGTTTGGTCGCCCAAAACCGATAACGGCAGCGTCAAGCCCTTTAAATATTCCTTCGCGCTCTCGCACAAGCGCATCGAAGCCGCGGGCTGGACGCGCCAGGTGACTGTTCGCGATCTCGCCATATCGAAAGACATCGCCGGCGTCGAAATGCGCCTCACTGCGGGCGGCGTCCGCGAGCTTCATTGGCACGTCGAAGCCGAATGGGCCATCATGCTCTACGGCAACGCGCGCATTACCGCCGTCGATCACCATGCCCGCAGTTTCGTGGATGACGTCACGCAAGGCGACCTCTGGCTCTTTCCGCCTGGAGTTCCTCACTCCATTCAAGGCCTCGGCCCCGACGGCTGCCGGTTCCTGCTCGTGTTCGATGACGGCAACTTCGACGAATTCCATACGTTTCTGATCACCGATTGGCTCACGCACACGCCGAAAGAAGTGCTCGCGAAAAATTTCAACGTGCCCGCGTCCACCTTCGACAAAGTACCCAAGAAAGAGCTGTTCATCTTTCAGACCGGCCTGCCCGGCGATCTGAAAGCCGAGCAGGCGCAAGCAGCCGAAGCCACCGGTACCGTTCCGAAAAGCTACTCTTTTCGGCCCAGCACCATGAAGCCGACAAAGGTCACTCCCGGCGGCGAAGTGAAGATCATCGATTCCAAGTTGTTTCCTGTCACTCCCATTTCAGCCGCCATAGTCACGCTGAAACCCGGCGGATTGCGCGAGTTGCATTGGCATCCCAACGCGGACGAATGGCAATACTACATCCAGGGCAAAGGCCGCATGACTCTCTTCATCGCGGGCAGCGATGCGCGAACCATGGACTTCCAGGAAGGCGATGTCGGCTATGTGCCTATTTCGAATCCTCACTACATCGAAAACACCGGCGACACGGACCTGGTTTTCCTTGAGATGTTCAAGACGCCCGAGTACCAGGACATCTCTCTTGCCGAATGGATGGCGCACACTCCACACCTGCTCATGAACCAGCATCTTCAAGTCGGGATGCAGATGCTCGATGCGATTCCTAAAGAGGAGATGGTCATCACGCCCGTCTAGGCATCGTGTTCCGCAGGACGTCTTCTACAATCGCTGCCGCGCGCTCCACGCCGCCCGCTGCTTTCACGGAATCGCGCAGGCTCTCCGCGCGGGTTCGATAACCCGGTTCCCGCATCACGCGTTGCACTGCCGCGCGCAAGTTCGCGCTGGTTGCGCGGCCAATAGGAATCGTCTCGCCCGCCCCCGCATGCGCCATGCGAGCCGCGATCGCCGGCTGGTCGTGCGTGATCGGCAGCGCCACCATCGGCACCCCGAACAGCAGCGACTGCATAACTGTGTTCAAGCCCGCGTGCGTAATCGTCAAGCTCGCTCGCGCCAGAAGATCGAGTTGCGGCGCATACCTCACCACTACGGGCTCGCCCGCCAAACCCTGTGGCAGATCGCCGCCTTCGCCGCCGGTTGCGATCACCAGTTGCGCCTCCAAACCCGCGCAGGCTTCCGCTATCGTGTGGAAATGCCGGCTGTCGCGCGCCTGCAATGTTCCAAGCGAGGCATAGATCAAGGGCTTTCCATTCAGCCGCTCGAACGGAAAGGCCGCGCCGCCTCCAGGCCCCCCCGCATCGCAGAACGGACCCAAGTAGTGAAAACTTTGAGGCAGAGCCCGCCGCGGAAAATCGAGCTCGCGCGCCATCTGGCAAAGCTGAGCCCGGCGCGAGAACGTGTCGTCCGGCGCGCTGATCGGACGCAAGCCCCAGCCGCGGCGATACCTGTTCAGCGTTCCATTAATCGGCCGGATCAACCAATCCGAAAGGCCGTACCCGATCCGATTCCGCAAACGCCCCCATACGCCTGGCCGAAACGTCCACGGCACAAAGGGCGGCGGGATGTCCGGCTCGCGGTTCAGCGGCAAGCTGGGACACACGTTGACGAATGGCAGCCCCAGGTACTCGGCGACGCTTCCTCCCGCAGGTTCATTTTGATCGACGAGCGCCAGTTCGATCCCTGCCGCTCGAAACCGTTCCGGAAGCTCTTCGCATAGTAGCTGCGTGAGCTGCCGCGCGCGTCCCACGGCGTAGCGCAGCGAGCTCAATCCTCGCTTCCCGCCCATTTCGCGAATGGATTCGGCAAGCGCGTCGCCGCCCACAGCGCCGACCGCCTCGAAATCCAGCCCCTGCGACCGAACGTTCGCCGCGAGCGCCGGTATCGTGAAAACGTACGCCCGGTGGCCGCGCTTTACGAGCGCGCGCCCCAGCGTGAACATTGGGTTCAAATGTCCCGGCAACGGAGGACAGACGATTGCGATATTCGCCATCGATTCGGTTCTCGTTATTGTACGAGTGTCGGCGCCGCCCCCGGTATGCTAGGTTACACCTAGTTCCCGACCACGCAAGAACTCCCTCGTGAATTCTTTCTAATCTCTGTTCGATTACTGGAAATTATCAAATCTAAAACGCATGAAAGTAGTACTTCTCCTCGCCGCTCTCGCATCGTGCCTTTCGGCCGCTCAAACGACGGCTCTTTATAACCCCGGTTCACCAACCACCGGTCCTTTTCCCGCGAATGCTCTAACCGTTGCTGACGCTACCCAGCAGACCGGCATCCGCATCAATCTGCCCGAGTCATTCGAAACCTGCGATGTTTCCACCGCGCCGAGCGTCTGCAGCAACACGGCGCTTCTCAATCAACTCGATGGATTTAGTGTTAACCCGCGCGTGGCGGCTTGTTTCTCCGGCCCCGTCAACGCCAGCACTCTTTCCTCAGGCATGCAGATCGTCGCGGTCTCAAACAACGCCGCCGTTTCTCTGAATCAGATCATCTTCGACCCCACCACCAATTGCGCCTTCGCGAAGCCGAATCAGGTGCTTAATCAGCAGAGCCAATACCTCTTTGTCGTCACCGATTCGGTCCACGATAGTAGTGGGAAAAAGCTAAAAGCCTCTGATGCATTCACCGATTGCTTGCAAAGCAGCGACCCGTACTGCCAGACGCTCGCCGCCGCTCTCCAGCAGGTTCCGCAGCATCCAGCCTCGACCGCCAGAATCGTAACGGCGTCTTTGTTCACGACCATGAGCGCCACTTCTTGGCTTCAGAACGCTCGCGCATTTGCCGACGCCAATCAGCCGCCCGTTGTGCTGCCCGCCGGACTGAACGGCGCGCCCTCGGTTTACAATCTCTCGTCTGTTCAAAGCATGACGTGGGCGCCGCAAGGCAGCGGCGATGATGTGGATAACTCCGAGACCATTACTCCCAGCGTGCTCACCGGGGTTGGGCAAGTCGCTTTCGGAATGTTCCTGACTCCGCTCTTTCTCGATCCAACGAGCGGCAGCATTCTCACTACGCCTACCGCGCAGCCCATCTCCGCGCCGACCGCCTACATCCCGGTTTCTTTCCATCTGTTCCTGCCCTCCCTCGGTTCCGGCTCAGGGAAATACCCGGTCGCCATCTACGGACACGGGCTAGGCGACAACCAGTTCGGCGCGCCGACTTACATCGCCTCTACGCTCGCGCAGATGGGCATCGCCACTCTCGCGATTGAGATCACCGGGCACGGCTACGGTCAAGGCGGCGTGGTGAACATCACGGGCACGAACGGCAGCGTGCAGACGGTTTCTACTCCGGGGCGCGGCATTCTGATCCCTGGGAATTCCAGCATTGGTCCGAGCGACGGATGTATCCTCCCCGGCGCTCTCGCGGTCCGTGACTGCGGACGCCAGACCGCGGTCGATCTGTTCGCGCTGGTTCAAACCATTCGCGAAACCGGCGGCCTGGGCTACGGCCTTGATCCTTCGCGGATCTATTATGTCGGCCAATCCTTCGGCGCCACTTACGGCACGCTCTTTCACGCCACCGAGGCGAATGAACGCATCGCAACCATGAGCGGCGCGGGCGGCTCCTCTGTCGATGTCGCGCGCCTGGCAATCACCGGACGCCCGCTCGCCATCGAGTATCTTTCTTCCATCAGTCCCGCTCTTCTGAACGTCGATGCCGGCATCGCTCCGCCCGAAGCATACTTCCACGACGACTTCAATGACAACTACGTCTACCGCAACCTGCCTCCGGTGACGAACTCGATCGCAGGCGCCATGGCTATCCAGGCCGCGTTTGAAGCCGCCGATTGGCTGGGCATGGTGGGCGATCCGCTCAGCTTCGCGCCTCATCTGCAAACTTCGCCGCTTTCCGGAGTGCCTCAAAAGGCGACCCTGTTCCAGTATGGCTATGGCGATCTCGAAGTGCCCAACTCGACCGAATCCGCGGTCATTGCCGCCGCCAACGCGCAATCCAATGGATGGTTCTTCCGCTTCGATAAGGCCTCGCAAATCGATCCGCGGCTGCTGCCCGTTACCATGCCGGGCGCCGCGCCGCTGCCCATCCTGCCCCATCGGATACTCAGCAACCCCACTATCTTTGAATATCCGTACGAGACTCCGCTCTCTATCGCGAACCAGGCCCAGGCGTCGGTCTTCTTCCTGTCCGGAGGCTTGCTGGCTCTCGACCCCGACCTGTTTGTGACGGGCGAATACGCCGGAAATAACCTGTTCCAGGTACCGTCCGTGCTGCCCACCCAGCTAAATTTCCTGCAGATCGCGCCCTAACCAGGGATCGCCGCGGAGTTCACGGCGCGGCGACTTCGCAATGCAGTTCGCGCCAGCGGTGCACCAGGTCCTGGCAAGCTCCGCGCCAGTTCGGAAAGTGGAACTCAAAGCCCGTTTCGAGAAGCCGCCCCGGCGCCACCCGGCGGCTTTTCAGCACCAGTTCGGTCTCTGTTCGAAGAAGAAGCGCGCCCAGCGCCAGAATCCATTTCGGCGTCGGCAGCCCGATATAGCTGGTGCACCAGGAGTGGCGAAGACAGCACATGAATTCGCGATTCGGCAACGGCATCGGTGAGGAGACGTTCACCACGCCGCTCATCTCCTCGCGCCGGATGAGATGTTCGATAGCCCGCGTGAAATCGACGTCGTGAATCCAGGAGACATACTGGCTGCCGCTTCCGGCCGCGCCGCCGACGCCCCATTTCACCAGATGCAACAGCGTGTCGAAAACGCCGCCCGCGTCCGGGCTCATCACGATCGCGCTTCTTAAGGCGATGCGGCGGGTGCGCGGCGTATTGGCCGCGAAGAACGCACGCTCCCAACTGGTCGCCACATCGATGCTGAAGCCCCACTTGCGGGGCGCGTCCGGCTCGTTTCCGCCCAGTTCGCCGGTCGCTTCGTCCATGGGCTTGTCGAGGGCATGCCGGTAGATGGTGGCGGTGCTCGCGTTCAGCCATAAAGGCGGCGGGTGCGATGCTCGTGCAATCGCTTCGCCCACCAGGCCCGTGGTAATGGTTCTAGAATTTTTGATCTCCCGCCGGTTGGCCGCCGTATACCGGCAGTTCACGCTGCGCCCCGCCAGGTTGATCACTACATCTGAGCCGTCTATCGCCAGCGCCCATCCGTCCAGGTGCCGTGCATTCCACTCGATTACGTGCCACTCGGCCGGCTTGGGATGCCGCGAGATCACCGTCACGGCGTGTCCTTGCTCGCGAAAGTGCCGCGCCAGGATCTGCCCCACCTGCCCGGTCCCGCCGGGGATCACGATTCGAAGCGGCCGGAGCGAGGGCATGAGCGTGCGTTCTTGAGGTTGATTGTCCCATGACCCGAGTAGCAGTTTGCGCTTGAGAAACAAGAACTTGCCTTAGCCTGCTATAATTCAGTAGCTTAAGAGTTTTCCCTGCCCTAAGGAATTTTCTTGTTGAAGGTCGTCATCCAGCCAAGTGGAATGCGCTGCCTCAATGTAGGCGATCAGGCGATGCTGGAGACCGCCTATAGGCGTCTTCGCGCCCTATGGCCGCAGGCGGAGATCGGCGTCTTCACGCTGGCGCCCGGCGAGGTCCGCTCTAAACTTCCAGGAGCTGTTCCGCTTTCGCCCGAAGGCCGCGGACAGTGCTTCGACCTCAAGCTGTTTGGGCGCTTGTCGAAACCGGGATTTCCTCTTTCGGGTATGTTCCGCGGCTTTGAAAACGCCGCCTTCCGGCACCTTCCCCTCGTGCAGGGGCTGGCGGCTCAAACGAAGATGAGGGCGCGCGGGCAGCGTAACTGCGCCGAAATCATTTCAACCGTTCAATCCGCCGATCTGTTCGTCTTCTCGGGCGCGGGAATGATAACCGACGCCTTCGCAAGCGAAGCCATGGAATGCCTGGAATTGATGCAGCTCGCCAAGCGATTCGGCGCCCGCACTGCCATTCTTGGCCATATGCTCGGACCGGTCGAGGACCCGGCGCTCAAAGCGGTATGCCGCCGCGTTCTGCCCGGCGTCGATCTGATCACCGTTCGCGAGCGCGTCACCAGCTTGCCGTTCCTTGCCGAATGCGGCGTGCGGGGGCAGGCGCGCGTGACGGGAGACGAAACGCTCGAGTTCTTACTCGAAAACGCTGCTGTCCCTTCCGCGCGCAACGCGCTCGGCGTCAATGTTCGCGCATCGTATTATTCCGGCGTGGACGGCGCAACCGCATCGTTGCTCGGTGGGACTTTGCAGAAACTTTCCGGGCAATTCGGCGCGCGCCTGGAGCCGCTGGCGGTAGCTCACCACGCAGAGGATAGTGACGCCGCAACGCTTCGAGCTCTGGATAAGAGCTTCAAGGACAGCATTCATTCCGACGAACCCGAAACCGCGATCGAGTTGCTGCGGCGGATAGCTGGTTGCAGGGTCGTCATCACCGGCAGCTATCATGCCGCCGTGTTCGCGCTCGCGCAAGGCATTCCGGCGTTGGGTCTTGCCTTCGCGCCCTATTACGAGGCCAAGTTCAGGGGCCTGCAGGATCTTTTCGGAAGCGGCTGCAGATATGTGAACGGCGCCAAGCGCGGCTGGGATGAAGAATTACAGATCGCCGCCGCGGATCTGTGGAACAACGCGTGGTATTGGGAGACCGAGCTCTTGCAAGCGGCAAAGCGCCAGGCTGAGGTGAGCCGGGCGGCATACGACGAGCTCTACGGAATCGTCGAAGGCCAGCCCAAGGTAGCGGTTGTCCCAGCCGTCGAGCCCGCACCCTCGCGCGCGGCTTCGGAAGGCGCGTGACGGGGCGTTCAGTGCGTGCCGCTTTCGGCGCGCGCCGAAGTCGCGGTCTGCCCATTTCTGCTGCCGGCCATGAGGCAAGGCATGGACATTGAGAGCGAATTGGGCAACTCCATCGAGCGCTCAGCCGACATCTGTCCGAGTTCCCTCGATCCGGCCGATTGGGAGCGATTTCGAACACTGGCTCACTCGGCGCTCGACCAAGCGATCGATTTCGTTCGTACCGTGCGAGAGCGACCCGTCTGGCAGCCGATGCCGGAGCACGTTCGCGCGGCTCTCGATCAGCCGCTACCGACCGAGCCGCAGGACTTGGAATCTGTTTATCACGACTTCAAAGATCTGATCCTTCCTTACACGGTTGGCAACATCCACCCACGGTTTTTCGGCTGGGTGCATGGCGCCGGGCTTGCTTCGGGCATTCTCTCCGAGACGCTCGCGGCCGCGCTCAACGCCAATTGCGGCGGGCGAGACCACGTCGGACTGTACCTGGAGCGGCGGGTGATTGAGTGGTGCAAGGCGATTTTCAACTTTCCGGCGCGCGCATCGGGCATTCTGCTCAG
Organism: Acidobacteriaceae bacterium; assembly: GCA_019240475.1. Classification (GTDB taxonomy): domain Bacteria; phylum Acidobacteriota; class Terriglobia; order Bryobacterales; family Bryobacteraceae; genus Bog-105. The sequence continues at coordinate 67,644 of JAFAYI010000006.1, forward strand.
CGGCTCGTCGATGGCAAACCTGATCGGCCTGGCGGTTGCGCGAGATGCGGCTCGGGCGAGTCATCCGGGCGAGGAACTGGTTGCCTATGCATCGACCGAAGTTCATTCGTCGGTAGGAAAAGCCATGCACTTCCTGGGTTTCGAGGATCAAGCGCTGCGGAAAATCCGGGTAGACGGCGACTTTAGAATGGATACAGGCGCGCTTACGCTGGCGCTCGACCAAGAGCGGGCCGCGGGCCGGCGGCCCTTCTGTATTGTGGGTACCGCCGGAACAGTAAATACGGGCGCTTTCGACGACCTGGAGACCGTGGCTTCGATTTGCGAATCGCAAGGGATCTGGTTCCATGTAGACGGCGCGTTCGGCGCGCTCGCCGTTCTGGCCGGCGATCTGCGCCCGCGGGTTTCGGGGATCGAACGGGCCGATTCGCTCGCCTTCGATTTTCACAAGTGGATGCATGTTCCATACGACGCCGGGTGCCTGCTGGTGAGGGACGGCGATAAACACCGCCAGGCATTTTCTTCTTCGCCGGTTCCTGCCTATCTCACCCGCGCGGGGCGAGGGTTGGCCGGAGGCGGCGAATGGCCCTCTGACCTGGGACCTGAGTTGTCGCGCGGTTTCCGAGCGCTCAAGATCTGGTTCGCGATGAGAGAGCACGGCGTCAGGCGCTTTGGCGACGCAATTTCGAGGAATTGCCGGCATGCCCGGTATCTGGCCGGGCTGCTCGCGAGCGTGCCGGATGTGGAGGTTCTGAATCCGGTCTCGTTGAACATCGTTTGCTTCCGCTTTCGTCCGGCGGGACTGAACGGAGCGGCGCTCGACAGCTTGAACGAAGACATAGCCGCCGACCTGCAGGAATCCGGCATCGCGGCGCCCTCCACCACGCGAATCCAGGGCAGGCTTGCCATTCGCGTCAATATCACGAATCATCGCACCTGCGAGGCGGACCTGGATTTGCTGGTTAGGACGGCCGAGAGGCTGCTGGACGAGAAGGCGCTTCCTCATGCGAGCTAATCCGGACGTAAGCTTTCGGTCGGTGTCCAAGCGCTACTTGATCCGACAGGACGCAGGACGGACCAGCCAGGAAAGCGGTGGTTGGAAGTGGTTCCGAAAACTGCGCCCGAAGCGCGAACAGCGCAAGGAGTTCTGGGCTGTCAACGACGTCTCGTTTGAAGTTCAGCGGGGCGAATCGCTCGGAATCATCGGCCACAACGGCGCGGGGAAAAGCACGGTCTTAAAGATGCTTGCGGGCATCACGGCGCCCACCAAAGGCGAGATCTCGATTCGGGGGCGGCTCTCGGCGCTGCTCGAAGTGGGATCTGGCTTCCATCCGGAATTGACCGGGCGGGAAAATGTGTATCTCAGCGGTTCGGTGCTGGGGATGCAGCGCGCCGAGATCCAGCGCAAGATGGAGTCGATTGTGGAGTTCGCGGGCGTGCGGCGCTTCATCGATATGCCGGTCAAGCGCTATTCCTCGGGCATGTATGTACGGTTGGGGTTTTCGATCGCCGCGCACCTGGAGCCCGATGTGCTGCTGCTCGACGAAGTGCTCGCGGTGGGCGATAAGGAATTTCGGGACAAGTGCAAGGACCGGATCGAAAAGCTGCACGCCGACGGCACGACCATCGTGTTCATCTCGCACGATCTGGCGGCGGTCCAGAATGTTTGCGAGCGCGTGCTGCTGCTCGAACGAGGGCGAGTCGCGGCCGAAGGGTCTCCGCAACAGGTGATCCAGCGCTACACCGAGACAACGAATCTGAGCTACACGCCCTTGACCGACGCCGGCGCCAAGCGCGTGCAGATCACCGGGGTGGCGTTCTTCGATGAATCGGGAGAACGGTCCTCCGGCTTCCAGACCGGGCGCCCTATCACTGCGCGCGTGGAGTACTTCGCTACCGAGGAGATCCGCGATGTATCTATCTCTCTGCTGTTCCTGTGGACGCAAGGGTGGACTGCCGCGCAATGGACCACGTCGGGCGGACAGCGGCCTTTGCTGATTCACCCCGGTCCGGGCTCTATCGAATTCCGCTGCGAGGAGCTGGGATTACAGCCGAACGTTTATAAGATCGACGTGCTGATTGAAAAGCCGAGCACCAATCAGCTCTTCGACCATCAGGAAAGTTGCACAGCCATCTACGTGAAGGGTGGCAAGAAGGTGCGGGGTTCGTTCTACTCGCCGCATCGATGGCACGAAGTCTCGCCCGACTAAGTACTGGTACTTTCGCTGGTCGCGAATGCATTGAGCTTATCGGATCATAAGCGAGCAGGGCATTGAGCGCCACGAACCTTCCGATACTTACACCGCTTTTGTACGCTACAGTAACTCGCGCTTAACCGCAGGCGTGGATAATACGCACAAAGGTCCTGTACGTAACCAGACCCGATAGAACTTTCCCCAGGGTCCGCCGGCTTGTATCTGTATTCGCTTCGTATGATACTGAGACACGGCGTCTAATCTGTTCGACCCCGTTGACTTAGGCAGAGGGGATGCCTGCCGGAGGGAATGTGGTGAACTGGTTCGCATTACATGTGAAACCGCGGCATGAAAAGGCGGTCGAGCAACAGTTGAACGGGCGAATGCTCGAAGGATATTCGCCTTACTATTTTGCGCGGCGGCATTGGTCCGACCGGGTGAAGGAAATCGAGCTTCCAATATTTCCACGTTACGTATTCTGCCGGTTCTCTTTTGAAGAGCGGCTAAAAGTATTAAGTATTCCGAGCGTAATTTCGATCGTGAGTTTCGGAGGCGCGCCGTGTCCGGTGAACGATGCCGATATCGAGACGATCAAGGGCATGGTGGCGAGCGGCCTGCCGCTTATGCCGTGGCCGTGTTTACGGATCGGAGAGCGAGTGAGAATCTCCCATGGGCCGCTCAGCGGGCTGGAGGGGATTTTGACGAGAGAGAAGGCGGCTTACCGGGTGGTGGTTACGATTGAGTTACTGCAACGAGCGGTAGCGGTGGAAGTAGCGCGCGATTTAATCGTGCCGGCCACCAACACGCGGCGCCCGCCTGCAAGCAGCATACTGACGCCCTCGGTTGCACGGCTGGGCGGCGTGGTTGGGATTTCGAGCTAGTAAGCGGCCATTCAGGCGCCGACCGGCGCGGAGGGCGCGGCTGGAATCTCCGCATGCGCGAGGGCGGCGCGCAGGCGCTCGACGGTGACCTTGCCGCAGCCGAATTCGCCGACAACCACGCCCGCGGCACAGTTAGCGAGCACCGCGGCGGCCCAGAATCCGGCGCCGCATGCAATAGCCAGACCCGTGACGGCCAACGCCGTGTCGCCTGCGCCAGTGACATCGAAGACTTCCAGGGCGCGGGTGGGAAGCCGCACGTGCTCGCGGTTGGGCAGGTAGAGCGTCATGCCCTCGGCGCCTTCGGTGAGCAGCACGACGACGCCGGGCAGGAGAGATTGGAGCCGGTCGCACGCGGCGAGGGCGTCGGGGTGAGAGCGAACGGGCAGGCCCGTAAGCATGGAGAGTTCGACCCGGTTCGGTTTTATGACCGTTGCGCCGCGATAGGTCAGCACATCGGATCCTTTGGGATCGACGATCACGGGAACGCCGGCCTCCCTGGCGATAGGAAGCAGGGCGGCTGCAAAGCTAGGGCTGATCAGACCCTTGGCGTAATCGGAGACCAGAACGCAATCGGAGAAGCGCAAGCGGGCTCGCAGCTTTTCAAGCATCGCGAATTCCAGATCGCGAGGCAAAGCATGGGTGTCTTCTTCGTCGATGCGGGTAATCTGCTGGCGGCCGGCGATGACTCGCGTCTTCACGGTGGTGAGGCGGCCGCGATCGGCGAAGAGATCTTCCGAAGAAACGCCGCCTTCGGCGAGGGCGGTTCGCAACTCGGCGGCAGCGGCATCCTCGCCGAGCACGCCGAACAGCATGACGCTCGCCCCCAGCGCGGCAAGGTTGACAGCGACGTTGCCCGCCCCGCCGGGATAGCAGACGGTCTTCTGCTTCAGCACGATGGGGACCGGCGCCTCCGGAGAGATGCGGCTTGCGTCGCCCATCCAATAGCGGTCGAGCATGACGTCGCCGACCACGGCGATTCGCTGCGATCCGAAGCTCTTGAGCAGATCTTGAAAATTGCCGGTCATGATCGCAGTACCTTCACGTTAACAAGCGCGGGCTCGATAGGATCCAAGCCACGGCGCCCAGAAACGAATCGGCGCGATGGGTGCAAGGGGCGTTGGGAGGGGCTTGGCTTGCGACCAGTACGGCATGGCATCCAGCGCCGGCGGCGGCCTGGCAGTCGGCGATCGAATCGCCAATCAGGAAACACTCGCCGGCAGAGGCATGAAAGTAGTCGAGGGCCCTTTCAAGGAGCAGCTTGCCGGGCTTGCGGCATTCGCAATCATCGGAGAGGGAGTGCGGGCAGTAGTAGATTCTTGCGATGCGAATGCCCGCCGGAAAAAGGCGGCGGAGCAACGACTGATTCACCGCGATGAAGTCGGCCTCGCTGTAGTAGCCGAGCCCGATGCCCTGCTGATTGGTGACGATGACGAGCGTGAACCCGGCATCCTGCAACTGCTGTAGTCCTTCGAGAACACCCGGTAGAAGTTCGACGCGCGCAGGATCGTGGAGGAACGGAACGTCGCGGATGAGAGTGCCGTCGCGATCGAGGAAAACCAGGCGCGGGGGCTGGCTGCGCCGCGCCGCGGGAACCTTTTCGTGCAACTGAAGCAGGGCTGCGCGTTCGAGAATGGCGGTGGTGCTGGTACGAGAGCGAATGGGAATCAAGAGCACGTGGCCGCCGTAGGCTTCGACCACGGGTTTAGAGCGAAGAGTCGCGGCCGAGTAATCGCCGCCTTTGATATAGAGGTCGGGCTGAAGTAATCGAATCAGCTCGGCGGGACGAGTTTCGGCCATCAGCGTGACAGCGTCGACCGCCTGGAGCGCGGCCACGACCGCGAGGCGGTCTTGTTCCGGATTGATGGGCCGTAACTCGCCTTTGAGAGCGCGGACCGAAGTGTCGGAATTGACGGCGACCAGGAGCGCGTCACAGCGCCGGCGCGCTTCGGCCAGGTATTCAACGTGACCGGCATGAAGCAGGTCGAAGGCGCCGCAAGTAAACCCAATTTGCTTGCCGAGCGAGCGCTGGGCGGATACCCAGTCTCGAACCGCTTCGGGGCTCAGTATCTTGGCCGGGGCGTCGCGATCAGGCACTAAGTCAATAACTCCGTGGCGCGCTTGGCAAAGTAAGTCAGGATGAAATCGGCGCCCGCGCGGCGGATGCCGGTGAGCGATTCGAGGATGGCGCGATCGAGATCGAGCCATCCGTTGCGCGCGGCGGCGAGTATCATGCTAAACTCTCCGCTGACTTGATAGGCCCCGATGGGAACTTCGAATCGCTCGCGCGCGCGGGAGACGATATCGAGATAGGGCATGGCGGGCTTAACCAGGATCATGTCGGCGCCCTCTTCGAGATCGAGCGCGATCTCGCGCATGGCTTCGCGGCCATTGGACGGGTCCATTTGATAGCCGCGGCGGTCTCCGAATTGGGGCGTTGACTCGGCCGCTTCGCGGAAAGGCCCGTAGAAGACGGAAGCATACTTGGCGGCATAGGAAAGAATGGGCATGTTGACGAATCCGGAGGAATCGAGGGCGGCGCGGATAGCGCCGACGCGGCCGTCCATCATGTCGCTGGGGGCGACGATATCGGCGCCGGCGCGGGCATGCGAGACGGCGGTTTTGGCGAGCCATTCCAAACTGGGATCGTTTTGAACGACGCCGTTTTCGATCAGGCCGCAGTGGCCGTGGCTGGTGTATTCGCAGTTGCAGACGTCGGTGATGACGAGCAGGGCGGGAACCTCGCGCTTCAAAGCGCGGATGGCCCGCTGGGCGATGCCCGAGTCCGCGTACGCGCCGGAGGCGAACTCGTCTTTCTCTTCGGGAATTCCGAACAGAATGACGCCGCCGAGGCCAAGCGCGCGGCAGCTTTCGGCTTCGCGCACAAGATTGTCGATGGACAATTGCGCGACGCCGGGCATGGAAGAGATGTCTTTACGCACGCCTTCACCGGGGCACACGAAGAGTGGTAGCACGAATTGAGACGGCTCAAGCCGCGCCTCGCGGACCAGCCGGCGCATGGCTTCAGACGAACGCAAGCGCCGCGGGCGATGAACGGGGAAGGCCATAGACTCCTTTCATCTTGACATCGCACAACGGGCGCCAACCGCCCTGCGCGCTCGTTTTACAGACGGCACGTACCACAATATTTCTATATGCAGCAGGCCGCAAAGCGATGGCTGATAGGAGGCCGCGTGCAGGGCGTCGGCTTCCGATTCTTTGTGCAACACAAGGCGACCGCATCCGGCCTGACGGGATGGGCGCGCAACCTGGACGACGGCCGAGTGGAGGTTTACGCCGTAGGCCTGACCGACCGGTTGAGCGAGCTATCCGCCGCTTTGCGCCAAGGCCCGCGCATGGCGGACGTGCGCAGCGTGGAGGAGCGAGACAAAGCCATCGAGCGCCTGTCGAGCTTCAGTATTCGCTGACGCCGGTTACATACCCGCCAAGTCTCCCGAGGCTTGCTTGACGACCTGGTTCATCTGCTCCAGGCATTGTTCGACCACCTGTTTTTCCTGCTGGGCGAGCGCCCAGTTCTTGGCATCCACGGCTTCGCGAATACCGGGCAGAGTTTTGACTCCGTAGCCGGTGTAGAAGCCCGGCGCGTAGATTTGATTCTTGAACCAGGGCCGGTTGGGCAAGCCTTCCGGACGGGTGAGGACGCGCTCGGCGCGCATCAGGGCTTTGTTCAGCGTGGCAAGCTGCGCGGGATCGAGCGAGCTCTTCGCGGCAGCGAGCTGCAGCAGGCCCTCATATTTCTGACCGTTCGTTTTCAACTCTTCGAGCTGCTTGCGCAGGCCGGAGAAATCGATCTCCTGCCCGCTTTTCTTTGCTTCCTTTTCGATCTCGTCGACGTATCCGTTGACGGTGTTGGCGAAGTGGCCGAATTCGAACGGAAGAATGGACGCGTCGCCGAGACGAAGGAGCGCGGTGGCGGTGTATTGAGAGAGCGCTTTGCCATCGACGAATCCGAAGGCGCCGTCGGAGAAGTGAGTGTACCAATAGATGTCGTCATAGACGGAGTGGTAGATGCCGCTCTTGGTCTGGCCGCCGAATCCTTCGTTCATGCTGGCGACGCCAAGGTAATCGATGAAGGCTACGTAATCGGAGCCGGCGCCGAGCGCTCCGATGGTGAACGACTTGTCTTTATTGGCGTTCTCGGGCTCTTCCTGGTTGTCGGCCGGAGGATGGTGCAAGGAGTAATCGGCGAGATTGGAGCTGGCGCCTGGCTGGGGAACGGCGGTTGCGACCTCGTCGGCGAATTCCTCGAGCGTATGAGAGCCGGCGATGTGAATCCAGCCGTGGGCGGTGTTATCGGAGTTCAGATAGGCGACGGCCTTTTCTTTGAGTTCGTCCTGATGCTTTTCGGCCCATTCGGTGGAGCCGAGGAGGCCGAACTCTTCGCCATCCCACCAAGCGATCTTGATCGTGCGCTTGGGTTTCCAACCTTGCTTTTCGAGAGTGGCGAGAGCGCGCGCGGTTTCGAGCAGCGCGACGGCGCCGGAGGTGGGGTCGTCCGCGCCATTGACCCAAGCGTCGTGATGGTTGCCGGCGATGACCCATTCGTCGGGCGATTCGGCGCCGGGGATGGTAGCGATGACGTCGTAGAGGGGCTTGGAGGTCCAATCGTAATCGGTCTTCATGTGGACGCGCGCGGCGCCGGGGCCGGCGTGATAGGTGATGGGCAGCGAGCCGCGCCAGTCGCGCGGGACAATGGGGCCGGTGAGCTGCTCAAGAATGGGCTGCGCGTCGGCATAGGAGAGCGGCAACACGGGAATCTTCATGATGCTTTTCGCTTCCGAGATGGCGAGGCGCTTGGAGCCTTTTTCCGAGGCCCAGCCGGGCGAGAGAGGATCGCCGGAATAGAGAGGCATGTCGAGCACGCTGCCGCGCTGGACCCCATCGGGCGGGCGCATGGGCCCTTTGGTGTAAACGTCGTCGACGAAGTAGCCGTCTTCGTGCGGGTCGGAGTAGATGAGACAGGCGAGCGCGCCGTGCTCCTGGGCGACCTTGGCCTTGATGCCGCGCCAGCTCTTACCGTAGCGAGTGATTACGATTTTGCCTTTGACGCTGATGCCTTGCTTGTTGAGCCATTCGTAATCTTCGGGAATGCCGAAGTTGGCGTAGACGACCTGGCCGGTGACGTCGCCGCTGGCGGCGTAGGCGTTATAGGTAGGGAGCTGATTGGCTTGCCCGCTGGTGGGGTCGACGGAGACGGCGGGCTCTTTGAGTTTGGCGACGTAGCGCTTGGGCCCGAGGACCTCCACCTGACGGGCGGTCGGGTACGGCATCAGGGCTTCGAACTCTTCGATGCGGGCGTCGAGGCCCCATTCCTTAAGGTTGCCGAGGATGTATTCGGCGACGGCTTTCGAGCGCGGCGAACCGGCGTTGTGAGGCTCGGCCGCTTGAAATTCCATGTAGCGGCGGAGGCGGGCGGGGTCGGGGATTGCCTGGACTTGTTGTTCGAGTTTCTGCTGGTCGGCGAGATCCTTGGCGAGAAAGCCGCGGATGGAGGGAGTTTGGGCGAAGGTGGAAAACGGCAGGGCGACACAGAGAGCGAAGCACAACGCAGAGGTCACGACGGGTTTCATAGTTGGACTATTTTATCTTTACGAACACAACGGGCACGAATGCGCTAGAGCGAAGACAGCCTGTGGGCCTTGGACTAACCTGGCGGACACACTTCGGGCGCAGTGGAATGAAGCTGGGGAACGGTCAGGCGGCTTTTTCGACCTTTCTTCGGGCTGCCTGGGCCAATTCGGCGACCGCTTGATCGATTTCGAGATCGTTGTTGAGGACTCTTGTTACGTCTTCGGCTCGCTGGGAGCGCGCGGCCTCATCCAACCGGTGATCGACCTTGGCTTCGGCGAGCATGACGGCCCATTTATGCAGTTGCTCTTTTCTGTCTTCGGCTCGCTGAGAACGCGCGGCCTCATCCAACCGCCGGGTTTCAGCCGATTGGCGCAGGGCGAGAGAAGCTTGCTTTTGGCGCTGCGATTCGAAGCCAATTTCCATTCGGCGCTGCTCGGCTCTGAGCTTTAGGAGGTCGTTGAGGGACTTGTGGAAGGCGCGGTCGTTGGTGGTTTGGTAGCGGAGAAAGAGCGAGAATTGACGGTCCTGGTCTTTGGCGGGGAGATCTTCGGCCATTGTGAGGTCTTGAAGCCGCTGGGCGCGCTGCGAGAGCCAATAGTGCTGAGCCATTTTCTGGACGAGGATGGATTCGGTCAGGGTGGCGGGCTGGTGCTCGGCGCGAAGACCGCAGAGTAGGGCGTCGAATTCGTCCTGATCTTCAGAGGGCAGGACGCTGAAGGCGCCGGCCATGCCATGGCGGAAGTTGTTGCGGCAGGAGGCGGCTTTGCCGGCGTCGGTGACGGGGCCGGTAGAGTGCCGGGCGTTGGCGCGATTGGCCGCGATTTGGGCATCGGTAGACATAAAGAGAATGCTCCTTCGCGCCGATGGTCGGATAGGGGGAGTGCGGCGGGCGCCGCGGGGGGCGGGTAAGTGGTTGAAGGGGATGGGAGATGTTGGTCGGGTGGGTTTTGTGACCGCGAGGATAAGCGGGGCGACGGATCGTAGTGTCCGAGCCGATGGGCGGTCTAGGGCCGGCTCGCTGGAAATATGCGAAAGCGGCGGCGGGCCTCGATTCGATACGTTTCGAAGCCGGCTCGATCTATCGTGAAAACGGTGGACAAGCGTTCGCGCTTCGCCAGATAAACAAAAGTAGGGCAATAATATACTTGGCAACTCATTTGTGACATGCTAGGCGGCTGAGGAGATGGCATGGTGGATGATTACCGTGATTTGGGGCAGTACTTCGTAGTGTTCAATGAGGTGGCTGCTGCTGCACGTTATCGTGGAACCGTGACTTATCAGGAGTTGGCTCATCTAATTGGTTTGCCAATCGTCGGCAGCTACATGGGTCGTGAAATCGGCAAGATTCTTGGAAGGATTTCCAGGGCAGAGCATGAACTAAAGCATCCGCTTCTTAGCGCGGTAGCCGTCACGGTAGGGGGTATACCGGGACACGGATTCTTCGAACTAGCTACTGAGCTTGAGGAATTCAGCGGTGCCACAGAAGAGGAAAGGCGTGAGTTTTGGGAAACCGAGATTAAGCGCGTCCACGAGCACTGGAGAAAAAAATTCTAACATTCACGTCGGCTTCTTGCCGCGCTTCTTTTCCCGCGTGCGCTTCTGGCGCGCCTCTTCCTTCAGCAGATCGCCTTTTGACACGGTGAGCACCATGCGGAGCGCGTTGCTCATGCGTTCGGCTTCAGTGGTGCCGGGAACCTTGGGAGCGGGTTCAGGTTTCATAGTGATCTGAGTATCTCTTCTACTTCTTCGATCCACAACAGCAGCACATGTTCATTATCCGTCCCCCTGTTTTCAATCCCAAAAAAGATCCTCAGAACCGGGATGGTCAATCCGAACACTCGGCTTACTGCCTGGTAGATGTTGGCTGTTGCACGGTCGTACTGGTCTGGATTTGTAGCGATACCCCATAACAATCCATTCAGCGGCCCTCCGATTACGTCTTCCGAATACTTGGCGAGAATCGCGTCTCGCTGCGCGGTGTATTCATCCGTTTCAACGAGAGTGCGATATCGGAGCCGATCCGACATAGCCGAACAACTCTACGCCTTCCAGCCATATTTTGAGGCTAGATTCTTGGCCGTTGCTGCATCTTCGTCGGTCACCGGTTCATTCGATATGAACACTGCTTCGTATGGAATTGAGTCCCCTTCGTTCGCCAGTTTCCAGGCTTTTCCGTGTGAGTACCTACTAACCTCTTTCGCGGTTTTATTCCAAAAGAATCGTATCCAGCTATCAACAAGTGAAATCTCGCGTGCGCTGAAGTGTTCTACATCGGGCGCTTTGAGGGGCAGAACTCGCTGCCTTTCGTGCTCGTACACCCTTCGCGCCACTATGCGAATAAGCTGGTCGCGTAGCATCTCAGCCTGCAATTGCGGGAACATCGCCGGGGCTGGACCATAGGGCAATTTTTTATACGGCATCCCCGTAATAGGCTTGCCGTAGCGCCCAAACGCTTCGAAATCCGAGAAGAACAGAATCTTTAACAGTTTCGTTCTCGAAAACGTCGGATCGTCCAGACAGGCTTCGGACACGTATAGTATTAGCTCCTTGAATCTGGCGTCCCGATCGGGAAGCTGGAACTCAAAGTGCAACTTAGTCGGATCCCATGGAGTAGTCATCGGCACATTCCTTTCAACGTGCTCGCAAACTAATCTATCGAACCCGGCGGAGAAAAAGAATAGTCGCTAGAACTGCCAGAGCACTTCTATAGTACCAAACATTTCTGGTCAGTATTGTTCTTTGCCAGAAGGCCATTGGTGTTTGTTCGGCGTTCTCCGCTATCGCATTCCGCGTGTTGGTTTCCGACGTGGAAGCTCTCAGGCTTCTTTGCTCTGTTTACCCGTAAATTGATCATACGTAACGCGCTTGCCGACGATGCCCTTTACCGCTTCGCTGAACCTTTCGCCATCAGTGAGCTTCCGGTTGTTAAATCGGTATGTTTGCTCATCACGATATCTGAACAGGTGAAACGGCTCGACACTCACGTAGGCGCCGTTGATGCTGCGTTTCAGGAGAGACCAGAAGTTCTCCAAGCCGTTCGTATGAATCCTATCGTCAACATACTTCTCGGCATGATCGATAACGCCGTGCGCGTACTCTTGCGCCAAACCGTCGTAGGATTTCAAAGCATCCGTATAGAGCGCGGAACCTGCTTCGACGTGCGCTCTGACTTCAGCCTGTAGTGTTTTCTTGCGAGTTGTCGGCACAACTTTCGTGCGGATCTTCCCACCACGTTCAAGGATGCCGAGAACCGCAGTCTTGTCCTTCGGGCCGGTTCCGGTAATGCGCCGCTGCCGTTTGCTCAGATGCATGTTCCGCGCCTTGCCGCCGATGAAGGTCTCATCGGCCTCGCACTCCCCCGAGAATTTCTCGTGAGCCGCCATCCCGAGCGCAAGCCGAATTCTGTGATCCATGAACCACGCTGTTTTTTGCGTGACGCCAATCGCGCGATGAATCTCATAGCTGCTGATTCCCTTTTTGCAGTTCACAACCTGCCACATGGCGACAAGCCACCTGTCCAAACCGAGCGGAGACTCTTCGAAGATCGTTCCGGTTTAGCGGTGAACTGTCTCAGATCATGCTTGCTGCCGCACTGCCAGCGGTTGTACTTCTTCTGGAACAGAACATTCTTGCTGCCGCAACGTGGACACATGACGCCGTCTGGCCAGCGATGCGCTACAAGGTACTCGCGGCAGTTGTCGAGATTCGCGAAGTAGAGAACCGCTTCCTGAAGTGTTTCCGGTTCCTTATGATCCATGCTTCAAGTTAGGCGGGAACAGATGAGTTGTCAACTATATTACTGCCCAAAGTAGCGTCCGCGAAATCCATTGGACGATCGCGATAACGGAGCATAAGAGCGTCCACCTGCGGCAATTCTGAATGTTCGATCGTGGCCACGTAGACAGCTCCGGAACGCACAAACTTCCAGGCGGCCGCCATCTCGCGGCGGCTATCGCCAACCAAATAAAACAATTCCGTCAGAACTGCTTCGGATGTCAATAGCGGAAGGCGAAGTTGCGGAAACGCCTCCACACAAGCGGTGTGCCAGCGATCGTTTCTATCCAGCAGGGCCAGAATGGCGCCGGTGTCGATGAGCGCGTTAACGGTCATCCGAATGCGGCCGGCGCATCCGGCGACGTACGGCCTGGCGCGCATTTTCCGAACGATAGCGGTCTACGCCTTCGAACATGCCAAAACACTTGGGTGCCGAGGCGTGAAGCAGCGCTTGCTGGTCATCGCTTTCGCTTTGGCTGCTCTTGTTCAGCCATTCGCGGGCAGCGAGATCGAGAATGCCGGCAAGAGAGGTCTTGCGGCGGCGGGCCTCGCGTTCGAGCTCGATCTTCATATCTAGGGAAAGCCGCCAACTATAGACTGCGGTTTTCATGCACTACATTGCAGTGCATGTGGCGCAGGCGGTAAATGGTTGGGCGGGCCGGCGATGTTGGCGAAGTGATTTTGCGACCGGGGGGTCGGGGATGGGCAAGCATTCTTATATCAACCGTAGTTGGGGTGTATGTGATCTCGTTCTGACGCCGCCGGTCGGGAGTTCAATATGCAGAACCGAGCGGAACAGTTAAGGCGCCTCTGCTGTATGGCGCGACGCAGCGGACCCTTGAGGGCGAGCCCGGTTCTGCTCTTTAGTGGAGCACATCGGCGGGCGGCTTGGCATAGCTCGGCTCACGTTTATTTGCAGTTTGTAGGTTCGCAAGAGTCGGGGCTGCGGCCCTAAAGAGATTGCGGGTTTGTGCCGATAAGTCGAATAGGGGGAGTTTGGGTTCGGGCGACAGCGCCGTGGGTGGGTGGGGCCGCCGTCGGGCCAGTGGGCGGGTAGGCGGGCTGGCGGCGCGGCCTACAGAGACTGCGGGTTTGTGCCGATAAGTCGAATAGGGGGAGTGTGACCGAGCCGCGGCGGGGCGCAAGCGGCGAGAGCGGGACGGGCTCGCGGGGATGTCACGGGGTGTGGACTATGACAGGCTGAAGCCATGAGGCTTCGAAGCATCCTTCTGGTACTGGCGCTCATGGCGGCGCCGGTACTGCTGCTGGCGCAGTGGGACGCCGAGGACAGCAACACAAAAGCCAGTTTGCGTGGGATTCATCGCGCCGGGCCGGGTGTGGCGTGGGCGAGCGGAACGGGCGGCGTGATCCTGCGGAGCGAGGACGATGGATATCTGTGGCAGCAGTGCGCGGCAGTGGAAGCGAGCCCGGGCGATGCGGCCAAGTTGGATTTCCGCGGCGTGTGGGCGTGGGATGCGAACCATGCAATCGCGATGTCGAGCGGGCCTGGGAAGGAGTCGCGCGTGTATGAGACCCTCGACGGCTGCGCGCATTGGAGGCTGCTGTCGGTGAATACCGACCCCGAGGGATTTTGGGACGCCATTGCGTTCTGGAATGAGCACGAAGGAGTGCTGCTGGGAGATCCGGTGAAGGGCCGGTTCGTCATCTTGCGCACCAGCGATGGGGGCAAGCACTGGCGGCGCGACGATGCGCCCCGACTGGAGGCCGATCCACGCGGCGAGGGTGCGTTCGCGGCAAGCAATTCGGCGTTGGCGCTGGGAATGGATGGGAAGAGCATCTACTTCGCGACGGGCGGCGAGGGAGGCGCGCGCGTGTTTCGATTTGCGCGAGATGGCGGCAGCGGGTCCGGGCATTGGAGCGCGGCGCGGCTGCCGTTTACGCATCGCGGCGAAGGGGCGGGCGTCTTCTCATTAGCGTTTCGCGATGGACGGCATGGCGTGGCGGTAGGTGGAGATTACACGCATGCGGGGCAGCGGGAGGATACGGCCGCTTGGACGGAAGACGGCGGAGCTACGTGGCGGAGGGCAAGTGAGATGCCGGCGGGATACCGGTCGGCGGTCGAATGGGACGCGGAGCTGCGGGCGTGGATCGCGGTGGGGCCGAACGGGAGCGATGTTTCCTTCGACGATGGGGCGACATGGAAAGCTTTCGATGGGTCGGGATGGAACGCGCTGAGCCTGCCGTGGGCGGTAGGGGCGGCGGGAAAGATCGCAAGATTGGGCGGGGCGGCGTCAGCGCACGATCATTAGATACGCGGCCATGCCGATGCCGATGCCGGCCAAGACAACGGCAAGCGTGATCGCGCCGCGAGAAACGCGGCCCGCCACCCAGGTTCCGGCGCCGAGTTCGTGGATAACGCGGATGTGGCGGATGGTGGCGCCGATGTTGACGATGACTCCGAGGACCACGAGCGCGACGCCCGACCAGAGCGAGAGGCCGGTGGAGACGAACGGGCGGGATTGGGTGACGCTCAACTCGCGAAGGAAGAGGCCGAAGCGGCTGACGGCGAAGCCGATGCCCATGAGCGCAAGGCCGGTGCGGATCCAGGCGAGGAAGGTTCGCTCGGCGGCGAAGTAGATGCGAGGATCGGATTCCACGGGTTTATCCATGAGTGGGTTGGAGATGCCTGGTCAATCGAAGACGGGCCGGACGCGCATGCCGGTCTTGAGTTCGGCGTCGGTGGGCTCGATGACGCGGTCGGCGACCCTGGCGCCGGGGGAGAGGCCGGAAAGGATCTGCACGTTATTGATGTCGCTGACGCCGGCTTGCACGCGGGTCCAGCGGATGGCTCTGCCGTTCAGGACGTAGACGCCGTCGGCGCCGGCGGCAGTGCGCAGAGCGGCTTTGGGGATGGCGAGCGCGTTTTTGACGACGCTCGAAACGATGGTGGCGTTGACGGTGACGCCGGGAAGCAGATCGTGATGCGGATTTTCGACGACGGTCGAGACTTCGCCGACGGTGCGGGTGCCGAGGGCGATGACTTCGGTCGGGAGCTTATCGACGCGGCCCCACCAGGATTGGCCGGGGCGCGCATCCCAGGTGATGCCGACGGGCATGCCGAGCGAGACGCGGCCTAAGTCGGGTTCGTCGACATAGACGATCACTTTGACCTGATCGATATTTCCGACTAAGGCGACTAAGTCGCCGGGCTGGAGGTAGGCGCCGATTTTGAGATCGAATTGATAGACGGCGCCGGCCATGGGAGCTTTGACTTCGCCCAGGGCGAGACGGTGCTGGGCAAGAGACACCTCCGATAGCGCGTCGCGGAGCTTGGCTTGGGCGACGGCCTTATCGTTCTTGGTGACGAGCGTGCGGCGTTGATCCTGGAGCGTAGCTAATTGAAGACGGGCGCGGTCTAAGGCGTCCTTGGCGTCCTGGACCTGGAGGCGCGTGGCGGCTTGGTGGGCGGCGAGGCGCTGCATGGAATCGTAAGTTCGCTGCGCGACCTCGAGGGCGGCTTGAGCGGTCTTGATGGAGTTGTTGACGGAGGCGAGAGCCGCTTCCTTACCACCCTGGCCGGCGGTGAAGTTTTCGGCTTCGGCTTCCCGCTGGCGGGCGAGCGCGCCCGCAAGACCGGATTGAGCAGCGGTGGTATCGAGGGCTACGAGTGTTTGACCGGCGCGAATAGATTGCCCTTTCTGGATGTAAATTTTTTGCACGACACCGGCAGTTTCCGCGCGGGCGGCAGCCCATTCGGCGGGCTCGACTTTTCCGTTGGTGGAGACGGCGCTTTCGATGGTGCGGGGCTGAGCGACGGCGAAGTGGATGCTAGGCCCGGAGTTGTTGCGAGCCAAGCCCCACCACAGCAGGAGCGACAGAGGCAGGAGCAGCAGGAGCCACAGTTTGTTCATCGCTTCGAAGAAGGGAAACTCCCGTCCACATTGTGTCAGACGCTCCATGGCTCCGGGTTATGGGAGGGCGGCTCAAAATTCTGGTCTTTCGATTGCAATTCGGCTAGACTGTAACGTTTATGCCACGCTATCGAATTCACCGGATCAAGGAAGCGCCGGGCGAAAATTTCCGATGGGCCGCGCATATGGGCGGCTTAGCCGTCGTAAAAAGCAAAGACTACGAGGGCAGCGGCGAAGACCTGGAAGCGTCATCGCCGTATGCGGCATGGAAGATATTAGCGGCGGAGAAGAGGCCGCTGCATCCGGGGGATCTGCTGGAGACGGTGAACGAAGGCGAGAGCTTACAGGGGAACGGAGGTGAGTTACAGATCGCCAAGTACATCGGCTTCGAGCCTGCGAAGTGGTACGTGGCCGAAGCCGCGCCGAATACCGGGAGTAATGCGACCGAGCCGGGCGATGCAAAGGTTGCCACGGCCGCCCCGGTTCATTCAGCATAGACGCTTGCCGATAAACGATTCGATGCCTAAGAACGGGATGCATGGGGCAGCGGAGCGGGGACAATTCGCGCTGGTGAGTTATATTCCGGAGCCGCTCAGCTCCTTTTTCAACAGACTTCGCCGGGGGCTTCCGGGCGATGGCAATCCTCAGGCGCATGTGACGATACTGCCGCCGCGGCCGCTGCGCGCGCCGGTGGAGAGAGCGTCGGAGCAGGCGCAGAAGATATTGGCAAGCTTTCCAGCTTTTGAAATCGAGCTGTCGACCGTGCAGCGGTTTCCGGAGACGAACTTTTTGTATCTGGATATCGCGCATGGCAACTCGCGGGTGCACGACCTGCACGACGCGCTGAACGATGGCGAGCTGGCGTTTGCGGAAGAGTTCGAATTCCGGCCGCACCTGACGCTGGGCGGACCGATACCGGAGAAGGAGCTGGCATCGCTGCAGGGGCAAACGGAGGCAGCATGGCTGTCGGCGGAGCATGCGCGCCGGTTTGTTGTAGACGAAGTAGTTTTCTTGTGGCTGAATCCGGCGGAAGAGGACGGCGAGTGGCGCCGGGTATGGTCTTATAACCTGCGGACCCATCTTCTGCGAACCCATATTCCGCAAAGCGCTAGTTCGCAAAGTCAAGGCCTGGCGAGGACGCAGGCGGCGAGCGTTACGAATCGAACATCGTAAGCTGGCCATCCTGGGGGGCGGGACGCTTGCGGAGTCCGGCCGCGGCAAGCGAGGTTCCGACCACTCCGCGCAGTTCGGTTCCGGCGAGGGCCGAGCGGGGGATGAAGACGCGCTGGCGCGTGGCGCCGGGACGCGGCGGAGTAATGAGATAGCCCGTGGCGGGCCATTCGAGCAGGTTGTGGGAGAGAATGCCATCGAGTTTGTCGCCGTCGCGGAAAGAGAAGCGGGTCCACAGGCCGGGCACTTTGGGGCGGCGTTCGAAGAGGTTGTGTTGGGTGAACAAAGTGGCAGGGCCGGCATCGGAGACAAAGCAGAGCGCCTTCATTTCGGCGTAGGGGATGTTTTGCAGCGCGCCGGATAGACTCATGAGCTCGACGCGATCGGGCAAGAGATACATAGCCGGGTTCACGATGCCTTCCAAAGGCTGGCGGTCGAAGCGGTAGAGGAGGACGCGTTTGGAAGTACTAGTGGTCAAGGGGAGTGAAGGAGATCACTTTGTTTCAAACAAATTCGCGGATATTGTATCATTGATCAAATGGCGGTTTCTAGCCCATTCGAGCGGGGGGTGCGGTCGTATCTGCATTTCTGCCGGGCTGAAAAGGGTTTGGCTGCCAATAGTTTAGAGTCGTACGGGCGGGATTTGGCGCAGTTCGGGCGGTTTGTGGGAGCGGCGGCGCCGGGGTCGATATCGCTAGAGACCTTGCGGGGGTATGTGGATCACCTGCGCCAAGCGGGACTTTCGAACCGTTCGATTGCGAGACAGGTGACGACGATTCGCGGACTGTTCGGATTTCTGGTGGAAGAAGGCGAAGTAGGGGCGAATCCGGCGGAATTGTTGTCGGCGCCGAAGGTGGGATCGGCGCTGCCGAAGTATCTCGATCATGGCAATGTAGACCGGTTATTGGAAGCGCCTGCGGAGGAAAAAAGGGTCGGGCTGCGGGATCGGGCCATGCTCGACCTGCTGTACGCGACGGGATTGCGGGTGAGCGAGTTGATTAAGGTTCGCGTGTCGGATTTGGAGGAGCTGGAAGGCACGCTGCGGGTGATCGGGAAGGGCAACAAGCAGCGGCTTGTACCGGTGGGGCGGGAGGCGCTCGCATCGGTGGATCGCTATTTGAGAGAAGAGCGGCCGAGGATCTTGAAGGGGCGCGTGAGCCCGTACCTGTTTGTAACGGGGCGCGGGACGGCGATGACGCGGCAGGGATTTTGGAAGCTGCTGCGGGGTCATGGGAAGACGGCGGGGATTTTCCGGAAGCTGAGTCCGCACGTGTTGCGGCACACGTTTGCGACGCATCTGCTCGAAGGCGGCGCGGACCTGCGGAGCGTACAGAGCATGCTAGGACATGCCGATATCGGGACGACACAGATTTACACGCATGTGCTGCGGTCGCGGCTGCAGCAGACGGTCGAGCAGCACCATCCGCGGTCGCAGAGAGAAGCTCGCGACGGGAAAGGGCCGATGCCGGCGCGGCGATCGATGGCCCCGAAAGCGCCCGGGGCGCGCCGGAGAACGGCCTGACGAGGAGCCTGGCGGATCTATGAGCGATTACATGTTCATGCTCGACAGCCACCTGAGCGGTGAGCAGAGCAAGGCGTTGGGAGAGATACGCCAAGCGGCCGAGCAAGCCAATCTGAACCTGTTTCTGACGGGCGGAGCGATGCGGGACATGATGGGCGGGTTTCCCATTCGCGATCTGGATTTCACGATCGAAGGGCCGGCGCTCAAGTTCGCCAAGGGATTTGCGCAGACGCATGCGGCCGAGATCGTCGAGACGGACGAAAACCGCAGGTGCGCGGAACTAAGATTCGGCGGGGGCGTGACGGCGAGCGTTTCGATGGCGCGGCAGGAAAAGTACGCCAAGCCGGGCGCGAAGCCGCAGGTGCAGGCGGCGACGATTCACGAAGACTTGCGGGGGCGGGATTTCACGGTAAACGCGATTGCGCTGTCGCTCGGGAAAGCCTCGCGCGGGCTTCTGCTGGACCCCACGAACGGGTTAGGCGACTTAAGCCGGAAAGAACTGCGGGCGGTTGGGAATTATACGCTCTATGACGATCCCGCGCGTGTGTTGCGGATGATCCGGTTGCGGGTGCGACTGGGATTCACGGTCGTTGAGCGGACCTTGAGCCAGTACCGGAACGTGCGGGAGGCGAAACTCGAAAGCAAGATTTCGGGGGCGGCGCTCGAGCACGAGCTGCGGCAGATTGCGCTCGATCCGCTGGCGGGCGAGATTCTGAGGGCGCTCGAAGAAGAGAACCTTCTTTATTTGATCTCGCCGGTGCTTGGGGGGCCGAAGCTGAATTTGCCGGGATTTCAGAAGCTGCAGAAGGCGCGGCAATCGCTTCCGTTCGGGATTCCGATTGCGGTGCATTGGTATGCGCTGTTTCTGGCGGTGTTGTTCGAGAAGCTGAGCGCGCGAGAGCGGGCGCAGTTGATTTCGGCGGTGGCGATACCGAAGGCGGATCTGGAGGCGGCGGCGAAGCTGGAATCCCGCACGGCCAGAGTAGAGAAAGAACTGGCGACGGCGAAGCTGCAGAGGCCGTCGGCGCTCTACGCGCTGTTGAGCAAGGTTCCAGGCGAGATTCTGCTCTCGCTGTTGATGCGGAGCGGGCAGAGGCTGGTGTTGGACCGGACCCGGAACTATCTGCAGAAGTATCTGCCGACGGCGCAGGAGATCACCGAGAAAGACGTGATCGAGAAGGGCGCGCAGCCGGGTACGCCGAAGTTCGCGAAGTTGCAGCAGCAGATGATCGCGGCGCGACTGGATGCCCGGCCGAAGAAGGTGGTCGTCGAAGAGCCGCCTCCGGCGCCCCCGCCGGGACCAGGACGGCGGTCGGCTACCTTCGGGCGCTAAGATCCGGGTCGAACCGTCGCGGCAACGCCATTCCCGTCTAATTCTATCGAGAAGCTTTATTTTCAGCGGCTATTTGGGATACTCTAGTATCCAGATGGACAAAGCGCTGTCGGCTGCGGAAAAGGCCAAGCTGGAGGGGAAATACCTTCGCGGGCCGATCGCGGAGGAGCTGGAGAATTCAGCGGAGGCTTTTTCGGGGCCTGCGACGGGCGTATTGAAGTTCCACGGCGTATATCAGCAAGACGACCGCGACTTGCGGAAGCAAGGAACGAAACAGTACACGGCGATGGTGCGCGTGGGCGTACCCGGCGGCGTGCTGACGGCCGGGCAATATCTGACGTTGGACAGACTGGCGGACCTGGGCGACGGGTCCATTCGAATTACGACACGCCAGGATGTGCAGTACCATTATGTGCCGAAGGCGCGGCTGCGGGAGCTGATGCGCGAGTTGAACAACAGCTACCTGACGACGCTGGCGGCTTGCGGGGATGTGGTGCGGAACGTGACGTCTTGCCCGGCGCCGTTTCAAAGTGAGGAGCGGCGGGAGCTGCAGCCGTTGGTCGCCTTTATTTCGCGAAGCCTGAAGCCGAAGACGACCGCGTATTACGAGATTTGGATCGAGGGGGAGCAGGCGGTGAGCGCCGAAGCGCCGGAGGGGACAGTTGAGCCGCTGTATGGCGCGACGTATCTGCCGCGGAAGTTCAAGATCGGGTTCGCATTTCCGGGCGACAACACGACGGATATTTATTCGAACGATGTGGGGATTGTTCCGGAGTTCGAAGGGGGCCGGCTGAGCGGGTTCACCATTCTGGCGGGGGGCGGCATGGGGCAGAGCGCGGGCGTGAAGGCGTCGCATCCGCGGCTGGCGGACCCGATTTGCTCGATTGGACCGGAGCGGGAGGAGCTGCTGGAGGTGGTGGCGGCGATTGTCGCCATTCATCGCGACTTCGGCAACCGCAGCAACCGGAAGCTGGCGCGGCTCAAATATGTGATGGACGCCTGGGGGGTGGAGAAATTCAAGCAGGAATTGGAGGCGCGGGTGGGCCGGGAGCTGGCGCCCCCGAAGGCGCTGACGTGGCGTCGCGCCAACGATTACCTGGGGTGGCATCGGCAGGGCGCGGACGAGAATGGACGGCTGCTGTGGTTCCTTGGGATTCCGGTGATTTCTGGACGAGTAAAGGATTTCGACGAGAGCGGGGCTGGCGAGAGGCGGCTGCGCGGGGGGATCCGCGCGGCGGTGGAGCGATACGGGCTGGAAGTGCGGCTGACGTGCCAGCAGAACCTGTATCTGAGCGGAATCCGGGATTGCGACCGGTTCGCGGTTTCGGCGCTGCTGCGGGAGCACGGGGTGATGGAGGCGGCGGAATTACCGCCGGTGCTGCGGCATGCGATGGCGTGTCCGGCGCTGCCAACGTGCGGGCAGGCGATCACGGAATCCGAGCGCATGATGCCGGCGCTGGCAGCCGAAATTCAGGCGGCGCTGAATGCAGCGGGACTGAGGAACGATATCGTGCATGTGCGGACCACGGGCTGCCCGAACGGCTGCGCGCGGCCTTACACGGCGGAGGTGGGGATCGTGGGAGCCAGCATCAACATGTACACGGTGTACCTGGGGGCGTCGCCGCTGGGCGATCGGCTGGGAACGGTGTTCGCGCAGAACGTCAAACGCGGGGAAATCGTGAGTCTTCTGCGGCCCGTGTTCGAGCGCTACAAAGAGGCCAGGCGGCAGAGTGAAGGCTTCGGAGATTTCTGCCACCGCACGGGCGTAGAGGCGCTTCGAGAGCTGGCTGTGCTGACGGCGGCTTAAAGACCCTTAATTGGCAGCGTAGACGAATTCGTTCCGGCGGTGGAAGATGCGCGACACGGGCGCGAGATTGGCCACAGGGCTGATGCGATTCATCACATCCAAGACCAGAGTGGCGTAGTTTTCATCCGGATTATAGATGTGTAGCTTCGCGGCCGAATCCTTGTCGCGATAGAGGGTGCTCTTGCCGAGCTTGAATGCGACCTGGTTGATGCCGGCGCGCAAGGTGGGAAAGAGCTGATTGCCGTTGTTCCACCCAAAGATGTTGTTGTTGCGCGCCGCCTTGCCGCCCCCCGATTCGATGACCGAGATGCTGGGCAGCAGACGCCAGTCGAGTTGATTGTCGTCGGCAGCGTCGATGAAGTCTTGCGCCAGATAAGCGACCGGGCAATGCAGGCGGCTCAAGAAAGAGCGTAGGCGAAGGGTGCGCAGGTCGGGCTTGGCGGCAACGGGTTCGAGATTCGGATTGGGCGTGGGATTGGATGGCGGATGGGAGGGGACCGGTTCGGCGCGGGCCGTTTTTTCGAGGCGCATGGTGATCGGAAGGGCGATGAGGCCGAGGACGATCATGAGCTGCTTCGAAATTCCATATCCGGTTTTCCGTAGCCAGGTATAACCAAATCTCATGGAAGCATTCTAGCAGATTTATGAAGGCCGCAGTTGGAGGGGATTAACGAAGCTTTAACTTTCAGTGGCGTGACGATTCGGGCATATTCGTTGCATCGGCTGGCGGGCAGGAGTACCGGAACGTGCATGCGCAAATCAGTACTCCGTGGCGGGATACAAGGCGGTAAGGTTTCGCATCTAGGTCCTAGTTGTTAAGTATTAGTCGTCACGAGGAGGAAAGGAAGCAAGTGAGAAAGTGCGTACAGCGCGGATTTGTATCCGCAATTTTTGCCGCCGCGCCGATGTTGGCGGGAACGTTGACCATACCGGATTCATCGCTAGTGGCTTCGACGCAGCTCTATACGGATACGACGGGGAGCGGCATCGGGAACATCGTGGTGATGACGGGCGGCGGGAACGCCCCCGGAATCGGAGACCCGACCGGCAGGAACGACGATGGTTTTAGTGGCCCGATCAACCTGGGGTTCTCGTTGAACTTCTTCGGCGCCACTTACACGCAGTTTTATATAAACAACAATGGGAACGTTAGTTTCGGGAACGGCATTTCGGATTTCACGCCCACCGGCCCGACCGGCGCCTCGCAACCGATCATTTCGCCGTTCTTCGCGGACGTAGATACGCGGGGGACCAATAGCGGGGTGGTGCATCTGCTGCAGTTGTCGAACGAAGACATCATCACGTGGGACCATGTGGGCTATTTCGATTCGAACGATAATTTGCTCAATACGTTCCAGTTGGTGCTGCGCGGTTCCGGTTACAACGTGCCGAACGGCGAAGGGCAGATCGGTTTCTTCTACACGACGATGCAATGGGAGACCGGTGATGACAGCGGCGGGACGAACGGCTTCGGCGGAACTCCGGCGGCGGTTGGGTTTGGCGACGGCGCGGGGAACGGACAAGTGCTGCAGGGCTCGATTCAGAACGGCATATCGGGCATTGTGGACGATCACCACATCTGGTTTGATTTGAACGGCAGCGGCGTACCGGTGAATCCGGGCGGCGGCGCGGTTCCGGAGCCGGGATCGATGGGGCTATTGCTGTTGGGCGGCGGCGTGCTGGCGGCGGGTGTCCGGAAGCGGATGCGCGCGAATCGTTAGACAGTTCGGCGGCTTAGCTGCTGCTGAGATGAATGGCCCGCCTCGAAGAGGGGCGGGTTTTTTTGTTGGGTGGACACGGATGGAGCGCGAACAGGCGGCTCGCAGCGCTTCTGTCGGATCGACCCCGAGGCACGCTGTGCCGGAATCCGGGCGGCGACCATGGTTGCAAAGTGACCCGCCGGCGTGGGAAAACTGCTATGGGGATCACTCCAGCTTCCGCCGGTCAGCAAAAGGAAAGTGCGCAACGGCGAAGGATTGCGTGATGGGCCGCGCCGAATCAGATCGTCTAAGCGCCTGATTACGCGGTTCCCGTGGTCACGGTCGGGAACTGTCGAACGACAGAGTTTGGAATCACGTAAAGTGGCGTGTCCCCAAGCGGATGCACCTCGTTAAAATTGGAATTCTATGGCCATCGAGATTCAGTTATCCCGGCCCGTAAACTCCGACCCAGCTGCGGCCGATCTCGTTGAAACTCTACGAAACGAGTCCGCACCACTGGGTCTCGACCACGCAATCCTTTATTACGGGTACCCTCGGTACCGGGACGATGATGATGAGTTAATCGCTGCTCAGATCCTGGTAATGTCCCCCAACCACGGCATTACAATCTTTGGCACTTTGAACTCGGCTAGGCCCTCAGCTGACGAGAAGAGAGCAGCCGAGCAGGCGGCGGAGTCTGTTTTGGCCCTCCTGCATTCGAAACTGTTAGCCAATAAGGCCTTGCGTAGCTCGCCTATCGGTCTCAGATTTCCAGTCAAGGGATACATCTATTCGCCAAACCTGAGGGATGTTGTGCAAGCGACCGACGACCTGGAGTATCTGAACAGTCACGCATTAGTTCGTAAGGTCCTGTCCAATTTCTCTCTTGTCGAAGATGCCGTCTTCGCCCAACTCACGGCAAGTATTGATGGGACTCGGAGCATCCCCAGGCCGAAGAAACGTTCGCTGGATGATTTACCGTCCGACTCGAAAGGCACCCTGGTGGCACGACTCGAAGCAGAACTGGCTCGCTTTGATGTCAAGCAACGGGAGGGCAGCGTTACGACAATCACGGGACCGCAGAGGATACGCGGTCTTGCGGGGTCCGGGAAAACTATCGTGCTCACGCGGAAGGCGGCGCTAGCACATCTTGATGATCCGAGTGCGTCGATAGCCTATACGTTCCATACAAAAAGCCTCTATCAGCAGATCCGGCGGCTCATAACACGGTTTTATAGATCCGAGTACGACCGTGATCCGGACTGGAATCAAGTGCGAGTATTGCACTCATGGGGGGGCGGTGATCCGGGGATCTACTCGCTGGCTTGCGCGAGGCATGGGATCTCGCCATTATCTTTTGCAGAGGCCCGCGGAGGGGATCCGGCCTCGCCGTTCCGTTATGCTTGCCGGGTGCTGCTTGAATCCGTCTCCATTCACCCGATGTACGATTATATCTTCATTGATGAGGGTCAGGACTTCCCGCCGGAATTTGTAAAGCTATGCTCCCTTCTCGCGCGAGATACCAGGTTTGTCTATGCTTACGATGACTTACAATCGATTTTCCAGACACGCGCGCCTGACTCAGCCGCGATCTTTGGCATCAATGATGACGGCTCCCCTAAGACACAGTTTGAAAGAGATATCGTCCTCTATAAGTGCTACCGTAATCCCCGTGAGATTCTCGTCTGTGCGCATGCCATAGGATTCGGCCTTTACGGGAAGCCCGTCCAAATGCTTGAGAACGAGGAACACTGGCGCGATGTGGGCTACGAGGTCATACAAGGGCCGTTGGAAGCTGGTCGCGATGTTACCATTCTCAGACCACCGGAGAATTCGGTTCCGTTGCTGTCGGATGCGCAAACGGTCGACCAACTGATTGAGACCAAGGTCTATTCCTCAATGGAAGAAGAAATCGACGGAGTTACAGAGGCGGTCTTAGAGCAGATCCGCAATGGTTTGAGAGCAGACGACATAGTCATCGCCGTCGTCGATGACAGGCACGCTCGAAGATATCTCAATTCGATAGCATACGAACTCTCACAGAATGAGATCGCTTGCAACAACATTCATGAGGCCTACGGCGTCCCAGAGTTTCAAGTTGAAGGCCGCGTTACTCTCACAACTGTACACAAGGCGAAGGGTAATGAGGGATTCGCGGTGCACGTCGTAGGCGCGGACGCTGTGTTCCAATATCCGTCGAAGGGTAACAGAAATCGCCTGTTTACGGCAATGACTCGGGCCAAAGGCTGGTTGAGAGTCACGGGCGTTGGCGCGGCAGCGAAGCGACTTGCAAAAGAAATCCAATTGGCGAAGAAGAACAGCCCCTGTCTTAGATTCCAATATCCCTCGGCAGCTGACCTAGAAACCATGAAGCGCGACCTGGGCCGCGAAGCAGCCCTCACGATGGAACAAGAAAGGCTGCTGGACGAGATACCCGAAGACAAGCTTAGCGAATACTTAAAAAAGAGGCGCAAGCCGCCAAAGCGAAAATGATTGGCGAAGGAAAGTTTCGTGCAGAACTGTCAGCAGGGTTCAAGCTGCTTGAAGACCTCGCACTCGCGGCGTATAGAAACCATTGGCCCGCGGTTGATCCCGCGACTACGGAGTCCCTGCGAAATTCCGCTAGTTACATTGATGCGTATAATCTTTACCTTACGCTCCAAGCCTATGATTTCCTGCTTGACGACGGCTCGTTTTTTTTCTTTCGAAGGAAGCCTCTTGACCAGAGTCTCTTGTCGTACGGTTACTTTGAATGTCCGTACCGCGGCGTGTCGTACAGTGACTTCACGAGTAGCCGAGGCGAACCCGGTGAGGGAGCATGGCAAGATTATGAAGAATACTGCGCGCAGCGTCCACGACGGCTTCACATTCTTCCCCTTCGGTATGACTGGAGTCCCGCTCTGTATCGGGAGGGAGCTCATCCAGCTTCGCACTTACATATGGGATACGAATCCGAGTTAAGACTGGCTGTAGACGCAGTGTTGACCCCGGTTCAATTCGTGCTCATAATCATTCGTCATTTCTATGTCAGAACTTGGGAGGCGACTGCTAGTCATCTTAGGGAGGTTGTTTCAGCGATCCGGGCCATTTCCGACCGGGATGTGGTTCCGAGCTACCGACAGGGCCGCGACCTTCTCGAACTCCGATTGATCACGCCCCGGAACGTGTCTGCCCAAGCGCCTGCTCAACAAGGGCGGACAAGGCACAGTTAGTTACTGTCCCATTTCCCTCTCGGAAGCTGCGATGATCTACGTACCCTTTGATATCGGGTCCATCTGGACGGCCTCTCGGAAGAGTTAGGCGTGAGACGAGTGTGTCTGAGCGTTGAGAACGAGCCAGGTGCAGCCAAGGGACGAGAACAACGCGTTTATGTCTCATTTGAGATCGTGGCTGTAGGGCCGTTCGGGTCATTATCGAAGATCTGCTTGCCGCCGGAGGGTTTGGCGGGCGTGGCGGGGGGAGTCGATGATGGGGGAGCAGTCTCGGGCGGGAGGACGGCGACGGAGGCGCGGGGGAAGGCGAACTTGGAGCCGAACTCGTCGATCAAGTTGAGCTGGCAATCGTAGCGGCCGGGCGGGAGGCTCGAGACGGGCACTTGGAGCCAAACGGGTAGAGTGCCTTCGCGAGATTCGAGCAGGCGATTGGCGCGTACGGAAGGAGATTCGAATACTTTCTTCTTGCCGCGATAGAAGGCGAGCGTGGCTTCGATATCGGCGCGGCGGAAATTTTCGGGCAGGCTGTCGGGGATGGTGGGATCGTAAACCTCTACGTAAGCGAGCATGGTCTGGCCGGGGCGGAACACCTTTGTGACATTCGGCATCAGCTTCTGGCCGTTTTCGATCAGGGGATTTTCAGCGAGAAGCTTTTTGCTGTTCTTGACGCCGGCAACTTGATCGGCGACGGGCTGGCGCTGATTGCTCAGAACGACGGAGCTGACGCGCAGGGCTTTGCCCGAGGCGAGATCGGGAATGGTGAAAGGCGTTTCAAAGGTGCCAATCTTGCCTTCGCCGTTTTCGCGCGCGACGACGCGGAGCTTGTACTTGCCGGGCGTGAGCGTGACGCCGGTGTCATATTGAATGCTCTTGCGCACGATCTGGCCGGCGGCGCCGGTATCGACCTTGAGCGGAATGGTGTCGCGCACCGTGGCGGCGGAGCGGCCGCGCGCGTCGAAGACCTCGGCAATGAAATCGAGCTCCGTGCCCTGTTTGGCGCCTTTGCTGTGGAAGGCGAGCGCAGAGCCGGGAATTTTGACGGAGATGGGCGCGAAGTATTTGTCTTTGGCGAGGCGGAAGTAATCGACTTCGACGGCGATGGGCAGGTCGGTGACGGGATTGTCGGAGAGCAGCGCTTGCGATAACTGCGCTTCCTTATCTTCGTCGCGCATGTGCGCGAAGGTGGTGGGGCCGTAGTAGCCCTGGCGGTAATCGAGCTTGGCGTGGAGGTTGGCGAGCGAGGGCGAGAGCTTCACCTGGATACGGCGGTAGCGGCCATCGAGCGCGGGGTTCGAGCTGACATAGGAGAGGACATAGTAGCTGCTGAAATCCTTTTGCACCTGGCGCATGCCGTCGGTGAGGTCGTTCGAATCGAGCAGGGCTTTGCCGCCGGTATCGAGCGCGAGGGTAGAGAGCGTTTCCTGCTGGTTGATGAAGTTCTCACGCAGCGAGCGCTGCGCGGAGCCGCTATAGAGTTCGCTGCCGAAACCGGCGCCGGTCGAGGTGGCGTCGCCTCCGGGCACGAGCGCCGAGAGGCCGCGAGCGTCGATGGGGTAGAAGGCGACATTGGCGCGGACGGCGGTGTTGACGGTGGCTCGGAGCTGCGATTGATTATCGACGCCGTTCTTCTGGATGCCGCTTGAGATATAGATGAGCGCTTTCTTTTCCGGGTATTGGCCGAGCGTGCGGGCCGCGTCTTCGAGGGCGGCGAGCTTGAGGTCGGCATTGAAGATGTTGAATTCGGTTTCGTCGGCGACGAATTGGCCGCTGACGTCCTGCGAGTCGGCGCCTTCATCGGCGAAGGCAGCGTTTTCGCTCGAATCGCCCACGCGGAACTTGTTGACGGTAGCGATCAGGAGGTCGCGGTCGGAGGTGAAGTCCTGCACGGTTTGGAGCGTGTTGCCGAAGATCATGATGGAGACGGTGTCGCTCGCGGTCATTTGATTGGTGAGGAAGGCGATGGCGGCTTGCTTGGCGCGGATCTGCTCGGCGGGCTGCATGGAAGAGAAGTCGAACAGCATGACGATGAGGCGGCGGTCCTGATACTTGCTGAGCATGCTGGCCTGTAAGGACGCTTTTTCGGCGTCGGGGTTATAGCCTTTCGGGGCGGCGGGCTGGGAGGCGATCTGGGTGGGCGGCGGGAGAGTGGTCGCGTTGAGGCGTTGGAAATCGACAGCCTGGAGTTTCTGGAGCTTGCCGTCTTCGTAGATTTCGAAGTCTTCTTTCTTGAGATTGTCGATGGGCTTGCCGTTGCGGTCGGTGACGGAGACGTTGACGATGACGACGTTGGTGGTGGCCGAGTAAGTGTATTTCTGCTGGGGCCAGAGGGGCGGCGCGGCGAGCAGAACGGCGAGGAGCAGCGCGGCGATTTTCAAGGCTCGCATTTTCAAAATCGGAACCTCACGACCGCATCCATGGCGCGCATGGCGCCGGCGGCGCTCGGGAGGCCGTAGTTGACGGCGTTGACCACGGTGTAGAGGTTTGTGTAGTTGACGTGGTTGAGCACGTTGTTCGACTCGATTCGGAATTCAAGGCGGCGGCGCTCGCGGAAAGTGAAGGAGCGAGCGAAGGCGAGATTGAGGGTGAACAGGCCGGGGCCGGGGATGGTGTTGCGGCCGGCGTCGCCATAGACGCCGGCGGGCGGAACCGTGAAGGCGTTGAGGTTAAAGAAGCCGGCGGAAGATTCGATGGATTCGCCGGTGGCTTCGGCGCGGCCGCTGCCGATGCCGCCGGTCTGCGCAAGCTGCTGATCGTTGCCGAGGACGCGCGCCGTGAGCGGATTGCCGGTTTGCGCGGTGATGGCGCCGCTCAACTGCCAGTCTTTGAGAAGGCGGCCGGTCTTGCTATCGGAGGCGATGCGGGAGCCGGGGCCGCCGACGGGCGAGGTCCAGACCAAGCTGCCGTTGAATTCGTGGCGGACGTCGAAGCTGGAGAGGCCACGCTCGGCTGCAAGATCGAGCCAATTTTGGGCGACGGTGTTCCCTGCCCCGCCGAAGCTGGAGGAGTCGTCGATGGATTTTGCGAATTGATAGTACGCGTTGAGCGAGATGCCGTGGTTGAAGCGGCGGATCAGCCGAAGGTGGAGCGCGTTGAAGATGGAGTTGCCCACGGATTGATCGTAGGTAAAGCCGGTGGCGTCGCCGAGTTGATTACGTTGGGTGAGCAGCAACGAGGCGCCGGGCGGGGGTTCGTTGGGAAGCGTGCGGACGTCGAGGCCGGTACCTTTGACGCCGGTGTAGCCGGCTTCGGCGAAGAAGCCGCCGGCGAAGTCGTGCTGAAGCGTAGCATTCCATGTGCCGGCGTATGGCGTACGGTAGTTGCGCGCGACCGCGAAGGTGTCGGTGATCTCGCGCGCGGTGGTGGTGGCGAATCCTTTGGCGAGAGTCAGCGGATCGAGCACGCTGGTGTTGACGTTATTCGAGACGGCGAAGGGAGCTTGATCGGCCAAAGGCGTGGTGAATTGCGTGTAGGCTTGGCCGTTGTAATAGATTCCGTAGCCGGCGCGGACAAGCGTAGTGTTCTTGGTCCAGGGAAGCTTCCAGGCGAGCGCGAGGCGCGGAGAGAAATTGTTCCGATCCGGGTTGATGAGGCCGGTTGAGAATGCGCCGGTGTAGGGGCCAGCGCCGCCGGCAGTGACGACCGCCACGTTGGCGAAGCCGGGGGCGATATCGAGATTCGCCATGCGCCCGTACTTCTCATGAAAGGGCGAGAAGTATTCGTAGCGCACGCCGGCGATGAGGGTCAGGTTGGGCCGCACTTTCCATTCGTCCTGAGCGTAGAGGAAAAATTGATTCTGAAGAAAGTAATCGTCAAAGCCGGTGTAGGCGATGGAACTCGATTGCGGAAGGCCCAAGAGGAAATCGGCGAGATCGTAGCCGGTGCCGGTTGCAGGCTGGCCATCGGCAGTCAACTGGCTGGTGGCGAGGCCGGTGAAGTTGAACGTGCCGCGACCGTTCGAATCGGTGCGGACGCTTATGTCGGCGCGCGTATAGCCGCCGCCGAGAGAGATGCTGTGAGCGCCTTTGAGCAGGCTGATGCTTTCCGACGGGCTTTGAGATTGATTGCGCGACAGGCGCGGCGCCGAATCGCTGAGCGAGCCGAAGTTGGTGAAGTTGAGCGTGGGCGGGCCGAAGTCGAGCGGATTCGAGGAGCCGCCTTGAATTCCGAGCTGCTGCTCGATGTCGGGGAGCAGCGAGAAGTAAGGCGTGACTTCGGTGTAGTTGCGATTGAAGCGGATCTGCGCGTTGCTGATGGTGGCGGCGCCGAGATTGCGCGTCCATTGCAGTTGCACGTTCATGCCGTAGCCGTCGGTTGAGTCGGCGTATCCGAAGGGCTGGGCGGTGGTGCCGTCGCGATGCTGGTATTGGAAGTTCAACGAGAGGCGGTCGACGCTCGTGATGTTTCGATTGATGCGCAGGCCGAGATTGTCGTTGTTTGCAATCTGCGCGGTCTCGAATTGATAGTTGTTGGCATTGCCGGGCTCGTTGGGAAGCGGATAGAAGTGAAGCAGGCTGAGGGCGATGGGATTCAGCATGCTAGTGGCGATGGTGTTGTTGGCGAATTGCGTGTTGGTTCCGGGCTGGAAGATTTTAACGGGTGCGCTGGTGTCTGAGGCGCCGAGCGATTGGGTGGCTTGGGAGAAATCGCCGGAGCGTTCGGCGGCGGTGGGGACTGTTTCGGTGAAGAGTTCCGGGGCGCGGCCGCGATTGCCGAAATAGGTGAAGAAGAATTGCGTCTTGGGGTCTTTGACTACTTTACCGAGCACGAGGGGGCCGCCGACGATGACGCTGAAGCGGCTCTGGGCGTAAGCGGCTTGCGGGATATCGAGGCCGTTGAGCGAGAACGGTTTGGCGTTGAGGGCGGAATTGGTGAGCGTGAAAGACATCTGGCCATGGATTTGTTGATTGCGGCGGCGGCGGTTGCCGAAAGTTGCGCCGGCAGTCTGTCCGGGACGACGGCCGTTGGGGCCTCGGCCCGCGAAACCGCCGGGGCCTCCGCCAAAGCCACCTCCGCGGCCGCCGAAGCCGCCTCCACCGAATCCGCCACCCCCGGGGCCACCGCCCGAGCCTCCGCCGAAGCCGGGAACGTTCTGAGTGCCGCTTGCATCGGGCGAGCCGCCGAACGGATTCTGGCCTTGCCCGAGGAAACGCATGTCGGGGCCCGAGTCGGCTTGCGCGCCTTGGGCCATGCCGGGGCTGAGACTGCCGGAGACCAGAAACGATTCGTTGCCGCTTTCGGCGCCTGAAGGCGGCGCGGCGACGGACTGCTGCTGCGCGTTCAGCTCGTTTTGCAGTTCCTGATCGAATTGAGAGCTGCCGGAGGCGCGCCCCTGAGGGTTAAAGCCGCCGGGGCGGGCTGCGGCTCCGTTCGCGCCGCCGGGAGTTGGTGGGCTCGCGCCGGGGGCGGCATTCCCTCCGGCCGCAGCGCCGGGCGCCCCATTACGCCGGGCGGCCCATTGCTGGAGGCGCTGGAGAACCGGAGACGGCTTGAGGCGCAGGTCGAGGTTCACGGGACCGTGAGCGGCCGAGAAGTCGATGTCTTTTTCCAGAGTCTCGAAGCCGAACATCTCAACGGTGACGGTCCAGGGGCCGGCGGCGAGGGGCTCGAACCCGTAGTGGCCGTCCTGATCGGTGACGGTAGAAAAAGCCTGGCTGCCTTGCGTGGCAGTGACGGTGGCGCCGGGGATGGGCTGATCGCCGGACTTCACAAATCCGCTCTGCCCCAGGAGGACTTGGCAGACGGCGAACAGGGAAAGGAAGGCTAGGGTGAAGCGCGGCAATTGCGGTAGTGACTCGCTCTCCAGGAACCCGCGCAAAACGGCGACGGTGTCAAGCGCGCCCCGCAAATAGCAGCGGGTTCCTTCTCCTGCCTGGGGACGCGCATCCGCCGCCTTTGCGCTCTCTAAATACAAACGATGTTTGCGCGGAAGCCCAGGTTACCGGCCGGGCGAAGAACGGGTGCGGGAAACGGGGCATTCTGGTAGGGTGAATCGAATGAGTTTAGATCTCGAAGCCTTGCGAGGGGAAATTCAAGCTTACCTGGACGATTCGGGGGTGGCTGTGTTTCACGGGTTTACGAGCTCGGCGCAGGGCGCGCCGCAAGTTGCGTGGGACACGGAGCGGCATCCGAATTTTCGCGAATTCTTGAGCGCGGGACAGAAGGCCGGGGCGAAGCTGTTCGTGTTTCACTACGAAAGCTTTTCGCTGGATCGGGTGGACGATGCGTTGGAGCAGTTGGAGGAGACGGAGCTGACGCGAGAGGAGAAGCGGAGCTACGAGGCGCGGCTGCGGCAATTGCAGGCTTTCGATGGGTTCACGTGCTCAGTGGAGCTTTCGTTCAGCATGGACGGGCGCGAGTATTTGTTCGAGGCGCACACCGAATGGCTGGAGGCGTTGAACGACATCATGATGGAGCTGGACGCGGCATCGCAGGAAGAAGAAGACGAGGACGACGGTTCAATGGGGAGATTTTTTTCGAAGAACTAATGACGTCTTCGGTGGGCGGAGCGGAAGCGGCGCAGGCTGGACCGGCGGCCTCGGGATCTAGAGCAGCGTCGGCGGGGCGGCTGGCGCGGCCGGAAACGCGATGGATTCTGCCGGGGCGCGGCGGGGGCGGAGCAGCGGACAGGCTGGCCAGAGAGCTGGCGTTAGAGGCGCTGCCGGCGCGGGTTTTGGCGAAGCGCGGTTTTGCCGATCCGGACTCGGCGCGCGCGTTTCTGTATCCGGGGCTCGAAGCGCTGCACGATCCGATGTCGATGCGGGACATGGATGTGGCGGTCGAGCGGCTGGCGGGGGCGATCGCGAAGGGCGAGCCGATTTTGCTGTATGGCGATTACGACGCCGATGGGACGTCGTCGATCGTGATCCTGAAAAAAGCGATCGAGATTCTGGGCGGGCGCGCGGATTTCCACATTCCGCATAGGCTGAACGAAGGCTACGGGATGCGCAGCGAGATTGTGGAACGCGCGGCGGCGAACGGCGCGCGGCTGATCGTGAGCGTAGACACGGGCATTCGAGCGAACGAGGCGGTGCGGCGCGCGAATGCATTGGGCGTGGACGTGATCGTGACCGATCATCACTTGCCCGAAGCCGAGCTGCCGCCGGCGCTGGCGGTGTTGAATCCGAATCGGCGGGATTGCGGGTATCCGGAAAAGAGTTTGTGCGGCGCGGGCGTGACGCTGAAGCTGGTACAGGCGCTGCTCGCGCGGAGCGGATTATCGAGGGAGCGGCAGATCGCGCTGCTCGATTCGTTTTTGAAGCCGGTAGCGATTGCGACGGTGGCCGATATTGTTCCGTTGACGGGAGAGAATCGCGTGTTCGTGCAGCGCGGGCTATCGGGGCTGCGGCGGGTGAGGAATCATGGACTGCGGGCGTTGATGGCGGTAGCGGGATTCGAAGACGGCGAGTGTCCTTCGGCGCACCAGGTGGCGTTTCGGTTGGCGCCGCGCATCAATGCGGCGGGGAGGATGGCGACGGCGCGCGATGTGATTGAGCTGTTTCTGACGGAGGATGCGGAGCGGGCGAGCGTGCTGGCCGCGGGACTGGACGCGCTGAATCGCGAACGGCAGCGGGTGGAGACCGAAGTGGTGGAAGCGATTCTGAAGCAGTGCGAGGAGGAGCGCGTCGAAGGTGAGTTGCCGGCCCTGGTGTTCAGCGGATCGGGATGGCACCTGGGGGTGTTAGGCATTGTGGCGAGCCGGCTGGTGGAGCGATTCGCGCGACCGGTGTTCGTGTTGAGCGATGCGATGGCGGATGGGGAGGATGGGCCGTGCCTCGCGGGTTCGGGGCGCAGCATTCCGGCGTTTCATCTGCTGGAGGCGCTCGAGAGCATGCCGGAAGTGTTTACCAGATTCGGCGGGCATCGGCAGGCGGCGGGGGTGACGCTGCGGTGCGATCGGTTGGAATCGTTTCGCAGCCGATTCGCGGAGGTGGCGGGGCGCGCGCTGACTGAGGAGGATTTGCGGCCTCGCTATGAGGTGGATGCGGAGGCTTCGTTCACGGAGTTGACGGAGCGATGCGTGAAGCAGGTGTTGGCGCTGGGGCCGTTTGGGTTCGGGAATCCCGCGCCTTTGTTTCTGGCGCGCGAGGCGGAAGTGGCTGGGCCGTCGAAGGCATCGGCGGACGGGAAACATTTAACGGTAGCGTTGCGGCATGAGGGGCGGCTGCTGTTTTCGAAGGCGTGGGGATTCGGGGACCGCGCGGAGCTGTTTGCCGTGGGCGCGAAGGTGGACGTGCTGTTTCAGATTGAAGACGATCCGTTTTCGCGCAAGCGGGGTTATGGGTCGTGGTGCGTGACGGTGAAGGATGCGAAGGCGGCGGGGAGTGGTGGATAACGATTACACTAGCGCATAGATGCCGCTGCTTCAGGATGGGCCCGCCAGCACGCTGGACGAGTTGTATTTAACGCTTTCGCCGGAACCGCTCATCTCGAAGGAAGAGTTCGACCGGTTCTATCGGAGCGAGATCAACAAAGTGCGCGGCGAAGATACGGTGGTGCAGCTTTCTCGCAAACTGCAGCGATCGTACGGCGCGGCACCCTTCAAGACGTTCGTGATGGGGCATTCGGGCGTGGGGAAATCGACCGAGCTAAGCAGGTTGCTTTTGCGGGTAGCCGACCAGCATTGCGGAGTCCGGCTCAGCGTTGCGAGAGAGTTGAATCCGGCGAGTTTCCAGATCTTTGATGTTTTGCTGTTGATGATCATCCGGCTAGCGGAGGAAGCGAACGAGTTGAATCCGAGCTTCGTGGGTTCCATGATGCCGGGTTCGCTGCTGGATGATCTTGAGAGATGGTTTGGAGAGGAAGTTGTCAAGAGGTCCGAGAGCCGTGCGGCTTCTATAGAGGCGGAGGCGGGCGCAGGCGTAAAGGGCGCATCGCCTGGGCGAGCCTCCTGGGGCTGTTCGGGTCCGTGAAAGCCGACATCAAGTATGCCGCTGACCGGAAGACGGAAACGGTGGAGCGCCGGCTGAAGCGACTGCCGGACTTGGTGGAACTATGCAATCGGGTAATGGATGTTTGCAGCCGGGGGCTGGAAGAACAAGAGCACAAAGAATGGCTGCTGATCGTTGAGGACCTGGACAAGGCAACGATTTCGCCCCAGCAATTGCAGGATTTGTTCACCCAATACGGGACTGTTTTTCGGGAATTGCGGGTCAGCATCATCTTTACAATCCCGGTCTGGCTGGGCTATTCGTCAGAGAGTGTGAGGCTGCCGTTTGACAGGCACATGGTTCCCGACGCGCCTGTCTTCGATCAACAGCATAGAGAGCATGAGGCGGGCAGAGAGGCTGTGCGGCAGGTGCTTGAGGCACGAGTTTCGGATAGGTTGTTCAGCGAAGGCCAGATGGCGAGACTGATTGTCGCATCGGGCGGAAATCTGCGCGACTTGTTTGCCATGGTGCAAGACGCCGGGGACCGAGCACAATCGCGCGATGACCGGGCGAAAAGAATCGAGCACGACGACACGACGGGGGCAATCAACAAGCTGCGCGATCAATATCGTATGCGGCTGGGCCAAAGCCCGTACGATCAATTTCCGATTACATATCAGGACAAACTGCCCAAGCTGCTGGCTGTCTACAATCGCGAAGCCGACAATGAGATTCCCGATCCGACGTTGTATTCGCTGCTTCGCGCGCGAGCCATCCAGGAGTTCAACGGAACAGTCTGGTTCGGGGTGCATCCCCTGGTCGTAGACATCTTGAAAGACCAGGGGCATCTTGAATCGGATGCGCCGGGTGGAACGAGCCCATGAAGGAAGGTTCGATTGAGGAGGTCGCGTCACGCCTGCGGTTGTGGTGTGCGCGGAGCGGCCGCGGATTGGCCGTCGTTGAGTGGGATTCGGCATACTCGCGGCGCGAGGTGATCAAGCGGCTGAGAGAGAGCCTGCCCAATGTGGCGATCACCGAACTGGAGGTGTCGAACGAGGGCGCACCGTACCAGAACGTAGACCGCTTGCTTGACGAACTCGCGGTCGTGCGAGGCGGGGTGGTTTCGATTACGGGCGTAGAAGGAGTGTACCCGGATCGGCAGCGGCGGCTCGAAACTTTGTCGGCGCTGAGTTTTCAGCGGGAGACACTGGCATCGTTTCCTTTCCGGCAGGTTTGGTGGATTCCGTCGCACTTGACTGACCTGTTGGTGCTGGGGGTTCCGGATTTGGATTCGTGGTTTCAGTTGCGGCTGCATCTGACGGAGGTGATCAATCCGCCGACTGCGCCGGAGAAACTGGAGGAGCTTCGTCAGAAGACAGTTAGCCGCGAAGAGGCGCGGGCATTGGCCCGGCGATTCTGGGATCGGCTGAACGTGGCGAGGGAGCGGGGCATCTCAGATGAGGAGATCTGGGAAGAACTAGGCGCGCCGGCGATGGAAGCGCTGGTTCTATCGGGTCTCACAAGGGAAGCATACGCCATAATCGCGGAGTTGCCCGACGCTGAAACTCAAACAGAAAAGCTACTGGAAGATGCTCAGGCATCGGAAGGGCCTTCATCGCTAACCGCGTTGATGTTAGAGCGACAATTGGCTGCGATCTTGGATAGACGCGGCGATTTGTCCAAAGCGCGAAAGCTCAAAGAACACGCGCTTGCCGCACACCGGCAGCAGTTCGGTGCATTGGCTAATGTGACGATCATCGCTGAGGCAGATTTACTGCTTACGGTCATTAAACAGGAAGATGTCGCCACCGCTCGGCGGCTTAGTGAGGAACTACTTATCAATTGTCGACAAGCGCAGGGAGACGAACATTCTTCGACCTTGAATGCAATGAAGGCACTCGCACTTGTCATGCGAGTGCAGGGCGATGATGCTAATGCCGAGCGGCTCGAGAAAGAAGTCGCCGGGATCCAAGAGCGGCAGGTTTCGCAGGCGCAATGAACGATTTGGTGCAGGCGGCGAGGGAGGCGCGGGAGCGGGCGCATGCGCCGTTTTCGAAATTCAAAGTGGGAGCGGCGATTGAGGATGAGAATGGGCGCGTGTTCACGGGCTGCAACATTGAGAATGCGACCTATGGGTTGACGATTTGCGCGGAGCGGGTGGCGGTGTTTAAGGCGATATCGGAAGGCGCGGGGAAGCTTAGGCGGGTGGCGGTGGTGGCCGATACCGATCGCTTGACGCCGCCGTGCGGGGCGTGCCGGCAGATCCTGTGGGAGTTTTGCGGGGATGCGGAGCTGACGCTTGCGAATCTGGAAGGGCGGCGGGAAACGATGACGATGCGCGAGATTTTCCCACGGCCGTTCGATGCATCCTTTCTCTAGCAGATGAAGCGGCTGCTCGGAAAAATTTTCTGGACCGCGGTACGAAGGTCGCGATGGGATGGGTTGTCGCGAATGCTGGGGCGGATGTATCTGCGCGCGCGGCCCTATGCGCTGTTCGCCGGGACGCCTCAAGATCGGCAAGCGCGCACGGCGATTTGCACGATCGATGGATGGTTTGCGTGGGCGCGCGGCGGGGAGCGGTTTGAATTGCGGCTGAGCGGGAAGCCGCTCGATTTTCTGCCTCTGAAGCGGACGGACGGAGCACGCGTCTTTGGAGAGCGGAACTGCCGCGGGTTTCGCGCGTATTTCGATGTAAGCGACTGGCTGCCGGCGCGAGCAGGGATCGATTTGGAAGTTGTTCGTGGTGGACAGGTGGTTGCGGCCGAGCGGCTGGAGTTAACTCAAGAGGCGATTCGGCAAGCTGAGGCTTCGGCGGGCGCGCGGGCGCGGAAGCGAGAGTGGCTGCTGGAGCATGTGACGGGCGCGGCGGAGGAGCGCGATGGAGGTCCGCTGAACTTTCTGCCGGAGGAGTGGAAGCAGGAGTTTCGCATCGACGATCCGGCGGCGATTTCGGCGCATGGTTACGACGAAGTCGCGATGGGGATTATAGAGGACGTGCGGCGGGCGGGCGGAAAGGCGCTCGATTGCGGGTCGGGATTGCGGGCGAGCGTGGATGAGACGGTGATCTGCGTGGAAGTGGCGGCGCTGCCGACCGTCGATGTGCTGGCGGTGAATCAGCGGCTACCCTTTCGGGATGGCGTGTTCGATGCGGTTCTTTCGTTGAATGTTCTGGAGCATGTGACGAACCCGTTTCAATGCGCGGCGGAGCTGGTGAGGGTGTTGAAGCCGGGCGGCATTCTATACTGCTGCATTCCGTTCCTGCAGCCGGAGCACGGATACCCACACCACTACTTCAACGCGACGCGGCAAGGCTTGCGGCAGTTGTTTGACAAGCGAATGGAGCCGGTGAAGAGTTTTGTTCCGCGATCGGGCGAGCCGGTTTGGACGCTGGCGTGGTTTGCGGCCTCATATGCGGCGGAGCTGCCGAAGCAGGAACGGCAGCGGTTTCTAAATATGCGGTTGGGAGATTTCATCCATCGGCCGGCGCAGGCGTTGTTGGAGGAAAAGTGGGTCGCGGGGCTATCGGAAGCGGGCAAGTGGGAGCTGGCGTCGACGACGGCGGCGATTCTCAGAAAGCCTATTGAGACGGTGGGGCCTGGCCGAGAGCCTTCTGCTTCCGCTGATTCTCGGCAGCGCGAATAGCGGCGGCCTTGGCGAAGGCAACATCGGCGGCTTGCTTATCGCCGCGCTTGCGAAGGAGCAGGCCGAGAGTGTTGAAGGCGCCGGCATCCTGATCGTCGAGAGAGGTAGAGCGGCGCAGCGCCTCGATGGCGCCGTTGTCATCGCCTTGCTGCTTCAAGATCGTGCCGAGCTGATACCAGGCATCGACATAAGCCGGCTGCTGGGCGACGGCGGCGCGCAGTTGTTGCACGGCGCCATCCAGGTTGCCCTGGTCTTCGTAGATGGCGGCGAGCGTGTAGTGCGCGGCTGCGAGGGATGGTTCGAGCGAAACGGCGCGTTCGAGCTCCGCGCGGCCGCGGACGAGGTCGTCGCTTTCTTTGTAGGCGACTCCGAGGTTGTAGTGCGCCGAGGCGATATCGGGATGCGCCTGGACGGCGGCGGAGAGAACCTTGATGGCTTCCTTGAGATCGCCCATGCCGATGTAGGCGTAGCCGAGGTTGACCTGCACGTGAACGTCGTTGGGGTCCTGCTGGAGGATACGGCGGAATTCGCGCATGCCGGCGGCGGCGTCGCCTAATTCGGTGAGCACGTAACCGTAGCTATTGCGGACGGCGGTGTTCTTGGGATCGAGCGCGAGGGCGCGGGCGTAGGCATCGCGCGCGGATTTCAATTGCCGCTGCTGCTGGCAGGCGAAACCGAGCTGCGCCCAGAGAGCGGGGTTGCGGGGCAGATCGCGAGAGGCTTTGGAAAGCTCGGGGACGGCGCTCGAATATTGGTGGGCGTCGACGTAGGCGGAACCGAGATGGAAGCGGTACTCGGCGTTGGCGGGAGCGAGAGAGACGGCTTTCTTCAGCGCATTGATGCAGGGGCCGAACTGCAGGAGCAGGCATTGGGCGACGCCGAGGTGGTACCAGGAGGGAGCTTGAGCGGGATCGAGCTGAGTGGCGCGGTCAAAGTGAGGGATGGCTTCGGAGGCGCGGTTGGTGGCGGCGAGCAGGAAGCCGATTTGGTCCTGGTAGGAGGCGGACGCGGGAGCGAGTTCGGCGAGTTTTTGATAGAGGGCGAGGGCGCCGTTTGCGTCTTGCGCGGCTAGGCGTTGGCGGGCTTGTGCTTCGAGCTGGGGGATGGACTGCGGCAGGGCTTCGAGCGAGAAGGCCAGCAGCGCGAGAGCGAGCCGGAACACGCCTCATTATAAGCAGGGGAGGATTGGACTGCCCCGTCAGTCCAATTTGGTATACTGCTGACCGGTGTCCCCCTTATCCCGGCTGAACCTCGATCCTGCTTCCGATACGCCGTTGTACCGGCAATTGGCGGATGAGATTAGCGAGCTGATCGAACGGGGCGAGGTTGCGTCGGGCGAAAGACTGCCTCCCACGCGGGAATTGGCTGGCGTACTTGGACTGAACCGAACGACGGTTTCGGCGGCGTATGCACAGTTGGAAGAGGCCGGGCTGATAGAAGGGCATGTGGGGCGCGGCAGCTTTGTTGCGCAGCGCGGGGCGAAGGCGCACGTGGCGGCCGATTGGGAGTCGCTTCTTGCGCCCATGGAAGAGGGATTCGCTCCATCGGGGCGGAAGGTTGAGATCAACTTCGCGAACTCGCGGCCGGCGGGCGCCAGCTTCCCGGTGGCGCAGTTCCGGCGGTTAGCCAAGCAGGCGATCGAAGGCGCGGACGCGGCGGAAATTTTGCAGCTTGGGTCGCCGCATGGGTATGGACCGCTGCGGCGCTATCTGCTGGAGCGGGCGGCGGCGGAAGGCGTGGCGCGAGCGGGCGACGATTTGATCGTCACCAACGGATGCCAGCAGGCCCTGGATCTGCTGGCGCGATTGTTTGCTCCGGCGGGGAACGCGATTGTGGTGGAAGATCCCGTGTATCACGGGTTGCTGCGGGTGTTGGCGAGAGCGCAAGTGAATCTACTGCCTGCGCAGGTGACCGAAGACGGTATCGATGTGGATGCGCTCGAAGAGCTGGTTCGCACGCAGCGGCCGCGAGCGCTTATGGTGACGCCGAGTTTTCAGAATCCGACGGGCGCGACGATTTCGCTCGAGAATCGCGAGCGCATTGTCGAGTTGGCGCAGCGCTTCGGGCTGGCGCTGGTTGAGAACGATATCTATAGCGATCTGCGGTATCGCGGAAAGACGCTGCCCACGCTGAAGGAGCTGGATGCGACGGGGAACACGATCCTGCTGCGGAGCTATTCGAAGGTGGCGTTTCCGGGACTGCGGGTAGGTTGGGCGATCGCGCCGCGAGCGGTGATCGCGAGATTGGCGGATGCCAAGCAATTGAGCGATCTCCATTCGGACCAGCTTTCGCAGGCGGTGCTGCTGCGGTTTGCCGAATCGGGGGAGTTAGAAAAGCATATCGACCGCACGCGGCGCGAAGGCGGCGAGCGGCTGGAAGCGGTGTTGACGGCGTGCCGGAAGCATCTGCCGGCGGGCGCGCGGTTTACGCGGCCGGAAGGGGGCATGAGTTTATGGATCGAGCTTCCGGAGCCGTTGACGGCCGAGGGTCTGTTGAGCAAAGTCGAAGAACGGGGCGTGAGTTTTGTGCCGGGACGGTATTTTTCGGTGCGGCGGGCGCACGCGCGGGGGCTGCGCATCAGCTTTGGAGGCCTGACGCAGGAGGAGATCCGGCGGGGCATACGGATCATCGGAGACGCGGCGGCTGAGCAGTTGGCGGCGACTGCGGCGCAAGTCAGTTTCGAGCCTGCGGCGGCATTAGTTTGAAGAGAAGGAGAACGGAATGAACTTTCAAAACGATCAGTTTCGCTTGAAGGTAGGCTTGGCCGAGATGTTGAAAGGCGGCGTGATCATGGACGTCGTCAACCGGGAGCATGCCTTGATCGCAGAGCGCGCGGGGGCGTGCGCGGTGATGGCGCTCGAACGGGTGCCAGCCGATATTCGCAAGGAAGGCGGGGTGGCCCGCATGTCGCAGATCCGGATCATTCGCGACATCATGGGCGCGGTGTCGATTCCGGTAATGGCGAAGGTGCGGATCGGGCACTTCACGGAGGCTCGGATTCTAGAGGCGCTGGGCGTGGATTACATCGACGAAAGCGAAGTATTGACGCCGGCGGACGAAGAGCACCATGTGGCGAAACACGACTTCAAGGTTCCGTTTGTTTGCGGCGCGCGCAATCTGGGCGAGGCATTGAGGCGCATTGCCGAGGGCGCGGCCATGATCCGCACCAAGGGCGAGGCGGGCTCCGGGAATATTGTCGAGGCGGTTCGGCACATTCGCACGATTGTGAAGGAGATGAAGCAACTGACGGTGCTCGGCAAAGAAGAGCTGGCGCATGAGGCCAAGAACTTGCAGGCGCCCTTGGAGCTGGTGGAATACGTAGCGCAGCATGGCAAGCTGCCGGTACCGAATTTTTCGGCGGGCGGGATTGCGACTCCGGCGGACGCGGCGCTGGTGATGCAACTCGGGGCGGAAGCGGTGTTCGTGGGCTCGGGGATCTTTAAATCCTCCGATCCGGAAGCGCGGGCGAAGGCGATCGTGAAGGCTGCGACGTATTACCGCGATCCGGTTAAGCTGCTGGAGGCAAGCGAGGAACTGGGCGAGGCGATGCCGGGGCTCGAAATTTCGAAGATGCCCGAAGGCGAGCTGATGCAGACGCGCGGATGGTAGAGGGCGCGGGGGTGGGGCCGAAGATTGGCGTACTGGCGCTGCAGGGCGATTTCGACGCGCATCGGAGGGCGATCGAGCGCGCGGGCGGCGAAGCGGTGGAGGTTCGCACGGCGGCGGAGTTGGAGGCGGTTGCCGGGTTGATTCTACCGGGGGGCGAGAGCACGACCATGCTGAAGCTGCTGCACGAGGAGAAGCTGTTCGAACCGCTGAAAGAGTTCGGCGCGAGGAAGCCGATATTCGGGACCTGCGCGGGGGCGATTCTGCTGGCGAAGGAAGTCTTGAATCCGAGGCAGGAATCGCTGGGGCTGATGGATGCGACGGTCGAGCGCAACGGGTATGGGCGGCAGATCGACAGCCGGATCGTCGATATCGATTTAGAGGGCGAGCCGTCGGAAGCGGTTTTCATTCGCGCGCCGATTATCCGGCAGGTGGGACCCGAGGCAAAGGTGCTGGGGAAATACATGGAAGACCCGGTGCTGATCGAGGAAGGCAGACACCTGGCGGCGACGTTTCATCCGGAGCTGGGGCGGGACGTTCGTATTCACCGGCGGTTCGTCGAGAAGGTAAAGAGAGCGGCCTGAAGCTCCGCTAAACTGGACCAGATGAAGCGAGTGCTGTTCCTGTGCATTGGCAATTCGTGCCGCAGCCAAATGGCGGAAGGATTTGCGCGCAGGTATGGGTCGGACGTGATGGAAGCGGCGAGCGCTGGGCTTTCGCCGGCGAGTATCGTGCAGCCTCTGACAAAGAAGGTAATGGAGGCCAAGAACATCAACATCGACACTCAGTCTCCGAAGAACCTGAATTCGGTGCCGGTGCGGAGCTTCGACCTGATCGTGAACATGAGCGGGAGCAAGCTGCCAGGGCGGCCGCCGATGGAGGTTCGCACCTGGAACGTGGAGGACCCTATCGGGCGGCCCGAAGAGGTGTACGTTGCCGTGCGGGATCAGATTGAGATGCAGGTGATGATGCTGATTCTGGAGCTGCGGCGGGAGGCGAGCCGGAGGGAAACGGCGGAGGTTGCAGCGGCGGAGACTCTAGAAAAAAGAAACGCGGCTTCAGAGCAGACAGGCTCGAAACCGCGCCAAAACTGACCGGACACACCGGTGAGCAAGTTACTTGCTGCTGGTAGCGGTGCTGGTCGTAGAACTCATGGTGTCCGAAGAGCCCTTGGTGCTCTTGTGCTTCTTGGACTTCTTGGTGCTCTTCATGGTGTTGGTGTCGGTGCTCGCGGTAGAGGTGTTCTGAGCGAGAACTGCAGAGACGGGGAGCAGCGACAGGCCGAGGGCGGCGATCATGATCTTCTTCATTTAGGGATATCTCCTTGTTTACTACTGAGTGGTAGCACTT
Source organism: Acidobacteriaceae bacterium (assembly GCA_019240475.1). Taxonomy (GTDB): domain Bacteria; phylum Acidobacteriota; class Terriglobia; order Bryobacterales; family Bryobacteraceae; genus Bog-105. Next base: position 112,161 of record JAFAYI010000006.1, read on the forward strand.
GGTGCTTCACTGAGTATAGTCTCAAATTACGGGTGAAGGAGTCCTGAAGTTCACATTAAACTTGCTTTAATGTAGGGCTAGTCGTTTGCTTGCATTGAGTTCGGCGATGAGTACTGGGGTCGGTGGAAACAGAGACGGCCTGCGGCGGATGGTTTCACGGGCTCTGGGACGTGTGTTGATGACAGCGACGGCCCAGCATTGGCTCGACTTGCGGCCCACCATCCACACAGTTGATATATATTGGGTTTCGCATCAATGAGTACCGCTCCGACGCCCGTTCCCGAACAGCCGTCTGAGCCGTCCGCTTCTGAAGCTGCCGTAAGACAGGTGCTTGTCGGCCTTTGGCAACTGGTTCCTCCTTGGATTCGCCGTCAAACCAAATCGGCTTTTGTAGTGTGTCTTACGGCTTTTCGTCTAATTCTTTACATGCTGATGCACTACGTCGTCGGTGTTGTGTTTGCGAAGTACATCGCCAAAGGATTCCCCCAGGCAAGCCGATATTTAGAAATTGTCAGCGTAAGCGTATTTGGCTTTTTGATAGTCAGGGCTCTTTGGGATTTGGCATGGGAAGAACGGCCTAGGTTCAAACACAAGCGCAGACCGGAGTCTTAATATGGAAGAAGGGCAGAGAATGAAAAGGAATCCTACGCTATTGCACGCCCTTACAATCTCATCAAGGGTCCTTTCGGTCGGTCTCCTCAAGATATTCAGCAAGGAGGTGTTATTTATTGGCACTCTAGGCGCGCTTTTCTTGGCCCTGCTGTTTGTACGACACCCGGAACTGTCCAATGACCAATTGGCTTTATCAGTTGTACTGACCCTCGTATCTTTTTGGTGTTGGTCTCGCATGGTAACCTTCATCCTCCATAGACTGCCCTCTTCTCAGCGGAATAAAGAACAGGGAAAGCTCAAGACCAACTACCTTCCACTCTACTTAGCCGTTTTTGGCCTCCTCTATTGGGGACCTTCTCTGATTTTAGCTGGACTTGCAATGAGCCTTCTGCATTTATCGGTTAGCGCGCAAGTTGCGTATCACTTAGCGCGTCTGGTGGGACAAGTGGTCGCCATCGTGTGCCTTTGCGGTTTAGTGATAACACTCGCAGAGGGTCGCGAGAGCATTCCTGTGGAACGTTCCGCTATTGAGCAGGTGGGAAAGATATCGCTCTCCAACCAGCTAGCATCGTTAGCTACACTGCTCCATCGCGGTTCTTACTGAATTTAAGGTAGTATCTACTTCTTTGCTCAAATCACTCCGGGAGAGGCCGGGTGGGCGGGGCTAGGCCCCCAAGGGCCTCGCAGGCTTTGTGATTGGAGGGCTCATTGTGCGGCGGAAAGGACGGTGATAGGAGCTTGCAGAGTGAAACTGAGGCGCGATTCGGCGGGGAGTTCGAGGGCGCGATCTCCGGTGAGTCCGGCGGCGCCGCTTCCGGCAGCGCCCCCGGCAGCGGCGCCGGCCAGAGCGCCTTTTCCGCCGTGTTCTATGCCTCCCACCACGGCGCCGAGCGCTCCTCCGATGCCGGCGAACTTACCTGTGCGTTTTCCGCGCGCGCCGCTTTCCGCTTCATAGACCGCGCTTTGAACCGGGTATCTGCGGCCGTCAATGGTAAAGCTGGCGAGCTGCAAATCCAGCTTGGCGCTTCCGGCGAAACGGCCGGCCTTGCTGGCCCCGACGAGACGCACCTGCGCATTGGCGAGGCGGGGGACAACGGGCTTGCCTTGCACGACGATGGGGCTATCGATGCTGGCGGGGAAGACTTGGCCGGGTTGGGCGGTATCGCCGTTGATGGGACCGATTAAGCGCACGGTGACCTGGGTGGCGGCAGGGATTACGATCTCGGCGGCAGCAGGCGTGGGCGCCGGGGCAGGCGCGGCGACCGGAGCAGGCGGGGGCGCGACGGTGGCCGTGGTTTGGGTTGGAGGCGGAGCGGTGGCGGTGGTATCTGTTGAGCGGCGCCGACGGGGCGCGGGGGTGCTGGATGTCGCCTGGGCAGAAGCGGCGGGCTGGCCCGTGGCAGGCGGGTTCAAATCGGGAGGCGGCGGAGCGAGCGTCGCGGTAGAGGCCGGAGTGGCGCCGACGGGCTCGGGAGTCGCGGGCGAGGGGATTGCCGCGGACTGGGCGATGGTGGTTTTGGACGCCGGCGGCGCGGGTTTGGGCCGCATGGCGATATAGGCGAGGGCCGAGATCACGAGCAGCAGGGCGAGGGCAGCGGCGGCGATCCACTTGGGTGCGATGGACGGCCGGCGGGAGCGCGCAGGCGCAGTGGGAGCGGGAGCCTCGATTGGCGCAGAAGGGACAGGGGTGACGGCAGCGGGAGGCGGAGCGGAAACGGGCAGCGGGATGGAGACGCTGGAACCCAGGCGCGTGCGATCGCTGCCGGGAGGCGGCACAGGGGGAGCGACGGCGCTGAGTTTTGGGACGTAGCCTTCCCAGGCTTGGGGATGTTCGAGCGCGGCGCCGAATTCCTCGACCGTTTGAAAGCGGTCGTCGGGATGCTTTTCGAGGGCCTTGAGCACGATGTTTTCGATGCCCTTCGGGATGTAGGGGTAAAAGCGGGTAGGCAGCGGCGGAGCGGTGTTCACGTGATCGGTCAGGACCTGAAAATCGCTGTTGGCCGAGAAAGGCACGTGAGCGGTGAGCATCTCATAGAGCGTGACGCCGAGGGCGTAGATGTCGGAGCGAATGTCGACGCGCTCGCCTTTGACCTGCTCGGGGGACATGTAGAAGACGGTGCCGACCTGAATGCCGGTGCGGGTGAGGCCGCGATTGGCGCCCAGGGCTTTGGCGATGCCGAAATCCATGACCTTCACGATGCCGGCCTTATTGAGCATGATGTTGCTCGGCTTGATGTCGCGATGCACGATGCCCTGGCGGTGGGCGGCGCCGAGACCGAGCAGGGCCTGGCGGAAGAGCGGAATTATTTCCTGGGCGGGGATGGGACCGCGGCGATCGACCATCTGCTGGAAGGATTCGCCATCGACGTATTCCATGACCATCATGGCGCTGTTCTGCGAGATCAGGAAGTTGTAGAGAGTGGCGATGTTGGCGTGGTTGAGATTGGCCTGGGCGCGGGCCTCGGCGCGAAAGCGCTCGGCGATGGAAGCGTCGTGGGCAAGATCGGCGTTGAGAACTTTGATGGCGACCAGACGTTCGAGGTTCACTTCGAGGGCGCGGTAGACAGTGCCCATTCCGCCTTCACCGAGCTTTTCCTGAATGAGGTAGCCGTCAATCGTGGCGCCGATCATGATGTTCCTTTCGAGGTGTCATTCGATTTGAGTCGCCGGGTGGGCGTCGGGCAGGATCTTGAGAATTTGGATCGTGATGTTGTCAGGACCGCCGCGCGCTTTGGCGAGATCCACGAGAGCGCGGCAGGCTTCGTAAGGGGTTTGGCCATAAGTGGCGGCGGCAATTTCCTCGGCCGAGACGAGGCCGTGGAGGCCGTCGCTGGTGAGAATGACGAGATCGTGCGGCTCAAGGGCGACGGGGGAATGCGAGAAATCGGCGCTGGCTTGCGGCGAGCGCATGCCGAGAGCGGCGGTGAGGACGTTGCGCTCCTGATGGGTTTCGGCTTCCTCGGCGGCGAGCGCGCCGCTCTTGACGAGCTGGTTCACGAGCGAGTGATCCTCGGTGAGCTGGTGAGCTTGCCCGGCGCGCACCAGGTACAGGCGGCTATCGCCGATGTGGCCGTAATCGAGTTGATGGCCGCGTACGATGGCGGCGGTGCAGGTGGTGCCCATGCCGTTCAGCTCGGGGCGAGCGTCGCTTGCGGCGAGAATGGATTGCTGCGCGCGGCCGAATGCTTCGACGAGGAGCGGGCGCGGATCGGATGTCCCGCCGTCTAGGAAGACCTCGCGGAGGGCGTCCACGGCCAGACCGCTTGCAACCTGGCCGCCGGCGTGGCCGCCCATGCCGTCGGCAACCGCCAGAAGGCGGCCTTTCCGTTCGAACTCTTCGTCGGATTCGGGTTCGAAGTAGCAGTAGTAATCTTCGTTCTCAGGACGCACGCAGCCTACGTCGGTGAGGTTGGCAAGCTCGATGTCGGAGCGGACTGGCATGGCGGGCGGGGCGAGCGACGATCAGAGCGCTTTGAACTTCAACGTAACGGCGCCGAGACGGATGAGATCGTTGTCGTGCAGCTCTTCGCGCGCGATGGGATTGGAGGCGCTGTTGAGGAAGCTGCCGTTGGTGGAATCGAGATCGGTGAGAAAGAAGCAGCCGTCCTTGTAACGCAGGCTGGCGTGTTTGCCGGAGATGGTTTCGTCGCGGAGAACGATGTCGGAATCGGCAGCGGAGCCGATCGAGTTCTGTCCGTCGCGGAGACGGAAGTCCTCGCCCTTCTGTTCGCCATCGATCGCGACGAGCCAGCCGACGAGATCGCGCTTGGGCTGGCGGTCGGTCAGGAGCACGGTCTTGCGCGCGGACGGAGTGGGGGCGGCGGCTTTGGAGGCGAGGATGCTATCGACCTCCAGGCGGGTTTTCGCGGCGCCCGCGCCGGTGGTCTGGTACCCGGTGCGCTGACAGTAAGGGCAGATCTCCCAGGAATCTTCCATCTGGTGGCCGTTGCTGCAGAATTTGGGCATGATTGTCTATTTTCCGATTAACTGAAATAGGTCAGCACGGCGGCGCCTTTTTTTCCGATGAAGATGCGGTCGCCATTCTTGAGGGCCACTTTATTGATGCGCGGGGAGTCGGTCGAGTTGAGGTAGGTGCCGTTGGAGGAGCCGCGATCGATGACCACGACTTCGTTGTCGACGGGGACGACCCAGGCGTGTTCCTTGGAGACGGTGTCATCGGCGATGACGATGTTGCATTTGGCGGAGTCGCGGCCGATGAGAACTCCGGCCTTGGGCACCGGGAAGCGATTTCCGTTCAGCACGCCGGCTGTTACCTGCAAAACGCCAAAGGCCTGCGAAGAGGAAGCGGGAGAAGAGGGCGGCAGAACCTTGGTGGGAGCAGGCGCGGGCGCGGCGGCCGGCGCCGACGGAGGCGGAGCGGTTGCGAAGTGGGGCGGCGGGATGGGCGGACCTCCGGCGGTGGCAAGAACCGGCTTGCGGGAAGCGGCCATGCGCCAGACGATGAGCGCGAGGATTAGGACGACGACGATTCCGACGATGGGCCACAGCAACGCGCCACCGCCCCGCCGCATGCGATCGAAGGACGTTTCATTGCGCTCATTGTGCGCCGCGACATTTTCGAGCCGCGCAGCATCGGGCTGGTTTGGCATCATGGAGAGCACGTCCGCGAGGAGGCGATGGGCCGATCCCCAATCGCCCTGCTGATAGGCGTCGAGCGCGTTGGCCCAGGTCTTATCGAACTCACCGGACTGGGGCTCGGCGCCGGCCTGGCGGACGAATTCGAGCGCGGTATTGATGGGAACGAAGAAGTTGAAGCCTGCGATTTGCTCCTCGTTTCCATAGGTGGCGATTCCGATGACCTTGCCATCGGGATCGAAGGCGGGGCCGCCGCTGTTGCCATGGGTGATGGCGGCGTCCGATTGCAGGACGGGCGTGCCTTTATAGTCGACTTTGACGGCCGAGAGGTGGCCGTTCGTGACGGAAGGAACCAGCTCCGATTGCTTGCTGATGATTTCGGAGTTCATGGCGACGCCGGGGTAGCCGATGACTTCGACGGGTTCGCCGACATGCACGTCGTCGGAGTTGCCGAGTTTGACGGTGGGTAGGTTGTTGGCGTCGATCTTGATGATCGCGATGTCTTTACCGTTATTGACGAAGGAAGGATCGCTATAGACCTTGATTTCGCCCGTGTAGCTGGTGTGGTTGTTCAGGAAGATTTCGAAGTGCGGAGCAGTTGTATCGAGACCGGCGACGCGGTCGCGAATCTGATTCTGCTTGATGAACAGCTTGGCCTGTTCGACGACGCGGCCCATGCGGTGGTTGCGGGCGGTTTCATCCTTAATATTGGCGTCCTGGACGACGTGGGCGTTGGTGATGATGTAGCCGTCGGGGCGGTAGAGGAAACCGGTGCCGGTGGAAGTGAGCTTCACGAATTCGCGGGGCTCGTGGCCGGCGAACTGGATGACGCCGGTATACCAGACCTGAATGAAAACGACAGCAGGGCTGGTTTCGAGGATACGATGCTCGTCGGCGCTTAGCTGGGGGCTGTCGGCGGCGGCGGTGACTCCGGCAAATACGAGAAAGGACAAAGAGAGCGCGAGCGTCTTCAAAACGGAAACTCCCGGATTGCGGCTGAATTTCGACTTCAGTCAGGATAGTGCAACGGAAAGGGAGTTTGCAAGGCGAGCGAGTAAGGGTACGGGGCGAGGCTGGAAAAGAGAAAGGCCTCCGCGGCGCGCGCCGGGAGGCCTTGGTGTTTGTCGAACCGCGTTTCGCTTATCGGACAGTGGTTGCGCTGTGCAGCGGCTTGTCGGTCTTGGCGTAATCGGCCGAGCTTTCGCCGGTTGAAGAAACGTCCTCGACGCCATTCTGCTTGAGGATGTCCTTGGCTCTGCCAACCCAGTCGCTGTTATCGCAGTGGACCGAGATGAGAATGCCGCCTTCTTTGATGCGGCCCTCGTAGCGCTTGGCTTCGTATTCGGGAATACCCATGCCGACAAGGGCTCCGATGATGCCACCGGTAACACCTCCCGCTCCGACACCGGCGAGAGTGGCCATGATGGGACCTGCCGCGATTAGCGGGCCAACACCAGGGATAGCAAGCGCGCCGATTCCGGCGAGCAGCCCCAGCGTTCCACCGACGACACCGCCCGCGACGGCGCCGGTGGTGGTGCCTTCGGGAGCTTTGGTCGCCTTTTCATGAGCGAAATCCTTGGTGCCGACATTGTCCTGCAAGAGCGCCGAGATGTCTTCGTTCCGGAATCCGTTGGCAAGCAGCTGATCCACTGCCGTCTCCGCCAGCGCGCGATTCCCACAGATACCGTAAACTACCGTGTTTTTTCCTGCCATGATTGCTTTTTCTCCTCTTTTCAATGAGTCGTTCGCGATCTAGGTGCGATCGCCCTTTACAGTAATTTCGTTGTTGACGTGCCCATCGCCTGCATACTTGCGGGCATGTTCTTCGACGGCTCGTTTTTCATCCTCAGAGTGAACGGGACCGCGAAGAGTGACCGTGCCATGTTGGGCGACAATTTTCACGTTCTTGCCGTAAGTGGACAGAGACTTATCCTTAACCACCTCGCGCCTGATGTTCTTTTCAAGATCCCGATCGGACATGTTGTTCTTGCCCTGATCGGCGGTGGGTTGGGATGTGTCGCGATTGGCGCGTGTATTATCGGGAGCGCTGTTTTGAAACACCGCAGCCTGAAGCCCTCCGCCAAACAGAAGGACGCCGGACAGAACCGCCCCGCCTAACGCTTTCGAAAAGTTGCCGTGCATAATCTCCTCGCTACCGTTGAGAGCACGATTGGGGCCGTTGAGCGCGGAAAACGGGTGCGATGCGTTAAAGGCTTGAGGCGCGGGCGCTTATGCCGCGCCCGCAATTTTGGGGAAAGGATGGCGCCCTTGGAGGGTGGTAATCTTTTCGCGGTTGAGACCGGTCTAGATGTCGTAGTACAAAGCGAATTCGTAAGGATGCGGGCGAAGACGAACGGCTTCGGCTTCCGACTTGCGTTTGTACGAGACAAAAGTTTCAATTAATTCTTCCGAAAAGACGTCGCCTTTGGTGAGGAAGGCGTGATCTTCTTCGAGACAGGTGAGGGCTTCGTCGAGCGAGGCTGGCATGGAGGGAACCTTCTTCATCTCCTCCGGGGTGAGATCGTAGATGTCTTTATCGAGCGGCTCGCCCGGGTCGATCTTATTGACGACGCCATCAAGGCCGGCCATCATCATGGCGGCAAAAGCGAGATAGGGGTTCGAGGAAGCATCGGGCGGACGGAACTCGACGCGCTTGGCCTTGGGGTTGTTCGAGTACATCGGGATGCGAACCGCGGCGGAGCGGTTGCGGCGCGAATAGGCCAGATTGACGGGGGCTTCGTAGCCGGGCACCAGGCGCTTATAGCTATTGGTGGTGGGGGCGATGATGGCCGAGAGAGCGCGCGCGTGGCGCAACAGGCCGCCGATGTAATGGAGCGCGGTCTGGCTGAGGCCCGCGTAGTTGTCGCCGGCAAAGAGAGGCTTGCCGCCCGACCACAGGCTCTGGTGAGTGTGCATGCCGCTTCCGTTATCGCCGAATAACGGCTTGGGCATGAAAGTCACGGTCTTGCCATACTGGTTCGCGACGTTGCGCACGATGTACTTGTACAACGTCATGTTGTCGGCGGATTTGACGAGCGTGTCGAAGCGCTGATCGATTTCACATTGGCCGCCGGTTGCGACTTCATGGTGGTGGCACTCGATGGTGAGGCCGCACTCGATCATGGTGGCGACCATTTCGCTGCGCAGATCCTGGTAGTGATCGGTGGGGGGAACCGGGAAATAACCTTCTTTATAGCGGGGACGGTAGCCGAGGTTGTTGTTCTCGCGGCCGGAGTTCCAGCGGCCCTCTTCGGCATCGATGAAGTAAAAGCCGCTGTGCTGGTTCTGATCGAAGCGGATGTTGTCGAAGATGAAGAACTCGGCTTCGGCGCCGAAGAAGGCGGTATCGGCGATGCCGCTGTTTTGCAGAAACATCTCGGCTTTCTTGGCGATCCAGCGGGGATCGCGGTCGTAGTGCTGGCGGGTGATGGGATCGATGATGTCGCCGAGCATGACGAGAGTACGGGTTTCGCTGAAGGGGTCCAGGAAGGCGGTCGAGGGCTCGGGGACGATGAGCATGTCGCTCTCGTTGATGGCGGCCCAGCCGCGGATGCTGGAGCCGTCGATGCCGAAGCCGTCCTCGAAGGAATCCTCGCTGAGCATGCTGATGGGATACGAGATGTGTTGGGTGAGTCCGGGGAGATCTGTAAAGCGCAGGTCTACCTGGCGGGCGTCGTTCTTCTTAGCGAAGTCCAAGGCTTCTTGAGGGGTCAAAGGCACTCTCCAATAGGTCTGAATTGAGGCTGGGGCTTTAGGGCGACGACGAGGGCGCCGAGTTTACCCGGCAACTCGTTAGAATAGCGCATCGAGTAAGACGGACGTAACACACAGATGTTGGAAACTGAAGGTAAAGATGGCGGCGAGGACGGAGACGGACAAAGGTCAATTGAAGCTGTCGCTCGAAGCGGCGCGCAAGGTTTTCCGAGTGAGCGAATTGAACACCGCGGTGCAAGAGGTGTTCCAGGCGGCGTTTCGGAACATCTGGGTGGTGGGCGAGATCTCGGGCTGTCGGCTCGCGCCGAGCGGGCATCATTATTTTTCGTTGAAGGACGGAGAGAGCCAGATCAGGTGCGCGCTGTTCCGGGGCGCGGCGCGGTTTGCGCGGTTCAAGCCGCAGGATGGGCTGGCGGTGATGGCGCGCGGCAACCTGGAGGTGTACGAGGCGCGCGGCGAGTACCAGTTGATCGTGGAGCTGCTGGAGCCGCAGGGCGCGGGGGCTTTGCAATTGGCCTTCGAGCAGTTGAAGCGCAAGCTGGCGGAGGAGGGTTTGTTCGAGCAGAGCCGGAAACGGGCGCTCCCGGCGCTGCCGCGGCGGATCGGGATTGTGAGTTCGGCGGGCGGGGCGGTGATTCGCGATATGCTGCACGTGCTGGAGCGGCGGTTCCAGGGCTTGCACGTGCGATTGTTTCCGGCACAGATGCAGGGCGAGGGGTCGATTGAGCAGGTGTGCCGCGGGATCGAGTTCTTCAGCGCGAGCGAGTGGGCGGAGGTGACGATTGTGGCGCGCGGGGGCGGCTCGCTCGAAGACCTGTGGACGTTCAACGAAGAGGCGGTGGCGCGGGCGATTGCGGCGTCGAAGACGCCGGTGATTTCGGCGATCGGGCACGAGACGGATTTCACGATCGCGGACTTTGTGGCGGATTATCGCGCGCCGACTCCTTCGGCGGCGGCGGAGATTGTGATCTGCACGCGCGAGAGTTTGCTGGAGCAGATTGCGGCGTGCCGGACCAAGGCGCTGCAGGCGATAAGGTACCGGCTGGTTGCATGCTCGCGGGATCTGCATCAGAGGGGGACGGAGCGGGCGGCTGCGGTGGTGCATCGGGCGGTGGCGCGGCGGGCGCAGCGGGTCGACGATTGGGAATATCAGTTGCGGCAGGCGGCGCAGCGGATGTTGGAGGCTCAGCGAAGGCGGGCGTCGGAGCTGGCGCGGCGGTTGCAGGCAACGGATCTGCGGCTGCGGTTTGCGCGAAACCGGCATCGCGAAGAGCTGCTACGCGGCCGACTCTTGAAAAGCGTGGAGGCGCAATTGTGGCGGGCGCGGCGGGGGCAGGAGGGGCTGCAGGCGCGGCTGGAGCAATTGAGCCCACTGGCAGTGCTGGGGCGCGGATACGCGATTGTTTCCGATTCAGAGAAGCGGATTTTGCGTTCGGCCGGCGAGACTGCGGCGGGCGAGCGAATTCACGTGAGGCTGCACGAGGGTGGGCTGGAGGCGACGGTTGAGGGAACGCGCGGAGATTCATGAAGGGAGCGCGGCGAGCTGTTTGCTTGTTGAGCGGCGGATTGGATTCGGCGACCTGCCTGGCGATTGCGCGGCGAGCGGGCTATGAGTGTTACTGCCTTTCGTTCGATTACGGGCAGCGGCACCGGGTGGAGCTGGAAGCGGCGGGGCATATGGCGGAGCAGCTAGGCGCGCGGGAGCACCGGATAGTGAAGATCGACTTGCGGGCGTTCGGCGGGTCGGCGCTGACGAGCGATATCGAGGTGCCGAAAGACCGGGACCCAGCCGCCATGCAGGCAGGCATTCCGGTGACGTATGTTCCGGCGCGCAATACCATTTTCCTGTCGTTCGCTCTGGCGTACGCGGAGGTGACGGGCGCGGCAGACATATTTATTGGCGTGAATGCGATCGACTATTCGGGTTACCCGGATTGCCGGCCGGAGTTTATTCGCGCGTTTGAGACGATGGCGAATCTGGCAACGCGGGCGGGCGGGCAAGGCGATACGAAGATATCGATTCGCACGCCGCTGATTGAGATGTCGAAGGCGCGGATTGTGCGGCGGGCGGTGGAGTTGGGCGTGGATGTTGGATTGACGCGAAGCTGTTACGAGCCGGACGCCGAAGGCCGCGCGTGCGGAAGGTGCGATTCGTGCGTGCTGCGCCGGAAGGGTTTTGAAGAGGCGGGATTGAAAGATCCGGCGACGGCCTGAAGGTTACGGTGGGCTGGTTGCGCCGTTCGCCGTGGCGGGAGTCAGATTCACGGGCTCGTTTCTGCCGTGCTCGGGATCGTACTGATGCTTTTCCATCCAGGCTTTGTAAGCCGCTACGGGCTCCTGTTCGAGCGAGCCATTGTGACGCAAGTACACCGAATTTTTCAACTCCACTTTGAGCGAGCAGGATTTTGCCGCGTTGGGATTGCCCATGACGGGAAGCACCAATTCCAATTCCCTGCCCGGCTTCTTCCAGCGGGCCAAATAAGTCTCGAAGCCGGATGAGGTCATGAGACGTTCGCCGCAGCGGAAAGAGTAATCGAAGCCGCGCGCTTCGGAGTTCTCGTAAAGGTTGGCGCGGCCCTCGCCATCGACGAAATCCATCTGTCCGCGGTAATAGTGAGAATGCTGGCTGACTTGGAAAAGGTGAACACGAAGGGGGAAATCAGCCACGTTCACGTTGCCGGCGGGGGCGGATGCGACGACCGCCAAGCCGATGGAGCAAGCGAATAGAAGCGCGCGCATGGTGAGAAGCTATCCTCATGGTTAGGATATACGGATATCGGGCAGAGCGGTTGAAACTAGCGAGACCGATCCCCAGATACACTGGAGGTTGATCTTACGACAACAGGCGCGAATAAGCGCGGTCAGTTATCTCAACACGGTTCCGCTGGTGTGGGGCATGCTGCACGGACGCGAGCGGGAAGAAGTGGAATTGTCTTTCTCGATTCCCTCGGTGTGCGCGCAGCAGGTGGAGCAAGGCGCGGTGGATCTGGGGCTGGCGCCAGTGGCCGAGATCGCGCGGCAGCAACTGGAGACGATACCGGGAATAGGGATCGCGTGCCGGGGGCCGGTGCGCAGCATTCTCTTGTTTTCACGCGTGCCGTGGGGACGGATTCGGACGCTTTGCGCGGATGCAAGCTCACGGACATCGGTGCAACTGGCGCGAGTGATCTTGCGAGAGCGCTACGGCGCAGAGCCGGAGATCTCGGCGAGGGCGCCGGTGATCGAAGACATGCTGTCGGAGGCCGACGCGGCGCTGGTTATCGGCGATCCGGCGCTGCGCTTGAATCCGGAAGAGCTGCCGTTTGCGTGTTTGGATTTGGGCGCGGAGTGGCTGGAGTTGACCGGGCTGCCGATGGTATTCGCGGCGTGGGCAGGCAAAGCGGGCCGGCGAACGGGCGAGCTGGAGCGACTGGTTCGCGGCTCCTATGAATTCGGGCGCAATCGATTGAGCGAGATCGTGGAAGCGGTTTCGATGGCGCATGGCGTTCCGGAGGCGCTCGCGGACCGCTACTTGCGGCAGCATATCCGATACGAGCTGGGACCGGAAGAGGAGGCGGGATTGGAAACGTTCCTGCGACTTGCAAATTTAAAAACAGTGGCTGCCGAGCTATGATTACACGCGAGCAGGCGATAGACATGTTCCGGAGCGACGACCTGGTGGGCCTGGGAATGGAAGCCGACGCGGTGCGCAAGCGGCTGCATCCGGAGGGCATCGTCAGTTACATCATCGACCGCAACATCAACTACACGAATTTCTGCACCGAATATTGCAGCTTCTGTGCGTTCTACCGGCCGATGGGGCACCAGGAAGGCTACATTCTGCCGAAGGAAGCGATTCTCGCGAAGATTCAGGAGACTGTGGACCTGGGCGGCACGGGCATCTTGATGCAAGGCGGGCTGCATCCGGACTTGAAGATCGAGTGGTACGAGGATCTGCTGCGGACCATTAAGTCGCGGTTCGATATCTGGTCCCATTGCTTTTCGGCGCCGGAGCTGATCAACATCGCGGAGGTGAGCGGGCTATCGCTGCGCGACACGATCGCGCGGCTGAGAGACGCCGGGCTCGATTCCATTCCGGGCGGCGGCGCGGAGATCCTGGACGAGGCGGTGCGCCATCGCATCAGCAGGCTGAAGTGTTCGACGCAAGATTGGATCGACGTGCACCGGACGGCGCATGCGCTGGGGATGCGGACGACGGCGACCATGATGTTCGGAACTGGCGAGACGATCGAGCAGCGCATGAATCACTTCGACATCGTGCGGCAGATCCAGGAAGACACGGGCGGGTTCACTGCGTTCATCCCCTGGTTCTTCCAGCGCGAATATACGTCGCTCGGGCGGTTTGTGAAGCAGGAGGCGACGGCGGTGGAGTATCTGAAGATGCTGGCGCTTTCGCGGATCTATCTCGACAACATTTTGAATGTGCAGGCGTCGTGGGTGACGCCGGGGCTGAAGGTGTGCCAGCTCGGGCTGCGCTTCGGCGGCAACGACGTGGGCAGCATCATGATCGAAGAGAACGTGGTCTCGGCGGCGGGCACGCATCACCGCGCGACGGAAGAGCAACTGCGGCGGCTGATTCGGGACGCGGGGTTTATTCCCAAACAGCGGGACACGTTGTATCGGACGTATTTCTTGAAATGAGCGCCCCCGGCGCGGCAGGCGGACGGGGCCTGCGCGAAATGGGGCCGGTTGAAGTTACTGCCGCGAGATGGTCAGCCTATGCTGCACGGGCGCGCGGTAAGGGATGGCGCGCGACATCTCGTCGCGTTGAATGCCCACCAGGTAGGCTTTCCGGTCGCTCCTGGCAAAGCGCAGGCCGGGCGCTATACCGGGCGCCGAAGCCAAAGGAAAGCTAAGGGCGAGGGCGGCTTTTCCGGAGCCCTGCACCGTGACAATTCCGGAGTCGGTTTCTTGCACGACGTAATCGCCGGGAGCGAAGTCCTGGCCGGCGAGAACGAAGGCAAAGGGAACGTGAACCCGCATCGAATCCGCTATGACAGCGGCAGGCGATACGGCCGCGAATGCAAGCAAGCCGATCGCGCCAAGCGTGTGGAACAGTTTCATTGGTGATGTTTCTCCTCTCATGTGATCAAACACTCACGTGGGGGGAGCAGACAGGGCGCCAGCGCGGATCTGGAAGCGAGTTCCAGGCCGAAACAAGATGTCCAAACGTAGACGGAGTTTCTTGCGGCGGGGAAAGAACTACCCCCATGATAGCGCAGTTCCCGCCGACGGCTGAATATCAGGAAAAACAGAGAAGCAGCGCGCGCGCTAGCTGGCCTCGGTCTTCTTAGGAGTGCGAGTGGCCTTGATGCGCTTCATGTCCATGGCCTTGTTGAACCAATCCTCGGCCTGGGCGATATCGGCCTTCGCCTGATCGGGCGAGTCCTCAATGTTGGCCTTCTCGCGATAGAGGAGATTGATATAAGACATGGAGTCTTCGTTTTCTTTGTCGTGGGCGAGGCAGTCCTTGAGATCTTGAATGCCGTCGTCGATTAATTTTTCATACTTGCCCTTGAGGTCGGCGCGAACCTTAGGGTCTTTGATAGGACCGGGGTCGGTAGAGGCCATTTTACCCGCGACGCGAGCGCTGACGATGGGCTGGTAGGCTTCATCGTAATTGATGACGCCGAGGTAATAGTAAGGCTCGGGGTTCTTTGGGTCCACCTCTATGCGGCGCTGGTTCCAAGTTCTGGCTTGTTCGAGGGCCGACACTTTCTTCTCCTGCGTGCCGGCCGTGGCGGAGTTATACGCCATGGACGCCATGGAGGCCAGCGCAAGGCCGTTCTTCGGATCGGTTTTGAGGACCTTTTGGAATTCGGACTGGGCGGCGTCGTAGTTCTTCTTATTGTCGGGAGAATCGGCGCCCGGCACCCACTGAATCATGTAAGAGGTCGCAAGATATAACTGGGCGTTCTGATTCGAGGGATCCAGTTGGACGGCTTGCTTGAAGTGATTCACGGCGTCGACATACTTATTATTGCGATATGCCTGAACGCCTTTATTCATCTCGTCGCGGGATTGCAGCTTGGCGCAACTCGCAGTTAGAAACACCAGGCCGGCGCACAACGCCGATGTCAACCACTTAGACCTTTGCATGTCCGGACTCTCTCCTGAACAAATCGATTCTACTGCCCAGCCTCAACCTTGGGCGTCATGATACCAACTTTGTCCAAGCCGGCGCCCTTTGCGTCATCGATGGCTTGCGCCACGTAGCGGTAATCGAGATCGGGATCGCCTTTGACGAAGACGACCTTGGTGGCGCGCGTCTTGAAGATATCTTCGAGGCGCGTCGTCAGATCTTTTTCCGACACGGGTTGGCCGTTGATTTCGATGCTCTGATCCTTCTTCACCTCGACCACGACCGTGGGGTCCTGATCGGGAGGAGGAGGAGGCGTATTCGGCGGCGGCGGCTGAGGCACCAGCGTATCCAAGCCGTGCGGCGTCAAAGGCGTGATGACCATGAAGATGATTAACAACACCAGCAATACATCGATGAGCGGCGTAACGTTTATATCCGCCTTGGCTCCTCCGGAGCCACCCACTGCCATTGCCATAGAGTTCGACCCTCTTCCCTTTTAGATTACAGACCTAAGCTTCTTCTATTCTTGTCCTGGATCGCTTCCGTCAAAAGACCGAGCGTATCTACGCCATCGCTGCGCAGCGCGTCGATCACGTCGGTGACGCTTGAGAAGCGCGCCCGCGCATCGGCTCGCAGATAGACGGTTTTGTCGGAGCGGTTCTGCTGCAGGTCCTTGACCTTCTGCGGCAGTTGATCTACTTGCATCATGGTGTTGCCGGGACTTACGAACACTTTACCGTCGCGAGTGACGGCAATAATGATGGCGTCTTCCCGGTCGGCTTCTTGTAACTTGACGTCGTTGTGCGTCTTGACCATGTTCACCTGAACGCCTTTGGACAACATAGGCGTGATGACCATGAAGATAATGAGCAACACGAGCATTACGTCGACCATGGGGGTGACGTTGATGTCGGAGACGACGGGTGGGGCTTTCGCCAGTTTCATGTTTGAAGATCCTTTCTACCGGTTCCTCTTTTCGCCGCTCTAAAGTCGAATCGCCGGGGCTCAACAATCAGCGGGAGCGAGCCCGAAAGGCTCGCTCCGCGCCGGATTCAACTTCGAGCTAAGCTCGCTCTTATGGCTAGACAGCCCGCCCCGTGGCGGCCGTCGTGGTGGCGCCGATTCTCTGGGTGCGCTTCAAGAAGTAATCGATGAGCTCGGAGCTGGAGTTACCCATCTCCACATCGAAGGCTTCAATGCGGTTGGTGAAATAGTTGAACATCCAAACGGCCGGAATAGCGACGAACAGGCCGACCGCGGTGGTGATAAGGGCTTCGGAAATACCGCCGGCGACAGCGCCAAGGCCGGTCGATTTCGAAGTCGAGATCGATTTGAACGCGTTCATAATGCCGACGACGGTGCCGAACAGGCCGACGAAGGGGGCCGTGGAGCCGATGGTAGCGAGGCTGCTGACGCCGCGCTTGAGTTCGGCATGCACGATGGCTTCGGCGCGTTCGAGGGCGCGGCGAGAAGCTTCGATCTCTTCACCGGGAATTTCGCTGGAGGCCTGATGAGCCTTGAATTCCTGCAGGCCCGCGACGACGACTTTTGCCAGATGGCTCTTATTGAAGCGGTCGGCGATCTTGATCGCTTCATCGAGCTTGCCCTCGCGCAGCGCTCCTGCGACGGCGGGAGCGAAGGCTCGGGATTGTTTGCGAGCGGCATTGTAGGCAATCAAGCGATCGATCATGACGCCGATTGACCATGCCGACATGATAAACAGAACCACGACCACGCACTTGGCCATGACTCCCATGTTGGCCCACACAGAACGCGGATCGAAGTTGATTCCGCCTTCTGCTTCCTGCAAGAGCCAAAATGCCCATACTTGAAGTTGCAATAACATGCTTATCTCCTAAGTTGAATCGAATTACTAATCAATTAAAAACGTCTTCGGCCAGCTGGGAACAGCCTGCCGCATCCAACCGACTAACTCAGCTTACGCGCCTCACTGGCTCAAGGTGAAATTCACGATGATGTCAGTGACGACCTCCACCGGCTGACCGTTCAGCAGGGTGGGTCGATACTTCCACTGCAACACTGCTTCGCGGGCGGCATTCACCAACAGCGGGTGGCCGCGGACGAGAGTCAGGTTTTCGATGTTGCCTTCCTTGCTGATGGTAGCGGTGAACTCGACCGTGCCTTGCACGCGCGCCGACTTGGCGAGCGGCGGGTACACTGGCTGAACCCTGCGAATCAGGTTCGCTTCGGCTACGCGGCCGCCGATCTGCACGGGACCCGAAGGAGCGGCTTTCTTAGGGGGAGGCGGGGGAGGAGGGGCAGCGCCAACGCCGCCGAGCACGCCGCCGAGCACGCCGCCGGCAGCTCCGCCGGCCTCGCCAGTACCGCCGACCACGCCCACGCCCGCATCGGGCGGAGGCGCCGCTTCTTCGATCTTATTAATCTGTTTCGGGATGGCCTTGGGGGCGATCAGTTGATTGGCGACAAACTGACGCACCACGGGCTTGGGCTGAACCTTGGGGGCCGCCGGAGGAGGAGGAGGCGCGGGAGGCGGCGGCGGGGGAGGCGCGACCAGCACGCTCTGCAACTGCGCGGTCCCGATCTTTTCCGTGTAAATAAGCGGAATCAGAATCAAGACGCCGATTACGGAAATCTGCAATAACAACGAAAGAACAATAGTGAACGGCTTCTTGGTTTTCTGCGTGCCGTCTACAAATGTCTGGTCAAACATTGAACGTCCCCTCGCTTTCGCCCGCGCAACAACGGGCCGCTATTTACCTTGTCAGCAAAACCCCATGTCATTTTGCCGTCTTCGCCATCTTTGGGACGGTTCGAAGACGGTTATCGCCAGCCGGGGGCCTAGCGCCTCGCCTGCGGCCTTCGGCCACATCCTGCCAGAACACCAGAATCGGGCTGGCAATGAAGATAGACGAATAGGTCCCGATTATAATACCCACCACCAGGGCAAACGAAAATCCATTTAAAACCGGGCCACCGAATAAAAAGAGAGAGATCGCAGTTAGAAACGTCAGACCCGAAGTCAAGACCGTCCGGCTCAAGGTTTGATTGATACTCGCGTTTACTATTTCACGGAAAGAGCCGCGGCGCTGGAGGCGCAGATTTTCGCGGATACGGTCGAAGGTCACGATGGTGTCGTTCATCGAGTAACCGACCAGGGTCAGCAGCGCGGCGATGACGGTGAGATCGATCTGTTTGTTAAAGATGGAAAATAGCCCGATGGTAATGATCGTGTCGTGGAAAACGGCGATCACAGCGGCGACGCCATAAATCCATTCGAAGCGGAACGCGATATAGACCAGCATGGCGCCGAGGGCGATCAGGACCACATTGACGGCCTGCTGGCGGAGATCGGCGCCGATTTTGGGGCCGACGATCTCCACGCGCCGCACGGCGAAGCTGCCCGTGAAACATTCCTGCTTCAAGACGGTGAGAACCTGCGGGGTGAGGCCGGGGACGCCGGAGAGCTGATCGAGGCTGGCGACAAGGCCGGAGTGGGCCTCGCGGTAATCGACGATTCCCTTGGCGAGAGACTGCAACTGCTCGTCGGAAAGCGCCACGCCGGCGCGCTGCAGCGGATCGCGGAGGCGGTCTGCGAGGGTGGCCTGGGTCGCCGAGTTGATGTCGAGCTGGGCGCCCGCGCCCGGATTGAAACCCTGGTTGAGGGCGGAGACGATGTCCTCGCGCACGCCCTGAACGGTTTCGTTGCGCACTCCGGTAGAGATGAGGACTTCCTGGGAGTGGCCGGCTTCGCGGACTTCCTGGACCTCGATATCGCCTGGAATCTTTTTGTGGAGGGCGGAGCGGATCGCTTCCGCGGGAGGACGCTTAATAAAGTTGATGTCCATTAGCGCTCCACCGGTGAAATCGATGCCGTATCTAGGCCCGCCTTTCAGCGCCAGGCTGACCAACCCGGCCGCCGTAAGCACCAGAGACATGATGATGAACGGCCACTTCTTGCCGAGAAAGTCAAAGTTCGTCTGCTTAAAAATTTCCATCTAGCCCTAGAGGCCGGCATTCATAAGAGATAGACACCGGCTAGTAACAAATGTTCCCAATAACGCGCAAACCGGACGGCTCCCGCAGTTCCAGGCGCAAGAGTTTTCAGATACTAAGCACCCGGACCGGTTTAGGCCGGGTGAGCTCCCAATCGAATATAAATTTTGAAACAAAAATGGCGGTGAACACATTGGCCACCAGGCCGATGACGAGCGTGACGGCGAACCCTTTCACGGGTCCGGAGCCGAACAAGAACAGGATGGCGCAGGAGACCACCGTCGTAACGTGGGTGTCGATGATGGTGAGCAGCGCCTTGTTGAAACCGGTATCGACGGCGGGGATGACGGCCTTCCCCGTCCTGAGTTCTTCGCGGATGCGTTCGAATATAAGGACATTGCTATCGACCGCCATACCGATGGTGAGGATGATTCCGGCGATGCCGGGCAAGGTGAGGACGGCGTCGAAGTAGCTGAGGCAGGCGATCAGGATGACGGCGTTGAGGATGAGCGCGAGCGTGGCGTTAATGCCGCTCTTCTTGTAATAGATGAGCATGGCGGCGATGACGGCGAGCACTCCCGCGATGCCGGCCGCGAAGCCGTCGCGGATGGAATCGGCGCCGAGCGAAGGACCGACCGTATCTTCCTGCTCGTATTGAACGCTGGCGGGCAGCGACCCGGCCTTCAGGTTGAGCGCCAGGTCGGCGGCGTCCTGCTCGGTGGGGGCGCCTTCGATGACGCCGTTGTCGCTGATTTGCCCGCGAATAACAGGCGCTTCGAGCACTTTGCCGTCCAGTACGATGGCGAGCCGCTGGCCGATGTGGGAACCGGTGTAGGCGGAGAAGCGCTTGGCGGCGTCCTGACTCAACGCGAACCAGGTGTTCCAGGCGCCCGGCATCTGGCCCTGCTCGGCGCGGGCGTCGCGCAGGTCAGGGCCGCGGACGACAGGAGTGCGGGAGGCGAGATAGTAGCCGCCGCCGCGGCCGGAGGAGTCCATGCCGGAGTTTCCAATGATCCGGGTACCGGCGGGCAGGATGCCGCCGTTCTGGCCGAGCGCTTCTTCGCGGCTCTGATAGGGACCGCCGCGCACGTCGTACTCTTCGAGCACGGCCGCGGTCTGTAAGATCTGTTTGACGCGCGCGGGATCGTCCACGCCGGGAAGCTGGACCAGCAACTCCGAATCGGCATCTTCACGGCGCTGCTGCACGGTAGCCTCGCTCAAGCCGAGCGAGTTGATCTTCTTTTCGATGGTGTTCTTGGTCTGCGCGAGGACGCCTTGCCAGAATTTCAAGGCTTCGGTGGGGCGCATGGTGAGGCGATAATCGGTGGCGTTGGTGGGAGTGAGCAGCCAAGTGGTGAACTGGTCGTTGACAATGCCGCGGAGGGCGCCGGCCTGGGTGGTGGGGACGCCTTTGATTTCGATGGCGGACTTGGTGGCGTCCTTCAGGGTCTTGGCCTCGTCCACTCCGATATCGGAGAACTGCACGCCGGCTTTACGAGCGACTTCCTTCAGGCGGTCGGCGTCGGAGCTGGCCTGCTGGTTGAAGGCGTCTTGCTGCTCGACCTGGACGACGAGATAAGTGCCGCCGCGCAGGTCGAGACCGAGGCGGATATTCTTTTCCCAATTGGCGACCAGGTCGGCCTTGCTCTTGGGAATGCCGATGATTCCGTAGATGCAGACCAGGATGACGGCAACGATAAGGAAGAACTTGAAGCGTAAATGGCGTTTCATTCTAACGGCTGTTTTGGCGAAATCTTACTTCTGAATAGCGAAGCCTTACTTCTTGGCCTGATCGTCGGACGGAATGAGGCTGGTCACCGCACTCCTGGCGACCTGGATCTTCAAGTTGTCGGGCTTAATTCGCAGTATTAGCGTATCATCGTTGACCGCGACGATGGTGCCGATGATGCCGCCGCTGGTGAGTACGGTCTGGCCGTTTTGAAGCGTTTTGATCATGTCTTTCTGTTTGGCCTGCTGGCGGCGCATCGGCATGAACACCAGGAAATAAAAGATGGCGATCATGAGTACGATGGGGATCAGACCGGTGGCGAACGAGCCGCCGGGCGATGCGGCGGCGCCTCCGGTTTGCAGCAGGAGGAGTGGAAACGACGAAAGACTCATGCTCTTTAGATTAGAGGATGGGCGGAGCAGCCACTATGCAAAAAGCCACGCGGATGCGTGGCTCTGAAATCGAGCGGCTGGGATTTCGACTGGGTCGCTGAGAGTTTGGAGCGGCCCTTTACCAGTCGCACTTCTATTCTAACGCTTCTGCAGCGCTAGTCAATAAGGGATAGTCCTGCGATCTCTTAGCAGACTGTAGGCCATTAATGCGAAGGGCTCGATGCGCGCATCGTGGGTAGCTTCAAACCTTCGAATGGCATAGAGGGCGAGATCACACATCTGAATATGGAGCGAGTCCGATGAATTCATGAAGTGAATCGTGTGGATGATGGGACTGAGGTCAACTGTAAAACCATACGGCGCGCCTTGCGCGCGATAGTCGTCCAAGACCTTTCGGGCTATCTGCTTGACGGACGGGCTGCAATCGTCCGCTACGACGAAAGCTAATGAATTGTTCAGCGCGGCAAATTTAGCGATTCGCTCTAGGCAGAGCAACATGGCAATGGCATGGGGGTGCTCAGGTTGCAGATATTGAGCCTTCAGTCTTGGTTTGTTGCAGGCGCCGATCAGAAGTGGTATCTGTTTGGCTTGCAGAACCGCCAAGCATTGGCGATAGATATCGAGTCGATCGTCAAGCTTGACTCGGGACCATCCTCCTTTGCCGCCTTGAAACAATTGGGAACCGTGAAATTCGAGCTTGGGAGGCCCATGGTAGCCGTATTCTCGGGCGAATAGCTTCACAATCTTAATTTCGTTAACCACCTCCAGCCACGCGGTCTCGGAAAATACCAGCGCACCGTTGTAGTGAATCGGCTGTGTAGCATCGCCGAGGTCATTCCCGGTATTTCCAGCGTCATCTAGATAGCAACAAAACATTCAAGAAGCCCAGCGCAAGGTTTCGCGCGACAATCTGTATCGGATCGTGCGTAGTGATAGTTAGGCCGCGGGGGCAACCCTCTCCGAATCTGTCACCCGGCCTGCCGAATCGTATTGCGACAGGAAAGCAGAAGCTCCGGAAAAGTTCCGGCGAAGATGGATTGGCGGATCTGGCGCATGAGGCCGAGATAGTAATGAATGTTGTGCAGCGTCGCGAGAGTGGAAAAGAGAATCTCGCGGGCTTGGAAGAGATGGCGTAAGTAGGCTTTAGAAAAGGTCCGGCAGGTGTAACAGGCGCAGCCGGGGTCGAGGGGCGACGCATCGTCTAAATAGCGCGCCTGCTTGATGGCGACTTTGCCTTGAGATGTGAACAGGTATCCATTGCGGGCGTTGCGAGTGGGCAGGACGCAATCCATCATGTCGATGCCCTGGGCGACATAGTGCGGCAGTTCCTCCGGCATGCCGACGCCCATGACGTAGCGGGGCCGGTCGGACGGGAGCAGCGGAGCGGTGGCGGCCACCATTTCCTGGCTGAGGTCGCGCGGCTCGCCGACCGAGAGGCCGCCGATGGCGTAGCCGGGCGCGTCCAATTCGAGGAGAGCTTCGGCGCAGGCGCGACGCAGGTCGGCAAACATCGAGCCTTGGACAATGGGGAACAGGGCGCAGTGCATTCCCTTTTCGCGGCGCAGATAGTGCGTGTAGCCTTGGCGCGCCCAGCGAACGGTGCGGCGCATGGATTCGAGCGCGACCGGCTGCGCGGCGGGGTACGGGAGGCACTCATCGAGCGCCATCATGATGTCGCTGCCGAGCGCTAATTGAATATCGACGGTGCTTTCGGGCGTGAACAGGTGAGCATCACCATCGAGATGGGAGCGGAACAGGACGCCTTCGCCGGTCACTTTGCGGAGGGAATCGAGGCTGAAGACCTGGAAACCGCCCGAATCGGTGAGGATGGCGCGGGGCCAGGACATGAACCGGTGAAGGCCTCCCAGTTGCTCGATGCGAAGGTGGCCGGGGCGCAGGAAGAGATGGTAGGTGTTGGCGAGGACGATTTTGGCGTCGAGATCGTGGAGCAGATCGCGCGGGGTGAGCGCTTTGACGCTTGCCTGGGTGCCCACGGGCATGAAGACGGGCGTTTCGATGACGCCGTGGGAGGTATGCAGCAGGCCGGCGCGCGCGCCGGTTTGAGGACACCGCGCCAGCACCTCGAAGCGGAGAGCGGACATGCAAACCCATTTTGACTTGCGGGGAACGGTCCGCCCAGGCGCGGGCGCTTGCTACGATTGAGATTCCGCTCTGGCCGATGCCCCTCCGTTTTTACAACACCCTGACGCAGGAATTGGAAGAATTCCACCCGCTCGACGGCAAAACGGCGCGCATTTACACGTGCGGGCCGACGGTTTACAACTTCGCGCATATCGGGAACTTTCGCGCATTTACGTTCGAGGACATTCTGCGGCGGTGGCTGCGCTACCGAGGCTGGGGATTGAAGCACGCGATGAATGTGACCGATGTGGACGACAAGATCATCGCGAACGCGGCCAAGCAAGGCAAGACGATCGAGGAATACACGGCTAATTACACGAAGGCGTTTTTCGAAGACGCGGCGAGTTTGCGGCTGGAGACGCCTGAGTATGTGGTGAAGGCCACGGCGCACATACCGGCGATGGTGAGCGCGATCGAAGAGCTGGCTGCGAAAGGCTGCACTTACTCAAGCGAAGGATCGACTTACTTCCAGATTGCGGCATTTCCCGGCTATGGGAAGCTTTCGCACAACGACTTCAGCGGCATCCGCAGCGGGGCGCGCGTGGATGTGGACGAATACGAGAAAGGCGACGCGCGCGATTTCGTGTTGTGGAAGGCGCATAAAGAGAACGAACCGTATTGGGACAGCCCGTTCGGCAAAGGGCGGCCGGGTTGGCACATCGAATGCTCCGCGATGGCAATGCAGTATCTAGGCGAGACGCTGGACATTCACGCGGGCGGAGTGGATCTGATCTTCCCGCACCATGAGAACGAGATCGCGCAATCGGAGTCGATTACCGCGAAGCCCTTTTCGCGCTTTTGGCTGCACTCGGAGCATTTGCACATCGAGTCGCAGAAGATGTCGAAGTCGCTGGGCAATTTCTACACTCTGCGGGACCTGCTCGATATGGGCCATAGCCCGGAGGCGATCCGGTATCTGCTGGCGTCGGTGCCGTATCGCAAAAAGCTGAACTTTACATTCGAAGGACTGAAGGCGGCGGCGAAGAGCATCGAAAGGCTGCGGGATTTCGAAGCGCGAGTAAGCGGGACGAAGCTGCCGGCAGGGCGGGTAGAGGAAGCGGCCGAGCGCTCGCGCGAGGCGATACGCCAGTTCGAAGAAGGAATGGACGACGATTTGAACACGGCGGAAGCGTTGGCTGCGGTGTTCGAATATGTGCGGGCGATGAATACGGCGCTCGACGAAGGGCGATTCGAAGAGGAGAACCGGTGGGACGCAGCGCGCGTCCTGGAGGTCTTCGATTGCGTGTTCGACGTCTTGAAGCCGAGCGGCGCGGAGTCGGTCCGGCAGGGCGCGGAATCCGGGGAAGCGGCTGCGTTGACGGAGGCGGAGATCGAGGCTTATGTCGACGAGCGGGCGCAGGCCAAGAAGGCGCGCAATTTCGCCCGCGCGGACGAGATTCGCGGGATGCTGCTCGATAAGGGGATCGTATTGGAAGACACGAAGGAGCGTGTTCGCTGGAAACGGAAATGAAGTTTGAGACGCAGGTGGTGCATGCGGGCGACCGCAAGCGCGTAAGCGGCGCGCCGGCGCCATCGACGACGCCGATTCACCTGGCCACGACATATTTGTACGAATCGACGGCGCGGCTGGACCGGGTGTTCGGGCACGAAGAAGAAGGGCCGACGTATTCGCGATATTCGAACCCGACGAACGATGCGCTGGAAGAGCTGGTGACGTCGCTCGAACGGGGGCACGGGTCGCTTGCGACCGCTTCGGGGATGGCGGCGCTGCAGATAGCTTTTCAGACGGCGCTGCTGGACCGGCCGCACCGAGTGCTGTCGGCCAACGCCATTTACGGCTCCACGATCAAAATGGCCGAGCAGGTTTTTGGGCCGTTCGGGGTGGATTTCAGCTATGTGGATATCTGCGATCTGAAGGCGGTGGAGCGCGCGGTCGCCGAGAAAAAGCCGGGCTGCGTGTTTATGGAGAGCGTGTCGAATCCGCTGCTGCGCGTGGGGCGTATCGATGAGATTGCGCGATTGGCGCGCGAGGCGGGCGCGGCGCTTGTGGTGGACAGCACGTTCGCAACGCCCATGCTGATGCGCCCCATTACGCTGGGCGCGAACCTGGTGGTGCACAGCGCGACGAAGTACCTGGCAGGGCACGGCGATGTTTTAGGCGGCGTGGTGGTGAGCGATCAAGAGCATTACGAAGCGCTGCGAAACCTGGCGCGAGTGGCCGGGCCGGTGCTGGGACCGTTTGAAAGTTACCTGACCATGCGCGGCATCAAGACGTTGGCGGTGCGCTTCGAACGGCAATGCGCGAATGCGAAGCGGTTGGCGGAGTGGCTGGCGGCACATCCGCGGGTCGAGCGGGTCTATTATTGTTCGGACGCAAATCATCCGGACGCGTGCGCGATTCGGCGACTGTTCTCGCCGGAGCTTTTCGGCGCCATTCTGAGCTTCGAGATTAAGGGAGCGAACAAAGAGACCGTTCTGGCGTTCATGGACCGGCTGAGAATGATTGTTCCCGGCACGTCGCTAGGGGACGTGCACACGCTGCTGCTTTATCCGACGATTGCTTCGCATCGGGACCTGTCGCCGAAGATGCGGGAGCGAATGGGAATTCGCGACAGCCTGGTGCGCGTGGCCGCCGGGATCGAAGCTGTCGAAGACATCCAGGCGGATCTGGACCAGGCGCTGCGCGGGGCGTAGACAAGGGCCGCTTAGATACTCAGGCGCACCTGTTACTCTAGATTCGGTTCGTGTTTGCCCATCATCGAAAAAGGATTCGGCTTCTATTCGCGATCGCGGACGCCCTGCTGACCGCGCTTGCGTTCCAACTTGCCTACTTTGCGCGCACGCGACTGACGCTTGAGCGCGTATTTTTTCTGGCGCGGCACAATTACGTTCTGCTGATCGCGTTTTGCGCGGTGGTGTGGGTGGCGCTGGGGTCGACGCAGCGGGTCTACGACTACCTGGATTCGGCGAAGCCGCGGCGAGTGTTGACCAACACCCTGCGCCAATGCCTGTTGGGAACGGCGCTGGTGATTCTTTTTCAATACCTGCTGCGGCTGGACCCGCCGCTGAGCCGCAGCTTCCTGTTCCTGCTGTTCTCTTTCGCATTCGTGCTGCTGGCGGCGTTCCGCTGGCGCTCTCCGCGGTTGATCGGCGCGTTTCAGCGTGGGTTCGGGAGCCCGTACCACATTGTGATTGTGGGCGCGAGAGAGAAGGCGGCGTCGCTTGCGCGGAATTTGTGCGAAGGATCGCCGTTCAAGATCGAAGTCACAGACACGTTGGACGAAGAAGAGTGCCGGGAGGAGTTGCCGAAACTTCTCGCGAAGCAGATTGTAGACGAAGTTATTTTCGATGTGGACAGCAGAAAGCTGCCGGCGCTCGAAGATGTATTTTTGCAGTGCGATGAAGAGGGCGTACGCACGCGCGTGGCTATCGATTTCTTTCCACACGTGAATAGCGAGATCACGCTCGACCGGGTGGGGGACGCGCCGCTGCTGACGTTTTCCGCGGCGCCGCTGGACGATGTCAGACTGCTGCTGAAGCGGTTCTTCGATATGGCCCTGTCGGCGATGGCGCTGCTGGCTCTAGCGCCGGCTTTCGGGCTGATCGCGCTGCTGATCAAGGCGACCTCGCCGGGTCCGGTGATATTCCGGCAGGCGCGCTGCGGGCTAAACGGGCGGCGATTCGTTATGTACAAGTTTCGATCCATGGTGGCGGACGCGGATCGAATGAAGCGGGACCTGGAGCACCTTAGCGAACGGGAAGTGGCGTTCAAGCTGTCGCGCGATCCGCGAGTAACGGGCGTGGGGCGGTGGCTGCGCAAGTTCTCGATCGACGAATTTCCGCAGCTCTATAACGTGCTGCGCGGAGATATGTCGATCGTGGGGCCGCGCCCGCCGCTGCCGAGCGAAGTGGAGCGCTATGAGCGTTGGCAGAGGCGCCGGCTGCGCATGCGTCCGGGGCTGACCTGCCTGTGGGCGGTGTGCGGGCGCGACCGCATCGACTTCAACACGTGGATGCGGCTGGACATTTCTTATATCGAGAACTGGTCGCTGAAATTGGACTGGTCTATTATCCTGAAATCGATTCCTCATGTGCTGGCGGGAAAAGGCGCTCACTAGGGGCGGATCGCGGCGGAGGAGCGGTTGGCATGCATCTCATACCTACTAATCAAGAAGTGATCGCGATGCTGCGCGAAACGGGCGCCCTTCGGGACGGCCATTTTGAATATCCGAACGGCATGCACTCAGACGAATATCTGCAGGTGGCGCTCGCGTTCCGCTATTTCCAATACGCGAAGATCCTGAGCGTGGGGCTGAGCCGGCGGCTGCGGGCGGACACCGAGATTCGGGCCATGATCAAAGCGCTGTCGATTGTGTGCCCCAATACCGGCGGGCTGCCCATCGCCTATGGCGTCTGCGAGGCGCTACGGGCGCACCAGGTGTATTGGGCCGAGCAGGAGGCCGACAACTCGCCTATGCGTTTTCGGCAATTCGTGAAACCGCAACAAGATGAAAGAGTGCTGCTGGTAGACGATATCCTGCGTTCCGGGCGTCGATTGACGGAGCTGCGAAACCTGGTGGAATCGTACGGGGCGCGGATTGTCGGATTAGCGGTCGCGGTTTATCAGCCGAACCCGAGCGTGTTGGATTTTGGGAACCTGCCGCTATATTATCTGGCGAAGATGGACGCTTCCTATTACAAGGATTCGTCGGCATGCGACCTCTGCCGCAAGGGCGTGCCACTCCAGAAGCTCTGGACTTGAGGGCTTAGGCAAACTGTTTCTGGATCGCGCACAACGGCCACCAAACGGCCTGTGCGCTAGGCAAAGAGAAATTCGAGCCGGCCGGCGCACCAGTGTTCTGAGGCCTTTCGGCTATGCGCGTCCTTGTATTAACGATCGCGATTTGCCTGTGCGCTCTCATCGCTGCGGCCGAACGCTCCGGCAGCAGGGCCGAATACATCGGCGGCACGAGGGCGGATCTGCCGGCCAATAATTCGGGCGACATCCAGGTAACGGACCGCGTTTACTTCATCTTTCTTTCGAAACACACCCGGATCCGAGTGCCGTATGAGCGCATCAATCTGCTGGAGTATGGGCAGAAGGTGGACAGACGGTATGTCGCGGCGGCCGTGATTTCCCCGCTGTTTCTTCTGGCGAAGAAACGGGAACACTTCCTCACGGTGGGTTTTCAGGATGACGACGGAGAGCAGCAGGCCATGGTTTTCCGCGTGGACAAGAACGACATTCGGCTGACGCTGGTGGCGCTCGAAGCGCGCACGGGGCGGCAAGTGCAGTTTCAGGACGAAGAGGCGCGCATCGCGGGCAAAGGATGATAGGGAAGCTCATCGGGTGTTGCGCGCTACTGCCGCTGAGTCTTTATGCGCAGAAATCGGGAGCGGATTCGGGCACGGCCGGGTTGCTGGACGTGAAGAGGATTTACGTGGCGCAGCTCAGCGGAGGGCCACAGGCCGATGCCCTGCGAGAGTTGATCATCGCCAGCCTGGATTCGACCAAGCTGTTTGTGCTGACCGACAACCAGGAGCGCGCGGACGCGATCCTGAAAGGCGCGGCCGACGACCATTCTTTCACCGATTCGTTCGATTCCGACGAGAGCCTGAACTCGCGCGAGAACGGAGGCAAGTCTTCGGGGAGCAGTTCCTATTCAGCGCGGAGCGGCGGATACCTGGGTTTGAGCGTGGGAGAAAACGAGTCTCATCACATCAAAGAGCGCAAGCACGAGGCCTATGCGGCCGTGCGCTTGTGCAATCGCGACGGCGACGTTTTGTGGTCCACCACGCAGGAGAGCCAGGGGGCGAAGTTTCGGGGAGCGAGCGCGGACGTTGCTGCGAAGATCGCGCGGCAGTTGACCTTAGACGTGGACCGCATCCGGCACGGGACAACTACGAGCGCCCCGGCGGGCGCCGGCGCCGCCAACAAGCCTTAACCATCGCAACCGGGTTGGGAGGCAAAGGCCCGGAGCTTTTCGATAAGAGCGGAAGACGGCGAGCCCTTGGTGATTATTGCGTCGATGAGAGTCTTTTCCGGGGCTTGAGCCAAGCGATGGGCATCGGCGCCGGTGAGCACAACGATGCGCAGCGCCGGATCGAGGGCTTTCAGGTCCCGAATGAGCTGCAACCCACGCTCGCGCGTGGGGAAGCGGAGATCCAATACAGCGCACGAGGGCCGATGGGCGGCCGCAAGATCGAGCGCAAAGGCGGCAGTGCCGGCCGGCAGTGTTTCAAATCCGCTTCGGCCGAGCAGCATACAGCGCAGAGATAGTTGGTCACGATCGTCGTCCGCAACCAGCACTTTCATCCGGGCTCTAATGCGTGAAAGCGATCTGAGCG
Source organism: Acidobacteriaceae bacterium (assembly GCA_019240475.1). GTDB lineage: Bacteria > Acidobacteriota > Terriglobia > Bryobacterales > Bryobacteraceae > Bog-105. The sequence continues at coordinate 141,712 of JAFAYI010000006.1, forward strand.
ATGACCATCTTCGGCATGGCCTGGTTCCAGCCGTCGGGCAGGCTGTCGAAGGGCAGGCGAAAAGCTCGCGTCTCGTTGGGTTTCAAGGGCGCGTTGACGGCGCGCACAATGGGGACGCGTTCGCGATAGGTCTCACGGCCATCTACTCCGTAGAACAGGCAATAGACGTCCACGGATTGGAGCGACTGCGGTCCATTGTTGGAGATCTTGCCCTCGATTTCGACAACCTGCTGCCGCATGAAGTTCTCGCTGGCCCGCATAGTCACGTCGCTAAGCGCGAGGTTGTGAACATACGCTTTCGCTTGAGGCGAAGCGGCTGAGGATGGGGCGCTGGTCGGCGAGGATCGCGCCATGTAGAAGAAGGCCGCGGCGCCCGCGAGGACGAGCACTACCGCAGCCACGATGAGCGGCGCAACAGGCTTCTTGCCGAGTGAGCTGATGGGCGGCGCCGGCATAATATTCGCAGTCTAAACCAAGCAGGCGCGCAGCAAAACGCGCGAGTACTAGCGCCGCTTGTTCGTGGAAGCGGATTTCGTGGGCTTCCTGGCCGACTTGGCGGATGTTTTCGCGGCTTTTTTCGGCGTCCCTTTCTTCGAGGCAGTCTTCTTACCCGCGTTCCGGGCGGGCGCGGCCTTCTTGGCCCCGCGATTTACGGTCTTCTTAGAAGAAGCACCCGACTTTTTAGAAGCAGCGGTTTTCTTCGGCGCGGCGGCTTTCTTTCCCGCTGTTTTGCTGGGCCGCTTGCGGCTGCTCGCGCGTCCGCCGCTTTTAGATTCAGCTTTCCTGGCCGTCTCGGCGGTGACGATTTTATTGAAGTTGCTTCGTTGGCCCGCCGCGGTCTCCTCTTCATAGAGGAGCGCGAGTCCTCGTTCATCAAACTTCTCGAACCACTGTTCCCAGGTGATCGGCTCCAAGCTGTCTTCGCCGCTGAAGCCGGGGAAATCGATTCGGAGGATGCCCACATCTTCCCCGGAACCGGTCCGCTTGACGTGCGAAGGCTTGCCACCGCGTTCCTCGGCCCAGCTACGTATTTCATTATGGTCTTGAGTGGTTTTTGTCAGATTAGCCATGCGTGTTCCTTTGCTGTAGCAGCAATTTCTGTGCCAAGAGTAGCTTATCGCGCAGATCATTTCAGCGCCGCCGGTTGGCAAACACGGTTCAACAAACATGGTTTCAGCAAAGATGCAGCGAACGAAAAAACTTCAGGAATCTGGGAAATTCTTTCAGGAGACGACAAATGAGATTCGCGGAAGAAACATCGCGCGGGCGCACGAGTCGTATAAGTGGGCGTCTGAATGAGTAACTAGCTGTTCAGCTCAGACAGCCCCGTAAGGAGTTAGAAGCATGCCACTATTTACGACGACAGAATTGAACTCGTTACAGGACCTTTTTGTCGACCAGATCAAGGATTTATACGATGCCGAGCACCGGCTGACGGACGCGCTGCCAAAGATGGCGGAAGCCGCTAATTCATCGCAACTAAAGCAGGCATTTCAGGATCACTTGCGCGAAACACAGGGCCATGTCGCGCGGCTGGAACAGATTTTCCGGGAGATCAGCGTCGATCCGGCGCGCGAGACATGCGATGCGATGAAAGGTTTGATCGCCGAAGGCGAAACGATGGTGAAAGCGAAAGGCGATCCAGACGTCAAGGATGCCGCGCTGATCGCGGCTGCGCAGCGGGTGGAGCATTACGAGATGTCAGGCTACGGAAGCGCTCGCACCTTCGCAGAGCGGCTAGGGTTGACACTGGCGCCGCGGCTATTGCAGCAAACGCTGGATGAAGAGAAAGCGGCCGATGAAAAACTGAACATGATTGCGACCACATCCGTGAATCGCAAGGCGGCCGCTAAAGCAGTCTAACGATCGAAGACCCTCCAACCGGGCGTCCGGGAGTTGGCGCAATGCGCTCCTGGACGCCTGCCGCTACTTCACCGCAACTAGCCGCAGGCGCCTATAATCTGCCCACCAATGACCTTCGCGGAACAGCATCGGCTTCAGCAGGGCGGCCGTTTCATCGAGCGCGCGTTCGGCGCGAGCGGGCGGAAGACGATCGTAGAAGTACCACTTAAATTGCCGAATCCAATCCTTCATCCCGTCCGGGCCTTCGAGGAGAGTGGGGCGATCGAATAGCTGGATTATGCGAAGCTCCAATCCGCACGATTCGAGCACAGTCGCGTATTCGCCGGGTGACGGATAGTAGGTTCGCTTGGCGGGAACGTCATCTTGATAGCGCGAGGCGACCTGGTGAATGGCACTCTCAATTTGAGCGACATTTCCCTTCCCTCCGAGTTCGGCGACAAGGCGCCCCCCGTTCTTCAGGGCTCGCGCAATTGCTCGCGCGACGGCTGCGGCGTTGAGCATCCAGTGCAGCGCGGCGTTAGAGAAGACGGCGTCGAATTCGCGATCGAAGGGCATGTTGGCGGCGTCGGCGAGCTGCCATCGGAGCTGCGGAAAATTTTGACGCGCCTGTTCGATCATTTCAGGCGAGGCGTCGAGGCCCAGAACATCCGCGCCCGCTTCCGCGATTTTGTTGGTCAGTTGACCCGTGCCGCACCCGAGATCGAGAATGCGCTCGCCCGGCTTCGGGTCGAGCAACTGGATCAGGCTCTCGCCGAGCTGCCAAACGAAGGCATGGCGGGCTTCATAGAGTTCCGGGTTCCAGGAATTGTTCAGAGACATGTCTTATAAGCGCGGCCTGACCTGATACAAGAGCAGATACACCACCACCCCGGTTACGCTCACGTACAGCCAGATGGGGAGCGTCCACCTGGCCAGAGCGCGATGCTTGTGAAACTTGCGTTTCAGCGCCAGACGAAGAGTCAGAACCGCGAGCACCGGCACGGCGGCGGCGAGAACGGTGTGGGTCGCGAGGATGCAGAGATAAACGGTTCGCACCCAGCCCGGCTTGTCGAATCGCACAGAGCCGACGTTCAGGTGATAAACGACGTAGGAGACCAGGAACAGGCAGGAGACCCCGAACGCGCAGAGCATCACCTTCATGTGCGCGTGCGTCTTGTATTGGCGGATCAAGTAATATCCGATGAGCAGCAGGACGGCGGCCGCCGCGTTGAGGATCGCATTCAGCGCGGGAAGATCGCGAATGCCGAGGAAGGCCGGCGCGATCACGGGGCAGTGTTCCGTAGCGTGTCGAGATCGCGGAGCAACGCAGGCATTCCATCCTGGTCGAAGGTCGAGTAGTAGCCGCGAATGTGGCCGCGTTTATCGACGAGCGCAAACTTGGTGCTGTGGTCCATGCGGCCGATCACGTCGCCCACATGGAACGTCGCGTAGGCCAAGTCATGCACGGTTTCAGGAGAGCCGGTAAGGAACGTCCATTGTTGAGTAGGGCCGCCGAAGCGGTGGGCGAAAGCGTTGAGGACGGACGGGGTATCACGCGCAGGATCGACGGAGATGGAGATCAGGCGCACCTCGGGCTCCCCTTCGACTCTCTGTTGAAGGCGGTGCATCTGCGAAGTCATGCGGGGGCAAGGGCCGGGGCAATTCGTATAGATGAAATCCGCCACCCAGGCTTTGCCTTTAAGCGAGCGGCTGTCGAACGAGCGTCCATCGGAATCGGTCATTTGAAAGGCGGGGACCGAGCCGTAATCGGGAAGATTGGTTGCGGCATTGCGGCACGCCGAGAGAACCACAACCGCTATGACCGGAACCGCGAATAGCGCTCGCGCCAAGTGTCAGTGTAACAACCGGCGGCGGTCGAGACGCTTGCCTCTGGTCTAATAATTCTGTAGCTGATGACAAAGATTCAAGTAAAAACTCCGCTGGTGGAACTCGATGGCGATGAGATGACGCGAGTGATCTGGGCGCTCATCAAGGACCTATTGATACTGCCCAATTTGCAAATCGATTTGAAGTATTTCGATCTGGGGATCGAACATCGGGATGCGACCGACGATGGGGTTACGGTGGATGCCGCGCAAGCTATTCAACGGTACGGCGTGGGCGTTAAGTGCGCGACGATTACGCCGGACGAAGCGCGGGTGAAAGAGTTCGAGCTGAAGCGGATGTGGAAATCGCCCAACGGGACGATTCGCAATATCCTGGATGGAACAATTTTCCGCGAGCCGATCGTGTGCCGCAACGTGCCGCGCTATGTGCCGGGTTGGACGAAGCCCATCATTGTGGGGCGCCATGCGTTCGGCGATCAATACCGGGCGACCGATATCAGGATAGAAGAGCCAGGGAGGCTGAGCCTGACCTTCACGCCGGCAAAGGGCGGCGCGCCCGTGCAGCACGAGGTGTTCGAGTTCAAGGGCGCGGGCGTGGCGGTTGGCATGTACAACCTGGACGAATCGATCAGCGGGTTTGCGCGGGCTTGCTTCAACTATGGCCTGTCGCGGGGGCTGCCGGTTTACCACTCGACGAAGAACACGATCCTGAAGACCTACGACGGGCGATTCAAGGATATTTTCCAAGCGATCTACGACGCGGAGTTCAAGCGGAAGTACGAAGCGGCGCAGCTTGCGTATGAACACCGGCTGATCGACGACGTGGTGGCGTTCGCGCTGAAGAGCGACGGCGGGTTTGTATGGGCCTGCAAGAATTACGACGGCGATGTGCAATCGGACATGGTGGCGCAGGGCTTCGGATCCCTTGGCCTGATGACATCAGTGCTGATTACTCCCGATGGGAAGACGGTTGAGACGGAGGCGGCGCACGGCACGGTGACGCGGCACTATCGCGAGCACCAGAAAGGAAAAGAGACGTCGACAAATCCGATCGCGTCGATTTTCGCCTGGAGCTCGGCGCTGCGCTATCGCGGGCAGTTCGATGGCACGCCGGAAGTTGTGGCCTTCGCCGAGCGACTGGAGCATGCGACTGTGGGCGCGGTGGAAGCGGGGTTCATGACGAAGGACCTCGCGCTGCTCATCGGGAAGAATCAGAAGTGGCTGAACACGCGCGACTACATTCAGCAGGTGGCGGATCGGCTGGGTTCGGCAGCCGGGCAGCAGCGCACGTTGACTGCGCAGGGTCAATAGGCGCGGGAACAAGATGAGCGCGACGGAGCCCGCCGATAACCGGCTGCTGGTGGGCGTGGTGATGGGCAGCAGATCGGATTGGGAGACGATGCAGCGCACCAGCGAATTGCTGGGCGAGCTGGGCATCGCGCATGAGAAGCGCATTGTCTCCGCGCATCGGACGCCGGATTGGATGGCGGAGTACGCGAAGACGGCGGCGGGGCGCGGGCTGGAAGTGATTGTCGCGGCCGCGGGCGGAGCGGCGCATCTCCCAGGAATGATTGCAGCGCACACGATGCTGCCGGTGCTGGGAGTGCCCATTAAGAGCAGCGTGCTGAACGGGGTGGATTCGCTGCTTTCGATAGTGCAGATGCCGGCCGGGGCGCCGGTCGGGACGTTGGCCATCGGGAACGCGGGCGCGTCGAATGCGGCGCTGCTTGCGGCGAGCATTCTCGGCAATAAGTATCCGGCGATTCGCGAGCGGTTGGAGGCCTGGAGGCGCCGGCAAACCGAATCGGTTTTGAAGGACCGGGAACTCTGATGCGCGCCCATTCGCGCGAGCCTGTGTTGCCCGGCAGCGCGATCGGCGTGCTGGGAAGCGGTCAACTGGGGCGCATGTTCGCCATTGCGGCGAGGCGGATGGGGTACCGCGTTCATACGCTGTCTCCGGACGAAGATACGCCGACCGGGCAAGTGGCGGATGTGGAGATCAACGCGCCGTATGAAGACCTGGACGCGATACGGAAGTTCGCGAGCGGCGTGTCGGTGGTGACATTCGAGTTCGAAAATGTTCCGACTGCGACGGCTGAGGCGGCGGCTGAATGCGCGCCCGTGCGACCCAGCGGCCACGTGCTGCACACGGCTCAGCACCGGCTGCGGGAGAAGACATTTCTATCGCGAGCGGGCCTGCCGGTCACGCGGTTCGAGATGGTCGCAAACGCGATCCAGCTTCGAGAGGCGGCAGAGCGGCTGGGCCTTCCGGCGATTTTGAAGAGCGCGGATTTCGGATACGACGGCAAGGGTCAATTCCGGATCAAGTCGGCGGAAGAATTCGAGGCGGCCTGGAAGGCGGTGGGCGAGCGCGAGGCGGTTCTTGAGGCGTTCGTCGATTTCGACCAGGAGATTTCCGTGGTTGCGGCGCGCGACATACGCGGCAATTTCGTTCACTACGGAGCGGTTGAAAATCATCACCGTAACGGAATCCTGGATATCTCTATCGCTCCGGCGAGAGTGGCGGCGGAAGCGACGGCGACGGCGGTGGATCTGGCGCGCGCGGTGCTCGAGAAGCTCGAAACGGTAGGCGTGCTGTGCGTGGAGTTTTTCGTGTGCAAAGACGGGAAGCTGCTGATCAATGAGCTGGCGCCCCGTCCGCACAATTCCGGGCATTTCACTGTTGACGCGAATATCACGAGCCAGTTCGAGCAGCAGTTGCGCGCGGTTTGCCTGCTCCCTCTGGGCGCGGTGACGCAGCTTGTTCCGGCGGCGATGGCGAATCTGTTGGGCGAGTTGTGGCGATCGGGCGAGCCGGATTGGACGGCGGCCGCGGCCATGCCGGATGTAAAGCTGCATCTTTACGGGAAGGTTGAGCCGCGCCCCGGGCGCAAGATGGGACACCTGACGGCGCTCGCGGGGACGGCCGAGCAGGCCCTGGCGGACGTCAAGCGGGCGCGGGATCTGCTCGACTGTAAACTGTAGCTAACCCATGAAGGTCTGCTATTTCGACGCGTTTTCGGGCATCAGCGGCGATATGACCGTGGGCGCGCTGGTGGACGCTGGGGCGGATTGGGAGGCGCTTCGGACGGCGCTCGAAAGCCTTGACCTGAACGCGTCTTTCCGGATGGAGAAAACGAAGCGGCAAGGGATCGCGGCGTCGAAATTTTCCGTCCATTTTTCGGAGCAGAAGCAGCATAGGCATCTCCCGCAAATCGAGAAAATCATCTGGGCCGGACAGTTGAGCGAGCGGGCGAAACAAAATGCGGTCGCAGTGTTTCATCGGCTTGGGGAGGCGGAGGCCAAGTCGCACAATGTGCCGCTCGAAAAGGCGCACTTCCACGAAGTGGGCGCGGTGGATTCGATTTGCGACATTGTAGGGGCATGCGTAGCGCTCGATCTACTGGGAGCGACGGAAGTTCATAGCTCACGCATTAACGTCGGTAGCGGGACGGTCAAGACGGAGCATGGGGTGCTGCCGGTGCCGGCGCCCGCGACGGCGGAACTTCTGGTGAATTGTCCGATCTATTCGGCTGGACCCGAAACGGAACTGACGACTCCCACGGGGGCGGCGCTGCTGGCGACATTGGCCTCGGGATTTGGCGGGCTGCCGGCATTGCGAGTGGTCTCTCAAGGCTTCGGCGCGGGAGAGAAGGATTTCGCGGGCCAGGCCAATGTGCTGCGCGCTCTGATCGGCGAACGCGTTTACGCCCCGGAGGCGAGCGCGGTATCGGTGATCGAGGCCAATATCGACGATTCGACGCCGCAGGTTCTGGGCTATGCGATGGAGAGGCTGCTAGCGGCGGGGGCATTGGATGTGACGCTGACTCCGGTCTTCATGAAAAAGAATCGGCCGGGGACGATGGTGTCCGTGATCACGGCGCCGGAGCGGACCGAGGATGTTGCCGGTGTTTTGTTCGCCGAGACGAGCACGCTCGGTTTGCGCATCACGCAGGCCGAACGGCGTGTGCTCGCGCGCAAGACGGCCGAGATCGAGACCGCATACGGCGCGATTCGCATCAAATATGCGGAGACCGGCAGCTTCGCGCCCGAATACGAGGATTGCCGCAAGGCGGCGGCGCAGCACGGCGTGGCGCTGCGGCAGGTAATCGCAGCAGCCAACGAAGCTTTTCGAAAAGCGAATTTCTGAAGAATTGAAACGAAGCGAATGAACCAACCCAAATGAACCAGGGCAAGTATTACCTGACAACACCTATCTACTACGTGAATGCGGCGCCGCATATTGGCCACGCGTATACAACGATCGCGGCGGAAGCGATTGCGCGGATCAAGCGGCTGGAAGGCTACGAGGCGACGCTCACGACGGGCACCGACGAGCACGGCACGAAGGTGGAGCGCGCGGCTCAGGCGCAGGGCAAGACGCCGGTCGAGTTTGTGGATTTGATTTCGAATGAATTTCGCGCGCAATGGGAAAAGCTGGACATTCAGATCGACCGCTTCCAGCGCACCACCAGCCCGCAGCACGCGAGGATGGTGAACGCGCTATTCGATGCGTGCCGCGCGAACGGGTATATCTACAAAGGCGCGTACACGGGCTTGTACGCGGTGGTGAGCGAATCGTTTGTTAACGACGCGAAGCCGGGCGACATAGACCCGGAGACCGGGAAGCCCTATGAAGAGGTGACCGAAGAGAATTATTTTTTCAAGTTGTCGGCATTCACGGACCGACTGCTGGCCTTTTACGAAGAGCATCCGGATTTCATACTGCCCGAGATTCGGCGCAACGAAGTGCTGGCGTTCGTCAAGCAAGGGCTGGCGGATCTTTCGATCACGCGAACCAGTATCAAATGGGGCGTTCCGGTGGAGTCGGACCCCGCGCATGTGTTCTATGTGTGGTTCGACGCGTTGACCGCATACATGACGGCTGTCGAGAAAGACGATCTGTGGCCCGCGGATTTGCACCTGATCGGGAAAGAGATCGTGCGCTTCCACGCCGTATATTGGCCCGCGTTCTTGATGGCGGCCGGGTGGCCGCTGCCGAAGCGCGTGTTCGCGCACGGCTGGCTGCTGTTTGAAAACGACAAGATGAGCAAGTCTCGCGGGAACATCGTGAGGCCGGGGCCGATCGCGGAAGTGATGGGCGTGGATGCGCTTCGTTATTTTCTGCTGCGCGAGATCGTGTTCGGGCAGGATGGCAGCTTCAGCTACGACGCTCTGGTGGGCCGCTACAACGCGGATCTGGCGAACGGCTTGGGAAACCTGGCGAGCCGGACGCTGGCGATGATTCAGCAATACCGGGGCGGAACGATTCCGGACTCGCGCGGCGAGGAAGCGGTTGGGAAGGCGGCCCTGGAGTCGGCCGCGGCGGCGGTTCGCGCGTATGAAACATTCGATTTCGCTCGGGCGCTGGAACACATCTGGAACATCATTGCGCTGACGGATAAGTACATTGTTGAACGGGCGCCCTGGAAGCTGGCGAAGGACGCTTCCGACGAGGCGCGGCAACGATTGGAGGATACGCTCTACACGGCCGCCGAATCGCTGCGCCTGGTATGCGATCTGGCCGAACCCGTTCTGCCGCATGCGACCAGGCTGATTTGGCGGCAGCTTGGCTTGAGAGAACCCATCGATCCGGTCGTCCCCGCGCCGAGCGAATGGGGCCGGTTGTGGGGCTTGCAATGGGGCGAGCTGAAGGGCGGCCAGCGGATTGGAGAAGTAAGCGGCGTGTTTCCGCGGCTGGAAGCGAAGCCGACGATTCAGAAAATGCAGCAATTGGAAGAGGCGGAGAAGGACCGCCAGGCGGAGTTGATGGGAAGGCCGCGGCGAGCGGAAGCGGCGAAGCCCGCGGAGGCGGCGCCTAAAAGCGCTTCGGACCTCATCTCGATTGAGGATTTCGCCAAGGTCGATTTGCGCGTGGGTGAAGTGAAAGCGGCCGAAGCCGTGAAAGGCGCGGACAAACTGCTGCATTTGCAGGTGGACATCGGGGAAGCAAAGGCGCGCAGCATTGTGGCGGGAATCGCGCTGGCGTACAAGCCGGAGCAGCTCGTCGGGCGCAAGGTGGTAATCGTCGCCAATTTGCAACCCCGCAAGCTGCGCGGGCTGACCTCCGAAGGCATGATCGTGGCGGCGAGCCTGGGCGACGGCTCACCGGTGCTCGCGAGTTTCTTAGAGGACGCGCCGGTGGGCGCGCGCCTGAAGTAAGCCGTGCAGTTGGTCGATTCGCATTGCCACCTGGACGATCCGCAGTTCGATGCGGATCGCGAAGCGGTGATGGAGCGCGCCGTAGAGGCGGGCGTGAAATACATGGTGGCGATCGGCACCGGCAGCGGTCCGCCGGATCTGGAAGCGGGCATTCGCTTGGCCGAAAGCTATGCCCCGGTGTTCGCAACGGTGGGCGTTCATCCGAACGACGCCTTAAAAGTGGAAGCGGGAACGTTCGCGGAACTGGAACGGCTGTTGCGCCATCCCAAGGTGAAGGCGGTGGGAGAGATCGGGCTGGATTATCACTGGGGCGTGCCGAAGGAAGCTCAGCAGCCGGTCTTTGTCAAGCAGTTGGAGATCGCCGCCGCAGCGCGGATGCCGGTGGCGATTCACACGCGCGACGCATGGGCGGATACGCTGGAGACGCTGCGGAAGCATTGGGCGCCGACAGGCCTGCCGTGCATTCTGCATTGCTTCACGGGAACGCCGGAGCAGGCGCGGGAGGTTTTGGACCTGGGCTTCTATCTGGCGTTTGGAGGCGTCGCTACATTTCCGAAAGCGGCGGAGGTGCGGGAAGCTGCGCGGACAACTCCGGCCGACAGGCTGCTGCTTGAAACCGATGCGCCTTACCTGGCGCCTGCGCCGAAGCGCGGCAAGCGTAATGAGCCGGCCTATGTGGCGCATACGGCAGAGACCCTGGCTCGCGCGCGCGGCGTCACGCCGGAGGAGCTGGCGGCGCAAACGACGACGAATTGCGAGAGGCTGTTTCGCTTAGAGGCGCGGGACGGCCGCTGAAATGAGCCCACCAGCCAGACTGTGTCCACAAGCTACACTGAGGTAGCCGCCCGGCGTTGGCTGGCTCGCTTAACATGTTCAGCAAGCTTCGGCAATCGATCAGCGCGCGAGAAGCCTTCGAACTCGTAGAAGCCGACCTGCAGGCTGTTGAGCGGGAGATCGGTATCGAAGCGGTTGCCTGCGTCGATGCGATCACGACCATCAATCAGTACCTGCAAGCGGGCGGAGGCAAGCGGCTAAGGCCGACGCTGTTGCTGCTATCGAACCGCCTGTTTGGCCCCAGCACGGAGTGCGCGCGGCATCTGGCGGCCGTGGTGGAGATGATTCACATGGCGACCCTCGTGCATGACGACGTGATCGACATGGCGAAGACGCGGCGCGGCCGGCCCTCGACGAACGTGGTGTGGGGGAATCACGTGTCGGTGCTGGCGGGCGACTGGCTTTACATGCAAGCGTTCCAGATCGCGCTGCGCGAGCGCAACTTTCACATCCTGGACGTGCTGATCTCGCTCACGCAGATGATGGTGGAAGGCGAGCTGCTGCAACTGGAACGGCTGCACCGGCTGGATTTGACGGAAGCCGATTACATGGAGCTGGTGGATCGCAAGACGGCCAGCCTGTTTTCGGCCTGCGCATCTCTGGGCGCGGCGGCGGCGGGATCGGATGAAGCTTCGGAAGCGAAACTCAGCGATTTCGCCTGGAATCTTGGAATGGCGTTTCAACTGGTGGACGATATTTTAGATTTCACGTCGACCGAAAAGATTCTGGGCAAGCCGGCCGGCAACGATTTGCGCGAGGGCAAGGTGACGCTGCCGATGATTTATGCGCTCGAATCGGCGTCGGAGCAGGAGCGGCACGCGGTTGAGAGCGTGATTACGGCCGGAAGCTACGAGCAGGCGCCGCTGATGCACATCGTGCACATCCTGGAACGCCATAATGCCATTTCGCGGGCCTACGAACGCGCGCACACATTCACGCAGAAGTCGCGGGCGATCATCACGGACTTTCCGGAATCGCCGGCCCAGCGCGCGCTGCACTCGATTCTGGAGCTGGTGACGGGGCGCGAATCCTAGATTGACGCGCACAACCGGCGCCAATCGCCCTCCGCGCTTTTCTCAAGCGGCGCGAGGGAACCGGGCGTCTGTCACGAGGAAACGATCTGACTTCGGCGCTTGCCGGCCATGCCCGCGACCACCTGCGCGTGATTCAAAGCGGCAGTGAGCGAAACGCCTCCGATGCTATTGCCGATCAGGGTCGGAAGCATGTAACTCCAGGCCGCGGCGGCCCAACTTTTCGCGCCCACCATTACCAAGAACAGCACGTCGATTGAACCGGCGATGATATGCGTGAATCCGGCCAGGGCAACGGTATAGGTGAGCATAACGATGATGGCCAAGCGGCCGGTATCGGTCGCGGCGAGCATCCAGACCACCATGGCGATCAGCCAGCCGGCGAAGATGCCGCGGAGCAAAGCGCCGGAGAAGCTCACCGCGGCGGCGTCCTGTCCCACGGCAAGCATGGCAGCTTGTATCTCGGGACGAAACATGGCGGTGTTGCCCGCAACCCACGCGAAGAGGTGCGCGCCGGCTAGATTGGCGACGAGGACAACCGCCCACAGCCGCGCGACTTGAACGAGCGTGGCGACGTTGCGCCGCGCCAGAAGAGGAATGATGGCGGTTAATGTATTTTCGGTGAAGAGCTGCTGCCGTCCGACGATGACGATCAGGTAGCCGAGCGAGTAACCGAGATTGGTCAGCAGCGGGCGCCACGGACGGTCCGGCAGATGTGCTCGTAGCAAGGCTTGGCCGACCAGTGAGAACCCCATGGAGAGTCCGGCCGCGAATCCAGACCAGGCAAGCGCGGAGCTGGACCGGTTGAGTTCCTCTTCGCCATCGTGGCGAATGGCTTCATGCACCACCACCGCGCTGACGGACGTTCGATCTTGCGCCTCTTGCTCCTGCTTTTCCGTGAGTTCCGGGGCGGCAATGCCAGAGTCCCCATTTTCTTCGCCTAAGATCACGAATGGGAGACTACCGCCGAGGTTTGTTCGGTCCAGGAAATCTTGGGCACGCTGGCGGAGCTGGCAAATACCTCAAACGGTACTCGGACTTCCCCGGGTTGAATGTGGATTAGAAAATTTTAGAATTGAGCAAAGGCCCGGATTTTTCACGGGCCCTTGGCCTCGGAGGAAGAGCGGATAACAGTTCGGCAACTTTATTAACCGCTCTTAATAGAGTATATCCCCGGTTGTAAGGTGGTACAAGTGTTTTGTACTGTACCTTGCAATGAATTTGCTGAAGAATTGCGGAGGCGGGTTCAGCGGCAGGTTGTCTGGCCGCCTCTGAGCCGGGTTGTGATACGCTGTTGAATGGTTCAGCGTTGCGTGGAACTGCGCGAGAGAGCGCGGAACGCCAAGTGCGCGCGAGCGGTTTGCCAGCCAGGCAAGCCTGATTCCGAGCGATAATCAGCCAAAGCCAGGTGAAATTATGCCGAAGATGAAGACACATAAGGGTGCGTCCAAGCGCTTCAAGAAGACCGGAACGGGAAAGATCGCGCGGCGGCACGCGTTTGCTCGTCATATTCTGACCTCAAAGCCGCGCTCGCGAAAGCGCAAGCTGGGGCATGGCGTGGTTGCGGATGAAGCCGACCAGGCGAAGCTGAAAACCATGCTTCCCTATTAGGATTCAAAGCAGAGTTGACCGGGGTAGGAGCAGGGCGCCGCACGTGCCTGCCGCCTCTCCCAAAGGGAATGCGCGAGCGCAAGGGAACGCCGAGCGTTCCAATATCATGAAGGAGAAAACGTGCCAAGAGTAAAACGAGGAACCAACCGGCGAGATTATCGCCACAAGACGCTTCGCCGCGCGAAGGGTTACTTTCTCACAAAATCGAAGTTGAATCGCGCCGCGCAGGAAGCGGTGGAAAAGGCGCTCCGCTACGGCTATGTGGGACGAAGGCTGAAGAAGCGGAATTTCCGGTCGCTTTGGATTACGCGCATCAATGCATCGTGCCGCGCAGCCGAGATCTCCTACAGCAAGTTCATCAACGGTTTGAAGCGCGCCGGGATCGAGTTGAACCGGAAGGTGCTTGCCGATATCGCGGTGAACGACGCGGCGGGATTTCTGGCTTTAGTGGAAAAAGCTAAAGCGGCGCAGCAAGCGGCCGTGCAATAGACGATAATAAACGGAAACGTATGGAAGCGGCACAGGCGGTTCAAGCGAGCGCCGATGCGCTGGCGATTCTGGAGGAACGCATCACGCGCGCTATCCAGGCGCTGAACACATTGCGCAGCGAGAACGAGCAGCTTGAGAAGGACAACAGCGAGCTGAAGCAGCGCGTACAGCAGCTTTCCGAGGAAGTGGAGGGGCTGCGGGGCGAGCGCAAGCAGGTGAAGACGCGGATCGAGAAACTGCTGAGCCAGCTCGACCTGCTCAGCGCGAGCTGACGGAATGCACGAACCGGACACGCCCAAACACACCGTCCGGGTAACTATCTTCAACCAGACGTACAGCCTTGCAACCGCAGGCGACGCGGGCGAGACGGAAGCGTTGGCCCACGAAATAGACGAGCTGATGTCGTCGATTGCGCGGCGCGCGGGAAATCTGGACTCGACGCGGACGGCGGTGTTGGCCTGTCTGCATCTGGCCGACCGGCTGCGAGTGGCAGAGCGCGAACTGCGCAATTTGAAGGAATCGGTAGATCATAAGACGCGGAATTTCGTGACCCTGATCGATGAGACGCTGCGGGTGGTGGAAAACTGCGGCGCGGAGCTGGACGACAACCGGCTTTCCGGCTAGCTTTCGACTACTGAATGCGTCCCTGCTTTTGCAGGCTTCCGAAAGTACCCAGGTTGGCGACCGAGAAAGAGAACAAATATTCGTTTTCGTCGCGGATACCGATATTGAAGCGGCGGAGTTGAACGCTGAAACCGCAGCAATCCGTGTTATATGAGCCCTGAATAAATTCGAACAGGTTTCTGCCCGCAAGTAGATCGCGAGTAACCAGCGCGGCGGCGTTCCAGCCCTTCCGATTGGTGCTCCCGTAGCCGCCGCCGAAATTGATCTGATTGGCCTGCGGGACCAGCAGGGGCGAAGTGGTTATGGCGGTGTCGCCGACGCCGACCGAATACAAGCCGTATCGGAAGCTCACGGTGAATCCGTCGTCGATGATTTTGTGCTGAAGCGGATCGTATTCGACTCTCCAGTCGATTCCCAGAAAACTGTAGGGACTCAACGTAAGGGCGGAGACAACAGGAGAATAATTCCTGGGTCCACTTAGAAAAGCATATGGGGAAAGTTCTTCGGTCGCAAGCACGACATTCCTTACGTTCGGCAGGACGGCGCCCCCGAAGGTGGGATCGAAGTAACGGGCCTGCGCGAGCCGCCATGTTAAAACCTCGCTCACGTTTCCGTCCTTGCCCTTTTTGTAGAGGCGATTCGTCAGCCAGATTGTCGCTTGATTGGTATTCGAAATGATGTCGGTGGCGTCGAAATGAATAATCTTTTGGAATTGGCTAATGCCAGTTACATATTCATAGATAGCTTCTATTTCGATAACATGCTTGAGTTTAGTTCCTAAGTGCAACCACTTAGGAGGAGTGAAAACTCTTTCGAGAGAGGGGGTGCGGAAGTCGAGGGTGAAATCGGCGTCCTTTCGAAAAAAATTCGCGTTAGCAAGCCGCGCGTTAATCGTAGCGGCAGGAGGGCAGGCCGAATAATAGCTGCAGGGCACGATGGCGCCGTAGCTTTCGGAGTTGACCGAGTAAGAGTTCGTATAATCGGTTGCGCCCAAGGTGACGGCGGGGCTGAGTGAAAATCCCGCAAAGCTGAAGGCAGTCATCACGCGCGGCTCAACATCCATGCGGGCGACATCGCCACTCGAAACCGTGGACCGGGAAGTGACGGTTTCGTAAGCAGCGGGCTCGGAGCGCTCCAGCAGTCCGGCCGTGGAATCGAATGAAAAGTAAACAGGCAGCGAACCGCCGGCAATCTGCTGATCGCGCCCGGCGAACTGAAGCGATGGGAACTGTTGGACAACGACCTGGTTCGCGGGCTTGTCTATAGGCGTAATCGATTCGAACAACTGCGTTCTCTGCAAGACGATATTGACGGTGTAAAGGTCTTGCTTGAAATGTCTCTGGAGGTATCCGACCGAGTCTACCTGAGACGAGATCGCGGTTGCGAACGAGTAAGAGAAGGCCTGCCGAAATAAGTAAGAACTCAGATAATTGTAATCAATTCTTCCATTAAAGCCCCAGATTTGAGTTCGACCTGTAAGTTCGTACTCCGTGCCGCCTTGTTTCTGATAGGCTACCGGCGCGCCGGCTTCGCCATTCATGTCCTGAACACTGTAGAGATTGAAATCGAAATCGGAGACGCTGTTGGGCTTGCCGCGGAATTCAACGCTTTCGGCGGGGCCGCGCTGGGTGAAATCCTGCATGAGAGCGTCTAAATCGTAACTGCGGTTGATGGCCCAATAATAGTCCAGGCCGTACATATAGCCGCGCGTGGAGGTGTGGCCGAAATTGGGAGTCAGGAAACCGCTTTGGCGCGGGCTGCGGCCGAGCGGCCGGTAAAACCACGGCAGATAAAAGATGGGCACCCGGTGAAGCCGGAACAGCGCGTGGCGAGCCATGGCGCGATCTCCGGGGATGATATCGAACACGGGCGCCTGGAAACTCCACCAGGGCTTAGGCATCTTGCAATCGGTGACAAAGCCGTGATGGAGGATATAGCGATTCTTGATGCGCTCGGCCCATTGCGCCTTGTAGTAGAAGGGATTGGTAGTGGTTAGAACGGCCGGGCTGGTGAGAATCTTGGCGGGCGCGGTTCCGTCCACAACATAAAATTTGCCTTCTTCGGTTTGAAGATTGTATTCGCCGTGGTCGGCGTTGAGCTTGTCGCCCGTGGAGAACTGCTCCATTTGCACGTGGCCGCGCGCGTAGGCCCATGCGGTATCGGAGTTGTAATCGATCTCGTCGGCCGAGATTTGCATCTCGGAGGTCTCAAGATGAGCGGAACCTTTCAGATGTCTCCATTCGCTGTCGGATTCGTTGACGACGCCTTTCATCCAGATCTCGTCGCGGGGCGGAAGATCCGGTTTGGCGGGTCGGGAAGCGGCGGTCTGGCCGAAGGAGGCCCGATTCAGGAACAGAAGAGCCAGGGCAAACGCGGAAAAAAACAAAAGAGAGCGAGAATGTTCTGTACAAACGGCACGATTTCTGGTAGATACAGAAAGTGGGGAGATGTGTCGGCCGCCATCGAGGATCAACCGAAAACGGTAGCATGAGCGGCGTAGCCGCCGCAAGGGTTTTTGAATGGATCGAAGTAGGATTGCAAGTGGGGCGAGATGACTTGCCAGCATTGTCAGACTTGGATTTTAGACGACGACCATCGGTGCCGCCGTTGCGGGCGGAGAGTGAGAAGCACGCCCGCGCGCATTTCGCCGGAAACTTACCCGATTGCGGCAACGGCGACCGCGCCGGCCTACGATTACTCGCCTCCCGCGGAGGTCGCCGCTTGGCAGGAGCAACAGGCGGCTGCCCCTTCCGGCCAACAGGCGCTTTTCAGCATGCCGAGCGCCGAGCCGCGTGTGATTCCGTTCGACTCGTTGACCACGCATGCCGAGCGCGAATCGATACGCGCGCGGGCCGCGGAGTTGGCCCGGCCGGCGCCGTTCAAGACGGAAAGAGTGGAGGCGCCCCGGCCGCGAGTACGAAAGACGCGTTCGACCGATCAGAGAAGGCTTGAATTTACAAGCGAAGAACAGGCAGCCGCGCTGCCCCAGTCGAGCATCGTCTGCGACGCGCCCGTCGCGCCTGTGAGGCTGCGCCTGCAGGCCGGAGCGATGGATGGATTGTTGATGGTGATCGGATGCGGGCTGGCGCTGGGGCTGTTTCGCATTCTGGGTGGAGAATTCGCGCTGGATAAGCGCATAGCCGTCTTTGTTGCGTTGGCGATCGTCACCGTTCCACTGTTCTATAAGCTGTTGTGGACCGTCGCGGGGCGCGACACTTTCGGAACGCGAGCGGCCGGCCTTCAATTAGTCGATTTCGACGGTAACCGGCCTTCGCAAGCGCAGAGGTATCAACGTCTCTGCGGCACAGTGTTGAGCTTTCTCGCGGCGGGGATGGGTATGATTTGGGCGCTGGTGGATGAAGACGGCCTTACTTGGCACGACCATATCTCCAGCACCTTCCCGGCGATTCTGCTGGAAGAATAGGAGTCCGGCGATTCACCCCGCGCTCGCCCTTTAAGCGAGCGCCGTATCCCCGGCCGGGATCAGGACCGCCGACATGGGGCCTTTCGACTTGGGCATTCTGGGGTCTGCGCCATATGCATGAATCTGGTCGCGTGCGAACTCCGCTTGCGGCTTCTCGCAGGTGATCACGATGGTGCGGCCGGTTGAGTCTATTTCGACGGCGTGCCGGAGCGCAGCCTCGGCGGAGAGCACGAATAGCTTCTGCAGCATCTCGATGACGTAATCGTAGGTGTGCTCGTCATCATCGAGCAGCACGACGTGGAAGAGCGGGCTGTGCAGCTCCCGGTCGACATCTTTGGTCGCGGGTCCCGTTCGCGGGGCGACAACAGGGGTAGGCATCGTTCGCGCGCTATTCTATTGGACCACTCGCGAGCTAAGAGGCGCAATGGGCGAGCGATCCAAGCCGGCATCTCGGAGTTGTTACAATAGAGGTAGTTCCCTGTATGGGGGCGCAACGGTTTCGACGGGATTGTGTCGTTGTGTGAAGGCGTGTCGGGTTCCGAGCTCCCGTAAAACGATCGGAAAACAACAACTGCCAATAATCAGCAGTTTGCATACGCTGCCTAATTAGTTAGGTAGCCGCTCCGGCCAATGAGCCTGCGCGTTGGTCAAGGAGCGTCATGTTGCAGGATAGGCGGCAGGCTTCGGTCCGGAGCCATGTGCCGAGATCAATCGGACTAGGCGGCTCTCGCTCTTGCCGGTTTTATAGGGAGTCGCTGAAACGCCAGAACCGGATACACACGTAGGCTTTGCGCAGTGAGCTTTCTCGGACGCGGGTTCGACTCCCGCCGCCTCCACCAACCTTTTTTATTACCATTCCTGTGGGCTTAGACGACGAGCCCATCACCCGGATATAGATCAGATAGAAGCATTGTAAGCGCTGGATGAATATCGGCAGACAGATTGCCGGGACGCGTCTTCGTCATGAGGCACAGAGGAGCTGGCCGCTTTCGGTCCGATTGCAGCCTAGCGCAATCGCGCGCCGAGCGAGCTAGGGAGAGGGTATCTGAGTCCCGGCGAGAAAGGCTCTGACGTGCGCGAATTCTGCGCGAGTGGATTGCTGGCCGCCGCCGGTGATCTTCATGAGGGCTGAGTAATATTTGGCCGCTTCCTGTTTGTCGCCGATGGCCTCGGCAGCGCGCCCGCTATTGTAGAGACCGTTGAAGCGGTTTGGGCTCCTGCGTAAAGCGGTCTGATACTCGGACAGAGATTCTTTCGGCCGATTGCATTCCATCAGCATGTCGGCGAGCATCTCACGGGCGGGTATATCGACTTCGGCTTGGCCGACCTTGTCCTGTAAATCAGCCGAGGAGCGGATGTGAGTCAGCGCTTTATCCTGTTCGCCTTCGGCAAACGCGGCCCAAGCGACCACTTCGTCGTGTTCAATTTTGGCGCCGGTTGAGTCCACGAAATAGGGCTTGCTCTTGCGAATCTGGTCGATCAACGATTGATACTCAGCCAGATCGCTTTGCGCCTGCTTCGCTTTACGCAGATGGCCGTCGGCGATGACGTGGGCCCAATACGTTAAAGTAAGGACCTCGGGTGAAGCACCGGGAACGGGCTCGAGCGCCGCGACAGACATCCAGTCGCGAGTTTCCAAACCATAGAAGACTGGAAATTTGACGCGAGTGTACGTCACCATGTCGCGCATGTCCATATGTCCCATGTCATGCATGCGGTGGCGTTTGTCGAACGACGCCATGGTCTCGTCCACCACCTCTTTCGCGCGCGCTTCCTGACCACTCTGCAGGTAGGCGTAAATCAGGAAATCCTCTGCGTGGAGCTGATCGAAAATGGCTCCGGGATGATCGATCAGCGCATTTTGCGCGGCCGCGACCGAAGCCAGATTGGCGTTAATATCTTCCTGCCACATGCCGAGCCGGGCGAAGATGTGTCCCGGCATGTGCGAGGAGTGAGCAGCGGACGGTGCAATCACGCCGTAGCGTTGCGCGGCATGGAGACCTTGTGAAGCGAGCTCGGGATTGTCACAAGCATGAATGAGATAGTGCGCCAGACCAGGGTGGTCGGGATACCGCACGAACAGAGGCGTGAGTATGGCAAGCGCCTGGCGTTCATGAGATACCGAGTCGTCATTCGGAGGTCTGTTTGCAAGAAGCGACAAAGCATAGAATGCGGCGGCATCGACGTCGTCGGGGTAGCGCTGATGGATGCTGGCCATGGCGGCAGAATAGGTATCGACACGCGGCTGGAATCCTTCGCTGCCCGGCCGATAAAATGCGGCAAGCGCGGCTATATAATCGCGCTCGCGTTGGGTTCCGGCGGGCGGCGCCTGTGCCTTTTCTATTTCGCTCCATCCCTGGCGCATGGTGTCGTCGCTGGGCCGGTTCCAGATCTGATGGAAAAGGCTCATCGCGAGACCCCAATGGGCCATGGCGCAAGAAGTATTTGCGGCCGCAATATGTTCGAACTGGCGCTCGGCCTCTTCATACCAGAAGTCGTGAAGCAGCGCGACGCCGCGGTTGAACGCGGCCTGCTCCGAGCCGCAGGAGTTTGCGAAGCTGACGGCGCCCAGTTGCTCAGACCCGTTGTTCTGGGAAACGGCAATTGAGGTGAAGACGAGAAAAAAGGCGAGGGCTGCTGATCTCATGCCGGGCTTATTATCTCGCGAAAGTTCGCACGAAGCCGCGGATGCCTCCGGAAGCAGCCGCGATTCGCCGCTGGCGTTTTGGCGATGTTGAGCCTGGAGGAAACGATCGTTCCGGATACAGACTCCTGGACAATCTACGTGCGAGAATGACTTCTTATTCTTAATCCGGGTACGGTCCCTCGAACGGCTGAGGCGAGGCCAAATACCGGAGGAAGCGAGATCCATGAATCTACTCCGCTTCAGACAGGTTGCCTTGATGGCCGCGGCTCTTTTCCTCATCTCGGCTTCGTTCGCGCAGACAACAGGAGGCGACACAGTCGATCTGGGCGCACTGGCCCAGATCAAGACCGAGGCCTTCGAGCGCTCGCAAGTGATGGAAAACCTCTTCTGGATATCCGAGGCGTATGGTCCGCGCGTCACCAACAGCCGCAATCACAAGCTCGCGGCCGAGTGGGCTATGAAGCAAATGCAGGAGTGGGGACTGAAGAATGTCCACCTGGAAAAGTGGCCATTTGGCTATGGGTGGCAGATCAAGCATTTTTACGCCGCGATGGAGACTCCGGTCTATGCTGCGTTTACAGGGTTCCCACTGGCATGGACGCCAGGGACGAACGGCCCGATCAACGTCGAGCCGGTGTGGGCGCCAATCCACTCGAAAGCAGATTTCGCCAAATACCACGGCAAGCTAAAGGGCAAGGCGCTGTTGATGTTCGACCCGGCTCCACTCACGCTGCACACGCGGGCGGACGCGCAGCCTTCGCCAACGGATGAAGAAATTCTGGCACACGCAGGCGAGCGCTGGGAAGGTGGGGGCGGACGCGGAGCGGCAGCAGCCGGCACGGCAGCCGATCGCGACCCGAGCGGACGCGGGCGACACGGCGAAGGCACGTGGGAGTACACGCCGACATCGCTTGCCTTGGCCAATGCCAAGAATGGCGCCCTGCGCAACGAGGTTAACGCCTTCTTGAAGGAAGAGGGCGTGGCCATTTCCATCACTCCCGGTTACAACGGAGACGGCGGGACGATCTTTGCCACATATGGTGGGTCGGAGAATCCCAAGGATCCAATTCCGCCTCCGATTGTCGCGATTGGGGCAGAGCAGTATAACCGCCTGGTCCGCCTGGTACAGCACGGAATTACACCGAAGCTGAACTTCGATATCGCTGTCGATTACCAGAATGAAGACCAGAACGCATTCAACGTCATCGGCGAGATTCCGGGCGCCACCAAACCGGACGAAGTCGTCATGCTCGGCGGCCACTTTGACAGCTGGCAGGGCGGCGCCGGCGCCACGGATAACGGCACGGGCGCCTCGGTGGCTATGGAGGCCGTACGCATTTTGTCTGCGTTGCACAGGCCCATGGCGCGGACGGTGCGCGTTGCTCTGTGGGGCGGCGAAGAGGAAGGCGTCTACGGCTCAACCGCGTATGTGCAGCAGCACTTCGCTAAACGCGCCACTATGGTGAAGACCCCCGAGTACGACAAGCTGGATGTGTACTTCAACGACGACGGCGGCTCTGGGCGCTTCCGTGGAGTCTCGGCAGGAGGTAGTCCGGAGATGGCGGCCATCTTCAAGTCCTGGATTGAGCCCATCAGGGACCAGCACATCGTTGCTGTTGTTGGCGGGGATCAGTTCAGACCCACCACGAGCCCCGGCGGCACGGACTCGTCCGCCTTTTCGTGGATCGGCCTGAACGGCATCGGCTTCCTGCAGGATACGTTGGAGTACGGTACCCGTACTCACCATTCCAACGCGGACACCTATGATCGCGTGCAGAAGGCCGACGTGATGCAGAGTTCCATGATCGAAGCTTGGTTTGCCTACAACGCAGCCACGCGCGCCGAGATGCTCCCGCGCATCCCAACGCCGGCGCCTGATCCCGATGCAAAGAGCCACGAGTAAAGAGCAACTCTCTATTCAAGCAAAGTCGAAGGCGCCAGAGAGCTTGGTTTCCGAATTCCTCCAATTCACGATGATGCGGCGTCTGGCTCGCACACTCGTTTTGCCGCTCACATCTTGGCGAGATAAAGCTTGTTCGGATAAAGAGCATTCACGACTTTTCGGATGACCTGTGCCCCATTTTCTCCATTGGTGAAAACGACGACTCCGATTCCTTGGGAGGGAACGAACATGACCGAAGTTTTCACTCCCCAATCAGAGCCACCGTGATCCAGAATCTTTACTCCATTCATAATGTCTACTTCCCATCCCAATCCCAAGCCGGCCACTACTGTGCATTGAGCCCCGTCTTTGGCTTGCCGGCATAGTTTTTCCACATCCTCCGGCTTCACCAAATCCCGTGTGACGGTCGCTCGTTCTGCTGCAATTGTCTCCGTGACGCCCTCATTTCGCATCACGCTCACCACGAATTTGGCATAGTCGCCAATCGTAGTCCGCAATAGGTCCGCACCATTCCATTTGGTCGCCACCGCGTCGCTAGGCTTTTCTCCATCGGGACCATAGGGCGCCGCCAGCCGCCCCGAGTACCAATCCTTCGCTGTATACGAGGTGTCCTTCATTCCGATCGGATCGAGCACCATCTCCTGCGCCAGCACATCGAAAGGCGTTGCTAATTTCCTTTGGGCGAATGCGGCAACGTAGTTGTATCCTTCGCCGGAATAACCGGTTTGAGTCCCGGGTTTCCATCTGATCTTCAATACTCCCCCCGTCATTCGTCGCCAGTTCGCAAATCCAGTCTGGTGCGACAGGCACAACCGGGGAGTCAACAACTTGCTGTAAGGATCATCTTTTATATCCGGGTCCAGCCAGATCGGCGACATCGATTCATCCAACGAGAGTTTTCCTTGAGAGGCCAGTCGCAGTATTGTCTCCGCCGTTATTGGCTTTGTTAAAGACGCAACGTTGTACAGGGTCTTCTCAGTCGCCGCAACTCCTGGACTCTGCTCTCCATACACCGCGGTCCACGCCACTTTTCGGCCTTGGATGTATGCGAGCGCGACGCTCGGCACGTCGCTCTCTTTTAACCATTCCTTTATATGTGCATCGATTTCGGCGCGGCCATCTTTCATCGATGAAACGGTCCGCGCCGCGGATTGCGCCTCTTGCTTGTGTGCCGTTGCCGGAATCATGCTCACGGATGACGTGACAGCAACCATCAACACCTTCGCTGCTCCCCGGATCTTCACTTTCATGACTTCTCCTTACCAACTCGTCGAATTTATTCTTCACGCAGGGCGGTCATGGGATCGATCGAAGCGGCCCTTCGAGCAGGCGCCAAACTTGCCACCAGCGCGATTACAGCCATGGCGGCGACCGCTATCGCTAGGGTCAGTGGATCCCGAGATCTCAGTCCATAGAGCATCGCAGCCGCGATCTTCCCGGCACTGAAGGCGAGCGCGGCGCCAATGGCAAGGCCCGTTCCAAGCAGCGTCGCTGTCTCTCGCAGAATCATGACGAGAATGTCAACACGTTTGGCGCCGAGCGCCATGCGCAAACCGATCTCATTCCTTCGCTTGACAACCAGGTACGAAATGACACCGTATAGCCCGACCATGGCCAGCACGGTCGCCAGGGCGCCGAAAAAGCCCGATAATGTGGCGACAAGCCGCTCGCGCAAGAGGCCATCGAGTATCTGTGTTTTCAGCACGCTGAAATCCGACACCATGCCTGGATTCATCTGGCCGGCCGTGGACTCGATGGAAGAGATCAGCGCCGGCAGAGATTCATTGGAACGAATCATTAACGTTGAGCGTTCTTGGGGTCCGTTTGCCTGCGTAAAGGAGACGAAGACAATCGGCGCCGGATCTTCCCGCAAGCTGTAATACTTCGTGTCGTTCACTACGCCAATCACCTGATACGGCTGGTCCCTGTTACCGGAGTCGTAAAACATTCTTCCGAGCGGGTTGGCCTTTCCAAAGAACTTAACCACGAACGCTCGACTTACGACCGCCTTACGTAGAGGCGCAGGTGTATCTGTGTAATTGAAGTCCCGACCCGAAACCAACCCCATTTTCATGGTTTCGAAATATCCAGGACTGACGCGACTGAGGCGGACATCCTGTCTTTGTGGGCCATCAGGGATATCTACGTTGCCGTCCCATCCCGCTTGGCTCAGCGGTGGGTATAGCGTTTCGGCAGCGGCGGCCACTCCGGGAAGCGCTTGAATGCGGGTGAGCAGCTCTCGCTTGAACGCCATTTGGCTAGCTTCCGGCAACTTTAAAGGGGAGTAGTCGAAGTTAGCGATCAGGATCTGACCCTGCTGAAATCCGGCATCCACCAGAATTAGATTCTGAAAAGTCCGCACGAACAAGAGCGCACTGACAAGGAGAACCATAGAGAGCGCGACCTGGGACACCGCAAGGACTCGCCTCAATAAGACGCTTTCGCCAGAAGCGGAGAATCCCCGGCCAGTTGCCTTTAGCGTGGCGCCCGGTTCGACTTGCGAAGCTCTGATCGCCGGAGCCAATCCAAAGAGTACAGTCGCGAGCACCGCCAATCCGGTGACGAAACAGACAATGCGCCAATCCGGCGTCAATTCGAGAAACACCTGGTCCTGCTGTGTGCTCAAGTACGTGATCAGCAGCCGGCTCAAAATATTGGCGATTCCCACTCCTGCGGCCGCTCCTAGCAGCGCAAGCAGTAGGCTCTCCGTCAGTAATTGCCGGATCAAGCGCGGCCGTGAAGCGCCAAGCGTCAATCGCACAGCCATCTCCCGCTCCCTGGCGCTGGCCCGCGCCAGCATGAGATTTGCGAGGTTTGCGCAGGCGATCAGCAGAACCAGGCCGGAAAGACACAGCAACAACCAAAGCGGCTCCTGATAATTGCTTCGCAGCGTGGAGAAGCCATTCGCTACTCGAACAGCTCCCAAACGGAACGAAAGGTAGTCTTTTCGCGCCGGGCCATCGAATTGGGGCGGCACGGTAGCGGCAAAAATCCCCGAAGAAATCGCCGTCAACTGTGCGGACGCGCGTTCCACCGTCCAATCTGGCTTCAGGCGTCCAATGGCAGTGATCCACCAGGCTACCGGATCCCGGGACGGGCCTTTTGTGGAAATGGTTGCCTCAGCGCAAAGCGGAATTGCAACATCGAAGGTCCTTCCCACCTCGATGCCACTAAAATTCGGCGGCGTTACGCCCATGATCTGGAAGGGATGGCCGTCCAGCGTGATTTTTCTTTCCAAGATCTCAGGGTCGCCGCCAAATTCGCGCCGCCAAAAGCCAGAGCTCACGACCGCGCCCTGCGCGCCACAGCCGCGATAATCGTCAGACGGAGAGATCATCCGTCCAAGGGATGGCTGCACACTCAAGACGTCAAAGAAGTCGCCGCTCACCATCAGCGTGCTTACGGGGCGGCTTTCGATACCGTGTCCAGCATTCAGACGGGTTGGATACCACGCCGCAATTTTCGAAAAACCCTGCTGCTGTTGACGCACTTGGTTCCAAATGTCGGTAGTGAGGTCCGGGTGATTGGAATAAAAGTCTCCAGTGCAGCAATGAGGGGAGTCTACGATGCGGACGGCCGCCAATTGCTCAGGCTTGGGAACGGGAAGTACGCGTAACCGCACGGCATTTAGAAGCTGAAAAATAGCTGTATTCGCGCCAATCCCAAGTGCAAGCGAGAGAATCACGACGAGCGCAAACCCAGGATTCAGAATCGATACACGAACTGCGTAACGGAGATCCATCCAAATGCGCCCGAGGAGCTGTTCACCCGAGTCGTGCCCGGCCGGCTGCGATGGCGGTTCGGAGCGCACGGTCGCTCTTAATCCGGCAATCAGAGCAGGATCATGCAATTCCTGCATCAAAGCTTCGTCAACCTGTCGCGCAGTTAGATTGGAGGCCAGCATCGCTTCCCTACGATCCTGAAGATGTTGGTTCAGTTCTTCCACGACTTCCGCTTCTCGCGTTGCCTGGAGCTTGAGAACGGCAATCGCGGAGCGTATTTCGTTCCTCCAATCAAGCACGTTCCGCCTCCGTAATGCGCTGAATGGCGTCCACGAAATCGCGCCAGGTGGAACGCTGCGCCTTCAGCACCTTTTTGCCCGGGGCGGTTAGCCTGTAATAACGGCGGCGCCGCTGGCCCGCCTTCTCCACCCAGCGTCCAGCAATCAAGCCGCGCTGTTCCAGCCGGTACAGCAGCGGGTAAAAGGACGCAACATTAAAGGTGAGCACTCCTTCCGACCGGTCCTCTATGAGTTTGCTGATCTCGTAGCCGTGTCGAGCGCGATATTCGATTAGAGAAAGAATGAGCAGTTCAGTACTGCCCCGCTTCAATTCGCGATCCATAGCCGCTTTTGGCATATATGCCATTACAACATATTTGCGCAAACGGCCGATAGCCCGCGCTCGCTTCCGAGATGATAAAAGGGATTCGTGGAGACAGGCTATTCAACGGAAGCTCCGCGCTTAAGCCGCCGCGCGGCCGGTATCTAGCTTCGAAATGTTCGATACCGACATTTTTGTATTGGGAGGCGGCCCCGCTGGCCTGGCAGCGGCGATCGCGGCGCGACGTTCCGGTTTCCGGGTGACACTGGCGGACGCAAGCGAACCTCCCATCGATAAAGCGTGCGGCGAAGGACTTATGCCGGATGCATTGCATGCCGCCGCGGCGCTAGGGATTGACATTCCGGAGACCGCCGGTTACGCCTTCAAAGGCATCGGTTTCCAAAACCAGCTGCATCATGTAACGGCCGATTTTCCGAATGGAACCGGTCTGGGCGTCCGCCGAATGGCGCTGCAGCGGCTGCTTGCGGAGAACGCGGCGCGAACAGGCGTGGAGCTGATATGGCGCACACCGGTAACAGGAATCGAGCGGGGCATAGTGTCACTGGGAACGAAACGAATGCGATCGCGCTGGATCGTGGGCGCGGACGGTTCGCAGTCGAGCGTGAGGCGCTGGGCCGGCCTGGGCGATTACAAGCGCAATTCGCTCCGATTTAGTTATCGGCGGCATTATGGGGTTGAGCCGTGGTCAGAGTACGTAGAGATCTTTTGGGGCGAGGGCTTCGAGCTATATGTAACTCCCGTTAGCGCAAAGGAAGTCTGCGTGGTGCTGATGACCCGCAACCACCATCGGCGCGTTTCGGATGCGCTGCCCGATTGCCCACAACTCCAGGCCCACCTGCGCGGGGCGCCGGCGGTTTCCACCGAACGCGGCGCCTATGCCGCCATGCGCAGGCTGCATCGCGTGACACGTGGCTGCGTAGCGCTGGTCGGCGATGCCTCCGGCGATATCGACCCCATCACCGGGGAAGGTCTGTGCCTCGCCTTCAGGCAAGCGGGCGCACTTGCCAAGGCTCTGAAGGCGGAGGATCTTTGCCTTTATGAATCGGCGCATCGGCGGCTCTCGCGTCGACCCCGATGGATGGCGGATTTCATGCTGCTGATGGATCGATCCACCTTCGTGCAGCGCCGCGTCATGAGAGCTTTCGCGGCCCATCCACGCTTGTTCGCAAGCATGCTCGCGATGCACGTGGGCCAATCGAGCCCCATACAGTTCGCGGCAACCACCGCGGCGTTGGGCTGGCGAATGGCTGCGAGGTGAAAATACTCGTCAACGGGGGCAAGCGCTGTACAGCCAATTCTGTTGCGCCGCGCCTGTTTACAATAGTTATTTACCATCTGAAATCTTATGTCTGAAAAATCGACCACAGCAAGCGCGGCGGCGCATGGCGCCTCGACCAACATTAAGCAGAAGGACAGTATCTACGAGGCCGAGTATCTCGGTAGCGGCACGTTTAAAATCGTCAAGCCGAAGCGGCAGGACCGCAAACGCCGTCAATCCGCATTGAAAGGCACAACGCGCGGGTCGCGCAAGTAAGCCGGTCGAACGCAATTGCGCGCGTGGCTTTACTCGGTCCGACCGTCTCTCTATAGTGTCTGCGTCACCTTGCTAAGCGTTCTCGGACGGTCGGGATCCAGACGTTTCACTTCCGCAAGGCTCGCCGCGAACAACTGACCGGGGATGATGTACGGTATGGGCGTGTAGATCTCCTCCGGCAGCACGCCCGGCCTGCTTATTTCAGCGGGAATCGTCAGAGGTTTTTCGGTGACTCCTTGCGTCCCGGCGACATGCGGATTGCTGCGATCCGTAATGGCTAGCGTTTCCGCTCCGATCGACTGCAGCTTCGCGAGCAGTTCGCACATCGGTCTCCAGGTCACGCCCGGCGGGCAGAACAGAAACGCCGGGAACGACGGTTCAAGCATCGCTATCGGGCCATGCAGGAGATCGGCGGAGGAAAAGCGCTCCGCCACCACATAGCACGTCTCCATCAACTTCAAAGCGAACTCGAAGGAGTTTGAATAATTGAGTCCGCGCCCGACGCACACGGCGTGCCGCATAAAGCAGTAGCGTTCCGCGCGATTCCGAATGCTTTCTTCGAGCAAAAGCGCATCGCGAGTCCATTCGGGAACACGCTCCAGATCGCTCGGTGCGACCGCGGCGCCGAGCGCATGCGCGAGGAGATAAAAGCACAACAATTGGCCGGTATATGTTTTGGTCGCAGCGACACTCTTTTCTTTACCGGCCCGCACCAGAAATGCATGCTCGGCAAGACGCGCAAGCGTGCTTTCGCTCTCGTTCGTGATGCCGACCGTGAAGGCGCCCGCCGCCTTGGCTTCTTCCAGGACCAGATTCGTATCCGTGGACTCTCCCGATTGGGAAATCGCCACCACTAAGGTATCGGCAAGCTTCACCTTCGACCGGTAAAGAGTGAACACCGAAGGGGCGGCGAGCGAAACTGGTATCCCGGTCGATATTTCAAGCAAGTAACGGCCAAACTGCGCGGCGTTGTCGGAGGTTCCACGCGCCGCGAGCACAATCAAGCGCGGCGGATTACGTTCGAATTGCCGGCGCAGTCCCTGAGCCCGGCTGCGCTCCTCCTTCAGAGTGCGTTCGAGTGTCTCCGGCTGCTGGCGAATCTCGTCACGCATGGTTGACATGCCTGCAAGATAGCAAAGCAAGAGCGCGGCTCAAGGCAAGGCAACCGGCGCGATTACACGCATATCGACGAACGCGCTCACGAAGAATTGAAACGCGATGGCCGTCAGCACGAGTCCCATAAGACGCGTGACCACGCGGATACCGGTCTCGCCCAGCCAAGCTTCCACGCGATCCGCGCTCGCGAGCACGAGATAGCAGATCGCGGAGGTGACGACGACGCTCACCAGCACCGGAATGGCATCGCGCCAGGACGGCGCTTGCCCCACCAGCACCATCACGGTTGAAATAGAACCGGGTCCGGCGAGCATGGGGATTCCCATTGGGATGATGCCAACGTCTTCCGTGGCGCAGGCGTCACTCTGCTCTTCCGGCGTCTCGCGAGTGCGGGAGCGGCGCGCTTGCAGCATGTCGAGAGCGACCAGCAGCAACAACAAGCCGCCAGCGAGCTTGAACGCGGGCAAAGATATGCCGAATAGGCGGAATAGATATTTCCCCACCGTGGCGAATACGCTCAAGATCACCACGCACGTAATCGCCGCGCGTCGAGCCATCTGCTTCCGCCTCGCGCGGTCGTAACCGGCCGTCATGGCAAGAAAGGCGGGCGTGGCGGCAAACGGGTCGATGATGACGAAAACCGCGACGAGCGCGGTCAACCATTCCAGCAAGAAGGCATGCAGATGTTCAGGCATAACACCGCCTCTTATTTGATCTGCACAACCCGATCCGGGATGGGCGGCGCGAACCCAAGCAGACTCAGCAGGGTCGATGCAAAGTTCAGGCTATCGTATGGCTTGTCGATGCGCTGATGGGGCACGCCGGCGCCAGCCATTAACCAAATGGAGTGAGTGGAGATTCGAAAGAAAGCCCCATGATTGCCGCCGGGGTTGAAATTGCGAACGTTGAAATTCCAATGGTCCGCGGCGAAGACGTGAAAATCCGGCTGCACCAACTCGCGCCGGCGCCGCTCATAGCGAAGCAGCAACGGCGCCAGCCCGGACGGCCCCGGAACATTGTCCTCCACGGGCGACAGTTCTTCAATCACGCCGATCACCCCATTCGAATAGCGGCAGCGATGAATCGCTTCCATCCACTCGCTTTCTGTATGCCATGCCGACAGCCAGGCGCTGCGGCCGATTCCGGGGGGCAGGTTCAACTCGGAATCCTCGAACAGGCGCAGCGGCAGCCCGGCCTCCCAATTCAAAGGACTCGCGCGAATCTTCCCGTCCGCATCTTCACTCAAATCCCGCACCGGCCGCACTGCGATCTGGCCTTCACTGCCGGTCAGAATCAGCAACTGCTTTCGCGGGCCGCCATAGAGCCAATAGGCATGCCGGCACGCGTCGGATTCGCTCGTTAAGCCAGCGTCCGGTAAACGCGCCGCAACGAAATCGATAGGCTGCGCCGAAAGCGCCGCTTGGGGATTGTTACGCACCCTCTGCGAAACTAGCAGCGAGAAGTAATCGACGAACCGAAAGGACCGCGCTTCATCCAGTTTGCCGCTCGCATCCAGGACCAGACCGCCAGCGGCCGGCCCCACGATGTAGTGTTGAAGATCGCGGATCGTGTTGTTGTCGCCCAGCGAGTTCTCCGCAATCAGCCGCGTGATGCTTCCGCGAAACGGCTGGTCGCGATCGGCGCGGAACGCAAGTAGCGCCCGCAAATGCGCTAAGTAAGACGCGTACTCAGCGCGCTCGCGCTCCCAACTTTGAAGCTCCTCTCGCTGTCGACGCGCCGCCTTATCCTCTCCCCGATCCTGCTGAGTGGCGGTCCGGTTCCTTGGCTCCTGCGCCACCGTCGACTTCCTCTGTTCGATCGCCTCTTGCAGCGCTCTCAGTTCCTCATCCAGCTCGCTTGCGGTTCGCGTCCATGCCGAGCGATGACGGCCTATGGTTTCGTCAACGCATTCGGCTGCGGCCGCGCGCAGCGCCGGCGCCAGCCCCGATCTCGATAGCTGCAGAAGCAGAATGTGCAGCTTGTTGAGATCGCTGTTGCGCAGATGCGCAGCCGCGCGCTCATTGCCATCCAGATCCAGCCACGCCGTTGGATATTGGCTGGATTGACCCGCCAGGTAGAGGGAGGCGGTGCTTGGGGTAATGACTCGCCGCACCAGCGGATCCAGCCCGCTGATCTTGAATTCCTGCAATTGATGGCGATTAGTGAGGACGTGATGACCGCCGCCTTCCGGACTGTTCAACAAGTCCGGCAAGCTGAAGCTCTGGCTGAAGACATCCGGCTCATTATTCATTCCGTGATCGGAAACCGCGACGAAAAGCGTCTGCGCCGCAAGGCCGCTGTCCTGGATTGCAGTCCACAATCGCCCCGCCAGAGCATCGAGGCGCCGCATCACAAAGAACAGAGCCGCCGGCTGATTCGTGGCGTGCCCTTCATGATCGATATCGCCTGTGTAGAAATCGAGATACAGAATCCGGGACTGTTTCAAACCATTCAGCAGATCGTGCTCGGTCTGCTGCGCCAGCACTTCATCCATGGTCGGCGCGCCGGTGCTCTCGACGGTCGCGAAAAGAAACTTGGATGAAAAGCGCCGCTCCAGCGCGTGCTTCAAGGAGACCCAGCTCACGCCGCGCTGATAGAGCTGGAAACTTTGCAGTACTTGCGGGTATTGGAAGCGGTCGATGAGAAGCGGAATCCCCGCGCGATCCAGTACCTCGACTCCGGGCATGTCTACTTCCCGCTTACGCGCGTAGCCAATATAAAACGGGAAGAAATTCAAATAGTCGTAAACGTAGCCTGTGTAGCGGTCGTATTCGACATTGCCGCGAATGATCGCGTGCCGGCCCGTATCGAGCATCGACCAGGACGGCGCGGACAGGCTGATCCCTCGCGTATAAAAATTTTCGAATTCAGCGCCGTTTTCTCCAAATATGTGAGAGAACCAGGGAAGCCTGGATTTTCCGGTCGCAGGGTCCCGCTCCCGCATAGTCCGATACAAGAGATCTGCGTTGAGGCCGTCCACTTTCAAGATGACGAGCCGCCGCGCGGCAGGGTTGAGAGCACTGGTTTGCGCGCAGGCGCCCACCGCAAGCCCACCGGCAACCGCGAAGAACGCGAGCAGCCGCTTCACTTCACTGCGGCCGCGGCTTCCGAAGCGGTCACGCCGCCGGGTAGCGCAGCGACCATCGCACCCGAGCCTGCCCGCGCTGAACCAACATTCCCCTTGAGGGCGGCCAAGGCGAACGAACAGTCGCTCTGAAGCTCGGCATCGGCTGAATTCTTTTGAATCTCGGCCAGCGTCGTGGCCGCATGCGCCCGAACCGGTTTCGACCGCACACCCGCCATCAAACCGCTCAACTCGTTCACCGACGCTCTTATGCGCGAGCTTTCGTAAATCACCTCCGGACGCGGGCCGGCCTGCGCCAGTGAATCCAGAAAATTCAATTGGTACTGGATTCGACGTTCACGCTCGAGTTCCGCCAGATTGGCGAAGTCGGACTTGACGCGATGGGTATACACCCCGAACGTCGCGTCATGCAGCAAAGTCTGCGCGGCGCGAGCCTTCTTGCTTTCTCCAAAATCCGCGAGTTCCGCGCGCCGTTCCTTATCGATACGGTCGGCGAGAAACTTCCCGCCGTCGCTCATCGCTTCGAGAAGCTCGTATCGCGTCTTCGCGACTTGGACCTCGCGATCCACCGCGCCCTCCAAGGGATTGATCGCCAATGAATTCACGCGGATTTGAATATCGCTGCGCAGATCCGAATTGAGCGAATGATCGAGCGCCAATTCTACCCGGAACTGCGAATAGCAATCCAGTCTCGCGGACGTATCCATGGCCGCGCCGTGCCGGCTTACCACGAAATCGTAGAGGTCTGCCGCTACATAGTAGTACCAATTGGTGAAATGCGAAATACCGATGACTCCGCTTGTGATCTCATTGATAGCCCGTTGGGTCATTTCATGGCGGCGTACATGTAACTTGTCGCGGAAGTCCACTAGCAGAAGCGGAAGTTTCGGATAGTTCAGGCTGTACACCGCCAGCGGCATAAGCCGCGCTTGCCGAGCCCCCGGAAAACCATCGGGCGCGAATGAGCCGCTTTCATCGAGCGCTCGCATGAACACGGGCCCGCGCCAATTGCGAACGCGTTCGTCTTCCCAAGGGTCCTTAATGTTCAACAGCTTCCAAACTGGTCCGAGCGATACGCCGGAAACCGGCGGAGATGCGCCCAAGCGAAGCCACAGCACCGCGTATTGATCCGATGTTCCCGCCAGGGTAAGAGGTTCGAAGAGAAGACCGGTGCGCTCGGCGCATTGCCGCAGCAACTCCCAATTCCTGCTGCGAATTCGCTCCTGCTCAAAACCGGCTGCCGCCCCGAAGCGCTCCGCCTGGCGTTGGGACGCGAAACCGCCAAGCAGCCGCGTCCGCAGTTCCAGCCGCGCGATGACCGTATCGAGTTCACTGTGCGTTAGCTCCGACGAGGAGTCCGAGTAGGGCGCCTGACGCAAATATCCGATCGCCTCTTGGAGATGCAGCCGTTCGTAATCGTTCGAATTGGTCCGGTACGCCCGCGAGCTTGCTCGCACCGGCATGGTGAGCGGATCGAGCGTGGTCCATTGCAGAAGGTCGCGGCTGATTTCGGACAGTACGGGATGCATGGGCGCCGTCAAATCCATCAGCGGCGCGGTATCTTTTCCCGATTTCGATCCCGATCCGACACGCCAGTAGAAAAAAGGCACAGCCGAAAGCAGGCGCTGGCCGGCGTTCAGGCGCGCATAGGTCAATAGCCAGACGTAGGTGACACGATCGTTTTCCGGGTTGTTATCGCCCACCGTGTCGCGCAACACCGCAACCAGGGGCACATCCCCGTCTTCCTGGCCGAGCCGGCACGAATGGCAGAAAAGCGTTAACAGTTGAGCCGTGTCACCGATAGATTTCGACTGCCAATAATAGGTTGACCGGCCGTTTTCACGCGGTGCGGCTGTTTGCGGCCGCTGGTCCGGCACATCCGCCGCTACACAAGCGGTCGCGCCGCATAGCAAAATCGCCATTAGACCAGGAACTTTGAAACGCATGCGCCGCTTTCGGATCGAGTCCAGCAACTGCCCCTGCAATTGAGACTCCATCGCGATGCATAGGTTACGGTCGCCCGAACATTAATCACGACGTGCCGCGCTGCCACGTTCATCGGCCCCGCAAAACCCATGCTACGGTAGGAAAGAGTGGATTTCGAGACAGCTCTGAATGTTGCATGGCTCTTGCTGGGCGTACTCGCCCTGGCTTGTACCGCCCATGCCGCCTTCCGCCGAAAAGCTGTCCCGAGGCGCGCTCCCGCGTGGCTTCATATCGTGGGTGTCGGGCTGATCGTCGCGGCGCTTTTTCCGTACATCTCCGCGACGGACGACGTAGTCCGCATTGAACATTTCAGTTCACAGCACGATTCCCACCACACCGGCAAGCAAACGAAGACTGACGACCTCGTGCGGCTCTACGAAGCCATGGACACTCCGCTAGTCTGTCCTGTGTCCGAAGTCGCCCTGATCTTCTTTTTCGTTTCGCTGGTTTTCGCCCCGCTCGCCAGGTTGATCGAGCACATCGCGCCGTTCGAAGCGGGCCGTTCCCCGCCCGTTCCGGCTCTGTGATTTTCATCCCATTCATCTAACAAAAGCTTTTTTAGGAGGACAGATGGAACGCCGCTATGGGCGTTTATCTATCGGTCTCCTGCTTGCGGCCGAGTGCATGGCGCAATCCGCCGGCCAGCCGCGAACGATCACGTGGCAGGAGGCCCAGCAGGAGTTCAGGACCAATAATCCGCAGTTGCTCGCCGGGCAGGTGACAATCGATGAATCGCGCGCCGATGAGATCACGGCGTACCTGCGCCCCAACCCCGATATAAGCGCCACCATCGATCAGATCAATCCGTTCACCACGCAGCCTCCGCCAACCGGAGGCCCCAGCACCTACAGCCCGTTCGCTTATGCGCTGCCTTCCGGTTCTATCAGCTACCTGCATGAGCGCCGGCACAAGCGCGAGCTGCGGCTGGACAGCGCTCGAAAAGCCACCGCCATCGCCATCTCCGCGCAGTCCGATCTGGAGCGCAATCTTACCTTCAATCTGCGCGACGCTTTTGTGCGCGTGCTGCTGGCGAAAGCCGTCTCGCGCGTGGCGCAAGAGAACCTGGATTATTACGACAAAGAGATCGCCATTAACCGGGAGCGATACAAGGCCGGCGACATGGCGAAGGTCGATTTCCAGCGCCTGGAACTACAGCGCGTTCAGTATGAGTCGGACCTCGCGAACGCGCAGGTGAATCTGCGAACCGCCAAAATCGACTTGATCGCGCTGTTGCGGGAGCGCGCTCCGGTCGACCAGTTCGACGTGTCCGGCGATTTCGATTTCGCCGAACCAACGGTCACGCTCGAAGGGCTCCGCTCGATCGCGGTGGCCACGCGGCCGGACCTGAAGGAAGCGGAGCAATCCCTTGAAAAATCCCGCGCCGATCACGAACTCTCGGTGGCAAATGGCTCGACAGATCCTACCTTTAGCCTGGATGTCGCGCGCAATCCGCCAATTCCCGCATACGTTGGCTTCACCGTCTCGATTCCGCTTCGCATATTCGATCGCAATCAGGGGGACAAACTGCACACGCTGCTCGATATCGGCCGCAACCAGAAGCTGTTAGACGAAGCGCAGATCACCGCCCTGCACGACGTCGATTCGGCCTGGGCCACTCTCGACAGCACCGTCCATCTATTGAAGCCGTACAAAGACCTGTACCTTCACGAGGCCGAAGAAGTTCGCGAGACCGTATCGTTCGCTTATCAGCACGGCGCCGCCTCGCTATTGGATTTTCTGGACGCGCAGAAGGAGTACCGGGATACGGAGCTGAGCTACGTGAACCTGGTCGGTTCCTATCTCTCCGCCGCAAATCAATTGAATTTCGCGGTAGGACGTGAGGTTATTCGATGACACGGACAGGACTGCTGGCCGGCGGCTTGACAATAATAATCGGCCTGGTGGGAACCGGATGCGGCTCGCACGAGAAGGTGGACGCAGCGGCAGGGGCGCCTCCCGCGGCCAATGTCGAAACCGAGCCCGACCTGAACATCGTCAAGGTGGATCGGCCCGAACGCTTCAAATTGGCGACCGCGGGACGCCGCGAGGACCTGCCCCAAATCGATGTCACCGGCGTAGTCAATCCCGATATCGAAAAGTCGATTCCGGTTATTTCGCTCGCCTCCGGGCGCGTGGTCGGCATCTACGCAAAGCTCGGCGACGACGTTGCAAAAGGTCAGCTGCTGTTGAAAGTCTACAGCCCCGACATTTCCAACGGCTTCCAGACCTTGCGCCAAGCCCAGGCCGATGAGGCGCTCGCCCAGAAGCAGCTTGAGCGCGCGCGGCTGCTCTACGACAAAGGCGCGATCTCGTTGAACGACCTGCAGGTCGCTGAAGATACCGAGGCCAAAGCCAAAGCCACTCTCGACGCGGCTGTTCACGCCATTCGGATTCTGGGCGGCGATCCCAGCCACGAAGATCCTGTAATCAATATCGACGCTCCCGTTTCGGGCACCATCGTTGAGCAGAACATTACCGCCGCCGCAAGCGTGCAAAGCAATAACCAGCCGAATCTGTTCACTATCGCGAACCTCTCCGTCGTTTGGGTCATCTGCAACGTCTATGAAAACGATCTGCCGGAGGTGCGGGTGGGCGATCCCGCCGACATCGAGTTGAACGCGTATCGCGGGCGCACGTTTCGCGGGCGCGTGATCAACATCGGCAAGGTGCTCGACGCAACCATTCGCACCGCGCCCGTGCGCGTCGTGCTGAATAATCCGGGCATCATGCGCGCGGGCATGTTCGTTACCGCGACGTTTTACGGCCAGCACGGCCGCGCGTATGCGACCGTACCGAGCGGCGCGGTGCTGCACCTGCACGACCGCGATTGGGTCTTCGTGCCGGCCGGCCAAGGCCAATTCCGCCGGACGGAGGTGAGCGCCGGAAAGATCGTGGATGGCGCCCAAGACATCACCTCCGGCATTTCTCCCGGCCAGCAAGTGGCCGCCGACGCTCTCGCGCTGAGCGCCGAATCCGAGCAGTAAAACGCGACGTCATGATACGAGCCCTCGTCGATTTCTCCCTTCGCAACCGGCTGCTGATGCTGGCGCTTGCCATTCTGCTGCTGATCTGGGGCGGCGTGGCCTTTCACAATCTGCCCGTCGAAGCCTATCCCGACGTCGCCAACAACTACGTTCAGATCATCACCCAGTGGCCGGGCCGCGCCGCGGAAGAAGTAGAGCAACAGGTTACGGTGCCGCTTGAGATCGTCATGAACGGCATCCCTCATCTGGAGCATCTGCGCTCGGTATCGTTATTCGGGCTGTCTAGCCTGATGCTCATCTTCGACGATGACTCGGTCAACGATTGGAATCGCGAAAAGGTCCTGGAACGGCTCTCTCAGGTGACGCTTCCCGAAGGCTTGCAGCCGCAGATGGGGACCGATTACAGCCCTGTCGGCCAGATCTATTGGTACACGCTCAAAAGCACCAATCCGAAATACGACCTGATGGAGCTAAAAGCGATCGAGGATTGGACTCTTGAGAAGCAGTTTAAATCGGTGCCGAATGTAGTAGACGTATCCAGCTTCGGCGGCACAACGCGCGAGTACCAGGTCCGGATCGATCCCGACAAGCTGATCGAATACGGCTTGAGCATTAGCCAGGTCGAGCAACAGCTTACCAACAACAACGTAAATGCCGGCGGCAGCTTCATCGAAGAAGGCGCCCAGCAAATCAATGTTCGCGAAATCGGCCTGGTGGATAGAACCCAAGACATTGAACAAATCGTTCTCACCACCCAGAATGGAACGGCGATTCGCGTGCGCGATGTCGCCACCGTACAGCAGGGTCCCAAAATCCGTCTAGGCCAGATCGGAAAATCGATTCATCGGCTGGACGGCCGCATCATCGACCAGCCGGATGTGGTCGAAGGCATCGTACTGCTGCGTAAGGGGGCCGAATCCGATTCCACTCTCGATGGAATTCACGCCAAGGTCAAGGAACTGAACGAACACATTCTTCCGCCCGGCGTGAAGGTCGTTCCCTTTCTCGACCGCAGCGACCTGGTGCACTACACCACGCACACCGTTCTGCACAATCTCGCCGAAGGCATCATCCTGGTCGCCATCATTCTCTTCGCGTTCCTCGGCAACATTCGCGGGGCGTTGATCGTGGCTCTAACGATCCCGTTCGCGTTGCTGTTCGCATCCATTTGTCTCGATCTGGATAAGGTTCCGGCGAATCTGCTCTCGCTTGGCGCTCTCGATTTCGGAATGGTGGTGGATGGCGCGGTCGTCATGGTGGAAAACATCGTCCGGCACATGGGCCGCCACGGCCGGACAGAACGCACGCCGCTTGAAATGATCCGCGAAGCCGCGCACGAGGTCCAGCGGCCCGTGTTCTATGCGATCGCCATCATCATCACCGCGTACCTGCCGATCTTCACGCTGCAAGCCGTCGAAGGCCGTCTGTTTCGCCCCATGGCGCTCACCGTCGCCTTCGCTTTGCTCGGCGCGTTGATTTTCTCGATGTTGATCGCGCCCGTGCTTTCGAGCGTCCTTTTCGGCAAGACGGTCCGCGAATGGCCCAACCCGGCGATGCTATTCCTGACGCGCAATTATCGCCGCGCGCTTCATCGCGCCATACGGCTTCGCTTCTGGGTTCTGCTTCCGGTGGCCGCGCTACTCATTGCCGCGGTCGGCTTGTTTGTCGCGGGCGCAATCGGTTCCGAATTCCTCCCCCATCTGGATGAAGGCGCCATCTGGGCGCGCGGCACTCTG
Source organism: Acidobacteriaceae bacterium (assembly GCA_019240475.1). Lineage (GTDB taxonomy): Bacteria > Acidobacteriota > Terriglobia > Bryobacterales > Bryobacteraceae > Bog-105. Next base: position 180,910 of record JAFAYI010000006.1, read on the forward strand.
GCGCCCAGCGCCGGATTCCAGGAGGGCGCCGACGTGATGCGCCGCGCCCGCATCGTCTTCGCCGCTTTTCCGGAGGTGACTCAGGTGGTTACCCAAGTGGGACGCCCCGACGATGGCACCGATACGACCGGGTTCTTCAACACCGAATACTTTGTCGATCTCAAGCCGAAGGCCCAATGGCGGCCTGTTTTCGACGAAAACAAAGACCAACTCATCGCCGCCATGGACCGGGAAGTCGAGAAAATGCCCGGCGTTATCTGGAATTTTTCGCAACCTATCTCCGACAACGTTGAGGAAGCGGTCAGCGGCGTAAAGGGCGAGCTGGCCGTCAAGGTCTACGGATCGGACCTGTATGTGCTCGAAAGCACCGGCGAAAAGATTGTGAACGTGATGAGCCACATCCCGGGCGTGCAGGACCTCGGCCTGTTTCGCGTGCTCGGGCAGCCGAACCTAAACTTCACAGTAGACCGCCAAAAAGCTGCTCGCTACCAGATCAACGTCTCCGACGTTCAAGACGCGATCGAGACGGCGGTTGGCGGTAAAACCGTCAGCGAGGTGCTGATCGGCGAACAGGTCTTCGATCTGGTAGCCCGCTACCTTCCTCAATACCGCACCACTCGGGAAGCGATCGAGAACATCCGCCTCCTCGCGCCTTCGGGCGAGCGCGTCTCGCTCGCGCAGCTATGCGATATCAAAGTGCTCGATGGCGGATCGGAGATCTATCGCGAGGCTAACTCGCGTTACGTGGCCATTAAGTACAGCGTGCGCGGCCGCGACTTAGGAAGCACTGTCGAAGAAGCCATTAACCGCGTCAATCGCGAAGTAAAGCTCCCTCCCGGCTACACCGTCGATTGGGCCGGCGAATACGCGAGCGAGCAGCGCGCCAACAAGCGCCTTGCGGTCATCGTACCGGTCACTGTTCTGGTAATTTTCCTGCTGCTTTATTCCATGTTCAGCTCATTCAAGTGGGCGTCCCTTGTGATGGTCACCGTTCTGCTTGCGCCCATCGGCGGCCTGTTCGCGCTCTATTTCACGGGAACGCACTTCAGTGTTTCTTCTGGGATTGGGATGCTCGCGCTGTTCGGCGTCTCGGTGCAAACCGGCGTCATCATGATTGAGTACATCAATCAGCTTCGGGCGCGCGGCCACTCGGTGGAAGATTCCGCCGTGGAAGGCGCGGTCCTGCGCCTGCGCCCAATCATGATGACCATGCTGGTGGCGACCCTCGGCCTGCTGCCGGCCGCGCTCTCGCGCGGGATCGGCTCCGATTCTCAACGCCCATTTGCCATCGTCATCGTGGGCGGCCTCAGCGCGACACTCATCATGAGCATCTTTGTGCTGCCCACGATTTACGTGTGGATCGCCGGCGACCGCGACAAACTGCCGCCCGTCGAGCCGGGATTTGAGGAGGATTAGAACGACGGCCGCGCTCAATGCGCTTAATCCCACACCGTATCTCGCCGCTTGCTTCTAGTTAGTTTACCCTCGTCTTACTCACATAGAAAGCCGGCGATCCTTTCGTGTCGCCCGGTCACTAATGAGTTGATCTTTGTAGATTGGGTTGATATGATCGAGACCCCAGAAAGAGGATCGATCATGAAGCGCCCATTAGTGCTCATACATGGATATTCGGATAAAGGGGAAGCGTTTTTTCCCATGCGCGACGCGCTGAAGGCGCGCGACATCGAACTCACGGATATCAATATCTGCACCTACATCACGCTCAACAATGAGATCACGATCAAGGACATCGCCGAGGGACTGGAGCGAGCCTTCCTGAATCACCCGGTTTTGAAAGATACGCCTGACTTCGAATTCGACGCGATCGTGCATTCGACCGGAATGCTGGTGATTCGATCATGGCTGACGAATTACGGAATGCGGGCGACCCAGAACGACCGCCTGCGCCGTTTGAAGCACTTGATCGGAATCGCTCCGGCTACCTGGGGTTCTCCACAAGCGCATAAAGGCCGCACCTGGCTGGGCGCATTAGTGAAAGGAGACAAGGACTTTTTGGGGCCGGATTTCCTGAATGCCGGCGATCGCGTTCTCGAGGGCCTTGAATTGGGCAGCAGTTTCACCTGGGACCTCGCGCACCTGGACTTGCTAGGCAAAGAACCCTACTACGACAAAGGGCCGGATACGCCTTTTGTCTCCGTTTTCATCGGGAATTTGCCGTATTCGGGACTGGCGAGCGTAGCGAACGACCCCGGGACGGACGGCACGGTGCGCTGGGCCGGCTGCGGACTGAACTCTCGCAAGATCCTGATCGATTTGACACGGACGCCGATGGATCCGGACGGCAACCGCGTGCCTGTAAATAAAGACGGGATCGCGGCGCAGCGCGCCTGGATCTCGGACTTTGCGCTCAATCGGCTCTACATTCCAATGATCCCCGTGAACGGCCGCAACCACGGGACCATCATTCACAATCCCGAGGACCAAATGGTGAACTTGATCGCCGATTTTCTGAAGGTGGGGGAACCTGGCGGCCAGTCCTACGACGACTGGATGAAACGCGCCAACGAATATGGCGAAGCTGGCCTGCCGAAGATGCTGGAGAACCCGGACGCGGGATTCTTCGGAAGATTGATCGGCAACGGGGAAAAGTTAGAAGGCTGGCAGCAATTCGTCGTGCATGCGCGCGACGAGCGGGGCGACCCCGTGACGGACTACATGATCGAAGTTCTCCAGGGCGACGAGCCGTTCCAGGCGATGTATACGGACGTGCATGCATACGGCCCCGACCAAAGCTTTCGTTGTTTTCACATCCATCTGCCGAAAGGCGTCACCGATCCGGCATTGAAGCTGAAGGCCCGCATCCACGCTTCGACTGGGACCGAGTTAATGGCGTATCAAGGATACAATCAGCAGAAACGAGTGCTCACCGCAACCTCGGAACCGATCGTGTTGGATCTCGATCTGGGCAGCCAAGGCTCGCTTTTCTTTCCATTTACGACAACTCTGATCGAGATCGTTCTCAACCGCGAGCCGCTTCCATTCGACAAAGTAGCCAGAATTCTGACCTGGCTTCCGCAATCGTAGAGACTACGACGACTTACTTCCGCCGAAGATGCGCTCGAAGAATTGCTTCCAGCGCCACTGCGGTTCCTGGCATTCCGGCGATGGAGCGAACCCCAGCGCATGATTGTCGCGCTCGATTGCGAGCGATTGCAGCTCTGATCCCGTAGCCTGCACGTTCACGGTCACAAAACTCCGGCACCCGTCCACTGAGGCAATCTTCCATGGCGGCGAGACGTTGTTCGACGGCCCCCAATCCTGAAGGAATCGGCTAAAGTCGTAGTTCTTGCAGGGATGTTCCGTCGAGCAGCCCCAATCGCGATACGCCTCTTGGTAATTCTTGCTGTTGAGGTCCGACAGAAAATGCCGCGCCACCTGCTTTTCGGCAAGGTTGTGGAAGAAGAGGTAAGCCGCAATCGCCACTACCACCACCACAATCCCGGCCCACACGATCCTTCTTATAATGCGGCCGCGCCGCTCGTCTCCTTCGCCATATGTCTGCAGGTAACTTCCCATGACGCCCGTTTGACGCGCCTTCTCTAAAGCTTATTTCGCCGGGTACGCCTTGTCGTACGCCGCCGTTGCTTCAGCCGTAATGTCCAGCGCCGGTTTGTAGTAAATCGTGTTGGTCACATCGATGACAACGTCGATGCCGCGACTCTCGGCCAACTGCTTCACCGCTTCCGCCATCTGCCGCCCCGCACGCCCCAGAATGTCCTGCCTCTCGGCATTCACATCGGCCTGCAGGTCTTCGCTAAGCCGCTGTAATTGCTTCTGCTTCAGCGTTCCATCCGAGCGCAGTTGCGCTTCCTTCTCGGGCGTCTGGTTCGGCGCGTTCATCTGCTGCTGTATCGATTGCAGTTGCTGCTGCAGCGTCGCAATCGCCTCCTGCCGGGGCCGGTACTTCGCCTCGAGCGTGGCTTGCGCCTTCTTGATCTCCTGGGTATCGGCTACCGCCTTTTGCGCGTTGATGATGGCCACGCGCGGCGGCGGCCCGGATACGGTTTGCGCGACGGCAGAGAAGGCCGTCAAAGCGGTGAGGAGCAGAACACTCCTCCATTTCAGGCAGGTCAAGTTGCTGGCTTTCATTGTGTTTGCGCTCTCAGGCTAGCATGCGTTGCGCGAGACCTTGAGCCTCAAGGCGCTATCCGGCCGGCGCGATCGATGCGCAGCAATCGGTCCCGCCAGCGCACCTGCCTTCCCGCATAGGAAGCGGCCCAAATGCAGAACGCGTACAAATCCCAGCACGGCGCAAGCCACCAGAGCCTGCGCCCGGTCGAACTACACAGCACAAGCGCGCCCGTGACCCATGCCGACGCCATCCGCGCTGTTAGCAGAACCGCAGCCGGCAGCCATGCGCTCATAGCCGCGGCGATTGCGATCCAAACGCCCGCGTGCGCGATCAGCAGTCCGGCGTAGCCAGCGCCTTTGCTCGCGCGGATCGTCCGGGCCCAGCGAAGCTGATGCCGCCAGACGCCCGCCCAGCTTGCATCGCCCAGCGCAGTTTCGACTATATAAGTGGATAGCAGCGCGCGCCGGCCCAGGCGGGTGATCCGCCTCGCAAGCTGATAGTCATCGGCGATGTAATCGGCGAGCGCCGCGAAGCCGCCCACCCTTCCCAGGTCGTCCGCGCGAAACGCCAGAGTCGATCCGAAGCCGAACTCCCGCACCCCGATCAACTGCGCGACCAGGGTACTGGGCATGAAATCCGTCGCGATCCCCAACGCCTCCCAAGCCGCCGGCGCGGTGTGCGCCTTGACGCGGTAGAGGCACGTCACCACGCCGATGTGTGAATCCTCTAGCGGCGCAACCACCTCCCCGAGATAATCCGGCGTCACTTTGATATCGCTGTCGTTGACTACCCAGACTTGATATCGGGCATGGCGCGCCAGCTCCATCAACACGCCCACCTTTCCGTTCGGGGTGTCGGCGCCACCCACGATCAATCGGATCGAAGCATCGGGGATTTCACGCCGCAGCCGACGGACCTGCTCAGCGGCCGCGTCGTTCTCATCGCGCACTCCGAACAGAATCTCGAAAACGGGATAATCCTGTCGCGCTTGCGAGACGAAGGCCTCATACGTATTCGGATCGAGGCCGCGCAGCGGCTTCAGCACGGAGACGCCGGGCCGGAAGCCGGAATCGCGCCGCTTGCTCCTACGCCGTCTGAGCTGCCGCAGCCCCGCCGCAATCGCCAACAGTTGATAGGCCGCGGCAGGAAGAAAGATTGCCCAGAGCGCGCGCAATCGGCGTTAGTGCGCGAGAAGCAATACGCCGCCGAGCACCAGCAACGCGCCCGCCGTGCGGCGCTTGCCCACGCGTTCCTTCAAAACGAACTTCGCAAGCGCAGTCTCCAGAACGAACGTCGCCGCCGAGGCTGGAACCGCAAAGCTCAGCGGCGCCACCTGCAACAGCGCCATGAAAGCGAAAAACGAAACAGCCATGCACGCAATGGACAACAACAGAAACTTGCGGCTCACGATCAGCCGCATCATGCGCCCCAGGCCGCGCGCGTTCACGCTCTGCTCCCCGCTGCGCTTCATCTCGTAGCTCTGCAGCAGGTCGCTCAACACCGTCGCAAGGACGATGATGCTCAGCAGCACCCACCTCATTGGGCCGCCTCGCATCGCGCATCGGTCTGATGCTGCGTGCTGCCCACCATCGCCGTGCCGATGAAAACCAGGAACGTCCCGATCCAGTGCGCGGACGTGATCGACTCGTTCAGGAACACCTTGCCTGAGAACGCGTTCAAGATGTAGCCGAGCCCGGTGAGGGGCAGCACAAAGCTCAGGTCCGCCCAGCTCAGCAACGCCATTCGCGTCAATAGCCACAGAATTAACACCGCGATTCCGGCGGCCACGAATGGGTTCAGCATGGCGCGGATATAACCCGCCGGATTCCAGGAAACGGTCTCCGGAATATGCTTCATGCCCCAAGCCATCAAAAGATTCCCGCACGCGTTCAACCACACCACTGCAAGCACCAACACGCACGTCTTCAACTTGGATGCGCCCGCGGGCGCGATAGCGATACCTTCGTCGCCGGCGAGCAGCCCGAGCCCGGATGTGTCTCCCGCGGCCAGATCAGTCTCCTGCGGCCATGGCGGCGGCTTGCTCTTTCTGGTCCCGCTGATCTTTGACGAAACGTTTGCGCTTGCGGCGCAGCGCCAGGTATTCCCGGGCTTCCTTGTAGAGCCGCCGCCGTTCGGAGTTGTCGAACATGGCCTTGCCGATCAGCCGCAGCGCCACCTTCGGCCGGAAATAGAACTCGCCGTAAAATCGCTCCACCCAATCCACCAATTCTCCGCGGTCGAGCCCCGGGTATTGATAGTTCGGAAGCTGGTGCCCGGCGTCGTCCGTCATGACTTCATCGATCGTAATCAAGCCGTTCTTCTTGACGTGATCGTAGAACTCCGTGCCCGGGTAGGGATGGCCGATCGACACCTGAATCGTCTCTACATCCAACTCTTTCGCGAAATCGATGCTCTTGCGAATCGTATCGCGCGTTTCCCCGGGCAATCCTACGATGAAATCTCCGTGAATCACCAGGCCCAGCTTCTTGCAATTCGCCGTGAAGCGCCGCGCCATGTCGATCGTGGCGCCTTTCTTGATGTTCTTCAGAATCTGCTGATCGCCCGATTCATAGCCCACGATCAACAGCCGGCATCCGGCTTCCTTCATCGCCTTCAGCGTGTCGTAGTCGGTCGTCACGCGAGACGTGCAGCTCCAGGTGAACTTCAACTGCTTCAGCTTGCTGCATAGCTCGATGGTGCGCGCCTTCTGGTAGTTGAAAGTATCGTCGTCGAAGAAGATTTCTTTCAATCCTGGAAAATTTTCCAATGCCCAGCGGCATTCGTTCACGACGTCGTCGGACGATCGCAGGCGCCAGCGGTGTCCCGAATGCGTCTGCGGCCAGAGGCAAAAAGTGCATTGAGCCGGACATCCGCGCGTCGTGTAGAACGATATGTACGGATTCAGCAGGAACGGAACGTTGTAGCGCCGGAAATCCAGATCGCGCTGATAGATCTTGGTTACCCACGGCAGCGCGTCCAGGTTCTCGATCGCGCCAGCCTCTGGATTGTTCTGGAACCCGCCGTTCTTCCGGAACACTACGCCCGGAATCTCCTCCAGCGGCTTCCCCGTCGCGTAGTCCCGGATCGCGTAATCGAATTCGCGTTTCACCACGAAATCGATCGCCTTCGAACCGCGCAGCGTTCTCTCCGGCTCAATTGTCACCGGCGGGCCTACGAACGCCACCTTCAGCTTGGGGTTCGTATCCTTCATCATTTCGGCGATCTTCACGTCCACCTGGTATCCAGGCGTGGACGTGAACAGCACCAGCAATTCGAAATCACCCGCCATCGCCACCGTCTGCTCGATCGAAACCTTGTGCGGCGGCGCATCCAATACTTTGCTGTCCGGAATCATGCCAGCCGGATAGCAGAGCCACACCGGGTACCAGTAAGATTCAATTTCTCGAGCAGCTGGCCAGCGCGAACTCGCGCCTCCATCGAACCCCTCGAAAGAAGGAGGATTCAGAAAAAGCGTTCTCATTTATCCCTTAAGCGTTAACCTTTAGGTTACTTGGTTTGCCCCCGCCGGCTCAAGCCTCGCGGGCCATAGGGGAGTAGAAGAACGTCTAGAGGACCCGCACCCCGTCCGAATGGCAACTCTCTCTTATGGTAGCGAACAATCCGACCCTTCCGCGCCTTCGGCCGGTTTCGCGGTGTCCGGCTCAGCGGGATCCGGCGTGAAATTCGAATAGCTGACATTCAGTTCCACCTTGCCAACCAGGCGGGTGTCGATCTCGCTTGCGGTGTAAGAAGGCACCGGCACACCGCCCTGAATGTTGTAGCCCCGCTCGAAATCCACCCGTTTGAAGAAGATGCTAGGGTTCTTCACCAGACGGCCTTTTTCAAACACAGGCAGATAGCTGGCGCCATCCAGCCACATTTCGCCCTTGAACAGACCCACGCGTTTCTTCCGAGGCGCCAAGTCGAACACGTAAACGCGCCGGTCGCCCGCCAAAGCGCGCTCGCCCTTGTACTTCAGTTTGTAGTTTGCGGGCGTAATGGCCATATCCTGCTTTCCCTGCGCCTGCTGCTCGGCTTCGAGATACCGCGCAATCACCTGGTTCTTCACTGAATTGTCCCCTTGGAAGCCGAGCACGCGGTAACTGATCCGCCCGACGCGCGAAATGCTTCTCAGCGCGTGCAGATGTCCCTGCTGTTTCAGCTTAGGAACCGAAGCATGAATGTCCACCTCCAGCGCCGCGCCCGCGAGCGCCTGCTGGTGAGTGTCTACGGCTTGAAGATAGCGATTGATGATCTGGGTCTGCTCTCCCGTGTTCCCTTCTTCGGGCTCTACACCACCCCACATCTTGCAGGCAAACGCCACAATGGCCGCCGGCACGACGACGTACTTGAAAAGCTTGTTCAATTTGCGATGCCCCTTTAGCTGACTCATCGTTTAGATGAAGACTGGATCGAATGAAGTTGCAACCAGCATCGGAAAGATCCGGTACAAGCTTCTGTGCAACTCGCATGCCAATCGTTACAGGGGGTCTTTTGGACTGGAATCCAGTCGAAAGTTACGTAGTACTATCGCGGTGCAGTTCAATGAGGACGGCTTCCGGCGGGCAGTTGTATCGTACCGGCAACGCGGAACAGCCAATGCCGGCCGTGGTGTAGCCTTGCATCTGCCGATGCGTCCACAGTCCGTAGGAGTACAGGCGCGGAGTCTTCGAATTGTGCTTGATAGAGCCGAGGATCGGTAGCCGGATCTGGCCGGCATGCGTGTGCCCGCACAGATATAAATCGACGCCGCTCGCCGCCGCTTCGCGGTACCGGTCGGGGGTATGCGCCAGCAGAACCGTGAACGCATCCGGCGGGATGCCGGCGAGAGCGCGCGGAAGATCGTCGCATCGGTAGTCGAACGGATCGTCGATTCCGGCAACCCAGATCGAATCGCCTCGCCTGGAGATTTCAACAGCTTCGTTCGCTAGCATGCGCGCGCCCATCTCTTCGAGAGCAAACGCAATCTCGGCGGCATCGTGGTTTCCAAGTATGCCCAAGATCCCATGCTTCGAGTGGATGCCGCCGATTGTCCGCCGCATGGGATCGTAGACTCCGTCGCAGGGACCTTGAATGTCGAAGCGATAGTCGCCCGTGAACACGCAAAGATCTGCCTCGACGCCATGAAGCAGGGCCCCGATCCGTTCCGCGAGCCCCTGGTTGCCGTCGATGTGGAAATCCGAGAGATGGAGGACGCGAAAGCCGTCAAAAACCGCAGGCAAATTAGCGAAAGAGAGCCGCAAATGCCGAAGCACCGGGATTTGGGCATTGCGCACGCCGCGCCTGTACAGGCCAGCGGCTTGCAGGCCAAGCTTCAGAATTCGGGGCTCGATCCGCCGCTTGTACCAGAGGTCGAGTGGGCCGCGCCGGTACGTCCGCCCGCTTTCGACGAACCATCTTTCTACCTTGAGCCGCGGCGCCAGTCGCTCGGAAAGCGACCGCTCCTCAACGCAAGAGTCCATCTGTGATACGGAGGTCAATGAAATGAGTGACACGCCTGGAGATAAGCTCTAAGGCTTTTTGACACGCGGCGAAACAAAGCGTACAGGCGGAGCCCGACTACAATACCCGACTACAACAATGGTACAGTAGCGCGGTTCGGTGGCGAGGAAGGCCGCGCCTCCGGCCAAGCAGCAACCACTAGAGCAACAGAATGCAGGGCGCCGCTCGCGCGATTGGCCAATCTTGCGCGGAGTTGGCGAGCTTATGTTCTTGACGGCTTGGCGGAGATAAAGGAGGCGGACTCCTTAACACGCTCAAAGATCACCACCGTGCCCGGTGTGTTCCGCCACGCCGGTGCGTAGTTCCCCGACAATACTTTCTTTTCGGTTTGAAGTTCGTTCGTTTCCCATCTCGCTTGAGCTGGCGCATTGGGCGGGTCATTGGCAAACAGCGGCGGCAGCGCGCTGTCGCAACGCTCGACTACAAGCTTTGGAAGCGTTCTGGCGAGGTCCTGTAACGCTATCTTGGCAAGCGGGCGGTATGTGGATAACCCATGCATCATCGGTATCGAATTAAAAATTCTGCTTCCCGACGGACGGCCCGCGCGAAGTATGACATCGGTAGGAAAATCTCCCCAGAAGAAAACTTCGTCGCCGCTCGAAGACAGGCGGCGGATTTCGCGGACTACGTCGCTTTGCGCCAACTCTTCCTTGCTATTCTGCCGATACTCCTTCAACGTGTCACTCAGCACAAAGAAGCTGGCGACAACCGAAAGAGACGCCAGAGACGCTTTTACATTTCTCGAGGTAGAGATCGGAACTAGATTGCTGAATAAGAACGCGATGCCGCACATACTTGGCAAGATCCACAGGGTGGCGTTCTTGCCATAGAGTTTGCCCGAGTATGCAGCCGCGAGAGCTTCCACAACCAGCCAGATAGCCGTCAGCAGGAAAGCCTGATTCTTAACGGAATCTAGAGCGGGCCGTCGAATGAACACTAAAAGGCAACCGGCTAATGCAAAGATGATGACCCCGTGCTGAGCTGTGTATTGAACCATCCAGTACAGGGCGTGAATATGCTCTGCCGGGCCTACCAAGCCGGCATACGCATGGTTGAACTGGAATGTCGCGAACCATAGTTCCGACCAGGATGCGTGCTTCAAAACGGGAGCGATGATAATTCCTGTACTTAGACAAATTCCGGCCAAACACGCTAACCCGCATCTCCAGAGCAGGGTAATACAAGGTTTTCGAAGCGTCAATATAGCTACGGCAAGCACATAGACAAAAGTAATTCCGATGGCGTTTGGGCGTGTCCAGAACAGTAAACCGCACAAGATTCCTTGGCAAAAAGCGCGCCGTACGCTCACGCCGAAACGTAAGTCCGTTAAGAGAAGCAAGAAACTAATCGCCTGAAATGGTAGACATTCCACTTCCGTGAGGTTCGGCTGAATGACTACGCTTTGATAAAGCGTGAGTCCGAAGACGCAAGACAAGGTAGAAAATGTTCTGCCCGAAATGCCGCATATAGCGAAGTAACTCAGCAAGAAGAAAACGGCGGACGCCAGGAAATCAAGAACAAAGACGCCGGCAGGCGAGCCCGCGGCCAAGCCCAGGCCGAAATCGTTCAGATAGAAAATCATTGGCGGCTTATGATCCCAAACATCGCGATATGGGATTAGCCCCTGCCGCATCTGCTCTCCTACATACAAGAAAATACTGGAGTCGAAACGCTGAAAGGGAGCAAGCGAATGAGGGATCCTTTGAACGAAAATAGCCGCCAGGATTGCAAGAAGTACGACGGGAACAAGTATGCGAAGAGGTTCCTGCCCTAGCACACGCACTCTCGCCGGGTAAAAACTGGGAGCGAGTTTGATGTCGTCGACCTGATTCCTAAGCACGCGGAAACCTAGCCGGTTTGATGGATCTATACCCGAAATATTACGGTGGGTTTAGTACTGTCGGTTTTAGTACATTTCAAGCTGACCGCCGTTCCTGGATAGCAGCCCAGAATACCCCCGTTTCGCCCGCAGATGTCTCGCGCCATGCGAAAGTCTAAAGGTGTCTTCAAAGAGTTACTTCTCCGGCGAAGCCGTCACAAGCTATATCCGGGCGGTAGGTATGGACGAACCGGACATCCTGCGCCGCCTGCGCGAGGAAACAGCCGGCCTCCCGGATGCCCAAATGCAGATCACGCCTGAACAGGGCCAGTTCTTCCGCGTTCTGCTTGCCGCAATCGGCGCCCGCAGGACGCTCGAAATCGGTGTGTTCACCGGTTACAGCTCTCTCGTGACGGCGCTCGCTCTGCCGGCCGATGGTCAAGTCGTCGCCTGCGACCGCAGCGAAGAGTTCACCAATGTGGCGCGCCGGTACTGGAAAGAAGCCGGGCTCGACCGCAAAATCGAGTTGCGGCTAGGTCCCGCCGCCGTAACATTGAAACAACTCCTGGACGAGGGCGCCGCCGGAACCTTCGACTTCGCCTTCATCGATGCCGATAAAACCGGCTACGACGTGTATTATGAGCTCTGCTTAAAGCTGGTCAGGCCCCAAGGCTTGATCGTGCTTGATAACATGCTCCGGCGCGGCGATGTGATGAAACCGGAAACCGGCGACGCCGACGTAGCCGCCATTCGCGCGCTTAACGAAAAGCTGAACAAAGATCCACGCATCGTGTCGGTGCTCTTGCCGCTCGCCGACGGGCTGACACTGGCAACCAGACTTCAATGAACCAGCCTCAGCCTTGGCGCGTCAGCAGCGCGGCGTAAAAGCCGTCCCCCTCATCGCGTCCCGGCAAGCGCCACATTTCGCGTTCGATTCTCAGACCGGGATTCATGCTCTGGATTTCACGGACCACGTCTTCGTTCTCTTCCGGCTCTAGCGAACACGTCGCGTACAAGAGCTGCCCGCGCGGGGCCAGCAACGCCAGCGCCTGAGCGGCAATTCGAAGCTGCTTCCGATGAAATCGTGGGAAATCCTGCGGCTTGACGCGCCATTTGATCTCCGGGTTGCGCGCGAGAGTGCCGGTTCCGGAGCAGGGCGCATCGACCAAAATGCGGTCGAATTCGCGGGAGAACGGGAGCGGTTGTGCAGCATCCAATACCACCCGCGGGCAGACCGGCGGAACCTCGCGAATGCGCCTCTCGCTGATGTCGCACGCCACTGCTAGACCGAACGACGTCTCGAGCGCCTGCAGCGTCTTATTCCCCGGCGCCGCGCACAGATCCAGATAGCTTTGGCCCTCCTGCGCATCGAGCAGCAGAAGAACGGCCTGCGAGCTGATATCGTGCAGCCGCATTCCAGGCGCCGGAGGGGATAACAGCCGCCAGCAACCCGGAATTTGGGTTCGTTCGGTAGTAATCGCCTCCGGCGGAGCGGCGCCGGGCGGAATTCGGATGTAGGCTGCCGGTTCGCATAGAGCCGCTTTGGCGATGCCGCGCGCCTGCTCTTCTCCGAAATGCTTCCGCCATCGCGCCAGAAGCCACTCCGGGCAGGATAGCGCCGTTTCTTCGTCCGGCCAACTCACTTCCTCCCGAGTTACCTTCCGCAAAACGGCGTTAACGAACCCTCCGGCGGCGCGCCGCCGCTGCTTCACGAATTCGACCGATTCATGCACTGCCGCATGCGCCGGAATTCGCTCCAAATAGCGCATCTGAAAAATAGCCGCTCTCAGAGCGATCGCGACCGCCCGGTCCAAGTCGTTCGGCTTCCGGCCGGAGTAGACGCGGATCAGGTAATCTAGCTGCTTCTCGAACCGCAAGCAACCGAACGCGATCTGCGAAGCCAAGCCGGCGTCGCGGGCATCCAACTGGTAGCTTTGCTCTCGTAGCGCGTCGGAAAGGTAAGCCCCTTCGGCAACCTGTTCCAGCACGGCGAAGGCAACCGCCCGGGCCGGGGAAACTTTGGTGATCGAAACTCCGGTCACACGCATCTAACAATTGTTCTACTCTTTACGCTGCAACGGATTGAGCGCTGTTTTGGTATTTACGTGTTCGCACCCTGTGTGCTAGTATGCTACTAGCCTGCGGGGATCGAACCCGCGAGGTGCGCCTCGTAACTTCCCCACGGAGCATATAACACTATCTAATGAGCTTTACCGTTTTTCTCGGAAATCTCCCTGTCTGGGTGACGGCCGACGATATCAAGTCGTGGCTTGCCTCAGAAAACTTGGTCGCGGACGCGGTCAAGGTTATCCGCAACCCCGAGACTCAAGAGTCGAAGGGATTCGCTTTTATTGAATCGCCAAACCAAGAGGAGATGAACGCCATCATCCGACGGTTTGACCGCGCGCCGCTCGAAGACCGCTTATTGCGCGCCAACCCCGCTCAGCCGCCTAAATCCGGCAAAGGCCCTGGCAAACCCACTACGGCGCCTATGGACAAGAACAGGCGTCCGGCCTCCGGCGCTCCTACTCAGCAAGCTCGACGGGGATCTACTAACGGCCGTCGCCCCCAAAATTCCTCTACCAAACAGAGCGCCTTCGCAGAAGAGCTGGCTAAAGCTCTCTAACCTTCCTGCCCGCTTCCCGCTACTAGTACGAGCCTGTTCCCCAGAACCCTTTTCTAGGTGCTATACTCCGCAGCATCGTTTGCGAGGGTGCTGCAAACTTGCTGTCTCACGGCTGTCTTCCGGAGAAACCATTTGCGCCGTTCGGGTTCGGAAATTATCTCTCTGCGCATCGTGTTTGTTGCGTTAATAGCGGCCATTGCAGCCGCTTACCGTCCTTTTGGGTTGAATTCCTACTTTTCCGCGATCCTCGGCGCAGGCGCTGGCGCTGCCATCAACGCGGCGGAACTGCGCGTTCGGCGCGCCAGCTTGCCTTCTCTGCTGGCCGCCTCTGCCGGTGCGCTCTTGGGCGCGCTTTTGGGAGTACTATTGGTTTCAGTACTCAGCCCGAGCGCACCTATATCCGGCTCGACAGCTCAATTCTTCCGTGTTTGCGTTCCTATATTGAGTGCTTTTGTGGGCCTGCTTGCCGGCGCATCCAAGGCTCATCTGATCAGCCTCCAAAAGATCGGTATCTTCACTGCCGACGCTACGCTTGCGCCCCCCGCGAAGATTCTCGACACCAGCGTCATCATCGACGGCCGCATCTGTGAAATAGCGGAATCGGGGTTCCTCGAAGGCGAACTGCTGGTCCCGCAGTTCGTTTTGCACGAACTGCAACAGGTAGCCGATTCTTCCGACTCCGCTCGCCGCAACCGCGGCCGCCGCGGCTTGGACGTGGTTCAACGCCTGCAGAAGATCCCGCGAATTCGTTTGGAAATTTCGGTTCAGGATTACCCGGCGGTTCGCGAAGTCGATCTGAAGCTGATCGAGTTGGCCAAGTCCCGCAGCGCCAAAATCGTCACCAACGATTTCAACCTAAACAAATTGGCCCAGGTTCAAGGCGTGGAAGTTCTCAATATCAATGAGCTGGCAAACGCTCTTAAGCCCGTGGTATTACCAGGCGAGAGCATGCGAGTGTTCATTTTGAAAGAAGGCAAGGAATATAACCAGGGCGTGGCTTATTTGGACGACGGAACGATGGTCGTAGTCGACAACGCCAAGCGGCTCATCTCGAAGACCATCGACATAACCGTTACCAGCGTGCTCCAAACAACAGCAGGCAAGATGATCTTCGGCAAATACGACGAGCGATCTCAAGCCGAACACCGCTCGCCTTCCGGCTTGTCCGCCACGGCTTCGGCGGGCGGACCTTCTGCGACCGGCTGATCAGCGCCATTTTGGGTTCGTTTGGAAATCGGCCGGGCGCATGGCGAGGTACTGGACGAAGCGCGGCGCCTGGGCGCGATTCGGCCGGCTCCCGTGCGGGAGCGCCTTTTGCCAGATGATCAAGTCGCCCGCTTTGCCTGCAATCGGAACCTCGCCGAGCGCGGCTAAGTTCTGTTCGCGCGGATCGACGCCTTCCGGTAGGCTCTTTAACCAGCTCTCGATTTTTCGGTGGAATCCCGGCACGCACGTGAAGGCGCCTTGGTCGGCCGCGGTATCGGTCAAATAGAGAATTCCCTGCACGTCGAAGGGAATGGGAAGCGCCAAGCTGGTGTCCCAATGCATAAACGGGCCCGGAAACATCCAGCCGGGATGCTCGGGCGGATTCATGCCGCACTGATCGACGGTCATCCAAAGATCTGTCCGTCCCCAGATCTGTTGGAAAGCCTGGTGGATGCGATCGGAGGCGCGGTTGGCTTGAATGGCGGGATGCCGCAGCAGCGGGACCCAAATGCTATGCCCTTGCGGCCCGTTATACCAGGTGTTCGGATTGTTCAAATCCATCCGCAGGAACTCGCAGATTGCTTTCACAGCCGACGCGCAGCCCTCCGCTGGGACCGCGTCGTGCACGACCACATAGCCGTTCTCCCGCCAAAAGACCAAGTCCTCTTCCGATAACGGGCCGGGCGCTTGCGCCGCCCGCTTCGCCTGCGCAGCGTCTCCGCGGAGAGCCGCATTGATCCGTTCGATCCGTGCCGGTTCTATGGTCCCGGCGTTCCGATCGAGGATCCACTGCTCGAACTGTTCAAAGGAGGGATCGGCGACATACAAATAGCGCAGTGTCTCTTGAAGCCCGAGGTTGAGTCCGGAGATCAGGGTGTTGTCGGCCGCCCATTCATTGTTGCCTTCGTCCGGCGGCGCGGCCGACAGCCGGTGCGCCAGGTAGCGCGACCACAAACGCTTCAGGTGCAATACGCCAAGCAAACCGACTTCGTCGTCGCTTGCGATTTCCATGTTGACGGCTGGTTGCCCCATTCGCGTCGATGATAGCTCACACGGGCCATGCGGCTATGATGTAGGTTCGAGGAAAACACGGGCCACGCGGCTCTACGGCCCAGCCCCATCATGAAAGTTTCAGTCATTATTCCCGCGGCGGGCTTAGGCACGCGCATGGGCCGCAGCGCGCCGGAGAAAGAAGGCACCAGCCGAAAGCAGTTCATGCTGCTGAACGGCTCGCCCATTATTATTCATACGATCCGGAAATTCGTCAGTTCGGAACAAGTCGCTGAAATCGTCGTGGCCATCCGCGCCGAGGATCTCGAATGGGCCCAAGACCTTTTTGCGAGCCATCGCTTCGGAAAAACCGTTCGAGTGGTCCGTGGCGGCGAAACTCGCCAGCAGTCGGTGGAAAATGCCCTGGGTTCCATCACCGACGACACGGAACTGGTGGCCGTTCACGACGCGGTGCGGCCATTCGTAGAGATTGAAACTATCGAAAAGGTGATCCAAGAGGCTGGGGAAACGGGCGCGGCCATTCTGGGCGTAGTGCCGGTCGATACGGTGAAGCAAGTGCATCGCAACAAAGTGCGAGCGACTCTGCCGCGCGAGCGTTTGATACTGACCCAGACGCCGCAGGTCTTTCGCCTCGACCTTCTGCGAAAGGCCTTTCAGAAGGCGCGCGAGGATCTGTTCATCGGCACGGACGAATCGTCGCTGGTCGAGAGGCTGGAACAGGTGGAGGTCTCGGTGGTGCTGGGCACGGACCGCAACATAAAGATCACGAAGCCAAGCGATATGCAACTGGCCCAGCTCTACTTAACGTTGGAAAATTCGGGCCTCAATTTGCGCGAGAATGGCTGACCGGCGGCTGGCGCCCTTTCGCGTCGGGCAGGGCTGGGATACTCACCGCATTGAACCCGGGCGGCCGTTGATCCTCGGCGGCATCCATGTTCCTTCCGAGTTCGGCTTGGCCGGGCATTCCGACGCCGACGTGCTGTTTCACGCAGTGACCGATGCCATCCTCGGCGCGCTCGCACTCGGCGATATAGGCATGCACTTTCCCGATAGCGCGCCGGAATGGAAAGGCGCAGACAGTATCCGCTTTCTTCAACACGCGGTGAGCCTCGCCAAAGGCAAAGGGTATCGGGTTGTTCAGATCGATTCCACCATCATCCTGGAGCGGCCGAAACTGAAGGAATTTCGCGCTCGAATTCGAGAGAGCCTGGCGCGCGCGGCCGGCCTCGAGATCGAGGATGTCAGCGTCAAGTTCAAGACCGCGGAGAAAGTTGGACCGGTAGGCGAAGGCCTGTCTTGCGAAGCCCAGGCTGTTGTTTTTCTCACGTTGATCTAGGGCCGCGAGGATACCGCCGGAATTGCCACTAGTACTGCGGAGGGACTTTGCCGAAAACAGCCTTGATCACGGGGATCACCGGCCAGGATGGGTCCTACTTAAGCGAACTGTTGCTTTCAAAGGGCTATACGGTCCATGGCATTGTCCGGAGAAGCTCCAGTTTCAACACTTCGCGCATCAATCATATCTACGAAGACCCGCATGACGCAGGGCGCCGGCTCATTCTGCACTATGCGGACCTGACGGATTCCACCGGCCTCCGGCGCGTCATCGAAGCGTCGCTGCCGGACGAGATTTACAATCTGGGCGCGCAATCGCACGTGAGGGTATCGTTCGAAAATCCGGAATATACGGCGGATGCCGACGCCATGGGGGCGATTCGCCTGCTCGACTGCATGCGAGATCATGTGCAGCACACTGGCCGGCAGGTCCGCTTCTATCAGGCCGGCTCGTCGGAAATGTTCGGCGCGGCGAGGCCGCCGCAGAATGAGAAGACGTCGTTTTATCCGCGAAGCCCCTACGCGGTGTCCAAGGTTGCGGCGCACTGGTTCGGGGTGAATTATCGAGAAGCGTATGGGCTTTTCATAGCAAACGGCATTTTGTTCAATCACGAATCGCCTCGGCGCGGGGAAACGTTCGTGACGCGGAAAATTACCCGCGCCGCCGGCCGCATCCGCGCAGGCTTGCAGCGGAAGCTCTACCTGGGCAACCTGGATTCCAGGCGCGATTGGGGATTCGCAGGAGATTACGTGCAGGCGATGTGGAGCATGCTGCAGCACTCCGACCCCGGCGACTTCGTGGTTGCGACAGGCGAGGCGCATACGGTTCGGGAATTTCTGGAAGAATCGTTTTCCTACGCAGGCCTGGACTGGAAGAAATACGTCGAGATCGATCCCGCCTACTTCCGCCCCACCGAGGTGGATTATCTGCTGGGCGATGCGCAGAGGGCCCGTACGGTGTTGGGTTGGAACCCGCCGACTACCTTCCGGCAGTTAGTTCATATGATGGTCGATTCCGATCTTCGCCTGGCGGAAAGCGAGCGCCTTGTGCAGGACCAGAAGTTTGCTCCCACTCTGGCGCTAGTCTAATTTCGAATACATATGGGTCCAATGGAAAGCGGTAGCCGGATCTATGTCGCCGGCCACGGCGGTTTGGTGGGCGCCGCGCTTGTGCGCCATCTGCGCGCGCACGGTTTTGAAAATCTGCTGCTGCGAACGCGCCGCGAATTGGATCTGCGGCGCAAGGCGGACGTGGATGCCTTCTTTTCCACAGAGCAGCCGGAATTCGTGTTTCTGGCCGCCGCGAAGGTGGGCGGGATCCTGGCCAACTCGCAGCACCCGGCCGACTTCATCTATGACAATCTCGCCATTCAGACAAACGTGATCGAAGCCGCGCGGCGTTTCGGCGCAGCCAAACTGCTGTTTCTTGGCTCCTCCTGCATTTACCCAAAGTTCGCGCCTCAGCCGATCAAGGAAGAGTATCTGTTGAGCGGTCCGCTCGAACCCACGAACGAATGGTACGCGATTGCCAAGATTGCGGGCATTAAGCTGTGCCAAGCCTCCTGGATTCAGTACGGGTTTCGGGCCATTTCGCTGATGCCGACTAATTTATATGGACCCGGCGATAACTACAACCTGGAGACCTCGCATGTGGCGCCGGCCTTGATCCGCAAGATTCACGATGCGCGGGAGAAAGGGCGCGAGGAAGTGGTTCTATGGGGCACGGGAACGCCGCGGCGTGAGTTCCTATATGTGGACGACTTAGCGTCGGCCGCGCTCTTTCTAATGCAGCGATACGACCGGCCCGAGATCATCAACGTCGGCGCCGGCGAGGACGTAACCATTGCGGATCTGGCCAGAACTATCGCCGAGGTAGCGGGATATCGCGGCAGCTTTGTTTTCGACACATCCAAGCCGGACGGAACGCCTCGCAAGCTTCTGGATGTGAGCCGGTTGCGGGCGCTCGGGTGGCGCCATTCGATTCCGCTCAAGGAGGGTCTGCGCAATAGCTACGAGTGGTTTGTGGAGCACCGTCGCGAACACGATCTTGTATGCTAATCGCTAATTGCGGACGTGACTGAATGAGAAGCGGATTGGATCGGCGAGACGCCGAACGAGAGCAGTGTTAATCTGCCCAAGCTGCGAGAGCGACAACGTCAGGCGCTCTAAGCGGCGATCGCTCCTGGGGCTCGTGCAGCGCTGGCGCGGGATGCGCCGGTACCGCTGCCGTGAATGTCGCCGAACATTCTATAGCCAACTCTGGCCCGGGGAATCGGCCAGCAGGAGGGCTTTGGAGCATTTGCAGCAGATTAAGCGGAGGCGACAGGATTCGAACAAAAGCGGGAGAACGGGACGCCACGCGGCCGAGCTAGCGCTATTCCTCTGCCTGGTGGTGATCTTTTACGCGGCGCTGAAGTACCTTGCGCACGTGCCCTGAGCTTACTTCGCCGCCACGGTCGAGTACTCTTCGTACGAACCTAGGAAGTCTTCGATTTGGCCATGGTCGAAATGCCAGATGCGAGTCGCCACTTCGTCTACCAGGTCTTCATCGTGGGTGACCAGCAAAACCGTTCCTTCGAATTTTTGCAGGGCGATGTTGAGAGCGTTGATGGATTCGAGATCCAGGTGGTTTGTCGGCTCGTCGAAGACCAGCACGTTGGGTTTCTGCAGCATCAATTTGCAGAAGATCAGGCGCGCGGCTTCGCCGCCCGACAGCGCATCGGTCGGCTTGATTCCTTCTTCTCCGCTGAAGAGCATCTGGCCGAGCAACCCGCGAATTTCTTCCTTTGACGCCTGCGGGTCCCAATCGTGAAGCCACTCGGAAACGGTGGAGCCATTGCGAATGCTTGCACGATGATCCTGCGCGAAGTATCCCACCTGCGCTTCGTGACCCCATGTTACAGTCCCGGCGTCCAGACCAACGTCCGGGTCGTCGACACCCGGCGCGTTCGCAAGCAAGGCCTTCAACAGAGTTGTTTTACCGGCGCCATTGCGCCCCATAAGCGCGATCTTTTCGCCACGCTGCACGGCGGCTGAAAAGTTCTTGACGACGTCCAGATCGCCATAGCTCTTACTGACGCCCTTGAACTCGAGCGCGTGCCGGCCGGAAGGCCGCTTCATTTCGAAGCGGATGTAAGGCCGTTGAATGTTCGAACGGGCGAGTTCGGTGGTCTGCAGGCGCTCCACCTCTTTCTTGCGAGAGGTGACCTGGCTCGCGCGAGTACCGGCCGAGAACCGGGCGATGAACTCGCTGAGCTGCGCGATCTTCTTCTCGCGTTGTGCGTTTTCAGCTTCGATGCGCGAGCGAATCTGAGTCTTCTGCAGCACCATGTCGTCGTAGCCGCCCGGGTAAGTGATGATGGTCTGATAATCGATGTCGGCCGTTTGGGTGCAGACGCTGTTCAGGAAGTGGCGATCGTGCGAGATGGCGATGAGGGCGCCATTGTAATGGGTCAAAAAGTTCTGAAGCCAGTGGATGGATTCTAGGTCGAGATAGTTAGTGGGCTCGTCGAGCAGCAAAGCTTCGGGGCGGCCGAACAGAGCCTGCGCCAGAAGCACGCGAACCTTTTGGCCGCCCTGGAGCTCACCCATGAGCCGGCCGTGCAGAGGCTCGGGTATGTCCAGGCCGTCGAGCAAGACAGCAGCGTCGCTCTCGGCGGAGTAACCGTCTTCTTCGGCAACGACGCCCTCCAACTCGCCGAGCCGCATGCCGTCTTCGTCGGTGAGTTCCGCCTTGGAATAGAGCAGCTCGCGTTCTTCGAGAGCTTTCCACAGCGGCCAATTACCCATGATGACCGTGTCGACAACACGGTGCCGGTCGAAGGCGAACTGATCCTGGCGCAGAATCCCAATTTTCTTCGGCCGAACGACCACGCCCTTTTGCGGTTCGATCTCGCCCGACAACAGCTTCATGAAAGTGGATTTGCCGGCGCCATTGGGGCCCGTTAATCCGTATCTGCGGCCCGACAAGAAAGAGGTGGTTACGTCCTCAAACAGGATCTTGCCGCCATAACGCATGCTCACATTGCTAACTGAAATCATGGAAAAGAACGGGAGGGAAATTTCAGTTTATCGCATGCGTCCTGAACGGGCGGCGTTCGGGGGTACGCAGGCGACTCTGTGAAACAAGGCAGAATAAGCGGGCGTCCAGGAAATACATCGCGCCGAGACAAATGGCGCCTTGGCTAGAGGTTTTTTTGGAACTGCTTACCAGTCTTGAATGGCGACGCCGACCCCGATGAGTATCTCGTATCTGGCCGGCAGTTCCGTGTTCATAATCTCCATGCTGTTGGCTTCGCCTGGAAATTTACACGCTCAAGATTTCAGTGGGAAAACGGTCACCTCGATAAAGTACGAGCCCGCCGCGCAGGCGGTGGATGCGCGCGATCTGAAAGCAATCCAACTCGTGCAGACCGGGGAGCCATTAGACATGCATGCGGTGGCGGGCACTATCGACCGGCTGTATGCCAGCGGTCTCTACGATGACATCCAGGTGGACGCCGAACCGACCGGCGAGGGCGTGTCGTTGACATTCATTACCCGCGCCAGGAGATTTATAGGACATGTGGGGGCGCAAGGCAAGATCAGCGATCCTCCCAGCCGGGGTGTGATTCTGGGCGATGCGCAACTGACGCTGGGTACGCAATTTGACGCCGAGGCGCTTGAAACCGCTCGCAAAGACATCGAAGAAGAGATGCATCAGAACGGGCTCTACGAAGCGCACGTGGGGGTCGCCACCATCGAGGATTCCGCCACCCATCAAGTAACTGTGCGTTTCTTAGTGGACGCGGGAAAGCGCGCGCGCTATGAAATGCCCGCTATCGCAGGCGACACCAAGCTACCGAATGAGACCATAGTTCGGGCTACAGGCTGGAGAATTCCGCTGATTCATCGTTGGAGAGCGGTGACGGCAGCGATGACGGACAAGGGCGAAGATGGAATTCGAAAGAAGTACGCGAAAAAAGACCGGCTGACGGCGTCCGTCAACTTGACTTCGCTCGATTACAACAGCCACACCGGCCGCGCGAAGGCGAATCTGGATATCGACGCCGGGCCAAGAATCAACATTAAGGCGCTCGAAGCGAAAATTTCGAAAGGCAAGCTGCGCGGGCTGGTGCCGGTATATGTGGAAGGTTCCGTGGATAACGACTTACTCACGGAAGGCAAGAAAAATCTCCAGGATTACTTCCAGTCTCGCGGATATCCGGATGTGGATGTTACGTTCCGCTCCGAACCTGTAAAGAACGATCAACAGACGATCACCTACTATATTGCCCTGGGTCCGCGCCGCAAGTTAGTACACATCGACATATTGGGCGGCGACTATTTCACGCCCGAGACTATTCATGAGCGGATGTTCTTGCAGACTAAATCGATTCTTCTGCGCTATGGGCGCTACAGCGAAACCTTCCGCAAGAAAGACGAGGAGGCCATCGAGAGCCTTTACCAGGCGAATGGTTTTCGCGACGTGAAGGTGACATCGTCCGTGCAGACCAATTACAAAGGGAAGGCCGACGACATCGCCGTAAGTTTCCACATCAACGCGGGGCAACAGTGGCGGGTGGCGAACCTCGCCGTTGACGGCGCGAATCGGCTGGATTTAAGCGGCATCCAGAACCAGTTGTATTCGGCCGTAAATCAGCCGTATGCGGACGTTAACGTCTCTTCCGATCGAAACCGGATTCTGGAGTATTACTACGATCACGGCTTCGCGCAAGCGGCATTTTCCTATTCGGCGATTCCGGGCAGTGATCCGGCAACCATCAATCTGACGTATCACATCAAAGAAGGCCCGCGGGAATTCGTTCGCGGCGTCATCATTTCCGGCTTGAATCGCACCGAACCCTCCCTGGTGACCCGTAAGATCAAGGTTCGCGACGGGGAACCGATTTCGATCACGAAGATCAACGACGACGCTCGACGTCTGAACGATCTTGGCGTTTTCGCAAGCGTGAACACGGGTTTGCAGGACCCCGACGGCTCTACACTCTATAAGTACGTTCTGTACGATTTCGACGAAGCGGCCCGCTACACGTTCAACATCGGTTTCGGATTGGAAGTCGGACAGTTCGGACACACGACGGACAATCTCTCGCAAGCGGGGGGCGCGAAGGGAATCGCGCCGATTGTTTCCTTCGATGTGAGCCGGATTAATTTCCTGGGCAAGGGCCAGACGATCTCGCTGCAAACGCGGTATTCCACTTTGGAGCAGCGTGAATCGTTGAACTATGTTGTACCGAGATTCTTGGGATCTCAGAACCGCACGGTAACCTTCACGCTGCTATACGACACGACTCAAGACGTTCAGACTTTTTCGTCGAGGCGAGAGGAGGCTTCCGTGCAAACGTCGCAACGTCTGAATCGCGCCTCGACAGTGCTGGTTCGCTTTTCATATTCGCGGGTGAGCACGGGAAACGTCAATATTCCCGCGCTGATCATTCCGATATTTCTCCAGCCGGTGCGTATCGGGATGCTCTCGGCAAGCTATATTCAAGATCACCGCGATAACCCGGCGGATGCTCATCGCGGCTTCTGGAACACAGTGGACGCGGGAGTGGCGGGCAACTTTTTCGGATCGCAGCGAAATTTCCTGCGCGTTCTCGCGCGCAACGCCACTTATACGTCCCTGGGGCGAAACTTGGTATTCGCAAGACAGACGCAGATAGGCGAAATTCTCCCCTTCAACATTGCGCCCGGCACGAACCCGAACGACGTGATTCCACTTCCGGAGCGGTTCTTCGGCGGCGGCAGCGTTTCCATGCGCGGCTTCGGCGACAACCAGGCCGGCCCGCGAGATATCGGCACCGTGAGCGAATTGCCGGGGCCGACCACCAGCACCCCGACCGGCTTTCCCATCGGGGGCAATGCGCTCTTCTTCAACACTTTCGAGCTCCGATTTCCGCTCTTGGGTCCGAATATCAGCGGCGTCGCGTTCCACGACATGGGGAACATCTATACGAATTTCAGCAATCTTTCGCTCGGCTATCGTCAAACCAATATTCAGGATTTCGATTATGCAGTGCAGGCTCCCGGTTTCGGCATCCGCTACAAGACCCCGCTAGGACCGGTGCGCGTTGATCTGGCATACGCTCTGAACCCGCCTTCGTATGACGGTTTCAGCACGAGCCTGACTACTCAACAGTTGATCCAGTGCCATCCAGGCCAGGCGGGCAACCCTTC
This sequence comes from Acidobacteriaceae bacterium, assembly GCA_019240475.1. Taxonomy (GTDB): domain Bacteria; phylum Acidobacteriota; class Terriglobia; order Bryobacterales; family Bryobacteraceae; genus Bog-105. The sequence goes on from JAFAYI010000006.1 coordinate 205,681, forward strand.
CTACTGCACTCCCAGCGCGCAGCGCCTGAGCCATTTCGAGTTCTTTTTCTCGATCGGGCAGGCGTTCTGATGCGTTTCCTGCTGGCCCTTATGCTGATTTCCGCCTCTCTTGCCTCGGCAGTGATTATCGACCGAATCGCGGTAGTCATCGGCAAATCGATCATTAAGGACAGCGACATAGACCGGGATTTACGCGTGACGGAGTTTCTGAATGGCGATCCACTGGATTTGAGCGAGGCTGCGCGCAAGAAAGCGGCAAGCAGGCTCATCGATCAAGTCTTCATCCGGCGCGAGATTGAAGTAGGAGATTACCGGGATGCGACTCTGCAGCAGGCCGACGCGCAGATAGACAAGTTAGAGCGGCGGAAATTCAGGACCCAGGCCGCCTACCAACAAGCATTGAAGCGATATGGAATCGCCGAGATAGATCTGCGAACGCAGCTACAGTGGCAGCTTACGATTCTAAACTTTATAGATGTTCGCTTTAAACCGGCGGTGCTGGTGACAGAGGATGAAATCGCCATTTATTACAACGAGCACGCGGCCGCGCTTCGCCGGGAACACCCAGGCAAATCGTCGCTAGACGATGCGCGCGAGGAGATTCGCAACATACTAGCCGGCCAAAAAGAGAATCGTGAATTCTTTGCGTGGCTGGACGATCAGCGCAAGAATACGGAAATTCAGTTTCTGGAGGCAAGCTTGCGATGAGCAGAAGAAAACGGATCCTGCTTACGATCGGCGCCTCGTTACTCGGCCTGGTTTTGGTCCTGATAGTCGCATCGATCCTGGTGCTGCGCAGCGCGTGGTTCGCCAACTTTGTGCGCGAGAAGATTATTGCGACAACCGAGGAATCGACGGGCGGGACGGTTGAGATCGGGGCCTTTCAATTCGACTGGACCCACTTAACCGTTCGCATCCGGGATTTTGTTCTCCACGGAACGGAACCGAAGACGGCGGACCCGCTGGTTCGGGTTCCGCGGTTGGAGCTGCGGCTCAAGCTATTCGCGGGCCTCAAGAAAGCTGTCGATCTGCAGTATCTCGGAATCGAGCAGCCCGAGGTGGACGTGATCGTTTTCCCGGATGGCAAGACCAACATTCCGGAGCCAAAGGTTCAGAAGAAGTCAAGCGATACATCCGGTCTGCAGACCGTAGTGGACCTGGCGGTCGGGCAGTTCAACATTCAAAACGGGCTGCTGGAGTTCGCGCAGCAGAAGAATGTTTTCAGCGCGAGAGGCGAGAATCTGCGCGTTCTGCTGAATTACAATCCCTTGAATCCGAGGTATCAAGGTAGCCTGTCGATCGATCCGCTGTTGCTTGCCTCGGGCAGCCGGCCGCCGATGAACGTCCACGTCAGCGTGCCAGTGACGATCGAGAAAGACGCCGTTCGGGTGGCGGGCGCGAAGCTCGATACCGGGCATTCGCAGATATCTCTAAGCGCGTCGCTGCAGAACATGAACGCGCCACAGATTGCGGCACAGCTCAACGCGAGCGTTTCCCTGCCGGAGATTCAGCGCAGCGTGGAACTGCCAATCGACGCGAACGCGAAAGACGCGCCACAGACGCTTACAGCCGAGTTGAACGTGAGCATGGACGAGAAAAAGAACACCGTTCAATTACAGTCGGCGCGCCTGGCTCTCGGTCAGACTACATTTCAAGCGTCGGGGGCAATCGATTCGGCGAAGAACAGCTCGATTCAATTCAACGCCGATCTCGCTTTAGGCGAGCTGACCAAGCTGATGGATATGGCGACGGTCGCCGCGAGCGGCGATTTGCAGGCGAATGGATCGGCTCGGATGGACGCGCAACAGAACTATGCCGTCGATGGGACGTTGAACTCCCGCGGGCTTTCGGTTCGCAGCGGAACCACGCGCGTTTCGAATGCGAGCCTCTACTCGCCCTTCCATGCCGATCCTTACTTGATCAGCATGGATGGATTGAAGTTGAATGCGTTCGGCGGGACGCTGGCGGCCAAGATTTTCGTTGAAAAGATGCAGCAGCTCAGCGTTGAAGCGGGGCTGCACAACTTCGCTCTGCCCGTGCTCGCCGGCGCTCTGACAGGAAAGCGTCTGGGTTATGACGGCACACTGAATGGTTCGCTCAGGGCGCAAGGCGATTTGAAAGCGAAGGGCACAACCGGGTTTGCGGCGCAGGCGCGATTGGCGATTGTACCGGGAAAGCGAGGCGTTCCGGTCAGCGGGAGGTTGGATGCAAACTACGCGGGCGCAAGCGACACGGTAAATCTGGTTCATTCTTACATCGCGCTTCCGAATTCTCGGCTGGATCTTTCGGGCGCCCTCAATAAGCAGATTGATGTAAACCTGGTCTCGCACAATCTCAACGACTTCCTGCCGGCTGCGAATTTTGGCGCGGCCACCCCGCAGACATCGCTGCCCATTGCTTTGCTGGGGGGCGCGGCCACGGCTCAGGCGCAGATTTCGGGCGATCTTTCCGCGCCCCGTATTGCGGGACATGCCGCGGTAAACCGGTTCGCCGTTGAGCAGCGGAGATTCGACCGGTTCGCGCTTGATCTCGCGGCATCGCCCTCCGGCGCATCGATCCAGAACGGAGTGCTGACCCGGGGCGGATTGCGGACAAACTTCGACGCCTCGATTGGACTGCACAAATGGACTCCACTGCCGAAATCGCCACTGACCGCAAATCTCGGAATGCGCAACGCCGACGTAGCCGATTTGTTGGGCTTGGCCGGTGAGGCGTCGGTTCCTGCGAGTGGAACCTTGAGCGCGGACGTGCACGTAAACGGCACCTATGGCAATCCCCTCGGCGACGCGAACTTCCAGGTTGTGCATGGCGCGGCGTACGAACAGCCTTTTGATCGTCTGCACGCGAACGTGAACCTGCAGGACCGCTTGATCACGCTCGCGCCGCTATCGCTGGAGGCGCCCGCGGGACGAATTGACGTAGACGGCTCCTTCCAGCATCCACGCGATAGCTTCACAACGGGCCATGCGCAACTGCGCGTGACGACGACGAACATTCGCCTGAACGACATTAAGATGTTGCAGAAGGAGAATGCGGGCGTAGGCGGCGTGATTAATCTTTCGGCCAGCGCTGCGGCGGATGTGCGCCAAGTGAATAAACAGAGTGACGTCACAGTTTCGAATATCACCGCCGACCTGACAGCGCGAGGCCTGCGCGTGCAGAACCAGGACGCGGGCAATCTGACTGCGAGCGCAACGACCGTCAACGGGGCCGTTAATTACAAACTGGCGTCCGATTTCGCGGGCGCGAATATCAGCGTCAATGGGCGGACCGCGCTCGCCAAGGATTATCCGACAACGGCGGACGCCTCCATTCAGAACTTGCCGGTAGAAAAAACTCTAAGCATTACAGGCCAAGCGGCCATACCCGCGCGAGGCAATCTATCGGCGAACGCGCACGTAACCGGAACATTGGGGGCGCCCAACGCGGATTTGACCTTTGCGCTCTCGCGCGCCAATGTGTACCAGGAGCCGGTCAATAGGCTGCAGGGATCGGTTCGCTATTCAAATACAGCGCTCGACATTCCGTCCATCGTGCTGGATGCGCCCGCCGGCAGTGTGACATTGAGCGGTTCGTTCAATCACCGCGCTGGAGATTTAAACGCAGGCGCTCTGCAATTGAATGTGAGTTCGACACCCATTCAGGTCGCGAAGATCGAGCATCTGCGGGAAGAAAGGCCGGACGTAGCAGGCACGCTGAAACTAGCGGCCGATCTGTCCGCGAACGTTGCCGAGCGGAACGGCAGCCGAACGATCTTGATCTCGAAGCTAAATGCCGATGCATCGGCCGGCGCTCTCCGGATGAATGGCCAGAGCCTGGGAGAAGCGAATTTCCAGGCGCGCACGACCGGGTCCAATCTCGACTTCCGACTGGATTCCAACATCGCGCAAAGCCAGATACATGGCGCGGGACATTCACAGCTGTCGGGCGATTATCCCACTAACGCGACCTTAAGCTTCGCAAACATTCGGTACGCCAACATTTCACCTTTCATCGCGACCGACTCGAGCCTGAAGCCTGCCTTCGATGCGCTGGTTGAGGGCCAAGCGTCGGTAAAGGGTCCGATCATGAGGCCGGACGAACTGACCGGACGGTTGGAATTAAGTCATCTAGAAGCCCGTACAATACGGACGACCTCGCCCACGGGCGCGCCAACAGGCAGGGCTGTCGATATTCACAACGAAGGTCCCGTCCAGATCGCGCTCGACCATGATGTCATGCGCGTGGAGCAATTCCATCTGCGGGGGCCAAGCGGCACGGCCGTGAACGCTTCGGGAACAGTGGACATTCGTAACACGGCCGCACCCTACCGGCTAAACGTGGACGGAAACGCGGATCTTGGAATCCTGCAGGACATGGATCGCGATTTCGCCTCATCGGGTTCGGTCGCGCTCGGCGCCCAAATCCATGGAACATTTGCGCAGCCACTAGTTAACGGGCGTATCGAATTGAGGAACGCCAACGTGAATTACACCGATTCCCCGAACGGTCTTGAGAACGGGAACGGCGTGATTCTGCTGAACGGCACGAGCGCCAGCATTCAAACGCTGACGGGCCAGAGCGGCGGCGGCAAGATTTCTATGACCGGGTTCGTCGGCTATAGCGGCAAAACCCTGGCCTTCAACTTGCGCGCTGCGGCCGAGCGCGTGCGGACCCGATACTCAGGCATCAGCCTGACATCGAACGCCACGCTGGATTTGACGGGAAATCTGAACCGCTCCAGGCTGGGCGGAACTGTCAGCATTCAACGCATTGCCTACGCGCCTACGAGCGACGCCGGCTCGATACTATCGAGCTTCGCTTCCACGCCGCCCTCCGACACGTCGAGCACGGCCTCGCCGCTAATGACCGGCATGCGCCTCGATATCCATATCTCCACGTCTCCCAATCTGCAGGTTGTGACCACTTACGCGAACAGGCTGGATATTTTGACAAATCTTACTGTCCGCGGCACGGCGGCCAATCCAGGCGTGATCGGGCGGGTGGTTGTAACAGATGGAGAACTGGTCTTTTTTGGCAATACTTACACGGTGAATACTGGCGCCATCAATTTCTATAATCCGAATTCTATTCAACCGGTATTGAATTTCTCACTCGAGACGCTAGCGCAAGGAGTGGACGTCACGCTGGGCGTCACGGGTCCGATGGACAATTTACAATTGAATTACCGGTCCGATCCCCCCCTTAGTTTCGAACAGATTGTGCAGTTACTCGCGACGAACACGACCCCGTCGGACCCAAATATCGCGGCTCAGCAGCCGCCAGCTCCCCAACAGTCGTTCACCCAGATGGGTGAATCTGCCGTTTTAGGCCAAGCGGTGGCGGATCCGCTCGCGAGCCGCGTTCAACGAGTCTTTGGCCTGAGCCAATTCAAGATAGATCCGTCGGTTTCGGGAAGTAACGGCCAGCCAAGCGCGCGCGTGACGCTTCAACAGAAGATCGCAAATAACATCACGTTCACTTACATCACCGATGTAACGGAGACTAACTCCGAGATTGTCCGCGTGCAGTGGGACTTAACGCCCAGGTTCTCCGCAGTTGGGCTGCGCGACTTCAATGGAAACGTCAGCATCGAATTCTTTTATAAATTCAACGTTCGATAAGAAATGAAAATTGTCATTTTCGGACTTTCTGTCAGCTCGTCGTGGGGTAACGGACACGCGACTCTATGGCGCGGCCTTCTCAGGGCATTGCACGAGCGAGGCCATGAGCTCGAGTTCTTTGAACGAGATACTCCCTACTATGCGCGCTGGCGGGATGTCACATCGCTCCCTTACGCGCGGCTGCAGTTATATTCGAACTGGGAAGAAGTATGGAGTAAGGCGAAACAGGCGATAGAGGAAGCGGATGCGGGCGTGGCTACTTCCTATTGCCCGGACGGAATTGCCGCATGCGAGTTGCTGCTGAATTCTAAGCTGCGCCGCAAGGTTTTCTACGACATGGACACGCCTGTGACGCTTAGCCGTCTCGAACACGGGGAACTGGTGGACTATCTTCCGGCATCCGGTTTAGCTGGTTTTGATTTGGTCTTGAGCTATACCGGCGGCCGGGCGCTCGAACTGCTTCGACACAACCTAAGCGCACGCCGCGCCGCGACGCTATACGGCTGGGTAGATCCGGCCACGCATCATCGCGTGCAATCGAGCCATTGGTATGAGGGCAATCTTTCCTATCTTGGAACTTACTCGGCGGATCGACAGAAAGCGTTACAAGATCTCTTCTTCGCCGCGGCGCGGCTTGTGCCTGAATGTAACTTCGTGATCGGCGGGGCGATGTATCCCGATCCGGAAGCATGGCCCAAAAACATCCGGCACTATCATCACGTGGGCCCGCCGGAGCATTGCGCATTCTACTCGTCGTCGCCGTTGACTCTGAACGTGACGCGAGCGTCCATGGCGGCAATGGGTTATTGTCCATCGGGGCGCCTGTTCGAAGCGGCCGCTACGGGGACGGCCGTTCTCAGCGACTGGTGGGAAGGGTTGGACTGTTTTTTCAAAGCTCCGGAAGAAATCCTGATCGGGGATTCGACGGCGGAAGCAATCGCCGCCATCAAGCAGGATCGAGGCGCCCTGGAGAAGATCGGGGAGCGGGCAAAACAACGCACGCTCGACTGCCACACGGCGAAGATTCGCGCACGTCGCTTTATCGAACTAATCGAAGATCCGATGGATGAGCACAGCGGCGCAGACGCCGCCTGCCTTTCCAACGCGGTTTAATTATGTGGGGCATTATTCCCGCGGCGGGCATGGGAAGCCGCATTCAACCGCTGGCCTTTTCCAAAGAGCTGCTTCCTGTCGGAAGTTACATCACCGACGGCGGCGAACGTCCTCGCGCCGTAAGCGAGTACCTGATCGAGCGAATGGTCAGGGGCGGCGTTGAAAAGATCTGTTTTGTCATCTCGCCAGGCAAATCGGACATCGTCAATTACTTTGGCGGCCAGGTGCTTTCGGCCAAAACGTTCTACGCCGTGCAGCCGCAGCCGGCCGGTTTATGCGACGCGATTTTTCGAGCTCTGCCGCTGATCCCTACCGATGAACATGTATGCATCGGACTGCCTGACACGGTCTGGTTCCCCGAAGATGCGCTTGCGCGGATGCCGAGCGGCGTGCTGGCCCTTTTGCTTTTTCCCGTGGAGCATCCCGAAAATTTCGACGCTGTCGCAACCGATGCGAGCGACGAAGTTTCAAACATTCAGGTCAAGAGCAAGGGCGCGAGGACAAACTGGGTTTGGGGCGCGCTGAAGATGCCGGGCGCCACGCTGGCTGCTCTGCACGAGATCTGGCGCGAGCGTCACGACGAATACCTCGGCACGCTCATTAACGAATACCTGGCGCGCGGCGGCCGCGCCTGCGGCTACAAAATCGGCCAAGCGTACGTGGATGTAGGCACGCTGAATGGCTACCGTGAAGCGCTGCGGCTCCTGGATGAGACTAGAAGTTCTCGATAGCTTCAGCGCGTTGGAACAATTCTGTACGGAGTGGTCGTCCTTCGCGGAAACCATCGAAGGGCTGACTCCATTTCAAACGCCCGAATGGCTGCTCACCTGGTGGCTTTATTTCGGCAGCGGACAATTGCATGTGCTGACGGTGCGTTCGGGAGAGGCAATCGCGGCCGTGATTCCTCTGTTTCGACACGAATGGAATGGCCGTCGCCAGTTAACCCTGATCGGTTCGGGCATTTCCGATTACCTGGAGCCAGCGATCGCACCGGATTATAGCGCGGCAGTTATAAATTTGGTAGGCGAACACCTATACGACAATTCCGGTTGGGACATCTGCGACTGGCAGGATCTTGCTGCCGGCACGCCTCTTGCTCGATTTGGGCGCGTTACTGTGGATACGCCCTGTTCAGAGGTTAAGCTTTGCGGGACCTTCGACCATTATTGGATGGAACGGTCGAAAGACTTGCGTCGGAATCTGCGCCGTTACGGAGATCGAGCGGACGCGATGGGGCCAACCGAGTTTAGAGTTTCCTCGATTGCCGACGAGACGTTGCTGCAGCAGTTGGTCCGATTGCACAGTGATCGATGGGGTAAACGCAATCTGCCCGGAATGATTACGGCGAATAACTCCGGTGAGTTTCTGCGCGAAGTTACCCGCCGGTTTGAGAAGCTCCATTCGCTTCGTTTCTTCAGCTTGCGATTCAGAGATGAAGTGGCTGCCGTCAGCGTCGGTTTTCTATATCGCGGCACTCTCCATTCGTATCTGAGCGCATTCGATCCCCGGTTCGAGATTCTCGGTTTCGGCCGAAAGCTGCTTCACGACAGCTTGCGCTACGGATTCGAGCAAGGCTATCGCGCTTGGAATTTCTGTCGGGGAGACGAGCCTTACAAGTTCTCCTTCGGTGCGGAACCGATACCGAAATGCCGGCTGATTGTCACGCGAGGAGATCTCGGTAAAGGTTGATATACTGTTGCGCCATACGAGCCGCATCGAAACGGCGAAGCGCCTCTTCGCGACAGCGAGCGGAAGAGATGGTAACGGTTTGGTCAACCGCTTGGGCCATCTCGGCTTCCGAATCCACGACGAAGCCGGTCACGCCCGATTCGACTATTTCGGGCAGCGCGCCGGCGCGAAAAGCGATCACCGGAGTTCCCGAGGCGAGGGCTTCCATGGCAACTAGCGAGCCGGTTTCCGGGGCGAGACTTGGAATGAGTACGCAGCGCGCTTCGGCCAGGAGTTGCGCTTTCCGCTCGCGTCCAACTGGCCCGATCCAGCATCTCTTCTCATCGAGCAGAGGCGCAACCTGCTCGGAAAAATAAGCGTGATGAGAGCCGAAGGGATGCACAGGGCCGGCCACGATCAACCGCGCATCCAGATGGTGAGCGACTCGCAGTGCGATAGCGGCTCCCTTCTCCGGGCAAATGCGTCCGAGCCAAAGCAGATAGTCGCCACGCAAGGCTGCGGGCCGATAGCGCCCCAGATCGATTCCGTTCGGCACAACCGGCAATCGCAAACCGTTCGGACTGGTTCCGGCCTGATTTTGCGAAACACAGCATAGCGTCACATCGCGGAGCGCGAACACGTGTTCGGGGTACCAGGCAAGCGGCAGATGCATGGTCGCGAGCTTTGGCAGCGGCCTATCCGGAATATAGGCGTGGAAATCGAGGCCGTGGAAGTGTAGGATGTCCGCCGGGAATTGATCGAGCGCGCGATGTATGGCGGCGGCGTGCGCCTCTTCAGCCTTGGCGCGAACCGCGTCCGTAATCTCATCGGGGGCGGCTGGCGTTTCTACCAGTTCCCCTTCGACACGAGACGATTGAGCGGCAACGACCATCGAACGATGGCCGCGCGCCGTTAACCCCCGATCCAGTAGCGAAAGAATCTGTTCGGCGCCTCCCGCGGCATCCGGCGTCACCGGAAACAAAGGATAGCCGACGCTCAGGACATTCACGGCTGGCAGCGCGAAGCTCTAGAACGCCTCGGCGCCGGCTTCCGCTACGGCGTGATCCTGCTTGCCCATGCCGCCACTGACGCCGACCGCGCCCACGACTTGACCGCCGCGTTTGAGCGGAATTCCACCGGCGAAGATCATTACCCGGCAATCGTTCGAAACATGAATGCCAAAAAACTGATCGCCGGATTGACTATTTTCGGCGAGATCCTTTGTGGAGATGTCGAACGCGCGAGCGGTCCAGGCTTTCTTGATCGAAATATCGACGCTGCCGATCCAGGCATTATCCATCCGCACATGCGCCACCAGGTTTCCGCCTTGATCCACGACCGCAATGTTCATGGGTTGGCCAATTTCTTGGGCCTTCTGTTCCGCCGCGGCGATGATTCGCCGGGCATCCGCCAATGTGATCATCTCGTCATCCTTTTGAACTTGTTCTATATGATGCATCGGTTAGACCCTCAACCTGTCAATCGGGTTGCATCTCTCGAATCAAATGAGCCTGTCCATATGCGCGAAACACCACTGCGGGGTCGCTCGAACCGGTGTGCAGGAAACGTTCATCCAGGATGGCGGCCAGGTCGTTAAGCGCGTGGCGCAGCATCGCGGCGGCTAGACGAATGGACTCCGGCGTGCCGAGATCGGCGCCCCTGTCCGCGTATAGGACCAATCGCGGAAGAGCGGAGGCAAGCGAGGAGCGCCTGTGATCGGAGTGGAAATAGTAAATGACCGGGAAGTGGATGAAATCGACGCGGGTCTGAATGACGGCAGTTGCGAAATCTCTGAGCAACGCGTCGGAGCTGTACATGGCCTCTCCAAGTCCCGCTTCTTTGGCCGCTCGATTGAGGATCGTGACGCGGCGAGCGAGCAGGCGCATGCGGCCCAAAGCCGGATAGACGAGCACGATGGACGAGACGCTCGCCGTGAGAATGGCGAGCCCGATCAGCGCCTGCAGGCTAACTACGATGCGCAGCCAATCCGCTTTCGGCATGACGTCGCCCAAGCCAAGAGTTGTCATGACCTGCAGCGAGAAATAAAACATCGTTGGGAACGTTGCATGAACTCCCTCGTTCGCTCGATTTAAAAGGCGAAAGCCCTCGGGATATCCGGCGGAATAGATGAACGCGAATCCGATCGCCTGTAAGAAGGACCAGCACAACACGACCAGCACGACGGTAAGAGGTCCAGCGCTTGACAAAGCACGCGGCCAACTGCGGAAGAGGCGGAACAAGGTTCGCCCGATCCAGTCGCTGAGCGAACCGGTGCGCGTCGGATGAAACAGGTCCAGAAAGATTTCCGTGAAGGCGAAGGAGATGATCAAGACGCCTGCTACGAGTATCAGCGCGGACCGCATGCTTGCGAGACCCGCAAGTCCCTCAAAGGTTTCAATCCAAGCGTTTGAGCTACGTGCTCCCGGCGCGCGCCATCCGCATCGTGCGCAAGCCCTGGAGGACATAGGCGGTTGTGGAAAGAATCAGGGACAGGATCAACATGAAGTAGACCGGGCTCAGGACATGGGCGAGAAAGGCAAGGCGCGCCGAGACCAGAACCAAGACAATCGTCCCGAGTTCGATGAATGTATTCACCTTGCCAAAAGCGCCGGGCTGGAAGGCGGTACTGCCGGTGGAGACGTAGACCACGAAAGACCCGATCAGGATCAGGGCGTCGCGCCCGATCACGGCGATCGTAACCCAGAGAGGAATCGCGGGCCGGCCTTGGCGGAATAAAGAGAGAGCCAGGAATGAAACGGTCGTCAGCAGTTTGTCCGCGATGGGATCCGCAAGCCTACCAAACTTCGAGCGTTGATTGAAACGCCGCGCCAGAGTTCCGTCCAAGGTGTCCGTTATTCCCGCGATCAGGAACACGAAAAGCGCGGGGATGTTATGGCCGCGTATGCACAACCAGCCGAAAGGCGCTATGAGGACGAGCCGAAACAGCGTGAGGAGGTTCGGGATCGTCAGCCAAGCGCCGCTCTCGGCTTTGAAGCGAGAGCCGCCGCTCTGCCGGACAGAGAGCCTTTCAGGCCGCATATACAGATGCTAACGGAACACAATAGATCCATGACGCCAAATCCCGCGCTGGGTGTGGTCTTGCATTGGCTAGGCGGTCTCGCATCCGGAAGCTTTTATGTTCCCTATCGTGGCGTGAAGAGATGGTCGTGGGAGACGTACTGGTTGGTCGGCGGCATATTTAGCTGGATTGTCGCGCCTTGGATTTTCGCGCTTGTGCTCACAAAGGATCTGCTGGCGGTACTCGGCGCCGCTTCCCCGAGCACCCTCTTCTGGTGCTTCCTGTTCGGTCTGCTGTGGGGGATCGGCGGTCTGACGTTCGGCCTCACCATGCGATATCTCGGTTTGTCTCTCGGCATGGCAATCGTGATGGGATTGTGCGCAGCTTTTGGAACGCTGATGCCGCCCATCTTCAACGGCACATTTGCGACGGAGGTAGCGGGCACGGTTGCGGGCCGCGTCATCCTGCTGGGCATCGCGGTTTGCCTGGCCGGCATAGCGATCGCGGGGCTCGCGGGCGTTTACAAGGAACGGGCTACGCCGCCAGCGGCACAAAAAGCCGCAATCCAGGAGTTCAATCTCAGGCGAGGGTTTCTGGTCGCCTTGCTATCAGGCGTGATGAGCGCATGCTTTGCTTACGGACTTGCGGCGGGCGAACCAATCAAGGCGCTCACGGTACGAGCGGGAACTCCGGCGCTGTGGCGAGGGCTGCCGGTCCTGGTAGTTGTCCTCATCGGAGGATTCACCACGAACTTTATGTGGACCGTGTTTCTGAATATCCGCAACAAGAGCGGCCGCGAATACCTCGCATCGGAGCTCACGATTCAATCGGGCCTTGAGAAAGCGCCGCAGCCCATCGAAGAAACCGCGCTGACCGGCCCGGGCGCGAGCGTCTTGACACATCCGGCTACGCAGACTCTGCGCGAAACGGCGCGCGTGCCGCGAATGCGCAATTATCTGCTTTGCGCGCTAGCCGGGGTGACGTGGTACATGCAGTTTTTCTTCTACACGATGGGCGAAACCAAGATGGGCGCGTACACCTTTTCGAGCTGGACACTGCACATGGCGAGCATTGTGATATTCAGCACGCTATGGGGCGTAGGGCTGCACGAATGGCGCGGCGCGGGCCGGGCGGCGATCCGGTTATTACTGCTCGGGCTGAGCGTTCTGCTCGCTTCGACCGTCATTATCGGCTATGGCAATTATTTAAATGCGCCGCTCTCGCGTTGAAGCTTGCTTTGCGCCAGCGCTTTACATTCTTCGCACGGGCAGATGCGTCTCAAATGATCGAACGAATAGATTCCGGTGCTGTGCCCGTCATTCCAAAAGATGCGTACGGCATATTGGCCCACGGGCTCCACGGATTCCATGCGGAGCGTAGGCTTATACATGGGAAACAGTTCCGGCTTTGAGTAATTCGATTTCTGCGGGTCCGTCCCATGCGCGCCCGTACACGTTGCGCACGGGCATTCGTCGCGCAGGTAGGCGAGCGAATAGTCGCTGTGATGGCCGTCGCGCCAATCTATCTTGATCCCGGTGGATTTGGAGATTGCGATGTGCTCCGGGTCTGCGATCGCTCTGTCCTGGATTTGCTCCTGCATCTGCTTCTAAGCTGTCGGCACGCGCTCAATGTCCCTCACGCCGGGGATGCGTCTGAACGCCGTAATAACTCGTTCCAATTGCTTCTTGTCTCGCACGTCCATGGTGATGTCCACGATGGCGCTTTCATCGGTTCGCGAGGTGTCGCCGCGCGCTTCCAAAGTCCGGATGTTGCTCGATTCGGAATTTAAGATCGACGTGAGCTGATGCAGAATTCCGGGGCGGTCGTCGGTGTAGATAACCACCTTAACCGGCAGCGGGTCACTCGCGCTGCGGGCCCATTCGACATCGATCTTGCGCTCGGCCTCATACATCAAGTTCTGCACGTTCGAGCATTGAACCGAATGCACCGCGACCCCCTTACCACGGGTGATGTAGCCGACGATCTGCTCGCCGCGTATGGGATTGCAGCATTTCGCGCGATAAACCATTACGTCGTCGGCGCCCTTCACGTGGATGGTCAGGTCGCCGTCCCCGATGGGCGCTTCCGGCGTCGATGACGTGCGTGGAACAAAAGGCGCGGCGGGCGCGGGCTCCGGAACCGCGGCATTCTCCGGCGCGACTTTTTGGAGCACCTGGCGCGCGGAGAACCTCCCGAAGCCGAGGGCCGCATACAGATCTTCCGTCTTGCTGACGCCGTATTCGGACGCTACCGATTCCAGGTCGCCGCTCGATATGCGACCCAGGCTTACGCCCATGCGGCGCGCTTCTTTTTCAAGCGACTTCTGCCCGATTTCGACAGCCTTGATGCGCTCGACTGCGTTGATGACGTGCTTGATCTTGTTTCGCGCGCGCGAAGTCTTGACAACCGAAAGCCAGTCCCGGCTCGGCTGGTGGCCCTGCTGCGTAAGAATCTCCACAACATCGCCGTTGCGCAGCACATATTTCAGTGGTTTCAACGATCCGTTCACGCGCGCGCCTACGCAGGTGTTGCCCACGTCGCTGTGAATGGCATAGGCAAAATCGATGGGCGTAGCATCCCTGGGCAGCACAATGACGCGCCCGCGCGGGGTGAACGTGTAAACCTCTTCGGAATAGAGATCCACCTTCAGCGTCGACAAGAAATCGCCGGAATCTCTCATCTCGCTTTGCCATTCGACCAATTGCCTCAACCACGCAATACGCTGATCGTCGCCGCCCGGACCCTTGCTGCCTTCTTTGTATTTCCAGTGCGCGGCGATTCCCTCTTCGGCGATGCGATGCATCTCCGCCGTCCGGATCTGCACTTCGAAGGTGACGCCGCCCGGTCCGATTACCGAAGTATGCAGCGACTGATAGAGATTCGGACGCGGCATTGCGATGAAGTCCTTGATGCGGCCGGGGATGGGATGCCACTCGTTGTGAATGACGCCGAGCGCGGCGTAACAGTTCTTCACCGAGTCGGTGATGATACGCACTGCAAGAACGTCATAGACCTGATCGAGCGTGATCTTCTGCCGCTTCAGTTTCTGATACACCGAATAACCGCGCTTCACTCGTCCTTCAACGCGCGCGGGAATGTCTTCGCGGGCCAGCTTCTGCTGAATCTGGGTTTGCACCTGCCGCAGCCAGGCTTCATGTTCCTGGCGCTTGGATTCAATCTCCCGTTTCAGCTCCGCGGATTCTTCCGGATGCAGCGTCTCGAAGGCGAGGTCTTCCAGCTCTCCGCGAACCTTTCCCATACCCAAGCGGTGGGCGATAGGCGCATAAATATCGATAGTCTCTTGCGCAATCGCCACCTGCCGCTCCCGCGCGAGGGAATCGATGGTTCGCATATTGTGCAGCCGGTCAGCGAGCTTGACAATCACCACGCGGATGTCGCCGGTCATAGCCAACAGCATTTTGCGAAGACTCTCGGCCTGGCGGTCTTCGCGATTGGCAAGGCTGATTTTGCTCAGCTTTGTCACGCCGTCGACGCAGCGCGCCACCGCTTCGCCGAACTGTTCCTTCAGATCCTCCAGCTTGGCGCTGGTGTCTTCCAAGACATCGTGCAGCAATCCCGTTTGCAAGCAGACCATATCCATCTGCATGTCTGCGAGGATGTGAGCGACCGCCAAAGGATGAGCAATGTAAGGTTCCCCAGACTTGCGCTTCTGTCGGCGATGGTAGGCGGCTGCCGCGCGATAGGCCCGGTCCAATCCCGTTAAGTCTTCTTTGGGCCGGAGCGCGCGAACCTTTTCTTCTAAGGTGCGATACAGCTCCTCGACCTGAGGCAACTCCAAGACACTGGTCGACATTGACTGTTAATTCTAGGTTAGATCACGCGCGGCTTCATTCGAGAGACGCCAACAGCTCTTTGGGGACGGGCCAAGTGGCCACCAAGCGCCGATCGACGACCTGAAATGCGCCGGAGGAGAGTAAACCGCTCAAATCCGCGGGATTCGGCACGATGTGGGCGCGCGCGAGCCCAAGCTTCAACAGCTTCGTATCGATGTCGAATTGGGTGCGAATGGTCTCGGCCATGGCTGCGCTTGAACACTGCGCATCCAATTGCAATTTGAACCGGGTGGAGCCGGCATCGGGTGAAAGTGAAAGCACGACCGGATTAGCGGATTGGAGCGAAATAGCGAAGATGCGCAAGGGGACCGGCAGACTGGCTGGATTCGCGAGCAAGCGCCGCGAGAGACGCGCCCAGACCGGCTGGGACGGCATCGTCTCGCGCAAGAAGTGTCCGGGCGGCCGTTCCACTTCGACGGCGTTCGGATTCGCGCTCAAGGCAAGAGCCATTACGTCCGGTTGGATGGGCAGAAAGGACGCCCATCGGCCGGGCTTGCTAGTAGGCGCGTTGCAGAGTTTCGACGCGCAGTTTCCGCCATGAGCCATCGCATAAGCCCGCAGCCTTGCCCAATCGAATCGGCCACGAACCAGAAAAACGACCTGATCTGGACCGGCTGCTCCAGCGAGGGCGTCCACATCGCGACTGTAATCGAACCGCGTTTCGCGCACGAAAGCGCGATAATCCGTTTCCTCAGCCGCTTTGGAACCTGCAAAGAGGCCTAGGGCCCCTGTCTGGCGCATGGCCGCGACGTTTACGTAGAAGATTGTCGCGTCGTTTTGCGGCAGATATCGAAACAGGTCCTGGTCCGATCGCACATGGCGATGGCGGTAGAAATCGATCGTCCAAAGTGAGACTGCGGCCAGAACAGCCGTCGCCACAGTGACAACCCACGGCTTCGAGAGGGTGCGCAAGAAATGCCCGATCTAGACTGCTGCCATCTCCGCCGTTCGGGCTTTCGACCAGAGAGCGACGTACGGCTCGAGCTCACGCATCATGGATGCGAACTGACCCGGATTGAGCGACTGCGCGCCGTCGCTGAGCGCCTTCTCGGGTTGCGGATGCACTTCCACGATCAGTCCGTCGGCGCCGATCGCGACCGCTGCCCTAGACAATGCCGGAACCAGGCTGCGTTTGCCGGTGGCGTGGCTGGGATCGAGAATGACGGGTAAATGGGAAAGTTCGTTGAGCACGGCGATGGAGGTGATGTCGCACGTATTGCGGGTCGCGGTCTCGAAGGTGCGAATGCCGCGCTCGCACAGAATAATGTTCTGATTCCCGTGCGCCACAATGTACTCGGCCGACATTAGCAGTTCCTTGACGGTGGAACTGAGTCCGCGTTTCAGCATCACCGGGCGGTTCGCTTTGCCCAACGACTTGAGCAGCGCGAAATTCTGCATATTACGAGCGCCGATTTGCAGAATGTCTGCATACTCGGCGACCATTTCGACATCCCCGTCACTCATCACCTCCGTGATAATGCCTAATCCGGTGCGTTCCTTGGCGCGACGCAAAAGCTTTAGACCTTCCAATTCCATTCCTTGGAAGTCGTAGGGCGACGTTCTCGGCTTGAACGCGCCGCCACGCAGGAACTTCGCCCCGTGCCGCGCAACGATGTCGGCCGTATCGAGAATTTGTTTTTCGCTTTCGACAGAACAGGGGCCAGCCATCACGACGAATTCGTCGCCGCCGATCTCCACTCCGTTCGCGCGTATTTGCGATCTGCCAGGCCGAAATTCGCGGCTAACGAACTTGTAAGGCGCCGAGATGCGAACCGCTTTTTCCACCTGGGGCATGGCCTCGAGAGATTCAAGGCAGGCAGTTACGTCGCCGACCCCGACCGCGCCGATGACGACTCGCTCTTCACCCTCGATGGAGTGCACCTTGTAACCGAACTCGCGAATGCGGTCACAGACGGCGTCGATCTCAGCCCTAGTCGCGTGAAGCTTAATCGAGATAATCATCTGTTCCTATTTTGTCAACGAATTGCGGGCGGTTCGCAATACCCACCTTCAGGTGATAAAATTAGTTTTCCCCAATGCATTGCGCAACAGCGCTCGCGCTTCTCGGGATGGCGCTTCTTCCGCTGAGCGCAGATCCGGTTAAATCGTCGAAAAGCTCGCGGGCGAAGCCTGTCTCGGCCAAGTCGAAGCCCTCCGCAAAATTGGCAGGTGGACGCAAGGCCTCCGGCCGATACCGCCGCTCGGCTCCCCGGCCCAGCTATCAGGTTCATCCCGATCCCGAGCGGTACCAACAGATTCAACAAGCCCTTACAGACCGCGGTTACTTCCACGGCCAGGTGAACGGCGAGTGGGGAGACGATTCGGTGGACGCGTTGAAGCGTTTTCAGGCCGATCAAAAGCTGGAAAACGACGGGAAGATAAATGCGCTCACGCTGACCGGGTTGGGGCTGGGGCCGAAACACACAATCGCGCCGCCCGTTGCGCAAACGGCAGCAGGCGCGCCGGCGGGCAACCAACCGGCTGCTCCGCAAGCGCAAGGTGCTTCCGAAGGTCCAGCTACTCCCCCGCTCTAGAGGGCCCGTAATCGATATACTTGAAACGACGCCACTTCTTGTAGTGCCTGTAACTAGATCCTGCGCACCCCCATGGCGCGCCCATTTAGCCCGTCGCCGCTGGACGCTTCTCGCGGCTGCGCTCTTTGTTTTCGTTCTTCCGCTATTCGCGCTGGATCCGGCAAAAACACTGACTCAATACGCGCACCGCATCTGGGGCCAGGAAGAAGGTCTGTTCCAGCCGACCATCTATTCCATCCTTCAGACGCGTGACGGCTTTTTATGGCTGGGGACGCAAGATAGCCTGATCCGCTTCGACGGAATGCATTTTCGCGAGTTTGGCAGCCCGGATTCGCCCGTCTTTCATCAAACTTTGATTCATGCGCTCTTGCAGGATCGGGAGGGCAACTTGTGGGCCGGCTCTCTAGGGGCAGGGGTCGCCAAGATATCTCCAAGGGGCGCGGTTACTCGCTACACCGCCAAGCAGGGATTGCCGGGCGATTCCGTTTTCTGCCTGGCGTCGGATTCGTCCGGCGCGGTCTGGATCTGCACAAACGAGGGGTTGGCGCGCTTTCGGGATGGGCGCTTCCACGCTTACACCATTGCCGACGGATTACCCTCGAATGGCGCCCGCGCTACTTGCGAAACGAGTGACGGGATACGGTGGGTAGCGGGTCTGGATTTCGGCCTGAGCCGCTGGAACGGCTCTCGATTTGAGACGTATACCGATGCGCGCGTTTCGCCTCGGGACAACATCACCGCTCTGAGCTGCGCGGGCGATGGAAGCGTATGGGCGGGAAGCGCGTCGGGACTAACTCGAATTAGCGGAAATTCATCGCGGACCTTTACAACCAGGGATGGCCTGCCCGACAACGCCGTCTCATCCTTGGCGATAGGTCCCGACGGAAGCGTCTGGATCGGCACAAACAATGGCATCAGCCGATACCGCGACGGCGAATTCAACGTGTATCGCACCCGCGACGGGCTGTCCCACAGCTTGGTGCTATCGCTCTATATTGACCGGGAAGGCAGCCTGTGGGCGGGCACCAAGGACGGCCTCGATCAATTCACCGATGGAAAGGTAACGCCTTACACCACCGAGGATGGAATGCCGAGCAACGACGCGGGACCCGTCCTGGAAGATTCCGCGGGCAATCTCTGGATCGGAACACTGGGCAGCGGGCTGGCATGTTTCAACGGCCGCCACTTCCGCAACTTGACGACTCGCGATGGATTGGCAAGCAATAATGTGCTCAGCCTGGAGCTGGCGAAGAATGGAGATCTGTGGGTAGGCGCCAGTCTCGGCTTGAACCAGCTCCGAAATGGGCGCGTAATCGCGAGCTTTCGCTTGCACGACGGACTTTCCGGACCCGAAGTGCGGGCTCTGTTTTCAGATCTTCAGGGAACGCTTTGGGTCGGGACGAACGCCGGCCTGGATCGAATAGAGGCGGGACATTTGGCGCGCGCGAGCATGCCGGGCCTTTCGGGCGGCAACCAAGTAGTCGCGCTCTCCGGCGGCCGCGCCGTGAGGTTGTTCGTGAGCACGGACCCGCCGGATCTGTACTACGCCGCGAGCAATTCCACGGGGCATTATCCGCTGGACGTGATTCATTCGGTCGACTGCTATTACCTGGATCATGTCCGTCATGCGGCCTGGATGGGCACTCTCGGATCCGGGCTGCTGCGTTGGGAAAAAGGAAAAATCACTCACGTTCGCGTGAAGGACGGGCTGTACGACAACCGCATCTACGGCATTTTGCGCGACGACCAGGCCAATTTCTGGATGGCTTCGAGCAAAGGAATCTTCCGCGTGAGCCAGAAAGAGCTGGAGCAATTCGCGGACGGCAAAATTCGAAGCATCACGAGCATCCCGTTCAGCACCGGACAGCTTCGATTCGAATGTCAATCGGGAGTGCAACCCGCCGCTGCGAGGACACGGGATGGCCGCCTCTGGTTTTCGACCACAAGCGGCCTGGTGGTGGTGGACCCGAATCACCTGGTGAGCAACACGGTTCGCCCACCCACCGCGGTAACGGCCATTCTGGTGAACGGACAACGAGTGGCCGCCGACGGCAACTTAGAACTAAAGCCGTTCGAGAAAAATCTGGAAATTCGATATGCGGGGTTGAGCTTCGTTTCGCCGGAAAAGGTGAGCTTCCGCTATAGGCTGGAGGGCTTCGACAAAGCATGGACCGATGCCGGCGCCCGGCGCGAGGCGTTCTTCACCAATCTCCCTCCCGGCAATTTTCATTTTGAAGTGATGGCGCGGAATGCGGACGGGATCTGGAGCAACCAGGCCGCGGTGCTTAATTTCACGATTGAGCCGCAGCTATATCAGCGCGCCTGGTTTTTTCCGCTGCTGACCGTCGCGCTCGGGCTCGCGGGCCTGGCCGCTTATCGGCTACGAATGCGCCATGTCAATCAACGCTTCGGAGTCATCCTGGCTGAACGGAGCCGGATCGCTCGCGAGTTGCACGACACATTACTTCAAGGCTTGTCTGGCGTCACCATGCAATTGCAAGCGCTTTGGACTCGGCTGCCTGCCTCGAGAGAAAAGCACGTTCTGGGAGAGATCATCAAGGACGCGGGGCGTTGCTCGGCCGAAGCGCGGCAGTCTCTCTGGGGACTGAGAAGCACGGGAAGCATCCCGGTTGAGTTCTCGCAGAACTTAGAGGCGCTCGCGAAGCGGGCTGTGGAGGGCAAACCGGTTTCGCTCGTGTTTGAAGCGGATTGCGTCTCGCTCGAAAGCATGCCGGACACCGAATACCAGCTATTGCGCATCGCCCAGGAAGCTATCTCCAACGCGCTTGCGCATTCGGGCGCGCGCTTCCTGGACGTCGCCTTCCACAGTCGGGACGGCGCTCTGCGCTTGAGCATTCGGGATGACGGCGTAGGTTTCGCTACCGAAACCGCGGCCGGCCCGGGACACTACGGCGTTTTGGGAATGCGCGAGCGAGCTTCCGAAATCGGCGCCGAACTCAGCATCGTGAGCTCCAGTACCGGGGGAACCTGCGTTTCCGTTGAACTGCCGCTTTCTGTTCCGCGCGCTTCGCAGGGTAACGCGCAGGCCCTGTTTGAACATCAGATAAATAGGTAGGTGGAAAGATACCGTGGAAACGGCGAAGCCAATCACAATACTGACCGTCGACGATCACGATCTGGTGCGGAAAGGCATCGCGGCAATCCTGTCTACCGAACCGGATCTAATGCTGGTAGGGGAGGCGAACACGGGCGAGCAGGCCGTGCGCCTGCATAGCCGGTTGCGTCCGGAGGTTACGCTGATGGATCTTCGGCTTCCCGACAAGAACGGCAGCGAAACCACTCGCGAAATCCGCGCCCAAACGCCCGAGGCGAAGATCATCGCCTTGACGTCTTACGACGGCGATCAGGACATCTACCGCGCTCTGGAAGCCGGCGTTCGGGGCTATCTGCTGAAAGAAATGGTGCATACCGACGTGATTCGCGCGATCCGTATGGTGCATTCGGGCAAGCGGTTTATTCCGCAGGAAGTGACGCAACATCTGAACGGCTATTTCCCGGACGTCGCTCTCACGCCGCGCGAAATCGAGGTCTTGAGCCTGGTGGCCCGCGGCTTTGGAAACAAGGAAGTAGGCGATGTGCTGGGAACGGCGCCCGGCACCATCAAGGCGCACGTCCAAAGCATCTTGAGCAAGCTGGGCGCAAAGGACCGAACCCACGCCGTGACGATCGCTTTGCGGCGCGGCATTATTCATCTCCATTCGCCGGACCTGGCCGCTTCGATTTTGAATGGTTGAGCCGCGTTCCGGACGGGCCGCGCTCAAACGGCTGGCGCCGCGCATCCTGGCGTCGCTGGTCCTGGGCTTAGCGGCGCTTTACATCGCGGACTTTCTAGTCCTTCGTTATCGAGTGGCGACCAATCGCAATCCATACGGAACCGTAACGGTGCAACCGTACTACGCCGTGCCGAGAAAAGATCGAAAGACGGAGTTCATGTTCGACGATCCGCAGGACGTCGCCTGCGTCCACTCCCTGTTTCCGCATTTCGGCGACAGCCCGTGCTGGTACCTGACTCGGCACGCACAGCGGCGTATCGATATGTGAGCGTGTCGAGGTGGGACTACGCGCCCACAGCGGCTTCTTCCGGCACTCCCGCTTCCTTGCGCTTCTTTAAGAACGTCATCATGGAACGGAGTTCCGCGCCCACGCGTTCGACGGGCTGGTCCTTGGCAGCCTCGCGCATGGCAAGAAAGTTCTTTCGCCCCGTGCGGTTCTCTTCCAGCCACTTGCGGGCGAATTCACCCGACTGGATCTCTGTCAAGATCTTCTTCATTTCCGCGCGTGTCTGGTCCGTGATGATGCGCGGCCCGCGCGTGTAATCGCCGTATTCGGCCGTGTCCGAGATCGAATACCGCATGTAGCCCAAGCCGCCCTCGTAGATCAGATCTACAATCAGCTTCAATTCATGCAGGCATTCGAAATAGGCGATCTCGGGCGCGTAGCCCGCCGCGGCGAGCGTCTCGAACCCGGCCCGAATCAGCTCGCTCACGCCTCCACACAAGACTGCCTGTTCGCCGAACAGATCGCTCTCGGTCTCTTCCTTGAAAGTTGTTTCGATGACGCCGGCCTTCAAACAGCCGAGCGCTTGCGCATACGACAGCGCGTTCTGCAGCGCTCGCCCGGAGGCATCCTGAGCGACCGCCACCAACGCCGGAACGCCGACGCCCTCGATGAACAGTTCCCGCACCCGATGCCCCGGCGCCTTGGGAGCGACCATCGAGACATCCACGCCATTCGGCGGCTTGATCTCTCCAAAATGAATATTGAAGCCGTGCGCAAACATCAGCGTCTTGCCGGGCGCCATGCGCGGAGCAATTTCTTTTCGATAGACTTCGCCCTGCACGTGATCGGGCAGCAACAGCATCAGAAAATCGCCGGCGTTCGCCGCATCCGCCACGCTCAGAACTTCCAGCCCCGCCGCCGCCGCTTTCGCCTTGCTCTTGCTTTCCGGATGCAGGCCCACTACGACGTTCAAGCCGGAATCGCGAAGGTTCAATGCGTGCGCGTGGCCCTGGCTTCCGTATCCGACGATCGCGATAGTTTTATCCTGGAGCGGAGCAAGGCTCCCATCCTTTTCGTAAAATCTCTTTGGCATTGGTTCTCTTTTTCCGATCGGTTCAAAACACTAGTCGACGTGCTGCAATTCGAGCGTCTCATCGACGCCGCTTCCAAATCGCACCGGCGGCGCCAGGCGCAGTTTCTTGTTTTCAAGAGACATCGACACAACGCCCGACCTGGTCACTTCGATCTCGCCATAGCTTCTCATCACGCCCACGAACTCGTCGAGCTTCTCCGGATCGCCGGTGGCTTCGAGCGCGAAGCCTTCAGTCGTTGAATCCACTACTCGCGCTTGGAAAATTTCCGCTTCTTTGAGCACCGCCGCCCGCGTTTGTTGACCCGTCCGAACACGCACAAGCACCAATTCGCGGTTCACTGCCGCGCACTCGGTTACATCGGTCGCCTGCAGCACGTTGATCAATTTATTCATCTGTTTGATCACTTGCGCTCGAATGTTCGGCTCCACGTCGACCGTGATCGTCATCCGTGAGAGGGTCGGATCGAGCGTGCGGGCCACCGTAAGGGTCTCGATGTTATATCCGCGCTGGCTGAGTAGTCCCGTAACGCGCATGAGCGCTCCGGGTTTGTTTTCCATCAATAGCGAGATGATCTGTTGCACAAGAAATCTCCGTAGCGCCGTGGGCTAGACTTCAACCGGCTGAGGCGGCCGCAACACCATTTCATTGATGGCGCCTCCCGCAGGGACCATGGGAAACACATTTTCAAACGGGGAGACCTTCACGTTCAGCAGATAGGGGCCGGGCTCGCCTATCGCCTCTTCCAGCGCCGCCGGCATCTCCTTCACGGAATCCACGGTGCGGCCTTTGAAGCCGTAGGCGCCGGCCAACTTCTCCGCGTCGGGAAACGAATCGAGTTGCACTTCGCTCAGACGGTTGTTATAGAAAAGCTCCTGCCACTGACGAACCATTCCCAGGTATCCGTTGTTCATGACAACGATCTTGATGGGCAGCGCGTGATTGGCGATGGTTGCGAGTTCCGGGATGGACATCTGGAACCCGCCGTCGCCCACCACCGCGAAGACCAATTTGTCGGGTCGGGCGAATTGCGCTCCGATGGCGGATGGCAACCCGAAGCCCATCGAGCCGAGTCCGCCGGAATTGATCCAAAGCCGCGGCTCGTTGAACCGAATCAATTGAGCGGCCCACATCTGATGCTGGCCGACATCGCTTGCCACGATCGCGCGCCCACCGGATAACCGGTCGATCTCGGCCATCAGGTGCTGCGGCTTGATTTCCGTCTCCGATGTCTCGG
Organism: Acidobacteriaceae bacterium; assembly: GCA_019240475.1. GTDB lineage: Bacteria > Acidobacteriota > Terriglobia > Bryobacterales > Bryobacteraceae > Bog-105. The sequence goes on from JAFAYI010000006.1 coordinate 229,820, forward strand.
GCGCGAGCGGATGCTCGGTTTTCCACTCCCGGACCTGAGCCCACCAGGCTCGCCGCGCAGCCGATTGCCTGGACTGCATCGAAGGGGCCAGCTCTCTCATTTCGGCAAGAAGCTTTGGAATCACCCGCCGGACGTCTCCCACAATCGGCAAGTCCGCGTGGCGGTTTTTTCCAATCTCCGCCGGATCGATATCGACGTGGATCACTTTGGCGTGAGGCGCAAAGGCCGAAAGCCTTCCCGTAACACGATCGTCGAAACGCACGCCCAAGGCAACCATCAGATCCGTATGGGACATGCCCATGTTCGCAGCGAAGCTGCCATGCATGCCGGGCATGCTGATGAAATTGGGATGCTCGGCGGGCAGCGCTCCCAGACCCATCAGAGTGCACACCGCCGGGGCGTCCAACAGTTCTACTAGCGCCCGCAGTTCGTCATGCGCGTTGCCGGCGATGACGCCGCCGCCGGCATACACGAACGGCCGCTCGGCTTCCCACATCATCTGCGCCGCGCGGCGAATCTGCCCCGCGTGGCCCTCGCTGAAAACCTTGTAGCCGGGCAGATGAACCTCCGTGACCGGCACGTATTGCGCCTGACCCTGTAGAACGTCTTTGGTGATATCGATCAGCACTGGCCCGGGCCGCCCGGAGCCGGCGACGTAAAATGCCTCGTGCACGATCTGCGGAAGCTCGCTAATGTTCTTCACCAAGAAATTGTGCTTGGTAGCAGACCGCGTGATCCCGAACGTATCGGCTTCCTGAAACGCATCGCTGCCCATTAGCTTCGTCGATACCTGGCCCGTAACCGCCACAATCGGAATGGAGTCCATCATGGCGTCGACCAACCCGGTCACCAGGTTCGTTGCGCCTGGCCCCGAGGTGGCGCAGCAAACACCGACTCTTCCGGTCACTCGCGCGTAACCCTGCGCCGCGAACGCGGCATTCTGCTCATGCCGAACTAGTACGTGCCGAATGGAATGCTCGTAGAGGGCGTCATACAAAGGCAGCGTAACTCCGCCCGGATACCCGAAAATGCATTCGACTTTTTCACGCACCAGGCATTCCAGCAGAATTTTCGCGCCCGAAAGCAAATTAGACGAATTCGTCACCGCTACAACTCCCAATTGATTACGTTCGAGATCTGGCTCACCTTTGATAAATCGAAGGGCCACCTGGCTGGTTTGTATACGCCGCCGGTGGCCCTCAATCCTACTCTCGTGAGGGCCCTACGCAGTGTCAGGCGCAACGACTGACTGGAGCCGCTTCATATCACGATTGCGATGTGCCTTAAGACCCCGGTTGGAATCCCAAGTTGTTCGCGTATGCCCCTAGAGTAGCCTAGAAGCAATTTTTATGCAATGGAATCAAAGTATAAAATCTATTTATTCTCTGTCGTTTCCGTGGTTTCCCGAGCCTCGAAGAGGTCTTCGGCAACCAACGGCATTCCCGGCTCCATGCGCGCATTCGAGGTCACGTTGTAGCGGGCTCGCGACTCGAAAAGCTTTTCGACTTCCCGCCGCGGCAGCGCTCGCGCGCCGCCCAGCATCTCGGCCACAAAGGTGATGCGAGCGAAGTGTTCCACGATCTCCATGCGGAAAAAGGCCTGCCAGACGTCCGCTCCAAAGCTCGTACATCCATGATTTTCCAGCAGCAACGCGTCGTAATTGGGAATGAATGGGCGCATGCCTTCGCTTAGCGCGGGTGTACCCGGCAAGCCGTAGCTGGCGAGCGGAACCGCCCCGAGGTTGATGACCACTTCAGGCAGCAGCGCTTTATCTAAAGCGCGTCCGGCGGAGGCGAACCCGGTAGCCACCGGAGGATGAGCATGCACGACGCTCCGCACGTCGGGGCGCATCGAGTAGATGGTGATATGCATGGCGATCTCGCTGGTGCAGTCCCGGCGGCCATCCAGTATCCGCCCCTGCATATCGACGACGATCAGATCTTCTAAATTCACCATTCCCTTGCTGACCGCCGTGGGCGTGCACAGAATGCGATTTTCGTCGAGCCGGATACTGACGTTCCCGTCGTTCATCGCAACCCAGCCTTTTTCGTAAACGCGGTGGCAGACGCAAACCAGATCGTTACGGTATTCCTGCTCAGTTTTGCCCATGCGCTCCAGCATTCTATCAAGCAAATTTTATCTGACGGCTACAATTAAGCCGTGGAAAATCGGCGCATGTGCCCAAATTGCCGGGCATTCATCACCAAGGGCGATCGTGTATGTCCTTATTGCGGCATTCAACTGGGGCCACGCGCGGTCGATCTGCGCGCCACGCAGTTTGCCGCTTCGCTGGTGCCGCGAGGAAACATTACTGCCACTGTGTTCTTGATTGTCAACGCGACGCTGTACTTGATAGAGCTGATCTTGAGCAACAGGATCTTTCAGACCTCTTTTGGAACTTTGAATCCCGGAGCGGCCGCGCTGATGGGCTCCACGCTGCCTCGCGTTCATTACGGGCTTCAGTGGTGGCGTTTAATTACGGCCGGTTTCCTGCACCTTGGCCTCATGCACATTGCGATGAACTCATGGAGCTTATTCATTCTGGTTACCGAGGCCGAAGAATTCTACGGTCCTAGCCGCGTTGTCTTCACGTACATTTTCTCCACGTTCACCGGTTTCCTGCTGAGCAGCATCTGGTCGCCCAACAACTTATCCGCAGGCGCATCGGCGGCCTGCTTCGGATATTTTGGCCTTATGCTGGCAATGGCTACTCGGCGGCGGTCCGATCCGCTTGCTCAAGCGGTGCGGTCCCACTACGGCCAGTGGCTTCTGTTTGGGCTGGTGCTCAGCATTCTTCCAGGCGTCGATCTGGCCGCGCATGTGGGTGGATTTGTCGGCGGCTTCGTGACGGGGCTGGTGGCCGGCTTGCCGGGACTGCCAAATTCACCTCGGGAGACGGCCTGGAAAATTTTGGCTGGCGCGGCGATAGCGGTAACCGTTTACGCCTTTTGGCAAGACCTTCTGTCGTACCATGCTCTTATACGGCAACTGAACGGTGCGTAAGGTCAACGGACGTAGGCCGGACGTCCGAAAGCAACCCTCGTGGCTCAAGTCTTCTTGCTTCGCGGGGCCAAGCAACTGTTAACCTTGCGGGGTCCAAGTGGTATTCGCCGGGGCGCCGCCCTCCAGGATTTGGGGATTATCGAAGATGGATCCGTGCTAATCCGCGACGGTACAATTGCCGCCGTCGGCAGCACGCGCCGCTTGGAAAATCTAAAGGAGGCGCGCGAGGCCATCGAGATACCGGCCACGGGCAACGTCGTCATGCCCGCCTTCGTGGACCCCAACCTGCATCTGAGCCTAACCGGCTCTAACGGCTCACCGGAACACAAGCGCAAGAAGTTAGGTGAATTTTACGATGAAAGCTTGGCGTTGATGCGCGCCTGCCTTCAACACGGAACACTGAACGCGGAGGTGAAGGCGCACGGCCATAAAGGAGATCTTCACTCCGACATCTCCGTTTTGCGACAGCTCTCGAACATCGGCAACCAGCCGGTCGGCATGGCTCGAACCTGGCGAATTGGCGGCCAGCGCGCCGCTGGCGAGCCTTTCACTCAAGAATTCCGCCAAGCGCTAGATACTGTTCTAACGCGCAAACTGGTCAACTCTATCGAATTCGCGGCGCACCCCGACCAGCCTGTCAATCGGGAATTGCTTGCTGCCGCCCAAGGCCGAGACTTGAATCTAGAGTTGGAGTGGGCAGGGGGGGATGCGCAGGCCTTGGCGGAAAATCTTGACCGGTTCCGGCCGGCAACGGTCTTTTGTCCGAGCGACTTGAGCCCGGAAGAATGTTCCGTTCTGTCGGGAATATCCGCGGCGGTCGTTTTCGCGCCCGGGCGCGAGATTGTGGAAGACCGCGGCGGCGACGCGGCCCGCCGTTTGCTGGAGGCCGGGGCCGCCATTGCGATCGGGAGCGGCTATCACGCCACGCAATCGCCGACGTTCAGTATGCAAATGGCCGTTGCGCTTGCTGTTTTCCGGTCGCGCCTCACCGTTGAAGCGGCCATCTCGGCAGCCACCATCAATGCAGCGTACGCCATCGGATGCGGTCACCTGCGAGGGAGTCTGGAGTATGGCAAACGGGCCGATCTCTTGATGTTGAATCTTCCCGATTATCGTGAGATCCCGCGCCGGTTCGGCGTCAATCACGTGGGCATCGCGATTCGCGATGGCAACTTGGTCCTGAATAGAACCCGTTGGAAAATAGGAGCCTGAGTCGCGCGATTGCTGATCGAATGTGTACCTAACTTCTCCGAAGGACGCGACGCCGCGCGCATCGCGGCTCTCGAACAGGCCATAGCCTCTACTCCCGGAGCGCTGCTTCTTCACCGCACCTCGGATCCGGATCACAATCGCACGGTGGTCACGTTCGCCGGCGACCGCCGGGCAGTCATTGAGGCGGCTATTCGCGCGGCCGCCAAGGCCGCCGAACTCATCGATCTGAATCGTCATCGCGGAGTTCATCCTCGCCTTGGCGCTCTGGACGTGTTGCCTTTCGTTCCGCTCGAAGGCGCCACGCTCGAAATTTGCGCCGCGATCGCTCACGAAGCGGGCGCTCGTATCTGGGATGAGTTGGGTATACCGGTTTATTTCTACCAAGCTGCCGCGCTCAGGCCGGACCGAGTTCAACTGGAAAATGTGCGCCGCGGGCAATTCGAATATCTGCGCGAAGCGGTTCTGGTGGATGAAAGCAAACGACCCGATGTTGGAGGTCCCGCGCTTCATCCCACCGCTGGAGCCGTTATCGTGGGAGGCCGCAAACTGCTCGTGGCATATAACGTCAACCTGAATACTACGGACCTGGATGTCGCAAAATTTATCGCTAAACGGGTCCGTACAAGCGGCGGCGGCCTCCCCGCCGTGAAAGCCTTGGGCCTGCCGCTTCCCTCCCGAGGCTTGGTGCAGGTCTCCATGAACCTGACCGACTTCGAGGTAACGCCTCCGCACGTAGTCTTCGCCGAAATTTTCCGCCTGGCTGCTTCCCGAGACGTGGAAATAGCCGAAAGCGAGTTAATTGGATTGATGCCGAGCCGGGCCATGGAATTGGCTGCCGCTCATTGCCTGCGGCTTCTGCATTTCGATTCGCTTTCGGTGCTCGAGAATCGCATGCGAGCCGTGGGCGGCCGCGCAGACTCCGTATTATGAGGTATGGCCACTACTCATACCGCGCCGGTGACCTCTTCGTTCGAGCACATCGCCAGTCTTGAACAAAGCTACTTGCTGCAGAATTACGCGCGCTATCCACTGGCGCTGCATCGTGGGAAGGGCTGCTACGCCTATGACCTGAAAGGCAACCGATACCTGGACCTAATCAGCGGCATCGGCGTTAACTCGCTTGGTTACTCTCACCCGCGCATTACGCGCGTCATTCGCCAGCAGGCGGGGCTGCTCCTGCACACTTCCAATCTGTACTACCACGAGTACCAAGGCCGTTTGGCCGAACGGCTAGCCAAGGCCAGCGGCTTGAACCGCGTATTCTTCTGTAATTCAGGAACCGAGGCCGTGGAAGGCGCGATCAAGATGGCGCGTGCCCATGGGAATTCGAAAAACAAGAACAAAGTCGAAATAGTTTCGCTTGAAAATTCCTTTCATGGGCGCACGCTCGGCGCATTGTCAATTACCGGGCAGCCGAAATATCGAAATGATTTCGAACCATTATTGCCAGGTGTGCAATTTGTCCCACGAAACGATATCCACAAACTCGAAGAAGCTGTAGATGAAAATACCGCCGGTATTTTTCTCGAATTCATACAAGGGGAAGGCGGAATCTATCCAATCTCGGAAGCATTCGCGCGCAAAGCTCATGAACTTGCGTCAAAGTACGATGCATTGCTGGTGTTCGATGAAATCCAGTGCGGGGTAGGTCGGCCCGGCGCGTACTTCGCGTATCAGTTGCTGGACCCCATAATGATGCCGGATATTGTGCTCGTAGCTAAGCCAATGGCTTGCGGCCTCCCACTTGGCGCCGTCATCGCCAATGAGAAGGCCGCCTCTACGATCAAGCCCGGAATGCACGGCTCCACCTATGGCGGAGGTCCGCTCGCCTGTCGCGTAGCGCTTGAATTCTTCGACATTCTAGACGATCTGTTGCCATCCATCGATTCGGTGGGCGGCTATTTCCGCATGAAGCTAACGGATCTGATGCGCGCTTTTCCATTCATAAAAGAGGTGCGCGGCCAAGGACTCATGATCGGTGTTGAGATGGCGTTTCCTTGCAAGGACCTTGTGCTGAACGGGATTCGGGAAGGCCTTTTATTTAATTGCGCGCACGACACCGTTTTGCGGTTCTTACCGCCTTACATCCTGACAGAACAGGATGTCGACCGGGCGATCGCAAGGCTCGTGAAAATTTTCAGCAGCGTGAAGCCGCAGCCGGCCGGCGCGGTCTGACACACGTTCAGCTCCCGCAAGGTGTCACGTTATGCGGCAATGGCAGGCCTACCGGTAACGATGTCATGAACTCGCTAGAAACCTTCAAAGCGCCGCCATTCCCGCACAAATGACTCAGCGTTTCCGAATCGGGGATGTATCGAAAGAGCCCGCTCTCTATGTAATACATACGCCCATCCGGCCCTTGTAAGATACGGCTGTTGATCATCGGTAATTCCGGCCCGGCGGGCAGAGAATCCAGGAGCCGGTCGGTGACATCTACCGGGGCGTGCTTTACGGCGAGATTGGAAAGCGTTGCGGGGTCCGGTACATAGCGGCGCGTGCCGTGGACCATGAGGTAAATTTTTCGATCCGGAGCCCGCAGCAATCGGCTATCGAGATGAGGCATGTCCGGACCCTGTTTAATGGAGCCGAACTGGTCGTTCGTGATGGGGATGATTTCGGTAGCAACAAATCCAAGATTATCGAAAGTAGGCAAGTCCGGGATGTGCCTCAATCGGCCGGCTTGAACCGCGCATATCCACTCGTTCGGCGCGCGAATCACGCTGCCGTCGGGAACCACAGGCTCGGATAGAAAGCAAGAGGCGTTCAGTAGCAGGGACGCGAGAATCCCGAATAGGAGCAGAGAAGAGCGCATACAAATCAGCATACGAGCGTGAGCGACTCGCTCGCGACTCCTCATGTAATCGCGTGGATTACGCCGTTGCTCCGGTGTATGGATGCTGTGCTGCCGTCCAATCCCTAGCGCCAGATTACGCCTCATCCAATAACCAGCGTCCTTGCTGAGATGTCTCCCGCACCATTTCCTTCATCAGTCGAATCCGCTCTTCTTGAATCCGGTTTAATGGCAGGCGTTCGGGAGTTCTATGCCGCAATGTCGCATAGAACTCGCAGCCGCTTGTCGGAAACGAGTGCTCGATATGAAATGGCAACACTCCCAACTGTCCCAACTCAAAAATGATAAGTGCAAAACTGGAGGGAGTGTATATTGTCGCGTGATAATCTACGTACGGACCGGACTCATCTTCGATCGTGTTGTCAAACCGCCGCTTTGCCGCCATGAGTTGGTCCTCATCAACGCAATTGAAACTGAAATCACCCACCAGGCGTGTTGACCAGCCAATTTGCCCGCTTTCGCTCACGTTGTAGGCCATATAATCGAAAGCGGTCTTCTTACTATGGCGTGTCCGGCGCGCATCGTGGGCGCAGAGATAGTCGCTGGTCATGGTTAGAGGCTTGAAAAAGTCAAAACTGAAGCGTTTGTCTGGAATAACTAAAGAAACCAACCCTCCGGGTTTCAGAACGGAAGTCGCAAATAGAAAGAATGCGATGGGGTTCGGTAAATGCTCAATGACATGACTCGCGATCACTGCGTCGAAGCTGTTGCGGTTCTCAGACGGAATCACGGCTTCAAGCGGCCCTCCCCTCCAAACATAATCAACCGGCTCAACTAATGCGATCGGTTGATGCCCTCGATATTTGGCCTCGAGTTCCTCCTTTGTCGCGTGATCGAGCGAGAAACTATTCCACCCTTTCGAACGAGGCGTCAGAGGGCTATATCCCGGTCCGACTTCCAGTATCTTCATGTCGCGGGAAATGAAACAAAGGGCCTTCTCTTCTTTCGTCCAATCGGACAGCAGCGCCTTGCGCGGCGAACGCGACAGGTGGTCCCCTCTTTCGTTAGTCACGCCCACGACGTCCGTGGGGGTTAAAGCCTTTGCGAGAGTAACCTCGAATCCAACATTGTTTCGCGAGAGGTGCGTGATGTCGGGTCTGACTAATGAAGGAGGGAAGGAGGCAACGGCAGCGCCGTTGACCCAGGCCGTCAACGTTAAATCCAAGTTACTTTCATCGTAAGCCCAGCCGGCAATCGAATGCATGCCGACTCTGTCGAGATAGCCCTTCAAATCTGTTGCCCTCAGCTCGCCGGAGCGTTTATCGCGGTCACCGCTTCTTCAGCAGTCCGGTAGCTTTCCGCAGCGGAGCGGTCAATTTCCAGGATCGAGAGTTTGCCATTCCTTCAAGAGTCCGATGCGCGATCGACAGGTCGCGTTCCAGTTTGTCGACGCACCCTTGCAATCGGCGTACTTCATCCTGAGATCTGTTCCGCTCTTTCTCATTCTCCCGTAGAGTCTTGATCGTCAGCTCACGCTTCCGAATTGCTTCCTTAATGCTTTTCATGTATTCGCCGGTGTCACTGGCGATTTTCTCCAGAAATCTACTATGCACCTCGGGAGCGTGCCTTGCCAGACGTTGCTCGCCTCTTCCGTAAGTGGAGTAATGATCCCATGCGGTACCGTAGCCGCAAGCCACATATTCGCGAGCGACATCCCAGTTCGCCAGCATATACGCCATGGAGCGCACAGGGGCCGGATCTACTTGCCTGGTGGCATGAAAGGCTTCGTAAAGATCCGCTCCTCTCACCGGTTTGGCCAGATGGCACGCTTGAAGCGCGGGCCGCCAGGAGTTCTTGGCAACCGTGTCGATATGGCGCTCGGACTGAATGCGTTCGGTGATTTCGGGGAGCTTCTTCCATCCTTCACGATGTTGGTACTCCAGAGCCGCCGTCCATTCCTCGTAAGTGTTGCCTATTACGCTCAACCCTTCTTGCAGCGGCGAATCGGAGTATGGAGGCGCCGCGCTATAAACACCGGCGTGCCCATATCCGGCGAAAAGGAGGATCTTGAGGTCGCTCTTGCCCGCGACGAAATCCAGCGTCTCCTGGTCAGCTACGGTTTCGAGCGGGGCGACACCGACACTGGACGCCGCGAATTCCAGCAACTGCAAGTTAGACGTAAAATCGATTTCGCCCATAAATACCTGATGCTTGAACTTAGGCTGTTTTAAGACCTCGGGTCCGATCAGAACAATGGGCAGCGAGTACTTGTGGGAGAAATCGTCGACGGCGCGTACGACCGCTTCGCGGCTATCGCCCAGAGCGGCAATATCGCTTTGAATCCAGAGAATCTGTTCCGGTTGAGAGTAACTTCTCGACGGCACTCCTTGAGGAAACGGCAGTGCGTTCGGCGTGATATACGCCTTCCCCTCGAGCGGCATGCCGGAGTACTTCTCCAGATTGCGGACCAGCCTGGGATTCGGCGTGGTCAAAACCGTGCAAAATCGCAGACCCGAAAGCAATTCCCCTTCGGTCGGTCCCTGGCGGAAAGCTGGGCGGCTCAGTAGATTATCGTCGCAGTCCAGAGCGAAAGACAACCCGAGATTGTGCAGAGTTTCGACGATGTATTCTGGCACCGCCCTTTGAATCACGAGCGCGTGGTACCGATTCTGGTCGTCTCGTAAGTCGTGAAACGACGGGTCCACTATCTTCAGGGCAGAGATGTAGCCTTGACGTTGAAGCGCGCGCAATGGATTGCTGATTCTAAGTTCGCGTAAACTTCCAGCGCCCGGAGTGACAGCGAGAACCCGCCCAAGCGATTCCGGCTTGAGGTCGGAACTCGGGTGTATAACAGCGGGAGCCGAGGGCCGCGAGCGCTTGGCGACCGGTCCGGCGCACAGATCCAGCAGAGGGCGCATGCACTCGTTTCCGGCAAACTCGGAGACAGCCAGTCGTCTGGCGTTACACGATAGCTTCTCGACAAGGGGCAGGCCACCGGAGGCGAGCTGCTCGAACACGGATTCAAGCGGAGCGGTGTCGGCCGTCGACAGTGTCCAGCCTGCGTTATAAGTCTCAATCAGCTTCGACAGAGTGGCGTAATTGTTATAAATGACCGGCGTCCCTGAAGCGAGAAACCCAAGAGTTCTCCCCGTCACGGCTAGCTCCCTCTCAAACGTGTACTCCATGAGTTCCAGCGCGCACCAAGCTGTGGAGAGAACCGCCATAACATCTTCAATGGGCTTATACCCGTGATATTTTACGCATCGATGCTCCTGGAGTTGTTGCAGCATTCTCTTGACATCCGCTTCATTCGGCATTCCCGCGTGAGGCTCTCCGAAGACATGTAGGATGGCTCCTTCTATTCCGTCGAGAATCGAAGCTGCCGCAAACAAGAAGCGCTCGGGATCTTGCCAGGGATAAAATCCACCCGAGTACACGACCGTTAACTCCGAGGCGGGGTTGCGGGAGAGAGGCGCGCATTCATAAGTCGAGGGGCAGACAAGCAGTTTGAGTTCACTGAAGCTAAACCCTGCCAAAGTACAATAAGCAGACCAAAAATACTTCTGCCGCTCCGATACGGTCATTACGTAATCGACATCCCGCATCTTCTGTACTAATTCCAAGCAGCGGGCTTCCAGGATCGCGCCGTCACGCATGGCGGTTTCCATGTCGGGCGCATTCATGAAGAGTCCTTCGAACTGCATCGGCCCGTTGAAATCGACAATGTTAACGATTTCGTTGCTGAACCGGGACAGCGTTCGGAACGTATTTACATTGCAATAGATAGCGATTTCCGGCTGAATACGGTTCAGAACTACTTCAGGTTCGCCAAAATGCTCACATGCCCAGATCTCTTCCTGGCTAAGTTGAGGCAACACTCGCGCTTTGTTCTTTCTCCCGATAAAGTTATTAAGCGGCATGCTGAAAGTTACTTTGTGCCCGGCCCTTCGCAGAGCGCTGATGATTTGCATGCTGCGATTTCCGCCTGCGGTGTGCGGGCAGCCGGGAAATGGCAAGAAATCGGAAGTAAAGACGTGTATGCTTTTGTTCGTAACCTGGTTTAAGATGCTGCTCATGACAATCAGTAGTGCGTGGCCGTATTCCTAATGGAACAGTGCAAGCACTTACAATTTCATCAGTTCACTCAGTTCCGAAAGCTGCGAGAGATGAAGGCGAAGGCTTTGTTCATAACTCTGTAGGAATGCCGGCCCGGCATAATCTACGCCTCCGTGGCCTAAATGCGACGGCGCAAGATAGCCGTTAGCTGGGCCTTCGGTTACATAATGTTCGAAGCCACTGGCGTAAACGCCGGCCGTCAACTGCTTCACCACCTCCGGATAAGCTTCCCGATATGCGGCTTCATTGAAATAAGGGGACGGGCTGTTTCCCAGGCGTCTTCCAAACAACATGTAATGCTCATACGCCGGAGCAACTTCCGGCTTGCCGCCTTCGGCAGGTCGGTACCCGCCGTACTGGATGGAATACCACTGCGGATCGAAAAACGGAACTGGGCACGCTCTCGCTTTTCTTTCAGACAACAAGTAATGAACTAGCGGATACGACCGGACTCCAGCGGTAATCTCCGGCATGTGATTCTTGCGATACCACTCCGCGTTGAAGTAGATGCTCGGCGAAAAGCCCTGCCGGACTCCGTAGAGCAGGTAGTGTTCGAATCCGCAAATCAGATTACGGCTTGCGACCGCCGAGGCTACCTCGACATGCTGCCGTTGATACCAACGGTCGTCGAACCAGAATGCCGGGTTATAGTAATTACGCGCGCCCTCCGCAACGTAGTGTTCCCATGCCGAGCGATACTTGCCCTCGCTTATCAGCCGTTCGACCGCCGGATATTCGTGCCTATACCAGAACTCGTCGAAAGCAAGGTTCGGGCTCCTGCGCTCCGGCGCGGCATGACGCAAGTAATCCGAAACGCAGTCTCCCGGCGCGAGCGCCTCTTCTTGCGTTTTCCCGAACTTCCTCCAGTACCAGATCACATCCACGCCGCCGGCGGCTCCGCTTATATCCTGGCCGAAGGCAAAGTGCGCAGGAGACAACCACAGCGGTGATGCTCTTAAAGCACAGATCAACCGTTCCTTGTTCATACCACTAATAAGTCAACTTAGATACGAGGCCTGCGCTTTGTATTTCAACCAGCTGGGAGGCATGTTCTTCGTTACTTCGATATCGGCAAAACCTTCAAGCGGACGCATTCTCACGGACCGCGCCCACCTGGCCATTCGAGCCAGCCCCTGGTCGAGTGAGGTCTGCCTCTCGGAACCGAACACCGAACGGGCTTTCGAGTGATCGCTGAAGGCATGGAGAACTTCGTTGCGGGGAGTAAGATGCTCGACGGGATGGCCGGGCTTGCCCATTGCTTCGGCGACGCGTACTGCCAAGTCGTTGATCGCGTATGGTTGATCCGCCCCGATGTTGAAAACTTCGTTTTGGGCCGCTCTCACAAACGGCGAGCTGGCGATAGCTGGCGCAATATCTCCAACGTAGCTGAATGCCCGCTGCTGCGTTCCGTCGCCGAAGATCGTCATCGGCCTATCTTCGAGGATTTGCTTCATGAAGATACCGATTACATTCCGGTATGGATCCGCTAGATTCTGATACTCGCCATAAACGTTATGCGGCCGGAAGGTTACGAAATTTAACCCGAACATCTCGTGCGCGCAGCGCAAATCCATCTCGACTGCGAGCTTAGAGATTCCGTATGGATCCTCCGGATGGGGCGTTTTGTGTTCGGCCATCGGCGGCTCAATCGCCCCATATACGGCGATCGAGCTGGTGAACACAAAGCACTCGGATTCAGCCTTCACGGCCTCGTTAATCAGATTGATGCTGCCGATAAGATTATTTGTATAATTAAATCGACGGATAAAATGCGACAACCCTTCAGCCGCATAGGCCGCCAGATGATAAATAAAACGGAAATTATATTTTTGGAAAAGACGCGCTAGTAATGCGGTGTCTGTGATGCTTCCCTTTACGAAATCGATGCCGCCAGGTAAGTTCTCCTGGTACCCGCCCGTCAAATCGTCTAATGCTACGACCGATACGTCATTTAGATTTTGTAGCTCTCTAACTACATGAGCTCCTACAAAGCCTGCGGCGCCAGTTACCAGCGCGTAACGTTTACGATCAGTCGACATAAATTGCACGTTCCTCGAGCAGACGCCCGCCAACCCCAACGAAACGGATTATAGCATCGGCATAACAGAATTTCCGGAATATGAAACGGCTGAATGCACTGTTCTGTTCTACATGCTCCTGGAATCCGGGTATTGAGTGGATCGAGCTCGGAGCCCGGAATCTATTTCGCCGATTGTGCGGCATTCCGGGCCTGGAATGGCGCGTGCATGAAAGCGCTCGCTCCAGCGTTCGCCCTGCATCGGCGCGCGAGGCGCCCCAGCCTCCTCATCAGGGGAACAGTGTGACGCATGCCGACGTGGTGGTCGCGGCGGGCACGCCTGAGTGGAGCGGCTCTCAGTTCCGGGTTCTACTAGATTTGCGCGAGGCCGGTAAGTTTACGTGGCTCTTCTTGGGCGTCGATCACTCCGAGAAGGATCTGAGACTGACTCCAGCAGAATGCGCCGCGCTTTCCGGCGCCACGATGCTCACCCGCTCGCCCTTCGCTTACAATGCCTTGAAGGATGTTGGTTTCGAGTCGCGTCTGTTGCCTTGTCCCTCGCTATTTGCTTCGGAATGGGAGGATCCTCCCCGCCGGTTCGGATCTCTGGCCGTGGTATGGGAGGCCGACTGCGCGTTTCATGGACGACAGCCGCCTTGGCTCGGTCGAGCGATGCAGCGTTCGATTGCACAATTGAGGCAGGAGTACGAAGTTCATCTGCTTTATCGCAGCATTGCGCAATCTCTCGAAATGGCAGCCGATTGGCCGCGCGACAGGCTGTATTGTCCGGATTCATCCGCGCTCCTGAGTTCCATGAGCCAATGCGATGTGATCGCGACGAACTCCGTACACGCCGCCTTTGCTGCCGCGTCGTTGCTAAAGCCCGCAATCCTAGTGACCGGCGACGCGCAGCCGTCCTCCGCCGCCGCGTTGTTTCCTTACCTGCCCTCCAGTTCGCCCGGAGAGTTACTTGACCATTTGCGCCGGATCGATATAGAAGCGCTTCCCCGCTCCCTGCTGAATTGGAAGCGCGACGTTGAAACTCAGTACCTGGAGATTTTGTCGGCTTGGATTCATAATCATGGTTTCCATCTCGTTTAAGACAGTGCTCGACCAAAGCAAGATCGAAGGTGAGGCGCCGCGAACTTCAGCCATACACAGCGGCAATGGGGGCGACGTTCTATATTCGTTGCCGACTGTCAAAGCTCTGGGCGTTCGACATCTGATCCTGAACGTCTATCGTTCGCCTGACCCGAACCGCAAGCTCACGGAAGAAATGGCTCGCGGCCTGGTGCCGCTGCTGCTGGCTCAAGACTACATCGATCGCGTGACAATCGTGAAGGCCGGCGTACCTCTTGAAGATGTCGATCCGGACTGCATTGGGGTTGACTTCATTCTCGATCGCTTCCGGACCGTCGAGTTCACACACACGCATCTGATGCACGCTTATGCCCGCGCTCTTGGCGTTGAAATCGATCCAAACGAACCCTTCTTGTCCGTTCCGGAGGAAGGTTCCGAACGGGCCGGGGTGGTCCTTTCGCTTACACCGCGTTACCGGGCGCTTACCGACGAGTTTGTTCGCGAACTCGGACTCTATTTCGAGGACATTGTGGCGGTGGGAATTCCGGACGAGTGGCGCGCCGTCTCCGGATTCGATGCTCGCGTAAGGACCTGTCGGGATTTTCTGGAGTTAGCTCACATGATCCAGCACTCGGCTCTGTTCATCGGGAATCCGAGTTTGGCCAGCGCGATCGCCGAGGGGCTGAAAGCACCGCGAATTATCGATTTGCCGTCGGTCGCGAATGCTTTTCCCATCGGCCCCCGCGGCTACGTTCTTCCGGCGCGCCGCGCCGATCTATTCGACATCGTGCGTCGCCTGTGCCCGGACAATCTGCCCATCAACTCCCTCTATGGCGACCTGAACGCCTCGCTCCAGCGCCTGAAGGAGGAGAACGAGAAGCTGCGCCAAGTGGCCGAATGGGCCGCTGCGTGTTTGAGAGAGATCCAGCCGAGCCACGCCAAACCTTTTCCGGACGCCATCTCTCTAATTCGCGAGGCCGAAAAAGGGCGCGTCATATTGGCCGGCGGTTCTGAAACCAGGCTCGAACCGGACAACCAGGCCATCTATCTTCATCCTGGGCCCGGAAACTCAGAGGCGAAAGCGCGCTTTGAGGACATGGAAATAGCCGGCTTGAACACGTTCGAATCCGAGATTTCTGTTGATAACGAGCACGCAGCCCCGATCAGTTTCCTCTTTCGTCTTTATGACTCACGAGGCGAAGCTGTGTTCGAGGCTTCTAAAGAGGTAGCAAGCGCCTCGAAAGTTCAGTGGCGGCTCCAGTTCGCCCCCATTTACGGTCGGATTACGGTAGAGCTTGCAACTCGGATGAGCGACTCTGCCCATAGCGAGCGCTTCGCCTGGGCGCGCTTCAGAAACTCTGAGTTACGAATGAAGTGAGCGCCGATCCAGTTTGCGTATGGCGGGCTTTCTTATCCCTTGACCCCGTCTTACGTACGCGTCGATAGTGAACTGCTCCCGCGAAGCTCATTGAAAGCAATGTCAGGATGGCAATTCCGAGGCCCAAGTTAAAGGTTCGGGAATTGTAAACAAAACGAATAACATGCGAGCCTGGAGGCAACAGGACAGCGCGGAACAGGTAATTCGCCGTAAACCATCTGGCAGCGGCGCCGTCGACGCGTACTGCCCAGCCGGGGTAATCCGAATCGTTCAGTACAAGTATGCCGGTCCTGTCGAGCGACGCATGAATTTCTACGGCCTGCGGTAAGTACGAGGCGATGGTCGCGGCACTCGCGCTCCGGTTTACATTTGGCTCCAATTTTGAAAGCTCCGCAATGTCCGCGGCTTTCAGCTTGGTGCGATCAAGCAGAACTGTGCGAAAAATGTCGACGGCAGGGTCGGCGAGCCGCCTCAGCACTTCACTTTCGTTCGGCTCAACTTCGGCCTGGTAGAATATCGACGCTCTCGGCAGAACGTCGTCGTACTCGTAGATCCTTGCTTCCCGATTGTAGGTGGGCTTGAACACCGGATCGGAATACGGCTTGGCGCCGACC
The DNA here is from genome assembly GCA_019240475.1 of Acidobacteriaceae bacterium. GTDB lineage: Bacteria > Acidobacteriota > Terriglobia > Bryobacterales > Bryobacteraceae > Bog-105. The sequence continues at coordinate 246,031 of JAFAYI010000006.1, forward strand.
AGATATTTAACCGACGACAGTTGCAGCAAGCGCTTCTCCCGCGGATTGCGAAAGGCATATTCTGACTCGTCTCCCGTAAAGCGATCCCACAACTCCTGGGTTTTCGACGGGGAACCCGCGGGGAGGAAATTCCGCACGAATGGCAGATATTTCCAGTAATACATAGCGTCCAGATCTCGAATATCTTGCAGGCGGAAGACCGAAGCCCAATCTGGATATAGCTCCCTATCTCGGGCGAAAATTCTCTCGAAGCGAGTGGTTTGACGTTCTAGAAACTGAATATAGGGCGCCCCGGCATACGGATCTTGGGATCGATTCGGCAGAGTATTGTAAAGGTAGTACACCGGAACTATGTAGTTGAACGAGAATTCAAAAATTAACACGACGGCTATGCATAGCGTCAGACGCTTGGGAATGCTTTGAAAGATAATTAGGCTAATGGCCAGGCCGAAGACCGCTGCAACTCCCACGGTAAGCGCGATTTCCGAAAACTGAATTGCAGAGCGATGAAGCTTAATCTCATCGGTCATCACTTTTTGCCCAATGTAGAGCGCGAGGGGCGCCGTTGCAAAGCATACAATAAGAGCCATGCTAAAGATTGCCTTTGTCACCTGCCCACTCATGATTCTTTGCAAGCCGATCGCGCAGAGCGCCGCCACGCAGATCGACAAGACCGCCTCGCCGTACTTATAAAAATCCACATAGCGGAACAACGGCAGGCGCCCTAGATCGTTAATCGGCCAGATGCCGTAATGCTTAAGAAGCAGAAGGATCGCATAAGTTCCAAAGAACCAAGTCAGGCTAGTTAATGTTCTTGACGCGCCGTTCTGATGTTTGTTTAGCATCGCTGCGGCCGCGATAATACTAAGAAAGAATGCTGCAAGTCCGAATTGGTTTGCCAATCCGTGCCATTGCCCATAGAGTAAAGGAAACAGGAAGGTCAGGATCGTCGAGTCGGGAGAGAAATGATAAAGGCCCGGAATAACTCCGCCGATCCGGCTAGGATCATGCGTGTTGTAGGAGTGACGCATGAACTCTAAGAAAGGTATTAATAAAAGACAGGAAAGACCGAGACCCGCGACGCTCGATAATACCACCCGCTTGCTCAACTGTACCCATCGCCTTCGTAACTCCGGATCGGAAATAACTCGAAAAACGGTGAATGCATAGAGAAATAACAGCAGGAGTATGCTGCTCTCCGGCATTCCTCCCACGATCACGAGAAACAATACAGTGGTAAATCCCAAAAGGGCCTTGTAACTTGTCTTCCTAAGCACGCATTCAGCCGCAAAGAGCGAGGCTGGAATCAACATGTCCACGCTGATGTGGGGCATCGTCATATAGAGGATGTAAAATCCGCCAAGCATGGAAGCAACGGCGCCTGCCATAGCCGGAATAAAGCCAACGTAAAGTCGAAACAGGAGAAACGCAAAGATACCCGCGACAAACAGGCGGCAAAGAATAAAGAGGTTGTAAGTTAGCGGGGTGAGACGCAGCGCAAGCAGCACAGTCAGGGGGCAGAATGGTTGAGCCTGCATGTTCGCCGCAAATGGCGCGCCGTAGGCTTGATAGGGATTCCACAGGGGAATGGTTCTATCCCGCAAATACTCGTCGCCGGTGAGCGCGATAGAAGGTTCGAAAAACCACGCCGCCGCGGCGCCGTCCAGCGTCTTGGCCCATCCCATCGGAACGCGGGCGCCGGCCGCCGCTCCGCCCGGCAGAATACTCGGGCAGAGTTGAGCGCTGTCGAGCATGCTCTTATGCCCCCAGATAAACGGGAAAAAGAGCGCGTTCAGAATCAGAACCAAAATGAGCGCCGCGCGGCCCCCCTCGCGCGCCCAGAGCCTTCGGATGCAAATCCTAAACAGGGCGCGCCATTCATTTCCCGCGTTCAAATCAGGTCGTCCCTCTTCCGCTCTTCGAGCGCCTTCACGATTCTTCCTACATCCTGCACACTGCTTCGGCTCGCAACCAGCAGCGCGTCGGGTGTATCCACAATCACGAGATCCTCTACTCCTAAAAGAGCCACGGGTTTGTCGGCGTCTATATAGTTCCCCCCGCTGTTTTCCGCGAATAATTCGCCTCGGGACGCATTAGCGTTCTGGTCCTTTCTCGCCAAATCATACACCGCCTGCCAACTACCGACATCGTTCCATCCAATATCGTCGACGGCGATTCCCGCCACCTGCTCCGCCTTTTCAAGGATCGCGTAATCGATGGAAATGCCTTCGCACAGCGGATACGCATTCGCCAGGGATGCCGCGAAGCGCCGGCTAGAGAGCGGCGGTAATCCAGCAAGTATCGTAGCGGTTTTCGGTTGGTGCCGCCGCATGAGATCGAGCACGGCTGAGGCGCGCCAGAAGAACATGCCCGCGTTCCAATAAAAATTGCCGCGCTCCACGAACTGCTTGGCCGATTCGTAGTCCGGCTTCTCGCGAAACCTCATCACGGGCATGGGCTCGCTACTTCCCGGCTTGACGCCAGTTGGGAATTCTATGTAACCGTAGCCGGTCTCCGGCCAGCGCGGCTGAATGCCCAGGACAACTACGCTCGCCTGTTCCGCCGCTCGAAAAGCTGCCTTGACAAACTGTCGAAAGCGCGCCTCCTTGACAACCAGATGATCTGCTGGAAAGACGCCCATGACGGCTTTAGGATCCATTTGGGCAAGGATGTGCGCCGCCAAAGCGATACAGGGCGCCGTGTTGCGCTGCGCCGGTTCGGCGATGATCTGCCGCGCCGGGATCTCCGGTAGTTGCTTCCGTATTTCACTCACCAGGTATTCGTTAGTGATGACCCAAATATGAGCTGGCGGAATCACGCCGCGAAGCCGATCGAACGCTTGCTGAATCAGGCTCCGCTCGCCGAACAGGCGAAGTACCTGCTTTGCGCTTCTGCGCCGGCTCTTCGGCCAAAAACGCGTGCCACGGCCTCCCGCCATAATCACGCCGTATCGGTGGCTCGACATAGATCTACTTAGTGTAGGCGAGCCGGCCATGCGCTCGCGCCCGCCGTGCGCGACTTATGGATTCGGCGATCCCGCGTTGAGCGGCAGAGGGCGATCGCCTAGCTTGGAATCCGGAAATCCGCGGATTACCCGGAAGGTTCGGTCCCAACGCGTTCGGGTGAAAAAATGCTCGCCTAAATCGACGAAATGTGTAAGTAGCGAGTTGACCGACGATCCTGTAAGGTCCTCCGAGGGCGCGCGATAGGACCAGTAAATCAGCAAGGGCTTGCCGATGATATTGTCGCGCGGCACGAATCCCCAATACCGGCTATCGAGCGAATTATCGCGATTGTCCCCCATCGCAAAGTACGAATCGGGGGGCACCACGATCTCGCCATTCACGACGTGGTTCTCCAGCATGTTGCGCTGCAACTGCGCCTGCAAACCATCGGCGAAAAGGGTCGGTTCGCCTGGAAAATTGTCGCGCGATGCGTCGTAAGGGAATTTGTGATACACGTACGGTTCGTTTAGCTGCACGCCGTTTCGATAAACCACCCGATTGACCATCTTCAGCCGGTCTCCCGGCACGCCGATCACGCGCTTCACAAACGTCTGAGATATGTCCACCGGGAACCGGAAGACAATGATGTCGCCGTGCTTCGGCTGCTCATAGGGAAGTATGTACTTGCTCAGCGCTCCGCTCGGTGCATACGCCAATTTGTCGACTAGCAAATGATCGCCGATCACGAGCGTATCTTCCATAGACCCGCTTGGGATGACGAACGCCTGCACCAGCGTTGTCGTCCCGAATAGCAACAGCAAAATTGTGACCGCCCATTCGGCGATGCTATTTCGCGGAGCTTCTCGAACTGGCGGCGCGGACGGCTGCTTGGCCTCGGCCCGATTTACGGTAGCTGCATTGGGTGCCATGGAATCTTGACTTTGATTTACTTCCGAAAGCTTAATTGTATCGTTGCCGCCCCTGACCTGAATCTAATCGGGATGCGCCGCCTAGGAATTCCCATGCTTGCCATCGCGGATTCGGCGCGATGACTCTCGCATCTTTTCATGCTGCTCCAAGCGATCAAACAGCCACGGCCGACATTCAGGAGGGGCTCGCTCGTTCGCTTACCGTTGGGTCTTGAAAGCTCGCTCACGAATGCCGGCGAGCCTTCTTCTTCGGCTTTAATTTCGGCGCTGGTTTCGGATGATACGCCGGCACGTCGGGAACACTTCCGGCATAGAGCCGCCGGTAAACGTCGGCATTCCGAAGCACGATCTGAATATATCCGCGCGTCTCGTGAAATGGAACTGTCTCCACGAACTCTGCCTGTTCGCGGAAAGGTCCCCACGTGCGCCAGACGTTCGCTCGCCCGGGGCCCGCATTGTAAGATGCCAGCGCCAATTCCACTTGGCCGGCATAAGAGTTCAGGGAGCTGCGGAAGTAGTAAGTCCCAAGCTGAATATTTCGACCGGGCACAAGAAGCTGAGAAGCCGGCAACCGCCGCACCCCGAAATGTCGCGCGAGATCCCGTCCGGTGGACGGCAGCAACTGCATCAACCCATAAGCTTTCGCGTGCGAGATCACGCGAGGATCGAACTCCGATTCCTGTCGAATGAGGGCCGCCACCACGAATGGATCTAGGCCCTGCTCCCGGCTGTACTGCTCGATGCAATCGCGATAAGGAATAGGGAAGGCAAGCTGCCAGAAAGCGACAGGAGCCTCTTCGAGAGGCATGTACAGGTAATCCGGCGCATAGGCTTTGATTTCGTGCATCGCCTGATCGGGGCCGCCGTGCGCCGCCGCCATTTTCGCCAGCTCGAACGCATAGACATTATGCTGGATGCCGTCGTTGCGCGCGCCGAACTTCAGCTCGCCTTCCGCATAATCGTTCAACCCGGTCAACTGCAGCAGTTGCGCGCGGTCGATGCGAGCTTGTACGGCTTCGCTCGGAACGAAGCTGGGAAATTGCTCTCGCGGGGGCCACGGAACCGCATGCAGGAACTGCAGCATCTCGGGACTCGGCGTGGCCGCTTCTAAAGCCGGCGCCTTCAACCGCTCGCGCGCCAGCACCGCGTAATACGTGTTCGGAAAGCGCGCGCCAAGCTCTTCATAACAGGCCCGGGCGGAAGCATTGTCGTTCTTGCGCTCCGACAGCCGGCCCAGAAAATACATTGCGTCGTTCACGTCGGTGGAGCCGGGGTACTGCTGGACATGGCTTCGCAGCAAATCGAAAGCATCGTCTCCATCTTTCCGGTAGCTCTCGAATGCCTCGCGCCAATGGCACCATGCCGAGCGTGGATTTTTCGGGAACGTCGCCGCGCAAGCGCGATACAGAGGCAAGTAGGTATCCGGATCGTTATCCGTTCGCGCCTGGTCGGCGACATAAATCAGGGCGTCGAGTCTCCACGGCGAAGCCGCATGCTGCTGTTCCAGATGGTCTAGAAACGGCTTAACGTCCGCGTGGCGATCCAGCTTCCGGGCGCAGCGGATCAGGTAGCTGAGGCGCTCTGCGTCCGCTTCGCTTTCGTCTACTTTCAGGGCGGTGAGATATTCGAAAGCCGCCTTCGCATTGTTATTCAGGTAATCCGCTACACCCAACCGCACCCGCGCCTGATCTCGTTCCACTCCACTGAGCTGCGGAATCGCCGCATAGAGTTCGATCCGCGCTCCTCCAGCGTTGTTCGCCTCGAACAACTTGTCCGCGCGTCCCAGCATGTCGGCGGGCGTCGGCCCAGGATACGAATCGCCCATTCGCTGCTTAAGGTCCACTAATGCATTTGCCGCATCCGTCGCTTCCCGCGCGGTTGGGTAGTCGTAGTACACGCGCTGGTAATCTTGCGCGGCGCGAGTCAGATCGCCTGTAGCCGCAAAACAGCGGGCCAGCAGCAGGTCGGCTTGCGGCTGTGGAATGACCTCGAAATACTTCCGCACCAATTCGAGCGCGTCCTTCGGACGGTCTCCATCCAGGTGCGCGCGCACCGCGAGCGCCGCCGCTGGGCCAACAAAGGGCGATGCCGGCGCTTGGTTGAAAATCTGCGTTGCCGACTTGGCGACTTCGCCGTAATTCTTCATCCCGTACTCGGCCTGCGCGCGGATGTAGTGTGCATAATCGTTCAGAGAAGGAGCCTTGGCCGCGCCCGAGCCGGCATACTCCGCCGCTGCCCGCAAGTTTCCGAGTTCCAGTTGGTGTTGCGCGAGCGCTATCAGGCCCGCCGCGCCAACCGCTTTCGGAGCAGGCTTGGCGGCCGATTGCGGCTTCTTTCTTGCCGTTGCGGAGAACAGCATCGCGCCAAAACATGTCGCCAGGCAACAGCCGGCGATGACTCGCGCCGCGGAAGCGGAGGAGCGAGCCCGCTCTCCTCGCTCAATTCGGCTCGCCAGGATAGTCCACCCTCGAAAAAATAGTCATCAATCCGTACCTAAATGTCTCGGTATTTGAGCGTCCGAGATTTGCGTTTGTAAGGATGTGTTCGACTGCCGTTCCAAGACGATCGACGCCATTCCCGCAATTAATTCGATGGCCTCCCCTTGTTCCGCGCCCGCATATTGAGCGAACAAGACCGCGACTACGCGGCCTTCATTGCTAATGGGAACGATGTGGGCGCGTTCGCCGGGCGCCGAGACGCCGAGAAGGGCCCCGATCTCGCCAGGAGTCCTTAAAGCGATCACAGGCTCCTTCGAGGCAAGCGCCGCGGCGAAGGCCGCCGTGGACGCCGTCGAAAAGGACGCATGGCTTGGCAGCGCCATCTTCAATTGGCCCAGCAACTCTATATATCCCTGCTTCACGGCAAAGACGGCCGCCTCCGGAACGAATTCGGATACTCCGTCGAGAACCGCCGAAACCCACTGCGTTTCCGTCCGGTATTGCCGCAGCCGCCTTAGAACCTGGTTGAGTTGGAACGCAAGCCGATTCCGCGCGGCAGGACCGGGATCTGACGGATACATCCTTAAAACTCGATTCTAGCGAAAAATACAGGCTGAGGCGAAAATGTTTTATTGCGGCATAGCCGTGCTTGTAAGGGCGCCGGAGGCGGGCAGCTCCGGCGCGAGCGTGCTGACCACGCGCCGCTGATGCCCGTCGTGCTCCAGATCGAGGATCAGCTTACCGTCGCTTTGGCTGGCGGCCTGGCCCTCCCACGCGTCTTCGCCATCGTCGGCCTCGATCTTCGACAACCGCAAATTGGGCCAGCCCCCGGCGAAGCTGAATTCGAAATTGCCCGAAACAGCGTTGAAAAAGTCCTGCCCGGAGAGTTGTACGTTGGAGCCGGTAAACGTTCCGGCCGCTCGCAGATTTTGAAAACTGTCGCCGCCTGTCCCCGATGTCTGAAATGCGCCTTGAGCGCTGAGCAACCCACCGCGCCAGGGGAATCCAGTTCCGGCGGCCTCGAAATCAAAGCTGGGCGCCGAGGAAGCCAGATTCATCGTGCCGTGACCTCGCACCAGCCCTTCGGGTAAGCGAAGCTGCAGCGCGGCAAAATCGAAGCTTGTTCCTTGCCATGTGAATCGGGTGGAAAGTCGGCCGAGGTTAATGCCGTTCACGGTAAAGCTTCCAATTGTCAGATCTCCATCGACATTGCGCTCCGCGAGCCAGCTTGGAATCGATCGCCGCGTCAGGCGCAGCCGCGCAAGCAGGCTCTGCGCTCTCAAGGTTGGGTCGAGAGCCGCTTCGAGTTCAGCGATATCGGCGCCAGGAACCTGAATTGTTATGCGCTCTGGCCTTTTGGCGGCGCCGTTGTAGCGGTATGTGGCGTAAACCGTATTTCGCCCCCAAATGGCCGAGAAATGCTCCAGATCAAACGTTGAGCTGTCGAAACTCACATGTCCCTGCGAGTGCTCGAGCGGAATCGCGAGTCCAGGCGTGTCGATCGTGGCCTCCGCAAAGTGCACTTGACCCGACCACGCCGCTGGGGTGGAAGGTTCCTCAGTGTAATTGAGATGGCCTGTCATCGTTCCACCGTGAACCGCGGAGAGCACGCCGGGACCACCGAACCAGGCTACTGCCGTCCTCTTCAGCGCGTCCAACGAGAACTCTTCGACACTCAACGCCGCCGCCAGCCGTTGCGGAGCGAAGTAGTAATCGCCTCCCACTCGCAGGCTTCCGCCCGATGGCGCTTCGACAAGCGCCGGCTCTACATGGATGCGGCCGGGGAAAAAGCTGGCGACCGCTTCTTCGGTTCGCAGCGGCGCTACTCCCGGTAGCGTTACCTGCGCGTGTCGAATGGAAATGCCGCCTTCGAGCCCGGAGTGATTGGAATAGCTGAGCGCCCCGTCGACGCTTCCGTCGGCCGAAAGCTCCTGCGGCAGAGTAAGCCCCATGCGCCTTCCGAGCGGCAGAAGGTTTTGGGCGGGCGCGTCCGTCAGCCGGCCCAGCAGCGACCACGATGGCCGGCGCAAAAAATCCTTGACTCGGAGCTGAAGAGCCACCGGCGCGGTCTCCCTGGCTTCAGCCGGTACCGTTTCAAGCTGCAGCGTCTGCGCAAGCAGATCTACTTTGCCCCTGTAGCCGATGCGCCAATCTTCGCCGCTTGCCGGCAGCAGGTCCCAGCGATGGACGTCGTCCAGGCGTAGCTCGCCTTTGATTTGCAATGCTGTCGCGGGCCCTTCGACCTTTGCGCGCGCGCTCACCGTTCCATGCACGCCGACGTCGTAGCCCTCTACCAGTGTCGTAAACTCGCTGAGGTTACTCGGGTCGATCGTAATCTCGGCTTCCAATTGATTCGATTTGCTGGTCGCTGGCGTCAGATACCAGTTCGCCGTCCCTCGCAGGTGCCCAAAGCCGTTTCCGGCGCGGTCGGTACGAGCAGGAGACCCGGAGAAGCGCACATAGAGTTTTCCGGAGCGCTCCGGATAAACGCTCAAATCCGTATCGGCGATGTATAGCGTGCTCTTGCGCGTGCCGCCCTTGAAGTTCAGGCGTCCGCCGGAAATTTCGAACGCTGGAAAAAGGTTCAGCGGCGCTCGCCGGGGCGCGCTCAACCGCTGTATGAGTTCCATCGCATTCCACGCCCCACTGCCGTCTCTCACAAGATTCAACGATGGCTCGACCAACCGCAAGCTCGTGAACCGGATCTGCCCCCTTAGCAACTTGTCCACCCGAAAGTGCGCCTCGAGAGCCGCGGCGTGCGCAAACGGCTCCAATCCATAGCGAGGATCTTCATCAATGGTGACGTCTTTCAGCGACAACCCCGGTCCGGACAGCAGCGTGAAATGTACGGCCGAGAAGTGCACTCGGCGCTGTAGCGACGCTTCAAGCGTCCTTTGAATCGGCCCTGAAAAACGCGAAGCATTGACGAACGGAGCAATCAGCCCGAGTGTTCCGACCGCGAGGCCGCAGTACACGGCCAAGCGCGCAACTTCGCGCCAACTGGGCACGACTTTGGTAACGCGAGCACTCCTTGTAAGCTTTCGAAGCATTCCTGGCAGGCAAGCACGGCTGGCGTCCAGAACGCGTGCGCTTTACCCTCATTGTAGCGTCCAAACGCTTGATTTTGCCCAGTGAACATACTCGAAAGCGCACTGCTTTGCCGTGCTATTCTCGGCCTGTGAACCGTCCGGAAACCTCCACGGCGATGATTTTCGATCTCGACGGAGTGTTGATCCATTCAATGCCGCTGCATGTTCGCGCGTGGGAAAGATATCTGGAGGGTTTCGGAATGAGTTGCGGAGACATGGAGCGGGCCATGCACGGCAAACGCAACTCGGAACTGGTTCGCGAGCTATTCGGAAACGGCTTATCTGAAAGCGTGGTGTTCGAGCACGGCGCGGCCAAAGAACGTCTCTTCCGGCAGATGCTGCTCGAAACAGATTTGAGCGTGTGCCGCGTGCCCGGATTGCTTGAATTCCTCCAGCGGCACGAAACAACTCCGAAGGCCATAGGCTCGAATGCCGAGCCCGCCAATATCGATTTCGTAATCGATCGCTTAGGGCTGCGCCCCTATTTTCAGGCGATTGTCGATGGACAGCAGGTCGCCCGGCCGAAGCCGTTTCCCGACGTCTACCTGAAAGCAGCGGGACTGCTGCGGGTCGCCCCGCGCGATTGCATCGTTTTTGAGGATTCCCCCACGGGCGTGGAAGCCGCCCGGGCCGCCGGCATGCGCGTCGTCGGCATAGAGACCACGCCGACCCAATTTGAAGGAGTCGATCTGGCCGTGAAGGATTTCTTCGATCCGGAATTGGAGCAATGGCTCGCTGCGCAAACAGTTGAGGTCCACTAATGTTTATAGGAATCGAGCACTTCGCTATTGCCTCGCCGAACCCTAAGCGCCTGGCCGAGTGGTATGTCTCTCAACTGGAATTCGAAACTACCTTCGAATATGCCGGCAACTACTTCGTCGAAGCCAAGAACGGAAGCCTTATCGAAATCATCCCGTCCGAAGGCGAGCGCCCCCGATCCGCCATTCGTACTCCCGGCATGCGCCACATCGCCATCGCGGTGGATGACTTCGACGCCGCGTACGCGCAGTTGCGGGAGCAGGGCGTGAAATTCGAAGGGGAGCCGTACACAAACGATGGCAATCGACTGGTTTTCTTTGAAGACGCCGATGGAAATCTGCTCCACCTCATCAAGCGGGCAAAACCTCTGAAATAGCTTCAACCGGGGCCAGCCGAAACTCGCACGTGCTACAAAGAGCATTGCTTTGCTGAAGCGAGTCTTTCGAGCTTTCGAATATCACGACTTCCGGCTGATGTGGATGGGCGCCTGCACATCCACCATCGGAACGTGGATGCAGATCCTTGCGCAGAGCTGGCTCGTCTACAAGCTTTCGAATTCATCTGTCTACCTCGGCCTGGACGCCTTCTTCGGCCAGATCCCCATCTTCCTGTTTTCATTATTCGGCGGAGTGTTCGCGGACCGGCGCAGCCGCCGCAGCCTGCTGCTCATGTCGCAAGTCGTACAGCTTATTTGCGCGTTTACGCTCGCCACGCTAGTGGCCACAGGCGTCGTTCGTGTGTGGCATATCTGGTGCTTGTCGTTTACGGTCGGGCTTGCCCAGTCGTTCGGCGGTCCGGCGTATTCGGCGTTGATTCCCACGCTGGTCGACAAAGCGGATCTGCAAAACGCGATAGCGCTGAATTCCATACAGTTCAACTTGGCCCGCGTGGTGGGTCCGGCGCTGGGCGGCATCACGCTCGCCAAAATGGGAGCCGCATGGTGTTTCACGCTGAACGGAATCTCTTTTATCGCGGTCATCGCCACGCTGTTGCTGATCCGCCCGCGCTTCGTACCCGTGAATACCGGAGAGTCGGTGATCCAAAGCATGAAGCAAGGAATCGATTTCCTGCGGAACAAGGAAGGCATGGTCGGCCTGTTGCTCCTCGCCTTCCTATCGGCGCTGCTCTCGTTCCCGCTTATCACGTTTCTTCCCGTAATGGCGCGCGACGTGTTTCACGGAGGCCCTAACACCTTCACTCTCTTTCTATGCGCGTCCGGAGTCGGGTCCATAACGGGCGCCCTCCTGGTTGCGGCAATCCAAACGCAGAGAGGCTTAGCCCGGCGGTCACTGACAATGATGATCGCCCTCGGCGCCACAATTGCGGCGTTCGGCGCCTGCCGCAATCTGACGCTCAGCACTGCCTGCCTCTTCGCAGCCGGCGCGTCCATGATGATCGTGCTGACGCTCAACACCTCTCTCGTGCAGATGTACGTTACGGACGCCATGCGTGGCCGCGTAATGAGCGTCTATAATGTCGCTTTCCGGGGTGGCATGCCCATGGGCAGCCTGCTCTCCGGCTTCTTGATTAAGCGAACCTCCGCTCCTGTCATCATGTTGGCGAACGGCATATTGTTAGTAGTGCTTGCGTTCTACTTTTTGTTTGTTCAGCGTCGTATGTCGAAACTCTGACACCTCCCATTCGTCCATTCTTAAATGACCGTGTCGAGATACCTACGACCCTGGGCGCTGCGGCTCGCACTCCTGCTCTGCGCTGCGGCGGCTATCGCGATGGCTTTCGGCGTCGCGGTCGCCGATCTTCGAAAGGCTCGGGACAGGCAAGATCTCCCGGCGCTGGACGGTTTGATCGCTCAATTAAAGGGTTCCGCCGATGCGGCGCCGCGATCCGCCGAAGCGCAATACCGGCTCGCTCTTGCTTATTCGTACGCGGCCGAAGTCGCCATGGAGTTGCATGACAAGAAGAAATCGGAAGGCTATGCGGAGGCCGGCATGGCCCCTGCTCGAAAAGCGGCCGATGAAAATAGCGGCAACGCGGAATACCATCGCCTGCTCGGCGAAATCTGCGGACAAGTGATTCCCGCAAGTCCCCTGATGGGCACTTTGAAATACGGGCCGTGCGCCAAGGACGAGATCGATAAGGCGATCCAACTCGACGGCAACTTGGCTCTCGCATATGTAAGCCGCGGCGTCGGGAATTACTACTTGCCTTCCTCCATGGGCGGCGGCGTCGATCTGGCGCTGAAGGATTTCGATAAAGCCATTCAGCTCGATCCCAATCTCGCGGACGCATACATATGGAAGGCAGTCGCTCTTCGAAAAGCCAATCGGGACCCGGAAGCGCGGCAAGACTTGCAAAAGGCCCTGCAGCTTGACCCTGACCGCGTTTGGGCCAAGGACCAGTTGGGGAAAACTCCAGTGCATTAGATGCAGCGAGCCCTGCTTCTGATCCTAGGCATTGCCGCGATAACGGCATTCGAATTCGAAGTCTTTCCCGGACACACTTACCTGCAGGGAGACTCTCAGCTCTTGGTTCCGGTTCTAGAAAGGCTAGATACTCCCGGCTATCTCTCGCGCGACTTAGTTGCTACGAACCCTCATGTTACTTATACAATCTATGACGAAGTCACGTTGTTCCTTCACGCCGCCGGCCGCCTGAATTTTAAAACTGCGCTTCTGATTCAGCAGATCTCGTGCCGGGCCGCCGCCGTTGGGGGCGTGCTTCTCCTCGCGCTCTCAACAGGCGTGAGCGACGGCTTCGCTCTGTTAATCGCCGCTCTCCTCAACTTGGGCGCCGCGTTGGTTGGACCCGCCGTCCTGTTGACCGATCCGGAACCGACTCCGCGCGCCTTCGCATTTGGCTTGATCTTGCTCGCGATGGGCCTGCTCGCGCGAGAGAAACCACTGCTCGCCGGATTCATCGGCGGGGTCGCGCTCGTCTATCATGTGCCCACCGCTGCTCCTTTTTGGGCCGTCCTGCTCGCGGCTTATCTATTCGAGCGCCGCTTGCGTCCGCTCTTACGCTCCGCGCTCAGCATCTTGCTTGTGTTCTGCCTGCTGCTCGCCAATCTGGCTCAACTACAGCCGGGAGCGTTGAACCCCGAGCCCCTCTTCGCCAAAATCTCAGCGCCATTGGCTCAGCTCCAGCAGTTTCGAACCGGCTACGCTTGGGTTTCGCTCTGGGCCGGTCATGAGATTTGGCTTTATCTCGGCATCTGGATCTGCGGCGTTTGGGCTACCGCTCGCATCTGGCCGACACTAAACATTCAACTGCGATGGCTCATGCTCGCGCTTCCACTATGCGGTATCTGCGGCGTGCCGCTCTCTTTCGTCTTGCTGGAACGGATTCGTTGGATTCTCGCTCCACAACTGCAACCGGCGCGCACTCTCGTCTTTACAGTCGCCATTGCCTCGCTCGCCTGCGGGCTTGCCGCCGTTCGCGCCATCTCCGTTCGCCGCTTTCGCGAAGCCCTGCTTTGGTCCCTCGTCGTTCTCGCGCCGCCCTTCGCCTCCTCCTTCACCCTGCAGCGCGTCACCGGTCCGCGCACCGACAATGCAAGCAACGCGGCGGTGTCACAGATCGCCGCTTGGGCTGAAGACAACACCTGGGGCAGTTCCATGTTCCTGTTTCCCGACGCTGGCCGCGAACTCTACCCTGGTATATTTCGCGGCGAGTCGCGCCGCGCCCTTTGGGCCGATTGGAAGAGCGGCGCGGAAGCCATTTATGCCGATTCCGCCGCCGAGGAGTGGTTCCAGCGATGGCGCGAGACGATGCAGCCAGGCTTCTCCAAGCCTCGCCTTCAGGCGACTCTCTCGCTGCCCATCGATTACTACGTTCTCAAACGCGCGCACCGTCTGTCCAATGTGCGCCCGGTATTTGAGAACCGAGAGTTCGTCGTCTATGACGCGAACGAACTAAACAACGCGCCCTGGATGCGCGGCATGGCTTCCCCGCCCATCACCCGCCCAGAGTAATTCCCAACTTCTTCAGTTCCTCGGCGTAGTAGCGCTTGTGGAGCACGTCGTATTCTTCCCCGCCCTCGGCGATTTCCCGCTTTTGCGACCGTATCTTCTCTCGCGCCGCCGTGTCGATCCGATGCTCAAGCTGAAGCAGTTCCGTCATCTCTCGCACGATCGCAAGCCGAAGCTCATTCGGGTCTTTCCGCACCCGAAAATCGCGCGACTTGCGAACGGCGCTCACAATCTTATGCGCCAAATCGTTCACTTTATCGCGTGAAAGCTTCATCGGATCCCCGGTGTCGCGGCCTGCCGCGCGAATCACCTTGCGCTGCGACATTAACTGATTCTTGATTTTCCGGAACATCTCCTGGTAGGAAACGTTCTCCCGTCGCATGTAATCGCTGTATTGATCCAGCAGATCGCGCACTTCGTCGTTTAATCGGTCCTCGATCGACAAATCTTCTTCAATGGTCTGCGCAATTACGCTGGCGGCTGTCATGGGATTCGATGTCTCTAGAGAAGCGGGACTCAAACGCTCCACCAGTTGCCGCGAAAGATACCCAATAAATTCCCGGGCCAATAGCATCCGTGCGTTAGTTTAACAATTGGCCGCCGCCCGGCTATTCTTCGCCGCGGTGATTCGCCAAAAATTCGCTATCGATCGGGCGCCGTCCGCGAAACCCATCTTCCACGTGATGCCAGTATCCGATCCCGTTCTCGCCCAACTTCCAGCACAAATATACTTCTTTGCCACGATACAGGGTTGGAAAATCGATCAACCCCGTATCCAGATCCTTCACCTGGCACCCGATTTCCCGGACCTGATCGAAAGCAGTTTTTAGAACGCGTCCAGCCGCGTCCTTCCTGTTTCGAAGTTGACCGATTCGCTCCCGAGGAGGCGTCATCCCGCCGGCCAGCGCAATCCGCTGGTTAATCTGCGAGAGCTCCGCCTCGTTCGCCTCATAGTCCTCTTTGGCTTGAATCAAAGCGCGCAACAGCCGTTCTACTTCGGGAAGTAGTTTTTCGGCCTCTAGCAGATTGAAGTAACGCGGCACAACGTTAGCAAGTGAGTATAGCAGCGGAAGGCGGGCGGCCTTCGAAAGCTGGTTATCCTGAAACTTGCGAATCGGAATTCATACCTCGACCGCCGGCTCGCTCGAACGGTCGGCGATCAAAGCTCATGAGCTCGGCGCCAATACCTTCCAAATCTTCTCCGCGAGCCCGCGCATGTGGCGATCCAAAGCGCCCAATCCTCACCAGATCCGGGAATTGAACCGCCTGCGAGATCTTCACGATCTGACTCCACTGGCGATTCACGATAGCTATCTCATCAATCTCGCTGCGCCGCCTTCCATCCTGCGCGAAAAGTCCATTGACGCCTTTCGGGGCGAAATCGAACGCGCCCTCCTGATCGGCGCCGAGTATCTGGTCGCCCATCCCGGTAACTACAAAGGGCTCACGATTGAACAGGGCATGTTGAACGTGGCGGAGGCTCTGGCCCTTGCCTGGCGCGCAGTGGACGAGAAGCTCTCCCAGCGCCCGAAGCTCACCATCCTGCTTGAAAATACCGCCGGCGCTGGCGCCCAGCTCGGCGGCAGTCTGGATGAGCTCGCGGCCATTCGCCAGATCGCCAGCCCCTATCTGAACGTCCCCATCGGGTACTGCCTCGATACCTGCCACTGCTACGTCAGCGGATTCGATCTCGCCCGCCCGGAAGGGCTCGCTCAACTCAGCGCGGAAGTAGACAGCTGCCTGCGCTGGGAGCACGTTAAGGTAATCCACGCCAACGACGCGAAAACCACTCTAAACTCCCACTGCGACCGCCATGCGAATATCGGCTCTGGTTATATTGGATTCGAAGGCTTCCGCCGCATTTTGAACCATCCTCAACTGCGAGACAAGGCCTTCATCCTCGAAACGCCCGTCGATAAACCGGGCGACGATCTTCGCAATGTGCAGGCGTTGAAGGAGCTGATATCCCCGAAAAAGCGTACAACCCGGAAGAAATCGAGCCCAAGTGGCACGCGCGCTGGGCTGCCGATCAGACGCTCTATGTAGCAAACGCGCCTACAAAGCCCAAGTTCTATGTGCTCGAAATGTTGCCCTACCCGAGCGGCGTCCTGCACATGGGCCACGTGCGCAATTACGCGATCGGCGATGCGCTCGCCCGCTATATGTGGATGCGCGGCTACAACGTGCTGCATCCCATGGGTTGGGACGCCTTCGGCCTTCCCGCCGAAAACGCCGCCATAAAAGAGGGCAAGGATCCCTACGAATCGACCCTGCGCAACATCGCCAGCATGAAACGGCAGATGCAGCGCCTCGGCTTCGCCTTCGATTGGACGCGCGAAGTCACCAGTTGCTTTCCCGAGTTCTATCGCTGGAACCAGTGGTTCTTTCTCAAGATGCTCGAACGCGGCATCGCCTATCGCAAGGAGGCCTTGCTCAACTGGTGCCCCGAATGCGGCACCGTCCTCGCCAATGAGCAGGTCGTGGACGGATATTGCTGGCGTCACGAGAATACGAAGGTCGAACAGCGCGCCATGGAGCAGTGGTTCTTGAAAATCACTGCATACGCCGACGCCCTGCTCGACGATATGAACCAACTTCAAGGCGGCTGGCCGGAGCGCGTCCTCGCGATGCAGCGCAACTGGATCGGTCGCTCCGAAGGCGCCGAGGTCGATTTCTCAGTCGAGGACTCGGCCGAAACCATCCGCATCTTCACTACTCGCATCGATACCATCTATGGCGCGACGGCGTTGATCCTTGCGCCCGAACATCCGTTGGTTTCGCGTCTCATCGCCGATGAGCGCCGGCGGTGTGAGGTGAAGGAGATGATCGACGCAACCGCGCGCCAGGACCCGGGCGACGTTCAGAAATTGGGACTCTTCACCGGGCGTTACGCCGTTCGTCCCTTCGACCACGCTCGCATCCCGATTTGGATCGGCAATTTTGTGCTTATGGGCTATGGCACAGGCGCCATCATGGCGGTGCCCGCGCACGACCAGCGCGATTTTGAATTCTGCCGCGCCTATGGCATTCCGGTCGAACCCGTCATTCGAGCGCTCGACGACAATCTTCCCGATCCCGCTTCCATGAACGAAGCCTCTAGCGATTACGGCATCGTCGAAAACTCCGGCCCATGGTCCGGACTTACGAGCGAAGAGGCTCGCCGTCAGATGACGGCCTTTGCCGAGGAGCGTGGCTTCGGAGAACACGCCATTACCTATCGCATCAAGGACTGGGGAATTTCGCGCCAGCGCTACTGGGGCACGCCGATTCCGGTCGTCTACTGCCCTGATTGCGGAATCGTTCCGGTGCCTGAAGAAGATCTGCCGGTAATTTTGCCCCTGGGCGTCAAGATTACGGGTGAAGGGCGCTCTCCTCTCGAATCCGTCGCATCCTTCATCAACGCGCCATGCCCGAAGTGCGGCACCCCAGCCCGCCGCGAGAGCGACACCATGGACACGTTCGTCGATTCCTCCTGGTACTTCTATCGTTACTGCGACCCTCATAACAGCGGTGCGCCGTTCGATTCGGCTACCATCGCGCGCTGGTTTCCTATCGATCAATACATCGGGGGCGTGGAGCACGCCATTCTCCACCTGATCTATTCCCGCTTTTGGACGAAAGTGATGCGCGATCTCGGTCTGGTCGCAAACAGCGAGCCTGTAAAGCGCCTCTTTACGCAGGGCATGATCATCAAGAACGGCGCCAAAATGTCGAAGAGCCTGGGCAACGTCGTCTCTCCCGACGAGATGGTGGCCAAATTCGGCGCCGATTCTGCCCGTATGTATTCTCTGTTCGCCGCTCCGCCGGATCGCGATCTCGATTGGCAGGAAGACGGCGTCTCGGGCGTTAATCGTTTCATCGGACGCGTGTATCGCTTCGTCACTCGCAATGCCAATCGCACAGACGGTCAGCCGGCCGGCGATGCCGACCGCGATATCGTCCGCAAGCTCCACCAGACGATCGGCAAAATCACTCACGATTTCGATACCCGCTGGCACTTCAACACCTCCATCGCCGCGCTCATGGAATTGTTGAACGACCTCTACGCCGTCGAATCCAAGCTCTCGTGCGCGGTGCGGCGCGAGGCAAGCGAAAAGATCGCCCTGATGCTCGCTCCCTTCGCGCCTTATGTCGCGCAGGACCTCTGGTCTGAGCTGGGCCACAGCGGCCCCGTCTTTCGCGAATCCTGGCCTGCCTTCGACCCCGATCTCGCCAAAG
The DNA here is from genome assembly GCA_019240475.1 of Acidobacteriaceae bacterium. GTDB lineage: Bacteria > Acidobacteriota > Terriglobia > Bryobacterales > Bryobacteraceae > Bog-105. Next base: position 264,338 of record JAFAYI010000006.1, read on the forward strand.
AGGACCTCGCCGAAATCCCGATTCAGGTCAACGGCAAGCTTCGCGCGCATATGCGCGTGCCGCTCGGCGCCTCAAGAGAAGAACTGCAGAAACTCGCTCTCGCCCATGAAAAGGTAAGGCCTTTCGTGCAAGGCAAGCAGCTTGTGAGGGTCGTCGTCGTACCGGATAGGCTCGTCAATATCGTCGTTAAGTAGAACGAGCGCTTATTCCTTCACCGGCCATTGAAAACATAGCCCGTATCCATCCGGATCGCTCAAAGACAATTGCTTCATCCCGTAAGGCGCGACGCTCGGTTTACTAACCTGGACACCTTTGTTTCGCAACTCCTCGTAAGCTGCATCCACCTGCGGACACGAGAAAAAGAAGCAGATGTCCTTGTGAGCCGCAAACCGGGCGCGGTCGGGTTCCGCGGGCCGCTCCTCTTCGAATTCGTAGGCGCTGTTGAGCATCAGGTCCGCATCGCCCAGCCGCAGCCAGGCCCAATGAAAACGATCTTCGCCGCCCAGATTCGGAGAGGTGTTCACAATCTCGAATCCCAGCACATCCCGATAGAACCTCACCGATGTTGGCATGTCGTACACCTCTACCAGCGGCGCCAACCCCCGGACGTCAATCGCCATTATTCACCTCGCTCATAGCCAATCACCCCTCAACCCGCATCGCGGAATCGCGCCACGATGGGCGTATGATCGGACGGTTTCTCCAGCATGCGCGGTCCTTTGTCGATCTCGCAGCTTTCCAATCGCGCCGCCAAATCGGGCGAGATCAGAAAATGGTCGATGCGAATGCCCCGATTGTATTCGAACGCCTTTCGGAAGTAATCCCAAAACGTGAAGTAGCCGCCCTGATCCGGATGCAGCGAACGGAATGCGTCCGTATATCCCAACCCCAGCAGCGCCCGATAGCGAATTCGCGGCTCCGGCTGGAACAGCGCATCGTGCATCCAGGACGAAGGCTTATGGCAATCGATGTCTTCCGGGATCACGTTGAAATCGCCGCCCACCAAAGTCGCCATCCCGGTCTTCAGCCAAGCCTGCATCTGTAGGTGCAGCCGGTCCATCCACGCCAGCTTGTAAAGAAATTTATCGCTGGCGGGCGGATTCCCATTGGGCGCATAGATGTTCACAATCCGCACGTCGTTCACCACGGCTTCGAGAAATCGCGCGTGACTATCGGCCTCATCGCCCAGTAGCGTGCTGGACACGACGTCGATGCGCGTCCGCGACAGCACGGCCACGCCGTTGTAACTTTTCTGCGTTACCGCCGCGCTCTCGTATCCAAGTTCCTCAAACAATCCTGCCGGAAACTCCGTGGCTTTTAGTTCCTGCAGCAGCAGAACATCCGGCTGATGCATCGCGATCCAGCTCTTGACGTGCTCCAGGCGAGCGCGAATCGAATTCACATTCCAACTGGCGACGATCATTTTTCGAAACCATCATCGCAGCCGCCAGTAAGCCACGGCGTCGCCGCTTCTTCCGCATTGCCGTGACGTTCCAGCGCGGTCGCGGCTTTTTGAGGCGCGCGTCTCTGTCTGATGTACGCACATCGCCCAAGCGCGAGAACGAAGCAGACCCGAGTATGTCGTCCGGGTTGCGCCTCTTTAAGCAATCTTCGCCGCCTGTTGACAGATCCCTAACAGAAAATGAAGCATGTCGTCCTCATAGTCACTGAGCTCTTGTACGAAAACACCGTACCCGTTCCATTTCTTGACTTCATCATCTTCAGGTGATTTCTGCAAAGCAACTCCCCAGTATTCAAGACGCCCTCGGGCATGCTGCTTATTCGTTATCGCCATCAGGTTCTGTAACCTGGAATCGTCGCCGGACAAACCGATAAACAGCACAACCGTGCTTTGCATCGCGACCAGCATTCGCTGATTGGAGCGCATCTCCATGCGCCCGCTGACCTCCGCGTACGATCTAGCCCCCAGAATCAACTCCGAACAATCGCTCTTGAAGCGAGACTGAGGCGACGGCAGAATCCCGTGCGCGTGGTAGACCGCGACATCGGCCGAGGACGCCCAGAAACGCTCATCGGAAAGGCAGACCGGTTCGACGACGAAACCGTGGTAATCTAGGTAGCGCTCCAGCAAATCGTCGAAGTTGAAAGTAAAGACTTCGCTTACTCGCCCTCGCTTGGATGACATGACCAGAGCCGCCAACGCCGAAAGCGTACTGTTCGCCCGAAGCGTTGCATAGTCGAACGAGAACCCTTTTCTGCCCTTGTATAACGCCTCGGAAATCAGTTTTCTAAAATCTTTCTTATTACCCTTGCAGGGACCGTTTAGCAGTTCGTCTGCTGCTTTTTGATAGTTTCTTCGTCGTCCCAGGGAACTTCCTGCCTTGTGGAAAGCGCGCCGTAAGAGTTCCCGCCAGTCGGGCAGCCCCATCGGGATACTGATCCCAGCGCCCAGGAAAACACTAAGCCGGCCAGCGAGTAACTGCTTCGCCAGTAATTCTTGTACTTTCTCCGGCCTTGCGAAGTCGCGTGCGTCCATCTAACTTACCGCTTATGAATAAATCCTCGCTTTACGAGATACCCTAGCACGTCTACTATGAGTCGCAGACGCGGCCGTGTTTTCGCCGAAAAGGTCAAAAATCCGTCATTTCCGGCAGCAAAAATCTCTGCCGACTCCCCGCTCTTTCTTAAGCCGCAATAGAATATCTTCATATCTTCCAGGTACGCCCGGAATAGGTCGTGCTGCCAAACATTAGTTCCATATAGAGAAACCTTCTGCATAAACTGTTCCTGCCGTAGAATCTCTGCAAACACCGTGCTAAGTGTGTACTCGGATCGGAAGCTAATGTCTACTTCTTCTTGGAGGGCCAGAATAGACCCAAGGATTGCCGCTGAGCGGGCGCCCAATCTCATCTTGAAAGCTTCTCCCTGGCTCTGCCCATGCTCTCCCATTAAGAAAAGCACGATCCAATGCACTTCGATGAGTGCCCGTTTCACAATAGCCTGGGGAAATTGACGGCGAATCTGGAACACGACCGCCTCCGCTATCTTCTTGTTTTCTGAAACCAGCAGCGTAAACTGCTCGCCAGGTGTGACCAGCACGCGATATGGAAACGTCTGTCCTTGGGCTGCGCCAATTTCACCCGCCAGCGGCTTACTGCTCAAGAACCGGTAGAGGTGAAAGGGACCGCCCCAGCCTGGTAAGCTCTCCGGCGCGGCTACCTGCCTCAACACTTCCGGTCCCAGGTCGATCTTCTCGGTCGAAAGAAGGTAGCCGGACCACCACTCAGGAAGTTGGGCCATGATTTTGAGCGGCATTGAAGGCAAGCATTGTGAGAATCCATGCCGAGTGGGCCGGTTCGGGCTTTCCGCGTGCATGGAAGGCCGCAAAGCCCACCGGATCGGTAATAGGGTCCCTGGCATCGAGATGCATCGGGCGATGCGAATAGACGACCTTTGTCGCTGCCGCGCCGGCCGTAGTCCTTGATCGCAAACGTCGCGAAGGCCCCCGGTGTATCTCCGCGATTTGGCGATCCAGTGTGGGGAGGTATAGAAAGGCGCGCACGAAATTCGCAATCCAGATACGCGCCACCAATTCATCCTGCTTGCGTTGCGTCCATTCCTCACTGAGATAAGCGAGTGCCTGGCTTCGATAGGATTCTTCCGCCCCGGTCCTTGCGCCAATGCTTTTCAGTAGAGCGATCATCGTGCTTTTTGCCTGCGCTTCTGGCTGTCTCCTCCGATCAAGAAATGGTATCGAGATCGCGGCGGTAGTACGCATCACAAACTGGGGAACTTTTCGCGACAGAGAGGGAATCGAATCCAGTGAGTTCCACACCGAATGCACATATGCTTTCGGCTCACCACGAAAGAAATAGAGATAGTCGAACGCGTGAACCATGGTTTCTTCCACTTCATGCTTGAGCCTGAAAATAAGCTCGGAGACTTCATCCAAAGTCCAAACTTGATCCGTCTTATCCCTGCCCTTGGAAAAGTCTTCATGAAGCCCTTTGTCCAGGTCGTCGAACAGATGAATCAACAGAGCTTGGATCGATTCGAACTGGTTCCGCGCGCTCCTTCTGTCGTTCAGGAGTTCAATGATGCGCTCGGCTTCGTTCCTGTTCGCGGTATTCGGTAAAGCAGCGGTTAAGATACCGCCTACCACCGGATGAACGGCTTCGTGCGTGAGCGGGCGCAGAGTCCATTTCTCCGATGAACAGGAACTGATTGCGCCCAATGGTGCGCTGATTGTATATTCGGTCGCCTTGAACCCATCGCGTCCGCTGAAGTAAGGGGCCGTCGGCGTAAGTGCCTTCGATTTCTCCGTCGGATCCAGTATTGCTTTCTCCAAATGCGCTTGGCTCCATTTTGGGTCTGACGGGTTTGCGATGCCGAGCCAATCCTCCGGGCCTACTTTCTTGAATGCATTGAATCTCTGGACCAGGCGAGCTTCGGCCAGGGTGCGGTGAAGAAACCGAGTGATATTCACTAACGCCAGAATTGGAACGCCAATCCCCAGCAGCGAATGGGTCCAGAAGTGGCATTCGGTCTCGGAAATCGGCGATGCGCCGGAAAACGCTTGTGAACTCAACCGCGAAAGGGCCGCATTGATTTCGGTCAGCGCGGCAACAGCTTGCGAGTCCTCCGCTGGAATATAGCCTGCAAGCTCCGCCGCCATCCACTCCAAATGGCGCCGCAATGGACTCTCTTCGTTCAACTGTATTTCGGCTCTTGACAGGCTGCTCGCCATCAATGCCCGAAACTCCTCGATCGCATCAAGGGCGTCCGGCGATAACTCCGCAAGACAGTCCGCGAGTTTTTTCTTCCAAATCCGGTCTCCTTGCGCCTGCCCATTCATCTCCGGCGCGCTCAGCACCGCTCCGTTGCAAACGCTCCAGCACTCGGTCGAAATGCGCTGCTCCCGTGCCCAGCTCTGTAATCGTCTTATAACTCCATGGCCCTTAGCACCTTTGCCTGCGACCACCGCATTGTAAAGCCCTAGCGTGAACCACGCCAGGATCTCTTGCTCGATGAACGGTTGAAGGTCGGCGGGATGCACTGGACCCAGAAAGAGAATCCGCCAGCTCCCCTGGAACTCGAAAGACTCCGGGCTTTGATCCATTCGGTCCGCAAGGCAGAATATGGGCGAGACTCGCGTCGAGGGCTGCCAGCTCTCGATCGCCTCCTTAAGCTGCCTTACGATTCGGACTGTACGATTTTGGCCTGACGCCGCCCGTTCGGCCACCCAACAGGGACCGGCCACTAGCTAATTTTCAACTATCCTAAACGCTAAGCGGTTCAAGAACTCTTGCGGTAGCTTAGGCGTCCGGTTGCAGGGTCCCGCTCAACTGCCGCGGGTTTCTTAGGAGCGACTGAGCTTGGCCGGGACTTCTTTCTGACAGGCGCGCCGGTTTGTCCCTGATTGATCAGGCCGCGGGAGTCGCGCTCACGTTCCCCGAACAGCTCTTTGAATAAACGGGACCTCAAAACTGCGTCTTTTGTCAGCATCACTCCTCAAATCTACGCAGCTATTCCTGCGCAAGAACAGTGCCGCACCATATCTAGAGGAGCAAAAGGAAGGGATCGGTCCATACCCAAATAGCCGTAAATGCCATCGAGCAGCGGGCCCTCCTTTCGGCCGGTTCCTGAAATCAGGAAGGTAGCCTCCAGGCTGAGTCAACACTAAGCTCAGTTAGTCTACTACAATGAGAGCCGCCGGTCAAGCGCTTAAACCTCGCTCAACCTTAAGAATTCTCCTATATAACGAGACTCTGCGCTCATCGCCGAAGTTTCGAAATCCTTGGAGTAGTGAGCCGCTGTCGGGAACTGCCCCACGTCTTCGGCGACCCCGCCCTACGGTCACAAGCCCGCTTACTTTCTTCTAATCCCCTCATCTCTCGCCATCTCAGTCACATACAAATCCACTTACACCGCTCCCCCTCTTTTCTCCGCTCGGCCGCGTGTTACCTTTCAGGCGCCATGAACGCCCAAACTGTCACCGCCGCTTCCGCCGCCGCGCCCGTCTCCGCCGCGAAACAGGCTGCCAACCAAGCCAACGCCCAGCTCTCCACCGGCCCCACTTCCTCCAGCGGCAAAGCCAAGTGCTCACTGAATGCCGTCAAAACAGCGCTCACCGGCCGCGCCGTCCTCCTGCCCACCGAAGACGCCGCCCTCTACGAACAACACGTTCGCGGTTACGAAAAAGAACTCCGCCCGGTCGGCCAGCGGGAGTGCGATCTCGTCCAATCCATAGCCGACTCATCCTGGCGCCTACAGCGCATCCCCACTCTCGAATTCGCCATCTACGCGAAAGGCCAAATGGAGCTTGCCGGCCAGTTCGAAGACCAAAGCCCCGCCGTGCGCGCCGGTTTGATCCAGCTCGAAACCCAGCTTGCCAACGAAAAGCAGCTGCGCAACCTGCATCTTCAGGAGTCGCGCCTGCACCGTCGCCGCGAAAAGGATCTCGCCGAGCTGCGCCAAGCCCAATCCGATCGCCGCGACCGCGACACCAACACGCTTGAGACTGCCCACCGCCTCAACCTTCACGCCAAACGCGCTAACAAACCCTTCGATCCATCCGCTCTTGGGTTTGAATTTTCACTTTCCGATATCGAAGCTTACGGAGCTGGCGGCAATGCCGTTCTCGACATCGGTTACGCCGCATTTAAGCGATTCTCCGAAGCTCGCGCCAACCTGAAAGCAGCCGCCTGAGTTACTTGGGCTGTCTAAACGTCGCGCGTTCTGAGCGAATAATCTTCGTCATTGCGCGTCAGATTCGGGCTGTAATAAGGATCCCATCCGATAACTTTGGCCCACTTAGCCCGCATGGAATCCACTTCCCTTGGATGGGGAATCAAGTCCTTGGACGTTTTCGAAAACGCCTCATGATGATAGAGCAATGCGTAAGGCGTATACAACACGCGATAACCGAGCGCCCCAATTTTCAAACACAAATCTATATCGTTGAACGCCACGGCGAATTCGGTTTCGTCGAACCCTCCCGCGTCGCGAAAGACGCTGGCTCTGGTCATCAGGCAAGCGCCCGTCACAGCCGACACATTGCGAATCACGTCGGAGAAATCGAAATAATGCCCCGCCTTCCCGTCCAACCCTTTAAAAGCGTGGCCGCAGTTATCGTAAAGTCCCATCACGACTCCGGCATGTTGAATCCGGCCGTTCGGGTATAAAAGCTTGGCGCCCACCGCTCCAACCTCGGGTCGCATCGCCAGCTCCGTCATGGCCTCCAGCCATCCGGGCGCGATAACAGACGTATCATCGTTTAAAAACAGCAGCACCGGCGAATCGCACTGCCGCGCGGCCGTGTTATTGATCAAGGAATAATTGAACGGCCTGTTTCGCCAATCTATGTAGCGAAGCGCATGGTCGGCCCCTCGGAACCCGTTTACAAGTTTCTCGATGCCATCGTTTCTCGAATTGTCGATAACCAGTACCTCATAATCCCGATATGTCGTCTTCGAGAAGATGCTCTCGATATTCGTCCGCAGCACATCCACTTTCCCGCCCGCGGCGATAATGATGCTCACGCGAGTGCCTTCCGGAATCGGATACCGCGCTCGCCACCGGCCTGTAATCCCGCCCGGCTCAATGCCCAGGCCGCCGTTCACGCGCTCGCTATGTCTGCTCAGAGCTTGGTTCGCCGCGCTGATGGCGTAATTCTTGTTCTCGATTCCGCTCGCGGTGGACGCAACGCCGGCCCGCCAATGATAGAGAACCTTTGGAATATGCGCGATGTTCGCCGCCTTCTCCGTCGCGCGCAGGATCAGGTCGTAATCCTGGCTGCCATCGCACTCCGAACGAAACGAACCTGCTTTTTCCAGCAAATCGCGCCGCAACACCAGCATGTGGCAGATGTAATTCTCCGAAAGCAGTAGGTCCGGCGACCAGTCTGGCTTGAAGAACGGATCGAACCGCGTCCCCGCCCGGTCGATTTTGTCCTCATCGCTATAGATCAACTCGGCGCCCGCATTCCTCTCCAGCGCCTCGCAGATATGCGCAAGCGCATGACGCGCGAGCGTGTCGTCGTGATCGAGGAAACAGACATACTCGCCCTTCGCGAGTTCCAAAGCGCTATTAGAGTTTTGCGAGATGCCGCCGCGCTCTCTCCGAAATACGGTCTTGATCCGGCTGTCGCCCTCCGAAAAGCGGCTCGCGATCTCCCGTGCGTGCGGCTCGGGCGAAGCATCGTCGGAGATGCAAAGCTCCCAATTCTCGTACGACTGCGCCAGCACCGATTCGATAGCCTCTTTCAACTCCGTCGCGACCGTGTTGTATACCGGCATGATCACGCTAATCAGCGGACGGCGCTGAAGCGCCGTAAGCTTCAACTCCATCAGCTTGTCGTCCGGCGCCTCGAACTCGCGAATCCAGCGCTGGTAATCGGAGGCGAAGCCTTTGTCGTGATCGATATTGACGGCCGTCTTGGTCTCGCGAATTACCGCGCCGCGTGATATCAGCCGCAGCGTGATGGTGTGCCGCCCTTTGGCAAGCGGTGTCGAATCGAACTCCGCCGCGAATCCCGCGCGACCCGTCGAATCCAGGTCCGGATGATTCTTCTTCACGTCCGGCCGCGGCAGCGAAGGTGTTGTTTCGATCTGCGGTATCCCCGCAATGCTGATCCGAACGCAATCCACGCCGCCCTCCGCGACACACCACCCTTTAATCGCCACTATTCCCGTGCGCGCTTTGCGGTCGCCCGGCCTCGGTTCATCGCACATCAGATAGGACCGCTTCCCGCTGCGCGAAACTGACGCCCCTCCGCCGCGCGCCGGCGTCAGCTTTCGAATCAAATCGCCCGCCGCTCGCAACGTCCGCCAGGTCCGGCCCGTCAAAATCTCCATCAGGATGCGATCAAGCCGCGCAACCGAAGTTTCCTGCGCCGCGATCTGGTTTTCGTGCTTCTCGAGCAACTCGAGAATCGCCCCAAGCTGCCGCTGCGTGGCCTTCTGTTCGTCTCGAAGGCGCTGTAGCGCCTCCCCTACTTCCTCTTCGCTCATCCTCTCCGCACGATAGCAACCCGTCGACAATGGAACCATGCCGGGTCTTCGTGCATCGCTCAAGGGCCTGCTCCGGCGCCAATCCGATCTTCTTTTCCCCAATCGTGAGACGCGCGAGTATCGCCGCTGGATCGCCGGGCGCCTGAGCTATCGCGCGCTGCTCTACAACCAACCGATCGATCCGGGCCTTCTCTCCATCCTCACGCCGGTTTGGGACGGCAGCCCGCTCCGATATCTGGAGGCGCTCGCCTCCGCCGTCGTAGCGCAGAACCAATCTGGCGCCTGTGAGTGGGTGCTTCTCGATAATGGATGCGCCAGGCGCCCCTTGCTCGAATTCTTCCAGGGCCTTCGCGCTCACCCTTGGATCAAGCTTCATCGCCTGAAGCGCAACGCCGGTATCATCGCCGGCCTCCGGTCTTGCCTCGAACGTGCGACAAGCCGCTACGTTATGGCGGTAGACGCGGACGACCTCCTTTATCCCGATGCCTTGCGCGTCGTCGCTACCTACATCCAAAACTCGAATTATCCGTCGCTGCTCTACAGCGACGAAGACAAAGTAATCGGTTCGAGCGTCTATCAGCCGTACATGAAGCCGGATTGGGACCCGGTTCTGCTCCTGAATTCCGCCTACATCGCTCACCTCGGCATTCTGGACCGCCGGGAAGCTCTCGATTTAGGCGTCTACTCCGATCCGAATACCGAAGGCAGCCCCGACTGGGACGCCTTCATCCGCTTCCTGATCGCCGGTCGCACGGCCGCTCACATTCCGGAGGTTCTCTACAGTTGGCGCGTCCACGCGCGTTCAACCGCCGACGACGCCTCAACCAAACCCTACGTGCTTGCCTCCCAGCGCGCAGTCTTGCAACGCTTCCTCGACGCTCGAGCTGCCTCTTGCTTCCACATCGAACACAGCCCGTTGCTGGGCGGCATGGCCCACTGGCGCCTCGCATCCCAGCGCACCGGCTCCAAGCCATTCCCCACCGTGGTTATCAGCCGTGAACCGAGACCTGCCCGAAGTCTCCTCCCTGCCTCTGGAGACTTGCTCCATCTCATGGGCGACGATGTTCAAGCGGACGACTCCTGCTGGTGGAAGGACGCGGTCAGCCTCTTTGAACTGCACCCAGACATCGTCATGATCGGCGGCCGTATCCGGGATCCGAACGGCATCGTCACAGAAGCCGGCCGCATCTTTGGCTTCGCCGGCCCTTGCGGCTGTCCCGATCGTGGCCGCCGCTTCGACGACCCCGGCTATTTCGCCCAGATGTGGAAGCAGCGCTCCGTCAGCGCCGTCTCGTCGCAGTTCGCGGTGATCCGGGCATCCTTCTTAATAGACGTCCTGCGCGCGAGTCCGGAAACAGCGTCGCTCGCCTACCTCGGCGCCTGGGCAGGCGCCCGGGCGTTTAGAACCGGCAAGCGCGTGGCCTACTCCCCGTATCTCAGCGGAGCCTCTAACTTCGATTGGAACTCGCTCATCGATCCCGCCGAAGAATCCCTATTCGCCGAACTCAATCGCGACCTCATCCCCGACCACCGGTTCTATTCCCGCAACCTCTCCTTAGACAAGCCATTTGCATTCGGCCCCTTCACCCTCCGCCCCGCTATAATTCCCTAATGCTTGCGGCCTTCGGCCTCTCCGATCGGGGCTGCGTTCGACCCAATAACGAAGACTACTTCATCACCGATCCTGCCTCGGGAATCTTTGTTCTGGCCGACGGCATGGGAGGGGCCAATGCCGGCGAGTATGCTTCTCGGTTAAGTTCCGAAAGCTTGTATCACTTTCTTGTTCAGGCGCCTCCTTCGGAAGGCGCGCACCTGCTCAAAGAGGCGTTTCGGGAAGCCAATCGCGCCGTTCGTCAAGCTGCGAGCGGAAACCCCGAATTCGACGGTATGGGAACCACCTTACTGGTCGCCCGAAACATTGGCGATTCACGCCTTGAAATCGGGAGCGTGGGCGATAGCCGCGCCTATCTCTGCGCTCATGGAGAGCTTTCGCGCGTCACGCAGGATCAAACCTGGGTCGAAGAGGTCGGCTCGCGAATCGGCCTGAGCGAGGAAGCTCTTCGGAAACATCCGATGCGCCACATGTTAACCATGGCGGTCGGCGCCGCCGATGACCTCCGCATTCATTGCTCCACGGTCCATCTGGACCCAGGCGATCAGGTGCTGCTTTGTTCCGACGGCCTGCACGGCGTATTAAGCGAAAAAATCTTGCAGAGCACTCTCGATTCCGAGAAAAGTCTCGCCGAAAAAGGCCACTACCTTGTGGAAGCCGCGAAGTCCGAAGGCGGCCCGGACAACATCACTGTGGTGTTGATCCAGGTAGTCTAGACCGAACAACTCCTTTTCGCGGTTCCCGCATCGCGGAGCGCGGCGCTCGCGCCGGAGCCCGTAGTGCGCTTCAGCAGCTTCCAGGATAAGGGGCTGCCAGGTACGTAGATGAGGGCCGCATGAAAACTTTCACTCCTTATTTCTCTCTCGTTCTCAGCGCGCTGCTCACGGTTTCGCCGTTAACCGCTGAAACACCCACGGACGTCTCCGCTTCTTCGCCATCGATCTCGGCCGCCGCGCTCGATCAATTGCCTTCGCCGCCGCCTCTCCCTCAGTCTTTGCCGACCGTGAATAGCGGCGCCAGTCCGGCGCCCGGCACGCCCGCCCATCCTTCTTTACCCGGCGCCGCCGCCCAGGCGCAGTCACCCTCCGTTTCCATCACTACCACCGGCGCGTCGGATCACAAATCGCACAGCAGCAAGAAATGGTTGATCGCTGCGGTTGTGGCGGGTGGCGCGGCCGGCGCCATGATGGCCATGAAGGGCGGAAAAGGCGGCTCAACCGCTGCCGCCGCTCCCTCGCTCTCCATTGGAGCGCCGAGCATCAGCGTCGGCCATCCGTAATCTCCGCGAAAATCTCAGCAAACGAGTAGAGCTATGAAGCTTAGGATTGTTCTTTCCGTCTCGCTTCTCATCGTTCCGGCGGCGCTCGTCGCGCAGCTCAGCACGCCCAAGATCGGTATGGTCCGGTACGCGGACCACATGGTTCGCGGCGTCAACGGCCTCGAATCCAACATGCTCTTGGGCGACCGGGCGCTGCTTGACGCAGATACGGCCAGCTTCTCAGATTTCGGCGGCCTCGTCTCAATCGCCGGAAGGATTCAACTCTTAAACAGCCAAGCCACGTTAGTCGGCGAGTATCAATCGAACGAACCGTCGCCTGTCCTGAACATGGATGGCGCTCTCAGCACGGCCATAGCCTGGCTGCCGTCGCACAGCCTCCTGGTCTACTGGAACGGCGCGGCTTTTCTTGAGGCTCAACTTCCGGCAGCGGAACTGCCCGGACAGGTCACCTCTCTTCAGCTCGTCGGCCCGACGCTCGCCAGGATGCTTCTCACCGATGCGGACGGCGGTGTTTCCGAGGCCAGCATCTCACTTCCAACCGGACGCGTGCTCTCATCCGATGCCTTGCCGGGAGTGGTCGGGCCCGCCTTCCTGCAGGATGGCTTTATCGTCTTCGAAAGCCCAAACGGGCTCGCCATTCAAGCGCCCAACGGGGCCGTACGAACGCTGCCGCTCCGTGCGGGCGCTCTCTCGTTTGAGCGCATGTCGTCTGAATGGGTGCATATCGCCTCTCGTTCGACGCAACAGGACTGGGCGCTTCATTTATCCAGCAAAGCTTTGCAGCTTTCCATCCTGCCCACGCCTGTCGCGGCGGGCGGCTCGCAGTTGCGACACGACCAGGAGGTGGCGAAGTGAAAGCGCTCCTGGCCGTTCTGTTTCTTTCGATTCCGCTGTGCGCGCAGGACCTTAGTTTCTATCTCGATAACTCCGGCTCGCTCACTCCTCTCGGTTCCACCTACTCGCTTGCGAACACCGCCGCCGGCAGTTCCACAGGCCTCACAATGCGCGTGGCGAACACGTCGGTAAACCGCATCGAGATTGTCTCGATGCTCGTGTCGACCGGTTCCGGCTCGACAGTCGCCAATTCCAATTTTTCCCTCACCGGCCTCGACGTTCCCGCCATCCTTTCGCCGCAAGGAACCACCTTCGAAGACTTCACCGTGACATTTGCGCCCGCCGCTGCCGGCCAGATTTCCGGGTTTCTCACCGTCGCTTATGCGGAGGAACAGAATGGCTGCAGTCTGGATAACACCGACCCCTCGACCGAATGCCCGACGACGGTCACAACCGTTTCCCAACTCCAGGCCAACGCCACCGCGCCGCAACTGGTATTGACTTACAACAACGGCACTGCCGCCGCGCCCGGGGCGAGCACTCCCATTTCTTTTGGCAACGTCGCTGTGGGCTCTACCGCTTCCGTCACCTTCACTCTGACGAACGAATCGGCCGGAACCATCAACGTTCCGGCAGTCGCGCTCCAGACCGAGCAGTTCGCCGTAAGCCCGTTCTCGGTGAACACTTCCACCCTGCCGGCCACCCTCGCCGGCTCCGCTTCGGCCAGCTTCACGGTTACGTTCGCCCCCCAGCCTACCGCCGCTGGAACCGCGGTTTCCGTTTCCGCAACCCTCGCCGTCGGTTCGAATTCTTATCCCTTGCAAGGGACGGCTTTACCCGCTTCCGGCACTCCCGTGGGAAGCGATGGACTACAGGTTACCTGCACCGATAAGACCGGCGCCCACTGCCAAGCGTCCGGTACGACGATACCCATGGGTCCGGATCCAACCACTCTCGATCTGACATTCACGCTCACTAATCCGAACCCGCCCGGCACCGCATTCGCCACGTTAGCGGCTCAACCCACGCTGACGACTTCCTCCAACGCCTTCACAATTCAAAGCATGACGCTCGCGCCCTATGCTTCCGGCGTGACGGGCGCCACATCCACATTCCCGGCCGGAACATCTGTCACCATTCAGCCGGGCTGGGCGGTTACGTTCCAAGTAACCTTCTCGCCGGCCCAGGCCGCAAGCGCCACCGCCACGCTCGGCATCGCCAGCGGAATCTCATACACCCTTTCCGGCAAAGCCCCCGCGCCTCTGAATCTGACGTTGATGTGCGGAACAACTCCTTGCAGCTCCCAAACCTTCACTAGCCAGCAGCAGGTGCAGGCAACTTTGCAGTGGGCCAACAGCGCTTCTGCTTCGATTCCTTCTCCCGTGGCTTTAAGCCTGTCCTTCGCTTCCGCTGTGAGTGGAATCAAGACCGATCCGGCCATCACCTTCATCACGCCCGTTCAGGGCGCGACGCTGAATCAAATATCTTTCAACCAAAATTCGCCGACCGGAACCTTTTCGAACGGTCAATCGCAATTCGCATTTCAGACTGGAACCACTGCCGGCACCATCACCCTCACAGCCACAGGCCTTGAGAATCAAACTCAAACTTGGACCTTCGACATATTGGCCGCCAAGGTCCAAATCACGTCGATCAATACTCAGCAACAAGCCTCGAACGTGGTGGTCACAATCGATGGCTACGATAACACCTACAGCGCTGGACAGCTTTCATTCACGTTCTTCAACACATCCGGCCAGGCGATTTCGCCCGGCGCTATTGTCGTGAACGCGGCGTCGAACTTCCAGCAATACTTCTTCACCAACAATCAGGGTGGCGGCGTATTTGCCTTGCAAGCCACTTTCCCGGTCAACGGCGATGTCACGCAGATCGGGTCAGTAACCGCCAGCATTTCGAACTCCGCTGGAAGCACCTCTACCACGCAGTCCTTCCCATAAAGCTCCTCCGCCCAAGAGTGTGCGCTACCGTTGGATAATGCCGGCGGTAGCGCTCACGATTGCCGGGTCCGATCCCAGCGGCGGCGCGGGTATTCAAGCCGATCTCAAGACCTTCCATCAATTCGGCGTCTACGGTGAAGCGGTTGTCACGCTGGTAACCGCCCAAAACACCGGAAGCGTATCCTGGGTGGAAACGCTATCCGCCGATCTGGTCGGGAAACAGATCGGCGCGGTGCTCGGCGATATTCCCCCGACGGCGGCGAAAACCGGCGCGCTTGGCAGCCCGGCCATCGTCGAAGAGGTCGCCGCGCTTGCCGCAACCTTCTCTTTCCCGCTCGTAGTAGATCCGGTCATGATTAGCAAGCATGGCGCCCGGCTCTTAGACGATGCGATTCACCCCTTGAAACGGCTGCTCCTGCCGCGCGCCGCTTTGGTCACTCCCAACATCCCGGAAGCCGAAGCGCTGACCGGCGTCATTATCGCGAATCTGGACGGCATGCTCGCCGCGGCGCATCGCATGCTCGACATGGGATGCCAAGCCGTTCTGTTGAAGGGCGGTCATGCGCCGGGAGAGGCGGTCGATGTCTTGGTCGGCTGCGGGGAACCGGTCTTTCTACGGGGCGCGCGCGTAGAAACGCGCCATACTCACGGTTGTGGTTGTACGTATTCGGCCGCCATTGCGGCCGGATTAGCGAAAGGCCAAGCGCTCGTGGAAGCCGTTCGCCAAGCAAAAGTCTTCATACAGCGCGCCATTGAGACGGCCCCCGGATTCGGCTCGGGCCACGGCCCGCTCAATCATTTCGCGCCGCTTTAGGCGCCCACCCGATCAGTATTTCGGCACTGTCGGATCAACCTTGTCGCTCCATGCGAGGATCCCGCCGGTCATATTTCGGACGTTCCGGAAGCCATTCTGCTTCAGCAGATCGACCGCCTTCTGACTACGGGCGCCGCTCTTGCAATGCGCCACAATGTCGGCGTCCGAATCAAGCTCGTTCAGATGCTTCGGCAGTTCGCCAAGCGGAATCAGCCTCGCGCCAGGAATTCTCGCAATCTGGTATTCGTGCGGCTCGCGAACATCAATGAGGACAAAATCGTCCCCCCGATCCAGCTTCTTCTTCACCTCCGTTACGTCGATTGCGCCGTCTGTGGGAACCGCTTCGGATGCCATAGGCCTTACTCCGCAAAACTCCTGGTAATCGATTAATCTGGTGACGGTCGGATGCTCTCCGCACACCGGGCAATCGCGATCGCGCCGCAGCCTCAGCTCGCGAAACCGCATGCTCAATGCATCATACAGCAGTAGCCTGTTCTTCAGCGTCTCGCCGATCCCGAGAACGATCTTCACGGCTTCGGTCGCCTGTACCAGTCCAATCAGGCCCGGCAGAATCCCCAGCACTCCGCCCTCCGCGCAGCTCGGCACGAGTCCCGGAGGCGGCGGCTCGGGATACAAACAGCGGTAGCACGGCCCATCCTGATAGGCGAAGACAGTGGCTTGACCTTCGAAACGAAAAATCGAACCGTACACGTTCGGCTTTTTGAGCAGCACGCAGGCGTCGTTCACCAGGTAACGCGTCGGGAAATTATCCGTACCGTCCACCACTACGTCGTACTCCCTCAAAATTTCGAGCGCGTTCTCGCTCGATAAACCGGTGTCGAACTTATCGATCGCGATATTGGGATTGATATCGCGCATGCGATCCGCCGCCGAGTCTAGCTTTTTGCGCCCCAGATCGCGTGTCCCGTGAATCACCTGCCGCTGCAGGTTGGATGCGTCAACCACGTCGAAATCTACGATGCCGATGCGGCCGACGCCCGCCGCCGCCAGATATAATCCCAGCGGCGCCCCCAGTCCACCCGCGCCGATCAATGCCACCTTGGCCTGCTTCAGCTTGAGCTGACCCTCCATGCCCACCTCGGGCAGAATCAGATGCCGGCTGTAGCGCGCAACCTCTTCGTTGCTCAGCGCGGCAGCTTGCGGCTCCGCCACTGCCGTGGACCCGCCCGCGATGCTCGGCACAATCGAAATGGTCTCGTTTCCTTCCAGCTCGGTCGCGTCTTTGTCCATGTAGCGAATGTCTTCGTCATTCACATACACGTTTACAAAGCTGCGCAGCTTGCCTTGTTCGTTGAACAGGTTCTTCTTTATGTTCGGATACTGGGCGGTCAGCGCGGCAAGCGCTTCGCCGACCGTCGCGCCCGTCACTTCGACGGCGTCTTGCTGCTCCGTAAATTGCCGCAGCGCGGTTGGTATCAGGATTTTTGCCATATCAATTCCTCGCGGTCTGCCCGGGTCTGATCCAGATCGGGCAGGAAACTGCGCGCGTGATCAAACTTGCCATCGCGAACGGATAAAACGACGAACGAGTACCACGGGCAGGAATTCTTCAAATCCGTCTCTGAGAAATACGCCTCGCAGTTCGGATGCGAATGGAAGATTCCGATGAGGTCCAGCCCTTGCGCGCGCGCCTCTTTATCGGCTGAAAGCAGATCTTCCGGCCGCAGTTCATAGCGAGCGCCCTTCTCGCCCTCATACGAATTCTCCATCGCGACGGCGGCGGTCACCACCTTTTTATCGATCTGTATCCGTCCCAGCATCGCTCCGCAGCATTCGTCCGGGTAGGTCCGCTCGGCGTGAAGTACCATTGAATCCCAGGCGTGCTTCTCAATTTCAATCATTCCAGAACGGCTCACTGAGATATTTCTGGCCGCCGTCACAGAGTATCGTGACCACCACTCCAGCGCCGTCCTCGCGGGCGATCCCTTCGGCTACCCTCGAGGCCGCAAGCACATTCGCCGCGGCCGATACGCCAACCAGAAGTCCTTCTTCGTGCGCCAGCCGGCGCGCCATCGCGTACGCGTCTTCCGTCTCGATCCAGAGGTTTTCATCGGCCAGATTCGGATCGTAAATCTCCGGCTTGATCGCCGAAGGCATATGCTTTGTGCCCTCCAACCCGTGCAGCGGCGATGCGGGCTGCACCGAGATGCATTTCACATGCGGCAGGTCTTGGCGAAGCCGCCGCGTCACGCCCGTAAACGTGCCCGTCGTGCCTAGCGCTGCCACGAAATGCGTTACCTTGCCCGCCGTTTCTTCGATGATCTCAGGCGCGGTTGTGTGAAAATGCGCCTGCCAGTTAGCCGGGTTGCTGTATTGGTCCGGATAAAAATAAGCGGACGGGTTTTCTTGATAAATCCGCCTGCAAACGCGCAAAGCGCCATCCGAACCCTCCGCCGCGTCGGTCAAAACCAGCTCCGCGCCATAGGCCCGCAGAATCTGCTTACGCTCGGAGGAAGCATTCGCCGGAAGACACAGCTTCACCCGATAACCTCTCGCCGAGCAGATCATCGCGTACGCAATGCCCGTATTGCCGCTCGTCGAATCCAACAGGATCTTCCCGGGGACCAGTTGTCCTGTCTCCTCTCCGCGGCGGATCATGTTCAATGCCGGGCGATCCTTCACAGAACCTCCGGGATTAAAGAACTCGGCTTTTCCGAAAACCCGCGCGCGGCCGCGGCTCGCCGATCGTATCTCAAGCAAGGGAGTTTGGCCGATCCGTTCCAGTAAGTCGATACGGACCAACGTAGGCGCCAGGGCAGACATCGTCAATACTAGTTTAAGTCTATCGTCATTGGGGAGAAGCTCGCCCATCCGTGTCACTCGCCGCAAACCTTGCGTCTAGCAAATCCAATTCGTGCTCAAGAGCGCGCAGCACTTCGTCGTGGATCTTATTCTCATCGCGCAGCTTAACCGCGATAGCGCGCTCCACGCTCCGAAGCTGGCGCGCAAGGGATTCATGATCGATCTGCGGAGCGTCCGAGCGGTCCGCCGCTCTCTCCAGAAGGGAAAGCCGCCGGCGATAGTAGCGCTCCACTTGATCGAAAATCTCAGCCTTCTCGCGCCCGCTCTGATCGCGCAACCGGTTAAGCGAATCGAGCGCCGCCGAGGTCATCTCCCGCCGCGCCAGGTCCTCTTCTTCGTGCCCGGGCATGGTCGAAAATCCCAATCGGCGAATGAGAGCCGGCAGGCTCAGGCCCTGCACCACAAGCGTCGCGAAAATCGCGCAGAACGAGAGAAAAATGATGAGGCTGCGCTGCGGGAACGCGGAGCCGTTCTGCAAAGCGAGGGGCAGCGACATCGCCGCCGCGAGCGCAAGCACCCCGCGCATGCCCGCCCACCCGACCAGAAACACTAGCCTGGGAGAAAGCGGCTCCGCCCGCCTCCCGATCGCGCATGAAATTCGCGAAGAGAGCCACGCGCCTGGGAACACCCACAACATGCGCAATGCTATGACTACGCCGCTAAATAACGCGCCATCGATTCCGAGAGTGAGAATGCTCGTCCCCTTGAGTTCACTCAGCACGAACGGCAATTGCAGGCCGAGCGCCAGGAAGACTACGCCGTTCAAACCGAAATCAATGGTCCGCCAAACACTCGAAGCTTCCATGCGTGCATGAAGAGAATAGAAATCGGAGCTGCGACGGCCAAGATACAACCCGCAGGCGAGCGTCGCCAACACTCCGGAGCATCCGGCGCTTTCCGCCGCCAAATACGCAATATACGGAGTAATGATGCCGATCGTAATTTCAATTGGCGCTTCATTGATACGGCTGAGAACGGCTCGAATGACAACTGCAATACCGAGCCCAATCGCGAGCGCCGCGAAAACTAAATAAGTCAGTACCCCGGCGCCCTGGAAGAAAGAAGGCGTAACACCCGAAATGACCATCGCTAGAGTGAACTTAAGAGCCACAAGGCCGCTGCCGTCGTTTACGAGGCTCTCGGCTTCGAGCAGATCTACGATGCGCCGCGGCAAACCCACCCGCTTGGCGGTTGCAGTAGCTGCGATCGCGTCGGTCGCCGCCACCACCGACCCCAGCACCAGGCCGGTCCTCCAGTCGAAGCCCGGCAGCATCCAGCGTGTAGTCGCCGCGACGCCGAATACGGTGAATCCCACGAGCCCGAAAGCCAGCATCAAAATGCTCACCAGGTTCCTCCTGAAATCGCGCCACGAAGTATGGAACGCGGCCGAAAACACCAGAGGCGGAAGAATGATCAGAAACACCACGTTGGGCTCCAGCAATACGCGCGGCGCGCGCGGAATAAAGCTGAGCAGGAGACCGCCGATCACCAGCACAATCGGGTAAGCGACTTGCAAACGCTTCGCTAACAGAGCCAGCGTGCAGACAAGAAACAACAGCACAAGAACAATAACTTCGATATGACTGATCTCGCCCGCCGGCATGGCTCTCGTCCGCCAACATAGCGCACGAACTCTGCTGGATTCTCGTGTCATTCCGGCGTTTCGTTCGCGCCGCGCTCTACTTGGGATGCTCTGCTAAGGTGGTCGCGTGAAGCTGCCCCGCACCAGCGGCATTCTGCTGCATCCCACTTCGCTCCCATCGCCTTTTGGCATTGGCGATTTCGGCCAGGAGGCGTTTCGTTTCGCCGACTGTTTAAAGGAAGCCGGTCAAGGCTTATGGCAGATGCTGCCCCTAGGCCCTCCGTGCTCCGGCGGCTCGCCCTATCAAGCGTTCTCGGCCTTTGCCGGCAATCCTTTGCTGATAAGTCCTGAGTTGCTCGTGCGCGAAGGTTACCTTAAGGACGACGACATCGCTCGAGCACCGGATTTTACGGACGAAAAGGTTGACTACGACTCAGTCGAGACTTGGAAAGCTGCTCTGCTTAAAGAGGCGCACGAAAACTTCAGGCGCGGCGCCGCTCCACAACAGAGGTCTCGTTTCAAAGCATTCTGCGCGGAGCACAAGACGTGGCTCGAAGACTACGCGCTCTTCATGGCTATGCGAAGCGAATTCGGCTCCCATCGAAGCTGGACCAGTTGGGAGAAAGACGTCGCGCGGCGCGCTCCGGCAGCCTTGAAGTCGTGGCGCCGCAAGCTAAAAGACAAAATCGACGCCCAGAAATTTCAGCAGTTCGAGTTCTATCGCCAATGGGACGACCTCCGGCGCTATTGCAACGACCATGGGATTCTCATCATGGGCGACATCCCCATTTATGTCTCGCATGAGAGCTCCGATGTCTGGGCTCATCCCGAACAGTTCTGTCTTGATGAAGACGGCAAGCCGACCGAAGTCTCCGGCGTCCCACCAGACTATTTCAGTGAGACCGGGCAGCTTTGGGGCAATCCTATCTATCGCTGGGCAGAGATGGAGCGATCCGGTTTCAAATGGTGGATAGAGAGGCTCAAAGGCACATTTCGTCTTTTCGATCTTGTGCGCCTGGATCACTTCCGTGGTTTTGAAGCCTATTGGTCCGTGCCGGCGTCGGAAACTACGGCCGTGAACGGCAGATGGATCAAGGCCCCTGGCCCCAAATTATTCCGAGCCGCAAGAAAGAAATTCGGAGAGCTCAAAGTCATCGCCGAGAACTTAGGCGACATCACCCCAGAAGTAGAGCAGCTCCGCTCTGATTTCGGCTTCCCGGGAATGGCCGTGCTCCAGTTCGCCTTCGGAATCGAGTCTCAAGCGACGACTCACCGGCCGCATAACTTCGAGCGCGAGCTGTTCGCATACACAGGCACTCACGACAACGATACAGTGATGGGTTGGTGGAACAGCGAAGGCGGGGATAGCGTGCGATCTCCAGAAGAAGTGCGGAAAGAAAAAGCAATAGCCCGGCGATATTTCGGTCCTTGTGATGAGCCGGTGAACTGGAAATTGATCCGGGTCGTTCTCGCCTCTGTCGCCCGCGTGGCTGTCATGCCCATGCAGGATGTCTTAGGACTGGGAAGCGAATCTCGCATGAATATGCCGGGCAGGGCAAACGGCAATTGGAGTTGGAAAATGAAGCACGGCGCGTTTACGCCCGAGTATCGGCAGCGTCTTCGCGACATGGCTGAAATTTACGACCGCATACCGGCTTGAGGGTTGAGGAAGCGCAGCGCCTCGGCAAGGATGAACCAAGGAGCCATATGGAGAAACCACGTTTAAGTTTCTGGCAAATCTGGAATATGAGTTTCGGGTTTTTGGGCATCCAGTTCGGATGGACGCTGCAGATGAATAACATGAGCGCCGTTTATGAATACTTGGGCGCCCAGCCGAGCCAGATCCCGATTCTATGGCTAGCCGCGCCACTTACCGGGTTGTTAGTGCAGCCTGTTATTGGACACTGGAGCGACAACACCTGGGGCCCGCTCGGCCGGCGAAGGCCGTTCTTTCTTGCAGGAGCGTTATTAAGTTCCTGCGCGCTGGTGTTGATGCCCCAGAGCGCCGCGCTGTGGATGGCGGCCGGTCTTCTATGGATTCTCGACGCTTCCATCAACATCAGCATGGAACCGTTTCGGGCCTTTGTCGCCGACATGCTTCCGGACGATCAGCGCGCCCGCGGCTTTACCATGCAGAGTTTCTTCATCGGGATCGGCAGCGTCGCGGCGTCTTCTCTACCGCTGCTTCTGCGCTCGCTTATTCCGCCGGCCGGCGCCGCCGCAGGGCGCGCCATTCCGGAAATCGTAAGAGTATCTTTTTGGATCGGCGCCGCGGCCTTTCTCAGCGCGGTCTTGTGGACCATCTTCACCACCAAGGAATACCCGCCCAGCCCGCAAGAACGCGAACGCCTGAGGCATGCCAAACGCTTCGATTTCGGCGAAATCACGCACGCCATAGCAAACATGCCCGGCACCATGCGGCAGCTTGCGGTTGTGCAATTCCTCACCTGGCTGGGCTTGTTCTGCATGTTTCTCTTCTTCGCCGTGGCTGTCGCGCATAACGTTTTTGGAGCGCGTTCGACGCAAGAAACCGCCTATACCGAAGGCGTCATTTGGGCCGGCTATTGCTCAGGTGTTTACAACACCGTGTGTTTCCTCGTCGCGCCCTTGTTGCCTTCCATCGCTAGCCGCCTGGGTAAGCGAACCACGCATTCTCTTTGCCTGCTCGCCGGCGCGCTCGGATTGTTATCCGTCGCCATCATCCAAGACAAGTGGCTGTTGTTCCTGCCCATGGTCGGCGTGGGCGTCGCATGGGCCAGCATCTTGTCCATGCCCTATTCCATTCTCGCCGCTGCCATTCCCTCCAATAAGATGGGCATCTACATGGGCATCTTTAACTTCTTCATAGTAATTCCCGAAATCCTTTCTTCACTTGTTTTTGGCTGGATTATGGCGAACTTACTCGGGAACGATCGCATGAAGGCGGTTATCGTAGGCGGAGTTTGTTTCATATTAGCCGCAATTTTTATGCAGCGAGTTCGGGAAGTGACTGTTGTGGACGAATCGCTCGCGCCTGTGCCGCTCTCCGAACCCAGCGCCGCGTAACATGCCGGCTATGGAGCGCTCCCTGGTCCGGAGTTACAGCATTAAGCGCTTAAGCAACGGCGCATCCGAACGCATCCTCGACACCGTTGCTGCCGAAGAACCGTTGGAAATTCGCATCCAGTACTGGTTTAAAGATGCCCGGCTCTCGCGATCGCTCGCTCTCGCCATGCGAACTCCAGGTCATGATCGCGAACTCGCCGTTGGATTCCTTGTAAGTGAAGGCGTCGTTCGGAAGCAAAGCGATCTTACAGGCGTACGCGCTCTCGGCCCGGATCCATCGGACGAAATCGTCGCTGAACTGGCCCACGAGGTAGATTTCGAAAGCTGGCGGGTTGAACGAACCAGTTTTGTCGGGGCCAGTTGTGGCGTCTGCGGCAAGCGCAGCCGGGACGTCCTCGCAGCGAACGTTCCACCTCGGGTTCCAGACGACTTCCGCGTAGCTCCTTCGCTGATCGAACAAATGCCGGGTTTGCTCCGTGGTCGCCAGGCCGGTTTCGCGCAAACGGGCGGACTCCACGCCGCCGCCTTGTTTGACTCGGCCGGCCGCCTGGACGCCGTGTTTGAAGACATCGGCCGACACAACGCGCTCGATAAAGTGATCGGCAGCGCCTTTCTGAAGGGCCGTCTCCCTCTGCGCGAATCGGTTTTATTCCTCAGCAGCCGCGGCAGCTTCGAACTCGTTCAGAAAGCTATCATGGCTGGCGCGCCGGTGCTTGCCACGGTGGGCGGACCATCCAGTCTCGCCATCGAGGCAGCCCGCGATTACGGCCTCACTCTGCTCGGCTTCGTCCGTGAGAAGCGCTTCAACATCTATGCCGGGGAGTGGCGGATAAACTCATAGAGGATGAAGCTGCGTCTCCGTCAGAACAGCCTGCGCCTGCGCGTCAATCGTCCCGAGGTCGAAAATCTCGCAGCCGGAGGGTCCCTGGAACAACGCGTGCAGTTTCCCGACGGCGCGGCGCTGGCCTACATCTTTGAAAGCGCTTCAAGCGCCACTGCCAGCGCCACCTTTCGCGATGGCGTCATCCGTGTCTCCGCGCCGGCTTGGCAGGTCCAGGATTGGGCGCGGGGAGAGGCCATAGGCCTGTACTTCCAGCTAAGCGCGGGCGGCGAGGCACTGCACGTGGCCATCGAGAAGGACCTCGAATGCCTCGACGCCCCACCCGAAGAGCGCGATGCGAATGCCTTCCGGCGAACCGGCAAGAATTGCTAAGTCCTTCCA
The DNA here is from genome assembly GCA_019240475.1 of Acidobacteriaceae bacterium. Taxonomy (GTDB): domain Bacteria; phylum Acidobacteriota; class Terriglobia; order Bryobacterales; family Bryobacteraceae; genus Bog-105. The sequence continues at coordinate 288,479 of JAFAYI010000006.1, forward strand.
AAAGTACATTATTGCCTGTGGATTTAAGCACCTTATCCAACCTGGAACATCTTCTAAGTAGTTGACCGTCAAAGACCCGGGGTTTGGCGAATCGCTTGCTCTGGTAGCACTTCGGAGGTTCTACCGTGACCGCTGTAAAACTCTCCGTCGCCGGCTTTCTTACCCTCTCGGCCTTCTGCCCTTGCTCCTTTTGCTTTCAAGGCGAATCCCCAACCGTATCGGAGATTGTTCACCGCTCCGTGCTGGCGAACACCGTGGACTGGAATGCCCAGCCGCAATACACGCACCGCGAGCGCGACATTAAGACCAAAATCGACGGGAGCGGGCGCGTCCAGATCGCCCAATCTAGAACTGTCGAGATCTCGCTGCTGGACGGCTCGCCTTACTCGCGTTTAGTCGCCATCGACAACCAACCTCTGAATCGCCAACAGCAGGATGAAGAACAATCCAAATTTGCCGCCGAACTGGCGCGCCGCCGGCATGAGTCCGCAAGCGACCGCCGGGCGCGAATAACGAAATATCAGGCCGAGCGCGCCGACGAGCACACGCTGATGCAGCAAATGGTCGATGCCTTTACTTTTTCGCTCGCGGGCGAGCAGTCGGTGGGAGGCGTGAATTGCTATGTCTTGGACGCAAAGCCCAATCCTGCCTACCAGCCGCCGGTCGAAAAAGCCCGCGTGCTCCTCGGCATGAAAGGACGCCTCTGGATCGACAAAGAGCACCATCATTGGGTCAAAGTGGAGGCCGAAGTAATCAATCCAGTTCAGTTTGGCTTGTTTGTCGCAAAGGTGAAACCCGGCACGCGTTTCGAGCTTGAACAGGCGGCTATAGGCGATGTCTGGCTGCCTAAATATTTCAGCCAAAGCGTAAACGCGACTGTCTTCGGTTTCTACGCAATGCGCAATAACGAAGAAGATCTCTACTCCGATTACCGCCCTGTTCGAATGACTTCCGCTCCCGTTCAGTTAAGCGCAAAGGCGGCTGTTTCGGACTCTGCCAACCGGCCATCCACGTCTGTTACTGCGGAGCTCGTCGTGCGTTAGTGGCGATTAACGTCGCGATGGCTTTCCTTCACTGTAAATCCCGCCTTACTGAGGCGTTTTTGAATCTCGTTCGCGATCAGCACCGATCTGTGCTGCCCGCCCGTGCATCCGAATGAAATCGTAAGATAGCTTTTCCCTTCTCGAATGTAATGCGGTAGTAAGTAAATCAGCAGATCCGATATCCGATTTATAAATTCCATCGTCTGCGGAAATGACCGAATGTAGCGCGCCACGCTCGGGTGCCTGCCCGACAAGGTCTTGAACTCCGGAATGTAATTCGGATTCGGCAGAAAGCGCACGTCGAATACCAGGTCGCTATCGGGCGGCACGCCATTACGGAAGCCGAAACTGTTGACATACACGACAATTTTTGTTCCGTCCTGCGCGCCCTGAAACTTCCCGTTGATTAGCCTGCGCAGCTCATGAACGTTCAGCTTGGTGGTGTCGATGTATAAATCGGCGAGTTTGCGAATGGGCGCAAGCTGCTCGCGTTCGTCCCGAATGCTGGTCATCACCGCATTTTCGGCGCCGAGAGGATGCGGCCGCCGTGTCTCGCTGAACCTGCGCTGCAGAACTTCGTCATCGGCGTCCAGGAACAGCAATGTGGAGCTGAGCGCCTTCTTCACATCGCGATACATAGCGGGGAACTGCTTCAACGATTCGCCTTCCCGAATGTCGATAATAAGAGCCGCGCGGCGCCGGCTTTTCGAATCGTGCGTAAGATCCGCAAACTTCGGAACCAATGCGATCGGCAAATTATCCACCGCATAAAAACCCAGGTCCTCGAACGCCTTTAACGCCGTCAACTTCCCCGATCCGCTCATCCCCGTAATGATGACTAAATCGGCGGTTGAAACCGGCTCTCGGGACGACATTGCGACAACTGCCTGTTGCTTTGGCTTCGCCATGGGCTAAGGGGTCCCGTCAATCACCGGGATTCGGAGGAATTGTATAAGTGTACAGTAGCCGCCTAGGATTCGATCAGATCGTAATTGCCATCGGCGCGGCGCACCAGGACTGATAAGCAACCTCGCGCTGCATCCCGGTAGACGACATAGGGCTGGCCGCCTTCCATCTCCAGCATCGCCTCATCGAGAGTCATCGGCTTGCGATCCTCCTCGTAGTCGATATGAAAGACCTTCGGCTTCGATCCAGATCCGTTGTTCTTACTGCCTCTTAAGGGCTTTTGCGGCGCCGCCTCTTCTGCCGGAACAAAGTTGTCTTCGGACGCCTCTTTCGCAAGGCGAACGCCTTTCGCGTCGCGGTGCGTGTCGCGCCAGCGGTTTCGCAGCTTGACGGTTTGGATCTCCAATTTGTCTACCGCTTCGCACAGGGCTGTATCCAATTCGGCGTCGGCGCCTTCTCCAATCAGCATGTGATCGTAGAACTTCACCTCGATCACTACTTTGTGCAAGCGGCGCTCTATCTGATGCACAATGTGAGCTTCCCGTTCTCCACGCTGCTCGATGAACTTACTCAGCTTCGCGAGCTTTCCTGTGACTTTTTTCTCAAGCTCAGGGGTGAATTCTTTGGTCTTGCCGGTATAAATGAGCTTCATTGCCACCTCTAGAAGCAAGCCACCATAACTAGCGCGGCTCGCGGACTTAAATGCCGATCGAGTCGTTGTCAGCGCACAGGGCGTTTGAGACCCATTGTGCGCGATGAAATTAGGCGCGGACGCGGCGCTGATGTGTCGAAGGAATTTTCATGTCTTCCCGGTACTTAGCCACGGTCCGGCGAGTAACTTGTATCCCCTCCGCCTGAAGCCGCGCCGTGATCTGTTCATCGGTCAGCGGATGGGCGCGGTTTTCATCCTCGATCATCTTCTTTACCCGCCTCTTCACAATCAACAGCGGCGTGGCGCTCCCCGACGGCCCCTGCACCGCTTCTGAGAAGAAATAACGTAGTTCGAATACGCCTTGCGGAGTGTGCGCGTACTTGTTCGCCACCGCGCGACTCACTGTAGACGGATGCACGCCGATCTCTTCGGCTACTTCTTTGATCATCATCGGCTTTAACTGATCGATACCGAACTCGAGAAACTCCGTCTGGCGCCGAATGATCGAGTGGCATACCCGGAGGATCGTCTGCTTGCGCTGCTCTATGTTCTTAATGAGCTGAAGCGCCGAAGCGTATCGCTCCTTAACGTAATTCCGGACATCCTTATTAGGCTCCTGCTCGCGGTCGATCATCCGCTTATACTCGCCGTTCAACCGAAGCTGAGGAATCTCATCATCGTTCAATGTGATCAGATAATCCTCGCCCTCTTTCGAGATGTAAACGTCTGGTTCGACTTGGCGCGCGCCTCCGCCCGAATATCGTAATCCCGGCGCCGGATCCAGGTGCCGAATCACGCTCACCGCAATTTGGATGTGCTCGGCGGGACGGCTCATGGCTTTGGCGAGCTGCGTCAATTGCCTCGATTCGAGCAGTTTCAAATAATCGTGGACGATATTCCAGGCAACGCTGTCTCGGCATCCGCGCGCGTCCAACTGCAACAGCAGGCACTCGCGTAGCGTTCGCGCGCCCACTCCCGTCGGGTCCAGCGATTGAACTGCTTGCAAACCTTGCTCCGCGTCGCGTAGCGTCAGTCCCTCGGCAACCGCAATCTCTTCTATAGGGGTGGTCAAATACCCGCTCTCTTCCAGATTGCCGATGATGCTATTGGCCGCCTGCCGCACCCGCTCCGGAAGCACCAGAACGCTCAACTGGCTTTGCAAGTGATCGCTCAGCGTAACGGGCGATGAGAGAAACGTCTCAAACGACGGCTTATCGACCGGTTCGGAGGCGGGACTCTTGAATCCGGGGTCTAAATAATCGTCGAAAAAACTTCCAAAATCGATCTCTTCAAACGGGTCGGTTTCGGGCTTTGCGGCCTCTTCCACAGTCGCCGCGGGCGCCGCGCCATCAACGGGGGTATCGGGCGCCGCGCCATCCGCCGCGTAGTCTCCGTCGAGAGAGCGATCCAACGACTGAAATGAATCCGAGTCTTCCGCCTGCGTCAGAATCGCCTGATCCGCCGGTTCGGCTTGACGCTCGCGCTCCAGCAATGACTGCACTTCGGCCGGCGTCAGTTCTTCGCCTGTTTCGGCCGCCTCTTCCAAAACCGGATTCTCCGCAATTTCATTAATGATCATGTCCTTCAACTCCATGCGATTGAGTTGAAGCACCGTAACCATCTGGACGAGGCCGGGCGTGAGTATCTGCTTTTGCTGTACTCCGAGATGCAGGCGCTGCGAAAGCGAACTCATTTGGCTTCAGTTTAGCACCGAATAGAGGGACTCTCGAACCTTAAAAACAAGCCCATTTTGGGCCATTTCAGCGAATTCTAGCGCTCGGCTTCGCTCGCGTAAACGGGCGGGAAATAGAAATTCTCGCCGAGATAAATGCGTCGCACTTCCGGGTCGTTCCCCAGCGATTCCGGCGATCCTGCGCGGAAGATCCGGCCGCTGCTGATGATGTACGCCCGGTCCGTAACCGCCAGCGTCTCTCGCACATTGTGATCGGTCACCAGAATCCCAATCCCCTTGCGCTTCAAATCCCCGATGATCCGCTGCAACTCCAGCACCTGAATGGGATCGATTCCGGAAAATGGCTCGTCCAACAAGATGAAGTCCGGTTGCAAGACCAAAGAGCGCGCAATCTCCACCCGCCGCCGTTCGCCGCCCGACAGCATGTATCCCTTGCTGTGGCGTACGGTCTCCAATCCGAGGTCCTCGATGAGTACGTTCAGCCGCTCGCGCCGCTCCCGCGAATCGAGCCGCAACGTCTGTAGAATCGCCATCAGATTATCTTCCACGCTGAGCTTGCGGAACACCGACGGCTCCTGCGGCAGATAGCTCACTCCGCGCCTGGCCCGCAGATACATCGGCAATTCCGTGATCGGTTCCTCGTCGAGCAATACCTCGCCCGACTCGGGGCTGATCAGCCCCACGATGATGTAGAACGACGTTGTTTTGCCCGCCCCGTTTGGACCCAGCAGGCCGACTACTTCTCCCTGCTCCACGCGGACCGTTACGTTGTCCACGACGCGCCGGCCGTTGTACGACTTCGAGATCTCGACAGTCTGCAAAGTTCTGGCGCCTGTTCGTGGCTGCAACACTGGTTCCTTACATGTCCTATGATACGCGGTTGGCGACACCCGGCACGTCTCCTCTCGGGCGTCGCTGGGCTCTCGCTTTCCTGATCCTCGCGCTCGCCTGCTTTCGGCTCTGCCACCTCCGCTTGCTTTGGGCGGATGAAGACTACCACCTCGCCGCGGCCATCCATCTCTTGCACGGCAAGATTCCCTACCGCGACTTCTGGTACGACAAACCGCCCCTCTGCGCCGTTTACTATCTGTTCATCGGCGGATTTGCCGGCTGGCCCCTGCGTCTGTTCGATGCCGCCTACGTTTGTCTCGCTTGTTGGCTGATCTATCGGCTCGCGCGCTCCCTCTGGACCGAAGCGGAAGGTTCCGCCGCCGCTCTGCTGTTGGCTTTCTTCCTCGCCTTCTATCTGCCGTCCGCTGTTATTCCGTTTGCCGCCGATGCGATCCTGCTCGTTCCTCATCTTGCCGCGGTCTATTATGCGCAGGCGAAATCCCCCTTCCGGGCCGGCCTCTATGGCGGCATCGGATTCCTCGCCAACACCAAAGCGCTGTTCGTCCTGGCGTCATGTGCGCTCTTTCTGCCGTCCGGAATTCCACTCCTGCTGCTGGGATTTGCAGCGCCTGCCGTCTTGGCCTGGATCGGCGCTCTCGCAACCGGCGCCACGGCTGGCTACTACGAGCAGGTGTGGCGTTGGGGCCTGATCTACGCCGCTCAATCGCCAGTTACGCGGCCGCTCGTCAATGGAATTGTTAGAACCGCCGATTGGCTCGGGTTCCATGCCGCCATCGGCGCCGGCGCGGTCTTCGCATTCGTGCGGCTTCCGACAGCCGAACGAGCAAAACTCGGCGCCTGGCTCGCGCTCTCATTCGCGGCTGCCGCTATCGGCTGGCGGTTTGCGCCACATTACTTTCTCCAGGTTCTTCCAGCCCTGGTCGTTCTCGCCGCGCGCGGCGCCGTTCTCGCTCTTCATCAATTCAGAAAGGTTGCCGCCGTTGCGCTCGCTCTCTTGCTCTTGGCGCCCTTCATTCGTTTCGGCCCGCGCTACGCGATGCTCGCCTACGACGCCATTCTGAAACGCGAACCCCATTGGATCGACGTCGGAATGGATCTCGATAGCCAGGAGGTATCGAGAAAAATTCTTGCGGTACGGCGCCCCGGAGATACATTGTTCGTCTGGGGCTACCGTCCGGATGTGTATGTTTACACCAGGATGATTTCCGACGGCCTTTTCTGGGATTCACAACCCCTGACCGGCGTGCCCGCGGATCGGCACTTACACGCTCAGGATGCTATTTACGGCGGCCCCGCGGCCTTGAACCGGCAGAAACTAACTCGGACCAAACCTGCTTATCTGGTAGACGGCTTAGGGCTCCTGAATCCCAGGCTCGCGCCTGAGAACTATTCCGACCTCCAGCCTTGGCTCGCGCATTACAAGTTGATAGCCCGGACTAAGTTGAGCCTGATTTACCGGAGAACTTACTGACGCTCTCGACCTGCAGTAAAGCTTTCTTGCGATCAAGCCCCCAGCGGTAGCCGCCCAATTGTCCATTCCCGCGAATCGCGCGATGGCACGGAATCACAATCGCAACCCGGTTCGCGGCACAAGCGCGTGCAACGGCGCGCGCCGCTTTCGCATTCCCCGTGGCCTGCGCAATCTCGGAATAGGACTTAGTAACTCCGCTAGGACTGGATTGAAGATAGGTCCAGACTTGGATTTGAAAAGCGGTTGCTTGAATATCCAAAGGCAGGTCCAGCGAGAAATGCTCGCCACGTAGATAACTCGAAATCGATTCAGCCCACAACCGGAATTGAGGCGCCCGTGGCTTCGGCATCGGTTCGATTGCAGCCGCTCGATATTCGGCCTGAAGGCTGCCGAGAAGCTGGCCCGCCGATTCGCCAAACTGCACGAAACAGAGACCTCGATCGGTTGCGCCCAGCATCAGCAAACCAAGTGGCGTCTCGATGGTGGCGTACGATATCGCAATTCCGGCAGCTCCCGATCCGTACTGGCGGGGCGTCATGCCAAGATGCGAATCGCTCCTTTCATAGACCCGGCTGCTCGACCCGAATCCGGCATCGTAGACCGCCGCAGTCACCGACACCGATTCGCGAAGCTTAGCCTTCAACGCCTCCATCCGGCATTGCTCGATAAATTGTCTCGGCGTAACGCCTACCGCGGCCCTGAAGGTTCGCTGCAGATGAAATGGACTCATGCCCACCTCGCGGCTGAGTTGGCCAAGTGTGAGCACGTCCCCGCCGGCGACCTTCGAGTGGATGAGATCGCAGACCTGGCGAATGCGGCTTCTATTTGCCTCCACGCCCGAGGCCGCCGGATGGCATCGGAGGCACGGGCGCAATCCGTCCGCTTCAGCGTCCGCGGGTGTTCGGTAAAACCGCACATTTTCGCGCAGTGGCGTCCGCGCCGGACACCCGGGGCGGCAATATACCCCGGTCGTCATGACGCCGAAATAGAACCGGCCTTCTTCGGTGCGATCCTTCCTGCGGACAGCCGACCAACACATTTCCTGATCGAGAGTTCGAGTTGCAGCAGCAGCGTTCACAAGGTCGATCATAGTTCGTGTCCTAGCGAGTGAACTATCCGGAACTTGCGGTGGAATTAAAAACCGGCGGCGTGGGCCAAAGACTCTATTGGTGCGCCCGGACAGATTCGAACTGCCGACCTTCTGGTTCGTAGCCAGACGCTCTATCCAACTGAGCTACGGGCGCAGACGTTCTAAGCTACTGAAACCGCCATATTTAGCGTACCACGCTCCAAGCGTCGTTTTTGACTTGTGTTCATTTTGCGTTCAATAACGTTGGATTTTCGCGGTACGGCTTGAATCGCATGATCTAGCGCCTCAACGTTTGGCGGACACTGGCCGGCACTGCCCATACGTAGGCGCCGAGCGTCATCTCAGGCGAGCGTGCCGTAGATGCGATTGTACGTCTATAATGCCGGTGTTTGGACTCAATGCCGGTGTTTTGACTCAGGAGCGTTGCACATCCTCGGCGTGCGGCGCGGAAGTTAAACCACGATAGCGGCGCGCTGAGCGGCCGGCTTTACTATGCGGCGCGGAAAGTTATCCGCGCACAGTGGCGTACCATTGCGCGACGAGAAGATAAACCGATCCGCTTCGTTGCTTCCGCCATTCGTAACCACTGCACCGCGCCAAGCGGCGAGATCCCGCTGTAGAGATCCCGGCATGTGGATCTTGCCAGCCGGATTGCGGTTCAGATAGCCCTGGTCTACCCCGCTTTACAGAAACAGAGCGGCCTTTTGTCCGCGCCATTCGCGCCAGCGTTCGCTTATGCGACGGGGCGTAAGAAAAAGGCCTGCCCTTTCGAGCAGGCCCATTTCAAAAAGGGGCTCAGTGGTTCTACTCTGTGCACGCCTGAAGGTAAGATCCAGGCGCGGTGACAACACTCACCTTCGCCGTCTGCTCCTTCCAGAAGTTCTTCCAGACCGTCAGAACGTGCTGGATTTCGTTGTACGTCGGTCCGGTCTTCAAACGCGTCATACCCAGAGCAGTGATGTTCGACCTGATCTGATCCTCGGGCAGATGGAACGACTTCCTGAGGTCGGCAAGATCGGACTCAAACTGCGAATCCTGGCTGGATAAGTACTTTTCGACTGCTTCGTCCGTTGCTATCGACAGCGCGAGCTCATCCCATTTTGCCTGCGGGATCGGCTGAGTACTTGCGGCATTCCGTATATAGGCGGTCAACGTCGCTCGCCCGGCTGATGTTTGAGCCTGCTCTACATTCAGTTGCCAGACCCTGAGCGGAAAACCGGTGTTCGCCAACTCCTTCTCGTAGACGGTGGTTGGATCCTGGCGTTTGTCGACCACGTCGCTCAACGCTGTGAGAATCTTCTGTTCGAGCTCTAAGGGCATTGAGTGTTGGTGGTAAAACCCTCGAACTGTTGCCACGGCCTGGGGCGTGACGGCGACAGCGAACTCCGTTCGCACCTGGGCGAGCACCGCTAGCTGGACGCGCCGGTTCAGCTCCCTGCATCTTGCGGCCTGCAGGTTGGTGGCAATTATCTGCTGGTCACCCGAACTGTTGGGATCCGAGTGGCGACCATACTTTAGGTAGAACGTGCTCTCGGCTTCAGGCGTCAGTTTGGTGAAGTTCTTGTCCTCGACAACCGCTTCTGCCTTACCTCCGCTCGGTGTGATGGTGGCTAGGATCTCTTGGCCTGCCACCCCCGCGAAAACTGCGGCCAGGAACGTAAGGACTGCTAAGATGGTGACTCTCATGGTTGTTCTCCCTGTTTTTTCGAAAAACGTCTACGTTGTGACCGACAAGCAACCGAGCGACCCTACCCAGACGGTGGTGCCGCTGTCGACCAAGGTCATCCCTGTGTTGCACACCTTTTGAGTTGAACCTGGCGGCACCCAAATCCACCCAGTCCCGTTGAATCCCGTGTACTCGTAGACCGGGTAGTCGGGAGCAATACCTGGCGGCTGCTCAGTCAAAGCGTGCGTGGTGTCGTTGTAGAACACGACATCCTCGTCCAAGATGCCGATCGAATAGGTGACGGCTTGGGTGGGCTCGTAGTCCAGCGCCGAGGTGAACACGAGGTTGGTGGTCGGGTTGCTCGCGTGGTTCTCACAGAAGCTGAACGCATAGCCCTCGATGGCCACCTGTCTCCCGAACGAAATCACCTCGGGCGCAATCTCCGATCCCCCGGTATTTAAGAGGTAGCCGGCGCTGTTCTGGGGGTCCAGGCGTGAAATACTGGACGGGCAGGACTGCCCTTTGTCCGATAGCCCATACAAGTAGCCTGTTATGTACAAGGTGAAGTCCCCACCGTCCGAACCGTCGTATGCCAAGACAATGTTGGCTAGGTCAAAGTAGTAGTCAATTGGGTTTCCGTTGTAATTTGCGTAAGTGATCGACCCTGGATCCCCGAGCTGGAACTCAGAGTAATAAAGAGCAGCCCCGCTGTCGGTGTACTGAATTTCAACGTCCGTCGGGCTGCTAGTATTGAGGCTGCTAAGGCTGATGTCTGGCTCCGCCGGCGTGCTTTCGGAAGCACTCGAGTTGGCGTTTATGTACTCCCAACAGTAGCCGTCATCCTCTCCGTCGTCCTCACAGTCCCCGCCCTCACCGGCACTGTGCACATGAGTGAGCGCCCGAGCATGGGAGGCGGCCTTCGTTAGAACAGGCAGCTTGCCCACAACGTCGCAGTCATCGCAGTCGTCAAAGTCCTCCTCACCGTACCCGTAGTGGTAGCCAGACTCCGGGTAGACCGTGTTGAAGCTAGTAACTTGCCCGTAAACCTGAACTCCGCTGTCAACCTCCGCACAGTCTTCACAGTACTCATCCTCGCTGCTCGATTCGACGGACGAGATGGAGACATCAGACTCTAGGTAGCAGTAGTACTCGCCGTCGTCACAGCTGTCGTCAAACCAAACATCAGACGAAGCCGCGGCTGAGATACTACCGGTATCGGGATCGATGGAAATTCCCGAGTCATAGTACAGCGATATCAGGAAGCCGCCGGATGAGCCCGCTCCCGCAGGCTGGACAGTAGCAGCCGCTACTCCGTTGGACGTTTTGCGCTTCAACTTATTGGATGTAACATGCGGCTTTGGCATCTGATTGAGTACATAGTTGCTGAGCTGTCGGAATTGGGCCCCCCAAGCGCGGCCTTCAGCTTGTCAATCAAAGCAGAGATCTGGTTCAGATACTGCTGGCGATTACCCTTACTCTGGCCGAGGAACTGCTGATGCAGCGCTTGCCACTGCCCGGCGAACGACTTCAGGGCGCCGTCGGCGTCCCGTCCGTGCATGCGGCCAGCGTTTATGCCGTCAGGACACCCGTCCCGCCCGACAGGTTGGCCACACCAGCCGATTTCGCGGCTGATCTGGTACGGCACGTACCGAGATTCTTTTCCATGCTTCTGCTTGATTTCGGCAGCGAAGTTTTGCTGTCGCAAGACGTGAAGAAACAGAGTTTGCCACAGGTCCTGAACAGAAGCTTCGTTGGTCGGAACCTGCGCCGCGGCCGCCGCGCAGAACAACAGCGCTGCAGCAAAAAATTTGCGCCGTCAGAATTAACGACGCGCGTAGCGAAACACTCCGGAGCCATGCCGCCGGCACCGGCAAAGGTTTGGTTTGCGCATGCATAGAGTAAGCTCGACCCTTCAATTGGAGCGGCGGCGATTATACCACAGTGGTTGCAACCACTTATTTGCGAACACTTCTCGCCTTTTTTATTTACATCAGCTTGGATGCGCTTGCTACGCTTTTTCCAAAGCGCTTTCACTTGACGCCAGCGATGACCTCGGCGCAGAAAGCTTCAGCTCCCGGATCGAGGGCTAACGGCATCTGCTCGTCGGCGGGTGTGGACCCAGGACCGGAGAGCCAGGCCATCCATCACGATGGCCATCAGCGAATGCGCTCCGGCACGCTCCTGCGGCGTAGCGCCGCATGTCATCGAGCCTCCGCGCGCGAGTAGCGCCGCGCTTCTCTCGAGGTGCGGATGTGGGCGGATCTGCCTCGACAGCGGCAATCCGCCTTCCAACAATAGCCTTCATGAAAACGCTCTTAAACCGGCGCGCCGGATTCTGATTTTGTGTGCAGCTATGTGTGCAATAAGCGCCGAACGTAGACGTTTTGTTACGTTTGGCGACGTATGCGCAGTATGGTTATCAACGGTTTACGTGATTGCCGTTAATCTCGTAGCCAGACGCTCTATCCAACTGAGCTACGGGCGCAACAGACCACAGTATAGCGCGAGGAAGGCTTCTTAAAGGATCAAGGCAGCTCGTATGGCGGCCGCGGGGCGCCCTAGGTCAAGCGCGCAGCCGACTCTTGCAAAGTGAGACTCGAAACGCAGTTTCGTCCGCTCGCTTTCGCCCGATACAGAGCCTCATCGGCCACTCGTACGAAGATATCTGGATTCCGCTCGGAACAGTCGGAAACGGTCACGCCGAAGCTCGCCGACACGCGCATCTCCACGCCATCCACCAACATGGTGCTGCCGTGCAGTCTGTGCCGCATGCGTTCGGCTTGAGTGGTCGCTTGCTCCAGGTCGCAATTCGGCAGCACCACCAGGAATTCCTCACCGCCATATCGACCCACCGCATCGTAAGGCCGCATATTGCCTTTCAGCCTCGAAGCTGTCTCGCGCAAAACCGCGTCCCCGGCAAAGTGTCCGTACGTATCGTTGATCTTCTTGAAATGATCCAAATCGAGCAGTATGACGCCCACCGTGCGCCGATCACGATGACACCGAGAGACCTCCTGCTCGAGCCTAGCCGCTATTGCGGGCCGGTTCGGCAGCATCGTCAGCAAATCCTTATTCGCTCGCTCCCGCAGTTCCTCTCGCGCTTGCAGCAGGTGCATCTGCAGATCGACTATGCGCTGCCCCGCCCGCAGCCGCACCTGCAACTCATGCTCGTCGAACGGCTTTACGATGTAGTCGTCGGCCCCGGCTTCCAGCCCTTCCACCGTTTCGTCCTTGGTGTTCTTGGAGGTTAGCAGCAAGATATAGGTATAAGGTTCCCGGTGAGCCTCCCGCACCCGCCGGCACACTTCCGGCCCCGTCATATGAGGCATCACCCAATCCAGGATTGCCATGGTCGGCGCATCCGGCGCTGCCAGAATCTCCCAGGCCTGCGCCCCGTTTTCTGCCACCGCGACGTCATACCCCCAGCGCAGAAGCGCGCTCCGCAAGAGGATGCGGGACGGTGCACTGTCATCGGCTATCAGAACTCTCATAGTTAGCGCCGCACTCTACAATTCGATACCAAGCTAATCGTCACAACCAGCCCCAACAATTAGCCGCTGAGTCACAAAGATGTACGTTTTTCCACGAAAATTTCCGCCGGCCCTTCTGTTTTCCCCCAAACTATAGAAGAACCGGCGTTTGTTCGAGCACTTTCCAATATGCGCGGCCCCAACCATGCCGTCAACAGCGCCTTGGGTGCGAAAAACCCTAGCTGACCCGCCCTCCCGTCATATGATGGGGGTGCAAACCTTTATGACGCGCCAACGGCTCACCCCGTAGCGGAGAGCTTTTGAAATCAAGGAGCTTCAGGATGAACAACTCGGTACTCGTCCCCATGGTGGTGGAACAGACGTCGCGGGGCGAGCGCGCCTACGACATCTACTCCCGGCTGCTGAAAGAGAATATCATCTTCCTCGGCACGCCCATCGACGACAATGTCGCTAACCTCGTTATGGCTCAGATGTTATTTCTAGCCGCCGAGGACCCCGAACGGGATATTTCGCTTTACATCAACTCGCCCGGCGGCTCCATCACCGCTGGCCTCGCCATCCTAGACACCATGCGCCTGGTCGAACCCGATATCGTCACCTACTGCATCGGTCAAGCCGCCTCAATGGCCGCCGTTCTCCTGGCCTGCGGCGCCAAAGGAAAGCGATTCAGCCTGCCCAATTCCCGCATTCTCATCCATCAGCCATCTATGAGCGGTCTCGGCGGCCAAGCGGCCGATATAGACATCTACGCTCGCGAAATCCTGCGCATGCGGCAGTCCTTGAACGAGATCCTCGCCGACGCCACCGGTCAGCCGGTCGATAAGATCGCCCGCGATGTCGACCGCGACTACATTCTCGAACCCGAAGCAGCGCTGGATTACGGCATGATCGACCGCATCATATCGAGTCGCGCGGCCCAGCCAGTTCCCACCCGCTAGAACGTTACCCACCTTACGGCCCGTCTCATCGTCAGTTATTGAACGGTGACGGCGGGCCATGGCATGTACTTGCCACATCTACTTCCTGGTTGCGACGTCCCCTCTTTGAACAAATCGATCATTTTGAGTGACATATGGAGACTAAACCTCGGTTGGGCAGGTTCTATTACCCGGGTTCCCCGGTGGGATCTCTGCGGCTATGTCGAATGGAAGACGATATGAGAAGTAGTACAACCGGATTTTTTCGACCTTGACCGCCTGTTGCGGCCTGAGATAGAGTAATGATTCTGTTACTATTTTCTTGAGGCATAAAGCCCGCTTATCGAATGATGGCACCGTCTCAACGTGTTTTTGCCGGACTGGTCCTCCTTACAGCAGCTTCGGTCTTGAGGGCTCAGGTAAATAACGCAGGTCTCCGGATTTCCGGGCTGTCATTCGCTGCCGGCGCCGCCACTGACAATGCGGGCGCCAGTCCTGCCGGGCTACCGATAACAGAGTCCGCGCCGGCCTCCGATTCCACCCCTCATTCGCCCGAGGCCGACGACCGCCTTGCCCGTGCCAACATGCACTTCGATGCAGGTCGGCAATTCTACTTTCAAGGCAACATCGGGGGCGCCCGCCGGGAATTCGACGCCTCGATCGACACTCTGCTGAATGCCTCGGATTCGCTCCCGGATCATCGCCGGATCGAACGTCGCCTCGAAGAACTCTGCGACCTGATCTATCGCTTCGATGTGGAAAGCCTGGGCGCGGGACAAAGCGAAGAAGCTGCTGCTTTCGACAAGGCGCCCATCGATGAGATCAGCCACACCACTTTCCCGGTGGACCCGAGCCTGGCCCCCAAGCTGCAATCGGAGTTGAACCAAACGGCCTCCGCCATCCCCCTCGAATTGGCCGATCCGGTCCTCGGATATGTGCATTATTTTTCTACCGACAAAGGCCGCAGAACCCTCCTGGCCGGCTTCCGCCGCTCCGGACGCTACAAGGATCTGATTGAGCGCATCTTCACTGAAGAAGGCGTCCCCCAGGAATTGATCTACGTCGCGCAGGCCGAATCGGGATTCCTGCCCCGCGCGATTTCATATAAGAAGGCCGTCGGCATGTGGCAATTCATCCCGGGAACCGGCGCCAATTACAATCTGGTTCACACGGCTGCCTACGATGAGCGGTTCGATCCGGAGAAAGCCACCCGTGCCGCCGCCAAATACCTTAAAGACCTATACGCGCGTTATGGCGACTGGTATCTGGCCATCGCCGCTTATAACTGCGGCGCGGGCGCCGTCGACCGCGCGGTCGAGCGCACCGGCTATGCGGATTATTGGGAGCTTCTGAAACGCCACGCTCTTCCGAAAGAAACCGCCAACTACGTGCCCATCATCGTCGCCATCACGATCATGGCCAAGAATCCCACCGATTACGGATTGGAGAGCGTTCTGACGGACCCGGCGGAAGAATACGACACGATCCCATTGACGGCATCCACCAATCTGGATCTGGTCGCCGACGCCACGCTCCAGCCCGTTTCGGTCATTCGCGATCTGAATCCCTCTCTGCTGCGTTCTCTAGCGCCCGCCGGATTCCAGATTCACGTGCCCAAAGGCTCGGCCGAAACCGCGCAAGCCGCGCTCGATACGGTTCCTGCCGAGAACCGGCAAGCCTGGCGGCTGCACCGCGTCAGCGCTGGAGACACTCTCGCAACCATCGCTAGAAGCTTTCATCTGACCCCGGAGCGAATCGTCGCCGTGAATCGCGGCGCGGAATCGCTCGAGACAGGCGACACGCTGTTGATTCCCGCCGCTTACCACGACGACTCTCCGGCGCCGTCTCGCGCGCGCCGTGGCGCCTCTAAGCGCCTACTCCCGGCCGCGTCCAAATCGCCCAAGGCGGCCGCGAAGCACGGCTCCCATTCCGCGCCAGAGCACCGGGTCTCAGCGCAGGTCTTGCATCGCAAGGCAGCCGTTCGAACTGCGAGCCTCGCCCGCTAATTAGCTTCAGCCCCTGCCATTCGCGGGCCCGCAATCTCACACGCAGTGAAATCATTTTGCAATTCGCGTCATCTGGATGCATAGTAAGAAGGTGCGAAGGGAGGAGATCGTGAGTTTCACTTACTGGCTTACGCCGGACGAAGAAGACGACGACTTCGATTACGAAGATGGGAACGTAGAGCAGGAGTCGGACAAGGACGAGTACGACGACGAAGACGATGATGATGACGAGGATGAGGAAGAAGACGAGAAGCTAGAACACTCCGCTTCAACGCCGCACAAGGGCGGCGCGCGCCACGAGGGCAGTTCCTCGCACGCGGCGGAAGATAAGCCTGGCAAAGAGTCTGAATCCGCATCCACGGGAAACGGCGGTGATCGTGGCGGCTTCGCGGAAGAGGTGATCGTAATAGAGGAAGAACAAGAGCCGCGCTCCGCGAGGAAAACTCCAGCTCGCAAGGCTCCCGCCAAGAAGGCTTCGTCGCCGCAGAAGGCTCCTGCCGCCGAGAAGAAGACCGCCTCTGCCAAACAGGCGCCGCCCAAGGCTGAAAAGAAGGCCGCTTCGAAGTCCTCAAGTAAAGCCGCGCCGAAGAGCGCCAAGAAGGCCGCGCCCCAAAAGTCGGCTTCAAAGAAGGCTTCGCCTAAGAAGGCAGCTTCCAAGAAAGCCGCGCCTCAAAGATCGGCGAAGAAGACAGCCGCGTCCAAGAAGGCTGCGCCGAAAAAGGCTGCGTCCAAAAAATCTTCGGCCAAGAAAGCCTCGAAGAAGAGGAGATAGGGATGCCATTCCGCGCCGCCATTCCGTGGCGGCGCGAATCTTCGGGTAGTGAGACCGCCCTCTGGCGTTCACTTCCCCGGCTTGGATGGCTTGCTGACTGTGCCGCGGCAGCGTTCGAATAGCTCCAAGAGCGCGTCTGCGTATTCTTCGCTCGACCGCGAGCCCTTCCCCCCGAATCCTGCGCTCGGCGTGCCTCGCCCATACCCTGTCGTCACGGCAATGAACTTCATCAATTCGAGCGCCACCTCATCGGTGTTCTTCGGCGGCGTTTTCTCGGAAGAATCTTCGGGCATTCGTCGTGTGTGCTCCTTTCCTTTAGTTCGGACCAAGCCTGATTTTCGCATTCGAACCTCTCCATGCCTGTTCGCGCCCGCAACCTGATCCGTAAAATGCGCGGCGGCGCCCAAGCTCATCTCATCGAGGGCGAAGACGGGGCCTTCTATGTCGTCAAGTTCACCAATAACCCGCAGCATCGCCGCATCTTGATCAACGAGTGGTTGGCCGCGGCCTTTCTCCGCTATCTCCAGATCAACGTTCCTGAGACCGCTCTGGTCGAGCTCACCTCCGATTTCATCTCATCGAGTCCCGATCTTTATCTCTCCATCGGTCCACGCCGCGAAATCGTCACTGCCGGCCTGCACTTCGGCTCGCGTCTCGCCGTTCACCCGGACCGCGTCGCCATCTTCGACTTCCTGCCCGACAAGCTGCTATCGAAAATCGAAAACCGCGCCGACTTCCTTGGCGCCCTCGTCTTCGATAAGTGGGTCTCTAACGCCGATTCCCGCCAGGCTGTCTTTTTCCGCGCGCGCGCCAAGAGCTGGACCCCGCTCAAAGGTGAATCCCCAGCCCGCATCGGCTTCTTCGCCCAGATGATCGATCATGGCTTCGCCTTCAACGGCCCTCACTGGGAGTTCCAGGATTCCCCTATTCAAGGCCTCTACTTCCGCACCGCCGTTTATGACGAGGTGCGCTCGCTCGATTCCTTCCAGCCCTGGCTCGACATGGTCGCAAACTTCCCGGCTACCGTCGTAGATGCCGCATGGAAGGAGATCCCGCGAGACTGGATCGGAGAGGATGAATCTGCGCTCGAAGACCTGCTCGGAAAGCTGCTCAAGCGAGCCTCGCGCGTCGCCAGCCTGATCCACGACCTCCAGCGCAAACGCGCTAGCGCGTTTGTAAATTGGCGTTAATCTCGGCGGCAATCCGCGCGGCTGTAACCGGCGCAAGCAGGATCCCATTGCGGTAATGGCCATAAGCCAGCAACAGGCGCTTCGAACCCCACGCCCCGATGTGCAACCCATCGCTCTCTGGACGAAACCCCACCCAAACCTCCGATGGCGCCGTCTCGGCCAGATGAGGAAATACGAACGCCGCTTCGCCGGCTAAACCGGCTGCGATCTCGTCCCGTAGCTCGCGATCGAATCCCACGTGCTCCACCGACGCCCCGGCGATCAACAGGCCATTCGCCCGCTGCAGCAAGTACGTCCCCCGATGCCGAACGATGGTCGCGCACGTGTGCTCCGGCTGCCGATATCCGATCAGGTGCCCTTTCACGGGCTCGGCTCGCGGAATCGCCGGCGCGCCGCGCATTTCTAAATCGCTGCTCCACGCTCCGGCGGCAATCACAACCGCGTCGTGCCACGCTGTTCCGCGGCAGCTTTCCACAGTCGCGCCCTTCTCGAAAACCTCCACGCGCGCCGCAGCGCAGTTCTCATGTATCTGGATGCCCGCCCTCCGACACGCCTTCGCCAACGCCGTCACAAGCTCCTGCGGATTCACGACCCCATCCTTCGGATAGAATCGTCCACCCGCCAATCCTTCCCTCCGCACGCGCGGCCAGAAAGCTACAATGTGCGCCGCTGTAACCGGGCGCGACTCGATACCCGCAGCCGCTTGCACTCGCGCGCGTTCTTCGAGCACCCGCAACTCCTCCGGCGAATACGCCAGATCGAGGCCCCCGCACTCCTGGTAATCGATCCCCAGTCCCGAAGCCTGTTCCAAATTCTCGACGAATCGCCCGTAAAGGTCCCGCGATTCTATCGCAAGCGATGCAAGGGCCGACGGTCCTTCCACTTCCCCGCCCGGCGACAACATGCCTGCCGCCGCCCAACTCGCCTCGCCTCCAAAGCGCCCCTTCTCGTAAACTGTGCTGCGCCAACCGGCTCGCGCCAGCTCCCATGCGATCGACAGCCCGATCAACCCGCCGCCTATAACGGCAATCGAGTCATCGGCGTCCTCGGCGCTTTGTTCTTCGGCTTTGAGGTTTTCGGCTTCGCCGTCTTGGCTCACGCCCGTTCCTGCTGAAGGGCCTCCGGCTGCTCTCCGCTCGCGCGCTTCACGACTTCCAAAAACGCCTTCGCCGCGTGGCTCAGCGCTCGCCGCGCCGGATACACCAGCCGGATCTTGCGCTCCACATTCAACTCCTTCACCCGGATCTCGCGCAACAAGTCCTGGCGAATTTCTTGCTCCACGCACATGCGCGGCAGAAACGCCAACCCCTCATTGTCCTGAACCAGGCGCCGGATCGTCTCCACCGTCGGCATCTCCACGTCCATGTTCAATGGCACCCGGTGCCTTTGAAACTCCCGAATCACGGTCTCGCGATATGGCGAAAGCACGTTATGCGCGATGAACGTTTCCATGTCCAGTTCCGAAATGGACACCTCTGTGCGCCCCGCAAACCGATGCTCCGGCGACACGATCAATGTCAAACGATCCGTGTAGATGACCTGCGTCGACAGATGATCGTCGCCCGGATCGTAGCTGATTACCCCCAGTTCCAGCTCTCCGTCCAGCAACTGCGAAGGAATCTTGCTCGATTCCGATCGCCGCACCTGCACCTTCACCTTCGGGAACAGGCGCCGGTACTGCTCGATGTGCTGGATCAGGTAAAGCGTCGTGGATTCGTTCGCCCCGATCGACAACCTACCCGCATAGTTGTCCTTTAGCTCCCGGAGCGCATTCTCCAGCTCGCCTTCCAGATTCTGAAACCGCCGCGCATACTCGAGCACCACGCGCCCGGCATCGGTCAGCAGCAATTCTCTGCCTGCCCGATCGATTAATTTTTCTTTTAAGTCGCTCTCCAATCGCTGAATTGCGATGGAAATAGCGGGCTGCGTTCGCAGCAATTTTTCTCCGGCGCGCGAAAAGCTGCGCTCGGTGGCAACTGTCAGAAACACCTTCAGCGGGTAGAGTTCCATAACGCCTTTCGGCTCAGGAGCTTAGTCCCATAATTATATCTTATGCTACATGCCAACAGTATAAATTTGCATGATCTCCCCCACTCGCCCTACGATGGGGATGGAAATAGCTTTCGATAAAGAACAGGAGTACCCCTTGAGCCGCGTCTATATATTTGATACCACTTTGCGAGATGGCGAGCAGTCTCCCGGGTGTAGTATGACCACGCCCGAGAAATTGAAAATGGCTGCCCACCTCGTAGATCTCGGTGTCGATATTCTGGAAGCAGGATTCCCTATCGCGTCCGAAGGCGATTTCGAAGCCGTCGATGCGGTGAGCAAACAGTATCCCTGGGTACAGGTCGCCGCTCTCGCGCGCGCCTGCACTCTCGATGTCGAACGCGCGGCCCGCGCCTTGCATCATGCCAAACGTCCACGCATCCATACTTTCATTGCCACAAGCGACGTCCATTTGAAATTTAAGTTACGCAAGACCCGCGAGCAAGTCTTGAACGACGCGTGCGCCGCCGTAGCTCTCGCCCGCAATTATACGGATGATGTAGAGTTCTCGGCAGAAGATGCCACGCGCACCCAGATCGAATATCTCGAACAGGTCTGCAATGCCGTGGTCGAAGCCGGAGCGCGCACAGTGAATCTGCCCGATACGGTCGGCTACTCGGTCCCGGAAGAATACGCCGACCTGATCGGCCGCATCGTCAGACTTCTCGGCGACCGCGCCACCGTTAGCGTGCACTGCCATGACGATCTCGGGCTAGCAGTCGCCAATTCGCTTGCCGCCGTGAATGCCGGCGCCCGGCAGATCGAATGCACCATCAACGGCATCGGGGAGCGCGCCGGCAATGCCGCTCTCGAAGAAGTCGTCATGACCATGAAGACGCGTCATGACCGCCTGCCCTTCGAAACCAAGATCAACACCGAAAAACTTTATGGCGCAAGCCGCGCGTTAACCGACATCATCACCTTCGGGCCCCAGCCCAACAAAGCCATCGTCGGGGAAAACGCCTTTGCTCATGAAGCGGGCATTCATCAGGACGGCTACCTCAAAGAGAAAAGCACCTACGAGATCATGGACCCGGCCAGTGTCGGCGTGCCCGAAAGCCGCATCGTGCTCGGCAAGCACAGCGGTCGCCACGCGCTTAAACAGCGCGCCGAGGATCTAGGGTTTCATCTCACCGGTGAACAGCTCAACGAGGTCTACCATCAATTCACCATGATCGCCGACAACAAAAAAGGACTCCGTAACGACGAGATCGCGGCATTGGTCGAACAGGTGACCGGCCGCCGCGGCGACCCCGAACCCGTGGGCGCTCAGGCAACAGCCGCCAACACGCGATGAATCTGGAAATTCTGCTACTCGCCGGTGATGGAATCGGCGTCGAAGTCACGCGCGAAGCCGAGAAAGTTCTGCGCCATGTCGCCGAAGCCTTCGGGCATTCCTTGTCGGTGAGCCGCGGCCTGCTCGGGGGCGCCGCCATTCACCGGCACGGCGATCCGTTCCCCGAAGAAACGCGCAAACTTGCGCTTGAAGCCGACGCCACTCTGCTCGGCGCCGTCGGCCTTCCTGAGTTCGATAACGCCCCGCCCGAGAAGCGGCCCGAGCGCGGCCTGCTCGGCATCCGCAAAGCTCTCGGCGTCTACGCCAACCTGCGTCCCGTAGAATGCTATCGTGCGCTGCTCGCTTGTTCGCCTCTCAAGAACGAACTCGTCGAAGGGGCCGACCTGCTCATTGTCCGTGAACTGACCGGCGGCCTCTACTACGGCGCGCCGCGCGGCATCTCAGGCTCGGGCGCCGAAGAGCGCGGCGTCAACACCATGACCTACACCCGCGCTGAAATCGAGCGCATCGCGCACATGGCGTTTCAGCTCGCGCAAAAGCGTCGCAAGAAGGTCACCAGCGTCGACAAATCGAATGTGCTCGAGACCTCGCAGCTTTGGCGCCGCGTCGTCACCGAAGTCTCCGCGCAATATAACGACGTCTCGCTCGATCACATGCTGGTCGACAACTGCGCCATGCAGCTCGTCATGAATCCCAAGCGCTTCGACGTCGTCGTCACCGAAAATATGTTCGGCGATATCTTGAGCGACGAAGCCGCCGTGCTCGCCGGCTCTATTGGAATGCTGCCTTCTGCATCCCTCGGCGGCAAGCGCGAATCGGGCGCCTGGACCGGCCTCTACGAACCCGTACATGGTTCTGCGCCCGATATCGCCGGTCAAAATAAAGCTAATCCGCTCGGCGCAATCGGCTCCGTCGGCGCCATGCTTCAGTACAGCTTCGGTTTAGTCGAAGAAGCGCGCGCCGTCAGCCGCGCCATCGAAGAGGTTCTAATCAGCGGGCGCGTAACAGCCGACCTGCGGCCCTCCGGCCCGCCCGCGACCACCAGCGAAGTGGGCGACGCCGTCTGCGCCGCGCTCGCCGTTCGCGCCGCCTCCGCATAGCCACAGAAATCCCATGCCTCGCACGATTATCGAAAAAGTTTGGAACAATCACATCGTTGCCGAGCGCCCCGGCGCTCCCACTCTGCTCTACATCGACCTCCACCTGGTCCACGAGGTCACATCTCCTCAAGCCTTCTCCGGCCTTCGCGAGCGCGGCCTGCAAGTGCGCCGCCCCGATCTCACCATCGGCACCACGGACCACAGCATCCCCACCTACGACCGCTCTCTGCCGATCCTTGATGAAATCGCCGGCCAGCAGATCAGTCAGTTTGAAAAGAACTGCCGCGATTTCGGCGTCCCGTTTTACGGGCCTCACAGCGAGAAGCAAGGAATCGTCCACATCATCGGCCCCGAGCAAGGCCTCACCCAGCCCGGCATGACCGTTGTCTGCGGCGACAGCCACACCGCCACCCACGGCGCCTTCGGCGCGCTCGCCTTCGGCATCGGCACCAGCCAGGTGGAGCATGTGCTCGCTTCCCAATGCCTGCTGCAAACGCGATCCAAGACCTACGAAGTGCGCGTCGAAGGAACGCTCCGCCCCGGTGTCGCGGCCAAGGACATCATCCTGAATCTGATCTCGCGGATCGGCATCGGCGGCGGCACCGGCTGCGTGTTCGAATACGCAGGTTCGGCCATTCGCTCGCTCTCGATGGAGGAGCGCATGACCATCTGCAACATGTCCATCGAAGCAGGCGCGCGCGCCGGCCTGGTCGCCCCCGACGATACAACCTATCAATATCTCTCCGGCCGCCCCTACGCCCCCCAAGGCGCCGGCTGGGAGCGCGCTCTCGCCCTCTGGCGCGGGCTTCCGTCCGATCCCGGGGCAACCTTCGATAAGCGCATAGACATCGACGCCTCTAGCCTTGAGCCCATGATCACCTTCGGCACCAATCCCGGCATGGGCATTCCCATCACCGCGCCCGTTCCCGACCCATCCTCCATGAACGATCCGCTCGAACGCGATTCGTTAGGCAAAGCTTTGCGCTACATGGATCTGCCTTCCGGGCGCCCGCTGCTCGGCCATCCCGTTAACGTCGTATTCATCGGAAGCTGCACCAACTCGCGCATCTCCGACCTGCGGGCCGCCGCCGAAATCTTCAAGGGCCGCAAGGTCAATCCTAAGGTGCGCGTCATGGTGGTGCCCGGCTCGCAGCTCGTCAAGAAGCAGGCGCAGGCCGAAGGCCTCGACCGCATCTTCAAAGACGCCGGCGCCGATTGGCGAGAAGCCGGCTGCTCGATGTGCATCGCCATGAACGGCGACCAGCTCTCGCCCGGCGAATACAGCGTCTCCACCAGCAATCGCAACTTCGAGGGGCGCCAGGGTAAAGGCGGCCGAACGTTCCTCGCCAGCCCCTTAACCGCAGCCGCCGCTGCTGTCACCGGCGTCGTCACAGATGTCCGCACGCTGATCTAGGAGCGCCCAAGCATGGAAAAATTCGAGCCTCTCACCAGCCGCATCGCCGTCCTCGCCAGCGACAACATCGACACCGACCAGATCATTCCCGCGCGTTTTCTGAAGACCACCTCGAAAGCCGGTCTCGGCGACCAGCTCTTCTTCGATTGGCGCTACGATGCCGACGGCAATCCTCGCCCCGAATTTCTTCTCAACAAGCCAGAGGGCCGCGCGGCTCAAGTCCTGCTCGCCGGAGACAACTTCGGCTGCGGCAGCTCGCGCGAGCATGCTCCTTGGGCGCTGCTTCAATACGGTTTCCGCGCCGTCATCAGCACTTCGTTCGCCGACATCTTTCGCGGCAACGCGCTCAAAAATTCGCTGCTGCCCATCGCCATCCCGTCCGTTGCGCACAAGGCTCTGCTCCAAGCCGCGGCCACGGACCCCGCCGCGACAGTGACGGTCGATCTCGCTACTCAAACACTGCAGCTACCCGACGGCTCATCCGTCGAATTCCCCATCGATCCCTTCGCCAAGCACTGCATGCTCGAAGGCATCGATGAACTCGGCTACATCCTCCAACAGGACGCCGCCATCGCCGCTTACGAATCGCAGCGGCCGCTGACCGTTAATACTCTGGGGTAGTTAGTGCGATGCCTCGCGCCTCGCAGCGTGCCAGAAGTGCAATATCTCAACACGATTCTGTTCCTCATCGATACGGTAGTAGATGCGAACCGGAGTATGCAGCAGCTTTCTCACTCCGGGGCGCTTCTCGACGGGTTCACCCATCCGGGGAAATCGCGCCAACATCTCCACGTGATTGAGAATCGCAGCCGCAAACCGCTCTGCGGCACTCGGGTTATCTCTCCGGATGTAATCGACAATTTGCAGCAGATCGCGTTTGGCACTCCGCGAAACGACTATCTGGAACACCTTACCGCGATCTCTCTGCGCAGCTCATCCAACGCATCCGCCTGCCCCGCTTCGATCTCCGCCATTCCCTCATCGATCCGCGCCAGCGTAGCGTCGTCCTCGTCATCCAGCATGCCCACCGGATTGTCGAACTCTAGCGGCTGCGGTTCGCCCATATCACAACAGTAGCGCGTTTCGTCGTCCTGAAAAGCCCGTTTCCCATGCTATTTTGGCTCTAGTGTCGTCGCCCCTGAACATCTCCATCGAGCAGTACGAAGGCCCGTTGGACCTCTTACTGGACCTCATCCGGAAGCAGGAAATCAACATCTACGACATCCCTATCGCCAAAATCACCGCTCAGTATCTCGACTACCTCCAGAAAGCCATGGAGCTCGACATCGAGCTCAGCTCCGAATTCGTCTACATGGCCGCCACGCTCATTCACATCAAGAGCAAGCTGCTACTGCCGCGCGATCCCGAGCTCGACAAGATCTCGCCCGAAGAAGATCCGCGCAAAGAGTTGGTCGATCGCCTCCTCGAACACGAGCGCTTCAAGAACGCCGCCGAAATGCTCCAGCAAAAACGCATTGTTGAAGAAGCCGTCTGGTCGAACCCGCAGATCGCGCAATTTCTCGCCGAGGAGGAAGGCCCCTCGCTCGACGTCAACATCTTCGATCTCGTCAAGACCTTTCAAGGCGTGTTGGAACGCGCAAAGAATCGGCCCATCTACGAAATCGGGAAAGAATCCGTCAGCGTCCCCGAGATGATTCGTTTCCTCCAGCACGAACTTTCGCGCCGCCGACCCGGCCCGCTATCCGCCACCCAGCTATTCGAAGGCCAACGCAGTCGCCGCGCCATGATCGTGCTCTTTCTCGCCATCCTCGAACTGGTCAAACGGCAAAGCGTCGAGCTTACGCAAGGCGAAGCCTTCGGTGACATCGGCCTCAAACGCGGCCCCGCTTTCGATGAGCTGCGCGAAAATGCGGATGACCTCGCCGCCGTGGAGCAGGAATACCGTTGATCGACGAAGTGCCCGAATCTCCCGCCCTCGAGACCCCCGCCTCCGACGATCTCCTCATAGCCGAAGCCGTCGTAGAGCCGCCGCCCCAACCTGAAAACGCAGCTGCTCTAAAGGCAGTCATCGAAGCGGTCGTCTACATCACCGATGAGCCGCTCACGCCCGAACAAATTGCCTCGGCCCTGGATCAGCCGCTCGACCGCGTCAAAGAAATACTCAATCAACTCATCGCCGAATACTCCGCGCCTGAGCGCGGCCTCTCCGTCCGCGAACTCGCTGGAGGCTTCAAGCTCTCCACCAAACCCGAGCATCACGAATCCATCCGCCAATTCGTCAAGCGCCTCCAGCCACCGCTGAAACTCTCGCTCCCCGCGCTCGAAACGCTCGCCGTCATCGCCTACAAACAGCCCGTCACCGCTCCCGAAATTCTCGACATCCGCGGCGTGCAAGGCGCCGGTGTATTGAAAACCCTCCTCGATCGCAGGCTCATCGCCGCCGCCGGTCGCAAGAATGTTCTGGGCAAGCCCATTCTCTACAAGACCACCCGCGAATTTCTGATTCAATTCGGGCTCAGCTCCCTCGCAGAGCTGCCTACCTTGAAAGAATTTGAAGAACTCGGACGCTTCGCCCTAGCCGAGTCCGACGAAGCTCCCGCAGCCTCGGAAGCGCAGCCGGCTTCCGAACCGCCGCAACCCGAACCAGTATCATCCGATCCCGAGCCGAGCGAGCCGCCCGACGTCGCCCACGACGATGCCTGAAGAGCGCCTCCAAAAAATCCTCTCGCAAGCCGGCATCGCCAGCCGGCGCAAAGCCGAAGAGTTGATTGCGGCCGGTCGCGTTTCCGTCAACGGCGAAACGGTTACCCAACTCGGCGCCAAAGCCGATCTCGCGCGCGACCAAGTCAAAGTGGACGGCCGTGTTCTCGCCGCTCCCAAGCATCACATCTACATCGCGCTCCATAAGCCGAAGAATTGCGTCACCACAATGCACGATCCGCAAGGGCGTCAGACCGTTATGTCGTTCTTCAAAGGCATGCGCGAGCGCATCTACCCGGTCGGCCGCCTCGATTACGCCAGCGAAGGACTACTGCTACTCACCAACGACGGGGACTTCGCCAACAAACTCACATCGCCCGCAAGCCACGTTACTAAGACTTATCTCGTCAAAGCCAACGGCGCGCTCACGCCCGGCCAGGAAGAGGAATTCCGCCACGGCATCCCCATGCACGGCCGCCGCACTGCTCCTGCCGGCCTGAAACTCATTCGCAAAGGCGAGAACCCGTGGTACGAAGTGCGCCTCGTCGAAGGCCGCCAGAACCAGATACGCATCATGTTCAAGCACTTCGGCCTGCTGGTCGAAAAGCTCAAGCGCGTAAAAATCGGCTTCCTGGATCTCGGCGTCTTGAAGCCCGGCGCCTACCGGACGCTCACCAACGCCGAGGTTGCTCGCTTCCGCAAGCTGATGCGCCTCGAAGAGGACCCTGCCGCCATCCCCTCCAAAGAGACCATAGAAGCATGATGAACGACACCGAGATCACCGAACTGTTGCGCACGGCGAAGGTCGTAGCCGTGGTCGGGCTTTCGAGCAACCCAATGCGCCCCAGCTTCGGCGTCTCGCGCTTTCTCCAGCGCCAGGGATTTCGCATCATCCCGGTGAATCCCAATGAGACCGAAGTCTTGGGCGAGCGCGCCTACTCGTCCGTCACCGCCATCCCGGAGGCCATCGACATCGTCAACATCTTCCGCCGTCCCGCGCGCGTTCCCGAAATAGTGGAGGAAGCGATCGCCAAAGGCGCGCGCTGCGTCTGGATGCAGGAAGGCGTCGTCAATCACGACGCTGCACGCAAAGCCGAAGCCGCCGGCATGCCGGTCGTCATGGATCGCTGCATTCTGAAGGAGCTTGCTCGTCTATTGCCGTACTAGCGCACAGGCCGTTTGGTGGCCGTTGTGCGCGCAAGCTTTTTAGCGCACAGGCCGTTTGGTGGCCGTTGTGCGGGCGAGCAAAGCAGCTTGCTCGTCTATTGCCGTACTAGCGCACTGAATCGCCCTCACCCTGAGAACATAGCGCGTCACGTTAAACTACCACTAAAGCCACCTTCGACATGCGTTCTCTTTTGCGGCCCGCCGCAGCCGCGATTGTGCTGTCAATCCCGCTGCTGCTTCTTCACGGCTGCGCTGTCCAATCGAGCGACATCCTGGGGCAAGCCTACGTCGCCCCCGCCTCGCTCAACCTCCGCCGCGAGCTCGCCCAGAAGAACAACACCGTCGCCGTGCTGCATCATGGCGATCACGTCGGCATCCTCGACGTCCGTCGCCGTTTCATTAAGATTCGCTCCGACAAAGGCGCCGAAGGATGGGTCGATTCCACCGAACTGTTGAGCCCCGATCAGATGGATCAACTGCGCCGCGAACGCCAGGCCGCGCTTACTCTTCCGTCCGAGGGCGCCGCCGCCGTCTACGAAGCGCTGAACATCCACATCGAGCCCGACCGAAGATCCGCCGCCTTTGCCCGAATCCCCGAAGGAGGGGCTGTCGCCGTTCTCGGCCATCGGCTCGCGCCCAAAATCCTGACTCCACTCGCGCCTTCCTTTACCATCGAGCGCCCCCAGCCGCTCTCGCACAAGCCGCGCAAAGAGAAGGCCTCGAAGAACACGTTCCATCTTCCTCCTCCTCCGCCGCCGCCCAAGCCGCCCGCCAATTGGGAAGACCTTTCTTCGGAGCGTGTAGACGGCGCCCAGGCCGCCCCGCCATCTCCGATCGCAAAACAGAATCAGTCTGCTGAAAAAAAATCTTCCGAACCCGCCAAGCCCGTCGTGTATGAAGACTGGACTCTCGTTCGCACCAAGGACCGCCAATGCGGCTGGGTGCTTTCCCGCAATCTGATGATGTCCATCCCGGACGAAGTCGCTCAATATGCGGAAGGCAAGCGCATCACGTCCTATTTCGATTTGGGCGCCGTCTCGGACGACGAAAAAGGCGAAAAGCACAATTGGCTCTGGACCACCTCCTCCGGCGCCGAGGCCTTCGATTTCGATTCCTGGCGCGTGTTCCTATGGAATCGCCGCCATCACCGCTACGAAACCTCCTTTCGGCAGCGCGATCTCGAAGGCTACTTCCCCGTCCATGTCGATGCGCCCGATGCGAACGCCTTCGGCCGCGCATTCGCGATCGTCACCAAGGACGACGACGGCAAATTCCACCGCCGCTCCTATCTGTTCGATGGAACCCGCGTGCATCTCACCGCAACCGAGGCTTTCCAGCCCCGCAGCCCCAATGAAAAGCCGGCGCCCGCTCTCGATGCAAGCAAGCTCTCGCCTCAAGGGGCGGCCCGTTCCGGATGGCTCAGCCGCAAGTGGACCGATCTGCGGCGCCGCCTCGCGGGCAGCTAAGTCTCTTCGATCTGCCCTACAATCTCCAGCCTGTCCATCGCCAGAAACTGCTGTACATGCGGATGCTTGCACTCATCCAGCTTCGATACCGGCCCGAAGTAAATCGCCTCGCCTCTATACAGGAAGACAACCGAGTCCGCCACTTTCCTCATCAAGTCGAGATCGTGCGTTACCACAATGGCCGTCAGTCCCAATTGCCGTTTCAACCGGAGCATCAGGTTTCCAAGATCGTCGGACATGATGGGGTCCACCATCGTCGTCGGCTCGTCGTAAAGAATGCATTCGGGTTGCGCCGCCAGCGCGCGCGCAATCGCGACGGCCCGCTTGTAGCCCGTCGATAAATCGCCCGGCAGCAAATCCTTCACATGCTGCAGGTCCACCATCTTCAGTAGCCCGTCCACCACGTCTTCCTTGTTCTGCGCGTTATAGTCTTCGCGCAGCTCCAAAGAAAAAAGAATGTTTTCGCCGACCGTCATCGAATCGAACAACGCGCCCGATTGAAACACCATCGTCACTTTCTTGCGAATCTGCCGCAACTCCGCTTCCGTCATGTTCGTGATATCGGTATGGGCTACCAATATGTTGCCCCTGTCCGGCTTCACGAATCCCATGATGTGGCTCAGGCTCACCGACTTCCCCACTCCGCTCCGCCCGATAATTGCCAGCGTCTTCCCGGGGTCTACATAGAAATTCACGTCCACCAGCACGGGATGATCCCAGCTCTTGTAGACGTTCCGGAATTCTATGTAGTGATCCGATCCCTCAGCCGCCATCGCCCGCCCGCTGCCACGCCAGCACGTCTTCGGGAGTATTCAAATTCTCGAGCGGCCGCTCGATATCGAAAAACGACGCTTTCAGCTCTGCCACGACGTCCAGCATTCTTAACCGATCTTCATCTAATGCGCGCCGGATCGAGGGCAAACATTCTCTGCGATAGACCCCGCAAAGCGGCTGCACGTCGCCCCGCCCATCGCGCAGTACCACGCAACTCGTTTCGGTTTCCTCCGCTCTCCGCAACAGGCCGTGCAGCCACGCCGTCTCGAGCCCAGGCAAGTCGCACGCCACGATCAGATTCAACTCTCCGCGGCCGCTCTCGATGGCCGTTTCGATCCCCGCCAGCGGCCCCATTCCCGGCCGTATGTCGGGCAAACACTGCAGTTCTAAGGCCCCGTACCGCTCAACCGGCCCCACCAGCCCCACATTTCCCGCGACACTCCTCACCTTCTCCGCCACATCTTCTACGAGCGTATGCGAGTTCCAGTCGAGCAGCGCCTTGTCGCGCCCCATCCGCCTGCTGCGTCCGCCTACAAGCACGAACCCAGCCGCTTGCATGCCCAAATGGTAGCATCGGGAAACCCGCTTTCCAGCTATAATCGAACAAACAAACTGCCTTCCTTTTGTCTCATGCGCCCCTCTCGCTGGATGCCCACTTTGTCTATGGGCAAGCTCCAGCCCGCCTCGATTCTCCGCCAGTCGGACATGCAACGTAGATCGCCGAAACTCGTCGAATACATCATGGACGGATGTGCGCCTCGGGCCCGCGTGTCTCGTCCATGTCTTCGCCTGGCTTGTGCATCGCTTCTTTGCGGCACGCGGCTGCTTTGCCAGATGTTGGTTGTCGGAATATTCTGCTTTCTTTCGCCCGCCCGCGCTCAGACCGCCGCTACGTCGCGCGCCATCAATCCCCATATTGAAGCCGTCCGCTTCTGGTCCTTCGGCGACGTCACGCGCATCGCCATCCAAACTCAGGGCAGTTATCAAGTCACGTCCGACCAGGTCGATAGCCCGCCGCGTCTTTACTTCGATCTCAACGGGCTTCGTCCGCCCGCCTCCGCTCATCGCGGAATCGAAACATTCCAGGTCGGCGATCACCGTCTAAAGAGAATCCGCCTTGCCGAGATCAATCCCGGCGCCACGCGCATCGTCTTCGATCTCGAAGGTCCCGTCGATGTCGTCTCGTCTCAACTCGTCAATCCCGACCGCTTGATGATTGAGCTGCGGCCCAAAGACATCCCTCCGCCGAATTCATCCATGGCCCGCAACTCGCACGGCGCCACGCGCAACGATTTCTCCTTGCCCCTGGCTTCCAAGGCGCCTGCCGTTCGGCTGCCGGATAACAGTCCGCCGGCTCAACGCGCCGTAGTTGCCGCTCCCTCGCAGCCTCTTTCCCAACCCGCATCTCAAGCGACGACTGCTGTTTCGGCGCCGACCACAATTCCGGCTCCCGCCATGCGCGCCACAACCCCTGCTCCGCGTCCCGTCGGACCTCCCACTGCCGCGCGCCGCGATGCCACTGGCGATCGCTCTCTCGCCCGCGTCTTCGGCTTGAAAATCAGCAAGGTCGTCATTGATGCCGGGCACGGCGGTCATGACACCGGCACCATCGGTCCCGACGGCTTGATGGAAAAAGATCTGGTCCTCGACGTCGCGCTGCGCCTTGGCGCGCTTATCACCCAGCGGCTCGGCGCTCAAGTCGTCTACACGCGCTCCGACGACGTCTTCATTCCGCTCGAAGACCGCACCCGCATCGCCAACGATGAAAAGGCGGATCTCTTCATCTCCATCCACGCCAACTCTTCTCCCGAGCCCACCGCTACGGGAGTTGAAACTTACTACTTCAATCTCACCTCCGACAAGAGCGGCCTCGATCTCGCCACGCGCGAAAATGCAACCTCCGCCAGCGACATTTCCGATTTGAACGACCTGCTTCACAAAGCCGTCCTGCAAACCAAGCTCGAAGAATCTCGCGATTTCGCTCAAAAGGTTCAGACCTCTCTGTGGGCCGCTTCCGTCAAGATGAACAATCGCTCGCGCGATCGCGGAGTCCGGCAAGCGCCCTTTGTCGTTCTGATAGGAGCCACCATGCCGTCCATACTCGCCGAGATCGGCTTCGTCTCCAATCCTCACGACGAAAAGCTGATGAAGCGCGGGGATCAGCGCCAGAGGATCGCCGAGTCTCTCTTCAAAGGCGTCTCGCAATACACCAACTCACTCAGCCACGTCCAGATCGCGCGCGCCGCAGGCGGCCAGTAATCACTCGTCCGTGTGCGTCTGTCTGCTCTCCCGGCAAATGCCGCGCTTGCTCGCCCGCGCAAATGCGACCAAATGCCGCGTGTGCTCCGATGGCGCCTCTCTTTCAATCCGCCGCAGCGCCTCTTCCTGCTTTAATCCCGATCGGTACAGCAGCCGGTATGCCGTTTTCAACGGCCGCATTTCGGCTGTGGCGAACCCCGCGCGCTTCAATCCAACTGTATTGAGCCCCTTCGCCGCCACATTGAAATCCGAATACAGAAAATACGGAGGCAGGTCGCTATTCACGCGCGTGTTTCCGCCCACCATCGCGAGCCGCCCGATCCTCGAATACTGATGCACCACCACGCCGCCCGACAGGAATGCTTGGCTTTCTACCTCGGCATGCCCCGCCACCAGCGCGCAGCTTGCGATCACGACGTGATCGCCGATCGTGCAGTTATGCGCTATATGCCCGGACGTCATGATGTAATTGCCGTCCCCGATGCGCGTCTCCGATTCCGGCTGCGTGCCCCGCGAGATCGTGTAATGTTCGCGAATCTTGTTGCGGTTGCCGATCCGCAGATAACTCCGCTCGCCCTTGAATCCTTTGTCCAACGGATCGGTCCCGAGCACCGTCCCAGCCGAAATCTCGTTCTCGTCTCCGAGCGTCGTCCAGCGCTTGACGTATACGTACGGCTCCAGAACGCAGCCCGACCCGATCGCAACATCCGCCTCGATCACGCAGAATTCGCCAACCCGCGTCCCGGCGCCAATCGCCGCCTCCGGATGCACTCGCGCCGTGGGCGCAATGTAAGCCGATGCGTCGATCGCCATAAATGCTAAGTATGGAGGATGCCAGCTCTCACCGTCAGTCGGCTCGCCGAGCTTTGCAGCGGCGAACTGCGCGGCGATCCTCATCGGCTCATCAGCGGCGCAAACTCACTTGAAATTGCGCAGCCCTCGGATCTCTCATTCCTCGCGAATCCGAAAGCCGCCGCGAAAGCTCTCGCTTCTCAAGCCGGCTGCTTGATCGCGCCTCTCTCGTTCAATCACCCTGGCCCCTGGTCCGTCATCTCCGTCGAAGGTCCGCGTGCTGCATTCGCCCTCTGCCTCGCTGCGCTCTATCCGCAAACGCGCCCCTCGCCGCTCATTCACTCCACCGCCATTGTTGCTCCTTCCGCGCAAATTGCCGCCGGCTGTTTCATCGGCCCCTACGTAGTCGTCGGAGACGAAACAATCATCGCCGAAGGCTGTCAAATCGGCGCCGGATGTAGCATCGGATGCCGCGTATCCGTCGGCGCTCAAACCACTTTGCATCCTCGCGTCACGCTCTATGACGGCGTGTGCATCGGCGCTCGTGTCATCGTCCACTCCGGATCGGTCATCGGCGCGGACGGCTTCGGCTTTACGCTCGCTGGAGACCATTACGAAAAATTCCCGCAGGTCGGCGCCGTCGACATCGGCGACGATGTCGAAATCGGCGCGAACTGCTGCATCGATCGCGCGGCCCTGGGTGTCACTTCCATAGCCGATGGAGTCAAGCTCGATAACTTGATTCACATCGCGCACAACTGCGCCATCGGCCGTCACGTCGTGATCGCCGCGCAAACCGGTCTCTCCGGCAGCGTCACTATCGGCGACTACGCCGTCATCGGTGGGCAGGCCGGCGTCGGCGAAAAGGCGAAGATCGCATCCCACGCAATCGTCGGCGGGAAGGCCGGCGTTCTCACCTCCCAGCATGTAAACACGGGAGAACCTGTATGGGGCATTCCCGCCCGTCCCTTGCGCCAGCACCTGAAAGGCCTGGCGAACGTCGGCAAATTATCCGAGTTGCGAAACGAAGTCCGCGAGTTGAGAAGAAAGTTGGACGCGCTCGAAACCGCATCGCGCGGAACCGATTAAGTCAGGCCCTCGGCGCGCAGCAGCGTTGCGCCTGTCATCGCGTTCTCGCCGCAATGCTGATCTAGAATCGCGCTGGCCCGCAACACCATCGCTTGAATGCGTTGCAGGTGGCCGCAAATCTGTTCGTCTTCGGCAGTAAGCTCCAGGAAATAGGCGAGCGATTCTATGATGCCTAAAGGCTGGCGTAGCTCATGCGCCAACTCCTCCAGCATCGTGGCTTTGAATTCGTTGGTTTGAGACGGCGTCAAATCCAGTCGGCCAAGAAGAGCGTCTTGCCCGGGCGCGGAAGCAGCTTTATACATT
The DNA here is from genome assembly GCA_019240475.1 of Acidobacteriaceae bacterium. Lineage (GTDB taxonomy): Bacteria > Acidobacteriota > Terriglobia > Bryobacterales > Bryobacteraceae > Bog-105. Next base: position 322,599 of record JAFAYI010000006.1, read on the forward strand.
TGGTCCATTCGACCCGCCGGCCCACGGCGGCTAACATTGCCGCACCGGCATCCCGTCTGATTGTGTGCCTGCCTGCGCCTACAGTCAATACATTTTCGATAAAAATCGGACAGTACTTTTGGCCTTAAACGCTCGCCCGCGTCCTGGTACTTGGCTATGATATTCTCGGATCGTATCTCAACCATGTGGGCCTGTGGCGCAGTTGGGAGCGCGCTTCCATGGCATGGAAGAGGTCGACGGTTCGAACCCGTCCAGGTCCACCAATTCCGCCGCTTACAGGCTTAGCGCCCTGTCTTTGGCCGGACCATTGCGATAACGTTATCGCTCGCTGTTCGCCTCTGTAAGAAAATCGCCCGCCCACGGACATCCAGCGCGTGCGCTGTTCGTATGCATCAATTCCTTTGCGCAAGCTTCACATCGACAGCAAGGGCTGGAAAGCGAGTTGCATGTCCATGATCTTCCGGGCGCCAGCGGCAGATCTCGAAGGTCATCACAGCCGTTCAAACGAGTGTTCGCTTTGCGAAAGCGACGCTCCGCCGAAAACCGACTAAGATCGAATCATGGAAGCGAATTTCTGGAAGGACTGTCCGCTGGTCGAAGTGGCGCCCGGCAAGGTGTCTGGCACACCGGTTCTGAAGGAGTCACGTGTTCCCGCCGATACGATCGCGGAAGCCGCCGAGCTCAATATGTCGGCCGAGGACATCGCGAGCGACTACAGGCTGAAACTCGATGACGTCAAGCAGGTACTCGCGTACTATTCCAACCGCATCAAGCACGCGCTCGTTTCTTGAAGCGGGTTCTGTTCGACCATAGCGCTCCTGCGCCACTTGCCCGGTTTCTAAAAGCCTGTGAGGTCAAAGCTTGCCGATGAAATGGGATGGGCGCGCCTCGGGAACGGCGAGTTGCTCGACAATCACTGGCCCATCGTGAGGGATCACGTACCAGCTATCGATCAGGCCATCGAAAAAGCGCAACCAGGCGAGGCGAAGCCGGTCTTCTGCGGGACATTCCTCGCGCGAAAGTTCAAGTAGGCTCTCGTAGCAACGGCGCTCATGGTATCAATGAGGTGCAGGCACTTCAAAACATGGCATGGAAGAGGTCTACGGTGCGAACCCGTCCAGGTCCACCGAACCCATCGCTTGCAGGCTCAGAGCCCTTGTCGCCTTCGAAAAACGCACCTTCCAGGCGGGCGTTCGTAGCTTTTAGCGCTGCGGGCTCGCTGGCCGCCGGCGTCGCTCATGCCGGTCAAGAATCGCATTCCATCACGCAGGCCTCCGTTCCAGGCGACCCCGCTGCTCCAAAGGAACAGTGGGGCACAGTGCCTTTCGCGCAGCCATTCGACGGTCCCCTCCATTTCCTTCGTCACGAGGCGGCCCCCAAAGTCGAACCCTTCCCTCTCGCTGAAGTGCGCCTCCTCCCGAGCGCCTTCTACGATGCTCAGGAAGCGAATCGAAACCTGCTGCATCGCTACTCCGCCGATCGCCTCTTGCACACCTTCCGCTTGAACGCCGGCTTGCCGTCCACCGCGCAGCCGCTAGGAGGTTGGGAGCGTCCCGATTGCGAACTGCGCGGCCACTTCACGGGCCACTATCTGTCCGCATGCGCCCTTATGTTCACCGCTACAAGGGACGCCGAGATTAGCGACAAAGGCAATTACCTGGTGGCCGAACTCGCCAAATGTCAACAGAAGCTCGGCAACGGCTACCTGAGCGCATTTCCAACCGAACTGTTCGATCGCCTTCGACGGCGCGAAAAAGTCTGGGCGCCGTTCTACACCTACCACAAGATTCTCGCCGGCATGATCGACATGCACCAGCTCGCAGGCAACGCGCAAGCGCTCGCCGTCGCAACCGGCATGGCCGATTGGGTGGACGCCTGGACCGCGCGGCTCTCCCAAGAGCAGATGCAAAAGGTCCTCGACGAAGAATTCGGCGGAATGAACGAAGCCCTTTACAATTTGGCCGCGCTCACCGGCGAATCGCGTTACGCGGCGGTGGGCGACCGCTTCGCCAAGCAGCGTTTCTTCAATCCGCTCGCCTTGCGGCGCGATCAGTTGCGAGGCCTTCATACGAACACTCACATCCCCCAGGTGATCGGCGCCGCTCGCCGCTACGAAATCAGCTCCGACGCTCGCTTCCACGATGTCGCCGACGCCTTCTGGAATGAAGTGGCCCATACCCGCACATATGCGACCGGCGGCACCAGCAACAACGAAGGCTGGCTCACCGAGCCTAACCATCTCGCCCAAGAACTGAAACAAGGCTCAGACACCAACGAATGCTGCTGCGCCTACAACATGCTGAAGTTAACGCGCCATCTCTACGAATGGTCCGCCGATCCCCGCTACTTCGATTACTACGAGCAGTTGCTCTACAACCACCGCCTCGGCGCCATCGATGTTACGAACGGCCACACGCAGTATTACCTCGGCGTCGCGCCCGGCTCCTGGCGCACCTTCGGCACGGAAGACAATTCTTTCTGGTGCTGCAACGGCACCGGCGTCGAAGAATATTCAAAGCTCGCGGACAGCATCTATTTCCGAGCCGGCGATTCTCTCTTCGTCAATCTCTTCATCCCCTCTGAGCTGAATTGGCGCGAGCGCCAGGTCCGCCTGCGCCAAACCAATCGGTTTCCTTACGAGCCGCGCACCCGTCTCGAAATCTCCCTCGATTCTCCGCGCCGCTTCGTGCTCAACATCCGCGTGCCCTCATGGGTGGCGGGCTTTCCCGTAGTCTCGCTGAACGGCTCGCCAATCGAATCTTCTGCCGCTCCCGGCAGCTATCTCGTCATCGCTCGCGCCTGGCAAAACGCCGATCGGATCGACATCGCGTTTCCGATGTCTCTCACCGCGCGCCCCATGCCCGACGATCCCACTCAGCAAGCATTCCTCTACGGGCCGCTGCTGCTTGCCGCTCTCCTCGGCGATAGCACCGTTCCCCAAGACCTGGTCGTCGGCCCCGAGGGACCCGAGTTCAAGAAATTTCCTCCACCGCCCGTTCCCGTCCTTCATCTCGCGGCGGCCGATCCAAGCAAGTCGTTCAAGCAAGACTCCGAAAAGCTCACATTCAGAACAGAGGATTCCGTGACCCTCGTTCCCTTCAACACCATCGGCCCTGGACGTCCGTACTCGGTCTACTTCGCCGTCGCCTGAGCAGGCCCATCGCGGAACCAATCGATCACCCGGCGTTCGAACTCCCTCGGCGCCGCCGCGTACGCACCTGTGTGTCCCGCATGCGGAACCAGCCAAAGTTGTGCGCAGGCCGCGTTCCGAAAGATCTCCTCTGAATTCGTTGGACTCGTCTCGCGATCCTCTTTCCCGTGAATCAACAGAATCGGCGTCCGCACCCCGCGCACCGCATGTTCCGGCCGCGCATCGGAAAGCGCCACGTGGCGCGCAACGTAGGCATACAATATCGCCTCCTCGACAATCGCGGCCGCTAGCCATCTCGGCACATGGCCGTAGTGCGCCACGCGTTCTCTCGCAACCGCCTCAAAGGACGAGTACGCGCATTCCGCCACAACCGCGTCCAATTTCGCCCCGCGGCCCAGCGACTCAAGCAATATCGCTCCTCCTAGCGATTCGCCGAACCCGTACACCTTCCTCGCTCCCTGCGCACTCACCCACGCAATCCACCCCAGCATGTCCTCCGATTCCTGGACGCCGTAGCTCACCAGCCCGCCACTCTCGCCATGCCCGCGGCTGTCCGGAACCAGCACCGCATATCCGTTCCTAAGAAACAGCAGCGCATCGCCCATCACCCCAATACCCGAATCGGCCACGCCATGGCACGCAATCACCGCCCGGCCGTTCCATTCTCCGGGCACAATCCACCAGCCTTTCAGCGAAACGCCGTCCGCTGCGCGAATCGTTACTTGCCGCGCCGCACCCGAAACTGCCGCCGACGTACTCTGAGCCAGCGCCGCCGTATCCGACGCCCGGCGCCGCAAAGGCGGATGCAACGCGCCTTCCGTGACGACGCCCACAGCGACCAAAGAACCCACGGCAAGCAGAAGCGCAATCGCGGCTGCGCCGGCAAGTTTGAATCGCCTGCTCATCGCGCTAGCATCTTCATCAGCGCCGGGTAATCTACCTTCGCATTGTGCCGCCGGTCCACTGGAATCCTGCACAACTTGAACTCCTCGATTCCAGCCCACCCGATGGCGTCCCTCAATCCGTCCGGCATCCGATCCGCATCCAAAGCCAGCACGCGCCGGCCCTTGTTTCGAAGCACCGCACAGCGTCGCACGCCCGCAAACATGGCCGCCGCCGTCTCCACCGTGAACGGATATAAGATTCCCGCCCCGTCTTCAATCCGCGCGGCCGCACGCCCCAGCAGCCAAATCCTGCCCGCCTCATCGAATCGCCCCAGGTCGCCCGTGCGATGCCAAACCTCGCCATCCACTCGGAACTTTGTCTCTTCATCTCCACGTCCGCCGAGATATCCTCGCAGCACATGCTCGCCGCTGACGACAATCTCTCCGGCCTCGCCTGCCTCAACACTCTCGCTCTCGAACTCGCCGCGTGAACGCTCTCGAATCGGCGTGCCCCATCGATTGCGCATGATGCGGCATCGAATCTCTCCCACCGGCCTTCCCGCCAGCAACCCGCCGCCGCTCTGCATGCGCCCGATATCCGTCGCCTGAATCTCTCTACGCTCAATCTCGGCAATCGGTTCCGCTTCCGTCGAGCCATACACCGCCGTCACGTCCGCCTCGGGACTCATCCGCGCAAGCCGATCGAGCAACGAAGGAAACACCGGCGCGCCCCCCGTAAAGATCTTCCGCAGCATCGGCAGTTGCGTCCGCGCCTGCAGAATTCTCTCAAAGAATGCAGGCGATGCAACCGCCGACATCACGCCCGATCTTCGTATCTGGTCAACCACCGGCATCGGATCGATCTCGCCGGGCCGTCGCAGGTCCGCGTCCGGCACAACGCTCGTCACCCCCGAAGCTAGGTTTGCCAGCACGAACACCGGCAGCGCCGTCAAATCGATCTGCCCGGGAGTAAGTCCCAACGTCCGCTCCAACACCGCATGTTGCGCGAGCAGAAATCCGTGCGTTCGCTGCGCTGCTTTCGGAGCGCCGGTCGATCCGCTCGTGAACGTGATCATCGCCGTGTCTGAAGCGCCGGCGTCTACAACCAATCCTGCATCGCGGCCTCGCGCTTTCAATATCCGCGCCATCATCCTCAACGGAATGCTTCGCACCGCGCCCGAGGCCAACCGCAGCAGTTGCGCCTTCGCTGAACCGACAAAGACTCGCGGCGACGTCAGTTCCACGCACGAATTCAATTGCCGAAGACCGGCCGACGGATCTGGAAACACTGCGACCACGCCGGCCCGAAAACATCCGATCAATGCGGCGTAGAGTTCCACGGAGATCCCGCAAACGAGGAGAGCGCGCTCGCCCGGCTCAACTCCGGCGCTCCTTAGTCGGTTCGCGAACCCCGCCGACGCGCGCTCCAATTGGTGAAAGCTAAGCTTCCGCCCTCGCGCCTCAATCGCTAGAGCGTCTCCAGCCTCGGCCGAGCGCTCGGACAGAACCTGGGCGATATTCATGCCGTCTGCGCGTCGCTCAATCGTCTTGCAAACAAGCTGTATCGCCGGAAGACCTGCGCTTGCCTTGCGCTGATTCTGGTCGATTGATTTTCTTCATGCATAAGGGCGTGAATTGCCCCCTTATAGCCTGCCGCCCAGGCCGCGCGATTGGCGTGTTGAATCAGAACCGTGCCCAGCCCGCGTCCTGCGAACCGTGGATGCGCCGCAAGCGTCTTTATAATGAAGTTCCTCGAACCCGGATCCGGAATCGCAAACAGAAACGCCGCCGTTTCGCCGTCTCGCTCGGCGAATAATACAAGCTCCGGCCGGATGTAATTTCGAATGGGCTGGTAGAGCGCGCTGAATTCCTCTTCGGAGATCGGCTTATATAGGAAGTTACTCGCAAACGCCGCGACGGAAACTTCATACAGCACGTGCAACTCTTGCTCGAATCGTCCTAGATCCAAGGCGCGAATCCGGAATCCTTCCCGCAAGAGCCTCTTCTCTACCCGCTCGACCCTTGCGTCCTGTAACTCCAGCCCGCTGGTGATCGCCGACGTATAACTAGCTAGAACTTTAAATCCCGCCGCTTGAAAGTAAGTTGGATATGCCGGCGGATTGCTCGGTTCTAGGAAAAATAACGGCTGCTCGCCGCGCTCTGTAATAAAGCGGTATTTCTTCCACGTGCTGCCATCCATCGGCCCTACCGCTGCCGCGCAGCCCCTGTCGGCGAGCCACTGGCACGCGCGATCCAGTAACTGCCGGGAGAAATCGGGATCCCCGGCGCTATACTCGCCGATCACTCCGATGCGCTCGCCCGCAAGCGCCGGCGTATCTGTCCACCACAAGGAGCAGCCGCCGAAATTCCCCCAACCGGCTTCTAGTCGCGCATCCGCGCTCGAACCGGTCCCCTCGCGCACAACAATCTCTACCATAATGCGGCAGGCAGCGAAGCCAGCCCTGCGGCGGTTGCTTCCCATTCCCAGCGATTCCCTTGATGCGCAAGCTTCCCGTGAAGGTAAGTCGCCGCGCATACGCACGGAAGCGCAACAGCAGCTCGCAGCAGGTCCAGCCGGCCGCCGCCCCGCAGAGCCGCAAAAGCTCCGAAGATCACGGCCCAAGCCAGCAAACTCTTCCGGATCGGCTTGGGATTCCCCGGCGAACTGAAACCTTGTCTCACGGCGCTGATAATGGCCAGGTGAGTGGCGAACGCAAGCGCATAAGCATAGAAAAAATCGTGGTGCAAAATGTAACCTGCCAAAGCCCAAGTTAGTCCTGCCGCGAAAATGCTGAAAGCCGTGTGTACGTCGTGGATGCGATAGCCTCCGAACTCCGTTCTGGGCGCTAGAAACGGATGCGCCACGAAAACCAGCAAAGGTATAACTACCCAGCGCCAATCGGCTAACATCCAAACCGCGTAGCACAAAAGAAAGCCGCCCAAGATTCCGCTTAAATTCAGAGTCGTTCGCTTCCCCCAAATGAGAATGGCCGCCGCCGACCCGGCGACAATCGACAGGCGCGCCAGCAACTCCGAAGCTGGCAATGTGACAAGGTTCTTCAGAACCGCATACGCGCATAGCGGCACGAACAGATTATCCAGGCCGCCCCAGCACACCGCCTCCAGAATCACAAGCAGGAACGCCAGGATCACCGCGACCAACAGCGATTCCTCGCGTCCAAGATCTGTCCAAAGCAACAGCGGCACATGCGCCCCCAGGAAGCCGACCAAGAAAAATGCGGCCGATCCTTCCACGCTCTTGACGCCGTCCGTAGCGGCATACTTGACGCTCCCGTACCGGCTTCCTATCAACGCTGCCGTCGAGTCTGCAAATGTCAGGATCAAAAGCGGAATCGCGAAATAGACTTTCTGGTTGTGAGCAAGCGCATACAAAATCAGAACGCTCAACGGAAAACAGAGTTCCCCCAGAGACGGCCGGTTTACCGAATTAAGCACCAGCCCGACAGAGCCTCTCAAGCGCGGCAGCAGCCGAATCGCCAGCAGGATACCCGTTATACAAAACGTCATCACCGCCACAGCCGCCACCGACGAGAATATGTACGGCAGCAGGAGCGAAACAACCCCTCCCGCGATATGGAACAATTTGCGGGCGAGTTCAGGCGAGATCGCAAAGCGCTTCTGTATCGCTCGCAACGCCACCAGCAGCGCGATCACGCTCGCGGCTATCGCGACTCCCGCTACTCCGTTCAAACGATCTCCTCCAGCACAAACGCGCTGTAAAACCATGCCTTGTCTTTTTGGAAGAGTTCCCGGCTGCGATCCGGCATGGACGCAATGCGCGTCTTCAATGAATCCGGCCTGCTCCGCGGCGTCAGCATGTTCCAATATGCCAGCCGCGCTCCGGTATTCGATCTAGCCGCGATGCTCTCCAACAGCGATTCGAAACTTTCGCGCGGCATGTATTCAAAAATATCGCTCAAGTTAAAGCGATCGAACTTATCTTCTCCTTTCTCGTTTAATAATTCGCCTAAGGACTGTCGCCGCCATTCGAGACAGCCTAAATTCTTCCGTACCGATTCGAAATTCTCCTCGCGCAATGCAAACGGAAGCGTCATCCTAAAAGTGCCGCATAGAATCCATTGCAGATAAGGGTTGTCCTCTGGATCGAGGTTGACCAACGCGTAACGCGTCCGCTCCAGAATCCGATCCGCGACGCTGCCCTCCACATACCGGAAGAATTCGGGATCGCGCCCAGCGCGTCCCATCACCCAACGCGAAAAGAAAATCCGGAACATCGCCCTCCATCGAAACGTGTTCCACGTACGTTCATAAAATTCTTCGCGCTCCTCCGGAGTCCGCCTTGTAAGCAGTTGTTCAACTGTCTTGCGTCCATGCATCAGCGGCAGAACCCGCCTGCGAAACAACTCGAAATAGCGCTCGAATTTTCCCGCATGCGCGACTCCGCGTTCAATCAACGTCTTGCGCTCATCCCAATACCGCAGCTCTTGGCGCCCCATTGCGCGGCGGCATCGTTCATAAAGCGCCAGCCGGTTCTCGCACCCTCTCACTCCCAGCAGCTCCAGCAACTCCCGGTGCGTCAATACGCGAAACGCCGCCACGCGAAGAGCAAGGCACGCCAATTGCGCGGCGCTCAGGTCAAGCGCAATCACCTTGCGCGGCCCTCTGGCTACGAGCGCCAGCGTGTTGTCGCCCGCCGATGCTATCGAAATGCACGCATGCTCCGGCTTGGGGTCCAAGGCTTCCACCAGAACATCGGCATCTTCCCAGCACTGCGCGTAGCGAATTCCCGAAAAATCAGCGCGCTCCGAGATCTCACTCTTCATGGCCTCAGTCGACGAACCGCCCCCGTCGACCCGTCCATCTCGATTTCGTCTCCAGTCTTGAGCGCCGTCGTAATGTCTGTCAAATTCACGATCGCCGGCAGTCCCAATTCGCGCGCCACAATCGCCGAATGCGACAGCAAGCTGCCGCGCTCCACCAACAGTCCCGCCGCGAGCGGGAAAAGCAGTACCCAACCCGGATCGGTTCGCTCGGCGACTAGAATCTCGCCTCTTTCCAACCGCGCGTCTCTGGGATTTTTCACAACCCGAACCTGCCCGCGCGCGATTCCCGGGCAAGCGCCGATGCCTTGCCACATGGCCGCGCCCGCCGCCGCCCTCACTTGGCCTTTCGAAATAAGCTTTCCTAGATTCGCCGCGCCTCGCGTCTCGAACCGGCTCGGCGGCGCCTCGCCGCCGGCATACGATTCATACTGCTTCCGCCGAACTTCCACCAGGCCCGCCAGATCGACGCTCGCAAGCGTGCCCTCCACGAACCCGAGCACCTCTGCCGTCTCCAGATAGAAAACGTCTCGCGGCGCTCTCAGCCGGTCGATCGCATACAATCTCCGCCCCAGTTCCAGAAAAATGAGCCTCACCCGTCCGAAGACGCGCGTCCGCTCGAATCGCAGGTTCTCTCGCGCCGCCACCCGCTTGCGCGCGTGCTTCAAGATCCATCGAAAAGCCGCTCCACGAAGTGGCCGCCCCTTGAAATCCGCCCGCGCGCGTTCTTCGGCGCGCTGCCTCAAGCTCCTCCCCTGCGATTCGCGATGGTATCCCGCCAGGTTCGCCACCGACCGCAACAACAACATCGGATCGTCCCGCAGCGTCGTGCTCTCGAGCTTCAATTCATCCATGCACCGGTCGCCAAACCGCTCCAGATATTCGTCGAATTCCGCCGAGAACTCCGGATTTGCCGCAATCGCCGCCCGGCACTCGCGCCATGTGCCCGTGGCGAGCGTGTTCTTCAGCGCCGCATCGGAGGCGCAGATTCGCGCCAGCTCTCGCGCCCGCTCCGCCGGTTCCATGCTGATGACTCCGCCTTCCGCGGCTAACAGATCGTTCTGCAATGTCCCCGTCGTGTCGCCGCACCATTTCGCGCATAACTGCCGCAGCACTCCAAAGGCCATCATGGCGAAGAAATCGTTCACCAGGGGCGCGTCCCAATGCGCCAGCAGTTGCGTCTCCAATCTCCGGTAATACGCCGCAAGCTCGTCCAATCCTTCTCTGGACAAATCCGGGGTCCGCCGCCCCAGCGCATCATCGAGCCGCCGGTAAAACGCTCGTATATCGCGCTCGATCGTCGCGTAACTGCGCAACATTCCCACCAGCATTCTGCCCAGCCGCAGCGCATCTTTCCATGCGCTTCCTTGCGCCATCTGTCTCGCTACATCCTCGGGCAACGCTTCCTTGACGCCCATCATCGTTTCCATGAACTTCCGATTGGTCCGGAAACCGGGCAGCAGCGCCAGCACTCGATACCAACTCAGCAGGTTGTAATACACCCGCCCGTGCATGATGCCCAGCATCTGACGGAACAGGTTCGCGTTTTCAACCAGCCGTTCGCGCGAAACTCCCATGAGCGTGCAAAACTGCCGGTACACCTCTTCATAGGCCCTGCTCGCAAACGAAAACGTAAGGGGCAGCGTGATTCCGCCGTAGCTTTCCGCGATGTTGCTGTTGTCCCAAACAACGCTCAGGCCATCCGCATCGGCGATGTCCCGCAAGGTCGTAATCGGCCGCGATTGCAGCAGCCAAAGGCCCTCGCCATCCAGCGCCCACTCGATATCCTGCGGCCTTGAAAAGAACTTCTCCGCCGCCCGTGCTAGTTCGGCAATTGCGCAAACCGTCTCCTCGCCGACGATCGCCTCGGCCCCCGCCGGCTTGCGTTCCACGATTGTTCCATCGCCAGCAACCAGGAACGTGTCCGAATTTTCATCTCCGCTGACCAGCGCTTCCCCCAAGCCCCTCACCGCCGCCACCACCGCAACCTTCCGCCGCCCCGATACCGGGTCCGCGCTGAAGGCCACGCCGGCCGCTATAGGCTCGATCATGCGCTGCACAATCACGCCCGCAGTCTCCGCCGGACTGAGCCCGTGTTCGCACCGGTATGCCTGCGCATTCTCGCTCGCCGCCGAGGCGCGCGCCTCCTGAACCCGCTCCCACACCTCGTTCGCCGGCACGCGCAGGAAAGTTTGTAATTGCCCCGCGAAAGAATGCTCCGCGCCGTCCTCATCGGAAGCGGAAGAACGCACCGCAAACCGCCGCGCCTCGCCGCTCGCCAGCTCCGCCACCGCCGCTTCCACCTCCGCGCATCCCGCCTCGGGCAGAACCGCGAACCACTCGGGAATACGCGCCCGCGCATCGCCCATCGGGGCATCTTGCATTGCCGCCAGGGCGCGCGCCTTGCCTCCCGCGAGCGGCGCCGCCTGGGATGTCGCGAAATCGTCCGGCCATAGGATCATCGCCGCAGGTTCTCCCACCCGAGCGGCGCCAACCCGATGCTCAGGTACAGCAGGATGCTCCAGATGCCCGACATCGTTTCCACGCGCTTACCCGCTCCGCCCTCCGGATTTCCCAGGAATCGGATCAGCACAATCGCGGCACTCGCCAGCAGCAGGCTCACGAGCCCCAGCAGCGCGCCGCCAAAGTGTACGATCCTCGCCGCTTGCCAAGCGCACGCGCCTGTCAGAACCATCGCGCCGAACCAGGCAGCCGATGCGCCCCTCATTCCCCACAAGCGGCTGTAGGTATCGACCCCCGCTTCTTCGTCGGCGGGCGCGCGCAGCTTCCTTCCAATCTCGATCACCACTCCGTTAAGGAAGCTCACCAGCAACAACCAGCCAAGCCCTCGCGGAATCCTTCCCGTCGGCTGCCAGTCGCACGCAGTCACATATAGATCCATCACCGGCAGAATGATCATGTGCGTCCAAAGGTAATGGAATGGATGCGCCTTCAGCCACGCCGGCACAAAGAACTCCCGCGTCATCAGCCCCATATAAGCCCAACACAAAAACAACAGCAGCGAAAGCGACGGTGAAAGGCTCACCGCCAGCGCCAATTGAATCGCGCCCGCGCCGCACGCGATCCAGCCCAGCTCTTTGAGTGACACCAGCCCCCGCGGCACCGGCCGGTACGGCCTAAACTGCGCGTCTTCGGCGGCATCCTTAAACTCATCCGCGATTCTTAGCTGTAAAAACAACAGGAACGAACAAACGAACGCCACGATCGCCGTATGCAGATCCGGGAACCCCTCCGCGCCTCGCCGCAGCCGCGAATAGCAAACCGCCGAAAGGCTAAAGGCCGCAATCAACGCGCTATGGGAAATGACCGGAAAACGCTCGCGTTGGTAAATCCACCAGCGGCTCACTGCCCGCGATCTTTCCCGCGCGCCAGCCGTGCGTGCGCCGACGCAAAATCTCCGGAACAAAATGCGCCGATGATAGAAAGCTCTCCCGCCAGGCACAACGCGGCCGCAATCTCCGCCAGCGCTCTCGCTTGCCCGGCGCCATGCAGGCCCAATATCTCCAGCGCTTCGCTCTGGCTCGGCAGCCCGCACCCTCCGCCCACCGTCCCCACAATCACGTCGGGCAGCGTGACGGAGGCATACAAATCTCCCGCCCCGCGCGTCTCGAATCGAGTAACCCCGACCGCCGATTCGGCAACACACGCCACATCCTGCCCGGTGGCCAGAAACAGAGCCGCGAGTCCGTTCGCATAATGGCCGTGCACTCCCATGCTGCCGCTCATCACTCCGCCCATGGCCGCCATGCGCCAGTAATCCGTCATCCTCTCCGCCGTCGTTCGCAGCCGCTTCTCAAGGAGATCTTTCGGGATTACCGCCTCCGCGCTCACCTTCTTCCCGCGCACCGCAAGGAACGAAAGCGAGCTCGCCTTCTTGTCCCCGGAGAGATTCGCTTCGAGAAACCAATAGTCCGGCTTAACGGGACTCGCCTGCTCGATATACCTGCAGATCGCCTCCGTCGCGATCGTCACCATGTTTTGACCCGAGGCGTCGCCCGTCGTAAATTCAAACTGCAAATAAGCGTGATTGCCTTCGAGCGTCACCCGGAGGTCGATGAGTTTCCCATGACGCGTCGTCGATTCCGCCGCCTCCCGGAATCGTTCCATCTCCCCCACCGCCCACGCCACGAAAAGTCCCGCCTGTTCGAGCGAAGCGAACGCAAATCCAGGCGCGCGCGTCACCCCTTCATTCAGCAGAACCGCCGCGCATCCGCCCGCCTCCGTTAACAAGAACGCCCCGCGGCTGTATGAGGCGACGAGCGCTGCCTCCGTCGTGGCAAGCGGCACGTAGAAGTCTCCCTGCGCAAACAGCCCGTTCACGCGCAGCGGCCCCGCGATGCCGACCGGCACTTTGATCGTGCCGATGTAGTGTTCGATGTTGTGGCAGTATCGTTCCGCCGATTCGGCCGCGTTCGCGTCCGCAATCGCTGCCGGCCGTTTGCCTAGCAGCCGCCAACGTTTTTCGAGCGCCGCGCTTGAAACCGACGACGCGCCCGGAACTCGCGCCGGCGTCTCCTCGTGCTTCGAACGCAGGCGCGCCGCATATTCCTCCACGCCGCCGAGCGCCTTCAGAGCCCGGATAAAATCGAGAATGCGGCCGCGTTCGCTAGCCATTCTTAGAAAGCCGCAAAGCCATTGCTACATACTCGATCACTTAGAGTACGTTGCGCAACCGTCTCGTTATTCTCCCCACCTATAGGACGCCGGTCCCGGGTCGGTTACCATTGTCAACAGAACCCGGTTTCGTGGAAACGACGATTCACCCGGCCGGCGGGACCCTCTCGGCCTCGCTAAGCGCCACCCAAAGCTTTAAAGAATACTTCCGGCTCACCAAGCCGCGCATAGCTCTCCTAATCGTTATTTCCACCGCCGTTGGCTACTGCTACGGCGTCGGCGCAAGCTTCCATTTCATCGCCTTCGTGCACGCGCTAATCGGAACCACGCTACTGTCTGCCGGCGCCGCGACCCTCAATCAGTGGATGGAGCGCGACTGGGACGCGCGGATGCACCGCACTCGCACGCGTCCCATTCCGTCTGGAACCGTTAGAAGCCGCGATGCTCTTCGGTTCGGCGTCGCTTTGAATATCGTCGGAGTCCTTGAGCTTTGGTTCTTCTGCAACCCTTTAGCCGCCACTCTCGGCCTGCTGACCTCGGCCGGTTATCTGCTTGCCTACACGCCGCTCAAGCGCAAGCATGCCGTCTGCACGACGGTCGGCGCGCTGCCCGGCGCCATGCCGCCTTTGATCGGTTTCACCGCCGCAAGCTCTCACCTCGGCATCGACGCTTGGGTTCTATTCAGCATTCTGTTCCTCTGGCAATTTCCTCACTTTCATGCAATCGCCTGGATGTATCGCGAAGATTATGAACGCGCCGGCGTCAAAATGCTCGCCGTCGCCCGCCCATTCGGCGCCGGTCTTACCATTGAAATTCTCGCTTCGCTTTTCCTGCTCGTCCCCATTACCTTGGCGCCCACGCTCCTGCACATGGCAGGGCTCGTGTACTTCGTTGCGGCCATAGTCTTGGATCTGGTGTTTGTCTATTTTGGATTCCAGCTCGCGAGGGAGCGCACTCGCAAGCGCGCGCGCGGCCTGCTCCTGGCCTCGGTACTCTACCTCCCGCTCTTATTCGCCTTCCTGGTCTTCGACAACTCGCGGTTCTTATAGACCGGACCCCTCCGAACGGCTCTCAAGCCGGAGGACGGGCTTCATTCATCGCCTCGGGCAGAAACTCCAGCAGATCGGTCGCGAGCGCCGCCTCTTCGCCCCAATGCCTGCCGGCCAGCTCGCCGCAGCGGCCATGCAGCCACACCGCTGCAATCACAGCCCGTCTCCAATCCTTCGGATGCTGACCGACCAGTCCCGCCGCCATCCCCGTGAGAATGTCGCCCGTCCCGCCCGTCGCCATCGCCGGCGAGCCCGTCGGATTCACCCATGTCTCGCCATCCGGAAACGCTATGACCGTTCGGTCGCCTTTGAGAACGACCGCCGCTCCGCTATCAGCGGCAAGCTTCTGCGCCACGCCCAGCCGATCGGCCTGAACCTCTTTTGTCGATTTATCGGTCAGCCGCCCCATCTCGCCGGGATGCGGCGTCAGGATGCGGATTTTCTTCGTCGGCGGCAGATCGCCAGCCAGCGCATTCAGGGCATCTGCGTCCACCACGGCTGGAACATCCGCCTCGGCATACAGGCGCTTTACCAAACGAACTGTCTCCTCCTCGGCTCCGAGCCCCGGCCCGAGCGCCAGCACGGTCATCTTCTGCAACAACTCCAAAATGTGACCCGCGCTTTCGGACGTCAGCCTCCCCGACGCGTTTTCATCGAGCGGCTCAGTCATCAACTCCGGCCGCACGGCCGCGATCATCGGCAGCGCGCTCTTCGGCGTCGCAACCGTCACCAGGCCGGCGCCGCTGCGATACGAACCCAATCCCGTCATCGCTGGCGCCCCGCTTTTACCGAAGGAACCCCCGACCACCAGCACATGGCCGTACAACCCTTTATTCGAGTCCAGTGACCTCTTTGCGAACAAATAGCGAATGTCGGCGGGAGTGGTCAAGCTCAGCTTGTAATTTGGGTTCGAATCGCAAAGCTCCGCCGGACTGCCGATGGGCACAACCGTAAGCCGTCCTACATCCTCATAGATGGGCGAGAGACATTGGCTTCGTTTCGCAGCCGTGAAAGTAACGGTGTAGTCGGCTCGGACAAACTCGCCCAATGGCTTCGCTTCGTCGGATGGAAGGCCCGACGGTATGTCGACCGAAACTTTCTTTGCGAGCGGAAACCGCTCGTTGATTGCCTGTATCGCCTCCAGAGCCGGCCCTTTCGCCTCACCCGTCAGGCCCGTACCCAGAACAGCGTCCACTACCACCGAAGCGGGATGCATTTCGTTTGGTAATTTCCGCTGGACCGCGCATCCGCACGCATCCAGCATCCGCCGATTCGCCGCCGCGTCGCCTGTCAGGCTCTCGGGATCGAAGAGCTCGATCACGGTCAACTCGCCGCAGAGCTTGCGCGTGAACAATTGGCGAGCGACCACGAATCCATCCCCGCCGTTGTTGCCTTTTCCGCAGACGACCACAACGCGCTGCCTGCCGAGCGGATCGAATGTTTCGCGCAGGCAATCGACCACGCGGCTCCCCGCGTTCTCCATCAGAATCAGCCCTGGGATTCCGCGCTCGATGGTGAGCCGGTCCACCTCCCGCATCTCCGCCGCGGTCAGGATCTTCATGCCGCCTGCACCTGCCGCGCGAGCAGCAAAGTCATGTCGTCCTGCAACTCCGGCGAGCCCGTCCAGCCGCGAACGGCATCAAAGATCACTCGGATGATTTCATGATCCTCGCGGTGCAGGTTGCGCTGGACCAGATCGATCAGACGCTCCTCTCCAAACATCTCCCCATACGCATTCTCCGGCTCCGTGATGCCGTCCGTGTAGCAGACCAGCAGGTCGCCCGGCCTGAAGGCGAGCGAACTCTCGCCGTACTGGGAAAACGGAAATGCGCCCACCACGGTGCCGTTAGAATCGAGCGGCGCGACCGTGCCGTCGCGAAACAGCAGCGGCGAAAGATGGCCGGCATTCGTGTAGGTCAAGCTGCGGCTGCTCTCGTCGTAAAGAGCAAAGAAAAAGGTCGCATATTTTTCAGGCGAGGTGTGCGCGTATATCTGCTGATTCAGCTTGGAGACAAGCGAGGCGGGGTCCAGTTCCGAGCCATCGCTTGTCTCGCGCGCTGGTTGAGATTGGCTTACCTGCGCCCGCAGCGCCGCTTGCATGGTCGCCATCAGAAGCGCCGCTGAAATTCCCTTACCCGCTATGTCGCCGATGGCAAACACGATTTTCCCGTGCATCAGCGCCTGGTAGTCGTAGTAGTCGCCCGAAACCATGCGCGCCGGATCGCAGCGCGCCGTTACCTGCAAGCCTCCGCTCGGCGGCTCTTCTTTCGGATAGAGCTGCGCTTGCACCTCGCGCGCGATTTCCAACTCCGTTTCAAGCCGCTCCTTTTCCTTTTCAATCACCATCAGGCGTTCCAGGTTGCCGGTCATCTGGTTGAAGGATTCGGCAAGGTCGCCAAGCTGATCGTGCACGCGAACCGTTATCCGATGCTGGAAATCGCCGTAGATAACGCGCCGCGTCCCTTCGTAAAGCTGCCCCACGGCGTAGGTGATGCGGCGCGACAGCGAGATGCCGATGACGAGCGCCACCAGCTCAACCAGCAGAAACAGGACCGCGATCGAGATGAGCACGTCAACCAGCACGCCCCGCAGCATCTCGGAACCGGAAAAGAAGCTGCGGAACACTGCCGACGGACGCGACTGGACCCACAATACGCCGGGATGAGGCTTGCCCGGCCGGTCGAGATGATAATGCGGGCGCGTAGCCGGCCACGCTATCTCCACATCCAAACGGTTCACCGGCGGCGGTACGCGGCTCGTCTTCGATCCCACGGAGCTATCCGTGGTCGCGAACGTCAGGTTGTCGTCTTTTGACTCGTCAACCACATTGATGTGCATCCCTCCCGTCGCGATAGGGGCGCTCTTCTTGGTTCGGTCGCCTGGTTCAACCAATGCAATCACCCCGAGATGCGGCACCAGGTTCGAGATGGTCTCATCCGACAGCGGCGCGATCAGGGTAATTTGCCGGTCGGCGCTCTCCACAACATGCGCCCAGGAGTAGAAACGGCCGTTGTCGAACAGAAGCCCGTTCACCGTGGTCCAGGAACCCGGTATTTCAAGCGGCGGGCTGTTGTCCGGAAAGCGATGATCCCCGGTTTCGTCCTTAAGATAGATGGCCATTCCGGCAAATTCCTGGTTGCGCGCTCCCAACATATGCGCCGCGGCGTTCGCCCGCTGGTTGACGGGCAGGCTGTGCAGGAAGTCGGCCGCGTCGCGAACCGCGTAGATGCGGCGATCCAAGGCCGAGCTTGCCAGATAAATAGCCAGCTCGCTCATAAGCGCCCAGGCGCTTAGCGCAACCAGCAGAAACAGAAGCATGATCGGCAGAAATCCGAACAGGCCGTAGACGAAAAGCAACCGGTTGCGTACGCTCCACAGCGAGTGTTGCCGCACGTAGCGAAACAGGCGTATGAGAAGGATTATGCCCGCCGGGATCAGCGCCAAAAAGCAGACCGTAGCGAGGATAGCGTGGCCCGTGAAATAGAAGATCAGGTAAAGCGCGAGCGTGATGACAAAATCGACTCCAGCTTTGCCGAGGCGCTTGATGGTGGTTCTCAAGACTTGGCGGAAGGGCGGCATTGGTTCGAGTAGCGCGCGCAACGGGCGCGGTCCGTCAAGAACAAGTTTAGTTGGTTAGCTCCGGATGCTCGGAAAGACTCAGGATATTGCCGAGACCTGAGGGCATGCGAATATCATGAGCCGAACTCAGGCGCGCGCGCAACATGCTGCCGCTTCAGGAGTTCGCGCGGCGCCCGCGCCCGCCTGTTCTTCAATCCGAGAGGAACTAAGACCAACCGGCACTCCCTCGCAGGGACCCCGTAATCGGGGCAATCGTGATGGCAAGGGACTAACATGCCGCTGGAGCGTTCTCACACAGGCATTCTAGGCGGCGGTCTATCGGGGCTTACTGTCGCTGCGCATCTGGAACACGATTGCGAGGTGCTCGAAGCGGATTCGCGTCCGGGCGGTCATTGCATGAGCGTGGTCGAGCAGGGGCTCACGTTCGACGCTGGCGGCCCTCACATCGTCTTCTCCCGCAATGCCGACACGCTCGCCTTCATGCTGTCGTTGCTGGACGGCAATCTCGGCCGGGGGCGCCGCAACAACAAAATCTTCTATAACGGCCGGTACGTCAAGTACCCGTTTGAAAACGGCCTCTTCGATTTAGCGCCGCAGGACCGGTTCGAATGCCTGCGCGACTACATCTCGAACACGCATCGGGCGCCGGCCAACTTCAAGGACTGGATGTACCACACCTTCGGAACGGCGATCACCGAGAAGTACCTCTTGCCGTATAACGAAAAAATCTGGAAGGTTCCGGCTGAGCAGATGAGCCTGGACTGGGTGGAAGGCCGCATACCGAGACCCCCGCTCGAAGACGTCATCAAGGCGGCGGTCGGGGTCGAAACCGAAGGGTATCAGCACCAGCTTTTTTTCTATTACCCGGAGCGCGGCGGAATCCAGAGCCTGCCCGATTCGATGGCGAAACGTGTTCGCAGGCTGACCACTAACTTCTGCGTCCGCAGCGTCCGCCGCACGGGCGACGGATGGGCTGTAAGCGACGGCGACCGCGAATACCGTTACCGGCGATTGGTCTCCACTCTCCCCATTAACGAGATGGCTCATCGGTTCGAAGGCGTCCCAGACCACATTAAAGCGTGCGGGGACTCGCTGCGATTCAACTCGCTGATCACGATCACTATCGGCCTGGCAAGCGACCTCCTTCCCGACTACAGCGCGATCTACGTCCCGAGTCCGGAGCTGCCGTTCCATCGCCTCTCGTTTCCAGCCGTGTTCAGCAGGCAGAATGCGCCCCAGGGCAAATCGCTGATTCAGGCCGAAATCACGTGCATGCCGGGCGAAGGCATGTGGCGGTCGGACGATTCGGACATTCTCAAACGCGTGGTTGAAGGCCTTCGGGCCATGGATCTCATCCATCCCGAAGAGATCTGTTACGCCAAGGTGATCCGCACAAAGTACGGCTATGTGGTCCAGGACTTCACCTACCGCAAGCACCTCGCGGAGCTGAAAAGTTATTTCGAGCGCCAGGGCGTCGCGCTCTGCGGCCGCAACGCGCAATTCGAGTACATCAACATGGACCAGTGCATTGAGAGCGCTCAAAAAACAGCCGCGCGGCTGAACGAAGCGGCGCGAGAAACCATGGCGGAGGAACTATGCCCGCAATAACGGTGGCGATGATCACTCTCAATGAAGAAGCCGCTATCGGCAAAGTGATGGAGGACATTCAACGGGCTCTCTCCGGCCTCGACTCCGAAATCCTGGTTGTCGATAGCAGCCGCGACAGGACGCCCGAAATCGCCGCCGCCATGGGCGCCCGCGTGGTGCGGCAATTTCCACCTTGCGGCTACGGAAGGGCGATAATGCGCGCCTTGACCGATGCCCAAGGAGCGGTCACGGTCACGCTGGATTGTGACGATACCTATCCGGCCGAGCGCATTCCCGAGCTAGCCTCCGCCGTGCTCTCCGGCGAAGCGGACATCGTCAATGCGTCGCGGCTGGGGACCAGGCCGCAGTCCATGCCGCTTGCAAACTATCTGGCTAATCGCTGCTTTGCGGTTCTGTCGCGCCTGGTGCTCGGAGTGAAGACAACCGACGTTCATTCAGGCATGCGGGCCTATCGCCGAAGCATTCTCCAGAATGTGGCGTTTGACGCTGCGGGGCCGGCGCTGCCTGTAGAACTGCTCCTGAAGCCTGCGCTTCTGGGTTACCGCATCTCCGAAGTTTTCATTCCGTACCGCGAAAGAATCGGCGTCACCACCCTTCGGCGCTGGGAATCGACCGTTTGGACTCTGAAGCGAATCTTCCGCCTTCTGCCGTTGCGATTCCAATCTCACTGCCACGAACAAACCCTCGGCGAAGCCGGATGACTCTCCTCGAGGAGTTCGTGGTTACGGCCACGCTCCTGGTTTGGGGCGGCGTGCAGGCATTACTCACGGACTGGACGTTCGTGGAGTTGGCGCTCGTAGCTGCTTTCGCTCTATTCGCGAAACGCTTGTTCGTCTTTCCCGCCTTCGACCGATTGGAAGCATGGTGCGCGCGCCTGGCTCGCAATCGGGCTCTCTGCATAAGCGGCGCATTCGCCGCGCCCGTCGCGATCCGCGTCGCCTTGCTGCCGTGGAATCCGATTCCGCTGCCTTGGGTTCCCGACGAGTTCAGCCATTTGCTCGTAGCCGACACGCTCTCGCATGGACGATTCGCCAATCCGACGCACCCGCTGTGGCAGCACTTTGAAAGCGTTCATGTCTTTTTTCACCCTGTCTACGCATCCGCATACTTTCCGGCGCTCGGAATCGTGCTGGCGGCGGGCAAACTCCTCGGCCATTACTGGATCGGCGTCTTGCTGTCGTCCGGATTCATGTGCGCCGCGCTTCTCTGGATGCTGTACGGCTTCCTGCCCGCGCGCTGGGCGCTGCTCGGTGGGATCGTAGCGGTCCTCAAATGGGGTGTCGCCTCTTACTGGGTCAACAGCTATTGGGGAGGGGCTGTGACAGCGGCGGCCGGAGCGCTCGTTTTGGGAGCATACGCGCGATTGCGAAAGCGGCCTTCCGCCTGGAACGGCGTGGCGCTCGGGACCGGGCTGGTAGCTGTTGCATACTCGCGTCCGCTCGAAGGCTTCGTCTTTGCCGTTCCGGTCCTTGCCGCCCTGGCGTGGCGATACGCGCGCGGCTGTCATTGGCGGCAAGCCCTTCGCGCCGCCACTCCAGCGGCAGCCGTCGGCATCGCGGGACTGCTCGGCCTCGCGGCCTACTGCAAGGCCATCACAGGGAGCCCGCTGGTTGTGCCGTACGCAGTTAACCAGCACCTGTACGGCTGGCCTTTGACACTGCCCTGGCAGCACTCGCAACCTGTCGTTTACCGCCACAACGATCTGCGCCTTTATTACGAATGGGAAGAGTGCGTTCAGCATCACAAGAGCGATCCGCAAGAAGCGATCGCATTCACGTCTCTTAATCTGGCCCCTTTGTGGCGTTTCTATTTCGGCCCTGCGTTGAGCATTCCGCTCCTTGGGATTCGCAAATGGCTGCGCGACCGCCGCATCCGCATGCCGCTGGTCTGCGCCGCGGTGTCCGTGGCGCTGGCGCTGGTCATCGCCGCCTATCCGCACTACATCGCCTCCGCGACCGGCTGCTTTCTCGCCATTGCGGTTGAGGGAGTACGTCACCTGCGCGTCTCAAAACAGAGATCCGGAACTGCGTTGTCGCGCGCCGTGATCGTCGCTTGTGCCGTGATGCTCCCTGTTCGGGCGTTTGTCGATTCCAGGAGCTTTCCATCCAGAAACGCGGGAATTCACACCTGGTCGGCTCAGGGCAGCGGCCAAGGCGCCTGGAGAGCCAATATCCTGCGCGCGCTCGAATCCACGCCCGGCCGCCACGTTGTCTTCGTGCAATACGACCGGCTCGCGTACCTGACCACTGAGTGGGTCTATAACGAAGCCGATATCGATGCCGCCGATGTGGTCTGGGCCCAGGACATGGGTGCGGCAAAGAACAGGGAAGTTCTGAGTTATTACCCGGATCGCCGCGCCTGGATTGTCAAGCCCGACGATGCGCCTGGAAAATTGACCACTTACGATCCCGCTCTTGCGCGCGCTGAGGCGCCGAGCGCGGCGCACGAACCGGCATGCTCAGTCCGCGTCGGAAAGCCGTACCTCGATTCGAAGAATTTTGGCGCGCCCGCTCTCAATCTATCGAGTTCTCGAATTTTTTAAAGCCATGACGTCTTACACCAAGCTCAACGCAGCGCTGACAAAAGCGCAAGGCTGGCCGGCCCGCCGATGGTTCATCGCCGGGGGGGCCGGATTTATTGGCAGTCATTTCACCGATGCGCTTCTGGCGAATCCCGCCGTCACCGCTGTAACGATCTTCGATAACTTCAGTTCCGGACGCGAGTGGCACTTTCGCCACCATTCCGGGAATCCGGCTCTCAAAGTGGTGCGCGGCGACCTGAACGATACGGATCGCTTGAATGCCGCCATGACGGGCCACGACGCCGTGATCCATTTGGCGTCCAATCCCGATATCGCCAAAGCCGTGAAAGATCCCGATATCGATTTCCGTGAGGGAACCGTTCTGACCCGGCAGGTTGTGGAGGCCATGCGCCTGACCGGCGCGCGCTACATCCTGTATGCTTCCGGCAGCGGCGTATATGGGGACGCGGGCTCGCTCGAATTCCGCGAGGAACACGGCCCTTTGGTTCCCATTTCCACGTACGGCGCGAGTAAGCTCGCGGGCGAAGCGCTGATCGCCTCGTACTGCTACATGTTCGGCTTGAAGGGCTGTGCGTTTCGGTTCGGCAACGTCGTTGGGCCGCGTCAGACTCACGGCGTCGGATTCGATTTTGTCCGGCAGTTGCTCGATCACCCCGACGAGCTTCGTATTCTTGGCGACGGCTCTCAAAGCAAGTCGTACATTCATGTGGAAGATGTCGTCAGCGCCGTGCTGCTCGCGTATGAACGAAGCGAGCAGCCGTTTACCGTTTACAACGTGGCGACCGGCGACTACATAACGGTGACCGAAATCGCCGAAATCGCGGCCGGGATTGTAGGCTGCAACGGGAAAACCAAGTTCACCTACACCGGCGGAGACCGCGGCTGGAAGGGCGATGTACCGGTGGTGCGCCTGAGTACGGAGCGCATTCGCTCTCTCGGATGGCAGTGCGGGCGCAATACGGCGGACGCCATGCGCGCCTCTTTGGCTGCTTTGATTCCCGAGGCGCGGAAGGAACTCGCAAGCGTGCGCTAGGCTCGATTATTGGGCCGGCAACGGCTGCTGCAGGATCGCAAGCACGTCGGCCGGCAGCTTATCGGCGCCCGCGAGCAGCAGGCTGATCTCCCACATCTGTTTGTCTGAAAGCGAGTCCTTGTAGGCGGGCATGCCCGTCAAACGAATCCCATTCGAAACCTTCCAATAAGTCTCGCCCGCGGGATCGTCGGTCACGCCCTTGCCCTTTAGAAGCTGCGGCGGCCGCGGATACATGCCCTTGGCGGTGGCTGTCTTGGGAGTTCCCCACCCTCCATGGCACATGGCGCAATGCTCGCGATACAGATGGGCGCCTTCTTGCAGGTCGGAATCGGCGGCCTGGAACGGCGGCGTCTTGGGCGCCTCCTTCTCGATTTTGGCGTCGAGCCCCAGGTGCGCCAATCTGCGCTCGAAAGGAATCGGCGAGGCTGCGGTGGCCACCGGCGCATAGCCGAACCGGAAATAAAGATACACGGACGCAAACACCAGAACAACGCCAACAATGATGCCCAGTATGAACTTCACGAATCCTCCATGAGGTTGAACTAAACTCCTCTCCGAAGTTAAAGAGCTTAGCAGGAGACGCGATAGGCTGATGGTTCGGAGGCTTGGAGAAGCTTGTACAGGATGGCGATGATTGTCTCGTGGTTGTTTCTGGCGGCGAGCACGGCAGGGGCTCGGCAGGCGGAATCGCCGCAGCCTTCAGCCTTGACAATCGACCTGCAGGAGGCGCTCCGGCGGGCGCGCCAGTATGGAGCGCAGATCGAATCGGCGAACATTACGGCCGAGCTGACCAAGGAAGATCGCGTACAGGCGCGCGCCGCGGCGCTGCCTTCGGTGAACGGCTTGAATCAGTTCATCTATACGGAGGGGAACGGTACGCCGTCGGGCGTCTTTGTGGCTAATGATGGGGTGCATGTGTATAACGAGCAGCTACAGGCGCACGAAGAGCTGCTGGCGCTGGTAAGGCGAGGCGAGATTCGTTTGGCCGCAGCGGCGGAAGCGGTGGCGCGCGCAAAGGCCGACGTGACGGCACGCGGCTTGAATGCGACGGTTATTCAGGATTACTACGCGATCGCATCGGCGCAGCGCAAGAACGCCAATGCCCGGGCGAGCGTGGCCGAGGCTCAAAAATTTTTGGATATCACGCAGAAGCAGGAGCGCGGCGGCGAAGCGGCCCACGCCGATGTCATCAAGGCGCAGCTCCAGGCCGAGCAACGCAAGCGCGACGTTCAGGATGCGGAGCTGGCCTCCGCCAAGGCCAAGATCGCTCTGGCGGTTCTGATTTTTCCCCGTCTGAATCTGGATTATTCGATTGTGGACGATCTGTCTAACGTGGCGGCGCTGCCGCCCTTGCCGGAATCGGCCGCTCAGGCGGGCGCCAATAACGCCGAGGTGCGGGCCGCCCACGCAGGAGTCACCGAGGCGCGCCTGGGCGTGAGCGTCGCCCGTTATGCCTATCTGCCATCATTCGGTTTGGACGTGTTCTATGGCATCGACGCAAACCAGTTCGCCGCCACTTCCACTTCAGCGGAAGATACCGGGCGCAGCACGCTGCCGCACTTTGAAGTGCCTTACCGGCAGAACCTTGGCTACGTCGCGCAAGCGACCTTGAACATTCCGTTGTGGAGTTGGGGATCGATTCATAGCAAGGTCAAGCAGGCGGAACTTAAACAGCGCCAAGCCGAGTTGGATCTCACGCTCGCGCAAAAACAACTGGATGCGGATCTGGCCGCCGATTACCGCGAGGCGCAGTCGGCCTTGTCGCAGGTGCAATCGCTGCGTACGTCGTCGGATCTCTCGGCGGAAAATCTGCGCCTCACGCTTCTTCGCTATCAGGCCGGCGAAGCGACCGCGTTTGAAGTAGTGGATGCGCAGAGCACCTTGAGCCAGGCCCGCAACGCGTACGACGATGGATTGCTACGCTATCGCACAGCCCTCGCGAATCTACAAACGTTGACGGGAAATTACTAGACATGAAGACGCTTTGCGTAATGGCATTCGTGGCGATGCTCTCGATCAGCTGCTCCAAACGCGCCGACCAAGGAGGCGACGAAGCCGAAGCCGCCACCCCGGTGCAGGTGGAAGCGGCCAAGGTTCAAACCATTCAATCCCATATCGAGGCCGAAGCGATTCTCTATCCGCTGAAGCAGGCCAACATCGTGCCGAAGATCAGCGCTCCGGTTGCAAAGTTTCTAGTGCAGCGCGGAGACCACGTGCGCCAGGGCCAGCTTCTGGCGGTATTGGAAGATCGCGATCTCTCGGCCGCGGCGGCGGAAAGCCGCGAGTTGTACCGGCAGGCGGAGGCCAATTACCAGAACACCGCGAAGGCCACCATGCCCGAAGATTTGATCAAGGCCAAGACCGATGTGGAAGCGGCGCGGCAGGCCTTTGAGGCGGCCCGGAAAGTCTACGAAAACCGCGAGGCGCTGCTGCGGGAAGGAGCGCTCCCGCAAAAACTCGTGGACGACGCCAAGGTTGCGATGGTGCAGGCGCAAAGCCAATTCGAAACTGCTCAGGAGCATTTGCGTTCCTTCGAAGCGGTGGGCCAGGGCGAACAATTGAAAAGCGCGCAGGCGCAGGCGGACGCAGCGAAAGCTCACTATGAGAGCGCGGCGGCGCAACTGTCCTATGGGGAGGTGCGCAGCCCGATCACGGGCGTGGTCTCGGACCGGCCCTCCAGCGTGGGCGAGATGGCGAGCAGCAGCTCGGCGCTAATTTCGATCGTCGATATCTCGCATGTGGTGGCGCGAGCCAACGTCCCTGTACGCGAAGCCGCGCTGATTCGCGCCGGCAAGGCGGCGACCATATCCGGCCCGGGCGGCGATCTGACGGGAAAAGTAACAGTCGTGAGTCCGGCGGTCGATCCCAGCACGACCACCGTTGAAGTCTGGGTGGAAGCGCCGAACCCCGGCGAGAAATTGAAGCCCGGCGTCACGGCAAAGGTTTTGATCGACGCGGGCGAGGTGCGCGACGCGATCGTCGCGCCCACTGCCGCGTTGCTGAATTCGGATGAAGGCGGCGAGAAGGTCATGGTCGCGGGCGCCGACTCGCTCGCGCATGAGCGGAAAGTGGAAGTGGGCGTTCGCTCCGGCGACGTCGTTCAGATCCTCAGCGGCGTCAAAGCGGGCGAGCAGTTGATTACGCAGGGCGCGCTTGGCCTGGACGACAAGGCGAAGATTCAAGTCGCTAAGCCGGGCGCTGACGCGGGCGCGGACGCGGGCGACAAATGAGCGAGCCGATGCTTGCCGTTCCGGCCGCCGCCGCCGTCGATCACTGGACCATACGCTTTCAAAAATCGATCCTTTTTATCGCCATCGCGCTCGCTTGCTTCGGCGGCTATCTAGCTTTCAACATACCTGTGGCCGTGTTCCCTTCCACCAACTTCCCGCGCATCGTAGTCGGCGTAGACAACGGCGTGATGCCCATTGACCAGATGCAGGTCACGGTTACGCGCCCACTCGAAGAAGTAGTGAATTCAGTGCCGGGGCTCGAGCGCGTGCTTTCGATCACGAGCCGAGGCTCCGCGGAGATCGATCTGTTCTTCAATTGGAGCGTCGATATGTTCCAGACGCTCCAGTACGTGAATGCGGCGGTGGCGCGAGTACAGACCACGCTGCCTTCCACCGCGACGATTACAACCAACCGTTTGACGTTCGCCGCGTTTCCCATCATGGGCTACAGCATGCGGTCGGACAGCATACCGCAGACGCGGCTCTGGGAGCTTGCCACCTATACGGTGAAGCCGCGGCTCAACCGCTTAAGCGGCGTTTCCACGGTCGTGGTGCAAGGCGGCGACGAACCGGAGTTTCAGATCCAGCCCGATCCTGGAAAACTGGTGGAGACGCAGGTTACCGTTTCCAATCTTCTGGACGCGGTTTCGCGCAGCAACCTGATCGATTCGCCGGGGCTCGTTGAACAAAATCATCAATTAATGTTGGGGCTGGTCAGCGGTCAAGCGCATACGCCCCAGGAAATCGCCGGCATCGTTGCAAAGACCACGCCAAGCGGAGTGGCGGTCAAGATCGGCGACATCGGGACGGTCAGCCAATCGGTGAAGCCCGTTTACACGGTCGTCACGGCGAATGGAAAGCCCGCCGTGCTTTTGAACATTTACCGCCAGCCGGACAGCAACACAGTCGCCGTGGCTGAAGAAGCGCGCCAGAAGATTGAGGATCTGCGGCGCGGGCTCCCGGCGGGCGTCGTGCTGGAGCCGTTTTACGACCAATCGGAGCTGGTTCGAGACTCGATCAAGAGCGTGCGCGATGCAATCCTCATCGGCCTGGTGCTCGCGGCCGTCATTCTCGTCCTGTTCCTGCGCGATTGGGGCACATCGATTGTCGCCGGACTGGTGATTCCGGCGACGATCGCGATCACGTTCATCGCGCTGCGGGCGATGGGGCAGAGCTTCAATCTGATGACATTGGGCGGTTTGGCGGCGGCGGTCGGATTGGTGATCGACGACGCGATTGTCGTGGTCGAAAACATTGTGCTGCACCGGGACGCGGGACAGAGCCGCGGTGAAGCGATTCGCAGCGCGCTGCGGGAGATTCGCGTCCCGCTGGTAGGTTCAACGGTAACGCCGCTGGTCGTGTTCCTGCCGCTCATCACCATCACCGGCGTGACAGGCGCCTTCTTCCGGGCGCTCGCGATCACCGTGGGCGTTGCGCTGCTGACTTCGCTGGCGCTGGCCTTGAGTTGGACGCCGGCTTTGAGCCATCTTCTGTTGCGCGGCGAGCGCGCGCGCGCGCGCCACGGCGAAGCGCCGGAGACGGGCGCCGGGATCATGCAGCGCATCACCAGGTTCTATGCGCGCGCCATTACGGCCGCCTTGGCCCATCCGCTTTGGCTGCTGTGTGGTTGCGCGCTGCTGATCGTGGCTTCCTTTTTCTGTTACAAGACGCTCGGGACCGATCTGCTGCCGGCCATGGATGAAGGCGGATTTATCCTCGACTACCTGATGCCGGCCGGATCGTCGCTCGCCGATACGAATCGCGTGCTGGTGGGCGTCGAGAAAATCCTGCGCGACATACCGGAAGTCGAGAGCACATCGCGGCGCACCGGCCTGCAATTGGGCCTTGCGGCGGTAACGGAGGCAAATACCGGCGACATCTCTGTAAAGCTGAAGGCGCGCCGTAGCCGCGGGGTAGAGGACGTGATCGCGGAAGTACGCGAGAAAGTGAACCGGGCATACCCGCAGCTCGACACCGATTTCACGCAGTTGTTGCAAGACATGATTGGAGACCTGACCAGCTCTCCCGACCCGATAGAAATCAAGTTATTCTCCGAGAACCTGCGGCTGCTCCAGCAGTGGGGGCCGAGGGTGGGCGACGCCATCAAGGCGATTCCCGCCGTCAAGGATGTGAAGAACGGCATTGAAGACACTGTCAGCGGGCCGGCCATTACCTTCCGCGTGGACGAGACCGTGGCGGCGCGCGCCGGTTTTACGCCGCAAGAAGTAGAACTGGATGCGAGCGCAATCTTTCAAGGCGAGCCTTCGCCCGTTCCGGTGGTGGTGAACAATCGGCCCTATACGCTGCGAATCACCTTTCCGCCCGAGACCAGAGCCTCTCTCGAAGCCATCCGCAACACGCTGCTGATTAGCGGAACGGGAAAGGTGGCTACGCTCGGCACGCTCGCAACCATCGAGCAGGACCCGGGGCAAGTGGAGTTTCGCCGCGAGAATCTGCAGCGCGATATCACCGTCACGGCGCGTCTCGAAGGCGTCAGTTTGGGAACCGGCGTGGAGCGGGTTCAGCGCGCGGTGGCGCGCCTGCATGTGCCTTCCTCGATTCGCGTCGAATATGGCGGCCTGTATGCGGAACAGCAGCGCTCCTTCCGCGATCTGCTGTTTGTGCTAGGCGCGGCCATCGTTCTGGTTTTCACCGTGCTGCTGGTCGAGTTCGGAGAGTTCGGCGCGCCCGCGGCCATTCTCGCTTCCGCTCTGCTTTCCACCTCGGGAGTTTTCCTCGCTCTGCTGATTACGAATACTACTTTCAACATTTCTTCCTTCATGGGTCTCATCATGGTGATCGGCATCGTGGCTAAGAATGGAATTCTGCTGCTGGATGCGGACAAGAAATTCCGGGCCGAAGGCGCGCCTCCGCGCGAAGCTATTATCGAAGCCGGCGAAAGGAGGCTGCGACCCATTCTCATGACGGCGCTAGCGACAATCGCGGGTATGATTCCGCTGTCGCTCGCCCTCGGCGCCGGATCTCAGATGCTGCAGCCTCTCGCCATCTCCGTGATCGGCGGTATTTTGGCTTCCATGGTGCTTTCGCTGGTCGTAACGCCTGCCGTTCACTACTTCCTCGGACGCGAGCCGGCCGCTTCATCCCCGAGTAGCCGTAAGCTGTCTAGTATGGGTGAAAGGGATTCGATTTAATCATGCCGCTGCGCATGCCGGAAGTTCTGATCTGTTGGACTCTGTTCTTGGCGCCCGCGATGGCCGGTCAGCAGTTGAGCGTGCAACAGATTGTAGACAAATCGGTCGCCGTCAATCACGCGGATTTCGAGGCGGGTACCCGATTCAACTGGATCGAAACCGACAAGAACGCGAAAGGCGTCAAGACCTATCGCGTCACGATGCTATACGGAACGCCATACTATCGCCTCACCGAATTGAACGGCCAGCCGCTATCGGCCTCCGCCGAAGCCGAACAGGCAGCGAAAGAGCGGCGGGTCATCGCGACACGGCGCAACGAATCGGCGGAGCAGCGCCGGGAGCGCATCGACAAATTCGAAAAAGAACGCAAGCGCGATAACGCGATGATGCAGGAAATGGCCAACGCGTTCGACTTCACGATGGTGGGCGTCAGGAAAATTCATGGCTATGGCGTGTATGTGCTGAAGGCGACTCCGAAATCAGGCTACAAGCCTTCCAGCATGGAAACCCAGGTCCTCACCGGCATGCACGGCGAATTGTGGATCGACCAGAATGCCTTTCATTGGGTCAAAGTGACTGCGCAGGTGATTCACCCGGTTTCAATCGAGGGCTTTCTGGCGGAAGTGGAGCCCGGAACGCAGTTCGAGTTGGACAACCGTCCCGTGGGCGATAGCGGCGCATGGCAGCCATCGCATTTCTCCATGCGGTCTAACGCGCGCGTGCTTCACTTCTTTACCAGAGAA
This sequence comes from Acidobacteriaceae bacterium, assembly GCA_019240475.1. GTDB lineage: Bacteria > Acidobacteriota > Terriglobia > Bryobacterales > Bryobacteraceae > Bog-105. The sequence continues at coordinate 353,007 of JAFAYI010000006.1, forward strand.
TCTAACGACGACGAGACCTACACGGATTACAAGCTTGTGAGCGCCTCCCGCGATGCCGCGGGACAGAGTTCCCGGCCGTAAACTCGCTTCCGTCAAGGCTTATGCGGACGGAAGATCAGATCGAACCACGGCTTCCAACTCTTGCCGCCATCACTGGACGTGAACGCCGTTTCTTGAACGCCTCCCGGGACGGGTTTCCAGATCCCTCGCACGCGCCGCTCCTTAGAATGCTCATCGAGATCCGCCCCGGTCAAAACCATTGAGCCGTTTTCGAAGCGGCCTTCAACTGTGAGCAAGCGGCCGCGGTTCGTCACCCAGCTTTGATGCCACATTTTTCTCGTCGCATCGTAGATATTGAAGCTTTCCCCATGCGACCCATTCGCGCCCTGGTAGTCCTCTAACAGGACGCAACCGTCCAGTATGCGCTCCACGCGCGCGCGCGCCACGACTGTAGCGGGGTTGCCGGCGTCGAATGCATCCCAATCGCCGGCCCAGAAATCGAATTGACGATATTCGGGCGTGGCGCAGCTAACCGGCGGCGCGGGCGCCGCCACGCAAGCGACACCCGCGCATAGAACGACGGAGGAGAGGAAGCGGAAGCTCATCAATCGCTATTTTGCAGGAGGCGCCGCTTCGAGCGCGAAGCGGCCGAACGCCAAATGCCTCACAAGCTGCTGGCGAATCTCTTCGGGAACAATCGTGGAAGCCTGGCCGGAGACGGCGCGGCTCGCGTCCCAGTCGCAATCGGGAATCGCGAGAAAGGCCGGCATTTCGGTTGTGCACGACCCGTTCGAGAGCACGCACGCCTGGCCTGTAATCTCGCCTTTGTCGTCGATGTCGCCTGTCGAGATGAGCGACAACTGCGAATCGGGCGGGATCAGCGTGTTGAGATCCGTCATCACTCCATCCTGCCAGAGGAAGGCGTGCGAGGAAGGATAGGACACGCCGACCACCTGACCGCGATCGTTCAGGCCGGTAGCTTCGCTGAGGGAGTCGCCGGGCAGCGTGCCCAGATCGTGTATGGCGTGATCCTTCGTCCAGATGACAGCGTGAAAATTGGGCGTCAGCACGCCGCCGCTCACGTCCCCCGGCAAGTCGGAAAATCCGGCGGCTTCGCCTCTATTGTTGATGACAACGGGAGTGTTCCAGCCCGCCCCGCCGAGCGTGGGGAGGTTGATCGCTGTACCGTCCTCCCACAGGACCGCATGTTTCGCGGTATAGGCGCCTACTGCGACATCGCAAGTGCCGGAGATGCCGACCACCTGGCCATGATCGTTGATCGCAGTGGCCGCTGTGTCTCGGTCGCCTTTGAGCGGAGGCAGCTCGCGCAATTCGCCTTCGCCGGGCCCCCACACGACGGCTTCGAACTGCAGCACCTGGGGCGCAACGCAGGTCGAATCGTGAATCTTCGTTTCGGCCCAACCGGCCGCCTCGCCGCGGTTATTGATTGCGGCCGCGAAGCCGTTGTTACCGCCGAGCGTAGGAAGCGCGGTCATTTTGCCCCACCGCCACAAGAACCCCAGGCAGATGTGGCCGGTGACGCTCGGGAAAAAAGCGGAGCAGCTCCAGTTCTCGCCCAATGGATCCACTGCGGCCGTTTCCGAAATGCCCACGATCTCACCGCGGTCGTTGCGGTTAGGAAATACGATGTTGCTGTTCGGACCGCCAAGAGTTCCAAAATCGAACTTCAGTCCATACAGCCATGCCGTGGCATGTTCGCTGGCGTTGCCGGCCAGATTGGCGGCGCCCAGCGCAAGACTCTGATTGTTGATGGTGTTGCCTTGGCCCGCGGTTCCGCCTAACGTCCCGAGTTCGTATACGCGGTAATGATCCGGCGCCTGCGCGTAGAGGCGAACCGCCGCGGCGAACCACATCAATAGGATTCCGGATGCGATGCACATGAATGTTTTGGAGCGCGCGATTTTGGGTTGCATGCTGCAAAGATAGGCCGGACTGCAAACCCATATTGGACGTTTGCGGACCTTGTACAAAACCGGCGCCGGGCGAGCCCGCCGCGGCGCCCGCTAAATCGGCGGCCTTGAACGACTTGAATTGAGGTCCGAAAATGTCCAGCCAAACGCTTTATCATTGTGGCGAGCTGTATCGAAACGAATCGATCGAAGATGGACCTGGATTGGCGAGTGTGCTCGCGGGCCCGCCTGGCGCGCGACCCGCGATTCGACGGCAAGTTCTTCATCGGGGTCTACACCACGCGCGTGTATTGCCGGCCCATCTGTCCCGCGCGCGCCTGCAAAGAAGAGAACGTCTGCTATTTCCCGACTGCCGCAGCCGCTGCCGAAGCAGGCTTTCGTCCATGCCTGCGCTGCCGTCCGGAATGTTCCGCTGGCACGCGCGCCGGCATCGGAACTTCGAACACCATCTCGCGAGCCCTGCGCCTGATCGGCGAAAGCGGGCTCGAAGGTGGCGGCGTCGAAGCGCTCGCGGAACATCTGGGAATCGGGTCTCGCCATCTTCGGCGACTGTTTCTGAAGCACCTGGGCGCCACGCCCACCGCGGTGGCCCAAACGCGGCGCCTGCACTTCGCCAAAAAACTGCTGGATGAGACGAACCTTTCCATGACTCAGCTCGCCGTCGCTTCGGGATTCGGAAGCGTGCGTCGATTCAACGCGGCGATTCAGACCACCTATCATCGAACCCCGACACAGATCCGCGCGCTCGCCCGCCACGCCGCGGACCACCCCGAAAATCAATACGTCTTCCGGCTGCGCTACCGGCCTCCCTTCGATTGGGACGGCATGCTGGCGTTTCTCGCCGCGCGCGCGACTCCCGGCGTCGAATCCGTGGAATGCGGCCGCTACCGGCGCACCATCGCGCTGAATGGCTCAAGGGGTTTCTTCGAAGTCTCGCTCGACGCAGCGAGTTATTCGGTCGCGCTGCGGATTCAGTTCGGAGATCCCGGCGCGCTGTTCTATATCGTCGAGCGCGTGCGCGCCATGTTCGACTTGAACGCGGATTGGCCGGCCATCGCCCACAACCTGAAGCACGATCCGGTTCTTGCCGGGCGCATCGAATCCGGCCCGGGCCTGCGAGTAGCCGGCTGCTGGAACGGATTCGAGCTGGCCGCGCGCGCCATCTTGGGTCAGCAGGTCAGCGTCAAAGGCGCCACCACGCTGGCCGGGCGAATGGTGGCGGCGTTCGGGCAGCCGCTAGTCGCCGGAGGCGCGCTGACACATCTTTTCCCTTCCCCCGCCGTGCTGGCCGACGCCAATGTGGCGAGCATTGGCCTCCCGAAGGCGCGCGCCGAAACCATTCGCGCCCTGGCGCGCGCTGTGTGCGACAAGCAGATCGGGTTTGAGCGCATTCCCGATACCGGCGCCTTTCTCGATCGGCTCTGTGAAATTCCGGGCATCGGGAAATGGACCGCGCAATACGTTGCCATGCGCGCTCTCGGAGAACCCGATGCCTTTCCTACCGGCGACATCGGCCTGTTGCGCGCCCTTGAGCTCGCGAACGCCCGCGAACTGGAACCGCGAGCCGAAGCGTGGCGCCCCTGGCGCTCCTACGCCGCGATGTACCTCTGGCGCGGCATGCAACACCAGCGGGAAACGCCCCACGGCGGCAAGACGTCCAAGTAACTCTATATGCACACAGGCATCTTGCCGGCACTGGCGTTCGCCGCGATTGCAGCGGGCGCGGCTTGGAGCTTTTCGGATCCGCGCAACGCCGCTCCCTCCGAATGGACCGGCCCGGAGGTGTTTCAGATCCTGAACAATTCGCCGTGGTCGAAGACCGTGAAGGTGAACGTGCCGGGCGTCAGCCCGGATGCGCTGGGCAACCAGAATACGGCGAATACGAGCAGCAATGCCGGCGCCCTGCCGCCGGGGGCGGGCGGAGTGGGGCGCCGCAGCATGGGTGGACGCGGGCAGACGACCTACAACTCCAGCGGAAGAAGCAATGGAGGCTCAAGCAGCGCGCCGAGATCCGGCCCCACGGAAGTAACTATTCAGTGGCAGAGCGCGCTTGTAGTGCGAATGGCCGCCGCCAAGAAAGCCGGCGACCCAGTGGACCCGGCCGCGTTCAAGCCTCTCGACGAATATGTGATTGCGGTCATCGGGCTGCCGATTACCGCTGTCGGCGGACCTGCGGCGTCGGCGGAATCCAACAATACATTGAGCGCCGAGGAAGAGCAGCGCGTCGAAGATAACGTGAAGAGTTCGACGGGCCTGTTGCGCTCCGGGCATGAACCGTTAAGGCCCGTGAAAATCGAACTGGATCAAGGCAAGGACGGTCGCATGCTGATTCACTTCCCCAAGTCCGATCCGATTCAGGCAAGTGACAAGACCGTGGAATTCCGCCTGGCCATGGGCCACACCGAGCTCCGCGGGAAGTTTCCGCTCAAGGAAATGGAATACCAGGGCAAGCTGGAGCTTTAATTACCGAAATTACCGGGCGCCGGAAGTCCTGCGCGCTCCGGCGCGGCTTTTCCCGTCGAGCGATCATCTATATTGGAAGCGGCTTCAGCCGAAGCCGCGTGTGAGGAACGCGTCGGGAGAAGCCGTGGAAAAACCGAGCCAGTCTGAGCGCTTGAGAACGCTGCTGCCCGAAATCTGGGTGCTGATGAAGCCGAGGCGCGGCCTTCTGCTTTTGGGCGGAGCACTGATGGTTGTCAACCGCGTCTGCGGCCTGGCGCTGCCCGTTAGCACGAAGTTCTTGATTAATAATGTCATGCGGCAAGGGCAGATGGATATGCTGTTGCCCATCGTGCTCAGCGTGGTTCTCGCCACCCTCGTTCAGGGCGTCACCTCGTTTTCACTCACCCAGCTTCTCTCCAAAGCCGGCCAGCGCCTGATTTATGAAATGCGCGTGATGATTCAGGATCACATCGCCCGGCTGCCTGTGGCCTATTACGACTCGAACAAGGTCGGCAACCTGGTCTCGCGCATCATGAGCGATGTGGAAGGCGTCCGCAACCTGATTGGAACCGGTCTTGTGGAACTCGCGGGCGGCCTCTTGACCTCCGCCATCTGCACTTTTCTGCTGTTTCGAACAAGCGTCACGATGACCTCGATCGTGCTGGTCGTGTTGGTCTTGTTCGGGGCGGTCTTGCAGCGAGTGTTCAAAACCGTGCGCCCCATTTTTCGCGAACGAGCCAAGATCAATGCCGAGGTGACCGGACGCCTGACCGAAACATTAGGCGGCGTTCGCGTCATCAAGGGCTATCACGCGGAGAAACGCGAATCGGAGGTGTTCGCCAAGGGAGCTCGGCGCCTACTTGAGAACGTCTACCGCTCGCTCACCACCATCTCCTTGACTACGCTTGCTTCGACCGTTCTGATGGGCCTCGTTGGATCGCTCATCATGTTCCTCGGCGCTCGCCAGGTGGCGGCCCATCGCATGGAGATCGGCGATTTCGTGATGTACACTTCCCTGCTGGCGTTCATGATCGCGCCCGTGGTGCAGATCGTCAACATAGGCAGCCAACTTTCGGAAGCGCTCGCCGGGCTTGAGCGCACCCGCCAAGTGTTGAGCGAGCGGCCCGAGGATGAAGACCCGCTCCGCGCCACAAAGCTCCCTGCCATCGACGGCCACGTGCGCTTCGAACACGTGTCTTTTGCATATGAGCCGGGCAAGACGGTGCTGCACGACGTGTCGTTTGAAGCGCGGCCGGGAACGGTCACTGCCCTGGTGGGCTCGTCGGGCTCCGGCAAGTCCACCACCATCGGCCTCATCGCCGCGTTCCACGCTCCCAACGAAGGCAAGATTCTGGTGGACGGTTTCGATCTCTCTACCGTCGAGTTGGCGAGTTACCGCCTGCAGCTTGGGCTCGTGCTGCAGGATTCGTTTCTCTTCGACGGAACCATCCGCGAAAATGTGGCGTTCTCGCGCCCGGACGCGACGGAAGAACAGGTCATGGAGGCATGCCGCATCGCGCGCGTCGACGAATTCGCCGAACGATTCAGCGATCGGTACGATACGGTAATCGGCGAGCGCGGCGTGAAGCTTAGCGGCGGACAGAAGCAGCGCGTCTCGATCGCCCGCGCAATTCTCGCGGACCCGCGTATTCTGATTCTGGATGAAGCCACTTCGAGCCTCGATTCCGAATCCGAAGCCCTCATCCAGTCCGGTCTCTGGTATCTGATGCAAGGCCGGACGACCTTTGTCATCGCGCACCGGCTTTCGACTATACGCCGCGCCGACCAGATCCTCGTCGTTGAAAGCGGACGTATTATCGAGCGCGGGAATCACGCACAGCTATATGCGGCGGGCGGGCGTTACTATGATCTCTACACACGGCAGCATGGCCTCGAAGCGAATCTGTTCCTTGCGCCTGGAGAAGGCGACAAAATAGAAGCTACGGTAGGTTGAAGTCGAGCGCAGCGAATTTAATGCCAAGGCCCATAAGAACGATTGCGTTGAGAGTGGCGGCCTACATCGCGCTCTTCAGCAACGCGTTTGCCGGGCAATCGGCTAGCGCGCAAATCGGCGCGGTGTTCGCATCCGTCGCCGGCGAGAAATCTCCCGGCCTCGCGGTGCTGGTTCAAAGGAACGGCGAGATTGTTTTTGAGCAGTCTTACGGCCTTCGCGAACTCCGGACTCCGGACGCGCGCATCACAGTGGGCACGAATTTCCGCCTCGCTTCCTTTACCAAGCAGTTCACAGCGATGGCCACTATGCTGCTGGTGCGAGACGGCAAGCTGCGCTATGACGAGTCGCTCACCGATGTATTTCCGGATTTTCCGGCATATGGCCGCCGCATCACAATCCGCAATCTACTGACGCATACATCGGGCCTGCCGGACTACGAAGAGCTCATGGATCGGGTCGAAAAGACGCAGGGGCCGACGTGGAGCGCAACCCATCAAATTAGCGACCAGGAGGTGCTGGGCCTTCTGAAGCGCGAAACACACGGAAAGTTCGAGCCCGGCACAAGCTGGGCCTACAGCAATTCCGGCTATGTCGTGCTCGGGTTGATCGATGCGAAAGCGGCAGGAGAGCCGTTCCCGCGTCTATTGCACGACCGGATCTTCCACCCTTTGCGCATGACGAGATCAATCGCATATGTTAACGGCGTTAACAAAGTGCCCGAGCGCGCTTACGGATACTCGAAGCAAGGCGAAGCGTTTGTCGAGACGGATCAGAGTTCGACGTCCGCCACTTTGGGCGATGGCGGCGTCTATTCGAACTTGACGGATCTGGCGACATGGGACAAAGCCCTTGCTTCGCACACGTTATTAACCGCCCAGGAGATGAGCGCGGCGCTCGAACCCGTGAAGCTTTCGGGCGGGGTCGAGCCGCGCTGGCCGACTGCGCCGGGCGATGACAATTTGAATCCGGGCCAGCCGGTTTCCTACGGATTCGGCTGGTTCCTGGACAGCTATCGCGGCCGGCCGCGCATGTGGCACAGCGGCACGACCATGGGATTCCGCACCGTGATCGAGCGCTTCACCGGAGACAAACTCACGGTCATAGTCTTGTGCAACCGCTCCGATCTGAATGCAACCGAGCTCGCACTGCGAGCCGCCGACGCGGCGCTGGGCGCTCCATGAGAGTCGTCATTTCCATGCTGCGCGGGGTGAATGTGGGGCCGCACAAACGCGTAAAGATGGACGCAGTGCGAGCATTGTACGAATCGCTTGGACTCGAAGATCCGAAGACGTTTTTGCAAAGCGGCAACGTGCTGTTCAAGACCGGCGAAAAGAACCTGCCCCGGCTGGCCAAACGAATCGAGGATGCCATTGAGCAGACGTTCGGATTTGAATCGGACGTTATACTGCGGACCACCGTCGAAATGCGAGAGGCGCTCGGGAGAAATCCATTTGCAAAGCGCGGCGGCATCGAGCCCACCAAGCTGCTTTTTACATTTCTCGCGAGCGACCCAGGCGAGGCGGCGCGCGAAAAGCTGCGGCAGATCGAGGCCGCCCCGGAAGAGATGTGGATCGAAGGGCGCGAGCTGTACATCTATTTTCCGAACGGCATGGCGCGGCCGAAGCTATCCATTCCGCTGATCGAGCGGACGCTCAAGGTCTCGGGCACCGGCAGGAATTGGAACAGCGTTCAAAAGATGCTGGAAATGGCTGAAGAGATGGAGTCGTAAGCGCGGTGCTTGTGCGGCCGCACGGCTTGTGTAAACCTAGCACTCGTCAGGTGACACGATGCCATGCAACCCCGATGATCTGAAACACGTGCCGCTGTTCGCGCTGCTCGACGACGAAGAGACCGCCGTCCTCGCCGGACAGGTGGAGCTGAGACGCTTCGCGGCGCGGCAGCGCATTTACAAGATGGGAGATTCGGGCGGCCGCGCCTATGTTCTGGTTTCGGGCAAGGTGCGCCTGACCACTGTCGACGAAGACGGCCAGGAAGTGATTGTCGACGAGCCGGGCGCGGGCGAGTTCTTCGGCTTTGCCTCCATGCTCGATGGCACTCATCACCAGACAAGCGCCACTGCCCTCGAAGAAACCGTCTGCGTCGAAGTGGATCGGAACGACATCGGGGTGCTGCTGCAGCGCAAACCGATGGCGGGAATGGATATGTTGACGGTGCTCGGCCGCCACTTCCATACCGCGCATGCGCTGGTCCGTGTCCGCTCCCTGAGGAATCCAAATGAAGTCATCGCAGAGAAGGTGACGCCGGGCGAGCACATCGCCGATTCGGTCGCGCGATTCGGCGGCTCGTGGGCCTTCATCATCACGTTCTTGGTGGTGCTGGTGGTTTACTCGGCGGTGCAGATCGGGCTGGGCAGGAGCGCCTGGGACCCCTATCCGTTCATCCTGCTGAACCTCATTCTCTCGATGCTCGCTGCCATTCAGGCCCCGGTCATCATGATGAGCCAGAACCGCCAGGACAAGAAAGACCGCGTGCGTGGAGAGCTGGATTTCGACGTAAACCGGCGCGCGGAAGCCGAGATTCAAGGCCTCGCGCGCAAGCTGAATCTTATCGGGGATAAGATCGACGATATGGAGGAGTTGCTTAGGGCGAGAGCGTAGGACGAGCTAGCCGGACGTTTTGCGTTGCGGCTTTTTTTCGGCTCGGAGTTTCTCGAGGGCGGCGATCAATTGGTCTTCCCACGGAAATTTGGTGGCTTTGGCGGGGTCGTAGGGCTGGAGATCGGGAATTTCGGCGCCGAGTTGTTCGAGTAGCGCGCGAGCCTTGTTGAGGTTGTAGCGGAAGACGTATGGCTCGCCGTCGGCCCACGACCATCTGTAGGCGGCCAAGGCGTGTTTTCTAGCTCGTTCGCGATCGCCAATGGCCAGCCAGAGTTCCGCAAGCTCGAGGTTAGCAACGAACCGACCATTCGCGAGCTGCTCTGCCTCGTGTCGCGGGTTGGCGAGTTTCTCAAGATGAAATCGGGCGAGCGCCAGTTCCGTTTGCGCCCTTGGATCAGTTTGGCCGACCGCATGAGCCATGCTCACCGCTTCATGCAGGCTCTCCGCAGCCAGCGCCCACTCTCTCCGACTGAGTCGCCATTCTCCTCTCAGGCCGTGGAGGCCACGCACAGCGATACGGTTCTTGACTTCCTTCGAGAGTTGTTCCGCACGAACCAGATGCTCATCTTCAAGAGCGCCCTGCCAGAAACGGTAGAGAGCAAAATAGTACTCAGCTTCGCCGGCGCGATAGGCTGCGCGCGACCAAGCGCGTCCCATCGAGTCGAGGAGGTCCCATGTCGCTTGGGCCTCTTCCCATTCGCCGAACATCGCCAGTTGGTGGAAGCGGTCGAGCCTGGTACAAAAGATCGATTCGCTGTCCCCGGTTAAAGTCGCTACATCGATACCAAAGCGGAGGCAACGGTCTTGCTCCGCTAAACGGTTCTCACCAAAAAGCGACCTACCCATGTTGGACAGAATGGTCCGGGTTCCGATCCAGGATGGCGGGGTTCCGGCCAGGTAACCGAGAAGGGCAGCGCTGTACGCGGCTGAGGCTTGTTCCAACAAGCCGCTGTTCTGCAATGCTCCCGCAGCTTCATTCAACAGGTAGGCGCCTGCGCTTCGTTTCAAATCCTTTGGCGCTATAGCCCATCCCCGCGGGAAAAATGGGCGCAGAATAGATAGGGTTTCCGCGTCGGCCTCTAAGTTCAAATAGAGTGCTTGCGCTAACTGGCCCCGGTAGGCATCGAACGCGTGGTCTAGATCGCCCATTCTGAGTAGGGTACGGACCACATGAAGCCCATTACGGACGTCATCTAGAGTTTCGGCCTCGTCATAGGGCCTGTGCGCCTGCTCGGAAAAATAATCGACAACGCGTTGGCCGTAGCTCTCCGTCTGTTCCGGCTTTAGCCCGCCTGCGGCGATGGCGCGGACAACCGGATGCAAGTCGTAACGCCTGGTCTGTGGGTCGTACTGCAGAAGGCCGCGGCGCTCGAGATCGCGAACCGCGCTGGAAAATTCCTGTGGCGAAAGATCCTCGCTGAGGGCGGCGAGAGCGGCGTAATCCACCGACTCCGGCACAAGCGCGAGCGTGGACAGAAGCTCGCGGCTGTGCTGGGAAAGGGCTTCGATTGCAGCTTTGAGGATGTGATTTCGCTTTTGAATCAGGTCCAGATTTGCCAGATTGAGCCGGCCGCCGGCCGCCGCGTCGGTCGACCAGGCATCAAAATTACTCCGGTCGGGCAGATAGTTGTTGATGAGTCCGCCCAGAATACCGGTGACGAGTGGATGGCAATCGCAGTGGGTCTTTAGGTAATCCTGAATGGCCTGAGAACCGCCTCTCACGCCGCATGAGCGGAGGAGCAATTCCGCATCGGGAGGGCGGAGGCCGGGAAGAGAGATGCGAACGACGCCTGGGATCGGCTGGCCGGCCGGATTCAGCAGCACGCGAGGAATCAATCGGGATGTGACGAGAAGCTTGGAAGGAGCGGCAGCGGCCAGGGAGCGAAGCAGCTCATCGTCTTCCGGTCGAATCGCGGCGCAAGGATCGCGATCGGCGATCTGGTCGGTGGGTCGATTCGCTTCTTCGTCGGCGATCTGGGCCGCGTCGAAGCGATGATAGGCGACGAGCACGCGCTCCAGGCCGTCGAGAACAATCAGCCAAGGACGAGCTTGCAGATGGTGCAATAGGCGTTGGGCGAGTTCGGGAGTTTTCTTTTTCTTGAACGCATCGAGCGGCTGGCCGGTGATGTAGGCGAGCGCGCGGCGGCAGAAATCCGCCATGACGGCGCCACGCTCGTAAAAGGAATACCAGAAGCGGCCGGCCCAATCGGCCCGGAGCTGCGCCGCATGCTTGGTCGTCCACTCCCAAGTAAGCATACTCTTGCCGGAGCCGCCGATCGCTTCGAAGAGAAGCACGGGATGCGGATCGGCGGCTGTCGACCAATCGGTCAAGCGTTCGAGTTCCGCGCGGCGCCCGATGAATTCATGAGAGCCGATGTAAGGCGGTTCGGCGTAGAATGCGGGAGACGCTGGAATGGGGTCACGCTCGGACGGAGCGTGCGGGGCAGGTTCTACAGCCGAGGCTGTCTTGCCCTGCTCAGCGAGAAGACGGCCCAGGCCCGCGACGGCACGGATGGCTTTCCCTTTGAAGTCTTCCAGCGTGTCGAACGTCGCATAGACGCGGTGCACCTGTAAGTCGGGTCCCATCTGCTTCGCTCGCTCGCGAAAAGCATTCAACTTCTCTCGCTTCTCCGGATCGAGTTCGATGTCCGCTTCGCGAACGGGATGGTTCTCGCTCATGAGGAAGAGCAGGATCGGAAGATCCAGTTCCACAGCTTTGTTGAATTCGAGTTCCGTGATCGAAAGATTGTCGGGATTCTGTTTCGGCGACTTCGGCGCCTGGCCGTACTTGCGGCTGATGACTCCGATGTAGGCCGAAGCTTTCTCAATCATCTCGAGAGACGATTCGATGACATTCACGCCCGGCTTCGCCGAGTCGTTCTCCATGGCGACGGGCTTCAGATCCTCTGCTTCGATGGCGCGAATGAGGGCCGCGCGATGTTCCTTCAGGTCTTCGAACGTGCTTGAAACGGCGACGCCGCGGAACAACTGCATGAGCTTATCTTATTCATGTGATCTCCGGCGGGTCATGCGATTCGCGGCAGGGTCATGCGATCCCCGGCGGCGCAGCTCACTCTGTTCTCAGCGCCTTCATCGGATCGATTCCCGCTGCCCGCCGCGCCGGAATATAGGCAGCCACTAGCGCCGTCGCAAACAGCAGGCCGCTCACGCCCAGCAGCACCGACCAATCCAATGCGCCCACGCCAAAAAGCGTGCCGTGCATGAGCCGCCCCAGCCACGCCGCTCCCAGAAGACCGAGCCCCAGGCCGATGAGCGTCACTACCGAGCTTTCCGAAAGAATCAGGCGCTCCACGGTTCGCTTCTCGGCCCCCAGAGCCATGCGCAGGCCAATCTCCTGCGTCCGCCGTGACACTCCGAATGAGATCACGCCGTAGACCCCGATAGCGGCAAGCGCCAGCGCCACAAACGCGAAACCCGCATAAAGCATCATCGTGAACCTGTCGCCGATGAACAACTGGTCTCTGACTTCGTTCATGGTGCTCAGGTGCGAAACCGCTATATCGCGATCTATCGAATAGATCGCCTTCACGATTGCCGCGCTCAGTTCCGCGGGATTGCTCGCGGAACGCAGCCCTACGGAAACACTCGGCAGAGGCGACTGCGGAAATGGAACGTCGATTTCAGGCTGGTCGCCGCGCAACCCGAAGGAGCGCACATTGTGAAACACGCCCACGATCTGCCACTCGACGGCCGCCCCCAGTTTCTGAGCCGTGGGATCGATCTGCTCGATCGACAATCGCGTGTTCAGCGGATCGCGCTTTTTCAAATACTCCTTGACGAACTCTTCGTTGACCATGGCGACCCGCGGACTCATGGCCGTGTCGGCCGCCGTGAACTCGCGGCCTTTGACCACTCGGATGCCGAACGTCTTGAAGTACTCGGGGCTAATCGACTGGAACCCGGCGCCGGGCCTCTGCGAAGGATCGGCAACGTTCGTTCCCACGATCGTGAACGGCATCCCATCGCTCGTGCCGAGCAAAGGCGCGCCGGTTACGACGGCCGCGCTCGAAACGCCCGGCAGAGCGGAAATCCGCTCCAGCACCTGCCTGTAATACGGCTCGATTCGCTCCGCGGCGCGGAATCGTCCGTCCGGCTGCTGCAAGGTGAACATCAAAGCATGGTCCGTGCGCAGACCCAAATCGACCTGCGTCAAATTCCAGAAGCTGTGCAACGCGAGGCCCGCGCCCGAGAGCAGCGTCAATGCAAGCGCCAGTTCTCCGGCTACCAGGCTCCTGCGCAGCCGGTTATGTCCCTGGCCCTCGCCCGCGCGCCCTCCCTGCTTCAAAGCCGACGCCGCATCCAATTGCGAGGCGTACCAGGCAGGCGCCGAACCCGACAGGATTCCCACCAGAATGGTGGCCGCCGCCGTCACGCTCAGGATCGGAACATTCAACTGCAGCGAGACTTCGGAAGGAAGAGTGCCCGCCGGCATCAGAGCCACAATCGCGCGCAGCAGAACAACGCCCAAGACCACGCCCGCTACTCCACCGGCCAGCGCCAGCACGACGCTCTCGATCAGGAATTGTTCTACCACCTGCCGCCGCGACGCTCCCACGGAATTGCGCACCGCCACTTCGCGCCACCGGAACGTGCTCTTCGCCAGCAGCAGGTTCGCCACATTCACGCACGCGATCAACAGCACGAATCCCACCGCGCCCAGGAGCAGCCAGAGCGTCTGAATGCGATCCTTCGGCATGAAATCGTTTTGCAGCGGCTCAACCAGGGCGCCCCAGCCTTTATCGCTGCGCGGATTTTCTTCGGCGATGCGCGCCGTTACTCGCGTCATGTCGGCCTGGGCCTGCTTGATGCTGACTCCGGGTTTCAGGCGCGCCATGGCCAGCAGCCAATGGTAGTCGTGATTGATCTGCTCCGGACGAAAGGCAAGCGGCGCCGTCACCTGCGCGTCGTACCTGTCGGCTACTCCTTCCGCCAGAACGCCGACCACCGCATACAACCCGCCATTGATACGCAATTGCTTCCCAACAATGTGGCTATCGGCCCCGAGCTTGTTCCAAAGCTTGTGCGTCAGAATGACAACTTTCTCGTTGCCCTGCACGCCTTCTTGCGGCAGAAAGTCGCGGCCTAGCATCAACGGCAAGCCCATCATGTGGAAGAATCCAGGCGATGTCAGCCGCCCTTCCACCTGCTCCGGCTTGTCTCTTGTTCCCAGGTTGAAGTTCCCGCCGGTGAACGCGCACAGGCTCTGGAATGAGCCGTTATAACGCTGCCAATCGAGAAAATCGCCCGCCGCGATCCCATTGCGGTTGCCTTGCACCTTCGACCACACCATCACCAACTGCTCCGGATGCGGCAGTGGCAGCGGCGACAGCAACGTCGCATAGATCACCGTGTAAATGGCTGTGGTTGCGCCTATCCCAAGCGCCAGAGTCGCGACTACGGCGCTCGTCAAACCCAGGTTGCGCCGGAGCATTCGGCAGCTATATCGTATGTTTCGAAGCATCGAGTACAGGATTTCCTTTCGAGCGGCTCTCTGACGGACGGGCCTGCGAGTTTGCCACGCACTTAGTCGCCCTTTCCGATTGGGCCGAATACGCCCCCTTCTGGAGTGCAGATTAACCGGCGGCGCTCCGATGTTGGGAAGAGCTGTCTCGTTTTCGGCACGGCGCCGAAGCCCGCAACCCTAAACGCGCCGCATCCGCACTTCGCGTTTACCCGAAATCTCGTTCAGAAATAATCAAGTCCTTTACTCCTGGGCGCCGATAAGATTACGTATCGTGCATGACACGGCAGCCAAGCACTGCATGCGGATGGAAATGGGATGACTAGTCAGCTCATTATCGTGCTTACGGTCGTTACAGCCGTATCGGTGATTGTCGCCGGCTATCTGCGAAAGCAGATAAAACGATTGCGCAACATACAAGCCGAGTACCGCCTGCTCAAAGATCACAATCTCGCCGGGGTATGCCGCACCGACCTGGACGGTATTGTGCTGGATGCGAACTACGCCTCTTATAGCGTTCTCGGCTACGACCGATTGGAAGACATCGTAGGCATCGACATCAAGACGCATTACCAATCGCCCGAAGAGCGGATGCGTATAGCGGAGCGCCTTAAGAAGACAGGCCTCCTGACTGGCGTGGAAGTCCATATGAAGCGAGCCGATGGCCAGCCATTCTGGGCCCTTTATAACATCGCGGTAACGAAGAATCCATCGACCGGCCGTTCCGAAGTGGTGGCGACCACCATGGACATCACGGCCATGAAAAAGACCCAGGAGGATCTGCAAGCAGCCAAAGAAGCGGCTGAGGCGGCGAACCGCGCCAAAGATCAATTTCTCGCCAACATGAGTCACGAATTCCGAACGCCGTTGAACGGCGTCTTGGGGATGACTGCGTTGGCTCTCGATTGCGATCTCCCGCCGGAAGTGCGAGCGTACCTCGAAGAAGTGAAAACGTCGGGCGCCGGGCTTCTGAGAATCATCGACGATGTTCTCGAATATTCGCGGCTAGAGGCCGATCGTCTGGTGCTGAGCTCAGAAGAGTTTTCGTTGCGGGAGATGTTCGAAGAGATCGTCGCCAAGCTCTCCGCATCCGCTCAAGCAAGAAACCTGTCGCTTGGCTGGACTTCCGAAGCAAGCCTCCCTTCCCGAGTTTTTGCCGATCGGCGGCGCCTCAGCCAGGTGTTGCTCCACTTGGTGGAGAACGCGATCAAGTTCACCGATCGTGGCGGCGTTTTGATGCGCGTGCGCGGGGCCTCGCTCGAAGGATATAGGTTGGCGCTGCACGTCGCTGTCTCCGATTCCGGCGTCGGCATCGCCGCGGAAAAGCTTCAAAGCATTTTCGAAGCGTTCACGCAAGCCGACGATTCGAACAGCAGGCGTTTTGGTGGAACCGGCCTTGGGCTCGCCATCTCTTCTAAAATCGCCGTTGCCATGGGAGGAAAGGTGTGGGCGGAAAGTTCCCTGGGTTCCGGCAGCATTTTTCACCTATGTGTCGATGTTCCATTGCTTCCGCCTCGAACGGCGCTCGGCCCGGATCTCGCTCCCCAGCCCGTTTGCGCCTAGCGGCTCGCCACTCGCGCCCACCCGTGGCTAGCCGTTTTCGACGCGCGCCTTTATGTCCCAGTACGCTGCATCGATGAGCTCGCTTAGCGCCGTTTCGTCGATTAGCCTTTGCGGTCTGAGCTTCACATGGCGCATATGCTTGCCCGCGCCTTCCAGCAGCCCCGCCGGATCCCGCAATGAGGCGCCTTGAAAGAACCCTACGTTCACGTGCGAAGTGAATACGTTGACGTAACCGAAAGGCGCATCTCCTAAACAGGCAACCGGACAGCCGTCATGCAGAAGCTCCCGCACCTCGTCCCCGCAGTTCCGCATCGCCTCAAACCAATGATGCGCAATCGCCCCTAATTGGCCTGCGTGCTCCGTCATCCATCGCTCGATAGCCGGGTCCCGCTCCACCGCGCCATTGAATCGCAGCAGTTCCGTTTTCATCGTCGTTTCTGGTTGTGTAGCTTAGCGCCTGTACTTGGGATGATGCCGCATGGCTTTGTGAATCGCCTTCCACTTCTGTTTCGTTTCGGCACCCGCGCGCCGATCGACGCAGCGCTCATGATAGCGGGCTTCGGCCAGCAACTTCCGGTAGCTGGCCCAGCGCGCCATGTCTAGTTCGCCCGTCTCAAGCGCCGCTGCCACCGCGCACCCCGGCTCGCCCTCGTGCGCGCAGTCGTGGAACCGGCACTGCCGTGCTAGCGCGGGGATGCCGTCGAAAACATCGTCCACCGACTCCTGTCCGGCCCAAAGGGCCAGTTCGCGGAGGCCAGGCGTGTCGATGAGCGCGCCACCCTCCGGCAATTCAACAAGCATGCGCCGGGTCGTCGTATGCCGGCCACGCGAGTCGCGCTCCCGCACGGCCTGCGTAGCCTGGCGAGACTCGCCAAGCAAGGCGTTCGCGATGGTCGACTTGCCCGCGCCCGAGGAGCCAAGTAGCACCACGGTGCGTCCGCGTACAGCTTCAAGGATCGGCGTCACGGACGCGCGCGCCGACAGAGCTTCTACATGAGTCGCTATGGCCCTCGCATCGGCCAGCCTCGCCGGCCATTCCGCGCAGACGTCCGCTTTGTTCAACGCCACCATCGCCTCCGCGCCGCTTGCGGCTGCCAGTACGAGGTAGCGTTCGAGACGCCGCAGATTGTAGTCGCCGTCGAGTCCCATCACAATGACAATCAGGTCCGCATTTGCGGCCAAGACCTGCTCTCCACCGCCGCCGGGGCGTTGGCGCGAAATGCAGGTGGCGCGCGGTTCCACGCTCTCGATGAGCGCCAGAGTAGCGTCGGCACGGCGAGCTCGGACCCAGTCCCCCACGGCCGGCAGTTCCGCACCCCAGCGCAAGAGCCCCGCGGGCGTCGCCTTGCATTCGAAGCCGTCTTCGAATCGCAGCCAATAATGTTCCTGGGCTGCTTCGCACACGCGGGCGCGTACTAAAGGATGGGAAGAGTAGTTCACTTCATTACCGGTACGCCGCCGCCTGAATCGCATACAGCTCCGAATAAGCGCCGCCATTCGCCATCAGCTCTTCGTGCGTCCCCGCTTCGACGAGTCTCGCTCGATCCAGAACCACAATCAGGTCGGCCATTCGTACCGTCGAGAACCGGTGCGAAACCAGAATCGTGATTCGGCCCGCGCCATTGTTGCCCGCGCGCGCGGCGGCTGCATACCGCTCAAACAGCGCATGCTCCGTTTCGGCGTCCAGCGCCGCCGTCGGCTCATCGAGCACCAGCACCAGAGGTTCGTCGCGCATGAAGCCGCGCGCCAGCGCGAATTTCTGCCACTGCCCGAACGACAACTCGGCGCCGCCCGGCCAGGTCGGACCCAGTTGAGTGTCGAGCCCCAAGGGAAGACGCGCCGCTACATCGCTCGCGCCCGCGCGGTCGACCGCCGTAGTCACCGCCCGGTCGTCTTCAATCCTTCCAAGATCGCCCAGGCCAACCGTTTGCCGCGCCCGAAATTCGAACCGGAAAAAATCTTGAAATGCCCCCGCTATGCGCGCCCGCCAATCGACCGCCGAGATGCGCGCAAGAGGCGCCCGATCGATCAGGATCGCTCCCGACGTCGGCTCATACATTTTGGCCAGCAGCTTCACCAGCGTTGTCTTGCCGGCCCCGTTCTCGCCCACAATCGCCACAACCGCGCCCGCCGGCAGGGTCAGCGAGATATCCTCCAACATCAGGCTCGAAGCGCCGGGATAAGCGAAGGAGACCCGGTCAAATTGAATCCCTTCGCGCAGCTCCGAGGGAGGAGCCAGCTCGCCCGCAGCCGCTTCTTTCGCGGCGTAATCTTCCAGCCACGCAAGCCGCCGTGCGCCATCGGCCCAGAATCCACGCAAGAACCCGATCTCGCCCACTGCGGCCCTCACATAGGCGGCCAGCCCCGCCCCGGCCCCCAGCACCAACAGGATCTGCGCCGCCCCCGCCTGAATGCCCCATGCCACGAATACCACCGCCCCCGCATAAGCAGCTCCAAAAATCGCCCACGCGAGCGCATTCCACAAAGCCGTGCCCCAACGCGCCCTCGCAATCGGCGCATACCAGCGCTCCCAGGCCGCTCGCCGTTCTCGCAGAAGCCGATCTGCAATCCCGATCACCCGGACATCCTTGCCCGCAGAAGCCGTGGTCGCCAGATTGAACAGGTGGCGCGAGAGCCGTTCCGACTGCGCCCCGCGCTCCTGCGCCTTGCGCTCTACCTCCGGCCTCCAGAAGGATGCAATCGCTGTCGGCAGCGCGAACACTCCCAACAGAAGCAGCGCCGGATGCACCCACGCGAGCAGCGCCAATGTAACCACCAGGCGCAGCAGCCATCCGAGCGTAGTGAACAGCGAAACGTACATGTGATCCAGCACAAACACCTGGTTGCGCAGCATCGATAGCCGATCCAGATATTCCGGCCGCTCCTGATGCGCGACCGACACGATAGAGGCCTGCAGATGGGCCACGTGCGCTTCGAGCGCGATTGTCACTTTGTCCCGGAACCGCCGCTGGACACGGGTGCTGACGGTCACCATGAACCAGCTTGCGGCGGCGCAAAGGGCCATGCCCACCGCCGAGCCGATCACCAACCCCATTCGCTGGCGCACCACGCCTTCGCCCAGCAACGCGAGCCATAGCGCCAACAGGGCCTGAGGCAGCGCCGCCACTTGCGAAAGCCCGAGCGCCAGAATCATCAAGCGGCGTTCATGCCGGTAACCGAGTTTGCATAGCCGCCACATGGACGAAAGCGTGGGAGGCAGCGGCTCGATCGCCCCCGCCGTTTTCGCCTGCTCGCCCTCAGGAGAGGACTTCATACCGTGCGCCCTCCTCGTCCGCTTCCTGGAAGCGCTGCGCCTGCAGTTCGAACATGGTTCGGTAGCGGCCCCCCAGCCCCATCAATTCCTCGTGCGTGCCCAACTCGACTACGCGGCCATGCTCCAGGACGCAAATGCGATCGGCGTGGCGAACGGTCGAAAAGCGGTGCGAGATCAGGACAGTAATGCAGTGACGCGTTGCCGCGAGCAGCCGCTCGAAGATCTCCGCCTCCCCGCGCACATCTAGTTGCGCCGTGGGCTCGTCCAGCAGCACGACGCCCGCGCCCATCTTCACCGCAAGCAGCGCTCTCGCCAGCGCCACCCGCTGCCATTGTCCTCCCGACAAGTCCGTCCCGCCCGCATAGCCCTTGGCGAGCACCGTATCTAACGAAGCGAAATTCTTCGCGCCCGCGGCTTCGAGCGCCTCGTAGATCATCGAATCGGGCGCCCCTTTGGGCGCGACGTTATCGCGCAGCGGCAATTCGAAACGAATGAAGTCCTGGAAAACCGCGGTGAGCCGCGAACGCCATGCCTCTACTTCGATGTCGCGCAGGTCCTCGCCATCCACCTCGATCGCGCCCTCCAACGGATCGTAGAGGCGGCATAGCAGCTTCGCAAGAGTGGTCTTGCCCGCGCCATTCTGTCCAACGATGGCGAGCGATGTGCCTGCCGGAATGCTTAGGTCGAAGTTCTCTAACACTGGAGCGCCGCCTGGGTAGCCAAACGTCACGTTTCGCAGCCGCACTTCGCGCGAGGGCGCGCCCGCTGCCGGGTCCTTGCCTGCGCGAAGATCGCCCGCTCTCTGCGTGGCTTCACGCAAGCGCAGTACGGCCTCTACCGGCGCGGCCGCCCCGTCTAGCGCCCAGTTGAAGCCGCCGAACGCGATGGCGGAAACTCCAACCGCGCTCTGCAGAAAAGTGACCGCCGCTCCCAGGGCGATTTGGTGCGCTGCGGCTGCATTCGCGATCGACCAGAAGATCGCCAAGTTCGCCGCGACTACCAACAAAATGCTGCCCGCCAGCGGACGCTCCCTCATGCGCGTGGCCGCGTATTGCAAATCGTGCAAGCGCGTGCGCCTCTGCACGAACCGGTCAAGCGTCCAGCGCGCCAGTCCGAACAGGCGCAATTCCTTGCTCGATGGCGGATCGACGGCCAGCCGGTATGCGTACTCTGCGTCTCGTTGCGCGCCTCGCACCTCCGGCGTGTTGCGGTCCCGCCAGATGCCGCTTTCCCGCAGCAAGTAGTGCGTTGCAATCCAGGCCCCCGCCAGCACCGCGCCCGCCCACCAATGATATGCGCAGACAATGATGGCCGAAGCCACGCCGGTCACCATCGTGATCAAGCCGTTCGCCAGGAAATCCATCGCGATCGAAAGCGGCGGACCCGTCATGCCCAAATCGAAATCGCGCGCCACCGTCATATCGGTTGCAAGCGACGCCTCTTCCAGGTGCCCGATGCCCGGTGGACGGATACAGGCTTCCGTAAGCCGATCGTAGAGCCACGCCGCGGTGCGGTCCCCGAGATTGGTGCTGACCGCGCGGTGAATCGGGTTCAGGATCTGGAGAAGCAAAAAGATCGCGCCCGCGAACACGAGCGGCGCCGCGAGCTGTTGCCCACTTCGGACCGCGCCAATCAGAACGCCCATTGCCACCGCGAACACCGCCGGAAGCAATCCGAGCAACAGCAGACCCGACCACCAGGCGGCCGCCAACCCCGGGCTTGCCTTCGGCAGTACGCTAAAGAATTTCCATTCTTTTCGCTGTGTGATTCTCAAGCGCGGCTCACTTCTTGCGGTCTCAAGTTCCCTCTGATAACCCGGTGTAATTACAATTTTCTATCAAAAAGTCCGTTCACTTCGTCGTACGGCATCAAGCCCGCAAAACCGGTAAACGTGCCCTGCTGCGCGATCTCCCGCGAGCAGCGAACAAAGCCGGTCCACGCCGCCCGCGCCAGCGTTGACCCCACGCTAATGCGGCGCACGCCCATCTCGGCCACATCCGAAACGGACAGGCCCAAATCGGAACTCATAAGCATGTTCACCGGCTTGGGCGCAACCGCGGAAACAATCGCCTGCATCTCTTCGCGTTTGGAAACACCGGGCGCGTAGAGCACGTCCGCTCCCGCTTCCGCGTACGCCTTCAGCCGCCGCACGGATTCCGCGAAAGGTTCCGCATGGCCCGTCAGGTAACACTCCGCGCGCGCCGTGAGAAGCACGGCGAAGCCGCAGTCGTCTATCGCCGAGCGCGCCGCCTTGATTCGCTCCACCGCCAAAGAGAACTCATAAAGAGGTTGGGACTGGTCGCCGGTTGCATCTTCAATAGAGAGGCCCGCGATCCCGGTCGCAACGCAAGCCGTCACGTTCGCCTCCACCTGCGCCGGATCGTCCGCGAAGCCGTTCCCGAAATCCGCATTCACCGGCAAGTCGGTCGCCGAGACTATTTCCGCAATATGCGCCAACATTTGATGGCGGCTCACCCACCCGTCCGGCACGCCATGCGCGAAGGCGAATCCCGCGCTGGTGGTGGCTAGCGCCCGAAATCCCAGCCGTTGCAGATATTTCGCCGTGCCAATGTTCCACGGGTTTGGAATGACAAAACAACCGGTCGAATGAAGGTCACGGAAAGCGTTCCGGCGGGCGGCAAGTTTCGGCACGCCTTTCAGTTTTGCATGCACGTCACGGCTCGACGGCGCCCATCTCGACCAGAATCTTTGTGAATAAACGCGGAGACTCGCTCCATCGGCGCAACGCATCGCCGGCCGCAGCGAAGGGCGCCGTAGCCGAAATCGCGGCATCCACTGGAAAACCGCCTTTCGCAAGCACCCCGATCACCGTCGGAAATTCGTTCAGATAGTTGCGCGCCCCCAGAATGTCCAACTCTTTGTGAACGAAAAAGCTTGTCTCGAAACTGACCGGCTCCTTCACCCAGCCGATGAACACCACGCGCCCTGTGTGCGCCGCTTCTTCGATAGCCAGCCGATAAGTGCCCGGCGTGCCCACAGCTTCGACGACGACATCCGGACCCAAACCTTCCGTCAACGACAGAAGTTCGTCGTGCATGGACGGCTCGGCCGAACTCACGGCGTGATGCGCGCCGGCTTGCTGAGCGAGCGAAAGTTTTTCGCGATCGATATCCACTGCAATCACGCGCGCCCCTCGCGACGCCGCGCAAGCGATTGCGCCCAGCCCCACGGTCCCGCAGCCGATCACCGCGACGGCATCGGACGGCGACACGCGCCCCCGCTCGATTGCATGAAACCCAACCGCCAGCGGTTCAACCAGCGCCAATTCGCGCAGAGAAAGATGAGGCGCTTCCACCACCTTGCGCCAGGGAATGGTGAACAGCCCCGCCATAGCGCCATCGCGCTGCACTCCCAGCGTCTGGTTAAACTTGCACGCATTCGCGCGGCCGCGCCGGCACGACGCGCACGCCCCGCAGAAAGTGTTCGGATACACCGTTACGTGCAGACCGGGCCGCAGGTGCGCCGGCACGTCGCAGCCCGCCTCCACAATGGCGGCCGCAATCTCGTGACCCGGAATGCGCGGGTAGGCAACCAGCGGATTCTTGCCCCGATACGTGCTGAGGTCCGTTCCGCACAGCCCTATCAGGCGAGGCTCGAGCAGCACCTCCTCAGGCCCCGGCCGGGGCTCAGCAAGACTGCGAAACTCTGTTTCTCCGGGTGCTGTAATGTAGAACGCTTCCATGGAAGTTGGATAAGTTCATCCTAATGAATTCCGAGGAACGCGCCAGCATGGATGAAGAAGGGTACGCCGTGGTGCGGCAATTCCTCGAGCCACGACATCAAAAATCTTTACATCGTGGATAGCAGTTCCTTCGTCACCAGCGCCTCTGTGAACCCCACGTCCACTATCGGCGCCCTCGCCCTACGCGCCGCCGATGGTATCTGGCGAGACAGGAACGCTTAATCGCGCCGGCTCGTAAGGAGCGCGCTCGATCTCGGACGCCCGCCCCAGAATCCAATCGGCAATCAGCCGCCCGGTTCCCAGCGAAGTCGTCGCGCCCAGCCCCTCATGCCCGGCAGCCGCGAAGACATTCTTGTAACCGGGACATCGCCCGATCAGCGGCAGCCCGTCCGGCGTTCCCGCGCGGAATCCCGCCCAGCGACGCAGCGGGCGAGCCTCCGCGAGCGCCGGCATATACTCAGCCGCCCGCGCAAACAGGCGCTCGATCATCCCCGGCTCCACTTGCGCGTCTTCGATTTCGCCCTCGCGTCCGTACTGCCGCGACGACCCGATCAGCAATTCGCCATTGCGATTCTGCCTCACGTTGAAGACCACCGAGTCGCCTTCCTCAGCATGGGTCGATTTCACGTATCCCAGTTCGACAACCTGGTGCGATGCGAATCCCGCGCCCGGCTCGGCCGTCGCGATGTGGCCTTTGCGCGACCGAATGGAAAGCTCCGGGGTCAACCCTGCAGCAGCCGTACCTGCCGCATTGACCACGGCCCCAGCCGTCACCACGGAACCATCGCTCAGGCGCGCTTCCCCATCCCGCACCTCTTTCGCCCCCTTCGCGATCACCTCTGCGCCACTGCGCTTCACAAGGAACCGCGCCGCCGAAGCCGGGTGCACCGCCGCATCGCCCGGAACCAACAGCCCGCCAGCCAGACCGCGCCGCAGATTCGGCTCGGCCTCCGAAACCTGCCGCTCATCCAAAACCGCCGCAGCGACGCCCGCGCTCGCATACCGCCCCCGCTTCTCTCGCGCGAGCCGCAGTTCGTCTTCGTCCGCCGCGACCCAAAGCGTCCCGCATCGCCGGTACTCGCAATCTTCCGGCAGCTCGTCCGCCAACTCGCCCCACAGCTTCAAGGAATAGCGCGAAAGCGCAAGCTGAGCAGCCGAATCGTCCAGCGCCACGAGGTGCCCCATTCCCGCGCTCGTCGCGCCCGTCCCTATGCCCCGCTGCTCGACAATGCCAACGCGCAAGCCCGCCCGCCCAAGCTCATGCGCGCACGCCGCACCGACGATTCCTCCGCCGATAACGAGAACGTCGTACGCCTCCGCCATCACTCCGCCGGTATGCCCCAGCGAAACGGATCGCGCTCATCGATCACCAGCTCCGCCTCCGCCGTCACAAACGCCGAGCCCCGAATGAATGGCACAATCTCTCCATTCACAACCTCGATGCGTCCTTCGAACGTGCTGCCCGTAATGCTCTCCTGCACCCATCGCTCACCCGGCTTCAGCTTTCCATCCGCATACAGGCAGGCCATCTTCGCGCTCGTTCCCGTGCCGCACGGCGACCGGTCGTAGCTCCGCCCTGGGCACAGCACGAAATTCCGGCTATGCGCCGCTCGATTCACCGGCTCGGAAAACAGTTCGATGTGATCGATCTCACCGCCGTCCGCGCCCGCAACGCCGGCCTCTCGAAGCGCCTGCCGGATGCGCCAGGTAAACGCGGTCAGCTCATCGAGATTGCCCATCGAAAGCTCGATCGGGCTCTTGCCTCTTACTTGAAAAAACCAGTTGCCGCCCCATGCGATATCGCCCGTTACGCCCCGATGCCCAGGAATTTCCACATCCGCGCGATAGCGAAAGCTCGGCACATTGCGCACCGTCACGTCGCCATTCCCATGCAGTTCCGCGCTCACCGCCCCCACCGGCGTCTCGATCCGAACCTCTCCGGGCCGAATGCGGCCGAGGTAAGCAAGCGTGGCAACCACGCCAATCGTCCCGTGCCCGCACATTCCCAGGTAACCGACGTTATTAAAGAAGATCGCGCCGAAGTGGCAAGTGGCATCCGCGGGCTCGCAGAGCAACGCTCCGACAATCGCATCCGAGCCGCGCGGCTCATTCACAATCGCCGAACGCACTGCGTCGAAATCGGCGCGCCACCGTTCCCGCCGCTCCCGCACGCTGCCCGCGCCCAGGTCCGGTCCGCCGCTCAACACCAGCCGCGTCGGTTCCCCGCCTGTGTGCGAATCCACCACTCGAATGTGCATGATGCCATTGCATCATGCCATGGCCGCTCCCTCGCCGCGGCAGCTCTTACGCCGCGCCCGCCGCCTCCGGCGCAAGCTCTATCGCCGCCCCGGCGCGCCAATCCTCGCAAGGCAGCGAGATATCGGGGAAGCAACGGCGAAAGTGTTGCATCAAGTATGCCGCCAGCTCCTTCGGCGTGAAGCTGCGGCCTTCATCGAAAACCGCCACGGCCGCGCCATCCAGATCTTTTGCAATCGAGACCTCAAATTCCTCTGGAAAGAACCTGTGGTCGTCCTCCTGATGTCCCGTAACTTGGCCGCTGATTACAGGCCCCCACGAGCGGAAGAAAATGTCCGCTTCGATGCCCGTCGAAGGATGCCGCGGCCGCACGATTTCGACCTTCGCGCCCGGAAACCAGTGGATCAGCTCATCGTCTTCCAGGCCGTGCCGCGAAACCGCCTGGTTCATCTGCTCCATCTGCCGCTTCAACTCGGAGCGCAATTCCTGCCAAAACTCACTTCCTTCGTGGAACAACGGGGTGGCCACTGGTTTGGATGGAGCACTCATCCTATCCTCCCGCTCGCTCAGGTCTCTTAAGGCCTTGGTGAAAGCGCCTTAATGAATGGATGTAGTGTAGCGCTTTTTCCGATCGGAAGAAAGTAGTTTCCGAGCATTTCGCACCCCGGAATTGCCTTACCTCGCTGCTACCGCGGTATTCAGTTCCTTCACGATACTGGAAACGAATACCTTCGCGTCGCCAAACAGCATCAGCGTCTTGTCCATGTAATACAGGTCATTGTCGATCCCGGCAAAACCCGGATTCATGCTGCGCTTGATGACCATTATCGTCTGCGCCTCGTAGGCGTTCAGAATCGGCATCCCAGCAAGCGGGCTCGTCTTGTCGGTCCGCGCCGCCGGATTCACCACGTCGTTCGCCCCGATAATCAACGCCACATCGGTCCTCGGAAATTCCGGGTTGATGTCGTCCATCTCCGCCAGCCGGTCGTACGGCACATCGGCTTCCGCCAGCAGCACGTTCATGTGCCCCGGCATCCGCCCCGCCACCGGGTGAATCGCGAACCGCACATCCACGCCGCGCTTCATCAACACGTCGTACATCTCTCGGAGCTTGTGCTGCGCCTGCGCCACCGCCATTCCATAACCCGGCACAATCACAACGCTCCGCGCGGCGTCCAGAATCTCCGCCGCTTCCTCGGGCGAAGCCGACCGCACTGGCCGCGCCGTCACCTGTTTCGCGCTCGTCTGAATCGTCCCGAACGCCCCGAACAACACATTGCTGAAGGAGCGATTCATCGCACGGCACATGATCACCGCCAATATAAAGCCCGACGAGCCATCCAGCGCGCCCGCGATAATCAGCAGCTTGTTGTTCAGCGCAAATCCCATGGCGCTCGCCGACAATCCCGCATACGAATTCAGCAGCGCGATGACCGTCGGCATGTCCGCTCCGCCTATCGGAATAATCAGCAGCACGCCAAACAACAGCGCCAGTAGGGCGAACACCGGGTAAAGCCATGTCGTCTCCGGCCTCGCAATCAGCGCGACCCCCAGCGCCACCGCTCCGCTGAAAATGCCAAGGTTCACGAAGTTCTGCCCGCGGTACAGAATGGGCCGCTGCGGCAGAACCTCCTGCAGCTTGCCGAAGGCCATCATGCTCGCCGTGAACGTCAGAAAACCAAGCAGCGTTTCGAGCACCAGCGCTCCCATCACAAACCCATGCGGCATGCGCCTGTAATATTCAGCTGTCCCGATCAGCGCCGAAGCCAGCGCTCCGCAGGCGTGCGAAAAAGCAGTCCGCTGCGGCACCGCCGTCATCGGCATGATGTACGCAATCGGCACCCCTATCGCCGATCCGACGAAAAACGCGATCAGAATCCACTCGTAGTTGATCACCTCGTGCCGCAGCAGCGTGCCCACCACCGCCAGCAACATCCCGATCTCGCCTACAATCACGCCGCGCCGCGCCGTCGCCGGCGAATTCATCCACTTAATCGCCAGAATGAACCCGGCGGCCGCCAAAATATACAGCGCCGGATAAATGCTCTCCGTCATTTCTGTCCCGGCCCCCGCTTCTTGAACATCTTCAACATGCGGTCCGTTATCAGGTATCCGCTGACGGCGTTAATCGTCGAAAGCACGACAGCGGAAAACCCCAGCACGCGCGTCAGTGTCGTCGCTTCTTTTTCGCCCGTAATCAGAATCGCGCCCACTACCGCGATGGCCGATATCGCGTTGGTCAGCGACATCAACGGCGTATGCAGCAGCGGCGATACCCGCCGGATCAGCTCGAATCCCAGAAACGCCGCCAGCATGAAGACCCAGATCGCCACTTCGTAACTGCTCATGCCCTCACCGCCTGCGCGCCCATCAGTTCCGCGATGCGCGCATGCGACACCCGGCCTGCATGCGTCACCAGCGTCTCGCGTATAATCTCGTCTTCCAGATTCACGTTCAACTGCCCGTCGCGCGCCAGGAGCTTCAAGAACGCCGCTATGTTCGACGAATACATCTGGCTCGCATGGTAGGGAACCGCGGAAGCCAAGTTCAGCGGGCCGAAGATACTTACTCCGTTGCGCCTCACCGTCTCGCCCGGCTGCGTCAGCTCGCAGTTTCCGCCGCGCTCGGCCGCGATGTCCACAATCACGGAGCCCGCGCACATCGCGCCCACCATCTCGCCGGTAATCAGGATGGGCGCTTTCTTGCCCGGCACCGCCGCCGTCGTAATCACCACATCCTGCTCGCGCAGCACTTCGGTCATCAGCTCCCGCTGCCTGCGATAGAACGCCTCGTCCATCGCCTTCGCATAGCCGCCCTTGTCTTCCGATCCGCCAGAATCCACCGCGAGCGTCACGAACTTCGCGCCCACGCTCTCCACCTGCTCCTTCACCGCCGGCCTCACGTCATACGCCGAGACCACCGCTCCCAGCCGCCGCGCCGTCGCCGCCGCCTGCAACCCCGCGACTCCCGCGCCCAGCACGAACACTTTCGCCGGAGTAATGGTGCCGGCCGCCGTCATCAACATCGGAAACATCTTCGGCAGCTCGCTCGCCGCCAGCACCACGGCCCTGTATCCCACAATCGTCGCCATGGAGGAAAGCGCGTCCATGCTCTGCGCGCGCGTGATGCGCGGCATCAGCTCCATCGCGAAGAACGAAACCCCGGCGTCCGCCAGGTCTCCGCATTCCCGCGCCGCCGTCAGCGGCTCGCCGAATCCCACCACTGCTTGTCCGGCGCGCAACAGCCCCAGGTCTTCGCGCCCAGCTTCCGGATTCGCCCCTAGGCAGCGTACCTGCGCCACAATATCGGCGTTTCGAAAGACCTCGGCCCGGCTCGTCGCCCGTGCCCCTCGCGCGGCATACGCTTCATCCGGATAACCGGCCTCGCGCCCCGCGCCCTCTTCTAGAACCACCTCCATCCCGGCTTTGCGCAGCGCCTCGCACTGCCTCGGCACTAGCGCCACGCGCCGCTCTCCCGGGTACGTCTCGCACACCACTCCAACAATGGTCGGCAAACGGAGCCTCCAAAGGTTCGATCATCTCACGTATTCGCGCCTCCGGCACGCCATCCTACATCCCGCCGCATGCCGATCGTCGACGGCCATGTCCCCGTCCTCTCGAAATTTGCGCTTTCCAGTTTGAGAGCGAGCCTCTAAGCTCGCCCGATCGAAAGGGTCATATGAGGATACTTACTGGTTCGCGGAGCTTCTTGCTTCCGCCCATCGCTTTACTGCTACTTTCTTGCCCCGTGCTGCGCGGCCAAACACCCGATGCCTGCAAAAACTTAAACCAACAGGCCGGGATCGTGGTCACTTTCGACTGGAACACTCCCATCACCAAGAACGCCGGCGAAATCCAACATTCCGGTGATTATTGCTTCGTGCTCAAAAACGCTAATCCCCTGTATGCCTACAGCATCAGCAACCAGATATCCGACCAGCAGACAAATGCTTTCGCCGATCTGGCCTCGGTGATCAAGCAATTGCCGACTCTTTTCAGCGGAACGGCGCCTAAGTCCGCCCCAACGCCTGAGGCGCAGAAGCGAGTGGGTATTCTTGAAGCCTGCGCTCAAGGCAACGTCTCTATCAAGAAGGCTATGGATCAGTTCACCAGCGACGCGAAAGCCGTGTATCCGCAGCCCGATTCCAAAGGGAATTACGCAAGCGAGACCCTGGAGCAAACCAAGCGCCGATGGGAATTCGTCAAGCTGAAATTGCAAACCGATCTGGCGAACATGAAGCCCACCGACGCCTGCGTTGTCGATGCGGACACCCAAAGCGCGATTGACAGCGCCCGAGCTACCATAAACGCCGTTCAAGATGCGCTGAACAATCCCAAGGACACCGCTTATGTACTTCCACTCAAGCGTACCGACGATCTGGTCATAACCGTTACCGAGAGCTACAACGGGCAAACCACGAAGACCGGGACCTTCGAACTCACACCCACCTGGACTATCTACACGGTTTCGGGCGGCTTCTTGTTGACGACCCTACCGGCGCCTACTTACAACAGCCGCACCGTGCCCAATGCGAGCGGTACCGGCACGCAAAATGTGCTGGAAGTCGATAACGCCTCGGGCATTCGACCAGCTCTCACCGGGCTCATCAATTTCAATATCACGCCCGATAGCGACCATTCCCCGCTCGGCCTCGCCGCCTCCACCGGCATCGTGTACGACATCAGCAACGGCAAAGCCGATACTTCTCATTTCGGCATCTTCGCCGGCCCCTCCATTCACCTGTTTAATCGGTTCATCGTAACTGCCGGCTATCACTTCGGCGAATTCGCCGATTACCCGCCCGGCTACAGAAATGGACAAGTCATCCCGCCGAACACGGGAACTCCCACCGCTTCGAATCGTTGGTCGGCCCGTCTTGCCTTCGCCTTTACATATCAGTTCAAGAGTTCAAGGCAGAAGACGACCTCAACCGAAACCACCAAGCAACCGAAAACGACTAAGACATCGAATACCGATACAACGGCGCGTTAGCAACTTCACCATCGGGCTCGCAACATCCCTGCGAGCCCGCCTCCCTATTGCCTTCCCATAGAAAACCTGCCATCATTCCTATGGGAACCCAATAGAGATATGGGCGAAAAAACGGACATCTGGCAGGGCACGCTCGCCCTTATGATTCTCAAGACCCTTGAATCGCTCGGCACTCAGCACGGCTATGGCATCGCCCGCCGCATCGAGCAGACCAGCGGCGATCTCCTCTCCCTCAATTACGGCACGCTCTATCCCGCTCTGCTCAAGCTGGAACAGGAAGGCGCCATCCAGTCCGAATGGGGTGTCTCTGAAAACAACCGCAAGGCGAAGTTCTACCGCCTCACCCGCGCGGGCCGCAAACTCCTTTCGAGCGAACGGCGAAGTTGGGAACAGACCACCGCCATCGTCGGCCGCTTCTTCGCACCCAAAGGCGAATCTCTATGAGATCCATTCGAGCCTTTCTACGCCGCCTCGCCGGGCTCTTCTCTCAACCCCGCTGGGAGCGCGAAATAGCGGCCGAGCTCGAAAGCCACCTGGAGCTTCACATCGCCGATAACGTGCGCTCCGGCATGAGCCCCCAGGAAGCTCGCCGGGTGGCTCTCCTGAAGCTCGGCGGGCTATCGGTCGCGCGCGAAACCTATCGCGATCGCGCCACCCTGCCCGCGCTCGAAAACCTGCTCCTCGATCTGCGCTTCGCCGTGCGCCAATTTGCCCGCAATCCAGCCTTCGCGGTCACCGCCATTCTCGTCCTGTCGCTCGGAATCTGCGCCGCCTCCGCCATCTTCGCTTTCGTGGACGCTGCCCTCATCAAACCTCTGCCCTACAAAGATCCAGCTCGCCTCCTTGCCGTCGATGAAAGCACCGCCTCCTTCCCGCGCAACAACCTTTCGTATTTCGATTACCTCGATTGGAAACGGCTCAACACTACCCTCGCTTCGCTCGACGTCTACAAAGGTACCGGCTACCTTCTGAAAACGTCCGGCGCTGTCGAGCCGGTGAACGCTGCCGCGGTGAGCGCCGGCTTTTTCGATACTCTCGGCGTCGCACCCGCGCTCGGCCGTTTCTTCCACGCCGGAGAAGACCTGCGCGCCTCGCCCCTCACCGTCGTCCTCACTTACGCTTTCTGGCAAAAACACTACGGCGGCAGCCGCGGCATCATAGGCCGGCCGGTCATTCTCAGCGGCGAGCAGTACACCATTGTCGGCGTGCTGCCCGCCGCGTTCCAGTTCGCACCGCGCGGCGACGCCCAACTCTGGACGGCCCTGCACCCCTCTACCGGGTGCGACACACGCCGGAGTTGCCACGATCTCGACGGCATCGCTCGCCTCAAACCTTCTGTTTCTCCTGCCGCGGCTCTCACCGAATTGAAAGCCATCGCCCTCCGCCTCGAGCGCCAGTACCCCGATTCCAACCGCGGCGCAAGCGCCAGCCTCGAACCTCTGTCGAATATCGTCGTCGGGCCTCTCGGCTCCATTCTGCTCATGCTCATGGGTGGCGCGCTGCTGCTGCTCCTCATCGCCGTCGTCAATGTCGTTTCTCTCCTGCTGGTCCGGTCCGAAAGCCGCCGCCAGGAGATCGCCGTTCGCGCATCTCTCGGCGCATCTCGCGGGCGCATCGTCATGCAATTCCTCACCGAAGGCATCGTACTGATTGCCGCGTCTCTGGTCTTCGGCCTCGCCGGCGCGCAGGTCGCCGCCTCTCTGCTGCTGCGCCTGATTCCCGCGAACATGCTCGCCTTCGTACCCTTCCTGAGCGGCATTGGCTTGAACCTTCACGTCCTCGCGTTCGCGTCCCTGATCTCCTTGCTGTCCGCCCTCTGTTTCGCCCTTACTCCTTTGCTGCTGACCTCCGCTCGCGATCACCATGCTCCCATGTCCGAAGGCGGCCGCTGGTCCGCCGGCCTTTCCTGGCGGCGCTTGGGATCGAAACTGGTCGTCGTCGAGTTCGCCACCGCCCTCGTCCTTTTGATCGGCGCCGGCCTGCTCGCCAAGAGTCTTTACCTGCTCCTTCACGTAGACATCGGTTTCCAATCCGCCCACCTTGCCGCCGTCTCCATTGCCGCCATGGATGTCCGTTACGCGAAGGACCCCCAGCAAATTGCTTTGGCCCGCGCGCTCGTCTCGGAGGTCTCCGCCCTGCCAGGAGTCCGGGGCGCCGCCCTCACTTCCGTGCTGCCCGTCACCTGCAACTGCAACACCGATTGGATTCGCGTCGTCGGCAAGCCCTTCGATGGCCGCCACTCCGATGTCCTCGAACGCGACGTTAGCTCCGATTACTTGCACGCCATTGGCGCCACGCTCCTCGAAGGCCGTTACTTCACCGACTCGGAAGACGAGTCTCAGCCGAACGTCGTCATCGTCAACCAAACCTTCGCTCGCAAGTACTTTCCCGGCGAAGATCCCATTGGCCGCCGCATCGGCGATCTCAAACTCACGCCCAAATCCCTGCGCCAGATCGTCGGCGTCGTCGCTGATCTCCGCGAAGGCTCCCTCGAAGAAGACATCTGGCCGGCCGAATATCTCCCCATCAATCAGGACCCGGATTCATACTTCTACCTGGTCGTGCATACTTCACAAGACGAGCGCGCCTTTCTGCCGGAGCTCAGCGCCATGCTGCGCCGCAAGCACCCCGATCTCGGCATCTCCGAAGAAACCAGCATCAGCGATCAAATCGCCAATTCGCTCTCCGCCTATCTGCACCGCTCCTCGAGTTGGCTGGTCGGAGGCTTCGCCGCGCTCGCCTTGATACTCAGCGTCATCGGGCTCTACGGAGTCGTGGCGTACTCGGTGAGCCGGCGCCGGCGCGAAATCGGCGTACGGATGGCTTTAGGCGCGCAGGCGCAAACTGTCTATTGGATGGTTCTGCGCGAAGCGGGGTGGTTGATCTGTTTCGGAATCGTCGCCGGCGTGCTCGCCTCCATCGGCGTGTCGCGGATCCTTCGGCAAATGTTGTTCAATGTGCGCCCGTGGGACGCCCCCACGCTTGTAGAAGTCAGCGCTCTCTTGGCCATTGCGGCTCTGCTCGCCACTTTCGCGCCCGCCCGCCGCGCCGCTCTGGTCAATCCCGTCGACGCTTTACGATCCGAATAGCAATCGCCCGCTGCCCTCACCGAGACGTGCCCGCGGATGCTCCGCGTTCCGTCTCCGAGCCGTTCGGATTCGCCGCCGCTTCCGATGCCTCCGCCTGAGCGCCGCCCCGCCGGGATTTCCCCAATAGCTGGGCCTTCCAGCGCTCGCGAATGAATCCCAGGCAGAACAGCAGAAAGCTTTCGCTCTCGAACGCCTCGATTTTCCTGCCCCTCAGGCGCCAAAGCGGAACCTGCACCGCCGCTTCCGCCGCCTGCCGGTACATATAGAGCGGCACGTCGAGCACCAGCCGCCGGCCATCGAACTCGCGATGCCGCGCCATCGCCTTGAACTTGCCGTGCCCCAGATGCCAGCGGCGGTGATACCGCTTCCGCATGCGCGCTTCCGGAACCTCGCAGTAGCAAATTACGTCCGGAACATACATCCCGTGGCCGCCGCTTCGCCACACCTTCAACTCCCAGTCGTAATCCTCCGTCGACCCCACGCCGCCCTTCACCCGTTGCGTCTCCGGGTCGAAGAACCCGCTTCGCTCGAACGCTCGCCGCCGCACCCCCAACGAAGCCGAAATCAGGCACACCGGATTTTCTTCGTCTACTCGAAACGCCTTATCCCCGCGATCCTGCAACGCCAGCGGCGCCACATCCGCCTTCAGCCACGAAGGCGGCGGCCGCTTCCATACCGGCAGCACTTTGCCCCCGATAAAATCCGCCTCCGGATACCGGCTCAGCGCATCCCACATCCGCTGCAGCCAGTCGGGCGCAACCACCACATCGTCGTCGCAAAACGCCAGGGCGCTTCCCACCGCCGCGCGAATTCCCGCGTTGCGCCCATACGCCACGCCTTGCCGCCCTTCATACACATAGCGGACGCGGCTATCCGCCGCGGCATGCTCCTGAACCTTCGCCGCCGTCCCGTCCTCCGAATGATTGTCCACGACAATCACCTCGTACTTCAGGCTGGTCTGCTGCTTCAGTAAAGCGCGCAACGCTTCATCCAACAAGCCGCAACGGTTGTACGTTGCCATCACGACCGAAACGTCCATTTGCCCTGCTTCCGCGTCTCCTCTTCCGTAGACGCGTCAAAAGGCAAAGCATAGCACTCGCATCTTGATGGGCTACCCCTCCAGAAACAGTACCGCCCTCACGCAACTTTGCCCGACAAGTTACGTCTAAGGGGCTCATGACAGCCGCTCTCCTGCGCGACTTCGCCTTCGGTTTCCGTCTCCTGCTCAAGAACAGAGGCTTCGCCGCCATCGCCATCCTTGCCTTGGCCCTCGGCATCGGCCCCAACACCGCCATCTTCAGCATCATCTACGCCACTCTGCTCGCGCCCATGCCCTACCCCCACCCCGAGCAGCTCGTCATGGTGTGGTCCAAAATCCAAGGCCACCGCAACGGCATCGCCGCCGGCGATTATCTCGATTGGAAAAACCAGAGCCGCTCGTTTCAAGGCCTCTGGGCTGAATCCGGCGTTACCGCGAACCTCACCGGCGCGGGCGAACCCGTCCAACTGCGAGCCACCGCCCTCACTCCAGGCATGCTGACCGGCTGGGGAGCGGGCATGCTGATGGGCCGCGACTTTCTCCCCCAGGAGGGCCAGCCCGGCAACGATCACGAAGCCGTTCTCATGCATAAGCTCTGGGTCAGCCGCTTCGGCGCGCGCCCCGACATCATTGGCCGGCGCATTCAGATCAACGCGCAGAGCTACACCGTCGTCGGCGTCCTCCCGCCCGGGCAGCAGGATCGCATGCCGAACGAACTCTATCTCCCGCTCGCCTTCCAGCCCGACCAGATCAATCACGATTTCCATTGGCTGCTCGTGATGGGCCGCCTTAAACCCGGCGTCACCATCAAGCAGGCGCAATCCGAAATGGATTCCGTCACCAAGCACATCGGCAGCCTCTATCCGCAGGACAAAGGCTGGGGCGCAAGCGTCGAACCGCTGCGCAACGACTTCGTGCCCAAGGAACAGATCGAAGGCTTGTGGCTGCTGATGGGCGGCGTCGGCTTCGTGCTCTTGATCGCCTGCGCCAACGTCGCCAATCTCTTGCTTGCCAGAGGCACCGCCCGCCAGCGCGAGATCGCCGTCCGCGCCTCCATCGGCGCATCCCGCCCGCGTCTCATCAGCCAGCTATTGGCCGAAAGCCTTGCGCTCGCCTCCATGGGCGGCATTCTGGGCATCGCCCTCGGCTGGGCCATCCTCAAGCTCCTCATGGCGTGCCTGCCCGATCAAACTCTCCCCTCGGAAGCCGACGTCGCCCTGAACCTTCCGGTGCTGCTGTTCTCGCTCGCCGCCACCGTATTGGCCGGCGTGCTTGCCGGCTGCGCCCCATCCCTGCAGGCCGCCCGCTTGAATCTCAACGATGTCTTGAAGCAATCCTCCCGCTCCGTCAGCGCCGGCCGCTATTGGGCGCGCCGCATTCTGGTCGTCGCCGAATTTACCCTCGCGCTCGCCCTCCTCGCCGGGGCCGGCCTCGCCGTTCACAGCTTCTGGATCATCATGCAGCTCGACCTCGGGATTCGAATCGATCACATCCTCACCTTTTCTCTTCCCGTCCCCGACAATCAGTTCACACAAGCCGGCCAGATCCGTAGCTTCTACTCCTCCATACTCGAAAAAATCAAAGCCGTCCCCGGCGTCTCGACTGCCGCCACTACTCTGGGCATGCCTCTCGAATACACCGGCTTCGGAATGCCCTTCTACATCGCCGGAAAGCCCTTCGCCAATCCCGTGGATCGTCCGGGCGCCGGCTTCCAGCCCGTCAGCCCCGAATACTTCGACGTCTTCGGCATTCGCCTTGTGCGTGGCCGCCACTTCGACGATCACGACACCGCCGGCAGCCCCCGGGTCGTCATGGTCGACGAAAATTTCGTGCGCAAATTCTTGAAAGGCGTCGATCCGCTCCGTCAGCGCGTTGTAATCGAGCAGCTCATTCCCGGCGTCCAGAAACTCGGCCCCGCCGTCGAGTGGCAAATCATCGGCGTCTTTCACACCGTTCAATATGGAGACCACCCCTCCGACGCCTTCCCCGTTATGTATGTCCCCTTCGCGCAAGTCCCATGGCCTTCGAGCAACATCGCCGTGGGCACCTCCGCAGACCCCGCGGCTATGACCAAGAGCATCGCCGCCGCCGTTCACTCCATCGCTCCCAACCTCCCCTTGGCGGACATCCAGACGATGGACCAAATCGTCACCGCCACGCGCGCCTCCGACCGTTTCGCCACCGTTCTTCTGAGCTGCTTCGCGGCCGACGCCCTGCTCCTCGCCGCGCTCGGCATCTACGGCGTCTTTAGTTTTCTAGTCGAACAGCGCACTCACGAAATCGGTCTGCGCATGGCGCTCGGCGCAGGCCAGGGTCAAGTCATGCGCCTCGTCCTGTGGGAAGGAAGCGCTCTCGCTCTCGCCGGTCTTCTGTTCGGCGCTACCGGCGCGTGGCTGGTCGGCCGCGCCATGGCTTCGCTTCTCTATGGCGTCTCCGCAATCGACCCTCAAGTCTTCGTGTGCGTCAGCGCGGTCCTGCTCGCCGCCGCCCTCCTCGCCTGCTACGTTCCCGCCCACAGCGCCGCGCGAGTCGATCCCATGCTCGCATTGCGCCAGGAATAATCGGCCGCCGATTCACTCAACCGCGATCGTCACCTTGCCTCGCGCGTGACCGCTCTCTGGCAAGCAATCGCCGATTGCCAGCCAGGTCGATGGCGACCGCATGGTCAAGCGTTCAGACCACGGATCTCTTTCGGCGAGAGACCAAGAATGCGCCGCATCTGATTCGCCAGATGGCTCTGGTGGGCAAAGCCGCTTTCGTGGGCGACGTCTTTGATAGATAAGCTGCTGCCGCACAAGAGCGCTTTGGCGCGTTCGACCCGGCGCTGAATCACGTATTGATGAACGGGAACTCCGGTGCTTTGGCGGAATGCCCTCTTCAATTGGGACACACTCACGCCCACGATATCGGCGATCTCGCGAAGCGAGAGGTCGGTGGTCAGATTGTCTTCTATGTAAGCCAGCGCGCGCCTGAGTCTTCGGCCGCTGATACCCATACTGGTTGTGCCGGGAGCAGCGGGAAGCGAGCTGTGGCGGCGGAGCAAGGCGACAGCCAAGGCGGTCGCGAGGCTATCCAGGAATAACCGCCCGCTGGGATAACCGGCGTCTATTTCGGCCTTCAGCGCCCAACAGATATTTTCAATCTGCGGGTCCCGGATCTGAAAACGATCGACCAATTCCGGCCGGCTTCCATGCAAGCCCAACTCCTCGGCGACCTTCTCCAAGCACTCGGAATCGAGGGACACGATCAGCGCCGTGTCGTGCTCCTTGGGCTCCCAGATGCACGGCGTGCCGGCCGGGACAATGTCGATGTCTCCGTGGACGCCCCATCCGCGATGTTTTTTTCTGCCGTGTTGGCAAGCCATGTAAACCGAACGCCCCACGTGAATCGCGAGCCGCGGCCTTAGAATGGCAGGACACTCCGACCGTCCGGGAGGATCGGTGACGATCCCAGCGGAAAGAGTATAGGTACAGGTTTCAATTTGCGTGACGGTGGCCGTTACGCTCATCACCGTCATTATCCCGCCTCTTCAAAAGACCTCTGAAACGCTTCTCGCGTGCCTCGATTGTGCCATCCAAAGGGGTAACCGGTCGCTCATATTCGGCTCAGAAAGAGCAGAAACGGACCGAGTCGATACACAATTGGGGGCGCTGGGCGCCAAAACGCAAAGACTTGCCCGTGCGCTGAGGTTAGTGACTGGTTGGGCGTCGCCGTGGATCTCGCGACACGTATCCATTCAGCAATTGCCGGTTGCTGGGGTTACAGTTCACGTAATAACCAGTCTGCGTTTCCGGCCTGTAAATCGAGCTTCCTTCTCTGCTGCCCTGGCAGGCGGATTCAATGGCGCGCAGAATATCGGCCCGGTTCGCAGTTCTGAAGTAGGGCCGCACGGGCTTAAGCCCATATCGCGCAGGGTCTCCGGTCATGGGCAGGAACTTGCGAAATTCACTGCGCCGATCCGCAATACCTCGCTGGCTGCTGGTTGAGCAGCCGGCCAAGGCCAGAGCAAGCAAAATGGCGCATCGCGGCAATCGCATCATCCTTTCATGATGCGGCACGGCGAGCGCAGGTGACGAGCTTGGAGCCCCGAATTATTAACGATCGATTCAGTTGGGCTTCGCCGGGGCGATCGGCGGCTTCTCTAGCGCAGCGCCGAGCACCTTACCTTCTTCGCTTTCCTGCACGAAGGCGATGAGGCGCAAGTTCCGCGGGTCGACGTTCCCCTTGAGCTTTATTTCGAAATCCTTATCGAAACCTGTTCCGCTATCGAGCTTTCCCAACTTCTTGAGGTATTCGGCGACGGCCGTGTGCTTGAGGTGACGGCCGGCGTTCTCTCCGGCAACCACCTGGCTCTCCGTATGGTCGAGAGCAACAGCTACATATACCGCGGCGCCACCTTTCACCGATGTTCCGGCGGTCATGATATGTCCACGGAGCGTGTCACCATCGACGGATACCGAGCGCACCGCGACGGCCACTTTGGGCGTACCCGCCGCGCTCTCAAACGCCTGCTTCATTTGTTGAGCGTTT
The DNA here is from genome assembly GCA_019240475.1 of Acidobacteriaceae bacterium. GTDB lineage: Bacteria > Acidobacteriota > Terriglobia > Bryobacterales > Bryobacteraceae > Bog-105. The sequence goes on from JAFAYI010000006.1 coordinate 391,880, forward strand.
GACATGTTCACAACGGCCGTTCCGTTTACGACCATTTGCGGCGTATACGGCTCGCCTATGTGCAGGGAGCGGCAATAGCCGTCCTGCCGTTGAGTAACCCACCCGAAGGAATAAGGATCTCTCCAGCCGTCGTGGTCCCAATAGTCGACGTGCTCGCTCAGAACGATCAGTTCGGCTCCGGGTTCGGGCTGCATGGCGTCCAGCTTGCGAAGGACTTCATCGGCCGGCGGGCAGCTCGAACAACCTTCCGATGTGAAGAGTTCCACGAGAACAGGCGAGCGCGCCTTATTGGCGGGACTCGCCGCACGACCGAAATTCGGTAAAGACACGACGAAAATTATAGTTAGGCCAGCGATAGTTTTCACAGAGAGACCCTCAGAACTCAATCCTGATCTCTAGTATCCATCTATTTTGCCGGGCCGGAGAGTTCTGATTGCTGCCAACGAAAGGACGCCGGGTTGCGTCAAAAGCGGGACAATGGAAGCCTTCTTTGAAACGCTGCTCCAAGATCTCCGCTATGCTCTCCGAACGCTTCGGCGGGAACCAGGATTTGCCACCTTCGCGATTCTGATCATCGCTCTCGGCATTGGCGCGAGTTCGACCGTTTTCAGCGTGCTGAATACGCTACTCATCCAGCCTCTGCCTTTTAAAGACCCGGCAAGCCTGGTTTGGATCGCAAATCGGACCGTGCAGGAAGGCGACCTCTCCGGTGAAACTGTACAGGTCGGCAGGCTTATGGATCTGCGCGCCCGCAATAGGAGCTTTTCCGATATCGCGGGATATTTCGCATTCTATGGCGTCGGCGACAGTAAACTCACCGGAAACGGAGAACCCGAGCGCCTGAGCGCCGTTCCGGTCTCACAGAATTTCTTCCCCTTGCTGGGCGTCCAACCACAGCTTGGCCGTCTGTTCAGCGCCGAAGAATGCAAATTCAACGGACCGCACACTGTTCTGCTGAGCCATGGCTTGTGGGCACGGCGCTTCGCATCCGATCCAGCGATTGTCGGGAAAGCGATCACGCTGGACGACACGCCAGCCACGGTAGTTGGCGTTCTGCCGGCATCGTTCGATTTTGCCTCGGTATTCGCGCCCGGAACTCACATCGATCTCTTTTCTCCCTTTCCGTTAACGCAGGAAACCGATCGATGGGGCAATACGCTGGCGCTCGTAGGGCGCATTAAGCCGGGGGTGTCGATTGAACAGGCACAGGCCGAAGCGACTGTGCTCGGGGACCAGATCTCGAAAGAACACCCGCATCAGAACTGGCTGCATCCTAAGCTAATTTTTCTTGCGCAACACGTGAGCGGGCGGCTCCGTCCCGCGCTGCTGATCCTGGCCAGCTCGGTCGCGGTGGTCATGTTAATTGTGTGCGCAAATCTTTCGAACCTGTTGCTCGCGCGCACGGCCACGCGCCAGAAAGAAATGGCTATTCGCGCCGCCATGGGCGCCGGGCAGCAGCGTCTGATTCGGCAACTGCTGACGGAAAGCATCGTGCTTACGTGTTACGGGGCAGTGCTCGGCTTAGCGCTCGCCATGGCGGCCACGCGCGGCATGGGCCATCTGACCGCATTCAACATTCCGCTGCTGAGTAGTGTTCGCGTGAATCCGGGCGCGCTCGCGTTCACTGTCGTGGCGGCTGTCCTCACGGGCCTTGCGCTGGGGATGGCGCCAGCACTGCAGGTCTCCGCCATTCCGCTGCACGGGGCGCTCGTCGAACGAGGTTCGAGCGAGAGCCGCGTTCAAGTCTGGATGCGAGGCGTTCTAGTGGTCGCGGAGATCGCTTTTGCTTGCGTGCTGCTGGTGGGCGCGGGACTGCTGGTACGCAGCTTTCTTCGCGTATTGGAGGTGCAGATGGGATTTCGCCCGGAGAGCGCCGCTACCATTCGTATCGATCCCAGCGACCGGCTGTATCCAACACAAGCCCGCAAGAACGCTTATTATGACGAAGCGCTACGCCGGGTGAAGGCGATTCCAGAAGTGCAGGCAGCCGGATTGACGGATACCCTGCCGCTTGGCCATAATCGCGCGTGGGGCTCGCCCGCAAAGGGGCAGGTGTACAAGGACGCGGATTTTCCGACGTCGTTCGTACGTGTTGTAAGCGACGGCTACATCAAAGCCCTGGGCATGTCTTTGCGCAAGGGGCGCGACTTTACCCCGCGCGACACGCCCGCCACGGCTCCTGTGATCGTCATCAACGAAGCGCTCGCTGAACGGCTCTGGCCTGGCCAGGATCCCATCGGCCACTTCATTCAGGGCGATTGCGCGCCTTTCCGGCAGGTGATCGGCGTAGTCGGCAATGTGCGGCATATCGCGCTTGAGAAAGAATCCGGCTCGGAAATGTACATCCCGATCCGGCAATGCCAGGATTATGGTTCGGTGGACCTGGTGGTGCGCTCGTCGTTACCTTTGGCGGTCTTGCAATCCAATGTAGAAAACGCGCTGCGGCCGATCGCGCCGGAGCTTCCGAAAGGCGCAATGCGGCCATTGGTCCAATTGGTCGATCGAGCGGTTTCGCCGCGCCGTTTCATTGTCCTGCTGCTCAGCGGCTTCGCCGCTTTCGCTTTGATTCTCGCCTCGCTTGGAATTTATGGCGTCATCTCCTATTCGGTCAACCGACGAACGCAGGAGATTGGGATTCGCATGGCTCTGGGCGCGTCCGCTTTGCAAGTGCAATGGAGCATCGTCATACGCACTCTTGCGCTTGCCACCGGCGGGATGATCGGGGGAGCGGTTACATCGTTAGCTTTGGCGCGCTGGCTCAACGGGCTGCTCTTCGGGGTTTCGTATGGGGACCCGATGACGTTCGCGGGCGCCGCCGCCATTTTGCTTGGAGTGGCAGTTCTGGCCGGCTATCTCCCGTCGCGACGCGCTTCGCGAATCGACCCCATGATCGCGTTGCGCATTAGCTAGCCGCCGCAGCACACTTACACCCGCGGTCCGGCCGCCGCTAGCGCACGCGTCAATCCCTGTAGAGACGTCGCTCAAAAAGAGCAGCGCGTTCGTGGTTAGAACGCGCTGCCTGACGTGACCTTAATTAGAGTGGAACCCGTAACGCGCGAACCGCAGCACCAAACTACGACTCAGCATTAACCGAGTGATTTTTCCAGAGCACGTCGAGTTCCGCGGCTATACTACTGATAAGTGCGAGGTTCTGCTCGACCGAGCACGGCCGTCATGGAACCGACGAGATAATGGCGACCCTTATTCAACCTGATTCGGATAATGAGCGTGCAAGCGTTCGGTAAATGCCGGGGGCTGAAATCTTGCCACTAACTATCGCCTCGAGAACCGAAGATGGACTCGCAGTCCTCGAGCTTTCGGGGACTTTGACGCTCGGTCCGCACCTGGCGTCCCTTCGGCGTTGCGTGCGCGAGACTCTGGATTCGGGCAAGGTTGCGGGCTTGGTCCTGCAGGTATCCGGTTTGACCGCAATCGACAGTTCGGGGCTGGGAGAACTCACAGTCGTGTATTCGCATGTGACAAAGCGCAAGTGTCCGGTCTTGCTGGTGGGGGTGAATCCGAGCCTGCGCAACATGTTAGAGATGACACACCTGGATGGCCTTTTACCGGCGGCCGCCGATATGAACGCCGCAAAGAAACACTTGAAGCGAGTTTCCGCCTGATATTGAGACATGCCTCTCCATGGGAAAAACATTGTCGGTCAAGAGCTTGTAGGCGACGGTAAACAGTTCCGGGCCTTTTCGCCGCGCCGGGCGCGGGATTTGGAGCCGGTATTTCACGAGGCGAGCCAAGATGAAATCGACAACGCCGCTAACCTTGCCCTTTCAGCCGTTCCCCTTCTAAGCGCGCTTCCAGCGGCCAGTGTCGCCGATTTTCTGCTGTGCATTCGCGAGGAGATCGCGGGGCTCGGCGATGAGCTCGTCGATCGCGCGGCGCAAGAAACGGCGCTCGACACGGAGCGCCTCCGCGGAGAACGCGAGCGCACGCTCAACCAGATTCGCCTGTTCGCCGACCTGGTCAAAGAAGGCTCCTGGGTAGACGCGCGAATCGATACCGCGCTGCCGGATCGCAAGCCGTTGGCGCGCCCCGACTTGCGGCGCATGCTGCAGCCGATCGGCCCGGTGGCGGTCTTTGGCGCCAGCAACTTCCCGCTGGCATTTTCGGTAGCGGGTGGCGACACTGTCTCAGCCTTCGCGGCCCGAAATCCGGTCGTGGTCAAGGCTCACCCGGCGCATCCGGGAACGTCCGAACTGGTCGGCGGGGCGATTGCCCGGGCGGCGAAGAAAAGGTTCCTGCCCGAAGGCGTTTTTTCCATGCTGCATGGTGTGACGCCCCATGCCAGCATTTCTCTGGTTACCCATCCCGCTATACGCGCTGTCGCTTTTACAGGTTCTCTTCGCGCCGGCCGAGCCCTCTTCGATGCCGGGGCAAGCCGGCCGGAGCCAATTCCTGTGTTTTCGGAAATGGGAAGCGTAAATCCCGTTTTCGTCCTTCCAGGCGCGCTTGAACAGAATCTTACGGGGATCGCCGAGGGCCTGCTTCGGTCCGTGACGCTGGGGGTCGGGCAGTTTTGCACCTGCCCCGGTTTAGTGTTCGGCGTTGCCGGGGACGAGCTTGGGCAATTGCGGGAGCGGCTTTCCGCCGGATTCGCGTCGGCGCCTCCAGGAATTATGCTCAATCCGGCGATTTCCCAGAGCTACCGGGAAAAGTTCAAAGCAGTGGCAGCGGTTTCGGGCGTCTCTTCCCATGCGGCGCCACATTCGCCTTCGGGTGGCGGCGCGGAAGCGCAACCGGGTATCTTCACCACCGACGCCCATACCTGGATCTCGAATGACGAGTTGCGCAATGAGATCTTCGGACCTGCCACTGTTCTTGTGGAATGTAAAACCATGGCAGAAGTGCTCACGGCCGCGCGCTCGCTCGAAGGGAGCCTCACGGCAACGATACACGGCACGGCTGACGAGCTAGCGCGCGCAGGGGAACTTGTGGAAATACTCTCCCGGAAAGCGGGGCGGCTCATCTTCAATGGTTATCCAACCGGAGTAGAAGTAAGTCCCGCCATGCATCACGGCGGTCCCTATCCGGCGACGACGGACGAGCGATTTACCTCCGTGGGTACCGCGGCCATCTTTCGCTTCGCGCGTCCGGTCTGTTATCAGGCGTTTCCCGAACATCTGCTGCCGCCCGAGCTGCAGAACGCGAATCCCCGGAACATATGGCGGCTGGTCAATGGCGAACTAACGCGCGAGGCCCTATCGCCATGATCGCGATTCCACCCGACGTCGATTTCTGCGACGTTAAATGCGGAGCAAAGAAGATCACGCTGACGAATCTGCGTAAAGTCTTTTGGCCCGCGTCGGGGAAAACCAAGCGCGACTTACTTCTTTATTACTCGGCTGTTTCTTCGGCGCTTGCGCCTCACCTCAAGGATCGCGCGATGGTGATGAAACGCTATCCAAATGGCATCGAGGGCAAATTCTTCTTCATGAAGCGCACACCGCCTTATCGACCAGATTGGCTCGAAACCTGTTCGATCGCGCACGCCTCCGGCAACGTCATTGACTTTCCGATGATCCAGGACTTGGCGGCTCTGCTCTGGGTCGTGAACCTCGGCTGCATCGATCTGAATCCGTGGTACGCGCGCTGCGACGATGTGGACCGGCCGGACTTTCTTCACTTCGACCTGGACCCGGTGCCTCCGGCGGGCTTTGCGCAGGTTCGAGAGACGGCGCTGCTCCTCAAAGAATATCTGGACGCGCGGCAGGTGGAGAGCTTCCCGAAGACCACCGGTTCGCGCGGGATTCATGTCTATATTCCGATCCATCGCAGCCCTTCGCAGAAAGAAGTATGGTCGGTGGCTAAGAAGATAGCTGTTGAATTGGCCAAGCAGTTTCCGAATACGGTCACGGCGGAGTATAGGATTTCGCGGCGGCCGCCCGGCCGCGTGCTCGTCGATTATAACCAGAACGCGTGGGGCCGAACGCTTGCTTCCGTTTACTCTGTTCGGCCTCGGCCACTCGCGACGGTATCCGCGCCGGTGACGTGGCAGGAGGTCGAAGGAGGCGTCTCGCTTGATGGGCTAACCATGGACACCGTTCCCGAGCGTATCCAGCTTCTGGGCGATCTCTTTAAGCCCGTGCTGCGTACTCGCCAGCGGCGCGGTCTGGAGGCGCTTGCATGACCCTGCCGTTGCCAACCGATTACGCCGCGATGGAAGCCCATACCGCTCTCGAGATTCCATCAGGCGCAGAATGGCAGTATGAACCTAAGTGGGACGGGTTTCGATGTCTCGCCTTTCGGGAAGGCGATCAACTAGCGATCATGTCCAAAGCTGGCCAGCCGCTCGCCCGATACTTCCCCGAGATCGATGCCGCCTTGCTGGCGCTCGCGGCTAAGAGGTTCGTTCTGGATGGAGAGCTGATCATCACGCAGCAGCGGATGCTGGACTTCGATGCTTTACTTCAGCGTATTCATCCCGCCGAAAGCCGCATCCGCAAGCTTTCGCAGGAGACCCCGGCGACGCTCCTTGTCTTCGACCTGCTGGTCGACGATCGGGGAAAGGACCTGACCGGCCTGCCTCTCGAAGAACGGCGCAAGCGACTGGAGCAGTTTGCCGAGCATTTTTTGGTTGCGCAAGATCGCATTCGGCTCTCGCCATGCACGCGCGATTTCGAAACCGCCAAGCGCTGGTTCAAGCGCATGGCGGGGCCGCTCGATGGAGTGATTGCAAAGCGCACAGACCGCTCCTACGCTTCCGGCGAGCGGAATTCCATGCTGAAGATCAAGAATCTTCGCACTGCGGATTGCGTGGTGGGCGGCTTCCGCTATGGCGCCAAGAATCGACTGGTTGGGTCATTATTGCTCGGCTTGTATGATGAAGCGGGCCTGTTGAATCACGTCGGATTCACATCCGGGCTTGCCGCCGCAGACAAGCCGGCCCTTACTCAGAAGTTGGAAGCTCTGGTTGAGCCGCCTGGGTTCACCGGAGCGGCGCCGGGCGGCCCCAGCCGCTGGAGCACGGAGCGGAGCACCGAATGGGAACCTCTTGCGCCCAAGCTGGTAGCGGAGGTTCAATACGATCACTTCACCGGCCGTCGCTTTAGGCATGGCGCCAAGCTGCTGCGGTGGCGGCCCGAAAAGCGCCCGCGCGAGTGCACGATCGAGCAGGTCAGCCGTGAAAGCGAATCTCCTTTGACGCTGTTGGATTGAGGCACAATAGCGAGATGGCCACGCCCGCAAGCAAACGCGCAGCAATCGCCGCAGCCAATTCGCGCGAGAACCGGCAAAGCCGCATCCAACTCGGACGCGATCGGCGCGCGCGCTTGAGCCGCTCTAAGTTCGGCGAGCTGAAGAAGCGCGGCGTCCACTTCGATCCCATTAAGCTGCTGCTTACATCTGTCGAAGGCCGGCTGCCGAAGCTCCTTCCTGTCAAGTATTCGCGCATGAACGCCTCGCCCTTTGCGTTCTTTCGCGGCGCTGTATCCATTATGGCCGCGGATTTCGCGCGCCATCCGCACACGGGTTTGACGGTCCAGCTCTGCGGCGACGCGCATTTGCAAAATCTTGGTTCCTTTGAAGGACCGGATTCCAGGCTGGTCTTCGATATCAACGATTTCGACGAGACCACTCCCGGCCCTTGGGAGTGGGACGTGAAACGCATGGCCGCAAGCATTGTGCTGGCCGGCGCCGAATCGGGACACAATCGGCAAGGCTGCTCCGGCTCGGTCGAGGCGTTCGCGAATGCCTACTGCGAGACCCTGGAGCAACTGGCGAATGAGCCAATACTCGCGGCAGCGCGTTTTCAGATTCACCGCATAAAGAAAGCAGCGGCGATCTCTGCCGCCCTGCGGCAAGCTGCGCGAGCCAATCCGTGCGATCTGCTCAAGAAATATGCCGAATCTTCGCGCGACGGCATCCGTTTCAAAGAAATTCCGGAGCAAATCTGGCGTGTGGGGCCCGCTGAAAGGCGGCTAGTGCTTGACTCACTGGCGCTATATCGCCAGTCGCTTGCGCCCGAGCGGCTGCATTGGTTCAAGTTCTTTCGACCACTGGACGTGGCTTTCAAGATCGTCGGAACCGGGAGCGTGGGACTACGCGATTACGTAGTGTTGATGCAGGGCAACGGGAGCGGCGATCCGCTCTTTTTACAAGTCAAACAGGAAGTCGCATCCGCCTATGCGCCATATCTGAAGCAGCCGCATTACGCAAGTAACGGGCAGCGCGTCGTGGACGGCCAACGACGAATTCAGCCGCTTTCGGATCTGCTGCTCGGCTGGACGCGCATCGACGAGCACGATTATCTGGTGCGTCACCTTAACGATCACAAGGGCAGCGTCGACCTGGATTCACTGCGCGGTGGCGGGCTCGAGAGCCTGGCCGTGGTTGCGGGCGAACTGCTCGCGCGTGGCCACGCCCGTTCCGGGGACGCTTTGACCATTCGAGGCTACATTGGAAGCTGCGGCAAGGCGTTGAAAGCCATCGTCAGGTTTGCAGTTGAATATGCCGAGCTTACCGAAGCCGATTTCGAAGCTTTCCAGACGGCAATCAAACAGGAACGGGTGAAGATGGCGGCCTAGGCGGCGTCGGCACAGCCTGCCAAAAAAATACCCGGGTTCAGCCGAACGTGAACCCGGGTCCGCCGAAAGGAAGTAATGGCTACTTCTGGGGCGAAGTGCTTGTGGAGGTAGAATTCGACTCGGTCGAAGTCGTTCCCGTGGCGTTCTTCTTCACTTTCTTCTTGTGAGTCTTCTTAGTGGTAGTTGCGGTGGTGGTGTCGCTCGAAGTGTTCTGCGCCTTCTTCGCAGCCGTCGGAGCAGCCATCAGGAAAGGCGCCGCGACTGCCGTCAATAGAGTGGATGTAAACAGCTTTTTCATATGATTCGTTCTCCTTGAGTTGGTGGCGGGTCTTTCAATCGCCGCTCACAACTCTACTTTGCCTCACGCCTCCGCTCTGCGCCATCACCCCGAATTGCAAATCTCGATCCCGTATTTTAGGGATAGCCCCAGGCGAACTTTAATGAAAGAATCGTCATGGTGGAGGAGACACCCGCTATCACACAGCCTCATCTACAAAGGTTGTTGCTGCTTGGTTTGTGCCTATCGGCGATTCTGCTGCTGTCCGCATTGCTGGTTGCGCTGAGGACCGTCCACCAGATTGACAACAACACGCGGGTGTTTGCGGAGCGGCAGGCATTGGCCAAGCAGGCCATCGACGAGATTGAAAAAGACCAAGCCGATCTTAATAATAGGTGGCTGCAGCTTGCGCGGAAATCCGACGTGGTTCGCCGCGAGGAGATCCTGGATCAACTGGAGCAGTCGCGCCGGCAGATGAGTGTTGCGCTCGAAACCGCATACGAACAGGCTGAGCTGCTTCGCGAGAGCATCTACCAGGAAGGCCACGGGCTTCTACGTTGGACCGTTTGGCTGTTCGCAGTCTGCGTTGGCTTGTCGCTGCTGTGCGCCACTTGGGCTGTGCGGGCTTCGGCAGGGCTGTTCCGCAAGCTTCAACAGCAAGCGGGTGAATTGAGCAAGATGCAGTATCAATTCCTCGAAAGCCAGGAAGACATCGCGCGCCGATTTTCGCACGAGCTGCACGATGAATTGGGCCAGGCGCTTACGGCAGTGAAGGCGAACTTATCGGCCCTGCGCGGCCGCGGGGACGAAGCGCGCGTAGAAGACTGCTCCCGCCTGGTGGACCGCGCCATCAAAGACGTTCGCGAAATGTCGCAATTGCTGCGCCCGACAATTCTGGACGATTTCGGCTTGGACGCGGCATTGCGGTCGCTGGCCGAAAGCTTCTCACAGCGGACCGGCATCGAGGTTCAGTACCGCAGTAACCTCGAAGCGCGCCGCCTTCCCGATGTCGCGGAGACCAATCTGTTCCGAATCGCGCAGGAGGCCTTGACGAACGTGGCCCGCCACTCAGAGGCGACCTCGGTGGCGATGGAACTTTCGCCGCGTGGGCAGCAAGTGACTCTCGCTATTCGAGACAATGGGCATGGATTCGATCTGAACGGGCGGCCGGCTTCTCCCGGGTTGGGCCTGGCCGGCATGGAGACGCGGGCGCGCGGATGCGGCGGTTCCCTAACGATGGAGACAGGTCCGGGCAAAGGCTTGAAGATTGAGGTGACGTGTCCGACAGGGCGATAAAGATTCTTTTAGCCGACGACCACACGATCGTGCGGCAGGGATTGAAGCTGATCCTCTCCGCGAATGTGGATCTCGAAGTGGTGGGCGAAGCGGCGAACGGAAATGAGGCTGTCGAGCTGGCGGAGAGACTCAAGCCCGATATCGTTCTGATGGACGTGGCCATGCCCGAACTGAACGGCATCGAAGCGACTCGGCGCATGGTGCAAGCCAATTCGCGGCTGCGCGTCCTCGTATTGAGCATGCACAAGGAAGCCGTCTATGTACGCGAGATCCTGCGCGCAGGCGCGCGCGGCTATATTTTGAAGGACACCATCGATACGGAGTTGGTGAACGCGGTTCGCTCGGTTGCGCGCGGCGACGGCTATATTAGTCCCGCAGTGTCAGGAGCGCTATTGAGCGATTATCGGCAGAACGTGACGAACCCGATCGATCTGCTATCCAGCCGCGAACGCGAGGTGCTGCAGCTCATCGCCGAAGGCAAAACGAACAAAGAAGTCGCGAACCGGTTGAACCTGAGCGTCTATACAGTGGATTCACACCGCGGCAAGATCATGGAGAAACTAAATCTGCACAGTACCGGGGAACTCGTACGCTTTGCGATGAAGCACGGGCTCGTCGATTGAGCCCGCGCTCTTTAAATTCAGGCTTCGACCTCTTCCTCTTCTTCCTCTTCCTCGGGTTCCTGGGCAGCTTCATCCAGCAGCGGCGGCGAGAGCTGAGTAAGTAATTTATCGGTTTTTTCTTCTTCGATCAGAGTTTGTTGTAGTAACTTCGCCACTTTCATCTGTCCGAGTTTCTCGGCCAAGGTGCGGCATGTTCCGTAACCGGAGATCTCGTAATGCTCCACCTTCTGCGCGGCGCCCACAAGCATCAGGTCGCTGATGGCTTCTTCCTTTTCTTTGCCTTCAGCAATTTGCTCCTGGCCCTCTTCTACCAATCCCTGCATCGCCTTGCAGGGCTTCGCCTTGGCTTTTTCGCCCAGGAGTTCGAAAGCCTGCTTCAGGCGCTCCACGTGCCCTCTCGTCTCTTCCAAATGCTTTTCGAACGCCTGCTTCAGTTTCGGATTCTTAGCAGCCTTCGCCATCTTGGGCAGCGCTTTCACAAGCTGACCTTCGGCGTGAAGCAGGTCCTGCATCTCTTCGGTGAGTAACTCTTGTAATGCCGACATCTACGCTGTTCTCCTCGTAAGATGGACGTCAGTGGCGTGTTACTCCGCACCCGGGTTTTTACTAGGCGCGCGAAACAGATAACTTGCGTTTGCGCAACTCGTCGAAAGCAACCGCCGCGATGATGACAGCTCCGATAATGACTTGCTGCCAGTATGGATTGACGCCCAGCAGGTCGCTTCCGTTCGAGAGCAGGCCGATGATGAAGGCGCCTATCAGCGTGCCCACGACGCTGCCTTCGCCGCCCACCAGGCTGCCGCCGCCGATGACCACTGCCGCAATGGCCTGCAGCTCATATCCCTGACCGGCGGTCGGTTGCCCGGTCATCAGGCGCGAGGCTTCGATCATGCCAGCAAGACCGGCAAGCATGCCGGCAATTGCGTAGACGGCTGTGAGGTGAAAGTTGATCGGCACTCCGGCATAGTAGGCGGCTGCCGAGTTACTCCCAATGGCAAAGGCATAGCGGCCCAACTTGGTGTGCTCCAGCACGAGATGCATGAGCACGGCGCAGATCGCCAGCACCCAAAGGGAAAAGGGAACGCCTAGCAGGTTGCCGTCTCCCAGAAAGGAAAACGAGTCTGGAATTTCGTGAACCGGCAAGCCCTTGGAAACGACCAAGGCCAACCCGCGATATGCCTCTAAAGTTCCAAGCGTCACGATAAAAGGATTAATGCGGAATTGGGTGATCATCAGGCCGTTGACAAGCCCGCAGAGCAGGCCGCAGCCTATCCCGACGAAGATGGCGGCGGGAATCGGCAGGCCGTGCTTGATGCCCATGGCGCCAAACAGGCCCGCGATCGCAAGAATGGATCCGACCGAGAGGTCGATGCCGCCGGTGATAATTACCAGCGTCATGCCGAGGGCCATGATGTTGATCACCGCCGTTTGCCGAGCGACGCTCGCCAGATTGATTGCTGTCAAAAAATGGGGCGTTGCAATGGTGAGCGCAAAGAACAGCACGATCAATGTAAGAAATGGGAGCAGCCGCTGTAGACGTTGCATCATGTTCGATCGGGTAAAGCGCGCGCCTCTGCCGAGTCTCCCGGCCTTGGCGCCGAGGGCGCGGCCAGCCGCATGATCTCTTCTTGGGTCGTGCGGCCCGGCAGCTCGCCGGTGATGCGACCTTCGCACATCACTAGAATGCGATCCGCTACCTGGACCAGTTCCGGAAGCTCCGAACTCACCATCAGGATGGCGGCGCCTTGGCGCGCGAGTTTGTCCATCTGTTCGAAGACCTCCTGCTTGGCCGCGACGTCGATACCGCGCGTGGGTTCATCGAACAGAAAAATACGAGCGCCGCGCGCCACCCATTTAGCGATGACGATTTTCTGCTGGTTCCCTCCGCTCAGCCGGCCCGCAAGCTGCTGCGGCGTGCTGCAGCGGATACGAAGGCGGTCGCGAAATTCATTCGCCAGGTTTGTTTCGCGATTCGATCGCAGGAACCCGAGGCTGCTGATGCGGGCGAGGTCGGGCATGGTGATGTTGTGAGCGATCGGAAGCTTCAATGCGAGCCCATGGTTCTGACGGTCCTCCGGAATGAGCGCGATTCCCGCGGCCACGGCCTGGCGCGGCGTCTTCGAATGAATGGCGCGCCCAGCGACTCGAATCACACCCTTGTCCGGTGGATCGAGACCGAAGATTACGCGACACAGTTCCGTGCGCCCGGCGCCCATCAAGCCCCCGAGACCGACGATCTCGCCCTCATGGAGTGACAGAGAGATCTCGCGCAAAATGCCGCGAGACACGTTCTCCACTTGGAGCAGGGCCTTTCCGCGCGGCTGCGGCTCACGTCGATAAATGGCGTTCACGGGCCGGCCGACCATGTGCTGTATCAGATCTTCGCGGGTGAGTTCTTTTAAATGCGCGGTGTGTACTGTCGCTCCGTCGCGCAGTATGGTCACGCGATCTCCAATGGCGCGCAACTCTTCCAGCCGGTGGGTGATGTAGATGACCGCGATCCGGCGCGAGCAGAGCTCCCGCACAATTCGAAAAACCTCGCGCGTTTCGGACTCCGACAGCGACGAAGTGGGCTCGTCAAAAATGAGGAGGCTGGAGCCTTGCGCTATGGCGCGGCAGATTTCAACGAGCTGCTTGCCGGCCGGCGTGAGGCTTGCGACGCGAGTAGCGGGGTCGAGGCGGAAGCCGTTTGCCGCGATGACGCGCGCCGCGCGCTCATTGATTTTTCCGCGGTTCACCCATCCGCCTGTAGATGCGCCTTCATGGCCCAGAAAAATGTTCTCGGCGACGCTGAGGTGCGGCGCGAGCAAGGACTCCTGGTGCACCATGGCGATCCCCTGCGCGCTGGCTTCGGCGGGCCGGGCAAAGGATACGGGCTGTCCGCGCCACAGCATCTGGCCCGCATCGCGGCGAAACATGCCCGCGACGATTTTCATCAGCGTGGATTTGCCGGCTCCGTTCTCGCCCATCAGAAGATGGACTTCGCCTTCGCACACCTCGAGATTTCCATCCCGCAGCGCTTTCACTCCACCGAAGCTTTTCTGAACGCCTTGTAAGGAGAGCAGCACCTCAGTGAGTGTATTACAGCGAGTTTTTGAAGGGGCGACCGGCTCAGGCTCGGTTAACGAAATGAAGACGCAGAAATGGAGACGAAGGAGAGCAGCGACGATGGGAATATGCCGAGAATCAGTGTTCCGAAAGCGCTGGCCCAGATGGCAGCTCGCAGGCTTGCGGCCGGAGCGGGAAGTTCGGCGACCGCTTCACCCGGCTCACGCATATAAATCGCGACGATGATCTTCAGGTAGTAATAGGCGGCGATTGCGCTGTTGATCAATCCGAGGACAGTCAGCCAGATCAAGTGCGAATCGAGCGCGGCTTGGAAGACATAGAACTTCGCGAAGAAGCCCCCGGTGAGCGGAACTCCGATCAGCGAAAAAACGAAAATCGCCAGCAGCGCGGCCGTGACGGGCTCGCGATAGCCGAGCCCCGCAAGATCTTCGATCCGCACGTGGCGTTCATGGCGAGCGGCGATGTAACTGATGACGACGAAAGCGCCAATGTTCATGAGCGCATAAGACGCGAGGTAAAACATGGCGGCCGACACGCCGATGCTCGATGCGGCGGTCAGAGCAACCAGGATATAGCCGGCGTGGGCGATCGAGCTGTAGCCCAGCAGGCGCTTCACATTGGTTTGCACCAATGCCGCGAAGTTGCCCACGATCATGCTCAACAGCGCGCATCCCCACACGAGAGGGATCCAGCGCGCGTCGATGGGGCGAAAGGAGGTCATGAACAGGCGGAAGAAGACAGCGAAGGCGGCCGCTTTCGGGCCTGCCGACATGAATGCGCTGATGGGCGCGGCGGCGCCTTGATACACATCGGGCGCCCACATCTGGAAGGGCGCGACTGAAACTTTAAATGCGAGGCCGACGAAAATCAGCCCGGCAGCCAAACCCGCGACGATAGACATGCGTTGCGGCTGCTCCAGGACTCGGCGGATTTCGTCCAGGTTGGTGGATCCAGCCAATCCGTATACCCAGGCGATGCCGTATAACAGAAACGCCGTGGCGAAAGAGCCCAACAAAAAGTACTTCAGAGCGGATTCGTTGTTGCGCGGGTCGTCGCGCAGGAATCCCGCGAGGATATAGGTGGCAATGGAGGAGATCTCGAGCCCGATGAATACCATGATGAGATCGCTCGCCGTTGCAAGAATGCATTGGCCGACTAGCGAGAACAGAATGAGCGCGTAGTACTCGCCGGTTTGGGCGCCCTCGCGCTGCAGGTAGCTGAAGGAGGCGAGCACGCAGAGCAAGCCCACCACCAGCACCAACCCACGGAAGAAGATTCCGTAATTGTCCACCACGAGCATGTTCTGGAACGCGGCGCCGAGGTCCGTGTGGGACCAGAGATTAGCCGCGAACGCCGCAACGATTCCGATCAACGAGATCACGCCGAGCGACAGCTTTTGCTTTTCGTTTGTCACGGCTTCGAGCATCATCACGGCGATGCCGAAGACGCAGAGCACAATCTCGGGAAGGAACCGCAGATACTCGGCGGCGTGCGGCTGAAAATTACCGAACATATATGACCTTTGTGGGCGTGGTTCGAAGGGCGGATGGTTGGCTTCCGGGCGTGACCCGGACCCGGTAGGTATCGTTCATGCCAGTCAATTCCAGAACGTGCGATGTCGCGGAACTGATCGAAGGCATGAAAGATTGCGTGTAGACGCCGAGCCAAACCATGAGCGCAATCAGCGGAAGCACGGGAATCCAATCGCGGCGGCTCAAATCGGCCATCGAGGCGTTCTGCTGCGTGGCTTTTCCCAGGAAGGCGCGCTGATACATCCAAAGCATGTAAGCGGCCGAAAGAATGACGCCCAGCGCCGCCCAAACCGCCCAGGAAAAACGCGCGAGCGCCGCTCCCTGCAGCACCAGGAATTCGCCGACGAAATTGCAAAGCACGGGCAAGCCGATGCTCGCAAGCAGCGCAATCATGAAAGCGGTCGCCAAGCCGGGGGCGGGCGTCGCGATCCCGCCGAAATCCGCAATCTCCATGGACCCGCGGCGCTGCTCCATGTAACCGGCCAGCAGGAATAGCGCTCCGGTCGAAAGCCCGTGCGCAATCATCTGATACACCGCGCCGTCGGCGCCTTGTTGTCGGAAGGTGAAAATGCCGAGCACGATGAAACCTAAGTGGCTGATCGATGAATAGGCAATCAGACGCTTGATGTTGGATTGCACCAGTGCGATTAGCGCTCCATACACGATGCCGACGATGGCCAGAGCGGCGATCCACGGCGCGCAACGATGAGCGCCGCCCGGCGCTAATGTCAGCGAATATCGAATCAACCCGTAAGCGCCCATCTTCGACATAACGGCTGCCAGTAGAAACGTGGCGGGCGTGGGCGCAAGCGTATAAGTGTCTGGCAGCCAGGTGTGCAGCGGAAAGATCGGGACCTTCACAGCAAACGCCGCCAAGAAACCGAGGAACAGACAGAGCTGCTGCGTCGCCGTGAGAGTCAGGCGACCCGATTGCAGAGCGTTCATGATCTCGACGTAGTCGAAGGTTCCGGCCTGACTATGAAGATAGATGATCGAGCCAAGCATGAACACCGAGCCAAGCATCGTGTAAACGAAAAACTTTACGGCGGCCGAGCCACGCTTGCCCGCGCCCCAACCGCCTACCATGAGGTACATGGGCACGAGCGCCACTTCCCAGAAAACATAAAACACAAAAAGATCGAGGGCGCAGAAGACGCCTATCAGCCCGAACTCAAAAAGCAGCAGCAGGGCGAAGAAGGTCTTGCGGCGATCCTTGATCATGCTCTCGGAAACCCAGATGCCGAGGGGCAGGAGAAGCGTCGTCAGGAGAATCAGCCACAGGTTGATTCCATCGATACCCAGATGTAGGCGGATCTGTAGTCCAGGACTGTCGATCCACTGAGAATCGACGACGGAGCTGAACCGCGCTCCATTTGCGATTGCCGGGCCGATCAGGCTAAGCGAAAGAAAAAAGGTGACAAGCGAGGCGAGGAGGGCGACTCCGTACGGCGCTTTGGATTTACGCGGCGTGAATAGAACAACGAAGAAGCCTATGAGCGGCATGAGCAGAACGGCAGTCAGCAGGCTCATCGTCCTCCTCCGGCTAGCCCAAGGACAAGAATGACGAGTAGCGAACCGGCGAGGATCCAGGTCGCATAATTTCGAATGCTGCCCGATTGCCACTGCCGGAAGATGGAGCCCCAGCCGCGGATCACTCGCGCCAAGCCATTGACGAGCGTTGTATCGATGAGCGTTTCGTCAACGCCGCGCCACAGGACGAAGCTTGAAATTGCTTCGAGAGGCCGCACGATCAGGGCCTGGTAAATTTCGTCCACATAGTACTTGTTGAGCACCAGCGTATAGAGACGGCCGAAGGCGGCCTTCAATGAATCCGCCGCAGCCGGACGAATGACATATAGATATGCCGCAACGACGATGCCGATGACCCCGAAGAAAACGGAGATGATCATGGCGACGGCGTTCTCGTTTTCAGCAAGCGGATACGCAGGCGACAACCAGCGGGGGATGTTGAAGAATCCGCCGACGGCGGCGAGGATCGCGAGCACGATCAGAGGCAGGGTCATGCTAGACGGGGATTCGTGCGCGTGATGATGCCCGCGATAGACGCCGAAGAAGGCGAGGAACCATGCTCGAAAAACGTAGAAGGCCGTCATTCCCGCGGTAATGGCGCCGATCCAGAACATCCAGGGCGAGTGCGAATAAGCGGCCGAAAGAATCGCGTCCTTACTAAAGAATCCTGAGAACGGCGGAATGCCCGAGATGGCTAAGCTCGCCACGCCTAACGTGACAAAGGTAATGGGCATGGCTTTACGGAGTCCGCCCATGTGACGCAGATCCTGCTCGCCGCCGAGCCCATGAATCACGCTCCCGGCGCCCAGGAACAATAGCGCCTTGAAAAACGCGTGAGTCATCAAATGAAAGATTCCCGCGGAATACGCGCCGAGCCCGACTCCGAGGAACATGTAGCCGAGCTGGGAAACGGTCGAGTACGCGAACACCTTCTTGATATCGTTTTGCGTGATGCCGATGCTGGCCGCGAAGATGGCGGTGAGCACGCCGACGATTGCAACTACGTTCATCGCCACGGGCGCATGCAAGTAAAGGAAGGAAACGCGGGTTACCATGTAAACGCCCGCGGTCACCATGGTGGCGGCGTGAATGAGAGCGGAAACGGGCGTGGGACCGGCCATCGCATCCGGCAGCCAGACGTACAAGGGAATCTGCGCCGATTTTCCCGTGGCGCCCACGAACAGGAGGAGAGTGATTGCGGTAATGACCCCCGCCTTCGCTTCCACAGGCAGAGTGGCAACGGCGGCGGCAATCTGGCCGAAATCGAGGGTGTGGAACGTCGCTACGGCAAGAAACATGCCGAGTGAAAAACCAAAATCGCCGATACGATTTACGATGAACGCTTTATTGGCCGCGTTGCTTGCGAACTCTTCGAGAAAGTAGAACCCAACCAGCAGGTAGCTGCACAGGCCAACGCCCTCCCAGCCTACGAACATGAGCAGCAGGTTCGAAGCCATCACGAGCAGCAGCATGAAAAACACGAACAGGTTGAAGTAGCTGAAGAAGCGATAATAGCCGCCTTCATGCGCCATGTAACCGATCGCGTAGATATGAATGAGCAGTCCTACGCCCGTGACGATCAGCAGCATCACAGCGGTTAGGCGATCGACAAACAGATCGCAGCCGACGTTGAAGAAGCCGCTCTGAATCCAGGTAAAGTAGTGTTCCGAATACGGCGTATCGATCGGGGACAACTTGGCGATCACGGCGAGGGCATATAAGAAGGATGCGGCGATCGATCCGATGGCGATCGCACTGACGACCGGTTTGGACCAGCGCTTGCCCCAAAGGCCGTTTAGCAGGAAGCCGATGAGCGGAAAGAGTGGAATGAGCCAAAGATGCATGTCGTTTGCTAGCGCTTCATCGAATCGACTTCATCGATCTGCAACGTGCCGCGGTTCTTGAACACCGTGAGGATGATCGCGAGGCCGACAGCGGCTTCGGCGGCGGCGACCACCATGACGAAGAACGAATAGATGTGCCCATCGATACGGCGTAGTTGATAGGAGAAGGAGACGAAGCTGAGATTCACCGCGTTCAGCATCAGCTCTATAGACATGAAGACCGTGATGATGCTCTTGCGGTATAAGAAACCGGCTACTCCGAGCACGAACAGTATGGCGCTGAGGACCAGATACCACGATAAAGGGACAGGCGGCAGATGAGGCATTTAATCGATTTCCTTCGAGGCCAGAACCACCGCGCCCATGATTGCAATGAGAATGAGGATAGAAATAACCTCAAACGGCAGGAGGTATTCGGTGAACAGCATCTGGCCGATGTGCTCCGCCGTACCGCCCACCCAAGTGCCAAACTCAACCGTTCTTAACTTTGGAACAGCGCGCAAGATCAAGAACGCCAGGACGGCTGCGAATAGAACCAGCAGTGGCGGTCCGGCGAACTGGGCAAACCAGGATTTGCCGCTGCGTTTCTCGGCCCCGGCATTCATGAGCATGATGACAAAGACGAACAGGACCATGACCGCGCCGCCATAGACGATCATCTGCGCCATGGCGATGAACTCGGCGCCGAGCAGTAAATACAGGACGGCGAGCGAGCACATGACGCCGATGAGCGAGAGCGCGCTCGAGATCGGATGCGATTGCAAAATCAGATTCAGGGCGCAGGCGACCGCAACGATTGCGAAAACGATGAAGAGAAGCGTGTCCATTTGTGCGCCCTAGAAAATTGCCACAAAAAGCGCGGTGAGCAGCAGATTGATGAGAGCGCAAGGGAACAGGAAGGTCCATGCGAAGTGCATCAACTGGTCGTATCGGAAGCGCGGAAGCGTGCCGCGCACCCAGATATAGGTGAAGAGCAAGAAGCCTACCTTGCTTGCGAACCAGAAAATCGGCGCCAGGACGAACTGAAACCAAGGGAGCGCAAACAGAATGGCAAGAGCGAGGGCGGCAAGCGCAAAGACTGGGAATGTATAGCGGTCGCGCTTGCGAGCCGGCCTGACTGCGTGCAGGAAGCAGAGTACCCCGGCAAACAGGAAGACGGCCACCGGCACATAGTTCGAATACGGGGCGGGGAACAATGGCTGCCACCCACCCAAAAACAGCAGGGTGGCGACGCAGGTGATGGTAACCATGTTGGCGTATTCGGCCATGAAGAAGCACGCGAACTTCATGGAGCTGTATTCGGTGTGGAATCCAGCGACAAGCTCGTTTTCGGCCTCGGGCAGATCAAACGGAATCCGATTCGTTTCGGCGAAAGCGGCGATCATGAAGATGATGAAGCCGAAGATCTGCGGGAACGGCATTTGAAAGATGTTCCAGCGAGGAATGAAGCCGAGATAGTATCCCGCTTGGCTGTTGCCGATTTCGCGGAAGCTGAGATGATTGGCGAGTAGCAGAGGCGACACGATCACGAGCGTCAACGGCAGTTCGTAGCTGATCATTTGGGCGCTGCTGCGCAGGCCGCCCAGAAGCGAGTACTTGTTATTCGAGGACCAGCCCGCAAGCGCAACCCCATAGACACTGATGGCGGCGATGGCGAGAACGAACAGGACTCCGACGTTCACGTCGCCGACCTGCATGTACGTGCGCGTCCCGGCTACCGCGATTTCCGGGCCGAACGGAATAATGGATATCGAAATCAGCGCGAGCGCAACCGCAATGAACGGCGCGCCCAGGTAGAAGATCCGGTTCACATACGGAGGAAGAAGATCTTCTTTCGTCAGCAGCTTGAAGACATCGGCCAGCGGCTGCATCAAACCGTGCGGGCCGACGCGCAGCGGACCCGTCCGCGATTGAATGTGCGCCAGAACCTTTCGCTCTACCCACTGCAGGTAGGCGAGCGTGGTCATAAACACGCCGAATACGATGACGATCTTAATCAGGCTGATGAGGAAGAAGTTCATTGCGGCCGCTGCAACTCCTCCATCTGCACGCTGCCCTGTTCCATAATCGGGGCCTTACGTGGGTCATGATAGAGCGCGCCCGGCGACTCCATAACACGATTCAACATATTGGAGTAGCGCCCCAGGGTACCCGAAGTGAATAGCGTGTTGCCCGCGGATCGAATCAACTCCGGCGCCGGCTCGTGAATCACGCGGCCGTTGACGGGCGCTGTCGCCGCCGCTCCGCCGGTCTCGATCACGCTCACCGGAACGTTGTAGCCGGGCACGGTTCGCCGAATGATTTCAAATACCTGTTCGGGCGTGCGGGCGCCGGAGTCTTCGTTCATCTCTCTCGCCAGCAGTGAGACGATTTCCAGATCCGTCTTTGCTCCCATGGTCTTCGGTCCCCGGCTGAGCTTCTGCACATCGCCGCAGACGTTGGTCACGGTGCCGTTCTTCTCGTAAGCAGACGCAGCGGGAAGCACCACGTGCGCGCGCCGGGCGGTCTCCGTTAGGAACAGATCTTGCACCACGATAAAAGCGCCCGCGGAGGTGAGCGTATTCCGCGATAACGGATTCGCGCCGACGACCCAGAGAGCGTCGAGGTCTCGCGCCGCGAGGATCTGATCGTAGTTCAATCCAGGCTCCAACCCCTCTTCGCGCACGCTTCGGTAGCCAGGCAACAGGCCCGGCAGCAGACCCATATCGGATGCTCCGCGGGAGTTCGAATAATCCACGAGGCAAACATATTTCACCGGCGCCCCCAGCGAATCGCCAAACTGGACCAGCCTTCGAATGCCGTCGCCCTTGATCGCGGCGCCGAAGAGAATCACCAGTTCGGACTCGGCCGCCAGCTTCTCGCGCAAGGTTTCGAGCGCTTCAAACTCATGGCCGGGTTCGGCGCGTGTCGTGGTCGCGTAATTGTCTTCGCGCACGGGTCCTGGCGTTACCGCATAGACATGTCCGCGATTCAGCCGAGCGTTGTTCCGTAACTGAAATGCAACGAACGGCTGCTCCTGCGCCAGATCGCTAGCGATCACCAGCGCCGCTTTGGCGGTGAACAAGTCGGCCGTTGTTGCGAGCGCCGCCGTTCTGCCATGCAGAGCATCGATCAACGCGGCAACATCGCCCGTGCGGTGATGGTCGATATTGGCCGTTCGCAGAACTTGGCGAGCAAAACTCTGCAACAGAAAATTCTCTTCATTCGAGGTGTGATTCGAACCGATCACGCCGAACTTGCCGACCCGACGGATCTCGGAAAATTTCTTCGCCACAGTCGCAATCGCGACGGCCCAGGAGATCGGCTTCAGTTCGCCGCCGGAGCGGATCAGCGGAGACGTCAAGCGCTCCGGATGCTCGTTGAAATCGAAAGCGTAACGTCCCTTCACGCACAGGAACTCGCCATTGACGCCGGAGCGGTCCCGATTATTGGCGCGCATGATGTCGCCGTTGCGAACACCGAGCGTGGTCTTGCACCCGTTCGAGCAATGCGTGCATATCGTGCCGACATGCTCCATCTCCCACGGCCGGGTCTTGTAGCGATACGTGCCGCTCGTCAAAGCGCCCACCGGGCAGATATCGATACACGCGCCGCATTCGTCGCATTCCAGATGATCGCCGCGGTTGGGAACGATTTCAGCCGCCGCCCCGCGATTCCCGATTCCCAGCGCTCCTACGCCCAATCCTTCGCCGCAGATGCGTACGCAGCGATAACAAAGGATGCAGCGCGGCGCATCGTAGAACACGATGGGCGACCACTGTTTTTCGTCGACATGGATCTTCGGCTCGATGAAGCGGCTCTGCCCCGCTCCGTAGCGAAACACCATGTCCTGCAGTTCGCACTCGCCGCCCTTGTCGCAAACCGGGCAGTCCAAAGGATGATTCGTCAGCAGGAATTCGAGCGTGCCTTTGCGCGCCTTCCTCACCTGCGGCGAGTCCGTATGCACCACCATGCCTTCGGCTACGGGAAGCGTGCAGCCCACTTGCAGCTTGGGCGTCTTCTCTACTTCCACCAGGCACATGCGGCATGCCGCTTGCAGCGAAAGTCCGTCGTAATAACAGAAGGCAGGGATTTGAATACCGGCTTGTTTCGCCGCATTGATGAGCAGCGTTCCCTTGGGGGCCTGCACCGCCCGCCCGTCGATCGTGAAATTGACAAGATCGGCCATTTAGTTCCGCACCGTCTTATACAAGCGCCAGCTGAGGAACTCGCGCCACGTGAGACTTCTTAAGATACTCTTCAAACTCATTTCGAAATTTCGTTATGAAACCGGTGGTCGGCATGGCCGCTGCGTCGCCTAGGGCGCAGAATGTGCGGCCGAGCATGTTGTCCGCAAGCTCCGCAATCAGATCTATGTCTTCCGGCCGGCCGCCGCCTTCGTGGAATCGCGTGAGAATCTTTTTGAGCCACGTGGTTCCTTCGCGGCACGGAATACACCAGCCACAGCTTTCGTGCGCGTAGAACTTGATAGTGCGCAGAGCCACCGCCACCATGTCGGTGTCTTCGTCGAGCACCACCAAGCCGCCGGAACCCGCCATCGATTTCGCCTTGGCGAGCGAGTCGAAATCGTAGGGTATATCGCATTCGTCTGCTCGCAGGACAGGCGATGAAGACCCGCCCGGGATCACGGCTTTGAGCTTCTTGCCATTCCTCATGCCGCCCGCGACATCGTTTATGAGCGCCAGAATGTTGTACCCCATCTTCATCTCATAAACCCCCGGCCTGTTCACATGGCCGGAGATGCAGACCAGTCGCGTTCCGCCATTCTTGGGGGTACCCAGGTCGGCGAATGCTTGGCCGCCATTGCGGAGGATCCAGGGCACGGCCGAGAACGTCTCGCAATTATTCAGAATCGTAGGAGCTTGAAATGCTCCCGCCACGGCCGGAAACGGCGGCTTTAATCGCGGCACGCCGCGCTTGCCTTCGAGCGATTCGAGCAGAGCTGTCTCTTCACCGCACTCGTAGGCGCCCGCGCCGGTATGCGTGTAGAGGTCGAAATCCCAACCGGAGCCCAGAATGTTCTTGCCCAGGTAGCCACGGTCGTACGCTTCGGCAATTGCACGCTCCAGAATCTCGATCAGATACCGGTATTCGCCGCGAACGAAGATGTACCCTTTGTTCGCGCGAATTGTCCAACCCGCGATCAGCATGCCTTCAAAAAGTTGATGCGGATCGTTTTCCATCAACAGCCGGTCTTTGCAGGTGGCAGGCTCGCTCTCGTCCGAGTTGCAGATGATATAGGACGCCTTTCCCGTGTTGCGCGGCACGAAGCTCCACTTCATGCCGGCGGGGAAGCCGGCGCCTCCGCGTCCGCGCAGCGCCGAGGTTTTTAGCTCCTCGATAATCTGCTCGGGCGTCATCTCGAACGCTTTCTTGACGGCTACATAACCGTCGTTGGCTAAATACGTATCGATGGAAGTTGGATTCGGAAGATCGAAGCGCTGAGAAACAATTCTTGTTTCAAGCGGGCTCGGTTCGTTGTAGCGCATCGCCCTTTATGAAGCCTTCCTTTGGTATGTGCCGTCGCGCAGCGCCTGCATCAAATTGTCGAAGCGTTCCGGCGTGACGAAGTGATGGAAGTCGTAGTTGACCTGGATGGCTGGCGCCCAGGCGCAGGCGCCCATGCACTCCACTTCTTCGAGCGAAATCAATCCGTCGGAGGTGACCTCTTTGTTGCCCAGCTTCAGCGTGCGGCTCGCATGCTCGTACAGTTGTTCTCCGCCGACCGCCTGGCACGCGATATTCGTGCAGATCTGAACATGATACTTGCCGAGCGGCTTGCGATGCAGCATCGAATAGTAGCCGATGACTTCGTCCACCTGCAGCGGCGTCACGCCGCAGCGCCGCGCCACTTCCTCGACCAACTCCTGCGTCACGCACCCGATCTCGTCCTGCGCATAGAGCAGCATGGGCACCACCGCCGAGCGCTGCCGTCCTGACGGATAGCTGTCCAGCAGCTTCGCAAAGCGGCGTTCCAATTCGGCAGAAAACGTCATCGATCCACGTCTCCCAGAACGAAATCCATGCTTCCCATAATTGCGATCGAGTCCGCAATCAACACTCCTTCGAGCATTGCGCCGAGCGCTTGCAGATTGGCAAAGCTGGGCGTCCGCATGAACACGCGATGTGGATTGGCGGTGCCGTCGCTGACGACATAATAGGCAAGTTCTCCTCGCGGAGACTCCACCACCTGATACGCCGAACCCGCCGGAACCCGAAAACCTTCGGTAACAATCTTGAAGTGATAGATGAGCGACTCCATCTGAGTCTTCATCCTCTCCCGGTCGGGCAGCACCACGTGCGGCGCGTCTGCCTGCCACGGGCCGGACGGCATTCCATCCAAGGCCTGCTTGACAATGCGAACGCTCTGCCGCATTTCCTCCATTCGGACTTCAAAACGCGCAAAGACGTCGTTGGCGGTACGCGTCGGGACGTCGAAGTCGAATAGCTCATAGCTCGAATGCGGACAGTCCTTCCGGGTGTCCATATTGACGCCGGCTGCGCGAAGCATCGGTCCGGTGACGCCCAGATCTATCATCACGTCCACCGGCAGCATGCCCACGCCCCTGGTCCGGTTCAGCCAGATCGGATTGGACGTAAGCAGGTTCTGGTACTCATCGATCCCGAGTACCAGGCGTTCCAGCACCTTCGAAATCGCTTGATGCCAACCGCGCGGCGGCTCCAAAGCCAAACCGCCGATTCGTATATAGCTTGTCATCATGCGCTGGCCGGAGAACATTTCGAAGATCTTGAGGATCTCTTCGCGCTCGCGGAAGCAGTAGAAATACACGCTCATCGCGCCGATATCGAGGGCATGCGTGCCGAGCCAAATAAGGTGACTCGCCACGCGGGTTAATTCGCACAGCATGACCCGCATCCATTGCGCTTTCGGCGGGATTTCGAGAGCCAGCAGCCTCTCGACCGCGAGGGAATAGCAGAGATTGTTGTTCAGGTTCGAAAGATAGTCCACCCGGTCGGTGAGCGGAATTACCTGTTGGTACTTCCGCGTTTCGCACTGCTTTTCTATGCCGGTGTGGAGATACCCGATCTCAGGCCGCGCTTTGATGATCGTCTCGCCGTCCAATTCCAGCACCACGCGCAGTACGCCGTGGGTGGAAGGGTGCTGCGGACCCATGTTTAACGTGAAGCGACGAGAGGAACCAGGGCGCGCGGGCGGCAGTTCGATCCCGGAGAGATCTTCGACGCTCAGTTCACGCTCGGCGTCGAGCGATTCGACGTGAGCCTTCCCTTCGATCATGGCTGTATCCTTTTGATCGGCCTGCGCCGGCGCCATTTCAAAAAATTGCTACTCATCCTGATACGAATATCTATGGCCGTGCACGGGATAGTCTTTGCGCAACGGGTAACCTTCCCAGTCGGCCGGCATTAGGATGCGCTCGAGGTTCGGGTGATTGCGGAAATGCACGCCGAAAAGATCGAAAACCTCGCGTTCATACCAGTTCGCTCCGCGCCACACGGCGCACACGGAATCCACGGGCTGGTCTTCCTCTAGTCGAACAATTAAGCGCAGCCGCGCATTGTGGCGCAGCGAATGCAAGAAGTAGACGAGTTCGAAACGCGGTACGCCCGGCCACCAATCCACGCCCGTAATTGCGCTGATTCGTTCAAACCCCAGGGACTGTTTCAGAAGACCGCATGCCGGCAGGATTTCCTTCGCCGCGATCGTCAATACCGGGCCGTCGATGGCCATTTTCGCGTCCACAATGGCGTCCGGGAGGCGTTGGGCAATTGCGGCAGCGGTGCTGTTTTCAGCGACGGACTCAGGCAGCACGGCTTCGCTCCACTTCACGGCGATGCTGATGCTGCTCGTCGGACGACCAATTCAGGACGCCCTTCTTCCATATATAAAAGAAGCCGCATAATACGAGCAGAATGAAAAGCAGCATCTCGAAAAAAGCGAACAGCTTCAATTGGCGGTACACGACTGCCCAGGGATACAAGAAGATCGCCTCGATATCGAACAGGATGAAAACCATGGCAACCAGGTAGAACTTTACGCTGAAGCGTTCGCGCGCATTCCCGACCGGCTGCACCCCCGACTCGTAGGGCATCAGCTTCATGGGATCTTTCACCTTGCGCCCGAGCAGTGCAGAAAGGCCGATCATGGCCCCGGCCACCGCAATTGCAATAACGATCTGAACCAGCACTGGAAACCAGGTTTCAGCGTAAGTGGTGGGCATCGTGCTTTGCTACCAAAGTATCATTCGGAAAGTTCATATAATGAGCGCAGACGTTCGAGGAACGGCGCGCGCGTCCGAGCCTATTTGACTGGGAGGCTCGCTCCAGGCGTCGTCCCGTGCGAACGTTTCTTCCAGTTCAACGTGCAATTGCAACTCATACCTGTGTTGGTGAATGGCGAGCGCAAAGAGGCGCCGCTGGGACAATCGGTCGCCGATCTGCTCGATTGGCTACAACTGTCTTCCGATCGGGTGGCGGTGGAGATGAACCGATGCATCGTTCGCAAACGCGACTGGTCGCAAACGATGGTCGCGAGCGGGGCAGAGATCGAAATCGTCGAATTTGTGGGCGGGGGCTAACAATCTGGGCCTGATGGTGCTTGACACTTTCTACAGGTCTAGTACAATCTGGGGAGTCGTTCCGCGATCCAAAACGGAAAAGGGGCGTCATGTTCAAAACACGCAAAGCCCGTCCTGATTTGCCGCAAGGCCAACGGACATACACCAGCACAGATGTGGCCAAGATTGCCCAGGTGAGCCTTCGGCAGCTTCAGTGGTGGGATGAGCGCAAGGTGGTCTCTCCACGCCACGAGGGACATAAGCGCATCTATTTACCCGAGGAAGTGGTAGAGATCACGGTTATCGCGGAACTTCGCCGTAAAGGCTTCTCGTTGCAGAAGATTCGGCGCGTTCTACGCTTTCTCCAGCGAGGAATGGGCCGCCGTCTCGCCGATGTGCTCTCGAGCGATTCGAAGCTCCATCTGTTAACCGATGGGAAATCCATATACCTCGAAGACCACCAGGACCGCATCATCGATCTGTTAAAGAACGCGCGCCAACCGATGTTCCTGGTGTGCGTCAGCGATCAGGTGAAGCGGCTTGAAGAAGCTCCCAAAAAGGGAAACCGCAGCGAAACGTCTTTCGGCAAGCGGGCTAGAGCGGCGGTCTAGCGAGACTCGCGCCTCGCTTATTTTCCCTCCGCGTTCAAGAGGTTATCGCCGCTTTTACGTCTATACTGAAGACAGACCCTGGAGGTTGCATTGTCGTCCCAGCGGCGTTATTTGCTTTTTGTTCCCCTTTTTCTTGTCGCGTGCGCTCTAGTTGGCGGCTTGTTCGGCCCCGGCGCTCAGCGCGTTTCGGCGGCTTCCCCTCAGCACAATGCGAGTGCGACGTCGGACGACGATCTGAAGGCCAGTATCGAATCGTTCACGAAGGTGTACGACGTGGTAGATCAGAATTACGCCGACAAGCTTTCGGCGGATAAGGCGATCTACAAAGGCGCCATTCCGGGAATGCTGCGCACGCTCGATCCGCACTCCAATTTCTTCGATCCAAAAGAGTTCGCCGGCCTTCGCGAGGAGCAGCACGGGATGTATTTCGGCATCGGCATGTTGATCGGTGCGCAGCCCCGCACCGGCAAACCCATGGTCATTCATCCTTTCGGCGGCTCACCGGCGTATAAGGCCGGACTCCGGCCAGGCGACATTCTGCTCGAAGTAAACGACAAGCGAGTCGACAACCTCAGCACCACCGAAGTGGCCGATTTGCTGCGCGGGCCGAAGGGCACCAAGGTCCAAGTAGTGGTTAACCGCGACAGCGCTTCGAAGCCGATCACGTTCAATCTAGTTCGCGGCGAGATCCCACGCAACAGCGTGGACACCGCGTTCTGGATTCGCCCCGGCATCGCCTATATGCGTATTCAATCCTTCACCGAAACCACGAGCAAGGAAGTGGAAGACAACCTGAAGGCGTTGGGTGAACCGAACATCAAGGGGTTGATTTTGGACCTCCGCGAAAACCCGGGCGGCCTATTGCAGGAAGGCGTGGCAGTCGCGGGCCACTGGCTGGACCGGGGCCAGGTTGTGGTGTCACATAAAGGACGCGCCTATTCGGAGAAGCCGTATCTGGCGAAAGGCAGCACCTATGGCGAAAGTTATCCCATCGTGGTGCTGGTCAACCGCTACTCCGCATCCGCCGCCGAAATCGTAGCCGGCGCGCTGCAGGATCACGACCGAGCCTGGATTTTGGGCGACACCACGTTCGGCAAGGGCCTGGTGCAGACCGTCTATCCGCTGAGCGACAACACCGGCCTGGCGCTCACCACGCAGCATTACTACACGCCAAGCGGACGCCTGATTCAGCGGGATTACTCGAACGTGTCGTTCCTCGATTATTACTACGGGAAACGAGCCCAGGCCAACAATCCGACCGACGTCAAGCAGACCGACCTTGGCCGGGTAGTTTATGGCGGCGGCGGCATCACGCCCGATGAAAAATTCGACGCTCCGAAGACCGACGCTTTTGAAGTGAGCGTGCTCCGCAAGAACGCATTCTTCAACTTTTCGAATCACTACTTCTCAACTCACGACACCAAACTCGCCCAGGGCTGGGCGCCGAGCGAAGATCTGCTCAATGACTTCCACGACTACCTGATGAAGAACGGCGTGGATTTCACCGAAGCCGATTGGACGCGCGATCATTCCTGGCTGCGCGATGAGCTGCGCCAGGAAATGTACGTCACGGCTTTCAGCTACGAAGACTCCCAAAAGATCGCAGTGGAACAGGATCTCGAAGTGCAGAAAGCGATGGACGCGCTGCCCAAGGCCGCGCATCTGCTGGCTGAAGCCAAGAACCGGTATGAAAAACAGAGGGCCAGCCGGTAACCACAGCGTCTCGGAGCGGCTTTGTCCCTAGTGCAGGGAGCCGCTAAACTCCAGGCCGGTAGCCTTGTTGCGCCCCAGATTACGGTTCTCGATACCGGGGGCCAATATACTCATCTGATCGCGAGGCGCGTCCGCGAATTGGGTGTGTATGCGGACGTGCAAGCAAGCGATACGCCATCCGGCAAGCTTCGGTCGCGCAAAGGAATCATTATCTCGGGCGGCCCGGCGAGTGTTCGCGAGAGCGGCAGCCCAGATATCGATCCGGAAGTGCTCTGCGCCGGAATCCCGGTTCTGGGCATCTGCTATGGCCATCAGCTCATGGCGCGGCGCTTAGGCGGGTGCGTTCAAAAAGGAACTCGTGGCGAATATGGCGTTGCGCGCCTCACCATCACCTGCGAAGATGATGCGCTCTGGAACGGCGTGGCGCCATCGCAAATCTGGATGAGCCACTTCGATACAGTCGAATCCGTTCCGCCGGGTTTCCAGATCACGGCCTCAAGCGAAACTTCGGGCATTGCCGCCATGTCTGACCCCGCGCGCAAGCTTTTCGGCCTTCAATTTCACCCCGAAGTGGCCCACACCGAGGCTGGCATGCGGATCCTGGATAATTTCGTATTTGGGATTTGCGGCGCGGTACAGGACTGGGACCTATCGCAACGCGTGCCTTTTGTCGAAGAGCAGATCCGGCGCATCGCCGGCGAGCGTAACATTTTTTTCTTCGTCAGCGGCGGCGTGGATTCAACGGTTGCCTACACGCTGTGCCTACGCGCTCTCGGGCCACAGCGCGTCTATGGAATCTACGTCGATACGGGCTTGATGCGCAAAGGCGAGACCGAATTTGTCCACGGAGCTTTCGAGCAACTCGGCGCTACGAATTTCATGATCGATCATGCCGAGGCTGAATTCCTTTCAGCTCTCCATGGGGCTTTCGATCCCGAAGAAAAGCGCTGTATCATAGGCGAGCAATTCGTCAAGGTTCAGGAACGTGTTCTCGCGACCGAACACTTTCTCGACGGCCATTGGATTCTCGGTCAAGGCACAATTTATCCCGACACGATCGAGTCCGGCGGGACGACGCACGCCGATCTGATTAAAACCCATCACAATCGTGTGGCCGGGATCCAGGCGCTGATCGATTCCGGGCGCATCATCGAGCCGATCACTTCGTTCTACAAAGACGAAGTCCGCGAAATCGGCCGCGAACTCGGGGTGCCTGCGCCGCTGCTGGCCCGTCATCCGTTTCCAGGCCCCGGTCTCGCGATTCGCTGTCTGTGTTCCGCGGCATCCGAACGCGTGGGTAAGGATCCGGACGGCTTTCTGCTTCCGGTGCGGTCCGTCGGCGTGCAAGGCGACGCCCGTAGTTATCGCGCAGTGCTGTTGCTGCCCTCAAGACCTACGCCCGACCAGATCCATGTCACTGCGCCGGCCCTCACAAATCGGCGTTCCGATATCAACCGCGTCGTAGCGCTCTGCGGCGCGAAGGTCGACCCCGGTCTCCTGCAGGTGTTCGAGGCGTCGATCACCAAACAACGCCTGGACGTCCTTCGCGAAGCCGATGCTATCGTCCGCGAATTCTGCGGCGCGACGGGCTTTGAATCGCAAGTCTGGCAGTTTCCAGTGGTGCTGTTGCCGGTGGGCGCCGGTTCTGGACGCGAATCGCTCGTCCTGCGGCCCATTCAATCGGTCGATGGAATGACTGCCGATGTCGTTCTCATGCCTGAGGCGTGGCTTGACGAATTGACGAGTAAGCTACTGGCGCTGTCTTCCATCGCGGCTGTGTTTTACGACCTGACGCACAAGCCGCCGGGAACTATCGAGTGGGAATAACTGCTAACTAAAAATATTGCCGCAGAACGTCACGGAATCGTGTATAGAGATACGAAACCGCGAGAAGAGCGAGGCCCAGCACCATGAACGTTAAATAGCGATCACGGGCAGCTAATCCCCAGACATCCCGAAATACAATCTTCAGCACGCACAAACAAAGTAACCCGAGCGCGGAGAATCGGTAAACCTTGTCTTTCGCCCAGAGCGCGAATACGAAGACAGCAAGGGCTTCGATGCCCCAGCCGAGCGTAACAAGCCCGCTTGGCAGCTCGACCGCGATGAAAGCGGTGAGTAGAAACAGCGCCGAAAAATATGGAACGCGGCGCCCAAGTCTCGTGCCAGCGAAACGTGCGGCGCAATATAAGAGGGGTATGACTAATAACATAGTTAGTCTGCGTGGCGTCACCCAACTAATGGTTGCGTAAGCGGTTACATCGGATAAGTTCACAACGAATGCCCGTGCCGCTACGGCAACGGCACAAACTGAGGCTTGTAAGGCCAATTCGCGGGATTGAAACCGGCCGCCGATGGCCGCGAGCGTGACCGCTAATACTGACCAGGCGACTGCAGTCCACACTCCCGCGCATGCCAACCAGAGAGCGACGAGCGCAAGGAAACCGGCCGCATGCGCCAACGCGACAGCCGCGTTGCGGTCAAACTGACCTTTCACCATGCGCGGCCAACGGCGCGGAAAGCACTGCGAATCGGCGTAGAACAATAGTGCGGCGACCGCGAAGAGCCCGGCGTATCCAGGCTGCAATGCATGCGGCTGCGATACAAATTCGTCGAACACCGTTGCAAGCGCCACAAATAAGCCTGCGATGACGCCTAGCCGGTAGTAGAGAATCTCATCCAGAAAAATGCCCGCCACAATTAGTGCTTCCGCTTCGGCGAGCCACACAGCGAAGAGATCATGGCCCGAATAGCGCTGCGGAATCGCGAGGAACAGAAGGCAAGTTCCAAGGCTATTCAGCACGATGAAGGCTTGTCGGCGGCGGCGTGTAACCGGGAGCTGCCCAAATGCCAATTCGGTGGCTCCCATAAACGCCAGAAGTTGGAACCCCAGTTCTGGATGAATGGATTGATAGCTCAGAACCCAAAGCAATAATCCAGTGTTCAGAAGGGCGGCTGCCGTAGACAGTCGTTCGGCGTCGCCGTTCGGAACGGTGCGAGACACGTAAGAGATTCTGAATATGAGCCAGTATGCGAAGAGCAGAATGGAGCTGATGAGATATCCCGGAAATGCGAAGCGCGGCTGCATGGATTCGACGATCGGCCGCAGCCACAAATAGTGATTGAGATAAACAGCTATGATCCCCATCAGCTCCGCTTCAAACCAGCGGCGGCGTAGCGCGACGGCGGCCAATCCGGCCGCCAGAATCGCGCCGGCTATCAGACTATAGGCATTTCCACGGCTGATGTTAATGGTTGTGAAAGCCAGTAAGAAGGCCAGCGCTGTAATTACTTGTGAGTTATAGCGTAATGTATGTGCGACCATACCCGCCGCCGCAACTAGCAGCAGAATGAGGTCCAGCCCTTCCGGGGAAAGAATACGCGCGGCCGGCACGTGATGCATAGCATAAGTGGTGAAGTAAACGAGCGCCCAGCCGCCTGCCAGGCTGGCGCGCGCCAGAACGCGCCACTGTTCTCGCCGGTCGAACCAAGCACCGAGACACAGCATCGCGGCGGAGACCGCATAACCCACGAGCACCTTTCCCACCGGCCCGAGTTCGCTCAGCTCATATACCAGAAAAAATGCGATTCCGATGACCAGAATGACTATGCCGAGTTTGTTGAGCCAGTTAGTGCCGAGGGTTTCTTCGAAACTTACCGGCTTGTGCGGAGCGGGTATCGCGGGTTCGACCGAGCTTGCCAGGTCCGCTCGCGGAACTAAGGGCAGCGGTTCGGGCCGGAGAGCGGTTTCTATCCGAATCGGAACCGGCTGCGGCGCGGGATTTCTCGATTGACTCTCGAGTGCATAGATGCGCTCGGTCAACCGTTCTATCAGACGTCGATTCTTCCGCGCTATTGACGCTGTTATACCTATCCAGATCGCGAGCAGCACCACAACCGCGATAATCAGGACCGGCATGTTAAATGCGGTGGAAGCTTTTTAGAATGTCCTTCGTACTGTAGCGTAGCGCAATCGGCCGCCCGTGAGGGCAAGTCATCGGGTACTCACAGGCCGCCAGCGCCCTCAAGAGCCATTCCATCTTCTGAGACTCCAGTCTGGTGTTGATCTTAATGGCCGCGCGGCAGGCTATGGTTGCGCAAACGTTGCGCCGGATCTCATCGAGAGATGCCGAACGCAGTTCCCGCTCGGAGATTTCCAGAATGTCGAAGAGGATCCGCTCGATGTCGCCGGGTCCTACGCCTCCAGGAGCCGCTTTGATGGCGATCGTTCGTTGTCCAAAGGGTTCCGTTTCGAAGCCGTGGCTATTCAATTCATCCGCGATCCGTACATATTCGAACTGCTGCGCCGGAGTCAGTTGTACGACCAGCGGCATCAGGAGTTGTTGAATCTCGACCGTGCCAGCCGCTCGCTGCCGCAAGACTCGTTCGAACAAAATTCGCTCGTGCGCGACATGCTGGTCGATAATCCACAGCCCGTCGCGCCCAGCGGCCACAATGAAGCTTTCGTGCAATTGCCCCAGGGGCCGGAGATCCGGAAGCGCCGTCAGGTTATCGACGCGATCCCATCCCGGCGGAAGCTGGTCGAGCGCGCCATGTGTATCGGGAACTGCGCGTACGGGTGCGGAAGCGATCGGCCATGCGGGCCCTTGCGCGATGACAGGGGGCCTCACGGGCGTGCTTACCGTCACCGTAGGCAAATTATCCACTGAGTCTCGCTCGAATGCCGTTTCGGGCTGTATGGATTCTAACTCGACGCCAGCCCTGTCGATCGTCGCCGAAAATTCGGAGAACGGCAGAGCCGCGCCCCGCTGCGGGCCGCCCTGCGATTCGGGGGTGAACGAGCGCCGCTGAGTTAACGCCGGTGAAGCGGCTTGAATCGGCATACTCGAGGCGGGCCGGCTTTCCATCAGAATTTCTCGAATCGCATCCCGGACGAAATCATGGACCGGTGCTCCATGGCGAAATCTGACTTCGGTCTTCGCCGGATGAACATTGACGTCCACCTCGCTTGCGTCGCAGTTGAGAAAGAGCAGCGCGAACGGAAAACATCCCGCCGGCATCAGGTTGTGATACGCCGCCGAGATCGCGTGCAGCAGCACTTTATCCCGAATCAATCTTCCGTTCACAAACAGGAAAACCGAGTTACGGTTCGCCTTCTGAACGTGAGGACCCGAGACCAATCCTTCCAGCACAAACTCGGGAATCTCGGGTTCCGGCCTTTCATGCAGTGAAGCGCGGGAGCCCGGTGGCACATACGGCGGCGGCAGCTTCAGCTCGAACTTGCGCGGCCCGAGATCGACCAAATCGTCCATCGCCTCTGAGCCGAATACTTGAAACGCGCGATCGCGCAAGGTTGAGACCGGAGTGACACTTAGCAGCTCCCGGTTCTCGTGATACAGCTCGAAACGTTTGTTGGCGTGCCCGAGACTGTAATGAGTCATCAACGAACCGATGTGCGCGAGTTCGGTCTGATCCGAGCGTAGAAACTTCTTGCGCGCTGGAACATTGAAGAAGAGGTCCCGCACGGCGATAGTTGTGCCAGAGGCGCGAGCGATTTCCTCGCAGCGCAAGATCTTGCCGCCGGCAATTTCAACCACAGTTCCCGTCTGTTCTTCGCTTGATCGGGTTTCTAAGGTCAACCTGCTCACCGAAGCAATGGAAGGCAGCGCCTCGCCGCGGAAGCCAAGCGTCTCAATCGCGAGCAGGTCCTTCACGTCGCTCAGCTTGCTGGTAGCGTGCCGTTCGAAGGCCAGCAGCGCGTCGTCGCGCAGCATGCCGCAGCCATCGTCCTGTATCCGAATCAGCCGCCGGCCGGCATTCTCGGTATCGATGCGAATGTCTCTCGCGCCCGCATCGAGCGAATTTTCGAGAAGCTCTTTAACAACGGAAGCGGGCCGTTCCACGACCTCTCCAGCAGCGATTTTGTTCGCCACGTTATCGGAGAGAACGCGGATACGGCCCATTTACCGATCTATTGAGTTCGCGCCTGCTCAGCCGCTCATAGCGGCTAGAAACTCCGCATTGCTGCGCGTCTTGCCGAGTTTATCGAGCAACAATTCCATCGATTCCACCGGCGAAAGCGGATTGAGCACCTTGCGGAGAACCCACACGCGATTCAATTCCTCGCGCGGCAGCAATAGCTCTTCTTTTCGCGTTCCGCTCTTGTTGATATCGATGGCCGGGAACACACGCTTGTCCACCAGCTTGCGATCCAGATGGATTTCCATGTTGCCGGTGCCTTTGAATTCTTCAAAGATCACGTCATCCATGCGGCTTCCGGTGTCGATCAGCGCGGTCGCCACAATGGTCAGCGACCCGCCTTCTTCGATATTTCGCGCCGCGCCGAAGAACCGCTTCGGCCGCTGCAATGCGTTCGAATCCACGCCGCCCGAAAGCACCTTGCCGGATGGCGGAACAACCGTGTTGTATGCCCGCGCCAAACGAGTAATCGAATCGAGCAGAATTACCACGTCGCGCTTGTGTTCAACCAGCCGCTTGGCCTTTTCGATCACCATTTCGGCGACCTGAACGTGACGGGATGCTGGTTCATCGAACGTGGAGCTGATGACTTCTCCGCGCACCGAGCGCTGCATGTCCGTGACTTCCTCGGGGCGTTCGTCGATCAGCAGGACAATGAGGTTGATTTCGGGATGATTCGTCGTAACCGAATTCGCGATGCTTTGCAGCATCATTGTTTTGCCGGTGCGCGGTGGGGCGACGATGAGTCCGCGCTGCCCCTTGCCGAGAGGCGTGAGCAGGTCCATCACGCGCCCGGAGAAATTATCCTTCGAGGTTTCGAGCTTCAGCCGCTCATCCGGATAAAGCGGCGTCAGGTTATCGAAGAATATCTTGTTGCGAGCTTCCTCGGGCGGCTCGAAGTTAATCGCGTCGACTTTGATGAGAGCGAAGTAACGCTCGCCTTCTTTCGGAGGACGAATCTGGCCCGAGACGGTATCGCCGGTGCGCAGATCGAAGCGGCGAATCTGCGAAGGCGAGACATACACGTCGTCGGGTCCCGGCAGATAGTTATACTCGGGCGCGCGCAAGAAACCGAAACCGTCCGGCAGGCATTCCAGGACGCCTTCGGAAAAGATCAGACCGCTCTTTTCCGCCTGGGTCTGAAGGATCTTGAAAATAAGTTCTTGCTTGCGCAGCCCGGCCGCGCCCGGAACCGCCAGATCTTTCGCAATCTGGTTGAGCGCCTGAATGCTCATGTCTTTCAGTTCGACGAGGTCGAGAGTGGTGGTTCCATTCCTCTGGCCCTGGGCGCCCGTATTGCCGATCGAATGCCGGCCGCGCCGCGGTTGCGGGCCGGGTTGTTGAACGGCTGCCTGAGGCTGCTGAGTTGTTTGCGGAGCGCCTTGCTGCATGGCGGCGGCTTGCGCGCTAGCTTGTTGCACAGCGCCTTGGGTCGCGCCCTGCTGCGCAGAGGTTGGTGACGCCGCGCCTGAAACCACTGCCGAGGAGCTATTCTCCGGAGCCGCCTTCAATTCGGCGGCCGCGGGCTTTGTCTCGGCCGCGGGCCTGATTTCGGCAGGCTTACCGTCGCCGGTTGCGGGCTTGACTTGCGATCCAGCCGGCCGACCGTTTCCTTTGATCGCGGCGTGCTTGCCTTCCGCAGACCTCGTGCGATTCACGCTGGAGACTGGGGCATCGCCGCGCGGCTCAGCCGTCTTATTCTCGCCCGTCCTCTCGCTCGCCGTTTCGCCAGGCTTGGTTTCCTTGGTCTCTGGGGCAGGTTTGCCTTCGCCGTTCGTCTCTAGTGGCTTCTCGGTGGGCATACCTTCGGTGGCAGCCGCGGGGGCTACTGCTTGTTCTTGATCTTCGAGATGATTTGCCAAATTTCCCTCACTCCCCGGCCGGTGATGGCCGAGAACGGCACAAGTTCGTGCTCCGGTATTTCCTTCCGGATCGCGTCCAGTGCTGCTTTCACTCCGTTGTTGCTTTTTAGTTTGTCGATCTTGGTGACGATCACCTGATATCGACGGTTATGGAACTCGAGCCAAGCTTTGAGTTCCCGGTCCATTTCCATCCACCCGCGCCGGGCGTCGATCAGTACGAAGGACAAAGCAAGATTGCGCCGGTGGAGAAGATAACTCTCAATGAGCTTCCTCCACTCCGCCTTCTGCTCAACGGGTACCTGCGCGTATCCATATCCCGGCAGATCGACAAAGTGCAAAGCCTCTTCGATCTGAAAAAAGTTTATAAGCTGCGTGCAACCTGGCCTGGAACTGGTAAACGCCAAGCCATCTTGCCCCACAAGCCGGTTGAGCAAGCTGGATTTTCCAACATTGCTTCGTCCGAGAAACGCGACTTCCACCGCAGCGTGCTCCGGCGGGAACTGGTGCGGATGTGCCGCGCTGATGATCAAGCTTGGAGACCCTGATTGGGCGGCCTGCGAGGCCGCCGCAGGCCGAGGGCCCGCCCCACACTTAACCATGCCGGTACTTCCCATTTTTCGATTCGCTAGTGGGTACGGTTATCCTCCGCCGGTCGTGCGACGAGGTCGGATGCCGTTGCGGTGGGCGCCAGCGGCAGTGCGACAATCTCACGCTCCAGCGCGATTTTCAAGACTTCGTCCATCGAGAAGACGAAGTGCAGGTTCATGTCTTTGGCGATATTTTCCGGAACGTCGGCGAGATCCTTTTCGTTGTCTTTCGCGAGCACGATCTCACGAATCCCGTGCCGGTGAGCGGCCATGAGTTTCTCTTTGAGGCCGCCTATCGGGAGGACCCGTCCACGGACGGTTATTTCTCCAGTCATTGCGATATCGCAGCGCACGGGAATGGCGGTCAGGGCGCTGCAGATGCTAGTTGCGATGGTGATGCCGGCCGATGGACCATCCTTCGGGATCGCCCCTTCCGGCACATGCACGTGAATGTCA
>JAFAYI010000022.1 GCA_019240475.1 Acidobacteriaceae bacterium
ATCGAGCACCCGGAACGGAGGTGCCAGTCGTTGTTAAACTCGGATTCTCGAAACTGCAGAAGAAGAGTAGCGGCGAATGGAAGAGCATGACCGACACCAATCCGGTTCCTTCCAACGAATTCAGCATTCCCTCTCCGGATTGAGCCCACGCCAACTACAGCGGAACGATCGACGTCGTTCTGGACGTGCAGGGCCGCGATTCGCATTACTGGCCGATAGCGGCAGCGTGGACCGGAAGAATACGTATGTGTTCGGCGTCTCGCCTTCGGCGGTATTGGAGAGCGTCGGCAAATCTCTTTCCTACTGGAGCACCGGCAACGGCGAGGACACGATGGTGACGCTCTGGAATCCGGCGGACGAGGCGCAGGATTTTGTATTCACGCTGTTCTTCGCCGGCGGGCAGTATGCTTTGCCGCTGCACCTGGAGGGCAAGGTAACGCGCTCGTTCAACATTTCGGAGATCATTACGAACCAGATACCGGACCCGCAGGGGCGCACGATTCCGCTCTCGGTGAAGGAAGGCAGCGCGGTGCTGACCGGCTCGCAAGGCGAAAGCGAGCACATCTTGGTGGCGATGGAATCCGGAACGTATAACGTGCAGAAGGCCACTTGCGGCAGCACGTATTGCAAGACGTGCATGGGCGCCACGGAGTCGTTCATCGACTCAGATCCGTGGGGGCTGCCGGTTGCGAGCAGTGTGCAGGAGACATTCACGGCGCAATACAACACGGGCAGTCAGTTCAACCTCACATCGGCGGCAAGTTGGACTTCGGGGAACACCTCCATTGCCACTGTAAGCTCAGGTAAGGTGGCCGCGCGCGCGGCGGGAACCACGTTTGTAGCCGCCAATGACCCCAACACCCCGGATTACACCTCCGGCTGCTACGCATACTCGATCGAATGTCCGCTGGAAACGGGGCAGTCCGGGCAGGCCCCGGGGACCGCCCAAGCGCCGTCCTATTTTCAGGCGATCCGCGCCGAAACGGTGGGGGGCGAGTGTCAGAGCGGCCAAACCGGCTCCTTCTACAGCGTCACTTATCAGGTTCTCGATCAGAATGGCAGCCCTATCGCGATGGCTGGCATGACGCCGCAGGAGCATGTCACCGTGAACGGCTCTCCTACCTTCAGTGGCTATAGTCCCTTTGCCACCCCGCAGACGACAGCGTCCGACGGAACTTTCGTCGATGTGCCCGTTGGAACTTGTTTCACGACGACCACGCAAAACCTATGTGTCAGCGTGGTTCAGTCGTTTGAACTCGTGAGTTCGGCGGGCACGTCTAGCATTTTGACGACGACTGGCCGTCGTGACTGTGAATACGGTCAAAGCCTCACGACGACTGGGAATCCATCAGGCGAGAACGATAGTTATAGCCAAGGAACGGTGAACTAAAGGACATGCGAATCTGGTCTCGTATTGTACATAACGCATTCGCGATCTCGATACCGATGCTTCTGTCAGGGGCTCAACGTGGCAACGATCAAGATGTTACACGAGCGGACATCAGGCGTATCGTCGAGGCATCATTTAGCCGAAACGTTGAGCAGGGAACTACCAAGCTTTCGCCTGGACGCGAAGCCTACACGCGGGTTCCTCTTTCGGCGGAAGACGTGTCGAGAATTGTGGCCTTCGGTGGTAAGGCAATCCCCGTTTTGTCGGAGTATTTCGATTCGCCGAAGGTGCGGTTTGAAGAGCTCGCCGTTCGATGTACCGGTGTGATCGGCGGAACTGATGGAGTTCAGGCCTTAGAGAGGGCCGCGCTGACATCTAAATTCTTGGGCGTCCGTGTTCAGGCGGTGATGTGGCTGGGATCTTTACCTGGTGTGAATGTAGATATTGCGCTGAGAGAGATTGGGAAGGTTAGCGGCGACCAGCTCGTGCGACAAGAGGCCTTGAAATTCCTGACCAGAAGGTCAGCCCAACAGTAAGGCGTCGCTCCGAAACAGAGGTTCGGGAGTACGGTCCCCGACCAACAAGGGCGCACGATTCCACTCTCGGTGAAGGAAGGCAGCGCGGTGCTCACAGGTTCGCAGGGAGAAAGCGAGCACATTCTGGTAGCGATGGAATCCGGAACATATAACGTGCAGAAGGCCACCTGCGGCAGCACGCATTGCAAGACGTGCCTGGGCGCCACGGAGTCGTTCATCGACTCAGATCCGTGGGGGCTGCCCGTTGCGAGCAGTGTGCAAGAGACATTCACGGCGCAATACAACACGGGAAACCAGTACAATATCACGGCCGCGGCGGCGTGGGCTTCGGGCAACACTTCGATTGCAACGGTAAGCGGCGGGAACGTGACGGCTCATGCGGCCGGATCGACCTTCGTAAGCGCCAAGGACACCAGCACTCCGGTCTACACGTCGGGCTGTTACGCGTATTCGATTGAATGTCCGCTGGAGACGGGGCAGTCTGCGCAGGCCCCGGGCGGCCCGGTCGCGCTTTCGTGCGGCTCAGGGTCGGTGACCAGGGCGCAAACAATCACC
>JAFAYI010000005.1 GCA_019240475.1 Acidobacteriaceae bacterium
GTTCGCTCCAAAGCCGCCACACGCACCTCGATATCTTCGATTTCGATCGCCTTCATGGTGTGATCCAAGACGCAGTCAGCGGCACGCACTCGGCTGGAAGCGGGAGCACTCGGATCGACCATCACCTTCAACAGCGTGGAGACCGCCCGCGCCAGACGCGTGCTCTAAACGGGCGATCGACTGTCCGAAAGCGGCGCGGCGCGCCTCCCGGTAGGCGTGCTGAAACTCCGGGTGTCTCAACCACCGCAGCAGGGTTTGGTGGCCGATGCCCGCCGCGCGCGCAGCTTCCTCCACGTTCCGCTGCGTCATCAGGGCAGCGATGGCCTCTTCCCTCTTACGCGTGAATTTGGAAGCCGGCGTGATCATTCGAACTCAACCGAACTCACATTCGCCTCCCGAGTTCTCGCCCGCTTTCCCAACCCCGGGGGCGTTCTTCTTCCTCACATACCAGCAGGGCTCGTGTTGAACCAGTAGTGCGCCTGTCAAGCCCTTTCAAGCCGAATTCTGTGTGACTCGGTTCGTGGCTCGCGTAAAACGCGAAGCAAGATCGAACTC
Organism: Acidobacteriaceae bacterium; assembly: GCA_019240475.1. GTDB lineage: Bacteria > Acidobacteriota > Terriglobia > Bryobacterales > Bryobacteraceae > Bog-105. The sequence goes on from JAFAYI010000005.1 coordinate 556, forward strand.
TAGGGTTGCCTTCGCTCTTTCGTAGTAATTTTAGTTTTCTCGCTTGGCGCAGCTTTCACTCGATTCACGGTCAGGCCGCGACATACGGAGACGGAGTATCCAGACGACACCCCGAGCGCGCCGAGGAGCCAGGCCAGAGCGATTCCCAATAAGTCGGAATTCATCCGTTCACCTTCTCATGCTTACTTTACAGCCGAGCGACCGCACCAGTGCGCGAACCTGATTGCTCGGCGCATTCATCCAGTCGGGCGACGCCTGTTCCATTTGATACCAGGACTAAAGGGCACACCTGGGAGAGCTGAAGCTGTTGTAAGAGACTAAGGCCGAACTCCGACGGAGCCGCAGTACCTAACCCGTACTCCTCTCGGAGCACCGCGATGGGATTCTCGGGTGAACGGTGTTCGGTTTCTCGTATCGTCTTCGACCAGTAGATCGTCCACTTCTTTCGGATCGAAATCGTCGTTCTTGCGCGGATTGCGCGAGTAGGGAACCAGCTTATCGATAGGCCAAAGCTCAATTTTGTGTGCGGCTTCCTGCACTTATACTTTCCCCTTTTGTTCTTCCCTCCTCCATACCAATGGGGATTTTCATTCGTCAACAGAAAACTAGGTGCCTACGGATCGTGTCGGGTTTTTGTCAGGCGTGTCGAGTTGAATATTGGGCATTCTTGAGCACCCGACAAACGTGAACGGAATCGAATCGAGAGCTTAGAAACAAATTGTCAGGAATGTCGGATTTTTCCCCGGAGAGAGCGCCGGAGAACTCACTCGTGAACGAGAACCGTTAAAGCGAGATCTCGCAACCTGCCCCTCTTCTTCTGAAGTTCGTCTCACTGAGTCCTTCGGCGTCCAAAATATGGACTCCGTTTGGATTCCAAGAGGCAGTTTCTAGAACATTTGGGGTTGTAAGTGTTTGAAACGGTTGGTCGGGCCGCCGGGTTTGAACCCGGGACCTCTTGCACCCCAAGCAACGTAAATCAATCGTTTACAGACCAGCATTAGTGAAAACACAAGACTTACCCGCACACGATGTGGACGGCGCGTGGACGCCACGAAGCGCTGGTTGCCGCGTTTGGACTCCACAAGGACTCCGCCTTTTTTGCCGAGACGAAGAAGCAAGACTGAGCGGTCGATTACTGCGCGCGCATCGCTTTGAGCTTCAGCCGTGCTGGATTGAAAAGTGAACTGCGGGATGCGGTGCGCAACTGCTCGGCATGCAATCCCTGCCGGCTTGCGAGCGGCCCAGTGTGGGGCGAAGGGAACCCGCTCGCAAAAGTGATGATCGTCGGCGAGCAGCCCGGCGATGAAGAAGATCTCGCCGCCCGGCCTTTCGTCGGACCGGGCGGCCAAGTGCTCGACCGCGCGCTAGGCCAAGCAGGCATTGAACGGGAGCGCGTTTACCTCACCAACGCGGTCAAGGCATTCAAATTCGAGGAGCGCGGAAAGCGGCGCATCCATCAGAATCCTCGCGCGAGCGAATGCAACCTGCCGCCCGTGACTTCGCGCGGAAATTGCCACCATCCGTCGAAGGTTGTCTGCCTCGGATCGAGCGCCGCGCAATCGGTGCTGGGACGCAAGGTACAAATCGCAAACGAACGAGCAAGTTGGATCATGAGCGGCCAGCAGCGGGTGCTCGTGACTTATCATCCGTCCGCAGTTCTGCGAGTTCCCGAGGCCGCGGCGCAGCCAACGATCTATTCCATGCTGGTGGCCGATCTAATGCTCATACACAGCGCGTAGTTCTCAACTCGTCACTACTACCAGCGCGGCGGTTCGGCGCGACCCGATTCTGCGGTATGAGTGCGGAACCGTAGAGTCGAAATAGACCGCGTCTCCTTTCGTTAACTCGGACTCGTCGTCGCCGACTTGTATCGCCAGTTTCCCTGACATCACATAGAGAAATTCGACTCCATCGTGCTGGTGTCTCTGCGCGTTTGCTGGCGCAAGAGCCTCAAATTCCGCGTAATAAGCATTCAACTTGCGATTTTCAGCAACAAAGTCCAGGCTTTCAAAGTAGTAAGCCGGTAGACGTTTGCCGGGCGTATCGGGGAAGCGCAGCCGCACTCGTTTCCGCACGATCTCCATCACCGGTTTGGGCTCAGGATTAAAGAAATACTCTAGCCCGACGCTGAACACGAGCGCGATACGCAGAAGAGTGGGCAACGTCGGATGCATAAGATTGCGTTCAAGCTTCGACAACAGAGATGCCGAGAGCCCGGTATGTTTGCTTAACTCGCTCAAGCCCATACTCTTGCGCAGCCGCAACCGTCGTAGTTTCTCGCCAATCAAGTAACGCTTCAGACCTTCGGTAATTGTTAGAGATTCCATACGTTTCTTTGTTTTCTTTTGAGTCAACTTTTTGAACCTGTTTTGACGTCCAAGAAAATGGCTTTCGTGTTTTTCTTTACAGTAAATCGGGTTGTCTCTACGATCAAGGGTGGACAGCGAAATAATCTATGGTTTCAGAGCTCACAAAGGAACCGCGCGCACGTGCACGCCAAGAACATTGCGAAGGGCCTTTAGCCCGCATCATCGAGCGACACACATTAAAGCTACCGTCCGATACGTGGCTGTGGGCTGCTTTTGGGTCCATCGGCATTTCGTTGTCGTTTCAAACGATGGGTGATGAACGCAAGGCGAATTTCGTAGGTCATTGGGCGCCGACGTACCTGCTTCTCGGGCCCTATAACAAGCTCGTTAAGCTGCACGGATCAGACGGAGCTTAAGCGAGCTGATCTCGAGCAAACATTCAACTGCTGAGGTCTTTCGGAGAGCTGCGTTGCCGCATCACGTTATTGTTATCGGAGCTGGTCCCGGAGGTCTTACTGCGGCCGTTCTACTGGCCAAGGCAGGCGTTCGAGTGACTGTACTGGAACGCCTGCCTCATTTTGGCGGGAGAACTTCCACTTTTACCCACGACGGTTTCACCTTCGACCACGGTCCGACATTTTTTCATTACCCGCAGGTCCTCGACAGAATTCTGCGCAGCGCGGGATACCACCTCTGGCGCGAGCTCGATTTGATAAGACTCGATCCGCATTACCGGCTTGTGTTCGGCAGCGGTGGCCAAATTCTCGCTACGTCGAATCTGAGGAAAATGCAATCCGCCGTGGCGTGCCTGAACACGCAAGATGCGTCGCGCGTCAGTGCCTTCATCATCGATAACCGCAAGAAACTGGATTGCTTCCGGCCCTTTCTCGAATCGCCCTTCCACACCTGGCGCGATACGTTCCGGCTCAACGTACTTGGCCTGCTGCCGACACTGAAGCCGTGGCGCTCGCTTGACTCCGAGTTGAGCCGTTATTCATGGATCCGCGAGTGCGGCTCGCGTTTTCGTTCCAATCAAAATATCTGGGCATGTCGCCGTTTGAGTGCCCTAGCCTATTCACCATCCTGTCGTTTCTCGAATATGAGTACGGCATCTATCATCCGCGCGGCGGGTGTGGATCTGTAACAGCTTCGCTCGGGCGCATCGCGAAGGATTTGGGCGCAACCATTCGGCTGCAGGAACCTGTAACGGAAATCTTGTTTCAAGGCCGTAAAGCCGTGGGTGTCAAAACAGCCGCGGGAACTTACAAAACAGATGCCGTGGTCGTCAACGCCGATTTTGCGCGCGCCATGACGCGGCTCGTACCTGATTGGTTACGTCGCCGATGGCGAGATGGCAAGCTCGCGAAGAAGTCGATGTCGTGCTCGGCTTTCATGATGTATCTCGGGTTGCGCGGGCGTTACGAGGACCTATCTCATCACACCATCTACATCTCGAAAGACTACGCCGGCAATATGCGCGATATCGGGCGCACTCACACCCTTTCAGCCGATCCGTCGTACTACGTCCAGAACGCGTGTGTCACTGATCCGAGCCTTGCTCCTCCCGGCAAAAGCACGCTCTACATTTTTGGTGCCGGTTACTCATCAGAGCCAGCGCGTTGATTGGGAACGCGAACGCGCGCGGTACCGCGAACTGATTCTCGATAAGGTTGCGGGAATCGGCGTCACGGACGTTCGCTCCCGAATCGAATTCGAACGTATTATCACGCCGGCCGACTGGGATTCTGGGTTCGAACTATATAAAGGCGCGGTTTTCGGCCTGGCGCACACCTGGTCGCAGATGCTTCACCTCCGTCCTCCTAATCGTTTTGACGAGGTCGACGGCATGTACCTGGTCGGCGGCAGCACGCATCCCGGCAGCGGCCTGCCGGTCATCTTTGAATCCGCTCGCATTAGTTCACGGCTGGTGTTGGAAGATCTCGGCGTCTCTGCGGGCGCGAGCGAAGACCCGGCGGACGAATCGAGCTACGCAGGAGCTGCGTGATGATCGCCGTCGAAGAAGAAGTAAATGCCGCTATCGTCGATCGTGCGCGAACCGCACAGACCAGGTGGGGCAACACGAGTCTACGCGATCGGCTTGCAATCATACGGCGCATTCGAAATGAGATTGCTACTTCGGCCGATGCGCTGATCGAGGCCTTCCCTTCGAAGCTGGGAGCGAATCGCGCGGAGCGTCTGGCCGCCGAGTTGATCCCCTTGGCTGAGGCGTGCCGTTTTCTGGAACAGGAGGCTTCTGCTGTACTCGCGGTCCGCAGGCGTCGCGCTCGGCGCACGCCGTTTTGGCTGCGCGGCATCGCACTCGAAGAACGACCCGGTTGGTTTCGTCCTCCTTATCGGGCCTGCGAATTACCCGCTGTTTTTGCCCGCTGTCCAGGCTTTACAAGCGCTCGTGGCGGGAAACGCTGTTGCGGTAAAGCCAGGGCGCGGGGGATACGCAGTGATGAAAACATTCCAGCAATTAACAGGGCGCGCCGGGCTTCCGCAGGATGTCTTGTTCATACTCGATGAGGATATCGGCGCTGCGAAATCTCTCATCGCGCAGGGCGTCGACAAGATTGTTCTCACCGGCTCAGCTGAGACCGGACGGGCCGTGTATCAGCAAGCAGCCGAGCAGTTGACCCCGCTCATGTTGGAGCTTTCGGGATTTGACCCTGTTTTTGTGCAGCACGGCGCGGATCTGCGGCGTGCCGCTGAAGCTATTCGATTCGGGTTATCGTGGAACAGCGGAGAAACCTGCATCGCTCCACGACGCATCTTCGCGGCTTCGTCGGTTGCAGAACTCTTTCAACAGACCCTGCGGGCACTCGTTCCTGAAGCTGGTTCCTTGCCCGTCACGCATTACCAAACGGAGGAGCAAGCGCTTGCTCTCGCCGCTCAATCCCGTTGTGCGTTGGGTGCATCTGTATTCGGACCGATCGAAACCGCCCATGCATTCGCGGCCAGGATAGCAGCCGGGATTGTGGTCGTGAATGACATGATCGTGCCCACCGCCGATCCTCGTGCCGCGTTCGGCGGACGCGGACAGAGCGGTTTCGGCACAACTCGCGGTGCGAAAGGATTGCGGCAATTCACCGTCACCAAAACGATTCTCGTGCAGTACAAGCGACGCTTGCGTCATTTGGAACCGTTGCCCCCGCATGCGGAGGAGCTTCTTAAAGCATATCTACCGGCTTCCTGCGCGACGCATTTGGGCAAACGCCTGCGCGCGTCGTTGCGCCTTTTTCAGGCGCTGGCGAAAGGGAGACGTCTTGCGTCCTGAATCGAACCAGCGCATTGGAGTTATCGGATCCGGCTTGGGTGGTTTAAGCGCGGCGTGTGTTCTCGCCGCACGTGGTTATCGCGTTACGGTTTTCGAGAAGAATCCTTGGATTGGCGGCAAAGCGGCTGTTCTTCGGCAAAGCGGCTATCGCTTCGACATGGGGCCAACCATCCTTATTTATCCTTCCGTCCTCCGAAGGATCTTCGCCGAAGCTGGGCGTGACCTTGGCGCTTACTTGCAGCTTCTGCCGCTCGAGCCGCAATGGCGCTGCTTCTTCAAAGGCGGCAGCACCATCGATCTTCACGGCGATCCTACGCGTATGCGCGAGCAGTTGTGTGATTGCTCACCAGAAACAGCGGCTTCCTACGAGCGGCTTGGACACATCTCCGAAGAGCTGCATACCATTTCCAAGCGCTTTTTCTTCTGGCGCTCCATCGGAAGCGTGCGTGATACTTTTCAGGCCGGCTCGCTCCGCAATCTGAGCCTGTTACGCGATATCAGCCGCATGAAGCCCCACCAGACGATCCGGGGCGCGATTCGCGGAAGCGTGAAAGACGAACGCATCGCTCAGATGCTTGAGCACATGACGCAATACGTGGGCTCGTCGCCCGAGAAAGCTCCTGCCATTCTCTGCGCGATTGAGCATATGCAGCGAAGCGAAGGCGTCTGGTACCCGCTCGGCGGAACGCGCGCCATTCCCGAAGCGCTCGAACGACTCGGTCGCGAACTAGGCGTGGAGTTTCGAACCAATGTATCCGTGCGCCGCATAGTGACGGAGGAAAACCGCGTTACATGCATTGAGACGCAATCGGGCGAATTGTTTCCGCTGGCTGCCGTTGTGGCCAACTCGGATGCGGTGCGGACCTACCAGGAATTGCTCGGCGGTCCGTTTGCGCGCACATTCAACCGCAGGCGTAAAGTACGAACCTGCTTGCTCGGGGATTGTGCTGTATCTAGGTGTCAACCGGAGATTCCCACAGCTTTCGCATCACAATTTCGTCTTTTCGGAAAACTCCCCCGAGGAATTCCATGCTGTCTACGATCAGCATCGGTTAGCGCCCGACCCGACTTGCTATGTGTGCGCGCCTGCTCGCACCGAAGCCGCAGTCGCGCCTCCCGGTAGAGAAGCGCTCTATATTCTCGTGCACACCCCCTATCTCCGCCCTGAGCACGATTGGAAGAAGATGTTCCCGGAATACCGGCGCGTCATTCTCGAAAAGCTAGCGCGAACCGCTGGGCTCGAAGATCTTGAACCGGCGATCGAAGTGGAACGCCATCTGACGCCCGAGGACATCGGCGCCCGCTACGCCGTCTGGAACGGCGCTATCTACGGAATCGCGAGTCATGGCCGCTTGCAGGGCGGCTTTAAGCCGGCTAATCACGAGCCGAAGCTCAAAGGCTTTTATTTAGCCGGCGGCGCTGCCCATCCCGGCCCCGGCATGCCGATGGTACTGATGTCTGGATGGATTGCGGCGGATCGCCTCGATCGCGACCAGATCGTACCCAAAACGCAGGGGGCGGTTGGATGAAAACAAAATCTGGGCGTACCCTCCCGCCGATCGCGAAACGCAAGCTTGGCTGGTTTACCCGTTTCGTGGGCTGGTTTCTGCCACGCAATTTCCATGGTCTTCATCTGTTACGTCTGACGGATTTGGAAAAGCTGAATGGTGTGCCGCTGCTGGTCTGCTTGAATCATCCCTCCTGGTGGGATCCGCTCATTGCGCTGTATCTAAGTCAACGATTTTTCCCTGATCGTCATCATGTGGCCCCATTGCGGCGGCGAGCCTCTCCAAATACAAGTTCTTCGAGCGCCTCGGCTTTTTTGGCATCGAACCCCACACCCTTCGGGGCGCCTCGCGATTTCTCGAAATCGGTAGCGCCGTGTTGAGCCAAGCCGATGGAGCGTTGTGGGTAACTGCCCAGGGCGAATTCACCGATGCGCGTCGGCCCGTGATGATCGAGCCAGGAGTCGGCCATCTGGCACGTCGTGCCGGACGGTTTGCCATGCTGCCCGTTGCTATCGAGTACACCTTCTGGAACGAGCGCTATCCGGAGGCTTTTGCCTGTTTCGGCGACGCCATTGTCGGCGACGGAGAGGATCGTTCCTCGGCAGAATGGAATGGTTTGTTTACGAAAGCGCTGCAAACCACTGCGGACGCGCTCTCTCGTAAAGCTCAGCTGCGTTGCGCTACTGCTTTTGAGCCACTGTTGGCGGGAAGAGCCGGTATCGGCGGAGTGTATGACTTCTGGCGCGCTGCGAGGGCTCGCTTGCAGGGTAAGGGTTGGCAGCCGGAACACGGGGAGGACAAATATTGACCACACTAACTATCTGCGCGCTGCTGTGTGCTGTAATTCCCGCTTTACTCTTCTGTTACAATCTTCCGCTGTATGCGCCTCCTCCGCGTTCGTCCCCTCTAGAATCAGTTTCTATCCTGATTCCTGCTCGCAATGAGGAACGGTCCATAGAAGAATGTCTTCGTGCCGCGCTGCGCAGTGAAAATCTGGATTTCGAGGTGATTGTGCTCGACGATCACTCGGAAGACGGCACGGCGTCGATAGTCAGGAGAATGGCGTGGACGATCCGAGAGTTCGTCTGGTGACTCCACCGCCACTGCCTGCGTGCTGGTGCGGTAAACAGTTTGCGTGCGCCGTTCTCGCAAGATTAGCGAAGAAACCGATTCTCTGCTTCCTGGACGCCGACGTCTGCCTCCAGCCCGACGGCGCGGCGCGCCTGGCCGCAGCGCTTCGTTCGAGTGGATCAGCGTTGATGAGCGGCTTTCCGCAACAGGTAACGGTCACCGCCTTGGAGCAGCTGCTGCTGCCATTGATGCACTTCGTGCTGCTCGGATTCCTGCCACTCAACCGAATGCGCAAATCCCTTCATCCGGCATTCGGCGCCGGTTGCGGACAGTTGCTCGCTGTGGATCGAGAAGCATATAGGAAAGCGGGCGGACACGAAGCCATTCGCGAATCCCGCCACGATGGACTCACTCTGCCACGCGCTTTCCGCCTCGCCGGTTTCAGAACGGATCTCTGTGATGCCACCACGCTCGCGTCCTGCCGGATGTACCGAAACGCTCGCGAGGTTTTCAGCGGATTGCTGAAGAATGCAACCGAGGGTTTGGGGGCGCCGAAGATCATCGGCCCATTCACTACGTTATTACTCCTTGGACAGATCATGCCGGCCGCGTTGATTGTCTACTTCTGGAGTCATCGTGTGTCGACACCGCTCCTCATGGCTGCCGTTTTGTCCGCTACGTCCTCGTATTTGCCTCGTATCGTGTCCGCGTTTCGATTCCGGCAGCCGCTTGCTGCCGCTTTGTTGCATCCAGTGGCGATTCTGCTCCTGCTCGGCATTCAATGGGTTGCGCTCGTTCGAATGATTGTCGGTGTGCCCGCCGGCTGGAAGGGACGCGCATACTTGACGCCCGTAGCGCGCAGATCTGGCCACGAGTTGAATAAATTGCGTCCTTGAGCGTATGTACTTACTTCGCGACATAAACGTCGGAGTGCTTGTTTCAATCCACGCGCCCACGCGGGGCGCGACGCGCCAGTTTGCCAGCGTACCCACCGTTTTGCCCAGGTTTCAATCCACGCGCCCACGCGGGGCGCGACGTTCGATTGCGATAGCTTCGCCTAGGGCGTTCGGTTTCAATCCACGCGCCCACGCGGGGCGCGACCATTTCGACCGTTTGTGTGTCCGTGACCTCTAGGGGTTTCAATCCACGCGCCCACGCGGGGCGCGACCTAAACGTTGTCGGCTACGGCAATGTATCGTTCCCAGTTTCAATCCACGCGCCCACGCGGGGCGCGACAGCTCACACTCGAAATCGACCGTTCCACCGGGAGAGTTTCAATCCACGCGCCCACGCGGGGCGCGACCTTGTTTTGACCAGCTTATAGACGTACTGACGTGTGTTTCAATCCACGCGCCCACGCGGGGCGCGACGAGCTTGATTTTGGCTTGAGCGCCGAGTAATCCCGGTTTCAATCCACGCGCCCACGCGGGGCGCGACCGTTCTGCGCGCACTTTCAGGTCATTTTGTTCGCGTTTCAATCCACGCGCCCACGCGGGGCGCGACGCGGTCGATGGGGTGACCGTGTCGGTCGAATCGATGTTTCAATCCACGCGCCCACGCGGGGCGCGACCGCCTCTTGCGCCCTGCTGAGCCGCCCTTAGCATGTTTCAATCCACGCGCCCACGCGGGGCGCGACGTAAAGCCGTAAAGTTATTGGTGTATGAAGGCGGTTTCAATCCACGCGCCCACGCGGGGCGCGACTGAGCCCCCAAAGAAGCAAGAGCGGAAACCCGGTGTTTCAATCCACGCGCCCACGCGGGGCGCGACAGGAAGCCTGGACGGAAGCCGCGCGCAGCTTCTGTTTCAATCCACGCGCCCACGCGGGGCGCGACCCGACGGGCGCGATTCCAAGCGCTGTTCGGGTTGTGTTTCAATCCACGCGCCCACGCGGGGCGCGACCGAAGTGTCGCCGTGTATGGTCCAGAGCGCGTCGGGTTTCAATCCACGCGCCCACGCGGGGCGCGACCCGATTCCCTGCCTTTGCTGCGCCCGTATATCGATGTTTCAATCCACGCGCCCACGCGGGGCGCGACGCCGTGAAAGCGGCGCAATCCGAGACCCCAACAGTTTCAATCCACGCGCCCACGCGGGGCGCGACGCCATAATGATGCAGCGTTTGACTACGTGCGTGTTTCAATCCACGCGCCCACGCGGGGCGCGACATGGCTCAGGCAGCGCAGGCGGCCCAATTACCCTTGTTTCAATCCACGCGCCCACGCGGGGCGCGACGGCCCGGCGATAAGTCATTGATCAGCCGAGCCGCATATACCATTTAGCGCGAATTGTTATGAATCTTCGCACAAGAGCTTCGTTCCGGGGGTTGTGGATTCCCGTAAGTCACGCGCACCCCGCGGGTTGCGCGCAGCGCGAAACTGCCGGGCGGGTTATGAGCGCTTGGGGTTCGCGCGTCAGAAGATAAGTGGGCCCTGTGGATCGTATGACTCCTTTGCCCCTACGTGCTCGACTCGGTTTTTCCAATTGTCTCCCAAGAAGTAGAAACGTAAACTGTCGCCTTCGGCGTCGATCTCGCTGACGAGTTCCTGCCGAAGGCGAATCCATTGGGCTGCGTCTACCAGACATTCGAACACGGACTTCTGCACTCGCTGCCCCTTGCCCTCACACACGCGAGCAACGCGGCGGAGGCGGCGCCGACCCGCCTCGGTTTCTGTATTGACGTCGTATGCCACCACCACCAACATCATGGCTCGGGATCACCTCACTTCCAGAAAAAACAAGGATAGCCGTCCAGATCCCCGCGGATGAAACGTGCGAGGAGGGTGGCTTGCAAATGAGGAGTGAGCCCGAAGGCAACCCGCTCGCCGAGAAAAGGGTGCTGTATTTCCTCCCGCTTGCGTTCCTGGTAGGCCACGAGCACCTGCTTGCGCGTGGCATCGTCCATCACGACCGCGCCTGACTCGCTGGTCTGGAACCCGCTGCCCCGCAGCTGTTTGCGATTGATCAGGGAGAGCGCGAGACGCTCAGCGATGACCGGCCTCAATTCCTCCAGCAAATCAAGCGCGAGGCTGGGACGGCCGGGGCGATCGCGGTGAAGGTAGCCAACGGCCGGATCGAGCCCGACCCCTTCGAGCGCAGCCGCGATGTCGTGGACAAGGAGAGTGTAGACGAACGACAGCAGGGCGTTGACGTTGTCGAGTGGCGGCCGGCGACTTCGCTCCTTGAAGAAGAACTCGTCTTTTGAAGCGGTAATCAGATGATCGAAGACTGAGAAATAGGTCCGGGCGGCATCCCCCTCATGGCCCCGTATTTCGTCCACAGTTGTTGCGGAGGACACTTCTTCGATGATGCGACCCAGGCGGCGTACCGCGAATTCCATCTGCTCAGTGCCCGGTCCGTCCGGCTTGTCGCGCAGCCCCCGCTGCACCACTACGCGGCAGTTCGCGATTTTCGCTAGCACTACCGTGCGCGCGATCGCCGCCGACTTGTCCGGTTGATCTGCCCAGCGGTACTGTTCCCGCCGCAGAAGAACGTTTCCGCTGACCGGTCCCTGCACACGCGCGAGGAATCGTCCGTTTTCCGAAAAGAATGCCAGAGCGACGCCGCGCTCTCCGCAAAACCCCATCAGGAAGGGACTGCAGGCGACGCGTCCGAAGCAGACGATACATCCGAGAGTGTGGATGGGCACTCGGAGCTTTGTCTCCCGGTCTACTTCGACGACAACCGCCTCTCCCTCCTTCGACAGATAGGCGCCTTGCGTGGTCACGTAGAGCGTCTTCAGCAGTTGCTTCAAGCGACTTCTCCCGACCGAAGTGCGTTGCTCACGTAGCGGGCGACTGCCGCGGGTTTTCGTGGAAGAGCAGGCATGCACCTCGCGCTAAGACTGCAGTTGGCACATTTAGGCTCGTAGACCGGCGGCGGCGTGGCGCGGCTTTCGAAGAGCCGGTGCATTTGTTCCGCCAGCCATTCGGTCTGAGCGCGCAGGGCCGGGTCGAAAGCGACCGGGGTGCGCCGCCGTTTTTCACCATAGAACAGTGCGCCGAAGGTTATGCGGGCCCCAAACATCTCCTCCAGGCATAATGCCTGGGCGCAGAGTTGGACCTCGTCCCACGCTTCTTTCTTGGGGCGGCCCCGCTTGTACTCGACTGGAAACGGGTACCAATGCCCGTCGCGGCCTGGGATCTTTATGGCGCCTGTGTCTTCCGGGGTTGTACGGCGGAACTCGCAGACGTCCATCTGACCGGCAAGGCCGAGGCGCAGTGAGCGCACGCGCAGCCCGCGCGCGGTCACCACGTCCGGTCTAGTCTCGGTTGCGGCTTCGTGGGCGCGATCGTGCAGAACGCGCCCTTCCTCGGTGAGCCGGTTTTCCTCCCACTGCTGTTCGATGTGGATGAGAGCCCATTGCCGTTCGCAGAACAAGAGGTGTTGAAGCCCGGAAAGCGGGAGAAGGTTTTCTTCAGTGAACATCGTCGTTAGGCGGAACGATCCAACGGAATGCTACGCCTTCCGGGGTTGCGGGCGTTTGTGTCACCTTGTATTTAGCGAACGATCGCGGCGACTCCGGGCCTTCGATCTGAATCAGGTCGAACAGCTTATGCGAGGGCGCATTCCCAAGCGGCGCTTCGTGCTCAAACACCCCTAAACCACGAACGGCCATTTCGCCCCGCGCGGCTGAACGGTCATTGTCGAACATATGTTCAATCGCTTGCAGCAGCAGTTCATAGTCGGTTTGGCTAAATCCGGTTTCTTTGGCGAGGAACGGCGATAGGAAGCCGTGCGCGCGATACAGGGCATAGGGCACGGTGTACTTCCGCCCCATTTGGCCGCTTGCGGCTTTTTCGTCGTCGGCTGATCCGGCGCGGCCCGTGTCGTCGGGGTTCGTGAGAGCAACACGTGTGATGGCGTGCTCCATGGCGAGGATGCGCGATTGGGATCGACCGAAACTGAGCTGGACCGGGCCTCGCACTTGTCCACAGTTCCAGAGCTTCTGCTCCTTCCTTTGTGTCTTCGCCTTTGCTCCCGAGCCCGCGTTGGCCTCCGATTCGTCCGATGCTGCCTTCCCGGTCGTCATGACCGCGCCGAAGGCGCGAACGTCGAAGTAGTTTGCGCACATCCACTCGCGAGCTTTTTCGTTCGGACCCTTGCTATCCGGTTCCGCGTTGAGTGCCTTGTAGGCTTTTCGTTGCTCGACGGCAAGGATGCCTCGTTCCTTGACGTAGATGTCATTCGGCGGCTCATATCCTTTCGTCAGAGCGACAAAGTTGCGGATCTTTCGTTTCAGGCAAACGTCGGTGACGAATCCGCATCCGTTTTCCGGGTCTACCCGCGGCGCATTGCCGGCGTCCGGGTCTCCATTGGGGTTGCCGTCCTTCACATCGAACAGCAAGACAAATTCAACTCTCTTCTCGAAACTCATTCTTCTTCTCCTGAGGCTTGGGCCTTTCCGCTTTCTCCTCGATTTTCATCTGCGGCTTCGCGCTTCTTAAAAAAATCCTGCCGTTGATGGTAATAGCCGAGCCCGAATTGCCCCTGCTCTTCGAGCCGGAGAGTGGATGGCATGGGCGCGGCTATCCCGTCGACAACTTCGCCGAGCAGCTTCTGGAAGTAGGTGTCGCGGTGCTGCTCGAGCTTGGCCAAATGGTGCTGAGTCAATGCCAACAAAGTGGGAAATACTACTGCCGGTCTTGTGCTCGCCGACCCGTAGTATCGGTCGACGATAGTCTTGTTCGGATTGTTCTGTGCTTCCGACTGCACTCGCTCGAGTACAGCCAGGAGTCGCCCGAGACGGTATCCTGCGTCCGAGTTTTCTTTGTCTAATGCCACGCTGATGCTCCTTGTTGATTCGTTTCTGGTCAGATATCCGCGCACGAGCGCTGCCCGCTCGCGCGTTACGCTTTGTTCTGCGATGCATCTGGCGACCGCTCGCGCCAGCAGTGTACGCGGGAACGGAAGCTTGAAAACGATTGCTTCGAATACGTCGGCCATGAGTCCTGGCGGGAGATTCTCGCGTTTGCCCTGAAGAACGATGCTCTGCATCAGCCGCCAAAGCGGTAGAGGCTGCGGCGGTTCGATCGCTATGGACTCGAACCAGGCACGCAGGCTTGCTTCTACTTCGGCGACGGTTCCTGTGTGCATGCCCCGCAGGATGGCGCGTCCTTGCGCGCCGGAAAGGATCAGGCAGTAGAAGCGGTTCTGTGGTGAAGTTGGCATGTACCCCGTGTGCGGGGATGTGAACAGGGCTTTCATGCTTTCCTCAGTTGGGGCATCGAAATAGTCTGCAAACAGACTCACGACCGGCGATGGCTCGGAAGACCAAAAAATCGCCGTCGTGTCTGCGGAAAGGCGGACGAATTGTTTGGGCAACGACGCGGACGGATTTGTGGGGTCCGGGTAGCGTTCGCTTAAGAGACGCTTCAGGGCAGTTGTATAAGCGTCGGCGCAACGACCGCATACGGGAGCGTTTTGGTGTCGCTCAAGGTCGAACGACCAAAAGGCTGGCTCATTAAAATTTACAAGCGGGATTCCCCCGCTGCTTGCTCCGGGGATCTGCACTCTAGGATGTTTGTCCACGGGTGTAGCGTTGGTGCCGCACACGATGCATTGCGTGTTGCCGTTCTGCACCGTTCGCGTTGAGGCGAAGTAATTCCGCGCCGCGTCCGAATCGTGGATAAGGCGCCCTTTGTACTCGAAAGCCAGGAGTGCTTTGGACGGGTAATCCTCCCCAGAAAGCGCCGCAGCTGCGCGGGCTCGCTCGGACTCGTTTCCCAGGAAGGCGGCAAGCGCGATCATAGCCGGCTCCTCAGCTTCAGTTGCGGCGCTCTGTACGCGTTCTTGAAATCGGGCTACGCGTCTGGCGAGGTCCTCGGCGTTGCGCTCACCGTTGGGGTCGAAGCCCAAGACGAATTCAGAATTGTCGACGAGGAAGTCGGGGGGTGGGTTCGTTCCGGACCTCGGTGATCGCCGCGGAACCTGCATCGTTTTGCCGCGCGCCCTCTTGCCAGAGTCCGAACTCGTGGTCGAAACGAATCCCAGAAACTTGCCGCCATCGTCGATAGAAAAAATCCCGGCGACTGGTTCCGGTTCGTAGTCGGGGTCGGCTAGAAGCTGCTCGCGGCGTGCCAGGTCGCAGAGACTTTCGAGGATCACGCGGCGGCCTCCCAGCGTGGCACTTCAATCACGCCGTGTTGCAGGCCGGCGCGAAAGAAGACTGGCTCATTCTTCTCCGGGCCGAAGCGGATATCGTGCAGCATGAGGCCGAGCTCCCTTGTCTGGTCGGCGAGCGGCGGAGGATCGCCTGTGTACGGCTCGACGCTGGCTGGAAATTCCCTGCAACCGAGATACGGTTGCATATGGAATTGCCCCCGCTCTAGGCGGCGCCGGAACATTTCATCAAACTTGCGCGGATTGTCGCCCGAGCCGCACTGGGCGGTCATCTGGAACTCCGCTTCGACGGCGTAGTCGACGTCACGCAGCGCTAGGGTGTTGCGTTGCGCCCGATCGTCATCGGCGAAGTAGTCCGAGGGCGATCCGCGACGAGATGCCGTCAGAATGTTCGAGACGGAGGCGCGCTTGGTCACCTCGTTGCGTTTTATCTGGATGAAGCGCGGCGGCGCCAGCAGCATGATCCTGCGTATGTGCCAAAAAATCGCCGGCTTCCATAGGATGGCCTCGAAGACCCCGCGTGCGGCCGAGGGCGTGATGACCTCGTAAGAGAGTCTTTCCGTCTTGAATTCCGGGCGTGTAAAACAGGCTAGGGGGCCACGGATACGGGCCTGATAAGCATTCGACAAATACATACCTCCTGGTGTTGCATTATGCATCAAGGAGGGATAACCGTGCTTACGCGATCAGATACTCGGGCTCCATCTTCGGCTCGCCCTTCCATCCAAAGCCCCAGTGGTCGTCGTAGACCTTGAAACCCGGCACGACAGCCCAGAACGTATCTGCTATCCGTTCCAGAGCGCCTGCGTTCCGCAGCCTGGTGATCTCCTGCGGATAAAGAGTGACTAGATATTGCTGGAGCCGGCGCATGCCGAGCCTGGTGACGCCGTAGCGGCGGATCGCTTCGACTAGCTCCAGCCAGTCGTCATATTGAGCGACCACGGGTTCGCCGACGTCCTGGATCATTCGAAACAGGCCCGCAACAGTTTTGAACTTCTGAAATCTCTCCTCAGTTAGGACGGCGTGCGGGTCCTGATCCGACTTGCTGTATAGCCGAACGAAGTATTCGCGGAAAGTTTCTGGGGATTTCAGGTTGAGCGAACCTTCGGCTTGCATCAGCCGTGCGGTCTGAAGTCCCGTGCGCAGTACACCTTTGGGCGGCAGCGTGGGAGCGTTGAATACGTGCAGCCGTCCCTTGCCCTTCCCTTCACGATTGCAGCGCCCTGCTGCTTGCGCCAGCGAGTCGGCGCCTGCGAACGCCCGAAAGACTTCTGGGAAGTCTATGTCAACACCGGCCTCCACTAATTGGGTCGCTACCAGCTTGCAGGGTTCGCCGTTTTCAAGACGTCGCTTCGCTTCGGCCAGGATCTTGGATCGGTGTCGGGCGCACATGCGCGCGGAAAGGTGAAGGCAGCCGTCGCCGACCAGCTGAGCCAGTTGCTGCGCGTCGTCGCGGCGATGGACAATGGTCAGCACTTGATCGTGAGTTTGCAATTCGGCCGCCAGGTCTTCCCAGGCGATCGGCTGATCGGTCGAGGGCGGAACGATTTCGCAGCGGTTAGCCACCACCGCAAATTCACATGCAGGATCCGGAATGATTTCGCGGGCGCCTGGAGTAAGTTCCGGCTGTGTTGCCGTGCATAACACCACGGTGGTCCCGTAGTGTTCGGTCAGCTCACGCAAAACGTGCCGAACGGCTTCGAGAAGGTGCACTGGAAAGGTCTGGACCTCATCAAAGAGGACGACCGAGCGTGCGATCCTATGCAGCTTGCGGCAGCGCGAGGTGCGGTTGGCATACAGACTTTCGAAGAACTGAACACTGGTCGTCACAACCACCGGAGCGTCCCAATTCTCCGAAGCCAGGCGATTTTGGCGAGTTTCATCGTCGGGGTCTACGTTCGTGTGATGCTCGATCACGGCGTCTTCGCCGAGAGCATCTCGGTATTGTTGGGCGGTTTGCTCGATGATGCTGGTATAGGGAATGAGGACGATGACGCGCTCGAGTCCATGCCGGACGGCATGATCCAGGGCAAAAGCGAGAGAGGAGAGCGTTTTGCCTCCGCCGGTGGGAACGGTCAACGTGAACGCTCCTGGTGGGAACGCGGCCGCACGCCTGCATGCTTCGAGAACTCGTGCTCGCATCTGATTTACAGGTGTTGGGTCCGCCAAGCGCGTCTTGCTGGTCAGGAATGTATCGAGTTTGCGTTTCAGTTCGTCGAGGCTCGGCCGGGGAAAATCGCGCTCGCCGCCGCCTCGGTAGAACTTTTCTGTATCGAGAAAATCGGCATCCACGAGCGCCGAGAAGAGGAACCGCACCCACATCGAGGACTGAAGCGGATCGGCGGTACTGAGCTGCGGAGGGGGCGCCGGAATGGGCCAGTCTTCGATTGAGCGGGGCAGGCCGCCAGCGCGGGCTTCGGCCAAAAGCGGTTGCTTGCTGTTCAGTCGGCTCTTGAGGGCTTCTGCGTCCGATAACCCGCCGTGATGGCCGGCGATAACGAAGGCGAGTGGCGCCGCGTTCCGCAAGCGTGCAAGAAGCGCGCCTACGCTCGAGTGATCCGGTCCCTTGATGTGGGCCTCGGGATCCGTTTTGAGGTACCGCTGAAAGGCAGATTGATACTTCCCGGCGTCATGCCAGAGGCCCGCGAGTTTGCCCCATCCCGGGGCAAATGAATGCGCAAATCTCTCGGCCAAATCGCCAACCGCCGTTAGATGGTCTTCGAGTGGTTGCCATTCCTCGATCGGCCTGTCGCGAAGGCTATGGGCATAGCAGTGCACGGTTGAGGACTATCGTAACTTCCGAAAAGGTGGGAGAGAGACATATACTCGCCTCTTTAGGCGGACAACTCCAAATTCCGCGTAGACGACTCAGTGGCTGAGGCCTACTCGTGCAATGCCGATTCCTCTAAACGGTAACCGAAGAGGTCTCGCAAAACGATGTCCCCGCTCCTGCGAAGAGGTCGAAAACGAATTGGCCGTACTGATCAGAAATCTGGACATTCAGAAGCTCGTATCCGAATGGCCGACACTCTCGACATTTTGTAGCTGGGCGTGATCCCGAGCCCACATTGTTTTCCGTTCCTTATTTCGTGACTGAGCAGGAGTACCTTGCTGTTTGACGTGAACCCATGCTCCGGTCCCGAATCAGCGGCCTCTGGAGAGTGTAAGCCTGATACGGAACGGCGAGTCCCGTTGAGACCGGAGATCTTCCCGTAGCGGAGAAACCAAGCCTCCCGTTAAGACGTAATATCGGTAGCGGCAAGCGTGAATCCGTTCAATTGACTGCTCAGGTATCTTGCGGTGGCACATGTTCGGGCGAAGGAGGAAGTACGCGATTCTTCTCGGAGGCGCGGGCGACACTGGAGCCATGGACACCAGGCCGAACGGACCAGAATCGCAGGAAGCTGCCGTCCCGCCCGAACCACTCGATCCGAACGAGAGCGCTCGTCTCCAAGATCAAATTCGAGGCCAAACGACAGAGCATGCCGATCCGCCCCGATTGGAGGACGAAGGGCAGTCAGGCGGATAAGTCTGTGCTGCCCGAAGTAAGAGGTATCCAGGTAAACGGAGAGACTCGGTGCGCTCATTACCACACGCGGCGCGACATCATTGCGATCAAGATGAGGTGCTGCGGCGCGTACTATGCCTGCAAAGACTGCCATAAAGCGCTGGCTGGTCATGAGATTGAGGTTTGGCCCCGGTGCCAGAGGATCGAACAAGCGGTACTTTGCGGACACTGTTGCACAGAATTGACGATCGACGAGTATCTAGCTAGCCACAACCGCTGTCCGATATGCAGTGCGGAATTCAATCCCGAGTGCGCGCAGCATTACCGCTTCTATTTCGAATAGGCGGCTCCGTGTGGGAAGAGCGGGATGACGACCCCCGATTCATCACCCCTACGAGGAGCACAGGTCGGGATGGTCGGCCTGTCAGCTCGCCTTGAGTACCCTATCGGCTCCTTCGCGACCTTTCTGAACGCTTCTGACGATGGCTAGGAGTTGGTCTCTCGTGAACGGCTTAGACAGATAATCATCCATTCCAGCTTTGAGGCACTCTTCTCGTACTTGATCTACCACGTCTGCTGTCACCGCCACAATAACAGGCTGAGGTTGCGGCAACTCTCTGATCCGGCGCGTGGCTTCCCAGCCGTCCATCACCGGCATTTGCAGATCCATCAGGATGAGATCGTATGGTTCCGAGCGCTGTACCTTCACCGCCTGGTCACGGTGGGAAGCCACATCGACTTTGAATCCGGCTTCTCGCAAAATGATGCCGATGACCTTTTGATTGATCGCGTTGTCTTCCACCACGAGAATACGGAAGGAGCAGCGGCTTGCTGTGAATGCAGCGTGCACAATACACCTTATTCGCTTATCGACTCGCAGGTTTGCATTCTGAGGCCTGGCCTGTACATATTTCGCTAAGACATCAACCGCCAAGACGCTGGGCGGCAAATGGCTCCCGTTTGCCAGCATCGTCGAGTGGATCTTACCTCTTTAAGGCAGGGACGCAAACGCCGCACCGACGCATGACAGCGCGATCCTCACATGTCGGCTTTGGCAACGGTATTGACGTGAAGCAGAGCGCCAAGACGGCCGAGCCTGCTATGAGGAATTCCCGTTTTTGCTTCAGTATGAGCGGCATGAGCTGACTCCTTCTTGTCTCGTCGAATAAGTTCCCTCGACCTGCGGATGCCTATTTCTAGAGCCGACGCTCATGAAAGTGGCGGAACTTAATGCCCCAGGTATATACGAGCAGCGTAAGCATATACTTACGCCTCGATATTGTCAATATCAGGAAACAGTTACTAAGACCAGTGTCCGGTCGAGAGCTTCGATCGAGGTTAGATGCGAGTTAAGAGTACCAGTACGCGGCCACTCGGAAATCATATGCCGGTTATGGAACGATAAATCCAGCGTGTCTTACGCGCCAAGTCCCGAATACTCCAGCGAGTGAGTTCAGTACCATCGCTTGGTGTTTATGAAGGCAACCGTCAGCTTGCGTCGCTCACTGGTGCGAGACGGCACCCTTCGTTCGAGCACGTAAATTCGATGGTCCAGAAGATTCCCTTTTCCTCATCGAGAGTCCTAGGCGACAAGTAAAGCGCCTGTGCCAATTCACACATATGCCCTTCCGGCTCGTCGATCCGAACTGCCGCCGCTATCGGATCGAGTTCGGGACAACGTTCCCCGCCCAGAACGGCACGAAAAAACTCCAGGGCTGAGTCCCGACCGCGCCTGCGGGCTGGAATCGTAGACGTGGAGCCGTCTGCAAAATGCAAGGTGATCGGTTCACTGGTCCAGCACCGCTCCAGTACCTCTAAACGCCGATGCATGGCCGTGTGCCGTTGCTTCATCCGTATCCCCTAAAGGCCGTGGAACTTGCGGATCGTCCTCATCCTCTGCTCCCAGTTGATCGACTGGGCGGCAAAGGCACTGCCGCAACCGCGGCTCGGAAGATACGGTGCGTCTCGAGTTCCGGTTCCGTCAACGGGCGGCCGGCCGCTTCCGCCTGCAGAACCATCCCTAAAGCCTCCAGCGTTTCATCCGACAGGCTTTGCAGCGCAAGGCGCACGCGCTCGGACTCGGGATCTTCCGGTTGAACCAGCGGAGAACGCGTTCCAGTTTCTGGATTCTGGTTTGTATCCGCATGCGGATGCGATTACTTACTCTCCTGCTGCATCGTTCGCTCCAAAGCCGCCACACGCACCTCGATATCTTCGATTTCGATCGCCTTCATGGTGTGATCCAAGACGCA
>JAFAYI010000009.1 GCA_019240475.1 Acidobacteriaceae bacterium
GATCGAGATCCTTCCAGCAGGCCAGGAAATGATGGTTTACGGTGCGGATGACATGGAAGCGGTCGGCCACGATGCGCGCCTGCGGAAAGTGTTTGCGCACCAGCGACCGATAGCCGGCCGCCAGATCCATGCACACCACCTCGACCAAATTCGGGCAAGCCCAATATGGCCTCTGCTCTGATCAAAACATTTCCTCGCAAGTATGTTTTATCGATCAGAGGCTTGGCCTGCCCCCACTAACGAGCTAGAACCTCGATTTATGCTGAGATTCCTGGCCGTGCGCTCGCACAACATCTGATCGATTCGTTCGCAAGCAAATTCGTGCCAGGATGCCGACGACGAGCGAATCGCTCCCTGAAGAACACTGACCAGGAGAGCTGCAGGAACGCCTTTCTACTGCGTGTTGTAGGGACGCGCTGGGCCGCTTTGCTGGTTTCATCAACGTCTTTGTCGCATGGAGCTTTGTGCACCACTTCGAGTTCTTCGGGCTCGCGCAGCGAGGCCACCGCGGCGCGCAGTGCGCCCGACCCCGTTCAGCGCCTTGACGATCACAAACAAACCCGCCACCAGTGGAATCACGCTCCAGGCGATCTCTTTCGAGATGTCCCGCGGCCTGCGGCGGTCGCGTAACGAGACCATCGCGGCCACCAGCAGCCCGGCCGCGCACGCCGGCGCTCCCAGATCGGATTCGAATCCGGACGCTACCCTTAGCGCAACCGCGAGAAACACGATCCCGTACACCGTCATCCTGCCTGTCGGCGAGAGGGCCGGCCCAGTCGGCGCAGGCGCCTGGCGTCAGAAAACTTCCGGCAAAGCCGACCTCTGGGCTATTGCTCCTGCAGCGTCGCCTCAGCATTTCTGTTAAGTGAGAGCGAAACGAGAACCGGCGTGAGAGCGAAACTGAATGCATTAGCTTTGAAGAGGTATTGATGACCGACCATCCCCTTAATGGTGTAATCTCCATCCGTTCGCGTCACTCCGTCGACGACACGGTCAACCGTCTCCAGGAAATCCTCGCCTCCAAGGGTGTGAAGCTGTTCGCCTTAGTGGACCACAGCGGGGAAGCGGAAAAGGTGGGGCTCGCCATGCCGCCGTGTAAGCTGCTGATCTTCGGAAATCCGAAGTCCGGGACGCCGCTCATGATTGCCGCCCCGAGCATAGCGCTCGACCTGCCTCTCAAGATTTTGGTTTGGCAGAGTGCCGACGGCGCGATTTGGGTCACTTATAACGACAGCGCTTATCTTGAGAAGCGGCACGGTTTGCCGCCTGAATTGACGGCAAATATCTCGGTTGTCGACGCCTTGGCGACGAAAGCCGCGGGCTGAGACTCGGTGGGGGCCGAAGCGGGACACCGTGTGTGTCCCGCGGCGATCGTGTTCCTATTGCACCATCCGTCTTTGCTTGCGCAGAATGGCCGGCATTTCATAGTCTTCATCGCCGGCGGTCTCTTCGGCAACTTCCGTACGCTCGGGTTCGTGCGCCGCGCCGTTGCTCTCCGAGTGCAAAATCGCCGGGTGCGTCGGCGCAGCGGCAGAGTCCGGAGCCGTCCCCACGGTAAACGGAAAATGTGGGCTTCTGCGATCGATCTCCGGCAGCGTGTCGCGCTGAAAGCCGGTGGCAATCACCGTGATCTTTACGTCCTTGCCCATTCTTTCGTCCAGCACAACGCCGAAGTTGATCTGCACATCGTCGTTCTGCGTGGCCGCGCGAATCAGGTTGCACGCCTCATTCACATCGTGAATGCCGAGCTGGTTCGACGCCGTGATATTAATCAACACTCCACGGGCGCCCAGCACTCCGCCTTCTTCCATCAATGGGCTATTGATCGCCTTGTGAGCCGCTTCCACGGGCGCGTTATCACCCGATGCGATCGCGGTGCCCATCATCGCGTATCCCATCCCCAGCATGATGGTGCGGATATCGGAGAAGTCTCGATTGATCAGTCCCGGCGTTAGAATGATGTCCGCGATCCCCTGCACCGCCTGACGCAACACATCGTCGGCCATTCGGAAGGAATCGAAAAAGCTGGTGCCCTTGGGCGCCAAACCCAGCAGCTTCTCGTTGGGAATGCTGATAAGCGTGTCGCAACTGCCGGCCAGTTCCGCCAGTCCGCGCTCGGCCTGTTTCATGCGCCGCGGACCTTCGAACACAAACGGCTTCGTCACCACCGCCACCGTTAGCGCGTTCAGCTCTTTCGCAAGCGAAGCCACAACGGGAGCGGCACCCGTACCAGTGCCGCCTCCGAGTCCCGCCGTGACGAATACCATATCGGCGCCTT
This sequence comes from Acidobacteriaceae bacterium, assembly GCA_019240475.1. Lineage (GTDB taxonomy): Bacteria > Acidobacteriota > Terriglobia > Bryobacterales > Bryobacteraceae > Bog-105. The sequence continues at coordinate 2,279 of JAFAYI010000009.1, forward strand.
CCAGGATCTCAATAATCTGTTCCGTGTCTTCGAGCGCCGCCTGCCGTCCCACCGACGGATCGGCCCCCGCCCCCAAACCATTCGTCAGCTTGTTGCCGATCGCCAGCTTATTCGCAACCGGCGACGCCGCCAGCGCTTGCTTGTCCGTGTTGAGAATGTAGAAGTCGATCCCGTGCAAGCCGTCCTGCAGCATGCGTGTCACCGCATTCGACCCGCCGCCGCCCACGCCCACCACCTTGATCTTGGTGCCGAGTTGCGCCTCCTCTTCAATTAGAAACTTCAAATCGTCCAGCATGTCCTTTTCCCTTTCCTTCGGGCCTCTCTCGTCTTCCATCCGCGCCTCCTTCGTCTCTATCTCGAACTCTCTATCTCGAAATCAAGCCGGCCAGCCCCGTCGAGGCGCGCTTCCAATCGCGCTTCATCTTCAGCCGCCCCGCGTACATCGCCAGGCCGGCCGCCGTCGTCCACACCGGCGTATCCAATTCGTTCGGCCATTTGTCTATGCCCGCGGCCAAACCGTTCCGCGCCTGGCAGTTCAGCACCCGCTCCGCCACATCGCACATTCCCGTCAGCAGCGCTCCGCCGCCCGTCAGAATCGCGCCCTCCAGCAGCGACTGCTCCATGCCCACCCGCAAAATCTCCGCGTAGATGCGCTCCAGGATGTCTTCCGCCCGCGCTTCCAGAATTTCGTTCAGCTGGCTTCGCGGCGCCTCCCGCATACCGCGCCCTTCCGCCGATGGAATCTCAATCAGGCTGTGGTCCGACGCAAGACCCGTCACCGCACAGCCGTATTCCCGCTTTAGACTTTCGGCGTCTTCATAGTTCACTTTCAATAACCACGAAACATCGCGCGTGAAATGATCCCCTCCCAGCGGGATCGCGGCCGCCAACAGCAGCGCGTCTCCGTCGTACACCGCCACATGCGTCGATTGCGCGCCGACATCGATCAGCACCACCCCGCGCGCCCGGTCCTCCGGCAGTATCGCCGCGTACGCAGCCGCTATGCCTTCGAAAACCGTCTCCTCCACCGCCAGGTGCGCCTGATGCACCGCCGACACAATGCCCTGGTGATCTTGCACCGGCGCCGTAACCACATGCACGTTCGCTTCCAGCCGCGCGCAAAGAATCCCCTTCGGATTGCGATATCCCGCGCGTCCATCCAGCGTGAAGTCTTGCGGGCATATCTGCAGCAGCAGCCGGTCGTCTTCCAACCGCACTCGCGAGCCAAGTTCCACCGCATATCGCAGGTCGTCCGGCTCTATCTCGCGTCGCCTGCCGAACTCATACAAGCCGCGGCTGTTCGTTCCCGCTACGCCGCCGCCCACTCCCGCCACTGCCGCCTCGGGCGATGCCTGCGCCCGGCGCTCCGCTTCGTGCAGCGCGAAACGTATGCTCTGCGCCAGAGCGTCCTGGTCCGCCAGCCTCGATCGGCCCCACGCCTGCGCCGCCGGCGCCTCGCCGTGACCCAGGAATTTCACCCCGTCGTCTTCGACCGCGCAGATCACCACTCGGGTGCTTGTGCTGCCCAGGTCCAGCCCTACCGCCAATCTCGCTTTACTGCTCACTCTGCTCCTCTCCTACCGTCGTGATTGCTCCGTCCACGCGCAGGTCCAGCGTCTTTGCATCCGGCCGTTTCGTCTTGATCTCCCCGTAATTCATTAAGAAATTCTGCAGCCGGTCCGTGTAGTTATCGTCCCCGAGCATCAGGTTGACTACGTTGTTATCCACATGCTCGGCCACTATCAAATCGTTCGGATCCGACACGTTCACTTCCGAAATCTGCTCGGCCAAGCTCCCGATCTCCCGCAGCATCGCCATCACCCGCCTCACCCGCGCCCGCCGGTTCTCCAGCGGCTCGCTCTCCCGAATCCCGGTGATCACCGGCAGCGTAAATCTAGCCGCCACGCGCGGCCGCAGAATGCAGCCGTCCTTGTCGATCAACGCCAACTGCGTCATGCCGTCGCGCCGGTTCGGCCGCAGCCGTACAAATGCCACCGGCTGCCGCTCATGAATACGCACCCTTAGCGTGTTCGGCCATATCTTCGATACCGCCGCGTCCTCCACCCAATCGATCGCAAGCAGTTGCTCGCGGCGTTTCTGTAGCGGGACAAGATATAGGCTCCGGCCAAAGTCCTCCGCAAAGACATGACGGACCTGGGCAGTCGACGCATAATGTATTCCCTCCACAATCAGATTCGGGCTGCGGCCGCCGAAATCGTCCGGCTCGGCAAGCTTGAAACGGTTGTCCTGAATCAAAAACTCTTCCGTCCCGCGCCAGGCGAACATGGTGGTCACCATCAGCAGCATGCCCGCCGCCAGCCACAGAGAGAAGCGCATCCAATGCACGCCCGCCCAGAAGGACGTCTGCTCGCGCGCCGCCACTTACTCTTCCTCCCGCAGCTTTTCAAGAATTCGCTCCGCCGCTTGCGAAACGTTGCCTGCTCCCAGCGTGATGATCAAATCGCCTGGCTCCGCCGCTCGCGCGATCGACTCCACGCCTTCCTCCACCCCGGCGACATAATGCGCGGAGCGATGCCCATGCGAACGGATTTTCTCGAGTAGCGCCTCCGCCGTCACCCCTTCCATCGGCTGCTCGGAAGCCGCGTAGATGTCCAGCAGATACAAGTCGTCGGCCTGGTGAAAAGCGGTCCCGAATTCATCCAGCAGGTGCTTGGTCCGCGAGAAGCGATGCGGCTGGAACAGCACGCGCACCTGCCGGAAAGGCGAAAGCCGCGCGGCGGCGAGGGTCGCCCGCACCTCTGTGGGATGGTGCCCGTAATCGTCGATCACGGTGACCCCGCGCTCCACCCCGCGCAATGAAAATCGCCGGTCCACTCCGCTGAAAGCCGCCAAACCCTCCCGGATATGCTCCAGCGGAACCTCCATCTCCAATCCCACCCCGACGGCCGCGGTCGCATTCAGCACGTTGTGAACGCCCGGGACGTTCAGGTAGAACTCACCCAGGGAGTCGCCTCGCCGCTTGATCGTGAATCTGCTTCCTCCCGGCGACAACTCCACGTCCTCGATAGCCAGGTCTACCTGCGCCGCGCGGCCGTAGCTGATCGTCCTCCGCCGGACGCGCGGAAAAATCTGCTGGACGTTCTCGTCCTCCATGCAAACGATCGCCGCCCCGTAAAACGGAACCTTATTAATGAAATCGGCAAAGGCGTCTTGTATATCCTCGAGAGCCGGATAGTGATCCAGATGCTCGCGGTCGATGTTCGTCACCACCGCGATAATCGGCGCCAGCTTCAAGAACGACCCATCGCTTTCGTCCGATTCCACCACCAGAATCGAACTCTTTCCCACGCGCGCGTTCGACCCCTCCATCGCCCTTACTCGCCCGCCCACCACCACCGTCGGATCCATTTCCGCCGCGTTCAAAATGGAAGCCACCATGGAGGTCGTCGTGGTCTTGCCGTGGCTGCCCGCAATCGCAATCCCGAACTTCAAGCGCATCAGCTCCGCCAGCAGTTCGCCGCGTGGAATCACGGGAATCTGCAGCCTGCGCGCCTCGCCGACCTCGGGGTTCGTGGAATCGAGCGCCGACGTCACCACCACCGCCTTCGCCTCGCCTACGTTCTCGGCCCGGTGTCCCGTGTAAATGGTCGCTCCTAGCCTGGCCAGCCGCTCTGTGATGGCGCTCTTCTTTAAGTCCGAACCCGACACCGCATAGCCCAGCGTCAGCAGCACCTCGGCGATTGCGCTCATCCCGATGCCCCCGATGCCCACGAAGTGCACGTGCTGGGGCTTAAAAAACATTTCTTAAAAGTATTGTTCCGGCTTTCCTTTGGTGTGTCAATGCGGAACCTGTATTTTTCTTCATGCCTTCTTGAAGGCGGCAGCTTCTTCCAAAACATCGGCCGCTCTCTCCGCCGCGCCCGGCTGCGCAAATCTCCGTACCCGCTCGCGCATACGCTCCAATTCCGCCGGATCGCTCCTCAGATCTTCTATCTCCCGGAACAAGCGCGCGCCGTTCAACTCTGCGTCCAGCGTCATGCGCGCCGCGCCCGCGTTTACGAATGCCTCGGCGTTTCGCCGCTGATGATCGTCGGCGGCAAATGGCAGCGGGACCAGCACGGACGGCATCCCCGCCGCTGCGATCTCGTTCACTGCGCCCGCCCCAGCCCGGCTCACAATCAGGTCCGCTTGCGCAAATGCGCCCGGCATGTCGCGAAGGAAGGGCGCCACCTCGCCTTGAATGCCCGCCGTTTCAAACTCCCGCGTCAGCCCTTCATACTCGGCCGCGCCCGTCTGGTGCACGATCCGAATCGGCGCGCCGCTTTCTTTCACCAGCGGCCAGCTTTCCCGCGAGGCCCGGTTCAGTGTCCTCGCCCCGCGGCTGCCGCCCGTAATCAGCACCGTGAACGGACCGCCGCGCTTCGGCTGCACATCGAAAAACTCCGGCCGCACGGGCAAGCCCGTGACCTCGCTCTTTCCCGCGCGAAACCACCTTTGAGTCGATTCGAAACCCACCAGCGCTCGGTACACTCGGTCGCCCACCCGGCGGTTTGCAAGCCCGGGAATTGCGTTCGGCTCCATTACGATCAACGGAATCCGCCGCAGCAGCGCCGCAATCATCACCGGCCCCGCCACATAACCGCCCGTGCTGAATACCGCCTGTGTCCCGAATCGCCGCAGTAGCCGCGACGCCGCCGCCACCCCAAACGGAATCCGCAAACCTGCCTGCACCTGCTTGCGTAGCCCCACTCGCTGCAGCCCGCCGCTCCGCACAAACTCGATATCGAAGCCGTTTTCCGGAACCAGCCGCGCCTCCATTCCCTCCCGCGTGCCTACAAACAGCAGCTTGTGTCCCCGCTCCCGCAGGATGCGCGCCACCGCCAATCCCGGAAACACATGCCCGCCGGTTCCTCCGCCTGTCATCACAAACGAATGCGCCATTCGTCGCCCGCCCGCTCACGCCGCATGCTCGCTCACGCTCAACAGCATGCCCATGAGCAGGAGCGTGCTCAACAACGAGCTGCCGCCGTAGCTGATAAACGGCAGCGGAATCCCCTTGTTCGGCGCCAGGTTCAGCACCACGCTCAGATTTATCAGCGCCTGCACCACGATCGAAACCGTTATGCTCAGCGCCAGATATCGCCCGAAATTATCCGGCGCGCGCATGTACGTCCGAAAGCCTCGCCACAGCAGCACGACAAAGGCCGCCAGCAACAGCGCCGATCCAAAAAATCCGGTCTCCTCTCCCACCACCCCATAGATGAAGTCGGTGTGCGCCTCCGGCAGAAATTCGATCTTCTGCTTGCTCTCCATCAGCCCGAGCCCCAGAAATCCTCCCGAGCCGACCGCAATCTCGGCCTGCCGCTGCTGGTATCCCGGATCGCTGGTCGAAGCCGTCTGCTTCGCGTATGCAAGAATCCGCCCGCGCGGGTCGATCTTGCCTAGCAGCTTGTGATCCTTATCTAGGAAATCGATCGCCCGCGCCAGCCGATACGGCTTCACTGCGATAAATCCCAGGCCGAGAATGGCGCCGAGCGCGCAGCAGACAATCAGGTAGCGATAATCTACCCCAGCGACGAAAATGACCGCCGCGGTCGTAGCCACCAGAACCACCGCGGTTCCGAAGTCCGCTACCGCTACCGCGAGCGCAATCACCGAGATCGCGATCCCGATCGGCCCCAGCGTGTGTTTATCGTTCACCGCGCCGATCCGGCGGCACAGATAGAAAGCAAGAAACAGAGCCAGCGCCGGTTTCGCCAGCTCCGATGGCTGCAGCGACATCGGCCCCGCGCGCAGCCATCGATGGCTCGTTCCATCGGTAATGTACACCGCGAGCAGCAACAGCACCACGATGCCCAGGCCCGCGAAGGCGAATCGCGGATCGTTCCACCTCCGGTAATCGCGCCGCATGCAATACAGGAGAATCGCGAAGGAAACCGCCGCCCACCCGAGCTGCCTCAAAAAAAAGTAGGTGCTCGACACGTGGAACTTCAGTTCCGCGATGATCGAAGACGAGCTGTACACCATCACCAGCCCGAACAGGACCAGCGTCAGAACGGTAAGAAACAAGATCCAGTCTGTCTTCAGCCGTTGCGCCATCGCTATCGGTTAAAACAATTCTGTCACTATTTGTTTAAACGTGCGGCCCCGCTCCTCATAATCTTTGAACTGGTCCCAGCTCGCGCACGCCGGCGCGAGTAGAACCAGGTCGCCCTTGCGGGCATGCCTCCGCGCATAATCCACGGCCCGCTCCACCGTCCCGCAATCGACGAGTTCCACCGCGCCCTTCAGATCCTTGCGAATCTCGGGCGCCGCCGCCTTCGAGTCCCTCTCGTCGCCGATCACCAGCACCGCTCGCCCCCGCTCGCTCAATGGTTTGCGCAGCGGCGTATAAGGGCTGTCCTTGTGCCGGCCGCCCAGAATTAACCACAACGCTCCCGGAAGCGTTTCGATTGCCTTTAGCGTCGCGTCCACGCTCGTGGCCTTCGAATCGTTGAAATACTGTACGCCATTCAGTTCCCGCACGAACTCGATCCGGTGTTCTACGCCCGCGAACGATGCCGCCGCCGCGCCGATCTCGTCCAGGTTCGCGCCCGCGAGCGCCGCTATCGCCGCCGCCGCCATGACGTTTTCCACATTGTGGCGGCCGCGCAGCTTAATGTCGGACACCCGCATGAAAGCCCGATTGTCGAAGCGCAGTTCTTCCCCATCGAGCCACACTCCCACCGGCGGCCGCTGCCGCGCACTGAACCAGAACACGTCCGCCTTTGTCCGCGCCGCGAAGCCGACACACGTCGCGTCGTCGTAGTTCAAAATTGCCCGGTCTCCCTCCTGCTGGGTCTCGAACAGCCGGGCTTTCGCCGCCGCGTAGTCTTCAAAACTGTGGTGTCGATCCAGATGGTTCGGCGTGACATTCAGGCATGCCCCGATCGCTGCCCGAAAATGCCGGATCGATTCTAACTGAAAACTCGATAACTCCAGCACGTTCCAGCGGTCTTTCTGCGAGCCTTCGACAATCGAAGTCACCGCAGTCCCGATGTTCCCGCCCGCCTGGCACGCCACGCCGCACGCTTTCAGCACATGCGCGGTCAACGCCGTAGTCGTCGTCTTGCCGTTCGTTCCCGTGATCCCGATCACCGGCCCTTTCAGAAAATACGAAGCCAGCTCCACTTCGCCGATCACCGCAATGCCGCGCCCGCGCGCCCGCTCGAGCATGGGCAAATCGTACGGCACGCCCGGCGAAAGCACAATCGCGTCCGGGTTCCCGATATTCTCTTCGGCCTGCGCCACGACCGGAATCCCAAACTCGGACGGCGGCTTCTCGTCCATCGCCCGCACATGCGCGCCGTGCTTCCGCAACAGTTCAATCGCCGCCATGCCGGACCGCGCCACGCCCATCACCAGAACCTGTTTTCCGCTGAAGTCCACTCGCGCCCTATCTCAACTTCAACGTTGTCAGCGCGAATAGCGCCATCACCAGCCCCACAATCCAGAACCGCACCACTACTTTCGATTCCGGCCAGCCCAAGGCCTCGAAATGATGATGAATCGGCGCCATCTTGAAAATGCGTTTGCCGTGGCGCAGCTTATAGCTGCCGACCTGCAAAATCACCGACAGCGCTTCGAGCACATAGATTCCGCCGATAAACGCCAACAGAACTTCCTGTTTGATGAGCACCGCCACGATTCCTAGCCCGCCGCCCAGCGCCATCGACCCTACATCGCCCATGAACACTTCCGCCGGGTGGCAGTTGAACCAAAGAAAGCCCAGGCTCGCGCCGAACATCGAAGCCACGAAAATGGTCAGCTCCTGCGAATTCAGCAGGTGCGTCAGATCCAGATATTTCGAAAAATCTGCGTGGCTCGTAACATAAGTGAGCGCGGTCATCGCGCCGGAGGCGATTATCATCAGCCCGATCGCGAGACCGTCCAGGCCATCCGTCAGGTTCACTGCGTTCGACGATCCCACCATGATGAAGACGATGAACAGGTAAAAGAACGCAAACGCCAGCGGATAGGTCCAGAAATTCTTGGTCCATGTCTCTACCAGAAGATCCGGCTTGAATTGCTTAAAGAACGGAACATTGATGGCGGTCGAATAGCGCTGGTCTGCATGCAGCATCAATAGAAAAAAGGCGATCACCATGGCGCATAGGATCTGGAGCCAGAACTTTTGGCGCGCCGTCAATCCCAGGTTGCGCTTCTTCGATACTTTCGCGTAGTCATCGATGAAACCGATTGCGCCGAACCCGAGCAGGCCCAGCAACGCGATCCATATATATCGGTTATTCAAGTCCGCCCACAACAGTGTCGGCGCCACAATCGCCGTCACAATCAGCAGGCCGCCCATGGTCGGCGTCCCAGCCTTTTTCTGATGCGATTGCGGACCCTCTTCGCGGATGTGCTGGCCGAAGCTCCACGCCCGCAGCTTGCGAATCATCCACGGCCCTAGCGCCAGGGCCAGCACCATCGCCGTCAAGCTCGCGAGCGCCACGCGCGTCGTGATGTAGCCGAAAACTCGGAACGCGGGAATGTACCGGTGAAGTACTTGATACAGGAGCCAATACAACATCTCTTAAGCTTCCATGGCCGCGAGCGCCCGCTCGATATGCGCGCCGCGCGATCCCTTGAACAAAATAGCGTCACCCGGCCGTGCAAACTCTCTCAGAAATTGGCCCGCCTCTTCGGGGTTCTCGAAAAAAAAGGCGGCGTGAGTCATTCCGGCCCGTTTGGCTTCTTCCACCATGGACCGGCTCACGCCGCCCACCCCAACTAGCACGTCTACTCCCGCACTCGCGACGTAGTTTCCTAAGTCGCGATGCAAGCTCTCTGCCAGGCGGCCCAGTTCGAGCATCTCGCCCAGAACCGCTATCCGTCTCCCGGCCGGCTCCTCCCGCAAGACGTCGATCATGCTGCGGGCGGCCTCCGGATTGGAATTGTACGCATCGTTCAAGATCGTCGCGCCCCGCCATCGCCGACGCTCTCCGCGCATCTCTCCCGCCGTCAGCCGCGCCACGGCCTCCACCAGTTCGCCCGGTTCGATTCCGAACAGCTTCCCCACCGCTAACCCGGCAAGTATGTTCGATACGGCATGCCGTCCTGCCAGCCCAGTCTCGAATCGCGCGCCGCACACTGTAAAAACCGCGCCCTTCGCGCTAGTCTCCAGCGCGGTCGCGCGCATATCCGCGCCAGGCGAGAATCCATAGGTCACGCTGCGCCCCGCATGCGCTGCCCCAAAAGCGGCCACTCGCGGATCGTCGGCGTTCAGCACCGCCACGCCTGTCTCCGGCAGCGCCTCAATCAGCTCGCGCTTGGCCGCCGCCACTCCCTCAATCGAATCGAACGCCTCCACATGTGCATACCCGACATTCGTCACCACTCCGACCTGGGGCTCGGCGATCGAAGCCAGGCGCCGGATCTCGCCCGCATGATTCATGCCCAGCTCCAGCACCGCGACCTCTGCGTCTTCCGGAATGCGCAGTATCGCGAGCGGCAGCCCCAGATGGTTGTTCAGGTTCCCCACCGTCTTGCCTACGCGCATGCGCGTGCTCAAGAACTGCGCGATGATATCTTTCGTGCTGGTCTTACCCGCGCTCCCGGTCACGGCCACTACGGGCTTCGCCCATCGCCGCCTCGCCCACTGCGCCAGTTGCTGCAATGCCCGTAGCGTGTCCTCGGCCTCCAGCACCGTGCCACTCTTAGAACCCGCTCCTTCAGAGACCACCGCGGCCGCCGCGCCTTTCTTCAACGCGGCCTCGACGAAGTCGTGACCGTCAAACCGCTCGCCCTTGATCGCAAAGAACAGATCTCCTGGCGCAATCGTGCGGGAGTCGATACTCCAACCGCGCACCCGCCCCGCCGCCGGCCCCACAACTCTCACCCCGGTTACTTCTTGAATCTCTGCGAGCGAAAGCTCCATCGCAACTTAGGCGCTCGCCCGGTCGTATCCAATCGAGCGCAGCACGCGCTGCGCAACTTCACGGTCGTCGAAGGGAATCGGCCCGTCTTTCAACACCTGATAGGTCTCGTGGCCTTTCCCCGCCAGAATCACCACGTCTCCCTGGTCCGCCGTCTCTATGGCCTTCCGGATCGCGCGCTCACGGTCGGGCTCCGCCGCATAAGGCGTATCGAAGCGCCGCAGCCCCACCAGCGCATCGTTCATGATGGCCAGCGGATCTTCGCTTCGAGGATTGTCCGACGTCAGAATGACGTAATCGCTCAGCTCCCCCGCCGCCATCCCCATCAACGGCCGCTTCGAACGATCCCGATCGCCGCCGCAGCCGAACAGCGTGATCACGCGCTTCGGCTTCATCCCGCGCGCTACCGTAATTACATTGCGCAACGCATCGTCGGTATGTGCATAATCCACCACCACCATGAACGGCTGGCCTTCCTCCACCCGTTCGAATCTCCCCGGCACGCTCTGCAAGTTCGTCAACCCTTTCTGAATCTGTTCTTCCGTCAGTCCATACGTAAGCGCCGCTCCGCAGGCGAGCAGAATGTTGTAAACATTGATCCGGCCCACCAGTTTCGACTCCAGCGGAAACCGCCGCCCCTCCACATCCAACGTGAAGCGCAGCCCTTGGAATGTCGATTCCACCGCTTCCGCTCGGAGTGTCGCGCCTCTCCGTCCGGCCTGCGCTTTCTTCTCAATCCCGTACCAATACGCCTGTGTCTCTGCCGCCAAATCGAGCCGGCCCGCCGCCTCATCGTCCGCATTGATCGCCGCGAAGCGCGGGGGAGGTCCGCTCCGCGGCGTGAATAGCAACTGCTTGGCCGCGAAATACGCTTCCATCGTCTGGTGATAGTCCAGATGATCGCGAGTGAAGTTGGTGAACCCGGCGGTATGAACTTCCATCGCATAAATGCGCCCCAGGTCCAGCGCATGAGAAGACGCCTCAATCGTCGCGTGCGTCCCGCCCAACTCTTCCAACTCGTGAAACATGCGAAACAAGTCCAGCGATTCCGGCGTCGTGTTCACCGCGCCGCGCACTTCGCCCGCCATCCGGTATTCGATAGTCCCGACGAGCGCCGTCGTCTTGCCCGCCGCCCGCAGCATCGAATCGATCAGCATCGTGCTGGTCGTCTTCCCGTTCGTTCCCGTCACTGCCGTTACCGCCACCCGCTGGTCCGGCCTGCCGTAGAAGTTCCGGGCCGCCATGGCCAGCGCCTCGCGCGCATGAGAAACCTGTACCCAGGAACCCTGCGATCTTCCGAAACTGGCCCGGTCGGCTATCACCGCCAGAGCGCCCTTCTCCAGCGCCGCGTTTGCAAACTGCGCTCCGTCCGCCTTCGCGCCCGCGAACGCAAAAAATAAATATCCCGGCTCTACTTTCCGGCTGTCGTAGGCGATCCCGCGCACATCCGCGTTCGCGACCTCCGCCGGAACTTTCGATACCAGCGGCACTCCTTCGAGCACCTTTTCTAGCCGCATTTCAGCGCGAGAACCTCACGCGTATCCGTTCGCCCGGAATCAAGGCCGAACCCGCCGCGGGACTCTGGCTGCGCGCCAAACCTTCGCCCATCATCTCGACGTCCAGATTGCTTGCTGCGGCCGCCGTCATTACTTCTTTCACCGTTTTGCCCGTGAAATCCGGCGCCTTAGGCGCGTTCGCGTCCAGATTTGCGTCCCCGCTCTCGTTTCCGCCCGCATCCTCCTGCCCTTCCCCGCTCGCCGCCTTCATCTCGTCCACGGTCAGCGGCGTGCTCAGTTCCGCAAGCGAAACGTCGTCGGCCTCCTTGCGGTCCTTCTCTGTGCTTCTCTGTTTGGCTTCCAGCTCCTCGATCTCTTCCGGAACGTCGCGCGGCACGCCCCTGCGCCGCAGCGCCTCGTTCATGACTTTGACGAACACCGGCCCCGCCGCCCAGCCGCCGTATCCCGCTTGCCCGGTCGTTCCCGTAACCGTCACCACCACTACCACCGAAGGATTCTCCATTGGCGCGAATCCCATGAAAGACGCGTTGTACTTGTGCGTGTAAACGTGGTGCGTGTAATCGTAGATCTGCGCTGTGCCGGTCTTGCCCGCGATCGTATAGCCCACCACATGCAGATGATGCCCGGTTCCGCCCGGCTCCGTGATCACGCGCCGCATCATCATCCGCATCGTCGCTACTGTCTCCGGCTTCAACACCTCAACCGGGGCCGGATACTTCGTTACTTCCGCCGCGCTTCCCGGCGTCTGTTTCCACGCCACCACGTGCGGATGCGCCAGGAACCCTCCATTGGCAATGACGCTGCCCGCCTGCGCGAGTTGCACCGAAGTCACCGCGATCTCGTGCCCCATCGGCACCGACCCGATCGAGGTCGGCTGCCACCTTTTCAACGACCGCAGAATCCCAGGCGCTTCCGCCGGAAGTTCGATCCCGGTGCGCCGTCCAAACCCGAACCTGCGAATGTACTCGTACAGATTCTTGTTTCCCACCTGCATGCCTATTCGTATCGCGCCAATGTTGCTCGAATAGGCAAGCACGTCCTCCATCGATAGCGCCGGATAAGGCTTGTGGTCGTGAATCACGCGCGTGAACAGTTTCATCACACCGTTCCCGCAATTGATGATTGAGTTCGGCCTCAGCGTGGTCGTCTCGAGCGCCGCCGAAAGCGTGATCACCTTGAACACCGACCCCGGCTCAAACGGGGCCACCACCGCCAGGTCCTCGCGCCCCGTGGGCTGCTCACCCGGATGTAGCCGCTCGTTCGGATCGTAAGTCGGATAATTCTCAAGCGCCAGAACTTCGCCCGTCCTTGGGTCCATCGCGACCACGCTCCCGTGTTCGGCGTGGTTTTGCTTCACGGCCTGTTCGAGCGCGTCCTGCGCCACGTGCGAAAGCTGCCGGTCTATTGTCAGCCCGATGTCCTTGCCGGGCGTTGCTTCTTTCGCGATCTCCGAATCGTAAGGATGCTCCTTGCCGTCGCGCTCCAGCCGGACCAATCCCGGCGCGCCCGCCAGTTCTTTATCGAGCTTCAGTTCGACTCCCGCCGCGCCGTGGCCCTGCCCGCCCACATTCCCAATCACGTGCGCGCCCACCGCTCCGTCCGGATAGTTGCGCACGCTCCCTTCCTCGACCTCCGCCCATTCGAGCTTCATGTCCCGCAGCGTGCCGGCCTGCTCATCCGTCACGTGCTGGTCGACAATGTAGTAGCCCCGGTGCTTCTTCGAAGCCGCCGCTCCCTCCAGGTCCCGGAGCAACTCGCCGCTATCGATCTTCAGCACGCTCCCGAGAAGCTCCGCCGCGATCTCTTTGTTCGGAATGCGTCCCGGATTCACCACCAGGAAATGCGAAGGAGAGCTGATCGCCATCGGATGCCCGTCGCGATCGAAGATTGTGCCCCTCTGCCCTTCGGTCGGCTCCAGTTTGGTCTGCTGCTGCTCGGCCAATTTTACGAATTTGTCGTGCGCCAGCACCTGCAGCCCGAACAGGCGCGATAGAACAATCAGGGCCCATCCCAAAAGGATGAGCCCCAAAATGGCTAATCTCTCCACCGATTTGGTCGGCGGCGCCACTGCCGGTCTGTCCATCTTCAGTTCACCCGACCATCGGCTCCCGGCTTCCGCCTACTAGCGAGCGGCGCTCTAGCGCGCTGCCGTCGTTCCATACGGAAGGGTGTTGCGCGCCTCCGCTTTCGACTTTCCGCTCACCAGCATCTCTTGCGTCGGCGCCGGAGCCGCCATCTTCAAACTATCGGCCAGCTTGTCCAGCCGTTTCACGTTCAGTAGGTTGGCCTCGCGCACTTCGAGAACCGCCTGCTCCTGCCGCAGCTTCGCCTGCTCCTGTTTCAAGTTCTGGATGGTGAAGCCCGACATCGTGTTATACGCCGCCGGTACAAGCCCCGCGATTACCAGCAGCGCCGCCACGAAGCCTGTCGCCACCGTCCCGGTTCGCGCGCGCAACGCCGCCGGATCGGCTGCGCGCACCACCGCCGTGTTGTCGATTCGCTTGATAAACAGGTACACGTCTTCGTTTGCGATCGGGCGCAGGCGTGGCGCTTCGGTCCTGGTCCATATTGCCGGAGGCGCGTCTGCCAGTTCTCTCACGCCTACGAATCGATTCACGATGGTTGCTAATGACGCCATTTGCTAGTAGTCCCTTCTAAACCATTTCCAGCGCACAGGCCGATTGGGGCCCGTTGTGCGCGGTCATACTCGTTCTAACGCCCGCAGCTTCGCCCCGCGCGATGGCGCATTTTCCAAAACCTCTTCCCTCGAAGGCCGCACTACATGCTTGGTCAGGATCTTCGCGCTCCCGCCCCGCGCCTCCGCTTGAAATGCCTGCTTCACCTTGCGATCTTCCGTTGACATGAAGGTCAACACCACCAATCGCCCACCCTTCCGCAACCGCCCGGGCGCCGTCTTCAGCAGTCCGCCCAATTCCTCCAACTCGCCGTTTACCTTCAACCGCAGCGCCATGAATGTCTGCGTCGCCGGATGCAGTCTCCCCGTTCGCGGCACGGCTTCTTCAATCACCTGCGCCAGGCGCCCGGTGGTCCGAATGGGCCGCGCGCGAACGATTGCTCTGGAGATTCTTCGCGACCTCCTTTCTTCGCCGAGCTCATAAATCAAATCGGCGAGCGCCTTCTCAGGCATTTCGTTCACAAGATCCGCCGCGGTCAACTCCCGGCTCCGGTCCATCCTCATATCGAGCGGCCCGTCCGCCATCAAGGAAAAACCCCGCTCTCCGCTGTTCAATTGATACCGGCTCACGCCCAGATCCGCCAAAATCCCATCGGCCGCTTCCACGCTGTTTAGCCCGAGCGCGTCCGCTAGCCTCGAAAACTCTCCATGGAAAAACCGGATGCGCGCCGCCTGTTCCGCCGTCCTCTTGCGCGCCAGCTCCAGCGACTCCGCATCGCGATCGCAGGCAATCACAAACCCGCTCTCCAACCTTTCCGCTATTGCCCGCGTGTGTCCGCCCAACCCAGCGGTCATGTCCACGTAAATTCCATCCGGCCGAACCGCGAGATACTCGAGCGATTCCGCCAGCATCACCGGGTAGTGACTGACGCCGTTCCAGGGAGCGCCTCCGCTCTCAAGCTCCATACCTGGACCCCGCGCCGGCCCGCAAGCCCGCCTTACCGCAAACCTTTCCGCTCCAAACCCTTCACCTTGGCATCGATCCCGTCCGAGGCCTTCGAGAGCCGCCCTTGATACGATTCGTCCCCAATCACCTCAATGCGCTGCTTGAAGCACCGCAAATGCACCTGCTCGTTTTCAAACTTCAGTTCCCGCCGCAACTCCGTCGGCACCAGCACCCGCCCTTGCGGGTCGATTTCCGAATCCGCCCCGAAGTGATACGCCACCATCGCGACGTCGTCCCTGTCGTCCACATCCTCGCCCGGCGCCTCCAGCATCTTTTCTGTTTCCTGCCAGACCGAAATCGGGTAAATTCGAGCCGTGGAGCGATCCAGCGTGGTAATAAAAACTTTGCTCTCCCCCAACGCCGCCAGATACTGCGTCATAGCCGCTGGAAGCTTCAACCTCCCTTTTTCGTCCACACGAGCACTGAAAAACCCCCGAGGAGGCGCGACCGTGCCGGGCTGGCTGATTTCTTCTGCCACTTTGTACCACTTTGGACCGCTTTAGACCGCTTCGAGTCCATCCTTACATGCACATCGGCGGATTGCAATAGTTTTCGTTAAAGAATTTTCTGTAAGTTGTTGTTTCGCCAAGTGTTCGCCTGTACTACTCACCCCACGCCTTCCCCAACCAGGCTCCCCGGCATTGCCGCATTCGGGTAATTTGGCCTAAGATTCTTCTATGTCGCGCATCACTCACTTTCAACTACCCGACGGAAGCACCGTTCTCGTCGAAGCAGCCGAAAAACCGCCGGTTGCGGGCGAGAGCCGCGCTGCCCTTGAGACAATCGGTAAATACCTCAACGCGCCTGCCGAGCCGGCAAAGCCTCCGGAATTGGCAGACCGTATAGGTCCTATTATTAAGGCCCTGAAAGTTATTCAGGAGACGATCGTGGCGATCGGCCCCGATTCGATGGAACTCGAGGCAGGCATCAAATTCACCGGCGAAGCCGGCATCATTCTTAGCAAATACGGCGCGGAAGCCAGCATCTCGGTCAAGCTCGCCTGGAACAAATCTCACAACACTCCCGCCGACAAGGCGAGCGAATCGAATGAGAGCCTCTAATCGTGCCCTCCGCAATCGCCGTTTTGTCTACGGATAACGACGTATCCATCCCGGTCGGCGCTGCCACTGTCATCGCACCGGAACTCCTGCTGACGTGCGCGCATGTGCTTCGGGATGGCGGTTATGCCCGTGAGTCGGGCAACCAAGTCCGCCTCCGCATAGCGGGTCGCACGGAGCCAGCATCCGCAAAGCTTCTCGATGCGCCGTGGATTCCGTCGAGCGGCTCGGAGTGGCCACGGAACGAAGATCTGCCTTATAAGCTGGATTGGGTCGCCCTCAGGCTCTCCGAGCCGCTTGCTCGAGGTCCCAGCCAGCTCCGCGCGCTAGCCCTCTCCGACGCGGGCGTAATCATACATTCCTTCGGTTTTCCAGAAGGACATCCCGAGGGATGGGAAGCCTATGGGCGCATTGCGTCGTCGTCCGATTTCCGAGAATTGCGTCAGCTCGAGGCCGTGGATCAGCGCTCGGGCATAGAACTAGGATTCAGCGGCGGACCGGTTTTCGACGAAAAAGAGGCCACGCTCGGGATTGTCGTATCACGCTCTCGCCCCGGCAGCGGTGACCTACTCGCCGCAGCGGGTTTCATGATCCCGCTGGACGTTATTTCGCGTATCTTTCAGGAATCCAATGTCCCTGAGCTGACCGGTATCAGGATCGAACCGTCCGTCGTCGCCAAATACCGCAGAGCGAGGGATCTGCTGCAGTGGGCCGAGCAGCGGCTGCAAAAAAATCCCTACGGCGCTCAGCGGGCCACCCCTTTGCTGCCCTTGTCGCTTGCCGTTTCGAAGAGCATTCAACCGGGGGAGGCCTTCTCTCAAATCGAACAACTGCATATCGGAACAGCTTCGGGCCTCGAATCCTACTTTGATTTGCTGGACCCCCGCGACTTTTGTAAATCGCAAGATCGCAATTATTACGTTCAAGCTCCCGGGGGCGCCGGCAAGAGCTTCTTCTTGTATGAATTGATCCTGACGAGCGTGACGGCAGGCGTGCTCCCTATCTTCATCAGCGCCATCAGCGCTCGCAAGTCGATCGCGGAGGTTTTTGCGAAACAAACTACCGAGGAGCGGCTGAGAACTCTTTTTGAAGTGTCGGGATCAAAGATCAGTTTCAGCTCCTTTAAGAAAGCGAGTGAAGCCGGGCAAGAGATCTTACTTATGATCGACGGGCTCAACGAGGCCTCGGCCGAAATCTCGCGGGTTGTGCTCCTGATCGAAAATATACGTGCGCAATACGAAAACGTCCAGATCCTGATGACCGACCGAATGTCATTCCGCTCGGAGTATCCGGATTCCTTTACTCTCGCCACAATATCTCCGCTCACCGCCGATCAAGTCCTGCGGATACTTCCCGGCGAGTTTGCGTCCGGCTACGACAATCGTCTTCTACGGATTCCATTCTTTCTCGATCTGGTCCGCGAAAGTGGTCCCCGAAGAGTCGCAAACCGGAAAGCCGTAATCTTGCGGTACATCACGTGGGCGCTCCGCCAGGACGATTCGGCGCAACCGGCAGTCGATCCTGAATCTGAAGAGCTTCTGAGTCTGGCTAAAGGCGCCTTCGATGCGTACGCGGCAGGCAAACTGGAGGTCCGGCAGGGCAACATCAAACCCCCAGGCGACCAGGAACCGACTCCCCTCGCCCGTTTACTCGAGGCCGGGCTGCTTACCCAAGTCTCGTCCGGTTCATACCGCTTTCGCCATCAACTAATTCACGACTGTCTCGCGGCCCATGGCTTCACCTCGGCCAAGCTACCGGCCGACGCGGCAAACCTGAAGATATTGACGCTTGATCGACGCTCGTCCGACGCCCTGGGCTTTGTTGTGGAGGGTCTGGAAAAAGCCCAGGCGGATAACTTTATCGTCGAGATTTACGACTGGGATTGGGGCCTCACCTTGTCATGCCTGCTCGAGACTCGAACCGATTCGACGGACGCGCTCGCCACGGCAATTTGCGCCGTGATTGCCGAAAAGCTGGAGGATACGTTTCTACACACTCGCCAACGAACGCGCCCTCGCCTGTCCGCTCTGAAGCGTTTCATCGGAGTTGAAGCGGAATGGACTTCTGTACAGGACATCGTTGCCCAGCTCCGCGCGCGGGAAGCTCTATTTCGGGAAGAGCGGCTCCGGCGGTGGTGGCTCGCCTTCACCGCCGAAACTCCACGTCCCGAGCTCTGGCATGCTTTAGTCGGAAACGATCCTTTGAGCGGCTGGAGTGCAGCCGCCGCGCTCCGCAGAGTCGCTCGTGGCGAAGAGACGGTCTTTGAGCAGTTGGCCGTGTTGTACGAGGCGCTTAAGAGTCATCCGGAAGCCGCCAGCCACCTGACCTCGGTGCGTTGGAGGATCGTTCACGTCCTCGGCCGCTTTCCTCAAGCTATTTCACTCTTGCTCGACATCGGCTTCGATCCCACGGAGGACCCCGATGTCCAGTACGGAGCCATTCGCGAGTCCATCGAAATCGCGTCCGCTGGCCGCGAAGAAGAAGGCCGAGCCACTCTGGGCCGGGCTCTTGAAAAACTGAACGCTAGAGGAGAGACGCTCTCCTCCCGCCCTCTGTGCTCCTTCAGAAAGTGTGCCATTCTGAAGGAACGTGCCGACCAGGAGCCGGCCTGGTGGCGCGACGCCTACCGGCCGGTATTGATGTGTGCGGCGCAATTCGCGAAGCGGTTCGAGGACGAATACCCGCAATGGTCAAAACAAATCGACAGGTTCGAGGCCAATGAGCGAGACGCTTCGAATTGATCCCCGCCCGTCGAGCTGGGACTGCAAGCTCATGCAGTTGGCCCGCTTCATTGCAACCTGGAGCAAGGATCCTACCCCGGTCGGATGTGTCATCGCCGGGGCGTCCAACGAAATTCGTTCGACGGGATACAACGGTTTCCCGCGAGGGATCGATGACAGCCTTGATGAACGATTACGACGTCCCGCCAAGTATTTTTGGACCGAGCACGCCGAGCGCAATGCCATCTATAACGCCGCGCGCATCGGCACCCCTCTGGAAGGCTGTCGGATGTACCTGCCTTGGTTCCCGTGCGTCGATTGCGCACGAGCCATCGTGCAGTGCGGCATTGCGGAATTGGTCGCTTTTGAGCCCGATTGGGAACACGCCACGTGGGGAGAACACTTCCGAATAGCCAAAGACCTGTTTACCGAGCAAGCTCGCCTTTCCGTTCGGCTCGTAGATCCCGAGTTCGTGTTTCCCGATTCCAGAGCTTCAGTCGCTGTAAACGATGCTCTGGAGTAGCGTGGTATCCCTTGTCCCCTTCTTCACCCGATCCGCCCCGGCGGCACCGGCGGCATGTGGCTGATCGCTCCCCGCAAAATCGCAGGCGTGGCCGCGCCAACATTAATACAGAGCACCGGATTCAGCCGAAACCCCGACATCTGGTAGGCCGCCACCACCATCGCCGCCAGAACCGCCTGGATCGCAAGCGATAGCCAAAGCCCCGGGGATTTCAGCCTCGCCGACAGCAGCTCGGCATCGCGCAGGTCCACTGCACCCACCAGCGCGCCCGCCACTCCTCCGAATGCTCCGAACACCAGTTCAGTGAGCACAACTATTTCGACGATCCCGCGAGCGATGCCCGCGTCTCGGCCAGAATCTCGCGCGCCGTCCGCGGCCGCGAGCGCAACGTATAAAGGTAATTGCCGCTCTCATCGCAAAGCGGCGCCTTTCTTACGTCTTCACTCGATTCCAAGATGCATCGCACCCATGTCTCGGGAATTCCGGTCTCGGCTGCAATGCTTGGAACCGTCCGAAAGTGAAAGCGCGCATCGGCCAGCGCCGCCAATACCAGATCGTTATGCGCCTTCGAGGACACCCCCTCGCATCCAGGCCCTCCCGCCGCGGTTCCCGCCGCCAGTCTCTTGCCCGCTCGCCCGAAATAGTTCCGCAACCAACCGCTCTTCGACATTCGCTCTCCCAGCCGCCATCTCTACCGCGCGACTTTCGCGATGAAGGTAGCGCGCCTCTCTCCCCCGCTGCCGGAAAAACGCGCCTAAGTCCCTGAAGATCCTGACAAAATACCTTTGGATATTGGTTGTGACCGGCGTTATGCGTAAATGATCTACATGACCCACAGATCCCTGCCGATCCTCTTCGCAATGCTTCCGCTGCTCGCTTGCGCCCAGCTAGCCTGTGCGCAAGGACACGGCAATCGCGTCAGCCCGCACGAGACCGTCTCCGTCGATCTCAAAGGAGACAAGATCACCATCTCTTATGGCCGCCCGTATCTGAAGGGCCGCAAGCTCGATGACATCGAAGCGTATGGAAAAGTATGGCGATTAGGCGCGGACGAAGCCACCAAGCTGACGGTCACAACCAAAACCCGGATCGGCGATTCTCTCGAACTCGAACCCGGCAGCTATTCGCTATTCGCCATGGCCGGCGCCGACAAATGGACCATCATCGTCAACCGCGTCGCCGACCAGTGGGGCGCCTTCAGCTACAAGCAGAGCGACGACCTGGGCCGCTTCGATGTGCCCGTCAAACAGGGCTCGCCAGTCGAGCAATTCACTATCAGCCTGACCAAGCAATCCGATTCGGCCGCCACCCTGAGCTTCGCCTGGGGCGACACGTCCGTATCCACCGCCGTCAAGCCGATGTAGCGGCGCGTCTCGTTAGCTGCTCGCCACCTGCAAATCGTTCTCGACCGAAAAGACGTCCGGAACGCCGTTAGCCCGCACATTAATCAGATTCTTGTCCATCTGATTCCCAACCACGCCCTCCAGCTTCACGTGACCGTTCTTCACGATGATGTGAATCGGCGGCAGCGCTTGGCGCCCATAGCGATCGCCGATCTGGGGGTCGCCATAGATGACGCGGAACATGGCCCTGCGAATCTGGGCGTCCATGGGCGAGGGCGGTAGCACCTCGATTTGATTGTTCACCTGCGTCACTCCCTCGATCCGCTTCACAACACCTTCGGCATCGCTCTTCAGAGTAGGGTTCGTCACCTCGCCGAGTAACGTCACCGTACTTCCGTCCAGGCGAAATGCCAAGTCGTCAAAGATCGTGTAGTAAGGCAGCATCACCAATTGGTGCCGCACCTCCTGCATGATTCGGCTCTCGCCCTCCGATCCCCGCACGAACGCATCATTGTGATCTTTCTGTTGCGCGGCGAGCGTTCCCGGAACAAATACCAGCGCAAACGCCGCAACTGCCCCAGCTGTCTTACACATACTCACGCAGTGTCTCCTGTACATAAGACTGCCGCCGGCCCCGCCGCATACCCAGTAAGCTTGCGAGCGCCTTAACTCGCGCGCAAGCGCCGCTGGAACAGATCGAACACCCACCCCAAACAGAGCAGCGCCAGCGCAGGGTCGTACCGGTACCCTTCGTCGCGCAGGAACGCGTGAGCCGCGTTCACCTCCATCCACTGATAACGCAATCCCGCTTCTTCCAGCCGCGCGCGTATCCGGTTTCTTCCTTCGAGCGGAACGTGCGGATCCTGCCGCCCCCACACATGCAATAGCTCGCCCCGAATCTCCGCCGCGCGCTCGAGCGAATCGTCGCGCTTGCCCCGCCCCAGACTGCCCGAGTGAATATCCGTCGCATAGAAACACGCCGCCGCTCGCACCTCCGGGTTCATCGCCGCTCGAAACGCTAGATGACCACCCAGGCAAATGCCCATCGCGCCCAGCTTGCCGTTGCAGTCCTCGCGCAATTTCAGGTGGTCCAGCACGGCCCGGGCATCGTCGTCATACGCCCGCAGCTCCTTTGTGTGCTTGTCCTCGTTCCCTTTGTCCGCGCCTGCTTGATCGTAGGAGAGCACTGTGCCCATCGGCTCTAATTCGTGATACACCTCGGGAACCGCGACCACATATCCGTGCCCGGCCAGCAACGCCGCCGTCCGCCGGATCGGCCCCGTCAATTGAAAAATCTCCGAAAAGAAAACAACGCCCGGATACCGTTCCTCTTCCTCCGGCCGAAACACGTACGTCCGCATCTTTCCCGTCGGCGTATCCAGCTCGACGAAATCGTCCTTGATCGTCATCGCCGCCCGCGCCTAGGATGCTCGGGGCGCTTCTTCCACCGCCACCCATCCCTTGCCTGTCGATAGATTGCGCTTCTTGCATCGCACCACCTGCCCCGGCCCGAACTCCCACGTCTCCCCCTCCGGCATCGCTTCCGTGATTTTGTAGAAGTCTCGCCCGACATGCTCCGCCTTCACGGTCCGCATCAGGTTTAGGCCTTCGCCAATGAGCCCAACATAAATCTCCGTCTCTTTGCCGGCCGGCAGCGCAACCGCAACGGGTATAGCTGCCGCCGCAACCGGCGCAGGCGCGGCAACCGGCGGAGTTGCTGGCGTCTCCGCTACTATCGGCGCCGTTACGGATGCTGCCCGATACGTGGCCGCCGGCGCGCTTACGGGTTCCGCCGCCGGGGCGGGCGTCGGTTCTGAAACCGGCGCCGCATACTGGGGAATGAAGCCTCTCTGGACGGTTCCGAGCGGCCGCTTCGGCGCCCCTCCGCGCCCCAACATCCGAACGCGGTCGATCGCGCAGATCGCCGCCGTCACACACACCCACGTCAGCGGCAGCCACTCGGTCTCGATCCGGTCGCCGGTCATATGTATCTCGCCTCTGCTGCCCAACCATCTATAGAAGGCATCGGCGATCAGCGTCACACCCAGTCCGCACGCGCCCGAAAACGCCACGCTTTGGAACGCCGAGCGATACTCTGCTTCGTCGTACGCAAACAGCACCGCCACAAGCACGAACCCGGCAATGCCTGTAATCCATCCGAACTGCGCCGGCAGCAGAAATCCCAGCGCGCTCGCAATCACCGCGCCTATCAGCCCCAATAACTCCACCTGTGACTTTTGCATGAAATTCTCAATATCATTCTCCCAAGCCTGCCAGGCGCACAGGGCGGTTGTCGCCCGTTGTGCGCGTTCAACTGCCAGGCGCACAGAGCGGTTGTCGCCCGTTGTGCGCGTTCAACGGCCGCGCTAAGCTCTATTCTGTTTAGGAATTCTGATGAGCGCACCCACTCTGATCCCCCAAGCCACCCGCGTGCAATCGGCCGGCAACAAACCCAAGCTGATCGACGAATACATCGGCCGGGTAAATTCACAAACCTCGGGCGTCAGCATCGCCCACATGCACAGCCCCGGCGGATGGCAGGAGCCCGGCCAAACGCCCGAGTTCGACGAATTTACCGTCGTCCTCCAAGGCCGCCTTCATGTCGAATACGCCGGCGGCTCGCTCGACGTCCTCCCCGGCCAAGCCGTCATCTCTCATAAAGGCGTGTGGGTTCGCTACAGCACGCCCGACCCCGCCGGCGCCGAGTACTTCGCCATCTGTCTCCCGGCCTTCGCCCTAGAAACCGTTCATCGCGATCCTCTTGAATAAGGTTCCCTGTTAGTTACAGCTTTGTAACATCGCAGCTTGGGTCTTTATCATCGCTCCGGCCCGTGATAGCATGCGCGGAATCCCCTTAGTAAGATTGAAATGAACATCCATGGCCACTAACTTCAATTTTGCCGATCCCGACCTAACTCCCGCGAGTTTTAGCGACTTCAGTAAGCAGGAGATCGAAGCCGATTCGGCGGAAAAAACGCTGAGCCAGCTTGAGCCCGTGCCGCCCCCGCGAAACACGAATCCGATGGACCTCTCTACCGTCATCGGCGCGGATGCATCTGCGGCCATCGAGAAGGCGGGCCAAATCGTCTTCCACACCGTCGGCGACACGGGTGGAATTCATAACCCGCAGTTCCAGTTCGCGGTCGCGGACGCATTATCGAACGACACTTCCACAGCCGCCGCTTTCTGGTATCACTTAGGCGACGTGATCTATTACTTCGGCGAAGAACAATACTACTTCGAGCAATTCTACGATCCGTACCGGGACTACAACGCGCCGATCTTCGCGATCCCCGGCAATCACGATGGGGCCTTATTCAAGAACGATCCTGCGAAAACTTTGGCCGCCTTTCTTTCAAATTTCTGCACCGAACAGCCCACGCATAGTCCGGACAGCCAAGGCGCCTATCGCACCACGATGACGCAGCCCGGCGTTTATTTCACGCTCAATGCGCCTTTTGTCAAATTCATCGGATTGTATTCGAATACCGGTGAGGGAGGCACCGAGGGCGTCATCTCGGGAAAGAAGGTCGGAAACGCGCAGCTCGATTTTTTGAAGAAGCAGCTAACCGCGGCCAAGCAGGAACGCGATAAGGGCCAATGGCGCGCCCTTGTCATCGCGACCCACCACCCTCCGTTTACTGGCAGTCCGTTCCACGTCCCCAGTCCCGAGATGCTCAAGGAGATCGATCAAGCGTGCGAAGCGGCCGGCATCTATCCCGATCTGCATCTTTCCGGTCACGCTCACTTATATGAACGCTACACCCGGACCGTCAAAGGTAAACAAATCCCGTACATCGTGGCCGGTATGGGTGGCTATTACAACCTGCCGGGCCTGAAACCGGGAAAGCGCGCGCCGATTCCTGCGTTTCCTGCTTCCGGCACAGACGCGAGCGGTAACCCGCTGCGCATCGAAATGTACAACGACACTCAGTTCGGCTTCGTCCGCATGACCGTTTCTCCCGCTGCCATCACCGGCGTCTTTATTACTGTGGATACGAGCACCGGTAAACTCGGTACCGGGGATAGTTTCACCCTCGATCTGAAAAAGAATGCGGTTTCAACCGGCGCAGCCGCGTCGAAAAAGACACCCGGCTCCAAGCATGCTCCAGTCAAGAAATCGACTAAGAAGAGCGCTCAATCCACCGCTCGCCGCAAGCGATAGTGCGCGCGAAGGGCCTCAAATCGTTGGATCGCTGCCGGCGCCGGGGGCCAAATTAGTAAAAACTGCCTGCGTCCGCCGAATGGCGTCGTCCTTGGCCGCCAACAGCTTTTGTCGAGACGTCGTGGACCTGTCGAAGGAGGGCGAGTCCGCCCCCGGAGCAATTACCGCAATCTGTACGCCCTTTTGAAGGATTGTTCTTCCGAAAGCGATGTTGCGAGTATCGTTGTAGCGGGTCGATTGCCGGCTATAAAACGAGGTGACAAACGCCGAAGACCAGCGCCGCAGCATCGGATAAATACACAGGCGCAGCCACTGCGGAATGGGAGTCGATACAAACTCGACAGGGCGCGTCAATACCACGAGAATGTGCGTGCAACCCGCGCTAATTGCGCTGCGAATAGGAATCGGATTCGAAATTCCACCATCTACGTATGGATGCCCATTTATGCTGACAGCGCGATTGTAGAGAGGCACGATCGCGCCGGTCGCTCTCAGCAGGTCGAGCAAGTCGATCTTTTCGCCGCGCACATCCACCAGCCGGCCCTCGCCGGTGATTGCATCCGTCAACGCTATGTAGAGATCCGATGGAGACGAGAGCACTCGCTCCACATCCAACGGCTTTATGCTTTTCACGACCACATCGATGGCGTAGCCGACATCCAGCATGGTCCCAAACCGGAGCGGGTTGGCGAACTTCAGAGAAGTTAAATCCTCTAAATAGATCTTGATCCCAAAGGCGCCCTGGCCCGCAAGAAAATAGCAGGAATTAATTGCGCCCGCCGACTCGCCGAACACCTTGTCGAAGACGTCAGTCAGCCCAAGCTGCTCGAGGGCCACCAGGCAACTGCCGGAATAAATGCCCCGCATGCCGCCGCCCTCAACCACCAGGCCAAGCTTCGCCGCCCCAGGCGCGCCCCACTCGCTGTTGCCCTTAAGGCCCAGCCGCCCCCGCCGGATAATCTCCTGAACCACCGGATGACCAGGCCACGCTTGATTGTCTTGCGGTACCGGGGCCGCTGAGACTTCGGCGTTCATGCGGCGGAGTCCGAATGAGCACAGCCCAAGAATTCACGGGTCTCTTTTAGGTTCACGCCAAATCGAACGCTCAGCAATCCTAACAGAAAAGCAATCTCCTGGCCGATGCTCCCTCCGAGTATAACGAGGCCGAGCCCCGCGCTTCGCACTTGCCGGGAAGGCAAAAGCGGCTGCTTGTCACAGGTCGCGTCCAACTTGCTGTGAAGACTCCCGTCGCAAACGCCCTTTCCGGGGCTAATGATCAGCGCCGCGCAAATAGCCCCAACCGCAATCCACAGCACGTTGTGCCAGGATCTGCCCATGACGTGCGCGCAAACTCTTCGCAAAGACTTTCCGAATTCTGTCTTGCAAAAGGGTTGCGCGCTCTGGCCTGCCCAGGTTTCAGCCGGGTCCGCGAGGATGCTCTTCAGGCTCAAGCCAATCCCGACTCCAAGAGCGGCCCCGAAGATCGGTGTGATCCAGCCATGGAAGGTTACGCTAAACACCTGGTGAAGCTTCGGTGTCCAGGCATAGTTGTCGGAAAACCATCCCGCTCGATATAACCCTTCTCTCACGAACACCAGGGAGATCACCAGAGTATTGACAAGCCCCCCGATCGCCCCGCCAACCGCTCCCGCTAGGGCCATTCCGATCGCTTCGCTACCGGTATTCCTCAGCCATCCTCCTCTGAGGACGACGCAATAAATCAGCAGACCCGTCGTGACGCCGATGCCCCACACCACGCCTCCGGAAATACCGTGAAAGATCCCGGCCGCGGCGCTGTAGTCGGTATCCATCGTCAACGACGCTCCGAAGTGGCCGA
The DNA here is from genome assembly GCA_019240475.1 of Acidobacteriaceae bacterium. Classification (GTDB taxonomy): domain Bacteria; phylum Acidobacteriota; class Terriglobia; order Bryobacterales; family Bryobacteraceae; genus Bog-105. The sequence goes on from JAFAYI010000009.1 coordinate 28,961, forward strand.
GCGGGATGAACGGCAAAGCGGCGCCGATGGCGGTTACCGGCGCCGCAATCATAATCATGTAAAAGATCCGGCCATAGGACTGTTGCAAGCGCCAGCGCCAAAGCTGAGTCAAAATCGCGACGCGGCTCAGCCAGCCCAGCGCCTTCCACTGTTTCAAGAAGGCCGCCGATACTCGGTCCGACCTGTCCTCGGCATGGCGCACCAGCGCCAGCGCGGTGCGGGCCCGAAACCGGGTTTCCCGTTTCGAATAGGAAGCAAAGAGATTCGCCACCGTCTGGTCGTATCCAAGCGACGAAAGCGCTTGGCTTGCCTTCTCACGCACCTCATGAGAGCGGCCGGTGTCCAACGCGATCTCCGACAGCCGCGCGCCCAGCGTCTCCGCCGCGGTCCGTTTCACCAGTTCGCGTATCTTCGACTTCAGCAATAGATGGAGAACGTCCAACTGAACCGATTCCTGCACATCCGCGAGCCCGTCGCAAAGAGCTTGGATCAAACGTTCCGGCGCTTTCGCCGCCAGAATCTCAGCCCACGCATCAACCGAAATCTTTGCGCCGCGAACGCTTCTGCGGTGATCGCCGAGCGCGCGGCGAAATATGAGTTCGGCTTCCTCCTTTTGGAAAGGCCACTTGTTCTCGCGCACCGGTTCTAAACGGGCCAGCAGCTCCGAGTCGCGATTGAACCCGCTGTCGAGCCCGGATGAATCGCTTTCGCGGGCCAGCACTGAATCCAGATTCTTCATTGCCGAAACAGAGCCGGACGATTCCCCATGCTTTCCAATCTCGTCCGCAAGCGCGTCATGGGCCAGTTCGTATTCGCGATCGCCGCAGCGCTGCACAAGCCCGCTGCTCACAAGCTGGTTGACGACATCCATCGACAACCGCCCTACATGCCGACCCTCCTTCGACGTCCTTTCACGAACCCGCTGTCGGACATTATTCGGCCCGACAAATTCCAAAAGTGAGAGCAGCACGTATTCCTCAGGCCTCGGACCGGCCGTGTCGGCGGGCAGGCTCTTGGCAATTTCGGAGATGCGCGCCCGCAGATATTCCCGCAAGACGTCGCTAACGTACTGCGCCGCGTTCTTCTCCAGTCCTTCATCTTTGCCAAGAATCTCGGGCAGAATATTGCGATCGATGCACGAAGCGCGCGCCTTGCTTCGCTTGCGCGCGACATCCTGCCAAAGCGCTTGGCAGACCTTCTGAATGTTCATCGGATCCACGACGGGCTCGCCCCCGCTTCCGGGATCTTCGATGGGAGCGATCAATGCTTTCGCCAGATCTTCTTCGAACTCTACGCCGCGGCACGCCGCGGGCTCGGTGATGCAGATTACCGCATCGCGGCTCGTTAATTTGCGAACTGTGAACTCGCTCCAGTCTTCAGCGAAGAACCGTTTCACGTGGGGTTGCACATCGGCGAGCGACTCTTTCCGGAACGAGATCAGAATAGTGACACGCTTCGGACTCAATCTCAGAATCGAGCGGAGTCCTTCGAAAAATCGATTGATCTCCTCAGGCTTCGGCTGCGGCCAGGTGAAGAAGTTCTCCATCTGGTCGAAGCAGAAGACGAAGTCCGTTTCCGGCGCCTGTTCGATGGCCCCCACGATCTTCTCAGCGGCTTCGTCGTCCGCTTCCGCGCCGGCCGGTGAGTCGCCCGCAACACGGGCGTAAAGACGCGACAGTAACGCGGTCGAAGAACTGCCTTCCACAGGTTTTGAATAAAAGCAATGGGGCGGTAGCGCTTTCCCCAGGCCCACTGTCAATAGCGATGTTTTTCCCGCTCCCGACGGCCCCCATACCAACAACACGCGTGTGTTCCTATTGACCGCCGCCTTCAGCGCTTGCGCGGACTCCAGGCGCCCGAAAAATAGATCGGCAAACTGATCCGAAAAGGGCCGCGGGCCCGGGTATGGGCAGTTGTTGAGCATCACGCGGCCGCGAAAAACCCCTTCGCGAGCGGGCCAACGTTCATTCATCTTCGTCAAGACTTCTTCGAAGGGCTCTCCGCCGGCAGTTTGGTAAGGCCGAAAGAATTGTCTTTCCAGAAAACGCCGGCCGTTGAACGCGTCCCCAATCCGGGTTGGTTTCCACTCGACAACCCAGATTTCCTTGTTCTCGCTATCTGCTAAAGAGATCTCTTTTTGAACCTCCACCGAATCGCGGGACGCCGGCGTAAGCAGCAGGAGCAGCAGTTGGCAGCCTCGAATCTGCTGCCTCAGTTCTACCTCCCAGTCGCCTTGCGCGGGAATATCGCGTTCGGCAATGAAGCACTTCATTCCATTCCCGTCGATCTCATTGTGAAGCGTGGTTGCCGCTTCGGAATCCGCGGTTGAATAGCTGAGGAAAACTGAAAGTCTGGGTCTCGCTGTGACGGCCGTCGACATCTTTAGAGCCCCAGAAATTTCTCGAGCTTCTCGAGGTCCGGCTCCGCGTGATCCATGTTCGCCTGCGCCCCCGCAGGGTTTCGCTCTCGGATCTGTTGCTCGGCCATCCGAAGATAGGAATTCATGCGAGCACTAGCGGCGGCCATGTCGCCTCGCAGTCCATATCCCGCAGCGGCCTGCTGCCGCTGCAGACCACCGAGCGCCTGATTGACGGCTTCGGCGCGGCCCTGCATCTTTATCATGGCGTCGTTTGCGCTATTCAATTCCTGTTCCGAAATGGAAGGCAGTGGCGGCGTTGCCGCGGAGGCATTTGGCTGCTGCGGATTCCTGTTGTTTGGCGAGGCATTAGGGCCCGCGTCAATCGAACGTCCGGGCGATGCCACTGCTCTTGCCCGCGGCGCCGCCGGGCGAGGAGTTGCGGACACTGCGGCACGTGCCTCGGGCTGGAGATCGGAGTTGCCCGCTCGGGGCATAATCAAGACCCGAACACCCGTTGCATCCACGCTAACCTGCTGGATGTTGTAGCCAAGTGTGAATGGCTGATCGAATCTGACGGCCGGGTACGCCGCCAGAAATCCACTAACCAGCCGCTGCCGAACGATAGGAACGGCAGGACCGTCGTATCCAAACTCAGCCAGAGAAACCATGGCGCGCTCTTGCTCTGAATGGACGGCTATTCCGATGTGAAGCGAGTGCTCTCCGGCTACGAACATAGCCGAAAAAGGATCAAGCGGCTGGTGAAAACTCGCCGATAGCGCCACCAGATCGACTTTGCAGTCAAACAGCACCGCATTCTCGCCGAAGGAAACGGCCAGATCCCTAATGCCGGCGATATCGGCGCTCTGTTGCTCTTCCGCAACCCAGGCCGCGACTTCTTCGCCCGAGAATATGACAGTGGAACCGGGAGCGGTTCGGCGCGCTGTTATATGTTGCAGTTTTCCCCGCGCGTCGTCGGCCAGGGTTCCTGAAAACGCGATCGTGCTTCCCGCTAAAATACAGGCCGTAAGAATGCACGCCGCTCTCCTCTTCCGTACTTCCATCTCCGCAGGACTCCTGTACTAAAGCTTTGTTCGGGTTTGTCACCCTGTTGGCTTTGGATTTGGGCGCTTGATGTTATTGCGTGAATCTACCCGTTGACGCTTACTACGGGATTTTACACCTAAAATGAACCCGGTCAAGAATATTTTTTGGAGCTCAGGCGCCGAAGCGAAACTGACCCGCCAGCGCTTACCTGATAATCCGTTGCCTGAGGGCCGATTCCCAAAGCCTTTCGAGGCAACTTACTCGATGCGTAGCGCGGTCATCGGGTCCGCCGCCGCGGCCCGGCGAGCCGGCAGATAACTGGCGAGAAGAGCGATCGCGCCGAGCAGCCCGCACGCCAGGCTAAGGGATAGCAGGTCGCGCGGCTTGACCCCGAACAGCATCGATTGGGCGAGCCTTCCGGCCCATAGCGAAATCGCGACACCCACGCTCAATCCGATCGCGAGCAGCGCCACGGCTTCTCGCAGCACCAGCTTGATCACCCCCGCGCGCGCCGAGCCGAGCGCCATGCGAATGCCGATCTCTTTCTGCCGCCGCGCCACCATATACGCGATCACACCATAGAGTCCGAGCGTCGCCAGCAGCGCCGCCAGAAACCCGAAGCTCGCCGAAAGCGTCGCCATCAAGCGGTCGCGCAAGAGCGAGTCCGCAATCTGCGCGGAAAACGGACGGATCTCGACTCCCATCGACGGGCTCGCCTCCGCAACACGCGCTTTCACGCTGCGCGCAATAAGCGCCGTCGAACCTGCTATGCGCAGCATGAAATTGGCGTCCGAGCGCGGGCTCTCGTTCTGAGAGACCGGAAAGAAACCGATGGGGCGGAAGTCCTCGCGAAGCTCCTCGTACTTGGTGTTCTGCACCAGCCCCACGATCTCAAAAACCGGCTCAGGCTTACCCGCCTCAGTCTCCAGCCGGAAGGTTTGCCCCAGCGGATTCTTCCCTCGCAGAAACTGAGTCGCGAACTGTTCGTTCACGATAGCGACTTTTTTCGAGCCGGCGGTGTCATGCTCGTCAAAATCGCGCCCCGCGAGTAAGTGCGTTTCCATCGTATGGAAATAACCGGGACCGATGTAATTGAACCAGCCCTGCTTGTGACTGGTCGCAGCCGCCTCTCCGCCTATGCCGACGTTTTCGTCCCAGCTACCGCCGCCCATTGGCGTCAAATCGACTTGGCCCACCGAAAGCACGCCCGGTACCGTTGAGAACTTCTCGCGCAGATCTTTATAGACGCTCAGGCGATTGTCCGCTGCGATTCGCGCCTTCCCGAAATCGACCCCGACGGCGAGAATTCCCTTCGCCTGAAACCCCGGATCGGTCGTCAGCAGATTCCGAAAACTGCGCACAAACAGCAGCGCGCCCGCGAGCAGCACCAGCGAGAGCGCCACTTGCGTCACCACCAAAGCGCGGCGCAAGCTGAATCCTTCGCGCGTCGTGGTCACCGTGCGCCCCGCAGCCCGCATGGCCGAAACCGGCGATAGCCGCGTCGCGCGCAATGCCGGCAACAAGCCGAACAGAAGACAGGTCAGCACCGCCAGACCCGCGGCGAATCCAAGCACTCGCCAATCCATCCCCGTATCCATGGAAATTTGGTTCTGCGAGCTGCTGATCAGCGCAACCAGCGAGCGGCTCAACCCTACCGCAAGCCCGCATCCCAACAAAGTTCCAAACGAGGCAAGCAGCAGGCTCTCGACCAGGAATTGCCGCACCAGCCGCCTGCGATAGGCGCCTATCGCCAGTCGCACCGCGATCTCCGTTTCCCGCGCCGTCGCCCGCGCAAGCAGCAGGTTTGCCAGGTTCGCGCACGCAATCAGCAGCACCAGCCCGCTGATCGCGAGCAGCACATAGAGCGGCTGTTCATATTCACGGCGCAGGCCCGATACGCCGTTACTCGCGTCCGCGGCATACAGCTTGTTGGTCAAGAATAGCTTTGCGAAAGAAGGATTGTATTCGGCGGGCATCGTGGCTTGCATGATCTGCCGCGATTTTGCGCGCAGGAAGCCGCTCGCTCGCTCCAGCGTCCAACCCGGCTTCAGCCGCCCGATGATCGAAAGCCACCAGGCGTATCGCAGCGGTATCCGGCTCCGTTCCGATATCAGCCGGTCGCTGCACATCGGAACGATCACGTCCTCGTGGACTCCAACCTCCACGCCGAAAAAGCCCGGCGCGGCCACCCCGATAACCGGAACCGGGTACCCGTCCAGGCTGAGCTTGCGGCCCAGCGCCTGCGCGTCGCCGCCAAATTCGCGCTGCCAGAATGCGTAGCTGATAACCGCCCCCGCGTTGCAGGAGGATTCGCTATCGTCCTGTGCGCTGAAGGTGCGGCCCAGCACGGCGGGAACGCCCAATACGCGGAAAAAATCGCCGCTCGCATAAAGCCCTTCCGCAAATCGCGGCTCCCCTCCCTTCGCTAGGTTGAACCGCTCTCCGCTGAATGCAAACATTCCGGAGAATGGGTCGCCGTACTCCTTCATCTGCTGGAATTGCGCGTAAGTCAACTCCACATTTCGGCCCGAACCCCAGCCCGACCTGTGCGACGGCTGTTGATACTTGATGATGACCAGCCTCTGCGGGTCCTCAACCGGCAGCGTTTTCAGTCGTATTGCGTTCACAAGCTGAAAAATCGCTGTGTTCGCCCCCACTCCGAGCGCCAGCGAGATCACCGCCACCGCCGTGAACCCCGGGCTCATTCTAAGCTGCCGCAATCCATAAAGCACGTCGGCGCGCGTCTGGTCCAGCCACAAGGCGATGTTCATCTCGCGGGTCTTCTCTTTCTGAATGGAATAGTTGCCAAGGCGCAGCTTGCTGATGCGCAGCGCCTCTTCATGCGTCACCCCTTCGGTTTCCAGCCGGTCGGCCGCTTCAGCCAGGTGATGCGCGAATTCATCCTCGAGTTCGTGGTCCAATCGCTCCGGGCGGAACGTGTTGCGCCAGCGCTTGAGCCACGACATGGATCTACTCGCTTTACGAATACCGGAGCACGCGCGCCACCCCGCGAGTCAACCGCTCCCAGTTCTCATGTTCGGCCGCGAGCTGTTTCTCTCCGCGCGCTGTCAGCGAGTACATCTTCGCCTTCCGGCCTTTTTCGGTGATTTCCCATTTCGCCGATATCCACCCGTCCTGCTCCATCCGGTGAAGCGCCGGATACAGCGAGCCTTCTTCCACCTGCAACAGCTCGTTCGATGCAGCGTGAATATGCTCCAGCAGCCCATAGCCGTGGATCGGCCCTCGTGTTCTCAGCGCGCGCAGGATCAGAAGCGTCAAGGTTCCCTGAAGTTTGTCGTTCGGACTTTTCGGCATGCGTTAAAGCTGAGCTAGCTAGGTATACGATACCCGCGCCGAACCGCCCTGTCAAGCCATCCTTCTTCCGTTGTTATCCTTGAGCTTGTCCCGTATACCCGGCCGGCCGGTTCCGCTCGCTATGGCGGTCGCCGTGACTAGCCTTCTCGCCGCGCACACCGCGCATGTGGCGGCGCCTGGCTCTTCACTCATCGATATCCTCAAGGCCGAACTCAATCGCGAATTCACCATCCTTCAGGCCAAGGCGGACCCCGCTCCTTATTACATGGCCTACGAGGTCACCGACCAACAATCCGACACAGCCTCCGCCATGCTCGGTGCGCTCATCGAAAACGTCCACTCGCGCACTCGCGGCGTTGACACCACCATCCGCGTCGGCGCCGCCCAGTTCGACAACTATCATCCCTACAAAGGCTCGCGCGTCCGCTTCACCAGCTTCACCCCGCTCAGCCTCGACGACGACCCCGACCAAATCCGCCGCGCGCTTTGGGCCGAATCCGATCGCGTCTACCGTCTCGCCTCTCGCCGCCTGCTGCAGCTCAAGACCGATGAGCAACTCCTCGCCGAGCAAGCGCATCAGGACGCCGATTTCTCTTCCGAGCCGCCTCAAGCCTACGCCCGTCTGCCCGAAACGTTCTCCTACGACATGCAGGCCTGGGCGCAAAAGGTCCGCATGTGGTCCGCCGAATTCAAGAAGCATCCCCAGATTCTCGGCTCCGGCGTCAGTTTTCGCGCGCTCCGCGAAATCCGCACCTTCGTCGATACCGGCGGCGCCTCCATCCAGCTCGGCAGCGATCTCTTCCGTCTCGAAGTGGAAGGATTCGCGCTCGCTCCGGACGGCATGGACCTTCGCGACTTCGTAACCATCGAAGCCTCCGACCCCTCGCATCTTCCCGCCGACTCCGCCGTGGAAGCGCGCGTCCAGGATCTCGCGCGGAAGTTGGATGCTCTCGTCCAGGCGCCTCCCGCCGAACCCATCGTCTGCCCCGCCATCCTCTCCGGCCGCGCCTCCGCCGTCTTCTTTCATGAGATCTTCGGCCATCGCGTCGAAGGCCACCGCCAGAAGGACGTCGCCGAGGGCCAGACCTTCACCAAGATGCTCGGCCAGAAGGTTCTCCCCGATTTCATCAGCGTCGAATTCGATCCCACCCGCGCCCAATTCAACGGCTCGGACCTGATCGGCGCATACGAATACGACGACGAAGGCGTGAAGAGCCGCCCCGTGAAAGTGGTGGACGCCGGCGTGCTCAAGACCTTCCTGCTTTCGCGCTCTCCCGTCGGAGAGTTCGTCCACTCAAATGGCCACGGCCGCCGCCAGCCTGGCTACGAAGTCGTATCTCGCCAATCGAATCTCATCGTCGAATCTTCCAAGCAAGTCTCCGATTCGGAGCTTCGCGCCCAGCTCATCGCGGAAGTGAAGCGCCAGGGGAAGCCTTACGGCCTCTACTTCGAGGAGGTTTCGAGCGGCTACACCACTACCGGCCGCCAAGGCCTGCAGGCCTTCACCGTGGTCCCGCTCGTCGTCTATCGCGTCTTCCCCGACGGCCGCCCCGACGAACTAATCCGCGGCGTGGATATCGTCGGCACCCCGCTCGCCAGCTTCCAAAAAATCCTCGCTACCTCCGACCACGTCGCCATCTTCAACGGCTACTGCGGCGCCGAATCCGGCAGCATCCCCGTCTCCGCCGTCTCGCCCGCGATTCTCGTCTCCGAAATCGAAACGCAGAAAAAAGAAAATTCGCAGCGCAAGCCGCCCCTGCTGCCGCGCCCGGAGGGAAGCTAGCATGCGGCGCCTTCTCCCCTCTCTGTTCGCCGCGGCGGCCTTATCGAGTTTCATCTTCGCAGCTTCCGATGCCACCGAGGCCCGCTCCGATCCCCAGCTCCGCGCCATGCTCGACGAGCTCGCGCATTCGAAAGATCTGAAGCTCAACGATCTCGACAGGCCTTACTTCATCGCCTACAGCGTCAGCGATGTCGCGCAGTATTACATCGCCGCCAGTCTCGGCGGCGTCACTGCTTCCACCCGCTATCACGTGCGCCAGCCTCGCCTCGAAGTGCGCGTCGGCGATTACAAATTCGACAACACCAATTCCATCTACAGCGGCGGCGAGCATCTCACTCTGTTCCCGCTCGACGACGACTACCAGGCCATGCGCGCCGAGCTCTGGCTCGGAACCGACGGCCTGTACAAAGCCGCGGCCGAACAGATCGCGCATAAACGCGCCGCGCTTCGCGAAATGGCGGACCCCGATAAGACGCCCGACTTTGTGCCCGTCAACCCCATTCAACTGCTCCGGCCCATCCCCGCGCTCGATTTCGACCAGCCCCATTGGGAACAACTCCTCCGTCAACTGTCCTCGCGCTTCGCCGCCCATCCCGAAATCGCCGCTTCGCAGTTGTCCGCCCAGGTCATCTCTTCCGCCTACCGGCTCGTCACAAGCGAAGGGACCGTGCTTCGCATTCCGCAAGGCCTCAGCGAAATCGGAATCCATGCGAGCGCTCTCGCCCCCGATGGCGCCCGCGTCTGGGACCAGCGATTCATCACCACGCTCGCCCCGTCTCAGTTCCCGTCCGCGGATCAGCTCGCGAAGGCCGTCGATGCCGTCGCTTCTGAAACCGGCGCGCTCGCCCACGCCCCGCTCGCCGACGAATACAGCGGCCCCGTGCTCTTCGAACAGGAAGCCGCCGCGCAGATGATGGCGCAAGTCTTGACCGACGCGATCCGCATCGAACGCCGGCCCATCGCCCCGCCCGGTTCCAACCAGCGCGGCAGTCAGCCCCTCGAAAGCGTTTGGTCCGCGCGCATGGGCGCCAAGGTCGCCCCCGATTGGCTCACCATCTATGACGACCCGCTCCAATCTCAATTCCAGGGCGTCTCTCTCGCCGGCCACTATGAAGCCGACGATCAAGGCGTCTCCGCCGCCCGCGTCAACATCGTCGAAAACGGCGCGCTCAAAAATTTCCTGTTCAGCCGCCAGCCGGTTCGCGCCTTTAATGCTTCCAACGGACATGGCCGCCTGCCCGGCGCCTATGGAGCCGAACAGGCTGTGATCGGAAATCTGTTTGTCGAGTCTTCGCAGCCCATCCCGGAATCCCGGCTAAAAACCGAGCTTCTCGAAAAAATCAAAGCCGCCGGCCTGCCTTTTGGCCTGCTCATCCGCCGCCTCGATTTCCCTTCCACCGCCAATTTCCAGGAACTCCAAAACATGGCGCGCCAGCTTCAAAAGAGCGGCTACTCGCGAACTCTGAATGCGCCCTTGCTCGCCTATCGCGTCTACCCCGACGGCCGCGAAGTGTTGGTGCGCGGGCTCCGCTTCAAAGAGTTCAGCGCCAAAGATCTGCGTGACATAGATGCCGCTTCTGCCCGGCCCTATGTTTTCAATTATGTGAATAACGGTTCAAGCTTCGATCTGGCCGCCATGGCCGCCGACGCCACTACTTCGACCGTCGTGTGCCCGTCCCTGCTTTTTCCGAGCCTCGACCTTGGACCCATCGAAGACGAAGCTAGCCGCCTGCCCATCGTTCCCGCGCCCGCGCTCAACGCTCCTTAGACCACGTCTGCCGCGCTGGCTCTCTCAAGCTCGCGCCGCATGAGCAAGGCGTAACGATCTGCCGCTTTCATCGCATTCAGCAAGTCCGCACAGTTGTCCGTATACCCGCTTCGCAAGGTCCGGCGCCGTCTCCTCGGAAACGGACCGCGATAACTGCCGTTCCGGGAACGAATCGTCAACCAAGACGTGTAGGAAATCTTCCAGTCTCCGGCGGCTTGAAGCATCGAACAGTTGGTTGTAGTGCAGGAACAGCCACTTCCCTTCGTATCTATGATTCTCGAGTATGTGGCGATACATCAGGGTCCAAACGTCGAATGCCCGATCTTCCGAGAACGACAAACTTTGAAGATAGTCTTCATCCCGCGTCACGTGAATGATGCTCTTCACGGTAGTGGCGGGATCCCGGAAGATACAAACGAAACCGGTGTTCTGCAAGTACGGCCGCCACGCTGGAAGCGTATAACAAAACCTCGGGTCCTTGAAGCAGTACGGCCGGGTCGCGACGGCATCCTGGATCTGTGAGGCGAGCGACGGCGGGCAGCTCACTTCCGTTTCAACCGGCACACTGGCCAGCCATCTCTGCGTGTAAAGCGGGCGCTCGCGAAAAAACCATTTGCCCAGGAATTTCGGTCTCGCGGGAACCACCGTGGCGATCAGTTCTTCGTTCAGGTTCTCGACTTCGCGCGTCTCGAAGTATCCTTTGGGGTTGTTCCTATTTGCCGGCAGCAGGTCTTTTCCCATGAAATAGCCGGCTTTCGACAAGCTGCCTGCCAGCATGCTGGTCCCACTCCTACCGCATCCCATCACAAGGCAATTCAACATGCGCGTCCTTTCGCCCTTTTTTCGTGGGGTAATCGCCTTACGTATTCCTTACAGCAGTATGCCTATTCTAAAACGTTTTATGTTAAAAATGGTTGACACTCACCCTTTGCGACTTCGTCCGCGCTTAAGCTTACGGCTGCTATGCTTTAACTTGCCCCCCAGTTCCCGCCGAACCGTTCCGCTGTAATGCGTATTCTCAGCAAAGCCATCTTTCGCGAGGTGATGATCAGCGCCAGCCTTGGCACTCTGCTGTTTGTTTTTGTACTCTTCCTTCGAACGATTGAGCGCCTTTCCGCTCTGCTCGTAAAAACCTCAGCTCCTCCCGCCGTCGTCGCGAAGCTGCTCCTTTACGCGCTGCCCTCGACCATTCCCTTCGCCCTGCCGCTCGGCGTATTGGTCGGCATACTCATCGGTCTCAGCCGCATGTCGGCCGATCGCGAAATCATTGCCATGCGCGCTTCCGGAATATCGAGCGTTACCGTCGCGCGCCCCGTCCTGCTATTCGCACTTTTTGCGCTGATCCTGACTGCGCTTTCCTCGCTCTGGCTCACCCCTCTCTCGCTGCACCTCGAATCGATGGTGGCGCGCAACTTCGCCGCCGCCCAATTGACCGGCAACATCGAATCGCGCATCTTCGATGAGCAGTTCCCCAACACGGTCCTATATGTGGGCAACGTCCAAACCGTCGGTCATGAGATCGTCTGGCGCCAGGTCTTCATCGGCGACGTCACGCCTCCCGACGAACTCAAACAGCAAGGCAAGGATCGCGGCGATAGCCCCCGCATCATCGTTGCCGAAGAGGCCATCCCGCACGCCGACGAAGCCAACAATCGTATCGTCCTCGACATGCGCAACGTCCGCTCCTCCGAGCGCGACAAAGACGGCAAAGTCATCACCACCGCCGCGCCCGTCCAGGTCGAAACGCTCCAGGCCCAGAAGCAGGAGGATCTTCAGGTCAACAAAACAGTCCAGGAGATGGACACCGGCCCGTTGTTCAAGCGCGTCTACCGCCGGCGCGATCTCTCGCACGAAGATTACGTCGACGCCGCTATCGAGTTCCACCAGCGCTTTGCCCTGCCGCTTGCCTGCGTCCTGCTGGCGCTCGTCGGAATCCCGCTCGGCATCTCGTCCCAAAAGGGCGGCAAGTCCGCCGCTTTCGTGCTCACCGTCGTGCTGGCTTTTCTTTATTACCTCGGCTACATCACGCTCATCGGCCTTGCCAAAAAAGGCAGCCTGCCCGTGCCGCTTGCCGTTTGGACCCCGGACGCCGTGTTCCTCATCGTCGGCATCGTGCTGTTGTCTCGCCTGGAGCAGCCCGGCGACCGCGATCTCGCCGGCTGGGTCGGCGCCATGGTCAAAAGCGCTATCCTCAAGCTGCGATCCCTCCACCCCGCGCCCCTTGCCGCCGGCCGCTTGCGCGTCGGCCGCCGCTTCGGCTTGAGCCCGTTGTTGATCGATCGCTATGTTCTGAATGGTTTTCTCTTTTATCTAGGCGTGCTTCTTGCCGCTCTCGTCGCTCTCATCGAAGTGTTCACCTTCTTCGAACTGCTGGGCGACATGATCAAGAACGACATCGGCATGTCCACCATGCTCGATTACCTCTGGCACCTCGCCCCCAGCCTCATCTACCAACTCACGCCCATCGGCACTCTCGTCGCCTCTCTTATTTGCTTCGGCATCCTGACGAAGTACAACGAAGTGACCGCGTTCAAAGCGGGCGGCGTCAGCGTCTACCGCCTCGCCGCGCCGGTCCTGGTCATCAGCTTCGGCATCAGCGCCCTCCTATTCGGCTTCGATCACTACTACATACCCGAAGCCAATCGCCGCCAGGAGATGCTGCGCGCCGAAATCAAAAAGAAAACCGTCGCCACGTACCTCCGCAGCAGCCGCGATCGCCATTGGATCTACGGCGAAGGGTCCCGCATCTACAACTACGGCTTCCTGGACCCCTACCGCGCCATCTTGTCCAAGGTCAACGTCTACGAGCTCGACCCCGCCAGCTATCGCATCGTGCGCCAGATCTCCGCCGACCGCGCCCGCTGGAATCCTGACCGCCGAGCCTGGGTCTTTCAAAACGGGATCTCCCACACGGCCAATGGGTCCACCGACGGCTATCGGCCTTTCTATAATGCCTCCGCCATTTTTCCCGAATTGACCGAGCGCCCCTCCTGGTTCATCAAGGAAGAAAAAGAGTACAAAGAGATGAACTTCGAAGAATTGGGCGAATACATACGCGAGCAGCAGGCGAGCGGACTCGATACCACGGCGCTTCGCGTCCAGTACTACAAGAAGTTCGCGGTTCCTCTGTTTGCCCTCATCATGGCGATCCTCAGTATTCCGTTCGCTTTCGTCGCAGGGAACCGCGGCGCCATGACCGGCGTTGGAATCAGCTTCGGAATCGCCATCGCCTACTGGACTGTGGGCACGCTCTTTGAGCAGATCGGTGATCTGAACCAGTTGCCGGCCATCATGGCCGCCTGGTCGCCCGATCTCATCTTCGCGCTCTTCGGTCTCTACTTCATGGCGCGCATGAAGACCTGAAGCCTCAACGCTCCATCGCAAGTTCCCGCGCGGGCGGCTGCGCCTGCGCGGGCGGCTGCGAATCCGCCCATGGAATCGCATGCACCCGCAGGCAGCGCCTGCACTCGTACTTGCCCTTCACCGGCCAGAAGATGTCGTCGTGCGCAAAGCGGCACCAAAGCTGCCCCAATCTCTGCCAAAGTTCGGAATACCTCATGCTTCAGAGCGTAGAAGACTTCGCATCGAGAAGGAATTCCTTTGTCCGGTTTAAGCGGTTACAGGACTCGCTAGTCCGAATCGGCAGTACGGACTAAACTCGCCTCACTGTAACCGATAGGGCCGCTGTTCTCCGCCCAGCCAAGGTGGTGAGCTACTCGCCCATGAGTTGAAGCACCACGCGCCTTTGATGCGGGTGTTTCCGGTGCTCGAATACATATAAGCCCTGCCACGTCCCCAGAGCCAACTTTCCCGAGATCAAGGGCAGGGATAGGCTACTCTGCGTGAGCGCCGACCGTATGTGCGATGTCATATCGTCCGGACCCTCCGCCGTGTGCCGGTAGTTTGCATCGTCTTCCGGCGCCAGCCGCTCAAAAAAATCGCGCAGATCGAGAGTCACATCCGGGTCCGCGTTCTCTTGAATCAGCAGAGAACAGGACGTGTGCTGCACAAAAGCCGTCAGAAGACCGTTCCCGATGCCCTGCTTCGAGACCCAGTCTTCGACGTGCTTGGTAAATGGATACAGCCCCTTGCCCTGCGTCGGGACAGTCAACGTGGTGTTGCGAACCACCGTTCTTATGCCGCCATATCGCCGGCTTCGTCGTCGTCGACCGCGCCCGCCGCTCGCTGCCGGTCGATAAACTCCTGGCAGGGTACGCAATAGGCGGCCCAGGGCAGCGCTTTCAAGCGCCGTTCCGGAATCGCTTCGTCGCAGCGCAGGCAGATGCCGAAGGTCTCCTCTTCCATACGAGAGAGCGCGGCTTGTACCTGCTTCAGCAGCGTCGATCCGCGGTCCAGGTTGCGAATGGCAACCTCCCGGTTGAGCTGCTGCTGCAAGCGGTCGAACTCCTCCGCCGCATGCTCGATTAAAATCTCCTCCCGGTCTCCAGTACTCGTGAGGAGTTCGTCGCGCTTTGCTTCCAGCGCTTTTTTTATGTCGTTCATTTGCTTGTTAGACACTGTAAACTCCTTGTGACAAACCCGTCCGGCTCGTTCTCGCGTCTCTAACTTTAAGGGATTAGATCAGCCTTAAAAACCGGCTCGGCGGGTCGTCAACCATCACAGATGCAGGGTCCTGCGCCAAAGTTTCAGAACCGTTGCAACCGCTTTTCTACGGGCGTGCTAGTACTGGAACCAGCGCCCGCAGCCAAATGGCCGCGGCCACTGCGCCGGGGTCCGGCTGACCCATCGCCCGGTGACCCAAATAGCTGGACCGGCCGCGCCGCGCAACCATCCCGGCCGTTGCCGCCGCGCCTGCTTCGGCCGCTCTTACCGCCGCTTCAATGGCATCCGCCAAACTGCGGCCTTCTTCGAGCCGTGCGGCCAGTTCCCTGGCGAACGGATCCAGAGCGTCCAGCATGGTTCGATCGCCCGTGCTTGCTCCGCCGATTTCGCCGATCCCTTTGCAGCCTTCGAGAGCGGCGCGCGCCCAATTTCGCGCGTCGTCCTCGTTGCCGTCCTTCAGCCGCTTGGCCGCCCTAAAGAGAAACACTCCATACAGAGGTCCGGAAGATCCGCCCATTGCGGACTGCGCCGCAATGCCGACGCTCCGCAGAAGTTCGGCCGCGCTACCGACCGCAACCATCGGGATAATCTGCTGAATCGATCTTGCTGCGCGCGAAAGATTCGCTCCCAGGTCGCCGTCTCCCACCAAGCGGTCCATTTCCGTCAATCGACCTTCGGCGTCGATCAGGGCTTGGCATGCCGCTTCGATCGCGCGTTGCGCCCGGGTCTCCGTCTGCGCCTCCGGTCGATCCTGGGACGGGACAGGCTCGACTGGCTCACATACGAGAATCCGAGAGCGCAGTGGCGCCGGCCGTTCATTCACCGTGCGCGGCCATGCTGGCGCGCTAGTCGGCGCATCCAGCAGCTTGAGTCTTTCATCGTTCACCAGCAGGATCGATATCGAAACGCCCGCCGCATCGAGCGATGTCATGAACGTTCCCGCATAGATGCGTTCCACAACAAGCCCGCGCGCGGCCAGTTGCTCCCATGCCCGGCGAGCCACGATGGCCAACTCCATTGGAGTGGTGGCGCCCAGATTGTTTACAAGTAGTGCGATGCGCTGGCCTGCGCCGCGCCACCCCCGCGCGGCCAGGATTCCCTCAATCAACTGATCGGCCATTTCGTCAGCGGACTGTAGAGTTGCCCGCCGGATGCCCGGTTCCCCGTGAATGCCCAGCCCCAACTCGATCTCCTGCTCTCCCAATGTGTAGCTGGGCTTGCCGACCGCTGGAGCCGTGCCGGCCGAAAGCGAAACGCCCATCGTCGCGACCGCATCCGACGCCGCTCGCGCGACCGCCGCGACTTCGCCAAGTCCGCGCCCCTCCGCCGCGGCTGCGCCCGCGACCTTGTGAACCAACACCGTTCCGGCAATCCCGCGCGCGCCCGCATATTGCTCGGTCCCAGCCAGCGCGACATCGTCGGCTACAACTACTGTTTCGACCGCGAATCCTTCCGCGCGCGCCATCTCAGCCGCCAATCCGAAATTCAAGCGGTCGCCCGTATAATTCTTGACAATCAGCAGCAGTCCGGGCGCGCCCGCGACGGCTCGAATCGCGGCTAGCACCGCTGCGGGATTCGGCGACGTGAATACCTCACCGGCCACTGCCGCGCTTAACATGCCCGCGCCCACGTAACCCGCGTGCGCTGGCTCATGGCCGCTCCCGCCGCCCGAAACGATCCCTACCTGCCGCTCTCGCGCTTCACCGGCATCCCGCCGCAGCAACACCTGGTGATCGGCCAGCAGAGCCGCTCCCGGATAGATCCCGAGCAGCCCTTCCAACATCTCCGGCACAACCTCGCCGGGATCATTGATCAGCTTCTTCATCAAACGCAGAGGACGGGACACGGCGATTGCCGGACCGTCGCATAGGCGTCGGTTGGCGACCCGCGCCCAATTACCAGAAGGTCCGCGCCTACGTCTTTGGTCCCAGCCTCGGCCGCGATCAGCTTGGCCTGAAAGTTCTCGGCGAGGCCCGTGGCCCAGGCGGCGACATCCTGCGCCCCACCTATATAAGCGACGGTCGAAATCGCGCCGGCGGGCGCGTGTCCGCCCGTCAGTACTGGCCGTTTCACGTCCTCTAATATTCGGGCCGTGATCGAGCCGAGCAGAAAATTCCGCAGCGCGCTGTGTCCAGGCGCCGGTATCATCACTAACTGCGCGTCTTCGCTCTCCGCCGTTTCGGCGATCTGCAATTCCGGCTCCCCTTCATAGGCGAGCCGGCGCACCCTCAGCCCGGCCAACTCCTCCGTTGCGAACTCTTCCAGCCGCGCGGCGGAAGCCTCGAAGGCTTGTTCCGGGCGCGGCACTTCCATCAAGCCGGAGACTCCGGTTTCCGGAATCACATAGACCGGATTGAACACATGCAGCAGGATCACTTCCGAGCCGAACTTGGCGGCAAACTGCCGCACCCGAGGCATCGTCTTTAGACAGTGCTCGGAAAAGTCGACGGGAACCAGGATACGGGCAATAGTCGGCATGCAAGTTGCAGTTTATCTTGATGCAACCTTTTCTGAGGCTATCGCGTTTTACGTGTTACGATCAGAATATTCCTAGGTGCGGGCAGACGAGGAGCGAGCTTGTGGTGCGCCTCAAACCAAGGTTCTTCCCCGCATGAGGACCTGTATCAGTGTTTCAAGTCGTTCCATCTATTTTCGCGGCTGACTTTACACGGCTTGGGGAAGATGTTCGCCGAGTCGAGCAGGCCGGGGTGAAGATGCTTCATGTGGACATCATGGATGGACACTTCGTGCCGAACTTCACGATGGGCACGCCCATTACCGAGTCCTTGCGCAAGTTCACCAAACTGAAACTGGATCATCACTTGATGATTGAGGATCCGGATACCTACGCGCCCATTTTCATAAAGGCCGGAGCGGACTGCGTGAGCGTGCATTACGAGGTTTGCCGCAACCTGGACCGCACGCTTCATATGATCCAGGATTTGGGCGCAAAGGCCGGAGTGGTAATTAATCCGGCGACCCCCGTGATGCTGCTCGAAAACGTCTTGAACATCGTGGATTATGTCCTGGTGATGAGCGTGAATCCGGGATACGGCGGGCAGACCTTCATTCCCCGGTCGCTCGACAAAGTGCGGCAACTGGTACGGTACCGGGAAGAGCGCCGGCTAAACTTTTCGATTGAAATCGATGGCGGCGCCGGACTAGAAAATATTGCAGAGATCGCACGAGCTGGCGTAGATTGGGTGGTTGCCGGTTCTTCGATTTTTCACGCGCCGGATGCAACGCAGGCCGCGCGCGAAATGCAGCGTATCGCCCACGAGGCAATTTCCATTCAGGTTTAGAACATATGCATTTGGGTAATCTTCTATCGAAACGGGCCTTTCTGGCGGCGCTCTCGATGGGCATGCTGGCGTCTTGCGTTCACAAATACGGCACCCCCATCACCAAGAACACGCAGCAGCCCGACAAGGTGTTGTTCGATCAGGCCATGCACGACATCGAGCACGGGCGTTACGAAGTGGCGCGCATTTCGCTGCAGACCCTGATGAACACCTATGAATCGAGCGAGTACCTGGCGAAGGCCAAGCTGGCGGTCGCCGATAGCTGGTACCGCGAAGGCGGCGCGAACGGACTGGCGCAGGCCGAAGCCGAATACAAGGATTTCATCCTGTTCTATCCGGCCATGGAAGAATCCGCCGAGGCGCAGAATCGCATCTGCGACATCCACTACAAGCAGATGGACAAAAGCGATCGGGACTGGAGTCAAACCGTTCGAGCCGAAGACGAATGCAAGGCGGTGCTGGTTCAATTTCCGAACAGCAAGTTCGCGCCCGAGGCCATGCAGCGCGTTCGCGATATTCAGGAGAGCCTGGCGGCGCATGAATTCGTGGTCGGCAATTTCTATTGGAAGCGCGAGATGAATCCGGCGGCGGCCAATCGATTGAACGCCCTGGTGGATCAATATCCGCTCTATAGCAACGCGGGAGAGGCGCTGTTTGAAGCAGGCGACGCTTACTCGAAGATGGGT
>JAFAYI010000037.1 GCA_019240475.1 Acidobacteriaceae bacterium
ACGGCACTCAAAACGGCCGATTCCGGCTACCTGACTCGCCGGCTCTGTGACGTGGCGCAAGACGTCATCATCACGGAAGACGATTGCGGCACTTCGGACGGAATCTATGTCGAACCGATTATTGAGTCGGGCGAAATCATTGAACCGCTCCGGGATCGTATCGTCGGTCGTGTAGCGCTTGAAGATCAGCGTGATTACGAAAACAACGTCATTGTCGGGGTTAACGAAGAGATCACGGAGGAGCTGGCAGGTGCCATTCAGGCTGCCGGTATCGAGCGCGTGAAGATCCGTTCCGTGCTGACGTGCGAATCCAAGCGCGGCGTGTGCAGGCTCTGCTATGGCCGCAACCTAGCCACGGGACGGATGGTCGAGCGCGGCGAAGCCGTCGGGATTATTTCGGCACAATCGATCGGTGAGCCGGGAACACAGCTCACGATGCGCACCTTCCACATCGGTGGGGCTGCGACGCGTATCAGTGAACAGTCGACTCAGGATTCGAAGAGCGACGGTTTCGTCCGGTTTAACAATGTCAATACGGTTCGCAATAACAAGGCTGAGCTGATTGCAATGAACCGGAACGGCATTCTGATCATTGTCGATGAGAAGAACCGCGAGCGCGAGCGCTACCCGGTGGTTTACGGCGCCAAGATCAATGTCGAAGACGGCGCCCCTGTAAAAGCGAACCAGATTCTGCTGGAATGGGACCCGTACACTTTCTCGATTTTGACCGAGGTCAGCGGCGTCATTCATTTCAAAGACCTGATTGACGGTGTGACCACTCAGGAGCAGGTTGATGAAATCACCGGCAACATGCAGGTGGTGGTGACCGAGTCCTCCGACGAGAAACGGTTCCCGACAATTATCGTCCGTCCGGAAGGCGGCGGGCGCTCGGAAGAGAAGCGGTATCTGATGCCGACGCATGCCCACCTGATGGTCACCGACGGTGAAACGGTGCACGCCGGAGATGTGCTCGCCAAGATTCCGCGAGCGACTACGAAGACGAAAGACATCACAGGCGGACTTCCCCGTGTCGTCGAGTTGTTCGAAGCGCGTAAGCCGCGCGAGACGGCCGTGATCGCCGAGATCAACGGCACGGTGAAGTACGGCGAAGTGACTAAAGGAATGCGCAAACTGTACATCGTCGGCGATGACGGCGTGCAGAAAGAATACTCGATTCCACGCGGTGTTCACATCAACGTTCAAGAGGGAGAGCGCGTTCGCTCCGGCGATCCATTGATGGATGGTCCGCGCAATCCGCACGACATTTTAGCCGTGCTCGGCGAAAAGGAACTGCAGAAATACCTGGTGAATGAGATCCAGGAAGTCTATCGGCTGCAGGGCGTAAACATCAACGACAAGCATCTTGAAGTGATCTCGCGCCAGATGATGCGGTGGGTTCGGATTGAGGACATCGGCGACACGGAGTTCCTTCCCGAAGAGGTCGTCGACAAGTTCAAGTTCCGCGAGGAGAACGCTCGTGTGATGGATGCGGGAGGCCGCCCTGCCGGGGGCAAGCCGATTCTGCTCGGTATCACGAAGGCGTCTCTCTCCACCGACTCTTTCATCTCGGCGGCGAGTTTCCAGGAGACTACGCGCGTGCTCACCGAAGCCGCTATCAACGGCAAGGTCGATTATCTGCGGGGCCTGAAGGAGAACGTCATCATGGGCCGGCTGATTCCAGCCGGAACCGGAATGGAGTTCTACCGCCGGGTCAAGATCGCGGGCGAAGATGTGGTGGAGGAAGAGCCGATGCCGGAAGCCGAGCTTGCACTCGGCGACGGGCTGCAAGACTACTCCGACGAAACTCCCGGCATCTACACGGGCGGACTCGCGGAGGATCTTGGCGAGGAAGCCATCGGTGCTACTGCTGAAGAAGTCTGATCGGTAAACCCGATTTACTTTAGGAGAGGCGGCCTGGAAACGGGTCGCCTTTTTTTCTGCATGACTCCCGCAGGACCTCGGTTAGAGATAAGCAATCCGCTGCAGGACCGCGGCTTCTCCGTGGTTTCTTTCGACGATCCCACCTTTGACGCGGAAGTCCGTCAGTTACTCACGCCGGACGCTTTAGATAAGGCAAAGGACTTCCTACCCAAGTCGGCGGTTCTAATAAACTCCACAGGGCAATATATCTGGGGCTTTACCGTCATATACACATATCCAGACCGCATCGCGCCCGCTGGGACACCGTGGCGCCACATTATTAGCCCTAAAAGCGGAGTCGCCGACCGCGCTCGCATGCTCGCACCCGGTGCGAGATACCTCATAACACCTGTCTCCGATTTCCTCGCATCGCGTGATCCCTCGGGAAAGAAGAGCCTCCAGCCGTTTCTTGACGAGGGACTGGATCGAATTATCGACTTATTCAAGCGCGAGCAATTGACTGATCGGCTGCAACTGTCTGTCGATGCGGTTATTTTCGACACTGGCATCGTTATCGGCCCAGACTCAGCAGGTTTGCGGGAGCAAGTAAGAAAGCAGAGCTGGTAGCAGCTATCGAAAACCGTCGTGCGCAGCAGCGTTTTACCGGTTCTGATGTAGAGACGAAGGAGACTCTGAAGTGAGAATACCTATGATTCGGCCCGAGCTCGCGCCCCTAATTATGTGGAACCGGAAGCGATACCTAGCCCGATGAACGTGCACGGGCGCTTTGCACTGGCGTCTCTCCGCCGGACGAAATCGGCGCGAGCCTTTCCGGCCTCTAGGCGCACAAATCCAACTTGGCCCCAAAATTATTAACTAGACATTCTCCCCTTGGAGTATGATCTAGACGGGAAGCGGCCCTGTGTGGCCTGCCACGACTGGCGTCAATGCCTAGCCGCGTCCCGGGCCGGCGCCCGCTTCACCGTGGAGGTGTGGTATGGATCGGCTAGAAATTCGCGTTTCCCTTACAAAAGTCCTTCTCATCCTGATCGTCGTCATCGTGCCGTTGAGCGTCGTCGGTCTGGCGCTGACCGAGAACAGTGACAGATCGCTCGATAACGCAATCGGGAATGACTTCAAGACCATTGCCCAGTTATATAGCAGCCAAGCTTCGCAATACGTTCGCGACCGCGTTGCCGACGTGATCGTATTGGCCTCGAACCCTGTCGTTGTGAGCGCGGCTTCGGGCCACGCGGAAGCGCCTGCTTCCGCGCACTCGGCGCAAGCGCTTGCGGGCGGCGGAGGCGCAGGCATGCTCAATTCGAACGCGTCTCAACTGCTGCGGTTTCGCCGCACGCAGGATCCCCGATTTCTAGCGCTGACCTTGACGGACCAGAACGGAAATGTCGTTGCCGCTTCGCAACAGCCTGCCAAGACGTCATACGCGCAGGATGCGGGCTGGCAAGGCGTTTTCAACAACGGGCAAGGCAAGGCGCGCGTCGGAGATATCCTCGATGACGAATTCACGAAGCAGTACTACATGAATGTCGGCGTGCCTGTCAACGATCAGGCATCCGGTTCCACCCTGGGCGTGCTCACTGCCGCGGTCAACGTGACGCCAATGCTCAACGATTTCAAAAGTTCGGTCGGCAATGGAGCGCGAGCCGAACTTGTCAACGAAAATGGCTTAATCGTGAGCGCTCCGAACGCTGATGTGTTCGCGCAGAATAAATCCCAAGCATTCGACGTGCTTCACGATTCGCTTGGCGCCATCACTACGCAAACCGGAGCTCAGAAGGCCAATTTGGCGCATGGGCCATATTTGATCGGCTACGCGGGAACCGGGCTCAAACAGCTATCCGACAATCTCGGTTGGATCGTGGTAGTGAGCCAGGAAGAGCATCAGGCCACGGCGCCCATCCGGCAGCTCGTGCACTTCGCGCTCATCATGGTTATACTCGCGCTGTTTATGCTGACGCTGCTGTGTGTCTATTACTTCTTGCACCGCACGCAGCGCTTCGAAGATATCGAAGGCGCGTATCCGCCAGAGCAAACCCGCGCAGCGGCGGCGTCGCGCTGAACGGCGGTCGCCGCATGAAACAATAGCGATGTGCCGGCGCCTTTCACGCCATCGGTTAGCGTGGTCGTTCCTTGCCTTAACGAGGAAGACGCGATAGCCGAGTGCCATCGCCGGCTCAGCGAGGTTCTTCGCGGGCTGGATCTCTGGTACGAAGTGATCTATGTCGATGATGGCTCTCGCGATTTGACGCCGGCGAAACTTGCGGCATTGCACGCCTCCGATCCGAACGTAGCCGTGATCGAGCTCTCGCGCAACTTCGGCCACCAGCCTGCGGTCACGGCTGGACTTGAGGCGGCCAGAGGCGAAGTTGTGGTCATCATGGATGCCGACCTGCAAGATCCGCCCGAAGTTATCGCGCGCATGTTGGAGAAATGGGCTGAAGGATACGAAGTGGTCTATGGAGTCCGCGCCTCGCGCCAAGGCGAAAGCGGGCTGAAGCTCTGGAGTGCAAAGGTCTTTTACCGCCTCATCAATAAACTATCGGACGTAGAGATTCCCGTCGACAGCGGCGACTTCCGCTTGCTCGATCGCAAAGCGGTCGAGGCCATGAAGAGCATGCCCGAGCGCCACCGGCTGCTGCGCGGAATGTGCAGTTGGATTGGCTTCCGGCAATGCGGCGTCTCCTATGCGCGCGCGCCCAGGGTCGCCGGCGCGACCAAGTATCCGATCCGGAAAATGGTGAAGCTTGCGCTCGATGGCATCGCTTCGTTTTCTACTTTTCCGCTACGCGTGCTCGCTCTCATCGGCGTTGCTTCCGCCGTGCTTGCCCTGCTCGGGATCGTGTATGCCTTGGTAGTGAGGCTATTTACTCACTCCTGGGTTGCGGGCTGGACCATCTCCTTTATCGGCCTCTTGTTTCTCGGAGGTCTGCAGATGATTAGCATCGGAATCGTCGGCGAATATGTCGGGCGTATCTACACGGAAGCGAAACACCGTCCGTTGTATATCGCCCGCTCCGTCCTGTATCGCCGTGGTGGCGCGCCCTCGCACGCGGCAGGCGAACAGCTGCAGTCCGCCGCTTCTCGAAGTTGAGCCGCCGCTTGCCCGCTCGACGGCAGCGCCGTTATTGAGGGTACGCTTCGCTCTTTCGGCTGAGGTCTTCGGAGAGAATGATCGCTTCGGCCAGCTCCCGCATGGGACGCCGCAGCCGGCGGCTCTCATTCCGGAGCCGCAGATAGGATTCTTCTTCCGTCAAGTTGTGACGGAATTGAAGGATGCCCTTGGCTCGCTCTACCAGCTTTCGCGTTTCGAGCTGCCGGCGCATCTCTGCGGTCTCTTCCTGCAAACGTGCGTTCTCTTCTTCCAGAACGGACTTCGCAATTGCGCCGCCCATTTGTTCGCCGATAAAAGTCAGAAGCGCAATTTCGTCGGTATCGTGATAATGCGGTTCGCGGTGATGCACGTTTATCACGCCAATCACCTCGCCTCGGCTCACCAGTGGCACCGACAGGAAGGCCTCGTAAGTGTCTTCGATCAGCGCCTGGAACCGTTTAAACCGGCGGTCCGCCGCGGCGTTTTCGGGAAGCGCCACAACCGACTGATGTTCCACTACCCATCCCGTGACGCCTTCGCCCACTTTCAATCTGATGTTGCCGAGATCCCCTTGATGAGGAACTTGTGAAGCGCGCAAGACAATTTCGCTTGATTCGCGTTCGATCAGATACACCAGGCAGGCATCGCACTCGGTGACTTGCACCGTCAGGCCGATAATCTCTCCGAGCATCTCGTCCAGGGACAGCTCGGAACTTACGATATTGCTGACGCGGTGCAACAGGGAAACTTGCGAAGTCGGAGTTTCGAAAGTGACAGTCGCCATACCAGAATGTAAAACGCTTGAATCGCTGTGGGCAATCGAAATATTTGATACTCCTCATATGGCCTCAAATGGTGGGGAGGGAAGGACTTGCAAAGGCCACCTCACTCGCGCGCGCTGCGGCCGCACGTCCGCCTCAGACGATTCGAACCAATTGTTCTTGTTCTTCGCCTGTAACTTGGCCAAATCCAGCGCCGATATAGACGTTCACCTCTGATCGAATTCCAAACTCCGGCAGATAAATCCCAGGTTCCACGGAGAAGCATGTACCTGCGATGACCCGTCGTTCGTCGTGCGATTCGAGATTGTCCATGTTTGCGCCGCTGCCATGCACTTCGGCGCCGATGCTGTGCCCGGTGCGATGAAAGAAGAACTCGCCGTATCCGGCGTCGGTGATTAGATCGCGTGTCACATCGTCTACCTCATATCCGCGGAATGGCTCCCCCGCAGCAGCCTTGCGGATGGCGAACGTTGATGCGCGCTTTCGCGCGTCGCGGACGATTTCGAAAACCTTCTGGACCCGATCGGGCGCCGCCTCGCCGCAGAAGCCCGTCCACGTTACGTCGTAATATACGGCGTCGGGCTTCGCCAGTTTCGCCCACAGATCGATCAAGACCACATCGCCAGGGTGAATATAGGACGTGCGCTCGCGGGTGGGTTCATAGTGCGGATCGGACGCGTTCGCGTTCACACCAACAATCGGACCGTGATCCGTAACGAGCCCGAATTTGAGAAAACGTTCCCGTATGAATTGCTGTACCTCGTATTCAGACAACTCCGTTCCCGACTGCAATTGGGAGGAGACGAAAGCAAACGCCTCCGCTCGAGCTCGATCTACCAGTTTTCCGGCTTCGAGATGTAGATCCAGCTGATTTTCTGTCCATCGCGCCTCGAACTGTTGAATCAGATCCGCCGAGCTCACTACTTCCACGCCGGCTTGCCGTACCAGTTCCAATGTCCCTGCATCCACCATCGACACATACGGGATGGCGCACAGAGGTGAATATTGCATGGCGACCCGCGAGCAACCGGACAGGATACGCCCGAGTTTGTTCTGTTGGTCTGCCCAACTGGAATAAGACTGTTTTTCGCCCGGCAGGCTATCGAGCGCGCCGCTCTCGATTCGATGCACGAGTTTTCGCGGCTCGCCGTTCGCCGGTAGAAAGTAGTACCAGCGCCTGGATACCTGCGCGTCACCCGGAATGCCCAAGATTCTGTACGCGAGCGGGTCTCGCCGGTGATGGTCGAAAAACAACCATCCGTCTATTCCGCTCTCGCGCAGCGCTTCTTGTATCTGCTCGGTGATCATCCTCAGTGATTTTACGCGGTTTCCAATTTGGCGAGTTTTCTCGCGCTTGGCGCGGGAGTGAGCAGACTCACTGCTATCAAACTGGCAATCGAGGCGGCGAGCGCCGGGTACACGGCTGGAAGCCAGCCGATCTCCTCTTTGACCCAAGGGCTGCCGTATTGTTGCCCCAACTGCCACCCCACGGTCACAACTGTACCGAGCAGGATAGAAGTTACGGCGCCCTGGGTGGTGGTCCGCCTCCAGAAAAATACCGCCATCACCACTGGCGTGACCGCGGCGCCATAAACGGTGTATGCGTATAGCGACGCTTGCAGGACCGATTGGAACTGGGTTGCCTGTAAAATCGCAAAGAGCCCAAGCAGAATGACCACGATTCGAGAGACCACCAGTACCCGGCGCTCGCTTGCGCCCGGATTGATGAATCGTTGATAGACATCGTGAATGAGATTAGTCGCGGGCGAGAACAGATAATTATTAGCGGTCGAAATGACCTTCGCAAACACTCCGCCTAACAGGATCGCGCCGAGCAGGGGAGGTAATGCTTCTTTGGCGGTTAGAGGGATGATTTCGCGCGGCCGATCCGTGTGTAGGCGGGCGCTTGCGATCACGGCAACCGCGACGAGCAGCGTTTCAAGGATGACTGTCCCGATGATCCAGCCGACTACCGATTTGCGCGCATCGCTCTCCGATCTAGCGGAAAAGAACTTCTGATACATGCCCTGGTTACCGATCAACAGGAGCATTGTCGGCAAGGCGAGGCCGATGGCGTTTCCCAAGCCATAGTCGCCTACCATCTGAAAATGGGTCGGCGGCAGAGCTGCCCGGACCGTTTGCCATCCGCCCACCCGCGCGAGCAAAATTGGAACCGCAACGATCACTGTCAGCGTAACCATGGATCCGATGACCAGATCTAGGTAGGCAATCGAGGCCATGCCGGCCGCGGCGGTGAAAAAAATCACGAATCCCGCGATTATGTACAGGCCGGTAGTTCGCTCGATGCTTGGGAAAATTAGGTGCAGAATATCTCCGCCGCCGATGAATTGATAACTGGCGATCACCGTGTAAGAGATGATGATGGCTACGGTAGCCAGTACACGAGCCGTGGCGTTATAGCGAGCTTCCAATAGGTCGGGAACGGTGAATTGCGCGAAGTGCCGCGCCCGGCCCGCGATCACTCCAATGATCAGGAGGCCGATCCACCCGCCTAGCGGCTGCCAGAGAGCGACAAAGCCATGCTTATATGCGTTCTCCGCGCCTGCCAGGAGACTTCCCGCTCCGATCCAGGATGACAGAAGCGTGAAGACCAGCACTGGCCAGCTTAGCGTTCTTCCGGCGACCAGAAAATCCGCTTCGTTCTTGACTTGTGTGACCTTATAGATCGTGATTCCACACAACAGCAACACCACAAGCGAGACTGTGATGACGTAGATCATGAATCGACTATCTTATCCGGCGGGCTTGGCTTTTTGGGCGGGATGGCTCATCCCTGGCGAACACTGTGCACGAGTTTGACGAAGGGTGGGCTGCCGTAGCCGTCCAGGCAGTATTGGTCCAACGCGAACAGCACGACCGATTCCATGCCCTGCGATTGCGCCAGATCGATTTCCTTCATCCACGCCGTCCACGCATCGCTAATTCCCACCAGATGGCTGCGCTGTGTGTTTGGAAATCCCTTCGCAGCGCTGACGCTCATTGAGTAACTACTCTGGTCAAGGTTGTAATCGCCGGTGAAGGTGAAGCTCTCGGTCTTCAGGCAATTCAGGTTCGTGGGCGTCCAATCAGTGGACGGGAAGTTGATAAGTTGATTGAAAGAAGTATCGTTCGTGTCGGTTGGGTAAAGCACCTCAAACCGGCACCCGGGAAACTCCGACTGGAGGGCTGTTCGAATAGCCGCCGTATAAGCGCCAATCAGGGTCGGCAGGAAGGCTGTCTCATTTGGATAATTGCTGGGGTCGACCTCGTTCGAAGTAATCACCTGCATAGCGACGCCGTACGTATTGAGGAACTGCTGTTGAGTGTAAGCGTCATAGAAGGGCATGCCAATGTTTACGTTCGTGCCCGTACTCGCGTCCCAAACTTGTTTCTGGAAGTACCACCACTGCACTTCTCCCGATTGAAGATAGGGTGTCATCCCGGCGTTGCTTTGTATCGTTGCCATATCGAGATACACTTGGGTCCAGAAGGTCAGGCTAATGGGAGAAAAATTGGTCTGAATAGATGGAGTGTTGAGCACGACGGGCGTGTTATCCGGATAAACTTGCGCGATGCCGACGGTTGCCGAAGGATCGCCGTTCATCAATTCCGTGCTGAACGATGCCACCGCGTCGATGCCATAACCCTTCAACGCCGTGAAATAAGCCGTGTGCCAGTCGCGCGCGGCCCGATTGATTCTCGGGGCCGCCGTAAGGTCGGTTCGCCAGTAATCCGCTGCGCCGATCAACGTGCTATTCAGCGAATTAGTCGTGTCCAAATCATACGGCGCTCCGTCGATCCCGCCGCCCAAGGTAGTGGATGCCGAACCAAAGCTGTAGCCTTCGCTGATTGGGTCCAACTGGACGATTATGCCATTTCCGTCCCCTCCCATTGCTCGTGCGGTGAACGTTAGCTGATCGCCATTGGCGCTCGCCCAAATCAAATTGGTGCCGATGTTGATTAGCCCGGCAAGAGCCTCCGCGACTGTGGACGGTGTGTCGTCGAGTAGAACAAGATGCTTGATTTGCGTCGGGGTGTTCGGCGAGTCCGGCGAAGCAATGTCCAGGATCACGGTTGGGCTCCCCGTATAAATGAGAGCTGTGAGAGTCACGGTTAGCGAGGCATAGACGGTGCCCGTGCGTACCAACTCATAAAACCAAAGGGCGCCCGTATAGTGGTTGACCCGTCCCTGAAAACCGAGCTTGTTGATAAGCCATGCGGTTCGTTCAGCCGGCAGTGATTGCGAATGATAAGTGTCCCAGTCTGTTGCAAGCGAGAGTTGAGTTTGGGGCTCAAAATCCGGTAAGTCTGTGGACGGATAAGCTATTTCTAAGAAATCGAAGTAGAAGGAGTTGCCGGCGGGGCCGCCGTGCGTAAGCTGCACCGTATGTGTGCCGGCCGCATAACTGCCGAGAGGCGATCGTACTAGTACATCCTCTCCACTCAGCAGAAGACTAATCGGCGTCAGTGCTTGACCGTCAATAGAAACATTGACGGTAGCACCCGCAGCCAACAATCGAGTCCCTAAATAGAGTTCGTGTTCCGCCGTTTCCGTATACGTGATGGTGCAGGTATCGTTCGGCTCGCTCGTACTGTGGATCTTGCTCGCGGAGTAATTTCCCGTGCTCAGCGCCCATGCGCCGTTGTAAACCACGCTCGTGTCGGTGTCTTCAATCCGCCTGCTGCCAGGGCCGGCGACTGAATAAACACCATTTCCGGTGACGGTCCAGTTCGAAATGGCAACGTGGAATTCCGATTGTTCATAGGCGCCCGGCTGCATGTCCGCCATCCACGTCCAGCGGAGCTTTCGTACTCGATTAGTGGGAATCCGTGCAGATGTATTTGAATCGGTCAGGTTAGCGAAATCGACAGTGATCTGATACGTGCTGGGGAATTGCCCGCCGTTGAACATAACGGCCGGCTCTTGCCAGCAAGTTGCGCCGTTCTGTGCAAATCCGTAGACCGTAATCCGGTTGCCGTTAGCTCCTCGCAATTCAGGATAGACGCCGCCCGATTTCCACGTGATCTGAATCGATACGCCATCGGAGAGCACGGTGGCTGAGAAATCCGGATTGCCGACTATCTCCGAATTCCCGTTGATCGCAGTGGCGACTCCCTGCGCGATGTCGGTCAGCGTGTCAGTCTCTTGAACAACGTAGTAGTGATGGTTCTCGAGCAGGGCCAATCCCACGCGATTGCCCACGCCTGGTGAAGCCGTCAGCACCATCGTCCCTGAAGCTGCAACGTAGTCTCCTGCAATCGGAGTCGCGCAGCTCGGCCACAAGTTAACATGGTGAAGAGTTTCGACGCCCGTGTCATCCGTTGCCCAAACACGCAAGTTATTCCAGTCGACTACAGGATCTAGATTCGACTCGATCGGGATACAGCTCGCACGGCTTTCCTGATAACTTAGAGTCAGGCCGCTCAGATCTCCATCGGGCAAATAGCGCAGTGCTGGATGCTCGAAGACGTTATCGCGGTTCCACTCCACGACGCACCAGTCGAACTGTTGACGCCACTTACCTGAAACCGTAAATCCCGATGCGCTTGCCTCCGACATTGCGGCAACGGCCGAGGGCGTCAAGAAGTAACATTGAAGGTCCCGGTCCGGAGTTAACTTGGAAATCTGCTCTGGCATACATCTATAACCGGATCGTGACTGCCAGATCGCGTCCCGGGCTTATCTGCCCCGTGTATCCCGATACGACCTGTAGCGTGATGTTTACAGTCAGGCTAGCCGTCTCCTGTAATGCCGGCAGCGTCACGCCATCTAGAACGTTCGACGTCGTCTGGCCGCTCGGAATCGATATGTTGCAGTACTCGATCCCGTTCTGCAAGATGTCAACGCTGATCGTGTAACCGGTTGCGGCCTGGTTGACAACCGCCCGAACATCCCGCACCGCATGCGATGCTTCGATCATAAGCGGCGGCGATGCGTTCTGTTGTGTAGCGAGATATCCGCTGATCTGCATCGACAACTGCCCGCCCGAAAGAGTTCGCAGACCTCCGTCCGGCTGCAGAGTGTAGCATGTCTGCTGCGCCTGGCTATTGCCGAAGGAGTTCGTGACATAGAACTCGGCCGCGCAGATTCGGACATCCGGCAAACTGAGGGTGTGCAAATAGTTCAACGACGCGCGGTTTTCAAAGAAGTCGGCTGCAAAAGGCGCCACGGTCGACGTTGCATTCAGATGCAAAACCAGATCGCCGGCATTATGAGTGGTGGCCGTCGACCCCAAAGCCGCTCTTACAACCGAGTATGTGTTCGCTGCTGTATTTGCCGAAAGAACCGTCATCAGCTCGGAACCCACTTGAATGATTTGGCCCACGCTCGGCGTCGCGACAGCGACAAGTGAAAGAGTCGTGGTGCTGATATCGACCGCAGCCGCAAGCGAGTAACCGCTGGGCGTGTTCAATTCGTTCCAGGAGAACAGTTGTAGCGTCCCGCTGGAAACCGAACTGGTGTTCGAAAGACTTTCGAACCCAATCTGTGACAAGGCGAGTTCTCCCCCGCCAGGCGCTGAGAGCGTAAACTCCGGAGTTCCCGGCAAGCCGGCGTCTGAAACTTGTCCGCCCAGGGTCCAGCGTGTAAGAGGGCACAGGTCCGGCGTCCCCTCCTGATTATTGACGTTTGCCCCGCGTCCCGAAATCTCAACTACGCTGCCGCTTTGGTACGCGATCTGGAATTGCGCAGGGCTCGTTGCCGATAGGGCTGCAAATCTCCAGGACGGCTCAGCAATCACAAACGTGCTGGTCGCATCCGGGATCACTGACCAGGCGGGCGTCACGGTCAGCGTCGTTTCGTTGTTTGACGAAATCGTTCGTTCCTGGCCTTGCCCCGTGCCTTCAATGATCCGCGCCACCATGCCGTTGTAGGCCGATACGGTCGCGCCCATATCGCTCCACCCGATCGTTGTCGAAGACATTATTGTCGCCGGATAAGGGCCTGCGTATTCGAATCGATAGTAAAAGTTTGCGTGATCGAAGTTAGCGTCCGGCGGTCCAATCGGCTGGGGCGGAATGCCTGTGTCCATATAGCTTGCGGCGAGTGGCTGGTTGCTCGCTATCCGATACAGCAACTGCGGCGATGCGCCGCGATAGACGTTGAACGCCGCCGCGGTAACCGGGAAACTCAGTCCGCTAATAACAACGGAATTCATAGTGCTTGCCGTGGGAACTGTTGCCGGTACGGTAAACGACAAAGCACCTTCGTTCCCCGCGCTGTCAACGGCAGTAACCGCATAATACAGGGCGCTTCCGCCGGCAATGCTCCCGCTACCCGTAACATAACCGGGCGAAAGACTCAGCAGGGGTAAGTTCGGCGAATTTACAGCGGGCGCCGCCGGTTGAGAAAAACCGACGGTTAAAGTATCTATGGCCGTGCCATCGCTTTGCGTCTGAATCTGCTCCGCTACCTGAAAATCAAAAAATTCGAAATTGCCATTTGTATCGTCGTGGACTACGAGACCGATCAATGGTCGCGGCGTCTGAATCTGGACCCCAGGCTGCCGTCCCGCGCCCCCCAGGACGGCTGGATTATCGCTGTACCAATCGTCATCGTGAATTTGAGCCGTTATCGTAACCAACTCATAATTCATCGACGGAGAAAGTTTGACGACCCGAAAGGGAACGCGAATAAATCCTTCTTTCAAATACGTCAACGCGATGATATCGCCCGGACGCACCTTCAAAGCTCTAAAGCTGGTTTGGAATTCAACAAACATATTGCCGTCTGTTGACTTATCCAATTGTCTTAGCAGGACCCTGGTGGCTTGGCTGAAGTTCGCAATTCCGAGTGCAGTCGATTGGCTGCTGATTTCATAGCCGATGAGCGCCGAATCGTCTGCATCTACCAGCGACAGGCTATCCTGCTGGTACTCATTCGATTCATCCTGAAACTCGACGCTCAATCTATTCGAAGTCTCGGCGATGCTCCGCGATATCAGCCGCACCGTCGACGATCCGTTCGGATTTCGCGCGATACCCGAAAACGGGCCGGACCCATCGCTGAATTCGTACGCTGGCCACCCCCCATTCAGGGGCTCCGTACTGTTTCCGCCATCCGGCAATTCGGGCTGTTGAGCTCCGATCGTCGTCTCGGGGAGTAACTCCATCAGACCGGTCGTTCCATACCGGAGCATGAGGCTGGAGGCCACTCGGATGCCACGTACAATCGTCGCCGCGCTCTGGCGCTTGGTGATAACTGCGTTGCATTCATACCGCTGAACCTGTATCGGGTTGCCGTTCAAGTCGGTAGTGCTGATGAGCGCGCCACAAAAAGCTGCGGCAGATGCAAACAACGGTAAGTTCAGGTCCGAAGTAGACCATCCGCACCGGCGAAGAATATCCAGGATCACCCATGCCGGATTGTTTGTATAGCTCGTCTGCTGGAAAGATCCGTCCGGATTGTATTGGTCGATCTGCATTCCTTGCAGGAGTATCTCGACATTCGGCAGTGATCGGCCGCTGCTGATCCTATTCGGCACGACGATCGAGAGAACCGACATGCTCCCGTAGGGGTCGCCCAGTGGATTGCCGTTCGCATCTGTAAAATCCAGGTTAAAATTGCCGTTCCGCGTTCCCGCAGTCACTACGTTGTACCAGCCCGTGGTGGTCATGTTTTGACCTTGGACGGCTTGTGGTATCTCTACGTCATTAACAACTACCTTCATCACGCCCTGTATCGTTCCCATGCCTACCAGGGCTTCCATGTGAGTGAGATTTCCGTCGTTTCGTGCAAAGATTACTAGAGCTTTGATCCATCCGGTCCCGTATACGATCGGCACCGCATCGTTGTATTTTGCAGCGTCGTCCAATATCGGAGAAAGATGAGAGGTCGTCGCGCCCGACGTGCGGACCATGATCGCCGACGGAACAAATTCGAAGCCGCCAAAGCGCTGCGTCACGCTGCCTGATGCATCGGAAGAGAACATTCCGCGCTGCTGGCATTGAGTTCGCGACTTATCGCAAGTCGTGAATGCTTGTCCTCCGTTCAAGCTTCCAACTCCGCCGGCGACGTCGGCGGAATATCCGCACCGATAGTACTGCGAGTACTTACCAATGGCGCCCCCGTTAGCCGCTTCCGTTCTCTGTGCGAGCGTCGACGGGAAATTCCACGGGCATGATCGTTGGATACGGACTTCCGGCAGCGGTATTCGTTGCAGTGATAGCTTGTTCGTAAAACTGAGAGTGAGCGAGTCCTCGGCTATCTCGTCGGGGTCGCCCGCGATGCCCCGGAACAAAACGGTGCTTTCGGTAGTAATCTGCAGTGTCTGCAAATCCGCAAACGCAAAGTATACGGTCAGTTGAGTCCCTTTGAATCCGATGGCGGAATTGATCTCCGAAAGGGCGGAATCGGCGTTTGCTAGCACCATCGAAAGCTGCGAGATCCCGTCCATCGCATCGTCTGCGGACAATTGCAGATCAAACAGGTTATGCTTGAGAACTCTCGCCGAGTA
Organism: Acidobacteriaceae bacterium; assembly: GCA_019240475.1. Classification (GTDB taxonomy): domain Bacteria; phylum Acidobacteriota; class Terriglobia; order Bryobacterales; family Bryobacteraceae; genus Bog-105. Next base: position 15,210 of record JAFAYI010000037.1, read on the forward strand.
CACTTGCTGATTGAATGTAATCGAGTGGGTACTCCAATACTCAACGTCGCCCGAGGGGAGAACACATTCGAAAAATAATAGCGGCGTGTCGGCTTCGGCAAGCTGCTTGACCTGGTTGATCGTACTCATCTCTTGTCCTTAAAGCGAGGTCTCGATGCTAAATGCTGTGGAAGATAAGTCTGGGGCCATAGCCGTAATGCTCAGTTGGTCCACTCCCCAGTGAGCGCTTGGATAGACTCCGCCGGTCTCTTGAGTGGGTCTATATCGGGACGGTATTACTTGCGCCTCTAGCTGTGGGCCGTAAAGCTGCACCTGCTGTCCCGGTTCGAGTACTAAGCCCACGGTGAGACCAATACCGGTGTCGATAAGTTTTCCAGTCGCGACCAGTCGCGTCCAATTGGAGCCCAACGGCAGACTTGTGTTCTGTTGGGCAACAGAGCCCTGAAGAGTCGCCGTGAGCGCCGATTGACCAGTGCTCGCCGCATATACAGAAAAGCAATATTGGTATCCGGAAGGGACCTGCAGAGTCTGGTTGATGCCTTCGTTTACTTGCCCTGTGTTGGTGAGAGTCACCGCGGCGTTCCCGCCGTTCGGATCTAAAGCGCCGGTGGTAAGCTGAACGTTGCTGCCCCTAACCCACGGCGCCGCACTCATATCGGAGCTCGAGACGAGCATGTTATCGGTGGGATCTATAAACGTGAACGCGTGAAACGGCCCTGCGCATGCATTGAAATGAGCCTGTAGCGCCTCCACATCCGCGTCTGTCAGTTCCATATATGCCAGTTCCCAAATCAATCTCGCGCCATTCGGATCGGAAAAGGAGATCATGCTTCCGTCCGGCAGCACATTCTTGACCGTTCGGGCGAGTCGCAGTTTTCGAATTGGATACTGCGCGGTCGCTCCGCTTGCTAATTGAGGATAGAAGAGACTAGCCATTTGTTTCGATAACCCAGAAGGAAGTGGAACTTACATCGACGCCAACATACTCACTTAAGAAGCCGGGCGCGGCGAATACACAGTTGGGTACCGCCGTGCCGCTAAAGGGATCTGGAAAGGAGAACGGCGAATAATCTCCGCTTTGAGCGATAAAGAAATCCTCTAATTGTTGAATTTCGTTCTCATTCAACAGATCCAGGCGAATCTGCCATTGCCGCAACACCCGCGGTTGTGTTAGATACCGCTGATCTGATGCATCCAGAAATCGGATGACCTGGGCGCCTTGGCCGCTCGATATTAGGGCGGGATATTGCACCACGGCGCCAGTACTCATAACTGGAAAGGTTGCCACTTATATCTCCGCGATTACGTCGCCCAACGAATTGGAATTCAGAAGCGCCGTCTTCACGGCCTGGGCGATCTGAGTACTTTGATATTGAAATGTTTGCGCGCCGGCGTTTGAGCTACTCGGCTGCGGCGTAGGACTGCTCGCATAGAGACTGCCGCCTGCCTTGGTGGCGCTTGAACCTACGTAGATCGTCTGAGTTTGGGATTCCGGAAGCTGGAACTGTACCAGCGGAGGAGGCGTGCTCTTACCCCCGCCGCCGAATAGGCTGGCGATTCCTGCAATGATGCCGCCCAGCCCGGCTATGCTGCCCAGCCCATTGAAAGTGCTAGCGGCGCCTCCGGAAGCGGTTTGGGTAAGAAGCTTCGTCCATTGGCTCCCCGATTGCGCGGTGCTTGTTCGGGTGTTGGAAGGCGCGCCGAAGTTAATTCCTGTCGCAACCGTTTTCGCGCTGAAAGACGACGCTCTTAGATCCCCAGTGTTCGGGGGATTGGCGCTCTTCTCCGAACCAGCTTGCGTTTGCGTCACGGTACTGCTAGGAGTTAACAGCTTACCCATGCTTTGGCCGTCCACCTTCACACTTCCAAGCTGGTTCAAGAGGCCCGATAGATTGTTCTTACGATTCGCCACGTTGGTTCTCCAATTGCCACATCCGTTCCAGCAGCATCACGGCGTCTGCCGCCTTTGCATCCATATGCCAAAGACCTCCGCCTCCACATTCCTTCCAATATCGAAACTGTTCAAGGTAATGCAGGCTCAGCCCGGTAATCACAGATTTCGGACAGCTAGTGGCATACACTCCACCTCTTGCCCAGACCGCCCTGGGACGTTCCGGTCTCTGCACATCCGACCAGGCGCAATTTCTGGCCTTCACTAAGCCGCTCGCTCGACAGCTATCGCATCTCCACGCGGCCGGTGAAGAGAACTGGAAATGGAATGCGATTAGAAGTTTTTTCTTTCGTCGTCCGAAAGGGTTAGCTCGGCTTGTACTACTTCGCTAACTTCATTGCTCAATATCTCCGGTCCCTTCTCGATCAGTAGAGCCGGTGTGCCATCCTGGCCATCGATTCTGAAACCCTCCAGTTCTCTAAGCCCCCATTCCATGTACAGCTTCTTCGCCAATAAGTCCGAAAGCGCCGCCTCCAGATGATCGGCTGGCTCCCCCGACTTGAGGAATTCGTAACGCAGCGCCAGTTCGCGAACCTGTCTGGTTAGCTCTATACGCTCGCCGAGACTCATGCGCTTGATCGCGAAACGAACCCCGGGAACAGTGCGGCTCTCGTGCCATGTCACGCTCGTGTAATTCGGTGTTCTAAGCAAACGCGATATAAAGTTCATTCTCCGCCGTTCCTTGGGCTAAATTGTTCTTGAAGGACCACTGAAGCCTGGTCAACCCATCGTCGAAAGTAGGAATTTCAGGCGTGACATTGGGTATAAATAGGCCCATCACCTGCCCCGTCTGCTGACCCAGTTGTAACATCGCAGTGACAGGGGTTCGTTGCTTGGCGGCAGCATAAAGCGCCGTTGTCTGTTCGTCGTCCTGAGCGAACAGCGTAAATGTCGATGCCACTTGGCGCATGCCGGCCGCGATAGCTCTTGGGTACGACGAGCCGAATTCTTGGTTCCGAACGTCTATGTTGTTTTTTAGTTCCACACTGGCGCCGGTTAAGGTGAAAAACTGGTTGGGTGTACTGCCCAGCCAAGCCTGGCCCAAATGGCCGGGGACAATTGAATAGTCGAACTTTGTAAGCGTAGGTTCCGTAGGGAAACTGCTCAAACCGCCGTCGCCTGCTACGAAGCTACTCGAATCCAGAAGATCGCACGCCGGGCCGCTGAATACAAATTCATGAAAATCGCCGTCCACCGACATGGTGAACGAGTTCACTGCCGCGCCCGTAATCAGACGACTCACTGCAGTTGCCGGATCCCAGTAGTCATGTAAGGTTACGCTCGGAAGTCCGATCGCCAGGGGATATGTTACGCAGGCCGAAAGGGATGCATTCGCGGGCGGAGTATTCGAGAACGGTGCATTCAAGAGCACCGTCTCGGCATCGATCACGGTTACTACAAAACGTATCTCTCCACCGAATGAAATGGCGGACCCGAAAGACAGCCCGTGAGCCATCGTGGTTTGTATCTGCGTATTGTTCTGAACCGAAGCGACAGACAGTCCGCTACTCGATACGGGGATTCCGCCCATCGCAGCTTGAAACAAGGGCCCGTAGGATGGCGTTCCGATTCCGCTCCATGAAGTTAGGTACGTTCTGGTCTCAAATGCGGTCTGTCGTCGTGCCGTTAATGGCGTCCCTAAATAGGTACGTGTACCTGTTTTGTCCAGCCTTCTGCCGTGTTCAAGCGATTGCTGAGCCTCAAGGCGTACCGCGGGAAAGCGATTCCCCGAGCTCACGGTAGCTGCTTGTCCATATGCCGTCTCTACAGCCACATAGAACCGATTTGCATTAGAGGAGATATAGTTTGCCATAATTCCCTCCTAACTACGGCTTACATTCAAGGTGCAGGTCACGGTCGCCGATTCGACAAAACCGAGGCCGCCGACCTTGGGCGCTTGGAGCTGCACATCGTACATCCCTGAAAAGAACAGTCCGTCCCCCCAGTCGCCGATGTTTTGTCTCAGTAGCTCAGTTATGGATTCAACGTAATAGTGGATCCATTGGTCGGTATCGCTCAGTAAGTTACCGCTCGCCCAGATGTCTGCAACCACTGAAATCGTCCCCGATAAGGAACGAAACTTCTCTACCTGCGTATTCTTGACGGCCGCCGTATAGAGACAAATTCGTGGATATGTCAGCTGCAGATCCTTGTCTCCCATCGCCGGCACGGTCGAACTCAGTACTACCTGCTCCGCCGTAATCAGCGGGACGGTAACGTTGGCCGAAGCCGCTAGCGTGCTGATCTGCTGTTGCAAGGCATTGCCGGCGGTCAATAAGTCAGATAATTTTTGCGCGGCTTCGATGGTCAGCGGAAGCATGTCACCCTCGTTGAATCTGTCTGGAAAGCGGTATGTAAAAGTTCGGCTGCTGGCCGTTCACCGGTTGCGGCCCCGCAATCAGTCCCGTTACCGGTAATATCCAAGTCGAGCCAATCGCCAGCGGAGCATTATTCTGCCTACTTACTTCCGAGTCGGAAGTCCCCGCATATAGATTCCATCCGGACGCCGTAGTAGGCGCCTGTAGTACGCCTTCAGCCATCCCTACGACGATGCTCGATGTCCCGTCCAGAATGATGCCGTTTACCGGGCTTAACGCGCCTTCGTCACCATGGCTGTCTACCCACGCAGTTTGAATGTAGAGCGCCTGCGGGCTGATCGTTCCGGTCTCGATGGCGACCAACGGCATCGCGGGTTTTGGAAGGGGATTATAAACAATCCCGATTCCCGACATGAAAACCGTATCTGCAACATCCTTGGCGGCTGTTTGATATTCGGTCCATTTGCCTTGAAACCGCGTATTTAGTTGCACGTTGTAAGCCTCCGCAAAGAATCGTGAAAGCGACTCAAAGCACAGCCAGCGTTGCAATGTAGGCGTCACCACCACAGTGCTCAGCCCCAGCGAACGCCGGTTCATCCATTGGGGATCGGAAGGCCCCACATTCAACAACCAGAGCAAGACTCGATCACTGATCGCGTTGGCCGCCAACTGAATCTTTGTATCGACATTGATTCCGTGGGAAGAGGCCACCTGCACTAAGGCGGTCTCGAATTCGGTCAGATCGTCGAGCGTGACGACGTCGGCATCCGTAAATAGCGCCATGTGCGGCCTACTTTCGGGCGACCGGCGAATCGCTGTTCTTCTTCGCCACAGGGCTGTCAACGTCCGGGTCGGCTAGAATGGCGAGCTGTACCCGCTTGGCCATTGCTGCTTTCTCAGCAGCTTTCCGCACCGCTTCCTGCTGGGCCGCGTGAGCCTCTTTTTGCTTTTCCGTTGCGAGTACTGCGCGTCCCTCGATAATCATCTTGGCCGCGGTATAGCGAGACACTTCGGTCACCATCCCGGCCTTCCCGCCATCCGGCGTCTCCAGGCTTGCGATCAGAACGTAAGAATCCGCGATCCCGTTCTCAATTTCCCGAAGCCTGCGAAAGTATTGCTTTAAATCCATGGATAGCCTCCAAAAAATTAGCGCGGGAACTCTGATTCGAATCCCCGCGCGCGTTGCTTAAGTTGCTGTAAGTTAGCTGTTGACCTGAACTGCGAAATTGTTCCGCAGTACGCCGCAGCCATAAAGCACATCGACCGTGAACTGCTGCGAAAGCGTATTCGGCTGATAGCTCATGACCACGCGGATTCCGAAGTTGCCCATCTCGGCGTACTCCGCCACCGCGCCGGTGCCCGGAAGAGGTTGCGGTAACCGACGGATCACAAGGCCGAGCGCGTCCCGAGTGAACGCCAGATTATGCGTGTTCGGTGTTGCGGCGCCTGTGGTCGGCACAAACTGCGAACGGAAGATAAAGAAGTCTTTCATCTTTCCGACGTTGCCGTCCACCAACGCCTTCAATCCGGCTTCGCCGGCCGAATAGTACTCGCTGAAACGAGGAATCTGACGAATCTGCGAATAAGTGTTGGAATCTACTACCAGGTACTTCGGCGCGCTCGGAGGAACCATCGCCGCGAACAAAGCAGTTTCGGCGGCGTCAATCGTCGCTTCCGTCACAGGCGTGCTCGCCGCGCCCACTTGCGGATTGGCCGTGAACTGGCTATAAAGATTCAGAAGGTCGTGTTCCACGCGCTCGGCAATCGCAATCACCGCAGGCTGCATGTAAGCCTTTAGCAATTCAGGAAACGCCAGCGCCTTCGTCACGTCTGGAATCTGGAAGGTCGCCTCGGCATGCGTATTCAGTACGATCTGCGCATTCCCGAGATTCGGATTCTGCGGCGTAACCGTGCCGCCTTCAGCTATGTTATTCGCTACCAGAACCGGAGGAATCGGCACGTTAACCGTGTCACCGGCATGCGCCAGAACAGGCTCGTAATCGCGATTCACCAAGTTACCCATGACGAGATTCCCCATCAAGGCCGGCAATGCGTCGGCTGCAACCAGCTTAACGATCGCATTTGCCAGATTGGCAGATGTAATTGTTGACATAAATCTCCTAAGTTATTTCACAACTGAACAAGCGAACCGTTTATCTACGGTGCGCCTGCATATTGGTTTGTGCTGCTTGTCTACTTACTTTTCCCGAGCCCAGCCCTACGCGAGATTGAGCGCCCCGGTAGTGTCTGGATCGGACGGCCGTTCCGGATCCTGTGCGCCTTTACACGCCTCGTAATGCTTGGTTCGCGAGCTTTGAAATCTCCCGACGCACTCTGTCCAGATCGTCTTTGTTCATTCCAGGCCGGATCTTGTCGATCTCCACGCCACTCGATCCTTCTTGCGCGGTGCTCTTGCCAGGCGTTTGAACTCCGCTCCCTCCGGCGATTCGCGCCGGCAACAGTTCCGGGTTCTCCTGCACGAAGCCTGATAAATAATCCTGTAAAGACTTCGCCTCGGGTCCCTTGCTTTGCAGGTGCCCGTCGTCTCTACGCATAATCTCGTCTTTGACAGCTCGGAACGCAAGGTCAACCTTCGCCACTCCCAGCCGTTGCAGTTCGCTCCTGATCTGCGAATTTCGATCCGCTTCTTCCGCCATCGAGCGGGCCTTCCGGTTCTCTTCCACTAGCTGATTCAGGCGCGCTTCGAGTCCCTCTCGGCGCTTTCGTTCGTCCTGCAGCTCAGCCTTATAGGCTGGTTCCGCTTTCTCTTGCTCGGCACGGACAAATTCCTCAATCGCGTGCCGGACCACATCCCGGATATCGACACCGGTCGCCGGCGCTTTATCCATCGGAGTGTGATCTGACATGAATCCCCTTTCTTCGACTAATTAAATATCTGCGCGTCGATTTCTCGCGCAATTTGATCTTTTGTTTCCTGCCGTGCATCGCTCAGATACTTCAACGCCAGCCTTTGATAGATCTGCCGCTTTAGCGTAGGCGAAGCGATTCCCAAACCGAGTAAGTCGGTTGCATTCTGCAGCTCGCTAGCGAAGTCGGAGATGTCTAACTCGTCCAGCCCTGTCACGGATATACTCACGCCGTCCGCTCGGGCGTCGCTGATCGCCTTCAGAACCCGGCGGATGCAGTCTTTAACGGCAGCTCCGTAGGCCCGCAGCACCTCTTCAGTGATCGTGAAATCCAGCTGCTTGCTGGCGGCCGACTGCGCGTGCCCGCCTTCCATTTCGCCAGAGGCCTGAGACAGATAACAAACTCGATAAATCTCTTCCTTCAACGTCTCAAGATTGTCGGCCGCAATTTGGTACACTTTTCCGTCCGGCTCGGTCCAGCCGAACTTATCTCCAGGCCCGAGTTGAATATAGTAACTTTCCCCTACAATCTGGTTCCATTCGCGATCCGAGTAAATGACAGGCATCGCGAATAGCCCCATCGTGATAGCCCACCCCAGGGCGTTCGACTTGTTGAAGTGTTCGAGCTGTAGGTGCCCAGCTTTGTTCATCAACCAAAGTCCATCGCTCACCTGTAGCGTAAGAAGCGGAACGCGCCCCTGACGAACCAGCGAATGCGCGCCGTACGCAATCAACTCGATGCTCGTTGGCTGGTTCTCCTGCTCAACCCGCCGGTAGGTCCGATAACTGGTCTTGTCGAAGTAATACCAGTAAGTTTCTTCTACTACATCGGGCGATTCAACCCGCGGTTGTCGCCGGACGGATTGGCGTAAGACAACCCACTCGTATTCGCCGCGTTCATCCAGGCTCCAGTTAATGAGATCCTCTGCTTGATAGCGGATGAGATAAGCGCGCGACAAGCCCGCCGCGTCTTCTTCGGCCCGGTTGGTCGGCGCCGCCGCTGATCGTGGAAAGTCGATCAGAATGTGACTGCGGCCGGCCACTAGTGCGTCTATCAGGCATTCTCGAAAGAAGTTGGATAGCGTGGTTCCTCGTAAGTCGCAATCGTCCGCCAGCTCGGCCAGGAATTGCTGACCAGACTCCAATCCGCCTTGAAACTGCAAGCTCGGTTGGCGCCGGAACAGCGTCGACGCGTACCAGTCGACGATGGAACCAACGTAGTTTTCATAGAACACCCGGTGCAGCCGCTCGCTATAAACGTCTAGCGGTTCCTTTTGTCTCCGCAGCAAGTATTCAGCCGCTCTGTGCTTGAACCCTTCCCCCCCGGCATATAAGTCGCGGTACATTCGCCACATCAGCTTTTGCCGCTTATAATCCGGATGCTCTCGATCGATCTCTATCATCGTGTGTTGTCCCTGCTTTTCAAAACAACGGCCTATTTATTTCGCCTGCGCTCGGTTTTTCCCCGAATAACTCCCAAACTACATACCCCAGCGCGTCCGATGCGTGCGTTCGCTGCGGATCGCGCAACTTATCCACTACGCCTGACTCCGGCTTGAACATCACTTCCTCAAAATCCTTGATCAATTCCTTGCAGCGCGGATCGACTTCCAACCGCACCTCTCCCAGCGCGTTGGTTAGTAGCGCGTTAACCTTTCGGACCCGATTCAAAACCGGTGGATTCTTGGTCGGTACGCGTAGCTTCACGTACCGGAATCCAGCTCGGTATAAATACGTCTGCAAAGTCGAATAATCGGTGCTCCCGGTCGTGTGCATGTTCTTACCACTGGCGTCTCCAAACACCTCTAGCGGTCCCATGTGCCCCTTGTACCGGTTCTCAAACTCCATGCACGCCTCTTCTGTTGTGGCGCGCTCCAGCACGATCTCATCCAACACGGCAAGCCGTCCGTTGTCCCACTGAAGCACCACCGATGTCATCGGCGCCACGTTGAAATCCAGCGACCACATCAACAGCTTCCGCGGATCGTAGGCGTGCCGCGCCTGATGAACGGCGGCATTGAAGCAGTGATACACCCGGTCCGCCCGGCTGTTGAGATACTCGCCTAACGCCTCTTGGCGGTAAAACTTCGGATCGTAACTGCTCTCTAGCCTTTCGTAATAATCCGGCGTCTTGTCCAGTAAGTAACGGTTCTCAAACGGCTGCGCTCGCACACATTCATAACCAGCCACCCGCTCCTGAATAAATCTCTTGTAAAGCCAATCGTGACCTTGCGGCGTCCACACGCCGAATCCACATAACTTTTCCGCATTCGGGTCCCGAAGCCGCGCCTCTAGGCGCAGCCACGCCTCCTCGCGCGTATACGACAACTCATCGATTCCGAACCAGGCTAAGTTGGTCCCCCGCAATCTCTCCGGCTCATCCAGTGACCGCAGTAGCACCGTGCTCCCCGGCGCCTTCATCCACAGTTCGCCGTCGGATTTCTTTACCTCGAACTCGACGTCTCCTTCTTCCAAAGCCTCGTACAGGCTTGCCAATGTTGCATCCCGCAACATCGCGTATGTCGGAGCAGCAAGTATGCCCTGCCTGCCACGATTCATGTAGCATAGCTTCAGCGTCTCGTAGCACAAAGCCGCGCTCTTGCCTGATCCGACTGGCCCCGAGAAGCCCTTAAATCGCGCCGTGGCGGATTGAAAGCGGCTCTGCGAAGGCAGCGGATCGTACATCCAGCACAGCTCCTCACGGAGTTCTTCGCCGTGCTCGCCTCTCACGCCCATCAGCCTACAGGGCTCGAATGGCAGCCGAGCTTAAAAATCTCGGGATTATCCCTTTGACAAACCCAACGATTTCAGGCATACTTGAGACATGAAGGATGCCGATATCCTCGCTCCCCACTTCCAGGATGAAGACAAAGCCCGCGAGTTCTTAGAAGCAAAGCGTTGGCCGGATGGCGCGGTCTGCCCGCACTGCGGAGTCATCGGCGAATCGTACCGGCTGGAACCAAAAGAGGGCGCAAAGACTCACGTTCGCAAGGGCGTTTGGAAGTGCGGCGGATGCCGTGAACAGTACAGCGTAACCGTTGGTACGGTCATGGAAGATTCGCACATTCCGCTGCATAAGTGGCTCCTGGCTTTTCATTTACTTTGCGCCAGTAAAAAGGGCATGAGCGCTCACCAGTTACATCGCATGTTAGGCGTGACTTACAAGAGCGCGTGGTTTATGGCACATCGGATTCGGCACGCCATGACTCAGGAGCCTTTATCATCAAAACTAGACGGCGTTGTAGAAATCGACGAAGCGTACATAGGCGGACGCCGGAGGAAGCAGAACAATCCGGGCGGCCAGCCGCAAGGCGAAGAGATGCAAATCGGCAAGCGTGTATGGCGTCGGAAGCCGGAACACGGTTCGAAGGGAATTGACCCTCATCGTGAAAAGGAAGCTGTGCTTTCGCTGGTCCAGCGTGGCGGGAAGGTTCGCTCGATGCACATTGGCCGTGTCACTCAGGACAACTTGCGCCCGATCCTGAATGAATACCTCGCGGAAGGCGTGCATGTGATGACGGATAGCGCCAGTTTCGTCAAGCTGGACGATCCGATGCACAAGCATGACAAGGTGAACCATTCGGCGAAAGAGTATGTGCGCTACGAAAACGGCGTGTGCATCACCACCAACGCGGTTGAGGGCTACTTCGCCACTCTCAAGAGAGGCATCGACGGCGTTTACCACCACGTCGGCAGGCAGCATCTGAATCGTTATCTGAACGAATTCGATTTCAGGTATAATTCGCGGGACGTGTCGGATGTGGAGCGGGCGGAACTCGCTCTGAAGGGCGTCGATGGGAAACGGCTTACCTACCGGGACTCATTTTGGCCCCGCCGCTAGGAAATCGAAGCATGGCAGCAGAGGCAACAGAGCCAATCATTACGGTAAAACTCCGCAAGGGTTTAGCGGATCGCAATCGCTTACCTCTCCAGCATGTGCTCAGCGTTTTGGAAGAATTTCGGCAGATGATTGCTGATGCTGGAAGGAAGATCCAGCGCGAACGTGGATACGCGGACACAAGCGGAAACTTCGGCCTGGAAATTATAGCTGGCGACAATGGACTCCTGTTGAAGCGTGGCAGCGTCCAGGCGCCGATAGCGATAACCGCCAACGTTAGCACCGGGTTACTCGCCGCTCAAGAAGTGGTGAATCTCCTAGGCTTTCTGGAGCAAGAGGAAGGCGTCCTTGACCCCAACGTGACGCTCGACGCAGCATTACTTCGTCGCGTCAGCAGAGTTGCGCAGATTCAAAGAAGAGACAAGTTGGAGCTTGAGGTATCCGTTCAGCGTCCAGGGTTCCCCGAACCCATCAAGGCGACATTTGGCGCAGCTGGCCTCGCTTCCATAAAAGCCTTGCAAGCGCCAACGTTTGAAGTGGCTGGAGTGACAATGTACGGAAAACTGGTCGAACTCGTTGATAGAGACAAGGCCGATGAAGGGGGTAGGGGCTTTTGGGGTGAACTGCGGCGCGAGAGCGGGGAAACTTGGCGCGTTCAATTCAAAGCTACTGATGTCGAGAAAGCTACCGCCTTATTTCGAAAACAGGTTGTGGTTTCCGGCAACGCGGTGTATTACCGTGCCGCCTCTCCGAAGATCGTCGTTGAGACCATATCGCTAGATGCTGACCGCGACTACGAAGCCGCTTTTGATGAGCTATTTGGGTGTTACAGAGACGCATTCAATTCTGATACGGCAACGTTGGTGAAGCGAATGCGAGAGGAGTAGCCATTGGGCGGCTGTGTATATTTCGACACTTCTGTGTTTCTCGCAATATTCAACGGCGAGCCGACTGCGAAAGGCATCCGGGGATTGCTGCGCGAACTAAAGCGGGAAAAAGCTCGAATCTACACCTCAATTATCACTGTCCAAGAGGTTTCGGTACTTTCTTTTCGCGCGGGTCGTGTCTATGATGACAATCACGCCAAGGTCGCAAAGTTAGCAAGGCTTTTCACGGCAAACCGCGAAGTAGCCCTTACGGCAGCCAAACTCGAAGCGCAAATCATTGATCAGACGACCGAGAAAGATCAGGTCGAGAATAGACGGCGCAAGTGGGATTGCTTTCATATTGCTACTGCAATGGTGTTGGGGTGCCAATACCTATACACAATTGACGACGGCATGTTGAGACGAAAGGATCAGCTACGGATCAAGGGTATAAGCTTCCTTGAGCCAGCGCCGCGGAGCCTGGATCTGTTCGCATCAGAACTACCAACCGTACAGTAACAAGTGCAAAAACGAACACCACCCAAAAAAAGAATCACCGCTAAGCGCCCGCTCTCTCTTCACCCGCTCAGCTTCGACGAAGCGGTGACAGATATTCTGAAGGCGAAGCCGGAAGCAAAGCCAGCTAAGGATAATGGTATGAGAGACCGACCGATCCGCCTGAAGGCAAAGAAAGCGTTGGGCCCGGCGTAGGAGAGGAAGGCCATAGCCCCCCGGCGTTCTGACACAATTACTCAGGATGTAATCAAGAGATCCACGCCCGAGGGATTGTTCAAAACAACCGATGCAAATCTTATGCCGTTGGCGTTGTCAATTACTTCAAATGTGCAGTTGACGAAATGAACATCTTCGAGCTGGATTGGGCCGCCGTTGTAAATAACATGCGTATTCTTGAGCCATACGTGCCTCAGCATTTCACCATCTAGCTCGACACCAGTACTGCTGCTCACGATGATGTATGTGGCACTGTATTTAGAGCTTAAGTTGAGGTTTACAGATCCTATATTCTGATATATTGCCCCCTCGGACGGTGGCACGACTCGCCCAGATCCCAATATGTCCGGTTGCACGTTACCTAGGGTCTTGATGACAAAAAGATTCGCAATCGGTGTATTAGGCGGTGTCGGTATGCCTGTAGGCGCTGGTTTAGAAAATGCAGCGGACGTGTAATGCATAACAGCTAGATTGGTGGTCCACGCCGCCTCGTGTAACCCTGGCGTTCCCAAACCCCTATTGATCATCCGCTGTAGTCGCGATAAGACAACTGCATTCGCTTTGGCCTTTCCTAGAGCCGCGCTATCCAAAACGTTCTTGGTCTCGATGAGAGTCGTTTCGTTCAAGGAACGGCCCGCGATTCGCTGCAATGTGCGGTTTAAGACTGCCGACTGTAAGACTGGCACACCCAACACCGCCGCTAACAATATGACCACAGCTAGTGCATATCCCATTCGATATACCTGGGGTGTTAACCGAAGCTTTAGCCGTGGTTTCCTAACTTTAGAGGGATAGCTATAGGCCAAAAATCCTATCGTGGCCGTGAGTAGCGCGGTCAGCCCTGAAAGGATGTTTGACTGTTCCAGGGATGTTTGAAGTAAGAATTCAGACAACATCCCCACGAGAGCACCCGAGCAAATTGCTAACCCAAACACGCGCCAGCGCGCCCTGTCATCGACAAAAATAAAGTAGTGCGCCTTTTCTGCGCTCACCATTTTATGAGAGCTCCAAACAGCTTAAAGAGGAAGTCAAGCCCGAGGATGCAGTAGGTCGCATAGGACGCCCAATAATGCACGGCATTCAACGATGCAAGGCGGTCTGGCGGGTAGCCTGAAAGTTCTAAAACCCGCGTCACAAAATGGAGCACGAGAAGCCCGAGAAGAACGAGGGCGAACTTGATCAGATCTGCGGTAAAGGAAACCGCAAATTCGTCCACTCGATCCCATGTTCTCCTCCAAAACCCTCGCTGGGCATCACTCACGGCTCCGTTTATTTAAGCACAGGCAGATTCCGCGACGCGGACAGGCTATTCGTGGGCGCACGTTGGCACGAATCCGCGCTGGACGCAAGAGCAGAATATGGCAGAGCACGTGGCACTTTCAGACGGCCCCTTGCTAGCGGCAACGGTGGCAGCGAGTGCGCCGGTTAGCGGGGGGAGTGGCGGCGGGACCGGCACAAGCTCAGTTGGGGGGACGGTGAGCGCGCCACCGACTGGTGGCTACAGCGCCCCGGTTTACACGCGACCGCTTACACCGACCGGACAGCAGAGAGAGCCGGACCCTGAGTAGGGCACTCCTCTGGTTTCAGAGGAACTAGGCCACCGGAGATCATGTCGTACCGAAACGCGGGAAGTATCGAACGCGGAACAGTGATGATTATGCCACCATCTTCATATGTGGGCCATTCCAAATCGACGCGATCGTCGCCACCGCTTCGAATAGTAGGCGGGAGCAAGGTATAGCGAGTGCGCTCTCCGTTCGCGATGACCTCAACGGAGTCAAATATCACACCGTCTTGTGGGCCGTCAAAGTCCAGAGTAATCCTCATGGTCCAATCTTAGCCCGTAATGCTCCACTTTTACATCGCCCCCTGGTCCGTTTGGAAAGAGCCGCACGGCGACACCAGCGCGCCGCGCTACAACTTGTTCCGTCACAGCCATTGGTTCGAACTGCAAAATGGGCTGATTCTCATCAGCGGAGAATTCGACGACGGCCCGCACGGACGCGAGAAGCAGTCCCAGTGGCACGCGCATCCTGAAGTGGCGAGATTGCCGCATCCGATACACGAAGCGAGCGTGCCGTTAGTCGATCTACATTCGAAACCCGAATGGGCGCACAAGCAATACAAGCCGGTTCATCACGACGCGCTAAAGGCCGGACTCAAGATCGAGGATTCTCGCACGGTTTGGGATGTGCATGAGCGAGCGAAAGCGATTCATCCGCTAGTGAGGCTGGAGGAGAGATATTAGCGGGATCGCCTTTTCGATTCCCGCCACTCGCTTCCGCGCTCTTTCCACCAATTGCGCTTGTGCTCTGCGCGAGACCAGCGGCTACAGTCTTCAGAGCAGTAATGCGCCTTCAGATCATCGGCTATGAAATACGGCGTTGTGCAATCAGGACGGCGACAAGTTCTCAAGCGGCGAGGGTCTATGAGGAAGATGGCAATTCTCGCAAACTGCTCAATTGTTATCGCGTCGGCGTTACATTCAATAGTTGAGCGGTGCGCACGAACACAGACAATGGCGGATTCGTGAACGTTGTGTTTTCCGGCCCCCGCTTTCTGGTAATTGCTTGCTGATTGCGTTTCCAAAAACTCCCACTCGGCCCGGAGCTTGGTTTGCAGGATTAACCAATTAGACAGGCGATCTGGTTCAAAGGCAGTCCCGGGCTCCCATGTGCCAGTGAGGGGCCCCCATCTCCTGACAAAGGAGATCACGGGGCCAGCGTCGTTCTCGTTTTGTCAAAGGGATAATCCCGCGTTTTAACGTTCGGGGCGGCGTCTACGGCCCGTGCAGTTGTGTTCGTCGAAAAGTTTGCGGGCGTCTCCTTCTGAAAGCGTATGTCGCTGGATGCCCTCAGATGTCGCAATCCAATAACCCTTTCTCGGATTTTCCGCCAAACCAGCTTTACGCAGACATCCCAAAGCGCGATTCGGTTGCTGCCGCCGGTAGCCGTTTTGTTCCATCCATTCCTCAAGACGGCGGATGATAACGGCGGTTTCTACTTGCCCTCCGCTCTCAACCAAAAGAGCGAGCGCCGGAGGCATGAGGTGCCATCTGGCAGCCGGTTTGGCGTCTGAACTCATGATTCGAATGTGTGATCGCCGCGAATCGCGTTTGGCTCGATCCCTATACATTCGCGCAATCTCGGTCTCCGCACGCTCGGGATTTAGAACCCTCGCCAGCATTTCAATCGCTCCGATGAGATCCTCGGTAGACTCGCGAATCCATTTGAGTTCGCTCGCGCTCGCAGCTTCATCCATGGCCTGCATCGTAGCAGGATCGCAAGTTCTTGGTTGGCTAAAGCCGTAGTGTCGGGTTTGTCAAAGGGATAATCCCGAAAAATCTGAGCTCAAGCTGTTCAATCTAGGGAAGATAACTTTTTTTTGATTTTTGTGATCACTGCGCGAGCGCCCCGCCGGGCATGTATTGGCTCCTGAATCCGCGTGTCGCAATCTGCATATGCGACTCCCGCGTCAATCGCGGCCACAGGGAATCTGGGTCCGCATCGAAAACCAATCTGGATCGATTCTCAAGCACCGACCACGCGCCCAATCGCGCCTCGGCCTCGAGTTGACCCGGCGCCCAGCCGGCGTAGCCCGCATACAGCCGAAACTTCGATGGCGCCGTATGCTCTCGCACGGCCTTCTCGATCAGTTCTTTGCTGCCTGTCGCATAAACATCGTCCCCAACGTGTCTTGCTCCGTCCATTTCGCCCGGCAATCGAAGCAGCGCCTGAACGGCTGTAATCGAGACCGGTCCGCCCGCGTACACCGGGTCTGTGCTGCCGCCTTTGAGATCGGGGAAAATTCGCGCCAGCGGAACTTCAGTCCTGCGATTGATGATCAGCCCAAGTGTTCCAACATCCGTGTCGTGCTCCAGGATGAGCACAACGCTTTCGGCAAAACTCGGATCGCGCAGTTTCTCGCTCGCCACCAGCAGGCTGCCGGTGTTCAGTTGCGGTTCATCAACGGTGGGCGCGCGGTTCGCTCTGCGGGGCGTTTGCGACAGCGCGGTCGAACAGGCGATCGCCACGCAGACAACCACGACTGCGCGTACCATGTGCTCATTGTCTCAAGAAGGGCCAAGCCGCGCCAATCAGCGTAGCCCGCGAGCCGAGCGTCGCGCGGCTCAGCACGGTTTGCGATCGCGCGAATGTTCCAGCGTGGCGCTCAAACGCGCGCTCGATGGCTTTCATGACCAGATCCCCGGCCTCGGACAACCCGCCCGCCACCGCGATCCGGTCGGGAAAAAACGTACTAGCCATCGACGCAATGGCGACACCCAACCACTCGCCGGCTTCTTCCAGAAGCGATACAGCGAGCCCGTCTTCTTCTCTCGCTGCCTGAATCACGTCCCGCAGCGAAACCCCAGCCGCTAATCCCGCTCTCTCGCGAAACCTCGCCGCAACCGCCGGCGCCGACACCATGATTTCCGCGCACCCATGTCCTCCGCAGCTGCAGAGTGGACCATCCCGTTCCACCACAATGTGACCCACATCTCCCAGGCATCCGTACGCGAACCGCAGCGGTTCGCCCGCGACGATCAATCCCACGCCTAAACCCGTGCCGGAGGTCACGCAGAGAAACCGTCTCGATCCCTGGCCCGACCCGAACCACCACTCCGCCATTGCCGCCGCATTCGAATCCACTTCCAATTCAATCGGCAGCTCAAACTGCTTGGCCAGCCGGCGCCTCAGTGAGAAATCTTGAAGCCACTCCAGGTTCGAATTGTAGAGCAGATGATCGCGTCCGGCATCTAGAAATCCCGCTACTGCCACTCCCATGCCCGCCATTTGCCCGATTTCAAGTCCGCTTGACGTAATCGCTCGTTCGACCGCCCGCTGCAGTTCGGAAAAGAAAAACTCCGCATCTGGCAAAGTCGAAAACGAATCGACAAAGCCCAAATCTCCGCGCGCGTTTACGATTCCTACCTTTGTGGACGTGCCGCCGACATCGATGCATAGAATCAGCCGGCCTTCCAACACAATCAGCGAGCCGCGCCTTCAGCGCCCAATCCTGTCTCGGAAACGGTGATCATGGGCGCCAGGCGAAAACGGCCCAATGGCACGCCTCGCCATTGCGCTGTCCGGTAGGCGGCAATCTGCATCGGTATGATCTCTGCTACCGGCGCGAATCGCTCTGGCATGCCCTCCGGCCAGGCGCACAGTTGCGTCGCTCGCGAATTTGACACCGCTGGTCCCACCCATCGAACGTTCGCGCCGGCCTCCAACAGGTCTTCGGCTAGAGCGTGATCGATGTCCCGCGAGACGCCTTGTGATCCAAACACAACCGCCCGAAACTGCTCGTCGACCACCTCCACTGGCCCATGCCGGAATTGCGCCCCGGACATGCCTACCGCCGGCATCTTCGCTACCTCGTGGAACAGCAGCGTGCCCGCTCCCACCGAAGCGAGCGAAGCGCCGCGCCCTAGCACGTATAGAGGGGTGGTGCTCGCGAAAAAACTCGGCCATCCGCCGCTCCAATGAAAGCACTCTGGAATCCAGCCGGCCAGTGCTTCAATCGTCGCGTCCAATTCCGCCTTCATCCCTCCGTAAAGGTCCAGAAAGTACGCCGAGCCTAACAGAAGCAGCGTCACAATCGTGGCCGTGTAGGTCTGTATCGCAACCAGCTCGTCTGCCGGACTACCCATTGTCACAGTTGACGCCGCATTGCGCGCCAGCGTGCTCCCCGGTACATTCACCACCCCGACCACTTTTGCCCGCGCCTGTTGCAAAACCGTCAGCAGCTTGGTTGCTTCAACGCTCTCTCCGGACCGCGATACCAGGATCACCGCCGTGTCTGCATTGAATGTCTCCGTGTGGTAGTACAGCAGCTCCGAACTCTCGACGACCGGCGCTTCCACCCCTCTTGCGGCGAAAAAATAACTCAATGGGATCGCGGCAAATAGCGATCCGCCCATTCCGCTTATGATGATTCGTTTGCTCGAGCGCAGCACCTCCGCCGCTCGAACCAGCGCCTCGCGGCCTCCCGAAAAATGATGTGCGCGGACCGCTCGAAGCGCGTCCGCCTGCGAAAGTATGTTCTCGGCCAGCGCAGGATTCACTTGCCTCTTCGATTCAACCACTCCTCAACCGGTTTCTTCGCCTGCGGCTGGTACGGCATCTTCACCTTCTGGCCCATCCCGGCCGACGCGTATGCCGCGTACAACACTTCCATTACCACCCGCCCGTCCTCGCCGGTTGCCTCCAGCTTCTCTTTGCCGCGAACGCATCTCGCAAAATGCCGCATCTCCTGCGGTATGCCGTAGTTCCAGTGCTCTTCGAACACCGGATAGCTCCATCCCGTCGTGCTCGGCGCTTTCTCCACCGCATATCCGAATCCGTACTCGCTGTAGGTCGGCAGAGCGTTGCCCATGTGTAAATCCGCATACGTTACGCCGCCCTCACCATACACCTCCGTGCGGTCCGCCATCCCCCCGCGCCGGCCCCAGCTATCCTCCACCAGCGCCACCGATCCATTCTCGAATTCCAGAATGCAAATCGCGTCGTCGTCCCCTCTGGTCTTCTCCGCGTGAACATACGTGCCAACCTGCGCGTATACCGACGTTACTCGCGGCCTCCCCAGAAACCAGTAGCAGAAAGCAATCCCATGGCACCCCAAGTCCATCAGCGTCCCACCGCCCGCCTTCTCCATGTCCCAGAACCACGCGCTATGCGGCCCGAAATGCTTCTCGCTCTGCTTAATCAGGTAAATCTTCCCGAACGCCCCCTGATCGGCCATCTCCTTCGCCTTGACATACTTCGGCGTAAAGAAAAGTTCCTCCGCATAAGCCAGTAAAACGCCTTTCCGTTTGCAGGTGTCGATCATTTCATCAGCTTCCGCCAGCGTCATGCACAGCGGCTTCTCGCACACCACGTGCTTGCCGGCGTTTGCGATATCCACCGTCATCTCGCAGTGCAAATAGTTCGGCGCCGTAATCGTCACCATCTCGATATCGGGTTCCTTCAACATCTCCCGGTAATCTGTAAAAACCCGCGGAATTCCGTGCTTTCGCGCCAGTTTCTCTGCGTTTCCGGGCGTCGGCGACGCAACCGCCACCACCTCCGCCTCCTCCGGCATCAACTGAAAACCTTGCGCGTGAATGTCTGCTTCGAACTGGGACCCGATTATTCCGACTTTGACTTTTCCGGATTTGTTCATGATGTGTTTGGATGAGCCGCTCGCCCGATGCGCTGCGGATACGAAACACAGCACTATATCAGATCGTCAACGTATGTCACGCTTTCTGCCCACGTAACTCTATCAATCGGAGGAAACAAATGAAAAATCTCGTCTCAGCCGTCTGTTGCGTTGCGCTCTGTTGCCTGCCCGCCGTCGCTCAAAAGAAGCACGCCATGAAAGGCGGAGCGGCCATGACCGACCAGCAGTTTGTCGATTTCGCGGCCCAAACCGACATGACCGAAGCCAATCTGGGCCAACTGGCCGCCACGAATGCGTCCGCGCAAGCCGTCAAGGATTACGCTCAAACTCTTGTGACCGACCATACCAACGACTACAACCAAGTGAGCGCCATCGCGGCGAAAGCGGGCCTGACTGTGCCCAAAGGCCTAGACGCCGAGCATCAGAGAATGGTCGCCCCCTTCGAGAAACTCAAAGGCGCCGCCTTCGACCGCCGCTACGCGCAGGAAATGATCGCCGGTCACACCAAAGCCGTCTCCATCTACACCAAGGAATCCAACGACGCCCAAAATGCCGACCTGAAGAGTTATGCGAGCCAGACTCTCCCCACGCTGAACAAGCATTTGGATGGAGCCAAGGATCTCTCCAAGGCGAAGCCCGCCGGCAAGAAATAGCGGCTCGCTTACCCGTTTTCCTTCGGCTGTGGAACTCTTTGTGGTGCTGGCGCCAGGGCGGGGAAGTCCGTATACGGCTCGCTCTGGTACCAGTACGCGACCGAGCAGAAATGGTCGCTACGGTCGTCTGCGTGCCCATGCTCGATCGTGTAGCGAAGTGATCGCTCAAACGTGATCGGGTTGTCAGCATGCCAGCGATACAATGCGTAGCGCCCGCCCGCCCGTTCCGCTAACCCCATAAAGGGGGCGCCGTTATACAAATTGGCGAAAGGTGTCCCGGCCGGTCCTCCAAAGTCCCACGCGCCGCAGAAGTAATCCTCTGTACCCGTCCCGTTGATCGCCGGCTTCGAGTTGTCGTCGATGAAAATCATCTCATCGCCTTCTCCAAACCAGCCGTCGGCAATCTGCTCGACCCCCATCGTGACGCCCATCAAATGGCCGCGCCCTTGCGTCTCTAGAAACACGTAGTTGTTTTGCCCATCCAGGTTGATTTCCCGTTCTCCTTTGTCGTACTGTACGGCTCTCGCCGGCGCCGCCTGCCGGTACTGCGCATGAAAATACACCGCGTCCTCCGGCAGAGCCGCCACCATTTGATAATCGATGTTCGAGTAGAACGCGCCCACGCTCTTTTCCCCTTCGTTCGTAACCGTGATCTGGGCCGACCTCCGGAACGGCATCGCGAAATAGCAATTCAGTGCTTTAACGTTCGAACAGTTCAGGAACGCCGATTGGTACAGCGTATATTCGCCCATGTTCAATCCGAAAAAGTCGCCGATCGGCGTTTCCACGCTCGGCTTGGAATTGCCCTCCCAATAGATCCGCAGCACCAATTCCTTCAGGTGCCGCCGGCTCTCCGCCGCGATAGTGAACCAGATATGCGTAATCACACCCGGGCCCGCTGCCTCGAAAACCTGCTTGGTCTGTCCCGCCGCTATCGGCCAGAAATCTTCGTTGCCTCCAGTGCGGTCGAAGCTTGACTGCTTCAACGATCGATAACTCTGCGCTCGCGCGTACCCGGGCAGCGTCGTCGCCCCACCCGCTCGTGAGCCGGCAGCCTGCGCCATCGCGGCCTGACCGCTCGCCAGCGCAACTGCGCCGCCCAGCGCCTTCACGAACCCTCTTCTCTGAGGTGCTTTGTCCATCGCCTTCACGCCTTTACCGTATGCGTCTCGCCATCGAAATA
Organism: Acidobacteriaceae bacterium; assembly: GCA_019240475.1. Lineage (GTDB taxonomy): Bacteria > Acidobacteriota > Terriglobia > Bryobacterales > Bryobacteraceae > Bog-105. The sequence goes on from JAFAYI010000037.1 coordinate 36,779, forward strand.
CACAGTCCGCTTCTGGAAGTACGATTCATTCGCCATGTGACAGGCGATCGCCGCGTGATTTCCGAATACCGCGTCCTCCGCCACCGGCTTCCGGCTCTTCACGGCTTGGAAAAAATTCCACAGGTGCGGCCTGACGTCATCCCAATCGTCTCCGTGGAAAACCGTATCGTTCTCCACGGGCTCCTTTCCAGGCGCCACATAGTGCTCCGCGTACCACTGGCTCTCGTACTGCCCCCGCATCGGTTGGGGGAAGCTTGAAATGTAGTAGCTCGGCTCCGTGTCTTCGCCCGATTGCGGCAGGTAGCGGAGTTCTCTTTCGGATGCCTCCAGCAGCCCCTTCGGGCCCATGAACCGCGCTAGCTCCGATGTCTCCGCCGCCAGGCTTAGGCGCACGTATACAGGAATGCCGTGATAGTCAAACAGCACGGTCTGTAGATCCGGCATGTTCCGCCCGTCTTTAAATCGAAAAATGCCGCCCAATGTCGTCGCTGACCTCGGCGCTTCGTTCCACCCCAACGTCGCCTGCATCCCACTCAGCAGGTGCACCATCAAATCGCCCGCCACGCCCGTGCCATATTCCTTCCAGCAGCGCCAGCGCGCAAAGCGCTTCGGATCGAACGCGATCTTCGGTGCATCGTTCAGCCACGTATCCCAATCCAGATTCTGCGGCGATAGATCCGGTGGCGGCGGATACTCCCACGCGCCCGTCGGGCTGTTGCGGCCCAGGCTCAACTCCACCATCTCCACATCGCCGATCGCGCCGCCCCGATAAAGTTCGTTCGCTTTTCGGCAAAGCGCAGAGCTGACCCGCTGCGAACCGATCTGCACAATCCGCCGGTTCTTGCGCGCTGCTTCCACCATCTCGAAGCCCTGCGCCACCGTGTGCGACATCGGTTTCTCGCAATAGATGTCCTTGCCCGCGTTGCAGGCGTCCACCACTACCCGCATGTGCCAGTGGTCGGGCACCGCCGCGACGATACAGTCGATATCCTTGCGCTCCAGCAGCTCGTGATATCGCCGCGTAGTCGGCAAGCTGGAATTTCCCGTGATCTGCTGCGCCAGCGTGTGCCTGCCGTCGTACAAATCCGCAGCCGCCACGCATTCAATCCCGCGCAGCCCGATGGCGTTTCCGAGCAGCCCCGAGCCCTGCATCCCCACCCCGATCATTCCGAACCGGACTCGCTCGCTCGCCGAAACCGGTTTGCCGCTTTCTTGAAACAATGGCTCGTTGAGAATCGTGGCCTTCGCCCCCGCGATGCCCGCCGCTCCAATCGCCGCGCTCTGCAGAAATCTCCGTCTCGGAATGGTGTTTTTCATATGTCGCAGTCTTTCACACTCTCATACTGCTTCCACGCCGGTTCGGCTCAACATCCGGCAACAACGCCGTCAGCAGCCCGATCGCCGGCAGGAATGAGCAGATCCGATACACGAAATAGATGCTCGTGTGGTCGGCAAGCGCCCCCAACAGGGCCGCGCCCACTCCGGCAATCCCGAAGGCAAACCCAAAAAACACGCCCGAAATCATCCCGATCTTCCCCGGAACCAACTCTTGCGCATAAACGAGAATTGCCGAAAACGCTGAAGCCAGCACCAAACCGATCACTACGGTCAGTACGGAAGTCCAAAACAGATTTGCATACGGCAGCAGAACTGTAAAAGGGAGCGCCCCTAAAATCGACCACCAGATCACGTGCTTGCGGCCGACTCTATCGCCCACCGGCCCCCCGATAATCGTTCCCGCCGCAACTGCCCCCAGAAAAACAAATAAGTAAATCTGGGACATGCGGACCGATACGTGAAACTTAGTTATCAAATAGAAGGTGTAATAACTGGACAAACTCACCAGGTAAATATACTTTGAGAAAACCAGCGCTGCCAGAATCGCAATCGAAACCGCGATTTGCTTGGAAGAAACCCCAACCGCGGGCGCGGTGTGAGCCGCTTTCACCTTGGCCTGTGCCCTCTTCTTGTACCAGTTCCCAACATTAATCAGTAGAACAATGGCCGCCAATGCCGCTACCGAAAAGACCGAAATGCTGTGCTGGCCTCGCGGCGCCACAATGAATGCCGCAAGCAGCGGGCCCAGCGCCGAACCGGTGTTTCCGCCTACTTGAAAAACCGATTGCGCCAACCCATGCTGTCCGCCCGACGCCATCCGCGCCACTCGCGACGACTCGGGATGAAATACCGACGATCCCACGCCTACCAGCGCGCTCGAAACCAGGATCATCCCGAAACTCCACGCTCTCGATAGCAGCAGCAAACCGACCAGCGTGCATCCCATTCCCGCCGCTAGCGAATAGGGCTTGGGCCGGCGGTCGGCCCACAGCCCAACAAATGGCTGCAATAGCGATGCCGTCACTTGAAATGTAAATGTAATCAGCCCAAGTTGCGAAAAATTCAAATGGAACGTGCTCTTCAAAATCGGATAAATGGCCGGAATCAGCGACTGCACCATATCGTTCAGCAAATGGCAAAAGCTGATCGCCGCCAATATCGTAAAGGCAACCTTCGCGCCCGTTTCTGTCCTCGTCTGTTTGGGTGTGTTTACCAGCAGCCCCATTTCTTCCATGTTCCTACGGACGTCGTCCATACAAGCTCTCCGCTCTTCGATACAGTAGGACAGCGCCATGCATCGCCGCGATTTTCTGCGCATCGCCGCCGCTCCTATCGCCCTCGCCGCTATCCGGCAGCGAGCCGCCGCGGCCCTCCCCAAGATGGCGATCACGCGTGTCCGCGCCTGGCTTCCCCCCAACCCGAATCCGTTGTTCAATCAAAGCGACACAATTGTCACGGTTGAAACCGACGCCGGCATTACCGGCATTGGCGAAGGTGGTTCCAAAGATCTACTTGAGCAAAGCGCCGGCCGCCTGATCGGCCGCGACCCTCAATACATCGAGCGTCTCTGGCAGGACATGAATCGCGCCTTCTTCTATCCGGCCGGCCGCGAAAGGGAGGACGCTATTGGCGCGCTCGACCTCGCCCTTTGGGACATCAAAGGCAAGGCGCTAGGCTTGCCGGTCCACTCCTTGCTCGGCGGAATGGTCCGAAATTACTGCGAGTGTTATAACACCGCGGGCATTGTTCCCGGCATCCGCCCCGGCATGAGCATTGCCGAGCGCGCCCACGCTACTATCGAAGCCGGTTATCGCGCTTTCCGCATGGACGCCGCCGCCGAGCCCGCGAACACCACTTACAACACCCACGAGCGCCTCAACCAGCTTTATGCTGATTGCGAACAGGCCCGCCAAGGCGTCGGTCGTAACGGCGATTGGGTGGTCGATTTCCACCAGCGTTTCGATCTCTCCGACGCCATTCGCGGCTGCGCGCTCATCACCGGCTTCGCGCCTTACTTCGTCGAAGATCCCGTACGGACCGAAGCCTTCTCCGAAGATCTCCCCATTCTGCGCCGCAAAGTCGATGTTCCGCTCGCGGCCGGCGAAGAATGGGGCAATCGCTGGGACTTCAACAAGCTCATCGAAAACCACGACATAGACTATGTCCGCGCCACTCTTCCCAATGTCGGTGGCATCACCGAAATGATGAAAATCGCCGCTATCTGCGAAACGCACTTCGTCGGAATCGTCCCTCACTTTACAGGCCCCGTTGCGACCGCCGCTCTCGTCAACTGCTTGGGAACGTTCTCGGGACCTCTGCTCATGGAATATAACTTCGAAGGGCGTTCCTTTCCCCACCTCCCCACCTGCCTCGATTTCAAAAATGGCAAACTCTACCCTAACGACCGCCCCGGTCTCGGAGTAGAACTCGATACCAAGCCTCTCAAGTTACTCGCCGAAGTAACTACGCCGGTCACCCAACGCGCCCAAACTTACTTTCGCCCCGACGGTTCCATTACAAACTGGTAAGTGACGACTCTTTTCCCAATCCGATGGGCGCTCATCGCCTGGCTCTTTGTTGTAAGCGCCATTGGCTATCTCGACCGCGTCAATATCTCCATCGCGGGTCAATCCATTCAAAAAGAATTCCATCTCGGCAATATCCAACTCGGTTGGATATTCAGCGCCTTCGTTCTCGGCTACGCGCTATTTCAAGCGCCCGCCGGCCGCCTCGCCGACCGCTTCGGCCCGCGCCGCGTCCTCACCCTCGGCGTGGTCTGGTGGGGAATTTTCACTTCTCTCATCACGGTATTCTCCGCCGGCCCAGCAAGTCTCATCCTGTTGCTCATCGCGACGCGCTTCCTCTTAGGGATGGGCGAGGCCGTGATCTATCCCGCTTCCAACTGCATCGTGGCCGCGTGGATTCCTTCTGCCGAGCGGGGAATTGCGAACGGCGTCATATTCTCCGGTGTCGGTTTCGGAGCCGCTCTTACCCCTCCCTTGATCGCCTACCTCCTGATCCATTACGGCTGGCGGTCTTCTTTTTGGGCGAGCGCCGCGCTTGGGTTGGCCGCGGGCGCAGTCTGGTTCTTCATCGCCCGCGACCGTCCCGCCTCTCATCCCTGGACCTCTCCCCAAGAGGTAAATCACATACAATCCGGACTCCCGCCGCACACCCGCTCCGCCGCCCTCCCCTGGCGTTCTATCTTGACTAATTCCAATATCTGGCTTGTCACGCTCAGTTACTTCTGCTATGGCTATGCGGCTTATATCTTCTTTTCTTGGTTCTTTATCTATCTAAGTTCCGTGCGTGGTCTCAATCTGCGGCAGAGTTCTTACTACGCCATGTTGCCTTTTGCTGCCATGGCCATCGGCTCCCCCGTCGGCGGCTGGATCAGTGATCGTCTCACCAGGCGTATCGGGAAGCGCGCCGGTCGCTGCGGGGTGGCCGCCGTGGGCATCGCCCTCTCGGCCATCTTCATCGCGCTGGGCGCCCACGTCGATAACGCCCGTCTCGCTACTGTTGTGCTGGCTGCCGGCGCCGGCGCCCTCTATCTCTCGCAAAGCTCCTTCTGGTCGGTCTCTGCCGATATCGGCGGCCCATCCGCAGGCGCCGTCTCCGGCTTCATGAACATGGGCGGTCAGATCGGCGGCGCTCTCACCGCCTCCCTTACCCCCGCCATCGCCGCGCACTGGGGCTGGACTGCTTCCTTTCTCACTGCCGCGGTGCTGTGCGGCTTCGGCTCTTTATTGTGGGCCTTTGTGATACTGTGATCGCCGAGAGGTTTCCGATGTCGCGCCTGCGCCTCACCTTTTCCCTTTCCGTCATCCTCGGATTCGCTATGGCTCAATCTGGTGCTCAATCCTCTGCGGACGGCAGCTTTCTGCTGGTCGCCAACAAGGGCGAACATACGCTCGGCATAGTCGACCCCTCCGCTGCCCGCCAGCTCGCAGCCGTTCCCGAAGGCGGCGTCACCGGCCACGAAGTCGCGGCCTCCCCTGACGGACGCACCGCCTACGTTCCCATCTACGGCAACTCAGGAGTCGGCAAGCCCGGCACAGACGGAACTAACATGGTCGCCATCGATATCGCCACGCGCAAGGTCGCCGGCAACGTCGATTTCGGCCACGGCGTCCGTCCCCACTGCGCCGTCTTCGGCCCGAAGAACGGTCTCCTCTACGTCACGACCGAACTCGACCAGACCATCAGCATCATCGATCCGTCCACTCTGAAAATCGTCGGCACAGTACCTACCGGGCAGCCCGAATCCCACATGCTCGCCATTTCGAGCGACGGCCGTCGCGGCTATACCGCCAACGTTGGCCCCGGCACCGTCTCGGTCCTCGATCTCGAAGCCAAGAAAACTCTCGCTGTCATTCACATCTGCCGCGAGACCCAGCGCATATCCATCTCGCCCGACGATCGCCTCGTCTTCACCAGCGACCAAACCAAGCCCCAACTCGCCGTAATCGATGCCGCCACCGACAAAATCCAGGCCTGGGTGCCGCTCCCCGGCACAGGCTACGGCACAGCTTCCACGCCCGATGGACGATGGCTGCTGGTCTGCGTACCCAATAACAATCAGGTCGCCGTCGTCGATCTGAACGCTATGAAAGTCTCCAAAACCATCGACGTCCCCAAGTCCCCCCAGGAAGTCCTGGTGCGCCCCGATGGCCACATGGCCTACGTCTCCTGCGACTCCAGCCATCAAGTCGCGGCCATCGATATCGCCGAATGGAAAGTTGACAAGTTGATCGACGCCGGCGCCGGTACTGACGGCCTCGCCTGGGCCGCGGGCAGATGACCGACCAGCTCTTTCTCCTGCTCTGGCTCGATCGCCACAATCGAGCCCACCGTTTCGCCCAGTTCGAAAAGCTCCTGCGCCTCTTCCCCTTTTCGCAGCGCGATCAGCCGCAATCCACCATTTCCATCCACGCCGTCGATCCCACCCAGCCGCCTCTTCTCGAACAACCCTCCAACGGTCCTCTCGATCCTTCCGACATCCTTCAGACTCTCCGCGACTACCAAGGAGATGACATCGCTTATCGCGTCGAAACCTGGTGGGATCTTTGGCAATTCGAAAACGGCGAAGCCGAACTCCGCCCCGCGCGTGTCGCGCTGTCATGCTTCGGCCCGGAATTCGACAGCGATACCGCCGTTGGCGGCAGTCGCGCCGCGCGCACCGACGATCAGCGCCACGAAGATCTCCGCATCGACTTCGGCGTTGACTCTCACTTCCTCCCCAATGCCGACGTGCCCGCCAGCACAACTTTGATCCAATCCAACATCAAGAGCCTGCTGCGCCTCGTGCACGAGATCGAGTCCGTCCTGCCCGTTGACCGTCGCAAGCTCGAAACCGAATCCGGCGAAAACTTCGCCGACCGCCTGCAAACCGTCCTCAACGCCGCCCCCACACAATAAAGGCGACCCTCATACCCGCCCCACGTCTCTCCCGAAGCCACACCCACCCAAAGGTGGTGCTTTTGCGCTAGCATGAAGGGGCGGAGGCTTCGTTCATGTCTACCGTCGCCGTACCCGACCTCACCACCACCCAGGCGCCCTTCATCGAAGAAGCCCACCACGACGGTCGCCTCTTCATCCACCAACCCTACGATCAATACTCCGAACGCAATCACGCCGCCTGGCGCGCGCTCTATGCTCGCATGCTTCCCCGCTGGGAGCGCTATGCCAATCCCGCATTCCAGAAGGGCATCGCCTCCCTCTGCCTCGATCCCGAGCGTGTCCCTCGTCTTGAAGATGTCAACCGCTTTCTCTGCCCGCTCACCGGCTTCCAAGCCAAGCCTGTCAGCGGCTACGTCCCAGCTTTTCTTTTCTTCGATTGCCTGCGCAATCGCGAGTTCCCCACCACCATCACCATCCGGGACTCGGCTTCTCTCGACTATCTCCCCGAACCCGACATCTTTCACGACATCGCCGGCCATGTGCCCATGCACACCGATCCCGCCTTTGCCGAAACCCTGGTGAGATTCGGCGAATGCGCTCACATCGCTGCCGATCTGGCCGATTCCATCAGCGACCTCGATCGCCGCACCGCCGTCATGACCAGCATCGTTCGCGCCATGGCGCGCTTCTTCTGGTTCACTGTCGAATTCGGTTTGATGGGTCCGCCCCACGGGCTTCGCGTCTATGGCAGCGGCCTGCTGTCGAGCTATGGCGAGATCCGCCACTGCATCGAATCTTCTGCCGTTCAGCGTCACCCGCTCCAGCTCGAATGGATCGTCAATCAAGCTTTCGAAATCGACCACTACCAGCCCCTGCTGTTCGTCGCCGATTCCTTCGATCACCTCTACGATTCGGTGCGCCAGCTTGAGCGCTGGGTGAAAGAAGGCAAGCTCAACAATGTCGCTCCGGGCGAGCCGTCTGTAAATTCCCGCGATCTCGAAAGCTTTATGGCTGCCTCTACACAGCCTCGAGTTCGGCGTTGACCCTTTCCTTGAAATAGTCGATTGTTTTCGCCAAGCCCTCTTCGAGCGAAATCCCCGGTTCCCACTTTAAGATTCTTTTCGCCTTTGAAATGTCCGGCTGCCGCTTCTTCGGGTCGTCCTGCGGAAGGTCTCTGAATTCGATCCCCTGCTCGTCGCCGAGCTGTTTTCGGATCAACTCCGCGAACTCCAGAATCGTCATCTCAGCCGGGTTGCCCAGGTTCACCGGTTCTCGCTCGTCCGATTCGCTCAAGCGCAGCAGTCCTTCCACTAAATCCGACACGTAGCAGAAACTGCGTGTCTGCGATCCGTTGCCAAAGACCGTCAATTTCGCGCCCCGTAACGCCTGATCGATGAACGCCGGCACAACGCGACCGTCGTTCAGAGCCATCCGCGGTCCGTATGTATTGAAGATCCGGGCGATATTTGTCCGCACTCCATGCACCCGGTTGTAAGCCATCGTCAACGCTTCCGCGTACCGCTTGCTCTCGTCGTAGCAGGAGCGCAGTCCCACAGGATTTACGTTGCCCCAATAGGTCTCCGCCTGCGGATGCACCAGCGGGTCGCCGTACGCCTCCGACGTCGAAGTGAGCAGAAATCTCGCGCGCCGCCGCACCGCTAGCTCCAGCATGTTGCGCGTTCCCGTCGAACCCGATTCAAGCGTCTCTATCGGATGCTTCAGATAAAAAACTGGGCTTGCCAGCGACGCCAAATGAAACACCCGGTCGACGTCCCCGGTCACATCGAGCGGAGTGCAAACGTCATGCTCCACAAACTCGAACCGCTGCTCTTTAAGTAGATGCTCGATGTTTCTGCGGCTGCCGGTTATCAATGTATCGAGCGCCAATACTTCGTGGCCTTCTTCAATCAAGCGATCACACAAGTGTGATCCAATGAAGCCAGCGGCTCCTGAGATTACATATCGCACGTTTCTTTCATGCTACTAGAAACCTATCTCTATTTCGCCGCTGCCTAGCATGCCTTATTACCTGATCGCGGCACGTTTGGTGCTGCTCGCCCTCATACTGGCTTCGCTTTCTCTATTCTGGCTGAGATTCCGCATCGTCCTCGATCGCATCCTCCAGGCCCCACCGGATGCGGATTTCCAGCTCCGCCCCATCGCGCGCCGCGCCTGGAGCTTCTTTTGGGACGTGCTCTGTCAGGCTAAGGTGATACGCGAACGCCCGCTCCCGGGTCTCGCCCACGCCTTCGTTTTCTGGAGCTTTTGCGCCTTCGCGCTCGTCACGATCAACCACATCGCCTCCGGCTTCGGGTTCCAGCTTTTCCACCGTAAATCGGCCTTCGGCGCGTTCTATTTCTGGTTCGCTTTTTGCTTCGCCGCCCCCTGCGCCGTCTCTATCGCCTACCTCGCGTTTCGCCGATTTGTGATCCGTCCGAAATGGCTCGGCCCGCTCTCTTATGAGTCCGGCCTCATCGCTCTCTTGATTTTTCTGTTGATGATCACCTACATGCCGGCTTGGTGGGTGCCTGAAACCTCGCTCGCGGGCCGTGTTCTGTGGTGGTCTCACACCTTAACCTTGCTCGTATTTCTCCCGCTCATACCGCATACAAAACACCTGCATCTTGTTTTGAGCCCCTTTACCATCTTTCTTGACCGAAGCGGCTTTAGCCACATCCCGCCGCTTCATGGCGACGACGACTTCGGCCTTGTATCCGGCAAAGACATCACGCGCATCACCGCGCTCCAGGCTTACTCTTGCGTCGAGTGCGGTCGCTGCACCGAGCACTGTCCCGCCAACAACACCGGCAAGGAACTAAATCCCAAACTCATCGCGCTCAACCTCCGGCTGTATCTCAACCAATACGGCAATCGCAGCGAAACTCCCATCCTCGAAGCCACCGTGTCGCAGAAGGCCATCTTCCAATGCACCACCTGCGGCGCCTGCGAATACCAGTGTCCCGTCGGCATTCAGCACCTGCCCATGATCGTCGGCCTTCGCCGCGGCGCCGTCAATACCGGCATGTGGGAAGACGACTATGGCACCAAGCTCTTCCTGAATCTGGAGCGCAACGGCAACGCCATGGGGTTCTCCCAATCGGAGCGCGATAAATTCATCGTCAAGCAGGAATTCCCCACCTTCGATGGCTCCCAGGAATACTGCCTCTGGCTCGGCTGCATGGGCGCCTACGATCCGCGCGGCCGCGAGATCGTCTCCTCTTTAGCAACCATCATGCGCCACCTCGGCGCGTCCTTCGGTGTCTTAAAAAAAGAACGCTGCACCGGCGACCCCGCCCGCCGCCTGGGCAACGACCTCGTCTTCGATCAGCTTGTTGAATCCAATCTCGGCGCGCTCCAACAGGCCGCCGTAAAGAAAATCGTGTCCATCTGCCCCCATTGCGTCCGCACCATTGCTGAAGACTGGCAACAGCATCCGCAGTTTTCAATCGAGCATCACAGCGAATTCCTCGCCCGCCACGCCGCCCAACTTCCCTCCACTGGCGTTTCGGAGCGCATCGTGTTCCATGACCCCTGCTATCTCGGCCGCTATCGCAACATCTACGACGAGCCGCGCCAGGTCATCGCCCGCTCTGCACAGGTCGTCGATCCTCCTCGTGCCCGTCAGCGTTCTTTTTGCTGCGGCGCCGGCGGCGGGCTCGTCTTCCTCGGCGAAGAAACCGGCCAGCGGGTCAATCACGCCCGCGCCCAGGAACTCGCTGCCACCGGCGCCGGCGCTATTGCTACCGCATGCCCGTTCTGCAACAGCATGTTTCGAGACGCTCTCGGAACCGCCGCCGATGCCCCTAAGCTCCTCGACATCGCTCAAATTGCCGCCGCCGGGCTCGAACCCTCCCCGATCAGTCCTAGCGCTTAGTACTAATTCAGTACTGGAACCGTATTTCTCCTGTAGCAAGCAAAATTTATTCGCTATACCATGAAAATCTCTTGGGGGTAGCAGTAAGTGCCGCGAGTAATTCCGTTTTGTTTCCTATTTGCGCTATCCGCGCTGCCGATTTTTCCACAACAGTATCCAATCCCGCTGCAGCCGGACTTTTCTAGTTCCGCCTACGGGTCGGCTAACACTTACAACGGTCGCGACGGAAGTGCCTTGGGGGGTCCTCCTAACTCGCAGCCCATGACCCCTGGCTATTTCCAATGCACGAAATATGCTTGGGGAAGAATATACGAAAAAACTGCTGGTCGAGTTACCTTGCCCAATTGGGGAAATGCTTCGAAATGGCCGACTACGAGCCAGATTCCGCAAGCGAACTCCATAGCCATTTGGTCGGGCGGCTCGAAAGGTGACGGCCACGCTGTTGTTATCGAAGACATTGTTCATCCCGCGGGCTATGACGTGGCCATCATTTCACAAGCAAATTTTGCCTACAACAGTGAATGGGACGGTTTTTCCGCTGTGGCCGTCAGCAAACTCGGCGGCATGCTCGGTTCGCACTATACATTTCAGGGGTACATCTATCCCAGCGCCTACAACCAAAACGTCTTCCAAGGCTATCTCGAAAACACCGATTTCAACGTCACCATACCAGGTCAAACCACTATTAAAGGTTGGGCCTACGATCCGCTGAACTCCGACTCACCCATCAACGTCGATATTTACGACTACAGCACCTATGTCACGACCGTCCAAGCCAACCTGCCGCGGCAGGACCTGGCCACCGCAGGCAAAGGTAACGGCGCGCACGGGTTCTTATATTCACCTGGCTGGACAGACGGCCAAACGCACCTCATCACAGCCGTAATCTCCTCTGCGCCCTATTACCTCACCAATCTCCCAACCGCAACCCTGCCTTTTCAAGCGGGCGCTCCTTCCGGACCGACTTACGAAGGCTTCCTGGATTACGCCCAATGCGATCGGATCTATGGATGGGTCTGGGAACCCGCCCAGCCAAGCCTCGCGTTATCCGTGGATATCTTCTCCGACAGCTCGTATGTCACGACCCTAACCGCCAATCAGTTGAGAACTGATCTGAAGAGAGGAACTAATAACTACGGCTTCAGCTTCGCTACGCCTTCCGCTTTACAAGACGGCAATTCGCATAAAATCACCGCCCAAGTGCACGACACCAGCTATTCGGTCGTGAATACCCAGCGCTTGAACTGCTCGGGCTCCGGGTCCAATCCCAGTAATCCTGGCAACCCCGGAGACCCCGCCTATCTCGGCTATCTCGATCACGCCGATTGCAACACCATCTATGGCTGGGTGTGGGACGCCAACCAACCGAATACACCCTTAAGCGTCGACGTGCTCGCGGACGGTAATGTCATTGCAACCCTGCAAGCCAACCAAACACGTCCGGATCTGGTGGGCCATTTCGGCAACGGACAGCATGGATTTTCGCTTTCGCCTCCCGCCAATCTCCAAGACGGCAACGCGCACAGCATAACCGCCCGAGTTAGTTCCACTAGCTTCATGTTGACTAATACTCAATCCCTGGCTTGCTCTAACAGCTCGACCTTTCAGGGTTTTTTGGATCATGCGGATTGCGGCAATATTTACGGCTGGGCCTATGATTCCTCGCAGCCTGATTCTTCCTTGAATGTCTACCTATACGACAACGGCAACTTACTGACTGAGCTTGATGCCAACCAATACCGCCCGGACTTGCAAGCCGCCAACAAAGGGAACGGCTATCACGGGTTTACGTTTGATCCGGGTTTCAATGATGGTCAAAGCCACAACATCACGGCCGAGGTGGCGAACTCCACCTTCAACCTTGTTAACTCGACACAGTCGTTCACCTGCACCGCGCAAAACGGCTATCCCGTCGGCGCCGGCTCCGCCAATCCCCAGGTTTGGCAGGACGCGTTCAATCGAAACGATTATGCGGCCTATGCGCTGACGCCCACGGACAACCCGGTTACGCCACTGGGCTTGGGTTGTATTCAGTATTTCAAGGACAATCAAACTCAGCAGGAAACCGACGTGCTCACCCAAACCGGTTGCGCCGGGACGGTCTACGGCATATACGGCGGAATGTGGACGAAATACACTCAGATTGGCGGTCCGGCAAGCGCAATTGGATATCCCGCCAATGATCGTCAGCAGTCCACCAGCTCTACTGGCCTCGCCTACCAATGGCAAATCATCCAGGACGCGAACGGTAATCAGACCGAGCTCGTTCAGTACAACGCCGGCACGTACGCTCTGTACGCGGGTATGCTGGCGGGGTGGGCTTCGCAAGATTACGGTTCGGGACTCTTAGGACTACCCACCAGTGACGAAAGCGATTTGACCTCGGATTGGAAGATCCAATACTTCCAGGGTGGCTACATCGAATACCAGCTCTCCACCGGACAGTACTCGATAACGTACAACTGATCGGGTTCTCTCTGGAAACCCAAGCGGCCTCGTAGTCTCGCTCGCATCCGCGCGCCCGCTGCCCGCATCCCCACAACATGGACTTACAACTCGCAGGCAAGCGCGCGCTCATCACAGGATCTACCGCCGGTATCGGTTACGCCATCGCTGAAGCTCTCGCCACGGAAGGCGCTCGCGTCATCGTCAACGGCCGCACTGCGCCGCGCGTAGATGCCGCCGTATCCAAGCTCCGCGCCGCGTTCGGCGAGGTGCACGGTCTCACCGCCGATCTCGGCTCTCCCGATGGCGTTCGTCAAGCCGTCTCGCAATTTCCCGAAGTCGAGATCCTCGTCAATAACCTCGGCATCTTCGAACCCAAGCCCTTCGAAGAAATTCCCGACGAGGACTGGCGCCGCTTCTTTGAGGTCAACGTCCTGAGCGGCGTACGCCTCAGTCGCCACTACCTGCCTCTCATGAAAGAAAAGAACTGGGGCCGCATCCTCTTCATCTCAAGCGAGTCCGGCCTCCAGATTCCCGCCGAAATGATTCACTACGGGATGACCAAGACCGCGCAACTCGCCGTCGCTCGCGGCCTCGCCGAAACCACCACCGCGACAGGCGTCACCGTCAACTCCGTGCTTCCCGGCCCCACCGCTTCTGAAGGGGTCACCGAATTCGTCCAAAACTTGGCTGCTTCGAAAAACTCCACCCGCGCCGATATCGAGCGCGACTTCTTCGAACACATCCGTCCCACTTCTATCCTCAAGCGCTTCGAATCGCCTGAAGAAATCGCCGCCGTGGTCGCCTTTCTCGCGAGTCCGCTTTCTTCGGCCATCAATGGAGCCGCCGTTCGCGCCGATGGCGGCGTGGTTCGCTCCATCGGATAGAGAAAAGGGCCGAGACTCTTCGCCCCGGCCCGTCTGAATGGCGCATCTACTGCGAGATCAGTGGTTGGTGTCCTTGGTGTTCTTCGGCTTCTCCTCTTTCTTTTCTGAGGGAGGAGCTTGCCTCGCCGGCGCCGGTGCGGGCTTCGCTTCCGGCCTCGCCGGCGGATTGGCTGGCCGCGCTTCGGGCGCCGGTCGGTTCGGTGGAGCGCCGTGTGCTGGCTCCGCGGGCCGCTCTGCAGGTCGGGCGGGAGCAGGCTGCGCTGTCGGTCGCTCCGGTGGCCGTGCAGGCGCCGGTGCCGGCGCTCGCGCGGCAGGGCGCTCCTCGGGCCGCGCCGGAGCCGGCTGCGGTGTCCTTGCCGCCGGTTGTGCGGGCCGCTCTTCCGGTCTCGCCGATGGCGGCGGGGGTGGGGTTCGCCCTGCTGGTTGTGTAGGCCGCGCTTCGGGTGCCGGCCGTGTCTCGGCAGGCGCGGGCCGCGTCTCAGCAGCCGGCCGATTCGGAGGCGCCCCATGAGCCGCCGGTTGCGCCGGCCGTGTCTCAGGCGCCGGTCTAGCTTCCGGTCTCGCCGGTGGAGGTTGCGGAGCTCTCGCTGCGGGCTGAGGCGCAGGTCGCGTCTCCGCAGGAGTTGGCCGCGTGTCGGCAGCTGGACGATTCGGTGGCGCCCCATGAGCCGCTGGCTGTGCCGGCTCACTCCCGCGTCCCGGCTGAGCTGGCGGTTGCCCGCCTCGCGCCGCCGGTTGATTTTCTGGCGCTCCTGGCCGCCCCGGTCCCGCTGGCGTTACATGTCCAGGCTGCGGCACTGTGCCGGGCCGCGCCGCTACAACCGGATTCCCTACTCGCGCGCCCGGATGCACCGCTACTGGCCTTGCTGCTGGCGCGCTCGCCACTCTCACTGCGGGCGCGGCATGCGGCGGAGGCACCGCGCGGCGCATCTCCGCATGGTTCAACGGTTGTCCGCTACTCGCGTGCTGTTGCAAATATTGCTGCCGTGCTGCAAACGACGCCGGTGGTGCTGGCGGCGTCACCCGAGCCACCACCTGCCGTTGCATCACTTGCGCCGGCGGACGCGCCGCTGCCCGTCCTCCCGCGGTCGGCGTCAAAGCCTGCCGCGTCGGCGCAACCGGCGGCGCCGTCACGCGCGCTGTCTGGATTCTGGCCACTGCGGCCGCGGGCACCGGTCTCGCCAATTGCCTTACCGCGCCTCCGCTTGCGAACGCGCTCTGCGGCATCGCGAGCACCGCGTTCGGCGCCCTGGTATTCACAAACGTCTCGTTGTAAACCGTATGGTTCACATACACCGTGTTGTATACGTTCGTGATATTTACATTCGTCACCCGCGTGTTGTACACGTTCACGTCGCTGAAGTATCTCTGGCTGCATACATAAGGCGGCGTGTAAACTTCGCCGAATCCTAGCGCCACCCACCCGAGCGATGCGCCTCCGCCGATTCCCACCGAGACTCCAAAGCCCGACCCTCCGAACCAGGCCACCATAGCCGGCGCATAATACGGGCGGGAACTCGCTACTCGCGGTCCCGGGCACCAGCCCCATCGGCCGCTGATAAACGCCCAACGTCCGTAATGGAACGGTGCAAAGCCCCAGCTCGTGTCGTCCACCCACGTCCATCCCCAGGGATCCTCCCACATCCAATGACCGTAGTGATACGGCGCCCACCCCGCTTCTACCTGGCGCGGATACCATACTGGTCCGTAGTCCCCCGACTCTTGCCAATCTCCGTTGTCGTCTAGATCTTCATAGCCGATCACCGACGGCGCCACATACCGTTCTGCTGCCAGATGCGCCTCGTGCGCGTCCCTCTGTATGCTCCAATTGTCGAAATCGTCCGGCGCCGGTGCGCTCTCCACGTCGTACGAAAGCTGGTCCGTCCCCGATATGTTCGCGCTCTCGTTCTGGTTCAACAGGAACGATTGGCCGCCGCCCGTCACCTGCGCTTCTCCATCCCGAACCACTGCGTAACTCCAAGCGCCGTTCGGGTCCACGCGAAACCGGTACGTTCCGTTCTGCAGCAGCGTCACCGCCCCATTCGGCGTGTCCACTTCGAATACCTGGTCGGAACTGAAATTTCGAAGCCGAATGTACATATCGCCTTCGGTCATCTTCATCTGAACCGCTTGATCGCTCAGGTTCAAGAACCCGAAGCTCGTCTGCGATCCCATCCGGATCACAGCCACATCCATGTGCAATTCCGCCTGTGCCCCGGTATCCGTGTATAAATAATCTCCGGTCGTGAACGGACGATTTACCACGGCCGGCGCCCAATCGTCCACGCCCGCCGGTTCCATCGACACGTTCCCGTTCATGTAGTTCAGCCGCGCTACCCGAGTCGGCGGATCGTCCTGCGCCGCGGCTCCCCACGCAAACAGCCCAACTAGGCCTGCCGCGATTACCGCTTTCCTTGCCACCCTTCCAAGTGCCTGCACCATGCAGTGGTGCCTCCTTTTCCAGATAGATGAGGCCCTCCCTGGGGTCGTTACCAGGTATGCCTTTCGCCCTGGTGTTCTAAATCAAAATTAATTGCCGAAACGCGTATTCGAATTGTTATTCGCTCAGGAAAGCGGTCGTTTTCATGCCCGATATTTCGAAGCTTCGTCGGCACCGCGGATTCTTGCAGGCCGCCTTATCGTCCAACAGCACCATGTAATTCGCGGCTTTCGCGAACTTGGCGCGGTCTCGCTCGTCGGCTTGCCGCGGCAGCTTGTCCATCTTCCGCCTCACCAGCCATCTCAGCTCATAGCTGTTCGATGTCTTGCAAAACGGGCAGTTCAGCGTCGCTGGTTTCGTCGTCTGCGATTCCCGGTAAAACGCTCGTTCATCCACCCGTTTGTCTTCCTGTTCTCATTTAGCGATTGGAAAATCGGAAGTTAGAAACTGCGATTTCATCGCTTCCTGGAATGTAAAAACCTACCTTGTCCTGCGTGAAATCCCGCCCCGGGCTAGCCACCGACCCCAAGTCGCTCCATCCCGTGTCCGGCGTCTTCAAATGCGCGCTGATCGAATCCGGCCTTACAGACAAATCTACCTGCACCCATTCGTTCGATTCTGCGTTGAACGGCATCCGAGCCACTTCTATCGATTTGCCGTTTGTGACCTCATGGATAGTCGCGTGCTTGCCGTCCACGGTGAACAGAATATAATTCTCGCCATCCTGGTAGCCCGCGTACCACTGCAGCTTGCTTTTCTTTAGAAATCCGCCGATGTGCCCCTGCGCGGCAAAGCTATAATGCCCGGCCACTTTCGGCACATGGTACGCCACAAACCCTCCGCCCTTTCTCACTTGCGACCCCTCCATCTCCATCCCATAGTTCTGGGGCGCCTTTGTATCTGGCGTCGGAGTCGCCGGCGGCGCCGGCTTATTCTCCGTGATCGCTTTGTCTAACGTCACATCGGGACCCGAAAACACTACTACGTCTCCCGTGTGAAACGATCTCTGAAATTTCTTCGGCAGCGCTTGCTCCCGCCGCAGCTCGATTGTGTGGTCTCCCGGCTTCACATTCGAAATATTCGCGTTGCCATCCGCTCCAATTACCGCCGCAAGATCTTTGTCTACATAAACCATCGTTCCTTGCAGCGCGCCCTTGATCTGTAGCGTCGCTATCTGCGGTATCGGGTCCATGCGGAAATCGACCGGCGTCTCTTCCGCCTTTTTCACTGTCACCGATTTCGGCGGTGGGTCCATGAATCCCGCCTTATGCACGCGAATCGTGTAGTCGCCCACCTTCAGCGGAATTCGCACCTGCCCCTGATCTGTCTTCCGCCGGTAAAGCGCGTCGTCGATGTAAACGTCCGCGTTGTCCTGCCCCGCGCTCACCACTACCGTTCCCGCGTTCGGGTCGCTCTTCACGTAAACCGTTAACGCAGGCGCGGGCGTATAAGTCAGCACAAAACGCTGCCGGTCCTTGCCCTGCGTCACCTGTAGCTCGTGATCCACTTTGCCCAAATCGTCCAGCGTAAGCCCATCCGCGCCCACTTGCCCCGCCGGCTTCCCATCCAACGCCACTTCGGAATTATCCGCGTTCGTCACCAGGCGCGCCTTGCCTCCTTCTCCCGATACCAGCACCGCCATCGCGTTGTTTGCCGACGGAATGCTCACAATGCGCGGCGCCGATTTCTCCGCTACATCGAATGTGAACGCCGCGTTCCCGCTCCGCCCCACCACCTTGATCGAATGCTGCCCCGGCTGCAAGTCGTCGAGCACCAGCTCGCCATCTTTCAGGTCCCGCGGCTCCCCGTCGTCGATCGTCACCGTCCCCGGCACCAGGTCCGTATACAACCGCAGCGTCGGCGCGCTTGGCGCCGCCGGGGTGGCCGCGGCATTTTCAGCCGGAGCTTTGCCTCCCGCATTGGTCTGCTGTGCTGTCTGCTGCGCCGCGTTTTCTGTTGACGGAAAGTTGACCTTTCTCGCCGCTTGCACCAACACAATGAACGCCGCAAGCAGCAGCGCCGTCAGAAACAGTGCTATGTAAGTGGCCCGCTGCCAAGTCTTGGCGTCGACCTGCGGCACTTCGGGTGAGATCTCCGCCGCATCGTCTGCGGGTTCCGCCAGTTCGCGCTCTCGGGAACGCCTCGCGTGCGGTCTCTCTTCCGTCGACGCTGGCGCCGCGCTTTGCTGCCCGCCGCGCGCCCGTTCGATGATCTCTTCCTGCAGGTCCGCTATGAATAGTTGTAGATCGAAGTCGTCCGGATTCGCTCTCCGGATTGTTTGCACTCGCTCGTAACACCGCCGCAGGTGATCGACCGAGATAGAGTGTCGCGCCTCTGCCTGGATCTGCTTCAACTCATCCAGGGCGGTATACGTATGCTGAGACCGATCCACTGAACCGGAATCTCTCCAGTGAGAATTATAGCGAGCAAGCTGAAGTCATACCGGCCCCGTGCGTAGTTAAATTCGTAAAACTGTTCACTTGTGCTGCAGTTCCCAGTCGTATGCGATTGCCGTATCGTTGTACGGAATGCGGCCTTCGTCTTTCGGATCGTAATTCCGATCCGTAACATAGATCAACATCGACGGCTGCTCGCCGATCACCTTGTACCCGTGCGCTACGCCCGGCGGAATCAAGACCTGCCAAGGCCTCAGCGCTCCGACATACAAAGTATTCTTCGCTCCAAACGTACTCGAGCCGCGACGCATGTCCACTAACGCCACCTGCAGCAGTCCGGCGGCCGCCACCCAGTAATCGGTCTGAAACTTATGATAATGAAACGCCTTGATAATTCCCGGATAATTCAACGCTGCTGAAACCTGCGTCGTCGCTGCCGGAAAGCCGGCTACCAGCCCTTGCCCTATCCGCGCGACCTCCAGAAAATATCCGCGGTCGTCCGGCCACAACGCAAACGGCCGGATCTCCACTCCCGCGATCAGATCCGCGCTGGTCGGCGATAAAATGACCTTCCCGATTCCCGCCTCCGCGGTCGGAATCGCAATCTCGGTTCCCGACTCCAAAACACCCAGCGCCACCGCGCTCATTTGCGAATCTCTCTCCCTGCGGCTGCAAGCGCCGGCGCCCGTTTGTGCGTCGTGCCATGCACCAGTTGTGCCGCTCGTAAAAGCGAGTCGAACGTGCCGGCGTCCGTCCACCAGCCGTTCAGGTAATTGAACGTCATCGTGCCTTCCTGAATGTATCCGTTGTTGACGTCCGTGATCTCAAGCTCTCCGCGGGCTGATGGCTTCAATGTCCTCGTCTTGTCGAAGACTGTGCCGTCGTACATATAAATTCCCGTCACCGCGTAACTCGATTTCGGCCGCGCCGGCTTTTCCTCGATCCCCACAATTCGGTCTCCCTCAATTTCCGCCACTCCGAAACGTTCGGCGTCTGCAACCTCTTTGAGCAGGATCTTCGCGCCGCGCTCCTGCCCCTCGAAATCGCGCACCGCCTCTTTGATCGATCCCTCGATGATGTTGTCCCCTAGAATCACGCATATCTTCTTTCCCTCCGCGAAGTGCTCCGTCAGCGCCAGCGCCTCGGCAATGCCCCCTTCGCCCTCCTGATACGTGTAGTTGATATGCTTCAACCCGAACTCTTTCCCATTCGCGAGCAGGCGCAGAAAATCGCCCGAGTTCCGTCCCCCGGTCACAATCATCAGGTCCGTGATTCCCGCCTCCACCAAAGTCTGAATCGGGTAATAAATCATCGGCTTGTCGAAAATCGGCAAGAGATGTTTGTTAGTGATCTTCGTTAGCGGAAATAGCCGGCTGCCGGTCCCCCCGGCCAATACGATACCCTTCATAAAACCTCGATGTTAGCAATGTTTCGGATGTTGCCAGCCTGGATTCTTCGCCAGCCGGACCCTCGCGCCCGTGCGTGCTCAATCCAGCTTCAGCGTCGAACGTGGATCGGGTTGCGCCGCCCGCGGTCCTCTGGTTTTCAGTCTCCGGCTTACCTGCCGCAGAGTCAGCAGTAGAATCGCTGCCGCAATTGCGCCCCGAGAGAAAAACCGCGGCGGAGCCGAGCTGTTCAATCCCACTATCAACAGCACCACCAACACCAGCCCGATCCCGGCCGTCCATAACATCAGCGAGAAACGCAGCGCCGCCTTACGCTCTTGCTCGGCGCGTCGCTCGTACTTGTTCATCGCCGTCGTTCCTAGCGTACATCACTTCGTGCATCCTCACAATTCAACGCCATTTCACGCATCTGTAACAGACTTGTCACACTCGCTCGGTTACTCTGAGCCTAAGGGATACTTCCAGTCCACTATTCGCATGCGCAAAATTGCTCTCATCGAAGACGACGCCGATCTCTACGCACTTGTAAAATACAACCTTGAAAAGGAAGGGTTTGCGGTCGTAGGCGGCCACACCGGTCGGGGCGTGGTCGAGTTTTGCCGAAGAGAACGCCCGGATCTTCTTCTGCTCGACATCATGTTGCCCGATTCCGACGGCCTCGATATCTGCAAAGGCATCCGCCAGCACCCCGAGCTCGCGCACATCCCGGTCATTTTTCTCACCGCCCGAGCCTCTGAGACCGACCGCATCGTCGGCCTCGAGCTCGGCGCCAACGATTACATCGTCAAGCCGTTCTTCATTCGCGAACTGATCGCCCGCATTAAGATTCAGTTTCGCGGGCAGGCCAGCGCTACTCGCGTCTTAAAGGCCGGCAAGTTGGAGCTTGATCGCAGCAGTTGCGAAGTGCGCCTCAATGGCGCTGCCCTCACCCTCACCGCCACTGAATTCCGGCTCCTCGAATTTCTCATGAGCCGCCCCGGCGTCGTCTTCAGCCGCGAGCAGTTGCTCGACGCCGTCTGGGGTCACGATCGCGCCGTCACCGATCGCACCGTCGATGTCTATATCCTTCGCCTGCGCCAGAAAGTCGAAGCCGATCCCGCAAACCCGCTCATCATCCGCTCGGTGCGCGGCTTCGGCTATAGCTTTAACAACTCCCGCGCCCAGCTCGAATCGGAGCAGCAGGCCGCCGTCGCCCAGTAGTCCGGGCCACCCGGCCTATTCATTCGGCGGCGTGTCGCTATCGTGGCGCTCCGCCCGAACCTTCACCTCAAACACCACGCCGCATCCGCCGCCGCACAACCCCGTAGGCCCTGTCACGTCGCCGCCGAATTCCGTGCTGCCGTAAATGTTGCCTTCTTCGTCGCCCGTCAACCCCGCATCCGCCACGCCTCCGTCCGCTTCGCCCGTGAACGTATAAACAACGCGCTTCTTGCCCGCCTGGTTCAGCTCGAACACCTCTCCGCAACCGAATCCGAAACAGTCGCTCACTTCCCCCCCGTAATACGTCACGCCATAGAGCTTGTGATCCAGGCGAAACAAGCGTCCCGTCGGAATCTCGCCATCCTGCGCGCCCGCGAACGTATAGAGCACGCTCTCTTTCCCATTACGGTCGATCTTGTAAACCACGCCGCATCCGAACGATCCGCAATACTGCCCCGTGTTGCCCCCTGATCCAGCGTTCCCATACAGGTTTCCGTCCTCGTCCCGTATCAGGCTCGCTGTGGGCGCTGCTCCATCCGGCGCGCCCTGAAACGCATAGATCACCGCTTGCTTCCCGCTCCGGTCGATCTTGTAAACTACCCCGCACCCTTCGCCGAAGCAACTGCCTGGCGCTCCGCCTTGCCGCGTCGTCCCGTACAAATTGCCTTTGTCGTCCCGTATCAGCCCCGAAAACGGCCCGCCTCCATCCGTTCCTCCCGTGAAGCTGTAGACAATCGTTTCTTTCCCGTCGTTATCCAGCTTGTACACCGTACCCGAACCGTATTCACCTCCATCGGGAGTTGTCCCATATAGGCTTCCCCATTCGTCCCGCACCAGCCCTGCCGCTGGATTTCGCCCGTCTGCATCGCCTTGGAAGGTATAAACCACGCTTTCGTTCCCATGCCGGTCTATCTTGAATACCACTCCACAACCAAATCCGCCGCAAGACCCGCCGGTAAACCCGCCGCCCGTCGTTGTGCCATATAAGTTCCCGTCATCATCGCGCGCCAGGCTCGATACCGGAAACATTCCGTCCGGAGTTCCCGTGAACGCATGCAGCACCGTTTGTTTTCCCGCTTTGTCCAGCTTGTACGCCACGCCGCATCCGTATTCGCCGCACGTGCTGAATTCGCCTCCCGATTCGTAGCCTCCATACGGCGCGGTCCCGTACAGATTCCCCTCGCGGTCCCGTATCACATATTTGTCGTAAGGTAATAGCGTATTGTATTCCGAGCCATCGCCTTCACCGGTGAATGTGTACAGAACCTTGTAAGCCGGAGTTGTTGCTACGCTCCCTTCCTGCCCATGTGCTGCCAACACCGCGCCGAAAAACCCGACCCCCGTTAACAATCCGCCTACTAAGTGCGCCTGCGCTCTGTGTAACATCCAATATCCCCTCTTCTCGCCGTGTTTCTCCCGGCCGCTAACTTCGGCTCGTTTATTCTATAAGCGAACTCCCTCTGCTGCACAGGTCAAGACAATCATTTAGTACCAGTGCTGATACCGTGGGTTTGTCATGACTACCATCAGAGGGGCGCTCCTCCTCTTGCTCGCGGGCCTCGCCTCGGCCCAATCTCCCTCCACGCGCCCCAAAGCCCTCTTCTATCTCACGGACAACCCGCTCTCTGTCCAATCCTTCCTGAATCACGCCGCCAAGATCGATATCCTGGTGCCCACCTGGTATTCAGTCGATGCCGCGGGCCTCGTCTGGGGCGGCCCTAACGCGCTCGTCATGGAGACCGCCCGTCGCGCCCGCGTTCCAGTCATGCCCATCGTCGTCAATCCGGCCTTTAATCAGGAAAACTTTCATAAATTCGCTTCCGCGCCCGACGCTCGCCGGCGCTTTATCCAAACCCTGATCGAGGAATCGAAGAAGCATGGCTATCTCGGTTTTCAATTCGATTTCGAAAACATCGCCCTCACCGACGGCGGCCTGCTCACTGCCTTAGTGACGGAGACGGCTCAGGCGTTTCATGCCGAACACCTGCAGCTCAGCATCGCCACCGTTCCCAATGCGCCCGGCTATCCCGGACACGGCGGTTTTGCCAAATGGATCTTCGAAAACTGGCGCGGCGCCTACGACCTCAAAGCCTTGTCCGAGCAGGTGGACCTCATCTGCCTGATGACCTACGACGAACACACGCGCTACACCCCGCCAGGCCCCGTGGCGGGCTACCCGTGGACGCTCGAAAATCTCGACTACGCTCTCAAAGTGGTTCCCAAGGAAAAACTCTCCCTCGGCATACCCGTCTACGGCTATCGTTGGTTCGCGGGCGAACCTACCCGGCCGGGTCCCAATGTCGAAGAACGTCCCGCAAATTCCGCCGAAACGGTCGGCGCGCTTGCCGTGCAGCAGCTAGTGGCTGAATACCACGCAGAGATCCAATGGGACCCGCAGGACCGCGTCTCGTGGTTCTATTTCTATCGCGACCAAACTCGCGAATGGGTCTTCTTTACGGACGCCCGCACCTTTCGCGAACGCTACAATCTCGTCCGCGAGCGCGGCATCGAAGGCTTCTGCTCCTGGGTGCTCGGCGAGGAAGATCCCGCCATCTGGGACCTCCTGCCTGCCCATTAGGCGCGCGAGCGCGCAGGGCGGCTGGCGCCCGTTGTGCGCGACTTATGATGGCGTACCTGTCTCTTTTGTCGTGCAAGGCGGTCCCACTGCCGCGCTGCTGCCCGGTTCATAATAAAACGCGTGCCAGATGACCGTCCCCGTCGTCGGCGCCCCCGACCATATCGTCAAATGCACGCCGTCACTTGCGCTGCATGCCCGGAACATCTCCGTCTTCCCGTTCTGGTCCAGGTCCGCCTGCGCGTTATTGTTCTGCATCGAAAAGGCGCCCGACGTTCCCGTAACCGCAAACAGCGGCGTCAGCTTCGGTACCGTCGCTCCCCTCGTCTGCACGTCGTAGCTCGTATACGCCGGATTCACGTCCTGTGTAATTGGGCACGGCGATTTCGATTGCGCCCCGATCTCGCCTTGCGCGAACGATTGCGGCAATGTCGGCGTCACGAGCGTCACCGGGCTTCCGGCCGCCAGGTTCCCGTTCTGAATCGCTACGCACGTCCGCGAGCCAGTGTTCAATGCCACTCCCACGCGCGGCGCATAAGAAGCCGGCGGCGGAGCCGAGCTCAATGCGCTCGATTGCGCGCCGGTCTGCGGATTCTTCTGCGTGCACGACACCGCAACCGCGGCCATGAAAATAACGGCAAGTCTCTTCAATCGTTCTCCTTCCAGATACCTCTGCCGCATAGACGCTCCCGGCCGGTTCGCGGACACTCGCGGATTCACGAGCTAAAACTTCCCGCGTCCTCATTCCAACCCCAACGCTCGCCCGGTCCACTCCTGGTGTATTATGGAGGACCATCGCGGATTCTGCAGGCGAGCATGACGATATATGAGTGAAGGTGTAGGCGAACCGCCGGAAGGCAAATCCCTGCGTATCTGGTGGTTCGGGTCCATTCTCGCGGCATTTCTGACTCTCGTCCTGAGCTTCCCCGTTTTTTGGGCTCAATACCGCGATTCAAGCCTTTGGTCTCGATGCATTGAATCCCTATACTCGGCCACCCGCCTCCTGTTCCTCCACTTCGAAGGGGAACAGTCAACTTCCGTCGCCCTCGTCCTCGCCAAGTTGTTCGCCGTCATTTTCGTAAGCGCCGCCAGTATTGCAGTCCTTATGGAGTTCTTCGGCAAGAGATTAAGACTCCTGTGGATCGCCCTCACAGGAGGTCACGTCGTTATTTGCGGCCCGAGTTTGTTGGCGGAATGCCTGGCCCGTGATGCGCGCGCGGAAGGCTTGCCCGCGCTTATTGTCGAAGTTGAAGCCGGTGCTCCGCCACGCCATTCCAAGACGTTGGACAGCACTCTCCCGGTCCGATATGCGATCGGTTCGCGTGTGTTGCGAAATGCCGGCGCCCAGCGCGCCAAGTACTTCTTCGCCGCTCTCGAAAGCGACAGCTTGAATGTAGGAACGGCGATGCGCGCCGCCGCGCTATCCGCGCATCGCTCTACCGCTTCTCGCGAGCCCCTCCAGATCTTCGCGCACATCGTGGACCCGCAGCTCCGCGCCTTGCTTCGCGAGCGGCGTGCTCTGGTGGTTGGAACCGGACCGGCCCGAGTCACCACTTTCAACATCTTCGAAAGCGCCGCTCGTCAGCTTTTCGCTGAGCATCCTCTCGACCGCATTCCCATCGCGCCCCGCGATGACCGCGTGGTTCAATTGATAATCGTTGGATTCGGACTCATGGGCGAAGCCCTGCTCGTGCAAGCCTGCCGCATCAGCCACCACGCCAACTTGAAGAAGCTGAAAGTCCTGGTCGTCGATCTCCATGCGACAAGGAAGGAGCGCCTCTTCCGTTTCCGCTATCCGCAGTTGAATCAACTTTGCACCGCCGAATTCCTGGAATTCGACGCGGAAGAACCCGCCGCGCAGATTCGTATCTCATACGCATGCTCGGAGTCGGCTGCCATTACCACCGCCATTATCGCCTTCGACAACGACGCCCGCTCTCTCTCCCTGGCTCTCTCCCTTGTTCACCGGCAGAATGTCACGGTCCCAATCCGCGTTCGTCTCAGCGACCCTGCCGGTCTCGCCACGCTCATTGCGAGCACGTCGGCAGCGCCGCTTTCAGATCAGTTGACCGCCTTTGGATCGCTCGAAGAGGCAGCCGCTCTCAAGAATGTGGTTGATCCAGAGCTCGACGGCATGGCGCGCGACTTGCACGAAGATTACAGGCGCAGGCGCGAGCGCGATGGCGCTCCCAAGAACGACCCGACATTGCGGCCTTGGAAGGATCTCGAAGAGGATTACATGGACTCCAACCGCCAGGCGGCCGATCACATCCCCATCAAGCTTCGCGCCATAGGGTGCCACTCGGCGCCCACAGCCTCTGAACTTCTAGAGCCAGTCAAAAACTTCACTCTCGAGGAAATCGAGCTGCTCGCCCAAATAGAACACCTCCGTTGGAACGCAGAACGGTTTCTCGCCGGATGGACCTTTGGTCCGATTCGCGACACAATCAAGCGCACCTCGCCCTATCTCGTCGCCTGGGATGAATTGGAACCGCGAATTCAAGAGTACGATCGTGAAGCTGTGCGCCTTCTCCCGGGCCTCTTGTCCCAAGTGGGGCGCCATATTTATCGCTAGCGGGCCTGCGCGTTCTTGTGCCCTTTCGCCCGTGAATTCACTGGGTGTCGGGGGCTTCGCGCTCTTCCCTGACATCTTTTCCCGTCCATTCCGCATCAAACAGCCACTTGCCCGATGGCCGAGCCCAATTCATCCGCCGCCAATCTCGAACCCGGCGTAAACCCGTGGCTCATCGCTCTTGCCGTCATCCTGCCCGCCTTTATGGAAGTTATCGATACTTCCATCGCCTCCGTCTGCATACCTTACATTGCGGGCAGCCTCTCGGCTTCAAACGATGAAGCCACGTGGGTCCTCACCTTCTATCTCCTCTCGAACGCCGTCGTGCTTCCGGCCAGCGCGTGGTTCTCTCTCCGCTTCGGCCGCAAACGATTCCTGGTCGTCTCCATCATCATCTTCACCATCGCTTCGTTCTTCTGCGGCGCAGCCAACACGCTGATCGTCATCCTGCTCGCCCGCCTCGTGCAAGGCGCAGGCGGCGGCGCGCTCCAGCCTCTCTCCCAAGCCATCCTCACCGAAAGCTTCCCTCCCGAAAAGCGCGGTCTCGCCATGGGCATGTTCGGCTTGGGTGTCGTCGTCGCCCCCGTTCTCGGTCCCACTCTCGGCGGCTGGCTCACCGACCAATACTCCTGGCGCTGGGCTTTTTACATCAACATCCCCGTCGGCGCCCTCGCCATCTTTCTGATCCTGCGCTACGTCCACGACCCGCCTTACATCAAGAACGCCAAACCCGGCAAACTCGACTCCATCGGCTTCGGCCTCCTCGCCGTCGGCCTCGGCTGCCTGCAAATCATTCTCGACCGCGGCCAGGAAGACGATTGGTTCGGCGCCGTTTGGATCCGCTACGCCTTCATCATCATGATCGTTTGCCTCGTCGCCTTCGTCATCTCTCAACTCACGCGCGAAAGAACTCTCGTCGATCTCAACGTCTTCAAGAACCGCAACTTCACTCTCGGCTGCGTTCTTATCTTCCTGTTCGGCGCCGTCATCTATTCCGCCGTCACGCTGCTCCCGCTTTATTACCAATCCATCATGGATTACTCGGCCTGGTGGGCTGGCCTGGTCGTCTCCCCGCGCGGCATCGGCTCCATAGTCGCCATGCCCTTGGTCGGCATCCTGGTCTCAAAAATTGACTCCCGCATCCTCGTCTCGCTCGGCTTCACCATCTTCGGCGTATGCAGCCTTTTCTGGTCCCTCATCACCCTGCAGATCTCGCCCTGGTCCATGCTCTGGCCCATCATCATCAGCGGCTTCTCGCTCGGCCTGGTCTTCGTTCCCCTGTCGGTCACCACTCTAGGCGATCTCGCGCCCCAAAGCGTCGGCAACGCCAGCGGCCTCTATAACCTCATGCGCAACATCGGCGGCAGCGTCGGCATCTCCGTTGTGCAAACCATCCTCGTCCGCCACCAGCAGGTCCACCAAACCGAGTTGGTCCGCCATCTCACCCCAACTACATCGAACTACCAGCAGAGCCTCAGCTACTTCGCCAAATTTTTCTCGCAGTACACGGACCCCATCACGGCTCAACAGCAAGCCCTCGGACAGGTAGGCGTCGCGCTTTCCCAACAATCCGCTCTCTGGTCCTACATCGACGATTTCCGCTACATGGCGCTTGCCTGTTTCGCCTGCGTCCCAGTGGTCTGGATCGTCAAGCGCGTGCGTGCTCGCGGCGCCCCCGCCGGCGCGCATTAAGGTTTCGCCGCTCTCACAAACTCTCTATTTTTCTTCGCTGTCTCATCCGACGGATCGATCGCGAGAGCCTTATCGAACTGCCCGATCGCTTCGGCGTACTTTCCATCCCGCGCGAGTAACTCTCCAAACTCATTCTGCAGTCGAGCGCTGTCCGGATATGCCGCCGCCACCCCCCGGAAATTCTCTACTGCTTCTTCATATCTCCCGAACTTCGCGAGCGCCCGCGCCAGGTTATAACGCGCATCCACGTAATCCGATCGC
This sequence comes from Acidobacteriaceae bacterium, assembly GCA_019240475.1. GTDB lineage: Bacteria > Acidobacteriota > Terriglobia > Bryobacterales > Bryobacteraceae > Bog-105. The sequence goes on from JAFAYI010000037.1 coordinate 65,268, forward strand.
GCCCGCAGGGCCAGCCGAAACTGCTCCATCGCATCGCTCCAGCGCCCCAGCGCCGCCCACGCTTCGCCCAACATATCGTGCGCCTCCGGCCGCGCCGGATCGATCGCGGTCGCCCGCTCCAGCATCGCCGCCGCTCCCTGCGCATCCAGTCTCGAGAGCAGCAGCGCCCCTAAATTCAAATGCGCGAAAAAGTCGTTCGGATACTTTTCGAGCTGGCGCCGCAGGATCGCCTCCTGCAAAGGCCGTCGATGGTCTCCACGCCCGCGCGGCAGTACCTGTAGCCACAGGTGACCCATTTCATCCGTCGCCTGGTTTCCCGCCCGCACACGCTTCGGCGGGCTGTTCGGATTCCTCGGATTGTCCGCCGAATTGTCATAGTGATAGCGCATCGAGATCACCGACCCTTTGGGCAGAAACACCGGCGCCCGATACCGGTAGACTCCCTGCCAGTTCAGGTCCCAATCGCGAATGCGGATCAGCCATTTCCGCGTGCCGTCCGGAAGCGCCGCATACCCCTCCAGCAGCTTGCCCAAATAATGCGCGTGCGGATACACCGCCAGCACGTCCACATCCTCCGGCAACCGAAAATCGTCAGCTATTAGAAAGTCCCGTGCACCCGCTGGAATATTTAACGCGCCGTCGTGCTCCAATTCCATGAGCAGCGGAAATTTCGTCGGCGGCTTGTCCGTAAAATACAGCCCCATAGAAGGCTGCACTTCCTCTGCCTTTCCCCCTGGCTGCATGTGCGCGTTCAACACCAGCAGGTTTCCCGGATCGAGCCGCCACGACAATCCCTCCGGCTCCGAATAAGGCTCGCTTCCCGGTTTCCAAAACAGAAAGTGGCTTTCCGGATCGAGCGGGTTCCGGTCGATCGTCAACTCCATCCCCGGGAAACCTGCCCCCGGCGTCGTCTCACTCCGCTGCGTTGCGCCCGTTCTATCGATATACAGATTTGCGTGATGCACGCGTCCGCTCGTCCCCGGTCGGATCTCGATAGCCCGCACATAACGCGACACTTTCAAATCTGGACGAAACAGGAAATTCCAGAAGACATCCGGCCCCGCTGCCGCCAATGGAAAGGGCCGAGCCGCCTGCAACACCAGATCGGGCTCGCCCAACTGCCAATTAGAGGCAAACTGCGGCGCCGGCGGTTCATCCGCCACATTGCCCTCCGGCGCCCCTGCTCGCACCCAGTCGCCAATTAAGCGAATCTGCTCATCCGTCAACCGGCGCTCGTCTTGGAACTCGCCGTACCCGGCTTCCGGAGGCCATGGCGGCATATAGCGTCGCCGCGTAACGTCCGCGATCTGCCGCGCATGCTTCTTCACGTCCGCATAACTCAACAGTGGAAACGGTCCCGCCTGTCCGGGCCGATGGCACGCCGCGCAATTTTGGTAAATGATAGGCGCAATCTCGTGCGCAAAAGTCGGTATCTTCGAATCGCTGCCCGCCCGCGCCATCACCGCCGCCGCGAGCGCCAGCCAAACCGGCTTCACTCTACATCTGCCAGCGAGCATCCTACCGCGCGCGTCTCGGATTCCTGAACCGGTTTGCCTGCTAGTACAGCCCGGATTGCATCTTCCAGATCGTGCCGCTGCGCGGCCGCCCGCGCTTTCCCGATATCGACATACCGATCGTCGATGCGTCCGTGGTACACCAGCTTTCCCGCCGCGTCGAACACCGCCGCCTCCGGCGCTACCGTCGCATGTGCGCGCCCCACCAGTGCGTGCTCGGGATCCCGCAGCGGTTCGCCCGGAAAGCCATAATCCGCAATATGCTTCCGAATGCCTGCCGCCGTCTCCGACCGGTCCGGATAAATCAACCACAGGCGCACTTCGCGGTCACCGAACTCTTTCGCTAAGCTCTGCAACTCCGGCGCATAGCGATTCGTGATTGGACAATCTGTCCGCACAAACAGCAGCACTCTCGCCCGCGCCGGCCTGGCGAACGGATCGGCCGGCCGCCCATTCAAGTCCACGGCTCCGGAGGCGGAAACCACCGGCGCCGCCATCGCCAACATCGCGATCGCTACTTTCTCAAACCCCTTCATCGTTGCTTTAGAAAATGAAATTCAGGCTCCCGCGAATCGCCCTCGGCGCCTGCACTACCAGCAGCGTTCGATCGTCGCCGCCACCGGCCGGCAGATAACCCTGCGCCAGCAGGTTGCGCAGATCCGCCGTCAGTTCCAGCCTCCCCGGCATGCCGAAGAACGACGGCAGCGGCTGCCGGATGATGATGTTGAACCCCGGAGACACATACGTGTTCTGCGTCGTGAAAATGTGCCGCGGAATCACCGCCCCGCTATCCACCCATCCGTAGTTCGCCGAAATCTGCGTGCCCGCGCGTGGGATGCGCGTGCGGATGTTCGCCGTCGCCAGGTTATGGTTTCTCTCTTCTAGGAACCTCTCCTGCATTCCGCCGCCGGCCAACCCGTTGGCATCCGCCGTGAATCCTCCCATGCGCCCGTAACCGAGCGTCACGTCTAGCGACTCGTTCACCCTCTGGTCCACGGAACCCAGATATCCGCTCCTGTCGTAATGCCCCACATCGTAAGCCGAAGTTGTCGAAACGCCATCGGTAAGCAAATCGGCTACATTCAGCGACGCCGTATTTCCCGCCACGTAGATGCGCCCGTTCGATACATCCTCATAGAACGCGCTCATCGCCCACGTCCGCGACCCTTCCGTCTTGTTGTAGCCCAGCTCATAACTCTGCGTGCGCTGCAACTCCAATTGGCCGTTATGCTCGGAAAGCTCGGGCAATCGCGCCAGCGCATTCACCGCCGTCAACAAGTCGTCGTTCGCCGTGCCCGTCTCGGAAACCTGCTGCGCCTGGTGCGCCGAAAGTTCGTCCGGCCTTCCGCCATCGCTATAGGCCGCTATGAACTGCCCCAGCATGCCCGCTTCGACCGTCATCCGCGCAAAAGGACTCACCCGGCTCGTCGGTTGCAGCGACTCCACCGATTCGCCCGTCATCCCATACTCCAGGTGCACGCCATCTACAGGGTCGGCTACCTCGTAGAAGCTCACCGACATGTCGCGCACCACCGGGCTCGCTCCCGCGAATCCAGCCACTGAACCCGCCGAGCTGCCCGGCCCCTGCGGCCCTAGAAGCCCCAACTGCGAAAGCGTTATCGTCACCTCGGGCGGCTCGCCGAACCCGCCGTTCTCGGCGCGGCTATAGATCGCGCACAGTCCCATGGCCGAGGGCCCTATGCCCTGACCGAATGTGCCGCCCACCTGAAGCTGGTTCTTACCCAACAAATTGGTCGACACCACGAATCCCGTTCCCAGGTCCGCCTGCGTCGAATCGGAGTCGATCAGTCCGCCATCGCCCCCGTTTATCGAAAGCATCGCGTGCGTTCCCGAAAAGACCCGCGGATGCAATGCCGCGCTCGAAGAGTTTTCCTCGCCTTCTAGCAAGCGCGTAATCGGCCTCGTCGCCGGCGACGAACGCAGCACCCATCTCCAGTCGCTTGTCATCGAACTCGTCGGAAGCGTATAGCTCAGCTCTACGCTGCTGAACAACGTCGCGAGGTGAATGTCCAGCACGCTGTCCAATCCCGCCTTCACCGCAATCTTGTCGCGCGCCGCCGGCAGGAAACTCGCAAGCGTTACCCGAATCGAATAGACATCCGCCGGCAGCTCCGCGAACGCAAATCTCCCGTCGATGGACGTCACGGATTTCCCCAACAGCCGTTCGTACTTGTTGAAGAGCTGGACCGTCGCTCCCATCTGCGGTATGCCGCTCGCATCCGAAACGGAGCCTAAAAGGTTGCCCGTCACGGGCAGGGAAAGGTCTGCGGCTTGGGCAAGCCATGCCCCGGTTATCAGGAGCCCTGATACTGCGATGGCCTTCGCCAGATTTCTATTCGCAAAACCCGACTTCAATATGCCCTTTCGCGCTCGTCCCGGGGATTCAACCGGGATCTTACGATGTTACCGTAAACTGAGCCGACGGACTCAGGCTCTGGTTCTTCAGCTTGTCCATCATCTTCAGCTTCAACGTATATTTCCCAGGCGCCAGCGATTTCAGCGGCAGCTTCTTCTCCACCGTCACCAGAAATGCTGACGCGTTCGGAACCGTCTTGATGTCTTCCGTCTGGCTCATCACCGTCTGGTTATTCGCGTTCACGACGTCGTATTCGATGGTCCCCTCGGGCTTCTTGGTCTTCTCGTCCATGCCGAGGTTGTAAAACTCCGTGTAGATGCCCATCGTTTCGTCTTGCTTGAAGGTGTCATCGACCCGTGGCCGCACCTTTGAGCTGCGAATCACGAACGGCCCGCTCCCAATGCTGTTTGTAGCCACGCGCTCCAGCCGGTCCGCCAGAATCACGCTGCTCGCTCCTAATTGATCTTCGTCGTAATGCGGAACGTTCAGCGCCATCTCGAAGCTGTTCATCGTGTTGCCTACCGTGTCTTTCGCCACGATGTTCAGCCGGTACGTCCCCGGCGCGAGCGGAATGGTCTTCGAATACACCTGCGATCCCGCCATGGTCTGCTGCAGCATCTCCTGCGGAATCTCGGCGCTCACCGTGTCTTCAAACCAGTTCACCGGCCGCCTGGTCAGCGACGTCACGCGCCCGTATAGATTGACAGTCGCCTTCGCCACCTTGTCCTTCGTCGCATAGTTCAAGTCGCTGTTCTTAAACTGCACCGTCACGTTCGTCAGCACCGTCGCATCCGTCACGCGTATATAATCGGCGCGCACCCGCATCGGCAGCGTGTTGTAGTGGATGTTCGAACTCACCACCGCATCCAGGTCTTTGAACTTAATCGCCGGCGGCGCCTGCAGCTTCGCATATTGCTCCAAACGCGTGAATTCGTTCATGCTCTCCGGCAGCGGCTGGTTGCCCGTCCCAAGGTGCGTGCCGTCCGTGCGCTCGAACCGCTGCGTCTTGTCCGCCAGGCCCATTTGTTCCGAAAGCGTCAAGCCCGCGCCCGGCACGTACAAGAGGGCGTCCTTCTCTTCCGGGTCCAAGCTGATGTGGTACTCGCCGCTCATCGTCGTGTCCACGAACTCGATTATCACGTTCGTGCCCACGCCTTCGATGTACCGGTACCGCCAGTCTTCAAACGGATACGTCGATGTCTCGCCGCCGCCTTCCTCCATCGGCCGCTCGTAGCTGCCGCCCGAAGGATGCGAATCCACTTCGTCCGCCGGCCCGTACTTGATATAAATCCTTCCCCGATCCGTCTTCCACCCCGGAATGCCGGAGGCGAAATGATCGTTTGCGTACGCGATGCGGCGATAATGTTCTTCCTTGTATTCGTTTTCTTCGGTGTCCGGAGTCGGATCGCGCCGAAGCCAGAACTGCTCCACGAACTGCTGCCGCTCTTCGTCCGTCTTCAGTTGCTTGAACGCCTGCTTCTCTTCGTCCGTGATGATGTACACCACGTCCTCGTTCAGCCACTTTTTCCAGGGCCCAGCCAGCTCTCTCTCCAACTCTTTTTGCTTCTTCTTAATCTGCTTTGGCGTCAGCGGCTTTGCCACCGTCTGGTCGCTCGAGCTGCTGGAACTCGAACTCTTGTCCTGGGCGTTTAGGCTGAAAGCCAAAAACAGGGAGGCGGCGAGGCCGGCGAACACGCGGCCCAAGCGGGCCAGCCGCACAGCCCGTCTGGTGGGCGTTGTGCGCGATACGCGCAAAGACAACTTCATACGAGAAAAACCTCTATCGGCGGAAGGGGGTACACCATTCAGTCTAAGTATCTTTACACTCAACGTCAACGCCGAGGACGTACATTCCGCTTCCGCGGTTGCCGAAATCGCAAATTCCCGGAGCCGTCAAGCCGCTTTTCCGAATCTCTCAACTCCGCAGGCTACGAGAATCGGTAGAAACGCTCCCAAATTAAAAAGTTTCCCCTGTCGGCGCTTCCATGTTATTTTCTTTGGTTTAAGTTTAACAGTGACATAGCCCGGGACCCCCGACTGGTGCTCAAATGGTTGGCGACGTGCTACATGCTCCTATCAATGTAAGTAGAACTGTGGAGGGATGCCTCGGTCCTTCCGCCCGAATTCGTGAGCGAATCTAGGAAACAATTCGCCGGTACTCTTCTGCTCATCTGTACCGTCGCGGCGGTGCTCGCCGCCGTCCTGAGCTTCCAGCACCTCCATACCTATCCTCTCCATGACGATGGCGTTACCTGGGTGGACAGGAACCTGGAGGGTAAAGTCGTAGTGCTTGCCGCCTACATCTCTCCAGGCGGTCCCGGCGATAAGGCCGACATCCATCCGGGCGACCAGCTCCTCCAAATCCAGGGCTTTCCCATCCACAAAGCTCTCGATGTCCCCCAGGCCCTCTGGCAAATTCCGCTCCTCGGCCAAACCCGTTACACCCTCCGCCGCAACGCAATAGATTTCCAGAAGGACAACATTTTCATCCAGGCCGCGCCTCGCGATTCCGCTATTTATTACCAGTACTTCGTCGGCTTTTTCTATCTCGCCATCGGCCTTTTCGTCTATTACCGCCGCACTAGCGCCGCCAAATCCGCCCACTTTTACCTGCTCTGCCTCGCCTCCTTTGTCGCTTCCACGTTCCATTACTCCGGCAAGCTCAATACCTTCGATGAGGTCATGTATTGGGGCAACATCGTCGCCGGCCTCTTCGCCCCCGCCGTCTTCCTCCATTTCTGCCTCACCTTCCACGCTCATCCGCGCCTGCTTCAAAAACGCGGAGCCTGGCTGGTGTTCTATCTCCCCTCGGCCCTGCTGGTGGCCCTCGTCGCCGCCTCCGCCGAAGGCTTCCTGCGCTTCTCCACGCCGCTTCTCGAAGTCCGCTGGTTTCTGGACCGCCTCACGCTCTGCTACTCGCTCCTGCTCTACTTCATCGGCGCCGCGGCCCTCGGCTTCGATTTCGCCCATGCCGAAGATCCCGTCCTCCGCCGCCAGTTGAAATACCTTCGCAACGGCGCCTTCGTCGGCCTGCTCCCTTTCGCCGCTCTTTACGCCATACCCTATATCGCCGGCGTCGTCCCCTCTCATCTGATGAACCTGAGCGTCCTCTCCATGGCGCTCATCCCCCTCACCTGGGCCTACGCCATTACGCGCTACCGGCTCATGGACGTCGACATCATCTTCCAGCAAGGCTACGTTTATACGCTCGCCACGCTCGCCGTCATCGGCGCCTTTTACGGCTTCATCCTCCTCATCTCCGGCACCCGCAATATCACCCCGCCGGCCTTCGTCGTCCTCATCTCCTTCGCCACTTTCGTATTCCAGCCCATCCGCCGCTGGATTCAGGAACAGCTCGATCGCTGGGTCTTCTATCGCGATCGCTACGACGCCCGCCTCACCCTCATCGAATTTGCCCGCGAGCTCAGTTCTCAAACCGACCAGAACGCAATGCTCGCCCAGGTCTCCGACCGGCTCCTGCGAACGCTCTCCATTCAGCAAATCGCCTTCTTTCTACTCGACGAGGCTTCCGGCCGGTTCAGTCTTCACTCGCAAAGCCACAAACCCGGCCGCGCTCCGAAAACTGCCACCCTCCCGCTCGATCTCCGTTTTCTCGAAGAGGCTGGCGATAAGCCCTATCTCTTCTTCGAACGCCCCAAACACCTCCGCGACATCGTCTTTCAGCAATGGCCGCAATCGGTTCGCAACACCGTCGCCGAGCTGGATTTCACCTACTATGTCGCCTGCAAATCGCGCGGCCGCATCATCGCCTTCTTTGGCGTCAGTCGCACCACCGAGGGCGATTTCCTTTCAAGCGACGACATCGAGCTGCTCATCACCCTCTCCAATTACGTCGCCATCGCCATCGAGAACTCCCGCCTCTACAGCTCGCTCCAGCGCAAGGCCGATGAATACGAGCGCCTGAAGGAATTCAGCGAAAACATCGTCGAATCCATTAACGTCGGAATCCTTGCCGCCGCCCTCGACGACCGCGTCGAAAGCTGGAACACTCAAATCGAGCGCCTCACCGGCATTCCCCGCCACGAAGCCATCGGCCAGAAACTGTCCGACCTCTTCCCCGCTGAGCTGTGCAACAAATTCGACGAGCTGCGCGGCGAGCAGGGCATTCACAACCTTTACAAGATCGCCCTGCGCCCCCGTTCCTCCCCTCTCGCCGCCGACGATCTCGAACTTCCCCGCAACGGCTACGGCGGACTAGAGCTCCAAAAGTCGCTTCCCTCCGCCAAGGAGTCCATCGTCAATCTCGCCATCGCGCCGCTCGTATCGAAAGACCAGGAGCAGATCGGCCGCCTCATCATCTTCGACGACATCACCGATCGCGACGAACTTGAGCGCCGCCTCATGCAAGCCGATAAGCTCAGCTCCATCGGCCTGCTCGCCGCCGGCGTCGCCCACGAAGTCAATACTCCGCTCGCCGTCATCTCCACCTACGCTCAGATGCTCGCCAAGCAGGTCTCAGAGGACGACCAGAAATCGAAGCTCCTCGAAAAAATTGCCAAGCAAACCTTCCGCGCAAGCGAAATCGTCAACTCGCTTCTGAACTTCTCCCGCACCTCGCCCACCGATTTCCTGGAGACCGATCTCAACCGCGTCATCCGCGAAACCGCGACCTTAATCGAACACCAGTTCCAAAAGGCCGGCGTCGCGACTCGTCTGACACTCGATACCAGCCTTCCCTCCGTGCGAGGCAACGCCGGCAAGCTTCAGCAGGTCTTTCTCAATCTCTTCATCAACGCCCGCGACGCCATGCCCTCCGGCGGATCGCTCTCGGTCCGCACCTGGGCCGAAAACGGCTTCGCCCATGTCGAAGTGGCCGACACAGGGCAGGGAATCTCGCCCGAGCACCTGGCCCGCATCTACGATCCGTTCTTCACCACCAAGGCCCCCAAGAAAGGAACCGGCCTCGGCCTCTCCATCACCTACGGCATCGTCCAGGAGCACAACGGCGTTATCGAAGTCGATAGCACTCTTGAACTCGGCACCCGTTTCCGCCTCGCTTTTCCAACTCTCGCCGCCCGCTCCCTCGACCGCCGTCACGCCTTGCTCGCGTAAGACCCTCGCTCGCGGACCCGGATAGCGCGAAGCAATTAATAGCACGGAACCGCTGGCTTCTCTCCGTCTTTGATCTGAAAGGTTCTCACCATGGAACGGGCAACCGCGTAGGGTCTCTCGAAATCGAAGCCACTCGGAACCTGGCAAGCATGGCAACTATCGTCCTGCCCCCGAAACACGCTCCACGTAATCCAAACGCGAAAAGTGCCGGTATGATCCGGCAGAATTCCGTCGCCTGCGAGCGAACGCTCCATCGGCACTATCATCCCCCTTGGATACCGCCACATCGCCGCTGGTCCGCCGCTCGTCCACACGCGCATGCACGTTTGCTTAACCGGTTCTCCGTTCGCCTCGCGCACCGCAATCTTCACCGCGTGGAACGGGTCCCAGGATGGGCTGTATCCGTAAATAGGCGCCTCCGCATCCACGTTTTCAACGGCGATGTGCAGCGCGACGTCCTCCCCGAGAGCAAAGCTCTCCTTATCGAGCGAAAGGTCCACCGCAACGCCGCGAACCTTTGGCCCCCAGTTTCTCCCGATGCTCAACGCGTCAACGATTTTCAAGCAAATCTCGTTTGAGATCGGGAATGTTCCCTTCGCGTCTTCATACTTGCCGCCTAGCCTTAGCCGGATGCGGTAGTCACCCAGGCCGCTCCAATAACTGAGATGCCCCGCATCGAACTTCACCTTCAGGCTTCCGCCCGAATCTCGAACACATTCAGCTCTGCGCCCCAGTTCGTCCACCCGTTCGGACCCGTCCGGCAGGCGCACGATTTCCGTCAACGCTGGGCAGTGCGGGCCATCCCAATCCAATCCATCGATTGCCGCGCGAAGCACAATGCGCTCTCCGGCGGGAGCGAACTCCACATCGTGCAACGCCCTTACATCGTCTTCGAGATAAGTCTGCTTTTCGGAGTCGAGCTGGATCGTCTGCGCGCTCGATACAAAAACGCATAGACCCAGAAAGACCGGAACGCAAGCGCGCACGACTACGATCCTATCCTCTATTCCCGATCCGCGGGGCCTTCCCGGGGCATCAGCAGCCTCTCCCCAACCGCCAAGTTCGCTTGTCTCGTGGGAACCATTGCGCCTCCGCTCGGAGTCTAAATAGGTGCTGATGATACCCATTCTGGTGGCTGCACTTTGGTTGCCCCGAACCGGCGCCCCTGTTGCTGCCCAAGCTGCCGAGACTCTTCCTTCCTTCTCGTACCAGCTCGCTCGCGCGCATGAACTCGAGCCGCACCGGCGCACGATTCCCCTGGTTGGCGTCCCGTCCGGCTCCCATCAGCTACGCCTCAAGCTGGTTGTCTCCTCCACCGGCTCTGTATCGAAAGCCGATGGGCAGGGCGACAACGACGCCCTCAAGTTTTGGCCCGCCGTGCGGGACGAAGTCAGCCGCTGGCGTTTCACTCCATTTGAAAAGGCGGGCCGTCCCGTTGCGGCCGAAGTGGAAGAGTATATCGATCTTGTACCGCCCGAACGCCTGCCTCTCCGCCATGTGCAAGCCCCGGTTATTCGCCCCGATTCTAAGGTCACCATCAGTCTGGAGCGAGCCGCGTGTTACGGAACCTGCCCGGACTACACCGTTGCAGTTTCTACAAGTGGAATCGTCTTCGAGGGCCGTGGGTTCGTCGTCGCCCAAGGCAAACACACTGCCTCAATAGACTCTGACAAAGTCCGATCTCTCGCCAAACGCTTTGTCGAGGCAGACTTCTATTCCATGGACCCCGCCTATAGAGCCCTGGTAACCGATTGCCCCACCTACAGACTGACCATCGCGATCGACGGTCAAACCAAATCGGTCACAGACTACATGGGTTCCTGGGAAGGAATGCCGGCGGTTATCACCGATCTAGAAGGCCGGACCGATTCCCTCGCCCACACCGAGCGTTGGGTCGAAGGAGCTGAAGGTCTTGTTCAGGCGCTGCTTGACGAACGTTTTAACTTCCAGACATTTGACGCACAGATGATGCTGAAGGAAGCGGCGAGCCGAGGCCAGACAATGACCGTCCGGGGCCTGCTCGAAGCGGGCGTGCCGCTGAAGCTCCTTCCCGCTCCCACTGCCAAGGAGTCCGATATCATCAATCCTCTTGAATTCAGCGGCTGGCTGACGGCCGCCAGCAGGCATCCGGACACCGTTGCGGTACTCATCCATGCTGGCGCCAGCCGGACCGATCAGAGGGACAAGGATCTCGCTCTGGCCGGAGCCGCCGAGTCGGGCCGCCTCGACGCGGTACGTGCCCTGATCGCTTATGGAGCCAATCCGAACGCCGATCTGGACAGCTTGCAGATCACCCGGCACATTGCCGGAATCACCTGGCAGGATCCATATTCCGGAAGCGTTCTGATCTATGCGGCGGAATCCGGTAATCCTGAAATGATCCGGGAAATACTGCGCTATCGCCCCAACCTGGAAGCCCGCAACCGCGAAGGCAAGACCGCCATCTTCGCGGCGGGCGCCTCCGATTCCGACGATCGGGATGGCGCTCGCGTGGAGTGCGTTCGCTTGTTGGCGAAAGCCGGCGCCGATGTGAACGCGCGCGATAAAGAGGGTCAGACGCCGATCTTCACTGTCGACGACAGCGTCCTATCTCTGCTCATTCGGTATGGAGCGAATCTCAACATAAGAAACAACAAGGGTGAAACGGTCCTGGACGCGGCCCGAAAAACGTCGCCGCAACGGGTAGAGGCGCTCCGTGACGCAATGCAGAACGTGCACACGCCGAAGTAGCCTCGGCAGGACAGAGTCAAAGCATTGAATCGGACCGCTCCCTTCGTCTGCTACAACCAACTTAGTGCCCTACACGAATCAGGAATTGCCGGCCGATCGTCTCAGCCCTCCCGACCGCCGCCGCATCCTCGTCATCGATGACGAAGCCGACATCCGCGAAAGCCTCGAACTTCTCTTAACCGGCGAAAACTACATCGTCGACCTCGCCGAAAACGGCGCCTCCGGCCTCCAAAAATTCGAATCCGGCGCCTACGACCTGATTCTCCTCGATCTCATGATGCCCGACCGCTCCGGCCTCGACGTCCTCGCCGACATCCGCCAGCGCGATACCGAAACGGCCGTCTTCATGCTCACCGCCTATGGCTCCGTCGAAGTTGCCGTCCGCGCCCTGAAGTCCGGCGCCAACGATTACTTCGCCAAGCCCTGGGACAACGAAAAGCTCCTCATCGAGATCGATCGCATGATCTCCAAGGGTCATTTGGAGCGCGAAAATACTCAGCTCAAGCGCGCCCTCAAGCAGCGCTACGCCTTCCCCAACATCGTCGGCAAAAGCGAGCGCATGCTCCGCCTTCTCGATCAAGTCGCCCAGGTCGCCCCCAGTCGCGCCACCATCCTCATCACCGGCGAGACCGGCACCGGCAAGGAACTCATCGCCAAAGCCATCCATGCCCATTCCGCCCGCGCCGATCAGCTCTTCGTTCCCGTCAACAGCGGCTCCTTGCCCTCCGAGCTTCTCGAATCCATCCTGTTCGGCCACATCAAAGGCTCTTTCACCGGCGCCATCGCCAACCGCAAGGGCCTCTTTGAGACCGCCAATCGCGGCACCATCTTCTTCGACGAAATCGGCACCATCAGCCCCGAGCTTCAGGTCAAGCTTCTGCGCGTCCTTCAGGACCGCGAATTCATGCCCCTCGGCTCCAACGAGAGCATGCGCGTCGATGTCCGCATCATCGCCGCCACCAACGCCGAGCTCAAGAAACTCGTCGACGAAGGCAAGTTCCGCGAGGACCTCTATTACCGCCTCAACGTCATCAACCTCAACCTCCCGTCCCTGCGCGAGCGCAAAGAAGATATCCCGCTCCTAATCGATCACTTCTTCGTCCGCTACTGCCGTGAAAACGAAAAGTTCCTCGCAAGCGACGGCCGTTCTCTCCTCGCCTTCGAGCCCGAAGCCATGCAGATCCTGATCGAGCACAACTGGCCCGGCAACGTCCGCGAACTGGAAAACGCCATCGAGCGCGCCGTTGTTCTCACCACTACTGCCTCGGTCCCCGCTCACGTCTTGCCCGATCACCTCCAGCAAGCAAGCGGCCTGCGCATCTCGCGCGATCCCAACGGCCTGCTTGCTCCCAATGCGTCTCTATTCGAAGTCGTCGCCGATTACGAGCGCCGCAGAATCATCGAAGCCCTCGAGGCCGCCAATTACAGCCAAACCGACGCCGCCGAAGCTCTCCACATCCCGCTGTCTACCCTGAATCAAAAAATCAAGCGCCTCAACATCGACATCAAACGCCGCGCCGGGTAACTGCATCTTTACACTGCATGCGCTACGATTTCCAATGGTGAAGAGCGAACCATGGGGGTAGCACTACTCAAGGCTGAAGGCATCTCGTCCTTGCTACCTGTTAGTGGCTATGAAATCTTTAAGATCCTTAGCACTGCTGTTTTTGATCTAGACACCCGCAACGGATCGAAGAAAAGGAAAGGACGGGTACGCTCCAGCTTCACTGAGAACGAATTGCGGAACTTTATCAAGACCCGAGCGCTTCCGACAACTTTCCAATACGAGCTGCGAGTAGCCGGAGACATTCCATGCCCGATACAAACGAGTCAACGGAGAATCGATTACGTCTGGCTGAAACTCGATGCTCAGAAGCCAACAAATCTTACCGACGTCCCGGCGACCTGCGAATTGAAGGGTCCAGCGCGACCTACCGTCTGGGAGGGCAACCAGAACTGGTACGACAAGCCAGGAAAGCGGGAACCGAAGGGCTTAAAGCCGGATATCTGTAAGCAACGCGCACGATCTAAGATGAGCCCAAGTACCGAACACTATGTGTTTTGGGTCCTTGAACGACCAGATAGAAGTCAGGAGGTGGCAGTGGCGCTTTCCCGGCTTTGTAACAGGTTAAGTCAGGACGTGCCTCAGACTCGCTTGATCGAATACGCAAGACAGCATCTGTCAGGACTCTGGTTGTTTTATTTTGGTGTCACCCCTGAATGATGATCTGAAATAAGATCACTCCCGGATCTCACCAGGAATCCCTTGCCGCTGCCGAACCGCTAGCCCGTCCAGCGACTCGACCCGCGCAAAACCTTCAGGAACGGTAAACACCTCCGGCCCTAAAGCGGTTGTGCAAAGCTCAATCAAGCGATAGTGCAGCCATGGCCGCGGCTCTCCGGATCCTTCTGCAACTCGCGTTTCCACGTCCACCGGAAAACCCCAGTGCTCAATTCCGGTGTGACGAATGAGTTCGCCCGGTCCGCCAATGTGAGATGGCCGCCTGTTATCGCAAAGTTCCGGCTGAACGGCCTCAAGCGACGGTAAGGAGAGGAACCAACCCTCTTCCACCGAAATCAACTCGCACAAGCCGAGTTCCGGCAAAGGAGAGCGGTGCTCTCGAATTCGAATTCTTCTGGCTCCATGGCCCAACAGGCTCTTTGTCTGGCCCAGATCTTCGGCCTGCCGATCAACGGCAATCCTCGCAGCGGGGTACGAGCCTACATGATAGGTTGCTCTCACGCTGGAGCCTGCGGTCCCGCACTCCCGATCCGTATATGCCCGCCGTAGCCAATCAATCTCAATTCGCGTGTGCAGCGTCTCATCTAGGATGACCGATCTCTGCGCCTCCCAGCCGGCTTCGGAAATAGCCGTTCGGGTTAGATTTGAATCGAATCTTTGACGCGCCCCGTCTGCATACCTTCTAAGGCGGCTGATCCCGTTACCGGACACCGATTGTTCGATGTACATCACGCCGCCCACGCCCACAACCCAGTTATCGCCGCTCAACCGGACCGTCTTACGCGCCGCTAACAGTGATGTGTAAACAGCGCGATCAGAATGATAAATGGAATCGGCACGCCCAAGAAATATAAGAGAACTGAACGCATTTAGTTGATCTCCCCTTTGCCCGCGAATTAGACTGCCTTCATCTCATCGCGCTGCCTGCCGCCCATCGTCGCGGCATAGCTGGCGCAAAAAGCGCCAATCAAGAGCGCTAAGAACGTCCACAGCAGCAATCGCGCAGTCGCCTTGCGAGCCGCATCGGCCGCTTCGCGCGCCTGCCGCACGACATCGTCTACCCGCGCGCCTGCTTCGTTCGAACTTATTCCCGTGCGCGCGCTCACCAGCCGGGCCAGGTAACTTCGGTCCGCCGCTCCTACCTCTCCCTGCCGAAGCGCATTCGCCAAAACGGTCGCCGCCTCACCCCTCATCCCACTATCATCGGCGTTCGCCGCCGTTCCCGCGGTCTCCGGGCCGCCGCCCGCTGCCGGCCGAAACAGCATATCCGTAAAGTACGCGCTTTCCGCGCCCCCAGGCTCCACGCTCGCCGCCGCTCCCACCATCGCCGTCGCCGCCGACCCGAGAAACGCCGCGGTGATCACCACCGCCACGGCCCACACCAGGAACCCATGCGCCGTGTCGCGAAAATACACCTCATGCGTGTGAATTGCCGCCCATTTCGTGCGCAACCGCCCCGCCAGATATCCGCCCATCCCGGAAGCCACAATCTGGATGACAATCAACCAGGCAATCGCTCCCGCGCCTGCCGCCGCCGTCGACACGCCCGCGTTCGACCACGGCGACACCGTCAACAACCCGAATCCCCCGCCGAGCGCCAGCAGCGTAAGGGACAACGCCGCAGTCACAAACGCGCCCGCCAGCACCGCCGCCCAAGAAACTCCCGACGAGTGCGCTTCACGGTTCCAAACCTCCGAGCCCGCGTAAGCGCCGGCCCCTGTCGTCTGTTGCATCCCAGATTCCCTCCTGTCGGCTTTCTTCCAGCTCTACTCCCACGCAATTGGACTTCGGGCGCTAAGGTTCATTTCCTGTTTTCCTCGATCAGCGAATTCTTGCTTCATGGACACTATCTTTTAGCGCAAGATGCCCACCCTCGACCCTCGCGAGCGCACCCGCCTGCTCTACGAAGACGTCCCCGGCTGCCCGTCGCCCGCCTTCTTCGATCCCGCCGCCCTCCACGATGTGAAAGCCTTCCAAGCCCTCGGAGTCACACTGAATTCTGCCTCGAACGCCATCCTCAAAGCCGCTCACCGGCTCGGCACGCCCGGCGTCCGCCAAGCCTCGATCCAGCACCTTCTCCGCACAGTCAATCTCCGCAACAATTACTTTGCGCCGGTCATGTCCGCCACCGCCGCCATCGAAGATCATCCCTCCGCCATAGACCCCCTGCACCGCGCCGCCGCGCTTGTCGCCGCCGCGCGAGCCATGTATCTCGACATCGTCTCCGGCAATTTTCCGCCCGATCGCTACGGCGCCGCTCCGCTCGAAATGGGCCAATACCCCAATCTTTTTTCGACGAATATCATCCACGACGGTCAACACTTTTGCCTTTTTAAAAGCACCCTCGCTTCGCAAGTCACCGTCCTGCGCTCAGGCCACCTCTACTCACTAAGTTTCGAAGCTTTGCCTGCGGCGTGGCCCGCCCCCGATGTCCTCAGCGCTCTCCTCCAAATACCTGCCTCGAACGCCGCCATACCCGCCGCTCTCATCTCCGCCGCGAAGCCATCCACTCAAGCCCGAGCCTGGGCCGAGCTGCGCAACCATCCCACAGGCGCCCCCTCGCTCGACTCCCTGCGCCACAGCTTTCTCACCCTCTGCCTCGATCTCGACCTCTCGCCCTCCTCCGCCGCCGAAGCCGCCGCTCTCGCCCAAAGCGGCAACCCCGGTAACCGCTGGTTTAACTCCGCGCTTCAGATCGTCGTGTTCGGAAATTCGAAAGCTTGCTTGCTCTTCAATTTCAACGCTTATCTCGATGGCAACGTCCAGATGCGCGCCGCAAGCGAAATCTCGAAGCGAGCCGTCACCGTCGCTTCCACGCCCACGGCCGCCGTCAACCCGACCGCCTCCACGCCCGAAGAACTCCCGCTTCCCGTGCCGCCCGCCTTACTCGCCCGTGCCGCCAAAGACCTCGCCGGCATCACCCATACCCAGCAGTCGACCTTCGAACTCCCCGGCTTCGGCCGCGCATTCTTCTCCTCTCGCGGTCTAGACCCCGTCCCTGCTTTCGTCGCGGCCCTGCAACTCGCCGTGTTCCGCCTCACCGGCCGTTTCGCCCGTATCCGTCAGCTCCTCGCCATGTCGAAATATCGCTCCATGGATCTGGTGACCGCCTCCGTCAGCACGCGCCAGATGCTCGATTTCATCGAGTGCATGCGCCATCCATCTTGCCCCCGCGAGCTCAAACAGGCCTGCCTCGGCGAAGCCATCGCTTCTCAGACCGCCGTCTGCCGCGCCGCCCGCCGCTACTTCCCGGCCTTCCGCGCGCAAATGCTCTTAGCCGAAAAGAGCGCCGGTATTCGCCGCGCCTATATCCGCGCCGTCGTCAAGATCGCCAAACTTCTCCTCCGCGCCCTCGGCCTCGCCCACTTCGGCCGCGAAGACATCCTCATCTCCCATCCCGCTATCTACAAAGAGGTCCCCATCATCGGCCGTCCCGGCATCTGCTTGCCCTATCTCCGCTACTTCGGCGTCCACTACCAGATCCTCGACTCCTCCATCACCCTTACCTGGATGCCCTCGACGCACTGGAACATCCCCACCACCGCCCTCACCCAAGCCCTCGCCGACAGCCTGAACGACATGGCCGGCATAACGGACCCGTGATTACGGTATGTCTATCTGCCCCTGTGTCTAGGGCGCTGCATGTGCGGCACTCGGGACCAAGATAGACTGATCCTAGCCATCGTGAAATTCCGCATACTCCTCGAATTCGATCCCGTCGTCGGAAGCTTTTCCGCAGTCTGCCCGGAACTTCCCGGCTGTGCCTCCGCCGGAGATACCGAAGACGAGGCCCGCCGCAATATCGAAGAAGCCATCAAGCTCTATTTAGCGCCCTCCGATATCGACTTGCCACGTCACGCAAAACTCGTCGAGGTAACGATTGGGTGAGCGTGGCGCCCCTCGCCTGACCGCGGACCAAGTAATAGGCACTTTAAAGCATCATGGATTCCTGTTGGTCGGCCAGTCTGGAAGCCATCAGAAGTGGCGCAACGCTACAACCGGCAAACAAGTAATCGTCGCCTTCCATCGTGGTCGCGTGCTCCCTCTCGGAACTATGCGTTCAATCATCGAGGGCAGCGGGATTCCCCGCGATGAATGGATGCGTTAGTAGACCCCTCCCCCTAACTACTGATCGTCCTCCCCCGTCTCCTTCGGCGCCTGCACTCCCGGCCCCGCCACCGCATCCACCAGCTTCTCGACCCCCGGCGCGATCTGTATCAGCAAATCGCCCTTCCGCTTCGCCGCCTCCGCAACCGCCGTCTGCGTCCGCGCCTTCCAGTCTCCCGGCGCCCCGCCTGATGCCGCGGCCCCACCCGAGCCCCCCGCATCCAAATACCCCAGCGCTTCTTCGCCCGCGCGGCACAATACCGCCAGCGCATCCGCCGCCGCCAGGTTCTCGCTCAATAGCGTCTCGGTCTGCAGCATCGGCCGCACCCGATCGATATTCTGCCCCCACTCCGTCAGCCGCTTTCGCAGCGCCGCCCCATCCCGCTGCCCCTGCGGCAGCGCCAAATACCGATCCACTTCCTCCCGAAACTCCCGCGCCCCATTGCTCTCCGGCGGAATCGCATCCACCAGCCGATTGAACGGAACAAAAATGTCGTACCGCTCCGCATGCCGCGCATAGCCCTTCACCGGCTCCATCACCGACGCGAATTCATCCAACGGTCCCACCGGCAAATCGCCCGCCAGCCGCATCCGCATCAACTCAAGACTCGACCGCTGCGTCAACCCCAGCCACTCGAGCCACCGATTCGTCACCGCCATGCGCTGATACATCGACACCGGATCGGTCACCGACTCCGGCGACCAGAATCGCTCCGCAATCGCCGCCAGCCGCGGCCAAAGTTTCGCATCCAGATTCTCCGCCGTCGCCAGCTCTTCCCACATCGCCGCCTCGCCCCCCAATATCAGCTTCTGTTGCTCCGGCGTCAACGCCCCCGGTATCGGCGCGTTCTTCTTCTGCAATCGCTCGATAGTCTCTTGCGGCAGCTTCATCGGGTCCACTGCATAATGCTTCGACGCCGGCTGCATCAGGTCCAGGTAATAGCCCGCCGACAACAGCCCTTGATACCCCTCGCGCGCCGCCTGCCACAACGACTCCTGCCCGCGCCACGACTGAATCACCACGCTCTTGGGCAGCCCCGGCGTCAGCACTTCGTCCCAGCCCTCCATGTGCTTGTGATGCCGCGTGACAATCTTCAACAATCGCTGGTTGAAATAGGTCTGCAGCGCCGCGCCATCCGCCAGACGATGCGCCGCCATGAACGCCCGAATGCGCGTGTTCTGGTTCCACTCCTTCGGGTCCACTTCGTCGCCGCCGATATGAAAATACTCGTCCGGAAACAGCTTCGCCATCTCCCCCACGAAGCCATCCAAAAACTTGTACGTCGATTCCTTCGTCGGATCGATCAACGACCCGAAAATGCCCGCCCCGCGCACAATCTGATACGGCGGCGCATGCGTGCCCAACTGCGGATACCCCGGCAGCCAACTCGCCGCATGCCCCGGCATGTCGAACTCCGGCACGATCCGTATCCCGCGCTCCCGCGCATACGCGATCATCCCGCGCACCTCCGCCTGCGTGTAATACATCCCGTCCGACCCCTCCTGCGCCAGCCGCGGATACTTCTTGCTCTCGATGCGAAATCCTTGATCGTCGGAAAGGTGCCAGTGCAGCACGTTCAGCTTCACCGCCGCCATGCCGTCCAGCGTCCGCCGCACTCCCTCCACCGGAATGAAGTGTCTCGAAACGTCGAGCGATAGTCCGCGCCACTCGAAACGCGGCTCGTCCCGAATCGTCACATCCGGCACGCTGAATCCCGCCGCTGTCGCCCCACTCGCCCCCGCTGAGCCGGCGTCTGTTGAACCAGCGCCCGCTGAGCCGGCGCCTTTTGAGCCGACTTCTGTTGAACTGGTGTTCTCCTGCACCAACTGCAGAAACGTCTCTATCCCGCGCAACACGCCCAACGGCCGATCCGCCGAAATCCGCACCCGCCCGTTCGAACATTCGAGCGAATACCGCTCATCGTCCCCCAGCCTCTGCGGCGCTCCATGATCCTTGCTCTCCACCACGATCGTGAGCGTTGCGCTTTGCCCTGCGGCCGCAACACGCGGCAACAGCGGAATGCCTGTCTGCCTGGTCAACCTCTCGAAGATGCGCTCCACCGCCGCCGTCACCCGCCCATCCGTCGCGCCGCCGCCCGAAACCGAAACGCTAAAACCGCTACCGATCGCAACCGCTCCCGGCTGCACCGAAACGCTCGCGGGCCAAGGCATCAAAGCCGGCTGGACCTGGCACAACACAACGCTGGAACCTACCGCAAAGAACGTGAGTAATCGAGTCAGCATCAATTGTTAACAATACCCCGCCGCCTTGAGCGTTCGCCGCCGAATGCGGCCTCCGCCCCAGAAATGCGCGAAGAGGCTCTGCCGGCGCCCCGAACGGACAAGGGCCCTCGCTCAAGATCCAGCCGGTGAGCTTCAGTACTAATGTAAATTGAGTTACTATCGCCAGCCCGGGCTGCCGAGACGGTTCGCCTCTCGCGAGACGGTCAGTGGCCGATAAGCAAAAGAAAATGCTCATTCTCTCGAATGAGCACTTTCTCTCCTTACCAGGCCCTTGGCGCACCAAGGGTTACGTTTGATGGGAGAATCAGATTCAACGGCATCGCAACCGTCAAAACCTGTTTGTGATTGGAGTGTAGGGCGTGACGGTGGT
This sequence comes from Acidobacteriaceae bacterium, assembly GCA_019240475.1. GTDB lineage: Bacteria > Acidobacteriota > Terriglobia > Bryobacterales > Bryobacteraceae > Bog-105. The sequence goes on from JAFAYI010000037.1 coordinate 85,925, forward strand.
GAAGTCAAGGGCATTTTTCCGGCTTTCCAAAGCTTCCTGTAAGTACCTCCGTACAAACCATTTACGGCTGAACATGTTTCCGGCGTGCGAGCCCGCGCCCCTCCCTATACCCTGTCACGCACATTCCGTTAAATCGGCTAAGTCGCTAATATTCTATAACTTATCGCGTACTCTGCTGGTCGCCGGTCAGGTGCAGCGTCGTCATCGCTTCGGCTTCGTCGAGCGTTCCATATCTCCGCCGGTACACCCGCATACCGGCATAGATCAGCCCCGCTACCAGGCACAGAGCCGCCAGCAGAATGCTCAGATACATGATGTTCAACAGCAGTTGATACAACGGCTTGATCGGGCTTGGAGGCGGCGTATCGTTCCACGTGATCTTCGCCTCGTACTGCACGCGGCTTAGCAATGTGTCGGCCTGCGTCTCCGTCGCCGGCCCGAACACCACCGCCACCAGCATGCCTGATCGCTTCACATGTGCATTCGCGACCCCGCGAAAGCCGGCCGAATGAATGCGCGCCATCTCCGGAGTCAAGTAATAGAACAGCGCCAGGTGCACCCGGCTCGCGCCGCCGACTTTATAATCGGCCACCTGCGCCTCTGCGCCATCGTTGAATCCTGGATTGGCCGCCGCCAGCTCAGGCGCAAACGCCTTCAACGATTCCGGCCCCAATACATAACGCGCCGATTCCGGCGCCAGCCCTTCATGCGGAAGAAACGTGAAGATGGCCGGAAGCGCCGTGTCGCGCTTATCGGCGAGCCCCTTCAATATTTCATCCACCAAGGCTTTCGTGGGCGCGCCGCCTTCGAACGTAACCACGTAATTGTCGTCCCAAACCGTCACGCGGCCGCTGTTCTCGGTGCAGAACGCCGCCAGCTCGCACGCCCGCGACCCCTCCGGACGCAGCCACTCCCATGCCGCCAGCGCGCCCGTCAGATCTTTCATCCGGTACGTCGTCACCTTCAGCTTGCCCGCTTGAGTCGCCTCCGTATGCGCGAGCCCATACTCCCGCCACAACGCCTGGTCGTCCGCCGCCCAAGCGCTCGAAACCAGCAAAACACTGCAAACGATCAGGCCGCCGCACCGTGACATTTTTTATATTTCTTTCCGCTGCCGCATGGGCAAAGCTCGTTGCGGCCAACCTTTGCTGCCTTAGACACCGTCTTCTGTTGATTGGTGCCCGCTCCGTCGCCGCCTGTGAACTGCAGTTCAGCGAGCTCCCGATCCTTCTTCCGCTGGATGTTCCGCGTCAGATCCAAAACCGATTGCTGCGCCTCTCTCTGTTGCGCGGCCTGTTGCGCCGCCTGCGCCAGCGCTGCCGCTTCGGGCTCTTCTTCTCCGTCTCCATCCCCATCGTCTTCCGGCTCGGGGTAGGGCATTGGCACCGTCCCCATGCCGCCTTCAATCCGCATGAAGAACAGGAACTTGATGGTCTCGTCTTCAATCCGGTCCATCATGTCCTGGAACATCTGGAAGGATTCTTTCTTGTACTCGATCAGCGGGTCCTTCTGCCCATACCCGCGCAGCCCGATGCCTTCCTTCAAGTGATCCATCGACAACAAGTGATCCTTCCACTGGTTGTCCACCACGTTCAGCATGATGATCCGCTCGGCGTGCCGCAAATTCTCCGCGCCGATCATCCGCTCCTTTTCTTCATACCGCCCCACGATCAATTCATCGATCTTCTGCTCGATCTCGCGGCTCCCTAAATTCGCCAGCTCCTCCAGGTCCGCTTTCGCCCCGAACTGGTTCAACACCGCCGTCTGCAAGCCCGCCAGATCGTACTGGTCGTAGCGCGCGCCTTCCGGAGCAAACTGCTCCATAAAGGTCGCCAGAATCCCTCGCACGATGTCCAGAATCCGCTCCCTCTGGTTCTCGCCTTCCAACAGTTGCCGGCGCATGCTGTACACCGCCTGCCGCTGCTTGTTCATCACATCGTCGTATTCGAGCACGTGTTTGCGCGATGCGAAATGCTGCGCCTCCACTGCCTTCTGCGCCGCCGCAATGCGCTTGGTGATCAGCCCCGATTCGATCGGTACGTCTTCTTCCATCCCCAGCCGCAGCATCAGATTCTGCATCCGCTCGCCGCCGAAGATGCGCAGCAGATCGTCCTGCAGCGACAGATAAAACCGCGAGCTCCCCGGGTCTCCCTGCCGCCCCGCGCGCCCGCGTAGCTGATTATCGATGCGCCTCGATTCGTGCCGCTCCGTCCCGAGAATGTGCAGCCCTCCGAGCGCGATCACTTCGTCGTGCTCCATCGCCATCTCCCGAGCCACCTGCGCCTTGATCTCTTCCAGTTCTCCAGGCGGCAGCAGCTCGGCCGATTTTCCCTGCTTCTTCAGCCGGTCTTCCAGCAGAAACTCCGGGTTCCCGCCCAGCAGAATATCGGTCCCGCGGCCGGCCATGTTAGTCGATACCGTCACCGCGCCTTTGCGCCCCGCCTGCGCTACGATATGCGCCTCCCGCTCGTGATTCTTGGCGTTCAACACTTCGTGTCGTACGCCCATCTTCTTCAAGATCCCCGACAGCCGCTCCGATTTTTCAACCGAGATCGTGCCCACCAGCACCGGCTGCCCTTTCTCGTGCAGCGCCTTAATCTCTTTCCCTGCGTTGCGAAACTTCTCTTCTTCGGTCCGGTAAACAACGTCCGCATTCTCAAGCCGAATCAGCGGCCTGTTAGTCGGAATCACCGTCACTTCCAGGTTGTAGATCTTGCTGAACTCCGCCGCTTCCGTGTCCGCGGTGCCCGTCATCCCGGCCAGCTTCTTGTACATGCGGAAGAAATTCTGGAACGTTATCGTCGCAAGCGTCTGCGTCTCGCGCTCGATCTTGACGTTTTCCTTCGCCTCCACCGCCTGGTGCAGCCCGTCGCTCCACCGCCGCCCCGGCATCAGGCGCCCCGTGAATTCATCGACAATCACCACCTGCCCGTCCTGCACCACGTAATCGCGGTCGCGCTGATACAGAATGTGCGCGCGCAGAGCCTGCTGCACGTGGTGGTTCATCTCGATGTTCGCCGGATCGTAGAGATTGCCCGTGTTCAATAGCTTCTCCACCTTCAGCACGCCCTCTTCGGTCAGCGCCGCGCTCCGGTGCTTCTCGTCTACCGTGAAGTCGCCGGTGGTGTACGATTGCCCCGGCTCCTTGCCTTCAATCACCTCCCCGCGCTCCAGGTACGGGATGATCCGGTTCACCTTGTAATACTTATCCGTCGATTCCTCGCTCGGGCCCGCGATAATCAGCGGCGTGCGCGCTTCGTCGATCAGAATCGAATCCACTTCATCCACAATCGCGAAGTTGAAATCCCGCTGGACGTAATCCTCCAGCCGGAACTTCATGTTGTCGCGCAGATAGTCGAATCCGAACTCGTTGTTGGTCCCGTAAGTGATGTCTGAGCCGTACGCTTCGCGCCGTTCGCGATCGTCCAGATCGTGCACGATGTTGCCCACCGTCAGCCCCAGCGACCGGTGAATCCGTCCCATCCACTCCGCATCGCGCCGCGCCAGGTAATCGTTCACCGTCACCACGTGCACGCCCTTGCCCGATAGCGCGTTCAAGTAACTCGGAAGCGTCGCCACCAGCGTCTTGCCTTCGCCGGTCTTCATCTCCGCGATCCGGCCCCGATGCAGCGTCACCCCGCCGATCAACTGCACATCGAAGTGCCGCATGTTCAACTGCCGCCGCCCCGCCTCCCGGCACACAGCAAACGCTTCTATAAGGATGTCGTCGAGCGCCGCCCCATTCTCCACCCGCTGCTTGAACTCCTGCGTCTTGGCCGCCAGGTCCTCATCGGAAAGCGGCTTCAATTGCGGTTCCAGATCGTTGATAGCCGCCACGATCGGCCGTATCCGCTTGATCTCGCGATCGTGTTTAGTGCCAAATACCTTGGCGAGTGTGGCTTCCATCATGAAAAGTCGTGGCTGTACTTCCAGTTTAACTGGACAACAGCCCCCTTCCACTCCACGCCATCTCTTCCATTCCCCGCGCACAGCGGATTATATGCCTTGACAGGCATATGCCCGATGAGGTATATAAAGAGCGTGGATTCCGCGTTCGAAATTATTGCCGAGCCCAGCCGCCGCGCCATCCTCGCCCTCCTGGTCTCCTCCCAACAATCCGTCGGAGAGATCGAGCGCCACCTCCGCATGCCCCAGCCCGCCGTCTCCAAGCACCTCCGCGTCCTCCGCGATGCCGGCTTCGTCGAGGCTGCCATCGACGGGCAGCGCCGCCTCTATCGCCTCAGGCCCGAACCGCTCCGGGAAATCGACGCGTGGCTCGCTCCCTTCCGCCGCTTCTGGAACGCTCACATCGATGCTCTCGAACGTCACCTCGATCGCATCCATCCACCCGAGCCAACCCAGGCCAAGGCAAATCCATCTACCCCAACCAAAACCACCACCCCAGCAAAAACGAAAACAAGGAGAAAGAAATGACGAATCTTGAGCAATACACTCCGGGCCCGGCCAATGTCGCGCGGGTCGATAAGGAAGGCGACAACTGGAAATTGGTCCTCGTCAGAGAACTGCGCCATTCGCCCGAAAAAGTCTGGGAGGCTCTCACCGACCCCGCTCACCTGCGCGAGTGGGCCCCCTTCGAAGCCGATGCGAGCATGGGCGTTGCCGGAAACCACGTGAAACTCACCACCGTTGGCGCGCCCTCGCTGCACGTCACCGAAACAACCATCACGCGGGCCGATGCTCCCCACGCGCTCGAATACAAATGGTGCGAGAACATCATGCGCTTTCAGCTTGAGCCCCTGGGCGGCGGCACGCGCCTCACGCTCTGGACCACCATCGATCGCCGCTACATCGCCATGGGCGCCGCCGGCTGGCACATCGCCTTCGACGTTCTGGATCGTCTGCTCGACGGAAACCCGCTCGGCCGCCTGGCCGGCCCGGAGGCTATGAAGTTCCCCGGCTTCCAGCGGCTCCACGCCGAATATGCCAAGCAGTTCGGCGTCGAAATGCCAAGCTGGGCGTCCAAGCAATCGTGAATCAGGAGGCGCCCCTTGAACTGGAATAAATGGATGCGGCAAACACACCGTTGGGTGTCCATCGTCTTTACACTCGGCGTCATCGTGAACTTCATCGCCGTATTGCTTCGCAAGTACACCTTCGGGACAGGGCTCTTGGCCCTGGTTCCTCTCGCCTTTCTCCTGCTGACCGGCTTGTACTTATTCGTGCTACCGTATGCCGCAAAGTGGCGCCGCCCCGCACGCGGCGCCTCACAGCGCGCCACCTAGGAGCCTCTATGAATAAACAAATCTCAACCGACTCTGCCTCCGCGCTCATCGACGGTCGTATCAAGGAATTCCCTGACTGGCGCGGCAAGATGCTTGCAAGACTCCGCGCGCTCATCCACGAGGTGGACCCCGAAATTGTCGAAGAGTGGAAGTGGCGCGGCGTTCCCGTCTGGTCCCATGCCGGCATCGTATGCACCGGCGAGACGTACCAGAAGGTCGTCAAAACGACCTTCGCCAAGGGCGCTCAATTGAAGGATCCCGCCGGTCTCTTCAACTCGAGCCTCGAAGGCAACGTCCGCCGCGCCATCGATTTTCACGAAGGCGAAAAGATCGACGAATCGGCTCTCAAGGATCTCATCCGCGCCGCCGTGGCGCTCAACGTCAGCAGCAAGAGCAAGCCCAAGCCGGCGCGCGCACGAGCCAAGCGCCCCGCCTAGCCCTGCGGCTATTCCGCTCGCAGCGCTCGCATCGGATCTACCCGCGTAGCCCGAAGCGCCGGCACATACGATGCGAGCGAAGCCGTTGCCATCGCAATCGCGCAGCTTGCCGCGATCACCATCGGATCTGCCGCCTTCACTCCATACAACAGGTTCCCCAAAAAACGCGCGAACCCGACCCCCAACAACACGCCCGCGAACGTACCCGCCGCGCCCAGCTTGAACCCGTTCGCCATCACGTCGCGTAAAACGTCCCTGGGTCCTGCCCCCAGCGCCATCCGCACCCCAAACTCCGGAATCCTTTGATTCACCGAGTAAGCGATCACGCCATACGTCCCAATCGCCGCCAGCGTCAGCGCGAGCAGCGCGAATGCGCCCACCAGCGCCAGCGCGAATCGCGGCGTCGCGTACGATCCGTCCGCAATCGCCTCCATCGTCCGAACCTCCGCAACCGCAAGCGTTGGGTCCAGCTCGCGCGCCACCGCCCGCAACCGGTCGGCAACCCGGTTGGCGTCTTCCTCCGACCGAATTGCAATCGAAGCGTCCGCCGCCATCGGCCACGGCTCCTGATCCACCGCCCACCAGAACGCCGGCTCGGCTCCCGCATTCTGTGGCGTATCTTTTGTATCCTTGGCGATCCCGATCACCGTCAACCAGTCTTTGCCCGTCTTCGGATTGTCTTCAAAGCTGACCTTTCCTCCCAGCGCGTCGCCATGCTTCCAATAGCGCGCCATCGCCTCATTGATTATCAGAACTCCAGGCGCGCCCGGCTCATCCCCGGCGTCGAAAGCCCGCCCGCGCACGATCGGTATTCCCAGCGCGCGAAAGTATCCCGGAGTCGCCACGTGATAGCGTGCATGGAAATCCTGCCTGGGGGGCGGCGCTTCGCCTTTAATGAAGAACCCGCCGTTGTTCTCATCCCAGCCCGTCCATGGCAGATCCGATCCAACGCCCACCGCTTCCACTCCCGGTGTGGAGGAAATCTGCGCCAGCACTTGACGATAAAAAACGGAAACAGCTTTGGTGTCCTTGTAATTCAGATGCGGCAGAGAAATGCTCGCGGTCACGACTCTCTCCGGCCGAAAGCCCGGGTCGCTGCGCAACAGGTGCACGAAGCTCGATAGCATCAGCGCCGTGCCGATCAGCAGCACGCACGCCAAAGCCACCTCGCTCATCACCAGCCCGTTTCGCAGCCGCAGCGTGCGGCGGCTGCTCGTGCTGCTGCGCCCGCCTTCATGGAGCGACAGGTTCAGCTCTGCCTTCGTACCCAGAAGCGCCGGCGCGAGTCCGAAAACGATGCCGCTCGCGAGCGCCAGCAGCAACGTGAACGCGAACACCGGTGCGTCCAGATGAATATCTCCCGATCGTGGAAAATCCGCGGGCAGCAGCTTCAGCAGAATCTTCACTCCCGCGAACGCCAGCACCGCGCCCATCGCCGCTCCCCCCATCGCCAGCAGCACGCTCTCGGTCAGCACTTGCTGGATCAGCCGCCGCCGTCCCGCCCCCATCGCGGTGCGTAGCGCCATCTCGCGGTGCCGCGCCGTTGCCCGCGCTAGCAACAAGTTCGCTGAATTGACGCACCCCAACAGCAGCACCAACCCCGCCGCTCCCAGTAGCACCAGCACTAACCGCTCGCTGCGCCCCACGATCTCCTGCCCCAGCGGGTTCACAATCACGTTCCATCCGTCCTCGGATCCCTGATGCTCCCGCGCGAGCTGTCGCATCCCGGCGTTCATTTCGCCTTCCGCTTGCGCAACCGTCACCCCCGGCTTCAGCCGCGCGATCCCGTCCAGATAATGCGCTCCCCGAAATTTCGGGTCGCCATAGTTGGTGAACGGCGTCCACACATCCACCGTCTCGCCATAGGCCACCGCGTGATACATGTTCCCCGGATGCTCCACCCCGCGCGGCATCACACCCACGACCTCATAAGGAACCGCGTTCAGCACGATCTTCCGCCCGATCGCATCGCGCCTCCCGCCCAGCCTGCTCCGCCACATCCGGTCGCTCACGATCGCGATGTTTCCCTTGGCCGGCATCTCGTCGTTCTGATCGAACTCCCGCCCGATTGCGGGCTTCAAACCGAGCACGTGAAAGAATCCGCCCGTCACCGCGAATCCCGAAAGCCGCACCGTCTCGCCGCTGCCGGCTAGCGGCACATCGTTCCGCGTATAGGCCGCCATCGATTCGAAGCACCGCAGCCTCGCACGAAAATCCCGAAAATCGTTCGGATTTATGGGAAACTTCGGCCACGCGCGGTTGCTCGTGAAGATCCTCACCAGCCGCCCCGGCTCGCGGTACGGCAAAGGCCGCAGCAGCACTCCTTCCACCACGCTCACAATCGCGCTAACCGCGCCGATGCTCAGCGCGAGCGTCAACAACATCGTCAACGTGAAGCCCGGGCTCTTCGCCAGCACCCGCGCGGCATACCGCGTATCCTGCTCGAACTCTTCAATCGGCTTCGCCTTGCGCATATCGCGGCACTCCTCCTGGATCTGCGTCACCCCGCCCAATCTTCTGCGCGCCTCGCTCGCGGCCTCTTTCTCCGGTACGCCTCGCGCTCGCGCCTCAGCGGCCTCCTGCTCCAGATGAAACCGCAGCTCTCTTGCGAGTTCCTCTTCCACTCGTCCGCGCCGGAACAACGATCGCGCCCACATGCGTACCATCGCCGCCCAACGCCCATCCATGCTTCAGTCCCGCTACACCGCCCGAATCACCAGCCCGATCGCGTTCGACAGCCGCTCCCACTGCGCCAATTCTTGCTTCAGTTGCTTGGCGCCGGCCTTGGTCAGCCGGTAAAATTTCGCCTCGCGTCCCGTATCCGTCTCCCGCCACTCGGCCGTAATCCAGCCCTGTTGCTCCAGCCGGTGCAGGGCAGGGTAGAGCGCTCCCTGCGTTATCTGCAGCGCCTCTTCGCTCACCTGCTCGATTCGCTTCGCGATTGCCCACCCATGCTTCGGCTCAATCGAAATCGTCTTCAGGATCAACAAATCGAGCGTCCCCTGAATCATGTCCGACGGCCGGCTCACGCCCTGATACCTAATTCGTTTACAATCATGCCTAAGTTACTTATACATCGCGCTACCCCGGAAATCAACCGGCCCTTACTTCCCCAACGCGTCCTCAATCGCCCGCTGCGCCAGTGGCGCCATCACCTCATACCCCGCATTGTTCGGATGCAAGCCGTCATACGTCAGCTCGCGTTTGAACATCCCGCTCCCATCCACCATGGCCGAAAAATAATCCAGGTACACGCAATCGTGCCGCGCGCAATAATCTTTGATCCACGCATTCAGCGCCACAATCTTCGCCGGCGCCCGCCGCTGCGTCTGCGGCTGAATGTAATCGCACACCGGCATCACCGACGCCAGCACCACGCGAATCCCGTTCGCCTTCGCCAGTTGCGCCATCGATTCCAGGTTTCCTTCGATTTCATCCAGCGTCTCCGGCCCCGTATTCCCCGCTAGGTCGTTCGTCCCCGCCAGAATCACTACCGCTTTCGGCTGCAGCGCAATCACATCCGGGCGAAAACGGATCAGCATCTGCGGCGTCGTCTGCCCGCTGATCCCTCGGTTGATATACGGCTTGCCCGGAAAAAATTGACTCCCCTGCGACCGCCCCCACCCATCCGTAATCGAATCGCCCATGAACACCACTCGCCGCTCGCCCGCCATCGGCGGATTCACCTTTGCGTTGTCCTCGTGATACCGCGCCAAATTCGCCCAGTCCAGCAGCGTCTTCTGATCCTTCGCAAGCTGCGCCTCCAGCTTCTCGACGTCCGGACTCGCCGCCGCGTCCTGGTGAAACTGCTCTGGCGGCATGTTCGCCTTCTGCGGCGGAACCGCCTGCGAATAGCCGATCGCGCCGCACCCAAAGGCCAGCGTCAATGCCCAGCGTGCAACAGCCTTCATCCTTGAACCTCCAGTAATGGAGATTACCGCACGCCCGTCACATGCCGCTGCGGCCCTGTGGCACGCTGAAGAAGATGAAAGCCGCCCCACTCAGTCGCTTCCTCTGCCTCGCCGCGGCCCTCGCTTTCGCCCATGCCTCCTTTGCCGCCGCCGCGCAAACCGCCCCCACTCTCCGCCTCCCCGACACCGTCGCCCCCGTCAGCTATCGCGTCTCGCTCTCTCTGGACCCCGCGCAGCCCTCCTTCACTGGCGCCATCGCCATCCAGGTCGAAGTCAAGCAGCCCGTTCAAACCATCTGGCTCAACGCCAATCACATCCAGGTTCGCGAAGCCACGCTCCACTCCGGTTCCCAACAAATGACCGCCCGCGCCGAGCCCTCCGGCGACGACTTTCTCGCGCTCCACTTCGATTCCCAAGTTCCCACCGGCCCCGCCCAAATCGAAATCCGCTACACCGGCGCCATCCGTCAACAGGACAGCTCCGGCATCTTTCACATGAACGACAACGGCAACGATTACCTCTACACCCAGTTCGAGCAGACCGATGCCCGCGCCGCATTCCCGTGTTTCGACGAGCCCTCATACAAAGTCCCGTGGCAGCTCACCATTTCTGTCCCGAAACAAACTACCGCCGTCAGTAACACGCCGCCTCAGCTCGAAGAAACCCAAGGGGATCGCGTCACTTACACGTTTAAACAAACTAAGCCGCTGCCCAGTTACTTAGTCGCCTTCGCAGTCGGCCCGTTCGATTACGTTCCCGCCGGAAACGCTGGTGTCAACCATGTCCCCGTCCGCATCGTCACGCCCAAAGGCCACGCCGAAGAAGCGAAATATGCCGCCGAAGTCACCGCTGCCATTCTCAGCCGCCTCGAACAATACTTCGGTATCCCGTACCCTTACGAAAAATCGGATGAAGTCTCCGTCCCCGTCACATTCGGCTTCGGCGCCATGGAAAATGCCGGCATGGTCACCTATGGCCAGAACATCATACTCGGCGACCCGCGCCGCGACACCATCACCCGCCAGCGTGAATATGCCTCCGTCGCCGCCCACGAACTCGCGCACCAATGGTTCGGCGACTTAGTAACTACAGCCTGGTGGGACGATATCTGGCTCAACGAAGCCTTCGCCACCTGGATGGAGCAGAAACTCCTCTCCGAGTGGAAGCCCGAATGGCGCACTCGCGTCGATGACGCCAATTCCAAACTAGCTGCGGAAACCAGCGACAGCCTTGTCTCCGCCCGCAAAGTCCGCCAGGAGATTCTCTCTAAGAACGACATCAGCAATGCGTTCGATTCCATCACTTACAACAAAGGCGCCGCGGTTATTCGAATGTTTGAAAATTGGATGGGTCCCGACGACTTTCGAACAGGCGTTCACTCCTACTTGCTCCACTACGCCTTCAAGAACGCCACCGCGCCCGAGTTCCTCGACTCTCTCGGTTCCTCTACTAAGAAGGAAATCATCGCCCCCTTCAAGTCCTTTCTGAATCAGGCCGGCGTTCCTCTTATCTCCCTCAAGCTCGATTGCACTCAAGCGCCCGTCCTTCATCTGGAACAGAAGCGCTATCTTCCGCTCGGCTCGAAAGCCCCGTCCGATCAAACCTGGGGCATTCCCGTCTGCATCCGATATGGATCGGGCGAAACCGGAACAGACGCCTGCACCCTCATGACTCAGCCCTCGCTCGATTGGCGTCTCCCCCACGCCAAGACCTGCCCGGCCTGGGTCCAGGCTAATGCCGACGCCATTGGTTACTACCGCATAGACTACGAGCCCCGCCTGCTCGCCGCTCTCACCCAGGGAGATGTCGTCCATCGCCTCGGCGCCCCGGAGCGTGTCGACTTTATGGGAAACGCGGACGCCCTTGCCCGCGGCGGCATCCTGACCGCTGCCGACGCCCTCGGTTTAGTCGCGACTTTTCACAACGATCCCCAGCACGACGTCGTCCAGGATGCGGGCAATCTCGCCCTTGCGCCCTCCAGTCACCTGGTTCCGGAAAATCTCGAGCCCAACTACCGACGATTTCTGCTGAAGAATTTCCAGGCCCGCGCCCACCAATTAGGATGGGTCCCCAAATCGGGAGAAGATGATAATGACCGCCTGCTTCGCCCCAACCTCCTGCGCTGGATCGCCACCTACGCCGAAGACCAGGAGCTTGCCAAGCAAGGACAAGACCTCGCCGATAAGTGGCTTTCCGACCACAACTCGGTCGATCCGGCCATGGTGAGTCCGGCTCTCGGGACCGCCGCGTATTATGGCGGCGAGCCTCTGTTCCACCGCCTCCTCGCGGTCTTGAAAGCCACGCAGAACCGTCGCGATCGCGCCCTTATTCTCGGCGCCATGCAGCGCTTCCGCGATCCCGCCGCCATCCAGGCCGGCATGCAGGCGCTGCTCAATGGCGATATCCCCTTCATCGAAGGCGCCAGCCTGCTCTTCAACGGCCAGCTCCAGGAAAAAACCCGCATGTTTGCCTTTGAATTCCTCAAGGCTCACTTCGATGAGATCGCCGCCAAACGCCCCACCGGCGGCGGGTTCGATTTCGGCGCCGAATTCCCCCTCGTCGGCAGCTCCTTTTGCGACGCGCAATCGAAAGCCGCCCTTCAGGATTTCCTCGGCCCCCGCGTCGAGCGCTTCACCGGCGCTCCGCGAGTCCTGCGACAGGTCCTCGAAGGCATTGATGTCTGCATCGCCAACAAGGCCGCCCAGCAGCCCAGCGTGGTCGCTTTTCTCGAACAATATTAGGAACCGATGTCCGAATTCTCTTCGCGCCCGCTCAATCTCCTCTGGGTCATCGACATCGATTACTCGACCCGGCTTCATCACGGCGCCATGCTCCGCTTTATCAACTATTCGCGCCGGCTCGTTGCCGCTAGCCATCGCGTCTATTTTCTGGTCGAAGCTCGGTCTGAAGACTTCCGTCGCGAGCGCGAGTTCTTAGGCCAGCTCCGCGCCGCGGACGACATTACCGATTTCTTCGAGTGCTCCTATCGCCCCTCCCCTTTCAAGAATCGCCTTGCAACCCTCGCCCTCCTGCCCTCGCTCGCCAATCTCTTCCTGTGTTCCGAGCAATCGCTCCTCGTAAACGAATCCCGCGAATTGGCGCGCCGTCTTGAAATCGATGTCTGCCTCTTCTCCAACCGCCGCCTCTTTTTCCTCGTTTCCCGCCTCGCGCGCCAACTGCCCTGCATCGTCGACTTCGGCGACTCCTATACCCTTTACCGCCTGCGCGAGCTTAAAGTTCTCTGGCAGAATCGCAACTTTCGCGCCATACCCGCCAGCGCTCGCGAGCTCATCGAATCGTTTCTCAAGGAACGCTATTACTCGCGCCGCGCCGATGCGAACATCGCTGTATCGCCAGTCGATAAGCAGACGCTCGATCGCATCAACGGCGCTCCTCGCAAGAACTTCACGCTCTTGAACGGTGTCGCGCCCGCCTCCTCCGGCGATCGCCCCCCTAAGACGCCCCGCCGCCTCATCTTCTCCGGCAATATGAATTTCCCGCCGAACTATGAGAGCGCTCTTTGGTTCATCGATCATGTCTTCCCGCTCGTCCTTCGCTCTTATCCCGACGCCGAATTCGTCGTCGCGGGCGCGAACCCGGTGCCTCAGTTGCTCAACCGTGCGAGCGGCCGCATCCGCGTCACCGGATTCGTCCAGGACATGGCCGCCGAGCTCGCCTCCAGCGCCCTCTACATCGCGCCCATGATTATGGGCGGCGGCTTCAAGAACAAGGTAGTCGAGGCGCTCATTAACCGTACCTACGTTGCCGCAACTCCCATGGCCGTCGAATTCCTCGGCCCCGAAGCGGCCCGCCAGATGCTTGTCGCCTCATCCCCGGAATCGCTCGCCGCCCACATTGTTCGCTTCTTATCTCGTCCCGAAGAATTCGAGCCGCGCCTTGCGAATCTTCACGCGCTAGTCGCCCGCGAATTCAGTTGGGAGCACCGCACCGCCGAATTACTCGACATCGTGCGGCGCGTCCTCTCCTCTCGCCCGGATCACCGTCTTGAGGCCGCGCCGGCCCTCTCGCGCTAAGCGGCTGCGCCCTTTACGGCTGCCAGTACAGCTCAGGCGTGACCACGAACCGCACCGGAACATCGTGTATGAACGTCTTCAGCCACGCGGCGCAGTATGCCATGCCGGCTTGTTCCGATTCGATATGTCCCATTAGGATAAGCGCCTTAGGACGTCCTTGTGCCGCCGCGTCCGAAACGTACTCGATCGTCTCCCATTCCGGTACCTCGCCGATCACCAATGCTTCCACATCGTCGCGTCTGAGCAGCGCTAGATGGCGCTCGCTGCCGGCCGCGCCCGGTTGTAGCGCGACGTGTGTCACTTCAAGATCGGGGTTGCCCACCACTCGAAGCGTTTTGATGCCGATCCGTTGCTGAATCATCCTGGCCAAATCGCCAACCGTAATCGGAGGCAGTAAGAACAGATTCGGATCGCTTACGTTCTCGTTCCCCTCCCACTGCAGCGCATCGGCCATGCCTCTCAGAATGCCGTCCGGTTTCATCCTGTGCCAATGGTCGTGAAAGCGCCAGATCACCAGATGGTGTTCGGCGATGAACTTCTCTTTCTCGCGCCAGACCAAGTCGTTGGCGGCTTCGAACGAAGCGGTGCTATCCAGGTGGCTGTAGAACGTGGGTTCGTGCGTAATGACCAGATTCGCGTTCTCGGCGACTGCCGTCTTCAGCACCTCGAAGGTGGCCATCATCGCCGTCGCAATGCCCGTGACCGGCGTGTCTGGGTCTCCGGCTTTGAAGGTATCGACCGTCTCCCCTTGCCAAGGCACATTCGTGTTCTTCTCAATCAACGCGACGATCTCCCGCGCCGTGGGGTGCGTCGCCGCTTGGCCGAAAGCACTCGCCGCCGCGGCGATCGATAAAAGAACGATCCGGATGGTCAAACGCTTATCATAGCCTCGTGAATCCTCTCGATTGGCTCCTCGCCTCCGATCCCGCCATTCGTTGGCAAGCTCTGCGCGATCTCACAAACGCCTCTTCGACGGAGGTCGCGGCTGAACGCGCGCGCGTCGCAAACGAAGGTCTCGGCGCCGCGATTCTCGCCTCCCAGCAGCCCGATGGGTCCTGGCGCCGCGACGATGCCCCCGCGTGGCTCACCACTCTTTTCACCATGCAGCTCCTGCGCGCAACCGGCGTCGACCCCGCCTCGCCCTCCGTCACCGCCGCCGCGGCGCGCCTCGAAACGAACTTGCGCTTTAACGACCTCGGCGGCCGCTGGGATCTCCGCCCGTCCAGCACCGGAGGGAACACGTTCTTTGAGGGCGAAGTCGAGCCCTGCATCAACGGAGGCGTGCTCGCGCTCGGCGCCTACTTCGGCCGCCCCCTCGAAAGCCTCGCTCAGCGCCTTCTCGCGGAACAACTCGCCGACGGCGGCTGGAACTGCGAAGCGCCCAAGAGTACCCGCTCTTCTTTCCACACCACCATCTGCGTTCTCGAAGGCCTGCTCGAATACGAACGCGCTCTCGGTTCCGAGCCGGAAATCGCCGCCGCCCGCCATCGCGCCGAAGAGTATCTGCTCGCTCGCTCCCTCTGCCGCCGCCTCTCAACTGGCGAGATCGTAAACCCCGAGTTCCTCGAACTCGCTTTCCCCCCGCGCTACCACTACGACATCCTCCGCGCGCTCGATTATTTCAGGAGCGCCCACGCGCGCCCCGGCCCGCGCATGCGGGAGGCTGTTCAAATGGTCGAGACCAAGCGCCAGCCCGACGGCCGCTGGCTTCTTGATCGTGCCTACTGCGAGGGCCTCGCCTTTTCCCTCGACGAATCGCCCGGCGCTCCCAGCCGCTGGAATACGCTTCGGGCGCTGCGCGTCCTCCAATGGCGCGCGCAATAGCCGCCCGCCCTACTTCTTCAGCAACCCGAACACTCCCACGCCGTCCGTCGTCCCCACGTACACCTTCCCGTTCGCAATCATCGGCGTTATAAACTTATTCCCCGCGCCGAAATGATCTCGCCCAAACCACGCCTGGTTGCTGCTATAAAGTTCATGCGACACATCGTTTGCATCGTAGGCATGCAACACGGCCGGATCTTTGTTCTCCAGCACCCAAACGATCCCGTCCCGCGTCCCATTTGCCGAAATGCTCGGCGACGCCCCCGGATAAACGAACTTCATCCCGCTCTGCGAAACCGGCGCCGGCTTGAGCCGCGCCTTTTCGAACCGGTACTGCCTCAGCGGGTCTTCCGTCGTCGCGTAGTAAAGCATGCCGTTGTAATACGCCGGAATCGGTCTCGCGTACTGATGTTGAAACGCCCTTGAGATCTCTTGATAAACATTGTTCCGCTTAGCGTTGAACTTGCCCATCGCATCACGATCCAGCAGGTAAATGTTCACGTCTTTCCCGGCGCCCACCACCAGATGCCGGATCGCGCCGCGCGCGTCTGTCATGTCCGGCAGCACCAGCGGCCCGCCCGATCCCAGATCTCCATCGCCGTCGTTCTCAGCCTCTACGTTGAACATCGTAAAGTAATCGGCAACCTCCAAGCCGCCTGCCCCTTCCCTGATCTTCACGAACGAATTTCCAAAGTCGCGCCGCGCCGGAAATCCGCTCGCGTCGAGCGACGTATCGAAGTCGCCGTTGCCCAACATCACGTAGACGTTCCCCTCCGAATCCGCCGCCGGTCCCGCGCCGGATTGCCAGATCGCGCCTTCCTCCCCCTTCGGCGTCAGGTTCAGCACCGCCTTCTGCTTCAAAGTGCGCGCCTCGTATGCCATCACCCAGCCGTTATAACGGCCGATGTCGCAATGCGAAGTCCACGTCAGAAACAGCGTCCCGTGCACCAGCAACAGCGCCGCCCGCTCCGCGTATAGCTTCGGATCGAATGCCGGCGCGTCGCGATCGCTGGCCCGAATCTCCACCGGTCCGCCCAGCCGTTCCGCGCCGCTCTGTAAATCGAGCGCATGAAGCCGCTGGTGGTACTGCCCCTGCGCATCTTTGCTCATGGCCACCACGTAGAGGACTCCATGCGGCCCCTGTTGCCGATCGATCACAGGCGTTGCCGTAATCCCAATCTCGGGCGTGATCTGGCTGCAGTTCCGGTTGTCCGATGGCGTTTCGCCCGCCCCCAGTAACCGCACATGCCAGAACGCCTCTCCCGAATTGGCGTCGAATGCGGAAGCGGTGTCATGCTCGGTTTCGACGAACAGCACATCCCGAGCTCCCCGGTTCGGCATCTCCAGCCCGTGCACGTACAGCGGTTCCGCATCCACCTTCCCATCGGCCGCGATCCTAAACAATTTGCCAAACGATTTTGTATTGACGTTTGCGGGCGTGAGCGCGGTCTCCCGTAAATTCTGCCCCGTTCGCGCCACATCGTTATGCCATGTCACAACATCCTGCCCGGCAACCACCGAGCTCCAAACCACCATCGCCAACGCCGCCCGCCGCATTCAGTCTTCGACGCGTTTTCAGGCCGCCGGGTTCCCGCTCCGACCGCCCAAGCCGGTCAATCGCACTATTGTCCGCTCTCTCTCACCCCGTTCGTTTGAACACAACGGACACACTCGTCCAAGGCATGAAGCTTCCGAGTGGCTACGCCTTTGTCACCAAGGCAGCGCCGCTGATCAAGAGCAAGCCGCCAAGGGCGCGTAGCGGGGTGACGGAGTGGACGTCCATACGAAACCAGCCGAAGTGATCGATGAGCAGCGAGGCGACCAACGCTGCCGAGACAGTCACGGACATGAACGTTCCCGCGCCTACGCGACCGACGAGGGTGAGGCCGGCGAAGACCTGAACCGCGCCTACTAATCCACCGAAGACAGCCCACCAAGGTAGATTCTTCAGGTCGTCCATGGTGGGAAGAGGATGGGGCACGGCGAAAAAGACCGCCACAAAGAAGAACGTGATTACGGCAAACGAGACGGTGGAGGCCAGGTACGGATTGACCAGATATTTATTGAGCTGTCCGTTCATAGCGGCGCCACAGGTTTGTAGCGCGCCGCCGAGGATGATAAACGGAATGATCCAGGTTGCGTTCATTTTGGGATGAGTCCTTTCGATTCTTGTCTAGCGAATTCCGAAGGCATGCAAGGCAAATGCGCCAGCCATGGCAGCGACTAGAGCGGACGGCATGGCGATGGCGCCGGCTTTCAGAAAGTCCAGCGCGCTGACATCGAGCCCTTCGCGGCGTAGGGCGAGGAGCCAAAGAATGGTTGCGAGCGAGCCGGTTACGGAGAGATTGGGGCCGAGGTCCACGCCGATCAGCACGGCGTTGGCGAGCAGACCCTTGGTGTGCATGGCGGTGAGTGTGTTGCCCATCATGAGGCCGAGGGGAAGGTTGTTTACCAGGTTGTTAGCGATAGAGACGACAAAGGCGACGACCAGCGAACCCGTGTTTTCTCCGAGCGCCTGCGCGTTCTGGAGCGCCGCTTGCATCAGGCGGAGAATGTGAAGACTTTCTACCGCGTCGACCAGAACGAACAGGGCGGCGACCAGGCCGAGCGTGCCCCAGCTGATCTCCTTTGCGAACGGAAGAGGGTTGGTCTTGTTACGGACGCAGACCACCGCGGTGACGACTAACGCCGCGATACACGTGGGAAGGCCGAGATCCTTCTTGAGCGACGACATAACCAGAAGTACGACGACGACGAGGGCGAGGCCGGCAAGCACGAGCTTTCCTTCCGGCTTGAGTTCCGCTTTTTCTTTAGAGATCTCAATGGAGTTGCTTAGATCTTTTCGGAAGTACCAACGCAGCACCAGAAACGTGACGGCAATGGAGAGCAGAGACGGAAGGAAGAAGGCCAAGAGCCAGCGCCCCAGGGAAGGCAAGCCGGAATGAAACACCACTAGATTGGCCGGGTTGGATATGGGAAGAACGAAGGACGCCGCGTTGGCGATGAACGCGCAGGCGAAGAGAAACGGCAGAGGCTCGGCTTTTGAGCGGCGCACGGCGGCCAGCACAGCGGGTGTCAACACGACAGCGGTGGCATCGTTCGACATGCAGACGGTGACGATGGTTCCGACGGCATAGATGAGAGTGAAGAGGCGGAGGGCCGAGGCTTTGGCGGCTTGCGTTGCGAGCGACGCGACCCATTTGAAAATACCGTTATCGCGAGCCAAGGCAGAGAGCAGCATCATGCCAATGAGGAAGAAGTAGACGTCGGAGCCCTCCACGATGGCCCGGCCGGCCAGGGGCAGAGGAATTAGACGAAAGACGACCAGCAGAAGCGCACCGGAACCGACCCAGTAGACCTCGGGAATGTTGCGGGGGCGCACCAGCATCAGCAGGATGCTGAGAGCGGAGATGGCGAGGATGAGGATGGAACTTGCCGAGGTAAGGTTCACCATTTCCGGCCGTTCTTATTGGGGCCGAGCTGCGTACCCAGAATGTCGCGCTCGGGCCAGGCGCCGATGGCGTTTTCCTGGTCGATGGGCGAGTGATCACGCTCCAACCGATCTCCCAGGGAGATCCAAATGTCACTGGCAAGCTGTGTCCCCGTGCTATTTTGCGCGGTCACAAGTAAGCGGTGAACTCCTTCCGGTATTCCCAGTGTGTCGACTACACCCTCCCAAGACACTTCATCCCGCGGATACAGAGGGACTTCTTTGTTTCTCAGAAGCACCCGAGCTGTTTTGACCGGTGAAGGGGACCAGATTTTCGCGCTTACGGCCATCCTCTGTGAAAAGGGTGCGGCAGCGGTACGGGTGGTCAATAAACGATGGTCAGCGGGATGGGTAATGGCGACCAGAGCAGGCGAGCCGAGGCGAACAAAGTTCCAGCTGACGACGGCTCGATCGATGGTGATAACGGAGTAACCCACGGGACCTTCTTCGATTTGTCCTGTGGAGCGGGTGGCACAGTAGAGCACGTCGCCATCGTTGCTGATTTCGTTGTAATGCGTGTGCCCCATGTCGATCAATAGAACGGGGGAACGACGCAGTAACTCGCTCAGCTCGGCGCTGCCTTGCTTCAAATCGCTGGGGTAGCAATGAAGCAGCAAGACGGCCTGCATGCCACGCGCGCTTGCTTGCTCGAGTTGCTCATCGAGCCAGCGTAGTTGTTGGGCGTCGACGCTGAAGGCGTCGGGCCTGGGTTCTGAAAAGGCGTTCAGGCGAAGAAATCTGTAATTGCCTATGGTGAATGCGCCGTGGAGGGTGGAAAAGACATAGGTTTGGAAGTTGGCAAAACTGCGCTCATGGACGTCGTGATCTCCGACGATGGCGTACCAGGGCACTTTCAGTCGGTCGAGGTGGGCACGCGCGGCGCGATACGCACTGGCGCTGCCGTTGTCGGCGATATCTCCCGGGAGGAAGACGAAGTCGACGCCGGCGGGCGCGTAAACGTCGTTGATCTCGTCGACGATCTGGCCGAGAGCGAGCTCGCTTGAGTCGCCCGGGCCCGTGATGTGGGTGTCGCCGATGTGAATCCAACTGACGGGACGGGAGAGGTTGGTGGTACCGGACGGCAGAGTGTAAGTAGTCATCTTTAGGCGTTTTGTATTGAGGCGTGTGTGGTTTGACCGGTTTCCGGGATCAAGAACAAAAGCAGGAAGAAAGCGAGAGCGGCCACCGCGCCGAGTGCGAGGAACGAGACACGATAGCCGGAGCGTTCCATCAACATTCCGCCTAAGGTGTTACTGAAGGCTGCGCCCAGGCCGACGGCAGTGGCTAACGCTCCTTGCGCGAGATTGAAACGTCCCGATCCGCGGGTGCGATCGGCGATTACCAGAATGGAGACCACGCCGAAGATTGAGTTTGCGATGCCATCGAGAATTTGGACAGCGAGAAGAGCGGGGACGGCATGGAAAACGGTATAGAGCACCGCGCACGGGCAAGGCAGCGTAGCCAAAGACTAGAAGCCATTTGCGGCCGCGTTGATTGGCCAAACGGCCTACGTAGGAAGCGGTGAGCAGCAGAACAAGCTGAGTGATTGCGACGCAGGCGCTCATGAAAGGGGCAGCCGCACGAGCGGAACTGCGGGCGAGCAGTTCGCCCAATTGCGGAAGCATGGCCGCATTGGCGAGGTGAAACAGAAAGGCGCAGATGAGAAAGGCCAGTAAGACGCGATCGTGAGCTAGGGAGAGGATGGAGACATCGCCGCTGGCTGACTGATCTATCTGTTGACGTGCTCCGCGGGCTAGATCGAGATCGATGTCGTCTTTGCGAATCAAGAGCGCAGCCGCGATGGTGGGCAGGGTGAGGGCAGCAGCACAAAAGAAGATGTCGCGATTGCCAAGCTGCTGACTGACGAGTGCGATGACAGCGGCGGCGAAGAGATTGCCGGCTGCGTTGAATGCCTGATTGCGGCCAAACTGACGATCGAAAAGCTTTGGGCCGACGACGCCCATAGTGATGGCCGCGATGGTGGGTCCGAGAAGGGGACCGGCGATGCCGATGAGGCCTTGGGCGGCATAGATTTTGGAAGCGGCTCCATCGGTTGCAAGCAGGACGGCGCCGAGCGCGAGAACGACTGTTCCGGCCACAAGGATCAGGCGTTTGTGGGGCGCTCGATCAATCACCCAGCCGGCGGGAGTTTGAAGGACGACGGTCATGACGCCTCCGAAGGTGAGAGCGCGGCCGACAGCGCCCGCCTGCCAGCCGAGGGCCGCGAGATAAGCGGCTACAAATGGACCGAGGCCGGCTTGCACATCGGCCAGAAAGAAGTTGGTCCACTCGAGCGCGCGGAGACTCACGCGGCTCGGCTTGGCCTCTGCGAGATGAGCTGGAATGGCAGGCGCGCTCATGCAGTGAATTTGATCGGAACTTCGGTGGTTGCGCGATTATCGAGCTGGTGGAGCGGGCGGTGCTGCCGGCGGGGCTGCTGCTGCCGGAGCAGCGGGCGGCGCCGGTGCGGATGGAGGCGGAGGCGGAGCAGACGCGGCGGGACAGGGGCGACCGGCGGGTCCGGCGAGACGGCCGGCAGCCGGGCCGGGAGGAGGCGGTGGTGGCCGGGCAGTTGGTGCGGGCGGAGGAACGTCTCGATAAACCACGCCAGCGATGAGTATGCTCTGTGC
>JAFAYI010000001.1 GCA_019240475.1 Acidobacteriaceae bacterium
GGTTGTTGAGCTGGCGCTGGTAGGCGAGGAAAATTTTGGCGTCGATCAGGTGCTTGCGTGAGTCGGCTTGCTCGGCGGGGAACTCGTTGGCGAATTCGAGGCGGCCGAGGGCGAAGATGCCGAATTCGAGAGCCGGGATGCGGAGCAGCCGCCACTGGGTGTCGGCAAGCGACTGCACGAGATTGCTCTCCTGATCGCCGACGGGCTGTAGGCGATTGAAGAAGCCCTGGACATGGGCTTCGTAAGCGGCGGCGTCGTCGCCGGGGAGCAGGACGGTGCGGCCGGTGAGACCGGTCTTGACTGCGTTGAGAGATGACGTGGCCTTGCCTTCGGGCGAAGTGGGGCCGGTGGAGAATTGAGCGTTCTTCTGATTGGCGGCGATTTGCGCGGGAGTGGACATAAAGGGATTTCTGCTTTCGGCCGATGATCGGATAGGGGGAGTACGGGGCGAGATGGCGGGGGTGGGGTAAGTGGATGAAGGGAATGGGGTTGAGGAATTTGGGTGGGGTTGTGACCGAGCGGCGAGGTCGCGCGGCGGCACCGGCCCCTTCCGAATTGCGACAATAACGGAAAGGATGGAATGAAGAATTTCGAGCGCATCACAGTAGACCCGGCTCAGATGGGTGGGGTTCCCTGCGTCCGGGGATTGCGGATTCCCGTTGCCACGGTTCTGCGATTGCTGGCGGGCGGCCTCTCAGAGGCAGAAATACTTGCAGAGTATCCCGACTTGCAAAAGGAAGATATCCGCGCGTGCCTGCAATTTGCAGCGGCGGCTGCAATGGAACGGGAACTGCCGATTCCACAGCCGGCTTGAGATTCCTCATCGACAATGCGCTGCCTCCACGGTTGGCAGCCGATCTGGTTGAAAAAGGGCACGACGCAGTGCACGTCCGAAGCTATGGAATGCAGGCCTCCAAAGACGAGGAGATTTTGGCGCGAGCCCTTCGAGAGGGCCGTGTCCTTGTGTCGGCAGACGCGGATTTTGGTATGCTTCTCGCGTTACAAGAGGCAGCCCGCCCATCGTTCATTTTGTTCCGAGAGACAGAACTGCTAACGGCGCAGGACTATCTCAGTCTGCTGACATCGGCGCTCCCGGAGTTTGAGTCGGAGCTGATTGCCGGCTGCGTAGTGGTTTTCCGAAGAAATCGGCTGCGGCTGCGCAGGCTGCCGTTCTCGGGATAATCGATGCTTTAGGACCGCATGGACACGAATGCGAGTTCAGGATGCGTTGGCTTGTTAGGACTTTCCGGCGTAGTCGCCGTATTCCCAGTCGTAGGGCACGCCGGTGTCGCCGAGGATGAATGTCACGAGCTCGGCGAAGCCTGCCTCGGCGCGCACGTCGTTAGAAAGGATCAGCACGCAATTTTGAGCGGGCTGGATGCAGACCATCGTATTGGCGGTTTGCTGGTCGTGACCACCTTTATAGAAACCGGGGCCTTGCGGGCCGTTGAAGGCGATAACGCCTAGCCCCGAGTAGAGATCCTTGCGCTGTTGGCTCACGGGCGCGTCCGGGAGGAAAAGCGGAAAAAGGTGCGCCGTGGTGATGTGCAGCACGGGGCGGGTGAGCTCGGCGCGGGAAGCAGGCGACAAGCCGTCGCCGCGGACAAGCGCAGCGGTAAATCTCGATAAGTCGGAGATCGTTGTGTTCATGGAGCCCGCGGCGCGCGGCTTGCTGCGCTTTTCGTGGGGCAGCGGCTCGCCGCGATCGTTCCATCCGTCAGCAACGTTTGGGTCCTGGCCATTTCTCCACGTCAGGCTGGTGCGGGGCATGCTGACGCGGTTGAAGATGGCATTGGTGAGATCGCCGAGGTCGAGCCCGAGGCCTTTTGCGCGGCTGCCGTGCTCGACGACAAATTGCAAGAGGATGAAGCCTTCGCCCGAATAGCTGAAGCGCGTGCCGGGGTCGAAGTGGATGCGCAGTTTGCGGTCCGGTTCGATAAACCAGAAGTTGCTGAAGCCGGTGGAGTGGTTCAGGCACATGCGCGGGGTGATTTGCTTCCAACGCGGATCGGCGGCGAGGTCCTTATATGGGCCGTACTTGTCGGGGAAGACGGGATCGGGACCGTAAGCGGGCAGCGGCTTATCGAGGTAGGTTTCGATGGGAGTGTCGAGTTTGAGCTTTCCCTGGTCGACGAGTTGCAGGACGGTGTAGGCAAATACCGTTTTCGTGAGAGACGCGCCGTACATGACGGTATCGGGGGTAAGCGGGTCGCCCTTTGCGTTGCGAATTCCGTAGGCCTGGACGTAGGCGACCTTGCCGTGATCGATCACGGCGACGGCCATGCCTTGGGCATGAGCGCGGGTCATGAGCTGGCCGACTTGGCGGTCGATGGAGGCGCCGGTGGGTAGAGATTGCGCGGCGGCGAGCGGCAGAGCGAGTGCGATCAGAAACAAGAAGAGTTGCGTTCTCATCATGCGAATGCGCTAGCGATAGTTTAGATGTCCAGGCGCCCGCAGCTTATGATGGTGCCTGTTCCTCGCCCCAATGTATACACCGCAAGCTGGAATCTTCGCCCTGGGAACGTCCTCTCACGCCTATTTGGAATTCGACCTTGTGGAAGCGGGCAAACGGGATGAATTTGCAGCGACGATCTCCTCGATTCGCGAGCCGCGAACGACGACCGGGGGAGTGAATTTCGTGATCGGCTTCCGGCCGGAGCTGTGGCGGGAGCTCGCGCCGGGCGACATCCCGGCGGATGTCGAAGGGTTCAACAAAGCCGTTGTGGGCAAAGAAGGGTTCGCAATGCCGGCGACGCAGCACGATGGCTTGGTGTGGCTGTCGGGCAGCGCGTATGACGTTGTTTTCGACATGGCGCGATCGGTGATTCGCGATGTAAGGGGACTCGCGTCGTTGGCGAGTGAAATGTCGAGCTGGCCTTACCGGCACGATCGGGATCTGACGGGTTTCGTAGACGGATCCGAGAATCCGGAGCTATTGGAGGCGCCGAGCGTGGCGTTGGCGCCGGAAGGCGTGGCGGGGGCGGCGGGCTCGGTACTGTTGCTGCAGAAGTGGAAGCACAAGACCGCGGAGTGGGAGGCGCTTTCGGTGACGGAGCAGGAACGGGCGATGGGACGCACGAAGGCGGACAGCATCGAATTAGAAAACAAACCGGCGGATTCGCATGTGGCCCGCACGGACCAGGACGAGTTTGGCGACATATTCCGGCGCAACATGCCGTATGGGACGGTGGAGGATCATGGAACGGTGTTCGTGGGGTTTAGCGCGGAACAGAAGCGGCTGGCGAGGATGCTGGACAGCATGGCGGGGCTGGTTACGGGAACGCGGGACGCTTTGACACGCTACACGGAGCCGCTTACAGGCGCGTATTACTTTGTGCCGTCGGTTGAGAGTTTGCGGCGGCTACGGTAGAGAGCGGGATTGCGTATCGATGATGTCACGGGCAAGTTCGTGAGCCCGTGGCCTTTGGTACCATCTCATAACGCTCGATGAACAAACGAACCTTTTTGCGCCTGGTCTCAAGCGCGGTGGCGGGTGCATGGATCAGGCCATTGCCTATGCTGGCGGCGGACGCGAAGTTGACGAATTGGTCGGGAAATATCGAATACGGGACCGCCCGCCTGGAGGAGGCGGCTTCCCTCGAGCAGGCGCGATCCATTGTTCGATCCGAGAGCAAGCTCAAGGTGCTTGGCACGCGGCATTGCTTTAACACCATCGCGGATAGCACTCACGATTTGCTGTCGCTGAAGCAGATGCGCAAGATCGAATTGGACCCGGAGGCGCGTACCGTGACGGTTGAGCCCGGCGTCACCTACGGCCAACTTGGGCCGTATCTCGACAGCCGCGGATTTGCCCTCCACAATCTGGCGTCGCTGCCGCACATTTCCGTGGCGGGGTCGTGCAGCACGGCCACGCATGGATCGGGCGAAAAGAATCGGAACCTGTCTTCGAGCGTGGCCGCGATAGAGATGCTGACGGCCCGAGGGGATGTGGTGAAACTGTCTCGCTCGAAAGATGGCGATAACTTCTCGGGCGCGGTCGTGGGTCTCGGCGCTCTGGGCGTAATTATGAGGACTACGCTCGACATAGAACCTACATATCAGGCGCGGCAATACGTATATGAGAATCTTCCGCTCGACCAAATGAAGGACCATTTCGACGAAATACAAGCGAGCGGTTATAGCGTCAGCTTATTTACCGACTGGCAAAACCGGCGCATCAATGAACTGTGGATTAAGAGCCGCGTGGACTCGAATCCGGCGTTCAAAGCGCCTCAAGAACTATTCGGGGCCACGCTCGCGAGAAAGAATCTCCATCCCATTGAGGCGCTCTCGGCCGAAAATTGCACCGAGCAGATGGGCGTGCCCGGACCGTGGTACGACCGGCTGCCTCACTTCCGCATGGGCTTCACGCCGAGCGCCGGGAAGGAACTGCAAACCGAATATTTATTGCCAAGACAGCACGCCGTGGAAGCGATCCTCGCGGTAGAGCGGCTGCGCGACAGCATCGGTCCTCATCTTTTAATTTCGGAGATTCGCACCATCGCGGCCGACGAGCTGTGGATGAGCACTTGTTACCGGCAACCGAGCGTCGCCATTCACTTCACATGGAAACAGGATTGGCCCTCCGTCCGAAACCTGCTTCCGGTAATCGAAAGGGAACTCTCTCCCTTTCGCCCGCGGCCGCACTGGGGCAAGCTGTTCGTTATGGCGCCTGCGGATCTCCGCTCCAGATACGAGCGATTCTCCGATTTCGTCAAGCTCGCCTCCCAATACGACCCGCGCGGAAAATTTCGAAACGCGTTTCTCGAAACCAATATCTTCGCGAGCTGATCGGCATGCCCGAGCTGCCCGATATCGCGGCTTACTTGCGAGCCCTGGCGCCGCGCATCGTCGGCCAACCGCTCACAAGCGCGCGCATACGAGGCGCGTTCCTGCTGAGAACCGTGCAGCCAACGTTGCAAGACGCCGAAGGCCACCCGGCGCGCCACTTGCGCCGCGTGGGTAAGCGCATCGCAATAGGAATGGAGAACGATGTCTGGCTGGTGCTGCACCTGATGATCGCCGGCCGGCTGCATTGGCGCTCTCCGGGAGCAAAGCTCGGCGGCAAAAGCAATCTAGCCGCTTTCGATTTTCCCAATGGCTCGCTGCTGCTTACGGAAGCCGGCGCAAAGCGTCGTGCATCGCTGCACATCGTGGCCGGCGAAGCTGGTTTGCGTTCGTTAGATCCGGGTGGTATCGAGGTCTTAGAAAGCGATCTCGCGGCTTTTCGCGCGGCCCTCGCCCTCGAAAATCGAACGCTCAAGCGCGCGCTGACCGATCCGCGTCTAGTGAGCGGCATCGGCAATGCGTATTCGGATGAGATTTTGCATGCCGCGCAGTTGTCGCCCATTGCAATGACGCAGAAGCTGAGGCCGGACGAATGGGAAAAGCTATTCGCCGCGACACGCCGCGCTTTGCAGTTGTGGATCGATCGGTTGTGCGCCGAGGCCGAAGCGAAGTTCCCTGAAAAAGTGACCGCTTTTCGAGAAGGAATGGCTGTACACGGCCGATACGGCCAGCCGTGCCCCCGGTGCGGAGAGAAGATCCAGCGGATTCGCTACGCGGATAATGAGACGAACTATTGCGCTCGATGCCAGACCGGCGGAAAGCTGCTCGCCGACCGGAGCCTGTCGCGCTTGCTGAAGTCGGACTGGCCGCGTACCTTGGACGAACTCGAGTCGCTGAAGCGGCGCGATGCCTGAGGCCGGTTACCGTTTGCGGAGCCGAAGCGATTGCCAACTGCCGTCCGCCGCCCAACCGCCGTCCACCGACAGCGCGTGCCCATTGATAAACGCGCTTTCAACCGGATCGGCGAGAAATGCGATGGCGCGCGCCACGTCGTCGGGCGTCGCGAACCGCGCCATGGGCATGCGGCCGGTGATGTCGGCATCCGAGTAGCTGCCGCCCGCCTGGTCCGCCGCATCCATTTCCGTTTTGACCCATCCCGGGCAAACTGCATTCGCGCGCACTCCGCGGCCTCCCCATTCGGCGGCCAGAGTCCGTGTCAGCCCCACCAATCCATGCTTGGAGGCGTTGTATGCCGCGCGATCCGCAATGCCCAATAAACCGGCCACGGATGCGACATTTACGATAGAACCGCTGCCGGCCTCTAGCATTTTTTCCCCGAATGCCCTGGCAAGCAGAAACGGCCCGACCAGATTCACCTCCAGCACCCGGCGATAGTCGCGAGCGGAAGTATGTTCGGCTGGCGATATGAGGCTGATGCCCGCATTATTGACAAGCACGTCCGCGCGCCCATAGGCCTGGATCACTTCGTCAGCAAAGCGACCTACGATGGCTTCATCGCTGACGTCCCCGGCGCGCGCCAATGCCTCGCCTCCTCGGCCCTGGATCGAAGCGATCGTCTCGGCAGGCCGATGAAGATCGATGATCGCGATGCGGTAGCCTCTCTCGGCGAGCATCTCCGCCGTGCGGCGGCCGATGCCCTGCGCTGCCCCGGTAATTACCGCAACGCGAGATGGCATTTAGTCGCCGCGGTCGCCAACTTACAATCTCAGTCTATTTCTTGGGCGGCGGCTGGCTTGACGCTTGTTGATTGCCGACCGGTACGAGCCCCTTCAATCGCAGATACGTGACCATGTTTCCATAGTGCTCGTCCATGTGCGCGGTGTTGAGCGAGAGAATGCTGAGCTTCGCCATGTTGAAGTTCATCATCTTGGTCATCTGCGCTCCCTGCGCGTCGGTCATTCCGGCAAACGCCTTCTTGCAATAATCCACTCCACCCTTGAGCGCCGAAACCAGATCGGCTTTCGAGGTCTTCGTCTTCTCGATGTCCTTGACCGGCGCCTGCTCGCCCATGACTTCCGAGCAGAAACCATATTGCGCGTCGGCTATATGACCGACCAGCGCCCCGAAAGTTCGCACTTCCGGCGTCGGTTTGAAGGAGTAATTCTCCTCCGGCATCTGTTCGGCGCCGCCTATCACTTCCGCGGCGATATAGCCGTAGATGCCTTTTTCACTCGCAGTAATTGGGTTCGCTGGCCCGCCGGCCGTCTCCTGCGCGAACGCAGAAAGCGAGGCGCTCGCCAAGGCGGCAAATACAAAGCAGAATGTCTTCTTCACATCAATCTCCTTCAGGATGTTATCTGGCGCCGATCCTACATACAAACGTTGCTCCGATCCACAAAGTTCGTAAAATTTAAATAAACTTACCCCGCCAGATACCGGTCGAAAAACGCCAGCGTCTGAATCGCCAATTGCCGGCGAGCCTCGGGGGTCTGGAACGTATGGGCGTCGTCTACCGTGATCAGCGAAACAGGCACGCCCGCCGAGTGCAGCTTCTGCGAAAGCTCCTCCGACTGCGAGAGGGGGACGCTCTCATCGTGCGTTCCATGCATGATCAGAAACGGGGCGTCTTGTTTGGAGACATGGAACGTCGGTGACGCCTGCCGCCAAGCGGCCGGGTCTTTCGCATAGCTGGCGCCGAGGAAATGAGTGAGGAACGCATCCCCGTCGGTATCGCGATTGACTGTCAAATCGGCGGGACCGCTCACATCCACCACGGCCTGCACGCGGCTGGAATACTTGGCCAGCGCCGGGTCGGAGTTGTCTCGCGTGTCCTCCATGCCGAGCAGCGCCGCGAGTTGCGCCCCCGCGGAGTGGCCGAATGCCCCAATGCGATCGGGATTGACGCCGTACTTGCCCGCGTTTGCTCGAATCCAGCGAACGGCCCGCTGCACATCGTCAAGCTGCGCGGGCCAGCGGTTTTCGTCTTTCTGGAAAAGACGGTAATCGACTGCAAACCCGACGAAGCCGGAACGGGCAAGAAACCGGCCCATCGTTTGCATAGTGCTCTTGTCCAGGCTCGTCCAACCTCCGCCATGGATCAGCACGACTGCGGGACGCGGCTGTGCGTGCGGGCCGGCAGTTTCCGGCGTGGCCGGTTCGTAGACGTCCAGGTGCAGGGCGACCCCCGCCACCGTCGCGTAAAGAACATCCTGCTCTACCTTCACCGGCGAGAATAGAGCCCTCGCGCTCGCCTGTTCGCCGGAACCGCCGGTTGGCTGCGCCTGGAAACCGAACGCGAGCGCGGACGCGCACAAGGCGGCGCTTAGTAAGGTCATGCTCTTGGTCATCGAACGAATTGTATTACGTGATCGAATCGTCGGGATTGCCGAAAGCAGGCAGTCGGCCCTCCCGGGCGGCGTAACACGCTTCCGCCGCTAACAATCCAATCAGAGAAAACATGGACCGGATCTCGAATAAAAGGCGAAGATGGACCCTTTCCTAGACCGCCGTGAAGCAGGGCGGCAACTTGCGGCGCAAGTGAAATCTTCAATCTCGAAAGCGGGACTCTCCGGATCGGATGTGTTGGTCCTGGCGCTTCCTCGCGGAGGCGCGCCGGTCGGCATTGAGGTCGCTCGTGCCCTGCAAGCCGAACTGGATGTTTTTCTCGTTCGAAAACTGGGCGTTCCAGATCAGGAAGAACTCGCGCTGGGTGCTATCGCAAGCGGCGGCGTTCGAGTGCTGAATCGGCAATTGATCGAAGAGCTGCGCCTGTCCAGCGATGTGATTGAGCAGGTCTCCGCGCGCGAGCAAACCGTGCTCGAAGCGCGTGAAAAGATCTACCGGGAAGGCCGCCCGCGCAGTGAGATCGCAGGGCGCGCGGTAGTGCTGGTGGATGACGGCCTTGCCACCGGAGCAAGCATGCTTGCCGCAGCCCGCGCTGTTCGGCGGGAAGGCGCCGGGCGGGTCATCGTCGCGGTTCCTGTCGCATCTCGCGAAGCCTGTTCGGATTTGAGCCTCGAAGTGGACCAGGTGATCTGCGCCGCCACCCCTCACCCGTTCGGGGCCGTCGGGTTCTGGTATCGGAACTTTGCGCCGGTCACCGATGACGAGGTACGCGGGTTGCTGGAAGAGAACGCCAATCGTCTGCGCATCGAAAATGCCGCTGGGCGCATCCAACCTTCTGAGGGAAGCCTATGAACCGACAAACACAGCTCATTAATGAGCGGTATGAGGCGCTGATGTTCGCGAAATCATCGGAAGCGGCGCGGCGAGCCGCCCGAGAACTGATTCGCATCGTTCTGGGCGAGGATGCTGCCGGACGCCCGTTGGAACAGGCCCTCCGCGACTGTTGCCGCCAGTTAAGGCCTTCTCAGGACCCCAAGGAGCAGGCGCGCTTCGAAGCTGAATTCATTGAACTTGCTATCTGGCCAAACACCAATGTTCAGCGGGCGGCGGCCGCTTAGCATCGGCTCGATTACGCGACTACAGGCGCTATTGTGGCAAATACCAGCACGGATGTAATCCGGCGCTATCTAGCTGAAGCTATACGAGTTGAAAAGGAAGCCGAAAGTCGCCTGCGGACGCTTGCCGAGCAGGGCGATGACGCCGAGGTACAGGCGTTCTTTAGACTTGACGCGGACGAAACGTCCGCCCGTCATCGCCGCCTGAGCGATCGCCTCGCAGCTCTCGGCGAATCGCCTTCGCCTGTGAAGGATTTTTTCCAGGAGCTGTTTGCTTCGGCTCCCAAAATGCAGCCGGACGATTCGGACGGCCAGAGCGTGGTGAACAACCTCATACTCGCTTTCTCGATCGAGAAGAGCAAATGCGCAATGTATGAGGCTCTCGCGAATGTAGCTGTCGCGGCAAGCGATCCCGAAACAGAAGCGCTCGCCAGGGCCATTCAAGCCCAGGCAAATGCCGCGGCCGACAAGCTCTGGCGTTTTCTCCCCTCGCGCTCCAAGATCGCGTTCAACCTGTCGACGGCCGGTGAGATCGATCCCGCTATCGAAACCAAAGCTCCGGACGACCGTATCATCGGTTGATTAACTTATCGACGAGCCACATTTTAGATTAAATTTACGTACCGAATGGTAGCCGTCGTACGTAGTAATCTTCATCATGGGTTGGCTCTGGCAAGACGCGAAGTTTGGGATTCGCACGATTCTGAAGGATCGCGTATTCCTCATCACGTCCATCCTGGCATTGGCCCTCGGGATTGGCTCGACCACCGCCATATTCAGTGTCATCGATAACGTCCTCCTGGAGCCATTTCCCTATACCGCCTCGAATCGGCTCGTTTCCATCGAAATACACGATTCCAGCACCACCTCGCCCTATGGCCGGGAAGGGTTTCTGCCGCCGGAGTTCCTCGATTATCAACAGCAGAACCACATCTTCGAAGACTCCATTGGGGTTTACCAAACCCGCGTTCTATGGAGCAATCATGGCGCTATCGAGTCATTCAATGGCGCACACGTGACGGGGAACACCTTCACCTTTCTTGGCATGGGGCCGCTGCTCGGGCGCTACGCAACTCCGGACGATGCTCGGCCGAATGCGCCGCCTGTATTCGTCATGAGTTACAAGCTCTGGCAAAAACGATTTTCCGGCGATCCTTCTATCATCGGTAAAACCTTCACGCTGGATGACACGGCAAGAACCTTGATCGGAATCATGCCCAAGCGCTTCGCCTGGTGGGGCGCGGACCTTTGGATACCGACATATCCCGACCATGCCGAAACCAGCTTGAACTCCAACTTCTTCCTTTTGCTCGGGCGCTTGAAGCCAGGGTTGACGGTCAAGAGCGCGCAGCCCGACATCGCAATCCTCGCGCAGCATCTCTCGAAACTCTATCCGAAGTTGTACCCGAAGAAATTCGACGTTCGGCTTCCGACCATTGTGGAGAATGTCGTTGGGCGTTTCAGAGACACGCTCTACACGCTCTTGGCCGCGGTCGGATTGCTGCTGTTGATCGCATGCGCTAATGTCGCCAACCTGCTTCTGGCGAAAGCTACAGTCAGAGAGAAGGAATTTGCTGTCCGCAGCAGCCTGGGAGCGGGACGTTTGCGGATCGTTCGTCAATTGCTGGTGGAAAGTCTGGTGCTTGCGTTCGGCGGCGCCGCCGTCGGGTGCCTGTTTGCGTGGGGCGGACTGAAAGCTCTGACTGCCGCGCTGCCCCCGTACACGTTCCCCGACGAAGCCCTCATAACCCTGAACGTTCGCGTCTTGGCCGCCACTATCCTGGTGGCCATAACCACCGCGTTGCTATTCGGAATGGCGCCGGGGATGAGCGCATTTTCGCGGGACGTCGGAGAAACCTTGAAGGCGGGCGGCCGCGGAAACAGCGGCTTCAGGCGCGGCCGAATGCGCAACGTTCTGATCGTCGGAGAAGTGGCCCTCTCCTTGATTCTGTTAAGCGGCGCGGGGCTTCTGATGAGGAGTTTCCTGGTCCAGCGTTATGCCGACCTCGGCCTCAATTCTGAAAAGCTGGCCGTCACTGACATCGCTCTGGGCAAGAGGTACCAGACCGCGGATCAGCAGTCGCGCTTCTTGCGGGATGTGATTGCGAAATTGCAGTCTTTGCCGGGCGTGACCAGCGCCTCCGGCGATCTCGATTTTCCACCCTTTGGCGGCGTCAACACCGATTTCGACATATCCGGCCAGACCCACGCGGAGAAATGGACCGGCCAGATGGGCTTCGTAGATGGCGCCTTCTTTAAAACCGTGGGAGTTCGCTTGCTGCGCGGCCGCCTGATCACGGAAGCGGACGTCCTCGGCAAGCGCAAAGTGGCGGTTATCAACGAAACGCTGGCTAAGAAGTTTTTCCCCACTCAGGACCCTATAGGGAAACAGATAGAGCTGAAGCGCCTGGTCGACGCTCCGCTGCCGGTCTCGAATCCGTGGTTTGAAATTGTAGGTGTTTGCGCCGACGTGAAGAATCACGGAGTCCAGGATGCGACTCTGCCCGAGGCGTACGCTCCGGTCACCATCACCGGTTTCGGCGAGTACATCGTCTATCTCCGAACCAAGGGCAGTCCGGAAGCGCTCGTGAAGCTGCTGGAGAGCGAAGTCTTAAGCGTGGACAAGAACGTTCGCCCACAGCAAACCATGACTCTCGATCAGGCGCTCGAACAATTTCAATACGCGCAGCCGCGATTCGGTTTGAAGATCTTTCTGGTCTTCGCAAGCGTGGGATTGATCTTGGTCACGGTGGGTGTCTACAGCGTGGTCTCCTATGGCGTCACCCAACAGAGCCGCGAGATTGGAATCCGCATGGCTCTGGGCGCTAGCTCCGGGGACGTGCTGAAGCGTGTCATGAGCGGCGGCATGCGATTCATTCTGATCGGCGTCGCAGTGGGCCTTGTCGCGTCATTCCTGATTCTGCGTTTCATGAAAACCCTGCTCGCTGGCGTATCGACCTACGACCCGATAACACTCGCGGCCGTAGTGGTGTTGCTCGCGCTAGTAGGGTTGGGCGCATGTTACATCCCTTCGCTGCGCGCTACCCGAGTAGATCCAACAATTACTTTGCGCTATGAATAGTGCAGGTGCCGGCCGCGCTTCTTCTGTCAAGTTTGCTGGCGGCTTGGGCCGCTCAATCGGTCGCCACTCGACCCGACGTTAACCTGAGCGTCAGCAGCACGCTGGTGGTCATCCCGGTGAGCGTCACGGACTCCTCCAACCGTTTCGTGCTGGGACTTGAGAAACACAATTTCGCTCTCTTCGAAGATGGCGTCCGGCAAACCATATCTCAGTTCGCGGCCGAAGATGCGCCGCTTTCCGTCGGACTCCTTATAGACACTAGCGGCAGCATGGGTTCAAAGCTGGGCGTCTCGCGTCAGGCGATTGCCGAAGTCTTGAAGATTCTGAACCCCGAAGACGAAGCGCTCTTGATCGAATTCAACGATCGCCCCACTCTTTCGGTTGCGTTCACTCACGACTACGCAAGCATTCAGGATCGGTTGAGCGCCGTCGAGTCCCAAGGTTTGACTGCGCTGCTCGATTCCATCGAAGTGGGCTTGAAAGAGATGAAGAAAGCCAGGAATTCCCGCAAAGCCCTGCTCATCCTCTCCGACGGAGGCGACAACAACAGCCGCTACACCGCGCAAGAGATCGGGAATCTGGTTCGCGAGGCGGACGTTCAGGTCTATGCCATGGGTGTCTTTGAACCGTTCTCGAATCGGCGTTTGACCGAGTCGGAGCTAAGCGGACCCGCCCTGCTGGCCGAACTCTGCGAGCAGACCGGCGGCCGGCTTTTTCCGGCGCGCGCTTCGAGCGCGCTGGCGTCCATCGCTAGAAAAATCGCGATCGAACTGCGAAATGAGTATGTGCTTGCCTATTCCCCAGCCAACCACGAACACGACGGGAAATATCGCAAGGTGGATCTGAAGCTCGATCCTCCTGCAGGGTTGACGGCGCTCAAGGCTCGGTGGCGTTTAGGCTATTATGCGCCCGCTCAATGACTAATTCGAATTCCCGCCGGGGCTACCGGATGGGGCGCTGCCACGGGAGCGGGCCGATAGCTTCTCACCCCAGAAGGCGCTGAAACCGGCCTGGGAGTAAAGACTGGAATCCGAATTGGCGCTGGCGCGATCGGCCGGCTACCCGCATAACCGGAGATTGTTGTGGGATTGCGATGCGGCCATCGGGAGCCCCAGTTAGCCGGGCGAATCACCAGAAAAACAGGAACAACATTGTAGGGCATCATGCCGCCAGCGCCAAAGCCAAAGAACGGATCGAAGAACATGCCTGCCAGGCCGTAACTGTTATCGACTCCCGAATAGGGAGGAAACGTTCCCAGCGGCGCGGGCGAGCCGGCGAACACATTCGAACCCGGGTCGCTGTCGGCCGGGTCGGCGAGGCTTTGTGAGGCGAGTTGATTTTCGGCCGAGATCGCGTCGGCGCGCCCTCGCGCCCAATCGTAAAACTCGTCCTCATTTGGCTCGCCGAACTTGTTCGTCAGCGCTTCGAGTTCGAAGAAATATAACTTGTTCGTGTCGACGGCTTCGGTCGTCCCGCCCGGGCCGGTGACCTCCAATCGGCCGCTGTAGGCCTGCGCCACGCCCGTATCGGAATCGATCCGGTAGATACCCGGCTTCGGAAAACGAATCCGGCAATGCATATACGTCATCGTGACAGTAGGGTTTTCGCCCGCATCCATCGAATCGAGAATGGCCGACCCGCGCAGAAATTCAATCTCGGCGCCCGTGAGCGAGTTGGCGGCCATGCGAACCCCGCTATTTTCGTCGAGCCGCAGGAAGACGCCAGGCGTAAGAAGCAATTCAGCTCGGCCCTTTTCCGTTCGGAGCGTCGCATTCGGATTCATTGCGGGAAAACTCGCCGACTTGTGCTCGAGCGGTTGGTTGTCGAGCAACACAACACCCTCAAAGAAGTGAACGACTCCCGAATGAGCGGAGACGACCTCCTGGCCATGCGCCAACGCCCCAGCAAGAATCAACAGGGCGGAAAAGGGCAGGAAGAAGGAGCGCATGCAGACCTCCCGTTTCCAAGAGTTTATCGCCTTTCGATCGGGGGCGATACCGTCAGGGCTACTTACATGCCGGCTCGGATGTATATTTTGTCCGGGGCCGCGATGCTGGCGTCCTTGCCGGACACCGATACGCGCAGCGACTGGTAGCCAGACTTGTTCTCCGCCCGGGCGCTGAAAGTCAACCTATATTGATGTTGCAGGTTGAACAGAATCGAATCGAGGAACGGCTGAAAAGATACGGGCGAGCCGAATCCGATTATGTAAGACTCTCCGCCTGTCTCATCCGACAACTGCGACAGGAAATTTTGTCCCCAGGTATTCCGCCAGAAACTGTGGCCCATGTGCCCGACGCTCGGATCGTAAATCGTATAAACAACGATCCCCGCTCTCACAGCAGAGTCAATTCCGGCGTTCACATAAGGATTGTCGGTTGTGTAGCCGCCCCCAAGCGCCTCGATGCCGCTGCTTATCATCACCACTTCTTTCCGCTCGGCTCGCGTGGACGGCCACTTCTTAACTGCGTCGGTCAGCGAATCGTAAGGACTCACGTCGGCGCCGCCCGGTCCCATCACGACGCGTATGGCATTGGCCGCGGCCGCATGATCCCGGGTAAAGTTTGCCACAACATCCGCCATCCCGTTGCGCATGTAGGCGACGGCCACTTCGGCCTCGGGCGGAAGCGCATTGATAAATTGCTTGAGCGTACCGATTTCGGTATCGAATGTGCCTCGGGCCGAATCGTCGATCAGTAACATCAACTGCAAGCTGCCCTGTTGGCCGCTCAGCGGCGTCAACTCTGTCGCCGGTCTTCGATCGCGGCCTTCGCGAACAAGAATATCTTGCGCTTCCACGGGCGGAATCGTCTTTCCGCGTTTCGCTTCGAGAGTGACAACTACGCTGACTGGTACGCCCCCCTGATCTGCCGCTGGCTGACCGGCCTCTTGTTTCGCAAAGAGACACGTTCCTGCCGCGATGAAGCAAGCCACGGCGCCCCAAGCGAGTCCTTTCGTTCTGTTCATACTGGCTATCCTTCGGAAATTCGATTAAATGACAGCGGCGGTCGGAGACGGCTTGAGAGCGCTTCTGCTCTCTCGCTTCGCGCGAGCGCGGCGTTCTATGGCCGCATTCACTTCCGCTTCGAACTCCCCCGCCCGAACTGCTGAGGTGTGAAACCGAAGCGTTCTCCTGCGCGCGCGTTCCCCGATCAGGGCACGCTGTTCAAACGTCATCTGCATATAAGACGTGACATCGGCGCTCGTGAGTACTGGAAGTATTTCGAAATGAGGCTCGAAAAAAGATTCCAGGCCCGGCCATGTATCGGTAAGAATCGGAATCGAGCAAGCGCCGGCTTCAAACAGTCGAACACTTGGCGAATAACCCGCCTGAATCATGTCCTGCCGCGTGATATTCAGCGTGAATTTCTGCGAGTTATAGAAGTTGCGATGCTCGCTGGCGGGCAGGTGTTCGATGCGGTTCACATTAGGCGGCCACTTAATATCGGGCGGATATTGTGGACCCGCCACCGCGAACCGCGCTTCGGGCTCCTTCCAAGCTACATCGATCAACAGTTTCTGCAAAGCGGGCTGCCGGTCGGGCGCATAAGTGCCGAGATAACCAAGATCCCACTTCGTAGCATGAGCTTCCGGATAATACAATTCCGGATCGACCGAACAATACAATGCGCGGGCACAGGGCGATCCTAGACTTCGTTCGATGTAACTGAGCGTAGGACCACCGGTGAAGGAGAAGTAAATTTCGTAAGCGGGATAAAGATCCCGTGAGATATAGTCGCACGTACCCGCTCGCAAACTTGCCAGTGTAACTGGCGTATCGATGTCATAAAACGCCGCGACATTCTTCGCCGTTTCGGCGACCCAGCGCCCGATCGCGATTCCATCGGGAACATACGATCCCACGACCGTTATATCGGCGCGTTGCAGCAACCGGGAGAATCGGTCCTTCAACTCCTCAATGCTGCTATAAAGCTTCACCGTGCAGTAGGGAAGTTCGAGGAACTCGCGATTGGAAGAGTACCAAGGCACGTCTCGCTCGAGGAAAGTCACTCGATGCCCGCGCCGGGACAGCTCCTTCAACAGCCCGCGATAGGTAGTGGCGTGGCCGTTCCCCCACGTTGAGGTAATCGACAGGCCGAGAAAAACACAATCCAGTCGTTGCGCGCTCACGCCCGCATCTCCCTTGCGGCGAATCGGACAACGGATACGTTTTCCTGCAACAGAGCGTGAACCAGTCGGCCGCGTTGCTGGTAAGTGTGATCCGCGAGTACTCTCTTGCGAGCCGCCTGGCCAATCTCGCGCGCTCGGTCCCGAGTTAGCTCCGCCAGCAGACGGGCCACATCTGCTCCCCGCTCGGCGACCAACACTTCCTTGCCTGGCCGCAAGAACGAATCAATCCCTTCCCAAGCGTCGGTAATGAGGCACGCCGCTGCTCCGGCGGCTTCAAAGACGCGGGTGGCCGGCGAGAAACCGTACCGCGCCATGCTCTCGCGGCTGATGTTGAGAACCGCGAGCGATGAGCAGTTCAACGCGTTGTGATCGGCCGTGTAGACATGGCCCAGATATCGAACGTTCGGTGGAACAGACTTGTCCGCCCAGCCGCTCCCTCCCAGCAAGAATTTGTTTCCGGGAGACATCGCGGCAGCCTTCAGAAAAAATTCGTCCACGCGAGCTTCGCGGTCCGGCAGGCGGTTGCCTAGAAACGACAGGTCGCACCGCAAACGCGCCTCCGCCGGCACGGGATGATGAACGTCCGGATCCAGCGCGTTATAAATCGCGTGACACTGCCGCGCTCCAATCTGCCGGTATTGGCTCGTGACGCGCTGCCCGCCCCCATATGTCAACACAAGGTCGTAATGCGGCAGAACAGCATGGAAGGCGTCGTTTTCATCGGCCGCGAGACGCTCCAGCGTGGCCGGCGCATCCACGTCCCAAAAGATCTTACAAACATGGGGCCCCATCCCCGCAACTCGCGTCTCGAGAAATCGATCGCGAACCCCTACGCCGCTGGCTTTTACTACGGCATCCAGCCGCTCGCATTCCGCTAAATGGCGATTGATCCGTCCTTCGTCTTCTGGATCGTACACGACCAGGCGAGCCCACTCGGGGTCTTCGATGTCGCGATGCTTCTGGCGATCGTAAGCATCCGGCTCGAAAAAAGTTACTTCATTGCCGAACGAGGCGAGCGCGCGCAAGATACCACGGTAGTAAGTCGCCGCTCCGTTCCAATAGGCCGAGACGAGGCTCGAACCCCAAAAGCCAATTTTCATCGAGAAACCCCAACCGGCGAGATCGCCTCAACCGACTCCGGCTTCATAGCATTGTAGATGCTCAGCAACTCATCGACTCGATGCGCGCAGGTGTGGCGCGTTCGAATGGTTTCAAGCCCACGGGCCGAGAGCGCGGCCGCCAGCTCCGGATCGCTCAGCACATTCCTCAAGTGGTCTTGCATTTCAAGGCCATTGCGGGCCATCAGGAAATCTTCGCCCCCGCGAAAAAGCTCCTCGGTGTCGTCCCACGGCGCCGAGACGAGAGGAATGCCGCAGGCAAGCGCTTCGAAGGGCCGTATCGTAGGAATGCCGGGAAGCTCACGCGCGTATGGCCGTCGCGGAACGTGAATGGTCGTCCGGAACTGCGCAAACGCAATGGGCGCTTCGAAGTTAGGCAGCCATCCGCCATACGAAATCCCTGAATCTTCCAATTCGCGCAGCGCCGCTTCGGGATAACGCACGCCATAGACCTGCGCCGTCAAGCCGAGATCCTTGACAGGCCCGAGAAGAAACTCCCGCAGCTCTTGCGTTCGTTCTCCGTCCCCCCAATTACCGATCCAAACTAGATCGCGAGGCTGAGCAGCGGCGGTCCGCGGATAAAACGTTCGAATATCCGCCGCTTCATGCCAGACAAAAACCTGCCGGCCCCACCCCAAACGCTCGTATGCGTCCTTTAGCGAGGCGCCATAAGCGAGCACCCCATCGTAGTCGTCGAGCGCGAACTTTGCGAGTTCCTCCCGTGCAGTCAGCGCGCGATGATGCGTGTCGTGAAAAAACAGGCGAAGCCCCGGATTCGTCTTTCTGAATTCGCCCGCCGCGGCGATCAGCTCCGGGCCGTTCCATTCGTGCACGATCGCAATCTCAACGCCATCCAGCCACTCCTCCATGTGCAGATTGGAAGCCGCGTAATACGTGCTGGATAGATCCGGAAAGGCTGTATGGAAGGAGAGCACGGCGGCGTCCCCGGCGGCGCGAACTAGATTCTGGCGGCTCCAACTGTCTTCGGGCTCGAAGATCCGCAGCTCATGGCCCCGCGCTGCGAATTCCAAAGCTACGCCGCGCAGGAAGTGCGCGTTCCCATGGTTCCAATCGGAGACGAGCGAATGATAAAACATCGCTACTCGCATCAAGCCGCCGCCTCCCGGCCGGTCTTGCGCGCGGAGCGAATCAGTGACTCATACAGCTTCGAATACCGGTTGATTGCGCGCGCATAACCATATCTTCTTGAGCGTTCGCGCGCCCTTCGTCCGAATTCCTCCACCTTTGTGGGCTCCCGGGCGAGAGCGTTGAGTTCGAAGACCCATCGGTCCGCATCGCGCGGGTCGATCAGGATCGCCGCATCCCCCCAAAGCTCGCGCATGCTCTCGATATCGCTGAGAACCAGGCAGCACCGCGATCGCGCAGCTTCTAGAACCGATAAGCCGAAAGGTTCGTAGAGCGCGGGATGAGCGAAAACAGCGGCTTTGGCCATCTGCCCCATTAACTCGCCGTGCGGCAAGGCGCCTAGAGATACTAAGTTGAAATTCTGCGCTGAAGTTCCAGGTCCGGAGTTACTTCCCGCGACACGAATCTCCCAATCGAGCTTGGGCGCAAGGCAATTCAGCAGGGCAACATTCTTCGCTCGGTCCCAGATCCGTCCGGCAGCCAGAATAAATGGTTGCCTTAAATTTTCCGCCGTACTCCGCGCGCTGCTGAAATTGTGTATAACTTGGATCTTTTCCGAGGGAGCGCCGTAGATTCGTTGCAACTCGCTCGCCATGTAAGAGGATGGCGCGACGATGCAATCGGCGGCCGCAAGCCCGGCCGTAACACGGCGACGATACTCGATCCATTCAGCGCCCGCCGCAAAGCCGTGCACGGCTTGCCACCAGGAATAAACACAGGAATGCGCAACGACGATCACAGGCTTTCCCCATGCGAGCGCCGCCTGCGCATAGCAGTTGAGATGAATGACATCCGCCTGGAATTCCGCTTGCAAACTCAACAGCCATTCGCCTCCGGCATCCACGCCCGCCCAGGGCTCGGCTGTCCATTCGAGCGCGAAATCGCTCTCGGCTAAAGTCAGGCGAGGCGTCCTAAGCGCGGTTTGTCTCTGCTCGGGGCTAGGGCGCGGCCCGAGGCTGGCAAGCAACACATGAGCCCCGCGGCGCGCAAGACTCGCCGCAAGATCCAGTGAATATTGCCACACTCCGCCGACTGCATCCGTGGTTATCAGCACCCGCAGAGGCTCTCGTCGCTCTGCCGAATTTGGCATCTGGGTCAACCGGTTCGGCTTGGCTCCGCCAATTCTAGTTCCACCAGCGTCTGCGGACGCTGTTCTTGTATGTCGCTGAAGGAATCGAAGCCTTTCAGGTAAGCTTCGTGCGCGCGTTCCCAAGCCAAATCGTCGGGCGCGCCCCATATCCGCGTGTACTCGGGCGATCCGGGATACGGGAAAAGCGGCACAGGCTTGTTAGCCCATACGCCATGCGTTTCTAAATGCTGCCGCCACGCCTCCACTGTTTCCGCATCGTCCTCCGCCATCGCCAGTAAGTTCCCTTGCACGAACGGGATTAAGCTCTTGGCAAAAATCAGCCTCTCGCTTAATTCTTCCGTCGACATCTTACATTTTTTATCGAGATACGCGCGCCCCGCTTCGGTTATGCTCTCTACTCCGGCTTCCACGGACACGCATCCCGCGCGGGCGAGCGCCTGAATCGCTTCTCGACTCCACAGATCGATGCGCGTCTGCACGCCTATCTTAATCTTCCGCTCCGCTAACCGCGCGAGTAACTCGCTATCGGGAAGAAATATCTCGTCGATGAAGTAAATATATTCGACGCCTTGTGCGATCATCCCGTCCAGCTCTTCTAGGATAACTGGCAGCGGGCGTTTCCGGTAATTGTTGCGAAAGTTGTCTTTGGCGCAAAAGGTGCAATGGTAAGGGCAGCCGCGCGAGGCTTCCATCTCTGCCCCGGGCGCCAGTGCTTCCGCATCGAATCGGTGATGTTGATGCGCGTGGCGCGAGATCGCGCCGTCCGTCCAGCGCAGCGCTGGAAGCTTCTTCACGTCTGCGGCGCGATTCGGGCCGCGAACTACAATTCCGCTCTTGCCCCGATATGCAACGGACGGCACATTCGCAAGATCGCCCGCGAGCATCGGCAAGATTTCTTCGCATTCGCCCAATACGACCACATCGGCCCCGAGCTTTTTCAGAACCGGCCGGGGCGTGGTCGAGCCGTGCGGTCCTACGATCACCAACTGGCCCGGCAGCGAACGCAACCTCTCGCAGAGTTGCTGCGGAGATCGCAGCTCCGGCGGCGCGCAGCGCCAGAACAGATAACTCGGCGCGGTCGTGACAACCATGAAATCCGGGCGGAACTGCTGGACCCGGTCGAAAATCTCCGAGTGAGTCCAACCGGCCAACTGTCCGTCGAAGATCGCAGCTTCATGTCCGGCCTGTTCGAGCAGCGCCTTCGAATACCCAAACTCCAGAGGGAGGTGAGGCTCGCGGCAGCCGAAATAGATGCTGCCTTCGAAGCTCCAGTGTGGATTGATGAGAGCGAAACGCATCGGGCTTCTGTGTCTAGATTACTTCCTTCACACAACCAGCCCGCGAGACGCCAGTTCATGCTGCATCTCGCCAAAGCGATCTTGTGCCGTTTGGCGTTCCAGCCATTCGGCTAGGTCGCTCATCCCGGCTTCCAGGGTAACTTCAGGCTTGTAGCCGAGCACCCGCTCAGTCAAAGTCATATCGGGATAGCAATGCCGAATATCTCCGACCCGGTAGTTACCGGTGATTTCGGGTTCGAGCCTCTTGCCTAGTACTTTCGCTAGCTTGTAGGCAACTTCTTCGATAGTTACTTTGTCGCCGCTGCCGACATTAAAAACTTGGTCCTGAGCTTCATCCGCTTCGAGAGCGAGCCGGCAGGCGCGCGCGACATCGTACACGCTGACAAAATCCCGAAGCTGCTGCC
Organism: Acidobacteriaceae bacterium; assembly: GCA_019240475.1. GTDB lineage: Bacteria > Acidobacteriota > Terriglobia > Bryobacterales > Bryobacteraceae > Bog-105. Next base: position 21,479 of record JAFAYI010000001.1, read on the forward strand.
CGTCTTCGAAAATAATCGGGCGTTTACCGTTCAACAGGCGCGAGCCGAAAATCGCCAGAACGCCTGTGTACGGATTCGAGAGCGACTGGTGCGGCCCATAAGCATTAAAGAACCGAACGGCCACCGTCGGGACGCCATAAGCGCGCCCCACCATTAGGCACATCTGCTCCTGGTCGTATTTCGAAAGTGCGTAGACGGAGGCAAGCGACGGCTGCTTTGTCTCGGGCGTGGGCGCCGGATGCAGAGGCAAGCCGTCGGGCGTTCTCATGTCCCATTGGCGAGCCTTCAACTGCCTTACTGTTCTCGAAGCATGCTCATAGGGCTGGCCCGAGGGCGTCACATACAGACCCTCCCCATATACGCTCATGCTGGAAGCCACTACCAGCTTATTCACCCGATGCTTCATGAGGCGTTCGAGTAATAGCGCCGTGCCCCAATTGTTGACGCTTGTGTACTCGGCAATTTGATACATGCTCTGGCCGACGCCAACAAGAGCGACCAGATGATACACCGCGTCTATACCCGACAACGCTTCATCCAGTATCTCGGGATTTCGCACGTCGCCCAGCATGAACTCCGCATCTGGATGCAGATAACCCGGCCGCCCGGGCGTCTCTCCATGAACTTGCGTTACCAAACTGTCGAGCACGCGCACGTGATAGCCAGCTCTGATCAATTCAGACGCGACGTGCGAGCCTATGAATCCAGCCCCGCCCGTAATGAGCACGGTTCCTTTCATCGATTGTTCCTGTCCCCTGTCCTAATCGGTTTCCATTGCTGGTGAATCTACTAGTCCCCTCTCGCTATCCGTGCCGGATTGAAGGTGTGAAGAAGCGCACAGCAACTTATGTCTTGAACATAAGAAGCTTTGTACGTTGGCTTTGTTTCGCCGGGAAGGGTTTTCACGCACGGAGCGCGTACTTGTACCAGCATGCATGGCGCTAACAATCGCCGTAGCGCCGCACCATCTCCGCGCAAAAGGACGCGTACTTTTGCGGGTCCGAAGGAGGGCTGGTGTGATGAGGCTTGATCCCGTGGTGTTCCGGTGTAAAGCAGAACGTAACCGTCACTTCGAACGGCTCGAGCAAACGCATCTGGCGATCGAACCAGCGCTTTGCATTGGGCCTCTCGAAATCGGCCCAGCTTAGCCCGGTGCGCAGTTTCTTCACTCCGAAATCCCTCAGCGCCCGCACTGCCGTTTCCAGGCGGTGATCTTCGAAATGGAACCACTGGCATATGCCGAAAGCGGGCGCATAGTCTGCGAACTGGCGCGCCGCCAGCTTCATCCCGCCATCCTCTCGAAACAATCCCATGTAGAAATGCCGGTAATAGGAGGAGCCTTCGCTTTCGCGGTGGCGCGTAGTCGCCGGCCACGCGCGCGGCAAATCGAACAAGCTATACCAGAACACGTGATCCGTCTCCGGAATCAGCAGCTCCGCCGTCTTCTTCAGCCCGAACTCCTGCACCTCTTCTGCGCCAAACGACGACGCCCCCACCTCCGAGACCCAGATCGGTTTAGATGTCACGGCCCTGATCTCGGCCAATTTGGCCGGCCACTCGTGAATAGTCCAATGGTTCCAATCGAGCGGAAATCCGTGCACGCCCACCACGTCTAGCTGCTTCAGCACCCCCAGATCCTGCATGCGCTGAATAAAGGCGGGATCGATCGGCGAAATTCCTCCAAGCACCTGCAGCAGCTTTGGATTCTCGGATCGAACGGCTTGCGCCGCCAGCTTTACCATCGCGGCGAACATAGACCAATCGCGATCAATCTCGAAATCCCAGTGCGAAAGATTGTTCGGCTCGTTCCAAAACATTACCGATTCCAGCATGTGTGTGCGATTTGAATTCGAAGAGTGGGCGTCGATTTATAAAGCGGTCGAAACAAACTGGGGAGGAAGCTCGTGCAGCCACGCCGCCGGGTCGCAGCGGCAGAGGAAAACTTCGGGTTCCGGCATGCTCTCGATCCTGAACCCCGCGCTCCTCAGCGCCGCCTCCGCGCAGGCGCGATTCGGTATCCACCAGTTAGTCGGGTCCTGCGAATAACTGTTCTCGACAAAGTGCATCTTCGGAAATCCGGGTTTGTCGAAGATCTCGCATTCGCTGAACGGATAGTCCTCTGCCACCTTCATCGCCTCCCGGCTGCCGCGCAGCATCGATTGAAAGACGAACCAGTCCCCGGCCACGTATCGCCGCAGCAGATCGAGCGCAAGAAGCGGATATCGCAGATGATAAAAGACTCCCATGAATAATACGAAATCGAAGCGCTCGCGCAGGCTTGGCGTTTCGTAAACGGACATTTGCTTGAATGCGATATCGAGTTGCAACACTTCCGCCGCAAAGCGCGCCTGCCGCAGATACTGCTCATCGTGATCGATGCCCAGCACGCGCCGCGCGCCACGCCGCTTCATCTCGATGGAATAAAAACCGGCGTTACATCCCACGTCGAGCACGGTCATCCCCGTCAAATCGGCTGGGATCGCGTGTTCAAAATTCCGCCACTTGGCGGAGGGATAATCGCCCAGAAAATGGTTGGGCGCCGTTTGAACGCCCGATAGCGACAGGTTATGAAACCATGGACCTAGTTCAACTATCTTGTTCTGAATTTCGTGGAGCGTGAAACTGGTTCCCAAGGAATTGTTTTCCCTTTTATGATTCGTATTCTACTCATCCGGCACGGCGCCACCGACTTATTGGGGCGAACGCTGTATGGGCGCATGCCCGGCGTTCACATCAACTCGGAAGGTTCGGCTCAGGCCGCCGCGCTCGCCCAAGCCTTGCGGCGCCGCTATCGTTTGTCTGAAATTGTTTCAAGCCCCATGGACCGCGCTCTTGAAACGGCGGCGCCCATCGCCCAAGCGCAGGGCCTCGACCTCTCTACCGACCAGGCGTTCAACGAAATCGATTTCGGCGACTGGATGGGAAAATCCTTCGACGAGCTGCGCGATCTCGATCTCTGGAAGCGCTATTACAAGTTTCGCGCCACGACGCGCCCCCCTGGAGGGGAGTCGATGATGGACGTGCAATCGCGAGCCTGGGAAGGAATTGCTCGTCTCGCCGCCCGGCATAAACACGCCTCGGATGCGAGCGCGGCGGTAGTCACTCACGGAGACGTCATCCGCGCCTTGTTAATTTTGGTGCTGGGGATGTCCATCGACCATATTCAACGGATCGAAGCGGCGCCCGGTTCGGTGAGTGAGATCGCGGTGGATCGGAGTGACCTGCGTGTGCGCGCCATCAACGAAACGTTTTGACAGGACGGCGCAGCCCGGAGTCGGCGCGCTTGCCGGCCGGGAGCGGCTTTCAACATGGATCCTAAACACGCTCTGAGCAAAAAAGATCTCCTCGAGCTCCTGGTGGCGAAGCTCAGTGAATTCGTCGTCGTTCTGCTCGATACCAATGGATGTTTCGCTTCCTGGCACCCCGGCGTCGAAATCGAATTCGGCTATACGGAGCAAGAATTTATCGGCCAGGGGCTGGAAATTCTGTTGCCGCCGTCCGAACGCTCAAACCAGAGCGCGCAACTCGAATTGGAACAAGCCGCGGAGAGCGGGCGCGCGTCCGACACCCGCTGGCTGGTCAACAAGAAAGGTCATCGCATGCTGGTAGAAGGCGTCACCGTCGGGCTGTACGACGATGCCGGAACGCTTGCGGGATTCGGGAAAGTATTGCGCGATGTCACCGAGCGCAAGAGGGCTGAAGACAGCCTTCGGGTTTTGGCCGGCGCGCTTGACCAATCCCCCGTGTTGGTGCGCGACTGGGACGGAACCGTGACGCATTGGACGGCCGGCTGCGCGCGCCTGTACGGTTGGATCGAAAACGAAGCGGTCGGCCAAAACATCCACCAACTGTTGGGAGCGGTTTTCCCGGCCCCGCTTGAAACCATTCAGGATCAGTTGCTCGCTTCGGGAATTTGGAACGGCGAACTGGAATGTATGCGGCGCGACGGCAGCCGGATCTTTATCTCCACCCGCTGGGTGCTGCTGCCTAAAGAAGCCGAAGAGCGCCCCCGGGTTATCGAAACCCACACCGACATCACGGCGCGCCTAGAAGTACAAGGCGAGCTTGAGGCCGCTAACGGTCGGCTCCAGCGTATGGCGGCCGAACTGGCGCGCTCCAACGAAGAGCTGGAAGAATTCGCGCGCATCACTTCTCACGATTTAAGCGCGCCGCTCACTAGCACGCGCTGGCTGGTTGACCTTCTCGGCTCGCGCCACCAGGAACAACTCGACTCGCAGGGCCGGTTGTACGTCAAGCAAATCGCCCAAGGCCTGGAGCGCATGGCGGATCTGGTAGAGGGCGTTCTTGCTCATGCGCAAGTAGGCCGCACACCCATTGGATCTTCCGAGGCGGCGCCGGCGCGAGATGCTCTCTTGATCGCGATCGAAAATCTGCGAAGAGACATTACAACCTCCGGCGCGACGGTGTTGCACGACAACCTGCCGGAGGCGCACATAGAGCCCCGGGCATTGAGTCAGTTGTTTCAGAATCTGCTTTCGAATGCCGTTAAGTACCGCCGGCCCGATGTCAAGCCCGAGATTCGTGTGAGCGCCACGCGCCGGGGCGCTATGTGGCTCTTTTCTGTTGCCGACAACGGAATTGGCATAGACGCACAATGGTTCCAGCGGATCTTTCAGCCGATGCAGCGCGTACATGGCTCCGCCGTTGCCGGAAGCGGCATCGGCTTGGCTACTTGCAAAAAAATCGTGACTCGCGCGGGGGGCGCCATCTGGGTCGATTCGGAAGTGGGCCGGGGTTCAACCTTTTTCTTTACGTTGCCTGGGCCCCCGGATCACCCGGCGGGACCAAGCGGCGTCCCTTAATCGTCTCTTCGATCGCTGCTTGCAAGCGATCCACCACGCTTTCCCAATCGCCCGCGCGTGGTTGGCGAAACAAGCGCATGGTCGGATACCACGGCGAATCTTCGCCCCGCTTCATCCATCGCCAGTCGCAATGAAAGGGAAGAAGAGTCCAAACCGGCCGTCCCATCGCGCCCGCCAGATGGGCCATCATCGTATCCGCCGTGACGATCAAGTCCAGCTTCTTCAGCGTGGCTGCCGCCGGAACAACGCACCGCTCATCTGTGTGCGCGTCCACGATCCTGTCGCGCCATAGCGCCAGTTCGCTTCTTTCCGCGCCGGCCTGCAAGCTGAAGAACGCTGTCCCGGGCGCTTCGAAGATCCGAGCCATCTGCTTTAGCGGAATGGAGCGCGCCGGATTGTAGCTGCTCGAGGCCCACACAATGCCGACCTTCAGATCTGTTGCGCCATCGTAGGCCGCGATCGGCGCCGCCGCAGGCAGATCCAGATACGGAATCTTCGCCGGAATCGTCTCAAGCGTCGTTCGAAAGATCCGCGGCAGTTCCACGATCTCGATTTGCTGATCCCATTCGGGCTCTCGCTCGCCCCAGGTAATTACCGCATCGGCAACACGCGATTCCTCGATCAACCGCTTAAGCGCCGGCTGCGCCTCCACAATCAGCGTCTTGGCGCGCTCCCGAACCAGGGGCGCATACCGGATGAACTGAATCGTGTCGCCAAGCCCATGTAGGCAGCGAACTATAACCCGGCGGCCCTCGAACGGCTTCCCATCCCAGAAGCGATGGCGGTCCGGCTTGCACCGAGCCGCGATCGCGTCGCTCTCCTCCCATGCCCGCTCATACCGGCCCAACAGCATATGGCACATCCAGCGTCCGCCCGCGCACGCGTCCGGATCATGACCGCTCCGCTCAGCCAACGCATATGACTCAAGCGCCTCCTCGAGACGCATCGCTCGAAGCAGTCCTTCCGCTTCGCCGAAGTATGCACTTCCTGCACTATCGATTACCCTAGTCATCGCGCTTTAATGTGTCTTGGATTGCGCCGCGAGCATCTAGTAGGCGGACGGGCCAACGGCCATTTCGGTCTGCTGCACCCGACGTTTTTACCAATGGGAGTATTGTTATGACAGCCCCGCAGCCTGCGCTTTCTTCGGAGCCCACCCGGCCCAAGCTTCTGTTCGCCGACGACCATCATCTCGTACTCGACGTTCTCGCATTCGTTGCGGGATCGGAGTACGACGTGCGCGCGGTCGACAGTTCGGCGGCATTCGAGGCGGCGATGGACGAGTTCTCGCCGGATCTCGCCATTCTGGACCTGCGTTTGCCCGACGGTGACGGTTTTGACGTCGCGCGCCGTGTTCTCGACAAACGCCCCGATCTGAAACTGATTTTCTTGTCTATGCACACCGAGCCCAAGTTTGTCAGGCAAGCCATGGAAAACGGCGCCAAAGGATATCTTTCGAAGCGCTCGCCCGCCGACGAGCTCATGCTGGCCATTCGTACTGTGTTAAACGGCGGCACTTACGTGGGATCCCGCATGCAAATGGCCGTGGAGCAGGAACGCGCGCAAGAAGGCCCTCTGACGGAACGGCAGAAGGAAGTTCTGCGGCTCATCTCTCAGGGCTGTTCCGCCAAAGAAATTGCGACGCGCCTCAACATCTCCGTACGCACTGCCGAGTTTCATCGCGCCGCCATTATGGACCGCTTGAAGTTACACTCGACCGCCATGATGACTCGTTACGCGGTCGAGCATGGGCTGGCATAACGCGGAGTTTGCGTGGTGAACGCGATCAGCCCGGCAAGGCCCTCGGCTGCGACCGCGTAATTCGCTCGCGTTTCCAGCAGATTGTCCGTCGCAGCGCCCCAGAAACACGTCTCCGGAACGGATTCATAGATCAGGTCCGTCAGGATGACAAGCTCGGCGGCGGTAAGTTCGATTTCATGTGGATGAATCATGTTCCCTCCGAGTTAGTAGTGCGGCCTAGCCGAACACTTTGTATCGGCCAGGTACCATCGCCGGGTACTTACTCCATCGGATAACTCCGTCTCGCTTCAGCTCTCGCCGTGCCGCGATTCCTCCGGTCGGCCATTCACTTTCGCGCCGCTGTTCTTCGCTGGAATAATCGGCAGAATCACCTCCGATGGATAGCCCTTTTCGTGGAAGATAGTCTGCTTTGCTTTGACGATCTTTGTCTCGTCCGCTACTGCTTCGGCCGAATTCAAGTTGCGATCGAATCGCGGGAAATTACTGCTTGAAATCTCCAGGCGAATCCGGTGCCCGGCCGGGAAAACATAGCTTGTTACACCCGCGTCGATACTGATCTGGTAGGGAGTGTTGCGCTTAACGAATATGGGCCTGTCCAGAGAAAGGCGGTAACGCAGCCGCTGTATCCCATCGGTCACAATCGTCGGCCTCCCGTCGCGCGCCACATCCACCAGCTTCGCTGTGAAGTCGGTATCGTTTGCCGAGGTCGCCACGTATAAGACGGCGCGTACCGGCCCGGTGACTTCCGTGTCTTCCGATAACGGCGCCGACGTATAGACCAGCACATCCTGCCGCTGCTCGACGGGACTCTGGTCGAGCGGGCCGGGCGGCAGCAATTTGGGATCGCAGCAGATCGCCCCTCCCATGGTCGGCGCCGGAAACCGGGGATCGTAAGTAAACGTATCCGGCTGGGATCTTCGCACCGGCAACCACCCCAGCCCGCCGTCTCCCTCGGCCGAATTTGCATGTCCCTTGCTGCTCAAATAAAGCGGCGTGTAGCGCGTCCGGGCGAGCGGCCACTCGTGTTCTTCTCGCCACGCATTGGGTCCCATCACGAAAATGTGAAGCGCCGGCCCGTTCTCCTCGTCCGCTTCATTCGTTTCGCCTTTCATCCAACGGTCGAACCATTCGGCCTGCTTCAGGCGAATGGGAATCGCCGCCTGCGAGCCGAAATCGCGGCTCGCAAACTTCAGGCCGGGATTGTGCGCCCAGGGACCAATCCAGGTTTCAACATGGTCGTGACGCTTCGCTAGCCTTGAGAACGCATCCAGGTCGCTTTCGGCATAGTTGTCGAACCACCCGCCCAGAGAAAGGACCGGAATGCCTACCCGCTTTAGTTGGTCGCGCAGGCTGAACGGTCTCCAATACGAGTCGTAAGAAGGATGATCGAGCGCCGCTCTCCACAGCGGCAGCGCCTCTCCCAGCGCCGCCACATCGGCCGTGCGCTCCGGCAAATGCCAGATATAGCCCGCAAACACGGGTCTCACGTGCGAGGGAGGCGTCAGGTTCTGCGCCAGCCATAGCAGTCGATGTCCCAGCTTCAGCGCGCCGCCCGTGGAATAGAACCGGTCCAGATACTCGTCGTCCCCCGAGCACATCGGCGAAATCGCCACCAGGTGCGGATTGTCTTGAACCGCCGCCCACCACTGCACCATTCCTAAATAGGAACTGCCCGCCATGCCCACGCGCCCGTTCGACCACGGCTGCCCTGCTATCCAGTCGATGGTGTCGCTGCTATCGGGGCCCTCCTGCTCGGTCGGCCCGAAAATTCCTTGCGAGGCGTACCGGCCGCGTACATCCTCCATCAACACCGCATAACCGCGTTGCGTGAAGAATTGATAAGTCCCAAGCGCTCCGGCCTTTCTGTTGTACGGCGTTCGGATCAAAATCGTACCGTAGCGGCCGCCTGCATGCGGCAGATACAGGTCCGCCGCAAGGCGAATACCGTCCCGCATCGGTATCGCCAGGCCGAGTTGCTGAAGGACGTCCGATTGAGGCGCCCGCTTTACCACCTGCGCCCGCGAATAGCCCACCGGCAGCAACGCCCCCACCGCGGCCCAGACCAACACCGCACCTCTAAACCTCATATTCATGAGGCCTGCGGCGCGCCAGTCTGAGGCTTCGGCCGCGAGCCGAACAGAGCCGTTCCTACTCGAATAACCGTGGCGCCTTCCTCGATCGCGACCTCGAAATCGTTGGACATGCCCATCGAAAGCTGCTTGAGCGAATGTTTGCGCGCCAGTTCGGCCAGCCGCCGGAAGTACGGCCTGGATTGCTCCGCGTCTTCCGACCACGGAGGCATGGTCATCAACCCGCTAATCCTGATCCTCGAACACTTGGAAGCTGCTTCGAGCAATCTCGGCAGCTGTTCAGGAGCGGCGCCGCTCTTGTTCTCTTCTCCCGAAAGTTTGATCTCCAGCAATATATCGGGAACCACACCGCTCTCCGCCGCCGCGTCCAAGCGCTCGAGCAGCTTCACTGAATCCACCGTCTGAATCGCCTGGAACAATTCGCAGGCTTGTCTTGCTTTGTTCGATTGCAAGTGCCCGATCAGGTGAAAACGCGCATCCTTCAGGTCTGCTAGACGAGGCTGCTTGTCCGCGAATTCCTGCACATAGTTCTCGCCGAATTCCCGCAGGCCCGCCTGGTAGGCTTCCCGCACCCTCTCGGCAGAGAATTTCTTACTAACCGCCACTAAAGTTACGCCTGCGCGCTGCCGTCCGCTTCGCTCCACAGCTCGTTGAATGCGGGCTTCCACGTTGGAAAGGCGGTCTTGAAAAGATAAGCGGTCTTCAAAAGACAAGCGGGTTTGAAAGCTGGATGCCTCAAGTGGCAAACATCTATCATAAAATCAAAGGTCCTCACGACCCCCTCCGGGACCCCGCCGGCGACCCCTCCGCTTTGCGCGAGATAGTCGAAACTTTCCTCAAGACTTGCCGCGACCCGGCGCTCCTCGAATATGGCTGCCAGGCCGTGCGCCTGCGCCCCGGCGATTGCTCCCTCGAAGTACGTAGCGGAAACCTGTGGATAGAAGCCTGGGGCGAAACCCGCAGCGTCTCCCGCCGCATCCTGGCCATTGAACGCCGCGCGCCCGGCCTTCTCGACTGCACGGTTCACCGCTTCGGAGGCAAACCAGGCAAGCTCACATTTCTCGATCTGGAACGCCCCCAAACCGCCCGCAAAGCTCATTCGGGCGTGCGCCAAAGCTTCGCCGAACAGTTCCGCTGCATGCTGTTCCGGCAGTTCCCGGGGTGGGACATCGCCTCTCTCTCCTGCGGGCTCGACCTTCGGCGCTCCTTCTCATCGCTCTTCCCGCGCGCCCACCTCGCCAAGGGTGGCGGGCAGATTGCGGCGCTCGCCTGTCCATCCCTTCAGGAGGAACCGGCCATGCTCACCTTTGCGTTGCTATGGCTGGGCCATCTTCAGCAGCGCAGCCGTGCCGGCGCCCCGGTCTCGCTATCGCTCTTTCTGCCCGATGCAGCCGGAAATCTGACCGCCCATCGTCTTCGCTGGCTCACCGGCCTGCCTCTGACCACGCGCATTTTCCGCTACAATGCCCACGGTTCGGCCGGCGAGGTCGACCCCTCCGATTTGGGCAACCTTCGAACCCAGCTCCGCGCCGCCTCTCCATACGCGAAGCTGCTAAAGGCATCCTCGCCCCTCCCGAGCCCGGTTCCGCCCCGCGATTCCTCGGAGCGCTCGCTCGAAGCGCTCGTGCGCTCGCATCCGGATCTAATCGAACCGTCCCTGGCTCGCGCCCCGGTTCACGGACAAGTGCTCACCTTCGCTGCAGGCGATCGAGACCTCATCGATTTGCTGGCCGTTTCCGTATCCGGCCGCCTCGCTATCCTCGAACTCAAAACCTCCGAAGATATTCACTTGCCCATTCAGGCGCTAGACTACTGGATGCGTATCCGCTGGCACGCCCAACGCGGCGAGTTGGATCATCTGTTCCCGGGCGTTCCGCTCGCCCCGGCCTTGCCGAAACTGCTCCTCGTCGCGCCGGCCATGTCGTTTCACTCCTCGAACGCCGCTATCTTGCGTCACTTCTCACCCGAGATTGAAGTCGAACGTGTGGGCATAAATTCGGATTGGCAGCATAGCCTTAAAGTCGTAGCGCGGCTCAAAGGCGCCGATGCCCCCATTTCACACGGGAGTTTTGAATGAGCACTGTGCAAACTCTGGTCAACGTTAAGAAAGCGCTCTCCACCCTCAACCCCAAGCAGGCTCGCGAGATGAGCCGGCGGTCTCTTCACATCGCCCTTAACGCGGCAAACCCGGAAGCCTACCGGCGCATGGAGGATTTTTTCCTCACCGACCTGAGCCCGGCGCGCCGGCGCGAGTCGAGCTACTCGCTAACCCGCGGCGCCGCCACCGGTGGAAACTACGATCTCGTCATCTATGACCAGACCGTCTCCGCTCCCGCTCATGCCCTGGTGTTCGAACCCGACCGCCCGCATCACATCGTCAGCCGGATTCTCGACCGCCATTACGATCTCGGCGTCCCCCTGGCGCGCTCTTTCTTCCCCTTCCGTCGGCCCTTCATCGAACGCGTCATAGCGAAAACCGCGCGCGAAAATACGCTCTTCTCCCTCGCCACGGCGCTTCCCGATATTATTCCGAGCTTTATCGAACTCCCGTGGGCTATCGCCGAATTCGCCTCCGACACCGCTTTTCTAACGATGAATCAGGTTCGCATGGCCTTCCTGATCGCGGGCGCGAGCGACCGCGAAGTCGGCTACCTGGAACAGAAGCCTGAAATCGCAACGGTCATCGGTAGCGCCTTCGGCTGGCGCGCCCTTGCCCGTCAACTGGTCGGCAAGATTCCGTTCGGCGGCGGATTGATCGCCAAAGCGGGGGTCGCCTACGCAGGCACCAAAGTGCTCGGCCTCTCGCTCGAACATTACTACAGCATCGGATTCACCTACACGCGCGCCGAACGCGACCGCCTGTACGCCGACGCATTCCGCCAAGGCAAGAAAGTCGCCCAGCGGATCTTGACCTCTCTGCGTCCCGATCTTGCAGCCCGCTACGCCGCCGCCGACTCTGCCACCGCGTCAACACCCTCCAGCCCGGCCGCGGCCCTGTCCTGAATGGAACTGCTCGATCCAGCGGAGGTCCGCGCGCTCGGCGCGCTGCTCGAAAAAGAGGCCACCACCCCGGAATACTATCCGCTCTCGTTGAACGCGCTCGTCAATGCCTGCAACCAGAAGTCGAACCGCGATCCCGTGGTCGATTACGACGAAGATACGGTCTACGACGCCCTGAATCGGCTCCGTGAAAAAAAGCTCGCCTTGATGGTCACTGGCAGCGGGCGCGTCAATAAGTACGCTCAACGCATCTCCGAAACCCTCAATTTAGGCCGGCGCGAGCTCGCCGTTTTGTGCGCGCTCCTGCTGCGCGGGCCCCAGACCTTGGGCGAAATCAAGGATCGAAGCGATCGCATGTTTTCCTTCGCGGATACCGCGGAGGTGGAATCCATGCTGGATAAACTCGCCGAATGGGCGGCTTATCCTCTGGTCGCCAAACTCGCTCGCCAGCCCGGCCAGAAGGAGGCGCGCTACACGCATCTGCTTTCCGGCGAGCCGGCTCCTTCCGCCGCCGCCAGTGAAGCCCCCGCGTCCGCCGCTCCCACGCGCGTCGCTCAGCTCGAAGAGGAATTGCATCGGCTCCGCGCCGATCTCGATCACCTGAAAAAGCGCTTCGACGAATTAGAGGCTCAGCTTCGGTGAGCGTGACCCTCAGCCCGCTATCGCGCCGCTAACCAGGCTATAAAGCAGCACCACCAGCACGATGCTCGTAATCGCTACGTACTTTCGGTCTCGCTCCATGGCAAATCCGGCGAGCGAAACGGCGACCCGCGCGATGGGCGTTGCGATCAGCAGCAGGATGCCGCTTTGGATAATGGAACGGCCGCGCTGATGGAACGCGCCGTAAAGAATCTGCCCGGCGATGCGGTCCGGGCCCGGCAAAACGTGAAAGCGATAGAAGTCAACCGGCTGCTCGCCATGCCGCACCAGATAATAAATCCCCCCCACCAGCACCACCATGGCCGACAACAGAACCCCGCCGCGCAGGACCACGCTGACCATGCGCTCTATGGTCCTGTCGGAGATCTGCCGAGCGCTCATATCGTGCCGCGAATTCCGCTCACGATCATCTGCACGGCCACCAGGCCCACCACCACCGCGAAACCCTTGCGCAACAGCGGCACGGCCAGCCTGCTCAGCAAGCGCGCTCCGATCAGCGAACCTGCCAGCACGCCCAGCATCACGGGCATGATAATACCCGGATTCACATAGCCCCGGCTCAGATATACGCTCGCGCTTGCCGCGGCCGTAACCCCGATCATAAAGTTGCTGGTCGCCGTCGAAACCTTGAACGGAATCTGCATGGCCTGATCCATGGCGATCACTTTCAAAGATCCGGAGCCCACCCCCAGCAGGCCCGAGATCGCCCCCGCCCCGAACATCAACGCGAAGCCCTGTTTCACGCGATGAACTTCATACGTTTCCGCGCCGCTTGGTCCGGCATAGCTCCCGTTCAATTGGAGGCTTTTCGCGAGCGGGTCCGGCGCGAGGGGCGTGCTCGGATGCGCCGGCGGCCGCGCCGCGTGCCAAGCCGCCTGCAGCAGCACGAGCCCGAAGATCACCGCCAAAATCCGCGTCGGAACGTGCGTGCCGAGAAAGGCGCCGAGCAGCGCGCCTAAGGTTGTCGCAATCTCTAGAAACATCCCGATCCGGATATTCGAAAATCCGTCGCGCACGTAAGCCGCTGCGGCGCCCGAAGACGTAGCGATAACGGCGATCAGGCTTGTCCCAATCGCGTACCGCATATCCACGCCCAGAAACAGCGTCAGCACCGGCGTGATAATCACGCCTCCGCCCAATCCCGTCAGTGAACCGACAAATCCGCCGAGCAGCGCGGCCGCAAACACGATAGGCGCGAATTCCGCATTCGTCATTCCTGCATTCGCGCGCTAGTGCTTCTTCATCTGCGTATAAGCCAGTTGCTTGTTCTCGCCCTCGACGATTAAGTGATCGTCTCCGCTGAAGTAAGTGAGCTGCCGCCCCTTCGTCACGCCTTTATAACTATCCACCATCTGCGGCGCGCCCCCGTTCAATACGACTTTGTCTTCTTTGGTGTAGTATTCGCAATGCTCGGAGGTCCCGGCCCGCGTCCGCCCCGGCGCCACTGCCTCGAAAATGGAAACGCTCCCGTCTGCAAACGCGTGGTCGAGCGACGACTGGTTCGTATTCTTCTCGTCTTTCGGACTTAAGAACGCCTGCACCTGCTTGGACGTCACCGTCATTTTGTCGCGCGTCAGCTTCACGCCGCCGGTGTAAAGCGCCATGCGAGTATCGTCGCGGTAAAACACGTCGGGCGCGCGAACAATGGTATAGACAGGCATGGGCGCCGGCGCATTCGGCTGCCGCGCGGCGGTCTGCTTATTGTCCACCAGCTCGCTTACCACGTCTCCCACCGCGTGCAGCGATTGCTGGTCGCGATCAATCGCGATGGCGTTCGCCGCAATCCGGCTGGCGCCTTGCCACATCATCGCGTGCCCCTCGTAGAACACCTTAGTGTTGTTCTCGCGAGTTTGCATCTGGTCCGCTTTGGCTTGCATCGGTTGCTTATCGTCCAGCATGGACGTCCCCGGCTTTTGGTTAGGGTCGGGCTGATGCGTCGAAACCACATGGCCAATGGCGTCCATATCGCCGCTCGCCTGGTTCATCACAATCTTGTCCGCGATCGCGGAACCCGTATCGTCCAGCACGCGCGCGCTATCGGTCAGCGTGATGCGGTTGATGGTCTGTTCCAGGTACGCTTTCTTCGCCCAAGCCCGCCTCGCGCCCTCCTCGTAACGGAAGTTGCCGGTCTGCTCAATCGTCGCCACTTGATTGCTATTCGGCGTGAATCTCGCCGACATCTGGTCGCTCCAGGTCAGCGCCGGTGCGGGCGGCTTCCCGTCTCTCGGCGGGTTCTTCGCCATTGCAATCGGCTTGTCCGTATGGGTCGAGACGTTCCAGGCCTGAAACTTATCGATGTAACTGCTCGCCCCATACGCCACGCGCAAATGAGACGCGTTCACGATCCTGTGCGGTTGATCCTGCCGGTTCGGCTTAAACTCTAACTGCGCCTGCGAAGGCGTCCGGATCTCCTGCACCTCCTGCCCTCCCGGCTTCATCTCCATCTCGATGTGCTCGCTCCGCAAAAAACGCGTCTCGGCAAGCTGAACGCCCGGCTGCGGCAGCGGCGTCGATTCGGCCACTGCATGCCCATCGGCCAGAACCAGGCGCAGCACGCTGTCGTCTCCCGCCGTGCCGTTGCGAACCTTCGCCTGCAAGGCAAACCGCAAGTCCGCATGATCGCCCGTCAGCGTCGTCTGCGAGCCCGGCTCCGTCGTCACCACCCGCGCGTTCTTTTCTCCCACCATCTGCACCAGGTTTCCGTCTTCGTCGAAGAAGCCTGTCATATGATCGGCAGAATAATCGGTGTGGCGGTCCTCGCGCTCGTCCTTCCCTATCGGATGTTCCGCGTCCACCTGGCGCAACCGCCCGTCCTGCAGCGCGACAATCGAGTTCTGCGCCTGAATCGTCGTCTCCTGCCGTTGCAGCTTCGACCACGGCGACAGATACACTCTCTGTTCGTCTTCCTTGTACACCAGATCGGCCGTCTCGATGTGCATCTTCTTCTCGGCCGGCCCATTGCCGATCCAGTCCAAGGCGATCTGCGACCTTAGGTGCAGCGTCTTCGTATTCGGATCGTAATCGGCCCCCACCGCTCGCCCATCCCCCTGCGTGAACACGAACGACGCCGGCCGGTCCGTCGTCACTCTTCCCGTCTTGGTCTCGTACGTCACCCCGGACGTCGTTACCCGAACGCGCTTCGAAGCTTCGTTCTTATCCGCCGCGTTCCGATCCCATGGCACGTTCATCACGATCCAAACCGGCCCATCCGCCGTCAGGATTCCGGAGCCCTCGTTGAAAAAGGCGCGGTCCGTATTGACATAGGTGTACGAAGAGCCGGACTTGTTGTAGATCCGAAGCGCCAGCGCGCGCAGCTCGAAAGTGGAAGGATCGTGCGTCGCCTGAAACGACTTTGCGTCCACCCGCACCACCGGCTTTCCGGTCTGAGGGTCGTCTTTCTGATAGCGCCATCCCTTGGATGCCTCTGCCTCGTATCCCGTCCGGATCTTGGGAGTCGGAGTCGCGTGCTCGCCTTTTTCCTTCTCGAGGCGCAGCTTGTAGGTGTAGCCTACAATAGCGGTGATACACAACGCCGCCGCCGCCAACAGCACAGGCATTCGCCGCATAATCGATAATCTGCCTTGGATTTCTTTAGAATAGCAGCCCTAGGCTGTGCAAACGGCCGTAAGATCGGAAAGAACAGCCTCATAATATCTGAGTCTAGCGTTGTAAAGGCACCCAAGCGCCAAAAATTTATTACCTTGCGATTCAACGACTTACGATATGTCCTTGTCACTCGCGCCTAGAGTGTGCTAAAACAGGCACTGGGTGAGTCGAGCCTGCTTGGCCCGATCACAAAATTCCCAAGGTATTGGATTCCAGTGGAGGTTTGAAGTATGGACATTCGACCGCTTCACGACCGCGTCGTGATCAAGCGAATCGAAGAAAGCGAGACCATGCAAGGCGGTCTTTACATTCCAGATAGCGCAAAAGAAAAGCCGCAAAAGGGCGAAGTGGTCGCCATCGGCAAAGGGAAGCGCACCGAAGACGGAAAGCTGCTCCCGCTCGATGTGCAGGTTGGCGATCAGATTCTGTTTGGCAAGTATTCGGGAAGCGACATCAAGATCGACGGCAATGAGTACCTGATTATGCGCGAGGACGAAATCCTCGGCGTGTTCAGCAACGGCGCCGCTGCCGCAAAGGGAGGCAAGTAACAAATGGCTGCAAAGCAAATTGTTTATAGCGAAAATTCGCGTCAAGCGATTCTTCGCGGCGTCAATCAACTGGCGGACGCCGTCAAGGTAACGCTCGGCCCCAAAGGCCGCAACGTGGTTCTCGAAAAGAAGTTCGGCGGTCCCACCATCACCAAGGACGGCGTGACCGTCGCCAAGGAGATCGAGCTGAAGGATCCGCTGGAGAATATGGGTGCGCAGATGGTGCGCGAGGTTGCATCGAAGACCTCCGACATCGCCGGCGACGGCACCACCACCGCCACCATCCTGGCTCAGGCCATCTTCCGCGATGGCGTCAAAAGCGTGGCGGCGGGCGCAAACCCGATGGCCCTCAAGCGCGGCATCGAGAAGGCTGTCGAGACCGTGGTTGAAGAAGTCAAGAAGTTCTCGAAGCCGGTTTCGGGCGACGCCATCGCCCAGGTCGGCACCATCTCCGCCAACGGCGACTCCACCATCGGCAACATCATCGCCGAAGCCATGAAGAAGGTCGGCAAGGACGGCGTCATCACGGTGGAAGAGTCCAAGACCATGGTGACCGAGCTGCAGACCGTCGACGGCATGCAATTCGACCGCGGCTATCTCTCCCCCTACTTCGTCAGCGATC
The DNA here is from genome assembly GCA_019240475.1 of Acidobacteriaceae bacterium. GTDB lineage: Bacteria > Acidobacteriota > Terriglobia > Bryobacterales > Bryobacteraceae > Bog-105. Next base: position 38,589 of record JAFAYI010000001.1, read on the forward strand.
CCGATCGCATGGAGTGCGTCCTCGAAGATCCCTACATCCTGATCCACGAAAAGAAGATCAGCAACATGAAGGATCTGCTGCCGCTGCTTGAGCAGATTGCCCGCTCCGGCAAGCCGCTGCTCGTCATCGCCGAGGAAGTGGAAGGCGAAGCGCTCGCGACTCTCGTCGTCAACAAGCTGCGCGGCACACTGAACGCCTGCGCCGTCAAGGCCCCCGGCTTCGGCGATCGCCGCAAAGCGATGCTCGAAGACATCTCCGTCCTCACTGGCGGAAAGGCCATCATGGAAGAGACCGGCATCAAGCTGGAAGGCGTGCGCCTCGAAGACCTCGGCCGCGCCAAGCGCGTCACCGTGGACAAGGACAACACCACCATCGTCGACGGCGCCGGCACCCAGAAGAACATCGAAGGCCGCATCAAGCAGTTGCGCAATCAGATCGAAGAGACCACTTCGGACTACGATCGCGAAAAGCTGCAGGAGCGGCTGGCGAAGCTCGCCGGCGGCGTGGCTGTCATCAAGGTTGGCGCCGCTACCGAGACCGAGATGAAGGAGAAGAAGGCCCGCGTCGAAGACGCCCTGCACGCAACCCGCGCGGCTGTCGAAGAGGGCATCGTTCCGGGCGGCGGCGTCGCGCTGCTTCGCGCAGGCAAGACGCTCCATGAGTTGAAGACCGATGGCGACGAGCAGATCGGTATCGACATCATCCGCAAGGCTACCGAAGAGCCGCTCCGCCAGATCGCTGGCAACGCGGGCTTTGAAGGCGCCATCGTCACCGAGAAGGTTCGCTCCAACGGCGAAAACAATTACGGATTCAACGCCGCCACCGGTCAGTTTGAAGACCTGGTCAAGGCGGGCGTCATCGATCCCACCAAGGTGACCCGCTCGGCTCTGCAGCATGCCGCTTCCATCAGCGCGCTCATGCTCACCACCGAAGCTATGATCGCCGAAATCCCCGAAAAGAAAGCTGCGGCTCCGGCTGGTCCCGGCGGCCACGGCCCCGACATGGATTACTAATCGAATCCAGTCTCAACTCTTTGGCCCGTTCGGCTCACCGCCGGACGGGCTATTTCTTTTTCGAAGCGCTCTTCTTCTTCGAGGCGCTCTTCTTTTTCGAAGCCGCCTTCTTTGTCCCGCTCTTCTTGCCCGCGCTCTTCTTCGCTGCTTTCTTGTTCGGGCTCTCCGGAATGTCGGCGCCCGCGCGCCGCGCCTCGCTCAGCCCGATCGCAATCGCCTGCTTCCGGTTCTTCACCGGCCTCTTGCCCCCCGACTTCAGTTCGTGATGCTTATACTCATGCATCACTTTTCCCATCTTGTTCTTCACAGTCCGCTTCGATTTCGGACCCGAACCGGAACTCGTCTTCTTTTTCGTCGCCATCTGATTCTCCTGACAGAGTTGCTTCTATTTACTTGAGATTCATCGCTCGTGAATGGTTTCACGGAACTAGACTGGTTGTTATCCTGACTATTTAAAGAGGTCCATCCTGTCCCGTATCTCAGCCGCGTTTCGCAGCTTTTTCTCTATCCTGTTCTCGGGCGTTTTGCCCGAAGATATCGCCTCTCACTTCGGTTACGCCAAGCCCATGAAGGCGCCCGAGCCGCCCAAAATTAAAATCACCGACGGCGCACTGCAAATCCTTCAAATACTCCAGCGCGATTCCCGCCTGGTCGACTTCCTCATGGAAGACATCTCCTCCTATGGCGACGATCAGGTCGGCTCCGCCGTGCGCAGCATCCATGGCGATTGCAAAGCCAGCTTGACGCGCCATGTTACTTTGGCTCCCGTCATCGATAACGTCGAAGGAACTTATCAAAAACTCGACCCCTCCAAAGCTCCCGACCCGAATCGCATCAAGCTCATCGGCAATGTTCCCGCAACGGGTAAAGCTGCCGGCGGCACGCTGCGCCATCGCGGTTGGATAGTGTCGTCCGTCAATCTGCCGCCCCTCGGCAAACAGGACATCTCGGTTCTCGCGCCCGCCGAACTGGAAGTAGAGTAGACCCCGCGCCAATGTCCGAGTACATCGTCGGTATCGACTTAGGCACCACCAACAGCGCTCTCGCTTACGCGCCTGCCAGCTCCGCGGACGGGGAAACCGCGCCCGTGCAGCTCTTCCCAGTCGCCCAGCTCGTCAATCCCGGCGAAGTGACCGCGCTCGACCTGTTGCCTTCGTCCTTATATATCCCCGGCGCCAATGAGTTCGTCGAAGGCTCGCTTGCCCTTCCCTGGGACGATACTCCGCGCTACGTCACCGGCAGCCTCGCCCGCAAACGAGGCGTCGAAAACACCAGCCGACTGGTCAGCTCCGCGAAGTCCTGGCTGTCGAATCAAAACGCCGATCCCACGCAGCCGCTGCTGCCCCCCGCCGCGCCCGAAGGAATCGAAAAGATTTCCCCCGTCGATGCCTCGCGCGAATACTTGAACCACCTGCGCTCGGCTTGGAATCAAGCTCATCCCGACGCACCGCTCGAAAAGCAAACGGTTCTCATCACCGTCCCGGCCTCTTTCGACGCCTCCGCGCGCGACCTTACGCAGCGCGCCGCCAAGCTCGCAGGCTTTCCCGAAGTCACCATCATCGAAGAGCCGCAATCGGCCTTCTACGCCTGGATCGAGCGCAATCCCGATTGGCGCGAGCAGGTCGCGCCCGGCGATCTCATCCTGGTCGTCGATATCGGCGGCGGCACCACCGATTTCACGCTCATCGCTGTCACGGAAGAATCCGGCAGTCTCCAGCTGGAGCGCGTCGCCGTGGGCGAACATCTCCTGCTCGGCGGCGACAATATGGATCTGGCCGTCGCCCGCTTCGCCGAGCAGCAGTTCGCGCAGAAGGGCACGAAGCTCGACGCCCTACAGTTCCATTCGCTTTGGCAGCAATGCCGCGCCGCGAAAGAAACTCTGCTCGCCGGAGACTCCGCGCCCGAAGAGCAACCGCTGACCATCCTCGGCCGCGGCTCGGGCCTGGTCGGCGGCACGGTCAAAGGCAAGATTCGCCGCGACGATGTGCGCCAGTTACTGCTCGAAGGTTTCTTTCCCATCGTCGCCGCCGACGCCTTTCCTCAACGGCAGCGCCGCGCCGCCCTGATGGAGGTCGGGCTCAACTACGCATCCGACCCTGCCGTCACCAAGCACCTCGCGCAATTCTTGCGGCAGGCCGGCAATGCCCGCCCCACGCATCTTCTCCTGAACGGCGGCGTGCTGCAGGCCCGCGCCATCGAGCGCCGCCTCTTCGACGTCATCAACGGCTGGCTGAAAGAATCATCCGCCCCCGCTCTCATCGAACTGCAAAACGAAACCAAGCAGGCCGACCTGATGCATGCCGTCGCGCGCGGCGCCGCTTACTATGGCCTCGCTCGCACAGGCAAAGGCGTGCGAATTCGCGGCGGTGTGCCGCGAACCTATTACGTCGGCATCGAAAGCTCGCTGCCGGCCGTCCCCGGTTTGGCCGCCCCCATGAAGGCCCTCACGGTCGTCCCGTTCGGACTCGAAGAAGGCTCCAGGGTTCAACTGCCGCAGCGCAAATTCGCGCTCATAGTCGGTGAGCCCGCCGAGTTCCGCTTCTTCTCCTCGCTGTCTCGCAAGACCGACGAACCCGGATCGCTGATCGAAGAGATCTCGGACGACATGGAGGAACTTCCGCCCATGGAGGTCTCGCTCCCGCCGCACACCGACGCGACTCGGGAAGAGATCGTTCCCGTCACCCTCGAAACCAATGTCACCGAAACCGGCATGCTGGAGCTGTGGTGCGTCGCCGCCGACGGCCGCCGCTGGAAACTGGAGTTCAACGTGCGCGAGCGCGCTGCGGCAGCGGCATGAAAATAGGCAATGAGGGCTCGCGCCGAATGAATATCGGTAATCAGGCCTCGGCCGAATGAACATAGGCATCGACCTCGGCACCACCAACTCCGCCCTCGCCTACATCGACCCCCACGAGGCCGCCGAGTCTGATTTCCCGCCTATCCACGCGCTTCCCATCGAACAGCAAATCGACGCCCACCGCGCCGCATCCCTACGGACGCTGCCCTCGTTTCTCTACCTGAGCGATCCGCCCGCGGTCGGCGCCTATGCCCGCGATCAGGGCGCGCTCGTTCCCACCAAGACGGTCCACTCCGCCAAGTCCTGGCTCTCGAATTCCGAAGCCGACCGCACCGCCAAGATTCTTCCTTGGGATTCCCAGGAAGAAGGCCGCGTGCTCTCGCCCGTCGAAGCCTCCTCGCGCTATCTCGCTCATCTGCGCCAAGCCTGGGAGCATTCGAAAGCTACTCCGCTCGCCGGTCAGCAAGTCGTCCTCACGGTTCCCGCCAGCTTCGACGAAGAGGCCCGCGAGCTGACCGTACAAGCCGCGCGTGATGCCGGGCTTGCACAACTCACTCTTCTCGAAGAACCGGCCGCCGCTTTCTACGCCTGGATCGCCGCCCATCTCGCGCGCTCGAATAAAGAACTCTTCGATGGACAAATCGTGCTTGTCTGCGACGTCGGCGGCGGCACCAGCGACTTCACGCTCGTCCGCGTCGATCGGGAAGGCGATCGCGTGCAGTTCACGCGCACCACCGTGGGCCGCCACCTTCTGCTCGGCGGCGACAATCTCGACCTGACGCTCTCCTGGCTCGCCGAATCGAAGCTCGGCAAAACTCTTTCTCTCCGCCAGCGGAGCGCCCTTCGCCGCCAATGTTCCGCCGCGAAAGAACAGATGCTCGCGCCCAACGGTCCCGCGAGCGTAGACGTTACCATCGTTGGCGCAGGCTCTGCCCTTATCGGCGGAACGCTTAAGACAACCATCACGCGCGATGAAGTTCTCGAACTCGCGCTCGGCGGTTTCCTTCCTCCCTGCGAGTTGGGCGACAAGCCCCAACAGGAAAAACAAAGTGTCTTCCGCGAACTCGGCCTGCCCTACGTCTCCGATCCCGCCATCACGCGTCACCTGGCCGAGTTTCTTGCCAACTCGCCCGCGCGCGACCACGGCGTGGACGCCATTCTCTTCAACGGTGGCTTCTTCATCCCGCAGGTTTTCCGCGAGCGTGTCCGCGATGTCGTCGCCCACTGGTTCGGCCGCCAGCCCCGCTTGTTTGAAAATCACGATCTCGATCTCGCCGTGGCCATCGGCGCTGCCTACTACTCTTATGTCCGGGCCTCCGGCAGCGGCGTTCTCGTGCGCGGCGGCCTGCCGCGCGCCTATTTTCTCGGACTTCAAGATCTCGGCGCCTCTTCTATCCGCGCCGTCTGCCTCATGCCGCGTGGCACGGAAGAGGGGCAGGAGATCCGCCTCGCCGAGCCCGAGCTGCAGCTCATCGCCAACACGCCCGTCGCCTTCCGCCTCTACAGCTCTCTGAGCCGCACCGAAGACGCCGCGGGCGATGTCGTCTCGCTCACTCCAACAGACGACATGCTCGATCCCGCGAGCGACCCACGCCTCCACGCGCCCCTCCGCGCCGTCATCCGCTTCGGCAAAGGCGGCGAACGGCTTGTCCCCGTCACCCTCGGCGCTCGCCTCAGCGAAGTCGGCACGCTTGAAACCTGGGCCGATTCCAAGATCAGCGAACATCGCTGGCGATTGCAGTTCCAATTGCGCAAATCGAGCGACACCGCCGAAGCCGCCTCCGCTCAGTCGACAGGCGTTCGCTCCGGCGCGGTCATCAGCGAAGAAGCACTCGCAAACGCCGCATCTCTGATCGAGCAGGTCTTCGGCAAATCCAGCTCCGGCCTCCCTCCGGAGCAGCTCCCCGCCCGCTTGGAACAGGCTCTCGCGCTCGGCCGCTCCTCCTGGCCGCTCTCTACCATTCGTTCGCTCGCCGATCGTCTCCTCGCGCTCGCCGACGGCCGCCGCAAGAACGCGCCTCACGAAGCGCGCTGGCTCAATCTGACGGGCTTCTGCCTGCGCCCCGGCTTCGGTTTCCCTGGAGACGACTTCCGCATCGAACAGGCCCGCCGCGTCTACGCCTCAGGCCTGACGTTCGGTAATCAGGTGCAATGCGAAATCGATTGGTGGATTTTCTGCGGGCGCATCGCCGGCGGCCTCAATCGCAATCAGCAGGCCGATATCTTCCAGCGCCTTTCCCCCACTCTGCTGCCCAAGCAGAAACGCAAGCAGCGCTTGAACCAGGCGCTCTATCGCGAGATGTGGCGCGCCGCCGCGAGCCTCGAACTCCTCCCCCAACAAACCAAGGCGCAGCTCGGCGATACGCTCCTCGATATCGTGAAGCGCGGCGAGATGCTCGATGCGGCTCTCTGGTGTCTTTCGCGCCTCGGCGCCCGCAAGCTCTTCAGCGGGCCTGTGAATCTGGTGGTCTCACCGTCGGTCGCCGCCCGCTGGGCCGATTCTCTTCTCCGGCTACAACACACACCCGCGCTGCTCGAAGCCGTCGTGCAAATCGCGCAAATCACCGGCGACTCCGCGCGCGATCTCCCGCCCGCAACCCTCGAATCGATTCGCCGTGCTTCGGAAACCAGCCCGCGCGCGGCCGACCTGCTGCGCCGCCTCTCCGGCGAAGCCGACGATTTCGTCTCTTCGAGCCGCATCTTCGGCGAGGAGCTTCCCGCCGGGTTGGTGCTTGCCGCGCCGCAGCCCGCCTAGCGCCTCATGCGCGAAACCCAAATCCTCGATCGCATTCGCAAGCTCGCCGCTCGCGCCCCGCGCTCTCGCACTCTCATCCAAGGCATCGGCGACGACTGCGCCATTCTCCGCCCCGATGCCCGCCACGACCTCGTCTTCACCTCCGACTTTCTCCTCGAAGACCGTCACTTCACTCGCGCCATCTATTCACCCGCCGACATCGGCCACAAAGCACTCGCCCGCGGCCTCTCCGACATCGCCGCCATGGGCGCCGAGCCCATCTTCTGTCTCGTCTCGCTCGGCATTCCCAGGGATCTTCCGGCATCCTGGGTACCCTCTTTTTACAAGGGCTTCCTCGCCCTCGCGACAAGGTACAAGACCTCGCTCGCCGGCGGCGACCTCGCCCGCTTTGAAAAAATTATTGTAGACGTGACCTGCTGCGGCCGCGTCCCGCGCGGCAAGGCTCTCCTGCGAAGCGCCGCGAAGCCCGGCGATGCGATCTACGTCACCGGCAAGCTCGGCAAGAAAAAAGCTTGGTTGGAAAAAGACTGGCGCCGCAATCGCCGCCCCGAGCCTCGCATCCACGCCGGCATCGCGCTCCGCCGTCTCGGCATCCGCTGCGCCATGGATATAAGCGACGGCCTCTCGCTCGATCTCCACCGTCTCTGCGTCGAGTCAAAGGTCGGCGCCGACATCACCGCCCATCTCTCCGATGACGCTCTACACTCTGGCGAAGCCTACGAACTGCTCTTCACTGCCCCGCCCCGTCTCGCCGTTCCACCACGCATCGAAACCACCCCTGTCGCTTCCATCGGCGTTATCACGTCCCAACATAAGGGCCGCGTTCTGTTTCAGGGCCGCCCGCTCGCCCCGCTAGGCTTCGATCACTTCGCCGGCCGCGATTAGCTCGCGCTCTCGGCCGTTTCCGGTTTCGCCCCGCCCGCGTTCAGTCCCTTGCGCATCTGCGTAACGGCCGGTGTCAAGCTCGCCACCTCGTCCCCCTTCGGCTCGTATTCGAGCGTGATGTACCCCGCGTACTCGGTCTTCCCAATGGCGCGATAGATCTCGTCCCACTTCATCTCGCCCGTTCCCGGATCGTGCCGCCCGGGCGCATCCGCCACGTGAAACACGCTCACGTAAGGAACCGCTTCCGTAACCACCGGAATCGGATTCCCGTTCTGCACGTACTCGTGATAAATGTCGAACAGCAACCGGAAGTGCGGGCTGTCTACTTCCTTCACAACCTGCAGCGCCTCTTTCGCGCTCGTCAGGTAATAGCCTTTGTGATTCACGCGGCTGTTTAGGTTCTCCAGAATCAGCCGAACGTCCGCGTCTTTCGCAATCTCGGCCGCAAGCTTCCCGCCTGTCACCATGCTTGCGTGCTGCGCCTCCCGCGTCATCCCCGCCTGCTCGTTCCCGCTGAGCACGATCACTTGAGAAACGTTCAACTTCTTCGCCCATGCCGCCGCGTCCCGCACGTCTTTCAAAAACGCCTCTCGATGCGCCGGGTTCACCATCGTCACCGGCCGATGCACCCAATCGGTCTGCGATAGCAGCGCATCCATCCCGATTCCATAAGACTGCGCAAGCGCCTTATATTTCTCCGCATCGGCGTCGGTCCACTTCACGTGCTCGCTGACAAGCTCGACCGATTGCATCCCGGCCTCGGCCGCCTTCGCCAGCTTTTCTTCCATCGAGCCCTCGAGCGTCCACAGCATCACGCTCGAAGTGACCTTCGCATTCTTGGGCGGCGGCATGCCCTGCGGTCCGGCCTGCGGCTCCGCCCCCCGGCGCTGCCCGAACGCGAGCCCGGCCGCTCCCAGACCCACCGCGCCTGCCTGCAGAAAACTTCGTCTGGATTGACTCATCTATTCCACTGTAAAGTCCGCGGTCCGCGCGACCGACGCATTCCCGGCCGTATCGATCGCCTTGAACTCGGCGCGATACACCCCGGGCGCGAGCGTCTCGACCGGCACCTTCAAACCGCACGGCACCACCGCATTTCCTGGCCGGATGTGCGGCGCCATGCTGATGAACCCCGTGTCCAGCTTCTGGTCGCCCGTCTTGCGATCCACGATCCGCATCTGCAATCCCACCTTTGGCGCGTCCTTCTCGGCTTCCGTCAAGAGCGGATCGTAAATCTCCACGTAAACCGCCGCAGGCCCCGCTTTGCTAAACGTGTTCGATCCCGATGGCGTCAATTCCAGCCCGCTGCTCACCAGCGGCGTCTTGTTCTCCAGTAGCACGGTGTCCAGGCCTACATCCAGGTCCGACACGCGCCGCACCTCCTTGCTGAAAGCGATTCCGCTCAACCCGAACTTCTTGCTGTCGTACGGATCGATGGCGAGCGGCATCTCCGTCTTCCCAAAACTCGCGCCGCCCGAGCTGAACACTACCTTTAGCTTGTATTGCCCGGACGCCACATTGAACTGGGAATCGTAATGCATCGGCTTCGATTGGAACTCTTCCAGCTCTTTCTTGTTGTCGAACGCCAGCTTCACCGTATCGCTAAATTTCGCCGCCACCGTGTTGTCAGCCGCCGTGTACGCAATCCCCAGAACATTCACCTCGGAATGAAACTTGCCCTTGGTCTTCTCGAACTTCAACGCCCCGGACGGTATCTCCAAAGCCACGCTCACGCGAGCCGTGTTCGGCCCCGTATAGAAAAAAGGAAGCGCCATCGAAGCGGCCACATTCCCTCCCGCCGCGCCCGCCGCGCGAGCCTCCAGCTCCTTCCCAACCGACGTCCCCGCCAGCAGATCCAGCGGCTTGTCGTTGCAATATCCGCTGCGCGAGCGAACCACCGTCCCCCCGCGATCCACTTTCACTTTGATCGTGTGGCACGAATCGTCTTTCGACTCTTCATCCGGCGTATAGCCGAGCACATAGTATTGGTTCTGCTCTTTTTCGATCTTTTGCAAACCGCCCAGCAGGTCATTCGTATTCACAATCACGAAGCCTCCCGTCCCGCTCGCCAACTCATATAAAACCGCTTGGCTCGCCATGGGACTGGGCGGCAGTTGCGGCACGATACTGCGCGCCTGGTTATAGGGATTGTTGACGCCCATCGTGTTCTGATTGAGCGTGGTGGTCCCGGTTCGTCCGCCGGTACTGGTTCCCGTTGCAGTACCCGTTCCGCCGCTGCGTCCGCCTCCCGTGTTGCCGCCGCTCGTCCCACCTCCTGGATGGCTGCCGCCGCCCCCGCCGCTGCTCCCGCCCGATCCGCCCCCGTGCTGTGGGTTATAAGACGCGAGCACGAAATGAGTCTGCGAGTTGTCCAACAGTCCCGGCGAGACGCGCCCCATCGGCGCCACCAACCCCCTCACATCGATCGGATACACCGCCACGTTCGCCTTGTTGCATGCATCGATCACCGCCGTCAGCTCCGATTGCAACTCCGCGTCGATCACGAATCCCGAACTCAAGAACACCACCGTCTTGCGCCCCGGCACCGTTCCCAAGCTCTTCGCCAGGCTTCTCAGCGCCCACAACGCGTCGCGCGTCCCTAAATCGGCCGCCGCTCCCAGAGACGGCGCGCCCAGCGAAGCATACTCCGTACTCACTGTCACCGTCGAAAATTTCACCCCGTTCACCGCCTGCTTCAGGCGCTCCGCATCGGCCGTAAAGTTCTGGGTGATCTTCAGCGTCCCCGTGAAATCCGCCACCGCGATCAGCCGGTTCGGCCCCATATTCGCATCCAGAAATTTCAGCGCCGTCTGCCGTGCATACATCTGGTCCCCCGCCTTCATGCCCGACATATCGAAGTAGAGCACCAGGTAATGCTGCTGATTTCTCGTCGGAGACGCCGGGTCGGATTCAAACGAAAAGGTCTTGACCTGCTGCTCCTTGTTGTCTTGCCAAACCCGAAAATCTTTCATCGTCAGATCGCGAACGTAGTCGCCCTTCTTATCTGTGACCACCGTATCCACCAACACGAGGCGCGTCTCCGAGCGAATCACCGCGCTCGATTGCTCGGGCGCCGCGGGCTGCTGCGCCGCCGCCACCATGCTCGCCGCCCCCAGAGCCAGAATCGTCCCTCTCTTCAGCATTTGTCCTCCTGTTCTTGCCCTACGGAATCTCCACCGCCCCATTCTCGGCCGCCATCGTCTGCCCATTCGCATCCCGCACCACCAGCCGCACGAAATAACCGCCGGGCTTCAAATCGAAGTTCAATCTCACCGTGATTCCCGCATTCAGCTTCTCCAGCGTTTCGTCGCGCAATCGCATCTGCAGCACCTTCTGCTGCCCGGAAATCACGTTCCCGTTCCGGTCGAACAAGACCGAGACCACCGTCAGGTCGTTGCGGTTCCGTCCGTCCACTTTTTCAAATCGCATCCGTCGCACATCCACATGCGCCATCACCGTCAGCTTGGCGTCCACATCGCTCGTCTTGAAGAATTGCGTGTGAAGGTCCACCGGCAAATCGTGCATCTCATCGCGCGAGAAAACCGCATCTTGTATCTCCTGCTTCGCGGCATCGGTTTCACTCTGCGGATGCTTCGGGACATAATACCCGCGCCGCGCCTGCACCTGCGCGCCTTCTGCATTCTTCACCGTCACCTTCAACTTGTGAAAGCTGCCATCGGCCTTCAAGTTCTGCGGCGAAAAGCCTAGCAGGTAATAATACTCGGGCGCCGTCGCTACCCGGCTAAATCCGGCCAGCAGATCGTTGTTGTTATGGAAAAACGTCCCACCCGTCCCATCGGCCAGTTCCCCCAGCACCTCTTCGTTCGCCAGTGCCGCTTCGCGGTCGTACTGTTCCTTGACTCGCGTGGCATACGCGCTGAAGGAGGGCCGGCTCGCATCTCCTCCGGTCGCATACAGCCCCCGCGCATTCAGCGCGTTGATGATCACGTTCTCCCGCGTCGCCCGGTCCAACACGCCCGTCAGCCGTTCGAGCGCAAGCGGATCCGGCGTCACGAAGCCTGGCGAAACCAGCACCATCGTTCGCTGCCCCGGCATCGCCGAGATGCGTCGAATCAAATCGTCCAGTACGCCGATCGTCAGCAGCGCGTCATGCTCTCCAACGTTGACAATCTGCGTCGCGGCAGACCTTACCATGTTTGGGACCGTGCTGGCTTCCTGTTGCGGAATGTCGTCGCACGCCATCATTTCCGCCACCGCGCCGTTCAACGCCTGTTGATCGTTCTTATTAAGGATGAGGTCCGCTTGGTAATAAGACAGATCCGGACACTCGATTCCGCGCCCCGCCTGCATTGGCCGCGGCAGCAACGTCGCGAGCGCCTGCTGCAATTTTGCTCGATCGTCTGTGAAATCTAGATTGTGCGCGCCCGATGTCGTAAAAATCGCGGCGCGGTCCGCTGGCGTCAGCGTCGCAAAATGCCGCTCGGCCGCCTTCCGCACCTGCATCAGGTCGCCCGCTTCCAGGTGCAAATCGTCGAAGATATAGGCTACGTACCGCTCGGGCAGCGCGACCGACTTTCCTGTACCCGCATCCCCAGCTTCCAACTCTTCACCCGGCCTGGAGTTGACCGCAACCGAGTGCCCGCCCGCCTTCTCGACCGAAAACTTCGTGATCGCCTGCGGCTTGCCTCTGTCGAACAGTTGAAAATCCGACTGCTGCAGCGTGCCGATCGCCCGCCCCTGCCGGTCGCGCACCACCACCGGCGCCATTACTAAATTGACTCTCGCCTTGAACGTCGTGTCCGTGTCGCGCGAACTAATCTCCGGAGCATTCGCCTGCGCCTGCAACGGCGCAGCCCCCAGCATCCCTGCGAACAGCGCGCAGACAAGTGACCCAGATTTCACTGTCCGGCTATTCTACCGTCTTTTCGGCCAACTTGTGCAAACAGAGTCGAGCCGCGCCCGCCGCTGTCCCTCTACTGCCTCGGCCGCGGGTTGTCCTTAAAGTTAATCGCAAAGTACGGATACGTGTAGTTCGGCGCCTTCGCCGTGTGCTGCAAGAAATCGCCGCCCTCGAGATGCCCTACCCCAGTCCCGATGTTCCAATGCCGGTCCAACTCGTACCACGTGTACAGATCGTATTCCTTGCCGATATGTGTCCCGGACCGCCCTGTCGTGTCCCGAACAATCGTTCCCCCGGAAGTGTTGTACAGCGCATCCGTAGCGCTCGCAAGCCAGAGATCCAGTACCTGGCCCGTCACCGTCCAGCGATGCCGCGGCTCAACCGTCAACCCCACGCGGTGCGACGTAATGTTCTGCCACCCGAATAAATCCGCAATGCCGAAGCGGTCGTGCGCCGTCGGATACATCGTGTCGAACGTGCCATGCACGCCGTCTTTGGAATTGCGGTCGCCCGTCGCGTAGTCGTATTGATAAAACACGCGCGGCTTCCACCACACCGGATCGAACCTGTACGCCACGCCATCCGTCGTCCCCCACGCATTGATGTCGTTCGGCCCGTCGCTTCCCCGCTCCCCGATCCATTCCGCCTCGTAGTCCAGGTTCTTCGCCGCCAGCCCCTTGTACCGGAATCCGTACGCCCACTCATCCTGCTTGCCGGTTTTCACCTTCGCCGCCGTCTCTATCGCCACGCTCGGCTGCACGCGCCAGAGAACAAACGGCTCCAACGTCGAGTTCGGAAATAGCCCGTCAATCCCCCCATATGCCCCGGATATGTTGTTGCCCTCCTGGTGATGACTCACGCCCTCCGGCAAGGGAACCACCGCCGACGCCGCGAACAGTCCCAGCCGATACCGGCTGTAGTGCATATTCGCCACCACCGCGTCATACGAGCGCGCCTGGTTCCGCCACTCCGAATTCGCGATGATCGTGTTGTTGTAATTGATCAACTGCCGTCCCACCCGCACGCTGATCCAATGCTTCTCCGGATCGCCAAACTGCACATACGCCAGCTTCAGGTCCCACGCGTTCAAGTTCGGAGGACCATACGGCGGCTTCTGCATGAACGGCCGCGCGTCTTGCAATTGCGTCGTTACCTCAAACCAGGACGATGGCCGGACCGTCATCAGAAGCCGCGAACGAAGGAGCAAATACGAGTCGCTGTTATGCAGCTTGAAGCTGCCGTGGTCGTAGCCCTCATCGCGCAGCCTCTCTTCCCATCCGAACTGCAGCCAGTTCGGAAGCTGTTGGTTCAACTCCGTCGCCGGCGCAAAATCCGGCAAATCGTACGGCGTGTTCTGCCCGAACGTTCGATACGCCGGCCCGTTCAGAAAGCTCAGCGGGTTGGAAGCCGGCCCGGTAATCCAAGCGCCGTTATACCCACTCGAACCATTCTGCGTCGTAATATCGTCTTGCGCCATCAACGGCGAAAGAGCTACGCCCATCGCTAATCCCGCTAAGACTCCTGCGCGCCCCAAACTTCGCTTTAAAGACACCGAGCCTCCCTCGAACCGAACGCTGTATAAGAACATCTTCTAGTATTCTTAATGTATCAGCAAGTCTATAGGGTTTGGGGTGTTTCTGCAAGCTAGCAGACCATCGACTAGTACCAAAACAAAAGCGCTCCCAGCCGCGGAACAGGAGACCGCGACCGGAAGCGCCTTCGTTCAAAGCGACTTACGGGAACTGCCAGCTTAGAAGTTATTGACCAGGTTGTTCACGTTCACGGTTCCGATTCCCGTCGCGAAATCCCAGCCAGTCGCCGTCCCGTAGGCCTTCTGGTACGCGCTGTTGGACGTCGAAAGTACCCCATAGGTCCCGGAAGGCTTGTAGCAGTTGTGCGTTCCGGTGCAAGGCACGTCCATATCGCCCAACGTCACGTCATAGAAAGTGCAGGTGCTGCCCACGCTGTTTCCGTTGCTCGAATTGCAGGTCGAACTGCCGCCCGTTCCGTACTCGCTCGATGCCAGCGCGTAGTACCGCGGGTTTGGATTGCCCTGCTTGGCGCCCTTCTTCTGATCGATCAGCGCCTGAATGCCAGCCCAGATTGGCGACGCAAACGACGTTCCGCCCGCGCCCGACCAGCCGCTCGGCGCTCCCGTGCATGCCGTGCCGCCTTCGCTCGTGTCGGACCAGCAGAACACATAATAGTGGCCCCACACCCCGTTCGCCGCGAACAGCGAAACATCCGGCAGGTCCCGAACGCTGTCGCTCGGGTTGCCGACAACGGACTGCCAGGTCGGCTTCGCCCAGCCCTTGCAGGTTCCGCTCACCACGCCGCTCGTGGAAGCTTTTCCAGTCGCGCAGCCGCTCGGACCGCCGCTTCCCGAAGCTGTCGTCAGGAAGTCGTCCCTGCCAACCGTGCTGTTGCAGAAGCCGCTCGTCCCATAGGTCGTGCTGTATCCTTCCACCGTCGCAATCAGCACGCTCGCGCACGAATCGTTCCACGGAATCTCCGGAATGTACGACTTCGCCGATTCGTAATAGCTGCCGTTGCTCGAGTTCCAATAGGTGCTGTTGCTTCCCGAATAGGAGTCGCTGAAATCCGTCCCGCCTACCGCGACGTTGTATTGCGTCGATGCAAAGCCGCTCACCCCGATCCCGTGCGTCGCATACGGCTCATCCGCATCGCAGCTCGCCGCGCCTTCATCGCCGGAGGAGACGAACACCGACAGGCCTTCCGAAACCGCCTGCTGATAGGCAGAGCTATAGGCCGCGTTCGCGGTCGCGCCGTTTTCGGCTTCGCATTCGCCGTAGCTGATGCTGTAGATCGGCGGCGGGCTGCTGCCGTTAATCAGGTTCTGAAAGGCGATCAGGCCGCCAAAAGTTGTCGTGTCCGCGCAAGACGCCAGTTCGATCGCCGCATTCGGCGCGGCCACGCTGGCCCACTCCGCGTCCAGAATCGCTTCCCCATCGTTGCCGTTGGTACCCGGGTTCGTGCAGTTGCTGCCAGGATGCACCTGCGTGAACGACCCGGAGGTGTATCCGGACAAGCCGAAGGTCGAGCGGAATGTGCTCCAATCCGTCGTGCTGTACACGTTGGTGTCTTCGATCACCACGATCGTTTCCCCCGTGCCGCTGATGCCGGCGCTGAACTGCGGGGAAAAATTGTAAATCTTTGCCAGGTCGGCCGGAACCACCGCATAATACGTGCTGCCTCCCGAGCTGAAGGTGTAATTGGTGTGCGGCTTGTTGGCCGGGTGCGGCATGAAGTTATGCAGTGAAACCACGCCCACCACCGCGTCCGCCAGCGCCGCCGGAATCTCCGGCTCGCTCATATTCGCGATATGCGCTTGGCCCTTAACGCTGAGCTGGTGAATTTCCGTATGAAACGCCTCTCGAACCTGCCCTGCGGTTCCCGAAAAATCGATCAGCATGCCGTTTGGGTAAATCACATTTACCGTAAAGCCGTGGCTCTCAAGCCAACCTTTCACAACCGTTAAATCCTGCTGCGCAAGCCCAAATCGCTTGCCGAATTCTTCGGCCGTCAGCCATTTCTGGTAATTGGGCGAGTTGCGGTCATGCAAGGAATCGATCAATTGATCCAGCTCCGCCTCCTGTTCGGGCGAGCGCTGTAGCTGAAGCAGCATATGATTCATCGCGTAATCGTCTTCGACCCGTCCGCGATCGTTCGCTGCGTTCGCTTCCGAGCGCAGGTTGCCGTGCAGCGTCACCAGCTTGGCTTCATCAATGGCCTGTGTAATCAGGAGGCGCGGCGCCGTGCGCGCAGTCTGTGCGCGGGCCGTGAGGGAGAAAGTGAGAGGGCTTGCCAGAAGCGAAAGTACCACGAAACTCTGGCAGGTCACGCGAAAAGCGTTCTTATGATGCAAATGTGTTACCTCGTGACTGTGACATTTAGCACGAAGGACGGGCCTCGCACAAGACGAAAAATGACGAAGACACCACCTCGGGGTGGGAAGTAGTTGAAAAAGCTCGAAATATTTTTCTTAATTTAACCGAATTATCAGAGATATCTGAGTATTTATCCCCCTAAGGCGCGCCGCACTACGGCGCTGCCCGAACGGCTGATGCGCGAATTACTCCTCTCCCTCAATCTGGAGCTATGAGCAATGCACAGTTTTCGGATTTGAGCGGTCTATCGGCCGCCTTCGAGTCTCTCATCGCACGCGCCGTCGAAGGAGTAGTCGCCGTCAAGGCCGCGCCCTATCGCGTTTCTAGCGGCCTCGCAATTGGCCCGGACCTGGTCGCGGTCGCCGATCACACGCTGCGCCGCCAGGAACGCATCCCCGTCCATAGCGCCGACGGCCAACAAGGCGTCGCAACTATCCTCGGCCGCGACCGCAGTATCGACCTCGCCATCCTGAAGGTCGAAAATCTTTCCCTAGAGCCATTGCCCAGCGCCGACGCAGCCGCGCTCAAGGCCGGGTCGCTAGCGATTGTTACCGGCTTGACCATCGATGCCGGCCCATCCGCCAGCCTCGGAATCGTCGGCGCCGCGGCCGGCCCGCGCAACACCTGGCGCAGCGGCAAGCTCGATCTCTTTCTGCGGCTGGACGTAAATCTTTATCCCTCCCAGTCCGGCGCCGCGGTTGTCAACGCCCAAGGCCAGCTCATCGGCATGGCGACTCCGGGGCTGCTGCGCCACTCCGCCGTCGCCGTTCCTACGGTCACCTTGAACCGGGTCGCCCAAGAACTCCTGCAAGAGGGCCGCATTCGCCACGGCTACCTCGGCATCGGCCTCCAACCCATCGCAATTCCCGACACTCTGCGCGCCAAACTGGCAAACGTTGCCGCCTCCGGCCTGCCCGCCGCCGGTCTGATGGTTCTCAGCGTGGCCCCCGATTCGCCCGCTCAGAATGCCGGCATCCAGCTCGGCGATATCTTGATATCGCTGGACCAAAACTATCTCGGCGGCATCGAAGAGCTACAGAGCCTGTTGCGCGGAGACCTCGTCGGCCGTTCGGTCTCGGCTCTCCTCATTCGGGGCGGAGAACCGGTGCAAGCTCAAATTGTTATCTCACAGCGGGGCGCTTGATCCGAGTCGCCATCTACGCCGACAACCTGCCGCGCGCCCTGCGGCTGGCCGAGCTGCTCGCCGACGACGAGCGGCTGGAGATCTTCGATACTCGCGGCCATCTCCGCTCGATCCCACGCAACCCGCCTGTCGATGTCGTGCTCGCCGCCGGCTTGCTCCCCGGCGATCTGTCCGGCGTCGCTCCGCCCGTGGTGCTCATCGCGCCCGAAATTCCGCGCCAGGCGAGCCTGCGCTCCTCCATTCGCGCCTGGCTTCCGGAAGACGCCTTGCCCGCGGAAATCGGCGCCTCTCTCGTCGCCGCCTCTCACGGCTTCACCTTGCTTACTCGGGATCAAGCCCGGCGTTGGCTGAAAACCACAGCCTTCGAACATGAGCCCGGCGCCTTCCCCGCCGAACCCCTGGCGCAGGAAGCGCTCACCCCCCGCGAACTCCAAGTCCTCCGCATGATGGCCGATGGCTCGGGCAACAAGCAAATCGCCGCGCGGCTTGCCATCTCCGATCACACCGCCAAATTTCATGTCGCGCAGGTGCTCGCCAAGCTTCGCGCCGGAACCCGCGCCGAAGCCGTAGCCATCGGCATCCGGCGCGGCCTCGTGCCCATCTAAATTAAGATCTACGAGTGATAAGATCTACGAGCTGCTCTTCAGCAGCTTCTTCCACCGCTCCCACGCTTCGGTCCGCGCCTTCTTGTTCGCCTCCGTCGCATCCGGCGCCTCGCCCGCCCGCATGAACCCGTGCCCCGCGCCCTCATACGTCACCGGCTCGTACGTCTTCCCCAGCCCCTTCATCTCTTCCGTCGCGGTCGGGATCGTCGCATCGATGCGCGCGTCCTCGCCTCCATAAAACCCATACACCGGCGCCTTGATCCGCGCCATCGCCTCCTTATCCGGCGGCGGCCCGTAGAACACAAACGCCGCCTTCAAATCGGACCGATTCGTCGCAAACCGGAACGTCTGTCCGCCCCCCCAGCAGAATCCACCCACAAACAACACGCCGTTCGCCGCCGCAAGCTTCAACCCATAATCCGCCGTCGCGTTCAAGTCTTCCGTCACCCGGTCCGGATTCAATCCGCTCACCGCCTTAATCGCGTCGCTCTGCGAAAACTTCCCCGTCCCTCCCTGTTCCGATAAGAGATCCGGCTCGACCGCGATATACCCCGCCGCCGCCACCTGGTCCGCTACGTCCTGCGCCCAATCCGTTAGCCCGAAGATTTCGTGAATCACCAGCACCACCGGCGCCTTGTCCTTCGATTCCGGATACACCACCAGCGCCGCGGTCTCTCGCCCGTCATGCTTCACCTTCACCCATTCGCGATGGCGCGGCGATTTCTCCAACTCCTGTCGCGCCCAATCCTGGGCGCTGGCCGATACGGCGGCGATCGCAAGAAACGCAAGGATTCGAATCATCTCACTGTTGTACTACCATCGCGCTACTCCGAATCGATGCTATCCTCTCAATCGAAGGCAGTACGCATGAAGATTCGTAGCGCTTCGTTGCTGTGCTCCTGCGCGGCCGTTTTCCTCGGCAGCGCCTATGCACTAGACCGCACCCTACCGCGCCCCTTTCGCCAATACCCCGGCATCGAATATCGCCTCGGCAGTATCCCCCTGCCGCCCGATTATCAGGACAAAGCCGAGTGGGCGTTCGCCCGCCTGATGTATCCGCCGGGCTGGAACGATGGCTATCAGGGTCACTTCGAGTTCGATTGGCATGAAGGCCAGTCGCTTTGGACCCAGGACTTTCCCCGCGCCGACCGCCACTTCTCCGCCGCCGTTCGCCGCTTGACGCGCATCCATGTGCGCTCCGTCGAGCAGTGCGTCAATCTCGACGACGGCGACGACGTTTACAATTGGCCCTGGCTCTACGCCGTCCAGGTTGGAGAATGGGGCATCACGGACTCTCAAGCCGCCAAGCTGCGCGATTACCTGCTCCGCGGCGGCTTCTTCATGGCAGACGACTTCCACGGCACCATCGAGTGGCAGATTTTCGAACAAAGCATGAAGCGCGTCTTCCCCAATCGCCCCATTGTCGACATCCCCAATAGCGACGCCATCTTCCATACCGTCTACGATCTCGACGACCGCTACCAGATCGTCGGCGCCGAACACCTGCGGGAAGGGCATAAGATGGACGGCTACATCGCCCGCTGGCGAGGAATCTACGACGACAAAGGCCGCATCATGGTCGCCATCTCCTTTAATTCCGACATCGGCGACTCCTGGGAGTGGGCCGACGACCCCGAGTATCCGGAAAAGTATTCCGCTCTCGGCATTCGCGTCGGAGTCAATTACATCGTCTACGCCATGACCCACTGACCCGCCGCTAGTACCATCCCCCGTCGCCCATTACTTCGATCCATCGGAATTCGCCGCCGGTAATGCGTTCGCCTTACCCCAATACACCGTGCAGTCCTGGATGTCCGACTTGTGCGGGAAGATCTGGTCCAGCTTTAGCTTGTCGATCGTATCGTCGTTGCAGCTTTCTACCGTGGCAAACTCCCCAGCCTTTACCTGCGCAGCCAGCTCCTTCTCTGAAACAATGTGGTACAGCTTTTCCTCCGAGACCGGCAGATCGAGTTTGTGCGAATAGGAAAATTCCATGCCCGGTGGCGGCGTGCGCTTCAGCAGAAAGTACACCAACTCGTCTGCGTACAACCGGGAGCTGAGCGGAGTAACATCGGCCACTTTATTTGCGATCTTCTGATAGTCCTGCCAGGTCGTCGAATCGCGATCGTCGAACAGCGCCCGTCCCAGCCCGAGCGCCACGATCGACATCGTCGCCGCCGCCGGCAGCAGCACGCGCGCCGCCCCGAACAACCGTACCGCCACATCGTAAAGTCCTACGGTCGCCAGCACGGAAAGAAACGGCGCCACGAATAGGAAGTACCGTTCGAAGGTTGGATGAGCCGTCGCAATAAACGCCGTCAACGCGGCCGTCAGCCAGAAACAAAGCAAGAACTCCCCGCGGCGCTCGCGTTCCCGCTTTGCCCGCTTCCATATATAAATGCTGCCGGCGATTCCGAGCAGCCCCATCAATAGGCTCTGGCTCGATGCCAGCCACGCGCTCAACACATCGATATCGTGCGTGGTTGCGCCGTTCCAGTTCACGCGCCGGTAGATCGCCTGGTACTGAATAATATTGAAGAAAACCTGGCGCGGCCCTTGCGCGAACAGTCGAAACACCGGAATAAAAGGGACCAGCGCGCCCGCCACAAACCCCGCAAGCTTCCGCCATCGCTGCATCCCTCGCCCGTAGTACACGAGCCAGATAAGCAATACAGGGGCCACCGGCGCGGTCAGCAGCGAACAACCCGCCGCCGCTCCCGCGAACAGCCCCGCCCCCGCGGCAGCCATCCATCCCTTCCGGGCAGCCACTAGCGTCAGGCGAAATGCCGCCACGCTTAGAAACAGGCACATCCCATAGGCCTGTCCCACCGGGCCGAACTCCACCACGTTCGTGTTCATCCCGGTAAAAAAGAGCATGGCCAGCGCAGCCCCCAGGCGCCAGCGCGGCACGGGAAAACGGCTCAACACGAACTCGGCGATCAGAAACGTCGCCCCCGCTACCAGCAGCGCCGCAAGTACATGCACAACGCGCCAGCCTTCCCCGAATACGCGCATCCACTCCGCGTTCCAATAGGCGTTCAGCGGCGTCTGCGGGAAGCAGAAATCGATGTAGGGCCTCAGCCCCCCTGCGATCAACTGCGCCGCCACCAGGTGAAAGCCTTCATCCCAGACAAACGCCATGGTCTGCGAATACACGAGCAATCCGGCCGTCAACAGAAGCGCCGCTCCTATGAGCACCGCAAGAGCTCTTCGCTTCGAGCCCGCCGGGCCGGAGCCTTCGGTGGCGTATGATTCTACGATTGCGGGCGATGGGTCCATTGCGTCATCAGGCGGTGGCGTGTTTCCAAAATAGCGGACCCGTCTTCCCGCTGCTTCCAGGCCTGCTCCGGCGCCCCTGCTGCTGTGCTGCTCGCCGAATCCCGCTACTCCGTCCCGGCGCGCCTATCTCCCAAGGGATACGACCTAGGAATCATCTGACCGACTTAGAGCCACATCGGACTGGAATTACAGCGCATACTTACGCTACAAATAAATCTTGAGCGCGTAGATCTAGGATTTGTCTGAACGGACGCTTAATCCCGGTACCGCTCCCAGAAACACCCGAGGCGGTCCGGTCTATTTTCTAGCACTTACCTTGTCAACGCATTTCCTCAGTTATCCATGTCCAGTACCGCAGGTTATTGAATCATTCGCCAATCCCGCTATACTGCAACTAACTCGCTGCCGCAGCTCTCACCCGAAAGCGGCGATAACTTAGGAAAGGAGCCTGTAATGAAAATCAAGAAGAGCAACCTGAAGGCTGGCCAGTCCGTTTGGGGAACCTAGTTCCTATCAGTTCTCGTCTCATGCTTTAAGACCCCGGCCGCCTTGTTCCCGCAAGGCGGCCAGTATTCCCAAAGAAAGGAGCACTTGTCGTGAAAATCAAGAGCAACGTAAAAGCCGGCAACTCGAAGTGGCCTGCCTAATTATCTGATCGGCTGTCTCCTGTCATTTCTTTAGTTCTTTAGTCCCACCAAAGGCCGCTTCGCTCTCAGGCGAAGCGGCCTTTTCTGTGCAAAAACGATACACACTCTATATCACCTCGCGGCTACCGGGTAGGAATAATCTGAACCTGCGCCGCAGCCCACCGCTAGATATAAGTGGTAACAACAGATACACGCGCCGCCTAATTACTTTACCCTCGTTCCAGCCTCTATGTTTGTAGCTCTAGTATTAAGACGGCCTTGAAAGGATCTGAAACGGAGTTATACTGCCAGTAACTAAAGCCGCTCGCTTCTCCCAAAGTAAAGCGGCTAATTCTACCGAAAGGAGCCTCGACCAATGAAAATCAAGAGCAATGTTCGCGCCGGCAAGTGCCTCTGGGGCCAGTAATTCCCTCTTCGGCGATTCCCGCCGAAGCTTGAAGGAAAAACAAGCGCACAGGCCGCTTGGTGGCCGTTGTGCGCGTTTTAACAAAGAGCGCACAGGCCGCTTGGTGGCCGTTGTGCGCGTTTTAACAAAGAGCGCACAGGCCGCTTGGTGGCCGTTGTGCGCGATTTAACAAAGAGCGCACAGGCTGTTTGGTGGCCGTTGTGCGCGATTACAACCACGAGCCGCTCTTTTCCCAGAGCGGCTCGCTAACCAAATCCCACGAGTTATCGGATGGCCAATACTTTTCACCGTGTCAACCAGTCTCTGCGCGCCGACAACGGTGTAGTATCTTCCATCTCCCTGCTCGTCGCCGCCCTTATCCTCGCCTCCTGGCTCGCCTGGGCCTTGCACTCCCGCATCACCCGCTACGAAGTCTCCGATTCGGCCCGCCTCGAAGTCGACCGCGCGGCTTATCCCATCCAGGCCGGCGTCTCCGGCCGCCTCGCCGTCTCTCATCTGGTCCTTGAAAAGGAAGTGCGGGCCGGCGAAATACTGGCCGAAATCGATAGCACCCCGGAACGCCTTAGCCTTCAGGAAGAGCATGTCCGGCTCGCCGGTCTGCAGCCCCAGATCGCCGCCCTCCAAGCTCAATTGGACGCCGAAGCGCAAGGCGGAGCGGATGAGCGCCGCGTCCTCGCCCTCTCGCTAGATGGCGCCCGCGCGCGCTCTCGGGAAGCCGAAGCTCAAGCCGCCGCCGCCGAACAGCAGGCCGCCCGCGACGCACGCCTGCAAAACGAAGGCATCCTCGCCCAAGCCGAAGCCGACCGCGCCCGCGCCGACGCCCGCGGCAAACGCGCCGCCGCCGATAGCCTGAAGGTCGCAATCGCGCGCCTCGAACCCGAACTTCAATCCCGCGAGGAAGACCGCCAGGTCCGTCAGAAACAAATCCTCGAACAGATCGCCAAGCTCCAGGCCGATCTCGCCGTCTCGTCCTCCTCCATTGAGCGCCTCAAGTACGAAATCGGCCGCCGCCAAATCCGCGCGCCCATCTCCGGCCGCCTCGGCGAATGCGCGTCTCTGCACCCCGGCGCCCAGATCTCGGAAGGCCAGCAGCTCGGCGTCATCCTCCCCGCCGGCCAGGTGCGCCTGGTCGCCGAATTTCAGCCCGCCGTCGCGCTCGGCAAAATCCGTCCCGGCCAGCGCGCCACCATCCGCCTCGACGGCTTTCCCTGGGCCCAGTACGGAACTATACCGGCCCGCGTCTCCACCGTCGCGGGCGAAATCCGCGACGGCAAGGTTCGCGTCGAACTCGCTCTCGATGGCTCCTCGCGCTCCTCCATCCCCCTCCAGCACGGCCTCCCCGGCTCGGTCGAAGTGGAAGTCGAGCGCCTCTCCCCCGCGGCTCTGCTGCTGCGCTCCGCCGGCGCTGTCGTGGGTTCCCATGGAGACGCCCATTGAGAAGATTCTTCGCCGCCGAAGTGGTCCAAAGCTCCAGCATGGACTGCGGGCCCGCTTCGCTCAAATGTCTGCTCGACGGCTTCCGAATTCCTGCCAGCTATGGCCGCCTCCGCGAAGCCTGTCAAACCGGCGTGGATGGCGCCTCCATCGACACCATGGAGGCCGTCGCCAATCAACTCGGTCTCGAAGCCGAGCAGATCATGCTCCCGGCCGACCACCTGTTCCTCTCCGGCGCCCGCCATCTGCCCGCCATCGTTGTCGTCAATCTTCCCAACGGCCTCACGCACTTTGTCGTTCTCTGGCGCCGCCACGGCCGCTTGCTCCAGGTCATGGATCCCTCCGTCGGCCGCCGCTGGATCTCCGCCCTCCGGTTCGCCCGCGACATTTACATCCACACTCTCCCCGCCGCCGCCCCCGAGTGGCGCGATTATGCCGCATCCGCCGATTTCCAATCCGCCCTGCGCCACCGCATCGCCGCTCTCGGCGTCTCCGCTTCGGCCGCCGGCCGCCTCTGCGCCCAAGCGCTCGCCGACGAATCCTGGCGCGGACTCGCCACCCTCGACGCAGCCGTTCGCCTGCTCGCCTCCCTCCAACGCGCCCGCGCCACGTCCCGAGACCGCGCCCGCCTCCTCGAACGCTTCTGCGCCAACCCCCAACTCATTCCTCCCGCCTATTGGTCGGTCCGCCCTGCCCCCATCGACGCCGAGGGGGGCGAACAACTCCTCATGCGCGGCGCGGTCCTTGTCTGCATTCGCGGCAAGCGCGCCACTCCTTCCCCCGAACCCTTGCTCCCCGAACTCGCCGCCGCCATCGAAGAGCGTCCCTTCCATCCGGCCCGCCACCTGTACCGAGCCTTGCGCGAAAGCGGCTCTTTTCCGATCGCGGCGCTGCTCGCCGGCCTCTTGCTCGGCGTCGGCGGAGTGCTCGTCGAAGCGGTCCTGTTCCGCGGCATCTTCGATATAGCCGGCGCGCTCCACCTCGGCGGCCAGCGTCTCGGCGCCATGGCCGCCATTCTGCTCTTCAGCCTCGCCCTGCTCATCATCGAAATCCCGCTCTTTTCAGGCGCGCTCCGCCTCGGCCGCCAAATGGAAAACCGCTTCCGCCTCGCCTTCTTCGCCAAAATCCCGAAACTCACCGACCGCTACTTTCACAGCCGCCTCATCTCCGACATGGCCGAGCGCGGGCACGTCATCCACCGCCTCCGTCTCCTCCCGGACCAAGTCCGCCAGGCTCTGCAGGCCGCCTTCGGCATCTGCGCCACCGCCGCCGGCATCCTCTGGCTTGCTCCCGCCGCCGCGCCCTTCGTCCTGCTCGCCGTCGCCGCCGCTCTCGCGCCCACCTTCCTCGCCCAACCCGTTCTCATCGAACGCGAGCTGCGCGTCCGCAGCCACTTGGGCGCGCTCACGCGCTTTTACCTCGACGCCATGCTCGGCCTCGTCGCCATCCGCGCCCATGGGGCCGAGCGCAGTGTCCGCCGCGAGCACGAAAAGCTCCTCGGCGAATGGGCCGCCGCCGCCCTTCGCCTCCAGCGCTCCATCGTCGCCATCGAAGCTTTCCAGCTCGTCTCGATGTTCGCCCTCATCGCCGCCCTGCTTCTTAGCCATCCCCTGCAGGGCGCCGGCATCGGCCGCGTCCTGTTAATCGTCTACTGGGCGCTCAACCTCCCGATATTGGGCCAGGAGTTTCACACCGTCGCCCGCCAGTACCCCACTCACCGCAATACCGCCCTGCGCCTGCTCGAGCCTCTCGGCGCCCCCGAAGAAGTCTTGCCGTCCCACAGCGCGCTCCCGTCCCACAGCGCGCTCCCGTCCCACTCCCCCGCGCCCTCTATCGAATTCCAGAACGTCTCGGTGGAAGCCGCCGGCCACCCCATTCTTCAGGACCTCCATCTGCAAGTCCCGAGCGGCTCTCACATCGCCATCGTCGGCCCCTCCGGCGCCGGCAAATCCAGCCTGGTCGGCATCCTTCTCGGCTGGCTCAAACCGAGCCAAGGCGCCGTTCTGGTCGATGGCCGTCCCCTGGACTGCAATCTCCTTAGGCCCCGGCTTGCCTGGGTCGATCCGGCCGTTCAGCTCTGGAATCGAAGTTTTCTCGCCAACCTGTCCTATGGCGCCTCCGGCGACCCCGCTCGCGTGGGACACGCCGTCGACGCAGCCCTCCTGCGCGGCGTCCTCGAAAATCTCCCCCAGGGCATGCAGACCAAACTCGGCGAAGGCGGCGCCCTGGTTTCCGGCGGCGAGGGGCAACGCGTCCGCCTCGCTCGCGCCCTTCTGCGCCCCGGCGTCCGTCTCGCCATCCTCGACGAACCATTCCGCGGCCTCGATCGCGAGAAGCGTAGTCACCTCCTCGCCCGCGTCCGCCAGCTCTGGCGCGATTGCACTCTGTTCTGCGTCACCCACGATATCGAGGAGACCCGCGCCTTCGATCGCGTTCTCGTCATCGAGCACGGCCGCATCGTCGAAGACGGAGCTCCGCAAGAGCTCTCCGCCCGCCCCGGCTCGCGCTACTCGCAGCTTCTCCAAGCCGAAGCACAAACCCGCTCCGGCCTCTGGTCCGGCTCTCTTTGGCGCCATATTCGCGTTCACTCGGGCCGCATCGTCGAAGAGATCCCTTCACCCGTCAACGAAAAGATCCCCGAAACCGAGGTCGCCTGATGCCGCCTCCCGCTATCGATCTCGCGGCGCTCGCCTGGCCTGCCGCCCGCCTCGGCGACGCCTTGACCGCCCTTGCCCGTTCGAGCGGCATCGCCAACGCCGCGACCGAGGCGGACTTCGCCTCCTTCTCCGCTCGCAGCGCCGACCCCGCCGAATGGATCGAGTCCGCTGCCAAGCGTCTCGGATGCGAAGCCGAACCGGTCGAAACCAACTATCGCGACCTCGAAACCGTCCTGCCCTCCGCCTATCCCGCCCTGTTGCGCCTCTCTCCGGATTGGTTCCTCGCGGTCGCCGGCTGCCGCCGCGGCAAACTGCGCGTCCTCGCGCCCGGCCTGCGCGTGCGCTCACTCCCGATCGGTCCGGTCTGCCGCGCTCTCCGCGAGCCGCTCGAACAAACCCTCCGGCCCAACTACGACCGCCTCCTGGCGGAGGCCGCCATCCCGCCCCGCCGCCGCTCCGCCGCGCTTTCCCTGCTCCTCGCCGAACAACTCGGCGAAAAGCGCTACAACCAATGCTGGCTCCTGCGTCCCGCCCCCGGCGACACTCTCCGCTCGCTCTCTAAAGCCGGCGCAATTCGCAACGCAACCGGCCTGCTAGCCGCCCATCTCGCCCAATATCTCCTCTGGCTCGCCTCCTGGGCCATCCTCGGCCGCCTCTCGCTCCAAGGCCGCATGGATCGCGGCTGGCTGCTCGCCTGGGCGCTTCTGCTCATGACCATGGTTCCCCTTCGTATCCTCGGCGCCTGGAAACAAGGTCTGCTCGCCATCGGCCTCGGCGGCTTCTTCAAACGCCGCCTCCTGTGCGGCGCCCTGCGCCTCGACCCCGAAGAGATGCGCCATCAAGGCATCGGCAGTTTCCTCGGCCAGACCTTCGAAGCCGAAATCGTGGAAACGTTCGCCCTCAGCGGCGGCATCGCCAGCCTGCTCGCCATCACCGAGCTGGCGGTATCGGCCTTCGTGCTCGGGCGTCTCGCCATTCTTCTGCTCGCCTGGCTCGCCATCGCCGCGCCCATCGCCTTCCGGTTCCTGCGCTCTTTCCACGCCGCCACGGGCGCTCGCATCGGCCTCACCCAGGATCTCGTCGAATCCATGATCGGCCACCGCACCCGCATCGCTCAATTGCCGCGCGAAGAATGGCACGAATCCGAGGACATCGGCCTCGATCGCTACTTCGAAATTTCACGCCTGCTCGATCTGCACGGCACGCCCCTGGTCGCCGCCATCCCGCGCGGCTGGCTCATCGTTTCGCTCGCCTGCCTCGTCCCCGCCATTGTCGCCGGACACAGCTCGGGCGCCCAAACCGCCGTGGCCCTGGGCGGCATTCTGCTCGCCTACACCGCGCTCCACCGGCTGATAGGGTCCTTCGCCGAACTGGCCGGCGCTACCGTCGTCTGGGATCGCATCGCTCCCCTATTTCGCGCCGCCACCCGTCCCGAAAACCTCGGCGAATTTCTGCCCGCCGAGACTACTGCCGCCGCGCCTCTTCCAACCGTCATCGAAGCCGACCGCCTCAATTTCCGGTACCGCCCCACCTCCAACCCCGCCCTCCAAGGCTGCAGCCTCGAGATCCGCAGGGGCGATCGCATTCTGCTCGAAGGTCCTTCCGGCGGCGGCAAAACTACTTTCGCGGCCCTGCTCTCCGGCCTCCGTCAGCCCGAGTCCGGCCTGCTCCTCATCGGCGGCCTCGACCGTCACACCCTCGGCGCCGAGCGTTGGCGCAAACGCGTTGCCTCCGCCCCTCAATTCCACGAGAACCACATCCTGACCGAGACCCTCGCCTTCAACCTGCTCATGAGCCGCCGCTGGCCTCCGACCGCCTCCGACCTCGAGGAAGCCGAGCAGCTCTGCCGCGAACTCGGCCTCGGCCCTTTACTCGATGCCATGCCTAGCGGCATTCTCCAAATGATCGGCGAAGGCGGCTGGCAGCTCTCCCACGGCGAACGCAGCCGCGTCTTCATCGCCCGCGCCCTGCTTCAGCGCGCCGACCTCGTCATACTCGACGAAAGCTTCGCCGCCCTCGATCCGGAAAACGTCCGCACCGCCCTCGAATGCACGCTCGACCGCGCCGAAACGCTAATGGTCATCGCCCATCCTTAAGATGCGCCCCGCTCGCTGTCGAGCATCCTCATGTGCGCCTCGTCATAGCGGCTCCCCGCAATCTCTCCCGGCGCAAATATCCCTTCGAGTTGTTCCAACTCTCCGCTCGCCAGCTTCACCTCCAACCCACTCAGCGCTTCCTGCAACTGGCGCCGCGTCCGCGCCCCCATCACCGGCACGATATCCTCGCCCTGCGCCAGCACCCAGGCAATCGCTATCTGCGCCGGAGTCACGCCGCGCTCCCGCGCGAACCCCGCCAGTCTCTCGACGGCCTGCCGATTCCTCTCGTAATTGCCCCCGCTGAATCGCGGCATCCCGGCCCGGAAATCGCCCGCTCCACCCACTTGCGAGCCGCTCAATAGTCCGCGCGACAGCACCCCGTACGCCGTCACCCCCACTCCCATGGCGCGCAGTGCCGGAAGAATCTGCCTCTCGATGCCGCGAGTGGCTATCGAATACTCGATCTGTAAATCGCAAATGGCATGCGTGGCCCGCGCGCGCCGCACCGTCTCCACGCCCATCTCCGAAAGTCCGATGTACCGCACATACCCGGCCTGGACCAATTCCGCGATCGCTCCCACCGTCTCTTCAATCGGAACCTGCGGATCGAGCCGCGCCGGCCGGTAAATGTCGATCCGGTCCGTCTTCAAACGCTGCAACGTATAGGCTGCGAAATTCTTCACGGCATTCGGGCGTCCATCGAAGCCGCCCCAGGCCCCCGCCGGCGTTCGCATCGCGCCGAATTTCACCGAGAGCAGCACCTGGTCGCGCCGCCCTGGATGGCCCGCCCGACCAGCATCTCGTTGTGCCCCATCCCATAAAAATCGCCTGTGTCGAGCAGGTTAATCCCACCATCGATAGCCGCCTGAATGGTCGCAATGCTCTCGCCCTCGTCGCTCGGGCCATACATCCCCGACATCCCCATGCACCCCAGCGCAATCCGCGAAGCCGCCGGCCCCTCGGCGCCCAATCGTGTTCTCTCAAGTAGCGGCATCTCTTCTAGGATAGGAGCCGCCCGTCCGTGTGGCCCGTGCGCCATCGCTGCCAATTGGTCGCGAAACGGGAGAGCCCGGGGGGTTTGCTTCACCATCAAATCAGCCTCGGATTATTCTTTGGTCAAATTCGACGGCGCGGGGCAGATCAGCCTAGGATATCGTCAGGGAGATACCGCCATGAATCGGAGGTAATCGGCCGGTTTGAGCTTTCACGAACGAGCCCGACAGCGGAGAATGGTGACGGGATGCTACGCCGCTCGGCAAAATGCTTCTTGCCAGACGATAACTTGGACACAGAATAACCGCTCTAAGCAAATCCCGTTCACCAGTATGACGAAGATTTAATTATGCCCAAAAAGCGTACTCGCAACATCGCGCAACCGACTGCGTCAATTAGATATACACATGTTTTCCACACAGCCTGTTGATCAGTAAGTAATTGGTAGCACTAGATTTTGATCCTTGATTTCGATAGGTGGGGAATACCATAATGCTCGTTAGGTCAACTTGCCATGGCGAGCGTTTTTGATGTTGCTGCGTACATCCTAGAGAAGGCGGGCCCGATGTCAGCTATGAAGCTGCAAAAGCTCGTCTACTACAGTCAAGCTTGGTCTCTAGTGTGGGACGACAGGCCGCTCCTTAAAGAGCCAATTCAGGCATGGGCGAATGGACCGGTAGCGCCTGCATTGTACCGGGCACATCGCGGCCAGTTCCAAGTCTCGTCGATTTCCAACGGAAACGCCCACAAGCTCACCCAAGATGAACGTGAAACGGTCGATGCTGTACTGGAATTTTATGGCGCCAAGAGCTCACAGTGGCTCAGCGATTTGACTCATCAAGAAGAGCCCTGGATCAATGCCCGAATCGGCTATAGAGACGGCGAGATCTGTGAAAATGAAATCACGCCTGCGGCAATGGCCGAGTATTACGGCAGCCTTTAATATTGAGACCGAAAAAGCCCAAGGTCAAATCCGAACCGCACCCCTCCAAGACACCAAGAATTGCGGCCGAACCCCCGAATGTTTATTCGCTTTTTCCGTCTTGGCGAGTCCATAAGATAAGACTTCATCACCCGTGGGGATGGCATGACGTTGATAATGCCCAAATGCTGGAAATCCGAAGTAAGTTGGCGGCTTTCGAGAAGCTCACATGGAAAGAGATTCTTGTAAATCAGGGGCATCGCCATCACTCCGTGCCGACAGTCGGGATTTGCAAGGAAGCGCAGGATTGTTTAGAAGAAACTGGATACGGCGGCTTAGAGGAAATCGTGTCCCTGAGGCTTGCGGGTGCTGAACGTGTCTGGGGAGTGATGGAATCCGGCGTTCTCGTTCTGCTTTGGTGGGACCCTCATCACGAGGTTTGGCCGACATCGCCGAACTGAAATATCGTCGCGGGGATCGGTTTGATCAAATTCGGGGAGGCATTCGGACCCGCACGGGCTTAGACCTGATCGGACGGTGCCCTGGCCATATTCACAACGGGCTCAACGCCCCAGACCGAAACCGGCCTCTGTTCGCTCCCGGCAGCTAGCGTCTACGCGCTTTCATCCCCCGCTGTGGCAACCCCGCCGTGGCTAGTCACAACCCCACTCAAATTCCTCAACCCCATTCCCTTCATCCACTTACCCGCACCCGGCCATCTCGCCCCGTACTCCCCCTATCCGATCATCGGCCGAAAGCAGAAATCCCTTTATGTCCACTCCCGCGCAAATCGCCGCCAATCAGAAGAACGCTCGATTCTCCACCGGCCCCACTTCGCCCGAAGGCAAGGCCACGTCATCTCTCAACGCTGTCAAGACCGGTCTCACCGGACGCACCGTCCTGCTCCCCGGCGACGACGCCTCAGCCTACGAAGCCCACGTCCAAGGCTTCTTCTCGCGCCACCAACCCGAGGGCGACGAAGAGCGCAACCTGGTCCAATCGCTCGCCGACGCCCAATGGCGCATGCTCCGCATCCCGGCTCTCGAATTCGGCATCTTCGCCCTCGGCCGCCTCGAATTCGCCAACGAGTTCCCCGCCGAGCAAGCCGACTCACGCAAGCACCTGATCGACGCCAAAATTTTCCTCGCCTACCAGCGCCAGCTCAACAACC
>JAFAYI010000028.1 GCA_019240475.1 Acidobacteriaceae bacterium
GCGTCGGATATTTATATGAAGGTAAACTAGTGATCGACAAGAGTTGGGGTCACGGGTATTACGGCTGCGCAGGATGTTGTGGGTATGAGGGACAGCAGTTAC
The DNA here is from genome assembly GCA_019240475.1 of Acidobacteriaceae bacterium. GTDB lineage: Bacteria > Acidobacteriota > Terriglobia > Bryobacterales > Bryobacteraceae > Bog-105. The sequence continues at coordinate 103 of JAFAYI010000028.1, forward strand.
TCCCGAATCCGTTTTCCGGAGGCGTGGGGACTCAGGGGAATAATACCGCGGAGTCCGAAGACATGTGCTCGAATTCATGGGTTGATGTTACATCTGAAACTTACGACTGGGCGAGCACGAATTCGGGAATCGTAAATGTCGCGAGCGCGGTGTCGCATTTCATGAGCCCGGGATCGGTGACGGGCAGCGGGCAGGTGCAGTTGCAGCGCCAGCTTGCGAGATTGGACTGCCCGGTGCAGGGCTTCGAGCCGCAGAATACGCAGTATAGTTGCACCGTTCCTACCGGCGAGACCACATCGTTCTATGAGTGGGGTGACAATAATCCACAGGCCGGCGATAATGCTTCAATTGCCGGATGGCTTCAAAGCCTGACTCCAGCTTCTGCCGGTTACACGAATGGAATCGTTTCCGAAAGCAATTTCAGTCCCGCTACGGATAGCTGCTACTTCAATGGTTCTCCCTATCCGCCGGTCTCAGGCGTAACCGGTAGCAATTGGACGGTGGTGAGCTCTGAGTGGGGACCGGACTGGGTGGGGTACGTGTATGCCGAATTCGCCTATTACCAGACAACAAGGCCCGCAATGAACCTGTCGTTACCGTGCGGCTTCACGATGTTCCAGCAGCTGTCATTCAAATGTCCCGACGGACAGCCCACGGTTTTCGATTATCCGCCCATTATTCTAAGAGCGACGATAAGTGGAACGGGTATTACGGTTTCTCGAGAAGGACAGACAGTCGCACGTACTTTGATTGGGAATTGAACCATGATTCGGCCTCGACTCGCTCACGTGTTCGCAACGCTGGCGCTCGCACTTGCCACTGGCCTCTTCGCAGCAGATGGGGGTGCACCGTGGAAGGGAACGGTGCAAGTCTCAGGCTGAAGAGCGGTCGAACGCACCCAGGCGGTGAGAGGCCTCGCTAGTCTTGTGTATACGTTCTGTGTGACTTACCACGTCGCAGTAACCTACGAGGACGTGCCGTTGGACTCTGCTGCCGATCTGGTCGATGTCACGTCCGCCATTAGCGCTTCACCTCGACGCGTGTACATCCCGCGCGGTGGGCCTCTTCAATTTGCATACGCGGTGAATCCGCAGGACGGTTCGCCGGTTGATGTCACGTCGGCGATCTCGGGCGCCATTGCAGCGCATCGTTTGAGCGGGTATCCCGGCGAGTACACATTAATGGCCTCCGGTGGCATGCTCCATGTTGTTCCGGCAGCAGCGGAGGGTAAGGACGGCGAGAGGCGCGAGATTTCTGCACTCATGAACGAATCGTTCACCCTTCCAAGTGAACGGGTTACCCAGGTCGGACCTGTACTACGCGCTGTACTAAGGGCGGCGGGTAAGTCGCGGGGCCGGCAAATCGTGCTGGCGTCGCCCCTCCCCCATCAATTCGAGGAAACACCCTTCCCTATGGAGTCTCGCCCACTAAGCGCACGTGATTGGGTTAGCAAGGCCTTGGCCGCGGGAGGCCTTGAGATGTCGTGGCTCCTGTTGTACGATGCGACGTTCGACAACTACGTATTTACGCTGTATCCCATCTGAAAAGCGTGTTGCTCAAAACATTTTTTACTAACTTGGTCGCAGCGTCTCTAACGGCGCACTATGGTGCAGCGCAGGGCTCGGCCCTTGAACTCAGCGCTTCTCTCAAGAATGCTGAATCGGAAATCGAACTGGTTTGGCTGAATACGAGCGGATCTCCTTGCTTGTTGAACCTCGGTACAATCTTTGGAACTGAACCTTTGTACCGCCTGATGGTTTCTGTGTCTGGCGAAGGGGCAAATGACGGAAGCGCTTCGATAGGAAGGCGTGGCGCCATCGAGGGCAGACCCGATCCGTGGGTGGTCTTTATGCCCACTCGCGCCGCGTACAGCATCATCATCCCCACAAGTTCCATCCTAGTGGGACGGTTTCGAAAGCCGTTGAGCAGCCTGAAGGGCCGATGGAGCCTAACGATTCGATACAGGGGGGAGCGGGCGGTGGATTTTGCTCCCGGTCAGGGGAGAGTGCCGTATAGCTTGAGTCGCAGCGGACCCACCTCGATACCGTTCTGCGAGGGCGAGGCGACGGGACGGGTGGAACACAGGTAGCCGATAGGAGTGACGGCTCCCAGGCAAGTCGCAAAGGGCGTGACGGTCGAAATACCGACGGGCGGCGGGAATCTGGTTACGTCGCATATCGTCTTCGATGAGACGACGGGCATGTCGGCGACCATGAAAGCGTTCGAGCGCGATCCGGCGGAGAAGCCGAAGGGGCATACGATGCGGACGCCGATGATGGCGTTGGCGAACCCAGACCCGATGTTGCAGTTCCCGGCCGGGACGAAGCTGATTCCACAGGTTTTCCTGCGCAATTCGACAGCTATTCCACTGCGGGTGGGAGCGTCGCTCGCGTGGCGCAGCCCGAGCCAGAGCGGTTCGTTGGCGCTACCTGAGACGACACTGGCGGCGGGGGCGACACGAATCGCGAATCTGGGAGCGGCGGCCGTGCCTGCGGATGCGTATTGGGCGACGGTGGTTTTGCAGTACGAAGGGCGTAGAGGCGACCTGGTTCCGGTAGCGGCGAGCTTCGACGAGAGCGGCCGCTATGGGCTGCAGACACCGTTTTCCGAAGGCGTGTCTCATTTGTGGAAAGGCAGCATGTGGCATGTCGATGGAACGCGCAATTCTTTGATAACCGCCGGAAACGGAGGCACGGGAACGACACACGCAGCGATGACGCTGTTTTATAACAAAGGCAAGAGTTCCTACACGATTGAGAAGCAGTTGGAACCAGGGCAGCAGATCTGGGCGGATGTAGGTGACATTATCCGCAGCCAGATTCCAGACAAGAACGGCAAGACGATTCCGCGGGATGTGACGATGGGCACTTACGAGCTGCGCGATCTGGACCACATCGGCGTCGGATATTTATATGAAGGAAAGCTCGTGATCGACAAAAGCTGGGGACACGGGTATTACGGCTGCGCGGGCTGTGGGTATGAGGGACAGCAGTTACTCCCGAATCCGTTTTCCGGAGGCGTGGGGACTCAGGGGAATAATACCGCTGAGTCCGAAGACATGTGCTCGAATTCATGGGTGGATGTTACATCTGAAACTTACGACTGGGCAAGCACGAAATCCACAAATACCACGCACAACGGCCACCAAACGGCCTGTGCGCTTTAAGAATCGTAAATGTAGCGAGCGCGGTGTCGCATTTCATGAGCCCAGGATCGGTGACGGGCAGCGGGCAGGTGCAGTTGCAGCGCCAGCTTGCGAGATTGGACTGCCCGGTGCAGGGCTTCGAGCCGCAGAATGATCAAACAGCAGAGGTTCCGACCAGCTTGAAGCTGCAAACTGGCGCGTATACGACATACAATGGGCAGCCCTATGGATCGATCCTGCATTATTACGGCTACTCGCAGACTGAGACGTACACCGTTTTAGATCAGAACGGGAACGCCATTGCAGAAAGTGGTGTGACCGCAAACGAGACGATTACAGGTGTGAGTGCCAATCCATCTGGTACGGTTAATAGCTCACCGGGTCCTATCGGCGTGAATTCAGAGGGCCAATTTCTGGATTACCAATCCTTCGGCTTCAGCAGTCCTCCAGCTCCTCAGCCTGGAGAGTATCTCAAGACAAAACAAACGATATCGATAACACTGGCGGGAACCAGCTATCAAGTCAGGATTAATTGCATCGATGCGGGGTATAGCTCTGTCACGATCACGGACGTGACAGACGACTCTGGAGCTTCTTGTAAGTAGATACGCGTAGGACAGGGCGATTATATGGATCCAACCATTCTTATCAGACTCGCTGTAGTTTCATTGGCCAGCCAGCTCCTATATGCTTCCGCTGGGATTGAGGCACCGAATTCGCTCGATATTCCGGTTCCATCATTTTCCCAAACGGACACGACGGCGTATATGGTCGCTATGAATTTGTCTATAACTTACTCCGTTCCAATAGGTTTTGAGGGCGTGCCAGAAGATCCAGAAAAATCGATCACAATCACCGTCTCAAGCAGCACGATCCGCGGCGTGTTAGACGAACTCGCGATGATTGACCCGCGATACGAATGGCGTGTTGGCTCGGATGGAGTCATTAACATCTTTCCGAGGAGGCGGAGCGAAGCCCTGCTTGATGTCAAGATAGCCGGATTCAGGGTAGAGCGGGTCAATAGGCAGCAAGCTATCGGCACCCTGCTGTATTCCCCCGAGATCGCGAGAGCGCTAACCTCACTGCGCGTAACGGAGAGGACGCCGGTCACAGCGGATACGTATCAGAACACTGGGTCGATTCCCGTGTTTAGCCTGAGTCTGGAGGGAGTCTCTATGCGAACGGCTCTCGATGCCATAACTCGTGCGTCCGGAAGCCTATTCTGGGCCGCTACGCTTTACGGGAAAGACCTGCATTATCTTTCGCTCACGATCGCTGGGTCCGCGCCAGCAACCCTACACGGGGAAGGTAACGGTCAGGAGCGGCAGTGGAGGCGCCGACTAGGGGCGGGAACCTGATTACGTCGCATATTGTCTTCGATGAGACGACGGGCATGTCGGCGACGATGAAAGCGTTCGAGCGCGACCCCACCGAGAAGCCGAAGGCGCATACGATGCGGGCGCCGATGATGGCGTTGGCGAACCCAGACCCGGTGTTGCAGTTCCCGGCCGGGACGAAGCTGGTTCCACACGTTTTCCTGCGCAATTCCACAGCGGTTCCACTGCGGGTGGGAGCATCGCTTTTGTGGCGCAGCCCGAGCCAGAGCGGTTCGTTGGGGCTGCCGGAGATGACACTGGCCCCGGGGGCAACACGGCTGGTGAGTCTGGCTGCGGCGGGAGTGCCGGCGGATGCGTATTGGGCGACGGTGGTTTTAGAGTACAAAGGACGCAGAGGGGACCTGGTTCCGGTGGCGGCGAGCTTCGACGAAAGCGGCCGTTACGGATTGCAAACACCGTTTTCGGAGGGTGTGTCCCACCTTTGGAAGGGCAGCATGTGGCATGTGGATGCCACGCGCAACTCTTTAATCACAGCGGGCAACGGAGGAACCGGAATCACCCACGCGGCAGTGACGCTGTTTTACAACAAAGGCAAGGATTTCTACACCATCGAGAAGCAACTTCAGCCGGGTGAGCAGATCTGGGCGGATGTAGGCGACATTATCCGCAGCGAGATGCCAGACAAGAATGGCAACACGATTCCGCGAGACGTGACGATGGGCACTTACGAGCTGCGCGATCTGGACCACATCGGCGTCGGATATTTATATGAAGGCAAGCTGGTGATCGACAAGAGCTGGGGACACGGGTATTACGGCTGCGCCGGGTGCTGCGGATATGACGGGCAGCAGTTACTCCCGAATCCGTTCTCCGACAGCGTAGGCACGGAGGGAAACAATACCGCCGAATCGGAGGATATGTGTTCCGATTCGTGGGTGGATGTTACGTCCGAAACGTACGATTGGACGAGCACGAACTCGGGGATTGTGAACTTGGCAAGCGCGGTTTCGCATTTTATGAGCCCCGGCACAGTGACGGGTAGCGGGCAGGTGCAGTTACAGCGCCAGCTTGCGAGATTGGATTGTCCGGTGCAGGGATTTGAGCCGCAGAATACGCAGAATAGTTGCAGCATATCTCTGACGCGAACAAATCTGACACAGACCTCTGCAAGCGGATCTCCCGACAGTCTCGCGGGCGACCCAGCTTTTACGTATAGCGTCTCAGGAACCGGTACAATTGCCACCTATGCCACGTCGGATGCAAATGCAAACCCGAATACTGCGACTACCGGAGGAACACCCAATACGGGTGCGCCTGAACCGGGGGGCCTTGGCACTCTCAAGGCTACTTACAATTGCGAGACTGCCGCTGTCAGCACATCTTTTCAGGTTCCTACCTTCGGATTATCTTGCTACTATTTGGCCCTCGAATCGGACTGGGGTACTCCGCCCAGTAATTGCAGCAGCGTTTATATTTCTATATACGGCGAGACTTACAGCGGCTCTTCAACCAATCTCAGTGGTATGCCAGCAGGCACTTATTGCAATGCGTTCTTAGGAGAATTGCGGCTTCAGGGCAGCGGTTCCACCAAGGCCGGGATTAAGGTGCACTACGTCTCGGGAGATTATCCAACCTGGACGTTCTCTGTAATATCGGCCTTTACGGGCGCCGACGGAACCGCACTCGTACCGAACGGATCAGTGGCAAGGGACAGATCCATCGTGCCCCGCAACACGACTGTACAGCTGCCTTCTGGCAGTTATGTTGCAAACGATGTAGGAGGTGGCATCACCGGCTATCGACTGGACGTGTTCATGGGCACGGGTGTAGCGGCTTGCTCAGGGTTTCAGAACAATGTGGTTGTGGCGGCATGCAGCCCAGCGACCAGCACCTGCCCTGGACAATGATTGGGTATTGCCAGACTTCGATGACCCGCGTTTTGTTTATCGCTATTTCAAGCCTGGCACTCGTTGGCTTGCAGCGTGAACCGGAAAGCAAAGTTACTTTTATAAGAAATGGCCAGGTGTATATATGGACGACCCTGGATCGTAAGCCGCAGCAACTCACTAGCGATCCGTCGGTAAAGCGGATGCCCAGGTGGTCGCCCGATGGTTCACGTATTGTTTACTGGGACGCCGATGATGCTAAGGGATCGTTAGGGAATTTGGTGGTTTTGCGCTCCGATGGAGTTATTGTCGGCCGCTTGCCGGTCGCCGCCGTAACACCTGCCGGTATAAGGATTGAAGGTATGCACGGAGTTGAACAGATCGGCTGGGCCGATGACGCCGATGTCTTCGCCCAGGGCAACATCAATCCCTACGCCGACGAGTATCGCGTCCTAAATATCGATTCGAGGGAAATGCACTCTTTCGGAGGATTCGGGTTCGCGACTTGCGCACTGAGAGGAATTACCGCCTTCTGGAAGCCGGTTTTCCCCAACGACGATACTATGGTATTGGCCGACTCACGAGAAACCGGACCGCTTTTCGAAATTAAAGAGGCGCGAGACTTGCCGACGCTGAACGTTCCACTTACGTGGGATGGGGGATGCGATTCTATCGGATTTATCGACCCAAGGCCCCCTCTCCGACTCGTTGTTATTTCCATAAGGGAGAGGAAGTCGCAAACGAAGGCCGTTCCACAAACGCTCACAGATATCCATTTAGAGGCTGCCCCAGACGGATTTCTTATCGGGCCTGGTTCTTTATTGCGTTATTCAGTGGGCACGAACAAGTTAGAAGTAACCTCGGAGGACTTGTTAACTACGCTAAGGAAACGGCATCGGGGCCGGCGTGATGCGGAAAAACAGTTGCAAGCGTCGGATTCTGATTGGTGGCCTGCACAATTGACGAACTAATCGCCCGACGGGACGATGGAATCCGGAGGCAGCCGCACGCACCGTATCCGGGCGATTGGAAACCGACACAGCATGAGCTGTTCCTTTCTTACTGGACATTCATTCGCGCATAACGGGCACCAGACGCCCTGTGCGCTTAGTCGCCGGGCTGGAATACGGAGCTTGAGATCCGCAATAATGTCGCCGGACACGATCTGGCGGTAACCCCGGTGTTGCGGACGGCGGCGGGCGCGGAGATTACATTGCCCGGCGTCAGCGTCGAGCCCGAGCACGCCGCGTCGATCGATCTGCGGGAAGCATTGCTGGCCGCGGCGCCGGATTTGCTGGACCGGAACGGCTCGTTTGGGTCGGTCGTTTACCGGTTTTCGGGAATGAGCGAGGGCAATCTATTTGGG
>JAFAYI010000007.1 GCA_019240475.1 Acidobacteriaceae bacterium
GGAGGCGCAAGGAGAGAGCGAACGCATTCTGCTGGTGATGGACCCGGAACAGACAACATGCAGAAGGCGACCTGTGGGACTTACTTTCTGCAGGACATATATCGGAGCGCACGAAACCTTTATCGACTATGATCCATGGGTCCTGCCTCCGGCATTGCAATACGCTTATACAGATGAACGATCTCTTCCATTTGCAGCGCTTTGTGGATGCGCAGAATCGGGAATATGAGAGCATCCTCTCTGAACTGAAACACGGCCGTAAGACCAGCCATTGGATGTGGTTTGTCTTTCCCCAACTGAAAGGATTGGGGAGCAGCTCCAATGCCAATTACTTCGGGATATCTTCGCGAGAAGAAGCAGAGGCTTACCTGAATCATCCCATCCTCGGCCCACGGCTCCGCGAATGCACCGCGCTGGTGAACCGCGCCCAAGCCTCTTCTCCACAAGAGATCTTCGGCGGAATCGACGCGATGAAATTCCGGTCCTCCATGACACTGTTCGCGGAAGTGGCGAACGACTATAAAGGGTTCGATGAAGCCATCGACAAGTATTTCGGAGGCGAGAAAGATTCGCTGACGCTGGGCCGCCTCGGCCTGGCTTGACCGCCCGGCTTGATATTCTACTCGGCTTATGAGGACCAAAGCGCTTTCGGGGCTTATGATGCTGGCTGGGTTACTGCTCCCGGCTTCGCTTCCGGCGCGACAGGCGGACACAGACTTGGCGTCGCGGTCGGCTCGCCCCTCCCCGGAGTGGCTGAAGTCGGGAGTGATTTACCAGGTTTTCACTCGCTCCTTCTCCGCGCAGGGCAACTTCGACGGTGTGACGAAACGGCTCGATACTCTTCGCGCCCTGGGTGTGAACGTCATTTGGCTCATGCCGATCCATCCGGATGGCCAGCTAAAGAAGAAGGGAACGCTCGGAAGTCCGTATGCCGTTCGCGATTATTACGCGATCGACCCGGCGCTCGGCACGCAGGACGACCTGCGCCGCCTGGTGCGCGAAGCCCACGCCCGCGGCATGAAGGTCATTATCGACCTGGTGGCGAACCACACGGCGTGGGATAGCGTGATGATGGCGCATCCGGATTTCTATAGGAAAGACAAGCAGGGCAACGTTACTTCTCCTTACGACTGGACCGACGTTGCGGCGCTCGATTATTCGAATCCGAAGCTGCGCGGCTACATGCTTCAGATGATGGCGCACTGGATCAAGGACTTCGATCTCGACGGTTTCCGCTGCGACGCCGCGAGCGAGATCCCGACCAGCTTCTGGGAAAGCGCGCGAGTCGAATTAGAGCGCGTGAAGCCGGATATCATGCTCTTGGCGGAAGCATCGAAGCCGGAGCTGCTGAGCAAGGCATTCGACCTGGATTATTCCTGGCCGCTGCTTTCGACGTTGAACGACGTGATAATGGACGGCGCGCCTGCGAGCGCGGTTCACGACACCATAGACAAGCAGCGCAAGCTCTTTCCAAAGGGCGCCTTGCATATGCGAATTAGCGACGATCACGACGAGCTTCGCGCCACAACGCGCTATGGATTTCCCGGCGCAATAGCGGCTTCGGCTCTGGTGATGACGCTCGATGGCGTGCCGTTGATCTACAACGGATCGGAAGTAGGCGATTCGACGCAGTCGCGCGCCCCCGCGTTATTCGAGCCGCAGAAAATCTTCTGGGACGCGGCGGAGTGGCATCCGGAATATCCGAAGTTTTACTCCACCCTTGCGGCGCTGAGAAGGCAACATAGAGCGCTGCAGCAAGGCGAGCTTGTCTGGATGCGCAACTCGGATGAACAGCACGCCCTAACTTACATCCGCCGCGCGGAGGGCGAAGAGTTTCTGGTCGCGATCAATTTATCGAACACCCCGTTTCGGGGCATGGTCGAGATTGATGGCGGTAACTGGAAGGAACTGCCGCTGCCCGCAAGCGCTGCCGGTCCAGCTGCGCTGCCGGCGCTTGCGCTGAATGCGTTCCAGTTTCGGATCTTCCAAAGAGCTCGCTGACTTCAGGGTTGGACTCGGTACAATCGAGAGGCGATGCAGCGGCTCCTTGCATTGATACTCGTCGGCTCTTTCGGCGCGTATTTAATGCTTCCCGCTTTGCCCAGTTCGGCCGATTCGCGGTTGCCGCAATGCTGCCGCAGGACCGGCGTTCATAAGTGCGCGATGCAACGGCAGGGGGACGTTGCTGGAGAGCTTTCTTCAACAACTTCCGAGCCCTCGTTAGCCGCCGTTTGCCCATTCGCGAAGATGGCGCGCGCGAGAGCGGTTCTGCCGATCTCCTGGTTCCCCGCCCCGGCTCGCGTCTTTTTTGGAAACTTGCGGTCTCATCCCGCCTCGCAGCCTCAGACCGAGGCGCGCTTCCGTTGTTCCTTATTACGGTCCCGCCAGAAACGCGGACCTCCGTCGCTTCTCGCCTAGAGCGATAACTTGTGTCCGGTTCCTCGCGCTTGCCCGCGAGGGCCTTGCCGTTCACCTGCAAGTGTGTCTCAAGGAGAAGCATGAAAACTGCGCGTCCCGTCTGCCAGGTGTTCATCTCTGTGTTCATTTCTTGCGCGCCGGCTCTCGCCGCCTTTTCGCCGGCGGAGACCGCGATCCTTCGCGGCGTGATACACGACGCCCAGCACCGGCCCATTCCGGATGCGAGGATTACGATTCAAGCCGCGCCTTCCGTCCATCCGCGAGCTCTGACTTCCGATGCAAACGGAGAGTTTCATGCGGAGGCGCTTGCGCCCGGAGCCTATACGGTTTCGGTCTTGGCCAATGGATTTGAGCCGCTACAAGAAAAGATTCAATTACAGGCGGGCAAGAGTCCGCTCCTGCATCTTCAATTGGAAGTCGCAGGCCTCAACCAGACCGTGGAAGTGACCAGCCAGGCAAGTCGGCTGAAAACCGAAACGTCTACAGCGCAGACCTATGTCTCGTCACAGGAGATCGAGCAGACGCCGGGCGCCGACCAGGCCAACAGCCTCGCCATGATTACCGATTTCACCCCCGGTGCCTACATGGTGCATGACATGCTCCACATGCGCGGCGGCCACCAGGTAAATTGGTTCTTCGATGGCATCCCAGTTATCAACACTAACATCGCCGCTAACATCGCGCCCCTCATCGACCCTAAGGATGTAGCCGAGTTGCAGACTGAGCGCGGCGGCTACTCAAGCGAATACGGCGACCGCACTTACGGCTTCTTCAATGTGGTTACTCCATCCGGGTTCGACCGCGATAACGCGGCGGAACTAATTGCCTCCGCCGGCAACTTTTATTCGACCGACGATCAATTCAACATCGGGAGCCATACGGCGCGATTTGCCTATTACGCGAGTGTAGATGGAAACCGTTCGGAACTGGGCCTTGCCACCCCTGTGCCGCGGATTATTCATGACCAGGATTTCGGAGCAGGCGGATTCCTGTCGCTTCTTTATAATCCAGACGCAAACAATCAATTCCGCTGGATAGCATCTTTAAGAGGCAGCGATTATCAGGTTCCGAATACACCCGGCCAGCAATCGGCCGGCATTCGAGACGCAGATCTGGAGCGCGATGACCTGATCGGTTTTAACTACTCCCATTCCTTCTCCGAAGGCATGGTTTTTATGCTGGCGCCGTACTTTCATTTCAATCGCGCCGATTATGTAGGCGGCCCGAACGATACGCCCTACATTCTGAATGACAACATCCGCTCTAGTTACTTCGGCGGCCGTTTCGTATTGCAACTCGAGAAGAAGAAGCACAATGCCGTGGTAGGAGCCGAGCTATGGGCACAGCACGACAACAGCTTTTTCGGCCTGATGGAGAATCCGAGCGGCCAGATTTTCAATCAACGAGTTCTAAATCAACTCGAAACGCACTGGGCTAATTCCGACGCGATGTTCGCGGAAGATCAATATAAAGTAACTTCGTGGCTAACTCTTGACTTAGGTCTACGCCTTACGCACTATGACGGGCTAGTAAATGAGAACGCGGCGGACCCGCGCCTGGGCGCCGCCGTTCGTATTCCTCGCCTGAACTGGATCGTTCGCGGTTACTATGCCTATTACTACCAACCTCCGCCGCTAGATAGTTTGCAAGGCCCGTCGCTTCAATTTGCCGTCGCACAAGGTTACGGATTTATTCCGCTCCAAGGCGAGCGTGACATTCAGCACGATTTTGGCTTAACTATACCCATTCGGGGATGGGCGCTCGAAGCCGATAGGTTTCACACCAGCGCCCGTAATTTCCTGGATCATGATGTAGTCGGGAACTCCGGGATCTTTGTTCCGCTGACCGATCTTGGAGCGATCATCAGCGGGACCGAAGTCAGCGTGCGATCGCCCCACTTCGCCAATATCGCGCAACTCCGCCTCGCCTATTCGAATCAGATCGCGCAGGGCATCGGGCCGATCACTGGCGGCCTGCTTGAGTTTGCCGCGCCGGGGAATTTTCTGCTCGATCACGATCAGCGCAATACCGCAAGCGCGGTACTTACATTGAACCTTCCTGGCCGCATGTGGATGGCGCCCGCCTATGAGTTCGGCTCGGGATTTTTAAATGGCGACGGACCGGCCCACTTACCGCCGCATTCAACCGTAGACCTTTCGCTAGGAAAGAAATTTGGCGAAAGATGGACTATATCGGCCAACGCGACTAACCTTGGGGATTCGCGCTACCTGCTCGACACCAGCAATACGTTCGGTGGCACTCACGTCGTCAATCCGCGCCAGATATATGCCGAATTGCGCTATCGCTTTCATTTCTGAAAGCAGTTACTCGTAGCGCAGCGCCTGCATAGGATCGATGGAAGCGGCGCGGCGGGCCGGAATCCAGCAGGCCAGCGCTCCAACGGCGCTGAGCGCCAGGGTTACAGCGACATAAGTGAGCGGATCGGACGATTGAACCTGATAGAGCAGATTGCGGATCAGGGGGCCGCATGCGAGAGTCGCCGCAATTCCCGCTGCGAGTCCCCACCAGACAGGCAGCATTCCCTGGCGTACTACCATCGCGACCACGCCGGCTGGAGTCGCTCCCAAAGCCATTCGTACCCCGATCTCATTGCGCCTGGCCGAAACGACGCCTGCGATAACGCCAAAGATTCCGAGCGCGGCTACCAGCAGCGCCGCGACGGCAAAGGCGCCCACCAGTTGCATGCGGAAGCGGCGTTCGGCGACCGCGTCGGAGAGCACTTCGCCGAACGTCTGCACATTCGAGATGGCGATACCGCTATCGATCTTCGCCACGCTGCGCCGGAGCATCGAAACTGCATCGCCTGGAGGAACACTCGCGCTCAGCACGACAGTCATGTTAAAGCTGCTCCCGGCCGCCGTGTACCAGTAAGGCGCGTAGACCACCGAAGGCGCGCTCTTTTCAAGATCCGCGCGAGTATCGCCCGCCACGCCTATTACTCGCAAGCGCTGATCCTCCAGCAAAATCGTTTCGCCGACCGGGTTCTCGCGAGGCCACAGAAGCTTCGCAACCGAGTTACTGATCACAATAACCGGGCTTGCCTTATCGGCAGGAGTAAACGTACGGCCTTCGAGAATCGGAATGTGCATGGCCTCGAAATAAGACCCGCTGATGAACCGGACATTCGTGGTCGGGTGTTGAAACAAAGGTCTTGTGTCGCCTGGCCGCGTTATAAGATCGATCCAGGTTTCTCCATTAAGGGGAAGATGCGAAGTTATGGCTGCGATCCGAATACCCGGCCGGCTCGATAACTCGTCGAGCAGCTTATCGTAGAAGGCAATAGAGGCCGCATTCTTGCTGTAGTTGGCGCCGGGAAGGCTTAGCTTTGCCGAGACCTGATTGCCTACTTCGAAACCCGCCTCGGTATGAGTCAAATGAACAAAGCTGTCGAGCAGCAGCCCTCCCAGCGCCAGTAACACCGTGCTCAGCCCTGCTTCTATCGCGATGAGAATGCTTCTGCTCCGAGTCCCGCTTCGCGAGCCGGTGTTGGCTCTGCCCGAGGCCGCCAAAGCTTCCTGGGGATCGCGCCGCGATTGGCGCCAGGCAGGGTACAGGCCAAACAGCAAAGCCGTCGCGAGAGTCAAACCCAACGCGAATAGAAGCACGTTCAGATCGAGCGCGACTTCGTCCCGTCTGGGTAATGCAGCCGGGGCCGCCGCCAGGATCGCGCGGAGCCCGGCCTTGGCGAGAGCGATGCCCAGCGCGCCTCCCACCGCCGAAAGCGCCATGGCCTCCATGAACGCCTCTCGTATCAGCCTGAAGCGGCTTGCCCCAAGAGCCGTGCGTACCGCTACTTCGCGGTTGCGCAGCGTTCCGCGCGCGAGCATGAGCGTCGCCAGATTCAGGCAAACGATGAGGAGGACCGCGCCCACGGCGCCGAGCACCAGCCAAAGCGACAGCCGCGAATTGCGTACAGATATCTCGTTGAGCGGAATCAAATCGGCGCGCAGCTCCATCTTGTCCGGGAGCGATTTTGTTATGGAAGCCTGCGCGGTATTCAGCATCGCCAGCGCTCTCTCGCGTGAGACGCCGGGTCTCAAACGCACGATCGCCGAGTAATTGAAATCGCCTTCGAGACTCTCTCCGGAGAGTCGCAGCGTAAGCGGCGTAAGCAGCATCGGTTGAGATTCGAGATCGGAGAACACGTCCGCTTGCTGCAAGCGAAATTCCGGCCGCAGCACGCCGATAACTCGATTCGGGATCCCACCGAGTCGGATATCACGGCCGACGATGTTTGGGTCGCCGCCCAATTGCCCGCGCCAGAGCGCATAGCTGAGTAGGACAACATGGTCGCGGCCGTTCTCGGCGTCCGACGGCTCGATAAGGCGGCCGAGCAGCGGCTGGACCTTCAACGTGCGCAAAAGGTCGGGGGTGACCGTTGCGATCGGGATGCGAAGCGGCTGGCCCGCGCCGCCCAGGATCGCGTGCTGCGCTTGCGCCAATCCAAGACGCTCTATGCCGGGGACCATGCTCTTCCACTTCTCGGCATGAAGCGGATTCACGGGCAGAATGGGATACAGTTGCGCGACCTTCGGCACCACTTCGACCGCCGCGAAGAGGCGGTCCGGCTCTGGAAACGCAAGCGGCTTCAGCAGAACACCGTTCACGATCGAAAAGATCGCGACGTTTGCGGCGATGCCTAGCGCCAGCGAAAGCGCGGCGAATGTAGTGAAGATCGGGCTTTGACGCAAGCGCCGGAGCGCGTAGGTTACGTCTTTCATTGCCGACGCCATGGTGAGAATACGAGCGAAGCGGCATTTCGGTTCTGAAAAGAATGATTCGGGCCGTCGTTTCTTTTACCCGCTGTGCAGTCCCACCAGTACCAGCCCGGCCACAACCAGTCCCGTTGCCGTCGCCTTCGCCGACAACACCCAAGGCCGGAAGTCTTCGCGAAACCATGATGGCTTCAGCCTGGTAATCGCGTACGCGCCGAGAAAGATGATGCCGTAGCGCACGCCGGAGATTGCCTGCACGATCGCGGGACTCGCCCGGCTGACGGCATAGATTGCCAGAAAGGACCCCACGCCCGCCATAAACCGGTTGACCATGTACCACCGCTTGCTGCTCGGCGAGGCTTCTTCGGAATGCTCGAAGATCTGTTTCCGCCACGCCGGTGGAACTAGCATCGCCATGGACCCTGCAAATGTGCCCAGCGTGAAGAACACGTATGCGCTGACGAAATTGGTTTGATTGAACGCAATCTTCTGAAGGACGTTCATGAATCCGAAGCCAACGGACGCCACCACGATCTTGGGCAGGATCTTCGAAAGCGGCTGGCGTTCGGCGAAAAACATGACGAAGCCGCCAAGCGTCATCAGCGTGAATCCGGCGAGCTCGCCCTCTACCGTGGCATGCAGCAGAGGCACCGCAATGAGAGCTGTCGCCACCGGCCCGAAGCCGCCCATCGCCGCGAGTTCTTCCGATGCTTCACCGCTCTTAAGCGCCGAGTAATAGAAATACGAGGCGATCAGATCGAGCAAACCCGCCGTGAACGCGATCGCCGCGACCCGCCAGCCCGGAAACCGGAAACCGAACGGAACCAGAAGCAGCCCGAACACGCTGATGGCGCCGAGCCAGAACACATAGGACGCCAGGTTCTTCGTCGCCGGCCTTTTCAGAAGCACTTTGTCCCAGATCAGCGAGATGCCGATCAAGCCATGCCCGACGATGGCGATCAGCACGCCGTTCAAAACGACGCTCTTGATGAGGTTCATGCGTTCTTGGTGTGGATGCGGCCGCGACTGCTGTAGTATCGAAAGTTGCCACGCATCTCGCGGCGACAGTTCCTGGCGGGCTCGGCCCTCGCTCTATCGGGCTGCGGCCCGCGTCGAGTTCCGTTCGCTCGCATCACCGCGCCCGCCCCCTTGGTTCCGGTGAATGTCTCCGCCAGCCGGGTCATACGCACCACCGTGGGGTTGCGTCCCTTTCGGCCGTCTGGGTTTGTGGTTCGAGCCGAGAAGCTGGGCGACAAGATCGTAATCCACAACTATGGCCACGGCGGCGCCGGCATCACCCTCTCCTGGGGCACCGCGCAGCTCGCCGCCGATGAAGCCGCCAAAACGGCGCTGCGAGATTGCGCCGTCATCGGCTGCGGAGTGGTGGGTCTATCCACCGCGCGCATTCTCCAGCAGCGCGGTTATCAGCCGGTCATTTACGCAAGCGAGATGCCGCCCAACACCACCTCCAACATGGCGGGCGGCCTCTGGGATCCCGTAACCGTCTTCGACGACGCCACTCCCGAATTCCGAAGCCAGTTCGTTGCCGCCGCCCATTTCGCGCATCGCCGGTATCAACTGCTCGCGGGCGATGAATACGGCGTGCGCTGGATGCCCATTTACAATCTCGCGAACGACAAGCCGTTTGCTCCGCCGCGGCCGGAAAGCGTCGCGAGCGAGATTCAGGATCTCTACCCAGAAACTCGTTACCTGGAAGCTTCTGAAAATCCTTTTCAAGTCAAGTACGGCCGCCGCCGCGACATCATGCTGATCGAACCATCGATTTATCTCGATAAGCTGATGCGCGATTTTCTTATCGGCGGAGGCAAGGTTCATATCCGCATGTTCGCGAGCGCCGCGGACCTTGCGGCCTTGAGCGAAAGGCTGCTCTTCAACTGCACCGGTCTCGGCGCCAAGGCCCTCTTCAACGACGCTGAGCTGACGCCCATCAAGGGCCAGCTCACGTTTCTTCTTCCGCAACCCGAAGTGAATTACTGCACCGTGGGACCCGACGACCTTTACATGTTTCCGCGGCACGACGGAATCGTTCTGGGCGGCAGTCACGAGCGCGGCGTCTGGTCCACCGATCCCGAACCTGACGTTCTGGACCGAACCCTGCGCGGGAATGCGGCGCTGTTCTCTTCGATGCGCCGTGCTCCGGGGCGGCGGGCGGGCTGACCAGCCGTTCGCGCCCGGCCGGCATTCGCTTCAACTTTCGCCGAAACTCTCCCCCGCACCCGTAAATCTTCTATTCGGGACATTTCGTGCCGGCGTTACAGGCCACCTCCAAGCGCGCATCGAACCAATTTCCGCTCCTGCCATTGATAACGGCGGGGGTGATTATCGCGGCGCTTTACTTCGGAAAAGAGCTGCTCATACCCTTTGCTCTGGCGCTGTTGCTTAGCTTTCTGCTGGCGCCTCCAGTCACTTGGCTCGAACGGATGCGCTTAGGCCGCGCCGCGTCCGTGGCCATCGTGCTGGTGCTCGCGTTCTCTATCGCCGGCGGCCTCATCTGGCTGGGGCTCGGCCAATTGACGGGCATCGTCGCCAGTCTGCCGCAGTACCAGGACAATATCCGTGTCAAACTTCAGGCTCTCCGCAGCCCGGCGGGTCCCGGCCTGGTCAGCGCCGCGGACACCCTCAAGAATCTGAAAAACGAGCTTGCCGCGAACGCGCTCAAAGCGGAAAAGCCCCGCGACCAGATCGCGCGCGCGCAGTCTCGCGCAAATCCAAACCCGCCCGCTCCGGTTCCCGTTGAGATCGTCAATCACGATTCCGGCGTGCTTCAATCGCTAGGCCTTGTCAGCGCCTCGCTTGCCAACGTTCTCGCGATGGCCGCCGCGGTGGTGGTCCTCACGCTGTTCATGCTTGCCCAGCGCAGTCCTCTCCGGAATCGGCTGTTCGGCCTCTTTGGCCAAACGCATTTGATTCTGATGACCACCGCGCTCGACGACGCCGCCACTCGCGTCAGCCGCTACCTGCTCACGCAATCTCTCGTTAACGCCTCCTACGGCGCGCTTCTCGGCTTCGGGCTGTATTTTGTCGGCGTGCCTTACGCGCCGTTCTGGGGCGTTCTCGCCGCCTTGCTGCGCTTCATCCCTTATCTCGGAACGTTCTTTGCCGGCGCTTGCCCGTTTATCCTTTCGCTCGCCGTATTCGACGGCTGGCAGCGGCCTCTGCTGACGCTCGCGGTCTTTGGCGTCATCGAAATTGCGACGTCCTCGGTCCTTGAACCCTGGCTCTACGCCACGCGCACCGGCATTTCGTCGCTGGCCATTTTACTTTCCGCGGCCTTCTGGACCTTGATTTGGGGGCCGATCGGGCTCATTCTCTCCACGCCCCTCACCGTCTGCCTCGCCGTTTTGGGCCGGCACGTTCCACCGCTCGAATTCCTTTACGTTCTGCTGGGCGATGAGCCGGTCCTCACGGCCGACGTCCGTTTCTATCAGCGCCTTCTCGCGATGGACGACGATGAAGCCGACGGAATTGCCGCGCAGGCTCTGAAGGAGAAAACGCTCACCGAGGTCTACGATTCGCTTCTGATTCCGGCTCTCGGCCTCGCCGAACAGGACCGTCACGAAAACCGGCTGGACGCCGAACGCGCAGCTTTCCTTTTCCAAGCCACCAGCGAGGTAATCCAGGAATTGGCGGACGATCAAGCCGCGGTGGCCGAAGCCGCGAAGAGCGGCGAGAGCCCAGCCCCTGCGAACCCGCTGTCCATCCTCTGCATGCCCTCGCGCGATCGGGCCGACGAACTCGCTGGCATGATGCTGGTCGAGCTTGTTCGCCGCCAAGGCAACCACGCGGAGTTGCTTCATCTCGCGGACCTCGACGGCACGAACGCGCCTGTCAAACGGCCCGGCATCGACGTCTTATTTGTCTCCGCGCTGCCTCCCTTCGCAGTCATTCATGCGCGCTCCGCATGCCGCCGCGCCCGCCAGGCGAACCCCGGCGCCAAGATTGTTCTCGGCCTGTGGAACTCCGTGCTGCCGGCGGAAAAAATAGCCGATCGTCTCGGCAAGCCGACATGCGACGCCATCGTCACCTCGCTCGCCGAAGCCGAGGCTCTGCTCAAGCCGGCCGAAATGCCCGCTGCGGAAGTAGAAACCGCGTCTAGAGCTTAACGTCCAGGCGCGCGCTGTAGCCGTGTTAAGGTACCTTCTTGAGGACAACCTGAATGGAGCCGATGTTTCTCAAAGATGTCGAATCCCACAAAGGGGACGACAACTACACGCGCGCGATTGAGATGATGAAGCGCGCCGGTCAGGAATATCCGCGGATCCTGCACATGTTCTCTTTCAAGATCGCCGCAACCACTCACCTGGAGCGCTTCACCCAAGAGATGATGCGCGAAGCGGCGCCCCTCTCTCCCGGTATCCGCGAGTTGATCGCGGCGTATACGTCGCACCTGAACGCATGCCCGTTTTGAACGAAGTCTCACGCCGCGGTCGCGGCGGAACTGTTAGGCAGCGAGGAGTTGGTGGCGGGAGTACTGGCCGATCTGGAGACATCGCAGCTCTCGGAACCCGAGAAGGCTCTGTTCCGCTTCGTCCGCAAGGTCAACGGGGAGTCTGTCTCCATCCAGCCCGCCGACATTGAAACTCTGCATCGGGCCGGCTTCAGCGACGAAGCGATCTATTACGCGATCACCGTTTGCGCTCTGTTCAACTTCTACAATCGATGGATCGACGCAAGCGGCGTGCGCCCCATGAGCGACGAAGCGCACAGGAACGGCGCGAAACGGTCGGCCCTGCATGGTTATTCGCGAAGTTCTCAGCCGCCGCCGCAAATGCCTGCCGATAAATGAATCCCTGCGCGCTTTTTTCGAGCGCGTTATTCGTGGCGCAACGCCGTCATTGGATCTACGCGCGACGCTCTCGCCGCGGGCCCATATCCAGCGACCGCGGCGCATGCAATCAGAGTCAGCACGGCGCCCGCAAGCGTTAACGGATCGTTCGGCTTGACGCCGAACAGAAACGATTTCAAGAACGTGGTCGCTTCCCAGGCCGCCGCCAATCCCAGCGCGAGACCGGCCGCGCCCATCGTCAATACTTCGCGCATCACCATCCAGATCACGCCCCTGCGAGCCGCTCCGAGAGCCATTCGGATTCCGATTTCGCCGGTCCGCCGGCTGACCGCGTACGCCATGGTTCCGTAAAGGCCGAAGCACGCCATGATGAGCGCCAGCGCGCCGAAACAACTGCAAAGGTCCGCGAACGTTCGCTCATGGACGATGGTGGTGTCGATGACGCGGGCCTGCGTCGTCAGCTCGGCGACTGGAACCTGCGGCGCCGCCTCATGCACGATCCGCCGCACCGAATTGGCTAGAGCAAACGGATCGCCGGCCGTGCGCAGCTCGAAGTACATCCACTCGATCGGCCGTCTGCCCGGCGCCTGCAGATACGGAACGTAGGTAACAGGCGGAGCCTCTTGTTTCAGCGAACTATAGCGAACCGACTTGGCCACCCCGACGATCTCTAAATCTTGACCGTCCTTTCCGCCAAATCGAAAATTTCGGCCCAGGGGCGATACTCGCGGGAAGTATTTTTTCACGAAAGCTTCGTTTACGACCGCCACCCCTGGAGCGCCGGCGCGATCGCGATCGTCAATGCCTCTGCCGCTCAAGAGAGGAATCTGCATGGTCTGGAAAAAATCCGGCCCGATCTCGACCACCGATGTCAACGACGGATGATCTTCGTCGCTGGGAATGCCGGGAATAATGACGTCGGTCCTGCTGTTCGATTCGGAAACCAACGGCATGTGGCTTTGCGTTGCGCTACGCACGCCCGGTATGGCGATGAAGCGCGTTCGGAGGTCCGCGTAGAGCATCTTGAGGGCATCGCCGCGGTAGCCTGCCTGAACGGCATCCAAACGGAAGAGCAGCACGTTCTCGCGATTAAACCCGATGTCCACGGCCCGCAGATTTTGCAAGGTGCGCAGAAAGAGTCCTGCCGCGGCCACCAGCAGGAGCGAAATCGCGATCTGCGAAATTACCAGCGCGTGACTCAATCCGAACGGAATCCCAAAGCGGCGTCTGGCGGCGCGCGCCTGGCTCGCGCGGGCTTCCTTCAAGGCGGGCGAGATGTCGACCCGGCTGCTTTGAATCGCGGGCGCGAGGCCGAACAACATCCCGGCCACAAGCGCTACCAGGAACGTGAACCCCAACACCTCCCAATCGAGCTGCGCGCCCAGCGTAAAGTCCGGCCTGCCATTGGCCAGCAGCAGCGTGATCGCGCGGATTCCGAGCACCGCGACAGCTAACCCGAGCAATGCGCCCCCCAACGCCAGCAGCAAACTCTCCGTGAGAAGCTGGCGAATAACTCGCAGGCGTCCGGCGCCGAGGCTGAGACGTACCGCCATTTCGCGGCGGCGCGCCTCGGACCGCGAGAGCAGCAGGTTCGCGAGGTTGGCGCAGGCGATCGCCAGGATTAGACCCACCATCGTCATCAGAACCACGAGCGGTTTCGAATATTCTCTGCGGAGCGAATCGACTCCGGAGCCGCCCGGCTGCAGCCACAACCGGGGAAGCGTCGCGCGCTCTTTGGGCTTTTGCACGGTGGCGTTTACCCACAGTGCAAATTTCCCGCCGGCTTCGGCTTGCGCCTGCGCGAGCGTGACTCCGGGCTTGAGCCGGCCCATCATTTCGATCCAGTAGGAGCGGCTGTCGATGAACCGCCCGGCTTGGTCGTTGTAGTGATCGAACTCGATCACCGGCAACGCGTGAACGGGAACGAAGAGCTGCACCGGAGACTTCGGATGTACGCCCGCAAAACCAGGCGGAGCGACGCCTATGACGGTGAAGGGCTTTCCGTTAAGTAGGACAGATTTTCCGACGATGTCCGCGCGGCCGCCTAGCGATCCCTGCCAAAAACTGTAGGCAATCGCAATCGCGGGAGTGGCGCCCGCCCGGTCGTCTTCGGGCTGGATCAGCCTGCCCGCCGCCGGCCGGATTCCTAAGCCGCTGAAGTAGCGCCCCGACACGTACTCACTGGGCACCAGATGCGCTTCGAGATCCAGCACCAGGTCGAGTTCCCCGGCGTGCGCGAAACCGAACAGCGTCGAAAACACGTGGTTGTTGTCGCGCAGCATCTCATAGGCCGTATATGGAAAGTTACCGCTCACCACGCTTCCGTCTGGCTCATCGTGAGACGACCCATTGAAGCTCTGCGCGACCGCGGGTTCGGCCTTGGCGCGCCAGTTGACTAGGACCAGTTGCTCCGGGTGCGACACCGGCAGAGCGCGCAGAAAGATCGCGTCGAGAAAGCTATAGATGGCGGTGTTCGCGCCGATCCCGAGCGCGAGCGAAGCCACGGCCACCAGAGTGAATAGCTTGTTGGCGCCCATGGACCGCAAGCCGTATCGCGCGTCTTGCTGGAGCTGCTCCCAAATTTTCCATGTCCGCATGGCGCCGGCGCTCGCAGTTGAAGCCTAGACCGGCAGGAACTGTTTCAAAGGTTCGAACATCGTCTGCACGAACGACACCGCCGCGTCGGTGGCGCTCTGGGTATCTCCGCCTGCTACCGGCACGATCACTCGTACGAGCGATGTGTCGCTGCGGTTATAGCGGATCGAATCGGTAACCGTAAAAATCTTGGCGGCGTATTCGCTTGCAATTACGCGGTTGTGCGATTGGTACCAGTAAAGAACCACGTCCTGGTTATCCCCGTGCGCGACTATGTAGCGGTTCACGTGGATCGGATCCGGTTCGCCCGCCACGCGAATATCAATGGTTCCGGATTGAGACGGCGCCCAGCCGCTGCCGGGCAGGCAGTTCTTCGGAGAATGCGGCGCTTTGCCGGTCCGCTGAGTCTCGAAGTACGCGACAAACAAGGTTGCCATCCGGCCGGTGGTCTTGTCTTGGTAAATGCGAGATAGTAAGTCGTCCGCCTTTAGTATTTCGAGCGTCTGTTTGTCGATATCGACGTTCTGAACCAATGCCCAATTGCTAGCGCCGAGCGTAAACTGATCGAGCGGCCGATGAGGGGGCGTCCTTTCGCTGCGCGAGAATCCATAAAAAGCCGCCGCCTGCAGCAACAGCACAATTGTCAATATCCGCGCGCTCTTGGTCTCTAACAGCCCGCTCATGCCTGCGCCTTCCGGGTCTTCTTCGTCGCCAGATTGATGAGCCGGTGCACGATCACGAGCGCAACCAGGGCGACGACGAAAACGATATACCCTTCCATCTCATGATACGCGCCTTGCGCGAGCTTGGTGTTGATCTCGGAAAGCCATCCGGTCACCGCCACGCGGATTGCATTCGCGCAGATCGCAATCGGAATCGTCGCGGCGAGCAGCGCCCACCGCATCCACACCCGCTTATCGGTGAAATACGCATAGACGAGGGACAGGAAGCCGAGCGACAGCAGGGAACGGATTCCGCTGCACGCCTCCGCCACGTCCAGGGTCTGGCTGGGAAGCTGCAGCGTATTGCCGGATCGAAGCACCGGAATGCCCATCCATTCGATGAGTTGTTCGCCGAGCGCCGCGGCCAGCATCTGCAGCTTCAAAGTCAGTTGCGCGTAGATGATGGCCGGAATGGGAATCATGAACAGCATCAGCAAGAGCGGAAACAGCAGTTCTTTCACCCAGCGCGTGCCGCCTAAGTACAGAACCACGCCGAACAACGCGATGATGAAAGCGAGCCGCGCCGTGAACAGTTCGGCGCCGAGCGTGGCCGCCAGCGCTTCGAGCGCTGCAAAGACCACCAGCACCAGGCCCCAGCCGCTCGGCTGGCGGGGCGTTGCCGCCAAAATGTCGCGCCGTCTCCAGGCTATGAAACCGGCTACGATAGGCACCAGGAATCCATGGCCCATGTCTTCGTCGGTCGCCCACTGGACTCCCAGCCGATACAAAATTGGGGCATAGCATAGGATCAGTAATCCACCGAACCACGCTATGGGTTGCCAGGAAACTCTGGCCGATCGCTTCACCTGCGTCGACGGGGCAACAGGCACGCTTACCATGAAAGAAGTTCTCTTCAGTTAATCACAACATTAGTGTGAGGAACCGTTCTTTGGATACCACTGTTCGCGTCCGGCGGCCACTTGGGGAATTTCGAGTTATTGCCGCACCCCTGTTGTTCTGCCTGTTCTGGCCCTTTGTTGCGCATGCTCAAGCCTTCTATCCTTTAAAAGACGTTCGCCCCGGTCTTCGTGGCGTCGGGCGCACAGTATTCAACGGAAACCACATTGAAGAGTTCCAGGTGGAAATCCTGGGAACGCTCGAAAACCTCACTCCGAAACAGACCATCATCCTCGCAAAGCTATCGGGCGGCCCGCTTGCCGAAACCGGCGTACTCCAAGGCATGAGCGGAAGTCCCGTATATATAGACGGCAAACTCGTGGGGGCGATTGCCCTCGGCTTTCCGTTTTCAAAGGAACCGATTGCAGGCATTCAACCGATCGAAGACATGGTGGCCGATGCCCGCCCTCCATCCGCCGCTCCCCTGCCGAAATCCGCTCTATCTTTTCGCCGCGTCCCTCCTGTTTCTGCTCTCTCCTCTTCCTTCGGCAGTTTGAGCGAAATCTTGAGCCCGGTGGCTTTTTCCGGCTTCACCCCGGCCACGCTCGAGACCTTTGGGACCGAATTCCGGCGCCTCGGCCTCTCGCCTCAACAGGGAGTGTCCTCGGGCAGCCCAACGTCTCAGCGATATTCCGGAACCGTCACCCCCGGTTCCATGATCAGCGTCCAATTGCTCAGCGGCGACATGTCCATTAGTGCTGATGGGACAGTGACTTACGTCGATGGCAATCGAGTCTATGCATTCGGGCACCGTTTTCTGGATTCAGGCGCCACCGACCTGCCCTTTGCCCGCGCGGACGTAGTGGCGCTATTGCCATCCGTCAACACCTCGTTTAAGCTTTCGGCTTCCCGTGAATGGGTCGGCAGCATGACCAGGGACCGCAGCACCGCGATCGCTGGCGAAATCGGCCGGCATGCCCACACCGTGCCGCTCGCCATTACCGTCCGATCCGCTTCCACCGGTATTCACGACTATCGCATGCATGTAGTCGAGGACCGCCTGCTGACCCCGTTCGTAACGCAGACCGCGCTCTTTTCCGTCATGGACGCCACCGAGCGCGCGGTCGGGGCCGGTACTCTCCGTTTGCACGGGCAGGTCGATTTCGAGGGCAATATTCCACCCTTGCTGATTCGCGATGTCTTCATCAGCGACAACGCCCTGCCCCAACAGGCCTCGGCCGATGCCGTGGTTCCGCTCAGCTTCGTGCTGGGCGCCGGATTTGCCAACCTGCGCTTGAAGAACATTTCCTTCCAATTGGAACCCGTCGACTCCAAGCGGCAGTTGCACATTGCTCAGGCTTGGGCGTCCAAACACGAGGCCCGGCCCGGCGATACCGTCGAGATCACCGCCGTTCTTCAAGGTGAAAATGGAGTCGAGCTGACTCGCGTGGCGACCTATCGCGTTCCGGTCGGAGCTTCTGCCGGCCCCCTGAACTTCACCGTCAGCGACGCAGCCACTTTGAACTTCCCCGACTTCGCCGGAATGAGCCAATCCGCCCTGCGCGACCCCGGCGAGCTGGTGCGCGCCATCAACGATTACCGTTCGAGCGATGCCGCTTATGTACGTGTCTGGCGACAGGAGCCCGCCTTTACGGTGGCTGGGCCGGCCCCCGGTGGCGAGCTGACCGATCCTCCGCCCTCTGTCATGCTGATCCTCGCCGATCCGTCTTCTTCTGTCACCACGAATCCGGCCCTGACTCTCACGCGCGGGTCCGGGCTTGCGGAGCTTACGATTCCGGTCGCCGGGTTCTCGGTAAGCGGCGCGAAGACCGTCCAAGTGGAAGTCAAAGAGTGAAGTTCCGAATTCTCATCGGCCTCTGCGCGCTGGCCCTGCGTGCGTCCGCGGCTACCAGTACGGCTTGGGAAGTCAGCGGCTTCAGCGACTTCTTGAAGGGCCGTCTCTCCGGGCTGTCGTTGTCCCCAGACGGCGTTTTGGAGCCCGGGCCGGCCTTGCGTTTTCAGGCGACTCTGGGCCAGCCGGCTCTGTGGAGCCTCGCCCCTGCTCCTAACGGCGCGATGTATGCCGCAACGGGCCACACGGGAAAAGTTTTCAGCATCTCTTCGCGCGGCGAGGCCTCGGTGGTCTGGACATCCGAACAGCCGGAAGTCTTCGCCATCGCGTCCGACGCGAAAGGCGTGCTCTACGCGGGCAGCTCTCCAAATGGCGGCTTATACCGCATCGAGGCCGGGCAAGCTCGCGAGATCTGGCATTCGCCAGCCAAATATATCTGGGCCATTCAACCGGCCCCCGATGGTTCTCTCTATGTCGCAACGGGCGAACAAGGACGCATTTATCGGGTGCGCCCCGGCGGTGAGTCGGAGGTGTATTACGATACCGGCCAAACCAACATCACGGCCCTTACCCTTGCCTCCGACGGCCGCCTGTACGCCGGCAGCGACCCGAATGGCCTGATCTATGACATCGCCGGTCCAGGACGCGGCGCCATTCTGTACGACTCGAACCTTCCCGAGATCAGAGCCCTGGCCCTCGACAGCCGCGGCAATCTCTACGCCGCCGCAATGGGCGGGGCTGTGGCGACGCGCTCGACTGCGGAAGCGTCCCAGCCATCTGCGACGACGACGCCTGCGGTTGCCAACTCGCCCACCGTCATAACGGTCACCGCGGCCAAGGACAACGGCGCGCCTGCGGACAACGATCAGAGCGGCGCCAGGTCCGCCGCCGACCAGTCGCGAGCGACCGCCTCCTCCGCTTCCGCCTCGACTGCCGGCGCCAATACGGCGGTAGTCGAAGTAAGCGGCGTTGAAAAGTCGGCGATCTATCGCATTCGTCCGGACCGTACTATCGAAACCTTACGCAGCTCAAAAGACGATAACGTGTACGACCTCCTTGTCGTTGGCGACGCGGTGCTCTTCTCTACAGACGACCACTGCAGAATCTATCGGATGATCGGGCGCCGAACTACACTGCTAGCCGAACCCGGAGATGGCGAAGCCACGCGTCTTTTTCAATCCGGTCCCCTGCTTTACGCCGCCCTGAGCAATCCTGCGCGCTTAGTGGCTCTAGGAGAAGCCGGCGCTCAGCCCGGCGCCTACGAATCTCAGGTTCACGATGTCACAAGCGTGGCTCGTTGGGGACACCTTCAGTGGCACGGAACGGGCGCGGGCGTACTTTTTCGAACCAGGACCGGCAATGCGGCGCGCCCGGATCAGACTTGGAGCGAATGGTCCGCCCCCCTCGCCGATCCTTCCGGTTCGCTGATCGCCAGTCCTCCCGCCCGGTTCATTCAATGGCGAGCCGAATGGCCGGCTGGAAGCAACGCCCAGGTAGATGCGGTCGAAGCGCCCTATTTGCCGCGGAACGCGCCGCCCGTTATTCATAGCATCACCGTGGCTTCAGTAACCGGATCGAATGCCGCCAAGACCGGCGCTAACGCCGCCAGCAGCGCCAACGCCTATTCGATAACCGTCACCGACACCGGTGAAGCTCCCGCCGCAAGTTCCGGCGCCACCGCCACGCAAACCGTTTCGCGGCTGCAGGCGACTCAAACTCAGATCTCCTGGCAAGCCGACGATCCGGACGGCGATAAACTCGTCTATTCCGTTTATTTCCGCGCCGAAGACGAACACGATTGGCAGCTTATCCGTAGCCGCATGTTCGAAAACACGCTGCTGCTCGATCCCGACGTGTTTGCCGATGGCCGATACTTCTTCCGTGTCGTGGCCTCGGACGCCCCTTCGAATGCCGCGCAGTATGCGCAGGACGCGGAGTTCGTCAGCACGCCGGTCCTGATCGACAACACTCCGCCCGTCGTAACCGCTGGCGAGCCGCGGCGGTCAGGCAGCGCCGTCGATATCGACATCGATGCGAACGATAAGACCAGTCCTCTCCGGCTGTGCGAGTATTCGCTCGATGCCGGCCTATGGCAACCGATAGAGGCTGCGGACGGCATCACCGATTCGCCGCATGAACGGTTCCACCTCCACTTAGACGGCCTCCGGCCCGGTGAGCACTTGCTTGCTTTTCGCGTCTACGACTCCGCCAACAACGCGGGCTTGGCGAAGGTCATTCTGCGTTAACGCTTCTTCGAGTTAGAATACGACTGTTGCCGGTGTAGCTCAGGTGGTTAGAGCGACGGTCTCATAATCCGTAGGTCGCAGGTTCAACTCCTGCCGCCGGCACCATTTTTCACTGCCTGACAATCACCGAATAAATTCGATCGAGATCGTCTTGCGAGTAGTATTCGATCTCCAGCCGGCCCGCTTTTTCGGAACTCGCAACCAGGCGAACCTTCGTGCCAAGCGCCATCGCGATCTCTTCCAGCGCGGCGCGAACATTCGGGTCCATTGGTTCCGGATCCTTCTGTTTCGTTTCCCGGCGCGGTCTGGCAGGATTGGTTAAGTCCTTAACTAAGCGCTCCGTCTCGCGAACCGAAAGCCCCTCGGCCATCACCTCCTGGCAGGTGCTCCATTGCTCATCCGGGTCTTGAATATTGAGCAGTGCGCGAGCATGCCCAACCGTAAGCGTTCCCCGGATGACTTCCTCCCGAATCGCTACCGGCAATTTAAGTAACCGTAAAAAATTAGTTACTGTAGATCTATCTTTCCCGGTTCGTTGGGCAATCTCCTCATGGCTGAGGCCATATTCAGCCGCCAATCGTTGGAAAGCCGTCGCGATCTCGATTGGATTCAGGTCTTCGCGCTGTACGTTCTCGATCAGCGCGAATTCCAAGAGCTTATTTCTTTCGATGCTCCGAACCAGGGCCGGAACTTCCTTTAGGCCGGCCAATGCGGCAGCGCGCCAGCGCCGTTCTCCGGCTATGATGCGGTACTGATCGGGTGCAACCTTGTATACCGTGATGGGCTGGATAAGGCCGTTCGTGCGAATCGACTGCGCCAACTCCTGCAATTTGGTGTCATCGAAGCTTTCGCGCGGTTGCTCTTCGTTCGCCGAAATCTTGGCTATCGGTATGCTGTGAAACTCTTCGAAGTGTTCGGGCAGGGACTTGGGCGAAATCGGCGAGGGAACGGCCGCCGAAGCCAATTCCGGCGCCGCGGCGCTGGCGCGGTTTGGCAACAGCGCCGAAAGGCCTTTACCCAGCGCCTTTCGCGGATTCTTGTCTGGCTCTTTGCTCATGGGCTCGCATCTCCTTTGCAAGTTGCATGAAAGCTTCTGCGCCCCGCGACTTCGGATCATAAGCCAAAACTGGTTTGCCGAAGCTGGGCGCCTCGGCCAATCGAATGCTGCGAGGTATTACGGTCTTAAACACCGCTTTTCCGAAGAATTCGCGCAGGTCTGCTTCGACCTGCCGGGTCAGGTTTGTGCGATCGTCATACATCGACAGGAGCACGCCCTCAATCCCCAGGCGTCGATTGAAGCTTCCGCCGATCCGATCGATCGTGTCGATGAGTTGAGAAATGCCTTCGAGCGCGAAGAACTCGCATTGAATCGGAATCAGTACCGAATCGGACGCAACCAGCGCATTGATCGTCAGCAGATCGAGCGAAGGCGGACAATCGATGAAAATGAAGTCGTGGTTCTGTTCGACCGTCTTGATCGCGGCCGCGAGACGGCTCTCTCGCTCTTCGGCATCGACGAGATCCAATGTCGTAGCCACCAAATCCTGATCGGCCGGAACTACGCGAAGCCGCTCATACTCTGTATCTAAGATCGTGCTTTCCAGGTTCGTCTGGCGGAGCAGTACCTGATACAAGGAGGGCCGGTCCGGAATTTTTGGAAGTCCCACGCCGGTCGTGGCATTCCCCTGTGGGTCTGCATCGATGAGGAGCACCCGCTGCTTGGATGCCGCGAGAGCGGCCGCCAGATTTATAGCAGTAGTGGTCTTCCCCACTCCACCTTTCTGATTTGCGATTGATATGACCCGGGCCAAGGTTCTCGATGAATACTATCATGTTTCACGTGGAACATTAACTCTCCGAGATCTTCAACGTTTCACGTGAAACATTGCGCATATTTAGGTAGACGTCGAGCACCGCAATCGCGGCGGGCGTGATCCCCGGAATACGGCGCGCTTGCCCCAAGCTTGTGGGCTGCACCCGATTGAGCTTTTGACGGATTTCGTTCGATAATCCCGGTATCGAGTAGCTGAAATCCGAGGGTATCGAGCGTCCTTCGGAGGCCTCCAGGCTTTGTATCTGCCGCTCCTGCTGCGCAAGATAGCCGGCGTACTTGATTTCCGTTTCGACCGTCTCCAGTACACCGGTCACGATCTCTTCGCCGATCTGGCCTCGGATCCATCCTGCGAGGACCTCGATCGAAGCCTCCGGCCGGCGTAGCCATACGCCGAGGGTCGGATTATCGGGTACGCGCAGGATCGTAGAAGCTCGGGTGTGGTCGAGAAGATGGGCCAGCCAAGCCTTCTGGGCCTGCTTCTTTGAAAACCGGCGCCACCGGCGGTCATCCACTAGCCCAATTTCCCAGCCCAACGGAGTTAACCGGGCATCCGCATTGTCGATTCGCAGGTGCAGCCGGAACTCGGCCCGCGAAGTGAACATCCGGTAAGGTTCGTCCGCTCCTTTACTGATAAGGTCGTCCACCAGGATTCCGACATACCCGGAGCTGCGCCCCACCGTCACGGGCGAACGGCCACAAATTGAGGCCGCGGCATTCAAACCCGCGATCAATCCCTGGCATGCAGCTTCCTCGTAGCCGGAAGTTCCGTTGATCTGGCCTGCCAAGTACAACCCTCCGATCGTCTTGACCTCCAGAGAATGCCGCAATTCCCGGGCGTCGATGGCATCGTACTCGATCGCGTATCCCGGGCGGATCATTTCCGCGCTTTCCAGACCGGGGATAGAGGCCACCATCGCCGCTTGTACGTCGATAGGCATGCTCGTGGACATGCCGTTCACATATACCTCGTGGGTATCGAGCCCCTCCGGCTCCAAAAAGATCTGGTGACGCCGCTTTTCCGGGAATTTAACGATTTTGTCCTCGATGGAAGGACAGTACCGTGGCCCGATGCCCTCAATCTGCCCGCTATAGAGCGGCGAACGCTCTATGCTCTCGCTCAGAATGCGATGAGTTGCGTCCGTTGTGTAGGTCAAGTGACAGCAGATCTGAGCCCGGTCGATCCGATCCGTCAAGAACGAGAAAGGAGTTGGCGCCGAATCGCCCGGCTGTTCCTCGAATCGACCCCAGTCGATGGTGCGGCCATCCAGCCGAGGAGGCGTGCCCGTCTTGAGTCTCGTCCAGTTCAGTCCCAGGGTGCGCAACTGCGCGCCCAGCGTGTTCGAAGGCGCTTCCCCGTTGCGCCCACAGGCATATTTCTGTTCACCGACATGGGCCAAACCGTTCAAGAATGTTCCGGTAGTAACGACCACGGCTTCGCTGAGCAGATCGCGGCCGTCCTTCAGCCGCACGCCTGAAATTCTTCTGCCGGTATCGACGGGCGCGAACAGCAGTTCTCCCACTTCGGCCTGCAGAATCCTCAGGTTCGGCTCATTTTCCAGCCACTCCCGCATCTTCAGCCGGTACAGCTTCTTATCGCATTGAGCGCGCGGAGACCAAACCGCAGGCCCACGGCTCGTATTCAGCAACCGGAACTGGATGCCAACGGCATCCGTCAATTCCCCCATCACCCCGCCTAGCGCATCGATCTCCCGTACGAGATGCCCTTTGGCGATCCCACCTATTGCCGGATTGCACGACATCTGAGCAATCAAATCCAGGTTCATCGTAACCATGGCGGTTCGCAAGCCGAGGCGTGCGCAGGCCCGTGCTGCCTCACACCCGGCGTGCCCGGCGCCGACCACCACCACGTCATACCTTTTCTGCATACGCAAACGGACTATCCGTTATTCTATCGGGGAATGAAGGTCCTGATCGTGGGTGGCGGAGGCAGGGAACACGCCCTAGCCTGGAGGCTCGCCCAATCCCCACAGGTGAAACGGATCGTCGCAAGCCCCGGTAATCCCGGCATCGCGAAACTGGCGAATTGCGTCCCCTCACCTGACTCCGTCTCAGGCTATGCCGATATCGCGCAACACTTCGAGGCCGACCTGACGATAGTTGGCCCCGAGGCCCCGCTCGTTTCCGGCATCGTCGATCGGTTTCGCAACCGAGGACTGCGGATCGTCGGACCCACGGCAGCCGCCGCCCAACTTGAAGGTTCAAAGAACTTTGCCAAACAGCTGTTTAAGCGGGCCGGCATTCCCACCGCCCGCCATTCCTCTGAGATTAAGGATTTTTCATTTCCGATCGTCATCAAAGCCGACGGCCTCGCCGCAGGGAAGGGCGTCATCATCGCCCGCGAGGAAACCGAAGCCCGCCTGGCGATACAGCGTCTCGGACCCGACGTCATCATCGAAGAGTTTCTCGAAGGCGAAGAAGTTAGCTTTATCGGATTGAGCGACGGGGCGTCCATCTATCCATTCACGCCGTCGCAGGATCACAAGCGCGTCTTCGATGGCGACCGAGGGCCGAACACCGGTGGCATGGGCGCCTATTGCGATTCGCGAATACTTAGCGCCGCACAGAGCGGGGAAGTCATGGAGCGAATCATGCTGCCCGCGGTGCGCCAACTCGCCATAGAAGGTACGCCATTCACCGGCTTTCTGTACGCCGGGCTGATGATGACGGCGGAAGGACCCAAGGTGTTGGAGTTCAACGCGCGCCTGGGCGACCCCGAGGCGCAGGCGCTGCTCTATAGTTTCGAGGGGGATTTTGCCGATCTATTGATAGGAGGAGTGCGGGCCGCGAACCAGCCCACGCCTCCGGCGCCCCGCCCCTCGGTTTGCGTCGTCATGGCTGCCGAAGGATACCCGGAGAACCCGCGAACGGGCGACGAGGTCCATGGAATGGAAGCGGCTGAAGCCACTGGCGCGACCGTTTTTCAAGCCGGCACGCGGCGCGAGGGTAGTGTCCTGGTTACGAATGGCGGACGCGTGCTCGGCGTAACTGCCGGCGGCGACACGCTCCAAACCGCCATCTCCAAAGCCTACGCCGCGGCAGGAAAGATCCAATTTGCTGGAATGCACTACCGCACGGACATCGGCCAGCGCGGCCTGAAGCGTTGGTGAGCGTTGTGCGCGACAGAAATAAGCACGCGGCGTCTGGCGCCCGCTGTGCGCGATGCTACGAGGCCGAGCGCACCGGCCCTCCAGCGCTGGTAGACTGCCAATGGAAGGGGACGTAGCTCAGATGGATAGAGCGGCCGCCTCCTAAGCGGCAGGCCGGCAGTTCGAATCTGCCCGTCCCTACCAGTTCGCTTCAAAACGTAACGCAATTTTCAAATTTCACCCGCCTGCTAGCATATAGACTTTGCACTAGCCTTATAGGAGGCCTATCTCATGCCTGGCTTTAACGCCAAGTCCGCGTTTCCGTTCGCAGTTCCGGCGCTACCGCGCATATTCGCCCGGTTGATGGGCCTGGTTTTTGCCGCCGCTGTTTTCTTCGCGCTCCCGATGCCGTCGTTCGCTCAAGAGCGCCAGGCCCAAGCGGGCGGAGAAGCCAACCTGGTGCTGCCCGATCTGAGCCAATCGACCTTTTTCGGAGGAACGATCGACGGCCGCTCCCTGCTGCTCTATAGCTTCGTCTTCGTGGCGCTCGGGCTGGTATTCGGCCTCGTCATCTACCGGCAGTTGAAGAACCTCCCCGTACACCGCTCCATGCTTGAGATCTCCGAACTCATATATGAGACCTGCAAGACCTACCTGATTCAGCAGGGCAAGTTTCTGATCGTGCTCGAAGTTTTCATCGGCATCATCATCATCTTCTATTTCGGATTCCTGGAGCGCTTCGACGCCGTCAAGGTCTTAATCATCCTGCTATTCAGCATCGTCGGCATCTGTGGCAGCAGCGGCGTCGCATGGTTCGGCATCCGCGTCAACACTTTCGCCAACTCGCGCACCGCGTTTGCGAGCCTGCGCGGCAAAGCTTTCCCCTGCCACGACATCCCGCTGAAGGCCGGGATGAGCATCGGCATGCTGCTGGTCAGTGTGGAACTGGTGATCATGATGTTCATTCTGCTGTTCGTTCCGCACGATTATTCAGGTCCCTGCTTTATCGGATTCGCCATCGGCGAATCGCTCGGCGCGGCCGCCCTCCGCGTCGCCGGCGGAATCTTCACGAAAATCGCGGATATCGGCGCCGATTTAATGAAGATCGTCTTCAAGATCAAGGAAGACGATGCGCGCAATCCCGGCGTGATTGCCGATTGTACAGGCGACAATGCGGGCGATTCCGTCGGCCCCAGCGCGGACGGATTTGAAACTTACGGCGTTACCGGTGTCGCGCTGATCTCGTTCATCGTCCTCGCTGTTCACGATCCGCTGGTCCAGAGCCAGCTCCTGGTCTGGATCTTCGCCATGCGCGTCATGATGGTCATCTCCTCCGGTCTGTCGTATTTCGTCAACGCGGCGTTCGCCAAGAGCAAATACAGCAACGCCGCAAAAATGAACTTCGAGACGCCCTTAACCTCTCTGGTGTGGCTGACCTCGATTGTTTCGATCGTGGCGACCTACATCGTGTCGTACGCCATGATTCCGGATCTCGGCGGAGATGCCACCCTATGGTGGAAGCTTTCGACCATCATTACTTGCGGTACGCTTGCCGGCGCCGTGATACCGGAACTGGTCAAAGTTTTTACCTCGATGGAATCGCGCCATGTGCGCGAAGTCGTGGCCTCGTCGAAAGAAGGCGGCGCATCATTAAATATTTTGTCCGGCTTTGTGGCGGGAAACATGGGCGCCTTCTGGCTCGGCGGCGCGATCGTGGCGCTGATGGCTGTAGCGTTCGGAGTCAGCACGGCCGGCATGGGCGAGTTGATGCTCGCGCCTGCGGTATTCGCGTTCGGACTTGTGGCGTTCGGATTCCTCGGCATGGGCCCGGTCACGATTGCAGTGGACTCGTATGGGCCCGTCACAGACAACGCGCAGTCAGTCTATGAGCTCTCGACCATAGAGCAGATTCCAGGCATCGAAGCCGACATCCAATCGAGCTTCGGCTTCCGTCCGCAATTTGAAGAAGCCAAAGACAACCTTGAGGAAAACGACGGGGCGGGGAACACCTTCAAAGCGACTGCCAAGCCGGTGCTGATCGGCACGGCGGTTGTCGGCGCGACGACCATGATCTTTTCGATCGTGCTGGCGCTGACCAACGGCCTGCGCGCGGACCTGCTTTCGAATCTCTCTATTCTGCATCCGCCATTTCTGCTCGGCCTCATCATGGGCGGCGCTGTCATCTATTGGTTCACTGGCGCTTCCACGCAAGCGGTCACCACGGGCGCCTATCGCGCGGTCGAATTCATCAAGGCAAACATTCGCCTGGAAGGCGTGACCAAAGCCTCCGTCGCCGACAGCAAGAAGGTCGTCGAGATCTGCACGCGCTACGCCCAGCGCGGCATGTTCAACATCTTCCTATGCGTCTTTTTCATAACGCTGGCGTTCGCGTTCGTGGAACCCTACTTCTTTATCGGCTATCTGATTTCAATCGCGTTGTTCGGCTTATATCAGGCCATCTTCATGGCAAACGCCGGCGGCGCCTGGGATAACGCGAAGAAGATTGTCGAGACGGAACTGAAGCAGAAGGGCACGCCGCTCCATGACGCCACCGTGGTTGGCGACACCGTCGGCGATCCGTTTAAGGACACTTCTTCGGTAGCCATGAACCCGATCATCAAGTTCACCACGCTATTCGGCCTGCTCGCCGTCGAACTCGCCGTCTCGCTATCGGGCCAGCACGGCTCGATCCTGGGCTGGACGCTCGCAGCCGCATTCTTCGTGGTTGCCTTGATCTTCGTCTGGCGATCGTTCTTCAGGATGCGTATCGGCGCCGAAGTCTAGAATACGGCTGTTGTTTTTTGACGATAAAATCTCCCTGTGGTGAAAGAAGATCTACGCCGGGAACTAACGGACATGCGCGCCGAGGATGCGCGCGTTCGCGAGGAACTTCTCGAATCCGGCGAGCTCGGCGGTAGCTATGTGCCGCGCATGGAAGCGGTGCATCTGAACAATGCCGCGCGCCTCAGAGAGCTGATCGCGGAGCACGGCTGGCCCGACGAGGCGATTGCCGGGAAGGACGGCGCCGAAGCGGCATGGCTGATTGTCCAGCACGCCATCGGCGAGCCCGAATTCCAGCGGCGCGCGCTCCACATTCTGCGCGGCTGCGCGCGCGTTCCGCGTTGGCACGCCGCGTATCTCGAGGACCGGATCGCCATGTACGAGGGCCGGCCGCAGCGCTATGGCACGCAATGGATAGATGACCCCATGGATGGACGAAGCCGGCCGTGGATGCTATTGGAACCCGGCCGCGTGAACGAGTTGCGCTCCGATGTTGGTCTAGGCCCGTTGCAGGAAATTCCCGAACGCGGCCCCGATCTGTCTTCAGAAGACCAGCGGAACATCATCGCCAATCGCGATTGGTGGGACCAATGGCTGATTTCAAAAGGATGGCGCGTGCCCTTCGAACAGGCCGTCGATGCGACGGTCTTAGGAGATGCGGCCGCGCTCGAGCGATTGCTTCGCGATCTGCCCGGTCTCGCGCGTGCTCGTTCCCCCCGCCCGCACCGCGCCACCTTGCTCCACTATCTGGGCGCGAACGGGGTCGAAGAGGAACGCCAGAAGTCTCCGAACAACGCCGTTGAGATCGCGCGAATGCTGCTCGCCTCCGGCGCCGAGGTGGATGCCGAAGCAGATATCTACGGCAAGAGCACAACTCTCGGTCTGGTTGCCACCAGCGTTCATCCGCTCCGCGCAGGCGTGCAGATCCCGCTGCTCGAACTTTTGTTGGAGCACGGCGCGGCCGTCGATGGAATCCCGGCTCTGCGGAGCCCCCTAATTTCTGCGCTTCACAACGGACGAAAAGAAGCGGCCGAGTTTCTCGCTCGCCATGGCGCGACATTGGATCTCGAAGGCGCAGCCGGAGTCGGCCGCCTGGATGTCGTCGAGCAATTCTTCGACCCCGGCGGCGGTTTGAAAAGAGGCGCGACGAAGGCTCAGATGGAACTCGGTTTCATGTGGGCCTGCGAGTATGGCCGGAAGAATGTAGTCGAGTTTCTCGTAAACAAAGGCATGGACCTCCGCGCGCGCGACAACACCGGCTTGACCGGGCTGCATTGGGCGGTTGTCGGCGGCCAGCTGGAGATCATTCAGTTTCTGATTGAAAAAGGCGCGCCGCTCGACGCCAGGAACGTTTACGGCGGAACCGCGCTCGGCCAGGCCTACTGGTGCGCCGGCAACGGCGGTTCCGATGTCGATTACGCTCCCGTCATAGAAATGCTGGTTCGCGCCGCCGCTTGAACGGCGAGCCTGCCGCTGCGCTATTCTCAGACCTAACATGAAATTCCTGCTTGCGGTTCTCGTCCTGGCGTCCGCGCTTCAGGCGCAAACGACTTATGTTCTAAAGGCCGCTCGACTGTTCGATGGCAAGAGCGACAAGCTCGTCGAGCCCGGAATCGTCGTCGTCTCCGGGAACCAGATTCGATCGGTAGGCGGCGAAGCGCCGGCGGGCGCGGCCGTCATCGACCTGGGCGATGCAACCCTGCTGCCCGGCTTTATCGATTCGCACACGCATCTCACCATGGACTTCAATCCCGATTACAACGGACAGCGTCTGCTGAACCTGACCCGGCCGATTACCGAAGAAGCCATTCGCTCCACGGTGAACGCGCGCAAGACACTCATGGCCGGGTTCACCACAGTTCGCGATGTCGGATCGGACCACTTCCTCGATGTGGGTCTTCGCAACGCCATCAACTCGGGTGTGGTTCCGGGTCCGCGCATGCTGGTTGCGGTGCACGCATTGGGCGCCACCGCCGGCCATTGCGACGACGGCGACGGTTTCCGTTTCGGGCTGTTAAATCACGAGACGGGGCCGGAAGACGGCGTCATCAATTCTCCGGATCAAGCTCGCTATGCGGTTCGCTTCAACATCAAATACGGCGCGGATGTCATCAAGACCTGCGCGACAGGCGGCGTGCTCTCGCCGACCGACGATGTGGATGTTCCGCAGTTGAGCCAGGCGGAACTGGATGCCTTGGTGGACGAAGCGCACGCGCTCCGGCGCAAGACCGCCGCTCACGCGCACGGAGCCGAAGGCGCCAAGCGCGCGATTCGCGCCGGCATCGATTCCATCGAACACGGCACCTTCGTAGACGACGAAGCGCTGCGCATGATGCGCGAGCGCGGAACTTATCTGGTTCCCACGCTCTCCGTTCGCAGCGGGCTCGCCGAATCGAATTTCCCTCCCCTGGTGCGCCAGAAGGCCGATCGCGCTGTCAAGCAGCAGGACGCCATGGTTCGACGCGCTCTCGCCACGGGCGTCAAGATTGCGCTCGGCACCGACGCCGCCGTCTACCCGCACGGCAACAATGCGCTCGAGTTTGTCTTGATGTCGGCCGATGGCATGACCCCGGCGCAATCTCTCCGCGCCGGGACGTCCTCGGCAGCGGAACTGTTGGGCTTGCAGAGCAAGATCGGCACGCTTGAGCCGGGCAAACTCGCCGATGTCGTCGCGGTCCCCGGCAACCCTTTTCAGGACATCAAAGTGACGCAAAGCGTCTTGTTCGTCATGAAAGAGGGCGTCGTGTGTCGGAACGATCGCCATCCCGTGGAAGCGGCTTCCCGATAGAGTACGGGGCTGGCCAGAACCAGCTTGTTAACAGATTTGTAACCCAGTTGTTATACGCGAGTGATGACGCAGCCGCCAAACTGGGGAGGTGCTCACTGTTTCTCGCGTCTTTACGCCTCGCGCCGCCACTTTCGCCGCGCTCCTTCTAACCGTTGCGGAACTCCCCTTAGTGGCTCAGACCACCCTCACCGGAGCCGGCGCAACTTTTCCGGCGCCCATCTATCAGAAGTGGTTCAACGATTATCAATCGGTTGGAAACGCTCAGATCAACTACCAGCCCAACGGTTCGGGCGGCGGCATCAGAGCGGTGACTGAAGGAACCGTCGATTTCGGCGCGAGCGATATGCCGCTTACCGACGACCAGTTGAAGGCCTTCAAAGATAAGCATGGATACGGAATTCTGCTCTTCCCAACCGTGATCGGCGCGGCGGTTCCCACCTATAATGTGCCTGGCGTCTCGCGCGAGTTGAACTTCACCCCGGAAGCGCTCGCGGGCATTTTCCTCGGAAAGATTACGACATGGAACGATCCCGCCATTGCGAAAGCCAACCCGGGAGTGAATCTGCCGGGCGATAAAATTATAGTGGTGCACCGCTCCGAAGGAAGCGGCACAACTTATTGCTGGACAGACTATCTCTCAAAGATCAGCCCAGAGTGGAAATCCAAAGTTGGCAGAAACGCATCGGTGGATTGGCCCACCGGAATTGGCGGAAAAGGCAACGACGGCGTGGCGGGACTCATCAAACAGCAGAAAGGCGCGCTGGGCTACGTCGAGTTGATCTACGCCGTGCGGAACCATCTGCCTTATGGCAAAGTCAAGAATGAGGCGGGCGAATTTGTAAAAGCGGATCTTCAATCGGTAACTGCTGCCGCCGGTTCGCTGAAATCCATACCGGACGACTTCCGCGTTTCCATCACGAATGCAAGCGGCGCGGGCGCGTATCCGATCTCAACGTTCACCTGGCTGCTGATTCCCTCCAAGATCTCCGATTCCGCCAAGCAGAAGGCCATTGTGAGTTTCTTGAAGTGGGCCATCACGACCGGGCAAAATTCGGTGGAGTCCTTGGATTACGCCAAGCTTCCGCAGCAGGTTGTTTCGAAGGAACAATCGCAGATCGCTCAAGTCCAGTAAGCTGCGCAGCTAGGAATTACTGAACTGCCGGCATGGCAACTACTACCTATTCGCCCAATCTTCCACGGCGGCAGCTTGTGCGCGGGCTGTACAAGCGGATTCGCGGCGGAGATGAGGTCGCCTACCTGCTAACTCTGGCATGCGCGGTCGCGATTCTGCTGATAGTAGGGCTGCTGGTTTTCGAGCTGTGGTCGAATTCAGGTCCCACCATTCACGCCTTCGGGTGGCATTTTCTAACCAGCTCCGCCTGGGATCCCAACAGCGGCAAGTTCGGCGCGCTTCCCTTCATCTATGGCACCTGCGTCACCTCGGCCATTGCCTTGCTGATCGCCGTTCCCATGGGGGTGTCTTCTTCTGTCTTTCTCGCAGAGATGGCGCCGCCGCGTTTGTCCAACCTGCTCACGTTCTTGATTGAGCTCCTGGCCGCCGTCCCCAGCGTCATCTACGGCCTGATCGGAATTTTCATTCTGGTGCCATTTATCCGCGAGTACCTGGTCCCGCCGCTTACGAACGTGTTCGGTTTCCTGCCCATCTTCAGGGGCGACTTTTACGGTGTCAGCTTTCTCTCCGCGGGACTGGTCTTATCTGTGATGGTGGTCCCCTTCATCGTTTCCGTATCGCGCGAAGTGCTGCTTGCCGTGCCGGTAGAACAGCGGGAGGCCGCGCTGGCGTTGGGGGCTACAAAGTGGGAGGCCACCTGGCAGATTGTCATTCCCAACGCAAGCACAGGTATCATCGGCTCGCTTTTCCTGGCGCTCGCTCGCGCGCTGGGCGAGACCATGGCGGTCACCATGGTCATAGGAAACACCCCGAAGATCACCGCTTCGCTCCTATCGCCGGGATACTCCATCGCGGCCGTAATCGCCAACGAGTTCGCCGAGGCAAGCGGAACCCTCTACGTCTCCTCGCTCATCTTTCTCGGCCTCGTCTTGTTCGGTCTCACGATCATGATCAATGCGATCGCGAGAGTCATGGTTCTGACCACCACGCGGAGGCGCGGGTAAGCCATGATGATGGAGATTTCGCGCAGCCGCCGCATTACCAACGCCGTGATGCTCTCCCTCACCGGCATTTGCACCATCCTGGTGATCGGCGTTCTGTTCTTCATTCTGGGATATTTGCTTTGGCACGGGGGCCGATCCCTCAATTGGGCCTTTTTTACCAACCTGCCCAAGCCTTCCGGCGAGACCGGCGGCGGCATGGCGAACGCCATCGTCGGCAGCGGGAAGGTCTTATTGGTCGCTACCTCGATTGGAGTGCCGCTGGGCTTTCTCGCGGGCGTTTATCTCGCCGAGTACAGCGGCAAGGCATTCGCCTCGGCCTTGCGCTACACCGTAGACCTGCTGAACGGAGTCCCGTCTATCGTCATCGGCATCGTGGCTTACGCGCTGGTGGTGCGTCCCATGGGTCATTTTTCCGCGCTCGCCGGCGGGGTGGCGCTCGGGATAATGATGATCCCCATCGCCGTTCGCACGACCGAAGAATTTCTCCGCGCTGTTCCGAATTCGCTCCGCGAGGGCGCCATGGCGCTGGGCGCCACCAAGGCCAAAACGATTTTCACGGTAGTGGTTCCGGCCGCCATCTCCGGGCTCGCGAGCGGAATGATGCTGAACCTGGCGCGCGTGGCGGGTGAAACAGCCCCGCTGCTGTTCACCGCGCTTGGCAACAATTTCTGGAGTCGCGGCTGGCTCCAGCCCATCGCGACTCTGCCGGTAACCATCTACAACTATGCGCTCGCGCCTGAGGAGGACCTGCA
The DNA here is from genome assembly GCA_019240475.1 of Acidobacteriaceae bacterium. Classification (GTDB taxonomy): domain Bacteria; phylum Acidobacteriota; class Terriglobia; order Bryobacterales; family Bryobacteraceae; genus Bog-105. The sequence continues at coordinate 33,612 of JAFAYI010000007.1, forward strand.
CCAGCAAGCCTGGGCGGCCGGCTTTGTGCTTCTCGCGCTGGTGCTTGTCGTCAACATAACTGCCAGAATGATAATTGCGGGGGGAAGTGCATCCTCCAGGAGATAACGTGGCCACGCCCCAACAACAAACGCTGAGCGAACGTACTATCGGAGCACAAAAAATGCCGATCCCGCAAACTCTCGTTGAGCCTGCGAAGACCTCCGCGGCTATTTGCAAGCTGAATTCCAAGAACCTGAATTTTTTTTATGGATCATTTCAGGCTCTGCACGACATCAGCATCGATATTTCGGCCAACCGGGTGACCGCGTTTATAGGACCGTCCGGCTGCGGGAAATCTACCTTCTTGCGCACCATGAATCGCATGAACGAAACGCTGCGCAACACTCGCGTCGAAGGCGATCTGATGCTCGATGGAGAGAAAATCTTCACCATGGATGTGACGGACGTGAGGCGTCGCGTCGGAATGGTGTTCCAGAAGTCCAATCCGTTTCCGAAAACCATCTTCGACAACGTCGCTTACGGCCTGCGCGTGAACGGGATTCACAAGAAGAGCGTTCTCGATGACACGGTAGAAAGAAGCCTGGAGCGAGCCGCGCTCTGGAGCGAAGTCAAGGACAAGCTGCAAAAGCCGGCCAGCGCGCTCTCGGGAGGCCAGCAGCAGCGCCTATGCATCGCGCGCGCATTGGCGGTTGAGCCGGAAGTTCTGCTGCTCGACGAGCCCTGCTCCGCGCTCGACCCCATCGCAACCTTGAAAATCGAAGAGCTGTTGTTTCAGCTCAAAGCCGATACCACCATCGTCATCGTCACCCACAATATGCAGCAAGCCGCGCGCGTTGCCGATTACACCGGTTTCTTTCTGTTGGGCAGATTGATCGAATTCGGCGACACGCGGAAGATCTTCCAGAATCCCGGCGTGAAAGAAACAGAGGATTACGTGACCGGCAGGTTCGGGTGAGGCCGGCTTTCGCGGCGCAATAGAGGAAAACGTGCGGCACTTCGAACAAGAATTGGAGCAGTTGAAATCCAAATTGCTGGAGATGAGCGCGCTGGTGGAGAATGCGGTCTACCACAGCGTGCAAGGCGTGGTTGAAAAAAATGAAGAACTGGCTCAGCAGGTTCTGCGGAACGAGAGCCGCATCAATCAGCTCGAGATCGAGATCGACGACATGGCGATCAGCCTGCTCGCCCTGCAGGCGCCGCTTGCGACCGACCTTCGGCTGGTGACCGCGGCTATCAAGATCAATAACGACCTGGAGCGCATGGGCGATCTTTCGGTGAGCATCGCGCAAAGCGCGCTCGCGTTGTTAAAGGAGCCCATGATTCAGCCGCTGATCGATATACCGCATATCGCCGGCTTGGCGCAATCCATGGTGCGCAAGGCGCTCGACGCCTTCGTAAATCGCGACGCCGAATTGGCGCGCAGCGTTCTTGCCTCCGACGACGCGGTAGACAACATGCGTACCGCGAGCTATCACGAGCTGATCAGCTTCATGGAGAACAACCCGCAGCAGATCCCTCAGGCTCTTTACCTGCTCTCGGTTGTGCGTAACCTGGAGCGCATCGCCGACCATTCGACCAACATCGCAGAGGACGTCCTGTTCTTGGTGAAAGGAATCGACGTCCGCCACCACAACGAAGAGCGAACCGCCATGGCGCAGACCTGAAGCCTGGGCGCCGCCTCACCCCAACCTCTTCTTTAGCGCTTCATTCGCCGCCCCGGGATTCGCCTGCCCGCGGCTGGCCTTCATCACCTGTCCGACCAGAAACCCAAGCACAGCCGTTTTACCCCCGCGATACTGCTCGACTTGTTTCGGATTCGCCGCGATCACTTCATCCACGATCTTGTCGAGCGCGCCGCTATCCGAAATCTGCCGCAGGCCTTCGCGATCCATAACCGCGGGCGCGGATTCGCCGGTCTCGAACATCTTCGGCAGAATTTCTTTGGCGAGCTTGCCCGACAACTCGCCTTTACCGATCAGCGCGACTAATTCGCCCAGGTCTTCGGCGCGCACCGGCGAATGCGCGATGCCGCGGCCGCTCGCGTTTAACAGCCCCAGCAGATCGCCGCTCACCCAGTTTGCCGTGGCGCGCCCGTCTCCGCTCGCTTTCGCGGCCGCTTCGAAGTAGTCGCCCAATTCGCGCGTGAGCGCCAGCACTTGCGCATCGTATTCGCGCAGGCCGTATTCGGCGGCGAAGCGCTCCCGCCGGTCGGACGGCAGCTCCGCCAGCTTTGCTGTTACCTCCCGCAGCCAATGCTCGCTCACATGCAGCGGAACGAGATCGGGTTCCGGAAAATAGCGGTAATCCTGCGCCCGCTCCTTGCTGCGCATGCCAATTGTCTGCCCCGTCGAAACGTTGTAAAGCCGCGTCTCTTGCCGCACCTTGCCGCCCGATTCCAGGATCTCCACCTGCCGTTCTATCTCGTATTCGAGCGCCAGCTTCAGAAACCGGAACGAATTCAGGTTCTTGACTTCCACCTTCGTGCCGAATTCCGGCGCGCCGCGCAAGCGAACTGAGACATTCGCATCGCATCGCAATTGGCCCTTCTCCATGTCGCAATCGGAGATCCCGGTGTATTGCATCATCTGCTTCAGCTCCGTGACGTAGGCGTAGGCCTCGTCCGGCGAGCGCATGTCCGGATCGCTCACGATCTCGATCAACGGCGTGCCTGAGCGGTTCAAGTCCACATAGCTATAGCGGTCCGAATCCGCGAAGCCGTCGTGGATGCTCTTTCCCGCGTCGTCTTCCATGTGCACCCGCGTGACTCCGATGCGCTTCCTCTCCTCGCCCACGCCCAGGTTGAGCTGGCCGTGCTCGGCCAGCGGCTGGTCGTATTGCGAGATCTGGTAGCCCTTGGGCAAATCTGGATAGAAATAATTCTTGCGCGCGAGTCGCGAGAGCTCGTTGATGCGGCATTTCAGCGCGAGCGCCGCTTCCATGGCCAGCTCGACAGCCTGCCGGCTGAGCACCGGCAGCGCGCCCGGCAAGCCCAGGCACACCGGGCACACATTGGTGTTGGGAGGCGCGCCGAACTCTACCGGGCAACTGCAAAAAATCTTGGTTTTGGTGCCCAGCTGAACGTGCGCTTCCAGCCCGATCACCGGCTCGTATTTAGTCAGAATGCTTTCGGCGACCGCGCTCGCGCACATATTGCGATTGTAAGGCGCGGTGATTCGGAGCAATGAAATGGTTGTCATCGGAGAGGCGCTGATGTAACCTGCGAAGAGTTGCTTCCGGGGGGAGCCAGCTTGTCTTCTAGAACCACCGTGTCTCGCCATTACATCTTTCGCGCCTTAGCTGCCACGCTGGCGCTCTCGCCGCTTTGGCTTGTGCCCGCTGCTTCCGCGCAGCAGAGCTATGTGGGTCTCTTCGACCTGTACGGCGGCTTCACATACCTATCGAGCCCCAACGTCAATCTCGATCAGCGAGGCTTCCACATCCAGGCGGGCGTTAATGCAAGAACCTGGCTCGCGCTCGGATTCGATTACAGCCGCTCGACTGGGAACACCGACATCACGCCGAACCTGCTGACTTCGTCGCTGCAAACGGCCTTGGGCGATCAGATAGCGGTCGGCGAGCATCTAGGCATTATCCCGGCCGGGTACACGGTATCCGTTCCCTTCGACGCCACCACCCAGACCTTCGCGGCAGGACCGCAATTGATGTTCCGCCATTGGTCCGCGGTGACATTGTTCGTGCGCCCTTCTATCGGCGCGATACATGAAGTCGCCACCCTGCACGCCACCGATCCGCTCTCGCAAGCCATCGTCGATCAGCTTGCGCCGACTGGGGTGAAAACAGATTGGACGCCTTTCTACGGATTCGGCGGCGGCGGCGAATTCAATATCGGCCCCCACTTCAGCATTCGCGCCCAAGCCGACTTCGTGCACAATCACCTGTTCAGCGACGTGCTGCGCAATGGCCGCAATACCGTGCGCCTCAGCATCGGGCCGGCTTTTCACTTCGGGAAGAATATGGCCAAGTAGCCGCCGCGCTACTTGAATCGATAACCCGCCTTCAATTCGCAGCGAAAAAGATTCCCTTGATTCTCGGAAGCTTTGACGCTGCAGTTCGCCCAGGAAACGATCAGGTCGGGTCCCAGCGGAAACACAATGTCGCTGCCGTTCAGTTCGGCCTCTATGCTGGGCCCCTCTGCGCCCGGCGGCAGCGTGAAGCTCATCGTGGAGCCGAAGATTGCTGGATAGGATTGGCGGATCACATCGCTGATGCGCGTCTGGCTAACCTCGGCTTCTAGCAGAAACGTCGCCGTGTCGGACCAGTCCATGACCTGCACATTGAGCTTACGCTTGTCCGTTGACGGAATTTCCGAGGCGATTCGGGTGAATGGGCAAGGCCCCGCGATGCAAGAAAGCCGCACGTTCCGCAATTCGTTGCCCTCGCCCGCATCCACCGAATAGGACTGCATTGCCGCCTTCCAGCGACTGTCGGGCGAACACGGCGGAACTTCTCCGCATGGCGTGTTGCCCTTATTGTTGACATCGAAAGTGTCCACCACGACTCCGATATTCGTGGTCGCGGTCGCCTTCCCTGAATACCGGACGCGAACGTTGCCGATCACCGTCTCGGCCTTTCTAGTCGAGATGGTTGCGGGCGGCGCGCTCGACCGCATGCGCGCGACCACGATCTCGCCCTCCGCCCTCTCCGTCATCTCAAGCGGCTTATATCCGGAGTGAACTACGCGCAGCAGAAGCTCCTGCCGCCGTACTTTCGCAGGCAGCCGCACATGAAATAAACCCGAGACATCCGACATTGCCGAAGCGGTCTCCGGGCCGGCAGTCGCCGTCACCGCGGCATCGGGGATGGGCGTCTGCTTGCGGGGATCGCTATCGTCCACCAGCACCACTCCCGAAAGCGAAAGCGGTTCCTGTGGCCGAAAAACCTGGATCAACACTATGGTCGCGGCGACCGCCGCCACTCCCAATGCCGCTCCTGCCCACGTTATGATTCGCTCTCGCCGGGTCACTGTTCTAAATTAAATCTCGTGCGGCCTGGCGAGATCAATTCACACCGGTTTACGCGGCGGAGTTTGCTGCTCCAGGCCTTGGAGGCCGCCTCCGGCGCCGCCTCGATAGCCGTCGCTCTGGCCCCTTCCGCAAGCGCTGCCGAGCGCCTCTCCGTCTCCCCCGAATTTTCGACGCCGGCCCTTTCACCCCAGGACGACCAATTTCTAGAAGAGGTGGAAAAAGCCAATTTCCAGTTCTTTTGGGAACAGGCCGATCCGCAAACCGGGTTGGTGAAGGATCGCTGCAACGTCCGCGCGGCCGACCATTCAACCGCCGCAAGCCTCGCCGCGACCGGTTTCGGGCTGACCGCCCTTTGTATCGGCCATCGCCGCGGGTATGTGTCGTTAAAGGACGCCCGCGACCGGGTGCTCGTCACCCTGCGCTGCCTCTTTAACCGCATGCCCAACGAACGTGGCTTTTTCTACCACTTCGCCAACATGCAGACCGGCCAACGCGTCTGGGATTCGGAAGTCTCTTCTATCGACACCGCCATCCTGCTGTGCGGCGTGCTCACCTGCCGCGCCTATTTCCGCCACAGCGAAGTCAGCGTTCTCGCCTTGGACATTTTCAATCGCGTGGATTGGACCTGGCTTTCCGAAGACACCACGCTGCTGCCGCACGGCTGGTCTCCCGAAACGGGTTTTCTTCCCTACCGCTGGGATCTTTATAGCGAGTTGATGATGATGTACCTGCTCGGGCTTGGCTCCTCTCGTCATCCGCTCCCGCCGGAAACCTGGAATGCCTGGAAGCGGACCACCTTCGAATACGAGGGCCTCCGCTACATCGGCTCCTTTGCGCCCCTCTTCATTCATCAGTATTCCCAGGCCTGGTTCGATTTTCGCGCCAAGCGAGATCGCTACGTCGATTACTTCAAAAACTCCATCGTTGCCACTGAAGTCCACCGCCGTTTCTGCATCGAGCTGAGCAAGCGATTCCCCGACTACAGCGACGATTTCTGGGGCATTACATCCTCCGATTCCATGTACGGCTATGTCGCCTGGGGCGGCCCGCCCGAAATCGGCCCGGTGGATGGCACCGTGGTTCCAAGCGCCCCGGCCGGCTCCCTGCCCTTCATGCCCGTCCCCACGCTGCGCGTCTTGAAGCACATTAAAGATCGCTACGGTTCCCGCGCCTGGTGCCAGTACGGCTTCATTAACGCTCTGAACCCGCTGAAAGACTGGTACGACAGCGACGTGGTGGGAATCGACACCGGCATCACCATGCTGATGGCGGAGAACCTGCGGACCGGCTTTGTCTGGAGCACTTTTATGCAGAACCCGGAAGCTCAGCGCGCGCTGGACCGGGCCGGATTTTCGGCTATTTAATCGTTGAAAGAACAGATAGCCCGCGAGCGTCTTACCGACAAGCGCGCAGGAGTTCAAGATGGCGTCAGCGCCCCAACGCAAGATGATACTCGAACCCAACGGGAGCGAAGTTTCCACCGCGGCCGGAACCGCGCGACGCTATCGCAAGCGCCTCAGGGACGTGCGCTGGCCGGATATCAAGCCGTTGCTCAGCGACAGCTTGGATCAATGGAGCAAGCACAATGCGCCGCGTCTCGGCGCCTCTCTTGCATTCTATTCCCTGCTTTCGCTCGCGCCCCTGTTGCTTGTCGTGGTTTCGATTGTGGGCGTCGTCTTCGGGCATTCGACCGCGGAGCGCGACACCATTCAGCAGGTTCGTTCGCTGGTGGGGCCCGCGGCCGGCAAAGCCGTTGCCGCGTTTCTGCAGGGATCCCAAAACACCACCCACGGTATCATCGCGACGGTCATCGGCCTGGTCACGCTCCTGTTTAGCGCCTCCGGCGTGCTAATCGAGCTGCGCGACGCCTTGAACCTCATCTGGGAGGTTCCCACTCCCGGCGCGAGCGGCTTCGCCATGATCACCACGTTCATCAAAGAGCGCCTCTTTTCGTTCGCCATTGTGCTCGCAATCGGGTTTCTGCTGATCGTATCGCTAGTCATCAGCACCTGGATCTCGGCTCTTGGCGCCCTTTCAGCCTCAGTCCTTCCCTGGGAAACGGCCGCCATGGGCGTCGTAAATGGAGTGGTATCCTTCGTCGTGATTTCGGGACTCTTCGCCGCCATCTACAAGATCATGCCCGACGTGCGGCTGGAGTGGCCCGATGTTTTACTGGGTGGCGCCGTTACCTCCCTGTTGTTCACCCTGGGCAAATTAGTGCTCGGCATGTATCTCGGGCGCGCGAGTTACGCCTCCACTTACGGCGCGGCCGCCTCTATCGTCGTGCTAATAGCATGGGTCTATTACTCGGCCCAGATTTTCTTCTTCGGCGCGGAGTTGACCAAGGCATTCGCTACTCGCTACGGCTCGCAGCCGCAAACCCGTCCGCCCATCCTCCCCCCCGCCGGAGCGCCCGCGCCCGACCCCACGGCCCGCATAATCGTGCCTGAAGACTAACGTCTTGCCGCGCAAGCTGGGTCAACATTTCCTCGTTCGGGATTCGATTCTCGAACGGCTGGCTTCCGCCGCCTGTGGCGGCCATGCAAAACGCGTCATTGAAATTGGTCCCGGCCGCGGCGCGCTCACGCGATGCCTGCTGCCCAGAACCGATGAGCTGCACGCAATCGAGATCGATGCTTCCCTTGCCGGCTATCTCGAATCCAAATTCGCCGCCGAGCCAAAGCTGCATGTCCATCGCGCCGACGTGCTCCGAACCGATCTGGCGCAGTGGGGCCCGGCGGTTATCGCGGGCAACCTGCCGTATTACATCACTTCGCCGATCATTGAAAAGTTTGTCGCTCTCGATGCAGGCTTTCCCGTTGCCGTAATGCTGATGCAGCGCGAAGTCGCCGATCGGCTTCTTGCGGAACCGGGAACGCGCGCCTACGGATATCTCACCGTCGTGGTGCGCCTGGTTTGCGACGTGCAATTCGTAGCCGAAGCGCCGGCTTCGGCATTTGTCCCGCCGCCGAAGGTGGATTCGGCTGCCGTTCGATTGCTGCGCCGGCCACAGCCGCCGGATTCGCTTCCGCGACTGATCTCCTTCGTTGGCCGCTGCTTTGCCCATAAGCGAAAGACGCTTCGCAACAACCTGCGCCCCGCCTTCGGCGCCGTGGTCGACACGCTGCCGGAAGCTCCCCTGCGCGCCGAGCAGCTCGCCGTTCCGGAATTCCTGGCTCTGTATTCAAAGCTCGTGAACCGAAGTTTCTAGCCTCCTTCTGTACACTGAAACTTCATGATTCGGGCCCGTTTCGCGCCTTCTCCAACCGGTTATCTTCACATCGGAAGCGCGCGCACTTTCATTTTCAATTGGCTGTATGTACGAAAGCATGGCGGCGCGCTCGTGCTGCGTATCGACGATACCGACATTGAGCGCAACACCGAAGCCTCCCTCAATTCCATCTATGAAGGTTTGAACTGGCTCAACCTGGGCTGGGACGAATTCTACCGCCAGTCCGAGCGCCTGGAGCTGCATCGCAAACTTGCTTTCGGCCTGCTTGCGAAAGGTTTGGCATACCGCGATTTCATGCCCGCCGCCACGGACTTGGAAGACAGGCCGCACGGCCAGGGCCCCTGGCTCTGTAATCCCGAGATGCGCGCTCTCAGCCAGTCCGCAAGCGATGCTCGCGCCGCCGCCGGCGAGCCGTTCGCCGTTCGTTTTCGCGTCCATCGCGAACCGTCGCGCGAGATTTCTTTTTGCGATGAGGTCTACGGCCCGCAGTCGAAGATGACCGCCGATATCGAAGATTTCGCCCTGCTGCGAAGCAACGCGATGCCGACTTATCACCTGAGTTCCTGCGCCGACGATATCGATCTCGGCATCACGCATATCATTCGCGGCCAGGACCACCTCGCCAATACCTTTAAGCACGTTCTGCTCTTCGAGGCCGCGGGCGCGCCGCTTCCTTCCTTCGCGCACCTGCCGTTGCTGATCGCGCCGGATGGAGCCAAACTCTCTAAGCGCAAGCATGGTCCCGTGGTGAGCGTCGTCACTTACCGCGACAACGGATTCCTCTCGCTCGCCTATATTAATTTCCTTTGCCTGCTTGGCTGGTCGTCGAAGGACAATCGCGAGCAGATGACCCTTGCGGAGCTCCAGTCCGCTTTCGGCTTTGAAGGCGTGCATCGCAGCAATGCGGTCGTCAATTTTAGCGATGCGGACCCGATCGATCCCAAAGCGCTTTGGCTCAATTCGCAGCATCTGCGTTCTATGCCGGTCACCGCGCTTGCGCCTTTAGTGCGGCGTGTGCTCGAAGATCACGGGCTGCGGCCATATGGCGACGACGTCTTTTTCGATCGCGTTGTGGATACCATTCGCACGCGCTTTTCTACGCTGCTCGATTTCCCAACCAAAGGCCGCGCCTATTTCGCCGACGATTTTCATATCGAAAAGCAGGCGCTAGATAAGCTCGATGCCCCGGGCGCCCGCGAGCTGCTGCGCGCCTTGGCCGATCGCCTGCAGGCCGATCCCGACTTCACCGAATCGAGCGTCGAGGCGCAGCTTCGCAAACTCGCGGAAGAGCGCGGCGTGAAGGCCGGCGTTCTGATTAACGCCTCGCGAGCGGCTCTCACCGGCCAGCCGGTCGGTCCCAGCGCATTCGCTGTTTTCATTTGCATCGGGCGTGAGCGGACCATCGCTCGCCTCCGCAAGGTTTAGCGTGCCGCGAACAATTCTCGGCCTGGGCGGTTTGCTCAGCGATCCCGCTTGCTGCCTCCTGAAGGACGGGCGGATTGCGGCCGCTATCGAGCAGGTTAAAGTCTCGCGTCAGGACAGGCCCGGCCTCTTCCCGGAAGAGGCCTTCCGCATGTGCCTCGATATCGCGGGCATTGCGGCCAATGACATCGATTGCGTCGCAATCGCGCGTCCCTTCACTTCCGGCCCGGAGAGCGCCGCCCAATTGGAGCTTCGCGCGCGCTTTCCGGCGAGCGACATAGTTGTCGTCGAGCATCATCATGCCCACGCCGCATCGGCCTACTACGTTTCCGGATTTGAATCCGCCGCGGTATTGACCCTGGATCGCGCCGGCGATTTCCGCTCGGGAGTATTGTTTCGCGCCGACGCTAACCGGATCACGCCTGTTCGCGAGATGTATTTTCCGGATTCGTTGGGGGATCTATTCAATCGCGCTACGGCCCTTCTGGGCTTTGAGCCGCGCGCCGACGAGCACAAGGTTCAATGGCTCTCCGCGCAAGGCGAGCCCCTCTATCGGGAAGTCTTCGAGGCTGTGCTGCGCCGCGGCGGCGCCCCCTGGCCGCGGCTGGATCGCAGCTTTTTCGAAGCCGACCGCCTGACTCATGGAGGTTTCGGCGCGCGTTTCTTTGAAGCCATCGAATTCGATCCCGCGCAGGCGCTCTCCACCGCTCGCAAGGCCGATATCGCCGCCAGCTTGCAAGCCGCGATCGCCGACGCCGTGATTCAAATGATCGGCGCCGCCGAACATGTCTGCATCGCCGGTGGCCTCGCCTTGAACGCGCGTCTGATTCAAGCCCTCGAAAGCCGGTTCAATCGTGTGTTTGTGCAGCCGGTGGCGGGCAACGCGGGAACGGCGCTGGGCTCGGCCCTCTACGCGCGGCATAATTTCTATGGCGAAGATTCGCGGGTGCCCTTTGAAACCCTGTGCCTGGGGCCCGCCTATTCGGCGCCGCAAATCAAGCAGGTGCTTGAAAACTGCAAGCTGCGCTTTCGCTACGTGCTCACCGAAGGCGACCTCATTCAACTCGCCGTCTCCGCGCTCGGCGACGACAAGATTATCGCCTGGATGCAAGGCCGCATGGAGTTTGGGCCGCGCGCGCTCGGCAACCGCAGCATTCTCGCTTCGCCCCTGAATCCGTATTCGACCGAAAATCTGAACGTTTACATCAAGCATCGCGAGAGCTTCCGAAAGTTCGCCGCATCCGTTCCCGAAGAGCTCGCCGCGGAATATTTCGAAGTGGGCGCCAATGCCCGCTTCCTCGCCACGGTCGGGAAGGTTCGCGCGCGGCATCGCGAAACTTTTGCCGGAGCGATTCTCGGCAAGGATTCCATTCGCGTCCATACAGTTCGCCGCCAGGAGAATCCGTTGTACCATTCGCTGCTGATGGCGGCGGGCCAAGCCACCGGATTGCCCGTGCTCTATAACACCAGCTTCAATCTGTTTGGCGACCCGCTCGTCTGCGCGCCGCGCGATGCGGTCCGCAGCTTCTATTCATCGGGAATCGACGCGCTATTCGCGGGCAGCTTCCTGCTCGAAAAATAAAGCGCTGCGTTACGGGCGTTGATTGAAGTAATTCCTGACGCCTTCCTCGGCGAGGCCGAGCGCCCGCGCCAGCGACACCTTCGCCACGTTGTATTGATACTCAGCCGAAATGAGATTCTCGTTGGCGTCCGCCACGGCCTGCTGCGCTTGCACTACTTCGACCGTGTTCGTCACGCCCGCCGCGAATCTATCCTGCGACTGTCGCAGCGATTGCCCTGCCAAATCCATGTTGCTGCGCGCCACGTCCACCTGGTCGCCCGAAGACTTTAGATCGAGCAGCGCGCTGCGTACTTCATAATCGATCTGCCCCTGCAGATTCGCGAGTTCATTGCGGCGATCGGTCAGCTCCGCGTTGCTCTCTTCAATGTCCGCGCGAATGCGGCCGCCATCGAAAATGTTAAATGAGATGGCGCCCGTCGCCTGAAACACTCCGTGAGAATTCGTGAGCAGGCGCAGTCCTTCATCCCCATAGAAACCCGATGCGGTCAGAGTCGGATACCGCTCCGCCTTCGACGCTCGCAAAGAGAACTGCGCCGCCAGCACGCGCGATTTCGCGGCCTGATAGTCCGGGCGGTGCTCGTAGGCTTGCTTCAGCGCTTCCGGTAGCGGCATCGCTTCCAGCCGAACCGAGGGCGATGGATCGGCGGTCGTGAAATCCTGCCCGACAGGCAACCCGATTATCCGGCCCAGCGTGAGCTTATCTTTTTCAAACTGATTGGTGGTTGCCACCAGCGCCTGCTGGCGCTGCTTCAGTTCCACCTGCGACCGCAGCACGTCGAGCCCGATCGCGACGCCCGCGTCGTGACGGCGGACTGCGTTCGTGTAAACCGCGTTGTCGGCATCGATTTCGGCTCGTGTTGCGATGATGCGCGCCGCGTCGGCGATGATTTGCAAATACGCGTTGCTGACGGCTTGCACCACCAGATCGCGCGCATTCTTCACGCTCAGCACCGAGGCCTTCACGTCTTCTCGCGAAGCTCTAAAGTTGCTGATAGCTTTGAAATCGAACAGCGGAACCGTCGCGTTGGCGAGCGCGGCCTGGTAGGAGTACGGCCCCACGATGCTCGGGATGCTGAAGCCGGCGCCGGGCGGCAGGTGGACCAGAAAGCCAAGGGCCTGCAAATTAATCTGCTGCTCGGTCATGCTGAGCTGGCCGGTCACCGTCGGCAGCAGCCCGCTAAGGGCGCGCACCCGTTCGGCGCGCACCTCCAGGCTCGCTTGTTGGTTGGTCAATACCCCGAGGTTGGCCTTCAGGCCGCGCGTGATCGCGTCGTTGAGCGTTAGCGGAAGGGCCGTCCCCGACGCCGTTCCTTGCGGCACGCTGCCTTGAAAAGTGGGATCGCCTTGCGCCGGGGCCGTGGTTTGTGGCGCTTGCCCAACGGGCGCCGCCTCGCCTCCCGGTTGGCCCGGAGATCCAGGGCCTTGCGCCCATGTCATCGCCGCAGGGGCCAATATTGCGGCTAAACCGAAGAAAACGTGTCGTAGGGCTCCTGGTTTCACATGCGTTCGATGCATTCAATCGGAGTTTCGCACCAGCTTGGCCCAAAAATATTTAAGGACTTAACTGTTTCTGCCCAAGTTCGAAGTCTATTCCACTCTCAGTGCAACCACCGGGTCGACCGAGGCAGCACGCTTGGCGGGTATGAAGGCGGCTACGGCGGCCAGCACAACCAGAATGAAGCAGGCGATGAACAGCGTAAACGCGTCAGTGCCGGAGACTCCGAACAGAAGACTACGAAGGTAGCGCGCCGTGAGCAGGCTCGCGAGAGTTCCAAGAACGCACCCCGCGACGGCCAGCGACAGCGCCTCGCCAATGACCAGCGATACGACGCTAGTGCGTTGCGCTCCCAATGCCATGCGAATGCCAAGTTCGGACGTGCGGCGCTCCACATGGAAGGACATCAGTCCATACAGGCCAATCCCGGAGATGAGCAGCGCCAGGCCGCCGAAGAAGCCGGCGATCAACGCGGTGAGTCGCTGCACACTCACGCCGCGATCGAATTGTTCCTCTACCGTCATCGTGTTAAACGCGTATTGACGGCCGAGGCCGCGGACTACGCGTTCGGCCGGCGCCCGGCTGCTGTGCGGGTCAACGTTGGTTCGAATCATCAAAACGACGGGCCGCATCAGTGGACGGTAGAAGGCGAGAGGATGAGCGCTCTCGATCCTCCACAAGCTCGCGCTATTTACGACACCGACGATCCGCCCGGGCTGTGCGTGCGAGTGCGGACCGATCCACACAGTGCGGCCGACCGCGTTTTGACGTGGGAACAGCTTATGGGCGAGACTTTGGCTCACGATGACGACTTGCGGCGGCTCGGCTTCGTCGCGCCAATCGAATTCGCGGCCTGCAAGGAGGTGCATGCCCATGACGTGGAAAAAGCCGGGACCGGCGCCTTGGCCGATCGCTTCAACCGGCGGCCCGTCGAGCGCGCCAAAGACTTGATCGAAGTACTCGCTTTCGCTAGCGATATCGCCGGTCGCGCAGCTGACGCTCTCCACTCCGGGAATTCGACCAACGGCATCAAACAGTTGTTGTGCGTAGGCCCCCGTAACATCGAAGCGCTGCTGCCCGGGTTGCGGAAACAGCGCCATGCTGAGGAGATGATCGCGGCGGTATCCCACGTCCGCCGTATGTAGATTCCGAAGAGCCTGGCCGAAGAGAAGAGCGCCCGTGAGTAGCACCAGCGAGCCCGCGATTTGCGCAACCAGCAGTAGCTTGCCGATTGTCTGCGTGCCGCCGCGGACGGACCTTGATCGCTCGCGCAGCGCTTGGAGAGGGTGAATGCGGCTCGCCAGGAAAGCAGGCGGAAGCGCAAAGAGACCGGCGCTTATCACGGCGGCCGCGGCCGTAAAGGAAAGGACACGCCAATCGATGGAGGTGTCGAGAGGCGCGCCCACGCGGCCTGTCCAGGCTATATGCAGCAGCGCGCGGCTGGCGAATAACGCGAGCGGCAGACCGATACCGGCGGCGGCGAACGAGAGCACGAGATTCTGCACCAGGGCGGGAAACATGAGATGCCGCGGGCTTGCTCCGAGAGCTGCGCGAACGCCCCATTCGTGATTGTGCGAAACCGCGCGAGCGAGAGTCACGTTCGACAGATTCAGACAGGCGATGAGCAGAACGGCGGCAACCAGGCCGAACAGTACTTGGAGCGATCCCGAAAACTGCTTGCGTAGAGCAGAGGTGCCCTTCGCGGCGGAATCGATGTCGATGCCGCGCGCATGGAACCGAGCCAGTTTCTCACCGCTATACTCCGGCGGCATCGTCGCGTTCAGAATGCGAGGCCAAAGGAGTTTCAGGCCGCCCTGAGCTTGCCCGATGGCGAGGCCCGGCTTCATCCGAGCGTAGAGCTGGAGCCATAGAAGATGACGATTGGAAGGATCGAACGTGTTTACTGTCGGTGAAACAGCCAGGATCGGCGTCGTGATGTCGGTCGAGCGGTCAATGATGAGGCCGGCAAAATTCTTCGGTTCGACGCCAATGATCGCGAAGGCGTGATCGTCGGCGGTGGTGCGAATAGTCTTGCCGAGAACACGCGGATCGCCGTGGTACCAGGTCTGCCAGGCGCGGTAGCTGATGACGGCGACCGAATTTGAGGGGCTACCGTCGAAGTTGACGTCCCGAGAGTTGATGAAGCGGCCGAGGGCAGGCCTGATCTGCATGGCCTGGTAATAGTCTCCCGAGACTTCGGCGATCGCCGAGGTGACGTACTGTCCGTCGGCTTCGAGCTGCACAATGCCGAGACCATTCCAGATGAACAGTTGAGAGAAGACCTGCTGGCGGCGTGTGAGCTCCTGAAACATCGGCAGGCTGAACGGCTGGTTTCCGTTGACGCTGTCGGGGATAGTGGTACCGAGCACGGTTAGCTGCTCGGGGTGAGGAACCGGCAATGGCCGCAGCACCAGCGCGTTCAGAAGGCTGAAGATGGCCGTGTTTGCGCCGATGGCAAGCGCCAGAGTGAGAAGCGCGATGACAGTGGTGGCGCGGTCGCGGAGTAGAGCGCGCACAGCCAGGGGCACATGACGGCTCGCCATAGGTGTAGTACATCACGCACAGCGGGCATCGCTATCCCATTTGCCCCTACAGTTCGCGCTTTAAAAACGCGCAGATCTGGTAGCCGGTAATGTATTTGAACGGAAATTCGCCCATGGTGTAGTGGCCGCAGGGCAGCACCGCCACGTCGTGGTCCCAATTGTGCCGCCGCGCGCCCGCGATCACCTGTTCGGATAAATGCACTGGGAACGTCGTGTCGTAGCGGGTGTAGATGAACTTGGACCGTTTGCTGGCAAACAGCGGCCAATAGCTCGGCGGGCTGATGCAGAGCCAGAGCCGCCGCAGTGTCGGCAGATCGAGCTCCCCCTCCAGGCTTTCGCGGATATGCCGCGTCGAAAGACCCTCCCAAACTACGTCGGCGAAGTACATTGAGCAGTGATTGAAGACGTTCACGCGGATGCGCGGGTCGTGCGCGCTCGCAAGAAACGCGTAGCAGGAGCCCAGGCTGGTCCCCACCAATCCGACGCTTTCAAACCCCTGCTCAACCAGCCAATCGACGGCGCATCGCGTGTCGATCACCGCCTGGCGCGTGGCGTCGATAGTGCGGCAGATGTTCGAGGAGACAGCGAAATCCGCGCGGCTCAGGCCTTCGGGCGTCCGCGCATCGTGATAGGGAAGGCTCAGGCGCAGCGCCGAAATCCCGAGGCGGCGCAAGCCCTCGCACAGCGCGTTGTGTTGCGGCAGCTTCGAATTCCAATGCGGCAGCACGACTACGGCCTTGCGCCCCGCCCGTGCCGGAAACCATTTGGCTCGTGCGGTGTTGTTCTCGATATGCGGAGTCCTGACGGGCGAGGTGAACTCTACCCATTCGCCGTTTCGCCGGAAATCCCGCGGCCGGTCATAGTCGAAAAACTCGGGGCTTCGTTCGATGGCGCGCCGGTTCAATTCGGTCAGGTACGATATCGGGCCGCTGCCGTTGGGCTCGAACTCCCGCGTCACCGGCCAATCGCGGCTCCATTCCAGGCCGAATTCAAATGGCCGCGACACGCGATCCGTCGCCCGGAAGCAAAGCTCGTTTTCCCAGCGATGCATCCAGTCTCGGTAGCGGCCGGCAACGGGCCGTAAAATACGCTTCATCGTGCCTGTTCAAAGTGTATCGGGCAGTGCGCCCCTGCAACCGAAGCAAGAGATGTGCCGCTGTCTTCCGGTCTGCTTGAGTTCGTTCGGTAAAACCACTCCTCCCTCCGCTGCTCCTCCGCCTCGCTGCCTCGATGACAATCTTCAAAAATTCGCCATCTCCCGTCCTCTCTATCACTTCGCGTCAAAATCGCCGCGCTCGCGTTTGTCCCCGCGCCAAACTGCTCCCAGGAATCGCCTGTGCTCGACCAACTTCCACGCCAATCGGCGTCATCTCCGCTGTCCGGCGATTCCGAAGATTTCGCGTCCTCGCCCGATTCCTCCGCGGCGCCGCCCCCCCACGACCCTCCCGGGAACCCCATAGTCTCCCCGCACGTTCCCCGCTTCCGCCGCGCCACCGGCCCTCTCAGCCGCGAGGGCAAGGCTGTCTCCAGCATGAACCGCCTGTCCCACGGCTGCCGCTCCAACGTCACCGTTCTCCCCGACGAAGATCCCGTCGAGTTCGAAGCAACCATCCGCGACTGGTTCGATGCTTATGGCCCGCAAGACCCCGTCGCCGCCCGTCTCGTAGAGGACACCGCCCTCGCCGACTGGTTTCTGCGCCGCAATCGCAAGCGTCTCGACCAGATCGAACAGCGCTTGCCCAAGGACGCTTGGCATTGGACCGATTCCAACCTGAAGCTTTACAACAACTTCCTGCGTTACAAGACCACCGCCGAGCGCTCCTTTCTCCGCGCCTTTCGCGAGCTCGAAATCCACGTGCGCCGCGACGCTCAGGATGCGGAGGCCAACCAGCGCGCCCTCGCCCAGTCCGCCCGCATCTTCATTCGCTGGATCAACCGCACCGCCGCCCTGCCCCAATGCGACCGCATGCGCGTCCGCCAATGGGTCGAAATTGAAAAGACCCCGGACGGCGTCCGCGCTTCCCTCTCCCCGACGAATGAGCAGATCCAGAAGCGCGTGGCCGCCCGCCCCAAACCGCCCACCTTCCTGACCCGAACACTCAATTTCACCCACGGTGTGCCGCCCGAATACGCCTGGGCCTTTCCTGACGAAGTCCAGCAACTCACCGGCGCCCTTGCCGAACAGACCGTCCTCTATGAAGACTGGCTACGCCTGATCGAACGCGAATCGTCTTACCCCGCCGGCCACATCGGACCCACCGATTGGCTGTTCGAACTGTAAGGGTCCATTCCCGCCGTAACGCATTGGTTGCATTTCAGCTAAAAATTTGCGCCCTTACCACTCCGAATCTGACCGGCCAATATTTCTTGTTCGATGAAAACACAGCTACTTGTTATACTTAGAGTTCCCACTCATGTCATCCACCGGTCTTGTTTACGAAACTGAAAACCTAGCTCCTCCGCTCCCGGTGGCCACCCGGAAAAAGATTATCCTCCTCAAGCCCCGTGGATTTTGCGCCGGGGTGGTACGCGCGATCGACGTCGTTAAGATCGCACTCGATCTTTATGGAGCCCCCATCTACGTTCGTAAAGAAATCGTCCACAATCGGCACGTCGTGGACGAGTTGCGCTGCGCGGGCGCCATTTTCGTGGAGGAACTGAACGAAGTTCCCGAAGGCGCGCGGGTGATTTTTAGCGCCCACGGCGTCTCCCCGGCCGTCCGGCAGGAAGC
The DNA here is from genome assembly GCA_019240475.1 of Acidobacteriaceae bacterium. Lineage (GTDB taxonomy): Bacteria > Acidobacteriota > Terriglobia > Bryobacterales > Bryobacteraceae > Bog-105. The sequence goes on from JAFAYI010000007.1 coordinate 51,603, forward strand.
GAAACAGCGGCGGCTCCAGGTGATCGACGCCACCTGTCCGCTGGTCACTAAAGTGCACCTGGAGGCAGTTCGTTTCGCCAAACAGGGCTACACCATCATCCTCATCGGCCATCGCGACCACGATGAAGTGATCGGCACCCTGGGCGAGGCGCCCGAGAGCACCATTCTGGTTTCCGACGTTGAGGACGTCAACCGCCTGGCGATCAAAGATCCCGACCGCATGGTCTACCTGACCCAAACCACGCTCTCGCTCGACGAGACGAAAGATATCGTCGCCCGTCTGCTCGAGCGTTTTCCGAAAATCATCGGCCCCAAGACGCAGGACATCTGTTATGCAACCGAGAACCGGCAGCTGGCCGTCAAAGCCGTAGCTCCGCTGTGTCAGGCATTGCTTGTGGTGGGTTCTCAAAACAGCTCCAATTCGCGGCGGCTCGTGGAGGTCTGTCAGAAGGCCGGCATTCCCGCCTATCTGCTCGACGATTGCAGGGAAGTCCGCCCCGAGATGCTGGAGGGCGCCGAGACTGTTGCGGTCACTGCCGGCGCTTCCGCGCCGGAGCACCTGGTGCAGGAGTTGATCAGTCATCTACGAACCCAGGGCTACGGAGATTTGGAAGAAGCCGAAATCAAGGAAGAGGACGTGCGCTTCACGCTTCCTTCGGACTTGGAGAGCTTTACGCCGCGCCTGCATCGGGTGGGCAGCTAACCAACCGCGGACATGCAGCCCAGCCTTCAAATCTCCGATTCGTTGAATGTCGCCGCCGCCGATGCCGTTCGCAAAGCGTCCGCCGCCCTTCTTCGGCGTCAATCGGACGAAGGCTATTGGAACGCCACGCTTCGCGCCGACACGACGCTTGAATCGGATTACATACTGCTGCAGCTCTGGCTGCATCCGCCCGTAGAGGGCGTGTGGAATCCGCCCACGCGTCCGCGGGTCGACCGCGCCGTTGCGAGCATTCTTGCCCGGCAGCTACCCGACGGCGGCTTCAATATTTACCTGCAAGGCCCAGCCGAGATCAACGCCTGCATCAAGGCCTATTTCGCGCTCAAGGTCGCCGGCCTGCCCGTCTCCGACCCGCGCATGCAAAGCCTGTGTGCGCGAATTCTTGAGATGGGCGGCTTGCAGGCGGCCAACAGCTACGTTCGCACCAATCTGAATCTCTTCGATCTTTATCCCCGCGACGCCTGCCCGTCTATTCCGCCCGAGCTGATCCTGCTGCCGTTTAACTTCATCTACCAGATGTCCTCCTGGACGCGCGCTATCGTGATCGCGCTCGCCATCGTGCATGCGGCCAACCCCAAGCGCCCGGTTCCTGGCGGCTTCAATCTCGACGAACTCTTCCTCGCCGGCGCCCCCACCCGGCCCGAGCGCTCTTTGAAGCTGTTCAGTTGGCGCAATTTTTTCCTCAAGCTGGATCGTTTCTTGAAAGTTTGGGAGCGCCGCGGCCCCCGCTTCATCCGCAGCTACGCCACCAGGAAATGCGCGGATTGGATGATTGCCCACTTCGACTATTCCGACGGGCTCGGCGCCATTTACCCATCCATGCAATACGCCGTCATGGCCCTCGATGCGCTCGGCTACGCGCCGGATCACCCGCTGCGCATCGAAGCGCAAAAGCAGTTCGACGGTCTGATTTTCGATCGGCAGGCTGAGAGCGGCGAAGGCTTCTATTGCCAGCCCTGCTTCTCGCCGGTCTGGGATACCGCTATTGCGGCATTTGCGTTGGGCGAGACGGAGGACCCGCCGCTCGATTCCCTGCGCCGCACCGCCGATTGGCTGCTCTTGAAAGAAGTGCGCCGGAAAGGTGACTGGTCCACCAAACGTCCTGGCGCCGAGCCCGCCGGCTGGGCATTCGAATTCAATAACGAGTTCTATCCCGACGTGGACGATACCGCGATGGTGCTGCTCGCGTTCGAGAAGGCGCGTGCTTCCGACCCGGCAGCGCAGCAAGCCTGTCAAAAGCGCGCCCTGGATTGGATTCTGGCCATGCAAGGCCGCGATGGCGGATGGGCCGCCTTCGACGTCGATAACGATTGGAACATCCTCAGCTATGTTCCCTTCGCCGATCACAATGCGATGCTCGATCCATCCTGCCCGGACATCACAGGACGCGTGATGGAAGCGCTGATCGCCTGCGGGCTGCCCTCCAGTCACTCGGCGATACGCCGCGGGGTCAATTATCTTCTGCGGCATCAGGAAGCCGATGGTAGCTGGTACGGCCGATGGGGCGTGACTTATATCTACGGAACGTTTCTAGCGCTTCGCGGTCTCCGCGCGGCCGGACTCGGCGAGAACGAGCCATGCATCCAGCGCGGCCTGGAATTTATCCGCGCCTATCAGAACACCGACGGCGGCTGGGGTGAAAGCTGCGCCAGTTACGACGAAGGCCGCTTCATCTCGCAGGCGAGCACGCCTTCCCAAACCGCTTGGGCGCTGCTGGCTCTTTTGGCAGGGGGCGATTTGCGCAGCGAAAGCCTGTACAACGGCATCGAATACCTGTTGCGAACACAGCGGCCGGATGGCGATTGGAATGAAAGCTACTGTACGGGCACAGGTTTCCCGCGCGTGTTCTATCTTTCTTACACCGATTACCGCAACACCTTCCCGCTGCTCGCTTTGTCTGTGTTTCTGAAGGTAGCGTCCTCAAGCGACGAAGCTCGCGCGCGATTTGAAAGCAGAGGCGTCAAAGCTGCTCACGCCTCTTAAAGGATGTAGAGATTCCCAATGAGATTCCCTCTTTCCATGACCGTAGGCATGGGCGCCTACATCGCCAAGAATAAGATCAGCCCACGGCCGGAATGGCAGAAAACTGTTGCCGAAAGCAGCGACGCCGCGAATCCGTTCAAGATCATCATGCACGCCCGCGCCGGCGAAGCGCCCGAGTTTGTGCACCCCATGATTAACAAGCGGTTTCCGCTCGTGTTGATGCTCGAGCCGCTGCACGCCTGCAACCTCACCTGCACCGGGTGCGGGCGCATTCGCGAGTATGAGAGCACCATCACCCAGCGCCTTTCGGTCGAGCAATGCATGAAGGCGGTCGATGAGTGCGGCGCGCCCACCATCTCCATTTGCGGCGGCGAGCCCATGCTGTATCCCGAGATCGGTCGCCTCGTCAGCGAAATTCTCGGACGCGGCAAGAACATCATTCTCTGTACAAACGGCATGTTCATCCGCAAGAAAGTCGGCCAGTTCAAGCCCGATTCCAAGTTCTTCTTCAATGTGCACCTGGACGGCCTCGAAAAGAATCACGACATTTCGGTAGAGCGCGAGGGCGTGTACAAAGAAGCCATCGAGGGCATCAAGATCGCCAAACAGCACGGCTTCAAGGTATGCACCAACACGACGGTCTATAAAGAAACCGATATGAAGGAGATCGAGGAACTCTACACGTATCTCGAAACCCTGAGCGTGGACGGCTTCCTGATCTCGCCCGCCTACGGCTATTCCGCCGTGAACCAGCGTGACATCTTCATGACGCGCGAAGATGTCATGGAAAAATTCAAAGACATCGACCGTCTCGCCAAGCGTTTTCGCATCAACAATACTCCCACCTATCTCGACTTTCTCAAGGGCGACAGAAAACTTCCCTGCACCGCCTGGGGTAATCCCACTTACAACGTCAAAGGCTGGAAGGGGCCGTGCTACCTCATCACCGACGCTCACTACGACACCTTTGAAGAACTCATGACCAAGACACAATGGAATCATTACGGCGAGGGTAACGACCCACGCTGCGATCATTGCATGGTTCACTGCGGGTATGAACCTTCCGCCGCGCTCGGCATCAACTCGAAGATTACCGATACGATCAAGTTGATGAGCTGGGCGTTCCGCTAAAGCGATTGCCACTTATTCTCGTTACGGGGGCTAGCGGTTTCCTCGGTTGGCACGTTGCCCGCGTGTTAGTCGAGCGGGGCCACTCCGTGCGCGCGCTTTGCCGCCCTGGGAGTCAGATTCGGGAGCTGGAGGTGGAGCGTGTCACGGGCGACCTGCGCGATCCAGCCTCGCTCGCCCGCGCAAGCGCAGGGTGCGAGACGGTCTTCCATGTAGCGGCCGACTACCGCCTTTGGTCGAAGAATCCGTCTGAACTCTATGCTTCGAATGTCGAGGGTACCCGCAACCTTCTTGCCGCCGCCGAAGGCGCCGGCGTGCGCCGCATCGTGTACACCAGCACTGTAGGTTGCATCGGTATGCCTGGGGACCGGACCGGCGATGAGACCACGCCGGTTTCGATCGGCGATATGGCCGGTCACTATAAGCGCTCAAAGTGGCTCGCCGAACAGGTGGCTCTCGAAAAGGCGCGCGGGGGGCTGCCCGTAATCATCGTCAATCCGACCGCCCCCATCGGCGATCACGATTGGAAGCCTACGCCGACGGGCAAGATCATCGCCGATTTCTTGCGCGGCAAGCTGCCCGCCTTTGTCGATACTGGCTTAAACCTGGTGGATGCGCGCGATACGGCGCTCGGACATCTGCTCGCGGCGGAACACGGGCGCCCCGGCGAACGTTATATTCTCGGTTGCGAGAATCTAACGCTAGAGCAGATTCTGGGGCGGCTTGCCGCCATCGCGGGCAAGCCTGCGCCCACGGCCAAGGTTCCCTATGCGCTCGCCTACGCGGCTGGAGTCGCTACTACCGCCTGGGCCAATGTCACGGGCCGCGAACCCATTGCGCCCTTGGAGGCCGTTAAGATGGCCCGCAAGAAAATGTTCGTGACGCATGCCAAGGCGGCGCGCGACCTGGGCTTCTCGCCCGCTCCTGTGGATGGCGCGCTTCGCCGCGCCGTGAATTGGTTTCGCGATAACGGGTATTGCTAAATGGCTATCCTCTACGTCGCCTCCCAATCCTCCGAACTGCAGCCGTTCGCCGAAACGCTGACCGGCCTGCGGAAGTTGAACTGGCCTCTCGATTACGCCTTTGAAGGCATCCTCGAAGGCCGCCGCATCATGCTCGCCGCTAACGGCGCGGGTCCCAGGCTCGCCGCTCGGGCCGCGGAAGTGGCAATACGGGCCGTGACCGTCGCGGAATTATCTTCTTCGAAGTTGGAGGCCATAGTCAGTACAGGGTATTGCGGCGCGCTCGACCCCAATCTTCGGGAATCGGAGATCGTCGTAGCGACTCAAGTGAGGGATCTGGCCTCTGCCGAGATCTTCCACGCGGCGCCAGTGACCGCCGATCGCCAGTTCGCCTCCGGCGTCGTGGCGTCTCAAGACCGCATCGTGATCGAGGCAGCCGAAAAGCAACGGCTTGGCCCTGACGCCATCGCCGTGGATATGGAGGCAGCCGGCGTGGCTGCTCGCACGAGGGCCGCCAGCCTGCCATTTTGTTGCATCAAAGTCGTTTCGGATCGTGCCGACGAGTCCTTCCGGATCGATTTCAATCGTATGCGAACCAAAGAGGGTCGCATGGCGCGTGGGAAAATTAGTATACATGCAGCAACGCATCCGAAACTGATCGGAGACTTGGTTCGACTCCGGAAGCGAACTCGCGATGCATCTAGGGCGTTAGGGGAATTTCTTGTCAGTTGCCGAATCAACACAGTATCTGCCGCCGCTCACGTGGAGTGAGGAGATGCCTCCTTCCATGAGAGCCGCCGTTTACACGGGAAACGGCCGTGTTTCGATGCAACACATCGAAACGCCCACTGTCGCGCCGGACGAAATCCTGGTGCGTGTCGAGGCTTGCGGAATCTGCCATACCGATCTGAAGAAGATCGAATACGATCTGCTGCCCGCCCCGCGCATCTATGGCCACGAAACGGCGGGCGTTGTAGCGGCGGCCGGGCCGCTGGTCACAAAATACTCGCCCGGTGATCGGGTAATCGTTTTCCATCACATTCCGTGCCGCGACTGCTTCTATTGCGATCGCCGTCTGTATGCTCAGTGCGCCGGCTATAAACGGGTCGGCGTTACGGCCGGCTATGAGCCCGCCGGTGGCGGCTTCGCGCAATATGTGCGCGTGATGAACTGGATTGTCGAAAGCGGCGTGGAAAAGATTCCGCCTGGCGTCTCCTTCGATCAGGCTTGCTGGGTCGAGCCGGTCAACACCTGTCTCAAGGGGATCGAAATGCTGGCTATCCGGCGCGGCGACACAGTCGCGGTGCTGGGCCAAGGCGCGATCGGTCTCATCTTCACGCTGCTCGCCCGCCGCGCGGGCGCGTCGGTGGTCGCAACCGACACTATTCCTTTCCGCCGTTCCCTTTCCGGGCGTTTTGGCGCCTCTGCATTCGATCCGCGCCAGCCCGCGTTTGAAGAAGCGGTTGCATCTGCGACGGCCCAGCGCGGCGCCGATGCCGTCATCCTTGCCGCCAACGCTCCGGGTCTGGTCGAGCAAGCGCTTCGCATCTCGCGCCCGGGCGCCAAGATCTTGCTGTTCGCGCAGACCTCCGCCAAGGAGCGCATCGATCTCTGCGGCGCCGATCTCTGCGTGGGCGAGCGCATTCTGCTCGGTTCCTATAGCGCCGATATCGATCTGCAAGCCGAATCCGCGCGCCTCGTATTCAGCGGAGAACTTCCGCTCGAACAGTTAATCACTCATCGTGTGCCGCTCGATCGCATCGAAGAAGGCATACGCACGGCTTTGCATCCGCACGATCGGTCCCTTAAGGTGGTGGTGCGCCCACAGGAGCGCGGTTGATGGCGCTGGCAACCATTGCTCGTCCGGGAAACATGCGCGCCGCTGTGCTCTACGGCAAGGAAGACGTGCGGCTGGAGTCTGTGCCGATACCGGAGATAGGTCCGGGCGAACTGCTGGTTCAAGTCCGCGCGGCGCTCACTTGCGGAACCGACGTGAAGGTCTTTCGCCGTGGATATCACGCGAAGATGATTACGCCGCCCGCGCTGTTCGGTCACGAGCTGGCGGGCGATGTCGCCGCGGTTGGGGCTGGCGTAGCCGGTTTTGCTATCGGCCAGCGAGTGGTGGCGGCCAATTCGGCCCCCTGTGATCGCTGCTTCTTCTGCCTGCGCGGACAGCAGAACCTTTGCGAAGATCTTCTGTTCAACAACGGCGCCTATGCGGAATTCATCCGCATCCCCGCTCGCATCGTTGAAAAGAACACGTATCATATACCGCCCGGGCTCGACTATCGGGATGCGGCGCTCGCCGAGCCGCTCGCCTGCGCGCTGCGCGGTTTAGACGAATGCCAGGTACGGCCCGGTGACACGGTCGCCATTCTTGGCTTGGGCCCCATAGGGCTCATGTTGGTGCGGCTTGCGCGGCAGGCGTTCGGCGCGCGTGTCGTCGCCATTGCGCGCCGGCTGGAACCAGTGGACCGGGCCATCGCATTGGGCGCGCACGAAGGTCTCTTGATGGGCAAGGATGACGCCTTGGTATCGCAGCTTCGATCCTTGACCGAGGGCCGGGGCGCCGATGTCGTCATCGAAGCCGTGGGCCAGCCGGAAGTGTGGGAGCTCGCCACGCGCCTGGTTCGCAAGGGCGGCGTCATCAATTTTTTTGGCGGCTGTCCCATGGGCGCCAAGGTCGGACTCGACACGGGAATGTTGCACTATTCGGAAATCACGTGCAAAGCCAGCTTTCATTTCACGCCGGCCCATGTGCGGCGGGCCCTTGCCTGGATCGCCGAAGGCGCGGTCGATTCCCGCCACGTCGTCAATCACAACGAGTCGCTCAACGATCTGCCGCAAGTGCTGCACGATCTTGCTCACCGCCGCAACGGCCAGATCAAGACCGCTATTATTCCGTGATCGCGCGCCTGCAGCCCAAGGAATTTGTGCAGGCCTCCGGCGCCGCCGGGAGGGCCTATACGCGCCCCGAAGCGCTCGAATACACGCGCTGGCTGGCTACGCATCACTACGAAAATTTCCAAGTCGTCAGCTTCCTTTTGCCCAAAGAGCTGCACCAGGATTTCTACAACGTTTATGCGTTCTGCCGCTGGGCCGACGACCTGGGAGACGAGATCGGCGACCGGCAGGAGAGCTTGCGCCTGCTCGCCTGGTGGCGCGCCGAGCTTCACGCCATGTACGGCGGCGAGGCCTCTCACCCGGTTTTTGTCGCGCTCAAAGACACCGTCGCGCGGCGCGGCATTCCGAGGGAGCCTTTCGACCGCCTGATCCGGGCCTTCGAACAAGACCAGACCGTCTCGCGCTATCGGACCTTCGACGATGTCTTCGGTTATTGCGTGAACTCCGCGAACCCAGTGGGACACCTGGTCTTGTATCTCTGCGGCTATCGCGACGCCGACCGGCAGCGGCTTTCCGACTACACGTGCACCGCGCTTCAGCTCGCGAACTTCTGGCAGGATGTTGCCGTGGATCTGCAAAAAGACCGCGTGTATCTGCCGCTCGACTTATTGGATAAGTACGGCTATACTGCCGATGAATTATTTGCGCTGAAATTCGATTCGCGTTTCGAAGGCGTCATGCGCGAGGCGGTCGATGTCGCCGAAGATTTATTCCACAAAGGGCTGCCGCTGATAAGCCAGGTAAACCGGCGCCTCGCGCTCGATCTCGATCTCTTCAGCCGGGGCGGCATGAAGATTCTCCGGAAGATTCGTTCGCAAGGCTATAACGTTCTCAAGTCCCGCCCGCGCATTTCTAAAGCCGAGCGCGTCGGCATACTGCTTCGATGTCTGCCTCGCCTGTTGCCGTTCTAGCCCCGGTTCCGCTGGAGGAGTCTTACCGCTTCTGCCGCGACGTCGCCCGCCGGCGGGCAAAGAACTTCTACTACGCGTTCCTGCTCCTCGAAAAACCGCAGCGCGACGCGATGTGCGCCATCTACGCCTTTATGCGCCGCTGCGACGACCTCAGCGACGATCCGGGGGCGGAGAAAGCGAGACTCCCGGAAACCATCGCGCTCTGGCGCATGCAATTGAACCGGGCGCTCGCGGGCTCGGTGGCGGGCGATCCCATCTGGCCGGCCTTCCACGACACGGTTCGGCGCTACTCAATCCCGCATCGTTTCTTTCACGAGATGATCGATGGCATCGCATCGGACGTGGAGCCCCGGCGCATCCGCACCTACGATGAGCTTTACCGCTATTGTTATCACGTGGCCTCCGTTGTAGGTCTCACCGTAATTCACATCTTCGGCTTTGAATCCATGAGGGCACTATTGCTTGCCGAGAAATGCGGCATCGCGTTTCAACTCACTAACATTCTGCGGGATGTGCGCGAGGACGCGCTGCTAGGCCGAGTTTATCTGCCGCTCGAAGATTTGGATCGCTTTGGCGTGCCGGCCGCCCAACTCGAATCGGGGAAAGAGGACCAAGCCTTTCGCGAGTTGATGCGCTTCGAAGCGGCGCGCGCGCGCGAGTGTTATCGGGAGTCTGCCGCGCTCCTCGGCATGATCCACCAAAAGAGCCGCCGCTCTCTTTGGGCTCTCCGGGAAATTTATCTGCAATTGCTCGCGCGAATCGAAAAGGCCGATTACACGGTGCTCAGCCGCCGCATCAATGTTCCAACACGTACTAAGATAGCCTTACTTCTGCGGGCGTTTCTGACGTATAAGTAAGTAGCCATTCACCACCACTTACGGTTAGCGGCTCATTATCGGCGGGAATGCACCATACCTCGCCCATCGTGCCGATCAAAATAAGATAGTGCGGCGATCCAGCGGGAATTGTGACGGCGCGGCTTGCACGGAGGCGTTCGATTCGGAAGTGTTCGCAGGCCACCAGCTCTTCGCGCCCGTCGCTCAACTGTAGCGGCTTAGGGTCGGACTCAGGCGGCCCCAAATGCGAGACTTCCACTCCACGCTCTAGATGGAGCTCGCGCGGTCGCCCGTAGTCGTACAGACGGTACGTGATGTCCGAGTTCTCTTGAATCTCGCAGATCGTAACGCCGGCGCCGATGGCATGAACGGCGCCTGCGGGAGTGAAGATCAAGTCGCGGGGTTTTACTTTCCGCCAGTTCAATAGATGCTCAATCTCGCCGTTCAGCGCCGAAGCCTTCAGCTTTTCGCGGGTCAGCGGTTCTTTGAAGCCCACCGCCACTTCGCCCGGCGGCTGAGAGTCCAGCACATACCATGCTTCCGTCTTGCCCAGGCTTCCGTGGTGCTTCTGCGCATAAGCGTCATCCGGGTGCACCTGTACGGAGAGGCGCTCGCTTGTAAACAGCAGCTTGACCAGGATGGGCCGCCCGCAGTCGAACCAGGCTTCGCCTATCGGTTTTTCGAAGGTTTGCGAAAAGAACGGCCGAAGATCGCGCCGTCCCCAAACGCGTTCTCGAAAATCAGGCGTGACCTGAAACGGCAGATTCCGCACTGTCCTCACGCCCTAGATAGAGTTCATTGATAAGGCCGCTATGATTCTCCAGCACGCGCGCCCGCCGAATCTTCATGGTCGGCGTCAACTCGCCGTCTTGGATCGAGAAATCGCGGTCCAGAACTTTGAACCTTCGAATTCGCTCGAAGTCCGCAAGCTGCGTGTTTACTCGCGAGACGGCGGCCTGGACCTCGCTCGCGACATCGTCGCTATTCTTGAGCGTCTGCGCCTGAACTGCGTTGACGGTCAACAGAGCGGTGAGGTACGGCTTTTTGTCGCCGATCAACAGGACTTGGTTTACAATCGGCTCTGTCTTGAAAAGCGTTTCGATCCGCGCTGGGTAAATCTTCTTTCCGTTCGAGGAGACGATCAACTCTTTCTTCCGGCCTGTGATGTACCAATAGCCGTCCTCGTCCACCTCGGCGATATCGCCGGTGGAAAACCAGCCATCCTGGCTGAGAACCGATCGGGTCGCGGCCTCGTCGCGATAGTAGCCCTGAAACATCGAATCCGAGCGCACCTGCAATTCGCCGTCGTCGGCCAGTCGGGCTTCGGTTCTTGGCATAAGAACGCCGATGCTTCCCGGCTTGGGACGGCCCAGAGGATTGAAGGCAACTACCCCGGCTTCGGTCAGGCCGTAACCTTCGATGAGCGGCATGCCGATGGCGGCGAAGAATTCCGCCAGATCCTTGCCCAGCGGCGCGGCGCCGGACGCCGCCACGCGAATACGGCCGCCCAGCCGCTCCCGCACCTTCGAGAACACCAGCTTGTCGGCAATCTTCAGCGCCCGCTTCATCCAGACGGGCAGCGGTTTGCCTTCTTGCCGGTAGCGCGCAGCTTCCATGCCCAAGCCGAGCGCGCCGTGAAATAGTTTCCGCGAAATCCGCGGCCGCTTTCTTATTTCGTTCAGGATGGTTGCGTAGGTCTTCTCCCAGACCCGCGGCGGCGCGAAAAAGATGGTGGGACGGATGGTCTTCAACTCATTGGGAAGCCGCGCCAGGCTTTCGGAAAACCAGACGGGCGTTCCCATCCGCATTGGCACCATTTCCAGCACGATCCGTTGCGCAATGTGCGCCGAGGGCAGAAAGACGATCATGGAATCGTCGGCGCCGATAGGCAGGACCAAAGGCGCGGAGTCGATGTTTGCCAGGATGGCCGAATGGCTGGTCAGGCCCATCTTCGGTTCGCCTGTGGCGCCGGAGGTGAGATACAGGACGGCCGCGTCCTCAGGCGAGATTTCTTGTTGCAGTCGATGGAACGCGGAGTGGTCGCGCTCTAGCGCCTCGCGGCCCAACCGCCTTAGCGCATCGAGCGACATCGCGCCCGCCTGTTCGCCGGTCATCAGGATGACGTGCTCGGGCAAGCTCGCGCCTTGCTCCGCCACCTCGTTGGCGAGTGCTGTTAGCGTTTTCGGGTTCTCGATAAAGAGGAACCGCGGCTGGGCGCGTCTCACGTCGCGCGCAAGGTCGCGCATCGGGTAAGCGGTGTAGAGCGCGCCCGAAATGGCGCCCGCGCCCATGATCCCCAAATCGACCAGGTAGAATTCGGCGCGGGTCTCCGAAAGGATGCAGACCACCTCGCCTTTCGAGGCGCCCAATTCGCGCAGCCCGAGCGCAATCTCACAGGAAATCCGCGCCCATTCATTCCAAGAATATGTTTTGTAGGCGCGGTTCCCCTTCGTTCCAATGGGCTGATGTAGAGCGATGGCGTCCCCGTGTTGCTTTGCCGTCGCTTCTAACACGGAAAAGACGTTGCGGCCTGGCACTGCCCGAATTTTAACAGCCGCGGGACTAACTTGCTCTTCCCCGATGCGACAATCGAGGTTTGCCTTATACGGAAGATCCAAGCTCCGCGCCAAGTGTCCCGGACGAGGGCGCCAGGCGTCCTCTCGCCTATCGCGAGGAAGCTTTTCTACAAAGCCCGGAGTCGCGCCCGCTGCGCATTCTTTCCGAATATCTGTGGCCGCTCGCCCATTTTCAAGATCAGAAGATACAGGACACCATCGTATTTTTCGGTTCCGCTCGCATTCAAGAGAATGGACCCTTAGGCCGCTACTACACTGAGGCTCGCGAGCTGGCGCGGATGGTAACCGAGTGGGGCGCTTCCCTGACGAATTCCAACGGCTGCTCCGAACCGCGTCACCGGTTCGTGGTTTGTTCCGGAGGCGGACCGGGAATCATGGAAGCGGCCAATCGCGGCGCCGCCGACGCGGGCGGAAAAAACATCGGACTGAATATCGGACTGCCTTTCGAGCAGCGGCCGAACGCCTTCATCACGCCCGAGCTCTCCTTCGAATTTCATTACTTCTTCATGCGCAAATTCTGGTTTGCGTATCTGGCCAAAGCGCTGGTCGTCTTCCCGGGAGGCTTCGGTACCCTGGACGAGTTAACCGAGATTTTGACTCTGGCCCAAACGCAGAAACTGGAGAGTAAGATTCTGATCGTGCTGTACGGCTCGGATTATTGGAAAGAGATCATCAACTTCGATGCGCTGGTTAAGCACGATGTCATCTCGGCGTCCGACTTGGACCTGTTCCGGTTCGCCGATACCACCGAGTCGGCCATGAACATTTTGAAGGAAGGCTTGACGCACTATTACCTGGAGCCGGAGAGCACGTTAGCTCACCCAGTGGAAGAGGCGCCGGAGATTGCCCGCTCAAGAACCTCATAGGACATTTGAGACCGCGCACAACGGCCACCAAACGGCCTGTGCGCTCGGAGCACATGAAACTCTATCGGACGCGAGACGGTTACTTCGTCGAAAACGATAATGTCTGGTTTGAAGCGCGCGACCCGAATTGGGACGAGCTGACGGCGCGAGAAGACCTGTTCGCGCACCTTCAGGCGCAGATTGCATGGTGGCATGCGTGCGGCCCGGTGGACTCCTCGGCTTTTCTCGCGCCCATCGGTCGGCAGGAGGTGTGGGCGGCGGGCGTGACCTATTATCGGAGCCGCACCGCGCGCATGGAAGAATCACACTCGGCCGGCGGCGGCGACTTCTACGACCGCGTCTATCATGCCGAACGGCCCGAGTTGTTCTTCAAGGCAACGCCCCATCGCGTAGCCGGACCGGGGGCGGCCGTTCGTATCCGCGCCGATTCGCGCTGGAACGTGCCCGAGCCGGAGTTGACTCTGCTGCTCGCGCCCTCCGGGAAACTGATCGGCTACACCGTCGGCAACGATATGAGTTCTCGCGATATCGAAGGCGAGAACCCGCTCTATTTGCCGCAAGCCAAAGTGTACGATCGCTCCTGCGCGCTGGGACCCTGCATCCTGGTTACTTCCGAGCCGCTGCCGCCGGAAACAGAAATTCGACTGGAGGTCGCGCGCCATGGCGAGGCGGTATTTGCGGGCCAGACCGCGCTCGGGCAAATGAAGCGCTCGCCGGCGAGCTTAGCCGAATACTTGTTCCGGGAGAACAGTTTTCCAAATGGCTGCTTTCTGATGACGGGTACCGGCATCGTTCCGCCCGACGATTTCACATTGCAGCCCAGAGACGTGATTCGTATCGAGATCGATGGAGTAGGGATTTTGAGCAACGTAGTCGAATAGATCGACGTCGAGTAGGAAAATAACAGCGATGCGTCTGGTAACTTTTCAAGCCGGGAAGGAGGCCCATCCGGGCGTCCTTACCAAGAGCGACATGGTGGTCGATCTTGCGCGGATCGGTTTCGCTTCTCTACTGGAGGTGATCGAGGCCGGTCCCGCGGCACGCGAGAACGTGGAACAGTTCTTATCCGGGCCGCGGGTTGAAGCCCGCAAGCTAGCGGATGTTTCGTTAGCCGCGCCGATTCCCCGGCCACGCAAGCTGATCTGCGTGGGGCTCAACTATCGGGACCATGCGGAAGAGACCGGCGCGCAGATTCCGAAGACGCCCACCATCTTCAATAAATTCCACACGGCCGTGATCGGGCCTGGAGCGAAGGTGGTGCTGCCGAAGGTTTCGAAAGCTCCCGACTACGAGGCGGAGTTTGCGTTCGTGATCGGCGCCGGCGGCAGGAATATCGCGGCGGCGGATTGGCGGAAGCACGTCTTCGGATACACGCTGGTCAACGATGTAACCGCGCGAGATTATCAGCGGGCCACTTCGCAGTGGCTGATGGGCAAGACCTTCGACACGTTCGCGCCCATGGGTCCGTGGATAATTACGGCGGATGAGATCGCCGATCCCCACGAGCTGGATATTCAAATGGAGATCAACGGCGAGATATTGCAGGATTCGAACACGCGCGAATTGATCTTCAAGATTCCCGAGTTGATCGAGTTCCTGTCGAGCGTGTTCACTCTGGAGCCGGGCGACATAGTCTCGACCGGAACGCCTTCGGGAGTAGGATTCGCGCGCAAGCCGCCGCGCTATCTCCATCCCGGCGACCAGATGATCGTGCGTATGCCCGCCATCGGCGAGCTTCGAAACCAAGTTGTTGCCGAGAGTTGATGTCTTATTCACTTGGCCAACTCGCGGACGCGCTGGGTTGCACGGTTACGGGCGACCCCGGGATTGAGATCGTCGGAGTTTCCACTATCGAGCAGGCTGGGCCGGGCGAGATTACATTCTTTGCGAATAAGATTTATGCTCAAAAGCTGAAATCGACGCGCGCTTCGGCCGTGATTGCCGCCGAGCCGTTAGCCGGCATCGCGGCGGCGACGCTGGTTTCCTCCAATCCCTATCACGATTTCGCCCGCGCGCTGGCGCTCTTTTATCAACCGCCGAAGCCCGCGCCGGGAATTCACGCGACAGCCTCCATAGCAGCGACGGCTAGGATCGGCCCCAACGCTTCTATCGGCGCCTATGCGGTGGTCGGCGAAGACGTGCAACTCGGGGCCAACGCAGTTTTGCATCCCCACGCGGTGATCTACCAAGGCTGCGTCATTGGCGACGATTTCACGGCCCATTCGCACGTCTCCGTGCGCGAGTACACGCGAATCGGAAACCGCGTTACGCTCCAAAATGGCGTGGTGATCGGAGGCGACGGCTTCGGCTTCGCGAAAGGCAACGACGGGCGGCAGCACAAGATCGTGCAATCGGGCGTTACCGTTATCGAAGACGATGTGGAGATTCAAACGCTCACCTCCGTCGATCGCGCAACGCTCGGCGAAACGCGGATAAAGCGCGGCGCGAAGATCGACAGCCTGGTGCAGATCGGGCACGCTTGCGTAGTGGGCGAAGACAACATTATCTGCGGCCAGACGGGTCTTGCGGGAAGCACGGTTCTCGAAGAGAATGTCATCATGGCGGGCCAGACAGGCTCGGCCGGCCACGTCACGGTGCATAAGAACGCGATCGTTTGGGCGCAGTCCGGAATCGGCCACGATGTGCCGGCGGGAGCGATCGTCAGCGGTTCGCCGGCTTTCGATTCGCGTGAATGGCTGCGGGCTTCGGCGGCCTATTCACGGCTTCCGGAGATGCTGCGGACTATTCGGGCGCTCGAGCGCCGCGTGGCCGAACTCGAACAACGGCAGAAAAGCTAGAGCCGTCAAACCCGGCGCAGCTTTACCCCTTCTACCCGGTGGTGTTCGCCTTTCTCGAGAATCAGGTGCGCCCGCTCGCGCGTGGGTCCGATGTTCTCGCGCAGGTTTAGAAGATTGATTCCCCGCCAAATTCGTTCGGCAGTCGCCGCCGCTTCCTGTTCGTTTAGCGACGCATATTTGTGGAAGTAGGAAGACGGATCGCGGAAGACAGTTTCCCGCAGGCGCATAAAGCGCTGGACATACCAACGCTCGATGGTATTTTCCTCAGCATCGATGTAGATGGAAAAGTCGAAGAAATCCGAGACGAAGACTCGCGATGCGCCGCGCTGCCCGTCGGGCGATTGCAGCACGTTCAAGCCTTCGATAATCACGATGTCGGGTTGCTCGATTGTCTGCGACGCGCCCGCGACGATGTCGTAGCGCAGGTGTGAATAGACAGGCGCGGATGTGGTCGGAATGCCCGCTTTCAGGTCTGCCAGAAAATGCAGCAGTAAACGCTGGTCGTAGCTTTCCGGAAAGCCCTTGCGATTCATGATGCCGCGGTGCTCCAGAACGCGATTCGGATAAAGGAAGCCGTCGGTGGTGACCAGGTCCACGCGGGCATGATCGGGCCAGCGCGCGAGGCATGCGCGCAGCACGCGCGAAAAGGTGCTCTTGCCGACCGCTACGCTGCCCGCGATCCCGATTATGTAGGGCACTTTGGCAGGCATGGGCGCGCCCATGAATTCGCGCCGCGCCTCATAAAGATGTTGGACGGCGGCCACATGCAAATTCAATAAGCGCGAAAGCGGGACGTAGATATCTTCCACTTCGCGCAAGGAGACCTCGTCGCTGACGCCGCGCAGGGTCATCAGCTCGCGCTCGGTGAGCAGGAGTGGCGTATTCGCGCGAAGCGCCCGCCATTCGTCGCGCGTGAATCGGGTGTATCGGCTGATGGGCGCGGCCTGAGCGCCCGTTTCTAAATTGGTAACCTTCAGTTGTAACCTCGGCTTTGCATCCAGTCTTCCTGATTCCTCTACTATTGTTCCCCAACTCCGGGCCCGAGCCCGCGGAGAGTCAGCTTGCGGTGGTGGATGCCGGCGTACAAGCGTCCGAAGACGCGCCCTTCGCGGCGGCGGATTACCGTTTCCTGCCCGGCGATTACGTGTATTTCACGTTTCAAGTTGCCGGCTTTAAGATCAAATCCGAACAGCGCGACGAAGTGCATCGCATCGCGCTGAGCTACGAGATTACGCCGGAAGATTCCAAAGGAGTCGCGCTCGCGCCGCCGGAGACGGACCGCATTCTGACGGATCTCAGCCCTGAAGATAAGAACTGGCTTCCGAAACGGCGAGTCTCGTTCATGCTTCCCTCCTTTATTACATCCGGCGACTATCGAATTCACGTGGCGGTGGACGACATCTTCGGGAAGGCGGCGGCCGCGGCCGATTTTCCCTTTCGTGTAGGGGGAGAGAAGATGGAACCGTCCCCAACCCTGACGGTCGAGAATTTCGGGTTCCTCCGCAGCGAGAACGATCGCGAAGCGTTGAAAGTCGCCGCGTTCCGTCCCGGCGACACGGTGTATGCGCGTTTCGAGATGGTGGGCTATCGATTAGGGCCGAAGAACTCGTACCGGCTCTCCTACGGTTTGACGGTCCTCCGGCCCGACGGCAAGCCCTTTTTTCAGCAGCCGAAGGCGGCGGAGCTGCAATCCGACAGCTACTACCCGGCGCAATTTCTGCCGGGGGAGATTAACCTGACGACCACACCCGATACTTCTCGGGGCGAGTACGTACTGGTTCTGACGGTTCACGATGTCACGGGGAACCAGAGCTACGAAACAAGGCAGGCGTTCAGCGTAGAGTAGGTTGCGCGGGGTTCTCGGCGGTCTCCATGATGACGATCTGGCCGCCGCCCGCGCGCATGCGCGAGATTTCTGTAAAGTTCAGGCCGCGAAAGAACGATTCGGCATCCTCCTGCTGGAAGGGCGTCACATAGGCATGGCTTGCGAGCACGGCGCGCCCATGAAAAAAGTTGCCGCACACGCGGGGCCCGAGATTCGGCTGGAAGGTCAAAAAGAGCGCGGGCGACAGGCCTTCGGAGACAAAGACCACGCAGGAATCGCCCTTCAACAGAGGCGGAATCAGCGCCGTCTCGGTACGCAAATCCTCCCGAACAGTGGCGGCATATTGCGCGTCTTCGAAGACGCAGAGCAGAAGAACGAGGGCTGCGGCGCCGATAGCCCAGAAGGGACGCATGCTTGTTCGAGGACGCCCCGGCGCGGCCCTGGTCAGGCGTTCGAGCGCGGCGAAGCCGGAGACCACGATGCCGGGCATCGCCCATAAAACCTGGGTGGCATGGAACGGATAACGGTTCCAGAGATCGACCACAAGCACGACGGATATCGTACTCACCGCACCGCCAAAAAGACAGAAGATGGCGATATTCTTGGGCAGCGCCGCCGGCGCGCCGGGCCGATTGGGGGTGCTGCGAAAGAGACCCCAAACTCCCGCGAGCAGCCCGAGGAGCAGTATGGTGGATAGAACGTAGCCCGTTATGCCGCCGCCCGCGAGGCCGCGAAGCGCCTGCAAATAGATGGACGATGGAGTGTCCGGAGGCAGAGGCGGCGACAGCCAGGTGGAATTCACTTGCCAGCGCGCCCACAAATAATAGGGAACGAACAGCAGGGCCGGCGCCGCCGTAGCTGGCAGCGCGAACCAAATGGCGCGCCGCTCATGGGAGCGATTCACAAACGCAAAAAGGAACAGCAGGTAGCCGATCGCCGGCAGATACGAATAGCGCGTCGTGTAAAGGCACAAGGTCAGCAGGGCGGCATACCAAATGGACCATTTGAGCGTGGGCGCGCGAATGAGGCGCACGAACATCAGCGTAGCGACGAGCAGCAGGCACAGAGCCTGTTCGAACGGCCTGCCTTGAGTAGCCGCTTCGTATTGAACCGGCAGCAGCAGAAAAACCGCAAGCGCGAGATAAGGGCGGCGCAGCGGGATGCTCTTTGCCAGGCGCAAGAACAGATAGCAGCATCCAAGCCCAAACAGGAGCGATGGCAACCGCGCGCCCAGCCGCGATACGCCGAGCGCGAACACAAACGGGAACTGGACCAGATAGCTCAACGGGGCCGAGCCCGGCGGCTTCGCCATCCATGCGAGGAAGCCCCAGACCGAATGCTGCCGGGAGGCGATAAGCTGCAGGATCTCTTCGATTCGTAGCGGCAGCAAGAGAACCGCGATCAGCAGCAGCGCGGCGTAACATCCAATCAGGATTCGGATCTCTGGCGTGAATCGACGCACCAAGTTCTGCACTCCAGTCTAACCGTCCGTCATCTCTTTCAGTCTTTCAATGCCTTCGGCGAAAAGCTCCGGCGGCGTCAGCAGGCTCGCTACCACGTAGGCTTCCGAATCCATGTCGAAGAAGTACCCGGGCTGAACGATCACGCCCTGCTCTTCGAGCAATCGCGTGATCCAGATCTCCTCGCTAAGGGTGCGTGGGAGCTGGATGATTGCCGACCATCCGCCCTCCACACGCAGGCAATGCGCCGGTGTGTCCTGAACGATAGTGTTCAAAGCTTGCAGGTTTCTCGCAGCGCGGCGGGCGATCTGCTGTTGGATTCCCTCGCCGATGTGGAGCAGTTCGGATAGCGCGGCCTGCACGGGAGTCGAGACCGATAGATATGTATCGGAAAGCAGCTCCAGGCGCTCGCGCGCCTCGGCGCAGTCGCGCTCGGGCCCGCTGATGGCGATCCACGCAAGCTTCATCTGAGGCATGCCGGCGGCCTTCGAAAGCCCATTCAGCGAGAAGGTTAGCGCCGGGCGTTCTCCGATCAGCGTGGAAACGCGGTCGCGAACTGTCCCGAACGCATAATCCATGAAAACTTCGTCGCAAATCAAAGGCAGCCGGCGGTCCAAGGCGAAATGGGTGAGTTCTTCCGCTTCCCGACGCTTCAGGAACGACCCGGTGGGATTATTCGGATTCACCAGAATGAGAGCTCGGCTGCGCGCCGAGACGCCGCGCCGCAAGCTGTCCATATCGACGAACCAGCTTCCGTCGTAGCGCAAGCGGTAGGAGACGATCTCGACGGACTCGAAGGCGGCCAGATACTCAAAGAGCGGATAGGAAGGCAGAGGGGCGAGCACCTGATCCCCCGGGTCGCAAAGCAGCTTGAATAGCAAAGCGTAGGCTTCGCTTGTGCTCGCGGTCAGAACCAGATTGCCAGGGGAGACCGCTATGCCGCGGGTCCGGTAATACTCGGCGACTGCGCTTAGGGCTTCGCGGCCGCCGGCCGGATCGGGTCTATAGGAGAAGTCGCGGACCGAGCCGTAGGCAGCGGCGATCTTCTCGTGCGGGTAATCGGCCAGCGCTTGCGTCGGGTTTGAGGTAGTCAGGTCCAACAGCCGCGATCCGGCTTCGCGCTTTTGTTGGAGCAACCTGCTGAAAGCGTTGAGGAAACCGGGGCAGGGAAGCCGCTGAGAGTACCGGTACAAACCGTTACTGTGTCACGGCGGCCTGCGGCGGCGCAACACTTAATTCGAGGCAATCCGGAAGAGAAGCCGACAGGCGAGCGCTTTTGCTTTTCTTTCCTTTTGCTTCTTTTTTATTGACACGGGTTTCTTTTCACCGTTACAATTCCGACAAGCTTGTTATTCCCGCCTGCTACAGGGGTAGTGCGGAACCGTAAAGGAGTGAGTCGATGATAAGCCAAGCTACACATGAGTTTGGGCTTCTCGGTCGCCGACTTTCGTTGGCCCGAATCTCCCTGGCAACGTTCGCCATTCTATTCACGTTCGCCGGGCTTCCTGCGAGATCCCAGGAAGTCACCGCCGCGATCAACGGCACGGTCACAGATCCCAGCGGGGGCGCCATCGCCAATGCAAAGGTGACGGCCAAGGACCTGGATCACGGAACGGCGTATCCCACGACTACCGACGGCGGCGGACACTACAACTTGCCTCGCATTCCGGTCGGCAACTATGAGGTTCGCGTCGAGAATCCAGGCTTTCAGGCCGCTGTGGAGTCGCCGATTGTGCTGGTGTTAAACCAAGTCGCCAAACTTGACTTCCAATTGAAGGTCGGCAATGTGAATCAGACTATCGAGGTGAGCACCGCCGCTCCCGTGCTGCAAACCGAAACCACACAGCTCGGAACGATCCTCGATGCGCGCACGAACGTGACGTTGCCGCTGGCCACTCGAAACTACAACCAGCTCACGCTGCTTGCTCCGGGCGCCATCACCACCGACCCCAGCGAGTTTACAGGCCCGCAGAGCACCTTCAATAGCGGCCGCCCTTATATAAACGGTAATCGCGAAGAGTCCAATACTTACTATCTGGATGGCATGAATAATGACCAGGTGTCGGAAAACGACGTAGGTTTCGCGCCGAGCGTCGACGCCATTCAGGAGTTCAACCTGATTACGCAGAACGCATCCGCCGAATGGGGTAACTTCATGGGCGGAATTGTAAGTGTCAGCCTTAAGTCGGGCACAAACCAGTTTCATGGAGATGCGTTCGAGTTCCTGCGCAACGACAAGCTGAATGCCAACCAGTGGGCGAATAATTTTAGCGGAGTGCCGCGCCAATTGCTTCGCTGGAACGAGTTTGGCGGCACCTTTGGCGGCCCGATCAAGAAGGACAAACTGTTCTTCTTCGCGGACTACCAGGGCTCCCGCTACGATCAGCCGGCGACCGGCAGCCCGTTTACCGTCTTCACCGCGGCCGAGCGGGCCGGTAACTTCGCTTCCTTCTGTACGGAAGGGTTTACCAACGGCATTTGCAATAATACCGCCCACCAGCTCTATAATCCGTTCTCGAGCGCGACCAGCTCCAATCGGGCGCCATTCCTTTTCAACCAAATCCCAACCAGGCTTTTCAGTCCGGTCGCGAGCGCGATTCTGAGCTCGCCGCTGTACCCGCAGCCGACTAACGGCAACCTGATCGATAACTCAGTGAATTATCAGCACAATGTGACGAATGGAGATCAGGGCGACATCCGCGTCGACTGGGCGGCGTCGGACAAAGATCGGATCTTCGGCCGCTACTCGCAGCAGAAGGTTGTGAATCCAGTCACGAATAGCCAGCCATTGCTGTACGACAATTACAATAACTTTCCGCTCTATAACGGCGTCGTCGATTACACGAGAACGTTCAGCCCGACGTTTGTGAACGATCTGCGCGGCGGTGTGAACTACTATCCCGCCGCCACCGGCAATAGTAACCCGGGCGGTAATTCTAACTTCGGAATACCGGGCGCGCCGACTTCTTTCCTGCCTGGATTTACTTTCAACAACGCGAACATCTCTGGATTCGGTAATGCCGACATCGTACAGGATTTCGCCTCCACGGTCATTCAAGCGGAAGATACGGCGATCATCACGAAGGGATCACATACCCTTCACGTCGGATTCCAATATTTTCGCGATCGGATAAACGTGTTCTATGCCGGCAACGAAGGCCTGGCGGGCGTCATGACCTTTAACGGCCAGTACACAGGCAACACTGCCGGCGGCACGACAACCGACGGACTCGGCGAAGCCGATTTCCTGCTTGGGCTGCCTCAGCAGGTCGGGTTGGGCGCGGGTGGCGGCACCTGGGGACAGCGCGCGACTACCTACGCGGCATTTGTCCAGGACGACTGGAAAGTAAGCAGCAAACTAACATTGAACCTCGGCCTTCGCTGGAACCTGGAAACGCCCTGGGATGAAGTGCACAACCGGCAAACCAACTTCCAGGAGTATACGGGCGCGGTGCTGCTTTCCGGGCAGACGAATCTATTCAACGACAACAACGCTCTGTACAACCAGTACAACGGAATTGCGAACTTCCAGCCGCGCATCGGTCTGGCTTATTCGCCGGATGAGAAGACAGTCTTCCGCGCATCCTGGGGAATCTCCAGCTACCTGGAAGGCACCGGAACGAACCTGCGGTTAACTCGTAACCCACCATGGCAAACCGGTCACTTAGTGACTTACTCTTCGGCAGCGGACCTTGTTCTGCCGCCGACGACTCTCGATCAAGGGTTTGCCGGGTTTTCGTCCGCTGGCGCTTGCACGCCGGCTGCCGCTCTGGCCTCTTCTCCGGCCTGCTTTTCGGGCGCGACTATCTTTACCTGGGACCCGAACGATCGACCGGCGGTCGCCGATCAGTGGAACGTCAGTATTCAGCGCCAGTTTGGCAATTCGACGACTCTGCAGGTGGCCTACGTCGGCCAGAACAACGATCATTTAATGGTTCCGGTGAATGCGTCGCAGGGCTATCTTGCCTCGAACGGGACGGTTTATCCCAGTCCCTATTTGGCCGGCAACCCGACGCTCGCCGCCGACGGTCCAACGGATAAGTTGACGATCACCAACGGCATCCAGAATTACAATGCGCTTCAGACCAGCGTTCAGAAGCGTCTTGGAAACGGCCTGGAGTTCCAGTTCAATTACACCTGGTCAAAATGCCTGACTGATTCCATCGGTTACTACGGCGGTTACGGACAGGGCGGCGGAAATTACTACTATTGGCAAAACACTTACGACGCTCACTCCTATTACGGCAACTGTTACTACGATGCGGAGCATGCGTTTAACGGCTATGTCACCTACGACATTCCGTTCGGACGCGGCCGGGCTTTCGGCAAAAACATGAACCCGGTTGTAAATGCGCTCATCGGCGATTGGCAGGTCAACAGCATTGTTACCTTCCACACCGGCTTTCCCTTTACGATCGGCGCAAATGACGTTTCCGGAACCGGATCGTTCGGACCGCTGGCGAGCTGCAGCGGATCCCCGATCGTCTACGGCGAAAAGAATTCTCCTCTGGGCGGCTACCAGTGGTGGAGTCAGAGCACGTTCTACCAGCCATCCTCGGGATTTGGAAACTGCGGCGTAGGCATTGTTCGAGGCCCCGGTTTGCACACCGCCGACCTCGCGGTCTCGAAGATATTCACGATCACCGAACACCAGAACTTGGAGTTCAAGGCGCAAGCCATCAACTTCACGAACACGCCGATCCTGAACGCTCCGAGCAGCGGCCTGGGTCCGGATCTGGGCCTGGTGAGCGGAGTAACCAACGGCTCGCAAGGCGCTCGGCAAATTCAGTTCGGCTTGAAGTATAACTTCTAAGCCGCCGCGTCGAATTAGAGCAGCCTGTTACGCAGGCTGCTCACTGCATTTTTTCACGTTTAGCAGCTTCTCGGCATTCAATGCGCCGGCGGGCGATTCCTCGTGCTTGAAGATCGCGTAAGTGGGATAGCCGTTTGTGAGATATTGATCGGCGCGGTACTCAATGCTCAACATTTCCGAGGCATCGTAATCCGGCTTGCGCAGTCGCATGTAAACGAAATCCGATGTCAGGACATGCGGCGTCTCCAGGTTCTCGTTCTCGGCGTGGCATAGCGCCACGTTGGCGTCTTTTAGGACCGTGTAGACGCTTTCATCGAACCATGTCGCGTTGCGGAACTCGAAAGCCGTGCGGTCGCCCTTGGGCAGCAAGCGAACGAATCGCGCCAGGCGATCGATGTCGATCTTGAACGTAGGCGCCAACTGGAACAGAATGGGTCCCAATCGTCCCGCGCCGCGCAGGGGTTCTAGCGACTGCAAGAACACGCGCGTGAACTCTTCGGCGGCCTCCAGCTTTAGCACGTGGGTAATTTTCATGTGCGCCTTCGGCAGAAACAGAAAACCGTCGGGCGTAGACGCGATCCATTTCGAAAACGTGCTCTCGGAGGCGATGCGCCTATAGGTGTAATTCGCCTCGACCGCGTTCAGCCGCGTCGCGTAATACGAAAGAAACTTCGCGCTCGGAAGCTCTTCCGGATAAAAGGCCGGCTTCCAACTGGGGTAGGCGAAGCCCGACGTCCCGCAATATAGTTTTGCTTCCGGCATCTCACAATCCCGCAAACCAATCGTAGCCTTCTTCGGCCCAGTAATCTCCGGGTTTTTCGTCCGTGTACTTGACGATCCCGATGCGCTTGATATTCTTGATGCCGTACTTGACCGGGATAGCCAGGCGCAGCGGCGCTCCGTGCTCCGGCTTCAGCGGCTCCCCGTTCTGTTCATAGGCGAGCAGCGTCTGCGGATGCATGGCGCTCTTCATATCCAACCCGACATAGTAATCTTCGCCGACGGTAGCCATGTAGACATAGGACGGCAATTTGCGCCCTCGCGGAAAGTATCTCCGGGTGAACTCGGAGAAACGTGGGCCGCCCCAGTAAGCCACGGCGCTCCAACCTTCGATGCAGCAGAAACGCGTGATCATCTCGACTCTCGGCAGCGATTGCAAATCGGCTACGGGCACATTCACCAGCGGGCCGTCGTCCGCCGAAACCTGCACGCGCCAATTGCGCAGGTCGACGCCCGGGTCGAGCCCGATGTCGCCGTTGGGCTTCAGGTGTTCGACGCGATCGCGTGAATAGGACGGCATCAGATGCGAATCGCTGAGATAAGCCTCCGACAACTTGCGATTGAAATCGAGGACGCGCCGCTGCGGCCAGGGCACGTCGTCCTCGCGTTTGGAATGACGCACCCACTCGTAGGCGCCGATGCCGCCGGCGGCCGCCACTCCCGCGATTAGAAAATCGCGGCGCGTCCGGCGGCGCAGCTCGCTTTTGAGGTCCCGCTCCGGAACGATAATTTCCCGATGCCGCTCCGTCACTGTGAAACCCGCGTCTCTGCCGCCAGGGCCGGATGGTCCTCGATCTCGTATCCGATCACCATGCCGCGGAAATTGTTCCATCCCGCGAGCGCCACCTGCGCCACATGCACTACAAAGAAGAGCACGTAGCCGACGGTTAGGACGAAGTGCGCCAGCCGCGCGCCCCGATACCCGCCAAATAGCGCCGCGAGCCACCCAAGCTGCGCCGGCTTATAGATCGCCAATCCGCTTAGAACCGAAGCGGCGCCCATCAATACAATCGCCGTGTACGACACTTGCTGCGCGGCATTGTATTTGCCTTGCGGGGGCGCGTCGCGGCGCAGGTGCAAATCGTGCAGCGCCACGTACCAGGCATCCCGAAATGCGGCAAGGGAGCGGGGAACCAGCATGCGCCATTCGCCGGAAATGATCGTGTAAGCGACATATAGAATCCCGTTGGCCACGAACAGCCACATGAAAAAAAAGTGCAGGGCCATTCCTTCGGCCAGACGGTGATCGATGTGAAGGGCGCTGTAGAACCACGCCGGAAAGAAATGAAACGGGCCGATGGAATAGATCGGGTAGGCCCAGTAGATGAGCACGCCGCTCCAGATCATCAGGAACAGAAGCGGAAAATTAATCCAGTGGAACCAACGAACGGCCACCAGATGCTTCAATTTGAGGGAAGGCATCGCGATGGAGCTTGCTCGATTATTTCGACTGTGCTCTCTATTAAGAGTATCCTTTCTTAGAGCTGCCGAATCTCACCATGCCGGCCACAGAACACAATTCTTGCCAACCTCTGACGATGTTGTGCCTGGCCAGTTTCGACAAGGGCCACGCGTTCCTGAAAGAAGCGAAGCGGCTGGGATGCAGGGTGTTCCTGCTGACTTCCGAGAGCATCAAAGACACAGCGGAATTTCCGCGCGAAAGCCTGGACGACATCTTCTACATGCCCGACGTCACGCACGTTTGGGATATGCAAGACATGTTGATGGCCGTCGCTCATCTTTACCGCACGATTCGTTTCGACCGCGTGATTGCACTGGACGATTTCGATCTTGAAAAAGCCGCGGTCTTGCGCGAGCATTTCCGGCTGCCCGGATTGGGCGACTCGGCGACTCGCTATTTTCGCGACAAGCTTGCGATGCGGACGCGCGCGGCCGAAAGCGGCATACGGGTCCCGCCGTTCACCGCCGTCGCCAACTATGAAGAGATCACGCGATTCGTGGATTCGGTTCCCGCGCCCTGGGTGCTCAAGCCGCGCCTGATGGCGGGCGCCATCGGGATCAAGAAATGCGAGCACAGGCAAGATGTATGGGATCGAATCCATAGCCTCGGCGACAAGCAATCGTTTCACGTCCTGGAGCGATTTGTTCCGGGAGACATCTTTCACGTGGACTCCATTTGGTTCCGCGGTGAGATGGCCTACGCCGTTGCAAGCGCCTACGGTAAGCCTCCGCTCGAAGTGTCGCACGGCGGGGGAGTCTTCACCACGCGGCTGATGGAGCGAGGCTCCGAAGTCCGCAGCGATCTTATCCAGATGAACGAAAAGCTCTTAAAAGCCTTCGATCTCAGCGACGGAGTCTCACACACGGAATTTATCCGCGCCCACGAAGACGGCCGACTGTATTTTCTCGAGACCTCGGCGCGCGTGGCTGGAGCGCACATCGCCGAACTGATCGAAGCCGGAACCGATATCAATATGTGGGCCGAATGGGCCCGCCTAGAAGTCGCCTCCGCGCTAGGCGCCGGATATGCGCCGCCACAGCCTGGCAACAACTACGGCGCACTGGTAGTTTCACTTGCCCGCAGCGAGTGGCCCGACACTTCCGGCTTCAATGACCCTGAGATTGTCTGGCGCCTTAACCGAAAGCAGCATATCGGATTAATCGTTAAGTCCCCGGATTACCAGCGTATTTCAGATTTGCTCCGGCAATATACCGAGCGTATTCAGCGCGACTTCAATGCCTACGCCCCAGCGCGCGAGGTTGTTAGGGAATAGTTTCGATCGAATTTGTGAATCTATATTAATAATGCTAGTCTGAGGACGAATGCGAACATTTACGGTAGCAGGGCTGACGGCGGGCGCCGTCCTTGGAAGCGCTTCTGCCGCTGCCGCCTGGGGCAGCATTTCGAAGACTTCTCAGCTGTTCGGTCCGTCGGTTCATCGAGGCCCCGGTCGCAGGCGAACTATTGCGCTCACCTTTGACGACGGGCCTAGCGAAGGCACATTGCGGCTGCTCGATTATTTGGATAAAGAAAGAGTCTGGGCCACTTTCTTCCAATGCGGCATGAACGTGCGCCGCCTGCCGCAGATTGCGGGACAGGTCGCCGCGGCGGGACATCAATTAGGCAACCACACCTACTCGCATCCCAAGCTTCCTTTCAAGTCGCCGGACTTTATAGACCGCGAATTTTCGATGGCGCAGCACATCATCTATCACGAGACGGGACTCGCTCCCATGGTTTTGCGAGCGCCTTACGGATTCAAATGGGCGGGCATGCGGGCGGTCCAACACCGGCTAGCGCTGTTAGGCGTCATGTGGACCGTGATGGGATTCGATTGGAAATGGCCCGCGCACAAGATCGCCAAGCATGTTCTGCGATGGGCGACGCCGGGCGGCATCATTTGCCTGCACGATGGACGCGAGGTGCGCGAGAATCCCGACATCACGCCCATGCTTGACGCGCTCAAGCGGATCGTGCCGGTGCTCAAAGATCGAGGCTATCAGTTCGAAGTTATCAGCGATCTGTTGCAGCGGTAAAGCGCCGCGGGAAAGCCGCGAAGCTTCGGGGCCGCTATTCTGAAGATGCGAAGCAATGGCGGCGGAAGTACAACGAGGCAAGCTCTATCTCATCGGGGCCGGTCCCGGCGATGCGGAGTTGTTGACGCTAGGCGCGGTGCGCGCGCTCGCCCGATGCGATGTCGTGCTGTACGATCGCCTCGTTAGCCCGGAAGTTCTCTCGTATGCGCAGCCGGGCGCCGAACTGATCTACGTCGGAAAACACGAAGGCGATCAGGATCGCACCCAGGCGCGCATTTTCGATCTCATTCGCGATCGCGCATATGCCGGCAAAACGGTAGCAAGGTTGAAGGGCGGCGATCCCTTGATATTCGGCCGCGGCGCCGAGGAGTGGGCGCGCGCTCTCGAAGAGGGCATCGAAGTTGAACTGATTCCGGGACTGAGTTCGGCGCTCGCCGTACCGGCCCTTGCCGGCATTCCTCTTACTTATCGAGGGGTCTCCAGCAGCCTCGCGGTCGTTACGGGGCATTGCTGTGCGATAGATGTAAACGCTTGGGCGAAGCATGCCGCGGTAGACACCCTGGTAGTGCTCATGGGCGTTACGAACCGGCAATCCGCAGCGACCGCTTTGATTCGAGCGGGGCGCAATCCGGATGAGCCCGTCGCCTTCATCGAACGGGGAACACTTGCGTCCGAGCGCGTGATCGAAGCGACGCTTGCGGGCGTTGCCTCGGGCGAAGTGGAAGTAGCGAGCCCGGCCGTCTGGGTGATCGGCGAAGTCGTGCAGCTGCGCGGCAAGCTGCGCGCTACGGCTCAAGAATCGCCAGAGCCAGTCCTTGAGCCGCAAGCGTGATCGGTTCATTGATGGGATGCTGTGCCGCTTCGGTCAATTGCGAAGCTTCGATCAGCCTTTGAATTTGATCTCTGCTGGGCCACCTGGGGCTGCCCATCGCTCTCCATGCATTCAGCGGCGAACTGTGGTCCGGATCGATAAACTGCAAGCGGTAATGCTTCACGGCGCCTTTCGCGCTAAGGCCCTTCGCCTCCAGCCGGAACGTTCTCGGCGGAACCTTCTCGTCGGGCTCCGCGTAGTTCCAGAGCGCGACGGCCACTGTTCCGTCCTCGCGCACGGTAGCAAGCGCGTTCTCCGACTGGGTCGGCAGGCGCTTGTCGCCCAGCCTGTGCAGTAACTCGAAGACTCGGAAGGCCGGCTTCGGAATCCCGCGCTCGGCGATCAGTCCATAGCCGCCATAAAACGGCATCTTCACCACGCCCTGCTCTTCGAATACGTCCGAGAAAGTCCAGTAAGACATCATCTCGGTGAGTCCGTCGCATTCGCGAATGTTATTCGCCATCCAGGGACCCATGAACGCGCTATCGGTAACCTGCGGCTGATTCATGTAAGTGGCGTTGTATTCGGACCAGATGATGGGCGTGTGGGGCGCCGCCGACGCCTTTACCTGGTCATACACTTTCCTGGCCGACCGCGCCACCATGTCGCGGCGCGTAATGGGCTCCGGGCGGCCGAACACGTCGACTGGGTTCTCGTTCCCATAGATGTGCGAGGATACGAAATCGAACGGGATGTGATTCCGCGCGCAGTGCGCGAGGAAGGCATCTACCCAGGCAGCCTGCGCGGTCGCCGGGCCGCCCACGCGCAGCCGCGCATCGATGCTCTTGATTGCCGGCGCGGTCACATCGTAAAGCGCAAAATAGGTCGACTGCTTCGGAACTCCGTCCCAGAAATCGATGTTCGGTTCGTTCCACACTTCGAAATACCACTGCTCCACTTCCTCTTTGCCGTAGCGCTCGATCAGATGGTTGACGAACGCGTGCACCAGATGCTTCCATTTCTCTGGATCTTTCGGCGGCGATGGAAACGGTTTGTACCAGAAGGCATGCGGAGTCAGGTTCGCGGCCAGCTCGCGGGGCATGAAGCTCAGCTCGACGAAAGGCCGAACGTGCTGCTCTAGTAATCCGTCGTAAATCTCATCCACATAAGAGAAGTTGTAGATGGGTTCGCCGCCCGGCGTTTGATTGTAGACGCCGATTTCGTCGTCGAGAATGGCGTGAAAACGAACATATTGGAAGTTGGTGATCCCTCTCACTTCCGCCAAGTCCCGCCGGTAACTTTGGCGAAGGCTCAACACGGCGCGCCCGGAGCCGAACATCTGTTCCCAGAAATGAGGAAAAGGATGCGAAGGCGCGCTTGCATCAATTGTGATGATTTCGTCCGGCGCGGCGCCTTGGCCAGCGGCAGCAGCGAGCGCTAGTACTAAGACCGCTAACGATCGTTTCACACCTGTTAGAAGCGGTCCGTCTCTTCGTATTTCATCGCGGCTTCTCGCGCCAGCAGGCCCATCTTCGGGTGGCTCGGCTCGATAGCGGGCTCGAGACCGTAGCTTCGCAAACTTTCGCTGCAGTCCGGCCCGATCGACCCGATGAATGTATGCCGCAGAGCTTCGAGCGCGAGTTCCCGGCGACCGCCAGCGAACTCGACAAAATGCTCGATCTGAACGCCGGTAGTGAAAAGGGCGGCTTGGAATTCGCCTGCAAGCAGCGATTCGAGCGCGCTCTGCAGCGGACCCGTGTCTTCCGGCAGCCGCCATTGGTAAACGGGAACGGCGAGAACGTCCCGGCCCTGCGCCTTTAACCCGTCGAGCAGTTCTTTATTCGACCGTCCATACTCTTGAACCGCAACGCGCTTCTCTTCGCGAGACGCCACGGCAGACAGCACCTCGCGCCAGGTATTCGGCTCGGGCGCCGAAACTGCGATCGGCACGTTCCATTCCCGCAGCACCGCCACGGGCTTTGGACCGCGAGCGACTACCGCGATCTTGCGCAGCGCCTCCGGGAAGCGCTCTTCGGGGTCGCGCGTCGCCAGGACGCGTCCCAAATACCGCGTGCCAACGCCCGTAAGAAAGACCGCCATGTCGATCTCACCGCCATAAAGCCGGTCGGCAAACGCGAACGCCGCTTCATTATCCGTAAGCGGCGCTTCCATCAAAGCGGGGGCGACGAACGGCTCGCCCCCGTTGATGCGAATCAGTTCGGCGATCTCCTTGGCGCGCCGGCTCTCGAAGGCGAGCACGCGGGCCTGAGCGAACGACATGAAGAGGTCCTTAGGTTACGATACAAGAAGTTCTTTTTCAGGCGTGAGGTATCCGTCATGAGCAAACATCTGCTCCTCGCATTCATTTCTTTGTTCTTCGTGAGCGTGCTCGCCACCGCTCAAAGCAACGGCGCAACGGCCGCCAAGGACCCGGACCCCAGTGTCTTCCTCGACAATCACCGCCCGCTGATCGAGAAGAAGCAGAAGGCCGCTTCCACGCGCAACATCACCGGCAAAGTAGTGGACGATACCGGCCAGCCGCTTGAAGGCGCGCTCGTCACTTTGACGGATTCGAAGACTCACGTTAAGACGACGGCCATCACCAAGAAAGACGGGCGCTACAACTTCGACGACCTCAGCTTCAATAACGACTACGAAGTGCAGGCTCGCTACAAAGAAGCGGTGAGCGGGGTGCGAAAGCTGAGTCAGTACGATCACACGGCGAACGTCGTGCGTATTCTTGAGATCGCGGACGCGCCGCCTCCGGTCGAGGCCAAGAAGTAGCGGCCGATTCGATTACACCGCCTGTTGCTCGAAGCGCGGGAGGATCAGATGAATGATCGCCAGCGTGATGAGGTACATCGAGCCCGCCACAAGAAATATCGGCCCATAGGCTTTGTTGGAAAAGTCGAGCCAGCGGCCGATTGCCGGCTGCGCGAGCATGCCGCCCAGCGCCCCGCCGAATCCTCCCAGGCCCACGATGGACGCCATGGCGCGACGCGGGAAGCAGTCCGACGCCATGGTATAGATGTTGGCTGACCAGCCCTGATGCGCCGATGCGGCGATGCTGACCAGCGCCACCGTGAACCACAGATGGGCCGCCGCGTACGGCACGAAGATGACGGCCGTCACCGCCAGCGCGCACACCAGCATCGCGGTCTTGCGGGCCGCCTCCGGCGTCCATCCGCGCTTCAGCAGCGACGAAGACAGCCAGCCCCCGCCGATGGAGCCGATATCGGCCGAAAGGTAAACCGTTGCAAGCGGCGGCCCCAGGTGGATCAGATCCAGTCCGTATTTGGCGTTCAAAAATCCGGGCAGCCAGAACAGATAGAACCACCACACCGGGTCGGTTAGAAATTTGCCGATCACGAACGCCCATGCCGCTCTCGTGGAAAGCAGGCGCAAATACGAAAATTTTTGAGTGGGCGCGGCCGCATCCTGGTCCGAGCGGATCAATCGAAGCTCTTCGGCCGAGAGTCGACGGTGCTGCTCCGGTTCGCGATAGAAAAAGAACCAGACGATTGCCCATGTCGCGCTCAGCGATCCGGTGAACAGAAAGGCGGAGTGCCAGCCGAAGCGCGCCGTCAGGATAGGCACAACCAGGGGCGCGACCACCGCGCCGATATTCGAACCGCTGTTGAAAAGACCCACTGCGGTCGCGCGTTCGCGCCGGGGAAACCAATCGGCCACGGTTTTGAGCGCAGCGGGAAAATTCGCCGCTTCGCCGAGGCCCAACCCCAGTCGGGCGACGCCGAATTGGAACGCGCTGCCGGCGAGCGAATGCGCCATCGACGAAAGGCTCCAGAAAACGACCGCGGCCGTATAGCCCAAGCGAATGCCAAGCCAGTCGATCAGCCGGCCTGAAATGGGCAGCATGATCGCGTATCCAAGCTGGAACGCGGAATTGATGAGGCCGTATTGCGTGTCGGTCCAGTGCAGTTGGGCCGCGATGGTGGGCTTCAGAATGCCTAGCACCATGCGGTCCATGTAGTTCACCGTGGTGGCGTAAAACAGGAGGCCGCAAATATACCAGCGCAGATGCGCCCACTTGCGCGTTGCGCCGCTCCGGTCCATGCGCGGTTAAACGGCCACGCCGGCGAATCTGCGAAAGTTGTTCTGGAACAGCCGGGTCACGTCACTCTCAATCTGATCGGAGGTGAGCCGCCAGCCATCCCGCAGCAAGGCGCGGTAGCTGTCGGTGAGCGACGCCGCGATCGTGTATCGGGAGTGCTGCCATTTGTAAATGATTTGATCCAGGATGCGAGCGTCGGAATGCTGCGGGATGAAGGTCGCGCCCAGCATTTCTAAACGCTCGTCGGTAATCTCGCGGATGATGGATGGATTGTTCAAAAACCACCAGCAGCCGAACGGCATCAGGTTCGCAAATTTCCGGGACGTCACGCACAGCTCGTGCTGGTTCTCGCGCGACAGAATGCTTGCGAGGAATCGATTGTCCGGGTTCTCGCGGCAGAGCCGTCCGATCGAACTTACGTCGGCGTAGCCAACGCTATCTCCAGCGTCGCGCAGCGTTGGATTCGCAGCCCGGCGGACGCCAACCATGAGCGCGAACGGCAAATTGTGCTCGCGCCCGGTGGGCAGCACGATGTCTTGCATCACTTTGGTGCGCGCCGAATCGTCCGGATAGCGAAACTCGGCGGGCAGGGAAACGGCCATGTAGAGCGGCTTCATGCGCTCGATCCAGTCATCGAGAAAACGGCGCGCGGAAGAGACGGCCGAATCGTCTATATCGCGAGTCGCCTGGTACCCGCGCCGGCTCAGAGTCTCCGAAGCCTGCTCCCAACTGTTCAGCAGCGGGTCCATGCGCAACGCCGCGTGCAGCTTGGGATGACGCGCCGCTCCGGATTCCCAATACGCGGCTTCCTCCGGATTGAAGACATCGTTCGTCATCACCATGTCGGAGACGCCCGCGAGGCGCATAGCTTGCTCGAGGTGATCGTTCGGCTCGATAAATTCGAAGAACTCGCGGGCCGCTTTGAGATCGGGGGCGTGCGGGTCGAGCCCGTAGGCGCTCATCACGCAGACCACGCCGCGGCAGGCTTCCGATAGGGGCGTGTTGCGCACGAACAGCGTGTCCCAGATCAGATCGGCTTGCTCCGGCTTGCTCATGGACCAGAACGCATCGACGCCCACGGCGGAGGAACGAAAGAGCTCCGCGATCAGATAATGATACGTGACCAGATCGTCGATGCCGGCCGAGAACAGCTTGCGGAAACTCGGCGGGTATTGATGCGTGTGAACGTCGAAGACCGGCGTCTCGCGAACGATGCGCTCTACTTCGCGCGCGACGTCCTTATCTTCTAGGTGCTGCTCGTCCGGCTTCTTGCTCTCATCCGGTTTTGGAGGCGCCTGGGTCGTTTCCGTCATCGCGATTGCTCCCGCCTAGCGCTTGCACAACTCAGGATATTGCTTTTTGAGCGCCGCCAGCTTCGGAAGATCGTTGTACACGATGTAAGGATTGTTGGGATTGTTATCGAGATAGTGCTGATGGTAATTTTCCGCGGCGTAGAATCCGCGGAGCGGCACAACTTGCGTCACGATAGGGCGCGAGAAGACTTTCGCGGCGTCGAGTTGTTGAATGTACGCTTGGGCGATCTTCTTCTGCTCGTCGCTCATGTAAAAGATCGACGAGCGATATTGAGTTCCTGTATCCGGGCCTTGCCGATTCAATTCAGTCGGATCGTGAGCCACCGAAAAATAGATTTTCAAGAGCTGGCCATAGGTGATCTGCGCGGGATCGAAGCTAATCAAGACCGATTCGGCATGGCCGGTCCTGCCGGTGCTGACCGTCTCGTAATGCGCGGTGGCTTTTTCGCCGCCCGCGAACCCCGACACCACATTGGTTACGCCCTTCACTCTTTCGAAGACGCCTTCGACGCCCCAAAAGCAGCCGCCCGCCAGGACTGCCATTTCTTTGCCGTGGGTTGTGGTTGCAGGGGAATCGACCGCGGGGTCGGGGAAGGGCGCCTTGGTGCGGGCCAGCGCGCATCCGGCCAGCAGCATAGTCGAAAACAGGTAGAATACGGTTCGCTTAGACAAGATTGCCACCTGAATCATTAAACTACGGGTCTCGCCGTTCAGGTGCGGCATTCGGGAACTTCGTTTTGACGCCGGAGAGAATCCCCGGAATTCCGATACTAGCTTCTCGTGGCGCTCTTCCGCACGTACAGCGCGGCTATACATGGCATCGACGCGCACGTCATTGACGTGGAAGTGGACATGTATCCGGCGGGCACCAGCCGCGATTTTGTTACGGTCGGAATGCCGGACGCAGCGGTCAAAGAGAGCCGGGAGCGGATCAAATCGGCGCTGCTCAATTCCGGCTTCGGCTATCCCAGTAAGTCGGTTACCATCAACCTTGCGCCGGCCAATGTGCGCAAAGAAGGCGCCGGCTTCGATCTGCCGATGGCGACCGCCATTCTGGGCGCCATGGGAACCGTGGGCCGGACCGACGATTACATGCTGGTGGGGGAATTGTCGCTCGACGGCAGCTTGCGGCCGGTGCGAGGCGCGCTCTCGATTGCCGTCTGCGCGGCGCGCCGCGGCATCCCCAACCTGCTGGTGCCGGAGGACAACGCCGCCGAAGCCGCGGTTGCGGAAGGCATCCGCGTCTTTGGACTGAGGCATCTTTCCCAGGTGGTGCAATTCCTGAACGAACCGAGCGGCTACGCGCCCGCTACCGCGGTCCTCCCGAAAGTTGAGACCGACAGCGCGACTGCAGCCGACTTCCGCGACGTGCGCGGCCAGACCATGGCCAAGCGAGCGCTTGAAGTGGCGGCTGCGGGAAGCCACAATGTCCTGATGATCGGGCCGCCCGGCTCCGGCAAGACCATGCTCGCCAAGCGCCTTGCCGGCATTCTGCCGAAGATGACCTTTCGCGAGGCGCTCGAGGCCACCCAGGTGCATGGCGTAGCCGGTGTCCTGCCGCCCGGCGTTGGCCTCCTGCGAGCTCGTCCCTTCCGCGCGCCTCATCACACCATTTCAGATGCCGGACTTATCGGCGGCGGAAGCGGAAGCGCGCGTCCCGGCGAGGTGAGCCTCTCTCATCAAGGCGTGCTTTTCCTGGACGAGCTGCCCGAGTTCCCGCGCGGAGTTCTCGAACAGTTACGGCAGCCGCTCGAAGAGGGAACAGTGACGCTGGCGCGCAGTCACGGCACACTCACCTTCCCGGCGCGGTTTATGATGATCGGCGCGATGAATCCCTGTCCCTGCGGCTTTTATGGCGATAACACCCGCGAGTGCCGCTGCACGCCGGGAATCATTCAGCGTTACTTAGCCAAAGTAAGTGGGCCGTTGCTCGACCGCATCGACTTACATATCGAAGTCCCCGCCGTGCCTTATAAAGAACTGCGCGGCAAGACCGACGGGCAAAGCTCCGCCGAGATACAAGAGCGCGTCGAGCAGGCCCGCGAAACCCAGCGCAGCCGCGGGTTCTATAACTCGCAGATTCCGCCTTCGCAACTGCGCTCTCTCTGCGCGCTTGACGAAAGCGGCGAGCGCACGCTGGAGATGGCCATTCGCCGAATGAACCTCTCGGCGCGCGCCCATGACCGCCTGCTGAGGGTGGCCCGCACCATCGCGGATCTGGATCATGCCGCCCATGTCGCGGCAAAGCATCTGGCCGAAGCCGTACAGTTCCGGAATCTGGATCGGAATTATTGGAGCTGAGAGGCACCGCGATAGACCTCGATGTCGTCTTTTCGACCGTTCACCGCTACGTCGCACGTTCAGCGCTATGGCTGCACCTGAGAGGGCCGGATCTGTGACTGAATAGCCTTGATCCGCGGCTCCATCTGCTTACGGAGGGTCTCAACCATCTTCTGCGGCGCGACTTTTGGGTTATCGCGAATATTACCGATCACGGTGTCGTAGGCGTTTGAAACGGAGTGCCATTGCGCACCATGGCCGGTCGGAGGACCAGATCGCGAATCTTTGATTTGGGTCAGGGCTGCGATCGCCGCCGCCCAATCGTTGGGATCGGGTACCTTGGTATCGAAATCCTCAAAAACCTCCTGATATCCGATCGCCAGCCACTTTCGTAAATCCCATAGGTATTGAATGGCGTCCGGGTCGCCTTCCGCATAGCCGTCGGCAAAGATGGCGGCGTCCACCCGAAGGTCCGTCTTGCCCCTACTGTTCATGTCAAACGTATGGCTCTGTCCAGGCGCGAGCTTGTCTGCGTCCGAATTCAATAGCGAATCGAAGAACCTTATACCCCACGCCGTCCGCTTGCCGGTCGCATCGTAGTCATCGTTTCTGATAGTCATGCCGGTCAACACGGCGTTGGAAGTATTAGTTACGACGAAGGTGTGGAGTCCGCCCGGAGTCACACTATCGGACGTGGCCAGCCGATCGGAGACGCCGAAAGCCGCCGCGGCGGACGCGAGTAAGAGTAGAATCGGGAACTTGGATATGGTTAGCATGTGAGGAACGTCTGGTCTATAAACATCGTCGTGTAACTTGATGGGGCCGTGTCGGTCGCGTTGTTGCAGCACACGCTGCTCGAGCTACATGGAACATCGTGGTAGATGACGTTGTAGTTCGTAGCATTCCAATAGACATCCCATCCGCTGCCGCTCGCGATCACAACGCCTGACACGCTGCCAGGGTTTTCGTAAGACCCGATGTACTCGCAGTTGCAGTCATAATAGTTTCCGCCACAGCTTCCAGCCGGCGAGTAATCCGAGTTCTGGATGTGGGTTGTGCCGTTGAACGAATATGCCAGCTCCCAAACCGTCGTGCCGCAGGAGCCGGAGCTCACCAGGTGTGTCGGGCTGGTGCTCGGGGCCGAGCACTGCCCGAGAGCCAGCGGCGGGACAGTCAAAGACAGCGCCAAGATACATCTGCATAGCTTTGCGAGCGCTTTCATTTCTTTTGTAGAACCTCTCTAACTTGTAAATGCGCTGGACTTTCTTTCATTCCAATTCACCTTGCTTTAAGGACGAGCACGGGTCCTCTCTGCAAACGCCTTGAGAGTGCTTGCTTCGACTACCGCCGCGCGCAGGGCGGCGGCGTCCTTGATGCCCGTTAAGCGGCGCCCGTTTA
Organism: Acidobacteriaceae bacterium; assembly: GCA_019240475.1. GTDB lineage: Bacteria > Acidobacteriota > Terriglobia > Bryobacterales > Bryobacteraceae > Bog-105. The sequence continues at coordinate 89,538 of JAFAYI010000007.1, forward strand.
GGAACACCGTCGGCGTTCCTGAGACCTGCGCTGTCGAGGCGAGATCAAGGTCTTGAAATACTAAGCCGAGCGAGAGCTGGTTATCCAAGCATGTCTGAAACGCGGCGACATCCAGGGTCCTGGTTTCGTGAGCAAACGCGAGCAGCTTCTCACGTACGTTTGAAGCAGTCATTTCCCTCTGCGCCCCGAACAGCTTGTCATGGATGGACCAGAAGGAAGCGCTGTTCTGCAACTGAGCGCACGCAGCTCCCTCCGCGGCGGTACGCGCCCAGGCGTGCATGGACAAAGGCATGTGATGAAACACCACGCGAATGCGATCCCCGTCGGTGGCCAAGACCTCTTTGAGGACTACCGAGAAATTCCGGCAAAACGGACACTGGAAATCGGAGAACTCGACGAGAGTGACCGGCGCGTCAGCTGGGCCTTGACTCGCGCCGCTCTGATGCGAGAGGTCGGACATGAGCGCCTCGTCCCTTCGCCGCCGCTCCTCGTTTGGTCCAAAGCGCTGTCGAGCAATTCGCTTGTCAGGTATCTCTGGTCGGGAGAGAGATAGTACCTCAGCACCCAAGTTTTCAGCGGGCCCTTGCCTTTGAAGGTCAGCTTCCGATAACAGCCTCCATTTACCGGCTCGTCCGACATCAGGTTTAGCGATACCTCCGGCGTCAGGTCTAGTTTTTTTTGCAAGTAATCGACCAGCTCCGCCTTTCTAGCGGCGGTCAACGCTTCCGCGCACGCCTGGGGCGCAGGGCTCTCGGCGCGCATGGTGAAGCACAGTAGGAAAACGAGCGGAAGCGCTGAAGACGTGGCCCTCATCCTCAATCGTTCCCCATTGCGACTTCGATGAACACGTCGTAGCAGGCATTGTGGTCCCGACCGGCTTCGTCCCATATTTTGGCGCGATACCGGAACTGGTTACCATTGGCGTCCACGTACCGCGATTCCGTGTATTTAAGATCGATGCGGAAAATACCAAGCTCAGGCAGACTGTGAAGCTCTTCCGGCTCGCTGATTCCGTTATGATTCGCGTCAATCCAGACCCTGAGCCGGCTATACACGCTATCCCCGGGATCGATTACCCCGTTGCCGTTACCGCCGTTCTTCGGATCGTCAAAAACGGCCAAGGCACTATACCCATTGCGGTCTTTGGATGGTGGCTGAACTGTCATATCGCCGAATAATTCCGAGAAATCGTCGATGCGTCCGTTCTCATTTCGGTCCAGTGCGAGCCAGCCGTTACGCCAATTAGGATCTGTCCAACTCATTTTCGCCGGCAACTTATTTGACGAGACGCGAAATCGCACTCCCCCACTGAGGCTTGTCAGGTGGAACCCCTCACCGAATGGATCGAGGACGATGGGGCTCGTCGGACAGTAAGGGGTTGTCCCCGAGCACTCCTCCGGCTGTCCGTTCGGACACGTCGTCCGTGCTGGCCGCACGTGCTGAGATGGAGGAGAAGGTCGAGTTCCTGAGCTTCTGGCGCGCCCTTCACCCAGTCGTTCCAGACCAGATGGTGTACCAACTGAATGGCCGCGTGTGCCTCCTCTGCACCAAGGGAGGTAGCGAGGCTCTCATCGTAGTAGCGGCGAGCCGGGGCCCTAGGGCAATTCGCCAGCCGCTCCATGCGCCCTAGTGTCGACAAGACTCCGGAGAGCAAGTGCATCCAGACTGCGGGAACTGGATCATGAGCGGTGGGACAAAGGGAAACCGCGCACATACTGAAGAACCCTTTTGTCTTTGTAGGTCTGTTACCGGTCAAACAGAATATCACGAAATCTATAAGTCTGCATACGTTGTTTGTCGAACGTAGACCTTATCCCACTTCCTGCCTCAGGCCAGCAGTTTTCGCCAACCCTAACGCACGGCGGGACGCGGCGGGGCTGCGTAGGAACGGTTCTCCGGCTTCATTCTTGGCAGCCGTCACCCTCAGCAATTCACAGTGTCCTCAAGAGAACCGGCGCCTATCGCAATCATTCAGCGCTACTTAGCCAAAGTAAGTGGGCCGTTGCTCGACCGCATCGACTTACATATCGAAGTCCCGCGGCGCCTTATAAAGAACTGCGCGGCAAGACCGATGGGCAGGCTTCGGCCGAGATACAGGAGCGCGTCGAGCAGGCTCGCGAAACCCAGCGCAGCCGCGGGTTCTATAACGCGCAGATTCCACCTTCGCAACTCCGCTCTCTCTGCGCGCTTGACGAAAGCGGCGAGCGCACGCTGGAGATGGCCATTCGCCGAATGAACCTCTCGGCGCGCGCCCATGACCGCCTGCTGAGGGTGGCCCGCACCATCGCGGATCTGGATCATGCAACGACCGTCGCTGCTAAGCATCTGGCCGAAGCCGTACAGTTCCGGAATTTAGATCGGAATTATTGGAGCTGATCGTTCAGCCGGGCAGCCGGTCATCGAGATTGTCCAGCCGCTGCTCGTGGGCGGCAGCGATGTTCGCCAGGCGGAGAATGTTCTCGGAGTTGCTCTCCACTGCTTTCCGGAGTTCTGCCACGCTCTCGCGAAGGGTCTGCAGTCCTCCCACGACCTCCTGCACGGTAGAGTGCAAGGATTCTGTCGATTGCAACAGGAACTGCAGCCGTTCGTCGATTGTCATCCCACCTATAGGATAAATCGAAACTGCGCCGCCGCACTCGTAATACTCCCATTTCCCATTTGGCGCGAGCCAATCGTCTCACGGGCAGGACATAGAAATGGCTACAACTTCAACCCGCCCTTTTGCCGTCGTAACCGGCGCTTCGAGTGGTATCGGCCTCGAACTAGCGAGACAGTTCGCACAGAATGGATTTGATCTGCTGATCGCCTCCGGCGGCGAAGGCATCGACAAAGCCGCTCTGGAACTGGAAACTTACGGAGTGCAAGTGCAACCCGTTCAGGCGAACCTAGCCGAGCACGAAGGCACGCACCAACTCATCAGCGCAATCGAGTCCGCCGGCCGTCCCGTGGACGCGATTGCGATCAACGCCGGCGTCGGAGTCAGCGGGCGATTCATCGAAACCGACCTGAAGGAAGAAATGGACATGGTGCGATTAAATGTCATGTCCACGCTGCACCTGACCAAGTATGCGGCAAAAACCATGGCTGCGCGCGGGCAGGGCCGAATTCTGATCACCTCTTCGATCGCCGGCACCATGCCTACCCCCTACGAGGCTGTATACGGCGCCACCAAAGCCTTCGACCGTTCGCTTTCGCAGAGCATTCGTGAAGAGTTGAAAGATACCGGAGTCACGGTGACCACTCTGATGCCCGGCGCAACCGAGACGAACTTCTTTCACCGCGCGGGCGCCGACGACACCAAGCTAGGCGCGAGCGAGAAGGACGACCCGGCTGAGGTCGCCAAGGAGGGATTTGAGGCGCTGATGGCCGGCAAGGATCACGTCGTCGCCGGATCGCTCAAGAATAAGTTTCAGGCAGCCGCCGGCTATGCCTTGCCGGACCCGATGGTCGCCAAGGCGCACGCCGGAATGTCGGCCCCCGGTTCTGCTTCGAAGAAGTAAGCGGCTTGCGGCCCGGGGAGGTGGGTGAGCGCACAGGCGTTTTGCGCCGTTGTGCGCGTTAGCGTGGACCACAGGGCGTTTTGTGCCCGTTGCGCGCGCTAGCGTGGATCAGGCTGCGCGGCGGCTGCGCATTCCGCCGCCGACCAGCCCCAAGTCGATCACGACTGCGACAAACACGAAGATAAGCTGAACCGGCGTCAGCGCCGTCGAATGATTGGTGTTCTCGAAAAAGGTATAGACGATCAGCGTCAATGGCAGGAACAGGAATCCAAGGACTCCCACGACGGCTGTATTGATCGGGTACACAACGCGCGAGAAAAAGTTGGTGAAGAGGTATAACAGCACGATGGCGATTCGCGGGAACGCGACAGCGAGTAGCGCAAGCAGGCAGGGCATGATTTAGTTCAGGAGCACTCTCCTGATTGTTTGACTGTAGCATCTGGACCGAGCCGGCGGAGTTGCCTTATTGCCAATACTGCCACTGCCCCGCGGCTATCACATAGGCGCTGAGCAGTCCATTTGTGACCGCGTGCATCAAGATGCAGTCCGCCACGGATTTGGTACGGATCATCCACCAGTTGTAGATAACACCCGTTACCAGGCCGACATCCCAGTAGGGGCCGTGTTCGGAGGCAAACAATATGGCTGTCAGCCAGAACGACAACGGCGCGTAGGTCCCCAACGGGATCTTGCGGAAATCGGTGTTGATCAGCCAACGCATCAGCCACGCCCGCCAGAAAAGTTCTTCGACGACCGGAACAATCAGCACGGCGCGCGCCGTACGCCACGCAAGAATCCAGCGGCTGTGTAGCGCGGCGTCGCCGAGCGATGAGTGCGCGTGGCCGACGACAGCGTTTGAAAATAGCGGCAGGCTCCGATATCCGGGGATCAGCAGGTCCGGCGCAATCCATAGGGCGAAAACCACGGCGCCGATGCCTACGCTCGCGAGCCACCGCGCCGGCCGCAGCCGCAGCTCGCGGGGCCAGCAGAGGGTGCAAACCACCGCGAGCGCCGCCACCCGTAGCGGGGCCTCCCAAAAGGGATCGATCGGCAGCCGCGGAGACAGCGCCAGAAACAGGAGGAACAGGGCGAAAGGCGCAACGTATTTCAGGGACGCATACTGGTCGCGAGGTCCCGCCGAGGGTTGCTCGATCAGCAAGCGGTTAACCGATCTGGCTGACGAAAGACCGGATCTTGTCCTGCTGCTGCGGCTGCGCGCTGTTCTTTAAGGCCTTTTCGGCTTCCGACCGCGCGCCCTGTTTGTCGCCTTCCTTCAGCAGCGCCATCGCAAGATGGAAATGGAAGGTCGGGTTCTGCGGATGATCCTGTACGATCTGGCGGAAGATACGCAGCGCCTCGTTATTCAAATTTTTCTGGTAGTACACGTAGCCAAGCGTGTCGGTGACATCGGGGTTGTCGGGATACTGCTTCTTGGCCCGCTCCGCGTAAGTCATGGCCTGATCCAGGTTCGTGCCGGTCTCGGCATTCAAGAACGCGAGGTTGTTCATTGCCAGCGCATTTTGCGGGTCCACGCCCAGCACTTTGTTGTAAGCGTCAATCGCCTGCCGCTGCTTTCCGAGCGCCTCGAACAACATGGCTTGATTCAGGATCGGTCCCGGGTTGCGCGGGCTCGCATTCGCGGCCTGCTCGAAAGAGGCGAGCGCTGCGTCGTATTGCTTTAGCTGCCGCTGCAGCGCGCCCAACCGCAACCATACATCGGTTGAATTGGTGGTGGTCTTCAGGATCTCTTTGAAATTGTCAGCGGCATCCTGGAACAATTGGTTCGCCCGCGCCGGATCGGAGGCCAGTAGCTGTCCGCCCGCCGTCGCTTCGAAATTCGCCAACTGATAACGATACGCCAGCACCTTGGGATTTTTGGTGACCACATCCTGCATCGCGCGGACCGCTTCGTCGGCGTGCCCTTGCGCCAGCCTCACGCTCTGCAAGCCCACGAACCCGCGATCGTCCGGCGGAGTCGATTTCCAGACACGGTCGAATTCCTGCGTCGCTTTGTCAAACTGCTTTTCGCCGAGATAGAGATTCGCGAGTTGCAGCCGCGGATCGGGCAACTGCGGAAACTCATTGACCAGAGCTTCCAATTCGGGTTGCGCCTTATCTGCCTCGTTGATTCCAATCAACGCTCTTGCCCGTATCAGCCGTCCCTCCGGATTGCGCGGTTCGGCCGCCAATATCACATTCGTTTCCTCGATGGCTTTACCGTGCTCGCCCCGATCTTCATAAATGCGCGCCGCGATGATATGCGCAGGCATCGCCTTCTGATTCAGGTGCGTGGCCTCTTGCGCCTCGCCGAGCGCCTTGTCCATCTGGTTCAACTCGAAATAAGCCCGCGCCAAATCTACATGCAACACGGCATTGTTCGGATTGTTTTTCACCAGAGTCTGCAGCTCGGATATCGATCGCGAAGTATCTTTCTTAAGACCGGTCTGCAGAAGCAGGGCCGCGTACATTTCGTTGCTTGCGGCGTCCTTCGGATTTCCGGCGGCCAGCTTCTTGGCCAACGCCTCCGCTTCGTCGTGGCGGCCCGTGATCGTGTAAACCGCTATTACGCGTTCCTGGTAATGCAATGCGTCCTTGGGATGATTCGCCACGCCTGCCTGGTACTGCTCGAGCGCCTGGTCGAACTTCCGGTTCCGGAAATAATAGTCCCCCAGCATCTCGTCGCCGTTCGGAAAATCCTGCTTGTCCGCCGCGGCTTTCTTCAGTACCGCTTCGCCTTCGGAGAACCGGTTCGACGCTCCTAAGAAGTTCGCCAGGCTTTCAGCGGCCGCCGCGCTCTTCGGCTCGTTTTCGGCCCGCTCCCGCAGGATCGCCTCCGCTTTATCCCGTTGCTTGCTCTTACCGTATTGAACGAAGAGGAGATCGTATGCCGGGTCCCAGGTCTTGTCGTGCGCGATCATGTCGCGCAGCAGCGCCTCGGCATCTTCCGTGCGGCCCGCCGCCATGAGACCCTCCGCATACCAGCCCACCAGATCTCTCGAGTAGGGTTTAATGCGGTTGGCTTTTGCGAACTCATCGAGCGCCTTCTCTTTGTCCTGCTCGGTCAGGTATACGAAGGCTTGCAAGCGCGTTCCATTGAACGAATCGGGCTGCCGTTGCAGTATCTTCGCGGTGAGGTCCTTAATCTCCGGCGCCAGCGCCTTGAACTTCTTTGGATCCGACGCATAGGCTGCCAGATAAATCTCGGCCAGCTTCGCTTCGGCGTCTACGTTATCCGGCTTGAGGTCGATCGCGCGCCGCAGATACTTCGAGGCTTCTCCCGGATTGTGATCGTCCAGCAGATTCAGCCCTTCGCGATAATACGCCTCCGCGTTGGTCTTCTCTTTGGCAATGGCCTTTTGATAGAGAATCGAGGCTTCTTTATACTTCTTCTGCTCGTGGTACTTGTTGGCAACCGAAATCAGCTTTTGCGGGCTCTGGCTGCATGCGGCCGAAAACAAAATGGCGCAAAGCAGCGCCAGCGCGGATAGGTACTTCATGGCGTAGGTTCTCATTTGAATTGTAGGAGATCCGCTCCGGTAGTTACAATTGGGCCGCAGTATTAAGTAGCCGGAGATCTCCTACATCCACTCGGGCGCTGTGCCGCTATAATCGCCCTCAATGCGATTTCTTAACCTTCTCTGCTTGGCTAGCATCGCCTTCGCCACGCCCCTCTTTGGCCAGACTCCCAAGACCCAGCCGCACTCCAAGCCCAATGAGGCCGCCCCTCCGCCGGCCGCTCTGCCTTCCGAACCCGGACTTTACGCCGTGATTTACACCTCGATGGGCGACATCGTATGCCGCCTGTTCGAAAAAGAGGCGCCCGCCACCGTCGCCAATTTTCGCGGCCTTGCCACTGGAAGCAAGACCTGGACCGATCCGGCCACCGGCAAATCGAAGCACGTTCCTCTCTATACCGGGACCACTTTTCACCGCGTGATTCCCGGTTTCATGATCCAGGGCGGCGACCCGCTCGGCACAGGCGAAGGCGACCCAGGCTATAAGTTCGACGACGAGATCGCGCCCAATCGCAGCTTCGACCAGCCCGGCGTGTTGGCCATGGCCAATTCCGGCCCAAATACCAACGGCTGCCAATTTTTTATTACCGTCGCTCCCGCGACGCATTTAAACGGGCATTATTCCATTTTTGGCGAAGTGGTTTCCGGCCAGCAGATCGCGGACGCCATTTCCGAAGTGCCGCGCGATGCGCAGGACAAACCGCTAACTCCCGTCAAAATACTTCGTATTTCCATCCGCCAGGTCGGCGCCGGCGCAGCTAAGTCTTAAGCTCATTTCAGTTGGCTATTTCGCTAACCATGTGACGGATAACCGCCTCTCCAAACCCGCCGCGGAGATGTAACTTAATCCTTCCATTAAATCAGCAAATCCCTATGTATTTGCAGGCCCGTCCGGTGGACATACGTAAGCGCTTATATGATCCTGAATGCAACGCTTCCTGGAGGGTTTCTGGACGCCAATCTCGTGAAGAATGTCTTCGGATGGGCAAGAAAGCAATCCCATAAGCCCTCCGAGAGAGTGCCCCGATTGTCCGGTCTGGATCTCGATTTACTCCAATCGCCCCGCGCCTTGCTGCTGGATTTACGGGCGCCTTTCCTGTTTTCTGCCGCTTTTATTCCAGGCAGCGTGAATCTGCCGGAGTTCGAGTCGCCCGATCTTCTTCACGCCGCCGGATTGATAGGCGAACGAAGCGTCTACCTGCTCTCGGATGCGGACCTGCCTGTGGAACGCGCCGTAAGATTCTTCGAGCGCTTTGATCGCATGCCGGTGGCCGGGCGTTTTGCGGAGCAGGCTATCGAAACTTGGCGGAAAACTCAGCCAAATACGGGAAAAATCGAATACATCTCAGCCGAAACTCTCGGGGTTCGCCTTGCCGCCTGGAAAACCGTCGTCGCAGATATCCGGGACCCGGCTGCTTTCCGAAAGGCTCATATTCCGGACGCGATCTCGATCCCGTTGAACAATCTTGCCGCCGCGCTCGACGGCTTGCCCCGCCAAACATCCCTCTCGCTGGTTTGCGACGAGGGCAAGAGCTGCACCTTTGCCGCCAGCCTGCTGTGGAGCGCCGGCTACCGCCAGCTTGCAGTCGTTCGAGGCGGCTTCGCGGCCTACCTGGAGCACGGCTTTCCGTTGCAGCGCTGGTAAAATCCCGCGGCCTCCCCGGACGGTGACGATTTTCTAAAGAATTTTATCTGGCCTGAATTCAGCGGGTTGACGCGTAAAAATCCGTAGGGCGCGTTCCCCTGGCCTATATCCCTGAATCAGGCGCGCGAGTTTCAGCACGCCGCCGACAAAGGAGATTTCCATGCGTTCCCTTGCAGCCACAGCTCTGGGCTTCGTCCTCGCCGCCAGCGCCAGCTTTGCGCAGAGCGCCTTTACTGTCACCGGAACCCAGATTCCGCAGAGCCTGCTCCAACAGAACTACGGTACCGTTCCGAAAGGCGTAACCGCTTATGACCTGAATATCTGCAATAGCAGCTCGACGAAGCAGACACTTGTCAGCAGCGAGATCTATCAGGCGCTCTCAAACGCCAACGTCGCGATCCAGCCGATTGGGCGCGAGATCATGCTCGCCGCTATCCTCCGCAACCAGAGCCACAGCCCATCGAGCCTCTTGAAGGTCTCGCTAAACTCGGCAACGGCCGTGCTCTCGATCCTGAGCTCTTCGAAATATCACATCCCCAGTGGTTGGATTACAGGCGCCGCCCTAGCGTCCATCTCGGGGCAGCAGGTTCTGTCCGATCTGAGCCCCATCCTCTCGGCCGATCAGCTCGAAAAATTCGAATCCCAGACGCTTGAGGCGGCGCTTGCGCTCGACGGCGGTTCCTGCGCCGAGCGCACCGTTTTCGCCCTCAGCGTCACCTCTAAAACCAAGTCACAGGAATTGAGTTTCCACGTCCGCTAGCCGGCGTCGCTCCCGCGCGTGTCGGCGCACGCGTATGGAGGGCGGACGGGCATCCGCCTTCTTCCGGTTGAGCGGCCGGCAACTATGCAGTCGTGGATGCGGCGCCGGGACGATTTGGGCGTTCCGGCGACGCGGGAGGCGCAGCGCCCTGGGCAGGCGTTGCGCCTTCAAAGAAACCTGAACGGAGGAAAGCTAATGCGCCACTGCTGCGCAGATCAGGTCCCGCAGCCGGTCCAGGCCTTTGGAGACGTCTTTCCCTAAATGCACCCGCAGCGCGCGCCGGCCCCTTTCGGCCAACACTTTGAAATCGCCCCGCGCCTCGGCCGCTTTCACCACTCCGAATGTATACTTCTGTTGCGGAACGGGCAGGTCGGCCGCCTCCTCGCAGGTGATCTGTAGAAACACTCCCGTATTTGGGCCGCCCTTATGCAACTGCCCCGTGCTGTGCAGGAATCGCGGTCCAAACCCGAGCACCGTGGCCGCTCCCTTCGATTCCAGAATCGTTGCGCGCATCTGCTGCAACTTCTCCTCGTGCGTCCGGAACATCGGCAAGTAAGCGAGCAGCGCGAAGTAGTCGCCCGGCCGCAGGCGATCCACGTGCGCCCGGATCGCGGCGCCGAGCGTGCCTCCGTTGTTGAGCAGCGCCGCCGCGTTCTCTGCATCCGCAAACAGCTTGATGCCGTCCTGTTCTAATACCGGACTCTCGCCCGCAAGCGACCCGGTCTCTTCGAACTTCAGCGCCAGTTCTCGCGCCGCAGCCTTGCTCGCTTCCACATCCGGCTGATCGAACGCGTTAACCCGAAGCACCGAAGCCGCTACCGCCGCCGCGATTTCCCACTGGAAGAAGACTTGCCCGAGGTCGTACAGATCGTTCAAAACGATCCGCAACACCGGCTGTTCGCTTCTTTCGAGCGCCGCGATCGAGCCCTCCAGCTCCGAATCGCGATCGCCTGCCAACTTGATACACGCAAATATCCGGTCCTTGCCGTAGCGTCCGGACCGCAACAATGGCTCGCGGTCGATAGGAATTAGACCCGCGCCCTGCTTGCCCGTCGATTCGGCCAGCAACTGCTCCAGCCACGCGCCCAGATGAACGAGCGGCTTGGAGCACAGCAGCGTAACTTTATCCCGGCCGAATTTCGCGGCCGCGGCGCTTAGAATCAGTCCCAGCGCCACCCCCGGATTGCTCGCCGCTCTAGAACTCCTGCACGCCTCGGCCATTTCCCGGGCGCGCCTCAACAAACGTTCCGTGTCGAGTCCCGCCGCCGCATGCGGCGCGAGTCCAAAATCGGACAACGCCGAATAGCGCCCTCCAATGCTCGCCTCGCCATAATAGATTCGCCGGAACCCAAGCTTCTCCGCCATGCCTTCCAGTCTCGATCCTGGGTCCGTGATCGCAATGAAGTGGTGTCCCGCGCGATCGCCGACAGCCTTCTTCGTCTCGTCGAAGAAGTACTGCATATAGAGGTTCGTTTCCATCGTCGCGCCCGACTTGCTCGATACCCAGAACAGCGTGCGCGCCGGATTGATCTTGGCCTGTATGCTTCTGATCTGAGCCGGATCGGTCGAATCCAGCACCAGCAGTTCCGGCCACCCGGGCTGTTTGCCGAAGGTTGCGCCGAACACCTCCGGGCACAAGCTCGATCCGCCCATCCCGAGCAGCAGCATGTGCGTGAAAGCGTCCTCGCGAATTTCGGCCGCAAGGGCCTTAAACTTCGAAATGCTCGCGAGCTGCCGCTCGACGATATCGAGCCAGCCGAGCCACTTGCCTTCTCCCCGTCCCGTCCACAACGCGCCGTCTTTGTTCCAAAGCCGCAGCGTGCCGCCGCTTGCGTCCCAACTGTCCTGCGCCTGCCGAACCGCGGCCTGCATCTTCCCCGGAAGCGCGATCCCGAACGCGGCGATATCCGCCGCGGCCTGGGTGTTAGCGGAACTCACTTTCCTCAATTCCTTTCACTTTCTCGAGCCGGCGGAGGTGGCGCGCTTCCTTGCTGAAGGTGGCGCTCAGGTACGCTTCCACCGCGTCTTGGGCCATCATCGGGCCGATGATGCGCGCCCCCAGCACCAGCACATTCATGTCATCGTGCTCCACGCCTTGATGCGCGGAGTAGTGATCGTGGCACAGGCCGGCGCGAATCCCCTTGAACTTGTTCGCCGCGACCGAAACGCCCACCCCGCTGCCGCAAACCAGAATGCCGCGCTCGGCTTTTCCGGAGCGGATATCGGCAGCCACCAGCGCCGCGTAATCCGGGTAATCGTCCGGTTTGTCGGGCTCGAACGTGCCCACATCGCTCACCGTATGGCCCAGTTTTTCCGCCACCGCAATCAATTCGGCCTTCATGGCGTACCCGGCGTGGTCCGCCCCGATAGAGATCTTCATGAACAATGATTAGCTTATCCTGGTTGATTTTGTCGGGGCGCCGGTCTATCGGGGCGGGCGAAAACCACGCTCGCGTTGAGCCCGCCGAAGGCGAACGTATTGCTCATGGCCGCTTCGATCTCAGCCGCGCGCGCCCGGTTCGCAACTACGTCCAAATCGCATGCCGGATCGGGCGAGGTGAAGTTCGCCGTCGGTGGGACCAGGCTGTTCCGGAGTGTCAATACCGTGGCCACCGCCTCGATGCCGCCCGCCGCTCCCAGCGTATGCCCATGCATGGATTTCGTGGAGCTCACCAGCAGCCGTCCGGCGCTTGGGCCGAACACCCCGCGGATCGCTTCCGTTTCGGTTTGATCGTTGATCTGGGTTCCCGTTCCGTGGGCGTTGATGTAGCCGACCTGCTCCGGCGCCATTCCGGCGTCGCGCAGCGCCCACTTCATGCAATTGGATGGGCCGTCTACAGACGGCTGGGTGATGTGATAGGCGTCCGAGCTCATCCCGAAGCCCACGATTTCACCCAGAATCTCCGCTCCGCGCGCCGCCGCGTGCTCCCAGTTTTCAAGAACCAGCATCCCGGCGCCCTCTCCGAGCGAAAGGCCTTTGCGATCCGCCGAAAACGGACGGCACACATCCGGGGACACCACGCGCATCGATTCCCACGCCCGCAGCAATCCCTCGGCGAAAACCGCCTCGCTTCCGCCTGCCACTGCCACCGTCGCCTGCCCGCCGCGAACCATCCAGAAGGCTTGCCCCAGCGCATGGTTCGAAGAAGAGCATGCCGTGCTCACCGTGTATCCGGGCCCCCGGATGCCGAATTCGGACGCAATGCGGCTCGCGCCGGCGTTTGCCATGACGCGCGGAATCGTCAAAGGCCCTACGCGCGGGATATTTTCGCGATAGAGCTTTCTATATCCTTCTTCTTGGGAAAACTGCCCGCCCACGCTCGATCCCGTTACTACCGCCGAACGGTCCGCCAGGGCTCCTTCAAAACGCAGGCCGCTCTGCGCCACGGCTTCGCGCGCCGCCATCACCGCGAACTGCGCAAAGCGGTCGAGCATCAGCAGTTCCCGCTCGCTGAAAAAATCCGCCGGCCGGAACTCCCAAGCCTCCCCGCCCCGCGTGAATCTATAGGGAGGGTTGCCCGGATCGCTCAAAGGGAGAATGCGCGATTCCCCCGCGGCCAAACGCTTCCAACACTGCGAAACCGTGTTTCCTAACGCGCAAACCAGTCCAAGTCCGGTGATCGCGACCCGGCTCACGCCGCACCCGGCGGCGCTGCCACGTTCTTTTGTCGTAAAAGCCGCTCGACGCCCGCCACCGTCTCGCGCACCGAGCGCATGTTCTGCACGCCGTCGTCCGGGATCGCAATCCCAAACTCGCTCTCCAGCGCGAAGACGATATTGATGCCGTCCAGCGAATCGATTTTCAGTTCCTCGAACGTGCTGTCGAGCGAAATCTGGTCCGGTGGAATTCGCTGTGTTTGCGCGATCACCCGGATAACTCGGCGGCCCAGCTCGTTCACATCGCACTCATCGGACATGGCGTCGAAAAATCATCATAGCGCCAGTACGCGGCGCCGCTGGTTCGTCTTGACCCCGCTCTTGCGGCCGTTTCCCGGCCAAAAAAAGAGCCGAGTGGCGGGAACCACTCGGCTAAGTCGCAGCCGCGGATGCCGCACCGCCGCCCCGCGGATGAGTACAGGAGCAGGTCTACTAAGTCAACAAACCCCCATGCCCCAAACAGGCGATCTCCCAACCCGAGATCCGATATTTCGCAAGCGCCGGCGGCAGCACGAAGTCCAGCACGTTGGGCTTCGCCGACCGGAAGCAGCACGGCGCCGAGACGATCGGAATCGTATCCTTATACGCAAGCATCATCAGGTTGCCCGGTTCCACAGGCGCGAGGAACCGTTCCACCTGCGCGCCCAGCCGCACCAGCGCCCGGCCGATTACATCTTCGGGTCCCGAAGGCGCCGTCGTCGAAGCTACCAGCACCGCGTGCGGTTTCGTCCGCAACAAATGCTGCAGCGCGCGCGTGACATGCTCTTCTTCTTCAATCGCGGCCAGCGAATAACGCAGCGTTGCGCCAAAACGCTCCAGCCGCGTATGCACGACATTCTCAAACAGCACCCGCGCCCGGTCGCCATGCACCGGATCTGAGTAAAGAACCGCTACGCTGGGCTCTCGAATGGGCCGGGCCTGCAGGATCGCGCCGCGCTCGTTGAGCATCGACAACACCGTCTCCAACTGCGCCTGCGCCACCGCGAACGGCGCGCTCTTTACCGTCGCAATCCGTTCACCCGTCCGCGCGAACCGGTAATTGGCAACCGTGGCGATCACTATGCTGCTCGTGCAGTTGATCTGCTTCAGCAACTCGTCGTCCACCAAGGCGCAGCAGTCCTGCGTCGCGATCAAATTGGCCCTTCCACCGGCGGCCAGCCTGATCTCCACCGATCCGCAGCACATGGCTTCCGCTACCGCCATCACCGCCTCGTCTTCGCCGATCTCGCCATCCTCTAATTCCGTGACCCAAACCTGGCGCATGCCCTCCGTTTCGAGCAGACGAATATCTTCATCGCTCAAAATGTGGCCCTTGGCCAGTAATTTCCTTCCACCGGGCCGAAAGATCGTACAGCAGAGTATGCGACCCGCCGACTGTTGAACGTCCATTGTTAATGCGCGCACCGGTTCCTCCTCTTCCTCCCCATCCTAAGTACGTATAGTACTGGGCGGTGTGGTACTGAGTATACTGGTACCTTCGGGTTAGAATCCAGTAAAAAATGCGGGGATTTGCACTTTTTACATAGGACTAAATACGATTAATTCTCGAAATACTTCTATCGCTCGCGCCTAAGACGATTCGACCCGCATTTGCGGCAGTTGGATCAGTTCGTCGAGCGTTCCCTGGCCTGTTGCGGGCCAAAGTTGCGCGCTCGCTCCTAATTTTAGTCGCTTCAATACTGCAATTTCATCGCAATTCTGAAATTTCGGACACCGCAGGCAGTCCTTCCACGCTTTCAACGGCAGTTCTCCGCGCTCGACTTCCGCAAATCCCAGCCTCTCGAAAAATCGCGGCGTGTAGGTGAACGCAAAAATCGAGTGCAAGTCGTTGTCCAGTGCTTCGGCTTCGAGCGCCTCTACCAACGCGCGCCCGATGCCCTGCTGCTTCAGCGCCGGAAGCACGGCGAGCGACCGCACTTCCGCGCTAGTCGGCGTGTAGAAGTGCAGCGCGCCACAGCCGATCAGCGCGCCGCTTTCGTAGGCAACCGAAAAATCGCGAATATTTTCCGACATCTCGAACTCGGTCCGCGGCAGCATGATCCCGTTCGCCGCATAGGAGTCGATCAACTGGATCACGTTCGGAATGTCCCGCATATGGGCCTTCCGAACCGCCACGTCGATCTGTGTCATACCGTCACACTCCTTTCGCGCGCCGTCCCGCTGAGCCGCGTGCCCAGCGTTTCGCCCTCTAGGATTCGCCGGCAAACGCCCGGCTCTTCGCCCGGCGCCACAATCACTTCCGCCATCCCGGCCCGCAACGCCGCGAATGCCGCCTCCAGCTTCGCCTGCATCCCGCCGCGCACAATCCCGGCTTCGATCAATCGCCCTGCCTGTTCGGGGCGGATTTCGTGCAGCACGCTTCCCCCCCCGCCTTTCACGCCCGCTACATCGGTCAAAAACAGAAGCCTCTCCGCGCCCCAGCCAAGCGCGCACGAGACCGCCATCTGATCGGCATTCACGTTGTATATGTTTCCCGCCAGGTCGCCCGCGACACAGGCCGTCACGGGTAAGTAGCCCGCATCCGTCAGAGCATCGAACAGCCGGCCGTCGGTCCGCTCCGCGCGGCCTACCCACCCCATGGCCTCGTCCATCCGGCTGGCAATCGTCAAAGCGGCATCCACTCCCGATATGCCCACCGCCGCCCCGCCGGCCGCCAGAATCGAGGCCACCAGGCGCTTGTTCACCCGTCCGGCGATGATTTGCAACACGGCGTCGATGACAGGTTCGTCGGAAACCCGGAGTCCCCGCACAAACCGGCTCTCGATGCCCTGCCGCTCCAGAAATTGCGTGACCTGCTTTCCGCCGCCATGCACCACTGCGAGCTTCCATTCCCGCGTAATCTCCACGAATTCCGCGGCGAGCCGGCCGCGAGTTTCCGCGCTGTCCAGCAGCGCCCCGCCCGCCTTTATCACCAGCTTCTTTCGCGCGCCCCCTGTCACAACAAGCCCGCCGTTTCATCGAACCCGAGCATCAGGTTCATGTTCTGCACAGCCTGTCCAGCCGCTCCTTTGCCCAAATTGTCGATTGCCGCCACAATCACCGCGCGCTGGCTGTCGGAGTCGAAAACAAAGCCGATATCGCAGAAGTTTGTATGCAGCACCCCATGCAAATCCGGCGTCTTGCCCGGCGCATACAGCCGGATAAATGGCTCTTCGCCATATGCTTCCTCGAAAATCGAAAGCAAATCCACAGCCTTTTCCACGCGCACGGTCCGTAGATATATTGTTTCGAGAATGCCGCGTTCTACCGGCAGCAGATGCGCCGTGAACGTCAATTCGCGCTCGCCGAGTCCCGAATTCTGCAGAACCTCCGGCACATGCCGGTGATCCAAAATCCCATAAGCCCGGAAATTTCCCGCTACTTCGCAGAAACTCGTTGCAAGCGACGCCTTCTTCCCTGCTCCGCTTACGCCCGATTTTGCGTCGCAGATAATTCCGCGCCCCCGATCCGCAACCTGCGCATCGATTAATGGCCGGATCGCCAGGTTCGCCGCCGTCGGATAACATCCAGGATTGGCCAGCAGCCGCGCGCCCCGAATGCGATCCCGGTAGAACTCAGGCAAACCGTATACCGCGTGTTGCAAAAGCTCCGGCGCCGTGTGCCGCTCCCGGTACCACTGGGAATAAGTCTCCGCATCGCCCAAGCGGAAGGCGCCGCTCAGATCGATTACGCGAATTCCCGCTTCTATCAACTCCGGGGCCATTTGAAGGGAAACTTCAACCGGAGTCGCCAGAAAAACCGCCTGCAGCCCCTCCTGGCGAATGGCCTCTACCTTGGCCGGGATCTCCTTGGCCGGCTTGCGCCCGAGCGGCGCGACCCGCTCTTCGCTGTCGGACCGGTGCTCCAGCAGGACCGCTTCCACGTGCGGATGGCGGCTCAGAATACGGATCAGCTCCGCCCCGCTATAGCCCCTGAATCCCGCCACGCCGACGAGCTGGCGTCCTGAGTAATTATTCACAACAATGAATAATTATACTATAGCTGCTCGGTCGTGGAACGCGCCGCCAGGTCTCCAATGATGGGCAGCCGTACTTCCTGTTCCTGCGCCGCCTTCACCAGCAGGTATATCCAGCAGATCAGAAGCCCAAGCTTAAGAAGCGCCAGCACCAAGTGCTCCAGCCCCCACCCCGGATAGCCGTTGAGCAATAGCGTAGGCGCGGCAATGCTGACGATCAGCCACGCAACAAACAAGTACAGCGCCTGGAAAGCGTTGAAGCGCACGCGCGTATTTCTGCGGTACTTCTGCGAGGCGAGAAACAGAATGGCAGGGATTACGCCGAAGATCGGGATATAGCAAAGAATGGAAGCGTTGCGGTTGCTTAGCCCCTCTAGGAGACCCTCGAATTGGCCGGTCTGGCGCGGTTGCGGCGCGCCGCAATTCTGGCAAAATGCCGCGGCTGGGTGAACGCTTGTTCCGCATTGCGTGCAAAATGGCAAATCCTCTCTCCTGCTTCCACTTCTATATCAGAGTACGTAAAAGTCTCCACCGCTGTTCCGGGCGTGGCGGCTCGGGTAGTGTCCTAATTTGATCTTTTCAGCGCTGAACGGTGGCATGAATGGTGCTCCGAATCCACTCCGATACGGTCTGCTTGCTAGCCTTCGCCGCTGCCTCAATTGCCTTGATATCCTCGGGCCGGAAACGCACGGGGACAATCCTGCCCTTGGCTTCACCCTTCGGCAGTTTAGGGCGCCCGATTTTCTTAGGCTTCTTCCGCTGTGTCAATGCTTCTAAACTCCTGAACGATTGCAGCGCATACAGCGTCCCGCGCTGACTGAATCGGGTGACTATGCAAAACCGTGACGTGACGGCGCGGGTTTGCGGAATCGTCCGTCTCGTGCGACCACGCATAAACCAACATCGCCGATGGATGCCCTATCAACTTAAAGACTTCCACGACGCCGTCCCATACGGTCTGCCCACGGAATGTCTCCTTAATCGGAACACTTTCAACGTGAGTGGCCTTTGCGCCATGCAGCTTGTGAATCACGTCCCTGAGTCCTTCGATATCCGTCACGGCTTATTGTCTCCGGCGATCTCAAACCGAATACGGAGTGGAGATTTGCTATCGGTAGATTGCTGATGAGAAATTACGCCGAGATTTACAATTATTTCCTGCAACCTGGAGAGCACGTCGCGATGGTAACTCCAGCTAACCCCGCAATTAGGACAGGCATGAATTGCGTTAAGCCATTGCCCAGAAGGGCGGACTATGCGATGTTTACACCCCGAGCATTCCAGCTCAACAGCCAAGACATCTGACGGATTGATCACAGTCCGTTTCTCAATGGTCATGCCGCAACCTCCGCGAGATCGCCAACACTCCAAAACGACTGCTCAACACCTGCGGCCATTGCTGGAGTGCAGCGGCGGGTGTTATGCCGTCGGACGAAGTTGTAGTACGCAAAGTGCAGCCCTACCGCCGCCTCGAAATTCTCCAGCTTCTTGCTGAAGGCGTGGGTCAAGCGCGCAAGCCGCTTCATGTGCAGCCGCGTAGTCGCGTTCAAGCGCTCAACGTAGCTGGTCGAGATCAGATCAAAATCAGGGCTACCGAACACCGCCTTCTTTTCGGAATCGATGATCTTCGAAGCGCTGTAGCGGCGTTGCGCCTCGATTGATTCCTCGGTCCCATAGGTCTTCACGATTTGCCCATAATCCACCCGACGGCCAAACGCCCAGTCGATGGCATCGACATAGGCCGCGAGGCCATCGGTTGAGATCTGCAAGCGGTTCTTCATCCGGCTCCGAACATCCAGCATGAAGGCGGTAGCGTTGCGCACGTTGCGATCCTTGGCAACGCGAAAGGCAGGAACCAGCTTCGTATCGGAGTCGATTGCGCAGAACGTCCAGACGTTTCCGACTTGCGGATCGTCGCCAGAGCGCACATGTCGATCTTTCTTCCCCACGTAGCCCCAAATTTCATCTGTCTCGATCCGCGTGCATTCCAGATTGCGCATTTTGGCGTCCAGCAGCTTCGTGCAGCCCTGTCCTACGCGAACGCCAAGCCGCATGATCGTATCCCGGTGATGCCTGTCATGCGCTCGATAGAGCGAATACTAGAGCCTTCCGCCAACGCGCCGATCACTGCAATTTGCTTATCTTTCGGGAGGACGTTCGCCATACAATTATTGTAATACAGAAATAGATGAGAGCGCAAGTGTTTTTGTGTCACAATAAATTGGAATGTGAGGTAGATGCCTTGCCAGATACAACCGATAGCGAGAAGCCCACACGCCAGATAAACCAATCTGGATCTCCACGTGTGCGCTCCATATGGGGCATCAGCCATATAAAACGCAAGCTTCAGAATCATAAAGCCGAATGCCAGAAAGAAACACCCGAGCAGAAGCAGGCCCGGAGAACCGCAACGGCCACTTGGTGGATTGCTGCTTTTACGGTTATCTTGGCCCTTGTAGGAGGAATGACCCTCTACGAAGTTATAGAGGGCGGGTCCGACACGCACGCCTTGGCTGAAGCCGCCAAGGCTCAGGCGGAACGGATGAAAGACCTCGCTTGCAGAATGAAAGAGCAAGCCGATAGAACCAAAATCATAGCCGAGCAGGCCATTATTCAGGCTAAAGCTGCCCAAACGCAGGCTTCTCAGTCCTACTCCCAAACCGCAGCTATGAATCGTCAAGTTGCGCTTCTCACGGCTAACCAGATCCCATTCCTGTCGCTGAAGGACGCCATGCGTTCTACCGAAAACTACGGGGCCGATGTGCTTGTCAAGTGGACTGACGAGTGGGAAAACAGCGGTGGCGGCAAGCCTCTTAATCTGTTGATCTGGGACGACTGCCATGATGCGAGGGAAAAACAACCGCTTGACTTCTACCGGAGGCAAAAGAGCGGTATTCCCGTCGTGATCGCCCCACAGCATTAGGAAACTGGGATCGTGTGAAACCTCCAATAACTTCCTGAATCGATTGCGGCAAACTAACGAAGCCAACGCAAGAGCCAACAACCAGGAACGGGTCTCCTTTTATCTGTTTGGCGGCGCTACCTACAAGGACTTTCTGTGTAAGACTCACACCGTCGAATACTGTTATCAGGCGTGGTGGGACAACCGATTCACCGATCTCGGATTTCAGATGATTCCATGTCAAGCCCCCAACGACAAACACAACTGCACAGACGAAGAGTGCAAAGGAAGGCCGGAAAGTCCAAAATAGGACACTACTGCGGCTCGCCTCGGCTATGCGCGCTCTGCTAGCATCGGGGCAAATGCGGGTCCTGCCTCTTTTCGCCTGCGCCTGTCTGGTGGCGTCTTCCGCGCTCGCCGCTGAAAAGCCGCTCGAGATCTTCTTCATCGATGTGGAAGGCGGCCAAGCCACTCTATTCGTCACGCCCGAGCGTCATTCGCTGCTCATCGATACGGGCTGGGGCTATAACGCCTATCGCGACGCCAAGCGGATCGCCGCCGCAGCCAAGCTCGCGGGCCTGAAACGCATCGATTACGTGCTCGTCACCCACTACCATGCCGACCACGTCGGCGGCGTCCCCCAGCTTGTCGCGAAAATGCCGGTCGGCGCCTTCATCGATCACGGCCCCAACCGCGAGAACAGCAATTCGGTCAATCACCTGGTCTCCGAGTATCAAACAGCCATCGACGGGTCGCCCCACATCGTCGCGAAACCGGGCGACCATCTACCGCTCAAAGGCATCGACGCCGAGATCGTCAGCGCCGACGGCAACGTAATCGGCCAGCCGCTCTCCGGCGCCGGGCAGCCCAATTCCTTCTGCGCCAATGTCCCGCAAAAGGACCCCGACCCCACCGAAAACGCCCGCTCGGTGGGGACCGTGCTCGCCTTCGGCCGGCTGCGCATCGTGGACCTTGGCGACCTGACCTGGCGGAAAGAACTGGAACTGGTCTGCCCGAACAACAAGCTCGGCCACGCGGATATCTTCGTCGTCTCTCACCACGGCATGGATCTAAGCAACAGCCCCGCCCTGGTGCACGCTCTCGCGCCGCGTGTCGCCGTCTTCGACAATGGAACCAAGAAGGGCGCGTCGGCGTCGGCCTGGGACATCGTCAAATCGTCGCCCGGCCTCGAAGACATCTGGCAGCTTCACTTCGCCGACGCCAACGGGCAGGGGCATAACGTCTCCGACCCCTTTATCGCGAATGTCACCGAAGCCGACACCGGCTATTACCTGAAAATCACCGCGCATGAAGACGGCAGTTTCGAGGTCTTCAATCCCCGCAATAAGTTTTCGAAAAATTACCCGGCCAGATAATCGGCCCGAAGACCGATGCCGGGCGCTCAGCTGAAGCGCTTATCCATAGCTCTTACCCGAAGAAATCAGCTCTTACCCGAAGAAATCGCGCACCTTCTCGAAGACGCTCTTCTCATGCGGCGCGTTGTCGGTCGGCAGCACGCCCCGCAGCTCTTCGAACAGCCGCCGCTGCTCGCGCGTCAGCTTCTTCGGCACTTGCACGTCGATGTGCACGAACAGATCTCCGCGCGTGCGGCTGTTCAGCTGCGGCACGCCCAGGTTGCGCAAGCGGAACTGCGCGCCCGACTGCGTTCCCTCGGGCAGCCGGATCTTCTGTGGGCCGTCTATGGTCTCGATCTCGATCTCGTCGCCCAGAGCGGCCTGCGCGATGTTTACCGGAAGCGTGCAGTGCAGGTCGTTCTCCCGCCGCTCGAAGATCGGATGCTCGGTCACCTTGATGACCACGTACAGATCGCCCGGCTGGCTTCCCGGCGGCCCCGGATTGCCTTCCGCTGTAAGCCGCAGCCGCGTGCCGTTGTCCACGCCCGCCGGAATGTTCACCTTGAGCCGCTTCTCCACCCGGCTGAACCCTTCGCCCCGGCACTGCGAGCAGGCTTGCCGGATCACCTTGCCTCGCCCTTGGCACGTGGGACACGTTTTGCGGATCGATAGAAAACTCTGCTGGTACAAAACCTCGCCGTGCCCGTGACAAACCGCGCACGTCACTAGCCCGCCGTTCGGCTCCGCTCCGCTGCCCTGGCACTTGCCGCAAGCTTCCATCCTCGGAATCTGCAGGTCCGCCGAAAGCCCCCGCATCGAATCTTCGAAGGCGATCTCGAGGTCGTATCGAATATCGTCTCCGCGCTGCGTCCTGCCTCCGCGCCGCCCGCGGCCGGTTCCGAAGATGTCTCCCAGCCCGAACAGGTCCCCTAAAATATCTCCGAAATCGGAAAACGCATTCGGGTCGAAGCCTGCCGCGCCCGAGCCATTCACGGCCTGGTGTCCAAACCGGTCGTAGGCCGAGCGTTTCTGCGCATCGCTCAACACCGCATACGCTTCGGCGGCTTCCTTGAACTTCTCTTCCGCCTCGCGGTTCCCCGGGTTCCGGTCGGGATGGTATTGCAGCGCCAGTTTGCGATAGGAGGTCTTCAGCGTCTGTTCGTCGCAGTCGCGCGAGACGCTCAGCACCTCATAGTAATCTCGTTTGGCGACACTCATCGGGTCTTAACGCTCACCGCCTACTGATTGACCGCGACCTTCAACATCGCCGGGCGCAGCAGCCGCCCCTTGAATTTGTAGCCGCGCTGGTATTCATCCAGGATAGTCTGATCCGGGTGCTCTTTTGTATCCACCATGTCGACCGCATGATGCTCGTGCGGGTTGAACAGGACGCCCTCGGTCGAGAGCGGCTCAAGCCCCAGCTTCCGCAGCGATTCGTACAGCCGGTTGTAGATCAGCTCCATCCCGCGCGCGTATTCTTTGTCGGCGGTCTCTACCTTCAGCGCGCGTTCGAAATCGTCCAGAATCGGCAGCAGCGCCTTTACCGTATCCATCGCGGCATATTCGAACAGTTCGCTGCGCTCGCGCTCCACCCGGCGGCGGAAATTTTCAAACTCCGCTTGCCGGCGTTGCAGCAGCTCCTGCAACTCGCTCTTTTCTTTGGCCAGGCGTTCCCGCTCGCCCGCATCCTGCGAGCCCGAGCTTTCTCGCTGTTCGATCGCCTCTGCCGCCTGTTCGGGCGCTTGCGCCTCCTCGGTGGCGACACTATGGTTGTCGTTTAAAGGTTCCATGACTGCTATTGAGAGAGGCTTTCGGCTAACCGGAATCCCCTAAAATCCAGCGTAACAGAGTAGCGGCGTCTCGTTCCTACCAAGCGCTATATTGTCTGAGCGGATCGAATTCCCCTAGTCTTCAGTAGGGGCAACACCGCTCCAACCGCGAATATATAGGCAGTTTACATAAGTTATTGGAAATCGATAACTTTGCTAAACTTCATATACGGACCCGGTTCGCAACCCCTATGCTCCCGGGTGCCGGTAGCGCTCCGCCAGAGCTGGCGGGTCGCGGCGCGATACGCAGAGACGTCGAAGTTCGCCTGAAAGTCCCGTTCGGCGCGAAGACGTTCTCGAGGCATCGAACGAAGCCGTGGCGGCCCTCGACGAGAGTTTCTTCAGGGTCCGCTTCGACCGGCTGACGCCAACGGAGAAGAAATACTTGCGTGCTATGGCCGAACTCGGGCCCGGTCCCCATCGTTCCGGGGACATAGCTGAACAACTGGGAAGAACGGTCAATTCACTTGGGCCGACGCGCGCCAATCTGATAGCCAAAGGGATGATTTGGAGTCCGACCCACGGAGACACTGCGTTTACAGTTCCGCTGTTCGATGCGTTCATGAAGCGCATAATGCCGGGAGAGGACTGGAGAAGCATCGCTAGCCTTTAGCGCTAAGCCGCTCCATTGCGCAGCCCGCTCCTCGCGCATCGGCAGATTCTGCCTTTGAATGCGGGCGGCGCGGTGGCGATAGTTTCTGCCGCCCCATGCGATTACATTCTTAATGTGATCTCCTTTCGCCGTAAACTCCAACCGTCGCTCTCGCTGCTTCTAGCCTTTGCATCGGCGGTCTGCCTCTCCGCCGCCGAGGCGCCTCGCATCGTGCAAAAATCCGGCCGCTATGCGCTGCTGATTGATGGCAAGCCATTCCTCATGCTGGGCGGCCAGATTCATAACTCGAGCGCTTGGCCCGCAGAATTGCCCCAGGTTTGGAAATCCATGGAGGCGCTGCACGCCAACACCATCGAAGCCCCCGTTTATTGGGAGCAGTTCGAACCCGAGCCCGGCCGCTTCGATTACGCCAACATCGACGCCGTCGTCACTGGCGCGCGCGAGCACAATCTGCATGTTGTTATTCTCTGGTTCGGCACGTGGAAAAACGGCAACATGCATTATGCGCCTGTGTGGGTCAAGGCCGACACGGCCAAATACCCGCGCATCGTGCGCCCCGACGGCGAGCCCATCGACGTTCTCTCCCCTTTGGGCCGCAGCACGCTCGCAGCCGACAAGGCCGCATTCGTTGCTCTCATGCGCCACCTCAATCAAATCGACGCCGAAGATCACACCGTACTCCTCATTCAGGTCGAAAACGAATCGGGCAACATCGGCAGCGTGCGCGATAATTCCGACGAGGCAAATCGCCGCTTCGCCGGCGCCGTTCCCCAGGAACTATTGACTGCCGCCGGCAAGCAGCCCGGCACGTGGCAGCAGGTGTTCGGCGCGGATGCCGATGAAATTTTCCAGGCCTACTATCAAGCCAAATACATCGACGAAATCGCCGCCGCCGGTAAGCGCGAGTTCGACATTCCTTGCTACGTCAACGTCTGGATCGATTACCCGCCCGCCGAACTCCCTGAACGCCGGCTCGATCAGCCCGGAATCGCATACCCGAGCGGCGGCCCGGTTCAAAAGCTGGTCGGGCTTTGGCGCAAACTCGCTCCGTCTCTCGACGCCATCGGCCCCGATATCTATTCCGACGACTCGGCCTTTTATCGCGACACGATCCATGCCTATCACCGCTCCAACAATCCGCTTCTGATTCCGGAAACCGGCCGCGGCGACAGCTTCGCCAAATTTCTCTTTGTGGCTTTAGGCGAAGACGCCATCGGCTTCGCGCCCTTCGGAGTGGACCAATCCGGCTGGAACATTCTCGGAAACGAGCCTTGGACCGCGCATGCGCGAAACTTCGCGCTGCTCGAACCCATGGGCCGCGAGCTTGCTCAACTCGAGTTTGATGGAAGGTTGAAGACTGCCGTCGAAGAGCCGGGTCAACCGGCGCAGGAACTCGATTTTGGCGCCTGGCAAGCCACCGCCGCCTTCGGCTTTCCGCAGCGCGACGGCCGTCCCGCGCCCGGCACGAAAGACGCTCACGGCGCAGCCCTCGTTGCTCAACTAGGCCCCGACGAATTCCTTGTCACTGGCGTCGATGCGAGCGTTTCTTTCCACCTGCCCGGCAAGCTCCCCTGGATGCGCAGCCAGATTCTTTCCGCCGAACAGGGCGTCTACGAAAACGGCGCATGGAAACCGCTTCGCCTCTGGAACGGCGACGAGACCGACCGCGGTCTCTCTTTCTATGAGAAACCTTTGATCGTGCGAGTCAAAATGCAGCGCTTTTGATTGCCCGTTCGCCTTCTCTCGGCTACAGTGAAGAAAAGGCGAACCCATGAACCTCGCGCTCGATTTCGGCCCCGTCCCTGAACCGCCGCAAGCGCCCGCGCTCCACCAGCAGCTCTCGCTTGGCGCTTTGGCCACGCAGTTCGAACAAGCGGTGAGCCAGCTCAACTCCCCCGTTCGCGCGGTCCGCCACGAGCCCGCCCGCCCCGCGCGCCTCGCTCCTTTCCCAGACGCGCTCAACCCCGCGCTACGCTCCGCTCTGGAATCGCGCGGCATCGAACAGCTTTACATCCATCAAACCGCCGCCGTCGAGCACTCCCTCGCGGGCAAGAACGTGGTCGTCGTCACGCCCACCGCTAGTGGCAAGACGCTGTGCTACAACCTGCCTGTCCTTCACACGCTGCTCGCCGACCCCTCCGCGCGCGCTGTCTTCCTCTTTCCCACCAAGGCCCTCGCCGAAGACCAGCGTCTAGAGCTGCAGCAGTTAAACGATGCTCTCGGTAACGTCATTTCCTGCCACACCTACGATGGCGACACGCCTCAAGACGCCCGCCGCCCCATCCGCGACCGCGCCAACATCGTCCTGACGAATCCCGACATGTTGCACTCCGGCGTTCTGCCCCACCACACGAAATGGGCGAAGCTCTTTGAAAACCTGCGCTACTTCGTCATCGACGAGCTGCATTATTATCGCGGCGTCTATGGCAGCCACTTGGCCAATATTCTGCGCCGCCTCAAACGCATCTGCGAATTCTATGGCTCTCAGCCGCGTTTCATTTGCTGCTCGGCCACTATCGCCAATCCCCAACATCTCGCGGAATCTCTTACGCGCCTGCCTTTCGAAATCGTCTCCGATAACGGAGCGCCTTCGGGCGACAAGTATTTCGTCTTCTACAACCCGCCCGTGGTCAACTCCCAGCTTGGCATCCGTCGCAGTTATCTGCACGAGAGCCGCCGCATCGCGCTCGACTTCATTCGCCAGCGCCAGCAGACTCTCGTATTCGCAAACAATCGCCTCGCAACCGAAATCCTGGCCACTTATCTAAAAGACGCCTGCGCGCAGCTTCCCTTCTCTCACGAAGCCGTCCGCGGTTATCGCGGCGGCTATCTTCCCAACCAGCGCCGCCAGATCGAGCAAGGCTTGCGAAGCGGAACCATTCGCGCCGTGGTTGCAACCAACGCGCTCGAACTCGGTGTCGACATCGGTTCTCTCGACGCGGTCGTGCTCGCCGGTTATCCGGGCAACATCGCCTCCACCTGGCAGCGCGCCGGCCGCGCCGGCCGCCGTCAATCCGCCTCGCTAGCCGTCCTGGTGGCCTCCAGCGCGCCTCTCGATCAATACATCGTGGAGCATCCCGATTACTTCTTCGGCGCCTCGCCCGAAGAAGCGCACATCAACCCCGACAATCTCGAAATCCTTTTGAGCCATCTGAAGTGCGCCGCCTTCGAGTTGCCCATCCGCGACGGCGAAGAGTTCGGAGATCGCGATCTCGCGCGCCTCTGCCGTTTTCTGGCCGAAGATCTGCGCCTGCTTCATCGCTCCGGCGATCGTTGGCACTGGGTCAGTGACAGCTATCCGGCCGACGCCGTCAGCCTCCGCGCCGTCTCCAGCGATAACTTCCTCGTGGTCGATCTCACGGACGACCATCAAATTATCGGCGAGGTCGATTTCCCTTCCGCTCTCACCACCCTGCACGAAAAAGCGATCTACCTCCACGATGCCCGCCAATTTCAAGTCGAAAAACTCGATTACGACGGGCGTAAAGCCTTTGTCCGTGAGGTCGATTCCGATTACTTCACCGACGCCATTGTTTACACCCAGGTGAGCGAACTCGCTCAATTCGAAAACAAGATCGCGGCCGTCCATCCCTTGGCGCATGCCGCTAATGTCGAAGTGCGCGTTAAGCGCCAAGTGGTCGGCTTCAAGAAAATCAAGTTCTACACATTCGAAAACATAGGCGCGGGCAACCTCTCGCTGCCGGAGCAAGAAATGCACACCACCGCTCTTTGGCTGCACTTCGATTCCGGCTTCTTCGATGATTTCGAGAACTACTCGCGCGCGGACTTTCAGGACGCCCTGCAGGGCCTCGCTAACGTGCTGAAGACCATCGCTACCCTGCTGCTGCTCACCGACCCGCGCGACCTCGCCGCCACGGTTCTCGACGATTCCAGCCTTAAGTCCCAGGCCTTCGAGCCTGACGTGGTTCTTTACGATAACTACCCGGGCGGCATCGGACAAAGCGAGCCGCTGTTCCGGCGCAGCCGTGAGCTTCTTGCAGGCGCGATTGATTTGGCCTCGCAATGCCCGTGCGAATCCGGATGCCCCAGTTGCGTCGGCCCGCGCAATGAGATCGGCCGCCTCGGCAAGGAGGGCGCCATTCGAATCCTTCGCAAAGCTCTTTCCTAGCCGCCGGCCGCGCCCCCGATTGTAAAATTCAAACGTGACGAAACCGGTCGAACAAAGACAAGCGCTCCTCTTTGAACAAGCGCGCGCCATCGTCATCGATTCCGTCCGCTCTCTCTCAAGGCCCGTAGCGCCGGAAACAGTGAGCCTCGCCGCCGCCCACGGCCGCGTCCTTGTTCAACCGGTTCACGCCGATCGCGATTACCCGGCCTTGCGGCGCTCTCTGCGCGACGGATTCGCCGTTCGCTCAACCGATCTGCCCGGCGTGCTGCGCATTCGCGGCGAAGTGCGCGCGGGCGAACAGGAGCAGACTCCGCTCTCCTCTGGCGAAGCGCTCGAAATCATGACCGGCGCTCCCGTCCCCGAAGGCGCCGACGCCGTGATCATGATCGAGCATGTCTCGCGCGCAGGCGCCCAGGTCAGCATCGACCGCGCCGCCGAGCCCGGCCAGTTCATCAATGAACGCGGCGCCGAAAGTCAGGCGGGCGCTGTTCTGGCGCGCGCCGGCACGCGTCTCGACGCCAGCCATATCGCCGCGCTTGCCATGGCGGGGCATGCTTCCGTCGAGGTCGCGGCGCGTCCATCCGTTGCCGTGCTCGCCACCGGCGATGAGATCGTTGATCTCAACCAAGCTCCGGCCCCGCACCAGATTCGCAATTCCAACTCCTACATGCTCGCGGCGCTCGTGAATGCCTCGGGCGGCAACGCCACCATCCTGCCCGTGGCGCGCGACACTCCGGATGCCCTGCGGCCCCTGCTGCAACAAGGGCTGCGGCACGACATGCTAATCGTCACCGGCGGCGTCTCAGCCGGCAAATACGATCTCGTGAAACCATCGCTGCGCGAGCTCGGCGTCGAATTTCGCTTCGAGCGCGTGCGTGTCCAACCCGGCCAGCCCACCGCCTTCGGTCTCTTTGAAGACAAGCCCGTCTTCGGCCTTCCCGGCAATCCAGGTTCATCGCTCATCACCTACCAGCTTTTCGCGCGGCCCGCGCTCGAACTCCTCGCCGGCGAAACCGAGCCGATTCTCGCGCTCCTCTCCGCGCGGTTCGAAGCGCCCTTTCGACATAAGCCAGGCCTCACGCGTTTCTTGCCCGCGCGCCTGAGCGCCGATGGCCAGCATCTCCGCCACCTCCCATGGCAAGGATCGAGCGACGTTCCGGCGCTCGCTCAAGCCAACGTTTTCCTCGTCGCCGATCACGATCGCGAAGCTTGGGAACTCGGCGACTCCATCCGCGTCATGCTGAAGCCGTAGCCTGAAGCCATGAAGAAGCGGCTCTCTCATTACGATTCCAGCGGCCGCGTCTCCATGGTCAACGTCTCCGGCAAAAACGTTACCGAGCGCTCCGCTGCGGCTCGCGCCTTCGTGCGAATGTCTCCCCATGTGCTCGCCGCGTTGCCATCGAACCCCAAGGGCGATCCTCTCGAAATCGCGCGCATCGCCGGCATCATGGCCGCGAAGAAAACCTCCGACCTGATTCCGCTCTGTCATCCATTGCCTCTCTCTCACGTCAGCGTCGAATGCCATCTGCGGCCGGACGGAATCGAGATTGTCGCCAACGCTTCTACCGCCGCGCGCACGGGCGTTGAAATGGAAGCTCTCACCGCCGCCTCCATCGCCGCCCTCACCATCTACGACATGACCAAGGCGCTCGATAAAGCCATCGAGATTCGTGAAATTCATCTGCTACGCAAATCCGGCGGCAAGTCGGGAGATTACAAACGGAAAGCTCAAACTTAATTCGCGTCGCGATTCTCACCGTCAGCGACTCCGCCTCGAGCGGTCTGCGCGAGGATCTCTCCGGACCCGCGCTGCGGAACCATTGCCAGGAACTCGGCTGGTCCGTCACGGCCAGCGCCGTAGTGGGAGACGAACGGGACGCCATCGCGCATCGGCTCCAACTCTGGGCCGATGCCTCCATCGCCTCCGTCATTCTCACTACCGGCGGCACCGGCGTCGCTCCTCGCGATGTAACGCCCGAGGCCACGCGCCAGGTCATCGAGCGCGAGATCCCCGGCCTTGCCGAACTCATGCGCTCCGAAGGCCTGCGCCAAACGAAGTTCTCCATCCTGTCGCGCGCCGTCGTGGGCCACTGCGGAACAACCCTCATCGTCAACCTGCCCGGCTCTCCGCGGGGCGCCGTCCACTCCCTGACCGTCATTCAAGGAGTCATCCCGCACATAATCGATCTGCTCGCCGGCCGCACCGGACACTGAGTGAGACACTAACGGTAGTAGAAACTCGCCACTTCCCGGAGACATCTCATCCGATATGCGAATGCGCCCGATTGCAGCCTCTCCGGCACGTCACCGGCTTTCTCTGCCGCCCTTGCTGCTGGCGCTCGCCGCCTGTCTATCCGCGCAGACTTTGCCTCCCGGTCAGCTTCCTCCCGGTCCGCCGCCGCAGCCCGGCCAGGTGGGACCCGCTCCCGAAACATTGCCTGCGAGCACGCCCGAACCGCCGCCGCGCTCCACCGAGCCAGCGCCCACCGAACCGGCCAGTCCCGACACGATTCGCGAAAGCGTTCGCTACGTGCTCGTGCCGACCACCGTCCTCGACCCGGACGGCCACGGCTACGTGAATGGTCTCGAAGCCAAGGATTTCGAAGTCTACGACAACAAGAAACCGCAAAAGGTCACGGCGGAATACACCCAGTTGCCGCTCTCGGTGGTGCTCGCCGTGCAGGCCAACTCCGACGTGGAACCGCTTTTGCCGGAGATCAAGCGCAGCGGCCTGCTGCTGCACGGCTTGGTCACCGGTGAAGATGGCGATGTCGCGATACTAGCCTTCGACCACCGCATGCAACACCTCCAGGACTTCACGCGCGACCCGGACAAGCTGGACGACGCCATGCACAAGCTCACGGCAGGCTCCAGCAGCGCCGCCGTTGTAGATGCCGTCGTCGAAGCCGACACCATGCTGCGCCGCCACGATCCGCAGAATGTGCGCCGCCGCGTCATCATCCTCATGAGCCGCGACATCGATAAAGGCAGCGAATCGCACCTGGAAGAAACCGTCCGCAAAATGCAGTTCGATAACGTGATCATCTACTCGGTCAATATCTCGCGCGCCCTTACCGCGGCCCTAAAGGAGCCCGGCTATCCGCGCCCGCAGAACGGCGGCATTCCTCCTGAGGCGCTGCCCAATGCCCGAGGCAGCGGCGGGGCCTTGAGCGAAACCGACGTCGTCAAGCAGGAGGACGGCAATATTCTGAACGCCGCGCCCCCGCTATTGCGCGGCATCCGCGATATCTTCAAGCGAACTCCGGCCGAAGCTTTTACATATTTCACCGGCGGCCGCGAATATGCCTTTCACAACGAAAAGGCTCTCGAAGCCGCCATCACCGATATTGGCAAGGATCTGAATAGCCAATATCTGTTG
Source organism: Acidobacteriaceae bacterium (assembly GCA_019240475.1). Taxonomy (GTDB): domain Bacteria; phylum Acidobacteriota; class Terriglobia; order Bryobacterales; family Bryobacteraceae; genus Bog-105. The sequence goes on from JAFAYI010000007.1 coordinate 120,777, forward strand.
AGCTATAACCCCAACAACAAAGACGAGCCCGGCTTCCACACCATCAAGGTTGTGGTCAACCGTCCCGGACTCGTTATCCGCACGCGCCCCGGGTACTGGTGGGCAGGCGGCCAACAGTAGCGCACAGGGCGCTTGTTGCCCGTTGTGCGCGATAAATAGCTTTCCGGAGACGTCTATTCACGCTCTCTAAACCGTAGCGCCGCGAAGCTCACCACGCTCTGCGGATCTATCTGCCACTGATGATAATCGAGTAAGTCGCTGCGCGTTCCCGGCAGCGCCTTCATGAACGTGTAAAGCGTAGAAGACCCGCACCACTTCAAATCGTCGTGCCCGTCCTGCACGAGCGACCAATATCCTCTTATGTCGCCCTTGTTGATCTGTTCGATGCGCTGGCGGTCGCGCTGCTCGATCGCGAGCATCTCGCCCAGGTTCGCCGTCGCGCGCAGTTGGTCGCCATACCGGCGGCCCATGTGCGCCATATCGATTCCGAGCACCCAAAACAGCCGGCCGGATTCACGCGCCGCGATGTCTCCCAAGGCCTCGAAAAATCCCGCCATGTGTTCGTTGTCCTCCGGCATGCCTTGTTCGTAGATGCTCTTGACGAACGGTCCGCACAAAATCGGCAGAATGCGTACGTTCGCGCCATAAAGATGCTGTAAGAAAACAATCTGAAACTCGATTGAATGTTCCACCGCGTGGCAGTAGTCCTCTATGCGAATCGCGCCATCCGCGCGGCGGCCGAGTTCGTCCACCAGGCCCACGTCCGTGCGCGCTTCGCCCATCGGCGTGACAAATTGCTTGCGTGTCAATCCAAATCGATCCGGCGCGCCATAATGCGACGTGCCCAAAATGACGAAGGTGCGCTCGCGTCCGTCCTTCGGCGGCAGAGAGCTGTACGCCGCGCGATAAGTCTCCCAGCCGCCATCCGGGCTCGCATGCGGGGCCGCTATGCCGATGATCTTCGCGTCGCCGCTGCACGCGCCGATACGCGCTTCGAGCAATCGAGACAACTCCGCCGGATTCGCCGGATACGCCGAGCCCGCGAAGATGGCTTCTCGCTTCGGCTCTCTGGCGAACTCGGCCTCGCGCCTCGCCTTCAGCTTCGTGTATGTTTCGTTCTCTAGAAATCCCGCCTCGTTCAGCGAATCGTATAAGTGCCGCTCTAAGTCGCCGACCTGAATCTCGCCCGTAATGCGAACCAGCTCCGAACGCAGATCGAGCGTTGTTTGCGCGCCGTCGAAACATTCGAGCGCGGCCACTAAAGGCGGCGGCACCAGCAGCGTCGCATCGCAATAGTGGTAGGGATCTCGTATGAAAAGACCCGGGCGCTTCGGATCGGGCGAAGGTTGAAAATCAAGGTTGAGTCGAAGTCGTGGCAGAACGTCGGACACGACTTATTTTCGCAGCCGATCGGGCGAGCAGTTCGATATCGTTTGAGGAGCAGGTATGCGGGGAATCGACAGGGTATTTGGATGGCTACTGGTGTTGGGCGGAGTGGGGCACGGCGCAGGTTCTTATCAGGCGTTCAAGAGTGCGCCGGGATCGCTGCTTTGGGCGCTTTCGGCTTCGTTCGCGATGTGGATGCTGGCGGCGATCAATCTGTTGCGAGCGGAGCGCCGCGGCGACCGGGCGCTTAGCGCGATCAGCCTGGCAGGATGCCTGATATGGTTCGCATTCGTGCTTTGGTTCGGGCGGATACTGGGAAACTTTTTCGATTTTCGGGTATGGGTAAACCTGGCGATTGCGGGCGTGTTGGCGATATTCAGCGCGCGAAGCCTGGCACGAGCAGCGTAATTCCCGGCTCGGGCGCGGCTTCTTATGATGGGAGTTGCCCACCAACAAACTGTTCCTCGTATTTGCGCTCACCGCGATCGGTTTATGCGCGCAGGCGCGGCGGCCGATTGAGATTACGGTTGACCTCAGCGATGCGCCGCGCAAGATGCTGCATGCGGAGCTGAAGATACCGGTCGAACCGGGGCCTCTCACGCTGGTGTATCCGCAATGGATACCGGGCGAGCACGGGCCCACGGGACCGATCGATAACTTGGCGGGAATAGTGTTCAAGGCCAACGGTCAGACGATTCCGTGGAGGCGCGACGACGTCAATATGTTTGCGTTTCACCTGACGGCGCCGGCGGGCGCGACGGTGTTGGAAGCGCAGGTGGATTTTCTCGCGACGGCGCCAGCGAGCGGATTTTCGGCCGGCGCATCCACCAGCCCGAACCTGGCGGTGCTGAGCTGGAACGAAGTCTTGTTGTATCCGGAGGGGACGGCGTCGGCGGAGGTGATGGTCCGGCCGTCGGTGAAAGTGCCGGAAGGATGGAAGTTCGGGACAGCGCTCACGCAGGCGGGGACAGAAAGCGGAGTAACGCATTTTGAACCGGCGCCGTTGAATGAGCTGGTGGATTCGCCGGTGCTCGCGGGGAGGTTCTTCAAGGAGATTCCGCTGGCTGAAGAGGTGACGCCGAAGCATTATCTCGACATGGCGGCGGATGGGCCGGAGGATTTGAAGGTGAGCGGCGATATGACGGCGGCGTTCAGCCACCTGGTGCGGGAGACGGGCGCGCTCTATGCTTCGCGGCACTACGACAGCTATCACTTTCTAGTGACGCTGAGTGACAGCGTGGCGCATTTCGGCCTGGAGCATCATCAATCGAGCGATGACCGCGTGGAGGCGCGAAACTTCCTGGACGAAGACTTAAGCCTGTTGAACGGCGACCTGTTGCCGCATGAGTTCACGCATTCGTGGAACGGGAAATACCGGCGGCCTGCGGGATTGTATACGACCGATTTCCAGCATCCGATGAAGGGCGATTTGCTGTGGGTGTACGAGGGGCTGACGCAGTATCTGGGCGATGTGTTGGCGGCGCGCAGCGGGATCTGGACGGAGCAGCAGTACCGGTCGTATCTGGCGGAATCGGCAGCGGAGCTGGATCATCGGCCCGGGAGGACGTGGCGCGATTTGCAGGATACGGCGACGGCGGCGCAGACCCTCTATGCAACAGGCGATGGATGGGACAACTGGCGGAGATCGGTGGATTATTACGCCGAAGGGGAGCTGATCTGGCTGGAGGTAGACACGACGATTCGCAAGCTGTCGGGAGGAAAGAAGAGCCTGAACGATTTCTGCGCGCGGTTTTTGGGAGTGGGCGGAAACGGGCCGCCGAAGACGGTCACGTATACGTTCGAAGATGTAGTGGAGAATTTGAAGGCGATTCAAGCGTACGATTGGGCGGCGCTGCTGAAGGAGCGGCTGGAGTCGAAGTCTCCGCGCGCGCCGCTCCGCGGGATCGCGGGCGGGGGTTATCGGATCGAGTACACGGATGAGCCGAACGAGTTTGCGCGAGCGACGGAGGGGCGGAACCGGGGAGTGAATGCATGGTTTTCACTGGGGCTGCTAGTGGAGGACAACGGGATCACGGACGTTCTGGTGGGGTCGCCGGCGTACGAGGCGGGGCTTGGGCCGGGGATGAAGCTGGTTGCGGTGAACGGGCGGCGAGCAAGCGACGATTTGTTGAAACAGGCGATACGGGATGCCAAAGGCGCGGGCGCGGGCGTGGAACTGATCGTGGAGAATGCCGGCTTCTTTAAGGTGGCGAAGATCGACTACCATGGCGGCGAGCGGTACCCGCATCTGGTAAGGGAAGCGGGGGCGCCGGGTTACCTGGACGAAATCTTGAAGCCTATGGTGAAGCGTCCAGCGGGCGCGCAGCAGGCCGAATAGTCAAGCGCTATTGGCGGTTTTGTCGGTGAGCGCGGCGACGCCGGGCAGCTCAAGGCCTGAGAGAAATTCGAGCGAAGCGCCGCCGCCGGTCGAAACATGGGTGATTTTGTCGGAAACGCCAGCGGCTTTGATTGCCTTTTCGGAATCGCCACCGCCAATGACGGAAATGGCGCCCGATTCGGCGACGGCTTTAGCCAATTCGACGGTTCCTTTGTCGAAGGGCGGCATTTCGAAGACCCCCATTGGGCCATTCCAGATGACAGTCTTGGCGCCCCGGATGATTTGGGCGTACTGTTCGATGGTCTGGGGTCCGATGTCGACGGCGATTCGATCCGGGCCGATGCGGGTGACCGCTTCCGAAGAGGCGCCGGGTTTGAGCTCCGAAGCGACGATGTGATCGGAAGGAAGCACCAGCTTGGCGCCGGCGCTTGCGAGAATTTTCCGGGCCAGATCGATCTTATCCTCCTCGATGAGAGAGCGGCCGGTCGGTTCGTTCTTGGCGCGCAAGAAGGTGTAGGCCATGGCGCCTCCGACCAGCAGCTTGTCGACTACGGTAAGAAGGTTTTGGATGACGCCGATTTTGTCTGAGACTTTGGCGCCGCCGAGCAGGGCGACACAGGGACGGTCGGGATTGCGAGTAACGCGGCCGAGCCATTCGAGCTCGCGGTCCATCAGTAGGCCGGCGGCGGCGAGCGGCACATAGGAGATCATGCCAACAGTGGAGGCGTGGGCGCGGTGCGCGGCGCCGAACGCATCATTGATATAGATGTCCGCGAGCGACGCAAGCTGTTTAGAGAAATCGGGATCGTTGGCCTCTTCCTCGGGGTGGAAGCGGAGATTTTCGAGCAGGAGGACTTCGCCCGGGCGCGGCTTCACGCGGGCGACTTCGAGTCCGGTGCAATCCGGAGCGAGAGGAACGGCTTTGCCGAGCAACTCCGATAGACGGGCGGCAACCGGGGCGAGGGTCAGGTTGGGAGTAGGTTTGCCCTTGGGGCGGCCAAGATGGCTGGCGACGATGACGGCGGCGCAATGCTCGATCGCATATTGGATGGTGGGAAGAGAGGCTCGAATGCGTTTGTCGCTGGTAATCTGGTTGCTATCATTCAGTGGAACGTTGAAATCAGTACGGATGAATACAGTCTTGTCCTTGAGGTCCAGGTCCTTAATGGACAACTTTGCCATTCAGCCATTGTAGGGGACGTGCGAAGCCAGTGCGGGTTGGACCTAGGGCGGGATCGAACGGCTAAGGAAATTCCGGTAGGCTGATTGCGGCCGAGCCGACGAAAAGAATCGGCGAGCGGTGAAGAAACTTTCGGTTCAGGCCGAATAGTACTTCAGGAGGGCCCCGGGGCTAAGGAGATCGCAGTTTTGGCTAGAGGAATGCAGGCATTTAGCACTATAATCCGTACAAACGCCTTTTAGTTCTAGATGGATGGTACAGGGGGTACCATGTAGGGTCGCGGACCCCGAGCTTCAGGGAAGTGTGGATGTCAACAACACCAATCCGTGTGTTAATCGCGGACGGACAACCGATAGTACTAGAGGGACTACGGGCCGTTCTAAACCGTCAACCGAGTATTGAAGTTGTGGCAGAGGCCGCAGATGGGATTGAGGCGATCGACAAGTGCGTGAGCCTCGATCCGGATGTCGTATTGATGGACGTGAAGCTGCCGAAGGTAGACGGGTTGACGGTGCTGCGGAGTGTCCAGACGCGAGCGCCGCGCTCGAAGGTGATCTTATTCGCCTCCGGCGAACACAAAGACGATTTCGTAGAAGCGATGAAGCTGGGCTGCTGCGGGATATTGCTGAAGGATTCGGCGACGAGCCTGATCGAAAAAAGCATTGTAAAGGTGCATGCCGGAGAGATTTGGCTGGATTCGACGACGACGGCGGCGGTGATCCGCCAGTTTGCGTCGCCGACGGAGTTTCCGGCAGCGCACGCCAACGGGAAACCAAACCGGGAGCGAGCGCAACTGAGCCAGCGCGAGCGAGAAATCATCATACTGATCTCGCAAGGGTATAAGAACAAAGAAATCGCCGAGAAGATGTTTATCACGGAGCAGACGGTAAAGAACCATCTGCACAATGTCTTCGACAAGTTAGGAGTTTCGGACCGGCTGGAGCTGGCGCTTTACGCGATCCATAACAGCCTGCACGTGAAGCCATAGGGCCGGGATAGCGTAACACGAAAGGGAGTGGTATTCCTGAGTCGGGTGCGCGACAATTTAGGGACACGACCTTCCAATTGAAAGTGGCCCGTTCTCGGCATGCCCAGGCTGCGCGAAGAAATCACAAGAAGTCTGCGTTGGCTCGGAAGACGCGTTGATTCGCGTCGACGGCTGCTCTCGCCGGAAGAGACGGCGATCCGGCCTGGCATGCGAGAAGGCCGGGAATTCGGCCCCTACCGGATCGAGCAGCACCTCGGTTCGGGCGGAATGGGCGACGTTTACCTGGCAATCGACACTCGCTTGGGGAGGCAAGTCGCGCTGAAGTTCTTGCCCGCCGAGCTGACCTCGGAAGAAGAAATGCTGCACCGCTTCCAAGAGGAAGCGAGAACGGCCTCGGCGCTAAACCATCCGAACATCCTGACGATTTACGATATCGGCGAAATCGGCGGCGATTATTTCATCGCGAGCGAGTACATCGACGGGATCGATCTGCGAGCAGCGCTCAACGAGCGAAGCATCGACGCGGCGCGAGCCATCGAGATAGCGGCGCAGATCGCCTCGGCGCTCGCGCAGGCCCACAAGGCCGGGATTGTGCATCGAGACCTGAAGCCGGGCAACATCATGCTACGGCAAGACGGCTACGTGAAGGTGATCGACTTCGGCCTCGCGAAACTGGTAGAGGCGCCGGCGCGGGGCGGCTCGCGGGGGTCTTTGACGCAGCCGGGATCGGTGCTGGGGACGGTGCATTATATGTCGCCCGAGCAAGCCAGAGGCGAAGAGCTGGACCGAAGAAGCGACCTCTGGAGCCTCGGCGTGATTTTGTACGAGATGGCGGCGCACAGGCGGCCGTTCGAAGGGCAAACCGATAGCCACGTAATCGTGGCGATTCTGGACCAAGACGCGCCGCCGCTGCCGGAGGGCCTGGGAGTCCCGGGTGGACTCGCGCAGGTTGTCCAAAGGGCGCTTCAAAAGGACCCGGCAAAACGGTATCAATCGGCAGGCGAATTCTGCGCGGAGTTGAGGCGCTTGCAAACGGGCGCGAGCGCGGAGAGAAGCATGCCGCTTTCAGTCGGGACGGCGCCGCGGGATTGGGGCCGCAGGGGGGCGCTCGGCGGCGTGGCGTTGGCGCTGCTGGCGGTTTGGGCCGTCTGGTGGTGGGGGCTCGGAGGCCGTTATCGTTTCACGAGTCCGGAGTGGTTCCAATTCGAGACGCCCGAGCGGATCACCTACGACGGAAACGTGCAGCTGGGCGCGATTTCCCCGGATGGAAAGTATCTGGCGTATGTCACCGGAGACGAAAGCGACGAGTTGCTGCGGATCCTGAAGCTGGAAGGGCGGCAAGGGCGCGCGCTTGCGATCGGGCAGGATCGGTGTATCGGACTGACGTTTTTGCCCGACGGGCAGGCGCTCTATTACGTATTGAAGAATCCGCGGGAAGAGCTGGGGCGTTTATATCGTCTCAAGCTTGGATCGGAAGTACCGACCACGATGGTGTTGGAGAACATCGATGGACCGGTGACGTTTTCCCCGGATGGGAAGCAATTCGCGTTCTTGAGGCGAGCCGAGGAACGGGGCTTAAGCGAGGCGTCGATCCTGGTGGGTTCGATGCAGAACCCGGCGGAGACGCGCCCCATTTTGAGCCGCGTGAATACGCAACTGCAAGAGCAAATGGCGTGGTCGCCGCGCGGAGACCAGATCGCGGCGATCGCGTTTCCCGCCCAGATGGATGCGCCGACCCAGCCCTCGATCTCGCTGTTCTCGTTAGACGGGCGGGAGCGCAAGCAGTTTTCGACTCGCGATTTGCGGACGTTGAGCTATCCGGTGTGGCTCGATCGGGGGCGTTCGTTGATGTTTTCGGGTCTTCCCGTGGGCGCCCAGTCGAAGCAGAAGCGGCTCGAACAACTGCATATCGCGACCGGTCAATTCCATGAACTGCCGTCGGCGCTGGCGTTCGATGGGCTAAGCGTAACGAGCGACGGTAGCGTGCTGGCAGCGGTCAGCTTAGACCAGCGTTCGTCGGTTTGGGTGGCTGAGGGGAATCGCCTGGACGCACCCCGGCGGTTGTTGCCGCAGTCGGAGGATATCGAAAACCTGTCGTGGCTCGGCGACGATGTGATTTTTCCGTCATCGCGCTCAGGGAATGTCAGCTTTTGGCGGATCAGGGGCGCGGGAGGCGTCGAGCCATTGGCCGGCTCGGAGCGATGCGTACAGACGGAACCCGCCGGCCTGGAGAGCGAGAGCGCGGTGATTTACTCGTCTAACTGCGCGACAGGCGGGGACGATTTCAATATCTGGCGGCTAAACCTAGATACGGAAAAGCGAGTACAACTCACGAGCGGGTCGAACTTCGATGGGCAGCCCGATGTCTCGAGAGACGGCCGATGGATCGTGTATTCATCCTGGCCCTCGAACAGCCCGTCGGTCTGGAAGGCGCCGGCCCGGGGAGGAACGCCGGTGCGGGTGTCCGCGCAACAGGCCCGTTATCCATTTCTCTCGCCGGATGGGCAGGAGATTGTCTGTCAGATCCGGGAGTTGAATGGCCTGTGGCACGTGGCGATCTTGTCGTTCGCAAATGGCGCGGTGCTGCGGGATTTCCCGGACTTGCCCGCCGGGGAGAAATCGCCGCCCGTACGGTGGAGCCCGGACGGCGGGGCATTGGAGTATGTTTCATCGCAGGGCGCCGCTTCGAACATTTGGCGAGAGCCGTTACATGGCGGCGCGGCCCGGCAACTTACTGCATCGGCGGAAGGGAACATCATTTATTTTTCTTGGAACTTAAACGGCACTAAGCTTGCATACATAAGAGGCCGAGCGGACAGCGATGTGATGTTATTTCGGCGCGCTCGGAATAAGTAGAGTACTGGAGACAAGCATATGGCGACTAATCCTGGAATTGGACCGACGGGGCCACACGAGGACAGTGGGCAGGCGGTATCCACGGGTAACGGGACGGCGGCGCAGACCGCGCTGGAAGAAACAGGACCAAGCACGGAGAAAGTAGAATCGCAGCCGGTTCGCGATATCGGGCCGACCGGACCTCGCAAGACCGGCTAGACGGAGACCCCGCGCGAGAAGGGTGGGGACATCGATACAATTAAGATGTCTCCCCTTCTCATATGACTGAACGTCAACTACGCCGGCAGGCGCTTGAAGACGCACTCGCCAGCCGCATTTTGGTGCTGGATGGAGCTATGGGCACCATGCTGCAGCAGCGGCATCTGACGGCTGCGGATTTTGGCGGCGCGGCGCTCGAAGGTTGCAACGAAAACCTTGTGATCACCCGTCCGGACGTGATTACCGACGTTCACCGGGCGTATTACGAAGCAGGCGCGGACGTGGTGGAGACGGATAGTTTCGGCGGCACGAAAATCGTGCTGGCCGAATACGGGCTGCAAGACCGCGCATATGAACTGAACTTCACGGCGGCGCGCCTGGCGCGGCAGGCGGCGGACGAATTTTCGAGCGCGGGGAAGCCTCGGTTCGTGGCGGGATCGATGGGGCCCACTACGAGAGCTATCAGTGTAACGGGCGGAGTTACGTTCGCGGAGCTGGTAGAGAATTTCTATGAGCAGGCGAAGGCGTTGGTGGAAGGCGGCGCCGATATTTTACTGCTCGAAACGTGTCAGGATACCCGCAATGTAAAAGCTGGCTTGCTCGCGATCGACCGGCTGGGACGCGAGTGGAATTATCCGATCGCTTCCATGGTGTCGGGCACGATTGAACCAACGGGTACAATGCTGGCCGGACAGACGGCGGACGCATTCTATACTTCGATCTCGCATGCGCAGTTGATTTCGGTGGGCTTGAACTGCGCGACTGGGCCTGAATTCATGACCGACCACATTCGGTCCCTTCACGAGCTTGCGACGACGCGGGTATCGTGTTATCCGAACGCGGGCTTGCCGGATGAAGAAGGCAAATACCTGGAAACGCCGACCAGCCTGGCGGGGCAATTGGAACGGTTTGTCGATCATGGCTGGCTGAATATTGTAGGCGGCTGCTGCGGCACGCGCCCGGACCACATACGGGCGATCGCGCGCATGGCGGAAGGCAAGAAGCCGCGCGAGCCGAAGACGCCGGCGCATCGCACTTACTTCTCCGGAATCGATTTGATAGAGGCGGAAGAGAGTAACCGGCCGCTGATAGTCGGAGAGCGCACAAACGTGATCGGCTCCCGGCTCTTCAAGACGATGGTCGGGGAGGAGAAGTGGGAAGAGGCGACGGAAGTTGCGCGCCGGCAGATTCGAAACGGCGCGCACGTGGTGGACGTGTGCTTGCAATCGAGCGACCGTGAGGAGCTGAACGACATTCCGCCGTTTTACGAGAAGCTGATCCGCAAAATAAAGGCGCCGATCATGATCGATACGACGGATGCGGGCGCGGTAGAGGCGGCATTGACGTATTGCCAGGGCAAGAGCATCATCAACTCGATCAACCTGGAAGACGGCGAGGAGAAGTTCGAGCGGATGGTCCCGATCGCGCGGCGGTACGGAGCCGCGCTGGTGGTGGGGTGCATCGATGAAGACCCGGTGCAGGCGCAGGCGTTCACGCGAGAGCGAAAACTGGCGGTGGCGGAGCGCTCGGTTGAACTACTGACGACGAAATATGGCGTGGCGGCGGAGGACATCGTGATCGATCCTCTAGTCTTTCCGTGCGCGACGGGCGATGAGAACTACATCGGCGGAGCGGTGGAGACGATCGAAGCCATCCGGTTGATTAAGCAGAAGATTCCGTACGTAAAGACGGTGCTCGGGATTTCGAATATTTCGTTCGGACTGCCGGCGTCGGCGCGCGAGGTGGTGAATTCCGTCTTTCTTTATTACTGCACGAAGGCGGGGTTGGATCTGGCGATCGTGAACTCCGAAAAGCTGGAGCGGTTTGCGTCGATACCGGAAGAGGAGCGCCGGTTAGCCGAGGCGCTGCTTTCCAATAAGCCGCCGGCGAATGTGCCGGCCGGGCATGCGAACGAGGCGGCACTCGAAGGCGTGCCGGAAGACTGGCGCGAGCAAACGCGCGAGCAGAAGATCGCGGTGAACCAGTTCCATATCGCGGCGATTGCGGAGCATTTCCGCGGCGCGTCGACGAAGAAAAAGAAGACCGGGGAGGGCTTGCCGCTGGACGAGCGGTTGGCGAATTACATCATCGAGGGAAGCAAGGACGGACTGGTTGCAGATCTGGAGTTGAAGCGGCAGGAGGGAGCGGCGCCGCTCGATATCATCAACGGACCGCTGATGGCGGGCATGGCGGAGGTGGGACGGCTGTTCAACAACAACGAGCTGATTGTGGCGGAAGTGCTGCAATCGGCGGAGGCGATGAAAGCGGCGGTCAATCATCTTGAGCAGTTCATGGAGAAATCGGAATCGAGCGCGCGCGGCAAGATTGTGCTCGCGACCGTGAAAGGCGACGTTCACGATATCGGCAAAAACTTAGTCGAGATCATACTCAGCAACAACGGATATGAGGTGGTGAACCTTGGCATCAAGGTTCCGCCCGAGGAGTTGATAAAGGCGTACCAGGCGCATAAGCCGGATGCGATCGGACTTTCAGGGCTGTTGGTGAAGAGCGCGCAGCAGATGGTGATCACGGCGGGAGACCTGAAGGATTCGGGCATATCGGTTCCGTTGCTGGTGGGAGGGGCGGCGCTTTCAGATAGATTCACGCGAACCAAGATTGCGCCGAGTTACGCGGCGGCGACGTTTTACGCAAAGGACGCGATGACGGGACTGCGGCTGATGAACGAAATCATGGACCCGGAGACGCGCGAGGAGGTGCTGACGGCCCATGTCTCCGGCGAGCCGGCTGGAGAATCGGGCGCGCGCGAGCAGACGCCGGCGGTCGGGCGGGACGAAACGCGGAGTCCAAAGGTGCGAATCGATCTTGACATTCCGGCGGCGCCATATCTGGGCCGCAAGATTCGCGCCATTCCGCATCTCGCGGAACTATGGAGCTACATCAATCCGTTCATGCTGTACGGGCGGCATCTGGGATTCAAGGGTAACTTCGAGAAATTGCTGGGGGAGAGGGACGCCAAGGCGCTGGAGCTGTTCCACAACATGGAAGAAGTGAAGCGGGAAGCGGCGGGATTCATGCGGGCGCGAGCAGCGTGGCAGTTTTTCGAGGCGGAGCGCGAGGGCAATACGCTGCATTTATTCTCGCCCGGCGGCGGTTCGCCCATTGAGAGTTTTCGCTTCGGGCGGCAGTCGAAATCGGACGGGTTGTGCCTGAGCGATTATGTGCTGGACCCGCAAGACGGGCGCCGGGATCACATTGCCATGTTCGTGGTGACGGCGGGCGAAGGGATTTTGGAGCGATCGCAAGAGGCGAAAGAGCGCGGCGAGTTTTTCAAGGCGCATGCGCTGCAGGCGCTCGGATTGGAGACAGCGGAAGCATGCGCGGAGTGGCTGCATCGGCGGATTCGCGAGGATTGGGGTTTTCCCGATTCGCCGACGATGACGATGCATGAGCGATTTACGTCGCGGTACCGAGGCAAGCGCTACAGCTTTGGGTATCCGGCGTGTCCAAACCTGGAAGACCAGGCGAAGCTATGGCGCCTGCTGAAGCCGGAGGACATTGGAGTGCAATTGACCGAAGGGTTCATGATGGATCCGGAAGCAAGCGTTTCGGCGCTAGTCTTCCAGCATCCCGATTGCGTGTACTTTAGCGCGGCGGAAGAGTTAGAACCGGCGTTCGCTTAATAGGCGCCGCACTTAGTTTGTCTAAGTAAGAGGGCGGATGGGAGGTTACTTGCCAGCTCGGCGAGCGATTACTTCCGATTGAGTGGCGCCGCCGGTGAAAGTGGTTGCGCGAAGCAAGAGCTCGAAGTAGCGCGGAGCGCCGGAAGGATCGATGCCGGCGAGCTTCAGTTCGCGTTCGAGGCGCGACCGGTCGAGGAGGAATTCGCCAGCGGCCGTGGTGGCGCCGAGAGTGGTTCCCGCGATAAGCAGGACACTGCCAGGTTCCGAAATACCGGGCAGGAATACTAAGTGAGCATAAGACCAGTGATGTTGATCGTCGCCGGGGGCCGGGTAATCGGGTAACTCGCCCCGGCGGGGCGCTTTGTTGTGAAAGGTGATGGCGCGCTCGGAATTGAAATCGAACTGGAAATTCAGGCGATCGGTATAGAGCTGCGCCCAGGGGTTGCTGATAGGGCTGCCGATCAGAATAACGTTGTGGCCTTTGAAATCGGATAGCTGGAGCTGATGGCCGGAACGCAGGAAGGTGCGAGAGAGAACAGAGGCGTTGCTGCGCATGATGAGCGCGGCGATGGACATTTCATCCGCATTGGTGTTGTTGAAGCGATTGAACATGTCCTGGAAGATGGCCCGAGACTTGTCCGGCATTTCCGGGTAGGAGCGCACAATGTAATCGTTCACCGCGATGCGCTGGCCGGAGAGAAGAAGCATCTCAAGGACAGAAGAGTCGCTGGTGACGATGTAAGTGTCGAGCGCGCTATCGAAGAGGGCTGAAAAGGGCAAAGCCGGAGGGCGCGCTACAGGGCTGGCGGGAACAGTGCGCCAGTGGAGTGCGAGGAAAAAGGCGGCGAGAGCGGAGGCGAACAGAAGCGCGCAGATGAATTTGTAGAAACGAAGAGACCGGGCGAGCCGCGGTTCGGCGGAAAGGGCCGGAAGGGAGGACGGCAAAGGAGCCGGCCCGACTTTCGTCGCGGAAACCGGCGCTGGAGCGGGTTCGCGCTCGATGGGCACGGAGCGGCGCTCGAACGACAGCGAGTAGCCGCCTTTGGGCATGGAAACGGCGAGAGGTTCGTGCTTGCCTTCGGTTTCGAAATACAGGTCCAGGCGCCGGCGCAGGTTGCGCGCTTCGGCGCGGACGATGCTGTCCTGAAGGTCGTAAGAACCGGAATCGCGATGGAAAACGTTCTCCGCGATGGCCTGCTCGCGAACACCTTCGAGGCGATTCGCGATGGTGCAATCGGCTACATAGAGGAGAAATTCGCGCTGGCGGGGAGCTCTTCGGAACGAATTGCTTTCGGCTATGCGCCGAACAAGCTGGCGCTTTTCGGAGATGTCGAGCGTCTCGGGGGCAAATGCTTCACCTCGCATCCCGAGACGATCATAGCAGGGCGCAAGAAGCAGCACTGCTGGAATACGGGCGCATTTAGAGCATCGATTGAACGTGATCCACCCGTGCTTTTACGGGTGAAAAGGTTGAGTTCACGGGTAGATCGGCGGAGTTTACGGTTAATTCACTTTTGCTCGACCGAACGCGCTGCTAGTTTCAAGGCAGTTCGAGGTGGGAGCTTTCCATGAAAAACTTGCAGAGCACATTCGCGCTCCTGGTGTTAGGGGCGGGCGCCGCACTCATTGCGGGACTTTCCCCGGCCCAGGAATTTCGCAGCACGTTGAGCGGCCATGTAACGGACCCGAGCGGGGCCGCGGTGCCCGGGGCGGCCGTCCGCGCCGTTAATACCGCAAGCCAGCAAACCTATTCGGCCACGACGACCGGTTCCGGCGATTATTTGATTCCTTACGTACTGCCCGGAACTTACAAGGTGAGCGCCGCCGCCTCCGGGTTCAAGGAGCAGGTGAACCAAGGCGTGGTGCTCGAGGCAGGCGAGGCGTCCGTGTTGAATTTTCATCTGGAGATCGGCACGTCGAACCAGAGCGTCGAGGTGACGGGCACGGCGCCACTGCTGGATGCGGAGAACGCGGTGCAGAATTATGTTCTTTCGGGGCGGGAACTGGAGAACGTTCCGTTGAACGGACGACAGATATACACGCTGGTGGGAACGACGCCGGGCTCGCAGTTCCTGCAGACACAGTTTGGAGCGTCGGGTTACTCGGGAACGCGCGGCTGGGATGTATCGAACAATTACACACTGGGCGGCGGGGTGCAGGGATATCAGCAGTTCACGCTGAATGGCTCGAATATCACGGAGCAGAATAACGGGACCGGCACCTGGGAGATTGCTCCGAATGTGGATGCGCTTCAGGAAGTGAGCATCCAGACGACGGAGTACGATGCGCGCTACGGGCGGTCGAGCGGCGGCTTCGTGAACATGGTGGTGAAGTCAGGAAGCAACCAGTTTCACGGCGATTTGTATGACTATCTGGAAAACGGCGACTTGAACGCCAATAACTTTGAAAATAATCTAAACGGGATTCCGACCCAAAAGACTCAGCAGAATCAGTTCGGCGGGACCTTTGGCGGGCCGGTGATCAAGGACAAGGTATTCTTCTTTGGTTCTTTCGAAGGGTATGTGGAGAATATCCCATTCACGACACTTACAAGCGTGCCCCCGGCTTATCTGCGGCCGTCGGGAAGCAGCGGAGTGAACTTTACGCCGAGTGGGTATACGATTTACCAACCGAATTCGACATATTGCAGCACGGGCGGGCCGGTGAGCAACTGCTCGGGCACGCTGTTACGGCAGCCGTTTCCGAACGATACGATTCCCGCATCGCAGATCAGCCCCGTCGGGGCGGCGCTGATCAATCTTTACCCCGCGGCGAATACCAACGTCAACGGATTGACGAATAACTATATCGCGGACGTGCCGGACAGATATCGATATTGGCAGCCCATCGCTCGCGTGGATTACGACACCAGCGATAAGACCCGATGGTACAGCCTGTTCGCTTTCCAGCACGGCACGGAGTTCCGCAATGTAAGCGGATTCCCGCCGCCCGCTGAGAACGGCAATATCAATACGATGCGCCAGGAGCTGTTGGCTAGTGAAGATATGACTCATATCTTCTCGCCGACATTAGTGATGGATGTCCGAGCTTCCTTCTCGCGATTCCAGGATCACTTTCCCGACGGCGATTTGGTCAACCAGCCGAACCCGAGCTCGATCGGCTTGAACATGCCGAACATTCCGACGAGCACATTGAAGCTGCTGCCGGAAATTACGTTCAACCAGACTTATCCACAGATCGTCGGAAACCAAGTAACTAACGATGTGTATAACAACTACATTCTGGATGTGGATTTGACGAAGACCGTCGGTAAGCACACGATTCATTTCGGCGGCGAGGCGGGGTTATACGATTGGGGGCAGCCGAATACCGTAGGGCACCCCAATGGCGACTTCGAATTTGGAACAAATACGCTATTTACTCAAGACAATCCATATTCGAGGGGAATCGTTCCTGGCATCAACGACGGGAACGTGCTCGCGGACCTATTGCTGGGCGACCCCGACAGCGGAGGCGTGGATTGGAATCAATCGACGTGGACGCACTTTCCCGCGGTTGCGTTCTACGGTCAAGACGACTGGCACGTGATCAATCGGCTGACGCTGAATATAGGGCTGCGGTACGACATTCAGTTCGGGCTGCGCGGCAACGGCTTGAACCGCGGCATGTGCCTGACGTGCTTGAATCCCGTGAGCAACGATCCGACTTATCAGGCGAACCTTACGGCGGACTCGGCTGCGCTGGCCGCTGCCGGAATTAATGTATCTTCGCTGCGGGCCGTATACGGCGGCGTGCTGTTTGCGGGCGCGAACGGTCAGCCGCAAGATGCCTACAACACGGATTACAGCAATCTTGGCCCGCGATTTGGATTTGCTTATCAACTTACTCCGAAGACCGTGCTTCGCGGCGGTTACGGGATTATGTATGCCGTGGGGCTGGAGGGCGGCTCCAATGTCGGCTTCAACCAAACGACGCCTTACGTTGCGACAACGAACGGCGGAATAACACCGACTAACTTGTTTGCATCGGGCAATCCATTTCCGGCCGGAGCGGAAGCGCCGCTGGGCGCGGCGGGAGGCCTGCTGACGGCGGTTGGCAACCAAGCTACGTTCGACTTTCCAGGGCGGCGGATTCCCCGATCGCAGCAGGTATCGCTCGGCATTCAACGGGAGTTGGGCAGCAGCATGTTATTAGATGTGAGATATGCGGGTAACTTCACGGACCGGTTACGCACGACCGCTTATTCTGGCGCCGTTGGGGCGGTGTGGATCAACGCGGCATGGTCCAAGCAAATGGACAATGCGGCCATCGCGAATCCCAATGTCTACAATCAGCCGGTTCCAAACCCCTTTTATGGCGTGCCAAGTATCCCGACTAGCAGCACTCTTGGCTCCTCGCCGACGCTGCCGGAGTACTATTTGACGCTGCCGTTTCCGGAGTTTCCGGGCGCCTTGGGAGATTACGACGATCCCTTGGGCAAGAATTGGTATAACTCCATGGAAGCGCAACTTACGAAACGCTTGAGCCATGGCGTGAGCCTTCGCGCTGCCTATACTTATTCGAAAACGATGCAGGCGGCAGGATACGAGAATGGCTGGCCGTATCAAGATCCGAACCTCCTGTATCAAATTTCTCCAACGGACCGCACACATGTATTCACGCTTTCGGGCGTGTACAACTTGCCCTCCATCAAGAGCGATAGTACCGGAATGCGCGTTCTGGGCGCGGTAGTGAATCATTGGGTGGTGAGCAATGTGCTGACGGCGGAGACCGGATTCCCTTTACAACTGCCAGGCGGGTACTACTATGAGAGCAACCATAGTTGGACACCAACGGGTGGACCGACTATGTCGCAGTGGCTGTATAACTGCAATGGCAACCCGTTGAACTGCTGGGTGCCGCTGCAGAACAATTTCGCTCTAAACAATCTGCCGCAATACATTTCGACGATACGCCAGCCGCAGGTTCCGAATCTGGATGTTTCCGTTGAGCGAAATTTTCCGATTACGGAGCAGATGCACATTCAGTTTCGAGCCGACGCGTTCAATATCACGAACAGCGTGCTGTTCAATGGCGGCGCAGGCTCGAATGGTTTCGACAACAATCCATTTGACGGGCCGCCCGTGAAGACGCCGCAAGGTTATTACACCGGATTCGGAACCATTGCGCCGTTCCAGAACAATTTTCCGCGAATACTTCAGTTCTCGCTTAAGTTCTACTTTTGAGAGGTCATCTTCTTGATGAAGGCGACCTCGGCGGGCCGGTAGGGCTTGCCGTTCGGATAGAAGATGTCGTGAAACCACATAGCCGGGGGATGATCGATGTAAGGATGCTGCCAGGAGTCCCAAGGCAGATAAGTTTGGGTCTTGCCCTGAACGAAGCCCCAGTTGATCGCGCCCACGTTGAATTGCTTGGCAAGTGGCAGGATGCCCTCGAAGGTGCTGTTTTCTGGGCGCGCCATATATTCGGTGCAGATGATGGGACGGCCATATTGCTGGAGCCATTTCACGTGGGTCTCGAAGTTAGCCGGCGCGCTGTAGTTATGAAAGGAAGTAATATCCGATAACTCCAACTGCTCTTTGGCCATGGGTTCGAGCTTGGCGGGATCGGACCAATCGCCGTGCCAGACGCCGCTCGTGAGCGGCTGCTGAGGATGGGTGCTGCGGGCCCAGGTGAACGCCTGCGGCAGCAGCGCGAGGACAAGCTGGACCTTGTTCTTAGGCTCGAACTTGTTATAGCTCGGGTTGTTCGTGTTATCGGGCTCGTTCCAGACGTCCCAGCCGAGCACGCGCTGGTCGTGGCCGAAGGCGCCGACGACGCCTTTGACATAGGTTTCGAGACGGGGGTACTGAGAAGGATCTTGCAGGGCCGCGGCCCCGGGACTTTGCAGCCAGCGAGAGTTATGAATGCCGGGCTGGGGCGGCGGCTGCTTGCCGAGATGCGGATTGGGGTCCCAGACCGAATCGAAGAGCACGAATACCGGCTTGATCTTGTGCTTATCGCAGATGCGCAGAAACGTATCGATCCGCTTCTTAAAGCCTTCGCTGTCCTGTTGCCAGAGCAGATCGTGCAGGAAGACGCGCATGGTGGTCATGCCCAGGCCTTGCGCCCAGCCGAGCTCGGTATCGATGCGCTTGGGGTTGAAGGTATCGGCCTGCCACATTTCAAGTTCGTTCGAGGCATAGGAAGGAATGTAGTTGCTTCCTACTAACCAAGGCTGGCGGGCGTACCAGGCGCCAGCGTCGCTTGCAGTCCAGCGTTCGATACCGATCTGGCCAGCATCCTGGGCGAGCAGCAGAGCGGATGCAAGGAGCGCGATGAGCGCGAGGGAGCGGGCATAAAAATTTCGCATGAGGTTTGCGGTATAGATTTTATCTTGTGAGCCGGGGAGGCTCGCAGGTAACGCTTGATGGCCCGTTCGGTCTAAGGAACAGCATCCAGCAGGACGGCGGCACGGAGGCTCGTGTTTTTACCGGGCCCTGTTGGGAGAGGTTTGACTTTAGGGGCGTGTATGAAGTTACTCAGCTTGAGGATGGTGGTGCTGACGGCCGTCTGCGCGGCCATGGCGTTGGCACAGACGAATCGCGGATCGATTACAGGAACCGTGACTGACGCGAGCGGCGCGGGAATCCCCGGCGCGCAGATTACGGCGCTGGGGAGTGAGACGGGAACGGCTTACTCGACAGTTAGCACTGGAAGTGGAAGTTATAGCCTCCCGCAGGTGCAGGTGGGGACTTATGACATCACTGCGACCGCACCCAACTTTCATTCGACTAAGCATGTTGGCGTTATAGTGCAGATCAATACGCCGACGGTGCTGAACCTCCAACTGAACGTTGGACAGACCGCGTATACGGTGAACGTGATAGGAAACGCGCCGACGGTGCAATCGACCACTTCGGATATCGGCGCGGTCGTTACGCCGGAGCAGGTGGAGCAGTTACCGCTATCGCTGGGCGGAGTGGGCGCGTTCCGGTCGCCAGAGGCGTTCGAGTTTCTGCTTCCAGGAGTAGTGGGCCCGGGAACGGCGAATAACTCGAACGGGATTTACGTACAGAAGACGAGCGGCGGGCAGAACTTCGGCGATGACGTGGAGTTGGACGGATCGAGCGCGGTGCGGCCGGACAACAATTCGACTTTCGATGAGACGGCGCCATCGGTGGATGCGCTGCAGGAGTTCAAAGTGGAGACCGCGACGCCGCCGGCGCAGTTCGACCGGACGACGGGCGGGGTGAGAAGCTTCACCACACATTCGGGCACAAATTCTTTTCATGGGAGCGCGTACGACATCCTGCGCAACACGGACCTGGACGCCAATACTTACTTTAACGACTTGGGGTTGGGCGCCTGCACGAACGCCACCTGCCGCGGGACTTACGCGACGCCCAAAGATATCAAGAACGACTACGGAGTGACGATGGGCGGCCCCGTAATTATTCCGGGGATTTACAACGGCAAGGACAAGACGTTTTTCTTCTTCGCATGGGAGCAGTTGCAGTGGCCGCGCAGCTCGACGGTGACCAGCTCGGTGCCGACCGCGGCTGAGAGGGGCGGCGATTTTTCGGCCATACTGACGGGTAATTCGATTGGGACGAACCCCTGCACGGGCGCGACGGTTTATGCCGGACAGATCTTCGATCCGCGATCTACATCCGCGAGCAGCGGCGGAACGCCATGCCGGACGGCGCCGTTCGCGGGCAACGTAATTCCGACGAGTCAACTGAACCCGGTCGCGCTGGCCGCGCTTTCGTATCTGCCGGCGCCGAATCTTCCGGGACTGCAGAATAACTTCAGTTTCCGGGAAGGTTTTCCTACGAATAACACGACTTATACGGTGAGAATAGACCAGAACCTTGGGACTTACGACAAGATTTTTGCATCGTACGACACGCGCCAGAACACGTTACTGACGGGCGGGAGCCCGGCGTTCCCATCGCCGATCGATCCGAATACGTGGGTGCAGGATTTTGTGACGCATTACGGGCGGTTCGGGTGGGACCACACGTTCAGCCCCTCTGTACTGAACCACGTGAACCTGGGATTCAGCCGTTTCAACAGCAGCAATCTCACGCCAGCGGCGCTCCAAGGAATTGATTGGCCGGCCAAGCTTGGAATCGCGAATGTGAACGGGCCGGCCTTTCCGCAGTTCAATATCGGTAGCGGGTTTCCGAGCCTCGGCCAAGAGCGCGCCGATGACACCATCAGCAACGTTGGAGAAGTATCGGACACGTTGACCTGGGTGAAAGGGCGGCACACGATCAGCATGGGCGGCGACTACAGATGGATGCAGTTGAACAATCTGACGCAGGACGCCAACAGCGGATATTACAACTTTTCGAATGCGGAGACGGCCGCGGGGCCCGGCGTGCTCGCGAGCCAGGGTGGATTCGGCTTCGCGAGCTTCTTATTGGGGCAGGTGGATAGCGCCGGCTTGACGGTATTTGCACATTATCCTAGATACACGCAGAATTACTACGCGCTGTTTGTTCAAGACGATTTCAAGGTTAGCCAGCATTTGACTTTGAACCTGGGGCTGCGATGGGATGTCGACCAGCCGCGCAAGGAGGCGGATAACTTCACATCGAATTTCGACCCGATGCTGCCGAATCCGGGCGCGGGAGGATTGCCGGGCGCGCTGATCTTCGCTTCGAACTGCAATGGATGTAACGTGCGATGGGCGAAGACGTTTCTGGACGACTTCGGGCCGCGCATCGGGTTCGCTTACTCGCCGGGCGACAGCGGGAAGACAGCGGTTCGAGGAGCTTACTCGATCTTCTATGGGCCGCTTTATTATGCGGATTTCGGCAATAGCGTCAATGCGGGTTATACGGCGTCGCCAAACCCGGTATCGCCCAATGGATTCTCGCCGGCGTTCAATTTGTCGAGCGGTTTCCCGGCATATGCGGCCCCACCGACGCTCGATCCGGCGATTCGGAACGGGCAGAGCGTCGATTACATTTCGCCCGGATTCGGCAAGCCGCCGATGATACAGAGCTGGAGCTTCCAGGTGCAGCAGCAATTGGCGACCGACTTAATCATGAGCTTAGGATATGTCGGTAATAAGACGCAGAATTTACGGTCGGCGGCAGCGGATGGAATGTATAACAACATACCGGTGCAGGACTTGGCGCTGGGCGAGAACGTACTCAGCGCACCGGTGGGTTCACCGCTCGCAGATGCAGCCGGGGTCTCGGCGCCGTATGCGGGATATATGGGCTCAGTTGGGAATGCGCTGCGGCATTATCCTCAGTATCTGCGTATCAACTCGGACTGCTGTTTGGAAAACGACGGGATGTCGACCTTCAACGCTCTGGAGGCGATGCTGCAACGCAGATTTCATAACGGACTCAACTTACAGCTCTCTTATACCTGGTCGAAGACGATTACGGATGCGGACAGCATGCAGCCGTGCTGTAACGCCGGAGGCGGATTGTATCAGGACCCATATAATTTATATCTGGAGAAATCCATCAGCAGCCAGGATATTCCGCAGAATGTCACGGCGAGCTTCATTTATGAACTGCCCATCGGCAAAGGGAAGGCATTGTTGAACCGTGGCGGGGTCGTGAATGCAATCTTCGGCGGCTGGCAGATCGGAGCGATATTGCGTTACGAGAGCGGGCAGCCACTGCCATTCTATTGCGCCTCCGACAGCTTCAGTCCGGGCTGGGACGATTGTTTCCGCTTCAATCCGACTCCGGGACAGTCGGTCTATAACAGCGCCATCAACCAACCCGGATACAATCCGCTGAATACGCCGTACTTGAATAACGGTTACTTCACCGATCCCAATACAAATCCTAATGCGCCGATCGTGTTCGGCCAACTTTCGAGAGTGACAGGCTTTCGGATGCCGTGGTACGACAACGAAGATGTCAACCTGTCGAAACGGTTCAACTTCACGGAACGGGTAAATTTACAGATCCGAGCAGACGCGTTTAACGTAGCCAATCGACACGTATTCGCCCAGCCCTATAACCTGGGGCCGCAGCCGAATAACCCGACGACGAACTTCGGCTACGTGAACGGAACCGTAGATTCGCCGAGAGCGATTCAGTTAGAAGCGAGGATCGTTTTCTGAGTCCGGCCGGGCGCGCAGCGGTATTCTAGCTGTTATGCCACAGACGGATATTGAAGCAAAGGAGCATTCGATCCGGCATCGGGTTCGCAAGGCGCTCGCGCTGCGGACAGGGCTTGCGGAAGAAGATGCTTCCGTCGGGGCGTTGCCGCAGATTACGAATGGCGATGAAGAACGATATTCGGATAAGTGTGGCACTTACACGAAGGGCGTGAAGCAGGCAGCGATCGGGGTGGTGGACCCGGCGGCTTACAGGACGTTCAAGAAAGCGTTGGATCGGGGAACGCCACAGGATTTCGAGCAGATCCTACTGGGCGGACCGCGCACGCTGAACGGGCCGCAAGCCGGACTCGCGTATTACTTGTCGTGCCTGGACGCTATCCAGTTTGCAGTTCCGCCGGCGCCGGCTCTGGCTAGCGACTGGTATGCAACGGAGTTAGTGGAGCTGTATTGGGCCTCGCTGCTGCGCGATACGGCATTCACGGACTACGGCGCCAGTTCGTTTGCAAAGGACGCGGCGAAGGAGTTATCGGGACTGCCCGAATATAAGGGACCGAGGGACGGAAGCGGACAAGTAACCACGGACCTGCTCTTCCGCGGAGGGTTTCCAGGCGAGACGATAGGGCCGTATCTATCGCAGTTCGCGGTGCTGGCGACCAGCCTGGGCGCGCTGCCGATTACGCAAAGGTACACAACGTCGAAGGCCGGGGTGGATTTTATGCTAGATCCGACGACGTTCCAACAAGTTCAGAACGGCATATCGACCGGGCTATCGATTACTCCCGAGGCGCCGGTTTACCTGCACGACGCGCGCGGCCTGTCGGCCTACACACATGTGGATGTGTTGTATGAGGCTTACTTTATGGCGTACCTGGTTCTGAATACGATCAACGCGCCGTTCAATCCGGGGAATCCATATACAAAGTCGAAGACACAAAACGGATTCGGCACTCTGGGGCAGCCGGATGTTGTCACGACGATGGCGGCGGCTGCGCGCGAGGCGTTGAATGCGGTTTGGCTCCAGAAATGGTTTGTGCATTTGCGGCACAGGCCCGAATCGGGCGGCGCGATTGTGTACTTGGCGAAGACAGGCCAAGCGAATACGGTAGAGGGGCAGCTCAGCTCGGTGGCGCTAAATTCGAACGCGGTTCAGACAAGTTACAACACTAACCATAGTTACTTCCTATCGCAAGCCTTTCCAGAGGGGTCGCCCACGCATCCGTCGTATCCGACGGGTCACGGCACAGTGGCGGGCGCATGCATCACGGTCTTGAAGTTCTTCTTCGATGGAACATTTAATATCCCGAATCCGCAAGTTCCTTCTCCGGATGGACAGACGCTCAGCAGTTACTCAGACGCCTCATTAGACGTCAACGGCGAACTCAACAAGCTGGCCCGCAACATCAGCTTCGGCCACGGCATTCACGCCGGCATCCACTGGCGCAGCGACACGGACACATCGATTGAGATAGGCGAAGCGGTGGCGCTGAGCTATCTCAGAAATCTGGCGAAGACCTACAACGAGAACTTCACCGTTACACTGCAGAAAGTAGATGGGAGCACCGCGACTATTTCAAACGAGTAGCAAAGCCGTTGTCCTGACCCTGGCGGCAGTGAGCGGACTTGCGCTCGCGCAGGATACATTCACAAATCCGATTCGCGATTCGGGGCCGGACCCGTGGATCGAGTATCGCGACGGCGCTTACTTTCTGATGACCACCACCGGTCATGACCTGACTATCTGGAAATCATCGACATTAGGCGGGTTGAAGAACGCGCCGCCACATCCGGTGTGGGCGCCGCCCTCGGCGACGGCGCCGTATGCAAGCGATGTATGGGCGCCGGAACTGCATTGGATGGACGGGAAATGGTACATCTATTTCGCAGGCGACGCGGACAAGCGGAACGACACGCATCGCATTTGGGTGTTGGAGAATCCCGCGAGCGATCCGACAGAGGGGACGTGGACGATGAAGGGCGAACTGGCGGACCCGTCGGATAAGTGGGCCATCGACCCCTCGGTTTTCGAGAACAACGGGCGATGGTATGTGGTCTGGTCGGGGTGGCCGGGCGATACGGACGGCGTACAGAACATCTATATCGCGCGACTGAAGAACCCGTGGACGATCGAGGGGAACCGGGTCTTGCTATCGACGCCGACGTACGAATGGGAAGAACACGGGCCGGTGAAAGTGGATGAGGGGCCGGAGGTTCTGAAGCACGGCGGCAAGCTGTTTCTCACGTTTTCAGCGAGCCACTGTTCGACGGACGATTACGAGCTCGGAATGTTGACGGCGTCGGCAGACAGCGATCTCTTGAATCCCGAATCGTGGAAGAAATCGGCGCGGCCGGTGTTTTCCGGGTCGGCGGAGGCGCAGGCGTTCGGGACGGGACACAACGGGTTCTTCGAATCGCCCGATGGGAAGCAGGACTGGATCGTTTACCACGCAAATCCGGGACCCGATGAGCATTGCGGCGCGATGCGTTCGACGCGCGCGCAGCCCTTCACCTGGAACGCCGACGGGACGCCGAACTTCGGGCGGCCGGCGCCATTGGGCGCGGCGGTCGCGGCGCCGTCGGGCGAACGGGTTCACTGAGCGGAGTGGGCCGGCTGAACGAGGGGGAGCAACTCGCGGGGCCGATGGATCAAGACATCCGGCGGGTCGAGTTCGAAACCTTCGGGCTGAAAACCCCAGGCGACGCCGCAACAGCGAATGCCGGCATTACGGGCGGTTCGGACATCTACGCCGCTGTCTCCGACTAGTAGAGTAGCGGCGGCGCCGACAGCGGCTTCGGACATAAGAGCGAGCGCTCCGGCAGGGTCGGGCTTCTTGGCGGGGAAGCTGTCGCCTCCATAGACGCGCAAGAAGAGCGGAGCGAGGCCGAGCGCGGCGAGGATGTCTGTGCTGATGCGTACGGGCTTGTTGGTGAGGACGGCGAGCCGGTGGCCGGATTGAGAAAGCTCGAGAAGCGTTTCGCGCACCCCGGGGTAAAGGCGCGTGTGTTCGAGCGCATGGGAGCGGTAGAACCGCAGGAAGAATTTGAGGGCGTCGGCGAGCCGCTCCTCGGGGAGATGACCGCCCATGGCGCGCTGGATGAGCACGGCGGCGCCGCTGCCGACGTACGAATAGATGAGCGCGGGATCGATTTCAGGCAAGCCAAAGCAGCGGCGAGTGGCGTTCATCGATACAGCCAAGTCATGGGCAGAATCGATGAGCGTTCCGTCGAGATCGAAGATAAGGAGCATGGGGGCGTAGTTGCACTAGACCGCTTGAGAGCGCCTGGGGGGCTGCGGCTGCGAATTGCGCCAGAGCTGTTTGAGATTTTCCATCTGTTCGGTGAAAGCGTCCTTGAGTTCGCGCGGAGCGACCGAGGCAAGCCAGGAGGATACTTCGCCGGCATAGGGCATCAGGCGGGAGTTTTCAAGGTAAGCGGGAGTGGGTGACGGGGAATAGGCGACGAGGATGTCGACGAGAGCGGCCACGATTAGGGCGCCGCGCAGGAATCCGGCAAAGCCGCCGAGCATGTGATTGAACCAGGAGAGGCCGATCCAACGGAACAGGCGGGAGAGCAGAGCGGCGATAAGGGCGCCGAGGATCATCACGCCCAGGAAGATAACCAGGAAGCCGAAGAAATCCGCGAGGATGGGCGTCTTTGCCCAGGGCGAAAGTTTCTCGGCAACGATTCGATAGAACCAGAAGCCGGCGATTAAGCCGACGATGGTGGCGACGATGCCGACGACGACGCGAGCGAGGCCCGCCCGCAGGCCTGCCATGGCCGACCATAAGAGAATCACGACGAGGACAATATCGAACCAGTTGAAGGGCATCGTCTATCCGGGCGCTGGCGCAAGCGACTGCTGCCCGGCGAGGCGCGAGAAGGCCTCCAGGTATTTGCCGGTCGTCTTGCGGATCACTTCCTCAGGAAGTACGGGCGCGGGCGGCTTTTTGTTCCAGGCGAGGCTTTCGAGGTAGTCGCGAACGTACTGCTTGTCGAAGGAGGCTTGCGGCTGGCCGGGGCGATAGGAGTCCGCCGGCCAGTAGCGGGAGGAATCGGGAGTGAGGACCTCGTCGGCGAGAACCAGATCGTCGTCGACGAACCCGAATTCGAATTTGGTGTCGGCGAGGATGATGCCGCGCTCAAGCGCATAGGCGGCGGCGCGGCGATAGATGTCGAGGGTAAGGTCGCGAAGCTGGCCCGCGAGATCGACGCCTAACAGATTGGCGACATACCGAAAGGGGACGTTGACATCGTGGCCGGTTTGGGCCTTGGTGGCGGGCGTGAAGATGGGTTCGGGAAGACGATCGCTTTCGCGCAAACCGGGTGGGAGCGGAATGCCGCACACGCGGCCCTGGGCCTTATATTCTTTCCAGCCGGAGCCGGCGAGATAGCCGCGGGCCACGCATTCGACTTGAATCATCTGCGCCTTGCGGACTAGCATGGAGCGGCCTTCAAGCAGCGCCCGGCGGCGAGCGAGCTTCCGGGGATACCGGTCAAAAGAGGCCGCGACCAGGTGAGAGCGAACGGCAGGCTTGAGGAATTCAAACCAGAAGAGCGACATCTGGGTGAGGATGCGGCCTTTACAAGGGATGCCGCTGCCGAGGATGCAATCGAAAGCGGAGATGCGGTCGGTGGCGATGAACAAGAGGTTTTCGCCGAGGTCGTAGATATCGCGAACTTTGCCGCGCGCCAGCAGAGGCAGAGGCAGCTTGGTTTCGAGCAAAACCGGGTCCTGGCACGTGACGTCATCCTGGCTCATGGCCAATCTTGAGTATCCCAGAGAGGCCGGGTTAGGCCGCGGGGACCGGGCGCCGCGGAGACCTGGAAAAAACACATAAGAGGCTGAATAAATTGCACGAGAAAAGCGCGCGCGCGTTTGTAAGTGGCTGAGGACGGGACTTTGGCGCAGCGATTGCAACAGAAGAGGACGGAAGGAGTTTAAAAGATGAATTCCGATCAATTCGAAGGAAAGTGGAAACAACTGAAAGGGAACGTGAAGCAGCGCTGGGGCAAGCTGACGGACGACGATGTGACGGCGCTGAGCGGCAAGAAAGACGAACTGATAGGCAAGCTTCAAGAGCGGTACGGGATTACCCGCGAGCAGGCGCAACGCGAGGCGGATGAATGGGCGGCCGCGGCGCATGCGGACGCGGACACGGCGGGAACGCACACCCGGACAACCGCGGGCGGAAAGTTTTAAGACAGCGTTCGTTCCTAGACGGAGGGTGAGAAGGGCGGAGGCGAGCAATCGCCCCGCCTATTTTTTTGGGCCGACGGCGGGCTTTTCACGCAAACATTTTTAGGCGAAAATGATGCTTGGGTAGACTGTGGAAACCTTCTGCAAAATCCCGCATGTGCGCGATTCTACTGTGTGAAAAAAGCTTCCTCGGTTTTTTTCCGAGTTTCGCCTTGAGCGCGGGGTAGGGACCGCTTAACGTAATCGAAACCCCCCAAGTATGGCCGTTCGCGATTTAGCTATCGATCCTTCTCTTCCCGACAACCTGGACGCCGAGCGGCTGGTGCTCGGCGCCATTATGAGCAGCGACACAGCGTTCCTGCAGGTGGCGGGAACGCTGACTCCGGACGATTTCAGCCTGGAGAAGCACAAGCGCATTTTCCTGCGGATGGGCGAGTTGCACGAGCGCGGCGAAAAGATCGACCGCGTAACGCTTGCGAATGAGCTGATGAAGCAGGGGCAGTTGCAGTCGGTGGACGGGCTCAGCTACCTGGTTTCGCTCGACGACGGGCTGCCGCAGCTTCATAATCTCGACAGCTACGTCGGGATCGTGAAGGAGAAGGCGCTGCTGCGCCGTATCATCGCGGTTTCGCAAGACACCATCAATCGATGCTACGGCTGCGAGGAGGATCCCAAGCAGATCCTGGGCGCGGTGGAAGACGCGTTCATGAAGCTGGGCGACGTTCAATCGAGGAACGCGTTGTCGAACCCGGCGCAGATCGTGACCGAGTATGACGGGGGGATCAATGCGTTCCTGGACGCGAGCAAGCGGATCAAGGGCATCAGCACCGGGTTTCTAAAGCTGGACGAGATGACGGGCGGGCTGCGCGAAGGGGAGCTGTTCATTCTAGCGGCGCGGCCGGCGATGGGAAAAACGGCGTTCGCGCTGAACATCGCCCAGCATGTGGCGACCAACCAGAAGAGCGCCAAGGCGGTGGCCGTGTTTTCGCTCGAAATGTCGAAAGAATCGCTGCTGACACGGCTGGTCTGCGCGACGGCTCGCGTGGATCAGCAGCGCTTTCGGGCCGGGTATCTGAATGCCGAAGAGCGGCACGCGCTGCAGGAGGCCATGTACAAGCTGGTGGAATCGCCGCTGTTCATCGACGATACGGCAGGCATCAACCTGATGGACATCCACTCGAAGCTGCGGCGCCTGCAGGCGGAGCACGATTTAGGGCTGGTCGTAATCGATTACCTCCAGCTTATGCAGGGGCGCGGACGATTTGAGAACCGGGTGCAGGAGATCAGCGCGCTTTCGCGGGGGCTGAAGCTGATGTCGAAAGAGCTGAGGGCGCCGTTCCTGGTTCTATCGCAGCTCAGCCGCGCGCCCGAGACGCGGACGGGAGATCATCGGCCGCTGCTGAGCGACCTCCGCGAATCGGGATCGATCGAGCAGGATGCCGACATGGTGGCGTTCATCTTTCGCGAGGAAGTGTACCGGCCCGATAAGGAGAGCTTGAAGGGATTGGCCGAGCTGATTTTGGCCAAGCAACGCAACGGGCCGACTGGACGCCTGAAGCTGGCGTTCCTGAATCGCTATACGAAGTTCGAAAACCTGGCCGCGGATACGGGCGAGGACGACGCGCCGTTCGAATAGGCGGCTAAAACTTCAGGCAGATCTTGCCGAAGTGCCGGGCGCTTTCCATGTAGAGCAGCGCTTCTTTCAGTTCGGTCCAGGGAAATACGCGATCGATCACGGGGTGGATGGAATGCAGCTCGATGGCGCGGTTCATGCGCTCGAACATGGCGCGAGAGCCGACGTAGATTCCCTGCGCGCGAACGCTGTTCATCAGGATGTCGCGCGGGCTGACGTTGGGCGCCGCGCCGCTGAGCACGCCAATGACGCTGATGGCGCCCTGCATGCGGACGGCTTTCAGAGAACGCGGCAGGGTATCGCTGCCGCCCACTTCGATGACGTGATCCACGCCGCGGCCGCCCGTGAGCTTGCGCGCTGCTTCGTCCCAGTTGGGCGTTGACTTGTAGTTGATGGCGTCGCTTGCGCCCAGTTGCCGGGCGCGTTCGAGCTTTTCGTCGCTGCTCGAAGTGACGATGACGCGCAGCCCCGCGGCATGCGCAAACTGCAGCGCAAATATGGAGACGCCGCCGGTCCCTTGAACCAGCACCGAGTCGCCGGGCGCCATGGGCGTGTGTTCAAACAGTGCGTGCCAGGCGGTGACGCCCGCGCAGGGAAGCGCGGCGGCCTCTTCATCGGAGAGGCGAGCGGGAATAGCCACCAGGCCCTGTTCGGAGAAGACGGCGTACTCTTGCAATACCCCGTCGATGGAACCGCCCAGAGCGGAGGCCGATTTCTCGCGAGTGATCGAGCCTTCGATCCACGTCTGCATAAAGCAGGCCGCGACACGGTCGCCGGCCTTGAAGCGCGTGACGCCGGGACCGATCTCTTCGACTACGCCGGCCCCATCGGACAGCGGCGCCATGGGGCGCTTGAGCCGGGGGTTGTAGACGCCCTTCACCACCATGTAATCGCGATAATTCAACGAGGCGGCGGTCATCTTCACCAGCACTTCGCCGGCGGCCGGGCGCGGAACGGGACGTTCGGCAATCCTGAGATTTTCTATTCCGAATTCCTGGATCTCAAACGACTTCATGATCTGCCTTCAGGGTCCCTACAAATTCGATAACCTGCCGCAGCTTGTCGCGCGCGGCGCCGGAATCGATCGATTGGATGGCCATGGGGACGGCGGTCTTTAGATCGGGCGCATGCTGGGCGGCCAGGATGGCGGCGGCGGCATTGGCGATGACGATATCGCGAGGGGCGCCGGGCTTGCCGTCGAGCAACTCGCGAATGATGGCGGCATTGGCGTGGAGGTCGCCGCCTCTCAAGTCCTCGATGGAGGCTTGCGCGACTCCAAAATCGGAAGGCAGCCAGCGGCCTTTCTGGACGCGCCCTTCTTCCACTTGAAACACCGTGGTGGGACCGGTGGTGGTGATTTCGTCGAGGCCATCGGCGCCGTGCATCACGAACGCGCGGTCGATGCCGAGCCGGGCGGCGGCGAGCGCCAGCATTTCCGCGGCCCGAACTGAAAACGCTCCGATGAGCTGCACGCGAGCGCCGACGGGATTTGTCAGCGGGCCAAGCATATTGAAGACGGTTCGTCCCTTGAGCTGAATGCGCGCCTCTTGCGCATGCTTGACGGCGGGATGAAGCAAGGGTGCGTAGAGGAATCCGATTCCCGTGCCCTGGATGCAATCGATCGCCTGGCGCGCGGTCAAATGGCAAGGAATTCCGAGCGCCTCCAGGACGTCGGCGCTCCCGCACTCGCTTGAGATGCGGCGGTTGCCGTGCTTGGCGACCCGAACGCCCGCGCCGGCGGCGACGAATGCGGTGGCGGTGGAGATGTTGAATGTATTGGCGCAATCGCCGCCGGTGCCGCAGGTATCGAGAAGAGGATCTTCGGATTGATCGAGCGCGATGGGTTCACTCATGTCGCGAATGGCGCGCGCGAATCCGACCAGTTCGGCGACGGTCTCGCCTTTGCGGCGCAAGAAGCCGAGGAGATCCGCGATGCCTTCGGTGTCCATCTCGCCTGAAAGCATTTTGTGCATCAGGTCATACGCTTCTGCCTGGGTGAGATGGACGGAGTTACGGAAAGGAAGTTGAGACATGCCTCCGCTACTTATTCGAACATACGTCTTGGGGAGTCATCGGTTGAAGAAGCCCGGCAAATCATCTATTGTGAACTACTCGATTTTTTGGGCGCGGGGGAGGGCGGCTCGGCTACCCTGTTAAGGAAGGATCAACAGTGCTGGTTGTGATGAAGGCCCACGCAGGCCAGGCGGAGATCGCGCGCGTTTGCGAGCGGATTGAATCGCTGGGGCTGCAGGCGCATATCATTCCGGGCGAGCAGCGGACCGCCATTGGGATCACGGGCAATCAGGGGCCGATGGATCCGGCCGATTTCGAGCAACTGCCGGGGGTCGCGGAGGCGATTCGGGTTTCAAAGCCGTATAAGCTGGTGAGCCGCGAGACGAAGCCGGAGAACACAGTGGTGAAGGTGCACGGCGTGGCGGTGGGCGGCGAGAGGCTGGTGCTGTGCGGGGGTCCGTGTTCGGTGGAGAGCCGCGACCAGATTCTGGAGTCGGCGCGAGCGGTGAAGGCCGGGGGCGGAGATCTTCTGCGCGGCGGGGCGTATAAGCCGCGAACCTCGCCATATAGCTTCCAGGGCATGGGCGAAGAGGGCTTGCGCTATCTGGCCGATGCGCGGGAAGAGACCGGCCTGGGCATTGTGACGGAGGCGATCGATACCGAGACGTTCGAATTGGTGGAACGCTACGCGGATTGTATCCAGATCGGCGCGCGCAACATGCAGAATTTTTCGCTGCTGCGCCGGGCCGGGAGATCGCGCAAGCCGGTGTTGCTAAAGCGCGGGATGAGTTCGACTTTGGAAGAATTCCTGATGGCGGCCGAATATATTCTGGCCGAAGGGAATTACAACGTGATTCTGTGCGAGCGCGGGGTACGCACGTTCGCCGATCACACGCGCAACACGCTGGACCTGAGCGTGGTGCCTGCGGTACAGAGCCTGAGCCATCTGCCGATCATCGTCGATCCGAGCCACGGGACAGGCAAACGCGACAAGGTGACGCCCATGGCGGTGGCGTCGGTGGCGGCAGGGGCAGCGGGGTTGATTGTGGAGATGCATCCGGACCCGGACCGCGCGCTGTCGGATGGATATCAGAGCTTGGACCCGGGGCAGTTCGCGGAGATGGCGGAGGAGTGCCGGGCGGTGGCGGAGCTATTGGCGTCGCGGCGGCGGGCGGCGGTGAGGTAAGCGCGGCTCTCAGCCCTTTCGGACCCTTATACGGCCCGGCTCCACGATCGCTAACTTCCCGGCCAAATCGGAGATCACCGACGCGTGTTCCAAGAATTCTTGGAACAAGGTTGTGATTTGTTGAACGGTAGCATCCTTACCGGCGTTGATCACAACGATTCCGGAAAATTCGCCGGGCGGATAGTTTCGAATATCGGCGAAATCGTAATCCCCGGTGAGGAGACAAAGAGATTCGTTCCGGGCATGCGCCGCGATTTGCCAGTCTTTAGCCCCTCGCATCGTGGTGTCGCGGATGTCCGTCGCGTGGTATCCAGCCTTAATTAACAGCGGAGCAAGCGACCTCGGCAGATCTTCGTCAATAAAGAACTTCAAACCGCACGACGCAACGGGTGGAATTCTTCAGACTCGACCAATTCGCCAGCGAATCCTAAAGCAGCCCGCACATCCTCCTCCGAGACACCGTACTCTTTGATAACTTCGAGGACCGTCATTCCTCCAGCCAATCCAGAGATGATCCGTATCACCGGAACGCGGGTGCCTTTAATCACTGGCTTGCCGTGTTGAATATCGGGATCGATCACGATTCGATCATTCATGTATTTCTCCGCTTGCGCTGCTGCTCCGGGGTCATGCCTTCACCTTACGCGAACGGTCGGGGAGGTTGCAACCGGGCGAGCCTGCCTCGAGTTTCTCCGCCGCACGCTACACTAACCATGGGCCGTCGAACGCTGAAAAAGCGCGCTTGACGCCCTGTTCACGTATGAAAATTCACGAGTACCAGGCGAAGGCGATCCTCGCCAAATACGATGTTCCTGTGCCGCGGGGCGAGGTGGCTTATACGGTGGAAGAAGCCGAAGCGGCGGCCAAGAAGATCGGCGGCAGCGTGGTGGTGAAGGCGCAGATTCACGCAGGCGGACGCGGCAAGGGCGGCGGCGTGAAGATTGCGAAGAACGCGGAGGAAGCGGCCGAGATCGCGAAAAAAATGCTGGGCATGACGCTGGTGACGCATCAGACGGGTCCCGAGGGACGCGTGGTGCAGCGGCTGCTGATCGAAGAAACGCTGCCAATCGAGCGGGAGTTGTATCTGGGCATCGTGCTGGACCGGGCGCTCGGAGAGAACGTGTTCATGGCGTCGAAGGCAGGCGGCATGGAGATCGAAGAAGTGGCGGCGGAGACGCCGGAGCTGATCCTGCGCGAGCCCTTGATTCCGGGGCAGCCGCTGCAGCCGTTCCAAGCGCGCAAATTGGCATACGGCATGGGTGTTCCGGCGACCAGCGCAAATGCCGCGGCGGCGGCCATGGCGGCGCTTTCCAAAGCCTATGAGGCCATCGACGGATCGCTGGCCGAAATCAATCCGTTTATCTTGACCAAGGACGGGAAAGTCTACGCGCTGGACGCCAAGATCAACCTGGACGATAACGCGCTATACCGCCACAAGGATTTGCTCGAGCTGCGGGACCGCAACGAAGAAGATCCGCTCGAAGTGGAGGCGTCGCGATTCGGGTTGAATTACATCAAGCTCGAAGGCAATATCGCCTGCATGGTGAACGGCGCCGGCCTGGCGATGGCGACCATGGACATTATCAAGTACGCGGGCGGCCGCCCGGCGAATTTTCTGGACGTCGGAGGCGGGGCGAACGCCGAGCAGATCAAGAACGCCTTCCGCATTCTGTTGTCGGACCCCGGGGTGAAGGCGGTGCTGATCAATATCTTCGGCGGCATTCTGCGATGCGATACGCTCGCGAGCGGCGTCATTTCAGCCGCGCGCGAACTGGACGTCAAGATTCCCGTGGTGGTTCGCATGGAAGGCACCAATGTGGAGCTTGGGCAGAAGATGTTGACCGAATCGGGGCTGGATTTCACGGTGGCGAACGGGATGAAAGACGCCGCCGAGAAAGTGGTGAGGCTTGCGCAATGAGTGTGCTGATTGACGAAAGCACGAAGGTGCTGTTCCAGGGCTTCACGGGACGCGAGGGATCGTTTCACGCCCAGCAGGCGATCAACTACGGAACGAAAGTGGTAGGCGGAACCACCCCGGGCAAAGGCGGCCAAAAACATTTAGGCCTACCGGTGTTTAATACCGTGGAGGAAGCGGTGAGCGCGACGGGCGCGAACGCGTCGGTGATTTTTGTGCCGCCGCCGTTTGCCGCCGATGCGATCATGGAAGCCGCCGACGCGGGGCTGCCGCTGGTGGTCTGCATCACGGAAGGCATTCCGGTAAACGATATGACGCGCGTGTGGGCGTATCTGAAGACGCGCCCGGGAACGCGGCTGATCGGGCCGAATTGTCCCGGCGTGATCACGCCGGGCAAGTGCAAGATCGGAATTATGCCCGGGCATATTCATTTGCCGGGGCATGTGGGAATCGTTTCGCGCTCGGGGACGCTGACTTACGAGGCGGTGGGGCAGTTGACGGCGCTCGGCATAGGGCAATCCACCTGCATTGGAATCGGCGGCGACCCGATTATCGGAACCAGCTTCACGGACGCGATCCGGCTCTTCCATGAAGATCCCGACACGCACGCGATCATCATGATTGGCGAGATCGGGGGTTCGGCGGAAGAGACCGCTGCAGCCTATGTGAAGGCGCATGTGAAGAAACCGGTGGTCGGGTTCATCGCGGGCCAGACGGCGCCGCCAGGACGGCGCATGGGACATGCGGGCGCGATTATTTCGGGCGGCTCGGGCAAAGCCGAAGACAAACTGAAGGCCATGGCGGATGCAGGCATCGCGGTATGCCCTTCTCCCGCGCTTATGGGCGAGAAGATGCAGGAAGCGCTGGCGGCGACCAGGCGTTAGGGTTCAAGGATGGGAATGGGAATCGAACGGACATTCGGCATTATCAAACCGGACGCGGTCGCCAAAGGGCGCACAGGCGATATTCTTGCCGCGATTGAGCAGGCCGGCTTCCGGATCGCCGGCATGAAACTGAAGCGCCTGACGAAGGCGGAAGCCGAGGCGTTTTATGAAGTGCACAAGCAACGGCCCTTCTTCGGGGGCCTGGTTACGTTCATGACCGAGGGACCGGTCGTGGCGCTGGTCTTGGAGCGCGAAGACGCAATCGCAAAGTGGCGGGAGTTGATGGGCGCTACGAATCCGGCGAACGCGGCGGAAGGGACTATTCGGAAACGATTCGCCGATAACATCGAACGCAATTCCGTGCACGGCTCCGACGGCCCCGAGACAGCGGCTCAAGAAATTCCGTTTTTCTTCAGCCGGTCGGAACTGCTTTAGGCGCGCGGCGGGGGCGAGCCGCCACGCTCCGGGTTAAATTTTCCTTACGCTACCTTGGGCTCCAGCGCGGCCACATCCAAGGCGCTGGCGAGAGCCTTCTTGGTCTTTTCCGCCAAATGGCGCAGACGAGCGTGCTTTGGCCGGCTCAGGCGGCGTTCCACGCTGCGGCGCGCCCGCAGGAGGCGGATGCGAACCGCGGTCTCCGACCACCCGTGCTGCCGGGCAATCTCTTGTACCTTGAAACCTTCGATGTAATGCCCTTCAAGCACTACGCGGTCATTCGGCTTGCACTCGTTCAGAATGCGTTTGACGTCGATGGCGGCCACGTTCATGCGTGGCGGCGCCTGCAATTCGGGCAGGGTCTGTGTTTGGGGTTCACGTCTCAAAAAAGTTCTATGGATATTCAGCGCAATGCTGTTTGTCCAGGTTAGAACCAGGTTGGGGTCGCGCAACTGCTCTCTTCGCTCCCAGCCTTTGGCCCATGCCGCTTGCGCAGTATCGAGCGCCGCGTCATAGGATAGGCCGCGAGACACCAAAAAACGCACAGTCAGGTTAAACCCGCGCTGGTATGCTCTCCCGTACTCTTCTGTTGTCATTTAGCTCCACCGCTCCTCAAATTTTGTGAGTCCACTCCGATCGGTTGCGAGTGGTTGTCGATGACCTCTTTCGATCATCTTTGGGTGCCGAATGCCCTTACCACCCACGCGTTCCATAGGCAGTTTTGGGTCCAAGCAGCGGTACAAAGCCGCTCAGACATCATAACAGCTTGAAACGGGAATGAAATCAGATATTTCCGAGTGAGCCGGGACGATGGTACGGGTAAGGTGCCAGAGAATGTACCGGCGCAAAAGTTTCCGTCGCGGTGCAAAAATTTCTACTTTCGCGTGGAAAGCGCGAAACCTTTTGCTGGGAGGTTGTGGTTGAGATGAGATTCCGCTACGGAAATCTCGTAGGAGTATGCCGCCGGGGACGGCGACGGTCAATTACTTCTGGTCGGGGTCGGCTGGTTTGGTCGCGGGAGTTTCGGTTTTCTCCGGCTCCTCGGTAGCGGCTTTCATACTGTCGCGGAAGGAGCGGATACCCTTGCCGAGACCTTGGCCTAGCTCCGGCAGCTTCTTGGGTCCAAAGATGAACAGCGCGACCACCAAGATAATGAGCAAATGGCTCGGCTGCAATAGTCCTTCAATCATGACGGTGTCTCCAGGCGGGTCAGAGAGTCTTTCCCGCGTCTTCAGTATATATGTTTTGAGAGCGGAATAGAGGACGGTTTGGGGCGAGGCGTGAGTTGACATCCTCCGGATCGGTCGGCTATAGTGCTGAAGTACTGAACTATCAACGAGTTGAGCCGTTGCCCCACCGTTTTGCGCAGCAGTTTCGCCGACTCGTCAACGCACTGTGAATATCCGGCCTCTGTCCCACGGGCGGTGGAGGGCGCCGGCATAGGAATGAATGACACATGGCCGGTCCATCTGATGAGTATGTCGAGCTAGCTGGAGCGGCCGATGATGCCGCATATGCGGCGTTCCTCGACGATTACAGCAGTCATTTCCCGGCCCACGGCGAAGTTCTGCACGGACACGTGCTGAGCGTATCGGACAAAGAAGTGATTGTCGATATCGGCCGCAAGACCGAAGGCCTCGTGCCGGCCAGCCAGTTTCCTCAAGCGGATGGCAAGCCCGCGATCAAGACTGGCGACGTGATCGAGGTGATGTTCGATCGCAGCGGCGAGCAGGTGGAAGGCTACATTCTGCTGTCGTACGAGCGAGCGCATCGTATCCAGGTTTGGGAGAACCTGGAAAAGGCGGCGACGGCCGGCAGTCCGGTGACCGGCCACGTGGTGAGCAAGATCAAAGGCGGCCTGGCGGTGGACATCGGCGTGGGGGCGTTTCTGCCGAGTTCGCAGGTAGAGATGCGGCCGGTGCACAACCTGGATACCTACGTTGGGCGGGATATCGAAGTTCGAATCCTGAAGCTGAACAGGCGGCGGGGCAATGCGGTGGTGTCGCACCGGGTGCTGCTTGAAGACGATCTGGCGGCGCGCAAGAGCGAAGCGCTCGGAAAGATCGAAGAAGGCGGCGAGGTGACGGGTACCATCAAGAACCTGACCGAATATGGCGCCTTTGTGGACCTTGGCGGAATCGACGGCCTGCTGCATGTGAGCGATCTGAGCTACGGGAGCGTGCGGCATCCTTCGGCCGTGGTGCGAGTGGGCGATGAAGTCACGGTGAAGGTGCTGAAGTTCGATCGCGAGAAGGAGCGCATTTCGCTGGGCTTGAAGCAGATGCATCCGGACCCCTGGCTCGATATCGAAGCGCGGTATCCGGCGGGAAGCAGAGTGCCGGGGCGGGTGGTGAGCGTGACCGATTACGGCGCATTCGTCGAACTGGAGCCCGGCGTGGAAGGATTGATCCACATCTCCGAGATGACGTGGAGCCGGCGGATGAAACATCCGGGCAAAGTGGTCAAAGTCGGCGACGCGGTGGAAGCGATCGTGCTGGACGTGAAGCCGCGGGAGCGGCGCATTTCCTTGGGCATCAAGCAACTGGAAGCCGACCCCTGGACCACGGTGGCGGACCGCTACAGCATCGGAAGCGTAGTGGAAGGACGAGTGCGTAAGCTGGCCGATTTCGGGGCGTTTGTCGAGATCGAGGAAGGCATCGACGGATTGGTGCACGTTTCCGATATGTCGTGGACGGCGCATGTGAAGCATCCGTCGGAGGTGGTGAAGAAGGGCCAGCAGGTGCAGGCGGTGATTCTGCATATCGACGCCGCTAATCGGCGGCTTTCGCTTGGGATGAAGCAGCTTCAGCCCGACGCCTGGGAGACATTTTTCCGGAGCCATCAAATAGGCGATACCGTGCGGGGACGAGTGTGCCGCGCCGCCGCATTCGGAGTTTTCGTGGAGTTGATGCCGGGCGTGGAAGGGCTGTGCCACAAGACCGAAATCGGGGGCGAGAATAAACGCCGGCACGGAAAACAGGCGACCCCGCAGGAGGAGCCGCCGCTGCCCATCGGGCAGGAATTCGACTTCAAGATCATCAAACTGAACGAAGCTCAGAAGCGCATCGGCCTGAGCCTGCGTTCGATCGCCGAAGAAGGCGAGCGCAACCGCCTGGAGGACTACAAACGGCAAGCCGCGGCTGCCACTTCCACGGTGGGAGATGCAATCAAACACCATAAATCAGACGACAACAGATGAAGGAATATGCGAGTATGACGAAGGCTGAGCTGATCGATGAAGTATCAAAGGTGGTGGAGATGACCCGGAAGGATTCCGAGACCATTGTGGAAACCATCTTCGACAGCATTGTAAACAGCCTGCACAAGGGGGAGAAGATCGAAATCCGCGGCTTCGGCAGCTTCCGCACACGGCAGCGGCAACCTCGGGTGGGGCGGAATCCAAAGACGGGGTCGCGAGTGGAAGTTCCCTCGAAACGCATTCCCTATTTCAAGCCGAGCAAGGAGCTGCGCGATCTGGTGAATCACTCCGGGCACGGAACGCGCGCCGAGGGCGGGGCCGAACCGGAACCGGCCATTCTGACCAATCGCCACGAAGGCTCGAATTCTTAGGCCGCGCGGGCGGCGCGCTTAGCCGGGCTTGCAGCTATCACTTACCTGGCAATGACTTACTTATGGACGCCGTGGCGCTCGACTTACATGAAGGCGAAGAAGGAGCAATCGCGTTGTATCTTCTGCGTCGCGGCCGCCGAACCGGAGCGCGACGAAGAGAATTTGGTTGTCTTTCGCGGATCGTCGGTCTTCGCGATACTGAACCGCTATCCCTACACGAGCGGGCATCTCATGATCGCGCCGTACGAGCACATAGCGAGGCTGGCGAGCGCAACGGAAGAAACAGGCGCGGAGATGATGCGGTTGACGCGGAGAGCGGAAGTGATTCTGCAGCGGGCTTACCAACCGGACGGGTTGAACCTGGGAATGAATTTAGGGCGAGCGGCGGGCGCCGGAATCGAAGAGCACATCCACATGCACGTATTGCCGCGCTGGAGCGGAGACGCCAACTTTATGACCAGCGTGGGGAATGCACGGCTCATCCCGGAGGCTTTGGAAGAAACTTACGCAAAGCTCCGGGATGGATTTTCCGCGAGACAGTCAGAGGCTTAGTGAGCGTCCGGATGGGCGTCGCGCCACTTCCAGTAATCTTTTTGCTCCCGCTTGCTCGCCTTGGCCCAATCGTGGTCCTTCTTGTGGTGCTCCTTTAAATATTGATGCCAAGTCGTATTTTCGTTGTCGCTCCAATGATGATCGTGGTCCTGAGCCAATAGGGTCACAGGAGCAAGCAACGAAGCGCCGAGCAGGAGCGTGCCTAGATACCTAAACATTTTGTATAGATCTCCTCCAGGGCCACACGTATTCGCATGCCCTACTAGAGAGACACCGCTAGACTAGTAACGTTTCGCATGGAAGAAAAGGGCGAGTTCCAGAACGCGACGGCCGCTAGGATTGCGGCGTTTCTGAGGTCCATCGGGTTGGGAGTTCGAGCGGGCGCCGTGGAGCCGCCGAGCATTTTGCCGGGTATCCGCATCGAGCAGGGCGAACTGGTGGTGGACGAAGAGCGGCTGCTGTACCCGGGCGATTTGCTGCATGAAGCCGGACACCTCGCGGTGCTTCCCGGCGAGACGCGCAAGAGCCAAGGCGCCGAAGCGGGCGACGATCTCGGGAACGAGATAGGGGCAATCTGCTGGTCGTATGCGGCGGCGATTCATCTGCGGATAGATCCGGCGATCGTCTTTCACGCGCACGGCTATCGCGGCGCATCGGAATCATACATTGAGAATTTCACCGAGGGGCGCTACGTGGGCGTTCCGCTACTGGAGTGGATGGGCATGACGCTCGGTGAAAAGAGCGCGCGGGAGCGCGGGGCCGAGCCTTATCCGAAGATGGCGCGCTGGCTGCGGGAATAACAAGGACGCGATTTTTTTGTGTCGCCAAGCTTGACTCTGACGTTAGGTCAGGGTCGAAGATCGTTGCGGAAAGGAGATCCGTTGCCTCAGCAGGGCCGGAAGGCTTTGCCCGATTGCGATCCGGAGGTCCGGTATGGCGCGCGCGCTTTCGCCGTACTGGCAGGAGTCACGGTACGAACACTGCATCATTACGATCGCGTAGGCCTGTTGAAGGCAAAACGATCGGGCAGCGGGTACCGGTTGTATCGCGCGCAGGATCTGGAGCGGCTCGAACAGATTGCGGCGTTGAAGTTTCTAGGATTGCCGCTGGCCCGGATTCGAAAGTTGCTCGAAAGCGGACCCGTTTCTCTTGAAGAGGAACTCGCGCGGCAGGGGCGCGCGCTGCGCGAAAAGCGCAGGCTGCTTGGCGCGGCGCTGTCGGCGATCGAAGATGCGGAATCCGGGATTCGAGAGGGTAGGCCGGCAGGAGAGCTGTTGAGGCGGATTATTGAAGCGATGGACATGCAGAACAATGTGGAGTGGATGATGCGATACTACTCGCCCGAAGCTCAGGCGAGGATAGCCGAGAGAGCGGCTACGTTTACGCCCGAGAAGCAGAAGGAAATTTCGGAGGCTTGGAAGCAGTACTATCACGACCTGGACGCGCTAAAGCGGGAGGAAGATCCTGGCGGGGCGAAGGCGGAAGACCTGGCGCGGCGGCACAAGGAGCTGGTGGCGGCGTTTACGGGCGGCGATCCGGAGGTGGAAGCCGGATTAAAGGCCCTGTATAAAGACCGGGAAAATTGGCCCGAAGAGATGAGGGCGAGAGCGGCGGAGTTCGAGAAGGGCGAGGGGGACTAGGGTTCCGTTTACCAACGCAGTACTTGGCTTGCGAGATGGTCCACAATGAAAGGGATGCAAGATTTCGACCGCATAACCTGGAATCCTAACCAGATGAATGGCCAGCCGTGCATCAGGGGCATGAGGCTGACGGTACGGCGAGTTGTCGAAGCGGCGGCGTTGTATCCAGACCGGGATGAGCTGTTACGAAATTACCCTGAACTCGAGCCGGATGACATACAACAGGCGCTGGCCTATGCGGCGGCCAACTTGGAGGACAGGGCTGCATTCAACGACGTAGCGTAACTGAGCTTTCTTTTTGCGCCTGGTATTGGATCAAGGGGTTCCACGCAGCGCCGCGATTCAGCTTCGCGAGGCCGGTCACGAGTGCTCTCACGTTGGCGAAGTTGGAATGTGGGCCGCTGCCGATCGCGAGATCCTTGCATGGGCGCTAGCGCGTGGTTTCATTGTGGTCACTCTCGATGCGGATTTTCACGCGATGCTGGCGGTGTCCGGCGCTTGCATGCCTTCCGTGATCCGCCTGCGGATTGAAGGCTTACGCGGCGAGAGGGCCACAAGAATCATTCTGAGCGTTCTCACTGAATTCGGGCCAGACTTAGAACGGGGCGCGATTGTCACCGTCAAGGCATACAAGGTTACCTGCCATCGTCTGCCGCTGGGCGGTCCTTAGACGTATCCTGGAAAATTGCATTACGATACATCGGCGCGCGAAGCGACTAATGCCGGCACGTTCTTTACGGCGGCGTAGCCGAGGGCGATCACCGAAACGAACATCATCAGCACTTCACTATCGCCGAGGTTGTATTCAAACAGACCGCCGATCAAGATGCCCAGGGTGACGGCGATGGTTCCATGCAAAAGGAAGAGCTGCTGAGAACGGGGGCGGTGGATGCGCAGGATAGCCCGAGCACAATCCCAAACGGCAAGCCCGATAAACCAGAGAACGCAGAGCAGGCCGGGAATGCCGCGTTCGGCTGCGTATTGCACGTAGATGTTATGGAGGTGGCCGTAGTAGCCGACCGGGAGCGGGCGCGCGATATCGGAGGGAACGTAGGAATCGAACTGGCGGCGGATCTGTTCGGGGCCGATGCCGAACCAAGGGTGGGCTTCGATCATGCGGAGGCCGGTGCGGAACGTGACAACGCGGTGGCGGTTGGAATCGACATCTTCGCGGGGCTGGACCAGCGACACGAGGCGCTGGCGAGTGGCGGCGGGCGCGAGGACAAAGGCAAGCACCGCGAGCGCGGGCACGATCCATATCATCTTGGGACGCCAGAACCAAACCAGGTAGAGAAGCGGCGGGACGGCGGCGAGCCAGATGCTGCGGGTCCAGCCGAGCAGGATAGCGGTGGAGAGAATGGGGACGCTCAGATAGGCCCAAGCGGGCATGCGGCGGCTGGAGAAGAACCATTGCGCGAGCAGCAGCGATAGGACGCTGAGCTGCAGC
The DNA here is from genome assembly GCA_019240475.1 of Acidobacteriaceae bacterium. Taxonomy (GTDB): domain Bacteria; phylum Acidobacteriota; class Terriglobia; order Bryobacterales; family Bryobacteraceae; genus Bog-105. The sequence continues at coordinate 163,875 of JAFAYI010000007.1, forward strand.
GCGCCGAACGTCATCCAGTGGCTTTCAAATCCGGTGATGCGGCTGCGCAGATAGGCGATATAGAAGCCCTCGGACGCGGACTTGTAGCGTTCGTAATCCATGAAGAATTGCGCCAGGCCCCAAAGGCCCGAGGCGGCAGCGGCGGCGGTCCAGGCCACCATGACGTAGAAGACCTTTTCGAACTGGCGGGCGAAGACGCCGTAGAGCAGCGGGATGAAAAAGAAGACGAAAAACTTCTTGATTTGCGCGCGGCCGCCCCAGGGATCGGGCGAGAGCACATCGGCAAGGGCAGTCCACAGGAACAAGGCGGCGAGCGGAATCCAGATGCGCGGGAACTCGAGTTTCCGACGGAAGACAAGGAGCAGCACGAGGCCGGCGCCGAGGAGGGTCTGGCTGGCCGCGATGGAAACATGAATGAGTCCGGCGGAGGCGACGGCGACCGCAAGAAGGAGGCGGTTTTGAGCGTCGGGGTTAGGCCATCTCAAAGGGACAGTATGGCAGAATCAGAGGCGAAACCTCCCCTTGTATGGAACTCTATCTGCTGCGGCACGGAGTTGCGGAAAAGGACCGGCCGGGATTGAGAGACGCCGAACGAGCGCTGACCGAAGAGGGCCGGCGCAAGCTGCGCGAGGTATTGAAGACGGCGAGCGAGACGCGGGTGAATCCAAGCCTGATTCTGACGAGCCCGTTGAAGCGAGCGGCGCAGACGGCGGAAGTGGCTAAGCAAGTTCTGGGCTACAAGAACGAAATTCTGCGCACGAAGGCGCTGCTGCCGGGCGGCAGCGTGGAGCAGGTCTGGGACGAGGTGCGCGCTCACCGCGACGAGCCGTCGCTGATGCTGGTGGGGCATAACCCGCTGTTCGCCGAGCTTTCGGGCTATCTGCTCGGGTCGGCCGACATGCAGGTGGAGTTCAAGAAAGGCGCGCTGCTGCGCGTCGATTTCGAGGAGTTCCGCGCGCGTCCTAAGGGGACGTTGCGGTGGTACCTGACGGCGAAGATGGCTGCGAAGCGATGTTGAGCGGCAGCGTGAAAGCGTAGAGCATATCGCCCGCGCCGACGATCAGGTATTGGCGGCCGTCGAGTTCGTACGTCATGGGGCCGTTGCTCAAGCTTGCCGCGAGGCCAACGTGCCACAGAATTTTGCCATTGGCGGGATCGAAGGCGATCAAATTGTGCGATGGATCTCCCGAGAAGAGCAGATGGCCGGCGGTGGTGAGCATGCCCGAAATAGAGCCGCCCTGCCCCGGGTAGACGTGAGACCAGCGAATCTTGCCGGTCTGGTAATCGATGGCTTCGAGAGCCGATTGAGACCACACGCCCGAGTCGCGGCCGCCGTAGCCCTCCGCGTTTTCGTCGGTGTCGGTCAAGTAGAAAACGCTGTAGGAATATGAGGCGCTGAGATAGAAGAGTCCCGTCTCGGGATCGAAGGAAGGCGGAGGCCAGTTGGTGGCGCCCCCGGAAGCGGGTACGACGAGCGTGCCATCGGGCTTGGGTTCCTTGGCGGGATTCGGAATGGGCTCCCCGCGAGAATCGACGCCTTTCGACCAGTTGAGCGGAATGAAGGGCTGAGTAACCAGATTCTTGCCCGTGGTGCGATCCAGCAGGAAGAAGTAGCCGTTGCGAGCCCCCTGGGCGAGCAGCTTGCGCGGCTGGCCGTGGAAGTCGGCATCGAAGAGAACGGGCGTCTGAACGTCGTCGTAGTCGTGAGTATCGTGCGGCGAGGGCTGGAACCACCAGACCAGTTTGCCGGTATCGGGATTGAGGGCCACGATGGAGCAGGTAAACAAGTTGTCCCCCTTGCGGCCTTGGCCGGCGTGCACGGGGTTAGGATTGCCGGTGCCCCAGAAGAGAAGATTCATGGACGGATCGTAGGTGCCGGGCATCCAGGTCATGCCGCCGCCGTGAGACATGGAGGTCTTGTTGGGCCAGGTTTCAGAGCCGGGCTCGCCGGGCTTGGGCTCGGTATTAAATCGCCATTGCACCTGGCCGGTTTCGGGGTCGCGCGCTTCGAGATACCCAGGGACATCGAGCGAATCGCCACCCACGCCCACGAGCACGTGATTGCCCACGATGAGCGGCGCGGGCGTCGAGAAGTATTCCTGCTTGACGTCGGCGATTTCGACGCTCCAACGAAGCTTGCCGGTATTCTTTTCGAGCGAGATGAGGTAATCGTCGGGCGTTTCGAAGAAGACCCAATTACCGTAGATCCCGACGCCGCGGTTGCCGATATGGATGCCGCCCTTGGTTTCCCATTTGAAGTGCCAGAGCTCGCGGCCGGTACGGGCATCGACCGCCCAGGCGTGATCGGGCAGGGTGAAATAAAGAACGCCGTTGACTTCAAGTGGAGTGGACTTGATCTGATTGCCGAAGGGGCTCGCGCCCGGGCCGGTATCGGCGTGGTAGACCCAGGCGAGGGCGAGATCGCGGACGTTCTCCGCATTGATCTGCTTCAGAGGGCTGAAGCGGCGGCCGGAATAATCGCCGTTGTAAGTGGGCCATGTGTCGGTGGGCGGCTGGTGGAGCTTGCCGGGATCGAGGCCTTGCGCGATGAGGACAGCGGCGGCTGAGAGCGAAAGAGCGCCGGCAAAGATTCGATTCGACTTCATTTCAGGGTCTCCAGATAAGCCAGTATGTTGTGCATGTCGGCGTCGGTGTACTGCTTGAGCAGCTCTTCGTGCGCCTTGAGCGGATCGTGAACTTCGATGCGGGGTCCAGAGGCGCCATCGATGTTCCAGGAGTGATATTCGCCGGACGCATCGCTCAGCGAGACGCTAAAGTCGTCGAGGTGATCGAGCTTGCCGGAGACAGATTCGCCGGAAGGCAGCGTGACGGTTACGGTTTTTTCAGCTCTGGGATCGGGCGGAGGGCCGGGCATGCCGGGATAGCGGTGCTCGATGGGATAGAGAAATTTGTTTTGAAGCGAGGGCGCGTCGTACTTGCTTGCGATGTGAGCGAGGTCGCCACTGGGTGAATGGCACTTTGCGCAATGCGCGGTGAAATAGGCTTCGCCGGCCTTGGGGTCGCCTGTGTTGATGTCGAGGATCTTGTAGTCCATGCGATTGGCCGCGGCCTGGTTGCGCGAGCGAAGAAAGGCGGCGACGTCCTTGATCTGCGCGTCGGTGAAGCTGAATTTCGGCATGCCCTTGTCGGGGCGGCCATTCAGGATGACGGGACCGATGGTCTTGCCGGTGCCTTCGTCGTGGAGGACGAGCACGGAGCGGACGAGATCCGGGCCGGTGGCGCCGCCTCGCGCGTTCGAGCCGTGACAAAAGGCGCAGTTGGTGACGAAGAGTTTTTCGCCGCGGGCCACAGCTTCGGGATCGGGCGGCGGTCCGGTGGCGAGAAAATCGCCGATCGCGTTGCGGCGAGTCTGAGCGCCGGGCGCGGCGCCTTGCTGAGTAGGCCCCGGGCTGGCCGGCTTGGCCGCGGGACCAGGCTGTGGGCCGTTCGCCGCACCCGCCGGTGGTTCGGCGGGGGGGTGAGCAGGAGGATTTGTGGGAGGAATCTGCGGCTCCTGGGCCGAAAGCGGAGCGAGGGCAGGAGTGAGCAGGAGTGCCACGGCGGTAAACAGCACAGCTACAAAGGCGCGCTTAGAAATCACAACCTCATGTTATATCGAGGGGTATGCGGGAGAGCGTCAATGCAGGCGGGCAGTAAGTGAAACAGATCCGTCCCGATTCCGTATAGATCAGTAGACGGCATGAAACCTTATCCGCGCTACCTCGATTGGCTGCGTTATGCGAGCGCGTTTCTTCTTCTCGGATATGGATCGAGCAAGCTCGCCCATTTGCAATTCCACTTAAACGAGGCGCTTGCGCAGCGGCCCGTCGCATCCCTGACGGGCTATGAACTTACTTGGTTCTATTACGGCTACTCGCGAGCGTATGCCTGTATTTTAGGTTCTACCCAAGTAATTGGCGGAATGTTGCTGCTGTTCCGAAAGACTGCTCTTCTGGGCGCGGTCGCGATGCTGCCGGTCATAGTGAACATCCTGCTGATCGACACCTTCATACTGCCTCCGGATTATGGGCCGTCGGTGCCGGCGTTCATTATTTTCGCTTCGTTAGTGACGATTCTCTGGCGAGACCGCGCGAACCTTCTTCAGGCGACGTTGGGGACGCAAATACCTGAACCCGGGTCTCACAAGACGCATTTCTGGATACGCGCGGCGATCGTCACGACGATCTTGGGGATGACGACGCTGGGGGTATTGGTGGGACGGAGATGATTGCCGCCAGACCGCGAGCTATCGAGACGCCGGCGTAACTTCGACGTAATCAAGAGCCGCTGTATCGCCGCCATCGGAGGCGCCTTCGATGCGGATGCTGTCGCCGGGGCGGAGAGCGATGCCGGCGATGCGCTTGCGCGTGGAAGAATCGCCATTGGGCGCTGTTGCAGGTAGCTGGGCGTCGGCGGTCCACGCCCAGATCTCCTGGCTTCTTACGTAAACCTTGAAGCGGGCTGAGCCGGTGTCGAGGTCGAAGTATTGAATGGCAAGATCGTACCAGCCGGCGGGGCGATCGAAGACGAATTCGGCCGAACAGGTTTGGGCGCGGCGGCACTCGACGGCTTCGCCGCCGGAAGAATCTTCCCAGGGCTGCACATCCACGACGGAGTATCCGGTGAGCTGCATGGATTCGGCTTCGACGCGATTCGGAAAATGGCCGGCGCGTCCTTTGGCGTCGGGAATACCCGAGATACGAAGAAACCAATTGCAGATGGCGTCGCGCCAGACGACGGCATGGCCGGCCTGATATTCGAGCATCGCGAGGACGGACTTGTATCGCTCGGGGTCGATGCGGCCGCGCAGAGTTTCCCACCAGGCCGGGAATTGCTGCGCTTCGGCAGCGGCGTCGTAGTGCGAGTCGTAGACATGCTGGATTATCGTCTTGCCGGAGTGAAGCACGTAGGTGTACGGAAGGTGGTGCATGAACAGCAGGAGATTGTCGGGACACCTATCGAGGGATTCATACATGCGCGCAACCGCGGGCGGATATTGGCCGATAAAGCCGGTTCCGGTATGAACAGTGCGATCCATGCCGATCCCGTTGTGGTCGGCGCGAATCCACTGGCCCCAGCCGTTGCGCTCGGCCGATTCGATACCGGGACCATAATGGCCGTGCAGAATATCGGTCAAGGTGCCGAGCCCCAGCGGGCCGGTGTAGCCTTCGTAGACGCGCCAGGATTCTAGCTGCAAGTTCATGACCGTCTCGACTACGCGGGCGTCGTTGCCGAAAGTGGCGCGCGTCCATTCTTCGGTGATTTGGCGGGCTGAGAGATCCGGGTTCCAGGCGAGGCGTCCGAACCCATAGAGGTTCGCCATGGCGAGATCGCTCCCGAGCCAATTCGAATCGAGACCTACATTGGCGACACCCACGAAGCCGCCGAGCGGGCGGTTGAACGCGCGGCCGGCAACGATCTGCTTCACGGGCGTATCGCCGCCGTTGGCGCGCAGATTGAAATCCAGGATCTGTTTCCACATGGGAACCAGGTAGCAGAGATGGCGCTGCTGGCCGGTGTACTCTTGCGTGATTTGCAGTTCGAGCGTTTGATTGGTGCGCGGGAGTCCGGCGATAAGAGGCGAGACGGGCTCGCGCGCCTGGAAATCGATCGGGCCGTATTTGATCTGCACGGCGGCGTTCGAATCGAACTTGCCATCCTGAGGTTGGAAGTTGTCGTAAGCGGCGCGGGCGCGGTCGTTCTTGAGGTCGCGCCAATCCATGTGATGGTTGTAGACGAAGCCGCGATAGATGAGAACGCCGTGGTGGGGTGCAAGGGCGCGGGCGAGGACGTTGGCGGCGTCCGCGTGGGTTCGTCCGTAGGCGGAGGGACCGGCTTGGCCTTCGGAGTCGGCTTTTAGAACGAAGCCGGCGAAATCGGGAATCAGGCGGTAGATCTCATCCGCTTTGGCGCGCCACCAGGCGGCGACCCGGGGATCGAGCGGATCGAACGTATCCAGACCGCCTGCTGTTTTGGGGCTGGCAAACTGGACTGCAATGGAAAGCCGAACTCCCCAGGGGCGGAAGGCGTCGGCGATTCGCGCCACCTGGGGCAGAAAGTCCGACGCGAGCATGCGCGGATTGGCGTTGACGTTGTTGACGGTGCAGCCGCCGACGCCGAGCGAGGCGAGCAGGCGCGCGTAATCGGCGGCGCGAGTCAGATCGGGACGCACGTGGGAGTCGTCGAAGAAGATGGACCGGCCGGCGTAGCCGCGCTCGATGGAGCCGTCCAGGTTGTCCCATTGGTTGACCCAGCGAATCGGGGCATAGGGATTCTGCATCTCGTCGAGCGGCTCGATGGACTCTTCGAGGCGCATCTTGCGCAGGAGCGCAAAGGTTCCGTATAGAATGCCGCGATCGTTCAGGGCGGCGACGATCAGGACGTGGCGCCCCTCGAAGGCGGCGGTTTTGAGCCAGAAGCCATCGGGGATCAAGTTATCGGGGGGCGTCAGGCGCGGAAGCGCGCGGCGCAGGGCGGCCAGATCGGTGAGCAAGATGCAATCTTCGGCCGGTAGTTTCGATTCGACGCGCAACGTGCGGTGAAGCATGCCTCGGACGCCGCGGATCAATTCGCCTTGGGCGGCCGAAAGAATTGGCGAATCGCCGAGCCTCACGATGGCGGCTGGAAGACGATCGTAGAGAGATCTGGTGGATTCGTCTTGGATGGGTTCGTAACGGAGCCAGGCGTCGTAACTACTTTTAGGACCGCTTTGAGCGTCGGTTTGCGCTCCAAGGCATGCGGCGCACAGGAGCAAGAGGAAGGGAGAAGAAAGGTCGCGGCGAATCACAGTTCTATTTAAAAGGTAGCCAGGAACCTTATGTCTATCATGTAGGTGGGTCTTTTGATGATCTCTCGGCACGCGCTCGCTCGCGTTGTATTCGCGTACGGCGGGTTGGTTGTCCTGGCCGGCGCGGCATGGCGCCAGCAGGCAGCGCCAGCGCAATCGCCAGGCGCGCCACAGACGCAGACACACCCAGCCCCGTCGCAGCCCACGCCAGCCCAGCCAGCGACGCCAGCGCCGACCCCGCAGCCGGCGGAGCCCTCGCCGATCGAGTTCGAATCGAAGGGCATGGAATACGAGGCGCTCACCAAGGAAGGCATAACGGTAATGTTTGCGCCGCTCCCTCCGAGGATCAAAGAGTACAGCATCATGCAGGTGACGGTGACGAACGGGTCGCTTGTTTCGTGGACTGTGAAATCGAGCGATTTCTCTTTCGTGCGCCAGGACGGCACGCAGCTTCCGCCGGTGTCGGCGGACGAAGTCGTGGAATCGCTACTCGAAAAGGCCAGCCGCAACGACGTGATCAAGCTGCAGCTTCTGTACGAAAACACGATCTACGCGCTTTCCAACTTTCGTTCCACAAACGGATATGAGCAGCGGCGCGAGGCGGCGATGGCGCAGTTCGTCAACCGCGGGTTCACGGCGGCGGCGGCCGCTTCGGCGATTACGCTGGTTCCGACCAAACTGAAGCCTGGCGACAGCACCGACGGTGCGGTGTTTTTCGAGAACAAGAGCAAAGAGAAGACGCTGGGCGCGGGACGCTTCATCGCGCGCACGTGCGGTCAGACGTTTATGTTCGAAACCTACCAGGAGCTGAAACTTCGCTAGTGGCCGATTTGACTGAAGGCGCCGCGCCCGCGCGTTTCATCGACCTACATTCGCATACAGATGAAAGCGACGGCAGTTTGCCGCCCGAGGCGTTGGTGCGGTTGGCCAAGAGCAGCGGCCTGGATGCGCTGGCGATTACCGATCACGACACATTTGCCGGTTTCGAAAAGGCCGCGTCGTTTGCGCGCGAGGCAGGGCTCGATCTGGTGCGCGGGATCGAGTTGAATTCGCGGCTGAAGATGGGAGACGAGGCGGAACGTTCGGCGCATCTGCTGGGTTATTTCCCATGGGGAGAACCGTCTTGCGAGATGATGGGCTTCCTCGATCGGCAGAGGCAGGAGCGGCGGGAACGGAACCAGCGGCTGGCGGCAGTGCTGCGAAGCCGGGGCGTGGATGTGACGGCGGAGGAAGTAGAGGCGCGCGGTAAGAGTTTGGCCGGGCGCGTGCATTTCGCGCAGCTTCTGGTGGAAAAGGGATATGCCGAGAGCTCGAACGATGCGTTTCGCAGATACCTGGGGGAAGCGGCGCCCACCTATGTGCATCGCGAGAGCCTGACCACCGAAGAGGCGATTCGGACGGTGCGGCGCGCAGGCGGGATTCCGGTGCTTGCGCATCCGGTGCGGCTGGGATTGTTGCGCGAGGCGGAGCGCGAGGTATTTCTTCGATTGAGAAGGGCGGGCCTGATGGGGCTTGAGATCTATCACTCCGAGCACTCGCCGGCGCTGCAGGCGCATTACCGGCAGTTGGCGGAGGAGCTTGCGCTTTTGCCGACCGGCGGTTCGGATTTTCACGGCGCGATTAAACCCACGATCAATTTGGGAACGGGATTGCAGGGTAATGTGCGAGTGCCGCGCGAATTCTTGGATCGGATGCGAAGCGCGGCCGCCAAGGCCTGAGAGAAGAGACTGCGACGCGTCCATCGCCAGTACTCACATGCTGCTCTACTCCTCGCAGCCCGAAGCCCAATTGTCGTTGCTTGCCTTAGGTACAAGAGCATATCGTGGTCTTTGGCGGAACGTGCCTACGTAGTGGCGCGTTCATCGAACGCCGCCCCTCTCGGCTCTCGACGAGCCAAGTAAATTATCGCCAAATTGTCCCCTCCTCCTCCTCGCCTTCACCCCCCCCCGCGCCGAGCCACACTCTCCCCTATCGAAATTATCGGCGCGAAAGAGCAATTTCTTTATCGCCGCCGCCCAAGGCGAAAGCAGGAAATTGGATTCGCCCCGCAGATTCACCCCATCTACTCCTCCGGCCAAATCTCCCTGAGCGGAATCTCCAGCGCCGGCCTTTCGCACCGCAGCACTCCGTCTTCTACCTTCGTCAACGGCGTCCTGGCCGTCATCGTCCAAGCCTGCTTCGAATAAGGATCTACCAGCCAAACCATTGGAACACCTGCCCCAAGGAAATCCTTCAGCCGCGCCTCTACCCGCTTCATGCGATCCTCCGGCGACCACACCTCGATGCCCAGCAGCGGCGCTTGCTCCTGCACCTCATCGTCGTCGTTCGCGGCCACTAAGCAAATGTCCGGGACTCGCACTCGCCCGGCCGCCACTTTCACCCTCTGCTCAGGAAGAACCTCGTACCCGTACTGCTGCTCTCTCGCGGCAAGCCACAACAGAAGCCGCTTCTGCGTTCTCGAATGCCGCTTTCTCCCCACGTTCCTCTCTTCCAACACGCCATCTACGTAGTCGCAGTCCGGTTCGTAACCCGTGTTGAGATACTCTTCTAGGCTCACGCGTGTGGTAGCGCCCATATGCTCAGCCTATCGAACTTCAGCGCCCCCGCTTTCGCTCCCTGCGCCATGGCCTCGATACCCCGTCGCGCCTCTCCGTATTCGCTGGATCTTCCTTCTTTACGGCTAAGTCGAAGGCGCGTGAAATAAACCATATACTGCCCCGATTTCGGAGGGTACATGCAATGCTGCGCATGTTGCACAATCGCGTAAGACGATCACTTACCTCGATCGCAGCTTGCTCTATAGCGGCCTGGGTCGCTTTCGCGTCCAACAGCGAGGACACTAAATGGATTCCTTACTCGGCGCGCTACACGACAACATTCTCGAAGCACGACAACTCCGGCAATCATAGTCGCGAGGAAATTCAGACCGAGGAAATTCCTTCCGTCGATGGAGCTCTCCTTACTGTGCAAACCACGGGCGGTGAGCGAAGGTCGGCCAAGCTTTGGCAAGCGGACGGACAGGCATTCGCACTGGATTACTACCGCAAACAGGCCGTTCCAATTGGGCACTTCCGACGAGCGCATTTGCCCGTTCCTCATCAAGCCCAACTCGGCACGAAGTCTCTTCTCGGCCTCGAGTGTACGATCTACCCAATGCGAGTTTCAGATGGCAGCGGAAAGATATGTATTGATTTTGGGGACGATCTCATCTTGTACCAGGAAACACACATGAACTCGGGGGGGTTGCAGCAGGACATAATACAGGAAATGACGTCCATCGATCTCAGCTCGCCGGTGAATCTCTCGGAAACATCAATCCCGAAGGACTTCGCGGTGTTGCCCCCGAATGCTCCCAAGCAGTAGCAATTGGCTTCACGCCTCCAATCAGACGGCCTCCCAAACTTCGGTCACAACCTATATTCCCTTCGCCATCAACCATTTACCGAAAATCGTTTGGAACCGCCGTGGTATAGTGATGACTTAGTAAGTTAGTAAGTCAAGCGTCTCGATAAACGCCGGAAGCCCGCCGTGGCTCCGGCGTTTTTCATTTCCAAACGCCTGTCCCCAAAGGAGCTAACCGCCGCCATGTCCACCGAAGCACAAATCTGCGCCAATCGAGAAAACGCCCAGCACTCCACCGGCCCCAAATCCGAAACCGGCAAAGCCGCGTCCTGTCTCAACAACTTCCGCCACGGCTTCACCGGCGCCTTCCGCGTGTTGCCTTCCGAGGACCAACGCGAGTTCGACCATCTCCTCGCCTCCCTTTGCGCCGAGCACCAGCCCTCCACCGTCACCGAAGCCATCCTCGTCGAAAAGATGGCGCAAGCCCACTGGCTCAGCCTCCGCGCTCAGCGCCTTCAGGATCTTTCCATGGGCGACGACCTCCCTGTGCGCGACTGCGAAAGGCAATTCGCGCTCTATCTCCGCTATCAAACCGCCAACGACCGTGCCTTTCACAAGTGCCTGAACGATCTCCTCAAGCTCAGAGCCGAAAGGCGCCGCATGGAAATTGGCTTCGAATCGCAACAAGCAGCCGAAGCCGAAATCATCCGCAAGCAGGAAGCTCACGAAGCCCGCACGCGCCTTGCCAACGCCAAGGCGGCGCACCTCGAACTCGACACCGAAGTTCGATCCACCATCGAAGCTCGCATTCCCGGCGACATCGAAATTCCCTTCGACCGCCTCAAAGACGTCCTCCGCGTCTCGCTCCAGCAGGTCGCCCGCGACATGGCCGCCCAGAAGGCGGCGTAACATCCGCTACTCCTCCGGCCAAATCTCGCTGAGCGGAATCTCCAGCGCCGGACTTGCGCATCGCAGCACTCCGTCTTCTACCTTTTTCAGCGGCGTCCCTTCCGTCATCGTCCATGCCTGTTTCGAATAAGGATCGATCAGCCAAACGGCCGGAACACCTGCGGCTACAAAGTCCTTCAATCGCGCTTCGACCCGCTTCATGCGGTCCTCGGGTGACCATACCTCGATGCACAAGAAGGGTGGCCGCTCCTGTACCTCATCGTCATCGTTGGCGGCCGTCACGCAGATATCCGGCACTCTAACGCGCGCGCCGGCGACTTTCACCCTTTGCTCCACAAGCACCTGATATCCATACTGCCGTTCTCTCGCCCCGAGCCACAGCGTAAGTCGCGTCTGTGCCTTTGCATGCCGTTTCCGTCCCACGTTTCTCTCTTCCAACACGCCGTCTACGTAGTCGCAATCCGGCTCATAGTCGGTGTTGAGATACTCTTCCAGGCTTACCCGCGTCGTAGCGCCCATATCCTCAGCCTATCTTCTTTTCGCGTTAATCACGATCGGCGTCCCCTCGAACCCGAAGCGCGCCCGCAGTTGATTCACCAGCGCCCGCTCCATCGAAAAATGCAGCTTGTCCGCTTTGTCTGTAAACACGGCGAACGTCGGCGGCCGAATCGCCGCCTGTGTCATGTAGTAAATCCGCACCTCGCCCGCGAACTTCAACGTCTCCACAAACCGGTTCAGCTCGCCCGTCGTTACGCGCTTCGACGCTCCATCGAACACCCGGCGGATCGTTGTCATAATCCGCCGCACGCCCTCGCCCTTCTTCGCCGAGGCAAACACCACCGGCGCATAATCCAGAAATTTCAACTGGTCCCGTACGGCCTCGGTAAAGGCCCGCTTACTCTTCCCTTCGGCGGCGTCCCACTTGTTCACCACGATGATCACCGCGCGCCCTTCCTCATGCGCGTATCCGGCAATCGTCGCGTCCGATCCCACCACGCCCTCCGTCGCATCCACCACCAGCAGCGCCACGTTCGCCATCCGGATGTGCCGCCGCGCCATCACCACGCTCAGCTTCTCCGTCATCTCCGTCGTACGCCCCTTGCGTCGGATGCCCGCTGTGTCCACAAACCGGAAACTGGTGTTCCCCTCCCGCACGGTCTCGTCCACGGCGTCCCGTGTCGTCCCGGGAATCGGCGACACGATCGCGCGCTCCGCTCCCACTAGCGCATTCAACAAGGTCGATTTGCCAACGTTCGGCCGCCCGATGATCGCTATCTTGATCCGCCGCTGCTTCTCGTCTCCCGCATCTGCCTCGGTCTCCGGCTCTTCTCTCGGAAACGGCGCCGTCACCCGCTCCAGCAAATCGTCCAGCCCCAACCGGTGCTCGGCCGACACCGCCGCCGGATCGCCCACGCCGAGCGAATAAAACTCCGGCACCAGGTTCTCGCGCGCCTTGGCATCGATCTTGTTCACCACCAGCGTTACCGGCTTACCAAGCGGCCGCAGCAACTGCGCCAGCTCCCGGTCCGCCGCCGTGATCTCCGTCCTGCCATCGATCACAAACAAGATGTGCGACGCAAGTTCCAAGGCCACTTGCGCTTGCCGCAAAATCTGGCTCGGGATCAGCGCCGCGTCATGTGGAATGATGCCGCCCGTATCGATCAGTCCGAACCGCTTGCCACGATGTTCCGCTTCGCCATAAATCCGGTCGCGCGTGATCCCCGGCTCGTCTCCCGTGATCGAGCGCCGATCCCCCAGAATGGCGTTGAACAGCGTCGACTTTCCTACATTCGGCCGCCCCACAATCACCACTGTCGGAAGTGCTTCATTCGCCGCCATTTCGCTCTAAGGTTCGCACACGCCTTTCAGTTAGAAACTCCGCTCCGCATGCGACCATGAATTTACGAATGTCAGAAGTAAACAACCAGATCCTCACGCGCAACATCGCCATCATTGCGCACGTCGATCACGGCAAAACCACTCTCGTAGACGCCATGCTGCGCCAAAGCGGCATCTTCCGCGCCAATGAAGAAGTCGCCGAGCGCGTCATGGATTCCAATGAACTCGAGCGCGAGCGCGGCATCACCATCCTCGCCAAGACCACCGGCGTCCGCTATCACGGAACCAAGATCAACATCGTCGATACTCCCGGCCACAGCGACTTCGGCGGCGAAGTCGAGCGCGCTCTCAAAATCGTCGATGGCGTCATGCTCCTGGTCGACGCCAGCGAAGGACCGCTCCCGCAAACGCGCTATGTGCTCACCAAGGCGCTCGAAGCCAAGCTTCCGCCCATCGTCGTTATTAATAAGATCGATCGCCCCGACGCCCGCATCCAGGAAGTCATCAACGAGATCTACGATCTCTTCATCGATCTCGACGCAACCGAAGACCAGCTTGAGTTTCCTGTCGTTTACACCAACGCCAAGGCCGGCATCGCCAAGCTCGATCCCTCCGACGAAAGCTCGAACCTCCAGCCGCTCTTTGAAACCATTCTCCGATCCATCCCCGCGCCCAAGGGCGATCCCGCCGCCATTCTGCAACTGCTCGTCGCCAATCTCGACTACAGCGACTACCTCGGCCGCCTCGCCATCGGCCGCGTCTTCAACGGCACCCTGCGCCACGGCGATGAGGTTGCAATCGTCAAGCTGAACGGCGCTCTCCAGAAAACTCGCATCACCAAGCTCTATTCCTTCGAAGGCTTGAAGCGCGTCGATGAGACCGTGGGTCAGACCGGCGACGTGCTCGCCATCGCGGGCGTCGAAGGCATCACCATCGGCGAAACCGTCACCAGCGCCGAATCGCCCGAGCCGCTCCCCAACATCCCCATCGACGAGCCCACTATCGCGATGACGTTCACCATCAACAACTCGCCGTTCGCCGGCCGCGAAGGCGATTACGTCACCTCCCGCAATCTCCGCGACCGCCTCGATAAAGAACTACTCACCAACGTCTCCATCCGCGTCGAAGAGACCGGCAGCCCGGATTCCTTCAAAGTCATGGGCCGCGGCGAACTCCAGCTTGCGATTTTGATCGAGATGATGCGCCGCGAAAGCTATGAGCTTCAAGTCGGCAATCCCGAAATCGTCACGCGCAAGATTGCGGGCGTTCTTCACGAGCCTCTCGAACTGCTCGTCATCGATTGCCCCGAGGAGTTCATCGGCGTGGTCATCGAAAAGATCGGCTCGCGCAAAGGCAAGATGAGCAAGATGGTCAATCACGGCTCGGGCCGCGTGCGTCTCGAATTCCATGTGCCCTCCCGCGGCTTAATCGGGCTCCGCAGCGAAATGCTCACAGACACCAAGGGCACCGCCATCATGAACTCGCTCTTCCATAGCTACATCGAATGGCAGGGCGATATCGAAAAGCGTCCCACTGGCTCACTCATCGCCGACCGCCCGGGCCTCGCCACCAGCTACGCCATATACAACCTGCAGGAACGCGGCGTCATCTTCATCTCGCCGGGAGCCGAAGTGTACGAAGGCATGATCGTCGGTGAGAACGCGCGCGACAGCGATCTCGACGTCAACATCGTCAAGGAGAAGAAGCTCACCAACATGCGCGCGTCTACATCGGACGAAGCCATCCGCCTCGTGCCTCCCCGCATCCTCAACCTCGAACAGGCCATTGAGTTCATTCGGGAAGACGAGCTCGTCGAAGTCACGCCTAAATCCATCCGCCTGCGCAAGAAGATCCTAAAGGCCAACCAGCGATAGTTCAATCAGTGCTAATCCGTCTCTTCTTTCAAGAACCGCTGCGGCGCGCCTAACGCCCGCGTCACCGCCTCTGCGGCCAGGTATCCGCTGCGCACCGCGCCTTCCATCGTGGCCGGCCAACCCGAGCGAGTCCAATCGCCGGCCAGAAACAAATTCGAAATCGCCGTCGCGCTCACAGGCCGCTTTTCTTCCAATCCGGCGCCTGCCGAAAACGTAGCTCGTACTTCCTTCACCACGTGCGCCCGCTCCACCTTCACCTCGCCGCAGTACGGAAAGAACTCTTTCAATTCTTCGAGCGCCAGCTTGATTACATCTGCCCGCGGCATCTCCGTCAACTTCCGCGACGCGCTCACCACCAACTGAATATGCCGGCCCTCGCCCTTGTTGAACATCCACTGAATGGTCCGGTCGAGCAGCGTCGCATGCGGCAGCTCCGTAATCGGCTTATCGAACCACAGGTGAATGCCCGTTATCGGCGAATGACTGAACGCCGAAACGTCTACCAACTCCGGCGCGATCTTCGCCAGCCGCTCGAACGGCGCCGCCATCACATATGCATCCGCGGTAACGCATTCGCCGTTCACTACCAGCCCGAGCGCGTGCCCATCTTGGATCCGCGCCTGCTCGACCGTCGCCCGATGCTCGATCGCAACGGTCGAGTACTCGCGCCAGACGTCTTCGGAATACAACTCGCCCAGCGGCACCGCGGGCACGCCCATCTCGTAGGCGTCCGCTTTCTTGAGAAACCCCAGATAGAACACCTGCAGCCCGTGCAGCGCCGCCATGCGCTCCAGGTCTTCGTTGATCGCGCTCACCAGCACCTGACGCCAGAAACGCTCAATCGCTCCGGGCGTCTGCTTCTTCTCGCGCAGCCAGTCGAGCATCGTGATCCGGTCCAGGTCGGTGCGCGTCCCGTATTCGTAGCGCGCCGCGAGCAGCCCGCTCGCAACCGCCAGCTTGTCGCCCCACGACAAGAACTTCAGCTTCGCGAAAGAACCCGCGAAGTGCAGCGGCGCAGGCAACAGGCCGCGCTTCATCACCGACACGCGCCCGCCCGGCTCAATCCAGTAGAACTCGCGCGAGAACTGGATCTTGTCCCGCACCCCCAATCGCGCATAGAAATCGAGCAGGTTCGTGCAGCATCGCAGCAGCACGTGTTGGCAATTGTCGATGGTCGGGCCGTTGTCGTCCGCGGTGTTGAGGGGATACGAAGTCGCTCGTCCGCCTACAAATGGCCGCGCTTCGAACAATCGGACCTGGTAGTCTGACGAGCCCAGTGCGACCGCCGTCGCGAGGCCTGCGAGGCCGCCCCCGACAACCGCGACAGTCTTAGGCAATGGCGTGCGCGTACAGCTCGATCATGTTCTCCATCAGCCGCAGCCCGCAGTCCCGCTCCAGCGTCAAGATCGATTCCGGATGGAACTGCACGGCCTCAATCGGCAGCTCGCGATGCCGCACGCCCATGATCACGCCATCGTCCGATTCCGCCGTGATCTCAAGGCACCTTGGGAAACTCTCGCGGTCGGCAAACAGCGAATGATAGCGGCCCACTCGAAACGGCGATGGCAGCCCGTGGAACACGCCGCGCCCGTGATGATGCACCTCGGAGCCCTTGCCGTGCATCGGATATCCCAGCACATCCAGCTTTCCGCCGAACGCCTCCACGATTCCCTGCAAGCCCAGGCAGACGCCGAACGTCGCGATGCCGCGCCTCGCTAACTCTCTCACCAACGCCGGCACCCCGAAGTCCGCAGGCCGGGCCGGCCCCGGCGAGATCAGGACAATGTCCGGCTTCGTGCGTTCAATCGCATCGAGCGCCACATTCGAACGGTACGTCGAGACCTCCGCGCCCGTCTGCCGCGCATAGTTTGCCAGCGTGTGGATGAAGCAATCGTCGTTATCCACCAGCAGCAGCCGTGTGCCTTCGCCCACCCGCCGCGTGTGGTGCGCTTCCGGCGCCGCCGTCAACGCTGGGTATAACGCTCGAAAGAAGTTGGTCGCCTTCAACCGGCATTCATCGTCTTCCGACCTCGGATCGGAATCGTAGAGCAGCGTCGCCCCCGCCGCATACTTCGCGACTCCGTCCTTCAGATGAACCGTGCGGATCGTAATCCCCGTGTTGATGTCGCCGTTCAGATTCAGCATTCCGACCGCGCCGCCGTACCAGCCGCGCGCATCGTTCTCCAAATCTTCGACGGCCTGCGCCGCCGCCTTCTTCGGCGCCCCGATCACCGTCACCGCCCACATATGCGTCAGAAACGCATCGAGCGAATCGAAGCCTTCCTTCAATGTGCCCTTGACGTGATCGACCGTGTGGAATAGCCCCGCGTACGATTCGATCAGCCGCCGCCCGATCACGCGCACCGATCCGGGAACGCACACGCGCGACTTGTCATTGCGATCCACGTCGCTGCACATGGTCAGCTCCGATTCTTCCTTGGTCGAGTTCAGCAGTTCCCGAATACTCTCCGCGTCTCGCAGCGGATCGCCCGACCGCCGCGCGGTCCCCGCGATCGGGCAGGTCTCGACCTGATCGCCTTCCACCCGCACGAACATCTCGGGCGACGCGCCGACTAACTGTTCGTCGCCCATCTGCAGCAGGAACTCATACGGGCTCGGACTCGACTTCTGGATGCGATGAAACAACTCCGATGGCTTGCCATCGAACGGAGCTTGGAAGGTTTGCCGCAGAACCACTTCGTAGTAGTTGCCCTGCCGCATGCCTTCGCGAACCGTCTCCACTTTCTCCATGTACTGCTCCGGAGCGTGGTCTGAAACAATCTCGGCTCTTGCAACCGAAACGGGCGCATTCTTCACAGGCTCGGCCGTGCGCGCCAGCCCCGCCGTGTCGCCCTTCGGCCCGGAGAAGTCGTATTGAAACCGCTCGACCGTCTCCTTCTTGCGGTCCATGAAGTAGATCTCGTCGCAAAGAAACAGGTGCAGGTCTCTCTGCGCATGACGAGTGAGCCGCATGCGAATGGGATCGAAGTCGAGCAGCAGGTCGTAGCCGAACGCTCCGACCAGCATCAACCGCGAGTCCTTCGGGTTTTGAAACTCTTCCACCAGCGTTCGCAAGATCGAAAAAGGCGATGGCTGCTTGCTGCGCTCTTCTTCGGCGAATCGCTCCGCAAGCGGCTTCAATTCGAGGCGTATCGAATCCGGCTTCCGGAAATAAGCCCGCCGGTGCGGATGATACTTGAATAGCGGGTCGAGCAGGCACAGCAGCACTTCGCCCCGTTTGTTTAATGCTCGCAGTTCAAGTCGCCGTCCCCGCCCGACGATCTCGAGCGGAGGCGCCACGCTCGCCACATCCCACCGCGAATAGCGCTCCGGATACTCGTAGCCCGAAGATAGATACACGCCGCGCTTGCCATCGAGCTGCTTCAACAGATGATCGAGCCCGCGGCCATAGGCAATCTTCGTGGCGGTTCGAGTAACTGTAATCCCGTTAGGAGTGGTGTAACTTAACTGCGGCATGCTTCCGAGCGGCTAACGATCAGCATAACAGTAGAAACGCGGTTGCGACCTAAACCGTCTTTCGCGCATGTTTTGCATTGCTAGAGCAGGTCTATTCTTCTTAGTCGCAGGCGCCGCCTGCGCTCAATTTCCCCTCTCGGTCGGTGTGAAGGGCGGCGTCGCCTTGACGGATGCCTTCGACAACACGAACTCCTCCTATATCAATCCCGGCGTCTCACTCGTCACTAGTCAGATCGCCATTCACGACTATTCGCCTTCGAAGGATTACCTGGTCGGCCCGTTCGTCGAACTGCGCCTTCCGTTCGGGCTCGGCGTCGAAGCCGATGCGCTCTATCGCAAACTCGACTTCGCGATCGTGCAGTCGGGCGACACGACTCCGTTCCGGTTCTATGACAGCACCTGGGAATTTCCCATCCTTGCCAAGTACAGGTTCAAGCTGCCGGTTGCGCGGCCTTACGTGGACGCCGGCCCGTCGTTTCGCCACACGCAAGGCGCGATTGACGCAGATACGCTTTCTCATCACGGCTTCGCCGCCGGAGCGGGTATCGAGATCAACGCACTCAGGCTGCTGCACATCTCGCCCGAGATACGTTACACCCGCTGGGGCTCCGATTCGCTCAGCGGAAACTTCATTGGGCCGCCCCATTCGGATCGGAACCAGGTCGAGTTTCTGGTCGGGATTTCGTTCTAAGGCTGCGACGGCGGAGCGTTTGGCGTAGTCGCGGGCGTGGTGGCGGCGGCAGGCGCTCCCGTGGGCGTCTGCGCGCCCTGCGTCGCGTTGCTCTGATTCTGCTGAGCTTGGCCTTGCTGCGTCACCTGCCCTTGGTCCTTATTCGCCTTCTTCTTTTTCTTTTCGAGCGCGGCCTGTTTCTTGGCGGCCTGTGCCCGATACTTCTTCAGCTCTTTGTCCCGATTCGTAGGCAGCGGCTGCTGCGCCGATTGGTCGCTCGCGGTCTGCGTAGCTGCCGGACGGTTCCTCGCGTCGGGGCTCTTATCGAGTAAGCTGCTGCTTCCGTTCACGGTGGTGGCGCTCACGTCCGTAGTTCCGCCGCCGGTGGTTCCCGGAGTGTTGCTTGCGGTCTCGGTGTTGACGACCGGCACGCTGGCCGGAATCGTGCGCTTCGGGTCGGTCATGGTCGGCTGTCCGGATTTCGCCGCATGGCTAACGTCGGGGCCTCCGCGCAGCCATCCGGTGAAGTCGGACACTACGCCCGTGCGATGATAATTCGCCTGTTCGAACTTGGCTCGCGCCAGCGCATTCGGATCCGCCTTCGGGATCGGCATTTCCATATCCTGCAGCCGCCGCTTGGCGTCGTCGGCGCGCGAGCTCAAAGGATACTCTTCGAGTATCCGCGAGAACATATCGCCCGCCTGTTTGCGGAATCGCGGACCCATCTTCGAGTAAGCGTCGC
Source organism: Acidobacteriaceae bacterium (assembly GCA_019240475.1). Classification (GTDB taxonomy): domain Bacteria; phylum Acidobacteriota; class Terriglobia; order Bryobacterales; family Bryobacteraceae; genus Bog-105. The sequence continues at coordinate 183,515 of JAFAYI010000007.1, forward strand.
CTGCTTCAAACAGCGCCTCTCCCGCGTTGCTATAGAGCGGATATTGATCCACCAGGGCGTTCAATCGATTGGCCGCCGCCGGATTCATCTCGCGCTTCCAATAGAAATTGCCGACCACGAATTC
>JAFAYI010000003.1 GCA_019240475.1 Acidobacteriaceae bacterium
CGCCTGGATCACCGCTCAACAGGCAACCGACCCCGATTATTGGGTACAGCAACTGAGCCGCACGGTGCGCTTCGCGCCCGCCCTGCGCGAGTTGCTCGAAAATCCCCAGCGCATCTTTCTTGAAGTCGGCCCCGGCAATGCCCTCGCGCGCGCCGCGCGCCAGCAAACGGGACTAAATACCCGGCGCGTATTGTTGGGTTCGTTCGCGGCCCCCGAAGCGTCCGACTGTGGCATGGCGCAGGCGCTCGGCCAGCTTTGGTTATCTGGAGGTTCGATCGATTGGAACAAATTCCACGAAGGAAGCTCTTACAGACGCGTCACTCTCCCTACCTACCCCTTCGAGCGCCAGACTTACTGGATCGAACCGGCCATGGAAACTCCGGATCCGGCCTCATCCGCTGTTCCGTCCAGTCAGGCAAGTGCGGCCTCGGAAAATGTCATCGAGGATCTTGCGACCTCCGAAGAGCGCGCCCCTTCTTCCCGTGAACAAGCGCTATATGATCGTCCGCAATTAAGCACCCCGCTTGTGCCTCCCGCTTCTTCGGCTGAGAAAACGATCGCCGCCATATGCCAGCGGGCGCTCGGCATCAACGAAATCGGCATCGACGACAACTTTTTCGAGCTGGGCGGCGATTCTCTAACTGCCGTTCGAGTAATAGCCGATATCAAAGAGACCTTCGGCGTCGATGTGCCGATAATCAAGCTCTATGAAAACTTGACGATTCGAGCGCTCGCGCAACTATTCCTGAGCGGCCCCGCGCTCCAACCCGAAACGGCCGCGCTCGATCAGCAGCTTCGCATGGAAAGAATGGAACACCGCCGGCAATATCGGCGCAGCGAGTTTGCCAAACGAAGCGCAAGCTGAGATAAAAGCGCCCGGCTCGTCTTCCTTGCCTATTGTTGTCGGTTGTTCGCCCGCCACTTATGCGCGCTGTATTAACCAATATCGGTTCTCTCGGAAATATCCAACCCTTCATGGCCTTGGCTGCCGAACTGCGCGACCACGGGCATGAGCCCCTGCTCGCCTTCGCGCCGCCATACGAGGCCTATGTGCGCAAGCTCGGCTTCGACTACGCGCCCGTCGGCCTTGATCTCGATTACGTGAAGTTGCAGCGCGAAGATACCGCCGACGCCTTGAAGGGAATCGACCCGCTCGATACATTGCGCGATTCTCTTCCGAAGCTCCAGCAAATGCTGCCCCAGATGTTCGAGGAGCTGAGCCAGGCATGTCGCGATGCCGACGTTCTGATCAGCGGGCATCTGCAGCCGGTCTCGCGCATGCTACACGAGCTGACTGGCATCCCCTTCGTTTCCGTTCACACCAATCACTTCGGAGGCATGCAGCCCTACGCGTTTCGGCACGCCACCGCGTCGGTGATCAATCCTTTCCGCGCGCGGCATGGCTTGGGGCCTATTGTCGACCCGGTTCATACAGACGCGAATTCTCCACAATTGGCCCTCTACGCGATCAGCCGCTACATCCGCCCGGCCACGCCCGGCTGGCCATCCCATTACCACGTTACTGGCTTTTTCTTTCTGGAGGAAAAGCAGTCGGTTCCAGAACCCCAACTGCTGCGTTTTCTCGAGCAGGGTGAAGCGCCCGTCGTAATCTCATTTAGCAGCATTGCGCATCCCGACCCGGAGGCCATGACGGACCTTCTCTTGGATGCTGTTCAAGAGGTCGGATGCAGGGCGGTCATTCAGCACGGCTGGAGCGGGCTCGCAAAGAATAGGCCTTTGCCTACGAATGTCTTTAGTGTTGGCTTCGTGCAGCACACTTGGTTGTTTCCACGCGCCGCGTGCATAGTCCATGCCGGAGGTTCCGGAACGCCGGCGACTACGCTCCGCTCCGGCATACCCGCGGTCGTCATCCCCCATGTTGGAGATCAGCCCATGTGGGCGGAGATCGTTCGCGCTCTGGGCTGTGCGGGCGGCGTAATCCAGTACAGAGATTTGACAGCCGCGAAACTCGCGATAGCTCTGCGGAATACTTTGCGGGACAAGAATCTGTATGTGCGCGCCGCCGAGGTCGCCCGAAAGATAGAAGCCGAGCAAGGCGTGTCGTGCGCGCGCCTCCTCATTGAAGACCTCGTACGGCGCGTCCACCGAGATCCATGCCCCAGTCGCATTGCCGTTTCTTCAAACCACAACAGCGCTGCGGCCGAACGCCGCGAGCTACAGCGCCGAATCCGGCGAAAAGGAGCCTAGACCATGCCTAATGCGGAACAACATCTGGATGATTCAGCCATTGCCATCATCGGCATGGCCTGTCACTTTCCCGGAGCCGCCAATGTCGAGAACTTCTGGAATAATCTTCGCCGCGGCGTGGAGAGCATTTCGTTTCTAAAACCGGAAGAAATAGAGCCGTCCCAGCTGGAATCGAGCGGCGCTCTGGATGATCCCGCGTATGTAAGGGCCGCCGCGATCTTGGAAGACGTCGACTTATTCGACGCCGGGTTCTTCAATATAACTCCGAATGAGGCCCTTGTAATGGACCCGCAACATCGGCTCTTCCTGCAAAGCGCGTGGGAAGCCATGGAGGACGCTGGATACAACTCCGAAAAATATAAAGGGTTGATCGGAGTTTTCGCAGGCGCGCGAACCAGTAGCTACCTGTTTAATATCTTCTCGAATCGGGAGATTGGCCTCTCGATGGGAGCTTTCGAAGTAGGTATCGGCAACGATGCTGCGTTCTTGACTTCCCGGATATCTCACAAGCTCAACCTGACTGGCCCTAGTTACTCGGTGCACACGGCCTGTTCTACTTCCCTTGTCGCCATCCATCTCGCTTGCAATAGCCTGCTGATTAATGAATGTCAAATGGCTTTGGCGGGCGGCGTGGCCGTAAATGTGCCGCACAAGACCGGCTATCTGTACCGCAAGGGAGGAATACTTTCCGTCGACGGCCACTGTAGAGCGTTCGACGCGCGCGCGCAGGGCACGATTTTCGGTAGCGGCGTGGGTGTGCTTGTTCTGAAACGGCTGGGAGACGCCATTCGCGACAGAGACCAGATATACGCGCTGATCAAAGCTACTGCCACTAACAACGATGGCTCGTCCAAGGCGAGCTTCACCGCGCCAGGCATTCAAGGCCAACGCAGCGTCATCTTGGATGCGCTCGCTTGTGCGGAGGTCGATGCGGACAGCATTGGCTTTATCGAAGCGCACGCGACGGGCACAACTCTTGGCGACCCGATTGAGGTGCAGGCGTTGACGCAGGCGTTTCGAAGCCAGACGAAGAGGAAGGGGTACTGCGCGATCGGGTCGGTGAAGACGAACCTGGGGCATTTGGACGCGGCGGCGGGAGTGGCGGGGCT
>JAFAYI010000032.1 GCA_019240475.1 Acidobacteriaceae bacterium
CGACAATCAAGTACCGGATCTTTGGACATCCGCGTTTGCTGATGCGCGGATTATCCGGCGCCAGGGTCGAAATCGGCCTCGCGACGATAGCATACAACCTAAAGCGCATCACGAACGTGCTCGGAGCCACCAAAGTAACGGAAGCCCTTCGTCTCGCCTCATAGAGCTTAGCGGCCACAACCACAATCCCGAATCCTGGATGCGTCAGCGCAAGCAATTGCGCTTTTCTAAAACCTTCTGAACTGAGTTTCGTAACGACCTCGTTCCTGCCCGCAACGCCGACCCTGCAGAACATCGGTTGCGCTACGCGCGCTAGAAAACTCCCAATCCCCTGTCGGGTGTCACGCCCGGCGAGCGCTCTTCTCTTCCGCGCATCGCGCAGCCAGCTCACCGCACAAGAACTTAGTTTTTGAAACCCCCTCGCAAGCAATAAAAGCGGAGCGAGCTGCGCCCGGGCCTCTCACGCTCGGCAAAAAAAGTTCTTGCGCGGCAAGCACTCGGTCTGCGCAAAGACATGCGCGAAAGGCGTTCGCCGCGCCTTTCCACCCTCCATCGGGGGTGCTGCTCAAAAGGCAGATCCGCGCTCATTTGCGCGGCGATGAATGCGGCTCCGGCTCAACGCAGGCGGAGCCGTAAGGTACTTCCGACTTAAACAAAGGAGACTTATGAAGAAGTTACACAAAAACACTGTCACGGTGGACCCAAAGAAGTTTGAAACCGTGGAGATCCCGTTGAACAAGCTACTAGTTTGGGATGGGAACGTTAGAAAAACAAATCCTGATGCGCGGGTAAAGGAACTGGCAGCGGAAATCCAAACGGCGGGTTTACTGTCGTCGCTTGTCGTAAAGCCAGCCACGCGCGGCAAAGTGACCGTAGTAGCGGGCGGGCGCAGATTGCGGGCGCTCTCCCTGTTGGCAGATGCCGGCGCCATTCCCCATTTTTTCCCGGTGCCTTGCCGCCTACTGAAGACCGAGGCCCAGGATTCCGAGTTGATCGAGATCGGCCTGATGGAGAACCATCATGAGCCGATGCACCCTGCGGATGAGTTTGAGGCGTTCAGTGCTCTGCTCGAAGGCGGCAAATCAGCGGCAGATATCGCCGCGCGGTTTGGCGTCACTGAGGAAGTGGTGATGCGCCGCTTGGCTCTAGCGCGTGTGCATCCGAGTCTGATTAAGAAGTATCGCAAAGGGGCGCTCACGCTCGAAACGCTTCAGGCGTTCACCTTGACTGACGATCACGATCTACAGCAGCAAGTCTGGAACCAGATTGAGGCGCAGCCGTGGACGAATGCACACACAGTACGGCAGATGTTAGCTCGGACTTATGTGGAGGCTTCCGACAAGCGCGTGCGCTTCGTTGGAATTACTAACTACGAAAGCGAGGGTGGTCCCGTTCGCCGCGATTTATTTGCCGAGGGCGAGCGGGGTGTTTACATCGAAGATGTCGGCTTGTTGGAAAGACTCGTATCCGAAAGGCTAAGCCTTCTCGCGGAAGCCCTGACGCGCGACGGATGGAAATGGGTAGCCGTGGTGCCAGACCCGCACGATCCTTCTATCGCACGTCTCAGACGTGTCAACCCCGAAGCTTCGCCGTTATCGGCCAAGCGTCAAGCGCGGTTGGACGACCTTCAACGCGAACAAAGCGAACTGGAGGCGCAGCTTTCGGGGATCGACGATACCGCGTCCGAAGACGAGAGCGATCGGCGTTATGCGCGGCTGGACGAAATACAGAGCGAAATCGCGAAGATCCAACGATCACGCAAAGAGTATTACTCACCGGAGACGAAGGCACGCGCCGGGACGGTCGTAGGAATCTCGAATGACGGCGAACCGCACTACATCTTTGGATTGCTTCGGAAAGAGGACGAGGCGCAGTTACGGGCACAGGTACGGAACGAGCCGAGTGACAACCCGAAGTTCGAGCGCGAAGCAGAGCACGGCAGCGCCGGAATCGTTTCTTTGGAGGAGCAGACGGAAAAACCGGCGTACTCGGCTGCTTTGGTCGAAGCGCTCACCACTTACAAGACGGCAGCTATAGCCGCCGAACTCAGTCAGAATTCTCACGTAGCGTTAGCGGCAGTGGTCCATGCGCACGTGTTGAGAGTATTCGGGCTTGATCTGCATGTCTACCGCGCCGGGAGTTGCTTGCAATTGTCCGGGAACACTCCCAATTTGCTTCAAGCGAAGGGATCAAAGGCGTCGCTGGTTCTCGAAGACCAACGAGTCTCGTGGCTTTCGCGGCTTCCACATGGCGAAAAGACCGTGTGGCATTGGTGCATCGAGCAAGACGACGCCACATTAGTCCGGTTGTTGGCATTTCTCGCCGCCACCAGTCTGGATGCTATTGAGCAGCCGAAGCCACAGGATAGCGGGAGTCGCATTGCGCACGCCAACGCTGTAGCGGCAGCCCTGTGTATGGATATGACTCAGTGGTTTACTCCAACCGCCGAGAACTTCTTTGATCGCATTTCAAAGACGCGCATCTGCGAAGCGCTGCGGGAAGCAGGAAAAGACGGCGGACCCTCGCGCGAATCTATGAAGAAGGGCGAGCTATCGAGACTCGCAGAGCAGGAAATCGCGACATCCGGGTGGTTGCCTGAGCCGCTTCGGATCGCGGACGAAAGCGCGGCAGCAGTCGAGGAGGGCTCAGCGCAGGAGGCGGCATGATAAGCCGCGCCTCAATTCGTTACTCTCGGGTGTCAGCATCGTGCGCGAGAGCGCTTGTCAGCAGGACGAGGGGCAACCCTCGTCCGGGCGTCACGCCGTCGCTGACGAGCAAGAGGCCCTACGCGGCTTGCATGAGGCGGTATCGGCGGAGCTTTAATTTTGCGTTCCATGGCCGTCGTCGCCCTGAGCAAATTCAGCTCTTCTGTGGCGGAGTCGGTTATGTGGAGTTCGATTTCGGCGATGGAACTAGACAGAGACTTTCCGACGTCACACCATCGCCTCAGAGTTTCCTAGGAAGTGCATGACTGCGATGGTCCAAGATAGTGAACTCTTCGCGATTACCCACGATTTATCGGCCCAATTCACTTGTCCGACTCGCGGAGCCACACCACACCCAAATGCATTCCATACGTGATGCGCGTTTTCATTCCTAATGCTGCGCTCGGGCCGCAAGCTTCTTGAAATCAAGTAGCTAATGTTGTAATTCCCGGCGCACCTGCCTTGGGCGCGTGAAGTTCTTTTTCAAACCGTCCATTCCGTTTCGCGTTTTCCCAGTTTTCCAGTAACCTGAGGAATCTGCTCTTCGCCCGACGGGCCACCCCAATGGCTGTTTCGCATCGGGTTTGATATGGTCCAAGTAAGGTTCAGCCGAGAAACGAAATTCGACTGCGGGAAATCATCTGCGAATCGCAGGAGCGGAGAGGCTGGCAACATGGAAGGAAGTTTGGAAGCGGGGAATTGAACCCGGCTTCACCGTCATCTCCTCCTTACTACAAGTTTGCCGAAACGGCAAAAGGCAGCGATTGATTGCCGTATTCGGAGGAATCTCAGCCGTTTGTACAAAACCTGGACACGGATTGGGCTATGTCTCTTCTGTCCGGGGCGGCGCATTCCGCCGAGAGGTCTGGCTTCAATTCAGACTTCCCGCATAATGACGCAGGCCACGGCTCGCGGTTGGCTTGAGGATGGCATAGGCCGCTCCCCCGCGCCGGACCGCTTGTACGGCCCAGGGCACTTTCGGTAGATTTCCGCGGCCGGTTACTTCCCAGAGCGCTTGATCCTCGTTTGCGGCACATTCGGTATCCGACGTCTCATAAAATGCGCGCCACAATGCGGACGCGATGGGAACTCGCATCGATCGGCGAATACGAAGATCGAGGCTGCGCGCGCGCTCATTCGGAATTAGGGTTTGTATCCGGAGCGCCAATCCGGTGCCATCGGCTTTAGTCCCTTCTTCGCATGTAAGAAAGACGGCCGCTCCGTCCCACACGCGAGTCGCGGCAAGACTTGCCGCGTACAGACTGGCACCCGGTGCCACTAGTTCGGACGCTTTCTCTATCGCCGCGAATGTCAGATCTCCGCCTGCCGCTGTGATCAGGGCCGGCTTAAAGATTGGCTCCCAGAATGCCAACAGACCTGCAATATGATCAACAGCCGATTCGAGGGGGTCCTTGCGTCGCTGAAGTTCGCTCGGCGAGCGGCGAAAGCCATCAAAAACCCGTTGTCGCGGTGGGCACAGTAAAAGATGAGCAAGTTCGTGCCAGCCGGTGAAGTAGGCGCGCGCGGCGCGCGGCCCTCGAGCGTCTATGATTGCGAGATAGCGGCGGCTTCCTTTGACGGAACCGGGATTGTCGAGCAGCAGCCCCTCCGTATCGCCGGTAATGAATTCAGCCTGGAGAAGACGCGGAAGCGGGACCTGGCGAAGCTTATAGTGCGCAAACTCCGCGGCAATTCGGTATACGTCATCATTACTGGTGATGAAGACGAGTTTGACCGACAGTTGATCGGCGACACGCATCCGGAGATCTTCGACTGTATCAAGTGTCCATCCTGTCATCATATTGCGAACCCGGTCGACGGCGTGTTCGCGCAGTTCCCGCAGAGCATCATCCGATCCGGGCAGCTCTAGATCGCGAGCAACTTGGCGTAGTTTGGGATGGCGCATCAGTTCCATCATTCAAATACCTTCCTGTACAGCTTCACCCAGTCGTGCTGGGTGTAAGGCTTTCCGGCATCCTCGCCATCAGGCCCGCGACGCGCCACGATTAGGCGCTGCGCTTCTAACAATGCGGCGGCTTCAGGATAGGACCAGCCTTGCGCCTTCGCAGCCCGATGCAATTCGGGAGGAATGGCGATCGGCTGTTCCTCGATCGTTGTATGCTCGCCGCGCAACAGGTAATCCGTTGATACGTTCAGTTCATCCGCGATACGAAGTAGCTTTCTGGAGCTCAGATTTCGCTTCCCATTCTCGATTTCGCTCAAGAATGCGACACTAAGCCCAGCTTTATCTGCAAGTTGCCGCTGAGTAAGGCCGCGTTCCTCGCGGACCTCCGCGATGCGCTTGCCGACTTCTGGGTCGAGAATTTCATCTTCTTGTGCCATTTGTCTATAGTTAAAGTAGAATGTGCTATAGTGTATCTAGAGGTCGCAACCCCTTCGACCATGATGTTTGACAGCGTAGCATATTCCTTAATCTTACGAAAAGGAGCCTTATGAAACTTCAAGATGATCTCTCGCAGGCAGAAGATGACCTGAGGCAAGCTGAAACGGACCTTGCGGCCGCAAAGAAGTTGGAAGAGGCGGCAGCGCGCAAGATCGAAACCGCAATTCACGACATCCGGAAGGCGGAAGAGCATCGGCCGGATGCACATCACGTCGCGGTGGAAATCGCCACGACTTCCGGCTTCTATCCGAAAGAGCATGCCGATCGCCTACCTATCACGCAGCCGGTTGTTCAAGAGCTTGAGCGGGCGGCTAAGGCCTTCGAACTTACGGACACCACCGGGTGGGTTGCGAGTGTGGATAAGCGAATGATCGACCCGAGACTCTCATACGCTCAGAACCGTCTGGAGGGGTGCGTCGTAATCGACTGGGGCCCCGCGGAAGGCGGAGGCGGCGTCTAAAATCTATGCACGCCCTCGCATCACCGGCGCTCTTCGCGGCGCAGACCGCGCATATCGACGAGCGCATTGCGACCATACGGGGATGGATTATAAATGAGCTCGCCTATCCGATCATTGATCTTACCTTTACGGCGGAAGGTCGCACGCCGTTGCGGTTGGCGGCGCGCTGCGAAGATTGGAATTCGCAGCCGCCCAGCTTCGCTCTGCTCGCAGCAGGCGGAACCCGCTTGCGAACGGGAGGCGCGCACAAGGAGATCTCGCCTAACCCCACCAGCGTGTTCAATGCCGGCGCACATCCGGTGACAGGATTTCCATTCATTTGTTCGGCGGGATCGCGCGAGTATCACACCCATACGAGCCACACCAATGATCCATGGGAGTCGTATCGATCGCGCTCTGGTTATGACCTGGGTGGAATTCTGACGCGGTATTGGCGTGCCTGGCTTAAAGGAACTGCATAAATGATTCCTGTATTTTGCCCCCAGTCCGTTGTCGACCAAACGATCGTTCATTTGCAGGCGGCCGGAACTGCTGGGAAAGAGTGTCTGGTTTTGTGGCTGGCACGCCGTTTAGATGATCGCCTGGACGTCGTGGCCGCACACCGGCCGGAGCAGCAAGCATGGCGCGACCGTTTTATCGTCGATGCGGCAGAAATGGCGTCGCTGATGGCGCTTCTTCGCAGAGATCGGCTCATGATCGCTGCCCAAGTCCATTCCCATCCAAAAGAAGCATTTCATTCTTTTGCGGATGACGAAGGAGCGTTCATCCGCCATCAGGGCGCACTTTCTTTTGTGATTCCCTATTTCGCGCGGGACTCGTCGCTCTCCACCTTCCTGGCGGAAGCCGCACTGTACGAGTTGCAGGAAGGCAATCGCTGGATGCTGGTGCCGCGCGAAGGAGTTAGGGCACGATGCCAAATCCGTCCATAAACCCCGACGCGGTTAAGGAGAACGCACTCAGCCTCGCGGCGGCCCTTGGCATTGAATTGGAGCGCGCCGCGGAGTTGCTCAACGCGCATGTCATGGTCACGCACGATACCGGTGACCCATCGGCTGTGTTTATCGCGGCAGAAGCGCGAGCGTTGCTCGCCCGCACTTTGCAGCACGTCGACGATGTGGCTTCCAAGGCGGTCTGCGTCGAATTGGTCATCGGCGATGCCCTCCCGCAGTCGACGGGTACGATTCTCTGGTTGAGCATCGAATCTGGTATGGCAGTCATCGCGCGAGAGCGCCGCACGGGTGCGACAGAGACGCGTCTTCATCCGGCCGTGTTGTTCGTGGCCGCGTGCTATGCGACTGCTGCCGTTGTTCGCGAGGTTATCGGCGACGGCATGCCGCTGCCCAGACGCGAGCGGATAGTTTTGAATTTAGAAGCGCTCGGCATTTCGGAGGCACTCGCCAAACGCACCATCGATCTTGGGCACGCTTATTTGGCCGGCGCTGGCGCGATTGGAACGGGTTTTCTGTGGTGCCTGCGATGGTTCGCCGTGCACGGAATCCTCAACATTGTGGATTTCGATTGGGTCAAGTCCCGCAATCTTAACCGGCAGCTCTGGTACGGACCGGCGGATATTATGCGTCGTAAGGCAGAGCGACTGGCCGCTCTAGCGCAAGGCTCATTTCCTGAGCTAGTCTTGAAGCCGCGGGTTGCGCAGTTGCAGGACCTGTCGGATAAGGATGGTGATCCGCAATGGCTCCGGCGCCTTATCGTCGCCGTGGATAGTCGGGCGGCGCGGCGGACCTTGCAGTCCGAGCTGCCCGGTGAAGTCTTCGATGCCTCTACCACCGATATTCGCGAGATCATAGTTCACACTAACCGGCAACCAACGCCATTGGCGTGCATGGAGTGCATCTATCCTCGGAATGCGCAGGAGGATACCCGCGCACGCAGTATTGCGGCCGCACTCGGCGTTACGGTTAATGATATTCGAAGAGGCATCATCGATCAGGCTGCCGCCCGGCTCATCATCGGTCGGTATCCTGAGCGCAACCTAACCGAAGAGTCGTTGATCGGCGAGGCATACGACAGCTTGTTCAAGTCTTTGTGCGCTCAAGCAGCGCTGCGTTCGGCGGATCAGCAACAGGTTTTTGCGCCGTTTGCCTTCGTTTCTGCACTGGCTGGGGCTTTGTTGGCGATCGAGACAGTTCGGCGCGTTGGTGGGGAGCCAGTGTCTTATAACTACTGGCGGGTATCCCCTTGGGAGCCGTTTGATATCCGGCTGCAACGCCGGATTCCTGCGAGTGCCGAGTGTGAGATATGCGCTAATCCCGTGATTAGACAGGTCGCAGCGCAGGTTTGGGAATCCAGACAGTGAAGTCTGCGGTAAGCAATCTGGGGCCGCGCGTTGATCCAGAGCCCACGAAGCGGCTTTGGGATTACTCGAATGACTTTTTGGAATAATCTTGGCGCATCGCTGAGGTCATGGTTTAGGAACGTCGGTTCGTCGATCCGTGCATTACGAGCGCGGTGGTTTCCTGCCCGGAGGCGTCGGCGGCGAGAGGGATCGCCTCTATATCCGATCGTAGGTTTTCCGTTGCATCGGGGCCATGGAAACGCGCCTCCATCGCGGTGGAAGAAATGCCATCCGTCGACGATGCGTCGTTTTAAAGCGGAGCTTACCTGCCCATTTGGGCACGCCCTCACGCTGCGCGCTCACAGCATCACGACGGATGGCCGTGTTCAGCCCAGCGTTGTTTGCCGGTCGCCTGGCTGTAGGTTCCACGAGTTTATTCAGCTTAAAGACTGGGACGGAGGATATCTTCAGTGAATGCGAATAGCACTGGCGGAAGAAATTGAAAACATCACACCAGCACGCTGATCTCGGCCGCGGGCGCGAAACGGCAGGTCAGGTCGTCAGTTCTACCAACTTGGCAATTTGCGTCATTACCGGCGTATATATCTCAATGTTTCCGCTGACCGCTCGAATGCAGATGATGAACGCGTAACGTACCCGCGGTCGTATCGCGCTTGTGTTGAATTCTCTTTCACAGCCGCCAATCGGATAAACGCCAATGGCTGACCTTCGAGGCAAGCTCGACTGTGCACCAAAACTGCTATTGATGAGAGACTTGATCATTAATATTTGCAGGGTAGGCAGTCGACCGGATTCTATTGATCGTTTTGACCTGCTCCCTATAAAACGTTGCTGCCTTCGGCACCGGACGATACGACGGTACACGCCGAGAACACTTCTTTCAGGGATTAAGAACAGCGGAGGGACAAGGGTCCCTCCCGTGCTTCGTTACTCCCGTGAAGTCCCGCTACCTACGCTAATGTCCGACATGCGCGTTTTACGGCAAAGTGAATTGCGCCAGATTTCAGACGGTTAATAAACACATGCTGACTACCGGAGATTTTCCCAATACGAGTACTGACGGCACCACTAATTGGAAAGCAGCCCTCTGTCGTTTACCTGTAGCTGGTTCGGCTTTCTGAAGCTGCAAACTCGCGCAGATAATCGCGCAGTTCGTCGCGCACGCGGCGGAAAATAGCCATACGTTCTTCGTCCGTGCCCACCGTGGGCGGCGGCGGATCGTCGAAGCTGTGATGCAGTCGCTGAGCGGCCCCTATGAACACCGGACAGCTTTCCTTCGCGTTGTCGCAGACGGTAATGACGTAATCGAAGCGCTGCCCGTCGAATTCATCGACACTCTTTGAGCGATGGCCGCTGATATCAATGCCGGCCTCCTGCATGGCCTTGATGGCTTCGGGGCGCGCTGTGCCCGGTTTCGTCCCGGCGCTTTCGACGTCGAAGACATCCCCGGCATCATGGCGCAGCAGCCCTTCGGCCATCTGACTTCGGGCGGAATTGCCGGTGCAAAGAATCAGAACGCGCTTTTTCATGCGGCGCCTCTCAAGGGAACAGGAAACCAATGGCGAGTGCGGTTGCAAGCTGCGCACCCCGACAGCATCACCGGCACTTCGACCAGCCCGCCGACCACGGTAGCGAGCGCCGCGCCCGATTCAGGACCAAACAGCGCGACGGCTGTAGCAACCGCCAATTCAAAGAAATTGGAAGCCCCGATGAGCGCCCCCGGCGCGGCTACCGCATGCTCCACCTTCAGCCACTTCATCAGGCCATAAGCCAGCCCCGCATTGAAATAAACCTGCAAGGTGATCGGAACGGCGATCAGCACCACATGGAAAAATCGCCCGGTGATGTTATCCGCCTGAAAGGCGAAGATCAGCACAAGGGTTGCCAGAAGCGCCGCAATCGTGACCGGCGCGAACTTCGGCAGCAGCACCCCTTCAAACCATGCCTGACCGTGACGCCGCAGCAGGAAGGATCGCAGCAGCACCCCGGCCAGCAGTGGCACGACGATAAAGACGAGGACGGAAGTAAGCAGCACATTGAAAGGCACCGTCAGTGAGGACGCGCCATGAACCAGAAATTGCACGATGGCACGGACAGCAGCAACATAATTAAGTCATTCACAGATACCTGCACGAGCGTATAAGCGGCATCGCCTTTTGTGAGATGGCTCCAGACGAAGACCATCGCCGTGCAGGGCGCAGCCGCAAGGATGATGCAGCCTGCTATGTATTGATCGGCTTCGGCAGTTGAGATGAAATGCGCGAACACCACACGGGAAAAGGCCCATGCAAAGACCGGCATGGAAAATGGCTTCACCACCCAGTTAATGAACAGCGTGACCAGCAGACCAGCCGGGCGCTTGCCGACATTCCGCACCGATGAGAGTCAACCTTCATCATCATCGGCGTAATCATGAACCAGATCAGCACCGCAATCGGAGCGTTAATCTGGCTTCCCTTGCCGAACTCGATCGAGCGCAGGCCCGCGATAGCGGCAGGCATCAGCTTGCCGATCACAACGCCCGCCGCCATGCAGAGCGCCACCCATACTGATAGGTAGCGCTCGAACGTTCCAAGTCCGCCGCCGGCATTCACCGGCTGAACCATCGCCTCCTTCACGAGCAACACCCAGGAACGCAGCAGCCGTTAGGCTTCGTTGCGCGAATAAAGGCGCTCATGAATTTGCCTTCGACCTCGGGTGCGATAGCGTCCACGTCGATACCTTCGCCGGTGAGGAAAGCCCGCGCATCCTCAACGTCATACACCCGGGTTGGCTCAATCTCGATAGCGGCAAAGCCCGCAGCTGTCAGCTTTGCCGTGTATTCTTCGTCCCGCAAAGCGCCCGCAATGCAGCCCACCCAGAGCAACATGCTTTTTCTCACTTCCTGCGGCACCGCGCCTTTTGTCACTACATCGGAAACAGCAAAGCGGCCCCCCGGCTTCAGAACCCGGAACGCCTCGCGCAGCACTTGGTCTTTATCGCCGGAAAGGTTAATCACGCAGTTGGAGATAATTACGTCCACGCTGTTATCGGGTAGGGGGATATGTTCGATTTCACCTTTAAGGAATTCGACATTCTCCACACTCGCCTTGCGCTGGTTCTCCCGAGCCAAGGCGAGCATGTCATCCGTCATATCGAGGCCGTAAGCCTTACCGGTAGGCCCAACGCGCCGAGCAGACAGTAAGACATCAATCCCGCCACCCGAGCCGAGATCGAGGACCGTCTCACCGGGATTGAGTTTTGCCAGCGCGGTTGGATTGCCACAACCGAGCGAAGCCTTCAAAGCTGCCTCCGGTATCTCCCCCGCCTGCGCTTCGTCGTAAAGGTTCGAGGTGATGGGGTCGCAGCAGCTATCTAGCGCCGAGCTCGCCCCGCAGCAGCCATTACTGCCTCCACTCGTGACGCGGCGCGCCGCCTCGCCATACTTTTCTTTGACGATTTCTTTCACTTCCATCGAGGGTTTCTCCTTTGAAGTCGTTATTTGCAAAGCTGCACGATGGCCTGCGGCTCGATCGCCTTGTTTCTGGTGCAGCACTCGGCGTAGAGGAAGCCGAGCAGTTCTTGCAGCGTGTCCGTGCTGGCCGAATACCAGAGGAACGTGCTTTCCCGGCGCACGCTCACGAGGTCTTCATTCTTAAGCTTGTCGAGGTGATGCGAGAGCGTGGAGGGCGGAATTTCAAGCTCCGCGCCGATATCCCCTGCGGTCATGCCTTCGGGATGCGCCGAAAGTAGCGCCCGCATGATGCGAAGGCGCGGTTCCGTTCCCATTGCGGAGAACATGTCCGCATAACGCGCCACATCGGGTTCAGCTTTGGCTTTCGGCATTAGTCCCAATCCTCTTCATCCAATGCGCTGATGGCGCACAGCAGGCATCCTTCGGGCGCTTGCTCTTTGAGTTCTTCTAAAAGGGCGTCGTCAGAGCCAACCCGCTACACGTGCTTCGGCGTCTCTTTCTATGCTTCTATAATTGTCGAATAATCGCAAACCCGTCAAGTTCTTTCTGGGCTCTACAAGGTCCTAGTTGAACGTTGTGATCGGCATGGGCTTCGGAGGCCCTCCGCTAGGGGAAGTAGGACCAGACCCTTAAGAGACCGTTATGTCAATGGTTTATACGGAAATTGAGCGAGGGACAGGCAAGCTAACTCCGCCCTGACGGCTTACCGTTTGCTAATCCGCAGCGCCGCAGCGCCGCACGCTCAAAAACCCCTTGCATGTCGCCAATCCGGGTTATATACTGAACCAGATGGTTCAGTATGCTGGCGCCGCCCTCGATGCTTCGTTCGCCGCGCTCTCCGATGCCACCCGGCGCGGCGTTCTGGAACAGCTCGGCCGCGCGGATGCTTCGATCACTGACCTTGCCGAGAAGTTTCACATGACGCTAACGGGCATGAAGAAGCACGTCGGCGTGTTGGAGCAGGCGGGGCTCGTCAGGACGCAGAAAGTCGGGCGCGTGCGTACCTGCAAGCTCGGCCGGCGCGGACTGGCCAACGAGGCGGCATGGATCGAGCGGCAACGCCAGCTCTGGGCCGCACGCTTCAACGAGTTGGACAAGCTTGTCGAGGAATTAAAACAAAAGGAGAAAGCCGATGTACGAAACAAAAGATAGTGAAAGCAACGCCACAAAATACAACACGACAGTGGAACGGAAGTCCGAGCGTGAGCTCGTCGTGACTCGAACCTTCAACGGCCCGGCGCATATTGTTTTCGATGCGTGGACCAAACCCGAACTGCTCCAGCGGTGGTGGGTGCCGAAGTCGTTTGGAGCGGCCTTCCTCTCCTGCGAGGCCGATGCTCGTACGGGGGGCAAGTACCGTTTCGTGTTCAGTCATGCTTCCTTCGAGCAGCCAATGGCATTCTTCGGCGCGTATGTCGAAGTGATTCCGCACTCGCGCCTCGTCTGGACCAATGACGAAGGCGAGGAAGGTGGGGCCGTCACCACGGTGACCTTTGAAGAAATCGGTGACGAGACGCTCGTCACGATTCACGACCTCTATCCCTCAACCAAAGCTCTCGATGATGCGATCGCCTCTGGGGGAATAAGTTGGAACGGCGAGTCGTTCGAGCAGTTGGACCAGCTTCTCGTTACCTTGGTGAGATCATGAGAAAGCCTGTTGTCAAGCCGGATGCCGAAGGCCAAACCGGCACAAAACTGCTGGTCGCCATGACTGGTAAGGCAAGCGCCGCGAAGGCCGCCGAAGGCGACGAGCCCGTGTTCGCCTATATCGCCGGTTTGCCGCAGCCGCAGCGCAGTATCGCCGAGCGTGTCGATGCTCTAGCTGCCATTACGTTGCCGGACCTCCAACGTGCAGTGAAGTGGGGGATGGCGTACTACGGTGTGGGCGGAGGCTGGTGCTTCTCGTCCGGTGCTTTCATTGGTCACCTGAAACTGATGTTCATACGCGGCACGGAGATCAAGCCTGAACCACCTGTGACGCCGATTGGGATGGGCAAGTCCACACGAGGCGTCGAGCTGACATCCGTGGATGATCTCGACGAGCACCAAGTAGCCTCGTGGATGAAGCAGGCGGCCGCGAACCCCTTTTTCGGGGGGAAGAAACGATGACGAAAATGGAAAAGATCAGGCCGGGCCACGCTGGTTTGCCCGTTCCGAACGAATGACCACTCCTCGGCGTTGCTCCTGCCGTGCTTATTGGCATCGAAAGCTGTGGGCGTCCTGGCTATCCCCGCTGCCGGTGAACTGAGCGTATGCGGGGTACGCGCACAGAGGGCGGCTGCGCCCGGGAAATGCTTGGCCGGTGGCGAAGATGAAGTCAGGGGCCGAACCTTTCTCAACCCACTCCACGACCGCACTCAGCATGTCGAAATGGTCGAGTGATGGCCCGCCACCGCAGTGAGCCATGCCGGGAACGAGGAAGATGCGACTCCATTGGGCGACTCTGTCGGAACCGCCATTTGCCGCCGCGAGTGATTTGTAGTACTCGAGCGTGTCGAGTGCGGAGAACCACGGATCGCTGTCGCCATGAAAGAAGATGAGTTTGCCCCCATTGAGGGAGAACGTTGACAGATTTGTTGATGCAGGCTCGACAAGGGGATCGGAGGCATGCAGCGCCGCCTTATCGACATCGAGTTCTGTTGCGGTGCTGTACGGCCCAAACAAGCCGTTCCTTCCGAATGCGAGCAGACCCGGCACTCCGCCCTTCATGGTGATTCCGCTGTCGTAAAGGAACCCGGGATACACCTGAGTTCCGTAAGCGTTCTTCGGTCCGGCGAAAGCCTTCTTAATGGCCGCGATTTTCCCGGCGGTCATGCATCCAGCATCTTGTCCGGCCTTGCACGCGAGCACAGCGGGATCGAAATCGCATCCCAGCGGATCGAAGATCATGCCGTCGGCCAAACCATCTTTCGCGTCACATCGTTTCAGGAGCGCATCCATGAAGAGTTTGCGGTCGGCGTCTGTTAGAAATTTGTCGATCTGCGGCGTGCCGGATGCATCTCTGGGCGATGCCTGGTTGTAGGCCACTGGTATCCATTGACCGATTGTGAGGTTTGACAGCCCGGTGCGCATCGCCGGATCTCCCGCGACGATTCCATTGAAGACGGTCGGATAACGCTGCGAGAGGATCATGCCTTCCCGCCCGCCTGTGGAACAGCCGACGAAGTAGGAGTACGCCGCGGGTTTGGCATAGTAGTGCGCAATGATTTGCTTAGCAATTCCCGCCACTTCGGCGTTGGCGAGGAAGGCGAAGTCAAGATAGGCCTGCTGGTCGCGCATGAACGAGAAGTCGAACGCGCCGGTCTTGGCCTGGTGTCCTGTGTCCGTGCTGGCGACGGCGAACCCGCGCGAGAGCGCTGGCTGGTCTCCGGCATAACTCGCTCCAGATGGATAAGCCACGAAACCGTTGCCGCCCCCGCCACCCTGCATCATGAAGTCGCCATTCCACGCCTGCCGATCGGGCAATGCAATGGCAAAGCCGATTCCAAACTCCTGGCCGTCGACGCCTTTGCGGCGATTCATGACACCGTCCACCCGGCAGTGTGCGGGAAGAGGTCCGATGGAGGGAGCGCCCGGATACGCCGGGGGAATGGTCTTGCCGGAAGCGATCAGTTCGGTTTTCGTGATCTCGACGCCGCTGATTTGCAGGCCTCTCAATTCCGCGCAGCCATTCAACTGTTGGCCTTGCGCAATCGCAACCGCGCAGAAGAATGCCGGCGTGAGTATTGCAAGCTTCTCGTAGTTCATCTGTTCTCATCCAGCCGCTGCATTACTATGACCATGATCGGAGAAAGACTACCATGCGACTGATTGGATTAGCGATCGTTGTGGCCACAAGCTGCTGTTTCGCGCAGGATTCAGGTGATTTTAGGCCGGCGGCTTCAAATGTTCTGGACGCCCAATATCCGCGAGTGGACAGCAACTCACGGGTTCAAATCCGATTCAAAGCACCGGAGGCAACGAAAGTAAGGGTCAATTTCTGGAGCGGCCCGAAAGCGGATATGGAGAAGCAAGCCGACGGGTTCTGGACATTCATCACCCCGTCCATGGCTCCTGGACTTCACTACTACACGGTGATCGTGGATGGGGCTGAGGTGAGCGATCCCGGAAGCACCGCGTACTTCGGCGGCAGCAAATGGGCGAGCGCGGTCGAGGTCTCCGAGGCCGGTGCGGCGTACTATTTACCGCAGAACGTACCGCACGGACAGGTGCGCGAAATTTGGTATCACTCGGGTGTAACCGGAAGCTGGCGGCACGCGCTCGTGTACACGCCGCCCGCCTACGACAGCCAGCCGGAACAGCGCTATCCCGTACTGTACTTGCAGCATGGCGGCGGAGAAGACGAATCCGGATGGACGCGGCAGGGCAAGGCGAATTTCATCCTCGATAATTTGATTGCGAACGGGAAAGCCAAGCCCCTGATTGTCGTTATGGCGAACGGCTACGCGCGGCGCGCAGGCCAGCCTGCTCCCGATCTCGCCGGCAAGCCGTTCAGCTCGCCCGAGATGAGGAAGGCGATGCAGGACATGATGTCTGCATTCGAAGACGACATGACACAGGCGTTAATTCCTTTCATCGATTCAACATTCCGCACCATACCCGACCGCGATCATCGAGCGATGGCGGGTCTTTCAATGGGCGGCATGCAGACGTTCCATGTGACCTTTAACCATCTTGAGCTGTTCTCGTATATTGGGGGCTTCAGTGGAGCAGCCAATGTATTTGCAACGAGTGGCGACAAGTTGGACCCAAAGACTGCATTCAACGGCGCCATGGCTGACCCCAACGCCTTTTCCAAGCGCGTTCATCTGCTGTGGATCGGCGTGGGGACGGACGAACCTGACCGGATGAAGCAAGGCATCGAGCAATTGCACGCTGCGCTCGATCAGGCGAACATACGGCACGTGTTCTACGAATCACCCGGTACCAACCACGAGTGGCAGACCTGGCGCCGCGACTTGAACGACTTTGCCCCGCGACTCTTCCTGGGCGCCACTCAGCAGCCCGTCGGTACTGGGGCTATTTCAGTTCCCTAGGATCGCGATACCAGCGTTGCCCGCCCGTTATTGCGTCGCCCCGGCAGGTTCTTTATTTGCTCAAAGTGACAATACGCCGAAAGCGAGGCACGCGGCGGTCATCACAACGGAGGCGAGGAAAAGAGCGTTTTGCGTCACGGTGACAGCCGCAGAGATCGAAAGATAGCTCTACCCTTCCCGACTACTCGCGTTTTGACAACCGTCGCAGACCATCCTCGAAGTGATTCGAAGAGAATGCGCCTTCGCTGCTCAGCTCCGAGAACACGGACTTCACCCGCGACTCAGGCCTTCACCTGCACGTGGCGGACTTCATAAGTGGTGTCTTCCCTCATTACCTCGACCGCACGACAATGCTTTGGACCGCCACCTACGCTGCTTCCGATTGCAGGATTTCTGGCTGTCGCGGTGATGCTGTTTGTCGTCAGCGGAATGGTCATTCTGATGCAGGATTTCAGCATCGCGAGTCCCGGGGTGGTAAACTTTTCCGGCCGCTCATTGCGCATCGCTCAAGTCGCCACTGGAAGAAGTTGCTGTTCTGACAAGCCCAGGAGTGGCCAGATTAGAGCTAATGCCGAAGAACTTCGAAACGAGCAATCGCATAGCCCACTGCTGCCCCGAAAAACACATCCGATGGAAAATGGGCTGATTCTGTCACGCGAGAGAACCCGACGCTCGTTGCGAGCGCGTACGCCACAAAAGGAACCCACCTATGGGTGTGCCCGTAACGTCGCGCTACCACCGTTGCAACCGCGAACGCACCTACTGTGTGCCCCGACGGGAAACTACCGTCGAGTTGATGGGGGCCCTCAAAAAAAGAATCAGAGTAGTTACCGGAAGGAGAGATATCTCTGGGCCTGACCCGATTGGAAATCGATTTCATCGCCACATCAGCAATCTCGCCGTCGATGGCCGCTTCCGCGCTCAGCAGCCCGGTTTCCTTGACGTATTCGTTTTTTGTGAAAAGTCCCGCAGAGTAAAACGCTGCGGGGGCCAGTATGATGCCCAGGTCCGTGTTCGTGGATGAGAACGCGGAGTTGAATCTCACGGTTGCGGTGTTGTTTCGGAAAAAGCGTGCATCATATTGGTCAGCCGCTATGAGCCCCGCCGTCAGTCCGCAAACGGCAATAACCGGAAGCAGATGCTTGCCGTGCACCAACTCCGAGGGGAACGTTGCGAATGTCCGCCTCTGGTCTTCCAATATGTCCGGCACAAATGTGCGTAAACTTGCCGTGCGACCGGCTTCAGAGTCCTTCTCATTCGATGTCTGTTGGCCGTCGGGTGTTTGGGCAAGCGCCGCTATTGCGGACAGCGCGACTAGCGAAACACTTATCGAAATGCGGAAATGATGGTACATGTCCGGGCCTTCCTTACATAGATCTTCTGATCACTGCACGCGCCTATGAAACCTCACGACAGCCCACATCACGGAACTCGCCCAGAATGCAGGTCGAATCTGTAGCTCGAGGGCGCCGATGCCTTGGCGAACGGTCACCAACAACGCGGGCGGAAGTCGCCATCCTCCCCCAAGTCGGCTTTGACCGCCGGCCCATAGTGCCTCGTTGAAAATGGCTACACCGCATGCGCAGCAACATACAAGCAACACGGAAGCGGTGAACATCATTCGTGGTGCGGTGTTCCGTCGGCGTTCACGGCGATTTCTCTGTGCTTGCCAGATTTTTTATTCACTGCGGCCTCGTAGCTGACGGATGTCCGGACGTGACTGACTGAATTTTTCTGATTGTTCCTCCGGCTGCCCGCATTTCCAACGCAGATCGCGCGGCGGATGGCACATCTTTCATATCAACTTCCTGCTCCGCCTTCAGCAACTTCCCCCTTGAGTCAAACGAAAGGTCGCGCGACTTTCCGTCGTCCTTCGTCTGGACCTCATAAATAGCCCGGCCATCCTCTACTTCTTTGCTTGCGCCGATCAGCTGCGGTCCATGCGCTTCTGTCTTTGCCGCCGCTTGTACTGCGGCTGGCAAAGCGCTGAAGGCAACCTTAGTATCGGCAGCCAGGCAGCCGGCAACAAGCGAAACTGATATCAGCAAAAGAAATTTCTGAATTGCCGCCCCCAGTTCAGCTTGAGCTTCGATTCTGAAGAATCGCTGAGTCGGCGTCGGTCACAGTATGATCAGCAACTTCAAGTTGGAAGTCGCATCAATGTCCTTCTGAGAAGACGCCATATGACTGCTGATCGGATCTGCGCAGTTTGGCTCATAACGGCGTACCTGGCGAATGCCGCACTTTGTCTCGTTGTGTATAGCAATGCCGCGGGCTCCGTAACGTCCAGAGCCGGCTGGCTTGTCACGGTGTGTATCGTTTGGCTGATGGGATTAGAACTTCTTCGGATATACGTCGACAGCCTCAAGCAAGGCGACCAATACTCGCTCCGTTAGCACGCGATCACTATCAGAGCACGCGACCTCGATACCCGCGCCTCGCCTCTAAGAACGCTTTTGGTCTTACCCCGTATCAAACGAGTGAGCCAACGAAGGGTTAAACATACCTCATTCGCACGTTTCTCGGGCGGCTTCCGAAATTCGACTCACTGTGCCGAGGAGTTCGTTCAATTTGTCTCCCCGGGCAAGCGAAGAATTGTAGGCTTGTGAAAAAGTGGACATTCACCGATCACAAAATACCCTGGCGTGAAGCCATGACTCAGAATGATTGCCAAAGCTGGTGCATCCGTCGGAACATCGAATACTTGATCACTCAAAACGCTCTCGCCGGGACGAAGACGAGTTGTCAACGCTGCGCTTTCGGGATGGGCTGCTTGCCATGCACTCTGCCCCGATGTGGAAGTCCGATATCGACGGTCAGGAGACCACAGCAATGCCCGTAAACCGCCCTCTCTCTGCACTCTGCCTCTGGCCCGGCTGCTCACACGTAAGGTAACGATGCGAAACGCGCCGTTAGCATGCACCCGGTGATCTGAAGGCCCAACTTCAGATTCAGTCTGGGTGCTGACGACAGCGAAACACATTTCGTCGAAGCAAAGGTCTCGGTTGGCGGGTATGATTTGCTGCCGCGTTAGTGCGGCTGTAAGCAAGACGATCGATAGATAAAGGATCCAACTGATTCCAAGTTTGGTTAAGATCCCTGTGGCGCGATGCCCTCGGCTGCCAAAGGACAACGCCCCGGCGGTAATCAATAGCGCCAGCGAGATGAGTACAAGAAGAATGAATAGCAGCTCGAAAATCATTGAAAGTCCTTATCCCACGTTCGAGCTGCATGCGCGCGCTCACCGATACAGGCGACAAAGTATTTGCCTATGGCTGGACTTTGCATTATAAAGTAAATATGACACTAGCACGATTGGTAGCCACGAGTGTTGAACTCCTTTTTATTTCGCCAGCGGTCCTGTTCATGACCGCCCTGTTTGTGCGTAATCTGCAGCCGCAAAAATACGAACCGGCGCGTACTGCCCAGCAGATCGTGGTGTGGTATGCCGCTCGGCCTCACACCGGGCTGTGGCTATTTCTCATTGCCATGCCAGCGCTTGTCCTATTTATTGGCTGCGCAACTCTATGGAGGCGATGGCACAAGGACGCTCAGCTGAGAGAAGCAGCCCGGCAGTTCCTAAACGTCGCCCGCAGGCATTTAGACACGCTACTTGTCGGCGGTGCGAGCTTAACGGCTATCGGCGTCCTCGGAATCGTCGCCCTGCACGCATTGACCGACTGATAAGACATCTATTCAGAAAATCTTCAGACACGGGGCATAAGCTCTGGCTTGTATGCCAAATCCGGCTTTGTTGGAGTTTGCACGGACTCCCGAGAACCCGACTATTCGTTACAAGCGAAAGCACATCCCGACGCCCGCAATCGACCAAGCGATTCATGACGCCTATCAGAAGCAACGCCGGGGAGACCGTAATGCCTTGCACGAAGTGAGCAAGAAGATCGGCTGGACGCGGAGTGCAGTGTGTAAGCGCGGAGCCGAATTGGGGATCACGAGGACGAAGGAACGAAGGTGGAGCGCCGTAGAAGAGGAACTGATCGAGCGATTCGGCCATCTCGCTCCGAGCGGCATCCGCCGGCAACTTGCGCGCGCCGGCTTTTCTCGTTCCGTGTCTGCGATTCAGATGCGACTGAATCGTAACAGGATCAAGCAGAACCTCTGTGGCTATTCTGCCAACAGTCTGGCTAATGCTTTGGGCGTCGATGTGCACAAGATTCTCATTTGGATCAAGCGGGGCCTTTTGTCAGCCGAGCGGCGCGGCACGGATCGCACGCAAAGCCAAGGCGGCGATACCTGGTGGATTTCGGATCGCGCCGTCAAACGGTTCGTTTTTCGAGCGCCAGAGGAAATCGATTTGGCTCGAGTGGAAAAGATTTGGTTCTTGGACCTTCTGACGGGCGGTAAGATCGGCGTACAGAGGTTATGCGCCTGACGGCGGCGAGCGATGTGGATCCTAGTGGCAGAGGACGAACCAGCGATGGCGAGTCTGATCAGGCAAGGATTGCAGGAGGACAATCACACCGTTGTCGTCGCCCATCACGGCGAAGAAGCGGTAGCCGCCGCTGAGACATCTGTGTTCGATGTTCTCGTCTTGGATGTGATGCTGCCGAAAATGAGCGGGATCGAAGTCACAAAACATCTAAGGGCAGCTAGAAACCATGTCCCGATTTTGATGCTGACAGCACGGGACGCGAATTCGGATGTCATTTTGGGGCTGGACGCCGGCGCGGACGACTATTTGGTTAAGCCCTTCTCGTTCGGCGTGCTACTGGCGCGATTGCGGGCGATTGCCAGAAGACGGCAGAATGCCCCGGCGCAGATGCTTGAAGCAGAGGATGTCCTGCTCGATCCCGTCGCTCACCGGGTGACGCGGGCTGGACGGGAAATTGCGCTCACGGCAACAGAATTTCGGATGCTCGAATTTCTGCTTCGGAATGTAGGCCGCGCCGAATCGAGGGCGGCAATCATCGAGGCCGTATGGGGTTTCGATGAAGAGGTCGAACTGAACACGATCGACGTGTACATCAAGATGCTCCGTGAAAAGCTCGGAGACAGCGCACAGAAAAAATTGATTCACACCGTGCGCGGGTATGGCTACATCATTCGTGCATAGATTCAATCCACGTTCGATTCGGTCTCGGCTCACGGCGTGCTATGCAGGCATTCTCGCCTTGACCTTCTCTGTCACCGCTGTGCTTGGCGTATGGGCACTAAGCGAAAGCATCAGATCAACCGCGGATAAGGAGCTTCGTGCGCGTTTGGCCACGGTCCGCAGCTATGTGGAGCAGGAGGCAAGCGGGGAAGGAATCAAGCACCTCAGTGAAGAATTGAACGAAGACGCGGTGGTAAATTCTGCGTCTTCGTACCTGCGTATTGTGGACCAACGAGGCGCGACAATCTATGCATCGCCCAACACTGCGGACTGGCCGAGTCTTGTTTCAGCACGGCAACGGCTACCTGAAAAAGGAACGTTTCAGACGGTCCAAGTACATGGCCGGCCGTTCCGAATTATTACCGCGCCAGTGTCCATCGGTAGAGTTCAACTTGGCTCTCCACTGGAAGAATTCCGCGAGTTGCAGCAACAATTTATGTGGACGGCTGCATTCGGAATTCCGCTGTTACTGCTGATAGCGTCCGGCGCCGGCTACTGGATGGGCGGGCGCGCTCTTCGCCCCGTGGAGAAAATAGCTACCGCCGCTCGGCGAATCACCTCTGCAAATCTATCGGAACGCTTGCCGTACAGCGGATCTAAAGACGAACTCGACAGGTTATCCGCAATGCTTAACGACATGCTCGCTGGTTTGGAATCCGCGTTCCGCCGCATCACGCAGTTCACTGCAGATGCATCGCACGAATTACGAACTCCACTCGCGGTAATTCGAACGACGGCTGAATTGATGGAAAGCCGGCAACGCACGTTCGAAGAGCATCGTCGCGCGTGGGCTTCCGTGCTTACACAAACGGAGCGCACGACGCAATTAGTAGATGACCTTCTGACACTGGCGCGCGCGGACGCAGCCGTCGGCGCTCTGAGTGTGGAATCGGTAGACGTGGCGGACGTTGCCTCGACTGCTGTAACTGACATGCATGTGCTTGCATCCGCCAAGGGGGTCAAACTTCAATTCTCCGCAACTACTCATCCGGTCATAAGAGGCGATGAAGACGCTCTCCGGCGTTTATTTACGATACTGCTGGATAACGCGCTGAAAGCAACGCAACCGGGCGGCAGCGTTGAGGTTTCGGTGTCGGAGGAGTACAAGGAGGGTCACTCAAGAGCGAATATCGCCGTGAGAGATACAGGCGCCGGTATCTCAGCGGAAGATCTTCCGCATATCTTTGACCGTTTTTATCGCGCTAGCAAAGATCGATCACGTAATACGGGCGGAGCGGGATTGGGACTTGCGATCGCGCACTGGATCGTGAGCCAGCATGGCGGCACTGTTCACGTACAAAGCGGAATAGGAAGAGGGTCAATTTTTCAGATCATTCTTCCAGCAACGATTTCCACACTTCACGTAGCGAAAACAACACCCGATTCAGCAATCCTTCAGAATTGACACGGATAATTTGCCCATGCCCGCAGGATGCCGCTCCGAGCTCTCTAGCGCCAATACGGTGCGTTTGCGAGTTCGCACAAGTTGTCTGCCGACCTTACTCGCCATACTCTCTTTGACCTTCCTTCCCGCTAAGGCCGCACAAAACTGGACCGTAACAAACACCCTGCACATCGGTGGAACGGGTGCGTGGGACTATCTCACTGTCGATCCTGCTTCCCACCGTCTCTACGTCCCACGCTCTACGCATACGATGGTCATCGACGCCGATTCCGGCAAAGTCCTCGGCGACATACCCGGCCAAATCAACGCCCACGGCGTTGCTGTTGTCCCCGAATTCAAGCGCGGTTTCATTAGCGATGGGGGCGGCAAGGGCGCGGTCATCATCTTCGACCTGCAAACCTTCGTTGTGCTCGGCAAAATCGCCGCCCAGCCCGACGCGGACGGCATCATCTACGATCCAGCGATGAATTTGGTTCTTGTCGTTTCCGGCGATGGTGGCGTTCTGATGACTGTCAAACCCAATATCGACCCGGCCCATGGAACGATCGACACTCCCATCGATCTCGGCGGGAAACCCGAGTTCCTAGCCGCCGACGAGGCGGGTAAAGCCTACATTAACCTCGAAGATAAGGATCAGCTCGCTGTTGTCGATCTCCACTCTCGAAAGGTCCTCGCTCACTGGCCCGTGTCCCCTGGCGGAGAACCCGTCGGCTTGGCTCTGGATCCTCAGAAATCGAGGCTGTATATCGGTTGTCGCAAACCCGAGAAGATAATTGTCATGAACGCCAAAGACGGCAAAATCCTGGCTGACCTGCCTATTGGCGCTGGCGTGGATGCTACAAAGTTCGATGACGGGAAAGCCTTTGCGAGTTGCCGGGACGGCTCCCTCGTGATCGTGACCGAAACGTCGCCCGGTCACTTTGAAATAGCTCAGACAGTTAAGACTCCTCTTGGCGCCCGAACCATGGGTATCGATTCGAGTACGCACACTGCGTACCTCCCGACGGCGGAATTCGAGCCCGCAAAACCAGGCGAGCGTCGCCCCCAAACCAAACCCGGAACCTTTATGATCGTTGTCGCCGCCCCGCGCGGCCAGTGAACAACCGTACGAACAAAATACCTGTGTGGCGCAGGCGCTTTTCTTGTCGCCGAGGACTCTCGGTGATTGAGCGATTTAGATCGAAGGCCTGAGGCGACAGGCGCTACATGAGACGAAATACTCTGGATCGCCGGATTCGCGTACTCGAACGGAGTGCGCCATCCGTCACGAGGAAGCGCCGAAGCCTCACCATCCTATTTATCAACACCGATCAGCAACCCACTGGCGAGATCGCGCTCGAATTCGATATTCCCGCACACTGGAATCGCAGTCCAAGAGGTAGGCAAAAGTGAGGATAAAGCGACGATTGGAGGCTCTGGAGAAACTTCTTATTAGCGCGCCCGTGACCCTGTTCTTTGAGGACGGTTCATCGGCGCAGATCAACGGGCACGGCGATTACCTTCTGAACCTATTTGTTGCCGCTGTTCGCGGAGAACGTTCTTCTGAGACTGATCTCATCGCTCGGAGCGTACGCCCCGAAGAGCCTGATGGCAGTCACATGCTGGAGTTGATGAGAGCACTGCTGAACGGACCAGCGGCGGCGTAGTCCGCGCGGAATAGCTACCGATATTAACAAATATCAGCCACCTGTTTCATAATGGCGGCGGGCACAATTCTGAAACTGTGTACTGGTTTGTAAATCCTTCCTGACTACTCGCGTCTTGACCATGCCCGAGTTCGGTTCGGATTGCCGGTGCAGACAAAACAGGATCGATCCATTCCGGGCCTTTGCTATAGTGAGATTCGCAATTCAGGTTGCAACCCGTCCGCGGAAAGGGATTATCCCGCCTGAAGAAATCTTCGCCCTTGAACTTCTCTTTTTGCCCGTGCTGCGGACACCGGGCCAGAAAAGGAGAAGTGTATGTCTCGTGAGCTCCCCTCGCAACCGAACCTCAACTACCTCAGGAAAGAGGCGAAGTCGCTACAACGCTCCCAAGTTAGCTGGAAA
>JAFAYI010000034.1 GCA_019240475.1 Acidobacteriaceae bacterium
AAGGAAGAGGGCGGACGGCACACGCCGTTCTTCAACGGCTACCGGCCGCAGTTCTACTTCCGCACGACGGATGTCACGGGCGTAGCGAAGCTGCCCGAAGGGATGGAGATGGTGATGCCGGGCGACAACGTGGCGATGGAGATCGAATTGATCACGCCGGTCGCCATGGACAAAGGCCTGCGCTTCGCGATTCGCGAGGGCGGACGCACCGTGGGCGCCGGCACCGTGTCGGAGATCTTGGAGTAACGCGCCCGGGGCTTCGAAGAGAAAACGCATGAAAGAACGTATACGCATCCGCCTGAAGGCGTACGATCACCGGATCTTGGATCAATCGACCGGCGATATCGTCGATACGGCGAAACGCACAGGGGCAACGGTCGCAGGACCGATTCCGCTGCCGACGCTCAAGAACCGCTACACGGTTCTGCGCTCGCCGCATGTCGACAAAAAGTCCCGCGAGCAGTTTGAGATTCGCACGCATAAACGGCTGCTCGATATTCTCGAGCCTACGCAGGAGACGGTGGATGCGTTGATGAGGCTTGATCTTCCGGCTGGAGTGGACGTCGAGATCAAGGCCTTTGGCAAGAAATAACGCGCGGAGCAATTAAGGTATGAGTCCCGGAATTCTTGGCAAGAAGATTGGCATGACGCAGTTGTTCAACTCGGACGGCACGGCTGTTCCCGTAACGCTCGTCAAAGCGGGCCCTTGCGTGGTCACGCAGCGCAAGACGCCCGCTACCGACGGCTACGACGCGGTGCAGCTCGGGCTTGTCGAGTTCGGCAAAAAGCAAAACAAGCCCGACGCCGGCCATCTGAAAAAATCCGGCGCCGAAGGCGTTCGCTTCCTGCGCGAGTTTCATCTCGGCCAGGGTACGGGCGACCTCAAACAGGGCGACCGCGTGCTCGCCGAAGAGTTCAAGCCGAAAGATGTCGTCGATGTCATCGGCACCAGCAAAGGCCGCGGCTTCGCGGGCTTGGTCAAGCGGCATCACTTCCGCGGCGGCCCCGCCACGCACGGGTCCATGTTTCACCGTGCTGCCGGATCCATCGGCGCCTCCAGCTTCCCCTCGCGCGTCTTCCCCGGCATGAAGATGGCCGGCCGCATGGGGAGCGAACAGGTCACCGTGCGCAACCTCGAAGTGGTCAGCGTCGACACCGAAGACAATGTCATCGCGCTCAAGGGCGCGGTGCCCGGCCCCAATGGCGGCTACGTCATGGTGCGCCGCGCAAAAAGGTAAAGGGCGGCAAAGGAATCAGAAATGCCGAGTGTAAACGTAATCGATCTGAACAACTCGACGGTGGGCTCGATCGAGCTCTCGGACGCGGTGTTCGGCGCCGAAGTCAACGAAGCGCTGCTCTACGAAGCGGTCCGCCAGCACACAGCGTCCGCGCGCTCCGGAACCGCCGCCACCAAGACACGCCACGAAGTCTCGGGCTCCGGCAAGAAACTTTGGAAGCAGAAGGGCACGGGCCGCGCCCGCATGGGCTCTATCCGTTCGCCGCTGTGGCGGCACGGCGGCACGGTGCATGGGCCACAGCCGCGCAGCTACGCCTACAAGCTGCCGCGCAAGATGCTGCTCGGCGCGCTGCGCTCGGCTCTTTCGGCCAAGCTGCGCGATGGCGAACTGCGCGTCGTGCGCGCTTTCGATTTGCAAGACCACAAGACCAAGAACATGGCCGGCGTGCTCGGCAAGCTCGAAACCAAGAAAACAGTGCTGCTGGTGGAGGCGTCGGAGAACACCAATCTCACGCGCGCCTCGCGCAATCTGAGGGGCGTCAAGCTGGTTCCGTCCAAAGACGTTAACGTCTACGACCTGTTGCGCCACCAGGAAGTGCTGCTCACCGAGCCGGCCGCAAAGAGACTTTCGGAGGCGCTCGCCTAATGAACATATACGATGTGATCCGCCGCCCGCTCATCACCGAGAAGGGCCACGCCAAGCGCGAAGCGGAAGCGACCTTGTGCTTCGAAGTGCACCCGCAGGCCAACAAGATTCAGATCAAGCAGGCGGTTGAAACCGTGTTCCGCGTCAAAGTCGCGGAAGTGCGAACCAGCAACTACGCGGGCAAGCTGCGCCGGCGGGGGCGCTTCACCGGCTACGCCTCCGATTGGAAGAAAGCCTACGTGCGCCTGCAAGCCGGGCAAAAAGTGCCCGAGTACGCGGAGATATAAGAGGAAGCCACAAACGATGCCTATCAAAAGTTTTCGGCCCACCACACCGACACGCCGCTTTCAGACCTATCTCACGCGCGAGGACATCACCAAGGATCGCCCCGAAAAGTCGCTCGTCGAAGGCAAGAAGCGCACTGGCGGCCGTGACGCCCGCGGTCTCATCTCTAGCCGTTTCCGCGGCGGCGGCGCAAAGAAGGCCTATCGCATCATCGATTTCAAGCGCGACAAGTTCGGGGTGATCGCTCGCGTGGCGGCCATCGAATACGACCCCAACCGCTCGGCCCGCATTGCGCTTCTGCATTATGCGGACGGCGAGAAGCGCTACATCATCGCGCCGGTCGGGCTCGAAGTCGGCCGCACGGTCAGCTCCGGGCCTGAAGCCGACATCCTGGTCGGCAATTCTCTGCCCCTGAAGAACATCCCCGCCGGCACGGTCGTGCATAACATCGAACTCAAGCCCGGCAAAGGCGGCCAGATGGCGCGCTCGGCCGGCGCCCAGGCGCAGTTGGTTTCAAAAGAAGGCGGCATCGCGCTGTTGAAGCTGCCCTCCGGCGAAGTGCGCCGCGTGCCGGTTGAGTGCATGGCCACCATCGGCCAGGTCGGCAATGTCGAGCACGAAAACGTCTCGCTCGGCAAAGCCGGCCGCAAGCGCTGGATGGGCAAGCGCCCGCACAATCGCGGCGTCTCCATGAACCCGGTCGATCACCCACACGGCGGCGGCGAAGGCAAGACCTCCGGCGGCCGTCATCCCGTGACGCCCTGGGGCCAGCCCACCCGCGGCTTCAAGACGAGAAATAACAAGAGAACCGATCGCTGGATTGTGACGAGGAAAGCGAAGAAAAGATAGCCATGAGTAGATCGCTTAAAAAAGGTCCCTTTACCGACGATCACCTGCTCAAAAAAGTAGGCGATCTCAACGACAAGAACCAGAAGACGGTCGTCAAGACCTGGTCGCGCCGGTCCACCATTGTGCCGGACTTCATCGGCCACACGCTCGCCGTCCACAACGGCAAGAAGTTCATCCCGGTCTACGTCACCGAAAACATGGTCGGTCATAAGCTCGGCGAGTTCTCGCCCACCCGCACCTTCAAGGGGCATGCGGCGAAGGCCACCGAAAAGGCTGCGAAATAGTCATGGCTACTGAAATTCCCACACTCGCAAAGGCCGAAGCGCGCTACGTGCGCGTGTCGCCACAGAAGGCGCGCCTGGTGGTGGACATGATTCGAGGACACCAAGCCGGCGACGCCGTCAATATTCTGAGCGCCACCAACAAGCGCATCGCGCCGGCGGTCCAGAAGGTTTTGAAATCGGCCATCGCGAACGCCGAAAATCTCTCGACCGATGTGGATGTCGATCGCCTCTACGTCTCGGAAGCCTACGTCAACGAAGGCCCGCGCCAGAAGCGCATTCGCCCCGCGCCCATGGGCCGCGCGTATCGCTATCAGCGCCGCTCGTCTCATATCGTGGTGAAGCTCGGCGAAAGGGCTGCCGAAGCGGAAGAGGAATAAAAGGAAATAAGCAATGGGTCAAAAAGTTCATCCCTACGGCTTCCGCCTGGGCGTCACCAAGAACTGGCGCTCGCGCTGGTTCGCCAACCAGGATTATTCGAAGCTCCTGCATGAAGACCTGGAGCTCAAGGAATCCTTGCAGAACCGGCTGAAGGCCGCCGGCATCAGCTCAATCGAAGTGGATCGTCCCGGCAACAAGCTGCGCATCACCATCCGCACTTCGCGGCCCGGCATCATCATCGGCCGCAAAGGCGCCGAGATCGAAAAGCTCAAGAGCGACCTCGCCAAGAAGACCAAACGCGAAGTCTTCATCGATATTCAGGAAGTGCATCGCCCCGAGCTCGACGCGCAACTGGTCTCGGAATCCATCGGGCTACAACTCGAAAAACGCGTGGCCTTCCGCCGCGCGATGCGCAAGGCTGTCGACTCCGCGCTCCGCTTCGGTTGCAAAGGGATCAAGGTTCGGGTCTCCGGGCGTCTCAACGGCGCCGAGATCGCGCGCAGCGAATGGTATCTGCAGGGCCAGCTTCCCTTGCACACCCTGCGCGCCGATATCGACTACGGCACCAGCCAGGCTTTCACCACCTACGGCGTCATCGGAATCAAGGTTTGGATCTATAAGGGCGAAGTGCTCGATGGCGGCAATCGCCGCAACTCGCTGCGCAACGAAGGCGAGCCTCGCCGGCGACGCCGCGAAGGCGATCGCGACGGACGTGACGGACGTGACGGACGTGAGCGCAGACCTGCAGGCCCGGCGCCCGAAACGGCCGGTCCCATCGTGCAGCAGGCGCCTGTCGAGCTGCCGAAACCAGCCGCCAGCGCGCCCATTATTCCGCCGCTCGCCCCTGTCGCGCCTTCCTGGAAACAGGAGCAGCCCAAAGCCGAGACCAAACCGGCGGCCAATGCGCCCGAATCCGGCGAAACACCGAATCCGGAGTCCAATTCCTAGGAGCCATCCGCTATGTTGATGCCCAAGAAAGTCAAATTTCGAAAACAGCAGCGCGGCCGTATGACCGGCAAGGCCTGGCGCGGCTCCGAGCTTTCCTTTGGCGAGTTCGGGCTCAAGGCGCTGCGCTGCGGCTGGGTCACCAATCGCCAGATCGAAGCCGCCCGTATCGCCATGACGCGCTTCATCAAGCGGGGCGGCAAGGTGTGGATCCGCGTCTTCC
The DNA here is from genome assembly GCA_019240475.1 of Acidobacteriaceae bacterium. GTDB lineage: Bacteria > Acidobacteriota > Terriglobia > Bryobacterales > Bryobacteraceae > Bog-105. The sequence continues at coordinate 4,848 of JAFAYI010000034.1, forward strand.
CCGACAAGCCCATCACTAAGAAGCCGCCTGAGACTCGTATGGGAAAAGGCAAGGGCGCGCCGGAAGCCTGGGTGGCGGTCATTAAACCCGGCAAAATGCTGTTCGAGATGGAAGGCGTTTCGCCCGCCATTGCGAGCGAAGCCATGCGCCTTGCGGCGATGAAGCTTTCCATCCCCACCAAGTTCGTCGCGCGCAATCAGCCGGAAGCGAAGCAGCCGGAAGCAAAGGTAGGTTAACCCGGGAATGAGAGCAGAAAAAATGCGCGGCCTCGATGGCCCCGAATTGCAGCGCCAGTCCCAGGATGCGCAGGAGCAGTTGTTCCGCCTGCGTTTCCAGATGGGCATGGGCCAGACCGAGGGACTCAAGAAATATCGGAATTTGAAGAAAGACCGGGCCCGCATGCTGACCGTGCTCGCGGAGAAACGCGCCGCGGGAGAAACTATTCCGGAGCAGCCGGTGGCAGCGCAACCGGCGCCCGAAAAGAAGAAGAGACGGTTCCTGTTCGGTAGGAAAAAGTAGATTATGGCGACAGCAGCGAAACCGGCCGAAAAGACCGGCCATAAGAACGAGAAAGTAGGCGAAGTGGTCTCGACCAAAATGGCGAAAACCATCGTGGTCGAAGTGACCCGTCGCGTGGCCCACCCGGTCTACAAGCGAATCGTCAACAAGCGCAAGAAATTCTACGCGCACGACGAGCAGCAGACCGCCAAAGTGGGAGACGTGGTCCGTATCGTCGAGTGCCGGCCCTTGAGCCGCCTCAAGCGATGGGAACTCGGCACTGTGATTCGCGCCGCCGCCCAGGTGGGCGTGGAACATCCGGCGCTCGAGCGGAGCGCCGACACGCGAGAGAAGAAGACCGTCAAGAAGAAATGAAGGGCCGGGCTCCAAGAAAAGGCCCGAGCCCTGTAGAGGATTGAGGAGAGAAACGTCATGATTGGGATGCGAACGATTCTGGAGGTTGCCGATAACAGCGGCGCGCGCAAGCTGCAATGCATCTTGCCCCGCGGCGGCGATCTCGGGCTTCGCGCGGGCTTGGGCGATGTCATCACGGCCAGCGTCAAGGAAGCCGCGCCCGATTCCACCATCAAGAAGGGCAAAGTCGTCCGCTGCGTAGTCGTTCGCATGCGCAAGGAAACGCGCCGCCGCGATGGCACCTATATTCGCTTCGATTCGAACGCGGCCGTGCTCATCAACGATGTCGGCGAGCCTGTCGGAACGCGCGTTTTCGGACCGGTCGCTAGAGAGCTGCGCGACAAGCGCTTCATGAAGATTGTTTCGCTCGCCCCGGAGGTCATCTAACATGCCGAAAGTCGCCTATCAGCGCCGCCAGCAGAAGGGCGAGCGCAAGCCTGTTAGCGTACGCATCCGAAAAGACGATCTGGTGCGCGTCATCGCCGGCCGCGACAAGGGCAAGACCGGCAAGGTGCTGGAAGTGGATCGCTTCGCCCGCAAGGTGACGGTTGAAGGCGTCATGCTGGTGAAGCGCCACACGCGCCCCAATCCGCAGAAGCAGATCAAGGGCGGCATCGCCGACAAGCCCATGGCGTTCGACATTTCGAACGTGATGGTGCTCACCGCAGGCGGCGTTCCGACGCGCGTCAGCTACAAAGTGGAAACCATCGGCGGCAAAGTGCGCCGCACCCGCATCGCTCGAAAGGGCGGCGAAGAACTGGACAAGAAGTAGGCCATGGCAGATAAACCAGAGAAAAAGGACAGCAAGAAACAGCCGGCCCAGCAACCGAAGCAGGCTCAGGGCGCCAAGCAAGGCAAATCCGGCAAAGGCGCCGAGAAGGCCGCCGCGGCGGGCCCCAAGGACGAACACCCCAAAGCCGCGAGCGGCAAGGCCCGCCTGCGCGAGCACTATGCCAAGGACGTCGTCCCAGCCCTGCGCAAGGAATTCGGTTATCGAAATCCCATGGCGGTGCCGAAGATTCAAAAGGTCTCGATCAATATCGGCCTCGGCGAAGCCACCGGCAACAGCAAACTCATGGATGGGGCGGTCAACGAACTCAGCGCCATCTCCGGACAGAAGCCCGTCGTCACCAAGGCGAAGAAATCGATCGCCGCGTTCAAGCTGCGCGAAGGCATGTCCATCGGCTGCATGGTTACGCTCCGCGGCGACCGCATGTACGAATTTCTCGACCGCCTGATGAACGTCGCTCTTCCCCGCGTGCGCGACTTTCGCGGCGTATCGTCGAAGTCGTTCGACGGGCGCGGCAACTACACTCTCGGGTTGAAAGATCAGTTGATCTTCCCCGAAATCGACTACAACAAGGTGGAAAAAACCAAGGGGATGAACATCTCCATCACCACCAGCGCAAAGAGCGACGCCGAAGGGCTCGCCTTGCTGCGCCACATGGGGATGCCGTTCCGGCAGTAACGACGAGGATTCGACGAGGATTTAATGGCCACAACCGCAAAGATCGCCAAGGAACAAAAGAAGCCGAAGTATGAGGTGCGCCTGCGCAACCGCTGCAAGAACTGCGGCCGCCCGCGCGGTTTCCTCCGCAAGTTCTCGCTGTGCCGCATCTGTTTCCGCAAGTTTGCGCTCGCGGGCGAAATCCCCGGAGTCACCAAGGCAAGCTGGTAAGGCTCGGCCGCTTGAAAGGTTAAGAACGAATGACAGCAGATCCCATCGCCGACATGTTGACGCGCGTGCGCAACGCTCTCATCGCGCGGCATCCGAAGGTGGATGTCCCGGCCTCGCGCTTGAAGAATGAGCTGGCGCGCATCCTCAAAGAAGAGGGCTACATCATCAACTACAAGCTCACCGAGGAAGGCTCGAAGAAGTTCATCCGCCTGTATCTTAAATACACGCCCTCGAATCTCCCGGTGATTTCGCGCATCGAGCGCGTCTCGCGTCCCGGCTACCGCGTGTACGTCGGCAGCAAAGAGATCCCGCGCATTCTCGGCGGTCTCGGCATCAACATTCTCACCACGCCCAAAGGCGTGATGACCGGCCTCGCGGCTCGAAAGGAAGGCGTGGGCGGAGAAGTACTGTGTCAGATTTGGTAGACGAGCGCGCAGGGCGTCGCCGCCCGTTGCGCGCGATTATTGAGGCTCTCAACAAATAACGCATCATGTCACGAATTGGAAAAAAGCCCATCCCGCTGCCGCAAGGCGTCAAGGTCAACATCGGCGAGACGCTCGACGTGCAAGGGCCCAAAGGCAAGCTGTCGGTGCCGCTGCCGGAAGGCATTCGCGTGGAGCAGAAAAACAATCATCTCGAATTGGTTCGCGACAACGACAAGCTCGCCGCGCTGCACGGCCTCACGCGGGCGCTTGCGGCGAATGCCGTGCAAGGCGTCTCGACCGGCTTCACGCGCGAACTCGATATCGTCGGCACCGGCTACCGCGCCGACGTCAAAGGTAAAGTCGCAACCTTCACGCTGGGCTATTCGCATCCCATCGAGCTGCTGCTGCCGGCCGGCGTCGACATGAAGGTAGACAAGCAAACCCATCTCATCCTGACCGGCCATGACCGGCAGGTGGTCGGCGAAGTCGCTTCGCAGATTCGCGCGCTGCGGCCGCCCGACCCCTATAAGAACAAAGGCGTCCGCTACACCGGCGAGGTGCTGCGGAAGAAGGCCGGCAAGACCGGCGCGGGAGGCAAGTAATGGCCCGGGAATCGAGAAGCGCGATTCGCTCGCGCATCCACAAGCGCATTCGCAAACGCATCGGCGGCACGCAGGAACGCCCTCGTCTCACCGTCTTTCGCAGCTTGAACCACATCTACGCGCAGGTGATCGACGATCAGCAGGGACACACCCTGGTGTCGGCCGGGTCCAACGAAAAGGATTTAAAAGCCAAGCGCGGCAATGTCGAAGGCGCCAAGCTGATCGGCAAGACTCTCGCCGGCCGCGCCAAAGAGAAAGGCATCACCAAAGTCGTCTTCGACCGCGGCGGCTACCAGTACCACGGCCGCGTGAAAGCGCTCGCCGACGCCGCGCGTGAAGCCGGGTTGGAGTTTTAAGATCACATGCCAATAAACGGAACTGCCAAGCGTTTCGATACGCAAAACCTGAACCTGAAAGAACAGGTGGTCAGCATCAACCGCGTGACGAAGGTCGTCAAGGGCGGCAAGAACATGAGCTTTTCGGCGCTGGTCGTGGTCGGCGACCCCGGCGCGAAGGTGGTCGGCTTCGGCACCGGCAAAGCCAAGGAAGTCCCCTCGGCTATCAAGAAAGGCATCGAAGCAGCCAAAAAGAATCTGCGCAAGGTGCACGTGCTTTCGACCACCATCCGCCATCCCGTCCTCGGACGCTTTGGCAGCGGCCTGGTGTTGTTGAAGCCCGCGCCCGAGGGAACGGGCGTGATCGCGGGCGGCCCCGTGCGCGCCGTCATACAGGCCGTCGGTATTCCGAACGTCCTCACGAAATCCATCGGCTCCCACAACGCTCACAACGTTGTCAAAGCCACCATCAATGCGCTCGAGCAGCTCTGCGACAAGACCGCTGTCGCCGAAATGCGCGGCGTCCCTATGGAAAAACTCTAAGAATGGGCAAACTCTAGGAGCGTCCGCATGGCGGAAGGAACCATCAAAATCAAACTGGTGCGCAGCCCCATCTGCACGCCCGAAAAGCACAAGAGAATCGTGAAGAGCCTGGGCCTTCACAAGATCAATCGAGTAGTGGAGCGCCCCGACACGCCCGGTTTCCGCGGCATGGTCGCCAAGGTTCCGCACTTGCTCGAAATCGTCAAGGAATAGCGATGAATCTCAGCGACTTGCATCCCCCCAAAGGACAGAAGCACAAGAAGCGCCGTCTCGGCCAGGGCATGGGCACCGGCCGCGGAAAGTACTCGGGACGTGGCGCCAAAGGCGCCAAGTCCATCTCCGGATATAGCAAAATGCGCGGCTTCGAAGGCGGCCAGATGCCGCTGCACCGGCGGCTGCCCAAGCGCGGCTTTACCAACATCTTTCATAAGGAGTACGCCATTGTGAACCTCGGCGTGCTCGACAAACTCGAGGGCGACACCTTCACGCCCGAATCGCTCGCCGCCGCGGGCGTCATCAAGAAGATGCGCTCCGGCCTGAAGGTGCTCGGCAACGGCGAGTTGACCCGCAAAATCAGCGTGCGCGCTCACGTCTATTCCAAATCGGCGCTCGATAAGATTCAAAAGCTTGGGGGCGCCGCCGAAACCATCGAGAAACAGGCTACTATATCCGAAGCGGAATCCAAGTAAATTCGCTCCGCACCGCGGGAGCGTCCATAGCAAAATGACCAAGTTTTTAGAAGCTCTCGGCAACGTGTTCCGGATACCGGACCTGCGCAAGCGGGTCCTGTTCACGTTGGCTCTGCTCGCCGTCTATCGGATCGGCGCCTACATCCCGACGCCCGGCATCGACACCAATAAGTTCGAAGCCTACTTCACGCGCAACGCGGGCGGCGGGTTCCTCGGCTACTTCGATCTGTTCAGCGGCGGCATGCTGCGGCGCATGACCATCTTCGCCCTCGGCATCACGCCCTACATCACCGCCTCCATCATTCTGCAATTGCTCACGGTCGTGGTCCCCACGCTCGACAAGCTGCAGAAGGAAGGCGAGCTCGGCCGCCGGAAAATCACGCAGTGGACGCGCTATCTCACGGTCATCCTCGGCATCGTCCAATCCGTCGGCATCGCCTTCGCGCTCCAGAATTCGGACGGCAACTTCGTTCTCAATCCGGGGTTCGGATTCATCTTCATGACCACGCTCACCTTCACCACCGGCACCGCCTTCATCATGTGGCTGGGCGAGCAGATCACCGACCGCGGCATCGGCAATGGCATGTCGCTCATCATCTTCGTCGGCATCGTCGTGGGCCTGCCGTCCGCGACATCGAGCATCTACCAGAACACCTTCGTCACCCACCAATGGAATCCGCTCCAGATGATTATCATTCTCGCGGTCATGGTCGCGGTGGTCGCCTTCATTGTCCTGGTGGAGCGCGGCGAGCGACGCATTCCGGTGCAGTACGCCAAGCGCGTCATCGGCCGGCGCATGATGGGCGGCCAGTCCACTCACCTGCCGCTCAAGGTCAACGCCGGCGGCGTGATCCCCATCATCTTCGCCTCCTCGCTGCTCGCGCTCCCGCAGACCGCGCTGACATTCCCAATGGTCAAGAACAGTCCCTGGCTCAGCAACATGCTCGGCGCCCTCAGCGGCGCGCAGCCTCTCTATTACCTGACCTACGTCATCCTGATCATCTTCTTCTGCTTCTTCTACGTTTCGATCATCTTCAACCCGAACGAAGCGGCCGACAACATGCGGAAGTACGGCGGCTTTATCCCGGGCATCCGCCCCGGCCGCAACACAGCCGAATACATGGACAAGATTCTTTCGAAGATCACCGTTGTGGGCGGCCTCTATCTTTCCATCCTGTCGCTGATTCCGATGATTATGATCTCGGGCGTTAAGCTTCAGGCCCTGCCTGTCGTCGGCAATTTCATCGACGCGCACTTCCCCCACTGGCTGCTCTACGGCCTCGGAGTCAACTTCTTCTTCGGCGGAACTTCGCTGCTGATCGTCGTCGGCGTCGCCATGGATACCGTCAACCAGATCGAAGCGCAGTTGATCATGCGGCACTACGAAGGCTTCACTCCACGCTCGGGGCGCATTCGCGGCCGACGCAGTTCCACCGTCTAGGACAGGAGCCGGCCGACTGCCTACCCGCGTGAGCAACCCCTCCGGCGCCCCGCCCGTGCCCGCCATCATCCTGTTCGGCTCGCCCGGCTCCGGCAAAGGCACGCAGGCGAAGCTGCTCGGCCGGTGCGTTAACGGCCCCCACGTCTCTACAGGCGACATGCTCCGCTCCCACATCGAAACCGGCGACAATATCGGCCGGGAGTCCCAAGGTCTGCTCAAAGCCGGCAAGCTGGTCCCGGACGAATTGGTCAACGGCCTGGTCGAGCAGCGCCTCTCGGACCCCGACTCCCGCGCCGGCGTGATCCTCGACGGCTACCCGCGCACCCTCAATCAGGCCCGTGTTCTCATGGGCTTGCTGGCGGCCCGTGGATTTCGCCCAGCCGTGGTATACTTGGTGGTTGACTACGAGAAGATCGTACGTCGCCTCAGCGGCCGGCGGCAGTGCCCGGTCTGTGGAACCCTCTATAGCCTGAAAACGAATCCGCCCAAAGTGCCCGGTATTTGTGATCTGGATGGGGCTACCCTGATAACGCGCGAAGACGATCGCGAATCCGTCATCCGCCAGCGCCTGAGCGAGTATGAATCCTTGACGCGCCCTCTGTTGGATTACTTCCGTCAGACCGGCGTCCCGGTATTTGAAACGAGTGGCGCGGGAGCTACCCCCGAGCAGATTTCGGCGCGCATTTGCGGCGATCTGAAATCCTCCGGCGTGATCGCCGGCAATGCCGAGGTGGAAGCCCAAGCGAGTGTGACACCGTGATTGTTCGTCGAAGCCCGGCGGAGCTCGAAAAACTGCGCCGCAGCGGCCTTTTGGTTTATCAGATTCTTGAGCGCCTGAAATTCATGGTCGCCGAAGGCGTGACCACTCAGGAACTGGATGCCGAAGCCGAGAAGATGATTTCGGATGCGGGCGCGAGGCCGGCCTTCAAAGGCTACTCGTCCCACGTGTCCACCGCGAAATTTCCGTACGCGCTCTGCGCGTCGGTGAACGAAGAGGTCGTGCACGGCATGCCGTCCGGCAAGCGCAGGCTGAAGCCGGGCGATATTGTCTCGCTCGACACCGGAGTGCAGTTGGAAGGATATTTCGGGGATTCGGCCATAACGGTCCCCGTCGGGGAAGTCAACGATTCGGTGAAGCGGCTGCTGCATGTGACCGAAGAGAGCCTGGAACTGGCTATCGACCGGGTTCGCAACGGCAACCGCCTGTTCGATATCTGCGGCGCGGTCGAAAAGCACGTCACATCCAACGGCTTTTCGATCGTTCGCGAGTTTGTGGGGCATGGGATCGGTACTTCTCTACACGAGGAGCCGCAGATCCCGAATTATGTGGACCGGCGCGGCGAAAATCCGCGCCTGAAACCGGGTATGGTTCTGGCCATCGAGCCCATGGTGAATGCCGGCAAGCCTGAAACCAAGGTGCTGGCCGACCGGTGGACCGCCGTGACCAAAGACAAGTCCTACTCGGCCCACTTCGAACATATGGTGGCGGTGACCGAAAACGGTCCCTGGGTGCTGACGCGGCCATGAATGCGAGCGAAGCCGAGCGAAGCGCCGAGGCAACCGTGGTGGAATTACTGCCGAGCGCGCTCGTGCGTGTCAGACTGGAAGGAGAGCATCAGTTGATCGCTCATCTCCCTAGCGCGCAAAGCGCGAATTTTGTACGTCTGCGCGTTGGCGATCGCGTGCGTGTCGCCCTTTCGGTCCAGGACCGGAGTCGTGGACGGGTTTTAGAAGTTTTGGCAAAAGGATAGGTTATGAAGGTACAAGCTTCAGTCAAGAAACTGTGCGACAAGTGCAAGGTGATCCATCGCCACGGCGTGGTGCGGGTCATCTGCAGCAATCCAAAACATAAGCAGCGGCAGGGCTAGGAAGGGCTTATAACGTCATGGCGCGTATAGCAGGCGTGGATCTACCAGCAAGAAAACGAGCAGCCATCGGGCTGACCTACATTTATGGCATCGGACGGACGCGATCCCTCTCGCTTCTGCACCGCGCCAACGTGGACCCGGACAAGAAGGTGAGCGATCTTTCCGAGGAGGAAGTGAATCACCTCCGCAACCTCATCGAAGGGGAAGGCGCGATCGAAGGCGACCTGCGCAAGGAAGTCTCGATGAACATCAAGCGCCTGATGGAGATGGGCTCCTATCGCGGCCTGCGGCATAGGCGCGGCCTGCCGGTTCGCGGCCAGCGTACCCACACCAACGCCCGCACCCGCAAGGGCCCCCGCAAGGGCACTGTCGCGAACAAGAAGAAGTCAGCAGCCAAGACATAGGACAACATGGCAAAAGCGCCCGCAAAATCCACCAAGAAGAAGACCTTCAAGAAGAAGGAAAAGAAGAACGTTCCGTTCGGGACCGTCCACATTCAGGCGTCCTTCAACAACACCATCGTCACGTTCACCGATCCGCTCGGCAACGTGCTCGCCTGGTCGAGTTCGGGTTCGCTCGGCTTTCGCGGCTCGCGCAAAGGCACGCCGTTCGCCGCTCAGCAGGCGTCTCTTACGGCGGCCAACAAGGCCAAGGAAACCGGCCTGCGCACAGTGGAGGTCCGCGTCGCCGGCCCCGGCTCCGGCCGCGAGTCGGCCGTCCGCGCGCTCTCAACCGCCGGTATCGAAGTGCGAACCATTAAGGACGTCACGCCGATTCCGCACAACGGCTGCCGGCCGCCAAAGAAGCGGCGAGTGTGACGAAACGAAGATTCTGATTAGCAGTTTAAGCGGGACGAAGGCCGCCAAGCCGTAAACCGCACCCGAAACCAATAGGAGGTCATTCAATTTGGCACGTTATACCGGCCCCGTATGTCGGCTCTGCCGCCGCGAGGGCATGAAACTGTTCTTGAAAGGCGAGCGCTGCCACACCGAAAAGTGCGCCATCGAAAAGCGCAACTTCGCGCCCGGCCAGCACGGCAAGGATAAGAAGTCGAAGGTGGTCGGCTACGGCCTCCAGCTTCGCGAAAAGCAGAAAGCCCGCCGTTACTATCGCATTCTCGAGGGTCAATTCCGGAATCTCTATGAGAAGGCTGTGAATCAAAAAGGTATCACCGGCGAGCAGATGTTGGGGATGCTCGAAAAGCGCCTGGACAACGTCATCTACCGCATGGGCCTCGCAACCAGCCGCGCGCAAGGCCGCCAGGTCGTGCGCCACGGCCATGTCACCGTGAACGGCCGAAAAGTCAACATTCCGTCCTACACCGTCAAGACCGGCGACGTCGTCGAAGTCCGCGAAAGCAGCCGCAACAACACCAGCATTCTTTCGGCTCGCGACGCCACCGCCCATGCGCCAAGCCCTGCCTGGCTCGAAGTCGACCGCGACGCCCTCCGCGCCCGCATCCTCCAGGAGCCGAAGCGCGATGAACTTGTCCAGATCCAATTGAACGAACAGCTCATCGTCGAGCTGTATTCGAAGTAAAGCTCGGAGAATCGACGAAGAATCGAGAAAAGAAGATCATGTTTAAAGGATTCCAGAAGCCCAAGCGCTTAGTCGCCAATACCGAATCGCTCACCGAGCGCTACGGCCAGTTCACCGCCCAGCCCTTCGAGCGTGGATTCGGACCCACCATCGGCACCGGCCTGCGCCGCGTGCTGCTCAGCTCCATCGAAGGCGCCGCCATCACCGGCGTTCGCATCGACGGCGTCTCGCATGAGTTCAGCCCCATTCCCGGCGTCGTCGAAGACGCTACCGACATCATCCTCAACCTCAAGCAGGTCCCCTTCAAGATGATGGGCGAAGGCACGCGCATCGCCCGCCTACGAGTGGAAACTCCGGGTGAAGTGATGAGCAGCCAGATTGAGACCGACCAGGACGTCGAAGTCCTCGACCGCAACCTCCACATCGCTACCGTCGGCGAAGGCGGCAAGCTCAACGTTGAGATGCGGATCAAGAGCGGCCGCGGCTATGTCTCGGCTGACCGCAACTACGATGAAGATCTGCCCATCGGCTACATTCCGATCGATTCGGTCCACTCGCCGGTCCGCAAAGTCAACTACACCGTCGAAGCCGCTCGTCTTGGCCAGAACACGGATTATGACAAGCTCAACGTCGAAGTCTGGACCAACGGCGCCATCTCTCCGCAGGACGCCATCGGCCAGGCCGCCAAGCTCCTCAAAGACCACATGACGATCTTCATCAACTTCGAAGAGACTCCCGAGGTCGCCGAAGAGCCCACCGAGCGCGCCATGAACCAGATGAACGAAGTGCTGAACCGCTCGGTCGAGGAGCTGGAACTTAGTGTTCGTTCCTACAACTGCCTGAAGAACGCCAACATTCAAACCATAGGCGACTTGGTCCAGAAGAGCGAATCAGAAATGCTGCGCACCAAGAACTTCGGCCGCAAGTCGCTCAACGAGATCAAGGAAATCCTCAACGGCCTGGGCCTCTCCTTCGGCATGAAGTTCGATCCGCAGGGCCGTCTGGTGGGCGGTTCAAGCCCCATGCCCATCGATCAGAGCTACGAAAGCTACGCCGGAGCCGAGGAGTAATCCATGCGGCATCGCAAAGCCGGAGTCAAGCTCAAGCGCGACCTCAGCGCACGGCGCGCGCTGCTACGCGGCCTGGTGACCAACGTCATACAAGAGGAGCGGATCACCACTACGGTTCCCAAGGCCAAGGCCGCGCGCCCGCTCGTCGAAAAGATGATCACGCTCGCCAAGGAAGATAACCTGCATACGCGGCGTCAGGCGGCGGCTTTTCTGATGACCAAGGAATCGGTCGAGAAGCTTTTCGATAAGCTCGGGCCGCGCTTCAATCAACGGAATGGGGGCTACACGCGTATCGTGAAGCTCGGCTGGCGCAAGGGCGACGGCGCCGAAACCGCCAAGCTGGAACTCGTCGGCTCAGAGCTCGTCAAGCGCGCCGCCGACCGAGCCGCCCGCCGCGAAGAACGCCTCAAGGCCCTGCGCACCGGCTCGGAAGAAAACGCCGAAGGCAACGACGAAAAGAAGTAACAACATCGGTGAGCCTGGGGCTGGCATTACCAGTCCCGGCCAGGTCACCGATGCCCCGAAGATCCATCGGGCGCTCTGCCGACCACCCAAAGTTGAGATGTCGGCTTGAGGTACAACCAACCAAGACAAACACACTCCGCGTTTCGTTAGTAGCTGAATCCTCGACGCCTTCACTCCACTTTTTTCTGCTTCGGCCATCTCACTCGCACCTTGTGCTCAGTCGCAATCACAAGGCAGCGCTGCCAGTGCTCAATCGCCTCGGAAGCAAACAGCGACGTCACGCGCTCTAGCAGGGCCAAGCGGCCCGGATGGAAAAGACGAATGAGCAATAGCCCCATGTGGCTGCCGGGCTCATATTTTCGGACATCCGAAAAATCCAGATCCTGAGTGATGAGGAATCGCTCCTTTTCCTGTGCAGCCCTCCATATTTCATCATCGGCGCAGCCAGTGAGGCGCTCGGTTTCCACCGTATCCACATCGTGTCCTTGACGCTGAAGAACCGGAACAAGGGCCTGCGGCAGATTTTCGTCCAGCTTTATCCTCACCGTACGCTACACGGGCAAAGCTGCTATGGGTAAGTCCTTTTGCGCAGAAGTAGCGGCGAATGCAATCGCAGCTCGCACGTCTTCTTCCGTCAGACTGGGAAAGTCGGTCAAGATCTCCGTGATGGTGGCGCCTTCAGCAAGGCTGGCCAGTACGGTACGCAGTGGGACACGAGTACCCTTGAAAACCGGCTGTCCGCCGGCAATCCTGGGGTCGCGTACAATTCGTTCCCGATAGTTCAACACCGACCGTCATTTTAGCTTGTCCGCTTACTCTCGGGCCCACACACTTCGATTTCTGGCGAGCCGGTTTTCCAACTGACGGCTATCTTTGACGGACCGCAACCAGATCGATCTCTACCAGAGCGCCACGCACTCCGGCCGGCAGAATCACTTCCACCGTGGTGCGCGCGGGCTTGTTCGGCTGGTCCTTCGTCCCAAAGAATTGAGTGTATCCAGCCGTCATTCCGGCATAGTCCATCTTTCCGTCTTTCGCAGGGTCGCCTCCCAGGTACACGCGCATCATCACCACATTACCCAGCGTCAGTTTCTGCGACTCAAGAAGCTTCTGAAGGTCCTGGATAATGCCAGCGGTTTGGGACTGAGTATCGGTGTGAGTCTTCCTGTCCGGGTCGAGCCATCCACTCACATACAGCGTGTCTCCTGCCCACACGGCCGCCGAGATGGGAAGGTCCGCATTCGTGGGATTTTGACTAGGCGGCAGTGGAATTTGCTTTATGTTTTGCGCTGAAGCTGTCAGAGAAAGTGTCAGTGCGACCACTAAGGTGAAAAGACGCTGGATCATCATACAGTCAATTTAGACGTACAATGGCCACCATACAAGTTGATGTTTCCTCACGCAGCGGTAAGCTGTGCACGGCTAGCGACAAAACCCGTCGTAAGGCGCTCGCGATCAGGAGCAAAAATTTCTGATAGCATCCCAGTGGACAAACCATGAGCCGGACTTGGGGATCGTTGATAGCGGTTGTAATCTTCGCGATGATGCTGGATACGAGCGCCACCGCCCAAAGCGTCAGCATCGCCGAATTTCCGTTACCGACGCCGAACAGCAATCCTCAAGGGATCACGGCGGGAAACGATGGCGCGATGTGGTTCGTCGAGACTGCGGCCGATCGGATCGGGCGAATCACGACGGCCGGGGTGATCACGGAATATCCGCTGCCGGCCGGCAGCCAGCCACAGCAGATCATACAAGGCCTGAACGGAAACCTTTGGTTTACCGCGAGCGGCGGCAATTACATCGGAGAGCTCACGCCAAGCGGCGTTCTCACGCAAATGCCGATTCCCACTCCTAACTCCACACCGTTTGGCATTTCAAACGGACCCTTCGTAGGCGCCGAGACAGTGTGGTTTACAGAAGCGACCGGTAACAAGATCGGAGTAGTTGCAGTGGGCGGCATTACCGAATATCCAATACCGACTCCGAACTCTTCTCCAGCAGGCATTTCTCTCGGCGTTGATGGTGAGTCTATTTGGTTCGCGGAACGAGCCGGAAATAAAATAGGGAGCAGCACCCTCAATGGAGCAATCAGCGAGTTTCCAATACCCACGGCTTCGAGCCGACCTTTCTCGCTAGCCACCAGCGAAGGAGACATAGCGCAGTTACTTTGGTTCACGGAGCAGTCGGCCGGAAAGATTGCGAGTATTTCCTCCGGCGGCAGCGTGGTCGAGTATCCGCTGTCCTCGGCATCCTCGCAACCAAGTGGCATCGTGGAGGGTAACGATGGCGCGCTTTGGTTTACCGAACAGGGCGGGAATAACATCGGATCGATCACCGTGGATGGAACGATCAACGAGTATCCAGTACCAACGCCGAACAGCTCTCCCTCTGGAATCGCTTCGCAGATCTTCCCAAGAACGAATTACTTGTGGTTTACCGAAGCGGCGGGTAATAAGATCGGCCGCATCTCCGTATTCGAGTGGCAGGCCCTTACGAACGATTCCCCCGCGGCACAGGTTGAGGTGGATCGACAGGGAATGGTCTGGGCGATTCCAGCTTCGCGCACATTCACGTTCTGGCCGGTTTCCCAGGTGACGGACACGATTCAGTTTGCGCCGGGAGCCGGCCCGTTTGCTTCGCAAGCCGCCGCCCCGTATTCGCCCGGCTTCAGCGGCGCAGCCTGGGTTCTGAACGGACAGCAACAGAGCTACGAGGAAGTTTATAGCCCGACTTCCCTATGGTGGACCCAGAACACGCTATCCGGGGCCGTGACCGAGATCGCAGCCGGTGGGGATAACGATGCATGGGGACTGAACACGCAATCGCAGCCCTTGCACTTTAACCAGACGACCACGAGCTGGAACACTGTTACCGGCAACTTGATCGATGTCGAGGTAGGCTCGGATGGCTCGGTATACGGGCTCGGCCCCGAGTCGGGATCGGGTCAAAGCATCTATTGGTACAATCCCGGCGCCGGGCAATTCCAGGCTATCTCGAATAATTCCGCGAGCGGTCCACTCACCGGTTTGACAAAGCTTGCGGTCGGCGCCGACGGCGACCTTTGGGCCTTCGGAAATCAAACGGCATATCACTTCAATTCGCTGCTTCAGCAATGGAGCGCCACGCCAGGCAAGTTCTCACAGATCGCGGTCGGGTCCGGGGCCTACGTGTGGGCGCTAGCGCCGGGCGGCGAGATCTATTATTGGAATCCGCTGACATCCGGTTGGCTTTCCTTCCCGGGATCTCTGACTCAAATTGCAGTCGGCGCAACCGGCAAGGTCGCCGGCGTCAGCAGCTCGGATACCGCTTATCAACTGATCGGGCCTTCCCAGCCGGCGCAGACGCTGTATCAGCTTCCGGGATCGTTGAGGCAGATATCGGTGGGAGCGGACGGAAGCGCTTGGGGACTAAATTACGCAAATCAGATTTACCACTTCGACTTAGGAACTCAGACCTGGGAGAATGTGCCGGGCGAGCTGGCGCAAATCAGCGTGGGATCAGCCAGGAATGTATGGGGTGTAAATGCCTCGGGCCAGATCTGGCGTTGGAATCCGAGCGCGGCAACTTGGACTTACATTCCTGGTGAATTGAATCAGATCGCAGTCGGAGCAGACGGCTCTGTATGGGGCATCAATTCAGGAAGCCAAACTTACTCTTATAACTGGTCGACCGGCAGCTGGCTTTGGATACCCGGCGAGTTAGTGCAACTCTCGGTGGGCGCTGATGGAACTGTCTGGGGCGTCAATGCGCAACAACAGATTTACTACTACGACGGTACGACTAAATCGTGGGCTTGGGTTCCAGGCTCGCTCGTGCAGATTTCAGTTGGGAACGCGAATAACATCTGGGGTGTAAATGACGGAGGCTCAGTCTACCAGTACAACACTACCGCGAGGACTTGGACTTGGGTCTGGGCCGAGGCCCAATCCCCGAACGAGTTGACGCTGACCCAGGTGTCTGTGGCATTTGATGGAACAGCTTGGGGCGTGAACGCGAGCGGCGAGCTCTTCCAGTGCAGCTACGAAACGTGTACAAGCGTGGGAAGCGGAGTTAGCGCGGTGTCGGTCGGGAACGATGCTGCGATCTTTGCAACCAACGCCGCGACAGGCGCGAATTACTGGTACTGGTGACATAGAATCCGTTTTAGACTTCTAGACCGGTCAGCCTCGGCGCCGCTTCTTATGCTTCACGGGCACCGCCGAGGCGCTCACGTTCTTGCCTTCGGCCGCCGCATCCTGCGCGTTCCCTGCCCCGCCGATCTTGCTCAAGATCCGGTCGTGGATCCAGTGCTCGTCCCACCACTCCTTCGGGTCCACCTGGTAGCCCGCGATCAGCATGCTGAAGTGCACGTGATCGCCGAACGCCATGCCGGTCGATCCGCTCACCCCGATCTGCTGCTCCTTCTGCACCATGTCGCCTACCTTCACCATGATCCTGCTCATGTGCCCGTAAAGGCTTTCGAGCGAGTACCCGTGATCGAGTATCACGCAGTTTCCGTAGATCCCTAGCCGGTCCGCGAAAATCACCTTGCCGGAATTCGCCGCCTTCACGGGCATGTTCGTGGTCTGCGCCAGGTCGTAGCCGAGGTGCACCTGCTCGTCCACCTTGCGGCCGTTATAGATGTAGCTGCGCCGGTCGGCGAAATACGATTCGCGCGCGCCCTTCACCGGAATGAACGGGCCCGACCACAAAATGCGCTTCTCCGTGTTCGTGCGCAGGTCGTAAATCTGCTGCGCATTCGCCCGCCGCATCTCGCGATTGATCTTCACGAACCGGTCGACCAGGCTGCCGGAACCCTCCGGGTCCAGTTCGCCGACAACCTTCTGCAGCTCCCGGTCGTTCAACTCAATGTTGCTCTCGCGGAACTTCTTTGGAAAAACTTTGGTCCAGAACGTAGTCGTCACCTCCGTTCCAGCCCCGTTCCTTGCGAACGCAAGCGGAACCGTATCCGGCGAAACATCCCACGGAAATGGGAACAGCGAGAACCGGTGGCTGCTCGTATCGGCCTCGCCCGGCATCGGAAACGTTCCAGCCGAATACTGCGCAACCCGCACGCCCGCGTCTGTCCAGTTGCCGCCCACATCCAGCATCACCAGCTCCGCCCCGCCCTGGTTGATGTAGTGCTGCCGACCGTCGGCGACAATCGTGGGCGGCCGCAGCACGATCTGGATGTCTTCCGATACCGTCGTGCCTGCGCCGCGGAAATCGTTCGCGTTTGCCTTCAGCACCAGCTTTGCCGGACCTTCTTTCAAAAACGAAGCCATTTTCTTGCCCGCGTTGAAGCTGTAAATCCGGCTCGCCTGCTTCGATTTCGTCCTGTCCTGGTAGACCGTCGAGCTCTGCCCGTCCTGCTCTACCGACGCCGCGAACGCCTTCACTCCGTCGGGCGAATCGGCCTCCACCCGAATCGGAGTCTCCGTGCCGATAGCAGGCACGGCCTTCGCCAGCTTCAGGCTCACGTGCTTGCCCGAAAACCAAACGAAGCCAAAGGCGATCACAATCACCGCCCCTACCACTGCGAGTACGCGTTGTAACATCTTTGAACTTTCAGGTCTCAATGACTCTCCGGCCCTCTATACGATAGTTGCCTTTGAGGACCCAAGAGATCGCTTCGGAATAAATTTTGTGCTCTTGGGCGAGAATTCTCGCCGATAATTCTTCAAGCGTGTCGCTGTCCAGCACCGGAACCGCCGTTTGCAGCAGAATCGGCCCGCTATCGAGCTGCTCGTCTACGAAGTGCACCGTGCAGCCGGTCACTTTCACGCCATGCGCCAGCGCTTGGTATTGCGCATCCAGGCCCGGAAACGCCGGCAGCAGCGACGGATGAATGTTCAAGATCCGCCCGGGGAATTGCTGGATGAAATGCCCGCTCAACAGGCGCATGTACCCCGCCAGGCACACCAGGTCCACGCCCTGCTCGTGCAGCAAACGCGCCACTTGTCCATCGAAGGCCGCCCGATCCTGACCCGCAGACTCCATCGCGCCGCACGTCAGTCCCAGTTCCCGAGCCCGCTTCAGCCCCGGGGCATTCGGCTTATTTGAAAAAACGAACCCAACTTCGCAATCGAGCTTTCCGCTCGCCACGTTCCGCGCGATCGCCTCGAAATTCGATCCGCGCCCGGAAAGCAGAATGCCCAGCCGCTTTCTCACAAATAGACAACCTTGGGCGCGCTCGACCGCGTCTCGATCACCCGCCCGATCGGGTGAAACGGCTCGCGCAGCTTCTTGAGAACTTGCGAAACGAACCCAATTTTCCGGGATGGCACCGCCAGCACCATGCCGATGCCCAGATTGAAGGTCCGGCGAAAGTCGTCCTCCGGGATGCTGCCGAGCTTCTGTAGGAGCTCGAAAATCGGCTGGCTGGGCCACGACTGCGGATCGATTTCGGCCGCGCAGCGCCGCGGCAGCATGCGAGGCACGTTGTCGGTCAGCCCGCCTCCGGTGATATGGGCGGCGCCTTTCAGCAGCTTGGCTTCATGCAGAGCTTGTATAGGTTTTAAATACGAGCGGTGGATTTTCAGCAGTTCCTGGGCGAGCGTATCCGACAAGCCCGGTAGCCGCGCTTCCAGCTCATGGCCCGCGATGTCGAACAATATTTTTCGGGCAAGCGAATAGCCGTTGGTGTGCAAGCCGTGGGACGGCAGCCCTAGCAGCAAATCGCCCGGCTCGATGCCGGCGCCCGTGAGCATGCGCTTGCGCTCCACGACGCCCACGATGAAACCAGCGAGATCATACTCGCCCGCCGCATACATGCCCGGCATTTCGGCCGTTTCGCCGCCGATCAGGGCGCAGCCGTTCTGTTTACAGGCCCGCGCCAGCCCGGTCACCACGCGCGCGCAGACCATGGCGTCGAGCTTCCCCACCGCGAAATAATCGAGAAAGAAAAGCGGCTTTGCGCCCTGCACCGCGATATCGTTCACGCAGTGGTTCACCAGGTCTTCGCCGATGGTGTCGTGCTGCCCTGTCGCGAACGCGATCTTGAGCTTCGTCCCCACGCCATCGGCGGAACTCACCAGCACCGGATCGCGCCAACCCTTCAAGGAAAACCCGGCGCCGAAGCTGCCGATCGAGGTCAGCACCTCCGGTGTGAACGTCTTTGCGGCCGACCGTTTGATCAGCGCAACCGCGCGGGTTGCCTCGTCGATGCTGACACCGGCGTCGCTATAAGTGGTCTTGTTACTTTTTGGAATCGGCACCCGCTGAAGCATCAAGTGTAGCCGATAGGCCGCCCCGCGAGAGAACAAAAAAAGGGCAAGCATTCACGCCTGCCCACTGACAAAAGACTTACTCCTGCGGAAACGTGAAGTCCTGGTTGTAGCCCTCGCCGGCGTCCTCATAGAGTGCCGGCGGCGCCAGAGGCTTCGATCCCACAGTTGGACCGGATTCGCTGGTTTTTACATTCACCTTGTCGCGATCCATCAAGTCCTTCAATATCGGCCCGGTCACCGAGCCCTTTTGACGGTTGTTCGCTTTCATGCCCGCACCATAGCGCGGCGGTCGCGCCTGCAGGCACCCGCGCCGCGCCTCCCATCGTCTCGCCTCCGCTTGCAAACCCTTGTCTCGACGCCCGATGCGCGGCATTATGACAGAATAGGGAAAATTTGTTGCTGCTTGTGACTGGACAAATCATTCGATGAAACAGCCATTGAAAGCGAGCGTTCTGGTTTTCACCGCCGCCTGGACCGTCGCCGCCGCGGTTCCTTCCGCCATCGCCATCAGAGACGCGCATGTCGTGACTGTCAGCGGCGCCGATCTTCCCAAAGCCACGGTCCTGGTGCGCGACGGCCTGATTCAAGATGTCGGCCCTAACCTCTCGATTCCAGGCGATGCCTGGGTCATCGACGGAAGCGGGCTGACCGTCTATCCCGGCTTTATCGACGCCTTGAGCACGTGGGGGCTTCCCGGCGCGGCCGCCACGCCCGCGCGCACTGCCGCCGGGGTCGCTCCCACGCCTGCGCCGCCGGCCGCGCCTGTGCCTGCAACTCCGGCCACCGGAATCGAGCCCCCTCCGCGCCACGGCCCCGAAGACCGCCCGCAGAACCATTCGTTCGAGCGCGCCGCCGACATGGTCACTCCGAGCGACACACGGCTCGCCGCCGCTCGCGCCGCGGGTTTCACTACCGCCGCGACCTTTCCCAATCAAGGCATCTTCGAAGGCCTCGGGGCCATGATCGATCTCGCCGGTGAACGCGGCCGCGACATGATCGTCGCCCAGCCCATCGGACAGCAGATCCTGTTCCGCACCAGCGGCTTCGGCCGCTCCGGCTTCCCCAATTCGCTCATGGGGAATATCGCTTACGTGCGACAGCTCTTCCTCGATCTCAACCATTACAAAGAAGCGCAACAACTGTATGCAGCGCACCCGTCCGGCAGCCGCCGCCCGCAGTACGATCACGATCTCGAAGGGCTCGCCGAATCGCCGCGCCTCTTGCTGCCCGCCGACGAGGAACAGCAGATCGATCGCATTCTCAACTTCGGCCGCGAGCTCAAGCAGCCCTTCGTCCTATACGGCCTGCACGAAGCTTTCGAGCGCGTGGATGAGCTTAAGCAGGCTCGCGTGCCCGCCATCGTCAGCCTGAAGTGGCCGGAAAAGCCCAAGGATTCGGACCCCGCCGAGATCCCCGATTACCGGCAGTTACGCATCCGGCGCGACGCGCCCGGGGTTCCGGGCCTGCTCGCCAAAGCCGGCGTCGAGTTTGCTTTCTATTCCGACGGCGTCGACGCCGCGCCCGACCTGAAGAAGGCGCTCAAGAAAGCGGTAGACGCGGGTCTGTCGCGCGCGGACGCCATTCGCGCCCTGACCCTCTCGCCCGCGCGCATCTACGGTCTCGACGACCGCCTCGGCAGCATCGAAAAGGGCAAGATCGCGAACCTGGTCGTCATGAAGGGCGACGCCTTCGACGACAAGACAACTGTGGAATACGTCTTCATCGACGGCGCGCAGTTCGAACCTTCGAAAGACCTGCAGAAACCGCCTGCAAATAAAGAGGGCGGTCCAAAGCCCGCGGAAGGAGACATAAATTGATGCGGCGAACGATCGCTCAGACCGCGCGCAACGGCCAACAAGCGGCCTGCGCGCTTTCACGAATTTCCTTTCTGCTGGCGGCGATCACGGCATGCGCGGGAGCGCAGACCACCCTGATCCGCAACGCCACCGTGCTCACCGTCACCAAGGGCACCGTCCAAAACGGCA
Organism: Acidobacteriaceae bacterium; assembly: GCA_019240475.1. GTDB lineage: Bacteria > Acidobacteriota > Terriglobia > Bryobacterales > Bryobacteraceae > Bog-105. The sequence continues at coordinate 25,611 of JAFAYI010000034.1, forward strand.
GCGTGCTGATCGAAAACGGCAAGATCGCCGCTATCGGCCAGAACATCAGCGCGCCGGCGGACGCGACGGTCGTGGACGCCACGGGTAAATACCTGATGCCGGGCATCATCGATTGCCATTCGCATACCGCCATCGAAGGGGGCGTCAACGAAGGCACCGTTTCCGATTCGTCGATGGTCAACATCAAAGACGTCATCGATCCCACCGACATCAACATCTATCGCGCGCTCGCCGGCGGCCTCACCATCTCGAACGTGCTGCACGGCAGCGCCAACGCCATCGGCGGCCAGACCATCGTCGTCAAACTGCGCTATGGCAAGAGCGCGCGGGAGATGATCATGCAAGGCGCGAAACCGGGCATCAAATTCGCCCTCGGTGAAAACCCGAAACGCCAGGGCTACCCGGGAAGCTTCTTCAGCGCCGGCCCGGTCGAACGCCGTTATCCCGGCACCCGCATGGGCGTCGAAGAAGTGATCCGCGAAAGCTTCACCGAAGCCAAGAACTATCAGGCGGAATGGAAAGATTACAACGACCGCCTGGCGCGCGGCGAGCATCCCATCCCGCCCCGCCGCGATCTGCGCCTCGATCCGCTGGTCGAGGTGCTCGAAGGCAAGCGCTACGTTCACGCGCACTGCTACCGCTCCGACGAGATTCTGATGCTTCTTCGCGTGGCCGACGAGATGGGGTTCAAGGTTCGCACTCTCCAGCACGTGCTCGAAGGCTACAAGGTCGCGAAAGAGATCGCCGATCACGGCGCCGGCGCCTCCACTTTCAGCGATTGGTGGTCGTACAAGATCGAAGCCTACGACGCGACGCCTTATAACGTCGCCATCATGACGCGCCACGGCGTCGTTGTCTCGGTCAATTCCGATTCCGACGAACTCCAGCGCCACTTGAATCTCGAAGCCGCCAAGTCCATGCGCTACGGCGGCCTGAGCGAGACCGAGGCGCTCGCGCTCGTCACCATTAATCCCGCCAAGCAGCTCGGCATCGACGATCAGGTTGGCTCTATCGAGGTTGGCAAATCGGCCGACTTAGTCTTATACGATCAGCATCCTTTGTCCAATTACTCGAAGGCGCTCAAAGTCTGGATCGACGGCCACGAGTATTTCGACCGGGACCGCGATTTAGAGAACCGTCCCAAGTTCGAGCAGCGCAAGAAAGAATTGCTGGATAAAGAAAACGCCAAGCCGGCGGCGAACGGCCAGAAGGCCGGAGGCTAAAGCGGCCCTGTTCCACTCCCGGCTTCCGAGGGATTTCGCAAAGCTCTGGGCCGGACAGACCATCTCCGAGATCTGTTCGAGAATCACGCGGGAAGGCCTTCCGCTCACGGCTCTGCTGACGCTGCACGCAACCGCCGGGCAGATGGGCATTCTGTCGGCCGTGGGCAGCGCCTCGATCCTGGTCTTCTCACTCGGCGCGGGCGTGATGGTCGACCGCCTCAAGAAGCGCCCGGTGATGATCGCGACGGATCTCTCGCGGGCGGCCGTCCTGTCGATTGTTCCGCTCGCCGCCTACCGGCACGCGCTCTCCATTCCGCTGCTCATCGCCATCGCGGTCGCGGCGGGAATCCTGACCGTGCTCTTCGATGTCGCGTATCAGTCGTACCTGCCTGCGCTGGTCCCACCCGAAGAGCTGCTCGAAAGCAACCGGCGGCTAAGCGTCTCTGCTTCCGCGGCAGAGATGGCGGGGCCGGCCATGACCGGCGCGCTCGTGCAGGCCATCACCGCTCCTCTCGCCATTCTGATCGACGCGCTCTCGTTTCTGGTCTCCGCGTTTTCCGTTTGGGCAATCCGAAAGCCGGAAATGGCGCCCGCGCGCGCCGATGACACCCGTCTGCTGGCGGAAGCCCTCGACGGATTCCGCTTTATCTGGCGCCATCCTGCGCTGCGCGCGCTTCTACTCCGCTCGGCAACCGCGTTTCTGTCGTTGGGCCTGATCTCTCCGCTCTATTTGCTGAATGCGATCCGGGTGGTGCATATGAGCACGTCGCAGCTCGGGATCGCCATCGCGCTTGGCGGGTTGGGCGGAGTGGTGGGCGCGTGGCTTGCGCCTCGACTGTCGGCGCGCCACGGACTGGGACCTATGTTCTTCACAACCGCGGTGCTGGTTGGCTGCGCTCAGATGTTCATCCCCTTATCCTCCGCTCTCCCGCGATTCGGATTCCTGTGCTTGTGCGTCCAGCAGCTCGGGGGCGACTTTGTTTGGACGGTCTATGTTGTAAATGAAACCGCGCTGCGGCAGTTGCTCGCCCCCGCCGCCGTGATCGGCCGCGTCAACGCCGCCATGCAGCTCGCCTCGCGCGGGATGCTGCCGTTCGGAGCGCTGGCGGGCGGATTCCTCGCCGAACGCGTAGGCATTCCCGCAACTCTGTTCCTGGGCGCCGGCGGCGTGCTCGCCGCTTGCCTCTGGTTGGCGCCGCTGCGCAAAATGCAGGGCGCCACCGTGCAGCAGGCCGCTTGAGACTCGCGCGCCGGCTAGACTCTCAAAAAGCCACCGTAACAAGCAGTTCAATCTGATCCGGCTTGGTGTTCGGCGAGAGCGGGGGATGCGCGCCGTCCGCCGCCCAACGCGTGTAGCGGAATTGCGGCGCTACCTTCAATTTCCAGACGTCAGCCTCTAGGCCCGCTCCCGCCGTAACGCCATCGCTCGAGGGAGCCGTCCCATTCCGATTGCCGGAAGCTCTGAACGATGGCCCGATCTCGAGCAGCGGACGTAAAGGCAGTGCGTTCGGCTTGAACTTGTACTGCAGCAGGATGGGAACTTCCCACGTCAGTACATCGGACGGCCGGTCCGTAAATGCTCCGCTCGGCAATACAATTGTGCCGGCGAAGGTCATCGGGCGATACATCGCATCGGCTTCGAGAGAGAAGTCCCAAGGGATGGATACCGCAAGCATTCCACCGACGATGTAGTCTTTCGAGATCGAATGTTCAACGTATGAGGTCGTTGCAATATCGAGTGGCGTAAAGTCGCTCGTGAGCGCGCCTCCAGCGACCACACCGGCGGAAACGTGCTGGGCAAACGCGCGATTGCCGCAAAGAAAAGAGAACGCCACGGCGATGGCCAGGCGAGCGGATGTAGAATTCCTCACATTCACGGAGCTTCCTCTTTCGACGGCTCCGGGAATTTCAGGTTTCTCTTTCAGTAGAGTTCAACGCCTCCGCCCGTTCCCGCCCGCCGTGCAGCGCCGGCGCGGACGGCAGCGTGAAGCGGAACGTCGAGCCCTGCCCGGGCGCCGATTCCACCCAAATCCGGCCGCCATAGTTCTCAACAATCCGCTTGCAGAGCGCCAGCCCCAACCCGGTGCCGCGAATCTCGCCTCCGTGCAGCCGCTTGAATTTTTCGAAGATCACGCCCTGCCGATCCAACGGGATGCCAAGCCCGTTATCGGTCACCGAAATGGTCCACTCCTCGCCGCTCTCGGCCGCGCCAATGTGAATGCGCGGGGGCCGGCCGGCGCGGTACTTCAGCGCATTCTCGATCAGGTTCTGAAACAACTGCGCGATCTGGCGCTCGTCGGCGTAGAGCAGCGGCAGCCGGTCGTGCGAAATCAGCGCGCGGCTCTCCTCCACCAGCCCTCGCAGGTTCGCGACCGCGAAGTGCACCACCGCCTCGGCGTCGACCATGCGCCACGTCTGCCCGCTGCGCCCCACCTGCGCAAACGTCAGCAGGTCTTCGAGGAACGTACGCATTCCGGCAATCGCCTCGTCCATCCGGGAGAGATGATCGAGGCCCTCGGGCGCCAATCGCGCGCCCCGCAGAAGCTGCGAAAACGAAGCCACCGTGCGCAGCGGCGGGCCCAGGTGGTGCGCCACCGTGTAGGCAAAATAGCTCAGCTCCTCATTCGAGCGCTCCAGTTCCCGGTTCGCCTCGCGCAGCTCCTGGTGCGCAACCGCCCTTGCGTCTTCATTCGCCCGCTGCTCCGTCACGTCGCGCAGAATCGAGAGGTGCAGTCCCGGCAAGAAATTCGCCTTGGCCTGAAACCACGCATAACGGAACGACCCATCCGCCCGCCGCGCGCGCACGATCCCCGTCTGCATCCCCTCGCGCTGAAACGCGCGCCAAGCCTCGGGCACCTTCTGATGCTCCAATACCTCGAAGAATTCCTCGATCCTCCCCCCGATAATGGCGTCACGACTCATTTCCATCAAGTCGCATGCCGCCGGGTTCGCCTCCACGTATCGCCGATCGTCGTCGGCAATCAACACTGCATCGAGCGCCTGCTCGAACAGCGTCTTGAACACCAGCGCATCGCGCCGGCTCTGGATACACTCCTGGCCTTCAGGCATAACTAACGCTTGCTTTTCGTTCACGCTACCGGAAAGCGTCAGTATACAAGCCGCGCCGCTTCCGTCGCGCTTCCCTCGGTATAATCCAAGCTAGGCAATCCCTACATGCAGTCTCGTTCACCCGCCCCTGCTCTGGTCGCGGCCGCTCTCGGCGCCATCCTGGCCGTCTTTCCGGCCGCCGCGGCGGCGCAGAATTCTTCCTCCGGCTCGAATCCCTCCAATGCGAGCCCTGCGAAGGAGGGCGCGGCGGATTCCAGCTCCGCCACCGTCAGCGTGCCCGCATCGGCCCCCGCGCCCGGCGCGGACGAGAAGAAGGACGAGAACTCCATTCGCGTCCAGGTCAACGAGGTGATCGTGCCCGTCACGGTCACTGACGACAAAGGCCGCTTTGTCTCCGATCTCGACCAGAAAGATTTCCATATCTTCGAAGAGAACAAGCCGCAATCCATCCGCTACTTCACGCGCGAGCGCAGCCAGCCCGTCGTCATCGGCTTCGTCCTCGACCTTTCCACCGGGAGCCGCATCCATTGGAAGAATTTTCAGGACGCAAGCGAAGAGCTGGTGCAGAACCTGCTGACCGGCGACCCGAAGTACTCCGGCTATCTGATCGACTACGCCCAGGACGCCGAGGTCGCCGTCAATACCACAAGCGACCCCGAGCCCATCGTCCGCAAGATTCGCGCGCTGAAGCCGGGCGGCGGCTCCGCGCTTTACGACGCCATCTATCTGGCGTGCACCAGCCGCAAGCTCGTGCAAGGAGAGCCCATCGAGCCGCGGCGCGTCATCGTCATTATCGGCGACGGCCACGATAACGCGAGCAAGCACTCGCTTGCGCAAGTGGTCGAACTCGCCCAGCGCAACCTGGTCACCATTTACTGCATCAGCACCGAGGCGTTCGGCTTCACCAACGCGAGCGACGACAACCTGGTCCGCCTGGCCGTAGAAACGGGAGGACGCGTGGTGTACCCGCTTGGCGACGTCTACAAAGACACCGACGGCTATCTGTCGAAGCCCTCCGACGACGGCAACTACGCGCTCACGGTCGGCACCGGCGCCTACCGCTCGGCTGTGGATGGCAAGATGTATCGCGCCGTAGCCGATATCGCGGGCGAGGTCACGACGCAGTACATCATTCGCTATGTCTCCGACAACCAGACGTCTAAGGCCTATCGGAATGTAAAGGTGGTGGTGGATCTCGGCAACGTTCATGTGCGCGCGCGCAAGGGCTATTACGCCGCCACCCCCTGAGAACCAACCTACTAAGCGTCCGGATTTTGCCGCCTTCCCGCGCCTCGGTCCCCCAAAAACCGGTAAGCTAACCAATAGCACCATGCCCGCCCGTCTCCTCAGCTTCCGCGAAGCCGCGCTCAAGCCGGGCGAGTTTTCGCTGCTCGAAGCGGCGCTGCCGGGCCGCCCGGTTTCGCCCCTGGGAGTGCTGCTGCTCGACCCGGGGAACGACACCCTATACGTGCGCCTGCGCCGGGACTGGGAGACGCTCGCCACCCCGGAAGACGCCGAAGTTCTTTCCGAACTGGAAGACGACCTGCTGGCCAAGGCGCGCGAAGACGGCGGCGCGGCCGTGCTCGAACATCTGGAAGCCACGCTCTCGGCTTCCCTTCGCGTGACGGATCGCGAAGCCGTCACGGTCGGCGACTTCGACCGCAAGCTCTCCGAACTCTACCGCCGCCACATTCCCGCCGAAGTCTTGCGCTTCCGCACCCATCTGCCGCGGTATTCGCTCGCCGTCGCCGCCGGTCCGTTCCTCGCCAACCCGGAGGACATCCAGGCCGAAGAGTGGCTCGAAACGCCGCCCGATCTGCGTCTCGACGAAGACATGTTCGTCGCGCGCATCCAGGGCCATTCCATGGAGCCGAAAATCCCGGACGGCAGCCTCTGCGTGTTTCGCCGCAACGTCGTCGGCTCGCGCAACGGCCGCCTCGTGCTGGTCCGCAACTCGGAGCTAGCCGACGACAACCAATACACCGTGAAACGCTACCGCAGCGAAAAACAGGTCTCCGAAGACGGCTTCCTCCAGAGCCGCATTCGCCTGGAAAGCCTGAACCCGGCCTATCCTTCCTGGGACCTCGACGAAGAAGAAGGCAAATACCAGGTCGTTGCCGAATTTGTGCGCGTGCTCGATTAATTCTTCTTGCGGCGCGGGCGCACAGGCTCGGCTACCGCGAACTGCAGCTTCTTATCCACGGTGTCCACGCGATCCAGCCTCACCCGCAGCCGGTCTCCGATCGAGTACGTCTTGCGGGTGCGCTGCCCGATGATTTTCCGTCCGTTCTCGTGATAGAGGAACCGGTCTCCCGGCAGGGTCTCGATCGGCGCCAATCCTTCCACGAACCACTCCGTCAGCTCCACGAAAAATCCGAACTTGGCGGTGTTAACGATCAGCGCGTCGAACTCCTCGCCCACGCGCTCTTCCATGAACTTGGCCTTTTTCCATTCGATCAGCTCGCGCTCGGCCTCGGCCGCGCGCCGTTCGGTGAACGAGGCGTCGTCGCCCAACTCGCGGAGCACGCCCTCCTCGAGCAGCGCCTCGCCGGTTGCCAGGTGACGCGCCAGAATGCGATGCACGATTAGATCGGGATAGCGCCGGATCGGGGACGTGAAGTGCGTGTAGGCCTCGGCCGCGAGCGCAAAGTGCCCTTGGTTGACGTTGCTATAGCGCGCCTGCTTGAGCGACCGCAGCATCAGGTAACTCAGGATGCGCTCCTCCGGCTTCCCCGCAATCTTCTCGATCAGCCGCTGATAGTTTCGGGAACTGATGGAAAAATCCTGGCGCGGCAGGGTCGCTTCGCGCCGGCCTCTCGAGGCCCCGCGTCCCTTGCCGCGCCCGCGCTCGCCGATCGCAAAGCGCTGCACCGGCAGCGCGCCGATGCCCAGCGAGTAGCCGAAGTGCGTCGCGATCTCTTCGAAATCCGCCACCCGTTTTGGGTCGGGCCTTTCATGGATGCGATAGAGCGTCGGCGCGCCCGCCGCTTCCAAATGGCTCGCCACTGCTTCGTTCGCGGCCAGCATGAACTCCTCGATGATCCGGTGCGCGATGTTCCGCTCGGCCCGCCTCACCCCGATCATCTGCCCCGCCAGGTCGAGTTCGATGTTGGTCTCCGGCACATCGAAATCGATCGAGCCGCGCCGCTCTCTCTTGCGATTCAGAATGGACGCCAGCTCGCGCATGGTCTCGAATCGGCCAGCCAGCCTCGCATACCGCTCCCGCAGAGCCGCATCCCCTTCGAGCACTCCGAACACCGCCGTATACGTCATCCGTTCCGCGCTGCGAATCACGCCGGGCACGAACTCTTGCGCCACCACCTCGCCCTGGCGGTCGATTTCAACGAGCGCCGAAAGCACCAGCCGGTCTTCGTCCGGCCGCAGCGAACAGATGTCGGTCGAAAGCTCCACCGGCAGCATCGGCACGGCGCGATCCGGAAAGTACACGCTCGTTCCCCGCCGCAGCGCTTCCTCGTCGACCGGCGTTCCCGGCTTCACATAGTGGCTCACATCCGCGATATGAACCTGCAGCGCGAAATGCCCGTTGGCAAGCCGCTCCACCCAGACCGCATCGTCGAAATCGCGGGCCGTCTCGCCGTCGATGGTTACGATCTCCAGGCCGCGAAAATCGCGGCGTCCTCTTAGCTCCTGCTCGCCAATCTTTCGCCCGATCGCGCGCGCCTGTTCGAGAGCGTCCGGCGGAAATTCGTGGGGCAGATGGTGCTTACGAATCAGGATCTCGACGTCCACCCCGAAGTCGTCCGCGTGTCCCAGCACTTCGATCACGCGGCCCACTCCCGCCTCGCCGTCCTCGGGAAATTCCAGCACCTCGACGTTCACCATCATGCCGTCGAGATCTTCCACGCTCCCGATGGCGGCCGGCGCCGCGCCCACCCGGTCCATGGCCTCCTTCGGCGCCGGAATCTCCATCCCTTCGGGTATCTCGATCCATTGCTGGATGCGGTCGTCCACCGGGCGCACGAAGTTGCCGCGCTTGCGAAGGAGGAACTCGCCCACGACCGTTGGATGCGCGCGCCGCAGGATGCGGACAATCTCGCCCTCGGCCCGTCCGTCGCCCGCAATGCGCGTCAGGCGCGCCAGCGCCCGATCTCCGTGCATGCCTTTGGCGGCTTCGGCCGGCGGCAGGAAAATATCGCCCGCGACCCCCTCCACCGCCCGGTCCGGAACCAGGAAACCGAACCCGTCTCGATGCAGCGACAGCCTTCCGGCGGCATACTCGCGGCTCCCGGCGGTCGCCACGTAATGCCCCGAGCGCAGCTCGACCACCAATCCTTTCACCGCCAGCCGCTCCAGCGCCTCTTCGAGCGCGTCTCGCTCCCCGCCCTGCAGCCGCAGCTCTTTCACCAGCTGCTTGTACGTGGCCCGCCCGTGCGGCAGCTTGCGAATATGATCCAACAAACTCGCCTCCGCGATGCGCTGCGCCATTCAACGCAATTATAGGAAGGCCATGCTTTCGGACCAGGCGCTCCGATATCCTGTCCAGATGGAACTCAAAGCCGTACGCCTCGCCATTCCCGAAAACGGCAACCTCATCGTCGGACAGAGCCACTTCATCAAGACCGTCGAAGACCTCTACGAGGCCATGGTCAACACCTCGCCGCATCTGAAATTCGGCTTGGCTTTCAACGAAGCCTCCGGCGACTGCCTCACCCGTTTCGACGGTAACGACGAAGAGCTGCAGCAGAACGCCATCCAGAATGCGACCGCCATCGCCGCCGGCCATGTCTTCGTCATCGCTATGCGCAGCGGCTTTCCCATCAACGTGCTCGGCCGCATCCAGGCTGTTCCCGAAGTCGCCACGGTGTTTTGCGCCACGGCCAACCCGCTCGAAATCATCGTCGCGGAAACCGAACAAGGCCGCGGCGTCCTGGGCGTAATCGACGGCTCTTCGCCCAAAGGCGTCGAGACCGAATCGCACTCGAAGGCCCGTATCGCCCTGCTCAAAAAATTCGGCTATAAGCGCTAGCGCACGGCGCTAGATCACCGCCAGCGCCCCGCGCTCCCACAGGCCGCCCGCCCACCGCACCCCCCCAATCGTTACATCGGCCATTCGATTCGGTTCCCTTACGGCGGCCAGCTCCACTTTCAAATAATTCGTCGTTAGCGCCATGCCGCGCTCGGCGAGCGTCACCGCCGAAAGCGTCTTGCCCGCCATGCCCCGCCGGAACTCCAGGTTCTTTCGCTCCGACATATCGCGCAGCACGCGCGTCCGTTCGCGCCGCACTGCCATCGGAACCGCATCGCCCCGCGCGGCCGCCGCTGTTCCCGGCCGCTCCGAATAGGTGAAAACATGCAGGTATGTGAACGGCTGTTCTTCCACAAAGCGCACGGTCTCGGCGAACTCAGCTTCCGTTTCGCCTGGGAAGCCGGTCATCACGTCCGCTCCGATCGCCGCATCCGGCGCCAACCGCCGCGCCATTTCCAGGCGGTTCGCATAATGCCTGGTCCGGTACTTGCGGAACATCCGCTTCAACACGGCATCCGACCCCGATTGCAGCGGCGCATGCACGTGCGCGGCAATCCGCGGCGCCTCCGCCACCAGGCGCAACAGATCGTCGCTCCAGTCCATCGGCTCCACCGAGCTGATGCGCAGCCGCTCGATAGCGGTGTCCCGCAGCAGCGCGCGAAGAAGGTCAGCAAAGCGCATTCCGGAAGCGAAATCCCGCCCCCAACGCCCCAGGTTGATCCCGCTCAGCACGATTTCCGAATAGCGCCCGGCGAGCTCGCGCACTTGTTCTACCACGCGCTCAAGCGGCGCGCTGCGGCTGGGGCCGCGCACCGCCGGAATAACGCAGAACGAACAGCGATTGCCGCACCCGTCCTGCACCTTCAAAACCGGCCGCGTCCGGTCTCGCCGCGCGTCTCCGATAGGGGTTGCCGCGAATTTTCCGTCTCGCGGGAACTCGCCGGCCAGCACCTGCCCGTGATAGTCTTCGCTTCCGCCCGTCACGATCTCGGCAATCGCGGCCTTGTGCGAATTCCCCACCACCCAGGTCACGCCCTCGATCGCAGTCAGCTCGTGGGGCGCCCGCTGCGCATAGCAGCCCGTCACCAGGATGCGCGCCCCGGGATGATCCCGCCGCAGCCCGCGAATGGCCCGCCGGGCGTCCACATCCGCATCGCGCGTGACCGTACAGGTATTCACGACGACCAGATCGGCCGCGCCGGCGCCTTCGGCCGCCGTGTATCCGCGCTCCTTCAACGCGGCTTCGATTCCGGCCCCATCGGCCTGCGAAGCCCGGCATCCGAAACTCTGAACAATCGCCTTCGGCACGTCTCTTCAGTTTAGGCGCGCGGGCGCTCGGCCACCGGAAAGCGCATAAGCTTCCGCTGCTCGGCCGTAAGCGACTCCCACACCGCGCGCGGAATCGCGTTCACCTCCCGGCTGTTGTCCCAATACCACTCGCGCACGTAACGAATGGTCAGCAGCGGCCGCGGCGTATCGGTTCTGTTGGGCGTGCCGCGATGCAACGCCCACGGATGGCGAATCAGAACATCCCCCAATCCCAGCGGCACGCTCTCGACCGCGATCTCGCCCGCCCTTACCGCGGCCATCGCCGCGTCCCTCGCCATTTTATGAGTGCCGGGCGCAATCTCGATCGGCCCATGCGCCTGCGTGATATCGATCAACCCGAAGCTCGCAACCAGCATGTAGGCCGGCACTGGAAGATCCGGAAGCTCGGCAAACAGCGGCCGGCGATAATCCACATGGACGTCTTGAAACTCGGAGCCGCGCACGGGCGCATCGCATCCCCACTGGTCCGCGACAATCCTCTCGCCCATCTCCCGCCTCGCAATCTCCAGAACCCCTTCATCGAAGAAAAACTCCGGTGCAAAGCACGGCCGCTCGAAAGGCATCGGAAGGAAATACCGGCAGGGACCGCGGTTCGCCTCCCCGCGCGCGACGTGCGCGAGCAGCACCGGCCAGAACCCGTCGCGGCACGCCTCAATCAACGGGGCCGGAAGTCGTCGCCTCAGCACGCAGAACCCGTTCTTGGAAAGCTCGTCGAAATGATCGCAGGCGCCCATCGCAGCTAGCAACACCCGTATAATGTTACTTGCCTGCGCGATCGGGCAACCGCCGGGCCCGCTTCTCAAAGCGTGGCCGGGAGGAAAGTCCGGTCTTCCCAGGGCAGCATGCCGGCTAACGGCCGGGGGCCGTCGCCTCAAAACGCCGGCTACGGAAAGTGCCACAGAAAATATACCGCCTGTCGTGGGGTTGTCTGCCCATTGCAGGTAAGGGTGAAATGGTGCGGTAAGAGCGCACCGCGGCCGGAGCAATCCGGCTGGCAGGGAAAACCCCATGCGAAGCAAGACCAAATAGGGGAGGAGGAGTGGCCCGCTCCGTTACTACTTCCGGGTAGGTCGCTCGAGCCTCTCAGCAATGAGAGGCCTAGACGAATGGTTGCCGCCGCGCGCCGGAGAGATTCGGCAACGGCACAGAAACCGGCTTATAGATCGCGCAGGTTCCTCGTTTCAGATCTCGCACGACGGCCGCCGAACGGCCTGTGCGCTCCGGATAAAGCCTCCAGTAACACGTTCCGGGCCGAATGGCGGTCGTTTCAACCTTCAGGGTTTTAATAGAAAGATGCAGGGGCTCCGGAGCGGGATACCGCTCACACTCGCGCTTTGTCTCTCGACCGTTCTCTCATCCTCTTGCCTGGTCCGCCATCGCGTGGTCGCCAAGCCCGGCAAGCCCAATGAGAATCGGCCTCTGCTCACCGCCACCTCCGAAGAGCTGCTCGCCCGCATCCGCCAGGCTTCGGACCCTATCCAGGCCTTCACCATCAAAGCCGAGCTTTCGCCCTCCGTCGGCCAACTCTACGGCGGCCAGGTCACCGACTACGCCACCATCACCGGCTTCCTTCTGTTTCGCCGGCCCGACGACATCCGCGTCATCGGCCAGGACCCGGTTATCCACAGCACCCTGTTCGACATGGTCTCGACCGGCAACTCTTTCCGCGTTTCGCTGCCCACCAAGAACCAGTTCGTCGTCGGTTCGAACGACGCGCCCGCCACCTCCAAGAACAAGCTTGAAAACCTCCGCCCCGCCGCGTTCCTCAACTCGCTCATGATCCTGCCGCCTTCCTCAGGCGACCTCACGCTCATGGAAGACGACACCAACGAAACCAAGGCCGTCTACATCCTGCAAGTGATCCGCCGTGACGGCGACCGCCTGCAGCTCCTGCGCAACTTCTACTTCGACCGCTACACGCTCTCGATCAACCGCCAAAAGACCTTCGACCCGAACGGCAATATCAAGAGCGACACTCATTACTCGGAATGGCGCACCTTCAACGGCATCCAATTTCCAACCGTAATCGACATCCAGCGCCCGGAGGACGGCTATGAACTCGTGCTCACCGTGCTCGAGATGAAGATAAACGCGCCCGACGTCACGCCCGAAAAATTCATCCTCAACCAGCCGCCCGGCGCGGTTCTTAAGAGCCTCAGCCCCTGCTGCGCCGGCTGTACCTGCAACCAGTAGGCGTCCGAAGCGCTCGCGGAATTTCTAAATCACTCGCAGCGCGTCTTCGAGCGCCTCCACAAAAAAGTACTCCCCCCACATGACCGACTCGTCCACTCCCAGTCCTTTGTGGATGTGATACACGCCGCCCTTCAATACGCCCTCCCAACTCGCATCCGCCGTCGCCAGGTATTTCGTGCACAGGTTGCGCAGAATGTGAATCGCGGTCGACCAGTAGAAATGCCCTTTCATGGGATCGGAAATGTGCCGGCACAGCCGCAGCATCCCCGCGGCCGCTATGGCCGCCGACGAAGTATCCACCAGCATGCGGTTCTCAGGCGGGGCATTGTAGTCCCAAGGCGGCACTCCGTCGGAAGGCGTATGCGTTATGTAGTAATCGACGCACGCCTCCGCTGTATGCAGGAATCGCGGGTCCCGGCTATACTGATACGCCGTCGTGAATCCGTACAGCGCCCATGCCAGCCCGCGCGACCAGCACGAATCCGGCCGGTATCCCTGCTGCGTCGACTCGCGCAGAAATTCGCCCGTCTCCAGGTCGAAGAGCCCCTCGTGCGCCGTCGATCCGTCCCCGCGCACCAGGAACCGCCGCGTGGTGATGCAGTGCCGCACCGCAATATCCCGCAGCTTGCGGTCGTTCATCTCGCGCGCGGCATAGAAAATGATTCCCACGTTCATCATGATGTCGATGAAAATGGAATCCTCCGCCACGAACGAGCGCAAATATTGCCCCTCTTCGTTGAAGCGTTGCGCCAGCGTCTTGCCGGCGTGCAGCACAACTTCCCGTATCGCCGGATCCCGCGTGGCCTGGTACCAGCGGTGGTAGGTCGAAAAGAAGATGAATCCCAGGTCGTGCACATCGGCGTCGGTTTTCCGCGCCTCCAAGGGCTTGCTGTAGCGGATGGCTTGTTCCATCCAGAACTTCGCCTCCGCTTTGTCCTCCGCCGCATGCCTGTGAAACAGCCACATCATCCCCGGCAAAAACCCGTCGCACCAGTGCGTCCAGGCCGGCCCTTCGTGCTTCCACTTGCCGCCCGACGTGTACATCGGATAAAAGTCCGGGTGGTTCTCGATCAGCCGCCGCACCTGCCGCTGCGCAAATCCCATTGCGCTCTTGAATAGCTCCTCGTCCGAGTCGTAGATGAATTGAATCACGTCCCTACCGTCGATGACATTATAAGTAGCGCCGCCTTAAAAGCCCTCGCCTCTGCTACCATCTGGTTTCATGGCAGCTAAAGTCACCATCCTCAACAACGGACCCATCCGCATCGAAGGCGACTTCACCATACAGGATTCGGAAGGCAACTCCTACGGCCTCGCCGGTCGTTCCGTCATCTCTCTTTGCCGCTGCGGGCTCGCCGAAAACAAGCCCTTCTGCGACGGCGCCCACGGCCGCAACGGCTTCACTTCCGAGTGCAAAGCCCGCGAACTCGCCCCGCCCAAACCTAAAATCTGAGATCATTCTATCTCTGAGAGAGCACTTCTTTCTTCAAGAGCTTTTCTTTCAGAGATCGCTATGGACTGGTATTACGCCGTTGCCGGCGAGCGCGTAGGCCCCATTCCCGATGCCGATTTTCGCGCGCTCTGCGCCACCGGCCACATCGGCCCCGAAAACCTGGTATGGCGTCCCGGCATGCCCGATTGGCAGCCCCTCGGCCTGCTCCAGAATTCCGCCGCGCCCTCCACTCCCGCCCCCGACCTCTGCACCGAATGCGGCCGGCGCTTTCGGCCCGAGGATCTGTTGCCCTTTCAATCCGCGCGCGTCTGCGCCGCCTGTAAGGACACCTTCTTCCAGCGCCTCCGCGAACAAGGCGCCGCCTCCGCCGTGCTCACCCTCCATCGTTACGCCGGTTTCTGGATTCGCGTCCTCGCCCGCGTCATCGACAGCGCCATCCTCTGGGCCTTCTTCCTCGCGCTCCTGTTTGTCTGGGAAGCTCTCGTCCAGCGCGTCATTTTGAATCCAGCCAACGCCACCCCCTCCGATCTCGCTACCGTCGTGGGGGGCCTCGGCCTAATCTATCTGCTCTCTACCGCCGTCCTGCTGCTCTATGAATCCTGGTTTCTCTACCGGCGGGGCGGCACTCCGGGGAAACTAGCCGTCGGCGTCCGCGTCATCCGCGGCAATTCCGAACCTCTCACCCTGGGCCGCTCGGCCGGCCGCGCCTTCGCTTACCTGTTGACCAGCATGGTCCCTATTGGCATCGGCTTCATCATGGCGGGCGCCGATGACGAAAAGCGAGCCCTGCACGACCGCCTCTGCGACACCCGCGTGGTCTACAAGTCGTGAGCTCTCCGGCAATCGCGCTCCCCTGCCCGCGCTGTGGAAGCGAGCTTCCGCCCGAGGCCTTCGCTCCCGCGGGCGCCTCCTGCCCGTCCTGCCAGACCCCGGTCGAAGCCGCCGCCTTTCCTGCCCTGTTCCGCGCCGCTACTGCTTCCGTATATGAGCCGATCGTATCCGGCGAAGCCGCCTGCTTCTTCCACCCCGATCGCATCGCCGTCTCCTCCTGCGCCCGCTGCGGCCGTTTCTTATGCGCGCTCTGCCAAATCCGCTGGACCGCGGGCGAAGACGTCTGCACAGCGTGTCTGGAAATCGCCGGCCGTTCGCAATCCGCCGCGCTCTCCCCCGCGCCGCCGGCTTCCGCCCTCCTCTCCAGCCGCTTTCATTACGACTCCCTTGCGCTCGCCCTCGCCACCGTCCCCGTCCTGACCTGGATTTTCAGCATGATCACCGCCCCGCTCGCTCTGGGCTACGCGCTCGTCACCTTCCGCCGTCAATCGAGCATTGTCCCGCGCACCAAGATCCGCTTGCTCGCCGCGATCTTCTGCTCGCTCCTCACCATCGCCGGCTGGGCCGTCTTCTGGACTTACGTGGCGCGCCGCGGTATCCATTCCGCCCCACCTCCGTTCCCTTAACCGCCATGCCCGCCCCGCAACCCCTTTACCGATCGTTCACGCCTGGACTCTGGCTCGCCGCCGGCCGCATTCGTCCCTGGCGCGGCGCCGATCATCTCCTCCTGGTAGAAAACCGCTTCTTCACGGAGCACTACACGCGCCTGTTCTGGAACGACATTCAAGCCATCTTTCTCTATCGCCTTCGCGCGCCGAACCCCATCCTCCTCGCTCTCGAAGTCCTCTGCGCCGTGGTCGTCGTCTCTCCCGTTTTCATCGATAATTCCGCCGCCGCCGGCCGCTGGCCTCTGATCCCCGGCCTGGCGTTCCTCGCCCTCTACGCCGCTTGGCGCCTGCCCCGCCCCCGCTGGGCCTGCGAAATCCGGACGCGAACCAACCTCAAGCAATTCCCGCTTCCCGGATCGGCCGACGCCTGCCGCCGCGTTTTCGAAGAAATCAGGAACGCCGTCGCGCAAGCGCAGGGGGCGCTGCCTGAGCCGGGCGCCGAATCGGTCGCCATTCCGAACTCGCCCGCCGGCAGCGGCCTTCCCCGGGAAGCCGTCCTCATCGTTCACGCCATCGCTTTTGTGCTCGGCATTCTGAGTCCCTTCAGCCCCATCCTCTTCGGGATCTATTGCGCCGCGCTCATTCCGGCCTGGTTCCTCCAGCGCGATTTCCGCTTCCCGTTTGCGGTTCGCTCGGCGGCCGTCATGAGTCAACTGTTCGCAATGCTGCGAATCGCTGCCTGGATTGTGATCCATCTGAGGCCCGGGCCCGCGCTCGTTCCGCTTTCGTTCAACGACTGGCGATTCGGCCTGCCCACGCTGCTGTTCGGCATCTACGGCGTCGCCGCCGTTTTCTGGACCTCCATCCAGCTCGCTCGCCCGCGCGAGAAGACCGGCGCAACCGTTCTCGGCTTAAGCTGACATTGCGCCTATGTCCCCGCTCGCTCTCGAACGCTGCCTCAATCACCCCTCGCGCGAGGCCGCCTGCCGCTGCCCCTCCTGCGGCAATTTCTTTTGCCGCGAATGCGTCGTGCTGTTCGAATCGCGTCTTCTGTGCGCCGCCTGCCTGGCCGCGCAATGCGCCGCTCCCGCGCTACTTGTCCGCCGCCGTTCTCCGGCCGCTGCTTCCGCTCTCGCCCTGGCCGGCCTGCTGCTTGCCTGGTGGCTCTTCTATCTCGCCGGCTGGGCCCTCATACAATGGAGCGAACACACGCCAGCCGCGGCGCTCTCGCCTGCGCTTGCTCCACCCCGATCGAGCACTCGCTCATGAAAGAATCCGCCTTCGCGTCCGCCGTGCGCCTCCTCGAGGACGCATTAGTACTCGCCGCGCGAATGGATTCCACCTCCTGGCTCGTCTATCTCTCAGGCGTGCTCCCTTTCTTCGCGTTCCTTCTTTATGAATGGACCAGCCTCGCGCAAAGCCCCTTTGCGCTTGAGCGCCTCACTGTCTCGGCTTTTCTCCTCGCCGTGCTCTATTGCTGGCTGCATGTCTGCCAATCCGTCTTCTGCGTCCGCCTGAACGCCGCGCTAACCGAAACCGCCGCCCCGCTCCGCGCCTCCTTCGCGCAAGCTCTCACCCTACAGCCCGCTCTCGCCCCCACTAAATTAATTGCCTGGCCCGCCGCTCTCGCGCTGCTCGTTCCCCACGCCGCGGCCACCATGTTCTATCAGGCCTCGCTCCTGCCGCCCGCCTCCGATGCTTCCTGGCGCCCCGCGCTAGCCGAAGCCCGCCGCGACGCCCTCTATCGTCCCGGCCAAGCCGTCTGGCTTCTCCTGCTGACCCTGCTGCTTCGTATCATCGTCTGGGTCAACCTGTTCGTCCTGCTGGTCAGTCTCCCGCCGCTCTGGAAAACCTTCACCGGCCAGGAAGGCAAGTTCACGCGCTCTCCCGATCTGCTGCTGAATCCTGCCTCGTTCGCGGCGCTTTCCATCCTTGCCTACATCGCTCTGGACCCCATCGTCAAAGCCGCCGCCGTGCTGCGCCGCTTCGCTCGTCAATCGGAAACCTCCGGCCTCGACCTCCGCCTGCGCCTTTCTTTGTTGCGGCGCGCCGCCGCTGCGCTCCTCCTCTGCGCGCTTTTCGTTTCCGGCCCTCCGATGCGCGCCCGGCCCATAACTCCTCCCGCCGTCGCGTCGCCCACAACCGTTTCGCCCGATCGCATGCGCGAGGCCATTAACCGCGTCTTCCACGATCCTCGCAACAACTGGGATCTCCCTATCGTCGAACCGCGCAAGCCCGCCGCCGGCCCTATAGGAGCGTTTATCGATTCGCTCGTCGACCACCTCGGCAAAGCATGGGACAGCGTGCTGTCGGCCATCGATTCCCTCCTCGAAGCTCTGCGCCATGCTCTTTCGAACTCCGATCGCTCCGCCGGAGAGCGACCCCGCCCTGTCACAAGCCTCGACGGCTGGTTCGTCATCGGCCTCTTCACCCTGCTGATCGCCGCGCTGCTGTTCCTCGCCTTCCGCAATCGCCGGAAACGCGCCCGCCCGCAAGCCGCCGCCGGCGTGGCGCTCCCGGCTCGCCCCATCGACATCGCGAGCGAAGAGGTCCACGCCATTGATCGGCCCGAAGCTGAATGGCTCGCCCTCGCCGCTCGACACCGCGCCTCGGGTAACCTGCGCCTGGCACTGCGCGCCCTTTATTTGTCCACGCTCACGGCCCTTGGCCGAGCCGGTCTCATCTCTCTCGCCCGCGGCAAAACCAACCACGACTACCTCCGCGAACTTCAACGCCGCGCCAAACGCATGAGCACCGATCTCATCCCCGCCTTCCGCTCCAACCTCGGCCTGTTCGAACAAAGCTGGTACGGCGCCCACCCCGTCACCGAACAAACCATCGAGCAGTTCGAGCGCAACTCTTCCTTGCTCCGCAATCTCTCCTGACCCGGATCAACGATGGCCTCCGCTCATCCAGTCATTCAAAATACCGGCCCCCAAGAGCCCGCTCCGCCCCAAGGCAAGGGCCGCGGCCGCCTCATCGAACTCGATATCTTGCGCGGCTTTCTCCTGCTCTGGATGACGCTCACCCATCTGCCGACCAAGGCAAATCTCATCTCCAATCAAACCTTCGGCTTCGTCTCCGGCGCCGAGGGCTTTATCTTTCTCGCGGCCTTCATGGTGGGCCAGCTCGAATTCCGCATCGAAAAGAAGTCCGGCCCCCGCGCCACCCTGCGCGATCTTTCGAAGCGCACCCTTCGCATCTACGCCTACCACTGCGTTCTACTCGTCTTCGCCTTCACCTTGGTCGCCGAATTCGGCGTCTCCTTCCATCGCCTCGCGCTCCAGAATCTTCTGTCCTTTTATCTGCAGCAGCCGAATCACGCCGCCATCGCCGCCGCTCTCCTGCTCTACCGGCCGTCGCTGCTGGACATTCTGCCCATGTACATCGTCTTCATGGCTCTCACTCCGCTCGCGCGCAAAATCGCGCATCGCTGGTCCTGGGATCCGGTCGTCTATTCGAGCCTCGCCGTCTGGGCCGCTGCGCAATTCGGCCTGCGCGCCTGGATCTATCGCCATGTGAACGTATTTGGCCTCTCCGTTCCCGAAGCCTCTACCGGCGCCTTCGATGTCTACGCCTGGCAACTGCTCTGGATGATCGGCCTCGCGCTCGGGACCATCTACGCCGAAAGCGTAGCAGGCGCCCTGGCGCCCGGCGACCCGCATTCCGAAGTCGGCATCCCGCCGTGGCTTCTGAAACTGGCGATTGCCGTCTCGGTTGTTTTTCTGGTCCTTCGCTACTCGCCCACGGACCGCTGGATGGATCCATCCGTTTACGGCTGGTTAATCGATAAGTGGCATCTCGGCCCCGCGCGCCTCATCAACTTTTCCGCTCTCGCCATCGTGCTCGTGCGCTTCGGGGCGCGTATTGCCGCGCTGCCCTTCATCAAACCGCTCGCCAGTCTCGGCCAAGCCTCCATTGAAGTCTTCTGCGTGCATGTCCTGTGCTGTCTCGCGGGCCACGCCTTGAACCCCGACGCCGACGCCGAACTCCCGCTTTGGCAGCAGTCCATCCTGTTGCCCGCCACCATCGGCGCTCTTTTCCTTACCGCCTGGCTGCAGCGCAAGTGGATCGCAAAGAAGCCCGCGCGCACCGCCGCTTCCGGCTGAACGCTCATGTCCCACCGCAACCTTCTCACTGTCGCCGCCGCGCTCGCTCTCGCCGCCGCGTTCGCAATCGTCCTCGCGCAGTCCGTTCTGCGCCGCGCCGATGCCAGCGAAAGTTATCCCGCCTATTCCTCGCTCAATAACGATGAGAACGGCACGAAAGCCTATTTCGAAGCACTCGCCCGTCTCGGCTTCGCGCCTTCCCGCAACTACAAAACGCTCGGCAAGCTCGCCGGCCGGCATGCCGCCATCTTCTACGCCGGCTCGCCACTTGCCTCCTTTCGGTATACCAGCGAAAAAGATCTCGAACAATTCGAAGCCATGGCCTCTCGCGGCGCGCGCCTGTTGCTCGTCTTCGATCCCGAAGCTGTTATTTCCGTCGAGAAGCCAAAGAGTCCCGCGCCTCCCGCCGAACCTTCGCCCGAAAACAGCCTCAAGAAACGTTGGGGCGTCGAAGTCTCCTACGCCGAGCGCGCCGTCCCCGGCCCCAGCCGGGAGTTTCTTTCCCGCTTCAAGATGCTGCCCGTCAACTGGCGCTTCTCTTCCTGGTCCGGCGCGTGGACGCCATCGCACGCGCGCAACGGCGCGCCGCTATTTCTCGAACGCGCATTCGGGCAAGGCGCAGTGGTGCTGATCTCCGATTCCAAGCTCTTCACCAATCGCGAGCTTCTCGTTCGTCCCGATATCGAAGTGCTCGCCTCGGCGCCCGGCGCATTTCACGACATCGTCTTCGATGAAAGCCACCTCGGCCTCGCCGACACCGGAACCGTCGTCGGTCTCGCAACCGCGCACGGGCTGGCATGGGTGCTGCTCGGTTTCGTCGCGCTCGCGGCGCTCTACGTCTGGCGCGCCTCGGTCAGCTTCCTCCCGGTAACCGCCGTTCCCGTCGAAGCGTCCGTAGCCGGCCGCGACGCCCACCTCGCGCTCTCCCATCTGCTCATGCAAAGCATCCCCGCCAAATCCGTTCTCCGCGTCGCCGCCGAAGAATGGAACCGCTGCGCCCCGCTCTTGCTCTGCTCCAGCGCGCGGACGCTCGCCTCCGAAGACCTCGACCGGCTAGACGATCTCAATCCAACCGACGCCGCCGCCCAATACCGCTCGCTCGCCGCCCGCCTGAACCCACGCCTAAACCGACGCTCCTTTCCTGAAACCCCGGCCCCCGGGCGCGCACTATAAAGTAGGTATCTGCCCCAGGGAGCCATTTTGAACGCATCTAGCGCCACGCTCGAAGAAACTCTCGCCGCCGCCCGCCACGAACTCGCCAAGGTCATCATCGGCCAGGAAGACGCTATCCGTTTTTCCCTCGTCACCATCCTCACCGGTCAGCACGCTCTCGTCGAAGGCGTTCCTGGGCTCGGCAAGACCCTCCTGGTCCGCACTCTCGCCCGCATCCTTCGCTGCGATTTCCAGCGCATCCAGTTCACGCCCGACCTCATGCCCTCCGACATCACCGGAACCAGCATCTTCAACCTCCGCGACGGCGTCTTCGAGTTCCACCGTGGCCCTGTTTTCACCTCTTTCCTGCTCGCCGACGAAATCAACCGCGCCCCCGCCAAAACGCAAGCCGCCCTGCTCCAGGCCATGCAGGAGCGCACCGTGACAGTCGATGGCGTCACCCACCCGCTGCCCTCGGCCTTCACCGTCTTCGCCACCCAAAATCCGATCGAATTCGAAGGCACCTATCCCCTGCCCGAAGCGCAAAAAGACCGCTTCCTCATGAAGATAAAACTCGGCTGGCCGGAACGCGACCAGGAACTCGAACTCGCCCGCCGCATGCTCAGCGGCGATTCCCCCCAGGCCACGCTCGACCGCGATGAAGTTGTCCCCATCCTCGAACCCGGCCACATCGAGCGCCTCCGCTCCGAGCTCTCCCACATCACCCTGCGCGAAGAACTGGTGTCCTACATGGTCGATCTGGTGCGCCGCACGCGGTCCCACGAAGCCATCCTCTCCGGCGCCGGCCCGCGCGCCACCCAAGCTCTGCTGCTCGCAAGCCGCGCCCTCGCCGCCGTCGAGCATCGCGATTTCGTTACCCCGGACGATGTCCGTATCCTCGCCTCGCCGGTCCTCGAACATCGCATCCTGCTCAAACCCGAGTTCGAAATGGAAGGCACTACCACCGCCGAAATCGTCTCGCAACTACTCGCCGACGTCCCCGTTCCCCGCTGACCGCGATGTCCTTCACTCCGTCCGTCCGCCTGCTCTGGGCCGTTGCTCTTCTGTTCGTGCCCGCCTGCGCGCTTCCCGCGCTCGCGCACCGCGGCGGAGTGTATGCCGCCCTCACCGGCTGCGCCATTGTCCTCGCCGCGCTTGCCGATCTCCTGCTATCGCGCCGCTCACTCGAAGGCTTTCGCCTCCAATTCCCACCCGACATTCGCGCCGTGTTGAACGAACCCCAAACCTTCGCCCTCGCGCTGCACGCCTTCGCCGCTCATCGCCCCGGAGCACGCTCGCTCCGCCTCGCCGCCGCGCTGCCGCCCGCGATCGAGTCCATCTCGACCGACATAGTTCTTTCTGTTCCCGCGAGCGCCTCCGGGATCTCGGCCCAGATGTCGTTTTCAAGCTCCCAACGCGGCGAATACTCCATCTCGCAAGCCTTCCTCGGCGCCGACTCCCTCCTGCGCCTCTGGCATCTCCGCAAGTCTCTGCCCGTGCACTCGCGCGTGCTGGTCCAGCCCTCGCTCGCTTCCATCTTTTCCGAAACAGCGAAGCTGCTTGCCTCCCATCGCCACGGCGGCCACCGTATCGTCGCCCGCAACGGCCGCGGCCGCGAATTCGAGCAGCTACGCGAATACGTCCCGAGCGACGATTTCGGCGACATCGATTGGAAAGCTACCGCGCGCCGCCGCGCGCCGGTTGTTCGCGAGTATCAGATCGAGCGCACTCAGGACATCTATGCCTGCGTCGATTTCTCGCGCCTCTCCGCCCGCGCCATCACGCGCCGCAAGCACGCGCCTTCCACCATCCTCGACGAATACATCCGTTCCACCCTGATGCTTCACTCCGCCGTGCGCCACGCCGGAGACCGCTTCGGCCTCGTCACCTTCAGTGATCGCGTTCACCACTTCGCCAAAGCCTCCAACGCCAACGCCTTCGACCCCGTCTTCCGCCAAGCGCTCTATCCCTTGCGTCCGCGGCTCGTCGCGCCCGCCTTCGACCATCTGTCCGCCGCTCTCCGGGCCCGCGCCAAGCGCCGCGCTCTCTTTGTCTTGTTCACCAGCCTCGCCGAGCCCCAGCTCGCCGAAGCCTTCCTCTCCTGTTCACGCCTGCTCGCGCGCCAACATCTGCTGCTCGTCGCCTGCCCCGCCGACGAGTCCACCCAGCCTCTCTTCTCCGATTCCACTGTCGACGCCGGCCCCGTTCAGTCGGTGAATGACCTATACGGCAAGCTCGCCGGCCATCTTCTCTGGAAGAAGCTCGCCGAAGTCCGCTCGCGCCTCGCTGTCTCCGGCATCCGGATGCACATCGTCCCGCCCGGGCGTCTGGGTCTCGACGCGGCCGCCGAATATCTCGATATCAAGGAAAGGCAGCTCCTCTGATCCTCGATCTCGATCGATTCGTCTCCCAGGCCCGCCCCCGCTGGGCGCAGCTTGAGGAAGCCCTGCAAGCCTTTGAGCGCGATCGCTTCTATCGCCCATCCTTCGAAGAATCTCTCCGCCTCTTCGATCTCTATCAACAATCCGCCGCCGATCTCGCCCGCCTCCAGGAAGCCGGCCAGCCCGCCATTGCCGCTTATCTCGAAGCCCTCGTCGCGCGCGCTTACACGCAGATCCATTCCGTGCGAAGCCGCTCCCCGCTCCACCCCTTCCGCTGGATGACCGCTACCTTTCCCATCGCCTTCCGCCGCCAGTGGCGCGCCTTCGCGCTCTCCACCGCTCTCCTGTTATTCGGATGCATCGCCGGTATTGCCCTGCTCCGCATCGATGCCGACGCCAAAGCGGTACTCATGCCTTTCCCGCACCTGCTCACCGACCCGGCCGAGCGCGTCAAGCAGGAAGAAAAGGATCGAGGCAAACAGATCGCCGGCCACCAGATCGCCTTTTCCGCTTACCTGATGACCCACAACATCAGCGTCGCCTTCGCCTCCATGGCCGCGGGCATGAGCTTCGGCATCGGCACCATCCTGATGCTCTTCTCAAACGGCCTCGATCTCGGCGCCGTCTGCGCCGATTACATCCAAGCCGGCCAGGGCCGTTTCCTCGCCGGCTGGCTGCTGCCCCACGGCGTCGTCGAAATCCCCGCGCTCCTGGTCGCGAGCCAGGCCGGCCTTCTGCTCGCAAGCGCTCTGATCGGCTCCCGTAGTCCGCTGCCGCGCCGCCTGCGCCTGCGCGCTGTCTCGAAAGACGTCTTCACGCTCAGCCTCGGCGCCGCGGTCATGCTCGTCTGGGCCGGCCTTATCGAATCATTCATCTCTCAGTACCACGAGCCCGTCTTACCCTATAACGCCAAAATCGCCTTCGGCCTCATCGAACTCGCGCTGCTCGCCTGGTTCTTCGCGCGCGCCGGCCGCAAGCGTGCCGCCCCCGCGAGCTGAACCATGCCCGCCGCATCCATGGCCGCACAAGCGACACGCCGCTACCTGCTCGAAATCCGATTGCCCGAAGGCGTCTCCTTCGCTCTTGCGCTCGCAGGTCCTCTCAGCCGCTGCCTCGCCTTCCTGGTGGATTTGTTCGTCATCGCCGGCCTCACCACCGCTATCCAGCAAGCGCTAGCTCCATTGCGCGCGCTCGAACAGGATCTCGGCCTCGCCCTTATCATCCTGTTGTATGTCGCCGTCTGGCTCTCCTACGGAATGCTGTCCGAATACTTCTGGTATGGCCAAACCATCGGCAAATGGGTGCTCGGCCTCCGCGTCGTCGATAGCACCGGCCTTGAGCTTCAGTTCCACCAGGTCGCCATTCGCAACCTCGTGCGGGTGGTAGATCTCTTCCCGCTGCTCGGCCTTGCGGGTGGCGTCGTCATGCTCCTGAATCGCCGCCTTCAACGGCTCGGCGATCTCGCCGCCGGCACTGTCGTCGTTCGTAACCGCCAACCCGCCATCCCCAACATCGACGCGCTGGTCCGCGGCCGCTACAACTCGTTCCTTGCCCACCAACTTCCCTGCGCCCGCCTTCGCCAGCGCGCCCCAGCCCAAGCCGCCGCGCTCGCCGTCGAAGCTCTCCTGCGCCGCGACCGGCTCGACGACCGCGCCCGCGTCGCTCTCTTCGATTCCCTCGCCGCCTACTTCCGCTCTCTCGTCGAGTTCCCCGCCGAAGACACAGATCAGCTCAGCTCCGAACAATACGTTCGCAACGTCGTCGAGATCCTCTGTGTCCCGGCCGCGAAACCGGCTCTCGCCTTCGTCGAAAAGAGAACCGGCCTCGGTCCTGAATCCGCTTAGCAGAGGCTTGGCGCCTGCGGGGATCGCGTTCTCGCAGCCGGCGCCCGCGCCCCGCTATGCTGGCGTGTACGCCGTGATGTCGACTCGAAAGCCGCCCTTGTTGTCGGAGTAATCATCGTCGTTGACAGCAAAGTACAGCGTGAACCGCGCATTGTCGGGAAGCACCCAGCTACCGAAGTTCGAACATCCGATGATGCCGTTCAGAGCGCCATCGGGACCCTTGTAAATAGGCGCGATTTGATGTGCAAGAAGGTTCGGGTACTTCATTCCGGAGACGAACTCGTTGCGTGGGCAATAGGTCGTATACGTCGGCCATCCCTGGCCGGCGGACCAGGCAATCTGTGATACTGACCACGAGATTGCCGTATACGGCCTTCCTACGTCGATGACCGTCAACGACGAAGTCGCGAGAATGTTAAAGGACAAGTTTTCGAGTACAAGCCCGTCCGTCTGGGACGCGCCCCCCGTGAAATCGAACGAGGTCACGAACGGTTCTGCTTTTACCGCGTTCTGCGATAGATCGTTTGGAAGATTGGCGGCGAAGCGTCCCGGTAGTCTCTTTATGACACCCGGTTTTACGACCATTGCTTCTCTGATCTCCTGCACCGACGATGTTTTCATGTGCGTTTCCTTTCCTTAGCCGGAGTCTTAACTAGTTCTCCAGAGTTTCTACACATAACAGCGCAACATCGCCGCGCGCCGGCCAAACCTCGAACCGAAATTTCTCTCCGGCCGATTCCCTCCTGGGAATCAGATAGGGCCGGTTCGATCTCACTCCTCGCCCAAAACCCGTATGTCGCTCAAGTTCCGGTAATCTTCCGCGAAATCCAGCCCATATCCCACCACGAACTTATCCGGAATCCGGAACCCCACATACTTCACCTCCACCGGCCTCACCCGCCGCTCCGGCTTATCGAGGAGCGTCGCAATCGCAAGCGACTTCGGATGCCTCTGCTCCAGCACCCGCGTTAGATACGTCAACGTCACGCCGCTATCGATAATGTCCTCGACGATCAAAACGTTCTGGCCTTCGATATTCACATCCAGGTCGCGCGTCACCTTCACTTGCCCCGAGCTCGTCTTCTCGTTTCCATAGCTCGATATGCCCATGAACTCGATCCGCACCGCCGGCCGCTTCATCGCGCGCGACAGGTCCGCCAGAAAAATAAACGCGCCCTTTAGGATCGAGATCAGGTAGAGCGGCCCTTCCGGATAATCGGCCGCGATCTCGGCCGCCATCTCGCCCACTCGCTTTTGTATCTGCTCGGCCGAAATCAGAACCCGTCCGTCATCCGCGCTTGCTTTCCGCGTTTGCTCGCCCGCCGCGCCCATTGTTGCCGCACTCTTCATCGCTCGCCAATATTACCGTTACCTCGCCGCTATCTTCAACCGCGTACTACCCGTACCGATATGTATGTGCGGCGCCGTGGCCGCGCCTGTCACCGCGCTCCGAAACGCCAGGTACGGCACATGCAGCCGCTCTAGCAATTGCCGCAGCCACAACCCCTCCGGTTGATCCGGATTCAGCGCCACATCCACGCGGTTCCTGTGATCCAGGCCCATCGATTGGTGCACCAGCGTCTGTCCCAGCGCGCTCACCGGCAGCGCCCGATGGAACCGCTTCTGATACTCGCTCTCAATCACCGGCAAATCGCTCAAGCTGAACATCCCGTTGCCGTCATACCGGATCAACACCTCGCCCGGCGAATGCCCCAGCCGCTCCAGCCGCTTCTCGGTCTCCGCCATCGCCCGCAGTTCTTCGAGCAGCTTCACCCGGTTTTCGGCCAGATCCAGCACTCGCGTCCGCGCATCCAGCTCGTCTTGATACGAGCGCAGCTCCGATTTGGAAATGATCCCGTCATCGAGCAGCTTCTGCCGTTCGGCGACAATGCGGCTCTCGCGATCCACGCGCCGCTGCGCCGCCCCGACCATGGCCTGCGCCTGCTCTTCGGTCATGTCCTGCAGCCGCGCCGCGCCATAGAGCGTCCGCGATAGAACGGCTTCGTCCTCGGCGTCGGCCAGCTTCGCTTCCATTTGTTCGAGCAGGCTCTTGGGGAGAGTCCCCTGCTCCACCAGCGCCCGCACACGCGTCACTTCGTCCTGCGCCCGCTTCAGCAATGCCTCCGAAAGCGCGCTCGCGCCGTCCGATTCCGGAGCATCTCCCGCCGCGCTCTTTCCGGCTGCCACGCCATCGCTCGACGCCTTGTCCCCGGCCCCACCCTGACCCGCCGCGCTCTGCCCCCAGCCCGGAAATCCCGCCAACATACACAAAATAGCCCCATAAATCGGCCATTTTGCGGATTTACTCATGCCTCCCCAGTGTAGTACGCTAAGCGACAGGAGGACCTTTTTCCCTTCTGACACGCCGTTCCGCCGCCTCATCCCCCGCCGCCGTTCAACAACTGCCCAATTGGCTCAGTGCCGCGCGCGCCGCCGAATCGAAGAAGGCCTCGAACATCGCCGTCCTCGATCTCCGAGACGTCACCTCTTTCACCGATTACTTCATCATCTGTTCGGTGGCCAACCCGCGCCAGGCTCACGCCGTCGCCGACGAGATCGAAAAACAGCTCAAGCAAATCGGCGAACTACCCAACAGCGTCGAAGGCTACGATACAGCCGAATGGATTTTGATCGATTACGGCGATTTCGTCGTCCACGTATTCTCCGAAGCCGCCCGCTCCTACTACGACCTCGAACGCCTCTGGCGTCACGCCAAGTCCATCGACATTCCAGACGCTTAGTCCTATTGCTCGGGCCGGCAAACCTTATCTCCGCTCGTCTCGCAAGCGGTATTGATAAATCGGCAGAGATAGTTTACCCTCTATAATCGAAGGGGAAGTGTATCTGCGCTTTCGATACTTCTTGCGTTTTATGAGGCTCGATTCAGCCCCTCCGCCACTCAGATGAATCATCTCGGGTCGCTCACTCCACGTCACTTTGACGTCCTTCGCGCCGTCGTCCAAAACTACATCGAAACCGGGGAGCCCGTCGCCTCCCGCACGATCGCGCGCAAGTACCCTATGAGCCCGGCGTCCATCCGCAACATGATGGCCGACCTGCTCGAACAAGGCTATCTCTCGCAGCCGCACACTTCCGCCGGACGCGTCCCCACCGAGCGCGGCTATCAGAGCTACGTGCAAACCCTGCTCGGCAGCCGCATCGTTCAGTCCGAGCTCGACCGCCTCCACGTCGAAATTCAAAAAGTCGCAACCGTCGAAGGCCGCATGGAACGCTCCTCCCGGCTGCTCACCGAGATCACGCGCAACTTCGCCATCACCGCCGCCATCCCCAACAGCACTCAAACTCTCGATCAAGTAGAGTTGCTTGCGCTTCCCGACCGGCGCATCCTCATGGTCGTAATCACGCGCGACCGCATGGCGCGCAACAAAGTCATCACGGTCGAAGACCACATCTCGCCCGAAGAGCTCGCCTCCATCCGCAACTACATCAACTACAACTTCGGCGGCTGGGCGCTGCCCAACATCCATCGCGAGCTCAAGCGCCGCTTCGATCTCGAAAGCGCCGCCTACGACGCCATTCTCAAGCGAGTGAATCTCTTCTATGCCAAAGGCCTCCTCGATCTCGGCCTCATGCCCGAAGTCCACTGCCAGGGCGCGGAAAACCTGATCGGCCTCGACCTTCATCTCACGCGCGAGCGCATGCGCGAGCTCTTTCGCGCCCTCGAAGAAAAGAAGCGCGTCCTTCAATTGCTCGAACGCTTCCTCGAACAGCGCGACGGCGAGTTAGCCGTCCAGGTAGGCCTTTCCGAAGTCCACCCCAGCATGGGCGAGCTGTCTCTCATCGGCGTTCGCTTCAGCCTGCCCAACGGCCTCGAGACCCACGTTGCCGTCCTCGGCCCCATGCGTATGAACTATAGCCGCGCCGTCTCCGCCGTCCTCCACGTCGGCCAGGCCTTCAAGAGCGCCACCATCTAGCGCCTGCCCGCGCGCGAACGTCTTATACTCTTCCCATGCCCACCATCGACCATTACGCCCCCGGTGCGTTCTGCTGGTTCGAACTCGCTGCCACCGACCCGGCCGCGGCCAAACATTTCTACATGTCCCTGTTCGGCTGGGCCGTCAACGATTTCCCCATGGGCCCCAACGGCTCTTACTCCATGTTCGACCTCGAAGGGCAAAGCATCGCCGCCGCCTACACGATGGTCCCCGAGCAGCGCGAAAAAGGCGTTCCGTCTCATTGGATGCTCTATGTCTCAACCCCCAGCGCCGACAAGACCGCCGCCCGCGCCGCCGAACTAGGCGCCAAAATCGTCCTGGCGCCATTTGACGTCTACAGCTTCGGCCGCATGGCCGTCTTCTCCGATCCCACCCGCGCCCACTTCTCCATCTGGGAGCCCCAGCAGCACATCGGAGCGGGCCTCGCCGCTGTGGATGGAACCGTCTGCTGGGCCGACCTCAACACACCCGACATCGAAACCGCCGTCAAATTCTACAGCGCCTTGTTTGGGTGGGAAATCTCGGGCGGCGACGACCCCTCCGGCTATCTCCATATCAAGAATAACGGCCAGCCCATCGGCGGGGTCACGCCCGCCGCCATGCGCAATCCGCAGGCCCCGCCCCACTGGATGCTCTATTTCCTGGTCTCCGATTGCGACGCCTCCGCCGCCCGCGCCCTTCAACTAGGCGCAACCTTCCTCCTGCCGCCGCTCACGGTCGAGCACGTCGGCCGCATGGCTATCGTCAAAGACCCGCAAGGCGCCGTCTTCGCGCTTTTCCAACCCGAGAAGCGTTAGGCTGGCCGATGCTGCGCTCCGCCCTCCTCGCCATCCTTGCAGCCGCTCTTCTCCTCGCCGCCGCCTCCGCTCGCGCCCTCCATCCGGAACTCGCGCTCGTGCACGCCCGCGTCTATCCCGCGCCGGACACAGCGCCTCTGACGAACGCCACCATTCTCCTGCGCGATGGCCATATCGTCTCCATCTCCGAGGCAGCTGCCAACACCGCCCCGCCGCTCCCGCCCGGCGCCGCCGTCCTCGATTGCACCGGCATGACCGTCACCGCCGGCCTTTGGAACAGCCACGTGCACATCCTGCCATTCAATCTTCTGCACGCCGCCCAAAAAACCGGCCCGCAACTCACCGCCGCGCTTCAGGAAATGCTCACCCGCTGGGGCTTCACCACGGTGTTCGACATCGCCTCGGTGCTCGACAACACCAACAACATTCGCGCTCGCATCGCAAGCGGCGAAGTGCTTGGCCCCCGCATCCTCACCACTGGCGAGCCCTTCTTCCCCGAGCACGGCGTTCCCATATACGTCCAGAAGTATCTCGCGGATAATCACATCGTTCTACCCGACGATCCCGACATCGCCGCCGCCGTCGCCCGCGTATCCCGCCAGATCCACGACGGCGCCGACGCCGTCAAGATCTTCGCCGGCTCCAGCCAGGCTGACCGCGTTCTGTTGATGCCGCTCGACCGGGCCAAAGCTATCGTTCAGGAAGCTCACCGCCTCCATCGCCCGGTCTTCGCTCATCCCGGCAATGTAGCCGGCATGGACGTCGCTATTGACAGCGGCGTGGACGTGCTCGCCCACGTCACATCGGAAGACAGCCAGCCCTGGACTCCCGCCATCGTCGATCGCCTGCTATCCGCCCACATGGCGCTTATCCCCACCTTGACCCTGTTCGATGTCGAGGCCCATCGGCAGCATCTTTCGCCCGAAACCACAACGAAGTTCATCGATCTCACCGTCGCCCGCCTGCGCGCCTACCACGATGCGGGCGGCCAAATCCTATTCGGCACCGACGTCGGCTACATCTATCAATTCGATACGGCGGAAGAATACACGCTCATGCAGCGCGCCGGCATGACATTCCCACAGATCCTGGCCTCTCTCACCGTCAACCCGGCTTCCCGCTTCGGCTTCGCCTCCCACACCGGCCGCATCGTGCCCAACTTCGATGCCGACCTGACCGTCTTCGCCGCCGACCCGGCCGCCGACATCACCGCGTTGGCCCGCGTCAAATACACCATCCGCGCCGGCAAGCTCATCTATCAGTGAGCCTTATCCTCTCGGCCGCCGTCGCATAATAATCGAAATGGCCTGGAGGCTTCGATGCGTTTCTACACCACTTCCATCGCGCTCGCTTTGCTAATCCCTGCGACCCTCTGCGCTCAATCCGCCCGCCGCATTGCCGTCATCGCCGCGAATGGTCCCCTCGAACGCGCGAACCCGATCTTCGCCCTCGGCGAGGATCGTGTAACCGAGGCTCTCAAAGGCAAGCTCGCCGACCTCCCCGGCATCACGCTCGTCGCCCAAGGAGACCTCGACACCATCCTCAAAACGCAAAATCTCCAGAACAGCGACCGCGCCTCGGCCGACACTGCTTCCCGCATAGGAAGGATTCTTAATGCCGAAGGCATCGTTCTCGTGAATCTGGTGAACGGCAGTCAAACACAGCACCAGGAGAACACCCGCGCCTCCGCCAAGACCGTCGCGGTTGTGGAAGCCGAAGCGAGCGCCCGCCTCGTCAATGTCGAATCCGGCGCGACAATTGCCCAGCCCTCCTCGACCTTTAAAGAGAGCGCTGTCGCTGTCGAAATCAAGACCTTCCCCGTCTACAAGACCAGCGGCCAGGGACTTCCCGCGACCTTCAACGACCTCTGGACCAAAGCTACCGAATCACTCACCTCGGATCTCGCCTCCAAGCTCAAAGACGCGCTCAGCCAGGTGTCCCCCGCCTCGAACGCCGCGGCCGCGTTGGCCTCCGATCCGCCCAAAGTCATCGGGATCGACAACGGCAATGTGTTCCTCAATAAAGGTTCAAACGCCGGAATCAAGCTCGGTGACCGTTTCCAAATTGTGCGCAACTCGCCTACCAGTCTCAAGAACGACGACGGCACGCCCATCCTGAACCGGCAGAAGGTCTGCACACTAAAGATCGATACCCTCAGCCCCGACGGAAAGAATGCCTCCGGCGCCTGTCCCGGCGGTGTTCCTCAACCCAAGGATCAGGCGGAGCCCTTTCAGCCATAGCCGCGCTTCCGCTCCGGTAGTTCAAGCGACCGAGAACGCCTCAACATCCGCGGCGTTTCCCCCTTCCACTTCGACAATAGACTCGCTATGATTACCTGTAGAAGCGAAAAGGAAGTAGAAGCATGAACGAGCGCATTGATTTGCCGCAGGGCACGCTAGATCTCCTGATCCTGCGCACGCTGTCGCTCGAACCACAGCATGGCTGGGGGATTTCAGAACGAGTACAGCAGATGTCGAGCGATGTGCTGCGAATTCAGCAGGGCTCTTTATATCCGGCGCTGCACCGGCTGGAGCGCCGCGGATGGATTAAGGCTCGTTGGGGCACGTCAGACAACAACCGGCGCGCCAAGTACTACGAATTGACCAAGGCGGGTTGGAAGCGACTGGACGCGGAGAAGAATTCGTGGCAAAAACTCACTGCCGCGGTAGCGCAAGTTCTTGGTCCGGCTTAGGAATTTCTCATGGCGAATGATTTATGGATTCGTTTGCGCTCTCTTCTACGGCGCAGAACGGTCGAGGCCGAGATGAACGATGAGCTGCAGTTTCACTCAGAACGCCAATTGGAAAAGTATTTGAAAGAGGGGCTGAGCGGCGACCAGGCAGCGCGCCGGGCGCGCATGGCGTTCGGCGGCATGGAACAAGTGAAAGAAGGCTGCCGGGACGCAAGGGGAGTGTCGCTCGTCGAAGACCTGATGCAGGATTTTCGCTATGGCTGGCGCACCCTGCTCAAATCCCCCGGCTTCGCGTCGACAGCACTGTTGACCATCGCGTTGGGCATTGGCGCGAATGCCGCTCTGTTCTCCGTCATTTATGGCGTTCTGCTAAGCCCGCTGCCTTTCAAAGATGCCTCGCGCCTGGTTCAGTTGAATGAAACGACGCCGAGAGTTGGCGACGTAAGCGTCTCCTATCCCAACTTTGAGGATTGGCGCAAGCGGAGCCGCACGTTCTCAGAAATGGCGGCAGTAAACGCTATCGATTTCAATTTGGCCGGCATCGCTCAGCCAGAGCTTATCGATGGTTTGGCGGTTTCCCCCGAGTTCCTGTCGATGACAGATTTGCACCCCATCCTAGGCCGCGGCTTTACTTCGGACGAGGCGAAAGCCGGCGCCCAGCCCGTGCTGCTGCTGAGCTACTCGCTTTGGCAGTCGCATTTCGGGGCGGACCGGAATGTGATCGGAAAAACCGTGCGGCTGGACAGCCGGGATTTCACCATTGTCGGTGTGCTACCGGCGAACTTCCGCTGGACCGAAAAATGCGACGTGATGGAACCACTGGGCGTTTGGCTGACGAATAACGACGACGCTAAGGATCGAGGCGATCGTGACGATCTGCTAGTAGTGGCGCGCCTTGCGCGCGGTGTCGCAATCGAGCGCGCCCGCGCGGAGATGGAGGGCATCGCTCGAAACCTAGCCCGCGAGTATCCAGACGCGGACGCGCATTTCGGGGTGAAATTACAGCCACTTAGGAACGTTTTTTCAGGCGACCTGCGTCCAGCGATGATATTGCTGCAGGTGGCCGCATTGTTCGTGCTGATGGTGGCGTGCGCGAACGTTGCGAATCTATTTCTGATGCGCGGCGCGTTACGAGCTAAGGAAATGGCTCTACGCAGTGCGATTGGGGCGAGCGGCAACCGAATTATCCGGCAAATTCTGACGGAGAGTCTCCTGGTGGGATTGTTGGGTGGCGCCGCCGGCATCGGCGTGGCGATCGTTGCAGTTCCTGCGATTTCACGCTTGATGCCGCGAGACACATTGGGCGGCGCGAGCCTCTGCATGAACGGTTGGGTCTTGTTGTTTTCAGCCATGCTAGTTCTCTTGTCCGTGTTCGCATTTGGACTCGGCCCGGCGCTGCAGTGCGCCCGCGGCAGCGTTCAAGCCAACTTGAAAGAGAGCGGCAAGAGTACAGCGACGGCTCTTCGCATGCGCTGGCGTAGTTTATTAGCTACCGGTGAGTTGGCTTTGGCGCTGGTTCTACTAATCGGCGCGGGGCTCCTGATCAAGAGCCTTTATCGCCTGCTCTCAGTGGATGCAGGTTTTCAGCCAGCCCGCGTCCTTAAGCTCGATATGAGCCTTCGCGCTGGGCAATATAAGAATGACGCGGCGCTGGTTGCTTTCTGGCGGAGAGTTCTAGACGGCGTTCGCGCGATCCCGGGAGTGGAATCTGCGTCCTTGGGAACGGGGGTTCCGCTTACCAACCACCATCCACGGGTCGATATCACTCTTGAGGGGAGACCCGTGCCCAGTCCTGGAACCTACCCGCATCCTGACGCGCATGTTGTCAGCCCTGAATACGAGAAGACGCTCGGAATTCGCTTGCTGCGGGGGCGTGGATTTACGGATGCCGATCGGGAAAGCGGCCAGAAGGTAGCCATGGTGAACGAGCTGGTAGCGAAGCGTTCGTTCGCGGGAGCAGATCCTATTGGCAAGCGGTTCATGTTCGGCGATCTCGGAGCGGGCGATGCGCCGCGATGGATCACGATCGTAGGCGTGCTCGCCGATACCAAGATGTACGGCCTCGGGAATCCTGCACGCCTCGAGGTGTATGTTCCGTACTGCCAGGCGCCCCCGCATGGGATGACGCTGCTGGTGAAGTCAAGCCGGGAGCCGGGATCTTTGTCCGCCGCAATCCGGCAGGTTGTCGCCTCGATCGACAAAGAGCAGCCCGTTTTCGGGATTGCAACGATGCAGGATGTGGTGGATTCGTCTGTGTCCAAGCCGCGCGTCACATTGATCCTCTTGGGGCTGTTCAGCGGGCTGGCGCTTGTCTTGGCGGCCATCGGAATCTACGGTGTCATTTCGTACTCTGTCGGGCAGCGCGAGAAGGAACTCGGCATTCGCCTGGCGCTCGGAGCTAAACGTGGCGATATATTTCGGCTCGTACTGGCGCAGGGCGCGAGGATTGCCGTTGGAGGAATTGTTGCCGGCCTGGCAGCTTCGTTCGGGCTCACTCAACTAATGGCGAAGCTGCTCTACTCGGTGAGCGCGCTTGATTTGGCAACCTTCTCGGCGTCGGCCTTGGGGCTCGCCTCTATCGCAATGGCCGCATGCTATATTCCGGCCCGGCGAAGTGTGGGTGTGGACCCGCTGATCGCTTTGCGACAAGAGTAAGGAGACGAGAGAGCGGACTTTCTTCTGGCTTAGAAACGCGCAGACCGACGCGTGCGCGACTATTATTCCGAACTTGTAGTCTCTGTGACACGATTGGGGATGTGAATCGTCGCCGCTTCCTGTTGCAAACGGCGCTGTTCGGTACGGCATGCGGCAGTAGCAGCGCAAGCGCCACCGAGCATCCTGAAGTTGCAATCACAATGGATGACTTCACGCTCACTCAGGCATGGCCGCAAACTCCGTCTCAAGTCAATCGATCGCTAATCGATCTCTTCGATAAGCACGGGGTTCGCATAATCCTTTTCGTCACGGCGTCCCATGTCGAGGACCCAAGCGGGCGCAAGCTTCTTAATGAATGGGTCGATGCCGGCCACACCATTGGGAATCACACCTATTCTCACCATACGATCAATGCTCGGGACCGAACGCTCAAGGACTTCGAAACCGATGTGCTGGAGGCAGAAAAAATACTTCAGCCGTTCGCCACCTATCAACGGATCTTCCGTTTCCCCGCCCTTAAGGAGGGCAACAGCGTCGAGGTCCGAGACGGTATGCGCGACTTCTTGAGGGCGCACGGATTCTTCAATGGCCGGGTGACTGTCGATGCGTCTGACTGGTACTATGCTGAACGGTTGCAATCCCGCTTACGGATCGACCCCGCTTTCGACGCTTCGCGGTTTATGGATCCCTACGTACAGCACATCCGTGATCGCAGCCTCTACTACGACAATCTGGCTCGAGAGGTTCTCGGACGTAGTCCCAGGCACACGTTGCTGGTTCACTACTCTTTTCTGAATTCTCAGTTCCTCAGGAATGTTCTCGACATGTATCGGGTCCTGAACTGGCGCGTCATAAGTTCGAGCGACGCTTTCCGCGATCCTGTCTTCCGCGCCGAGCCGAAGACTGTACCCGCGGGCGAAAGTTTGATTTGGGCGCTAGCGAAGGAGACCGGGCGATACGACGGTCGTCTCCGGTATCCGGGCGAAGATGACATCTACGAAAAACCCAAGCTCGATCAGCTTGGGCTGTAAGGGGCGGCCTCCTGCGCCCTCTCGGCCAGAATGCCCGGAAGTTGCTACTCCATGGTTTGCCGTTAAGCGAGGCGAACGTGCAACCCCATTGAAGGCTACGGGCAATCGAAGTACAAAATCTGGCGGTTGCTAGCCTCGCCTACCAGTCGAATAGTCTTCATTGCTTTAAAGCCGGCCTTTTTGAACGCGCGTAAAGATCTGAGGTTCGTTTCCTCAGGATCGGTAATGATTGCGCGAATGATCGGATTCACAAACACAAACTGCTTAAGGAACTCGCCGATTATGACTGGCCCTAATCCTAACCCCGTCATCCTGAGTTCCCCAATCGCGAGGTCAATACCAGCCGAAGAGGCATCCGCGCCTAACTGTCGCCCATGTTCTGGATAGTCAGACCATAGGTACCACTGAATCCAACCGATTGGCGCGCCTCCGCGCTCTATCAGGAATACGTGGGTTGGCTCGACTCCATCAACACGTGGTCCGTATTTTGCTTCGATACTTGCCAGATTCGCACGCTCATTCCACCAGACGGCGACATGGGGAGCGTGAAGCCACTGCTGCAGCAGCAGAAAGTCGGATCGCTGAAGGGGGCGGAAACAAATGGAAGCAGGCATTCAGGGGCAGGTTTTCTACCGCCAATCATAGCCGTTGAAAAATGGCCGTTGAAAAATGCGCGCCTTGTCGCCCGGCTGTAGTCCGGATGTGTAGATCTATCCCTAGGCCGTCACACATGTTCCTACAAAGCGGCCTTCAAAGCCTTCAACTGACCCAGGCGGAATCGGAGGCGCTTCGGTCGAGGATAATGGAACACAAGCCAACAATTTGCCGTGCTGTTATGGTGGCTCAATTCACCTGAGAGGAGAATTGCGATGAAGCTCGAGCACTGGCCGTTGCTGGCTCTGCTTACGGCGCTCGCCGTGCGGGCACAAACGCCGCCGGATACTATTTCGACTTACGCCGGCGGTGGACCGAATAATGTTCCCGCCATCCAGGCCAATGTGCCGTATCCGCTGAATACTGCGACGGATAGCGCTGGGAACTTCTACATCGTAATGGGAGCGCCGGCCCACGGCGTCCCGCTGGAATACGTATACAAAGTGAACAGCTCCGGCACATTAACAGTGGTGGCCGGAACTGGCTCGACGAACGGCAGCCCTCCCCAACTGACTCCCACGGCATCCGCCTCACTGAACAACCCCAACGCGGTGGCCGTCGACTCGTCGGGAAACATTTATATCGCCGATACTCAGGCCAACATCGTCCTGGAGGTCGCAGCCGGCACAGGCTTGGTCAGCAGGTTCGCAGGAGGAGGCGACGGTAGCAGTAACAAGGCAACGGATTCCACGCTGAGCCAACCGTACGGGGTGGCCGTGGACAGCGCCGGGAACGTCTATATCGCGGATACCGGTGACGAGGAGATTCGAAAGGTCACGGCAAGCACTGGAGACATGAGTACGTTCGCCGGCAAAGGCTCGGCTGGCTACGGAGGCGACGGCGGCCAGGCGACGAACGCGTACCTGAACAACCCTTACGGAGTGGCAGTCGATTCCGCCGGGAACGTTTACATTGCCGACCAGGACAACTATCGCATCCGAAAGGTCACGGCGAGCACTGGAATCATCAGCACCATTGCGGGCAATGGAACCAGCGGCTATTCCGGCAATGGCGTGGCGGGGCCCAGCGCGGAGATCAGTACGGTCGACGGGATCGCATCGGACGCAAGCGGCAACGTCTTCATCGCCGATACCGGGAACTGCGTCGTGCGCGAGGTGAAAGCTGCAACCGGGATTATCACCACTGTAGCGGGAACGCCGGGACAGTGTGGCTTCTCGGGCGACGGCGGCTTGAGCACCAGCGCGAAATTGAATTCCGCTTATGGCGTATCGGTGGACAAGTCGGACAACATGTATATCGCCGACTTCCAGAATCTGCGCGTTCGCAAGGCGGCATTGGGAGGAAAGATAAGCACCGTCGCCGGGAACGGATTGCTTCACTATACGGCGGGCAGTACGGCACTCGAGGCGGCGCTTTATCTCCCCCAGAGCGCGACAGTTGATTCTTCCGGGGACGTGTATATTGCGGACACCGGAAACTGCGTGGTTCGAAAGGTGGCCGCGGAGACGGGCGACATTAGCACGATCGCCGGAACGCCGGACTCCTGCGGTTACGGCGGCGATGGAGGTGCAGCCACCAGTGCTCTATTGAACGATCCGACGAAAGCCATCTTGGATTCCTCCGGCAATCTCTACATCTCGGATGAGTTGAATTGCGCCATTCGCAAGATCACGGCTAGCACCGGGGATATCAGTACCGTTGCGGGTACGCCGGGGTCGTGCGGATATAGCGGAAACGGAGGCGCAGCCACCAGCGCGGAACTGAACCAGCCTACTGGCATTGCTTTCGACGCCTCAGGCAACCTGTATATCGCGGACCAGGGAAATGCGGTCGTCCGCAAAGTGGCCGCGGCAACGCAAGAAATTACGACGGTGGCTGGAAATCATGCCGCTAACCCTGACCGCGTATTCTCTGGCGGAGGCGGCCCCGCAACCAGTGCATCGTTGGTTCAACCTTGGGATGTGGCCTTGGATGCACAGGGCAACCTGTATATCGCGGATTCCGGCGACTCGGGTGTGTTTATAGTCAATCCCAGCGGAATCATCAATCCGTTCGCGGGCGGCACAGATGGTTTCAATGGTGACGGTCTGGCGCTTCAGTGCTACCTGGCTCGTCCCATGGGCGTGGGCGTGGATCCGGCTGGCGATGTGTTGATCGGGGATACATATAACGACCGAGTTCGCTGGGTGGATCGACAAGGAATGCTGCACACAATAGCGGGAAGCTCAGGGACAAATGGCAACATTGGCCTGGGTGACGGGCAGCCTGCAACCCAAGGGGTGCTGGGCCTGCCTGCGGGTGTCGCCACCGATTCTTCGGGCAACATCTACATCGGCGATACGCAAGATAACCGCATTCGCCTGGTTACAGCCATCGCGAATGTGAATGCTTCTACATACAGCCTAATCTTCGCGCCGCAGTTACAGGGCAGCCCCAGCAGCCCGCAGACGATTACCTTGACCGGTGTGGGCGCATCCACCATCAGCAGCATCACGGCAACTGGCGATTTTGCGCAGACGAACAATTGCCCCGGCAGCCTGGCATCGGGAGCGAGTTGCACGATCAACGTGACATTTACGCCAACAGCGGAGGGGACCAGAACCGGCACGCTGGTGGTCAACACCAACGGCTTCTTCAATCCTAGTTTCACGATCAAGCTGCAGGGTGCCAGCGGGCTGATCTACTCACCTTCTATCGTTTACTTTGGCGGCGCCAAGGTGGGGACGACAACCAGCGTCCAAACGCTCACGTTTACGAATGACTCGGCGGCGGCGATTACGTTTAGCAGCGCAACCACTTCGAGCACGAACTTTACCATCGTCAGCAACACCTGCACGGGAAGTATCGCGAAGGGCAAGACCTGCACTATCGGCATGAACTTCAAACCTACGACCAGCGGGGCCGCGAGTGGCACCCTGACGGTGAAGGACAGCGATAACTCGAGCCCGCAATCGATCGCGCTGCACGGCACCGGGATCGCAACGAGCATTTCACCAGCCAGCTTGGCTTTCGGGACGGTGCCGGCGGGAACAGGAAAGACTCTGACCACCACCGTGACGAATCTGGGAACGGGTCCTTTGACGGGCTTCGCCGGGAACTTGAGCGGTTCGGGCGACAGCGATTATACGTTCACCACCACGTGCGGGGCAACACTGGCGGGGGGCGCGAGCTGCACCTTCAGCGTTACCTTCCGGCCTTGGCAAAAGGTCCCGTACTCCGCGACCCTCGGCATACAGAACAACGAGAAAACGTATCCCGGATGGCCAGTCCCGTTGTCGGGGACCGGCGGCTGAGCGGATGCCGAAGAGCAGCTGCCCCTGCACGCTTCGGAATGAGCCTAAACGCAGCCCGGCCTGCGTTTAGTTCCCCGTTCGGAATCTGTGTCCTGTCTTGCTCGTCACCTACAAACGGTGAATACCGTAACGCGATGCTCGATCAATGGTCTGGCGGTCCCTCCCGCATACCTACCGCAAACTGCAACTGCGAACGACTGGTCCGGCAGGGTAGAGTAACCTCACAATCCAGACCCGAGACGGACTAGCAAAGCCTTGGCCGTTACAGACGAGTTACTTCGAAACGGGTCTGATTTTCTGGGTAGCGCGACGACGGAGGAGCACCAGGGAATTCGCAGCAGACTTACACGGCATGTGTCTGGTAACTCGTAGCTCTGGGATGCCTACTCCAGACTTGCGGTTCGTTTTAATCGGCGTAGCATCCGCCACAAGAGAAGAGTAATCAGCGCAGACGCGATAACATTTCGCAGCCAAGCTGCCGCAGTCTTTCCAAGCGCCATGGCCGGACTTACGCAAACCCAATCGAGAAACGTATTCACAATTTGGTGCGCAAAGGTTTGTAAAGGTTCCGGGAGATCATAAATGACGACAAGGAACGAGTATTGAACAGCCGAGTGCCCAAGAGCCAAATGCGTGTTTTCGTGATACCACCCGACCGGAGACGCATCCGGTTCAGGTGGTGCGAACACAAAGAAATAACGGTCTCCGTTCAGTCGCCCCTCCCCGCTGTCCCACCTAGTTCGAGACGGATCGATGATGGCGACTCCTTGACCTGGCTTCACGTAGAGATTTGCATGCTTGATCGGATCGGGGTCGGTTGGACGGATTTGGAGGCAGCCGTCGATTATTTCGCCAAGGTCTTTCACCCACACGGGTTTCCTAATCAGGTGCTTCCAAGAGCTACACGTTTGGCCGGGTTTGGCGATGAGCAAGAAATGGATTGGGGCGGAGGGAGGCTCGCAGAGAATCGGGAACAGCAGAGTTATGACCAGAAACAGCAACAGCAACACGGCCCAGAATCCGCGAAAGAACCCTGAGGGGCCGGACGGAAGTGCGCCGAAAGTGGGCAGTCTGGTCAGGCATCCCCTCCATTTATTGAGGTATGATAGCTATGAATGACGGCCCTATTCGGCCAACATAGCCATCGCTGGTACTTGTGGTCTGTTGGTTCGGCAGCATGCGTGCTGATGCTGTTCAGACTTTTCGAATATGTTGCGATCTGGCAAGGTGCCAGCGGTCGGGCGGTCATCCAGCAGATTGGCTCAGACTTTCTCGGCCTGCTAGGACTCTTTGCGGTGTTGGCTTTCGCAACGCTTATCCTGATGATTGCGGCACGAATTGGTGCATGGTCTCTCAGCCGCGCGTACAGGTCTCTAGTACGTAGGCAAACGGAGCGAGTAAATTTCAGGTAACGGCTGCGCTTCACATTTTCATTCTGCTCGTTTTCAGAACATTTCTTCAAGAAACTGTTTCCACGATTGAGAGGTGCTGTTCCGCGAGGGAGGGCTTTTTCGCCTTATAGGAACTGGGTAGTCAAGCACTAAGGCAGAAAAGAAAAGGTTGTAAGGTGCGACCCGGCCAATTTCTCGGCCACCTGTAGTCTGCCCAGACACGATCTGCTCAGAAGCGTGACGCTGAGAAACTTGAGTGGCATGTTTGCGTGGCCAGCGCTGGTTAGGCGCAAGCTTGTGCGGCCTACACTCGCGCGGATGATATACTCCGGCAGAGGTCCGAAAGGCGATAATGCAGAATCGTAGCCTTAAGCTGCGGTTGGCTGAGATCTTAAAAGCCAAACGTCCGAACGATAAATTGACGATGGTTGCTGAAGATCTTGGAATTTCGGACACCACCTTGCGCAAGTACCTGCGAAACGAGGCGCTTACGTTTGAGCGCCGCGTTCTCGAACGCTTATGTGACTACCTTGACGTAGGAATCGAGGATCTCATCGAGTTGGTTCCCTGCGATTTTTTTCCGCCGAGCAAGCGTGTCACAGTGCTCCGCAATAGGCGCGGCAGCCCTGACGATTATGAAATGCTGGGCAAGCTTGAGCACCTTTTTTCCCAGAACAATATAGGAATTGAGGAAGAAACTTGCGATGGTCCGAACGACATAGCCGCTTGCATAAAAGCTCAAGACTGCCTGATTGTCGGTTCTCCGAGAAACAACGCTGCGGGTGCAATCGCAATGTGCACTTTGTTTCAAGCCGGCTACTCCGATCCATCACGTGAAAACCGCCGGAAACTTCCGTTCGTCATGCATGTGCCTCATGAGTGGCATGAGACCACCGCGGTTATGCAGAACCCTGCCCGCGACCGGCAGAACCCCGCGCAATGCCAGCTTGTGATCGCGACCTCCGCCGATAACCTGTCAGACAAGGAAACCACTATTGCGGCCGATTATTTTCCCCAGGATAAGTTCGAATCCGAGGAGATAACGGACGGTAAAGATCTTGGTTTCGTGTTCGTCGCCGACCATTCATCCAGTACTGACGGGACTCGGCGGCGCACTTACTGGGTCAGCGGATTTACTAGCATCGGGACTCTTGCCTCTACTCGTGTGATCGAATCAGAGCTTCGAAGCTTCAGCATCGACAAACCGGGTGGATACGTGCTGGCTGTCATTCAGGCTAGATTTTCGAAACCGACTCAATCGCGGCGCCGGAACCTGGAGGATTATCACGTCGTGCATACGCTGCGCGGGACCCTTCCCTTGGTGGCACAAGTTGTCGAGGAAGAGGATCTCGAAGACACTTTTCACAACGCACGCATGCAGAAACTGCGCGCGCGAATTGAGAAGAGTTGGCGGCCTATGCGGCCAGAGGAAAAGCCGCTGCTGGAGCAGTTCTATGACCGCGAACTCCGCGGTCTGTCCAACACATCATTTGGCGGAATTCTGAAGAGCCTCCCGACCTATGCTACGATTCCAGCGAATAGACGGTCTGAGCCTTTCACCCAATACCTTCAGAAGCTGAGGGATTTGCGCGATAAGGGCGAGAGCGGCCTGTTCCCTGGAGAATGAAGCGTCGGAATTGGCGAGCGGAAATCGTTTCCTTCACTGATCACCTGCTACGTAGCTGTCAACCGCTGAATTTTCCGGTCGATCTAGGAAAGCTCGCCAAAAGCCGCGCGATTGAGGGTATCCGGTTCCGGCCCATGCCGAGCGACGGAGCCATCGAAGTTACCAAAGATGGATTTCAGGTACATATGTGCTCCCATAAAGAGCAGAGCGTTCGCCTAGCTGCCGTGGAGACGACTAAACTCAAGCCGCGGGAGCGCTTTACTCTAGCGCACGAAATTATTCATACCTTCTTCTATGATGAGCAGTTGCGGCCTATCCGTCCCGCACCCTCAATAGCGTTGTTAGAGTGGCTGTGCAACTATGGTGCCGCTCGTTTGTTGCTTCCGGAGTTTTTGCTTGAGCGTGAGCTCGGACCTGGCGGTCGCTTCGATTCGCTTGAGATGGCGCAGGATCTTGCCGACTCCGCTGGGGTGTCAACCTCTGTCGTCGTGCGTCGCCTGGACGAATGTCGAGACCTGAAACAGCAGGATTACGCCCTGATGCTTTTTGAGAAAGACGAAAGCGGTGGGATAAGACTGTTGGGGGCCTGCTTAAGCGGTGTTTTTTCAACAATGACCAAACCCAAACTCTACGCCTCCCCGCCACGCTGGGTGTCCAGGCTTGCACCAACAATCACGTCCCCGGCAATTGGCTCAGCTCGAATCCCTCACGATGAGCGTTGGGATTACGTCAGTCGTGTGGTTCCAATGAGCAAGATGCAGAGTCGCCTGTTTGTCGAGATCAGGTTGGTTCTGAAAATAAAGAAATCTCCGAGTCAATCTCACTGATCGAAGAGCTGTCGCCCTATTCGGTACGAAGGATCGACTCAGTGAACCTTCCGGACTCCGCAAGAGAAGACAGCCCGGAGCTTATTCACTTCTAGTGCCCGGGCGCTGTATGAAGCGATAGTTTATTCCCCGACAGGCTTCAGCTTTCACGAATCGCGCAAAGTCCGCATATATTTCCCCATGTTGTTCCGAAGTTGTGGCAGGAGCACGGACAAGCCATCAATGGCCCGGCGTTCGCGGCCACGGGGCGCAACGCACCGATTGCCGGCCACCGGCTCGCAATTCGGAAACTAAACTCTGGGCCGTCGGCCCGCTATCCTACTTATCTCGGCAAATCCAACGTGGTGAGTTGCCACG
This sequence comes from Acidobacteriaceae bacterium, assembly GCA_019240475.1. Taxonomy (GTDB): domain Bacteria; phylum Acidobacteriota; class Terriglobia; order Bryobacterales; family Bryobacteraceae; genus Bog-105. Next base: position 70,031 of record JAFAYI010000034.1, read on the forward strand.
ACGGAGCCTCTTCGAACTGAAGCGCGTGCCTGTCTGCCTCTGCGCGATGCGATACACGCCACCCTAGCAACCCGGCACACGTGACCAAGGCGAGCGCGATCGCGACACACCAACTGGGCTTATCCAATGCCTGCCGCTCCCATCCCGCTACCCGGAGCAGGACTTCCAGGATCAGCATGATGCATATCCAGAACGCAATGTGCATGTTCGATTTGCCAGGCAGCCAGCAACAGGTGAACGGAATCTTCTGGTTGCCTTGCAGGCAAAGCTCAGTAGTGGCCAGCCCCAGCGAGGCAAGCAAAGCGAGATGTTCAATGGCCGGCTGCCAAGGCCAAGCAATGAAAAAGACGACCGACGCGATCGCCATTGCGGGAACAAGCGCCAGCGCCCACAGTGAACGCCGCATCGTAGTTACACAGTTCGAGCCGGCCTGGAGCGGTAATACCCGAAAAATCCAGTTTGCGGGTAGCTCAATTGGCAAGGAAAATACTGCCCGCATTCCCACGATCCAAAAGCTTGTGAGAATCATGCTTGCAGCCAGCATCGGCGCCGTGACCTGGCGCCAACTATCCGTCACTGGCGCGCTCGAAATTTCTCTCGCAACCGGACTCTTTAACAGGAAGACGGTTAGCCCAAATCCAATGCCCAGGTAAAAGGCGAGAACGACTCGATGCTGGCGGCTGCGCAGCAGTGTTCGAATGCTGAAGTGAACAAGGGCCGTCTCGAAGTTATTCCCAAATTTCAGGAGTCGAAGTTCACGATGCCGGCCGGGACGTATGTCTGGCTGCTCCACGATCTTTCGCAGCGATCGGAAGTAACACAACGCGTAGACTGACACGCTCGCGCCGATGGCAATCGCTAGCCCGTCCCCTGCGCGCGCCGCATAACAACCCAGCGCTGGAGAGCCATTCAACTGCTGGAACAGGCCCAGAAACCAATACGAAGGCGACCATCCCGGCGGCCCCGTGCTGTGTACATCAAACAGGTTTGGCCCAACGATGGCCGGCTGAAGAAAATAAATGCTAACCAGCACGCAGAAGACGGTCATCTGCAGAAACGATGAGACTTGGAGAAACCACTGCCGCGGAAGCAACTCCGCGGCCAGCCCTTGGAGGCCAAGAACGCTGCAATAAACGAATGCGCCGGCGGCGATCATAGTCACCCAGTACGTTCCAAAGAGGCGGAGCCATCCGCCGAACCCGCCGCTGGCGGGAATCTTGACGGGCGCGAGCGACAGCGCCGGCAATCCCTCCAGCCGCTGCCGTATATGCTCCGCTATCGGAGTTGCGTCAACCAGACCGCCGGGTCCAGTGTTGGAAAGCACCGCCAAGGCCCAGTCGCCCTTGGGGTGAAACATGACAGCGGCCGTATACCCCGGCATCGCGCCTCCATGCATGTAGCAGCCATCGGGTGTCTGCCACCAGATGAGAGCGATTCGCGTGCCGGGCGGAATGAACGCCGCGTTCGCGGCAGAGTCGGTCATCTCCGCGCGCAACCGATGCGATTCCGCCAAAGCCGCCGCGAGTGCCCCGCCGTACTTGCCTGGATGCAGATTCTCTTGCAGGAATCGAAGCAGGTCCCTGGCCGTCGCATGCAGCGCTCCCGCGCCGGCAATGGCTGCGAATGTGGTCGGGGGGACTGGATCGCCATATCGGTGCGTCGATACGCGCCTGAACCCATCCGGTCCATCGCTGACGCCGTTGTACCCCTGAATGAGGCGCTTCCTTTGCTGCGGCGAAAGATGGACCACGGTATCCGTCAGCCCTAGTGGATCGGTCACCTCCCTTCGTATGAAATCCGCATAGTCCATGTGTTCGCGATCGGCCAGCACCTGCCCCAGCAATCCGAGCCCCAGGTTGCTGTACTCGAATGAAGCATCTGCCGGCCTTTTCACTCCGTGCCGAGCCATGTAGTCGTACAAATCCGCCGCGCTAAAGCTGGCAAACGGATCGTCCTTGTTTTCCCGTTGGAAGCCGCTCGGCATTCGCGGCAAGCCGGAGTGATGCGTTGCTAAGTCAAGCAGCGTAATTTCGGCGCCAAACGGCCTTTCCACCGTGCCTGGCGGCAGCAATTCGCGCAGCGGCTCATCCAACTTCACCGCGCCTTGTTCTACCATCTGCGCCAAGGCGAGAGCGGTGAACGTCTTCGTCACCGATCCGATTTCATAAATCGAATCGGGGCTGGGGGCGCCATAGGCAAACACGCGCTCCTCGGCGCCTGTCAGTACGCCAATGGAAACTCCGCCGCGCGCAAATGCGCCACTGCGCCGCAGCGGCTCGAAATCGTGGTCCAGGACCTGTTGCATATGCGACGCCCGCGCCGGCGCCATCGCCGGCTGTGACGCGAAGTCTGTTAGAACTTGCGCCGGCACGTATCGGTTGAACGCAAATGGCCAAACGATCCCCGCCAGCGCGTGGAGAGTAATCAGGAGCAATAACGGCGCCGCGCCCACGGCCCCGGCCTTTGCCAGAAACACCGTTCGTGTCCGCACAGGTAAAGGCGAGAGGATCATGACGTCGCGTCTGTCCGGAAAAACCGAGTTCCAGCTCAGCACCGCGAAAAGCCCCACCAGCAGCATGGTGGTTGCAATCAGAAAATGCTGAAGCGTCCAAACTGCAATCAGGAAGGCTTGGCCCGGCACAGCCATCCTTCCGCTGAAGTAAATGGCCGGTACCGAGAACATAAGGCTGAGGAAGATCAGCAGTGAGATGATCTGCCCCAGCAGTGCGCTGGCGTCGCCGCGCGCATGGATCGATAGCGCATCGATATCCACAATGCGCCAAAGGAAGTCGCGCAAGAGTACGCGAAACTGCCGCCTGCTCACAAATTCCCGCCTGCTAACTAAAAATCAGATCCGCGATCCGGCGCCAAACGTCTTCGGTGTCCTGTTCAATCGCAAGCTGGGCGAAGATGTCCTCGAGCGTCGGAACAGCCATCAGAGCGCGAAGCCGTTCAATCGAGTCGTCGGCCACGATCTTGCCGCGGTGAAGAATCACAACGCGAGAGCAAAGGCGCTCCACCGTCTCCAGCTCGTGTGAGCTGAAGAGCACCACCTTCCCGCGCCGAGCACATTCTCGAATAAGGCCGCGCATCACCAGCGCGGAGTTCACGTCAAGCCCGGAAAAAGGTTCGTCCAGCAGAATCAAATCGGGACTGTGAAGCAGTGCGGCCGAAAGCAAAATCTTCTGCCGCATGCCCTTTGAGTAAGACGAAATCGCAAGATGACGATCGGCGTGCAAGCCGAACAAGCGCAATAGATCGTCGATCTTCTCGCGAACTGTACGAACCGGCAAATCGCGCAGCTGCGCCACCATGGTCAGATACTCCAGACCGCTCAGGTGCGAGTACAAGTGGGGCTCTTCCGGCACATACCCAAAGCGCTGTTTATAGCGCAGCGGCTCATGCTGAATGCGCTGGCCGTCAAAAAGAATTGCGCCCTTTGTGGGCTCAATCAGGCCGGTGATCATCTTGAGCGTCGTGGATTTACCCGAACCGTTCGGTCCCAGATAGCCGGTAATTTCTCCCGGGCGAGCCACGAAGCTGACATCTTCCACGGCCGGAATGCCGGAATAGAGCTTGGTCACGCCGCGAAGTTCAAGCACGGGCTTACGGCTTTGGAGAATACATCCAGACATAGACCGCCGAGCAGAGAGCGAGCGCGTAGTTTACGAGTAAACCGATCGCGAAAATGCGAACCGGCGGATACGCGATCCACTGTCTGAAAAGAGAAACAAAACAATCAAGGAGAAGGGCCGCGCCCAGTTCGCGCGGTCGTTTCAGATCGAAAATCCAGAGCATCTCTTCTGCAAAGCGCTCTTCGAATTCGGCCGGATGCAGCCAGAGCAGACCCCGATACGCCGCCCGAATCATGCGGGACTCCTCTGGAAGCCCAGCCGCAGTTTCGCTTCGCGAATGGCTGCTTCCAGGCGCGCTACTTCAAGAGAAAGGACGCCCTTGCCTGCTTTCGTCAACTTGTAATAGCGCCTTCTAGCTTCGATGCCCGTCCCCGCATTCTTCGTCTCCTCAACCAACCGCTCTTTCATCAGCTTTTGCAGATTGTCGTAGAGCGTCCCAGGGCCGAGTTTGTATCGACCCCCCGATTGGCGAGCGATCTCCTGCATGATTCCGTAGCCGTGGCGCTCCTCGCCGGCCAGCGATAACAGGATGTGGAGCGCCGCGGGCGAGAGAGGGACGAAGCGGTCCAGATCTTTCATGGTCGGATTCCGTTATACCGGATTCCGACACTAGGGTCAAGCAAGGAAACAGGCCGCTCCCTTGCGCCCCCGTTTCTCAAGGTGCTTTAATAGAAGAGGAAGCGACGCAGCCAACAGTGGGCGGAAAGCCCACTTTTTTATTGCAATCTGGAATGTCAATGCCAGCCATCGAGAAATCCGGGCTCATCGAGCGCATCACCGCGCTCGGCGAACAGGCCGCCGCCGGAACCTCCATCGAAATCGCGGAGGTCCAGCTTAAAGGCGCCGGCAAAGCCCGCCTGCTCCGCGTGTATATTGATAGGCCAGGCGGCGTCACGCACGGCGATTGTGAGCTGATCTCCCAGCGATTGGGTCAGCTGCTCGACGAGGAGGACGCCATCCCGGGCGATAGCTACACGCTCGAGGTCAGCTCTCCCGGCGTCGAACGCCCGCTCTCGAAACCTCGGGACTTCGAGCGTGCAGTCGGGCAAAAGATTCGTCTCGCCGTCCGCGAGCCCATCGACGGCCAGATCCGTTTCGAAGGCCGGCTCGCCCAATTCGCGGGCGGCACGCTTCAATTGGAGATTTCTCCGGGCCATCTTTTGCCCATCCCGCTCGAGCGGGTGCAGAAGGCGAACCTGAAGTTCGAGTGGTAATTTTTTCCCGGCTTCGACAAGCAACCAGATAACGGTAAAGGTCAAGAGGTAATCACGTGGTTTCGATCTATCAGTCCATTGAAATGCTGAGCAAGGAGAAAGGCATCGACCCGCAGATCGTTCTCGACGCGGTCAAGGACGCCATGCTCGCAGCCGCCCGTAAGCACTTCCGCTCTCAGGAGGAGCTCATCGCCGATCTCGACGAGGGCACCGGCAATATCCAGATCTATAGCGTCAAGCAAGTGGTGGACGCGGTGGAAGATCCCTCGCGGCAGATCACGCTCTCGGCCGCCCGCCGCATCGATCCCAACGCTCAAGTCGGCATTGAAATCCGCGATCCCAAGCCCACCGACGTTCTCGGCCGCATCTCCGCGCAAACCGCCAAGCAAGTCATTCTGCAGAAGGTCCGCGAAGCCGAGCGCGATAGCGTCTTCTCCGAATTCCAGGGCCGCTCGGGCGAGCTCGTCAACTGTAGCGTCAAGCGCCTCGAAGGCCAGGATTACCTGGTCGACATGGGTAAAACCGAAGCCCGCCTTCCCAAAAAGGAGCAGTCGCGCGTCGAAACTTTCAGCGTCGGCGACCGTGTCCGCTGCGTCATCAAAGGCGTCGAGCGCGGCGGCAAAAGCTCCGGCGTCATCGTCTCCCGCGCCGCGCCCGAACTCGTCATGCGCCTCTTCGAACAAGAGGTCCCCGAGATCTACGACAACACCGTCACCATAAAAGCCTGTGCCCGCGAAGCCGGCGAGCGCACCAAGATCGCCGTGTTCAGCCGCGACCGCGACGTCGATAGCGTCGGCGCATGCGTCGGCATGAAGGGCATGCGCGTGCAATCCATCATCCGCGAGCTACGCGGCGAAAAAATCGATATCATCGAATACTCGGACGACCCCGTGCAGTACGTCACCAAGGCCCTCAGCCCGGCTAAAATTTCGCGCGTCACGATTCTCGATCCCGTCGACAAGCACATGGAGGTTGTCGTCGACGATCTTCAGCTCTCCCTCGCCATCGGCAAGCGCGGCCAGAACGTCCGCCTCGCCGCTAAATTAGTCGGTTGGAAAATCGACATCAAGAGCGAAGAAGAAAAACGCCGCGAGATGGAAGTCAAAATGGCCGACATGGTTATCTCCGGCGCCCCCGTCTCGGTTCTGCTCGATCACGGAGTCGACGAATATATCATTGAAAAGTTGGTTGCCGCTGGGATCGGCACCGTGGAGCGCCTTGGTTCCATGACGCCCGAACAGCTCGAAGCCATCCCGGATATTGACGAAACGGTGGTAAGTCAGGTTCAATCGGCAGTGGTGTCCTTTTACGGCGAATACGATGAGCAGGAGGCGGAGGCGGCCGACCTGCAGGCTGAAGCTGGCGCGCCCGAAAGCGAACGCGAGATCGAAGCCGAGGTCGAAGCCGAAGCCGCGCCCGCCGACTCCGAAAGTCTCGACGCCGTTCTCGATGCCGCCGCGGCCGAAAGCCCTGGCGACGATTTCGCGGATGCCGATACGCCCGCTGCCTTTGAAAATATCGAAACAGGCGTGCTGGAGCACGATCTCGCCCGTCACGAATCCGCCCTTCTCGATCAAGGCGAGGACGGCGATGTCCTCGATCTCGGCCGCGTCGAAGGTCTCTCGGGGGCGCCTTCCACTCTGCGGTCTGTCGCCGACTCGTCGGAAACCGAAGACCCGGAAACGTCTGATACCATAAGGAAAAGCTAGTATTATCTTCAAACTGCGGTGTCTTAAGGAGTTAACTGAGCAGTCTCTGGTATGAAGAAAATTAGAATCAACGAGCTGGCGCGGGAACTTGAAGTCAAACCCGGCGTCATTCTCGATCTGCTGCCCGAATTGGGCGTGCAGGAGAAAAAGACCCATTCCAGCTCGGTCGATGAAGACGTCGCTATTGCCCTCCGCCATCGTCTGGTAGGCGCCGATGTTCCTCGCGTATCCGCTGAGGGCTCAAACGGCCATGGCCACGACGGCGCGGATCATAACGAATCCCTTGCCGCGGTCGCCGAGCCACCCGTCCATATCCCCGAACCCGAGCCTGCTCGGCCCCGCGCGCCGATTCATCCACTCGTCCGCGAAACGGCCCCCGCGCCTGCCGCCCTGAAACCTGCTGCGCCTTCGATGCCGGTCGCGCCTTCGCAGACTGCCGACGAGTCCACGCCCGCGTCCGTTCCTTCGGCCCCTGCTCCCGTGAGCGCCGCGCCTTCGACTCTCGACGCTGCTCTGCCCGCCGCGGCCGAAGCCGCCTCTGGCGCTTCTGTGGAAGCCCCCCGCCCCGCTCCCTTCCGTCCATTGCGACCCCCGCTTGGCGGTGGTTCGGCCCTGCATCCGCCGCTCGCCCATTCGGGCCAGACGCCCGGCGCCGGCCCCGGCAATCGAAACATCTCCATCCCCGCTCGGCCTTTGCCGGCTTCTCAGCCATTGCGCACTGGATCCGCGGTCCCCGGCCCCGCCCCGGTCGGCCCGCGCCAGCCCCTGCCGCCTGAGACTCCCGAGCGCGCTGCCACTCTTCCGGAGCGCCCCGTCCGGCCTGTCGAAGCTCGCAATCTCGAAACCCCCGGTTCGACTCCCGGCGTCCCTGTCGTTCCACCCGCGCCTTCCGCTCAGACCCGCGGTCCGCAAGCGCCTACTCATGTCGTCGTTCCCGGTCCCGCGCCTACTCCCGCGCCGCAAGTTTCTGCCGTCCCTGGCGCTCCACTCGCGCCCCGTCCTGCGCCGGCGCGCCCCTCCGCCCCCGGCCTCACTCCCGGCGCGCCCATCGCGCCCCGTCCCCCCGGCGCTCGTCCCCTCGCCGGCCAACCCGCCGCACGTCCCGTCGTGCCTCCACGTCCGGATCTCGTCCAGCGCCTGAAGCAGCAACAGGCTCAACCGCGTCCCTCGCCGGCCACTCCCGGCGCGCCCCGTCCCGGCGCCCCCGCGCGCCCCCAAGCGCCTGGACAACCTCTCTATCGCGGCCCCATTCGCCCTGGCCAGCCTCTTATGCGCGGCCCCGGCGCCCCGGCCCAGCCCGGTCAACGCCGCCCCGGTGGCTTGCGCCCCATGCACCCCACCACTCCGCTGCGCCCCGAACCGGCTACCCTGCCGACCGATCAGCAGCGGCGTCATCAAGCTAAGCCCGGCACCCGTCAGGTCGCCCGCAAGCGCGACGAAATCGAAGGCATCATTCGCGAGCGTGTCTCGAAACGCGCAGCCATCGCCGAACCGCCCCCCATCGATCGCGAAATCACCGTCTCGGAAGGCATCACCGTCAAGGAACTGTCCGAGAAGCTGGGGGTCAAGGCGAACTCCGTCATCAAGAAGCTGGTCGATACCAAGAAGGTCTTCGCCACGATCAATCAAACCCTCGACGTGAAGCTCGCCGAAGAGCTTGCGCGCGAGTTCGGCGCCTCCACCAACCAGGTCAGCTACGAAGAAGAATCCACCCAGGACATCGAGCTCGCCGAAGAGACCAAGGATCTCGTCCGCCGCGCTCCCGTCGTCACCATCATGGGCCACGTCGATCACGGCAAGACCTCGCTGCTCGACGCCATCCGCCAGACCAACGTCGCAGGCCGCGAAGCCGGCGGCATCACCCAGCACATCGGCGCCTACTACATCGAAAAGAACGGACGCAAGATCGTCTTCATCGATACGCCCGGCCACCAGGCCTTCACGCGCATGCGCGCCCGCGGCGCCAAAGTCACCGACATCGTCGTCCTGGTCGTCTCGGCCGACGACGGCGTCATGCCTCAAACGCTCGAGGCCATCGACCATGCCCGCGCCGCCGGCGTTCCGATCCTGGTCGCCATCAACAAAATCGATAAGCCCGACGCCCAGCCCGAGCGCGTCAAGCAGCAGCTAGCCGATCGCAACCTGCTCGCCGAAGATTGGGGTGGCGACGTGGTCATGGTCCCGGTCTCCGCCAAGACAGGCCAGAACCTGGACCTTCTGCTCGAAATGATCCTCCTTGTCGCCGACCTGCTCGACCTCAAGTCCAATCCCTCCCGGCCCGCCCTCGGCACCGTTCTCGAAGCCAAGCTCGATAAAGGCCGCGGTCCCGTCGCCACCATGTTGGTGCGCAACGGCACCCTGCGCACGGGCGACTTCTTCATCTGCGGCGCGCTCTTCAGCAAAGTCCGCGCCATGTTCGACGATCGCGGCAACCCCGTCAAGGACGCCGAGCCCTCCATGCCCGTCGAAGTCATCGGCCTCGATAGTCTGCCCGAAGTGGGCGACAGCTTCCAGGTCGTCTCCGATACCTCCAAGGCCAAGCAGATCGTCATCTATCGCGAAGCAAAGGCGCGCGATGCCGCCATGGCGAAGGGCGCCCGTGTCGCCACTCTCGATTCCCTCCATCGCCAGTTCAAGGAAGGCGACCTCAAGGATCTCAACCTTATCGTCAAGGCCGACGTGGGAGGCACCGCCGAAGTGCTCTCCGACACCCTGCAGCAGCTTTCAAACGACAAGGTGCGGGTCCGCGTGCTGCACACCGGCGTGGGCGCCATCACCGAAACCGACGTGCTGCTCGCCTCCGCATCGGATGCCATCATCATCGGCTTCAATGTCCGGCCCGAGCGCAACGCCCAATCCACCGCCGACCAGCAGAAGGTCGAAATCCGCCTCTACAGCATCATCTACGAGCTCATTGATGAGATGAAGCTCGCCATGACCGGTCTGCTCGAACCCGTTTTCAAGGAGACCGTGCAAGGCCATGCCGAGGTGCGCGAGACCTTCAAGATCAGCAAGGTCGGAACCGTCGCCGGCTGCTATGTCTCGGACGGCGCCATCCGCCGCGACAGCCAGATCCGCGTCACCCGCGATGGCGAACTCGTGCACACCGGACGCATCGAAGCTCTCAAGCGCTTCAAGAACGATGCGAGCGAAGTCAAGAACGGCCTCGAATGCGGCATCTCGCTGGCGAACTTCAACAACATTCAGGTGGGCGACGTTCTAGAGGCTTTCACCATGGAGCGCGTCGCGCCCGAGGTGCCTGTTCTGCAATAGTCTCGACCCAAGTTCTAAGTCTTTTTGAAAAGGGCACGCACATGCGTGTCCTTTTTTGTTTATAATTTGCGCTAACTGAATGGAGGGTATTTTGCCTATGACTCAGTTCGCTGCCAAGCCGCTCCTATGCGCCCTCGCCTGGACGGCGCTCCTCGCGCCTGTCGCCCGCCCCCAGGATCGGCTCACTCATGACGTGCATGAGTACATGGTCGCCGAATGGTCAACTCACCCCGAGCACTGCATCCGCGCGCTCCAGCTCTATGGGGAAAACACCTCCAACGCCGATCAGGCCTTAAAGGAATTGCAATCGGACCAGCCGGATACGGTTTACAAGCGATACACCATAGCCATGAAAAGAGACTCCGCGGGGTTCTGGAATTTGCTCGCTACCGCCTCGGATGTCACAGGGTGCGGCGCCGCGAAGGAAGCGATTGAGCACCTCTACTACGTCGATCCGGAGTCTCTGCAAAGCGCCTCCGAGGCCTATCAAGCAAAGAAGCTCATAGCGGGCCTCGCCTATTTGCTTGCCGCCGAACCAACCACTCCGGCATCGCCCGATCCTCCTGCTCGAAGGGCCTACCGCGCCTGCTTCTCCAGAGATAAGACCGCGCTCTTCGACAAGGTGAACGAAACGCTCGGAACGCAAATACCCGGAAAGCAAACACAATGACCCGCCGCCTCTGCCTTTTCGCGCTATCTCTCTCAATCGCCATCGCGGGCTATGCGCAGACCACGACTTCTCCCCAGGCTTCCCTGAACGTGACGGTGGACGCAAAATCGAGCGGCCTTCCGCCGGCCGCGAAGTTTGCCTTCTCGGTCCAGATTCGCTACTGCATCGGGCCCGGCCTCCAGGACGCCCCGATCCCCACGCGCCTTCTCGGCAAAGACACTGACCGCGTCGACTGTTCCAAATTCGTCGCTCCAGGGTGGCAAAATGTCCCTGCGAATCTATCCGACATCGTCGCCGCGCTTTCCGCCGGCACGGAATACGCCGTCGCCTCCGCCGGCGATTCCATCCTGGCCTTCTGCAAAGTGAAGGAGTGCTCGCATGGCCATGACGAACGCCTGAAGAAGGAAATCCTGCGCCTCGCGCTTCCGCACCCCGCCTTTTTCCAGGACGTCAGCGTTCCTTCCGCTCAAGCTCCAGAACTTTACAAGGCGATCCCCGGCTTCAGTAAAGGCGAGGTGACCGGCCGCCTCGTCTCCGATGGCGTGATCCGCCTCGAGACAGACCAGAAACAGAAGCCTTACGAAACAACTCAGTTGCTGAAACAGATCCAAAACGCCATTAGCAACCCCACGGTGCTCGCCAAGCTTCCGCCCGCGCCATCGAAGTTCGCCGCGCAGCGCATCTTTCTCCCGTACTTTTGTGTCTCCAACAAGCTGGACGGCCCCGACCCCACCTCGCCTCAATCCACCGTCTTTAATCCATCGCCCAAGTGTCCGGACGGTACCGAGCTCCTGCAGGCCAACAACGCCGCCGATGTCGCCAAAGCTCTCAACTCCAGCAAGGTGGCCGTCACCAACGACAATTCCGTCAGCGTCGTCATCAACTGCGGTGGAGCGGCCTGCGACAAGGATGCGTTCTCCGCTCTGTCGACCAGCGTGCAAACTCTTGCGCGGCCCATTCCGGCTCACTTCCAGGACTTCGACGTTCCACCCTACACGGCTTCTGCGCTCGCGGCCAGAGTCCCTGGTTGGAACACTTCGCTCACCGCCGAGGTTCGCTCCAACGCGCGCATCCGCGTCAAGAGCGATAGGCCCATCGACACGGAGGACCTGAAAACGCTGCAGTCCAACATCGTTCAGTACGGGTTCGGCGCTCCCCAGACGCAGCCCGCTTGGCGGCTCTTCTACGGCAATGCCGGCGCGGTGGTCTCAAGTCTGGCCGGTAATCCTCCGGCGCCTTCACCCTTCGCGCCCGGGTTGACAGCCCCGGTGACCGGCAATCCACCCCCTGAAGCTTCCACCGCCGCTTCTCCCGCATCGGCTTCGGCCTCTTCGGCGTCCTCCAGTTCAAGTTCGCCCTCTACCAATGCGACTACTCCGTCCAGTAGTCCGGCGGCGCCCGCCTCGGCGACGCCTGCCGCCACAACTCCCGCTCCCGCTGCGTCCACTTCCGCCGCCGCGCCTGCGCCGGCCGCTCCGGCCTCCAACCCGCCCCAGAACACCATCACCTCCGGCATGGTGGCGGTAGGCGATCAGGTCGTTTTTACCGATCCCCTGCGCGCGAACGCATCGGATTCCGACCGCATTCAACTCCTCACGCTGCTCGATCTGCCCCGCCCCGAAGTGCTCTTCAACGTGTGGAGTTTCGAAGAAAGCTCGCCCGACGGCCGCGAGGTGGCCCGTAAGAGCGAAGAGATCCGTGAGGCCGTAAGCGCCAATAACGACGCCCTTCAAAACAGCATCGAGTACGGCTGGGCGTTTCTCAGCCGCCAGATGCAAGATCCTTCTTTCTTCGATCCGCTCTTCTACAACTACCTGACCCAGCGCTTTGTCGCCGACGACCCTTCGTGCGCCGCCAACCCCAGCGGCCCTAAGTGCATCCCGCCCGAAAAGCGCAGTCGCTGGGGCCTTTGTCCGGCGGGCGCCTACTGCCTGGGCTTCGTCGAGGCCTTTCAGCCCCTCCACCCCACGCTTACCAATATCCTGCTGGGCATCATGTCCGCCAAAGATCCGTTCAAAGCGGCCTTCACCGCCATCGGCTGCATGGAGGGTAAATATGAGGTGTACGACGTCTGTTTTCCAGAGCATCAGGCTATGGCCAATATCTTGAAACCTCCTCCCCAGCGGCCCGATAACTCCGACGACGCGCAATGCCTGAAGAAAGCACGAGAGAAATACTTGAATTCTCAGCCCTCCGCTCGCCAGCAGAGCTGTGAAGATCTCGATCTCGCGGCGCTTCAGGCCCAGCGCCTATGCAGGTTGCCGCGCGCGGTGCCTCTGAGCTGCTTTACCCTTCAGGCCGCCAAGAGCTTCATGCCCTATCCCGGATTCTCGACCTTCTCCCTCAATCGGTTGAACGAATTGGCCGAAAAGCCCATAGCGGACCTCGAACCCAGGATTTCACCCTCCGGAACTCCCGCTTTTAGCACCACCCCTCTGGGCCTGCTTCGCGCCGCCACGGTCGATTTCCTCTACAACTACAAAATGGCCCAGGAATTCCCAGGCCGCTTCATTCCCTACTACTTGACCCACAGCGCCCAGGAACTCAATGCGGAATTCAACCCCCTGATTGTCGCCTTTAACCAGGACGTCGCGGCTTTCTCCCGGGACGCCATGGATCAAACGCAATCCGACATCTACAGCCATCGTTTCGGACCGTGGCACAATCATCGCAGCTTCATCGCCGACGGCGCCGTCACGGTGCGAGGAATCAGCGGCGTCGAAAGCCTGGTGGATACCGATACCCAGAGTTCGTTCAAGGCGCCGCAGTTTCAGACGCTGCAGAGCGCGCTAGGAAATCTCTCCAGCCTCATCAATGGCGCGACACCCGCCGCTTCCCCTAGCGCCGGAACGACCACCACCACCACGGCGCAAACCACCAACACGCCTGGGGCCGTGGCGTCCACTCCCAACGGCACCACCACCACGACCGCTACCACTGCCCCGGCGCCTTCGGCCTCCACGCCCGGCTTCGCCATTCCAAATATTTTGAGCGGCGCCTTGACGCCCGCCAGCGTAGCGACTGCGCTCGCCGCCATCAGCCCCACGCCCGCCAACGTTCAAATCGGCCGCCAGTTTACTATCGACATTACGCCGCACACGCTTCCCGGCGCTTCCTCCGCCGAGTTGGATGTCAAGCTCTGGGCCCAGGAAGACTCTCCGCCCACGCTTTACTCCGACAACGGCGCGTCTTCTTCCACCGACCCGCTATCGCGCGTGGCGCGCCACAACGTCTTTACCCGCGTTCGCGTCGAGTCCGTCAAGTTATTCGACGTCAGCTCCTTCTCGGCCGTCATTCAACGCCCCCGCAACAAGATCCCGCTGGTTCCGCCGCTTATCGAGATTCCCGTCATCGGCGACGTTCTCGGCCTTCCGCTTCCCGGCGCCAAGGTCTTTCACCGCAGCACCGCCATCGTCAGCGCTATCATTGTGCCCACCGCGACCGACTTGGCCTACGGAATTACTTTTTCCGCCGATCGCGCCATGCTCAAGGACGGCGATGCGTTCAGCTTTCACAAGATCGTTTCACTCGATCAGCTTCCCGATCCGCTGAACATCACCGGCTTTCACAACGCCATGGTCAACTGCCTCGCGACGCGCGGGCAGTCTGCCATCGCTTCCTTGCAGCCCACCACGCCGTGCAATACGCTGAGCTTCGACGCCCTGCCGCCGGACCGGTGATGCATGCCGGTCGAACGGCGGCGGGCGTATTCTATTCGTTTCCATGCCCGCTATCGGAGTCTTGACTCTCGACATTCACGTCGAGCACTCGCATTCGCTCAAGGAGAAACGCCACGTCGTGAAGAGCCTCAAAGACCGGCTTCGCGAACGCTTCAACGTAGCCGTGGCCGAGATCGATGGCCTCGACTCCTGGCAGCATGCCGTGCTGGCCGCCGTCACGGTGTCGAATGATCGCGTCCATGCCGAACAGGTCCTGCGCGCGGTCGAAGCGCATGCCGCAAGCATGCTGGGCGGCGCTTTGTCATCGACCGGTATCGAGTGGGTATAGGCCCTACACTGGTAGCTGGAGCCGTAATGGACAATCACCGCGCCGAGCGCGTATCGGAAGCGCTCCGGGAAGAGCTCGGCGAGATCATCGCCTATGAACTCTCCGACCCACGCATTGGAGACGCCACCGTCACCGAAGTCCTGGTCTCGCCCGATATGCGCCACGCCCAGGTTCGCCTGCATCTCGCCGACCAAGCCGGCGACCAGCGTCAAACGATCCAGGCTCTCGAGGGCGCGCGCCACTTTCTGCGGCGCCAGCTCGCCGCTCGGCTGAACCTCTACCGGGTTCCCGAGCTGCACTTCGAAGCCGACGTGACTTCTTCCACCGAGCGTCTCCAGCAGCTCTTGAAACGCGTGCGCCGCGGCCGCCCGCGCGACCAGGAGCACTCCTCCGGCTAAGCCGGAAGAAAATTCCAAGGCCGCAACGATACACTCTACTGACGGGGATCTAGGTTTGTCTATTTTTCTGTGGGAGCAACTGTCATGCGCCAGGCGCCGGTAAGCGGCCGATTCTTGGAAGCTTGCCGCAGGCGCGCTACCGATGTCCGCCCGGTCTGGTTCATGCGCCAGGCCGGCCGCTATTTGAAGCCCTACCGCGACATCCGCGCCAAGCACGGCATCCTCGAAATCTGCAAGAAGCCGGAGCTCGCCGCGGCCGTCACGCTGCAGCCGGTCGAAATTCTGGATGTCGATGCGGCCATCATCTTCGCCGACCTTCTGCTGCCTGTCGAGCCCATGGGCCTCAAGCTCGAGTTCGTCAGCGGCGAAGGCCCCCGCATCGACGATCCCATCTCGCAATCCGAAGACGTTGACGACCTTCTCACCTCCAATACCGGCGACCTCGGCTATGTCGGCGAAGCCATCCATCTGGTCGCCCGCGCCCTCGCCGGACGCGTTCCGGTCATCGGCTTCGTCGGCGCGCCATTCACGCTCGCCAGTTACATGATCGAAGGCGGACCTTCCAAGACCTTCGTCAAGACCAAGAAGCTTATGTTCGGCAACGAAGTCACCTGGCGCCGCCTCATGGGCAAGCTCGTGGATGTGCTCGGCGATTTTGCCGGCCTGCAAGTCACAGCCGGCGCTCGCGCCATTCAAGTCTTCGATAGCTGGGCCGGCGCACTCAGCCCCGAAGATTATGTCCGCTATGCCCAGCCCTACTCGCGCGCCTTGATCGAGCGCATCCGCTCCAGCGGCATGCCTGTTATCCACTTTGCCACCGGAACGGCGGCCTTCGTCCGCGAGTTGCACAGCGCCGGCGGCGATGTCATCGGCGTCGATTGGCGCGTCAACATCGATCAAGCCTGGACGGAGATCGGTTACCGCTCCGCCATCCAAGGCAATCTCGACCCCGTTGCCCTCTTCGCGCCGCTCCCCGAATTGCGCACCAAAGTGACCGATCTCTTGCGCCGCACCGGCTCTCGTCCCGGCCATATCGTCAACCTCGGTCATGGCATTCTGCCCGAAACGCCTCTTGAGAACGTGCGAGCCGTCGTCCAGATGGTCCGCGAGTTTCACCGCTGATGTCCGAGCCAAATGTCGCGATCGTCGGCGCCGGACTCTCCGGCCTCGCGGCCTCGTACTTTCTCGCGCAGCGCGGACTACGCTCTGTCCTCATCGAAAAGTCCAACCGCCTTGGCGGTCTCATTCGAACCGAGCATCTCGAAGGTTGCATCCTCGAAGCCGGCGCCGAAAGCTACCTCGCGGCCAAGCCGGCTGTCACCGAGTTGGCGAGCGAGCTGGGCCTCGCAGGCGAGATCGCCGGATCGAACGACGCCGCCCGCCGTGTCTTCATCGTCCGCGATTCGAAGCTCGTTCCCCTGCCCCGCGGCATGATTATGATGGTCCCGGGAGACTGGTCCCCCGCGCTTCGTTCCCCCCTGTTCAGCCTGCGCGCCAAGCTCCGTTTCGTGACTGAAACGCGCTTTCGCCCCCGCCACCGCGATACCGACGTTTCGGTGGGCGAGTTCATCTCCGATCACTTCGGGCGCGAGCTGGTCGATTCGGTCACCGACCCGCTGCTGGTCGGCGTCTATGGCGGCCATTCGGCCAGCCTCAGCGCCGCGAGCGTGCTGCCTCGCTTCCTCGGCTACGAGCGCGCCTACGGCAGCCTCATTCGCGCCGTCCGCGCCAAAGAGGCAAGAACACGCCGTCAGGTTGCGGGCGAACCGCTGTTCCGTTCCTTCCGCCGCGGCATGCAGACTCTCACCGACGCGCTCTCTCAACACGCAACTGTCGTTCACGGCGCCGCCACGCGCATCGAACGCTCCGGCGGCAAATGGCGCGTCTCCTATGGCGGGAAAGCGTTGGAAGCGGACCATCTGGTGCTCGCCTGCCCCGCTCACGCCGCCTCCGCTCTGCTTGGGAATGTCTCGCCGGCGCTCGCCTCGGAGCTCGCCGCCATTCCGTATTCTTCGGCCATCCTGGTCACGCTGCTCTATGAACGATCCAAAGTGCCTCATCCTCTAGACGGCTTCGGCTTTCTCGTGCCCGAAGCCGAGCGCCGCACCATCTCTGCCGCGACCTGGGTCAACACTAAGTACCCGTCCCGCATTCCCGGCCAACTCGCCGCGCTGCGCGCCTTTATCGTCTCCGAGAAGGCCGTCGAACTGGCCGGCGCCCCCGCCCAGGAATTAAACCGCCTGGTCCACTCCGACTTTGCACGACTGATGGGTATCGAAGCCGAGCCCTGTTTCTCGACCATTCATAGGTGGCCCGACTCCATGCCACAGTATGTTGTCGGACATGGCGAACGAGTGAACAAAATCACGGCGGCGCTTGGGGACTTACCCGGACTCTATCTCACCGGAAACGCCTATGACGGGGTTGGCATGCCGGACTGCGTGCGGCTTGCCAAAGAAACGGCGAAAGATATTTGCACAAGCAAAGCTTCGTGAAGGGATTTTCACGCACGTTTAGGCCGCTTCGTTGAAATCCAACTGTTTAATCTTCTTGCAAATGCACGTCTCACGGGTGAAGGAAGATTCTGCTACAGCACCCAGGAAGGATTGCAGGAGGAGAGACAGCATGAAAATATTCAGTGTGGCCCTGGCGGCGGCCCTGATGGCCGCTCCGGCCTTTGCCCAGAAAGACACGGCGCAGCGGCTCACCGCCGCGACGGAAGACTTGGACGCGATGATGAACGCCTCCGACAAGGGCATCCCGCAGGATTTGCTCGGCCGCGCGACGTGCGTCGTGGTCATCCCGAACCTGAAGAAGGGCGGTTTTATTGTCGGCGCCGAGTACGGAAAGGGCTTCTTTACGTGCCGTAAGGGCAGCGGCGTAGGTTGGAGCGCTCCGGGAGCGGTTCGCATCAGCGGCGGCAAGTTTGGCCTGTTGATCGGCGGAGCGGAAACCGACGTTGTAATGCTGGTGATGAACCAGAGCGGCATGGAGCATCTGTTGAGCGACAAGTTCCAGCTCGGCGGCGAAGCGTCCGCGGCGGCCGGTCCGCTGGGCCGCGACGCCTCGGCGATGACCGATGCCGAAATGCACGCCGAGATCCTGACTTACTCCCGTTCGCGCGGTATCTTCGGCGGCCTTGATCTCGCCGGAGCAGCGCTCACCGAGGATCACGACGGTAACAAAGCTCTCTACGGCCATGACATCAGCAACAAAGAGATTGCCACCGGCACGGTCCGCACCCCGGCCGAAGCTCGTCCCTTTGTTCACACCCTGGATCGACTCTCTTCCCGCAAGTAGGCAATTCCGAGAGCTTCCACCGCAAGCCACCTGCTCTCCACGGGCAGGTGGCTTTTTTATGCCTGGTCGCGTGGCGAATCGGCCCTGCCCCCGCCCCGTCGCGAGAGACAATGTAGGTTGGCTCCAAGTCCCGATAAGAAACTCCGCCTTGCGCTGATCTCCGGAGGCCGTTCCGGCGAGCATGAGATATCGTTGCGCTCGGCCGATTCCGTTCGGCGGGCGCTCGATCCCGCCAAGTATGAGATCCTCGAATACCTGATCGATAAGCGGGGGAAATGGCGCCCCGGACCGATACTGCCCGAGCCGGGGGCCAACGCCGGAATCGATGTGGCGTTCCCGATCCTTCACGGCACCTTCGGCGAAGACGGGGCCATGCAAGGGCTGCTGGAATTGGCGGAGTTGCCATATGTCGGCGCAGGCGTGCTCGCCTCGGCCGCCGCGATGGACAAGGCCATGACGAAGCGCCTCTGCGCGCAAGCTGGCTTGCCGGTGGTCGGCTTCCGCGTTCTAGACTCGGGCGCCGGTGACCCGGACCTGCCATTCGGCTTTCCCATGTTTGTCAAGCCGCTCAATCTGGGCAGCTCCGTTGGAATCAGCAAGGCAAACAATCGCCAGCAGCTTCAGAAAGCGCTGGAGCTGGCCTGGCGCTACGATCGCAAAGTGATCGTGGAGCGCGGCGTCACAGGCCGCGAATTCGAATGCGGCGTGCTCGGCGGCGACCCGCCCTCGGCCTCCACCCCTTGCGAGATCGTCCCCTCGCAAGAGTTCTACACTTACGAAGACAAGTATCTGCTCGACAAAGCGCGCATCGATCTCCCGGCAAATTTAACCGCGCAACAAACGGAGGAAATGCAGGGCCTGGCGGTCGCCTGTTTCGAAAGCGTCGGCTGCGAAGGCATGGCGCGAGTCGATTTTCTGATGGACGGCGAGACGGGCGAATTTTTCGTCAACGAGGTCAACACCATTCCGGGCTTCACCTCCATCAGCATGTACCCGAAGATGTGGGAATATTCGGGGATCCCCTACGCAAAGCTGTTGGACCGCTTGATCGAGCTGGCGCTTGCGCGCGCCGCATCCCGCCGCCGGATTCAGTATTCGCGATGAGGCGGGAGCCAAAGCTGCGCCTGTCGCGTCCAAGGAGGTTGAAGGTTCCTCTACTGCGCTCGTGCGCGGGCGTTCTCCTGTTTGCCGGATTGTTGGCGGCCCAATCGCGGCCCAGTCACCCGCCGGCCCCGCCTGGCGATCCGGCGCAGGATTTAACTCCGCTGCTGCGCCAGTTCGTTCAAGTCTTCTCGACGGTTGAAGCCGAATCCGCCAGTCCCGAGCCGGTGGACAAACTCGTCTTCGAAGGCGCGATTCCCGCGATGCTGCGTCAACTCGACCCCCATACCCAATTCTTCGATCCGGGCCAGTTCGACCAGCTCAAACAGATGGAGGACTCCGAGCAAAAAGGTTTCGGCAGCATCGTCTCGGTCTTGCCCGGACAGGTGATCTTCCTGCAGACACTGCCCGGCACACCGTCAAGTAAGGCAGGCATTCAAGCGGGCGATGAATTGGTCGCGGTGAACAATTACGCGATACGCTCGCTCGAGCCCGATCAGATCGTTCAGTTATTGACGGAAGCCAGGCAGCAGAAGGTCAACATCTACGTGCGGCGGCAAGGTTCGGAGCGCCTGCTGGAGTTCACCCTTACGCCCGCGCTGGTGGATGCGCCCAGCGTGGACCGCGCCTTTCTATTGAAGCCGGCGCTCGGCTATATCAGGATTTCGAGCTGGGACCTGGAAACGGCGAAGCAATTGCGCGGCGCCGTTCAGAAGCTTGGGGAGAATTCCCTCGGGGGACTGGTAATCGATCTCAGAAACAATCCGGGTGGCGTGGTCAAGGCGGCCCTCGATGGAGCTTCTATGTTTTTGCAGCCGGGGCAAAGAATCCTGACCGCCAAGGGACGCACCAGCGAAATGGAAACAGCCGACGCCCCGAAGAACGCCACGCCCTATCGCTTCAAAGTGTCCGTCATCATCAACGAGAAGACCGCGAGCGCATCGGAAATATTTTCGGGCGCTCTGCAAGATCACGACCGGGCCGCCATTGTGGGGGAGCCGAGCTACGGCAAGGGGCTGGTGCAAAGCGTCATGCCGTTATCGGATGGCGCGGGCCTCGCGATCACAACGGCCTTTTACTACACCCCGAGCGGGCGCTCCATTCAGCGCCCCTTGCGGAACTCCGCTCTGTCGGATACATTCGGCAGCAGGCCGAGCTCCGATCTGCCGACTTATAAGACCGACAACGGACGCACGGTCACCGGCGGCGGCGGCATCCAGCCGGACGTAATTGTGGGTCCGGAAAATTTCACGCGGCTGGAGGCCGTTCTCGATTCAAGCGGCGCTCTAACGTCCTTTGCGACCGAGTATCTGGCGGGGCACAATCCGCTGCCGGCGTCCTTCAAGGTCACCCCCGAAGTGCTGGACGAGCTGAAAGTGTTCCTGGCCGCGCGGCGAATTCAGCCGGGCGTTGCGGAGTGGAGCTCGGAACACGCGTGGATCAGCGCGCGAATAATGGAGGAGATCGTGACGCAGTCCCAGGGCGTGGCGAAAGCCGACGAACTGCAAGCGCAGCGCGATCCGCAAGTACAGGCCGCTGTGAAAGCGCTCGAAGACCGCGCGCTGCTGGCCTCGCGGTCAGCGCGGTAGCCGGCGTTATTTACCCGAGCGCACAGGGCGATTGACGCCCGTTGTGCGCGTTAGGATGTCCGGTGGTAATCGCCGCGGCTGAAATATTTTTCAAGCCACACGTATAAGCAGATGAACAGGTAACGGCTGCCCATTTCCTTGATCTTCAACTTGGCTTCGCCGGTTCTGCGATTGCGCCAGGTGATGGGCATCACGGTCCAACTGTAGCCGCGAACTATGGTCTTGAGCGGCAGTTCCACCGTGAGATTGAAGTGCGGCGATAGTAACGGCCGGCATCCATCTATAACCGTGCGGCGATAGGCCTTGAACGCGTTGGTGGTGTCGTTTAACCTGACGTGGAACATCATCCGGATGAACAGATTCGCCAGGCGGTTGACCCGCATTTTGATCCACGGGTAGTCGATGACGCCGCCGCCTTTAATGAAGCGCGAGCCGAAGACCGCGTCCCAGCCATCGTTCAATAGCTGCCAATAGCGGACGACGTCGCGGCAATCGTCCGATTCATCGGCCATCATGACCACCACGGCGTCACCGCGCATGTGATCGAGCCCGCGGACGATCGCGCGGCCGAAACCGTGCAGCCCTTCGTTTTGCAAGGGATTGAGCGTGGGAACGCGATGCCGCAATTGCAGCAGTGTTTCCCACGTCGAGTCGCTGCTGCCGTCGTCGACCACGATGATTTCGTGCGGCACCCCGTGCAGGCGAAGCTCCACATAGAGATGCTCGACCGTGGACGAGATACAGCCTTCCTCGTCGCGCGCCGGAATCACGATGCTGAGCAGGCGGAGCGGTTCGCGCGCCGCCGGGGAGGCGCGAGTCATATCGCTCCCGAAACGGCTCCCGAGCGCTTGAGCCATCCGGGATTTTCAGCCACATGTCCCGCGATCTCATCCAGGATGGAAGTAAGGGAACGACCGGGCGCCCAGCCGAACTCGCGCTTCGCTCGCCCGTAATCCATGATCGTCCATGGAACATCGAACAATCGCGGCTGGGGGTCGGGCGTGGGCGCATGAGCGCCAAAGCGGCTATCGCACCAGGCATTCAATTGCGCGAGCGACATCGCGTTCCGCGCCCCGCCCCCGAGGTTGTAAATAGGATCGGGAGGCGGATTGCCGCGCTGAACCTGAGCGGCGACGATCCGGGCCAGATCGTCCGGATGAAATGCATCTCTAACTTGAAGTCCTTTGCCGCCGAACCCGATATAGCGCAAGGGGAGTCTCGCGGCGTGGGCGTGGAGCCAATAGGAAAAGATCCCCTGTTCGGCGGTGCCGAACTGGCCGGCGCCCGCTATTACGCCGCAGCGATCGATCCACACGGGGAAGCCGAACGCCGAGCCATATTCGAGCGCCATGATTTCGGAGGCGAGCTTCGTGGCGCCATAAAGGGAATTAGGCTGGCGAACGGGAAAATCTTCTGCGAGGCCGAACCGTCCCACACCGCCCGGCAGCAGCCCGCTCTCGTCGAGAGCGAAGGAATCGCCGGCGACCTTCATCGGCAAAGCCGCAAGATCCCGCACCGAGTAAACGCGGCTGGTGCTGAGGAGCACGAGCCCAGCCCGCTTCTCCCGGCAGTATTCGACGATGTTGAGCGTTCCAGAAAGGTTGTGCTCGCATAGCTGGCGTGGGCTCGATCGACCGTCCACTCCGCCGAGCACGCTGGGATTAGCGGCGGCGTCCACCACCCAATCGCAAGCGGGCAGGAGATCCATATCGCTGCGAAGCCGGATGTCGCCATGTAAGAAGCGAATACCGCGGGCGGCAAGAGCGTTGCGGTTGCCTTCCGAGCCGGGACGCACTAAATTATCGATTCCGTAAATTTCGACGCCCGCTATCAGATCCAGGAACGATGAAGCAATCCGGCTTCCGACGAATCCACAAACGCCGGTGATCAGAATCCTCATCAATCCGCGCCGGCCGTAACTGGCACGGCGCGCCCGAGCCGCACGTTCCAGGACTCTAGAATTTCCCGGAAGACATCCCGCAGCGGGCGCGTAATGCTCCAGCGGGGATAATGTAACTTCATTTTCCTGAGATCGCTGTAATAGCAGATATGATCGCCGATGCGGTTTTGATCGACGTAAGTGTACTTTTGCGGAACGCCTGTAAGTTCCTGGACAATTGCAAAGGCCTCAAGAATAGAACATGAGTTCTCCTTGCCGCCTCCGATATTGTAGACTTCGCCGCGGCGCGGCGCCTCCAGAAACGCGAGCATGAAATTCGCTACGTCTTCCGAATGTATGTTGTCGCGAACCTGTTTTCCCTTATACCCGAATACCTTGTATTCCCGGCCTTCGACATTGCAGCGCACCAGGTAACTTAAAAAGCCATGCAGCTCGACGCCCGAATGATTAGGCCCGGTCAGGCAGCCGCCGCGCAGGCAGCAGGTCGGCATTCCAAAGTAACGGCCGTATTCCTGGACCATGACATCGGAGGCGACTTTCGAGGCGCCGAAGACAGAATGTTTCGATTGATCGATGGAAAATGTTTCGGGTATGCCGTGCTCGAACTGGGGGTCGTCGTAATCCCAGCGGGTGTCGAGCTCTCGCAGCTTGATCGTGTTGGGCAGGTCGCCGTAAACTTTGTTCGTGGACATATGCACGAACGGCGATTCAGGGCACGCGAGCCGGGCGGCTTCGAGCAGATTCAACGTGCCCACCGCGTTGGTGTCGAAGTCGTCGAACGGTATGGCCGCCGCACGGTCGTGGGAAGGCTGAGCGGCAGTGTGAACGATTACATCGGGCCTCAGTTCCGAGATGAGGCTCAGGATACCCGCGCGATCTCGAATGTCGAGGCTGTAATGCCTGTATCCGGGGATGGAAGACCGCAGCCGTTGGAGCGACCAGCTGGTATCGCCTTCCGGGCCGAAGAAGACCGCTCGTTCGTTATTATCGATTCCGAAAATTTCGTAGCCGTGGCGCGCGAGATGCATGCTGATTTCAGAGCCGATCAGCCCGCAAGAGCCCGTCACTAGCGCGTTTCTTGTCACTAGATCACAATTTTATAAGATATGGCCCAGGTTTCGCCCAGGAGCGCCCATGCAACCCCCTAGCTTTGCGGAGAGAGCACGGGAGTTTGCAAGGGCCAAACGGACGGATCTGACGCTGCTTGCGCTGGCGATTCTGACGGTCTGGCTGGCCTTCGCCTGGTGCGAAACGATCCTTCGCGTGGCGCGCTACTATACGGCGCTGCCGACATGGGATTATTGGCGCACGGCGGCGCTGCTGCCGTTTTATAGGGCTCTCGATTTCCGCATCTTATGGCAGCAGCACAACGAGCACCGCGTCGTGTTTCCGGAGATCGTCTTCGCAGCGGATTATCTGCTGTTCCACGGCCGTCAGATTCTGCCGCTTGCCGTTAGCTTTCTTTGCTATGCGGGAAGCTGGGTTGCGCTCTCTTGGGCATTCCATTCAGATAAGAGCACGCCTTCGTTTGTGCGAAACGCGGGCAGTGCGCTCGCGGGAATCATCATAGGCTGGCAAGGCAGCGCGGTAGTTCTGGCGGATACCTTTCTGCTGCAATGGACGCTCCTGCAATTTACGGTTCTGTTGGCACTGGTATTTCTCGCTCGTCTGCGGAAAACCCAGGCGAACGCGGATCTGATAGCGCTGATCGCCTGCGCGATTGTCGCCACTTACTCGTCAGCGAACGGCTTGACGCTGTGGCCGCTGCTGATCCTGATTGCATGGCGGGCTTCTATTCCTAAGCGGCAAGCGGCGGCGCTGGCGGCAAGCGCCATGGTGGCAGCCGGGCTTTACTTCATCGGCTATCGGTTTACCGGCAGCCTCTCAGCGGAAAACTTACTCCGCCATCCGTGGTATGCGGTCGAGTTCGTGGGCGACTACCTGAGCATGCCGTTCGGCGCCATCAAGTCTACACAATTCGGTATACGGCTTGGCTGGGCCGGCGTCGTGCTCGTCATCGGGCTCGGCATCGCCGCTTATCGCAGAGGACTCCTCCTCACAAGCACAGGAGTGGTTTTGTTCGGCGCATATGCTTTCACGCTTGGAACCGCGGTTCTGACGGTAGCAGGCCGAATGGACCCGAACGATCCACTCTTCGGCGCCGCCAAAGCGCCGCGTTATCTCACCGGGCCGCTCATCGCTTGGGGAGTCTTGATCCTACTATGCCTCTGGCTTGCCTCCCGGTTGCAGTGGCGGTTCGCGCCGCCAGGCGTGCTGCTGGCCGTGTTCGCATTGCTGATCTTGCTAGGGTTGCCCAAGTTGCGATGGTGGCTGGAGGGCGCGGACCAGCGGCGGGCGAAGGAGCAAATGGCCGCGCTCGGCATAGATCTCGGTTTGCAAGATCCGGGCGTGGACTTGAATGTATTCATGGACCCAGCTTCATTGAGTAAGTGGGCAGCAGACCTTAACAAGGACAACTTATCTGTCTTCTGCGATTCACGTCGTAAGCGGCTAGGAGATCCGCTTGCAAGCTTCGGCAAGCTAGAGAATCAAGCCATTCCCGGAGCGATCACTTACGCGTATCCGGTTTTGGGTGGAGTGCAGGTGGCCGGGTGGGCGGACGAATCCCAACTGCGGCGAAACAAGGGATGGCTGGTTCTAGCGAATGAGATGGGGAGAATCGTAGGATTCGCCAGAAAATTACCGGCGGGCTTCCCCGGCGAGTTGAACAACGCCAAGACACCGCCCGCGCTTGGATGGGTGGGTTTTGTGAATTTGGATTACGCCACGCAGTCTTTCACCGCATATGCGATGGAGCGAGGAAAATTGTTCCCGATTGAAGGCGAAGCGGGGGTGCCGGCGCCGCGCCCAATCGCATGGCAGAATGCGGGGGCCCCGATAGCGGGCATACTGTGGCAGATGGACCAGACCTGGACGGTGAATGTAATTCCGCCCAACATGTGGCCTGGGCAGGGGCCAGCCGGTCCGGTCTACGGAAGCTGGAGCGGCGACAACAAGAAGACCGGAACAATCGAGTCGTCGGCGTTCCCTGCGCCGTCGAACAATTGCATCGTTCTTCCCGTGCTACAAGGGCCGAGAAAGGGCGGCCTCTCGGCGGCGGTGGTGGATGCCGATACCGGCTCGCCGGTTGCCGAAGTCCCTCTGCAGGATACGGACAAGCAGTGGATCTTTTGGCGGCTGGCATTTCCAGCTTCGACTAAGCGCCTACGCATAATTGCGGAAGACGGGGGAAAGAATTGGGGCGAGTGGCTCGCGATCGGCAATCCCAGTCTCTGTAAGTAGAGGCGCTGCTTTACGGCTCGTAGTAACCTGTGCGGGCTGTCACTCGAAGAGATGGATCGTGCAGCTTAATTTTTACGGAATGAAACAGGCGGGGCTGCTCGGGGATTCCGCGAGGATAGAAACCCAGTAAGTACTGCGTCCGCAGTTCTTGCAAAATTTCCGAAAAGGCCTGGTCGAGCAACTCGAAGCTATCGGGGTTGAAGATGCGGCCGCCCGTGGAAGCGGCAAGCGTGGCGAGCGCGTGCTCGCCCCCGAGATTGCGTCCGGCATCGCTCTCGATTGGAACGACCACGACTGGATAAAGCACAACGTCGGCGCGCTGCGCGGCGGAAAGCGCATCCTCATAGCGCTTGTAACTGGTGGTGTCGCCGCCATCGGTCACAACCACCATGACGTGGCGGCCTTCCCGGCGCGCGAGAACATCGCTTGCAAGATAGATGGCGTCGTAGAGCGACGTGCCGCCTTCTCCATGCAGCCCGTGAAGCGCTCGCTCGGCCTTCCGGGGATTGCGCGAGAAGTCGGCTTCGAGGCTGGTGCGGTAATTGAAACTGAACAGGGCGAAGGTATCTTCCGGGTTGCCGGCGCCGACAAGCGCGGGAATGAACTTCATCACGGAATCGACCTCATAGCGGAGGTCGATCTGGGTGCTGCCGCTGGTATCGACGAGAATGGCGACCGAGAGCGGCAGGGAGGTGTTGCGCTCGAAAACGGCGAGTTCCTGGGGAACGCCGTTATCGAGAATCTCAAAATCCTGCTTGTCGAGATTGGTGCGAAGGACGCCCTCGCGATCGCGCACCGAGACCAGAAGCCGCACCAGGTTCACTTTGACGGAGAAGACGGGCGGCGAAGAAGGAGCAGGCTGCGGCCGAGCGGTCTGGGCGGGACTCTGCTGGGATGCCGGAGTTTGAGGAGGGGCGGGATTAACCGGCGTCCATTGCACGGCGGCCAGGCACTGCGCGGCGATAAGGATGGTCAGGCCGGGCAGCGCGGGTTTACGGCTGAGCATGCGCCGAAAATCCAGTGAGCAGCCGCTCGTCCCACTCGCCTTCGACCCACACCGCGCCATCGGCAAAGAATTCCCTTTTCCAGATGGGCACTTCGCGTTTGAGGCGATTGATGCCTTCGAGCGCTGCTTCGAATGCGGGGCGGCGATGAGGCGCCGAGGCGACCACGGCAACGCTCGCTTCGCCGATTTGAAGGCGGCCGAGGCGATGGACGATGGCGATGCGCCCGATGGGAAAGGTCGCCGCGATTTCGCGCCCGATGCGCGCCATTTGACCGATGGCGAGCGCCTCGTAGCATTCGTATTCGAGATGCGAGGTGGGCCGGCCTTTGGTGTTGTCGCGCACAACGCCTTCAAAGACCACGACCGCGCCGTCCTGATCGCGCTGAAGAGTTCGCGCAAGGCTTTGAGAGTCGATGGGGCGGCGCGTGATTCGAAAGACGTGGCCCGCGGGGTCGTCGATTGCGAGCTCGGACAGCCGATCTTCCGCGGAACGGCCCACGGACTCGCGACCGGCGCCGCCGCTAACGGGGGGCAGAAATGCGACTTCGTCGTTGTCGGCTAGGGCTGTTTCCGGCGTGGCGAACTCCCCGTTTCTTGCAAATAGGATCGACGGGCGCCTGGGCCGAAGGGTTTCAAATCGTTGACAATAGGACTCAAACAGGGTCGCTAGGGTGGAGTGCGGCGGAATCTCCGGCGCATCTTCGGAAGCGCCGACGATTTCTTTGAGGCCTCCAAAGAACATGACTCGCACACGCATATCCGAATCCTAACAACCGTCGCTCGGGGCGCGCGCCAGGGCCGGGAACGGTGGGACGGGCCGCTATATTCGAACGAGAGGAGAGCGATGGTTCAGCCGGCAAATAGCGGATTTGCTCACGAGACACGGTTGCGAGTGCGATACGCCGAGACCGATCAGATGGGCGTGGTGTATTACGCCAACTACCTGGTCTGGATGGAGATTGGACGAGTGGAGCTGGTGCGGGCCCTGGGTCTGCCGTATAAAGTCATGGAAGAGACGGCGGGGCTGTATCTAGCCGTAACCGAGGCGCGCTGCCGGTATCTGGCGCCGGCGCGGTACGACCAGGAGATTGTGGTAAGCACGGAAGTGACGAAGTCGACTCCGCGCAGGATGGAGTTTACGTACCAGATCCGGTCGGCGGACCCGGAGCGGGTGCTGGCGGAGGGATTCACTCAACATATGTGGCTGAATCGCGAGTGGCGGCCGACCCGGCTGCCGGAGCAGTATCATGCGGCGCTGAGCGTGGAACTGGAGAAGTAAGCGGGGCGGGACGCGCAAGGGCGTACAGTTTTCGGCGGCGAGAGCCGATGGTTCCAGTGATGGAACTTTTCGGGAAGCTGTCACAAACCGGCTGTTGGAAATGGCTGCGATTCTGCATCTGGTGGGCGCTGATGCAGGTCTGCCTTTTGGGGCCGCAGCGCTGCCAGGCCGATATGAATCCGCCTAAACCGATCATCGGTGGAACTTACAAGCCGAAAGTACCAAAGATCATTCGGCGTGGGTCTACGAGAGCCAATTCCGCGAAGTATCCATTCGGCTCGAAAGCGAAAGGAAAGAACGCATTGACGGCGCACGACGCCTGGCGGCAGAGGGTATCGTCGCGCTTTAGCCAAGCGTCGAGAGCCGGTACTGATTCGACTCTGCTGTCACGCAGATAAGTATCGGCGAGCCGCGAGCGGCACGGTATGCCGTTCAGCGGCTCGCGCAGAATACGATTGCTCGGAGCGGAAGACTAGTGGTGTTCCGTGTCCTTGGTGTTGGCCTTTTCCTGTTTGGTGTTCGGATGCGCCGCAGGCGCTTTGGGAGATTCCGCCGGTTTGGCCGCCGGGTGAGCGGGCGCTGGCGCCGGACGTGCTTCGGGTCGAGCCGGTGCTGGCGCAGGACGCGCTTCGGGTCGAGCCGGTGCTGGCGCCGGACGCGCTTCGGGTCGAGCCGGTGCTGGCGCAGGACGCGCTTCGGGTCGAGCCGGTGCTGGCGCCGGGCGCGCTTCGGGTCGAGCCGGCGCTGGCGCAGGACGTGCTTCGGGCCGAGCGGGCGCTGGCGCAGGACGTGCTTCGGGCCTTGCAGGCGGCGGAGGGGCGGGACGCGTTTCTGGACGAGCCGGAGCGGGCCTGCTTTCAGGAGTCGGCCGGGCCGGGGTGGCGGGTCTGGCTTCGGGCCGGGCTTCGGGTCGCGGTTGAGCGGGTTCATTGCGGCCCGGCTGGGCATTTGGCCGCGCGGCCGGCGCTGGCTGGCGGGCTTCAGGAGTGGGTCTCGCTTCCGGAGCATTGGCAGGATGTCCGGTGGCTCGCGCGGGTACTCCAGCCGGGGCAGGCGCCGGTGCGTGATACGAGGTGGCCAGCGGGCGAGCCGCGGCAAGCTGAGTTGGCCGTGCTTGATTGGCGCGCGCGAACTGCGCGGGATTGCTGGCGGCCTGGTGAACGTGCTGCACTTGGGCGGCGACTGGGGGCGTACGCTGCTCGCGCAAGACGGCCTGCTCGGCCGGAATCGGCCGCATGTTCACTCCGCCGCTTCCTCCGTTGTAGCTGACGCGCGTGTTATTTACGACCGTCACGTTCTGTTCATACACGTTGTGTACCACCGTAACGTTCACATTGGTTACGGAGCGGTTATAGTCGAACCGCCCGCTGTTCCAGTAGCCGCCATAGTAGCCGCGGCCGGTGTATCCGAAGCCGTAATTGATACCGCCGTAGAAACCGATGTGAGGAGCCCAATATCCCCGATGCAAACGGTAGCGGCCTCCGCTGAAACCCCAGTAGGGCGGAGTCCAGAGCGCGCCGACGTACGGCGCCACCACCCACGCGCCCGGAACCCAGTAATAACCGGACGATGAGTAGTCCCAGTACCCGGGAGTCCACATGTAATCGTCTCCGGGACAGGGGGGTTGGCTGTAGTCGGGCAGTTCGGGTGGAGGCTGAGGGGCATATTCGGCAGGTTCGGCGTCCACGTCGCTGCTGCCGCCGGAGCTATCGTAGTCGGGATAACTACCCTGACCCGAGGGCGGCGGCGGGGCGTTTTGCGCGGTATCGGCAGGGGCCGCCAGATTGCCGTCCGCAGGGGGCGGCGCGGTCGACGACGTATCCGTCGCGGCTGCGGGCGCCGAAGCTGTCGAAGTTTGATCGGTGGCCGGAGGCTGACTCTTCTGGCAGCCTGTCGCAAGGAGGGCGACTACTCCGACCGCGCAAACCGAAAGGACGCTGATTTGTCTCATAACGTTCTGTTCTAAAGGCTGGACGCAGCCGTATGGCAAGACTTATCAAAGTGAATCGATTTTAAGCTTTGAACGGCGCGGCGCTGTGTGAGGTGGTCGACGCAGCTATTCGATTCGGAGCGCGTTCAGCGGCGAAATAGACGCGGCGCGTCCAGAGAACAGGCTAGCGGGAAGCTACTTCTATGAGAACGGGTTCTTCCGGGGTCGCGCGGTCGCGATAGAGTTGGACGGCTTGCTCGGGTTCCCCATCGAACAGGAATTGTCCTCTTTCGAGATAGACCGCCCGATCACAGAACTTCAAGACCTGGTCCATCGAATGAGTGACTAACAGGATGGTCTTGCCGGCGGCACGGAAACGCTTGAGTTTCTCAAAGCACTTGGCTTGAAAGGGCATGTCGCCGACGGCCAGTATCTCGTCTACGACCAGGATGTCGGGATCGACTTCGGTCGCCACGGCGAAGGCGAGGCGCGTGTACATGCCGGAAGAGTACTGCTTGACGGGCGCGTCGATGAAATCGCCGATGTCGGCGAATTCGATGATGCGGTCCTGGCGGCCGAGCATCTCGCGCTTGGAGTAGCCGAGCAGCAGGCCGTTGAGCAGGATGTTCTCGCGGCCGGTGAGTTCGTGATGGAATCCGGCGCCTAGCTCGATCAGAGGGGCGACGGTTCCGGTGACTTCCACGCGTCCGGCTGTAGGCCTGTAAACGCCGGCGATGATTTTGAGCAGAGTGCTTTTTCCGGAACCGTTGCGGCCGACGATGCCGAGCATTTCGCCGCGCGCAACCGTCAGGTTTATGTCTTTGAGCGCGTCGAAATCGTGGTAGCTGGTCTTGTGGCGGAAGAAGCGCGAGAAGAGCTCTCGAATGGTGTCGGGGCGCTCGCTGATGACGCGATAGCGCTGTGTGACGCCTTGCAGCCGGATGGGAACCGATTCAGATGCCATGCGCGATTAAACGTAGAACACGAAGTCGTTCTGGTGGCGCCGGAACACGGCGAAGCCGATGAAGAGCGCAATGAAGGCGCAAAGAAACGACGCGAAGATCGATTCGGGCGTAGGCAACAGGCCGTAGTAGACGCTGAGCCGAAAGCCATTCAGAACAAATTGGATGGGATTGAGCTTGAAAATCCAGCGATATTTTTCGGGGAAGAAATCGATGGAATAGATGATGGGCGTGATATAGAACCAGGCCTGCAGCACGATTTGCAAGATGTGGGCCACGTCGCGGTAATAGACATTGGCGGCGGCGAAGAAGAAAGTTGCGCCCAGGGTGAAGATCGTAAGCGCGAGCAGCGGCACCGGCAGATAGATCCAGGTCAGGTGAAAGGGGTGACCCATGAGCACAACGATCAGCGCCAGCGGAATGATCGACAGCAGCAGGTTGATCATGTTGGAGGCCACGGCCGCCACTGGAAAGACCAGCTTCGCCACGCGAACCTTCTTAATCAGGTCGGCGTTACCGACGATGGATTCGACCGCGTAGGATAGCGACTGGGAGAAAAAGGTCCAGGGCAACAGCACGCTGAGCAGGAAGATTGCGTAGTGCGGGATGTTGATCTTCATGATGGTGGAGAAGACAACGCTCAACACCAGCATGAGCAGCATGGGATTCAACAAGGCCCATAGGAAGCCGAGAACGGACCGCTTATAGCGGATCTTAAGCTCCTTCATGGCGAGAGCCCAAATCAATTCGCGATAGCGGTATGTTTCCCGCACTAATTCATTCATTGGTGGTTCGAGACGCGGTTATAACCGCGATGAAAGCGGCCGGCCCGGGACTTATCGAGTAAGCCCTATTGTAACGTGGCGGATTGCGGCGGAGCGCGGAATCAGATTCCGGTCCAGCGGATGAAGAGAGCGGCCGCGGCGGCGCCGCAGAGAGGGCCGAAGATGGGCACCCAGGCGTAAGCCCAATCGGAGGGACCTTTGCCCGGGATGGGAAGAAAGGCGTGGGCGAGACGAGGGCCGAAGTCGCGCGCGGGATTGATAGCATAGCCGGTTGTGCCGCCGAGAGAAAGGCCGATGCTCCAGACCACCGCGCCGACGAGAATTGGTCCCAGGCCTGGAGCGACGCCGCCCGGGGCGAGACGGCGGGAGACGAGCGCGGAGGCAACCAGCACGAGGATGAACGTTCCGATGACTTCGCTCAAGAAGTTGGCGCCCAGGCTGCGGATGGCTGGACCGGTTGAGAAACAGGCAAGCTTCTCGGCCGCGCTTTGAGTGACGCGCCAGTGGGGCAGGTAGAACAACCAGACCAGAACCGCGCCTGCGAGGGCGCCGAGAATCTGGGCGGGGATGTAGGTGAAGAGGCGCTCGGGGTGGCCGGTCATCAGAACGGAAGCGACCGTGAAGGCGGGGTTCAGGTGGGCATCGGAATCGCCGATGGAGATGGCAACGGCGACTCCGCTGAAGACCGCGAGGGCCCATCCGACGCTGATCGCCACCCAGCCCGCGTTCTGGGCTTTGGAGCGAGCCAACAGCACGCCACCGACCACGCCGTTGCCTAAGAGGATCAGAACCATGGTGCCCACGAATTCGCCCAAGACCGCGGAGTCTATGTTCATAAGGTGTATTGTTCAGCCAATCTACTGTATGCGACGAGCTGGTCGCGTTCCCAGGCGGGATCGAGTTGAAGCTCGGCGGCCATGAGGCGGACCACGGCAGGCGCGGCATCGAGGCTTGCGCGAGCGTCGAGAAACAGGGCGCGCGCGCGGCGGGCGAGTACGTCTTCGAGGCGGCGCGCCATCTCATAGCGCACGGCGCGGATCACGTCTGCTTTGCCGAATTCAAACGCGGGATGAAGGGGCTCGGCAGGCGTGGAAGCTTCGTCGGCGTGTAGGCGCAAGTTGGCGGTTTTCGAAGCGAGACGCGGCAGTCCGGCGAGCGGCGCGGCACGATCGATGACGTCTTCGGCCATCTTCCGATAGGTAGTCCATTTGCCGCCGACGATGGTGACCAGGCGGGAATGCGAGATGAGGATGGTGTGATCGCGCGATAGCGCGGCTGTGCTGGCCGTCGACGAACGCGAAACGAGCGGGCGCTGTCCGCTCCAGACGCTCAGGACGTCGGCGGGCAAGGGCCGGCGGCCGAGGAACCGCTCGATGTGCTCGACCAGGTAATCGCGCTCCTGCCGGGTGGAACGCGGCTCAAGCTCGGGCTTAGGAACCGGATCGTCCGTGGTTCCAACCAGAACGCGCCCGCGCCACGGGATGGCGAAGAGGACACGACCATCAGCGGTGCGCGGAATCATGAGCGCGTTTTCGGAGGGAAGAAAGGAGCGAGGGAGAACGAAATGCGTGCCTTGGCTGGCGGTGACGATCGAGGGGGTCGCAGGATCGTCCATGCGCCTGACGGAGTCCGAGAATATGCCGGTGGCGTTGACGACGACTTTGGCGCTCAATTCAAAGGCGCGGCCGGTTTCCGAATCGGTCGCGGCGACGCCGCGCAGCCGGCCCTGAGCTTTGAGCAGCTGCGACACGGGCGCATAGTTGAGAGCCGTGCCGCCGAGATCGAACAGAGTGCGCAGCAGCGCGATGGCGAAGCGGGCATCGTCGAACTGGCCGTCGTAGTAGAGAATGCCGCCGCGAAGACCTCGCGGCTGAAGGGTGGGAAGGGCGGCGCGCACGGCGGCGGGCGAGAGCAGCTTGGAACGGCCGAGCGATTCGCCGCCGGAGAGCAGGTCGTAAAACGTGAGTCCGACACTGTAGAACGGCAGGTCCCACATCGAATACGCGGGAACGATGAAGGCGCGGCAATGGGCGAGATCGGGAGCGTTACGCAGGATGCGGCCGCGCTCGCGCAAGGCTTCGAGCACCAGCTTGAGATTTCCCTGGCGCAGATAGCGCACGCCGCCGTGCACGAGCTTGGTGCTGCGGCTAGAGGTGGCTTGCGCGAAATCGCGCGCTTCGAGAAGCAGCGTCCTGTAGCCGCGCGAAGCCGCTTCGACGGCGGCGCCCAGGCCCGTTGCGCCGCCTCCAATGACGAGGACATCCCACTCCGGGGTGTCGGAGAGTTGGGCGAGGATCTCGGAACGGCGGAGCGTCAAGGCGTTCTCTTGAAGATTAGGGCTGCTCCCACTCGCGGGCGCGGTCGAGCGCACGAGACCAGGCCGCGCGGCGCTGCGCTCGTTCATCGGCGCCGATCTTCGGTTCAAAGCGCCGATCGACAGCCCATTGCCGCTCAAGCTCCGCCTGATCTGGCCAGAAGCCGACGGCGAGGCCAGCCAGGTAGGCGGCGCCGAGGACTGTGGTTTCGGGATTCGAAGGCCGTGTAACAGGGATGCCTAAGAGGTCGGCTTGCATTTGCATCAGCAAGTTATTGCGGGCCGCGCCGCCATCCACTCGCAGTTCTTGAATCGGTGCTCCGGAATCGCTTTCCATCGCGGCGAGAACGTCCGCCACTTGGAACGCGATACCTTCGAGCGCGGCGCGCGCGATATGGGCGCGACTGCTCCCGCGGGTCAAGCCTAGGATGGCGCCGCGGGCGTATTGATCCCAATGCGGGGCGCCGAGTCCGGCGAAGGCCGGAACGAGATACAGGCCGCCGGTATCCTGGACGCCGGCGGCGAGCGCCTCGATGTCTTCGGCGGCGCGGATGATCTGCAATTCGTCGCGAAGCCATTGCACCACGGCGCCCGCAATAAAAATGCTGCCTTCGAGCGCATAGCTGGCGCGCCCATGGACTCGCCAGGCGACGGTGGTCAGCAGCTTGTTGCGCGAAGCGACGGCGCGCTCGCCTGTGTTCAGCAGCATGAAGCTGCCGGTTCCATAGGTGCACTTCGCCATTCCCGGGCGAGTACACATCTGGCCGAAAAGCGCGGATTGCTGATCGCCGGCGATGCCAGCGATGGGAATCCCTTCCAACACGCCGCTGGTCTTGCCGCACTCTTCGCTGGAGGCTACGATTTCGGGCAGCAGCGAAGCGGGAATTTCGAACAGACGCAGCAGGTCGCCGTCCCAGCTCTGCGTGTGCAGATTGAAGAGCATGGTGCGGGAGGCGTTCGTGACGTCGGTGACGTGCCTCGCGCCGCCGGTGAGCTTCCAGATGAGCCAGCTATCGACCGTGCCGAAGGCAAGCTCGCCGCGGGAGGCTCGATCTCTTGCGCCGGGCACATGGTCGAGCATCCAACGAATCTTGCTGCCCGAGAAATAGGCGTCGATGACTAAGCCGGTCTTCCGCTGAATGAGTTGTTCATGGCCCTGTTCGCGAAGCAGGTCGCAGAAAGAGGCGGTGCGGCGGTCCTGCCAAACGATGGCGTTATGAATCGGCTCCCCGGTCTTGCGGTCCCACACAATCGTGGTTTCGCGCTGATTGGTGATGCCGATGGCGGCAACGGAATCGGAGTTGACGCCAGCCTGGGCAAGCGCCTCGATGGCGACTCCGGCCTGCGAGGACCAGATTTCAATCGGATCGTGTTCTACCCAGCCCGGCTTCGGGAAGATCTGACGGAAGGGCGTTTGCGCATGCCCGAGCACGCGCCCGTCGCCGCCGACCAGAACCGCGCGAGAGCTAGTGGTTCCTTGATCGAGAGCCAGAATGTATTTCCGAGCCGGCATCACCCGAGGGTATCAACTGCGGCAGGCGCTGCGCGGCGGCAACAATGCGCGTTTTTGCCAAACGAAATGGCAGGAGGCGGCCTAGGGCCGCGAGCCTAGCGATGACAGCAAGGGAAAAGAATGTAAGTGCAATGCAGGCATAGAGATGGGAGGATTTGGCGGGGGTTTGAGAACGGCGCCTTGGAGAAACTTGGGCGACTATGCCGGGGCAAACAGGGCCAAAGACGCCGGAAGGCAAGGGGAATTCCAGCCAGAATGCGAGGAAGCACGGGATGCGGTCGCGGAGCGTGATTGCGGGCGATGAGCTGCAGGAGGATTTCGACCGGCTGGCGGCGGGATGGCGAGCCGAGTATGAGCCGGAGGGACAGGCGGGAGAGTCGCTGATAGAGCGGGTGATTCTGGGGGATTGGTTCTTACGGCGGGCCGAGCGCGTGTGCATGGAAGCGGAGGCGGAGCTGGCCGCGGTGCATCCGCTGGACTGGACCGAGGAGCAGCATAAGCAGATGCAGTTGTATTCGCGGTATAAGACGACAGCGGAACGGTCTTTTTACCGGGCGTTTTATGCAGTGCGGGGGCTGCGGAAGGACAAGCTGAAAGAGGAACTGGACATCGCGCGAGTGCGGAAGCAGATGGAGCAGTGCGCGCGGGAGATTTTGAAAGAGGCGGGCGAGGAAGCGAAGATACAGAGTAAGTCAACGAGTAAGACGAAGGGCGCGATTGAGGCGAGATTAGGGCATGCGCAGTTACAGGCGAGCCAAGGCGCCGTGGTTCGGGAAGCGAAGAAAGAGATTCGGGTGGGAAGAGGGCCGGTCAGGGCGTGCCGCGCGGGCGGCTCGCCTGGGGACGCGCAAGGTACTTAATTACTCCTTCTTTCCATAACTCACCAGTTCGTCCACCGGCTTATGGGCGGCCCAGGCGATACCGCGGAGTAATGTTCTTTGGATCTGGTAATTCGAAAAGTTGGCGTAGATGTGTCCTTGCATCCAGACGAACGCCCGGGCAGGCTGGCCGCCCGCGAGCGTATGTTCGTAGGTCCACATCTGCGGCACTATCTCTCCCTCGTGGCCCTGCGCGCTGTGAGTCGCGGCGATCCGGGCATTGGCCAGCACATGAATCGCGGGATCTTTTGCCCAGGTCATCTTGAAAAATGCCTCATCCAGGATCGTGAAATCCGACATGTCCTTCATGATCGGATCGGCCGCGTCCACAACCTGGTAGCGGACAGGCGCGTCCAGGGTGTAGTTCACCTCGCCATGCTTCTTGGCGCCGCCGAGCAGGGTTGCCAGATAGTCGGGGTCCGGCCCGCATAAGGAATCGTGGAAGTCCACGAGCCCGCCGCCGCGCTTAACGAACGCCTCCATGACCGGCCGCTCGCTTTCAAATAGGTAGCCGGCGTCCCCTTTATAGATCACGACCACATCCGTGTGCTCCAGATCGGCGCTGCTCGGCGGGTGCAGCGCTCCATCCACTACCGCGCCGCGCTCGGTCAGGAGCTTGCTCCAGTCGGCCAGAAATTGCGGATAGTCGTGCTGTCCCGGGAGATGAGACTTGAGCCCCGCCCAGATATAGACGCGCATGCCATTGGGGTTCTGCCCAGGCGGACGGGGCGCATTTTGCGGGCGGCCGTATCCCGACAACAAAAGCGAAAGAATCAGCACAGCAGGCAATCTGGAGGTTCTGCAATTCATGTTTCTAGGCTCGCGGCTTCAATCTGAATCTCACAAACACATTGCCTCCAATCGGATGTTCTCCGTAGTAGGGCTTGATAGCGGCGGGTAGCGAATAAGCTTCTACATTCGCGCCCAGGCCGGTTTCTATGTGGCTAAAAAGGCCGATGTCTCGCGTGTACCCGAGAGTAAACTCGCCAACCCGGAAGGTGCTTCCATAGTAAGTATCGAGTAACTGCTCGATCAGCGGCTGACCTTCGAACAACTCGTCCTTATCCACCAGCTCCGTGCGGCCGGTAATGAAATTCTTTCGCTTGATGGGCAGAACCGACTCAAGCGTATAGGAATTCAAGTTACGCGCGGTGTAAGTATGATGGTCGCGGCCCCAGATGGCGCTCGTGGACCAGCTCCCGCCGGGCAGCGGCTTAGAGTATTCGACCGACGCAGTGCTTCTGGTTTGATCGCCGCGTTCGAGCAGTTCGGGATGCGCCAGATGCCCGACCGAAACCTGGGCTGCCCAGTTTTTGCCCGGAAGATACCAGAGCCGCGTAGACCAGGAGTTGATGGGACCCGTGTCGATGTTCCAGCGATTCTCATTCGGCTCGGCGCCATAGAAGCCGCTCGCCTCAAGCTTGAGCTGTTTATACGCGATTCCCGCCGTCACCACCTCGTCTGAGATGTGGGTCGCGTCCTGCCAGTGGTGCGCGAGGGGCGCTTGCGGCAGTTCCATGGCTGAGGCGCGGTGCGGATAGGCAATGGGTCCGAGCGCCGGGTCGCCCACTGGCGCGAAATAGAATTCGAGAGTCGTGCTCTCGCCGAGAGAGAGCGCATACTGAACGCCTAACGCCATGATGAAGTCGTGGGGGTGCTGCCCATCCTCGATCGGCTTGCCAAAAGCAGTTTCCCCGGTCTGGAACAGGAGCGGATAGCGGCGGTCCGTGATGGTCGCGGGCTCCAGGCTAAGCATGAGCTGAAACTCGAACGCGCCGTTGTTACCCGCCCGGCGCTCGAGATTCGCCATGAACCAGTTCGTCGAATACAGCTTGTCGCCGCCGCGCGGGCCGGATTGCTGAGTGTCGTCTATAAACGCCTGAGCCATGAACATTCCGGTCCACGAACCCAAGCGGTCCGTCACCATGGGCATCGGCCAGGAGGCCGGGTTCATGGCAGTCCCCGACATGTTCTGCATCAGAAACATTTCGGCAGCGTTCATCTGGGGCATCTGCATTCCCGGCATTGCCATTCCGGGCATCGACATTCCGCCGCTATCCTGCGCCCGCAGAGTCAAATGGAATGCGGCTCCGAGCATCACGGCGAGCGCAACAGCGCTCAAGCGGCGCCGGCTGCTCGACTCCGAGACATCCATTTCGACCGATTGTACTAGCCGCGTCTCGTAAAATAGCCCGATGGCCCGACGGCGTTTCTTTGTCCCGGGGATCCGCCGCGGGGGCGCCGAACTGACCGGCCGCGAGGCCGAGCACCTGGTTCGCGTGCTGCGGGCCGAGCCGGGCCAGATACACGAGATTTCCGATAACCGCGACCTGTACCTGGCCGAAATAGACGTTGCTAGGAAATCCCTGGTGTCCTTCCGTGTCCTCGAGAAGTTGGACACCCCTGCCCCTGCTGTCCAGGTGTGTCTGCTGGCTGCCCTCATCAAGTTCGAACGGTTCGAATGGCTGATCGAGAAGGCCACCGAACTTGGAGTGTCGGCTATCCAACCAATCGAGACGATTCGAACCGAAAAGGGGCTGGCGAAGGCCGCTCACCAGCGGAGGAGCCGCTGGGAAAAGATCGCGCTCGAAGCGAGCCAGCAGTCTCGCCGAGCCCATCTGCCGCGCGTCGAGCTGCCATTTCGTTTAGAAAGATGCACGCAAATCGATGCGAGTGTGCGTTTGATGCTCGATGAGAGTTCGGGCGCGCCGCCGATCTTAGGCTGCCTGCCCCAGGAACGGAAGGCTTCCGATCATGTGGCGCTGCTCTTAGGGCCGGAGGGTGGGTGGACCGACCAGGAGCGCGAATGGGCCAGCGGCGAAGGTTGGACGGGCTGCTCGCTGGGACCGAATGTGCTTCGCACCGAGACCGCCGGGTTGGCCGCGCTAGCGGTCATCCAAGCTGCTTGGGCACCACAGCGGCCTGAACCGGACGCGCCCCCACCGGAACAACCGTGAACAGCGACGCTCCCGATTTGTTGCGATTGGCCTGAATGCCTTGGATATAAATGACGGCCATATCCCCGGAGAGCTCCTCAAGGACCAGCGCGAACTGGTTATCCGGCGTAACGGCGATGTAGTTCGGCTTCTGTCCGACCTGGACGATGCCGATGACCTTTCGGGTGTCCACATTTAAGATGCAGACGTCGGAGCCGCTGTGGCTCGCCACGAAGAGATAGGCCGGATCGGCCGAGCACGCCATCGTCCCTGGATCGCGCCCGGCGAGGACGGTTTGTTCCACCTCAAGCGTGTCGTATGGGAAAACGATGGCAACGGCGTCCATGCCGTCGCCCGAAACGAATAGCTGTCCGGCATCGGAATTGAAGCAGAGGTTTTCGGGCGCCATTCCCAAGGGCAACTCGGCAATCGATTGCAGGCCGGGAACCTGGAACGCCGCCAAGGAGTGGTCGTAGAGGCTTGCAACCAGAAGAAGCTGGCCGTCGGCGCGAAAGCGCAAGGCCCCGATCTGGCCGGGGATCTGGGCGCGCCAGCTCTGGCCGGTCTCCAGGTGAAAGAGCTCTACCCCGCCCTGAGCGCCGGTGGAAACGGCCGCATAGCCGGTTGGGGAGACGTCGAGCGCGAGCGGTTCGCCCCCGAGCTTGAACCGCCGGACGATCTTGCGGGCCGCCGCGTCGGCGACGATCAGCTCCCGAGCCTTGCCGGTTAGCGCGGCGAATCGCGTCTGATCGGGCATGGCGCAGATGGCCGAGACTTCGTCGGAGAGCCGGAAGCCGGCCGCGCGCCTCAGCTCCGCATCGAGCAGGTGAACGCTGCCGGTCTCGGGAGTCAACACGAGGCTCGCATTCCGCATGGGCACGATGGACGAC
Source organism: Acidobacteriaceae bacterium (assembly GCA_019240475.1). Classification (GTDB taxonomy): domain Bacteria; phylum Acidobacteriota; class Terriglobia; order Bryobacterales; family Bryobacteraceae; genus Bog-105. The sequence goes on from JAFAYI010000034.1 coordinate 110,624, forward strand.
GGGGAGGCGCCAACATCGATCTGCTTGACTAGCCGGAAGCTACTCAGATCCACCGCCGCGACGCTGTTCTCGCCCGCGGTGGCGATGAGAGCGTAGCCCGAGTAACCGGTCGGTTTCCTGCGCGCGCAGGCGCTCAGCATGGCGAAAGAAAGCCAGGCGCGGCGCGTCATTTTCATATGCTCGGAATCCGTCCTCTCATGTTACGCTCGGGATTTGAATTTCAGGTCCGTCTTCAGTCTTATCTCTTCCGATCTTGCTATCGATCTAGGGACCGCCAACACATTGGTGTTCGCGAAAGGGAAAGGCATAGTTGTCAACGAGCCTTCGATTGTCGCCATCAACAAGAACAACGGAGAAATCGAGGCGGTCGGCCGGGAGGCCAAGGAGATGGTGGGCCGCACGCCCGGCAACATTGTCGCCATTCGCCCGATGAAAGACGGCGTTATCGCCGATTTCAAGGTCACCGAGCGGATGTTGAACTACTTCATCCAAAAAGCGCACGGGCGCAAGATGCTGGTGCACCCGCGCATAGTAATTGGCGTGCCGAGCGAGATTACGCAGGTGGAAAAGCGCGCGGTGAGCGAGTCGGCTTATCGCGCCAAGGCAAGCGAAGTGCACCTGGTGGAGCAGGCCATGGTGGCGGCCATAGGCGCCGGGTTGCCTATTACGGAGCCGTCGGGCAACATGGTGGTCGACATCGGCGGAGGCACCACGGACGTGGCGGTGATTTCGCTTTCGGGCATCGTCTATTCGCGATCGGTCCGCGTGGCGGGAAACGAAATGGACGACGCCATCATGAACTACCTGAAGCGGAAATACAACCTGCTGATCGGCGAGCGAACCGCCGAGCAGATCAAGATCCAGATCGGCTCAGCGTATCCGCTGGAACGGCCGCTGACGATGGAGATCAAAGGCCGTAATCTGATTGAAGGCGTTCCAAGAACCGTCACGATTGAAGACAGCGAAATTCGGGAAGCTTTGGCGGATTGCGTGGCCACTATCTGCAACGCCATACGGGTGGCTCTCGAACGCACGCCGCCTGAAATCAGCGCCGATATCAGCGACCGGGGGATTGTGCTGACCGGGGGAGGCGCTCTGATCAAGAATTTCGACCGGCGCATTCGGGAAGACACGGGCCTGCCGGTTTCGATCGCGGAAGATCCGCTTGCTTCGGTTGTGCTGGGCACGGGCAAAATGTTGACAGACTTCAAACTTTTGCGGCGAATCGCAATTGAATAGCCGAGCGCAGAGAGCGGCGGCGGCCGTTGGGCGCGATTAAAAGAGAACCTTGGCACGGTCGCCCGCACCCCTTACAGTAGGTAGAGGAAGCAATGGAAGCCCTGCTGAGCCGGTACCGTAATCTGACGGTGCTGCTCGTCGTTGTCGTCGCACAGCTTCTCTATTTGGCTTATCAGGTCAGGACCAACCGGGATGAACGCCTGATTCGGGTTTGGGCGGTCACGGCTGTCACGCCCATGGCGGGGGCGGTGGAAACCATCCGGCGCAACACAATTGGATTCTTACAGGACTATTTCATTCTGCTGGACGTTCGCGAGCAGAACCGGAAACTTAAGTCCGATAACGACCGGTTGCGGCTCGAAAACGTCTACTTCCGAAACCAGCTTCGAACCGCGGAACATGCGACCGCCCTTACGAAATTCCAGGCACAATCGCCATCGAAGACCATCGCCGCCCGGGTGATCGGCAACAGCACGGTCGCGACAGCCAAGGCCGTGTTCATCGATCGGGGCTCGACGAGCGAAGTCGAAAAGGGAATGGCGGTGGTGACGCCGGATGGGATCGTAGGCAAGGTGGTCGCGGTTTATCCGCTGGTCTCGCAGGTGCTGCTGATTACGGATCCGACATTCAAAGTGGGGGTCGAATCGCAGAAGAACCATATACACGGGGTGCTGAATTGCGGGGGCGGCAAGTGTTCCGTCGAGCAGATTCAAAACGAAGACAAGCTGTCGGCGGGCGAATGGTTTTTCACCTCCGGCGAGGACCGCATTTTCCCGAAAGGCTTTCCCGTTGGAACGGCCGTTTCGGTGCAGCCCGGGCAAGGCATGAAGGACGTGAAGCTGAACCTGAGCGGAGCGCCGGGGGGCGCGGAGGAGGTGCTGGTGGTGCTGCAGGGCGCGCACCAAGCGATCCCCGCGGCGCCAGCGGAAGAAGACACGGCGACCAAGAGCATGCCGGCCCCTCCAGCTGAAAGCACCAGCACGGAGGCGCAGACCACCAAACCGCAAACGGAGGCCGACAAGATCCGGGAGAAATACGACGCTCTCGGCAAAGAGCAGAAACATGAGTATGGGTCGTACACGTCGAACGTTCCGAACTTCAACTTGAAGACGCCGGCGCAAGGGACGCAAGGGCAGGCGTCGCCATCGCAGGCAGGGGCGGCCGTTGCAAGCGCATCGCCCGCGCCGAAGAATCCAGAGGGCCAATCCGCTTCCGCTCGAAACGGAACGCTGGGCAGTTCCACGGCGCCGACGGCGGCGGCGCGAACCCGGACGACCACTGCGAGCGGCCCCGTTCTTCCGCTGGGCGCGCCTCGTCACAAGGCTGCCCCCGCCAGCGGGCAGAACTCTTCTCCGACGCCAGTTCCGCCGCAATGATGAACGAAACCAGCGATCAACTGCTGACGGCCCGGCCGGTTGCCGAGAGTTGGTTCAATCGTTTTCAGGTAGTCGCACTCGCGGCTCTTACGCTGATCGCGGTTGTCGGCAAGTTCTATTTGCCGCGGCTGATACCGAATACGGAATGGCTGGAGCTGCCGCTACTGTTGACGGTTTATTTCGGCTTGATGCGGCGCAGCCCGATTGCGTCGCTGTTCTTCGGAGCGTTTGTGGGCCTGGCCGAAGATTCGCTTTCGCCCGCCAACATTCCAATCGGCATGTACGGCATCACCAAGACCTTGGTTGGCTACTTCGCCGCCTCCGTGAGCCTGCGCTTCAACGTGGAAAGCTCCTTCATAAGGATGGTGCTCTGCTTCTTCTTTTACTTTTTTCACGCTTTTTTCTACTGGATCATGCGCCGCGCGCTGCTAGGGCAAGTGGTGCCGTTCGATCCACAAGAAACGTTCGTGCATGGAGCATTGAATGCGGTAATTGCTATTCCGCTGTTCGCAATGCTCGATAGAATGAAACTAGCGGGGGCGGCTTAGCTCTCGCGAAGCGGCCTGCAAGACTCGGACAGCATTCGTGGCAATTCTTCAGAGCGAGCACCGGCGGGACGAGGAGATTACCCCGGACCGGCTGCTGCGCGACAAGCCTAATAGCGCATCGGGGAAGGTCGCGGTTTTCCAGTATCTGACGGCGGCTGTTTTTGTCTTCCTGGTTTCCGGCTTCTGGAAGCTGCAGGTTCAGAATCCAGACGTTTACAGCGAGGCGGCCGAGCGCAACCGCATCAAGAGCACGCCGATCCTGGCGCCGCGGGGGAAGATTCTGGATCGCGACGGGCGCGTGATTGTCGATAACAAGGCTTCTTATTCGCTGCTGCTCAATCGCGACGAGATCAAGCCGGAACACTTGCCGGCGATCGCGGAGGCGCTGCAACTGGATTACAGCGAGCTTGCCAAGAAGATCCGGCGCATGGGCAACACGCCGCAGATCATTATCAAAGACCAGTTGACGCGCGATGAAATTGCCTGGGTGGAGTCGCATCAGGATTCGGAGACGTATCCGGAGATGCAACTTATTAAAGCGTGGCGGAGGCAATACCCGCAGGATGGGTTTGCCGCGCACGTAGCCGGGTACGTGGGCGAGATCAGCGAAGCGGAATTGGACTCGCCGCAGTTCATCGATTACCATCAGGGCGACATTATCGGCAAGGACGGGCTCGAACGCGAGTATGACCATACGCTGCGGGGAGTGGACGGGCAGCAGCGGGTGTTGGTCGACAACATGGGACGGGAGCGCCAGACCGATACGACGCAGGAGGCGGTTCCGGGGAAGGACCTGCACACGACCATCGATCTGGATTTGCAGGCTGTGGCGGAGTTGTCGATGGAGGGGAAGAGAGGCGCGGTGGTGGCGCTGGACCCGCGGAACGGCGAGGTATTGGCGATGGTCAGCCGGCCGGCTTTCGATCCCAATAAATTCACCGGGCGCATTACGCGGGACGATTGGAACGAGATCGCCAACGATCCGCACAAGCCGCTGATGAATCGAGCGATTCAGGCCGAGTTGGCGCCGGGCTCGACGTTTAAGCCGATTACCGCACTGGCGGGGCTCGAAACGGGGGTGATCGACGCCACGACGCAATTCCACTGCCCGGGGGGCGCCACGTTTTACGGTCACTACTTCGGGTGCTGGAGGAAGGGCGGGCACGGAACAGTCGCGCTGCATTACGGAATCGAGCAGTCCTGCGACGTGTTCTTCTACAACGTCGCCAACAGGCTGGGGATCGACCGCCTGGCGCAGTATGCCGAGCTAGCCGGCTTCGGACACAAGACCGGGATCGACTTGCCGAACGAGCGAGAAAGCACGATGCCTTCCACGCGTTGGAAGATGCGAATGTTCCGGCAAAAGTGGTATGCGGGCGAAACGATTTCGGTAGGGATCGGTCAGGGCGCGATCACGGTTTCCCCGCTTGAATTGGCGGCGGCGCTGGGAGGTCTTGGGGTGGGGGGACATTGGTATCAGCCTCACCTGGTGAAAACGACTCCGCCGAAGTTACTGCGGGAAGGAAATTTCAATCCCGAGAACGTGCAGCAAGTGGTTTCGGGCATGTATGCGGTGGTGAACGAAGGCGGCACGGGGCACGTGGCGCAGTTGCCGAATATCAAGGTTTGCGGCAAGACGGGGACCGCGCAGCTTGCTTCGAACCAGGTGCTGAAGGGAACGAAGCTCGGGCAATCGATGAAGGACAACGCGTGGTTTGTCGGGTTCGCGCCGATGGAGGGACCGCAGATCGTGGTGGCCACGTTGTTCGAAAATGGAGAGCACGGCCAGTACGCCGCTCCCATGGTGCGCGACGTAATGAAAGCCTATTTCGATAAGAAAGCGCGAGCGGCGGAAGCGCAGAATGCGCGTTTGCGGCCGGCCGGGCCGCGCGTAGATTCAAAGGCCGCGCAACCCGCCATGGCCGCGCTCGCAGTTCCCGGGCCGGGAGGCGGCGAGTAGTGTACCGGTCCTTACGCGACCTGGATTGGCCGCTGCTGATCGTAACGCTGGCGCTTTGCACGCTGGGGGTTCTTCAAATCTACAGCGCGACGCTCGGAACGAAATGGGAAGACGCCTGGTGGAAGCAGATCGTATGGGTTGCGAGCGGCTTAGTCATGATGTGGGTGATCGCAACCTTCGACTATCATTCGCTGCTCGGCCGGGTGATTTATTTCTACATCGGGGCGGTGGCGTTGCTGTTGACGACCGCCGTCATCGGCAATAAGGTTTTCGGATCGACTCGCTGGATTCACGTCGCCGGATTTACGCTGCAGACCTCCGAGTTCGTAAAGATTGTATTGATTCTTCTGATTGCGAAGTATCTAACCGATATCAAAGCGGAGACGTTGGAGTGGAAGGATCTCGCCAAGCTGGGAGGGTTTGTGGCGATACCGATGGCCCTGGTCATGAAAGAGCCCGACCTGGGCACGGCTTTAACCTATCTGCCAATCCTGGTGTGCGGGATTCTGATGGCGGGGCTGCGATGGAAGTATTTGTTGATCATCGGCTCCATCCTGCTAGTGACGCTGCCGATTGGGTATCATTTTCTTAAGCCGTATCAGAAGGACCGGCTGGTGAGCTTCATTTATCCAGACCGCGATCCGAAGGGGACTGGTTTTCAGGTGATCCAATCGCGAATAGCCGTCGGAAACGGCGGCATGTGGGGACGGGGCGCAAAGGAGAGTTCGCAGACGCACTTGGGCTTTTTGCCGGTGCCGCACACGGATTTTATTTTTTCTTCGTTCGCCGAGGAGCACGGTTTTGTAGGCATCGTGATCGCACTGGCGCTTTACTTCCTGCTCATCATGCAGGTTGTGCAGAACGCGCAGACGGCGACCGACAAGGCGGGGCTTTATATATGCATGGGCGTGGCCGCGCTGCTGTTGTTTCATGTGTTAGTTAACGTAGGCATGGTGGTCGGCCGGATGCCGATCACCGGGATTCCGCTCCCGTTGATGAGTTCGGGGGGGTCGGATACCTGGTCGATTTTTTTGATGTTGGGATTAGTGAATAGCGTCAGGCTGCGCAGGTTTGTGAATTGAATCTGACGGCCGAGCAAGTTGAAAGTTGGACTCGATTGAATAGGGGTCGAACGGAGTAGAACAGAGATTTCGGATTGCAAAGAGTTTTTCGCGACCGTCAGAAATGATGTAAGCGGACGCAAGGCGTGGGGTTATTAAGCAGCACGGAATGTGCTCGCGCACTGTGGATTCGGTGCGCTGGGTCCCGCGCCGGCGGCAGAAAGTTTGCGTTGACATGGCCTGCGGACGAATGCAGGAATGGTGCAACTCCGAGGCTGTGGCTGCTCTCATCGCGACCCATTGAGGCGGTGAGAAATGAGTAAAGAACTGGTGATTGGATCCAATCGCCACGAGACGAAAGTAGCGGTGCTCGAGGAGGATCAGCTCGTCGAGGTGTATTTCCAGCGGGGGAACGAGTATTCGCTCGCCGGAAGCATCCATAAGGGACGCGTCACACGCGTATTGCCGGGGATGCAATCCGCATTTGTCGATGTGGGGCTGGAGCGCGATACGTTCCTATACGTGTCGGATTTCTTCGAAGAGAACGAAGACATCGACACAGTGGAGGAGAAGCCCGCGCGAGGGGAAAGGCGGGAGCGAGGCGGCGGCCGGCAGCATCTGGAGCGAGTGGGAGAGGAGCGGATGGCCGAACCGCGCGCGATTCGCAGGCTGGGGCAGGAGGCCACCGAGCAGCAGGGCGGCGAGGCCGCGGGAGACGACCTGGAAGCGGGCGAACCGGAAGTCGCAGCGGTTGCGGAAGCAGCGCCGAGCGCGGCAGGCGAACGCACGGAACAGGATCGTGGATTTCGAGGGGATCGGGGAGACCGCCGAGGCAGGCGCTCGCGAAGACGCAGGCAACGGGGGCGAGGGTTCCCGGAGAACAAATATGCAGCGTCGACAGCGTCGCCTCGCTTTCCAGAGAGCCCGCAGGAAAGCGCGCGCCCGATAGAAGAGTCCGAAGATGAACCCGATTCCGATGTCATGATTCTGCCGGGCGAATCGCTGGCCAAGTACCGCGGTGCGAGCGGCGGCGAAGAGCACGAGGGGGAATCGCGGCGGTTCGAGCGCGTCGAGGAAACGGAGGAGACAGAGCTCTCGCCCGAAGCTTTGGAGATGGCCGAAGAAGAAGCGGCGGAGCAGAAAGCTATCGAAGAAGAGGCCGAAGAACTTGCCTTAGCGGATAAAATCTTCGGACACAATGACGATTTAACGCCGCAAGCCGAAGAAGAAAAAATAGAAGAGGTCAGAGAAGATCAACCGGTCGAAGAAGCCGAGGATCAGCCTTTTGGGGGGCTGGAGGCGAGGCCGTTCGGAACCGCTGAAGCGCGCGTGGTAGAAATTCCGCAGCGCGAAGATAGGCATCCGGAGCAGGCGACCGCGGAAGAATTCGGCGGTGAGCCGCTGGCCGGGCTGGCGGAAGGCGAAGCGCTTGAAGTAGACGAATTTCAAACCATTGAAATTGGAGATCGCCTGGGCCTGGAAGAAGCGGGCGCGCCCGAAAACGGGGCGACCGAGCGATCCGGGGAGACATCCGGGCCGCAAACGGCCGAGGTGCGCGAGCGCGGCGGCGGATATATGCACCGCGTTTCACGGCGGATGAGACGCAGGCGCGGAGGCAATCGGTTCGGGCAGCAGGAGAGTACTCTGGCGGGCGGCGGTGAATCCAGCAGCACGGGGGCGGGAGCGGCGGCGGCGATGCAGACCGAACCGCGACGGGAGCCGCGGCGCGACACCGAGGAAGAACGTTCGGCGGAAAGGCCGGAGCGAGCGATGCCTTCCATCTCGGAACTGTTGAAGCCGGGCCAGGAGATCATCGTTCAGATTGCCAAAGAACCGCTGGGGCAGAAGGGGGCGAGAATCACTTCCCACGTCGCGCTACCGGGGCGATACGTGGTTTTCATGCCGAGCGTGGCGCATTTGGGCGTCTCGCGCAAGATTGCGAGCGACGATGAACGCTACCGTTTGAAGCGGATCTTGCAGGCTCATCGTCCGGGGACGACCGGCGGCTTCATTGTCCGGACGGCAGGGGAAGGCGTGCCGGAGCCGGAGATCGCGGCCGATATGAGTTTTCTCTACAACCTGTGGCTGGACATCCGGCAGAAGGCGGAGAAAAAACCGGCGCCGGTTTTGCTGCACTACGACCTCGACATCGTGCAGCGCGTTTTGCGCGACCAGGTGACGGATGAGTTCAAGGCGATCTGGGTGGACAGCGAGGAGATGTATGAAAACGTAGTTACTTTCATGCAGCGCTTTCAGCCGGAGCTTGTGCAGCGCGTAAAGATGTACACGCGAACAACGCCCATCTTCGATGCGTTCAACATCACGCAAGAACTGGAAAAGGCGCTGAGGCCCAAGGTGTGGTTGAAGAGCGGCGGTTACATCGTGATCAATCAGACCGAGGCGTTGGTGGCCATCGACATCAATACGGGAAAGTACGTCGGCAAGTCGAACCGGTTGGAAGATACGATCGTCAAGACGAACACCGAGGCCGTGAAAGAGATTGTGCGGCAAATCCGGCTGCGCGACCTGGGTGGGATTATTGTGGTCGATTTCATCGACATGGATGAGCGCAAGAACCGCCAGCGGGTGATGCAGGCTTTGGAAGAAGCGATGCGGGCGGACAAAGCGCCGTACAAGATTTTGCAGTTCAACGATTTCGGCCTGGTGGCGATTACGCGCAAGCGGGTAAAGCAAAGCCTGGAGCGGACGCTGTGCTCGCCGTGCCCGTATTGCGAAGGCGCGGGATATGTGAAGAGCGTGCAGACGGTGATCGGCGAGATTTTGGTGGAGGCGCAGAAGATCGCAAGCGCGCTGGATGGGAAGGATGCGGTGCTACGGGTGCATCCGGACGTCGCGAAGGTGCTGAAGGCGCGAGACAACCAATATCTGGAGGAGCTCGAAGAGGTTCTCAAGCGGCCGGTGCTGGTGAGAAGCGATCCGGCATTGAATCACGAGAAGTTCGATTTGGGTTGAATCGCGGCTCGCGATGCTAGACTGAGGGCGGCAACGCGGGATGCAGGGGCGGCGCGGGGGCGGATACAGGAGAGATGGCCGAGTGGTTGAAGGCGCACGCTTGGAAAGCGTGTATAGGGGAAACTCTATCGTGGGTTCGAATCCCACTCTCTCCGCCAGGTTAAATCAATAGCTTACAGTCGCCATTGCGTCGGGAATTTCGGACAGTTCCAAGTCCGGCGGATTTGAAGAAGGCCGGCGGGGGTGGCGCCCGAATCGGTAAGATCAAGGCGGTGCGTGCGCGGCTTGACGGGATTGATTCACCGGTTATTTATCCTCCAGGCGGCCACAAAGCTGATTGAATGTCCGTACGAGCGCAACTAACGATCGTTTTCACAACCATGTTCGGCGCGATTGTTATCGCGCTTGCCCTGTCACTCTATTTCATTGAGAAGAATGATGCTTATCGACGGCTAGACGCAGCCTTGCAGGTTGCAACCGCGGCGACATCCATGTCAGCCGAGCATGAGCTGACGGAGCACTCGACAACGGCCGGCGGCGAAGCGGATATCCAATCGGTGCTGAGCGAAGATCAGAGCGCCGCAATGCGAGACACGCAGATTCTGATCTGCGAAGGAGAACGATGCAGCGATTTCAAAGCCGGCATCGATCGCCATCTAGATCTCCGGAGAGTGCCTAAACGTTCGTTGAGGAACGGCGCCGTCATTGACGGGTTTCGAATTTCAACGAGCTCATTTACGGCTCCGAAATTCCACATCACCTATCAAATCTATGCCGCTAAGCCGATCGCCCCGATCTTGGCACAACTCAAAGAGGCGCGGACAGCGTTGTTCATTTTTGTTCCGCTCGGCCTCGCTGCCGCGGGATTCGGCGGGTATTTCCTCGCGAAAAGGTCATTGCGCCCTCTGAATGAGTTCGCTCAAGTGATCGAGGGTATCAGCTTCTCAGACTTGAGCGCACGAGTAACGGTAGACCAAGGTACAGGTGAAATCGCGCTGTTGGGATCGCGGTTTAACGCCTTGTTAGGCCGGCTACAGCAAGCCTTTGACCTACAGCGGCGCTTCATGGCTGATGCGTCTCATCAGCTCAGAACTCCCGTTAGCATTGCTCTCGCCGCGGCTCAAGTAATCAATCGCGATCCCAATCCAACTTCGGCAGACTACAAGGAATCCTTGCGGATTATCGAAAAGCAAATGCTCCAGGTTCGAAGGGCGGTCGAAGAGATGTTTTTTCTTTCACAAGCAGATTCCGCCTCGCTCAAGATGAATAGCAAGGAAATGTATCTCGATGACGCGGTCGCCGAAGCGGTGCGCGCCGCCAAGCCTCTCGCCACGGCGAAACGGCAGAAGGTGAGAATCACCAATTTGCCGGAAGCGAAATGCATGGGCGATAGCAATCTTCTTACTCAGGCCGTTGTGGTATTGCTCGACAATGCGGTAAAGTTCACGCCAGCCGAAGGCGACATCGAAGTATCACTGTTCAGGCGCGGCATCGAATGGGTTTGCACGGTCACGGACACTGGTATCGGAATCGCCGAAGCTGCACAAGCGCATGTTTTCGAGCGGTTCTTTCGGGAAGGCAAGCCGTCTACTGAATCCGCCACGGGAGCAGGTTTGGGATTGGCCATCGCGAAATCGATCGTGGACAGCCATGCGGGCGCATTGCGGTTGGTAGAATCGCGTCCGGGCCGAACCATCTTTGAAATCGCCATCCCGGCTCGCGAAAGCGAGGCTGTCTCCCGCCAGCCTCAAGCGAATTCTCGAGCAGTGAGGATGTAACCTTCCCCGCGCCGCGCGTGGATCAGCGGCTTTTGCCCCACTATATCGATCTTTTTGCGGAGACGCTTGATGTACTCCTCGATCAGATTTGAAAACGGATCATACGGCTCGTTCCAAACGCGTTCGGATATCGTTTCGCGATCGAGCAGAGTGTCCGGGTCTCGGGCGAGGCACTCCAATAGGGCATATTCCTTGGCTGTTACACGAACAAACTGGCCTGCTCTCCGGACCGTCTTAGATCGGGTGTCAATCTCCAGCGTATCCAGCTTGAGAACAGGCTTTTGTAGCAGCGGTCTTCGGCGTAGAAGGGCGCGCACCCTTGCGAGCAACTCGTCAAGGTCGACCGGCTTCACCAGATAATCATCCGCTCCAAGATCAAGACCCTTCACGCGATCTTGATAGCTCCCGCTTGCGGTCAACATCAGAATCGGAATTTGCAGGCCACCTGTGCGCAGCTCCCGGCAGACCTCCCATCCGTCTTTTTCGGGCAGACGAATATCGAGAATGATGAGATCGTATTCGGACGAAGAAGCGTTCCGCACACCTTTGAGGCCATCCTCCGCGACGTCTACGGTGTGCAACTCTTGCCGCAAACCCTTTGCGATCATCAGGGCCGCTTCATCTTCGTCTTCGATCAGCAACAAGCGCATCAGGCGATCCCCTGACGATCATCGTACGACGCCTCCTTGATGAAGCTGCCCTATGGAGCAAACTTCGAATTCAGCTATAACGCAAAGCTCTGGGATCCACGAACATATACGTCCGAAATCCGACCGATCGTCGGCTGGGATCTAAAGCCGCTAAGCCGCGGCAGTAGGCCTGGTTGTGAGGCTTGTCGGGGCTAATCTAGTACCGAAGGACGACGAACCTACTGATTGAATATCCGAGCGCGGCTCCCGCGAATACGTCCGAAGCAAAATGCTGGGAAAGCGAAAGGCGCGAGAAGCCTACGGCCGTTGCGGCGCCGAAGGCTACATACGGAATCCACCGCTGCTGCCTGTATCTGTGCGCGATCACAGTTGCGATAGCGAACGCGGCGATCGTATGGCCTGACGGGAACCCCCCACCTCCTATCACTTTGGAGCCTGCATGATCGTAGAAGGAATCGGCGTAATTTTGGGTGGAGCTGAAGGAGTATGGTCTTTTCCGGCTCGTGATGTCTTTCAACGCGGTTGCCACAATCTCGGCGTCCGCAACCGCCTCTCCTTCAAGAAGCGCGCTGCTTTCCATATGCCCGTCCTTGTGCAGCCACCCAGCCAAGTACATCGAGGAGGGAACCAATATCTCTGCTACTGCCGTCGCCTTGCTTGTGAATACGCGATTGAAACCGCTGTAAGCGGATGTCTGGTGGAAATAGCGTCCTTCGCTGGGATCCAAAACGAGTAATCCCGCTGTACCTCCAACGACACCTAGAGCCGGCGCCCAATTGTCATTTTGGGGAAGACGAACAGGGAACAACCAGATGCTTTTTTGATCGCACAGGATGTTAGGCGCGAGCAGTTTCCACGACACAGGGCGATCGTAATCGCTGCTTGTTTGCGAGGTGGGACCCACCAGCGGTTCACTGCGCGTGGTCGAACAATCTAAATTTTGGCCGTGCGCTACAACAGAAACCAGCACGAGACCCAGCCCTCCCCACGTCAACACCCCAGTTCTGTTCACTACTTTTTTCCTCTCCCCTGAGCATAGATTTCGAGAATTCCGTTATTCAATCGCACAAGAAGTTAATTTCGCGATAAACGTGCGCGACTTGGAAGCTTATGTAGGAGCTCTCGCGCGCGGGGTTCGCCAAGGTGGAGAATCCGATTGTCTTCCTCACGTGCTCGTCGCAACGAGAATAGACTCCGTTCGTCTCACTACTGTGCAGGATGGACGGAACGAAGCTTGGCAGGCAAGTCGTGCTTTAATGCGTCTCGGTACATAGTTCGCTCGCGAATGCGGCGCGTTGCGACGAGTATTGCTCGAACAGACGTATTTATCCTGTGTTTAGCAACCCCGGAACGCGGAGCTAACGTCGAATAAGTACCGACACAAACGGCGCATGAACTCTTGGGGTGAAGCATGCCTGCGGCGCTGCAGCAAAATCAAGACATAAACCGTAACCATTTCACTAGAACGAAATCCGACGACCAATATTCGACCGCAGTGAATCCGTATTGGGTTCGACTCTTGAAGCTGTTGCAGATGGACGTCCGCTACGAGCGCTGCGTGGGTACGGAGTTGTTTACAGCAGACGGACGCCGAATCCTGGATTTTCTATCCGGATATTGCGTTCACAATCTCGGCCACAATCATCCGGCGATTATCGAATCTGTCAAAGACGAATTGGACCGGCGCGGCCCGGCTATGTTGCAGAGCCATGTTCCCGAATTGGCAGGCGAATTGGCGGCACGCCTTTGCGCCTTGGCCGGAGGCGACGTCAGAAAGGTGTTCTTCTGCAGTTCCGGCAGCGAGGGCGTCGAAGCAGCGATAAAATTCGCCAAGGCACACACAAAACGCGAAGGACTACTTTATGCCGAAGGCGCGTTTCACGGGTTGACGTGCGGGGCACTTTCCCTAATGGGCGACGCGTTCTGGAAACAAGGCTTCGGGGCGTTGCTACCCGGGACACAGCAGGTTCCATTCAACGACCTCGACGCACTTGAGCGAGAGCTGAAGACGAAAAGATATGCTGCGCTGTTCCTGGAGCCGATTCAGGGCGAGGCGGGTATCCGCGTACCGCACAACAAATACTTGCAGCAAGCGCAGGCGCTCTGTAAAAGGCACGGCACGCTGCTTGTCCTGGACGAAGTGCAGACGGGCTTTTATCGCACCGGCAAATTCCTGGCAGCACATCACTACGGCGTCGATGCAGATATGATCGTGCTGGCGAAGGCCATAAGTGGCGGTCTGGTGCCAAGTGGCGCCGTCTTGATGACCGAAGCGGTCCACCGTTCCGTTTACGGTTCCCTACGCAGATCGCTGATTCATACCTCGACATACTCTGAGAACGGATTGGCGATGCGCGTCGGTCTAGCTGTGCTTGACGCGCTGGAGCGCGAGAGGTGCGAGGCGCACAGCGCCGTTATGGGAGACTACGCGCGCCAGCATCTTGGCAAGTCGCTGGGAAATTTCGAAATGGTCGAGGAGATCCGGGGCGAGGGGCTCTTTTCAGGTATCGCATTTCGTGCGCCGAAAAAATTGAGCCTGCGGGCGCCGTTCGAGGTGTTCGTCAAGATTCATCCCGCGATGTTCGGCCAGGTGCTCGTGATGCGCTTGTTCCGCGATCACGGGATTCTCGCTCAAATCTGCGGCAACAACTTCATGGTGCTGAAGGTTGCGCCTCCTCTGACGGTCACGCGAGAGCAGATCGACACGTTTGTGGACGCAGTTGCACAAGTGGTGGAGTCGGCACACTCGCCGGGCACTTTTTGGAGCGAGGCGCTGGGCCTGGCGCGGCGCGTGACCAATATCTGACCGCGGAGATGCACGATACAGACGTTTTTGTTTTGGGCGGCGGCCCCGCTGGTTTAGCTGCTGCGATTGCGGCTCGACGTTCCGGATTCCGCGTGCTGGGTTGGGAGGTAGCCGCGCAGTGAGATTCCTGGTTATTGTTCCGCTGGCGGCCAGTTCTCTCCTTGGGCAGCAGACTCGAGTCGAACTGGACACTAGTATCACGAAAGTGAACTTCACCATCAGCGATGTCCTGCACACCGTGCATGGCACGTTCCAGCTGACAAAGGGCGATCTATGGTTCGATCCAACTTCTGGCAAAGCCGGAGGCATGCTTGTGGTGAACGGAGCAAGCGGCCACAGCGGCAGTCACGCGCGTGACAGCCGCATGAACAAGAACATTCTGCAGAGTGAGATTTATCCAGAAATCACTTTCACGCCTGACCGTATTGATGGCAAGGTGAATTTGGCCGGTCACTCCGAATTTAAGCTGCACGGCACGTTCACAATCCATGGCGCAGCGCACGAACTTACGATGAATGTCAAAGCCGATATCAATGGCAATCGTGTCACTGCGATCGCCGATTTCAGCGTGCCGTATGTCCAATGGGGCCTGAAAAACCCAAGCACACTTTTCTTGCGTGTGAGCGATACGGCGCCGATTGAAATCAATGCTGTCGGAGAGATCAAGAGTTCGTGACGCAGCCCCACGGGGCGGCCCGCCTGAGCATTCTTGACATAGTTGATCTCTCTTGACCCTTGTACAGGTATTCGTACGGGCGAGCGCAGGCGCGATGTACTCGTTCGCTTCGCGCATTCGCATGCTATATTTCAGAGGCTCAAAGCATCAAACTTCGACGCTGCTCAATATCCTAAATCGCAAACCAATTCGATTGATGCACCCACTCGCACTCTCAGCTTCCGGTCAGTTTCAGCCGCGTTTGACAGCGGTTGCTCTGGTATGTGCCTGTTGTCTCTTCGGCGTGTTTCCGTGCTGGGCCGAGGAGGCTGTGATACCAGCGGGAACATCTTTGGAAGTCCGGCTGTCCACGCCCGTAGGCTCACGAGTATCTAAGCCGGGCGACCCGGTTAGCGGCACGATCATCGCACCAGTACTTGCGGAGGATCGGCAGGTCCTGTTGGCCGACGCAAGCCTTTCCGGCTCAATCGATCACGTTCAACGACTCGGATTGGGGCTGAAACACGAAACCGCTCGCCTTGCATTTCGGTTTGGCTCGATAACGTTGTCAGACGGCCGGCGGTTCCCCATCTCCACAAAGATTCGCGAAATCGAAGACGCGCGGGAACGAGTCGATCCAGCCGGTAATATTCATGGCATTCTTCCCGTAGCGAACGTTTCTTCAGCCGTCTCCTTTGCGCTTTCGACCCTGCTCCTCCACACAGAACTAACCGCGCCCGCCGCGATCGTGAAGCTAGTTATAGCCCGCTCACCCGACTCGGAGATCTATCTGCCCAGCGGTACCGAGCTTCTCGTTCAACTGGAGAGTTCGCTCTCGATGGACTTGCCGCCGTCTATCGGACAAACAGCGCCGCCTCTTTCTGAAGACGACGAGCACCGCGTTGAACAGTTGCTTGCGACAGGGCCCGTGCAGCAGACGATGTCCGGACGTAACCAGGCATCGGATCTCGTGAACATTCTGCTGCTCGGCACGCCGAAACAGGTCGACGCTGCTTTTCACGACGCAGATTGGACCGGAGAGAACAGACGCGGGGTGCTGGCTCTCTTCCGCATGTACCACGGTCTGGTGCAGCGCATGGGTTACAGCCATCTTCCGATGGCGCCGTTAACGCTGAACGGTGTTCGCGCGACGCGAACTTATCAGAAGAGCTTAAACACCATCGCGAAACGCCACCATGTCCGGCTTTGGAATCAGCTTGACTCGGACACGTGGCTTGGTGCTGCAACTGAAGACATCGGCTACACGATTCGCGATATGCACGTCACGCACGAGATCGATCTTTCCATCGACAATGAACGTGCAAAGGTTGTGAACGATTTATGGTTCAGCGGCTGTGTTCAAGCAGCTTCACTTTTTCCGCGGCTCTCCCTAAAAGTCGTTGACGATGGAGTTTCCCCACTGATGACCGACGGCGATATAGCCGTACTTCGACTGAAAACCTGTGATGGGGCGCCACCCGCTGCGCAGCGCCCCAAACGGCTGACGCGAGCGGCTGAAGCTTTTGAGGCGGTTGGGTTGGATATGGCTCGAGCGAATCCGTTGACCGTGGGTCTTCTCGTAACCAGGTCAGTCGCCATGCATTGTCGCCGGAGCGATCGCACCGCCGCATCCGTGGCAACCGCACCATCGTGGCAACGTCCCAACGCCATTGGCGTGGCCGCTTTGTTCTCTGTTCAGCAGCCCGGCCCATCTCTCCGTGCAAATAATCTCTCCCAATCGATTCGTCGCAATGTGACGCTACCTTCCTCGCAGTGAGCTTATCGTCGCAATTATTGCGTCCCTGTTACAGCAGTCGAGGCCCCGACTGAATTGGTCAGTGTTACAGACACGGATTGGATGGCGCTCGCCGGGCCGCTGAGTTGGAACGGCACGGTGAGCGAGAAAGCGCCGCCGTAACTAAGTCCTGAACTGCTTGCGAACCAGGAACTCAAAAGCGAGCTTACGTCAAAGGTGAAAGCCGTGTCGCCCAGAATTGTGGCCCCCGAAGCCGGGGTAAAGGTGAACGTTGCATACGTAAGGTCGCGCGTCGACGAGTTAGCGACCAGCTCCACATCGAAGCCAGAACTCGTTAGGTTCATTATCTGAACGCTACCGGATTCGATAATAGGCGCCGAGGGCTGTACAGTCACGTTGGATGTCGTTTCCGTGAGGTCGTCTACTGTGACCGTAAGCGTGATCTCGCCGGCGACAGTTCCGGGATCTATTTCGGGCAACGCAAGGACGGTCGCGGATGCAGGAATCGTGAAATTGTAAGTGGTCCCTAGTCCGTGGCCATTGCCGTTGACAAACTGCAGCGCGGGGTCGGCGTAGCTCGAACTCGGCAAGCCGGAATCGCCAGCATAGGGAGTAAAACTAAGCGTCACCGTGCCGTTAATCGCGGACGAGGCAGCCTGGTTCAAGACCAGGCTTGCGTTTGTAAGGTTTTCGCCGGGCGTCTGCGAACTCGGCAAACCGCTTAAAGTGAAAAGCGGCGTGCCGGTTCCCGTAACAGTTCCTAACTTAATGACAAGCGTTATCGATTGCGCAGCTATCTGGCGGGGTGAACTGCTGTCTGTGGCGCTCACCGTGAACGAGAACGTACCCGGCGTGGTTGGCGTTCCGGCAACAGCACCCGTCGAGGAACTCAGAGTCAAGCCAAGCGGCAGAGCGCCGGTGCTTACCGAATACGTGTACGGCGGCATGCCGAAGGAAGCTTGGCACATGCCTGTGTACACGGCTCCGAGTTGCCCGCTACCCGGAAGACTGCACGCTAGCATCAATGGCCGAGGCAGCACTGTAATGGTGGCTGTCTGCGTCGCGGTCTGGGCGGGATCGCTGCTGTCGGCCACCTTCGCCGTGAAAGTGAACGTTCCCGGGGCCGTTGGCGTTCCGGTGATGGCGCCCGTGGAAGGGTTGAAAGTCAATCCCGTAGGCAGAGTGCCGGCGCCGATGGAGAATGTATACGGCGCTGTCCCGGCAGAGGCGGTGCAAGTTGCCGAGTACGCTGTACCAACCTGCGAGGCGCCTGCCGGGAAACTGCACGTCAGCATGATCTGCGGCACAAAGGTGATGCGGCCGATTTTGCTCGCGCTATTTTCGGCGAACCATAGCGCGTTATCAGGGCCGAGCGTAATTCCCTGCGGCCCGCTCGCGGGTGTCGGGATCGCATACTCGGTCATCACGCCCGCGGTCGTGATGCGGCCGATCTGATTCGCGGAAGTCTCGGTGAACCATAGCGCGCCGTCGTTACCGGCCGCGATCGTCTCCGGCCCGGTGGCGGCGGTCGGAGTCGCATATTCGGTGACCACGCCGCCAATCGAGATACGCCCGATTTTGCTCGCCGCGTTTTCTGTAAACCACAGCGCGCCATCCGGACCTACAGTTATGCCCGCGGGCCCGCTCGCTGCGCTGGTGATGCGATATTCCGTGATCGCTCCGGCAGTCGTGATGCGGCCGATTTTGTTGGCGGCATTTTCTGTAAACCACAAAGCTCCATCGGGTCCCGCGACGATGGCGCGAGGACCGCTCGATGCAGTTGGCGTCAGATACTCCGTAATAACGCCGGCCGTGGTTAGCCGGCCGATTTTGCTCGCGCTCTCTTCGGTAAACCATAGCGATCCATCCAATCCGGTCGCCATGGAGGCGGGCTCGCACGCGCTGGTCGCAACTGGAAAATCAATGGTTGCGCCGCCCGTTGTAATTTGGCCGATTCTGGCGGCATCCGCCTCGGCAAACCACAAATTCGCGTCGGGCCCGACGGTAATGCTTTGCCCTTGCGGCATGCTATTCAGCGCGTTCGGGGATGGATATACATTGGTGATCACGCCGGCGGTGGTGATGCGGCCAATCTGGTTACCCAGCGGTTGATCGGCCGTCGTAAACCACAGCGCGCCATCCGGCCCGGGCACGATCCCATCCGCGCCGCTCGCCGTGGGTAGCGCATATTCCGCGAACTCCGGGGCGACTGGTCCCGCTATCGTTCCTGTATATGCCTGCGTCGCAGTTTCCGGCGTCGAGCTGCTGTCCTTTACCGAAAGCGTGAAAGAAAACGCGCCACTGGCGGTCGGCGTGCCTGTCACCGCTCCTGTGATCGCAGAAAGCATCAGGCCCGCGGGCAAACTCCCGGCGCTTACGGACCATGTATATGGAGACGTACCGCCCGCCGCCAACGGATCGCCGGAATATGGCAGGCCCACCGCGCCGTTCGGAAATATGGAGGTTGCGAGCGTCAAAACAGCCGGCTGAACCAGGAACCCATTTACGTTCTGGATCGCCGTCGCGGCCGGCGATTGGCTGTCGACCACCTTCAGCGTGAAGGAGAATCGACCGGAAGCTGTTGGCGCGCCAGTGACCGTGCCCGTGGAGGCATTCAGAACGAGCCCGGCCGGCAATGCTCCCGCGCCGATTGAGTATGTGTATGGCGATGCGCCGTTCGAGGCCACGCAGGAAGTCGAATAGGGCACGCCCACTTTCCCGAAATTGGAGAAGTCGCACGCAATGGCCAAGGGCGGAGCAATCACGCTGAAATTCGGAACGGCGTACGTAGCGGTCTGCACGGGTGGGCCGCTGTCCATCACCTGCACAATGAATGAAGAGGTCCCGGGGGTGGTCGGCACGCCGGTGATGGCTCCCGTCGTGGGATCCTGGCTCAGGCCGCCCGGCAAGAACGTGCTGCCCGTTGAGAACGTGTACGGCGGGATGCCGCCCGCAGCGATGCAGCCTTCCGAGTACGCGATGCCCACCTCGGCGAGACTCGAAAGATTGCACGAAATCGTCAGCTTGGCGGGAAGCACGTTGACGGATATAGATTGCGTCGCGGTGAACGGCGGTATTCCGCTGTCCTTGGCTTGCACCGTGAAAGAGTACGGCCCGTAGTGGGTGGGCGTGCCTGTGACCGCGCCCGTAGCAGCGTTCAGGGATAGCCCTGGAGGAAGCGCCCCGGCGCTGATGGCATACGTGCTGGGCGGCACACCGCCGGAAGCCGTACAGCTTGCCGAGAATGGAACGTTCACCTGCGGCGAGCTCGAAATGCTACAGGCCAATAGCAGCGGCGTCCTGACCGCAACGGTGAACGCCGTGATCTGCTGTGTGGCCGTCTGCGGAGGTGAGGAGCTATCGGTGACTTGCACAGTGAAAGCGAAGGTTCCCCCCGCGGTAGGCACTCCCGTCACGGCGCCGGTGGAGGCATTCAGAGCCAGTCCCGCGGGTAGGGCCCCGGCGCTGATCGAGTAAGTGTACGGCGTTTTCCCACTAACTGCCATGCAACTTCCCGAGTAAGCAGCGCCTACTTGGCCCGGTGGCAGGCTGCAGGTTAGCGTCAACACGGGAATGAGTTGGCCGATGTTATTTCCGTCATTTTCGGTGAACCACAAAGCGCCGTCAGGTCCGGTCGTGATTCCTAAGGGGCCGCTGAAGGGTGTGGGGGTCATGTATTCGACTACATTGCCCGAAGTAGTAATGCGGCCGATCTGACCGGGAATGGGGCTGTTTTCGGTGAACCACAAAGCGCCGTCCGGTCCCAAAGTAATTGCCTCCGGACCAGCGCTCGACGTTGGAATCGGGTATTCGGTAACCCCTCCTGAAGTCGTGATGCGGCCGATTTCGTTGGCTGCGCCTTCGGTGAACCACAGCGCGCCATCCGGTCCGGCGGTAATTCCAAACGGATTGGCGCCAGAAGTCGGCAAATCGTACGTGGTAAACACGCCGCTGGTGCTGATCCGGCCGATCTGGTTTGCGCCCTCATCTGCATACCAAAGCGCGCCGTCCGGGCCCGCGGCGATCTGGATCGGGCTGCTGCCGGGCGTGGGAATCGTGTATTCAGTGAATGCGCCGCTTGTGTCGATGCGGCCGATGGCGGCTGGCGCGCTGCCAAACGCCTGCTCCGTAAACCACAGCGCGCCGTCGGGGCCCTGCACTATCCACTGAGGATTTCCGCCAGAGGGTATGAAATATTGGGTGATGGCGCCCGAGGTGGTGATGCGCCCAATGGTGCTGGTGTTCAAGCCGGTGAACCACAAGGCGCCGTCGGGGCCGGCTGCGATTCCCTGCGGCTCCGGATAACCGGGAGAGCCGGCAATCGTAACCGGCGGGATTAGAAACTCGGTGACCGCGCCGCCAGTGGCGATGCGCCCGATCTGAAACTGGTTCGGATCGGCAGCGGCGGAATTCGCGGTTTGCTCCGCGAACCATAACGCGCCATCGGGACCTGCGGTGATACCCGCAGGAGAACTGGGCTGCGTAGGCGTCGGATATTCGTTGATCACCGGCGCCTGCGCGAAGCAGGCCGCCGTCACCGCGTGCAGGATCAGGAGGATTTGAAGAGCCGGTCGCAGAGCTCGCATGGCTGGAGCTGGATCAGCGACTGAGTCGAGGCGCGTCCGGAGCCGCGAAACTCAACAGAGACAAATCGGGAGATGGGGACAACAGGAACGTGCGGCCATCGCGCAGGCACGATAACGATTCCACCTTCGCCGATGCAAGCGGCGTGAGCGCCTCGGTGCGCAAATCGATCATCCACAAACGGCCGTTGGCCGAATCCGCGGCGATTAGTTGCTCGCCATCTTTGGTCAGCCCGAGCCGATCCGCCTGCACTTGCAAGGTCAAGATGCGGGTTTCCACTGTCTTGTCGAACTGCGATACGGATACGATTGCGGCTTGGGCCGGGTCGCTCATAATCAACTCGTGACTCGCCGGGACGAACGACCAGGCCTGATGCGCGTATGCTGAAGACCAAGTTGTCCAGGACCCACCCGCGGAAGATGACAGAAGCTTTCCGTCGGAGGTTGCGGCCACCACTAAATCGCCATCATCGGTAAGCGCTGCTTCGGTGATCGCGCTGGCATTGCCGACAGGAAGCTGGCGCATCAGGGATGGACTGGCCGGCAAGCCTGTCAGGACCGCTATCCGCTTACTCGCGGAGTCGTAGAGTAGGGCCGCTTCTCCGCGCGGGCTGAACGCCACCAGGGCGGGATGAGGCGCCGCGCCCACGATGGGCGCCGCATCGATCTGCAGCCCGGCGTTAGCCGCACGTGATGGGTCAGCAATCGCCAGCGGTTGCGCGAAGCTGTTTTCAATGAACACGTAGTGTTCACGCGGCGGCAAATAAATCCGGCTAGTCCCCTCGGGCGCCATCAGCCGCGAGCCCAATCGCGGCTTCCGCGCGGTTCCCAATATGACGCGAATCTCGGCCGGCCCCGGCCCGAGCACGTAGCCAAGCACCGGTACGCCCGCCGACGTCGCGGGGGCGCGAGTTCCCGTAGCGACTGCTCGTGACGCATTCACATTGAGTGACTCTGTATGGGCCGATAATGCCGCTGTGGGCGCTTGCGCCTCCAACACGGCGCCTGCAATGGCGAGAGCGGCTAAAAGGAACTTCATTTTCTGTTTCCCCCGGATCACTTGTTGAGTTCGAGCTGTGTCATACCTAGTCAACTGCGCTCTAATGCGGGGCGCCCACGGTTGCCCCGGAACCCGCGCCGATGATGACCGTCTGAGCCGGCGCTGCACTGCTGCTCGACCCGCCGCCATGAAATGCGGCCGCGCCCACTCCCGCCGCCACGGCAACACCGCCCAGCACGATCCAGATCATCTTCGAGCGCTTCTTCACAGGCGCGCCCTGTGTGGCGCCGCTACCTAGCGCTTCGGCCGCGGTCATATAATTCGTCTGGCTGATGGTCGCGTTCGCTTGTTGTCCTTGATATGTGGCTTCAATTTGATAGCTGAATGCGCCGGCATTTACCGCCGTTGCACTTACGATGGCGGCTCTCCCGTTTTCGTCCGTCATTACGGAGGCCTCGCGAAGTCCGGTTGAGAAGATGACGCCGGGACCATCGCTCGGCGTGGCGAACGTCACCAGGGCGCCCGCTACGGGGGCGTTATTCTTGTCGCGCACTTCCACTGATGGCTTTATCGCCGGCTTATCGACGACATTGGCGGCCTTCTCGCCCTGAACCACCACGATTCGCAAACCGGAGGCGCCGCTGCCGGGCTGAGCAGGCGTTCCAGGCTGAGGATTTGCGGTTTGAAAGCCTGTGATCGGTTCGACCGGCGTATGATACTTTGCCGGAAACGCCGCAGCGCCTGAAGACCACGGAAAGCTCAAAAGCAAGATGCAACTTGTCGCTGCTCGGAGTTTTGATAACAAACCGTACATGAATGTCCCTTTCTCGCGCACCTTTAGAACACATACTTGATGGCAATTTGAAGAGTTCGAGGCCGATGCGCGTCAACGGGATGCAAGAACGCGCTTCCGGTCAGGCAATCCGTCCCATCGCCACCGGCTGCCGAGTAGTCCACGGCTGAACCGCCATAACACGTGATCGTATTATTTGCCTGATTTCGCTTGAGGGAGTTATAAATTTCAAACTGTGTGTTATTCGCAACGTTGAATGCCTCAAAGCGCATTTGCACCGACTGCCCCTCCCGCACGCGAATATTCTTGAAGAGCGAGACATCGGCGTTCCAGCGGTTGGGATTGTTGAGAGCATTGCGGCCCGCGTCTCCGAAGGTCAGACCACGCGGCGCTGCGAACGCTCCTGGATTCAATAGCAGCGGCCCGAAGCTTGATCCGTTGTTACCCCCGGCGGGCGGCTTCGAATCCGGATTGCCGACGACATCGGGATAGGAGCCGATGCCCAACCCACTCGCCACGCCCGCATTGTCCACAACCGAGATCCCGGTTGCAACATCGCCGTCATTCACTACGCTGAATGGCGTGCCGGATTGAAAAGCAGTAATGCCCGATATCTGCCAGCCGCCCGCAAGATTTCGCACGATATCGGGAGACTTGTCGGAGACACCGAACCAGCGGCTCAGAGGCAAATCATAGATATAACTGATATTGAGTAAGTTGCGCTCATCGAAGTTAGAGCTCGCCCAGTTCGAGCGAAGGTTGTAGGCGTCGGGAATCGGATCGAAGCGGTCGGACGAATCATCGAGCGAATGACTATACGTATAGGAAACCGCCAGGGTGAGCGGGCCTTGCGAGTGCTTCATCGTCACCTGCAGCGCGTTATAGGTGGAGTTTGCGATGTTATCCAACGCGACGATCTGGCCGAACCCTAAGTAGGGCCGGAGGAAGTCGGCCGTCGGAAAAAGAACCGCATTGTTGGCCTGATAGTCCGCCCATCCGACACAGGCAACTGACAAATTATTGTATGCGGCCGTACCTTGATTGACGAACGTACCATTAGTCAGTATGTAAGCCGGTGCATTCGTTTGCGGATTGAAGCTGGGCAAGCAATCGGAGGGCGAAATGTTGGGATTGCCGCCTTGGGTGATCGTCGGCTGGCGCGGTCCATACGGATTCTGCGATGCGGGAACGGGAGGAACTTCGTTGATCTGGCGCTCCGCCGTCAGATGGGTTCCCTTGCTGCCGACGTACGCCACGGTTCCGATGGTCTGTTCAGGGAACTCGTGCTGGATGCTGAAACTCCACTGCT
Organism: Acidobacteriaceae bacterium; assembly: GCA_019240475.1. GTDB lineage: Bacteria > Acidobacteriota > Terriglobia > Bryobacterales > Bryobacteraceae > Bog-105. The sequence continues at coordinate 135,111 of JAFAYI010000034.1, forward strand.
GCACATAGGGCCAAAGCGCTTTCGTCTGGATGCTGGTGACGTTGAGCGGATACGCGGCGGAGGCTCCAGCCCCTCCGCAGGCAGGCGATGCACCGCCGATGCAGCTTAGGTCGCTGGGGTCGCGCTCGGTTTCGCTCAGCACGAGCGGCGCGCTTCCCTCGAGAGCGCCGGTGTTCGCCTCGTTTCCCGTTCCATGCTCGAAGAAGATGCCGTAACCCCCGCGAATCGAGGTCTTCCCATGGCCGAACGGATCCCAAGCGAAGCCTACGCGAGGGGCTGGATTAAATAGATGACCCGTCATGCAGCCCGCCGGAACTCCATGTGTTCCGCACTGCACCAATCCGTTGGTTAAGTGCGGATCCGGGCTATTGGGGTTTAGAAGAATTGGGGCATACTGCCCCGACTGATTGATGCTGCTGCTTTCAACCGATCCGGTCTGAGGATCTATCTGAATCTGGCTGGCAAGAAGCGGATTAAAGGCGCTTGCAACCCAGTTGTACGCCTTGTCGTTTACTTCGTAATAGCGTCCGAAGAGGCTGACACGTACACCCAGATTGAGTACCAGACGTGAGCTGACCCTCCAGTCGTCCTGGAAGTACGGCTCGGCAATACTGTACCGCTGATGATAGGTAAGCTGTGCGCTGTCCTGCTGGAAGCTGACGGGCTGATTGCCGGAAGGCCCGGCGGGATTGGCATACTCCACCAGGAAATCGGCGAACGCGTTGCCGGTCGCATGGCCATCGTAGGTCAAAATGCCCTGCGTGTCGCCAGTCGCCGCGCCGCTGACCGAATTCGTCTGCGTCCGGTTATATAAGATAAATTCCGATCCGAATTGTAGAAAATGCGCGCCGAGCTGTTTGCTCATGGTGTCGCCGAAGCTGTTGACGGGATTATTGTGCGTCCACGGCATGTAACCGGAATCGACGCCGAAACCGTTGCCGTAAGCCGGTCCCGTTATGAAAACAAGCCCGGGCATTTTGCCCCCGAACCCGTTATTGAAAAGCGCTCCCATCGGGCACTGATACACAATCGGCACCCCGAACGAAGTAGTTACTTGGCAGGGTGCGTCAAGGCCCGCCGGGCGCGGCCACTGCGCGCCTGGCCCGTTCGCATCGGTTAGCGAGATGTTGTTATTTGTGTAACTGTAAAAGAACTCGTTCAGCCATGTCGCCGAAAGCGTCTGGCTGAATCGGGCCACCATGCTTGCTCCCGGACCGGTGAAGTTGTTCTGAATTGTCGGGACATTGTTTTGGATGATGCCGTATTGCGGCGTCGGAGTTATGGTATCCCAAGCATCGTGGGCGTAGCGAACCATTAAGCGGTTCTTCTCATTGAAGTAATGGTCGATGCGGAATAGCTCTTCGCGCCAGTGCGTAGGCAACGAGACCGTAGCGTCATAACAGGAGTGGATCGTGGAGTTACATCCCGCCGGCGAATCTGGTTGCGGGATAATGCCGGACGCGAGAATTAACGCCGCATTGCGATTCAGGTAGCGAAACCCTGGGGCGAATAATTGATTTTTCCCGTACGGCTGATAGACATCGACATAATTTCCATTGATTGCCTCCGGTCCGAGATTTGTTCCCGGACAGTCCGGCCATTGCGATTTCACAAAGACTTTCGGGCCGCCTCCATCGGGCGTAACTAGTTGGCTCTTGGCCGGGCAAACGTCGCTGAAATTTCCGCTGGCCTCAGCAACCGAAGGCACCGCCTGGTTAAACTCAAACGGTGATTTTTCGCTGCGGTATTCCTCGGAAAAAAAGAAAAATGTCTTGTCTTTATGCTGGTTGTAGACGCCCGGTATGTACAGCGGGCCGCCGAGTGTCCCGCCCACATCGTAGCGGCGATACAGCGGCGCGCCGTTTGTCTCGTCGAAAAAGTTCCGCGCATTTAGGGCTTCGTTGCGGATGAAAATGTAGCCATCCCCGTGATATTCGGAAGTGCCGGCTTTAGTAGAAACCAGCACGGTACCCGATGCGGTACGGCCGTACATTGCTCCGTAATTCGACGTCAGGATTTTCATTTCTCCAATAGCGTCGAGGCTGGGATAGACGATCAGGGTATTTACAGAACCGTTGAAACCGACATTCAGCAGGTCCGACCCATCCAGGTCGAAGCTGTTGTACTCCGTTCGCCCTCCATTTACGCTGTAAGCTGCGCTACCTTGCACTCCTACTTTCGCTTCATCCTGGCCAGTCTGGTTGCTCACGCCTGGAGCAAGCGCGATCAATTGAGTGAAGTTACGGCCATTTAACTGGTATCCGATTACTTCCTTGGTGCTCAAAGTGTCGTAAACGGATGGCTCCTGTGTCTCCACTTGCGCGCCCGTGCCCACCACTTCGACGGAAGTCTTGGTCCCAGCTAGAACCAGATTTATGTCCAGCCGCTCCGTCTGTCCGGTGATAAGAGCAATGTCGGCGCTTTGATAATCGTTGAACCCGGGAACCGAAGCCGAGACTTGGTAAGTTGCCGGCCGTAATGCGTGGAACGAGTATTTGCCATTCAGGTCGGTGATGGCCGCTTGTGGGGGCGACGCGTTACTCGTCAAGGTAACGGTAGCGTTCGGGACCGGGGAGCCGCTGGAATCGCGCAGTGTTCCCTCGATGCCAGTGGCAAGCGATGTGGAGGTTTCCTGTGCAACCGCGTGAAGCGGCCCATAGACGAACAATGCGAATACGAGGCCCAGCGAGAGAAATAATTTCACTTCCGTTAACCTCCGCGCGAGAACACACCTTGGCCGGAGGTGGGGAAATCGTTCCTGCCGACACTTAATGGATGTTACTCAGAAAATGTTACTAGCTAATAAATTCTGGTTAGCTTTTCGCCGCGATCTTGCCGCAGGCTCAACTTTCTTCTCACCGCGCGTTGGAGCGTGGGTCTTCGAGCTGATGCTTGATCCAGTCGAGAAATGTGCTGCCTTTGGTGGCGCGATATTCTGCAAGCGCGGGCTCGCGGGGAACGAAGACGGTCTGCGGTGGCGCGGCGCGTCTCATTTTGTCGATCGCCTCGGGAGGCGTCGCTCCATCGCTGCGCAAGTATTCCATGCGTACGGGAATTTTCAAGCGCGGTAACCAACATACCGGATCCAGCGGCGCTACCTTCGCAAGGAATTCGCTCTTACGGAGACCGGCGCGCTCGTCGTCCGGAACCACCTTCGATTTCGCCAGCCAATCGGGCCAATCTCCCCAGGGGTCCAGTAAGTCGATCGCCTTTATGCGCGGATCCGCAGCAGCCGCAAGCACGGCAATTGCGCCTCCCGACCCATCGCCAAACATTCCGGCGCGCGACATATCCAGGTCGCCACGGGCGGCCAGGTAATTAAGAATCATTTGCGCATCGTGCACCGTAGCGCCCAGAGATTCTTGCAGCTCGCTCACGAACCACTGCGCCATCGGCCGGTCGTGATAACGCTGGCCGCTCAAAGCGGAGGCGAATCCCACCGCGGCCACGCCGTCTTTAATAAGGACGCGGCAGAATTCATCGTTTAGGAACAGCCGCGTTTCGGCCGAATAGCTGTATAGATAGAGAATGACTGGCGGCTTACTGGCGAGCTTGGGTCTTACGACATAGAGCTGGATCGGATCTCCGTCGCGCCAACGAACCTCAATGAGTTCGCGCGTAAAGTCCGGGAGGGGATCTACTTGCGCGACGAGCGGTTTTTCCGCGCGCAATTTGCTGTGAGAGATCGAAAGAACAGTCCAGTCTTCCGCAGCGGGCTTGTTCGCTTGCTGTGCTTGAGCGGCGGCGACGGCAAAACAGCCCAACAGCGCCAGCCAACATGTAACAACCCACGTTTTACAATTCATCGTTAAAAGATTGGGCGAAAGCAGACCTGGTCCGCCTTCGCCCTACTTACGTCGCTTGAGGTCTTCGCGTTATTGGTGGCAGTTCAAAACACCGGGCGCCGGACCGACCGGTTCGATGCAGCCGCCCATATCGCCGCCGGATTCTTTCTCGCCGCTAAGTCCATTGTTCGGCGCGACACCTGATTGCGTGTAATGCGAACGATAGTACTTCAGACCGGGATCCGAACCGACCGCCTTGAACGGCACAAAGTCTGGAACGGTGCCGTTGATGTTAGCTTGAATGGCCGAGACGAGCGCTGACGCAGTCGAGTAGTTAGTGCCCGAGGCGTCCGTTGCAACGCGCAGAACCGACCAGGCGCGATACTTACCGCTGCGCAGATTGGGGAAGCTGGTTCCCGGGCTGACAGGGCAGGGTGCGGTACAAGTCGGCAGATCGCCATTGCTGTATGACGAGAAGATCGGGTCCTCGCCATCCAACTTAAGATATCCATAGCTGGAAGTGCCCGCAATCTTAGACACGTTGCCATAGGAAAAGAACGCATACCCGATGGCGTCCTTCGTGGTCAAGACACCCGTGTTGATCATCTCTCCCGTGCCGATGGCGCGTCGACGCGTGCCGCCGCCAGCCAGACAGGTCTTATCCAACGGGTTCGACGAAGTACCAATCGTCGGTTGACCGACATTTGCTTCTTGAGAGTTGTTGGGCGCGGAACTAATGCGGAAAACAGTGAACTCAGTGGTGTTCATGGTTCCGGAAATAGGTTCGCGCTGTACCGGATTAATTGCGACGTCGGTTCCGCTCCCCCCAAGCGCGTTCGTATCACACTCTGTGCCGCTGAAGATCTTCTGCGCCTGCGCATCTGTGATGTTCGTGAATGCTCCTGAAGTTCTTCCCAGCCCTGCCGAGTTGGTGCGGTTGATGAGGAATACGATCGGGGAAGCGCCGACAGAGATCGTGGTCCACGCCGGAATCGGATCGCTGGTGTTGAAGGGATCGTCTCCGCTGATATTGAAATCGACCGGATTCGCCTTCGCCGACGAGAAAGCGCTTTCGACTGACGTGCCGATCAAGGTGTTGGGGCCCGTGCCATAGCCGAGACCCGAATAATTAGAGGTATTTAGAGTACTTACTGCGCGCGACTGGGCAAACTTTGCGTCTTCGGGACGAATGTCGGTGAATGCGGCTGTAACCACGTGGTTGTTAAGCGCGGCATACACTGCAGACGGGATGCTCGCCGCATCGGCGCCCCAAAGAGACGATGAAATAAGGTTGCCCGCGTCGCCGCTTTCAGCGGCGGGATCAATCTGTAACTGCGCGTGAGGCTGTGCAAAGTAGGCGCGGTTTCCGACCACGGAATCGACCGAAAGATATGCCCAGACTTCGGTCTGCGCCGAGTTCCAGACAACCCACAGGTTTCCACCTTCGGGGGCGATGTTCGTGCTGCGGCTGTCGTGTAACTGCGCGCAATTCGGCAGCGTCGTGCATCCCGTGGTTCCTTTAATCGTGTAATGTTGCGCACCGCTGCCGGCCAGATCCTTCCAAGCGGCAATGGCGGCGGTTTGCCACATAGCCGATGAACCGGACCCGAGTACCTCGACCGTAGTGGCCGCATGTGCGGCGGGAGTCAGAATCGCTAGCGCGGCGGTCAGGACGCTTGCGGCGAAGATGTTGTGTTTTCTCATGGTTTTCTCCTTCGTAGTGTTCTTGGTATCCATTTCCCGTCGCGTCAACGGCACGAACACTGATTTCCTCCTCGCTGAGCAAACTGTTCCAGCCTCCAAAGAAAGGCGTGGTATTCACCATTGAAGGTTCCGTAGCCAACAATTTCTCCCCGGTTGTTCACACCTGAAGCGACGATCAACACCCAAGGTGAGTTAGGCGGCAGCAGTGTGTTGAGATCGACCATGCCTTTGTTAGCTGTCCAGACGAACGCAGCCACAGCGCCATCGCCGGTCGTGTTGGAATATCCAACAACGACGCCGAAATCGTTGATGGCATTGCCCTGCGCATAACTTCCGCCGAGCGTTCCGATATCCTTCAACTTTCCGCCGGAACCGACTACGGCATGCGAAGCGGCGGTGGGGTCGCCGAGAAAAGCGCCTTCGAGTTTAGCCCAACCGGTGACTGCGCCACAGTCGTTGATTGCGTTGGCCTGCGCGTAGTTCCCGCCAAGTCCACCAAGATTCTGAGCCTTACTTGTAAGCGCGTTCCAGATCACCGCATCCGAGACCTGGTTTCCGTATTCGTCCGTTGTCGTTGTCTGCGACGTCCCCGCAACAAGCCCGAAATTGTTGATGGCGAACGCTTCACTGTTTGCGCCGCCGAGCGTCCCGAGGTCGATGAGCGTATTGCCTTTGAAAGGATTCGAGACAAAGGCGTGCGTGGCTGCGTCGCTATCAGTGAATGAGTAACCCGCGACCGCGCTGAACTCGTTAATTGCATTTCCCTGCGATTGGCTGCCCCCGAGCGTTCCTAAGTCTTGCATCTTGTTATCGGCGAACAGAAACGCGTGAGGAACCACACCATTTACCGGATCATCGAAGTCGGAGGCGCCGGAGGCGCGCTGGTTGCTCGCTGCCCCGCTTGCAGAACTGTTTGTTCCGCCGGAAAGCACTCCCAAATCGAGAACGTTGCCTACCGCCCAAATCACCGCGTGAGTCGCCGTGTCGCCTGTTATGGTCGAGCTGCCGACCACCACGTTGCTGTTAACGGCGATTCCGTTCGCCGCACTTATCGAACCTCCCAAGGTTCCTAGATCCTCCGGATTGTCGATGACACCCCCTCGAACCGGCGCCCACGAGCCAAGCGTCATAACAAGTGCAGTTATGAGCGCCGACTTAGTCAGTTTCATACTTTCTTCCCCTTCTTGGCGCGAATTGTCCATTTATAAACCGCGCGAAACGAAGCGTACTACGGGGGATTAAAGAAAACGTGAGGATTACATGACGACGCGATTACATTCACAGGTCTTTGCTGGTTGATCTACTCAAGCGACGGCTCGACCCGATGGAGTGGCACACTCACCGGGCAAGGTCGCCGCTGTCTTGTGGGTGGTCGCCGGATGCAAGATATCGTCACAGTCCGCAGGTTGCATCGCGCCGCGTTCGCGCTGAGGCTTGCCAACAGTTGGCCGTTGCGGTGACAATCGAAGGAAGCGACCGATGCCTTCAACGCCGCAAATTGTTTGGACCTCACGCGGCTTCCTGTGGTGCGGCCTGGCCACCCTGGCGTTTGGGATTTTATTCGGCGTGCGCCGCGTGATCGCGATCGAGCGCTGGAGCGCCGCAACCGGCGAAGTTGTCCAAGCCTCGCTTGAGTATGGCACGAGCGTCGAGGGCTCAGATATGTGGGCGGCGAAGATTAGCGTCCGGTGGCGGGCGGGGAGTCAAGAGATCGATCGCGTCTTCGATCAGTGGGGGTCGTCAAGCGATAAGGGGCGTTATGCCCGGATCGTAGATCACTATAGGGTTGGATCCAAGACCGAAGTGCGTTATGATCCGTCGAAACCAGCGAACGCCTACATTGAGGCGAGGTACACGCCTCCTTTCTTCCTCTTGCCGCTGCTTTTAGGTTTGGGGGGGTCGCTCTTTGCGGCGCTCGGGTTTTGTATTGGGCTGCTTCCTCGGCGCGGCTAGAGGTTGTTCTCGATAACCTGGACCAATGTGGAGGTTCGCTGATCTGACGGCTCGTCCGGAGAGCGCCAGGCATTGAGGATGGCGGCACACCAGCATTCTCGATTGCGCCGGATGTGGGCTGCTACTTCAGATCGTCAACTCGGGAACCGAAACAAAGCTCTTCGAGCCCGAATATTGCTGCAATAATCGCTCCGTTGCTTGAACTGTTTGGGCACGGTCGGCGCCGAATCCCCAATTGCTGCCGTCGTGCAGGAGAATGATTTCTCCCCTAGCGCTCTTGCCGGAGCGCATGGCTCGGGAGACTCGATTGAGGATGAGGTCGGCGGAATCGTTCTTCCAGTCGTCGCCGGCGGCAGACCACATCACCGGCGTGAAGCCGAGCGCGCGACTGATCGACAGGACGTGTGGCAATCGCGCTCCAAATGGAGGGCGAAACAGGGGGTGAGAGGCGCCGGTGAGGTCCTGGAGCACATTGCGGCAATCGAGCAACTCACGACGGACTCGCGCTGGAGAAGCCAGGTTGAGGTTCGGATGATGGTATGTATGATTGCCGATGGCATGGCCCGCTTCGTGAATGGCGCGCACGATTTCGGGCCGTTGCCGGGCAAATTTTCCAATCAGGAAGAAAGTTGCCTTCGCGCTGTACTTGGCGAGGCAATCGAGCATGTGAAGAGTGTAAGGATGATTGGGCCCGTCGTCATACGTAAGCGCTATTTGCCGCGGATCCTTCCCCTGGGTGAGCGTGCGTCCGTACAACTGCGAGCGCGGCGCCAGAGATCCGTATTTTACATATGCGGCGCTTGCCGCTGTTACTCCAAGCGCAAGGGCTAGGAACATAAACGGTACAATCTCACGCGCGATGAATCGCCTGGCAGTAGACCTGGCGCATTGAATCCGCCCACTTACTAAAGGAAAAGTCCTGCAGCGCGCGCTCGCGGCCAGCGTTACCGAACTGGCGCGCGGAAGAATCATCCGATAACAGGGCTAACAGCGCGGACGCTAATTTCGCCGAGTCAACCGAGCGCAAGCCTTCGTTTACGCACAGTGGAACCAGGAGTCCGGTCTGCTCGTGCTGGACGATCTCGGCCAGGCCGCCCGTGGCAGCGGCAACGACTGGAACGCCCGCCGACATAGCCTCGATCGCGGCGTACCCGAACGGCTCGTAAACAGAGGGGATAACGGCCAGATCGGCAACCTGGTAAAGCAACGCAAGCTGTTTACGGGGGAGCTTACCTAAGAGCCTAATGCCGCTCTTACATGCAGGGTTGCGCTCCAGTTTCTCGCGCAGGCACATCGAACCTTCTTTGGAGTCAGCCTCTCCGGCGATGATCAAGCGGGCCTTCGGATTCTCACGCAATACGATAGTTGCCGCATCCATAAGCGCGGAGATGCCCTTCTGAGGATTCAAGCGGCCGCTAAAAAGGACAAGCTTTTCGTCCGGCGCGGCAAGGGTCAGCCGCAACTTGGCGCGCTCGGCGGGTCTCATTGGACTTAGGAACCTCCGCGCATTGATTCCGTTGTGCACGACGGGCAGTTGCGTGGCGCGCGGGTGATAGGTTTCTCGAATGAGGTCGCGCATGGAGGCGCTAACGCTTACGAGGTTAGTAGCGTCCCGAAACATCGCTTTCTCCTGCTCGACAATTTCAGGATCCGGTGTTTGGCCCCACCAGCGTTCAATGGGTTCCGCCACATAGTGGACGGTGGTAACGAGGGGTATATCGAATTCACGGCTCAGTTCGAAGGCGGCCGAGAAAGTTACCCAATTTTGGCAGTGGATCACATCGGGGCGACATTGGGCGATCAATGCGCGCGTGTAAGAGGTCAGGGACCGATTGAAGGCGGCGATGCCGGCGACGATGGATTGCTGGCCGCCGTCGCGGGTATCCTGGTGAATTGGCTCGATGAGATGAATTGTCTTACTCGCCTCTTCGAAGATGCCTGCGCGCCGGTAGGTACAAGCCACGACAGTGACTACCAAACCGCTTTGGCAGAGCGCATCAGCCAATTCCTGCACACATGTGCCTACGCCGCCGCTGAGTTCGGGCGTGTATTCCGGCGACAGCAACAGGACGCGCATGACCGGCTGTTCCACTCGCGACAAGTTCAGTTTTGAAGAGCCCGGCGCGCCAGCATGCTTTTCTGCTGCTGGCGCAGGATCGCCGCCTGCTGAGTCATTGCCCGGCTAGCGCCGTTGTCGTGTTTGGTTTCGACGGTTTCCGCGGCAAGATAGGCGGCCAGAGCGCGGATGGTAGGATGCTCCAGTAACTTGATCAGCGGGACGTTCTGGCGCAAGGTTCCAGTTAGCTCTCCGTGTACTTGAACCAGCCGCAGGGAGTGCCCACCCAGATCGAAGAAATTGTCGTCGATGCCGATCTCGTTCAGATTGAGCACGCGTTTCCAGATAGAGGTGAGCGCGATTTCGTACTCGCTGGTGGGCGCGGCGAAACCAGCCCCCGTTTCCGCGCGCTCGGCTTTGGGTTGGGGCAAACGATTGCGGTTTACTTTGCCGCTGAGAGTCAGCGGCAGCTCGGGAAGGAAAACGTAAGCAGATGGAATCATGGCGTCCGGGAGAGCGGATTTTAGAAAACTCCTGATCTCCGCGATGGCGGGCGCGCGGACTTCGGAAGGAACGATATAGGCAACGAGCCGTTTCTCGTCGGCGCCTGTTTCTTTTTGCGCGGCTACCACAACCTGACGAACCGCAGGGTGTTCAACCAGAGCGGCTTCGATCTCACCCAACTCGATTCTGACCCCGCGAATCTTCACTTGATTGTCATCGCGGCCAAGCAGTTCAATATTGCCGTCGGCGAGATAGCGCGCCAGGTCTCCTGTTCGATACATCCGCAGGCCGGGGGTGGCAGAGAACGGGTCGGGTAGAAATTTCTGGGCCGTCAGATCGGGGCGGTTCAAATAACCTTGCGCGACTCCATCCCCACCGATAAACAGCTCGCCTATGACACCGATGGGAACCGGGACGCCGCTATTTCGATCCAGAATGTACATGGTTGTGTTGGCGATCGGTTTGCCGATGTGAATGGTCTCGACGGGCGGCGCGATTTCAGCCGTTGAAGACCAAATTGTGGTTTCGGTAGGGCCGTACATATTAACGAGCCTGCAGCTTAGTTTTTCCGTTATTTCACGCGCAAACGCGGGCGCCAAGCTCTCACCGCCGATCATGAGAGCACGGAGCGAACCCAGAGAGGCGAGGCCGCCCGGGCCGGAGCTGACTAACTTCATAACTGCCGGCGTACATTGCATCAAAGTCGGCCGGTAAGTGCTGGCCATCTCGCCGATAGAACGCGAGGCTTGCAAGGGAGCGGGCCGTTCGACGCGTTTAAGAGCAGGTATATAAGTCAAGCCGGACAGGGCCGCGCGGTTTTCGACGCCGAAGTCAATCAAGCAAGCCACCTCGTTGACGCCCGCCGACCTGATCTTTTCGATGATCGCCTGACAGCTATGAACCGTGCCGAACATAGCGCTTGTTTCGAAGTACCGGTCGAAGGCGAAGGCCAACAGGTCGTCCATGTCTCTCGGACTCATGCGCTCGAAGTCCAGAGGCAGATTCGCGCTTTGAGCAAGCTGCTTGATGAGGTCGACCGAAGACGCCAGATACCGGGTGAAAGGCGCGCGGACCTGATCCTTGATTTTCCCCCGATCATCTCCCAGGAAGGTATGAAGCATTAGCGTGACGCGGCCGGCGTCGCGATCGTGACCATGCTTTTCAAGCGAATCCCTGTAAAGCCGTATCTTTTCCGACACGTCTTCGATGCTCTGCCCCAGCAGATGAGTCAAGACATGAGCGCCAATTTGCCCGGCGCGAACGAATGTGTCCGCCGAGCCGGCGGCGGTAATCCAGATCTGGGGAGCGGGTTGGAAGGGCTTGGGGAAGACTCGCACTTGAATCTCCTTGCCACTGCCGCTTTGCACGGTGATGGCCTCGCCACGCCACAGCCTGCGAAAGGCCTCGATGGCCTGGAACATGAGGGCTTTTCGATCGGCATAGTTCTGAGGAGCAAGGCTGAAATCGTCGGCGTGCCAACCGGAAGCGAAGGCCAAACCTGTTCTGCCCAGCGAGAGATTGTCGACAACGGACCACTCTTCGGCCACGCGGATGACGTTGTGCAGAGGAAGAACCACGCTGCCTGCTCGAACGTGAATGCGCCGCGTGACGGCGGCGAGGGCGGCGCCGGTGACAGCAGGATTCGGATAGAGGCCGCCGAAGGGATGGAAGTGCCGCTCGGGCGTCCAAACGGCAGCGAATCCGTTTTCGTCGGCGAACTTCGCGCCCTCCATGAGCAGTTCGTATTTATTGCCGGACTGGTCCTCATCGGAGCTAGCGAAATAGAACAAGCTGTAATCAAGATCCGGCTCGATTTTTTTTACACGGGGCGGAGCAGGAGCAACCAGGGGGTCCGCGAGCACCAGCTTTGCTCCACGGGTAAGGCTCCAGAGAAGTTCCAGAATAGATATGTCGAAGGAAATAGATGTAACCGCCAACATCGTATCCTCAGGCGCGCATCCGATGCGCTGGTCCATAGCGCAAAAGAAATTGACCACGCTGCGATGGGAAACCATGACGGCCTTCGGTTTGCCGGTCGAGCCCGAGGTGTACATCAGGTAAGCAAGAGCATCGGAGGTTTGCGGCGCGGGGGCCAGGGGACGCGCGCACTCAGACCGATCGCTGTTTTGATCGAGGCAAACGACTTCCGACGCATGCGGGCGGAGACGCGCGGCATGGGCTTGTTGAGTCACCACCAGGCCGACCCCGGCATCTTGCAGCATGTAGCGAATGCGCTCGTCGGGTGAGATCGGCTCAAGCGGGAGATATGCGGCGCCGGATTTCAAGATGCCCAACACACCTGTGAGGAGCGACGCCCGCCGGTCCGCGCACAACCCGACGATGTGGCCCGGGCCGGCGCCTTTCGATTGCAGGCAGAGAGCGAGCTCATCGCTCCTGCGATCCAACTCCCCGTAGGTCAGCTCTTCATCGCCTCCGATGACCGCAATCGAGGCATTCCGCTGAACAGCGCGGGCCGAGAACAGGTGGTGAATGCAGAGTTGTCGCGGGTAATCCCGGTGAGTGGCATTCCAATCGGATAGCAGACATTTTTGCTCTTCCGGCCGCATAAGCTGAAACTCTTCGAGCCGGCAATCCGGATGAGCCACTATATCCGCCAATAGCATTCGGAAGTGATCCCCCATTCGCGCCATGGTGGAGCGGTCGAACAGATCCGTGTTGTACTGCAAGGAGGCGGCGAGGGTGTCGCCGATCTGCGCCACCGCCAAGGTCAAATCGAGTTGAGTGGAATCCTGATCGAAAGCGAAGGACTCCATCTCAAGATGGTCGAAATCAACCCGCAATCCGGGTTCGCGCAAGGCCAACGCGACGGAATTCTCGTCGTGCCCAGGGCCGGACCTTTGAAGGCTGAACATCACCTGGAACAGAGGCGGATAAGAGGGATCGCGTTCCAAGCGGAGGTCTTCGGCAACCAGCGCGAGAGGGTAGTCCTGATGAGCCAAGCCATCGACGACGAGGCGCCGAACGTGGGCGAGGAATTTCTGGAACGTCTCCGCGCCCGACACGCGCGCGCGAAGCACAATTTGATTTACCAGATATCCGGGCAGCCCGCTCCACGATGAACGCGCGCGCCCAGCCACAGGGGAGCCTAGGAGGATTTCAGTTTGCGATGTATAACGGTGCAGAAGGACAATGAATGCCGCTGCCAGGAGCGTGTACAGGCTGACCAGTTGAGCCTTGGCGAGAGCGTGAACGCCCGATGTTACAGCATCGTCAAGCCGGAAGTTCAACGCGGCGCCGCGATAGGTTTGCACGGGAGGGCGTGGACGATCGGTCGGCAGTTTCAGGATGGGCAGGCCGCCGCTGAGCTGCTGTGTCCAATATTGCCGCAGCTTTTGCCCCTGCTTGCCCGCGAGCATCTGCTGCTGCCACTCGACGAAATCGGCGTAGCGATATGGCCAGTTCGGCGCCACGAAATCCCGCCCGGCCCGATGATCCGAATACAATTGCCGGAAATCCTCGAACAATAAGGTAAGCGATGCAAGGTCGGTAATGATGTGGTGAAAAACCAGTAGAAGGACATGCTCGCCAGGGCTTCGGCTGAATAAGGTGGCGCGGAACAAGGGACCTTGCTCAAGGTCGAAAACGCGGTTGGCTTCGTTCGCCACCCGCGCGCGTATCTCCGGATCCGTCAAGCTCTCCGCTGATTCGAAGCAAAGAGATGGAATCGCATTGTCGCTTAGACACTGGACCATGCCATTGGGCGAGCTTGTAAATACCGAGCGCAGGGACTCGTGACGGCGAACGAGGTCATCTATTGCGCACGTCATCGCCGGACGATCCAACTCGCCAATGATTCGCACCGCTACGGGTATGTGATAGGCGGCGGCCTGGGGGGCAAGCTTATATAGATAGAAAAGAGCCCGCTGCCCGTAGGAGAGCGGCCATTCGCGCCGGTGGGTACCTTTGGAGACGACGACGCCGCGATCGCTCGCAGGGTTGTTCAGACTGCTTCGGACGAGGGCGGCTAGGGAGGAAATGGCGGGAGCGTCCAGCCATTCCCCGGGCGGGAGATCGAGGCGCCAGGCTTCGGAGATGCCGCTGTTGAGTTCCGCGGCCTGTAGTGAATCGAGGCCATAGGCGAGCAGGGGCGTGTCCGGATCGATGCGCGCAGGATTGAGACCGAGGATCTTCGCGGCCATCCTGGTGAGAATGGTTTCGATTTCATCGCTATCGCCGGTCGCGAAGCCGGCGGCTGGACCATCATTGCCGACATCGCCCGAGCGCTGTTCGCCGGCCGTCGTGGCAATCGGTTTCAGTTCCGAGTTCAGGAATTGCCGTCGACACTCGTGCCTGCGAATCTTGCCGCTTGAGGTCTTGGGCAGGCTTCCGGCCCGGACCAGCACGACAGTCTCCAGTTGAACCTCTTGTTCTTCGGCAACGGCCCGAACAGCAGCTCTCAATAGTTCGCCGGTATCGGCGGACTTAATGCCCGGGGGCACTTCCTGCACCAAGACGACTTGCGTTTCGGCGCCCGCATCGACGGCAAAGGCAGCCCCAGCGGCGTTGGCGAAGGCGGGATGGCTGCGCGAGACCGCGAATTCCAGGTCTTGAGGATAAACATTTCGGCCGCGGACGATAATCAAGTCTTTGATACGCCCGGTTATGAATAGTTGATCGTCGAGAAGATAGCCGAGGTCGCCGCTGCGCAGATAGGGGCCGTTATGGTGGGCGGTGAAGGCTTGGAAGACTGCCTCGCTCGTCCGCGGGTTGTTCCAATAGCCGCGAGCGACGTTTTCACCGGAGATCCAGATCTCGCCGATCCTTCCAGCCGGGCAGGGTTGCAAAGTGTCGGGATCGATAATGGCTAACTGCTGGCGGGCGTCGGCGGCGCCATTACTGACAAAGGTTTGCACCAGGTTGTCGTCGCCAGTAGAGAGGACGAACTCGCCGCGGGCGAGAGAACGTGAAGAGACATCCGCCGTGTGGGCGCGATTGCCGGTTCGGCCCGAGACGAAAAGGGTAGCTTCGGCGAGCCCATAGCATGGAAAAAAGGCGTTCGCGTTAAATCCGCAGGGCGCGAATTTCTCGGAAAACTCCGTTATGGTTTGCGCCCGGACGGGTTCGGCGCCCGTGAATGCAATCTGCCAGCTTGTGAGATCGAGCGCGGACCGTTGTTCCGCGGTTACTTTGGTTGTACAGAGACGGTATGCGAAGTCCGGTCCACCGCTAATGGTGGCGCGATAGCGGGTGATCGCGTTCAGCCAATCGACCGGCCGGTGCAAGAAGCTGGCCGGCGAAAAGAGCACACAGCGCGCGCCGGACCAAAGGGCTTGCAATACGTTTCCGATCAGGCCCATATCGTGAAAAAGCGGCAGCCAGCCGACGATCACGGAATCCTCGCCGACGCCAAAGGCCTGCTGGATCATTTTTTCGTTGCAGATCAGATTGCGGTGACTGATCATCACGCCTTTGGGCTCAGCGGTCGATCCCGACGTGTATTGCAGAAAGGCGAGGCTCGAATCTTCGATGCGGGGAGCTGTCCAAGAGGCGGCAAGATCGTCCGGCAGCGTTTCAGGCAAGCAGCAGCGTAAAGAAGCTAGCTGGGGGTCGCTTTGGCCAGCCGCCTGTATTTTCGGCAAGAGCGCCCGGCTGGCGAGCGCGACGGCCGGCTGACAATCTTGAACGATCGCCGAAATACGATGGAGGCGGCGGTTTCGATGCGGTGGATAGACGGGCACGGCGATCGCGCCCGCATAGAGGCATCCCAGGAAGGCAGCGATATACTCCAGCCCTTGGGGAAAGACGAGCAGGATGCGCCGGCCCTGTAGACCTTCACTTTGCAACCAAGCGGCGATTTTTCTTGCCTGCAGATCCAGATCCTGATAGGTCCACACCGATTCGCACCCGTCGCTGTCGCGCAGGAACACATAGGCAGCGCGATTCGGGAACTTCTCCGAACGGAAACGAAGCGCGTCCACCAAGTTGGACGGCGGAGAGATGCTGGTGGGCTGAACTGCGCTCATAAGTATTCCTTCAGAGTAGACCTTGGCGTTATCGAACGGGGATGGGCGGGCAGGTCAGAGAGCGGCTTCCGCGGATGCCTTGAGATTTAGCACGCCCGCAAGCAAAGGAAAATCCCCACAGGCTAGAAATTTCTCGTCAAAGCGGCTGCAGTATTGCCGGACGCTCGCTATGAAGTTTTCGGCGTTGCGCTCGGATTCGGGCGGCCGGTCGGGCGAGAGGGCGAGCGTGAGGTGCCGCTCGAGGACGATGAGAGTAACCTCGTCCATTTCTTTATCGCTGACTCCGAATTGACGCAACTTTGCCCGGGAAAGCGGCCCATCGCTCTCAAATAGAGCATCGTCGCTGCCCCTTTCAGCTCGGAGGCGAGCGGCAACCTGCGCGGCGATGCCGGCTAGAATTGCTTTCTCGAAGAGAAGCGCGGTTTTCTGATTGCCGTGAATGCGGTGCAGGACGAGCACCTCTTCGAGATTGGCCAGTTTGCCGTGGTCGGCAATTCGAAGGAAGAGATCGTAGTCCTGGCCGATTTTGAAGGCGGCCCGGTATCCGCCGGTGGCGGCGAATGCATCGCGGCGCATGGCGATCGAGGTATGACAGATAGAGGCTCTGAGCAACAGTTCTTGCCTGATGGAAGCGTCGTCGGCGGGGGGAATACGCTCTCTGATGGGGCGCCCGTCGGCCCAAACCAGCCGGCTGCCCGTTCCTAAGAGAACGATATCGGGGCGGGCTTCCATAAACGCCATTTGCTTTTCAAAGCGAGTGGCGAGCGCGACATCATCGGCATCGAGGTTGATGAGATACTTGCCGCGGGCCTGCGAGCAGGCGAAGTTCAGCGCGGAGGCCGTACCCCGGTTCTCGTGAGTGAACAGCACCATACGCGGGTCCTTAGCAAGATGGGCGGCGAGCAAGCGCGGGGTACCGTCCGTGGAACCGTCATCGACGACAATAAATTCGAAGTCGGCGAAGGTTTGAGCACGGACGCTTTCAAGGGCCTGGTTCAAATATGTTTCGCCGTTCCAGACGGACATTACGACGGAAGCAAGCGGAAGAGATGTGCTGTTCATGTAATTCTCCTGAATTAGGTTATTGACGCAAGCCGCGGGAGGCGGAAGAGACGCGGATATATTTCGAGGCGCTGGTTTTGCCGAGGGCGGTTACTGACTTCGAGAGCTTCTACTCTGAACGGAGCGCCCGGAGCGGGTCTGTAGTAGCCGCCCGGCGCGCCGGAAGGAATGCGGCCATGGCGGAAATGATCAACATGATGGCCGTGGTGGACAGCAGGATCGCCGGATCGGCGGCGGGAGTGCGATAGAGGACCGCTCCCGCCAATTTGGATCCAATAACCGCCAGGGCAGTTCCGAATGCCAATCCGATCAAAACGGGCATGAGCACTTCCGTGAGTATGAGAGTGAGAACCTGGTTGCGGTCCGCGCCTAACGCCATACGAACGCCGATCTCTTTTGTTCGGCGATTGACGGAATGCATAACCACGCCATAGATGCCGAAGCCGGCCAGCAGAACGGCCAAGACGGCGAAGGCGGAAAAGAGCTCCAGGGTAAAGTAGCGAGGACCCACGGATTCCTTGAGGAGATCATCCATGGCGCGGATTGTGACCGGCAGGTCGGGTTCTATTTGCCGGAGGCTGGCGCGAGCGGCTCGGGCCGTGCTGGCCGGATCGCCGCTCATGCGGACGAACAGGTGCATGGAGCGATACACATGGCCGGTCTCATCCTGGAAAAACGGCAGATAGAGAGCGGGGTCGGCATTCTGATCCAGGCCGTGCTGCTTTACGTCCTTAACCACGCCGACGATCTGGCGCCAACGGGTCTGGCCATCGGTGCTGCGTCCCGCGCCTGTGTAGCTGATGCTGATTCGCTGGCCAAGCGGACTCTGGTTCGGCCAATAGCGGCGGGCTAGAGATTCGTTGACGATGGCAACCAGGGGCGCCGAAGCGATATCGTGCGGATCGAAGTATCTGCCGCTGAGCAGCGAAGTTCCCGTAGCGCGGAAGTAATCGGCGCTAATCCAACATCCCGAAGCGGACGGCCGGTTGTTCGGGTCTTGCGGCCTTTGAGCAATCGTCATAGTCGCTGTTTGGGCTCGCAAGCCGGGGATGCAGTCGCCGACAGCGACCGACTTCACGCCAGGTATGGCGGACAGATCGGCAAAAACACGATTGTAGAAAGCGAGCTGGTGCGGAGTAGCAAAACCTTCGTCGGTGAGGCGCAGGTGAGCGGTGAGGAGATGCTGCGGCTGAAAACCGAGGCCGCTATGCAGAAGGTTGGAAAGCGTCCGGAAAAGCAAGCCGGAACCGACTAATAGAACTACAGAGATGCATACTTCAGCGGTTATCAATAAACTCCGGCGCGATTTCCGCCAACTGCCGATGGCTCTGGCGGATCGAAGGGAGGATTCTAAGTTGTTGCCGACTAGAGCCAGCGAAGGAGTAAGTCCGAAGATCAGGCTCGTGAGGCACGCGATCAGGAGAGTAAATCCCAGAACGAATAAGTTAATAGTTATGTTCTGGGCTCGCGGAAGTTGATCCGCGCCTGCGATCACCATTAACTTCATAACGGGTTGGGCGAATAAAATTCCGACAGCGGCGCCGGCCAGGGCCAGAATAAGGTTCTCCGTGAATAGTTGTTGCAGAAGCCGGCTTGCACCCGCGCCCAAGCTGATGCGAATCGCGAATTCCTCTTTTCTGGTTTGGCTTCGAGCCAGCAGCAATGTCGCGACATTGATACATGCAATAAAGAGGACAAAGGCGACGGATGTCATGACCACCCGCAATACCGGAGACACATTGCCGACCAGTTCCCTTTTGAGTTCGACCAGGTAGACCTGCATGCCGGCCGGGGTCTCCGGCGCTCGATGAAGGATGGCAGTCAGATCTTGCGCAGCCTGCTGCGGCGAGACAGCCGGCTTCAGCTTACCGATCACATCGAGGAACCGATTCCCTCGCCACCTCATAAAGCTAAAGTCGTTGATCAGCGCTTCCCAGGTATCGGTGCCGGGGTATATGTCGGGCAGCGGCGGCATAACGCCGATAATGGTTTCGGCCGAGTCGCCGATGTGGACGACCCGGTTCAGCACCTTCGGATCGCCTCCGAACTGACGCTGCCAAAAATCATAGGCCAGGATCACCTGTCCGGCGCCACCCCGATAGTATTCTTCCGGCCTGTAGAGGCGGCCGAGCAGGGGACGAACGCCGAGCATGGGGAAAAAATCGGCGGAGGTCGCGGTGCAGTGAATAAGTTGCGGCTCGCCTTCCCCGGTCAAGGTCTCGGAAAACGGAAGCCCTTCGGCGATGCTAGAAAACGAATGATTCTGGCTGCGGAAGTCGAGGTAATCCGGCCCGGAGGTTTGGATTTTAAAAAGATCTTGCCGCGGCTGGCTCGAATAAACGGCAAAAAGGCGGTCCGGGTTATGGAAAGGCAAGGGCCGCATGAGCACGCCGTAAACCACACTGAAGGCGGCCGTGTTGATACCGACTCCCAGGGCCAGAATGAAAACCACAATCGAAGTAAATCCTGGGTTCCTGCGCATCGTTCGAAGGCTGTATCGAACGTCTCGGCCTAAGTTTCCCATCTATGCCTCTGAAAATTCTGCGATTAATTATAGCTCCAGAATCCGGGGCTGCCCATCAGAAAACCGATAGAGAAGCCGCGAATGGGAGGAACCCTTCGCGATTCATTTGCGGCCCTTCCGAAATTCGCGTTTCGCTTCTCCGGACTCCAGATTGCCGCCGCCAACGTCGAGGATGAGAAGTTCATCGCCGTCGGCTACGAGCGCGAAGTCCAATTTGGCATCGAAATTGGAGCCCTCAAACTTCAACACCGCCGAGCCCGTGCAGTCCGGTTGAACAGTATAGCTGCCGGTAAAAGGACCGCGCGACACCTTTCCGCTCACGCTCTGAGACTCGGTGCCTTTGAAGGCGCCCTTGCCATCGGCTTCGAAAGCGCCCACCATGATGAAATCCAACTTCATTTCCAGATTCGTTCCGTGGAACGAGAATCCATAGCCGCCTTGCAAGCTGGCATTGGAGCAGGACTGCGAAAACATGGGGGAAGGCAGCAGGCAGAGTCCGGCTATTCCCATACCAAGTAGGCATATGTTGCGGCACATCATTGATTAGCTCCTAACTGAGTGTGATTTGAGTAGCATGTTCTAAAGATTTTTGAATGGCGCGATTCGGGTTTATTTATCGCCGAGAGAGTTTGGGTGGGCGCGGCTTAGCATCTGGCCCACGCTCTCGAAATAGAACCCCGCATCCACAAGCATTGGGATCAGCGAGGCGAGCGCCGTTGCGGTGACCCGGATATCCGGATTCGGGAATGTCCTTCTGCCATCGTGAAGGCAGAAGATTGCACCATTGCTCGCGCGGCCACTGAGAATCTGAAGCACCTGGTCAGCCGGACGCGCCCAGTCGAAACCGATGGCGGTCCACAATACACCGGTCAATCCCAGGCGGCGCTGGGCGGACCGCAGACCGTACCAACGAAGGCCATAAGGCGCTCGAAATAGAAGGGGACGAAGGCCGGCGGTTTGCTCTATGATCTCCTGAGTTCGGAATAGCTCGTGATAGATGAAGGCCGGCGATTTGAAACATAACCTGGGATGCGTGTCGGTATGGTTGCCGATTTCGTGACCGGCGGCGACAACTTCACGGGTTGCTTGTGGAAGGCGGCGGATGTTTGCTCCACATTGAAAAAAAGTGGCTGTTGCGCGGTGTCGTTCCAGGATGTTGAGAATCTCCGTCGTGGACTCGCTTGGCCCGTCGTCGAAGGTCAGAGCAATTGCCGGACGATTGCACGGGCCACGCCAGATGGAGGGCGCGAGCAACGACGACCTGGTGTTGAATACACCATAACCGGTAAGCCCCGTGGCGGCGGCGGCCGCACCGGCAATGGTTGCACCGGCAATGATAGAACCGATCATGGAGAGTTTGCTCGACAACTTCGAAGCGGTTCGATGCGCGAGAGGAACTACATAGCTTCCCGCTTCTGGAGTTCAAGGCCGACCTCTTCGTCGGAGAGTTCGGCAAGCAGCGCCAGGATAGCGTCCCGTTCGGAATCTTCACTGCCGGATTTCAGGCTCTGTATCAACGCGGCCACTTCCGAGATGGTGGGCGCTTCGAAGAACTTGTTAATGGGCACTTCGCATTGAAACTCGTCTCGCAACTGGCTGATCACGCGCGTGGCCAATAAGGAATGACCGCCCAGATCGAAGAAGTTGTCGTTACGGCCAATGCGTTCGATTCCCAAGATGCGCTGCCAGATGGCGGCCAAAGCTTGCTCGATCTCCCCGGAGGGAGGCGCATAGTCGACCGCGAGGTCGGGACGCACAAAACGGCCCTGTGCTGTCGCGTGATTCTCGGATTGGCCGCTCCATATACTGAGACGCTTATCGAGATCGCCGGTGGCAATGACCAACTGGCCCGCGGGCGCGTGTTCAATCGTCTTCGTCAGCGCTTGCAGGCTTTCTTCAGGCGTCATCGCATATTGGTCAACCGCAGTCTTCAGCTCTCGCGATTTCTTGAACTCCTTGGGCCACGGGTCCCAGTTCGCGCTGATCCAGGCGATTCCGTCGCGCGACGCATGGTGGCTGAATCCATCCATGAACCGGTTTGCGGCGGCATATGTCAGATAACCCAAGCCGCCCAGGATCGCGGCGTTCGATGAGAAGAGCAGGCAGAAATCGGGTTTCCGGGGCGCGAGTGCTTGTTGAAGCGCATACACGCCGTAGACCTTGGGCTGGAATTGCACTTCGGATTCCGCCACGCCAAGTTCCGTGAAGGACTTGAAGAGAGAATCGCCGCTGGTAACGCCCGCGGCATGGAAGACGCCGTGGATTTCACCGAAAGCAAGCTCTGCCTGTTCGAGCGCGGCTCCTATTTGGGAGGCGTCGGTCACATCGAAGGAAACGGTCAAGACGTCTGCGCCGAGCGCTTCGAGGTTCTGTACTTGGCGGATGCGAGCGCTCGCAGGGTCATCGGCAGCAGTCTTGAGATATTCGGGCCAGAGATCACGGCTCGGGAGCGCGGTCCGGCTTGCCAATACCAGTCTGGCCGCGAAACAACGAGCCAGATGCTCGGCTACAAACATGCCGACTCCGCCAAATCCGCCGGTAATGAGATAGGTTCCTCTTTGCCTTAACTTGCGAACGGCTTTCGAATGGGGGCCCAGCGGCGCCGGATCGAAACTGCGAACCAGGCGGCGCGCTCCCCGGTAAGCGACGATCGGATCTTTCGATGCCGACGCCGCTTCCTCGACAATTCGCGATGCCGACTCTGGCCGGGAACGAGAATGCCACGAAGGATCGAGCTCCATGCATCGGAACGCGATATTCGGCGCCTCTTGGGGAACGACCTGACACAGCGCCAGCAAGGGCTGCTTCTCCGGGTAAGCGGCATTTACGTTATCGATGTCATGCAGGCGGTCGGAGACAACCAGGATTTCCGCAGTGGCCGCGACGCGATGGAGGGCTTGACTTAGAGCCAGCAAGCTGTAGTATCCGCGAGTTTGAAGCGAGCGAAAGAGCTCTTGGCCAGTCTCGGCCGACTGTTCCGGGGTCAAGCTCCATAGGTGCACCATTTTGTAAACAGGAGCAGGCGGAATTGCCTCTAGAAGGGCGTCATAGTGACGACTGTTTGCGGGATCGATAACAAATTCGCGTTCCGAGCGCTGCTCAAAATCCGCGCCGCTATGAATGACCACGGCGGGCCTCGCCTGGCGATCTAGCAAGTGCCGCATGCTGTCGGCAAGCTCGCGATCGTCCGCAAGAAGGACCCACAATGGCGTGTCGGCCCCCACTTGTTCCTCAGTTAGCACGGTCGCCCGCCAAGAAGGCAAGTAAAACCAGTTTTCAACCTTAGCCGTTTTGCCGTGACTTAGAAATTGCGCGGGACCTTCGCCGATCGGCCTTGGGTCGATCCAGTAGCGTTTTTTCTCGAAGGGATACGTTGGCAGCGAAACTCGCCGGCAGCCTTCGCCCGCGTGGAAGAGCTCCCAATCCGCCAATCCGCCCGAGATCCAGAGCCGGCCGGCCGCGGTCAGCAGGAATGTGGACTCAGCTTCCGGTTGCGGCGAACTCGGCATCGAAGAGAGTGCCGTAGCACTGTGCTTGGTTGTGTTATTGCTGTTTACAATTCTGGCGAGGGCATTGCCGGGGCCGACTTCAAGAAAGATGCGCTGGGGATTTTCGAGCAACTCGCGCAGGGCGGGCGCGAAGCGCACCGTGCGGCTCAGTTGCTGTACCCAATAATCGGGGTCGGTTGCCTGTTGAGCGGTGATCCAGGCG
>JAFAYI010000011.1 GCA_019240475.1 Acidobacteriaceae bacterium
CGACAATCAAGTACCGGATCTTTGGACATCCGCGTTTGCTGATGCGCGGATTATCCGGCGCCAGGGTCGAAATCGGCCTCGCGACGATAGCATACAACCTAAAGCGCATCACGAACGTGCTCGGAGCCACCAAAGTAACGGAAGCCCATCGTCTCGCCTCATAGAGCTTAGCAGCCACAACCACAATCCCAAATCCTGAATGCGTCAGCGCAAGCAATTGCGCTTTTCTAAAACCTTCTGAACTGAGTTTCGTAACGACCTCGTTCGAGCCCGCAACATCGCCCCGTTCGACAACGAGTTCGAGCGCCAGATTGGCTGGGAGAGCGGGGAGTGCGGCGGTAACAGTTGATGCCATCCCGAAGCCGACGGCTGCTTCGCGGCCCACGGCCGCCGCAACGCATAATACAATCATGGGCGAGCAATTTCTTCCGCTGTTTCCGCTTTCGGTTGTTCTCTTGCCCGCCACCCCTTTGCCGCTGCACATTTTCGAAGACCGCTACAAAGAGATGATGGGTGAACTGATCCCGTCTCGCGCTGAGTTCGGAGTCGTCATGGCCAAAGACGACGGCATTGTCAACGTGGGATGCAGCGCCACCGTCGACCGCGTGCTGCAACGTTATCCGGACGGAAGGCTCGACCTCATCGCCATCGGCCAGCGCCGGTTTCGGGTCGTGTCGCTTAACGACGACAAGGCGTATCTGCGCGCCGCCGTCGAGTATTTCAACGACGACGAAGCAACCGAGGTACCTACCGATCTGCGCCGCCGCGCCATCGCGGGCTTCGAGCGCCTTCGGAAGATCGAAGAGCCAAACGTTGTCATCGAGCCCAGCCTCGAAGCTCCGCAACTCAGCTTTCAGCTCACTCAGTTCATCTCCGATCTCGACAAGCGGCAGACCGTGCTCTCGCTTCGCTCCGAGACCGAGCGGCTGGAATTTTTGGTTGGCATCCTGCCCGCCTACATTCTCCAGCGCGAGCGCATCACTCTCGCCAAGCGCGTGGCGCCGCTCAATGGCCACGTCAAGCACATCTCGACATCCCGCGCGGAGGCCGATTGAACCGCCGCCATCTCATCTTCGACGCCGACGATACGCTGTGGGAAAACAATATCTACTTCGAAGACGCCTTCGACCAGTTCTGCGAATACCTGTCCCACTCTTCGCTATCGCCCGAGCAGGTCCGCTCCGTTCTGGACGACATCGAAAGGACGAACGCCAAGCTGCACGGGTACGGCTCGCGCAATTTCGCCCGCAATCTGGCCGAATGCTATCAGCGCCTTTCCGAGCGCGACATTTCGGATGCCGATCTGCGCAGCGTGCAGGACTTCGCCCACGCCATTCTGGAACGCCCGATCGAACTGATCGAAGGCGTTCAGGAAACCATCGCGGAATTGTCTTCGCGCCATGAGCTAACGCTGTTCACCAAAGGCGATCCCGAAGAGCAGCGCCTGAAGATCGACCGCTCCGGCCTCGCCCGGTTCTTTCATCACGCAGCCATCGTCAAAGAGAAGCACGAGCCGGCTTATCGCCAGCTTGCGCAGGAGCGCAGCTTCGTTTCCGACCGGACCTGGATGGTGGGCAACTCGCCGAAGTCAGATATCAATCCGGCTCTCGCCGCCGGATTCAGCGCGGTCTACGTTCCCCACCCGCGTACCTGGCGGCTGGAACACGAAGAGGTGCCGGATAGCCATCCTCGCCTATTGAAGATCGCGCGCATCACGGAGCTCATCCGGCACTTTTAGAACTCATGAGCCTCGTTACCATCGATTCCTGGCCGACTCGGCAACATATCGACTTCAGGCCGCAGCTCGAAGCCGGAAACATACTGTTCCTTCCCACAACTCCGTTCGCGGCGCCGGAAGAATCGAAGGAGTTCCTTCGAAACCTCAGCTTTGCAGGCGGGGCCGTTCACAAGAACATCGCCTATCGCACCGCTCAGGACCGCATCACCGGCATCGAAGGCGACGCGGCGCTGGCCGAGCGCGTGCGCGACATCTTCCGCCGCTATTCGCGCGAAGTCGTTCGATTCGTAACCGCGCTGTTGCCCGATTACGCATCCTCCTGGAAGCTCGATTACGCAAGCTTCCGACCCGTCGAAGAGGAAGGGCGCGACCTGCCGCTGAATAAGCGCAACGATCTGATCCATACCGACGCCTTCCCCTCGCGGCCCACCAATGGCGGCTTGATCCTGCGCGTCTTCACCAATATCTCTGCTACCAAGACTCGCGTCTGGGTCACGTCCGACCCATTCCGCTCCATCGCGGAACGCTACGCCCGCGAGGCCGGATTGCATCGCATCGCTGTCGCGGCGCACTCGCCATGGGCGCCGCTTCGAAGCCGCTCCGCGCGGATGCTGCGCTCGCTCGGACTTCCCGTCGTGCCGCGATCGCCATACGACCGCTTCATGCTGCGTTTCCACGACTACCTGAAGCGCAACGACGATTTTCAAAATAACTACGCGCAGCACCGCTACGAATTCCCGCCCGGCTCCACTTGGCTCGTTTTCACCGACGTGACGCCCCATTCGGTGCAGGCCGGCCAGCATGCCCTCGAGCAGACTTTCATCGTGGCCCGCGAATCTCTCTCGGATCGCGAAAACGCCCCGATCTCGATCCTCGAACGCATTTGCGGCAGGCCTCTGCTTGCGGGCGCTCCCGCCATCGCGCCTATGGCGTGACGGTGAGGCTTACGGTGCGAACCATTCCCGCGTAAGTCGCCGATATCGTGACCACGGTCTTTGCCGAGACTGTTTGAAGGTCGATTGGAAAGACAGCTCGGGTCTGGCCGTTTGGGATCTTGATTTCGACTGGAACGATGGCAGCGGCATTACTGCTCTTGAGCGCGATGGCCGCATCGCCGGCCGCCGCGGGCCTTCGAAACGCAACCGTTCCCACGGCTTTCGAGCCGCCCTTCGCCTCGCCGGGCGAAATCGCCAGCCGTTCGAGCAGAGAAAAAACTATCAGCGTGTTGGACTTTTCGAGGTTCTTGCCCTTCACATACACCCGCACGGTGGTTCCGTCCGCCGAGACATGGAACGTCCGTATCGGAAACTTCACCGCGTCCGTGCCCTCCGGAATAGTCACGGTTGCCGGAACGCCAACAATGTCGGGATGCTCGCTTCTGACCGCGAAAGTTTCTCCGCCGCTCGCGGCGCGTTCGCTCACGGCCACCGCGCCGGCGACGCTGCTGTCATCCAGCATGATCTGCGGGAGGAGCGCGAACAGTATTTTCGGTTTCATGCGCTCGTCCATCTCCGCGCTCTTGGGAAACGGCCGGTACAGCGGGTCTCCGACATTGATGATGCGCCACTTCAACAGCCGTTCGCTCCTCAGCAGCGCATCGCCCACGTTTGCGCCGTGGAACAGGTACCACAGCATCTGGTCCGGATGCGGCAAATTGTCCAGATAAGGTTCGGTCGTCGCGCCCGCGGTAACAGTAATGCCGCGCGCGATGGCCCCGGCCGCCCAGTTTGTCCCGCCGCGGGGGTTTGTCGCCGACGCGCTATCCAGATGAATTCCAATTGCGCCCGGATTCCAGCTAAACGCGTCGTTGTAGTGGTTCAGCGAGTACCAACCGGTATAGAGCGCCGCATGATCGCAGCGCGCTGGCGCCGGCGCAGTTCCGAACTCTTCCGCATGTGCATCTTCAGTCACCGGAAAACCCGCCCTCCTCGCTAACTCCGCCGCCTGATGAATGTCCCAATCTCCCGCGCCATATGCAAAATCAGGCACCGAGGTCGTAGGATCGGTCCGGCGGTCAAAGCAGGCGTTCCCCGACAAGCCATGCGCTTCCGCATACAGCGCCTTATCCACCATTCCCTTGGCGGTCTCCGCGCTCGCCGCGTCCAGCCGCCAGACCGAATAGATCCGCTTCGAGCTGGGCTGCTGACGGTAATCCGCTAGCGGAACATATGCCTCATAGATATCTCCCTCGCTCTCCGCTTTACCGAAGTAAGGTTGAATCTCGCCTTGATTGGCCGCGCGCTCGGGCAGATACTCGTCCCAGGGGTCGGCGATAAATTGATCGAGTGCGTAAGTCTCCTGGGGGGGAGGCATTTCGAGTAACCAGGGTGTCTTGTAACTAAAAACAATATAGAGAATTTTATCTTTGCCGGCCCGATCCAGGCATTTTTGTACCGGCCCTTTAACGGCTCGATCATATTCCGCCTGGTTGATCTGGTCTGGGGAAGACACCTCGATCTTGCATAGATTGGCGGCTGGTATGTTGCGCTTCGCAGCGTAATAGGAGGCCACGGCTTTAGATTCCGGCGCGCCGGCGTTATAGACCACCAGTACTCTTTCGGCGGGCGGGGCCTGCGCGGCCGCTGTAAATGCGAATACGAGGGCGGGCATAATAGATCGGAAACAAATTACTTTCAACACAGGATGTACACTCGAAGACGCGGATTGTTACTCGGTACTCTAGAACTTAACTGATTAAAAGCTACTAGCCCTGATGCAAGAAGCTACCGATGGCCAGCTATTACCTAAACATTTCGACGGCACGCGTTTCTATAACCCCAATGCGCCCCAGGCTCGTGGTTGGAGGGATGTCATCCGCTGGAAGCTCAGCAGCCGCGCGGAGCCGTGCCCCTCGTTTATCGATGACGTAGAACCGTCCATCCCGCCCCATGCGATTTACGGCCCCGAGTTGCGGGTCACGTTCGTGAATCACTCGACGGTGCTCCTTCAGCAAAACGGCTGCAACGTTCTGACCGATCCTGTGTGGTCGCGGCGTGCGAGCCCGCTGCAATGGATCGGCCCGAGACGTCACCGCCGGCCGGGAATCCGCAAGGAAGACCTGCCTCCCATCGATATCGTGTTGTTGAGTCACAATCATTATGATCACCTGGACCTCTCCACGCTGCGCTGGCTAGCGCGCCGCCGCGCGCCTGCGTTCGTCGCGCCATCGGGCGTCTCCCCGCTTCTGCGCGCGCATCGAATCGAGCCCGTGGTCGAACTGGGCTGGGGCGAACGCCGCACTCTGCGCCAGGTTCCTATACATGCGGTTCCCGCGCTGCACTTTTCGGGGCGCGGCTTCTTCGATCGCAACAAGACTCTGTGGTGCGGGTACGTCGTCGAGAGCGCGGGGGGACCGATCTATTTCGCCGGGGACACCGGTTTCGGGAATCACTTCGCCCAGATTCGGGATGCTTTCGGCTCGCCGCGTTTGGCGCTGTTGCCCATTGGCGCGTATCGCCCGCGCTGGTTCATGTCTTCCGTTCACATGGAGCCGGCCGAAGCTGTCGAGGCGCATCGCATTCTCGGGTCGGCAGCCAGCATCGCCATTCATCACGGAACGTTTCAGCTCGGGGACGACGCGGTCGATACGGCCGTGCGGACGCTCTTGCAACACGGCCTCCCGGATTCTTTTCACGTCTTGAGGAACGGCGAGTTCACCTGTATCGTTTGAAATCGAGGGGCGCACGCGCGCGCCCGGACGCTACCATGGAGACGCCATGGCGCACGACGACACCATCGACCAGCTCAATCAACTCGTACACATCAACAAGGACGGCGAGTCGGGCTTTCTCACGGCCGCTGAAAACATCAAGAACTCGGAACTGGAAACGCTGTTCCGCGGGTACTCGCAGCAGCACGCGAAGTTTGCGAGCGAGCTACAGCAGGAGATCAAGCGCCTGGGCGGGGATTTCGCGGATTCCGGGACGCTTGGCGGCGCGATTCACCGCGGCTGGCTGGATGTTAAGTCCGCGCTGTCCGGGCACTCGGCCGCGGCCATATTGAAGTCCTGCGAGAGCGGGGAAGAGTCGGCGATGGTGTCTTACGATCGGGCGGCGGACGACAACCCGACGGGCCAGACGAATGCGCTGCTCGAAAAACACCGCCGGCAGATCAAGGAATTTCATACGCGCTTGTGCCGGTTGATCTCGGAAACCAAGGACGGCGTCGATTTTCAGAAGAACGAGTAGCAGCCGCGCCGAGTTACTCGACTCGCGGGGCCTCCGGTCCATGAAGCTCACGCTCGAACGCCTCAAGCGCCACGCTATCGCGGCTTCGCTCTTTCCGCCTACGACGCTCGGCCGCGCCATTCAGCGCATAGGCTTTATTCAGGCCGATCCGATCCGCTCCCCAGCGCGGGCGCAGGACCTCATCCTGCGCCATCGTGTCCGCGACTATAAAGCCGGAGATCTAGAGAGGCGTTATCCCTCGCTAGGCGTCGAAGAAGATTTTCTGTACGCCTACGGCTTCATGCCGCAATCCACGTGGCGGCTTCTTCATCCGCGGCTGACTTCGAAGCTGACGGCGTCCGAACAGCGCGTGCTGGATATTGTGACGGCGCATAAGCGGATTCACCCGCGAGAGCTCGAAGCCTATCTCGGCCGCAAGCGCGAAATCAACGCGTGGGGCGGCTATTCGAAGGCGACTACTCGCATTCTGCAGCATCTTCACTATCGCGGGCTGCTGCGAATCGTGGGGCGAGAAAATGGCATCCGGCTGTATGAGCCGACCGCGGCGCAGCACGATCCTCCCGATCCCGCGGAGCGTCTTCGGCGGCTCGTGCTGTTGATCTCGCATATCCTGGCGCCCGCGCCGGAACGTAGTCTGCGCGCGGCGCTGCGGCATCTGGCGCATTCCGCGCCCGCGCTGCAAGGGCGCCGCAGCATAGTCGGGTCTCTTATTCAATCCGGCGAACTCGCGAGCGCGGAGGTGGACAGCGTTCGTTACGTGTGGCCCGCGGGCCGCCTGATCGGAAAAGCGCCCGAGAACCTGGTCCGTTTCCTCGCGCCCTTCGATCCGCTGGTTTGGGATCGCAGCAGGTTCGAACACTTCTGGGGCTGGGCGTATCGTTTTGAAGCGTACACGCCGCCGCCAAAACGCAAGCTGGGCTATTACGCGATGCCGCTGCTGTGGAAAAGCGAGGTGGCCGGCTGGGTCAACATCTCTTACCGCCAGGGCGCGCTCAAGGCGCAGCCGGGCTTCGTTCGGGATGAGCCGCCAGATCCCGCATTTCACGAGCAGTTCGCAGCCGAGATCGAACGCTTTCGCCGCTTTCTTCAAGCAGAGCCCGCTTACAATACCAACGTGAACGCAACTGCGCACCGGGGCGGCGATGCTGGGCTTGAATGATCTCGAAATCGGGTTGATGTTTTGGGCCGGTCCCGACGCCCGCAAGACTTTGCGCGAGGCGAAGCAATTCGGGCTGCGGGCTGGGCAGTTAGGCTTCCCCGGCGATCTGCCTCTGGAAGGCGCCGCAGAGAGTTGGGACGCCGCGCTCACGGCCGAGCATTTCACGGCTGTCACGGCGGTTTGCAGCTACATCGGCGAGGACTACGCCGACATTCCGAGAGTCGCGCGCACGGTGGGGCTCGTGCCTCCGGATACTCGCCGCGAGCGGATCGCTCGCACGAAGGCGGTCTCCGATGTCGCGCGCTCGCTCGCTATCGAAAGCGTGGCTTGCCACATCGGCTTTGTGCCGCATGAGCCCAGCCATCTGCTGTATCCAGAGATTCGCGACGCGGCCCGCGAGCTTTGCGATTACTGCGGGGAAAACGGCCAATCGTTCACGCTTGAAACGGGCCAGGAACCGGCCAGAACTCTTCTGCGGTTCATCGCGGATGTCGAGAGGCCGAACCTCAAGATCAATTTCGACCCGGCCAACATGATCCTCTATGGAACCGGCGATCCCATCGAGGCGCTGGACGTGCTTGGGAAACATATTGTCTCGGTCCACTGCAAAGACGGCGACTGGCCGCCGCGCGACCAGCCCGAAGCACTTGGCCAGGAGCGCCCGCTAGGGGAGGGAAGCGTCGATATTCCTGCTTTCATCGCGAAGTTGAAAGAGATCGGCTACAAAGGCGTGCTCGCGATCGAGCGAGAGAATGTCTCCGAGCCCCAACGCTCCGAAGACATCCGGAAGGCGATCGCCCTGCTGAAACGGGTGGCGGCGCGCCATCGCTCGGGCGCCACTCTTTGAATCAGGCGCAGGCGATACTTCGCACCCAAGCCGCGGGTTCGGCTTCTTCGGGCGCATGAATGGAGCCGGTTCCTTCGCGCAGCAGGCCGCCTACGCGTCCGTTCAATGTGGCCTGGATCTCGGCTATCGCCGCGAGCGCCACTTGCTGCGGTCCGTCCGCCCCGATATCCAACCCCATGGGGCTGTGCAGCGCGGGAAGCAGCCTCTCCGGTTCGAGCCCGGCATCTAAAAGGAGCTGGGAGGAGCGTTTCCGTGGTCCTAAAATTCCCAAGTAGCGGAGCGGCTTCTTCGACAATTCCCCGAGCGCATCCAGATCCTGGCGATAGCTATGCGTCATCAGCACCGCGACAGTCCAGGCATCGGTGGAGACCGCCGCGGCCGCTTCGGCCACAGGCGCCACAATCACATTGTCCGCCTGCAGAAATTTGTCGCGGCGCGCATAGTGGGCGCGGCCGTCGAACACTGTTACGCGCCATCCCAGGTACTTCGCCAAGCCCAGCATGGGCGCCGCGTCATCTCCGGCGCCGAACAATAGCAGATGGACGGGCGGCGTCAGTTCTTCAACGAATGCTTTAACTTCAGGCGGCGCGGCTTGCCCAATCAGCCGTTCGCCAATCCGGTCCGGCGCCAAAATGTGTGAGACGGTGATGGACCGGCGCGTCTCGCGAACTTCGCGCAGCAGGTCCAGAATGCGGCAATCGGCTGGGCCCACCCGTTCAAGTAAAACATGAATGATCCCGTTGCAACCCAGTCCGAACTCGCTCGCGATCTCGCCTTCCCTAGTAGTATCGTAGCGGCGAAGCAGCGCGCCGGCTTCGGTCCACCACCATGCTTTTTTCACCAGATCGTCTTCGAGGCAGCCGCCGCTCACCATTCCCGCGCGCTGCCCCGTTCGCGTCAGCAGCAGTCGCGCTCCGGGCAGGCGGTAGGAAGAACCGCTGGTTTCCACCACGGTCGCGAGCACGGCCGAATCCCCGGTGCGCCTCACGGCGCCCCACAATTCGAGGATTTCTTGGATTTCTTTCAATCGATTTTCCTCACCTGGGCCTGCTATCAGCTTAGCGGTTCATCGGCATCCCGGCTCAGCAGCGAGGCCGACTCGGCGTCCAGGAAAATCGACGTTTTCGGATGCACCCGCAGCGCCGAAGCCGGCGCCTCCGGCGATAGCGGCCCTTCGAGGCACGCCTTCACAGCCGCCGCCTTGCGTTTGTCGGGCACAATGCACAAGATCTCGCGAGTTTTCAACAACTGCTGGATGGAGATGCTGATGGCCTGCTTCGGCACATCGTCGAGCGCGACAAACCAGCCTTCTTTCACCTGCTGTTGGCGGCAGGCTTGATCGAGATTCACGAGCAGGTACGGTTCGTCCGCCTCGAAATCCGCAGGCGGATCGTTGAACGCCAGATGCCCGTTCTCGCCGATTCCGACAAACGCGAGATCGATCCTGGCCCGGCGGATCTCGGGGTTGATGGCAGTTAACACCTGGGCCGGTGGACGCGTCCCATCGAGGAGATGAAAGCGGGCGATTCCCGTGCGGTCGATAATGCGCTCCCGGATATAGCGCGCGAAGCTCGCCGGATGGCCGGCGCCCAGCCCGACATATTCGTCCAAATGGAACAGCTCCACGCGTGGCCAATCGATGTCGCGCGCGGCCGTCAGCCGGTGCAGGAAGTCTATCTGAGAAGCGCCGGTGGCCGCCAGAATCCGGACGATCTCTTGGTCCCGGAGCCCGTTTCGAAGGGAGTC
Organism: Acidobacteriaceae bacterium; assembly: GCA_019240475.1. Classification (GTDB taxonomy): domain Bacteria; phylum Acidobacteriota; class Terriglobia; order Bryobacterales; family Bryobacteraceae; genus Bog-105. The sequence continues at coordinate 9,678 of JAFAYI010000011.1, forward strand.
GGCCGCGTGTTCGGCCGCCGCCTGCGCCATCTCCTGGCTGGTCGGGAAGATTGTCACCATCGGGTACGGGTCATTTTACTAGCTCAGGGCTGCCTACCGGCTCTTGACGGCGATTTGCCGGCCAACGAAATACTGGAATCTAGCGTCTAACGACAGTGTGTTGTCATCGAATTAAGACCCCTGCATGAAGCCTCCCACGGCGCTCGAGCCCGAACCTACCCAACCGCATAAATCCCATATCGCTCCTCTGCCTGGGGTCCATCTCGATCCCGATCCCCGGTCGAGCAATCGGTGGTGGGTATGGCTGCTGGCGTTCGCCCTGATCGGCTTCGGCTGCTACAAGCTCTACGTCTACGAGAACGGCAAGAAAGAAGCGCTGTCGGCCACCGCGAAAACCATGATGAAGCCGTCCAGCGCCTTCGTCAGCGCCGCCGCCGCCCGGCGCGGAGACATGCCCGTTTATCTCCAGGGCATCGGCACCGTGACGGCCTTCAACACCGTTACCGTGAAGACGCGCGTGGACGGGCAGTTGGTCAGCGTCAACTTCAAGGAAGGGCAGGACGTCCGCAAGGGCGACGTGCTGGCCGAGATCGATCCGCGGCCGTATCAAGTGGCCCTCGATCAGGCCAAAGGCAATCTGGATCAAGCCAAGGGCACGCTGGCCAAGGACCGCGCAGCGCTTCAGGACGCTCAGATCAACTACGTTCGCGACCAGCAACTCTTCAAAGATCAGATCATCGCGAAGCAGCAACTCGACACCCAGCTTGCAACCGCGGACCAGGTGCGCGGTTCCATCGAGGCGGATCAAGCTTCGATCGCCGCCGCCCAGGCCGCCATCGACAGCGCCAAGCTGAATCTCACGTATACGAAGATCACGGCGCCGATCAGCGGGCGCATCGGCCTGCGGCAGGTAGATATGGGCAACATGGTGCACGCGGCCGATACGACCGGCCTCGCCGTCATCACGCAGCTTCAGCCCATCGCCGCGCTGTTCAGTATTCCCGAAGACCAGCTCCCGCCGGTGCTGCGCAAGCTGCGCGAGAACGCGACCATGCGCGCCGAAGCGTATGACCGCGACGACACAAGGAAGCTGGCCGAAGGCACGCTGCTGACCGTCGATAACGAGATCGACACCACCACGGGAACGTCGCGGTTAAAGGCGGTTTTCCCAAACAGCGACTACTCTCTGTTTCCGAATCAATTCGTGAATATCCGGCTGTGGCTCGACACCAGGCGCGGCGCCATCATCGTGCCGGCGGTGGCCATTCAGCGTGGGCCAACCGGGACGTTCGTCTACTTGCTGAAGGACGGCGATACCGTCGCGGTGCGCCCGGTGAAGGTGGGCCTCTCGGTTGCAAACGACGTCTCTATCGAAGACGGGCTTTCGGCCGGCGACAACGTGGTGGTGGATGGCGCCGAGAAGCTGACCGACGGCATGAAGGTGACGGTGCGGCAGGCGCCCGGCGGCGCGAGCGCCCGGAGTTCTCAAGGATGAGTCCTTCGCGGCCGTTTATCCTGCGGCCGGTAGCGACATCGTTGCTGATGGCCGGCATCCTCATTGCCGGCGCAATCGCCTATAAGCAATTGGCCGTGTCGGCGCTTCCGGAGGTGGATTACCCCACCATCCAGTGCCTCACGTTCTATCCGGGCGCGAGTCCGGAAGTGATGGCGTCGTCTGTCACCGCGCCGCTCGAACGCACCTTCGGGCAGGTGCCGGGGCTGAAGCAGATGACGTCGACCAGTTCGTTCGGCAGCTCCATCATCACGCTTCAGTTCGATCTCGATCTCAATATCGACATCGCCGAGCAGCAGGTGCAGGCATCTATCAATGCCGCGGGCACATATCTGCCGCCGGATTTACCCAACCCGCCGGTCTACAACAAAGTGAATCCGGCCGATGCGCCCATCCTGACGCTGGCGCTCACCTCGAAGACCATGCCGCTCACCAAGGTGGAGGATCTGGCCGACACGACGCTCTCGCAGAAGATTTCTCAGCTTCCCGGCGTTGGCTTGGTGACGATCAGCGGCGGGGAAAGACCCTCGGTTCGCATACGCGCCAATCCCACCGCGCTCGCCGCTTACGGCCTAAGCCTGGAGGACGTTCGCACCGCTCTCAACCAAACGAATATCAACCAAGCCAAGGGCAACTTCGACGGACTGCGCCAGGCGTACACCATCGGCGCCAACGATCAGATTCTTACGAGCTCCGGCTACAAGCCCGTGATCGTCGCTTATAAGAACGGGGCGCCAGTGCGCCTCGAAGACGTGGCGACCGTGGTCGATGGGCCCGAAAATACGAACGAAGCAGCCTGGACGAACACCGTCCCGGCCGTGATCCTGAACATCCAGCGGCAACCCGGCGCCAACATCATATCGGTGGTCGATCGGATCAAGACTCTGCTGCCGCAGTTGCGGGTGTCGATCCCATCGGCCATCGACGTGGCCGTTCTCACGGACCGCACGACGACGATTCGTGCTTCCGTCAAGGATGTTCAATTCGAGCTGATGCTGACCATCGCGCTGGTCGTGATGGTCATCTTTCTGTTCCTGCGCAATCTCGCCGCGACCGTCATCCCGAGCGTCGCCGTTCCGCTCTCGATTGTCGGAACCTTCGGCGTCATGTACCTGCTCGGCTACAGCCTGAACAATCTGACGCTGATGGCGCTCACCATCTCGACGGGCTTCGTGGTGGACGATGCGATCGTGATGATCGAAAACATCTCGCGCTACCTGGAGCAGGGAGAGTCGCCTTTGCGCGCCGCGCTGCGCGGGTCCGAGCAGATCGGCTTCACGATCGTTTCGCTGACCGTTTCGCTGATAGCGGTCTTGATTCCGCTGCTGTTCATGGGCGATATAGTGGGCCGCCTGTTTCGCGAGTTCGCCATCACGCTCGCGATCACGATTCTGGTTTCGGCCGTCGTATCGCTGACGCTGACGCCCATGATGTGCGCCAAAATTTTGCGCCACAAAGCGCCGGAGGAGCAGACCTGGTTTTACCGTACATCCGAGCATCTGTTCAACCGCATCATCTCGCGCTACGGCGTGACGCTGCAGTGGGTGCTGCGGCATCAACCGCTTACTCTGCTTGTGACGCTCGCCACCCTTGTCGCCACGATTGCGCTCTACGTGGTGGTCCCCAAGGGTTTCTTTCCGCTGCAGGATACGGGCGTGATTCTAGGCGTTTCGCAGGCGCCGCAGACCATTTCGTTCGCCGCCATGGCCGAGCGGCAACAGGCGCTCGCTCGCGTGATTCTCAAAGACCCGGCGGTTGAAAGCCTGTCGTCTTTCATCGGCATCGACGGCATCAACACCACTCTGAACAGCGGCCGCATTCAAATCAATTTGAAGCCGCTCGAAGAGCGCCGCGCCAGCGCCAACGCGATCATTCGCCGGCTCCAATCGAAGCTTTCACAGGTAGAGGGCATCACGTTGTACCTGCAGCCCGTGCAAGACCTCACCGTCGAAGACCGCGTCAGCCGCACGCAATTTCAATACACCCTCGAAGACGCCGACGCCAAGGAACTGAATGTCTGGACCGCGCGCCTGGTCAGCAAGCTTCAGACCCTTCCCGCGCTGCGCGACGTGGCGACGGACCAGCAGAACGGCGGTCTGCAAACTGTGCTGGTCATCGATCGCGACACGGCTTCGCGCCTCGGGATCGGCATGCAGCAGATTGACGATACGCTCTACGACGCCTTCGGGCAGCGATTGGTCTCGACCATGTTCACGCAGTTGAACCAATACCACGTGGTGCTGGAAGTCGCGCCCGAATATCGCCGCAATCCTTCCGCGCTCGACAACATCTATGTTCATTCGGCGAATGGCGCGGAGGCGCCGCTCAGCTCCTTCACCCATTTCGAGGAGTCGAGCACGCCGCTCACCGTTACCCATCAGGGCCAGTTCCCGGTGGTCACGGTTTCCTTCAATCTTCCTACCGGCGAATCGCTCGGCAGCGCGGTCCAGGCGATTCACCAAGCCGAGCGCGACATCGGGCTGCCGCTGAGCGTGCATTCCAGTTTCCAGGGCACTGCCGCCGCGTTTCAAAACTCGCTATCCGACGAGCCGCTGTTGATTCTCGCGGCGCTAGTTGTGGTCTACATCGTTCTCGGAGTTTTGTATGAGAGCTACATCCACCCCATCACGATCCTGTCTACCCTGCCCTCGGCTGGCGTGGGCGCCATTCTCGCGATCCTGATCTGCCATGACGACTTCAACGTGGTGGCGCTCATCGGCATCATCCTGCTGATCGGCATCGTCAAGAAGAACGCGATCATGATGATCGATTTCGCGCTCGACGCCGAGCGCAACGACGGCAAACCGCCACTAGAAGCGATCTATCAGGCGTGCCTGCTGCGCTTCCGGCCGATCATGATGACCACCATGGCGGCGCTCTTCGCCGGTCTGCCGCTCGCGCTTGGAAGCGGCGTGGGCTCTGAGCTGCGCCGACCTCTCGGCATTACGATTGTCGGAGGCTTAATCGTCAGCCAGGTGCTGACGCTCTACACCACGCCGGTCGTGTATCTCTTTTTCGACAGGCTGGCCAAGCGCGCCTCCCGTTCCCGCCAACCGCGAGCCGCGCGGGAACATTACGCGCATCCGGCGCACGCCGAGTAAGCTCAGTGAATCTCTCAGCGCCATTTATCAAGCGTCCCGTCGCCACCATGCTGCTGACCGCGGCGCTTGCGTTGAGCGGCGGTCTTGCATTTCGGCTGCTGCCTGTGGCGCCCCTTCCGCAGGTGGAGTTTCCGACCATCTTCGTGCACGCCAACCTTCCCGGCGCGAGCCCCGAAACCATGGCGTCCGCCGTCGCGACGCCTCTCGAACGACAATTCGGACGCATCTCCGGTGTGACCGAAATGACGTCGTTCAGCCAATTAAGCAGCACCGGAATCGTCCTTCAGTTCGATCTCGACCGCAACATCGACGCCGCGGGCCGTGACGTACAAGCTGCCATCAACGCGGCGCGCAGCCAGCTTCCCGCCGATATGCCGGGCAACCCGGGCTACTGGAAAGCGAATCCCGCCGACTCGCCGATCCTGATGCTGGCGCTGACTTCCGACACAGTGGATCGCGCTCACATGTACGACATCGCGGATTCCATCCTCACGCAGAAAATTTCCCAAATCGAGGGCGTGGGGGAGGTGGAAGCGTGGGGCAGCTCGCGGCCGGCGGTGCGAGTGCAGGTGAATCCAACGGTCTTGAAGAATTTCAATCTGGGCTTGACCGATATCGCGACCGCGCTTCAGAACGCGAATGCACACCAGGCCAAGGGCTCTGTCGAAAACAACCAGACGCGCTGGCAGATCAACGCCACCGACCAGCTCTTCAAGGCCGCGCAATATGCGCCGCTGATCGTCGCCTATCGCAATGGCGCGCCCGTCCGGCTGCGCGACCTCGGAAACGTTCTCGATTCGGTCGAAAACACGCGCAACGACGGTCTCGACAACGGCAAGCCCGCCATCATCATCGCAGCGTACAAGCAAGCGACCGCCAACATTATCGACACGGTCGATCGCATCCTGGCGCTGCTGCCGCAACTGAAAGCTTCGATTCCGCCCGCGGTCGACTTGCGCGTCGCGCAGGACCGCACCACGACCATTCGCGCTTCGATTCACGACGTCGAGATCTCGCTTCTCCTTTCGGTGGTGCTCGTGATTTTGGTTGTCTTTTTCTTCTTGCGCAATACGTGGGCCACCATCATCCCTGGGATCGCCGTTCCGCTTTCGCTGTTGGGCACTTTCGGGGCGATGTACCTGATGGGCTACACGCTCGATAATCTCTCGCTGATGGCGCTGACGGTCTCGACGGGCTTCGTGGTGGATGACGCAATCGTGGTGATCGAAAACATCACGCGCTATCTCGAAATGGGCTGGGCGCCCGTGAAGGCCGCGCTGCAAGGAGCGAAGGAGATCGGCTTCACGGTGCTCTCGATGAGCGTGTCGCTGGTGGCGGTATTCATTCCCATTCTGCTGATGGGCGGCATCGTCGGCCGCCTGTTCCGCGAGTTCGCCATCACGCTGACCATTGCGATCTGCATTTCGCTGGTGGTTTCGCTGACCACGACGCCCATGATGTCGGCCAAGTTCCTGCGCGCGCAACGCGGCGCGCGCCACAACTGGATCTACCGTCTCTGCGAATTCGCCTTCGATAGCGTGCATCGCGCGTACGGGAAGAGCCTCGCCGCCGTTCTTCGCCATCCGCAGTTGACGCTCGTGATCACGCTCGTGACGGTCGCCATCAACGTGTATCTCTATATCATCGTGCCCAAGGGCTTCTTCCCGCAGCAGGATACGGGGCGCATCGGAGGCGCCATTGTCGCCGACCAGGACATCTCGTTCGCGGCGATGCGCGAAAAGATGCACGACTTCTTGCGCATCGTCGAGGCCGATCCGGCCATGGCCGACGTGCAGGGCTTTACCGGCGGCGGAACGTTGAATGTAGCCTCGATGTGGGCGCAGTTGAAGCCTCTCGACGAGCGCAAGGCCTCCTCGGACCAGGTGATTAATCGCCTGCGCGGCAAGCTCTCGCGCATTCCCGGCGCAACTCTCTATCTGCAATCGGCGCAGGACATACGAGTGGGCGGCCGCGGCGGCAACTCGCAGTATCAATACACGCTGCAATCCGACAGCCTGCGCGATTTGAATGAATGGGCGCCGAAGCTGATGGATAAGCTGAAGACCATTCCGGCGCTACTCGACGTGAATACCGACCAGCAGATTCACGGCCTGGAATCCGAGCTGGTGATCGACCGCAGCACGGCTTCGCGACTGGGCGTAAATCCGGCCGCCATCGACACCACGCTCTACAGCGCGTTCGGCCAGCGGCAGGTTTCGACCATGTACACCGGCATGAATCAGTATCACGTCGTGCTGGAAGTGCTGCCCGAGTTCCAGCAGAACCCCACGTCGCTCGATCAAATTTATGTGCGGTCGAGCACGGGCACGCCGGTTCCGATTTCCACGTTCACTCACCTGCGCACCGTGCTGACCTCGCTGACGGTGAACCATCAGGGCCAGTTCCCATCTATAACGTTGTCCTTCGCGCTCGCTCCCGGCGCGGCTCTCGGCGAGGCGGTCGCAATCGTCCAAAAGGCGGAGCAGGATATCGGACTTCCCGCCAACGTGCACGGCGCATTTGCGGGCACCGCGCAAGCTTTTCAGCAGTCGCTCAGGAACGAGCCGCTGCTGATCCTGGCGGCGCTCGTGACCGTATACATCGTGCTCGGGATGCTGTATGAGAGCTACATTCATCCCATCACGATTCTCTCCACGCTGCCTTCGGCGGGCGTCGGGGCGCTGCTCGCGCTGATCCTCTGCCAAACGGACCTGACCGTGATCGCGCTCATCGGCATTATTTTGCTGATCGGGATCGTGAAGAAGAACGCCATTATGATGATCGACTTCGCGCTTCAAACCGAGCGCCAGCAGGATATCGACTCGAAGCACGCCATCTATGAAGCCTGCCTGCTGCGCTTCCGTCCGATTATCATGACCACCATGGCGGCGATGCTGGGCGGGCTGCCGCTGGCGCTCGGCACGGGAGTCGGCTCGGAAATGCGGCGGCCGCTGGGCATTACAATTGTGGGCGGATTGATCGTGAGCCAACTGTTGACGCTCTACACGACGCCTGTCGTCTATCTCTATCTGGACAAGATGCAGCAGTGGTTCGGGCATGCGCGGCAGCTCAGCCCCAGGCTGCAGACCATGCTGACCGATACTCCAAGCTGATGGGAAGCGTCTCCATACTGGTCGCATCCGTACTTGTCGCGCCAGGGCTGTTTGCGCAATTTAAACCGGCGGACGCGCAAGCCGCGCAGCCTCAAACGAACCCGCAAGCAGCCGGACCCCAAGCCGCGCCCCGCATGATGGAAGTGCCGCTGCTCGATTGCTCGGGTCTGCCCTGCGTGGACTTGACCACTGGAAGCGGCAAGACGCTGCGGCTGCTGGTCGATCTCGGCGAAGCGAACGCCTACATCGACGTCAAAGCGGCGCAATCGTTAGGGCTACAGATGCAGGCGCTCAAGGGGAGCGATGGCCGCGACATCAACCAGGTGCAGCAGACCATTGTGCCGGGCGCCAAGCTGGGCGACCTGCCGCTCGGCGATTTTCCATTCATGGTGCTGGACACGACGCCCCAGGCGGATAGTCCGGGAGAAAAGTTGGAGTCGCTGCCGGGCGATGGCGCGCTCACCTACGGCGCCTTCAAAAACCGCATCGTTCAGATCGACGCGGGCAACCATGTGCTGCGCATCTCCGAGCCGCAGCCCGGCCCGCAACCCTGCCCGCGCGAGTGCACCGATTTGGTCATCAAGCACGTGGGCCATTGGGGACCGGTCACGCTCACCACCACCGGCTTCAGCGTGAACGGCCAGCCGATCGAGGCGCAACTCGACACGCTGTTCACGGGAACGCTGTTGGTGTATCCCAACTCCGTCGAAAAGCTTTCTTTGAAAAAAGAGAGCAAGGCCAAGCCGAAGGAGATGTTCCCTTTCATTGGAAACGGCATGAAGCTGGCGCGCGCCGATTCGGGAACGATAGCGTATAGCGGGATTTCGCTGCTCGACGGGGGGCCGCTCTATTTCGGGACCAAAGACGCCAACCTTCCGCAGACGCAGTTCGACGCGACGGCCGGATTCGCGCTTCTGAGCCGCGCTCCGGCGACGTTCGACTTCAAGGGCATGCACTTCTGGATGGACCCGGCGAAAACAGATTCAACGGCGCCGCAGTAAGCCGGAATAGAGTTCGTCCACCTGCTTGAGAAAGCGCTTCTGGCCGAATGTCTCGGTGAGTGAGCGCTGCGCGTTTTGGATAAATCTCTGGCGAAGCGCCTCATCGGTGGCAAGTTGCAGGAGGCGATCCGCCAGCACGCCGGGAGACTTGGGTGGAACCAGGAATCCGTCGACGCCATCGTGAATCGCTTCGGCGATGCCGCCGACTTCCGTGCTGACCGCGGGCCGGCCATATAGCATGGCCTCCAGCACCACGGTCGGAAGCCCTTCCCAGTTCGAAGACAGAACGAAGGTGTCGATGGCGGCATAGAACGTGCTCATCTCGGATTGAAAGCCCGCGAAGAAAAAGTTCTCGCGAGTGTGGGTTTCGTCGAGCAGCGGGAGCAGACTTTCATAGTGAGCGCGATGCGGCGCCTCAAGCCGGTGATCGCCTGCGATGAGGAAAGACGCTTCGGGCATCTTGTCGAGTACGATGCGCGCCGCCTGGATCAGCGTCGGAAAATCCTTCTGGGGCGAGACGCGGGCCGCCATGCCGAAGACCTGGCCCTGGGGCGGAAGGCCAAAACTCGCGCGAGCGCCGGCGCGGTCTTCGACTGGCTTGTAGATGACGCCGGGAACGTCGTAGAGGACCGTGGAGCGCCTGCGGCCGCGCTCGATTCCAAAGTTATCGCGCGTGTTCTTTGAGACGCAGACGAACAGTTCGACGGGCAGGAGAAAGCCGCGCTCGCGGCGGCCGATGCCGGGATAGTGGTTTCGGACATGCGAGATGACGCGAGCCCCCGCCATGCGGCCGGCGAAGCCCGCGAAATGCGCGGCCAGAATGTCGGAGCAGTGGACGATCTGAATTCCCCGCTCGCGGAAGGCGCGCGCAAGCCGGCGTGAGTTCTTCCAGAACGCGGAAGGTTTGGTGTAGCTGGGCTGCACCTGATCGTATTCGAAGACGGGGAAATGCTCGTCTTCAAAGAGCGCGCGGACCTTAGTTCCTCCAGCGGGAACGTAGATCGAATTCTCATAACCAAGCTCGCGGGCCGCTTGCGCCAGGCGCAGCGTTTGCAGCTCTGTACCGCCGATATTCAACCAGGGCAGCAGGTGAGCGACGGCGCCGCGCTTAGCCTTGGATGCGGCCATGCTTAGAGCGCCGCCATTCTGCCGTCGCGCATTGCCACCGTGCGGTCGGCGAACGCGGCGGCTTCGGGATTGTGCGTGATCATCAGAATGGTTTGGCCGGTGCGGTTGTTCAAATCTCGCAAGATTTCGAGCACGGCATTGGAATTGGCGGTGTCGAGATTGCCGGTAGGCTCATCGGCGAGCAGAATGGCCGGCTGGTTGACCAGCGCGCGGGCGATGGCGACGCGCTGCTGCTCGCCTCCGGAGAGCGCGCGTGGGCGATGGTCGAGCCGCTGGCGAATGCCAAGCAGCTCCAGGATCTGCTCGAATCCGGGCGGCGGCGCCGTCACGCCGGCAAGCGATTGCGCGAGCGCGATGTTGTCGCGCGCCGTCAGAGTGGGAAGCAGATTGTATTTTTGAAAGACGAAACCGATCTTCTTCTGCCGCATCGCCGTGCGCTCGTTTTCGCTCATCCGGCGCAGGTCCGCGCCGTCTATCGAGATCTCGCCGGAGGTGGGCGGCGCAAGTCCGCCGAGGATATGAAACAGAGTCGATTTGCCGGAGCCCGAGGGCCCGATCACAGCCAGGAACTCGCCGCGGGGGACGTCGAGATCGACGCCGCGCAACGCGGGCACATCGACGTCTCCGAGGCGATAGATTTTCTGGAGGCCGCGAACGCGGATGATGGGAGGGGCGGCTGCCTGCGCGCTACTCATAGGCGAGCGCCTCGATCGCATCCTGGCGCGCCGCTTTGAAACCGGGATAAATGGCGCCGAGAAGAGCGCCGCCGAGGGCAATCGCCGCCGCATAGGGCCACCAATCGGGAACATCTATGACGCGCAGCGAGGACGGCATCAGGCCGGTAATCAGGGCCTTGCTGGCAAACGAAAGCAGGATGCCGATCACGCAGCCCGCGATGGCGAGCACAATCGCTTCGCGAACCAGAATGTCGAGGATTGTAAGCGGCTTGGCGCCGAGAGCCTTGAGGATGCCGATCTCGCGGGTGCGCTCGATGACGGCCGTGTACATAGAAAGAAAAACCACCAGAAAGCCGACGACCACGGCGAGCGTCGTGATGACGCCGATGAAGGCGCGAAGCTCCGGAATATTCGAGACGCTGAACTGCGATTGCAGGTCGGTCATCGAAATGGCGCGAAGATTTCCTTTGAGCAGCGCGTTGAGTTGATCCACCGTTTGGGTCGTGCGGGCGGGGTCGTCCAGCTTCACGAGAATCTCGGAGACGCGCGGAGGAGTGGCGTTTCCAGTCAGGCGCTGCAGCGAGGAGAGCTGGACGATCAAGTGCCCGAGAATGCCGCTGCGCATGATGCCCGATACGCGCCAGGCATGGTTGAGCAGCTTGACGGTGCTGCCCACTCGAAGCTTGTGTTGCTGGGCATAGTAGTTGTCGACCACAATGTCGTCGGGCGCGCTGGGGGCGCCGCCGGCGAAGAAATGAAAACCGCCGCTCATTTTTTCAAACGGCGCGACATTCACGCCGCTGATGGTGGTGATCAGCTCGACGGGCGTGATGAGCACGCCCAACGCTTGAGCCACATGCGGCTGCTTCGCGACAAATGGCTCGAACTTTTCATCGATCTGGCCGGAGGAAAACGAGAACGTGCCTTGCGTGTCGGGCTTCAGGAAAATGTCGGCCCCGGTTCCCTTGGCGCGGTTCGCGGAATCCTGGAGCATGCCGCGGCTGAGGCCGATCAGCGTCAAGATGGACATGACCTGAACGCCTACCACGAGCGCGCACAGCAATGTTCGCACCCAGCGGTGTCTGAGGTTTTCGATGACGAGTTTATTGATCATGAGTGTAGGCCTCCGGCGTGAATCACCACTGGGTGCGCAGAAAGTCCGCCGCTACTTTTTCGACTGCCTGATGCTCGATTTCGACCCGGCGATTGAGCGCGCGCATGGTGTCGTCGCCGATGCGGTTCTGGAGCAAGGTGAGCGCCCATCGCACGGCGGGCCGCTGCTCAAGAAGGCGCTCGCTCGCGACGTAGCAAGCAGTATAAGGCGGGAAAGCCTTCTTATCGTCTTTGAGAACCGTGAAGCGGGGGTCTGTGAGGGGCGCGTCGGTCGAGTTCGCGGCGGCCATATCGACGCTCTTCTGGCGCAAGGCCTGATAGAGCAGCCCCAGATCCATGCTCTTCGGCGCGCCATCGACGGGAATCGAGTAGACCTTGTTCAATCGCGCAAGTCCATCCGGCCGAGTCAGAAATTCGAAGCCGATTCCCAGCCGCCACGAGCGCGAAGCCGCGGCCGAAAGATCGGGCGCGGTCAGGCGCTGCGCGTCGGCCGTCCGCACCACCATCGCGAAGGTGTCGTTGAAGCCGAGGGGCGGAAGCCAAACCAGGTGAAAACGCTTCAGGTATTCGTCCTTGACGGCGATGTAGGCCTGCACGGCGCCTTCGGGGACGGACTGCTTGAGGATCACTGTGCCGGCCGTGCCGGTGTATTCGGGATAGACGTCGATGTCGCCATGCACAATGGCTTCATGGGCGAGCAGAGTGCCGCCCAGGTAGAGTTTGCGCTCAACCGTTATGTGAAGCTTGCGCTCAAGCTGTTGCGCCGCGATTTCGCCCAGGATCAATTGTTCGGTGAAGTTCTTCGAGCCGACGACGATTCTGTCCCCGCGCGAGCACGAACAAAGCAGCGCGGCGGCGATAAGGGCCGGCAAGGCGCGCGCCACGCCGAAGCTGCTCATCGAATCGCCACTCTCCGTTCGAGAAGGCTCATGCCGCCATCGGCTATAAGCGCGAGCGCGGCGGCCGGAATAGCGCCCGCCAGGATCTGCAGCGTGTCGGCCGAAGCCACGCCGCGAAATATCAGAACGCCGAGCCCGCCTCCGCCAATGACGGCGGCGATAACGGCCGTGCCGATATTGGTGACCAGCGCAATGCGAACGCCCGCCAGTATCGTGGGGGCGGCGAGAGGAAGCTCCACCAGGCGAAGTAGCTGGGAATCGGTCATGCCCATGGCGATGGCCGCTTCGCGAACGGGACGATCGACGGTCGCGATGCCCACGATGGTGTTGCGCAAGACGGGCAGAAGCGAATAGAGGACCAGGCAAAGGATTGCGGTGTGCCGGCCGATCCCGCCGATGAGCGGCACCGGAAGAAGAAAGCCGAAGAGCGCAAGGCTCGGTATGGTTTGGAGCACGCTCGCTACAGTGACCGACATCTGCCTGAGGGCGGCGTGGCGCGTTCCGGCGATGCCGAGACCGATGCCGAGGACGATGGCGATGCCTGATGAGACGCCGACGAGAATGGCGTGCTCGCCCGTGAGCGCGGCGACCTCGCGGAGGAGTGTTTTGAGGACGAGCGAGTCCACGCTCCATGGTAAACGGAGCGCCTGTCGCGGGGCCTGGAAGGGCTTGGGCGCCAGGATTACTACGCGCCGCTTCGCGCGTGTCATTTCGAGAGCGCGAGCAGTCCAACGACCGTGGAGGCTCAATGGAGCACGTAGAAGTTCCAGCGGAGCAAGCGATTCCGATGGACGCGATCGCGCGCGGCGTTCAGGGGCTGCGCATTGTCTTCGTGAACGTCTTTGGGTTGACTCATCGGGACGGTTCCTGGACCCTGATCGACGCCGGATTGCCGATGAGCGAGGGACGGATTCACAACTGGGCTGAGAAACAATTCGGCAAAGCGCCCAATGCGATTTTTCTGACGCATGGGCATTTCGATCACGTCAGCGCGGCGCGCGAGCTGGCGGATCGTTGGAATGTGCCCATCTACGCGCATCCGCTCGAATTTCCCTACTTAACCGGGCGGCAGGCGTATCCGCCTCCCAATGCCGGGGCGGGGGGAGGCGCGATGTCTCTGTTATCGCCCACATATCCGCGCGATCCGATCGATTTGGGAGCGCGGCTGCGGGAGTTGCCCGCCGCCGACGGCGCTTCCGCTTCCTGGGCCGAGCTGCCGGATTGGGAGATCGTCCACACGCCTGGACATACGCCCGGGCACGTTTCGCTCTATCGCATGAAAGACGGAGTCCTGTTGCCGGGAGATGCGTTCTGCACGACTAAGCCGGAGTCGTTTTTCGAAGCCGCCATGGTTCAGCATCCCGAACTGCACGGGCCGCCCGCTTACTTCACTTCGGATTGGGCGGCGGCGGGCCAATCGGTGCGCAAATTGGCGCGGCTGAATCCATCGGTCGTCGCGCCGGGTCACGGTAAGCCGCTATCGGGCGGCAATGTCGCCGAGGCGCTGCGAGCGCTTGCCGCTAACTTCGATGCGATCGCCGTGCCCGAAAATAAGAAGGGCGCCGACGCCTAGAGCCGGCAGATGAGTAACTCGCGTTCGTAAATCATTTCGGGCGGTAAGTGGTCGTGTAACTCGATAAATAGTTCTTCGTGGCCCATTACTTCCGATTTCCAGGCAGAGGTATCCACGGCTTGTAACTGCTCGAATTTTTCTTGGGGGAAGTCGAGCCCCTTCCATTCGATATCGCTGTAACGGGGAACCCAGCCGATAGGCGTTTCCTTGGCGAAGGCGCGGCTGCGGGCGCGATCGACAATCCACTTGAGCACGCGCATGTTCTGGCTGTAACCGGGCCAGATGAATTTACCGTCGTCGCCTTTGCGGAACCAGTTCACGTGAAAGATTTTCGGCGTGGAGCTTAGGCCGCGTTGCATTCTGAGCCAATGGCGGAAATAGTCGCCCATATGATAGCCGCAGAAGGGCAGCATGGCCATGGGATCGCGGCGCACTTTGCCCACGGCGCCCGCGGCGGCGGCGGTGGTTTCCGATCCCATGGTCGCGCCCACATAGACGCCCGCGCTCCAGTTGAAGGCCTGGAAAACCAAAGGAATGTTAGAGGCGCGGCGGCCTCCGAAGATGAAAGCGCTGATCGGTACTCCTCCTGGATTTTCCCACTGGGGATCGATGGATGGGCACTGCGCGGCCGGCGAAGTGAAGCGCGAATTCGGATGCGCGGCCCGGCGGCCCGTTTCGCGCCCGATCTGGGGCGTCCAGTAGTTGCCCTGCCAATCCAGGCACTCGGCGGGCGGCTCATCGGTGAGCCCCTCCCACCACACGCCGCCGTTCGGGGTCAGAGCGACATTGGTGAAGATGGAATTGCGCGAAAGCGTGGCGATCGCGTTTGGGTTGGTTTCGGGCGAAGTTCCGGGCGCGACGCCGAAAAAACCCGCCTCCGGATTGATGGCGTATAACTGACCGTTTCGATCCGGCTTGATCCAGGCGATATCGTCGCCCACGGTCCAAACCTTCCAGCCCTCCAAGCCTTCGGGCGGGATCATCATCGCGAAGT
This sequence comes from Acidobacteriaceae bacterium, assembly GCA_019240475.1. Classification (GTDB taxonomy): domain Bacteria; phylum Acidobacteriota; class Terriglobia; order Bryobacterales; family Bryobacteraceae; genus Bog-105. The sequence continues at coordinate 24,790 of JAFAYI010000011.1, forward strand.
TCGTCTTGCCGCACGCGCTCGGAAATGCAGCCGCGACGTATGTCTTTTCGCCCTGCGGATCTTCGACGCCGAGGATCAGCATGTGTTCCGCCATCCATCCCTCGTCTCGCGCGATATTCGAAGCGATGCGCAGCGCGAAGCACTTCTTGCCGAGCAGCGCATTGCCGCCGTAGCCGGACCCATAGGACCAGATCTGCCGGGTCTCCGGATAATGGACGATGTATTTTTCGTCGTTGCATGGCCATGGCGCATCCCGTTGCCCCGGGGCGAGCGGCGCTCCCACGCTATGCACGCAGGGCACCACGCGCTTGATGTCTTTGTCTATCTCCGCCAAGGCAGGCAGCCCGATGCGCGCCATGATACGCATATTGACCACGACGTAGGGCGAATCGGTCAGCTCGACTCCAATCTGGGACATCGGCGAGTCGATCACGCCCATGCTGAAGGCGAGAACGTACATCGTGCGCCCGCGCATGCAGCCGCGAAACAAGGTCTTCAGCTTGCGCCGCATCTCGTACGGATCGACCCAGTTGTTGGTTGGGCCCGCCGCCTCCTTGGAGAGCGAGCAGATGAACGTTCGATCTTCCACGCGCGCGACGTCTCGCGGGTCGGATCGCGCGTAGTAGCACCCCGGCCACAAGTCCTGGTTCAGCTTGATGAGCGTGCCGGTCTCCATCATCTGGGCGCACAAGGCGTCGTTCTCTTCCTGGGAGCCGTCCACCCAATGGATGGCGTCGGGCTTGGTCAGCTCGGCGATTTTCTCGACCCAGCGGATGAGGTGCTTGTTGGCGCTGAGAGGGCGGGCAGAGGGAGTAAAGCGATTTTCAGGCGAAGCGGCTGCGCGGGTTTCAGAATTCTGGGATTTTGTTCGAAGGGCGCTCATTGGGTTTATCGATGGAGGGCGCCGCACGGACCGGTGAGCCTCGTACAGCCCCCTGAGACTATCATGATGTACGTCGGCTCGCGGCTTACCGGTCGTGCCGCCCATGCCTATGTCTTCTACTGAAACCAATATCGAGCGCGACCTCGCGCTGCACCTTGTTCGTGTCGTCGAAGAAGCCGCTGTCGCGAGCGCCCGCACCATGGGTCAAGGCGACCGCAAGCATTCCGATCACGCCGCCGTACAGGCCATGCGTCAGGCGTTTGAAACGGTCCCGATCGCCGGCAACATCGTCATCGGCGAAGGCGAGCGCGACGAAGCGCCCATGCTCTACATCGGCGAGCGGGTCGGAGCGCCTGCGCCGGACGGCGCCGAATTTCCCGGCGTCGACATCGCGGTCGACCCGCTTGAAGGAACCAACCTCTGCGCCACGGGCGCGCCCAACGCCATCGCGGTGCTGGCCGCCTCGGAACCCGGAGGCTTGCTGCACGCCCCGGATTGCTACATGGAGAAAATCGTGGCGGGTCCGGCCTGCCGGGGGGCGCTCGATATCGACGCGCCTGTCTCGCAGAACTTGAAATCCATCGCGCGACGCCTGGACCGCGACGTCAAAGATCTGACGGTGATCGTGCTCGACCGCCCGCGGCACGAAGGATTGATCGAGAGCATCCGGCGCGAAGGCGCGCGCATCCGGCTGATCGGAGACGGCGATCTTTCGGCGGCCATCGCGGTGGCGGTGAGAGGCAACGGGGTGCACGCGGTGATGGGCATAGGCGGGGCGCCGGAAGGCGTGCTCGCGGCGGCCGCGATGCGCTGCCTGCACGGCGAAATGGTGGCGCGCCTGGTGATCGACAGCCCGGAGCTCGAAGAGCGCGTCGCCCGCATGGGCATTAAGAATCCTCGCCGGATCTATACGGCGGGCGACCTCGCGATGGGCAGCCACATCGTTTTCGCGGCCTGCGGCGTCACCGACGGGGCGCTCCTGCGCGGCGTCCGGTTCTTCGGGGAAGGCTACCGCACCCACACGCTGGTCATGACCTCCGGCAGCAATAGCGTGCGGTTTGTAGACACGGTGCACATGCACCGCAAGCCGGGGCCGCGTGGCGTGCGGCTGTACTGAGACAGGTTCAAGAGAGCGGCCGGTCTTCAATGGGCCGCTCTTCTTCCATGACTCCCAGGCGCCGCAGCACCCGCCGCACTTTCTTTGGCGATACGGACAAGCGCTGGGCCACTCGCAGCACTTTGCGGTCCTCGCGCTCCCAAACCCGCCGGATCACCAGCTCTTCGAAATCGCCGACTACTTCCTGCAGCGTTCTGTCGCCGACTTCGCCTTGCGACCAGGCGCGCAGATTCGGGTCCTCGACGCCGCCATGCAGAATCTTGGCGCGCAGCAACTCCACTTCCTGCCACAACGCATCGTGGCGGTCGTTGTCCAGATATTCTTCGGCGCGGCCGCAGGAGGCGCGCGCGGCCTCCATGTTGTTAAAGAATCCGTTGATGAGCGTGAGCCCGTGACAAACATGCGCCTGCGCGCGCAAGCGCCGGCTCTCCGTCCGCTCGCTCAAATCCACCGCCTCTTTCGCGCAATCGTGCGCCAGTTGCGCAAAGCGGCTCACTTCGCCCGATTCGCCAATCTGGTCCTCGAAACGCGCGTTGGCGATCATGGCTTCGGCCAGGCGCGCGCGGCACATCAGCAGGTAGTCGGCCTTGGTCGCGCCTAAATGGAACGCTTCCTGCGCGCGCTCGTCGGCTTTATCGAGATCTCCGAGATCCAGATAGATGCTCGCAAGATTGACGTCGGCGTTGCCTGCGCCGTGGTGGTTGCCCATGCGCTTGTAAATCGCATCGGCTCGCGCGAGATCGGCCTGCGCGTCGTGAAGAAGCTGATGCATTCGCTCGAGCTGGCCGCTATCGTCTTCTCTCGGCCTCTTGCTTTGCCCGCGCGCGCGCTCCCGCCGCGCATCGATGGAACGCCTGAGCTGGAGCGCCGCGAAGCGCTTCGCCTGCGCCCTATTTGTCAACGACCGCGCCAGGTAGCCCTCAAGCGCCGCCCGTTCGTTGAAGATCGCGATGGAGGCGTCGAAATACTGCGTGGCATGGTCATAGCGTCCCTCCCGCAGCGCAATCCGCCCGTACGCCGATTGAATGTTGCCGAGCGTGATCAGGTCGTCCGTCTTGCGCAGCACCGCTTCGGCTTCCTGCAACATGGCCAGCGCCGGCTTCGCCTGGCCCTTCTGAAAAAGCAGCCAGCTTTCGAGCGTTCGCATAACGGCGGCCATTTTCGCGAGCCCGATTTCGCTCGCCACCCGGATTCCCCGGCGCGTGACTGCGAGCGCGTGATCGTATTCGCCCGCCTTGCGAAGGCAGCGCGCTTTCCATAGATTCGCTACCGCCGCGACTTTCGGGTCCGGCACTTCGTCGCAAATGCTAAGCGCGATCTCCAGGTGCCGCAGCGCTTCCGGAAGGTTCTCCTGCCGCATGGCCGCCAGCGCCTCGGCCAGCCGCAGATGCACGTAGCCCTTCAACGGAACTGCGTGCCGCCCCGCTTTCGGAAAGCGCTCCAACATCTCCGCGAGCAGTTCCGCGCCCTCGAACCCGACGTCTACCCACTGAGCCAGGCAACCCAGCGCCTCCGCCGCGCACCGGTCGTCCGGTTGAGTATCTGCGAATTCAGTTCGGCAGTTTTCGAGCAGCGCTATGCCAGCGCCGATTCGCCGCTCTTCGAGCAGGGTGGCGAGCTGCCGCAAGGTTTCGCTGGAGAGCATACGGATACTCGGGAGGGCCCTTGGTTTTCGACTAGGCCGGGGCGGAACGGTCTACTGGTCCGTATCGGACCACCGGCCCTTGCTTTACAGTACATCTTGGCGCAAACTGACGAGCGGGGAAAACATGCCACGTAAGCAAACCCGCTGCCAATATGTGATCCTGTTGGGCGCCCCCGGTTCTGGAAAAGGTACCCAGGCTGGCCGCCTCTCGATGGAACTGGGCATCCCGGCGATTTCGACGGGCGATCTCCTGCGGCGGGAGTGCCGGTCGGGCTCCGCGTTGGGGCGGCGCGTGCAAGGCATGCTGGATGCGGGACAACTGGTTGACGACGATGTGATGAACCAGCTTGTAGCCAGCCGGCTTCAAGAGCGCGATTGCCATCACGGCTGCATTCTCGACGGATATCCGCGCACCGCGGCGCAAGCGCAATTTCTGGACGCGCTGCTCGCGCGAATGCGCAAGCCGAAGCCACTGGTGTTCGACTTTGTAATTTCAACCGAGGAGCTTGTCTCGCGCCTGAGCCGCCGGCGGGTCTGCCCGGAATGTGGGCGCATCTTCAGCATCGATCAGGAGCACGGTCCCGCGAGAACGCAATGCGAACGCGATGGGGGATTGCTCGAACAGCGCTCGGACGACAAACCCGAAACCATTCGCGAGCGCCTCCGCCAGCATGAGCGGAATGCGGTCGAATTGGTCAATTACTATCGCGACCGCGATTATCATAGGCTGTGTGCGACGCGTCCGCCCCAGGACGTTTGCGAAGAGCTGCTGAATACGCTCGCCGCGAACTGGTCCACTCCTGCCCTTGCCCGAGCGGCCGCGGCCGCCGTGCCCGCGCATCTCCGCGCGTAAGCCCCGGTTCGAAACTCAACTGTTATAGTTCCCAGTCGGAAGCAGTCGAACAGGCATGCTTCTGATCCTGCTCATTGTATTGATCCTGTTGATCGGCGCGGCGCCCACATGGCCTTATTCGCGCGGGTGGGGGTATTATCCCTCGGGCGGGCTGGGCCTAGTGCTCGTGATCATTTTAGTCCTGTGGCTCCTACACGTGGTTTGAGGCGCGCAAAGTGTAGGTTACGTGATTCAAATTGGCGTCGAATGCAATCCATAAAGTGAAGAGGCGATTGAATATGACCGATCCCAAATTAAACGAAATACCCGTTGAACCGCGCGGCGCGGCAGAACGCCCCCGCTCCGGGCAGGGTCAGCCTCCCAGGAAAGGGCTGAGTATCAACGACACCATCGCGGCAGATGCCAATCTGTCGGTGGGCGGACATGGAGTGGACACGTCCGGAGTTGTGTCAGGGGCGGGAGCAGGCGCCGGATCTACGGCCCTCAATCCCGGCGATAGCGGCTCACCCGCTCCGCGAGTAGTTCCCGGCGCTGCGTCGTCCGGAACAACTCCACGAGGCGACTCGGGCCTAAGCGCCAGCCCGAATCCCGGCGCCGACCTACAGCGTGAGAGCACAACCGGCCCTACCGACGATGAAATAGCCGCACGCGCGCATGGCCACTGGATTGCTCGCGGCCGCCCGCACGGTTCGCCCGAAGTAGATTGGAACAGCGCTCGCCAGGAACTCATCGAAGAGCGCCGCCAGCAGGCGATGTCGACCATCGCCGCTTCCGCCTGATGGGCGGCGGACCGTCGGGCTCGCGGCGAGGTTTGCGTCTCGGTTCGGCGGCTCCAATATAGCATTTCTTACCTATTGACCCAGATTTTCAGTCCGTTATACTGAAAGGCACTCTTTTCCGTTCTCGCCAGGAGTGTCTATCAATGTCAACTTTCGCGAATCGCCGCACGATATTGGCGATTGCCGCGCTTTTTTCCACAGCCTGCGCTGTCGGGCTCGCATCGGAGGGCTTCGGTTTTAGTAAAGCGACTGTAACATTACGCCGCAAACTGCCGGCAATTTTCAAATTAACCGGCACGGATATAAAGCTCACGGTCACGACTGCTAAAGGCGTAAATGGCGGATTGCTTGCGCAGCAGCTCTCACCCGACATCGAATCGTATTTACAGAACAGCGATCATCGCATTGCCGTTGTAGCTGACAAACCTCAGACGTTAATCGATTGCACGATAACCGGCTATATCGCTCCGGTGATCCAACATCTGACGCGGCCGCCGGTGGTGTCGAAGGGGAAGAAGGGCACGACGACGACTACCCCCGGCCAGCCCTACACGCACGTGACGGGCGAGTTGATCGTAGCCTACCAAGCAAGAGATGCGAAGACGGGCAAGGCCCTGGATGCGGCTCTGCTTGAAAGCAGAATCGAGCGGGATTACGACCAAGACGAACAGAAGAGTACCAGCACGGGTCCAATACACTTGCCGACCGTGCATTGGCCGCCGTCCGGGACGAATCCACTCGCCAAACACGACGCGGAGGACACGGCGCCGCTTAGTCCCGAAGACGTCAATCAGCGAATGATCCACCAGATCGCGCGCGAGCTGTCGAAGCGCATCGTCAATACCGACGAATCGATCCAGGTGCTGCTGGCGAAGGGGAAATTCGAGCATGCGGCGAAGCTGGGCGAATCGAAGCTGTGGCCGCGCATGCTCGATGAACTCGATCAGATGGGGACGCTGCCGAACCAGAAGGAGGAAGCCTATCGCTTGTACGACCTTGGGGTCGCCTATGAGGCGATGGGCTACGAAGCTTCCGATCCGGAGCAGGCGGTGAAGATGTTCGGGCAGTCGGCGATCAACTATGGCAAGGCGATCGAAGACGCCCCGGATGAGAAATACTTCCGCGAGCCGCAGAAGCGCATTGAATCGGCGCTGGTGACCGTGAAAACCATCGCGGAACGCGCGAAGAACGGAGGGCAGCCTACCGGCGAAGAACTGGCCCAAACGGTTAGCGCAGATCCGAGTGCCGCGGGTCCGGCGGCGCCGGTTGCCGGCGCGGGGACCGCGGAGAATCAGGACCATAAAATCGGCGCGGCTTCCTTTCCCGCAGGCGAGCAGCCGGGCCAATCGGTTGTGGTTCCGCGGCCGCAACAGCAGCCCGCGGCCCCTGTAGCGCCGGCTCACGATCCGAATCTATTGACCAATGCCGATCTCATCGGCCTGAAGAGCAGCGGAATGGATGACGACAATCTCATCGCGACGATAGCCGACGCAAAGAAGGTTGACTTCGATTTATCGCCTCAGGGGCTGCAGGGTCTGCTGGCGGGCAAGATCTCGAACAAGGTGATCGCGGCCATGCGCCAGAAGGCAAAGCCGGCCACGCGCAAACCCGCCTCCAGGCCGGCCGCCGCGTCTTCAGGTTCCGCGCAGAAATCGCAATGAAGCGCGGTTTGCTGCTGCTGGCGTGCTGCGCCCTTGCGACGCCGCTTTACGCGCAATATGGCTGCGGCGTGGCGCGCGACCTGGTGGTTCAAGCCATCGAGAAGTTGAAGACTTCGCCCCAGACGCAAGACGTGGATGACGGCGTTCAACTGATTAAGCAAGCCGAGCTTGACTGCGCCACCTCCGGGGACGTGTGGTACTACCGATCGCTCTTTGAAGACGAGCTGGCGCGCCGCTACAGCTCGGCGGGAAAATCGCAGGCAGCGCAGGCCCACAAGCTCCTGGCGAGCAGCGCCCTGAATCGCGCGGGCATTCTGGGCTCGCAAGCGATGGACAGCCACTTGACGCCTTTCCAACTCGCGGCGCCTCCCGAAGCCGCGCCGTTGCTAACGCCCGTGCAGCAGAAGTGGGCTCTCCTGGTCGGTATTGGCAAGTTCAAGAGCAAGGTGGATTCCCTGCAGTACACGGCCAAGGATGCGAAAGACATGGCGGCGGTCCTCGAAAACCCGCAGATTGGAAAATTCAAGCAAGACCATGTCCGGGTGCTGACCGATGGGGAGGCGACGCTCGCCAATATGAAAGCCGGATTGAATTGGATCGCGCGCCAGGCCGGCCCTTCGGACCTGGTGCTAGTGTTCATCGCGACGCATGGCACCTCGCGGACCAAGGATACGGTCGGGCATCTGAATTACATTCTGGCGAGCGACACCTTGAACACCGACGAAGATACGCTCTTCGGCACGGCGCTGCCCATGACCGATATCTCCGAGATCGTTCGCTCGCGCATTCAGGCGCGCCGGACGGTGCTGCTGATCGACACCTGTCATAGCGAAGGCGCGGGCGCGAAGCTGCTGCGGGCCGCGGCGCCATCGAAGGACATGATGGACAGCATGAAGGCGGGGGTGGGGCGCGCATTAATCGCCGCGAGCGGCGAAAAGCAAAGCTCTTATGAGAGCGACGAACTGGAGAACGGCGTCTTTACGCATTACTTCATCGAAGGGTTGAAGCGGCAGAACGGGCAGTCTCCGCTTTCGGCGATTTTCGCGTATGTCTCCGACCAGGTGCCAAAGCAGGTCGAGGAGGAAAAGCACGCGATGCAAACGCCCGTGATGTTCCGCAGCGATCAGGGTTCCGAGATCGTCATTGGCGTTCCGGCGGCGGGCTCGGCGGCGTGGAAAGCGCCGGCGGTGCTGCCTGCGCGGGTGGCGGCGCAACGACGGTAGTCTGGATCGCGGAGAAATTCACCACGATTGGCGTTTCGGCCCGCGAGTGCTTTTCCAGTTCTTCTTTATCCAGCCGCAAGCGGTGTAGTTCGGCATTCAGCTCCTCGACCTTCTTTTCAAGAGGCCCGATATCGATGGCGGCGTCTATCGCGAGATGGCAGACGACCCCCAAGATGAGGGGCATGAAACTCAGCACGACATTGATCGATCGCAAGAAGAAGTAGCTGACGAGCACGAAAGCCGCGGATGCGACGGCGATCGCCCCCAGCATGATTGGCCAGCCTCTCTTGACCCTGATGAACCAGAGCGAAATTCCGAGTCCAACGATGAATTCCAATATCAGGACCGAGGTTTCCTCCTCCACGTGAAGCGTGGTGTCGTTAATCTCCGAGGCAAGAGCAAGCGCATTGAGCCAAACGCCCGAAATCGGCCCCGCGGGCGTGAAGTATTCTTCGCGCGCCGCTTCAAACGTGGCGCCGATCAGTACACATTTGCCCTTCCACTTTCTGGCGGGAGGCTCCTGGCGCGGTTCCAGAAATTGATCGGCGCTGATCCTCGTGAAAGCGGTGGCGTCGGCGCCGAACGGAATGTACAGGGAATCCCTTTCCGAAACTGGACCCCTGCAGCGTTTCGGCGCTTCGGATTTATCGCGCAAAGCGGCAAAGGCGGCGAAGGGGAGGGTGGGCCAGACTTCGCAGGCGCCAGCGTCGTCGACCTCGATGTCGCGCATGTATCGGCGAATGACGCCGTCGGGGTCGGCCCAGAAAGCCGGAATTCCAAGCTGCTCTTCCGGAACGGGCTCGCGTGGCCGAAGAACCAGCCGCTCGGAAGGCTTTGAGGGCCGCGAAAACGTCTGCGCCCAGATCACGGTTGAGTCCAAATGCAGCTTCTTCATTTCTTGCGCCACGGCCTGGGGAAGCGCTTGGTCTTCCGGTTTTTTTTCTGTCGCGCAATTGGAACGCCGGCTCGGGCTGACTTTGTCTGAAACGTCCAGATCGACCACGATCACCTTCGGCTCGCGGCGCGCGACTTCGATAATCAGACGTTGAAGGCAGGTGCGATCGAGCGGGCTGGTGCTATTGAAATAATGCGAATAATTGTCGTTGTCGATTTCGACCAGCAGCACGTCTTCGGAGCTCGCGTCTACCGAGCGCAACATCGAGTCGACGCCCAGCATCTCCCACTGCCGCAACAGCCCCACCTTCTTTACCAGGAACATGGCGAGCATGACGAGGACGAGAATGAATATCGCGCGCGCGACAAGCTTCGCGAGGGAAGGTTCGGGAGACGATGCGGGCATCGCGAGCCTAGCGGGAGAGGTGATCGAGCGCCGCGCGCTCCACCGAATGCGCGCCCGCGGCCGGCACGCCCCCCCAGGATTCGACGGTTCTAACGACATCGGCGTAGGCGGCCGACTTGGCTTCGAAGTCACTCGCCGATACGATTAAGACCCAGGCTTCTCCGTTCGGTTCGCCATCGGCAGCTTTGACTTGCATGTCGTAAAGGCCGGGAGCGAGGTTCAGGCCGGTAGCGGGCTGTTTTCGATCGGGGTCCCAGTGAAATGTAAACGAAGTGGGGGCGCCTGCGGTGACGCCGGTTCCCGCTTGCTGAAACGTGAGTTGGTATTCTCCTTTGCTCAAGGTTCCCAGCGCCGGCCCGAGATCGACCGAGTATCCCGATGAAGAGACCACGGCGTCTTCGGGGCCCTCCGCTCCGCGGCCCACGGTCGGTACATAGCGGCCTTCGCTTGAAACTAGCAGCGACTGAACGAAGTTCCAGATGGGAGCGACACCCGAGGCGCCGCGCTCGACTCTCTCGTATGCGGATTTCAGCGGAATCGGTTTTACACACCCCACGTTGCTGTGGTCCGGAAGCGTATTCGGATCGCCGCAATTGAACGTCACCCGCTTGCCGTCGAGGAGAATTGTGAGAATTTGCGAAGTGGTGTCTTTCGCGGAAGGATTCTCCAGTTGCACGGAGGCGTTCTCGTCCAGTGGATTATCGAGGTGTATGCGTCGGTTATTCCCGGTGACGACCCAGTTCCCGCGAACGCCAATCACCACGAAATTGTTGGCGTCGGCGGAAAATGCGGGAGCGGCGCCAAGCAGGGTCAGCGCGAACAACGTGGCGAGTCGCATGCTTGTTGGTATGATTCCACAGAATAGCTTGGAAAAAGCGGGTTGTTCAACCTGATTTCGCTTTGCTGAACCCGCAACAACGAAATTAATTCTGCGGATTCGAAGGCGTAGAAGGCGTGCTTCCGGCCGTTCCGTTGATTGAGCCTTGAATCATGGTCTGCTGCCCCGAGCCGCTCTGGCTGTTTCCGAATGGCGAGGTTGGGACCGCGCCGCCGCCGGGTTGGCCGGTGCTCGCCCCCACCCCCTGCCCGATGTTGGCGCCCGGCATGTTTTTCGTCGCATCCTTCGTTGGGTCGTAGTAAAACTCCCACAACGAATAGTCGGTCTGGTCGTTGACCACTTTGATGGAATGGCCTTTGGCGATACTGGCTACCCCCGCGATGCCTCCTCCGGAGATCTGTCCCATGCCGGAAGAAGTTCCGCTGGTTCCGGTCCCTGCAAGGGGAGCGCCGATCGCCGGGTTGGTCAGCATCTTGCGCATGGTGTCCATCGAATTTTGACCCGCTCCGGCTGGAGCATTCTGTCCGCCTGCCGCCGCTCCATTCTGACCAGCCGCTGGGGCGCCGGCATCGGCTGCGCCGGATTGTCCCGTATTCTGTTGCGCGCTCGGAGGCTGCCCCTGCGCGAGCTCATTCATCGAGTCCTTGCCTGCTTCGGGCACCAGAGACGTGATGGGGTTTTGATCCCCTTCCGCGGGCGTCCCTGCATTTTCTTCTGTACCGCCCGGCGCCGCTGAAGCGCCGTTCGCTGAAATCGCCGGCGGCCGCTGCGGAAGATCCGGTACGACAACCACCTCTTGTGAGCCGTTCGAACTCGATCCGAAACCGGATTGGCCGAAGGCGGATGGACCGGCGCCGGACGATCCGAATCCCGAGCTGCTACCCGTCGCCCCGGTCGATCCGAAGCCGGAAGTTGCATTCGTACCGGTTGCGCTCGACCCGGAATTGGTTCCGGGCATAGCTCCCAATCCCAGCGGCTTCACCTTGGAATCGGTCAACTGGCCGCCGGGGCCGGCGTGCAGCATCCGCCAATTGTCCTTGCCCGTAAAGGGGTCCTTGTATCGATGGCGCAGAAAGCGCATTCGGTTGGTGTCTTCCAACTGCTCGACAGTGGTTGGGTATCGTCCGAACTTTCGCACGTAGAGTTTGACAGCATGTGCATATTCACTGCCGCGATCGATGAGCAACTGTTCCTTCTGCCGCTTGGCCTCGAAGACTGCGATGGGCAGCTCGGAGTACAACATGATTGCCACAATAGCGGCGAAGACCAGGACGACCAGCAACGCCGACCCGCGCTGGCCCTGGCGTGAAGCGCGCATCTTCATTGCGCAACCGCCTCGGGAACCACCTGCAGAGTCTCGTCTCGCCTCAACTGCACATCTTCGAGGCGCGCGGCCTTCGCCGTCAGCTCCAAAACCTTATATTTCTGCTTCAGTATCTGCCCTTCGGTAGCCACCAGCACGTTGTCGCCATCCATAAAGAAACCTCGGCTGGCCTCGCCCTTTGCGGTGGGCTCGACGTATCCGTAGAACTTCAGCGGAATGTTCAGCGGCGGCGGACCTTGCGGAACAATCGCAACCGGCGGCTGCTGGATGTTCTTGGGCACGATGGGCGGAGCGTTGATCGGATGGGAGGCGGCTGCGATCTGCGCGGGAGTAGGGCCTGCTTCAAACAGGCTGCGGCCCGCGGGCGTCTCATCCTCGCTCTGCAAACGGGCCAGCAGGTCCAGCCGCAAGGTCGGGTCCACATTCCCGCGCGTCGCGTCGATGGGGCGAAGGCGCAATGTGGCGCGATCGCTGCCCACGGCCGAGGACCCGCGCCGCACGCTCGCGATGTGAGACTTCGGCATAGCCACGGCCGGGGCCGGGCGAACCGCGGTCGCCGATGTGGCCGGCCCTTCGTCGTCGCCGCGCGAGTTATACCAGAAAAGGAAACCCGCGAGCAGAATGATTCCGCCCACCAGAATCTTCGGGTCCAGCTTCATGCGAATCCCGAAGACGGTCGTTTGAGTCGTCGATTTCAAGGCTGGCCTCCAGCGGCCGCGCTGGGCTCTTCGCGAATCACTGCCTGAAAACGAATGGAAGTGGTCAGCAGGCCCGGCTTCTGTTGGGGCGCCGCCTGCATCGCGTCCAGCATCAAGAGCATCGGCGATCGGTCCACCTCATGCAGGAAGCGCATCAGATTTTCATAAGTGCCTTCATAGTTGCCGGTCACGTTCAGAAGCGAAAGATCGGCGGTGCCTTCGATTGGCTCCTCGGTGAAGATGCTGTCGCGTTCCTTCAACCCGGAAGCCTCCGACATTCGTTGGATCTCAGCGATCACATCTTCGTAGGCCAGCCGTTTAGGCAAAAAGAATCTAGACTCGAACTCGGACGACTGGTCGCTGCCAACCTGCACCTTGCCCGCGATGGTCCTCAAACGCGTGCTGCGAGCGCGCATCGCCACGATTTCATTCTTCACCTGGCGGCTGTCTTCCGCCAGACGCTCCCGCGAACCACCGGGCGGATCCAAATACAGAAACAAGGCCACCCCATTGGCTAGCGCCAGGGCCGCGCCTGCGACTTGAAACCAGAAACGAGCGCCGCGCCGCTGCGCGCCGCCTCCGCCCGCGAGCCAATCAAAGTTTTTGCGCATAGCTCACGCTCACCCGGTATTTGTAAAGTGGATCGTTCTGGCTGGGCGGTTGCTGGTTCACGACCGCCGCCGCCCCGAACAGATTCGATTGTTGCAATTGCTTCAAGAAAACGATGATCGCGGCGGGCTGATCGGTCCCAACCACCATGTCGAGCTGTATATGATTGGTCCCGCTTGCATCCTCTGTCGGTATCTGGGGAAGACGAATCCCCAGAAGCCGGATGTTGTTCGGCATGACGGTTTCAAGATCCTTGAAGACGCGGGTCCAACTCACCGCGCGGCGCGCGATCAGCTCGTTCAGAAAAACGCTGGTGGAAAAAACGTCCGCATTCTCCGGCTTGGCCAAGACACTCGAATATCGCGCCTCCTCGCGCTGTTGCCTCTGCAAGTCCCGTGTCTCGGCTTCGATCACGCGGCGCAAATCGGCGGCGCCGGCTCGCGCATGAAGGATCATCACCGTTAGCGCGATGAGCGTGCAAGCCAGCACCGCCGCGACCAAGGCGTATGCGGCGTTCTGCGCGCGCTCCCGCCGGAAAGGCTGGGAGGCGAGATTCATGGATGCCGGCGATAGCGAAGTCATGCTGCGTATTGCTCCAACAAACCTAGCAGTCCGGCGTTCTCCTGGGAAGCGGTTCCGAACTTCGATCGCACCGCCGCATAGGCGATCCCGAATTCACGTTGGGCGAGCTTACCCAAAGCATCGGTCTCCGGTCCGAAACCGCACAGCAACAGGCGTCCCACGGTGTGCCCTATCTGGTCTTCGGCATAAGCCAGCGTTTGTTGCAATAGCGCCAGAATGCTGCGATCTTCCGGCTCCGTCTCTTGCCCTTCGACTCCCGCCATATCGAGGCAGCGCACCAGCCGCACGCGCCCCTGCTCGAGCAATACCACGGAAAATGTGGAACCTGCCGCCTTGGCGAGCAGCGTCAGGCCCGGCGCCGAGCCGCCGCACAGCGGCAGTGTGGCGATGCAGGAAGGCGTCACCAGCCCCACTCGATAACCGGCGTCGGTGAAAATGCGCTCGTATTCTGCGAGAATCGGATGCGCGATCGCGACGGCCAGAACCTCCACTCGCTTGGCCTCTTGCAATTGAATCGAGTATGCAAGCTGAGCTTCATCAATGTGAAACGGCACGCTCTTGCGCAGCCGGAAACGGATGAGCGGAATGCGCTCGGATTCTCCAGCGGGGAACTCCTCGAAATCGAGAATGGCCATCCGGACCGCGTAATCCGGAATGACGAGCGCGGCCGCGGCGCGCTTCGGAGCGGAAGTTCCCGTGACACGCTGCAGGGCTTCCCGAAACAGGTGAGGCTTCAGAAGATTGGGCGCGCTCGGGGAAGGAGCAAGCCCCCGCTCGCCCAAAACTTCCTGGCGATTCTGCATGGGCGCCCGCGGCGAGACGCCGGCGAGGCATGTCTCGGTGATCTCGAAAAGATGGTCCGGGGGCGGCTCGGAGATCCAGCGCTGAAATTGGTCGATTAACGGCAGAAGCGGCGCCTACCCTTCAATGAACGTTACCTTATTGGCCTCGCGCAGCGTTGTGATTCCCTCCCGCACCCGCTCAAGCGCGGACTGGCGCAGGAACGTCATGCCATCCTGCCGCGCGGCGCGCTTGATCTCCGAGGTAGGCTTGCGCTCCAGAATCATTTCCCGGATCTCTTCGGTCAAATCCAATAACTCGTGGATCGCGGTCCGGCCCCGGAAGCCGGTTCCGCTGCACTCCATGCAGCCGCGCCCTTCATGGAAGGGAAAGGAGCGCCACTCGGCTACATTCAAGCCGCTCTCGGCCAAATACTCGTCTTCGTAGGTCACGCGCTCCCGGCAGTGCGGGCAGATAATGCGTACCAGGCGCTGCGCCAGAATGCAGTTGAGCGAAGAGACGAAGTTATACGGCTCCACGCCCATGTTGAGAAAGCGCCCGAGCACATCCAGTACATTGTTCGCGTGGACGGTGGTAAACACCAGGTGGCCGGTTAAGGCCGCGTTGATGGCGATCTGCGCCGTCTCCTGGTCGCGAATCTCTCCGACGAGAATCTTGTCGGGATCGTGGCGCAAAATGGAGCGCAATCCGCGCGCGAACGTGAGGCCTTTTTTCTCATTCACCGGAATCTGCGTGATCCCTTTGATCTGGTATTCGACCGGATCTTCGATCGTGATGATCTTGTCTTCGTCGTTCTTGATTTCGCTGAGCGCGGCGTAAAGCGTGGTGGTCTTGCCCGAGCCGGTCGGCCCGGTGACCAGCACCATGCCGTAAGGCTCTTTGATGTAGCGCCGAAACTTGGTGAGGTCCTGCTCGAAAAACCCGACGACATCGAGCGTCAGCCGCGAAAACTTTTCGCTCATCGATTCTTTGTCGAGGACGCGGAGCACGGCGTCTTCGCCATGAATGGTCGGCATGATCGAGACGCGGAAATCGATGAGACGTCCTTTGTAGCGCACGCGGAAACGGCCGTCCTGCGGAACGCGGCGCTCGGCGATATCCAGTTCGCTCATCACTTTGATGCGCGAGATGACGGCCGAATACCATTCCTTGGCGATGGGGCTCATGGCGTACTGGAGCACCCCGTCGATGCGATACTTGATGGCCAGCTCCTGGTCGCGCGTTTCGATGTGGATGTCGCTCGCGCGCCTCTCGAGGGCGTTAAAGATCGTGGTGTCCACCAGTTTGATCACCGGCGCGATATCGCTGATATCGGAGGTCAGCCGATCAATCGAAAGATTTTCGTCAGCGCTTTCTTCGTCGCCGACCACATCCAGGGTGAAGCCTTCAGTGACTTCCTCCAGCACGCGCTGCGACTGCTCGGTCTTCTTGAGGAGGTCCGTGATCTGCGAGTAAGTGGCGACCTTGACCTTCAGCTTCTTCGAGAGCAGCACCGCAAGCTCGTCGATCAGGACGATCTGCCGCGGGTCCGACAGCGCGATCTCAAGCGTGCCGTTTTGCGCCTGTAGCGGCACAAAATGGTAGCGGAACATGAGATCCACCGGGACGGTGCGGAAAAGTTCGTGGTCGATTTTAGCGGTCTTTAAGTCTACGAAATCGCAGCAGTAGCGCCGCGCCACCATTTGGGCGTGCGCCGTCTCTTCCGCCGGATCTTTTAATTTGATAGTCTCCGTTGCCATGAGTTTGACCCTTTACCTCACTGTGTCGGCGAGCGAGAAGATCGGCAGGTACAGCGAGACCAGCACGAACGCCACGAAGATGCCCATGAAAATCATGATGGCGGGCTCGATGAGCGAGAGCAGCGCTGTCATCCGCGTCGACACGTCCTCTTCGTAAAACTCCGCGACGCTTGCCAGCATCTGTGGCAGCGCGCCGGTCGATTCGCCTACTTCCATCATGTCAATCGCCAAATCGGGGAAGATGCCGGTTGTGGTAAGAGACGCCGAAAGCGACTTGCCTTCTTTGACCAGCGCGGCCGCTTTATCGAGCGCTTTCTTCATCAGCACGGTTCCGAGAGACCGGCCGGCGGTTTCGAGCGCCTGAACCAGCGGTATGCCTCCTACCAGAAGAGTTCCAAGAACACGGGCCAATTGCGCCACCTGATACTTGGTCCAAATCTCGCCGACCAGGGGCATGCGCGCTTTCCAAGTATCCAGGCGCTCCTGGGAGCTATCGCGGCGCCCCCAAAAGTAGGCCCCTATCGCCCCGCATATGACTAGGCCGGCCCCGACCAAAACATAACTGCGAGCCGTTGTGCCGACCGCGATGAGAATGCGCGTGGCGGCGGGCAGCTTGGCGTCCATGCTCGTGTAGAGAGCCGCGAAATTCGGCACGACGTAGGTCACCAGAAAGACGATGAGCCCGATCACCAGGCAAACAAGAACCGCCGGATAAAGCAGCGAAACCAGCAGCTTCTTCTTGAGCGTGAGCGTGAGCCGCTGATAGGTGATGTAGCGTTCGAGGACCTCTACCAGGGCGCCGCTTTTTTCCCCGGCCAGAACGGAGGTGACATAGATAGGCGGGAAGACCTGCTGGCGCGCGAACGCGTCGGAAAGCACGGTTCCGGTCCTCACCTCGTCGCGCACGGCGCGGATGTGCCGTCCCAGTTTTTCGTCGGTCAGCCGATCGGCGAGCAGGTCCAGGCTCTGCAGAATGGGAAGACCCGCGCGGACCAGCGTGACGAACTGCTGGTTGAAGATCAGGAATTTTTCTAGATTGATCTTCTGGCGCCGGCCAGCTCCGCCCAGGCGCGCGCTGAGATCCTTGGCGCGAACGGAATAGACGAGGTAGCCTTGGTTCGAGAGCCGCTCGCGGGCATCGCGCTCGGTCGGCGCCTCCGCCACCAGTTCGTGCATCTGGCCTCGGGGATCCGCGTATCGAAGAAGGAATTCAGCCACTATTGCGCATCCTGCTGGGCTTTGAATTCGACGGCATCCACGACTTCGGCGCCGGGCGGAATTTGAAAGTGAAACATGGCCTCGTTCACGCGCGGGTTCAATTGCTCGTCGCTGAAGGAATAATCGATTTCGGATTGGTCGCGTCCCATCACCTTCAACTCGCGCACCGAGCCGTCGGGCGCGATCAGCATCCGCACCTTCTCATACGGGACGCGCCCGTTGACCGGTAAGGCATCTAGCCAGGCGCCGCCCTCGCCGGCATGCACCTGGAATCCGCCAAATTCCTTTTTCATGTCCAAGTGGCCCAATAAGAATGCCAGCGGCGCCCGCATATCTTCAGTGTCCTTCAGCGGCACTTTTTCTACCCTGTTGTCCTTTGCGGTGTATAGGAATACATTCTTCCCATCGGAGATAAAGAGTTTTCCGGCGGGATGCGTGTAATCCCAGCGCATCTTGCCCTGTTTCCGGAGCGTGAGCGTGCCGGCCTCTTGCGGCCTGCGATGGCCCTGGATTTCATAGTTCTCAACGAATCGAACCGAAAGAGTACGCGTGGAATTGTAGCGATCCTGCATCTGTTTAATCAGGTGGTCGACCTGTCCCGAGGCGGCATCGGCGAAAGCGGCGGAGACACCTAGAACCAGAAGCAGCGCAACCCGGAACACATTGGAAAGACGTATCGCTATATAGGTTCGTTTAGTCAAGGTGAGAGGCGTTCCCGTATCCACGCGGTTTCGCTTTTTCTTCGATAGCGGAGGCGATCATGCATCCGATTCGGGCGGCCTTCCCAGAACTCGATGCTGTCCGGAACGACGCAATACCCGCCCCAAAACTCGGGGACGGGAACATCGTCGGTTTTGGCGTACTGTTCCTGCAACTGACGCAATCGGGCATCGAGGGGCTCGCGATCGGGAACAATCTGGCTCTGATGCGAGGCCCAGGCGCCCAGGCGGCTGCCTTTCGGCCGGCTGCGAAAGTACTTCTCCGTTTCTTCGCGAGGCGTCCGTTGCACGCGCCCCTCCACCCGCACCTGTCGCGCGAGTTCCGGCCAGTGGAACGTAAGCGCGGCGAATGGGTTTGTTTCGAGATCTTCGGCCTTGCGGCTGGTGTAGTTAGTGTAGAAAACAAAACCAGTTTCGCTGACTTCTTTGAGCAGCACGACCCGGGCCGACGGACGCGCTTGGGCGCTCGCGGTCGCCAGGGTCATAGCATTGGGCTCGCTGCATTTAGTGGCTTGAACCTCCCGGAACCAGCGTTCGAACTGCACAATTGGGTTCGAATCGCAATTGGACTCGCTCAACGGGGGCCGGCCATACTCCTCGCGCATGTCCGCCAACGAGAGCCGATGGGTTCGTTCGGCAAAATCGGCGTGCTGCTGGTCATTTCGTTTGGCAAAATCGGCCATCGATCCAGTTTGGCATCTCGCGTTGCTATACTCGAAACTGACCCATGTTCCACGTTGTACTGACGATTCTGCACGTCGCCATCTGCCTGTTTTTGATTGTTGTCGTTTTGCTTCAGAGTGCAAAGGCGGCGGATCTTGCGGGAGCGTTTGGCGGCATGGGTTCGCAGACGGTTTTCGGTCCGCGCGGCACGACGACCTTTCTGTCGAAGGCAACGACTGTCGCTGCGTCTTTATTTATGGTGACGTCGCTTGCGTTGGCGATTTCGTCTCATACGGCCGCTGCCGGCGCCGGCAGCGTTCTGCGGAATCGCCGTGCGCCGGCCCCGGTCATTCAGAAAAGCAATCCGGCGCAAAAATCTGCTCCGGCCGGCAGCGCAACGAAAAAGTAGTTCGGCTCAATCGCGGAGATGGCGGAATTGGCAGACGCACTAGCTTGAGGTGCTAGCGGGTAACACCGTGGGGGTTCAAGTCCCCCTCTCCGCACCACTTGAGATTCAATAACTTAGGCTGTCCGGTGGACAATTCAAAGGCCGTTCGGTTTGCATACTGTAGCGGTTTTGTAGTGGTTCGAATAGCGCGAACCGTCGGGGCGCCGATTCTTCTGGCCTTGATCACTTCGCCGTTTATCGTAGGCGCGTGGCGATCCGATGCCTCTCTCGTTCGCTGTAAACGGCGACTTGTGCACATGCCGCCGACAGCATGCGCTGGGGAATTCCCCTTGTGCTCCTGGCTTGCGCATTCTTCATGTTGTTCGACGATAGACCGTGGAAACACTTCCGGAGAGTTGTGGGTTTTCTCTTCAATCGAGAGCCGGGCCAGTAGCTAGCACTCGAAAACGCAAACGGCGGCGGATCCCGAATCGTTCAAGTAATTGAACGCCTCGTCGCGCGTTACGTATTTCGCCATTGCTTGATTAGACCACTGAGCGCCGCTCCTTAACGGCTTGAGCGGTTCCCAGCTCTTTTCCAAGAGCGCTTGGGCAAGTACCTCTATCGCAGGCCAGTTTTCCGTTACGAGTTCCTCCGACCGCTGCTCGAGCGCATCGAGCAGGCGACCGTTTGTAACGCCCTTCAGTCCTAACTGGCGCACGCTTTGAACGTGTCCCGAAAGATGAGCCGCGATTTGCTCAGGAACGCCCTCGTCCAAAGCAATGGTGTTCAAGGTTGCAACTGATGCTCGTGGGCAGTCTCATAGGCCAGCACAGCACGCAGACCTTCAGGGCCGGGATCGTCGGGAAAGACTCCAGCGTCGCCTTAATCGCATCCTCGTCGGACATTCCCTGTAGCTCGCGGTAAGCGTAGTAGTTCTCGATTGCGTCCTCTACCGGCATGCGTGTTCCTCTGAATACAGGTTCGCCATGCATCACGTCCTTGTCGATACTGATGAGGGGACAGGCCGACCAATCCACGCTTTCAATTTTAGCGACTTCCATTATCCAGCTGTAGGAGGGAGGAGGAAGGCGTCTCTCCGGCCATCATATACGGTTCCACCGGCTCAGGCCAGAGGTGGGCGTGAGCGAAGGACATGCCGTACGGATTCGCTCGCGATTAAACTCTTCGATGGGGGCTGGATGTGCGTGGCATGATTGCCAGCAATTGGTTCCCGGACGTTTCTGGCCCCGCCGATGAAGGTCTTACTGAGCATGACGGGAACTCAGCCTAGTCGGCGCAGCTAGGCAGAGCATCGCGCTCTGTCCAAGATTATGAATATCCTGCAGTTAACTGGGGCGACAAGTGGACAAGAAACACGTTTCAGCGCCCACTTCCAAGACTCATAGTGTGCTTCCGCAAAGAGCGTTATCAACGCGAAAAATATGAAGTTTCAAGAAAGTACCGTTGGTACTCCCTGCTTTTTTAAGGTAACGGCCGGACCTTCTGCGGTGCTAACACCCGTAAACACAAGATTTAAAAGCGTTCATCTAAATTTCTGTGCGATTCTTTGCCCTGGTACGCTTTTGTCCATCCGCCTGAAAACGTTTCCTAAGTACACGATGCGGCATTGACAGAGAACCGGCTGAAATGTAACCTCCTCTTCATTCTGCTTAGTTGAACTTACAAAAGCAGTGGGGCTGTCCGGGGAGGCAATTCTAGTGAAGCTGCTGTCGAGCATAAAAGCGTGTCTTTTTCTCTCGATAATAGGGGCATATCCTTCAAGCGTTCTGTCGGCCCAAACTGTAGAAAATGGCTTCACGCAGGTTCCGGGCGCTCTGGAACAGATTTCAGCCGGGTCGGACGGGGCCGTTTGGGGAATCAACAGCTTCGGAAACATCTATTCTTACGATCCTGAACTACAAACGTGGCATCAAGCTCCGGGATCACTTGCCCAAATTGCAGTTGGAGCGAGTACATTCGTCTGGGGACTGAACGGGGCAGGCCAGATTTACCGCTGGGATCCGTACGGACAACAATGGCAGAGCATTCCTGGAAGCCTAGCACAGATTACAGTAGGAGCAGATGGGGATGTTTGGGGAATTAACAGTGCGAGTCTGATTTTTCATTTCGACTCTGATACGCAGAGCTGGGATTGGACACCTGGTTCTCTTAGCCGCATAGCAGTCGGCTTCGACGGTGCCGTTTGGGGAATCAACGCGCAGCAATCAATCTACAGATTTAACCCTGGTACGCGAACCTTCGTTCAAGTACCCGGCTCGCTGACACAGATCTCCATTGGCGCGGATGGAGACGTCTGGGGACTGAACGCTTTGCAGCAAATCTGGCATTTCAACTCACGCTTGCAAAGTTGGGATGCTATTCCCGGAAATCTCGTGAGCATTAGCGTTGGATCGGCAACAAATGTCTTCGGGTTGAATTCAGCGGGTAGTATTTACACCTTCAATTCACAAACGCAGAAGTGGGTCCAAATCTCAGGAACGTTGAGCAGACTGTCGGCAAGTGCCAATGGATCTGTGTGGGCGCTAGATAGTTCAGGAGCGATTTATAATTTCGTAAATTCCGCGACGACATCGCAGTCATTTCAACAAACGCCAGGTTCGCTGGCATCGATCACTGTGGGACCTGATGCGAACGTCTGGGGACTCAATAGCGCAAATCAGATCTACCATTTCAATCCGTTGTCCCAGCAATGGGAGAACGTGCCAGGGTCACTCGTGCAGATTGCGGTAGGCTTCGCAGGAAACGTTTGGGGTATAAACGCGAGCGAATCTATCTATCGCTTTGATACAAGCGCACAGCGATGGAAACAAATTCCTGGCTGGCTGGGCCAGATTGCTGTCGGTCTAAACGGTGACGTTTGGGGAATAAACCCATGGAACTCGATCTATCGCTTTGATCCAGCTACGAACACGTGGCAGAATATTCCGGGCTCGCTTAGAGAACTTTCGATCGGAGCTGACGGCGCTGTTTGGGGCGTCAATGCTGAAGGACAAGTTTACCAGTACAATGCGCAAGCTCAGAGTTGGAGCCAGATGCCTGGACAACTTTCAAAGGTTGCAGTCGGATCGAGCAACCACGTTTGGGGACTAGATTCCGCCGGGCAAGCCCTTCGATTTGACCCAACCAACCAGAACTGGGATTCCACGTCAGTAACTCTGTCTCAGATTTCTGTGGGATTCGACGGCACCGCGTGGGGCATCAACTCAGCGGGTCAAATCTACCGGTTCGACAGTCAAGTTGCAAGTTGGCAACAGGTGGGGGGAGCTCTCAGCCAAATTGCTTCACCTGATGATGGTCTGGTCTGGGGTCTAAATCCGGCCAGTTCAATTTACGAGTTCCTACTGCCCCCTTCGACCTTAGTCGAGTCCGCAACCGCTCCTTTGCAGGTCGTCGGCACGTCTCCCGTGAATGCGCAGGTAGGTGTTTCTGTGCAGCAATCGATTTCAATTGAGTTCAATGAGGCGATCGACCCAGGAACTATCGGTCCCAATGGCTTCTCTCTGATCGACTCCAACGGAAACCAGATTCCAGTTCAATACAGCTATGATGCTGGCGTTCCACAAGTGACGCTTACCCCTACGGCACTTCTTATTCCAAGCTCTTCCTACACTGTCACAGTTGGGGCTTCAGTTCATTCGTTGACCGGAATTGCAATTCCGGCGAACTTTTCAATGGAATTTACAACAGCCGCACCGATGCAAGTAAGCGGAACCGTTGTGCCTCCTCCCGGTGTGGACCCATCAACTTTGACGGTCGTCGGCTTTCGAGAGCAAGAATCTGCTCCGGACAGCACGGGCACGTTTACAACAGGCATCGACGAAGTCGGGCCTACGCTCCTGACGACTCCGCTGCCGACAACCTCTGCAGCACTCATGGCCGTTGCGCTGCGCGATACGACCAGCGCATTAAATCAACCAACATCGACGGGACGAATGGCGCGGTTGAAACCACTTGCCAAACACGTCCACCCGCATCAGATTACTGCCTCGACATCCGGCGGAGATGGCATTGGAATGGATTTTCAAACCACCGCAGAAACGGTCCTCTTCGATTCGGCGGCGCTCTTCAACCGAGATCCCGAAATCGCGAGTTCGCTGCTGGGCGTAATCGCAGCCGATCCGAACACGGCCGCACTCGCTTCCGCTATTCAGAATGCCTCTAGCCAACCACATCCGTTCCAAGCTCCCGCGGTGACCAGCGCGTACACGACCGCGCTCAGATCGGTGCTCTCTACTCTTACCCAAAATAATCAATCAATGTCTACATCTACCCAAAGTCGAACCAGGCCTGCGATCTCCCCGACGCCCAAAGATGTAGCGACGAACCCTCGTCCAGCCGATCAAAGTGGCAGTTCCACAACTGCCGACTATACAAGCATCGATGCTACTTCGGATCTGAATGTCAAGCCTTTCGTTTTGAACGGAAGCACGTATACTGCACCCGTAGGCGTCCCGGGGCCACACCCGAATCCGTTCAACTTCTCGCCTGGCAGCGCAGTGGGCTGGATGATGAGGGTAACGCAGTTACCCTCTGGTTGGGACACGAGTACGCTCCGAGCGGACGCCGTCAACGGAAATCCTCAAAATCCCGACAGCCCTGTCACACAACCCGGCGAAGGGACTGCGTATCCGATTCAATCGGGACTTTGGATTCCAAGTAACTCAATATGGAAGTACAAGGATATTGTCGATGATGAAGTGCAGCTTTCTAATGCCCTCTGGAACACCATCACTGGGCAGACTAACACTGAAGATGCGGGGTCGCAAATAGCCATTCCCGCGACAACCGGAAATTCTTACCTCGTTCGATATTACAGCGGCGGCTTTTCTGATCCGGATGAATTGGCGCTCGTCTCCGGTGACTCCGCAATTCCGAACGGAAAAACACTTTGGCGCACCGCGCTGGCAGCCAACCTGCTTATTCCGGTTTTCGAGCTTTTGCCGATTCCCGATCCAGACGTGAGCTGCCTCATCGATGGCAATACGCTGGTGCAAGTGGCCGCTGATGCCAATCTCGCCGGCCCTCCCACTTTGTCCGATTTTCCGCGGATAGCAATGGACTTATACAACGGCATACGGAACAATGTCACAAACTGTGGCTTGGACGCCGGGGTACAAGGCACGCTGACCTCAAAACTCGAGGAGCTCGGCACGGACGCTGCAGCGGATGCGGAGGAAGACATCGCTCAACTAGTGAAATCAGCGGGGAGCTTCGGACAGGAGGCGCAGGCGATTCTGCAGTTAGCGGGTGAGGACAGTCCGGTGGACACCGCATATGTCACGGTCGGTACCCCCACAGGAACACAAGTTGCCCGGGTTGTGATAAATCCGGACACAGTATCTGTTGCGACCAATCAGTCAGCGACGGCAACCGCGACTGCTTACGATGCTTACCAAAATGTCATTTCTGGAGCCACCTTTCAATGGACGTCTGCAAATAGCTCGGTCGCATCAATTGGTGAAACGAGCGCAAACTCGATTACGATTTCAGGGGGAGCCGGGGGGACGACCACGATCACAGCTACTGCGCCGGGAGGTATATCCGGGTCGGCCACTGTGAATGTCAGTTCTTCGGGACCGGCCGCACACTTTACAATGACCGCACAGAGCCAGACCGCCCCTGATGGAGGTACTCTCAACCTCGCAGTTCCGGTTAACGGAAGCGTGACGGTGAATTTCTCAAGCACGAGCATGCCCGGGGGCGCACCGATCGCAACATACATCTGGCAAAGCAATGGCAGCACCATATGCCAGAACTCGTCAACATGCAGCCTCGCGTTCGGTACACCGAGCAACAGCATTACCCTAATCGTCAAGGACGCGGACGGCAACAGTTCAACGGCAACGGGGCAGGTGAACGTCAAAATTGGCGGGCTGCAGATTACCGCCGTATCGCCCTCCAACGTAAGCACGGGATCGAACAACCAAACGATCACAGTCACGGGAGCAGGGTTTCAGAGCGGCCTCACGGTGCCGATCAGCTATCCGGGCGGGAGCGGCGTTTTGAGCGGGAGCCAGATTCAGAGCGTTACGTCGACTTCCTTCCAGGTGCTGGTCACTTTCAACAATCCGGGCACTTACACGATTAGCGTGACGAACCCGAACGGCAGCACGTCGAACACGGCGCAGATCACAGCCACTTCGCGTGGCCCGACGATCAGCCAGGTGTCGCCTTCCAGCGTGAGCACGGGATCTGGCAATCAGACGATCACAGTCACCGGGTCGAACTTCCAAAGCGGCCTCACGGTGCCGATCAGCTATCCGGGCGGGAGCGGCGTTTTGAGCGGGAGCCAGATTCAGAGCGTTACGTCGACTTCCTTCCAGGTGCTGATCACCTTCAACAATCCAGGCACCTACACGATCAGCGCGAAGAACCCCGATGGAAGCACGTCGAACACGGCGCAGATCACGGCCACTTCGCCCGGTCCGACGATCAGCCAGGTGTCGCCTTCCAGCGTGAGCACGGGATCTGGCAATCAGACGATCACAGTCACCGGGTCGAACTTCCAAAGCGGCCTCACGGTGCCGATCAGCTATCCGGGCGGGAGCGGCGT
>JAFAYI010000019.1 GCA_019240475.1 Acidobacteriaceae bacterium
CCGGGAGCAGCTGCGCCGTCTCGATCACGTTCACCCCGGCGGCTTCCGGCACCCGCACGGGAGCCGTGGCGTTCACCGATGCGGCCGGGTCCCAGTCCGTCTCCCTGAGCGGCACCGGAATGCTCGCCACGGCGACATTGCAGCAAATTTCTGCCGGGACAGATGGATCCGCTTGGGCCCTCGATAATTCGAGTACAATTTACGTGTTCAGGGATCAAGCGTTTCAAATCACAGCAGGCACACTAACGCAGGTCGTCGCGACGCAAGGCACTGCATGGGGACTTAACGCCGCAGGTCAGATCTTTGAATGGAATTCAACGCTATCTACCTGGACCTTGATGCCAGGAAACTTGTCGAAGATCGCCGTTGGATTTGACGGCGACGTTTGGGGTTTAAATAGCGCGAACCAGATATATCATTTCATTCAACAAACTACGACGTGGTTACAAATTCCGGGAAACCTAGCTGAAATCTTTGTTGGATTTGACGGCGCTGTCTGGGGTGTCAACGGAGGAGACCAAGTCTATCGATTCAATCCAGGGCGCCAAGTCTTCGAGCAAGCCGCCAGCGGGCCGACTAGACTTTCAGTCGGGGTGGACGGCGACACTTGGGGGCTCGATATTGCTGGTTCGATCTATCACTTCAATCAGCTTAGCCAACAATGGGATCACATATCGGGGAGACTGAGCCAGATCTCGGTCGGCTCAGGCACGAACGTGTGGGGATGCGATTTCTCGGGTACCGCCTATAAATATGACGCCCAAGCGCAAAGTTGGGCAGCTATCGGAGGAACGTTCGCACAGATCTCCGCAGGCGCGAATGGAGCAGTTTGGGGGATTGACTACTTGGGTCATGCTCAGCAGATCTTGGGAGGCAGTGCGAATCAAGCTCTCTACCAGTTAGGCGGTTCATTGGTGCAGATATCCGCCGGAACAGACGGAGAAGTCTGGGGACTCAATTCAGGTGGTCAAATATTCCAATTCGACCTCGTTACCCAAACCTGGAACTACGTCGAAGGGCAACTCAAACAAATCGCCGTGGGCACGAACGGGAATGTATGGGGGATAAATCCTTCCCACTCGATCTTTCACTACAATCCTGCAAGCAGAGGTTGGGATTACATTCCAGGAAGTTTGGTGCAAATTGCTGTGGGAGCAAACGGGGACGTCTGGGGCATTAATGAGATTGGCTCGGTCTTCAAATACGATACAGCGGCCGAAGGATGGCAATTGATTCCAGGCTCTCTGGCGCAATTATCGGTTGGAGCGGACGGTGCTGTCTGGGGAGTAAACTCTGGCGGACAGGTTTACCGCTGGGATCCCATCCGAAAAATCTGGATTCACATTCCAGGCGTGCTTTCCCGAATTGCCGTGGGGTCAAGCAATAATGTTTGCGGCATCAACCCCCAAGGCGAGGTCTATTGCTACGATGCCACGCATCAGAGTTGGATTGACACCAGTCGCAATCTAGTTGGGATTGCCGTGGGTTTCGACGGAACGATCTGGGGTACAGATCGCCTGCACCAGCTCTGGAAAATGGCGAGCTTGCCTGCCGGCTGGAATGAGATTCCCGGATCGGCCTCCCAAATTGCGGTGGGATCGGATGCGGTAGTTTGGACGATAAGTGCCTCGGGGTCTATTTACCACTTCAAGTAGCCTGAAAATCAGTAAGATGAAGACTGCCGCATTACCGGATGCTTGAGGCCCGCATGATGCCGCCCTATAGTCTTTCTTCTGCCGCCGTCGCTTTACTGAAACTCACCGCTAACTGCTCGCGTTTTTCCCGGATCGCCATTGCGCCGTCATGGGTACAGCCCGCGGCGTGCCATTCCTCCTCGTCCCCTGCGACTGCCTTCGCGCATCCAGCAAACGCTCTCATTCACACCCGACCACACTCTGTCAAGACACTCCCTCAAACGATTTTCCACGCATTCTGCAAGTCGGTGACAAAAGAGCAAAAAAAATTATCTCGCCTTGCTTGAATGACTTAACCACCAAAGACGGGGCTTGGGCGAGGTCAGCTCTGAGACATTGAATTTGCAAGTCGATCAGTTGAGCTTGAGTGACGAGTATTCCGGCCCAGGTTCGAACTTGCTTGAGATTCGTAGCCAACAAAAGGGAGATAAGCAGATGCAAAAGAATCGGACCCGAATAGTCAAGAGAGATGTGCGTTGCCCGGCTTGCGGACGCCGCATCGAGACAGAATCCATTGTGCGAACCGCTTACCGAACTGCACACAAGCTTAGCGCCGCACCGGGAGAATTAACTCAGTGTTCTTGCAACAGAATGCTAGAGTATGTCGGACCTCCGGGCAGTCTTTCGGTGATATTTGCGCGCCCGGGGAGGGTTCGGGCGTTCAGAGAGCTGGAACACGAACAACCCGGACGCGGCGGGCTCGCGCCGTTAGTCTCATACATAATAAGGTATCGCAAGATGCCCCGCGATAAAGCCTCCCGTATGCCTCTCAATTGCGTCACTCGCCCTGCCAGGCAAGCTACGAGAAAAAGACCAGCATGACGGAGCAAAGCCAGACGAATTGACTATGCCTTTCTGAGCGTTTCTGGGGTATGCGGAGGCTCTAGCGCCGCGCGGTCTGGCCGGTTGAAGGGCCGCGCAACCGAGTCAGAACGGAGACCGTCTCCCCGAAGTGCGCCAGATCCGAGAGGGGCAGCTCAAGAAGGAGCGTTGGCCGCGCAGAGCCGCCCCTCTTGCCAACGAGGACACTTCCGGCGCTCCGATGGAGCGATGGCACTTCGGTAACATTTCTCGTGAGCAACACGAATGGAAGAATACTTGACCGGATCATGCTCCAGAACATCGCTTATCGCACGTAGAAGACGAATTCTCGAAGCAGTTCCGATCTGCTATTTGCTGCTCGTTTACCGAGCTCCAGAATGTACCATCCGCCCCGGCGAAACGGGGGAAGCACTATCTGGGCTACATCTTCTTGCACCAAAGTTTTTCCTTTCCAAACCTCTGCTCCTTGAGCATCGAACACCTGCACGATCACAGGGCCAGGAGATAGGTCGACAGCATCCGCGATCAGGTTAATATCGGAGTCGCGTGGGACTGCTTCCAAGTCGGAACCCCGATCGGCATGCATGACGACCCTAGGTGTACCGGTTTCCTGCCTAACACGCAGCGGGAGCAACAGACAAATAGCGACGCACGGGACAAAGGCAACATACGACAATCGTGGCAGTGCGAGGCCAAACCATCTCCCGGGCCATTCGACATTAGGTACGGCATGCTCAAGCTGCACCGCGCGCAGGCCCATCTTCATCGCGGCCACTTCTTCGTCCATGGTCTCGAGCCTTAGCGTGCACGACTCGCACGCGAGTATGTGCGTTTCGATTGCCGCGATCTCGTTCTCAGGGGTCCGTTCTAAGATGTACTCCTCTAGAGCATCGTCGGGTATGTGAGCTTGGCTAATTATTTGCAAGTTTTATACCTCGCAAGACAGGTTCGAATAGGAGGCAACTGTTCTCAGGCGCATCCTGATCAATTTTTGGCCCGAATCAGACTCCGTTCAGAGCAACTTTAGGGGCACGAGTGGGACGATATTTCACTGTGGGCGTTAATGGATCCAACATGCGCAACAGGACTGATTCAATGCTACGAAAACCAGGAAGAAGATAGAGAGGTTGACAAGCTGGCGAGAGAACTCCTCGCTGATCGAGGTGTATGGCAATTCCGGTGTTCTGGTTAATGAATTTCCCAAGCCGGGGAGAGTCATCTAGACCGAATCTGGTGAGGATTGCTGGCCGGTCGGGCGTGGTCTGGCGCAGCGCGCGAGCCCTCCTTTGCGCGCTTCCGCGCTCCGCTGTTCCGCCGTTAGCTTTGCGAATCGATTTGCCCCGAACAAATCCAAACCGTGGAGATCGGACGAACTGCCACCCTCCGTCAGCAAGCTTCCGCAGTGCGGACACTCTATGGCGGCGAGAGGCGGTTTCCGGCGTGGCTCCAACAGGCACTAAATGAAGTGTGCGGACGAAACCGGATCGCTCTCAGACTATTCCTTGGCAATCTAGACGCATGCACGGATTCGAGATTTCCACATTCAAGTTCAATTGACGTTAATCGTTGCGATGGCTGCCGAAATACGACTCAGGTGAGCTGGCCTGAATGAGAAGCTAAGGAATAAACAGAACGAGAACCGTGGATGCTTCCTGGTTCGGAGTCCCTCGGTCTACCCTGCCCGCATTTGAAATCAACCAGTTGGATCAGTTTCGATCCTGACTTGGCGTTCCAAGCAAAGTTTCATTGCCTCTAAGCGTTCCACAACCGCAAACTCCGGCATTTTAAGGGCGAGTGCAAGATCCGCAACCGATTTGCCCTTCTGATGTTCGCGGTAGACTAACAGCGGCCAGAGCTGAAGCATGCAGTTTAGTTCTTTGCTGCACTGCGTATTCTCATAAGCCAGGAGGGTCTAAGCTGGCCGAATCACACTAATCGTGATGTTCAGCTGCTATGGGCCGATGAGAATGAAGGGTGCGCCATGTCTCGAGAGACTTGGATTCTTTCCTGTGAACCCGTCGTGATTGGCAGATCGAGTGCGTCGGCGCCACACATCTCTTTACAGGAACATCGGCTCGGTGTGAAAGCACTTGCGGCCGCGATATACGAACGTCAGCCACGGGCGTGGACCGGCGATCAGTGGGAGTGCCCGCAGTGCTTTGAATTGAATTTCCGCCATTCCGTTGAATGCTGGTGCGGCATCAGCCGGGATGGTTTGCCTGAATTTTGCGATTAGTGGGCCGAGCGTTCGAAGAAGCGTCCTGAGAACGGACGACCGCTGGAAAAAAATCTGGCCTGCCTCCGGTTCGTTGGTTGGCTCATCTCATATTCAGGAGCGCTCGAAGCCCCCTCATGAGAATGGCTTCCGTGAAACCAACCCACGAAGGCTTAGGTTTTTGTCGGTCGCGCGACTCGTAAGGGAACCGGCACAATCCTGTCCTGAAGTCCTCACGGAGTAGTACGTTGCAAGGTGCAACACTGCCGCTTCGAGGTCGACTAGAGCAGTAGGGACTTGAGCGCAGTGTCGGCCAAGCCGGCATTGGGAGGATCGCGCTGTCATGCGTCGGTGCGACGCTTGCGTCCCTCATCTCCGTCAGGAAAGTGGAGGGCGAGGAGCGATGCACATGGAGTGGTGCATCGCCCGCCAAATCTGATCGAAGATCTGGTCCGGCCGTATCACCCTTTTGCTCTACTCTTTCGGGCGGAGCATATTATCGAGTAATAGCAGAACCGCAAAATCGCGGAGGAACGTGGAGCGTTGTGACCTATGCGCGCGCCTGGAGCGCGTTCGTTTAGAAAGCCTGACCGAATACAAGGCGGCGCTTAACCGGCAAACGGACCATCTTCAGAAGAGGATTGCCGCGGCTTACTACACACCCTACGAAACGGATCGGGAGATTGCTGTCGATGTCCGGCGAAAGGCGGATGCATACATGAACGCGGACGGGGCATTATCCGAGCACCTGGGAAATCACCATTCCTGAAGCCGGAAGCGTCGAGGAGTGGCCCCTCAATAGTAATCTGCAGAGCTCATGAATTGATTACATCGAGAGCAGGTCAATTTGCAGCGGCTTTGTGGCGACCTGATCGCGGCGGGGACAGTAAAGCATCCGTTCTTCAGCGTCCGACGAGGCGCGGTTCTCATCCGACATCGGAGCGTCGGTTAGGCTGTTTTGGAATTCATTTCCTCAAGGGTTTGACACGGTCTGGCACGCGCCGCGCTATCGCAGAGCCGCTCCCGGGTAGCTGCCTCAGTTTCATCGCTGCCGGCAGCCCCTTCATTTTCCAATCAGGTGTTCCGGTGGCGGGTCTTCAAGGAAGAGAGGGCGATATAGCCGGATCGCTGCGACACATATTCATAGGGGAGCGAGCCTCGCGCAAGCGCGACTCGCTGTTTTAGGCGAGGGGCGGGGGTTACAAGTTGCTCACGTGGAGAATCGCGAGTTGTGTAGAAAGCAGAAAAATTTTTGTCGATGAACGAATTTTGGTCGACGGTCCGCACTAAGCATGTAGGATCACCCAAGAACGGTCTCTTTAAGGACGATTAAGGTCAATTCTGCCGTTGTAGCTGAAAGCTGGGGAAGCAAATGGAAATTTGCATTCTCTTCTAGGATCCATATAAGTCGTCTCAGACCTAAATCGATGATCCGTTTCGATCCTACGAAAATTGCGTCATCTGATTTAGTTGGGAGGTTACCATGCTTGTTGCGCGACTCCGCGTCGTCTTGGGAATAGCATTTTTCTACGTCGTTTGCCAAGCCGTCTTTACCATGCCTTTGTTTGCGGCAGGTTGGACATTCTACGTCGCGCCCTGGGGAAACGACCACAACAACGGAACTAGTCTCCGCTCTCCTTGGCGGAGCATCGGGTATGCCGTTTTCCAGATGCATGGCGGCGACACTCTTTATGTACGAGGCGGCATTTACTCGAACCAGGGCTTGACGGTCGAACCGGGCGTCAGCACACCGAGCGAGCCTTTGCGAATTGCGGCTTATCCGGGGGAAACGCCAGTGCTTACGGGCGAGGAGCCATACGGCGTCGTAGCCGAAATCCAAAGTCCAACGATCATTGATGGATTGCATTTCGAAAACTTTATAAACGTCAGCGATGCCGTCGACATTTGGAATTCACATGTCACGATTCAGAACTGTACGTTTCGAAACGTCCCATATCAGTTCATCCGCTTGATGTACGCGGATCACGTCACGATTCAAAACAACTTCTTTGACGGTAACGGAGAACTGCAGAGTTACGGCCAAGGCGATGCAATCTTTGCAGGAAGCGCGACCGATGTCTTAGTTCAGAACAACTATGACACACGTGCGGGCCACTACTTCTTTGACGCCATGGCACTCCCGGGCGGTGGGAGCCCTTCTTCACGGATCGTGGTTCGGGATAATACGGTACAGTCTTTTTGGGGTGGCGGCATTGGATACGGTTCCGCCCAAAACCTGCTCTTTGAATACAACCGCGTGAGCTACGTTGGACAAGGTGTTCCATACATTAAAGCAAGCTTTGAAATCGCTGGCCCCCTGAGTATCACTCGTTTCAACATTGCAACTTACGAAGCCGGCTGGTATGACGACAATGTATTGGACGTTGTCGCCGAGGACAACGGGGGTGCGCAGGATGCGGTAGATAACCGGATTTATGGCAACGTCTTTTATCACAACGATTACCTGCCGATATTTTTGAGCGAGCGCTACGAGCGCAATTTGACCGACAATAAATGGCTCAATAACCTCCTTTACTATAACCAGACGACCGCGGCCCCTGGCATGACCGATTACATTCAGGTCGAGACCTATCATGCTTACCCAGGGTGCCCGACTGACGCACCCGACTGCACGAATTATGTTTGGACAAAGTTTCCGAACTGGAACTATTTTCAAAGCAACCTAATTCTCCACGCCGACGCAAATGGAGATTATCCAGGGCTAGCGCACATCAGCTATGTCAGCGATGTTGCTAATGCCGGTTGGAAAATCGGCGACTTCACGGATGATGTCGCGCAAGCGCAGAACAGCTATAGCCCGTTCATCTCAGGCAATATCCAGGAGAATCCCGCGTTCGTCGACGAGGCAGGGGGAGACTTCAGGTTGAGACCTGGTTCACCGGCTATTGCAGCGGGAGGCCATCTAGCGCATACCACCATAGCGGGCTCATCGAGGACCGTTCCTGTTGATGATCCGTATTTCTTTACAAACGGCTTGGGCGTGATTCCTGGGGATGTCATTAGGATCGGAACCAATGCGCCGGTGACGGTAACGGCGGTCAGTCACGAGAGCAGTTTCTTGACGGTCAGCACGGAGGTGACCTTCAACCGCGGGGACAACGTTGATCTTGCGAACTTCAACGGAGCGGCGCCGGATATAGGAGCCTTCGAATACAGCGCGACCGCACCCTGGATCTACGGCACAGAGGCGGCGATTAGAAATGCGACCTCGGCTACTATCTCTTGGGTAACGAATACAGCAGCAACAAGCCAAGTCGATTACGGCACCACGAACACATATGGGCAGACCTCCGTTCCTGATAGCACCCTCAAGGAAAATCACAGCATAATCCTTCATGGGTTGTGGCCGAATACGACATACCACTATGCGGTGATCAGCAAAGAGTCAGACGGAGGACGTTCCATTTCCCAGGATGAGACCTTTACCACACCCCCATCGCGAGGCCCGATGATCGAGAATGTGTTGGTCTCCAACATCTCCTCGACCGGGGTAACCGTTACGTGGACCACCAGCACGGCAAGCAGCACTCAGGTGTTCTGGAGCGGCACGGATCGAGAATACGTCTTCAACCCAGGCTACGTGAATTCATCCCCCTTGAGCGATTTGTCAGGCGTGACGATCCACTCGGTCTCAGTTTCTGGTTTGCATCCCGGCACGTTGTACCACTTCGCGCCTCAGAGTACCGACCTTAATGGCGACACATCATTTGCGCCTGATGCCACATTCGTGACGGAAGCGTTGACAGCTCAGAGTCCAGTCATATCCAACATCTCAATACATACTTCCGCTGGCTGGCTGGGATGGTTTGCAGGTACGCCCGGCCAAAGCTTTGCGCCCTCTGGAATGAACTGCTGCGGCTATTCATACGGTCAAGCCACGTTCAGTTGGACAACAAGCACCGCGACCATTCGGAATAAAGTGCTCCTCATCCCGCTTGTCGGCGGTGGTTACTTGCAATCTGCCGAGCTCGACGATGGAACGGCGGTCGCGGTGTCTGGAAATCCCGACGCGACAACGAACCCGAGCATCACGGTTTACCAGCTCGCGCCGAATACGACCTACGTCTACATGCTGCAGAGCACTGACTCCGACGGGCATACAACAACCTCCCCTAATTACGAGTTCACAACACCCAGCACCGCCCCGCCTGCGGACGGAGATCGAGATTCTCCTAAGACGGCCGGATTAGTCTCGGAAAGTAGATCAA
Source organism: Acidobacteriaceae bacterium (assembly GCA_019240475.1). Classification (GTDB taxonomy): domain Bacteria; phylum Acidobacteriota; class Terriglobia; order Bryobacterales; family Bryobacteraceae; genus Bog-105. Next base: position 8,961 of record JAFAYI010000019.1, read on the forward strand.
AGCTGGAGGTATCAAATCAAAAATTGAGGTAAAGTGGCGCGTTTGGCGTCCTTCCAAGAGGGTTTAGGCTATCGAATCGAGACGAATCTGGCGAAAATCGTGCCCACGCTCAGCAGGTGTTGATGCGTCTAAGAACGACCGCTTCTTCCATGCCTCGCGAACGCGAAACCCACGAGACCGGCCCCGAGCAATAGTACGGAAGCAGGCTCAGGTGCAGTGACAGGATCAGCGCTTGCCGTAAAGGTTGCCGAGAATGGGGAATCAAGCGGCAGGCTGTCAAGCATCTGCGCAACGGTCTCACCATCGAATGTCGCTGAGAATGTGCCGGTGAAGGTGTCCACCTCCATCTGGGTGGCGGTGTCCCAAATGAATCCGTTTACGTCAAACGCGAGAACCGCGCCATCCAAAGTATTGGTTAGGGTAAACGGTCCCACGGCACCCGGCGGAATGTTGGTCGCCCATAGTTGCACGTTAGAACCACCGTTATCAAACGTCATGAAGGCGCCTGGAAGTGTCATGGTGCCGGCCGGTTCACTGAAGCTCTGAATTGTGCCAAACTCGCCTGGTGTAACGCCTGCGCTTGAAAATACACTCGAGTTGACGAGGGAAATTTCGAAGCTTCCATAGCCTGGAGCTGGTGAATATGGAGCTCCATTAGGATACTGACCAAAATCGATATAGTTGGAGCCGACTTGTGCCTCGCCGTCAATTCCCAACTGAATCGTCGAACCTGAAGCTGCGGTAACAAAAGATATCACTGTCGCCGCGATGAATAATCTCTGTTTTGTGTTCACTCTTGCCTCCCTTATTTCGAATCGATACGTTAAAAGAGAGGCTAGGGCTGAGCAATTCTCAGGTCGCACATCTCAGACTGAACAAGGCTTCGTACTGGCGGTACTGACTACCGTGTTGGATCCGACACCGAGCGTTTCATAGCCCACCCGGAAAGGCTTTCTGGTCCTCGGCCCTGATCACAGCCAAAAGCCGCTGGTGTGCCTTTGTGAAACTGCAATTGAGTGCAGCCCATCAGACCGATGAATACAGCGGCTGACAAGGGTTGCTATAAAGTTTGACTGAGCGTTTCCTAAGAATCGACCGGGGAATTACCGATAAGCCTGATGATCCCGTCAGTTTTCCCGGTTCGCCTGTAGGACGATGCAGAACCTTTCATATCACTGCGAGATACTCGCACCGAACATCACTGATCCAAGTATTTGGACCGGCAGCTTTTCATGGGACGAGCGGCGCCATGCTCACCTGCTCCGATCGGCTCAGCAGTTGCGGGGACGGTGCTATCTCGCCGACGGGGCGGTTCGTCCAGAGCAGCTGGTTCCCGATGGGCGATTTACCACGCCGGACGACGAACGGAGTTGGCATTTTCTGGTTGTTGCAAATACCAATCGCGTGATCGGATGTGTCCGATACTCACTGTTCGACCCTCGTATAACCCGCTTTAACGATCTCAGGGCTAGTGACCTCGTGCAATTTGCAGACCGGGAATGGAGCCGCAAACTAGTTGCGATCGTTGAGGCGGACTTGGCACTTGCTCGCTCCCGAGGCTCCCTCTATGCCGAGTTGGGAGGATGGGCGATTGCTGAAGAATATCGCGGCACGAAGCTTGCTCTAGAAACCGTGCTTGCCTCCTATGCATGGGGCGCCCTGGTAAGGAATGGATGCATATGCTCATGCACGGCTACGGTCAGGCACGGTTCGGCTTCCATTCTGCGTCGCATTGGTGGGAGGCCGCTCGAGAGCACCGAGGGCACACTGCCTTTGTATTGGGATCCTCGATATGGCTGCGAGATGGAAATGCTGCGCTTCGATTCGCAGGCGGTTGTGCCGCGATACCGGCGACTCGTTGTCGAAATTCAAAGCCAACTGAAAAACAGAGCTGCCCTTCAGGCGGGTGGTGCTGCCAGTCAAGAGCAGTTCCGAGAAAGTCTTTTGAACCTTAGCCGTGCTCTGGAGGTGGGCCGCGGCTTGGTTCCGGCCCTCACGAATTCGCATCCAGCGGAGGTCAACCTACCGAATCGATAGCTTTGACGTTTGCCAGACGGATATGAGTAAGGGCGAAGGGCGACGCATACGGAGTGTGCATCGCCTTGGCGGAGCCAATCAGAAATCCTGCCCGGCTCCTTTCGCCCCGGGCCGCAAACTTTCGCTTGCGACCGGTTGTAGCAGTTATATCATGGAAGCGATTCCGAAAATGGTCCGCGCGGAAAATTGAGCCAACTTGGCCGAAGGAAGCATAAGGCAACGCACCACCTTGCTCTATACGCTCCCGCTGACGGTGGACTTAGAGGGAGAAATGGATCAGTGGCGTGACCCGTGCAAGATCTTGCGCAAGTTCTCGATCTGTGAGGGCCTTTAACCGCAAGAAAAACCGGCGAATGTAAACGAATTACAGCAGCTTACTTGAGCAAGGTTATAGCAAAGGCCGACGATACACCGTGACGCCCGCGGCTTCAAGAAGATCAGCGTCCCGACTCGCGTCATCTCCGTTGATGAGGAGCGGTTTATTTCCTACGTTCACGAACAAGAGGTCAGCATCGTGGCGGTCTCGGCTACCTCGAAGTAGCGCACCGCTGCGCAGCGATCCCTTGGGATAGTATTCCGCCCCGACTATAGTCTGCACACTGAGAATGCCGCCGATGCTTAGACGTACCGTTGAATGAAGTTTTGCGGATATCGAGGATTGCTTGCGCACGGGCGGCCCGCTAAGGAATCAACATCATCAGCTTAGTAGACAGATGGCGGGTAAGCGAAGTTTTCCTAAGCCAAAGGTTAAGGTGCTTTGTTCTTCGGCTCTCTCAATCAGGTCGACTATGAAAACCTTCGTCAATTTGGAGTCCCATTCGATCTCCAGAAAGCGCGCACCGAGTTCCTCTCCTTTGACCAGGACTTCTGCGCCGGCCGGAATGAATTCAAGGACATGTCGATCCCCACTCGGATAAACGCTCAAGATGGATTTGATGAGTGTATAGCGGGTTCCAGGAATTAACGCGGGGACATCGGAGGACTGCATCACATAACACCAGAATTAATGTGAAGTTTTTGGCTCGAAGATCTCGGGGCAATAGGAGATCCCTTACCCCATAATGCCACTTGGTTTTAGAGTAAGATTGGCAGCAGAAGTGAACCATAGCCCATTCCGTCCGCCACTGGAGACACAAGCAATGCGGCGGTATTGTCATCGCCATGGGCAACTTCGTCAGATGCTTAGCGTGCAAGCGCGAAGGGCCGAGGGGTGCCGTAGACCGCTTCAACGCCGTCCTGTACTGCAGGGCACGGAACCATCCGCCCTGAAAGCCAGGATGCTCCTCACTGATCGCGCGGTGACGTTTTGGATCGATCCTCCGTTTTTATCGCACGGACAAATTGTTGCTTCAACTCCTTAAAATCGATGTTGAAGTCCGCTGGAATCTTGCCTTCGTGCATGAACCGCGACAGAAGACTCAGTTCTGTGAGAAGCGCGTCCGATTCGTCCGCGTCTCCCATTGCATGTGTGAGTTCGTGGCCCGAGACGACGACCATCATCCAGAGGATCGCATCTTGGCGCGTGCGAGTGTGCGTTTCAGCGAGTAGTTTATATTGATCGAAATTGAAGTAAATAGGCCATGTCGCGTTGATGGTGAATGCAATGGAGCGGTGCGCCTTTGCGACAAGCTCCGGTTTTGCCCGCAGGTCCGGCATTCCGCGAAGGAATGCTCCGAAATCCTTCACGACCACCACCCGATCGCAAGGAATCTCATAGCCTTGCGGCATGGAGCGAAGGACCTCGTCGATGAAATCGTCGCCGCTGCAGGATCGCTCGGTTAGTGCGCTCTTCGCCTGCCGCGCGTGCGCCTGGGATGCCGGCCCGGCGGCCAAAGCAAGGGCCAAGAGCACGCCGTAAGAACGGGAGCGTGTCCACAGGCGCCCGCTCCAGGAGCGGCGGGCAACGGGCTGCATATGCAGACTATACTCTTGTTTACTATACTATGCAAGCTCATACTCTGTAGCATTATGCTCTCCGTTTGTTGCAGCATCTCCCGTAGATGCAACGACATCCCAGGAAGCGCGTTACCCCGGAGCAGGCCTTTGCCAAGGTCCTGCGCGCTGTTCGGACGGAGAGCGGTCTGTCTCAGGAAAAGCTGGCGCTCGAGAGCGGGTATCACCGGACGTATGTCGGGATGTTGGAACGGGGTCTCATGAATCCTACGCTCCACACCATCCTTAGCTTGGCATCGGTTCTCGGGATTTCGGCCGGTGATCTCATCGCCAGGACGGAGGCGATTTTGGGGCCGGGCTGGAAACGCGAACGGGAAGAGAATTAGCGTCAGGGGCGCATCCTATCAGAACGATTTCCGGAACGAGTCGAGGCTCGCGGCAGGTCTTGCCGGATCGGATGAAGTGGGCGGGGAACGTGATCGTTAGAAACTGTCAGCCAGCGGCAAGAAGCATCTGCTTGACCACCTCATGACGGCTTCGAACCTCGCTGGTTGGTCGTCCGCCTCGATTGTTTCGATGCAGGTCTCCCTTCGCCGGCTTTTCCGTTCCGCTTCTCCCAATCCTCTGAGCGCCTGCCGCACGCCGTCCAGGCGCGGAGTTCCTTGTCGCCAAGCGCTTGGACAACTTGATAGCGGGACCAAGCAGCGGCTTCCTCGGTAAGCATGCGGCAGCCATCAAAGAGATCCCGGTTCGCGAATTCCGCGCGGGAGAGCAGGTCGATGGCGGAGAGCGCCTGCTCGAAGCCTTGGCTCAACGAATCGAGTGCCGTGTAGATCGCCGCCGTTGACATCCGTCGTGGCATGGTGCAACGTTCCCTTCGATTGCGGCAGGATCGGCACGCGCGTGCCGCGTGCACAGCACACGCGCGTTTTTGCCGCGTCTCAGGTTGCCAGACTGCCCGATATTTGTAAAGGTCTTTTTTCATGAATTGGCGTGGGCTGCCAGAATCCGCGAGATACAGCTTTACGTGCTACATAAAGGACATCGTCAGTGCATCCGAGGCATCGGTGCATACGCCGAACGCAATTTAATCTCCAGCGGCCCGGGAATTGGGGAGCATCGAATAGTCCTTTACGCTTGCTCCGGCTCGCTCGAAGTAGGCGAGCCAGAACGCGCGTATCCATTCCCAGTCGGCGACTTGTCGCCGGTCGGCATTCGCTCCCGAGACCGCGACCTCTACCCCGGAAAGATCGGCCAGCAATCCGCGCTGTTCGAGATTGACAATCGCTCGATCGATTGAGAGGAGCGTGGGCCGTTCCAGATTGAGGTCTCGCGTCACATGCCGCATGTCGGAATAAAGAATGAGAGATCTCTTGCGCCCCGACGCTTCCTTTCGGAAGAGTTCGCCTGCGAAGCAGAGCGCGCCCAAGACGTCGGTACCCGGTGCGGTGGGAGCCAGTCGCGATGCACGCTTCATCCACGCGCCGATCAGTTCTCGCCTCGCGGCTTCGAGCCGCTCGCCGAAATAGCCGCGGTCCGGCGAGACCTCGGCCTGGAGCAGTATATAAGGATCGGCGAAGCTCGACTCGGTGATGCCGATCACGGTGATTCGGGTATCGGGTTCAACCGATCCGAGCAGCCGCTCGATGCCCGTCACATTCTTTTCAAACGCCGTTTTGCCGTCGCGTCCCTTCACATTCTCGGAGGTCGAGCTGTCGAGCGCCACCACTACAGCGGCCCTTGTTTGCGCCGAGAGCATGCGGTGTCCGAAAAAAAGCAGGCAGAGCGACAGCATGAGGCCTTTCGCAATCGCCTTGCGGGCCGTGCGCGTGAGCATTGCACGGTAAAAGTCGCGCCAGAACGTGGCAACGAATATCGAGGGTCCGTTCGTAAGCGCTGTGAGTTCATAGATGACAGCGCCGAGTTTCCCGCGGACCGCCGCGAGATCTTCCGAAATGCGCTCGGGATCCTCGCCGGGCTTTGTTCCCAGAACGAGTGCCCGATGGATCGCGATGCCCGCCCCGAGATCGATCGCGAGAGCGAGGCATAGCATCAGCCATTCGAGCGAACTGTGGGTGGCATCGTAGAAGGAGGGCTGCGCCCGTCCCGAAGCGGATTCGCCGTCGATCACGACCGCCGGCTTCGGTTCTTGCAGTTGCCGAGTAAGAAGATTGCCGCGGACAGCGGCAAGCAGCATGCCGCCCGCAAGCGCCGCGACGAACACGGCCGAAATGACCACTCGCAGCAGCTTCTCGCTCTTCCACGCGCGTAGGAACTCCTCGACCGCGAAAGGAATGACGAGCGCGATCCCGAAACAGTAAAGGTTGCCGACCAAGCCGAGGCGATAGGGCCGAAGCGCAATCATCGCGAAGAGAAATGCGGCGACGACAAGGATCGGGCCGACTGTCCAATAGTAAAGCGGCGAATAGCGCTCGCGGATGGCTGCCTGCGCCTGTTCTGCGATACGCAGCCGCTCGGTAAGCGCCCGATCCCGTGCGCTCAAATACTCGCCTTCGAAGCGTAAGGTATTGATCCGCGCTTCGTTCGCAAGCCTGATGCGCTCGCGTTCGCTTTCGCTAAAGTCCTCCGCGCGTGAGGCGATCTGCTCGACGGCGTGGTAGCCAAGTTCAGTCCCGATCTCATCGTTCGTTTCGTACGTGTTCATGTTCCATCTCCTTCCATCAAAAAAGGAGCCTGTCATCGTGACAGGACTCCGCTAAGCAAAGAGCTAATTAGCTTCGAGGACCTTGCGGGCCTCTTCGAGTTTTTGGAGCTGGCGGCGCGCCTCCTTCAGCTCCTCTTCTTTCTTTGTGACATCGGCGCGAACACGGCTGATCTGATCGAGGACAACTTCCGCCGGGGTTTTCTTCTTCCACGGTTTCCGTTCGTCGGGGACGTTGCGACCGGACTTCGGCGGTGCCGGGTCCGGTTGTTTTGGGGTTGGCATGTCATGCCTCCTTTTCGCTGTCGAATGGTTGTTTCTGGTTGCGCACCCAGCGTTCGAGTTTCCGGATCGCTTCACGCTTGGCCGGAAGCTCGACGTGGGTGTAAATGGCGTTGATGTCTTCGCCGGTCGAGTGGCCCATGAGCGCTTTGCGGACTTCCTGCATGACGCCCGCCTCCATGAGCCGGGTATTAAAGGTATGCCGGAGGTCGTGGAACCGGCAATAGCGGATTTCCGCGCGGCGCATGGCGGTCTTCCACGCGGTTTTGATTTGCTGGATCGGGTTTGCCTGGAAGGTGAAGACGAGTCCCGCGTCCTGCCGCCGTTCGGTAAGCAGGCTAGCGAGTCGCTCCGTCAGCGGAATCTCGCGGCTCTCGCCTCCGGCGGTCTTCGATTGGGTGACAAAAAGCAAGTTCCGCCCAAGATCGACGTGTTCCCACAATTGGTGGAGGAGCTCGCCGCGCCGCATCCCGGTGTCGAGCGCCGCCATGATGATTGGGCGGAGGTGCGAAGCGGCGGCCGCGAGCAGGCGCTCTTCGGCTCCGCATCCGAGGATCGCGCGCGGCTTGCGCCGCTCGGGTACGAGGCGTAGCCGGGTAAGCGGATTCGCGGTGAGGAACCCCTCGTCTTGCGCCCAGTAGAGAATGTGGCGCAAGGCTTGGAGATCGCGGTTGATGGTCGTGTCCGTGACGGATTTTGCCGCGTGCCGTCGCCGTCGGTAATCGGCGACGATCGATTTGTGGATCCGGCCGATGGGGATCCCGCTCCAGTAGGGAAGCAGGATCTTCAAGCGGTCCAGGTGCCAGGGACGCGCCCCGCCTTCGGCAAGGAAGCGGGCGGCGAGTTCCCCGAAGGGCATCTGAGGTTTGGGCTCGACGATTTGATGTCGCGAGCGGGTCAGGTCTTCTTTGAAGCGCTGTTCAATGGACTCGGCAAGCCGGCGGTTGCCGGTTCCCGTCGATTGCGAATGGCGGATACCGTCCTGGAAGAGATAGCTCCAGTACACGTTCCTGCGTTTATAAAGGCTCACGGCTTCATTCCTCCTTTCTGCTGGCGCGCGAGAAGCCAGCGAATGACTTGGTTGCGGTAGAAGATCAGTTTTCCGTTGGGCGTCGGCCGCTCGTGCGGCAGGCCCGCCGGAAGGTATCGTTGGCGTACCGTCCAGGGCGAGCAGCCGATCACGTGAGCGGCCTCCCGGATCGAGAGCGGCGCGCCTAAGGCATCGGCGATGGGCGTCGGAATCTGCGCTTGCGCCTGCGGGTACTGCTGCGGGCAGCTCTGCCCGAGGCAGATCGGCAGGGAAGCGTGTGTTTGCCGAGATTTGCGTCCGAGGTGCAAACCCGACTTGCGTGTCTCCTCCTCCGTCCGTCTCACGAATGCCTCCCCTTCCCGCCGCCTTGTTCGCGTCGGCGTTTGAGCATGCGAGCAATCGCATTCCGGAACCAGGCCGGAAGCTCCGACCAGAGCCACCAGAGAATGCCGAGCAGAATGAGGAGCTTCACGAGAGCGAATTGCAGAGCGGGATTTTCGCGAACGGCCTCGATGCCCGCTGCGAGCGTGACGACGGAAGCGATTGCGAGAAAGAGACCGGGGACGAGTTTCAAAAGATACTCGATGACCGGCGCCCAAAGCGGCGTTCGCGGCTGCGGCGTCGAGAGATCCCGGCTGCCGCACTCGGCGCAGATCTCTGCGTTCCGGGAATTCGCATGGCCGCGCGGACAGAGCTTCACGTTGTAGCTCCGGCCGCAGAAATTGCAGTAACGCGGTTCGCCTGGGGTGATCTTTTGGCAGTTGTAGCAGTAGCGCATGGGAATTTAGAGAAGGGCTTGCCGCGTGTCACCCGTGGGCCGGAGCCAGATCGGTGCCCAGAGCCCGTCCTTCGCGATCGCATCGAGCGTTGTGAACCAGAAGATCTTTTCCGTGATCTCCGCGGTCGCGAGGCGCAAGGATTGCAAGCGGCGCTCCGAATGCGCGGCAACGAGCGTGCGGAACTGCGTCCCGTGAAATTCTTTGGCGAAGACGCCCGAGACGGCGTACTGGAGATAGGCCTCGACTTTCTTCCGCCACACCGCCCGGCTCTCGTTGCCGAGATCGACCTCGAGGAAGCATGCGAGATTCTTCTCGGGCGTCATCACCTCGGCATATCCGTCCGGGATGAGCGCGGAACCTTTGACGAGCGGTTCATGGAACGCGGTCCAGCGAAGGAATTGCGCGCCTGCGACCGGGATGGGTTCGAGCTTCACGCGGCAGTAGATTTCGTTGATCTGCAATTGGTGCGTGACAAAGAAATCAGTCGCGAGCGTCTGGTCCGAGGCGCGGCGCGGACCACGGTATGGCACCGCGATGAGCTCGGCGGATTTGGACGAGAGCGCATACAGCGCCTTCCGCGCGCCACCGACCGTTCCGAGGAAGAAGCGCCTGAGAAACGCTGCGCGGGTGAGCGCAAGCAAGCGGCTGTTCGCGCGCGTCACGGATTGGAATCCCGCAACGCGCATCGCCTGGTCGCGGTCCACGACCCGCATCACGGAGAGCTCCCCAAAGAGGCTTCGGTCGCGCTCCTGCAGAATGAGCCCCCGCTTATTCCCACTCATGGAGAGCCTCGCTTGGCTTTGCAAACAAACTTTCCCGCGCCCGGATTTCGGCTTCGATGTCCTCACGCGTTCGCGCCCATCGTCTTTGTGACCGGGCCAGGAGATCCGCGCAATCGACCTTCGGGTCCTTGATTGTAGGAACGATGGCTTCGCGCCAGCGCTCGTGGCCGCCCTTCACGACCATGTGCCGTCGCGGCAGGTTCTTCAGAATTTCCGCGAGCGGCTTTCCGCCATCGAGCGCGGTCGCGATCTGCTGCGCATCGGAACTCGAAAGTTGAAAAAAGATGTGAGTTCCGACCGCAAGGATCGCGGCGCGCATCTCAGGCGGGTATTGGTCGAGAAACTGGTTCGCGGAGGTAATCGAAATCCCGAACTTGCGGCTTTCCGAGAGCATCGTCTCGAGCCCGCTTCCGAAGGCGACCAGGTTCTGGATTTCGTCGCAGTAGAGGGTGAAAAGGTCGCGCTTCGTGCGGGAGAACAATGCGGTTTTCAGATTTGCGAGGAAGAGGCTGCCAAGCGTAATAGCCTGCGGCCCGAGCCTTCCCTTGTGGAGGTTGAGGATGATCCAGCGTCCTTCGTCCAGGGCCTCCCGGAGAGAAAACGTGGAGTGCTGTTGGCCCACGATATGGCGGAAGCGCGGATCGCCGGTGAAGGCCGACGTTTTGTTGAGAATGGGCTCGCGCATCGTGGCGCGCATCGGCTCGCTCGCTGCGTCGTAACGCAGTTCGAAGTACTGGCGCACCTCGGGGTTCGTCGTCTTCTTGAGACACGTGGCACGGAACGCGGCGTGCGTGAGGAGCGGGGCCGATTCGAGAAGCGTGAGGCCGTTTTCGGCGAGCACGTAGAGCGAATTGCGCAGGAGCTCGTCCGTTCGCGCTCCGAGCGAATCGAGTTGCCACCGTTCACGGAGAACTTGGGCGAACTCGGCGACACGGAGAAAACGATCGTCCGGCGATTGCTCTGCGAGGGGATTGATGCCGACGGACGCCTCAGGATCGGCGGGCTCGACGACAATGAGCCGGTCGCTCAAATCTTCTTTGAGCCTCCGCTCCTTCGCAGCAACCGTCGATACGAGGAACTCAGTCGCATCGCCGTGAAGATCGAAATAGCAGAACCCTCGGCCCGACTCGATGTCCTGCGTCGCGAGATGTCGCAGCAGAAAGGATTTCCCGCTACCGGTCTTTCCGAGAATCGCGATGTGCTCCGCGCGGCGGCTTTGTGCGAGCGCTACGCCGTACGGGATGGGTTCACCGTCTACGATCTGCGCGCCGATATCGAGCGCGCGGTTTTCAACGTGCCGCTTGCGCCGGGTCCCGCGCCGGTTCCACAACCGCGCGAGCAACGCTTCGAGCAAATACTTCATGCGAGGAGGATAGGGGCGGCGGTGACAAAAACGGTAACAGTCGCCGCTCGTCCACAGCCGGAGGCGAAGGTAGAGTAAGGCTGCTAAGTGCCTGGTTAGGCAGCCTTTTTGCCGGGTTTTGCTGGCAGCTTGAAATTCGCGATAAGAAGCTCGCGGAACCTCTTGCCAGCTTTCGTCTGCGAGGTATACGAAATCTCAATTTCGCGCAAAACGAATCCTTGGAAGATTTCCCGGATCCGCGGCACGTCGTTGATCGAGAGAACGAATTTGCCCTGCAACGATTTCAGCCGTTCGGCAAGATCGACAAAGTCCTCATCCGCGAAGTTGAAGTTGTAGAGCTTCCGGCCCCAGTACGGCGGATCGAGATAGAACAAGGTTCCGGGCCGGTCATACCGCGCGAGAATTTCGCCATACGGCAGGGATTCGATCTGGGCGCGATCAAGCCTTCGATGGGCATTCTTGATCAATTCGGGAATCTTGCCCGGCTTGAAGTTGGGCGACTCGACAACCGCACAGTGATACTTCCGATTGCGGATCAATCCGGCAAAAGCGTTCTTCTGCAAATAGAAGAACCGCGCGGCGCGTTCCATATCGGTAAGCGCCGCTGCGTTTTCCGCTTGGAGCAACGCGAACCATCTGCGGCTGACCAGCACAAACTTCAGATATCGAACGAGGTCATCATGATGACGTTGGCAGATCCGGAAGAAATTTACCACGTCGCCGTCCAAGTCGTTCAGCACTTCGACCTTTGAAGGCTCCTTATGGAAGAACACCTGCGCACCTCCGGCAAACGGTTCGACATACGTCGTATGCTTCGGGAATGTCGCGATGATCTGCTTGGCTATTCGGTTCTTGCCGCCGATATAGGCGAGCGGTCCTGTCATTCAGGAGGTAACGCTAAACGGCTGGTTAGTAGGCGCTTCAACTCGACCTTATTGAAGCGTGGTGATAGTTTAGAGAAGATTGCGGCCTGAGTGAAGATACGCTATCTTGCGTGCCGCGCGAGTCTTTATGTACTTGACATCCCGCGCAGCGATGCGCAATTACGATTGGCAGTCGCTCCCCGAAGGCCGCTACTTCGTCGAATGGTACGAACGCGGCAAGCGCAAGCGGAAAGCGGGCGGAGGGACGGGCCGCCGAAGTGAAGGAAGTGGCCCGGCGGCGCCGTCACGCGCTCGAAGCCCTGCCCTGGGCCTGATTAAGGACCCGGAAGGGGAAGAGGCGAAGCGCACGACCGTGCATGTGGCTGTGAATCACTATCTGGAATCGGTCGCGGCATTAAAAAAAAGCCGAACACCTATCGCAAATACAAAGCGGTGCTCGAACATCTCGTCGAGTTCCTGCCACCGAGCATCGATCCGCGGAAGGTCACGCGCGACGATCTGACCGATTTCATGGTCCGCCTCAAGAACAAGCATGGGCTCGACAACAATACTGTTATCCACCAGATGGTGATCGTTGCCCAATTCCTGAAGCACCACGGTAAGTCGGGAGTGACGAAGGGGCTCGGACTGCCAGAGCGCATCGTGAGCCTCCCACGCGAGTACAGCGATTCCGATTTAAGGCGGTTCTTCGATGCGTGTTTGACGGCCGAGCGAGCGCTCTTCTCGACCTTCCTCTTCACTGGCTTCAGAGAGCAAGAAGTCGTGCACCTCTTCTGGTCGGACGTCAACCTGGCCCTTAACACCATCCGGGTGACTGCTAAGCCAGAGCTGGGCTTTTGGCCGAAGCGCTGGGAAGAGAGGGAAGTGCCGGTCGTGAAAGCAGCTCTGGATCTGCTTAGCGATCATCCGAAGAGGACGAATTGCCGGTTCATCTTTCCGTCTCCGGCGGGGAATAGGGAATGGCACATACTGGACCGCTGTAAGGAGATTGCGGAGCGAGCCGGGTTAGATTCGAAGAAATTCGATTTGAAAACATTCCGGTCGACGTACGCGACGCGCATGCTGCGGGCTGGATTCGACGTGCGAACCGTCCAGCACTGGATGGGGCACCGGTCGCTTGAGACCACTATGCGGTATTTGGTGCCGGCTACTGAGGTGCACGAGCGTCTGCAGAAGCTTCAGATTGCCAGCATTCTTGATAGAACTGAATGAGATCGAAAGCCCCCAAGCCTGCTTAACCGGTTGCAAGATAGCCTCGCCATCTCACCTCATCGCACAAAGACCAAGAATTTTCCATCTCAAAGCTGTGTGGCAGCTACACCTTGACAGATATTTTGGATCTGGTATAGTTCCCTAGTCGTCGGCCGGTATTCCGACCGGCGAGCTTGCCTCCTTTCGAAACCCGTTCGCAGCACGTGTCGTACCTGCTTTTGCCGGCATCGGCTCAAAGAACGGGACGATTTCGGACGTGTTTCGGAAGGAGACGCAAGCTATGGCATTTCAAGTAAGATTTTGGGGCATCCACATTGTCCCTTGGCTGTTCATTGTTGGTTGCATGATTCTCGCAGCGCTCGCGGTACACGATCAATGGCCCGAAGGCGGCTTAATATTCGCATCAGTTGGCACGCTCTTCGCCGTGTTAGCGAGGTTCGCTCGCGATAGATAAACTGATGTTTCTTTACAGCTCGCTCCGGCGAGCTGTTTTTCTAGCAGTAAGCTTTTAATTAATCGTAGTAATTGGAGAGGCGAATGGCAGATTCGCGCAAAGCATCCAGACCCCATGATCGAAGCGCTGTACGTAGGGAGCAAGTAGATGAAGAACTCAATGATAATCGACAACACGCTTTGACAAGCCAGGCATCTGAACCCGTACCGGAACGAGTACATGTACACTTGCAAACCGCCACAACGTGGACAGAGCCGCTGACTTTGTCCACTCTAGCCCTTGGCTTAATAACGTTAGTGCTGGTGTGGCAAACTCATCGCGACGCCGCGGAAGCCATCAACGTCGCCCAAAAACAGTCGAAAGAATTAATCCAGTTGACGACAAGCTTAGCGGCCATGGAAGACAGGCCGTGGTTGTCCTTAGCGTGCATCGATTTCCCCGAACAGAAGACAGACGCGGTGGAAGCAAAGTGTTTATTGCAAAATACTGGAAAAAGCACCGCGCTACATTTTTCAGCCAAGTCGGATCTTGTCGTTTCGAGTGTCGAACCGAACGAAACCGACTTCAGACTAGATGACACGAAGGATATGCCGCAGTCGGTCGCCGTCGGCACCAATTTTATTATAACTTTTGGCGCGGCATTCCGGCCCCAGACCATCGCAGATTATAAGGCCCAGAGAAAGCGTGTTTATATTCGCGTGTTATTGACCTATTCCGATTCCTTTAATGTCAAATATACGACCCCACTCTGTCTTGCACACCTTTATGGCGCTCCGCCTAATGAGAATTCCTACTGCACGGTACAGTAGGTTGGGCGATAAGCTGCAATCTCGCGTGAACGGCTCCGTTGCGCATCGCAACATAGATTAACGTGAAGAATAATTCTTAGTTGCGGGCGCGCGTTCCAAGCGACCGATAGGTTGTAAACAAAACGAAAACGCGCGCCCTCTTACACTGCCCCATCCGGCTTCGTTATTGAAATCACGTCTCCTCGTTGTACAAGAATTCTGGGAACCTAAATCGGTCTGTGGATAAGCCGACTTTACAGTTAGTGCGACTTATGCTAGTCACCACTTGACACCACTTACCAAGGACGTATCATAAAGGACGTTATGAGGCTTTCGAACGGTTCTTACTGTCCTAGCCCTTCTGCTCACCTTCCAATTCTGCGCTGCAGATCGGCAAGGGAGGACTCACCTCGGCGCTCTCCTAACTGCGCGAGCAACTCAGTCCATACATCCGGAAACTTCTTTCGTATGTAGTTTTCTTTCTGACGAATATCGAACTCCGACATGCTACGGAACAGGCGGATCGCGTCAGCGAGCGTGCGTATAAGATTCTCTCTGGTTCCGAAGCGCTGAAACCAGAATCCCCACACCATGAGAGTATCGGCGAAGTTGACGCGATTTCCCGCATTAGAAGCGATCCGCTCGGCCCGGAGAAGCATGAGATTCGATAACAGCGGCTTATCCGACTCCAAGTACATCTTGGCAAGAATCGTCTCGCCGTGTGCATCGTCCCGCCCAATTCTCATCTGGCGCGCGATGCTGATCGACGACAGAATCCATCGCCGCGCCTCCGCATACCGCTCGAAACCCATTCGGTGGAGCACACTCCCGATATCTGCGCACGACGCCTGCACGCCATGATAGTTGGTAGCAATGAGGTATCCGCGAAGCGCTTCGACAAACGTATCGATGGCTTCATCAAGGCGCCCTTTCTTTGTCAAAAACGATGCTTTACGATAGGCAAGAACCGCGAGCGCCGTTCGATCCCCGCTGTTTTCGGCGTAAAAAGCCCCCTTCGTGATAGCCGCCTTCACCGCCCGATCTGAGAGCTCACCGCTCGATGACCGTTGGTAAGTCCAGGCGAGTGAGAGATGATAACGAGCTTTGAGCGAGAGGTCCGCAGTTTGTCGCACCAGTGTGCGGTTTGCCTCTAGGGTTTCGCGAGCGATACGATAACGGCCCAGACGGTAGAGAACGTCGGCAGCCGATATCGTGGCCAATAGGCGGAAGTTAACCCCGCATTCGCGCCGCTCGATCATTCGGAGTAGCCTTTCACAAGCATCATCCGCCAGACGTTGCTCGGCGTGGCGAACCAAACGTCCTCGATAGAAAAGCCATTGAGCCCGCACATACGAGCGCGTGAACTGAAGCGTGACGTCTGGCGTCGATTCAAGCGGTTTCTTCGACGAGAGGCGAAGGCGCTTGCGTGCTGTAGGGAGTGAAACATCAAAATCTACCGAGAGCGGATCCGCAGACAGGTGATAAGGACCGCCCCATGTCGTTCGCGACCCGATGAGCCGCTTGGCATCTCTCGATTGGAGATAGCGACCGACATTCGTGCTGATGTCGTGCTTCCGCCTGCCCTTCCAAGTGGGCAGGCGGGCGATTTCGTCAAGCGAAATCCAAGCTTGGTCTGCGGGCGCGGTGACCTTGGCTATCGCGAGGAGCGCAAAAAACTCAAACTGCAGTGGTGTCCGGAAGAGCAGCTTCCTGCCAAACCAGACGCGGCGATCCGTAAATGAAACCAGTATCTGCGGCATTTTGCGTGGCTACTTGTAGAAATTGTAGACGACGCCGCAGTTGCTTGCGTTGCCGAATTGTCTGGAAGATCGTCTTAGAAACCCGAGAAGTGGCGGGCTAAACAGCAAGGGAAATGTACGAGGCATTGCTCATCGACGGTGATCGGATCCACGCTATGCAAATGCTTCGGCGGTTGGATAGTCGCAGTCTCCGAGCTCACATTATTCGTGACGTGGAACAGGCCGCGTTAGCGCTCCGGTCATCGAGCACGCCATTCCGAATAGTGATAGTCAACGTCTCGGATGCCGCACAGCCGTGGCTCAGGAACCTCGAGGATCTGCAGGATGCCGCCTGCATCGGCGGCCGGTTCTCGCCGCCACAGTTTCTCTGTGTGTCAACGAGACGGTATGAGCCACGTTTCGAGTTGGAGATTGAACGGCGTGGGGCGCGGTATGTTTTCGACCGATGATCTGGTACTTGAAAAGCTTGATCTCTTACTCACGGAAGCCGCTCTCTTGCAGGCTTCCGGACCACACTTCAGGATCGTCCATCGTTTTCGCAAAGCGGGTATCCTTTGCGGCTCGGGGGAGGAAATAGCGTGCGTGCATCTCATGCATCGCTCGCGCGAGCACGTCGTGCCGCTCTCGCTCACCTTACGAGTCCTTTTCGATTATCTGGCGAAGCATCCGCGTTGGCCCCAGAACGCATCACAGATCGCGGCTGGAATCGCAGCAGATCCGTTTTATCGAAAACATGGTGCGAATGCGGGATCACAGGCGAAGCTTACGCGCAG
Organism: Acidobacteriaceae bacterium; assembly: GCA_019240475.1. Lineage (GTDB taxonomy): Bacteria > Acidobacteriota > Terriglobia > Bryobacterales > Bryobacteraceae > Bog-105. The sequence continues at coordinate 25,660 of JAFAYI010000019.1, forward strand.
CGTGAGCCGGTCGGGAGTCAAGGAGTTGATCAAGCGCATCCGGCGCGCACTCGACCTCGTCTGTCGGGAAGCTTCGCTATGCCTGAACCCAGAGGATGTTCTGTGCGCAGAGAAAACGGTCATGAACGAAGTGGGATACCGATTGAAAGCGAACTGCCAATGGATTCACGTCGATCTTGCTTAATACCGGAGTGCGAGGCGCATCAGCCGTTCAGCTGCTTGGATGGCTCCTCTAACATGACCGGCGGCCTCATTCGGTCCTAACGCCGGATAGAGGAGCCGTCAAAGCAGCCGCACGAATTTACTGCGGCATCGAGCCTTTTCCCCGCGCGGAACTGTCAAAGGCCACCTTTGTCGCCACGGCATCGAATACCGCGCTGTGATAGTTTTCCGGGTCCCAAAGGCGTCGCCTCGGCGGGAGCATCGGTCGGAGTACGGCGAATTGATCAGCGAGCCACGAGGCAATCGCATGCTTCGTCTCGAGGTACCGTGCATCGTAGAACCGTTGAACGTCGTTTCTGCTCAGTAATTCGAAGGTGATCCCTCGTTCGTCGGCCGCTTGCCGCAGCTTCTTCATCGCCTTGTTCGTTGCTTCAGATGGCCCCTTTGGAGAATTCCGGGGTTCTCGCGAAACGATCAGGGACGGAGCGTAGAGGTCAAGGAGAGACTCAAACTTTTTCGCTGCGGCATCGGCACCCGTTCTCCGCGTGGTATAGCTTCGAGCCCCCCACTCGATCAGCGTTCGTCCCTCGAATATCGCGAACGCGAACCTCTTCGATCGCGGTTCCAGCGATATTTGCCGATTTGGGGCGGCACCGGACGGCCTTCCGTGCTTTTCTGAGGTATGGTCTATTGCATCGTGGATCGCTCCCGTAGCCATTTCAATTTGTGACCGGCCATCCGCCCGAGTGGTTGCTTCGCTGTCTGGCGCTCAACGACGGCTCTCAGTTCAGCGAAGTTCAACGCGACTGCGGCGGTGGCGATCGAATGAACTTCCTTGAAAAGCTGTGCCACCGGAACCTCAAAAACGACTTCGTACGCGAGGGCTATGGTCAGCGGTGGAATCGTCTTCGCTAGCTCATGGCGAGAGACTTGCCATTCGTTTTTATAGCCCACGAGCAGCGCCAGTTCCCGTTGCGACAGACCGCGCGTTCGGCGGTGCGCTCTTAGATAGTTCCCCACTATCTTCTTGCTCATGTTGAGATGATTCGCATGTATTTACGACCTTTGTCCTCTTAGCTTACTGAGCAGTAGCAATCGGCGCTAAGAATGCTATCTTGCGTGGCGTGCAAGTCGCACTCGCAAGGATCGATTGAGAATTACAGCAATCTCGACTTTGCGCCAGACACGTGTCGCTGCGAGCCAGCCACGTGCCGCCGAGACCGCGTCGGGCGTTTTCTTACTTTTCGCGAACGCGCTTTCAGGCGGCGGCAAAGGAAGCTCCTCAGGCTATTGCCCGCGAGATCGACCACGAGATTCCGAACCCAATCGATCATCGCACTGGTAACTATGTGCAGCAGTTCCATGCGAGAGATGATGCGCCGCGCTGCGAGACAGAGGAAGATTGGCGGCTAAGCGCGGCAAGCTCCGTCTGCACTCCGCACCTGCTGGCGAGCTTGTCCGCCTATCTTCCTCTAACCCGCTCCCTTCGGCAGACTGATGCGATATGAGTTCGCGACAAAACCGAAAGCCGCCACCCATCCGAGTGTCTTGGGAAGTTACAATCCAACCGAATTCAGACGCGATCAATCGCGCCTACGCAATGATTTTCCGGAGACGCGCACCGGAACCAGAGCACCTCGCATCTCTGCCGACGTCTCGATTGACAAATCCCGAGCAAGAGGTAGAGTCCGAATGCAAGACTCCGCACTAGCCCGTACTCATGGCTCAAGACCAAGCAAAACAAATTCGGGCGGCTCTCTACGCGAGGGTGTCGACTGAAGAGCAGAAAGAAGGGCAGACGATCGATTCTCAGATCGCCGAGCTCGAACGGTTTGCGTCCGAGCGCGGCTACATGGTGTCGGCCGTGTACAAGGATGACGGCTGGAGTGGCGGCGTATTGGCGAGACCCCAACTGGACCTCCTGCGCGACCATGCGGCCGCTGGCGCATTTGACGCCGTGCTCATCAACGATGTGGACCGCCTCGCGCGGGACGTGACCCATTTGGGAATCATCAAGCGAGATCTCGAACGAAAGGGCATACAACTCATCTTTCGAAAGCTGCCTGCGGAGAACAGTCCAACGCACAACTTGATGATCAACGTGCTCGGTAGTTTTGCCGAGTTCGAACGCGAGATGATCGCCGACCGCACCCGGCGCGGTCGGCTCCACAAGATTGAAGTGCGCGGCAAGTACCTCGGGTCGATTACGTCCTATGGGTATCGATATATTCCCGCAGCCCAGAGTGCCACTAAGGAGGGCGCCCTTGAGATCGAGCCCGCCGAGGCCGCTGTTGTTCGACAGATGTTCGAGTTGGTTGATCGGGAAGGACTGTCGGCGCACCGGGTGGTCGAAAGACTAAACCGTTTGAAGATTCGTGCCCGGAAAGGCTCCCGGTGGGCTAAATCGAGCGTGTTAAAGGTCCTTCACAACGAGATGTATGTCGGCGTGTGGTACTACAACAAGCTGCAATCGTTTGAGCCAGAGCACGGGCACAACCAACAGACATATCGGCGTCGAATCAAGAGCGCCATGCGTTTGCGGGACCGCGCCGAATGGATTCCACTGCAGCTTCCCACTTCGCTTCACATCGTAGATCGCGACCAATGGAAACGGGTTCAAGACCAACTTCGTCGGAACATCGCCTTCTCGCCGCGCCATGAGAAGCACTCGTATCTGTTGAAGGGCCTGGTCTCGTGCGCCGCTTGCGGTTCACGATACGTAGGAGAGCCGTCGCACGGAAGGTTTTCATATCGATGCGCCGCCCGCTGTAAGCGCTGTCCGTTGGTGAGCGAAAGAATTTTGGACCAAGCCGTCTGGGATGAAGTCGAACGAGCGATTCTCGATCCGGAGTTAATTGCAGATCAGATCACAAAGTTGAATCAGCAGGATGAAAAGGCAAGTTCTGATCTTTCAGCAGAACTTCGGGATACAGCAAACGAGCTTGCCCAATTAGAGAAGGAGGAAAGCCGACTTATGAAAGCATATCGTCTGAGCGTCATTACGCCCGCCCAACTCGGCTCCGAACTGGAAAAGCTCGGCACCCGAAAACGATCGTTACAAGCGCGGGACGATCAACTCGCGAATAACCGACCAGCGGCTGAGCCTGACGTAAGAAGGTCAGTTGCATCGTACTGTCAGCAAGCCGCAGAAACACTCCATCAATTCACTCCGGGAGAACGGCAGCAGTTTCTCCGCACGCTGATTAAAGCTATTGTCTTTGACGGGGCAGAGGCCCGAATCCGGGCAGAAATTCCGCAAGATCATGGCCTCAAGTGGCCGGATCGTTCCAATGGCAATCTAGAATCGCATGCTCCCGGACGAATTGCGAGCAAGGATGTACAGCAACATGGTCGCAATCCGTCGGTTCCTCTGACATTTAGCCTTATCGCAAGACTCCCGCTACCTCGGCACTAGACGTAAAAGACAGATTAGGCCATCCACTTGAAAAGATACTCAGCCCTGCTTGGGTCAGTTGTTCAGAATGATAAGGATGTCCACCGATGCGACTACTCCGAGCAACGAAAGAATTTCTTGCGCCAGGCCTCCATAGCCCGTGTACGCTGTTGATCTCGATGAATTCGGCATCACAATAGATTTCAAATTCCGATTGCAGCATCCGCAGCAGAGCAGGTAGGTTGAAGAAATATGCATCGCGCCCACAGGGCAAGACCGATTCGCGAGCCCCTTTTCGCGATGTGAAGGTCAATGCGAGGGAAATTTAATCTCACAGGGATGTAACCAATTGGCCAAATTGCACATTTGACTTAGGCCTTCTTTCTATGCGGTAATCTGAAGGCGTCTCGGAGCGTGAATCCAGGCTGAGATTGAAAGATGAGTGCAGCCCTCCGCAGAGATCCCTGGTCAGGAGGAGTCGAACATGCAGGTGGAACAACTTGTCGATCGCGGCCTTCCCGAGTTCGCAGTGGAGGAACTTGCAAGCCGTGGCATCACCTCCCTGGAGCCGCTTCAGAAAGACGCCATAAAGGCCGGTCTTTTCGAGGGCCAAAATCTTGTCATCATGGCTCCAACTTCGTCTGGAAAAACTCTGGTGGCGGAAATGGCGGCACTCTATCACGCTACGCATCGCTCAGGCTCGGTCATGGTGACATCGCTAAAGGCGTTAGCATATGAGAAATACCTGACTTTTCGCGAAAGCTACTCACGCGCCAGCCAATTTCATTTCCACACCAGCATCGCTACAGGAGATGAAGTAACGGACGAGGTCGCATCAGACCATGTCAGCTTCACAGTTGCCACATATGAAAAGTGGTACTACACATTGGTAGAACGCCCGCGCTCTATTCAAAACAAATCCCTTTTGATAGTCGATGAGCTTCAAATGTTAGGTGATCCTAACCGGGGCGACAAGCTCGAAGCACTTATTACGTTTGTTCGTATGAAAGAGCCTGATACACAAATTATCGGCCTCTCAGCCACTTTCCCCAATGCGCTGGAGGTTGCGAACTGGTTGGGCGCCAAGCTTGTCAGTGTCGCAGGAAGGCTCGTTCCGCTTACTGAAGAAATCTGGACGGGTTCGAGCGTCATTTCAATTGACCGTGACCGGACAAAGTCTTTGTCCGTGCGGGCGCGTAACTGCCCGAATCCAAGTACTCAGACAGTGTTGCAACGTATCGAAGCCGAAGCTGGGTATCCGGCAATTGCCTTTTGTATAACCAAAGAAGATGCCGAACGCCTAGCGACTCAACTTTCGGCTGCGCGTTCGCCGAGACCGGACTGCGAGATGTTGGTTAATGACCTTGATGAAGTGGCGGAATCAAATCCAACGATTCGCCAACTTCGACAGATGTTACCGAAAGGTATCGCCTTTCACAATGCAAATCTTGATCACGATGAAAGGCGCCTCGTGGAAGCAGCCTTCCGCGAGAGAAAACTTGATGTTCTGTGTGCAACGCCCACGCTGAGCGCAGGGGTCAATCTTCCTGTAAAGACAGTAATATTTGACAGTTGTTTTCGTAGCTGGGCTCAGGAATACATCAGCGCGACGGAATACCTCAACATGGCCGGGCGCGCAGGCCGACGAGGTTTTCAGGAATCGGGACGTAGCATTCTGGTGGCGCGCAGCAGTGCTGAAATAGAGCGCTTCAAACAATATCTCTTGGGCGGCGGCGAGCATGTGCGCAGTGCTCTAATAGGCGGCAATTTGGACCGAGTAGTACTGCAGGCAGTCGCCGGACGTATCGCTGGTTCAAGAGCGGATGTCAGCACGTTCTTTGCCTCGTCATTTCATGGCTTTCAACAAGCTCTTCCCGCGGTAGAGACACAGGCTCGCATGACTGCTGCAATCGAAAGGCTCAAGTCAGACGGGCTGCTTGAGGAGGGCGCCCAAGGCCGGTTATCGGTTACTCGCCTGGGTGCACGGGTTGCTTCAACGGGCGTATTGCCCCACACAGGTGCACTGCTCTTCGCGCGATTGAGGTCCGCAAGTGCAACATTTGGTACAGGCCGAACGGAGCAACTAGAGCGCCAAGTGCTGTTGTTAGCGACTGTATGCCCTGATCTAGCACCATCAATCGACGAAACGGCGCTGGTTTTCATGCACAAGAGAGACAACATTACGAAGCTGAGGTCTGCTCTGGACGACTTCTCAGGACTGGCAGATTTGTCTGAGGCCGAAAACCTGGATCGTTCTTTGCTGTCCGCGCTCATCGCTTACCGGTACATCTCGATGGATTCCTTCGCACAGCTGCATGAACTCGGCGGCTATGCAAATTCCGCGAACGTCAGGCGAGTCGCGAACCTATGTTGCTGGATGTTGCAAACGGCTGCTCGGTTGGAGGATGCGCGAGGGGACTTATCGAATAGTAACTTTCGTCGCTGGCTGTTCCGAATGGCGCAGCGGCTTCAATTTGGAGCCAGTGACGCGGCTATAGATCTGCTTGTCATCGCGCGCTTCGGGGATGTCCGTGGCCTGGGCCGGTCTCGTGCGGAACGACTGGCGCAAGCGGGCTTCAATGACTTGAACGCGCTGTTATCTGCCGATCCAAAGGACATCGTCAGGCACGTTGATTCTTATGCCCGGGTCACTTCAATTCGCGAAGCGGTTGTAGACTATCTCGGCGATCTATCGCGGCATAATTTGGTTGGACACGCGAACCGGGCTGTGGCGCTGGGCAGAGATGCACGGCTGATAAACGATTTTTATGATGCCACTGATCTCGCTTTTAACCGTGCAGCTCTAGCAATTTTACAAACTGTGTATCCCAATGCCAGGCAACAAGATGTTGGTGGTGACTCTGAGCCGGATTTAGCGATACCGATACCGAGCGGACTGGTGGTAATCGAATGCAAGGCGAAGCGTGCGGCAGAGGGAATAATCGGCCTAAATGACGCATTTGCCGTGGTGAGCAAATCTGCACACCTTAACCCTATTTCGAGAATCACCCTTGGTAAACCGGTATTCGAAAGGCTGGCAACTGAACGCGCATCGAGTGGTGGAATTTTGCTGCTTACACACATCACGCTATGCGAGGCGATCATTCGGGTGTGGGAAGGACGGCTCACGGCCGACAAATTGCTCCATGCCCTATGCAGATCCGGGGTGTTTGATCGAGATGACGTTGATGCCATCAATTGAGTGCAATTTGGCATGGCGTCAGTAAGACCGTGGCGGCTATTGGACAGTTAGAAGGGCACATCGTCATCATTGAAATCCCAGTCGTTGACTGACGCGGCCCGTGGGCGAGCGTCTGGCCCTTGGCGAGGTGCGGGAATCATTATGAGGCTATCTGGTCTGTCGTCAGGGATGTTCGTGGAATTCTCCAAAAGCTCGTCGCGAACTTGGGCGAGACGCACCTGGGCAACGTGCTGCCCGTCTGCATCTGGATGATGCAGCTTGCTGGCTTGTTGGAATCCTCTTTTGATGATGAGTTGTGCGAGTTCACGCCGCGATGGGACGTGAGCTTCTTGCGCCGCGCCACCTCGACGGCGGTCAATTTCTGCGTGAATCGCCAGGGTAATAACCAGGTCATCGTATTCGGGCGAATAGTCATCCGGTAGCACAAGCGGATATCGGGCTGCAAGCTGCTCCAACATATCCATCGGGAGTTCTTTCACGCGGTAATCTTCGAAATCGCCATAACCAACAATAATCAGCGGCATACGACAATCGACGAGCTTCGCTTAGTTCAGTTTAAGAGAAGGCCGCCCTTCAGTGTGGTGAAATATTTCCTCGAGAACGTCTTCGGCCTCCTTTTTCGCGGTCGATAGCCACAATGATTCTTGTAATTCCGTCAGCATAAACCTTTTCTGGCGGTGTGCTTGGGCGTCCTCGATACCAACGGTTTTGCCGCGGCGCTCAACACACCACCGTGGGCCGACAAATTAAAACACGCCCGCTTCGCAAGTGATCTGCTTTCAGTGTCGGATAAGGTCTGCGGCCCCGTACCGCCGCCCGAATGACATTGAGCGACGCGGCCCTGTCTACAATTTCATCTACAGTGCCGTACCGCCGTATTAAAGCAAGCTGCGCATGTAATTGAAAGAATTGGTCGGGGCGAGTGGATTCGAACCACCGACCTCCTGGTCCCGAACCAGGCGCTCTAGCCAGGCTGAGCCACGCCCCGAACTCTCTTAGTATAAGCCGCTCTCGCTTCCGACGGCTCGCTCTCCCACCAGATCGGCCGCCTTTAATTCAATCGCCGCAGCTCTTCCGCCAGACCGCTGACGCCCTTCCGCCGGTAAATCTCTGCCAGCCTCTGCTGTTCCGGTGACGCCCCCAGCGCCCGCCTCAGCACCGGATCGCTCGTCGCCGCATCAATATCCGTCCGCGTCGGAATCCAAACCTTTCCGTCCGCAAACTCCACGTCGTTCACAAACGCCAGCAACGCGTCGATCACCATCGGCTGCCCCGTCGGATGCGAGAACCGCAGCGTTCCCGGCTCGCTCATCGTTCCCGTCTGCACCGGCCCCAGTTGCATCCGGGCCGGCACCGACCCCGCCACAAAATCGCGCCCTCGCTCATCTCGCACGATCCATCCCATGTCGATGCTCCGCACCACCTTTTGCGAAGTGTTGCGCACATCGATCTGTGGCGCCCGGACTTCGTTCCCCGCCACCCGCGCCGCCCCGCTCACCGTCTGCACGGGCGAACTCGGAAACGAAACCGCCCCTACCGTTACCGGCTGCTCGCCCCGCGCGCTTCCTCGCGGTTCGCGCAACAGCTCAAGCCCCAACTGCTGCGGACTGAAATCTTGCAGCCCGAAATTCAAATCCTCCCGCAGCTGCGCCAATCTCTGCTCCTGCAACAATGCCGCCAGATATCGCCGGTCCCTCCGCGCCTCCAGTTCATATACCATCAGCGCCCTCCGCGAACCCAGGCTGTCCGGCCCATACGCCGTCAGATCGCTGAACAGCGCGCAGTCGAGCGACACCTGCACCAGCGCGCCTTCGCTTCTCGCCATGCTGAACGGCCGCAGCAACTGCATATCCACTCGCACTGGAAACGTCTCCCCAGGCGCCACGTGCAAGCTCGGCCTCGTCACCGATCCTTTACCCGCCGGCGTTAGATCTTGAGCTTCCACTCGCAGCGTCAATCCCGATATCGGCTTATTTCCCGTGTTCCGCAACACCAGCGAAGCGTGCAGATCCAGCGCCATTGACATGCCCAGCGGCCGCGCCGTCGTCGGCCCCAGGCTGAAAGACACCAGCAGTACCGGCGAATCCCGCGCGAACCGCACCTCCAGCCACTGATCGTCCGCGCCCGCGGCCGCGCTCGCCGCTCCCAGCAGCAACGCCGCCGCCCCTGCCGCCCGCCCGATCTGCCCCCGCCTACTGCCCGTAAACATTGGTGATCGTCACTTGCCCCGTCTCTTCGTCCACGTAGCGCGCCTCCACCGCCGAAGCCCCCGACACCGACACCACCGCCGATCTCGGATGCATCATCATCAGAGTCGCTCCCTGCGCCCGCACCGCAATGCCGTCCGGCATCGTTCTCAACACCGTCCCGCTCGCCTGCGGCCGCTCCCATCCGAACACCCTGCGCGCCGAAGCCGTCAACTGCGCGGTCTCCTCTTTCGGAATATGCGTCAACCACCCCGCCGCGAACAACGCCATCAGCGCCGCCGCGAGCGCCCCCTTGCTGAACAGCCCCCGCGTGCGCCCTGCGTTATCGATGCATCGCGCCGCCGCCACCCCCACCGCGATGTTGCCCAACATCTCCCGCTCCAGCCGCCCCAGGTCCGCTATCGCTTCAAAGCCCGTCAGCGTCTCCGTCTCCGCTTCGCGCTTCAACTCCGCCCTCGCCGAGCGAAACAACAGCGCCTGCTGCTCGCAATCGCCGCATCGCCTCACATGACTCCGCGTTCGCCAGCGCAGCCGCCACGGCAAATCGCCCGTCGCGTATAAAGCCAGAATCTCCGCCCTCGGATGCGCTCCCGCCCCTAGCTCGGCCATGCTCATAACGGCCTCCTCGCTTCCAGGTACCTTCTAAACTTGATGCGCGCGTTCGCAATGTGCGACCGCACTGTCGCCATCGAACAATTCATCTGGCTCGCCACTTCGTCCGCCGGCATATCCTCCACATCGCGCAACAACAACGCCATCCGCTCGCGCTCGGTCAACGTCGCCAGCCCTCCGTCCAGGTGCAGCTTCCGCTCCCCCCTCAACAGCGTCTGCTCCGGATTCTCCGCGTTCGACATGCGCGAATCCGATAGCTCCGCCACGTCGGTAAAGGCGAGCTTCTTGTTGCGTCGCAAGTAATCGATTGCGGTGTTCGCCGCAATCCGCGAAAGCCAGTGTCCCGCCTTCTCCAAATCTTTCAATTGCGATTTGCGCTGCAGCGCCTTGATGAACGTCTCCTGCGTCAGGTCCTGCGCATCGTCCACGTTCCCCACGATGCGATAGATCAGCAGAAAAATGCGCCGAAGATTCTGCTGGACAAACTTAGTCTGCGCGTCGCTCTCCGCCTGCACGGAGTCCGAAATCGGAGGCAGAGGCTCACTCACGTAGTCCTCGCCAGCGGCCCCGGCCCGCCATGCGCCCGCCCAATCCGCGCCCGAAATCCAATCGCTCCTCGCCTGCGGCATTCCCTTACAAAGGAATGACGAGGCCCGTTCGGAAACGTGCAGGACCGCGCAGCCATCAACGCTATTCTTAAGTGTATATGAGACCTGTGGCCATCATCGGCATCGGAAAAACCGCCTTCGGCGCCTTCCCCGATCGCGACCTCCGCTCCCTTGCCGTCGAGGCCGTCGGCCACGCCCTCACCGACGCCAACCTCCCCGCCGCCTCCGTCGAAGCCTTCTATCTCGGCAATTTCGCTGGCCCCTCCTTCGTCGGCCAGAATCACTTGGCGCCTTACATCGGAACCGCCGCCGGGTTCACTGGCATCCCTTGCACGCGCTTTGAAGACGCCTGCGCCTCTAGCGGCTCCGCTTTCTTTCACGCCTGGCAAAGTGTCGCCGCTGGCGTGTATGACATCGTCGTCGCCGCCGGCGTGGAAAAAATGACCTCCCAAAGCACGCCCCGCGTCACCGAAATTCTCGCCGGAGCGGGCGATATGTCCGGCGAAGGCCGCGCCGGCGCCACCTTTCCCGCCCTGTTCGCCATGATCGCCCGCCGCCACATGCACCAATACGGCACCACCCGCGAGCACCTCGCCGCCGTTGCCGTCAAGAACCACTCGAATGGCGCGAAAAATCCCCTCGCCCATATGCGCAAAGTCGTCACGCTCGATCAGGCGCTCGCCGGCAAGCCCATCGCCGAGCCTCTCACCGTCTACGACTGCTCTCTGATCAGCGACGGCGCCGCCGCCGTCGTCATCGTCCCCGCCTACCGAGCCCCCCGCTACACCTCCCGTTCCGTCCGCGTCTGCAGCGTCGCTCAAACTTCCGATTACGTCGCTCTCGATTCGAAGAAAGACATCACCTGTTTCCCCGCCGTCCAGTCCGCCGGTCAAAAGGCCTACCAAGCCGCTGCCGTCTCGCCCAAAGAAATCCAGCTCGCCGAGCTTCACGATTGCTTCACCATCGCCGAAATCGTGGCGAGCGAAGACCTGGGCTTCGTCCCAAAGGGGCAAGGCGGTCCGTGGGCAGCCGCCGGCTGCTCCGCCCTCAATGGCTCTCTGCCTATCAACACCAGCGGCGGTCTCAAGTCCAAGGGCCATCCCGTAGGCGCTACAGGAGTTGGCCAGATCTGCGACGTCGTCATGCAGCTTCGCGGCGATGCCGGCGAGCGCCAGGTCGCCCGCCACCAGGTCGGACTGGCGCAAAATCTCGGCGGCTCGGGCGCAACCTGCGTCGTCACTATCTTGAAGGCCGCCTGATGCCCGCCCCCGATTCGTCCGACGCCACCGTCTACACCGAAACCATCGTTCACTCCCCGCCCGAACAGTACGCCGCCGATGCGCCCTACCAGCTCGCCATCGTCGATACCGATGACGGCGCCCGCTTGACCGTCCGCATACTTGGCAAAGAGCCGCACGAGCGCGCCCACATCGGCGACCGCCTCTCCTTTGTCGAAGAGCGCGACGGCGTGTCGTATTACCGCAAGTCCGCCCTTCCCTCTCCCGCCGAAGAATTTTCCGAAACTCCGCGCCCGCTCGTCTGACTCCCACGCTCCATCGTTCGCAGCTATACTGTCACGCAAGGCTCTCGTATGCGATGCATCCTTTCGCAGCTTTCCGCGCTTACTTTCTTCCTGGCCGCGTTCGCCTCTGCCCAGATCAGCTTCAACCCTCAAACCCAGCAGGCCACTCCTCCTCCGAGTAACACTCCTCCCGAACAACGCTGCATCGTCGCTGGCCGTGTCACCAATGCGCAAACCGGCGAGCCTTTGAAGAAAGTGCTCCTCCGCCTGGACGTCAGCACCGGTAAACTCACTGCATCAAGAACAAACGCACCCGAAGGTTACGCCATCTCCTCCGATACAGAAGGTAATTTCCATTTCGATGGCGTCGAACCCGGCAGCTACACGCTCTCCGCTCACAAGACCGGTTTTCTCGATTACAACTATGGAGCAGCTACTCTCCGCTCCCCCGCAAGGATTCTGACCCTCGCTCCGGCGCAGCAACTTACTGCTCTCGACATAGCGCTTCAACGCCAAGGCGTTATTTCCGGGAAAGTATTCGATGAAGATGGCGACCCCGCTCCCAGCGTTAACATACAGCTTCTAAGATCCTGGTGGACTCACGGCAAGCTCCAATACTTGCCCGCAAGCTCTAGCGCCACGAACGATCTAGGCGAATATCGAATAAGTAATTTAACCCCCGGCAAGTACTATCTGTTCGCGGAACCGCAGGATTTCGCGTCGCTACAACAATCGGCCATTGCTCCCGGCAAGCCGGATATCCGCCCCGTTCGCACTTACTATCCCGACGCCCTCACGCTCGCCGGGGCAACACCTATCGAAATCAAGGCTGGCCAGGATGCGCCCGGCGTGGACATTCGCCTTCATGCCGCCGCCACTTATCACGTACGCGGGAAAATTGCCGGCTCCCTGCCCGAAGGTGATCTGGATCGCCTCATCGTTACCATTACTACGCAAAACGACGAGGTCTTCTGGGCCTTTGGAGGCCAATCCGCAATTCAGAAAGATTTATCCTTCGACGTGGCCGGGGTCGCGCCGGGCGCCCACATCGTCAACGTCTCCAGGATGGGAGGCGGTTCCTTACGATTCCTCGCGCACCAGCCGATTGATGTCGGATCGAGTGACCTGACAGGCCTCATCGTAAACTTAGTCCCACTCCTTTCGTTGCGCGGCCAGATTCGGATCGAAGGAACGCCTGCAGGGCCGCCCGTCTCACTATCTACGCTCCGCATGTCTCTCACGCCTGCGGACCGAACGTCAATGTTCGCCTCGCTTAACCAAATCGCGTTCAAGCCCGACGGCGCCTTCACCCTGGAAAATATCTTCCCAGGTAAGTACTTTTTGCGCTTAGTTGGAACCCGAGACGGAACTTATTTGAAATCTGTCCGCCTCGGCCAGGAAGAAATGCTCGGAAAGGCGCTCGATTTGAGCGCCTCGGGAGAGTTAGACATTCTCGTGCGCTACGGTCCCGCCGAGGTCGACGGAACGGTTGCGAAGCCGGACAACACGGCTTCCGCATCCGATTCCCAAAGTTCGCCCCAGACTCTGGCGTCGCCCGCCACCGTCATCCTCGTGCCGGAATCGCCAGACGCCGATGGCGCCGCGCCAGGCCAAAGCACCGCGCGCGCCGATGGAAGCTTTTCGGTCAAACAGGTCCCACCTGGCCGTTACCGCGCGTATGCGTTCGAGCAAGTCGAATCCGAGCTGCTTCAAAATCCCGACGTCCTCGCCCAGTTACAACCCATGGCTGTCGAAATCGATTTGAAAGAAAACGAAAAGAAACAAATACAGCTTCCATTAATCTCGGCCGCCCAGTTTCAACAACTGCTCGATCGCCTCGGCATCGACCCGCAGTAAGTCGCCGCTTACGCAACGCCCGCGGCGGCCTCACTTACGTCCGCCTTCCGCCGCGAGTAGTACCGGAACAGTCCCACCGCCGCCGCGATGAAGACCGCGCAGCTCAAGAGCATCTTGATTTCGAAACGCCAGGTGGAATCCACCTGCTCCGACGGAATAAACGCCACAACCGTTCCAACTCCCGTCGCCACTAATCCACTTACGGCCGCGAGCCGCGTCTGCCACGGCTTATATCTGCCTGTCGGCGCCTGATGCCCGAACGCCACCCGCGCGAGCGCCGCATATACATAGAAGTAAGCGATCATCTGCAGCACAACTGCCATTTCCAACAGCGTCACGTACGCTTCCTTCACGCTCGACTCGCCCGCGAAGCTCATCGCGACGAGGCAGGAGCACAGCACTGCGATGCCAATCAGCGCCACATATGGCGTATCGTGTCTCGGGTGCAGCTTTCCGAACATCTTTGGCAGATACCGGTCGATTCCGGAAACGAAAAGGATTCGCGCCGACCCGCTCAGCCAGGCCGATGTCGCCCCAATCGTCGAAACCCCAACCAGCGCCGCAATGGGCAGCAGCACCCATCCCGCCTCCAGCCTCGCCGTCATCTTATCTACCGCCTGCACCACGCCCTGCAATACTTTCATGTCCTTCTGCGATACCGCCAGCAGCAGCGCGAGCGTGGCGCCTACATATTGAAGCCCCGACAGCACGCCTCCATACAACACTCCTCGTGGCACATTGCGTCTTGGGTCCCGAATTTCATCGCCCATCACGCATCCCAGCTCCAAGCCCACCAGTGCGAAACAGATGAGCCCAAACGTCGACAGCACGCTCCAATCCAAGCGAGCCAATCGAAAACTGCTCGCAGGCAGCGAAATCCCGAATCGCGCCACCGTAATTAGCCCTAGCGCGATTAACAGCGACGCCGCGATCAGCGTCCCCACCCCGCCGATGTTATTCACCCATTTCCCGACTCCAATGCCCGCGACATTCGCGAACGCCGTAACCCAAATCGATCCAATCGCCACCAACCCGAAGACGAGCGAGCTATTGTTCAGCCGTGCGATATTCGCGCCGCCGACGTAACTCACAATTCCCAATAAGTAGAACAGCAGCGTCGGTATGAAGAACATATTCGATGTCCAGTAACACCATCCGCACAGAAACCCGTGCAGGTCCCCGAACATCTCTTTGGTCCATACGTATACGCCGCCTTCCTGCGGATAGCGATGGGAAAGCTCGATCACTCCAATTCCCTGCGGCAGAAAAAAGAAGAGCAGCGCCGCTGCCCACAACCACATGGTCGTAGGGCCGGCCGCGGCAATCACCGGAACCACATTTAGATTCGCAACGGCGACAATCGCCAGCCACGTCAGATCCCACATCCCCAGCGCGCGCCTCAAATGCGCCCCGCCTCCCGGCGTCCCGCCGCCGCTTCCATTGGCTGTCATGCGGCCGTCAAAGAGAGAACAAGCTCACGATGCGTGCGTTCCCAATCGTCGCGCGGCCATCCGCTCTTCCTGCGCCGCCGCCAAGGCGGGCGCCACCTCGGCGAACACCTGCAAATGTTCCTCGATATCCGCTTCTGTGTGCTGCACGGAGATCGTCCACTGCTCGTCCCACCAGTAAGGCTGCGCCAGAATGCCGCGGTTGGCCATCGCGAACCAGTAGTGCGTCCAAAGATCTTCATCCACGTGATACCAGTCGCGATAATTCCTCACGCGGTGCGGATATAGCATCAGCGCTCCATTCGCGCCGGCTCCGTCCGCATAGGCAATCAACCCGACTCTTTGGACGATCCCTTGATAGCCGCGCACCAGCTTTTCATTTAACCCGCTCACATACCGGAACGCGTCCCGCGTCAACACCTCGCGAAAAGTCGCCAGGCTCGCCGCCATCACGACGGGGTTCGTATTGTAAGTGCCTGCATGAAACATCTTTTGGCTGGCGATCACGTCCATAACTGCCCGGCTCGCCGCAAACGCCGCGATGGAAAATCCTCCGCCGATCGACTTACCCAGGCACACAATATCCGGCTTCACATCGAAATACTCGCAAGCGCCGCCATAAGCCAGCTTTCCGCCGGTCTTGACCTCATCCATAATGAACATCGCGCCGTGCTTTTTGGTAAGTTGCCGCAACCCCTGTAAGTAACCCTCGTCCGGCATGCAGAAGGCGATGTTCATCATAATCGGTTCCACGATGAGCGCCGCCACCTCGCTCGGATTCTCCTCAAAAAGCCTTTCCACCGCCTTGAGATTGTTGAACGGCGCCACCAGCGTCGCATCCGCCGTGCCCTTCAAGACTCCTAGGCTGGAAACCACCGGGGTCGGGCGATCCGGGTCTCCGAACTGCCCTTCCTTCGGCTTCACGCTCACCGAAATCGCATCGTGGCCGCCGTGATACCCGCCTTCCATCTTGATTACTTTGCCGCGCCCCGTCACCGCCCGCGCGAGCCGCAGCGAATGCATGGTCGCCTCCGATCCGCTGTTGCCAAACCGCGCCATCTCCGCTGGAAACCTGGCGCAAATTTCATCCGCCAGCTCCAGTTCCAGTCCGTGCGGCATGCCGAACAGCGTGCCCGCCCGCAGCCGCTCTTCCACCGCCCTCATCACCGCCGGGTGGCAATGTCCGGCAAACAGCGCTCCGTAGCACAAATTGTGATCCACATACTCGTTGCCGTCCAGATCGCGGATTCGCCCACCCTTCCCATCGCGAACGAACAATGGATACGGCGGATAGTAGCGGTAATTGCTCCCCACCCCAATCGGCACCCGCTCCATCGCGCGCGCATGCGCCTCCCGCGATTTCGGCGTGCGCTTCTCGTACGTGTCGAGTTCCTTCTGAAGTGCCGGATACATCTGCGGATTATAACTTGGCTTTGCGCGGCCGTTGCGCCTGCTCAACCTACAAGGAATCGCTTCCGTGCTCAGTTACTTCTGCCGCTTAAACGAAAGCTGCTCTTGCCGGAGTTATCACGGCTTCAAGTGCGCCGGGTTCGTCTGCTTTCGCTGCTTCTGCACGCCTGGCAAGACCTCGTTAAAATCTCGAAACAGCGCCTTGTATCCGTTCGGGTCTCGATAGGTCTTCTTTTGAAATCCGTCTGGCAGCTCCTCGAACTCCTGCACATCATCCCAACCGTTCGGCAGTGCATACGCGTAATACGGATATTCCTTCGGCACGCCTCTCGCCAAGATGACATTTAATCTGCGGCCCATCTTCATCGCTGCATATACGCGATGAATCCCGTCGTTAATTAGCCAAACCTGCCGCCCGTCCGGTTCCAGGGATTCTTCGATCACCGGTGGAATAAATGGAATCCTCTCGCCACTATCCTCAGTCGTGAACAGAATTCCCCCGCGTAACTCGAATATGTCCATCCCCCGTATCTGAAACTCGCCTGCTAAGTCCGCAATCGCTCGAACACCGCTCCCCAACACAAATCGTTGAGCCGGCGCCAGTTCGCGAGGCGCCACAGCCTCCACAATACTTAGTTCCGAATGTTCGTAGACACATGGCCGCCCAAATCCCTGCAGCCGGGTCTTCTTTAAACGTTCGAGTAACTCTGCCTCCGGAATCACCTTAAAATCGCTAATCACGAACCCGCCTCATATGAAGTCCGTATGCCCGATGTACCGTATCCGCGGTTAAGTCGCCAATTCCTCCCAGTGTTACATCGGGCGCGGCGCTCGTCCCATTCAACACACGAATCAAATCCGCCTTCTCTTTGTCCGGCCTATGTAAGATCCAGATCGTTCCCATCCCGCTCCTGATCGCAGGCTCTATATCGGCCGCCCATGTATCGCCTACCATCACCACATCGTTCGGCGCAACGTCGATCTCGCTGCAAATCGCCCCAAGCAGCTCCGCGCTCGGCTTCATCCTCCGTGTCCGAAAAGAGAGAAAGCACGGCTGCGCTCCGGCTTCGAGTGGAAACTCCGCCTCAAAGCGCGCGTGAAACGGCCGCCATATATTCGAAACGTAAACGCGCCCGATCCCCGCCGCCCGCAGCGACTCGATCGCCTCCTTGGCGCCTGGCAGCACATACGATTCGTCGAACTGAGCCTCCCAGATCTGCCTTACGACATCGCTCGCGCGACCCGCGCCCGCGCCAAACCGCTGCGCCACCCGAGCGGCCAGTTCCTCGCTCTCCCGTGCGTCGGTCTGAAACAGTATTTCGTTCATCGCCGAAACCGCTTCGTCGCCCAGCCCCAGTTCCATCGCGATCCGCTTCCCCGGCCCGGACGCCGGCCCGTCAATCAACGTCGACCCGATATCGAGAAATGCGATCAAGCGCCGTCCCGTCGCGAGCCGCCCGCCTTCTCCGCCTTTTGCGCCGCCTTCAACTGCGCCTCTTTCTTCGCTATCTCGCGGCCGAGGTACAGCGCGTGCGAGATCTCCGAAATCGCCGCGTCGCGGGCGAGCTGGTTCTCCATTGCTTCAGCCGAACTGGCTCTGTATTCATGAATCCTTGCTCCGCGCCAGGAATGCTGCACTACAATCTCGCCCGCTTCTTGATCCACCGTCACCGTGAATTCACCATTCGGGTCGAACCGCAAATCGGTTTTCCCGGTCTCGCGATTCACTACATGGTCCGTGGTTTTACTCTTTGCGATGCTCTTCGCCTTCTCCAGCACCGCGGCGTCCACTGAAATCGAGTGGCTAAATACCGTAATCGCGCCGGTCGCCATCCCCGCGCCTTCCGCTACAAATCGTTGTATAGCGATCAAGCCATACACATTTTCAAGCCACGCATCCATCGCGTTATGGGTGCGGAAAGTAGCCGTTAATGTAAGTCGCTCCTCGAATCTTCGGAAGAAGATAGATACTAAACAAGGGCAATGCGTCCCACTTACTAAGTTGGCCGGGTTATCCCACAAGGTCATGTAAGCGTGCCGCGATTCCGGATCCTTTCGCAGCCGATCCACCATGATTTGCAAGCCGTCAATCGGCTCGCCGTCAATCTCGAAATAACCCCGGAGCCTGTTCCCGTACGTGTAAACCAGGTCCGGCGGCTTACGCGCATCCAAAATCCGCTCCTGGTACTCGTGAAAATGCTCCAGCGAAAACCCGAACTCGTTCAGGGCCTCCGCGCTCTCTTCCACCGGCGCCTCAATCGTCGCCTTTACGTTCTGTAATTCGATCTTGTCGCCCTTGCGCAGCCGGTTCCTGTGCCCGAATCGCACTAATCGGAAGATCAACTCACGCCAAGCCTCTAACGGCGTGCCGCGCAATATATTATGATTCCGCGGCTCCGATGGAAATCGCTGCACTTCCACTTTCGGAATGGGCACGTCCAGCCTCGCCAGTTCCGCCCCGTCCAAAATTGGCAGCGAATCGACCGTCCGCTTCACCCCGGCCGCCGTCTCAGGGTCCGAAAGCAGCCCCAATGGAACCAGCCGCATCGGCCGCGCAAACATATCGGGCGTCGCCATGCCGTCGATTATCCGGTTCGTTCCAATCACCCTGTAGCTCGGCGTCCCCAAGTAGTCCACCGGCTCGATCCCTAATTCGAAAAAATTGATTAGCTCTTGCCGCGATCCCGATAGATCTTGCCCCATCACGATCAGGCATTGAATCTGCGGATTCCATAGCAGATTCCGAAGCAGTTCCGGCAGCCCGTTGCCGAACAGATTCCCGATCGCCGCAATCCGCGAAGATCCTTCGCTTACGTCTACGCCGGCCTTCGCAAGCACCTTGTATGCCTGCTCCGTATTCGACCAGAGCGTTACCACTCCGATATCCCCGGCGGGATTCACCACAACCAGGCGGTCGCTGTAAAAGAGCGGATCAAACCACAGATCCGTAGCTGACGGTAATACGCTCACGGAAAAGAAGCTCTTAGTATAGCCGCTCCCGCGCGCTTCAATATTCCCCGGCTGCCTTGGCGTCCGAAGTCCCTTCGCCCGCCTCGCCATGCGCTAACTCGCCCAGGCGCGTTCGAATCTCCGGCTCCCGCTGCTTATAGCTGCTGATGCCCGTCAGCATCGTCTCTTCCAGAACCTTGCCGCGGGCGCCTCGATATACCACCTGAAATTCCCCCGGCATCGCCAGGCTATACACCTCCGCCTTCACATCGCCGTCGCTAAAGGTTTCTACTAACTGCGCGTCCATGCTCATCAGATGAAACACATGAATCTCTGGTGACAACCAACATTCTCTCGGGCGCCTACACCGGCGCCCGCCCCGATCCGCCCCTGATATCCTCTAGCTGTCAGCACCGTTCGCTATCTTTCAAATTGTATGAATCACCTGGAACGCGTTTCTTCCTTGCTCGGCGCCCTGCTGGTCGGCCTCTCGGCCTGGATCATCGTCTCCAACCGTCGCTCCCGCGCCTCCCATCCGCCCGTTGACAAATTGGCCGACGATCTTCGCCGCGCCTGGGCCGGCCACCACACCCCCTGAGCCCGCCGCGCTCGATGAACTTCCGCCGCTTCATCGTCCCGCTCGCCTCGCTTGCTCTACTCGCGTTTGTCGGCGCCCTTTCGGCCCAATCCGACCATAAGGGCCGCGACATCATCGACAAGTCCGTCGCCGCTCTCGGGGGCGACCGCTTCCTCAATATGCGCTACCGCGTCGCTCGCGGCCGCGTCTATTCGTTCTTCCACGATCAGCTCAGCGCTCTCGACGTCGCCACCGTCTACACCGAATACCTGTCTCCGCGCCCCGCCGCCGGACTCGCTCTTCGCGAGCGTGAAATCCTCGGCAAAAAACAGGATTACTCATATCTGTTTCTGCCCGACCGCGCCTTCGACATCTCCTATCGCGGCGCCCGTCCCATACCCGACGAAAGCTGGCAGCGCTATCTACGCACCACCGAAAACGACATCCTATATATACTCAAAGTCCGCCGCGACGAACCCGGCATGCTCTACGATTACGTCGGCGCCGACGTCTACCTCAGCACCCACGTCGAAATCGTCGATATCACCGACGCCCAAAGCCGCACCGTGCGCGCCTTCTTTGACTACAACACCATGCTTCCTATCCACGAGACCTATTCCTGGCTCGATCCCGACACCAAGTACCACAACGACGAGGTCGCCGATTACGACAAGTACCGCGACACCGGAGACGGCGTCATGTGGCCCTATTCCATCGAGCGCTCTCGCAACGGCTACAAGTCCTACCAGATGTTTGCCACCAAAGTCGAAGCCAACCAGTCCGCCCCCGCCAACACCTTCGAACTGCCTCCCAAGGCCAAGCTGCTGAGGCAGGTTAATTGAGGTTTCCCCGCCTTCCCTCTCGCCCGCCTTAGCCGCGCTTTCCGTCTGCTGTTACAATTTGTACTCAAGTTCGAAGCGTGACGTGCGGCTTCCCGGATCTGCTTCCATGGACCTCGACCAGCTCCACACCTTCCTGGAGATCGTTCGCCTGAAGAGCTTCTCCAAGGCTGCGCAGACCTGCTATCGTACGCAGCCCGCCATCAGCGCCCAAGTCCGGCAACTGGAGCAGGAGCTAAATGCCACCCTGTTCGACCGCCTCGGCGCCCGCATTTCCCTCACCGTCGCCGGCCGCATCTTCGCCGAGCACGCCGAGCAGATCCTCGCCCTGCGCCGGCGCGCCCAGGACGCCATCAACGAGCTCGAAAAGGTGCCCCGCGGCGAACTCCTCATCGCCGCCAACGAAGGCACCTGCATCTACGTCCTGCCCGGCGTATTCGCGGAATTCAAGACGCAGTTCCCCAATGTCCAGCTCCACGTCGACCGCTCCTATGGCAGCCGCGTCGTCCAGGCCGTGCTCGACAACCTCGCCGATTTCGGCATCGCCCAGATGCCCCCGCCCGACAGGAAACTTCAAATCGTCAAAATCCACTCCGATGAAATCAACCTCCTCGTCCCCTCCACCCATCGGCTCGCCTCCCACAAGCGCATCACCGCCGCCGACATCGCCGGCGAGCAATTGCTTCTCCCCAAAACCGGCGTCACTCGCTCCCGCCTCAACGCCTGGCTCGATACCGTGCACGACGGCTTAAACGTCTCTATGGAACTCGATTCCACCGAAATGATCAAGCGCTTCGTCATGGCCGAACTCGGCATCTCTTTCCTCGCCGCCTCCCACTGCCGCGAAGAAGTCGCCTCCGGCAAGCTCGCCGCCATTCCCCTCGGCCCGGAGCCCATGATTCGCCGCCTCGCCCTCATCTACCGTAAAGATAAGTCGCTTTCCAAAGCCGCCCTCGGCTTTATTCAGGTAACCTTGGATCATGCGGGAAATCAGATCCGCGCCGGCTCTCCTCCCCTGCTCCGCGCATCCGGAACCTGACTCTCAACGCCTATGGCCCGTTTGACCGCGCGAAGCTCCACAATTTTTATTTCCACCAGCGAAGAAACCCGCGTCTATCGCTCCGTCAATGAAATTCCGCCCGAGCTTCGCCGCAAGCTCCACGATTCCACCCGAAGCATAAATTCGGCCACCATCCTGATCGCCGATAAGCGCGGTCAGGAAGAACTCCTGCGCGCCCTGGAGCGCCGCCCCATCCATGTGCAGCGCCGCCTCTCCGATCTGATCGCAAAGCCGGCCGCCCCCGACACGCCGCCCGCCCCATCACGCTCCACCCGGGCAGCCTGGCGCAAGTGGCTCGAAATTCTTCTGCCCGTCGCCCTCGGCGCCTCGCTCTGGTTCTTCATCGATTCCCACTTCTGATCGCTCCAGTCTGGAAGCCAAAGCGTGCAACGCTCCCGCCAAGCTACTACTGACGCGAAAATAGAGCCGCTCCCCGTCGTATGAACATCTCCGCCCTCTTCAAGCGCCGTTCTTTCAAGCCGGGCTCAGGCGCCCTCGGGCCCTTGGAGCTTCAGGTCATGGAGATTCTTTGGTCGCAAGGCGAGTGCAACGTCCGCGACGTCGCCCGCGCGCTCGCCCGGCCGCTCGCCTACACCACTCTCATGACCACTCTCGACCGTCTCTTCAAGAAAGATATTCTCAATCGCCGCAAGGTCGAGCGCGCTTTCGTTTACGCCCCGCTTCTGACCCGCCACGAGTGGAATCGAAGATTGGCCGATGAGTGGGTCGCCGGTTTCCTCACTCGACCCGATTCGTCCCGCGACTTGCTGGTCTCCTGCCTCATCGATGCCGTCGAGACCCATGACGCATCGCTCCTCCGGGAACTCGAGCGCAAGATCGCCTCCAAGCGGCGCGAGCTGGCCGCGCGGGAAAAACCATGACCCTCGACTACCTCCCGCGGCTTTTTGCCCTCGCGCTCGCAGTGTTCTTCCTCCTTCACTCCATTTGCGGGCTCGTCGCTTCTTTCGCTGCGCGTCCGGCCATTCGCTTCTTCCAGTCCTTCTCGCCTCGTATTGCGGCGCGCCTTGTGTTGACCCTCCGCTTCCTCCCCTTCGCCATCGCTCTCTTCCTCGCAATCGGAGTCTGTGTCCCCGGCTATCTCCGCTACGAACCCGAGGCGCGCGCCGAACCGGTCGGTCTTCTGTGTCTCGCTTGTAGCGGCCTCTGCGTTCTCACCTGCTTGTTATCCACCCGCCGCGCGATTTGCGCTCTGCGCGCGACCTCTGCCTGCCTGCGCCGCCCCGTCTCCCTATCGCCTTGCGTCGCCGGCATCTTTGTCCCGCGCATTGTCGTCCCGCTTCAAGCGCGGAACCTGCTCTCGCCGGACGAACTCGGCATCGCCATCGCCCATGAGCGCGCGCACGCCGCCGCGCACGATAATTTGAAACGCCTCCTGCTGCTCCTTGCGCCCGGAGTCGCTCCCTTTTTCCGCGGCTACGATCTCCTCGAACAAGCCTGGGCCCGCCTTGCCGAATGGGCAGCCGACGACGACGCCGTTTCCAGGCAGCCCGCGCGCGCCCTCTCCTTGGCCGCGGCTCTTGTCCGCCTCTCGCGCTCGCCCCACGCCTCGCACGCCTCCTGCATGACCGCTTCGCTTCTGCTGGACGCCTCCAGTCTCGCCGTCCGCGTCGACCGGCTCCTCGACATGCCCTCCCCGCCGCGCCGGCCGAACGTCGCCCTTGCCGCTTCCCTCGCCGCCCTTCTGCTCACCGGCGCCCTCGTTATACTCGCCCGCGCGCCATCGCTCTTAACCGTCCACGCGTTTCTCGAACGCTTTATCCACTGACTCCGCGAACCCGCAACTACGATTGCTGGTAGTAGCATCCCGCCCCGCGCTACCCTGTCCTGTTTTACGGCTACATGGCGCTCCTCTTCGCACGGCTAATCACCCTGTTCCTTATCCTCTGCGTTTGCCTCGCCGCGCAGACCCCCGACACCGCAACACTCCAGGGGCAAATCGTCGATGCCTCCCGCGCGCCTGTTGCTGGCGCTCGGGTCACCGCCACGAACTCGCTCTCGGGCCTCGCCCGCGCTGCTGTTACCGGCCCCTCCGGCGGCTACTCCATCCCCGCGCTCCCCATCGCTGGCGCTTACACAATCACCGCCCGGAAACCCGGCTTCGCAAACGCCTCTCTCGATAACGTCACGCTCGTAGGCGGCGCGACCGCTCAGATCAATCTCGAACTGAGCCCCGCCCGCGGCCGCACCCAGGTCACAGTCACAGGCGTCGCCGGCGCGGTCCGAGCCGACGAGCCTCAAATCGGCGACTCTCTCGGCGCCCACCAGATCGAAGAAACGCCGCTCCTCGATCGCAAGATCACCTATCTGCCTCTGCTCAACGCCGCCAACCGCCCCGCCATCAATCAAGGCGACGTCTTCATGAACGAGGATCTCTTCACCACCAATGGCGCCGGCCGCCGGCAGACTTGGTTCGAGATCGATGGCGCCACTGGCAACGATAGCTGGGGTCGTCAAACCATCTTCACCAACATCCCGCTTGCCGCAGTCCAGGAAATGGATGTGCTCACCAATGCGTTCTCGGCGGAATACGGCGGGGGCGCCGGAAGCGCCGTCAACATCGTCACCAAAAGCGGCGCTAACAATTTCCACGGCGAAGCGCTCTATCTAGCCCGCCCCTCCGCTCCCGAAGCAAAGCTCTCCGGCTTCAATTCCAGCACTGCCGCCAGCGGCAACGATCTCACGAACGACACTCTGAATCAAACCGCCCTGTCGCTCTCCGGTCCCATCGGGCGCGCCGGCCATACTCAGTTCTTCGCCTCCGGCGAATACAGCCTCGAAAATCGCGCCTCGCCTGTGATATCGCCCGTCGCCCCCGGCAACTTCATCGGCCATTATCGCGACTGGCTCGGCTTCTTCCGCCTCGACCACCAGTTCAGCGACACCCACAATCTCTTTCTCCGCGGCGATGTCGATGGCTTCTACGACACCAACCCCAACGGCGCCGTCGGCGGAAACACTCTGCCGACCCTCGACCGCATCTTCCGCCGCCGCACTTACTCCGAAGAACTGGGCGACACCAAAGTCCTATCGCCGGCTCTGGTCAACAATCTCCGCCTGCAATTCCAGCTCGCCTCTCCCATCACCGAATTCGATCCCGTCAACTACGGGACGGAGTTCTCCGTGCCAATCTCCACTGGCGGAACATTCGCCACCGGAACCTCGCAATCCGCGCTGCTCATGAATCGCCAGTACGAAGTCGCCGACACGCTGTCCTCGGTCCGAGGCGCGCATCAAATCCGCTTCGGCGCCGACATCATCTTCGCCCACACCGGCGGCAACAGCAAAGAATTCGGGGGTCCCATCTACGACGGCGAATTTGTTTATAAAACCTGCACGCTCGCTCTTTCCGTTTGCGAGAGCGCGGCCTACCTCAACAACATCTCCAATGTCCAGAGCTACACCCAAAGCTACGGAAATGCGCAATACACGGTCAACGACACACTCTGGTCGTTATTCGTCCAGGACGATTATCGCCTTCGTCCCGGCCTGACCCTCAACCTCGGGCTCCGCTACGAACAGCAGACCTTCACCGATTCTCGAAACGATTTCGCGCCGCGCGTGGGCTTCGCCTACGACTGGCTCGGCAACGGCAACACAGTCCTTCGCGGCGGCTTCGGCATCTACTATTCGCAAATCGTCGACAATTCCCAGGCCAATTACGCCCTCACCGGTCCCACCGGCGTCTTCAACTACACTGCCGGCCCGGGCCAAATCGGGTTCCCATCCAGCGTCTCCGCCGCTCCACTCCCCGCATTCCCCGCTGGCGCCGTCGCTCCCGTTCGCAGCCTCTATATCAGGCCCGGAGAAAGCGCGTATCTCAGCCAATTCTTCCCAACCTCCACGCTCACCGGCTATCCCGATCGCTTGCTGAACCCATATTCCGAGCAATGGACCTTCGGCATCGAACAGCGTCTTGCGCCCGGCTGGGTGCTGGCCGTCGATTACATCGGCGCCCACACCTTGAAGATCAACCGTCCGCTCGATGTCGATCCGCCCGCGCCCTTCGTCCGCACCGCTCCCGGCCAAGTCCGCTCCGCGCAGGCCGCCAATTGCACGCGCCCGTATTGGATCTGGTGGTACGCGCAGGAAGGCATGACGTGCAACCCTAAGCACGCAACCAATCCGCAGCCGCCTTATGCGCTCATCCAATCCGACGTGAACGACGGGTACGCCTATTACGACGCGCTCGACGTGAATCTCAGCCACGCCTTCAGCCGCCGCTTATCCATGCTGGCCAGCTACACCTGGTCGCACGCCATCGACAACGTCGATCCCGACATCCCCAGCCAGAATCCCAACGACCCCAACTTCACCGGCCGCGTCGAAAACGGCAGCGCCATCTTCGATCAGCGCCAGCGCTTTGTGCTGAGCGGGGTCTACACGCTGCCGTTCAAAATCAACTTCGGCGGCGTCGGAACCCTGGGCGCCGGCCTGCCCTATAACATCGTGACCGGCACAACCAACAGCGGCGATACCGGCGGCACGACCGACCGGCCCGTCATTGATGGCGTTGTGATCGGGCGAAATGCAGGCCGCGGCCGCGCCATCTACGACGTCAGTCCCTTCGTGGAGCGCTCGTTTGCGCTCGGAACCGAGCGCGTCAATCTGTTCCTCCGCGCCGAAGCCTTCAACGTTTTTAATCACGCCAACTTCGTCGGCTACAGCGGCGCCTACGGCAATGGCGCCGCCCCCGGCGCCGGGTTCGGTCAGCCGCTCGCCGGCGTCACGAACCAGCTTCCGGCCCGCTCGCTTCAGTTTTCCGGTCGCGTAACATTTTAGTTGTCGCTAGTCTCTCCGACAACCCCTATGCAGACGAGTTACTCGCCCGACCCCCATCGCTACAACCAAACTCCTTTCCGCCGCTGCGGCCGCTCCGGAATCGTCCTGCCGCCCATCTCGCTCGGCCTCTGGCAAAACTTCGGCGGCGTCGATTCGTTTGAAACCGCCCGCGCCATGATCCGCCGCGCCTTCGATCGCGGCGTCACCCATCTCGATCTAGCCAACAACTACGGCCCTCCCTACGGCTCGGCCGAAGAGAACTTCGGCCACATCCTGCGCAAGGATTTTCGCGGCCTTCGCAACGAGCTCGTCATCTCTTCCAAAGCCGGCTGGGACATGTGGCCCGGCCCTTACGGCATCGGCGGCTCCCGCAAGTATCTTCTTGCCTCGCTCGATGAGAGTCTTCAGCGCATGGGCCTCGATTACGTCGATATCTTCTATTCCCACCGCCCCTCCCTCGACGTGCCGCTCGAAGAAACCATGGGCGCGCTCGCCCACGCCGTCCGCCAGGGCAAAGCGCTCTACGTCGGCATCTCCTCCTACAGCCCCGAGCGCACGCGCCAAGCCGCGCAGATCCTTCGCAGCGAGGGCGTGTCTCTGCTCATTCACCAGCCTTCTTACTCCCTCCTCAACCGCTGGATCGAACAAGGCCTGCTCTCGACTCTCGACGAGTTAGGCATCGGCTGCATCGCCTTCTCTCCGCTTGCCCAAGGCCTGCTGACGAATAAATATCTGACCGGCATCCCCGAAAACTCCCGCGCCAAATTGCAGGGCTCGTCTCTGCAAAAGGAATTTCTCAACGAGCAAAACCTCGCCCGCGTCCGCTCTCTCAACGACATCGCCCGCGAGCGCGGCCAGACCCTCGCCCAAATGGCCATTGCCTGGGTGCTCCGCGACCCGCGCGTGACTTCTGCCCTGATTGGCGCCCGCACAGTCGCTCAACTCGACGATTCCCTTGACGCCGCCAAGAACCTCAGCTTCTCCGGCTCCGAACTTTCCGCCATCGATCGCCACGCTCAGGAATCGGGCATAGATCTCTGGAAGGGAGCGCGCGAAGGAACCGAGTAACACACGCGCTTCAAGCCGCAGCGCCATAATAGCCGTATGGCCCACTGCACTCGCCGCAACTTCCTCAAGACCGGAATCGCCGCAGCCGCCCTCCCCGGCCTCGCAGCCCTACCCCTCAAAGCCACCACCGGCGGCAAAGCCACCGAGTGGGTCACTCTCGGCAAGTCCGACGTCAAGGTCACGCGCCTCGCCTTCGGCACCGGCACCATGAGCGGTCGCGTCCAGCGCGAACTGGGTCAGGACCAGTTCACGCGCCTCGTGCGCTACGCCTACGATCACGGCATTCGCTTCTTTGAAACCGCCGAGTCCTATGGCGACATGCACCGCATGCTCGGCGTCGCCCTTCAAGGCATCCCGCGCGACAGCTATCGCATCATGTCCAAGATCACCACCCACGGCGACACCGACCCTCAGCAGAAAATCGACGAGCTCCGCAAGCTCGCCAACACCGAATACTTCGACATCATGCTGCTCCACTGGCAGCATGTCTCCTCCTGGCCCACCGATAGCCGCCGCTGGCAGGACGGCATCGAGGAAGCGCAATCGAAGAAGATCGTCGTCGCCCACGGCGCCTCGGTCCACGGCCTCCCCGCCCTGCGCCAGGTGCCCGATAACAAATGGCTCGAAGTCGCCATGATCCGCATGAACCACACCGGCAAATCCATGGACGCCGAAGATTTCGCCACCTCCGGCCCCGGCAACGTCTCCGAAGTGGTCGAGCGCGTCAAGCAGACCCGCCAGGCCGGCATGGGCGTCATCAGCATGAAGCTCGCCGGCGAAGGGACGTTCACCCGCCGCGAAGACCGCCAGGCCGCCATGAAATTCGCCTTCCGCAACGCCGGCGTCGATTGCGTCACCGTCGGCTACAAAAACACCGCCGAGGTTGACGAAGCCATCGACAACCTGAACCTCGCGCTCGCCTGAGCCGCGCCACTTTCCCCCTAAACTTCCTCACCCCTCCGACCGATAAGCCAGGTGTGAGCACCTCATTCGAAGATCATCCTCAATCGGCCACCATCCAGGTCCCCATCGGCAACGGCTTGAAGCGCAGCGTGCCCTGCTCCTTCGAACGCATGGAGGGTAAGCATCTTATCGTCCAGGCCGGCCAGGCCATCGCGCCCTTCACCGTGCTCAGCATCGAACACGAAGACAACCT
This sequence comes from Acidobacteriaceae bacterium, assembly GCA_019240475.1. Lineage (GTDB taxonomy): Bacteria > Acidobacteriota > Terriglobia > Bryobacterales > Bryobacteraceae > Bog-105. The sequence continues at coordinate 54,531 of JAFAYI010000019.1, forward strand.
GTTCTTGGGCGAAGTCGTCACCTGCTCCGCCCCGTCTCAAGGCGCTTACCAGATCGAAATCAAAATCGAGCAGATCCTCACTGGCCTGCACAATCTGATGGCGCTCCGCGCTAACCTGCTCGGCCAAGCCGTCCCGCAGCCGCTCGGCCTTATGCCCGTCGGCGTGCTGAACTAGCGATCTGTCCGGACATCGTTCGCCCGCTGCGCCTGTCTCTCAACGCGCCCGCCCAAATCCCTGGCTATCTCCGCTCCGGCTTCGGCGACCATCGAATACCAGCCGCCACCGTCGGCTGATAATATTCGCGCTGGATCATGTACTGCGGGCTCCCTTGATAAAAGCCGAACACTTCGTTGTTCAAATTCAACCCGTACACCACGAACTGCAGCCCGTGATTCAAGGCCACGCTGCCCTGCGCGTCCACCTGGAAATGCGAGTAAAAGTAAATGTCGCTCAGCGGCCCGTTCACCCCGCCCGGTAATCCGTCCGTGTATTGATAACTGTAAATACTCGCCTGGTTGTAAGACATCCCCACCCGAATCGACACCCGCCCTTTGTCGAATGTCGGGCTGATATTGAACGCGTTCGGCGAAGTCCGCAGAAGCCGCGGATGATCCGAACGCCCCGGTATCCCGTTCGCCCGCGAATCCGTGTATCCGTAGTTCCCCCACAAGCCCAACCCACCCAGCAAGCCGGGCAGCGACGAATAATGCTGCAGGTAGTTGAACTCGAATCCGCTGACCCATCCCGACCCCGCGTTCACCGGCTGCGTCGCCAGATAGTTTCCTAGCGGACCTCCCGGCGGCTGATAACCCACCAACTGACTCGTCGTCGATACGATCGGGTTCTGCAGCGCCTTATAGAAGTACCCGGCCGACACCATCCCGAACGTCTTCATATAGTGCTCGAACAGCACGTCCACATCGTCCCCCGTTTCGGCCTTCAGGTTGGCGTTCCCGAAGCTGACCGAATATCGATCCGCGCCGTTGCCCGTGTCCGTCCAGCTCAGCGGCTGAGCCAGATCCTGTGGATCGGGCCGCGACAATGCGCGCGCATACACTAACCGCAGATAACTGTCCGAGCCAACCGCATAGCGCAGCGAAGCGCTCGGCAACAGGTTATAGTACGACCCGTTGAACGCATTCGGCCTCACGCTCGTACACGAGCCCGCCGCGCACGGGTAGCTGCCGAACGCCAGATTGCGCACGTCGTCGTTGGTCACTTCCGCCCGCAGCCCCACGATGAACCGCAGTCGGCTGGTGAGGTCGATCGTGTTCATCACATATCCCGCGCTTACCTTCTCGATAATCGTAAAATCCGACGGGTCCGCCCCCTGCGTGCTCGAAAATCCGAAGTATTGCGGAGCGGCATTCGCGAAATTCAACACATCCGTCAGGTCCGCGTTGTAGCCCAGCGGATAATCTCCGCCCAGATAATAATTCTTGTTCGTCAACCTGTTTCCGAACGTGTTCAGCGGAATCGCCACCGTCGGGTTGTAATTGACGACATAAGTATCGGCAAACTTATTCACGTTCCGAAACTTGCCGCCGTATTCGATTACTGCCGACCGCGACCCGATCTGGTACCGCTTCGCCCCCGAGCCTGCGATCGCAAGGTTAAGCTGCGCCGAGTGTCCCAGGTCCCGATTGATGTTACTCAAATTCAAATTGGCCGGGTTGTAACCTTCCGTAAAGCACGCCGACGTAAACCGCGGAATATATACGTTAGTGGTCGCCGACGGATCGTACTGGCAGTTACTCGTCGCCAAGTTACTACTGAAGACCGCCGTCGAGTACGGCGAATTGCCGTACGACGAGCGCCCCGCCGACATCTCCCACATGTACCAGGTCGTGTTCAAAACATGGTTACCGCCCAGCACCAGGTTCCCGAGCTGAATATCCGGGTTGCGCAGTTGCGTGTTGAAGGTCGGCGCCGCCGTGCACGGCGTGGTCGTGAAACCGTTCGCGCCCACCGGACAGCCTACGTTCGCCGGATTCAGAACCTGAATCCCCGGCGTGTTATCTACCAGCGTGTACGCCCACCGGTTGCCGTAGTTCTTAAAATCGGAGTACACATACCGCAAGTAAATCGAAGAACCGTCCGCAATCCGGTAATCGATCGTCCCCGCCAAACCCCAGCGCGACCGGAAATATTCGTACTCGCGAATGTCCGTACCGTCTTTCCACGACTGCTTTGTGCCGTCCGCAAAGGTGGCGATATCGGGAACCGGCTCGACATCGTCGATGCCGCGCCCGTTCCAGTCCCACGACCCGCCCACCAAGATTCCGAGCTTATCGCCGAAAAAGCGCTTCCCCACCGTCAAGCTGTCTTCGGCCAGCCCGCGCCCGTGAATGATCGGCGTGTACCCGCCCATCGAACTAAATGAAATGCTCGGCAGGTCCGTCGCCATCTTCGTCACCAGGTTCACCGACCCCCCGATGCCGTCGCCTTCCATGTTCGCTTCGAGTGTCTTATTGACCTGAACTTCCTGCACAATATCAGCGGGAATGGCGTCGAACTTGATCTGACGAACACCGGGCTCCGGTGAGGGAAGATTCACGCCGTCGACTGTCGTATTCGTCAGCCGCGGCTCGGTGCCTCGAATCTGAACATACTTGCCCTCGCCTTCGTCGCGCTCGAGCGTAACACTCGGCATCCGGCCCAGCGCGTCCGCCATGTTTGCGTTCGGCAGGCTGCGGATCACTTCCGAACTGAGCGTCTGCAGAACATTGTCCGCCGACCGTTCCTCATTGATCTGCTCCGCTTCCCCGCCCAGCCGTCCGCTTACGCTCACGCTCTCGGCCTGTGCCGCCAGTTGCAACTGCACGTCCGCGTTCGCCACGCGAGACGCCGCGACGTCCACCGTCTGAGTCAGCGGCGTGAATCCCACGTAACTGAACTTGACGCTGTATTTCCCCGGCGTAAGGTCGTTGACGATGTAGCTCCCTTGCTCGTCCGTCTTGGTGTGAATGTCTTTCAGGTCGGGTCCGGTAAGGATCACTTCCGCGCCGCGCAGCACCGCTCCGGCCTGGTCCTTAACGGTTCCCGAAACCGCGCCTTTGCCTTCGTCGGCAAATGCCGTCGACGGCAGCGCAGCAAACAAGGCAACCAACAGCAAGGACGCGATACGCGCCCGCATAGACAAATGTTGAACTCCCACGAAGCTCCTCCACAAGAGGTACTCGCGCTTCGACCCAACGGGCCGCCGAACGCGAGTCGAAATGGAACAAGAGTAACGATGCTCGATGAATTTAACGTTTCTCTGCGATGACTGCCGCGTGAATCATCGGGCGTTGCCCAACCCCGGTTTGTCCCTTGCACCCTGCTTTCGGTTGCGCCGCCGCAAACACCTGATCCCAATCACAGCCGTTTACAATACCTAAGCGGAGGGGGATTCATGCAGCGTAAGGCTGTTATCTTCGGCGGCGGGGGACAACTCGGCGTCGAACTGTGCCGCGAATTCGAACGGCGTCAGTGGGCCGTCCACCGCTTCGACCGTCAATCGCTCGACGTCACCGATTCCGCCCGCGTCGAAGACGCCGTGGCCCGCTTCGATCCGCAACTCGTCCTCAACGCCGCCGCCTACAATCAGGTCGATATCGCCGAACGCGAGCCTCTCGCCGCCTTCCAGGCCAACGCGCTCGCCGTCCGCAATCTCGCCATGGCCTGCCGCCAATGCGACGCCCAGCTCGTCCACTACTCAACCGACTATGTCTTCGATGGCGCAAAAGGCAGCCCCTACTCTGAAACGGACGCAACCCATCCCCTCGGCGCCTACGCTGTCTCGAAACTCGCCGGCGAGCTATACGCTCAGGCTTATCTCGAAAACCCGCTCATTATCCGCACCTCCGGCGTCTTCGGTCCCGGCGGCATGTTCACCCCGCGCGGCAACTTCGTCGAATTAATGCTGCGCCTCGCCAACGCGCCCAATCCCATCCGCGTCGTCGAAGATCACGTCGCCTCTCCCACCTACGCTCCCGCCATCGCCTCTCGCACCGCCGATCTGGTCGAGCGCAAAATCACCGGCCTCTTTCACATGGGAGGCGGCGAAGCCATCTCCTGGTACAGCTACGCCAAATTGATTTTTGAACTCGCCGGTCTCTCGCCCGCTCTCCAGCCCACCGACGAGCGTGAATACCGAACCGCCGCCCGCCGTCCCAAGTTCTCCGCGCTCTCCAACAGCAAACTAGAAGCCGCCGGCATCGCTCCCATGCCGTCCCTGCGCCAAGCCGTGCGCGATTACTTCCACGCTCGCCAGCACGCTACTGCGCATCGTTCGCCGTAGCGTAATATCCGTTGCGCGCCTGTACCCGGTAGTCCGGATTGTCCACCTTGATCTCAATGTGCCGGAACGACCCGTCTCGGCTCGGATTCGTCGACTCATATCCGATCGAGTACTGGTTCCGCATCTCTTCCTGAATCTCTTTAAATACTTCGTCGAGCGAATGTTTCTTGTCCACCGTGAACACATGGCCGCCCGTCTCATCCGACATTCGGCGAAGGTCGCCTTCGCCCCCGCCTCCGAATCCCATCCCGTACTGCGCATAAAACCCGTGGTCCACGTAGTAAATGCTGTAAATAATCGAATCCGCCCGCTGCGCCGCCTCCGTCGCCCCGCGCCGATCGTACGTGCTTCCCTGGTCCTCTCCGTCCGTGATCAGGATCATCGCCTTGCGCCCCACTTCGCTCTTCAGCTTTTCATTCGAAGCCAGGTAAATCGCATCGAACAGCAGCGTGCCCTTCGGCGTCCCCATCTGCGGCACCGGCCCCGTGTTGACGTTCGGAATCGGCCCGCGCCCGATCATCGGCGTCTGCCCATCCCCGCGCAAATCCCGCAGCGCCGCGCTCAGCGCTCGCGGCGAGCTCGTGTAATCCTGCAGCAGCTCCGTGTCCTTGCCGAACGAAATCAAGAACGCTTCATCCTTCTTCCGGATCACGCTCGAAAAAAACGCCGACGCCGCCTGCTTCTCGATATCGATCAGCCGCTCCTGGCTCGCGCTGATATCGATCAGCAGCCCCAGCGTCAGCGGCAGATCCGTCTCGCGCGAAAAGTGCAAAATCTTCTGCTCTTTGCCGTCCTCGTAAATCTTGAAGTTGTTCTGCTCCAGGTTCGGGATGAGCTGCCCGCCCTTCTTCGCCTTCACCGTGAACAAAATGTTCACCAGGTCCACGTCCACTCGCAGCGTCGGCTGCTGGCTTTCGCTCTGATCCGCAGGCGACGCCTGGGTGGGCTGGCCCGGCGCCTGTGCGCTCTGCGCGGGCGTAAACTGCGGGCGCGCGCCGCCGCCCCACGCCAAGCCCGCGGCCGATAACAAAACAAGGGGGAAAACAAAGCGATTCATGCCGGTTAACTTTGATAGTCTCACCAACCGCTTCAGACGTCCGCCCGCCCCGCCTCGTTCCAGTGGGGACCCCGTTCCAGCCGCCGCCCCGCCCGCGAAAATCCTCTTATGCTTCCAACGCCGGCAGCGGCCGCGCCGGCTTCAACACAATCACCGCCAGTGGCGGAACCACCAGCGTCGCCGACGCGGGCCGTCCGTGCGCGGCCGTCGGCGCCGCCATTACATATCCCCCGTTGCCCATGTTGCTGCCCCCGAAGATCTCCGCATCGGAATTGAAGATCTCCCGGTACCCGCCCGCTTCCGGCATTCCGATTCGATACCTCGTGTGCGGCTGCGGCGTGAAATTACACACGAACACCAGGTAATCCTCCCGCCTCTTTGCGTACCGCGCGAAGGAGATCACCGAATGCTCCGCGTCGTGAAAGTCGATCCACTCGAAGCCCCATCCCTGGAAGTCGATCTCATACATGGCCGGCTCGCTCCGATACAACTCATTCAGCGCCGCGCAGAACCGCTGCAGCTTTTGGTGAATCGGAAACTGCAGCAGCCACCATTCCACCTGCCCTTCCGAACTCCACTCCGCCGTCTGCCCGATCTCGCATCCCATGAACAGCAGCTTCTTGCCCGGATGCCCGTACATGTAGCTCAAAAACGCCCGCGCGTTCGCAAATCTCTGCCACTCGTCGCCCGGCATTTTGTCGAGCAGCGCGCGCTTGCCATAAACAACCTCGTCATGCGAAATCGGCAGCACGAAATTCTCCGTGAACGCATAAACCATGCTGAACGTAATCGCGTTCTGATGATACTTTCGAAAAACCGGGTCCCTCGAAAAGTAATCGAGCATGTCGTGCATCCACCCCATGTTCCACTTCATCGTGAAACCCAGCCCGTTCAAGTACACTGGCCTCGACACGCCGGTGAACGCCGTCGATTCCTCCGCAATCGTCATCGCTCCCGGCACCTGGTGCACAATCTCGTTTGCTTTCCGTAAGAAGCTGATCGCTTCCAGATTCTCGTTGCCGCCGTAAATGTTCGGTATCCACTCCCCGGCCTTGCGCGAATAATCCAGATACAACATGGACGCCACCGCATCCACGCGCAGCCCGTCCACGTGATACTTCTTCAGCCAGAACATCGCGTTCGAAATTAAAAACGAACGCACCTCGTTCCGCCCGAAGTTGAAGATCAACGTGCCCCAATCTCTGTGCTCACCCAGCCGCGGATCGGAATGCTCGTAAAGCGCCGTGCCGTCGAAATACACCAAGCCGTGCGCGTCTTTCGGGAAATGCGCCGGCACCCAGTCCATCACTACGCCGATCCCCGCCTGGTGGCATGCGTCCACCAGGTACATAAAATCTTGCGGCGAGCCGAACCGCGACGTCGGCGCAAAATATCCCGTCACCTGGTACCCCCACGACGGCGAATACGGATGCTCCGCGATGGGCATCAGCTCGATATGCGTGTAGCCCATCCGCTTCACGTAATCCACCAGCTTCGTCGCCAGCTCGCGATAGCTCAGCGAATTTCCCTGCTCGTCCTTCTGCCACGACCCCAGATGCAATTCATAAAACGCGATCGGGCTTTCGAGCGGCTTCGCGTCTGCCCGCCGCTCCATCCACTCCTGGTCGTGCCACTCGTACCGGTCCAGGTCCGCCACCACCGATGCGGATTTCGGCGGGACCTCCATGAAGAACCCATACGGATCGGCCTTCTCTTCGCGAAACCCGTGAAAGCGCGATTGCACAAAATACTTGTACGATTGCCCCGCTCCCACCCCCGGCAGAAAAATCTCCCAAACTCCGCCAGTCCGCAACCGCATCGGACTCCGCCGCCGGTCCCAGTCGTTGAAATCTCCAATAACGCTCACCACCAGAGCATTCGGCGCCCACACCGCGAACCGCGTCCCCGGCACGCCCTCCACCATCGCCGGATGCGCGCCGAACGAGTTATAACCTTCATAGTTCGTGCCCTCCGAATGCAGATGCAGGTCGAAGTCGCTGATCAACGCGGGGAAGCGGTAGGCGTCTTCCACCTCTCGCGCGTGGCCTTCGTAATCGGTGACCCGCAGCCTGTAAACGCCCGCCTCCCCATCCAGTCGCGCCACAAAGATCCCTGCCGGATGCACGCGCTCCATCGGCGTGTTCTCGCCTGCCGCCGCCACCTCAACTTCTTTCGCTTGCGGCAGAAACGCACGAACTTCCCACTGCTTCTTGCCGCCTCCCTCCAGGGCGTGCGGCCCGAGCACGGCGAAGGGATCTCCGTGATATCCCCCTGCGATCGCTTCGAGTTCTTGCTCAGTCATGGCACGTATTATGGCAGGGGAGATTACGTTGATCCCCGCCCAGCCCGATCTTCACGAATTTCTGCGCGCGCTCCCCAAAGCCGATTTGCATCTCCACCTCGAAGGCTCCCTTGAGCCCGCAACCATTCAAGAACTCGATCCCTCGCTTTCTTTGGATGCAATTCACGGGAATCTTCATTACACCGGCTTTTCCGGGTTTCTGAAGGCCTACATCTGGGTCGGCCGCCTTCTCGACTCGCCCGCCGCCTACGCGCTCGCCACTCGCCGCCTGCTGGAATCGCTCGGCGCGCAAAACGTCTGCGGCGCTGAAATTACGTTATCGGCTGGCATGATTCTGTGGAAAGGCCAGCGCATCGAGCCCATCTTCGAAGCCATCCGCGCCGAAGCCGTGCGATTTCCCGAAATCTCCGTGGGCTGGATCTTCGACGCCATCCGCCAATTCGGAGTCAAGGCGGCCGAACCCGTACTCGCCGTTGCCAAAGAACTCCGGCGCGACGGCGTCGTGGCATTCGGCCTCGGCGGCGACGAAGAACGCGGACCCGCCGAATGGTTCGGCGGCCTCTATCGCGACGCCCGCGAAGCCGGCCTCCATCTCACCTGCCATGCCGGCGAAACCGCCGGCCCTCATAGCGTCCGGCAGGCCGTCGACATTGGCGCTCGCCGCATCGGCCACGGCATCCGCTCCATCGATGATCCCGAGCTGTTGCGTATTTTGCGCGAACGCGACATTCCGCTCGAAGTATGCCCCTCGAGCAACGTCTGTACCGGCGCAGTCGCGAGCCTCTCGGCTCATCCCTTGCGCAGGCTGTGGGACTCGGGCGTTCCCGTTGTGCTCGGCGCCGACGACCCCGCTCTTTTCTCTACGACCCTGCTCCGCGAATACACCATCGCAGCCGAGCACTTCGGTTTTTCGCGCGAGGAGCTGCGGCAGTTGGCCGCCAACAGCCTGCGCTACCGTTTCGCTTAGCCCACCGGCGTCCGCCCTAGGCGGAAACGCATTACCAGTGCGGGTGTCGGCTTTGACCCGGCCTTCCAATCGCCATGCTCGTCCAGGTTGCTCCAACCCGAATTCGCGATATACCAGAACGAATCTCCAACGATCACGCCATGCGTGGGGTCCCCGAGCGTAGGCGTTGCGCGCTCGATAATCTCCTCGGAAACCACCCGGCTCAACCCGCCATCCAGCCGTATTCGCACCACGCGCTCGGGAGACGTTCCGTTCTGCGTGGCGAGCAACGCCCCGCCATCGAAATACAGCCCGTCCACCCCATTCAGAGCATGCTCGGCCCGAGATTCTGTTCCCAGCCAGGTCACCTGCCCGCTCTCAAGGTCTTCGATGCCGATGCCTCTCAGGTAATCGGGCACGAACACCCGTTTACCATCCGGCAGCATCGCGGGAGTTTGGGGCGAAATGAAATCTCTTCGATTGATTTCCTCCAACCGCCCGCCCGTCACCCGATACAACCCGCCCCCATCCCCGTCGCTGACAATCGGATTCCCGTTGGAGTCCAGAACCATATCGCCGAACGCGGCATGCGCCGGCCCCTCCAGCCGATGCAGAAGAGCGCCGCTATCGAGATTGAAACACAACACGGCGGAGCGCCCCCAATCCGCCTTCGAAACGGCGGTAAAACCGTCGATTGCAGTTTCCGTAGCCCACGCAAGCCGCCTCTTGGCGTCGATCTTCAGCGCGAGCATCGGCCAATGGCTCGGCGAGTCCACAAAGCGCGAGCACGTTCCGTCCAACGCAACGCGAACAATCTTCTTCTCGAGAACGCTTGTCACCAGGAACGACTTCGATTGCGCATCGTAGTCGATATCTTCGGCTACCAGCCCGGAATCGGATAACGCGAACGCCCTCTCCGCTCTCGAAACCGCCGTCCGGTTAGCCGCGAATCGTTCGAGAATCGATCGGTACTGCGGCAGTCCCTGCAGAATCGAGAAACGTCGGTTCTTGTCCTCCCGCAAAGCTTCATCGGTTTGGCCCATGTTGGCGAACCGGCTTAATTCGGCGAGCGCATGTGGAACGTCGCCCACAGCCGCATACGCCTTCGCCACAGTTTCCACTGCGTTCGGTGCGCCGTTCAACAGCTCTTCCATCTTCAGCGCAGCCGATAGATACGCCTGCTTGTCGCCCGCCGTATTCGCCGCGTGCGCCTGCTGGTTGATCTTTGCGAACTCCTCGACTGCCGTCGGCGACGGAGCAAAGGACATGCCCGCCAGCCCCACAATAGCCAGAAACCTGATCGTCAACTCGCCTCAGATTCTATCGACTCTCATCCGAGATAATCGAACAGGCTCTTCTTCGGCAGCGCCGCATACGCTGATTCGGCTGCGTTCAACGCCGTCGATTCGGTCTGCTGATTCGTCACGGCCTGCGCCTCGTCTACATCCTGCAAACTGCTCAGTTGCGTCTGTAAATTTGTATCGAGCGTCGTTTGTCCGGTCAGCGCATCGGAGATTTTATTCTGAATATCTCCATACTGCGCATCCATGCCGCCCAGATAGCCCGCCGCGGAAGACACATTGCTCGCCGCCGCCATCACCGCGCCTTGATTATTGCTCGCGAGCGCATTGTATAGCTGCGTCAACGATTGGAAAACACTGTTGGTGGGCGTTCCACTGGAGCCGCCGTCAAAAATCTGCTGCGCCGTAAACGAAACGGAGAACCCCACCCCGTATGAGTTGATAATCGTGCGCGTGTCGCTCGTTCCCAGATAGGGCCCCACTCCGTTGGTCGGGTTTGCCGTAAAGTTCACCGGCCCGTAGGGCGCCGTCTGGTCCGAGTCGCCGCTGAACAGATACCTGCCGGCCACCTGCGTCGAGGCGATCTGTTGCATCTCCGTCAAAAGGTCCGACACCTGGTTGGCCAGTTCCGATCGATCCGCTCCGTCGCTGCTGCCTTCTGCCGCGATCTGGCTGGCGCTATCCATGAGCGTCGTTGCCGTGCTGATTGCCCCTTCAGCCGCATTCACCTCCGTCTGCACCTGCCCCAGATTCGTCTTCACCTGATCGTTCTGCGCAATCTCCGCATTTACCTGCAGGATTTCCGCTATATCCTCGGGATCGTCGGAAACCGTCTGCACCCGCAGTCCGCTGCTCACTTCGTTGTTCGTCTTATCCAGGCGCTCTTCAAGCGACGATAGATTCGAAAGGAAAGTTTGAGCCGCGGTTTGAATCGTAAACATACTATGTCTCGCTCGTTTCTACGCCCCGCTCCCCGGCAGCGCGATCAGGTCCAACACGTTTTGCACGATGCTCTGCAGAACCGTCATCAACTTACTGATTGCGTCGTACGAGGTCTGATACTCGGTCATCAGCGTGGCTTCCTGGTCCAGAGAAACTCCCGAAATATTGGATCGCAATGTCTGAGCCTGCGAAAGAAGCTGCTGCTGCGTGGTCTGGTCGTTCTGCGCCTGTCCCGAATCGGAGCCCACGTTCGACCCGATCGTTCCGTAGTACTCTGCGAACGTCAAATTCGAAAGCACCGGAATCGCAGCGGTTTGCAGGTTCGTCAAAGCCACGGCGTTGTCGTTGCCGCCTGGATCCGCGGAACTCGCGGCCGCAATCTGCGTCGGCGTAATCGAAGTCAGCGCCAGCGTCTTCGCCGCCGCCGCGCTGTTGTACGTGAATAGCGCCACTCCCGGCTGCGTCGTCCCGCTAGCATCCGTATACGTCCCGCTAGTCAATTTATTGTTGACGTTGTCTGCGATCCCCTGCGCCAGTTGATTCAGCTGCGTCTGGTACCCCGGTATCAGATTGTTAGTCAAATTTACCAGCGCTCCTAAACTCCCCCCGGTTACCGACGCGCTGATGTCGTTCCCGCTCGAATCGAGAATCTTCAGTTGTCCGTTCGCCGAACTAGTCCCGAGCGAATACAGATGCCCGCCGATCAGCAGCGGCTGTTGGCCGCCTAAATATATGTTCGTCTCGCCATCCGACGATGTCGTGGTCGTGAAGTTCACAAGCTGCGACAGGTTCTCGAGGTCCGAATAAAGCTGCGCGTCGATGCCCGGATCCGACGCCGCCGCGTTGTTCTCCTCTTTCTGCTGATTGATCTCCTGAATCTGCCCCAATAACGAATTGATCGAAGCTACATTACTCTGCGCATCCGATTGAGCCGTGTCGGCGGCGCTGGTCAAGGCATTCGAAGCCGTATTAAACGCCGTAGCCAGGTTCCCCGCCGCGTTCAATACCGCCTGCCGGTATGACGAATCGTTCGGATTCACCGTCAGTTGCGAAAACGATTGGAAGAGCTGGTTCAGCGTCCCGCCCACTCCCGAGTCGCTGCCCGACGATGTATTCAGGTCGAACAAAGGCTCAATAGACTGCAATTGCGAAGCAAGCGTCGAGGAATAATTCAGCTCCGTCTGCGCCGATTGCACGTTGTATTCGGCGTACGGGTCCCGCGAAGTCTCAACCGGCCCGAGCGTCACCCCTCCCGCCCCCCCGTCGGTCGAGCTAAAGGCATTCGCCTCGAAATTCACCGACTGGTCGGCATACCCCGGCGTCGTCGAATTCGTCGTGTTGTTTGAGACCACCTCGAGCGCCTGCTCGTAAGCCGAAAACGAGCTTGCGGTAGCCGACAGCGTGGCCAGAATGTTCGACATGTTCCTCTACTTGCCTATCGGCAGATCACATCCGGACGTTTACAGTTCCACGCCACGGCGACCAATTTTTTGCTTCTGCCCGCGCCGTATAAGTCTGCGTGAGCGATGTGAGAAGCCGCAGCCGCACCCACTGCGCCCGGCGCGCTCCTTCGAGAAGCTTCATCACCCGGTTGCAAGCCTTGCGGAATTCACCCACTTCCGCCTCTTCGCTCGGCGCGCCACCCTTCTCAAGCGCCGCCCGGTATTCGAGCACCGCCCCCGCCGCCTCTTGCAACAACGCCTCGGCCTGATCGATTGCCTCCGGTGTGGCCGATATCAGCAGCCGCTCCATCGCCCGAAGCCGCTCCAAAGCGATTCCCAGTTGAGTCTCCATTAAGCAGAACTCAGCGCCTCCCCTATAATTCGCTTGCTCAATTGCATCGGATCTACCGAGTAGGCGCCCGACTGCACCGCTTCCATCGCCTGGTAGACGTGCCTGCGTATCGCCGAAGCTCCGCTCTCTAGTCCGTTCAGCACCGAACTCAGCGCCGACAACTGAGCTCCGTCCGAGCCCCGCGCCGGCCCGCCGTTCGTTCCCGCATCGCCGTCTCTCGGCGCCCCGCCTGGTCTGTCCCGCTCGCCATTCATCATAGAAACGGTCGGCAATGGCCCATCCAACTCACTGATTCGCATCGCCTTCCACTCCATTCGCCATCTGTTGCTCTTATCGGCGCTCCCGCCGTTCGAGTTTAGTAGCCCCGGTACCACTTATTCCTGATCCCGCCCATCTCCTTCCTTACTCCCGCACATGGTGCAATGGTCTACAGAGACTTCCCCGTGCCCGATTTCGTCCCCGCAGCCCACTCGACGCCAATCTCGCGCCCACACCCCTTGCGCACTTTGCTCCTCGGTCTCGCCGCCCTCCTCAGCTTCTGCCTCGCCCTGCCCTGCGTCGCGTCTCCCCAAGCCGCCCTCCCTCCCCCCAAAACCGACTTCTCCGGCCGTTGGCGCATGGTCAAAGACCAAAGCGATTTCGGCGGCTTCACCGTCCCCGACGCCGTCATCCGCGTCGTCGAGCACCGCGATCCCACCCTCAACGTCCACACCATCCAAACCACCGCCGGCAAGACCACAACCGCCGACGTTAGTTACTTCACCGACGGCTCGCAAACCAACAACGTCATCAACGGCCACCCGGCCACCAGCAAAGCCTTTTGGGACGGACCCGCTCTCGTCATCCGCACCACCATGAAGGATGCCAAAAACGAAGACGTCGTCATCGAAGACCGCTGGGAACTCTCCGCCGACGGCCAAACCCTCGTCACCACCAGCCACATCGAAACCGAAAAAGGCCAGGTCGATATGAAACTGGTTTGCGTAAAGGAAAAGCCAGCCAGTTAAATCGCGCTATGCGCGCCCATCCTTGCCCGCGCGCGTTCCCGCGCCTTCAACTCCGTTTTTTTAAGTCCTTGAGCGCCCACTGCGCCGCGTAATACCCGCACATCCCATGCACCGACCCGCCCGGCGGCGTCGAAGCCGAACACAGATACACGCCCTTCAACGGCGTCCGGTACCGCCGCCATGTTGGCCGTAGCGCGAACTGCAGCGCATCCAGCGCCCCGCTGTTCACGTCCCCGCCCACCAGGTTTTCGTCCCACGCTTCCATCTGCGCCGGATTGTGCGCGGCTCTCGCCAGCACGCATTCCCGAAATCCCGGCGCGAACCGCTCGATTTGCGCTTCAATCTGCGCCACCGCCGAACCGCGCCATCCATTCGGCGCGTGGCAATAAGCCCATGCCGTGTGCCGCCCGCCCGGCGCCCGCGTCGAATCGAAAAGCGTCGGCTGGGCCAACAGTACAAACGGTCGCTCCGGCGCCTCCCCGTACGCTGCCCGTGTCTCCGATTCCCGCAGCTCCTCCATCCATCCCCCCAAATGCACCGTCGCCGCGCGCCCGCACTCCTTCACGCGCCACGGAATCGGATCGCTCAACGCCCAGTCCATCTTGAACACTCCCGGCCCATACCGGAACTGCTTGAGCGACTCGCGATACGGCCCCGGCAGCTCCGTCCCCGCCATCGCCACCAACTGCCGCGGCGTCACATTGCACAAAATCAAATCGCGCTCTCCCACCTCTCTCAGTTCCCCGATGCGCGACCCGGTGACGATCCGTCCGCCCGCCGCCCGCAATACTCCCGCCAGTGCGTTCGAAATGCGCTGCGAGCCGCCCCGCGGAATCGGCCATCCCACCGCATGTCCCGCCGCGCCTAGAATTAAACCGAACGCGGCGCTCACCGGCGATTGCAGTTTTAAATTGGAGTGCGCCGCAATCCCCCCAAACAGCGCCTGCGCTCTCCGGTCCTTTAGCGTTCGCCGCGCGAACACTGTCGCCGGCTGCATCGCCTTCAGCCCAAAATTCCCCATCAGAAGCGGATGATGCGGCGCCCGCAGCGGCCGGAAAACCTCCCCAACCAGCGTCGGCCAATCCTTCACCAGCGGCTCAAAGGCCTCCCGATACGCCTCGCCATCCGAGCCAAACTGCGCCGCGGTCGCCCCCAGATTCCGCTCTAACATCACCGCCGTGCCATCGTCGAGCGGATGCGCCAGCGCCGCCGGCGGCTGAATCCACTCCAGCCCGTAATCCTTTAGCGGCAGCTTTGAAAAGAACGGCGACGAAATCGCCATCGGATGCACCGCCGACCCCAAATCGTGCACAAACCCCGGCAGCGTCAACTCGCCCGACCGCGCCGCCCCTCCCACCTCTCGCGCCGCCTCGTGCACCTCTACATCCATGCCCGCCTGCGCCAGCACAATCGCCGCAGCCAGCCCATTCGTCCCCGCCCCAATCACAGCCGCCGTGCCCTTCATACCTCGATTATCCGGCGCGCGGCCGCGTGGCGTCCTGCCCTAACGCGAGTGCAACTAGATGCTATGCTGTCACGAACCAATCTATTCGCGGACAAAGGTCGATGTGCAAGCGAATGCCGGTCCAGGGTTGCCTCTTATTGCTATTAGCTACAGTGTTGCAAGCCGAGCAAGGCGTGCTCGTGGTGCACATCAAGGATCTGCACGACCACCCCATCGACAACGTTCGCCTGCGAGCCGGCGATAGCTCCATTAGCGCGCCTTCGCACTTTGGCGAAGCGCGGATTAAACTCGCTCCTCAAACGAAGCCCGAAGACGTAGTGATGCTGGAGATCGTGGGCTATCCGCCGGGCAAGGATCTGGTCTTCATTTCGCCCTGGGATAAATGGACCCACGTACCGCCCTTCGATAACGCGGCCAAGAATTTCATTCCGATAACGCTGGCCGAGCGAGGCGACCGGGCCTGTTTGGAAGATTCCGCCTGCATCCGCGCCGCCGCCGCGCAAATCAACAAAGAGAATGCGCCCAAGTCCGCCGGGCCGCCCAGTTCCGAAGCGCAGAACAGAGAAGCTCTCGAGCGCGTCGCAAAGATGTTCGGCCTCACGCCCAACGACATCGACCAGGCGATCCGAGCCTGGGGAGAACGCGCGGACGATCCTTACGACAAGGGCTTGGCGGCTCTCTATGAAAAGCGTTACCCGGAAGCTACCGCCGAATTGGAAAAGTCGTTCTCGATCCGCAAGAAAGCCGAAGCCGACGCCCGCGACAAGACCGCTGAGGCTGCATTCTTCTTAGGACAATCGCTCTACGAACAGGGAAGGTTCCGGGACTCCGCCCAAGCCTACGAAGAAGCGAGACTCCGCCGACCATTCGATGCGATGGTATTGAATAATCTGGCGCTGAGTTGGGCGCGCGCCGGTGATTTCGCAAGCGCTGAGCCGCTGTTTCGGCGGGCACTCGCGATCAACCGGGCTGCGCTCGGGGAGGCGCACCCGGTCGTAGCCAAAGACCTCAACAACCTGGGGCAACTGTTAGAGGTCAAGGGCGACTACTCCGAAGCCGAGCCGCTTCTTCGGCAGGCCCTGGCCATAGATGAGAAGGCGCTCGGGCCAGACCACCCCGACGTCGCCATGAATCTCAACAACCTGGCCATTCTATTGAGAACGAAAGGTGACTACGCCGAGGCCGAGCCGCTCTTTCGGCGGGCGCTGGCCATACTTGAGAAAACGCTGGGCCCCAACCATCTGAACTTGGCCAAAACCCTCAACAATTTCGCCCAACTGTTGCAGCTTAAAGGCGACTATGCCGGTGCAGAGTTACTCTATCGGCGGGCGCTCACGATAGATGAGACGGTACTGGGACCCGAGCACCCGGATCGGGCTGCGCATCTCAACAACCTGGCCTCATTGCTGCAGGCCGAGAGCGATTATGCTGGCGCCGAGGCTCTGTACCGGCTGGCGCTCGCAATCAACGAAAAGGCGCTCGGCCCGGACCACCCGGATACCGCAGCGGATCTCAACAATTTGGGGTTTTTGTTGCAAACCAAGGGCGACTACGCTGCTGCCGAACAACTATACCGGCAGGCGTTGGCAATCGATGAGAAGGCGCTAGGGCCGGACCACCCCGACGTCGCTCGGACGCTTAACAACTTAGCCGTACTCTTACATACCGAAGGCGACTACGCGGGAGCCGAGCCGCTGTACCGCCGGGCGGTGGCCATCGATGAGAAAGCCCTAGGGCCTGAGCACCCCGACACAAGAGCGATTCGGGCTGATCTCGAAAAGCTGCTACAGGCGAAGGCCAAACGTTCTCCTTCGCAATAACGGCCTCACATGTTCGAATACATCGCTGCGGTAAGAACTCCCTTGGCGCTTTCTGCTTTCGCCATCGCCGCTCTCTTATCTCTCTACGCTACTTTTCGGAAAAAGCCAACCGCCGCCTCACGCCAACCGCCGTGGGTCCTTATTGCTGTGATTGCTTTGCTCGCGCTTGCCCCCATCGGAATCGACGCCTACTTACAGCACGAAAAGACCGCAATCGCGGGCATTTACCGGCTCCGCGTCACAGTCGTTGATCCCCGCAACGTTCCCGTCGAAGATGCCACGGTGCGCGTCACTGCTGCGAATGAGAGCAAAACCGCTCCCGACGGGAGCGCCGAGTTAGCGATTCCCAGAGGCAGCATGCCGCAAGACGGAAAAGTAACCGTCTATGCCCAAAAAGATTCGGCCTTTCTGCACGGCAACAAAGAAATGACACTAGGCGGGGATATGAACCCGTCCACCACCATCACGATCGCCCCGAATCGGACCGCGCCCATCAACGGAACCGTCGAGGACCAAACCGGACACGCGATCCCCGGAGTCAGGGTCGGAATCGCGGGAACTACTTCCATAGAAACCGATGCCGGTGGCAACTTCCGCATTCCGAATGCTGGCTCGCTCGGACAAAAGGTGCTGCTGCATGCAGAGAAGCGCGGCTACACGCCAGTTTCCCAATATCATCCCGCCGGAGACGAACCAGTAGTGTTGATTTTGACCCGAGAACGCTGAAGCGCGCCCCACGCATGTTTCGATAGTTCTAGAATTATAGAAGCTATCCATGCCTCGCGCCTTACCCAACATCGCCCGCTACGCCGACGCCTTCTCCGCCATCGGCGCCGAACCCCGCCTCCGCATCATGCGCCTCCTGCTCTCCGCCCACCCCGCAGGCATGATCGCCGGCGAAATCGGCGCCGAACTCGATATCCCCGCCTCTACCCTCTCCCACCATCTCGACAGGCTCAAGAACGAAGACCTTGTCAGCGTACGCCGCGAAAGCACCTTCCTCTGGTACTCCGCCAATACCGCCACGCTCGAACAGTTGCTCGGCTTCCTCTACGCCGAGTGCTGCACCCGCAACAAAGCCATCGAGCCGCGCGCCATCATTCAACTCTGCAAATAACAAGGAGAAAATTCCGCTATGCAAATCAAGGATCAAATCCAACACAAATACGCCGAGGCCGCCCGCCGCGTCATCGACGGCGAAGCCCTCCCCGCCGGCTGCTGCGCGGAAACCTCCTGCTGCGGCGGCGCCGCGGCGCCCTCCTGCGATCCCATCACCTCCAACCTCTACGACGCTTCGCAAGCCGCCGAGATACCCGATACCGCCCTCAAAGCCTCGCTCGGATGCGGCAATCCCACGGCGCTCGCCAGCCTCCAACCCGGTGAAGTCGTCCTCGATCTCGGCTCCGGCGGCGGCATCGACGTGCTCCTTTCGGCGCGCCGCGTCGGCCCCACCGGCAAAGCCTACGGCCTCGATATGACTGACGATATGCTCGCGCTCGCTCGCGAGAACCAGCGCAAAGCTGGCGTCGAAAATGCCGAATTTCTCAAAGGCGAGATCGAATCCATCCCGCTGCCCGATAACAGCGTCGACGCCATCGTCTCCAATTGCGTCATCAACCTCTCCGCCGACAAGGACCGAGTGTTCCGCGAGGCATTCCGCGTCCTCAAGCCGGGCGGCCGCCTCGCTGTCTCGGATGTAATCACCCGCGGCAAGCTCCCCGAACAGATCCGAAACAGCATGCTCCTTTGGATCGGCTGCATCGCCGGCGCACTCGAAGAACAGGAGTGCCGCGAAAAATTGTCCGCCGCCGGTTTCATCGAAATCGGCCTGGAGCCCACTCGAATCTATAAAATCGAAGATGCCCGGGCCTTTCTATCCACCCAAAGCATCGACGCCGACGCGCTCGCTCGTACGATCGAAGGCAATATCCTGAGCGCCTTCATTCGCGCCACAAAACCACGCCAGTAAACAGCCGCCACCGCGCACGCCAACCCCACTTCCCCCGCAGCAGCGTCTTCAGAATCAGCATATGCAGCGTCCCGGGCGCCGGGCACGGTGCTCGATTTATCCGTTAAACGCGGAGATTCGGTCCGGCAGATTCCGCTAACTCTGCGCGATCAGATCTGACTTAGTAACTAGTTCGACCGCCAATGCTTAAGCCCGCTTCCAAATACTCCTGCTGAGTTCCGCCCCCGGCGTCCCCGGCCGCTCCCTTACGCCACCTGTCTCTCCATCGCATGCCGGTTCTGCGTGCACACTTCGCAATCGCACCCGCCGCGCTCCCTCGGCCGCGGCAAATTCCCTACGCCCGTCGGCCCCACGTGTCCCGTCCCGCTCGCCTCTTCCCGTTCAATCGCGTCCAGCCACGTGTCCACCGTCATGCGCTGCGTTCCGATCCCGCCCCGCTCCATCCTCCCTTCGCTCGAACCCACTGCCCACCGGTACTCTGCCGGCACGCCATGCGGAAAGCTCAATCGCCGGTAGACCAGGTCCGGCGGCGGGTCCATCGCTTGCCCCTCTTTAATCAATCCCGCGTTCGAGGGATACAACTTGGTCACCGTGCGGCCATCCTGGATCTCCACCTCTACCCACTGATCCAGAATCGCTATTTTGCGCATCTTCTTCGGCGCATTCTGTCCTTGGAATAGCTGCTTCGCCCGGCTCGTTCCTGTCCCTTCGGCCGTCTTCAACGCCTTCGGTTTCGTGTCTGCCCGCTGCCGCTCCGCCCGGATCTCCTCATGCACGCCCGTCACTACCTCTCGCGCCGTTTTCTCTATCTCCTTGCGAATCTTATTCAAATCCAGCTCCTCTTTGAACTTGTCTTTCCTCAGCCCTCGCAGAGCGTAAAACGCCCGGTAAAACGATCGTTCCGCGCTGGTCTTGTACCGCAAGTACAACTGCACCTGCGCATGCTGCTTCTGGATTTCTTCCTCGTCCCGCCCCAGCGCCAGCGCCTCTTCCAGAATCGCCTCGGCCTCAAAGCACTTCCGGTCCGCGCGTCGCAAACCCCAATCCCCCAGAATCACCCGCTCGAGTAGCGTCTCGCCCGCCTGCCCCTCCACCTCGAATTCCTCGCGCCACCCCGCCGCCATTCGGTCGAAATCCTCTTGCCGCTCGTCTCCGATAATCAACTGTCGCGACCTCAATCCGTGCTTCCTCGCATTCTGGCTGGAGTTCGCCTTTCCGCCCGGCGTCTTCGGCCCAGTCTGTCCTGGCATCCTGTGCGAAATTCCCACGGAGGCATTTCGCGCGCTTCACGGCCGCGCCGCTATCTGCTTCGTCGCAAAGATACTTATCCGATTCTTAGAAACTGTGATCCGGGCCTGTGGCAGCCGCGCCGCCTGTGCCCCTCGCTACCGCATTTCGTTTGGCAAAAATGCGCGGCAACGCTACACAACCGCGCTCCCCGCGCTAGACCGGCAGCGTATTTAACGCCGCCTCGATCTCCGCCCGCGTGTGTAAATCGCCTCTGCGCGTGGTTACTTCGATGCCCTTCTCGTAAACCGCGCGCGCCTCGTCCAACTCGCCCAGTTTCTCCAGCGCCTGCCCCAGATGGAAGTACGCCGCCGCGTAATTCTCATCCCGCTCGAGGAGCGCCCGAAACTCTCCCGCCCCCTCTTCGAGCGCCCCGTTATTGGCCAGCTCCATCGCGAGGCCATACCGCGCAAAACTGTTCGCCGGGTCCTTCCCGACCATCTGCTTCAACAACTCCAGCCGGTTCGTCGCCATCTCGAAAAAGCCGCGCTACTCCGTGTATTCGCGCACGTACCGCGCCGCCGTCTCTACCGCCCCGGCCGCCTTCGATGTTGCCCCGCGCGCCGTCTTCGCCGCATCTCCAAAGCGCTGCTGCGCCCGCCCCGCCACATCGCCCAATGCCGAAGCCGCGTTCTCCACGTGTTTGCGCCCCCGCTTGATCGCCCAGTCCGCGCTGCACAGCCACCAGTCTGTTATCACTGGAACCAACAGCATCGCCCCCGCTGTCGCCAATCCGCAGCCCACTCCGATCAATACCGCGCCCAAGACGCCCGATCTCGAATTTCTCGCCATTATTTCCCTCCACCCCGTATGACTAACATTTATAGGTGCGTGGTTTCCGCATATGTGCCGAACACTCGCCTCAATGCATTACATATTTCGCCGAGCGTCGCATAATTCCGCACCGCCTCCACAATAAAGGGCATCGTGTTCTCAGTCCCTTCCGCCGCCCGGCTCAGCTCGCTCAGCGCCCTCTCCGCTTCCGCATTATTCCGCCGCGCGCGCAGCGCGGCCAGCTTCTCTTCCTGATGCCGCTGCGCGCTGTGGTCGATCTGCAATAGCTCAATCGGCTGATCTTCCGATTGAAATCGGTTCGCCCCCACGATCGTCCGCTCGCCCTCTTCCACCTCGCGCTGGTACCGGTAGCTCGCAGCCGCAATTTCCGACTGCGGAAATCCCGCTTCGATCGCCCCAATCATTCCGCCGAGCTTATCGATGCGTTCGATGTACTCGTTCGCCGTTGCTTCCATTTCGAGCGTCATCTTCTCCACGAAATACGACCCGCCCAGCGGGTCTGCCGTATTCGCCACCCCGGTCTCATACGCCAGAATCTGCTGCGTCCGCAGCGCGATCGTCACCGCCTGCTCGCTCGGCAGCGCATACGCTTCGTCGAGCGAATTCGTATGCAGCGACTGCGCCCCGCCCAGCACCGCCGCCATCCCCTGCAGCGCCGTCCGCACCACGTTGTTGTACGGCTGCTGCCACGTCAACGAGCACCCCGCCGTCTGCGCGTGAAACCGCAGCTTCCAGCTCCGCTCGTTCTTCGCTCCATACCGGTCCCGCATCGCATGCGCCCAGATTTTGCGCGCCGCCCGGTATTTCGCGATTTCCTCGAAGAAGTCGTTATGCGCGTTAAAGAAGAAGCTCAGCCGCGGCGCAAACTCGTCGATCTCCAATCCCCGTTCGAGCGCCCAATCGACATACTCCATCCCATCCCGCAGCGTGAACGCCAGCTCCTGCGCCGCCGTCGATCCCGCCTCCCGTATGTGATATCCGCTGATCGATATGGGATTGAAACGCGGCGCGTGCCGCACTCCGAATTCGATTGTGTCGGTCACCAGCCGCATCGATGGCCGCGGCGGAAAAATGTACTCCTTCTGCGCGATGTACTCCTTCAGAATGTCGTTTTGCAGCGTGCCCGAAAGCCTTTGCCAATCCGCTCCCTGCCTCTCGGCCACCACCAGGTACATGGCCCACAGCACCGCCGCCGGCGAGTTGATCGTCATCGAAACCGTGACATCTGCCAGCGGAATTCCGCGAAACAGGATCTCCATGTCTTCGAGCGACGAGATCGAAACTCCGCACTTGCCCACTTCGCCTTCGCTTAATGCATCCCCGGCGTCATAGCCCATCAGCGTCGGCAAGTCGAAGGCCACCGAAAGCCCCGCCTGCCCCTGTTCGAGCAGGTAGTGGTACCGCCGGTTCGTCTCCTCCGGCGTGGCGAATCCGGAGAACTGCCGCATCGTCCAAAGCTTCCCGCGATACATATCGCGATGAATCCCGCGCGTATACGGAAACTCGCCCGGCTCGCCCAGCTCCCGCTCCGGATCGAACCCCCGTAGCTGCTCCGGCCCATACACCGGCTGCACCGGCACGCCGCTGATCGTCGTAAATGCCCGCTCGGCTGTCTTCATAGGCAACGCTGCCGATTTGATCGTAGCGCGAATGCTACCATTGCCCGATCGCCGCTTTGGTGCAGGGTTTCGATGGCGCAGACTGTCCCCTCTCAGTTTCTTCTCATTCGCAAGGCCGCCGAGCTCGCGCTATCCGGGAAACACGAACAGGTAAAGGATTACGCCTCCGCGATCACACGTTGCTTCCTTTCCGAGGGCCCGATCAAGGACAGCTTGGACGAACGCGTGACAACGCTTCACATGAAATATCTGGCAGGCGAGGCCCCGGCGGTCTCGGAGCAGACCCTGGTATCCGCGCTCAATCAAGTCGCCTCACAGATGAGCCTCCCCGAATACGGCAAAACCAGTCCAATCGAATTCCGGTTGTTCAGAATGGCTGTACTGCGCGCGCTGCCGGAGTTGAACCCGGCGCCCGCCCCCGCGCCCGACCGTGGTCCGGAAACCAAAATGTCACCCGTGGAAATCGCGTACCTAATCGGCCTTCTTCTGCTGCAAAAGAGAATCAATCCTTCCTTTCAAGTTACCGAGGCCGAACTACAGCAACGATCCGCCGAGCACCACGACATCCCACAAAGAACAACGCTGGCCATCACCGCCGGACCGGCCCGTTCTGGCGCCGTCGTGTCCGCGTTTCTATCCTTTTCGAAAACTTTGACCCTTGCACGATTGAACGGCCTGTTCAATTTCTTTGCCGAGGCTCTTGGTTATCGAGAACCAACCGTTCCTCGCTAACATTGACGGATGCCCGCTTCACGCCTATGCTGGAAACGAACGGGTCATACTCTCCCCCCATGAAGACATACACGTTCAAAGTGATTCTTGAACCCGACCAGGACTTTGATGGCAACCCTGCGGGTTGGCACGCGTATTGCCCTGCGCTTGAGCCTCTAGGTGGCTCGACCTGGGGCGAAACCCGTGAGAAGGCTTTGACGAACATCAACGAGGTCGTTCATATGATCGTTCAGGAACTGATCGCGGATGGGGAACCGCTACCGCAGGGTCCGCGCGATTCAGTCGAGGTCGAAGATATCTCACACCAGGAGCAGCCCCGCATCGCAGTGACTGTTTAGCATGGCGATCGACTACCGCGCACTTCGATCGCTGACAGCTCGGCAGCTCATCGCGGCGCTCTTGTCCGACGGATTCCAGCTTATACGGCAAACCGGCTCGCATCAGCGATATCGCCACCGGGACGGTCGTCGCGTCACGATTGCACCTCACGGCAGCGGAGGCACATTCCCGATCAAAACACTGAAAAGCATTATCGAATTTCAGGCTTGCTGGTCTGAAGATGATCCAAGACGGCTCAATTTACTCAAGTAGTCTCCCTACAGCGTCCGCTCCGCTACCTCCCTCAACTCCCCTTCCGTCAACTTCACCGCATTCGCCTTCATGCTGTTCGCCCGCGACGCTTTCTCCACCAGCTCCGGAATCTGCCCCTGATCCAGCCCATGCCTTCGCAGATTCGAAATCGCCATCCCGCGGCACGTCTCGGCCATCCATTCCGCCGCATCCTCGGCGCGCGCATCTTCCCGCCCGGTCAAAATCCTCCCAACCTCTCCATACCTCCGCAGCCCCTCGCCATCCGGCTCGCGATCCCGCAGCGCTCGAATGTTCACCGCCGTCGCATGCGGCAGCACCGCCGCGCACAACGCCCCATGCGGCGCATCCAGCATCCCACCGAGCGGCCCCGCGAATCCATGCACCGCGCCCAGCCCCGCGTTCGCCAGCGCCAGTCCGCTCAGCAGCGCAGCCAAACTCATCGCCTCCCGCGCATCCATATCGTGCCCATCTCTATATACTCGATCGAGCGAATTCGCCGCGAGCTTTAGACCCTCGACGCAAAATAGATCCGTCATCGCATTCGCCCGCGGCGACACATACGCTTCCACCAACTGCGTCAACGCGTCCAGCCCCGACGCCGCCGTCACCTCCCGCGGCGCATCGCGCGTCAGCTCCGGATCGATCACCGCCACTTTCGCGAGCATCGACGCGCTCCGCACGCTCGCCTTCACCCCGTGCTCCGGCGACCCGATCACCGCGTTCTTCGTCACCTCCGCGCCCGTCCCCGCCGTCGTCGGTACCGCCAGAAACGGCAGGCCCGCCCGCTCCAACACCCACCCGCGCCCCACGCCTTCCATGTAATCCAGAACGTCGCCCGCATTCTTCGCAAGCGCCGCAATCGCCTTCGCCGCATCCATCGCGCTCCCGCCGCCGAAGCCGATCACCACATCGCACCCAGCGCGCGCCGCCTCGGTCCCACGCCGGACCATCTCTACCGTCGGCTCGCCATGCACCGAAAACTCGCGGCACTCGATGCCCAACCCTCGCAGTTCTCTCCGCACCGCCTCGGCGCGCTCCGCGTTCCGCCCTGTCACCACCAGCGCCCGCCGGCCCCACTCCCGCGCTATCTGCGGCAGCTCCGCAATCGCGCCCTGCCCGAACACGATCCGCGCCGCCGTCGCAAATTCAAACGTCACGGTCAGCCTTCATCCCCAGCCTTCGTCAATTGGATACACGTTGTGGTACTCAACCCCCACTCGCGGCTCCGCCATCATCTCCGCCACCGTATCGCGCCACTTCGCGTAATGCGCCGTCGCCCGATGCTCGGCCCGCGCCTCCGCCCTGCGGTACACCTCCACCAGCGCGAACCGCGTATCATCCGCCGCATCCTGCAACACGTCGAAGCGCGCAATCCCCGGCTCCTTCACGCTCGCCCGCGCGTTCTCGATGCTCGCCTCCCGGAACGCCTCCACGCTTTCCCGCTTCACCCGTATCTGCACATGCACAATCAACATCGCCGACGCTCCTCCAGCTACTGCTTGGTATCCAGCGGATGCCCAGCCTTCTCGAAGAACTCGTTCTGCAGCTCCAGGCTCTTCCGGTCGCTTTTCACCGCGCGAATCGCATCCACCACCCGATCCGTCCACGCCTTCATATCGAATTCCCCCAGCGCCGTGTTCGCCGCCGTCGCATCGCCTGCATAGTGATTCGGAAACCGCGCATACCACCAGATTCCGGTATACACATCCGACGGCAGATCCAGCCGCTGCTGGTCCGCTCCCGATTCGCTCCCCGCGCGATCCAGGTGCACCAGGTCCGGCCGCGAAATCATCGTGTGCGACGTCTCCGATTCCCCCGCATGCATGTCCGTCTTCGAATGCATCGCCGGCCGCCCCGCCGGCCACTCCCCGCGATCCACCACATACACCACGTAATCGTGCCGCTCTGCCAGTTGCGACTGCGCGAAATACGGCAAGAAACTCGAATTCCCGCCATGCCCGTTCACAATCACGATCTTCTTGCACCCGTTCCGCGCCATCTCGTCCGTCGTCGCCTGCAACAGCTCCATCTGCAAGTGCGCCGGATAGGCCATCGTCCCCGGCTCATGCCGCGCCTCGAAGATCTGCCCAAAGTAGTATTCGGGAAACACTACCGCGAACTCCCGCTCGGCCGCATGCACCGACACATACCGCACATTAATTAGATCCGTCCCTAGCGGCAACTGAGGCCCATGCTTCTCGATAATCCCGAACGGCAGGACGCACGTCCCTCCGCTCTTCTGAATCGCCGCCGCGAAATCCGCCCCCGTCAGTTCTTCCCACTTGACGCCCGAGCCCCGCTCCGCTTGCGCCGTCTGCGCCGCCAACCCCACGGCCGCCGCCGCCATCAACCAGCAAATTCGCATCGTCATCATGATTTTCAAAGTATGGACTTCCACAATAATGGACAGCTAAGCTTAACTGTATGCCGTGCCCGTTTTTCGAGCCGCGCGCCATCACTCCCTCCCCCCGGCACGCTCACGCCCGCCTGCCTCTCATCGATGAGTACGACGGCCTCTGCCGCGCTCGCGCCGACCTGCCGCCCGCTCCCGCCGAGCGCCGCTTCGAGTGCTGCAATCACGGCTACTCCCACTCACTGTGCGACCTCTTCCCCGCCGGCCACGCGCCCTCCTGCTTCCGCTACACCGTCCTCGCCCAATCCGAAGCCGGCCTCGAAATCCTCTGCATCGAAGAGCGCCACTACGCGCCCGTCCGTTGGTTCTCCACGCGCTACTCCCCTTCGACCGGCGCCCTCGATCCCGATCCCGCCGGAGTCTCCATGGACGCCCAGCCGCTCGCCATGCGCGCCCAGGCTCTCGCCTTTTGCCGCAGCTTTCTCGAACGGTTCCCCCTGGCCTCCTGATCGCCCCGCATGTCTTATTCCGAAGAGCCTCTCGTCGTTGTTCCGCCTTCGCCCGAGCCTCGCCCCGTGCGCGAATCGCAGTCCGAGTACTTCGAAGTCTGCCTGCCCAACGACGCCAACCTGCTCGGCAACATGCTCGGCGGCCATGTCATGCACCTGGTCGATCTCTGCGGCGCCATCGCCGGCATCCGCCACGCCCGCTGCATGGTCGTTACCGCTTCGGTCGATCAGATGACCTTCCTCCATCCCGTCCGCGTCGGCGAACTCGTGCGCCTCAAATCGCAAGTCAATCGCGTCTTTCGCACGTCTATGGAAGTGGGCGTGAAAGTCTGGGTCGAAAACCTGCAAAGCGGCGCCATGCGCCACACATCGTCCGCCTATCTCACCTTCGTCGGCCTCGATAAGGCCGGCAACAAAGTCATCCTCCCGCAAGTCGTTCCCGAAACCGGCGAGGAAAAACGCCGCTTCGAAGAGGCCGCCGAGCGCCGCGCCTATCGCCTCGTCTTCAAAGACAAGACCCGGCTCGCCGCCAACCAGCAGGATCCGCGCCCGTAATCAGGAGTACGAGTGGCTCAGTTCATGTTTGCTACCGGAATCGAGAACAGCTATCCCACCATCTCGCTTCCCAACGGCGCCGCCAAGCGCATCGACGAAATGGAGAAGTGCGGCCACTACCAGCGCTGGCGCGAAGACTTCGATCTTGTTCGCTCCCTCGGCATCGAGTTCCTGCGCTACGGCCCGCCTTATTACGCTACTCACCTCGCGCCCGGCCGCTACGATTGGGAGTTCGCCGACCAGACCTTCGGCGCTCTCCGCCAACTCGCCATCACGCCCATCGTAGATCTCTGCCACTTCGGCGTCCCCGATTGGATCGGCGATTTTCAAAACCCCGACTGGCCCCCGCTCTTCGCCGAATACGCGCAAGCCGTCGCCATCCGCTACCCCTGGCTCCGCTTCTTCACCCCCGTAAACGAGATCCACATCGCCGCCACTTTTTCCGCCCAGTTTGGCTGGTGGAACGAACGCCTGCGCGGCGACAAGCCTTTCGTCCGCGCTCTGCACAACCTGTCGAAGGCTAACGTCCTCGCCATGCACTCCATCCTGGACGTAAATCCCAAGGCCATCTTCATCCAGAGCGAGACCTCCGAATACCATCACCCCGTTAATCCATCGAGCGCCGCCATCGCCGCCATCTACAACCAGAAGCGCTTCCTTTCGCTCGATCTCTCCTACGGCAATCCCGTGACCTTCGAAATGTACGAGTACCTGATGGACAACGGCATGGCCCGAAACGATTACCACTGGTTCTGCGACAACCACCGCAAGGAACATTGCGTAATGGGAACGGATTATTACGACACCAACGAACACCTGGTCTCAGGCGACGGCGCCATCCGGCCCGCCGGCGAGATATTCGGCTATTACGTCATCACTCACCAGTACTTCAGCCGTTATCGCCTGCCCGTCATGCACACCGAAACCAACCTTCCCGACGCGGACCGCGCGCCGCAGTGGATTCGCAAGGAGTGGGCAAACGTTCATCGATTACGGGAAGACGGCGTGCCCATGATCGGCTTCACCTACTACAGCCTCACCGATCAGGTCGATTGG
Source organism: Acidobacteriaceae bacterium (assembly GCA_019240475.1). GTDB lineage: Bacteria > Acidobacteriota > Terriglobia > Bryobacterales > Bryobacteraceae > Bog-105. Next base: position 82,914 of record JAFAYI010000019.1, read on the forward strand.
GATACCGCTTTGCGCGAGGATAACGGGCGCGTCAATCCCCTCGGCCTGTACGATCTCGATCGCCAAATCCGACCCGCCGGCGAAACCTATCGCGAGATTATCCGTGAGTGGCGGCACATCTTGCCCACTCAAAGCCACAGCCTATATTTGAATTGCTAGGCCGCCGCGCACAGGGCGTCTTCGCTTTAGCGCATTGGGGTCCGTTGTGCGCGTTTAACATGGCCGCCGCGCTAGTCGCCTTCGGCCTTGTACATATACTTGATCGAACGTTTATACAACAGCAGATTCGGCGCGCCCGTCCGGTTCAGCTTCAGGCACTCGCGGTCATACCATTCGATTACTCCTTCCAACTGCTCGCCATCGGTAAGCACAACTACCATGCGAGTCTTACTCTGCATCTGCTTGGAGTAATAGAACTGTTCGGCGTTCGTTTGGTCCGGTGGCGTGCTCTTCTTCGCGGCGGGAGGCCGTCGCGCCGGCTCTCTCGTCTCTAGCGCGGCGCTGTTGCGTACCGGTTTTCGAATTAGCGGCTCTACTCGCCTCTCCTCAATCATTTGTGGTGGTTTCCCGAAAGTGTGGGGTTGCTGGCGAATTAAACCAGCGCAATTGCATAATTAGGTGCTCTTCTTTTAAGCACGGTTACGTAAATTAATAATCATAGCGTCGAGCGCTGCTGTTTTTTGAATGTTCCTTCGTACCATTAGTACAAGCTCATCCATGAAACGTACTGCTCGCTCCATCCACGTGAAGTTAACCGCTTTCGCGAGCGCCGCGATGCGCTGCTCCACGTCCCGGTTCCGCGCCGGCCGGTTCCCATGCATGCCCGCCAGCATATCCTCCAGCACGCCGTAGCCGATCTTCAAATAAGCTTCCAGCTTTTCGCTTTTCCGCGCCCCAAAATTCTCCGAGTGCTGCACCCATTTCGCAAACGGGCTTAGCCCCGCTCCGCAATCGAACGCCGCGAGCATCAGCGCCCGCCGCTCTCGAAATTGTTCCAGGTCGAGCGTGGCCGCCAACCCCGGGCTGCCTTCCGCAATCGCAATCCGCGTCTCTGCGTCCGGCAGTTGCCGCGAGGCCGCGAACTGCTTCATTTCCTCATCCCGCAGCCGCGACATCTGCAGCACAATGGAGCGCGACCGAATCGTCGGCAGCAAGTCGTACAGATTCTCCGCCGTCGCGAAAATGATCAAATGCTCCGGCGGCTCTTCGAGGATTTTCAGTAGTGAATTCGCCGCCTGCTCGTTCGCGCGCTCCAGGTGATCGATCAGAAATACGCGATGCGATCCGCGCAGCGGCTTGAACTGCGCCCGTTCGCGCAGCAGTCTCATCTGCTGGATCGTGATCTGCCGTAGCGGCCCGTCGGGGGCGAACGTCACGAAATCCGGGTGCGTCGAGAACAACAGCGGATCGTCGCTCCTTTTGTCCGCCGGCCATTTTTCCCGCTGCTCCACGATGTCGAGATTGCGCGCGAGCCCCAGATCGTCCTGCTCGATCTTTTCCGCGTCCCCCACCAGTTCCGCCGCGAAGCGTCTCGCCAGCGTCGCCTTGCCGATGCCTTCAGGCCCGCTGAGCAGAATCGTCTGCGCCATCCGCTTGCTGTCCAGCATCTGCCGCAGGGCTGCGGCCGCGCCAGCGTTGCCATAAAAGTTCGGGAAGCTCAACTTCTATTCTCCGCCCCTGCTCCTCCGCAAAGCCGCGTCGCTTCCGCCCACACTCGTTCGGCCACTTCCTCGGGCGCGCCGCTTCCATCCACCATGCGAAATCGTTCCGGCGCCGCCGCCGCGATCTTCCGATACCCCGCGGCCACGCGCCTGTGGAACTCGAGCGGCTGCTGCTCCATGCGGTTCTCGCTCGCTCTCCTCAACCCGGTTTCAATATCCACGGCAATGCACAACGTCAGGTCCGGCAACAAACCGCCCAGCGCCAGCCGATGCGCCGCCATCACAGTTTCAAAACCAAGCCCGCGCGCTTCGCCCTGATACGCCAGCGTCGAATCCGTGAACCGGTCGCTCACCACAATCTCTCCACGTTCGAGCGCGGGAACCACTATCTCGGCCGCTGCCTGCGCGCGCGAGGCGAACATCAGCAGCAGCTCCGCCATGGGCGTCATCTCCCGATGCGCCGGATCGAGCAGAATGCGTCGAATCTGTCCGCCGATTCGCGTCGCGCCCGGCTCCTGGTTCTCGGCAACCGTGTACCCGGCGCCGCGCAGCCGCTCCACCAGCAAGCACATCTGCGTGGTCTTTCCGCTCCCCTCCGTGCCTTCGAACGTGATGAATAAGCCGCGCCGCCCCGTGCCGGCGCGCTCAGTCATAAACAAAGTGCAGTAGCGCCTTTAAGTCTTCCCAGGCCTCGCGCTTCGCCTGCTGGTTGTACTGCCGCAGTAAATACGACGGATGATACGTCACCATCACCGGAATATCGCGCCACTTATGCCATCGTCCACGCGATTTCGTGATGCCTTCCTTTGCATTCAGCAGCGCCTTCATCGCCGTCGCCCCCAGCGCGCAGACCGCCTTGGGCTTGATCGCCATCAACTGCCGAAACAAGAATTGCCCGCACACTTCCATTTCCTCAGGTAGCGGCGTCCGGTTCTCCGGCGGCCGGCACTTCACCACGTTGCAGATGTAAACATCCCCTCGCTTGATCGGAATGCCTTCCTTCGCTGCCGTGCCTTCTATCATCTGCGTCAGCAGTTGCCCCGCGCGCCCGACGAACGGCAATCCCTGTTCGTCTTCGTCCGCCCCCGGTCCTTCTCCGACAAACACCAGCCGCGACGCTTCATTGCCCGTTCCGAAGACGATCTTGTTTCGACCGCGATGCAGCCCGCACCGCGTGCAGTCGCCGATATCGGAAGAGATCTTCCCGAGCGTGTCGCCTTCCGGTTCGAGGGTGGGGAGCACGGCAAGCGTCACCGGTTTCGCCGCTTCCATCAACGGCGCCGCGGCTGGCGCCACAGGCGCTCCGGCGCGCTTGTATATCGATTCGAATCCCAGGTCCCGATAATACTCCAGGTAGCCCCGAATTTCCTCCGGCGTCATGGTTACGCGCGCGCGTCCGCGGCGTGCAAGGATAGCCGCAAGGTCGCGATTTGATCCAGAATTTTTTCGGCGATCTCGATCTTATCCGCCGGCCCGGCATGCGCAATTTCGCCCGACCGCGAAAGAATCTCCACTTCATTCCGGTCGGATTCGAACCCGATTCCGTCCTGATTCACGTAGTTTGCTACCAGCATGTCGCACTTCTTCGAGTTCATTTTGCGGCGCGCTTCTTCAATCAGGTTTTGCGTCTCGGCCGCAAACCCCACCAGCAGCCGGTCGCCTTTCGATTGCCCGATCTCGGCCAGAATGTCGGGCGTGGGGTCCAGTTCGATTGACAATCGCGTCGCCGTTTTCTTGAGCTTCTGCTTCGGCACCTCCGAGGCATAGTAATCGGCCACCGCCGCGCTCTTGATAATGATGGTGGCCTGTTTCAAATGCTCCATTACCGCTTTGCGCATCTCCTGCGCGGTGCGAACCTGGATGGTCTCTATATTGCGCGGCGCCGCCAGGTTCACGGGCCCGGAAACCAGCACCACCTTTGCTCCTCTGCGCGCTGCCGCTTCCGCGATGGCGTAGCCCATCTTTCCGCTGGAGCGATTGCTTACGTAGCGCACCGGATCGAGCGGCTCCTGCGTCGGCCCCGCCGTAATCAAGACCGTCTCGCCTTCGAGATCCTTCTTTTGAATGCCCAGCAGATCGATCTCCTGCGCGATCGCGACCGGATTCGCCAAGCGTCCGGGGCCGATTGAGCCGCAAGCCAGCCAGCCTTCTTCGGGCTCCACGATCCGGCACCCGCGCGCCCGCAGCTTGGCCACGTTCTCCTGTGTAGCCGGATGCTCCCACATCGCGTTGTTCATCGCCGGCGCCAGAACCACGTGTCCCGTGAACGCCAGATACAACGTCGAAAGGAAATCGTCGGCCAGCCCGTGCGCGAACTTCGCCAGCAGATCCGCGGTCGCCGGCGCCACCGCCAGCGCGTCGTGCTCCTGCGCCACGGCGATGTGCTCTACCGCGCTCGATAGCGTTTCTTCCGGGCTTGCTTCGGAGAACAGGCCTTCGATGACTTTGCGCCCCGTAAGCGCCGCGAACGTCAACGGCTGGATGAACTGCCGCGCCGCTTGCGTCATCACCACCTGCACCGCGTGGCCTTGCTGCTGCAGCGCGCGCACGAGTTCCGCCGACTTGTACGCCGCGATCCCGCCCCCTACGCCCAGAACGACCCGCATCGGCCCCGCCGCTTATTCGGCTTCTGCTACGGCTTGCTGCTCTTCGCGCCCGAAATCGTCGTACTGCACCAGGCCGCGCCGCACTTCTTCCATGGCCAGCATGGTCGGCTTCTTGTTCGTAGCCGGCAGCACGCTGCGCTGCCCGTTCTGCAACTGCCGCGCGCGTTTCGCCGCCACGATGATGAATCTATACGTGCTCGCATCCGCATCGTCGGGAATGCAGTACATCGCGTTTCTTGCCATACTTTCTCTCCTGTCCAATCTCTTATTCGAACAATGAAGGCGGCCGCTCTTCAAATGACTTGAGAATCGGCCGGATCTGATCTTCCATCCGGATGCGCCGCACGTGCTCGGCCCTGATAATCGAGGTCAGGGTGTTCACCGATTCTTCCACCTGGTGATTCACCAGCACGTAATCGTATTGATTGTAGTTCCGAATCTCTTCCGCCGCAGCCCGGAGACGGCGCTGGATGACTTGTTCGGAATCCTCCGATCTCGTTCGCAGCCGTTGTTCCAATATGTCGCGCGAAGGCGCCAAGATGAAGATGCTCACCGCGCCCGGGATGCTTTCCTTTAATTGTCGCGCACCCTGGACATCGATGTCGAGTATCAGGTCTTTCCCCTCGTTCTGCGCTTGCTCCAGTACTTCGCGGTGCGTTCCATAGTAGTTGCCGAACACCTCGGCGTGTTCCAGAAACTCGCCGCGCCGAACGCGCGCCTCGAACTCCGCTCGGGAAATGAAATTGTAATTTTCGCCGGGCTGCTCGGCGCCCCGCGGCTTGCGCGTGGTGTAGGAAACCGAGAAACGCACTCCCAGGCCGCTTGCCAGCAGCCGCGCCACCAGCGTCGACTTGCCCGAACCCGACGGCGCCGAAATGATGAAGACCGTGGTCATGCGTTGCCTCGAACTGCCGCTTTCGAGCGCCTCCTTTTGCGCAATAAAGCTATTCAAGATTTAAGGCCTGCTCTCGTATTCTTTCGATGTTAGCCTTCATCGCCAGCGCCAGATCGGTGATCTTCAATCCGGTGTCGCCCGCGCCCGATGTCTTCGAAAGAATCGTATTGGTCTCGCGATTCATCTCCTGCAGCAGAAAATCCAGCCGCTTTCCGGCTTCCCCGCCCGACTGCAGAATGCGCGCCGCCTCCCGGGCATGCACATCGAGCCGCGTCAGTTCCTCCTGCACGTCCGAGCGATCCGCCAACAAAGCCGCTTCTTCGGCGAGCCGCGCTTCGCTGATCGAAGCTTCGGCAAGCAACTCCTTCAAGCGCTCGCGCAGCCGTCTGTGAAACACAGGGACCGCCTGCGCGCGAATGGCCGAGATCTCCCGCGTTCGCTGCGCGATCGATTCCACTTCGCCTGCCAGCCCCGCCGCCAACTGCGCGCCTTCCCGCTCGCGATAGGCGTTCAACTGGCGCGCGCACTCGCTCAGCGTTTCCACCACCTCCGCTTCGAACGATTCGCCCAGCGGTTCGGCGCCGTTTGGCGAATCGAAAACGCCCGGCAGCGTCAGGATCACGTTCAGGTCCGGCTCGCTGCCGATCCCGAACTCTTCTCGCGCAGCCGCGAACAGCGCAAGGTAACGCGCCAGCAAATCGCGATTGAAGCGAGCGCTCTCGCCCGTCCCGTTGCGGGTGAGCGTTACTCGCACCTCCACGTGCCCTCGCGCCACATTCTGCTTCAGCACCGCGCGCATGGCGTTTTCAAAGCGCGCCAGCTCACCGCCGGCGTGGAAATGCAGATCGAGCCCCCGATGATTTACGGTCTTCAGGCTGATGGCCAGCTCGCCCACGCCGGTCTCTTTCCGGACCAGCGCGTATCCTGTCATGCTGCGAATCGGCGTCGCGGAAGTAGCGGGTTCTGCGCTCATTCCCTTCTGCGTTATCCTACCGCCGCGCCGGAATCGGCGTGCTGCATCTCATGCAGCCGCCGGTAAATGCCGCGCCGCGCCATCAGTTCCTCGTGCTTGCCCGTCTCGGCGATCTCGCCGCGATCCAACACTACAATCCGATCCGCTTGCCGGATGGTAGAGAGCCGATGCGCGATCACCAGCACCGTCCTGCGCTTCATCAACGCGGTGAGCGCCTGCTGCACCAGCCGCTCGGATTCCGTATCCAAATGCGAAGTCGCTTCGTCCAGAATCAGGATCGGCGCGTCCTTCAACAGCGCGCGCGCAATCGAGATGCGCTGCCGTTGGCCGCCGCTCAGCTTCAGGCCGCGCTCGCCGATCAGCGTCTGGTATCCCTCGGGCAGCCTTTCAATAAACTCGTCCGCGAGAGCGGTGCGCGCCGCCGCAAAAACGTCTTCTTCTCGAGCGTCCGGCCGCCCGTAGGCGATGTTGTCGAAGACTGTATCGTTAAACAGGAAGGTGTCCTGCGCCACAAGGCTGACATTCTCCCGCAAGCTGTCGAGGCGGATCGCGCGAACGTCGTGCCCGTCGATCCGGACCGCGCCGGCCGTGACATCGTAGAAACGCGGCACCAGGTTCACCAGCGTAGTCTTGCCCGCGCCGCTCGAACCCACCAGCGCCACAACTTCGCCCGCTTTCACTTCCAGATCGATCCCGTTCAGAACGCAGCGTTCCGGCGTCAACGGATAACAGAAGCCTACCTTTTCAAACCGAATGCCGGTTTCGACTTTGGCGAGCCTGATGGCGTCGGGCGCTTCCACCAGGTCTTGCGAGCGGTCCAGGTATTCGAACACCTTCATCGCCGCGCCCACGCCCTGTTGAAAGATGTTGTGGATATTGGTCAGGCGCTTGATGGGTTCATACAGCATCACCAGCGCCATGCCGAAAGCGGTGAACGTGCCGGCCGTCATGGCCGCGGTCTTGACCTCCTCGCGCCCGAGCCACAACAGCAGAATAATGGTGAGCGCTCCGAAAATTTCGATGATGGGCGAAGCCAGCGCCTGGTGCGCCACGTACCGCAAGTTGCCCGCGCGCAGGCGTTGCGAGGCTACGCGAAAGCGCTTCGATTCGTAGTCTTCCGCGCCGAAGCTCTTCACGACCTCATGCCCGGTGAGAGTTTCCTGCAAAATTTGCGTCAGCCCCGCCGCCATGTCCTGCGCGTGCCGCGTGGTTCTGCGAATGCGGCGGCCCAGGCGCATGGTCAGCACCGCCACCACCGGAAACACCAGCAGGCTGATGAGCGACAGCTTCCAGTTGATGCTGATCATCGCAAGCAGCAGGAACAGCGCCGTGAACATCTGCCGCAGCCAATCGGCCAACATCGTGGATACCGAGACCTGGATGCGGTCGATGTCGTTCATGATGGACGACATGATGCGGCCGGTGTTCTGGTCTTCGAAGAACGAAGCGTCCTGGCGCAGCACGCGGTCGAAGACCTCCTGCCGCAGATCCATGATCGCGGTGGTGCCGACCCAATTAATAAGGTAGTTGCCGAGGTAATCGCATACGCCTTTGGCGATGAAGCAAGCCAGAATCCCCAGCGCCACCATGGTCCAGATGTTGTGCACGAACGGTGGAAACACGTCGTTCAGATAGAGCTGCGTGTGGGTCAGCGGAACCGAAAACAGCAGCGCCGGCGTATCGGGCGTGTTGGGATTCAGAACTCTCTCGAAGATGAGCGGAATCAGCCGGACCAGCAAGCCTTGCGACAGCCCGACGATGGCCATGAATACAACGCTCGCAAGCAGCGCCAGCCAATACGGCCGCGCGTAGCGCAGCAGGCGATAGAGATCCTTCACGGCCGAGAAGCCTTCAAGCGTGCGCCTCTTCGAACATGCGCAGGCGTTCGAGCGCGGCAATGACGCGCGACACGCTGACTGTGTTGAGGCCCTCGGGCGCAACCACGATTTCCGATTCGGTCTGCCACGGTCCCCAGATGGCGGGGTTCGAGGCGCCGAACAGCACCACGCTCGGAACGCCGAACGCGGCCGCGACATGCGCCGGCCCGCTGTCGTTTGCGATCAAAACGGAAGCTCTCGAAAGCAGCGCCTTCATCTGAGCGACAGAGCCTTGAAAAACCTGGTGGGCGCCGAATGGCGATGGATCGTCCGCGGGGCCGGCGAGAAAGATGGGGCGGATGTTCCACAGTTGCAGGTAGCGGGCTACTTCGCAAAAGCGCTCGGCCGGCCATCGCTTTTCAGGCGCGGAGGCGAACGGATGCAGGACGGCGTAACGGCCGCCGGAAGATTCCACGGGCGATTCGCCCGCCGCCAGTTGCGCGCGAGGAATTTTGGAAATGGGGACGCCCAGCGCGAAGAACGCGGACGCCAGATGCTCCGCCGTGTGAACCGTCCGATTGACGCTCAAGATGCGCTGCGCCCGAGGGATTTTGATGTTGTAGGCGAAAGTAAAGCTGTGATGCGCGAACCCGGCTCGCCATCTCGCGCCGGAAAACGCCGTCATCCATTGGCTGCGCGTGCCGCCGTGCAGGTTAACGCAGAGCGAAGGTTTCCAAGCGCGAAGCGCCTGCCAAGTGGGCGGCAGAATGCGGTCCACCGCGGAGCTGCCTTCGAGCACCGGCGCAAATCGCGGCTCAACCGCTACGCCGATTTCCAGATCCGCCCGCGCGCCTTTGAGGAGCGCCAGCCCGGGAGTTGCGAGGACGCAATCGCCCAGCGAGCGAAGCCGTATGACTCCCACCCGCGAACGCTGCGGCAACTGCTCCAGAATCGTCATGAAACGCTACTGCTCGATGGTGGCCTGATCGACCAACATCACTGGAATGTCATCGCGAATCGGATAGACTCTGTGGCAGGAGACGCATTTTAGAGCGCTGCCGTCTTGTTTGAGTTCCACCTTGGCTTTGCACACAGGGCAAACCAGTATTTCCAGCAGGTCCTTGCTGATCGCCATGGAAACTTACAGTTTAGCAATTCAGACGCCGATCCGATCCGGCGCGGCAGCCACGCCGACCAGGCGAATCCACTCCTCGGCGGTGCGGCGCAGCGACTTCCGATCGCAGTTCTCGGCCAGGATGCCGGAGATGAGCGCGACGGAATCGGCGCCGCCGGCGAGCACCTCGCGCGCATTCAGCATGGTGATGCCGCCGATGGCGACCAGCGGCTTAGCGGTGAGCGTGCGCAACTCGCGCAAACGGTCGAGGCCAACCACGGGATCGGGCCGGTCTTTGGAGGTGGTCGGGAAGATCGGACCGATCGATAGATACTCGACCGGCTCTTCGTTCGCGCGCGCCAACTGCTGCTTGTTGTGCGTGGAAAAGCCCATTACTTCATCGCTTACGACGCGCCGCGCGGCCACCGGCGGCAGATCGTCCTGCCCGATGTGCAAGGCCGCGCCCAGCAGTCGCGCGAAATCGGCGCGGTCATTGAGCACGAACAGCACGCCGGCTTCGTGGCACAGCTTTGCAATCTGACGGGCGGTGTCGAAATCGCTCTGCCTCCAGTCGTCTTTGTGGCGGTATTGCAGGATGCGCGCGCCGGCGGCCAGCAGCGCTTCAGCCGCAAGCACCGGAGCGCAGCCGCGCCTCCGCAGCAGCGCGGTGTCGAGAATCGGATAGAAGCGCGGAACTTTAAAGGCGATCGGCATGAACGAATGCGTCGCTACTGCCCCTGCTGCAGATACTCTTCAAAAAACTCCGCGGCTCGCCCGAATGCGTTGCGATAACTCTCATCGCGGACATAGGCGTGGCTCTCTTCCGGATAGAACGCTTCCTCGAAGGGCTTGCCTTCGTGAATCAACTTCTCGGAAAGCTGCACGGCGTCCTGAAACAGCACGTTATCGTCGGCAATGCCGTGCACGATCAACAGGCGATTCTGCAATTGCCCGGAGAAGTGGATGGGCGAGCTGCGTTCGTATGCCTCCGGATTTTCGGCCGGCGTGGTGAGCCGCTCTCCGGTGTATTCGGCGTTGTAGTTGCGCCAATCGTAAACGCCGGAGAACGCGACGCCTGCGCGGAATGCGGAGGGCGCGCGAAACATGGCCATCGCGGTCATGAAGCCGCCGTAACTCCAACCCCAGATGCCGATGCGCGAGGGATCAATGTTCTTGAGCGATTTCAGGTACTCGACTCCGCCGAGAACGTCTTCCAGGTCCGGACCGCCCATGCTGAGATACACGCCGCTGCGCCAGTCGCGCCCGTAGTTGGTGCTGCCGCGATAGTCCATTTCGAGGATTACGTAGCCTTTATGCGCCAGGTAGTTATTGAAGGCGAAGCGTATTTCCTGGTAACTGCCCCACTGCTCCAGAACGCTGGTGGCATAACCGGAGCCGTGGATATAAACGACGGCGGGCCGAGGCTTCTGGTTGGGATCGTCCGGATTGTAGCCGGGCGGCAGCAGCATGCGCGCGGCCACAGGCTTGCGATCCTTCAAAGAAGGATAGGTGATGAATCGCGTTTCGGCCCAATCGGTTTTATAGAACTCGGGCAGCGGAGAAGTAGTGACGCGCTCTCCATCGACGTAGAGGTCGAAGGGATTTTTCATGTCGGCCTGCATGGCAGCCTGCGCTTTGCCGTCTTCCGAGACCCAGGCTACGGTCAGGCCCTCGCGCTTCGAGAGCTGTTCAGGCGCGGACGAGCCATCGGCTTTGACCTTATAGAACTGCCGTTCGGCGGTTCCGGCGGCGGTGGAGGAATAATAGATGGAATCGCCGATCCATTGCGGGCTACTCGAAAACGGATCGCGATGGATTTCCCAGGAACCTTTGGTGATCTGCCGCAGATCGCTTCCATCGACGGCGACAGTATAGAGTTGTGAAAAGCCGCTCTTATCGCTGGTGAGCCAGATGCGTTTCGAAGTCGGCTCCCAACCTGTATCGGAGACTTCGACCCAGCGGTCGTCCGTCTGGTGAAAGACCACTTTGGATTTTCCCGTGTTTACGTCGGCGACGCGGACATCTTCGCTCTTGTAGTTCGGCGCCTGCAGCGCCAGCAACAGATAGCGGGAATCTTCGGACCACTGCAGGGCGCGCCTGTCGAATCCCTTGCCGAAATCGATTTGCCGCGGCGGATTGTCTCCGGTGCTTTCGACCACGTAGCATTGCACGGAGGACGGCGCGTCGCCAGCAACTGAGCGCGGGAAGGGCGAAGCGGTCACGAACTCGCCCGAATAAATGGGGAGAGGCATGGCGCGCTCCGGCTGCGGCTGAACCGTGTAGGCCAGATACTTTCCGTCCGGAGACCAGACAAAGCCGTTCAGCGAGGCGGGCGCATGTATGTCGGTACGCTGTTCGAGCATGCCGCCGCCCGACATCGCGAAAAACTGGTCGGCTCGCACGAATGCCGCCTTGAACCCTAAAGTCATTACATAGATCTGTCCGCTCTGGGTAAAGGCGACCTTGGTTCCATCGGGCGAAAATTGGGGGTCCACTTCGGCGGCCTTGGTCTTGGTCAGGCGATGAAGCTCTCCGCCGCCGGTCGAAACCAGATACAGATCGCGGCGATAAGAGAACACGGCGTTGGCGCCATCTTGGGAGAGATGGAAAGCCGTCAGGCCGGTCTGGGGAGGCAGATATTCTTTACGGCGCGGATCGTGTTCGGCTTCGGTATCGTTGATGGGATCTTTCAGGCCTTTGAGGTCTGTCAAGCGCGCCAGTTTCTTGGTGTCCGCGTTGTATACATAGAGGTCGCGGAACGCTTCGCCATGGGCGTTCCACAGAAACCCGAGCACATGCGCGTGTTTGGCCCATTCGATGTGAGTGGGCCATGTGCCCCAGAGATAAGGCCGGCTCAAGAGACGGTCGAGCGACCAGCCGGAATTGGAGACGGGCGGCGCGGCCGGAAGCAGCAGGGCGCTTAAGAGCAGCGCTGCGAAAGTTTTCATGTAACGGCGGAGACCTCCGAAAGAATGTGGGCGGGAAATGGAATCTGTCGAGTGATCCGGATGCCGAAAGCCTCGAGGCCGGCGACCTTGCGCGGGTGATTGGTCAGCAAATGAATACTGGTGAGGCCGAGATCGCAAAGGATCTGCGCGCCGATGCCGGCTTCGTGCTGAACGGGCTGCTGCTTGTCCGTTTCGATAAAGCCGCCCTGCGCGCGGCCATGGCCGAAAAAGCCGCTCTGGGCGCGGCCATGTCCGACGATTTCGCGCGCGCCGTCGCGCGAGGCGATGTTCAGGCCGGGGCCGTTTTGATGGAGGTAGAGAAACACGCCGCACTCGGCTTGCGAGATGGCTTGCAAAGCGGCCGTAATTAGATCGCGGCAGTTGCAATCGAGCGAATGGAAGACATCGCCGTAGGCGCAGTGAGAGTGCACGCGCACGAGCACGTTCTTCTTGCCTTTCACGTCCCCGTGGATGAGCGCGAGATGCGCTTCGTTATCGATGCGGTTCACGTAACGGAGAACTTCGAATTCGCCGTAAGCCGTGCGGAGGCGGCCGGAGGCTTCGCGCTCGACGAATTTCTCCGTCTGGAGGCGGTAGCGGATCAGATCGGCCACCGAGATCATCTTGAAACCGTATTGACGGCAGAAGCCGGTCAGCTCCGGAGCGCGCGCCATCGTGCCGTCTTCGTTCATAATTTCGCAGATAACGCCGCCCGGCTCAAAGCCGGCGAGACGCGCGAGATCGACAGCCGCTTCCGTCTGGCCGGTACGCACGAGGACTCCGCCGGGGCGGGCCCGCAGCGGAAAGACATGGCCGGGTCGCGCCAGGTCGTGAGGCCGGGAACGCGGGTCGATGGCGACGCGGATGGTGCGCGCGCGGTCGTAGACGGATATGCCGGTGGTGACGCCTTCGGCGGCATCGATCGCTTCGCAGAACGCGGTGCCGAAGCGGGCGGTGTTCACCGAAGACATGGGCTGCAGGTCGAGACGCTTGCAAATCTCGGCGTCCAAGGCGAGGCAGATGAGGCCACGGCCGCGCGTGGCCATGAAGTTGATCGCCTGCGGAGTGATGCGCTCGGCGGCGATGGTCAGGTCGCCTTCGTTTTCCCGGTCCTCGTCATCGACAACCACGAGGATTTTGCCTTGACGGAAATCTTCGATTGCTTCAGGGATGGAAGCGAATTCCATTCAGGTGGCGGGCCTTTCCTGCGCCCCCTCAGGCGGTGGCGGCGACGCCTGCTTTAGCGTACCAGGGCTTGGCTGGTTTTATGGCTTCGTTGACGGCGTTGATATTCTTGACGCCCTGCACGGAGAGCCAATCTTCCAAGGCTTTGGCGCCATCCTTTGCGTAGATCGGAACGCCGTCTTTCCAGGTGGCGCGCCCGCAGAGGACACCCGAATAGTCGGTGCCCGCTTCGGCGGCCATGTTGAGGGACTCGACGAACTGCGCGTTGTCGACGCCGGCGCTGAGATAGATGAACGGCTTCCGCGCGACGTCGGCGGCCTTGCGGAAAAACTCGAGAGCCTGTTCGCGGCTGTAGGCGGCTTGACCCTTGTAGACGCTGCTTCCCAGAACGAATTCGGCGTTGATGGGCACTTCGACTTTCAACACGTCAATGCGGTATTGAGGCTTGCCGAATTCTTCCATGGACTTGATGACGACGTCGGGCTTGTTCTTGGCGAACTCCAATCCCTTTTCATCGCCGCCCGCCGGATCGTAGCCGACGAATTCGCAGAAGAAGGGGATCTCGACGGCTTCGCACTCGGCGCCGACGCGCTCGATGAAGGCGTGCTTGATGTCGTTGATCTCTTCTTTTTCAAACGGCGAGTAATAGAGCAGGATCTTGACGGCGTCCGCGCCATGGTCCTTGATGCGCTGGGCGGAGAGGTGAGGGAGCAGATCGGGAAGACGTCCGGGCTTGGTGTTGTCGTAGCCGCTTTCTTCGTAAGCGAGCAGCAGGCCGGCGTTCTTGGCGCGCGCCTTGGCGGCGGGAAGTCCGAACTCGGGATCGAGAAGAATGGCGCTGGCGTGAGGAGTCAGGACTCGCGCGACGATCTCCTTGAATTCGCTCATCATGTCGTCGGAGACCTGGTTTTCGGGCGCGTTTTTCGCCTTGGCGATGGATTTGCGGAGGCTGCCGCGCTGGTCCATCGCGGCGGCGGCTATGACGCCTTGCTTGTTCGAGAGCGCGTTCAAATGCTTGATTTTGCCTTCGGAAAGCTGCATGAGAGGTGACTCCAGAAGCGGGCTGCTTCAGCGCTCAGTATAACCTGCGCACGCTATTCTTAGACGCGGCGGCGGCGCCTCAACGCAGCGACGGCAGGCCGACTTTCTTCAGCAACTCGTTGTAATCGGGATCGTTTCGCAGGCTATGCAGTTTGAAGTCGATGCGGAGCGCGAGCAGCGCGCTTTCGCGCTGGTCGAAAGCACGATGCAAGTACTCGAAGGCCGCTTGCTTTTCATCCAGCAGCGCGCAGGTTTGGGCCAACGAGTACGCCTGAACGGCGCCTTCGGCGTACAACCTCCTCTGAGCTTGCAGGATGCTCCTGAACATAGCTGGCGGATTGCCGCTTCGGAGTCCCTTTTGGGCCGCCTGGGCGACGGCGAGCGCGCCCGTATCGCGCGACAACTGGGCGGCCTTCAGCGCCTCTGAAGCATAGGTCGCGTAATCCTTATCCGCAAGAGCAATGTCCCTCAAATAACTATGAGTGGAGAGGAATTCCGGGTCAGTAGCCTCAAGCTGTTTGAGCAGCGCGACTGCTTGCTCTTTTCGATCCGCATAGAAAAGGATCAAGCCTTTGTCGGCCAGGATGGAAGTAGATGAGGGGTCCAGTTCCTGGGCGCGCTCGATTTCGTCCAGAGATTCGGAAATTCGCCCAAGGGCGAGCAAGTATGTGGCGTACCAGTGGTGCGCGTTTACGTAATTCGGGTTGAGAACCAGCGCGCGCCGGAACTCGCGGTCCGCTGTGGCCACATCCCACAATCCCCAGAAAGAGGCAAAAGCCAGGGCGTTGTGCGCCGCGGGAGAGGAATCGTCCAGAGCGACGGCTTTCTTCGCCGCCGCGCTTGCGCGGGCGAATGCTTCGCGCGAAGGCATGGAAGTAAATTCGGAGAGGAGGTTGTAACAATCGGCCAGCCCGACATACGCTTGCGCGTAGACCGGATCTCGCACAATCGCCTGATTAAAGTAATCGATTGCCTGGTTCAGCCCCTCGGGAGTGCGTTTGTTCCAGTAATATCTGCCTTTCAGATACAAGTCGCGCGCTTCCGGATTTGCAGGGCGCGCGAGCCGGGCGGGATCCGTGGCCGTGTGCACCGAGATATAGGCGAGAGCAAGAACGACCGCGCATGCCGCAATTCCCCCCATCACAATCGCCCGTATCGAGCGAGCCTTGGAAGGCGCGGACTGTTCGGGGCTCGCATCGGTTTGCTCGTCTGCCGAGGACTCAACCGGCGGCGGTACTCGCCGCTCGAAATGCGCCGCGTATCCACCTTTAGGCAAAGTGATCACGATTTCGTCAGTCAGCCCCGCTGAGCCGTAGTAGTCCGCTAGCTTGAAACGAAGTTGACGTGCTTCGACGCGCACTACTGGATCCGCGCGTGGATCGTAGTCGCGGTCGCGATCGAATACTTCGATGCCGATCTGGCGCTCTCTCAGGGTGGTTTGGCGTTCGATGGAGTGTTCCACGACATAGCGCAGAAAGCGGCTCAATCGGCTGGAGTTCTTGAAAGCATCGCTAGAAAGGATGGCTTCCAATTGACGCACGACCAGTTCGGAAGGGATGTCGGCGGCAGCCGAATTGTGGGATGTGGTTGCGCTCACGAATTCGAGTAAGAAAGCCGGCAGGGGCCGCGAGTCTGTGTCGGTTTGTACCTGCAAGTATACCGTCAGTCGGCAGACATGGGCGAAGTACTGTTGGGCCCATTTCGGCCATAATCGGTGGGTTAACTACCTCAACTCTGGCCTGTAACCTACTTTCGCGGAAGCACTTTGCCGAGGCATGCTGCGAAACGGCGAGAACAATACATGTCATCCACACCTTTCGCGGCAGCGGCTCCGAAATATACGTTGTTCGATTCGAATGCGGTGGCGCTTGCCACGTTGTTCGGCACACCGGCGGCGGGTGGGTCCTTAATGGCCCTCAACTATCGCCGGCTCGGCCAGGGCTCTAAGGGGGCGATGACGCTGATCGTTACGATCGTGGTCGCGGCGCTAGCCATACTGATCACCTGGAATCTTCCGAGAGGCGTCACGACAACGCTCGGGCTTGGGCTTCTGCTCGGGACTCGCTGGTCGGCTCGCTCGTTACAGGGCCAGGCGGTGAAGGATCATACGGACCGCGGAGGACGGCTGGGTTCGAAGGGCGGCGCGTTTGTATTCGGACTGGCGATCTTCGGCGCGATTTTCATTTGTGCTTTGATCGGTTTTCGACTGGCGCGCGATCCTTCGATCACGATCGGCGCTAACGACGAGATTTCCTACTCGGGCACGGCTACCAAATCCGATGCGCGAGCGCTCGGCAACAGCCTTAAGCAGATCGGCTACCTGAAAGACCGAGGCGTAAGCGTCTCGCTGGCGAAGGGAACCGAAGGAGCGATTGTGTCTTTCGTCGTCAAACGAGACGCCTGGAAGGATCCGAACGTCGTTTCGCAATTCGAAGAAATCGGGCGCGAGGTCGCTCCGGCGGTGGGAGGGTTTCCCATACGCGTTCGGTTGCTGAATACCGACCGCGAAGTCCAGGAGGAATCCGGCGTCGGCAAGGCGCCGTTCGGCAAAGACGACGTCTACTATGCCGGCGCGGCGCGGGAAAAAGATGCCCGAGCACTCGGCAAGGCATTGACTTCCGCAGGCTTTTTCGAGAACCGCGGCGCCGATGTTTTTCTGGCAAGACACCGCGACGGCGTGGCGCTCTCCTTCGTAGTCGGACAAGCCGTTTGGGACAACCCCGCGCTGGTCAGTCAATTCGAGAAGATCGTCCGGCAAGCGGCGCCCTCCGTGGGTGGGCTTCCGGTCAAGCTTCGCCTGGTGAACACCTCGCTTGAAGCGAAAAAAGTCGAGGAGATTACTCAATGAGCAAGCCAAAGGTTTTGGCGAAGCTGCTGGGGGTTGCGGCCGCCCTGCTCGGAGTGTTCAGCATCGGTGGTTGCTTCGTCCCGACGGTGTACGCGAAGGGGAGCAGCGGAACAAGGACGGTCGAAATCAACGACTCCGCGTTGAACATGAACGCTTTCACGCTCAAGATCCCCGCCGATTGGAAGTTCGTCGGCATGATTCTGCGGCCGCATGGCTGCTACGCTCCGATGGTTCCCGCCGATGGCATGAGCTATTCGGCGGTGGCGCCCGATGGCGTGAATGCAGTTATGCAGTTGCCGGGCGCCCACTGGGCGTGGTCAAGCGACGGCACAAGCCCGGAGGGCCGCCAATGCGCGCCTATCGCGATCGACTCCGCCACCGCTTTCCTTCTGAACATCGCAGTGCCGCACATCCATCCCACGGCGCGAATTATTGGCATCCAACCCCTCTCGGCTCAGGACCAGCAGGGCCTGGAGGAGGCGCGCCGCCGCCAAGCATCAATGGACATGAATAACGGGCAGTTGCATATGCGTAACCTGGCCGATCTTGGGAAGGTTCGGATAGAGTACGTGCTCGACGGGAAATTCGTGCAGGAACAGCTCAGCACGTTCGTCACATGCATGGTCAACGATCAGCCCGCTTTTCCGGCGCTTCACCGGCCAGCCCGCTCCGTTGCTACCTGCCAGGCGCACGGCATTTGGATCAGGCGCGCTCCCAAAGGCGGGCTCGATCGACTCCTGGAGCAGCTCGCCGCCCTTCAGCCAGGTCCTCCGCAGATCAATCGCCAATGGGACCAGGAGGTCTCACAGCGGATGAAAGCCGCATTCGCGCAGTATCAAGCGGCGCAGGACCGGCAATTCCAATCCATTCAGCAACACTACAGGCAAGTGACCGCGAACATGATCGCCAACGGGCAGCGTTTCAACGACAATTTAGTGCAAACGGCGCAACACGCGATGGCGGCAGATCGCGCTCAGCAGGCCGCAATCGACCACGCCGCCCACCTGCAAGTTTTGGATTCTCTAAATCGTCAGGATTTCGTCGATCCTCAAACGGGGAAAAAGATCGAGACATCCAATCAATACATGCACAATTGGATTTCGACCGACAAGAGCGAGGTGGTGCTTAGCAACGATTCGACATTCGACCCGAACGGAGTGGTAGATCCAATTCGCGAAGGTTGGACCGAACTGATTCCTGTCTCCTAGAACGAGAGGCGCAATCAGAACCAGCCGCCGGATGGCTCGAAGCCATTGAGGCGCAGATACGTGACGAGATTGCCGTAATGCAAGGCGTCATGACTGGGGAGCTGCGTCAAGATGAACATCTTGTTCGTCTTGCGGCCCCAGAAGTCCGCCGGGTCATTGAGGCGCGCATCGTTGAACCCGGCGTATGCGTCATCGCAGTAGGAGAACGCCGCTTTGAGGTAGGCCATGATCTCGGCTTTCGAAACCTTGCCCGTAGCAGGAGCGGGGGGCGCATCACCCTTGACGTTAGAACACAAATAGTACGATATGTCCCCTATATGAATCAGGATCTCGGCAAACGAGCGAACGTCCTTAGTCGGCCGATAGCTGAACTTGGATTCCGGCATCGCATCCGCCGACTTGACGATCTTGTCCTGCATGTTGGCGCGAAAAATAGATAAGGTCTTTGTCAGCGGATTCGGCGGAGTGGGCGCACTGGGGAAGTCCGGGGAGATTTGGGCATTGGCCAAACAGGCAAAGAGCGAAACAGACGCGACTCCAATAGGAAACACCACGCGCCGGATGGATTGAAACATTTTAGAATCCTCCCAATCTGTTGCAGGTCTTGCGAATCGCCAACCGCCGATCCTGGCAAGGGTTGGCAATCGGCGCATTCCTTAGGGCAGGTATTCTTCCGATTTTCGCTACGTTCAAGTCGCTGTGCCGACTCACCTTTAGCGCTTTGTCGGGCGTGAGACTGTTCACCAGGTGTCCACTCGCAAGAAGAATCATCGCGAAATCGAACACTTATCGGTGGTTCGAATCCAAAGATTCGGCGGCGAGAGGACAGCTAGTTGGGTTTGATGTGCACCAGCAGATGTTCGTCCATGATCGTCGTATAAGGGAATTCGTCCCGCATATGTTCCTCGAGCGTTTGCATCAGGCGGAAACCAGCGGAGTTCTCCAGTCCGCTTTCCCGCTTGCTGGGATCGAGGCCCAGATGAGCGCATACGCGAACAAACAATTCATTCAATGCACGCTCGGTTTGTTGGCCCTGACCCCGAACGCCCGAGAGCAAAGACGGGAGTTGAGTCGCGATCTCATCGCAGAACTTTTCGAATTGATCCCGGGTAATCGTGGACATTGCGGACTAGACCTGGTGCTGTTCTTCCCTGGGAAGCAGCAAGCGGTTGTACTCCTCGCGCAAGACGCGGTAACACTCGCACGCAGCGCTTGTTAGTCCATGCCTGTCTTTGATGCGAATGAGGCCGCGAGAGTATTCAATGTAGCCTGCCTTCTGAAACTTCGATGCGATCTCTGACACGGTGGCGCGCCGCACGCCGAGCATTTGACAGAGAAACTCCTGGGTGAGAGGGAACTCGTCCGAGTCGACGCGATCGCGGCTCATCAACAACCATCGCGCGCAGCGCTGTTCCACCGAGTGACGGCTGTTGCAGGCTCCGCCTTGCGCGAGTTGGACCATGAGCGTCTGCAAATAGCGTTGAAGCGTGGCAAAAAATGCGCCGTTTCCGTTCAACGCCGAGCGGAAATCTTCGGCGCCAAGCACCAGGCAATCGCCGGGTATTTGACAATACGCACGGTGCGGCATTGTATCGGTCCCGAGCAGCAGCGCAATGCCCAACATCCCTTCATGGCCCATGGTGGCAACCTCAACATAGTTTTCTCCGTCCGTCCGGGTCAGCATGGAAAGAACGCAGCTTACGGGGAAGTAGGCGCGCTCAATGGGCCGTTGCTCAACGAGGAGAAGTTGTTTTATTACGAGGTACTCTCGCTCGCATTTCGCCAGAACGTCATTTCTGTCCTGCGATGGGAGCGCATCAAGCAAGCGGTTTCCGGTTGGATTGGAGTCAGTAGGCATAGGCCGGAGCGTCGCAATCGTGAGACGTGCGCTCGCGTCAGGCGACACACTGGACGATATACTTGGGTATATGTACGGTACCGTGCATACACGTGGAAAGATAGCGTGATTGGCATTGTTGCCTCGGCTGGCGGCGTGAAGACGCTTTCGTGCTTTTTAGCTCAAATCCCCGCGGCATTCCCAGCGCCTATTCTGATCGCGCAGCACCTGGCTCGAAATCGGAAGAGCCATCTAATCGAAGTGCTACAGCGGTCCAGCCGGCTGCCGGTCGTCTGGGCCGAGAATGGGATGCCGATCAGCGGCGCCACCGTGTATTTAGCGCCGGCGGATCATTACGTCTCCGTTGAAGGTAGAACGCTCCTGGTGCGCTCTGCGCCTCCGGGCGAGCGCTCTAAGAATGTGGGCAACGTTCTGTTGCGAAGCTTAGCCGCGGCTTATGGCCGAAAGGCGCTCGCGGTCGTGCTGACGGGGTGCCTTTCCGATGGCGCGGCCGGCGCCCGAGTAATCTCGGAACGCGGAGGAAGAGTATTTGTCCAGTCCCCTGAAAGCTGCGATTACTCGGATATGCCGATTGCTTCTCTGAAGACGGGCACGGTAGATTTCGCTTTGCCCATCGGGGTCTTGGCGGCGGCTGTTACGGCATTCACGATGGCGCCGGGCGCGAGGGCGCTTTTCACTGTCGGGAACGAATATCGCGTTGCCATGGCAAGAGAACAGATGCGCCTTTCAGGTTATGACGACTCTGCTCCTCGTCTCTCGCAGGGGAAGGCGTTCGGGATATGAACGGCTCAGGCGCCTGGCGACTCGCCGCCGCGGCTCCTGCAATGGCGGCTTGCGCTAGCCCGCGGGAGGCCGCCCGAACCAAGTGGTCAGCACGTCGGCGAGCGCCCGTTGGGCCGGATCTCCCACCCAGGCCACATATCCGTCGGGCCGAATCAAGACTGCGATCGGAGCACTGACGGCGCCGAGCGCCGGAAGCTCCCAAGGACCGTCGTACTTTGCATCGATCAACTGGACCCGACTTGCCCACGGCGTTGTCTCAATGCTGCGTGGCTCACCGAAGTTGAGGAGCACCGGCCGTGCCTTGTGCAGCAGGGCGTAGAACCGAAGCGGGCCATGGGAGGTGACCAGGTCGAGATCGGGCATTCGACGCCCAACAAGCGGGTGTCCGTTACCAAAGTCATAACGAACATCGAGACCAGACATCATCGCGACGTATTGCTTTCGAGCCTCGTCTCGCTGCAGCAGCTCGCCGACCATCTCGCGCAAGGCCTCGACACGATCGTCACCGCGATAGATAGCGGTGAGGGCCATGGTGTTGCGCAGGACGCGGGCGCCGATGGGATGCCTCTCGGCGTGGTAGGTATCCAGGAGGCTCTCCGGCGATGTTCCATGAACCACCTGCGCGAGCTTCCATCCCAAATTCACCGCATCCTGAAGGCCGATGTTCAGGCCCTGGCCGCCAACCGGGGAATGCACGTGCGCAGCGTCGCCGGCCAGGAGCACGCGTCTGTCCCGATAGGATGCTGCCTGCCGGGTCATATCGGTGAACCTTGAAATATAGGTGGCGCCGCGAAGACCATAATCCGTGCCGTAGACAGCGGCGAGCGCCTCGCGGACGTCGCTGACGGCCGGCTGGTCGCTTTGCGCGACGCGCTGTTCGTTCAAGACGACGCGAGCGTGATTGACGCCGGCGAGTTTGGCAATAGCATTGATGCCCTTTTCACCAGGGCGGATACCCCACTCGGGCTCTTCGGCCGTTTGAATCTCCGCAATCAAGTAACTGGTTGAGGCCTCCCATCCCGGGAACTCGATACCCGCTTTCTTGCGGATCAGACTGCGGCCGCCATCGCACCCGACGAGATACCTCGCTCGCAACGATTCGCCGCCGGACAGCTCGACTTGGACCGAGGCGTGGTCCTGCGCAAAGCCGATCACCTCACGCCCGCGATAAATCGGCGCCCCCAGTTCGCCGACCCATCCAGCCAAGATGCGCTCGGTATGGGTTTGCCAGAGCGCGAGAAAGTAGTTGTGGCGAGTCGGGAGGTCACCGATGTCGAGAGCGCCAGCCGCGAAGGGCGTGCTCCGAGTTACCTGACCTTGCGAAAGGAAGCGATCGGCGATGCCCCGCTGATCGAGCACTTCGATGGTTCGCATGTGCAGTCCGCCGGCACGCAAGCCGGCGAGATCCTGGGTTTCGCGCCGCTCGACGATGGCGACGTCTACGTGTGCTAGCGCCAATTCGGCCGCCAGCATCAAGCCGGTCGGGCCTCCTCCGGCGACTACAACCTCATGCTCGATCATGTCCGCACTCCGCCGGCATTGCGCTTGTAGCATTACTCAGCATGGCCGCTGCATGCGATAGCCGGGATGTACGCCAGGGGTGAGATCCTGCGCATTTGCGATCTTCTGCAGGAGCACAGCCAATTGCCGCCGCTCTTCTTTGTCAAGAGATCGCAACAGGTCTTCCTGGTGTTCGCGAGCCACTCTCCCTATGTCCTCCAGAGTCGCAGCGCCTTGCGGCGATAAAAATAAAGAGTATTGACGCCGATCGTCGGCATTCGGGCGCCGTTCAACGAGGCCACGTTGTTCCAGGCCATCGATGAGAGCGACTACGCGGCTCGGGTGCGCGCCGAGCCTGCCGGCGAGTTCCTGCTGACTGAGGCCGGGCGAGCCGCGTAGGATGCGCAGGATTCCGGCGTCCGGCGGCGCCAGCTTCAGCGGCGCGAGTCGTTCAGCGAAGCGGCGGGCTGCATGAGCGCCGATCTGCGCCAGTAGAAATGCAGGACCAGGACCGCTCCGGTATTTAGATGAGTTCATGTTGTACCAACAGCTTATTGCATTGCTAAATAGTTTATGTCATAAATGATTGTATGGAACAAGCAAATAGGGCGGGCGACGGGAGCCATGGGAACCTTGCGCGCGACTTTGGGAAAGACCTGATCTACGCGCTGCGAACGCTGCGAAAAGCTCCGGTCTTTGCCGTTTTTGTGGTTCTGACGCTCGGATTGGCGATTGGCGCGAATACGACGGTTTTCACGGTCATCAACACGTTGCTCTTGAATCCGCTTCCGGTTCCGAAGTCCTCAGAGCTCGTAAGCGTGAACGCCGCAAAGCTGGGGACGGGCGCGAAGGCAGGAGCGCCGCTGCAGCTTTCCTACGCAGATTTCAAAGACATCGAATCGGGCGAGACGGTTTTCAGCTCCCTGGCCGCTTATTCTTCTCCACGCGGGGCGACGTGGCAAGCGGGGAACGGTTCTCAAGGCCTGTTCGCAGAGTTGGTAACTGGGAATTATTTCCAAACGCTCGGGCTCCAGCCGGCAAGAGGGAATTTCTTCTCCTTAGAAGACGATAGCGCTCCGGGAGCTCATCCGGTAGCCGTCATCAACTACGGAACATGGCAACAGCGCTTTGGCGGCGATCCCGCCATTATCGGCAAGACACTACTCTTGAACCACGTCGAGCTAACAGTTATCGGCGTTGCGCCGCAGCATTTTATTGGGGTGAGTGCAATTTTCGGGCCCGATCTCTGGATTCCGACTGCCATGGCCAAGCAGCTATTTCCAACCGAAATGGCGAATGTGTTCGAGGACCGCGGCAAGTCTCTCTTCGAGGGCATCGGGAGGCTGCGCCCAGGCATCCTGCAGGGACAGGCCCGAGCGAATCTTTCGAAAATTGCTTCGGGCCTGGCGCGCGAATACCCGGCGACAGATGAAGGCCGAACGGCGACTGTGCAGCCAGTCCGCGACGTACTATTCGCCAATAACGGAGCGAGCTCCGGGTCGGTTCTTTACGGCAGCGTGGGACTGCTGGTTGTAGTGGGCGTGGTCTTGCTCATCGCGTGTTCGAACGTTGCGAACCTATTGCTGGCGCGGACCGCCGGCAGACGCCACGAGATGGCCGTGCGGCTCGCGATGGGCGCCCGGCGCGGAAGACTTCTGCGGCTATTGCTCACCGAGAGCATCCTGCTTGGTTCACTCAGCGGCGCCACCGGAGTGCTCTTCGCCTATGCGGCGCTTCGCCTGTTGTTTCATGTGTTGCCTTCAGGAGCAAACTTCGTGGTTCCGAAGTTCGACGCGACGGTATTTCTGTTTGCGCTGATTGTTTCGCTGTTGACGGGCTTGCTTTTTGGCGCTCTGCCGGCGCTGAGAGCAACGGATGTTCCGGTCGGGGAGATGCTGAAGGAAGAAGCGCGAATCATGGGCAGGAGTCGCCGTAAAGTAACGCTTGCGAACGCGTTGCTGAGCGGGCAGGTCGCATTCTCATTTCTGTTGCTGCTATTGGCGGGCTTATTTTTGCGAAGTATCGGCCGGGCGTATACGATCGATCCGGGCTTTCAGACGGCACATCTCGCCATCTTTATGACCAGCCCGGGGCAAGCCGGATACAACAAGCCGCGCACGAAAGCCTTTTACAAAGATGTTCGGGAACGCGTCTCGACAATCAGGGGAGTGGAATCGGCGTCCTGGGCATCCAACCTGCCGCTATGGGAACGACCGACCGCCGCCTTAGAAGCCGAAGGCTATGAGAAGCGATCTCGAACGGACGCGGTCGCGACGATCGTGAATACCGTGGATCGGGATTACTTCGACGCTGCCGGCGTGGCGATGGATCGTGGACGGCCGTTTACAGAAATCGACCGGGAGAATTCGACGCCGGTGGCGATCGTAAACGAAAAGATCGCGAACGATTACTGGCCAGGACAAGATCCTGTAGGAAAGCGCATTCGGCTTGCCGGAGAGCAAGAATTCCGGCAGGTGATTGGCGTAGCGAAGAACGCTAACTATACAAATTGGGGAGAGGCGGCGCAACCCTGCCTCTATATTCCTCTCGAACAGAAGTATTCGGATGGCATGGCTTTGTATGTACGGACTAGAGGCAATCCGCGGGAGGCCTTGACGCCTATCCAGCAGGAGTTCCACGCGATGGCGCCGCAAGTAAAGATCTCGGTTCTAACCGGACCCGAGCTGATTAGAGACGGCCTGTTTTTCGCGCGAACAGGCGTTGCGCTTCTAAGCGTATTCGGATTTCTTGCCCTGGGCCTGGCCAGTATTGGCCTCTACGGAATCCTTGCGTACGAGGTGGCTCAGCGAAGGAGAGAAGTCGGCCTGCGCATGGCGCTTGGCGCCGGAAGGCGGAACATTCTGCGGCTGATTGTCTGGGAAGGGATGTCGTTGGCCGGAGCAGGCGTTCTAATTGGGCTCGCGGGCGCCGTAGCGGTAGCTCGCCTGCTGACCCGCTTCCTCTATGGCATCAGCGGAGGAGATCCGCTTAGCGTGTTGGGCGCTGCCATGGTGTTGTCAACGGTCGCGTTTCTTGCGTGCTATCTTCCGGCGCGCCGCGCAAGCAGGGTAGATCCGCTGGTGGCATTGCGCGAAGGCTGAGAAAGGAGTGTTTTCGATGTTGGCTACTGAACGGCAAATGGCATCCCGCCGTTTGGCTCACCCGAAATGGCTGTTGACGGGATTCTGGATTTGCGTGTTCATCGCTATCGGCGTTGTAGCGCGAAGGCTCGCCGCGCTGGCGAACTCCGGGCCGGCAGGCAACTCGCCGACGGCTTCGCTCGACGCAACTTTCGACGCGCATGCGGCGCTGACTCTCGCGCACATTGTGCCGGCGGCAGTGTTCGTGGGTCTGGCTGTTCTTGTTCTCTTCCGAGCGAAGCACAACAAATGGGTAGACCGCGCGTTCTTTCTGTTAGGCGCGATCACCGGGTTGACGGCATACGCAATGAGCGCCTACGCGGTCGGGGGCCGGACCGAACGCGCAGCCGTTTTCCTGTTCGATAGCTGGTTCTTGTATTGTCTGGCTCGCGCATTCCGGTTCGGCGTTCAGGGAAACACCGCCGCCAAACGAGAATGGACAACGCGAGGCGTGGCCATTCTGCTGGGGATTGCAACGACTCGTCCGGTCATGGGGGCGTTCTTTGCGACGAGTTCATTGACCCATCTGACCTTCCACCAGTTCTTTGGCATCGCCTTCTGGATTGGGTTCTCCATCAATGCGGTTGTGATCGAGTTTTGGCTGCACTCGAAACGCCGTTTCCGCTTGCATGGAGAGCCGCCGCCACCAGGTCTGCGCGCGGGAGACATCGCGCATGATCTGTGACTTCAAAGCGTCGGGACTCGGGAATTGGCGCTCGTGGCGCACGAAGCGATGGAAGAGCACCTCGATGCGGGTGGGCGCGGGACCCTGGAGCGGGGTGAGCAGGAATGTTTCAATGGTGAACTGGTCGCCGCCGAAAGTGGGGCGGACGCCGCAGTTGGTGATGGATTGCCAGCGGCGCGCGGTGGAGGGCTCGCGTGTTTCGGTGATGTAGACGCCGCGCGGAACGATTTGGCCCGCGGGCGGAAGCAGGTTCAAGGTGGGCACAGTTTGCCTGGCGCCAACGCCATGGCCGGAGACGACCGATCCTTCGATCGAGAAGCAGCGGCCGAGCAGGCGCGCCGCACGGGAGACATTGCCGGAGGCAAGATAGCGGCGGATGGTCGAACTTGAGATGATTTCACCGCGATAGGAAACGGGCGGCACGATCTCGACTTGAAAGCCGTATTCGGCGCCGAGCGCGGCAAGGGTTTGTGGCGTACCGGATTGCCTGTGGCCGAAGCGAAAATTCTCGCCGACGAAGACGGCGCGGGAATGCCAGCGGTCGCGCAAAAATTCGGACGCGAATTCGCGGGGCGAGAGCTTGGCGATGGCGGGGGTGAACGGCAGTATGTAGACTTCGCGAATGCCTGCGGCCTTGAGCAGGGCGATGCGCTGGGGGAGCGCGCAGATCATTTGCGGCGTGCGCTCGGGGGCGATCACGACCGTGGGATGTGGATGGAAGGTAAGGGCGGCAGAGACGATGCGATGGGCTTCGGCGTAGCGAACCGCGGCTGCGCAGAGGGCCTGGTGTCCCAGATGGACACCGTCGAAATTGCCGACCGTCAGGGCGCATGGTTCGAATGGGACAGTAGTCATTCCGCCGCACTTCGTCCAATGGGGATTTCGAGGCCGTCGTAGGCCAGATGCACGCCCGGGGGCAAGCGCGCCTCGAGCGAGGCGTGCAGAAGGTCATGCGAAATATGAGTGAAGAAGGCGCGCTTCGGCCGCAGCAACTCGACGGTCTTGAGCGAGGCTTCGACAGTCGAATGCGTGGGGTGCGGATTGTGGCGCAAGGCGTCGAGGAACAGCACGTCGAGATGCGAGAGAAGGTTGAGGCTTTCGAGAGGAATCTCGCTGTGATCCGTCATGTAGGCGCAATCGCCGAAGCGGAAGCCATAGACCAGGCCTTTACCGTGGAAGGCGCGAACGGGCAGAATGTCCAGCGCGAGGCCGGGAATCCGGATGGGCTCCTCTTCGAAGCAGTGCAGGCTCAGGCGAGGGCGGCTGGACTCGCTTGGCGAGTCGTCGAAGACGTACTGAAAGGTGCGTCGGATGACATGCAGGGATGCGGCGGAGGCGTAGATGGGAATCTCGCGCTTCTGCATGAAGTTGAACGGGCGGACGTCGTCGAGACCGAGGATGTGGTCGGCGTGAGAGTGCGTATAAAGAATGGCGTCGATGCGGTCAATGGCGAAGCGCAGGGCCTGGTAGCGGAAATCGGGGGAAGTGTCGATTAAGACGCGGTGTTCGCCGAGCCGCAGGAGAACGGATGGGCGCAGGCGTTTGTCGCGAAGATCGTCGGAGGCGCAGACCTTGCATCGGCAGCCGACCATAGGGACGCCGACGCTGGTGCCGGATCCTAAGACCAGGATGGAGGCATGCTCGAATTCGCCGAGCATCTACCCGGTTTTCGTTCCCTTTCCGCCGTCCGCGGTGACGATCAGCGGGCTTTCATCGGCAGCGCCGGAGGCGGGCGCCGAGGCAGTGGATTTGCCGGCGCGCTTCAATTCATCGGAGACCTGGACGAAGCGAAAGCGGAGTTCGGTGAGCCCGTTTTCAACCAGGCGCTGTTCTTCGGTGGTGAGGTTGCCCCGGGTTTTTTCCTGCAGCATGGCGAGCAGATCGATAGAATGGCGCGCCAGTGGGAGATTGGGCTCGGGATGTTCGTCCTTTTCGCCGAAACTCAGGAGGCCGAGCTGCACTTGCGCCTGCATCAGGATGGATTCGACCAGGAACAGGAAATCCGCCGGGGGGATGGGGAGTTCGGTGCTATCTGCCATACGAGACTTGTCTTATGAACATTGTGTCAGACGGGGTTGCGGAGGAGCGCGCGGCCGAAGCGGGCAGAAAGTTCGCGGAGCTGATGCGGGTGATGGCGAAGCTGCGCGCGCCGGGCGGATGCCCGTGGGACCGAAGGCAGACGTTCGAGACGATCAAGCCGTATCTGCTCGAAGAGACCTATGAGGTGATGGACGCAATCGATCGGAGGGATTGGCAAGGGCTCGCGGAAGAGCTAGGCGACCTGCTGCTCCAGCCGGTTTTCTTTGCCGCGATGGCAGCCGAAGAGGGGCTGTTCGAGATTTCGGATTCGCTGGAAGCGATCAACCAGAAGCTGGTGCGGCGGCACCCGCATGTTTTCGGGAATGCGACGGCGGAGACGCCGGAGGATGTGAAGCTGCGCTGGGACGAGATCAAGAAAGGGGAGAAAGCGGCGCGAGGCGCGGCGGCGGAGGCGTCCGTGCTGGATGGGGTTCCGCGGAATTTGCCGGCGCTGGTGGAAGCGGAAAAGATCAGCCATAAGGCCGCGGGGCTGGGCTTCGAATGGCCGGAGATCGGCGGGGTGCTGGAGAAGCTGCAGGAGGAAGCGGCGGAGCTGGCGCGCGCGCAGAACGAAGGGGACAAGGCGCACGTGGAACATGAAATAGGTGATTTGTTGTTTACGCTGGTCAACCTGTCGCGCTTCTTGAAAGTGGATCCGGAGCAGGCGCTGCGCAAGACGAATGCGCGGTTTCGGAGGCGTTTCGCGCATGTGGAGAAGCAGGCGGGCGGCGAGCTGGCGGACGTGCCGCTGGAGCGAATGGAGCAGTGGTGGCAGGAGGCGAAGGGGTTGGAGAATTAGCGGGCGGCGTGCTGTAGCTGCGCGGCTACCTTTTCGACCTGGCGCATGAGGCGGAGCGTGTTGCCGCCGTAGATTTTCTTGATGTCGGCGGGCGAGTAGCCTTTTTCGAGGAGCGCGCGGGTGAGGTTCGGGAACATGGCGACGTCGTCGAGGCCGAGCGGAGCGCAGTTGATGCCGTCGAAATCGGTTCCAAGGCCGATGGCGTCTATGCCTGCGATCTGGCGCACGTGATCGATGTGGGCGACGACGTCGTCGAGGGTGGCGCGAACCGGAGAGGCATTGGGGGCAGCCGCGGACGCAGCATTGAGAGCGGCCGCGTGCGCGGCGTCAGCGGCTTTCTGCGAAATAAAAGAGCAGTAGATGTTGATCTGGATGACGCCGCCTTTCGCGGCGAGCGCTTTGATCATGTCGTCAGTCATGTTGCGCGGCACATTCGTGACGGCGCGCGCGGCCGAATGGGAGGCGATGAGCGGCGCCCGGCTGGTTTCGAGCGCGTCATAAAACGTTTTGTCGGAGACGTGCGAGATATCGACCATCATGCCGAGGCGGTTCATTTCGCGCACCACGTCTTTGCCGAAGGGAGTGAGGCCGTTGTGATGCTGGACGTTGGAGTCGTTGATATCGCCGGACGAATCGGCCCAGTTGTTGGTGTTGAAGTGAGTCAGAGTCATGTAGCGGACCCCGAGGCGAAAGTAGTCGCGCAGCAGGCGCGGGCTGTCTTCGATCGCATGGCCGCCCTCGATGCCCATGAGACCGGCGATCTTGTGACGGCGATGCGCGCGCACTATGTCGTCGGCGGTGAGCGCGAGGACGAAGGTATCGGGGTAGCGATCGAGGATGTCCTGATAGACGGTGTCGATCATCTGGAGCGCCCGGTTGGCGGAGCGATTTCCTTCCACATACTTGGCGTCCACAAACACCGAGAAGAAGATGGCGCCCACGCCGCCTTTGCGCAGGCGCGGGATGTCGGTGTAATTCTTGGGCGAGTTGCCGATGTCGGTTCCGTCGATGGTGAAGCTCGGGATGTCGTTGTGGGTGTCGATGAGGATGGCCGATTTGGTGATGGCCTTTACCTGACGATCGATTTTCGAAGAATCGGAAGACAGAGCTGGGAGGGCCATGAGGGAAAAGAGCAGGACGATAGGGAAACCTTGATACTTGCGCAATTTCCTTGATAGCAGATCACGGTAAAATCGGAAAGTATACTGGCGCGACGAGATGGCAGACACATTCGTTCAAACGGCGGCGCAGACGCCCTACATAGAGACGGCGAACTGGAAGCGAGCGGCCGCGACTGCGTGCGCGATCCTGCTGGGGGTCATTTTTCTGGTATCCGGCGGTTGGAAAATGTTGAGCCCGTTTAAGACCGGCGAGCTGCTGGAGCAGGCGCAGGTACCGGCGGGCCTGGGCGTTGTGGGGGCGGCGTCGCTGGGGATTGTGGAACTGCTTGCGGCGTTCATGCTGTTCGTGCCGCGATTCCGGCGTTGGGGCGGGCTGCTGGGAGCGGCGCTGATAGTGTTTTTCATCGGCTGGGTGGCATATTTCTATCCGGTGCTGGTGGGCCATGAGTGCAGTTGCTTTCCGATTATCAAGCGGACCGTCGGACCGGGATTTTTTATCAGCGACGCGGTGCTGCTGCTGTTTGCGTTGGCGGCATTCGCATGGTCGCCGCGAGCGCACTCCTGGAGAGTTCCGGCGATTGTCTTTTCGGCGCTGGTGCTTCTATCGGGCGTGAGCGTATTCGCGAACGCCTCCGCGCGGCAGAAGGCGCAGGTTCCGGTACCGGTGACGGTCGACGGCAAGCCGCAGAACCTGGCACAGGGGAAAGTGTTCCTGTTCTTTTACGACCCGTCCTGCATGCACTGCGACGCGGCTTCGAAGTTCATGTCGAAGCTGAACTGGGGCGATTCGCGGATTGTCGCGATTCCGACCGTGAATCCTCAGTGGGCCGCGTCGTTCCTGCACGATACAAAGCTGAAGGCTTCGACGAGCCTGGAGCTGGACAAGCTGAAGAAGGCGTTTCCGTTTGTGGACCCGCCGTTCGGGGTGGCTCTCGAAGACGGGCGAGTGAAAGAGACGTTCGGGCAGGCGCAGTTCAACGAGCCGCTGCCCGCGCCCGATTTGAAGAAGCTTGGGTTCGTGAAATAAGCTTCCGCGCACTAAGCGCGGTTATTCGCTCAGCGGGATAATTTCTCCGACGCCAAGCTTGCGAAGAGACGGCTCAAGCTCGGAGGCATCGCCGACGACCAGCCAGAGCATGCGCTCGGGGTCGAGCAGCGATTTTGCACAGGCCTGGATCTCATCGACTGTCAAAGCGGAAACGCGGCTCACATAGCTGTCGTAGTAATCGAGCGGCAGTCCGGCTTGCAAGAGGCCGCTGAAGAGATTCCCGATCGAACTCATTTTTTCATTTGCGCCGGGGAGCTCAAAGATCTGCTGCTGTTTCACTTTTTCGAGCTCCTGCGGCAGGACGGGCCTTGCGCCGGCCATGCCTGAAAATTCTTTGAGGATTTCGGCGATGGAATCGGCGGTCTTGTCGGCTTGCACGGAGGCGTAGGTGAGGAAAGGGCGCTGCGCGCGCGCTTCATAGAGAATGGAAGCCGCTCCGTAAGACCAGTGCTTGTCTTCCCGAAGGTTCATATTCAAGCGGCCGCCGAAGGTGCCTCCGAAGATGTTGTTGGTGGTTTCGAGCACGACTTCGGTGCGAGCGTCGGGCGGCGGGGCGAGCGTGGCGGCCATGACGATGGAGTGCTGAGAGCCGGGTTTATCGAGCAGATACAGGACGGGCTTCGAAGGCTCGGGAACGGGGCGAAGATCCTTGAAGGGCGTTTCACCGGGCGCCCAGGCGGCAAAGAGATTTTCGAGCTTGGGTTTGATTTCGGCCAACGTGGTGTCGCCGACGACCACGAAACAGGCGCTCGCGGACTTGAACCATGTGGAGTGAAACGCGGCGATGTCTTCCCTGCGAAGCTGGCTCAGCGAGTCTTCGGTTCCGGAACCGGTAAACGGAACAGCGTACGGATGATCGCGCCCGAATAGGAGCGGCGGAAGGGAGCGGAGCGCCATTTGCACGGGAGTCGCTTTTTCATGAGCGATGGAGGCGAGCTGGAGCTTGCGTTGATATTCGAAGTCGTATTCGGGAAAGGTGGGAAGGAGAACGATGTCGGAGTAGAGAGCGAGAGAATCGTCGAGCGTGGGGCGGAGAGTGGAGAGATAGACGCTGCAGAGATCGAGGTTGCAGCCGGCGCTAAATTGAGCGGCCAACATCTGGAGCTCTTCGCTGATTTCGAGAGCGGTGCGGCGCGCGGTCCCGCCGGCAAGCAGAGATGTAGCAAGGCGCGCGGCGCCTAGACGAGCAAAGCGGTCGGCCGCATAGCCGCCATCGAATTCCAGCCAGACGTTCACGAGAGGGATGTCGTGGCGTTCGGCAACGAAGAGGCGAGCGCCGTTGGCGAGGCGGTCTTCGCGGAAGGGCGGCAGGCGCAGATCGTGGGGAAGCCCGGGTTCGGGAACGTGGCTGCGGGCGGGCGCGGGAGCGGCAGGCTTCTTCGCCTCAAACGGCAGAACTTCAAGAGCGTAGACTCCTTCGGAGAGCCAAGTCGCGGCCGCTTCGCGCAAAACTTCGGGCGTGACTTCTTCGAGCTGTTGAAGGCGCTGCTTATAGGCGGCGGCGGAGCCGAGATAGGTCTGATTTGTAGCGAGAATATCGGACTTGCCGCCGAAGCCGCCGATGCGCTCGGTTCCGCGAACAAAGGAGGCGTAGGACTGGATACGCATGCGCTGGAGTTCACGGGCAGATGGGCCTTCTTCGCAGAAGCGGGCAATCTCTTCATCGAGAGCGCGCTCCACGCGCAGCAGATCCTTGGTGTCGCGCGCAGTAGCAACAACGACGAACTGGCTGCCGATCTCGCGTTCATCGAGATAGGCGGAGACCTGGGTGGCGACCTGGTCGTCATAGACGAGCCGCTTATGAAGGCGCGACGTTTTTCCGGCGGAAAGGATGCCGCCTGCGAGGCGCAAGTAAGTGGCGACCGGCGAACTGTAGCCGGGCACGTTCCATATCTTATAAGCGCGGGCGTGGGGAACGCGGTCCTGAACGGATTCGCGATGCTGGCCGGTCATGCGGGCGATCCACGAGCGTTCATGAACGACGGGCGGCCCGGGAGGGATCTCGGCGAAATACCGATTGACCTTTTCGCGGGCCTGATCGACGGTGATGTCGCCCGCTATGGCGAGCACGGCGTTGGAGGGAGTGTAGTAGGTCCGGAACCAATCGCGCACATCGTCGAGCGAGGCGGACTCCAGATCTTCCATGGAGCCGATTATGGTGTGGGCGTAGGGGTGGCCGGCCGGATAAGTGGACTTGACCACAAGATCTTCGACGATGGCGTAGGGAAGGTTTTCGTGCTGGCGTTTTTCGTTTTGCACGACGCCGCGCTGAAGATCGAGCAAGTCCTGCGTGATGGTGTTGTAGAAGTAGCCCATGCGGTCGGATTCGGCGAACAGGGCGTAGTCGAGCGCGGAAGCGGGAACGTTTTGGAAATAATTCGTGCGGTCTTCGCTCGTGGTGCCGTTCAGGTCGGTGGCGCCGATTTTTTCCATGCTCTCGATGTAACTGCCCTGGAGGTGTTCGCTGCCGCCGAACATGAGGTGTTCGAATAAGTGGGCCAAGCCCGTCCTGCCGGGCTTTTCATTTTTCGAGCCGACGTGATACCACACGTTGACGGCGACGATGGGGGTCTTGTGATCCTCATGAACGATGACGGAAAGGCCATTGTCCAGGGTGAATTGCTCGCAGGAGATTTCGAGGTGGGAGAACTGCATTGCGAAGTAAATCGTCACGATAGCAGACGGCTCCGGGCGTTCGGGCGAATTCGGACGTAGAGTAAAGAGATGGGCGAATGGACAGAAGTAGAAGCGAAGCTGACCGACGGGCTGCGGATGCGGTTTTATGCGGCGGCGCGGGAGGGAGAGCTTTGGTGCGCGGCGATCGAAGACGACCGGCATCCGAAGGGCGAGGACGAATTCGTCTGGAGACTAGGGAAAGAAGAGACCTGGACACGGCGCGAGCGCGGGAGAGGCTCGGAGGTGTTGAAGACGGCGGCGAAGCAGGTTGACGAGTACTTCGCCGGGAGACGCCTGGAGTTCGAGCTGCCGCTCGGTTTCAAGGGCACGCAGTTTCAGGTGCGGGTGTGGAAGCAACTGACTCAAATTGCTTTCGGGACCACGAAGACCTATGGCGACATCGCGGAAGAGATCGGGCATCCGGCGGCGTTTCGCGCGGTGGGCAACGCCAATGGGAGAAACCGGCTACCGCTGGTGGCGCCGTGTCATCGCGTGGTGGCGGCAGGCGGAAAGCTGGGCGGATTCACGGGCGGGCTCGGATTAAAGCGGCGACTGCTGGATCACGAAGCGGCAGTGCTCGGCAAGCGGCGCGCGGCCTGAGAGCGGCCACGGCGCGAGGCGTCAAGCAACTGAACGGCGGCGCAGAACACGGTCGAGTAAAGCGAAGAAGCGAGGTTCGTCTTCGAGCTCCAGTTGGATCTCGAGCCACGCGAGATCGAGCGGAGCGATGGCGTTTTCGAAATGGTTGGGACAGTTGATGCGGTCCTTTTCGGTGGTGACCAGGATCTCGGCGCCGTGGGCGCGAGCTTGGTGGGCGATGCGATAAAGTTCGCGGGCCTTATAGCTATGGTGATCGTCGAAGGCCCAGCGGAAGACGACTTCAAGGCCGAGCGATTCTAACGTCGTCCAAAAGCTTTGCGGGTTTCCGAGGCCGCAGAAGGCGGCGACGCGGCGCGTGGGGAGGGTTTGCAGAGCGCCGGTTTTATAGTTGCGCCAATGGCGGGCGACGAGGCGGGTTCGGAAGATGGGCGCGTTGGGGTTGAACTCGCGGAGGCGCGCGGAGACGGCTTCGAAGCGTAGAGGATTTTCGGCGCGGGTGACGATGAAGACGTGCGCGCGATCGAGCGCCGAGAGCGGCTCTCGGAGGCGGCCGAGCGGGACGAGTTCTTCACCGCCGAAGGGATCGAGCCCGTCGATGATGACGATGTCGAGGTCTCGATTGAGGCGGGCGTGCTGGAAGCCGTCGTCAAGGAGCAGAACGTCGGCAGATGGGAACTGGAAGCGGAGAATCTGAGCAGTCTCATACCGATTGGCGCCGATTCCGATGGGGGCGACGGCGTGGCGCAGGAAAATTTGCGCTTCATCGCCGGTGAAGGCCGCGGGAACCTTGGCGCCAGGCGGGAAGACGAGATCGCGTGCGGGCGAGCGCCGGCGGTAACCGCGCGTGAGGATGGCGGGCGAGTAGCCGCGCTCCTTAAGAGCGGCCGAGAGATAGGTGGTGAAGGGCGTTTTGCCGGAACCGCCGACGGTGATGGCGCCGATGCTGACGACAGAGGCGGCGACGGGAGGCACAGAAGCGGCGTAATGCAGATAGCGGCGGCGGCGAAGAACGCCGCCTTCGCACCAGAGGAACGCTAGCGGCAGCAAAGCGAGACGTTGAAGGGAACTGCGCGGGGTGCGCAGAGAAGCGTTGTAGAAGAGAGGCCAGAGCCGAAGGGTGATCCGCTGGGCGGCGCCCCGCTGCTTTTCGATTACAGCGCGAGCGCGACTGCCGAGTTGGGCCGAGCGGGCGGGGTCGAGCAGCAAAGCGCGGGCGGCGGCGGCGAGAGGTTCGTGAGTGAGAACGGGCGTTTCGGAGAGCTGGACGATGGCTTGGGCGTCGAGGAAGTCGCGCGCGATCGCTTCGAAGTTCTGCATATGCGGCCCGATGACGATGGGCGCGCCGGCGGCCGCGGGTTCGAGGATATTGTGGCCGCCGCGAGGGGCGATGGAGCCGCCGACGAAGACAAGGTCCGCCTGGGAATACGCGGAGGCGAGTTCGCCGATGGTATCGAGCAGGAGCACGCCGGGGAGCTGGGGCGCGAGCGCGGAGTCGGCTTCGAGCCGGGTGCGGCGGATGAAACTCAGACCGGCGCGCTGAAGTTTGCGGGCAACCATATCGAAGCGATCGGGTTGGCGCGGCGCGAGGATGAGCAACAGGCGCGGGAATTCGAGCGCGATGGATCGAAACGCGCGAATGACGAGATCGTCTTCATCGATGGAATGGCGGCGAAGGCTGCCGCGTTCGTTCGGGCCGACGGTGCTGGCGCAGATCCAGACGGGCTGCGCGCCGAAGGTGGGGATGGAGGCAGCGGGAGGTTCCGAAGAGGCATCGTATTTCAGATTGCCAATCGAGTCGAGATTGGCGGCGGGAACGCCGAGCGCGGTATAGCGTTCGCGATCGAAGGCGGTTTGGACGAAGACGGCATCGGGAAGCTGGAGTAGCGGGCGGAAGAAGAAGCGGAGTTTTCGGTAACTCGGCCAGGCGCGATCGGAGATGCGGGCGTTGACGAGAGCAAGCGCGGCGCCGGACTGCTTGGTTTCGTTATAAAGGTTAGGCCAGATCTCGGTTTCGAGAACGATGACGAGAGCCGGGCGGATGGCGCGCAGGGTCCTGCGGACGCAGGATACGTAGTCGATGGGAGCATAGAAAATGCCATCGATCAGCGTGGAGACGCGGCGCTCGGCGGCGATGCGGCCGGCGACGGTAGAAGTGGAAAGATAGATGGGGATGAGCGGCTCGGCCGCCTGCAGGGCGCGAATGAGCGGGACGGCGGATGCGACTTCGCCGACGGAGACTGCGTGCAACCAAATGGCGCCGGGCTTCGTCCGAGTGAAAGATCGGGGGAGGATTCCGAGGCGCTCGCCGAAGTGGGACCAGTAAGAGCGGTTAGTAAGTAGCCGCGCGACGAAGTAAATAGCAACGAAGGGGACCGAAAGAAACTGGACGATTCGGTAGAGGAGAAGCGTGCGCGTGATTCCAAGGACGTGTTTCGTGATTTCGAGTATAGCGTTGGCGGCGGGGGCGCTGGCGACGGGAGCACCGGGGTGGACCGGCGATAAGGAGTTTCGGCCGGGGACGGCGAACGAGTACGCGCACCAGAGCGCGGATCGGGTGATCGTGGGCGCGAAGCAGTTCAATACGGAAGACCTGACGGCGGAGGCGTTCGGCAAGAAGGCCGACTTACTGCGCTATGGGGTGCTGCCGGTACTGGTAGTGATTCAGAATAACCGGGACAAGGCGCTGGATTTGCGGGAGCTGGAGGTGAACCTGGTGGGGGTCGATGGCCGGCATGTGAACGCCGTCGACCCGCAGGACATTCCTTTTTTGTGGAAACATGGCAGGAAGCCGCCGGCGGTCACGCTTCCGGTGCCGCTGCCGAAGAAGGGCAATCCATTGAATGCGCCCCAGATTGTGACGCGGGCTTTCGCGGCGAAGTTAGTGCCGCCGAACGATTCGGTAAGTGGATTTTTCTATTTCGAGGCGCAATCGGAGCCGGGAGATAAGTTATATCTCAATGGGCTGCGGGATGCGCGGTCGGGGCAGGATATTTTGTATTTCGAGTTTGCGCTGGAGCGGTAGCCTTCGGAAGCTACTTCCAGTCCGGGTTCTTGGAGATACTTACTAAGTTGGCAAGAATCCGATAGGCGCCGGGGACGCCGGACGGGAGTTGGCGGTAGAGGGCGAAGGCATCGTAGATGTAAGTGCCGCGGCCGTAGCGGGCGATCAGGAGGCCGCCGGATTGGGGGTCCTGATCGGGATCGTGGGTTTCGATCAGAGCCTTATAGTGCTGATCCCACTTTTCCATGAAGCCGTGGCCGCGCTCTTCCTGCCAGCCCGCGAAATCGGCGGAGCTAATTCGATTGGGCCAGTTCAGGATGGGCGAGGCGGGATCGAGTAACTTGACGTCGGAAGTTTCATCGACCACTTTCTGAGGATTTTGACCGAGGGTGAACGGGTAAGGGCCGTAATCGGCGTCGAAGTTTTGCAGGTTGTATTGCACAAGGAGGACGCCGCCGTTGTTGACATATTCGAGCAGGCGATTGTTGGCGGCGCGGAGTTCCGGGCGGACGGCATAGGCGCGGACGCCGAGGACGATGGCGTCATAGGCGCTGAGGTCACCGGTTTCGAGATCGGATGCGGAGAGCAGTTGCACGGGAACGCCGAGATCTTCGAGCGCGCGGGGCACGTCGTCGCCGGTTCCGGGCAGGAAGCCGACGCGCAGATGGGGCGCGGTTTTCACATCGACGCCGACGGCCCGATACGCGGCAGGGCGGTAGTACGGATACGGCGCGATGCCCGGGTAGCCCGCCAAATGGTAACCCTCCTCGTAGGTTTTCCCCCCGTATTCGGCGACGGCCTTGATCTGATAAGTCTGAGCTTTGACGGAGTGCGGCGAGATCTGAAAAGCGAGGGTTTGATTATCGCCATCGCGGGCGAGGGTGAAAGGATGCTCGGCGGGTTGGGCCTGCCAAGCATCCGGCAGCTGGAGCCGCAGGACGCCTTGCGCGGGACCTTTAACATTGCTGTGCAGGGTGCAGGAAAAGGTGAAGGAAGCGGTGGTGAGAGGGACGGCGCCGGCGGCGGGAGAGACAGAGACAGAGATGGGCGGACCCATCAGCAGAGGATCTTCGAGCATGCCGATGCCCTCGGCGCGCTGCCGGGACTGCACGACCTTTTCGATTTGCAGAGTCGCGCCGCGGTATGAGATGCGAGCGACGACGGCGAGCGGATAGGGCGCAAAGGAGCGGCTGCAGTAGCGAGGATCGGTGAGATCGTAGTAGGGCTGCTCCTGATCGGGGCGCCAGAAGTAGGGCTTGGTGAGGCGAGCGTCGGGCGGAGCTTTGACGGCGAACTTGACCGAGATGTCTTTGCCAGCATCGAGCGCGGGGGCAGGCGACTTTTCGGCGCGGATGTCCCAGCCGTCGGAATCGGGCGCGACGATGCGTAGATCTTCGATGGAAAGCGCGAGCGGGCTTTCGTTCAGCAGGTGAACATTGACGCCGAACGATTGGCCGGGGATGGCGACGGCAAAGGTAGGCGCGGCGCCTGCAAAAGAGGCAAAAGGTCCGTTGGGTTCTTTGGCCGGCGCGACAGCGGCGTCGAGCGAGAGACCGAGAGCGATGGCGAGCGCCTTCTGGAACTGCGCCTCTTTGACCTGGAGTTCGAAGGCGACGTCACTCTTGCCGGGCTCGGGAAGGCTGCTTTCGCGAACTTTGGCGAGCAACGCGCGCGTAGCCTGGAGGCCATCGGCGAGGCGCGGGGCAACGGCTGAGGGGTCGAGCGGGCGATATTGATTGCGAACGTCGGAGGCGAGCGAGGCGAGCTGCTCAAGACCGGATTTCAAGAACTCGGTATCGCCGGGAGCGAGCGATGCGATGCCGGGAAGCGAAGTATCGATGCCGTCGTAGAACGACTTTTCCTCGGCCGTGGAGGCGACGCGCGAGCCGTAGCGATGGTAGGGCGAGCTGTAGAGCGAAGGCTGGGGGAGAGTGCCGCCTCCGTTCTGGGTCTTTTGGAAGCCCCAGCCTTGGCGGCCGATTTGCAGGAAGGTGAGACCGGAGGCGAAATCGGGACTGCCCTCGGGGATGGAGACGTTGGATGCGGGCTTCTGCTCGATCCACTTCTTGTTGACGTAGTCGTAGAAGCGGACAGGGACGTATTTGTCGGTCGCGTAATCGTAGATCTTGCCGTCCTTGGCTTCGAAGAAGGGGACGCGGGCGTAGACCTTAAGCGGCGACCAGGGGCGCAGGCCTTCGCGAATCTGTTCGGGGAAGCGATGGGGGTCGCCCGCGGCGAGGAACGCTTCTTGCGCCATTTGGCCGGCGACCTGATGATTGCCGTGGCCGTCGGTGGGCGCGCCGGCGAAGACAGAGGCAAGGATCAATGGACGCGTCATGCGGACCACGCGAACGACGTCGGAGAGTGTGCGATCGTAGCCCCACTTTTCGAGCGCTTCCTCACGCGTCTTGGAGAAGCCATAGTCGATTTCGCGGCCCCAGTATTGATCGACGCCATAGTAGCGGTCCGAAGCGAGGAGTTCCTGGGTGCGAATGAGGCCGAGGGCGTCGTAGAGATCGGGAGACATGGCGTTTTGGCCGCCTTCGCCGCGAGTGAGGGTGAGCAGCGCGGCGCGGGCGCCGAGGCCGCGCGTTTCAAAGGCGAGCATGCCGCCGTCTTCGTCGTCGGGATGGGCGGTGATGAGCAGGATGCTGGCGCGAGTTTGAAGGGCGGAGAGCCAGTGGGACAGGCCGGGGGCGCCGCGGTCCAGATCGATGGGCATCGAATGGGGGTCGATCTCAGGGGCGGGCGGCCTGGCGGAGATGAAACCGGCCATCAGAACTGCGCCGGCGCAACCGATGAGAGTTAAAAAAGACGGACGGTTCATGCGCGGATGAAAAGGCGTTTTGAACTCCAAGAAAAGACGTGTTTCCAAGGTATAGCACGCGGGTAAGTGAGTGGAATCCACCAAGTGGTTGAGATGCACCAGTCGGTTAATCGCGGCTTAATGGCGAAGGCGTGGAGCAACGGTATCCGAAAGATCGATTTGAGCGTCCATTAAGCAGATGCGTGCGAAGCCAAGTACGCTGACACCATCAGCAGGAGAGTTGCAGAATGCGAACCAATAAAGTTTTCGCCATGATAGCCGGAGCTATTTTTGTTGCAGGGTTTGCGGTGGCTCCCGCGCTCGCGCAGGCGCCCGATGCGCCGCAGGGGCAGTATCCGCAGGAGCAGCAACAGCCCCCGCCTCCGGGCCAATATCCGCAAGCACAGGGACAAGCCCCGCAACAGGGTCAATATCCACAAGAGGGACAATATCCGGCAGCGCAAGGACAATATCCGCCGCCGGCGCAGGGACAGTATCCACAGCAGGGACAATATCCGCCTGCACAGGGGCAGTATCCGCCACAGGGCCCCGCTCCGGGCCAGTATCCGGCGGGGCAGTATCCGCCGGGGCCGCAACAGGGACAATATCCGGCGCCTCCGATGCTGCCTCCGCAGCAACTCGATCAACTGGTGCAGCCGATTGCGCTGTATCCGGACGGACTGCTGGCGCAGGTGCTGACGGCCGCGACGTATTCGAATGAGATTCCGGAGGCGGCGGGTTGGGCGAACCAACACAGCTTCCTGCATGGCGACCAATTGGCGCACGCCATTCAAGAAGACAACCTGCCTTGGGACCAGAGCGTGATCGCGCTGCTGCCGTTTCCGCGGGTGTTGAATTACATGGCGCAGTACATGGGCTGGACGCAGGCGTTAGGCAACGCGGCGCTCGCGCAGCGCGGCGACGTGATGGATGCCGTGCAGCGCATGCGGCAAGAGGCGTATAACTACGGCTACTTACGTAGCAATCAATACGATCGGGTGGAGGACATGGGCCCGAACGATATCGAGATTCAGCCGGTTTCGCCGGGCTACTACTATGTGCCTTATTACGATCCCTATGTGGTGTTCGCGGCGCCGCGGCCGGGATTCTTTGTAGGCGGGGCGATCCGCTTTGGACCGGGAATCGTGATCGGCGCGGGCTTTGCGCCTTGGGGTTGGGGACATGTCGGCTTCGAGTGGCGCACGCACGGAGTGCTGATCGACGGGCGCCCGTGGGGGCGAACCTGGGTGAATCGCGGCGCGTATGTGCATCCCTACGCAGTCCCGAGGGCACGGTATGAAGGGCCACGCGTGGAGCATCACGAAGTGAGGCCGGCACCCGAACGCCGCGAAGGAAGGCCGGCGCCGGAACATCACGAGCACCTCTGACAGCCGCGCGCTGGACCCGGCTCACGCTACAACAGAATGAGTGCATCTCCCAGAGCTTGGATACTTAGGGCAATCGTCACTGGTGCGCCTGGCGGTGGCCTTGCTCCTGGGAGCCGTCATCGGCATTGAGCGTCAATGGCGGCAGCGAGCCGCCGGCCTTCGCACAAACACGCTGGTCTGTTT
This sequence comes from Acidobacteriaceae bacterium, assembly GCA_019240475.1. Classification (GTDB taxonomy): domain Bacteria; phylum Acidobacteriota; class Terriglobia; order Bryobacterales; family Bryobacteraceae; genus Bog-105. The sequence continues at coordinate 124,877 of JAFAYI010000019.1, forward strand.
AGGGGCGGCGGCGTTTGTCGATCTGAGTTCGATACTGGCAGGCCCTACCTCGGTGACAGTGGTCGCTTACGTGGTTTCGGGCGTCGGGTTTCTGGGCGCTGGAGCGATCATCAAAGACGGAGCCGGCATACGCGGCCTGAATACCGCGGCCACTCTGTGGTGTTCGGCGGCGGTCGGAGCATGCGCGGGAGCGGGCGAAGTCCTGGCGGCGCTCTACATTACGGCGCTGCTGATGATCATCAATCTGCTGTTCCGGCCGCTTTCAAGATACATCGACAGCAAGTCCGTGCGCAGCGCAACGGATGTGATCTACCGGCTGCATGCCACGTGCTCGGATCTGCATGAGGCGGAGGTGCGCGCGAAGCTGCTCGAAGCCATTGCCGAGCGGCCGCTGATCCTGCGGCAGCTTCGAACGGATAACGTCGAGGAGGGCGACCTGGTGCGGCTGCACGCGGAGATCGAATCCGCGGTGCGGAGCCCGGAGACGATGGAAGAGCTTGTAAACGTGCTGCGAGAGAACCCGGCTGTGACGAGCGCAGGGTACGGCGAAGGCACGACGGAAGTCGAGTAAGCAGGACCCGGGCAGGCACTCGATCGCCGCGGAACATGGATGGCGAGGGTTAGCTCGCGTCGGGCGCCCTCACCAGTTTCACGGGCAAATCAATGGAGCGCCGGTCGCGCAGGATGGTCAGGGTGATAGTGTCTCCGACGCGCTTACGGGCAATGGCGCGGACGAGCGAGTCTTCACGCTCGACGGGCTGGCCGTCGATGGCGACGATGAGATCGCCGCCAACTCCCAGTTCGACGTTGCCGATATCGACGACTTCGCGCGCGCCGCGCACCCCGGCGAGATATTCGGAAGAGCCGCGCACGACACCTTGCACGAGCAGGCCGCCTTTACGCGGCAGGCCCAGCGCTTCGGCCAGATCGCCCGCCACGTATTCGACGGTAACGCCGATCCTGGGACGCTCCGTGACGCGGCCGGCCTGGTAGTCGGTCAGCAGAGCCTTGGCGCGATTGATGGGAAGAGCGAAGCCGATGCCAATGTTGGCGCGGCCGAGGATGGCGGTGTTGATGCCAATAACGCTGCCGCTCGAATCGAGCAGCGGGCCGCCGCTGTTGCCGCCGTTTATAGCCGCGTCGGTCTGAATCATGCCTTGGAGACGCTGATCGTTTTCGCTGTCCACGACGCGCCCGATGGAACTCACGACGCCCACGGTAAGCGTGCCTTCGAGGCCGAAGGGATTGCCGATGGCCAAGACCTTTTGACCCACCTGCAGGTGATCCGAGTCGCCTAGTTTGAGGGACGAGAGACGGGACTTGGGTTCGATTTTGATGAGCGCCAGATCATCGGAGCGGTCCGTATCGATAGCTCGAGCGTAGTATTGCGTCTGGTTGGAAAGCGTGACCTGGATGCGGCTGCTGCCCGAGATCACGTGGTAGTTGGTCAGGATAAAGCCGTTGTCGCCGATCAAGAAACCAGAGCCAAGGCTTTGGGAAGCGATGGGCTGATAGAAGAAATCGCGACGCACAGTGGTGCTGGTGATATATACGGTGGCGCCCCGGGCGGCACGGTAGACATCAATGTTGTTCTGCTCGTCGGACGTTAGGGCGGCGCCATGGACGGAGGTTTGCGCGGGCATCTGCAGGCCTGGGCGGAACAGAGGCGCCGCGACGCCCCGGATGCTCCATTTCGCATAAGAAGTCAGCCATACGAGCGCGCAGGCGAACACGAAGGCGAGGAGAAAGATACGGGCAATCATGCTAGGGGTGGTTCGAATGCGCGAGGCGCTCCAGAGCTTCGAAGATCACTTTCACTTGACAGAGCGTGTCCTGTTTTTCGCCGCTGGTATCGATGACGTAATGAGCATGGCGCTTCTTTTCTTCTAATGGCAGCTGGCGCGCGAGGCGCGCGAGCACCTGTTCCCGCGTGAGATGGTCGCGCTTGACGCCGCGGGCGATCTGTGTCTCCCGATCACAGGCGGTGAGTATGATGCGATCAAACATGCGATCGCGGCCGGTCTCTATCAGGATAGCGGCTTCGACGATGGCGACGCCTTGAGGATTGCGAGTCTTGTACTCTTCGATCATCTGGTCTTCGCGGGCGATCACGGCGGGATGGACAAAACTGTTGAGCTTTTCGAGCAGTTCGGGATTCTCGAAGACGACGGAGGCGAGCTTCTTGCGATCGATCGCGTGATCGGGCGCGAGGATGGCGGGGCCGAAGGCGTGGAGCGTGGGACTGTAGGCCGCCCCGCCGGGTTCAAGAACGGCGTGGCCGATTAAGTCGGCGCGCAGCACAAAGCAGCCGAGGCGCTCCAATTCGGCGGCCACGAAAGATTTCCCGCTCGCGTAGCCGCCGGTGAGTCCGACCTTCAGCATTCCCCGGACACGGAGGCGAGATGGCTTTCGGCAAGCTGCACGGTATTGGCCATCAGCATGGCGATAGTGAGAGGGCCGACGCCGCCGGGGACCGGCGTGTAGGCGGAAGAAATTTCCTGCATGGCGAGCGGATCCACGTCGCCTATGAGCGTGGTCCCATTCTTTTCGAAGGCGGCGAGACGGCGGGGGTCGTGACCGAAAAGGCGAAGGACCACGGCGGGATCGTTGAGGCGGTTCATCCCGACGTCGATGACGACGACGCCGGGGGAGAGATGCTCGCGCGTAATGAGAGCGGGCTTGCCAATGGCGGCGACGAGGATTTCGGCGCGGCGGCATTCGGCCGGGAGATCATGAGTCTTGGAGTGGCAGATGGCGACGGTAGAGTTTTCGTGGAGCAGCATCAAGGCCATGGGCTTGCCGACGATATCGCTGCGGCCGACAACGACGGCGCGCTTGCCTGCGAGCGGGATGCGGTAGCGCTTGAGCATTTCCACGATGCCGGCGGGGGTGCAGGCGCGCGGGGCCGGACGATTCGCCACCAGGTTTCCGACGTTGAAGGGATGGAAGCCGTCGGCGTCTTTGGCCGGATCGATGGCGAGCAGAATCTGCTTCTCATCGATGTGCTTCGGAAGGGGGCTCTGGACGAGTATGGCGTCCACCTGCCGGTCGCGATTGAAGTCTCGAATGAGGCGAAGGAGTTCGTCGGTGCTTATGCCGGCAGCGGGAGCTGCATCGATGCTGCGAATGCCGAGATCCTGGCAGGCTTTAATCTTGTTGCGGACATAAATGTGAGAAGCGGGATCGTCGCCCACGAGAACGACAGCGAGGGCGGGAGGCCGCGCTTTGGCTTGAAGAGCCTCGACGCGCGGGCGAAGCTCGTTGAGAATGTCCTGATTGATCTTCTTGCCGTCGAGGGCAAGCCCACTCATGCACTCGTGAGGATAACAGAGGGCGGGCGGCGGTCGACCACGCGCATGGCGGCGACTAATCGGCCGACGATGCGGGCGCCGCTGCGGTTGCAGACCGAGGAGAGCGGCACGGGCGCGCCGGTTACGGGGTCGCGGTAGAAGACGCGATCGGGCCAAGTGCGGCGGCCTTCGAAGTTTTCCGGATATTCGCGAAGGGCGTCGATAACTGTGTGCACGATGCGAAGCATTCGCGGCTGGCGGTACTGGGGCATGAAGACGACGTGGCTGAAGCGCTCGCGGCGGATTTCGTGAACGAAACCGGGGAGCGAATCGGCGCGAGAGAGGTTCAGGATCGCGTTGGGCTCCATGCCGTGACGGTCGCCTCCGGCGACGACGGGGATGTTGAGACTTTTGCCCATTTCGAGGATGCGGCGATTCTCGCTCATGGCGCGGAGACCGTTGAGCTCAAGAGCGTGCAGCCGCGGGCCGTGGCGCTGCAGGAGGATTTTTAACGAGGCCAGGTGACGGTCGCGCCCGATGCCTTTTTCGTCCCAGAGCGGATGGTTTAGCACGAGGAGCACATCGGGATAGGCATGAAGAAGCTCAAGGATGCGCGAGAGTTCGGCGGGCTCGGGGCGGGCTGTGTAGGCGGAAAGCCGGCGTTCCACCGCGCACGCTTCGCTGGGCGGCAGATTGTGAACGCCGAGATGAAAGAACGTCTCCTCGAAGGGAATGGTCCATTCGGTCGAGACCGGCGCATCGGCGAAGCGCGGGAGAACGCGAAGCTGCATACCGGCGCGAATGTCGTCATGATCGGTGAGGGAAACAAGAGCGGGCAGTTGGAAATGAGCCTCGATCTGCTTCTGTTCGAGGCGGTGGGCCTGGCGCGGAGCGAGAGGCGGAGTCCAATAACCTGTCTGAAGGTCGAGCTTGACGCTGCGGGCGCGGTTGTACTCGGCTTCCTGGCGTTGAATGGCGCGGCGCAGGAAGGGAACCCCCGCGATGAAAGGAGCGGCGTTATCAAGGCTTTCTTCGGAGTACGCGGTGTGGCTATGCAGGGAAACGCCCGACCGAAAGTGCTTCGCGACGGCGCGTTCCTTCCAGAGAAGTTGCACGTGGGTGGCTGCTGTAACGGTCATTTCAATACACCCTCCGGCCACCAATGTCCGTTATGGATGTTGCGAACTAGTTACTGGCGCATTAAAACATTTGCGATTCGGAATGTTCCCAGGCGAGGGCGCGTTTCAACCGAATGACTTCGGATAAGATCTTCAAACAGAACAGCGTATTCGCGTTTGCGGGCGGCGAGGTCCTGCTCGCGGCGGCGGAGAAACTCGAAGCGGAAGGGCGAATAAGGCTGCAAATTATCGAGGAAGGACGGCGTGTAGAGAGCGCCGGCGCCCGCGGTGCTGCGGACCAGCAGGAGCTGGGAGCTTTTCTGCAAGAGCCGCTTGAGGACGGGCTCGCCTTTTTCGAGCGGCGCCATGGCCGTCATAACCCAGCGGCCGAAATGGAGAGTGCGCGCGGTGATGCGGTCCAAGGGTTGGCGCGCGGCGTCTTGCGTATAGAGCGTTCGAGAGCCGCGCTGAGAATCCGACAGCACATCTTGCAGATCGTCGCCAAGCTGGAGGACGACGCCCCATTGAAAAGCGAAGCGAGCTTCGTGGGGCAGCAGATGGCCCGCGGCGAGGCAGGCGTCGGCGAGAACGGATGTGCCGCCTTTTGTGAAAGTGAGACGCAGAATGTCGAGCGCGGCGGAATCGCCGCGGTGGGGCAACTGGCGAATGCTCTGTTCCTGAGCGGCGTGAATCGCGAGGAGCGATTCGTAGACCTGCGAATAGCGGTCGCGCGGGTACTGAGCCTCGATAATATCGACCAGCGACCAGATGGTAGCTTCGCGGGAATTGCCGGCGGGCAATCTGTCCCCTCGGAGACGCGAACGAAAACGCAGGCTGAAGGCGAATTTCACGTCGCTTGAGAGAGCGGGGTCATCCAGATAGTTGTCGCTATAGGGATAGAGCATGCTGTAAGCGAAGATTGCGGGCGTCAGCTGAGGCGCGAGCCCGAGCAGCGCCTGGATGCCACAAGCGGTCCAGGCGTTGCGCGCGGCTTGGAGGATGTCGATCATGCCTACGGAAGAATCCATCTGGCGCGCCTGGCGGGCGAGGCCGGTGCTGACGCCGCCGAAGCGATCGCCTAGGAGCCAATCGATATAGGGATCCTGGACGTCGAGGGCGCAGGTTGTCAGCTCGACAAGGGCGGCGGTGATGCGAGCCTGGGCGTCCTGGGGCGCGAGTTTCCTACGGCGCAGATCGCGCATGACAGTTTCAACGCGCGTAAGACATTCATCGGCGAGTTGTTCGCATTCGGCCTGCTCGCGCGGGGAGTAGCGGCGCCCGAGATCCGGGAGGTCCGTTCCGCAATCCTGCCAAGCCGCGAGAGATTCTTCCACCAGATCCGTAACACCCAGGCTTTCGCGATCCATCTGCACAATGAAAGATACGTTACCGCGAGCGCATAAGTTCGGGAGTATATGCGAGGCGGTAAGCTCACAACATGGCCCATCAATTCACCACGTCGTATATCCGAGATTCGCTAGCGGTGATGTGGCAGTACAAGAGCATGGCCGAGCGCGCGATGGAGCAGCTTACGGCGGAACAACTGGTGGCAACGCTCGATCCAGAGATGAACTCGGTTGCGATTATTGTGAAGCACATGGCGGGGAACATGCGGTCACGATGGACCAATTTCCTGACCACCGACGGAGAAAAGCCGGATCGCAATCGGGATGGCGAATTCGTGGGGCCGGCGTCGACGCGCGAGGCGTTATTGAGGGAGTGGGAGGAGGGATGGGCGCGCGTGTTCGCGGCGCTGGAGCCGCTTTCAGACGCCGATCTGGAGCGGCAGGTGACGATACGCGGCGAATTGCATTCGGTGATGCAAGCGATTAACCGGCAGATCGCGCATTACGCCTGCCACTGCGGCCAGATCGTTTTTCTCGCCAAGCATTTGCGCCACGAGAACTGGACATCGCTGAGCATTCCGCGGAAGGGATCGGCCGAATACAACCGGCGCGTGGCCGCCGGGGAGGCGAGTCAACGCTAGAGGCGAAGCTGTGGAAGCCGCTTAGGCCGCCGCAGTTTTTTTGGAGGATGCGGCGCGCGCCGGCCGCTTCTTTGCCGTCTGCCGCTCGGCTTTTTCTTCGGCCTTCATGCTGGCGGGCTCCTGCCTCCAGGCGTCCCAGAGCTTTTCGGTATCCTGCACGAGGCGGCGCGGCTTGCGCTCGTAGACGCGCTCGCCCAGCGAGACGGCCTTTTCGCGCAGTTCCTGCTGCTCTTGGCCAACCAAGGCGAGGAACAGCTGCACGATCTGTTCGCCGCCGAAAGAATCGGGAGCGGCTTCGAGCTTCTCACGCAGCACGACCAGGTTGTGATCGTCGCCGAGCCAGGTCTCAAGATCGTGCAAGCTGCCTTCGTAGGCCTGCATCACGCCGGTCCACAAGCTCTCGAGCAGGCGAATGTGATACCAGTGATCTTTCACGCGCTTGCGCCACTCGTGAAAGCTTTCGGGCGTTTCGTCCTTTTGCGCCGTCGCCATGGCTTTCCTGCCGCGACGATAGCGGTCCTCCAGACCCGGCGCCAAGGCGCGGAAGCCGTCATGTTGGAGCGGCCACTTGTCTACCTTTTTCCGAATGACGCGCAAGGCGGAGGCGGCGCGTTTCACGGCGGCAGGGATGCCGATGCGGCGTTCGATTTCGCGCTTGTCCGTTTCGAGACCTTTGCGGATGGGGGCGAGTGCGTTCTCTTGCAGCGCGTCCTTGTGCTTGGCGGCGAGCGAATCGAGCGATTCGAGCACGGCCGTAGTGTCGCGAATCTCGGAGAGCTTACGGCCGATTTCGCCGAGACTCGTGTTGGCGGAGCGGTACGCCGGGCCGAGTTCAGCCCGCACCAGACGAATCAAGCCGCGAATCTTCTTGATGCTCTTGCGCGCCTCGTGGACGCCTTCGTCGAGGCGCGCGCCGGTGTGGGAAAGTTCGGCGAGCGTCGAATCGATCTCTTCGCGCACGATTCGCCGAACGGCGTCCGGAGCTGTTTCGCCTTTCTTAAATCGATATGGCATTTCGATGAGGGGGCGACATTCAGTTCTCTTTATTGTGCACGATACGCGCGAGAAGATTAACGGGCGGCGGGGACTGTCGCAGAAGCCGGGAGCTTTTGCTGTCGCTCATACTCCCGTAGAACCTTGAGCACGTATTGGCGAGTTTCGACATAGGGCGGCACACCGTGATACTTGTCGACGGCGCCGGGACCGGCGTTATAGGCGGCTAAGGCCAGACCCGAATCATAGTGATAACGCAGCAGGAGCTCGCGCAGGTATTTCGCGCCACCGAGGGCGTTTTCTCCAGCGAGCGTGGGCTGGACCCCGAGCGCCGCGGCTGTTGCCGGCATAAGCTGCATAAGCCCGATAGCGCCTTTGACCGAAACAGCATTCTGCTTCAGACCGGATTCTATTTTGGCCACGCTGCGGACGAGTTCGGGCGGCAGGCCCTGCTCCGCCGCGGCCTGGGCGAGCAGTTGATCCGTCGCAGCTGGGGCGGTTGCACTCGGTAACGGCGCGGCGGCGGCGTTTTCAGTCCGTTCCGGCAGCGGCTCAATACGGACAACATCGCTTGCCTGGAATTCGAGCGTGCCGGTCGAGGTGCGGCACACGATCGTTTCATTCTGTTGGATGTGGGACTCCACTTCCAGCGAGAAGCCGGAGTTCAAATAAATGAGCTCGCGGCCGAAACAGACGCTAGACGATACAACAATCAGCGGAACGAAAATGAGCGCGGCCCAACGGCGAACACGCATCAAAACCGCTCGAACACTCCCTCAGGATTTTCGGCGAGGGTACTCTGGTCGATCGAATGGATATCACCTTCGAGCAGCATCAACTCATGCTCCAGCAGGGTTGAAGATACCAGGGTTTTCACCGCAATTTCAGCGATGCTACTGCTCTTTCCGTAGCGCGCCGTAAAAAGATCCGAGACCTCCTGCAACTGCTTTCGGATGCCAGACAAATACCTGGACATAGCAGCGTGTTCGTCCCGGCTTAGGGGATATTGCACGGCACTCCACTCCTTCAGCTTTTGGCTTACCCGTATTTTGCCATAAGTCTTAGAGCAAAACCATCCGTAAAATCGTGTATTCCTCTTTTTTTCAGCGGAATACCGGGCGATACCATGCAAGAGCATGGGCCGAGCCACCGATCTGAGATGTAGCCGCTGCGCGAAAACGTTTACCACCCGAGAAGCAAGAAATGGGTGCGAGTGTGGGGGGCGCTTAGAGGTGGTTTACGACCTCAAGACCATCCGTGAGACCTGGCGCAAAGAAGACCTGAAGAGCGCGCACGGAGACATGTGGCGGTATGCGCCGGTGCTGCCGTCGAGCGTGGAGGAGGCGGTGACTCTCGTCGAGGGCTGGACGCCGCTGGTGCGGGCCAGGGGACTGGAACGGGAACTGGGCGCCCAGGAAATCTGGTTGAAAGACGAGAGCCGGAATCCGGCGGGATCGATGGAGGCGCGAAGATTTTCGGCGATCACTTCGTCGGCCAAGGGGCTAGGAGTGAGAAAACTGTCGATGGCTTCGGATGGGAGCGCGGCGAGCGCCTTAGCGGCTTACGCGGCCGCGGCCGAGCTGGAGGCGCGGATCTACATGCCGCGTCATGCCCCGCAAAGCGTGTTTATCGAATGTAAGGCGCTGGGCGCGAACGTGAGATTGGTGGACGGTGGTATGGACGATTGCGCGCGGCTCGCGGGCGAGACCCGGGAGGACTCGATGGAAGTGGAGGCGCTCGATGCCTTCGGCAGAGAGGGCGCCAAGACCCTGGTGTACGAGGTTGCCGAACAGTTCGGCTGGCAGGTCCCGGACGCGATTGTGCATTCCGGCGACGAGCGAGACGCGATGGCGTTCGAGAAAGCGTGGAAGGAATTGGAGGAGCTGAATTGGATTGGCGCCGGACGGCCGAGGACGGTCGCGGCGCAGCCGGGAAGCGTCCAAAACGAAGAGGCGCTAGACCAGGCGCTGCTGATGGCGCGCTGCGACGGTATTTTCCCCACGCTCGAAACGGGAGCGTGCGTGGCGGCGGCGAGGGGGATGCTGAGAGATGGGAAGGCGAAGCCGGAGAACCGAATCGTAATTGTAAATGCCGGCGCCGGTTTGAAGCAGATCGAAAAGTATGCGACGCGATATTCGCGGCAAGGCGCGAGCGAGCAGGACAAATTGGGCGGATTGATCACGCCACGCTGAGGCCACCGTAGAAGTACCAGAGGGATTGACTGCGATTCCTCGGGTTTTTATGGCACCATGAAGTTGTCGGTTTGGATTCCGGTTTGGTTCCGCTTGGTGTGACTCCCCGTCCGATTTCTCGCGAGATGCCCTCGTGTTTCCGAACAACAGTCAGGAGAGTGAAGTGACAAAGCTGTTCGTAGGGAATCTGCCCTACAAAGCTACAGAAGCCGATTTACAGGCGTTCTTCGAAGAAGCAGGAGTCCACGTGGACAGCGTGAACATCCTGCGCGACCGCTTCAGCGGAGAAGCCCGAGGATTTGGGTTCGTCGAGATCAGCGATGACAATCTGGCGAATCAGGCGGTTCAGGCCTGCAATGGGCGAGCGCTGATGGGGCGCGCGCTGGTTGTAAATGAAGCGCGTCCTCCGGAGCGCCGCGAACGGCCGCAGGGCGGCGGAGGCGGCGGACGCCAACGGGATTTCGGCGGAAGCAAGAATCGCTGGTAACGATCGATTCCGCGCGAGCAGGAATCGCTGAGAGAGAAAGACCGGGCGGAGGGCGTATGCTCGCCGTGCATTTAGAGGCGGGGCGGGTCTCGGTGGAGGAGACCCCATCACCGAAGCGGCCCGGCGGCTACGCGCTGGTTCGGGTGCTGGCGGCCGGGATTTGCAATACAGACCTGGAGTTGCAGCGCGGGTATTACGGATTCCGCGGGATTCCCGGACATGAATTCGTGGGCGTGGTAGCGGAAGCGGACACGCCGGCTCTGGTGGGCCGCAGAGTTGCGGGCGAGATTAATCTCGCGTGTGGGCATTGCGACTTCTGCGCGATCGGGCTGGGGCGGCATTGCCCGAATCGCGCGGTGCTGGGAATCGTGCGGCATCCGGGAGCGTTCGCGGAATTTCTGGCATTGCCCGAAGCGAACCTGCATGTTGTACCCAATGAGATCGCGGTCGAAGAGGCAGTGTTCATTGAGCCGCTTGCGGCGGCATGCGAGATTCTGGATCAGACGCAGATTCCGGGCAATGAGCAAGTTGCGGTACTGGGCGACGGCAAGCTCGGGCTGCTGATTGCACAGGTGCTGCACGCGCACGGGGCTCGCGTAATGCTGTACGGGCGGCACGAAGAGAAGCTGCGTCGGGCGCGAAAGGCGGGAATCGAGACCAGCGCCGTTGCGAACTTGCCGAAGGGAATGTTTCCATTCGTTGTGGATGCGACGGGATCGGCCGATGGACTTAAGCAGGCGGTCAGCATGGTCCGGCCGCGCGGCACGGTAATTTTGAAATCCACCATTCATGGAGAGGTCGCGGTAGATACGGCGCCAGTGATCGTCAACGAAGTGACGCTTGTGGGGTCGCGTTGCGGGCGATTCGAGCCGGCGATAGAGCTGCTGCGAGACCGCAAGGTGGATGTGAGAAGCATGATCTCCGCCGAGTATCCGCTGAAGGAAGCCCCCGAGGCGTTTGCCGAGGCCGCTCGAAGCGGCGTCTTGAAGGTGCTGCTGCGAGGCTAGGCGGGCTGCTGCTGCGTCATGCAGTGCAGAGTGCCGAGCCCGAGAACCAGGTCGGTAGATGCAATGCCCACGATCTCGCGGCTGGGAAAAAGATCGGCGAGTTTGTTCAGGGCGATGCGATCGTTCTTGTCGTTGAAGACCGGCGCGAGAACCAGACCGTTGGCGATGTAGAAATTGGCGTAGCTCGCAGGCAGGCGTTGACCGTCGAAGTATATGGGCGCGGGCATGGGCAGAGTTTCGATCCGCAGCCCGGTTTCGCGCAGCAGCGCAAGGTTTTCTCGGAGCGGTTCATAGTTGGCGTCCGCGGGATCGTCTTCGGAAGCGATCACGATGGTGCGCTCGTCACAGAAGCGCGCGAGGTCATCGACGTGGCCGTGCGTGTCGTCGCCGGCGATGCCGTTGCGCAGCCAGATGGCGTGGGGCGCTCCGAGGTAGTCGCGAAAAAGCTGTTCGAGTTCGTGGCGACCCAGGCCAGGGTTGCGGGCCTGCACATCGCTGAGCAGGCATTCTTCGGTGGTGAGAATGGAACCGGCGCCGTTGACATCGATACTGCCGCCTTCGAGCACCACGGAGCGGCCGTGCCAAGTGGGCGTAGCAAGAGTAAGGCCGAGCGCGGGCGCAAGCTGCCGCTTGACCGCATCATCGTTCGTCCAGTTGTCGTATTTCGCCCAGCCGTTGAAGCGCCAGTCGAGGATGCGGCGTTCGCCCGCTGCGCCGCGTACGAAGATGGGGCAGAAATCGCGGGTCCAGCTTCGATCCGTGGCGATGTGAAAGAACTCGACGGCTGAAAGGCGCGCGCCGGTCTTGCGCAACACCCGGCGGATTTTGTGCTCGGCGTCGCCATCATTCACAAGAATGCGAACGCGTTCGACTCGGGATAGATGCCGGACGATCTCCGCATAGACCCAAGGGATGGCGGCGAACTTGCCGGGCCAATCGGCGCGTTCGTGCGGCCACGCGAGCCAAGTGGCTTCGTGCGGCTCCCATTCGGCGGGCATGCGAAGGAAAAGCTCCGCGGCTGTTGGATCGTGGCCGCTCACCTCAGCCAGTCACCTTACCCAATCCAGCGGTTGGTGATGGACGAATAGGCGTCGATGCGGCGGTCGCGCAGGAAAGGCCAGTTGCGGCGCACTTCGTCCATCTGCTTGGGGTCGCACTCTACCACCAGAACGCGCTCTTCATTGGCGGCCGCTTGGGCCATGACGCGGCCGAACGGATCGGCGACGAAGGAGTTGCCCCAGAATTCGAGGCCGTTATCGTGAGGACCTTCGAATCCAGTGCGGTTGACGGCCGCGACGAAGACTCCGTTTGAGATGGCGTGCGCGCGCTGCACGGTTCGCCACGCGTCGAGTTGCGCATCCCCGTATTGGTCCTTTTCGGAGGGATGCCAACCGATGGCGGTTGGATAAAAAAGCACGTTGGCGCCTTGCAGGCTGGTAATGCGCGCCCCCTCCGGGTACCACTGATCCCAACACACCAGAACGCCGATACGTGAATAGCGGGTGTTGAAGTTCCGGAAGCCGAGATCGCCGGGCGTGAAATAGAATTTTTCGAAGTAGAGGGGATCGTCGGGGATGTGCATCTTGCGATACACGCCGAGCAGAGAGCCGTCCGCATCGAGAATGGCGGCAGTGTTGTGATAAAGGCCCTGAGCGCGCTTTTCAAATAGCGAAGCCACGATGGAGACCTGCAACTCTTTAGCGACGGCGCCGAGCGCTTCCGTGGATGGGCCGGGAATGGTTTCGGCCAAATCGAACAGCGAGGCGTTCTCTTCGCGGCAGAAATATTGCGAGCGGAACAGTTCCTGAAGACAGACGATTTCGGCGCCTTGAGCCGCGGCATCGCGAATACCCTCGATAGCGTTGCCGAGATTCGCCTCGGGATCGGGCGAGCAGGCCATCTGCACGAGGCCGATTTTGAATTTGCTGTCTCGATTTACAAGCATAGCTACATGTAAATTCCGCCGTTGACGTCGAGGACGTGGCCGGTGATGAACGCGGCTTCCTCGCTTGCCAGAAACTTCACGGCGCTTGCAATATCTTCGGGACGTCCCATGCGGCCGAGCGGCGTCTGCTCGATCATCTTCTGTTTCAGGTCGGCGGTGAGCGAGTTCGTCATATCGGTTTCGATGAAACCGGGCGCGACGGCGTTGACCGTGATATTGCGGCTCGCGACTTCGCGCGCAAGCGACTTGGTGAGCCCAATCAAGCCGGCCTTCGATGCGACATAATTCGCCTGCCCCGGGTTGCCCGTTTCGCCCACCACGGAAGTGATGTTCACGATCCGGCCCCAGCGCTCCCGCATCATGCCGGGCAGGACTTGCTGCGTGGCGTAGAAGGCGCCGCTCAGATTTGTGTGAAGCACTATTTCCCAGTCGGCCGGCTTCATGCGAATGGCTAGGCCGTCCTTTGTGACCCCGGCGTTGTTCACCAGAATGTCAATCCGCCCGAAATCCTTGGATGCTTTCGAGATGCCGGAGGATACAGATTCGCGGTCCGAGATATCTAGTTCGAGAATGAAGGTTTCCGAGCCGGCGGCGCGAATGGCGGCGGCGGTGTCTTCCAGGTTCTGCACGTTTCGCGCGGCGACAATGACGCGATGGCCGGCGGAGGCGAGCGAGAGAGCGCAGGCCTTTCCGATGCCGCGGCTCGCGCCGGTGACTAGCGCGGTTCGAGGGCTCATGAGCAACTCTCATGATAATGGGTGTACAGGAAATTCATGCCTTCCGGAATCAGGGTTTTCGAAGATCTTCGCGACTTCATTCGCGCCTTGGACAAGCACGGCGAGCTGAGCCGCGTTTCGTTGCCCGTTGACCCTTATCTGGAGATCTCGGAGTTTGCGGACCGGTCGGTGAAGAGGGGCGGCCCAGCGCTGCTGTTCGAGAATCCCAACGGTTCGAGCGTCCCGGTGCTGATCAACAGTTTCGCGAGCGAGCGGCGCATGCAGATCGCGCTGGGAGTGGAGAGCATCGAGCGCATCGCGGAGCGCATCGCCGGGTTTCTCGAGATGCAGCGGCCGGAGGGATTGCTCGACAAGCTGAAGATGCTGCCGAGGCTGGCCGAGATTGGGGGCGCGTTTCCGAAGACCGTCGCGCGAGGCGCTTGCAAAGAAGTCATCCGGCGCGGGAGCGAGTTCTCGCTCGATTATTTTCCGATTCTGCATTGCTGGCCGGGAGACGCGGGGCGCTTCATCACGCTTCCTATGGTGTTTTCGCGCGACCCCGAAACGGGCAAGCGCAACTGCGGCATGTACCGGATGCAGGTCTTCGATGGGCAGACGACGGGAATGCACTGGCAGAAACACAAGCAGGGCGCGGAGCACTACCGGCGCGTGGTTGCCGAGGGCAAGCTGGAGCGCATGCCGGTGGCGGTCGCGATTGGAAGCGATCCGGCGACGATGTATTCGGCGATTCTGCCGCTGCCCCCGTCCATTGACGAGATGCTGTTCGCCGGATTCCTGCGCGGCCGCGCTGTCGAAATGGTGAAGTGCGAGACCAGCGATCTGGAAGTGCCTGCGAATGCGGAGATCGTGCTCGAAGGCTACGTGGTTCCCGGAGAGATGCGGCGCGAAGGTCCGTTCGGCGATCACACCGGCTTCTACTCGCTTGACGACGACTACCCGGTGTTTCATATCGAGTGCGTCACTCATCGCGAGAAGCCTGTTTATGCGACCACGATCGTGGGGCCGCCCCCCATGGAGGATTTCTACATGGGAAAAGCGGTCGAGCGAATTTTCTTGCCCCTAATGCGTATGCAGCTTCCGGAGGTGCGCGACATCTGCATGCCGGCAGAAGGCGTTTTTCACAATCTGATGCTGGTGTCGATCCGCAAATCCTATCCGGGGCAGGCGCGCAAGGTGATGCATTCCATCTGGGGCACGGGGCAGGCCATGTTCAGCAAGTGCATCGTGGTGGTCGATGAAGACGTGGATGTGCAGGATGTGCGGGAAGTGACGTGGAAGGCTCTGAACAACATCGACCCGCAGCGGGATATCGAATTTTCGATGGGGCCGATCGATTCGCTGGACCATGCGAGCCGCATGCCGAACTATGGCTCCAAAATGGGCGTGGACGCGACAACGAAATGGCCCTCGGAGGGTCATTCGCGGCGCTGGCCGAACGCGATCAAGATGTCGCCCGATGTGGTTCGGCGCGTGGATGAGTTGTGGAAGCGAGCGGGCTTGGATGAGAAGTGGCGCGGCGGGAAGTAAATAACACGCCCGCTAGTCGAC
The DNA here is from genome assembly GCA_019240475.1 of Acidobacteriaceae bacterium. Lineage (GTDB taxonomy): Bacteria > Acidobacteriota > Terriglobia > Bryobacterales > Bryobacteraceae > Bog-105. Next base: position 140,181 of record JAFAYI010000019.1, read on the forward strand.
TAGCCGCCAGGCGTGGCCGTCGCGCTTGAGCAGGTCGTCGGCTTTGGCGGGACCCTGGCTGCCGGCCGCATAGTTCGGGAAATTCGCGGGCGCATTCTGCCCCCAATGATCGAGCACGGGCTGCACCACGCGCCATCCGGCTTCGATGTTGTCGGCGCGTTGAAAGAGCGTAGCATCGCCCTGCATCACGTCATAGAGGAGCGTTTCGTAGCCGGTAGCGGGAGCGGCGCCGAAGTAGTCTTCGTATTTGAAATCCATGCGAACGTCGCCTAACCGCATGGTGGGGCCGGGAATCTTTGCGCCGAATTCAAGCGCGATGCCTTCATCGGGCTGAATACGAATCAGCAGCCAGTTGGGAGCGGGATCGCGCGCCGGAGTGTCGCGGAACAACCGATAGGGCGCTTCCTTGAATTTGATGGCGATCTGGCTCTTGCGGCTGGCGAGACGTTTGCCGGTGCGGATGTAGAACGGCACGCCTGCCCAACGCCAATTCTGGATCTGAAGCTTGAGGGCCACATACGTTTCGACCTGGGACTGAGGCGACACGTCGGGTTCCTGCCGATAGGCGGCGACGGGCTTGCCTGCGATTTCACCCGCGCCGTATTGGCCGCGCACCGCCATGCAATCCACCTCCGCGGGATTGCAAACTTTGACTGCGTCGATGGCTTTGGCCTTTTCAGCGCGGACGGCGTCGGCGCCGAAAGAATTCGGCGCTTCCATGGCGGTCATGGCGACCAGTTGAAATACGTGATTAGGCACCATGTCGCGCAGCGCGCCGGTGTGTTCGTAGAAGCGGCCGCGCGCTTCTACGCCGACCGTTTCGGCAACGGTGATCTGAACGTGCTCAATGCGATCGCGCGTCCAGAGCGGCTCGAAAAGACCATTCGCGAAGCGGAACATCATGATGTTCTGAACGGTCTCTTTGCCGAGGAAGTGATCGATGCGATAGATCTGCTCTTCGCGCAGAACGCTGAGGATGGCTCTGTTCAGTTCCTTGGCGGAAGGAAGGTCGTGGCCGAAGGGTTTCTCAACGACGACGCGGCGCCAGTGGCCGTCGTCTTCGCACGCCAGCCGGCTCTCGCCCAGATGCTTGACCACGGTTGCGAAGAATCGATCCGCGATGGCCAGATAGAACAGGTAGTTGCCGCCGCAGCCCTGTTTGGCGTCTCGTTCTTCGAGCTTGGATTTTAAGCTTTCATACGTAGCCGGGTTGTTGAAATCGCCCTTCAAATAGCTCATGCGCGAGGTGAGCCATTGCCAGACACCCTGATTGACAGTGGAACTCTGGCCGCCGTGGTGAACGAAATCGGCCGTCATGGCTTCGAGCGATTGCTGCCAATCCTGGTCGGTGTGGTCGGCGAGATCGACCCCCAGGATGGCGAACTCGGAGGGCAATAGCTTCGCGCAGGCCAGATTATAGAGCGCCGGAACAATCAGGCGTTTGGTAAGGTCGCCGGCGGCTCCGAAGATCACCATGCAGCAGGGTCCGGCGGGCTTGGCGCCGCTTGCTCGATCGTGTGGCATCGCTTTCCTATTCTGACTGGGCCGTTTTTTGCTGCGCCTCTTCCTCGCGGACCGCAAGCGGGTTTCGAAGGTCAATCGCGATCAGCGCGGCTAGACACAGAATAGCGATGCGAAGCGATCCGAGACGCCAATTGAATTCCCACCGCGACGCTATTGCCGCTCATATTGGCCGTGTAGATGTGGCTCAGCGAAAGGAACCCGACTGCGTCGACGTAGCCCGCGAGCCAGGTGATGATGCAGCAAGAAGAAATCGCGATCCGGTTTGCATCTAATGTCAAGACGCATACTAGGAAAAAGGCATGACTCTCGGCGAACAGATTACTTACCTGTTTATTTTGGGCCTCCCGATTGCAAGCGTCGCCTGGACCGTGACGCACGAAGAAGTGTTTCGCGAGCCGCGCGAATGGTGCAAGAACCGCAGCGAGAGCTGCCGCCGATTATTCGAGCGAAAGTTTTTCTATCTGTTCACCTGCGAGTATTGCTTTAGTCACTACGTGACGATCGCGTTCCTATTCATCACACGTTACAAGTTGTTATACGAGGATTGGCGCGGCTACCTGGTAGCGTTCTTCGGATTGGTGTGGGTGGCGAACTTTTACATCAGCATCTTCGCGCGGGTCCGGCTGGAGATCAAGAAGGAGCGTGTAGAGATCGCGGTGCACGAAAAGACCATAGCTGAACCCCAACCCGAGCCGCAGATTGAAGTGCCGGTGGGCCGCTAATTGCCAGGCTGGCTCATCAAGCTCTTTTGGTCGGCTGGCGTTAGTTCGTCGTACAACTGGTTGAAGACGGCGTTAGTCCAGCCGAAGCCGGCCTGATTCGCGCTATAACCGAAATGAATGTTGGAGCTGACATTTGAGCCGCCGTTGACTACGTCGTATTTTTCGACGATATAGCCCTGGCGCAGGAATTCGCGGCGCACTAGCGTGAGCCATTTCATGGCGATGCGTTCGGCGTCCGCCGTATAGCCGTAGCGGCGCAGACCTTCAACCGCGATCATTTGTAGCGGCGCCCATCCGAAGGGCGAATCCCATTGATTGCCGCTCACGTAAGTGCTGGTTTGCAGGCCGCCGACGCGCTCGAACTTGGAAAGGTTCTGTTCTACTCGAGCCGCGGCGTCCTTGGTCGCGAAACCGGCCCAGAGCGGATAAAACGTTGTAAGAAAGGGATAGTGGCGAACCTGCCTGGTTTGAAAGTTGTAGTCGTAATAGAGGCCATCGGCCGCGTCCCACATCAGGCGGTTTATGCGGGCGGCGCGCTCGGCTGCGCGCCTGCGCCACACAGCGGCGTCGGCGGAACGGTCGAGCTTATCCAGAATGTCCGCGGTCTGCGCCTCCATCAAATACAGCAGTGAATTGAGGCAGACCGGATCGTAGTGGATGATATCGATGTTGAAGGCGCCGAAGCGATTGGAAGGATCGAAGCCCGACTCGCGCATCGAGCGATCGCCTTTATAGAACAGCTGGGTGAGTTGATCGGTCGCTTTGTCGTAATATTGACTTACATCGTAATCTTTGATTTCATGCGTGCGCAGGAATTCTTTGACTAGCTCGTAGTGAGTAAGGCCCTGGGCATTACGCTCAGCGGAGACGACTTCCGGCGCTGGGCCTTCCCCCATGTCCCAGTAGCGCGACAGACCGGTTTCGGGCGTCAAGTGGGGCTCGGCGGCCCAGATCTGGTAATACTTTTCGATCAAGGGCTCCGCGTCTTCGAGCCACTTGCGGTCGTGAGTCTTGGCGTAAACGCCGAGCACCATCTGAGTCAAGAACGGCGGCTGAGAGCGTGTGAGATAGTAAGTGCGGTTGGCGTTGAGTACTTTCCCGTAGTTCTTGGTCTCGTAGAGGAAGTTATCCGCCATATCCTTGGCTAGATTCAGTTCGCCATCTCGCAAGAGGCCGACCTGGATGAAGTAACTATCCCAGCCGTACATTTCGTTGAAGCGGCCTCCCGGCACGACATAGGGATGCGGAAGATACAGCAGCCCCTGTTCGCGCAGTGAATCGAGATCTTCGGGAAGCGGTTCAATGTTGATGGTTTTGAATCCGGCGGCCGGCACTTCGCGGCGCAGGCCTTCTTCGATCAACTGCGTGTCATCGCTGCGGGGCACGTAGACTGGCCAGCGGCCGTCGGGTTCGGGCTTGAACTTGGGGTCCACAGCAGCCTTTGCGAGGTCCTTGTTTGAGCGCGTGAGCGTCGCCCAAGTCTGCTTGATATAGGCGAGAATGTCCGTCGTCTGCGCGGGAGGCGAGGGATTCTGGCCGCAAAGTGCGAAAGCAAAAAGGGCGGCTACGGCAATGGTTCGTTTCATTGGTTTACCAAGTGAACGTGATGGTCTTAGTCTGATATCCCGAGCCATTCGGGAACTCCACGTGAAGCAGTGAGCCGCGCACTTCCCCGCCCTGCGCGGTTACGTTCGGACGGTTGAGGCGTAGCGGCAAATCGTAAGTCGCGCCGCCAATGCTCGCGAGCGAGAAGATCGCTTGACTAGGAGTCTGGCGCTGATCGAGGACCTTCAACTGCGAAGTGAGGGCGCCTTCCAAAGGCAGATGAGCCGGAATTGCAAGTTCGACTGCTGGCAGGGGAATGTCGAGAGTAGCGCCGCCGCTGACGATCAGATGCCCGGCCGCGCGGCGGTATTCGAGATCGACCGTGCGGCCGCCCAGCGGAACATTGTGCAGCGTAGCGCGATCCCAATCGGCCGGCAGATGCGGCTCGAGATGAAGCTTCTGATTCGGCGCATCCCAGGTAACGCCAAAAAGCCCGCGAATCAACGGCACGATCACCATAGCGGACGACCACATTTGATGCGAGCTGCTGCGCCCCAGCGGCTGGAAGAACTCTCCTGATAGCAGCTCGGTGACGGAGCCCAGGTCCTGCGCCCAGGTGAGGCCGGCGTTTTGCATCAGGTGCGCGTAGCCGGAGAGCGGTCGACCGGCGCGATACTCGGCGAGCGAAACCCAGCCGGTGAAAAGCGGCCAAATGGAGCCTTGGTGATAGCTGATGGGATCGTAGAAAGAGGTGCGCTCGCTGATGTCTCGCGTGCCCCAGTCCGTTGAGAACTCGTTGGATGCCCAGCGCGCGAGCATAGGCCCCGGACTTTTCAACCCGAACGTGCCGTCCCACCAGGCGACCGATGGATAGATGCTCGCGGTGCGATCGAGCGAGCCATCCGGGTTGCGGCTGAAGGCATAAAAATCTTCGGAGGGTTCGTAGTATTCGGATTCGATCTTTTCCGCAATCTCTCGGGCTTTCTTCTCGGCGGCGCCGGCAAGCTGCTGGTCGCCCACGAGCGAGGCCAGATACGAAACGGCCTGAGCCGACTGCTGATCCAGGGCGGCGAGGTAAATTTCTTCGTGCGGCATTCCAGTGGGCCAGGATTCGACCCAGCCGGTCCCTTGCGTGTTGGAGTAAATGCCGTCCGTGGTTTCGTGAGCGCGTGTAAATTGATAAGCGCGGCGAACGGCGTCCCAGTTATTCATTAGATACTCTTTGTCGCCGCTGGCCTTGACGTAATCGCACATAGCCATCACGAAGAGCGGAGTCGAGTCGGCGGCGGCGTAGAAATACGGCGTCGATTTCCAATCGAGCGCATCGGCCGATTGCGAGTACTCGTGCATGATTTTTCCGTCTTCGCGTTGACGGCGAATCAGGAAATCGAGGGCGCGTCGCGTGAGTGCAAAATCGCCGTAGCTGTTAATGGCGTAGGTAGTGAAGAGCGTATCGCGGCCGAAGAACCAGGCGTAGCCGGGGCGCGCGGAATCGGCCGATTCATAGTAGCCAGCCACCATGCCGGTTTCGTCGTGGTACTGCACCTGCATCTGGTCGATTGAGACTTCGGCCCAGCGGAGAGCTTCGTTCAATCGACGGTCGGGAGTGTCGATCGTGAGCCGGCGATCGAAGAAATGCGCGTAGTAATCTTGCGTTTGGGCATAGAGATTCAGCAGACTGGAGGCGATTTGGGAAACGCGATCGGCGGCCGACGCTGGATCTGCAAGACCGAAAATGAGCGGGTAAACGGAGCCGCGATCGCGATGCGGGTCGTACGAGAGCTTGAGTTCCAACGGATACGTCTGCGGATGCTCTTGATAGGGCGCCATAATTCCGGGGCGGGTGCGCGGCATGGCGACGATGGCCGAGAACTTGGGATCGTCGGTATGCAGGATGTAAAAGCCTCCGCTTGAAATCCATTCGCCATTGGGGCGTCCGAAATTCGGCGCGGGCCACATGTGAAGCATTTCGGGCGTGAATGAAAATGTGAGTTCCAGCGGGCGCGCGGATTCGATTTCAAAGTAGACGGCTGCGCCCGTGGAGGGCCTCTCGGGGCCTCGAGGCGCAAACATGTGCTGACGGATGGTGAAGGCGGCATGCGAGTAAGTGATGGTGGTCTCGGCGGGAGTAACTTCGATCTCCGCCGCGAGAGCGTTGACGTCGATGGGAACCGGGTAATCCGCTAGCTCTGCGCCGATTCGGAAGTTGCTAAGGATCTTATTGGGCCAGAGCCAGGCTTCAAAGACGCCATTCTGACGGCCGAAGAGCGCGCCATGTTCGCCGGCAACCGTCCAAGGCGTCAGCGGTACGCAACGAGAGACGATGCGCAGAGTGGACTCATGCTTGGGGAATGCGGGCAGTGGAGCGAGTTCGGCCGCGGCGGCCTGATTTGCAAGAGGGTGGATTGCAAGAGAGTTGGCTGCAAGCAGCACGACGAGAAAACCCCGAATCGGCATGGTCACTGATTGATATCCAATCACAGTGGCATTCGGTTTTCACGACTGCACGATAGCTGCAACGCTGCTCTCAGACAGAGACGACGTTCCGGGCGATCCAAAATGTCGCGACTAGGATGCAGGCGGCTATACGCAAAGCCGGCGGCGGATTCACCGCGCGAAACGATCCGACGCGCCACAGCGAGACACATTGCAGGATCGCGAAGGCAACCGCGGGCAACGCGGCTATCGTGATGAGCGAATTGAAATGCAGCGCGACGCTCACGCGGCCATGCAGCAGGGCGTGCAACGCGCGCGTGCCCCCACAGCCGGGACACAGCGTTCCGGTAAGAGCATGAATGGGGCAAACGGGGTAGAACCCGCCCTCAGGAGGCAGCCAGAAGACGATAGCCAACGCGACCACGACAGCCGAGCCGGCAAAGGTCGCGGGTATGCGGCCGCCGTTCAAATCAAGACTCCGGTCCGTCTCCAATTCGCGATGCGGGTGAAGTGGTATTGGTAATAGAACACCGCGAAAAAGAAAACCATCACGCCGCTGAGGCGAAGGTTGATAGGTTCTTCGCGATTGTAATGGGTTTCGAGAGAACTCTTGATGTTGTAGTGGCCGACCAGGAGAAGCACAAATCCTACGATGGTGCCCAGGCCTTCGAGACCTTGCTGATGAGATGCGCCCGAAATCGCGCCGCCGGTGACGAAGCAAGCGAGCGCGATGGCGTAAAACAGAATGGCGTTGCTCCCCCGATCGATACGCTTGACAAAGCTGGCTTCGACGAATAACCAGACCCAAGTAAAGATTCCGCAGGTGACCACGGAAAGAAGCAGAACGAGACCCCAATGAAAATTAGGAGGAATGGGATAGAAATTAGCGGCGGCGGGGACGGTAGCGGCGCCGTAAGCGGCCGGCGCAGCATAACCGGGCGGGGGAACGGGCGGCGGGGCTGCGGCCGCATTGACAATTTGAGAGACCGGAACCCAGGATTGAGAATCGTGGGTGCGGGCGTAGTCCTGCGGCGAGAGCTGGCCGGAGGCTAACATATTCTGCAGATCGGAGAGCGAAAAAGGGCCGCTTTGCTGGCCGGCACGGTAAATGTAGTAAGTCATTGAATGTCCCCGCGCGTAAGAGGATTTCCAGTTAGCGTACAACACGCCGAGGGGAAGGCGCAGGCGCATGGAGGCCCGGTACTCTCAGGACTTCCGGGACGCAGATAGATGAAGTTATTCCCGCGAGCTTGAGGCCCTCCTCCTCCTCGTTCGCAATTTTGTAAAAAAAAGTTTCTCGCTTCGAATCAGAAAGTTGGGCTTCAAATGCGGGGTTGCGGCGCTCGCCGGGCATGAATCCTGGGGGCGACCACAAAGGAGTTTTATCACTCCAGGAGAGCCCAGCATTATGAGCGTTATTCTTGCTTACAAGAATTTTGCGGCTAATCGCAATATTAGTCATATCGGCCTTGGCGTCGCCGCCATCAACACCGCCAAAGTACTGCGTCGCGCGGCAGTCCAGACCGACGTTTGGCCCATCATCAGCGCAACGGACTTGCGCCAGCGTTTGCGCGCCGCCCCGGCAGCGCATGTAATCATCTCGGCGCCGTGGATTCCGGCGCTAGAGATGCACTCTCTTTCGAATGAGTTTCCGAATACTCAGTTCACGGTCAACTGCCATTCGAATGTCGGCTTCCTGCAGGCGGACCGCAACGGCATCCGGCTGGTGCGCGAGATGATGGAAATGGAACTGGCGACGGCGAACGTGCATTTGGGAGGCAACAGCCGGCGCTTCTGCGACTGGATCCGCTCCGCGTTCGGCGCCCCCTGCGCCTACTTGCCGAACCTGTATTGGCTGGAGAGCGACCCGCTACCGCAGCGTCCGTTCTGCGCCGGGACGCTGCGAATCGGCATCTTCGGGGCGACTCGTCCTTTGAAGAACCTGATGAGCGCGGCGGGCGCGGCGCTGGAGATCGCGCGAGACCTGCGCGCGCCGCTGGAGCTTTGGCTTTCGGCGGGCCGCACGGAAGGAGGCGGCGATAGCATACTTTCGGCAGTGAAGGAGATGCTTGGCGGGCTGCCGGGCGTCAATCTCGTTCTGAACGGGTGGCAGACCTGGCCGAATTTCCGCAAGACTATCGCGCATATGCATCTGCTGCTGCAGCCGAGCTATACGGAATCGTTCAATATGGTGACCGCGGACGGCGTGGCGGAAGGCGTTCCCTCGGTGGTCTCAAACGCGATCGACTGGGCGCCGAACGATTGGAAGGCGAATGTGGACGACGTGCTCGACATAGCGCGCGTGGGGCGGCGGCTGCTGTTGGATTCGCGGGCGCCCCTGGATGGCTTGTCGGCCCTCAAGGCGTATGTCGCGGATGGGTTGAAGTGCTATCAGCAGTTCTTCGCAACTATTCGATGAGCATGCAATCGCCATACGAGAAGAAGCGGTATTTTTTCTCGACGGCATGGCGGTAAGCGGCGAGAGTAAGTTCGCGGCCGGCGAAAGCGCAGACCAGCATCAATAGGCTGGACTGGGGCAGATGAAAGTTTGTGAGCATCGCGCCCGTTGCGCGGAACCGGAAGCCCGGAGCGATGAAGAGATTCGTCTCGCCCTTGAGGGCATGGAGGCCGCCCCGCAGCAAGGCGGTCTCCACGCTGCGCACGCTCGTGGTGCCTACGCAGAACAGGCGTCGGCAGCAGCGCATCTTCGCGGCATCCGCGTTCCCTATTTCGAAATATTCCTCGTGCAGGCGAATGTCCGATACCTGTTTAACGCGCAAAGGCGCGAAGGTCCCGAGCCCAACGTGAAGCGTAACGTGGGCGATTTCTGCTCCCGCATCGCGGCACCGGTCCAGGATCTGCGGCGTGAAGTGCAGGCCGGCGGTAGGCGCGGCAACCGAACCGGGCCTGCCCGCGAATACCGTCTGATAGCGGTCGCGGTCGGCAGCGGCGGGCGCGCGACGAATATAGGGCGGCAGAGGCGTCTCGCCCAGCCGTTCGACTAGCTCGGGAATCGATTCGTTCGCGGTGAAGCGAAGCGTTCTTTCGCCGTAATCGCTCTCGGACAGGACTTCGGCGTCATAGGGTTCATCGAAGATAATTCGATCGCCGGCCCGCACGCGCTTTCCGGGCTTGACCAACGCGCGCCAGACCGTTTCTTGCTCGTTCAACGCGCGGATCAGCAGGATCTCGACGAGAGCGCCATTCGTGGTGTTGCGGCGGCCGTGGAGCCGCGCCGGGAAGACGCGCGTATCGTTCACGACCAGGCAATCGCCCAATCGGATATAGCGGGGGAAGTTTTCGAAGAAATCGTCCCTAAACGTTTGGTTCTCGCGCGAGACCACCAGCATGCGTGAAGCCCCGCGCGCCCGTGGGGGTTCCTGGGCAATTAGCTCCTCCGGCAGCTCGTAATCGAAGTCAGAGACTTGCAAATCCTCATTGTAGGAATCAAAACTTCGCGCAAGGAGACGAGTTGCGGTTGTGGAGAACGGCGCTCGCGTCGATCAAGCGCGGTCGCCTCTCAACTCAAGCTCACGAGCATGATCGCAGGACACTGACTTTATCATGGTTTTAGTCGAAAATCTCCAAGCCAATGTCTTCTCATGCACCATAAACCGAAACGAACAGGCCGCATTCGCTGGAAAAGGTGACGTATGGCCGAGATTGTTCGAGTGGATGGGACGCCGGGCTGGGTATTTTCTCGCGCGATTCCTCTTCTCGATAGGGACGGCGAAGTTCATCGGGCGCATGGACCAGTTGATTCAAGACCTTCTCTCAAGGGATCGGCTTTTTACTTCAGCTTTCCAAGCGCCCGCGAATAGCGGATGCTAGCTTGAGGGAATGGGTCCTCAAGCGCCGGGCGAGCAGCCCAAACTGCCGATTCCGGGTGTTCAAAACATAATTGCAATCGGTTCGGGGAAAGGCGGAGTGGGCAAGAGCACCGTCGCCGTGAACCTCGCGATCACGCTAGCGAAACTGGGCCACAGAGTCGGGCTGCTCGATGCGGACGTTTACGGGCCAAACGTTCCGCTGATGATGGGAATTCGAGAGACGCCGCATGCGATCGGACAGCGTATACAGCCGCTCGAAGCCCACGGCGTGAGAATCATGTCCATGGGATTTCTAAATCCCGGCGACAAGCCGCTGGTGTGGCGCGGGCCCATGTTGAACAGCGTGATGCAGCAGTTCCTGCGCAACGTGGATTGGGGCGAACTGGATTATCTCATCATCGATCTACCCCCGGGGACCGGAGACGTGCAGTTGACTCTGATTCAAACCACTCCCCTGACGGGCGCGGTCGTGGTGACGACGCCTTCGGACGTTTCGCTCGAAGACGCGCGCAAAGCGGTGCACATGTTCGAGCAGGTGCGCGAGCAGGTGCTCGGTATCGTCGAGAACATGAGCTATCTGGAGCACAGCGGCGAGCGTATCTACGTGTTCGGCAAAGGCGGCGGCGCGAGGACAGCGGAAACGATGAACGTGCCGCTGCTGGCGGAGATCCCGCTGGACCCGCGGACACGCGAAGGCGGCGATTCGGGCAAGCCGATTGCGACCGTGAAGGAGCCGAACGCGCAAGCCGCGCTTTTCGAGAAGCTGGCGCACACCGTAATCGCAAAAGCAGAGGCGAGTAAGACCAAGCAGCGGCCGACGATCACGATAGCAGACTAGTATATTGTTATTCGATGGCCGACCAAGATTCGCCAGTGCTCGATCTTAAGTTAGATCGCCTCTCTAAACTGTCAGGTATTTTCGTGCCGATCGTCATTGGACTTGTGGGTGGATATTACGCCTGTCAAAAGGATTGCAGCGATAGAGAATTTCGTATCGCAGAACAAAAACGAAACGAAGATCAGAGAGAGTTTGACAATACTCAAAAACAATACGCCAACTTAAGTGCGCTGCTACCCCTACTTACAAGTGGGAAACAAGACCTGGTCGAGGCGGCAGTAGACGTGTACACCTCCGAGGCCAAAACGCGTCAAGCTCCAACAGACTTACAGGACACAATTGAAAAGCTGAAGGCTCGCTTTCCGGAGCTGGCTAACCCTATCGACCGGGCAACCGAAGCAGGCCAGAGGCAAATCTGCAAATTGAATCCCGATGGTCTGTATATTCAGGTGGCAAATGACAGCAATCAGCTAGCGCTCGGTAAAGATCTGGATCAAAGGCTCACGAAGAGCGGCATTTCTCCTGCGGTTCAAGGCGTTCAGCGAATCGATGCAGGCCCGCGCACCACAGAGCTGAGATATTACTTCAGCCAGCGAACTAACGCGCAGGCGGACCAGATTATCCGTAAGTTGAATTCCGTCGGCATTCAGGATATCCAAAAAGCCGATTTAAGTGCAGAATATCTCAAGCCGGGCTGCTCGCCTCCCGCCGTTTACGAACTTTGGATCGGGACGTCTTCTCCGCTGACACAGCATTAGCTGGCGGCGAAGTAAGCGCTACTCGGTAGCGCGATCGACTTTTAGCTTGGAACCGGTGCTCCACTCCGTAAATGGACGGATGGTGGTGACCAGATTGTCGCGCTCCCGCCAACTGCCTCGAATATAGTCGCGATTCATGGCGGCGATCACTTCGAGGGGAATTTCCTTGGGGCAAACGCCAGTGCATTCGCCGATGTTGGTGCACCCGCCGAAGCCCTCCGCGTTCATTTGCGCGACCATGCGAAGAGCGCGTACGTCGCGCTCGGGCTTGCCTTGCGGCAGGATGCCGAGATGGGCGATCTTCGCGCCGGTGAATAGCGCCGCGGAAGCGTTCGGGCACGCGGCGACACAAGCTCCGCAACCGATGCAGGCTGCCGCGTCCATCGCGCGGTCAGCCGATTCTTTCGACACCAGGATGGCGTTGCCGTCCGGCGCGCTGCCGGTTGAGACGGAGACATAGCCGCCGGAGCTGATGATGCGGTCGAACGACCGGCGGTCCACGACCAGATCTTTGATGAGCGGGAACGCGCGGGCGCGCCAGGGTTCCAGAACCAACTCCTGGCCTTCTTTGAAATGCCGAAGGGTCAACTGACAAACGGTAGTAGCGGGCAACGGTCCGTGCGCGACGCCGTTGATCATGAATCCGCAGGAACCGCATATGCCTTCTCGGCAATCGTGCTCGAACGCCACTGGATCTTCGCCGGCTTCGATCAGCCTTTCATTCAGCACGTCAAGGCACTCCAGCATCGACATGTCGGGATTTGCATCGTCCATGGGGTAGGAGACGAACTTGCCCGCCGCACTGCGGCTCTGCTGACGCCAGATCTTCAGCTTCAGGCGCACTTACTTATAGCTCCTCTGGCTGGGATGAACATATTGGAATTCGAGCAGCTCCTTGACGAGCTCCTCGGGGCTGCCATAGCCGCGATACTCCCACGCGGCGACATACGAGTAATTATCGTCGTCGCGCTGCGCTTCGCCCTCGGCGGTCTGATACTCCTCGCGGAAATGGCCGCCACAGGATTCGTTGCGCTCCAGGGCATCTACGCACATCAGCTCGGCCAGCTCGAAGAAATCGGCCACGCGCCCGGCTTTTTCGAGGCTCTGATTGAAGTCTGCGGCGCTGCCGGGCACTCTTAGGTTGTTCCAGAATTCTTCGCGCAGTTCGCGGATCTGTTCGATCGCGAGCCGAAGTCCTCCGGCCGTCCGCGACATGCCGCAGTAATCCCAAACTATCTTGCCAAGCTGCCGATGGAACGAGTCAACCGTGCGCTTGCCGTCAATTGCGAGTAACTTCTGAGTCATCTGCTCGACTAAGGCGACCGCGTTACCCACTTCCGACTGGGATTCGCTGATCTTTTCCAGCTTGTTGCTAGCCAGATAGTCGCCCACCGTGTAAGGCACGATGAAGTAGCCATCCGACAGGCCTTGCATCAGGGCGCTAGCGCCCAGCCGATTGGCTCCGTGGTCCGAGAAATTCGCCTCCCCGATGACGAACAGACCGGGGATGCTGCTCATCAAGTGGTAATCCACCCACAAGCCGCCCATGGTGTAGTGAATGGCCGGATAGATACGCATCGGGACGGCGTACGGATCTTCACCGGTAATCCGCTCATACATATCGAATAGATTTCCGTAGCGCTCTTCGATTGTCTTCCGGCCGAGGCGGCGAATCGAGTCGGCAAAATCCAGATAGACCCCCAAACCCGTTTCGCCGACCCCTCGCCCTTCATCACACGCATACTTCGCATTACGGGACGCCACATCCCGAGGCACCAGATTGCCGAAGCTCGGGTATCGGCGCTCCAGATAGTAGTCGCGCTCGGATTCGGGAATTCGATCGGGAGGGCGCGTGTCGCCCTTCTGCTTGGGAACCCAGATTCGGCCATCGTTGCGAAGGGATTCGCTCATGAGAGTGAGCTTGGATTGATAATCGCCAGAGACGGGAATGCAGGTCGGGTGAATCTGGGTGAAGCAAGGGTTCGCAAAGAGCGCCCCGCGTTTGTGCGCGCGCCAACTGGCCGTCACGTTTGAACCCTTGGCGTTGGTCGACAGATAGAAGACGTTGCCGTATCCTCCGGTCCCGAGAATCACGGCGTCGCCGAGATGAGTGTCGATTTCACCCGTGACCAGATTGCGAGTGACGATACCGCGAGCGCGTCCGTCAATAACGATGAGGTCGAGCATCTCCGTGCGCGGATACATGGCGACAGAGCCGGCTTGCACCTGCCGCTCTAGCGCCTGATAAGCGCCCAGCAGGAGTTGCTGGCCGGTCTGGCCGCGAGCGTAAAACGTGCGGGAGACCTGCGCGCCGCCGAAGGAGCGGTTGGTGAGCGTGCCGCCATACTCGCGCGCGAAGGGAACGCCCTGCGCCACGCACTGGTCAATGATGCTGACGCTGATCTGCGCCAGGCGATAGACGTTGGCTTCGCGGGCGCGGAAATCGCCGCCCTTGACGGTGTCGTAGAAAAGGCGGTAGATGCTGTCGCCGTCGTTCTGGTAATTCTTTGCGGCGTTAATGCCGCCTTGAGCGGCGATCGAGTGGGCGCGGCGCGGCGAGTCCTGGAAGCAAAAACACTTGACGTTATAGCCGAGTTCGCCTAGGGTGGCCGCGGCCGATGCCCCCGCGAGGCCGGAGCCGACCACAATCAGCGAGTGTCTGCGTTTGTTGGCCGGATTCACCAGCTTCATGTTGAAGCGCGTTTCATCCCACAATCGTTCGATCGGCCCGGAGGGAATGCGGGAATTCAGTTCCATTTGCGTTACTTGACGACGCCCAGCATGACGCTGACCGGGACGGATATGTATCCGGCCGCGATCAGGATGGCAAGCGCCAGCGCGCCTTTCTTGAGGATCGGCGTGTGGCGTGGATGATTGAAGCCAACCGATTGAAACATGCTCCATGCGCCGTGGCGAATGTGAAACGCGAGCAACACCATGGAGAACACGTACCACGCCGAGACATACCAAACCTGGAAGCCGGCAACGACATTGTGATAAACGTCTGCTGGCACGAATTCTCCGCCCGGTTGAATGACGCCGGCTGTAAGATGCAACAGATGATAGATCACGAACGCCAGTAGGATAGGGCCGCTCCAGTACATGGTGCGGGAAGCGTAGCTGGAAGCGATGTTGTCGCGGTGCGAATAGCCGACAGGCCGCGCCTTGGTCTTGCGAACCGCGAGCTGAACGGATGCCCAAATGTGGAGCACGACGGAGACGATGAGCACCGATCGCACAGCCCAAAGGATTTCCGGGACGCTGTGCAGAAAGTGGCCATAGTCGTTGAGCTTTTCCGGACCCTCGAAGATCTGCAAATTGCCGAGCATATGGCCGATCACAAACAGAAAGAGTATGGCGCCGGTGACGGCCATGACGGCTTTCTTTCCGTTGGTGGAAGCCCAAAAGCGCGCAGGCCGAACATCGCGAGCGCCGAGTACGGTAGTTGCCATGCTGAATCCTAGCTTTGCGCGAAAACAGCGCCTTCGTCAGTTGTCCTGCGGGCATCTGACAAGAGGCGCTGACAATTCCAGGGTAACGCAGGGCATGAATGAGACGGCTACAATGGAGCCGGTATGCCCCGTTTCCCAGGCGTCGATTACATGCAATTCGACTCGCTGCTCAGCGAACAGGAGTTGATGGTGCGCCAGACGGCGCGCCAGTTTGTCGACGACCGCGTGGCGCCGGTGGTGCGAGAGGCCTTCAACGCGGGTACATTTCCCAAACAGCTGATTCCGCAAATGGCCGAGTTGGGTTTCTTCGGCGCGAACCTGGAAGGTTACGGCTGCGCCGGCATGAACAACGTGGAGTACGGGCTGATCATGCAGGAGATTGAGCGCGGCGACTCGGGTTTGCGCAGCTTCGTCAGCGTCCAAGGCGCGCTGGTGATGTATCCGATCCACGCGTTCGGCTCGGAAGAACAGAAGCAGCGCTGGCTTCCCAGGCTGCAGTCGGGCGATGCAATCGGCTGCTTCGGGTTGACCGAGCCCGGGTTCGGCTCAAACCCGTCGGCCATGGGCACGACCGCCGAACAGCGTGGCGATAGCTGGGTGCTCAACGGAGAAAAGACCTGGATTACGAATGGCTCGCTGGCCGACGTTGCGGTGGTGTGGGCGCGCGCGTCCGAAGGGATTCGCGGGTTTCTTGTGGAGAAAGGCGCGCCCGGCTACTCGACGAGCGATATACACGGCAAGCTCTCCATGCGAGCATCGGTCACATCGAGCCTGCATTTTGCCGAGTGCGCGATTCCCCGCGAGAACCAATTGCCATGCGCCAAAGGGCTGAAGGCCGCGCTGAGCTGCCTTTCGCAAGCGCGCTTCGGCATCGGCTGGGGCGCTCTGGGCGCGGCAATGGATTGCTACGAAACGGCGCGCGCCTACACGCTAGCGCGCAAACAGTTCGACGAGCGGCCGCTCGCGAGCCACCAGTTGGTGCAAGAAAAGCTTGCGTGGATGATTACTGAGATTACCAAGGCGCAGTTGCTGGCGCTGCAAGTGGCGAAGCTGAAAGACGTAGGCAAAGTGGAGGCTGCGCACATCTCGATGCTGAAGCGCAACAACGTCGCGATTGCATTGGAATGCGCGCGTTTAAGTCGCGACTTGCTCGGCGCAAACGGCATCATGGACGAGTATCCGATCATGCGTCACATGTGCAACCTCGAAACGGTGAAGACGTACGAGGGTACCGAGCATATTCACACGCTGGTGATCGGGGAGAAGGTGACGGGGATTCCCGCCTACCGTTGAGCGGCGGCTATTACTCCGGAGCCGAACTCAATTGCTTCTCGATCTGTTCGTGTAGAACAGCCACCCCTGGATCGCGCTGAACCGCGGTCAGATACCGCTTCCAAAAATTATCGCTGTCTCTCGAGGGGGAAAGCAGAGCGCGCATATCTTCGATAAGCAGCTCAAAGTCGCGCGAAGAGGCGAGAGGTTTTCTGGCCGCGAGCTTCTCGTCGATCTGCACGATAAGAGTGGTGACGGGGCGCAGCCAGGCAAACCAGCTATCGTTGATAAGCAACTGGAGAAAAGCGGCGGGGGAAGCGATCGGGCCGTGAACGATCTCGTAGGAGGTTCGTTCGGAATCGAGCAGCGCTTTATGCAACGCGAGTAGAGTCTCCCGGAGGGCTGCCAATCGTTGTCGCGCCAAGTCTGGAGGAGGCTCAGGCAACTCCATGCACCTCCAGAGTAACGCGGGCGAGTGCGGATCCGGACGCGCGATTACTTGTTCGATTCGGCGCCCGCCTGTTCGAGCTTGGCGAGATCTTCGCGAAGCGCGGTGGCGTCCTTGCCGTTAGGAACCAACTGAAGGTAGGCGCGCAGGTGGAGCGCGGCTTCGGAGTAATCGCCCCTTGCCGCGAGCAGATGCGCGAGCAGGCTCTCGGCTTGTGGATACTTGTGCGCGGAGTCTAGCTTGAGCAGGCTTCTGAGACTGGCCTCGGCGGCAGCCGGCTTATTGAGATTGTAGTTCGCGAAAGCGTTGGACCAGAAGGCGCCCGGAAACTCCACAGCGTTCAGGTCGGTCGCCTGTTTACTGAAATCGGCGGCGGCCTGCCAATCGGATTCCTTAATAGCAAGGTCGGCGAGAGCCTCATAGGGGCTGACGTATTTCTTATCGGCTGCAATGGCGGAAAGAAAAGCTTTCCGCGCATCGCCGCTCCTGCCCCGCATCTTCTGCACTTGACCGAGAGCAAACCAGGCGACCGCATACTGCGGGTAAGCGCCGGTCGCCGCGGTCAGGCGCTTCTCGGCGTTTTCCAAGTCGCCTTTCTGGAAGAGCTGAACGCCCTTTTCGTAATCTTTTCGGGCATGTCGTGGAGCTAGGGCGGTGGTGACGCTGATGGTGGTCCCCTGCACGTTACCCAGGCGGTGGAGCACGATCGTTCCCAGGTCGGGATCGTCGAGCGAGCGGCGCGTCGCAAGATCTACGACATCCGACCGGTAACCGGGATAAGAGGCGCGCAGCTCACAATTGAAGAGCGGATCGGCGCGATTGCGGCTTGCGCCTGCCAAGGGACTGCTTGATCCAGACGAAGACCATTGGTCGCTCGGCCGGCCCCCTGCCGACGCGTCCGCGGCATCGGTATCGACCGTCAGATTCTGATCGAGTTGCAACGAGAATCGGCCTTTTACATCGGTGTGAGCCTCGAGACGCGGCGTACCGCTGCAGACGCGTTCGATTCGTATATTCGAGTTGGTCGGCGCGCCATCGTCGAAGACCACTTTACCGGAGAGAAACAGGTTGCGCGGACTCGATTCGATCGGAGAGCTTGCCGTACCCGGAAAAGAACCCGTTCCCGCAGTGGAGCGAGTTGTTGACCCGAATCCACCGCCAGCGCCGGAGCTGGGCGCGGAAGGAGCGCGTTGCGCAAGCGCGGAAGAAGCATTCAGGGATATAACCGCCGCGGAGACTATGAGGAAGCGGTCGGCCCAGTTACAGCGCATGGAACCTCCCAACTGTGTGGTTCGAGTATCTCACAAAAATGGCGACGTCCCGCTACGGAAAGGCGCCGCCGCGCGTGCTTACAAGTTTTGCTAGGACGGTAGCGGCGAGGTGCAGAAGGCGCAGCGCCGAGCGGCAATAGGCACTTCGCTGAGACATTCGGGACACTTCTTCACGGTCGGGTCGGGCGGAGTTTGGCCGCGCCGCGCGCGAGCCACGATGGTATTTACAGGCAGAACGACTAAGAAGTAAACCGCCGCGCCGATCAGAAGGAACGAGACCAGCGCGTTAATGAAGTCGCCTATGGGAAATATGCTGTTGTGAATCGTAAACGCGATCCGCGCGAAGTCGGGTTTACCTACGATCGCGGCGATCAAAGGCGTGATGAGATCCTTGACGAGCGCCGTGACGACCGCGCCAAACGCCGCGCCCATCACTACGGCGACCGCCAGGTCCAACACATTGCCGCGCAACATGAACTGCTTGAAGCCTTTCATATTTATGTCTCCTTTCGAATCGGTTACTCCTCGCCTTCGATTCCATCCCAGTCGTCGGCCTTGGCAGTGTACTGCTTTAAAACGGCGAGCACTCGGGCGCCATTGAATCCCGCGGCTCGCAAACGGCGATACGCCCCGGCTAGGTTCTTGTCTTCGGCGAGGTATTGTTTCAGATTCTTTCCGCGATACTTGCGCGCCAGAAATTGATGAATCAGATCCTGCTCGTCGGCGCCGGCAAATGCTGTCTCGACGGCGCGCTCGGCAATCGAGCTTGAGACTCGCTTCGCGCGCAGCTCGCGCAGGACGCGAGAACGGCCGAAGCCCTGGTTGCGAAGGCGCGCGGATGCAAGGGTTTCGGAAAACTTGCGGTCGTCCGTGAACCCGTATTCCCGCAGTTTTGCGAGTGTGGCATTCAAGACTATGGGAGATTGGGCGCGAGCAGCCAGCTTTTGTTTCAACTCGTAGGCTGAGTGAGCTCGTTGGCCGAGCGCGCGCAGAGCATAGCTCCACAGCCCGTCCTCGTCGAGCTTTCGCGGTTGGGCGCGCAATGCCATCTTGCTGAAACGTTTGCTACTGTACCACGCTCTACAGGGTGTAAAGGGCGGTTGAAACAGCCTTGCAGATTCAGATTGGATAAGGAGATTCAGATGGAGGAAAGAAGCGGATTCGGCTACTTCCTGCTGGGGTTAGGCATTGGAGTGGCAGCGGGAATTCTTTGGGCTCCACGGGCGGGCGAGGAGACCCGGCAACTACTCGCCGACAAGGCGGGCGAGGGAGCGGACTATCTCAAATCGCGTGCACAGGAAGGAAGCGATTATGTCCGGCAGCGCACCGAGGATTTGAAAGGCACAGCAGCCGATCTCTATGAGAAGGGCCGGCAAACCGTGTCGCGCCAGAAAGACACGCTGAGCGCCGCGCTGGATGCTGGTAAGCAGGCGTATCGGGATGCCGTGGACGATGTAAAGACCGCGGCGGCGGGAAGCCAGCCCAGTTCAGGCGGTACCGGAGTCTAACCCGCCGAAGCCGGCTAGTTACAGGATAGGGTCTGCATGGACCAAAACACACTTCTCATTCTTCTAATTATTTTCGTGGCGCTTTCGGCAGTGGCTATGTTGATCCAGGCTGCGATGCTGATTGGCCTGTTTGTAGTCGCTCGCAAACTTCAACAAGCGGTGATGCCGATTATTCCGCAGGTTGAGGGCATCGTGGGAACGACGCGGCGAACGGCGGAACGTGTTGAGAAGCATGTTGAAAAGATCGGCTCCATTAGCACCTCTATCCTGGATACGACTCGACAGCAGGTTTCGAAGATCGACGAACTGCTCACAGACGCGACGACGCGCGCCAAAGTTCAGATGGAACGCGCAGAGATGGTGCTGGACGACAGCATGACGCGCGTGCAGGAGACCGTAACAGCAGTGCAGTCCGGGGTATTGCGGCCGATCCGGGAGGTCCACGGAGTGTTGGCAGGTCTCCGAACATTTTTCATGTATTTAGGTCGCACCGGCCGGCCGACCGTCGATCACGCGACGGCGGATGAGGAGATGTTTATCTAGGCGCCGTTGAGCCGCAGTTCCCTAAAGGCGGGTATCAGAGCGAACGGGGTAGACACGTCGCGAATGTTTTCCCCTATCTGGTCGACTAGAGTGGAACTCCATCCAGTGCGCCGCGAGGCGAGGCGCAGGTAGCCGATTCGATTCGGGTCGATCTGCATGACTCGACAGCAAGTTGCGTCGACACTCGGAGGGTGAGAGCCGGCGACGATTACGCCCGGCGCGTTTCGTGTGCCGAGAATGGGGCCATTTCCTTCCATCCCCTGTATTCCGTCGACGATACAGAACTGGCGGGGAAAGAGGGTGTTTAAATCCACAATGCACTCGTCGATCCCGCTCCAATGCAGCACATTTTTCGGCCATCCGTAAACCGCGCCCGGTACGACGCCAAACAAATTCTTCATGCTGAGAGTGGCGCCGGCCCAGTGGTGGGTTTTCATCTTGGGCAACGAAACCAGGAGATCGCAGTTGAGTACCGTGTTGGGCAGATAGATGTGCGACAAAGATGAAGCCGGATTGCGAATGGGCGTCCTCGAAACATCGTCGAGATTTAAATCTACAAAGCTGTTTTCAAAACCCGGAACCGCGGCGAAGAATCCTGCATCGTAAGCCATATCGAGCGTGGCGCGCCGATGTCCCGGGCCCTCGGCTATGCGGATGTGACGGGCGCCGAGCGAGCGGAATGCTTCATAGACTGCGGCGACGAACACCGGATGAGTATTGGCGGGCGCGTGAGAGCTGAACTCGACTAAGTTCGGCTTCAGGACGATGCTTTTCCCCGCGACAGCGACCCCGTGACCGGCTATTAGACGGCGGATCAAGGAAACGAGATCGCTCGAATAGGACGCGGCGCGCACAACGGACACGTTATACCGGCGGGCGCGCGGGGCGCGCGAACAGGCGGCAAGCGCCAAAGAACCGAAGAAGAAGTGACGGCGGGTCATGCCACCAAGAACCGCGGGGGGTTACCGGTTTCGACTCCCGCAAGGGCGATGAGGCGCAGAGAGATGTCCAGATAGTTACGGCACACGGGAGGCGCGCCCGACGGAGGTATGGCGCGGCCGTGCTTTAGCAGTGCTAACTGTAACCAAGATAGAGCGCCAGCAGGTTGGCGGCGGTTGAGAAAAGCCGCCGCGAGACTGAGTGGTTTTTGAAGCGGCGCGTTTGGCTCGTCCGGCAATGCGAGCAGGGCGATTCCGGTCATCTCGGGGTACGATTCGGCGTCTTCGCTGCGAAATGCAGAGCCCCCGTGATTCCACCCGCCGTCCCGGCATCTCCGCGAGAGTAGGTAACGTTGAGCTCTCTGGATAGCGGAACGGAGTTGGGTGCGCTCGGGGATTCCGGCTGAAGCGGGATTTACAAACCGGGAGAGCGCCAGAACCGACATAGCGGTTGGAGCGATCCAGGCGGCTGTTCCGGGAAACCAGGGAGAACCGCCCGGCGCCTTGGGAGGCGATGCTCCGAGAAGCCGGTAAGCGAATCGCTCAAGCGCAGGCGTCTCCTGGTATTCATGTCGGAGGATCCATTGAACTCCCGGGCCCAGCGCATCGCCCCTCAGCGGAGATTGAGACAGCGCCAGAACCGCGAGGCTGGTGACGGAAGTAGTTGTGTCCACGTCGGGGTGCGGCGCCCAACCACCGTCGGGTCTTTGCTTGTTGAGCAGCCAGGAGCATCCGGTGCCATAAGCCGGGTCTCGCGGATCTTGATTTCGAGCGGCTAGAGCTAACAAAGCCCAGGCCGTAGGCTCGGTCCAGGAACTCTTCTGCGAGGTCTGTCGAGCGAAACCTGGCTGATACGGCCAGCCGCCGTCGCGGTTCTGCCCCTCGAGCAGCCTCCGCCGAAGTTGGTCGCCCTCAGCCGATGTGGGAACCTCGCCGGCTTTCGCCGTCATTTCCGTACGGGTGCTATCGTCAGGTGCTTAGGGAAGCATCTTGCGTTTGCGGCGCCGCTTCAAATATAGAACTAGCGTTGTAGCTGCCGCTATCCAAAGCGCGGACTGCACCATCATGTCATTCATCGTGCTCTCCTTTTTTGCATCTCAAATTGTCTTCCAGTCGCTGTCCGATCTCTTAAAGAGAGTGGGTTCACCGGAATTTTGTTCGCAACATCCCTCATGAACCTCATCGGCCGCTTCCTGTCAGATCTTTAGCCGGGTTGGGCATTCTCTTTTACTGGCCCATGTTAGCCATCGCCGGGAACAGGTTATGGAATAACTGAAGCATGCCGGGTCCGGCCGTGACCACCAGTAAGGAAGGCAGGCAGAAGAAAAAGATAGGAAAAACGAGCTTTACGCCTACCTTGCCGGCGCGCTCCTCAGCTTCTTGACGGCGGCGAATCCGCAGGAAATCGGACTGTGTGCGTAGCGCCTCCGAGACGCTGGTCCCGAACCGATCGGTTTGCACCAGGATCGCAACCAGCTTCTTCACCTCGTCTTCTCCCGTGCGGCGGCCGAAGTTGCGGAGCGCCTCAGCGCGGCTCTTGCCAGCCATAATTTCCATGTTGAGCAGCGCCAGCTCGTCCGCCACAGGCGGGTGAACGCTTTTCAGCTCGCGGCTGACGTTAACAATAGACTGATCGAGCCCGCAGCCCGCCTCGCTGCAAACTACCAACAGATCGAGCACGTCGGGCAGCGAGAAGCGTATCTGCTCTCGCCGGCGCGACACCATTCTCCCTAGGATGAAGCTCGGTAGAGAATAACCCATTCCGGCGCTCCCAATAGGGCCAATAATGCGCAGCATCGGAGACGGCATATGATCCCGCAGCACGATGGCCGTCAGCAGGAATACGGCGGCGAGCAGGATCTTGCTGCCGTAGAGGGCCGTTACTGCTGAATTGGAACGAATACCCGCGGCGATCAGCTCGCGCTTAACGTTCGCCGCATCCTGGGAGGAAACCGGCAGAAGATTTCCGATAGGTTGAAGCAGCCCCGAAAGCGAGAAGCCCCGCTTTGGTTTCCGCTCGGCAAGCGTGAGACGGACGGGAATCGCATCCGAAGTGGTGGTAGCCAGTTGATCGAGTAGCCGCGCCGGGCGTACATACTGCATGTACCCAAAAATCGAAACCGTTATCGTAACCAGCAAGAAAAGCGCTACACAAACCAGAATGCCCATGGTCAGACCTTTATATTCACGATCTTGCGAATGACGAAGTAGCCGATGATCTGGCCGATGATGGCGCCGTAGATCATCTTCTGGCCGGTTGCATCTGCCGCCAATCCGCGCAGATACGCCGGCGAGCTGACCATCATAAAGCCGGTGACCGCGACGGGCATCAGCACCAGCACAATCCCGGTGATGCGGCCGTGCGCGCTAGCGGCTTTGACCTGGCCCTTTAGCCGGAATCTCTCGCGAATGACATGCGAAAGTTTGCTCAGGATTTCGCCCAGATTGCCGCCCGTCTCCTGTTGCAGCAGAACGGAGGAAACGAAGAATCGGACGTCCACAAGCGGAACGAGCGTTACGAGTTTACTCAGCGCGACCTCCAAAGAAGAGCCGAGTTGCAGCTCGTTTGAAACCCGACGGAACGCGGTGCCTAGCGGATCCGGCGAATCCGATCCAAGCATTTCGAGCGCAATAGTGAAACCATGCCCGGCGCGCATCGAACGCGACAAGAAGTCCAGAGCTTCCGGGAACTGTTCCTCGAACTGGCTGATGTTCTTGGCGCGCTTGCGGAGGATGAGCAGAAGAGGTATGGCGAAAGCCAGCACCCCTAGCAGCAAGCCGCTGAGCTCGGCGTAGCCGAGAAGGTCGAGTCGCCACCCTACCAGAAAGCCAATGAGGCCCAGTACACAAGAAATGGTAACGAGTTTGCTGACGCGCCAATCCTTGCCCGCCTGTTCCAGCGTCAATTCCAGCCGGCCTGCGATTTCGAATCGGCGTATGAACTTCGTGAGCAGATCTTCGACGTCTGCGGGCCGAAGCAACTGGACCGTTCGCTGCTCGACGGGAGTGCTCGCCTCGGCATTGCGCAGCATCGAGCGAATGTGCTGCTTTTGCTGAGATTTGAAATAGGAAAACCCGAGACCGACACATCCAATGATGGTCACGAATATGACAAAGAATAGGACGGTGGCGAGCGCCATAATTTACCGAACTTCGACTGCGTTCTGAAACAGATGCGGCGGGAACTCGATACCCGCGGCTTTCAGCCGTTCGCTAAATTTCGGCCGCACTCCAGTCGGCCGGAAGCGGCCCGTGACGCGGCCTTCACTCGTCACGCCCGTTCGCTCGAATATGAAGACATCCTGGGTTGTGACGAGGTCGCCTTCCATTCCCACGCATTCGGTGACGTAGGTCACTTTCCTGGTCCCATCCGCGAGGCGCGAGATCTGAACAAAGAGATCGACAGCCGAGGCTACCTGCTGGCGAATGGAGCGCACATTCAGGTTCGAGCTAGCCATGCCAATCATTACTTCGAGGCGGCTGATGGCATCCCGCGGGCTGTTGGCGTGAATGGTTGTGAGCGAACCGTCGTGGCCGGTGTTCATGGCCTGGAGCATGTCGAGGGCCTCTTCGCCGCGCACCTCGCCCACGATAATGCGGTCTGGCCGCATACGAAGAGCATTGATTAATAAATGTCTCTGCACCACGGCGCCTTTGCCTTCGATATTGGCGGGCCGGGTTTCAAGGCGGGCGACATGAGTCTGGCGGAGTTGCAGCTCGGCTGCGTCTTCGATGGTGACGATGCGCTCGCTTGGCGGAATGAATCCGGAGAGCATATTCAGAAAGGTGGTTTTCCCGGCGCCTGTCCCACCCGAAATGATGATGTTGAGCCGGGCCTTTACGCAGCCTTTCACCAGCTCCAACATTCCTTCGGTGAGGGAAAGATTGCGAAGTAAATCGGCGGGCTGCAGCGGGTCGGCGCCAAAGCGCCGGATCGACAGAAGCGGGCCATCCACTGCGAGCGGCGGAATGACCGCGTTTACGCGAGAACCGTCGGGCAAGCGCGCATCGACCATGGGCGATGATTCGTCTATCCGGCGCCCTACCCGAGAAACCACCCGCTCGATGATGCGCATCAGGTGCGCGTCGTCTTTGAACTCGATGGTGGTGCGCTCGAGTTTTCCGCCGCGTTCGACGTAAATCAATCGCGGGGTGGTAACCAGAATGTCTGAAACGGTGCGGTCGCGCAAGAGCGGCTCGAGCGGGCCGAGCCCGAACACTTCGTCGAGAACTTCCTCGATGAGCCGGTCCTTTTCGGCGAGGCTAAGAGGGGTCTTCTCCTCGCTCACTAATTTGGCGACCGAAGGGCGAACCTCCTGGCGCACGCGTTCCCCAGGCATCGCGTAGACGGCTTCGAGATTGATTCGATCGAGCAGCTTGCGATGAATCGAGAACTTCAACTCTTGATGCTGAGCGGCGGAGGCATCGCGAAGAGCGGCGGCTGACCGGGCCGGTTCTGCCCGGGTCTCATTGCGAAGTGTATCGGTCGGCGCCATAGGAGGAGGTTTGTTATCCAAAGAGGGCGAATTTTTTCTTATTCTTTAAAGGCGGAATACCCGCGATCTTGGAGGCGAGCATCGCGAAATGCTGAGCCAGCCGGTTGTTGGAATCGAGCAGGTTCCCGCTCGAATAGGATTGATAAAGACCCATGTAGTCGTTCGGCAGAGCGGCGTAGAGCGATCTGCCGAGAATCTTTTCAAGCTCTTGTGTCGTGATATCCATCGTCTTGGGAGTTCGGTTGAGCACCAGTTGCAGCTTCTCCCCTTGCTCGAAAAGCCCGTGAACGATAGATTTCAGCCCGTGCAGCGCGACCACCTCGAGTGTCGAAACCAGAAAAAGCTGATCTATCTCGTCGAGCACCGCCGTTGCGATCGAGTTCAAGCTGCGGCCTAGATCGAGGACAATCCAATCGTGCTGCGTGCGCATGAACTGCAGAACTTGGCGCAGCTGATTTTCGTCGGGATGGTCCCATCGGGAATAAGAGGCCGGCGCTGGAATCACGGCTATGTTGGGCCGATGTTGCACGATAAGCGCTTTCCACAGGCTCTCGTCTAAGCGCGCCAGATTCTTAATGGCATCCAGGATGGAATAGGAACTGGGCGTCTTCATCAGAAAGCCCACCAGCCCGGAGGTCAGGTCGAGGTCGGCCAGTAGCACGCTCTTCCTGGTTAAATTCTGTAATTCGCAAGCAACGTGGCAGGCCAAAGTGGTGGCCCCACATCCCCCTTTCGCTGACAAAAAGCCGATCAGCTTACCCCGCATGGCGGGGACGCCCTCGGAG
The DNA here is from genome assembly GCA_019240475.1 of Acidobacteriaceae bacterium. Classification (GTDB taxonomy): domain Bacteria; phylum Acidobacteriota; class Terriglobia; order Bryobacterales; family Bryobacteraceae; genus Bog-105. Next base: position 166,547 of record JAFAYI010000019.1, read on the forward strand.
GTGGAGGCGGTCAGGATGCGCTGCACCGCCGGCTGAAGATTGTCCTCAAAGGGCGGATGCAGAAATTCGTTTACACCGGCTCGCATGGCGGCGAGAATGGTTTTCGGATCAGCGCTTGAGTGCAGCGCGATGACTTTTATGCTGGGCGAGTAATAGCGAAGCTGGCGCATCGCTATGTTGAGTTCGCCGGGAACCGCCGAGAGATCAAGCAGCAGCACTTCCGGCTGAGACTTCGAAAGCCGTTCGAGAAGAGAGTTCCAGTTAGAGTCGTGCTGTTCGAAGTCTAACGGCGGACTCGATTCCTTTAGCGTTCGAACGGCCTCCCGGCTAAGATTTTCGTCTTGTATGTGCAGCAGCAATTTGATGGAGCTCATAACAGATAAATCAGTTGTTCGGAGGCGGAGCGGCGGGTTGGGCGCCAGGTGCTTGCGCCGGTTGTTGGATGGGCTGTATGGTCAGCACGGGCTGAATGCCGAGCAGCGGAGCGACACCTGGACTTGAAGGCAGCGAAGTCGCGGGAGCAAAGTTCTTCAGCTGCTCCACGGGAACCGTCGAAGCCTTGGGCAACGCAGGCGCCGGACCGGTCACAGATGGTCCAGGGTTCTGAGGCGCGCTCTTGGACGATCCCTCCAAGAACGGCTTAGGAAATTTCAAACTTGGAGCTGGAATACCAGCAGGAATTGGGCCCACAAGCTCGGGGGTGACCGTCACGAGCAGCTCGCTGTTGGTTTTGTTGACGGATTTGGATTGGAATAACTTGCCAATGATCGGAATGTCGCCAACACCCGGAATCTTGTTGAGTTGTTCGGTGACTTCGTTATCCAATAACCCCGCAATCACGAAGCTTTGGCCGTTTTCTAATTCCACTTCTGTCTGTACACGTCTCGTCGAGAGGCCCGGGATGGTGTAGCCACTCACCGTCAAGCCATTCGAATAATCGAGCGAACTCACCTCCGGAGTGACGACTAAATGAATCGTTCCGCGCGGTGTCACGGTGGGCAGGAAGTTCAAGCGGATGCCGAACTCTTTGAACTGGATCGTGATTTGGCCGACGCCAGCCGCGCCTCCTTGCAGGGTGGGAAACGGGAACTCGCCGCCGGCGAGAAAGCTCGCGGACCGTCCACTCGTGGTCAACAGATTCGGCTCGGCCAGAATTTGCAAGACGTTCTTGGCTTGCAAATCCTGAAGAATAGCGCCCATGTCGATTTCGGGATTGAAATAGGATAGATTCAACAGATTCGAAAGGGTGAACGCGACGGAGTGCGCGCTTCCCTGCTGTGAGTAGTTCCAGATGGGAACCGTGCCAAATTGCCCGGTTGTGGAGCTGCCGAGCCCTTTATAGGGATCCATCGTGTAGAGATTGAAGCCAAGCTGCAGGGCTGCTGTGCGATCAACATCGGCAAAGCGGACCTTCAAGAGGATCTGAGGATCTCCGGGTGGAACTTCGACACGAAGCAAGTTGACAACCTTACCGAGCGTCGCGGCGATCGCGTTGGCGCGATCGGCGGCGATCGAGTCCTTCACCGTCCCATTCAGGAAGACCGTCCCGTCTCCAAGCGTAAGAGAAACCTTCGGCCCCGCCTCCACAGCCAGCTCTTGCGTCACGGCATCGAGCTTCGTCGAGTTTGCCAGCACGTGCACTTCGTAGGCTTGCCGATTCCCCTTGGCGTCCCAGACCAGCAGGGTGGTATCTCCAGGCGACTTGCCGTTCAGCAGGATCTCTTGGGAGCTTGCCGCAGCAGCTTCGGCGATATCGCCGCTCGCGATCGAAATCCGCCGGATGCCCGCCGGCTGATCGAGGATCAGCGATTGATTGACAGTTACGGTAAGCGCCGAGTGCCGCATGGGCGCTCCAATGCCTATCGACCCGCCGTTTTCGGGATTAATCGACCCGCCGGCTTCTGGTCTGGCCGGCGAGGAATCTTTGCCCGAGCTCGCGCTGGGGCCTTGCGCGAACAACGCCGCACTCAATACGAAACAGGCAAGGACTCTCACTGGTTCTTCTCCTGTCGGAGCTCGAAAACCTGTTCGCTCTTCTTGGTCCCACTAAACACCTCGATGGTCGCGACCGGGGGCGGGTCATGATGAACCGGCGGTAGGATGACAGGCCGCGGCGTCGGCGGCCGGAAAAGGACCGGCACAGGACGTCCCGATTGCCCGAAGAGTCCCGCGATCGAAGTGCCATGAGTGGGTTGTTCCCGAGTGTCCAGAGGATTCCTCAACACGAGCTGGACCTTCGTCTCGCTACTTGCCAGATTCAGGATTTCGGCCTGATCCGGAGTGACTAACAAATTCACAACTTGCGCAGACTCGGGCTTGCCTTCGACACTTTTTTCGATTTTTTGTCCGGCGGAGAGCACTTCGATGTTCTGCAGAACAGTCCTGCATAGAGTTCCGGTCCAGTTTTGGTCGTTTCCGGGAGCGTTGCCCGCAATTAGTACGTCGACGCGCATACCGGGTAACACAAAACCCGCAAGGCCTACGACTTCATTTACGCGTAGGGCAACGGCTCGCATGCCGACGGGGATGGTGGACGCCAGTCCGGCGCCCGCGCCTTTGCTGGCGAGCCTGCGATCCAGAATGGGTTCGTTCTGATATATGGTCGCGATCACTCCGCGGCCAATAGCATCTTGAGGCGACTTGACGGCCTGGTCGGGAATGGGGGCGCCCCACGGCACTTGCGCAAGGTCGTAATCGTGGATAAGCGCGCCGACTTGCAATTCGTGCGCCGCGACGACCAGCCTATTGGCCGGCGCCGGACGCCCTGGCGCTTGCACGCGCAGAATGATCAGCCGGTATACCAGGAAACTGGTCAGCCCGGCAACGAGCAGCGCAAACGCAAATACAGAGATGAGACGGCGGTTCATTATCCTTTCACTAAACTTTCTGGAAGAACAAGCGCCGACTGTTCCTTCCGGGCTTGCTCGACCGTAACAACGAGTTACAAAATAGAGTCGGGAGAGCCGCGCAAGCGCGCGGCTGCGGGCGCGGCTCTCTAAAACTCCGGTTTTCGCTCCTTCTTAGGAAGCGGAGGTAGCAGCACTGGACAGGGTGTTGCTAATGGTGTCCCACAACTTATTGAGGCTGCTGCTGGTGCTGGTCAGCACGGTCACGGCAGCGAGCGCAATGAAGGCGAGCAGCAGAGAATATTCCACCAAATCTTGCCCGTCCTCCTCCCGCCAGAATGCGTTGAGAACTGAAGTGCTCATAAGCTTCTCCTTTCGTAAATTATGAATTCTGAGTTAGAGCCTCGCCGGGGTGTCGTGAGGACTTCGGACTCATTCCCTCCGTCGTGAGAAACGGGTGAAAGTCGTGCAGAATCGGCAGTAAGGGTCCGGCCACCGGCTACGCTTGGGCGAACCGCAAAAACGATCACACTACCGTTGTCGAAAATTGTTCGCCACTGGGCCGATCGTTTAAGAACCGCTGCCAATGGAGCTTCCGGCTTGATTACGACTGTGTCGACTCCGAAGCGCCGGAGATCGGTTTCCCAGTTGTATCCCGCATTTAGTATTCCGAGATAGGTGTTCACGACGAAATCGCATCCGTAAAAATCACTTCTGCCATCCATGAACACTCTGGTATCCGGGTAGAAGCGATAGATCATGTAATCGCTCCACTGGTCGTAGGTAAAAATTCGAGACTTCGAAACCGCGGCCAACGAAGGCACAGACTCGATGGGAAATTGTTTGGAGTCAAATTGCGCGGCAAAGCTGGGGCGGCCCGATGTAAAGAGAACGGCAATCGCTAAGACCGCTCCGACAGAAATGACGTGGAATCGCTTAATGCGTTCAAAACTTCGCAGATCGCTGCAAGCTTCGGCAATCGTTCCGGCGAAGCTGGCCAGGCGCTCATTCCATCGCGCCCGCCCGAGAACGCTGCGCAGCATGCAGGCGGCCCATGGGCTGGCAACGAGCAGAAACAGCGGTATGTTCCGGCCGTACATAAGAGCCAAGTGGCCGAATAATAGGATCAGGAACGCCGGTGTAAATTTGCGGCGCTCGAAGCACCACCACGCCGCCCCAATCCCCATTAACAACATGAATTCGAAAAAGATCGCACCGCCGTGGTGAAAGCTGACCGATTGAAACTCAGAGATGTGGTCCAGGAGAGAAGAATCTCTCAGATACGAAAGAATGTGCCGATGCAGGTTCCAACCGTAAGGGTTGATAAACGTCACGAGCGCGCACGCGCTTGCGCAAAACAAGTACGGCTTGGCTCTGTTAATGATGTGCCGCCAAGTGCATTTCTCGGCAATCGCGACACAGATTACTCCTAACCCGGCTGTCGATACGATAACGAGGGCGAGAAAAAAGCCGCCATGTAGATTAGTCCAGCAGAGCGTCAGTAGCGGCAACCAGCCGAGCGATTTCACTCGCCCGCGCTCGGCCGATACCAAGGCGTGGAGAAAGGCTATCACGAATATCCAAGAGACCAGGTGAGGCCGGGCAAGCCAGTGAATGGTAGAGCCGCAGACCGCGGCTAGGGTGAATAGCAGGCTCAGAACATCGTGCCCGCAGCAACGGCGAATCAACTGAAACAACAAAACCGAGACAGCGCATAACACCAGGGCATTGATAAACGCCACGCCCGCCAAGCCCCAGAATCGATGTATGACGGCAAATAAGACATCCCAGCCCCACTCCCATGCGAACCACGCTTCGTGCGGCTTAGTGAAGGAGAACAGGTCGGTCTTTGGCACAGCGCCATGTTCAAGAATCCACTGGCCCGTCCGGATGTGCCACCCCGTGTCCCCATCCGTCAGCAGACGCTTCGTCCCAGAGAGGAAGGCAAAAAGCAGGAAAGCCGGAAGAATAAAAGCGAAGTCGATCAAAGATGGAAACAGGCGTATACACCACTGCGCATCAACGCTATAGGTGGGTTCCCATGTCTGAGCTGGCGCCTGCATATATTCCACTTGTTACTAAGTACTGTCTACGCTTTCTAATCGGTTGTATGGCCAAATTTCATTAGGTGGCATTTCCATCCATGCGGAAGATACCCCAAAACTTTTCATCTAAAAACCTCAAACCACAGCCGTTATGATTTTGGAGCCCAAGCCGAGAAAAACCATCGCGCCGAGAGCGATCACGGCCCCGTGAGGCATCCGTAAGGCTTCCGCGTGGCGGATATCCAGACTCGCGTGTCTTTCCGCGGGCAGCCGAGCGTGCAGCAAATCACTGGCGATCAAGCCAAGATTCAGCATGGTCTGGTTCAGGCGCCGTCGCAATAGCACATACAAAAGAGATACGAGACCGCCCAATAAGGCCGTGCATAGAAATATGCCCAACCAGTTCCAGGGCCCTACGATGGCGCCGACCGCAGCCATCAGTTTCACATCTCCCGCGCCCATACCCCGCACCAAATAGAGCGGTACATAAATGAGCAAGGAACATCCCATGCCGAGTAGCGCAAAGGTGAACCCGTGCAGCGCGAAAAGCAAAATGTTCGCAGCTAATCCGGCAGTGATAGCTCCTAAGTTCAGCCAATTAGGAATACGCCGGTAACGGAGATCGAATAAGCCGGCCGCAATAACCGTTGAGATTAAGACGAGCTTCAGCGGCAACGGCATATCGGATTCATCCTCATCGGCTGGATGTTGCGCATGCTCCGGGATCGGAAGCTTCGAAACTCAACCGATCGCCAACCGTAGTGCCGGTGCGATGAGCGGTTCCCGCTTCAACTTCAAGGACCGACGCTGCCGCTAGACAGAGCGAAATGCGCCAGGGCGGCAGGTCGTTGCTAAGTTTCCTCACTTGATGATGCCGATCTAGGAAAATCGCATCGATCGGCATCTTCATGCCGAAGGTGTGTATCGCTTCACACGGCGAGATCCATAGCCCCGCGCCTTTCAAAAGACCGCCAATGCCGAGTAGTCCCTGCCGTCGGGCAGCGCTGGTCCCCGCTATCCTAACCCGTTCCGCTAACGTCGACTTGCGATCTAAATTGACCACGACGTACTCGCGGGGTGTTGCTATCGGGCCGGTACCCATTTATCACCATCCTCTCGAGCGCGTTCTCGAAGTGATGGTGTGACACAGGAGTTGAAAGTCTCAGGGCCAGAGAGAGTTAGGGATGAGTCATCTCTTCGGGCTTAACGCGCGCATCGAATTCTTCTCCTGTTAAGTACCCGAGTTTCAGGGCCGCATCGCGCAAACTGGAGCCATCATGATGCGCGATGTGTGCGATTTTAGCCGCTTTGTCATAACCCACGATGGGACTTAAAGCCGTGACTAGCATCAGGGAAGTCTGGACGTACTTATCGATCTGAGCACGATTTACTTCTATTCCCCTCGCGCAATGTTCGGTAAAGCTGTGGCAAGCGTCGCCGAGCAGGCGCACGGAATGCAGGAAGTTATAAATAATGACCGGTTTGAAAACGTTCAGCTCGAAATTGCCCTGCGACCCGGCAAACCCAATGACGGCATCGTTTCCCATCACTTGAACGGCGACCATGGTCATGGCCTCGCACTGGGTGGGGTTGACTTTGCCCGGCATGATCGAAGAACCTGGTTCATTCTCAGGCAGGATTAATTCACCGAGGCCGCAGCGGGGCCCGGAGGCGAGCCAGCGAATATCGTTGGCAATTTTCATGAGCGAAGCGGCTAAGGTGCGTAGCGCGCCGCTCGCTGCCACGAGTTCATCGTGAGCCGATAGCGCCGCGAACTTATTGGGATGCGAACGGAACGGAAGGCCCGTGATTTCCGCGATCTTCGCGGCCGCGCGCTCGGCAAATTCAGGATGAGCGTTCAGGCCGGTGCCGACCGCAGTGCCGCCAATTGCCAGTTCATAGAGACCGCCGAGAGCTGCCCGCAGACGCGCAATGTCTCTATCGAGCAGGACAACCCACCCGGAGATCTCCTGGCCAAGTGTCAGGGGGGTGGCGTCCTGCAGGTGCGTGCGTCCGATCTTTACGATGCCGGCGAAGGCGCGCGCCTTTTCATCGAGGGCGTCGCGCAGTTCCTGAACCGAGGGAATCAGTTCACGTTCCACCTCCTCGGCGGCGGCCATGTGCATGGCGGTTGGAAACGTGTCGTTCGAGGATTGCGACAGATTGACGTGATCGTTGGGATGGATCGGCTTCTTGCTGCCCACCTCGCCGCCCGCAAGCTGGATCGCCCGATTCGAGATCACCTCATTAGCATTCATATTGGTTTGGGTGCCGCTTCCGGTCTGCCAGATGCGCAATGGAAAATGGCCATTGAGCTCGCCTTCGATCACCTCGTCGGCGGCCTGTACGATCAAACGGGTCTTCTCCTCGTCGAGTTTTCCCAGGTCGCGATTCACCAGGGCGGCCGCTTTCTTCAACACGCCGAACGCCCGGATGAGTTCCGGCGGCATCTTATCTTCGCCGATATCGAAGTGGATCAGAGACCGCTGAGTCTGCGCGCCCCAATACCGGTCCGCAGGGACTTCGATTTTCCCCATGCTGTCGGATTCGGTGCGGGTGGGACGGTCCATGACCTTTATTGTGTACTGGCCCGGTCCTTGTCTCCCTGCCGGGGAATCCCCGATGCCTCGCTAGTGGGTTCCCTTCGTTAGGAAACCGGGCGCTCCCGCTTCGACGCGACGCTTCAATTTGTCTTGATAGAGAAGGCGGAACCGCAACGCGCGCGATCGCGCCACGTTCTCGGTCGTGGCCGGTTCCCCCTGTTTTGAAGCTGAAAGGTGACCGCCTATGGCAGAGAACGTTCCTTACGGCCGATCGACTCAGCGGCCTTCTCCCGTTTCAGACATTCACATCGTCTGGATGACCACCGGCCTGAGTTGCGATGGCGATTCGGTTTCCATCACCGCGGCCACGCTTCCAAGCCTTGAAGACGTAGTGCTGGGCGCGATACCCGGCCTGCCCAAGGTGCATCTCCACAATCCCGTGCTCGCCTACGAGGTGGGCGACGACTTCATGAAGTACTGGCATCAAGCGGCCGAAGGCAAGCTCGATCCCTTCGTGCTGGTGATGGAAGGCTCCATTCCCAACGAGAGCATCAAGCGCGAGGGCTATTGGGCCGCGATGGGCACCGATGCGCTGACGGGCCAGCCTATCACGACCAACGAATGGATCGACCGCCTGGCGCCCAAAGCTCTGGCCGTAATCGGGGCGGGCACCTGCGCGACAAACGGCGGTATTCATGCAATGGCCGGCAACCCCACCGGCTGCATGGGCCTGCAGGATTATCTCGGACGCAATTGGAAATCGAAGGCGGGCTTGCCGATCGTCAACGTGCCGGGCTGCCCCGTACAGCCTGACAATTTTATGGAGACTCTGCTCTACCTGCTCTATCAGGTTGCGGGTCTTGCTCCCATGATTCCGCTCGACAAGGAGAACCGGCCGGAGTGGCTGTTCGGCAAGACCGTTCATGAAGGCTGCGATCGCGCCGGCTACTACGAGCAAGGCGACTTCGCGGACGAATACGGATCGCCGAAATGTATTGTGAAGCTCGGCTGCTGGGGTCCGGTGGTGAACTGCAATGTGCCGAAGCGCGGGTGGATGGATGGAATCGGAGGCTGCCCGAACGTAGGCGGCATTTGCATCGGCTGCACCATGCCGGGGTTCCCCGACAAGTTCATGCCCTTCATGGATGAGCCGCCCGGGGCGCGCATATCGGCGGGAACCATAGGCGTCTATGGCCATGCCATACGGGCCTTGCGCTCCATCACTAATCACACGGTGAACAAAGAACCCAAGTGGAGACATCCGGGAAGGCTGCTCACAACCGGCTACCATCCCAGGGCTTATTAGGCGAAGCGATCAGCACAGGAGCACATATGAGCACATTGACCGCGCCGGAAACTGGAGTTGAAAGAAAATCGCGCAACCTGGTCGAAATGAACTGGGACCCCATTACTCGCATCGTGGGCAGCCTGGGCATCTTCACCAAGATCGATTTCGACAATCGTGAGGTGGCGGAATGCTTCAGCACATCCTCCATTTTTCGCGGCTACAGCATCTTCATGAAGGGCAAGGACCCGCGCGACGCCCACTTCATCACCAGCCGCATCTGCGGCATTTGCGGCGACAATCACGCGACCTGCGCCGTCTATGCGCAGAACATGGCTTTCGGCGTGCGTCCGCCGGATATGGGCGAGTGGATCACCAACCTGGGCGAAGCGGCCGAATACATGTTCGACCACAACATCTTCCAGGACAACCTTGTGGGCGTCGATTTCTGCGAACAGATGGTGCGCGAAACCAATCCAAGCGTGTTCGCGAAAGCGGAGAAGACGCCCGCCAACCACTCCAACCTGCATGGCTTCAGCACCATTGCCGACATCATGCGCGCGCTCAACCCATTCAGCGGCGAATTCTATCGCGAAGCGCTCGTCATGAGCCGCATGACGCGCGAGATGTTCTGCCTGATGGAAGGACGCCATGTGCATCCATCCACGCTTTATCCAGGCGGCGTCGGAACCGTCCCCACAGTCCAGTTGTTCACGGATTATTTAGTGCGCCTGATGAAGTACGTCGAGTTCATGAAGAAGGTCGTCCCGCTTCACGACGATCTGTTCGACTTCTTCTACGACGCGCTTCCCGGCTATGAGAAAGTCGGCCAGCGCAGAGTGCTTCTGGGTTGTTGGGGATCGTGGAACAATCCGCATGTGTGCGACTACACCTACAAGAACATGTCCGAATGGGGACGCGCCATGTACGTCACGCCCGGAGTCGTCGTCGATGGGCAGCTCGTCACAAACGACCTGGTCGACATCAATCTCAACATTCGCATCCTGCTCGGCAGTTCCTACTATGACGATTGGCAAAACAGCGAGACCTTCGTTCGCGAAGATCCTCTGGGCAATCCTGTCGACAAGCGCCACCCCTGGAACCAAACCACCATTCCGCGCCCGCAGAGACGCGATTTCAAAGGGAACTACACATGGGTGATGTCGCCGCGCTGGTACGACAAGCGCACCGGCGATTACCTTGCGCTCGACACCGGCGGCGGCCCCATTGCGCGTTTCTGGTCAACCGCGCTTTCGGGTCTGGTCGACATCGGCTACGTGAAGGCGACCGGCCACAGCGTGAAGATTTATCTGCCGAAGACCGCCACGCTTCCCGAAGTGGAATTCGAATGGAAGATTCCGAAATGGAGCAACGCAATCGAGCGCGACCGCGCCCGCACCTACTTCCAGGCGTATGCGGCGGCCGCGGCTCTGCACTTCATGGAGAAAGCGATGAAGGATCTGCACGCAGGCAAGACGCAGACCTGGGCCGATTTCAAGGTGCCCGAAGAGGCGATTGGCTGCGGATTCCATGAAGCGGTGCGCGGCGTGCTCTCGCATCACGTGGTGATTCGCGAAGGCAAGATCGCAAACTATCATCCCTATCCGCCCACTCCGTGGAACGCGAATCCTCGCGATATCTACGGAACGCCGGGACCGTACGAAGACGCGGTGCAGAACACGCCCATCTTCGAAGAAAACGGACCGGACAAATTCAAGGGCATCGATATCATGCGCGCGGTCCGCAGCTTCGATCCTTGTCTGCCCTGCGGAGTGCACATGTACCTCGGCAACGGCAAGGTGCTCGAGACGACTCACTCGCCCATGTTTGGACATCAAGAGCCTGGTCACCAGAAGTAGCCCTGATGACGGACCACCAGGGGTTTCGTGACCAGATCGCGCGTATCGAAGGGCTGATCGGCGGTATCGAGTCCGCCGCTGATCCGGCCCTCCGCGCGACCGCCAAGAACTTGGTTCAGTGCGTAATGGACCTGCATGCGGGAGCGATCGACCGCATTCTCGAAATCTTATCGAAGGCCGGCGAGCCGGGCGCCGCGCTGCTCCGCGCGCTCGCGGCGGACGAACTGGTCGCAAGCGTCATGGTTCTCTACGATCTGCATCCGGACGACTTTGAAACTCGCGTGCGCGGCGGGGTGGAAAAGGCGCAAGCAGCCCTGGCGCGCCGCGGGGCGACTCTGGAACTGCTGGCCTGCGAAGCGAACAGGATTCACGCCCGCATCGACTCGGGCAGCCACGCCTGCGGATCGACCATCGGAGAACTGGAGACACTGGTTCGCGAGACACTGTTGGCCTGTGCGCCTGATGCAATCGAAGTCCAAATCGAAACGCCGCGAGACCGGCCTGCCTCTGCGTTCGTTCCGCTTGCCAGCTTGCAAGCGGAAAGCGGTTCTTCGCCGGCCGCCGGGCTGCCCTGAGGCGCCATGCCGCTGATGCAGTACAGCCCTTTCGCATCTTTGCAGAATCTGGCGCGCCAGCGGGACGCACGGGAACCATGCGAATTGTGTGGCGCTGGACTCTCGTCCGCCCACCAGCACCTCATCGAGCCCGCTACCCGCAAGCTTCTATGCGCGTGCGAGGCGTGCGCGCTGCTCTTCGATTCGCCCACCAGGACCAACTACAAGCGAGTGCCGCGCCGCCTTCGCCAGCTAACCCGTTTTCAAATCACCGACGGCGAGTGGGACAGCCTGGCCATTCCTATCGGAGTGGCTTTCTTTTTTCAAAGCAGCCCACAAAACGCCACGGTCGTAATCTATCCAAGCCCCGCGGGAGCGACTGAATCTCATCTCTCGTTCGAATCCTGGCGGGACATCGCCGAGCGAAACTCCGCGCTCGCTCGCATGGAGCCCGACGTCGAAGGGCTGCTCGTCAATCGCCTCGGTCTACCCCGCGCGGCGGCTGAATATTATATTGCGCCCATCGACAGATGTTACGAGCTGGTGGGAACGCTTCGCGCGCACTGGCGCGGGCTCTCCGGAGGGGCTGCCGTCTGGGAGCGCGTCGGCCGTTTCTTCGAACAGTTGCGGTCGCAAGCTGCTCTGGAGCCGACCCATGCCTGACCTGTACTTTCGCGTCGAAAGCGCGAATCCGGTTCCGCTCGCGGCCCAGCCTTTGATCGGCTTCAAGCTGCACATCTCGAATCTGCCCCCCGGCGAAACCATCCATACCGTCAACCTCCGCGCGCAGATCCAGATCGAGGCGCCGCGCCGGCAATATAGCGCCGCCGAAAAAGGGCTGCTGCTGGATCTCTTCGGCGCCCCGGATCGCTGGGGCAAGACGCTGCGCAATTTTCTCTGGACGCATGTCTCTACCGTGGTGACGTCTTTCACGGATTCGACCGTCGCGGAGTTGCACGCCCCGTGCACCTTCGATTTCAACGTGGCCGCTACTAAGTATTTCCACGCTGTTTCGACCGGCGATATTCCAATGCTGCTGCTGTTCAGCGGCGCCGTTTTCTACGCGAATGCGGAAGGTGCGCTGCAGGCCGCGCCCATCTCCTGGAACAAGGAAGCGCGATTCCGTTTGCCCGCCCGCGTCTGGCGCGAAATGATGGACCTCTATTATCCGAACAGCGCCTGGTTGAATCTTCGGCGCGACGTATTCGAACGCCTCTATCGCTACAAAATCGACCGTTCGCTCCCCACGTGGGAAGACACGCTCGAAAGCTTGCTCGCCGCGCAAGAAGAAGTGATCCCCCAATGAACGCCAAGCTCGTCGAAGAAATCGCCAACGCTGTTCTCTATGAAGGGTACATTCTGTATCCTTATCGCGCTTCCGCGGTGAAGAATCGGCAACGGTGGAATTTCGGCGTTCTCTATCCGCGCGCCTACGCCGAAGCGCAAACCGGCGCGGACGCCTGGAGCATGCAAACCGAATGCCTGGTGCGAACCACGGCCGCCCATTCCACTCTGAACGTCCGCGCGCGTTTCCTGCACCTGATCGAGCGCAGTTCGAAAATGTCGCCGTCCTGGCAGGAAGCAGCCGAGCGAGACGTCGTCCTCGAATCGCTTGATCTTCGAGAACTCACTTCACGGCGTAGGCTGCACGCGTTCTACTTCCCCGCGAGCCGCCAGTTCGATGGCGACATCGTGCGGACGAGCGAGCCGGCCGAAGGAGCCGTTGAAGTACAAGCGCAAGAACTCGCCCCAGGCACTTTCAAACTGCGGGTGCGCGTGTTCAATGCTGCTATAGCCAACCCCGCTCTCGGGCGCGATGCCGCGCTTCTGCGGTCTCTGGCGTCCACGCACGCGATCCTGAACGTCGAAGGCGGCGAATTCATTTCGATGACCGATCCTCCTGACCAGCTTCGCGAAGCAATCGCGCAGTGCAGCAACATCGGCGCCTGGCCTGTGCTGGCGGGCGACGCGGGCGCTCGCGATGCGATGCTCTCCTCGCCCATCATCCTTTACGATTACCCGCGGATTGCTTCCGAAAGCGCCGGCGCGCTGTTCGATGGAACCGAGATCGACGAAATCCTCACGCTCCGGATCATGACGCTGACCGATGAAGAAAAACGCGAAATGGACGAAGTGGATTCGCGGGCTCGCGAGATCCTGCGGCGCACCGAATGCATGCCGCCCGAGCAGCTCATGAAAATGCACGGCGCCCTGCGCGGCCTGCGGCCCGTGGCCGAAGGCCAAATTGCTCAACAGGCCCGGGACACCTCATGAATCATTGGGAGTGGCAGCTACTCGAAGATAAGCTACCCGTGGAGTCTGTTCAAGTGAACGGGACCTCAATTGCTGCCGGTAGCCGCGTGAAGCTTCGCCCGCGCCCGGGCGGCGATATCTTCGATCTGGCTCTGGCGGGCCGCGCCGCCGCTGTCGAATCCATCGAGCAGGATTACGAAGGCAAGCTGCATCTGGCAGTCATCGTCGAAGAAGATCCCGGCCAGGATCTCGGATTGCTTCGCCAGCCGGGCCATCGCTTCTTCTTTGCGCCGGAAGAAGTGGAGCCGCTCGGCCCGGACGAGCAACCGGCCAATCTGCGCATGGCCGGCCCGCAAATCCTCGTAGCCTGCATCGGCAACATCTTCCTCGGCGACGACGGATTCGGTGTAGAGGTCGCCCGCCATCTTTCGTCGCGAACGTTTCCCGCCAACGTTCGAGTGCGCGACTTCGGAATACGCGGCTACGATCTCGCGTACGCGCTGCTCGAACGTAACGATCTGACAATCCTCGTAGACGCCTGCGCTCGTGGCGAAGCGCCTGGAACCGTGTACGTCATCGAACCCGATCTCAACGTCCCCGAGGAAAGTTCGGCCGCGGCTCTCGACGCGCACGCAATGAATCCGGTCTCAGTCATTGGCCTCGCGCAGTCGATGGGTCCCATCTCGAAGCGCATCCTTCTGGTTGCATGCGAGCCCGAGACGCTCGGCGGCGAAGAAGGCGCCATGGGACTGAGCGAAGCTGTTTCGGCGGCTGTACCCCAGGGCGTTCACCTGATTGAAAAATTGATCGCGGAAGCGCTGGCTTCGGGCGAAGCGCCGCCCCCGGCTTATGGAACGTGAGCGCTACGCCATCGATGCCGCTATGAGCCGAGTCACCGTGCGCCCGTTTGTGAGCGCAACCTCCCAGGCGGTAGGTCAAGCGCCGGCGCTTACGTTGCGGGACTTCGTCGGCGAGGCTTGCTTTGCGCCGGGCACGCTCGAAGAAGCGTCCGTTCTGGTCACGCTCAACGCCGCTTCCATCGGCTTCGACGACGATGCTCGCGATAAAGACCTGCGCCTGATCGGGCACGCCATGCAAAGCGCGGTTCTCGAGACCCGCAAATTCCCCGAAATTGTATTCCGCAGTTCTAACATTTCGGCCAGCAAGGCTGGCGGCGGCCAGTATTGGATCAATCTGGTGGGCGATCTCTCTCTGCACGGCGCCACTCGAAGCGAGCCGGTCGCGGCGCAGGTGGTCTTCGCAGGCGAAACGCTGTTCGCGCGCGGCGAGCTGACGCTCAATCCGTCCCTTTATCGGATACCGCGAGTGGAAATTCCAGGCGGCGCGCTGAAGCTGAAAGACGAGGTAAAGTGCGTGTTCGATATTGTGGCGCGTAAGCGGCATGATGCCGCACAAAAGTCAAAGAAGCGTATGCTGGCGATAGAGGGCTCCTGACCATGTGCCTCGCGATTCCTGCAAAAATCGTAGAGTTCTCGACCGGCGAATCCAGCCGCGCGCTGGTGGAAGTAGCCGGTGTTCGGCGGCATGTGGACACGGGCCTGCTGACCGAAGAATGCCTTGCAACCGGCGATTGGGTTTTGGTTCACGTCGGATTCGCGATGAGCAAGATCAGCGAAGAGCAGGCTCTCGATCAGATACGAACGCTGACGATGTTAGGCGAACAGGACGCAGTAATGGAAGAGGTGGAAGGCTACGGCCTGGAAGGGCCGGCGAGCGCACAGGGCGTTTTGAGCCCGTTGTGCGCGCCAGAGAAAACACCCCAATGAAATTCGTTGACGAATTCCGCGACCCTGCCGTCATTTCAAAGACGGCGGACGAAATCCGGCGCCTCGCCGATCCCGCCCGGCATTACCGCTTCATGGAAGTGTGCGGCGGCCACACGCACGCCATCTATCGCTTCGGGCTCAAAGATCTGCTTCCCGAAAACATCGAACTGGTTCATGGCCCCGGCTGCCCGGTGTGCGTACTTCCCATGGGCCGCATCGACGACGGCCTTTCCATCGCGCAAGATTCGAACACGATCTTCACAGCCTTCGGAGACATGATGCGCGTGCCGGGGCGCCATGGTAGTCCGCTGCAACATAAAGCGCGCGGCATGGACATTCGCATCGTCTACTCGCCTTCCGACGCGCTGAAGCTGGCGCGGAAGAACCCCGGCCGGCACGTCGTATTCTTCGCGATTGGTTTTGAGACCACGGCGCCTTCGACGGCGCTCACGCTGATGCGCGCCAAGGCCGCCGGCGTGCGGAATTTTTCCGTGTTCTGCAATCACGTGACGATCATTCCCGCCATTCGCGCGATTCTCGATTCGCCCGACATGCGGATCGACGCCTTTATCGGGCCCGGTCACGTATCCACCGTCATCGGCTGCCGCCCCTACGAATGGATCGCGCGCAATGAACACAAGCCCATCGTGGTCTCGGGTTTCGAGCCACTGGATATTCTGCAATCGATCGTCATGATCCTCGAACAGCTCCATCGCGGCGAGGCGAAGGTGGAGAACCAATACAAGCGCGTCGTGCCGTGGGAAGGCAATCGAGCCGCCCTCAAAGCAATGGCCGAAACGTTCGACCTGCGGCATTATTTCGAGTGGCGCGGCATGGGTTTTATTTCTCAATCCGCGCTGCGCATCCGCGATTCGTACGCCGAGTGGGATGCGGAGGCGCGTTTCTCTATCCCCGGCGTTCGCGTAACCGATCCGAAAGCGGCGCAGTGTGGAGAAGTGCTGAAGGGCGTCCTTAAGCCCTCGCAGTGCAAGCTCTTCGGCAGGGAATGCACTCCCGAAAATCCGATCGGCGCGCTCATGGTCTCCTCCGAAGGATCGTGCGCGGCGTATTACAACTACGAGCATCGCAAGCGCCAGCCGCTCACCCAGCTTTCCGTCGCGGTCTAACCGGCGCAGAAGATGAGCACCGATGCGCCCCGCACCCGCTTTCGCGACTCACAAATCGAAATGGCCCATGGCGCCGGAGGCAAAGCCAGCCGCCGGCTCGTGGAAGGCCTCTTCGCCCCGCTCTTTTTTCCCGCCTCAACCGAGCCGCTCTCCGACGCCGCGCATCTCACCCTGAACGGCGTCCGCATCGCCATCACCGCCGACAGCTTCGTGGTGAAGCCGCTGCGCTTTCCCGGCGGTTCCATCGGAGAACTCGCGGTCAACGGCACAGTGAACGATCTCGCCGTGTCCGGCGCGCGCGCCGAAGCGCTGGTCGTCACGTTCGTGCTTGAAGCGGGGCTCCCATCCGAAGTGCTCGAAGCCGAGGCTCGCGCCATGGCGCAGGCCGCTGCGAAGGCTGGCGTTGTCATCGCCGGTGGTGACACGAAAGTAGTCGAAAACGGCAAGGCGGATCGCATGTACATCACAACTGCGGGCATCGGCTGTCCCATGCCGGAGTTGAACCTCTCCGCCGCATCCGTGCGGCCGGGAGACAAGGTCCTGCTCAGCGGCCCCGTCGGCGATCACGGCGTCACGATTCTGCTCGCGCGCGGCGAGCTGGACCTCGAAGCCGAACTCTGTTCAGATACCCGTTCTGTGCTCCCCATGGTCGAAGCGATCGCTCTCGCGGCGGGGCCAGGCGTTCGCTGGATGCGCGATCCAACTCGCGGAGGACTGGCCACATCGCTAAACGAATTGGCTCGGGATGCAGGCGTGGGCGTGCGCCTGGCCGAAGAATCCATTCCCCTTCGAGACGCCGTGCGCGGCGCTTGCGAATTGCTAGGGCTAGATCCGCTGCATATCGCAAACGAGGGTCAATTCGTCGCCATCATCGCGCCCGAACATGCGGACGCCGCGCTCGAAGCGCTGCGAGCCTCGCCAGGCGGCGGCGAAGCTGCTCTCATTGGCGAGATCCGCGAGCAGCCTGTCGCCACTGTTCTCGGGGCTGCGTCCTACGGAGGAACGCGCGTCATCGATATGCTCGTGGGCGATCCGCTGCCCCGCATCTGCTGATATGTTCGCCGAGCGCAACCGGTTGTTCAGCGAATTCTTTGCGCGGGAAGCTCGCCCTCTTGCCCTAGCCTGCCGGCAAATGTCGGAGCGCTTTCTCGAAGGCGGTCGCTTGCTCGCCTTCGGCTGCGGCCCTTATGCAAGTGACGCGCAACATGTGTCGGTAGAATTCGTTCACCCAGTCATCGTCGGCAAGCGCGCTCTGCCCGCGCTCGATCTCTCCATCGCCTTCCTCCCTTGGCTAAAAGCGCTCATGCAACCCGAAGACATCGTCGTGGGGTTCGGTCCTCCCGAAGGAGATGTTGAAATCGATCGGGCGCTCCAGACAGCAGAGACTCGCGGCTGTATGACATTTGCGCTTTCCGGCGCGCATGGCTCCTATTCCTTTGAAAGTCCCACGCATGATCCTTTCCTGCATCAGGAACTGATCGAGATCCTGTATCACACGCTGTGGGAGACCGTTCACGTATTCTTCGAGCGCCGCGAATTCGGCCACGATGTCGGCGAGGCGGGTTTCTTATATCCATTCCTGGGCCAGGAAAAACAGCAGGACGCCGGTCTCATTGAGGAAGTCGCCGCCTCTATCGAAATGAAGGTTGCCGAAGACGCGAGACTGCGCGCTCAAATCGCAGCCGAACAATCCGAACAGATTCGCAATACGGTTGCGGCCGTGCGCGAACGCATTCATCGAGGCGGAAAGCTCATCCTCTTCGGAAACGGCGGCTCCGCCACGGACGCAAACGACTGGGCGCTTGATTGTATTCTTCCGCCGCCGGGCCGCCGCGCCATTCCCGCCATCTCGCTTTCGCTCGAACCCGCCAACATCAGCGCTCTTGCAAACGATGTGGGAGTCGAATTGGTCTTTCTGCGTCAACTAATCGCGCAAGCCCGTCCGGAAGATGTCGCCATCGGCATCTCCACCAGCGGCGGCTCCCGCAATATCGTCGCCGCCCTCGAAGAGGCTCGCAAGCGCGGCCTGCTCACAGTCGCGCTGCTCGGCTATGACGGGGGCGAGATCCTGCGCCGCGGCCTCGCCGACCACCCGCTCATTGTGCGCTCCGATTACATCCCGCGCATTCAAGAGGTGCAAGCCTCGATCTATCACGTCATGATCGAGCTTCTGAGGGATTTCGATTTGCCGTGACCTCCGCCAGATCCATTCATGTGCGAGGCGTCGTTCAAGGCGTGGGCTTTCGGCCCTTCGTGTTTCGTCTCGCGCGCGAGCGCTCGCTTGCCGGATGGGTTTCGAACGCGGAAGACGGGGTGCGTATTCACGTCGAAGGCGCCGAGGAGCCGCTCGCCGCGTTTCTCTCCGACTTGACCGCGCAGTCGCCGCCCGCGGCGTTGATCCTCTCGCTCGATGTGGAGCCGTGCCAACCTGCGGGCTTGCGCGATTTCACCATTCGCGAGAGCCGCCGAAATGGGCGCCCATCCGCGCGCATATCGCCCGACCTGCCTGTCTGCGACGAATGTGTGGGCGAACTCTTCGATCCTTCCGACCGGCGCTACCTCTATCCCTATATAAACTGCGCCAACTGCGGCCCGCGATATAGCGTGATCGAATGTCTGCCTTACGATCGCGGTAACACCACCATGAGGCAATGGGCGCTCGATCAGTTCTGCGCGGCGCAATACAACGATCCTTGCGATCGGCGATTTCACGCGCAACCGGTCGCGTGTCCGGCGTGCGGCCCTCGTTACGAACCGGCCGTCGAGGAAATTGCCGGATTGCTGAAAGCGGGCGCCATAGTCGCAATCAAAGGAATCGGCGGATATCATCTGTCGTGCGATGCGCGCAACGCGGAGACGGTTCGCGCGCTTCGTAAGCGGAAATTCCGCAAGGAGAAGCCGTTCGCCGTCATGGCGGCTAACGTCGCGGCGGCGCGAAGTATAGTCGAGCTCTCGTCAAACGCGGAAATGCTGCTGACCTCGGCCGCGCGGCCTATCGTGCTCGCGCCTGCCATCGCAGATTTACCGGAGGTCGCGCCGGCCAATCGTGAACTCGGAGTGATGCTGCCGTATGCGCCGCTGCATCATCTTCTATTTGCCGCGGGCGCGCCTCTGCTTCTGGTGATGACCAGCGCGAATCGCTCGAGCGAGCCCATTGCTTATCAGGACGAAGACGCGCGTGAAAGACTTTCGGGCATCGCGGACGCGTTCCTGGTTGGACAGCGTCCCATCGCGCGCCGCGTAGACGATTCCCTCGTGCGCGCCGGCGTATTCGGTCCGGTGATCCTTCGCCGTTCTCGCGGCTATGCGCCCGGCGCGGTCGCCACGCTGCCACGCGACCGGCCGGTCCTTGCCGTTGGCGCGGACCTTAAGAACGCCATTACGTTGGTAGTCGGCGGCCAGGCTTTCGTCAGCCAGCATATCGGCGACTTGGATCACTACGAAAGTCTCAAGTCTTTCCGGCAGACCATCGCCGATCTCGCGGCCATGTACGATATCGACGTCAAAGAGACGCTGGTTGCGCATGACGCCCATCCGCAATACGCCTCAACTGCATATGCGCTCGATTTACATGGCGCGCGCAGAGTCGCCGTTCAACATCACCGGGCGCACATCGCCTCCGTCCTCGCGGAGCGGGAAGCCTGGGATACGCGCGTGGTCGGCGTCAGCTTCGACGGCACAGGCTACGGCGACGACGGAACCATCTGGGGCGGCGAATTCTTCACCGGCAGCATGAGAGAAGGATTCGAGCGCGTACTACATCTGCGGCCCGCTATGCTTCCCGGCGGGGACGCGGCGGCTCGCCATCCCGTTCAGTGCGCCGCGGGTTTCCTTGCCCAGCTTTCCAGCCTGCCCGATCTCACGGGACCGCCGTTCCACTTCCCTGCCCGCTATCGGAATGGCGCGCAGCTCGTCCAGAAAGGGCTGCGCACTTTTCAGACAACATCCGTCGGCCGCCTTTTTGATGCCGTGGCGGCTCTCGTAGGCTTCACCCGCGAGACTACGTTCGAAGGTCAGGCCGCCATGTGGCTCGAACACATCGCGCAAGCAGATGCTTCAAGCGGTCGATATCCGTTCCCGATTGCCGGTGAAACTCTGGATTTTCGTCCGCTGCTCGAAGCTGTCGTTCACGATCGTCAACGCGGGCGCGAGCCCGCCGCCATCGCCCGTGGTTTTCATCGCAGCGTGGCGGCGGCGCTCTGCGAATCCGCATCCCGGCTATGCGAGGCGCATTCCATCGATACCGTTGCGCTGTCGGGCGGCGTCTTCCAAAATGAATTGCTACTCTCCGACATCAAGCTCCTGCTTCCAAGAGTGAAGATTTGGACCAACGCGGCCGTTCCCCCGAACGACGGCGGCATCAGCCTGGGCCAGGCGGCCATAGCATGCATGAACTTTCTATCGCAATGAGCATCATCGAAATCGCGGAGGAGGAATCCGAAAAGCGCGACAATGCCGCTGTCGAAGCCATCTATCTGAAGTTGGGCGAGATGTCCGGCGTTGTGAAAGAAGCGCTCTCCTCCGCATTCGAGCTTGCTGTTGAACAAAGCGCATTTCCCAACTGCCGGCTCGTGATCGAGGAGATTCCCGGGAGCCGAGACTTGCAGGTCTCCGCTCTGGAGCTTGCCTCGTGAACGCCGCCCCTCGCATCGTCGAAGTCAGGCAGAACGTTTTCAAGCGCAACGACGAGGTCGCCCGCGCTCTGCGGAGCCGCTTTCAGGATGCGCGCGTTTTCGTCGTGAGCCTCGTATCGAGTCCGGGAACCGGCAAGACTGCATTTCTTGAGAAGACTCTCACGCTGCTCAAGCAACAATACCGCCCGGCCGCGCTGGTGGGCGATCTGGCCACCGACAACGACGCCACCCGGTTGGCTCGCAGCCAAGCGCCTGTGAAGCAGATCACCACCGGGACGCTCTGCCATCTGGAGGCGGCCATGGTGGAGCGGGCGCTCGAAGACTGGAACCTTTCCGATCTCGATTTCCTGTTCATCGAAAACGTGGGCAACCTGGTCTGCCCCGCTTCGTACGACCTGGGCGAAGATCTGCGGCTGGTTCTGTTGTCGGTGACCGAAGGCGAAGACAAACCCCTGAAGTACCCTGCCATCTTCAACGGGGCCGATCTCGGCGTCATCACCAAAATAGATTTGGCGGACGCCGTCGAATTCGATCGCACTGCCGCTTATCGAAACCTGGAGACTGTGCGCCCCGGCATGCGCGTCATGGAAACCTCTTCTAAGACCGGCGCCGGCTTCGAGGAGTGGCTTAGCCTGCTGAAGAATCAACGGCGAAAACACGGCCGATAAATCTAATTTGTTTCGAGTATAGAAAGAGGATTGGGTGCGGGCGCTTGGGGGTTTCGGGTTTGGGTAAGCGCCCGCGTCGTTACGGGGATGTACCTATAGAACGCTGGGGCACAAACGAAGGTTACTCGGGCATTAACATTTTTATAAAATTTAGTCGAACATTCCTTCGAAAAGCGTGGAGCTGAGGTATCGCTCACCCGCATCCGGCAGAACGACCACGATCGTCTTTCCAGCCATCTCCGGCTCTTTGGCCACGCGCACCGCGGCAGCAGCAGCCGCGCCACAGGAAATGCCGCTAAGCAAGCCCTCTTCCATGGCGAGCCGGCGCGCCATCTCGATGGATTCCTCGTTGGAAACCTGCTCGACGCGATCCACAACGGAAAGGTCGAGCGTTTCCGGAATAAAGCCGGCGCCGAGTCCCTGAATCTTGTGAGATCCCGGCTTCGGGTCTTCGTGCGCCAGCGTCTGGCTGATGACCGCGCTGAGCGACGGTTCCACGGCAATCGACACCAGCGGGTGCTTCTTCTCGTGCTTGATGTAGCGGGAGACGCCTGTGATGGTTCCTCCCGTGCCTACGCCCGAAACGAGTACGTGAACCTCGCCCTTGGTGTCTTCCCAGATCTCCGGGCCCGTGGTCTCGAAATGGATGCGCGGATTGGCCGGATTCTTGAACTGCTCGGGAATGAAAAAATGCGCGGGATCGGACTTGCGCAGCTCTTCGGCGGCCGCCATGGCGCCCTTCATCCCTTTCGCCCCTTCGGTCAGAACGAGCTTGGCGCCCAGAACTTTCAAAACCTTGCGCCGCTCAAGACTCATGGTGTCCGGCATCATAAGCGTCACCGGGAAGCCGCGCGCGGCCCCGACGAATGCCAATGCAATACCGGTATTTCCACTGGTGGCTTCTACAATCTCCATGCCGGGCCGGAGGACGCCTCGCTCTTCGGCATCCCAAACCATCGAGGCGCCAATGCGGCACTTTACGGAGAACGACGGATTGCGCCCTTCGATCTTGGCGAGCACCGTGGCTTTGGCGCCGTCGGTCACGCGGTTCAGCTTTACGAGCGGCGTGCGGCCGATGCTGAACGAGTTGTCTTGAAAGATCACAGCGTCTCCTTCTCTCAGATGTCCCAATTGGGCACGTAGTGGGTATGCTTTTCCTGCCAGCTTCTGGCGAGTGCGGCAAAGGTGGTTTGATCCAATACATCCGAGACCGCGGAATCCACGCGAGACCAGATGTCGGAGAAAGGGTCGTCGCTTTGAAGACGGGAGTTTCCCTTAATGTTTTCCACGGCCCGCAGCACTTCTCCGACGGTAATGGCGTCCGGAGCGCGCGCCAGCAGATATCCGCCTTCGGCGCCGCGGCGCGAATCCACAAAGCCGCTTTGTTTTAAGCCGGCCAGGATCAGCTCCAGGAACTTCTGTGGAATCTTCTGCCGCTTGGCAATATCGGCGATCTTTACCGGCGTTGTGGCTGGCGCGGCCTGGGAAGTTCCCAGGTATTGAGTAGCCAAGTCGAATACTGCCTTCAGAGCATATTCGCTCTTGACCGAAATATTCATCCGATTCCCCTATCGATTCTAATCCTTCGGGGCAAGACCGCCGATGAAGTTTACGAAGGCTTAGCTCATGGTCGGCGGGTAACATAGGACTGCGGGAGTGAAATTGTCAAGGCAGTTATTCGGGACGGATGGCATTCGCGGGCTGGCAGGGGAGCCGCCCATGGATGCGAGAACTGCCCAGGCGCTGGGCGTAGCGTTGGGGCGCTGGGCTCGCGGGAACACGGGCGAGCATCTGGATGGCGGCGAACCGCAGGTGCTGATTGGCATGGACACTCGCGAGAGCGGTCCCTGGCTTGCGGAACATGTCGCCGGCGGGCTGGCGCGCGCGGCGGTCGAAACGCGTTTTGCCGGTGTCATTACTACCCCGGGCGTTGCTTACCTGACGCGAACTGGCCCCTTCGTCGCGGGTGTCATGATCTCCGCGTCGCATAACCCCTATCACGATAATGGACTCAAGGTCATCAGCCATTCCGGTTACAAGCTGCCGGACGAGTTCGAGACCGAGCTCGAACGTTTGATGGCGGAGTGGATGGCGAGCGGGGAAGAACCGGTCGCCAAGAGGCTCACTGTCAATCACTCTCTGGACACTTTGTACACGGATTATCTGGCCGGCACTGTTCAAGGATTGCTTCCCTTCCGCCTGGTGATCGATTGCGCAAACGGAGCTGCGACGGAGATTGCTCCGCCTTTATTCGCCAAGCTCGGCGCAGCGGTAGAGTGGATCTGCGCTTCGCCCGATGGCCGAAACATTAACTTGAATTGCGGCTCGCTTCACTTGGAAACAGTGCGGGAGCGCGTTCTGGCGACGGGCGCGGATTTGGGCGTCGCCTTCGATGGAGATGCCGACCGGGCTCTGTTCGTATCGGGTACGGGCCGGATCGTAGATGGCGACGCGGTTCTGTTTCTGGCAGGTTCGGCGTTGAAGAGAGCCGGCAAGCTGAAAGGCGACGCAGTGGTGGCCACGGTGATGTCTAATCTTGGCCTGGAGAAAGCGCTCGAAGCACGTGGCATTCGGATGCTTCGAACTCCCGTCGGAGACAAGTATGTCCTCGAAGAGATGTTAAAGCAGGAAGCGGTGCTGGGGGGAGAGCAATCCGGGCACGTTATCTTTTCCGAGTACGCGACCACAGGGGACGGCCTGCTGACGGCGTTGCGAGTGTTGGAAATCGCCCGAGACTCGGGCCAGACGCTGGACGCTTTAGCGGAAGAAGTCAAAACATTCCCGCAGAAGCTGGTCAACGTGCGCGTGAAGTATCGCCGCCCGCTCCAGGAACTGCCGGCTGTGCAGGCCGAGATTCAAGCCGCCGAGCGCGAATTCGCCGGAAGCGGGCGAGTGGTGGTGCGCTTTTCAGGAACCGAGCCGCTCGCGCGCGTCATGATCGAAGCCAAGACTGACGCGGAAGTGGACAAATGGACCGGCCGGATCGCCGATGCCATAAGAGCGGAGTTGGGCGCGGCCGGCTAGGCGCGGGCCGCGTGATAGACTCGAAACTCCGGGCGATCTCTCCCGGCGCCTGCGATGGAACGAGCTGCGCGGCTGATCCAAAAAAACAAATACTCGCGCGAGCTTCTTACCGACGACGAGCTGATGAAAGCCATCTGGCCCGCTGCGGTGGGAAAAGCGATCGCGGCTCATACATCGAGCGCGCGCCTGGTGCGGACGACGCTGATTGTCGAAGTCGAAGACGCCATTTGGCAGAAGCAATTGCATGGCTTAAGCCTGCAGATTGTGAATCGGCTTCGGAAGATAATCGGAACCGGCTGCATCGAAGACGTAGAGTTCCGCATTGCGGTCCCGCGCAGGCGGCCGCAGCGCGCCGAATCGATCGATTCCAGTTCCGCGCAGCGCGATGCCTCCGAAGACGCCGAGGCGATCGAAGATCCGATTCTCCGCAAGCTTTACAAGATGTCGCGCAAGCGGACGGCGGCCGGCTGACCCATAAGACATTCCATGAAACTGACGGAAGACGAAGTGCGTTACGTAGCCGAATTGGCGAACCTGCGGCTCTCGGAAGAAGAAGTGCATCGCATGTCCCAGGACCTGGGGCAGATCCTGACGCACATAGATCAGTTAAAAGCATTGGATACTTCGAACGTAGAGCCGATGGCGCAAGTGTTGTTCGCGGCCGACGAAACCGCCACTCTTCGCGAAGACGTCCCGCACGACTGCCTGGGGAATCGCGATGCGCTCGCGAATGCGCCGTTGTCGGGCGCGGGCTATTTTAAAGTTCCTAAGGTGATCGAGCGATGAGCAGGCTATCCGAAGTCGCTTCGCTCACCATACCGGCCATACGCGAAGGGCTGGTGAACAAGAGATTCTCGGCGGTTGAAGTGGCTCAGGCTGCACTCTCGTTTGCCGAGAGGGAGAACTCCGCCACCAACGCGTATCTGACGTTTTCGCCGGAGCGCGCACTGGCGGCGGCGGCGCGCGTGGATGAAGAGATCGCAAAGGGCGAGTATGTGGGAACGCTCGCGGGCGTTCCGGTGGCGATCAAGGACGTCATCATGACGAAGGGCCTGCGCTCGACGTGCGGGTCGCGGATTCTTGAGAACTACGTGCCGCCCTACGACGCGACCGCGGTGTACCGGATGGAAGCGGAAGGCGCGGTGCTCATAGGCAAGACGAATTGCGATGAGTTCGCCATGGGTTCATCGAACGAGAACTCGGCATTCGGACCGGTGCGGAATCCGCGCGCGCTCGATCGCGTGCCGGGCGGGTCGAGCGGCGGCTCGGCCGCGGTCGTGGCGCAGGGAACGGCGGTTGTCTCGCTCGGTTCCGATACGGGCGGATCGATACGGCAACCCGCCGGCTTCTGCGGAGTGGTGGGCGTCACTCCGACGTATGGGCGCGTATCGCGGTATGGCCTGGCTGCGTTCGCAAGCTCGCTGGATCATATCGGGCCGTTTTCCCGCACGGTGGAAGACGCGGCGACGGTGTTGCGCGTGATCGCCGGGCGGGACGATCTCGATTCGACTTCGGCCTTTGCGCCGGTTGACGATTATCACACTCTCATGAAAGAGCCGGCGCTGGGCATGAAGGTGGGGTTGCCCAAAGAATATTTCGAAGGGCTAGGAGCGGATACGGGAAAGCTGATTGGCGCGGCCGTAAAGGAACTGGAGAAGCTCGGCTGCGAGGTTCGCGAGATCAGCTTGCCCCACACCCAGTATGCGCTTTCCTGCTACTACATCGTGGCGACGGCGGAGGCGAGCTCGAACCTGGCCCGCTACGACGGGGTGCGCTACACCTCGCGCAGCGATGGCGACACGCTGACTGCGATGTATCGGAACACTCGCGGCTGCGGCTTCGGCCCGGAGGTCAAACGGCGGATCATGCTGGGCACTTACGTGCTGAGCGCGGGCTACCACGACGCTTACTATCGAAAGGCGCAACAGGTTCGCACGCTTATCACGCAGGACTTCACGCGCGCTTTCGAGGAAGTGGATGTCATCGTGGCGCCTGTTTCGCCTTTCCCGGCATTCAAGATCGGCGAAAAGGTGGACGATCCCTTGGCCATGTACCTGTCCGACATCTACACGCTGACGGCGGATCTGTCGGGCGTGCCGGCCATGAGCGTTCCCTGCGGCGAATCGCCGGAAGGCTTGCCGGTGGGGCTGCAGATCTTCGCCAAGCATTTCGACGAAGCAGCGATGTTTCGCGTCGCCTATAACTACGAGCAAGCCACGGCACGTTGACGCGCATCGGTCCAGCCGGATGGTCGTACAAGGACTGGTGGGGGATCGTCTACCCGCTGCCGAAGCCGCGCGGCTTCAACGAACTTTCGTTTCTCGCGAAGTACTTCGACACGATCGAAATCAATGTAACGTTCTATCGTCCCCTGGCGGCGAAGACGGCGGCGGCATGGGCCGAGCGCATCGAGCAGAATGCGCGTTTCCGCTTCACGGCAAAACTGTGGCGCGGATTCACTCATGAGCGAAACGCAACTCTGGCGGATGAGCAAGAGTTCAAGGACGGGCTTGCGCCGCTGCTCGAAGCATCCCGCTTGGGAGCGGTGCTGCTTCAATTCCCGTGGTCGTTCCGCAACACGCAGGAGAACCGGGACTACGTCGCCCGGCTGCGAGGGCGGTTCCAAGAATACCCGCTGGTGCTCGAAGTCCGCCACGCGAGCTGGAGCGAGCCGGGCATTCTCGATCTTCTCGAGCAGCTCGATTTGGGGCTGTGCAATATTGACCAACCGCTCTTCAAGCGATCCATCCAACCGAGCGCGCTGACTACCTCCGGTGTCGGTTATGTGCGCTTGCACGGGCGCAATTATCAATCCTGGTTTACCGAGAACAAGCATGTGGGCGAACGCTACGATTACCTCTATTCGATTCGAGAGTTGGAGCCCTGGCTCGATCGGATCAAGACAGTCGAGCAAGCCGCTCCGGATACGTACGTCGTCACGAACAATCATTATCTGGGCAAGGCGGTGGTGAATGCGACCGAGATCTCATCCATACTCAAGCGGGAGCCGGCGAGCGCTCCGGCATGGCTGATGGATAAGTATCCCGAATTGAGAGAGTTTGCCGCGCCGTCGCGCGAGGCGGAGCAGCTAACGCTCGAATCCGAGTAATTTGCCGACCTCTGTGATCGGCTTATCCTTCCAGAGCTGATTGAAGCTTTCGACGCTCATGAAGGTGCGCGTATGCATGCGATCGATATACAGGGCGCCATTCAGATGATCGACTTCGTGCTGGAGGATGCGGGCGTACCAGCCGGCAGCTTCTATGACGCGCGGCTCGCCTTCCTGGTCGAGGCATTCGACCTTGACGGAGCTGGAGCGCGGAACCACGGCTGTGAAGCCCTTGAGACTCAAACAGCCTTCGAAGAATCGCACCCGCTCTTCCGAGCCGGTAACGATCCGGGGATTGGCGAGCACGTGAAATGGGACCGGCTTCCGCCCGCGCTCCTTTAAGAAATCGGGGGGCGCGTCCTTCGTGTATTCGGGCTTGTCTTCGATCACAACCAACTGCAGGGAGACACCGACCTGGGGCGCGGCGAGGCCGACTCCCGGCGCTTCGCGCATGGTTTCGCGCATGGATTCGATGAGTCCTTGAATGTCGCGGCTTCGTATCTGGGTTTTTGTGAGCGGCTGGGCGCGCTGCCTGAGGACCAGTTCACCGGCCTGCACGATCTTGAGTGGCACTGATGGCGATTGTAATCGAGGGGCGCTTGTACACTCGTGACTGAATGCCGAAAGCGTCAAGCGCCTCAGGACGAGGCGAGCCGCGCTGGCCAGCAATTCTGGCGCTCGCCGCGCTCGCTGGTCTATATGAATCGCTGCCGGAGCGGCTGACGCCAGGGCCGAGCTGGATGGTTCCGGCGGCAATCGCTGTTTTATTGATTCCGACAATCGCGAGCCGCAGGAAGCAGATGCACACGACTTACTTCGCGCTGGGCTTTGCGCTGAATTTGACGATCACGGCGGCGGTGATCTGGTCGCTGAGCGTACTGATCGCGGGCTTGCCGACGAAGCGTGAAGCTCCGACCGAGCTGCTGCGCTCGGCGGTAGCGCTTTGGGTCAGCAATGTTCTGGTGTTTGCTTCGTGGTACTGGCGGCTGGATGCAGGAGGGCCGCTGCGAAGAGAGTTGCGCGGAGCGCACACCAAGGGCGCATTCCTGTTTCCGCAGATGATGTTTCCGCCCGACTCGCCGCTTGCAGACGCGGGCTGGAAACCCGGCTTCGTGGATTATCTTTTCCTGGCGTTCAACACGAGCACCGCTTTTTCTCCAACCGACGTTCCGGTGCTATCGCGCTGGGCAAAGCTGTTGATGATGGTCCAGAGCTGCGTGTCGCTAGGGACCATCGCGATACTCGCCGCGAGGGCGATCAATATTCTGTGAGCGCGAGATTGCCGACAGCCTGATCTCGCCTCGCGGACTTGCGGCGGGTCACCAGGCGATCCATGTAGAGATAAATGACGGGCGTGATATAGAGCGTGAGGAGCTGGGAAACGATCAGTCCTCCGACCACCGCGATACCGAGCGGACGCCGCGCTTCACCGCCGGCGCCCGTGCCGAAAGCGACGGGCAGGGTTCCGAGCAGGGCGGCCATGGTGGTCATCATGATGGGGCGGAAGCGGCGCAGGCAGCCTTCGAAGATGGCTTCTTCGGGCGACTTCCCTTCCTTACGCTGTGCTTCGAGGGCGAAATCGATCATCATAATGGCGTTCTTCTTCACGATGCCGATCAACAGGATGATGCCGACGAACGAATACAGGTTCAGGTCTTCGCCGAAGAGCAGGAGCGTGAGCAAGGCTCCGAGACCGGCGGCCGGTAGACCCGAGAGGATGGTGATGGGATGGATGAAGCTCTCATATAAGATGCCGAGCACGAGGTAGATGACGAGCACAGCGATGATGAGCAGGATACCGAGCCCGCGCAGCGAACTCTGGAACGCGGCCGCGGTGCCCTGATAGCTGAACGTTACCGTGTCCGGCATGCCGATCTGACGCGCGGCTTCGTCGATCAAGTGGGTGGCCTGGCTCAAAGCCACGCCGGGCGCTACGTCGAACTGGAAGTTGACGGCGGGCAACTGGCCGATGTGGTTCACGCTCAAGGGCGCGACGGTCTGCTTGAAGCCGGCGACGGCGGATAGCGGCACCATCTTGTTCTGACCGGAGCGGATGTAGAGGTCTTTCAGAGCGCCGGGGTCGCGCTGATACTGGGGCAGCACTTCAAGGATGACGTCGTATTGATTAGCGGAGGTCTGGATGGTGGTGGCCTTACGGTTGCCGTAGGCGTCGTATAGGGTGTTGGCGATCTGGTCGGGCGTTACGCCGAGGGCGAGCGCGCGGTTGCGGTCGATATCGACGTCCAGCCGGGGGCTGCTCAAACGCAAGTCGCTGAAGATGTTCAGGAGCTGCGGGATCGAATGCAGCTTGGCTTCGAGGACGGGCGCCCACTTATAGAGCTCCGCGGTATCGGCGTCCTGGAGCGCGACCGAATACTGGCTGCGGCCTTCGTTCTGTCCGAGCGGAATGAGCGGCGGAACTTGCAGGAAGGTGAGCAGGCCGGGAATCTGGAGGAGCTGGGCTTCGAGCTGGCCGATGATGACCTTGGCAGGCGGACGATGCTTGTCGTCTTTGAAGGCGACAAAGGCAAAGCCCTGGTTCTGGCCGACGAAGCTGCCGGTGCCCGAGCCCCAGGTGTCGATCCAGGGATTCTTGCTGAGAACATCGTTGACCTGCTTCTGCAGGCGCACCATCTCGTCGAAGGAAGTATCCTGGGCCGCTTCATCGCCGCCTTCCGCGAATCCCTGATCGACGGTGGGCATGAAACCCTTGGGCATGACCACGAACAGGTAGACCGTAGCGACAGTAAGGACGATGGTTCCGAGCAGAGTCACGAGCCGATATCGCATGACGATTTGCAGAGTGCGGCGATAGGCGTCGTTGAGCCAGACAAAGAACTGTTCGGACCAGCGATAGAAGGCGCCGCTGGGATGAGCCTCGTGGCGGAGGAAGCGGCTGCACAGCATGGGCGTGAGGGTCAGTGAGACGAAGCCCGAGATGAGCACGGCGACGGCGATGGTGACGGAGAACTCGCGCAGCAAGCGGCCGATGACGCCTCCCATGAAAAGCACCGGAATGAATACGGCGACGAGGGAGACGGTCATGGAGATGATGGTGAAGCCGACTTCGCGCGCGCCCTCTATAGCGGCCTGCATGCGCGGCTTGCCCATTTCGACGTGGCGCACGATATTTTCCAGCATGACGATGGCGTCGTCGACAACGAAGCCGACCGAGAGCGTCATAGCCATCATCGAGAGAATATCGACGGTGAAGCCCAATAGCTTCATGGCGGCGAAGGTGCCGAGCAGGGAGAGCGGGACGGCGAGGCTCGGGATGATAGTGGCCGAGACGTTGCGCAGGAAGACGAAGATGACCAGGATGACCAGGCAGATGGTGAGGATGAGGGTGAATTTGACGTCGGCGATGGATTCGCGGATGTTCTTCGAGGCATCGAAGGCTCTGCCGACGTGCACGCCGGCGGGCATGGATTGCTCCATGACGGGCAGCAGCGCTTTGACGGAATCGGCGACTTCGACGGTATTCGAGCCGGGCTGCTTATTGACGGCGAGAACGATGCTGTGCTTGCCGTTGATCCAGAATGTGGTCTTGGTGTCACTGACACTATCGAGAACTTTGCCGAGTTCGTTGAGCCGCACGGGGCTGCCGTTTTGGTAGGTGACGATGAGCTGGCCGAATTGCGAGGCAGAGGTAAGCTGGCTGTTCGACTGCACTGTATAGGATTTCGAATAGCCATACAGGTTGCCGGCGGGCAGATTCAAGCTGCCTTGCGCGAGCGAATTTCGGACCTGTTCGAGATCGATCTTGTGAGCTGCTAGTTCGGCGGGATCGGCCTGGAATCGCACGGCGTATTTCTGAGAGCCGAAGACCTGGACGCGCGCCACGCCATTGACCATGGAGATGCGGCGGGCCATCATGGTCTCGGCATACTCGTCGAGCTGGAACGGCGACATGGTGTCGGAGTTGAGAACGATGAAGAGGATGGGGCTCTCGGCCGGGTTCACCTTGGAATAGGAAGGCGGCGACGGCATGTTGGTGGGCAGGCCGCCTTGGGCGCGCGCGATGGCCGCTTGCACGTCCTGGGCGGCGGCGTCGATATTGCGGCTCAAATCGAACTGCAGCGTGATGGCGGTCGAGCCTAAGGAACTCGAAGAGGACATGCTGTTGATGCCGGCGATGTTGGCGAACTCGGTTTCAAGCGGAGTGGCAACGGAGGAGGCCATGACGTCGGGATTCGCGCCGGGGAGTGAAGCGCTCACCTGGATGGTGGGGTATTCGACGGCCGGAAGATTGCTGACCGGGAGCGTGGTGTAGCTGAGCAGGCCGAAGATCAGGATGCCGGCCATCACCAGCGTCGTTGTGATCGCGCGGCGGATGAACAAGTCAGTAAAGTGCATGCCGCTTCCTTATGAATTGTCTGGCGATTGCGCCGGCGAACTTTGCTGTCCCATTTGGGTATCCGCTTTCAGCAGGCGGACCTTCATGCCCGGAGCGAGCCGCATTTGCCCCTCGGATATGACCATTTCTCCGGGCTTCAGACCGGATCCGATGACCGCCTCTTCTAGGGATTTTGGCGGAGAGTAATCGCGCAGGACTTGAATCGGACGGATGGAGACCGTGTTATCCGACGCGTTCATGACCCATACATACTTGCCTTGCGGACCGGTTTGGACCGTGCGGCTGGGAATGACGACTCGATTGTGTTCGAGGTTCAGGCGAGCCTGAACATTGACGAACTCGCCAGGCCAGAGCGATCGATCGGTGTTCGGGAACTCCGCCTTGAGCTTGATGGTTCCGGTGGTGGTGTCGACGGTGTTGTCGATGAACTTGAGGGTTCCGGTGACCGGAGTTTGGGCATCGCCGCTGGTGGCTTGAATGAGAAGCGGATGCTCCTGGTTGTATTTTCGGACCTCGGGGAGGAGCTGCTCGGGAAGACCGAAGGAGACATAGATAGGCGACATTTCGAGCAACGTGACGAGCGCGGCGTCGTTGTCTTTTATCAGGTTGCCGGCTTTGACGGCGATGGCCCCGGCGCGGCCGGTGATGGGCGCGGTGATCTTGGTGTAAGTGAGTTGGAGCTCTGTTTGCGCGAGGCGCGCACGGTCGGCCTTGGCGGATGCGACGGCGCTTTCGACAGCGGCTTGATCGGCATCGAGGGAAGCTTTAGCCGAGTCGTTGGTGGCGACCACCTGCTCGGTCTGCTCCTTGGAGAAGATGCCTTCCTTCTGAAGCTGGAGGCCTCGATCAGCGGCGGCGCCGGCCTGCTTCAGCATGGCCTGATCCTTGACAACATTGGCGCGGGCCTGCTGCTCAAGCGCGGCGTCCTTGGCGATGTCGGCCTGGGTCTCGGCGATTTGACGTTCGAGGGGCTCGGGGTCGATTTCAAACAAGAGCTGGCCTTTTTCGACGTTCTGACCCTCCTGGAAAGCGACGCGGAGTATCTGGCCCGCGACTCGGGACTTAACGTCGACGGAGCTGATGGCTTCGACGTTGCCGACGGCCGAGGCGTCGAGCGGCACGTCTGTCGCGACGGCCGGCACCGCGCGGACGGGCGCGGTCTGCATCATCATCATGAACGCGGCATTGGCATCCTGCTTCTTGCCTTTGCCGCACGAGGCGAGCAGCACCGCACATACGGAGGCAAACAGCAGGGCGAGAACGAGATTGTACCTGCGCAATTGTTTAGACACGGGACCTACTAATGGACATTTAAACCGCGCACATCGACTGGTGCGCTGTTTGGGGATTGAGAACATTTTCGCATACGATGGGGCGGTTGCGCTGCCTACATGGATACGAAGAAAAACCGAAAAGGTTCAGGGCGTTGATAAGAAATTTGTAAATTCGCCGCGCGGGCCGAGGGTCGGCGGTTTAACGGACCTGGATGGTGAGGTGCTGGGAGGCGGTGTGCCCCGCTCCGTCATCGGCGGTGATCGTATAAGTGGTTGTCTGTTTCGGCTGTACGTCGAAGCAATGCAAGTAGCTGGGCTTGAGCTGTTGGACCGGGGGATCGATCCTGACGCTCTTCGCGTCGACGATGCCATAGCAGATGTGGGCCGTTTCGCCGGGGCGGACCACGCCTTTGTCGGCCGACCAGGTGCGGAAGGACAATCCTCCCGAGCCGAAGATAGTTTGCGCTTCGCGCTGGCGGTGGTCGGCCTGCTGCTGGGCGAGAGCTTGCCGCGCCTTGACCTCGGCTTCGTGGCGTGAGTAGAAGGTCCATGCGACATAGAGCGCTGCAATCACCACGGCGACCGATGTATAGGGAAGGATGGCTGCCAGCGGTGAGCGGCTGGGATGATCGGGCGGGGCCGGCGCGTCGGTCAGAGCCATATCTTCTACTGTAACGAGTGGGAGCGGGATCATGCGTGCGTCGAGGCGGCCGCGCGATCGGCGGTCAGGATGCGCTGGACGCGGTTCGGAATGCGGCATTCGGGAGTTTCGAGATGGAGATTCTTGAGTTCCTGGTGTTCATAAGCGACTTGGGCGAGGCGCATATCCCATTGATGGCGGTCCTGCTTGCGCTTTTCGGCGGCGTTCTTTCGCTCAATATCGGCCTGCGCGCGCCGGTGCCGTTCAAAGCCAAGCTCGATTTTGCGCTTTTCGTTACGAAGCTTGCGGAGCTCGTCGGAGCATTTGTGAAAGGCACGCTCGTGGGTGGCCTGGTAGCGGAGGTAGAGGGCAAGCTGCGGGGGTTGGCTCTCGGAGAGATAGCCGTCGGGATCGAAGCAGGTCTCCTGTAAGAGGACGGCGCGCTGAGAGAGCCAGAAGTGCTGAGTCATCTTCTCGACCAGGGCGGCTTCGACTGGGTTGGCCGGCTTGTGCTCAGCGATGAAGTTTTCGAGGAGCGCATTGTAGTCGTTTTGGGATTCGGTGGGCAGCACTTTAAATGCGCCGCGCAGGCCGTGGCGGAAGTTGTTTTGAGAGACGGCCGCTTTGCCGGCTTCCGAGACGGGGCCGGTCGAGAGGCGGGCGTTGGCGCGATTGGCGATGGTGCGTGGGGAAGGGTTGTCGGTGGGTGGAGGCGCGACCGGGCGGGATGGTTCGGCTGGCCATGAGAAGGCGGCTTCTTCGGCTGGGTGAGCACGCTCGCGGCGGAGGTCGGCTTTCTTGGCTTTGCGCTCGGCTTCGCGGCGCTCGCGGCGGGCTTGACGGGGTGACATAAGGGAGACTCCTCCTCGGGGCAGTTGGGCGCAATGGCCCGATTCAGAAGTAGCGCCGGAGCGGAGGGGTTGAGGGATTGGGGTGGAGAGACGGATTGCGGTAAGTGGTGGGAGGGCGGGGGGTAGGAATGGCGAGGAAAATTTTGAAGGGCTGTGATTGAAAACCTGAAGACTGTTTCGTGACAACTGCACTATTGCATTTCTGTTAAGACGTTGTGGTTTTCGGGTTCGCTCTGCTCTCTTATTGGGTTCGCTCTGTTCTTGGAGTGGCGTCCTGCCCTCTCTTTAGGCGTCTTACCGTAAAGTCTAGCGCTTGTTCACGCGGCCAATCGGCTGCCCGGTCGGGCTTATTCCACAATGATAGACATGTCCTTCGATTTGTTCGACCTCTCCGGGCGGGTGGCGGTGGTAATGGGTGGGACCTCGGGGATTGGGCGGGCGCTCGCGGTGGGATTGGCGCAGGCCGGAGCGGATGTGGCGGCGAGCGGGCGGCGCGAGCTGCTGGTGAATGAAGTCGCCGATGAGATTGAGGGGCTGGGGAGGAGGTCGCTGCGGGCGATGGTGGACGCTTCGAGCCGGAAATCGGTGGATGCGCTGCGCGATCGCGTCATTGAGGAGTTGGGCCGCGTCGATATTTTACTGAACGCCGCGGGGCACACGTTTCGCAAGCCGACGCGCGATGTTTCGGAAGCCGAGTGGGGGCGCTTGATGGACGTGAACGTGACGGGGATGCTGCGGGCCTGCCAGAGCTTCTATGAGCCGTTGGCGCGGAGCGGGCGGGGGCGCGTGATCAACATCGCTTCGCTGACTTCGTATGTGGGCTTTTTCGAAGTGACGGCGTATGCGACTTCGAAAGCGGCGGTGCTGGGGATGACGCGCAACCTGGCGGTGGAGTGGGCGCGGCAGAACATCAATGTGAATGCGATTGCGCCGGGAGTTTTCCGGACCGAGTTGAACGCGGCGCTGCTGGATGGGACGGATCGCGGGCGCGAGCTTCTGATGCGGACGCCGATGAAACGCTTCGGCAAGACACAGGAACTGGTGGGGGCGGCGGTGCTGCTGGCGTCCGACGCGGCGAACTTCATTACGGGGCAATGCATTGCGGTGGATGGAGGGTTTTTGGCGTCGGGAGTGAATAGCTAGGGTTCGCGCGGATTTGCTAGCGCGCCGGTTTGATGTTGACCGCGAGACTGCGATAGACGCGACGCTTGTCCTCGAAACTCAAACGGTCTTGCTGCGCGAGAGCGGCCTGGCCTCTTAATGTGAGTGCGTGCCGGAGCACGAATTTGTAGGTCATGCGGGGATCGGAGAGCTCCTGCCATTCGTCGTGGAGGTGCGCGGTCATCTCCGATGCGGCTGCAAGCTGCGTCAGCCAACGGACAGCGCGGCCGAGCATACGGAGCCGTTCGCTGCAGAGGGCCGGCCGTTGAAGCTTGCAGAGTTCGATGGTTCTGCGGGCACGCGCGGCGGCGGCGGAGTCGAGAGAGGGATGAGGCTGGAGTTCGCCGGTGTCGGGGTGCATCCAGAAGTAGGGCTCGGGGTCTTCGATATCGGGCTTTAAGAGCAGATTGCCGTGGTCCTGAGCGCCTTTCGCAATGTTGCATTTGCTGCAGCCGGGCAGGAGATTCATCCAGTCAAACGCTTGATCCGGATCTACGGCTCTGCTGATGTAATGTTCGATGTGTGAGTCGGAGGTGACGTCCAGGGCTCCTTCGCAATAGACGCACTTGCCATGCGCGAGTTCATAGAGGATAGGCCGCAGGAGTTGTTTGGCTCTTTTGGTGGCCCAGTCGTCGGGACGTTTGCCTTCGAGGACCTTTTTGAGGCGGTCTGTCCATCGCGAGCGGCGCGCGAGCAGTTCCGCGGGCGCTTCGCAGTGGCGCGGGGTGTGCACCATCTAGCGGCGACGTTTTGCGCGCGGAGCAGGGCTGGCGTTTTTCGAAGATGGTCGTTTCTTGTGAGAGCCATTCTCGACGAGCTGTTGCAAGACGCTCTCTGGGATTTGCAGCGGGCCTCCAACCAGAGAGCGAAGCTCTTCGCTCCTGGCGCTGAGGATGTGGGTGAGTTCCGCCAACCGGCTTGCTTCTTCCGGGGAAAGCGCATGGGTTGCTTCTTTACGTTTCAAGTCGTTCCACTCATCGAGTTCCACTTCGGTCTGAATATCGAAGCGGCTCTTCACGCCGAAGATTTCTTTGAGGGTCGTGAGGACGCTTTCGCCGATGGGGGAATCGACCGGCGGGCAGTTGTGGGAGTGGCCGTGGGCGTCGAGTTGCAGGACGTGAATTCGCGCGCCGGGGCAGGAGGAGATCACGAAAGGCGAGTGAGAGGTGACGATTAATTGCACGTTGGGAAGGCTTTCGCGCATGGCGGGGAGAAGCCGCCGCTGCCAGAGCGGATGGAGGTGCACGTCGACTTCGTCGAGAAGCAGGATGCCGGGGCGGATTTCTTCCAGATCCGGGTCCCACTTGATGCTGTCCTGGCGCATCATGAAGTCGGCGATCCACCCAACGGTTCCTCGAACCCCATCCGCGAGCTGTGAAAAGTTGTAGCTGTGATTGTTGATCACGAGCCTGGGCTCAAAGGGCTCGATCTCCACGTCGAAGTGAATATTCGTTCCGTACATCGACTTGAGAGCCGCTTCGAACCGGTCTAGCGAGCGCGTATATTGCGCGGTAGCCTGACGCCGTTCTTTGGCGATCGCGCGCTTGCTGTAGAGACTGAGGAGCCACGCTTGGATTGCTTCGTTCTGAACGGTTCCCTGGAAGGCAAGAGCATTGAAATTGCCGTTGGAGAGGATCTTGTTCAGGTCCGGTTTGGCGATGTGCTTGAGGGAGGTTACCGGGGAATATGCGGCCAGGGCGTATGTTTCGCCGTTTGGAGACGGTTCATACCGGTCGGGATTGACTATTGGTCCGGCGGTATTATCCTTGCTTGCGGAGACTGGAGCGGGGGTTTGTGTCCAGGCCCGCGCCCAAGAACGTGCTTCCGCGCGGGCCCAATCCCGTGAAGTTTCATCGTCGCCGGGAGTGCTGCGCCACTGAAAATAGAGTATGCCGCTGGGATGCTTCATAATGACGCATGCACGGGGGTCGCGATGGCCGGCCAACGAATGCCGCCATTCCTTAGAATCAAATCCATCATCTTTTCTTCTGAGGACCCAGGCGATGGTGCGCAGGATGGTTGATTTGCCCGAACCGTTTATACCTGCGAAGATGTGCGGACCGAGATGGGGATTGCCTTGGCCGTCGGAGAAATCGATTTCGATTCTCTCGAAGGGGCCGACTCCTTCGGCGACGAGTTTTAGCAGAGGCATGAGCTTGGTGAGCTAGACATGATTATCGCTGAATGCCGGGGTTTTCAAGATTGACCTCTATATAAGATGCGGCGTCGTAGCTGCGGTAGATGCGCTCGGTTGCTTTTACGAATTGATCGGGGGCGGCGGTGGGGATGTTGGTGAAGGTCTGGGGATTGCGGTCGGTCAAGGGGAACCAGGAGCTTTGGATCTGCACCATGATGCGGTGTCCTTTTTGAAAGCAGTGATAGACGTCGGGCATGGAGAAGTGAATGTGCTGGACCTTGCCGGCTTCGAAGGGTTCGGGGTGTTCGAAGCTGTTGCGGAACTTGCCGCGGAAGGGTTCGCCTCGGACCAACTGTTCGTAGCCGCCCAAGCCGCCGGGGGCGTTATCGGGATAGACATCGATCAGCTTCACGACGAAATCCGAGTCGGTCCCGGTGGTTGAAACGAAGAGCGAGGGCGAGATGGGTCCGGCAATGGTGATGTCGTCGGTGAAAGGCTCGGTCTGGTAGGTGAGGACGTCGGGGCGGTGCTCGACGAAACGCTGGTCGGCATCCATGTACTCGCGGTCCATGTCGAGCGTGGGCTTGTTGAAAAAGGGCACGGGATTGTTGGGGTCGCTCGTGTACTGGTCAAAGGCAGAGGCAGCGGCGGGGGGATCGGCCGCGAGTTTTCCGTTTGGCGCGAAATAGAAGCGCTTGGGCGCGGCGTTCGCGGGGGGCCATTGCGCTTTGTGCCGCCACGCGTTCTTCCCTGTTTCAAACATGTAGGCGGCCGGAAGCTGTGGGTCCGGCGCATCTTTCAAGTAATGCAGGAAGAACGGGAGTTCGATTTCGTCGCGAAAGAAGAGCGCAGTCTTTGCGCCAAAAGATATATCGCCGAGCTTGTCGCCGGGCGAGCGAGACCAGCCGCCATGCACCCACGGGCCCATGACGATTTCGAGATGGGTTTGGGGCGATTGGTGTTGGATGGCGCGGTAAGTCTTGAGCGTTCCGGAGAGATCTTCGGCGTCGAACCAGCCGCCGACGATCAAGACGGCGGGCTTGACGTTTTTCAGGTGAGGCAGGATGTCGCGCGATTTCCAGAATTCGTCGTAGTTGGGGTGGTCGATGATGTCGGTCCAATAGGGATTGGCGCCGTGAAGGTACTTCTTGTTGGAATCGGCAAGGTCGCCCATGTTGAGGTAGAAGTTGTAACCGTTCTTTGTGCCGTACTTGAATTCGGGCTCGCGCGCCGGCAGCACGGGATTGTGCTGTTTGTTGAAGAACGTGTAGAAGCCGAAGTTAGCGATCAGGAAGAAAGCGCCGTTGTGATAGGCGTCGTCGCCCATGTAGAGGTCGGCGATGGGCGCCTGGGGCGAGACCGCGACGAGGGCCGGGTGGGAATCGATCAGGCCGGCGCTGGCATAGAAGCCGGGGTAGGAGATTCCGAAGAGTCCGACCTTGCCGTTATTGTTGGGAACGTTGTTGAGGAGCCAATCGATGGTGTCGTAGGTGTCGGTGCTCTCGTCTATTTCATTCGGGCCGCGAGGGTGGTCGCGCTCGGGGCGCATTTCGACGAACTCGCCTTCCGACTGAAAGCGCCCGCGCACGTCCTGGTAGACGAAGATGAAGCCGTCTTCGGCGAACTTGGGCGAAGGGCCGAGGTGGTTGGGGTAGGAGTTGGGTCCATAGGGCTCGATGCTGTAAGGGGTGCGGGCCATCAAGATCGGGTACTTTCGCGATGTATCTTTCGGCGTGTAGACGGCGGTGAAGAGATGGACGCCATCGCGCATGGGAATGCGGAATTCCTGTTTGGTGTAGTGAGCGGCGATGTCGAAGGGCGGATCGGCGAGGGCCGGGGAGAAGGCGAGCAGAGCGAGAAGGAGGAGTCGCATCCAGAGACTATCGTAGACGGACGTGGGAGGGGGCGGCTATACTTGGCAAATAAACAGCGAAGGCGCGTTGGGATCACGAGGCGTGGAGGATATAGAAAATCAGCTCGCGCGGCTGAGGCAGCGGATCGCGGCGATCGATGGTAAGTTTGCGGCTCGGCGCGGAGCGGAATCGGCGAGTGTGGAGGCAGGGCTTGCGCCGACGAGGGGGGCGCGGTGGTTCATCGAAGAATGGTCGCATGGCGAGGTGGTGCGCAACGAGTTTGGGGAGCACTTCCAGACCGAGCGGCTGTTTGGGCGGCATAAGCATCACGGATCGGCGGATATCGGGGCGCTTGCGGAACTGCCGCACGATTTTCTGGACGTGGTGGGGGAGAACGAGATTCCGGCGTCGCCCCCGGAGCGCTGGGCGTTTCTAGATACCGAAACGACGGGGCTGAGCGGGGGCACGGGAACGTACGCTTTCTTGATCGGCGTGGGACGGATCACGCCGGAGGGTTTCCGGGTGCGGCAGTTCTTGATGCGCGAGTATGTGGAAGAAGGGAGCCTGCTGGCCGCGCTCGAATCGCATCTGGCCGATTTCGATGTTCTGATCACGTACAACGGCAAGAGCTACGACCAGCCGCTGCTCGAAACGCGTTATCGCATGGCGTGGAGGAAGCCGCCGTTTGCGCGGTTGGGACATTTGGATTTACTGCACGGGGCGCGCAGGTTGTGGAAGCTGCGGCTAGAGAGCTGCAGATTGATGGAACTCGAGCAGCATATTCTGGGGTTCGAGCGCGAGGGCGATTTGCCGGGGGAGCTGATTCCCCATGTCTATTTCGATTATTTGCGGACGCGGGAGGCGCATCACCTGGTCCCGATTCTGCATCACAACGCGATCGACATTCTGACGCTTGCGTGCTTGACGGCGATTGTGCCGGCGGCTTTCCGGCGAACGGATTCGGAATCGTTGTCGAGAGCGGGGGTCCGGCGCGGGGAGGAACTGGCGGGAATCGCGAAGTGGCTGCTGTCGTCGAACGAGCATGAGCAGGCGCTTGCGCTGTTCAAGCGGGCGGTGGAGGCGGGGCTTCCGGATGCGCTGTTGTTTCGATCGTTGTGGAACGTTGCGCTGCTAGAAAAGAAACTGGATCGTCCGCAGGCGGCGCTGCAGGTGTTCACGGAACTGGCGGGGTGCCGGAACGAATACCGCGGTCGCGCGCTCGAAGAGCTGGCCAAGCACTACGAGCACGAAGAGAGCAATGCGGCGCTGGCGCTGGAGTTTACCGAGCAGGCGATGCGGTTTGAGGCATCGGCGGGGTTGGAACGGCGGAGGGCACGGTTGACGAAACGGCTATCGAAGGCGAAATCGAGACGGCTGCTGTGAGGCTGGTTGTCTCGATTTGGGCCTCGCCCTACATACTTTTCCGATAGATAAGGCGGCGGGCGGAAGAGCACTGCATGAGTAATGCGGCGTGGGGGCGCCGTTTCTCATGGATGTATCAGTCGTTCTATCCACCTACAATCGTTGCGAAGTCTTGGCGCGAGCTTTAGAGCGCCTGGCGTCGCAGGAGGCGGCAGGGATCGAGTACGAGGTTATCGTCGTAGACAATAATTCGAGCGACAACACGAGGCAGGTAGCCGAGGGGTTCGCGGCGCGCGACGGGCGCTTCCGGTATTTATTTGAGGGGCGCCAGGGGTTGTCGCATGCGCGGAATGCGGGAATCGGGGCGGCGCAGGCGGAGGCGATCGCCTTCACCGACGACGATGTAGAGGCGGCAGGCGACTGGATTTTGCAGATCCACAAAGCTTTGCTTCGATATCCGGAAGCAGAGTTCGTTGGAGGGCGCGTTCTGGCGGCGGGAGACACTTCTTTTCCGGCATGGGCGCACGCGAAGATGGGACCGTTTGCGCTGCAGGATCTGGGCGATAAGCCGGTCATGGTGAACCGTTCGCATCGGCGCTGCCTGATTGGGGCGTGCCTTGCGATTCGGGCGCGCTCGTTCAGCAAGGCGGGGCTATTCAGCACGGCGACGCAACGCGTGGAGGACGGGGTGGGCTCGACGGAGGACGCCGATTGGGAGGCGCAGGTCTGGAATCGGGGCGGACATGGAATGTATGTCCCCGATATCGTGGTGCATTCGCCGCTTTCGAAGGAGCGGCTGATAAAGGCGTACCACCGCAGGTGGCACTTGGGCCACGGCAAGTTCAATGCTCGGGGGCGGCGTCCGGAGCTGGAGACGGCCAGGCGATGGCTGGATGTTCCCGCGTTCATGTACCGGCAGGCTGTGGAGAGCGCGATTCATTTCGCGATGCTCGCGGCGCGGGGCAGGCGAGCGGAGGCGTTCGAGCGCGAGAACGCGCTGCTGTTTTGCATGGGATATGCCGGGGAGCGATGGAGAACGCACCTGACGCATTTGCCGGGTTCGCGGCGTCCGGCGCAGGCCAACTCGCTGGCCGGTTGAGCGAGTCGTTTCGTCATTGCCGCGCGCCGGGCATTCGGCTTCGGGTTTGCTAATTTGGGACGACTGGCGAAAACAATAGACATTTCGGTTGTAATGTCAACCTACAACCGATGCGATCTTCTGGACCAGGACATCGCAGCGCTT
Organism: Acidobacteriaceae bacterium; assembly: GCA_019240475.1. Classification (GTDB taxonomy): domain Bacteria; phylum Acidobacteriota; class Terriglobia; order Bryobacterales; family Bryobacteraceae; genus Bog-105. Next base: position 209,159 of record JAFAYI010000019.1, read on the forward strand.
CTGAACCAGCAAGCCGAGGGAATCGAATACGAAGTAATCCTGGTTGACAATAATTCGACAGACAAGACGGCTGAAAAGATAGCCGAATATACGCGGCGCGACGAGCGGATTCGCTATATTTTCGAAGGCCGGCAAGGCGTGGCGTATGGGCGCAACGCGGGGATTGCGGCGGCGCACGCGGATCTGATCGCGTTTTGCGACGACGACGTATATGTAGCGCCCGATTGGCTTCGGAAAATGAAGCAGGCGCTCGATGGCCATCCCGATGCGGAATTCGTAGGCGGAAAAGTGGTGCCGGTGTGGCGTGAGGCGCCGCCTGAGTGGCTAACGACAACTATGGGCCCGTTAGCGCTACAGGATTACGGGGATCGGCCGATGAGAGTTTCGATGGAGAATGCGCGTTGTCTGGTTTCGGCGTGCCTGGGGGTGAGGCGGAGGGCGCTCGAACGCGCCGGGTTGTTTCCGCTGGGAACGCAGCGGGTGAAAGACAGCGTGGGGTCGTCGGAAGACTACGAGTGGGAACTGGAGGTTTGGAAATACGGAGGATACGGGGTGTATGTTCCCGATATCGTCTGTTATTGCGAAGTACCGCCGAGCCGGCTGAAAAAGGGGTACCACCGGCGCTGGCATTTGGGGCACGGCAAGTTCAATGCGCTCGCGCGGCGGCGCGATTTCGAAGGCGGCCGCTGGCGGTTTCTGGACGTTCCCGCGTTCGTTTATCGGCAAATCCTGGGCGCGGGCTTCGGTACGGTAGCGCAATCCATTCGCGGGAACCCGGCAGCCGCATTCGAGCAGGAGAATTACCTGCTGTTTTATTTCGGCTTTATTCGCGAGCGCTGGAAGGCGCAGCTATCTCGCGGGCGGAAACTGGACTCGGGTTCGGGCGCGATGGATCGCACCTAAATTAGGACTTTGCCTGTGGATCTTTCGATTGTTCTCTCGACCTATAATCGGAGCGCCGTTCTGAGGAACGCGCTCGAAAAGCTTGCCGTTCAACAGACGAATGGAATCGACTACGAGATCCTGATCGTCGATAACAATTCAACGGACGACACCGAACAAGTCGTCGCATCGTTCATCGGGCGCGATAGCCGTTTCCGATACATTTTCGAGAGACGCCAGGGACTGTCGCACGCGCGCAACGCGGGCATCGCGGCGGCGCAATCCGATCTGATCGTGTTCTGCGACGACGATATCGAAGCGGCGGGCGATTGGATTCAGCAGAACTACGAAGCGTCGCTTCGATTTCCGGAAGCGGATTACATTGGAGGCCGCGTGCTTCCGATCTGGGGGGGACCGGTTCCCTCCTGGGTACGGCAGACCATGGCGCCCTTCGCGCTGTCGGACCTGGGCGATAAACCGGTGATCGTATCGCCGCAGAGGCAGCACTGCCTGGTAGGCGCGAGCCTGGCGGTTCGGCGCCGCGCCCTCGACAAGGCGGGACTGTTCAGCATCGAGACGCAGCGCGTGAAGAACAGCATCGGTTCGACGGAAGATTTCGATTGGCAAATGAAAGTGTGGGCGCACGGCGGGCACGGCGTGTATGTGCCGGAGATCGTTTGCGCGACGGAGGTGCCGCGAGACCGCCTCTCGAAGGCGTATCACCGGCGTTGGCATCTCGGACACGGCAAGTTCAATGCGATCGCGCGACGCCCCATTTGGGATGGGAACAAGCGGCTGGCGGGAGTGCCGGTGTTCATGTACCGCCAGGCGCTAGAGGCGGCGCTCGGCTGGCTGAAATTTACGTTTCGAGGCCGAGCCGTAGACGCCTTTGAAGAAGAGGCTACTTTCCTGTTTTATATTGGTTTTTTCAGGCAACGCTGGAAGGCGCATTTGCTCGGCACGGGCGAGCGCGGTTCCCGGCCTGCGAGGCAAGCATCTCCGACTCCGCAATCTTCTGAATGAACGAAACCGAGCAGCCCTGGGTCACTTGGCTGATTCCCATCCTGAACGGCATGCCGTTCTTGCCGTCGGGGCTGCAAACAATTGTCGACCAGACTTACCGGAACTACACGGTTCTGGTATGGGACAACGGCTCGACGGACGGCACGCTCGAGGAGTTGCGGCGCTGGATTCCGGAGCGCATTCCAGGGCGGATCGTCGCCGATCGGCCGCTGCCCCTGGGGGCGAGCCTGGCGCGGCTTGTCGAAGAAGCCGAGACGGAATTCTGCGCGCGCTTCGACGCCGACGATCTAAATCGGCCGGAGAGACTGGAGCGGCAGGCGCGCTTTCTGCTGGAGCATCCAAGCGTCGGGGTGGTGGGCTCGCAGATCCACACCATCGACGAGCATGGCAACCCGCTGCCGGAATACAATCACGAATCGAGCGACGCCGAGATTCGGTGGCTTGCGCGATATGGGTGCCGCTTGTGTCATCCGTCGGTGATGTTCCGGCGCTCCGTGATACTCGCCGCGGGCAATTACCACGATGTGCCGTCCGAAGACACGGATCTGTGGCTGAGAACCGCGGATGTGACCGAAATGGCGAATTTGCCGGAGCGGCTGGTCTGTTACCGGCGTAGGACGGGCAGCGTGACGGGATCGATTCGCGATTGGCTGCCGGTGCTGCGGAGGATCGCGGAATCGAGCGCGACCCGTTTGTTTCCCGGGATCGACGACTCGGAGAGAGCGTTAGACCTTTGGGACGCCACTGTTCCCTCGCGTTTGACCTGGATCGCGGAAAACAGGCATCCGGCGAAGCCGTCGCACCTGCGCGACCTGAAGAGAAGCGCTGTGCTGCTGGCGCGCAGAGTGGGCAAACCGGACGATTATTTTACCGGCGCCGAGATTTTTCGCGAGCAGTATTACCTGCTGAAGCGGCGCGTTCTGAAGCGCTTTGGACTGAGTCCTTTGCTGTGGCTGCGGGATCGCGCGGCATCGGCTCGCGTTTGATGTGGGTGAAGCCGTGGCAACTTCGAAGCCGGCGGTAACGTGGCTGCTTGCGGTGCGCAACGGGATGCCTTTTCTTCCCGAGACGCTCGCTTCCATCGCAAGCCAGACGTATCGAAATTTCTCGATGCTCGCCTGGGATAACGCCTCGACGGATGAAACGGTCGAGGAGTTGAGGCGCTGGATACCGGAGCGCATTCCGGGACGGATCGTGACCGGAGAGCCGCTGCCGCTTGGCCTGAGCCTGGCCGCGATGGTGGAACGCTCGGAGACCGAATTGTGCGCTCGCATCGATGCGGACGACGTCAACCTGCCGGATCGGCTGGAAAAACAGGTGGCGTTTATGAGCGCGCAGCCGGAAGTGGCCGTTCTGGGCGCGCAAGTGAACACGATCGACGGAGAGGGCCGCCACCTGGAACGCTGGCACTTTCCTTGCGGCGACGCCGATACCCGCTGGCGGCTGCGCTGGTTGAACCCGATTTCGCACCCAGCCGCGATGTTCCGCCGCAGCGTTGTGCTGCGCGCGGGCAACTATCGAGACTGCCATGCTTCCGAAGACTTCGACTTATGGGTGCGGGTGGCCGCAATGGCCGAGATCCGGAATGTGCCGGAGGTGCTGCTGTATTATCGACGCACTCCGGAGAGCGTGATGAGCAAGGTCACGGACCACGTTGCGATCGAGAGGCGGGTGATGCAGAAGAATGCCCGCCAGCTCTTTCCGGAGATGGACGAGGCGGCCGCGACCGATTTTTGGGAAGCGACACATCCACGGGAGCCTCAGCGGGCGGGAGGGCTGAAGCACCTGTTCGCCCTACGGCGGAGCGCGCGCCTGTTGGCGGAACGAAGCGGCAAGCCGTCCCGCTATTTTTTGGACACCGAGACGTTTCGGCACCAAGAAGACCGCATCAAGATGCGGATGTATGAGCGGCTGGGCTTGGGCCGGCTGGTCAGGTGGAAGCGCGGCTCGCGCGGATAGCCGAACGCGGCGCTAGGAAGCGGCGGCTTTGGCGAGTTCTTCCCGCCGCGGCTGTTTTGCGTCCCGCTTAGCGGCGGCGAGGATGATTCCGAGCAGCGTTTCGGCGGGGGCCGGGTCGTACATGCAGATGGCCGACTCATGCGCGAAGGCACCCATTTGCCGCCAGTCGTGACGGCGTTCCCAAGCGCGTTCGAGCACTGCGCCGAAGCCTTCGGCCGTGGCCGCCTGGGCAAGGAAGCCATCGCGGCCATCGTGAATCCATTCGCGGATTCCGCCTACATCGGTCGAAATTATGGGCCGGCCGCAGAGCATCGCTTCCACGATGACGAGCGGCGCGCTTTCGATTCTCGAGGGCATCAGGAGCGCGTGATGCGAGCGCCAGATGGATCGCACGTCGCGGACTTCTCCGCGCAACTCCACGCGATCCGCCAAGCCGTAGAAGGCGATCAACTCCTGAAGGTAGGCGCGATGCTCGCCCGAACCGAAGATGGAGAGCCGCCAGTCGCGATTTCTCCAGGTGCGGGCGCTCAGCGCCTGAATGGCCAAGTCCTGCCCTTTGCGGGTGACGTCGAGAGCGCCCACGCAGGCAAAGCGTGGAATTGCATCGTCGGGCCAGGGTTCGGAATGTGTTTCGGCGAGGTTCACCGGATTGCGAATAATTCGGGCCGCGTCGAGTTTGGTCGCGAGATTACGCTCGGTGGCTCGCAAGGTGGCGTCGGCTACGAACAGAAGCCTCTCGGCGGATCGGAGGAATTGAACGAGGCCGGAGCGCCAGGAATCGGCGGGCACGTGCTCGAAGTTGTTGTGGAATATGCCGAGATAGGGCAGGGGCGGCATGGTCTTGCGGAGGATGTCGAAGAGGTCGGGGTCGACGATTCCGCCGCCTTCGTTGATGACCACGACATCGGGCTTGGCATTAAAGAAAGATCGGAAAGGGGCCAAACGGGCGTTTTCGCGCAAGCGCTCGCCAAAGCGGTAGCTCAGAGCGCCTAACCGGCTGGCCACGCGGGTAGCTAACGAGGTGGACGAGGGTGGATGGAACATCCGGACGCCGGACCGTTCGAGATCGCTCCACACGGGATGCGAGACGGCGGGGCGGACGAAACAGGCGCTCACGTCGATGTCTTTTTCGATAGCGAGCTTGGCTGTTTGCACCCACAGTTCCTCGCTGCCGCCATAGGGGTGCCACTTAATGGAGGAGATGAAGCCGATGTGCATGCCGCGTGAGGGTTGATCGACTGCGCAGCTTAAGCCACCTTAGTCGTTACCGTCAATCGTATCAACCTTATCCTCCTCATAAGAATTGGGAGCAGCCGCCGACCAGGTCGACTTTTCTGGGACGGCGAACTCGGCGAGCCGTTCTCGGATGGAGAGCGGCGCGTCGGCAAGAACTTCGCAATAGTCATCGCGGTATTGCTTGAAGAGGACGGCAGCCCGCTCGTGAAGAAGGTGCAGAGCGCGTCCTTCGCCGAGCGGCAGACGGAAGCGCTGGCGCGCTACGGGGTCCTGCGCCAGTTCCCGATCCATCAAGGCGAGCAGATCGGGTAACCCTTGGCCGGTCAAGGCGGAGATGGAGACGGCGGGCGTGGCGTTCAGGCGGGCTGTTTCGCCGAGGAGCCGATGGGTCAGAGCGGACAGATCGTGGGGGACGTCGGGAACGGGCTCGCGGCCGCTTCGGTTCAGAACGTCGCTCTTGTTAAGCACGAGGATCTGAGGCGTTTTTTCGGCGCCGATTTCGCCGAGTAGTCTGAGGACGTGTTCGCACTGTTCGGCAGCCGCAGGCGAGGTGATATCGACGACATGCAGCAAAAGCGCTGCAGCGGTGACCTCTTCGAGGGTCGCGCGAAAGGCGTCTACCAGGGTAGTAGGCAGGTTTCGAATGAAACCGACGGTGTCGCTGAGCAGGACACGTCGCTGAGAAGGCAGGCGTATCTGGCGCACGGTAGGATCGAGCGTGGCGAACATGCGGGCGTCGGCCAAGACCCCGGCCCCGGTAAGGCGGTTGAAGAGCGTCGATTTACCAGCGTTGGTGTATCCAACCAGGCCGATGGTAGAGAGAGGGACGGCCTGGCGCTGGGAACGCTGGACGCCTCGGGTGGCGCGCACGCGTTCGATTTCGTTTTTCAGCTTGGCGATGCGGCGGCCGATCCGGCGGCGGTCGCTTTCAAGCTGGGTCTCGCCGGGCCCGCGCGTTCCGATGCCGCCTCCGAGACGGGACATCTGCGCGCCACGCCCGGCAAGGCGGGGCAGAAGGTAGCTGAGCTGGGCCAATTCCACCTGTAACTGGCCCTCGCTGGTTCTCGCGCGCCGCGCGAAGATGTCGAGGATTAATTGGGTGCGGTCCACCACCTTGACGTGGAGGCGGCGTTCGAGGTTTCTGAGCTGGGTAGGGGTTAGGTCGTGATCCACGATCACGGCGTCCACTCGATCCTGGTCTACGCGCGCTTTAATTTCCGCGAGTTTCCCGGAGCCGACCAGGGTAGCGGGATCGACGGCGGGGCGCGCCTGGGAGATGGAATCGACGACTTGGGCGCCGGCGCTTTCAGCCAGGGTCACGAGTTCGGCGAGCGAGTCTTCCGCTTCGTCGTGAGGGGATACATTCCGCAGCACGCGGGGGGCGCCGGTCACCTCTATACCGACCACGAGCGTGCGTTCGGGTGGGGTTTGCACTATTCGTTTGCATCCGGCTGGTCGTTGGCCCCGACGGAGGCGGCCGCAGTCGCGCCATGGCCGCCGGTGGAATGCAAGGGCTTAGAAACAACGACTGTAGAGATTGCGTGCTTAAAGATCAATTGCTCCTGATTATTGGTTTCGAGGACGACGGAATACTTATCAAAGCTCTTGATGCGTCCCGAGAGCTTAACGCCGCTCATCAGGTAAATGGTCAAAAAGGTTTTATCTTTGCGGGCGTTATTAAGAAATGCTTCCTGAATATTCTGCGCAAGCTTATCCATTATCTGTCTGATTCCTATTGTTTCGGCAGCGCTCAAAAGGGCTGTGCGCGATCCAACTCCGACGATACGAGGGTAGCTCCGGGCTCATGGCTCTTTGGCCACACCCACCCTACAGTATCTGGATTTTCAATCTATCCGCTCTGTTTCAGAGCTATCACTCCCGAGGGCTGTATTTAGTACTCGTTCCCGTTGAGCAATAGGACCGAGGTAGATAGCGGGGAAGACGGGGGAGGCCGTCCCGGAGCGCATGAACCAGTACGCACACACCAGGTTAAGGGGCCTTCTGTCCTCAAGATTGCGGTAATACTCCGCCGATAAGCATTTTGTCCACGATCTCACTTCCCATTCGGAGGTGGAGGTGGGATTAAGCACACAAAAAGGATAGATGGTCCAATGAAAAAAATTCTCCTAATTCTTCTGGGGGCAGGGGCGCTGACGGCCTGGGCTGCACCCGTGAACCGAAAGCTATCGAGGGAAATGGCGGCGGCCGACGCTCAAACGCCGGTTCGAGTGGTGGTTCAGTGGAATAGCGCGGCCGACGACACAAAGGATCGCAAGGTGCTTTCGCGGGGCGGCACGGTTCACTACCGATTCAAGGCTCTGGCGGCTGGGGTATATACGCTGACGGGCGCGGCGGCGCAGGATCTGGCGAACGATCCGGACGTGGCCTACATTTCTCCGGACCGGGCGGTTTCCCCTAAGCTGGACCTGACCGCGGCAGCCGTCAACGCGAGCGCGGCGTGGAACGCCGGATGGAATGGGTCGGGCGTGGGCGTAGCGGTAATCGACAGCGGAATCAATGCGGACCCGAACCTGGGGCCGGGCAAATCGGTTGTTTTCAGCTACGACTTCACAAAGGCCGCTAACGCCACGGCGGTGTCCAACGTTCTGGCGCAGTTGAGCTCGGGTTTATCGTTATCGGGATTGCTGGGCAATATTCCGATTTCGGCGCTTTCGACCCCAGCGCCCGACCAGTACGGGCACGGGCAGCACGTTTCGGGGATTATCGCCTCGAACGGGCTGAGTTCGAGTTGCACGAATTGCACGCGAACGTTCACAGGCATCGCGCCCGGGGTGAACCTGCTGGACCTGCGGGTTTTGGATCAAAACGGGGAAAGTAGCGACAGCACCGTGATACTTGCGATCGACACGGCCATCGCGCTCAAGAATATCTATAACGTGCGGGTGATCAATTTGTCGTTGGGCCGGCCGGTTTTCGAGAGTTACACGCAGGACCCTTTGTGCCAAGCGGTAGAAGCGGCCTGGAACGCAGGAATCGCGGTGGTGGTGGCGGCGGGGAACGATGGCCGCGACAACACGTACGGTGAGCAGGGTTACGGAACGATCAATGCCCCTGGCAACGATCCTTACGTGATCACGGTGGGCGCGATGAAGACGGAGGGAACGCCCGCACGCACAGACGACCTGATTGCGACCTACAGTTCGAAGGGCCCCACGCAGATCGACCACATCGTGAAGCCGGACATCGTAGCGCCGGGGAACCTGATCGTCTCCTTGCTAGTGCCGAATTCGACGCTCGCGGCGCAAAATCCGGCAAACATGGTTCCGCTTACTTATTTCGAGTCGAATTTGACGCCCGGGCAGGCGAAGAAGAACTCGGGGAATTATTTCATCCTGAGCGGGACGAGCATGGCGACGGGGGTAGTAAGCGGGGCGGTAGCCGACCTGTTCCAGGCGAATCCGAGTCTGACTCCGGATCAGGCGAAGGCGCTGCTGATGGAGACAGCCTACAAGACCTTTCCGCAATCGAGCACGGTGACGGATCCGACCAGCGGCCAGACGTTCACCGACTACTACGACATATTCACAGTAGGCGCAGGGTATATCGACCTAGCGGCGGCCCTCTCGTCGATCCACAACGTACCGGCAAACGCCACGGCGCTATCGCCCGTTGCGACTTATCAGAGCGGCAGCGGAGCGGTGACGTTGAGTTACGATCCTTCCTCGATCTGGAGCGCACAGGCGGTGTGGGGCGCCAACTCGGTGTGGGGGGCGCAGTCGGTATGGGGCACGTCGGTGTTGCAGGGTAATCAGGCCGTCTGGGGAACGCAGGCGGTGTGGGGCACCAATTCGGCGTGGGCAGCGAACTCGGTATGGGGCGCGCAGGCGGTGTGGGGCACCAATTCGATGTGGGCCGCAAATTCCGCATGGGCCGCAAATTCGAAGTGGGCCGCGAATTCGAGCACCGCCCAAAGCGTATCGGTTACGGGCGAGCAGTAGATTCGCGCTTCTGTCAGGCGGAGCGACGCTCTCATGCACAGGGGGGTTCGCTCCGCCATTTTCTTGCCGTCCGCTAATGTGGGCAACGATTGCAGCCGATGTAATTGATGACGACGGTTGAGAAGAAACAGGCTATGCACACCACTTTTAGGAATGGCGAGCGTTGGTGGAAAATCCAAACGGGTGGTGAACGGGGCAGTACCCTGGTCGAATTCGCCCTGGTTTTAGTGCCGCTCCTCGCGCTCTTGTTGCTCATCCTCAACGTCGGTTGGGTTGTTTTCGCGCAAGCCAGCCTGCAGGAAGGCGTTCGGGAGGGGGTGCGCTGGGGAGTGACGGGGCAGTTGGTTTCGGGCTGTTCGGGATTGGATTGCTCCATCGCGAGCGTGGTCCAGACCTATTCGTTCGGGTTCGTGCAATCGAGTAACGTGAGCGTTCACTACTATTCGCCCTCCACGCTCAGCGACGTCACCGGACAGGCTGGCGCCACGGCCGGCGGCAATATCGTGCAAGTTAGCGTGAGCAACATATCGGTAAAGAGTATGGGCGCCATTTGGAGAAATCCGACACCTCTCATATTGGGCGCAACCGCCTCCGACGTTATGGAAGCACGATCCATCATTCCACCGGAGTAGGCTGTGACTCGATCCCGGCCACAGAAATCCTCGGAACGAGGGAGCGCGTTCATCGAATTTGCTCTCTGCACCAGCCTGTTCCTGGTTCCCTTGCTGCTAGGCGCAATGGTCATTGGGATGAACGTGATCCGAGCGGTGCAGGTGACCACGCTTTGCCGAACCGCCGCCCATATGTATTCACAAAACGTCGACTTCTCCCAAAGCCAAAACCAGCAGGAGCTGGTCAAGGTGGCGCAAGGACTGAACATCACGGCAACCTCCGGCAACGGAGTCATTATTCTTACCCGGGTTCAATATGTAACCTCCACCGCGTGCGGTTCCCAGGCCTGCGCAAACGAAAACCAATATGTGATGACAAACCGCATCGTCATTGGCAATTCATCGCTTCACTCGAGCATCTTCGGCTCGCCGCCGGCCGCGGATATGCAGACCAACGGAGACGTGATTGTCGCGGACTACCTGAACGATCCCTATACGGTCGCGGCGAACTTCTCGAACATCATGACGCTGACATCGGGGCAATATCTCTATGTCGCAGAGACGTATTTCACGTCGCCGGACCTGAATTGGTGGGGCGGCGGAGTGCCTCAAATCAACATCCGATTTGTCTTTTGATTGGCTTCGAGGCGTTTGTCCTCTAATTTGACTTGGGGCCGCTATTGAGTCAGGTGGAGAATCTGCGAGGCTACTTGCAGAAACGCGTCCTGCAGCCCGCTGAGGTCGGTAGCCAGAAAGAACATGCCGGTGGGCTTGGTGGAGTCGTAGTCATCGGCGCGCGTATCGTTCGCAAGGCGCTCCATGAAATTCTGATTGATCGCCATGGTCTCGTTGCCTTGCAGGCCGATGGTGTAAATCAGGGTTCCGTTATCGGTCGTGTCATTCCTGATTTTGTGAGCAATCGAATCGGCAGCATTGAAGGACACGTATCTCGCGGTTCTAGGCATGTCGGGCCGGATCTGGCCGCCATAGGGACAGGCCGCGGCAGAGGCGCATTGGGCGCTGGGATAGGCCGGAAACAGATCGAGCGTACCGAACTCGCTGCCGAGCGTGGAGTTTCCGTAGTTGTCGGTGGTCGGAATATACGCAACATCCTGGCGCCCATAGGCGGAATATTGCCAGTTCGAGTTATTAAAGGCACAGCCAGAGGCGCCGCTGATGACGGTGGGATTGGCGGTCGATGTGATCGAGACGCCAGCCGCGCTCAAGACAGCAACGGTAAAGCCGGTAGGATTTAAGTTCGCATTGCTCGTGGCGGTTTCCGCCGAGCCGTCGGCAAATATCCCGGACAATACGTCAGTGCTGTTGCAGCCGCTTGCGCCGTACGAGGTAAGAGTTGAGGTGTTTGTAGACTCGTATCTTTGGTCGGACTGATCGGCCAACGTCTTGATCGGATAAGTCGCATTGACGCCATTCGGTTCTCCGTCGGTGAAGAACAGAATGACATTGAGCGCGTTGGGCCGCGCCGCGCGCATTTGCTGAATTCCTCCGGCGGCGGGCGAGCCGACGCCCTGATATGCCATGGAGAGGCCTTGCGCGGAGCTGGTATCTCCCGCGCACGCCAGAGTCGACAGCGTCTCACTGAGATTGGAACCGGTCGGCTGATTGAAACTCGTCGTTGGGGAAAAATCCAAATTCGCGCCGGTCTGGAAGGTGATCAGGCCGACCTCGTCATGTCCAGGCACGAACACGGTAAGAAATTGCTGGGCGGCGGAGACCATGGCCTGGCACGCCGTTTGATTGTTGGGAGGCTCCGGCGCCGTATTCATGGAATTCGAGCGATCCAGCACCATCATGATGTTTGCGTCCCGGCGGGTGGCCTGGCCTGTGTCGCCTACCGTCGCGGTCTGATAATGCAGAATCCTCATGAAGTACAGCGGGACAATGACGGACGCCTGGACGGTTCCCTGCCAGACGTTGGTCGAGGTTTCGGTAAGCGTAACCGCCGGATATCCTGGCGCGAGGCTGGCGCCTAGAAAGCCGGTCGGGAAATTCGCGGTGAAATAGGACTGCCCAGCCGTAGCATCAAAGTTCTTGGCCGTGGCAAGCGCGGCTGAATCGACCGCTGCGGAGAGCCTGGCTTTCACCCAAAAAATCACCGACCCGTCGATTCCCAGGCCCACAACGGGGATAAGCAGAAATGTCAAGAGAAACGTGAGAAGGACGACGGACGCGCCTTGCTCTCCCGGCCTGCGAATTACCGGCGTCGAAGCCTTGTTCATTGCATCCGGCAAGAGCCGTATTCCTCTCTTCAGATAGTGAATGGATTAAGAGTGCTTTCTCATTGCGATAGGCGCGAGCTACCGCATTCTGCTTATCGTTCTTTCAAGACGAAAGGGTTAGCGGAAGGTAGGCGGCGCGTTATGCTCGGAAGCGTATGGAGCGTGGCTTAGAGCCCGTCTCAGCCGAGCAAGAGGAGGTGGTTGGCCGCCGTATTGCTCTCCTCAGCATGAGCGTGGGAGCGCTGCTCGCCTTTGCGAAGATCTGGGTTGGGTTGAATGCCGGCTCGACCTCGGTTGTGTCGGACGGGCTGGAGGCTGGGGGCGATGTCCTATCGTCGGGCATTGTGTACGCCGGCCTGTGGCTGGCAAGCAAACCGCCGGATTACGAGCATCCGTATGGACATGGGCGCTATGAAACGCTGGCAGGGCTTGCGATCGGCGCGATGCTGCTGCTGACAGGGTCGGCTATTTTCTGGCACGGCCTGACAACATTGGGAGAGCGCAGCGAGTTGCCCTCCTATGCGCTGTATCCGCTGATTGCGGCGGTCTTTATCAAGATTGCGCTCGCGGGGACGAAGTTTCGAGTAGGCAGGCGGATCGCAAGCACGTCGCTCGAGGCGGACGGCTGGCACGACATTACCGACCTTGTGTCGACCGGCGTCGCGCTTGTCGCGGTGGGGCTCACGCTGGCTGCGCCGCGAAGGTTCGAGAGAGCCGATCATATCGGGGCGATGATTATCGGGCTAATCATCTTCCTGTTATCGATTCGGGTGGTGCGGCGCACGGTTGAGCAGTTGCTCGATACGATGCCGGCGCCGCCAAGACTGGCGGAGATCCGGGCGGCGGCGCTGGGCGTGGAGGGCGCGCTCGGGATCGAGAAATGCCTGGCGAGACGCACGGGGCTTAAATACCATGTGGATTTGCATCTGGAGGTCGCTCCGGAGATGACGGTTCGCGCCTCGCATGAGATCGCGACACGGGTGAAGATACGGGTGAAGGAGATGCTGCCCTGGGTGGCGGACGTATTGGTACACGTCGAGCCGGCGCAGCTTTCGGCCGCAGAGGTGGAAGCGTCGGGCGCCTACGCCAGCCGCGCGCATGGAAAATAAAGAGATCGCACAACTGCTGCACGAGACCGCCGATTTGATGGAGGTGGCGGGCGAGGACGGATTTCGCATACGGAGTTATCGCAACGCCGCGGCGGTGATCGCGAGTTATCCGGAGAGGGTGGCGGATATCGTCTGTAACCCGGAGCGCAAGGTTACCGATATAGCGGGAATCGGCAAGGGGCTCGCGGCGGTGCTCGCGGAGATCTGCGAGCGCGGTTCGTTCGACAGACGGGACCAGATGCTGGCGAAGTATCCGGCGTCGGCGCTCGAGCTGCTGAAGATACAAGGGCTAGGGCCGAAGAGTATTGCGCTGCTCTATGAGCATCACGGAGTGCGGAACGTCGACGATCTGGAGCGGCTGTGCCAGGAGCGCAAGCTACGCGAGATGCCGCGTATGGGCGCGAAGCTGGAGGAAAAAGTCCTGCGCTCGATTGAGGCGTATCGCAAGAGCGCGGGGCGGTTTTTGATGAGCTTCGGGCGGCGGACGGCGGACGAACTGATGGCGGAGTTTCAATCGTTGGGCGGGATCGAGAAGGTGGAGGCGGCGGGGAGTTTGCGGCGAGGGCGGGAGACGATCGGCGATCTCGACCTTCTGGTCACGGGTCCGGGGGCGGCGGAAGCGTTGGGGCGGCTGGTGAAACATCCGAAGGCGCAGGAAGTTTTGGGGCAAGGGGTGAACAAGGCGAGCGTGACGTTCGGGCTGGAGCGGCTACAGGTGGATGTGCGGGCGCTGAGCCATGAGAGCTTCGGCGCCGCGATGCAGTATTTCACGGGCAGCAAAGAGCACAACGTGGCGCTACGAACGAACGCGATCAAACAAGGGCTGACGTTGAACGAGTATGGCCTGTTCACGCTGGAAGGCAACGAGCGCGTGGCGGGAGCGAGCGAAGAGGAACTGTACGAACGCTTGGGGTACGCCTGGATTCCGCCCGAGCTGCGCGAGAACTGCGGGGAGCTGGAGGCGGCGCAGAGTGGAACGCTGCCCCGCCTGGTGGAGGCTGGCGATATTCGGGGCGATCTCCATATGCACACGACGGAGACCGACGGCCGGGCGACGCTGCGCGAGATGGCGGAAGCGGCTGCCGCGCTCGGGTACGAATACATCGCGATCACGGACCATTCGAAGGCGCTTGCGATGGCGAATGGGCTGGATGAACGCCGCGTGGTGGAGTTTGCAGGCAAGGTGCGGGAGCTGAACCGCGGCGGGCTGCCGCTGCATGTCTTCTCGGGCCTGGAGTGCGACATTCTGCGCGATGGGTCGTTGGACATTGCCGAAGAAGCGCTGGCGGAGCTGGACCTAGTGATCGGAAGCGTGCACAGCCATTTCAACCTGGAGGGGCAGGAGATGACGGATCGATTTCTGCGCGCGCTGGAAGCGCCTTCGCTGCGAGTGATTGGGCATGCGACGGGCCGGCTGCTGCTGCAGCGCGAGGGGTACCCGTTCGACTTCGAGCGGGTGGCGGGCAAGGCGGCCGAGCGGGGGGTGGCCTTTGAGATCAACGCGAGCCCGGAACGGCTGGACCTGCCGAGTCACCTGGCGCGAGCGGCGAAGCGGAAGGGATGCCGGTTCGCGATTTCCACCGACGCGCATCGCCCGTCGCATTTTCAGAACATGCGCTTTGGCGTGATTACGGCGCGGCGGGGATGGCTGGAGGCGGCCGATATCCTCAACACCCGGCCGCTCGGCGAGTTTGCATCGGGATTGAAGAGCCGCAAGCCGGCGTAGAGTTTTCCTTTTCACATGATGAAACCGTTGAAAGTTGCCGTGGCCGGATTGGGCCGAATGGGCGCAATCCACGCGCTACATGCATGGGAGCTGGCGCGCGAGACGGGGAGCTGCGAGCTTGCCGCGATCGCCGATCTGGATGGGGAGCGCGCGCGAAGAGTGGCGAAAGATATCGGCTGCGACGTTCCGATTTTTCCTTCGATCGAGGAGCTGGCGAAGGCGGGGGTTTGCGATGCGACCGTCATCGTGACGCCGACGGAGAATCATCGGGCGCACGCGGAATTGATGATCGACGCGGGGCATCGCGTGATGGTGGAAAAGCCTTTGACCGGCACCGTGGAGGGAGACCGCGAGTTCGCCGCACAGTTGAATCGCGATTCGCCGAATGCGCTGATGCTGGCGTTTCAGCGGCGCTTCGATGAGCCACTTCGATACGCCAAGCAGCTCATCGACGGCGGGGCGATCGGGCGCGTGTTCAAGGTGTATTCGGCGCTGGAGGATTCCAACCCGGCGCCGAACGGGTACAAGAGCGGGGGGATTCTTCCGGATATGTCGATCCACAATGTGGACGAGATTCTGTGGCTGACGGGGCGCATGCCGAGGTCGGCGGCGGTGATCGGCTCGCGTATTTACAGCCATCGGCTAACTACCTGCGAGGAAGATTTCGACGACGCGCTGCTTTACTTGTGGTTCGAGGATGAACTGACGGCGCAGGTTCAGGTGAGCCGGAATCATGTGTCGGGATATCGGAACGAGACGATCGTTTTTGGAGAAGAAGGCCAGGTGCATGTGGGGCATTTCGAGCAGAAGCCCTTCGAGGTGCTGGTGGAGGCATACGGACGGCGCGGACAGAAGGCGCCGCTGAGCGTGAGGACGTTCCAGATGCGCGATTATGGCCGGACTCTGGCGGAGTTTGTGGATCGGTTTGGGCCGGCTTACAAGGCAGAGCTTGCGGCCTTCATCGAGTGCTGCCGGCAGGGCGCGCCGTTTCCATCGACGCATCGAGACGGTTTGCGCGCCCAGGAGGCGATCTCGGCGGGCATGCAAGCCGTGGTGGAAGAGCGGCAGGCCGCGCGCGTGCAGCCTGCCTAAAGAAAGCTAAGCGCCGACTTTTTCGCGAACCTGGCTGCGAGCGTATTGCTCCAGTTTGCGGGCGTCGGCATAGAACTTACGGATACCTTCGCTGAGCTTGTCGACGGCCATGGCGTCTTCGTTGTGCATCCAGCGGAAATCTTTTTCCTCGAGGTGAAACTTTTCGCCTTCGCTTTTCCTGGCGTGATCCGGCGTGAGCGCGGGAGTGATTTCGCCCTGCGTTTGCTGCATTTTTTCGAGCAGATCCGGGCTGATGGTCAGCAGGTCACAACCGGCGAGGCGCGTGATCTGCTCGACTTTGCGGAAGCTGGCGCCCATGACCTGAGTCTTGTAGCCGAACTTCTTGAAGTAATCGTAAATTTTGGTGACGGAGGCGACGCCGGGGTCGTCTTCGATGGGGATGTCCTTGCCGCCGTTTTCTTTCTTATAGAAGTCGTAGATGCGGCCGACGAATGGGGAGATCAGAGTGACTTTGGCTTCGGCGCAAGCGACGGCTTGAGCGAAGCTGAACAGCAGCGTGAGATTGCAATGAATGCCTTCCCGTTCGAGCTCTTCGGCGGCTTTGATGCCTTCCCAGGTGCTTGCAATTTTGATGAGAACGCGTTCGCGGCTGACGCCTTCCTTCTCGTAAAGACCGATCAGGTGGCGGGCTTTCGCGAGGGTGCCTTCGCGGTCGAAACTCAGGCCTGCGTCTACTTCGGTTGAGACGCGACCTGGGATGTGCTGGAGGATCTCGCGGCCGAAGCTGACGAATAGACGGTCCATGAACGCCACGGCCTGCTGCTTTTCGTTACCGCCTGCCTTGTCGGCGTGTTCGACGGCTTCGTCGACCAGGTGCTGGTACTCGGGACGCTGGGCGGCGGCGTAGAGCAGAGAAGGATTGGTGGTGGCGTCCTGGGGTTTCAGTCGCGCGATGGCGTCGATGTCGCCGGTGTCGGCGACGACGGTGCTGTACTTTTTCAGAGATTCGAGCAGTGTCATCCGGTTGGCTCCCTACTTCTATTGATGCACATTCGGGGACAAATTGACGGGGAGTTTAGAGGCGGGAAGGCGATAGAGCACGTGGCGGCGCATGGGGTGGCCGATGGGGACGCGGGGATGGTCGAAGTCCGCGGACGGATCGCGCGTCATGCCGAGTTTCTCCATGACCCCGCGGGAGCGGACGTTAGAAGGCATGGTGAAAGAAACGAGGGCGGGCAGGCAAAGGACGTCAAAAGCGTAGCGCACGATTTCACGGGCGCCTTCGGTGGCATATCCGCAGCCCCAGAATTCATGGCGCAGCCTCCAGCCGATTTCGACGGCGGGCATGAAGGGCGCTTCGAAGCCTGGCACGAAAAGGCCTATGAAGCCCATGAAGGCCCCGGTCGCGCGATGTTCGGCGGCCCACAAGCCGAATCCGTGGAGATCGAAGTGCGCCTGAATGCGGTCGAAGAAATCCTCGCTTTCTTCTTTAGTGAGAAGGCGGGGCATGAACTCCATGACGCGCGGGTCGGCGTTCATTTCAGCGAAGGGCAGGCGGTCTTCCTCACGCCAGGGACGAAGGATGAGGCGTTCGGTGGGACGGGGGTGATCGCGAAGGAGTGTAATAATTGTTCCCTTATCTTCACACTACAGTGTCGAACTATGAAAATTCTGGGACTGGTGGCGATCATTCTCTGCTTCTCATCCGGATTGTGGGCGGAAGACCGGACGGAGGCGCCGGTGCAGGTTCTGAAAGTGGAACCGGATTACAGCTCTCTGCAGACCGGCTATGTGGTGGAAGTGGCGGAACTGGAGATGACGCTCGATGCGCGTGGAGTTCCGTTCTCTTTAAAGTCTTCGGTGGGATTGCCTGACAACGTGGTGCAGGCTTTGAGCCAATGGCGCTATGAACCGTTAAAGAAGAACGGGCATGCGACGGCGAGCCTGCTCAAAATGAGTTTCGGATTCCGGCGCGCGATCACGCCGGTTTTAGAGCGCAGTATTTTCCCGAGGTGGAAGCCGGTGGATGAAAAGGTCCGCGACGCCGTGGAGCGGGGCAAGCGGATGACAGCGGATGAGGCGGCGCAGATGGAAGGAGCGCTGCCGGAAGCGGAGGCTCTGGAGCATGGGCGGACGTCTCTGTTGATCTATTACTCGAAAGGTTTGCCGGATGCGGCAAAGGCGCGAGAAGGGCGAGCGCGATTGATCCCGTGGCTGATCGAGCATTATCCGGAGGATGAGATTTTGGGAAGTCCGGCGGCGATCATCAATGCGGCGGGAGAGCCGCTGGCGGATGCCGGCGCGCAGGACAAAGCGAAAGAGCTTTGGGCGAAAGCAGTGGCAAGCGCGACGCACGATATTCCGGTTGCGGAACATGCGGCGAATTTTTTTCAAGCCGCGGACCCGAGCAAGGCGGCCGCCGTTTTGAGAGACCTGGGAAGCTGGCCAAAACGGAATGTGTGGCTCGGACGTATATACGCGCTGCAGGCGTTGGGAGTGAAGACGCTTGACCCGGAGAGCGGGGACCCGGTCGCGGCGCTGGGCGAGCCGTCGGCGGCGGCCAGAGAAGGGCTGCTGAAGGCGACGGACAGCAAGGCAGTGCTGTCGGCGATGGCGGCGATCAGGAGCGCTCATTTTTCGCTCGCGAAGGCGGACCGCTGGACGCCCAGCATGCAGCAATTCTGCGAGCAGTTCCTGGCTCACGAAAAGGAGATTTACCCGGCGGCCAAGAGTTCCTGCGACGCCTCGAAAGCGGAACCGAACGGGGACGTTCTGAAGGCGGTTTCGCTGGGCGGCCACACGGCGCAGCCGCATTTGAGAAAAAAAATGGAGCCGAGATATCCGCCGGAGGCGAAATACCAGATGGTGCAAGGGACGGTGAGGCTGTCGGCGATCATCGATGAGAACGGGCGGATACAAGAACTTGGGCTGATAGAAGGACCGCTGGTTTTATATGGGGCGAGCCGGAAGGCCGTTAGCCAATGGGAGTTCGACCCCGCAACAGAGGATGGGCAGCCGGTCGCGATAGCGACAAAGATCGAGGTCAACTTCGCGCTGGGCCATTAACGTGGGCTACATCGGCGTGACAGTGAGCGGGCTCGACAGGGCTGACCGGCGTTGAAAGGGGATTGCGGATGATGAGGAACGCGAGCCAGCCTTCCGCCTATTGTCCAGGAGAAGCAGCAGCTTCCACAGCGTAGATCGAGTTTCTGGAATCCGCCTTTGCGAAGACCTCTAGGGCTGGGGCTGAGAAGAACAAGCAGCAGAAGTTGCTTTTTTATGCGGGCCCGCCTGCTTTTGGAATTTTCCGCAGGCTAAGCTCGTTGAGCATCTCGGCTATTCCGTCTTCATCTGGTCCTGACCATTCGTAGGCCTCATTCAGGAGGAGCATTGTGGCCCAATCGCTCAACTCTGTGTCCGTTATTTGGCCACGCGAGTACTTGTCCAACGCGTTCCTGATGTGCGCCATCTCAATCCGAATCCCAGGATGGGGCAACAGAAAGTAGGAGGTCAATGTGCGTTTGGTCGAACTAAAGTCCATCTCCAGCATGCAGCCAAGCTGCAAACGAACTTCTTCGAGCGGAATCGCCATTTGAGCGAACTTTTCAAGAATCTCCCGCTCTTCTGGCGTCAGATTCCTCCGTTCTCTAGAACTTCGGATCATAGTGAACCAAGTTCCCGGGAGGATTGTAGGCCCTCTGCACGACAGACCCAGGAACCGTCTGCCCACTGGCATCGACTACCTTGGAGTAGTTTGCAAACCCGCCTGCTCGGCCCGGATTCTGGAGGTCGTACTGGGCGGCCGCCTACCCAATGCATCGTACACGATAGTACTCTTTGCCCGCTCGGCTGCAGCCGGCTGTTGTAGGTAAAGACCCGCCACACCGAATTTCCGAACGTATAGTTGTTTTCCGCTCCATGGGGCCAATACCAGGCGCCGCTCACATAATTCGTCGTGAAACCGTTGTAGTTTCCTGAAACTCCAGTCGCGCGATTGGTCGCGTCGTAAGCGGTAGTCACGCCGCGGCCGGACGGATAGGTTTCATAGGTCAGGGCTCCGGCGAGATTTAGGATCTCGCTAGCTCCAGCAGCATTGCCGCGGTGACCTGCCAATACTTAACCCGGCAAGCTGCCGGGGGCCTAAGTCGGCCCATTCACCGCCAGCCACTCATGAGTGGGCTCTAACAGGCGAAAAAATTGTGGGTCGTGAAGGTGGTATAGAACGTGACGAAACTCTTCCCGAATGTCTAGGAGTAAGTCCTCCAGGTCCTCACCCTGAACTGAAGGGTCTGCAAGTCTCGGAAGCTGCTCATCCAAAAACTTACGCAGCGACTCCTCAAGATCTGAGAACGCATGGGCTAGCGTTTCGGCCTCTGCAGGACCATACCGCGCGATTACCGGAGCAGTGCGGAGTCGGCCCACAAGGTTTCTGAAAGCCTCGTTGGTTTGTAGCAGTTTGGTCATTTCACTTTCCCAACACGTCTTTGTACGCCTGAAGTAGCCGCCTGAAGTTCTGTACCTCGCGGTCCATAGAGCTTGTGTGCCCCGTCGCGCTTTGGATCTTTGCTTCGTGTTCAGCAATTCGCTTTTCCAGCGTTCGGATTGCTCTTTCAACTGACTTGCGACCGTTCTCTGCCAGAACTCGTTCTGCTTGTGCAGCTTGGCCCGCCGTTGGTGCAACACCCGAGCCGGTCTCAGCGCCGATCCCTAACGTTGTCAGGCCGCCTTCAAAGGCTCCGGCGGCGTACAATCCGTAACCTGCTGTGGCTGACGCGCCTAGCCAGAGCGCATATGTCCGCGGGTCATCCATCGTGCGCGCAGTGGTCGTGAGCATATCGACGCCGTTCCGGTTTGCGTAATAATCGGCTCCGCCGTTAGAAACGTACGTGGCTATACCGACAACGTTGCCATTTGAATCTGTGATGTTCGTAGCATTGAAATTCCCGCTACCATCCCCGTTCATTCCCAGTTGATTCAGAGTTGGAAGGTTGAGGCCGATGTTATTGCCTTGCTGCGCCTGCTGATATTGCTCATTACTCATTTGCACGCATTGCTGATCACCGTTTTCGTCACTTGTGCAAACGTTCACGTCATGTCCGTCATCGTCCACATTGGCTAGAGGATTGTTCAGCCCATATGCGTAAAGGTTCAGGCTCTGCGGATTCTCTAGGTCGGCCCACGGTACCGGGTCGGGTCGATCTGGAATTGGGCCACCAAAGTCTACACTCATGAAGCGTCCCATTCCCGCGCCGTAATAGCGGGCCTGGAAGAAGTCAAGGCTGGTTTCAGTGTCCCGTTCTTTGCCGGTGAACTTCTGGTTCACGTTGTCGTAGCCGTCGAATTGGGAGTTCCGGCCCGCAATGCCGCTTGGGATCTCTTCGCCAAATGGAATGTAATCGTGCCGCGCAACGACGTTCGCATTTGCATCCGTCACCATTCGCAGGGTGCCCAGATGATCATATGTCAGGTAACAGGTCGCGCAGGGTGGCGTGCCGGGATTTTGCAGATCGTATTCAGCGGCCAGCCTACCCAATGCATCGTACACGTATAGTACTTTTTGCCCGTTGCTCAGGATTTTCTCGACTCGCTTGCCTTCGCCATCGTATGCATAGGTGGCGCTGAGGCCGCCCGAATTCGTTTCGCTGGTTTGCCGGTTCTCCGCGTCGTAGGCAAACGTCATACCAGGCGGGAGGGCCAGCATGTTCCCGGCCGCGTCGTAAGGGGAAGAACCGATCTGGTTCTTGCCGTTGAAAATGTTCCCGTTGGGTGTGGAGAGGCTGTATCCCATGCCCGGGGCGGCTGTCACCCAGCCATTGCCGTACTGATCGTAGGCGAAGCTTCTCGACCAGCCGCCGGTGTCTGTCGCCGAAGTGAGCCGGTTGAGATTGTCATAGGTGAAGTTTTCCGTGTAGGAAGTTAGGACTCCCGGCTGGCCCGGCGCGCTGGCATAGAGAATCAAGCTCTGCACGTTTCCGTTGTTGTTGGCGCCGTAGCCGATGGGGTTTTCTAAAAACAGAAAATAGCGGCTGTCGTTGTTGATTGCATCCCACAATCCGCTGGGCTGCAGCCGATTGTTGTAGGTAAAGACCCGCCAAACGGAATTTCCGAACGTATAGTTGTTTTCCGCTCCATGGGGCCAATACCATGCGCCGCTCACATAATTCGTCGTGAAGCCGTTGTAGTTTCCTGTTACCCCAGTCGCCTGGTTGCTTGCGTTGTAACTCGTCGTCACACCGCGGCCGGAGGGATAGGTTTCATAGGTCAGGGCTCCGGCCAGATTGTAATAGTACGTGAAGCCGTACCATTCTCCCGCCGTCTGCTGGTTGCTCGCCGTGACGCGCCCCAGTGGATCGATGGAGGCATACTGCGTAGTCGAGTTCCCGTTCCACTCCGCCGTCAGATGGCCCCAGGAATAGCCGGCGCCCGAAGCATCGTACTGATAGCCAACGGCAGGGGTGCCGTCCGAGTAAGTCTTCTGCGTCACACGGTTCAAAGCATCGTAAGTGTAGCTGGTCTTGATGTTCCGCGTGTCTGTCTTGGTGAGCAGATTTCCTACCGAGTCATAGGTGTAACTCAGGGTTCCGGATTCCGGATTGCTGCCCGACTGCAGCCTGCCGAGGCCATCGAAGCCGAAGGCGCGCGTTTCAGAGCCCTGGTTTACCTGAGTCAGGTCGTTCAAAGCGTCGTATTGATACGTCGTTTCGTAGTTGAAGTGCGGGCTTGAGCCCGGATCTTCCCATACCGCTGTGAGGCGGCCGGCCGCGTCGGTTTGGGTTACGCGAGCGTGCCCGGCCGGG
>JAFAYI010000027.1 GCA_019240475.1 Acidobacteriaceae bacterium
AAGGAAGAGGGCGGACGGCACACGCCGTTCTTCAACGGCTACCGGCCGCAGTTCTACTTCCGCACGACGGATGTCACGGGCGTAGCGAAGCTGCCCGAAGGGATGGAGATGGTGATGCCGGGCGACAACGTGGCGATGGAGATCGAACTGATCACGCCGGTCGCCATGGACAAAGGCCTGCGCTTCGCGATACGCGAAGGCGGACGCACCGTGGGCGCCGGCACCGTGTCGGAGATCCTGGAGTAACACATGCCGCGCGAAATTATCCAGCTTCAGTGCAACGAATGCAAGAATCGCAATTACAGCAAGACGAAGAACAAGCGGACGATGACCGAACGCTTGGAGCTGAAGAAGTTCTGCCCGTTTTGCCGCAAGCATCAGCCTCACCGCGAGACGAAGTAGGTAGTGCAGGCGGCGCCTCGCATGGACGCCGTGAAGATGTAGTGAATATTTTTTTCTGCTAGCTTGAATGTAGAGTGGCAAACAGGGGCATAGGTTTAACGGCTAGACCAGCGGTCTCCAAAACCGCGAGTGGGGGTTCGAATCCCTCTGCCCCTGCCAGATCGCCCGCCTATTCGTCTCGATGGAAGCTTTAACAGAATTGGAAATTTGAAGAATCATGGCAACGGAATTGAGCAAGGCCGGCAATTGGCCCCAGCAAACCAAAGCATACATAGACGACGTAAAGGGCGAGATGAGACACGTCTCGTGGCCGAACTGGAAACAGGTTCGCGCCACAACGGGCGTGGTGATTGCCGCCGTATTCCTGTTTGCTGCTTACTTTGCGGTGGTTGACACCGTGGTGAATTCGATCGTGAACCGAATAATCAATTATTTTGTTCGGCATCAATGAGCAGGCGCGCTCCGTGGGCGCACGTGGAAATGTCACAGAAAAATTTGCAAGAAGAACAGGCAGTGCCGACGTTTCATCCCGCAGAGGATGCCTTCGCGCACGATGCCAGCGATGAGCCGGACGTGCTCGAAGAGGACGAAAGCCTGTCGCCGGAAGAGATACATCCCGACACGTATGCCGAGGCGGAGGACGGAGTTCACGGGGCTGAACACGAACAAGAGGCTGTCGAGCCTTTGCCGGACGCTTCCATGGACGCCGCTCCAGTGGAAGATGCTGCCTCGACAAAGCGGTGGTACATCATCCACGCGTATTCCGGATTTGAGCAGAAGGTAGCGGAGTCTTTGAAAACCAGAGCGCAGGCCTTTGGCTTCGCCGATCGCTTAGGGCAGATTCTAATTCCTACCGAAGAAGTGGTGGAACTGCGCAACGGCAAGAAAGTCACGAGTAAGCGGCTTCTGTATCCCGGTTACGTGCTGGTTGAAATGGAAATGGACGACGAACTTTGGCACGCCGTAAAATCGACGCCCAGAGTGACCGGGTTTGTGGGAGGCGGTGTTAAGCCAGTGCCGTTGACGGCCGACGAAGTGAACGCCGTTCTTTACCGCCAGGCGTCGAGCGCGGAGCGACCGCGCCCGAAGATGACCTTTGAGAAGAACGAGACGGTGAAGATCATCGATGGTCCATTTACAAACTTCTCGGGCAAGGTGGACGAGATCAACACGGAACGCAACACGCTGCGCGTGATGGTAACGATATTCGGCCGTTCCACGCCGGTGGAACTGGATTTTCTGCAGGTAGAAAAAATATAGGTAGCTTGTAAGTAGGCGGAGTAAGAGAGAACAACTGCTATGGCAAAGAAAGTTACAGCGCAAGTAAAGCTGCAGATCCCGGCCGGCAAGGCCACGCCCGCGCCGCCCGTCGGCACCGCCCTTGGGCCGCAGGGCGTCAATATCATGGAGTTTTGCAAGGCCTTCAACGCGAAGACTTCCGCGAAGGATCAAGAAGGCTTGATCATCCCGGTAGTTATCACTATTTATTCGGATCGTTCGTTCACGTTCATCACTAAGACTCCCCCTGTGGCGGTACTCGTCAAGCGCGCCGTCAATCTTGCGAAGGGCTCGGCCGAACCCAACAAGACCAAGGTCGGAAAAATCACCCAGAAGCAGGTTGAGGAGATTGCCAAGATGAAGATGCCCGACCTGAATTGCTTCACCGTGGAAGCCGCGATGGAGCAAGTGAAGGGCGCCTGTCGCAGCATGGGCGTGGACGTGGTGTAAAACGCCGCGAAAGACGCGACGCTTCTTTACCAGGCAAAGAACTTGCCTGGTCTCCTCCGAATGTCCTATACTCGTGGCTGATGGCGTCCGCCCAGCGCGTCCAAACGCTTCGCGAGCCGGTCCCTATTGACCGGCGCGCCGCGGACAACCTGCGCTTCATCCGCGACACGATGGAGCGCGCCGGCTCCTTCACGGCGGTTCCCGGCTGGGGCGGAGTCGCAATCGGCGTTACGGCGATAGCGGCAGGCTCGCTCTGCTGGTCTCGGACGCCCGCTCAGCAGTTAGCCTTCTGGATTTGCGAAGCGGTCCTGGCGCTAGGCATCGCATTCATAGCGGTTCGCTTGAAATCCAAACGCCTCGCGCTACCCTTGCAGTCGCGTCCGGCGCGCCGCGCGTTGTTGAGTTTCATACCGCCCTTGATAACGGGCGCCGTGCTCACGGCTGTTTTGTATCGGCTGCAGGTCTTCAGCGTGCTGCCGGGGTGCTGGCTGATGCTCTATGGGGCCTCGGTGGTTACGGGTGGATCGTTTTCGGTCCGCATAGTTCCGGTGATGGGCCTGTGCTTCATGTTGACGGGAGCGGCGTGCCTGGGCGCGCCGGCGTATTGGGGGGATGCGTTTCTGATGCTGGGATTCGGCGGCTTGCATCTCGTCTTCGGCGCGGCGATAGCGAGGAGGCATGGTGGCTAGAACGGCGATGGCCCCGGCGGGCGAGCCCGGATCAGCGAGGAATCGCGCGCCCAAAACGAAGAACGCCGCCGAACAGCAGACGGTAGAAAACGCGCTTCCGAACCTGGACCGAATCATTCACGAACGCATGCGGCTGGGGATTGTGAGCGCGCTTGCCGTCAACGAGTCCATGACCTTCAACGAATTGAAGAAACTGCTGCAGACGACCGACGGCAATCTGAGCGTGCACGCGCGGCGCCTGGAGGAAGCCAAGTATGTGGAATGCACCAAGAGTTTCGAGGGGCGAGTGCCGAGGACGGAATACCGGCTGACAGCCCCGGGCCGCAGCGCGTTTGAGCGCTACCTGAATCACATGGAAGCGCTGATTCAGGCGATGCGGGAACGATAGCGCGGGCTTGTTATACAGTCGAGGGAATGAATCGCCGAAAGCTGGTTGCGGGACTCGCGGCATCGACAATGATGGGAGTGGCGGGGCGCGGCGCACCAGGGGCGCCAACTTATCTCGAACTGAAAACGTGGCGGCTGCATAACAGTCCCGAGAAGCAATCCGACAGGCTGAGCGCGTATCTCGACACCGGCCTTGGGCCGGCGCTTGCGCGCAGCGGCGCCAAACTTGCGGGCGCCTTTGTGAATGTTGTAGGGCCGGACGGTCCGTACTTCGTGACCCTAGCGCAATACCAATCGCTAGGCGAGCTGCAGCGGGTGCTGACCAGCCTGGCAGCCGATGAGGAGCATCGGCTCGCAATGGAGAAGCTATCGTCCGGACCCGGCTTGCCCTTCGTGCGAGTGGAGAGCAGCCTGCTGCGCAGCTTCGACATTATGCCGGCGCCGGATGTCTCCGCGGCGCCTCATGCGCGGGTGTTCGAGTTGCGGACCTATGAATCGCAAACTTTCGTGACTCTCGCGCGCAAGGTTGGGATGTTCAATGGCGGCGAGGCCGGCATCTTCAAGCGTCTGGGCATGCGGCCGGTGTTCTTCGGCGAGACGATCGTCGGCGCCAAGCAGCCGAATCTGACCTACATGCTGTCGTTCGACAGTTTGGCCGAGCGTGACCGGCTGTGGAGCGGTTTCGTCGCCGATCCCGAGTGGCAGAAGCTCAGCTCCGATCCGCAGTTGAAGGACGACCAGATCGTGGCCAATATCAGCAACGTGATCTTGCGCGGGCTGCCGTTTTCTGCGATACGATAGTGCTGGCGGTGAGCGGAGAGGCGCCGTTTGCAATTTCGGCGCACGTTCATGCTAAACTCAAGTAGTTTCTAATCACCTTGGGAGGCAAGGGCCAGCTATGCTCGCCTGAGCCGTTTGGACCAGTCACAATCATGAGTCAGAAGCCCGGTAAAAAATATGAAGCCGCGGCCAAGCAGGTAGAGCACAAGGCCTATCAGCTTGCCGACGCGGTCACGCTCGTTCAGAAGATCAAGTTCACGAAGTTTGACGAGACGGTCGAGGTGCACATGCGGCTCGGCGTCGATCCTAAGCATGCGGACCAGATGGTGCGCGGCACGGTGGTGCTGCCCAATGGCCTTGGAAAGTCTAAACGCGTCCTGGTGATTGCCTCCGGCGATAAGCTTCGCGAGGCGCAGGAATCGGGCGCCGACTTCGTGGGCGGCGAGGAAGTGGTCACGCGCATTCAAACCGAGAACTGGACCGATTACGACGCTGTGATCGCGACGCCGGACATGATGCGGTCAGTGGGCCGGTTGGGAAAGGTGCTGGGGCCGCGCGGCCTGATGCCGAACCCGAAGACGGGCACGGTCACCACTGACGTGCGCAATGCCATTCAGGAGATTAAGGCCGGTAAAGTGGAGTTCCGCGTCGACAAGACGGGCGTGATTCACGCGCCGGTCGGCAAGGTCAGCTTCGCGAATGACAAGCTGCTGGAAAACACCAACAGCTTGATTCAGGCTGTGATCAAAGCCAAGCCTTCCGCCGCCAAAGGCAAGTACGTCAAGAGCGCGACGCTGTGTTCCACGATGGGGCCGGGCGTGCAGCTGGATGTCGCGGCATTCAACGCGAAAACGGTTTAGCGTTGCGAGGGAGGGCGGGGAAGGACAAGCGATGAAGGACAAGAACGAGAAGAAGAAGGACCTCGAAGATCTGAAGAAGACCATCGAGGAGAACAGCAATCTCTTCGTCACCAGCTACGAAAAGCTGACCGTCAGCCAGGATTTTCATCTGCGGAAGACGATCCGGGATGCGGGAGGCAGCTACCGCGTGGTGAAGAACAACCTTGCGGCGAAAGCTGCGGAAGGAACACCCGCGGACGATCTGCTGCGCGAGTTGAAGGGCATGACTTCGCTCGCCTACACGGCGAAAGATCCGGTTGCGCTCGCGAAGGCGCTGACCAAGTATTCGCGGGAGAATCCGGCGTTCACGTTCAAGGCCGGAATGGTGCAGGGCCGCGTGATCGACATCAAGGCGATCAACGACCTGGCGTCGATGCCGCCCAAGGAAGAGATCTACGCGAAGCTTCTGTTTTTGATCAATGCGACGGCGACACGCCTGGTAACAACGGTCAACGGCGTGGGCCGGAACCTGGCGGTGGTTTTGGATCAGGCCGCGAAGGAAAACAAATTTAGTGAATAGCGCAAAGGACGTGGATGCACGGCACCAAACGACAAACGAATACGCTGACTCTTTGGGTGGCGTGCTCGATAGCGCGCCCGTTTTGCGCGAGGTCTTGAGATAGCCGGTTGCCTGCGCGGCGTGTCCGCCGCAATCCGGGAATGCAAACAAAACGTTAGGGAGTGAAAGAAGGAAATGGCGGATATCAACGCAATTGCAGAACAGATTCAAGGATTGACGCTGCTTGAGGCGTCTCAGCTAGTCAAGCTGCTCGAAGAGAAGCTGGGCGTGTCGGCAGCGGCGGCAACCGTAGCGGCGGCTCCGGCGGGCGGCGGCGGCGCGGCGGCGGCGGCAGCTCCGGCGGAAGAGAAGACCGAGTTTTCGGTGATCCTGACCGCGGCGGGCGCCAATAAGATTAACGTGATTAAGGCCGTCCGCGAAGTTACCAGCCTGGGCCTCAAAGAAGCCAAGGACCTGGTGGATGGCGCGCCCAAGCCCATCAAAGAGGGCGTGAACAAGGACGAAGCGGAGGCGATTCGCAAGAAGTTCACCGACGCGGGCGCGACCGTCGAAGTTAAGTAGGGTCTGCTTTCGGCATCTCACGATGCTGACGCAATTGGCGACTCCGGGGTATGCAAAGAGCACAGCCGCCCCTCGTCAAGGGACATCCTTATGTCGCTTCCTATCGGACCGGCAGCCCATCATTGCCGGGCGGGAGTGTAACGGGGCGAGTGTATAGGGATTCCGCCGGACGCTCGCGGCTGGACATCGACTCTGGGACGGGCCAAGAGGTGCAATTCATCGATGATCCAGCCACTGGCACTTTCTTTGTGATCGACAGCAGCAACAAATCCTACGAGAGAGACAGTCACGAGCCCATTGATATCGGCTGGATATTCCCGAATGCGGCCCCGATATTTACGGAAGAGCATCTGGTCATTCTGGGCCTCGATTGCGTACGGGTTCGATTAAGAGCCCCGCGCGGCGCTCCGGAGCCCGGCGACGTTGGAGAAGCTTGGGTTTCCAAGCAGTACGGGATTCTAATGAAGCAGAGGAGCTCGCAGGACTGGAATTGGGAAATTACCGAGATCCAATTCCGTGAGCCCGGCCCGGGTACGTTTGACGTGCCGGCCGGTTATCGTGAGTCACGATAGTGAAATGTGAGACTGCGATGCTGGTTGGGGTTCCCGGCGTGCCGGGTCCCGGTCAGAACCGGAAGGTGCTTAGTGTCGCGGCGAGCTTAACCGCGGAACGTAAGCTTAAGAAATACAAGAGATTCCGGTTTGCGAGCAATTTTGTTTCCAAGACTTGGGCGCGCGGTTGACGCGGTCGGCCTTGCTTGTGCTATTCTTGGATAGACGTCAGCCGGGACGGTTTCCAGCATACGATTTGAGCCCTCAGCTTTCTGAAATTCTCCCGCGGGCCTGTGCAGGCCGGCGGGGCTTTTGCATGCCCAAATTTGTCTTCTCCAACTGTAGCCTTGTCATGCGCGTCCGGCGAATTGTGTCCGGGCTCTTTCGGGAGTCTTCCATATCGTTATCGCCCAGACGAATGTCTCTCTTCAGATCTTTCTTCTTCGGATGTTTCTCAGGCGTGGCCGCTTCGGCGCATGCCGCGCAAGCATGTGCGAGCGGAGCCTAGGACGACGCTCCGGTTCCGTGTCAAAGCATTGCTAGATGTCACTGTGTCACTGGTTTCCTAAAGGATTAGCGTAGATGCCCAACGTGTCAAACGGTTCTCTCCGCGAGAGAGTTGATTTTTCGAAGATTCAAACTTCGATCCCGATTCCGAATCTTATCGAAGTGCAGAAGCGTTCCTATGAGCGCTTCCTGCAAATGGACCTGCTGCCGAAGGAGCGCGAAGACGCAGGCCTGCAAAGCGTATTCAGCTCCGTGTTTCCAATCTCCGATTTCCGGGGCTTGAGCCAGCTTGAGTTCGTCGATTACTCGATCGGCAACTGGGAGTGCAAATGCGGCAACTTGAAGGGGCTGCACCACCTGCGTACCATCTGCCGGAACCCGAACTGCGGCGCCGAGATTCGCACCGATCCTTTCCATGCCGGCGACGTGCTCTGCCACAAGTGCGGCACCTTCAACAAGAACATCGTCACCTTCTGCAATCGCTGCGGCGATCCGGTCGCGCTGCAGTTGAAGTACGACGTGCCCGAATGCGAAGAGCGGGGAATGACTTACGCGGCGCCGTTGAAGGTTACCATTCGGCTTACCGTTTACGATAAAGACGCCGAGACCGGCAACAAAACGGTTCGCGACATCAAGGAACAGGAAGTCTTTTTCGGCGAAATTCCGTTGATGACCGACAACGGGACGTTCATCATTAACGGAACCGAGCGCGTCATCGTTTCCCAACTGCATCGCTCGCCCGGGGTGTTCTTCGAGCGCGTGCAGACCCAAGGCTATTACCTGGGCAAGATCATTCCTTACCGGGGAAGCTGGGTCGAATTCGAATACGACAACAAGAATCTGCTGTATGTCCGCATCGACCGGAAGCGCAAGTTCTACGGAACCGTGTTCCTTCGGGCACTGGGACTGAAGACGGATTCCGATATCATCCGGGGCTTCTACAAAGTCTCGAACATCGCGCTCAAGAACAGCAAACTGTATTGGGGCGTGAACGATAGTCTCATCGGGATGAAGCTTTCGCACGCCATTTCGACCAAGAACGGCGATCAGGTTGTGCCGCAAGGCCGCAAGATCACGAATTCCGTGTTCCGCGAAATTCAGAAGGCGAAGATCGAGCAGGTGGAAGTGGCCTCGAACGATCTGGAAGGCGCCTATGTAGCGGCCGATGTGATCGACATGTCCACGGGCGAGGTGTTGATTGAAGCCAATCATGAGCTCACCGCCACGGCGATAGGCAAGTTGGCCGATGCCGGCATCGAGAGCTTCGAAATTTTCTTCCCCGATCGCGACGACGCAGGCAACGTGATCTCGGCGACCCTGCGCAAGGATGGCGTCAAGAGCCAGAACGACGCCCTGCTTGAGATCTATCGCAAGCTGCGCCCCGGCGACCCGCCGACGCTCGATACGGCCACGCAACTGTTTCAAGGGATGTTCTTCGACCCGCGCAAGTACGATTTCTCGCGCGTGGGCCGCATGAAGTTCAATATCAAGCTGTACGACAAGGCCGACGCAACCCGGCTCGACAAGCGCACGCTCGACCAGAAAGACTTCATCGACACCATTCTTTATCTGCTGAAGCTGCGCAAAGGCATTGGCGCGGTGGACGACATCGATCACCTGGGTAACCGCCGCGTTCGCGCGGTGGGCGAGCTGCTCGAAAATCAGTTCCGCATCGGCCTGGTCCGCATGGAACGCGCCATCAAGGAAAAAATGTCGGTTTACCAGGAAATGTCGACGGCGATGCCGCACGATCTGGTGAACGCGAAACCGGTGATGGCCGCCATCCGGGAGTTCTTCGGCTCAAGCCAGCTCTCGCAGTTCATGGACCAGACCAATCCGCTCTCCGAGATCACGCACAAACGGCGTCTTTCCGCTCTGGGACCGGGCGGCCTCTCGCGCGAGCGCGCCGGATTCGAAGTCCGCGACGTGCACCCGACGCACTACGGCCGCATCTGTCCTATCGAAACGCCGGAAGGCCCCAACATCGGGTTGATTTCGTCGCTTTCCTGCTTTGCGCGCATTAACGAATACGGCTTTATCGAAAGCCCGTACCGGCGCGTGCGCGAGGGAGTGCTGGTGGACGAAGTCAAGATTCTGAATCCCGGCGACACCGATTTCAAAGTAGGCCAGGTGGTCTCGCGCGAAGAAATCGAAAAGGCCAACAACGGCCTGGGCGCGAAGAAACAGCACGCCGAATTTGAAGCACATTCGGATTATCTTTCGGCCTGGGAAGAGGACAAGTACCTGATCGCGCAGGCCAACGTGGCGATCGATCGGGAAGGGCGGCTGGTGGACGAACTCGTGAACGCCCGGCAAGCGGGCAACTTCATGTTGAAGCACCGGGAAGAGATTCAATACATGGACGTGAGTCCGAAGCAGTTAGTCTCTGTCGCGGCGAGTTTGATCCCGTTCCTTGAGAACGACGACGCCAACCGCGCCTTGATGGGTTCGAACATGCAACGGCAGGCCGTGCCGCTGCTTCGGGCCGAAGCGCCGTTTGTCGGCACCGGCATGGAGCGCGTGACGGCTCGCGACTCGGGCGCCGTGGTCATATGCAAGCGCCCGGGAGTGGTGGATTCGGTGGACAGCGAGCGCATTATCGTTCGCGTGGAAGGCAGCGCGCACGAGGGGCAGATGTCCCGCGAAGTCGGCGCGGATATTTATCAGCTCACCAAATTCAAGCGTTCGAACCAGAACACCTGCATCAGCCAGAAGCCCATCGTGTACCAGGGGCAGAAGGTTCGCAAAGGAGACGTGCTGGCCGACGGACCCTGCACCGAAGCGGGCGAACTCGCGCTCGGCCGCAACGTGCTGGTGGCGTTCATGCCCTGGCGCGGGTACAACTTCGAAGACGCGATCGTGGTCAGCGAGAAGCTGGTCAAGGACGATTACTACACCTCCATTCACATCGAAGAGTTTGAAATCGAGGCCCGCGACACCAAGCTCGGCCCCGAAGAGATTACTCGCGACATTCCGAACATCGCCGAGTCGTTCCTGCGCAATTTGGACGAAAGCGGAATCATTCGGATCGGCGCAACCGTGAAACCCGGCGACATTCTGGTCGGCAAAGTGACGCCGAAAGGCGAAACGCAGTTGACTCCCGAAGAGAAGCTGCTGCGGGCCATCTTCGGCGAAAAGGCCGGTGACGTGAAGGACGCTTCGCTCTACTGCCCGCCCGGCATCGAAGGCACCATTGTCGATTGCAAGGTGTTTTCGCGCAAGGGCGCGGAGCTGGACGAGCGCTCCAAGCAAATTCTGCAGCTACAGGAGGAGCGGCTGCACCGCAACCTCGAAGACGAAAAGCGCATCCTGAGCGACGAGCGCGCCAAGCGCCTGGAAGAGCTGTTGAAGGGCAAGGAGCTTCTGGCGGACTTGCACGACGAGAAGACCAATAAGAAGCTGCTCTCGAAAGATACGCCGCTGAGCCGCGACGTGCTCGAGAAACTTCGGGCCCGCGATTTGAAGCGCATGCGGCTGTCTACCAAAGATATCCGCATCAACGAGCAGATCGACGAGATCGAGGAAATGACTTCGCGCCAGATTGCCGTGCTCGAAAAGATCACGGAAGAGAAGATCGCGAAGCTGCGCAAAGGCGATGAGCTGCCTCCCGGCGTCATCAAGCTGGTCAAAGTCTACATCGCGATGAAGCGCAAGCTTTCGGTAGGCGATAAGATGGCCGGCCGCCATGGAAACAAGGGCGTGATCGCGCGCATCGTTCCCGAAGAGGACATGCCGTATCTGCCCGACGGCACTCCGGTCGAGATCGTTCTGAATCCGCTCGGCGTTCCGTCTCGTATGAACGTGGGGCAGATTTTGGAGACGCACCTCGGCTGGGCCGCCGCCAAATTGGGCCTTCACTTCGCAACGCCTGTATTCGACGGCGCAACGGAGAAGGACATTAAGGCGCGCCTCACGGAAGCCGAGCTGCCCACCTCGGGCAAGGTTCAGCTCTACGACGGCATGACCGGCGTGATGTTCGAACAGCCGGTCACGGTCGGCTTCATTTACATGCTGAAGCTAAGCCACTTGGTCGACGACAAGATCCACGCGCGTTCGATCGGGCCGTACTCGCTGATCACGCAGCAGCCGCTTGGCGGCAAGGCGCAATTCGGCGGACAGCGCTTCGGCGAAATGGAGGTCTGGGCGCTTGAGGCTTACGGCGCAGCCTATATTCTGCAGGAGCTGCTGACGGCTAAATCGGACGACGTCTACGGGCGCGCCAAGATCTATGAAGCGATTGTGAAGGGCGAAGCCGCCGCCGAACCCGGCGTGCCGGAATCGTTCAACGTTTTGATTCGCGAGCTGCAGAGCCTGTGCCTCGACGTGGAGCTGATGAAGAAGCCGCGCGAGATGCAGGACCTGGCGCACGCCGCGGATTAGTTGGATTTGGAGACAAAGCGCGGGGAGGGGCCATCAGGGGCTTCCCCGTTGCGCGCGGGAAAAAAAGGATTGTAAAGGAAAACAATGTATCGTTCCTCTCCGTACGACAGAGCCAATCTGATCGCCGATTTCGATTCCATTCGAATCAGCCTTGCTTCGCCTGAAAAGATCCGAAGCTGGTCACACGGCGAAGTCACCAAGCCCGAGACCATCAACTACCGCACCTTCAAGCCGGAGCGCGACGGCCTGTTCTGCGCCCGCATCTTCGGCCCCGTGGCGGATTGGGAGTGTCTCTGCGGCAAGTACAAGCGCATGAAGCATCGCGGAGTGATCTGCGATAAGTGCGGCGTGGAAGTCACTCTTTCCCGCGTGCGCCGCGAGCGGCTCGGCCATATCGAGCTGGCCAGCGCCTGCTCGCATGTATGGTTCTTCAAGGGCCTGCCCAGCCGCATCGGCTACCTGCTCGACATCACGCTCCGCGAGCTGGAGCGCGTGCTGTATTACGAAGCCTTCGTCGTGATAGATCCAGGCGAGGCGCTCGGCATCAACATGGGCGAAGTGATCAGCGATGAGCGGAAACGCCAGCTCGATCAGGAGTTCCCGGGCAAGTTCGTCGCCATGATGGGCGCCGAAGGCATTAAGGAGCTTCTGAAGAAGATCGATATCGAGTCGCTCAGCCAGGAAATTCGCGAGAAGATGCGGACGGAAACCTCGGCGCAAAAGAAGCTGAAGTACGCCAAGCGCCTGCGCGTAGTCGAGAGTTTTCGCAAATCCGGCAACAAGCCCGAGTGGATGATCCTGGATGTGATTCCGGTTATCCCGCCGGAGCTTCGTCCGCTGGTGCCGCTCGATGGCGGCCGCTTTGCGACTTCCGACCTGAACGATCTCTATCGGCGCGTCATCAATCGCAACAATCGATTGAAAAAGTTGATGGAGCTGCACGCGCCCGACGTTATCGTGCGCAACGAGAAGCGGATGCTGCAGGAAGCCGTCGACGCGCTGTTCGATAACGGCCGGCGCGGACGAGTGCTGCGCGGCGCGAATAATCGCCCGCTGAAATCTCTTTCCGATACGCTAAAGGGCAAGCAAGGCCGCTTCCGCCAGAACCTGCTCGGCAAGCGTGTCGACTATTCCGGCCGTTCCGTCATCGTGGTCGGGCCCGAGCTGAAGCTGCATCAGTGCGGCCTGCCCAAGAAGATGGCTCTCGAGCTGTTCAAGCCCTTCATTTATCACCGCCTCGAACAGCGCGGCCACTGCACTACCATCAAGCAAGCCAAGGAGCTGGTTGAACAGCAGGACCCGGTGGTTTGGGACATCCTTGAAGAAGTCATTCGCGATCATCCCATCCTTTTAAACCGCGCTCCCACTCTGCACCGGCTAGGCATCCAGGCGTTCGAGCCTGTGCTGGTCGAAGGCAAAGCCATCAAGCTGCACCCGCTGACTTGCACCGCCTTTAACGCGGACTTCGACGGCGACCAGATGGCGGTTCACATTCCACTTTCGCCCGAAGCGCAGATTGAAGCATCCACCTTGATGCTGGCCTCCAACAACATTCTGTCCCCCGCGCACGGCGCGCCTATCGCCATTCCCACTCAGGACATGGTGCTGGGTCTCTATTACCTGACCAAGATGCGCCCCAACGCCAAGGGCTCGGGCCGCACGTTCGCTTCCATGGAAGACGTGCTCATCGCGCTTGAAATGGGCGAAGTGGAAACGCTCACGGGCATCAAGCTGCGCCACACCGGCAAGGTCATCGACCTGAGCAAGGCGTTCGACAACCAGAACATCATGTACACCGAACCGATCGAGTTCAACAAGCAGTACATGGACACCACCGTCGGCCGCGTGATTTTGAACGATGTGCTTCCGAAGGAGATGCCGTTCATCAACGGTCTTTTGAAGAAGAAAGGCCTCGGGCAGCTGGTTCAATACTGCTACCTGAAATTCGGCCTGCAGATTACGGTGCAGATGCTGGATGAAGTCAAGAAACTCGGCTTCCTTTATGCGACGCGCGCCGGCATTTCGATCGGCATCGACGATATGGTCGTTCCGGAAGAGAAGAGCGGCCTTGTTCGCGAAGCGGAAAAGCAGGTGATCGAAGTCCAGCAGCAGTATCAAGAAGGCGCGATCACGCAATCGGAGCGCTACAACAAGATCATCGAAATCTGGTCGAAGGTGACTGAGGCGATCTCCGACAAACTCTTTAAGAATCTCGAAGAGGACGACCGCACCGGCCGCATCCTGAACCCGATTTACATCATGGCCGATTCCGGCGCCCGCGGTTCGAAGCAGCAGATTCGGCAGCTTTCGGGCATGCGCGGGCTGATGGCCAAGCCCTCGGGCGAAATCATCGAGCAGCCGATCACCGCGAATTTCCGCGAAGGTCTCGACGTGCTGCAATACTTCATCTCCACGCACGGCGCCCGCAAGGGTCTGGCCGACACCGCTCTTAAGACCGCGGACTCCGGCTACCTCACGCGCCGCCTCTGCGACGTGGCGCAGGACGTGATCATCACCGAAGACGATTGCGGCACCGCGGACGGCATTTACGTCGAACCGATCATCGAATCGGGCGAGATCATCGAGCCTTTGCGCGACCGCATCGTCGGCCGCGTGGCGCTCGAAGATCAGCGCGATTACGAAAATAACGTGATCGTCGGTGTGAACCAGGAGATCACCGAAGAGTTGGCCAGCGCCATTCAGGGCGCGGGTATCGAACGCGTGAAGATCCGTTCGGTGCTCACCTGCGAATCCAAGCGCGGCGTTTGCCGGCTGTGCTACGGCCGCAATCTCGCAACCGGCCGCATGGTCGAGCGCGGAGAGGCGGTCGGGATTATCTCGGCTCAATCGATCGGCGAACCCGGCACGCAGCTGACCATGCGTACGTTCCATATCGGCGGCGCGGCTACTCGCGTCAGCGAACAATCCACGCAGGACGCCAAGAGCGACGGATTTGTGCGGTTCAGCAACGTTAACACGGTCCGCAACAATAAGGGCGAGTTGATCGCCATGAACCGCAACGGCATTCTGATCATCGTCGATGAGAAGAACCGCGAACGCGAACGCTACCCCGTGGTCTACGGGGCGAAGATAGACGTAGAAGACGGATCGCCC
This sequence comes from Acidobacteriaceae bacterium, assembly GCA_019240475.1. Lineage (GTDB taxonomy): Bacteria > Acidobacteriota > Terriglobia > Bryobacterales > Bryobacteraceae > Bog-105. The sequence continues at coordinate 14,519 of JAFAYI010000027.1, forward strand.
GTCAAGGCGAACCAGATTCTCCTCGAATGGGATCCTTACACGTTCTCGATTTTGACGGAAGTGAGCGGAACCATTCACTTCAAGGATCTGATCGACGGCGTCACAACCCAGGAACAGGTGGACGAAATCACCGGCAATATGCAGGTGGTCGTAACCGAGTCATCCGATGAGAAGCGCTTCCCGACCATCATTGTTCGCCCCGAGGGCGGCGGCCGTTCGGAAGAGAAGCGCTATCTGATGCCGACCCATGCACACTTGATGGTCGGCGACGGCGAACAGGTACACGCGGGCGATGTGCTCGCGAAGATCCCGCGCGCCACAACCAAGACCAAGGACATCACCGGCGGTCTGCCTCGCGTGGTAGAGCTGTTCGAAGCCCGCAAGCCGCGCGAAACGGCGGTAATCGCGGAAATCAACGGCGCCGTGAAGTACGGCGAAGTCACCAAGGGAATGCGGAAGCTCTATATTACGGGTGACGACGGCGTGCAGAAGGAATACTCGATTCCGCGCGGCGTTCACATCAACGTGCAGGAGGGCGAGCGCGTGCGCTCGGGCGATCCGCTCATGGACGGCCCGCGCAATCCGCACGACATCCTGGCCGTACTCGGCGAAAAGGAGCTGCAAAAATACCTGGTGAATGAGATCCAGGAAGTCTACCGGCTCCAGGGCGTGAACATCAACGACAAGCATCTGGAAGTCATCTCGCGCCAGATGATGCGCTGGGTTCGCATTGAGGACATCGGCGATACCGAGTTCCTGCCCGAAGAAGTGGTGGATAAATTTAAATTCCGCGAAGAGAACGCGCGGGTGATTGAAGCGGGCGGGCGGCCAGCCATGGGCAAACCCATTCTGTTGGGCATCACCAAGGCGTCGCTTTCCACCGATTCGTTCATCTCCGCCGCGAGCTTCCAGGAGACCACGCGCGTGCTCACCGAAGCCGCTATCAACGGCAAAGTGGACTACCTGCGCGGCCTGAAGGAGAACGTGATCATGGGCCGCCTCGTTCCGGCCGGCACCGGCATGGAGTATTACCGTGCGGTGAAGATCGCGGGCGAGGACGTAGTGGAAGAGCCCGTGACCGAGCCCGCGCTCGACACCATCCCCGGCTACGACGAAGAGACTCGGTTGCAGTACGCGGGCGGGTTGCCCGAGGATACGGGCGAGGGATCGCTGGCGGAGTAAGCAGCTCTGGGTACGGCGGGATGGCTAAATGCCTTCCCGCCTCTACTTTTGGAGGCAAACATTGTCGCGGCAGTTTACGCTTGAATATTGGTTGGATGGCCAATTGTATGTCGGCCGACTTACCGAGGTGCCGGGAGTTTTCAGTCAGGGCGAATCTCTTCAGCAACTCGAAAGAAATATCCGGGACGCTTATCGGATGATGTTAGAGACCGATGGCGATGTCCACGCCGGCGCGCAAAGGACCGCTATCACGGTGGATGTTTGAAGCGGAGGAACCTGATCCGCCAATTAACGGAAGCG
>JAFAYI010000033.1 GCA_019240475.1 Acidobacteriaceae bacterium
TGCACTCGAGATTATTGCGGCTGACGGACTGGTAGACCTCCAGGACAAAGCTTCGATACCGCTGATCGTCGATGCTTGCCAACGGGCGCCGGCAGAGGTCGCGCAAGGAATGGCAAGGGATTTGTTGAAATTCGACGATCCGCGTGCCCAAGCCGCAGCCGAAGAGTACCTCCCCAAGGATGAAGTGGAAAAGATTGTGGCGGCGAATCGTCAGAAGAACCAGAAGAACTAATTTCAGGCCGGCTCGATGGCGAGATCTTTTTCCTGGCATGGAGTTACGGAACGGGGACTGAGGGCGATGCTGCTCGCTGTCGCTTCCGCATCTTGTCTCCGCGCTGCCGAAGCGGCGCTCGATTCTTACTCGGCTGCCGTCGCGAAGACTTACAGTTATCGATTCGGTAAAGACAATCCGTTTTGGCCGTCGAACATCCAGACCGGAAGCGGAGGGTTTATCGATCCGAAGAGCTTTCCCACGGCGCAGTATTGCGGCCACTGTCATCAAGCCATATATGCGCAATGGCGGCAGTCGGCACATTCGAACTCGGAGCGCCCGCCGTGGTACTTACGAAACGTCAATCTGCTGAATACCGAGAAGGGCATTGAGTTTTCGCGCCATTGCGAAGGGTGTCACGACCCAGTGGCGGTAGTGGCCGGGGCGATTGCGCCCGGCGCGCCTGAAAAGCGGCCCTACGATGAGGACGGCGTATCGTGCTCGGTCTGCCATGCCATACAAAAAGTGGATACGCGGGGAACGGGCAGCTTCACGCTGGGCACGCCGGCTGTTGTGGTAGATTCCACCGGAGAGCCCGTGCAAGGCATGGTCTCCGACGCCGCTATACTTTCGCATCTAGATCGGCACCGTCAGGCGGTGATGAAGGATCTCTATCGCAGCTCTGAATTTTGCGCTGCGTGCCACAAAGCCGCTCTGCCGAAGTCGTTGAACGATTATAAGTGGCAGCGAGCAATCTCGCTATATGACGAATGGCAGGATTCGGGATTTGCCAAGGAGTCGCCGCTAGCGTTTTACAGGAAGGACATGGTTTCGACATGCCAGTCCTGTCACATGCCGCGAGAGACGGCAAGCACGCAGGATTACGCCGCGAGAGGCGGCGCCGTTTATTCCCACCGGTGGGTGGGCGCAAATACGATGGTTCCGCGCTATTACGGATTTTCCGAGCAATATAGAAAGGTAGTTACTTTTCTTCAGAATTCCGTCTTCGACATCGATATATTCGGTCTCGAACTGAACACGGATTCGGACGTTAACTCCGCAAAGTATGCGATTGGGGGGCGGATCGTCGCGCCGATTGGAACAACGCCGTTCGAGGTGCAACCGGGCGAGCGGTTGACGGTCACAGTCGTGATCGAAAACAAAGGCATTGCACACAGCCACGTTCCGGAACAGCGCGATATGTATGAAAGCTGGGTGGACTTCGTGGTTAGAAACGCGAGAGGCAAGAAATTGGCCGAAAGCGGGGGCCTGTCGCAGGACGGGACCCTCGATGAGTCAGCTCATGCTTTCACCAATCGGCTTATAAACAGTAAAGGCCAACTCAACGGACTGCACGAGGTTTGGAATAACCGGATCATACCGTATAACAATACGATTCAGCCGGGCCGTTCGCAGTTAGTGCGTTACAGCTTCAGGATGCCACAGAACGCCCGGGAGGCCGTCACGGTAACGGCCACGGTGAAATATCGCCGGTTCGATCAACACTTCATCGACTTTGGCATGCATGCGGGTTACACGCAGCCGGTCGTGGAGATGGCAAGCGCAACTCGTACATTCCTAACTGGAGTAAACAGACCACAGGCATACTCACGGCCAGACGATAGGACCTGGGTTCGCTGGAACAACTACGGAATCGCTCTGCTCGAAGCCCAGCAAGCCGGAGAGAGTGTTAAAGCGTTTCAGCGTGTAATCGCCTTGCACCCGGACTACGCGGACGGGTATACGAACGCCGCGATCGGCGAGATCGAGTGGGGAAAATATGAAGAAGCCCTACCGTACCTGCTAGAGGCTGAGGCTCTGGAACCGGGCGACGCACGCCCCCGCTTCTATTTAGCGCTGGTGAAGCGCAGCGAGGGCGACGTAGAAGGAGCGATCGGAGATTTGCAGCAGATACGGGAACAATTTCCCCGCTCGCGGGATGTTCGCCGCGAGCTCGGCATCTGTTACTACCAACAGAAAAAATACGACTTGGCGCGAGCCGAGTACGAAGCCGTGCAGCGCATCGACCCGGACGACCTGTCTGCACATTACAATCTTTCCTTGATCTACCGAGAGCTCGGCATGCGCGAGAAATCCGCAGAGGAGGCCAGATTGTATGCCGAGCAGAAAAGCGATCCGTCGGCGAACAAATACGCGATAAGTTATCTTCGCGATCATCCCGAGGTGGTGCGCGAGACCGTACCCTGGCACGTGCACAATCTAGAGGCTGGTAGGGAGAGCGCCAGGCATTGAGGATAGCGGCACACCAGCAAAGAATGGGTTCTAAGTTCAGCCGGTGTCCCAGCCTTGCCGTTCTCTCAACCTATTTATGTGGGCCACGTGGTGGCGGGAGTGCCAGGCATATTGGCCTAACAGCCACTCGACCGGCACGTCGCCCCACTCGGGGTGGCGCATCGCGCGTTTGAATTCGGCATCTGAGAAGGAACGCAAGAGCAGCGCCCATCGTGCGTGCAGCGGCTCCAGGAGGGCGAGCGAAAGTTCGATGGGAGCGGTCTTTGCGTCCGCTAATTCGGCCCAAGCAGCCTCGTCGTAGGTCTTGATGGCAGCCGATTCTTCGGTCACGGCCCAGCGGAAGCGGGAGTAGCTGTTCAGGTGGCTATCGGCGATGTGATGCACCAATTGACGCACAGTCCACCCGCCTGGGCGGTAACGGGTTTCGAGTTGTTCCTCGTTCAGACCCGCGACGGCTCGCCGCAGATTGCGCGGGAGCGCCTCTATTTCTTCAATCCAAGCGATGCGGTTGCCCGAGGTGATGGACTCCGGGGCGCGGTATCGTCCGATGGGATAGCGGAGCGAATCCTCCGCGGCAGTTTCGGCAGGCGCCATATGTGAAGTGTAGGCCGGGGACATCGGAGAAATCCAAAAAAATTGGACGGCGGGCCGGAAAAAGCGGCGGCTCGCCTGTTCTATAGGCACCTAGCATGCGAGACGGCAGGCCACAAGAGAGTTTTCCCCAACCCCAAGTGCAACTCCCCATAGACTCTCTTGTGGCCCTCGCTAAACCCGCAATCGAAGATTCGGGCGCGGGTTTCGAAGCGCCTGCCCCAGCGCACAGTACATTGGAATAGCGCGTGGGGAATAGCGTCGTGGGCCAAGCCGATACTCTTCCACTACCAAGTACAACTTGGAAGGCGGACTATTTGCAAGACACCGCCGTTCGCCGCCTTGTACTGGAACAATACGATCGCGAGTGCGTTCCACTGCGCCGGTATCTGCAATTTTTGGGGATGGACGCAGACAGCGCGCAGGAGACGGTGCACGAAGCATTTCTGAAGTTGCATCAGCACTTGCTAGGCGGAGGGGATCGCGCAAATCTTCGCGCGTGGTTGTATCGCGTTTCCCATAATCTTGCAAGGAACACTCAAAGCGCGTTTCGTTCCAGCAGGACGGATTCGTTGCCGGATGTGACGGTATCGGGCGAACTGGCCTCCCCCGCCGCTTCGATCGAGCAAGAGCTACTGGCCGAAGAACGCAATCGGCTAGTGCGCGACGCCATTGGCGGGTTGAGCGCGGCGCAGCGAGACTGCCTGGTGTTGCGAGCGCAAGGGTTCAAGTACCGCGAGATCGCGGAGGTGCTCAACCTCTCGGTTTCGACGGTCGGCGAAAACATTCAGCGGGGTCTCGAGAAAGTAAAGGAACTGCTATGAAGGGTTGCGAGGAGGTATCTCATCTTCCGAGCGCGCTGCTGATTAAAGCCATAGACGAGGAGTTGCCGGGCGGGGAGGCGCAGGAGGTGGAATCGCACCTTGCAACCTGCGATTCGTGCAGGCGCCGATACCAGGCGCTGCGACAAGTGTCGGGAAGGATCGAATCGGCGGTTGCCGCGCGGCAGGTGGAGTTGTCGAGCGAGCAGCGCACCCGTCTCGAAACCGAGCTGGACGCGCGGGAACTGGCGGCGCGGGCCAAGCCGGGCGCTTCGCACGTTGTGCGGCGCCTGTCGTGGGCGGTGGCGATCGCGGCGGCACTCGCATTCCTGCTGCTGGTTGCGCCGCAATGGAGACAATCGGTGAAGCGCACGGGTTCGGCGGCAGCCGCCCAGCCGAGTGCGTTCGAGGTAGATGGCGAGAGCTTCGTCGCGCTTCCCTATTCGAATCCCGATCTGCCGTTGAACACTTCGCATATCGTGCAAATGCAGGTTCCGGTTCAGTCGCTGGCGGACGCGGGGATCGTATTCGAACCGATTTCGAATGAAGTGGCGGCGCAGGATCGGTCGGTGCTAGCGGACGTGTTGCTTGGAATGGATGGCCGGCCGGTAGGTATTCATGTTTTGGCCAGCGAGTAACGGGTCGCGCAGGAGAGAACAGGTTCCGGGGGATTGCCAAGAAGGAGAAACAGAATGAGGAAAGCCACGCTGACAGTTTTCGCCGCGCTGCTGTTCGGTGCGTGGGCGAATGCACAATCCGGAGGACCGCCGCCGGGGCCACCGCCGGAAGGGCCACACCGTTTTCGCGGGGAAGGCGGACCGGCGCCATTCAGCTTCGGGATGCATGCGGGCAAAGTAGTGGCCGGGGCGCCGTTTTCCGCGGACGCGACGGACCAGGCCACGCAGACGCTTGCCGACGGCAACACGATCACCCATACGATCAGCGGACACATGGCTCGCGATAGCCAGGGCCGCACCTACATACAGCACACCATCAACGGCGGTCCACTTGCGCAGAACGGCCCGGTGACGATCGTCTTCCTTTCCGATCCGGTGGCCGGCTACGCATATGTGCTCGATCCAAATAAAAAGACGGCGACTCGCCGCGCCATCAAATCGCCGGGAGAAGAGGCGGGGGGCGAGCCGCCGAGACCGCCGCGCCCGAATTCGAATAACCGCGTGGAATCGGACCTGGGTACGCAAAACATCAACGGCGTGGCGGCGCAGGGCAAGAGCATCGTGCATACCATTCCCGCGGGTGAAATGGGCAACAGCAAGCCGATCGTATCGACGAGCGAGACCTGGTATTCGCCCGATTTGCAGATTCCAGTGATGGCGAAGCACAATGACCCGCGCTCCGGCTCGTCGGTGTTCGCTTTGACGAACATCGTGCGGGGCGATCCACCGGCTTCGCTCTTCCAAGTGCCTTCGGATTACACGGTCAAGGACGCACCGGCCGGTCGCGGCCATCGACCTCCTCCTCCCGCTCAATAGGCCGCAGCGTTCATCTCTCATAGATCCGTCCGGGGCGAGGCTCCGGGCGGATTTTTTGTGCCAGCACGAACACAGCTTTCAAGCGGGCGGACCGAGTTGCCATGTTTCGCCGCTCGTTCGATAATGGGACAGCGCTTGGAGTTCCTTATATAAGCCGGGTTAGCTCAGCTGGCAGAGCGCTAGATTTGTAATCTTGAGGTCGCGAGTTCGATTCTCGCACCCGGCTCCAGGCACTTCCAATCCTGAATTCGTAAGGCATACACTCCGTTTTATGCGGGTTCTCCAATCGCTCTGGACCGCTCCCCGATTCTTTGCCGCAGCTGTCCTCACGCTTGGCCTCGGAATCGGGGCAAACGTAGCGTGCTTTAGCATCATTCACGCCGTGCTGTTGAAGCCGCTTGAATACCGCGATCCCGACCGGCTGGTCATCATTTCCGGCGGCGCAACGCCCACTCATTTTGCCGAGATCAAATGGGGCGCTCACAATTTTTCATCCGTCGGCACCTACGCGATGGAAGAGGACCTTGCCCTCAGCGGGCGCGGCGCGCCAGAGCTTCTAAAGACCGTCAGGGTGTCCGGCAACTTTCTCGAAATTCTCGGCATATCTCCGTTGCTGGGCCGGGGCTTCGCGGAATCGGACAACACGGCGCTGATTAGCTCGAACTTGTGGGCGCGCCGGTTCAGCAGCGATCTACATCTTGTTGGACAGACGATCGATCTGGCCGGAAGAGCGTACACGGTATCCGGCGTTCTGCCGCCAGATTTCGGGTTCCCTCTGGCTGGTCTCGACGTTTGGCTCACTCGACCCGAGGATTCACCCCAATTCAGTCCGCAATCGCGCGCGCTCAGCCCGTTTCTGACCGTGTTCGGACGTCTCAGACCCAGCGTCACGTTAGAGCAGGCGACAGCTGAAATCAAAGTACTGCAAGCAGCCTATGCAAAAGACCACGCCGCCATGCTCGATGCCAAACCGAAGACGCCCCCCACCGCCGTACCTGTGCAGGAGACGGTCGTAGAGAGCGTACGCCTTGAACTCTGGTTACTATTCGGAGCGGTTTGGCTAGTCCTCTTAATCGCGTGCGCGAATCTGGCGAGCCTGTCGCTAGCGCGCGCGGCCGGGCGTTCGGCCGAATTCGCAATCCGTTCCGCCCTGGGCGCTAGCCGCATGCGGGTGGTGAGACACTTGCTCGCGGAAAGCTTGTTGCTCTCGATCTTGGGCGGCCTCGCGGGAGCTTTGCTTGCGTACCTGAGCCTATCCGCCATCCGTCAGTTCGCCGGAGTCAATTTGCCGCGCGCAAGCGAGATTCAATTCGATGGCGCCGTGCTCACATTTGCTGTCGGGCTCTGCCTGGTTACCGCCATTCTTTTTGGACTGGCGCCATCGTTCAGCGCCTCCCGCGTGGACTTGATGACCGTTCTCCGCATGAGTCAAGGCAGCGCCCGCCCCGTTCGCCTCCGAAGCGCGCTCGTAATCGGGCAAATTGCGATTTCGATTGTCCTGCTGATCGGTACAAGCCTCTTGATCGAAAGCATTCTTCACCTCCGGTCTCAAGACCTCGGCTTTGAATCGCACGGTCTACTCACTGCCCGTATCGCGTTATCGCCTAACGCGAATGCCCGCGCCTTTTTTGAGGGCCTATTGTCGAAGTTAAGTTCATCGCCGGGCGTCCAACATGCCTCTGTTTCATTGACGCTTCCGATGACCAGTTATCCAGGCACACCCGTGCAGGATGCGAGCCAACCTCGCCTGCTACTCAATCAACGTCCGCTCTGCGCTATCTTCATGGTCTCGCCCGATTACTTTCAAACGCTCCGCATACCACTCAGGCGAGGCCGCGCTTTCACCGAGCACGATCGTGAAGATACACCGCGAGTCGCCATCATCGACGAAGGCCTTGCCCGCCATTTCTGGCCCGACTATCCAGCAGGACGAAACCCAATTGGCCAACGCCTTCTCATTGGTGGGGTCAACAAAGAACCCGCCGAGGTGGTAGGCATTGTTGCCGATGTCCATCAAAGCCTGGACAACTTAGGCTGGAATCGGAGCGTATATCTGCCGTTCGCCCAAACGGCGCCGCCCTCCGCGATGGTGGCCTTGCGTGTCGAGAACTATCCGATGAACTTTGCCGCCGATATTCGCCGTGCTGTTCAGTCGCTGAACCCCGCACAACCTGTTTCCGACATTAGACCCATGCAGGAGTTAGTGGACGCGCAAGTCGGGCCTCGCCGGATTCTCATGCAGGTGTTGGCATTCTTTGCGTTTGTCGCCTTGGCGCTGGCCGTAATTGGCATTTACGGTCTCATCTCCTATTCGACTGCGCAGCGGATTCGAGAGTTTGGCATTCGCCGCGCTCTTGGCGCACCACAGACCAGCATCTGGCATTTAGTGTTAAGTCAAACCTTTCGGCTGGCGTTGTGCGGCGTGGCGATTGGAGTCGCCATCGCCATCATGCTGACCCGATTTGTAAGCAGCTATCTCTTTCAGGTCAGCCCGACCGATCCTCCCACATTTGTCGCTGTTTGCCTGCTTTTTCTAGGCATCGCGATCGGCGCCGGATTAGGTCCCGCAATCAGCGCAGCGAACGTCGATCCGGCCAAGATGCTGCGATACGAATAGGTCGAACGGGGCGTCCGCGGGACGGCCCCTCTACATCCTTCTAAGAACCGATTCGACTATTCGCGAATTGTTGGCTGTGCAGGGCGCGCTGTTGGACGGCGGTTGGTTTAGTAAGCGGCGTTCACGCGCCTGGACGCAGGCGTCGATGGGCAACCATAAAAATTCAAAGGCGCCGAACTTCTTCTGACGAAAGATCCGAAACGATTCCTCTCCACGCAACACGCGACAGAAAGCGGTCCAGACCTTCATGTTGTGCTTGAAGATCTCGTGAACCATTCGCGGGAAAACAACGAAAAAACTCAATAGCTTCCTGGAAAGAAAAATTTCAGGCGCTATTTCCGCACGTACTCGCCTGTCGTATTCTGAAAGGCCGGTTGAGGCGGTTCCGAGTTGGCGGACGATTACTTCGGCCGCGATCTCCGCGCTATGGAGGCCGGCGGAGATACCGTCGCCTGTAAAGGGCTCCACCAGACCCGCGGCGTCCCCAACAAGCAGCGTGTTGCGGCTTGAAAATCTGGTCTTGTGAGTTAACGTCGGTAGTTGATGTCCTTTGACGGCTGTCTTGTCAAAGACGCCGGGCTTCAGGAGTTGTTCCCTTTCAATAAATCGATTGAAATAGGGACGAGCTATTCGAGCGATCTGATTTGGACAGCCCACCCCGACATTTACCGAGCCCTGTTTTGGGAAAATCCAGCCATATCCGCTTGGAAGAGTGCCCCAATCGATACGCATCAACGGCTCATTGAGTTTGCCGCTAATTATGTCTCCTTCAGGAATCTCACAGTAGAGACCGGACTGCCAGAAATAGTCCGCTCTCGCGTTTATAGAACGCCTCGAAATTCCGTTAGCCCCATCCGCGCCCACAGCAAAGCGCGCGTTGAAGACTCCGCGCTCGGTTTCAACACTTACACCTTTATCGGTCTCCAAGACGTTCTTGGCGCTAAAGCCCTCGACGAGTTGGACGCCCGCCGCTTCCGCGCTGCGAAGCAAGAACTCGTCGAACTGATAGCGGAGAACGCTATAAACGAGCGGCTTCGAGTACGTTCGCGAGAATCGGTCGGAGAACCGGAAGCTGAAATCGCCGCCCGACAGCGTTCCCCTCTTGACCGAATCCCATTCGAAAGGAATCTTCTGCGCACCCTTAAATTGAATCCCGCCGCCACAGGCTTTCTCACGAGGAAAGCGTTTGGCATCAATAAGCAGAACACGCACGCCAGCCTTAGCCAAGCGATATGCGGTCACCGATCCCGACGGGCCACCGCCAATGACAATGACGTCATGAGAACCGGTTGATGGCGTTAGAGCCATGGAAAGATGTGCGTCACTACTTCCTTGAGTGTCCTCATTATAGCGGCGGCGCGGTGCTTCTCGCGTGGGCAAGGCGGTTACGAAGTTCCGGCGGGCGGGTGGACGCCTGTGATGCCGTCGAGACGGAGCGCTTCGAGGATGGCGCCTTCGGCCGGGCTATAGCGCGGAGGGCCGGCTTCGCATCCGATGGAGGCGTTAACGGCGCGCGCGAAAGCCTCTCGCAATAGGGAACTTTGAAAGACTCCACCGATGTGGGCCACGGGAACGCGGTCTTCTGGCTGAAAGAGATGTCGGTGGACGCCGGCGACGTACCAGGCCAGCTTGCGGCATGCCTCTTCCACGATTTCGAGCGCCGCCCGGTCGCCGCGCTGCGCGGCCTCGGTTACAAGCGGAGCGAACGAGGCGATATCGGCTCGCGAAAAATCGTTATAGAAGCTGTGCATCAGGGTGTTGGCATTCGGCGCCTGGGCAGCTTCGAGCAGCAGAGCGCGCAACTCTGTTGGCGGGCCCCAACCCTCCTCGGCCTGCAAGACCGCGCGCAAAGCGAGGCGAGACAGATCGAACGCTCCGCCCTCGTCGCCGAAGATGTAGCCCCATCCGCCGGCCCGCGCGGTTTCTCCGGCGCCATTGCGGCCGAAGGCGATGGAGCCGGTACCCGCGATCATGACGATGCCGGGGCGGGCGCCGGTTGCGCCGTTTAAAGCGATTTCGGCGTCGTGAGTGAACCTGTATTTTTCGGCGCGGACCAGCTCGCGCACGTAGGGCTCTTTATCTTCGACGCCGCCGCTGAAGCCGAAACACGCGGCCGCGAAGGCGACTGAAGTTGGATCGAGCCTCGATTCGCGGCAGGCTTCGGCAATGCAGCCGCCGATGGTGGTTAGGAATTTCTTGCGGCGTTCTTCGGCCGCGACGTGATTGCAAGGGCCGCCGAGCCCGCGGCCGAGAATGCGGCCAGCTTCATTGGCGATGAGCGCTGTGGTGCTCGATTGGCCGCCGTCGATGCCGAGATAAAGGCGCATCAGCGAGGGGCCGGCATCGCCCTCGGCGACCGCCGCTCAGATGGCATCGGATACACTGGCGAAGTTGAAATCGGTGGCGACGATAGCGGGTGCGAAGGATGTGCCGGCTTCCGCGCCCTCCACCGGAACGGGCTGAGTCAGCTTTTTGGTGTTCTGGAGAACGCGTACGGGACTTTCGTTCCACCGGAAGTTCATCACAGGCTCTGTCACCTTGCCGTTCTCGATCAGGAACACGCCGTCGCGAGTAAGTCCGGTGAGCTGCAAGGTCTGAGGCTGGAGCGTACGGATATACCAGAAGCGAGTGACAAGCAGACCCTTGTCGACCGATTTCACAAGGTCGTCGAGAGTATTGTTCTGGCCGTCGAGAACCAGGTTCACAGGAAAAGGCGTGGGGTTGCGGCCGGCCTTCTCAGCCCAAAAACGATCCCAGAACATGTTCTTCATGACGCCGTTTTCGACCCAGGCGATGCGTTCGTTGGGCAGCAGCGCCGGACCCCAGGGCTTCGCGGAGAGCTTGGTATTGAACGGATCGCTGCGAAGCGTCACATATTCGGGAAACATTTTTTCGCCGAGCCGTGTTTCGCCGGGCTTGCCCTTCTGGCTCAAAAAGGATTGCCCTTGTTCGGCCGAGCGGGCGTCGATTCCAAAACCGAACCAGCCGATTATGTCGCTGACAGCGGCGGGTTCGAGGACCACCGTGTATTTTCCCGGATCGAGGCGCTTCTTGCCAACGCCATCGACGCACTTTCCGGCGGAGATCCGCCCCACGGATTCGCCGCTCAGATCCTTCATGCAAGTAGAGACTTCGGTCGCCCAACCGGAACTGGTTCCTTCGCGATTGCGCATCGTGTTGGTCAGGCTCGAATCGGTGAAGGTGTGAAACCCGAACAAGCCGGACTTGTTGCCGACCGCGACGGCCTGCGCCGAGCGGGTGATGAAGCCCGCGGCGGTCAACGATTTCGCGCGCGCCGCGTCGATGATGGCTTTCACGTGGGGAATCATCAGATCGCCGCGAGCGTTGCTCGTGTAGGAATCGAAGTTGTTCAGCGTTGGGTAGTGTTGCGGGCCGAGAGGGGCGACATGCTCGGGGTCGGCTTTCGAAATGCGAGCCAGGTCTTCGGCCTGCTGCACGCCGCGCCTGAGGGCGTCGTCCGATAGCTCGCTGACGACGGCGTTGCCGCTCCGATGGTCTTCGGTTACGGAAGTGATGGAGATCTGCTGAGTCAACTGATAACCCGAGGTAGTGATGCCGTTATTGGCGAATCGTATGAAGACGGTTTCGGTGAAGTTCAGGTCGGCGTGGCACTCCGGGAGTTTCGAATAGCCGATTACTTTGTCGATGAGATTCTTGGCGTCCTGGCTGGCGATCATCCCGGTCTCCTAGTCGGTCAACAGCACATTGATTTGGCGAAAGCGAGAAGGGGAACAACCGTGGCTCATCGCGTTGGTCTGCTCCGGTTCGCCTTTGCCGTCATTAGCCAGACCATATTGCTGCCAGAAGCTGGCATCCGCAATGCCGTCGCACGAGTGCCAGAAGTCTGGAGTGCGGGCTTGATAGGCGACGCGGGAGATCATGCCGCCCTTCTTTCCTCCCTTGATCTCCCAGAAGGCATCGCCGCCGAACTGAAAGTTATAGCGCTGCTGATCGATGGACCAACTTCCTGTGCCTTCGATCAGAACGCCATCGTCTACTCCGGAGATCAGGGTGTCGAGCGTGGTATCGCGCGGCCCGGGCGCGAGCCATACGTTTGGAATGCGTTGGAAAGGGATGTCGGACCAGGAATCCGAGTAGCAGCAGCCACGAGATTCCTTCTCGCCGACCAGGTGGGCCTGGTCGCGGATGGTCTGATAATGCACGAAGATTCCTTTGTCGAGAATGGGGAATTTTGTCGTGCGTACGCCATCGTCGTCGTACTTCACGGTCGCGAGACCATGTTCGGTGGTGCGGTCGCCATAGACGGTGACGATATCGCTGCCGACGCGGTAATTACCCATCTTTTCGGGGGTCAGGAAAGACGTGCCCGCGAAATTGGCTTCGTAGCCGAGAGCGCGGTCCAGCTCGGTGGAATGCGCCAGGCTTTCATGAATCGTCAGGCAGAGATGGCTTGGGAGCAGAACCAGGTCCTTCTTGCCGGGCTTGACGGGAGGCGCGGCGAGATGCTCCACCGACTCTTCGGCGATGCGAGAGGCATTCTCGCCCAGGTTCATTTTCGGCACGTATTCCCAACCGATCGACAGCGGCGCGACTTGATAGGAGCGTTCGCGCGAGACGCCGTTCTGAAAATCGACGGCGCTGGCGGTCAGGAAGGGATAGACCTGAACAATATATTGCTGAATGGAGGAGCCTTCACTTGAAGCAAAATATTTATCTTCGGCGTGAAAGCCGAGCATGCCGAAGGCCGAGAATACTTTCGGGTTCTTCTTGATGGCGGCGGTTGCGGTGTGCAGCAGATCCAGTTTTTCGCCAACGGAGATGGAGAAGGGATCGATCTCATGCGGGGAGATCCAGCGGTCCTTATAGCTGGCCGTGGGGGCAAGCTGGACGGGAGCGGCCTGCAGAACGGAGTTGGCCTTTGCGACCAATACCGCCTCGCGCGCGATGCGAGCAATTTCGTCGGCGGTGACCAGAGGAGAAGCCGCAAAACCCCATTGCCCATTGACGATGACGCGCACTCCGAAGCCGAAGCTCTGCTGGTCGGTGACAAAGGGAACCTCGTCGGTCTTGGAGCTTCCGCGCTGCGGAGAGAGACGATAGCCGGAATATTGGTCGCGGTAGCGGTTGATGCGGATATCGCAGTAACTCGCGCCCTGACGCTTGGCCTCAGCGAGCGCGTTGGCGGCGAGATTTTCGAGGGCGGCGACGGGCTGTTGAGAGGCGTCGTCGGGAGCCCCGAAGAGGCCGGGCGCAGACAAAAGGGAGGCGGTTGTGGCGGCGGCGCCGAGGAAGGCCCGGCGCGTGACGCCATCGGTCGAACACTTTGCAAGCTGACTTCGGAAAAACCGGCGAAGCGGGTCTGGGTTCATGCGAGTGCCTTATCCTTTGCGTAACAAATTGCATCGAGCGGGCAATTGGCGCAGCGCGGCTTGCGGGCGACGCAGATCTGGCGTCCGAAATGGATCACCTGGTGGGAAAACAAGATCCAGCGATCCTGAGGAACGATCTTCATCAAGTCCTGCTCGATCTTGACGGGATCGGTGTTCCGGGTGAGATCGAGCCGAAGCGAGATTCTTTGCACATGCGTATCCACCACAACTCCGCTTGGGATGTTATACGCAGTTCCGAGCACAACGTTCGCAGTTTTTCGAGCCGCGCCGGGCACGAGGAGTAATTCGTCCATGGTGCGCGGGACGTTTCCGTGGTAGTCGCTCAGTATTTTGTTGGCCGCGCCGATCAAAGATCGGGACTTATTGTTGAAGAATCCGGTGGAACGGATGTCGTTGGCGAGTTCTTCCCGGGAGGCGTGGGCGAAGTCTTCGATCCGAGGATATTTCTCGAACAGGCCCGGAGTCACTTTGTTCACGCGCTCGTCGGTGCATTGAGCTGACAGGATAGTCGCGACCAGCAACTGCCACGCGTCTTTGTGGTGGAGCGCGCAGGTCGCGCGAGGGAAGAGCTTGTCGAGCTCCGTTACGATTCGTTGGAAGCGGGCCTTGCGTTCGGCAGCGGTTTTCGGTTTGGGGACCTTACGCGGAGGCGTGACTGGATGCTGCGGCGTGACTGCCGCGATGTCCGTATCGGGCATGAGGAGAAAGGACCAAGATAGCGCAGGCGAGAGCTAGAGGATTACGGCGTACGCGGGGCTTCACGCGTTTCCAAAGCGGAGCGGCAGCAACCTGCTTCGGGCGAGTTGAACCCGTACAGGGCGGATGCGAGGGCCGGTGGTGGTTGTGAATTAGCGCGAAGGTATGTTACCGGCGGCACTTGTATGTTGGCCGAGGGCTCTGGCTTCGGCGGTATCGATGAGATCGGATAGCTCGTTTAGCGTTCGGACAGTAACTCTTCGCCCATCGACGAATACAGTGGGTGTTCCGGTGACCGATAGTGAATTGGCGAGTGCGGCATCCCTGTTTAGGACGGCATCGGCTGCATGAGCGGCCAGGCACCCGTTCAGACCATTCACGTCGATCTCAGCGTCTGTTTTCGCAAACTCAGTGAATTTGCTATCGATGTTCTCCGAGGTGATCTCTTTCTGACTACGGAAGAAGAATCTGTCCGCATCCCAGAACGCTCGGTCCCGTTGAAGGCCGCTGCATGCAGCGAGCTCGGCGGCTCGACGAGCCCATTTGTGCATTTGAAGGGGATACTCTTTGAAGATCAGCCTCACCTTGTCCTTTTGTGCCTGCGCAAGGGATTCGAACATGTCCGAAAAGCGTCTGCAATAGGGACACTGAAAATCTGAAAACTCGACGATTGTAACGGGCCTGTCCGCTCCGCCTAGGGACGGGGATGGATCGCTCAGAAGGGCGCGAGATACCTGTCGCGCCACTATTCTTTTTTCTTCTTCCGGATCTGTGTTCAAGTCGAGCAAGACGGGAATCAGATAGTTGCCGTCTTCGGAAAGATAGATTGGGAAGGTCCGAGAGGCGGGTTTGTCAACCGAGAGCACGAGCTTTCGGTAGCAGCTATCTGAAAGGAGCTCACTCGAGACAACTCGAAGGTTCGTTGAGCTAGTAAATTCATAACGCGACCGGACGTAGTTTAGGACTTGTATTTGTTTCCCCTGCGTGAAGACGGGGCACTCGCCTGGCTCTGCGGCGACAGCCGCGGAAGCAAGCAGCGTAGCCAATAAAGTGCCCGACAGGAGTTTTCGCATGTGTTTTTTCTCCGTTCTTTAATCTCTCATGTGCTCTGATTGCTCAACAGAGGAGCCCGCAACTGGCACAGCAGCATTCAGGTCCGCTCTCGCCCTCGCACTCATAGCAATCGCAAGACGGTGGAGTGGGATTGCACAGCGGATCGCCAGGGGCATAGTCCGGGCAGGACGGGTTACATGGATTTGTGCAGGCAGTCTGGCACAAACTGTAGTTATTAGCGTAGGTCAGCACTGCGCCATTTACGAAATCATAGTCAAATAGGTATACAGGGCTTACATTCGCAATTGGTTGAGCGATGTTATATTGGTGTGTTCTTTGGCTGTTTATCCACCAGCCTGCCGGGACGGGCGGCATATTCGCATTGTTTATTTTGTTCGCCAGCGCTCCCCAGATATCGTCCGGAACGTTGGCAATGGCTCCCGGCGACATATCGTTATTTATATTGACCGGATTTGCGTAGACGCCGGCCTGATAACCGTCTTTGTGCATCTCCGCTATCCACGAGTTCACGAAGGCCCGCACGGCGGGACTGCAGGTGGTGTCACCGGCCGGTGGATTGTAAACCTCGATATCTAAATAGGCGATGGACGTTCCCCCTGCACCCATTCCTCCGAAACCTCGCGACGCGAGGGCGTTCGCCGCCTCGTCCGCAGATGCGGTTCCCTCGGCGGCGGCAATAGAGACGTTCGTGCTTATGAGTTGGCTGTTGCCGCTGCAAGGCGCTTGTAGGTCGTCCCATATCGGTTCGAAGAAGTATCCAATGCAGGACATCTCCTTGAGCCAGATGTCCTGGCTCGGGGGGTAGGGAACAAAGCACGATACCTTTGGCAAGGTTGCGGTCAAGCCGCCGAGATAGAACCCCATTGATTCGTAGCTTGCCGCGTCTTGCTCTAACCCGCCCAGAATATTTTCCATATCGGAACAACTGTCCAAGCCTTGCGCTCCGGGGTTGACGTGTGCGACATATCCTGGTCCTGGTGTTACCGTCGTTTCTTGCATCGAGACAGACGGAGCCGTCTCCGCTGAAATTTCCCAGCGGGACGGCATCGGCAGTCCGCGATACGTTGCGGCGCCGTACAGCGCGGTAATAAAGGTTCTCCCTCCGTCGACAGTCGATAGCAACGCCGTCGTAGTCTGGCATCCTGGAATGGAGCAGTTCCGATGATCGGAGAGCACAAGCCATCCATTGTTAGCGTCAACGAAGCTCAGGCGTCCCACCGAGAGCATGCTTGCGCCGGCGAACAAGGAGGGTAGAGGGGCTATGTTTTTCTCCTTATCGGGTCCAACTACAAGAACTCCGTTCACTGAGAAAACGTCGATTACCTTCGAGTCGACTATCTGCGAGTCGGCCAGCGTGTTCCGCCGATAAGAGTGCTGCAGCGACCAAGTCGCTCCGCTATCGGTGGTCGTGTAGACAGCTACAAGATCACGAGGGGGAAACGGGGGATGCGCCGCCGGCATCACGCTGAAGGTGACGGCGAGGGTGCCTGAGTTAAGATCGTCAAATACTGGCAGCTCGAAAACCTCCCTTACAGAATGAGTTCCGGCGGGCGGAGTAACCCGTTCCTCTGTCCAGGTCAGACCTCCATCGCGGGATGCATAGAGGAGGACATTATTCGGGCCGCCTGCTAGCCAGCCAACGGTCCTGGACGTGAAATGAACGGGTCCGTAGGCCGGCGGCTCGGGCAGGAGCCGCCAATTCTGCCCACCGTCGGTGCTGCTGTACAGCCAACCTCGACTACCAGCGGAACTCGTTGCCCTTCGAAGGAACAGCCATCCATTTGTACGGTCTATAAAGAAGATATGAGCTCCAGCGCCGTACATGTGGCTCACGTCCTGATCGCCACCCGCAACCGCGCTGGTGGTCCACGTCTGGCCCCCGTCGCCGGTGGCGGCTGTGTAAATACTGTTTGCGAGTAGATCGCTGGAGGCGTGCAGGACTACCCAGGCGTGGGATTCATCGAGAAAGAAGACTCCATCGATGGATGTGGCCGGCGTTAGCGAAGGAGGCGTGATGTCGGCCCATTGCGCCCCGTTGGTCGCGGTTGAGAGAAGGCGCCCGCCAGAGAGCACCCAGCCGTGGGAGGGGGAAATAAGCTGGGCGTCGTCCACTAGCGCAGAGTTGCTCAGGTGTCCTGAGGTTACCGGGGAGGGAACGATTTGCGCGGCGAGGAATTCTTGCGATACTAAACAAAGGAGAAGACCGACCTGTAAACGTTTAAGCATGTGTGCGCCTGCGGATAATTCAAGTCATGTATAGTGGCGATTAATTTTGGATCAGCTGCACTCAATGGGGCAATAATTAGATAACGATTTTGGTACTGGTCCGAAGGTACCCTCAGTACTTAGGGCACTAACAGAGTTTTTGGTTGCGAAGCCGAGAGTCTTGCCGACCTGGCGGAAGAGTTCTTACTCGATATTTATAGCCAACTCATTTGGCGTCTGTCCTCTGGAGCACGTCAGGTGGCGGCGCCGTTTTCGAGGAAGTTGCGTAGACGGTGGCTGCGGCTGGGGTGGCGGAGCTTGCGCAGAGCCTTGGCTTCGATTTGACGGATGCGCTCGCGCGTAACGGCGAAGTTCTGACCCACTTCTTCGAGCGTGTGTTCGCTGCCGTCCTGCAAACCGAAACGCATCTTGACGATTTTCTCTTCGCGCGGGCTGAGCGTCTTGAGCACCTCGGCGGTTTGTTCGCGGAGATTCAGGTTGATGACGGCTTCCGATGGGGAGACCATGCGGCTGTCCACTAGAAAATCGCCCAAATTCGATTCTTCTTCTTCGCCGACCGGAGTCTGCAAGGAGATGGGTTCCTGCGCGATGCGTAGAACGCGGCGGATCTTGCTCGGATTCAGGTCCATGCGGACCGCCAGCTCTTCGGTGGTGGGCTCGCGGCCAAGCTCCTGCTGCATCATCCGCTGGAGACGCACCAGCTTATTGATGGTCTCGATCATATGGACCGGAATGCGGATGGTGCGCGCCTGGTCCGCGATGGCGCGAGTGACGGCCTGGCGGACCCACCAGGTGGCGTAGGTGGAGAACTTATAGCCGCGCTTGTAGTCGAATTTATCGACGGCTCGCATCAATCCGATGTTGCCTTCCTGAATCAGATCGAGAAACTGCATGCCGCGATTGGTATAGCGCTTGGCGACGGAGACGACCAGGCGCAGATTAGCTTCGATCAGCCGCTTCTTGGCGCACTCGGTTTCCTCTTCGCCACGTTCGACGATCTGCAAGGTGCGGCGCAGCTCGGTGCTGGTTGACCCGCACTTTTCCTCCAGAGCCTGAATCTGGGCGGAAAGCATCTTGAGCTGCTTGCGAATGGCAGGCGCCGAGCCGGATTCGGCGACAAGCGGCTCCTCCAGCTTGCGTTGGAGATGCGCGATTTCCTGCTCAAGGGGCCTGAGTTGATCGACGATGTTCCTGAAGGCAGCGCTCAAGGAACGCTGATAGCGGGTGGCAAAAGGCAGCGCACGTATCTGGCGAGAGATGCAGATCATCAAGCGAGCGTACTCGAAGCGCAGCTTGCGGTGCTGCTTGGGCTTCATGGCGCGCGAAGTTCCGATGAGCTTCTGCTGCGTCTGCTGGGCCTTGCGATAAAGCCTGTCGATCTCCTGCGTCGCCTTGAACAGCTCTTCCTGAAGCAAACGAAGGGTGTCCTCTTCGTCGCGGCCAGGCTGGAAGTCCGGCGCTTGTAGAACGTCGAAGACGGAGACTACGCCGCGCTCGATGGCGTGCCTGGTGTCCAGCAGAAATTGGATGATCAGCCGGGAACGGGACAGAGCTTTTCGCACGGAGTTTTCGCCGCGCTCGATGCGCTTGGCCAGCTCAATCTCGCCGTCGCGGGTGAGGAGCGGAACCATGCCCATCTCGCGGAGATAGACGCGAACCGAATCGTTGCTCTTGTCGAGGGTTCCAGGCGTGAGGTCCAGGTCCGAAAGGTCTTCGGAGTCCTGTTCTTTCTTGTCGAAATCTTTGGACTCATCGAGAAGCTCGACCGCGGCCCCATCGAGATCGGGGAACAGAAGGTCGTTGAGGTCAGCGCCGTTAGCCAGGTCGTCGCGCATGACTCCGGCGACCTCATCGTAGAGCCCGAAGCCTTTGTCGTTACTGTCTTGCATCCACAGCCTTCGTCAATCTGCGATGCGATCAATTGCGGGTAAGAAGTCCACAACAACCCTAATGCACAACGTGTCGAGGCACCCCTGAAATTCTCGACTTCTCATAGTACAACACGATTCACGATCCCGAGGATGGGCGCCGGATCTTGTCGAGTTCGCCAGCGAGGCGCATGGCTTCCGCTAAATTTCCGCTCTGTTCGAGTTCACGGATGCGCCGGCGCAGGGATTCGAATTCGGCTTGCAGCGACTTGGTTTCCCACGCGCGAAAGCAATCGAGAGTATGCCGGACGGCGTTGTCTTCCCTGACGTCGAGGTCCGCGAAACTCAGCTCGGTTACGATGCGCTGGAGGCGCGGCTCCAGGCGGCTCGCGAGAGATTCCAAGGAAAATGAAACGCCCTCGTCGTCAAGCGCCAGAGCGGTATCGAAGATTCCGCGGAGCTCGAAGAGGTGGAGGATGTTCGCGCTCGCAAGATAGTGTTTGATGGTTTGGCGGGCTTCGGAGCTGATGAGCAGGCACGCGATCAGCAGCTTTTCGTTGAACGGAAGGGTGGATGCAATCTGAACGGGACGCTGCGGACGCGCGGGCGCGGGGGCGCGCCGCAAGGTCTGGGCGATGGCGTCGCGATCCACTTTCAGATACTCGGCCATTTCGTTGGCGATTACAGACCGCTCCAGCTTGTCTTGAACCTGCTCGATGCTTGGCGAGATAAATTTGAAGGCGTCCATGCGGCCTTCGGCGGAGCGCATGTCGAACTTCTCGCGGGCGCGGCCGGCGAGCCAGTGGAAATAGGAAGCGGCGTTATCGAGGAGCTGGCGATAGGCTTCGACGCCTTTCTGTTGAATGTATTCGTCGGGGTCCTGGCCGCCGGGAATCGATAGCACCTTCACGCGAAGACCCTCGGCCAGCAATACGGAAATGTACTTTTCGGTTGAGCGAGCGCCGGCGGCGTCGGGATCGAAGTTGAGAACAATCTGACCGGCGCCGGCCCTTTGCTGAGCGACTTGGCGCTTGATGGCCCGGACCTGATCGAGGCCAAGCGAGGTCCCGCTGCTGGCAACCACTTCATGAATCCCCGCCGAGTAAACGCCGATGACATCCATGTAGCCTTCGACGAGGATCAGGCGATCGTTCTTGCGAGCGTCGATTTTGGCGCGATGCAGATTGTAGAGGACGGACGATTTCTTATAGACGCGCGTTTCGGGGGAGTTGAGATATTTCGGCTCATCGTTGGGCCGGAGAGCTCGGGCCCCGAAGGCGATGAGTTTGCCGGACTCGTTATGGATGGGAAACATCAAGCGGGCGCGGAAACGGTCGTAGTGGCCAGCGCCTTCCTGACGACGGCTGACGAGGCCGGATTCTTCCATTAGGGCGGGGCCGAAGCGCTGAAGTTTTTGCAGGAGCTGTTGGCCGGAGGGGTCGGAGAGGCCGAGACGGAATTCGTCCATCGCGGCCTTCGAGACATTGCGCGATTCGAGATAGCGGCGGGCGTCGGCGCCCGAGGGGGAGCGCAGGTTTTGTTGAAAAAGATCGCCGGCAATCTCATGCATCTCGATGAGCGCGGCACGGCGCTGCGCTTCGGGATCGTCGGAGCGGTGGCGTTCCGGCATGGGGATGCCGTAACGTTCGGCGAGGAGCTTTAGAGTCTCGGGAAAGGTGAGGCTTTCGATTTCCTGAACGAACTTGAAGACATCGCCGGCGGCGTCACAGCCGAAGCACTTGTAGTACTGCAAGACGCTGTGGACGCCGAAGGAAGGAGTCTTTTCGGAGTGGAACGGGCAGAGGCCAACGTAACGCGCACCGCCGCCTTGGCGCTTGAGGCGGACATATTGGCCGACAACGTCGACGATATTGAGCTGATCTTTGAGCTGCTCCGAGAAATTCATTTACGACGACGGCAGGGGGAGTGTTCTTAAGGGTAGCAGTCTGGGGCGGGGCCGTGGGTAGGCTGACATAATGGCCGCTAGAAGCTGGGTCTAAAGAGATGGGCCTCAAGGAATACGCGAAGAAGCGGCACTTTGAAAAGACGCCGGAGCCGAAGCCCGAAGAGCCTGCCGGGAAGGGCGATGGCCGGGGCGGATTCTTCTGCGTGCAGCGGCATGACGCCACGCGGCTGCATTACGATTTTCGGCTGGAGGTGGACGGGGTTCTGGTGAGTTGGGCGGTGCCGAAAGGGCCGAGCCTGGATCCCGCGCGCAAGGCGCTGGCAATGAAGGTGGAGGACCATCCGTTCGATTACGGCGCCTTCGAAGGCAACATCCCGAAGGGGAACTACGGCGCAGGCAGCGTGATGCTGTGGGACAAAGGCGCCTATGAGTTATTGGGAGACGCCACCGCGCAGGAGCAGCTAGACCGCGGCGATTTCAAATTCAAGCTGCACGGGGTGAAGTTAAACGGCGATTTCGCCATCGTGCATATGAAACATGACCTCAGGGGATCGCGCACAACGCCCACCAATCGGGCTGTGCGCTCTGGGAAGGGCAACGAGTGGCTGCTGATCAAGAAGAAAGACGAATTCGCCGTTCCGGGGTATGACATCGATCAATATGCCTGGAGTATCGCGACCAAGCGGACGCAGGATGAGATTGCGGCAGATATCGATCCGGTGACCGTGGCCGATTTGCCGGGGGCAAGAAAGGGGACGGCGCCCGCGAATCTGGAACCAATGCTCGCGACGGCCGTCACGAAGCCGCCGACTGGAGCGCAGTGGATCTATGAAATCAAATGGGACGGCATACGCGCGCTGTGCCTGGTGAAGAACGGAAAGCTGGAGATTGCGTCGCGCCGGGGCAACCGATGCGAGCGGCAGTATCCGGAATTGGCCGGGTTGCCGGATATGGTAAATGCGAAAACGGCGTGGCTGGATGGAGAGATCTGCGTATTGGATGAAAACGGGCGCGCGCGATTCGAGATGATTCAACCGCGCATTGGGGCGAACGCGGGGGCCGTGCCGCGGCTCGCGGAGACCACGCCGGTGACGCTGTTCTTGTTCGACGTTTTGTATGTCGATGGTTACGACTTACGCGGTGTTGCCTTGGAAGAACGGAAACGGCTGCTTTCCACGCTGGTGACTCCCGGCGGCCATGTGCGGCTTTCGGAGACGTTCGAGACCGGGGGCGAGCAGATGTTCGAGGCAGCGCGGCAGATGAACCTCGAAGGCATCCTTGCGAAGGACCGGCGGAGTAAGTATGAATCGAAGCGTTCGAACTGCTGGCTCAAGGTGAAGGTGCTGAATGAGCAGGAGTTCGTGATCGGCGGCTTCACCAAGGGGGAGAGAGAGTTTTTCGGCGCGCTCGTGTTGGGCGTTCACGAAGATGGCAAGCTGCGGCATGTGGGCCAGGTGGGAACCGGCTTCGATCACAAACTGATGAAGGCCATTTATAAGAGGATAGAACCGCTGATTACTAAAGCGAGTCCTTTTACGCCGAAGCCGAAGATCAAGGACGTAACTTGGGTAAAGCCGGAAGTGGTTTGCCAAGTGAGATTTTTAGAGCGAACCGAAGAAGGCATGTTACGCGCTCCTGTATTTGTGGGGCTGCGGGAAGATAAACGGGCAGCAGAGGTTGTGGACGAAGAGCCAGCCGAGCCGCCCTCAGAAGTTTCCGCAGCCGAACCCGCGGAGGTTCCGCATACTGAGCTGGACCTCAGCGGACGCGAGGCGACTGTTACGGTAGACCGGCGCCGGCTAAAGTTCACAAATCTGGACAAGGTGTATTTCCCAAAGGATGGCTGGAAAAAGCGCGACTTATTAAGTTTCTACGATCGGGTATCGCGCTGGCTGCTGCCGCATCTGAGAGATCGTCCGCTTTCGATGAAGCGCTATCCGAATGGGATTGCCGAGGAGTTTTTCTTCCAGAAGAACGCGACGCATTTTCCCGACTGGTTGCGCTGCGAGCCCATCGTGGAACATCATCCGCCGAAGACGAACCATTATCCGATTGCGAACGACCGGGCCAGCCTGTTGTATTTGGTGAACCTGGGGTGCATCGACCAGAATCCCTGGATGAGCCGGGCAGGGAATCTGGAGCATCCGGATTGGATGCTGCTCGATCTAGATCCGGTAGCCGCTTCGTTCGACAAGATTGTTGACGCCGCGCTGCTAGTACGGGAGTTACTTCTGGAACTTGGGTTGGAGGGATATCCCAAGACAACCGGCGGCGACGGGATGCATGTTTATGTTCCGCTGGCGCCTGTCTACACTTACGAGCAGGTGCGCAGTTTCGCCGAGGTGTTGTCGCACCTGGCGCTTGACCGCGAGCCGAATCTGTTTACGACCCCGCGCAGCGTCGAGAAGCGTAAAAAAGATCGGGTCTATTTCGATTATCTGCAGATAGGGACAGGGAAGACGATCTCGGCGCCGTATGTGGTGCGGGCCTACGATGGGGCGCCGGTGGCGACGCCGCTCGATTGGAAAGAAGTGAAGCACGGGATCGATCCGCACGATTTTCGAATCGACAACGTGGTGAAGAGATTCGAGCGCACGGGCGATCTGTTTGCGGAAGTACTCAAGGGCGGACAACGATTGGAAGATGCGCTAGTACTCGTCGAGGATATTACGGCTAAAGATTCCTGATACCAGTTTTTCTCTGTTACATCTTAGAATCTAAGTGTCCTTAGAGAAATAAATTATGAAACATTTATGGAGGTATCTGGCTTCGGTTTGTTTGGCGGGAGGACTTATGGCGACCCCGGCGCGCGCCGATTCGCTGCCGACGTTTACGGCGAGCTCGGCATCGGCGACGGTAGAGACGGGGCCTATTTATTGGTCCATATCCGGAAGCAATTTCGGTTTGGGCGGGAGCGGCGACTTCGCCGGTTATCTGGCGTTTGACGTTGCGCCCGGCTCCAGTTTTGGATTGGATCTGGTTGCGGGGCTGGATCCGCTGCAACT
Organism: Acidobacteriaceae bacterium; assembly: GCA_019240475.1. Lineage (GTDB taxonomy): Bacteria > Acidobacteriota > Terriglobia > Bryobacterales > Bryobacteraceae > Bog-105. The sequence goes on from JAFAYI010000033.1 coordinate 24,134, forward strand.
CACCTCGTACTTCGGGGGGTCTTCCGGTAACACTGCCGGAGAGGTGACGATTGCGGGCGCGACCGAATACGTTCAACTGCAAACGACTCCGGAGATCTACTTTTCAACCGCCGGCGTGACGGTTCCGTATGGCGCGAACCCGGTCATTCGGCTGGCGGCAACTTTGACCGGATCGGCGGTGGCCTCCGAGTGCCTGGGACCCGGTTTGGTTCCGACCACGTGCGGCGCGGGGCCGTACTACGGTTTTCTGCCGGTGGCGAACATCAATATCGACGTACCCGGCTACATCATTTTTCGAGGAGGTTACGATCCATCCTCGGGAACGGACACGTTCTCATATGCGCAATTCGTCAGCAGCCCGGAGCCGATAAGCGGGGCGCTGACGCTGACCGGCTTATTGTTGTGGGCCGGCGCGGCGCGGCTTCGCGGAAAGTTAGGAAAGCCTAGCCGCCACGCAGCGCCACTCGTTCAGGCTTGACAGCACGTTATTTGGGAAGACTTGCAGGAACGGCTGCAGCTCCGCATCCGTGAAACCGGTCAGAATAAGCGTGCCGGCGGGGCGAGTAACTCGCAAGAGATCGTCCAGGATGGAGAGCAGGACCGTGGCGTTGATGTTGGCGACGGTGATATCGGCGATGCCGGTCGCAAGGCAGTCAACCGTGCCGGCGACCAGCGCCGGTTCGAAGCTGTTCAAAGAAAAATTCTCACGCGCGACTGCGAGCGCATTCTCATCTGGATCGAGGCCGAGGCCGGCCGATGCACCGAGACGCAACGCCGCGAGGCCTAGAATTCCCGATCCGGCGCCGATGTCCAGGACGACGGTTTCGGGGCGAACCAATTTTTCGAGCGCGAGCAGCGCCAGTTGGGTGCAGGGATGTTCTCCGGTGCCGCTGGCGAGGCCAGGGTTGTGAACGATGCGCTCGCGGCCGGGCGGGGTCTGCGCATCGCTCCAGACCGGCGCTAGAAAGAATCGGTTGCCGATCAAGCGCGGGGGCCACGCGTCGTAGGTGTGCTCGATCCAATCGGTAGCGGGCGCTCGTTTCCACTCGGGTGAGTAAGAGGCGAAGCGCTCCAGCAACTCGGCCTGTTGCTCATCCTCTTCGAAAGAGGCGATGAGGCCGGCGCCGGTTTCCTGAATGCCGGCGACGCCGCGCTCCCACAGTTCGGCCGATAACCTGTCGACCTCCTCCGAGGAGCAGGCGAGCAGCAGCAGATACATTTGGAGTAATTAACCAACAGGCTTCTGGCGCGAGGCTTTGTATTCAGCGCGCACGCTTCTGATTTGGACGGCGTGCTTTTCCGCATGTTCGGCGAACAGGCGAAGGAGGTCCAGGAGAGACATGACGCCGCGGCTCGGGTGAGTGCCGGCGCGCGCGAAGATTTCGGCTGGAAGCTCCTTTAGAAGGTCATAATTTTCGGCGCGAAGCTGGCGCATGGTGTCGAGCGATTGAGAGGGTTTGCGCTTCTGGTAGTTGGTTCGCTCCGCCCAGGCATTCTGATTGAAGGAGACGAGCGTGGGATTATCTTCCGATATGACTTGGCGCAGGCGCACGACATTGGCCGATTCGGCGTCGGCAAGATGCGCGACTATCTGCCGCACGCTCCACTTATCGGGCGCCGGTTTGAAGTCAAGCTCGGGGCCGGCGGCGCCGGTGATAGCTACGGCAACCAATTCGGCGCCGCGTCGAAATCGCTCGAGTAATTCAGGTATGTCACTCATAAGTTAGTCGCCGGCTGAGGCAGCAAGAGGCGCGTTGGCCGGATAAGCAGGGCTTTGGGATGTCTCGATGTTCCAGCGTCGAATCCAGAGGTGAAGAGTTAGAAGCCCCCAGAGATGATACCCGAGATTCGCGCGGCGAGTAAGATGGCGGTCTATTAGCGCGCCGATCGCCTGCGGAGAAAAGAGGCCGGCCCGGCGCACGGAATCCGCGCCGAGCGCATCGAGAAGCAAGGGGCGCAGGGGTCCTCGCAGCCACTCGTGAGCCGGTATGTCGAGGCCTTCCTTGCGCCGCTCAAGGATGGCGGGCGGCAGTTTTCGGCGAACGAGCTCTCGCAAGACGTGTTTGGTGGTTCGACCGTTGATCTTAAGCGTCGCGGGCAATTTGGCAGCGAACTCCACCACGCGATGATCCAAGAAAGGCGGCCGGACTTCGAGCGAATGCGCCATGCTCATGCGATCGCATTTGTAAAGTATGTCGTCGGGCAGATAGTAATTCTGGTCGATGAAGAGATAGCGGTTGAGGATGTCGGAAGAGGGAGGCGCGCCGGGAAGCGCTGCGCATAAAGCGCTGAGAGGCTGGCCATCGTGCCCGCCGCCCAGCGCCCGTTGTTCTTGACGAGAAAAGGCGCCGTTCCAATAAAAATGGGCGTCGTCGGGAGAAAGCAGCGCGCCTGCGAGGAAGCGCTTCAACTTATACTCGAACGCAATCTTGTCGTCGGAAACCGGCAGGCGGTCGACGAGGTTGAGAGCCGCGCGAAGCCAGGGGCGCGGCAACCGGCGAGCGTAGCCGGCATAGCGATCGGCCAGGTAGGTCTGATATCCGCCGAAGATCTCGTCGGCGCCCTCGCCGCTCAAGGCGACTGTTACATGGCGCGCGGTCATCTGGGAAAGGAACCAGACGGGCAGCGCGCCCGCATCGGCGCTCGGCTCGTCCGAATACCAGGCGATGTTGTGAATCGCGGCTTCGAGATCGAGATCGCGGTGCAGGTCGAACTCGCAGTGTTGGGTGTTGTAGCGCTCGGCTAAAGGGCGGAAGTATTTACTTTCGTCGAAACGCTTTCCCGCGAAAGAAATCGAAAAAGTCTGCAGCTTGCGGGGCGTGGCCTGCGCCGCGTAGTGGAGGATCGTGGAAGAATCCAATCCGCCGCTTGCCCAGATTCCGAGGGGGACGTCTGAAATCAAGTGTTCGGAGATGGAGTTACTAAGTAGCCGATCGAGCTCGGAGCAGGCTTCTTCGAGGCCGATGTCTTCGGGGTGGAAGCGATTGCTCCAGTAAGCGCCGGTTTCGACGCGGCCCTTCGAGCAGGCGAGCCAAGCGCCGGCGCCGAGCTTTAGAATGCCTTGGACGAGCGTGTAGGGGCTTGGGACATAATTGAGCGATAGATAGTAACCGAGAGCGGTTTCCGATATGCGCCGGGGAATGGCGGGATGTTCGAAGATCGCCTTCAACTCGGAGGCGAAGTGAATGTCTGAGCCGCGGACCGCGTAATAGAGCGGCTTGATGCCGAGACGGTCGCGAGCGAGGACCAGCCTCTGAGCGGATTGCTGCCAGTACGCAACCGCGAACATACCGCGAAAACGCCGGAAGCAATCGACATCCCACTCGACGAACGCGCGCAGAGCAACTTCCGTATCGCAGTGCGACTGGAATCGATGGCCCAGGGCCTCGAGCTCGCGGCGCAGCTCAGCATGATTGTAGATTTCGCCATTGAAGGAGACGGCGCAGCCGCCATCCTCCGTTCGCATCGGCTGGTCGCCGCCTTCGAGGTCGATGATTTTGAGTCGAACGGCGCCAAGAGAGACGTCGGGAGATTCGAAACTTCCCTGCTGATCGGGACCGCGATGGCGCAGGCGCTCAATAGAGCGTTGCAGCACGCCGGCTGGCGCTCGACGGCCGAAATGAGTGAACCCTGCTATTCCGCACACAGTGTCTTTTATAGGGGCTACGCTCGTTGCCGTAAGCCCGGCCCTACTTATAGTGTCTCAGGCGGCCGCGTGAAGGGCCAATATGCGGGCGAGTATAGGGGGCACTTCGTAAACGGCGCGATTGTTCGTGTGTCGAATGGCGCAGCGCATCTCCTCCAGGCGGTTTCCGGAAAGGAGTTGGGCTACTTCTCGCTCGACGCGTTGAAAATTCGGAAGGACGACGCCAAATCCATGCTCGCGAATCCAATCGGCATTGAAGCGCTCCTGAGGCAATGTCCAGGCATTCTTTTCGACGATGACCGGCAGGCCCATTTTCAGGGCTTCGGAGATGCTGCCGGGGCCAGGCTTGCCGATAAAGAAGTCGGAAAGGCGCATATAGCGAGGAATCTCCTTGGTAAAGCCTTCGACAAAGAGACGGTTATGGGTCCGCAGATTTTTGAGGCGCTTGAACAGTTGAGCATTCTTGCCGCAGACCAGAATGAGCTGCAGTTTGCGAGAGCTATTGCCGAGCCGCCTGGCGATCGGCAACATGGCCGAGGAACCTTCGCCGCCGAACAACACGAGGCCGGTGGGCAGATCGGGATCGAGGCCTAGCTTCACGCGCTCCTCCGCGATGTTGCAGGCGGATTGCTCATAAAATTTCGGCCGGAGGATCATGCCGCTCACGCGGAAGACGCGGGATTCCGGATGCCCCATGCCGAGCGCCTGTTCAAAAGCCCGCTCGGTTCCGCAGACGAAGTATTGGGGCTGATTTTCCATCCAAAAGTGCGGCGGGTAATCGGCCAGGTCAGTGAGGACGGTGACCATGGGCGTTCCCGGCCATGCCCGAGCGAGACCTTCAAACAGCGCCCGATTCAAGTTCGGCACGAGCGACACAACCATGTCGGGCTTGTGGCCGCGCCAATACGCGCCGAGCAGCCGAACCGCGGCCGGATGATAGACCCGCATGATGGCTTGCATGATGGGCAGCAGGTACGCGGAACCTAAGGTCCATCCTTTGGCGAGCAGCAGATTATAGATGTCCTGGAGCCGAATACGCGTGATCTTGCGGAAGATGTCGAGCGAATCGAGAACCTCCTGCAGGTTGACCAGGCGGACATTCCATTCGTAGCCTTCGGCCGCTATGAGGGCCTGAAGAGCGAGAGCGGCGCTGCGATGACCGCCGCCCGCATCGAAATACACAAAATCAAGAGTTGGTTTGGAGAGCAATCCCGGTGCTTACCTTACTTTACGATTGTGGTTCTTTTCCGGCGCTGAGGTTACGCAAATATGGCGGGTTTCACTCATGTTTTGTGCAATCGTCACGCCATTGTAACCACTCTCCTCTTAAAAAGGAGGCAGAGAGGAAACCCATGCAGAATCCTTTACACTGGTTTCCAAGGGGGGCGTCCGGATGACAGCCCACCATAGCATGCTTCAGTTTATTGCGACGGGCGACCACAAACTGATGCGAGTGGTTAACAAGTGGCCGGCGCCGAAATGGGTTCGCTTGTCCGCGATTACGGCGACGCGCGCGGGAGACGGGTGGCTGTGGTATCTGACGGGGTTGATCCTTCTGCTGTTTGGCGGAAGCGACCGGTTTGCGGCGATTGCAGGCGCGGGTTCGGCGGCCGTGGCGGGAATCGGCATCTTCATTTTGGTCAAGAAGCTTTCGGGCCGGAAACGGCCGTGCGAATTTGAGCCGCACTGTTGGGCGCGGCTGCTGCCGCCGGACAAGTTCTCGTTTCCATCCGGGCACACCATAACCGCGTTCGCGGTTGCGATCGGGCTGGGCGAATTTTATCCGGCGCTATTGCCGATTCTTGTGTTCTGCGCGGTGGCCATCGCGATTTCCCGCATTCTGCTAGGAATGCATTTTTTGAGCGATGTGCTCGCGGGGGCGGCGTTGGGCATCGGACTGGCGTTCAGCGGACACGCGCTGTTCGCCTAAGGCGCGGCTAGGGGAGATCCGCATCCGGCTGCTCGGGCTTGGCCGGGGCAAGCCGCATCTGCTGATAGATTTCGCTGAGGCGACTTTTCATCTTCTTCAACTTTTCGAATTCGGCGAGCTCGCGGCGGGAGTCTTCGGCGCGGCCCAATTCGCGATAGAGAACCCCGAGGCGATAGTGCGTCGCTGCGTCGAAGGGTTCGAGCTGGGCGGCGCGCTCCAGAGGAGGCTCGGCCTTCGCAGGCTCATGCAGCGCCATCAGCACTTTGGCCATTCCGAGGTTGGCTGAAGGATCGCTGGGCTGCATTTCGAGGGCGCGGGCATAGTAGGCCTGGGCAGCTTTCGGGTCCGACCGGCGCAGGGCGATATCGCCCAAGCGGCATTCGGATTTCTCATCGAAAGGATTGCCGGCGAGCGCGGACTTGTATTCGGTTTCCGCTTCGGCCTGGGCGGCGGAGGAGGACTGGGTGAAGAGCATTTCCGCGAGCTCGTAATGGATGTCGGCGCGATGGGGATCGATCTTGAGGGCTGCGCGATAGTTCGCGATGGCTGCTTCGTCCTTGGCTTGGCGGGCGAGCTCATGCGCCATGAGCTGATGCATGCGGGCGGAATCGGGCGCGGTCAGCGCGAGGGCGAGCGTGGTTTCGTCCGAAAGTTCCGAATATATGCGATGCGCCGCATAGAGGACATCGACGTCGGCAGGCTCAGCCTGACGCAGAACGTTGACCACCTCCGCGGCCTTGCCTAGATCTCCGAGCGCGTAATCGATTTCGATCAGCTCCAAGCCCGCCTCATGCCGAAGTTTTTGTTCTTCGATATGCGGGAAGGCGGCTGCGAGATCGCCCTGCGCTTGAGCGTTCTGCCCCGTGCGCTTCTCGCTCATGCCGAGGAGAGCGCGCAGCTTCCAGAGGCTGGGATTGGCTTCGAGCGCGAGACGCAGGTCCGGGGCTGCCTTGGCGTATTGATTCTGGAAATATTCGAGGACGCCGAGGTTCGCGCGAGCGTCGAGATTGCCGGGATTCATCGCAAGAATGGCCTGGAATTCGGCGATGGCCAGGTCGGGCCGCTTGTTTTGAAGGTCCTGCTGTGCCTGCCGGGCGTGCGCGGCCTGGTCCTCTTGCGCGAAGGTCAAGGCGCAGAAGAATGATGCGGTCGCAATGGCGCCCACCATCGCGGCCTTGATCTCAATTCCCCGCAGGTTCATGGGGACAGTGTACGGAATCGCGAGCGGGCGCGCGACTCAGAACGAGATGCGCGCGCCTAGCTGGATGATGCGCTGGCCAAAGCTGTTGTTGGTGGTGTTGTAGTTGCCGGTGGTGCTGGTGATGATGCCGGCCCCGCTGGTTCCCAAACTGTTGCCTGGCGCCGAGAAGTTCGGGTGGTTGAGGCCGTTCAAAGCGTCGAAGCGAATCTGAAGATTGCCGGTTTCGTGCGGCAGCGGGAAGTGGAAGTTCTTGCCGAGCGAGAAATCGACATCTTCGATTCCAGGACCCCAAAGAATATTGCGGCCGGCGTTGCCGAAAGTGCCAGGGGTGGGAACGGCCCAGGCCGGGTTCGTGCAGCCGGTGGGATAAGTGCTGCCGTCTTGAAGAACGGTGCAGGTATTGAACCAGTTACCTACAGAAGGATTGGCAATATGGGGGTTGCCGATCAAGTTCGGATACCAACTCCCAGACAGAGCGCCGCTGTTGTCATTCGTGCCAACGAGGGGCGTAAATGGGGAACCGGATTCGAATACAAATGTAGTGGCGATTTGCCATCCACCGAAGACGGCATCGAGGAAGTAGTTGCTATTCATCCACTGGCGGCCTTTGCCGAAGGGCAGGTCGTATACTAAGTCGCCCTTGAACATCTGAGGTATGTCGAAGTTAGAGAGCGAATAGTTGAGAGCCGGGTTATAGGCGTCTTGCCATAGCTGCCCCCCGTCGCGACTGCCCCAACCGGAGGAGTCCTGATCGTCCAGCATCTTCGACCAGGTGTAATTTACGTCGAACTGTAAGCCGTGGGTAAAGCTCTTCTTAAAGGTGAGCTGCAGGGAATCGTAATTGGAGATGCCGTCGTAAGCGTTGCCGCCGATAGTGGTGAATTGCGGGAACGGCCGAAGATTCTGCGCATTGCCGGGATTGGCGACGCTCTGCATCAATAGATTGGCGGGCACCTGGTTCGGGTCGTTCGGGAACGACAGATTGGTTCCGTGATTTCCGACGTACGCCGCCTGCGCCATCATGCCGCCGCCGAACTGATGCTCAATGCTGAAGGACCACTGATAGGTGCGCAGCATGGGCGTATTGCGCGGATAGTAGGGAGGTCCTTGACCGTTGAAGGACGCCGGATTGGTGTTCGGTCCTGTATAATTCAGGTCTCCGTAAGTGGCTTGCGAGAGCGTGAAGACCGGGTGGATCTGGTCGGTTGAAGTGAGGCTGCCGTGACTGTTGGTTCCTAAGCCTTCAGAGCCGCCCGAGTAAGTGTCGAGGCTCCAGGGCCCATCGTAGATGCCGAACCCTCCGCGCACGACCCAGTTCGGGTGCATGGACCAGGCAAAGCCCACGCGAGGAAGAAAGATATCGTAAATCGTATTTTCCAAATTGGTTCGATTGTCTTGTCCGCCGAACCACATGGCGCCCGGAGTATTAGTAACCGGATTAATTAGTGTAGGATCGAAATCGCCGATACGGTTATCGATCTCATGCCAGCCCTGCTGGATCTGGTAACGCAGGCCGAGATTTACTGTTAAGGTGGGAGTTACCTTGAAATCGTCCTGGATGAAGAACTGCGGAATCTTTTCGCGGAAGCCGACTATGGGAGTGTTGCTGGCGCTCCAACTGGCCACCTGTCCTAGCAGGAAATCGGCGTAGCCCAAGCCGCCGCTGCCATTGGGAGCAGCCTGGGTAAATGCGCCGCTGAATAGGAATGTGCCGGCGTTGATGTTACCCCACGGAGTGGAATTATCCTGATAGGCCAGAATCTCGCCGCCGAATTTCAGGATGTGGCGGCCGCGGATCAGGGTGACGACATCGGAGGTATCGAAACCGTTCTCGACATAGATGGCGTTGGTGGAGGGGCCGATCCAGGTCGTGCCGGGCGTGCCGTCGAATTGCAGGCTGGGTGGAAGATTCGCTACCGGATAAGTCCAGCCGAGGTTTTGAGGATAGTTCTTATTCAAGCTGAGCGGCTCAAACCAATTACCCTGGCGAGTAAAACCGTAGCGGAATTCGTTGACGGTGTTGGGGCTGATGGTGTGCACGTCGGAGATTTGCGCATTGTAGCGATCGACGTCGCCCGATTGATTGCCGATCGGGTAGGCCTGCGGATAAAAAGCCGGGTTGTCGCTTTGGGTAATTGAGAACGTTATGCGGTTCTTGTCGGAGAGGTTGTAATCGAGGCGTCCGAACCATTTCAGGAAGGGATCGGGAGATTCCAGCGTGCCGACCCAATTATTGGAATAGCCGGACTGATTCGGCGCCGGGAATAGTGACTGAAACTTGAGCGCCAGGGGATCCAGCATACTAGTCGGAATCGTATTATTCGGAAACGGAATGCGGCCTCCATGGGGACCTAGGCCCAGGGTGTTGGGCTCATAGATGATGGGGAACTCCGCGAGGTTCGAGAAGTTCCCGACGCGCATGTCGGCGGTGGGGAAAGTATTGGTGTAAACGCCTGAGGAGTTATTGATCGTCTTATCGACGTTGAAAAAGAAGAAGAATTTGTTTTTGAGTATGGGGCCGCCGACGGCGCCGCCAAAGTTATCGAAACGCTCGAAGGGAACCGTTGCCGAAAAAAAGTTGCGGGCGTTCAGGGCGTCGTTCTGAAAGTACTCGTAGGCGGAGCCGTGCCACTGGTTGGTGCCGCCCTTGCTGATTTGATTGAATACCGCCCCGCCGACTCCATATTCAGCCGAGAATGTGGAGGTGTTCATCTGCACCTCAGCCACATCTTCGAACACCATTTGGTCGAAGTTGGCGCTGTGAGGCAGCATCACGTTGGCGCCATCGGCGAGGAAATTGTTGTAATACGGTAGGTTTCCGTTGACCGCAACGCCGGTGCCCGACCCCGCCGCGCCGGGGAGCAGCTTGGTGAAGTTCGACCAGCTCTGATCGACGTTCGGCAGCGTCTGCATGGTTTGAGCGTCGAGCGTGGTCGATTGTTCTCCGTTTTCTGTCTGAAGCAGCGGCGCTTCGCCGGTCACGCTTACCTGTTGTTGAGTAGTGCCGACGGTGAGTTGGGCGTCGACGGTTGTGAGCCCGACGGGCAGGTCGATGCCCTGGCGAACGAGCTTTTCGAAACCGGTCTTGGAAAACGTAAGCTCATAACGCCCGGGTAACACGGAGACGGCGTCGTAGATACCGGCGTCGTTGGTGGTAAGAGCTTTCGTGACGCCGGTGTCGGTGTTCAGGACGGTGACCTCGACCCCAGGCACCACGGCGCCCGTCGGGTCGGTCACGGTTCCTCGAATCTCGCCGGAGTTGGTGTTTTGCGCGACGGCGAGCCAGGGTACGGCGGAGAGCGACAAAGCCAGACAGATCAGTTGAGAAAGCCGTATAGGATGAACTGCGCAGGTGTGCCTCATGGTTCAAAGAGCCTCATCGGTCAATCCGAGATGTTAACGCCCTTTCGAACGTACACGTGAAACGGGGCGAAACTTGAGGTACTCTACGGGTCTTTACCCCTTGTGGCTTCACCAAAAGTAAGTGGCAACCACGGTGGGGGGACCGCTTACGCCCGATAGGACGCGCGTGGAAAGAACGATTTGGATGTTCTTGCGAGACCAGTCCGGGGGCGCGCCGGTTAAAGCGCGGCTGAAGTAATTGGGATCGGTTACAAATTCGGCGGCGGCTTCGGTTCCATATTGGGTGATGCCGCCGAGAAGAACGATATTTCGCTCGGTTGTTCGATTCACGACGCGCGTGACGAGCGCGTAATCCTCTGTGATGTCGCGCTTGGGCGGCCACGCGTTGACCAGCTTCCAATCGGTCTCACCTGGTTTTTGCCGGTCGCGGATGACCTGGGCCTGGTGCTGGTGGTCGGTATCGAAGTAAAACCGAAGATCGGATGCAAGGCTCATGGCCCAGTCGTTGTCGAAGGCGCCGATGAAGATCGAGGGGCGGCCGCGCAGATCCGCCAAGGAGACCAACCGTTCTCCGCGGAGATCGACTTCCTTGCGTTTTTGGGCAAACAGATTTACCAGGCGCGAAAACGCTTGCGCGTCGGCGAGCGCCACGGACCGATCCCACATGGGCACAATCTCGCTGTAGGGAACCGAAGCTTGCGGCGAAGCGGCGCGGTCCGCATTGTAGCCTTCGAGGAACCATGCGCCGAGAGCGCGGGCCGTATTCGGCTGGAAGGTATAAAACTGAGGCTGGCCCATGCAGACCAGCACGCTCTTAGTGGTCAGCAGCGGCCCCCAGAAGCGATCGAGCGCGCCAGGGCGCATGACAAACCAAAGAGAGATAAAGAAGGCCGCGAGGGCGAGGACAACGGCGCCGGCCGCAAACCGGCCGAGGGGCGGCACGCGAGGGGCCGGGGCCGGGCTGTGAACGACGACGGGTGGGGCCAGTTTCGGGCGGTCTGGCGCAACGTAATGAGCCTCGGGTACATACGATCCCAAGGGAAGGCTGAAGCGCAATCCGCGGCCGTCTGCTTCGAGATAGTATTGCGCCAGGCGTTTACGAACCTCGCCGGCAGTGCCTCGCACGATGGGATCTTGATTGGTATCGTAGTGGGGCTCGCGATCGAACACGTCCACCCCTAGCGTGCGTTCCTTCAGGCAATCGACGCGCCCTTCGACGGCGGCGCCGACGATGTGCCGCAGAAAGCGGCTGCATTTCTTGCTGGAACGGAAGTGGTGGCTTTCGAGGACTCGTTCAAGCTCGGCCAAGATCTCGCCCTTCGGCAGGACAGACCAGCCGGCGGGGACACTCACACTGGGAGTGTTCTCGATCGACCCCATTGGTCCGCACTATATCACGTACGGCTCCGGCCTTGGGCGCAGGGTAAAGTTCCGTAAAGTACCTGAACGGTTACACGCGCGGCGGCCTACAGTCCCACTTGTTACCGATGCCGTGTTCGCGCCGCCAATTCATAAACGCCGGAATTGCAGGGCTGTCCGGAAGCGCTCTTCTCGCCGGCCGTCAAAGTCAAACGCAAACGCCGGCCGGATTCGTCAAGGTTAGCGGCAAAGACCTGATCGCTCCCACGGGCGAGAAATTGCGGCTGCGAGGAATCAACCTCGGCAACTGGTTCGAACCGGAAGGGTATATGTTCCTGTTCGAAGGCGGTCCGCAATCGCCGCGCGAGATCGAAGCGTTCTTCGACGAGTTGATAGGGCCGGCTGCGGCCGCGCAGTTTTGGAAGGAATACCGGCGCCGCTATATCACTAAGAGCGACATCGAGTGGATCGAGCGCTCGGGCCTGAACTCGGTACGCATCCCGCTGCACTATAAGTTTTTCCTGCCGGATGGCGATGGGTTCGAAATGTTGGACGCGGCTTTGGAATGGTGCCGCGTCTCGGGCATCTGGGTCGTCCTGGATATGCACTGCGCTCCAGGGGGCCAGACGGGCGCGAACATCGACGATAGTTGGGGGTACCCGTGGCTGTATGAGAGCGGCCAGGAGCAGGACCTGCTCTGTCAGATCTGGAAGCAGATTGCGCAGCGCTATCGAAACGAACCCGCAATCATCGGATACGACCTGCTGAACGAACCCATTCCGCACTTCCCGCAGTTGCAGAAGTACAACGTCGATCTGGAGCCGTTGTACCGAAGGATCACGGCGGGCATACGGGAAGTCGATTCGAATCATGCGGTCATCCTGGAGGGCGCGCAGTGGGCGACCAATTTCACAGTGTTTGGGCCGCCTTTCGATTCGAATGCCATATACCAGTTCCACAAATATTGGATGAAAGTAGAGCCAGCGGCCATAGGGGCGTATGTGAATTTTCGAGACCGCTATAACGTGCCGATCTGGCTAGGCGAATCGGGCGAGAATACGGACGAATGGATTCGCGACTTTGCCGGGCTTTTGAATCAAAACGACATCGGCTGGTGTTTCTGGCCGTACAAGAAGATGGAAAAGCCGTCGTGCATGACGTCGGTGGTGAAACCTACTTACTGGGATGAGATTACCGCGTTCGCGAAATTGCCTTCGGGCACTGGGAATGCGGAAAAACGGATCGCAAGCAGGCCTTCGATGGAACACGTGAAGGCGGCGTTCGCCGAGCTACTGGACAATATTCGATGGGAAAACTGCCGGGTGAACGCGGGCTATCTACAGGCGCTCGGGCTGAAAGGTAGTTAGCTTCCGGCGGCAGCCCGACCGAGAAGCGGACCTGCGGGCGCGCTTGGTTCGGGCGGTTCTCATGCTATTCGCTATCATCCAAGAGGCGCATGCGCAAACGACTCCGGTGGTTTGTCCTCGCAGCCCTAGCGACTGCGGCCTGGGCGCAGGTTCCCTCGCCCCGACCGAATGAGACGAACGCGCCGGCAGTTGCGGCGAAGCAAGGGCCCAGCGAGCGGCCACTTACGGCAGAAGACCTGACGGCGTTTGTGGATGGCATCCTGCCCATTCAGCTCGACCGCAGCGACGAAGCCGGCGCGGTGGTTGCGGTCATTCGAGACGGACAGGCGGTGTTGAAGAAGGGCTACGGCTATTCGGACGTCGAGAAGAAGACGCCCGTCGATCCGGATGTGACCGGGTTCCGTCCTGGATCGATTTCAAAACTATTCACCTGGATCTCGATCATGCAATTGAAAGAGCAGGGAAAGCTGAAGCTGGACGACGATGTCAACCAGTACATAGATTTCAAGATTCGCGAACCGTGGGGCAAGCCGGTCACGATTCGCGACCTGATGACGCATCGTCCGGGTTTCGAAGAAGCGGTTCGCGATCTCATTCAGAAATCGCCGGCTGCTCCGATCCCGCTACGGCAATATCTTGTGGAGAATCAGCCCGCCCCGATTTTTCCGCCTGGCGAGGTTCCCGCGTATTCCAACTACGGCGCGGGCTTGGCGGGATACATTGTGCAGCGCGTCAGCGGAGAGCGCTACGAAGACTATGCGCGCGCGCATATTTTCGAACCGCTCGGCATGTCGCGGTCTTCCTTCGAGCAGCCGTTGCCGAAAAATTGGGGCGCGCGCCCGACGGCAGGATACGGCACGGCAGAAGAGAAGATGCTGCCGTTCGAAATCGTGTCGCCCGCTCCGGCGGGCGCGCTAACGACGACGGGCGCCGACATGATTCGTTTCGCCGCGGCGCTGTTGCATGGCGGCGAGCTGGACGGCAAGCGCATTCTTCGGCCGGAGACGCTGGCCGAAATGTGGACGCCGCAGTTTCAAGCGAACCTTCGGTTGCCCGCGATGTGCCTGGGCTTCTATGAAGAGCAGCGGAATGGCGCGCGCTGGGTGGGCCATGGCGGAGACTTGGTTGCCTATCACAGCGAGCTGCTCCTTCAGCCCGAGACGAAAACCGCATTCTTCGTTTCTTACAACTCGGCCGGCGCGGGGCGTGGCGCAAGCATCGAACGGCCCGAGTTCTTCCACCAGTTCGCGGACCGTTACTTCGGGCCCGCGCAGGCGCCCGCGACCGTTCCCAAGCAAGCGGGCACTCCCGCGCGCGAGGCAGCCGGGTCCTATTGGTCCACGCGCCGCGGTGTCGAGAACCGCTTGCAGTTTCTGAATCTTTTGGACCAGCACGAAGTTTCCGCCGACAAAGACGGAAATCTGGTGATGGGCGATTCGAAATCTATCAGCGGAGAAACGATCCCTTGGAAACCCGCCGGGCGCGATCTATGGGTTTACCCGGAGGGCCAATCGTATTTGGCGGCGATCCGCGATTCGAGCAATCGCATTGTTCGACTCGCGCCCGGCTTTCCCGCCATGCAATTCGAGCGCGTCCCCTGGTATGCGAGCTCGCAGCCGAATTTGTGGGCGCTCGGGCTAAGCCTGTTTACGTTTGTCTGCGTCATTTGGACGGCGGTCCAGCGCTGGCGCCAACGTAAGCTGCGGCCGAGGGCCGAAGCCGCTCTGCGCCGTAATCGCGCGGCCCAAATCGCGGCCGGTATTCTTTGGATCGGAATCACGGCGGTGGTCGTGATTTTCTCGGCCGAGGTCGCCGGGCCGGCTACGTTTCCGCCATCCCATCGCTTCGACACGGTCTTCGTCGCGCTCAATATAGTGGTAGCGGTCGCGATGCTATTTTCGGCCTTGGCAATCGCAGCCGCGCTTTGGACGTGGCGCCGTCTGCCGGCTGGCTACTGGCTCCGTTTTCGAATCGCGGCCGTCGCGCTTGCGAACCTGTTCGCGATCTGGTTCGGTTTTTATTGGAAACTGATCGGACCGGTAGCCCACTATTAGCTTTTCGATGCTGCGCCGCACACTTCTTCAACTTTCCGAACAGGGTTGGCTGCGTCGTTGGATGGAGCGCTCGCCGATTTCGCGAAAACTCACTTCGCGCTTCGTCGCCGGCAGCGCGCTCGACGATGGCGTCGGCGTTCTGAAGAAATTGTCAGGCGATGGGATGTTGGGGACGCTCGATTTTCTTGGCGAAAACGTCAAGTCGCTGGAAGAAGCGGCACAATCGCGCGAGGCTTATCTGGCGGCGCTCGATGAGATTTCGCGGGCTCAACTGCCGGCAACAGTGTCTATCAAGCTGACGCAATTCGGGCTGGACTTCTCCGAAGAAGCTTGCCGCGCCAACGTGGTCGGGCTGGTGGAACGGGCCGCCGCGATGGGCAGCCGCGTGGAAATCGACATGGAATCGAGCGACTACACGGACCGGACGCTGCGGATTGTGAGTTCGTTGCAAGAGCAGATGCCGGGTCATGTGCGAGCCGTCATTCAAGCCTATCTTTACCGGAGCGAAGCCGACATTCGCATGCTCTCGGGACGTAAGATTCCGGTCCGGCTCTGCAAAGGCGCCTACCACGAACCGTCGACAGTGGCGTATCCGGGCAAGGCCGAAGTAGACGCCAACTACGTGAAGCTGATGAAGCTGCTGCTCGATGAAGGAACTTACCCGGCGATTGCAAGCCACGATGAGAAAATAATCCGCCAAGCGCTACGGCATATCCAGGAACAAAACATCGCGCGCGACCGTTTTGAGTTTCAAATGCTGTACGGGATTCGCCGCGATCTGCAGCGAGAACTGGTGGGCGAAGGATTTCGCCTGCGCTTGTACGTCCCTTACGGAAACGCCTGGTATCCGTATTTCATGCGCCGCCTGGCGGAGCGTCCGGCGAATGTGATTTTTTTGGCGAAGAACCTGCTTAGAAGTTAAGCGGGCAAGCGGGAACCTGCTCGCACGGGAAGGAGTCTAATAAAGGAATGAAGTACTGGCTCTACCTTTTGGCCAAGCTAGCCGCGGCCGCCGGAGCCGTATGCCTGCTGCAATTCGCGCTCGTGTACTTTTATCCCGAGCCGCCGCCACCGCTGCCTCGGTTTGGTCCTCCTCCGCCCCTGTTTCTGCACGACATGCTGTTCACATTCGCAACCTTGGGCGTGTGGTTGATCGGCGCGGGATTGTTCTCCGTTATCCTTTCGGATCATCGCCGCCGTTGCCGCACTTGTTTGCGGCGGTTGATTATGCCAATCAATAGCGGCTCGTGGGGTCATATGGTCATCTTCGGCCGGCCGCGGACCGAGCTGATCTGCCCGTTCGGGCACGGAACTTTGAGCATTGAAGAGCTCCAGATCACCGGCCGCCAGATGGCTGATTGGCAGCCGCACGACGACAACATCTGGAAAGAGTTAGAATCGTATAATCAAGCCCGAAGGTAACGTAGGGTAGCGCCGGGCGTCCAAGTCATTAGAGTCCGATTCAGGCTAGAGATTTGCCCGTCCGCATCAAAGTTCCGAAGGCGCGTTCCGCGCGGTCAGTTGTCAAGCATCCGCTAACACAGGTTCTGCTGTTTGGCGCGCTTGGAGTTCTCACGGCGGCGTTCATCGTTGTCTGGTTCTATTACTCCAAGTACGCGCGCCTCACCGATGAAAAGCTAACACTGGGTCCGTTTCCCAACTCGTCGCTGCTGTATGCGGCGCCGCAGGTGGTAGGCGTGGGCGATGCCGGAACGCCGCTTCAATTGGCGGCGCGGCTCCGCGAGAGCGGCTACACCGAAGATGCGCGCACGAATCCGATGGGCTGGTTTCATCTGCGCCCGAGCGCGATCGAAATCTTTCCCGGCCCTCATTCGTATGAAGGTTCGAATTCCGAGGCGGGCGTTCTGCGCTTCGAAGAGGGAAAAATCTCATCCATCATCGCGCTGAGCGACAACACTGCGCGAACCGAATACACGCTGGAGCCCGAGCTGCTCAGCAGCATGTACGACAAGAACCGGGAGAAGCGGCGGCTGGTGAAATACGACGACATTCCGCCGGTGCTGGTGCAGGCGCTCATCTCGGCGGAAGACAAACGCTTTTTCCAGCATTCGGGGCTCGATCCCATTCGCATCGCCAAGGCGGTGATGGTGGATGTGCGGGAGCATCGCCAAGCGGAAGGCGCATCCACGTTGACGCAGCAGCTTGCGCGGATGTTGTGGCTGGACAGCCGCAAGACGTGGACCCGCAAATTCGACGAAGCGCTGATCACGATTCACCTGGAGCAGAAGCTGTCGAAGCAGAAGATCCTGGAGTATTACGCGAACCAGGTGGATCTGGGGCGGCGCGGTTCGTTCGCGATCCGCGGATTCGGCGAAGCTTCGCAGGCATACTTCGGCAAAGGCATCCGACAACTCACTTTGCCGGAGGCGGCGACGCTTGCGGGGTTGATCCAGGAGCCGAGCTTCCGGAATCCGGTGCGCTGGCCGGAGCGGGCCAAAGCGCGCCGCAACGTTGTCCTGAAAATGATGCTCGACAACGGCTACATCTCCACGTCTCAATATGAGGCCGCATGCCAGGCGCCCATGGCGATTGCGCGGCAGGGCATCGAATCGGCGGACGCGCCCTATTTCGTGGACCTGGTGAACGAGCGGCTGGCGGACGATTTCCACGATAAAGATTTTCAAGATACCGGCTCGAAGATCTACACGACGCTCGATCCCGATCTGCAGCGCGATGCGGCCGAATCGGTTGCGCTGGGCATGCGCGAAATCGAAGCGCTGATTGCGAAGCGCCACAAGGAAGGCGTGACGCTCGAAGAGCCGCAGGTTGCGCTGATCGGCCTTGATCCGCATACGGGTGAAGTGAAGGCGCTTATCGGAGGCAAGAACTACGGCGTGAGCCAGTTGAACCACGTGCTGGCGAAGCGGCCCTCGGGAAGCGTGATCAAGCCGTTCGTCTACGCCGCGGCGCTCAACACCGGGCTGAATAGCGAGACGACTCCGCTGACGCCCTCGACTGTTTTCGACGATTCGCCGCAAACGTTTTATTTCGACGGCAAGACATACGAGCCCGTGGATTACCACCACAGCCAGTGGCTTGGAGAAGTGACCATGCGTACGGCCTTTGCGAAGTCTTTGAACGTGCCGGCGGTCGAAGTCGCGCAGGCCGCCGGATTCGATAACGTCGCAAAGCTTGCGCAGGCGGCCGGTCTCGAAGATATACGCGCGACGCCGGCGATGGCGCTCGGTTCCTACGACGTGACTCCTCTGGAGATGGCGGGCGCCTTCACTCTGTTCGCCAACAAGGGAGTAATGGTGTCGCCGCGGTTGATATCGCGCATCGACGACAAATCGGGCCGCGACATCTGGCAATCGGAACCGGAAACCAAGAAGATCCTCGATCCGCGCGTGACTTTCTTGATGGTGAGCCTGATGCAGGAGGTGTTGCGCAGCGGCACCGGGGCGGGCGTTCGCGCGCGGGGATTCGCTCTGCCGGCGGCAGGGAAGACCGGCACCTCGCATGACGCCTGGTTCGCGGGCTTCACCACTAAACTGCTTTGCATCGTGTGGGTGGGCCTCGACGATTACCAGGACCTGCACATGGACGGCGCGAAAGCCGCGCTTCCGATCTGGACCGAATTCATGAAGCGCGCCCATAAGCACCGCGCGTATCGCGATGTCGGCCAGTTCGAAATTCCGGACGGAGTGGTGAGCGCGCAAGTGGATGCAGACACCGGAGGCCTGGCAACCAGCGCCTGTCCGAAGACGGTGACCGAATATTATTTAGTCGGCACTCAGCCAAGCCAGTTCTGCCCACTGCATCAGAGCGGCACGACGGAGGTAGCCGGATGGGAAGATGCGCCGGCGCCCCAGCCGGTAACGCCTTCGACGGTTATGACGCAATCGGGCAATCCCGTGCCGGCGCAAGATCCGCTGGCGCAGAACCAGCCGCCTCCGCCGCCCAAGCCTCCGAAGAAGCCGGGTTTGCTCGATAAGCTCAAAGGCATTTTCCACTAGCCTCGGTACCAACCGGCTCAGTACCAAAACCCGCCGCCGACCGCGCTAGCTCAAATAGGTATATAGTAATGAGACAAGGGGGGTCGCACGATGATCTCTTTCCCGCGTGCTCGCTTTCTCCGCTGCTGTTTCGCAGCCTTGTTGGTTCCGCTGGGCGGTTTTGCCCAACAGAAGCCCGTCTCCATGCCCGGCCTTCTTGCCTCGGGATCTCTTCCCTACCAACCGGACATTCCACAGCATCCTTCCATCACGCCTGAGCTGCGCGGTGACATATATATGGCGCGCAAGATGTACCGGGAGGCCATTGACGTTTACCGCGATGGACCGCCCGATTCACCGGTGATCGCCAACAAAATCGGGATCGCTTTCCATCAGCTGTTGCTGCTCGACCAGGCGAAGAAGAGCTACGAGCACGCCATCAAATTGGATTCCCGGTATCCGGAGGCGATCAATAACCTGGGCACGATCTACTATGCGGAAAAGAATTACCGCAAGGCGATTCGCTGTTACGATCGCGCGTTGAAGTATTCCGCGCCGAGCGCATCTATTCTTGCCAATCTCGGGGCGGCCTACTTCGGCCGGAAAGAGTATACCCGCGCGATCTCCTACTATGAGCAGGCGCTTACGCTGGACCCCGACGTATTCGAGCATCACAGCGGCTTCGGGACCATGATGCAGGAGCGCACGGTGGAAGAACGCGCCACGTTCCATCTGTATTTGGCGAAGATGTACGCCAAGTCGGGCGCCAACGACCGGGCTCTTATCTACCTTCGCAAGGCGCTCGAAGAGGGCGTGAAGGACCGCAAGAAGATTCCCGACATGCCCGAGTTCACGTCGCTCAAGACAGATCCCGCATTTAAGCAGCTGTTAGCGGAGAATCCGAGACCTCTCTAAGGACCGGCACTGCAGAGAAGATTTCGCGTCGTTGTCATTGGGCTTCTGGTTGGGGCTTGCAGTTGCTCGCGCAACCAGAGCGGTTCTATTGAGCGCGTCGCCATTGTTCCCGCAAACATATTGATTGCGGATCCTGTTTCGGAATGGATGTCGCTTGGCGCGGCGCTCGTACTGGAGCAGGACCTTGCGACGTCGCGCCATATGGAAGCGGTTCTGGTGACGAGCGATACCGGCGCCTATCAACGCGGCGCCGCGAAGATTTTGCGAACCACGATTCAGATTTATAACGAGCGAATCGAGGCGCATCTCAGCCTGACCGATCTTGCTACCCAGCGCGTGCTTTCTTCGGAGAACGTTCGGGTATCTTCATCGGGCGGAGTTCTGGGCGCGGTAAATCTCGTGGCGAAGCGCATCGATCCTCAAGCGGCTTCGTTTTCGACCAAGAGCGAGCAGGCGTGGCGGGCTTACACAGCGGCCGCGGCATCCTCGAACCTGCAAGCACGAGTTCAGATGTTGCATGCGGCGGTGAACGCGGACCCATCCTTCGGGCTCGCGTATTTGGTTCTGGCCCAGGTGCTCAGCCAAGCGGGAGATCACGATCTTGCCCCGCTTCTTTCGGCGGCGGCATCTCACGAGGCGTCATTCACTGTCTTAGACCAGGCTCGCTTCTCGGCGCTCGCGGCTCGCTTATCCGGCGCTCCGCTGGCGCAGCAGGCGAACGCGTCAAACGCGGTGTTGAAACTCGCGCCCAACGATGTCGACGCATTGGCCACGCTTGGCTCGGAGAGTTTCTTGCGGAACAATGGCGCGGAGGGCGAGCGCCTGTTAAAACGCGCGATCGATCTCAATCCCACGGACGTCAATATTCGCGCCGAACTGGCGCAGGGACTGGTGGAGGCTCGGCGCTTCAGCGAAGCCGAGAAGACTTTTACAGGAATCGACAACCACGCGGTTTTCCTGCCGCAGCTCGCCGTCTGCATTCTGCTCGAAGGCGATCCGGGGCGGGCGAACGCCACGTATGCGAATTACCTGCAAGACCGCGCGGCCGCCAACGACCCGCTGCTGTTTCTTGCTCAAGCCAATTGGCTCGCGGTTTCGAAAACGCCCGCCGACGGCGTTCAATATCTTGCGCGCAATAATTTCTCGCAAGGCGATCTGCGCTCGCTCGCCTATAGCCAGAGTTCTATCTGGAGATTGATGAGCAAGGACACAGGGGGAGCGAAGAAGGACGCGGCGCTTGCTCCTGCACTTGCCAAGGCGCCAGTAGCGCAGTACTTTGCCACGATCGCGACGCTGATGGCATCAAGCGATGAACCCGCGGCCGAATGGCGGGAGCAGGTGAACGCGTCAGCGCTGAATGCATCCTCCAAGCGCGTGGTGCTCGCCTATGGACTTTTCGTGAATGGCCGATATCCGGAGGCTGCGGCCGAATGGCAGGCGCTGGCGCGGCAATCGGGCGATGCGGATTTGCGCGCGCGGGCGATGCTGGCCGCGTCTTTGGATCGAGCGGGAAGATCTGGGGACGCGCAAAAGATCGCGGTGCAGCCGTTCCTTCCGAATCTGACTGGCGCGGACCAGTTCGCGGTGCTTCCTTTTGAGGAGATGCGGCGGCTGTTGAAGCAGCATTAGGCCGCGCACAACGGCCACCAAGCGGCCTGCGGGCTAGAGATGCAATGAACCTTTCGTGTCGGGAGGAACGATGCGGTGCTCTTTCTTATCCCAGGGCTTGGGCTGGCGTCCCGCATCGCGTTTAAACACGCGATCATACAAATGTTTCGGGCTGGTGGTGCCGAGCGAGGTGTTGTAGAGGTCCACCATGCCAAGCGCGGCCCTGATGTCTTCCTCGAATTCGTGGAGAGCCTTTAGCTGCGCGGCGGTTGCGGGCATACGCCGCCCGGACGGAGTCTCAAGGAACATTTGATATCCGCCGTTCAAGAGCGCCGCGATATCGGAGCCCACGAGGATGCCGGCTCTTTCGAATTGCGGCTGGTTGCGGCCTTCGTCTCCGACTAAGGCGCCCACCCCGTTTTTTGAGATTTTCACGCGGCCGTCAGACATCGTCTCGGTCGCAAAGGCGGCGCTCCTGAGCCGCTCGACGCGTTCGTTAAAGCTCAGAACCTTTGGCCGTTGACGCGAGAACATAGATTAAGTATAGAAGCCGTGCAGCCCAAGATACCGATAGCAGCCATCACCGACGAGTTCTCGCCCGCGCTTACCGAAGCCATTCCGGCCATGAAGGAGATCGGGATGACGGCCGCGGAGCTGCGGACCATCGACGGCCGGAACGTTGTCGACTTGGATCGAGAGGCGCTCGACCGGATCAAGGAAGCGCTGGAAGACGCGGAGTTACGCGTGGTATCCATTGCGTCGCCTTTGCTCAAGTGCGTGCTGCCGAACGGACCAAAGCTCGACAGGCGTTTCCAACACGACGCATTTGCTTCCAAGCACGCCTATGAAGATCAGCCGCGGTTAACGGAGCGCGCGTTCACGTTGGCCAAATTCTTCGGCGCGGACATCGTGCGAGTGTTCTCGTACTGGCGCGCCGAGGAGCCGAAAGCGTGCGAGGAAGCAATCGTGAAGGCCCTAAGCGGTCTCGCCGCGGCGGCGGCAAAAGAGAACTTGACCGTTGCGCTTGAGAACGAGCACGCCTGCAACATCGCGACGGCGGAAGAGACTGCGCGCATTCTGGCCCTGCTTCCGCATTCCAACATGCAGATGGTTTGGGACCCCGCTAATGCGTTCGTCGCGGGTGAAGATCCATTTCCGAGAGGGTACTCGCTGCTGCCCAAGCACCGAATCGCACATGTTCATGCGAAGGATTGCCACTTGGAAAACGGGCAGCCTGTCTGGGGGCCGTTGGGGACGCGGCATGTGCGATGGAAAGGCCAGATTGCCGCGCTGCTCGCCGATGGATATTCGGGATTCATTAGTCTCGAGACGCATTGGGCCGGGCCGAATGGCGACAAGCTGGAAGCAAGCCGCATCTGCGGGTGGAACCTGCGAGGGCTTGCCTCGGGCTAACTGTGCGCGGGCTCGTCGCCCAAATGCCGCCCCGGCTGCAGATAGTTGCGGACGCAATCGGAAACCGCATCTTCGAGCGGGGTGATGGACCAATCGAAGCCGGCCGCGCGCAGCTTATCGATGCAGGCGCAGGTGAAGTATTGATACTTGCCGCGTAATCGCTCCGGCATCTCGACGAATTCGATTTTGGGCTCGCGGTCGAGCGCCCGAAATACAGCGCCGACCAGCTCCACCCAGGTATGCGGCGCGCCCGACCCGATGTTGAAGAGTCCTTTGCCATTCACGTTTTCGGCGAGGAAAAGCGTTGCCGCGACCGCGTCTTTCACGTATAGAAAATCGCGGCGCTGTCCGCCGTCCGGAAACTCCGGACGATGACTCTTGAACAGGCGAACCGTTCCGGTTTCCAGAATTTGCTGGAAGGCTTTGTGCACCATGCTGCGCATCTCGCCCTTGTGATTTTCATTCGGGCCGAAAACATTAAAATACTTCAGGCCGGTGACGCGAGGCAGTAGCCCGGCACGATGAGCGTAGCAATCGAACAGATGCTTGGAATAGCCGTACATGTTCAGCGGCCGCAAGGTTTCGAGCGCGATGGACTCGGGCAGACTGGCCTCGATGGCGCCATAGGTGGCGGCGGAGGAAGCATAAGTGAATCGCCGGCTCCCCGCGAGCGCGAAGTGGGCAAGCGCTTTTGTATATTCGAAGTTGTTGCGGACCAGGTGCGCCGCGTCGGTTTCGGTGGTAGAAGTGGTCGCGCCCAAGTGAAAGACGGCGCCGATGTCGCCCAGGGCGAGCGGCGATTCGAGGATTCGCGCGAGCAGATCGCCGGCCTCGATGTAATCGGCGAACTGAAGCGGCGAGAGGTTCTTCCATTTCTCGCCGGTTCCCAGCAGATCCGCGATGAGAATATTCGTCAAACCGCGCCGATTCAATTCCCAAACGAGCCCGCTGCCGATGAGTCCGGCGCCTCCGGTGACGAGAATCCGGCCCTTTGAAAGATCTGTCATTCGCCCTGCCGGACGATGAGCAGCGGTACTTTGACGCGATGCCGCAGGGAGTTGATGGTTGTGCCGAAGATGAGATCCTTGAGGCCGCTGTGCCCATGCGAGGCCATGACGACCAGGTCGGGCCGCAGCTCGCGAACGGCTTCGGCGATTTCGGAGGCGGGGCTCTTGCCATGACGTACGACCGCTTCAACGGAGACTTTCTGTTCGCGAAGAGACGCCGCGAGGTTATGCAGGTAGTCCTGGCCCTCAGCGATTTCAGCGGTAGAAGAAAGGGACCCGAATAACTGGCTGGGAATGCCTTCTTCGACGTGCAACAGCACGAGTTTCGATCCGTGCAGGCGAGCAAGCGCAAGAGCATTTCCGAGGGCTTCCTGATCGGATTCGCTGTGATCGAGCGGAACAAGGATGCTCGCATAAGCGCGCGTGGGGAAAACGGGAGCGGATTCATTCGGAATCTGCAGCGCGACGCGCGCAGAGCGAAGGTGCGATTTTCGCAGCCACGGCCAAAAACCGGTTATGACCAGCAACGCCACGAATCCCAGGCTGCCCGCGACGCAGCCTGCCACGACGAATGGTCGATAGGTCCCGGCATGCGCCAGCCAACCGGCAGCTTCGTCCCAGATGAGCCATGCGTTGAGGGCGAGAATGAAGGCCGCCGAGAGCCAAGCGGCGCATCTCAGCCAGAGTCCGTTGGCAAACTCGCCCATGCGGTTCCGGTCGCTTGTGAACTGAACCAAAGGAATCACGGCGAATGGCAACTGGAAGTTGATGACGACCTGGCTCAGAATGATCAACTGATAGGTTCCGGCGTCGCCCGCGAAATAGATGGTGAAGGCGGCGGGGGTGATAGCGAGGCAGCGCGTGACTGCGCGGCGCAGCCAAGGCTGCATGCGGAAGCGCAGAAATCCTTCCATGACGATCTGGCCGGCCATGGTCCCGGTCAGAGTGGAGGATTGGCCAGAACAGAGCAGCGCCAGCCCGAACAGAACGCTGGCGGCGGTGGTGCCGAGCAGGGGCGCAAGAAGCTGATGCGCCTGCTGAATCTCTGTAACCACAATGTGGCGGCTGAAGAAGACCGCGGCCGACATGATGAGAATGGCGGCATTGACGAACAAAGCGCCGTTGAGCGCGACCGCGGAATCCAGGAAGTTATACCAGCAGGCGCTGCGTTTTTCGTTGCGAGTATCCCCGATTTGCCGGGTCTGCACGAGCGCCGAGTGCAGATAGAGATTGTGCGGCATCACGGTAGCGCCGAAGATCGCGACCGCAATGTAGATGCTGCTGGAATTGAGGCGGGGAACCAGCCCGGTGATGACCTCCGGCAGATCCGGCCGCGATAGAAAAATCTCGAACGCGAAGCACCCCGCGATGGTTGCGATAAGCGCGAGAACAAACGCTTCTATCACGCGGATGCCCATGCGGGTGAACCAGAGGACCAGCAGGGTATCGGCGGCTGTCACCAGCACGCCCGCGAGCATAGGCAGATGAAACAGAAGATTCAATCCAATAGCCGCTCCCAGGACTTCCGCCAGATCGCAGGCGACAATGGCGAGCTCGCATAAAATCCAAAGCGCGTAAGAAACGGCGCGCGGGTATTCATCGCGGCAGGCTTGCGCCAGATCGCGCCGCGTCACAATGCCGAGGCGGGAACTCAGCGTCTGCAACAGCAACGCCATCAGGTTCGAGACCACCAGAACCCAGATGAGGCGGTATCCGAATCTCGCCCCGCCTTCGAGGTCGGTGGCCCAGTTGCCGGGGTCCATGTAGCCGACGCTGACCAAATATGCGGGACCGGCAAATGCGATCAGGCGGCGCCAGAAATTGGCGTGCGAAGTGGCGACGCTCCGATTAACCTCGGGCAGGGAATAGCCGGAATCGATAGGCGGGTCGCGCAACATGCCTTTCTCCAGTATGGCGTGGCGGATGGCGCCTAATTCTTCGAAGCGACGAGCGCGAAGGCCGGCCCGTCCGGGTGGTCAGGGGCTTCGAAGCTGGTTCGAATGCGATCGAACCCGAAGCGTTTCAGGCATTCGATGACGTCGTCACGCGTCATCCAATGAGCATGAGGGCGCGTGCCGCCGCAGAACCGCCGGGATGCGAAGCTGCCCCAATATTCGTAGCGATGGAGCGTGTGCCGAAATCCCGCGTAAGCGGCCTCTGTTTGCGCCGTGAACATCGAAGCAAGCTTCTTATTCGAGGAGACCACTTTCTCGTCGTAGTAATGCGTCCACAGGTAAAGACGGTCCGTGACCGTGCTGAGTAAGGCGATCAATTGAGCGGGATGCACCATGTGGTAGAGCACGCCCGAGGCGATGGCTGCATCGAAGCGGGGCGGGGAATCGCGTAGATACTCCAGAAAATCGCCGAAGAGGAAACGGGTGCGCTGCAGGCCAACGGTTTCTTTGACGATGAGGCATTTGAGATAGGCCTCGGGATTGGCTTCGATGGAGACAATCGATTGCGCGCCGGCGCGCTCCAACATGTAGCTATGGGCCCCCTCGAGCGGGCCGAGTTCCAGAACGCTGCGGTCCCGCATGTCGCCGAGCTTAGAGAGCGCCCAGGCGAGTCGAGGGTCTTCAAACAGGGCCAGCGCGCCGGCTCGTAAGTTAGTATGCGGCGGAGGCAGTTGCGACCACCACTTGCCTTCGAAGATATCGAGCGCATTCTGGGGAGACGGCGCCGAACGCACGAATTCGGTGGATAAGTTGGTCGAACGCCGCCGCGCGAGGAACGGTCGGCTTAGGCGGCGAAGGACGCTACGGAGGAACGGAGGCAATTGGGTTACTGATTGTCCTGGTATTCCTCAAGCCATGCCATTTGGATGGCTTCGAGCTTCCCCTCGGTGGACGCCATGGGATCGTCTTTGAAATCCGGGAGTTCGGTGATCCACTTGTGTAGGTCCGTGAATCGGATGTGAGTAGGGTCCACGCCTGGGTGAGCCTCGTACAGGCTGAGTGCGATATCCTCCGTGTGGTTCCAGGTGAGTCCAGGCATGAATTCATTGTAGAGTTGCCGAAGTTTGGGGCTTGACGGGATATGTAGGATTGATGCATAATGATGCATATGAGAACGACGTTGATTTTGGATGAGGAGTTGGTGGAACGGGCGCGCGAGTTCAGCGGAATACAGGAGAAAACGGCGTTGGTTCATGCGGGCCTGCACGCTCTGATCGCGCGGGAGGCGGCGAAGCGGTTGGCGGCTTTGGGCGGCTCGGAGCCGGATTTGCGGCCTATTCCACGGCGGCGGGCAGCCGGCGCGAAGTAATGTTTCTGGTCGATACATCGGTTTGGATCGACCATTTTCGCTCTTCGAATGCGAGCCTGAGGGATCTCCTTAACGAAGGAATCGTGCTCATGCATCCTTTCGTGATGGGCGAACTGGCATGTGGCAGTTTGAAGAATCGCAAAGCGGTGCTCGCGAATCTTCAGGAATTGCCTCTTGCGATATCGGCCGAACACCAGGAGGTAATGCGGCTGATGGAGCAGCGCTCGCTTTGGAGCAAGGGAATAGGGTGGATCGACGCGCACCTGATCGCCTCCGCGCTGCTTTCCGGCTGCCGCCTTTATACGCTCGACGGCAAGATGCGCGAAGCCGCCGCATCCGCGCGGGTCCAGGCGCGGGGAGCTTCTTAGTTAATCGATCTTCGTCCCTTTGAGAGCGCTTCCGACGGCGGTGTTCATCATCTGCTCGGCAAGGTTTTGCGTAGCGCGGTTCAAAGCTTCAATGTTCCGATTGATCGCGTGATGATCGTTTGAATGATAGACGTTCTGTAGATCCCGCTTGGCGGAATCGATCGCCGCGCGTTCGTCGTTGTTGAGCGCAAGCCAGGTCTGGTGGCGTTGCGCTTTTTCGGTCGCGGCGAGAATGTTGTCGGCCTCCACTTGCGCCTCGCGAACCTGGCGCTCGCGCATATCTTCTTCGGCCTTATCGAAAGACTCGCGGATCATAGCTTCCACCTGATCTTCGGTCAGGCCATAGGAAGGCTTCACTTCCACGCTCTGTTCTTTGCCGGTTCGGGCATCGCGCGCGGTCACGTTGAGGATGCCGTTGGCGTCGATCAGGAAACGAACTTCGATTCTCGCGAGTCCGGCCGGAAGAGGCTGAATGTCTTTCAGATCGAACCGCGCAAGGCTGCGGCAGTCCTTGACCAGCTCCCGCTCACCCTGCAACACATGGATCAGCACATTTTTCTGGCCGTCGACGGCGGTTGTAAATGTCTCGGTCGCGCTGGCCGGGATGGTCGAATTCCGATGAATGAGCTTCGAGATGACGCCGCCCATAATCTCGATGCCAAGCGACAACGGCGTCACATCGAGCAGCAGCTTGTCTTCGACATCGCCGGCGAGGATTCCCGCCTGCACGGCCGCGCCCAGGGCCACGACTTCATCGGGATTCAGCTCGGTATGCGGCTTGGCCTTGAACAGCCGCTCCACGGCGGCGCGAACCAAGGGAATGCGAGTAGAGCCGCCCACCAGCACCACTTCCTCGATTTGCCCGGGCGCTATATTTGCGTCGGCGAGGCAAGCCCGGCATGGCTCCAGCGTTCGCTCCACGATGGGCGCAATCAGGCGCTCAAACAATGCGCGGTCCATCGCGCGATGGTATCGCCTGCCTTTGTATTCGAGCTGGATTTCCGCCTGCGGCGTGAAAGACAATTCCTCTTTGGCGCGGATGACGGCGCGCCGTAGTCTCTGCACGCCCTCGGAATCCCCGGACAGATCCTCGCCCCATTCCGATTGCACGTCTTCGAGCGCGATGTTCAGCAGCAGGTTGTCTATGTCGTCGCCGCCCAGGTGCGTATCGCCATTGGTCGCGAGCACTTCGAAGATGCCGTCGTGCAAACGCAAAATGGAAATGTCGAACGTGCCGCCGCCGAAGTCATAGACGGCGATTATCCCGTTGTTACGCTTGTCGAGGCCATAGGCGAGCGCCGCCGCCGTAGGCTCGTTCACCAGGCGCAAGACCTCCAGGCTCGCCAGCCGGCCCGCATCCTTCGTGGCCTGCCGCTGAGCGTCGTTGAAATAAGCCGGCACCGTGATCACGGCTTCATTCACGGGCACGCCCAACGCAGCTTCCGCGTTGTCCTTCAATTGCCGCAAAATGACGGCCGAGATCTCGGGGGGCGTAAACGTGCGACCGCCCAGTTTGAGCTTGATGACCGATTCGCTGTCTTCCGCGACGCGGAACGGGAATAGCTTCAGCTCCTCCTGGATGTCCGCGACGCCGCGTCCCATCAGCCGCTTCACCGAGTACGCGGTGCGTTCCGGGTGCGTGAGCAGCAGTTCGCGCGCCGGCTCGCCGGCAACCAGATGCCCGTCTTCGGCGAGCGAGACCACGCTCGGCGAGATCTTTCGTCCCTCCGGATCTTCGACGATCCGCGGACCCGTTAATCCCATCTCGGCGACCAGGCTGTTGGTAGTTCCGAGATCGATGCCGACAATCTTGGATTTTCGGCTTTCGCCGAAGTCGATTTGAAAAGTTCCCATGTTCTTGCTAGAGCCGGTCTTCGAGCGGCTCGGCCAGGGCCGGATCGAGCGCGCGATCCACGTCCCGGATCAGATTTTCAATGTAACGGCGGCGGTTGAGCGCGCCGCGAATTTCCTGCAGCGCCTGCCTGGCCTCTTCGCTCCGGGATTCGGCCGCATCGTACTTGCCGAAGAGCTGTTGCAGGTCTTTATCGATCCCGGCTCGCATCGCGTCGAAATTTCCGCGGGCAGATTCAAGCTGAGGCTTGGCGTCGTCGTCGCCGCTTTTCAGCTCTTCGAGCGCCATGTTGAGATCGAACACTTCTTCGAGCAACTCGGGCGGCACATCTTTTGAGCGCTGCTCTGCTATTGGGAAACCCTCTTCGGCCAGGAGATACTCGGCGCGCTTTACCGGGTCTCGCAGGGTGCGGTATCCGTCGTTCAGAATGGCCGTAGCTTCGAGCGCTTGCTCCTGTTCGGAGACGCTCTTGCGGCTGAAACGGTCGGGATGCCATTGCCGGCTCAGCTCATAGAAACGCTTCTGCAGGGCGTCGGGATCGACGCGGAGCTTGCGATCGAAGCCAAAGAAATCGTAAAAGTTCTTAGAAAGCGAAGACACGGGCCAACTCAGGCCGAGAACGAAGTGCCGCATCCGCAGCTCTTAGTGGCATGCGGATTCTGGAACACAAACCCCGACTGCATCAGAGAATCGTGCCAATCCAAAGTCATGCCATCCAGAAACAGCATGCTCTTGGGATCGACAAATACCTTCACATCTCCAAACTCAAAGACGTGATCCCGCGGCCGGGCTTCCGGAGCAAACTTGAATTGATAGCTAAGCCCGGAACAGCCTCCGCCCAAAACGCCAAGACGCAGGCCGCCCGCTACACCCTCGCGAGCGAAGGCCTCGCGTATTTTCTGCGCTGCCTTGGGGGTAACGTGGATCTGCTTGGCAGGCTGCGCGGCCCCAGGTTCGGGCGCAGGCGCGCCTAGCTGAGTAAGTTCAGGCATGCGACCAGCCGTCTACTGTACGGCTACCGTTTCGGCCTTTGCCGTAACTTGCTGCTTTTTCTTGTAGTCGCCGATCGCCGCCTTGATCGCATCTTCGGCAAGCACCGAGCAGTGAATCTTCACCGGCGGCAGCGAAAGCTCGTTCACGATGTCCGTGTTCTTGATTTCAAGCGCCTGATCGACGGTCTTGCCCTTCAGCCACTCCGTCGCAAGCGACGAACTTGCGATGGCGCTTCCGCAGCCGAACGTCTTGAACTTCGCGTCTTCAATGATGCCGGTTTCCGGATTGACCTTGACCTGCAGCTTCATGACGTCGCCGCATTCGGGCGCGCCCACCATGCCGGTGCCTACATCGTGGCTGTTCTTGTCGAGAGAACCCACGTTGCGCGGCCGATTGTAATGGTCCAAAACTTTGTCAGAATATGCCATTTCTTTCCTCTATTCCGATGATATTCAATGTGCGGCCCAAACTACCTTGCTTAAATCCACGCCTTCTTTGGCCATCTCGTAAAGCGGCGACAGCTCGCGAAGCTTTCTCACCACGTCGATGACTTTGTCGGCGACGTAATCTACTTCCTCTTCTGTGTTGAAACGGCCGATGCCGAAGCGAATCGAGGAGTGCGCCAGGTCGTCGCCGGCGCCGAGCGCCTTCAGGACGTAACTGGGCTCCAGGGTCGCCGACGTGCAGGCCGAGCCGCTCGACACTGCGATATCGTTGATGCCCATCAGCAGGCTTTCGCCCTCGACGTACGCAAAGCTGATGTTCAGGTTATTCGGCAGGCGATGTTCGAGCGAGCCGTTGATGTACACTTCGTCCAACTCTTGCGTCAATTTGTCCTGCAGCTTGTCGCGCAGAAAACTGAGGCGCTTGGTCTCTTCGGCCATTTCGCGCCGGGCGATTTCGCAAGCGGCGCCCAATCCCACAATGCCCGGAACGTTCAAGGTTCCTGAGCGCATTCCACGTTCGTGGCCGCCGCCGTCCATCTGCGCCGTGATCTGCACGCGAGGATTTCTGCGCCGCACATACAGCGCGCCCACCCCTTTCGGCCCATACAGTTTGTGACCCGAAAGCGACAGGACGTCGATTCCGTCGGCGATAACGTTTACCGGAATCTTGCCCACCGCCTGCACCGCGTCGGTGTGGAACAAAACGCCGCGTTCCTTCGCGATCTTCGCGATATCCTTAACCGGCTGCACCACCCCGATTTCGTTGTTCGCATACATGATCGAAATCAGAATGGTCTTGTCCGTGATCGCGGCGCGCAACTGGTCTAAATCGATGAGGCCGTCCTGCCTTACAGGCAGGTAAGTGATGCGGACGCCGTTCTTTTCCAGACGCTTGCATGTATCGAGAACCGCCTTGTGCTCGATCACCTGCGTGATGATGTGATTGCCTCGCTCGGCATACATCTCCGCGATGCCCTTCAGCGCCAGGTTATTCGATTCCGTCGCGCCGCTCGTAAAGACGATCTCTTTCGGCGTGGCGCCAATCAGGTCCGCGATCTGCTTGCGGGCCTTTTCGACGGCTTCTTCGGCTTCCCAACCGAAGCTGTGGTTACGGGACGCCGCGTTGCCGAACACGTCGGTAAAGTATGGCTTCATGGCGTCGAACACGCGGGGGTCCGTGGGAGTGGTCGCGTGATTGTCCATGTAAATCGGCAATTTCATCTTCATTTCCTCAGAGAACTTTCCGGGCTCAGCGACGGCGGAGCGCCGTGCAAGGCGATCAACGATACCGGCGCGGGCTCGGGCGCCGAATCCTCGGTTTCCTGCAGCATGTCTTCGATGCTGACGCCGTTCAGAAGTCGCAGGATCGCGTCATGAATCTTTTTCAGAGGCCGTCTCACCGTGCACCGCTCGGAGTGGCCGCAATGGGCATCTTCGGTGAAGCAGGTAGCCACCACAATCGGCCCGTCGATCGCACGAATTACTTCGAGGGCCGAGATCAAACGCGGCTCCCGCGCCAGCCGGTATCCTCCATTGGTCCCGAACTCCGAGACCAGAAAGCCGGCCTTGCCCAACTTTTGAAGCAGCTTCGAGAGGACCGGCAGCGGTATGCCGCAGCCCTCCGACACTTCCTTGGCGCTTGCTCCTTCGCCCGCATCGCGTTGACGAACTGCAAAATACCTGAGAGCAATCAGGCTGTAATCCGCCTTTTTTGTTAGTCGAAGCATGCGGTGGCGAACACTAAAACGATAGATCTACGACCAAGACGATCCTTATTTGTTATACCACGAGTCCAGTTGAGATGCGCCAGGTTTTATCCTTCGCAGAATCAGCAGCTTGCCATTCCAACGCACTCACGCCGCGCACCCGCTTTAGGCGGCCTCGGGGACCATGCGCGTGTTACACTCAAGGCGCGCACTACTCCCCCTAAAAACTCTGCGTGATTCGCCTTTTTCGTGTATTTATCCCCGCCAGCGTAGTAGCGCTTCTGCTCTCCGAGATCGTCTTGGTGATGGCCTGTTACGGCGCGGCTTCCTTCTTCACCTTGTCGGAAGACCCTTCCGTCTATCTCTTCGCCGAAGAGAATTACTGGAAAGTTCTTCTGGTGGTCGGCTTGGTGATCCTGGGGCTCTACTTTCAGGATCTCTATAGCGACCTAAGGATCGCCTCGCGTATTCTCCTGGTTCAGGAGGTTTGCCTCGCGGTCGGCTCGGCGCTACTGACGATGGCCTTCCTTGGCTACCTGCGCCCGGACATGCTTCTCGGCCGTTGGCTGATGATCGTTGGCAGTCTGGGAGTAGTTGTCTTGCTGCCGCTTTGGCGCATTTTCTTTTGGAAGTACGTCATCGTGGCTCTGCGCTCGGAGCGCGTGCTGTTGCTTGGCAACTCCAGCATTCTCAGCGAAGTGATATCCGAATTGGTAAGCCGACCGGAGTTCGGCTACTCGATCCTCGGGTACATATGCGAGGAGCAGCCCTGCGATTTCCCGGTGCCGTGTCTCGGAACGGTTTCCGACGTCGCAAAGGTTTGCGAGGAGCACAAGCCGACTCGCATCGTGGTCGGCATGGCGGAACGCCGCAATCGTCTTCCGCTCCAGGATCTGCTCGAGATCCGCTTCACCGGCGTGCTGATCGAGGACGCAGCCGATACTTACGAGATGGCGATGCGGCGCGTGTGCAGCCGCAAGATCCAACCGTCGCAGCTTATTTTTTCGTCCGTGCTTGGGCCGCGGCCTCAGGCTATCGCGCTTCAAAATTTCTATTCTCTATTGCTGGGCGCGATCGGACTCGTGCTTGCCGTGCCTTTCATGCTCGCCACGGCGATCGCGGTCAAACTTTCGTCCAAAGGGCCGGTGCTCTACCGCCAGAGGCGAGTCGGCCTCAACGGGCGCGTCTTCACGTTATACAAATTCCGGTCCATGTATGTGGATGCGGAAGCGCGGACGGGCGCCGTATGGGCCAAGATTGGCGATCCTCGCATTACGCCAATTGGGCGCTGGCTGCGCAAGCTGCGCCTGGATGAGTTGCCGCAGCTTTGGAACGTTGTGAAGGGCGATATGGGGGTGGTGGGACCTCGTCCGGAACGTCCGGAGTTTGTCGATCTACTCGCTCATCAGATTCCTTATTACCGGCAGCGGCTCGCCGTGAAACCCGGAATCACGGGTTGGGCGCAGATCAATCACAAGTATGGCGACACGGAGTTAGACGCCATGATTAAGCTTGAGTACGATCTTTACTACATCAAGAACGTGGCTCCGGCTCTGGACTTCTACATCATCTTTCACACTCTCAAAGTGATGCTGCTCAGCCGCGGCGCGCAGTAAGCGCTCCCTGAGTTGCAAACCGTTCTACTTGACGTCGTCGAATCGCAGGGCCACTTCGGAGCCGTAGCGGTGGTAATCCGCAAAGCTCAACAGGTTCCATTCACGCCGTCCGGCCTCGTCGTAGCGCACTGCGTATTCGCCGCTCCTCGGCAGCAGCCAAGTGCGGCCATTCAAATCCACAGGGGCCAGGCTAACGCTCCAGCGCACCTCTGAAATGCGCGTCTGAGGCGGAACGTCTACGGACGTACGCTCGATCTCAAGTATCTGGCCGGAATCGCGGGCGACCGAGACTTCCGTGCGGAACGGGATTCGGTAATGCTGTCCACCGACCGCCAAGTCCCACGGACTATCTTCCTCGTTTACCTCGAAGGCGTACACCGCGGCCGGTGTATCGTTGACGTGGGAATCGCCCAGATACCGAACG
Source organism: Acidobacteriaceae bacterium (assembly GCA_019240475.1). GTDB lineage: Bacteria > Acidobacteriota > Terriglobia > Bryobacterales > Bryobacteraceae > Bog-105. The sequence continues at coordinate 58,622 of JAFAYI010000033.1, forward strand.
GGCTGAGTCTTCAGCAGCAGTTGAGTTTGACGCAGCAGGGTCCCGAATTCGCCTTCCGACCAGGCGCCGGGGACGGCGGCAATCGTCGTTCGCGGCTGGCGATTTTGACGTACTTCCGTATAGCGCTCCGTTCCATTTTCAAACGACACGCGGGCAGTGACGGTATCGATTTGGCGCGCCTTGTCGCCGCTCAAGCTCCCCTTGTAGCGGGTCATCTCCTCACGGCAAACGAAGCTTTCCAGGTCCGAATAGAGTTGTTCGTTGGCCGAGCGGACGCGTTCCAGGAAATCGCCGGCCCCGGCGCCGGGATTCGGGGCCGGAGTGGCGGGCGCGGGCGCAGCTGTCGAGGCCGAATCGGAATGCTCAGCCCACGGGCGCGCGCCTGCTGAACAAACAATCGCGCATAAAGTCAAAATCAAAGACGCAGCCCGAAATGCCATTGCGGTCTCCACAATGGTTATCGGCAAGACAGGCCGGTTTGATTAGGGGTTGTGGCGGGCGGCTAACGCGCCTGCCCGCGATAGTCGAGAACCGCCTTCTCATGCTCGGCGAGAGTGGCCGAAAAATGGTGCGTTCCCGATCCATCGGGCTTGGCCACAAAATATAAGTAGTTCGTCGCAACCGGGTGGAGCGCGGCCGAGAGCGACGCCGCGCCCGGATTCGCGATGGGTCCCGGCGGCAACCCGGCGTGCGTATAGGTATTGTATGGATTCGCACTTGCCAGGTCGGACCTATGGATGGTTCCGCGAAACCGATTTTCCAGCAGGGCCGCGTAGACAGTGGTCGGATCGCATTGCAGCGGCATCCCTAGACGCAGCCGGTTTGCGAAAACCGCGGCAACCACCGGGCGCTCTCCGGGAATCGCCGTCTCCTTTTCAACGAGCGAGGCGAGCGTAACGATCTCGTGCGCCGTCCGCGCATCGCTCGCGCCGCCCAAAGCAGCCCACTGTTTGCGGAACTCGGCGGTCATGGTCCGGCAAAGCTGCCGTCCTGTGGTTTGATGCGTCACGCGGTAGGTGGAGGGAAACAGGTAGCCCTCCAGATCCGGCGCCCGCGCGTCGATGTCTCGAATCAGTTCGGGATCGGCCGCGGCTTCGAGGAAATCCTTGGGCCGCACGCTATCCAATCCCGCAAGCAGCGACGCGATATCGAACATGTTGCTGCCCTCGGGTACGGTGAAATCCTCATAGAAGATTTCGCCCCGCCGTATCTTCTCGAACACCTGCCAGGGGGTTGTGTCCGCGCCGAAGCGGTATTCGCCGGCCTGGAGCGTGGCGCGCGGGTGTAGCATCCTAACCAACAGGAACCCCCAGCGCGAGCGCACGACTCCATGCGCCGTCAATTCCTTTGCGATCTCCTTGGAAGACATTCCCCGCCCGATTTCGACGAACGTCTCGTCCGCAAAGCCTCGATAGGGTCCCAGATACCAGTAAGCGGCGATCCCGGCGCCCGCGACCGCGAAGACCGCTGTTAGAATCACCGCCAGCAGCAAAGCCCGGCGGAGAAAGCTGCGCGGCTCAGCCAAGGCTTCCTCCCGCATCCGCTTCGCGCGGCTGCTGGCAATGTTCCAGGTAGCTCTCGAGCAGAAGCATGGCCGCCACGCGATCCACCGCGCCTTTCCGAGTGGCCGCGGCTTTCCCGGTTTCTTGCAGAATTCGCGCAGCTTCCACAGAGGTCAGCCGTTCGTCCCAGAACACAATCGGGAGTCCGATGTGCTCGCTCAGGCGTTCGGCGAAGTCCCTGGTGTATTCGCTTTGCCGGCTCTCGGCCCCGCTCATGTGCAGCGGCCGGCCCACCAGAAGCGTACTCACGTTCCAATGCGTGGCCAGGTCCTTCAGCTTCGCCAGATCCTCCCGTACGCGCGTGCGCTCCAGGGTCTGGAGTCCTTGGGCCGTAATTCCCAGCGGGTCGCTGACGGCCAGCCCGATGCGCTTCTTGCCGACATCGAGCGCAAGCACTCGCCCGCCTTGATTCTCGAAAAGGTCCGTCAAATCGGATTATAAAGTGTCGTTCTCGTGCTAGAGTGTCGATAAGCGAGGCAGGACTCGCCGCTTCATTCGAGCGCGCGCTCTAGCGCCTTATGCGCTCCGGCATGCCACTCTTCAGCCCTACGCAGCCGTCCCAGAGGACCATCGGCGCTGCCACTTCGCTGATCGCGATTGCCTCTCTCGTGGGGCTTCTTTACTTCGGACGCGACTTCTTCGTCACCCTCATCGTTTCCGTGCTTTTTGCGTTCATCCTGGACCCGGCGGTCGTGCTTGTGATGAAGCTGCGCTTGCCGAGGCCGGCGGCCACGGCCATCGTGATCGTGTTTGCGATCGCCGTCGCCTATATACTGGCGGCGGCCGCCTGGACGCAGCTATCGACGCTTGCCGACGATCTGCCATCCTACTCCGCGCGCCTGGGCGATTTGTGGGACAGCGCCAACGACCGTCTCGACCAGTTCGAACAGCACAGCATCGAGGCGCTGGTTCCGAAGCGTCTGCGCGCTCCGCAAAGTCAGCCGCAGCAGAAGCAGCCCGATGCGAAAGCCCGGCGACGGCATGGCGTGTTGCTGACCCCGCCCGCGCCGAGCACGCCGCCCGCGATCCCGGAAGTTCGCATTCATACCGATCCGAAGCCGTTCCTGACGACCATCTTCGGCTATGTTTCCGGCTATTTCCATGTGCTCGTCATGGCTTCGTTTGTGCCGTTTCTGGTCTACTTCATGCTGAGCTGGCGCGACCATATCGGCAAGACGTTCCTGCGGCTGTTCCAAAGCGACCAGCGGTACGCGGTGGGCAAGGCGTGGTCCGGAATCGGGGAATCGACCCGCGCCTATGTGCTCGGCAATTTCTTCCTTTGGTTGTTCTTGAGCAGCCTGAGCGCCATCGCGTTTTTCCTTTTGGGAGTGCCCTATTGGCCGCTGGTCGGGCCGCTCAGCGCATTTCTCAGCCTGGTTCCGTATGTGGGGCTGCCGCTTTCGTTCCTGCCGCCCGTGCTCGCGCTGCTCACCGCTCCGGTAAACTTGAAGGCTGTCGCGACGGTGATCGCGATCACCGCCACGTTGCATCTGGTGGCCATGAACTTTCTCTACGCAAAAGTCATCGGAAGCCGCGTGCGCCTGAATCCGCTCGCTGTCACAGTCGCGCTGATGTTCTGGGGGGTGATCTGGGGCGCGGTGGGATTGGTGCTGGCCGTTCCGATTACGGCCGCGATCAAGGCCGTCTGCGACAACGTGGAACCTCTGCAGGCCTACGGGGATCTGCTGGGCGACTAGCGCGGCAAGTCAGCGACTAGCGCGGCAAGTCAAAGGATGCGCGCTTTTTGAGGCGGATCGCTGCCTTCGACGAGCAACTCGGGTTTGGCTTCCGCCGCTTCCGTCCGCACATAGGCGAGGGCGGCAACTTCTCCCAACCCAGGTGAATAGACCGCCGACGCGATCTCGGCCCCAGTCTTGCCTGCGGCGAGCAGCTTGGCCCCAGGAGAGGGCGGATGCGCTCCCTCGATCCGGACCGGCATCAGAACGCGGTGCACTTGCCCGCGCGACCGCACTCGCTCGACGATCTCCTGGCCCAGGTAGCAGCCCTTATTGAAATGCACGGCGTCGCCGATTCGCGTCTCCTGCACCAGGTACCGTTCCCCGATTTCTTCCCCATAGCGCGGCCACCCGTTTTCGATGCGAACGACGCGCGCTTGTTCGTCCGTGGCGGGCGGAATGCCGGCGGCGCGAAGGCGGCCGAGGAATTCTTCCTTTTGGGAGATGGGCAGGAAGATGCGAAGCCCGTCCCCGCCGATGCTGGTCGAGCGTGTCACGAATCCACCGGGCAACTCCCGGATGCCGTACTTATGTTCCGGCGCGGGCAAGGCCAACTGCCGCGCGGCCGCCATCGCGCCGGGACCGGCGATCTCCAAAGCGGCCCATTGTCCGGTTTCATCGGCGAGCTCGGCGTCGTCGGCGATGATGTAGCGGTCCAGGTGGTCCCGCAATTTCTGCCCGGTTTCCGGTTCCGTATCGAGCAAGAGAGAATCGCCCGAATTATAGATGCAGGCATCGCACAAGATGCGGCCTTTATCGTTCAGGAAGAATGCGTAGAGGCCGTCGCCGCGCGCCAGGTTTTTGACATCGTTCGTGCTCATGGCATGCAGCAGGCGTGCTCTGTCTTCTCCGGCGACCCGTATTTTGCCGCGCGCCGAGACGTCGATCGAGGCCGCGCGCTCGCGGAGTGCTTCATATCCATTCATGAGAGGTTCCCGTATCCAGGAATTAGATGCGGTTACATGCCGCCCAGCGTCAACGACCGCAGGTAAGCCGAGATCAGCACAACCAGGATGCCGCTGATGGCGAGGCTCGCAAGCCGCCGCTTTCCGCGTCCGTCGGCTGTAACGTCGCCATAGGGCGAGGTGGCCCAGAGTATCGAAGCCGCGACGATATGCGCGACCAAGAGCATCTTGACCCCGAACCAGATCTCATAAGTCCTGCCATGCCGCGGGCCGGTCATAAAGTTGTAGAGGCCGGAGCCGACAATGAGCGCTAAGAGTATGAATAGCGTGGCGCGATAGCGTTCCTGCGATTCGCGCGCCGCGCGCTTGCGCATCTCTTCCGGCAGTTCGTTCAACGTAGGCACGAGAACCTGGCGCGCGTAGAAGACGCCGCCAATCAGAAGAATCACGGAAGCGACATGCAAAAATCGGAACAGCAGGTGTACGAAGACGTCCAGATCCACGTCTCCGAGTATAGTGGGGCGCGGGGCGCGGGCGATACTTAGCCGCGCACGGAGACGAGCTCGGCAGAGCAGACCGGAGACGGCAGATAGCCGGCGTCAAGCTGTTTGATTTTGAGCAGAGAGGCGAAGGCCTGCTCGGTGTGCGAGTGCTGCACGCGCGCAAGCATCAGCGCCCAATTGGCGAGGTCCTGCGCCTGCCGCAGAAGCTCGCACGCATCGAGATCCTCCAGGCGGAGTTTCCCGAATATCAGGCGCTGCTCTTCGAGCAGCGTTTGCGCCTCGCTGTAGCGTCGCTCTTGCATGGCGGAGCGGAGGTCGGCAAAATTTTGCTCAATTTCGCGGGTGCATTCAGGCGAGGTCATCGGGACACTTTCGTGAGCTTATCCATTGTTCGGATTGCTGATGTTGTTTTCGATCTGGAACAGTCCCTGGAAGAACGAGACCTGGCTCTGCAGGGTCGCGATCATGGCGTCGCTTTGCGAAAGTTGCGCCACCAGATTCTGTTGAAACTGGTTGATGCTGTTCTCCTCGTTTCCCATGTTGGTGTTGAGCGTCGTCAAGTCGTGCGTAATGGACGCTTCTTCGGTCTTCACGGCTCCCACGGTCGGATCCTCCAGGCTAGTCAGTGCGGAAGTGGCGACGCCGAGGAAACCCGAAGTGGATGTTCCCAGGAACTGCGCCAATCCAGTGAAGTTACTTCCTGCCGATTGTTCGAATTCGGCGGCATTGAACGTCAGGTTGCCCGAGTTGTCCAGATCGAGCCCCAGATTGCCCAGATTGGTGACGCTGCCGCTGAAGTTCGAATAATCCACGATGCTTGAGAGCGCCTGCTGCGCAACCTGCAGGATGCTGTCTCCGGAGAGAGCGCCTGCATTCTGTCCATGCTGGGCCGCCAATTGGGACACGACTGCGTTATAGGCGCTGGCAAACTGCTGCAGGGCTGTTTGCGCGCTGGTGGTCGATTGACCCACTGTGATGGTAATCGGATTACCCGGGCCTGGCGCGCTGAGAAGATTTACGCTCACCCCTTGCGCCAAGGTGATGGTGTCGGAATTGCTTGAGATCGTATTTGGCAGGCCGTCGACCTTATACGTCGCCTCCGCGCCTGTGGAAATCGTGTTGAGCAGATTGTTGGCGCCATCGCTCAATTGGATGCTTACGTTGCCGAGCGTCGAGGACTGAACCGCCAAGCGATAATCGGGCGACCCCGAGGAGCCGACATTTACTACCGACGCCGTTACTCCCAAGGAAGAGTTGCCGTTCAGCGCGCTGACTAGCCCATCGAGCGTATCGCTCGCCGGCGTGATCGTGGTCGGAACGCCATTTACGGTCAGAGTGAACGAAGACGCGCTGCTGATATTCTGCGAGGTCGGATCGGTAACGGTTTGCGGGCTTCCCGTGCTGACGGTCTGCGTCGCCGAACCGAGGCTGTCCACTTCCAGTTGATATACGCCGGTGGTGGCGGCGCTGTTCAGCGACACGGAAGCTACCGAGTTGTCGCTCACGGTCGCGGCTAGAGCTTGCGACCCGACGGCCGACTGCAAGCCGGTCACCGCCGTCTGCAAATTGGAAAGCGCCTGGTCTAGGGATTCCAACGCCGACTGTCGGCTCTGATCGCTACTTGCCTGATCCGCCATTCCATCCAGCGGTATCTCCTGTATCTGAACGGCCTTGTCGATTACTTGCTGGAACTGCGCCGAATAGGTGCTTTGTCCGGTAAACGTAAGCGGAGTAATCAGCCCGGAAGCGGAAGTAGGTGTGCTGGATGTAGTGCCCATATGTAAGAATGCGGGGCGCTCCTAAGAGCGCCCCATTGACTCACTCAACTTATCGGAGGCTGGTTATTAGCCTTGTAGCAGCTTTAACACCGCCTGCGGTATTTGGTTCGCTTGAGCCAAGGCTGCCATGGCCGATTGCATCAGCACCTGCTGCTGCGACAGGTTAGTTGCCGCTTGCGCCATGTTGGCGTCGCGTATGGTCGACTGCGCGGCGGAATCGTTGGTGATCTGGGACTGCGCCAGGTTGATGGCGAAGTTCAGCTGGTTGATGCCGGCGCCCACCGCGCCCTGCACCTGGCCGAGAGAGGTCACCGCGGCGGCAATCGCCGAGATGGCGGCGGAGAAGTTGGCCGAGTTGGTCAGGTTGCTGACGGCCGTGTAGGCGCTGAGACCCAGGCCGGCGGCATCTACTGCCATGGAAGTTCCCGAGAGGGCGATGGTTTCGACCGCCACGCCGATGGAAGCGCCGTTGCTGTTTCCGAGACCGCCGCCGACGTAGACCGAAAGCGCAGCGTTGAAATCGCCGCCCGTGTTCATGCCGACGTTCTGCGCCTGGCGCGAGATTTCGGTCACGTCGTTGGCGAATTCGGTAGCCAGCGTCGTGAAGTTGCCGGTGAACGTGCTCGAAGAGCCTTCCGTCGCCAGAGTCTGCAATCGGTCGAGAATCTGGGAGATGTTGCTCAGGCCGCCGTCGATGATCTGCAACTGCCCGACGGCGTTGTTGCCGTTCGAAACGCCCTGCGTCAGAACCGCGCCGGCATTCCGCAACTGGTTCGCCATCGCAACGCCGGCCGGGTCGTCCGCCGCGCTGTTGATCCGGTAACCGGAGGTCATCTCCTCGATCGTGTTCTGCTCGTTCGCCTGGTTGGTGTTCAGGTTTTGCAGGCCGTACAGCGCAGCAACGTTGGTTTGAATCGAAATCATAAAATTTGTTTTTCTCCTAATTCAGCGGTCTTGCCGAGTTTTTGTCGGCCCCGGTTTTCAACTACCCGGCAACCTGCTGTCAGATACCGTATCGGCAGCAAAATGGCTCTTTGAGAAAAATTTGGCGCCGCCAAAATCTCGTCACTTTGGCTAACCCCGCTCCTCGCACCATCGCTCGAAGACCCGCACGTACGACTCTTCCAACTCCTTCACGAACTTCCGCGAATCGTAGACCGGCGTTGCCGGAAGAATCTCCCGCGCCTGCTCGCGGAAACGAGCCAGCCGGTCGGTGTCCTCGGCGAGCGCAACCGCCTTTTCGATGTACTCTCTCGGATTCTCCGCCACCAAGTCGCCCATTCCCGTATTGGCGAGCAACGATGCGCCCACCCGCGCTACAAACCGGTCGCCTCGCAGAGTCACGACCGGCACGCCCATCCACAATGCCTCGCAGGTAGTGGTCGTGCCGTTGTAGGGAAAGCTGTCCAAGGCGATGTCCACGTCGTTATAGGCGCTCAGGAAATCCCGGCCTCCGGCCTTCATGTCGAAGCGCTCCGGCGGTATTCCGGCGGTGCGCAACACGCGCGCTAAACGCTCGTCCACCAGCGGATCCCCCAACAGGTGATAGCGCATCACGATGCGCGAATACTTCACCGCTTTCAGGATTTCCGCCCACCACGCCAGCACATACTTATTGATCTTGGAGGGATTGTTCATGCATCCAAAAGTGATGTAGCCGTTGCGGTCGAACGGCAGCGGGCCGATGTCGGGACACTCGCGCGGATTGAAGCAGACGTAAGAATTCGGCAGCCGCAGCGGCTCTTCCACAAAAAAGGCGCGCTCGCGCGGAGGAGCGATGATGTCGTCCACCACGATGTAATCGAGGGTGTCGACGCCCGTAGTTCCCGAATATCCGCACCAGCTCATCTGCACCGGGGCGACACGGCGCCCCAGGAGCGGCAGCTTTTGAACGCTCGAGTTGCCCATCAGATCGACGACAATGTCCAGCCCGTCGCTGCGCAGCAGCTCCGCGGCCTCGGCGTCTTCCATGGTCGAGATGTCCCGCCAGTGATCGACTTTCTCTCGAATCCGGCGGGTGGTCTCGTCTTCGCGCGGATGCGGGGTTATGCAGAATACTTCGAACCGCTCCCGGTCGTGAGACGTAATCACGTCTTCGACGAACTTCATCACCACGTGTCCGCGGAAATCCGCCGACAAATAGCCGATTTTCAGTTTTCGGTTGCTCGATCGCGGGTTCGAAAACTCGTGCCTTCCTTTTGCCGGCCCCACGTGCGCCCGAACTTGCCGGCCGAACTCCAGGTGCTCTTCCAACACCTTTTCGTTTGGAATCGCCGGATCGTACTGCATCGCAAACAGCATTCCGGAGCGCAACTGCCACGACTCCGGCTCCATTTCGAGAACCTTGCGGTACAACGGAATGCACACCTCCGTATCGCCCAAGGCTACGTAGCAGCTCGCAAGGCCCTTCCGCGCGTCGATATTGTCCGGATCGAGCGATAGCACCAGCAGAAACGACTGCACGGCTTGCCCGTACTCCTGGATCTTCTCCTGAACGAAGCCCAAGTTCAGCCGCGCCCGCGTATCCTTTGGATCGATTTCAAGCGCTCTCCGGCAGCACTTCTCGCTCTCCTTCCACTTCTCCTGCATCCGATACACGGCGCCCAGGTTGATATGCACTTCGAGGAGATTCGGGTCGAGCCGCTTGGCTCGCAAAAGGTAGGTTTCAGCCGGCTCCAGCTTGCCTTGCATCAACAGCACATAACCGAGGGCGACGGAAGCGCTTGCGGTGGTGAGACGCAACTGTTCGGCTCGCGCCAGGATCTCGCGGTAAATCTTCTCCGCGTCGGCGAAATTCTTCTCCCGTTCGAACGCTTTGCCTTCCTGAAAGCGGCTCTCCAACATCTGCAACGTGCGGGGCTCGACCGTAAGCGGTCTCACGTGTTTGGGTTGTTTCAAGACTGCCGGTAAAGTTCTGCTCATATCTGTGTCCGCATCTCGGGTTCCACAGCTTATCTATCGGATGGCGGCAGGAATATCTGTACAGCCCTGCGGCTGCGAATTTTCCGGAATTTGCCGACTAATCTTGTAGCCCCAGGAGGGCATAGATGCAGACGCTTGTCGAAAACGCCGAGCTACTGAAGCTGTTCGAAGAGCGCGAAAAGAGAAACGCGCAGGGCCGGAACTTTTATCTGGCCGAGCCGGTCAAGTGCAAAGCGTACACGTTTTGGGGCGCCACCATGAACGTCATGCTGCCGGAGGTCGTCTCCGGCCAGATCGTCTCGGAATCTTATTTCGAGAAGGATGAGACGCTGGTCCTGCTGAAGCTCCTGCGCCCCGGCATGGTCTTCTTCGACGTGGGCGCTCACGTCGGCTACTTCAGCCTCCTGGCTTCCCACTTGGTGGGCGAGACCGGCCAGGTTCACTCCTTCGAGCCCACGCCGCGCACGTTTCGCCTGCTGGCCGACAACGCCAAGCACCATAGCAACATAACAGTCAATAACTTAGCGGTCTATTCGCACTCCGACGAGCTCGTCTTCAACGACTTTGGCGCTATGAATTTCGCCTTCAACTCGTTCTTTCCGGCCCGCGTGCCCGGCGGCCGGGCGGTCCCCGAGGTAAAGCACCGCATTCAAACCGTTTCGCTGGATGAGTACGTCGCGCGCACCGGCGTGAAGCCCAACGTGATTAAAGTAGATGCGGAAAGCGCCGAGTATCAGATCATCGACGGCATGAAGGATACGCTCAAGACCTGCCGACCATTTTTCATGATCGAAGTGGGCGACCTGGATCTGGAGGGTGTTCGCCCGTGCTCGGAGATCGTGGAATTCGCTTGCAGCCACGGGTACCGGCCGCTCAGGTTCGAAGAGGGCGAGTTGAAGGCGGACACGGTGCGCGACCGGTATCACGGCTGGGGCACGGTCTTTTTCGAGCCTTTAACTTAACTCCGCCTGCCGTAGCAGTTCTTCGACCGTGGGCTTCAGGCTTGGCGCGCACCCGTAGGCGTTGCCGCCGTAGATGGTGTTTTCGCCTCTAAAGCTGGCGAAGTAGCCCCCGGCCTCTTCAATTAGAATCTTCAAAGCGGCGAAGTCCCAGGGCGAGCCGTTCGGCTCCATCCAGACGTCGGAGCGGCCCTGCGCCAACAGCATGGCGTCCACCGCGCCGCCCATGCTGCGAACCGCCCAAAAGCGCTGCACCCATGGCAGAAAGCGAGAGGCAAACGGCGCCACTCCGGCCTTGTTGAATCCATTAAAGGAAAGCACCGCGTCTTTCGGGTCGGATTTGTCCGATACGCGGAGCTGCGAATCGCTGCTCCAGGCCCCTTCGCCTCGGGCGGCCCAAAGGAGGAAGCCCTGCCTGGGGCAATGCGCCGCGCCGGCCACGATGTCGCCATCCTGTTCGAGGCCAATCAGCACCGTCCAGAGCGGTATGCCTCGCAAGAAGTCCCGGGTGCCATCAATCGGATCGATAATCCACTTCCGTCCGCTCCGGCTCTGCCGCCGCGTTCCCTCTTCTCCGAGCAGCCCGTCCTCGGGAAACTCCAGGCTGATGCGATCGACGATCAATTTCTCGCAGGCTCGGTCGGCCGCCGTTACGGGCGACTCGTCTGGTTTCATCTCTGCCTCGACCCCGCGCCGCTGGTAGTCGATCGCCAGCGCGCCTGCTTCCTGCGCCAGCAATTTGGCCAGTTCCACCTCGCGTTCAAACGCCATGCTTGATTATGGCCGAAGGGTTGCTCATGGCCGCTGGCGCGAGTTCCGCAGCCCATGTTACTCTAGACTCGTCACCTTGAGTCGAGTTGTTTCCAGCCCTCAGGCTGCCGCCCCATCCTCGCAGCGGTTCTCGCTGGTCCTCATTAAGCCGTCCCATTACGATGACGATGGCTACGTGATCCAGTGGCTTCGTTCCGCCATCCCTTCGAACACCTTGGCGGTCCTTAACGGACTCGCGCTCGAATGCCAGAGCCGGCGCGTGCTGGGCGAAAATGTGGAGCTCGCCATCACGGCCTACGACGAAACAAACACGCGGGTTCGCCCGAACCGCATCGCCCGGCAGCTACGGGGCAAGCGTGCGCTCGTTGCTCTTGTGGGCGTGCAGTCGAATCAGTTTCCGCGCGCGCTCGATATCGCACGGCCGCTGCGGGCCGCTGGAATCCAGGTATGCCTGGGCGGTTTTCACGTTTCCGGCTGTCTTGCGATGCTGCCCGGCATCACGCCCGAGCTGCAGGAGGCGATGGACCTTGGCATCTCGCTGTTCGCCGGCGAAGCCGAAGGGCGCCTGGACGATCTGCTTCGAGATGCCTGGCAAGGCTCGCTCAAGCCGCTCTACAACTACATGGCCGAGCTGCCCGCGCTTGAGGGCGCGCCCGTTCCGATTCTTCCTCCCACGCGCATCAAGCGCACCGCCGGAAAGCTGACCAGCTTTGACGCCGGCCGGGGCTGTCCTTTCCAATGCTCCTTCTGCACGATCATCAATGTGCAAGGCCGCAAGTCGCGCCGCCGCTCGGCGGACGACGTGGAGCAGATCGTTCGGCGGAACCTGGCGCAAGGCATCAATCGCTTCTTCATCACCGACGATAATTTCGCGCGCAACCGCGATTGGGAAAACATCTTCGACCGGCTGATCCGCCTGCGCGAAGAAGAGAAGCTCAACATCAAGTTCGTGATCCAGGTGGACACCATGTGCCATCGCCTTCCGAACTTCATCTCCAAGGCAGGCCGCGCCGGCGTGGCCCGCGTCTTCATCGGCCTTGAAAGCATCAATCCCGATTCTTTGCTGGGCGCGCGAAAGAAACAAAACAAAGTCGCCGAGTACCGCAAGATGCTACTCGAGTGGAAGCGCGCCGGCGCTACCATCTTCGCCGGCTACATAGTGGGCTTTCCGGGCGATACGCCCGAGTCCGTCCTGCGCGACATCGAAACCATCCAGCGCGAGCTGCCCATCGACCTGTTGGAGCCGCACTGCCTGACGCCGCTGCCTGGCTCGGAAGATCATCAACGCCTGTTCAGCGCCGGCGCCTATCTCGATCCCGACCTGAACAAGTACGATCTGGAACATGTCACCACGAGCCATCCTGCGATGTCTCGCGAAGAGTGGGAAAAGCTGTACAAGGCCGCCTGGGAAAGCTACTATTCCCTCGACCACCTGAAAACGGTGATGCGCCGGGCAACGGCTACGCGGAGCAATCCGGGCAACATGCTGCTCCTGCTGCTCTGGTTTTACGTCTGCATTCGCCTCGAAAACGTCGACCCGCTGCAAGGTGGTTACCTGCGGCGGAAATATCGCAAGGATCGCCGTCCTACGCTGCCCTTGGAAAATCCGCTGATCTTTTATCCGCGCTACGTCGCCAATCTGCTTTACAAGCACCTTCATCTCGGCGCGCTCATCGTGCGCTATGGCTGGTTGCGAATGCGTCTCAAGCGCGATCCCGGGGCCAACAGCTATATGGATCTCGCGCTAACGCCGGTATCGGACTCAGCAGGATCGGCCGACGCTCCCACGGAAAACGCGCATGGCCGCCAAAAACTGATCGGAGCAGATAAAATTGCAAAAGCCCCGGGCGAATTGACGCGAGCGTGAAGCGAAAGTCTCCGCCTTCGGGGAGCGTCGCTAAGAGTTAGCCGAAGACTTGGCGGGCATGTCTTCGGAATCGAGCGCTGGCTCGATCGAATCGTCCTCGTGGGATACGATGCCAGCCGCGCGATCGGCCTTTCTCTGCATGCGCTTTGCAAACTTCTCCTGAGACCGCTCCTTGCGCTGCTGCTCTTTCTGGCGTTTCTTGAATGTCTGGGGGCCACGACCTGGCATGATTCCTCCTGAATGAAAAAGTGCCTATACTCCGATTCTGTCAAACCGGAGTACAGGCGTCTACTTTACGAATCCTGTTCAGCTAATTCTGTTTAGCTGATTCTGCGCCATGGGCGCGGGCGCACCCGGCCGGGTATTACCAGCGCGGTCCGCGACCGCGTCCACCGCCGCCGCCGCCGCGATTACCCGACCCGCGGTTGCCGCCGAAACCGCCGCCGCCGCCGCCTGTCTTCGGCCGCGCTTCATTCACGTTCATCGTCCGCCCGTGTAGCTCGGCGCCGTTCAGGTGAGAGATCGCGGTCTGGGCCGCTTGCGGATCGCTCATCTCTACAAAAGCAAACCCTCTGGGCTGCCCCGTTTCCCGGTCGGTGATCAGATTCACGCGCTCAACCGTCCCATACGCCTCGAAGGCCGCCTGCAGGTCCGCCTGCGTGGCTTGATAACTAAGGTTTCCTACAAAGATATTGGTCACAACATCATCCTCTCGGTTTGAATTGTCTTTGTCGGACTGCTCTCGAAACCCACTTTGAAGGAAGGAAAAGAATTAGCGGCCAGAGGCACTCGGATCAAAATTCGGATGCGGGCAAAGACACCATCAGAATATCAGAAAGGCTGTGTGAAGTCGATTCCATTTATGGACTCCTGCATCGAAATGAAAGCTTGTTGCGCGAAAATCGATATTGATGCGCTCACTTTTTTACGCTCTCTTGATTCCGCTGCTCCTCGCTTTCCCTAAGCTCCTCCCGGCGCAGCGGGCCAATCCTCCGAAGCAGCAGGTGGAAACCAGCGCTCCCGCTCAGCCTCCTTCAACACCCAAGACCGAGCAGCCTCCCCAGGAAGCGAGCCCGAGCACCGCCGAACGAGAACGCGCGCGGCGGCCCGAGGCTGCCGAGGACGAAGAAGAGGAGCAGGAACAGCACTTCGACATGACGGAGGTTCCGCCCGCCGTCACCCATCATGAAATCCGCATTGGAGGGCGCGTGCTGCATTACACCGCTACGGCGGGCCGTCTGCCCATCAAGGAAGCCGCCGGCAAGACCGACGCGCTGATGTTCTATGTCGCCTACACGCTCGATAACGCCGATTCGTCGCAACGGCCTTTGACCTTCGCCTTCAACGGCGGTCCGGGCTCGGCCTCCATCTGGCTGCATATGGGCGCTCTCGGCCCTCGCAAAGTAGTGCTCCAGAAAGATGGGTTCCTGCCCGCCGCTCCCTATCGCCTCGAAGATAACGCCAACAGTCTTCTCGACAAAACCGATCTCGTTCTGATCGACGCCATCGGCACCGGCTTCAGCCGTCCCGCCACTCCGACCATAGGCAAGAAATTCTGGAGCCTGAGCGGCGATATTCAATCCTTCGGTGAATTTATACGCCTGTACATCACGCGTAACGAGCGCTGGTCGTCGCCGCTCTACCTGTTCGGCGAAAGCTATGGAACCACGCGGTCGGCCGGCGTATCCGGCTATCTCGCCAACAAAGGCATCTCCTTCAACGGGATTGTGCTTTTATCGACCGTACTCGCCTTCCAATCGCTTGAATTCAGTAAAACGAACGACGAGCCTTACCCGCTGATCCTCCCTACTTTCGCCATGATCGCCGCCTATCATCACAAGCTTGCGCCGGAGCTTTCGGAAAACATGGAGCGCACGCGAGCCGAAGTGGAGCGCTGGGCTTCGACCGAATATACGCAAGCGCTGGCAAAAGGGGATGCGCTTACGCCGCAAGAGCGCCAGGCCGTGATCGACACGCTCGCCCGTTACACGGGACTTAGTAAGGAAATTATCGACCAATATAACTTGCGCATCGATGTTCAGGGATTCACTCACTATTTATTGGCCGATCAAAAGCTGCGCGTAGGTCGGCTCGATGGCCGTTTCAGCGGCCCCGACCCGGATGGCTTTGTTGGAACGCGGTTCTTCGATCCGACCAGCGCTCAAACCGGTCCTCCTTTCACATCCGCCTTTTACGATTACATCCGCCGCGAGCTGAATTACAAGACCGACACGCCATATTACGTCATGGCCCATGAAGCCTGGGGACCTTCGTTTAAATGGACCTGGGGCGATTCGGGCGAAGGGTGGCCGGACACCGCCAGCGCTCTTCGCCAAGCAATGGTCAAGAACCCATATCTGAAGGTGCGCGTGCTCGAAGGCTATTACGATCTCGCAACGCCTTACTATGCGGTCAACTTCACCATGGACCACCTGGACCTCGCGCCGCGCTATCGCAATAATATTTCGTACACGACATTTGCCGCGGGACACATGGTCTATCTGGACGCCGATTCTTTGAAGAAAATGAAGGAAGATGTCGGCGGCTTCATCGACCAAACGCTCGCGCCCACCCGTTAAGGCGGAAGCAAGGCTTCGCGCCGGCCGGCCGAACAGCGCCCTCGCCGGCATCTGGATCTATCTCGCGCTTTTTGCGATAACGCTCGCGGTCTACGCTCCCGTCCGGCAGTTCGACTTCATCAACTACGACGATCCCGAGTACGTCACCTCGAATCCCCACGTTCAACAAGGGATCTCCGTCCATGGAATCGAGTGGGCCGCCACTTCTCGTGACGCTGCAAACTGGTTTCCGCTGACCCGCGTTTCTCACATGCTGGACGCGCAGCTCTTCGGCCTGGACGCAGGCATGCACCATCTGGTGAACGCGCTCCTTCACGCGCTCGCCGCATTATTCGTTTTTGAGTTTCTCTTTCGCGCGACCCGCAGGCGCTGGGCCGGCGCATTCGTGGCGTTCGTCTTCGCGCTTCATCCATTCCACGTCGAATCGGTCGCCTGGATCTCGGAGAGAAAGGATGTGCTGTGCGCCTTGTTCTGGTTTGTCACGCTCTGGCTGTATACGCGCTATGCAGAGCGCCCCGAATGGCGCCGGTACTTACTCGTCCTGTTTTCCTTTTGCCTGGGCCTTCTATCCAAGCCCATGATTGTGACGCTTCCGCTTGTGCTGCTGTTACTCGACGTCTGGCCATTGCGCCGCGCCAGGTCTTGGAAGCGACTTATCCTCGAAAAGATCCCATTTGCCGTGATGGCGGCGGGCGCCGCCGTTATCACTTATTCCGCGCAGCAAGCGAGCCGCGCTGTCAAGGCATTTCCGCTCGGCATTCGCTTCGAGAATGCCTTGGTCTCTTACGCAACTTACATCGTCAAGATGTTCTGGCCGGCTAATCTTGCGGTTTTCTATCCGTATCCGCGCTCGATTCCGGCGTGGCAGCCAATTGTCGCAACGCTCGCGCTTGCGGCAATTTCGTTTCTTGTCTTGAGAACAGCGCGGACGCGCCCGTATCTTCTCGTCGGCTGGTCGTGGTATCTAATCACTCTTCTCCCAGTGATCGGCGTCATTCAAGCGGGAGCCCAGGCCCGTGCCGACCGCTACACGTACATCCCGATGGTCGGTTTATTGGTCATGCTTGCCTGGGGCGCGGCGGATCTTGCTCTGCGATGGTGCAAGGCGAGGGCCGCGATTGTAACTTGCGCCGCCGCGGCATGCGCGTGTTGTGTGGTACTGACCTCGATGCAGCTTCAATATTGGCGCAATAGCGAGTCGCTGTTCCGGCATGCCATCGAAGTCACGCAGGGAAATTATGTCGCCGAGCACAACCTGGGGCTCGCTATTTCCGACCAGCCCGGCCGTTTACCCGAAGCCATCGCTCATTACCAGGCGGCTCTTCGCATGCAACCCGAATCCGTGGAGGCACGGTCCGATCTGGGTTCGGCCCTGGCGAAGAGCGGCCGCTTCGATCAAGCCCTTGCGGAGTTCGAAACCGCTCTGCGTCTTGCGCCCGATTGTTCCATTTGCCGCGCCAATCTCGCTATCGCGCAAGGACAGGAAGCGCAGGAATTGTTTGAGGAAGGCGTGGCGCTAGCCAAGGCAGGGAAGACACAGGAGGCCATCGATCGATTCGAGGCTGCCTTGCGACTCGCTCCGGATAATCCGGAACTGCACAACAACCTTGGAGTAGCTCTCGCCACCCTCGGCCAAATCCCGCTGGCGATCCGGGAATTCCAAGCCGCCATCCGCCTCAAACCCGATTACGAAGACGCCCGCTACAACCTTCGCGCTGCCCAAAGCCAGCGCTAAAACGACAATTTCGCCGCGAGTTGTAGCGCTCTCCCGCCGCCCGTCCCGTTCACGCCCGTTCCGCTGCTCAACGTGCCGGTGACTCGCCCGAATGTCGAGCTTGTAATGTCGGTTCCCGGATTACTGAACTCCGGAGTATTTGTCAGGTTGAATGAATCGCATCGCAGCTCGAACTGCCAGCGCTCCGTAATTTTGAAATCCTTAAATAGCGACAGATTCAGCGCAAACAACCCTGGTCCGGATAGGTTGTTCCGTCCGACGTTCCCGAAAACCGCGCCCACCGGCTGGGCAAAGCTGGTTGTGGTGAACCACGGGTTTGTGTTGATTCCGTGCAGAATCTGCACGGCGGAAACTTGCTCCGGCGTTTGCGTGTTCGCCGGCGCCTTCAAACTCCCGCCGTCATTGTTGTTGCCGCCCACCGTCAAGGTAAACGGCATGCCGCTGTAGGCGCTGATGATTCCGGCGATCTGCCAGTTGCCAAGGACCGATGAGGCCACCCCGGAATTCATCCATCGTTGCCCTTTGCCCCACGGCAACTGGTAAAGGAAACTTTGAACATAGGTCAGAGTCCGGTCGAAATCGGTTCGCGCGTAATTGCGTTGGAAGTTTATATAGAACAGATACTGGCCGTCGTCGTCGGTCTGGTAATCCATTCCCTTAGCCCAAGTGAATGCAGTTGTGATTAAGAGTCCGTTATTGAATTGGCGGTTCAGCTTCACCTGCAGCCCGTTATAATCCGACGAAAACCCCTGCCAATATTCAGTGGCCGCTGCTGTCCGTTTCTCCTGCAAACCTGTGTTGGGGTCTGTCATCGTATATTCGGGTTGTCCCGCGGTTCCGGCGCCCGCCACAAAACCTGCATTCAAGTTATATTGTCCCGGCAATCGGACGCCGTGATTTCCTACGTAAGCGGCATCTAATGTGAACTTATGCGGGAGCGCCTGCTGGATCGCGAAGTTCCAGGATTCTACATAAGGATTGAGATAGTCCTGCGGAATGACAAAAAAGTTCTGGCTCGCCAGGTTCTTGGTCACTGGAATAATTCCGTTGGATGGAACCGTCACGGGAACCGGGGCGGGAAAGCCGGCCTGGAAAGTGGCGGGAGTTACTCCATCCGCCAGTACCGCCGGCCCGAAGCCCGCGCCGGCTGGATTATAGGCGTTGTTGGAACGCACTGGATAGTTGTACGCATAAGTGTTGTCCGGAAATGGAGTATAGCTGATTCCAAAGCCGGTCCGAATTACGGTCGAGTCCGTCAAGCGATACGCGGCGCCCACGCGCGGCGCAAAGTAGCGATACCGCGTCTTTATTCCCAGATTCTCGGGATTGCCCCCCACGCCCGCTATTACCAGCGAGTTAGCCGCGGGATTGTAATTCGAAAATCCTCCTGGGAACTGCGGCGTGCCCGGGGGATAGAACTCCCACCGCAATCCCAGATCCACCGTCAGTTTCGGCGTCACCTGCCACTTGTCTCCGCCGTAAGCGAAGAACCACCAATCTCTATAAGCCGGAAAATAAGTATTCACATCCCGGCCGGCCTGGCTGGGTACGTCCAAGAGAAAACTCGCGAGATCGTTTCCGATGCCCGTTTTCGCGCCAGGAATCGACGTCTGATTCGCGCTGAATGTATACACTCCGCGCGGCCCGAACGTCTGGTCCTGTAATAAGTTGTCGCGAACACGCCGCAGATCCACGCCCCATTTGAAGGTGTGATTGCCGACGATCTTTGTCCAGTTGTTAACCGTATCGATATTCGCTTCCGAACGCACCCACGGGACGCTCGCCGAGTAACCGATTAAAGGATTCGTATAGCCGCCGTTGATCGTAATCTGCGCTTGGCCGCTTGTGAACGAGCTGATATTCACGCCGGGGATTCCGACCTTTGTCGCATCGGCGCTGCCGTAGTCCGACGGAATTGCCGAACTGTTGTAGTAGGCGACACCCACCCGAAACTCGGTCAGAAAGTTAGGCGAGAAGACATGGTCGTAATTAAGTCCGCTGCTGTAGGTCTTTTGCGATCCCGTTCCTTGGAATGCGCCGTTGGCGTCACCGCCTAACTCCGGGCCAAACAGCGGCGCCTGATACACAATCGGCCAGGAGAAACTAAGCCTTCCGCTCAGCCGGTCCTTTTCGTCGATGTCGTAATCGAGCTTGGTGTCGAAGGAATCGGTCGTCTTCGTGAACGGCGGCGCCCCGTAATAGTTATTGGCCGGGCTGCCTTCTTTGAAAGGCTCGTTGGGACCCGGAAGCAGCGACAAGATAGTCGCCGAGACCGGATTGATCAGATTGGACGGGATGATGTTCCCGGCAAACGGCACGCGTCCGGCGCCGGTTGTCGGATTTCCGGTATACGGATTGTAAATGACCGTCGAGAAAGCGCTGAGATTTCCGGTCCTGCTGAGTAACGACGGAATCGTCTCTTGGGTTGCGGTTGCCTCGTGATCGTTCACGCGCAAGTAATCGGCGAAGAAGAACAGCTTATTGTGGATGATAGGGCCGCCGAAGTCGCCGCCGAAATAGTTATACGCTATGTGATTGACGGTCGGATTAAAGAAGCTTCGCGCGTCGAACGCGCTGTTCTGGATGAACTCGTAGGCGGCGCCATGGAAGCTGTTTGTTCCGGATTTAATAATCACGTTGGCCACGCCGCCCGATGCGCGTCCCAGCTCCGGATCGTAGTTACTGGTCGAAACGTCAACGGTTTGAATTGCCTCGTCGGGTGGAATGAGGATCTGCAATAGCCCCGTGCGTTCATCGTCATCGATGCCTTCGATCTGGTACTCGTTGCCCATTCGAAACTGGCCGTTAACCTCGGTCTGCAAAGAGCTTTCGGCATTGAAAAATTGCGAATGTTGAAAAGTGGCCGGCGCGGTTCCCGGCACGAGGTTCAGCAGGCTTTGAAAATTGCGATTGTCGCTGAGCGGCAAGCTCGCGGTTTGCACGGTCGAGATGCTGACGGTCGTGTCGGCGCGATCGGTCTGGAGCGGGGGCGGCGCCGCCGTTACCTCGATCGATTGATTGATGTTCCCTGGTTGTAGCTGAACATCCACGCGCGCGCTGGTGTTGACCGCCACGCTTACGTTCTCGCGGATCTCTTTCTTGAATCCCGGCGCCTCTACGCCCACGCGATACATGCCCTCCGGCACATCCGGAAACGTGTAGTTGCCGCTCGAATTGCTTTCCGCGCTGCGAACGGCGTCGGTTTGCACCTCGGTTAGCTGTACCTTCGCGCCGGCTACCACAGCGCCGGAAGCGTCCGTTACGGTCCCTAGCACCGTGCCCGTAACCGCCTGAGCGGAAGCGGCGCCTCGAAACAGGCACACGATCGCGCAAACAAACAACATCCGACGAAGATGCGTCATGAGACTCCTTATAGGCCTTTCGTTTGAGACAACAAACTCGCCTGAAGCGACGGTATTTTCCGGAATTATACACCCGCAACACGCCCGAGCAGGCAGGCATCGCCCCGCTTCGCGTCGATCGGTGATAAGCTGTTACTCGTTTCAATTTGGCTCATTTGGGGGGAGCCTGGAATGCGAAAATGCCTGTCCGCCGTTTTTGTGTTTGCCGCCGCGGCTTTGTTACTCGCCGCGCCACAAGCCGCCTCGCCGCAAGATTCGAGCTCCGGGGGAACCATCAAGATCAAGCTCGATTACACCGGCTCGGGCACTGTCGACGAGAATCATAAGATCTATGTGGCGCTGTGGAACTCCGCCGATTTCATGAAAGCCGGCGCCATCCCGGTTGAAGTGACATCCTCTGCCTCCAAGACAGGGACCGCCACCTTATCGAACGCGAAGGCAGACCCGGCTTATGTCAGCGTCGCCTTCGATCCCACCGGCAAATGGGACGCGCAGTCGGCGCCCCCCAGCGGTTCCTCGCTCGGAATGTATAGCAAGACCCCGGGGACTCCGGAGCCGATTCACGTCGCCTCCGGAAAAACGGAAACTGTCTCGATCGAATTTAACGACGCTGTGAAAGTGCCCTAGAGCTTGGGAGGCGTTGTCGCGCCGGCCGGTGAACTGGAACCGCTTGAATTGGCGCCAGATGAGCCGGCCGCCGGTTTCGCCTCGCCGGGGTTAGCCGCGTCCGCCGGAGTTCCGCCTGCCTTGACCGCTTTGGCGACAGGCGCGCCTTGCGTCGCCCAGTCGTGCTCCGTCGCTGCATTTCCAACCACGCCCTTCGCCACATCCTGCTTCACGTCCTGCTTCACGGCCTGGTCCGCTTGCTTCGCAGCTTCATGGGTCCCCGTGCCCACTTCGAGCACTCTCACGCTCACTCGCTTGACGCCGAACTTCTTGCACTCCGGCGTGCTGGGCACATACAGATCGAGCCGTCGCCCTTCCACCTTGGCGCCGGTGTCCGCTACAACATACTCGCCCGAGTAACGGCCCGCATGCTTGATCTTGATTCGTGTGCCGATCGGCAGGACCGCGGGGTCGGCCGCCACCACGTGCCGGTGCGTCCACTGGCCGGAAGCGGTAATTCCGGTCTGGGAATATGCGGTCGCGACGTATCTTCCGTTCAGGCGCGGCGCTCCGGCCCACATAGAGCACAGTGCCGATGAAACCAAAGCGATTAAGATCCACTTGCTGTTCACAACTTGTAGACGCATGTCGAGCGGCCAAATGCTTCGATTGGTGGAGTACTAGGTCTCGCGCGCGAGTCTGTAAGTAATCGGCTTCACTCCTGGGGGCCTATTTACAATGACTCTCGCTGCTAGAATGAAGATTCAATCATCCATCCTCTGGAGGTTTTCTCGTTCATGGCTGCATCCCCCCGCAGGCGATCGGTCGCCGTCAACATCGGTGGTGTTCAGGTAGGCGGCTCGAACCCTGTCGTTGTGCAATCCATGACGAACACCGACACGGCGGATTCCGCTTCTACTGTCAACCAGGTGATGGATCTGGCTCGCGCAGGTTCGGAGCTGGTCCGCGTCACGGTGAACACCGAAGAAGCGGCACAGGCGGTTCCGACCATCGTCGGCACTCTTCGAGACTTCGGCGTCGCCGTTCCCATCGTCGGCGACTTCCATTACAACGGCCACATCCTGCTCAAGAAGTATCCCGCCTGCGCCCGCGCGCTTTCGAAGTACCGCATCAACCCCGGCAACGTAAACATCGGCCGCAAGCAGGACGATAATTTCCGCACCATGATCGAAGCGGCTATCGAGTACGATCGCCCGGTCCGTATCGGAGTGAATTGGGGCTCGCTTGATTCGGCTCTGCTTACGCGGATGATGGATGAAAATTCGAGGTCCCCGGCGCCGCTCAGCGCCGCCGAAGTGATGAAGCGCGCCATTGTCGAAAGCGCGCTTCGGAGCGCCGAAAATGCCGAGCGCTACGGCCTTGCGCACGACAAGATCGTGCTGAGCGCCAAGGTGTCGAATGTCCAGGACCTGATAGGCGTGTACGAGATGCTGGCGGCGCGCTGCGATTACCCGCTGCACCTCGGGCTCACCGAAGCCGGTCTCGGATCCAAGGGTATTGTCGTTACCGCCGCCGCTCTTTCGGTGCTTCTGCAAGCCGGAATCGGAGACACGATCCGCGCCTCGCTCACGCCCTTGCCCAATGGCGATCGCACGGAAGAAGTCGTCGTCTGCCAACAGATCCTCCAGGCCCTGAGTCTGCGCAGCTTCACGCCGCAAGTGGCCGCCTGTCCGGGTTGCGGCCGCACCACCAGTACCTTTTTCCAGGACATGGCGGATCAAATACAGACCTATTTGCGGGAGCAGATGCCTGTTTGGCGCGAAAAGTACGCGGGCGTGGAAGAGATGAAGGTCGCGGTTATGGGCTGCGTCGTTAACGGCCCAGGCGAATCCAAACACGCCAATATCGGCATTTCGCTTCCTGGAACGTTTGAGCAGCCGGTCGCGCCGGTTTATGTGGACGGCAAACTGGTCAAGACGCTTCGTGGAGACGGCATAGTCGCCGAGTTCCGCGGAATGTTGGACGACTATGTCGCTCGAACATACGGCGCTGCCCAGCCTGCCGCGGTATTGGTTTAGGCCAGGCAGCGCAATTTTCGAATCGGTGACGTTCCGAGCGCCTAGCGCCAGCCCTCGATCGCATGACGCACGGCGCGCCGCGCATCGTCAATGTGACGAAACGCGCGATCCCGCCACTCTCGCGCCGCCGGATTGTCCTCTTCGCGGGTGATCGCTTCCCGAGCCCGTCCCAATGCCTCCTCGGCGCGGTGCAGCCGGTCCCGCGGCGCCCAGCGGTCCTGAACCGGAGGATGCGCGTCCGGGTTCCGGCCATCGTCCATCGCCGCGCGTCGGAGTTCTTCGACCGCTCTGTCGATCTCTCCAATCGCGCGCTCACGGTCCGGTCCCACGCGGCCCCAATCCCCGTGCTCCAGCAGCGCCCTCGCATATCTCAAGTCCGAAAGCGCGTGCAGGTAACCCGGATGTCTTTGCGCCATTACAGCGAACGGCAGGGCGACAACCAGCGCCAATACTGTTACTGCGGTCTTCAACATCCTCTCCTCCTCTATCGCGCACCACGGACGCCGAACGCCCTGTGCGCTCCTATAAGTCATGTATCACGAATTCGGGTATTTTCTCCAGAGGGTTCTAGCCGATACAGTGAGAGACGCGCCTTATTTCTGCGCCAGGCCTTGTATGGCGTCAAGTTCTTTACCGGCTTCGGCCCATTTGCCTTGGGCGCTTAACTCGCGGTAGCGGCGCAGATGATCCCGAATCTGCTCGAGCGCTTGCGCCGCCTGCGCCGAAGGAGGCGCATTGCCCGCGCCCCGAGCCGCTTGCGCCAGCGCCGGCGCGGCGCCCTGCCCCGCGTTTTCGGTTCCTCCCAGGGAATCGATCAGTTGCGATAAAGCCTGCTCATAGGTATCGGCGTAAGCCAGGCGATTGCCCATCGCCAGCGCCACTTTCTTCAACTGCGGCATGCTTGCCTGCGCGGCTTGAATATAAATCGGCTCGACATATAGAAAACTATCGTCGATCGGCAGCACCAAGGTCTGCCCGCGCAGCACTTGCGACCCTTGCTGGTTCCAGAGCGTCAGGTCCTTGGAAATATTCTGGTCCTGATTGATCCGAGCGTCGATCTGCATCGGCCCGTAGATAATGTTCTGCTTAGTAAGTTGCTCGAATACTAGCTCGCCCAGATGCTCGCCGTCGCAGCGCGCATACATTACCCCGATCAGGTTGTCCTTATTCGCAGGAGTAAATGTCGTGATCAACATAAACTCCGGCGTATTGCTCCCCGGTAGCGTGGCTACAACATAGGTCGGCGAAACGGCATTCGATCCCGCATTCTGCCCGCTCCCGGTCTTCGCCAGGTCCCACAGATCCGCGCGATTGTAAAACGCCTCGGGATCTCGCATATGAAACAGCCGGTACATTTCGGCCTGCGTGCTAAACAGCGTTTCCGGATACCGGACATGCGCTCGCAAGTCCGCGGGCATCGCCGAGGCCGGCTTGAACAACTGGGGGAACAGCCTGCCGTAGGCTTGAATTAGAACGTCTCCCGGGTCGAAAACGTAAAGGTTCGTCTCTCCGGTATACGCATCGATCGTCGCTTTAACGGAATTTCGGATGTAATTGATCTGTCCGTTGGCTAAGTCCATCTCGCGCGAATAAGGATGCGCGTCCGAAGTCATATAGCCATCTACAATCCAAACCAGCCGGCCCCCGTCCGTCAGCACCAGGTAAGGATCTGTATCCCAGGTCAGAAAACCCGCCAGGGTGGAAAGGCGTTCGATGATCGGGCGGTGAATCATCATGCGGCTATGAGAATTCAAGTAACTCGTCAACAGCACGTTCAGATCGCCGTACTGCACGGCCGCGCACAAACGTATTAGAGGCGATACCTCAAACCCGCCTTTGCCGGAGTAGGTCGTGTACCGGCTTTCCGAGCCGAAGGGATAATTGAACTCCTGCTGATTCGTATCCAGGTAGACCGGTTCATGCGCCACTTCGCTGTAATAAATCTCCGGCTGCGTCACCTTCAGGCTTTTGCTAGTCACGACCGGCGGCGCGTCCTTCACAAACAGCACCGGCAACCCGTCCGGAGTGATCCGGTTCGACTCGGCCATGACGATCCCATAGCCGTGCGTATAGATCAGGTGCGTATTGATCCACCGCGTTCCCGCCGCCCCTAGTTGCCGGATATCCAGCTCGCGCGGAGCAACCAACACCTGCCGCAATTGACCGTCTATCGTGTAGCGGTCTACGTCCGTGTCCATGTACACGTAGGGCCGCAAGGGCTGAATCTGCGAGATAGTGTCGTGGAAAGCGCGCCAATCCCACAGCCGTACGTTATCGAGCAGAGCCTTGTGGGACGCATAGTCGAACGGCATCTCCGGCGACGCTTCGAGCGTGGTCTCTTTGACGCGCTGAGTCAGGCTGTATCCCGAGCGCGTCGCGCGAATGTGATGAGCGATATACGGCCGTTCGAGCGCGAGTTCGTTCGGACGCACGTAGAAGTTCGAAACCAGCGAAGGCACGATGTAGCGCACCGGCAAAATGGCCAATAGCGCCAGCGCCCATTTGGCCTTTCTCGCCAGCACGAGCGCCGCGGCCGCAAGCGCGCCGAGGATCATCAGCCACTGCAGGGGCAGCGCGACATGGTCCGCCACCCAATCGACGCCGACCAGATAGGCCCCATGGTCTTCGACCAACATGCCGTAGCGGCTGAAATAAAACTTGATCGCAAGGCCCGCTAACAGCAGCGCGGCCACCAGGCGTACAAACACCGAGTTGAACGCGCTCGATACGGAAATCTCCCGGTCGAACTCAAAGCGCCCGGACTGCAGGTTTGGAATGCGGCTGCTCAGATTCTCGGCGTTCGAGGCGAGCCAATAGATGATGAGCGCGAGCACCGACCCGGCGAGCGCCACGCGCAGCAGCATCTTATAAAACGGGAGCGCGAAGAAATAGAAGTGCAGCCCCTGGCCGAAGATGGGGTCCCTATATTCGGCAGAGGACGCCGCCAAGCGCAGTCCGCCGAAATACTTGACGGCCGTCCAACTGTCGACCGTCGCATTGGCCACTCCGATGGCCAGCAACGCCAAAACCAGGAGCGCGAGCCGCGCTACCAGGCGGCGGCTTAGAAACCCGAAAACCGGCGCGTCCTTCTCTCGCCGGAAACCGAGTTCGAAGGCTACCCAGAAGGCGCAGAACAGAATCACCACCGCGACGGCGATCGGCCCTGTGCCGTACAGCCAGAGATTCACCCAGGTATCGACTTGGCCGACTTCGGACCACCACGAATAATCGATGAGCGTGCTCGCAAGAAAGCGCGAGCAAAGCAACAGGATGAGCAGCGTCGCCGCGATCCAGATCAGCCTCAACCGGCGCCGGTCGCGCTGCCCGATGTATCTCGTTTCAGGTGGCAGACAGCGCTAGTATAGCGGAGTTCGCGTCCGTGGCAGGCGTCTCTTCGCTACCCCGGAGCAGTGAAAGCAGCCCGCCCGTGACCGGATTGAACACCTTGCGCCGGCGATGAATGATGCGTACCGGCCGGTATAATTCCGCCGGGTGCAGGCGCAGCGCCACGATCCGTCCCTGCGCCAGGTCCTCTCTCATCACCCGCTTGGGCATGATGCTGATACCGGCGCCATGCGCCACCGCTTCCTTGATCATCTGGATGTTGTCGAAATGCATCGCCCGCTCTACGCTGACCCGGTGTTCGCGCAGGTAGCGGTCGATCTGACCCTCGATCGGCAAGTCGTCATCGAAGCCGACAAACGCCTCGCCTTCGAGCGCCGACGGGGGCACCGACCGCTTTTTCGCCAGCGGATGCTGAGGCGCGACGGCGACCACCATCTCCTCATCGCGCCACGGAAGCGCCACAATTTCGCGCGAGGATTCGGCATAGCTCATCAGCCCCAGGTCGGCCTGATCTTCTTCCACTGCCTCCCACACGCGCTCCGGCCGCAGATAAGAAACTTGCAGCGCGGCCTCCGGAAAGCGCCGCGCGAATCTCGCCTCAATCTGCGACATCTCCGAAAGCCCCACCGAATAAATCGCCGCGAGCCGCGCCGTCCCGTTCGCCTGCTTCGTCAGCCGATCGAGCGACGCCTCCAACTCGTCGTGCCTTCGCAACACATCGCGGCAGTACTCCAGGTAGAGCTTCCCGGCTTCGGTCACCGCCAGCGGGCGTGTGCTGCGGTCGAACAGTTCCACGCCTAAGCTGCGCTCCACTTCCTGGATCTGCTGGCTTACGGCCGATTGGCTGATGCCGTTCATGCGCGCCGCTTTACTGACACTCCGAAGGTGGGCCACATCGCGGATCAAACGTAGATTCGCAGGCGTCACGACCTTCTACATTAACATAAGATTTTCTAATTATGCGTAACCATAGATTCGATTTGACTGATAGTACAGTACTGGCTATACTCGAAGGTCAAACCTCTCTGTCGAGGGGATAACGACGTGTACCCCGTGGATTTTACCAACCAGTTGCCTAACGCTCAGGGTCTCTACAATCCCGCGCACGAGCACGATGCGTGCGGAGTCGGCTTCGTGGTCGATATCAAAGGCCGGGCCTCGCACGATATCGTCCGCAAAGGGCTTGAGATCCTGGTCAACCTCGCCCATCGGGGCGCGTGCGGCTGCGATTCGGAAACCGGGGATGGCGCGGGCATCCTGATCCAGATCCCTCACGAATTCTTTGCAAGGGAAACGCCTGCGAGCGGCTTCTCGCTCCCTGCTCCCGGCGAGTACGCCGTCGCCATGTGCTTCCTGCCGGTCGAGCCTCAACAGCGGCTGGCCTGCGAGGGCCTGATGGAGCGCACCTCCCGCGAAGAAGGCCTGAACGTCCTAGGCTGGCGCGACGCTCCAGTCGAAGTCGACGCCATTGGACGCGTGGCCCGCGCCTCGCAGCCCTATATCGAGCAGTTCTTCGTCGCCCGGCCGCCCGGCATGTCCGCCGATGCGTTCGAGCGCAAGCTTTACGTCGTGCGCAAGCGAGTGGAAGCTCAGGTCGCGGCCTCCGAGATGCGCGACAAAGGCTTCTTCTACATCCCATCGTTTTCCTCCCGCACAATCATCTATAAAGGCCTGCTGCTTGCGCATCAGATCGGCGAATTCTATAACGAGCTGCTCGATCCCTTGACCCAAAGCGCGCTCTGCCTCGTACACCAGCGCTTTTCCACCAACACGTTTCCCACCTGGCAGCTCGCTCACCCGTTTCGTTATCTCTGCCACAACGGCGAGATCAACACGATCCGCGGCAACACCAATTGGATGAACGCGCGGCAGTCTGTCATATCGTCGCCCCTGTTCGACGACATCAAGAAACTCTTCCCGATCGTGCAGCCGGGCGTCAGCGACTCCGCCTCGCTCGATAACGCCGTCGAGCTGCTCGCCATGTCGGGCCGGTCGCTGCCGCACGTCATGGCCATGCTCATCCCGGAAGCGTGGGACGCGCACCCCACCATGTCGAACGAGCGGCGCGCGTTCTACGAATATCACGCGTCTTTAATGGAGCCCTGGGACGGTCCCGCGGCCGTCGCCTTTACCGATGGCCGCGTCATCGGGGCCACGCTCGATCGCAATGGCCTGCGCCCGGCGCGTTATCTCGTCACCAAGAGCGGTTTGCTCTTGATGGCGTCCGAGACCGGCGTCCTGCCGTTCGAAGCCGAAGAGGTCGAATACAAGGGCCGCCTGCAGCCCGGCAAGATGCTGCTGGTCGATCTGGAACAGGGCCGCATCGTCCCAGACAAGGAATTGAAGCAGCAGCTTGCCGTTCGGCAGCCGTACGCCGCCTGGCTCGAACAAAATCAGATCACGCTCGATTCGCTGCCGGAACCGTCTCGCGTGCAGGGCTCGGACCGGGAAACCGTGCTCACGCGTCAGCGCTGCTTCGGCTACACCGCGGAAGACCTGCGCCTGCTGATCTCGCCAATGGCAGTCGAAGGCCAGGAAGCGGTGGGATCCATGGGCGTCGATACGCCGCTCGCCTGCCTCTCCGATAAACCGCAGTCGCTTTTCAATTACTTCAAGCAGCTCTTCGCGCAGGTGACGAACCCGCCTATCGATCCTATTCGCGAAGAGATGGTGATGTCGCTCACCAGTTATATCGGGACCGAGCGGAACATCCTGGACGAAACCCCGGCCAACTGCCACACGCTGAAGATGCCGCACCCGGTGCTGACCAACCGCGACCTCGAAAAGCTGCGGCGCGTTTCGCGCGGCGATTTGCTCGCCTCGACCTTGCCCACTACCTTCAGCGCCCACGAAGGCGAGGGCGGCCTCAAGCGCGCGCTCAACAGCTTGTGCCGGCGCGCCTCGCTCGCCATCAAAGCTGGCTACACTCTGCTGATTCTTTCCGACCGCGGGGTCGACGAGGAGTTCGCGCCCATCCCCTCGCTGCTCGCTTTGACCGCCGTTCACAACCATCTGGTTCGCGAAGGCACGCGCACCGGCGTCGCGCTCATCATCGAATCGGGCGAGCCGCGCGAGGTGATGCATTACTGTCTGCTCATCGGCTATGGCGCAAGCGCGATCAATCCGTATCTCGCCATCGAAACCATCGAGCAGATGGCGGAAGCGGGCGAAATCGACCCCGGCATTCCGACCGAAACCGCCATCAAGAACTACATCAAGGCCGTCAACAAGGGACTGCTGAAAGTCTTCTCCAAAATGGGAATCTCGACGCTGCAAAGCTATCGCGGCGCTCAGGTGTTCGAAGCCATCGGCCTCGACAAAAGCCTCATCGATGTTTACTTCACCGGCACGCCCTCGCGCATCGAAGGCGTCGGTCTCGATGTGCTCGCCAGGGAAGCGGTTTCAAAGCACGGTTCCGCCTTCAACGCTGTTCTCGGACCCGAGCCCGAACTCCCAATCGGCGGCGATTACCAATACCGCGTAAATGGGGAACACCACCTGTTGAATCCCGAGACCGTCAGCAAATTGCAGCACGCCGTCCGCCGGGAAAGTTACGCGACTTTTCAGGAATACACGCGCCAAATCGACGAGCAGAATCAGCGGCTCTACACCTTGCGCGGCTTGATGCAGCTAAAAACCATTCCGCGCCCCATTCCGCTCGAAGAAGTGGAGCCGGCGAGCGAAATTGTGAAGCGCTTCGCCACCGGCGCCATGTCGTTCGGCTCCATCGGCGCCGAAGCTCACGAGACCCTCGCCATCGCGATGAACCGCATGGGCGGCCGCTCGAACACGGGCGAGGGCGGGGAAGACGAGGCGCGCTACATTCCTCTCGCGAACGGCGATTCGAGGCGCAGCGCCGTGAAACAGGTAGCCTCGGCCCGCTTCGGCGTTACCGCTCATTACCTGGTGAATGCGCAAGAGCTGCAGATCAAGATCGCGCAAGGCGCCAAGCCCGGCGAAGGCGGCCAACTGCCCGGGCACAAAGTGGATGAGACCATCGCGCGGGTTCGGCATTCCATTGCCGGAGTGGGCCTCATCTCGCCGCCGCCGCATCACGACATCTACTCGATCGAAGATCTCTCGCAGCTGATCTACGATTTGAAAAACGTCAACCCCTCGGCGCGCATCTCGGTCAAACTGGTTGCCGAAGTCGGCGTCGGCACAGTCGCCGCCGGCGTATCGAAGGCGCATGCCGATGTCGTGCTTATCAGTGGTTATGACGGCGGCACCGGCGCCTCGCCGCTGACCTCGATTCGCCACGCCGGCGCTCCCTGGGAATTGGGCCTCGCCGAAACGCAGCAGGTGCTGGTGATGAACGATCTCCGCAGCCGCATTCGCGTGCAGGTGGATGGCAAGCTGCAAACCGGGCGCGATGTCGCGATCGCCGCTCTGCTCGGCGCGGAAGAATTCGGCTTCTCCACGGCGCCGCTGGTCGCCATGGGCTGCATTATGATGCGCAAGTGCCACCTGAACACCTGCCCGGTCGGTATCGCCACGCAAAACCCGGAACTGCGCAAGAAGTTTCAAGGCACGCCCGAAAACGTCATCAATTTTTTCTTCTATATCGCCGAAGAACTCCGCGAGTGGATGTCGAAGCTTGGCTTCCGCCGCCTGAATGAGATGATCGGCCGCGTCGACATGATCGAAATGCGGCCGGCAATCGAACATTGGAAGGCGCGCGGGCTGGACTTCGCCTCCATTCTCTATAACCCCCAGGTGCCCGGGCGCGTGGGCCGGCGCTGCCTCATCTCGCAAGATCATGGGCTCAAGGAAGCGCTCGATTACGCTTTCCTCGAAACGGCCAAGCCGTCGATCGAGCACGGTGCTCCGGTACAGCTTCATTTCCCGATTCGCAACGTACACCGCACTGTCGGCGCGATGCTCAGCGGCGTAATCGTGCGCCGGCACGGATCGAAGGGACTGCCGGACGATACCATTCGAATCTCGTTCGAGGGTTCGGCCGGGCAGAGCTTCGGCGCGTTTCTCGCTAAAGGCGTGTCGCTCACGCTTGAAGGCGATGCCAACGATTACGTAGGCAAGGGCTTGTCCGGCGGCAAGATCGTCGTGTTTCCGCCCAAACGCTCCACCTTCGCTCCCGAAGACAACATCCTCATCGGCAACACCGTGCTTTACGGGGCGACCAGCGGCGAAGCCTACTTCAGCGGCGTTGCGGGCGAGCGCTTTGCCGTCCGCAATTCAGGCGCAACCGCCGTCGTGGAAGGCGTCGGCGATCACGCCTGCGAGTACATGACGAAGGGCGCCGTAGTCGTGCTTGGCAAGACGGGCCGCAATTTCGCGGCGGGCATGAGCGGCGGCATCGCTTATGTCTTCGATTCCACGGGCGAGTTCGTTCGCGTGCGCTGCAACACGGCGGGCGTCGACCTGGAGCCTATATTTGCCCGGGAGGATATTGTTCTGCTGGAGCGGCTCATCGCCCAGCACGTAGCCTACACCGGCAGCCCGCTCGGCCGCCGCATTCTCGATGCCTGGACCGATTCGCTGCGCCACTTCGTGAAGATTTTTCCGCAGGAGTACAAACGAGTGCTGGGTATTGCGGCCGCCGAACGCAAGCACCCGGCCGTGTTTCCGATGTCGGCCTATGCCTTTGCGGCGGGCGAGCGGGTGCGATAGCCGTGGGCAAGATCACCGGCTTCCTGGAATATGCTCGCGAGACGCCCGGCCGCCGGCCCGTGCTCGAACGCGTCAACGATTGGTTCGAGGTTTACCAGGACTTTCCATCTCAAAAGGTACAGAAGCAGGCTGGGCGCTGCATGGATTGCGGTATTCCCTTTTGCCATACTGGTTGCCCTGTTCACAATCTGATTCCGGATTGGAACGATCTGGTGTGGAAGGGGCGATGGCCGGACGCGCTTCGAACCCTTCACGCGACTAACAATTTCCCGGAGTTTACCGGCCGAGTCTGCCCGGCGCCCTGCGAACCGGCCTGCGTGCTCGGAATCAACGAGCCTCCCGTGACGATCAAGCTCGTCGAGCAGAGCATCATCGACCGGGCGTTCGCCGAAGGGTGGGTGTTGCCGGAACCGCCCCGCCGCCGGACTGGCAAACGGGTGGCGATCGTCGGATCGGGGCCGGCGGGCCTGGCCGCGGCGCAGCAGCTCAACCGCGCCGGCCATTTGGTCAGGGTCTTTGAAAAAGAGGACCGGATCGGCGGCCTGTTGCGCTACGGCATCCCCGACTTCAAGCTCGAAAAAAGCGTGATCGATCGGAGGATGGAGCAGTTGCGCGCCGAAGGCGTCGAATTTCGGGAGGGAGTCCACGTCGGCGTCGATATAAGAGGGGACGAACTGGTCCGGGGATACGATGCCGTCCTGCTGGGCCTCGGCGCGGAGCAGCCGCGCGATCTCCAGATTCCCGGCCGTGAGCTGAACGGCATTCATTTCGCGATGGATTATCTGGTTCAACAGAACAAGCGAGGGGTCGGCCACCGGTTCAGCCAGGACCAGGAGATTTCGGCTACCGGTAAACGGGTGGTCATCATTGGCGGCGGCGACACCGGGGTCGATTGCCTCGGCACTGCGCATCGGCAGCGAGCCGCAAGCGTTCATCAGCTTCAGATTCATCCTTTGCCGCCGGAAGATCGGCATCCCTCGACACCGTGGCCTCTATGGCCGCTGCTCTTGCGCATCGAAGCCGCTCATGAGGAAGGCGGCGTGCGCGAGTGGAGCGTGCTCACGACCGGCTTCAGCGGCGATGAGCAGGGCAATGTCGGCAAACTTCACTGCGTGCGCGTCGGCCCGAAACCGTCCCTCGAACGCATGCCTGGTAGCGAGTTTTATCTGGATGCCGACCTGGTGCTGATCGCCATCGGCTTCTCGGGTCCGGTGCGCCACGGACTGCTCGACCAACTGCCGCTCAGTTTAGACCCGCGCGGCAACGTCCACACCGACACGGCTTATATGACCTCGCTCCCCGGCGTCTTCGCCGCTGGCGACGCGCGGCGCGGTCAATCGCTAGTGGTTTGGGCGATCGCCGAAGGCCGGAAAGCAGCCCACCATATCGACCGTTTTCTGATGGGCTCCAGCCAATTGCCGCTGTAGGCGGCAAGTTCTCCTGCGTTCGCTACTTCTTCGATGACTTAGCGGTCCGGGCCATCTCGGGCTGCGCGGTGACGGCCGCCGCCACTGCCGGCATTTTCACGTTGTCGCCGATCATGCTCGCCATGGCGTGCACTTCCAGCCCCTCGGCTTCCTTAGTAAATAAGAGACATCCGCGCTCGGCGTCGAAATCGGCCTGAACCCAGTCTCCGCCGTTCACCTGGCTCGTCGCCATCAGGTTCGATAACGGATGAACCAGCAGGCGTTCAATCGCGCGTTTCAGGTGACGCGCACCGTACTTCACGTCCGTGCCTTCGCCCAATAAAAAGTTCTTGCCGGCGTCCGATACCGTGACGACAAATGACTTATCGGTGGGCGAAAGGAAGATGCGCTGCTGTACTTGTCCTAGTTCAAGATCCAAAATCCGCCGCAGCTCCGGTTCGCCCAGTGGCTTGAACACCACCACTTTGTCGATTCGGTTCATAAATTCCGGAGTGAACTTACGGCGTGCCGCTTCGACACCGCTCCTGGACATCTTCTTGCTGAGTTGCTCGTCAACCGCGGTCGGTTGAGCGCACATGCTCGCCCGCTGGAAGCCGAGTTTCGGAGATACTAGGGCGCTCATCTCGGCGGATCCCAAGTTGCTGGTCATGAAAATCATGGCCCGCGAGAAATCCACTTTGCGGTTGTCGCCTAATGTCAGAGTGGCCTTGTCGAGGATGCCTAGCAGGAGGTTCCAGAGGGCGTCGCTCGCTTTCTCAATCTCATCGAAAAGGATGAAGCTGAGCTTTACTGTATCCGTATGGTGCTGGTTGATGACCTCCTGGCTCAGCAGCGGATGCGTCTCCCGATGCCCCAAATAGCCCGGAGGCGAACCGATCAGTTTCGCAATTTCATGGCTGTGCTGAAACTCGGCGCAGTCGATCTTGATGACGGCTCGATGGTTGTGCACCAGCGCCTCAGCAGTGGCTTCCACGGTCCGCGTCTTGCCAGAGCCCGTGGGGCCGAGAAAGAGGAAGTTGCCCACGGGACGGCCGGGCGCCGATAGACCCGTGATGTGCATCTGATAAATGTTGACGATCTGCTCGACTGCTTCGTCCTGCCCAACCACAAGCTTCAGCAGTGTCCTCTCTAAAGACTCGGCGTCCTTACCGGTTTTGGTAGGGTCGAGCACTTTTCTCAGCCGGCTCATATGTCTTGTCCCCTCTTTCTACTCGACATGGAGCAAACCGTGTGCCAAAGACCAACACGTTGCTTCCTGCACTTCTCTTCGGCTGAGCCGCCTCTGAGAATCACAAGCCGAAGGTACTTTTTCTGCATCGGGCTTTTCTGATTAGTTCTTCCTGGGGCGGGAAGGTCTCACCTCGACACGACTAATTAAAGTCCGTGCGGGCATGCGCAGAATATTTATGGCGATCGCGGCCACGTCCTCGGGCGCAATCTTCCAATCGGACTTGGCGCCGCCGGTTTCTCCGCTGCCGAAGCCGGTATCCACGCTGCCCGGCATGATGTAGCTGACGCGGACATTGTCGTTTCTGTGGTCGAGCATCATGGCTTCCGAGAAGCCGTTCAATCCAAACTTCGAAGCGTTGTAGGCGGCGCCCCCGGCGAACGGATTCTTCCCCGCCAGGCTGCTGATATTGATCACCCAGCCGCCCCTCGAATGAAAGCGCTGCAACGCCTCGCGGCTGCAATAAAAGGCGCCGGAAAGATTGGTCGCAATCACCTGGTTCCATTCCTCGACGCTCAGTTCCGCTGTCGCGCGAAACCGCCCGAAGCCAGCGTTGTTCACCAGGATGTCGAGGCCCCCCAACTCGCCGTCGGCATAGCGAAACAGTTCGGCGACGGCCGCTACGTCGCTTACGTCGGTAGCTTTGCCGGCTATTCTCGCGCGGCCCGCCTTGCCGCTCAATTCGTTTACGGCGCGATCCACTTGATGGGAATCCCGAGCGCAGATCACCACGCTCACGCCTTCGCCGAGCAGCGCCCGCGCGACCTCCAGCCCGATCCCCTTCGATCCTCCCGTGACAATCGCTCGCTTGCCGGTCAAGTCGCTCATGAAAGACGTTTAAACTCCTATCCCCTAGTGACGGCTCTGCCGGTTGCGTTGCACCACCGGCGGGCGCAGTTCGACCGCGGCGCGAAAGCAAACCTCGTTGTCAAGTTTTAAGGTACAGAGTACAACAAATGGCTCAAAAATGTTCCGGTGACTTTTGCGCCTCGGCCCGTAATTCAAGGCTTTTCCACAAGCATGTTTTAACCGCGCTGATTGCCAGGTCCGGCAAGCCGAACCGCGTGGCTGCTGCTATGATTCTCAGGAATCTTCCATCGGCTATGCGCAATCTTTTGATCGCTTCGTCACTCGTTTGTGCGATGTTCCTGTTCGCGGATCCCGCGACCAAGGCGCCCGTATTCAGTTTCAAGGAGGTCATGATTCCGATGCGGGATGGCGTGCGCCTGCAGACCGTCATTATCCGCCCCGTCGCAAAGACCGAACCTCTCCCCATTCTGCTGCAGCGCACCCCGTATGGCGTCCCGGACAAAGCGCCCGATCCCGCGCCCCCCGGCTGGAAAGAACTTCTCCCCGACGGCTACATCTTCGTTATTCAAAACCTGCGCGGGCGCTTTAAATCCGAAGGCGTCTTCCAACTGTCTTCGCGGGTCGACTTGAGCGATCCCAAAGCGACTAACGAAACCACCGACGCCTACGACACCATCGATTGGCTGGTCAAGAACGTCTCTGCCAACAACGGGCGCGTCGGTATAACCGGTGTTTCGTATCTGGGGCTCACGGCCGGCATGACGCTTTTGAAACCGCACCCGGCTCTAAAGGCTGTCTCCGAGCAGGCTGCTCCGGTCGACCAGTGGATGAACGACGATATGCATCGTTATGGAGCCTTACGCTTAAGTTACGCCCTGGAATATTCGGTCATGGAGCAGGCCGACAAGAACAAGAACACTCATTTTGACTTCGATACTTACGACACCTACGATTGGTACCGGAAGCTCGGGCCGATCTCGAACGTGAATGGAAAGTACCTGCACGGCGCCGTGCCCTTCTGGAACGACATCGTGGAGCATCCTAATTACGACGAATTCTGGCGGCGAGAAGCGTGGATCGACCAGCTTCACGGAAGCCCGGTGCCGACCCTGAATGTCGCCGGGTTCTGGGACCAGGAAGACCCGTGGGGGCCTTGGAAGATCTTTCGCAACTCGGAGGAAAACGATCCCGAGGCGCACAACTTCATGGTGGCGGGGCCCTGGTTTCACGGTGAATGGCACGCCGCGGCGGGCGAATCCATCGGCCAGATTCCCTTCGGCGGCCATGCCACCTCGCGCGAATTCCGCGAGCGGATCGAGGCGCCGTTTTTCCGATTCTATCTGCACCGGAAAGGCGCGAAATTTGACTGGAAGGCGAGCACCTTCCAATCGGGATCGAACACCTGGCACACCTATAGCGCGTGGCCGCCGCCGGATTCGAAGTCCCGAAATCTATATCTCCATACGGATGGCACTTTGTCCTTCGCCGAGCCGGGCGACGATAGCTCAACCGGGTTTGTTCAATACGTTTCCGATCCCGCCAATCCCGTCCCGTACCGCCCGCGTCCCATTTCGCCCACCTATCCGGGCGGGGACTGGCGAACCTGGGAGGTTGCGGATCAGCGCTTTGTAGATCATCGTCCGGATGTGCTTACGTTCGAAAGCGCGCCGCTCGATCGCGACCTCACGATCACCGGTCCGGTCGCCGCGGAACTGTTCGCTTCTACTTCGGGAACCGACAGCGACTTTATCGTCAAGCTGATTGACGTCTTTCCCGAGAACGCCGTGAAGAATGCCTGGAAGGCGGACGATGGCCCGGGGCCGGGCGAGTATGCCAAGTCGCTCGACGGCTACGAACTGCCGATTGCGATGGAAGTGCGGCGCGGCCGGTTCAACAAGAGCTACGAGCGTCCGGAGCCGCTGGTGGCAAACGAACCTACGGATTTCCGCATTCCGCTGCGCGATCGCGACCACGTCTTCTTGAAAGGGCATCGAATCATGGTGCAGGTGCAGTCTACCTGGTTTCCGGTGATCGATCGGAACCCGCAGCGCTTTGTGGCAAGCATCTACACCGCGAAGCCGGAAGACTTCATCGCGGCCACGCAGCGAATCTACTGCTCGCCGAAGCTGCCGTCCCATATCGAACTGCCGGTGGCGCCCTGAATATGTGCCTGGACATTCCCCTTCGATTCCTCTTGCTGCTTGGCGCCTGCGGTTGCGCATTCGCACAGGTTACATTGCGCGTCAACTGTCGACCGTTGTCGAGGCGCTGGCTATCGACGGCTACGAAGTGGTATTTGCTCTCGCGGATTTCGATCCGACGATTGCGGACTCAGATATCATCGTGGCCGACAAGCGAGAGGGACAAAGTCTCGACGCAAAGGAAGGTCCGTTGCACATCGTCGTCCCTCAAGACAAACGGCCCGCCCGATCGCTACGAATGTTGCAGGAGATCGATGTCGTTCAATTGAAGAAGTGAGCGTCCTCAGGCGCTGGCGCCCGCGGCCTTCGTTACGCTGTTCTCAATTTCCCGCCACTCCGGCTCGTCGAGTTTCAGCGCGGCGGCGGCGACGTTCTCTTCCAGGTGCTGCACGGACGACGTTCCCGGGATCGGCAGCATCACCGGCGAACGATGCAAGAGCCAGGCGAGCGACAACTGCGCAACCGAGGCCTGATGGCGTTTGGCGGCATCCGCCAGCGGCCCCTCCGGTTTTGCCAATTTGCCCGATGCTACTGGGAACCAAGGAATGAACGCGATGCTCTCGCGCTCGCAGTACTCGAGCACGGATTCGTGGGCGCGGTCGCTGATGTTATAGCGATTCTGCACGCTCACGATCTCCGCTGACTTGCGGGCCCGCTCGATCTCTTCCACCGAAACTTCGGATAACCCGATGTGCCGGATCTTGCCCGCCTTTTGCAGCTTCGTCAGCACGCCAAGCGATTCTTCGACGGGGACTTTGGGATCGATGCGGTGCAATTGATAGAGATCGATTCGTTCCCGGCGCAGCCGGCGCAGGCTCATCTCCAGTTGCTGGTGTAAGTACTCGGGCCGCCCGACAGGCAGCCACTGGTCCGGTCCCTGGCGCGTCAGTCCACCCTTGGTGGCAACGATCACGCCGGCCGCATACGGGTAGAGCGCTTCGCCAATCAGCCGTTCGCTGACCTCCGGCCCATAGGAATCGGCTGTATCAATGAAATTGATTCCAAGCTCGATTGCGCGCCGCAGCACTTTGCGAGCCTCTTCGGGATCCTTCGGCTCGCCCCAGATGCCTTGTCCGGTCAATCTCATAGCGCCGAACCCAAGCCGGTTGACGGTCAAGTCGCCGCCCAGCTTAAATGTGCCGCTTGCTTTCGCGTCCGCTTTCAATGTGCTCATACAGTTGGTGATTCAAGCGTCGCGGACAAAGTTGCCAGACTTCATCTGATGAAATAAGTGGTGGTGTAAACTCCTCGATCGACCGATCACCTACTTAGAGCATGGCGAACACAGCCCTCGATGCGCTTGCGGGCGAAGAGATTCTCGAATCCAATTCGCTCGGCACGGTGATGAAGCATTGCGTCCTATTGCGAGCGGCCGATACTCAATCGGAAGCCGTTATTTCGCTCGACGTTATCTCGTCTGTCAAGACGATCAAGATTACGTTTCCTGGATTACTAGTTATCGCGGGCAGCGCCTTCTTAATTGCCGCGGCGGCCGCTGCTTCTAAGGAAGGCGGCGGAGCAGCGGGACCCACCGCTCTCTTGGGATCGTTGTTCCTCCTTGCCTATTGGCTGGCCAGGAAGGCATCGGTCGCGCTGGTGGTTGGGGCAGATGTGACCGAAACCGCGCAAAGCAGCGTCTCGGAGGCATCCGCATTCGCCAAAGCGGTGCGATCCGCGATAGAGAAGAAGCGGACGGGAATTTAGAGAACAATTACCTATTGTCTATCGATTTTGGGGCCTATTCGTGATACTCTGCTGTTGTGAATCGGCTCATCTCGGAAGCGCAAAATGCCATCGTTTTAGGTCTTAGACAGGACCCGAACGCTTGCATCACCTGTAGCTTCCAAGTCGAGGGCATGGTTACGTTACTCCTAATACGTGACTATTACCCGGCGATTCCTGTATTATTTCTCGATACGGGGTATCACTTCCCGCAAATCTACGGATACCGCGACGAGATGACGGCTCGATACCACTTGAACGTCAGGAATCTGCTTCCGGCCCAGACCGTGGCGCAGCAAGAGTCGCAGTTTGGCATTCTGCACCAGACGCAGCCGGACCAATGCTGTCAGTTGCGCAAGGTGCAGCCTCTGTTTACGGCCCTCGAAGATTACGGAGTTTGGTTTACCGGGCTCCGTCGCGATCAATCGGCGACGCGGGCGAATCTCCAGGTAGCGGACCGTTTTCAACTCCCTTCCGGCAAGCAGTTGTTGAAGGTCAGCCCGCTTGCGAGCTGGTCTTCGAAAGACGTTTGGACCTTCGCGCGGGAACACGATCTGCCGCTGCTTCCTCTTTATGAGGAAGGGTACACGAGCATCGGGTGCCAGCCTTGCACCGAGCGGCCGATAGATCCCGCCGATCCGCGGTCGGGGCGCTGGTCGGGCCGCAAGGTCGAATGCGGAATCCACATCGCGGCGGCTAACTAACGTGGAATTCGTTCTCGGCTTCATCATCGCTCTGGCTATCTCTTTAACGGGCGTGGGCGCCGGCAGCATGACGGTTCCGCTGCTCATCGTGTTTCTCGGCGTGCCGCCGGCAATCGCGGTTGGAACCGCTTTGACTTTCGGGGCCATTGTAAAGATCGTCTCCATTCCTTTGTATGCGGTTCGACGCCAAGTCAATCTCCGCATTCTGCTCCTGCTGCTGGCGGGCGGCGTTCCCGGCGTCATTCTAGGGTCCACCTTGCTCGAAACGGCCAAGAACTCGGCCTACAATGGCGTCCTTTATCTAGCGCTGGGAACCTTGATCGTCGGTTCGGCGCTGTTCCATCTCTATCGCGTGTTCCGGCCGCAAGTGCGCCAGACGCCGGTAGACCGCTCGCGCGCGCTGCCCTGGTTCGCTCTTCCGATCGGCGCGGAAGTTGGTTTCTCGTCGGCTGGCGCGGGCGCGCTCGGCTCACTTCTGCTGCTCGGCTTGACGAAGCTGAGCGCGGCCGAAGTAGTCGGGACCGATCTTTGCTTCGGTTTGGGCGTGTCGCTGATCGGCAGCGCGATTCAGATCGTCGCCGGCAATTACGACCCCGGACTGCTGTGGAAGCTAGTAGCGGGGGGAGTGCTCGGAGCGCTCACGGGCTCGATGCTAGCGGGCCGCATTGCTCAACGGCCGCTGCGCCTCGCGCTGCTGGTCGCGCTGGTTGTTCTCGGCTGCCAGCTTGCCGCACATGGGGCGACCGCTCAGCTACAGGCGCTGCCCGCCGCGCTCACTTCTTCGGGCGTGACTCGGGCGGCACGAGGCCATTAGCGCGGGGATCATTCAGGCTTCCAGCGAAAGAAGACAGCGCCCAAGGGCGGCAGATTGACAGTCAAGGACTGGCTTCGTCCGTGCAGCGGGATGGGAACGGTCTCGACGCCTCCGAAATTTCCGCGGCCCGTTCCACCGAAGTGCTTGGAATCGGAGTTGAAAATCTCCTTCCAAAAGCCTTTGCGCGGAACTCCGATGCGATAGTTGTCGCGCGGGATGGGGCTGAAGTTGAGCACGACAGCGATCACTTCGCTTTCGCTGCTTCCCTTGCGGAGAAAGCTCAGGACATTCTTTTCCGCGTCATGCACGTCGATCCACTCGAAGCTCGCCGGTTTGTTCTCGCCGCACTTGAAGGCGGGCTCGGAGCGATAGAGGTGATTCAATTCACCGATGACCAGGCGTAAAGCGGCGTGCGGAGGAGAGTTCAACAAGGCCCAATCGAGGCTTGAATCATGGTTCCACTCCGCCCATTGGCCGAACTCGCCGCCCATGAACAGCAGCTTCTTGCCGGGTTGGGCATACATGTAGGAGAACAGCAGCCGGAGATTGGCGATCTTCCGCCAGTTGTCGCCCGGCATCTTGCCGATGAGCGACTTCTTCCCGTAGACGACTTCGTCGTGAGAGAGCGGAAGAATGAAATTCTCGTTGAAGGCGTAGACCATGCGGAAGGTCAGCTCATGGTGATGGAACTTGCGGAAGAGCGGGTCCTGTTCCATGTATTGAAGGGTGTCGTGCATCCAGCCCATATCCCACTTGAAGCCGAAGCCGAGGCCGCCGACGTAGGCGGGCTTTGAGACCATCGGCCAAGCGGTTGAATCTTCCGCGATGGTCTGCACGCCGGGCTGGGCGGCGTAGACATCGGAGTTCAGCCGGCGCAGAAAATCGATGGCGTCGAGGTTCTCGCGGCCGCCGTACTGATTGGGAATCCATTGGCCTTCGCGGCGCGAGTAGTCGAGATAGAGCATGGAGGCGACGGCATCTACGCGCAGGCCATCGGCATGATAAGTCTTGAGCCAGAACAGGGCGCTGCTCAGCAGAAAACTTCGCACCTCCGGCCGGCTGTAGTCGAACGTGAAGCTGTTCCAATCCGGATGGACGCCGCGGCGCGGATCGGCGGGCTCGTACTCGTGCGCGCCGTCGAAGAAGCCGAGCGCATGCGCGTCTTGCGGGAAGTGCGACGGCACCCAATCGAGGATGACGCCGATGCCATTCTGGTGAAATTGGTCGACCAGCCGCATGAAATCCTGCGGCGTCCCGTAGCGGCTGGTAGGCGCGAAGAAGCCTGTTACCTGGTAGCCCCAGGAGCCGAAGAAAGGATGCTCCATGACGGGCAGGAATTCGACGTGGGTGAAGCCCATTTCCTTGACGTAGGGAATGAGCTGGGCGGCGAGCTCGGCGTAGGACAGGGAGCGGTTGCCTTCGTTGGCGACGCGGCGCCAGGAGCCGAGATGGACTTCATAGATGGACATGGGCGCGTCGAGGCTGTTGGCGTTGGCGCGGGCGGCCATCCACAGATCGTCGTTCCACTGATAGGTCAGATCCCAAACGATAGAGGCTGTGCGAGGGGGGGTCTCATTGAAGAATCCGAACGGGTCCGCCTTCGCGGCCGAGTATCCGCCGTCCTTCGATTCAACGTAGAACTTGTAAAGGGCGCCGGCGTAGACGCCATGCGCGAAGCCTTGCCAGATTCCGCCGCCGGCTGGAGAAAGCGGAGTAGCGCGCTGCTGCCATCCATTGAAGTTACCGACGACCGACACGGCCTTTGCATTGGGCGCCCAGACGGCGAACTGCGTTCCGCCGCGGTCGTTTGCGACGTGCGCGCCCAAGGCGCTGGCAAGGCCGGTATTCGTGCCTTCACGGAACAGATAGATATCGTCTTCGGTGAGCTGCCTGCTGGAAGTTGCCACGTTGATGCGCTCCTAGTTCACCAGGCTGAGAATGCCGCGCAAAGGGATACGCACCCAATCCGGACGGTTGTTCAGCTCATAGGCGACTTCATAGAGGGCCTTCTGGAGGAGGAAGGCGTCGAACAAAGTCTTCCGTTGGGCGCCGTCGGGCGGCATGAAGGAATGAGTTCCGGCGGTATCGAAGTAGCCGCGCAGGTAGGCCGCATTCACCCAGGCGGTCCAGTAAGCGGCCCAGGATTCGACGGCGCTCCGGGTTGCTGCCTCGGCAGAAACTCCGGGCACCTGGCCGAAGAGAGCGGCGAAAGCGGCGTATTGGAAGGAACGAACCATTCCCGCGACATCGCGCATGGCGAGCATTTTGGCGCGGCGCGCGGCGAGCGGCCGGGCGGGCTCGCCTTCGAAATCGATAATCATGAAGTCGCTGCCGGTCCAGAGGACCTGGCCGAGGTGATAGTCGCCGTGACAGCGGATGCGGACGGCATCTATGGAGTGATCTTTCAATCCCGAGAAGCGCTCCAGCACGCGACTCTCAACGTCGAGGAGCGAGGCTGTGTCCGGTCCTTCTGTGCGACGAAGCAGATCGAACGTGATGCCGGCCTGCTCCAACATCTCCCAATAGAGCTTTTCGGCTTCGTCGCGGGTAAAGCGCTCCGGGGCGAAATCCGGAGGGGAGTCCGGAACGGCGAGCGCGGCGTGCATCTCGGCGGTGCGCTTTCCTAACAGGCGAGCGGAATCAGCATACTCGCCCAACAATTCAGCGGCTTCGGCAGGGATGTCCTCGTTCATCAAATCGAGCGGATGGAGGAAGACGGCGGGCTGCTCTTGGCGAGGGAGCGCACGTTCGAAGAATCCCCCGAGCGACTCAAGCGTGTATTGCCAGGCGTCGCCCCGATTGGGCACAAACTGCTGGAGGATTCCGGCGGCGTACTCGGCGACAGCATCTCCGCCTTTGGCGCGATACTCCAATGTTCCGAGCACGGCGGGCGTGTTCTTGAATCCAAGCTCTGTTAGAAACGCGCCGATCTCGATGTCGGGGTTGACGCCGGGCTCTACTTTACGGAAGAGTTTCAAGATGTAGCGGCCGCGATAGATGACCGAGGTGTTGCTCTGCTCGGCGCGCGAGACAAAGCTCTCGATGGGATATTCGGAGTGGCCGCCGAGCGCACTCGTAGGCAATGCGATGAAGTCTCCGACGCGCCCTTCGAACTTCTCTTCGCGATGAATGCCGGCAAGCAGCGCGTCGCGGAAGGCGGTATTGAAGAGCGCGCTGTGAAGAATTCCTTCGGCGCCGCCCGGCGCTGCGATCCTCGCCAGAGGGTCTTCGGGATCTTGATGGCGCGAGACCGACACGGGCAGAAGGTAGTT
The DNA here is from genome assembly GCA_019240475.1 of Acidobacteriaceae bacterium. GTDB lineage: Bacteria > Acidobacteriota > Terriglobia > Bryobacterales > Bryobacteraceae > Bog-105. Next base: position 103,100 of record JAFAYI010000033.1, read on the forward strand.
GTCGCAAGCTCCGTCCCTATATTCGATGCGCAGGAAGAGAATGCAAGAATCCGCCGGCATGGGGACTACGTCGTCGATAGCGATGCATTGAATCGCGCGCGCCTTGCTTCGAAACCAGCGCCGCGCGGCAACGAAGGCGGGCAGCAATGGCTCAAGCTGTGAAATCGCACGCGGATCGAAGGGGGCGTCCCATGAATCGACCGTGATGAGAGGCAGGTCCGCAGCGGCTTGCGTTGTCATAAAAAATACTCGAAATCTGTTTCGACCCGGAGACGGCGGCGTATTCGGAAGATGTGGGCGGGCACGCTTTCCGGATTGAGCTCGACATAGTTGCGGGGCCCGTTCCACACATAGCGCGCGCCGGTGAGCAGGTCATTGGCCTGATAGGGCCGGTCTTCTTCGATTTTCAATTCGGCGAGAGGCAAAGTGACAAATCCGGACTGGGTGTGATGGGGGTCGAGATTGACGATCACAACCACAAGATTCGATCCATCGGGAGACTGTTTGCTATAGCAGATCAACTGCTCATTATCGGTCGGGTGAAAGTCGAGGCCCCAGTCGCTTTGAAGAGCGGGATTGTCACGCCGGATGCGATTCACGAGCGTCATGAATTCGCGCAGACTGTCGGGGCGTTCGAGATCCCAATGGCGGATCTGATACTTCTCCGAATCGAGATACTCTTCGCTGCCGGGCCGCACAGGCCGCGATTCGAGCAGTTCAAAGGGCGGCCCGTACACGCCGTAATTTGCGCCGAGCGTGGCGGCGAGCAGCAGACGAATGGTGAAAGCGGCGCGGCTGCCGATTTGCAGGAACTCGGTCAAGATGTCGGGCGTATTGGGCCATTGATTGGGACGAAAGAAGTCGCGGACCTGGGTCTTTGTAAGTTCCGTGAGGTAAGTGGTTAGCTCGTATTTCGCGTTGCGCCAGGGAAAGTAAGTGTAAGACTGGCTGAAGCCGAGCTTGGCGAGCCGATACATGATCTTGGGACGCGTGAAAGCTTCCGAGAGGAAGAGTACATCCGGCCATTGGCGCTTGATTTCGGCGATGCACCACTCCCAAAACGGGAAGGCTTTGGTGTGGGGATTGTCGACGCGAAAGATGCGAACGCCTTGTTCGATCCAGTAGACGAACACGCTTTTCAGTTCGTCCCACATCTCGCGCCACTTGGGGGTTTCGAAATCGAAGGGATAGATGTCCTGGTACTTCTTGGGCGGATTCTCCGCGTATTGGATGGTTCCGTCGGGACGCTTGCGGAACCACTCTTCGTGCTCTGAGACGTAAGGGTGGTCGGGCGCGACCTGAAAGGCGATGTCGAGCGCGACCTGCATCCCTAACTTTTCGGCGCGCTTCACGAGGCTACGGAACTCGTCGAGGGTTCCGAGCTGGGGATGAATGGATTTATGGCCGCCTTCTTCGGCGCCGATGGCCCAGGGGCTGCCCACATCGTCCGGCAGGGCTTCGGTGGTGTTGTTCTTGCCCTTGCGGAACTTCGTTCCGATGGGGTGGATGGGCGGCAGATAGACAACGTCGAAGCCCATGGCGGCTACATATTCCAGGCGCTTTTCGCAGTCGGCGAATGTGCCGTGGCGGCCTGGTTGATCGGCTGTAGAGCGCGGAAAGAATTCGTACCACGAGCTGAAGCGGGCGCGCACGGGATCGACGACGATGACGGGCTCACGCTCATATTTACTCGCGAGAGCGCGGTCGGGATAGCGGAGCACGGTTTCATTGAGCGCGTCGGCGATGGCGCGCTCGCGGCGAACAGCCTGGCCGCTCGCTCCACGGAAGAACGCAGCTTCGACTTTGAGCCAAGCGGCGTCGGGCGGCTGCGCTCTTTGGGCGGCAGCGTCGATGTGATCTGCTCCGATCAAGTAATCGAGCGGCGTGTCGGCGTTGGCCTGAATGCGCTTGAGCAGATCGCGCCGCCAGGTTTCCCAATGATCGACCCAGGCGTGAATGGCGAAGCGATAGCGGCCGAGCGTTGTTACGGGAAACTCACCGAACCAGCGATCGTTGACGAGCGCGGCAAGGCGACGTTCCTCCCATGAGGCGCCGCCTTCGGCTTTGAAGGCAAGAACGGCTGCGATGGAATCGTGGCCGTCGGTGAAGATGTCGGCTTCGACGCGGACGATGTCTCCCAGGGTGCGTTTGGCGGGAAATCTGCCGCCATCGATTTCCGGAGAAACACCTTCGATAATGACTCGTCTCCGCCCATCTGCCCGTTGCTCCGCCATTCGTTTCCTGTCTCCCGTGGGATAGAGCGCGGCGCTAGGAGGTTACACCCGAAACTTGGGCGCGAGCCTGAGAGCGTTGATTCTGCTCGATCAACTGCCGATAGAGCGAAATGGTTTGGTCAGCGATGGCGGTCCAACTAAAGACCTGTTCGACGCGGGCGCGGCCGGCCTTTCCGAAGCGCGCGCATTTTTGGGGATCGGCCAACAGATCTGAAACCTTTTCGCCGAGATCGCGAGCGAACTGTTCCGGATGGATGGGAAAGCCGGTAGCGGGGTCCTGGTCGAAGGGAACCAGATATCCGGTTTCGCTATCGACGACGACTTCTTTAATGCCACCGGTGGAGCTGGCGACGACGGCAGCTTCGCAGGCCATTGCTTCCAGGTTGATGATGCCGAAAGGCTCATAGACGGAGGGGCAGCAGAAGACTCGCGCATGGCTGTAGAGCTGGATGACCTCGGGCTTGTCAACCATCTTTTCGATCCAGACGACGCGCGGATTGCTTTGCCTGGCCTCTTCCACTTTCAAGCGCATTTCGGCGGCAATTTCGGGCGTGTCGGGCGCGCCGGCGCACAGCACGACCTGGGTGTTGGGAGGCATGTAGCGGATGGCGTCCACGAGGTGGGTGACGCCTTTTTGCCGGGTGATGCGGCCCACGAACAGGACGTAGGGGGTGGAGGGATCGACGCCGTACTTTTCGAGCGCGGTGGTTTCTTCGGTCTTGCGGTATTGATCGAGATCGACGCCGTTGTAGATGACGTGGACGCGCTCGGCCGGCAACGGGTAGACGCGCAGTATGTCCTCCTTAGTGCCCTGCGAAACGGCGATCACAGCGTCGGCGTCGAGGATGGCGGTGCGCTCCATCCAAGAACTCATGGCATATCCGCTGCCGAGCTGCTCGGCCTTCCAGGCGCGGAGCGGCTCCAGGCTGTGAGTGGTCAGGACGAATGGAACACCGTACAATTTCTTGGCGAGGAAGCCGGCCATGGAAACATACCAGGTGTGGGTGTGGACGATGTCGATGCCGGCGAGCGCCTTTACCTGGGAGAGGTTCAGGCTGAAGGCTTCGAGCGCAGTCTTGAATTTGCTAAAGGTGCCCTGGCTGATTTCGCTCCAGGGGTGTTCGCCGCGAACGCGCAGGTTGCCATCGTCGGAGCGCTGGTCTCCCCAGCAATGGACTTCGACTTCGATTTTCTTGGCGAGCTCGCGGCTCAAGTACTCGACGTGAACTCCGGCGCCGCCGTAGACGTTGGGCGGGTATTCGCGGGTAAACAATGCGGCTCGCATTTAGGCCTCCACTGAAGCTTCAAAGAGAAGCTACCACGAGAGACGTTTCCGGGCGCGGCGCTTCGGTTCAAGCGAGGCGAAGGCGTTCAATCGGAGTCGTCCAGGAGGCTGATGGCGAAGGGCGCGAGGTGGCCAGTGGCGAGAGCTTTTTCAGCGGCCACTTGTTCGAGCCAATCGGAGAAGACAAAGGCCTGAAGGCCGGTGGTTGGATCAAAACGCTGCACGTCGTTGGGGCAGGCCCATTGATAGGCGGGCGGAACGCCGTTCAAGAACGAGACGAACCGAGTGACGAATTGGGGCGGCGATTTGGCGGCCGCAGCGCGTTCGGCGAGCTGTTCGTTAGTGGGCGCGCAGGAGGTGATGCATTCGCCTTGGGCGTTGGCGTAGACCTGGACCCATTGGCGGGCGCAACGGTCGGCGGCGGCCTTTTCGGCTTTCTTCTTGAGCCACTCCATTTGAATACGGGCGATTTCGAGCTGGGCCTTTTCGGCTCGGGCGGCGCGAGAGGCGAGGCGGCCGCAGTGGGCCTCGAGCGAGTGGAAGGCGCGATAGAAGGTGCGCTCGGCGGTGGTCTTGTAGCGGCTGAAATTTTGATAGAGCTTCTGATGGGAGTCGGACCAGTGCCAGGCGTCGGCGGGGAGACGGGATTCGATTTCGTCGAGGCGGTGCTGGTTGCGCTGGAAGACCCATTGGGCGCGGGCGGTTTCAAAGACAAGAGTGGCAGTGGTGGGGTCTTGGGGCTTGTAAGAGTCCATCCAGCTTTGAACGGTGAAGTCGAATTCGGCAGGGTCCTCGTCGGGTAGAACCGTTTTGGCGGAGCGGCAGCCGTGGGTCAGACTGTTCATGGAAGATGTCGCTTTGCCATCAGGCGAACGCGGGCCGGTGCTGTGGCCGGGGCGCGAGGGTGGTTCGGGGGAGGCGTGGAGCGGAGAATCGGTCTCAGGAAAATTTTCTCTCATGCGGCGCTCACGAAGGCGAGTGTGGCGCGGGGCGGCGCGCGGCGAGCGGGCGAATAGGGACGAAGCTATTGATTTCGGAAGGGATCGGAATATTTTGCGGGCGCGTGACCGGCGGGGCGGGGAGGCGGGCGGAGGAGAAATTACCGAACGAACTCAGCATGCCGTAAACCGGCAATGTGTTAGGCCGAGCGTGATCGGGGAAGGCGCTCAGTTGGGTAAAACGCCGGCCGCAATTGCAACCCAGGCAGAGCGTCCCAAATTTGCGGTGTACACTACTCCGGCATCAGAACTGAGCCCGATGCCAATCGGATTTTCGCCCGCAGGCCAGGTCTGCTTTACACGATTCGCCTTTTCGTCGATCACCGTTACACTTTGGCCGTGCCGGTTCGCCACGTACACCAGGCCTTGAAGCGCAGACACGGCAATTGATTGCGGCTGCAATCCCACCCTCACCGTGGCAATTTGCCGTAGACTCTCCCTGTCCAAAGCCGTGATTGAATTGTCGCCATAATTCACCACAAAGAGGCGCTTCGCTGAATCGTCGATCGCGATCGCACAGGGTATTTCGCCAACATTCGCGCGCCTAACGCCAAGCGTTTCTTCGTCTACTGCCACCAGTTCCGCAGCGCCCACCCTGGTTAGATACACTGTCGCGGTTTTTTCGCTCACCGCTATGCCCCACATATGCTCACCTACGTTAACCGTCCGCAGCGCATGCGTTTTTCCATCCAGCACTTTCAGGTTGGGATCTTCATAGCCGATCAGGAACACCTTATTGCTCTTACTATCGACAGCGACACCATCCGCCGAGCCCAGCTCCAACATGTTGACCAAATTAGTCGCGCCGTCAATCTCCGCCACCAGATTACTGAACGTGTTCGTTACATACACCTTGCCTGTCGTGTCGTTCACCGCCAGCACATAGGGGTGTGGTCCCGCCTTTACTTTCGCCGTCACGCGATCGGTCCGGCCGTCGATCACTGTCACCGTGCCGTCGCCGGAATCCGCTACATAGACCCGTGCCGTCCTGGCATCTATCGCAACGGCGCTTGGCGCTCTCCCCACTTCAACGGAAACACTTGTTTTCACCGCTCCATTCAAGATCCAAAGCGTGTCCTGTCGAGCATCCACGAGATAGGTTTTGCCATTATTTGGATTGAAAGCAATCGCCCGATTGCTGATCAGGGTTCCTTCCGCGGGCATGCTTGCCAGCAATGGCGCGCCACACGCAAATAGAAGCCACCCGAGTTTCATCTTCATAGGAATTCCTGCAATCATATGCCATGCCAATGCAAGAATCGGGCAGCCAAGAGTTGGATAAATGGTAGCTTCTGAAAGGTGCGTTTCTCCCGCCCATTCGTCGCGGCGCTGATCTTGATAAGCATCAAGCTTCTCTTCTCCCAATCGGCTTCTCAACCTGTCCGCGTTCTCGCTCTCTACTCAACCAACGTCGAATCCGATCACGTCGAATTTGCTCGGGCGGCCATCGCCTTTTTTTCCAGTCTTGCGCATCAGGAGAAGATTCAGTTCGACGCCAGCGCCAATTGGGACGAGCTTGAAAGCGACCGGGTGAAGCGATACAAAGCGATCCTGTGGCTAGACGATTTCCCGCATACGCCCGCGCAGCGGCACGGGTTCGAGGTTTATATGCAGAGCGGCGGCGGGTGGCTTGGTTTTCACATTGCCGGCTATAACGACGAAGAGACTCATTGGCCGTGGTTCGTTAACTTTCTCGGGGGAGCGGTTTTCTACAGCAACAACTGGCCGCCTTTGCCGGCTACCCTGGATGTCGACGAGAGCGCCGATCCGGTGGTCCGAAACCTCCCGCGCCGATTCGTTTCTCCTCCCAACGAATGGTACATCTGGAAGCCCAGTCCCCGCCTGAACCCGAAAGTAAGAGTTCTTGTGGCGCTCGATCCGTCAAATTACCCGCTGGGTCTTAAAGACGTCCTGCTTTCGGGCGACCTGCCGGTAGTTTGGACCAACACCAACTACAACATGCTCTATCTGAATATGGGTCACGGCGACAAGATATTTACGAGCCCTACCCAAAACCTCCTGCTTCGGAATGCCTTTTTATCCGTAGTTTGGGGGCGTAGGAAGCCCGGTTGATCCTTTGCGACGTATGTCTCCGGCCTGCCGGGCGGATCCGGCAAGATTGGCGAGAGGGGTGTGCGAAGATCTTTCCAGAATATGGCCGCTACCGCGAAGGCTCCGCTAATCTTCACGTACTATATAGCCGCGCCGATCGAAAAGGTTTGGAACGGATTCGTTTCTAAAGAAGCTAACCGGACGATCTTTTTAGGCGCGGATTTCGATGTGGAATTAACTCCGGGTGGTTCGATGACGTGGTCCGGACCGGGCAAGGACGGCAAGCCTACGCGCTATGTCACAGGGCGAGTGACCAGGGTAGATGAGCCGAATCTTCTCGAGTATGACTTCGGAATGGGAATGGGCGAAACGATGTCCCATGTCCGAATCGAATTGACGCCTGAATCCGAGGCCGTGAAGGTAGTGGTGACCAACGACGGTTGGACGGACGACGACCCGACCTATGCGCAGAATGCGGACGGATGGCCTCGCATCCTTTCGCGCTTGAAGACTCTTCTGGAGACAGGGAAGACTTTTCGGCCGCATTAGCGGCGACAGGCCGCGCGGAGCGGGACCGCGCTAATGAGCGGAATCGGGCGTACCGTCGGACCACTTGGCCACGGGGACCATAAAGATGGTCAATCGATCGGCAGCATCCTCGGCTGCAAGAAGCGGGGAGCCGGGCATGTCCGCGCCCCAAGCTTTGGCTTCGGTGAGGGGAACAAAAAACATGAGGTGCGGATGCCAGTGCCGAGCGCGATCGTCCAAATAGCCGTCCTTCGAGAGCATGTAGCACATTGCGCCGGGCTCTATCGCGGGCAAGGTTTTGTTTTCGAAGGCGCTCTTGATGGCATCGGACATTTCAGCCTTCGATTTTCCGGTCAAGATCAATTTGGTCTTTTCGATGGTGATGGGAAGGTAGGATCGGGTAGCGGGCGCGTTGAGACAGAGGGGGCCTCGCAGGTTTGGATTCCAAAAATTCGGATCGTCGATTCCGGACGACCATGATCGCTCGACCAGGCAAGTGAAACCGTTGGCGCCTTTCACGGCGACTTCGTAACCGCCGCGGCCGAGGACCAGGACTTCGGCGCTATCGGAGATGGACTTGGGGGCCGCGCTTCGCGCCAGAGCTATTTCGACGTCTCGATCCGGAATCAGGTATCGGTCGAGAGGCGCCATGGTGGGATAGGGCGCGCTGGCGGCGCGCGCTTGCGCCTGCAAAATTACGCCCAGCAGCAGGAAGAGCCGGGTGGGTCTGCATTTCATATATGTTCACCTCGACCGATGGTCGAATGGTTGGAGGCGAAATCGACAGGTTGCGAAAGAAAAATACGGGCGTGCGGGGAACGGGGCTGGGACGGGCGGGCAACGGGGTGCTATGAGAAGGCGTGCTTGGGTCCGGCTGCCGAGGTGATACGCATCTGTTCGGCGGAACGGAAGAGGCAGAGCGCGAGAAACGCGACGATGGCGAGCATGGAGATAAGCGAAGCGATATCGGTCACGGCGAACTGCGTTTGGACGAGCATGGGGTTCGAGGCGAGGGTCGGAAGCAGCAGCATGAGCAGGATTTCGACGCCGCGGAACGCCAAGGCCCAATTACAGAAGCGCCACAGGGTTTGAGAAGCCGGCGGGAACTTGCGCCAGATTGCGATGGTCGCGATGAGTAGGCCGAGTATCCAGGCATGCAGCCCTTCGCGCGCGAGACCGGCGGAAGACATTCCCCAATAGACGATGAAGATGGCGAGAGGGACGGCGAATACGAGAGAGAGATACGCAAAGGTTCGTTTCAGCGCGAGCCAGAAGGCTCGGAGGAAATAGGAGAAGAAGAACAGAATGCCGACGGCGAACGGAAGTGTGTTCCAGTACTGAAAGAAGAAGCGGATCAAGGGGGGAGAGGACCGATAGATGGAGCTGATTTCGCCGGTATCGCGATGGAAGAGAAACAGGTTGAAAGGGAGCAGGGTGTTGAGGGCGGAATCGAGGCGGGAGAGGAGCCAGTTGGGGAGGGAGGGAGTTCGGCCGGCGGTCATTGAGACATAACTCAAAAAGAAATCCTGAGCGAAGTGGCCGCGGTTGAGGTATCGCCAGAGCAGGAGCCACAGGGCGGTTCCGAGCGCGAGAGCGGCCATTTGCCAAGCCGTTCGAGGGAGAGAGCGGCGAGGCCGCGAGAGGAAGGCGAGCGCCGCGACGGCAGGGAGCCAGAGCAGCGCGGAAGGATGCGCGAGATAGCCGAGGCCGATCAGGAGTCCGGCCCAGAAATAGTTTTCGCGCAAGGCGAGATAAGCGGCCAAGAGGACCAACGCGGCGGAGAGCAGCTTCGGCCAGGTGAAATAGACCTCGTGAACGATGAATGGGGCAGTGGCGGCAACGAGGAACGCGAAGAAGGCCCAATCGCGCGGAAGCAAATAGGCGGCTAGGCCGAATACGGGAATGAGGGCGCAGGCGGCGAGCACGATCATCGAAATGCGGAATGCCGCGAAGCCGCGAGAATCGAAGGGCTGCCAGGGGCCGTCGGGAAACGCCTGTTCGACTTGCACGGAGCTCGAAAGCACGAGGGGCGCAACGGCGAGCGAGGCAATAGGACCGCGACTCGAAAAATCCCAAGGGTAGTAGAAGTTCATCGCCAAGGGGCTGTGCGGCGCGGCTCTGAGGGCAATGAGCTGGACGCCGTGATAGGAGATGCGGCTGTCGGCTCTGCCGCCGGGCTCGAGGGTGCGGGAGATGCGGGCGGCGTACAACTCGCCGGCGGGGCCGAGCGAGTAGGTGGACTTGGCGACGCCAAGGCAGGCGAGCAGCAGGACGATGAGCAGGACGCGGCGCTCCAGGGGGCAGGCGAGCCTGGAGAGCGGGATGCGAGTGAAGGCGTAGCAGGCGGTGACGAGCACAATGGCGAGGCCGGCACGAGCGATCCAGCGCGGCTTGATGGCGTGTGGGCCGAACCAGGCGAGCAAACCGAGGAGCGCGGACAAGAGAATGCCCGGAACAGGGATCCAGATGAAGCCCAGGTTCGGCCAGCGGGCGCGAAGGAAGAGACCGGGTGCGAGGAAGGCGGCGAAGGCGGCCGACAGGAGCAAGGGGATCATCAGGAGTTGTTTGGCGGTTGCCCAGTGGTCGGTTTGTTGGATGAGAAAGGGACCGGAGAAGCCGAGCCAGCCTTGGGAGGAAGTGGAGGCGGCGGCGGCGTGAATGCGGAAGCGCAGCGGTTTCGAGCCTCGCGGGAAGGCGACTTCGCGGACCCACCAGGATTCGCCGGGGACGAGCTCGGGCGGAATTTGGAGGCTCTCGATTGGGGAGGCTGGGGTTGTGTACTCGATGAACAAGCTGTTGCCGGGAGTGTTGAGGTAACCGGAGATATAGAGGGCGAAACGCGGCGGGGCGGGGTACCAGGGGCTGTAAACCGAGGCGGCGGGGGCGGGGGAAGACAGCAGAGATCCATAAAAGGCGAGAGAGCCGCGATGGGGAGGAGGCGGGGTTGAGTAGTATACGGCATTGGGAGCGAAGCCGGTTCCTTGAAGGGCGGGTTCGCGGGGATCGACCGGCTGAAGCGCGGAGATGTCGAGCGTGGGGCGGCGGATCTGAAGGCTGCCACCGGCGATGAGGAACAGCAGCGCGGCGATACAAATGGCGAGAGCAAGGCGATCGGGGGCGGTGAAACGGGGAGGATCGTTATGACCCATTGAGGGGCTATGTTTTTCCCGTGGGCTTATCGGAGACCGCGCTCTTGACGATGTCGGCCGCAAAACCGATGGCGACGAGCGCGGCCGCCCCTTCGAGGACGTTCAGCTTTTCGACTTGAGCGCGAGCCGTCGCGAAGACGCCGACCAGCGCGAGGGCGAGGAGGAAGAACGTTCGGAGATTTTCGATCTGGGTCTCGCTGGTCCAGGCGGTTGGGAGAAAGCGCTTAAATCGATGCGGCTGTGGTTTGTCGTCTTCGATGCGAACGGAGCGGCTGATCGGTTTGGAAGCCCTAATCGGCTGGCCACCGATGTCGAAGATGTCTACGGAAACGGTGTGGTCGCCGGGGCTCTGAAAGCGATGGTAGACATCCCAACCGAATTGCGTTTCAGGAGTACGGGCGACCGGACCGGACGCGGTTTGATGGCCCTGCTCGAGGAACCGCCAAACGAGGGACCATTCCTGGGTGGCGGCGACGTGGTTCAGGGCTTCACGGGTGAAGCGGAGCGAGTAGTGCACGGGGACACTGGGTTCGACGGGAGTCGGCACGGCGACGATTCCGATCGAGGGAGGCTCTTTCACAACTTCTTCGACGAGCGTTTCCGAATAGAAGTCCTGGGCCATTTCCATGATCAGAACTCGCGCGACCTCGAGCGACTCGTACGATTCGGTATTGAGGTAGGACAGAAACCTGTCGCGGTGAGCGGTCATTCGCTGAAGGGCAGGTGAAGCAGGCGTGGACCCAGCCGAAGAACCAGGGGGTGAGCACGGGTTGCCTCCGACGCGAATCATGAGCTCCTGAAGGCGGACCAAGAGGGTCACCTTAAGGGTCACCACATCGAAGTCGCGATACTGAGCCGGCTTGGCGGGGATGGTGAAGTTTTTCAATTCATCGAAGAGACCGCAGTATTGAGGATAAGCTTTTCGCAATTCGGCCAATGTTTTGTCCTTGAAAAGCTCCAGGCGGTTCTTGAAGATGGCTTCGAGATCCGGAATGGGTTTGTCGTTGCAAGCAGCGTCCAAGTACATGCCCGCGTCCTTGAGCGCGTCGTTCATGGCCTGTAACTCTTCGGGGGTGGTGAATCCGGACAGAAAAGGATGCAACACTCGATCGCACTTTTGCTCGGTAATTCTCATCAAGGTAGGAGGAAAGCCGGTTTGGAGGCGGCAGCGCGAGCCGGCGAGAATGTCCGCGGCCGAATAGGCGCAATCGATCCACCTGGAGCACATGTCGGCGGCGGATTGTACTTCGGCGAGCGGCGTAGAAGCGGCGGGAGACATTCGTATGACTGCTTTGAGGCGGTGGCGGCAGGAATCGACGGTCGCCTCAAGCACGGTGCGGGGCTGGGTGGGGAGGTTCTCATCAATGCCTCGGAGGCGAGTTTCCATATTGTTCAACTGCCGGTTGAGCTTGGCAACGGCGGCGGCATTCGGAATGAAGTAGCGGAAGAACAGGGAGGCGTACATGCCCAGAAGAATCAACAAGGCTGTCAGGACGATGTTGAATAGCTGCTGCCAGGGACTGGCGAGCAGCCGGAAACGCATCTTCAGTGGAAGCTGCCTGGGAGGTTGAGGCGACATGCCGGGGGCTGTCGCGGGTTGCAGTTGAAGGTAGCCATTGAGCACTTCGTCACGGAGCGTTCCGGCGCTGAGGATGAAATTCGTGCTAATCCCGGGCTTGAATTGCGCGGGGCCGAGATCGAGGTCGAGCTTGCCGTTGGGGGCGATTTGGGCGGTGAACTCCTGCGAACGCGCGCGCTCGGGAGCGATGAGGGACCATTTGAAAAAGTAAGTAGCGCGGTCGGCATTGGAGAGGATTAGCGAGGGGGCTTCGCCGGGCCCGAATACCGCCTCGGGGTTTGAGCCATCGATTTGAACCGCGAAGGGCGCAGGTTCTTTGATCGCGAGGAAGTTGCAGATGACGTCGGGGCCCAGTTTCAGTTGGGCTCGCGATTCGCCCACTTCCCAGACTTGCGAGAATACGATTTTGACGGGGAAATCTTCGCCCTGGGCGATAGGGGCGGAGGGAACTCCGGTAATGATGGCTTGAGAATTGAGCCGGTAACCCGGTTTTGCGGAGTCGGAGTCCGCATGGCAGAAATCGGTGACGGTTAGCGCACCTGGAGGTATGGTCAGGGGCTGGGGCTGCCTGTTCTCGAGCAACAGAGTTACGGTTCCATTGCTGGACTTGTCGATGGAAACCAGAAGTGGATCGATAGAAGCTTCGAGTTGAAGTTTTTTGGATGCAGGCTGCTGGTCGGCGCAGTCACCGGCCCCTAACTGCGCGTAAGAAGTGACGGCGCCGGTTGTAAGAGCCAGCATGATACATCCGACTAAGTTGACCGAGATGCCCGCGCGCATGGATCAATAGCGTAGACGAGGGGGAGTTACATTGTCAAGGCTAGGCGGCGCATTTGATAGTGTAGACAGATGCCGTTTTCAGGGGCGCGGCGTCTGAATTTAGCGCTTGTGGCGGCGCTGGCGCTTGCGTCGATCGCGTGTTTCGCGTATCCGCTTTACGTGATATGGCCGTTTCGTTACCAAGGGCCGCGAGAGTTGGCGGCGGCGCTGTTTGTGCTTCGAATAGGGCCGTGGGCATCGGTTGTTTGCGCGCTGGTTTGCGCGGGGCTGGCAGCCTATGCGTGGCCACAGACGCGAGGCTGGATGCGGCGGGGAGTCTTGTTGGCATGCGCCGCGCTGGCAGTGGCGGGCGCGTGGCTTGCGCGATTCAATCTGTATGAGCAGCTGATGTTCCACCCGATTCGGAACGTGCAAGCGCAGGCGGGCGGGAGCGCGCATGTGGACGCGGACGATATGGTTCTGGCGGTGAAGGTGGACCAGGCTAGCCGGGCGTATCCGATTCGCGAGATCGCCTACCACCACGTTGTCAACGATACGCTGGCGGGCGAGCCGATCGTGGCCACGTATTGAACGCTCTGTCACACCGGTCTGGTGTGGAAGCGAGAGGCGAAGGGAATCGTGTTCACCTTTCACCTGGCGGGCATCAACAATCAAAATTTTTTGATGCGCGACGATCAGACAGGCACTTACTGGCAGCAGATCAGCGGGCGCGCGATAGCGGGGCCATTGGCGGGAACGCAGTTAGAAGCCGTCCATAGCGACGAGCTGACGTTCGCGGCGTGGCGGAGCGAGGCGCCGGACGGAACGGTATTAAAGCCGGTGAGCGGGGACGCCGCGCATTACGAAGCCAAGGATTGGGATGTCCGCATGGCGAGCGTGCCGACGGTAATCGATTTTCCATCGACCGGCATTCCATCGCGCGAACTGATGCTCGGGGTGGAGGCGTTTGGCGCGAGCCGCGCGTATCCGGTGGAGCGAATACTTGCCGAGAAACTGGCGGAGGATCGAGTGGGGAGCGAGCCTGTGCTGGTGGTGGTAGGAGCGGACGGCAAATCGATGCGGGTATTTCGCGCGCGTTTGCGGGGCGGCGAGGCGGCGCCGGAGTACTATCGCAAGCTTGAGACGACGCAGGCGCGGTCGGCGCACATGCCATTGTTCATGGACGCGGCCACGGGCAGCGAGTGGGCTTTCGACGGATGCGCGGTCTCGGGGAAGCTGGCGGGCCAATGCCTGCAGCCAGTTCCGGCGCTGAAAGATTACTGGTTCGACTGGCGCAATTATCATCCGGACACGACCGTTTACCATCGTTAGCGGCGAGGCAGTGGCAGGGGCTACAGGCCGAGTTCCGCGGAGGGGAGGACTTCGGCCTTGAGCATGTTCTTCATGTGGTCGAGGGCGAATTCATGCTCGCGAGCGTTGCATGCGGCGACGCAGTCGGCGGGGACGGCGATTTCGAGATCGCGCATATAGGCGTCGTTGGCGGTGAACAGCACGCAACTGTTGGTGGAGACGCCGGTGAGGATCAGGCGGCGGGTTCCGAAGTGTTTCAAGAGCAGCTCTAGAGGCGTTTGATAGAAGCCCGAGTGCTTGGGTTTGAGCACGAAGTAATCGCAGGGGCCGGGGACGAGCTGTTCGACGAAGGGGCGGCCGCGCACGTCGCCGAGGCAGTGTTGAACGATATCGGCGAACTTCGATTGCCAGCGGCCGAAGTTGTCGTTGATGTAGACGGCGGGAATGCCGGCGGCGCGGGCGCGCTCTTTGAGGGCGGCGATGCGGGGGGCGATGGGGAGAGCTTGGGCGAAGAGTTCGTCGCCGCGGGGGAATTCGAAGTCGTTGACGAGGTCGATTAGCAGGAGGGCGGTTTCGTGGGAATCGGGCGCGCTGCCGTGCAGGTCATGCAGTTTGCCCGGCTGGGTGGTCACGCTATTAATTTAACCGGCGAGAGTGGCGGGGGCGGGGGCGCGCAAGGGCGATGAGAGGACGCTGAATAAAGCAGCGATATAGAACGCGCCGCCGATGACGATGGTGAGGTTCAGGCCGAGATAGATGGCGAGAAACATGGCGGCGGCGGAGCCCATAACGCTGGAGGCGGCGTTGGTGGCCCAGGCCCAGCGGATGGAGGCGGGCATAACGCGTTCGAGCAGGCCGAGGCCGGTGGGGAAAGGCATGCCCATGAGGAAGCCGGCGGGGGCGACGATGGCGACAGTGATGAGCACTTTGAGCGGGAAGGGAAGCGCGACTCCGCTTTCGGCGATGGGGGTGACGAGCAAGGCGAGCGAGAAGACGGCGGCGGCGATGAGGGCCAGCACCCAGATGAGGCGGCGAGGCTGGCGACGGATGAGGCGGTTGCTCGCGAAACTGCCGAAGCCGCTGGCGAGCACCATCGAGAAGATGATGACGGTGAGCGCGTAAGTGGGGTGGCCGAGGAACAGGACGAATTTTTGAATGAGCGCGACTTGTATGAGGATATAGCCGGCGCCGATGAATAAGAAAAAGAACAGGGCTTTGAGGGCGCCGGGAGCGCGCGGAAGACGATGGCGGAGCAGCAGCGGCGGCAGGGCGAGGATGACGAGCGTGGCGGCGATGCTGATGACGATCAAGGCGAACAGGATGGGCAGGACGGCGTTGATCTTATAGTCCTCGCTTGCCGAGGAAGCGCGCGAAAGATAGTGCCACAGATCGCGGGGCTGCACGGTGTAGAAGAAGAAGGGACGATTGTCGGAGACGGGGCGGATGTCGAACGGGTAGGACGAGTAGAAGCGCTGGAGGTTGGTTGTCAACAGAAGTTGACGGAAGGGCGTTTCGACGGGCGTCCCCGGTAGGTAGACGACCTGCATCTTCGCGGTGGCGGCGGCGGATTGGATGCGGGAGATATCGGCGGCGCTGAAGGGAGAGCGCGAGACGAGAATCGTATCCTGAGAGCCCCAGCCTTCTAGGCGCTGGAGGTCTTCGCGGACGACAGCGACGTGGCGCGAGGGGTCGCGCCGGCCCATTTGTTCGAGGGCGGCGCGGGCGAGCGAGACGATGCGGAGAGATTCGCGAGGCGGGTCGAAGCCCCAGCGCGTGAAGGCCATGAGGCCGTCGTCGGTGAGGTGAGAGAGATAGTCGAGGAAGGCGTTGGTGGTGTAGAGATTATTTTCCGAGAGCGCGAAGGCGCCGGCGGCGGTGGAAGCCCAGGTATCGACGAGCGTGGCCTGGAGGACCTGGTAGCGCTCGCGGGAACGGCGGACGAAGGAGCGGCCGTCTTCGACGACGATTTTGACTTCGGGGCGGAGATAGAGGCGATTGCTGTACTGCGGGAATTTGGTCCGCATGATGGTGGTGGCGATGATGGGATTGATCTCGACACCGGTGACGTCTTTGCTGCCGGAGGCGAGGGCTCGGGAGACGTCCCATCCGCCTCCGGGGCCGATGACGAGCGTCTTGGCGGCGGGCCGGAGCAGATAGGGAAAGCCGGGGCCATGGTAGGCGAGATCGAAGCGCTCGGCGGGGGAGAGTTTCGCGAAGTCGAAGCGGGCGACCCCGGTGGCCGCATCGGCGTCGATGACGATGCTTTTCATGTCGCGGCCGGGCTCGGGCTTGAGGGCGATGCGAGAGAAGCTGTTCCATTGAACGAACTCTTCGTCGCGGATCTGTTTGCCCTTGGCAAACTTGACGTCGATGAGGAAGAATTTGGAGTTGTAAGTGATGAGGGCGACAAGCGCCAGGCCGAACAGGACGGAGGCCACGCGGCCGCGGGGGGCGCGCGCGAGGTGGAACCAGATGGCGGCGGAGACGGCGAAGAGCACGGCGGCGACAAGGATGGTATTGGGGCCGCCGACCCAGTTCAGGAGCGGCACTAGCGCGAGGCATCCGGCGGCGGCGCCGGTGAGATCGAAGAAGTAGACGCGACTGACGGAGCGAATGGTATCGGCGATGACGAGGGAGAGAATGGCGCCCGAGAGGACGAAGGGGATGGCGGCGGCGAAATAGGCGGCGAGCAGGCCGGCGGTATCGAGGTTGCCGGTTCGCGTGAGCAGAAAGAAAGAGCACAGGACGATGGCGAGCGCGTTGGCGGCGGCGAGCATTCCGGTCTTGGCGAAGAGAGGCCAGCGCCAGGAAGCGACTACATACGAGAAGACGCCGCCCGCGCCGAGGCCGAAGAGCGCGATGGAGATGGCGAGAAACGCGAAGTGATAGAAATACACGACCGAGAAGACGCGGGTGAGCGCGAGTTCAAGGAGGAGGGTGGCGAGCGAGGTGCTTGCGACACCGAAGTAGATTTGAGGCCAGTGGCGTTTACCTGCGCCGCGTGCGGTTTCGGGAGCCAAGGTATCGAGGGAAGGCAAGTTTCTATCGTAGAGGACTGAGATAACGAGCGATGGTTTGGGCGATGCGGCCGCTGGCTAAGCCGTCGCCGTAAGGGTTGTGAAGGCGCGCCATGCGCTCGTATTCGGAAGGGTCTTCGAGCAGGCGGACGGCTTCGCGGACAATGGCGTCGCGGCGGGCGCCGACCAGTTTAACGGTGCCGGCTTCCACGGCTTCGGGCCGCTCGGTTTTTTCGCGCAGGACGAGAATGGGTTTGCCGAGCGAGGGGCCTTCTTCCTGGACGCCTCCGGAGTCGGTGATGAGGAGATAGGAGCGGCGCATAAGATCGACGAAGGGCAGATATTGCAAGGGTTCAAGCAAAAGGACGTTTGCGAGGCCGCGCACGGTTTCATCGACCGCCTGGCGAACATTGGGGTTGGGGTGCACGGGCCAGACGATTTGGACGTCGGGGCGGGCGGCGAGCGTTTGGACGGCGCGGCAGATTTCGAGGAAGCCCTCGCCGAAACTCTCGCGGCGGTGAGCGGTGACGAGGATGAGCTTGCGGCCGGGAGGGAACGGGAGATCGAAGCCGGAGATGCGGCCGGATGCGAGGCCATCGCGGATGGCGAGGACCGCGTCGATGCCGGTGTTGCCGGTGACTTGGATGCGATCGCGGGGGACGCCTTCGCGGACGAGATTACAGGCGGCCCAGTCGGTGGCGGCGAAATGGAGCGTGGCGAGGCGCGCGGCTACGACGCGATTCATCTCTTCGGGGAATGGGGCGCGCAGATCGAAGGTGCGCAGGCCGGCTTCGACGTGCGCTACCGGGACGCCGGCATAGAAGGCGGCGAGAGCGCCGCATAAGGTTGTGGTGGTGTCGCCTTGCACGACCACCATCGAGGGCGTGGTTTCGGCGAGCACGGGGGCGAGCGAGGCGAGCAGGCGGGAGGTGAGATCGGCGAGGGCCTGGCCGGGGCGCATGACGTCGAGGTCGTAATCGGGGACGACGTCGAAGACGGACAAGACCTGATCGAGCATCTGGCGGTGTTGCGCGGTGACGCAGACGAGCGTTTCGAGCGTCGACGGACCCGGGTTACCGCGCAGAGCGGCGACCAGGGGGCAGAGCTTGATGGCCTCCGGGCGGGTGCCGAAGACGACGAGCACTCGGGGGGCGGCGGAGGATGAAGGAGAATCGCTATTTGTGCCGGTAGGTAATTCGTCCCTTGGTGAGGTCATAAGGAGACATCTCCAGGGTTACGCGATCGCCGGCTAGCACTCGGATGCGGTTACGCCGTAATTTACCAGCGAGATGGGCGAGCACGGTGCGGTCTTGATCGAGTTGCACGCTGAAGAGCCCGCTGGGAAATTTCTCTACGACGGTTCCAGTTACTTCAATGCTATCTTCTTTACTCATTCGCCTCGTGTAATAGATATGAGGACCAAACGCAGCGCGGTCCGCTAGGCGCAAGTATAGCGCAAAAGAGTGAATTTTCCGGTGGAGATGGACGGGCGCCGGGCTTGGGAATCGAAGAGAGCGACGGGCGCTGGGCGGGCGGTTGATATGATTCCAGCCGGACGGGAGCAAAGGAGAAAGGCATGAAGATTCTGATTGCGGCGCTGCTGGCGGCGTTTGCGCTGCAGGCGCAAAAAGCAGACCCGTTGGAAGGATTGTGGCAGGGATACGACGGGGAGTGGCTGCATTGTTCGCGGCAGCTAGTGGAATTGGCCGAGGCGATACCGCAAGACAAGTACACGTGGCGGCCGGGGCCGGGGGTGCGCTCGACGAGCGAGGTGCTGATGCACATTGTGACGGCGAACTACGGCCTGATGCACTTGACGGGGAAACCGATGCCGGCGGGTTTCAATCGGGAGATCGGGACGAGCGTGACCGATAAAGCGCAGGTGATCGATTGGCTCAAACGATCGCTGGACGCAGTTCGGGAGGCGCATGCGCAGATTACGCCAGCCGAGTTGGCGAAGCATGTCAAGGTCGCGAATCGGGATGCGACCGTGGATGGGATTTACTTGCGGATTCTGGTGCACGCCAACGAACACATGGGGCAGTTAGTCGCTTATGCGCGTGTAAATGGAATTACGCCGCCGTGGTCGGAAGGCGGCAGTAAGTAGGCCGATTGGCCGAGTTAGTGGATCACTCGGTATTTCTTGAGTATCTCGACGGTCTTATCGATAGGGAGAGCTTCGACGGCATGGCCGTTGCCGGTGGTGGTCGTGGCGCGAAGCATGGAGTTATAGATCGCTTCTTCGGCGGCTTCGATGGCGGCGAGAAATAAAGGAGACATGGCGTCGTTGGCGAGCAGCTCCGCGCGGCGAGTCGGCGAAGGATCGGTTGCGTGGATGCGCGCCTGGGGGGCCGTGGAAAATGCAATGGCATAGTCGCCGCTGCCGTTAGAAGCGGCGCTGCCGGCGCGGGCGAGGCCCAGCAAGGATCGGGCAGCCAACCGTTTCAGATTTCGCGCGTCGAGCGGAGCATCAGTTGCGACTACGATCATGCAGGAGCCATTGGCTCGGTCCGTTCCGTTGCCGGATTGCCGCAGCTCGCGGCGCAAATAGTATTGACCGAGCTCCTGGCCTACGGGCGCGCCCGCGATGGTGAGCACGCCTCCAAAGTTGGTTTGAACCAGAACGCCGATCGTGTAGCCGCCGAGATTGGGCGGCAGGCGGCGAGACGATGTGCCGATGCCGCCTTTCCAGCCAAATGCAACGGTGCCGGTTCCGGCGCCGACAGAGCCCTCCTCCACGGGGCCGCTCTTTGCATCGCGGACGGCGGAGAAAACGTCTTCGGGCGTTATATGCCGGCCGCGGATATCGTTCAGGTAACCGTCGTTGGTTTCGCCGACCACGGGATTGACCGAGAGCACGTCTTCGTTGCCGGGCAGTCCGAGTATGTAACTGATGAGCGCGTCGGCTACGCGGGGCACGCTGGTGGTGGAGGTAAGGAGGATGGGAGTTTCGATATCTCCCATTTCTTCCACCTGAGTGACACCGGTTAATTTTCCGAAGCCGTTGCCGGTAAATACGGCGCCCGGAACTTTCTCGCGATAGAGATTACCCGGATGGGGCACGACAGCGGTCACACCGGTTCGAATGTTGTCGCCGCGGACTATGGTGGTTTGGCCGACGGCGACGCCTGAGACGTCGGTGATAGCGTCGAGAGGGCCGGCGGGCAGAATGCCGACCTTGATTCCTAAGTCCGAAGCGCGAGGCCGCGGGTTGGGGGATTGCTGTTGGCTGAATCCGAACGAGGCAAGGATCAGCAGAAAGGCGGTGAGGCGTCCCATGGACAACGATTCTATTCGGGCGGCGCGGGCGGGATCGAGCTACACGATTTTTTCGAGGCGTTGGTAGCTGCCGCCGGGAGTTGCTTCACTTATACAGACCGGCATGGTCCAGCCTTCTGGGCCGAGCATCCACTGCCGGATCAGTTCGGGTTCGGGGTGCGCGCGGTAGACGGCTTCGGGGGGCCCGGCGAAACGGCGGGTGATGACAAGGCGGGCATCGCCGCCTGTTTGCATCGTCAGTTTGCTCGTCGTTTGTCTCCTGTGTTGTTTTTGGAAGATGGCATGGCGTGGGTTATATGTCAACAGGGAGGGTAGTGGGTCAGTTTAAAAAAGTAGACTGTTGACATGGGATCTACGAGCGAGTGGGAGCGGCTTCCCCTAGATAGCAAGCCGATCTGTGGCGACAAATGCGGAGAGCGCGCAACGCGCCGCGTTAGAGAGAAATTCTCCTCGGGCAACATAGGCGGATGGCAATACTTTTGCGAGAAGCACGCCGTTGAGTACAACCTACATCAAGAGCTACCAGAGATGCCGACGGCCCTAGATTAGGTGTTTGTTCAATGATGATGAGCGCTTAAATACCAGATGACGGCAAGAACAATGAGGGCGAATAGCACCAGCGAATTCCATCTCTTCTTTTCCTTCTGCCGCTGGTAGGTCTTCTGATGACGTTCACGATTCTTCTGTTCGTTTGCTAAATACTCAGCCCGTGCCTGCTTATTCGATTTGTATGCCACGCCCGTTTCCTGTCGGGCAATTTTATCAGCCTCGGAGACCCGTCGGTATTCGCAGGCCCGCTCCCCAACCGCTCAACTGGCGGTATCCTCGAAAGGATATGACGATAGCGGCGGCATTGAGCTACGAGGGCGGCGCTTTGCTCTGCTCGGATACGCAGTACGAAGAGGGCGCTTCTAAAACTCATGGGCCGAAAATTGGTCACTTCGTTTGTCCGGGCGGCAGAATTGGCTTTGCAATGGCCGGAAATGCAGCATTTGCCACATCAGCTATTCAGAAAGCAAGTAAGCGGGTCAGAAAAGCCAAGCCAGAGCATGTGCTGGAAGAATTAGAGGACGGGCTGGAAGCTGAATATCGGCGCGTCGTGTTGGCTCATCCCGATCACAAATCCGATTGGACGTTACCGTATTGGTTCATTATTTCTTACTGGTCAGCTTCTGAGAATAAAACGTGGTTATTCGCGACCCAAGAGACTACCTTGAGAGCCTTGCACGCCGGTTACGAGTGCATCGGCATAGGAAAGGACCTTGCAACCTATCTTCTTGCCCCCTCTTTCGTCACCGGAATCCAAAGCGAGGCAGACGCTCTGATAATTGCCGCTTACATGCTGGCGAGAGTAAAAAACAGCGTTTCTGGATGTGGCGGTTCTTCTCAACTGCTGGTAATGCGAAACGACGGGACATTTGAGTTGGTCGATTCATTCCCGTTGGACCGCTTTGCCTTTAATTCTGGATGGTACGATTTCAACGCTCGCCAGTTACTTATCGCTGCTACACACAGAGATTTAACAACTGAGCAATTCGAGCATCACATAAATATTCTTGCCGCAAGCGCTCGGCATGTCCGGGCCGCGTGGCAACAAGACAGCGACGTGAAGGACAAATTCATTGAGCACTTCCGCAGAAAAGCTGAAGGTCTTCCTAATCCGACAGAAGGGCCACAATATCCTGAATCGACCATAGGCGATCTGTCACACCCGCCGCCATTGCAGGGGTGATTCGAAGCGTCTGATGAATCCTGACGAAGTTGTAGTGCATGTAGTGGATCGCTAGAGACGCAACGTGGTTCTCGATCTTCTTTGAAAAGGCATTGGTCAGCCGAGTGAACCGGCGCATCTGCATTCTCATGGTGAGGTTCTGGCGTTCTACGAACGACGTTGAAATGTGTTTCGGGTCCGGGTTGCCGATCTTCGGATGCTTCTCACAGCCGATGCATTGCGCGGGAGAGTAGCGAGTATCGCCCGGTTGCGGATTGCCGCCATAGAGTTTCATCAGGACCGCGTAATCGCCTTCGCCATGAAATGCGCCGCGAATCGCGAAGACGTACAGCCGGTTGCCGTCGGTAGTTAGCTGAATGCGGTTTGCCATCCGGCCCGCTAGATCGTCGATGAAATCATGAGCCGTCATCCAGTCCCGTCGTCCCACAACCCAGGAGCAAACGAGCTTGGTATCGGCGTCCATTGCAATCCATGTCCACACGTCGCCAGCATGCGGATTCTTCTCGCGCAGCTCGGGAGTCACATTGCGCTGCTTGGCCGCAATGAACGTCCAGATTTCATCGCATTGGACACGCTCGCACCGAAGGTTCACAAGGTTTTTGTTTAAGTAATCCGAACAAGCGGCCCCGAGCGCAATGAGAAGCTTTGCAATTGTGTTTTTGGATGCGCCAGTCATGCGGACGATAGAGCGGATGCTGTTTCCCTCGACCAGGGCCGAAACGATCTGCGCCCGCTTTTCCGCGCTCAACTGATTCATGTCCTATTCTAGAACAGTCAAGCAATAAAGGTCAAGTAGAAATGGCAGAGAATATATGGGTCCGAATACTCTAGTGCATAATCGAGTCAGACGGATGAGTGAAGAGGCGAAGACATCCCGCACCAGCGCAAGTGACGAAACCGAGAGTCTGGTTCGAACATTCTTCCGCTCCGTTCTTGCGCATCTCCGCCGGATTCCTCACGAGGAAGCTGACTTTCAGCACGACCTTGACGTAGTTCAGCGGAGAATATCTGATGGAGCGCGAAGAACAAAGCCCAGTGGCCGTATATGATTTCCTTTACCGGGATCAATCTCGATTAGATTCGTACTACGCCCAAATATTCGGTGGCCGTCGTCTTAGTCTAGAAAAGACGTCAGCCACTAAGAAGCAGCATCAATGGAACGCCAAGCTAAATACCGGTCTCCTTTCGGTTGAAAGGCAAGCCCCTACCGAGATCTCGGAGGGATTGAAAGAGGTCATAGATCCGCAAGACACCGCAACTATAGACGTTTTGCAGTGGCTTGCCGAAAACGAATATATCGCGAATTCTGTGGCCGATGCGAAGCAGGGTCAGTTCATCCGCCTACATGGCAATCTGTTATTGGTTGATCGGCGCTTGATGGTCGCGGCAGCAAAGGCCATAACGGTACAGTCCGGAGGGAACAAATCGACTCGTGAAATGAAAATGGGAGCGGAATTGTTCGCGCAATATCCGATGCCATCTATGTTTACGTTAAACTCCGCTGATGAGACTCTCTATGCGGGTACGCTGACTGACGCGGGAATCGAAAGCGTGATGAGTTCGCACACTTGGAAATTCGGTCCAGACACTATGGACGACGTTCACGTTATAGCCATCTTGGAATCCACAAAAAGCTTGGAGGATACCAAAACGTCCACACTTGCCCCGGTATTGAATCTTGCCCGGACGCTACATGCCTGGTTTCCGCCATCAGCGGTGCGCGTCACGCCGATTGTGATGTACCGCCGCCTAATTTCTCTGTCAGAGCGAGAAATACTAAACGCGCAGGATGCTTTCGCGGCTACAACTTGAATTTGCTATGCCTCTTTCTTCCATCTTGCCTTCGCCGCCTTCGCTGCGATTTGAGAGCGCTTGCGAGCGCTCAGGGCTTCGGCTCTTGCTTTGCCACCCTTGAGACCACCTAGACGGCCTAACGCAACGGCTGCTGGGTTCTTGGTTGGATCGACTGGCTTCGCTTCTTTTGCACCCGGTACGAGCTTCGGGGCTTCGCCGATGGATTCGAGAAAGACTTGATGGGCGAGTTGATTGGGGTCTCGCGGACGCTTTTTTGAGCGCTCAGGCATATCCCAAGTATCGCAACTAGAACCGGAGCATCAAGGCTCCAGAATTTCAAACTGACCCACTGCCACAGGGAGCAAGGTTGTGAAGGCGGACTCGCGGGGAATGGGTCTGATATTGTGAACGGCTTGAAAACGATGACGATGGGATGCAAGGCGGCATGGTGGATTTTCATATGCGCGGGGGCGGCGGCGGCCGCTAGCGCCGGCGGGGGCGCGCGAACGCTGGACATGACGGCGGTGAAGCCGGAGGCGCTGGGGTTTTCAAGCGAGCGGCTGGAGCGATTGCACGCGCTGATTCAAGGCGAGATCGACGACCAGCGGCTGGCGGGCGCGATCACGATTCTGGCGCGGCATGGAAGAGTGGTGGACTACCGGACCTATGGGATGCAAGATGTGGCGAGGGGCGCGCCCATGACGAAGGACGTTATTTTTCGGGATTATTCCATGACGAAGCCGGTGACGGGGGTTGCCATGATGATCCTGTTCGAAAAGGGTAAGTGGCTGCCGGCCGATCCGCTCTCGAAATACATACCCGAGTTCGCGGGGTTGAAAGTTTTCGCGGGTGTAAACGGCGATGGCAAGGCGAACTTAGTCGAGCCGGAACATGCGCCGACGGTACGGGAGTTGATGACGCATACGGCGGGATTCTCCTATGGGTCCGGACATTCGGCGGTGGATGCGATGTACCAGGAGCAGAAGCCGATGCAATCGCGGGATCTCGGCGAGATGGTGAAGAAGCTGGCGGCGATTCCGCTGAACTATCAGCCGGGCAAAGGCTGGACTTACAGCGTGTCGATGGATGTGGAGGGGTACTTAGTAGAGAAGTTATCGGGGCAGAGCCTGGGGGAGTTCATGTGGAGGCGAATTTTCGAGCCGCTCGGGATGAAAGACGCGGGGTTTTATGTGCCGCGGGAGAAGCGCGCCCGGTTTGCGACGAATTATCGCGATACGGAGGGGCGGCTGGTTCCGGTTTCGGCAGAAGGCAAGCCTCCGGAAGACTATGCGGCGGCGCCCACGATGCCGTCAGGCGGCGGCGGGCTGGTTTCGACGGCGGAAGATTACTATCGATTCGCGCAGATGCTGGCGAATGGAGGGGAGTTGGACGGCAAGCGCATTCTGGCGCCTTCGACGGTCAGATTGATGGCTTCGAATCACCTTCCCGGTCCTTTGCTAACCGGGGAATTCGGGATCGGCCAGCACGTGATGCGTCCGGGATTTGGTTATGGATTCAATTGCGCGGTTGTGTTCGATCCGGCGGCGGCGGCTTTACCGGACGGCAAGGACACGTTCTTTTGGGACGGCGCAGCGGGGACATGGTTCTGGGTCGATCCTGCAAACGATATTGTGTTCATCGGCATGATTCAGCGCATGGGCGGCAATGACAATCACAGCCTGGAGTACAGGAGCCATTCGACGGTGTACCAGGCGCTGGCAGACCCATCGAGATGAGAACGGCTTGGTTGAGGGCGGCGGCGATCGCGGTAGTGGTTTCGCGGCTAGGCGCTCAGGCGCAATCGGGGCCGGGCGACTGGACGGCCGCGCAGGATCACCAGAACATGATGGAGCAGTTGGGAATCAAAGCGCTGAGGCCGGGGCCGAGCGGGAACGAGAAAGACCCGAACCACGCAAATTACGACGAGGCAAAGGCGAATCCGTATGGAGATTTGCCCGACGCACTTACTTTCAAAGATGGGCGCAAGGTAACTTCGGCAGCGCAGTGGTGGAAGGAGCGGCGTCCGGAGATTGTGGAGGATTTCGAGCGCGAGGTGGTTGGCCGGATTCCGGCGGATGTTCCCAAGGTGCGGTGGGAAGTGAAGAGCACGGCGGAATCGAAGACGGGCGTTTTTCCGGTGATTGAGAAACAACTGATTGGGCATGTGGATAACTCGGCGGACCCGGGGATTCGGGTGGATATAGAAATGACGTTAGTAACTCCGGCGGATGCAGCGGGGCGGGCGCCGGTAATGATTATGTTCAGCAGCGCGGCGCTGCGGCAGTTTCTTGCGAGCCATCCGGAGTTCAAGAGAATGCAGGGGACCGATCCACCGGCGACGGAGCAACTGATCGCGGGTAAGTGGGGGTATGCGCTCCTCGATACTTCCACGATTCAAGCGGATAATGGCGCGGGATTGAGGAAGGGAATCATCGGCCTGACAAACAAGGGAGGGCCGCGCAAGCCGGAGGACTGGGGCGCGTTGCGAGCCTGGGCGTGGGGCGCGTCGCGGGCGCTCGACTATTTAGAGACGGACAATAGCGTGGACGCAAGGCATGTCGGGATCGAGGGAGTTTCGCGGTATGGCAAGGCGGCGCTGGTAGCGATGGCGCTCGATACGCGTTTCGCCGCCGCGTTGATCGGCTCGTCGGGCGAAGGCGGGGTGAAACCGCACCGCCGCAACTTTGGAGAAGAAGTAGAGAACTTGACGGGCGCGGGCGAATATCATTGGATGGCGGGCAACTTTCTAAAGTACGGCGCGTCGGAAGCGTCGTTTGGAAGTAAGACGGCGCGCGACTTACCGGTGGATTCCAACGAGTTACTAGCGCTGTGCGCGCCGCGACTTACTTTTGTGAGCTATGGAGCGCCTGAAAAGGGCGATGCGCAGTGGCTGGATCAAAGGGGCAGTTTTATGGCGACAGTGGCGGCCGAGCCAGTGTTCCGGCTTTTAGGCGCGAAGGATTTGGGGGTTAGTGAGGACTATCGCACGGCGAAGATGCCGCCGGTCAATCAGGGGCTGCTGGACGGGCAACTGGCATGGCGGCAGCACGATGCGGGGCATACGGACGCGCCGAACTGGAAATATTTTATCCCGTGGGCGGATCGATTCTTCGATTATCATCCGGCGGCCTGGGAGCTGCCGGCCGACGTGGCTGTTTTTCGAACGGACGCCAATTCGCTGACGGCGCACGGCCAATTGATCGAGAAGGCGAAGCAGGGTGGGATAGACGTTTACTTCGAAGGGGACTCGATCACACGGAGATGGGGGGCGCTCGATTATCCGCAGTTGATGGCGAATTGGAAGCGGAACTTCTATGGATGGAACGCGGCGGATTTCGGGTGGGGCGGCGATCAGACGCAGAACATTCTATGGCGGCTGGAGAACGGCGAGTTGGATGGAGTGAATCCGAAAGTCGTGGTGCTGCTGGCCGGGACGAACAATGTGGGCGATAAGTTGGCGCGCGGAGGGGCGGATGCGCGGGCGGCGGATATCACGCGCGGACTCGAGGCGATTGTGCGAACGATTCGAGGGAAGGCGCCGGGGGCGACGGTGATCGTGATGGGTATCTTCCCGAGAAACGACGATGTGGCGTATATGCCGGTCATCGACAGAATCAACGCTAACTTGCCGGGGATGGCGGACGGTAGGAAAATCCGGTATCTAAAGATTAATGACAAACTCGCCGATGGTAATGGCATGCTGTTCAAGGGCATGATGAACGCGGCGGATAAGCTGCACCCGACGGAAAAAGGGTATCAAGTCTGGGCGGATGCGTTGAAGCCGATTTTAAGAGAGCTACTCGGGCCACCGGCGGCAGAGGATCACGCGCCACCCCCGACAGGCGATCCCGCGGCCCACAGGTGAGGGGACGAGAGGACGGTTCATGTTGCATCGATGGATAGCTTGTGTGTTGTTCAGCGCCGGAGCTGCGGTTGCGCAGAATCCGACCGCGCCGAAAGACCTGGAAGTTACGGCGGCGACTAAGAGCAGTGTTTCACTTAGCTGGAAGGCGGTTGCGGGGGCGGCGGGTTACCAAGTGGAGCGCCGCAGCGGGTCGGGAGCGTTCGCCGCGGCCGGCGAGCACGTTCCGGAGACTTCGGCAACCGATTCAAAGATCGATCCCTACACGATATATACCTATCGAGTGAAGGCGCTGGGGCAAGGCGCAGCCGCTTCCGCCGCCTCGAACGAGGTACAGGTTGGGCCGCCGCCGATGGGATTCAATCAGGTATCGCCTACGCCCGAGGACAACGGCAACAATTATGGGTACGCGGCGACAAGCACGCTCGATGCAAACGACGATCCGATTTTTGCTTTCTATCATCGAGATCCGAATCATAATGGCCACACCAACGAGAGCGTGGTTCTGTTTGTGGGGTGGGACCGCGCGAAATATCATTGGCGCGCGCCTGTAAAGGTGGACGATGCAGGGGACTTTCCGGATCGGCTGATTCCGATTTCGCTCGCTCGCGACGCGGCAACCGGGCAATTGGCGCTCGCGTGGCTTCGCCAGGAGGATAAGCAGGCGGTGGCTTTCTCAAACGACAACGGGGTCACGTGGGCCATGCAGCCGATCGACAGGCTGGAAGATGAGAACCAAGCGACATCCTGTTCGGTGGCGCTGTCGGGCGGCGAGATTCATCTGGCGTTCTTCAATTCGAAGAGTCCGGTGTATATGACCGGGAAAACATCCGATCCTGCTTCGAAATGGAAACGCTCGTATGTTCCGGCGCAGGAGGGGACGCAGCAGCGGGGGATCGGCCACCTGGCGCTCGATTCGTCGGGGAAGCCGGGAATCGCTTACATTGTGAACCTGGACGCGGGCGGCGTGGCGGCGATGTATTGGCGTCCGGGCAGCAACCCGGCGAAGGCGCTCGATTCCAATGGAATCCAGAACGACGGAGCGGACGCGCGGCTGGCGTTCGAAGGCGAGAAGCCGCGCGTGTTGTTCGCGGGTTCGCGAGACAAAGTCGACCTGCACTTGCTCTGGTTTAGCGCGTCGCAGGATGGCGCGAGCTGGAGCGAGCCGGTGGCGATTCCTTCGGACGGGAACCGATTGATGGGCGGGCCGATGAGCATCGCGGTGAGCCCGAAGGCTTCTTACGCAGTGGTGGCGACCGATAACGCGGGCAACTGGGATGGCGTGAAATGCGGGTATCCCAAATTATCGCTATCGAACGATGGGCGGCAGTGGAGCACCTGCAGCCCGAATCCCCGCGATAAGGATACAAGAGATTCCTATACGACGGCGGCGTATGCGGGCGACGGGAGCCTCTACTTGACGTATCGAGCCGAAGGGCCATCGATGAAAGCGCTCGTGGTTTGGCGCGGCGGCGCTTCGGGCGCGGCCAATGTGGCGATCCATAAGTAACGCGACAGGCGCTCGGAGAGGACTGGCGCGGAAAATGGTTTACTCTTGAGTCGAGGCCAGCCGGCCAGAAATCAGCGTGTCTACATCGACGAGCGAATTCAGGCACAAGACGGTCCTGGTGACGGGCGGCGGCCGGGGCATCGGGAAGCGGTTTGCGCTAGGCTTCGCGCGGCTGGGCGCGAGAGTGGCGCTGCTCGGCCGAAGCAAGGCAGAGATCGATCTGGCGCATATAGAGATCGAGCAGGCGGGCGCGAACGCGCTACGAATTCGCGCGGATGTGACCGATCCCGAGCAGTTGGCGCTGGCGGTGGACCGGGTGAAGGTGGTGTTCGGGGGCGCGGTGGACGTGCTGGTTTGCGCGGCGGCGATCAGCGGCCCGCTCGATTCTTTTCTACAGACGCCGCTGCGGGCCTGGACGGAGACGATCCAGATCAATCTGCTGGGAGTGGTTCATTCCTGCCGCGCGGTGCTGCCTTCCATGGTCGAGAGGCGGTCGGGGAAGATTATCGTTCTGGTGTGCGCGAGCGACGAGGCGCCGAAGCTGCATTTTTCGGCTTACGAGACATCGAAGACCGCGGCGGCGCGGTTTGTCGAATCGCTCGCGTTGGAGCTGGCGGATTCAAACGTTCAGGTGAATTGTTTCGATCCGGGTCCCGCTTACACGAGCCTGACGGACGAGGTTATACGGGCGGGAGACAGGCTGGAGGCGAAAGTGGTGACGGCGGCCAAAGAGACGCGGCGCACGGGAGGCGTTTCGCCGGAGCAACAACTGGCGATTGCGTCGTTTCTCGCTTCCGAGCAATCGAACCATATCACGGGAAAGCTGATTCACGTAACGGACGACTGGAAGAAGCTGAAGAACACGACGCTGCGGCCCGACGCGTTGACGCTGCGCCGGGCGCAGAAGTGAAGCTATTCGACCGATATCCGGAAGACGGTGGTCTCGCGGAAGGTTTGATTGGGATGCAGCACGGTGCTTGGGAAGTTGGGGTGGTTGGGCGAATCGGGGAAATGCTGGGTCTCTAGCGCGAGCGCGGAACGGTAGTTGAAGGGGCCTCCGATTCCGGCTGTCTTGCCGTTTAAGAAATTGCCGGAATAGAACTGGATGCCGGGCTGGGTGGTGAGCACCTCAAGCACGCGGCCGGATTTGGGTTCTTCGACCTTGGCGGCGAAGGCCAGCGAGTGGCCGGCTTTATTGACGACGAAGTTGTGGTCGTAGCCCTTGGCGAGAGTCAGTTGCTCGAAGCTATCGTCGATGCGAGCGCCGACGGGCGTGGCTTTGCGGAAATCGAGAGGCGTTCCCGAGACGCTCTGAATGGCGCCGGTGGGAATCAGCGTGCCGTCGATGGGGGTGAAGCGGTCGGCGTTGAGCGTCAGCTTGTGATCGAGGATGGTTCCATTGCCGGCGCCCGCCAGATTCCAATAAGAGTGATTGGTGAGGTTGAGCACCGTGTCTTTGTCGGTGACAGCGGTGTAATCGAGCCGCAGGTTGTTCTTGTCGTCGAGCGAGTATTCGACGGTGACGTTAAGGTTGCCCGGGAAACCCTGTTCGCCGTCGGGGCTCAGGTAATGCAACTGCAGGGAGGGGCGCGGTGAATTGGCTTCCTGGGCGTCCCACACGCGCTTGTCGAAACCGCGGTCGCCGCCGTGCAGCGTATTGACGCCATTCTCATTCTTCGGAATCTGGTATTGCTTGCCATCGAGCGTGAAGGCGCCGTGGGCGAGACGGTTGGCATAGCGGCCGACCAGGGCGCCGAAATAGCCGGTATTGGCCTTCGACGTGTATCCATCGAGACTATCGAAGCCAAGCACGATATCTTCTAGTTTCTTGTCGCGGTCGGGCGCCTTGATAGAGGTGATGGCGCCGCCGTAGTTTGTGATGGCGACTTCGAGACCGGCCGCATTGCGCAGCGTATAGAGATAGACGGGTTTGCCGTCGAAGTTTCCCCAGGACCGTTTCTGAATGCCGGACGCAGATTGCGCTTCAAAAACCGCCGCTGCCGACACCAGCAGGGCGGCGGCCGCCGAGGCGTTGCTAATAATTCTGTTCATACACTTGTCTAGTGTATTGTGAACTCGTGATGGAAGACAGTGGTTCCGATTTCCGGATGCTCTCTGGTGCCGCTGACTTTGATGGGCACGAGGAATCCCGCGCCATCTTTTTCAAAGAATGGATCGAGCGGCTTGAGCAGCCAATGCTTAAGCCCCGATTGGGTGTCGGCGAGCGTGGCTTGCATGCGGAAATCGCCATTCATATCCATGGAGCTGGAGCGCAGGTTGTATGTGCCGGCGAGTTTGATGGCGGCGCCGGGGACGGCGAAAGCGAGGCGCGAGAAGTGGACCACTCCGCCATGCAGGGTAAATTGGCCGTCGAGATTTGAGGCCACGGTTTGCTCCGGCGGGCGGGCGTCCTGCTGCTTCGTGATGCCGCGGGCGCGATCGCTTAAGGTCGACAGACGGCGCTGGACTTCGGGGCTGCTGAAGCGGGCGGAGTCGAGCGAGAAGCGGCCGTCGAGCTGGAGCTTATCGAGCACGTCGGCGCTACCGGGCGGTATGACGATTTTAGTTTGAAAATTTACGGCCCCCGTCGCGAACGGTTTGTTATCGCCCATGACGAGGCGCAGAATGTCTTCCATGCGCGCGCCTTTAGTGGCGGCGTCGAGCGTGACGGTTTTGCGGGGCGTGCCGTCGAGGCGCACCACGCCGCCGCGGCAGAGAAATTCGGTCTTGAGAAAGCGCGCGTCGACGGGATCGAGGATGGTGTCGCCATCCGTGCCGTTCACAATCGAGTGGAAGGTGGCCTGGAGGTGAACCGGCTGCCCGCCGCGCTTCAGGGCGAAATTGGGGGTGTCGGTCGAGCCGCTCACTTCGATGTGCTGCAACACGCCGGCATAGCTGCCGGCGGAGGCGAGCGTTCCGCTGATTCCACTGAAAACCCCGAGATCGGCGTTTTGAAAACTATAGTTGCCGGAGACGGGCGTGGCGCGCGGATCGTCGCGCTGCCAGGGACCGAATCGGCCGCTGCTATCGATTAATCCCGGCGGTTTCGCATTGGTCAGCTTGGCCTGGAACGACATGGGCAGCCCGGGGCCGATGGAGCGGAGCGTGAGCTTTTCAATCGAATATTGCAGAGGCGCCTTACCGGACGCCTTGGGCTCGATCTCAAGCAGGGTCCCGTCCGCAACGATAGTTTCGATGAGGAACTTGAGGCGAGTGGCATCGTGGCCGGCTTCGCCGCTGGCGACGGGGCGCTGATCGATTTGCGTGTCGTTTTCGGCCGCGCGCCCTCGTGGCGGGATGTGGATCTCGAGGCCTTCGAGGCGGACCAGATCGACGTGATTGCGGCGATCGAGGACGGTCGAAAGGTCGGTGCGCGCGGAAAACTTTCGAATGTAGATCAGAGGCCGCGGATCGGCCCACTGCGCGTGGCGGACGCTGAGGCCTTCGCCGGTGACATTAGGCTCGGGGAAGAGCGAGACCTGGAGGGAGTCGAGGGTGACGTCTGCATCGAAACGCTGGCGGAGGGCCTCGATGACACGCTGCTTGATTCTTGGGCCGAAACCTTTCATATAGCGATCGACGGCAATCGCGCCGCCTAGAGCCAGCAGGAATAACACCAAGGCCGTGTAGCCAACCGCTTTATGCGTTTTGGTCAGACATCCTCCTTTCGCAGCAGCGATCGAACAAAAAAACTATTACGTTCAGCTTATCGGCATCCGTCGCTGGTTTCCTAGGGAGGGAGTAGGGTAACAAGGCGAATTCGGGGCGATGGGCGGACGGGGGCGAAGGGCGGGGGTTGGGAGGCGGCGGGGGCGCGGGGAAGGGGCGGCATCCGGATGTGCGGCGGGATTTCGGGGCGATGGGCGGACGGGGGAAAGGGCGGGGGGTTGGGACACGGCGGGGCGCGGGGACGGG
>JAFAYI010000018.1 GCA_019240475.1 Acidobacteriaceae bacterium
AGCTCCCAAGGGTTAGGCTGTTCGCCTATTAAAGCGGTACGTGAACTGGGTTCAGAACGTCGCGAGACAGTTCGGTCCCTATCTGTGGTGGGCGCAGGAGATTTGAGGGGGCTTGCCCTTAGTACGAGAGGACCGGGGTGAACAGACCTCTTGTGATTCAGTTGTCACACCAGTGGCACAGCTGAGTAGCGAAGTCTGGTCAGGATAAGCGCTGAATGCATATAAGCGCGAAACCTTCCCTAAGATGAGATCTCCCTGAAGAGCCGTGAAAGACGATCACGTTGATAGGACGGATGTGTAAGCAGAGTAATCTGTTGAGCTGACCGTTACTAATAGCTCGTTCGGCTTGACCATAAAATGAACTATACGTTTAGCTTTCTCTGTGGTTGTCCGCCAATAACTATTCCAAGGTAGCGCAGACGATTGTTTTTCGTCGTCTGCGATTCCATCTCCATCAATTTCGGGTGATCCAAGCGAGAGGGTCCCACCCGTTCCCATCCCGAACACGGAAGTTAAGCCTCTCAGCCCCGATGGTACTGCATGCGCGAGTGTGTGGGAGAGTAGGACGTCGCCCGATTAAACTGACCAAAGCCCAGCCGCGAAGCTGGGCTTTTCCTTTCCTGCTGAGAGGCTTAACTTCGGATGAGCCCCGCGGTTCTCCGCGCGGCGACGAACTTGGAGAAGCCGCTCAGCCCCGCTAGCAGAGAAATGGGTACGGGGAAAGGGCGGCAGCCGTCGTTCCCGCCTCGGCACATAGAAACTCGGAGCGCGAAAAGGGCTCTGATCAGTTGCTCAACCGTAGCCTTCAAAAGTTTTGGTCGCCACGTAATACGTGTTGCCCCCGTTATCCTTATGAACATCAGTCAACGTGAACCCTTGATCACCGAGAATGCGACGGTAATTCTCGATGCTAAAGGAAAAATACCGAAAGGTGACCCCATTCATCACGCCTTCTTTGCCCTCGAAGTCATCGGCGTCACCTGACGTGAATAGAAAGGGCGCCACCATCTTAAGGACACGCGAGACGCTCGCGATTGCCTGGATCTGATTCTCGCGGCTAAGGTGGAACATAACTCCCCACGCAACCGCAGCGTCAAAAATGCGGTTGGCGAATGGACAAGCCTGCACAACACCTCGGACGATCGGCGTTTCAGGACGGTTATCTCGAAACCGTTCGAGCATGGCACTAGAGCTATCCAGCCCAATCACCGTATGGCCGGCGCGCACCAAGGCGCGTGTGATTGGGATGCCGTTACCACAGCCAATGTCGAGAATGCGCGAGCCGGGTGGGATGGAGGAGAGCAGCATTACCGTTTCCGGTATGCCTATCTGGTCGATGCGCTCAGACGAATACCAGTCTGCGATTAAATCGTATTCATGCACGGCGCGGACTCCCACAGCATCCCGAACACGGAAGTTAAGCCTCTCAGCCCCGATGGTACTGCACGCGCGAGTGTGTGGGAGAGTAGGAAGTCGCCCGATTAAAAATGAAAGCCCTGGTGGGTCCCCTGCCAGGGCTTTCTGCTTTACTTGATAAATTTTCGTTGACGGCAAACCACATTTAGATCTAAGATCCTCTAATCGGAAGCAATTAGGTTGGAGGCTTATCCATGCGCCCTGTCGCCTGCCTCGTTTTTCTACTTCTCTGCTGCATGCGAGTACAGTCGCAAACGACCCCACGCCCTCCGCACGATCCGTATCCCGCAGCATGGGAGCCGAAATCGCAGGAATTGTTCCTCTCCTACTGGACCGCGGAGTCCGGCTGGAGCACCGAGCTCGAGAGCGGACCGCCGCCGGTTCGGAACTCGCGCTGCCGCCGGTGATCGTGCCGCCGGAGCACGTCATATCTCTCGACTTAAGAGAAGCGCTGCTTTCCGCCGCGCCCGACCTGCTCGATCGGAGCGGCTCCTTCGGTTCCGTGGTTTATCGGTTCTCCGCCCCGAGCGAAGGAAATATCTTTTGGCGCCAGTATGGTTCGGCGGAACGAATCGCCGATCGGCTTTCACTTCGATGGCGAGCCGGTCGAGAAAGACTGGAGCCCGCAATCGACTGAGAGTGTGTGGTGGCTTCCGAGGGCAACGGCGTCCGACTATCTTATTTTGGCGAACGCATCGAAGGAACCGTTGCTCGGCTCCCTGGTGATCTCCGATTCCGCCGGCCATAGTGCGAGCCAGGCCGTAACGCTCGGACCCGCTGAAACGAAGCGTATGGACCTGCGTGCGGCCGCTGCGGTTGCGCATCTTGCGGGAACCGAGGGTGGCGTGACGGTGCTCGTTCCAACCGGTGGCGGCAACCTGATTACCTCGCATATCGTCTTCGACGAGAGGACGGGAATGTCGGCGACCATGAAAGCTTTCGAGCGCGATCCGGCGGAGAAGCCGAAGGCGCATACCATGCGAGCGCCGATGATGGCGCTGGCGAATCCCGATCCGGTATTGATGTTTCCGACCGGAACGAAGTTGGTCCGCAAATTCTGTTGCGGAATACCACCGGTGCATCATTGCCGGTTGCCGTCTCGCTGCTGTGGCGCAGTTCTGGCCAGAGCGGATCGGTTCAGTTGCCGGACGTGGTATTGGCGGCGGGAGCCACGCGCTTGCTGAATCTGGCGGATGCCGCAGTCCCGCCCGACGCATATTGGGCGACGATCCTTTTGAAGTACGAAGGCCGCAGAGGAGATCTGGCCCCAGTGGCGGCGAGCTTCGATGAAAGCGGCCGCTATGGGTTGCAGACGCCGTTTTCCGAAGGGATTTCCCATCTATGGAAAGGGAGCATGTGGCACGTGGATGGCTCACATAACTCCCTGATTACCGCCGGCAACGGAGGAAGCAACGCAACCCACGCGGCGGTGACGCTGTTTTATAACAGGGGCAAGAGTTCTTACACCATCGAGAAACAATTAGAACCCGGAGAACAAATCTGGGCGGATGTCGGTGACATCATCCGCAATCAGATTCCGGATAAAAACGGCAAGACCATTCCGCGCGAGGTGACCATGGGCTCCTACGAGTTGCGCGATCTCGATCATATCGGCGTCGGATATTTGTATGAGGGCAAGCTGGTGATCGACAAGACCTGGGGTCACGGCTATTACGGTTGCGCCGGTTGCTGCGGCTATGAAGGACAACAGATGCTGCCAAACCCATTCTCTGGCGGAGTAGGCACCCAAGGAAATAACACCGCCGAGTCGGAAGATATGTGTTCCAACTCGTGGGTGGATGTTACGGCAGAAACTTACGATTGGGCCACAACGAACTCAGACATCGTGAACCTCGCCAACGCAGTGTCTCACTTTATGAGCGGGGGTACGGTGACCGGAAGCGGTCAAGTGCAATTACAACGGCAGCTTGCGCGCGAGGAGTGCCCGGTCGAAGGATTTGAGCCACAGAATACGCAAACTGCCCAGGTTCCGACAAGCCTCAGCATCGTTTCGGGTACGGATTCCACCAGCCCGGAAGCCAAATGCAGCGCTGGCAGCGTGTCGGGCTGCGGTGTTACGCGTACACTGGTGTATCAGGTGTTAGATCAGTCCGGCGTGCCAATTAACAGCTCTATGTCGTTTTACGACACGATCACCAACGTTAGCGGCAAAAATGGCTGTAACTTGACCGGCTATACAACTACTTGTAGTCCCCAGAACAGCGGACCATGCGGGAAATCGACCGGTGCTACCGGTCAGTTCCAGGATAGCCTGTCTATCTGCGATTCGCTCTGCTACTCGGGCAGTAAGTGCACCACCGGTTGTAGTACGGCGGCCACGCAGACCTGGTATATCAACGGTAGCCAGATCACGATGAGTCTCTCTTATCAATGCAACAAGGTCCTAGTGAACGGCAACTAAGGAGCGGCGCCATGCTGAGGCGATTATCCCTCGCGGCGATACTGTTACTAGGCGGGCGAGAGATTGCTGGGAGCCGGCAGCAGCCTTCCACGGCGAGGACCCTCCAGGGTAGTCTTGCCTCGCCAGTGGGCAGTTATTCCGTAGATGCCGATAGTACGCTGGTAGCGTTGATCAAGGTGGCGACTGACTTTAAACTCCCTATGGGTATCGAGTGGATTAAGAGGGGGGGCGTCGTCGTCCGCTACAACCATTCGTGGCAGGTGACCACTGTATCAACGATTATTCAGGATATTGTCGCCAGCCTGCCGGGTTACGAAGTGGACTCGACGGGCACCAGGTCCGTGCTGCATGTCCGGCCTTCTGCGTTCCAAGTCGACAATGGAGATATCGTAAACGCGCACGTTGGGCTTTTCCAGGTCAAGAACGAACTCGTGGAGGTTGCGAGCCGTCGCCTACAGCGCTTAGCTGGAACTATCGTAATGCCTCGTGAGGCGTCCCAGAGCCCAGGCGGTGTAGCGGGCAGCGTTGGTACAGGAGTAGACGACCAGAAAGTGACCTTCACGATCGAGGATGGGACCGTTCGAGATATACTTGATCGGCTCTGCCTAGCTGCGGGCCTGAAGATCTGGATAGTCGCCTACCCCGCTGTGGCAACGCGGACGCCTGCCGGATTTTTACGCACCGCCTCTCTCTACAATGACCTTCCTATTGAGGACCGCTGGCAACCGACTTGGAACTTGCTCCCGTGGGGCACGCCGCGCGACTTAAAATAGAACGCTGGAAGCCGGGCGCGAGAACGGAGCCTCTGTCAGACCGCGATCATCTCGGCAACCTGCAGATGCGTGTATCGAATCCGTCCGGCTTTACTGGGAGCGTACTTCGGGGCCAGATTCAGAATAGCCTCAATATTATACTTACGTTTTCCGAATGGATCGACTCAATCCTGCACGACTGCGAACGGCCAATTGGATAATGACTTTCCATACCAGATAACCGCCCAAGGAGCTGAGCTTACCGCGCTTGCAACTGAAGTGGGTCGGCCGAACAATGAGAAAAGAGGCACTATGTTACGAGCGCTCCAGGTCCTGCTTGTAGTGTGCGCCGTATCTCAGACGGCAAGGTCGCAATGGGTACCCAGCCCCGGCTCAGGGTTTCAGCCCGGGGAGCCACATCCGCTTGTGATTTTATCGAGCAGTTGAACGTTGCTCCGGCTCGCTCGGGCCTCGGGATTCACATCATTGTTAGGAATGTCTCCGATCACAGTATGACCATCGAGAAGGAGAACCCCGAGCTGCAGTTCTCTGCTGCTGTCATAGACTCACATCACCGCCCGGTCGGGCTCACTCCAAGGGGTCAAAACCTCTATCACCCACCGGCAAAGTCCGTTTTCGTAGGCGGCGGAGGCCCGGTTCCACTTGCTCCGCGAGATGAGGTTCAGTACGACTGGCAAATCAGCGAGTTTTTTGATGTTTCAGAACACGGCACTTACTTAATCGCAATTACCCGCACCTTCGATACTCTTAAACAGACGATCGGATCGAATACAATCGAAGTTCAGGCGCCATAGTCATATTTGACGATAGAAGCTCCTTGGTGATTCGTTATTACTGGCCGGGCTTTTTTGTTTACGGAGCTGTTCCTTGCCAGATGCCTCTATTAGTGCTATTGACGGAGCGCGTTGTAGCTGCTAAAATCAGTCACTCCCAAATAGATGTGAGAACTGACACGCGGAATCAAAAGAAAGATTACGCTGTGTGCCACGATTGTGGCCTTGACGGCTATTGCGTCGCTCCGTCGCGAGCTTACGCGCAGAACGACGGCCCGTGCTGTGCTCCTCAATCGTATGCCGATATCTCGGCAGGTTCCGACGGAACGCGAGCCTTATGCGATCGGCGTCGCTCGCGATGACGCTACTCGGCGTTACTGGGCTGGCGGGACAGGAACACCGGGGCCAGCCATCATCCTCTGCGCCCATGCTGGATTTGCACAAGGGTGAGGTAACTCAGTTTAGCGCACCGGGCCCAGTCGCTGTCGCATCGATGACCAAGTGCAATGGCGCCGGGGATATCTACGCGATCTACAGCAGCACTTCGCCTCGGGAGATGTGGGGCGGCCCGATCAAAAGGGTTTCTGTATCTTCCCGGAACGTGACGGAATACCCGATCCCCGCTATTTCGGGGTACCAGAAGCCGGCGCGCGCCAGCTTCGATGTGGGCGCTGACGGAACACTGTACGCCTTGTTGCAGGCATATCCGCAGTCGGACTCAAAGAGCAGGCCAGACCCCGTATATTTGATTGTGAAATACAAAGACGACGGCCGCGTGGACTCCTACTTTGCATTAGGCGAACTGCCTGGCAAGCACATCCAGCCGACGTCCATAGCGGTCTTTGCAGACCGAAGCTTCTTGATCTCGGACCACTATTGAGAAAACGCCGGAGGGGACTTCAATGGGAGTGTTTTCGGCCATCTTCGACCAAATGGGGGTATTTCGCGCCCCAGTCACGCTTATGAAACTTGACACGCCTGGCGACTCCACTGGCTCATCCGACCCCCAGGGCGCGCTACCAAAAACAGAGCGGCAAAAGACCGTCAACAACGAGACGCATCCAACAAACGCAATCCCGCTCGCGAGCTCACTGCACAGCGTTAGCTCTGCCGACGGGAATATTTACATTTTCCAGGAGGCTGGCCTCTTGGACGTAGTATCGCCCGCAGGCTCCTTCGAGCGTGAGTTCAAATTGAAACCGCCCGCGGATGGACTGACGGGCATTCACATGGCGCCGGCCGGCCCCGGTTTCCTTTTCGTGTTTTATGACCACGTTGCAACCGGAGAGCGGGGCGAGAATTCCCGATATCAAAGCATGATCAGTCTCGTGTATCCAAAGAGTGGCGAAGTCACTGCCCACTATCGTCTGCCCCAGTCGGAAACCGATTTCGGGGTGGCAGCCTGCGCTGCTTCGCCCAAGGATTTTTTGTTCCTCAGCGCTGACGAACAAGGTTACCTCGAAGTTGTCCACTACCGCGCCGACTAGCCCTATCGGCCCACTTAGCCCACTTTTATTCAACGGCCTTGCTCATCAGGCATTTATTTAATTCGAGGGAATTCAGCCGGTAACACCTCCAATTAGCATTTCTCTCCGGGACAGAAAAGTGTTCGCGTCAGTCGACCGCGCTAAGAAGTTCCTCGCCTCGGAACCTCGGGAAGGATGGGTAGCGCCCGCTCGATTCCCGCGATTTATGGCGGATGCCTGAGAAAGCCCAGCGACGGAAGCCAGCCTCGCGGATTCACCGAAGAGGAAAAAGCGGCGGAGAATTCTCGTCTCGGATTTTTCTTATTTTATAAATCCAAACTAATAGAACCTTCTGGGGTATAGCATAAGGCACCGTTTTGTGTCTTACTGGGGAAGTCCCTGCGGTTTGGAACAAATACAACGTGGGGCATCTCACGAAAGAGACCGAAATTCGATGGATCTGCTGAAAATGATCGCTGAACTTCAAGCCGAAAGACAGCGTATAGACGAGGCGATTCAAGCTCTCGAAAGGCTTTCTGCCGGGAAAGTTCGGCGGCGGGGACGCCCGCCAGGATGGCTCAAAGACGAACTGCTGCGCAACGGCCAAGAGCCTGAAGACGAAGAAGAAGAGCCACCCGCTTCGCCGAAAAACAAGAAATCTTGAGTTGGCCGCGGCCGGCGTGCTTAGCTAATGCTCATGTAGCGCATGCCCGCTCGAGTGAGTTTCTCGCGGTCGAGCGCGTGACGTCCATCGAGAATGAACGGATTCCGCATTTTTCGCGCCACGCACTCCCAGTCGAGTTCTCGATAATCGCTCCACTCGGTGACCAGAACTAGCGCGTCGCACCCGTCTGCCATCTCGCAAGGGCTCGAACAGAGATTCACACCCATGCGGCTGTGTTCGCGTTGGAAGCGTTCCAACGCGATCGGATCGTGAGCCTTCACGCGTACCCCGCGGTCGATCAGCTTTTGCGCAATCTCGATGGCCGGGGCTTCGCGCAGATCGTCGGTGTTAGGTTTGAACGCTAGGCCGAGCAGCCCGATCGTGCGCCCCTTTAGAATCTTCAACTCGTGCAGCAGCTTCTCGACGACACGGTCGCGCTGCCAGCCATTGATTTTGCGCGCTGCTTCGACGATCGGCAGATGCAAGCCATACTCCCCCGCCGTTGCAACCAGCGCCGATGTGTCCTTTCCGAAGCAGGAGCCGCCCCAACCCAGTCCGGCGTTCAGGAATCTAGGGCCGATCCGGGAATCCAGGCCAATACCGCGGGCTACTTCCGTGACATCGGCGCCCACGCGCTCCGCGAGGAGTCCCATTTCGTTGATAAAGCTGACCTTCAGCGCCAGGAATGCGTTGGCGGCGTACTTGATGAGCTCGGCCGAGGCCAGGTCCGTAGACAGCAGCGGGACGGCCACGACCGGTTCCGGACGAGGCAGATAAGTGGGGGCGCTAAAGGTTTGGTCGAGAATCGGCCGATAGAGCGAATAGAGTACCTCTAGCGCCCGCGTCTCATCGGCGCCGATCACGATGCGATCCGGGTAGAGGCTGTCGTGAAGAGCCGAGCCTTCGCGTAGAAACTCTGGATTGGAAGCCACCGCGAATTGCGTGTGTCTCCCGTTGGGCCGCAGTTCGCAGGCCTCCCGCACGAGTGAACCGACCCAATTTCCACTTCCGATCGGTACGGTCGACTTATTCACCACCACAGTGAAGTCGCTCTTTATGTGCTGCCCGATGGACCGCGCCGCCTGGGATAAAAACTCAAGATTCGGCGCGCCGGAGGGTGTCGGCGGCGTGCCTACCGCTATGAAGATAACTTCCGCTCCCGGTATGGCCTCTGCATAATCGGTTGTGAATTCAAGATTGCGCCGCGACTCCTCGAGTAAATCGCTCAGGTTGGGTTCGTAAATCGGAATCTGGCCCGCCTTGAGCGCACAGATCTTAGACGAGTTGGTGTCAAGGCAGCAGACCGAATGGCCGGTGAACGCGAGGCAAACTCCAGTTGTAAGGCCCACGTACCCGGTGCCAATAATCGCAACTCGCATTCAGCGATACAACTCCCCTTAAAATAGGTTTCGAGGTGGCAATGTCGATGATAACGCATTCACGGCCGGCTCTCAGACCTCGGCTGGCCTCGCACCGGGTCGGACTTTGGATGCAATGTTAGACATGTCACACTACGGTTCTCTGAGGCGCAGCCCCTGAACTACTCGTCACGATACAACCGGGATACGCTGAAGTGTACCTGAGCGTCTTAATAAAGAGGAGGAGCGAAATTTGTCAATGGTAAATCCAGGGTTGTCAGAAACTTCAAAGCTGCCAAGAGTTTTGTTGGCAGACGACCACCATCTGATTCTCGACGCGTTACGAGCAATGATGCAAACCAACTTCAATATCTATGCCGTTGACAACAGTCAGGCGTTCATCAATGCCGTGGACGAGTTTCATCCGGATGTGGCCATTCTCGATGTCAGCATGCCGGGAGCAGACGGCTTTGTCACAGCCCGGAAGGTTTTGGAGCGGCAGCCTTCTCTGCCGATCGTATTCTTGTCCATGTATGGAGATGCGAGCTACATGGACCAAGCGGCGCAGGTTGGCGCGAAGGCCTACTTGTCGAAGAGAGCGCCTGCGCAGGAGCTGATTGAAACCATTAACCAGGTTCTAGAAGGTGAAACATTGCTGGCCGGATCCGGAAAAGACAACCCGTCAACGCCTGCTAAGGGTGAGCTAACCGAACGGCAGCGCGAAGTGCTCCGAATGATTGCGCTCGGCTGCAGTGCAAAAGACATTGCGAATCAACTGAACATTTCGGTTCGCACCGCGGAATTCCATCGGGCCGCCATCATGCAGAGGCTG
The DNA here is from genome assembly GCA_019240475.1 of Acidobacteriaceae bacterium. Taxonomy (GTDB): domain Bacteria; phylum Acidobacteriota; class Terriglobia; order Bryobacterales; family Bryobacteraceae; genus Bog-105. Next base: position 9,705 of record JAFAYI010000018.1, read on the forward strand.
GGTTTACGGTCAACCGCGCAAATGACCCGCTATGCTATTGCAAACAATCTTGCCTGAATTGGCCCGGACCGAAAAGAGCCGGTCAGTTCAGGCTGCGGCGGTCTGGAAAAGGAAGCTCGGCCGGCAGAATGCGCGCGAATGCGGCCGCGCGCGCAAAAAGGACGGCGCGCTTTAAGCCTCCTTTATAATCCTCGGCTAGAGCCACAAAGGCGCTGAGCGCGTCATTTTGAGTGGGAAAATCGCATTCTTCCCACTCCCCGTTTATTTCAATTTTCAGTCTCCAGGGGTGCACGCCAATACCGTAACTATGAAAACGATCGAACCTTCATCCCGCATTCCGGACCGATTCACGGCTCGCCTACGCATATTGTGATGCGAAACTTGACTGCGCAAATAGATAGGAATTCTTCTGATGTCGGAGTTAGCTGTGAAGCCCGCAGGCTGGAGGAGTTACGGGCGTAACGATCATACGTAGAGCGAACTCCAATGGGAGAGGACAGATCACGATGAAAATCAGTAACATTCTTGGGTATTCCGCATTGGGAGTGTGCCTGGCAGTGGGACCCACGACGATGTTGGCGCAACATCCAGGTGGAGCTCCAGCCCAGAGCCAGACGCCCGGGGCGCAGCCAGGAAACAACCCGACGCAACCGATGCCGAATCCCGACCAAAATTCCAACACTCAGGCCGACAGCGGTTCGAACAAAATGATGAAATCGGGCGACGCCAAGTTCGCGATGAAGGCGGCGCAAGGCGGCATGGCCGAAGTGCAATTAGGCAAGCTCGCGGCCGACAAAGGCAGCAACTCCGATGTAAAGGCCTTCGGGCAGCAGATGGTCGATGACCATAGCAAGGCCAACGACCAGTTAAAGACCGTGGCGTCCCAGGAAAATATGACGCTCCCTTCTACGCTCGATTCCAAAGATCAGGCGCTGTATGCAAAGCTGCAGAACATGTCGGGCGCCGATTTCGACAAAGCGTATGTGAAGGCCATGGTGAAGGACCACCAGGAAGACATTAAGGAGTTTCAAAAGGAAGCGGACAAGGGGAAGGATCCCGGAATTAAGAATTTCGCCTCGCAAACACTGCCCGTTCTGCAACAACACCTCAGTAAGATTCAGTCGATACAATCGAACATGGCGGGTGGCGGAAACGCCGGCTCGCATGGTCAGTAATGCGGCTGGAATCTATACGATGAAATATCGCGTTGTGTTTCGGGAGAGATCGGATCGCGCAGGAGAAAGGGCCGACGATCCTCCCAGTTTCCTTGAACCGGAACTGGACGACGAAACAGTTCTCGATTCTGTGTTTGTCGGGCGCACCCAACCGGACGCTTTGCACTCCTCTGATTCGATCGAAGAAGACGACGATTTTCTCAGCTTGGGCGCGGAAATCTGGGAGTACGACATCGCCGAGGGCAAAGACGAGGACTTCAAAGCCGCCCTTCGGAACTCCGGAATGGTCATGGAATTTGAACCCATGCAGGAGGAAGATGAGCCGGCGTCTTAAGTGACACTGAAGCAAACGCGCCGCTTTTTTTGCTAGGGTTGTGTAGGCAACTAACTTTAGGAGGTAATCAGTCCATGCTTCGCTTGCTGTTGATTATCATCTTGTTCTTGCTCCTTCTTGGAGCGCTGCCCACTTGGCCCTATAGCAGCGGCTGGGGTTATTATCCGAGCGGAGGCCTGGGGCTGCTGCTTATTATCGTCCTGGTGCTCGTCTTGGTAGATCGCCGAACGCTATAGCTAAGGCGCGTTTGCACCCGTTCCGGCGGGGAGAACCAAATCCTTCCATGCCCCGCCCGAAACGCTTCCTATCCACCTGAAATCCAATTCGTGGAAGGAAGTATTTATGAGTAATACATTGAAGAACAAAAGAGTAGCCATCCTGGCAACCGATGGTTTCGAATACGTTGAGTTGACCGAACCGAGGAAAGCTTTGGATGAAGCCGGCGCTACAACGGAAGTAGTATCTCCGAAAGAAGGCAAGATCAAGGGTTGGAACAAGACAGATTGGGGCGATTCGGTTAAGGTCGATGTTGACTTGAAATCGGCCGATGCGAACAATTACGATGCATTGCTGCTGCCGGGCGGGGTCATGAATCCCGATCATCTGCGAATGGAGCCGAGGGCCGTCCAGTTCGTACGAGCGTTTTTCGAAAGCCAGAAACCGGTCGCGGCTATCTGCCACGGGCCTTGGCTGTTGGTCGAAGCGAATGTAGTGCGCGGTAGAAAATTGACGTCGTGGCCCTCTCTAAAAACCGACATCTCCAATGCCGGTGGAGAGTGGACGGACCAACAGGTCGTGACGGATCAAGGTTTAGTGACGAGCCGAAAACCGGACGACATTCCGGCGTTCAACAAGAAAGTCATCGAGGAGTTTCAAGAGGGCAAGCATAAGGCGCAACGCGCGTAGAGCGGATTCCCCAAGTTCAGAATGAATGAAGCGCCCGGCGCGAACGTGTCGGGCGTTTTCGCGTGCAGACCTTTAGAGAAATTTAATTAAACCTGGTGCGGTTTTGTACAGATGGCAAACTTTGGAATGCGTCTTAAGAAATAGTACGGAAGGAGGGTTGTGCATGAAAACTTTCAAGAGCTGCGCTGCGGCGCTTTTCTTGACCTGCGGAATGGCGCTGGTGAGCGCTGCTCCGATGATGGCCGCTGGAGGCGGGTTCTACCAGGAGGGCGATTGGCATCAGCACTTGCGCGGCGTCATAGATCGGACGCAGAACGATCTTCAGGCGGCGGCGCAGATTGCGGCAGGGCCGAAGGACCATGACCGCTATCGCCATGCGCAGAGGGAATTATCGGACTTCGACCGCAAGGTGTCGCGTGGTCACTTCGATATGGGCAAGTTGAAGGACTGTATAGGCGCCCTAAACGACATCCTGGATCACAACACGTTGCAGGCGAGCACGCGCGATGCGATCCGGGCCGATAACGAAGACCTGAAGATGGTTCGCGACCGGCACGAACACTAATCCCAATGCGCCGCGGCGCGTTCAAACAGCGGCTTGGGGTTGCGCTGAACTCGTCAGATGAGCGCCGGCCAACCCCAATTCCGCTGCATGAGCCTTCATGGCTTCCAGGCAGAAGGCGATGTGATCTTCGAGCGCCACGCCCAGTTCCTTTGCGCCGTTCACGATGTCGTCTCTATTGACGTTGCGCGCAAAAGCCTTGTCCTTCAGCTTTCGCTTCACCGATGGGACATCCACTTCGAAGATGCTGCGGCCGGGCTTCACGTAAGCGCAGGCCGTGAGGAATCCGGACAGTTCGTCACAAGCAAAAAGCGCCCGCTCGAGCAGCGATTGACGAGGAACGCCGCTGTAATCGGCGTGGGAGAGGATGGCCCGGCGGGTGACTTCATCTACGCCGCGCTCGGCTAGAATGGGTTCTCCTTTCATCGGATGGTCCGGCGCCGAAGGGTGGATCTCCCAATCGAAATCGTGCAACAGAGCGGTGACTCTCCAGCGCTCCGGGTCCTCGCCGAACTTATTCGCATACGCCGCCATGCAGGCTTCGACGCCCAGCATGTGGCGACGAAGGCTGTCGCTCCGCACGAATTCGCACGCGATCGCCCAAGCTTCGTTTCTGGTCATGGCTTATTGGAGGTCGGCCTCGCTCACAATTCTTCGATCTTGACGGAATTGAGCTTGTCGCCCTGCTTTACGGCATTGACTACATCCTGTCCGGAACGCACCTGTCCGAACACTGTATGCTTGCCGTCCAGCCAGTCAGTCTTCACATGAGTGATGAAGAACTGGCTTCCGTTCGTGTTTGGTCCGGCATTGGCCATCGACAGAGAACCCACCTGGTGACGGTGAGGATTGCCTTTCGTCTCGTCTTCAAATTTGTAGCCGGGACCCCCGTGGCCTGTGCCGGTCGGGTCTCCACCCTGAATCATGAAATCGCCGATTACGCGATGAAACACGGTGCCGTCATAAAAACCTTCACGCGCCAGAAACACGAAGTTGTTGACCGTCTTAGGAGCATCCTTGGCGAAGAGGTCGGCGACGATCGTCCCGCGGCTGGTCTCGAATGTGGCCGCATACTTTTTGGATGGATCAACCGCCATCGCGGGCGGGGTTGAATACTGTTTGCTCATCTCTTCTAGTGTAGGGGTCGGGAGTTTCGCGCCCTTTGTAAGCGGCGCGGATATATACTGGGCCTCGCGAAAGGGCTCATATGAATCGTGTTCGCATCGCGGCGTGCATTGCGGCGATTGCTTTCTTTTCAGCTGGAGTCGCGCGGGCGCAGAGCGCTTTGTTCTCGGAGACGGGGAAAAGATTGGTCGCCGATTACGGATATTGGAGCCGGACACAGACTCCACCCTATAGCGCCGCTCAGATTCCCTTTCGTAAATTCACGCACATCAATCACGCCGGCGTGGGTTTTGGAGCGAAGGGCAACTTGCAAGTCCCTGACGGATTTCTGTTCGGGCCGTGCAAGCACTGCGGAAAAGCGGTAGTGTCGGAGAACTACGGAACCTACATCAAACAGCGCATCGACCGCGAGGGCTGGCAAACCTATCACGATACCTACGCGCTCGTGCCTTAGATGCTTCGTGCCGACGGAAGCCCCGGTTACATGCTGGACGCCCTGTATGCGGCCACGCTCGCGAAGTGAATCGAAAATGCGCCGCTAAGCGGGTTCCGCGCGTTCGACCGGCGCTCAACGCTCCAGTGACGCGCGATCCCAATGCGCGAGCCGAGCGCCGGCTTCATAGGTGCTTTGACAGAAATCGAGAATGGCCTCTCGCGGCGATTGCGAGCGACGAACGTCCTCGTATTTCAGAAGGAACTCGCCGAGGTTAGCGTCCCAATATGCGGGGGCCGGCCGCACAGGCTGCTCGCTGAGTCCGGCGGGCGCGGGCGCCGTGTAGGAATAGAACGCCGCCTGACGGTACCTTCGATCTCCGGGCCAAAACCCACAGCTGATGACCTCGTGAGAATAGGCTTCGCGAGTGATCGGGTCCGCCGAAGGCGCAGGCGTGGCGCGCCGTCCGGAAAAGCGCGTGACCGCCAGATCGAAGGAGCCCCAGAAGAAATGCACCGGACTGCATTTGCCGATGAAACGCGCGCGGAATTCCTTGAGCACGCAGTCGCTCTCAATCAGAACGCAGCGGAAGCGTTCGACAGAACCGGTGTCGTACGAGGCGTGGTGCTGGTCCTGGTCGAAGGGCGTTAGGTCGTCGAACTCCACGGGTGTGCGGTGAATGGCGACCTCGATTCCGAGAGAATGCAGGCGCGTCATGTACTCGCGATAGAAGTCGGCGACGGAGCGGGGAGCCAGCCGGATGATTTCCTGGCGGCCTTCACTGGTTTGAAGGCTCAGCGCGTGCGAGACGAAATCGAACTGCGCCTCGAAGGTGAGATGGCCGAATGGAATGGGCGACGTCGTGAGGCCGCGTGGAGTTAGATAGAGCGGTACATTCCACCAGTGGTTCTCAAGAGGGGTCAGAGCCAGGCGCGTTTTCCCGACAATTTGGGTCCACAAGTGCAGCGTGTCGCAGGTCTTCTCCCATTCGTCGAAGCGCAGCGGCGGCCACTCAGTCAAGTCCAATTCGACCTCCTCGACGACTTTATCACCCGCGGGGAGGGGCTCGGCTGGGCGGATGCAGTAAGCTGGTGTGGGCCATATGGCGCTTCACCCGGACGCTTTTCCGCAGCCGGCGCGCGGAATGCTTGAAAAGTACTCCACGCGCGTGCTGCCTCTGACGCGGAGCGGAAATTGCACGAGCCACGAAGCCGCGGATATTCGGAGATCGTGGGCATCCGGACTGTCCCCGGGAGCGCGCGCCCCGGAAGCTGCGATTGCCGGACTGCTGCTGCTCGCCGGATGTTGGGAGGAGAGCCACGAGGTCTCGCAGGATATCGCCTCGCAAGAGGGCAGTTATTGGCACGCGATCGCGCATCGCATCGAACCCGATGCCGGAAATGCGGGCTACTGGTTCCGGCAAGTGGGCGCGCATCCGATCTTTCCAGAGTTGCAACGGGAGGCTTTGGAAATCTTGACAAGAACTCACCCGAAATGGGAGCTGAAGCGAGCTTGGGATCCTTTTGAGTTCATCGACCGGTGCGAAGAAGCGCGTCGGGCTCCGGGCAGCGAGCTGGAACGCGCGGTGCTAGCCATCCAGCGCGCCGAATGGGATCTCTTATTCGAATGGTGCGCCCTGCCGCCGCGCGACCTATAAAATTCGAGAATTTCGAGCCGCGCAACCATTCAGGCGCACGGCGGATTGCAAGCCGCTATTCGCTACACTAGGGGGTTTGAGTTTTAACTTCGAGGCTTCGTCTCCCCGACGCCGCCTAGGCTGAAACCAGCACCGGCGACGCCACGTCAGGGGAGTGTCGCACGGCATGGAAAGGATCTGCTCTTAGAATGATTCATCACAGGCTCCAGAGCCTGCGTATGTCTGCCCGTGCCATGCGCCTTGCCGCGAACGGCTACCTTTTGATGTGGCTGGCGCTGGCTTCTCTCGCGATAACGACCGGGGATTTTGCAGCAGCGCAATCATCCGGGCAAGCGGCCCCGCAGCAGACGCCGCCCCCGGCCCAGAACGCTCCGCAACAGCAGCAGCAACAGCCTCCACAACAGAATCCGTTTGAAAACGTTCCGCAGGCGCCCGAAAAACCCAATCAGCCCCAACAGCCGCAAAATCCTGCCGGCGTTCAGGAAGCTAAGCCCGCCACGGTTGGCGAAAACATCATCGAAGGCGTGGATTTTCGTGGGCAGCACAAAGTGCCGCAAGACACCCTGCGAGCCCTCATCTACACCAAGAAGGGCGACGTCTATGACGAGGAGGCCATCCACCGCGACTTCATCGCCCTATGGAACACCGGCCGTTTCGACGATCTGAGAATTGAAAAGGAAAAGGGTCCGAACGGCGGCATCATCCTGCTCTTCGTTGTCACAGAGCGGCGCACGGTCCACACCATCGACTACACGGGAAACAAATCGATCAGCAAGTCCGAAATCCTGGATCGGTTCAAAGACAGAAAAGTAAGCCTCACTCCGGAGTCGCAATACGATCCCGGCAAAGTGCAGCACGCCAAGAATGTGCTGCAAGAGTATGAGGCGGAGCGCGGCCACCAGTACGCCACCGTGACGCCGCAGATCCGGCAGGTGCCTCCGGGGGGAGTCGACATCACGTTCGCGATCGACGAAGGCCCGAAAGTGAAAGTCGGGCATATTTTCATCGACGGCAACTCGGCGTTCAGCTCCAAAGACGTGATCCGCGCCATGAAGAATTTGAAGCCCATCGGAATCCCGCACTCGCTCCTGTTTGAAAACCTCTTCGCGCGCACTTACGACTCGACCAAGCTCGACGAAGATTCCGACCGTATCCGGCAGTTTTACCAATTCCACGGATACTTCGAAGCCCGCGTGATCAATCACTCGGAAAAGATTTACGACGTGTACGGGAGCGGGATCAAAATTCCGCTCATCAATCCCAAGAAGCCCGGCAAGCGCGTAGACATCACGATGGTGGTGCAGGAAGGCGACAAATACTATCTCCGCAACTTCAATTTCGTGGGCATGAAGCTGTTCCGCACGCCCGACCTGATTGCGCGGCAGGTGTTCCGCATGGCGCCGGGCGACGTGTTCTCTACCGAAAAGCTGCAGAAGGGATTGGACGACCTGCGAAAGCTGTACGGCAACTTCGGATACATCGATTTCGTCCCTTCGCCGGATCCGGAAGTTGTGCCGGGTAAAGATCAGATCGATTTGACCATCGACGTGGATGAAGGGCATCAGTTCTTTGTGCGGCGCATCGATTTCCAAGGAAATACGACGACGCGCGATCGTGTCATCCGCCGCGAGCTGCTCATCGATGAAGGCGACCTATATAGCCAGCAGCTTTGGAACACCAGCATCCTGCGGCTGAATCAGTTGGGTTTCTTCGACCCGCTCAAGCCCGAAGAGGCTGCCGAGATGAAGCGCGACACCAAAACCAACACGGTGGACCTGTTGCTGAAGGTGCATGAGCGAGGCAAGAACTCAATCCAGTTGCAGGGCGGCGTCTCCGGCATTTCGGGCAGCTTCATCGGATTTTCGTACTCGACTAATAACTTCCTCGGTTTGGGCGAGACGCTGAGCCTGGGCGCCCAAATTGGCACTCTGCTCGATAGCGTGAATTTCGGGTTCACGGAGCCGTACGTGTTCGATAAACCGTTCGCCGCCGGCTTCACGCTGTTCTATCAACGTTACAGTTACAACCAGGGGCAGCAGGCCTCTATCCTCGCCGGCGAGAACCTGATCTCTTACTACAATGCGCTCGGCACGCAAAACCTGCTGAATTATGTCTCAGACAGCAGAGGCTTCACGACGTTCGTCACGCACCCGCTGCGCCGCTCGTTTGCGCGCCTGGGGCTGACGTATGGCTACAACATTCAGAGCCTGACGCCGTTGACGAACGCCGCCACATCCTATTTCACTTACCTCGATTTCGAAGGCGTGAACGGGCCGAATTCGCTGAACGGAATTCGAACCAGCACCATTACGCCAAGCTTTTCCTACAACACCGTGGACCACCCGATCATCCCGACGCACGGTCTGCGCTTCAGCCTCAGCTTTGCGTTTTCGGGAAGCTCGCTTGGCGGTAATGTGAACACAATCCAGCCGGCATTCGACGTTGCGTACTTCCGTCGGGGCATATTCAAGCGCAATGTGATGGGCTTCCACCTGAACACCCGGTTCATCAGCGGCTATGGAGGAAAGGTAGCGCCGCCGTACAGCCGCTACTACATGGGCGGCGAAGACGACGTTCGCGGGTTCGATATTTTGACCATCAGCCCGATCGCCTACATCCCGACGGAAGCGACCATCAATATATATAACAACGATTGCAATTATCAGGCGTCGCTGGCCTCGTGTACGCAGCGCCTCTTCAACGGCGTCCCTGTCACGCGCCAAGTGCCGGTTTATCAGCTCATCCTGCCCGGCGGCGATACGGCGTCGGTCTTTAACTACGAGTACCGCATCCCGATTGTGGGACCTGTGACCCTCGCTCCCTTCGTGGACGTCGGCGTGGATCGGCTTTTGCTGCCAAGCCAGTTGGGGTTGAATCCGGAGCGCGTATCGCAGCTTGACCAGATATTTCCATCATCGGATTTCGGCACGCGAGCTGTGCTGGCGCCGGGGACTCAGAAGCCGCGCGTCTCGACGGGGCTCGAACTACAGGTACTGATGCCGGTGGTGAACGCCCCGTTCCGGCTCTACTGGGCGTATAATCTTAGTTACGTCAATACACTTCTGCAGCCCCCGCTGGCATCGCCCCTGCCTCCGTTCATGAACGGAGCAACGTTGGCGAATTTCTTGCAGGGCCCGTACGGACAGGCGATTCCATTCGACGAGAGGCGCTCGTTGTTCCGCTTCTCGATCGGGCGAGTGTTTTAGGGATTCGGTTCTAGAGCCAGATCCAAGCGTGGGAACGGACAGAGACTTCATGGAAGGATTTGAGAAGTAGATGGTTATGAGAAGCAGCTTGATCTCGGCGGCGGCGCTGTTGTGCCTCGCCTGGGGCGCATACGCCCAGCAAACACCGGCCAAAGTCGGAGTGATCAGCATACAGGGCGCGCTGGTCGGCACCAAGGACGGGCAGAAAGCCTCGCAGGAATTGGACACCAAGTTCATGCCTAAGAAGAAAGAGTTTGATACTCGTCAAAACGAGATCACTCAGATGCAGGATCAATACAACAAGGGCGGTGCTGTCATGAGCGAAGACAAGCGCAACCAGATGGCCCGCGACATCGACGAAAAGAAGAAGCGCTTGCAGCGCGACATGCAGGATGCCGAAGAAGAGCTCCAGGGCGAGCAGCAGCGGCTATTGCAGGGTTTGGGTCAGCGCATGATGGCGGTGATCGAAAAATATGCGAAAGATAACGGCTACACGATTGTGCTGAACGTCAGCGATCCGAATACGCCTGTGCTGTATGCATCGAGCGCGATCGATATCACGCAGGACATCATCTCGCTGTACGACAAGACCTCGACAAACGGCGGCCCGACGACAACTCCTGCGACACCGGGCGCGGTGACTCCGAAACCGAGTTCTCCGGGCGGTTCGGCGTCGGTGCAAACGCCTCGCTCGCCGCGGCCCTGAACCCGCCGCGCTGAGGCGATGGGCTGACCTAAGACTTCCGGCCCGAGAACAAAGCGCTCTTGATGGCGGTACTTACTTTGAAGGTGGAGCTTCGTCCAGGGGCATCGACGCCGTGCGCCGTCCAAGGATTGATCTTCGCGGGATTTCGCGGAATGAACTCTTCGATGAAGACTCCGGCGCGATAAGCCGTCTCCGCCTTTTCGCCCGGAATCTTGGCGCAATGGCGGATTTCTCCGAAAGCCACGCCGTGCTCCAGTTCGACATAGGCGAGGTCGCCTACTCTGAGCGGTTCGCGAATCTTCACTCCCAAACCGGAACTGGACATATCGATAACCCGCACTATAACGGAACCGGGAAGCCCTGGCGTGTTGAGCGTGGCCGACGCGTCCAGGCGAATTCGGCGTTCGATCCGCAGCGCTCCGTCCATGCCATCCAGCATTCTTACGCCGATCTTATACAAGCCGCCCTGCTGAGAGTGGCAGTACACGGTTTCGCAGGCGATTTGCCGATCGAGGTATGCGACATCTAGAGTGCGGCCTGCCTCTAACGCAATCGGCGAACGCAAGACCAGAAACCCTGCGTTCACGCGCGCGATCTGCGCGTCTACGCACTCACGTAAGCCATCGCGGAGAGAGAGCTTTACGGGGATTGCGAACTCGGCTGCGGCAGTAGTGGCCAGCATCGTCACCCACCTCTCAATTCCTTATCGCCGCTTTCGGTAAGAATGCGACGGGAATTGCGCCGTAAGCCGCGCGCCGAACGTCTACGCGTGGTGCTTGACTGCCTTATGCCGTTTGACTTTGTGCGGCTGGTGCGAGGGCGAGGAACTAGCCGGCATCGTGGCGGCAAACAATCCGAAAAGGGTGAAGGCAAGCATCAGACGTTTCATCGTTATGTCCTCCGGAAGGCTTTTCTCAAAGCATAGTGAGCGACTACGCGAAAGGCTCTCCGCCGCATAGCGTTTAGAATAGAGCGCAATGGTTTTGAAAACGTGCGTACTCTCACTTGTCGCCTGCCTTTGCGCGAGCGCCACCGAGCCGAATGGGCGGCTCGACCAGCTGGTTCGAGCGAAACTCCAGGGATTCAACGGAAAGGTCGCCCTATACGCCAAGAACCTGCAAACCGGAACCAGCTATGGCATCCAGCCCGAAGAACCGGTGCGTACCGCGAGCACCATCAAGCTGGCCATTATGGCCGAGTGCTTTTTCGAAGCGGCGGAGGGAAAGCTGAATTGGAACGAACCGCTCAAGGTGACGAGCGGCGAGAAGGTCTCAGGCAGCGGCATTCTGCAAGATCTCTCCGACGGCGATCAGTTGCCCATTCGAGACATGGTGGATCTGATGATCGTCTTGAGCGACAACACGGCGACCAATCTGATTCTGAATCGCATCGGCGGCAATGCCGTGAATGCCCGGATGGCTCAACTAAATTTCGAGCGTACCCGCGTGATGCGCAAGATCTTAGGCGATGGAAATAATTTAAAGCCGTTCCCCAGCGGAATCACGGATGAAGGCGCCAAGCCGGAAAACAAGAAGTGGGGTATCGGACGGACCTGTCCGCACGAGATGGTGGCGATTCTCGAAAAGCTGTATCGCGGCGAAATGGTCAGCAAGGCGGCGTCGGATCAGATGATCGAGATCCTGAAGCGGCAGCGAGACCACGACGGCATCGGCCGCGACCTGAAAGACGTGACAATCGCGAGCAAGTCGGGAGCGCTCGATCATCTGCGAAGCGATGTCGGCATCGTTTATTCGAAGCGCGGACCCATCGCCATGGCGATCACAGTCGAAGACATCCCTGAGGTCGACTACACGCCGGACAATCCGGGGCTTCTCTTGATCGCGGCCGTATCGCAGACCCTGATCGACAACCTGTAGCTGTGGTCAGTAACGATAGTGGTCGGCCTTGTAGGGACCCTCGATCGCGACGCCAATATATTCGGCCTGTCTGGGCGTGAGGGTCGTCAGCTTGACGCCGATTTTTTCCAGGTGCAGGCGCGCCACTTCTTCGTCGAGCTTCTTGGGCAGCGTATAGACGCCGACTTTATAGGTATCGCGATTCTTCCATAGGTCGATTTGAGCGAGCGTCTGATTGGAAAAGCTGTTACTCATGACGAAGCTCGGGTGCCCGGTAGCGCAACCCAGATTGACTAGGCGGCCTTCGGCCAACAGGAAAATGCAATGGCCGTCGGGGAACTTGTACATGTCGAGCTGCGGCTTGATATTGATGCGCTCCACGCCTTCGGCCTCATTCAGCCGGTCCACTTGGATTTCGTTGTCGAAGTGACCGATGTTGCAGACGATGGCCTGATCCTTCATGTACTGCAGATGTTCCAGCGTAACGATGTCCAGGTTGCCGGTGCATGTGACGTAGATATCGCCGCGGCCGAGCGTGTCTTCGATGGTGGTGACCTCGAAGCCTTCCATGGCGGCTTGTAGCGCATTGATCGGGTCGATCTCGGTGACGATGACGCGAGCGCCCATTCCCCGTAGCGAGTGAGCGGAACCTTTCCCAACGTCCCCATAGCCGCAGATCACCGCGACTTTGCCTGCCATCATGACGTCCGTCGCGCGCTTGATGCCGTCGGCGAGCGACTCGCGGCAGCCATACAGATTGTCGAACTTAGACTTTGTAACCGAATCGTTGACGTTGATCGCGGGCACCAGCAGCTTGCCGGCTTCCTGCATCTTGTAGAGGCGATGTACGCCCGTGGTCGTCTCTTCCGAAACGCCGCGCCATTCCTTCGCGATGTTGTGCCAGCGCCGCGGGTCCTCGCGGTGGACTTGCTTCAGTAGATCCTTGATAACTTTCTCTTCATGGCTACCGGAAGGCGAGTTGACCCAGTCGCTGCCCTCTTCGAGTTCGTAGCCTTTGTGTAGGAGAAGCGTGACGTCGCCGCCATCGTCAACCACCAGTTGCGGTCCCTTGCCATTCGCGTGGCTGATCGCCTGGTAGGTGCACCACCAATACTCTTCGAGCGTCTCGCCTTTCCAGGCGAAGACCGGCGCCCCGGTGGCTGCAATCGCTGCCGCGGCATGGTCCTGCGTGGAAAAAATGTTGCAACTGGCCCAGCGAACCTCAGCCCCGAGAGCGCCTAGCGTCTCAATCAGCACGGCCGTCTGGATGGTCATGTGCAGCGAGCCGGTCACGCGCACCCCGGCCAGCGGTTTCTCAGCCGAGTACTTTTCCCGGATGGCCATCAATCCGGGCATCTCGTGCTCGGCGATGGCGATTTCTTTACGCCCCCAATCGGCCAAAGCTAAGTCGGCAACCTTATATTCGGAGGCAGTGGTATTGATCGTGGCGGAACTCATAGAATCCTTCATGATAGCGGGAAGAACGAACAGGAGGCGAGTGCGGGGCGCCCAAGTGCGGTTTGGGAGGCCTCATCGAAGACCCGCGCGCGGCGAATGGCGCTCGCTCCGTACCCAAACGCTATACCGGTCGGGAAGAAAATAGAAACGGGACATTCGCGTGTCCCGTTCCCTCTTTGGCTGAACTAAGCTCTATCTCGCCGCCGCTTTGGCCTTGGCAGCAACCGGCTGGCGGCTCACCTTCGTAGGCCGTGCCGCTTTCGGCTTGTGAATGGCCGTTGCCGAACCGTTACGCGCCGAGCCGTTCATCGCTGTCCCATTTGTCGTGCCGTTCGCGGCGCCGTTACGCGGCGCTGGCGCGCCGTTCTGCGTCAGCTTCCCGAGCACAACCGGACGCTTGGCGCCGGTCGCCATCGGCACGTTCGACGGCCGGCAATGCGCTGTCTCATACGCCATTACCGCGAACGCGATGGCTTCCTTCGCATCCACGTCCAGGCCGACTTCGGTCGATTCCTTGACCGGAATCTCGCCCATCGCCTTTCGCAACATACGCATCATCGTCGGATTGTGCGTGCCGCCGCCTGAGACAAAAATTTCGTCGACCCGCATTTCGGGCAGAACGAAATTGCGCACCGCCGCCGCGATACTTTCCGCCGTCAGCGCGGTCGCCGTCGCGATCAGATCTTCGCTGCTCAGCTCCGTGTCGAGGAGCTTCGAGACGAACTCCGACCCATACTGCTCACGCCCCGCGGTCTTGGGCGGCTTGGCTCGGAAATACTTGTCGCGCAGCAGCTTGGCCAGCAGCTTCACATCGAGGTCGCCCACCGCCGCGATCGCGCCATCCCGGTCATACGTTTGCCGCCCCTGCGTGATGCGAGAGACGAGCTGGTCGATCACCATGTTGCCCGGGCCGGTATCGAAAGCGATCACGCGGTCGGTATTGGTGTTGGGCGGAATCGCGGTCAGGTTGGCGATTCCGCCAATATTCACCGCCACGCGCCCACGCCCGCGATGCCGCATCAGCATGTAATCGAGGTACGGCACCAACGGCGCGCCTTTGCCGCCGGCGGCCATGTCGCGCTCGCGGAAATTCGAAATGACATCGATTCCCGTGCGCTCGCTGATCACGCTCGACTCGCCAATTTGCAAAGTGCTGGCGACCTTCTTGCCGAGGTACTGCGCACCTTGGCCTTCGTGGAAAATCGTCTGTCCGTGGCAGCCGATCAGCTTGATGGTCTCAAGCGGAATCTCCGCACGCTCAGCCGTCTCCTCGAGCGCCTCGGAATATAATTCCCCGAGGAGGAAATTCAATCGCGATATGTCGCCCGTGTGAGCGCTCGCATTCGAGATTGCGAGAAGCGCTTCACGGATCTTTCGTGGATATGGGACCGAATGGCTCGTCAGGACGTTTATCTTCGCCCTGAAGCCCGAACCGGTGATATCGATGATCGCTACATCGATGCCGTCGAGCGAAGTCCCGCTCATGATACCTGCTATTCTCATCTCTTTAGCAACTCTTGCTGCAAATCTTGCAGAATCTGCAAAGCTTCAACCGGCCGTAGGTCGTTGATATCCAACGCCCGGATCCGATCGGCGAGCCCCTGATTCACGGGCTCGAAAAGTCTAATCTGAAGGGGCGCGTTTGCATCGCCCGGGGCCAGTTCCTCAGTTACGGACTGTTCCCTTACTTCATGATGCAACAAAACGGACCTCGCGCGCTCGATTACTCGCAAGGGTAAACCCGCAAGTCGAGCCACTTCGATGCCATAGCTGCGGTCGGACGCGCCAGGTTCTACCTTTCGAATGAATAAGATAGCGTCGCCGGATTCTTTTACGGCGACGTGCAAATTTCTTACCCCAGAAAGTTGCCCAGCAAGCTCGGTCAGCTCGTGATAATGGGTGGCAAACAACGTTTTGCCTTTGATTTGGTCGTGAATGTACTCGACCACGGCCCATGCGAGCGCCAGACCGTCGTAGGTCGACGTTCCACGGCCAATTTCGTCCAGTACTATGAAGCTGCTAGAAGTCGCGGTGTTGAGAATCGCCGCGGCTTCCGTCATCTCCACCATAAACGTCGATCGGCCCCGCGCCAGATTGTCCGCCGCGCCGATTCTAGTGAACACGCGGTCGACTATAGGCAACAGGGCAGCCTCCGCCGGCACGAACGAGCCCATCTGCGCCAGGATCAAAATGAGCGCCGCTTGGCGAAGATAGGTCGATTTGCCACCCATGTTCGGGCCGGTGATCACGCCAATGTATTCGTTCGTTGAATGCAGGTAGAGGTCGTTCGGAATGAAGCGCAGAGCTTGCCGCTCGGTCAGCTTTTCGATCACAGGGTGGCGCCCCGAGTCGACGCGCATCTCCCCGGAATCGGAAAAGCGCGGGCGCTTATAGCGGTTTTCCGTGGCGATCTGCGCCAGATTCGCCGTCACATCCAGCTCTGCGATTAGGGCCGCCGCCGCCTTGATGCGCTCGGCGTGCGACGCCACGAATATCTTCATCTGTTGAAAAATCTCCCGCTCCAACGTAAGGATCTTTTCTTCGGCGGATAGTACCTTCGCTTCCAGCTCCTTCAACTCCGGCGTGGTGAAACGCTCCGCGTTGGCCAGCGTCTGTTTGCGTTCGTAATCGGAAGGGGCGAGCGAAAGGTTCGCCTTCGAAACTTCGATGTAGTATCCGAAAACGTTGTTGAACCGGACCTTCAGCGATTGGATGCCGGTCCGGCCTCGTTCGCGCGTTTCGATGGCCGCGATGAATTGCCGGCTATTGCGGCTTATGTCCCGAAGCTCGTCCAGCTCCGGGCGGAAGCCGTCCCGAATCGTCCCGCCGTCTGTAAGATTGATCGGCGGCTCATCGGAGATCGCCGAGAGGATCTGATCGCGAACTTCCGCCACCGGGTCGATTTCGCATTTGAGAGCATCCGCTTCAAACTGTGAAGCGAAAGCCGCGAGCTTCGGCAACTGCGCAAGCGAGCGGCCCAGCGCCAGCAGCTCTCGCGGTCCGGCGGTTCCCATCGTCACTTTGGCGAGCAGCCGTTCCAAATCCTGAATGGACCCGAGCGCCTTCCTCAAGTCTCCGCGAAGGATAACTTTGGAGCCGAGTTCCGCAACCGCATCCAGGCGCCTTTCGATCTCAACCCGATCGCACGAGGGGTTCAGCAGCCTGCGCCGCAACAGCCGGCCGCCCATGCCTGTGCAGGTCTTATCCAGAACATGGATAAGTGTTGCGTCCCGTGTCTCGCCGGCAAACAAGGGCTCAACCAGTTCCAAATTCCGAACCGTCGCCCCGTCCAGAACCAGATGGTCCTGCCGTTGATAAAACGCCGGGCGGTTTAAATGTTCCAGGGCGGACTTCTGTGTATCGCGAAGGTAGTGCAGAACGGCGCCCGCGGCCGCGGTAGCCAGGGGCTTGTCGCCCAGCCCACAGCCGTCGAGCGACAACAGCCGGAAATTTTCAAGAATCTGCCGGCCTGCGTAGTCGCCCCCGAAGATCCAGGCATCAAGCGGCGTCTCCAAACAGGTTGCACCGGGCGGCTGCCCCTCAGGATGCAATACCTCGCGCACGTTCAACGTTTCAAGAGAAGGCAGCAGCTCTTCGCTCTTGAGCTCGGTGGCGCGGAACTCGCCCGTCGAGAGATCCGCGTATGCCAACCCGCTCCGGCCTGCTCTGCCGAAGGCGGCTGCCAGGTAGTTGTTCTCGTGCGATCGAAGCAGGTTCGAATCCGTAGCGGTGCCTGGAGTGACGATGCGCGTCACCTCCCGGCGCACCAGTTTCTTGCCCGGCCCGGCCTCCTCCATCTGGTCGCAGATGGCGATCCGGTACCCGCGCTGGATCAGACGCGAAATATAGGAGTCGGCCGCGTGATAGGGTACCCCGCACATCGGTATCGGCTCGCCCCGTTCCTTGTTGCGAGCGGTAAGCGTGATCTCCAATTCACGGGCGGCTGTTACGGCATCGTCATAGAACAACTCGTAGAAATCCCCAAGGCGGAATAGCAGCAGCGCGCCCGGAACTTGTTGTTTTGCAGCCTGATACTGCCGCATGAGCGGCGTGGTGGGTTCAGCGGTCATCCCCGGGAGATCAAGGTCTATAGTAGCGAATTTTGCTTGATGCTAGTGATGCTAAAGTAGAAGCATCATGGGCATCAGAACCACGGTCACGCTGGACGAGGATGTTCTGAATCGCGTAAAGGATGAGAGCAAGGCGAGTGGACGCTCCTTCCGCGAGACTTTGAATGAGTTGGTGCGGGACGGGTTGGCTGCAAAACAAAATGTGAAGCAGCGGAAACGCGAGTTTCGCATTAATCCAATTCACACCGGGGCGCGGCGCGATCTCAATTACGATTGCATTCCAACGTTGCTTGAGCAATTGGACGGCCCAGAACATCGTTGACGGTACTAGACGCAAACATTTTGATTTATGCGGCCGACGCGGACGCACCCCAGCACGAGCGCATCGCACGGTGGTTGGCCGATCTGTTCCGAGGGCCTGAATTGATTGCGTTCACATGGCCGGTAGTGTGGGCCTTCGTGCGCGTAAGCACAGATCGTCGGATACAGAGTCGTCCGCGGACTGTTGAAGACGCTTTATCGAGAGTGCGAGATTGGCTAAGCGAGCCCGGCGTGAAGCTGGTCGATGCGGGCCCGCAGCACTTAGCGATTCTTGAGGAGTTGGTCACCCGTTGCGATGCCTCAGGGCCGCTGGTCAGCGACGCAGTGCTCGCAGCGCTAGCAATCGAACACGGCGCCACCCTGGCCTCCACCGATCGCGACTTCAGCCGATTTCCGAATCTACGCTGGGTGAATCCGCTGGATGTGTAAGGGCTACGCGTATAGTCCGCGCTTCTTGATCGCATACGCCACGCGATCGAGCGCTAGCATGTAGGCTGCTGTGCGATTGTGGACGGCGTGCTTTTCCGAATACCCGGTCACGTCGTTGAAACTCGCGACCATGATCTCTTCGAGCCGGGTGTTTACTTCGTCTTCCCTCCAGAAGTAGCCTCCCCGGTCCTGCACCCACTCGAAGTAAGAAACGGTGACGCCGCCCGCGTTGGCCAGAATATCCGGAATCACAAAAACTTTCTTGTCATGCAGTATCGAGTCGGCCAGAAACGTTGTCGGCCCGTTTGCGCCTTCGCAGAGAATCTTGGCGCGGATACGATCCGCGTTATGGGAAGTGATGACATTTTCGCGCGCCGCCGGAATCAAGACTTCGCACGGCAGCAGCAGCGCTTCTTCTTTATCCACGTCTTCGGCTTCCGGGAACCCGCGAATAGAACCGGTGTCACGCCGATACAGCATCAGCGCTTCCACATCGAGGCCGTGCGGGTTGTAAACGGCGCCGTCATATTCGACGATGCAGGTAATCTTGAAGCCGCGCCGCGTCATGAGCCGCGCAGCCATCCCGCCCACGTTGCCGAATCCCTGAATAATGACCCGCGCGTCTTCCGGCGCAAGGCCAAATCGCTTGAGCGCCTCCATGGTGACGATCATGCATCCGCGACCTGTGGCTTCGGGCCGTCCGCGCGAGCCGCCTAATTCCAACGGCTTACCCGTCACTACCGCCGTCACTGTGTGGCGCTTGTGCATGGAATAGGTGTCCATGATCCAGGCCATCGTCTGTTCGTTCGTGTTCACGTCCGGCGCCGGCACATCGCGCTCGGGGCCGATGAATTCGCAGATCTCGGCGGTGTAGCGCCGGGTGATGCGCTCCAGTTCGCTTTCGCTCAACAGTTGCGGCTCACAGATGACCCCGCCCTTGCCGCCGCCGAACGGGATGTTGACCACGGCGCACTTCCATGTCATCCAAGCCGCCAATGCCCGCACTTCATCCAACGAAACGTCGGGAGCAAAACGGATGCCTCCCTTGGCAGGTCCCCGTGCGATGGAATGTTGCACTCGGTAACCGGTGAAAACCTCGACCCGCCCATCGTCCAGCATCACCGGAATGTTCACGGTTAGCTCCATGGTGGGCAGCCGCAACACCTTGCGAATTCCATCGTCCAGCTTGAGCAATTCCGCCGCTTCATCGAAACGATGGGCGGCAGACTCCCAAGGGTTTACTTCCAGTTCGACAGACGGGGTCGCTTCCAACAACATGGCGGACGTTCTCCTAAAGATGTCAGGACTTTCCGGCGGGTGATGCTCCTCTTGCTTCGTGGGAAAAGGCGCCGTTCCGGTGCTAGCCATCCACTCACTACACTGTCACGAGTGACGCATCGTTGCAAGCGTGGGTTCTGAACTTTTCTTGCCTGCGAAGCAAACTGAACGTAGGCCCGCGAAATTGCGTCTTATGGGTGTCCCGCAAAGGAATTCCATGACACCAGATGAACGCAAAATGCTGGAGGACCTGGCCGACAAGTTCGGGCAAACTCCCACGCCTCCCAAGGATGCGGAAGCGGAAGATTTCATTCGCAAACGGATCGGCTCGCGTCCAGACGCCTTGTATCTCATGACACAGACGGTTCTGATTCAAAACCTGGCTCTGCAGCAGGCGCAGCAACAACTGCGCGATTTGCAGCAGCGCGCGTCGCAACCCGCGACCGTGGGAGGATCGGGAAGTTTCCTAGGAGGTCAACAAGGAGCGCCGCGCGGCGCGAGTGGATATTCCGGGCAGCAGCAGTATGCCGCGCCCCCTCCTCAGTATGCGCCGGCGCCCCCTCCTCAGTATGCGCCGGCGCCCCCGCAATATACACCCAGCCCAGGTTCAGGCGCCCCAAGTTTTCTACGCGGGGCTGCGCAAACCGCGGCTGGCGTCGCGGCGGGCGCTTTGGCATTCGAAGGTATTCAGGCGCTGTTCTCCCATCCGGGCTATGGTGGCGGCGGAGGCTTTTTCGGCGGCGGCGGTGGATTCGGCGGCGGCGCGCCCGTGGAAGAAACCGTCGTGAATAACTATTACGACCAGCCGCAACAAGACGATTATCGCAATGATGATCGCGGCGGCTACGACGCGCAAGACAGTGGCGATTCCGGCAATTACGACGACTCGGCCAATTATGACCATTCCGGCAACTATGATTCCGGTGACGGCGGCGGTTTTGACGATGGCGGTGGCGGCGGAGATAACTTCGTCTAATTGGGATTGGCGGCGGGCTCGCCATCGTCGAGCGAGTCCTCCGCCCGCCGGCTCATGTAACTCTTCCGGCTTTCGTGAATGACTTTGCGGGCCTCTTGTGGCCCGTTCCAACCGTCGATGATCGTTTTCGCCCCTTGCAGCTCTTTGTAAATCGAAAAGAAATACTCAATCTCTTTGCGCACGTGCGGAAACACCTGATCGATCGTGTGAATGCTGTCGAATCGGGGATTGCGATTCGGCACGGCAAGCACCTTCTGATCGCGCTCTTTCTGATCGACCATATTCAAGAGGCCGACCGGGCGCACGTCCATTAGGCAGCCCGTGAAACTCGGCTCATCCACCATCACAAGCACGTCAAGGGGATCTCCATCCTCGGCAAGCGTCCCGGGAATGAAGCCGTAATCTCCGGGGTAGTGCATCGGCGAATACAGGGCCCGATCCAATCGAAACACGCCCAAATTCCCGTCGTACTCATACTTGTTGGAGGAGTTCTTGGGGATCTCAATTACCGCTCGAACAACCTCCGGCGAGTCCGGTCCGGGATCGATGTCGTACAGTTTCACGGGTTCACTCTACCAGACGGATATTGCGAAAAGTCGCGTGCGAAACTCTGAAGCATGGCGGAAAAAGTGCGCTGGGGAGTGCTTGGTGTTGCCGCGATTGCGACGAAGAAGGTTGTTCCCGGGATGCGACAGTGCGAGCGCGCCGAAGTCGTCGCCATCGCCTCGCGCGATCTGGCGAAAGCGCAAGAGGCGGCTCAAGCGCTGGGCATCGGCAAAGCGTACGGCTCCTATGAAGAAATTCTCGCGGACCCGGGCGTGGACGCCATCTACAATCCGCTGCCCAACCATTTACATGTTCCATGGACGCTGAAAGCAGCCGAGGCCGGCAAGCACGTCTTATGTGAAAAGCCCATAGCCATCTCCTCTCGCGAAGCGGCGGCGCTTATCCCCGTGCGGGATCGTGCGGGCGTGAAGATTGGCGAAGCGTTCATGGTGCGTACGCACCCCCAATGGCTCCGCGCGCGCGAGCTGATGCGCGGCGGCGAGATCGGCGAACTGCGCGCCATCGTGAGCGAGTTCAGTTATTTCAATCGTGACCCTAACAATATTCGGAATATTCCCGAATATGGCGGCGGCGCCCTGATGGACATCGGTTGTTATCCCATAACCATGGCGCGCTTTTTCTTCGATCGAGAGCCTGCGCGCGTTTCCGCTGTGATCGACCGCGACCCTGAAATGAAGACCGATCGGCTCAGTTCCGCGCTTCTCGATTTCGAGGTAGGTCACGCGCTCTTCACCTGCAGCACGCAGTTGGTTCCGTTTCAGCGCATGCAGATCTTCGGAACCGGTGGGCGAATCGAGCTGGAAATTCCGTACAACATTCCCCCCGATCGCCCGAGCCGGATCTTCATCGACGATGGCTCGCAGCTCGGCGGCCATAGCGCGCGCATCGAAGAATTTCCTGCGTGCGATCAATACGCCGCGCAAGCGGACGCATTCTCGAAGGCGATCCAGGAAGACGGCGATGTTCCGGTGACGCTCGAAGACGCAGTCGCCAACATGGCGGTGATTGAAGCCGTGCTCCGCGCCGGCGCCAGCGGAGCGTGGGAGCGGCCGTAGCGCCCTAGTGCGCCTCCGCCGTCTCTTGTCCGGCGCGCAGTTTCTTTGAAAAGAAATCGGCGGTGGCCTGGTAAGCCTGTACCCAGTGCTTGTACATCAGGAAATCGTGAATCTCGTTCGGGATGATGAGTTCTTCGAACTCGACGTGCTGCTTGCGAAGCGCTTCCACTAATTCAACTGTCTGAGCGAACGCCACGTTGCGGTCGTCGTCGCCGTGAATCAGAAGGACCGGCGATTTCCAGGTCTTAACGGAAGCAATGGGAGACGAATCGAACGAAAGCCGCGCGGCGTTCACGGCCACGGTTGGATCGGAGGGCGGGCCGCTCGATGGAACCAGCTCGCTCCAGTCGTGCACGCCATGGAAATCGACGCCGGCCGCGAACAGATCGGAGGCTCGCGCCAACGCGAGGGCGGTCAAATATCCGCCATACGAACCGCCCCACACCCCGATCCGGCGCGCATCCACGTCCGGGCGAGACTTCAGAAACAAACCGGCGCCAATTACGTCGTTGAATTCGCTCGCGCCCGTCATTCCGTAATTCACCGCTTCTCGAAAGTTGAGGCCATAGCCGATGCCGCTCCGGTAATTCACCGACAGCACGACGTACCCGCGGCTCGCCAAGTACTGATTCAGCGCATAAGCGTTCGAGTAGTAATACATGTAATGAAATCCGAGCAGCATCTCTCGCCGCGATCCCCCATGGAAGAAGATCAATGCGGGATGGCGCTCGCCCGCCTGCGAACCCTGCGGAAGAAACAACTGCCCATGGATCTCCAACCCATCCGCGGCGGTTATCATCACCTGCTGCGGCTTTACGAGGGACTCGGCGGGAAAATCGGACGGTGTCGCATCGGGCGCCAAGGCCTGCGCCCGGCCGTTAATAAGAACTGCCGCGTGAGCCTTCAGGTTATAGGAAGATTCGAGTAGCGCAAGCATGGAACCGTTGCCCAGGGGCGCGGGTTCCCATTCGATGTTCTCGCCTTGCGTGATCTGTCTTGGCCGCGACGTCTCCGACACGTTCAAGCTCCACAGGTGCCGCCGGTCGATGTCATTGAAGTTCGCCGAAAAGAATAAGGTCTTGCGGTCTTCCGAGAGCGCCACATGCTCCACCTCTCCTTCGCCCGGAGTTAGCTCCCTTGGGTGGCCGCCTTCGATCGACATGCTGTACAGATGGCGCCACCCGGTTTGTTCCCATGGAAAGACGATCCGGTTGCCATCCGCCCAGAAGATCTGGTCCTTGGCGACGATTCCATTAAACACGCTGCCTGGCCCGTTCTTCGCTCGAAAGACTTCGCGGCCCAAACCCGAATCGGCATCGGCTACTCGAATCGACCAGGGCTCGCCTTCACGGTGGGGCCCGAACGCTCCCTGCCGGGATCGGGCGGCAATGCGCGCATAAGCAATGCGCGTGCCGTCGGGCGACCAGACCGGCGAGATGTCGCGGTCTACGCTCGCGTCCAGGTACCGCAGGCTCTTATCGGCGAGCGTGTAGATGCCGACAAAGCCGTGGCTCTTGCGATCACTGACAAACGCCAGCCGCGCGCCATCCGGCGACCAGCGCAGGTTTTCCATCGGCCATTTCTGGCTGACCGCGTTCACCACCTGCTCGCCTTTGGCCGTCATCGTGAAGATCTGTCCACCCTTTATGAATGCGACAACGTCGTTTTTGGGCGAAATGGCTGGCGCGCGGCCTTCAGTCAGCTTTTTGGCTGGCGAGCCGTCCATTCCCACCACCCAAATCGCCTGTTCGGGCTTGGTGGGGCTCAAGGCCGGATTCGGATTGTCCTCGCCGTTTTCAAAATCTCCGCCTCGCGCAAAGAGCAGGTACGAACCGTCCGGCGCCCATGCGATGTCGTCTATGTCCTGACCATCGTCCTGATTGAATGCCGTGACTTTATGGCCTTTCCACTCGGGCGCGCTTGCCACCCAGATATTGCGCTCGCCGCGCTCATTGAGTAGCCATGCCACTCGACTTCCATTCGGAGATGCGGTCAAGAGGCTCGCAAAGGGCGCCGACATGACCTGTTCGATCGTGAAGGAAGCCGGCGCTGCGACCGCTGGCGCACTAAAAAGAGCAACGCTTAAGACGATACAAGCGGAATTCCCGACGAGAGCTTTCATAGTTCGGTATTGTCTCAAGCGGCCGTTTGGCATTTCCTTCGAGCCAAAACAAAAAGGGCCAAGCGGCTCGCCGCCTGGCCCCTTCGTTTCTACTTAGTCAGGTCTATTTCGGGCAACCGAGAGCCTTCACCTCATCCTCCGGAAGCGGCTTGACATTCTTGACCGCGGGAGGCATGGCTTGGCTGTTTCTCGGAACCAGGTAGACTTCCACTCGGCGGTTCTTGTCCGCCTCGCTGGTCTGCGATCCCTTGCGTTCCTTGATATTCGAGGTTCCGCAGAGACCCGGCTTGGTGTCCGACGTCTGATCCGTACCCACCCAGTCAACCCGGATGTGCGAAGGATCGAGGTTGCCGCAAGTCGCCGTACCGCCGCTCAGCACGGCAGCCGAATTCAGCACGCGCTGTTCGTCGAGCGAATGGTGCTCTGCGCGATGCCGCCGGTCATGCCCACGACGCGGCGCGCCGTAAACATCCTTGGAGTTCTCATCCGCATCGCGATGGCCAACAAGCACGATGTCGTAATCCGTACCCGCTTGCTTGGCCGCCTGATCGATCAGGATGTCCTTGCCGCAGTTGTTCACGCGGTCTTTGTTCTTCGCAAAGACTACGTCGTCGAGGCGCTTCCACACTGGCGTATGCACCACCGTGATGGTCGTCGATTGCGTGGCGGTGCGCTGGTTCTCATCCGTCACAACCACCGTCGCCGTGATGGTCTTGGTCTGATTCTGAGCCGGATCGAACTGCAGGCTCGAAGCGTCGAAGGTCGGGTTCTGGCTCGTGTCGTTGCTGAGGCTGCCCTCGCTGACCGTCCACTTATAGGTCAGGTTGGTGCTGCAAGGACCGGCCGCCGCCGTGACGGTCAGGTTCGCGGTGTGCGGACCCGGATTGTTGTCGGCCGCCACTAACTGATTTGGATCGGCCGATACCGCGCTGATGGTCGGGCCCTGGTCATTCACCGTAACCGTGGTGGTCGCGGTCACAGGCGCCGGATTCGGCGGAATGGTGTATTCCGGCCAGCAACGCACCGGCACACGCTTCGGCCGCTCAGGCGCCTTCGGGGCCGGAGTCGTATCGGTGACGGTCACCTGCACGTTGAACGTCCCCGTGTTGTTAGGCGTGAACGTGAAGTCGGGCCCGGTTGCGGTCTGCTTGGCGCCGTTCAGCGTCCATTCGATAGCGATGTTTCGTCCCGCCGCCGGCGTAACGTTGGCATGCAGCGTCACAGGCTTGCCTTGGCAAATCGCCTGACCCTCTGCCCCGGAGATCGTAGGCGTCGGGATCGGCGCAGCCGGCTGGAACTGCGGAGGAATCTGGCTCGCGAACCTGTCGCAGGAAACCTTCCCCTCGTAGAACACCAAGCCGATGCTGCCCTGGAATCCGTTCAGGTGATCGTGCGCCGGGACGTAGATGCCGCCATCCGGATAATTGGGCAGATCATAGGTGGGATTCCGCGACCAGAAGCCGCGCGCATCCACCCGCAATCCAAAGTGATCGCTCAGGTGCCACTTGATGCCGCCGCCGTAGTTGAATTGAACTTGCAGGTTGTCGTTCAGGTTCCCGGAATAGAACGAAGAGTTGATGGTCGCGTCGCGAGCGGTTCTCTCTGCATCGCCCGTCGGAGTAAACTGAACTCCACCGACGCCCCCCGTCACGTACGGCTGAAACTTCGAGCCGCGCGGCCTCAAATTGAACACCGGGTTCAAACCCCACATCCAGTTAACGGCATGGAAGCTGTAGTTCGGGATTGGCGCTCCGGCATACGGCGAGGTCGCCGGATACACGCCGCCGTTGCTGGGCAACCGGAAATTCACGTTCGCGCGGTCGTAGTCCATCCATAGTTCCAGCCCGAACCACCTATTTGGGTTGACTGCGATGCGGCCGCCAGCCAGCCAGCCGTCCTTCAGCTTCATGTCCAGGCCGCGCTGGATCTGCCCGTATGTGCTGATGCCTGCGAACGGATCTAATTCCACGAGGTCCGGATACTGATCCTGGGTATCGCCGGACTTGGCCGCTGCGGCCTTCGTATTATTGGTTGCACTGTTCGTGTCCTGTGCATAGGAAGCGCCACTAAAACATAGCGCCGCGGCCAGGATCGCCGAACTTATCGGCTTCAAATATGGCCGAGTTTTCATCCTTCTCCTCCCAACGAGACGTCTAACCCACATCGGTTTATGGATGTGCCTCAAGCTATTTTTATTACGTTTGCAATCTTTCTTGCAACGTTTTTGTGATTATGTGCTAAGGCCAACCGGCTCTCGCTTGGCCTTTTTCAACAGCTCATTGAGCTGTCGTGGAGCAGAGATTGCACCCCGACGCGCATGAAGCTCTTATGTGCTTCTCTAGAAGTCTAGCGCATGAAATATGGTCCAAATGGGCGCTCCACGCTAACTGGCCGTTACTAATCCCGAATCAGAACTCCCAGATTAGTTGTGATTCCGTAGACCCGCTCCGAGTTGTTATCCGGACTCCAAAGCTGACGAATTTTTAATGATGGAAGCGACGAGGGAACAGCCGACCACGAAGAGTCTCCATCTTTTCTCGCAAACAAATTTCCATATTCGACCGCGAAGGCCTCGTGACGAGCGGGGCTGTAGAGAACCGTAGCCACCGTCGATGCGGGCAGGCCTTTATTGCCGTCGCTCGACCAAGTCGAGCCGCCATCGCTCGAAGAGTACAAGCCGACACGGGTTGCCACGAGAACCGAACCGGCGTCGCTCGCCGCTAGAGCCACGTCATTGATGTCGGAAACTGGCAGCGGGAACACAATCTGATTCCAGTGGTCTCCAAGGTCCTTGCTCAGGTAAAGGCCCCCGGAAGCTTTCAGGATCAGCGATCCGCCGCCTTCCGCGCCATACAACGCCGTCGCGGCCGTGCTACCCGGTATATCAACTAGCGTCCAATGCTCGCCAGCGTCGTCGCTTTTCAGCAAGCCCAAATCGGTTGCCGCGAAGACCAGCTCTTTTGCATCCGTCTTCACCGAATAGAGGCCGCTGATCTCGGAAACCGAGATCTCCTTGACAACCGGCTTTGGCGCCACGGTTCTCACGGGCCGGCGCGCAGTTCGGCTCCGCGCCGAGCTCGTTGCAGTCCTGGTCGCCGTCTTGGGCTTCGGCGGCTCGGGCGCCGGGAAGAGGCGCCGAATCGGCAAAGGCTTCCAAGCGCCTCCCCCGTCGATAGATTTGTACATCTCGCGGTGGCTGGCCGCCAGCAAAATCTCCCCACGGCCAGCGAATCCTGTAACACTTCTCAGGTGCACGCCGTTCAACCCGCGAGTGGTTCGAAGCTGTGTCCACGTCTCTCCCCGATTGGCGCTGACAAACAGTCCGCTGCTTTCTCCTCCCTGACTTTCGAAAGCCATGAGTTTGTTGCCCGAAACTGTCAGCCCCGTAATTCGCCTATCGACAAAACCTTTGTTGACTAACTCGATCGCGGACCCGCCATCGTTACTCTTGCCGATGCCCTCGTATTCGAGCGCAAGATACATGCTGTAGGGTGCTGCCCGATTGAAGGCCATGGCGTTGACCGGGATATTAGTCAAGGTCTTCCAAGCCTTACCGCTGTCGGTGGATTTGAAAAGCCCCGTCGTAGTACCCGCATAGATGACGTTCGATGCTTGCGGATCTTCCCGCACCACATGCGTGCGACGGGATGTATTCGGAATCCCGAGCAGCTTGTGCCAGAGTTCTCCCCGGTCGCCGCTCGAATAGATGCCGCTGCATGCGCTCGCCAGGACATTGTTCGGCGCCGAGGGATCGACAAACATCGAGAATACGTCGGAGTCGTCAATCATCCCGGTGTGAATCGATTCCCAGGTCTTGCCCGCATCGGTGGTCTTCCAGGGGAGGTGCGGCGTGCCCGCATAGATGATGTTGGCGTCCGAAGGGTCTACCGCGACGGAAGTGATGCCTTCCATCTCCGCATTCTGGGGATCGGAGATGCGCTTCCAGGTTTTTCCACAGTCGTCGCTCAGCATTACGCCGTGCAGAGTTCCCGCGATGAAGCGCGAGGGGTTGCTCGCGGAAGCCGCTAGCGCGCGCACTCCGAAGTCTGAAATATCTTTCACAACCGACCAGGTTCTTCCGCCATTCTGGCTTTCGAACAGCCCTCCCCCATCCGCCGCGGTGATCCCTACAAAATAGTGTTTGGAATCCGACGGGTCCACCAGAATGGATGTGACTGTGCTCAGCGGGTGCTGAGGAAAATCGATAAGCGCCCAGGTAGCTCCTCCATCCCCGCTGCTGTAAAGCAGCGAATTCATGGCGCCCGCCAGAACCGACGTAGGTTGCTGGGGATCGAGTGCGACACTGGTCGCCGTGCCCCCGAACGGGCCCGACAACGTCCAATCTTCAACCGGTAAAGAAACCGCCCAGCCGGCAACTCCGGCTGCGGCAAGCGCAGCTACAAGCGTTACGGAAGATAAACAACGGCTAACCATTTTTGAGGCTTTCTGTTTCAATCATCATCTATTGTGAACCTCCGGTCTTGAGAATCTCTGCGCCTTCGCCTTGTTTTAAAATTGCTCGAAAATTGGTATACTTGACTCGAATGAGCTTCCGGCGCCCGCGCCTGAGGATTCAACGCTTGTCTTCCGGACGTTCCGTCTCCCGCCACTGTGCGCTCAAAGAGCCGTTTGTTCTCGCTCCCCAGGCGTGTGATGGGCTAAGCTTCTCATTCAACCTCCCTTGATGAAGTCTTCTGTTCAGATTCCCCGCGGCATCGAATCGCTGTTCGGCACTCGAGACGAAAATATTCGGATTTTGGAGTCCCAGCTCAATCTCCGCACGCGCTTGCTGGACGGCTCGCTCGAAGTGGAAGGCGACGAGCCGCAAGTCCAGCGCGCCGAGCGTATTCTCGAAGACTACGTAAGCCTGGTGAAAGAAGGCCATGTTTTCACGAATGGCGACCTTAACAGCTATTTGCGGGTGGTTACCGTCGACCCGGACGCATCGCTGCGGCGGCTGGTCGAAAGTGGGAAGTCGCGAACCTTTGGCAAAAAGGTTCTCGCGCCGAAAACCATCAACCAGCGCCGCTACATCGACGCCATCGAGCATAACGATCTGACGATCGGCATTGGTCCGGCGGGGACCGGCAAGACGTACCTGGCCGTCGCAATGGCCGTCGCGGCGCTCTTGAATAAGAGAGTCAGCCGCATCGTGCTCACGCGTCCGGCGGTGGAGGCCGGCGAGCATCTGGGTTTCCTCCCGGGTACGCTGCAGGAGAAAGTCGATCCGTATCTGCGCCCGCTTTACGACGCGCTCTTCGATATGATCGACTCCGAACGCGTAGAGAAGCTGCTTGAGCGCAACATCATCGAAGTCGCGCCTCTCGCCTTCATGCGCGGACGCACTCTGAACGACTGTTTCATCATTCTCGATGAAGCGCAGAACACCACGGTCGAGCAGATGAAGATGATCCTGACTCGCCAGGGATTCAATTCCAAAATGGTGGTCAACGGCGATCAGACTCAGATCGATCTGCCGGGCGGAAAGAAGAGCGGGCTTCTGAACGCGGCCGAGGTTCTCAAAGGAGTAGAAGGAATCGCTTTCGTCAATTTCGACGAAAGGGACGTAGTTCGGCACGCGCTGGTGCAGCGGATCGTCAAGGCGTACGACCGCTATAACGAATTGATCGGAGCGGGCCGCCAGTTGGCGCTCAAACTCGGAACCGACGCGCCGCAGGAAACGCCGGCGGAGCCACCCGCTACTACCGCCGTTGAGATCCCCGAGTTTCCCTCACTCGCCTGAGTATGTCTTCAGACGGCAGTAGCGTGCTCTTCGGAGCTATTCCTAAAGACCTGGATCTTTCGCGCGCAGACAAACGAGTCTTGCGCCAGTTCGTGCGCAACCTGCGGCATCGCGTCACCGGAGGCAGCGCGTTTACCTGCCTCATCACCGATGACGAGGAGCTGCGCCGTTTGAACCGCGAATTTCTGGGGCGCGATTACCCGACCGATGTGCTCTCCTTCCCCGGCGCTTCCGATAGCGGCAGCCTCGGCGACATCGCCATCTCATCCGAGCGCGCGAAAGAGCAGGCGCTGGAGTTTGGACACGGGCGCCTGGATGAAATCCGCGTTCTTATTCTGCATGGAGTCCTGCATTTGACGGGTATGGATCACGAGCGCGACGGCGGCGAAATGGATCGCGCGGAGCGGCGCTGGCGAGCCGAATTCGATTTGCCCTCTACGTTGATCGCGCGCGCCTCCAGCCTCGCGTCTAAGGGAGTGCGGTCCTGATGACCCTGCTCTGCCTGGCTGCCGCCATTGTCGTCACCGCGCTGCTCGGCTTCGTCTCCTATGTGCAGCTTCTGTATCTCGAATCGCTGCGCCTGATTCGCCACGATGTGAAATCGCTCGAATACTTTCGCGAGAAGCTGGCCGATCGGATCGGGCTTGAGACGGAACACGGCTCGCTAGCCTTCTCGCTCGTCAAGCACATATCGCTATGCCTGCTGGGACTGTTTTTCTTATGCGCTCTGGTGCGGCCTTCGGCGCCCCACTGGCAGAGCGTTCTCGAAGCGATCGGCTTATCGTTCCTGGCGATGCTGGTTTCGACATACCTGGTGCCCTTGTTCCTTTACCGGCGCACCGGCGGCCAATGGATGCTGAAATTGCTGCCCGCCATCAAGCTCTTGGCGGCCGTCGCTGCGCCGCTCGCCGCCCTCGTACGAATGTTTCAATCTCTGCTCGACCTGGACAAGAACGGCGCAGGCGAAACTGCGCCCGCCGATTCCGTGGAACACATCGAAGCTCTGATAACGGCCGGAGCGGAAGAAGGCATCATCGAGGAAGAAGACCGCAAGCTGATCCACTCTGTGGTCGCGTTTGGGGACAAGAGCGTGCGGGAAGTCATGACGTCCCGGCCGAATATCGTCGCAATCGGCGCCGGCAAATCCCTCGACGATCTTCGGCAGCTTGTTATCCATGAACAGTATTCGCGCATCCCCGTTTACGACGGCAACATCGATAACGTCATCGGCTTTGTCCATGTGCGCGATCTGTTTGAGCTCGATCCCGAAGAAATGCAATCCAAGCCGCTTCGAGACCTGGTAAGGCCGGCGCCGCTGGTTCCCGAGACCAAGCCCGTGACCGACCTGCTGCGCGACATGCAGCGCGAAGGTTCGCACATGGTGATCGTGGTGGATGAATACGGCAACACCGCGGGGCTTGCCACCATGGAAGATCTTGTCGAAGAGATTCTGGGCGAGATCCGGGACGAGCATGAGCCGGACCGCGATGTTCGCCAGGAATCCGACATGGTGTACATCGCGCCGGGCAGCCTGGATGTGGACCGCTTGCAGGAATTGCTGAACTTCAGGCCCGAAGACGATACGGAATCGACGACCATCGGCGGCTTGATTACTGAGTGGCTGGGGCACGTGCCGCGGGTGGGAGAGGTTGTCGAGCGCGGAGGCATTCGCATCGAAGTACTGGCCGGCAACGAGCGGCGCGTTGATGAAGTTCGCATCTCGCGGGCGGAAACTCCGTCTCCGGTCGGGGCTCACGCGTGAACGCCGCCCCGCATCGCGCCGGGTTTGTCTCGCTGGCCGGCCGCCCCAACGCGGGAAAATCCACTCTGCTGAATGCGCTGGTCGGCGAGAAGATCGCCATCACGGCTCACCAGGCGCAGACCACCCGCACTTCCATTCAGGGCGTCCTCACCTCGCCCAACGCTCAAATCGTTTTCGTCGATACGCCCGGCATTCACGCCTCCGACACGCTTTTCAACAAGCGCATGATGGACACAGTGCGCGGCGCCCTGCAGGATCGCGACCTGGTGCTGTTCGTTGCGGACGCGGCGCGCCCGGTTGCCGAAGAAGACGTGCGCGCGGCGAGCGCGCTCGCCCAAACCCCCAACGCGGTTCTAGTCCTCAATAAGATCGATCGCATTCAGGACAAAAGGCGATTGCTTCCCATCATCGAGCGCTACATGGAACTCTTCCCGTTCGCCGCCGCGGTTCCTGTCTCCGCACGCGTGGGCGATGGCCTCGACGAGCTGAAGCGCGTCATCCTGGAGCACCTGCCCGAAGGCCCGGCGCTGTTCCCGGAAGACTATCTGACCGATCAACCCATCCGCTTCCTTGCGGCGGAGATTGTTCGCGAGCGGATTCTGCGGTCGGCGCGCGAAGAAGTTCCCCATGCCGCGGCGGTGCTGATCGATTCCTGGGAAGAAACTCCGCCTCTGGCGAAGATCGCCGCAACCATCTACGTCGAGCGCCACGGCCAGAAAACCATTCTGATCGGCAACAAAGGCCAGATGCTCAAAAAAATCGGCTCGGAAGCGCGCCAGGAGCTGGAGCGTATCCTTGAGCGCAAGGTTTTTCTCTCTTTGTTCGTGAAGGTGAAACCTGACTGGCGCCAAGATGCGTCCTTCTTGGATGCGGTGGATTGGCGCTCCATGATCGGAAGATAAGTAGGCGATGCTAGGCTCGGAAGATAGAACGACCAAATGAGACGCTTTTTTGCTACTGCTGCGCTCCTGACCGCGAGCACCGCTTTCGCGCAAGCTCCGGCCGCTCCCACCGCCGACGATCGCATCTCCGACCAGGTGCGGATGCGCCTTGCGACCGACCCCGATGTCAAAGGCGGTGCGTTCGATGTGACCGTGCGCGACGGCGTGGTCACAATCAAGGGCCGAGTCGATACGGAAAAGGGGCGAGATCGCGCCACCAAGCTATCCAAGAAGGTCAAGGGCGTCAAAGAAGTCGACAACGAACTGGTTGTCGGGCCGCCCAAATAGCGGCGCTGCTTGCTTCGACTCCACTGCGCAATCGTCTTTGTATTGGGCTCGGTCGCCACTGTTCGAGCCGCCACGAACGAACAAGACCGCCTCATCGCGACCGCGAAGCTCTGGGGCACTATCAAGTATTTCCACCCATACCTTGCCTATCGCGGCATCGATTGGGACAAGGCTTTAATCGATGCTCTTCCGGCCATCCGGTCCGCCCATAGCCCCGAGGAGTATGCCAAGGCGATTGGAACAATGCTCGGCGCGCTGCATGATCCGGCCACCTACGCTCGCGCCGGCGCCGTGCAGACCCAGCCGGATACGGACGGAGCGCCAGTAGCGCAGCGCACCTGGATTCATTTCGGTTTGAGCAACTCCGTGTTCGCCTCGCGCGCCGCTGCAGCCGGCCCGCAAACGATCGCCATCTCGATGGGTGACGGCGTGAATGCGGTCGTGCGTCTCTCCGAACTTATTCCTGCAAACGGCGAGGCCGCGATCCCCGCCCCTCAGCCCGACCGCGCTTATGCCGAATCGCGTTATCCATCCGTCGAATATCGCATCCTGGCAGCCTTCAAGGCCTGGATCGTGATCCGCGATTTCTTCGCTTACCGCGATTTGATGGACGACGATTGGGACACTGTATTCGCTTCCGTTCTGCCGAAGTTTATCGCCGCCAAAGACGCGCAGGAATACAACCAGACTGTCGCCGATACGATTACTTATCTCTTCGATTCGCAAGCTTCCGTTCAAAGCGATGAGCTTTCCGAATTCTTCGGCTCGGCGCCTGTGGGCCTCACGCTTCGGCTCGTCGAAAAGCGCGCTGTGATTGTCGACGTTGCCGATCCGGAAGCCGCGAAGGCGGGAGTTAGCCCCGGCGATATCGTGGCCGCAGTCGATGGCGAAAACACAATCGAGCGGATCAAACGAGAGGCGAAGTATCTTTCCTCCTCAACTCAACAATCGCTCGGCGCGCTCGTGATGGCTCGCCTGCTTAATGGGACGGAGGGTTCGACTGTGGCGCTCACTCTCCACACTGGCGACCCGGAACCGAAAGAGATACGTCTCACGCGGAGCAAAGCTTTCGCGACCACAAAGCCGCAACCGGCGGCCGAGCCGATTAGGATCCTCTCATCGAATATCGGCTATGTCGATCTGACGCGGCTCGCGGTCGCGGATGTCGATGCGATGTTTCAAAAGCTTCGCGGCGCGAAGGCCATCGTCTTCGATGGCCGCGGACCAACTCAAAGCCTAGGTCCGGCTCTCGCGGTGCACCTGAACCGGAAGCCCGACGTTCCGGTTACCATCGTCACTGGGCCTCTGACGATCACTCCCGATCTCGCAGGGAACGGGCAGCTCACATCCACTGCGAGTTTCTTTCATGTGGAAGCGCTCCCCGAGCCTGCAAGCGAAATTTACGCCGGCAAAACCGCCATGCTGATCGACGAGCGAACGGCCGGCCAGGCAGAGCTTACAGGACTTTACCTCGAAGCCGCCAATAACACCGCGTTCATCGGAACCGCCTCTGCCGGCGCCACTGGCCAAGTCGATAGCTTTGTCCTGCCGGGAGGCATCACCGTGGCCTACACAAGGACCGACATTCGCCACGGAAACGGCGGCAAGTTGCAGCGCGTCGGCCTTGAGCCCGTCCAGGTAGTATCTCCGTCCGTTGCTGCGATACGAGCGGGGCGCGACCAACCGCTTGAGCGCGCCATCGAGTACTTATCGCGCTGATATGCGCGCCTTCTGGGTGGCGCTCGTGATTGTCGCCGGCGTCTCGCCACCCGCGCGCGCCACTAGCATCGTCATTCTGCGCAGCCCCGGCCGCATTTACGTCGGCGCCGACAGCAGGCGCATGTACCGCGATCCCGCCGCCACATTCCAGGGTACGGTCTGCAAAATCGTTCCCGCCGGACAATTTTACTTTGTCGCCTCCGGCCTGACCTATGCGAACGACGAGCAGGTGGCCGACCTCGGCGCCGAGGCGGGACGCGATGCCCATTCCATCAGGGCCGCGACGCAACGGCTGGTCCAGCGCATGCAGCAGTTCCTGCCCCCCGCTCTTGCCGCGGAGAACCAGATCGAGCATCAGGCCGCGGAGAATCGCCCGAGCCTGGTTCTAGAAACGGCGTTCATCGGCATCCAGGATGGCTCCGCTCTGGTCGCCCTACAGTTGTATCGCCGCGACGGGCAAAATCCTCGCTTCAAGGTGGAGAGCCACACCTATTCGTCCTCCACCCCGGGGCGCTACGATTTCATCTTCCTGGGCAAGCGCCGTGCAATCGACGCCCGGCTCGCGGGCCGCTTCCCCCGCATTCAAATTCAGAACGATAGCGATGCCGTTGCATTCATCTCCCAAATGATCGGCCTGGAAGCTTCCGAATCGCCCGAAACTACCGCGCCGCCCGTCGATATTCTCGAAATCGATTCGTCCGGGAGCCGTTGGCTTAAGCGGAAGCCGGCCTGCCAGGACCAAGCTCCGCATCCCATCCCGCCGGCCCGCCGCTGATTTCCCAGTGGCGGCTAAGTCTGTCTTATTGTCGGCCCCCGAATTTCTGGCGCAAAAACGTTTCCAAGGGGAATTGTTTTTGTATCAAGAACCTACTATGGTAATTTTGAAGGTCAAGCCCAGATGCCGTTAAGATTCTTGGAGTTTTTCGCGGGCGGCGGCATGGCGCGAGCCGGTTTAGGCGAAGCGTGGCGCTGCGTTTTTGCGAACGACAACGACGCGAAAAAACGAGCGAGCTATGCGGCGAACTGGGGCCATGAACATTTAAATCCCTCCAGCGTCGCCGACCTGACGATGGCAGACCTTCCGGAGCGCGCCGATTTAGCCTGGGCCTCGTTTCCTTGTCAAGACCTCTCCCTTGCAGGCGACTATGCCGGATTGGAGGGCGAGCGGTCGGGAACGTTCTGGCCTTTCTGGCGGGTGATCAAGGCGCTCGTCAAAGAGGAGCGCGCGCCTTCTCTAGTCGTGCTTGAAAACGTGTGTGGCGCCTTAACCTCTCATCGAGGTAAGGACTTCGCAGCCATTGGCGCGGCGCTTACGCGTTCAGGATATCGCTTCGGCGCCTTGGTAATGGATGCTGTTCATTTCCTGCCGCAATCGCGCCCGCGCCTCTTTATCCTCGCTTTGCGGAAAGGGGGAAACATTCCAGATGATCTTACGACCGCGCAGCCTGTTCCGATCTGGCATTCGCCGGCTCTTGTCGGGGCATACGAGAACCTGACGACTCGATCGAAAGCAGCATGGCTGTGGTGGAAAGTTCCCGAGCCGCTGCCGCGCGCCACTGTATTCTCAGATTTCATCGAAGACAAACCAGAGGGCGTTGTGTGGCACACGGCAGCGGAAACGGAACGGCTTCTCTCGCTCATGAGCCCCCTTAACCGTCGCAAAGTCGAGAATGCGAAGGGGACGGGGCGGCGCATGGTAGGCGGCATCTACAAACGGACGCGACCGGACGGGGACGGTGGGCGGGTGCAGCGCGCGGAGATTCGCTTTGACGATATAGCTGGGTGCTTGCGAACTCCGGTGGGCGGATCGAGCCGGCAATCGATCATGATTGTGGAAGGCGATCACATTCGTTCCCGTCTGTTATCGCCACGCGAGGCCGCGCGACTCATGGGACTGCCGGATACCTATAAATTGCCAACAAACTATAACGACGCATATCATCTCGTCGGGGACGGGGTTGCTGTTCCAGTGGTAAGACACTTAGCCCGGAACATCATTGAACCGCTAATCCGAAACACGCAGGCCATGGTCGAACCGGCCGCCTGACGAAACGTCGCTTCTATATTGGAGCATCCGGGGATTTCCTTCTGGCGACCGATTTTAAATTCAGGAGAAACGCGGTCAGGCGCGATGGGCGCGCATTTCCAGCGTTTGGCCAAATATCATCAGATGCTTTTGGGAATTGCTGATGCCGAAGGAATCGACGACAGCGAATCGAATTGATCCAACTCGTAGCGCGACAATGCGATCGGTCAAGTCGGAGGACACTGTTCCGGAACTGCTCGTCAGGAGCATGCTTCATCGCTCCGGCTACAGGTATCGCTTGCACGATAAGACCTTGCCCGGCAAACCCGACATCGTATTCACAGCGCGTCGCAAGGTTGTTTTTGTTCACGGCTGTTTCTGGCACGGCCACCACTGCGCCCGTGGCGCGCGGGTCCCCAAATCAAACACTGATTACTGGACCAGGAAAATAGCTCGTAACCGAGAGCGGCACGATACAGCCTGCAAGCTCTTGAGGCAAGCTGACTGGGGTGTCTTAACGGTCTGGGAATGCCAATTGAAAAATCGCGACGTGCTCTACAAACGGCTACGGGCCTTCCTGGAGAAGTCCCGATAGCGACACAGATCTAGCGCGCTATCGATTGCCGCACGTGGCCGGCCCTGCTAGACTATTACTTACCGTTCGATTCGGCGATCGCGCATATCTGCGCCCGTCCGGGTTGTGAAGGGGTATTTCTCTATGGCAAGAGTTTGTGAGATCTGCGGTCGTGGACCGCAATTCGGGCATCGCATCAGCCACGCCCACAATGTAAGCAAGCGGCGCTGGAACGTCAATCTCCAGAATGTCCATGCCGTTGTGAATGGCGCGGGCAAGCGGCTGCGCGTCTGCACATCCTGTATCCGCAGCGGCAAGGTGCAAAAAGCGCCGGCGGCTTAGCTTACGCCCCAATCAGGCGTGCGTACAAGCTGCGCGCCAATCCCACGTTCGTCGTCCCTTTCACGATGGCGCGGCCGTCCGGGAAGAACGTCAAATTGTACTTCGGTATTTCGAGCCGTAGCGCAAACTCGTTCACGCGCACCTCGCCAACCATGCGCAAGCGTTTCGCCAGTTCCTCCAGATTCAAGGGCCGGGTGCTGTCGTGCAGTTGCACGGCATTGCGGCCGCAAAGACTGACAGGTATCCGGCGCTGCCCTTCGAGATAGCGGAACTCTCTCGCCCCGCAGGTCCGGCACTGTGGGTCGCGCTCGCCCGCTCTCATCTGCCGGCTGGCGCCTTCCCAAACGTCCAGTGTATGGATCCTGGCCTCGAAATCCGGCCATCCCACAATCAGTCGCAGCGCCATGGCCACTTGCAGCGAAGCCACCGCGGCCGTCGTCGACGCCAGCACGCCGTTGACGTCACAGGTCGGCTGCGCGCCGGCCGGCGGCTCTGGATAAACGCATGCAAAACACGGCCCGCGTCTAGCGTCCACCGGCATGGCGATTCCATAGCTGCCGATTGCCGCGCCATAGATCCACGGCGTCGTCGTTTTGACGCTAACATCGTTGAGGAGGTAACGAGTCTCGAAGTTATCTGTGCCATCCAGGATGAGATCGCATCCCGCTATCAGTTCCTCCGCGTTCGACGGCGTCAAGTCGGCCACCTGCGGCTCCACTTCGACGCGACCATTGAGTTGATGCAACCTGCGCGCCGCGGCGATGGCTTTGGGTGTTTCCTCTCGCGCGTCGGCTTCTTCGTAAAGCCACTGCCTCTGGAGATTCGAATACTCCACGTAGTCGCGATCGATCAACCGAAGCCGGTCGACGCCCGCTCGCGCCAGCGCCTCGGCTTGGAAGCTTCCTAGTGCGCCACAACCAACCACACACACGCGCGCATCTCGAATCTTTGCTTGGCCCGCTTCTCCGATTGGAGCGAACAGGATCTGCCGCGAGTAACGCTCCTTTTCATCGGCCGTCATCTACGAAAATCGTAACAACCTTGCTGCTGGTCGCGGCCGCGATCCCAGCGCTTGCGCGGCAGGGTGCGCCACCTACTCTTCTCACCGAGGCCTTAAAGTACGAAGGCCGCCGCATCGTCGAGATCGATTTCGAACCTGTAGCTCAGCCGCTTTCCCGCGACGAGTTGACCGCGCGCATGCCGTTTCGCGTAGGCGACGAGTTTCATGCTCGCGATCTGCGGCAAGCGATCCAGAGACTTTACTCCTCTGGGCGATTCGCGGATCTGGCCGTCGATGCAACCGCGGCCGGCGATGGCGTCGCTTTGCGTTTCATTACCCGCAGCGCTTATTTCGTCGGACGCGTAGTGGTCTTGGGAGTGAAGTCGCCGCCTACGAGTGGCCAGCTTGCAAGCGCGACAAAGCTCGTTCTCGGCCGCCGTTATCTGGAAAGCGACAAAGAGCAGGGCGCCCAAGCTGTCAAGACTCTCCTGCGCGAAAACGGCTACTATCGAGCCAGCGTGGCGGCGGTAGTTACATTCGACCCTTTTAGATCCGAGGCGAATGTTCGATTTGGCGTAGGAACCGGCGCCCGCGCGCGCTTTGCGCCCCCTGTAATCGAAGGCGATGCCCAGCATTCTCCGCAAGCCATCGCCCGGGCCACTCACTGGAAACGCTTGTACGGCTGGCTCGGCTGGCAGGAAGTCACCGAAGCCAGGCTGCGCCAGGGTCTCGAAAATGTGAGGCGCTACTACGAGAAGCGCAATCTTCTCGAATCGCAGGTGAATCTGAGGCGACTCGATTACCACTACGGAACCAACACGGTCGAACCTTTCATTCATATTGATCCCGGCCCGCAAATCCTCATTCGAGTCGAAGGCGCCAACATCGGCGCCGCCGACCTGCGGCAGTTGGTTCCTGTCTACCAGGAGCAATCGCTCGATGAAGACCTGCTGGTGGAAGGTCAAGACAATATCGAACAGTTTCTGCGCTCGCAGGGATACTTCGATGCCCGCGTGACGTTCACCGACACTACAGCCGCGGCCCGGCGCACCGTCACATTTCGCGTGGCCCGCGGAGCCCGATTTAAGTTCATCCATCTCGGAATACAGGGCAACCGGTACTTCGACCGGAAGACGATCCTGGAACGCCTCTACATCCAGCCGGCGGAGTTTCCGCGGTTCCCTTATGGCCGCTTCAACGACGTGTACTTGCGCCAGGACGTGCAGGCGATACAAACCCTGTATGCCGAAAACGGTTTCCGGGACGTGAAGGTCTCATCCAGAATCGAAAAGAACTTCCACGGCGTCAAACGTCGCCTGGCCGCGTTTATTTCCATCGAAGAAGGCCCGCAATGGTTTGTCTCTGCGCTATCCCTGGAGGGTGTCGCCGCGACCGATATAGGCGCGCTCAGTCCCATGCTCGCCTCCGTGCAGGGGCAGCCTTATAGCGAAGCGAGCGTGGCCGAAGACCGTGAGAATCTTCTGAACTACTACTACGACCGCGGCTACCTGAGCGCGACTTTCGATTTCTATACGCAGCCCAGCGAAGAAGCGCATCGTATCGCTCTTCGATACGTGCTGCATCCCGGTCCGCGCAAATTTGTGCGCCAGGTATTCGTCAGCGGACTGGAGACCACGCGGCCCAACCTTGTCTATAAACGCATCGGGCTCAAGGACGGCCAGCCTCTATCGTTGGCCGAGGAGACCGACAGCCAACGCCGGCTTTACGACCTCGGCATCTTCGCGCGCGTCAACTTGGCGCTAGAAAATCCGGATGGAGATGAAGCCGACAAGAATGTGCTTTACGACATCGACGAGGCGCGGCACTATTCATTGAATGTCGGCGTCGGTGCGCAGATTGCGCGCATCGGCGGCGGCGTCACCAGCCTCGACAATCCGGCTGGCACGACCGGCTTTGCGCCGCGGCTTGCTGTGGGCATCAGCCGCATCAATTTTCTGGGCCTGGGACAAACGCTCGGAATTCAAACTTCCGTTTCCACCATCGAACAGCGCGGCGCGTTCACCTATTTCATCCCCCAAATCAATTCCAACGAGAACCTGAACCTCACCTTCACCGCGCTTCTCGAAAATTCAAGCGACATTCGTACCTTCACGGCGCACCGGCGCGAAGGGTCCATTCAGTTGGGCGAGCGCCTCTCTCGCGCTTATTCAATCCAGTACCGCTTGGTGCTGCGCAACGTCACGCTCAGCAATTTGAAGATCGATCAGTTGCTGGTCCCTCTGCTGTCCCAGCCGGAAACGGTCGGGCTCGGCGAGTTCTCCATCATCGAAGACAAGCGCGACGACCCGACCGATGCCCGCCACGGCGTCTATACGACTTTAGATCTCGCGTATGCGCCCGCATTTCTTGGGTCGCAAACGCAATTTGCGCGCGGCCTTTTTCGTAACTCCACGTACTACACGCTGCACCGCGATCTCGTTCTCGCCCGCAGCACCCAATTCGGCATTATCGATCGAACCGGCGGCCGCTCCAGCATCCCGCTTGCCGAGCGCCTCTATTCGGGCGGCTCTACTTCCATCCGCGCCTTCCCCGATTTTCAGGCGGGCCCGCGCGACTTGACCACCGGCTTTCCATTAGGCGGCAACGCGCTGTTCATCAACAACACTGAGCTGCGCTTCCCGCTCTATGGCGATAACCTGCGCGGCGTCCTGTTCGAAGACGCTGGAAATGTCTACAGCGACATCGACGATTTCAGCCTGCGCTTCCGCCAGCGCAATCTGCAGGATTTCAATTACACGGTGCAAGACATCGGCTTCGGCATTCGCTACCGGACCCCCATAGGACCCGTGCGGCTGGATCTGTCGCTCAGCCCCGATGCGCCGCGCTTCTTTGGCCTTAAAGGCACCGAACAGGATTACTTGAACGGAACCGCCATTCCCGCCGTCCAAAAAATCAATGGTTTCCAGTTTCATATTTCGTTAGGCCAGGCGTTCTGATGCTTCGCTTCCTTGCGCTCGCTTCTCTCTTAATTCCTCTTCAGGCCGAAATCGTCGACCGCGTCGCGGTTGCCGCGGGCCAGCAGGTCATCACCGAGTTGCAGCTCGACGAAGAGCTTCGCGTTGCGGCGTTTCTGAATCGTCAACCCGTTCAGCGCGATCTTCCGGCGCGGCGCGCGGCTGCGAATCGGCTCATCGAACAACTTCTGATTAGGCGCGAAATGGATCTGAGCAATTACCCTTTGCCGGCTCCCGACCAGGTAGACAGATTCGAGGCGCAGGTTCGCGCCGCGCTGGGCGAGCAGGATTTCGACTTGGCTCTTGGGAAATACAACTTGACCGAAGACGTCTTGAGAGAGCACTTGGCGAATCAATTGACCACTCTGCAATTCATACAGGTTCGCTTCCGTCCCGAACTCGGGGTCTCGCCGGCCGACATCGAAAGTTACTATCAAGGCGAGTTGGCGCGCTGGAAGAGCGCTCATCCGGGTTCGGCCGCTCCTCCATCGATCGACTCACGGGATTCCATACGCAAGACTCTCGTCGACCAGCGCACCGACGAAGCGTTAGAGGCCTGGCTGGATGAGAGCCGAAACCAGATGGCAATCGAGTATGTGGACAAGTCGCTCCAATAATCCCCGGCTCAGCCGCAAGACACGAGCCCTGTTCGCCGCGGCTATCTTCGTCTTCGCGGCCGGTGTTCTATTTATTGCCGCCGGATTGTACACGCTACAGACCGACTGGTTCCGGCAAAAGGTTGGCGAAAAGATCGTCTCGGCCGCCGAACAAGCAACCGGCGGTCGCGTAGAACTCGGCTCCTTTGCCTACGATTGGCGCACGCTCGATGTTCGTTTTTCCGGTTTCATTGTGCATGGCTCGGAGCCCGCGGGCGCCCCGCCCCTATTCGAGTCGCCCTCCATCCGGGTCGGTCTGCGCATCGTCTCTCTGCTGAAGCGCAGTGTAGACATCCGCTTCTTAGAAATCGACCGCCCGCGGATCTGTCTCATCGTGCACTCCGATGGAACTACCAATTTCCCCAGAGGCGCTCCCGGCCGAACCGCTTCCGATCTCGTCAACCAGCTATTCAGCCTCAAAGTGGATCGCTTCGAGATCAAAGACGGCTCCGCAAAGATCGACGCTCGGGAATTTCCTGTGACCGCGAGTGGCGATAATTTGCGCCTCCTGCTCAGTTACCGCAAAAAAGCCGCGCAATACAATGTCGCCGTTTCTGCCCGCAACCTGCAATGCGATTCGGCCCGCCTGCTCGGGCGCTCAGCCGTGCTGAATGCAAACCTGCGGCTCAGGCGTAACCGCGTCTTGGTCGACAATTTCGCGCTCGATTCGGCGGGAGCGCGAATCCACATCCGCGGGACCCTGCGCCGCTTTGAAAATCCCGAGGCCGACTTCCAGGTTGACGCCAAGGCGCAGGCCGTGGATTTGGCGAAGCTCGCGGGCGCGTCCGCTCTTCAAGGCGGCGAAATCGCGGCCGTCGGAAGTTTGCATTACGACGCCCGTTCCGGCGCCGGTTTCACAGGAGACGTTTCCGGCCGAAAGCTCCAATGCCGTTATGCCGGCGCGCCGATCCGATCCGTTGACCTCGATTCTCACGTCTCCGCGCGCGCGGGCGAGGCCCGCTTTACGAACCTCCTGCTAACTGCCCTCGGCGGTAGATTGCGCGGCGGCGCTGTTGTGAAGTGGAACGGCGAGCTAGACCTGGCAGGCAATTTTTCCGGCCTGAGCATTCGCCAGGCAGCCTCGTTGCGCGGCTATTCGCCTTCCTGGGATGGCTCTGCGAACGGGAATCTACAGTTAGCGGGTACTCTCGGCAAAGGCAACTTTGCCCTCCACGCGGCGGCGCATGTAGTTCCTGCCGCCTCAGGTCCTCCTGTATCGGGAGTCTTGGATCTCTCCTACAGGCAGTCCGGCGAGACGCTCTCCTTTGGCGACTCTCATCTCGACCTGCCGCATACCCAACTCGCGTTTTCAGGCGCAGCCCGAGAGACTTTGCGTCTGGTATTGGACAGCACGGATCTTGCCG
Source organism: Acidobacteriaceae bacterium (assembly GCA_019240475.1). GTDB lineage: Bacteria > Acidobacteriota > Terriglobia > Bryobacterales > Bryobacteraceae > Bog-105. The sequence continues at coordinate 53,331 of JAFAYI010000018.1, forward strand.
AACTCAATGCTGCGCTTGCTTTCAAAAATCTTCCACTACCCGTCGTGATCGCTAACGGGCGAGTTCATTTTCAAGGCACGCTTTCAGGCGCGCCTTCAAAGCCGTATCTGCAGGGCGACCTCACGGCCGCTCAGGTTCGGTTCGCAGAGATGGACTGGCGTCAATTGCGCTCGCATCTCGCGGCGGCCGAGGGCGGTGTGGACTTCACAGCCTTCACTGCCGATTCCGCCGCTCTCCGTCTGACAGGCAGCGGCCACCTCGGCTTGTTCGATTGGCAGTCGCGCCCCGCGAGCGCCCTGCGCGTCGCCGCAAAGTTTGAAGGCGCGGATCTAGCGCGGATCTCTTCGGCGCTTCTCCCCACCCGTTCTCCGCTTCTAGAACGGCTAGGCCTGGGCGGGTTGACCTCGGGCTCCGTGAATCTCGCCCGCTCCCTCGCCGACCCGCGCGGCGCCGTGCACTTGCATATCGAAAATCTGGATGCTTATGGCCAGCGCGTCAATGCCGCGCAGATCGACGCTACTCTCGAAAATGCCGCCATTCGCATCACGCATGGGCAACTGCAGGCCGGACCGGCGGCGCTTTCGTTTTCAGGTTCCTACCAGCGCGATGCCGCCTCTTGGTTAGCTGGGCGCATCGATCTGAATGCCGATAGCAACGGTTTTCCGGCCGCGAGCCTCGCCCGCGTGCGACGCTACGAGCCCGGGCTGCAAGCGAGAATCGAACTTCATGCCAAGGCCTCGGCGAAGATCTCCCCGGAGGGCGTCGAGCCGTTGAAGGCCGACGGCCGGATGACGCTTCGCAACGTGACCCTCAACGGCGTTCCATTGGGCAGCGTCGAGCTCGGCGTTGCCACCCGCGGGCAGCTCATGGAAGCGCGTTTTACCGGAGACCTTCGCGAAACACATCTCAACGGCGGCGCTCAGATGCAACTCGCGGCAGGCTTGCCCGTAACCGGTGAGGTGCGCCTCGATCGTATCGGTCTCGCTACCCTGTACGCCCTTGCGCGACCCGGCCGCAAGCCCGAGCTGCCGCTCGATGGTTTCGTCAAGGGCGGCTTCACATTCAACGGCCCGCTTGAGCATCCCGATCGAATGCGCGCTACCGTGCGGCTCGATCAAGCTCAGGTTGACGCCAGCCTTCCCGCCGCAGGCGAACAAACTCGCGGCGCGCCGCTAATATTTTCGAATTCCGGCCCGATCGTGATTAATGCGGCCGATGGCGTCGCCACCATTCGCTCGCTTGAGATTCAGGGGAAAGACACAGCTCTCAGCGTGCGCGGCTCGATCCCGTATCTTAAGACTCAACCCATGGCTCTCAGCATCGGTGGCTCGGCCGATCTGCGGCTTCTCCAACTGTTCGATTCTTCAGTCCAGGCCTCCGGGCAATCGGACCTCGGGATGTCGCTCACCGGTGCGCTGTCGAATCCCGCTATCAACGGCATGCTGCGATTGAAAAACGGCTCGTTGTTTCTGAACGGCGTTGCTAACGGATTGACCGCTGTGAACGGCGCGCTTCGTTTCGATCGCGATCGCGCCACGCTTGAAGATCTGACGGCGCAAAGCGGGGGCGGCCGTTTATCGCTGAAGGGCTTCGTTACCTATGGCTCTAGCGGACCGCTTCCCGGCTTCGTCTACCGCTTGCAGGCGAGCGCCGAAAATGTCCGGTTGCGTTATGAAGGCGGCAGCCTCACATCGGACGCCGACCTGCAACTGACGGGAACCAGCAGCAACAGCGTGCTCTCCGGAACTATCACCGTCTCGCGCGTGGCCTTGGGCGCCAATACGGATGTCGGCACATTGATTGCTTCCATGGCCGCGCCAACCCCCGCCAACCAGCAGGATTTCCTCACCGGGCTGCAGCTCGATCTGCGCCTGGTCAACTCGCCGAATCTGCAGCTCAACACTGCGCTGAGCCGCGATGTCGAGGCCGCGATCGACTTGCGGTTGCGCGGCACGGTCAACCATCCCATTCTCCTGGGCAACATCTCGGCTGACCAGGGCGACATCAAGGTGTTCGGGGCCAAGTACAGCATCAATCACGCCGAAGTGAGATTTCTCAACACGGTCAAGATCGAGCCCTTGCTCGACCTCGATCTGCAGACGCGCGCGCGCGGCGTGACTGTCGATATCCGAATCGCCGGAACTCCCGGCAAGTTGAACATTAATTACCGCTCCGATCCGCCTTTGCAGCCCCGCGACATCATCGCGCTGCTCACGGTGGGTCGCGCGCCCGATACGGCGGCCAATGTCCCCATCGCCCAATCTACCCCGGACGTCAGTTCGCAGCAGCCCGGGGCGAACACAGTTCTCGGCGCAGCGCTTTCGCCCGCCTCCAGCCGGCTCCAAAAACTCTTCGGCGTAGCCAACATTAAGATTGATCCCATGGTGCAGGGCATCACCAACACCATGCAGCGGCTGACTATCGAGCAACAGATCTCTCGCGACATCACGGTCACCTACGTGACTAACCTCTCGCAAACCTCCGAACAGATCTTTCGCCTCGAGTGGGCCCTCAGCCAGCAGTATTCCATCGTCGCCCTCCGCGACGACAACGGCGAGTTCGGCATCGATTTTCAATACAAGAAGCGGTTCAAATAGCGCATGAAGCTGAGGGCCGCGCAAGGCAAACTCAAGATCGAGCACAGCATCATCGATGGCCTCCGGCCCGTGCTCGAACGCCTGCTGCGAGACAATACACGCATACGATCTGTCATTCCCGGCGTCATCCGTCCGGTACGGGACGCGAAAGGCGAGCCTGTCATTCGAGTCACGGTCCCCACTACGAACGGCTGGAAAGCGATTGCGCTCAGCGCCGGCGCGCGTCAGGAGCTGTTTATCAGTACAGCGCTCTCGAAACAAGAGATTGAATCGATGATTCGTCTCGCGTTGGAGTCTTCGTAACGTGCGTTGCGTCTTACTGCTGTTTACGGCCGCCGCGCTGTGGGCCGCGCCCGTCGCGTTCCACCCCGTCACCTTCAACAAAGATATCGCTCCCATCGTTTTCGAGCACTGCGCCCCATGCCATCATCCCGGCGGCATCGGGCCCTTTTCTCTCATTGCCTACCAAGATGCGCGCAAGCATGCTTCCCAAATCGGCGCGGTGACGGCGCGCCGATATATGCCGCCTTGGCCGCCCGAGTCCGGCTTCGGCGATTTCGCCGATAACCGGCGGCTGTCGGACGAACAGATCCGGCTGATCGCCGACTGGATAAAGCAAGGTGAACAGGAAGGCGCCGCCGCCGACCTGGCTCCCGCGCCCAAGTTCGCCAGCGATTGGCAGATGGGCCGCCCCGATCTCATACTGCGCATGGGGAGGCCGTTCCGTGTGCCTGCCTCCGGCGGCGATGTGTTCCGGAATTTTGTCATCCCAACCGGATTGAAAGAGACCCGCTATGTGCGCGGCCTAGAGCTAAGGCTCGACAACACGCGGGTGGTGCATCATGCGAATGTCGTGCTCGACCGCACGCAATCTCTGCGCCAGCGCGATGGCGAAGATGGCCAGCCCGGATTTTCCGGAATGGATGTCATCACCGAAGCTTCGGCCAACGACTTCGACCCCGATTCGCATTTCCTCTTCTGGAAACCAGGCAGCGTGCTGCATCCCGAGCCCGACGATATGAGCTGGCGTCTCGATCCCGGCACGGATCTCATCCTGAATCTTCACCTGCAGGCCACCGGCAAACCGGAATCCATTCAGGCCGAGATCGGCGTCTATTTCGCCGCGCATGCGCCAACGCGCTTTCCCATGCTCCTGCAACTGGAGCACGATGGCGCCATAGACATCCCGCCCGGCGATCGCGCGTTTACCATCACCGATTCGCTGACGCTGCCGCTCGATGTGGACGTGCTTGCCATCTATCCTCACGCCCACTACGTTGGAAAGATCATCGAAGCATGGGCCACGCTGCCCGATGGGAGCCGCCGCTGGTTGATCCGCATTCCCGATTGGGACATCAACTGGCAGGCCGTCTATGACTACCGGCAACCGGTCTCACTGCCCAAAGGAACGAAAGTTTCCATGCGCGTCGTCTACGACAATTCCGCATCCAATCCGCGCAATCCGAATCATCCGCCTAAACGGGTCCGCGCCGGAAATCGTAGCCAAGACGAAATGGGTCACGTCTGGTTGCAGGTCCTGCCGAAGCAGGGAACTCTCGGCGGCGACGACCCGCGCCTGGCGCTTCAGGAAGCGGTGATGCGCAGGCGTTTGGAAAAATACCCGGAGGATTTTCTCGCGCACTACAACCTCGGCGCGCTGCTGCAAGTCCGCGGCAACTTAGACGAGGCGATCTCGTGCTATCGAGAGGCCTTAAAAGCGGAGCCGACCAGCGCAACCGCCCGGAACAGCTTGGCCGCGGCGCTCCTGATGGACGACCGCATTCCGGACGCGATCGCGCAATTGCGCGAAACGCTGCGCGAAGATCCGTCCTATTTAAACGCCCGCTACAACCTCGCGCGTGCTCTCGCCGCGAGCGGCGACCTCAGCGGCGCTGAAACCGAGTTTGTCGAGTTTCTTAAATCCAAGCCCGGCGACGCGCAGGCGCAGGCCGGTCTCGGCGCCGTCTATTTCAAACAACGCAAGTTCGCTGATGCGCTGCCCTGCTTCCGCGCGGCCGCCCGGCTCGATCCTTCGAACGCCGACGTCGAAGCCAATCTCGGCGCCGTGCTCGCCATCACCGGCGACTTGCCCGCCGCGGCAGAGGCCTTTGAGCAAGCCCTGCGCATCGATCCGAATCATCAAGCCGCCCGCGCCAATCTCGCCCGCGTGCGCGCGCAGCTCGCCGCGCATCGCTAATCCCGTCGCTTGATGATCGAAGCTGGCAAGTCACCCGTCTTCACCACCCGAATGTAATGATCCGTGAAGTGCAGCGCGGGGTGCAGCTCAACATAAGGCATGTGGCAGCCAATGCAATCGCCCGTCTTCCGTTCGTCCACATGGAAACTCTGGCTGTCGTGACACGCGTGGCACTTCGCGTTATAGAACGCCGGATCGTTGCGCCGCGCATCCTGATGCGCGACATGGCACGTCGTACACGCTAGCTGCCCGCTCGCAAAGCAGCGGCTCTTTACCAGCCGCAGCGGCTGAAATCGAAGATTCTCCAACTGCGCATCGTCCACCGGAGGTTTGTTGCGGTGGCAATTGCCGCAAAAGCGCACCTGCTCGGGCGCCGATAGCTTCCCGGGATTCAGCGGCAGCTTGCCGCGTGCAGAATCGCCCGGCGGCTTGCCTCCTCCGCGCGCGTGTTCTTCCGCGCCGAGGTGACAGCGCCCGCACTGCACCCCAGGAATCACCGGTTGGAGATCGCGCGTGATGGCCGAGGAATGGCACCCGATGCAGCTCTGCAAATCGCGTCCGCTTTCCTTTAATCCAAGCGATGCTTCCGCGCTGGGTGACGCCCCGCCGTCCTGCCCCACTGTGATTCCATATTGGCGTAGCTGCGGAAAATAGCTGACGCGCGACTCCCGCACGCCGTCCATGGTTCGCACCAGCGGCGTCTGGCCCTGCGCGCCCGCTCCCAGCACCCACTCGATGACGCCCTGGGCATGGCTTTCGCCGCGCGTCGCCGTCACCGAAACGCCATTCTCGATGTTGCTATAGGTGAACGCGTATCCGTCGCCCGATTCGCGCAGCGGATGCGGCGGCAAATTCTGAACGAACGCGCTCGAAAGAGCCGGCGACATCGCGTGCGCCATGCGCGTCTGGGCATGCAGCTTGGCCTCGGCGGGATGGCACGTCGCGCACTCCGGCGCGGGCGCTTGCTCAGCCGCTGCGAAACAACACACCAGCGGCAACGCCGCGACCACCCACCTCATCGGATGCTCAATGCTACTACATAAATAGTGAAAACTCTTGAAGCATCCATCGGGAGGCGCGGCTTTCTGGCTGGCTCGCTCGTCTTTGGCAATCTGCTGCGTGCTGCGCTTCCCTCGGCTCCGAATCCTTCCGCCAACTTCCCCACGGACCCGCGCCGGCGCCTGAGCGTCTCCACCTATCCTTTCCGGAGCCTTATCAAGACTCGCCAGCGCAACTCCGAAAACGCGAACGCGAAGCTGACGCTCGCTGAGTTCGCGGCCTCCATACCGGACCGTTTCCAGGTCTCAGGCATCGAGCCCTGGAGCCTGCACTTTGAATCCACCGGCCTCCAGTACGTGCAGGCCCTCGGCGAGTCGTTCAAGAAAGCGGGCGTGCACGTCGTGGATATTCCCGTGGATGCCTCGGTCCAACCCTGCAGTCCCGATTCGGCGCGACGTCAGGCTTCCCTTGAAACCTGGCGCGCTTGGGTGGATGTTGCGGTCGCGATCGGCTCTCCCAGCATCCGCGTCCACCTCCCTGAAACCGGCGCCGACGATTGCATCGCTGGCGGTCTGAAGCAACTGGTCGACTACGCCATCCAGAAAAGCATTGTCGTCAATCTTGAAAACGACGACCCGAAATCGGAAGAAGCCTTTCGCGTGGTGAAAGTCATTGAGCAGGTCAACAGCCCGTTCCTGCGCGCCCTGCCGGATTTCTGCAACTCCCGGATCGTCGGCGACGAGGCCTATAACTATCGCGCCTTGACCGCCATGTTCGCCCACGCCTACAACATCAGCCACGTCAAGGACGAAGAGGCCGACGATGGAAAGGTCCTCAAAGTGGATGTCGCGCGCGTATTCGCCATTGCGAAGAAAGCCGGCTATCGAGGTTACTTCTCCATGGAGTGGGAAGGACAGGGCGATCCCTACGACGGGACCAAGCGCCTGATACAACAAAGCCTGGACAATCTGTCCTGAGCGCGGCGATTACGGTTGGCGTGCGTCTTTCAGCTTCTCCAGGACGCCGTGCGCCTCGTCTTTCTTGCCCTCGCCCATCAGCGTCTGGCCCAGCAGATAGTTGGCCTCCCGGTTATTCGGGTCCAACAGCAGCGCACGCTTCAAAATGCCTTCCGCGTTCGGAAGATTGCCGGTCTTGAAATAGCACTTGCCGAGCAGAATATAGGGTCCGCTGTAGTCCGGATTCAGCCACACCGCCCGCTGCAGGTTCGGAATCGCCGCATCCCAATGTTGCTGCCGCGTATCGGCGTCGCCCAGCCGGTACCAGGCCATCGAAAAGTTCGGGTTGATGGCCAGCTCGGCGTTCAGGTCCTGCGCCGCTTCCTCCAGCCTGCCCCGGTAAATGGCAACTTCGCCTAGCAGGAAGTGCGCCTCCGGCAACTTCGGGTCGAGCGCCAGCGCCTTTTGCACCTCGCTGACCGCCTCCGCCTCGTATTCTTTCTTCAACATCATTTGGCCGGCGACCAGGTGCGCCCCGGCCGAGTCCGGCTTCAACCCGAATAAGCGGGCAAACGCCGCCTCCGATTCGTTCTGCTGCTTGGTCTGTAAATAGGCATAGCCCAGCATGTAATTGGCTTCGTTCACGGCCGGAACTTTCTCGAGCCACGGAATCGCTTTGGGCGCCTGGGCAAGCATGAAGTAGCTCTGCCCGATCAGCAGGACCGACTCCTTATAAGCGGCCGACTTCGGGTCTTCTGCCTGGGCGGCCTCTTCCAATACCGGAATCGCGTCGGCATACTTCTGCTGCTGATATAGCTCCAACCCGCGCCGATGTGCCTCCCGCTCGCCGATAACCAGCAGTGCCGCTAGCAATATCAACGACATACCCGCAGTATAATCGCCCGCGTCCGAGCATCCTCCGGATCGGTACCGAGCGGCGGCCTGCGGTGGCCTAGTACCAGCGGCCTAATACTTTAGTTGCACTTTTTCCTTTCGGTTCGTTTCTATATCGTTTAAACTAGGCCTGATGGTGTGAGTTGTAGGAGCTGTACTCCGCTCGGCTGAGGTGGCCGCGCGGCTCTGTTTGACAGTTTGCTTCCAAGGAGAAGGTAATGGTCTGCATACGCAGAGGGCTCTTTTATTCCCTCTTGATGGCGGCTGCGTTGCTGCTTGGTTTGGGGAGTAGCGCCAGCGCCCAACAGGTCTTCGGTAGTATTATCGGGACCGTCACAGATCCAAGCGGTTCCGCGGTTAACAACGCAAAGGTCACGATTACAGACGTGACAAAGGGCACTTCGTTTGAGGTGACCACCAACGATTCGGGACAGTATACAAAAGGTCAGTTAATTCCCGACCAATACACAGTTACGATCGAGGCTTCCGGGTTTCAGAAGGTCGTCTCAAACCAGGTAACGGTTCAGGTCGACCAGGCCACGCAGTTCAATGCGGCGCTGCAGGTCGGTAACGTCAACCAGGAAGTAGAAGTGACGGCTGCGGCCCCCCTGCTGCAGACCGACCGCGCCGACGTCGCGCAGACCTTTACTTCACAGGAAATTTCTCAGTTGCCCAGCATCGGCCGCAACTTGCAAGCCTTCGAGTTGCTGAATCCGGGCACAATCAAGACGCCCTGGGCGCACGCCTCCGACGAAGATCCGCAGGGCAGCGTGCAGAGCGCGGTGAACGGGCTGCCGTTCTATATGACGGGCTATTATCTCGACGGTACCGTCAACCAGGACCCCATTCTCGGCATCATCGTCGTGAACCCGACCTTCGATTCTGTGAATGAAGTGAAGCAGGCCAACCAGGACTACGACGCGGAGTTCGACTCCTTCGCCGCCGGCCTGTTTACTTATTCGACCAAGTCCGGTACGAACTCCTTCCATGGCGATGCCTTCGAATACCTCGAAGTGAACACGCCAGGATTCCAAGACTTCGGGCGCAATCCTTTCACCGAAAACACGCCGCTAGCCGGCAGCACCGACGCCTATACGCCGACCACTCACCAGAACCAGTACGGCGGTTCGATCGGCGGCCGGATCATCAAGGACAAGCTCTTCTTCTTCGGCGACGCCCAGTTGACGCGTAAGCAGCTCGGCGGTTCCGCTCTGGTCAGCGTGCCGACGGCTCAGGATCGCACCGGCAATCTCAGCGATTGGCTGGCCCTCGGGTCTCAATATCAGGTCTACTGCCCCTCGAACGCCGGCGCCAACGCCAACAAGGCCGTCCCGGGTAACATTCTCAATACCGGCTTCTGCGGCAACGCGCCCGGAACAACCTCCGCGCTCAGCCCCCAGGCTCAAGCGCTGTTGAGCTATTTCCCTTTACCCAACACCGGCGCAGGCCTGCCCTACAACAACTATGAAAACTCAGGCACCCTGACGGTCGACGGCAATCAGTGGAATACCCGCTTCGACTACTACGGGAACGAAAAGAATACCTTCTTCGGCCGCTATAGCTATGCGGGCTTCACCGAGCAGGCGCCCGGCGTGTTCGGCGCACTGGCGGGCGGAATCGATTTCAACAACGCCAATTACGCCGGCAGTTCGCAAGCTCTGAATCAAAGCGCGTCGGCCGGCTGGACCTATACCAAGAGCCCGACCACGATTAATGAATTCCGTTGGGGCTATGTGCGCTATCACGTCACCGACGTGCCGAACGGTTATGGCAGCACTCCCGCCTCTCAGGCCGGTATCCCTGGCTTGAATACCAGCGCGATCACCTCCGGTATGCCGACCTTCGCCATCCAGAATCCGCTGGGCGCGGAAGAGGATCTCGGCTACTCGCTGCACAACAACCAGTGCAACTGCCCCTTGACTGAATTCGAGCGGCAGTATCAATTTGTCGATAACATCAGCCACATCGCCGGCAAGCACAGCTTCAAGTTCGGCGGCGACGTGCGCTATGCGGAAAATCTGCGTGTCCCGAGCGACAGCCACCGCGCTGGCGAATTGTACTTCACCGATGCCACCACCGGCCTCGAGAGCGGAATCAACTCGACCAATGGCTTGGCGCTCGCCACGTTCCTTCTCGGCGACGTGTCAAGCTTCAATCGATATGTCAGCTCCAGCACCGACGCCGAAGAGCGCCAGAAACGCCTCTTCTGGTATGCGCAAGATGAGTGGCGCCCCACTTCCAAACTGACCATCACCTACGGCGTCCGCTGGGAAATGATCTTTCCTGAAACGGTCAATGCTCCAGGAAACGGCGCCGAGTTGAACGTAAACACCGGGTTGGTGGATGTGTTCGGCGAAGGCCTGATCAGCAGCCACGGCTACCAGAGCATGAACTGGCACGAATTCGCGCCGCGCCTCGGAATCGCCTACCAGCTCACTCCCAAGACTGTTATCCGCACCGGCTATGGCTGGACCTATTCGCTCGGTACCTTTGGTTCAACGTTCGGCCATAACGTCACGCAAAACCCGCCGGTCCTGGTGAACCAGACTCTGACTGCGACTTCCAATACCACCGGAAGCTGCAGCAACGCCAACTTCTGCGATGTGTTTACGCTCGCGCAAGGGCCTCCCGCCCAACAGTTGCAGCAGCCCAACCCCAACGGGACTTTCGCGCCCGCGACGACTGGTGTTTACATTAAGACCCGGCCCGGGATCTTCACCATGCCGGTCGCTTACGCTTACAACTTCACCATTCAGCATCAGGTCGGTGCTAAGGTTTCGCTGCAGGGCAGCTACGTGGGCAACTCGACCCGCCACTCCTCGCTCGGAACCGGCAACGATTACGATGAGAATCCTGAATTCTTCCTGCCCGGTTACACCGGCGACCCCAATCTCCTGCGGCCTTTCGACGGTCTCTATGGGCCGCGCTACAACTACGGTTGGGCAGAAGGCGTGGACTGCTATTGCAACGACGCCAACAGCCAATACAATTCTTTCCAAGGCGTTTTCACTGTAAAGAACTTGGCCGGCTATACGCTGCAGGGCAATTACACGTGGCAATCGGAGCAGGGCGACGGTTACGGACCGGACAGCAACTACACGTTCCTGTATGATCGTCCCCTAGGCTACGGCAACTCGAACCTCGTGCCTCACCAGCAGTGGACTCTTGCCAACGTCTACGATGTTCCGTTCGGCAAGGGCCGCCACTTTGGTTCAAATGCCAACCGCTTTGTCGACGCCGTCCTCGGCGGCTGGCAAGTCAGCGGCATCTTTACTTACTACAGCGGCGTTCCATTCATGCCGAACATCGGTTCCTATCCCGGTTGTACCAACCTGACGGCTTCCACCTGCCCCGCGGGTGACTCCACAGGCCAGCCTTATACGGGACCGAACAGTGTTCCGGACGTAGGATCGGGAAGCCCCTATTCAACCGTCCAAAATCGCTACACCTGGATTGTCACAGAAACTCCGGCTCAGTTGATCGCCGGCACCGGGCCTTTCAAACTCCCGGCCGCCAACACGTTCGGCAACTATCCGGTCAACACGCTATACGGGCCGCAATTCGTCAATCTGGACGCTTCGCTCATGAAGGTCTTCAGCTTCACTGAGCGCTTCAAGTTCCAGTTGCGTATGGACGCCACCAACGCGCTCAACCACACTAACCTCGCTACGCCCAGCAACAACGTCACGGGCGGCAATGCGGAACAGATTACCAACATTGCCTTCAACGGCAATGGCTACGCCATGCGCCGGGTGCAGTTCTCCGGAACGCTGAGCTGGTAATCGACGAGCAAATTAGAAATGAAAAGCCGGCCGGGGTCGAACCCGGCCGGTTTTTACTTTTCGCGGGCGCCTTTTCCTTCCACCACCGTGATCACGCGGTTTGCCTTCACGCCCGCCATCCTGTCAACCTGTCCGCTCGGCCAGTGAATCTCCAGGTCCGCCTTCGCCGCTTTCTTCAGGCCGAAGTGCACCCGCAGGTCGCTTTGCGAAATGTAGCTGCCCCCGCTGCGCACCTCGTCCATCTGCCGGTGCTCGCCCTCCGGCGTGCAATACACGCGCGCACCGATCCCAGACCGGTTGGATTTGATTCCTACCGTCTTCACCTTCACCCAGTTGTTCTTGAGCGTGCTCTCGCAGCGCAGCAACTGCGGCGCATCATTCACGCAGTTGACCACGATGTCCAGGTTGCCGTCGTTGTTGAAATCTCCAATCGCGCAGCCGCGTCCGGCTACCTGCTCCGTCATGCCCGGCCCGGCGTCGAGCGAAACGTCTTCGAATTTCCCGTTGCCCAAATTGTGATACAGCACCTTGCGCTCGCGATATCCGGATTCGCTTGCCTTCTCTCGCACCTCTGGATACACGTGCCCGTTACAAGTAAGAATGTCCGGCCAGCCGTCATTATCGAAGTCCAGGAAGCATGCGCCCCAGCCAAGAAAGCGAGTATTGCGCCCAAGGCCCGATTGGAACGTTACGTCCTCGAAATTTCCTCCGCCCAAATTCCGGTAAAGGCTCGACGTGTCCCCCGCGAAATTCGTCTTCACGATGTCCAGCTTCCCGTTCCCATACACGTCCGCCGCTGAAACGCCCATTCCCGCCTGCGTCTTCCCATCGGCGCCGAATGCCACGCCGGCTTCCAGGCCCATGTCGGTGAACGTTCCATCGTGGTTGTTCTTGAATAAGGCCGATGGCGCCGAATCGTCGGCGACATATATATCCGGCCAGCCGTCGCCGTCAAAATCGCCCACCAGCACACCCAGCCCGTACGTGCCGTTCTTCTTCCAAATGCCCGCTTTCTCCGAAACGTCCGTGAACGTGCCGTCTCCGTTGTTGTGAAACAGAATGTCTTTTCCGCCCTGCAGCCCCGGCGGCCCGCAGGCCACCATCAACCCCTCATACAAACACGGTCCACTCTCGGGCAGCGGCGCGGTCTTCGGATCGAAGTCGATGTAATTCGCCACAAAGAGATCCAGATGCCCGTCGCGGTCGTAATCGAGAAACGCGCATCCCGTGTTCCAGCGCTTCAGTCCGGTCGTGGTCCGCGTCGTCACTCCCGCCTGCTGCGCTACGTCCGTAAACGTGCCGTTCCCGTTGTTGCGGTACAGTGCGCAATCGCCCCAGTAGCTGACAAACAGATCTTCGTTCCCGTCGTTGTTATAGTCGCCCGCGCAAACGCCCTGCCCCCACCCGGTGCGCGCCAGCCCGGCTTTCAGGGTCACGTCCGTGAACGTGCCGTCGCGGTTGTTCTTATAGAGTCTGCTGATCGGCTCGGCGCCCGGCGCAAACGTCGTGTCGAAGCGCGTTCCGTTGACAAAGAAAATATCCAGCCATCCATCGTTGTCGTAATCGATAAACGCCACGCCGCACCCGGTCGTCTCCAGCAGATACTTGTTGCTGTTCTCCGCGCCGAAGAGCGTCTTCGCGTTCAGCCCTGCTTCGCGCGCTACATTCACAAACTGCACGCCCAGCGGCGAGCCCGCAAGCAACTGGTCCAGAGAAAACACCGGCAAGCTGGCGCACAACGACTTGACAAACCCTCTGCGCGACCACATGCGTCTACTGCGGCCCTCCGCCCAGTGGCTTCATAATCGTGCCGCCGCGCATTCCTTGATCCAGAGTATTGGCAAGCTGCGACTCCTTCTCGCGTTTCAGCCGCGCGCCTGTCGCAAACATCTCCTCGCTCCCCGCCTTGTCCCCTTTGATGCGCAAAATTTGGCCGAGCGTGTTGTAGGGCCCCGGCGTGCTCGGATCCAATCGAATCGCTTCCTTCAATTCCGCGATTGCTTTTTCGTAATCGCTCGCCTGCTTCAACGCGATCCCCAGCATGTAGTGCGCCTCCGGATACTCGGGGCGTATCTCGAGCGCGGCGCGCATCTGCTCAGCCATCCCTGAAAAATCTCCCAACTGCCAATCCGCAATGCCTAGCGAGTAATGCGCCTCTGCCAGCTTCGGCTCCAGCCGTATCGCCTCCTTGAATTCGCTCTGCGCCGCCTCCAGTTGGTCGCGCATCTTCAGCGCGATCCCCAAATCGTAATGCGCCACGGCCGACTTCCCATCAGCCCCCACTGCCTGGCGATACGCCTGTTCGGCCAAATCGAATTCGCCCGTCATCAAATGCGCGTACCCGATATTCAACATCGCCGAAACATCCGCCGGATTATGCGCCAGCACCTTTTGCGATTCCGCGATGCCTTGTTGCGCTCGCCGCGTTTCGATCAGCAAATACGCATAGCTATTGCGCAGCACATCGTTCGACGCATCCAAAGCCAACGCGTGCTCCGTCGCGTCTACCGCGCCCGCCAGGTCGCCCTTGGCTTCTAGCGCCCGACCCAGGTCTTGCCACGCGCCAGGCTTCATCACGTCCAATCCGATGGCCTGCCTTAACTCCATTGCCGCCTCGTCCAGGTCCCCAACCTGAAGCAGGGCAGATCCCAGCCGGTATCGATAATCGAATACGTTCGGCGCCAGCTTAGCCGCCGCCTGCAGCTCCGTCAGGCTGTGCTCTCGGTCGTTCGCCTGCCACAACGCGACGCCCAGGTGGTAATGTCCGGCTGCATAAGAACCATCCAGCGCAATGGATTTTTCGAAATGCCGGACCGCGTCCGCTCCCCGTCCCAGCACCGCGAACAGAAAGCCGATCCGGTCTTCCGATTCGGCGCTCGCCGGCGCGGCGTTCTCAGCTTCTGAAAGCGTTGCCAGGGCGCCGTTCATATCGCCCCCGCGAATAAGTTGCTCCGCTTTACTTGCCAGATCCAGCGGTGTGTCTGCCACTGCCAGGGCACAGGCGCACCATGCCGCGACGAGGGCGAAAAAGGATCTCAACTCAAAATTATACGGCGCTTTTGCCGCTGGCCATCATACGCCGCCGCGCCTCACGCGAGCGTCCGCACCATGTGATCCGGACACGCCAACTGTGTCATCCCCAGCAGGCGCTCCGGCAAATCCAACCCATGCTTGGCAAGAAACGGAACAATCGAATAGAAGCGCTCCTGCAAGTGCCTGTGCGGGTAAATCAAATCCATCAGATACGCCGCATCCTGGCTCGCCCGCTCGTCGCGCCGCATGGTCTCCCGCGCTGTCTTCTGCGAAATCTTATCGAGCTGAAACAGCATCTTCGCCGCGCTCTTCCTCGCCGCCGCCTCGAGCGTCGGATCGAAGCTTTTCAAACCCGATTCGAGCTTTTCGAGCGCGCCTCCCACCTCGCTGCGTAGCCTCGCGAACTCCTGGCTCAGATCCGCTGGAATCAGCCGCGCCGCCATCGCGCTCTTCACCTTCTCCTGATGATCGAGCACTTGCGGCACGCTCAACTTATATCGCCGCAACAGCTTCGTCGCTCGCCCATCCAACAGAGTAAACGTGTTCCTCGGGAAGATCACCGGCATGCGCCCCAGCAGCTTCTCGTAAAGCACCTGCGCCTGCGCCATGTACGCGATCTCCGAAGGTCCGCCGATATATGCTGCCGTCGGAAGCAAATAATCCTGCATCACCGGGCGCAGCAGCGCATTCGGCGATAGCCGCGACGCCTCTTGCTTCAGCTCGGCCGCGCCGTAGCTGTGGTCCCGCGCTGAAAAGCGTCCTTCCCGCCAACGCAGCGGCAGTCGCTTATGCTCGCCGATAAGAAACAGTAACGAGGTGTCCTCATCGATATGCACTTGCGCGTGATATCCCGCCTCGGTCAATTGCCCATTCCGTTGTCGCAGCGCCTTCACGAGCTCCGGTACTCGCCCCGCCGCCTCCGCTAGAAAGTCCGCCGCAATGTCGCGCACCCCGGGCGCTAGCGGATCCAAAAACAGCAGCCCGCGCCCGCGCAGCACCTTTTCGAGAAGAGCTCGAAACGCCGCCCCTAGCCCCACGCCCGGCCGGTACGCGTCCGCAACTTCGCTTACCACTTCCTCCGCGAACGGAAGATTGCCCAACGCGGACCGCAGCTCCGCGATCGGAATCTCGGCCGGACTAACGTTCCCCACCGGTCCGCCATTCGTCACTGCGTTCGTGATCGAAAGCTTCGCCGGCGTCGCATGCTCATTGAACACCCAAGCATGATCCACTTCCGCCAAATCGTGGTCTTCGGTGGCGAGCCAGAACACAGCCACTGCCGGCGTGCCCTGCTCGCTCAAATGCTCGGCCAGTTTTACCGCGGTTAGGGCCTTAAAAATGGTGTATGCGGGTCCGGAAAACAGCCCCACTTGCTGCCCCGTTACCACCGCCACCGTTCCTGCTTCCGCCAACTTCCTGAGCGCGGGCGAATCGCCGTTCTGCTCCCGCAGCGCGTCGACGATCCCCTTCCGTCGCGCTTCGGGAAATTGCACGCTTCGCGCGCTTGCGTCCAATCCGCTCGGCTCGGAAAAGCTATGGCCGTAAAACTGACTTACCCGATCGAAATTGTATAGATAGTCGGCGAACAGTTGGCTCGTATCAGGCAGCAGTGTTTGACGGATACACGACGTCTCCATGGAAAGCGCGCAGTTACCAGATGAGGCTCGCTCGCCGAAAGTTACCAAACTTCCCCACCACCAGTAGACAATGAAGGAGAATGGACGAACAAGAATTCAAGACCAAAGCCGATTCGTCTTTACAATCTCTTTACAACAAGCTTGCGAAAGCCTCCGACCGCTACGGCTTCGAGCCCGATTTCAACGCCGGGGCGCTCGCCATCGAATTCGAAGAGCCCAAAGCGAAATTTGTCGTCAGCCCCAACACGCCCGTTCGCCAGATCTGGGTCTCCGCTCATTCGAAAAGTTTCAAGCTCGATTGGGACCCGGTCGCGCATGCCTTCGTGTTGCCTGAAACGCGCCAGCCCCTGCAGGATTTCATCGCTTCCGCCATCGCGCAGCAGCTTGGCGAGCCGGTCACGTTATAGCAGTGGCCGGGGTCTACATCGCTTACCCATTCTGCAGCCAGAAGTGTACTTTCTGCAATTTCGCTTCAGGAGTTTTTTCCCCCGATTCCCGCCGCCGCTACGAAGAAGCTCTGCTGAACGAATTGCGCGCGCGCTCCTGGACCTCTCCTCCCGACACCCTTTACTTCGGCGGAGGCACTCCCAGTCTGATGCCGCGCGATTTCCTCCGCGCTGTCATGGAAGCGATGCCTTCCGCGCATCTGGGCGAAGCCACTCTCGAATGCGCGCCCGGAACTGTCACGCCTGAAGCAGCCGAATTCTGGGTTGCCAGCGGCCTCGACCGCATCAGCCTCGGAGTCCAATCCTTCTCAATTCCAGAACTCCGTCTCACCGGACGCCGTCATACGCCAGAAATCGTCGCCCGGGAAATTTCTGTCCTGCGTAGCGCCGGCATCCTCAATCTCAACATCGATCTCATCGCCGGCCTGCCTGGCCAAACCGTGGATTCCTGGCGCGCTTCGCTCGATTGGATCGAACGTCTCTCGCCGCCTCACGTTTCCGTTTACATCTTCGAAGTGGATGAAGACAGCCGCCTCGGCAGGGAAGTTGTCAATGGTGGTCGGCGCTATGGCGCGGCCACCCTTCCCGGCGAAGATCTGACCGCTGAGCTCTATGAAATTGCGGTGGACTGTCTCGCCTCGGCTGGCCTCGCGCGTTACGAGATCTCGAATTTCGCGCGCCCCGGTTTCGAATCCCGCCACAATCTCAAGTATTGGCAGCTTGAGCCCTACTTCGGTTTCGGTCTCGATGCACATTCCTTCGACGGGCTGCGCCGCTGGAGCAATCCCGATACTTTGGATGCCTACTTCGCTCTTCCTCCAATCGAGCAGGCGGCGGCCGATCGCGCCGAAGAACGCTTCTTCGTCGGACTGCGCCTCATGCGCGGCATCGAACCCAGCGCGGCTGAATGGTCGCGATTCGCCGAGCCCATTGGGAAGTGGCTCGACGCGGGAATGCTCGAGCGCGACGGCTCGCTCCTGCGCCTTTCCCGCCACGGCGTGCTCCTTTCGAACGAAATTTTCCAAGATTTCATTCATGCCTGAACCCACCCATGCCTGACCACTTCATCGACCTTCGCAGCGACACCGTCACCCAGCCCTCGGTCAAAATGCGCGCCGCTATGGCGCATGCCGAGGTCGGCGACGACGTTTATGGCGAAGACCCCAGCGTCAATCGGCTCGAAGAACGCGCCGCCGAAATATTCGGAAAACAAGCCGCGCTCTTCGTTCCCACCGGCACGATGGGCAACTGCATCGCAATCAAGCTGCACACCCGCCACGGCGAAGAGGTTGTCTGCGAAGCCCGCTCTCATGTCCTCGATTGGGAGCTTTCCATGATGGCTTGGTTCTGTGGCTGTCTCGCCCGCGCGCTGCCCGGCGCGGATGGCATCCTCGCCTGGAATTCGATCGAGCCCGTCCTGCGCCCTAAGGCTCCGCACAATGCGCCCACCTCTCTCGTTTGCTTGGAAAACACCCACAACATGGCTGGCGGAACTGTTTATCCGCTCCACGTCATCGATGAAATTTGTCGGGAAGCGCATGAGCGCGGCATCCCGGTGCACATGGACGGCGCGCGCATCTTTAACGCCTCGGTCGCGACCGGCGCGCCTGTCGCCCGCATCGCGCGCGATGCCGACTCCGTCATGTTCTGCCTCTCGAAAGGTCTCGGCGCTCCCGTCGGTTCTATGCTCCTCGGCCCCCACGACGCAATTGCGGAAGGCCGTCTCTATCGCAAGCGCTTAGGCGGCGGCATGCGCCAGGCCGGCGTTCTTGCCGCAGCCGGTCTGATCGCGCTCGAAGAGTCGCCCGAACGCCTCCATCTCGACCATGAAAACGCGCGCTTTCTTGCCGCTCGTCTCTCCGAAATGCCCGGCCTCCAAATCGATCCCGCCACGGTTCAAACCAACATCCTGATCTTCGATATCTCCCCGCTCGGCATCTCCACTCAGCAGTTCAGCTTGGAACTCAAATCCCGCGGCGTACTTGCCAATGGCGTCGGCCCTACTCTCATGCGCCTCGTCACTCACCTGGACGTTACCCGCGCCCATTGCGAGCGCGCCGCCGATGTTCTAGCCGAGGTCGCCTCCCGCTTCAGCTTGCGCGCTTCCGCCGTCTGATAGTATCCATTCGATGATCATTTTGTCAGCGGTGCTGGCTGTCTTCGTTTATGGACTGATCGCGCCCATTCTCGGCGCTCTGCTGCCCACCTATCATCTCGCCGCCGCCCAGAACGCCACGCTTGCCATGCTGCAGGCCATCGGCCTGGTCATCTCGTCGCTTTCCGCCGGGCCTATCATCGACATCAAGGGCAACAAGACGGCCCTGCTCACGGGTCTCGCGTTGATCATCCTCTCGCTTGCGGCAGCTCCCAACGTCGGCGGCTATGGCGGCTTGTTGGTCGTCTACTTCGTCCTGGGGATCGGCGGCGGCACCGTCGTCACCGCCGCCAACGCGCTCGTCGGCGCCGTCGAGCCCAGTCGCCGCGGCTCCGCCCTCAATTTCATCAACCTCTTCTTCGGCCTGGGCGGCATCGTCACCACCTACGTCGCGAGCGAGCAAATCGATCCCGCTTTGGTCTGCTACGGCATCGCCGCGCTTGGCGTCATTGCTCTGCTCGTCAATGTCGCGACCAAAATGCCCGCGCCTGCCGGCCGCGCCAACTTCCAACTGGGCGACGTCCCTCGTCTCTTCTCCCAGCCGGCTCTTCTCCTGCTGTGCTTCTTCCTGTTCCTCTACGTCTCCTGCGAAGTCGGCGTGTGGAACTGGCTCAAGACTTATCTCATCAGCGTCAACTTCGATCCCACCACCGCCGGCCACGTCGTCAGCTACGGCTTCGCCTTCGGCATCCTGGTCGGCCGCGTCATTGTCTCTCGCGTCTTGATCCGCGTTCCGGCCCTGATCGTCACGCTCGCTGCCGCCATCCTCATGGCCATCACCACCTACTCCATGCTTAGCCTGCACTCCCAGACCGCCATCACCGTTGCCGTATTCTGCGCCGGTCTCTCCATGGCGCCTGTCTTCCCCACCACGCTTGCCATCACGGGAGACACTTTCAGCCGCGCCGCAGCCACAGCCCTCGGCATCGTCATCACCTTCGGCTGGCTTGGTCTCGCCATCAGTTCGCAGATCATCGGCGCGCTCGCCGGCCCTCAAAACGACTATCACCGCGGCCTTCTGCTCATCCCCGTCTTCGCGGTTCTGATGGTACTGGTGAATTTGGTACTCCGTCCCGTCCTGCGCCGCCACGTCCCGGCCTAGCGTTTCTAATGTGTTTGGAATAGACTCGTAAGATTGCATGGCTCTCTTGAGCCTGGAGGAGAAATGGCATTCTGTCCGAATTGCGGTGCGCAGGTATCGGGCGCATTCTGCCCCAATTGTGGAACGGCGGTGGCCGGAGCCCCTTCCGGCGGTGGTGCAGCCGGTCCCCCGCCGGGCCAAAGCTACGCGCCGCCGCCCGGTTCCGGTTATGCTCCGCCGCCTTCCGGAATCCAGGCCGGCGGTTTGGCCACCAATGTGGCGGGCGCTCTCTGCTACCTGGGCTGGCTCGTCACCGGCATCATCTTCCTGGTGCTCGCTCCCTATAATCAGAACAAGACCGTCCGCTTTCACGCCTATCAGGCCATCTTCCTGAGCATCGCCGTCATCATCGTTTCCATAGTTCTGGGCATCTTGCTCAGCATCCTCTTTGTCGGCGGTATGTGGTGGACCGGCGTGCTCGTCCATCGCCTCTGGGATCTCTGCATCTTCATCCTGTGGCTCTACATGATGTACATGGCCTACAGCAACAAAATGGTCAAGCTGCCGGTTATCGGAGACCTCGCCGCCAAGCAGGCGTAAACCGCATCGCGTCCCGCCACGTCGCATACTGAAGTGGTGAGATGCCGTTGTGTCCTGACGCTGGCCGCCCTTGCAGCCGGTGCGCTTCTGCTTTGTGCTGCCGCCAGCGCTCGCGTTGCGTTTACAGAAGACATCAGTCCCCGCGTCGGCTTGATCGAAATCTACGGCGCCCACAAAGTTTCTCCTCAAAAGATCAGGACCGCGCTCGGCCTCGTTCCCGGCGACCCGCTGCCCTCGCGCGAGTCCGTCGAAGGCCGTATCAACAAGGTCCCCGGCGTTCTCGCCGCCCGCGTCGAAGCCGCTTGCTGCGAACAAACCAGGATGATCCTCTACGTCGGCATCGAAGAAAAAGACGCGCCCCATTTCGACTTCAATCCCATCCCCACCGGCGACATCACGCTCGCGCCCGGTCTCTCCGACAAGTACCGCGAGTTTCTGAACGCCGTCGCCGACAGCATTCGAGGTCAAAACGCCGACGAAGATCTCACGAACGGCTACTCGCTTATGGCCGATCCCGAATGCCGCAACATCCAAACGGACTTTATCCCGCTGGTCACCCGCGATCTCGCGCTAGTCAACCAAGTCCTGCGCGAATCGTCGGATCCCGATCAGCGCTCCGCCGCCGCCTACCTGATTCAATACGGCCCGCGCGCAGCCCACAACTCGAAATTCATCGTTGACGCTCTTCAATACGCCTTGCGAGATCAGGATGAAAACGTTCGGCAAAACGCCATGCGTGCGCTGCGCGCGATAGCAGTCGGAGGCAAACTTCATCCCGATCAGCAAGTTCATATCGAACCGACTTGGTTCGTCGAGCTCTTAAATTCCGTGGTCTGGTCTGACCGCCGCGGCGCAACCCTTGCGCTGGTCGATTTGACCGACCATCGCGATCCCGAAACTCTGGCCCTAATCCGCGAGCGCGCCCTGCAATCCGTGATTGAGATGGCGCGCTGGCGCGATCTGCGGCATGCGCTTCCAGCCTTCATACTCGCCGGACGGCTAGCCGGCCTCGATGAAAAACAAATTCAATCGGCTTGGCTGAGCGGTGATCGCGAAGGGGTCCTCGAGCAGGCCGTTCATCCGAAGAAGAAACGGCGCGAGCCTAAGAAGCAGGCGTAACCGCTTCCAATTCTTCTTCGGGCGCGGCGCTTACCTGTTTCATCTCTTCAGCGGCTCTCTCCTCTTCGCTCGCGCTCGTCACCGGCATCTCGCAGGCGCAGCAGTCGCTGCAGCGATGGCACCGCTGGCAGATGTGGTTGCTGCATGCGTCCTTTGTGCAAAACACGCAGATCGCGCGCGACACCTCGCCGCAAATCGAGCAAGTGAATGTTGCTGCTTCCATCAATACTTCTTTTTCTTCGATGAGGAAGGGGCTTCTTTGCTGATGATACCGCGGCAGCGCTGGGCTTCCTCATCCGCGATTTTGAAGTTCTGTTCCGTGCTCGCCGCCAGGTCTTCCAGATAGTCCCTCAGCCGTTGTCTGCTGTCGAAGCTGTGCGCCACATAAGCATTCAGCCTGTCCGCCATCGGCCGCGATCCATATCTTCCAACGCCTTCGTCGAGCGACCGCGCAGTTGTCTCGAGCGCCTCCATGCGGAAATATGTATCGAGCGCAAGCGACAAGCTCTCAGTCTTCTGCGACAACCGATTGATGCTAATCAGTACATCGTTGAGCTGCCTTTGCGACGTCTGCCACTGCAGAATGTAAGTGCTCGATGCGCCTTTGTCCGCCCATTGCTGGGGGTTCAACTGCGCAAGCAGCGGCTTTAACTGATCGGTCTGGGCCGTCAGTTCCGACAAAATCTTTCGAACGTCCCACGGCGTTTCGAGCCCCGCGGCCTGAGGCTGCTGCTGCTGTGCAAACCCCGCGCATGCCGTGAGCGTTGCCAACCAACAAAACCTGAGGATTTTCATTGCCGGGCTAGCGGGCGCCTATTGGATTGGATGCTGCCAACAACCGCTCTTCCTCTTCCGGTCCAACATTGTGGGCGCCGCCGCGTCCGAATGTGATCGCCGACAAAACCTTCACGGTGTATCTATACAAGGACCCCCGGTCGACCCGCCGCGAGATCGGCTCGTCTTTCTTTACCAGAATGGCGTCCACCGCGCGCACCAAAGTCGGTTCGTTGCGCGGCAGCAGAGTGTGTTGCACGGCCACTTCTCCTTCGAATACATCGATGCGCGTCGTATCGTCCTCGTCTACCGCAATGGCGAAGGTGGCGCCTTGATGATGTGCGCTCACGATGGCGACTGGGCAAAACACTCGCTGTTGCGCCTGTCCCGCGGTCGGCTGCAAATGTATGCGAACTCGCCCCGAAACGACATCCAGCAGGTCGCCTGCGCTCGCCGTGTTCTCTCGAAATACTACTCGCGAATTCGCAAAAACCTCGAAGCTGCTTCCACCTCTTACCTCGAACCGAGCGAATCCGTCCGGCCCGGTCGTGATGGTCTGGCGAACCGGCACGCGTTCGCCGCTGCTTACCGCCCAAGGCTGCTCGTCTCGAATCCGTGTTACTTGCCCGGTCACGAGCGTCGCGTGAGCTTCGTACGCTTCCAGAATCGGGTCCTGCGCGCCGGCCGCGGCGGCCGCAAAAAGGATCGCGGCAAGCGCCTGTATGCCAGCTGTTCGCCCAGCCGTTCGCATGATCGTCTGCTAATTCATTGTTCCATATCCTCAATGGCTGACGTCTTGGATCTGCGCCGCGCGTTGTCGTGCCTGTATTTGTTCCGCCAGCGCCAGCTCCCGCGTGGCTTCGGCCGCTCGGCCCATCTTGCGCAGAGCCGTTCCCAGCACGTAATGCGCCTCGAAATAATCGGGATCGATCGTAATCGCCCTTCGCAGATGATCGATCCCCATCTGTGTGTGGCCGGCCCCCAGTTCCGCTCTTCCTAATTCGAACAGCGCTTCCTTGTATTTCGGGTTCTCTCGGACTGCCGCGCGAAAATGATCGAGCGCCGCCGCCGGTTCGTTCTCCTTGCGTAAGATCTGCCCCAGCATGCAGTGTGAGACCGGATCGTTCGGATACGTCTCAAGCTCCGCTTCAAACTCGCGCTTGGCGAGTTCGGTTTTGCCTTCGCGCTGATAAATCAACCCCAGCCCGGCATGCACGCCTGCGAACTTCGGGTTGATCTTTTCAGCGGCTTCGTATTCCGCCTCCGCATCCGTGTCGCGCTGCATCTTGTTGTAGGCCATCCCCATCATTACGTGCGCCTCGGCCGAATTTGGGTTCACCGCCATGATTCGGGCGAATACATCCGCCGCGCCGGAATAATTCTTCGCCCTCAGATAAGCGTTGCCCAACATGTTGAGAGTCTGCAAATCGCTCGGGTTCATCCGGCTTGCGCCGTCCAGGTATCCGGCCGCTTCCGGATACCGATCCAACGCGAACAGAGTCAGCCCCGCCAGGTCCAGCGATTGAAAACTCGGCGCGGACTTCGCGAACCATTCGAGCAGCGGTAGGGCTTCTTTATACCGCTGTGCGCGAAAGTATGCGATCCCCAGGTTGCGCTTCGTGATAGCGTCGCCGGGCTTGATCTTCAGCGCGCGATCGTACGCCGCAATCGCTTCCTGCTCCTTGCCCTCTCGTGCTAACGCAATCGCCAGATCGTTCAAAATTTCTAAGGATTGCGGCTCCATTCGCAGCGCGTCTCGGAACGCCTGCTCGGCCCCTGCATTGTCGCCGCTTTGGAGCGCCTGCGTGCCCGCAACCAGTAAACTCTGTAAATCCGCGGCCGTTCCCGCTAGGCTCACTAAAAAGAAAAGGGCCGCCAGCGTCAAGCAAGCGGCCCTTCTAGCATCCCGGTTCACATATTAAAAATACAGCTTCAGGCCCAGTTGAATATTCCGCGGCAGATGCGTGCTTGTCACCTGCCCGAAGTTGGAATCGCTAATATTTGTGCCGACGCCATTGAAGTTCGTGTGGTTGAAGACGTTGAAGAATTCACCACGGAACTGCAGGCTCACTCGTTCGCCGAACTTGATGTTTCGAATAGCCGCCACATCCCAATTCTGCAAGCCGGGGCCAAGCACAACGCCCGTTCCCGCGCTGCCGAAGTGACCCACCGCCGGCGCGAAAGCCGCCGTGTTGAACCATTCCGCAATAGTCTTCGGGGTGGTGGCGAGACCCACCACGTCGGGCCGCACCTGCACCGACGAGTCGCCGCTGCTCCCGATGCCGAGCCCGTCTGGATAGGTCCCGGCCGCGCTTCCCGCCGCGCACAACCCCGTCACCGAAGAAAGCGTGCAAGCGAACGGATCGTTTGATTGTGTGATCGTCATGGATTGGCCGGACTGCACCGTAGTGATTCCCGACAATTCCCATCCGCCCAGCACATGGCCCACGACGCCCTTCTGATCTTTAAAGAAGGGCAGCTGATATACGTAACTCGCGACAAACACGTGCGGCGTGTTGTAGGTGCCCGGACCGTAGTCCTGCATCAAGTTGTACGTGTTGTACACCGCCACGTCCCGATCCACGGACGCATTCGTCAACAGCTTCGACCAGGTGTACGCAATACCCATCGTCAATCCCTGCGACACGTGCCGGTTCAACGACACCTGCATGGAATTGTAGTTACTCACAAACTCCGGAATGCGGCTCTTGAAATACGAGTACCCCAGATACGGCGCCACCGCGTTCACGTTCACATCCGGATTCGCCGCGCGCGCCGCTAACGTCGGCTCATTCAAATCCACTTCCCCAAGCAGATGCCGCCCCAGGCCGCCGACATACGCGATCTCGAACTGCGTGTTGGGAAGAATCTCGCGCTCCACCGAGAAGTTGTAATCCTGATACGAAGGCACTTTGAAGGTCGGTGTTCCGGTGGATTCGATCAGGTTGGGACCCAGCGGCACGCTCAACGTGCCCGCCAGCGGATTATCGAAGCTCGTATTCTGAACCGACGTGGTCTGCACCAGCGGCGGATTCGTGAACGCATTCTGCTCCCAGATGCCGTTCAACGTACGGTCGTAGAAAATTCCATATCCTCCGCGAATCGCCGTCTTGCCGTTGCCGGCGGGGTCCCATGCGAAGCCAAACCGCGGAGCGAAGTTGTTGTTCGAATTCGGATTCACCAGGCTGCCGTACGGCGAACACGTCACTTCCGATGCGATCGCCTTGGCCGCGCTGCACGCCGCGCCTGTCGGATAGATGAGCCCGTTCGCATAAGTCGCGGGAGTTACTCCTTGCCCTGCCGCAAAATTGCCGGTTACAGGGTCGATCGCGGGCGCCAGCGCCGGGTTATACAGCAACGGATCGAAGTTGTTAAGCGTGTTATTTACATCGGTTGGCGACGGGAAGAAGCTATACCTCAGCCCAAAATTTACAGTCAGATGAGGAGTAACTTTCCAATCGTCCTGGACATAACCTTCCAGGTTGAAGTAATGCAGATCGGGGATCGTGTCCCGGCTCGATTGCGTATATTCGGAAGCGTCGCCCAACAGAAAATTGCCGAAGCTCGTAAATGTGAAACTCGCAGCTCCTGCCGACGCATTCTCGGTTTTCAGCATCCATTGCACGCTCACGCCTGCTCGAATTGTATGATTGCCGATCGTCTTCGATAAGTTATCGAAGAAATTCCTGTCCAGGTTGCGCTCGAAGTAGGGCGCCACTCCTTCCGCAAAGCCCTGGATGCCGGTAATCGTAACACTCGGAACGCGGCCATAGGGATCGCTATAAGCGAAATTGTTCGTAAGTGCGTTAGAAAAACTCGGCGAATTGGCGGGTCCCGAAAGATCGGCGTTGATGCCGCCCCATGAGTATGCGAACTCGGCTTCATTCACCAGCGTCGGCGAGATCGTCCAGGTTAGATTGCCAACCGCATTCTTTCCGGGCGCATCCAGCGCAACGCTGCTAATTCCCGGATAGTTCGTTCCGGCGAACAACCCCTCGGGAAAGTTCTCCGGCACGTCGTCCTGCATGAATCGTGCGAAGAAGTGAACCTTATCGGAAATGTTCTGGTCCAGGCGGACAATATCTTGTCGGAAATTATTCTTCTGCGAGAAATTTGTGATGTAGTTAGCGCCGCTGTTCGCCGGAAACTTATCGAAGATATTCGTCAAATACGCCTTCG
The DNA here is from genome assembly GCA_019240475.1 of Acidobacteriaceae bacterium. Taxonomy (GTDB): domain Bacteria; phylum Acidobacteriota; class Terriglobia; order Bryobacterales; family Bryobacteraceae; genus Bog-105. Next base: position 79,780 of record JAFAYI010000018.1, read on the forward strand.
CATTCTGGCTGAAGCACGAGGGACTGATCGTGCTGGTATTCGTACCCGCGTTATACGTGACGCAACCCGCCGGCGCCGCGCCTGTCACGGTTCCCGGAACCACGCCGCTCAATTCGGCTGGCGTCGCTGCGGGCTGGTCGAAAGTTGCCGGTGTGCTCGTCTTGCGCCACTCCTCCGACCAGAAAAAGAAGGTCTTTGAAACCTGCCGCTTGTAAAGCTTCGGAACATACAGCGGGCCGCCGATCGTGAAACCAAAATCGTTGTATCGTTCGATCGCCCGCGGAGTTCCTGTGCTGTTCGAAAAGAAATCGTTGGCATTGAAAAAATCGTTGCGCACGAACTCATAGGCATCCCCGTGGAATTCGTTCGTGCCCGATTTCGTCGCCACCAGCACCTGCCCTCCGCCGCTACGCCCGTACTGCGCGTCGTACATGCTGCGCTCCAGCGTAAATTCCTGGATCGCGTCGATGCTCGGCACGTTCAGCAATGTCCCATTCGAACCGCTGTCGTTGATATCCGCTCCGTCCACTGTCCAGTTGTTCGACGTCACGCGCGCGCCGTTCACCGAAATGGTCGTCGAATTCGATAGGCCGAAACCGACTTCATCCGGCAGTCCGTTGGTCACCCCCGGTTGCAGCAACACAAGCTGTTCGAAGTTCCGGTTGTTCAACTCCAGGTTCCTGACCTGTGTTCCCGTTATCGTCCCGGCCTCGGCCGCCGTCGATGTTTGAATCGGAGTCGCCGTCTCCTGAACTGTTACCGTTTCCGTCACCTGACCCGTCTTCAATGTGGCGTCTACTACGCGCTTCTGAGCTACTTCGAGCACGACATTCTGCGCGACATAAGTCTGAAATCCCGTCTGCTTTACAGTCACGGTGTAATTGCCCGCTTGCAGATTCGTCACCGTATAATTGCCGCTCGTATCTGTCGTCACTGTGCGGACGTCGGTATTGGTTTCGTTGCTGTGCACCGTCACCGTCGCGCCCTGCACAAGCCCGCCGCTCGGATCCGTCACCGTCCCTGAGAGGGTTGCAGCCAGTTCTTGCGCGAACGCCGCCGTGAATGAAAGCGCTGCCGCGAGCAGCAGCGCTGAAAGAAATACGAACCTGCTCCTCATAAAAGGAACCTCCCTGAAGTATTGCCTTAATGATAGGACAGGCTCTTTGAGAAGGCGTTGCTCTTCACGATTCCGGCGCCTTCGCGAACAGTCACCAGGCGGTTCGCGCTCACATTTGATACGCGCTCCGTCCCGCCATTCGGCCACCGGATCTCCAGATCCGCCTTCTCCGCGCTGCCCAAGCCGAAGTGCAGCCGTGAGTCGTTGGCCGAATAGAAGCTCGCCTGGCTCAATACTTCCTGAGCCTGAACCTTGCCGCCGTAATGCGCCGTGACCCTTGCGCCGATCGCGCTGCGGTTCGACTTGACTCCCTCCAGCTTCACCTTCAGCCAGTGATTGTTGCCTGTTACGTCGTTTCGCAAGAGCGATGGCGGCTCGTTCAGGTTCATAATGAGCACGTCCACATCGCCGTCGTTGTCGAAATCTCCGAAGGCGCATCCGCGGCTCGCGTGCTCGGCCGCAACGCCCGGTCCGGCCTGATCTAATAGCTCTTCGAACTTGCCGTTTCGTAGGTTCCGAAATACAATCCGGGGGCTCTTGAACGGGTAAGTGGGCAGGATCTTCGCTATCTCGGGATATACGCTGCCCGTCACCCAGAACAGATCCGGATACCCGTCGTTGTCTAAGTCCACAATGCCCGCGCCCCAGCTAATGAACCGCGTCTCTACGCCCAGCCCCGCCGAGTTAGTCACGTCCTCGAAGTTGCCCTTGCCGTCGTTCTTGTACAGCACGGCCGTATCGTCCGCGAAATGCGTCTTCAGGATGTCGAGGTTGCCGTCCAGGTTATAGTCGGAGATCCCAAGCCCCATCCCCGCCTGTTCCATGCCATCCTCGTTCAACGCCACGCCGGTCTCTAGCCCGACTTCGGTGAAGGTGCCGTCATGATTGTTCTTGAAAAGAAAACTGGGTGTCGAATCGCAGGCCACGTAAATATCCGGCCATCCGTCGTTATCGAAATCCGCCGCGACGGTCGTCATGCAGTAACTGCCCTGGGCCTTCGCCACGCCCGATCTCACGCTTACATCTGTAAATGTTCCATCGCCGTTGTTGCGGTAAAGGGCTACGGACCCGGGCGGGAGCCCGCGCGGCCCGCAATTGACCGGAATTCCTTTCCAGTTACAGTTGGCGTTCTCGCCCGGTTTCGGGATCTTCGCCGGATCGAACTCCAGATAATTCGAGACGAATAGATCCAGATGCCCGTCCCGATCGTAATCGACAAACGTGCAGCCCGCGCCCCAGCGCCTCTGTGGATTAATAAGGCCGGCCGTCTGGGTTACTTCCGTGAACGTTCCATCTCCGTTGTTCTTGTAAAGAACGTTCTGGCCATAGTAAGTAAGGAATAGATCTTCAAAGCCGTCGTTATTGTAATCTCCCACCGCCACGCCCGATGCCCATCCCGTTCGCGTCAGACCTGCCTTCTCCGTCACGTCCGTAAAGGTGCCATCGCGGTTATTGTGATAGAGCCGATTGCTCGTGCCCGGCGGCGCGCCTTCAAAGCGGGTGCCGTTCAACAGGAAAATATCCAGCCAGCCGTCATTATCGTAATCGAAGAACGCGCATCCGCAGCCGACCGTTTCCAGAATGTATGCCTTGTGATCCTCAGGTCCGTAAATGAGCGGCGCGGTCAAGCCTGCCTTGGCCGCAACATCGGTTAAACACGCATCGAACGGCAGTCCCGAAGGCTTCCCCCTCGGCTGCGGCTTCACTCCGCGCGACGAGACACCCTGGCCCAAAGCGGTTGCCACCGGCAGGCCCGCGAGCCCACTCAGCATCGCGCGTCTCGTAAAACCGCGAAATTTCATCGAGCCTGGGCGGCGGCCGTCATCTTGAACGTGGCCGCGATTAATGCCTGTGCCTCTTCTTGAATGCGGCGCAGGTGCTCCTGCCCCAGAAAGCTCTCGGCGTAAATTTTGTAGACGTTCTCGGTCCCCGATGGCCTCGCCGCGAACCACCCGTTCTTCGTCACAACTTTCAAGCCGCCGAGCGGCGCGCCGTTGGCCGGAGCGTTCGTCAACATTGTTTCAATCTTCTCTCCCGCTAGTTCCTGCGCCGCCACCTGTTGCGGGGACAGCTTCGTCAGTATTGCCTTTTCGTCCGGATTCGCCGGCGCGTCGATCCGCTCGTAAACCGGATTGCCGAACCGTTCGGTCAGCCCTTTGTACAACTCTCCCGGATCGCGTCCGGTCTTGGCCGTAATCTCGGCCGAAAGCAGTCCCAGAATTAACCCGTCCTTGTCGGTGCTCCAGGCCGAACCCTCGCGCCCTAGAAAAGAAGCGCCCGCGCTCTCCTCCCCGCCGAATCCCAGCGAACCGTTCATTAGTCCGTCCACAAACCACTTGAAGCCCACCGGCACTTCAACCAGCTTTCGCCCCAGCTCCGCCGCCACCCGGTCGATGATGCTGCTGCTCACTAGCGTCTTTCCCACGCCGCAATCCCTGCGCCACTGCGGGCGGTTGCGATACAGGTAATCGATCGCCACTGCCAAATAGTGATTCGGATTCAGCAGGCCCGCGCTCCGCGTGACAATCCCATGGCGGTCTGCGTCCGTATCGCAGGCAAACGCAATGTCAAATCGATCCTTCAACGCGATCAGGCTCGCCATCGCGTATGGCGACGAGCAGTCCATTCGAATCTTGCCGTCCCAATCGAGCGTCATAAAGCGGAAGGTCGGATCGACCTCTTTATTCACCACCGTGAGCTTCAGCCCGTAGTGTTCCGCCACGCGCGGCCAATAAGCCACGCTTGCCCCGCCCAGCGGGTCGACGCCCATATTCAAACCGGCGCTCTTGATGGCGTCGATATCGATCACCGACGTCAAATCATTTACGTAATTGGAAACATAATCGTAATGGTGCGTGGTCGCCGCTTTCCGCGCCGCATGGTACGGCATGCGCGCCACCCCGTTCAATCCGCCGGCCAGCAGTTCGTTCGCCCGATTTTCGATCCACTTCGTCGCTGTCGTGTCCGCCGGCCCGCCCGACGGTGGATTGTACTTGAATCCGCCATCGTCGGGTGGATTATGCGACGGAGTGATCACGATTCCATCCGCCTGCCCGCTTGCATGCTCCCGGTTGTACTGCAAGATCGCGTGCGACAGCGCGGGCGTGGGCGTGTAGCCGCCGCCCTGATCGATCATGGTTTCGACATCGTTTGCCGCCAGCACCTCGAGCGCGGTCGCAAACGCCGGCTCGGAAAGCGCGTGCGTGTCGATCGCCAGAAACAACGGCCCCGTCGTGCCTTGATCCTTCCGGTATTGGCAGATCGCCTGCGTAATCGCCCCGATATGGTTTTCGTTAAAGGAAAAGTAGAATGCGGACCCGCGATGCCCCGAAGTCCCGAACGATACCCGATGCGTCTTTTCGCCCGGGTCGGGGCGAAAAGCATAGTAATCGGTTACAAGACGCGAAACGTTGACGAGCATCTCAGGGTCGGCGAGTTGGCCTGCCCGCGGATCGATTCCCATAGCACTCCTATTTTCTTACTCTCGCCCTACCGGCGTGAATCCGGCCGACGCGCCCACCCAGTCCAGCTTCTTGTTGAAATCCACGCCCATCATCTTGCCGCGCCCAGTACGGATCACCATCGTCACCGGCTTCAGTTCGCCGTCCCAGATATACATGATCCGCGTCTCCACCTTCGTCCAGCCGCTCGGTGTCTCCACCGTCGCCACGAAATCCACCTTGCGCTGCAAGATGAATTCGCTGCGTTGTCCTTCCGGAATGGCGTCGATCTCTTCTCTTGTAGGACCAATTACCACGCCCAGCCCCGCGAACGAATAAAGCGGCTTCAGGACGTAATTCTCAAGATCGCCCGGTATTTCCTCCACATCGCTCAAAAACCACGTCTCCGGCACGCTCACGTGCCGGAACCAGGGTAATGAAAATTTGCTCAGACGGAAGAACCAATTCGGATGCCCAGCCCATTCGACATCCAAATCGTCCGCGAGTCGGAAATCCATGGGAATGTTCTTGCGGATCAGCTCATCCACAATTACACGGTTATAGATGCGCCTGATCTCCCTGTCTTTGAAGTACAGCTTGCGGCCGCGCCTCTTTACCTCGCTGATGCATGCTACTTGGACGCCCAGCATTTTCTGCGTGAGCAAGAAATCCGCCAGCGTCTTCTGCGTGTATGGCTCGATCTCTAGCAGCGCCACCTGTTCCGGAGCATGGCCGCCGAGAATCGCTTGTCTCAGCAGGCTCTCGAACCCCCGACGATCCAAGCCGTCTAGGAACGGCGTCAACTCCGTCCCGGTGATCTCATTCAACCGATAGACGCGCTGGTACTCGTCTGCCAGCGCTGCCTGAAACGCATACACCGAAGGGAAGCCCTGAATCTCCACCAGTTTCGGCGCCAGGCTGCCATCTTCCAAACGCACCAGACCGAAGTCGGCCTGCACAAAAAGGGGATGCTCGGCCTCGTTCGGAACTCTGAATTCCGCCGGAATCGCCGCTTCCGACGCCGCGCGATACCGCTCGTTGACCGCAAGCTGCGCATACAGCTCGCGCCCGTAGCGCGCCATCTTGTCCACCAGCTCAGGCGGCATGAAGACCGGCGTCTCGCTGCAGCGAAAACCTACCTCGGCGCCCGAAACGCTATTGATTCCGCGCAGAAAATCCGCGTATAGTTCCGGTCTCCAGTGCCGATTGAATTGCCTGCGAAGCTCGGGTATCACGCGCGCAAGCGCCTACACGAGAAAGCGGCCGCTGGACATAATGGGCCGGTGATCTGCCCAGATATCGAAGTTTCTCCCCACCACGTCGATGTGCGTGGAAGATGTCCACTTCGCCCCCGTATGCGATCCATACGGATCCCCGAATGCCATATGCACGCCCGGAATCTTTTCATCCTGGAGAATGTTGCCCACTACGTTCTGAAGCGCCAAATTTGTCCCGATCGCAAACTCTCCCACGCGGTCGCTGTTTTCGTCTCTATGCGTGTAGCGCCAGAACTCATCCTGCAATTCTTCGTTCTCGCTGTGCGCTTCCACCAATCGGTTCCGTTCCACCCGCAGCGTGAGCGGCGTTTTCTGAATGTCGCCGAACTTCGCGCATAGATAATCGCCCACCACGCCATCCACCACGAATGTCCCGTTCACTTCCAACGGCGACGTGAACGTCTCTCCGCCTGGAAGATTGCCCCATTTCTCGGGACTGATGATCCCGCTCGTCTTGATCCACTTATATTCGGGACTAAGTTGCGCCGTGACATCCGTGCCCGCTGGGGTCACTGCCCGAATGGTCTGCGCTTTATTGACAATGTTCATCACGCGCAAAGTCAACTCGTCCACCTTGTTGAAGTCCGCGCGCATGCCCTCCAGCATGATCTTCTTTTCGATATTGACCATGTGCGCGTGCCGCAGCTTCTTGCGATTGATCACCTCGCACATCTGCATGCGCGTTCTCAACTCGTTCGGCTGCGCCTGCACCGCGAAGATGCTCACCTGGCTCGACTCGAGGTCGTGCAGGATGCTTTCCGGCATATCGGTCAGCGGCCGCTGTTCCACTTCTTCCAAAACGAAGGTGTTATATGTGCATCCGCATGCGTCCAGCTCGGCGATCAGGCTTGCTGCGATCTCCTCGCACGCCCAGTCGGTGATCACCGTCACCTTTTCTTGTGGCTGAACCTTGAGGCACACAAAAACCGCGTTGTGCGCCCCCGGCTTCAACTCGGGATCGAACCACTCCTTGTTTAACCGTGCCGTCATTGTGCAATCGCGGCGTTCACCGGTTCTCGGGAAAGGCCTGCCTCCGTCTCATACACGATGTAATCCATAACTTTGGTCAGGTCTCCTGTTTCCTGGTAGATCCTCAACTGGCGGTCCGCGCCCGTCCCCTGTTCGAGAATCCGGTGAATATAGTTGATTTCCTGCCGCGAGCCTAATTCGTCAACTACATCATCGACGAAGTGCAGGTACTCATATATAAGATCTCTCACCGGCACTTCTTGTTGCTTGCCAAAATCGATGATCTTACCGTCTATTCCGTACCGGGCAGCCCTCCATTTGTTCTCCATGATCAACGCGCGCCGGTAAAGCCGGAATCCCTGATTGGCCGCATGTAGCTTGTATAGCTTCGCAATCGTCGCCTGGATCAACGCCGTGATGGCGATGGTTTCGTCCGCCCGCATCGGCACGTCGCAGATCCGGAACTCCAGCGTCGGGAAATTCGGGTGAGGCCGTATGTCCCACCAGATTTTCTTCGCGTTGTCGATGCAGTTTGTCTTCACCAGCAGGTTGACAAAGCTTTCGTATTCTCCCCAGCTAGGGAAATAGTCCGGGATGTTAGTACGGGGAAATTTATCGAACACCTTGCATCGATACGACTTCAGCCCAGTGTCCATGCCCAGCCAAAACGGCGAATTCGTCGAGAGCGCAAGAATATGCGGCAGAAAATAACGCGCCGCGTTCATCAGGTGAATTTGGTCCTGCCGGTCTTCTACTCCGATATGCACATGCAGCCCGAAAATCAGGTTCGCCCGCGCCACCATTTTCAGATCCTGCACGATAATCTGATAGCGTTCGTCGGGATAAATATCCTGCTTGCGCCAGTCGGCGAACGGATGCGTCGCCGCCGCCGCCAGCCTAAGCCCGTTTTGCTTCGCAAGGCCCACGATCTCCGATCGCAGGCATTTCAACTCCCGCGCGGCTTCCTTGATATCGCGGCAAATTCCGGTCCCCACCTCCACCACCGATTGGTGCATCTCGGCCTTCACTGCTTCCTTCAGCAGCATCTTGCCCTTCGAGATGATCTCCGAATCGATATGCGAGCGCAGGTCGCGCGTTTCGGGATCGATGGTCTGGTACTCCTCCTCAATCCCAATCGTCAGGCTCGGTTTCATTCTTTCATCCTCTTATAAAAGAGAATCGATTTCCTGGGAGCTTAACTGGAAGCCGCCGTCGTTCTCACCGGATGGCCCTTCAAGAATTGGCTCCAGTGGTACTGCGCTTCCGGCTGCTCGTCGCTTCGCGCCTTATCTATGGCGAATTGCGCGACATTCTCTACTACCCAATCGAAATTCGCCTGTCCTACCGAATGAACATCTGCGTCGGGCGCTGGATTCAGAAAATCGATCGCGTACGGAATTCCACCCTCCACCGCGAATTCGACTGTATTGAAGTCGTAGCCAAGCGCGCGGCACAGCGTCAGCGCGTCTCGCACCACACGGTCGTGCAGCGCCTGGGAACTGGCCGTGCTGTCTTTCACATACCGCAGGTGATGCGGCTGTTTCGGATCGTACTTCATCACCCGCACTTTTTGCTGGCCGACCACGTAGCAGCGGAAATATTCGTCGAACTCCACCGCCGATTGCAGCGTCATGCAAATCGTCCCAGTCTGGTCGTAAGCCGCGAAAAATTCTTCAGGAGAATTGACCTTGAAAACATTCTTCCAACCGCCGCCGCTGAACGGCTTCAAGAAGGCTGGAAAACCGATATAATCGAACGCCTCCTCCCAGTTCAACGGGAACATCAGGTTGCGCATGGATTCAACTGTCGTCCCCGGCGGATGCGCTTTGTGCGGCAACACTACTGTCTTCGGCACTGCCACGCCCAGCTTGTGCGCCAGGGCGTAGTTGAAGAATTTATCGTCGGCGCTCCACCAGAATGGATTGTTGATCACGATCGTTCCGGTCAGCACAGCGTTCTTCAAGTACGCGCGATAGAACTCGATGTCGTGCGAAATGCGATCGATAATCACGCGGTAACCGCTCGGGTCGGCCATCCTCACCGCCCCAATTCGGATGTGCTCCGCCCGTACATCGGGCAGGTTCTTACCGTTGATGCGTTCTACCAATGCGGACGGAAAAGTATTCTCCATCCCGTAAAGAATCCCAATTTTCCGCATGCTCACCTCCGATCCAAGATCCTGAAACGAATGCGCCATTCGAGGCCCACTCGTCTCGATTCGCCTGCCCTGTAGCGCGTCACGAAAAGAATTTTACCGCCATGCGCTGCCACAGAGGCCAATCGTGCTTCTCGCCGCCCGTCCAGACATCCATCCAATGTGGAATCTGCTTGACTCCGAAAATATGCGCCATCTGGAAATTCGCTCCCAGGCATATATCGTGATCCCCCGCCGCCAGCACGATTCTCATCCTTCGGTAGTGTTCCAGGAACCAGCCGTCGTTCATGTTCGGCAGATAATCGACCGGGTTATTGAAGTAGAAATCCATGTCGTAATAGCCGTCCATGAACGACCTCATATCGTAGGATCCACTCATGGCGACGCAGGTCGAAACCACGTCCGGATGTCTCAGCGCGAAATTCAACGCGTGATACGCGCCGAAGCTGCATCCCGTCGTGCAGATCTGCCCCCCGCCGTTTATCCCGCGTATCAGCGGAAGCACCTCGTAAAGAATGTAGCCCTCATACGCGTTATGCCGCATCACGCGGTCGTGCGGATGAATACCGCGGTTATACCAGCTCTCTGAGTCCACGCTGTCCACGCAGAATAACTGCACCCGTCCCCATTCGATCTGCTGCCAGATCGCGTGAATCATTCCCGCGTCTTCATACTCGTAGAATCGCCCCCGCGAGCTGGGAAAGACCAGTACGGGCATTCCCGCATGCCCGTATGCGAGAAGCTCCATATCCCGGTTCAGGCGGCTGCTGTACCACTTGTGATAATCGCGGCGCATTCGTCAGGTAGGCCCGGCGATGCGGCTGCCCGGAGCCGATTCCATCTTACTCTTTGTCTGTATTTTTTCGAGACAGCCGCCTGCGAATCCCGACTTGTGTTACTGAGCGTATGGAAATGGGCGGCTTCTCGATTTCCCGCGATTCGGACGTCCCGCTCTATCGACAACTCGAAACCTCGTTGCGCGATGCCCTCGCCGCCGGCGCCATCCCTCCCGGCGAGCGCCTCCCCGCCATCCAGGAGATGGCGGTCGAACTGCACGTCTCGCGTAACACTGTCCGCCGCGCCTTCCAGAACCTAGCCGCCGATGGATTGCTCGAAGGCTCCGCCGCCTCCGGCTTCCGCGCCCGCGGGCCCGCCCACTCGCCCACCCCTTCGCCTCGCCAGCCTGAATTCAACCGTCCCGCTGTCCTCGAAGAAATCGAACTCGGCCGGCTCCGCGCGCCGGCGTATCCGCAACCGCTCCAGCCCGATTTCCCCGACATCGAGGAATTTCCCCTGAAATGCTGGGAATCCCTTCGTGCGCAAGTCTTAAAGCAGAGCGCGCCGGACCTGCTGCGGCATGTAGAAGCCGCCGGATATCTTCCCTTGCGCGAAGCCATCGCGGTTCGCCTGCGTGAGACGCGTGGAGTCAATTGCACCGCCAAGCAAGTGATCGTCTGCGCTGGTGCTCAGCAGGCCCTCCATCTCGCCATCCAAACTCTCCTTTCCCCGGGCGGCCTCGTCGGAATGGAGGAGCCCGGCCGGTATGCGGTAAAGGCAGCCTTCTTGCACGCCGGCGCCCGAGTGCTCCCACTGCTTGTCGACGAAGAAGGCATGATCGCTCCCGAAGCTCGCCGCCAAAATCCTCCCGTCCTGATGTATGTCACGCCCGCCAATCAATTCCCGCTCGGCGTGAAGCTTAGCAACGCGCGCCGCTCCTCCTTGCTTGAGTTCGCGCGCGACACCTTTACCTGGATACTTGAGGACGATAGCGGCGGCGAACTCTGCTACTCAGGCCAGCCGGCCTCCAGCCTTCAGGGCGCCGACGGGCACGGCCGCGTCGTCTATCTCGGCGCCACCGGCAAGACATTATTTCCTTCTCTCGAAATCGCGTACCTGGTTGTCCCTCCCGCGCTGCTTGAAAATTTCCTGAAGACGAAAGAGCTGCTCGGCGCCCAGCCATGCGCCATCGATCAAGCCACCCTAGCGCAATTCATCCTCGAAGGTCATCTCGAGGCGCACGTCCGCCGGATGAACACCCTTTACTACCAGCGCCTGCAAGCCCTCGCGCAGTCCGTCGATGCCGAGCTCAACGAATTCATCGATCCCGAACAAGCGGATGGCGGCCTGCAAGCCGTCGGTTGGCTCAAGCGCGGGATCGACGAGCAAGCCGTCGTGCAATCCGCCTCCGGCGCCCAGGTCGATGTGAGGCCGCTCTCTAGTTTCGGACGTACCGCCCTGCTGCGCCCCGGCGTTGTATTCGGCTTCGCCGGCTCATCGGAAAAGCAGATCGCCGCCGCCGTCAAGCGTTTCGCTCGCACCCTCCGCGGCGCGGCGCGGCCCAATTTTCTCCAAAGGCTGGTTGGCCGCCCTCAACAGTAGCCAACGCTACTGTAGAGGCATGCAAGTAATCTCCTCGCGCGAGCTGCTGAAGAACAAGCTCTTCACGGTTGTCGAAGAAGTCGCCAACGACCCCGGCGGTTTTGAAATCAAGCGCGCCATCGTCCGGCACCCCGGGTCCGCCGTCATGATGGCCGTCGATGAGCGGGGCAGGGTACTGCTGGTGAAGCAGTTCCGCTTGCCCGCCGAGCAGGATTTATGGGAGTTGCCCGCCGGGCGCTTGGACCCTGGAGAGTCGCCTCTCGAAGCCGCCCAGCGTGAGCTGCGCGAAGAAACTGGCTACCGAGCCAAGCGGTGGAGGGAGCTCGCCTCCTTCTGGGCTAGCCCCGGATACGTCCATGAAAAGATGAACGTCTTTCTCGCCGAAGATCTCACCGAAGGACAGCAGGAGCCCATGGAAGACGAACGCATCGAAATTCGTTGGTTCGAAAAAGACGAGCTGCATGCGATGATCCGGTCGGGCCAGATCGTCGATGCCAAGACTATCGTCGGCTACTTCATGTGGGCCGACCGCGCCGCTTCGCCTACTCGCTCGTAAGCGGACGCTCCATCAGCTCGCGAATAGCCTGCCGCGGTTCTTTGTTTTCATACAGCACTTCGTACATCCTGCTGATGATCGGCAGGTCGATCTCGTGCCGCAGCCCAAGCTCATGCGCCGCGCGGCACGTGCCCACTCCTTCGGCAACCATCGTCATGCCGCTCAATACCTGCTCCAGGCGGCGGCCTTGGCCAAGTTGCGCCCCCACGAAACGATTCCGCGATAAATCGCCTGTCGCCGTCAGTACCAGGTCGCCCAAACCGGCCAAGCCGGCGAGGGTGCGCGGTTGCCCGCCCATCCGCAGAGCGAGCCGCGTGATTTCCGCAAGGCCCCGGGTCACCAGCGCCGCCACGCTGTTACTCCCAAGCCCCAGCCCCCGGCAGATTCCGGCGCCGATCGCAATCACATTCTTCAGCGCGGCCCCCACCTCCACGCCAATTAAGTCCGTGCTCGCGTAAAGCCGCAGCGAAGCGCTCGAAAACCTTCGCTGGATCTCCTCGGCAAACGCGATATCGCTCGACGCGATTGCCACCGCGGCCGGCTCGCCGGCGGCTATCTCTTTCGCAAATGTCGGCCCCGACAACGACCCTATCGAAACACTCCCGCGGAGCACATCGCCGATTACTTGGGACATGCGCAAGAGCGTTCCTTCCTCGATGCCTTTGGTCGCGCTCACAACGCGCGTCTCGGTTGAAAGAAACTCCGCGGCCGCGCCAAGCACATCTCGCAGATGAGCGGAAGGTATCGCAATTACAACGATGTCCGCCCCCTCCAATGTCCCGTTAAGATCGCATGAGACCCGGATATTCGGCGGCAATCGAAATCCGGGAAGATACCGGGCGTTTTCCCGCGACTCTTCGATCTCCGCCGCGCGCCCCGCTTCGCGGCACCACAGGCCCACGTCGTCGAAGCGCGGGGCGAGCGACATCGCCAACGCGGTCCCCCAGCTTCCCGTTCCCAGAATCGCCAGCCGCGTATTCATGGCGCTCCGCCGCCTTTGAACGAGAAGACTCGTTCGTTGCCGGCGACTATCCGCGCAATGTTTCCCTTGTGCCGGTGAACGATCAGCAAAGCTGCCGCGATGGATGCCCAAAGAATCGGCATCGGCGGCCGCGAGAGGAACCACATCGCGAACGGAAGAACGAGAGCGCCGGCAATCGAGGCAAGCGAGATGTATTTCGTCAGCGCTACCACGCCGATGAACACAACCGCCGCTACTGCGAGCGAAAGGGGCGCCAGATACAAGAACGCGCCAATATAGCAGGCCACCGCTTTCCCGCCGCGAAAACGCAGCAGGATCGGATAGCAATGTCCCGCCATCACGGCTAACGCGGCGGCGCCTAGCGCAATCGGATCTCCGTGCGAGATCAGCGCCCCAATCCACACGGCCGCGAAACCCTTCAACACATCCAGCAGCAAAACGATCACTCCGGCCTTTCGGCCGAGCGTGCGATGCACGTTCGTCGCTCCAATGTTGCCGCTTCCGATCTTCCGAATATCCCGGCCCGAAGACATTCGTACAAACCAATATCCGAAAGGCAGGCCGCCCAGAAAATAAGCAATCAGAGCAGCGGCGGCAAGCGTTGCGTAAGAGGGCGGTGAGAGCACTTCCTTAAGATGTTACGAGGCGGCCCGCGCCGATTCGAAACGATACTCGTGCAGCTTTCGGTAGATGCTCGCGTTCGAGCCCGGATCGCTTCGATACAACGCGAACTGCGATGCTACAAAATGCCCGAGCGAGGCCGGCTGCATTTCTTCTACCTTGTCGTGCAGCCGCCGCAGGGGCACGGGCGTCTTGATCCGTGCCAGCGTCAAGTGTGGAGAAAACTCCCGCGATTCTCTCGTGATGCCAAGCGTCTCCAGTTTGTCCTCCGTTTCGCGGGCAAGCTGGTGCAGAGCTTCGCTGTGAACGCCGATCCAAAACGTTCGCGGAGCGCGCGAGTTCGGAAACCAGCCCAAATCTTTCAGCTCGATCTCAAACGGCGGCCGCGCGGTCAATGCCGAAAGCGCCGCGTCAAGATCCTCCAGGCGCGAATCCTGCCATGAGCCGATAAATTTCGTCGTGATGTGCAGGTTATCGAGCGGGTTCCAGTGGATCAGCGCTTCCGGCCGAAGCGCGCTCATCAGACGTTCCAAGCGAAGCAGAATGTCATTGGGCAAATCGATGGCGGTGAATAATCGCATTGGCGCTGCCCATGTTATTTCTTAAGGCATCTTCTAGCGTACTTCGGATGCCTATCGCAATGTTGCCGGACGCAAGGCCGCGCGATCCGTCGCGTATTTCTTGGTCCCGCCGCCAACTTTTCCTCCAGAGCGAGCCTCTGTCCCTCGAAGCCTTCGCGCGACCCGCCGTCGAACTCGCGCGCGGTCTGCTTGGTTGCATCCTCGTTCACAAAACTACCGCCGGCATGATAGTCGAAACCGAAGCCTATCTCGGCGAAAATGATCTCGCCGCGCACTCCGCCCGAGGTCGAACCTCACGTACGCAAGTCATCTTCGGCCCGCCCGGTCGCGCCTACGTCTACTTCATTTACGGTATGCACGAGTGCCTCAACGTTGTTGCCGACAGCGACGGAATCCCCGGATGCGTTCTGATTCGGGCGCTCGAACCTCTGTGCGGCTTGCCCGAGATGTACCGCCGCCGCGATTGGCGCGGTTCCATATGCGGCCTTACGAACGGCCCCGGCAAACTCACCCAAGCTCTCGCCATTGGACGCGAACAGTATGGACAACGCCTGGATAAAGGCTCATTGACGATACGCCGCTGGCGCACGCCGCCCTCCTTTGAAGTCGGCGTTACGCCCCGCATCGGCATTCGCCAATGCGCCGATTGGCCGCTGCGCTTCATTTGGGCCGGCCATTCCTGCCTCAGTAAGCGCTAAGTTCTCTGCCCCCACCGAGCCTCCTCTCAAACGCGAGAAATGAATTTGACATGGACGGCGTCTAAATCGAGAATGAAAGGATATTAATGCTGCGCCTGAAGGAGTTCCCGATTTGAAGGTCTGGACCCGCGACGTGCTCAGCGAGTTTGTCCGCACTAAATTAGACGGCTATCGCCTCATCGTCGTATCCAATCGCGAGCCCTTCCAGCATCGCCGCGCCAACGGACATATCGAGTGCATCCAACCGGCCAGCGGAATGGCCAGTGCGCTCGACCCCGTCATGCGCGCAAGCGGCGGTCTTTGGATCGCTCATGGCAATGGCGACGCCGACCGTCAAAGCGTCGATCAATTCGATCACGTTCAGGTGCCGCCCGAGAACCCGGAGTACACTCTGCGGCGCGTCTGGCTTTCCAAAGAAGAAGAGGAAGGCTATTACCTCGGTTTCGCGAATCAAGGTTTGTGGCCGCTCTGCCACGTCGCCTTCACGCGTCCCCTGTTCGACCCCGATCACTGGCGCACCTACCGTCGCGTCAACGAGCGTTTCGCCGAAGCCGTGATGCAGGAAGCCGGCAGCGATCCCACCTTTGTCTTCATCCAGGACTATCACTTCGCCCTGCTTCCGCGCATGCTGCGCGAAGCCGGATCGAACCTGGTCATCGCGCAGTTCTGGCACATCCCCTGGCCCAATCGCGAAGTGTTCAGCGCGTTTCCCTGGCGCGAAGAAATCTTGCACGGGCTTCTTGGAAACGATCTGCTCGGCTTTCACCTTCCGCAGCATTGCCAGAACTTTGTCGAAACAGTGGATTGCTCCGTCGAAGCGCGCGTCGATCGCGCCGGCTCCGAGATCTGCCGGGGCGGCCACTGCACTCTGGTGCGCCCGTTTCCCATCGGCATCGATTTCGACGAGCATTCCGACCTCGCCGAATCCGAGTCCATGTCCGTCCACATCCGCCGCTGGAACCAGGAGCTCTCGCTCAAAGGTAAGTCGCTCGGAATCGGAATCGACCGCCTGGATTACACCAAGGGCATTCCGGAGCGCTTTCGCTTCCTCGATCGCTTGCTCGAACGCTATCCCGCCTACCGCGGCAAAATCGTGTTCGTGCAAATTGCCGTTCCTAGCCGGTCTACTTTGCCCGCCTATCGCCAGATCGAACTTGAGGTGGACGCGCTCGCCGCGCAGATTAATCTTCGGTGGGGAACCCCCTCCTGGCGCCCCATCGTCCTGCTGAAGCGCCACTATACCCAACCCGAAATGATCGCGCTGCACCGCCTTGCTCACTTCTGTGTTGTCTCTTCGCTGCACGATGGCATGAATCTGGTCGCCAAGGAATTCGCCGCCAGCCGCTTCGATGAAGATGGCGTGCTGGTGCTCAGCAAGTTCGCGGGCGCCGCCCGCGAATTGAAGGATGCCATTCAGATCAATCCTTTTTCCATCGAAGAAGGCGCCGAAGCTTATCGCGCCGCGCTCCAAATGGATCGGGCCGAGCGAGGCCGCCGCATGCGCAAAATGAGAGAAGCTATAGACCAGGACAACGTCTACCGCTGGGCCGGAAAATTTCTGTCGCAAATGGCGCGCATAGAGTTTCCGGATTCTAACGACCCGGACCGCCGCGAATTCGATTTCTCCCTCACGGCTGAAAAGGCGCTGGGAGTCGCGGTATGACGGCTCTCGAACAGGCTCGCCAGCCCGTCGACCTGCTTGCTAACTTCGAGTCCCTTGCGCCCCGCCTGTCCGGCGTCTCCCATGTCGCCTTGTTCCTCGATTTCGATGGAACCATTTCCCGCATCGTGCCTGTTCCCGAAGAGGCCCAGCTCGATTCCGGCATTACTCCAAGCCTTCAGACGCTCGCCGACCGCCCCGATTTCTCGGTCGCCGTCGTGAGCGGCAGAGCGCTTGCCGATGTGCGCGATCGCGTCGGACTCAAAGGAGTGATCTACGCGGGCAATCATGGCCTCGAAATCGAATCCGGCGACGCTTGCTTCCGCGAGCCCGACGCCGAAGCCTTGCGCCGCGAGCTCCGCTGCGTCCTGCTGCAGCTCAAACTGGCGCTCTGCGAAACCGATGGCCTCGAAATCGAAGATAAAGGCCTCACTCTCAGCGTCCACTTCCGGCGCGTCACCGAACCTCTCCACGATTGGGTGCGCAGCGCCACTTGTTCCACCGTTGGCCGCTCTCGCTCCTTCAGCGTTCGCGAAGGCAAAATGGTCCTCGAAGTTTTCCCTCGCGTCGATTGGAACAAAGGCCGAGCCGTCAAGTGGATCGCCCGTCACGCGGCGCCCTCTTCGCCCCTTCTGATCTACATCGGCGACGACATTTCCGACGAAGACGCCTTTGTCGAAATTCCCGAAGGGATTACCATCAGAGTCGGGGGCCTTTCCGACACCGCGGCGCAGTACAGGCTGCCGGATGTTGCAGCGGTCGGGCTGTTCCTCAAATGGCTCGACCAAGCGAAACCGCATGCCGCACGTGCAAACATTCAGCGGGTTGGAAGATGACCCGCTCTGGTACAAAGACGCCATCGTCTATGAAGCGCATGTCCGCGCCATGTTCGACAGCAATTCCGACGGCATGGGCGATTTCCGCGGCCTCGCCGAAAAACTCGATTACCTCGAAGATTTAGGCGTCACCGCCATCTGGCTGCTCCCCTTCTTTCCTTCCCCTTGGAAAGACGACGGCTACGACATCTCCGATTTCCGCACCGTCCACCCTGCGTACGGCAACCTGCGCGACTTCCAGAACTTCCTCCGCGAAGCCCATCGCCGCGGTCTGCGCGTCATCACCGAGTTGGTCATCAATCACACCTCCGATCAGCACGAATGGTTCCAGCGCTCGCGCCGCGCCGAGCCCAATTCCAGTTGGCGCAACTTCTACGTCTGGAGCGATTCGCCCGACAAATACGCCGGCACCCGCATCATCTTTAAGGATTTCGAACCCTCCAATTGGAGCTGGGATCCCGTCGCCAAGGCCTACTATTGGCATCGCTTTTATTCGCACCAGCCCGATCTCAATTTCGATAACCCCGCCGTGCGCCGCATGGTCATGCACACGCTCGACTTCTGGGCGCAAATGGGCGTGGACGGTTTTCGCCTGGACGCTATCCCCTATCTGTTCGAGCGCGAAGGCACAAGCTGCGAGAACCTGCCCGAAACGCACGCCTTCTTGAAAGAGCTGCGCGCGCATCTCGATAAAGCTCACCCCAACCGCATGCTGCTTTCCGAAGCCAATATGTGGCCCGAGGACGCCGTAGCCTACTTCGGAAACGGCGCCGAATGCCACATGTCGTTTCACTTCCCGCTCATGCCCCGCTTGTTCATGGCGCTGCGGCTCGAAGACCGCATGCCGATTGTCGAGATCCTCAAGCGCACGCCCACCATCCCCGAGACATGCCAATGGGCCATGTTCCTGCGCAATCACGACGAGCTCACGCTCGAAATGGTCACCGACGAAGAGCGCGATTACATGTATCGCGTTTACGCGGCCGATCAAAGAGCGCGCATCAATCTCGGCATTCGCCGCCGCCTCGCCCCGCTGCTCGGCAACGACCGGCCCCGCATCGAAGTCATGAATGCGCTGTTGTTCTCCATGCCCGGCACGCCAGTCATCTATTACGGCGACGAGATCGGCATGGGCGACAACGTTTATCTCGGCGACCGCAACGGCGTCCGCACTCCCATGCAATGGAGCCCAGATCGCAACGCCGGTTTCTCCAGCTCGAATCCCCAAAAGCTTTATCTCCCGGTCAACATCGATCCCGCTTATCACTACGAAGCCATCAACGTCGAATCGCAGCAGGATAATCCTCACTCGCTGCTCAATTGGACCAAGCGCCTCATCGCGCTGCGCAAGCAGTACAAAGCCTTCGGGCGGGGAACTCTCGAATTCCTCCAGCCTTCGAATCAATCCATCCTCGCCTACTTCCGCCGCTATCAGGAGGAAACCATTCTCGTCGTCGCGAATCTCTCCCGCTTCGCGCAGCCCGTTCAGCTCGACCTTCACAAGTACCTCGGCTACACGCCTGTCGAAATGTTCGGCCGCACCGATTTCCCCGTCATCGGCGAAGGTTATTACCCTCTCACCCTCGGGCCCAATTCGTTCTTCTGGTTTGCGCTCGAACAGCGCGCCGTGCCCGTCACGATTTCAGCTCCGTCGGTTGAAGCCGGCCAACCGGCGATTCCTGTCGTCCTCATCCCCGTCCTCGCGGAGCTCTGGACCCCCGCCGTTCGCGCCAGCCTCTCCGTCGCCCTGCAGCGCTTCCTGCCGTCGCGCGCCTGGTTCCGTTCTAAAGACCGTCGCTTCCGCTCTCTGGAGATCGCGGAAGTCCTGAAAGTCGAGCGCGACAAATACGTCATCGCGATCCTCCGAGCGGAATACACCAGCGGCGACCCCGAAAGCTACGTCCTGCCCATCGCCTCCGCCGCCGGCGACGAAGCGCAATTCCTGCGCGACGACTACCCCGATTCGCTCATCGCCGAAGTGCATGCCGCCGATGGCGCCCGCGAATTTCTATATAGCGCTACGGAGAATCAGCAGTTCTGCACGGATCTCTTGGATGCCTTCGCCCGGCGCCGCCGTCTGCATGGCGAATCGGGTTCGGCGGTCGCAGATCGCAACCGCCAGTTCCGCCGCCTGTGGGGCCATACGCATCCAAACCTTACGCCCGAGCCGTACCCATCTTCTGAAATGGGCGCCTCCATCCGCTTCGGCGACCGTTTCGTTTTGAAAATTCTCCGGCAGGTGGCGCCAGGCGTCAACCAGGGTGTCGAAATGGGCCGCCTGCTCACCGAGCAGCAGCCTGAACCGTTTGCCCACGCCGCGCCCTTTGCCGGCTCGCTCGAATATCAGCCCGCCCTGGGCGAGCCCACCACTTTGGCGGAGCTTCATGGCTTCGTAGCTAACGAAGGAACTGCCTGGAAGCACACCTACACGCATGTGCAGGAGTTCCTCGAACGTCTCCGCAACTCGAAACACTCGCGTGCCGACATTCAAAAATCCGCCCCCACCAACATCTATTCGCTCGATTTCGCCCTAGCCCAGGCCCCGCCCATCGCGGCCGAACTGATCGGTTCCTACTTGTCGCTTGCCGAAACCATGGGAACGCGCGTCGCCGAACTCCACCTCATACTCGCTCGCGACTACGCCGACCCGGCGTTCGCCCCCGAGCCCTTCAACGATTTTTACCGCCAGAGCCTATATCACGGCTACGTGGCGCTCACCAGCCGCCGGTTGGAATTCCTGCGCCAACGTTACGCCGACATGAGCCCGGATACGCGCGTACTCGCGGCCAAGGTGCTTGAGCAGGAAAATGCCATCACCGCGAAATTCCGCGCTGTCTTTGAACAGCGCATCGCCTCCTGGCGCACGCGTTATCACGGCCGCCTTCATCTCGCCCATCTGCTCATCACCCAGGGCGACGTCGTCATCTTCGATTTCGAAGGCGATCCGCATCAACACCTCAGCGAGCGCCGCATCAAGCGCTGCCCGCTCAGAGATGTCGCTAGCATGCTCGCCTCCATCGGGTACGCCGCGCAAAGCGCTCTTCGCCAGATCCTGCTGGTCGAAGGCAACGACACATCGCTGCGTCACACCCTCCGGCTGTGGGGCCGCTTCTGGTACTCGCACGCGACCGCGGCCTTCCTGCGCGGATATTGGAATCGGGCGGCCGGCGTCCGTTACCTGCCGCCCTCCAAGGCCGATCAGCAGACCCTCTTCGATTCCTATCTGCTCGAACGCGCCTTAATGGATCTGCGCGCCGATATTGAAGACAAGCCGGAGCTCTCCGGCATGCCCCTGCGCGTCATCCTGCATCTGCTCGATGCCGAAAGCGAACGCAAACTCGGCGAGTAAGTCTACCTCACCTCAACCTTGAACAGCACCGAATCCGGATGCTCGTGACGCCAGCGCCAGTAAGCTCTGCGTTGGCTTTCGCTCGCCCGCTCCCACCCGATGTAATGATGGTGTCGGTCTTCCCAGTACCGATGCCACGCTCGGTCCTCGTTTCCGTTCCACTCGTGATAGTCTTTGTGCTCGGCATCATAGTACCGGTGGTCCTGGGCTGAAACGTAGGCCGGCGCAAGCAGCGCTACCCCCAGCGGAATTGCCATCAATAGCCTTTTCATGTGTTTTCCTCCAACTCCACACGGTTAGACCTCTACGCAAAATGGCTGGTTTCGCGCCCCAATCCGGGATCTGTCGTTAAGAAAATTCAAGGCTCCCGACGATATGAAAAGCGTAGGCTGTCAAAGGCCGACCGAAACGTTCGTTGGGTTTCTGGCACTATAGAGGTTTAACCGTCATGTTTGATTGGTCTCTGGACCCCAGGTCCCAGCTAGCACTCTTGTGCCTTGCTACGGCATTTGTGTTCTGGAACAACGACGTCTTGTTCTTTCTCTTCGCCACGCTCGCGGTGGTCACCCGCATCGGCCGCTCTTAAGGCGCCACTCTTAAGGCGCCACTCTTAAGGCGCGCTCGCCTGCGCGCTCTTGGCCAACGGCGAGTTTTCGTATTGGCGTAACAAATCTTCCGGCCCGTCATAGATCGCGATACATCCGGCCTCGCGCAAGTCCGATTCCGGAAAGCCTCCGCAGCGCACGCCCACCGTCCGCAGCCCGGCTCGCTTCGCCGCCTCCGCATCGTGCGGGCTGTCTCCAATCACAATCACCTGCTCCGGCCTGATTTTCTTTCCCAGTCGATCGAGCGCCGCTTCGAAGATATCGGGATGCGGCTTCGAGCGCTCCGCATCCGCCGAAGATGTCTCCACCTCGACTAAGTCTTCAATCTGCGCGATTCGCTCGAAATCCTTCAGTTCATCGCCCTTCGCCGATGAAGCGAGCGCCACCGTTTGCCCGTTCGCCTTCGCCTTCTGAAACAGTTCGCGAACTCCCGGAAATGGCTTCACCTTCGGAAGATACTTCTCTTTGAAAAGGTCGCCTCGATACTTCTGTAATTCCTCGCCTCTCTTCTTGATCTCGTCGGGGCTTAAAAAAATCGGCAGCAGTTGATCCCCGCCCTTGCCGATCTGGCTGCGGATCTCGTCAAAAGCGATCTCGTGTCCGAATTTCCGGAACGCCTCCTGCCACGCCTGCGCGTGTAGATCCACCGAGTCGAGCAATGTGCCGTCGATATCGAAAATTAAGGCTTCGGGCATGCGCTTCCATTGTGGCCGCTTCGGCTATCGAGAAGCACTTTACATTGCAAAGTCAATGTGCCATACTGCTGTCGTGTCCTGCCGCATTGCCCGGCTTCTGCTGTGGATCGAGCGCCGCATCGCTCGTCTACGCCATTTCATCGATACGCCATCTCCGCGACAGGGCATATGCCGGCCTACGCCCGATCTCTTCGACCGCCGCGATCTCCGCGCCAAGTGGTAAGCCCGAATCAACGAATTGGCCGCTCGCCACGTATATGAAATGAGTACGTTGACCAGCCGCAACCATGGCCTCATTACCACATGCCGATAAACTGCGGGCCACGCCATCACGGGCGCAATCATGACGGGCGCATTAATGTTGGAGCAAAACCTGCTTCACCACTGGATTGAAAGAGCTCGCGCTGGCGACTCGTCGGCCTTCGAGCGGCTCATGCTGCTGCACGAAAAGATGGTGCTGCGCACCGCGCAACGGCTGCTGCTGAATACCGAAGACGCCAAAGACGCCGCTCAAGAAGTCTTTCTCAAGCTCTACAAGAACCTGGGCCGCTTTCGCGACGACGGAGATTTGGCCCCCTGGCTCTATCGCATGACCGTGAATGTCTGTTTCGATTCGAAGCGCAAAGTGAAGGCCGCAATTCCTATCGATTGCGCGCCGGATTCGCACGACGCCGCCCCCGATCCCGAAAAAACTCTGCGAGCGGCCGAACAACGCCGTCTCGTCTTCTCCGCTATTGAGCGCTTGCCCGAGCGCGAGCGCGCCGCCGTTGTCTTGCGCGACATCGAAGGTTGCACCACGGCCGAGGCCGCTGCGATTCTAGGCTCTTCCGAAGAGACCGTGCGCTCCCAAATTTCCACCGCCCGGGCCAAAATCAGAAAATTCGTGGCTGAGCGGCTCTCCAAAGCTTCCGGAGGAAGCAAATGATTCACCCGCGAGAGGAACAACTGGCGCTCTACTCTACTGGCGATCTCGATCCCGACGCGCTCGAGCGAATTGCCGCCCATCTCGACGAGTGTCTCCGCTGCCGGGAATGCGCGGACCAGTTTTACCAACTGCAACAGGTGCTCGCTACGCCTGCAGCCGAGCCGGACGCCAAGGATCTGCAGAATGTCCGCCGGCGTGTCATGGAGAATCTTCCCCGCGGAGTCGAAAGGCGCTGGCGCTTCGAATGGGCCATCGCCTTGGCCGCCCTGATTGCTCTGGTCATCTTCTTGAATCGAAGCTTGCATTCGCCTGCTCCACTTCCTGTCGTCCCGGCGCAGCCTGTAGCGGCCGCGCTGCTCGCCCAACTGCCGTCATCACCCATCGCCATCAAAGAACTCGCAATGCCTCGCCGCGCCAGCCCGCGCGCTCCAGGCTTGGGTTCGATCGCGCTCGTCGCGCGGCCCGATCGGGAGCCGCTCATCAAGATCGCAACCACCGATCCCAAGATCGTCATCCTGCTGACCCCCAGTTCCCCAAACGAGGAAAGGACAGAATCGAATGAATAAGCTCGCCATCATCGCCACTTTTGCGCTATCCCCCGCCGTGATCTTCGCTCAAGAGGCGCTCCCGCCCGCCCCTACGGCCAACGTCACGAAACTCATTCATCTCCGCTATGCGCGCGCCGAAGCCGTAAAAGACATCGTGACCTTGGGCGGGGTGCATGGCGCCGCGAACAATGGCCTGAAGGTCCTGCTCCTCTATGGAACGCCCGCGCAGGTGAGCAGCGCCGAAGAGGCAATTAAAGAAATAGACGTGCCTAGCCCCGACGACTCTGCCCGCGATGTCGAGATCAAGGTCTACGTAATCGGCGCCAGCTCGAAAAGCTCGGAAGTCGCCTCCTCGCCTGAAATCGAGCCCGTCCTGCGCCAGCTTAAGGCCGTCTTTCCCTACACCAGCTACCAGCTTCTCGACAGCACTATGATCCGCGCCCGCGAAGGCCATAACGCCAGCGCGAGGGGTCTCTTGAAGAACTTCCCGAACGCCCAGGCCGGATTTCTCAACACCTATCTGATCGGGTGCGCCCTGGAGCCCAGGTCTTCCGGCGGAAACGATCGAACCATTCGCTTCAACAAATTCTCCTTCAACACCGGCGTCCCGGACTCCGATGTCCGCGTCAGCGTGGAAACCGACCTCGACGTCCAGAGCGACGAGAAAGTCGTCGTCGGCAACACCAATATCGACGGCGGCAATTCAGCGCTCTTCATCGTGGTTAGCGCGAAGTTCGTTCAGTAACGATCGTCCGTCAACGCTCCAAAATCTCTCTATAAGCGTTGAGCGCCACTTTCTTCGGCTGGGAGGGAAGAGTCACATCGATCGTCTTGCTGCTGTTGCCCGCAACCGCTACTTGTCCGATGCGAACCATGTTCTTCCCGAAATCGGCGAATACCGGTACCAGCATCGCGAAGTCGCTATCCACCTGGCTCTGCGTCACCGTCATGTGCAGCTTCGTCTGCCCGCCGCCCGCGTTCGAAAGCTGATAGGAGAAATCGTAATGCGGCGCCTCGGTCCCATACACCCACTCGTCGAAGAACCAATCCAGGCGATGATCGCCTCTCAGGTCCATGTACTTGGTCATGTGCTTCTCGGCGATCGCCTTAAACGATTCCGTCGAAGCCGGCGCGTCTCGGTGACTCTCTACAAAATCGTGCATCATCTCGATGAACCCCTTGTCGTGATCCTGGTTCGTATACATGATGGACCGCAACATCGCGAGTACATAGGCGCCCTTCGGGTACGTCACCTCCTGATAGGCATTCTCGGTGCGCGGCGATATCAGCCGTAGCCCCAGCCACAACGGCCCTGCATCGTTCGGCGCCGTCCCGTAATTGTTCTTCTCCAGGATGCGCGCCCGCAGCCGGTCCCAAAACTGTATGTAGTCCTTCCGCCAGCCGTCGCCCGTCGCCTGTTGCAGGAACAGCGCCGCCGAAAACTCGGCGAAGCCTTCCGAAAGCCACTGGTCGTGATACGAAGCCCACCCAACCGCATGCCCCCACCATTGATGCGCCACCTCGTGCGGCGTCACTTCTTGTACAAACTCCGTGAATCCGTTATCGATGTGCCCAAAGAGCATCCATCTCTGCGTCGAATCGATATACGCGGAGATCGGAAGATACACCAAATTCGGCCACGACTGCCCGAATGCGAAGTTCGGCTGCTCGGTAATGGCGATATGGTCGAATTCGCTCCGCCCGAAGAAGTGAGTGCAGACTTGCAACTGCGCCCGCGTCTGCTCGAGCGCGTACTTCGTCATGGCCTTCGGCGCCATCGCCGCGAGCGCGGACTGCCCCCTTAGCATGTCCGGCAGCTCCGTCAGATAAAAGCCCTGGATCTTATAGTTCGTCAGAGGATCGGGTAAGTCCACCTCCTGATACTCGCCGAAATTGAAACCCGCAACCGCGACCGGCTTCGGCGTAACCCAATGGCTGCCCGCGATATTGCCGTCCACCCATTCTTTATCGAGCCTTCCCACGCTGATCAGCCTGTCTTTCTTGGGATAGCGAAAGGTCAAGTCATAGAGGCTATGCTCTCCGAAACCGTTCAGATTCGGGTACCACGCCTCCCGCGCCACGACATAGAAGCTTCCCACTCCCGCGTTCGCAATCACTTTGTCGCCTGAATACTCAACCGTGATCGTAGAACGCAGGCCCAACTTCGCCGGCGCCGGCAGCACGGCATAGAACGATCCATCCGCCTTGCGGCTCTCCTGCATGAAGTAGAGATTCTTGCCTTCGGCATCGGCGACGCGCGTCACCCGCAGATTCGGCAACATCTGGAACTTCAGCACCCGTTCCCCATCGATGAGCGGCTCGAAGGTAATCGCCGCCGCGCCAATCAAATGATCGTTGTTGCCGACCACCGTATCCAGCTTGTACTGAACGGCCTTCTCGTAGCGGCGCTCTTCGCTCGAACTCGCTGTGCCGTTCTGATACTCGATCAAGCGATGCGCCAGATACCAGACCCCGTCGTCCATCCCTTCCGGGTTGAAATTGACCAGCGCGACCTCCTCCGGAGAACCAAGGGCTGGAATCGCTCCGCCTCGCGGCCGCGTATAAAACCGCAGGTCTTTGTGCTTTACCCCATGCACATACGCGCTGAAGAATCCCGGCCGGTTGCTGTTGTACAAGCACGCCAGAATGTCGGCGTCGACATTGTCCATGGCCTCGCCGGTCAGTATGGCTTCTGAAAAGGCCTCGCCCAGCATGGCCTTTGAGAATCCCAGCGCATCGCGCCTCTGCCGCACTCTTTCCTTCCACGCCTGAAATACCGTAATCGCCGCCTGTGGAGTCGGCACATTGTCGCGAGTTCCTTGTATCAGCGCCCGATTCGACCCATCGGTAAAACGAAACACCACGTCGCTGAAGTCTTCCTCCACCTGTTCGGTTCCAATCCGCCGAGCCAAGTCCCTGCGATCGATTGGCATCGCCGGCTTCAGCGTCAGGTGTCCCTGGCCTACGAAGATCGCGCCCGTCACTATGCCCTCCACCGGCGCGAGAAACGTAATCGTCCCTTGCTTGAACGCAAAGCTCGCCACGTCATATCGCAGCGTGAAATCCCTGATCTCCAGCGTCACGCCGGGGGCGATGCTTCTTAGCGTCCGGTATACCGGGTCCGCATTAGCGAACTGCGCCGCGGCGCCCGCCACCCTCACCTCCTGCCGCTGCGTGGCGATTGAAAGCTTCACCGCCACCTCGGCCGCGCTTTCCCCAACTTTCACCGGCGTCGAGAGCGGCTCGAATCCCTCATGCGTAACACGCACCGAGTAAGTGCCCGGCTTCACGTCCGGTGACGCGAAATGCCCCTGCGCATCGGAGATTACAATCAAGGGCGCCGGCAAACCGCCGCCGCTAATTTCGATCCGCGCACTCGGTATTAGAGCGCCTGAGGCGTCCTCCACCGTTCCGGAGATCGTCGCCGCGTACACCCCCAAAGGCAGCAGTAACCCGAGTGCGCAGGCGAGTACTGAAGCGCGTCTAAACCAGAGTAGATTGCGCAGACGCATAAAGGATCTTACAGTTAGTGGATTAGAGATTCTGAGTATAGCCAAATTTGTTAGTCAGAATTCACCCATTTTCAAAATGCCCGTCTCTATTAAGGACATTGCCCGGCTGGCCGGGGTCTCGCATTCCACTGTTTCGCGTGCTCTGCGCAAGAGTCCTTTGATCCCCGCCACAACGGCGGAGCGCATTCAACGCATTGCCGATCAAGCCGGCTACGCCGCAAGCGCCGTCGCTCGCAGCCTCGTTACCCGCCGCACCCACACCATCGGCGTCGTCGTCACCAGCATCGCCGATCCCTTCAACGGCGAGGTATTCTTCGGTATCGAGGAACTCGCCAACCGCCACGGCTACTCCGTCGTGCTGGCCAATTCACACGGCAATGCCGAACGCGAAATCGCCGTCGTTCAGGCTCTCCGGGAGCATCGTTTCGATGGAGTGCTCGTCGCCTCGTCCCGCGTCGGCGCCCTCTACATCGAAAAGCTTTCGGAGCTGCAGATCCCGATCGTGCTCATCAACAACCACCACACCAGCGAGTTCGCCCATTCCGTCACGATCGACAACGTAGATGGCGCCTGGCGCGCCGTCCGTCACTTGATTCAACTGGGTCACAGAGAAATAGCCTACATCGGCGACCGTTTCGGCTTGGGTTCGAATGCCGATCGCGAGGCCGGCTACCGGAAAGCCTTGCGGTCCTCGCGAATCAAACACACTCTGATCGTTCCGGGCGATGGCAAGCCGGAAGGCGGGGTCGCGGCCCTCCGCAAGCTCCTAGCCCTGCGCTCCAGGCCAACCGCGGTTTTTTGCTACAACGATATGACCGCGCTCGGAGTCTTGCGCGAGGCGGCGGCGCAAGGAGTCCAATCGCCGCGCCAGCTATCGGTTGTCGGATTTGACGATCTCTTCTTCGCCCCGCTGCTCAACCCGCCGTTAACCACCGTTCATCAACCCAGGCAGGAGATTGGCCGCACTGCGATGAAGCTTCTCCTCGCGCTCCTCGAAGGCAGGCCCGCCGAAAAGACCATTCGGATCAAGGGCGAACTTATCGTGCGCGGCTCTACCGCGCCTCCGGCCGCCCTCACCAATCGATCTGAGTAGGAAAGAACTCCGCCACCAGCTCCTCGTAATACGGCCTGATTTCGGCCAAGTTCGGGCGTTCTCGGCCCTTTGAATACAGGTCGTAAGGATTGAACTTCCGGACCCACTCGAACATCTGCTCGTCGTGCGGATTCATCAGATGCCTGTATGCGCCGTGCCGATGCGCGGCGTAAAAAGAGTGATACCGCAACATGTACTGCGCGGGTTCCGGCAGATACTTTCGCGTCACCGTGTAGATGTATTCGTCGTGCCCCCAGGAGAGATGCACACGATCCAGTCCGCAATTCGGCGAGTAGATCCCATACGCGGTCCGATACTCGGGTACGCGGCTGTCGGGATTGGCCGCAAAGAACTCTGGAAACACAACCTGGTCCGAATGTGCGCAGCCCACTGGAAATGTATCGCCCACCACGGCCCACTGCGGCTCGCCGTACAGGCACAACACCTTGCCCAGATCGTGCAAGAGTCCCGCGAGGACGAACCAACGCGGGCGCCCGTCCTTTCGGATCGCCTCCGATGTCTGCAGAAGGTGCTCCACCTGGCTCAAATCCGTATCCGGGTCGCTCTCATCCACCAGTGTGTTCAGATACTCCGCCATCTCCCAGATGCCCTTACGCCCACGCGTCAGGCCGCAATACTGCTTTTTCTTGGAGAGAACGAATTCTAGTGTCTGGCGCGCATGATTCTGACGGTAAAACTCGGTCACGCCCGGGTTCGCATCTTCTTTATAGTTGCGAAATTCTTCCTCGGACCTGCCCTCCCGGTAACGGCTCGCCACAAAATCATCCCACTGATCCAATTCCTTGAGCGGCGCCGCGTCCAGTCGAGCCTGCATGCCAAAGCCCTCCATCTTCAGTATGCACACGTGTGCAGCGCCCGGTCAAGGTCGCTCCCGCCCCGGCCACTACAATGGCCTCATGGCGAGGCAAACCCTGTCCCCTGAAGAACTCCGATCCGCCCTCCACCAGCTCCCCGGCTGGTCCATCCAAGCCGGCAAACTGCATCGCGAGTTCCAATTCCCCGATTTCCCCTGCGCCTTCGGCTTCATGGCGACCGCTGCCCCGCACATCGAAAAGAAGAACCATCACCCCGAATGGCTCAATGTTTATAACCGTGTTGTCGTGGATCTCACCACCCACGATGCCGGCGGCGTCACCGCCAACGACATCGACTTGGCGCGCCTGCTCGACGCCATCGCAGCTAAGTTGGCCTGACCCCGCATGAGACTCGCGGGCATTCTCCTCCTGGCCGGCGGCCTCGCCGCGGCGTATGCAAAAGGCGCCCAGACCCCGGCGGCCGAAAATTCCTTTCCCCAGGTCGATTCCATCCTCGAAGACGCCGTGCGTACCGGCTACATCCCCGGCGCCGTCGTCGCCATCGGGCACAATGGCCAACTCGTCTATCGCAAAGCCTACGGCTACCGCGTCCTCATTCCCCAGCGCGAGCCCATGACCGAAGACACCATCTTCGACGCCGCCTCGCTCACCAAAGTCATCGCCACCACGCCCTCCGTCATGCGTCTCTTTGAGCAAGGCAAGCTCCGCATCGACGATCCCGTGACCAAGTATCTGCCGGAATTTCAAGGCGGCCACAGCGACATCACCATTCGCCTGCTCATGACGCATTTCTCCGGCCTGCCGCCCGACGTCGATCTGGAGCCCCGCTGGACCGGCTACGAAACGGGCATTCAAAAAGCGCTCACCGCGACACCCATCGCTCCGCCCGGCGGCCGCTTCATCTATAGCGACATCAATTTCCTGTTGATGGGCGAGATCGTCCGCCGTCTCTCGGGCGAAACCCTCGCGCAATTTGCCCGCGAACAGATCTTTGAGCCGCTCGGAATGAAAGAGACCGGCTACCTGCCCGCGCCCGCTCTTCGCAGCCGTATCGCCGCCACCGAAATCGATCCCGACACGGGCCAGCCTCTGCGCGGCGTAGTCCACGATCCCACCGCCCGCTACATGGGCGGCATCGCCGGCCACGCGGGCGTCTTCACCACCGCCGCCGACCTCGCGCTCTACGCCGAAATGCTGCTCGGCAACGGCCGCCTCGGCGCCGTCCAACTCTTCGATCCGCTCACCGTCCGAAAATTCACCACCCCCGGCAGCCCTGCCGACCAGCCCATCCTTCGCGGCCTCGGCTGGGATATCGATTCGCCCTACTCCAGCAATCGCGGCGAGCTCTACCCCATCGGCTCCTTCGGCCACACCGGCTTCACCGGCACTTCCATGTGGATCGATCCCGTCACGAATTCATTCGTCATCGTGTTGACCAACGTGGTCCATCCCAAGCGCGGCAAGTCGCTCAGCTCTCTGCGCTCCCGCATCGCAACCGCCGTCGCTGCCCGCTTTGGAGAATTCGTGCCCGATACGGTCGCTCTCACCGGCTACAACGAAACCATCGCCGGCGCTGGAGTGCATCGCGTCGTCAATCGCCAGGTGAAGACCATGACCGGCCTCGACGTTCTCGAACAGGACGGCTTCGCCGAGCTCAAGGGCAAGCGCATCGGTCTCATCACCAATCACACCGGGCTCGATCGCAACGGCCGCCGCAATATCGATGTCATGTTGCAGGCCCATGTAAATCTGGTAAAGCTCTTCTCACCCGAGCACGGGCTCACCGGCAACAAAGATACCGACGTCGCCTATTCCACCGACCCCGCAACCGGCTTGCCCGTCGTCAGCCTGTCCGAGCCCAGCCGTCGCCGCCTCACCGCGGCCCAGATGGAAGGGCTTGACGCCGTCGTCTACGATATTCAAGATGTCGGCGCGCGCTTCTATACTTACTCCTGCACTCTGCTCTACGCCTTGGAAGAGGCCGCCAAAGCCCACAAGCCCTTCTATGTTCTGGACCGCCCCAACCCCATCACCGGCACTCATGTCGAGGGTCCGGAGATGGAGTCCGACCTTCACTCCTTGGTCGGCTGCTACGACATGCCGCTGCGCCACGGCATGACCGATGGGGAGCTAGCCACCATGGCCAACGCCGAACAGCATTGGAACGCCCCGCTCCACGTGGTGAAGCTCAAGAACTGGGAGCGCGGCGATTGGTTCGACGCAACCACCCTCGCCTGGATCGATCCTTCGCCCAATATGCGAAGCCTGAACGCCGCTTTGCTCTATCCCGGTCTCGCCATGCTCGAGTTCGATCCTAATTATTCGGTAGGCCGCGGAACCGATTCCCCGTTCGAGCAGATTGGCGCCGATTGGATTCGCGGTCAGGATCTGGCTATGTATTTAAACGGCCAGTTTATTCCCGGCGTTCGCGTCTACGCCACTCGATTTCAGCCCACCTCTTCCAATTTCGCCGGAAAACAAATAGAAGGTGTCCGCTTTGTCGTCACAGACCGCGAAGCTTTCGACAGCACGCGCCTCGGAATCGAATTAGCCGTCGCCCTCGAAAAGCTCTTTCCGGGCAAAATCGATCTCGCAAAATGCCGCTTCCTAATAGGCAATCGAGAGGTGGTGCAAGATCTCGCGCTCGGCATGGGCGCGAGCGCCATCTGGGCCAAGGTGCGCTCGCAGGCCTCCGAATTCGAGCAACGCAGAAAAGCCTACCTGCTCTATTAGCGCGTCCGTGGCGCGCTGCCTCCCCACAAACCCGCCCTGACTCCTCAAGCTTCCGCCCTGACTACTCAAGCTTCCAAAGACTGGCTATGTTTGGACTTGCTCCCGGGAGGACGCCCCCGCCGCCGCGGCTCGGAGGGCAACTGTACCACCGCATTTTGCCCCTCTTCGCCCGAAGCTGCCGCTGTGGCTTCCTTCAGCCATGCGGGCGGCCGGCCTCTGCGGCGTCCCCGCCCACGCGCCAATCTCTCAAGCGTAAGAATCGCTTCTTCTATTTGCTCGCGTTCCAGACGCAACTCGACCAGCATTTTATCGACGTCCAAGACCTTGACCTCTCTTCCGCAGTTTAGTCCGCTACGTGTTGGCATGGTTTCAATCGCGGATTAAAGTCGAAGTTTAATTCGCCGTTCACGAAGAATTCAATATAAGCCAACTTGTTTAGGTAGGAATGGTACTGGAAGTACCTGCTGCATTTACGCGCTGGACTGTGGAAATATCGGGGCTTTTTCTAATCGGAACTAGGAGTTCTTCCGATCCCAGTAATAATAGAAGGGAACTCCTAACGCCATGAGGGCCAAGCCCATCAATGATTCGCGCGGACGCGTCTGCGCCGTGCTCACCAATAGCAGGGCTGCAACTGCCACGAAAAGTACTGGAACTAACGGATATCCGATCACACGGTACGGCCTCGCCACGTCTGGCCTCTTTTTACGCAGAACAAACACCGATGCAGCCGTCATTAGGTACAAAATCCAGCTCCCGAATATCACGAAATTATAAAGATCGTCGAACCACCCGCTCAAAACCACTACGCAGGACCACAGGCAGAGCAGAATCATGGAGTTGCCGGGCGTGTGAAATTTAGGATGCACTCTCGCCGCAAATCGAAAGAATAGGCCATCCCGCGCCATCGCATAAGGCACCCGCGCGCCCGAAAGTATCGATCCATTCAAGGCCGCAAAAATCGAGATCAGCACCGCCACCGTCACTGCCGCCGCCGCCCAATTTCCATAAATGCTCGACATTGCGTCCGCCGCCACCCGATGACTCGCCGCCACCTGCGCCGGCGTCAGAACGTAGAAATAGGACACATTGATTAGCAGGTACGTCCCAATCACCGCGCCCGTGCCCAAAATCAGCGACCGTGGCAGGTTGCGCTGCGGATTGCGAATCTCCGAAGACACCATGCTCACGTTGTTCCAGCCGTCGTAGGCCCATAGCGCGCTGACCATCGCCGCGAAAAATCCCGCCACGCTTCCCACGCTCGCCACGCGCGCTCCGAAATGAGAGAAGTCGCCTTTGCCCGAAAAGAGCCCCACCGCGATCACGCCCGCGATCAGCAGCATCTTGATCGCCGTGACGATCACCTGCGTGTTGCCGCCCGACCGCACCCCGATGTAATTCACGCCCGCAAGAATAAGGATCACCGCAATGGCTGCCAGTTGGCCGTAGTGAATCTCCAGCAAGCTCCCGCCCGGCCCGATATGCAGCGGGAAAACCACCACCGGCGTCCCCAGCACCGGATAGAACGCCGTCAAGTACGTATAGAAACCCGCCGCTAGCGTGGCAATCGATCCGCTCTTGGCTACCCAAAGCTGCGTCCAGCCGTACAGGTAGCCCCAGAACGGTCCATACGCCTGGCTTAGGTAGACGTATTCGCCTCCAGCCTCCGGAAATGCCGCCGCCAATTCGGCGTACGTAAGCGCGCCAAACAGACTGAGCAAGCCCGCCGCCACCCACACGATAAACAGGTTTCCGACCGAGCCGACGTACCGGATCATCGTCGAGGGAACCAGGAAAACGCCGCTTCCGATCACCGTCCCAATCACGATCGAAATCGCGCTCCAAAGGCCAAGCACGCGCTGCAGACTGGGACCTGAGTACTGCTTTTCGGTGGGCATGGAATGCTCTTTCTCTTAAGAAGCGGTCTTCGTCACCCAATGCTCCCGCTTCCCATCCCGAAGCACCAGGCTCGCCGCGTAGCCAACCGCGAAAGTTGCCGTCGAGCCGATTAGCACATACCACGTAAACGCCACGTAGCTGCGTAGAAGCAGCGTCGCCGCGAATCCGGCGCTCATGCCGATCATCGCGGACCACTCGCCGGGCCGCTTCGTCAACGTGCCGAGCAGAAACACCCCCAGCAGCGCGCCATACAGCACGGAGGCCACCGAAAGCCCGGCTTCGAGCACCCGGCCCCAATGCCGCGCCACCAGCCCCACGCTGAACAGGATCACCCCCCAGGCAACCGTCGCCCACCGCGCGGCGAACAGGTAATACCCTTCCGAGTGCCCCGGCCGCAACGGCTTCAAAAAATCCATGATGCTCGTCGATGCGAGCGCGTTCAATGCCGCGCTCAGGTTCGACATCGCCGCTGCCAGGATTGCCGCCATCACCAGCCCGGCCACCCCCACCGGCAGGTGCCGCCAGATAAATTCCGGATACGTGCGCTCCGGTAGCCGTGGCGCCGCTTGCCCCGTGCTCTTGTAATAGGCGTACAACAGCACTCCGATACACAGAAACAGCGCGAATTGCCCGAATACCACCAGCCAGCTCGATAGCAGCGCCAGCCGGCTCTCGCGTTCGCTTCTTGCCGCGAGAAGCCGCTGCACCATCAATTGCTCCGTGCCATGGCTGGCCGTGACCAGGAAACAGCCGCCCAGCAGTCCCGCCCAAAAACTGTAGTTCCGCTCGAAAAAAGCCGCCGAAAAGGAGAATCCGAAATCGAAGATCTGAAACTTGTGCGTGGCGCGCGCCAGCTCCATCACATGCGGCCATCCTCCGGGAGTCAACTGGAGGATCAGGAAAAAGCTCCCCGCCGCTCCGCAAATGTAAAGGATCATCTGCACAACATCTGTCCAGATCACCGCGGTCATGCCGCCCTCGAATGTGTAAAACAGCGTCAGGCATACGATCACCGCGATAGAACCCACCTCGCCCGTTCCGAGAATGATCGAAATCACAATCGAGATGGCGAACACCCGCACGCCTTCCGCCAGCGCTCGCAGAATCAGAAACGTCCCCGCCGTAAATTTTCGGACGCGCGCTCCGAAACGGCGCTGCATCAGCTCATAGGCCGTGAACATCTCCCCGCGAAAGTACTGCGGCAGGAATAGAACTGCTATAACTATCCGCCCCAGCAGGTACCCCAAAACAAGCTGCAGAAACGCGAAATTGCCGTTCAAGGAAAGCGCCGGAGTTCCGATCACGGTCAGCGTGCTCGTCTCGGCCGAAACAATCGAGAACGCGATCGCCCACCACGGCGCGCCGCGCCCGCCTAGAAAATAATCCTTCAACGAACCCTGGCTTTTCTTGAATTGCGCGCCAAACCACGTAATGAAGACCAGGTATGCGGCAATCACCGCAAGATCCAGAGGCCGCATGGAAAACGTGGATGATAGCACGCGCCGCCCGGATAGAAAGGCTCCGCCCCCGACGCCTTCTGGGGAACAAGTTGCTCCGCCACGGCATCTATTTATTCGGGATGCAGGGCTCGATTACTATCCATTGTTGCGAGTCGGAAACGAGTTCGTTATACTCCGGCTTTGCGCATTTAGCCGCGTTCCGGGCCGGGTAGAATCCGGTAGGGGCCGAACGCGAAGAAATTCGTCCCCAGAACGAAGACGTAGAATTCCTGTCAGGAGGGTTGTCGTGGAGATTTC
This sequence comes from Acidobacteriaceae bacterium, assembly GCA_019240475.1. Taxonomy (GTDB): domain Bacteria; phylum Acidobacteriota; class Terriglobia; order Bryobacterales; family Bryobacteraceae; genus Bog-105. Next base: position 115,003 of record JAFAYI010000018.1, read on the forward strand.
CTTTTCGAAGGCCGGCAAGTGGCTGGCGGCCGCCGGGGCTTTCGCCTTGCTCACCAGCCTCGGCTGTGTAGATGTCGCCATAGCTCAGACCGCTTCTCAGCCGGCCGCGGGCGCGAGCCAGGCTAACGGTCAAGCCGCGCAGCCCCAGAAGAATTACAAAGACCGCGCCGAATACGACCTCTATTCCAAGATCACCCAGACCCAAGATCCCAAGGCGCGGCTCGATCTCCTCAATCAATGGCAGGACAAGTATCCGCAAAGCGACTTTGCCGACGACCGCCTCAAGTACTTCATCAACACGCTTGCTCAGCTTGCCCCCAACGATCCGCCGTCCCGCCAGCAGTTGATCCAGAAATGCCAGGACATGTTGAAGAAGGACCCCAAGTACTTCCTGGCCAACTATTACATCGCGCTCTGGGGACCGGCTGTGGGCGGCGCCGCTCCTCCCCCCGATCTGCTGACTCAGGTCGATTCCGCCGCCCATGCCGTTCTCGATGGCGTCGAAGATACCTTTAGCGCCTCCAAGAAGCCCGCCACCGTGAGCGACACGCAATGGGGCACGCTGAAGAACCAGGCCATGGCTCTCGCGCACAACGCGCTCGCTTGGGAAGCGGCCTCGAAAAAGGACACCGCCGCCGCGGAAAACGAATACAAAGCCAGCCTCACTGCCAATCCCGATCAGGGCACCGTCTCGGCGGCTTACGGCAAGCTGCTCATCGACGATAAGAAATATCCCGAAGGGCTCTTTGAATATGCGCGTGCCGCGCAGTACGGCGGTCCTGGCCCGGCTGTCGCGCCCGACGCCCGCGCCAAGCTGCTCGACTACTTCAACAAGGCGTACAAAGACTTCCACGGCAGCGCCGACGGCGGCGACCAGATTCTCGCCCAGGCCAAAACCAGCGCGCTGCCTCCGGCCGATTTGAATATCACCGGCGCTGCGGATGTCGCAAATGCCGAGGCCGCCAAACTCAACGACCGGATGAACTCCGACCCGGCATTCAAACTCTGGTACACCATTAAGACGAACCTGACGGGCGATCAGGGCGACAGCTTCTTCAATAGCTCCGTCAAGGACGCCGAAATCCCCGGCGGCGCCGAAGGCGTGAAAACCTTCTCAGGCACGGTGATTTCCATCGATCCGCCCGACCATCCCACCAAGGTAGTGCTGGGAATCGAAGACCCCGCCAAGCCGGATGCCACGCTCGAATTCTCTCAGCCGCTCCCAACCGAGGCGCTCGATAAAATCAAGGTCGGCCAGAAAGTCGATTTCTCGGGCGTGGCCGATAGTTACACAAAGGATCCTTACATGCTGACCTTTAAAGATCCAACCATCCCGGGCGTGCAAACCACCGCTCCTCCCAGGAGAGGCCGGCGCAAGAAGTAAGTCCGCTTCAGGGGCCCGGGGAGCACTCCTCGGGCTCTTTGTTCTTGCCTTCAGCTACATCTTGTAGCGGCCCAGATCTTCATCGTTGAGGTTCTCGAGCCATTTCCGCAGCTCTTCGTTATTCACCTTTTCGGAAACGCTCGTCGAATTCCGCGAAGATTGAAGAACTTTTTCCTCGACGTAAATCGGGCAGTCGTGGCGCAGCGCCAGCGCCAGCGCGTCGCTCGGGCGGGAATCGACGCTCATCAGCTTTCCCTCGCGCTCCAGCCATATCAGCGCGTAAAACGTGTCTTCTTTCAGTTCGCTGACCACCACTTTCTTGATGCTCGTTTCGAGGCCCATCAAAAGCACTTTGATAAGGTCATGCGTCATGGGTCGCGGCGTGGTGACTTTTTCGATCTCGAGCGCGATTGCATTCGCCTCATAGATGCCCACCCAAATGGGGAGCACGGAATCGCCGCTCAAATCTTTCAACACGACGATCGGCATGTTCGTCATGGGATCCATCATCAGGCCCCGGATCTTCATCTCTACTTCCACCTTCGACCTCCCTTTCGCAGACAACAGTTAGACGGCCCTGCCCGGCCCATTGTTCATTGTGCTGGCGATGTGCTCGCCGGCAAGGCTATTCGGGCCGGCGCGCGTTACTAAGATGTCGGCGTATGTGCCGGTCAGCGTCCGCCCTTCGGCGGGTCCCGGCAGCTCTGCGTCTATGAAATTGAGCGTCTTGTTCTGCGCCGTTCGGCCGATCCATTGTCCTGTTGCGGTGTTGTACCCCTCCACGTGCGCCTCTTCGATTGTGCCGACATATGCGGCATTGCGCCGAATCTGGATCGCTCGCTGAAGTTCCTGAAGAATCATCAAGCGACGGGTCTTCTCTTCCTCTGGAATATGATCCTCGTATTCGAGCGCGGGCGTATTCGGCCTCTTCGAGTATTTGAAGATGAACATCGAATCATACTCCACTTCCTCGGCCAGGCGCACCGTCTCTTTGAAGTCCTGCTCGGTCTCTCCCGGAAACCCGACGATGATGTCCGTCGTGATCGCGATGCTCCGCCTGGCGTTCTTCATCCACTCGATGCGCCGCATATAATCGTCGCGCGTGTAAAGCCGTTGCATGCGCGACAGCACGCTCGTCGAACCCGATTGCACCGGCAGGTGAACGTGATTGCAGAGCGCGGAGTTTCCATCGATTGCCTCCACAATGCCCTTCACGAAGTCGCGCGGATGCGAAGTCGTGAATCGGACGCGCCGGATGCCCGGCGTCTTTCCGGTCTCATCCAGCAGCCGCGCGAAATCCCACCCCGCCGGCGAAGGATCGCGATAGCTGTTGACATTCTGCCCAAGCAACTGGATCTCCGTGTAACCCAGCTCCGCGAGCGACGCCGCCTCCCGCAAAACACTCTCGCTCGTGCGGCTGCGTTCCGGTCCTCGCGTAAACGGCACCACGCAGTACGCGCAGGATTTGTCGCAGCCCTCGATAATCGTGATGTAAGCGCGGTGCGGATTGTCCCGCCGCGTATAAGGCGTGTCGAAGGTCTCGTTTGTATCCAGGCTCAGTCCCGTCACTCGCCGGTTGCCCGCTTCGAGTTGCACCAGTAGATCCGGCAGCTTCGTGTAACTCGCCGAACCCGCCACCAGGCTCACGTGAGGCGCGCGTTCGAAGATGCGTTCGCCTTCCTGCTGGGCCACGCAGCCCAATACGCCGAAAACCTTCCCCTTGCCCGCTTCTCGTTTGAACTGCTGGAGCCGGCTGAAGACCTTTTGCTCCGCCTTGTCTCGGATGCTGCACGTGTTGTAGAGAACCAGCTCGGCCTGATCCGGCCGGTCCACCTGCGTGTAACCCTCCTGCAGAAGCGTGCCCACGACCTTTTCCGAGTCGTGCGCGTTCATCTGGCAGCCGAACGTCTCTATATAAAACGTCTTCATGCGAGCACTGGCCCCGAAACGCTATCCATGCAGAATCCGCATGAACCAGCCGATCCCGAACAGCGCGGCCATAAACCACGCAAAGCAGCGAACGCCGTACCGCAACCGTTCCCGGTCCGTGCGTTTGGTGATCAAGCCCAGCATCGCGCTCGCCAGAAGCGCGAAGAGTAATGCCGCTTCGAAATGATCCAGATTCAAAGTCATGATAACGATTTAGTCTTTCTGATGGGTCGCGATCTCGTACGCGTCCACAATGCCAAGGATGTTCAGCAGTCCTGCCGCCACTAAAAATTTCGAGCCATAATCGGCGGCGTGTCCCGCGCTGTCGGGCGGCGCGTAGCCCAGCCAGACCGAAAGAAAGTACGGCAGCCCCGCCGCCAGATCGCCCACAAAGCCGCCAATCTGGATTAAGCGCGAGAGCAGATCTCCGTTCCCACCCGGATGAAACATCGGACCGCGCATCAGCGCCCCGATCAGGAATGCGGCGAGTACCGTGGCGAACACGATGGCCCCTCGCCCCCGCCGCCCAAGCAGCAGATGGCCGGAGCCGGGAATCAGCCACGCAAGGCCTGTTAGAAGCAGCGGCGATCGTGTTGGCGCAGTACTGTCTGCGACGGCAGAGCTAGAGGGCATCACTATAATTTTAACTGCATACACGCAGGGCCCTTTCAGATTCCCCTCGGCCTGCCCTCGAACTCCCCCTCCCAAGCCGGCCTGCATTACAATGGTCTCGTCGCTCACCTGCGGATGTGGCGGAATTGGCAGACGCGCTAGATTCAGGTTCTAGTGCCGGCAACGGCGTGGAGGTTCAAGTCCTCTCATCCGCACCATTACCCGGCGCTTGGGCTCTACGCAGTTTATCGGCCGCAAACCAGGCCCGGGCTCGCATACCAAAGACATCCTAAGCGGCTCCGGCTCACTCTTTTCAACGTGCTCGCATCTGTTACGCCGCTATCTCCGTCGACTGCGGCAGGTTGGTTATACGATAAGATTCCGGAACATCTCGCGAGTTCGGCTTTCGCAGTTCCCGTACCAAATGGGTTTAATCGTGGAAGTGCATGCTGCCTGTTTCAGAAAACCCGTCATTCCATACCCGATCAATAGCCTAAAAACGATACCCCGAGCCAGAAACCTGAAATTAATGCAGTTTGCCTCGACGAAACCGGTGGGATAAGTGAAGCCCTGTCGAGAAGTGGCGTCACTGCAGACGATCACGATGACCGCCATGTCTGACGGCAATGTTGTCTCTCCGATAAGATATCTGCGCATATCCTCCTGGAAGTCGCCCAGAGACACTTTTTGGGTGTAAGTGCCATCTTCCATTAGCCATTGGATGACTGCCGCTCTCCAAACAACACTAATCGCGAAATACGAAAACTTGTCTACATCGATTCCAAAGTCAGGAGCAAAGAAGCGCTTACTGAAGCTATCGCTGTCGCGTGCGAAACCAAGACGCATACGCTCGTTCAGAGAAAATTGCTTCCTCTTGGATCCAATGAGGCCGAGTACATGGGATTCTCCGTTCTCGCTAAATCGCTCTTCGCATTCGCGGCAAAGCAGAACCTGTTTCATTTGCTTCTTGGTCCTCACCCTTGCAGACAATGTGAAAACCTCGAACTCTCTGTTGCGATGACCGTATAGTCCCGCAGGCATCATGTGACTCTTCAAAAGCTCTTTGTCACTTAGGCAAAGCTTGCAGATTCCAATTGGCATCCCCTGCTACCCTTGCAGCCTAACTACGTTGTCTGCGATCTCGCATTGCGGTCTGCAATCTCAGTCTACCGTTCTTCAACGCATGACCAGTCGACTTCTCGGAATCAACTCGCGTGCGCTCCGTACAGTACTATGTAGTCTATTTTGCGCCGAACCATCCAAATGTTCTGCTACGCTACTAATCTATTAAATTCTAAACTGGCAGGATGAGCGCAACCTATGAAATCTCTTCACGAACAGTCCATGGAATTAGCGATAGAGATGATGTCTCAGTCGAAGCCTGATTCTACAGGCGGCGTTCCCCGAGTGGGTGCTGTCGCTGTTCTTGGAAATGAGGTTATCGGTCGTGCTTACCGGGATGAAAGAGATCCGGGGAAGGGTGAACACGCCGAATACCTTCTTCTCGAGCACCACCTCAAGGACCGAAAGCTTGTAGGAGCTTCAGTTTACACAACACTAGAGCCATGTACTAAGCGGGGTGAAGGCAAGACTCCGTGCGTTGAACGACTGATCGATAGGAAGGTCGGGCGCGTGATAATCGGTATGTTGGACCCAAATCCAATCGTGCGCGGACTCGGGTTTCGAAAACTGCGAGACGCTAACATAAGGACTGACGTCTTTCCCCATGGCTTAATGGCCCGTGTCGAAGAGCTTAATCGAGACTTTATAAATGCCATCGAGAAAAACCCTATCCATCAAATTACTCAAGAAATTGCGGCACTCTCCGTTGCAGTTAAACGCCCGGTACAGACGAGATCTATCTCAACGGCATTAGATCGCTGCGCCGAAACTCTTCGCCGTATCGTAAAGGGTCAGATCCCGATCGCGGACAATGAGGCTGGTTATTTCAACAGGTGGCTAGATCTGGTGGAGACCTTCCACGGCAACGAGGATGTTAAGGCGTATATCCGTTTACCCGCGTTTGATCCCAACGATCTTCTAAAACGAAACTGGTTCAACGAATTTTACATGCAGCTTAGAGCCCATGTGGCGTCTGGAAGAGTGAGGATACGATATGTATTCTTGTTAGCAACCAATCAGCCAGATTCCGCCTCACAGGCTTTTCTCGATAGTTTTAAAGATTTTGTGCATGAGATAAAAATCGTGACGCTGAGGGGCAGACACGCAGCCCCCGAAATGTTGCGGCCTAGTATTGTCTTGTTTCAAAAACAGAGGGTGGCCTTCACTCACGACCGGGGCGATAACGGTGTGCTAACAGAAGCCGATGAATGGATTTTTGAAAGGGACTACGAACGCCTCAGAAGACAATTTAGAGAAATCGAGCTTGCTAGCGAGATTTATTGGCCGTAGAGCCGACCGACATTGGAGGGCTGTTGAGAGGATTCGGCCAATAGCCTGGAGATGCTTGCAGGTCGGTTAGGAACCCCTTCACCATCGCCTTACGGCTCGAAGCAGAACGGCTACGAGGCGTCACAGCAAAAGCGGTCTCCCCAAGTGTCACAAGCTGACAAATCCGGGCGTAGAGCTTTGTAACGAAGGGCGCTTACTGGGAGGGGCTGGACCGCCATTTTGCGGAAACGTGCAGCCTATCGGAGCAAGGGCCCCTCCACCAGTTCCCGACACAAAAGCCGGGGAACTCTGTCTCGAATCGGTCCTCCTCTTCCCTATCCCCTCGCGATCATCGGCTTCCCTTCATGCGCCACCAATAGGTCGTGCATGTCGTTTGCGTGCTCTTCTTCGTTCGTTAGAATCCCTTCCATCATCACGCGCGTGGTCGGGTCCTTATCGGCGAAGAAGCGAATCAACTCGCGGTAGTGCTCGCAAGCGATCCGCTCGGCCACCAGGTTCTCCTTGATCATCTCCACCAGGTTCGCGCCCTCCACATACTGCGAAGCGGATCGCGTCGCCAGGCCCTCCGGATTGAAATTGGGCGTTCCGCCAAGCTGGTTGATCCGCTCAGCCACCGCCTTCATGTGCTTCTGCTCTTCCTTGGCGTGCTCTTCGAACTCGTCCCTCACGCCTTCGCTCGATATCCCAGTCGCCGCAATCGCGTTCATCGTGTACCGCAGCACGCAAACGATTTCAGTCGCAAGCACCGCCTGCAAAATGTCGATGGCCTGTTTCACATCGCCTTGGTAGGCCGGCGTCACTGCGCCATCTTCAATGCTCTTGCGCGCTCTGGCCCGCAATTGCTCCACGTCTGTCAGGAACGGCTGCTCTTTTGACATACCGCCATTGTAGTGGAGGAAGCCGCTAGCCCTTCGCCCGGCGATACCTTCGAATCAAGTTATTCGTCGAGCTGTCGTGCTCTAACGCCGGCTCTCCGCCGCTCTCCAGCTCCGGAATGATCCGCTGCGCCAGCACCTTGCCCAGCTCCACGCCCCACTGGTCGAACGAGTTGATCTGCCAGATCGTCCCTTGCGTAAACACGCTGTGCTCGTAAAGCGCCACCAGCTTGCCGAGGCTCTCTGGCGTTAGCTCGTCCGCCAGAATCGTATTCGACGGTCGGTTGCCTTCGAACACTCTGTGCGGCGCAAGCCAATCCGGCGTCCCCTCCGCTTTAACCTGCTCCGCTGTCTTCCCGAACGCCAGCGCCTCCGCCTGCGCAAACACGTTCGCCATCAGCATGTCGTGGTGCCGCCCTAGCGGATTCAGTGTCTTCGCAAACGCAATGAAGTCGCAAGGGATCAGCCGCGTTCCTTGATGGATCAACTGATAGAACGAATGCTGCCCGTTGGTCCCCGGCTCGCCCCAATAAATCGGACCCGTCGCGTAATCGACCTTCGTTCCCTCCAGCGTCACGTGCTTGCCGTTGCTCTCCATGGTCAACTGCTGCAGATACGCTGGGAACCGCTTCAGATACTGCTCATATGGCAGCACCGCCACCGTCTCGGCCCCGAAAAAGTCCGCATACCATACCGTCAGCAGCCCTAACAATACAGGAAGATTTTGTTTGAATGGAGCCGTGCGAAAATGCTCGTCCATCTGGTGGAACCCGTCGAGCATGGCCCGAAAATTCTCCGGCCCGATCGCTACCATCGTCGATAGCCCGATCGCCGAATCCATCGAATACCGGCCGCCGACCCAATCCCAAAAGCCGAACATATTCGCGGTATCGATGCCGAACTTCGCCACCTCCGCCGCGTTTGTCGAAACCGCCACGAAGTGCCGAGCCACCGACTTTTCATCGCCGTCGAATCCTGTCACCGACCACGCCCGCGCCGAGTGCGCGTTCGTCATCGTCTCGAGCGTCGTAAACGTCTTCGATGAAATGATGAACAGCGTCTCGGCCGCATCCAGATCGCGCACGGCCTCCGCAAAATCCGTTCCGTCCACGTTCGAGACGAACCGAAACGTCATGTCGCGATCGCTGTAATGCTTCAGCGCCTCGTACGCCATCACCGGCCCCAAATCCGACCCGCCGATGCCCACGTTGATCACATTCCGAATCGGCCTGCCCGTGTAGCCCTTCCACTCCCGGCTGCGGATACGATTCGAAAAATCCGTCATCTTATCCAGCACCGCATGCACTTCGGGAACTACGTTTTCGCCGTCCACCACAATCGAAGCTCCGCGCGGCGCCCGCAGCGCCACATGCAGCACCGCCCGCTTCTCGGTGATGTTAATCCTATCCCCGCGAAACATCGCATCGATCCGCCCGCGCAACCCCGATTGCTCCGCCAGCTTGAGCAGCAGCTTCAGCGTCTCATCCGTAATCCGGTTCTTCGAGTAATCCAGGAAAATATCGCCGGCCGTCGCCGTCATCCGCTCGCCGCGCTCGGGGTCGCCTGCGAACAGATCTCTCAAATGCGTCTGCTGCAGCTTCTTGTAATGCGTTCGCAGCGATTTCCAGGCCTTCAACGATGTCAGTGGCGTTGCAGTTTGCTCTGCCGTCCCGCCTTGGCCCCCACTTGTCGACGTCGCGCTTGTTCCCATCTCGATCTCCCCTAAGCCGAAACCTCTCGGCGCTCCGCCGCCCTGCTCGGCAGTTTCCAATTCGGCCTCGCGTAATGACACGTGTAGCCGTTCGGGTAACGCTCCAAGTAGTCCTGATGCTCAGGCTCGGCCTCCCAGAACGGCCCCGCCTGCGCGACCTCCGTCACTACTTTGCCCGGCCACAGCCCCGATGCTTCCACGTCCGCGATCGTCTCTCTTGCGATGCGTTCTTGCTCTTCACTCGTGTAGAAAATTGCCGAACGATAACTCGTCCCCCGATCGTTACCCTGCCGATTGAGCGTCGTCGGATCGTGAATCTGAAAAAAGAACTCCAGCAGCTTCCGATAACTCAACCTCTCCGGATCGAAGACAATCTCGATCGCCTCGGCGTGCGTTCCGTGATTCCGATAGGTCGCATTCGGCGCATCGCCGCCCGAATAACCCACGCGCGTCGCAATCACGCCAGGAAACCGCCGCAGTAATTCCTGCATCCCCCAGAAACATCCGCCTGCCAGAATCGCCGTTTCAGTCGGCATGTTACTTCTTCGCTCCTTCTGCTTTTGCTTCGAACAGTTGCCTGTAACTTCCATACCCTTCGCTCTCCAGCCGGTCCGCCGGAATGAAGCGCAACGAAGCCGAATTGATGCAATAACGCAACCCGCCGCTTTCCCGCGGCCCATCCGGAAACACGTGCCCTAAATGACTATCGCCTCCCCGCGATCGAACTTCCGTCCGCCTCATCCCGTGGCTGCTGTCATTCTTCTCTATTACGTTCTCCGCCTCCACCGGCTTTGTGAAACTCGGCCACCCACACCCGCTATCGAACTTGTCAAGTGAAGTAAAGAGCGGCTCGCCCGACACGATGTCTACATAAAGCCCCGCTTCTTTGCTGTCCCAATAAGCATTCCGGAACGGCCGCTCCGTCGCGTTATGCTGTGTCACTTCGTATTGCTCCGGCGATAGGCGCGAAACCGCCTCCGGGCTCTTATGATAATTCGCCATTTGCTGCTCCATTGGATTCCATCATCGACAGTTAGTTGCGCCGTTTTTCCGCGCGCCGCGCTCCTTCAGGCGCCCGCCAGCGCCTTCCTGCAATACGCCAAACACTTCTTCACTTCCTCAACCGGGGTTCCCGCGCCCGCGTACTCATACTCGATCAGCGCCGGTATCGGATACCTTTTGTGCTTTAGGAGCTGAAGGACCCGCACGATCGGGGTGTCCCCTTCGCCAAACGGTTTATTCGGTCCGTTATTCTTCTGCCGGTCCTTCAAATGCAAGTGGCTGATCCTCTCATGCTGCTGCTCGATGTACTGCGCCGCGTCGAATCCTCCCGCCGTGAAATGTCCGATGTCGAGATTGACTTTAAACCACCTCGATAGGTCTAGCGCCTTTTGAAACGTCTCGGGTGAAGAAAATTCGTCGGGGTTGCCCGTTTCGCTGTGGCCGTGCACCGCCACCGTGATCCGATATTTCTCCGCCAGAGGCTTCAGCCTCGGAAGCATGCTCACCTGCGTCGAGGATGCAATCGCTTTCGCCCGCAGCGCCTTGGCCTCCTGGAAACATTTGTCCAGCTCTTCATCGCTGAAATCCTTCCCGAAGTTCAGCGTGTACGCAAAAATCTCGATCCCCGCGCTCGCAAATTTCTGCCGCGCGCCCTCGAAATGTCCCATCGGCGTATTCAGCCTCCATTGCCGCAGCTTCTCCCGGAATTCTTTCTCTTCAGGGCTTCCCCTCGCTGCCTCGTACTTCGCCCTCATCTCCTCCATTGATGGCGTCTTCCCATCCGCCCCCGGCTTCGATATGTCGCTCAGAAGTTTCGTAAGCACCACGTCCTCCGGCTCCGCCTGCGGCGAAAACAACTCGCAAACGTGAGCCCCGCAATCCTTCATCGCCTGGATGACCGGTCCAATCGCATCTCCCTTCACCCTCGGCAACTCTCGAAAGCTATACGTGCAAACGCCTACCTGGACCCCGTGCCCTCCCCCCGAGGCGCGCGCAACCGCCATCCCCGAAACCAGCCCCGCGCCCCATCTTCCTAACTCGCGCCTTGAAAGCTTCGTATCGTCCTCCTCGCCACTGTTAAGCCTATCGCTTGGCCTGCATCTCGCAGTCAAAACTACGCGGAATTCCTTCTTCTGCTCTACACGTCTAACAAATCGAAGAGCAATGAAAACAGGTCTGAGTTATCACTTCAGATTAGTCGCCGCCCTGCTGGTCGCCTCCTGCGGCCCCGTCCTCGCGCAACAAACTGCGCCCATGCAGCCTGCTCCTCCGGAGCCCGGTATGCAGCCCGCCAACATGCCTCCCGGAGGAATGCCGCCCGCCGAACTCCCGCGTCCCGGCTCGCTGAACTACGTGCAAGGCGAGGTGGCCTCTGCCGGCCAGCCCTTGTCGCCTCAATCGGTCGGGCGCTTTTCGCTGCGGCCTGGCCAGGACCTCTCCACCGGGAACGGATACGCCGAAGTGCTGCTCACCCCCGGCGCCTTTCTCCGCATCGGTCCCCACTCGCAGCTCCGCTTCTCTGCCGTCGGCCTCGCCGACACCCGCATTGATCTCGCCCGCGGCAACGCTCTCGTCGAAGTCGATCAATTCATCTCCGGCACTCACCTCGAAGTCACGCTCGCGGCCGCTTCCGTCGACATGCTGAAAAAGGGTCTCTACGGCTTCGCTGCCGATCCACCCGCGGCTCGCGTCTTCGATGGCAAAGCGGACGTCGTCACTCAAGCCGCCCATCGCGACATCGGCAAACACGACCAGGTCGCGCTCGCCAATAATCCCCAGCTCAAGAAATCGGACTTCGACGAGAACCAGGCCAAACAGGACCAGCTCTACGTCTGGAGCGCCGCCCGCAGCCGCACCGAATCCGAGCAGAATAAATTAGTCGCCCAAAACTCGGCCGGCTACTATCCTCTCGCGGACGGCTGGTTCTGGGATCCCTATGCCGATTACTACGGCTTCTGGGGCCCCGGCTATTGGAATAGCCCGTTCGGCTTCGGTTTCTATGGCGGCTTCTATCCCGGTTTCTACCACGGCTTCTATGGCGGCCGGCGCGGCGGTTGGCACGGTGGCTGGAGCCATGCCGGCGGCTGGCACGGCGGTCACGCGTTCGTCGGAGTTCACGGCAACGGCGTCGCCGGTGGCTTCCATGGCGGCGGTTTCCACGGCGGCGGGGGCGGCCACCGCTGATCGCTCATCGCCCGCCCGCCGCGGTGCTGTGGCCTCTTCCGGGCCACCTCCCGCCATAGCAATCTCAGCCAACTTCATTGACATCTGGATCGATGGTCTTAAGCCACCGCCCCCTCGGTCACCCATTTGCCATCAAAAACATCTTCCGTGCGCCCAACCACTTACCCGCCCTCCGCGCCGCCCGCCGCACTCCCCCTATCCGACCATCGGCGCGAAGGAGCATTCTCTTTATGTCTACCGAAGCCCAAATCTGCGCCAATCAACAAAACGCCCGGCACTCCACCGGCCCTGTCACCGACGCCGGCAAAGCCGCCTCCTGCCAGAACAACTTCCGCCACGGCATGGCCGGCGCCTTCCGCGTCCTGCCCTCGGAAGATCAAGACGAATTCGATTGCCTCGCAGCCGCCCTTCGCGCCGAGCACCAGCCCGCCACCCTCACCGAGTCCCTGCTCGTCGAGAAGATGGCCCAGCACTATTGGCTCTCGCAGCGCGCCCAGCGTCTGCAGGACCTGACCATGGCCGAAGATCTTCCCGCCAAAGACCAGGACCGCCAATTCTCGCTGTTTCTCCGCTACCAGACCACCAACGACCGCGCCTTTCACAAGTCCCTGAACGATCTCCTAAAGCTCAGAGCCGAAAAGCGCAAGATGGAAATTGGCTTCGAATCGCAGCGCCAAAAGCAAGCTTCTCTCGCCCTGCGCCAATCGGCTGAAAATCGCCGCCAGGAACTTCATAAATGGGCCGTCATGCTCGCCGAAGCGAAAGTCGACCACCGGTTGGATGAGGCCGTGCGTTCCCAGCGAGCCGAAGACGTAACAAGAGTCCTCACCAACGACCGCGAACTCGACCAAATTCTCGCCGCCCACCCCGAACTCCCCCACACGGAGACCCGCAAGACCGCCTAGGACGCCCTCCCTCGACTCCCATAAACGAAAACATCCACCCGTCACACTCCAAGTCCGCCCTTCTCCACCCACGTTCTCTCGAAACGGAGAATCCCGCCCACCGCGCACCACGTCTAAAGAAATGCGTAGGAAAGGCCGATAGCTTCTTGTACGAATGCGAACCGGCTTCCGATGCGCGAAGTACCTCGAAAGTCTCCCATGAGCGGGGCTGTTTTACTCTAGTAGGAAAGGCGGCAGTTTGAGCGCGGAAAGTGCGATCTGGGCGGAATCTCTCAGTAAGGCCTACCGCTCGGGAGGCACGCAGGTCGTTGTCTTCCATGAGCTTTCACTGCAAGTGCGCCCCGGCGAACGCCTCGCCATCATCGGCGAATCAGGCGCCGGAAAATCCACCCTGCTGCACCTGCTCGGCGGCCTGGAGCGTCCCTCGAGCGGCCAAATCTTCTACGGTGGCCAGGAAATCGCCGCGCTTGGAGACCAGGCGCTCGCCGATTTTCGCAATCGCACTATTGGCTTCGTATGGCAAAATCCATCGCTGCTGCCCGAATTCACCGCGCTTGAGAACGTCATGATGCCTCTGCTGATCCGCGGCGTAGAGCCCGGCGCGGCCCGCAAGACCGCCCGCCTCCGGCTCGAAGAGGTAGGGCTTGAGTCTCGCCAGGAGCATCGCGCCGGCGAGCTTTCCGGGGGTGAACAGCAGCGAGCCGCCCTCGCGCGCGCCCTCGCCGGCGGTCCGCGCGTCCTGCTTGCCGACGAGCCTACCGGCAGTCTCGACTTTCGTACGGGCGAAATGATCGTCGGCTTGTTAAACGAGGTCCATCTGGCCCACGGTCTCACATCTATTTTCGCGACTCACAATCTCTCCTTCGCTAGCCGGTGCGATCGCGTTCTAGAGTTAAGGAAGGGCAGCCTGCACACCGCGTCTATGATGGACTTCCAGTCCCCTGTGGTTGTGGAGCACAAAGTTCCCGTTGTGGGCGGCAATAACGAGGTCCGCACAGGGGGTTCGGAGCCCGTTGTGCGCGGCAATAACGAGGTCCGCACAGGGCGGTTGGAGCCCGTTGTGCGCGTTGATGAAGCGGTGGAGCGCACAGGGCGGTTGGAGCCCGTTGTGCGCGGCAAAAACGAGGTCCGCACAGGGCGCTTTGTGCCCGTAGTGCGCGGTGATGTAGAGCGCACAGGGCGGTTGGAGCCCGTTGTGCGCGGTATTAAGAAAGACGCAACCCGTCTTGACGGTGGCACTTATGTTTGAACGTTATACCGAAAAAGCACGCCGCGTGATCTTCTTCGCAAGATACGAAGCGAGCCAGTTCGGCAGTCCCTATATCGAAACGGAACATCTTCTCCTAGGTCTCCTTCGGGAGGATAAGGCGCTCGCCAACCGCTTCTTGCGGTCGCACGCTGCTATAGAATCCATCCGCAAGCAGATCGAGGCGCACACCACTGTGCGCGAAAAAGTCTCCACCTCGGTCGATCTCCCCTTAAGCCACGAGTGCAAACGCGTCCTGGCTTATGGCGCCGAGGAAGCCGAACGGCTCAGCCACAAGCACATCGGCACGGAGCATCTGCTGTTGGGCCTGCTGCGCGAGGAAAAGAGTTTCGCGGCCGAAATCCTGCATGAGCGCGGGCTCCGTCTGTCTGCTGTTCGCGAGGAAATCGCCCGCTCCGCGTCCGAGAAAACCTCCGCTAACCGTCCCAAGGAAAGCTCGCTGCTCGCCGAATTCAGCCGCGACCTTACTCAGGCCGCCGTCGATGGCATGCTCGACCCGCTCATCGGCCGGGATTCGGAAGTTGATCGCGTCGTGCAGATCCTCTGCCGGCGCACCAAGAACAACCCCGTGCTCATCGGCGAGCCCGGCGTTGGAAAAACCGCCATTGTCGAAGGTCTGGCCCAGCGCATTGCCGACGGCGACGTCCCTTCGTTTCTCTCCGACAAGCGCATCCTCGCCCTCGACCTCTCTCTGATAGTTGCGGGCACTAAGTATCGCGGCCAGTTCGAAGAGCGCCTGAAGACCATCATGAAAGAGCTGATGGAAAATCAGAACGCCATCATCTTTATCGACGAGCTGCACACGCTCGTCGGCGCGGGCTCCGCCGAAGGCTCGCTCGATGCCGCCAATATCCTGAAGCCCGCTCTCTCTCGCGGCGAAATTCAATGCATCGGCGCCACTACGCCCGCCGAATACCGTAAGTCGATTGAAAAGGATCGCTCTCTCGAGCGCCGCTTCCAAGCCGTCAAAGTTCCTCCTCCGAGCGAAAGCGACGCGATCAAAATCCTGTTCGGCATCAAGGAGCGCTACGAGAAGTTCCACGCCGTCGCCTACACCGACGAAGCCATCGATTCGGCCGTCTACACTTCCACCCGCTTTATTCCCGACCGTTTCCTTCCCGATAAGGCCATCGACCTGATCGACGAGGCGGGCGCTCGCGTCAAGCTTCGCCAGACCACGCTTCCTGCCGAAGTCGCCGATATTCAAAAGCGCATCAAGTTCATCGTCCATCGCATGGAGAACGCCATCGCCAATCACGAATTCGAAAAGGCGCGCTTCTACTCCGACGAAGAGCGTAAGGAGCGCGAGAATCTCCGCCAGCTTCGTGAAAAGTACAACCTCGACGACACCTCTACCGGCGTCGTCTCAAAGGACGATATCGAAGACGTCGTGGCGCGCTGGACCGGCGTGCCCATGACGGCTATCAAAGAGGAAGAGATCAACAAGCTCCTCCGCATCGAAGAAGAGCTGCACAAACGCGTCATTAGCCAGGAAAAAGCTATCTCGGCGCTCTCCCGCGCCATCCGCCGCTCCCGCGCCGGACTCAAGTCCCCCAAGCGTCCCTCCGGTTCGTTCCTGTTCCTCGGACCCACCGGCGTCGGCAAAACAGAAGTCGCCCGCGCTCTCGCCGAGTTTCTCTTCGGCAGCGAGAAGTCGCTTATTCGCTTTGACATGTCGGAGTTCATGGAGAAACATTCCATCTCCAAATTGATCGGTTCGCCTCCCGGATACGTGGGCTACGAAGAGGGCGGCCAATTGACCGAGCGTGTCAAGCGCGCCCCGTACTCGATCATCCTTTTGGACGAAATCGAAAAGGCGCACCCGGACATCTACAACATCCTGCTGCAGGTGTTTGAAGACGGCCAGCTCACCGACGGTCTCGGCAACACGGTCGATTTCAAGAACACGATCATTATCATGACGTCCAATTTGGGGGCTCGCTTCCTAGACAAGCGCGGCCAGATCGGCTTCTCGGCGCCTTCCACCACCGGCATTCCTCAAAAGGTGGAAGACCAGGTCATGAGCGAGGTTAAACGCGCCTTCAATCCCGAGTTTCTGAACCGCCTCGACGAAGTGATTCTCTTTACTTCGCTCGTCGACGAAGACCTCATCAAGATCATCGGACTGCTGGTCGAGCAGATCAATACTAACCTCGTCGCCAAGCAGATCAAGATCCGCTTGGAACCCGAAGCGGCCAAATACATCCTCGACAAGACCTGCGGCGACCGCAGCTATGGAGCGCGTCCCTTGCGGCGTGCTCTTCAGAAGTACATCGAAGATCCGCTCTCGGAAGCGCTCATTCAAGGTTCTCTGCCCCGTCCCGCGGAGCTCGAAATCTATCTCGGCGATAACGGCATCTACTGCCGCCAGGTCGGCGACCTCGAAGGCCAGCCCGTTCCCGCGGGCGGAATCGACGAGGGGCCCCCGGTCTCTTCCGGCACCCCGCTTTATATGTTCTAACCGTCCTACTGCGGTACGGTAAAGCTGATCGTCCGGGCGCTCATCTCTTCCGAGCGCCCGTTCTGTCTGTGCGCTTCAACGTAAACGCTCCATTCGCCCGCCGCCTCGAACACCGGCTTGGCGATGTAAGCGCCCGGGTCCGCGCGCGCGTCCAGCGCCGGCGCCGCAAACACTTTCACGTGCGTGTGGTTCGCCATCTCGATCTGCAGCGTCACCTTCGCGTCCGCTAACGGCTTGTGCGCGCTGTCGTTCACCGTGATCCGGAATGGAATCGGCGCTCCGGTCTGCAGCACCGCCGTCGGCTCGAAGCGGATGCTGAAGTTCCCGTCACGCTCCTGCGCAACTAATAAACCCAGTCCAAGCAACAACAAAGAGGCGAATTTCACGAACCCATTTTAACGGTTGGGTGAAAATTGAAATTCATGAAGAAGCTCCTTGCACTCAACCGCGGCGAGATCGCCATCCGCATCCTGCGTGCCGCCAACGAGCTGAGCATCCGCACCGTCGCGGTCTATTCGCAGGAAGATCGCCTCAGCCTCCATCGCTTCAAAGCCGACGAAGCCTACCTGGTCGGCAGGGGCAAAGGCCCCGTCCAAGCCTATCTCGAAATCGAACCCATCGTCGCGCTCGCGGTGGACAAGGAAGTCGACGCCATCCATCCCGGCTACGGCTTCCTCTCCGAAAACCCGGAGCTTGCCCGCGCCTGCCAGCGCGCCGGCATCACCTTTGTCGGGCCCAGCCCGGAAATCCTCGAATCGCTCGGCGATAAAACGGCGGCCCGGAAGCTCGCCGAGCGCGCCGGCATTCCCATCGTGCCCGGCACCCCCGAGCCTCTGGACCCCGCCGATCCCAAGGCCGCCGAAATCGCTGCTTCAATCGGCTTTCCCTTGATCGTAAAGGCAGCCCACGGTGGCGGCGGCCGCGGCATGCGCGTCGTCGATTCAACGGATCAGTTCCAGGCCCGTCTCGAAGAAGCCAGCCAGGAAGCCGGCGCCGCCTTCGGCAACAACGCCGTCTTTCTTGAGCGCTACATCCGCCGCGCTAAGCACGTCGAAATTCAAATACTCGGCGACACTCACGGCAACGTCGTGCATCTCTACGAGCGCGATTGCTCCGTCCAGCGTCGTCACCAGAAGGTCGTCGAGATCGCGCCCGCCATCGGCCTTCCCGAAAAAGTCCGCCGCGCGCTCGCCGATGCCGCCGTCACGCTCGCCCGCGCCGTGGACTATTACAATGCCGGCACAGTTGAATTCCTGGTCGATGCGGACACCCACGACTGGTTCTTCATCGAAGTAAACCCGCGCGTCCAGGTCGAACACACCGTTACCGAAATGATCACCGGTGTAGATATCGTTAGATCCCAGATCCAAATCGCCCGAGGACTGGCGCTGCACGGGGAAGAGATCGCTCTCCCGCCCCAGAACCAGATCCCGGCCCACGGCACGGCTCTCCAATGCCGCGTCACGACCGAAGACCCGGCCAACAACTTCGTCCCCGACTACGGCAAGATTCACACCTATCGCTCGCCTGCCGGCTTCGGCATCCGGCTCGATGGCGCCTCCGCGTACGGCGGCGCCGTCATCTCGCCCTACTACGACTCGCTGCTAGTCAAAGTCACCTCCTGGGGCAACAATTTCAAAGTCGCCTGCCAGCGAATGGAGCGCGCCCTGCGCGAGTTCCGCATCCGCGGCATCAAGACCAACATCCCCTTCCTTGAAAACGTCGTCGATCACCCCGAATTTCAAGCCGGCCAGACCACCACTTCCTTTCTCGATCGACACCCCGAGCTATTCGAATTCGAACCCCGGCGCGACCGCGCCACCAAGCTGCTCGCCTACCTTGCCGACGTCATCGTCAATGGCAATCCCGAAGTCGCGGACAAGCCCCGTCCTCAGATCTTTCGCGATCCGCCGGTACCCTGTTCGGCCAAGGTCGAGCGCGCCTCCGGAACCCGCCAGTTGCTCAACCGGCTCGGCCCCGAAAAGTTCGCCGAATGGACGCGCGGCCAATCCCGCCTGCTCGTGACCGACACCACTTTCCGTGACGCTCACCAGTCGCTCATGGCGACTCGCGTCCGTTCGTATGATTTGCTGCGCATCGCTGATTATGTATCGAAGGAACTGCCGCAACTCTTTAGCATGGAAATGTGGGGTGGCGCCACCTTCGATGTCGCCATGCGCTTCCTGCTCGAAGATCCCTGGAAGCGTCTCCAGTTGCTGCGCGAACGCATCCCCAACATCTGCTTCCAGATGCTGCTCCGCGCCTCGAATGCCGTCGGCTATACCGCCTACCCGGATAACGTCGTCCGCGAATTCATTCAGGAAGCGGCCACTCAAGGCATCGACGTCTTCCGCATCTTCGATTCCCTCAATTGGATGCCTAACATGCGCGTCGCCGTCGAGGCCACGCTCAAGACCGGCCGCCTCTGCGAAGCCGCCGTCTGCTACACCGGCGATCTGCTCGATCCGCGCCGCGAGAAATATTCGCTCGACTACTACATCCGGCTCGCCAAAGAACTAATGCAGATGGGTACTCACATCCTCGGCATCAAAGACATGGCCGGCCTGCTGCGCCCGTACGCCGCCTCGAAGCTTGTCAAGGCGCTCCATGAGGAAGTCGGCCTGCCGATCCATCTGCACACCCACGACACCAGCGGCATCAACGCGGCGACCATCTTGAAGGCCGCCGAAGCGGGAGTCGAAATCGCCGACGCCGCCATCTCCGCCATGAGCGGCGCCACCAGCCAGCCCAACCTGAATTCCATAGTCGCCGCGCTCGCGCACACCGAACGCGATACGGGCCTCAACTTCGACGCGCTGAACCAGTGCTCGGACTACTGGGAAACGGTCCGTACTTACTACACCCCGTTCGACAACGCGCCCAAGTCCGGTACCGCCGAGGTCTACATCCACGAAATGCCCGGCGGCCAGTACACGAATTTGAAAGAGCAGGCCGAAGCCATGGGCCTAGGCGCGCGCTGGCCGGAAGTCGCGCGCATGTATGCCGCCGTCAACATGGCCTTCGGCGACATCGTGAAGGTCACTCCATCCAGCAAAGTCGTCGGCGATCTCGCGCTCTTCTTAGTCAGCCATGAACTGTCTATCCACGACCTCGAGAACCTGCCGCCGGACCATCAATTGACCCTGCCGAATTCGGTTGCCGACATGTTCATGGGCTCGCTGGGACAGCCCGAAGGCGGTTGGCCGCCCAAGCTGCAACAGATTGTCCTGCGAGGCCAGAAGCCGATCGAAGGCCGGCCCGGCGAGCGCCTCTCGCCCGCCGACCTCGAAGCCGCCTCCGCCAAGGTCGCCGAAGCCGCCGGTTCGGCGAGCCGCACCGACCTGATGAGCTATCTCATGTATCCGGACGTCTTCCTCAAGTTCGCCGCCGCCCGCGCGCAGTACGGAGAGTTCGAGGTGCTTCCCACTCCTCCGTTCTTCTACGGGCTCCAGGAGCGCAACGAAATTACGGTGGAGCTGGAAGAAGGCAAGACGCTTATCGTCCGCCTGTTGACCGTTGGCGAGCCCCGCCCCGACGGCATGCGAACCGTCTTCTTCGAGCTGAATGGCCAGCCGCGCGAAGTGGAGGTTCGGGACAAGTCGGCTAAGCAAGAGGCCGCCGCGCGGCGCAAAGCCGAACCCGCAAACCCGGGCCACGTTGGCGCGCCGATTCCAGGCGCCGTCAGCATGCTGCACGTGAAAACGGGCGAACATGTGCGCAAGGGCGACCGCCTGCTGGTCATGGAAGCCATGAAGATGCAGACTACCGTCTATGCCCCCATCGGCGGAGCAGTCAAGGAAATAGCCGTTAACCTGCGCGATACCGTCGAAGCGCGCGACCTCCTGCTGGCGATCGAATGAAACCGCCTACGTATTCCACAGTTACACTAAAAGCAGTGTGTTGCCGTGGGGGCGTAGCTCAGTTGGATAGAGCATCAGCCTTCTAAGCTGAGGGTCACAGGTTCGATCCCTGTCGCCCCTACCACGATCTATGACGTATAAGGTCGTTTCAAGAGCTGCGCCGATCAGGCCGCCTCAGTATCCGCTGAGCCGGGTGAGCCCCTGGTTTCTGTCGCCAGCCGTGTTTCTGCTGGCTGCGGCCGCTACCTTCTTGCTCCTGTTCTTTCGAACCGGCTCTGTCACCGCCAGCAATCCGCAATCGGCTCCGCTGCTGCAAGGCGCCACGCTCGACATGCGAGTCCATGCCGATGGCGCGGGGCTGATGCTCAGTTGGAACCGCTTGAGTCCGGCCGTGCAGAATGCGAGAAGCGCCGTGCTCGAAATCCAGGACGGTGGCGATCGTCGCCAGATCGCCATGGATCGCAGCCAGATCGTGAGTGGCTCGGTGTTCTACCGGCCTGCTTCGAGCGACGTTTCCTTCCGGCTGTCGGTTCGCGAGCCTCGCGGTGCCGATGTTGCGCAGATGCTGCGCGTGCTCGACGCTGCGCCGCGCGCTCCGGCCCCCGAGCCGGCGCGCCCCGAGACGAACGCCGCCCTCGCAAAGCCGCGCGAAGCCGCTCGCAAGCCCGCCGCGGCGCCGCCGGATCGTAAGGACAGCGCTCCCGTCGAGATAGCCTCCGCTTTGCCTGTACCCACGCCGCCGTCCACCATTGCGACAGTCCCGGCGGATGATCCTGTCACCAAGGCGTTGCAGTCCTCCGCGCCCGCGCCGTCGCCGATCGCCGCGCAGACCTCCGCGCCTGCTGTTTCTAGAGCTACAGGCTCGGCCCCGGCTTACGTTCCACCCCGGCCGCTGAAGTGGATGCAACCCAATATCCCGATGACCGAACCTCTGGACATCCGCGTCAAGGTTCGCATCGATGAATCGGGGCGCGTCGTCTCGGCGCACGCCCTGGTAGACGGCCCCAAACACGATCGCAAGGTTCTCACCGCCGTCGCCGCTGCAATCCGCCAATGGACCTTCGAACCGGCCAAGGCGCACGGCTCGAATGTTCCTTGCGAAGAGACCATTGTGATTCACCTGGGCCCGGAAGCCCAGTGATCGCTACGGGCTAGCGCTCTCTGCCGCCGAAGTTCCGACTGAGTTCGTCAAGGTCACGGAAACAGAACCCAGCACGCTGGTCGGGCCTGAGATGGTGAATGGAACTGTCAACAGGAACATGCTTCCGTTCTGTTGTCCCGAGGTGCTATCGAACCAGGTCGTAAACACCGGCCCGACCGGCACTGCGAACGTTGTGGTCCCGCTGAAGGCGTCGCCGGATGCGGCCGTGAAGGTGAAGGTTGCGGTCGTCATATCCCGCGTCACCGAATAGCCGGTCAACACCACATCGAAACCCGACGAGGTCAGGTTCGCGATTTGCACGCTGCCCCCGGTAATGACGGGAGGCAGCGGCGGAATAATGACCGAGGCGCTCACGCCGGAAGACGGCAGAACGCTTGCGCCGTTCGCGGTCAAACTGGTCATAGCGACTGTTATGGTTCCCTCAACGGTGCCCTGTTGAATCGCACCTGCGCTGATGGAACTGGAACCCGCCGGGATGGTGAAGTTCAATGTGGTCCCGCCGGACGAAAACTGCAAGCCCGGATCGACATACCCGGCGGGCAGCCCGGGCGCCGTGCTGCTGAAGCTGAGTTGCAGCGTGCCTTGCAGAGCCACGGGAGTCGCGCTAGCCAATTGAATGCCAGCTGTAAGCTGCTGTGTCGGAACTGTCGTGGACTGGAGACCGGTGATCGAGATGGCCGGCGCCAGGAGCGAGATCGTGAGCGGACTTGTGGTCGTCGCGCCCGAGATAACGGTGATCTTCGCGGTTCCGTATCCTTTGACGAAGCCCGCCGGAACGCAAGCCGTTAATTGAGTGGAGCTGACAAACGTGGTGACGAGCGGCTGCCCGTTCCAATCGACGGTTGCGCTAGAAGCGAATCCAGCTCCATTCACGGTGAGAGCGCCAAGCGGTTCCACGCGCGACGGACAAGTCCCCACCGGGCCGAGTCCCGCGCCAGTTCCCGCCGTAATCGACGATGGGCTGAGCGAGGTAATCGTGGCGCTCGCGACAACCGTGAAGGACAGCGCGTTCGATGTCACGTCGCTCGACTTCACCGTCACAGAGGCGGTCCCGGCGGTTGCGATCAGGCTTGAGGAAACAGTCGCGGTCACCTGCGTGGAGCTGTGGAAGGTGGTCGAGAGCGCAGTCGTGTTCCAGTAGGCCGTCGCGCCTGAGGCGAAGCCCGTGCCGGTCACAGTCAAGGTAAAAGTTCCGCTGCCCGCCGTCGCGGTGCTCGGGCTCAGCGAAGTTAACGCCGGCCCCGCGACGACGGTAAAGTTGACGGAGTTCGACGTAACGCCACCCGAAGTCACGGTCACGTGTTCAGTGCCCGGGCTGGTTACGTCGTTTCCGGGAACGGTCGCGGTGAGCTGCGACGAGCTCACATAGATGGTGCCGAGAGTGGTTCCGTTCCACTTCACCTGGGCGCCTGAGGCGAATCCGCTGCCGTTCACGGTCAGCGTGAATCCGCCGCTGCCGGCGGTGACTGTGTTGGGGGAAAGGGAACTGATGGTGGGCGCGGTGACAATCGTGAACGTCAAGCTGTTCGATGTCACGCCGCCCGATTTCACGGTCACCGAAGCGCTCCCAACGCTCGAAACCAGGCTGGCCGGCACGGTGGCGGTCAACTCGTTTGCACTCTGAAACGTGGTCGTCAAGGCCGAGCCGTTCCACTGCACCACGGCTCCCGACGCGAACCCGGTGCCGCTCGCGGTCAAGGTGAAGTCGGCGCTCCCAGCCGTGATGGTGTCGGGACTGATGCCGCTGAGCGCCGGGCCGGCGACGATCGTCAGCGTTTCAGAGTTCGAGGTGGAGTTCCCGGATCTGACGCTGATCTGAGCGGAGCCGGTTGTGCCGATCAAGTTCGCGGGCGCCGAGGCTGTCACCTCGCTTGTGCTGAGGTCGTTGGTCGAAAGTGTTGTGGTGCTGCCGCCGACTGTCCATTGCACGATCGCGCCAGGGCCGAAGTTGCTGCCGTTCACCGTCAGCAGGAACGAAGCTCCGCCCGCCGTAACGGTGGTCGGATCTATGGAAGAGATCGCCGGGGCGGATATGGTGAACGTCGCGGAGTTCGAAGTGACGCCGCCGCTCGTGACAGTCACCGACGCCGTGCCGGCTGTGGTGACAAGGCTGGCCGGAATCGAAGCGGTCACCTGGCCGGAGTTCACTACGCTGGTCGTCACGGCCGTGCCATTGAAACTCACGGCCGAGTCGAGGCCGAAGCCGCTGCCATTGACAGTCAGCGTGAATGCCGCGCTACCGGCGGGCGTGCTGGTGGGACTGATCGAGCTTATAACTGGCGGGGGATTGATAGTGAATGTAGCGGAATTGGATGTCTGGCTCGCGGAAGTGAGCGTGACCGGAACGCTTCCGGGCGTGGTGAGCAAGCTTCCAGGTATGACTGCCGTGACCTGGGTCGAGCTGACGACGGTAGTGGTGACTGTGGTCCCGTTGAAGCTGACGGAGGAATCCGATCCGAAGCCGAAACCGTTCACCGTGAGGGGGAATCCGGATGAACCGGCGGTTGCCGCGGTGGGCGAGATGCTGGTGATGTTCGGCGCGACGGCGCCCGTGTAGTTTTGCGTCGCCGTCATGGGGATGACGGGCGTGCTGTCGGTGACCTGAACCGTGTAGTTGTACGACCCGGAAACCATCGGGGTGTCGGTGATCGCGAGCGTCGTGGTGTCAGCGCTGGGCGTGTCCGTCAAGCCGTCAGGCAACGTACCAGTGACGCTCCAGGTGTAGGGGGCGATACCGCCCGACGCGGTGCAGCTTGCCGAATACGCGACGCCTGCAGTTGTCGGGCCGGTGGCGGGCGTGCATGAGACAGAAAGGATCTGCGCGGAGCCGATTCCGGCCGCGCCGAACAAGACGGCGATGCACAAGCCAAGGCGCTTCATGGGCGCGCTCCGACGAACGAAATAACCGGGGCTCCGTCCTGCCAAGAAATCATCCACCAGGTACCCGTGCTATCGGCGGGCGAAAGCAAGAATGTGTCTCGCGCGGCGAGGCTGTCGAATGCGGTTGGGCTAATCGCGGTCCTGTAAACCTGAGGCACGCCGGACGCGCGATTGACGGACCAGATCATGTGTTGCGTAGGACAGGCGAGCAAGATCGTGTTTCCGTCCGCGGTTGCGGTAACCGCTTGCGGCTGGCACTCGGCGGCGGGCGGCGGAAGCACTTGGAGGCTTGTGCCGGCTTGCAGCAGCACGGCGGTGGCGGCAGCCGGATCACAGACGATGGCATCGTGAGAGCGCGGCAAAAAAGCTAGCGCCGCCACTTGCGAGCTATGGTAGACAGGTGCCGATGCCCCGGCCTGCGAGAGCGAGTCAACGTTGCCCATTGTGTCGGAAAGTAACAACAGTTGGGCATCGTCGCTGACGGCCAGCTTCACGGCGTTCACGATATTCGAGAGCTGAGCGGCGAGGCGAGGCGAATTCGGGAGCCCGGTAAACACCCGCGCCTGACTCATGCGCTGCGAATAGAGCACCAGGGATCGCCCGGTAGGACTGAAAACGACCAGATCCGGGTGCGCAAGCGCGCCGGTCAAAGGAACGAGCGAGGGAGCGATCTGGAGTATGCCGTTCACGCGCAAAGGGACGAAGGAAGCGGGGTCGTCGGCGCCCTGCAGCGCAACCGCATAGGATTGGCCGGGCGCCAGATACAATTGCGAGACTGTATTCGGCAGCGCGATGGGAGCGCCGAGCCGCGCGGCGCCGGGAATTCCGAGAATCGGCTGAACCAGCCAAGGCGCGGCGCCCGGAATGAAGCCCAGCGTCGGCCCGGAACTGGCCGCGGGTGTCTGCGCGCATAACGACCATGCAAAGACGAATGCAAATGCAAGGCGCATCATCATTCTCCCGGCCCTTTCTAATGCGGCCCGCTGACGGTGGCGCCGCTGCCGAGGCCTAATGTGGCGGTAGGGGTAGTAGATGAGGCGCCGCTGGAACTGCTGCTCCCATGTCCGGCGAGCCCCACGCCCGCACCGATTGCGACCGCCGCGCCGACCGCGACCAGAATCAGAACGGTCTTGTTCGAGTGCTTGGCGGCGGCGACGGCAAGCGCCCGGTTGGATTGCGAAATCGTTGCGCTTCCGGTCTCCTCGCCGAGCGTCGCGGTGACCTGAATGTTGTAATCGCCCACGGAGTTATTGGGCCGGAAGGAACCTGCGATGGCGCGGCCGTCCTTATCGGTCATGACGGTGAGCAGTTGCGTATCGCCAGCGAACGATCCGCCCGGTCCTTCGTTTGGCGCGAGGAAAGTGACGACTGCCCCCGACACCGGATGATCGTTCTCATCGTCCACTTCGACGGTGAACTCGCGAGCCGCCCGAGTTCTGATGTTATTGACGGCGCCAGCGCCTTCGACAACGTTGATGTTCAATTTTGCCGGATTCGACTGGGCGGGTTGCGATGGCAGCTGTTGTTGCGCCGGTGGCGGAGACGGCTCTTGGGCGCCGGCGGAAACACCAAAGAGCAGATGGAGACACAGAACTGCGGTCCCGCAGCGGCGCGACATAGACCCCTCCCAGGCTTGAGTAACTACGCTAACGCTTGATTGTACATCTCATTTAGAGGATTCGGGCCTGAGAAGACGATTTGCTTTTACTTCAATGAGGGTGCGGGAGCCGCAGCCATCCGGAAGTTCGTAGCGGCAGAGAATTCGGGCGCTGACGCGATGTCCGTTGACTTCCGCAAGTTCGGACTCCACATTAGGGCCTTTGTAGAGCAAGAGGCGCGCGCCTCGTTTGAGCGGCTCGCGGAAGAGATCCAGGATGCGCGAGAGAGGAGCGAGAGCGCGGGCGGTGATGACTTCAGGGCGGCAGGCAAGGGCGCGTTCCTCGGCGCGTTGCGCGACGACATGGACGTTCGCGAGTTCGAGCGAATCGACCGCGGAATCGACGAAACGCGCCTTTTTCTGAATGGACTCGATGAGGGAAAAACGGGTGTGCGGCAAGACCAAGGACAGCGGGATGCCGGGAAAGCCCGCGCCGGTACCCGCGTCGATGACGCGCTTCACGCCGTCGAAGTATTTCCAAGGAGCGATTGAATCGTAGACGTGCTTGATGGCGGCTTCACGCGCAGTGGCGATGCGCGTGAGGTTCATATGCTCGTTGGCTGCCGCGATCATCTGAAGATGGCGGGCGGCTTTTTCAATCACGCTGTCGCGGTGGGGAATATCGGGCGGCAGAATGCGCCCGAGTTCCTCCTGAAACTCCACTTTCTCATGATTGCATTGCAGGGGGAACGGAACTCGCTGCGACACTGGAGAAGCATGTTGACTGCTGGAATTGTCGGCCTTCCCAACGTTGGAAAGAGCACTTTGTTCAATGCGTTGACGCAATCGCGCAAGGCTTTGGCCGCGAACTACAGATTCTGCACCATCGAACCGAATACGGCGATCGTGACCGTGCCGGACGAACGGCTGGACGTGTTGACAAAGCTGAGCGCATCGAAGAAGACCGTGCCCGCGACATTCGAGTTCGTGGATATCGCGGGCTTGGTGAGCGGCGCGAGCAAAGGGGAAGGCTTAGGCAATCAATTTCTGGGTCACATACGCGAGGTGGACGCGATCGTGCAGGTGGTGCGAGTCTTCCAAAATGCAAATGTCGAGCATGTGATGAACACGGTCGATCCCGTGCGGGATATCGAGGTCATCAATACGGAACTTGTGCTGGCGGATCTGGAATCCGTCGAGAAGCGGAGGGCGAAGCAGCAGAAGGCGGCCAAGAGCGGCGATAAGAAAGCGGTTCAGGAACTGGAACTGCTGGAGAGACTGGAGGCGCATTTGAACACGGGCAAGACGGTCGCGACGGTGGAGTTGACGCCTGAAGAGAGGGCCGTCGTGAAAGGCTTCTTTCTGCTGACGAGCAAGCCGACGTTGTTTGCGTGCAATGTCGGCGAAGAAGAGTTGGCGGCGGCGGACAGCAATCCGCACGTCGAGGCGGTGCGCGCTTATGCGGAGCAGCACCACGGCACGCGGGCCGTTGTGGTTTCGGCGGAGATTGAGTCGGAGCTTATGACGCTCGCGCCGGAGGATCGCGCCGAGTACCTGGCGGGGCTGGGCGTGAAGGACACAGGGGTGGGCAACCTGATTCGCGAGGCGTATCATTTGCTGGGCTTGCGGACTTACCTAACAACGGGCGAAAAAGAGACGCGCGCGTGGACGATTCACGCGGGCGAGAAAGCTCCGCAGGCAGCGGGCGTGATCCATTCGGATTTCGAGAAAAGCTTCATTTCGGCCGAGTGCGTTTCGTATGAGGACCTGGTGGCGGCGGGTTCGTTCGCGCGGGCGCGGGAGCAGGGCAAGCTGCGGACGGAAGGGAAAGAGTACGTCGTGCAGGACGGGGACGTGATGGAGTTCAAGACGTTCTTGTAGGTGGGCGGGGGATACCTTGACCTTCGACCTATTTGTGATGTATTCTCACGAGTAGAAGGTTGAGGCATTGAATTCATCCCGGTTTCCGATTCCCCAAGGCACGCTCGACATGCTCATTTTGCAGATCTTGTCGCTCGAAAGCGCGCATGGATACGGGGTGGCCCAGCGGCTGGAACAGATCTCGCGAGAGGTGGTCCAGGTGAATCAAGGGTCGCTTTACCCGGCGCTGCACAGGCTGGAACAAAAAGGATGGCTGCGCAGCGAGTGGAAACAATCGGAGACGGGACGCGACGCCAGATTTTATTCACTAACGGCATCTGGGCGCAAACAACTGACCGTTGAAAAAGAGAGCTGGGCGCGGCTCGCAGGCGCGGTGCAACTGATTTTCGATGAGGGCCGCCGGTGATGAGAAAGGTTATGAACTGGTTGCGCCGCGACAAGCTGCAGGCGGAGTTCGACCGCGAACTGCAGTACCATCTTGAGCGCCGCATCGCGGATCTCGGGACGGCCGGGCTGCCGGCGGATAAAGCCCGCAGGCAGGCCGTATTGGAATTAGGCGGGATCGGTCAAGTGAAAGAGGAGGTGCGCGACGTCTGGCTGACGCGATGGATGCGCGACTTTGCCTATGACCTTCGGTTCTCGTTGAGGACCTTCTATAAGAATCCGGCTTTCACCATCACCGCTGTCGTTTCGTTGATGCTGGGGATCGGCGCGACCACCGCCATTTACTCTTTGGTCAACCAGGTACTGTTGCATGCACTGCCGGTTCGCCAGCCGGCGCGGCTTGTCCTGATCGATTGGAACGGCGAGCAGGCGGCGTCGGCGTTCGGCAGCTGGAATCTCATGTCGTATCCGATCTGCCGCGACCTTGACCAGCAGAAACAATTTTTCGACGGCGTTTTCTGCCGCGCGCTCACCCCGGTCAGCGTGACCACCGCGGGCGAGGCTCAGCCAGGGACGGCAGAGGTGGTGTCGGGCAACTATTTTCAAGTACTGGGCGTGGGTGCGGCCGCGGGACGTGTCTTTACGCGTGAAGATGATGGCGCGCCGGACTCCAATCCCGTGATTGTTCTCGCTTACGACTTTTGGCAGACGAGGCTTGGCGGAGCTGCGGATGCGATCGGACGCAAGCTGCTCATCAATAGTCATCCGATGACGGTGATCGGCGTTGCCGCGGAGAACTTTCGCGGAATCGACGTCGGCGACGTGCCATCGATTTGGGTGCCCGCTTCTATGTCAAGCGAAGCAATACCGGGTTTCCATAATTATCTGAGCCGCCGGATGAGTTGGATGCAGGTGCTCGGCCGGCTGAATGACGGAGTGAGCGTGCAGAGAGCCCAGGCTGGGCTTCAACCTTGGTTCGAGGCAATGCTGCAGGACGATATGCGCCGGCCCGATTTTCCAGTGATCGATGGCGAGACGAGACGTAACTACCTCCATTCGACCTTGACGCTGAGTGCGGCGCCGCAGGGTCACTCGGAGCTGAGAAGGCCGAAGTTCGCAGAACCACTCTGGGTACTGCTGGGCGCGACAGGCGTTTTGCTGGGCTTGGCGTGCTTGAATGTTTCCGGTTTGTTCTTGGCGCGTGGATCGGCGCATGAACGCGAGGTGGGAACGCGGCTGGCGCTGGGCGCGTCGCGAGGGCGGCTCGAACGGCAGCTTCTGACAGACAGTTTGGCGATCGCCCTGGCAGGGGGCTTTCTCGGGACTGCGCTGGCGCCGCTCGCGGTACGCACGCTCATCGCTTTTCTGCCGCAATGGAACGGGCCGAATGCGTTACATGCGAATGTGGATCGGCCCCTGTTGCTGTTTGCGCTCGCTGTCAGCGCGACGGCTGGTTTGCTCAGCGGTCTCGCGCCCGGATGGCAGGCGCGGCGGCATTCAATGTTTACTTCTCTGCGTGAGCGCGGCGGGACGGCTTCCGCGGGGATTCGCATTCGAAAGATCATAGTGATGGCGCAGATTGCTCTGACGCTGGCGCTGGTTTCCTGCGCGATGCTTTTTGTTCGCACGCTCTATGCCCTCGCGGAGAAAGGCCCGGGCTTCGAGATCTCAAGCCTGGTGTCTTTCACGATTCGAACTTCGCAGAGCGGATATTCCACTGTAGATGGGAACCGAACCATTCGACGCCTGAACGAACTCGTTCGGCAGGAGTCGATCACCCGAGCGAGCGCCGTTGCCCGGTGGCCTTTACTGACGGGCGGAAGCTGGAACGATCCGATTACAATCCTCGCGGGCCAACGAATCACCACGCCGGACGACGTCAACTTGAACGCCGTCACACCCGAGTTCTTTCAAACGATGGGCATTCGAATTTTGGCCGGACGCAACTTTGACGATCGCGATGCGCGATCGCCCGCAGAATCCGGCTACCGATCCGCTATCGTCAGCGAAAGCTTTGTGAAGCGCTACCTCGGCGGGCGGAATCCACTTGGATTGTTAATTGGCGAGGGTAACGGGCCCGGAGTTAAGACGAGGATTCAGATCGTGGGAGTGATGTCGGATTTCAGTTATCGCGGTTTGAGAGAGGAATCGACGCAAGCCTATTTTCCGTTTCTGGAAGGCAACGACCCTGACGCGACGTTCTATGTGAAAGTGCATGGGACCCCGGACGCGGCTCTTCGCACGATTCGCGCGATTGTGCGAGGCGTTAATCCGACATTGCCGATCGTTGATTTTCGCACCGTGAAGGATCAGCTGGAGCGTTCCCTTAGCACGGAACATATGTTAGCCACGCTGTCCAGTAGCTTTGGGATTGTGGCATTGTTGTTGTCGCTGGTCGGCCTGTATGGCGTGATGTCGTTCGCCGTCACGCAGCGGACGCGCGAGATCGGGATCAGGCTGGCGCTCGGCGCACAGCGCTCTTCGGCTATATGGCTGGTGCTGCGAGATGCTCTGACAATGGTGACCTTGGGGACGGCTGTTGGGCTTGGGTTAGCTTGGACTCTCGGCCGACTGGTGAAATCGCAGCTCTACGATGTGAGCCCATCAGATCCGGCTGTGATCGGCTGTGCAGTCCTGATTCTTGGGTCTGCGACGATGGCCGCGGCCTGGATTCCGGCGCGCCGCGCCTCGGGCGTGGACCCAACAGAAGCGTTGCGAGCCGAATAATCCGCCTCGGGCCGCACGGGCGATTAAGCCGGAACCCGTCAGTCCGGTAGGATGAAACTAGCTCATGAACGCATCCTCCGTTGACCTTAAAAAGACGGTCAACCTGCCCAAAACCGAGTTTCCGATGAAGGCGAACCTGCCCACCGCAGAGCCGAAGATGCTTGCGCAGTGGGAGGGGATGGGGCTGTATGAGCGCATTCGGGAGGCGCGCGCCGGGCGTCCGCAATATGTTCTGCACGACGGGCCGCCGTATGCGAACGGGAACATTCATCTCGGCACCGCGTTCAACAAGATCGTCAAAGATTTCATTGTGAAATCGAAGAGCATGGCGGGTTTTGACGCGCCGTATATTCCCGGATGGGACTGCCATGGGCTGCCGATTGAGTTCAAGGTGGACCAGGAACTCGGGAAGCGCAAGGCGGAGATGAGCGCGGCTCAGATTCGCGCCGAGTGCCGCGCGTATGCGGGGAAGTATGTCGACATTCATCGGACGGAGTTCAAGCGGCTCGGGATTCTGGGGCGCTGGGCAGATCCATATCTGACGATGAGCGCGGAATACGAGGCGATCATCGCGCAGGCGTTTGTCGATTTTCTGGATCGCGGTTACGTCTACAAGGGTCTCAAGCCAGTGCACTGGTGCATCAAGGACCGGACGGCGCTGGCCGAAGCCGAGGTCGAGTACGAGACGGATTCGAGCCCGTCGATCTATGCGCGATTTAAGCTGGCGTCGGATGCGGCGGCGATCGATCCCGCGCTTGAGGGGCGCGAGGTTTACGCGCTGATCTGGACGACGACGCCGTGGACGATTCCGGCGAACCTGGCGATCAGCTTTCATCCGAAGTTCGAGTACGTGGCGGTGGATACGCCGGAGGGGCTGACGATTGTCGCGGAAGGCCTGCTCGGGGAGGTGGCTGAGGCGCTCGGGTGGGATAAGACGGTGGTGGCGCGATTCCCGGGCACTAAGCTCGAAGGCGCGATTTTCAGGCATCCGTTTATCGAGCGCGATTCGCTAGGGCTGATTGGCGAGCACGTGACGCTCGAGCAGGGGACGGGCGCAGTGCACACGGCGCCAGGGCACGGGCAGGAAGATTTCGTAATCGGGCAGCGGTATGGGCTGCCGGTTTACTGTCCGGTGGACGCGAGCGGACGCATGTTCCGCGCCGAGGGCGCGGCGGGCGAGCTGCCGGAGACGCTTCTGGGCAAGACGGTGTGGGAGGCGAACCCGATTGTCGTCAAGCTGCTCGAAGAGAGTGGAGCGCTGGCGCAGCAGGCGAAGCTGGAACATAGCTATCCGCACTGCTGGCGGTGTCACCACAAGGTGATTTTTCGCGCGACCGAGCAGTGGTTCATCGGAATGGACCGCGTGGGTGACCGGGAGATGGACCTGCGCGGGCAGGCCCTGGTTGCGATCAAGAAAGTGAAATGGCATCCTTCGTGGGGCGAAGAGCGCATGTCGAACATGGTGGCGACGCGACCCGATTGGTGCATCTCGCGGCAGCGCGCGTGGGGCGTGCCTATTCTGGTGTTCTATTGCGAAGCGTGCGGCGAGCCGTTCACGGAAAAGCGCGTTCTGGATGGAGTGGTGGCGCAGTTTCGCGAACACACGGCGGACGTGTGGTACGAAAAATCGGCGGCGGAGTTGATGGGCGCCGACTGCGTTTGCGGCAAGTGCGGCGGCAAGAGTTTCCGTAAAGAGATGGACATTCTGGACGTGTGGTTCGATTCGGGGTCCAGCCATCTGGCGGTGTTGACGCCGCAGAACGGCCTGGAATGGCCGAGCGATATGTACATGGAGGGGGGCGACCAATATCGCGGCTGGTTCCAGAGTTCGCTACTGGTGGGCGTGGCGCTGAAAGGCAGCTCGCCCTATCGCGAGTGCGCGACGCACGGCTGGACCTTGGATGCGGACGGGCGGGCGATGTCGAAATCGGCGGGTAGCCTGGGGCCGGAGAAGATCGTCAAACAGTATGGGGCGGACCTGCTGCGGCTGTGGGTGGCGTCGGTGGATTTCATGGAAGACGTGCGGATGTCGGACGTCATCCTGGCGCGGCTTTCCGAGGCATACCGGAAGCTGCGAAACACGTTCAAGTACATGCTGGGCAATCTGGGCGATTTCGATCCGGAGCGCGATGGAGTGAGGGGTGAGGAGCTGGGGACGCTCGATACTTGGATTTTGCTGCGGGCGGAAGAGCTGACGCGGCGCTGTAC
Organism: Acidobacteriaceae bacterium; assembly: GCA_019240475.1. Classification (GTDB taxonomy): domain Bacteria; phylum Acidobacteriota; class Terriglobia; order Bryobacterales; family Bryobacteraceae; genus Bog-105. The sequence goes on from JAFAYI010000018.1 coordinate 148,444, forward strand.
GGAGTGGTATGGCGAGTACGCGTTCCATAAGGTATATCGGGCGATTTACGATTTCGCGATCGCGGATTTGAGCGCGGTGTACTTCGATGTTTCGAAGGACCGGTTGTATACGGCAGGGCCGGCGTCGCGGGCGAGGCGCAGTGGGCAGACGGCGCTGCACCGATTGAATTTGGCGCTCGCAAGGCTGCTAGCGCCGATGCTTTCGTTTACGTGCGAAGAGGTTTGGAAGCACACGCGCTACGGCGCCGATGCGGCGAGCGTGCACATGGCGTACTTCCCGAAACCCGAGGAGTTGAGCGCGGGGATCAACGAAGCGCAGCGAGGCAGGGCGGCGGATTGGGAGCGGCTGATGCCGGTGAGAGACCAGGTGTTGAAAGCGCTCGACTGCGCGCGAGAGGACAAGGTGATTGGCTCGTCGCTTGAGGCGGCGGTGACGCTGGAAGCAGGCGAGGAGCTGCATCCTCTGCTCGATCAGTTTGGGGCGGAGCTGCCGGAGTGGTTCATCGTGTCGCAGGTAAAGGTGGAGCGCGGCGAACGGGGACTTGAGATAAGAGTGGAGCGCGCACGCGGCGATAAATGCGAACGGTGCTGGAAATATAAGACCGATGTTGGAAGCAGCGAAGAATTTCCGACGGTCTGCGCCTCCTGCGCAGGCGTGCTGCCGGAGTTTTTGAATCAGTGAAGAACGAACAGGCAGGCGCGCGGCGTTGGGCGGCGTTGGCGATTACAGCGCTGGTGATCGCGGGTGACCGAATTTCGAAGGCCGCCATTCAGCACTCGATGAACGCCTTCGACAGCGTGAGCGTGATCGCCGGCTGGCTGCGCATTGTGCATACGGAGAATCCGGGCGCGGCTTTCGGAGTTTTAGCGGAGGGCAACCCGATGCTGCGAAGCGCCGTCTTAATAGGAGTCTCAAGCGCGGTGCTGGTGTTTGTGGCGTGGGCGCTTTGGGGAAGGAGCGGCGCGGGGGCCGGTCCGCTGACCCGAGTGGCGCTGGCGCTGATTTTGGGCGGGGCTGTGGGAAATCTTTACGACCGGGTGCTGTATGGGGCGGTGACGGATTTCATAGAGGTGTATCACGGCGCGTGGTCGTTTCCGGCGTTCAACGTGGCGGATAGCGCGATCACGGTAGGAGCGGCGCTGTTGATGTTCGATCTGCTGCGCGGGAAGCGGAAGCCCGAACCGCAGGCGGCGTTTGCACGCAAGTAGGGCGCGCACAAATATACATGTTTCCGAAATTAATCAGCATCGGCACGTTTTACATTCCGACGTATGGAGTGTTGGTGGCGCTCGGGTTTCTGGCGGGGCTGGGAATTACACTGCGGCTGGCGCGGCGCGCGGGGCTGCCCCCGGACAAGATTACGAACCTGGCGGTGTACTGCGCGATGGCGGGCATCGCGGGAGCGAAGCTCTTCATGTTCTTGTTCGACCTGGGCGATTATCTGCGCGATCCGAGCCAGATTTTCACGATGGAGACGCTGCAGGCGGCGGGCGTCTTTCACGGCGGATTCATCGGGGCGTTTCTCGTAGCGGTGCTTTATATACGGCGGCAGCATTTGCCGGGGTTTCCGACCATGGACGCGTTTGCGCCGGGCGTCGCGTTGGGGCAGGCGATCGGGCGCTTGGGTTGCTTTGCGGCGGGCTGCTGCTGGGGCAGAGAATGCGATTTGCCGTGGGGCGTCAGGTTCCGGTCGGATGCGGCCGCGCCGGTGCCGCTAGACAAGACGCTGCATCCAGCGCAGTTATACGAATCGGCCGCGGACCTTTTAATCTTCGGGATCTTGTACCGGCAGTTTCATCGAGGGCATCGCGCGGGAACGGTGATCGGGCTGTACCTGGTGCTCTATTCGTCGGCGCGGTTCGTGATTGAGTTCTTCCGCGCGCATGAGCAGGCGCTCATAGGGCCATTCTCGATAACGCAGTGGATCGCGCTGGGGCTGCTGGCATTGGGCGTGGGCATTCTGCTGCGCGGGCGGCGGCCGGTAGCGATGGCGGGCGAGAACGCGGCGCGGGCGCAAGCGTAGTTTCAAACCTGCGCCGCACGCCATACCGGGCGTGTTCTCATAGACAGATGATCCCGCGACGTGGCTTTCTCAAACTTGGCGGCATGGCCGCTGGCGCAAGCCTTCTGCGCGCCGATACGCCTGCTTCGATTGCGTCGCTTTCATCGATGCGAGAGGAAGCGAAACCAATTACAACCGAAGAGCGGCGCGGGCGAATTGCGCGCGCGCAGGAGTTGATGGGCAAGCACGGGATGGACGCGATTCTGCTTGCGGGCGGCACGTCGCTGCTCTATTTCACGGGCGTGCGCTGGTACAACAGCGAGCGGCTGTTCGCGGTCGCTATTCCGGCGAAAGGCAAAGCGTTCAGCGTGTGCCCTTCGTTTGAAGAAGACCGGGCTCGGGAGCAATTGAACGCGGGGCCGCTAGAAGACGCGGAGGTGCTGACCTGGCACGAGGACGAAAACCCCTCGCGGCTGGTGGCGCAGGGGTTGAAAGAGCGCGGGTTCGCGGCGGGCAAGTTGGGCATCGAGGAGCGAATTCCGTTTGTGTTCAGCGATGGAGTCGCGCAAGCGGCGCCTGCGCTAAGGCTGGTGAGCGCGACCCCGGTGACGGCGGGCTGCCGGATGATCAAGAGCGCGCATGAGCTGGAATTGATGGGGATCGCGAATCGGGCGACGCTTAAGGTGTATGAAGCTGTTTACCGCGCGCTAAAACCGGGCATGACGCAGAATGATGCGGAAGCGTTGATCAGCGCGGCTTACGGGCGGGTCGGGTTTCGCGGAGAAGCGAGCGTGCAGACGGGCGAATACTCGGCGCTGCCGCATGGGTCGCTGACGCCGCAGGCGATTCCCGAAGGCACGGTCGTGATGATCGACGATGGGTGCACGGTGGAGGGATATCAGTCCGATATTACTCGGACATTCGTGCTGGGGAAGGCGACGGACAAGATGAAGCGCGTGTTCGATATCGTGCACCGGGCGCAGAGCGCGGCGCTGGCGGCGGCGAGACCGGGCGTGGCGTGCGGGGATGTGGACGCGGCGGCGCGGCGGGTGATTGCGGAGGCGGGGTTCGGACCGGATTACAACTACTTCACGCATCGCGTGGGGCATGGGATTGGAATGGACGGGCACGAGTGGCCGTACCTGGTGCGGGGGAATGCGCTGCCGCTAGAGGCGAACATGACGTTCAGCGACGAGCCTGGAATTTACATACGCGGAGAATTCGGCGTGCGCCTGGAAGACGACATGCACATCAGCGAGCGTGGGGCGGAGCTGTTCACGCCACAGAGCCCGAGCATTGAGGAGCCGTTCGGGCGAGGAGAATTCTAGCGCCCGAACTGTTTCACCACGACATTGTCGTTTTCGTCGAAGACGCGGATGGCGACGATCTGGCTGGTGGGAAAGTCGAGCGAGTATTCAAGAGTCTGAGAGTCGGTGACTTTGTTTACCGGGTCGAGAAGCGTCCAGTCGCCGCCGTTAATCGAGTATTCAGCTTTATCGATCCAACTGAGCGCGTCCTTGGTGGTGAAGTGGATATGACTCACGGCGCCCATGGCGTCCAGATGCACGCCGGTGATCTCAGGCGGGGTGTTGTCGATGGTGAAGGGGTCGCTTTCGAGCGTTGAGGCGAGCGCATCGGCGGGCGTGTTGCCGGGCGAATCGGAGGCGGTGACGCGCACCACGTACTTGCCGTCCGGGAATGCGGCGCTGTCGAACGAGTAATAGCGGTCAAACAGCTTGTCCTTGAGCACGCGCCAAAAGGAGTCGTTCTGACGGCGTAGTTCGACTTTATAGAGAAGCGGGTCGGTGTTGGGGTCGTTAGCGTTCCAGCGAACGGTGATGTAGCCTTTGCTGTACTGCAGAGTGGAGGCGCCGGAAGGAGATTCGGGCGCGAGCACAGAAGCGGCCTTATGCTGGCCGACGGCGGGCAGGGAAAGGGTGGTCGGGGCGCCGGAGGGCATGGCGGAGCGCTCGAGTGAAAACGCAGAGGGCGCCTGACGGTAGTTGAAGGGTGCAATTTCGATTTGATTCACGCGAGGCGCGATGTTGCGAGGCAGATAGGCGATATCGACCGCACTCACCTCTGGGGCGCTGACTTCGGGCGATTCGTCCTTGGCGCCGCAAGCGAGCGTAAGGCGGTATTGGAGGAAGCGCGCGGGAGGCGAGGCGATCTGGCCTCCGAGCGGAGAGAGGGGAACTTTGGACCACGGGCTCCAGCTGTTTTCGGGGTTGTTGAGATTGCCGCTGCGAGTTTCAAGGGTGGCGGCGCCGGAACGCAGGTTAGCGGTGAGGTGGGCCTTGCCCCAGCGCGCGAAGTCGTTGGCGTCGAGAACTTCGCTTTCGAGCGTTCCGGACATCTCAATGGCTGGGCCGATGGAGTACAGGTTGCCGACGTTGCCTGTAGCGGCGTAGATCACTCCATGAGGGCCGGGCAGGAACGCTGTCACTTGGGTGGGAGGCGTGTTTAGAAGCTCGGTTGAGAGCTGAGGCGAGTCGATGCGATAGACTACGCCCTTGTTACCGGTGCCGATTATGGGTTTACCGGAGGCATCGAAGGCGATGGCGTAAATGAGATCGCTCGAAGAGTTCCAGATGCGCTCGGCGAAACCGTCTTTTTCTATGCGGTAGAGATCGGAGCCGCCGGTGACAGAGGCGCTGAAAGAGCCGACGGCGGGCGGCAGAGTCGGAGGGTTGGTTCCAGAGTGCGGGGCGCCCGAGGGTGTGATGGACGGGGGAGTCGCCGGCAAAACGGGCGGAGGACCGGAGACGGCGGCGGGCTTGCTGCCGACGGCCGAGGCGTAGATGACGCCGTCGTGTTCGGCGACCGCGGTGACTTCGCGCTTGGCGGCCTGGTAGAGCACGAAGCTTTGGCCGTTGGGCGAGATGCGGAGAATCAGGCCGCTCGGCTCGGTGCCGACGATCAGGTTGCCTTTGCTATCGAGGATCATGCTGCGGGCATGGGTTTCGCCGGTATTGAAGAATTCGGCGCCGTGGCCGTCCGGAGAGACGCGATAGATCAGGCCGGAATCACCGGTTGCGACGTAGAGGTTGCCGGAGCGATCGAAGAGCATGGCCCAGACGTATTTGCACTTGGGATCGAAGAAGAGCGTGGGCTTGCCGGAATTATCGATGCGATAGATCTTCGAATCGGGCAGAACAGCCGCGTAGATTCGATCCTGGGAATCGACGGCGAGTGAATGCACTTCGAGCCCGGTGAGTTCGGCGAAGACTTGAGGCTTGCCGTTCGGAGGAAGCTTGAAGATTTTCGCGGTGGCGGCGGTGGGGGCGCCTCCGGCGTAGTAGAGAGCGCCTTTCGAGTCGGCGGCAACGGCCCATAGATAAGGGACGCTGGTGCTATCCAGTTCCTTGAAGGCCGGGGCAAGAGTGATGTGGCCGTCGCTGCGAATGGAAATGTGCTTGGGGGCGCCGCGGTTGAAGTCGCTCTCGTCGGACTGCTCCCAGATGTGAGTGTCGACGGCGAACGAGAGTCGTGGCGCGACGGCAAACAGGACGAGAAGGGCGGCCCGGAACAGGCCGGTTTGGTTGCGCATGAGGGCGTTGGTTCAGTTTACGTAGATTTTGAGCGAGTAGTTGCCGGTGACGACCACGTCGAAGGGTACGGAGGCCTGCTCGTGCGCGCTCTCGGGCGAGCTTACGAATTCGTGGTTGGTGGCGCGGCCGCTTTGCATGACGTTGAGCACGGAGGCTGGCAGGCTAGGCAGAACCTTTTCGTCGGAATAGACGGTGGGCTGCGAGCGAATGAGGGAGACGTAGAGGCGATTGTTGCTGCGCTCTTCGTTGAGCATAGCGACGGTCTGCGGAATATCTTCAATGCGGTTGAGGGAACTTGCGATGTTTTGAAACCGGCTGAGGGTGTCGGCGTCGCTGAACAGGATTTCGTGCTCGCCGCGGCTAAGGCCTGCGGGAATTTTGACGTCGACGGTGCGCTCGATGCGGTCGCCGCGATAGGGTCGGAGGTAAACTTTCACGGGGACCGTAGCGCCCGCGGCGACTTTGTTATCTGCGACCCAAGCCGATTCGATCTGGGCGATGCGGCGCTCGGGGAGCAGGTCCACCGTGACGTTAACGGCGTTGAGCTTGGGGAGTTTGGCGGAATTGACGAAGAGGCGGTTGAATTTATCGCCCCACCAGCCGGCGAGCAGCATGGGAGTGGGCACGGGCGTTTCGGCCGGCGCTTGCATGGTGGTGAGTTCAATGCGCTGTTGGCCTTCTACCTGTAGTTCGCCATGAAGGCGATAGGAGGCTTCCTCGGAGAAATCGTTGAGGTTCGAGAGCGAGTTGAAGAGCGTGGCCATCATGAGATAGGGCGTCCACTTCTGGTCGACGAAGACGTTGAAGTGGAAGTCGCGCGAGCCGCGAACGCTATTGTCGCGATTGTAGGAACGCACGTGCATGGCGACGGGGATCATCTGGGCGGTGGCGCCGAGTTCTCCTTCGATGCCGCTATGGCGGTCCTGGCGGAGAGCGCCGACGACTTCGGAAGCGTTGCCCATCTTGGTGGGCTGATAGGCGGAGGCGAGCGTCCAGAAGATGTCGTCTTTCGCGATGGGCATGTCGACAGGGCCAAGGTTGAACATGGAATGGCCGAAGGCAAGGATGCGCTTGCCGTCGTTATAGGTGACAGTGCCGCCGCCGGTCATGGTCATGTCGCCGGAGACGAGCACCGCGGCGACGCCTTCGCCGGGCTTAAGAGAAGAAGCCCAATCCTTGGCTGGAGTAGCGGAATTGAGAGCGCCGCCGGAACCTCCTTGCGACACGGCGAGGCCGAGCTGGTTGAAGGCGGGCGCGAACTCGCGGACGGCCTCGTCGGTGAAGCCGGACAAGGAGATGGGGGTCGCGATGGGCGTCATCAAGGGCGTTTCGGGAAGCGAGCCGGAGGAAGCGGCGGCCATGACTCGCGCGGCGAGGCCGCTGGGCAGCTCGACGGTTTCGCTTGCCTGCTGGATCTTGTCGGGAGTGCGGCTGCCGGCGGGGCGAGACTTATCGAACTCCTTGACTTCAAGCATGAGGCGGATGGGCGTGATGCCGCAAATGGCGTCGGGGGAAAAAGTGCTGAGGCGGAGAGCGATGGCGCCGACCAGTTTGCCGTCGATGTAGACGGGGCTGCCGCTCATGCCGCCAGCGACGTTGGTGCGAATGGCTTTGCCGCCCAGCTTCGCGACGATGATGTCCTGATGAGGTCCCCACATGTTCTGCCACACGCCGATTATTTCGACCGGAACGGGTTCGGGGCGGCTGCCTTGGAAAACTGTCCAGGCGACGCCTTGCATGCCGGGCTTGAGAGCGTCTTCGGGGAACAGCGCGACCCGACCGGCTTGCGGCGGGATAGTCATGTTGGGGACCGGTTGCTCAGGAACGGCTTGCGGAGCATCGCTTTGGGCGAAGGCGACGCCATAGGAAGTCGAGAGACAGATCGAGTATAGGAGCGCTCGGCGGAGCATGGAAATACCTTTATTATCCCGCAAGACGCGCGACAGTGCGCGCGGCCCCAGAACGAGTTCGGGGAGAAGTCGTATGTCGAATTGTTGGACGAAGCTGGGGTGAAATGAAGTTTCGGTATCGTTAATCTCTGTTCATAGCAGGTTATGCGAAGCGCGGGCGGGGCGGACGGGCTTCCAAAACACTGTAGACTGAAACTCGGAAGCCCGGAGGGGCGGGAGATAACCAAAGATGATTCGCCAGACAATTGCGATTGCAGGTTCGGCTGTTCTATTTGCGGTGCTCGGAGTGGGAGTGGCGATGGGGCACAGGGCCCAGAAGGGCGACGCGGCAAAGGGCAAAGAGGTATTTGAACAATGCCAGGTGTGCCACAACACGGACACAGACGAGAAGAAGATGGGCCCGTCTCTAAAGGGATTGTTCAAGCGTAAGACGCTACAGAATGGGAAGCCGGTAAACGACGAGAACGTGCTGGCGCAGATCAATAACGGCGGAAACGGGATGCCGGCATACGGAGACATGCTGTCGGCGGATGACAAGGCGAACGTGCTGGCGTATTTGCACACGCTTTAAGCGCTGGCGGGGACGTGTTGAGCGGGGGGAACGCTCTGTTACATTGGGAGAGGCTTGACCCGCCTTCGGTAGCGTCCCCATCGTCTAGCCCGGCCTAGGACACCGCCCTTTCACGGCGATAACAGGGGTTCGAATCCCCTTGGGGACGCCAATTACACAAATGTCCATACCGGATACCCAGCTGCGCTGGCAAGCTCTTGGCGTAGCAGTGGGGGTGCCGCGCCCGAACCTTGAGCTCCCCAATCCGCATTCCTGGTAGCCGTCAAGGATCTTGTAGCCTGTCTTGCGCGAGATCTCGAATTCCCGGCACAACGACGCGTGCTCCCGTCGTCTTTGAGCCGAATCACGAAGGGCATTCGTCTATCTATCACAGAGCATTTTGCCCATGGCTTGTTTTATCTGTTCTTTTCAAGGCAGGTGTCACCCATGTCTCCGGATCGCTCTCTTACGTATGTCTCGGGTGTGTGTCAGGGGTAACGGTCACATTACTGTGCCAATTTTTGACACACGCAACAGCCACTCGGTAAAATGCTTCCGGCAGCGTAACGACGGCACAATAGGTATGTCCAGAGGGAATTATGGCGATGGAGACGTGTTTGCCGGATATCATTCAGACCACGGCGACTTCGATATTGTGGGCCAATATCCTCCGTGCGTCGCTTTACCATTTGATTGTCCGCCTGAGCTAAAGCGCCGAGTTTTGGCCGCAATAATAAGCTGGAAATTGTGTCTGAGTTCCGTCGACTATACGCTAAAAAGGTATGTTAAGAAGAAAATCGACGCAGCAACTCAGGGGCTTAGCCCGAGAAGGGTGATTGCGGAAGCATTACAGGCCGCTACCAGCTACTCCAACAGAATAATCGACCGAATCGCGGACATCCCTGATAAGCCAGACGATATTGGCTTCGTGTTCGCGACCGCAACTCTACTGAGATCGAAAAGCACCTTGCGCGCCTGCGGGATACTCTTAAAACTAGGCCATGGCGCAGAATCGTTCACCGTTGCCCGTGCGCTACTGGAACAGATCGCCTGGATTTATGCTTCGCATCAATCCAAGACACCCGAAGAGCTGGAGTCGGTAACGGCTCCCAAAGCAGTCCGCCAACTCGCAAGATTAGTACCCGGTGTCGGACGTCTATACGGATATCTCAGCGATGTCGCGCATATCAGCCCTCGACATACAAGGCAGTACCTGGACGTGTCGGAAGACAGGATCAAAGTGATCGCTGCTGGAACCGAGGAGGACAAAGTCCTTTGTGCAAGGTTGCTTCTCCGTCTCGTCGACGTTCAGACTATCGTTGCGGAGCATATCTACGCTGATTACCTTCCCGTGGTGGAAACCATTTGCAAGAATGCCGACGGTACTTTTGCGATCAGAGACGATCGGCCTTTTGTAGCTGATACCAAGGAATATGCGTCCCGACTGAATTCATTTAGCCCAAGCCAAGAGGGCACGGCTGAGTTTTCGGACCATGCGAGCCAAGCGGAGCATTAACAACACGACTTGACCGGCATAGCAGTACGGGATAGCGGTACCGGAACTGCTGTGCGTTGACTCACAGAGAAGTCCAGGGATATAGTTTTTCCGGCGCTGGCATTACTTCAGCGCCGATTATCCGCTCATGAAAACCATTCTTTCCGCTTCCCCCTGCTTTTTCCTTTTCCTTCATCTCGCCGCGGCAAACGTTACGCTAACGCTCACTCCGAGTGTCAACACCGCGCCAGTGGGCGCCACGGTTACCTGGACGGCGCTTGCAAGCGACTCCACGAATTCGAGCGCAACGTTCACTTATCAATTCAGTGCGGGGACTTCCGCCAGCAATTTGCAAGTACTGCGGGATTACTCGAGTGTGAATCAGTTTCCGTGGACGGAATCGAATTCCGAAGGCGCCTACGATATACAAGTCATCGCACAGGAATCGTCCGGCACGAGCGCTACAACGTCGCAGACGTTCGTCATCACCTCTCGCGTGACGGGCAGCACACCGGTGGTCAATAGCACGGCTCATCCCTTGGTTGCATTGTTTAGCGCGCCGGCATGCGCGTCCGGTTCCAGCATGCAAGTCGAATTCAGGAGGACATCGAGCACTTACGAGTGGGTAACATCGCCGAAGTCTTGCAATGGAACGACCAGCATGAACTTCTACATCGGCGGCATGCGCCCTTCCACGCAGTACATCATCCAGGGACACGTGATTACCGGCGGCAGCGACGTTGCGGGAGCTACTCTGAGCTATACGACCGGGCCGATTCCTTCGGGAATCACGCTTGAAAACTACGCCGTGCCGACGCCTGAAGGGACGACGAGTCACCCGGTGGCGCTCACGTCGCCTACGCAGGGCGTTCCGTTTGCGACCGACAGCGTGGGGAACGTGATTTGGTATCTTCCGGCGTATCAAAGTACGGGCGGATACTTGACTCGACCGGTTCCCGGCGGAACTTTTCTTGGAACGGCAGACGATAATTCGGGCATTGCAGGCAACCGTCGGCTGCTGCGCGAATACGATATGGCGGGCAATCTGATTCGCGAAACGAATGTGACGGCGATCAGCGCGCAACTGACGTCGCGCTTTTCGACCGATCCGATTACGTCCATTCATCACGAGGTGTTCCGCTTTCCGAATGGCGATACCGGATTTATCGGCAGCGTGGAAAAAATAGCCAATCAGGGTTCTGGCAACGTGGACGTGCTCGGGGATATGGCGATCGTCGTGGATTCGAATCTTCAGGTGAAGTGGTTTTGGAATGAATTCGATAATTTGAATCTGCTGCGTCCGGCAGTGCTTGGCGAAACGTGCGCGCAGGGCAACGCTGGTTGTCCGCATTTGTACCAGCCGGGCTATTCGGTAGCGAACGACTGGACGCACTCGAACGCATTTTCTCCGGCGCCCGACGGCAATCTGATCATTTCTATACGCCATCAGGATTGGGTCGTGAAGCTCAATTACCAAAACGGAGCGGCGGCTCCTGACCAGCCGGACATCTGGAAGTTGGGACGCGAAGGCGACTTTACGGTGAAATCTAGCGACGCGTGCCCCTGGTTCTCGCACGAGCACGATACGACGTTCGCGGCAAACGGTCTCCTGACACTGTTCGACAACGGCAATACGCGGATCACCGAGTCGTCTGAGTTCTGCGGCAATGGCAGCAACCAAAACGATAGCCGGGGCCAATCCTGGAGCCTTGACGAAACACACAAGATTGCGACCGCGGTCGAGAATCTGGATCTGGGCGCTTATTCAATCGCCACGGGAAGCGCGGAACTTCTGCCACTCGGCAACTATGTGTTCTTTCTCGGCTTCATCAATAGCAACAATTCGCGTAGCGTCGAATACACTCCCGGCGGCCAGCTTCGATTCGAAGAAGCTTTTCCTCAAAACGTAGGATACAGGTCGATCAGAATGGTGAACTTATATCAGGAGTTTTGAGGGCGCGGTTAGCGATCCGCCCGTTTATGTGCTATCACTGACGTAAGTTCATTTGAGGATTGCACATGTTACCTGATTGCTTGATGTTTACTCGCCGTAACTTCTTCGCGGGATCGGCTTCGTTGATGGCGTTTGCGGGCGCGGCGCCGGCGTTCGGTCAAACGAACACCGCTCCGGCTCAACCGAAATCAGTTCCGCTACCGAAGATGGCTCCTCCATACGACAAAGCGACGATCAATTTGATCGGACCGCGTTCAGGATACAGCCCGCATGTGGGAACGCTGGTAACAATGCTCACATGGATGGAGCTTGCGGTACTGGGGCCGACGCGCGAGTTGAAGCAGCAGGATCTCGACTACCTCTTAGACAAGAACGCGAACACAATTGGCGCTCTGATGCTGCACTTGACCGCCACCGAAGTCCTGTATCAGCGGATGACTTTCGACAATGAGCAATTCAACGAGTATCCGGCCGACTATAAAGCGAAGTGGGGAGCGGCGATGGATCTCGGCGATGCAGGCCGTGCTTCGATTAAAGGCCACGACATTGCCTTTTACCAAGACGCCATTCGCGAAGCTCGAGAGAAGACTCTGGCGGAGTTCGCCAAACGCGACGACGCGTGGCTGCTGACGCCGCTGAAGCAGCCAGGTTGGGGCGGCGGCCCGATCAACAATTACTGTTTATGGTTCCACGTGTGCGAGCATATTTCGCATCATGCGGGCCAGATCGATTTGCTAATGAAGCGAGTGCCGGGCGCAAAGCCGGATGGGACGGCCGGTTAAGACGCGGCGCCCGTTTAGGGCTTTGCAGCGATGGCCGAAATTTCGATTCTGGCGCCGCCGATGAGGCCCGCGACTTGCACGGTAGCGCGAGCGGGCTTGGGATCGGGCATCAGCTTCTTGTAGACCTCGTTCATCTTCGGTACGTCATTCAGGTCGGTCACATACACGGTGACGGAGACGAGATCGGTCATTTGGAAGCCCGCCTGCTTGACTACCTTTTCCACAGCGGCGATTGCTTTTGTGGTTTGTAGAGTGATGTCGGTTCCGGTTACATTGCCGTGCTCATCCGGACCTTGTTGACCGGCGACGTAGAGCGTGTTGCCGGCGATGTAGCCTTCGCTGAAGGGCATGCCCTTCTGGAAGCCGATGGCTTGATGTTGGGCGAGTGCAATGCCCGAAAGCGAAAGAGCGAGCGGGAGCGTTAGCAGGAATCGATTCAAATTTGGCCTCCTGGAGTGGTGAAAGGAGATTGTCTCATTGCACAACTTGGGGCGAGACGGTAGGGGGGCGAAGGTCAGGCGGAGGCTGCCAAAGCTTCCTCCACTTTTATTTCGCTGGGAGCGGGTTGGCGGCGCCAGGATTGAGCATAGAGGGCGATGCCGCGGACCGTGCAAACGGCAGTGAGCGCGAAGAAAAGCCCGAAGACGATGTGCAGCAGCATGCAGGCGCAGTAGGCCAGAGCGACGGACGCTCCGAAGGCGATCTGGGCGACGGCATTAGTGGGAGTAGTGCCGGGGTCCGTCAACATATAAAAGGTGAAGAGAATGAACGCAACTCCTGTCATGGGCAGAAGAGCGCCCGTGAAGCTTGCATCGAAGAACTGATGCCGGAACAGCGCTTGTAAGAAGAAACAAGATAGCCACGCCACGATGAGCGGAAGCTTGCGAGTAAACCGCCAATTCAAGAAGCTACCCGAGACGATAATTATGGCGGGTACGATCCACCGGCCGGCGGGCGGCAGATTCTCAGTAAAGTGATACGGCGGCGCGATTCCGACCCAGGGAAATAACAGGAGAGTTACGGTAATTCCTAAGTTTGAAGGATTGTATAAGTGGCGAGTACCCTTTCCGGCCGCTACTCGGAAGATGGACTTAGAGGCGATCGCGGTCGCGGCAGCAAAGGCGATTACCCAGAGCCGATCATTCGCATACAAGAGCATGGCGATGGCCAGGCCTGTGATGTGGGCGGAAAGCAGGAAATTGACGAGCGGTACGAACCCGCCGGTGTAGGCGGCCTTCCGGCGATTCACCCTGGCGTCGAGGGCTTCGAGAGCGATCTCGGCGGAATAGGCGGCGGCGAGTGAAACGAAGAGCTGCGCCCAGGATTCCTCGAACCCAAACCAGAAGTGGCCGAGCAGGTTGAAGACGGTAATGGCGATGGCGAAGCGCCTCAGACCCGCAAGCCGGCGCTCGCTTGACCAGGAAGTCTCACGGGGCATCTTCGAGATTCTCCGTATGCCAGCCGGGCTGGAGGGCGAGATGCTTTTCATGAATACCCGCGATGTCGCGCCACCGGATGTTTACCTTCAGCGGCGTATCGGGCGGGATCTGGCCGAGGCCGAAGTGCAGATCGGGGCTGCGCTTTCCTGAGTGCCCAGTGCCGCCGTCCACTTGGGCATTCATCGATCGGCCGTTGGGAAGTTGTACTTGGGCCCAGGCGCCGATGGCGGCGCGATTGCGAATACGAAGCCTGAGCCCGAGGAACCGGCCGACATTGGGGCTTTCGTTATGCAAGAAGATGGACGGCTCCCACTGGTTCGCGATGGCGTAATCCAGACGGCCGTCGCCATCGACATCGGCGATTGCGATGCCCCGGCTGATATGCGGTTGTGCGAGCCCGATCTCGCGAGCGAGATCGTAGTAGCGGCCGTCGGAGGCGCGCACGAAAAACGGATTATGGTCGTGACCGCTCAATTCGTCGCCGAGTTTGAAGTCGTGCCAGTTATCGGGATTCGATAGAAGCTCATCGTTACCCATCGCGACTTCATGCAACTCGGGCCAGCGATTGATGGCCCCCTTTAAAAAGCCGACCGCCTGGAGAGCTTCGGGGGTTCCGTCGTTGTTCAGGTCTACCAGGCGGCAATCCCAGGCCCAACCGCCCGCGCGAGACAATCCCAGTGGCTCGCTGCGATCGATGTAAGGGGCGACGCCTTTCTTCATAAGAGCGGGCGAGCCGGTACTTACGAAGAGCAAGTTACTTTCTTCAAGAGCGTAGGGAGCGGAGATGTTACTGATGAAGATATCGGGGCGGCCGTCGCCATTGATGTCGCCGAAATCGACACCCATGCCCTTGAATGAATCGTGACCCAGCACCTTTGAACTCGGCGTGCTGAAATCCTTGGCGCCTTCGAGAAGTTCGAACTTAAGATGACCGGGGGTCGAGAGATTGTGAAGCAGCCGATCAGGGCCAAAATCATTGGCGAAATAAAGTTCGGGCAACAGATCGCCGTCCAGATCCTGCGCGCCTACCGCTAACGTCCAGCCGTGGTTGATCGCATCGGGCAAAACACCTTTCACCTCTTTGAAGCAGAACGAACCGTTTTCGCCCGACCATAAAAAGATATGCTTCTCGCCGCTGTTGAGAGCGCGGGACATGGAGTGCTGCATGGATTCGCGTTCGGCGCTCGCGGTATCGAGGACATGAGCGCCATCGGGAAAATAATTGCCGATGATGAGATCCGGATGGCCGTCGCCATCGAGGTCGGCGAAAGTGGCGGCGTTGGTGAACCATCGCTCATCGGGAACGATTTCGGTGGGAGTGAACGTCAGATTAGCGTTCTGAATAAAAGCGATGGGGGTGCGGCCCCAATAGTAGACCAGCAGGTCCATGCGGCCGTCTTCATTCATGTCTCCGGGAAGGCAGCCCATGGGCGCCATGGTCGCGCGGTTAAAGAGCCTGGGGCCGGGGTCGAGGGCGAACGGTTGATAACGGTTTCCGGTGCCGGGGACGGGGGCGACGATGACCTGATCGGTGCGAACGTCCACATAGCAGAGGTCGTTTGGAAGGCCGTCGCCGTCGATATCGGAGAGCGCGACGCCGGCGCCTACCGAAGAGATCCATCCGGCAATGTGTCGCAGGCTCGGGTTCACGGGACGGGTGGCGCGGATTTCAGGGCCGGGAACGACGGGCAGCGTGCTTTGTACGAAGCGAAACTCAGAGGCGAGACGAGAGCGTTCCGTGGTGGAGAGAATGGGCAAACGGGCGGCCAGATAAAAGGCGAAGATCAAACCGCAGGCCGCGGCACGCTTCAGGTTTCGGCGGAGAAATGAATCGAACATCAGGGAGGCGTCCGCCCATGAGGACGCGTGATCTCGTACAGAGATTTTGACGCAATTTGGAGTATGCGTCAAGAAATGCGAGGGATTTGCGGATATGGGAAGGCATTCGGCCCGAAATCAAAGAAACGCCGGGCCGAATGCATTTAATCGGTTTGAACGGCGTTAATGACTTGAAATGCCGAGACCTTGCGCCATGGTCTTGACAAGAGTCGCGTTCGCGTCGTCGTCCTTGAGAGCCCAACCGAACGCGCCGCCAAGGCCGCCGGCGCGGAGCTTGGCGTAGGCCATTTTGTAGGCGACGGTGGCGGGGTCGTCATAGGTCCAGAAGGTGGTGAGCGATGGGCTGTAAAGCCAATCGGCGAGAGAGAAATAGTCGCGATGGGAGGCGTAGCCATTGGCGCCGGGGAACTGCTCCAGGGTGCGGAAGGTAGCGACGCCATCGGTGGCGAGAGTATCGCCGGAAGGGGACGGCGCGGGGCCAGTTGAGGTTTGGTAGAGACCAAAGTTAGTGTCGGGAACGCCGGTCCAACCGCGGCCGTAAAAAGGAACGCCGAGCAGCATCTTCGACGCAGGGACGCCGGCGTTGAGATAGGCGGAGATGGTGGATTCAATGTTGAGGCCCTGACCGGCGGCAGGATCGTAGGGGGAATCGAGAAGCGGCGCGGCGTGGTTCGTTGTGCTTTCCCAAGTGCCGTGATAATCGTAGGTCTCCATGTTGAGGAAGTCGAGCTGCGCTGCGACCGCGGCGAGTTGCATATTGGAGTAATTTTGCGAGCCGGCCGGCGCCGCGATGCTCAACAGGTAGCTCTTATGAGTGTGGGCGGTCAGAGCGCTGAGCTGATGGCGGAATTCGGCGAGCAGCGCGGTGAAGTTGAGTTTGTCGCTGGAGGTGGGAAACTCCCAATCGATATCGATGCCGTCGAACAGAGCGCCGGTGGAGATGCCTTGCGCGATGTTGCCTTGGACGAACATGGAGATGCAGGAAGAGGCGAGCTGCTGGCGGCCGGCGGCGGTAGAGGCGGCGGTCGAGAAGTTGGCAGTGTTGGCGGCCGAGGCGCCTCCGATGGAGATCATCACGTGCAAGTTAGGGTGAAGTTGCTTGAGCTGTTGGAGTGCGGCGAAATTTCCATATAGCGGCCCGGTGTAGGGCTGGCCGTTGACGGAGGGCAGATAGGGGGTTTGATAATCCGCCCATGAATCCGCGATGGCGCACTGGCCGCTGGAAGAAACATTGGCGAATGCATATAGAAGATGAGTGAGCTTAGAGGCCGCGCCGCTGTTTTGGACGTCGGAGATGTTGTAGTCGGCGCCGTAGATGCTCCATTCTTCGAAATAGGCGCCTAAAATTGGGGCGGGTTTGTTCGCGGCAGCCGCGGCAAGGGATGCGCCGAGGACCGAAAGCAGAGCGGCGGAGAGAACCGCGGGCGCGATTCGCCGCAGGAAGGCAGGTAAGGATTGAATCATAGAGGGCGGGTCGATTATACATCGAGCCGCGCCGCGGGCGGTGCTCCGCACTTCAGGTTCTGAGATACTGATCGGTTTTCGCGAGCCAATCGGCGCGCGGCGGGGTAAAGATATCGATGCCGACGAAGTCTTCGAGCGCTACGGCTGAATGCGGCACGTGGGGCGGGATGCACAGGAACTCGCCGGCGCGGACGACGATTTCGCGGTCGTTGATGTTGAATTGAATGGAACCCGACTGAACTTGAGAAATCTGCTCGTTCATGTGGCTGTGGCGTGGAACGACGCAGCCCGCTCTCAGCACAATTCGGGCAACCATGATTTGGGCGCCGACGACTAGCTGACGATCGAAGAGCGGATTCAGAGTCTCCACTGGAATGTCGTCCCAGCGGACGTGTTTGACCTCGGAAGGTGAGTCTGCGGCAGAGCCGGAATCACTCATGCTGTTATCTTACGTGAGCGCCAGGGCCCAGCGAAGTTACTACTGGACGGGTTTGATGGGGCGAACGGGGCGAAGGCGCGATATGCCGAGTTGCTTGCGCACCGTGTCGAGGATGGTGTTGGCATCTTTTTGCAAGGCGGCGGCGCGAGGATCTGACTGGGGCGAGCAGCTTAGGTCGGGTGAGCGGTCGCCGTTGAACTCTAGATAGAGACGGGAGCCGAAGGAGACGCTCTTGGGGCAGTGCTGCGCCGGCAATGCGCTGAGTGTTCCGGCGGCTTTGACGTCGCTCATCAACTGATTAGACAGCTCCGCGGCGAGCGTAGTAGTTTGCGCCTGAGCGTTGCGCGGCTCGACTGTGGCGTTGCCGGTTTGGTCGACGGTAACGGTCAGGCCGGGGCGATTTGTAGATCCGGAGTCGATGATAGAAATCCGAGGGGAAGCGGCGGGGAGAGCCATGGATACCACCAGGAACGTGAACGCGCGTGCAACGAGTCCTTGCACGTTCTCATTATCGCGCCGAAGTCCACAGGCCGGAAACGGCCGCGATACGGCGCGCGGCTTCGAGTAAGTTTTCGAGAGAATTGGCGTAACTAAAACGGATATAGCCTTGACCGAACTCGCCGAAAGAGCCGCCGTCGAGACAAGACACGCCGGCTTCATCGAGCAGAAGATCGGCGAGCCCATGAGAGGCCATGCCGGTATCGGAGATGTTAGGGAATGCATAGAAAGCGCCATCCGGGAGAGCGCAGCGGAAGCCGGGGATTGTGTTGAGCGCGGCGCAGAAGGCGTCGCGACGCCGGCGGAACTCGACGACCATGTTTGCGACGTCGGTCTGAGGGCCGGTGAGCGCGGCGATGGCGGCGCGCTGAGTGAAACTCGCGGTGCAAGAGTTGCAATTGACCATCAGCTTGTTGACTGCGTCCACCAGCGGTTCGGGCATCACGCCATAGCCGATGCGCCAGCCCGTCATGGCGTAGGTCTTTGAGAAACCGTCGAGGATGATGGTCTTTTCGAGCATGCCGGGGAGGCTGG
The DNA here is from genome assembly GCA_019240475.1 of Acidobacteriaceae bacterium. GTDB lineage: Bacteria > Acidobacteriota > Terriglobia > Bryobacterales > Bryobacteraceae > Bog-105. The sequence goes on from JAFAYI010000018.1 coordinate 166,902, forward strand.
CGATGGAAAAAGGCGGGCGGGTGGTGTAGTAAATGCGCGAATAGATTTCGTCCGAGAGGACGATGAGGTCGCGGTCGCGCACCATATCGGCGATGGCGCGGATATCGCCTTCGGAAATGAGGCCGCCAGTCGGATTCTGGGGCGAGTTGAGAATCAGCAGACGGGTGCGCGGCGTCAGGCTATCGCGCAGACGATCGAGATCGAAAGAGAAGCCCCGATCTTCGAGCAGCGGGATGGGAACGGGGGTGGCGCCAAGGAAGCGAATGACGGATTCGTAGATGGGAAAGCCGGGGTTCGGATAAACGACTTCATCGCCGGGTTCGAGCAGGGCGAGCATGGGGAAGAAGAGGATGGGTTTTTCGCCGGGAACCACGCATACGTTACGCGGGTGGACAAGGATAGAGCGAGTGCGCGAGATATACGCGGCGATGGCGTCGCGCAAATCCGGAAGACCTTGCGCGGGGCCGTAGTGGGTCCAGCCTTCATCGAGCGCGAGTTTCGCGGCTTCGACGATGTGAAGCGGGGTTGGAAAATCGGGTTCACCGATTTCGAGATGAACGATGTGGCGGCCGCGAGCTTCAAGCTCACGAGCTTTGACCAGGACGTCGAACGCCGATTCGACGCCGATGCGCTGCATGCGCGCGGCAAATCGCATTCAGCCTCGCGCGCGGGTGGAACTATGACTTGGATTGAATAATGCTGATGGCGCCATTACGCTCCAGGATGGCGTACTTGATTTCAGCAAGCGTTTTGACGCCCTTGTTGCGAGCCGCGGCCATGACGTCGGTGTCCTGGAGGCGCATGCGCTCCATGGTTTCGGTCTGCCACTTCCCGTCCTTGAGAAGCACGAGCGGGATCCCGTCGACGACCTTTCCGAACGAAGGGAAACGTATCTTAAGCCAGGAGACTAGGCGGTGCAGCAAGACGATAGTGACCACCGCGCAAACGGAGTTGGTCTCCGAGCGATCGTTACCGACGGTGGTAAGAATGATGACGCCACCAATGAGAAAGACGATGACGAATTCAAAGGGGGTCAATTGCGCGCCCGGCCGGCGGGTCAGCACGCGCACGATGAGGACCAAAAAGAAGTAACCGGCGATGGCGTGAAGGATGGTGTACATGGCGAACGGCGGTCAGGGCATAACGTAGATTGTCAGATTGAGCTCTTCACAGCCGGGCACATGCATGCGCAGATGAAAGATCCCGGGCTTTATGGGTTCGAGTGAAAAGGCGGAGGCGGCGGGCAGCGCGGTGGCGTCGAAAGTGTAGAGAACTCCATTCTTGCCGATGGCGGAAGCGGCGGGCTGCGGGATGATGCGCTGATTGCCTAGGGACCGGATCAAGCTTTCATCCATCCAAAGTTGGATCTTTCCGTCGTGAATGGCGGCGGGGCCGAATTGAATGCGCAGGATGGAAGGAGAGCTGAAACGCTCGATCCGTTCGTACTTGACGTCGAGGGAGCCGTCCCGAGTCTGTATGCGGGCGTTCGCAAGCGGGCCGCGGCCGAAGCATCCGAGCAGGTCGGCGACGACGATGAGGGGGAAGACGATCCAGACCAGGCGGGTGAAGCGCCACCATTTGCGCTGAAACTCAAGATCGGAGCCGACGGCCACTTCGTCGTTGACTTTAGCGATGGTATCTTCGACCGGTTTGGTAGCTTGAGCCGGCATGTTTACGAAGCCTTGATGATGCTGATCTCGCCGTTGCGCTCAAGGACGGCGTAATCGATTTCTTCGAGTGTTTGAAGGCCCTGATCGCGAGCCAAGGCCATGACGTCATCATCCTGCAGGCGCATTCGCCGCATGGTTTCCACCTGCCATTCGCCTTTAGCAAGAAGAAGCAAGGGCGTGCCATCCACGACTCTTCCGAACGCCGGAAATCTTTGTTTCAGCCAAGCGATGAGGGAGTGGGTGATGCCTATGGTCATGATGATGCAAAGGGCATTCGAGAGCGAGCGATCGTCGCCGACCATCGGTGTAAGCGTTACTCCTCCGATGAAGAAGATGAGAACAAATTCGAAAGGAGTAATCTGCTTACCCGGGCGGCGGCCGGCAATGCGGACCATGAAGATCAGGAAACAATATCCGAAAAGGGCTCGGAGAACGGCTGCCATGTTTCTTTTATCCCGTGCGAGGTTTTGTCTATAAGAGCACCCGGCGGGCAGGGCGGTTACTCTGCAAAAAACCGCAGTATCGGCCGGCGACAGTGCCGGTCGCCCGATTAGCCGCTGGCCTGTAGCGGCTTCGAGATGGATTCGAGCGACTGTCTCTCGGCGTTAACGCCAAGCTTCAACTCGGTTCCGGCTCCGAGTAGCATGAGAGCGCCGCCAAGAATATAGCCCCAGAACAACTGGAAACGGCTGTGCGAGGCAATGAGGTGGGCAAATAACGTGGGAGCCCCGACGCCACCCACGAGCGTTCCCACTGCGTAAAAAATAGAAATGGCGAAGGCGCGGATTTCGAGAGGGAATACTTCACTGACAGTCAGATAGGCGGAGCTGGCGGCGGAGGAAGCGACGAAGAAAATGGCGGCGAACCAGATATCCTGGCCGAGCGGCCCCATGCCGCCCGAAAGAAAGTTGATGGCTGAGCCAAGTAACAACAGGCCAGCCGTTCCGTAAGTGGCGGCGATCATTTTCTTTCTGCCAATGGAATCAAAGAAGCGGCCAAAGATGAGTGGTCCTACAAAGTTACTAAGCGCGAGAGGAAGAATGTAGATGGGAACGCGCTCGCTTTTGACTTTGAAGAATTGCACGAGCACCAATCCGTAGGTAAAAAATACGGCATTGTAGAAGAAGGATTGGCCGATCATGAGAGCCAGGCCAAGAACAGAGCGCTTCGGTTCACCATGGATCATGGCGTTCCAGACGTCGCGGAGGGGCGTGTGATCGCGAACGGAAATTTTGAGATTGCCCTCCGGTTCTTTCAATTGGCCTTTATCGCGGGTGACGGTCTGTTCGATATCGCCGACGATGGATTCGGCCTCTTGCTCACGTCCCCGCAGCATGAGCCAACGCGGGCTTTCGGGCACTGATTTGCGCAGGAACAAAATGATCAATCCGAGCGCGGCGCCTATGCCGAAGGCAAAGCGCCAGCTGATGGAGGGGGAGACCAGGCCGGAATTGAGAAGAAACAAGGTTCCGCCGGCCCCGAAAGCGGCGCCGATCCAGAAGGTCGCGTTGATGACCAGATCGACGTTGCCGCGGACCGGGGCGGGCACCAGCTCGTCGATAGCGGAGTTGATGGCGGCGTATTCGCCGCCGATGCCTGCGCCGGTGAAAACACGGAAGAGCAGGAAGCTCCAGAAGTTCCAGGCGAAAGCGGTAGCGGCGGTTGCGGAGAGATAGAGCGCAAGAGTGATGAGGAAGAGTTTCTTGCGGCCGAGGCGATCAGTGAGCCAGCCGAAGAAGAGGGCGCCTACAACCGCGCCGGCTAAGTAGCCGGTGGAACTTGCTCCTACTTCCATGTCGGTGAGGCCCAGAGTAGTTTTGTTCTTGAGGACGCTGGCGAGCGAACCGGCGAGCGTGACTTCGAGGCCATCGAGCAGCCAAGTGATGCCGAGCGCGATCACCATCTTGGTGTGCCAGGCGCTCCACGGCAGGCGGTCCAATCGTTGCGGAATATTCGTTTCGATTTGCTGTTGCTGGTTGGGCATCGGCGCTCGCACAGTCCCGTCATTAGACCGCGTGGGACGCCGGGCTTCGTACTGTGGTTTCTACAGAGCGCTTGCGCTCTAAGGGGCTAGCGCGAACCCCACAGCAGCTTCTACGTGCAGCGCGAGAGTGTTGAACATGGGAATTTTCGGGCGGTCCTGCTGAGCGATGAGGAGCGGAATTTCCGTGCAGCCCAGAATGATGCCCTCGGCTCCGCGGGCATGGAGCGCGTCGATGGCGTGTAAATAAGCCGCCTTGGCGGGGGCCGTGAAGATGGCGCGGCAAAGCTCGTCGAAGATGATTCGATCAAGCGTATCTTGTTGTGGCGGGGACGGAACGAGTATCTCGATTCCGAAACAATCGCGATAGCGTTGCTTTAGGTAATCGAGCGACATGACGGGCTTGGTGCCGAGCAGGCCGACGCGCTTCAGGCCAGCGGAGCGGATCGCTTCCGCAGTGGGATCGACGATGTGCAGAAACGGAATGCCGACTGCAGAGACGATGCGGTCGGCCACGCGATGAAGCGTGTTTGAAACGCAGATCAGCAGATCCGCTCCGGCGCGTTCCAGGCGCTGCGCTTTGTCGGCCAGAAAAGCGGCGGCTTCATCCCAGAGATCGTTGCGGACGAAATGCTCGGAGGCTGCGAAGTCCATGGAGTAGATCAAGATCTGGCCGGTGTGCCAACCGCCCAGGCGCGCGTTGATGAGCTTGTTAATGCGGGCGTAGTATTCGGCCGTAGCCTGGTCGCTGCTGCCTCCAAGAATGCCGATGGTTTTCACAAGCGAGCCCACGATAACATGGGCCGTTATCGACATGCTGAAAATTTCATGCACATTTGCTGTTATGTCGTTATTGGCTGGCGGGGCGCTTGGGGCGCCCGCGGAACACTGGGTTGCGACCTGGATCGCGAGCCCGTCGCCCCAACTTGCGCAGGAACAGAAGATGCGAGCGCAAGGCCTGGAGTTCCAGAACCAGACCGTGCGCGAGATCGTCCACACGAGCATAGGAGGGAACAGCGTACGCGTGCGGCTTTCGAATGCTTACGGAGATGGGACACTCGAGATTGGAGCCGCGCACATCGCGCTTCGAGCGCAAGGAGCAGGTATCGTGTCAGGCTCTGATCGGGTGCTGACGTTCGGCGGCCGGCCGTCGACTTCTATTCCGCCGAATGCGCCGGTGCTGAGCGATCCGGTAAAGGTGGATGTGGCGGCGGCGAGCGACCTGGCGATCAGTCTTTATCTTTCGAAAGCGGCAGGCGGAGCGGGAATTCACTACTCGGCTCAGCAGACGAACTACGTTATCGGGGGAGACCAAACAGCCGCGGAGTCATTCGCTGGGAAGGCAACTATCAAATCCTGGGTGTTTCTCGAAGGAGTTGACGTACTGGCGCCCGACACGGCTGCGGCGATCGTCGCTTTCGGAGATTCCATTACGGATGGCGCGGCTTCGACGGTAGATGCGAACCGGCGCTGGCCCAATCTTCTCGCCGGCCGCTTGCTCGCGCAGCACAACAGGAGGCAGCTTGCGGTTGTAGACGCCGGGATCGGCGGGAATCGGATTCTGCACGATGCAAAGACCAATGTGGAGTTCGGAGTGAATGCGCTGGCGCGATTCGAGCGAGACGCTTTGTCGCAACCGGGCGCGCGTTATGTAATCGTGCTCGAAGGGATCAACGACATTGGACACGCGGGGACGTCGGCGCCGGCCTCCGAAGCCGTTAGCGCAGAAGAGATCATGGCGGGATTGAAGCAGATAGCAGAGCGGGCGCACGAACACGGGCTGAAAATTTTCGGAGGAACGTTGACGCCGTTCGCGGGCACGACATTTCCCGGGTATTACTCGCCCGAAAAGGACACGAAACGGAAAGCGGTGAATGAGTGGATCCGGACCGGTCATGCGTTCGACGGCGTGATCGATTTCGACAAAGCCGTTCGGGATCCGGGCAATCCGGATCATATGCTTGCGGCCTATGACAGCGGCGACCACCTACATCCGAACGATGAAGGCTATAAAGCGATGGCGGCGGCGATCGAGTTGTCGCTGTTCCGTTAAAGCGCGATGGCCGCTCAGGCTATGGCGGCTTCGAGGTCGCGCGCAGGCTCGGGTTTGGCATCGAGCTGCAGTTGACGTGCTTGCGCGTTCTGGTTGAATTTCACCGAGACGAGTTTTGAGATTCCTGGTTCCTGCATCGTGACGCCATAGAGCGCCTGGGCGGCTTCCATGGTGCGCTTGGCGTGAGTGATGACGATGAACTGAGTTTGATCCGCCATGTCGCGCAGCAGCCGGGTGAGGCGCTCGATGTTGGGCTCGTCGAGGGGCGCATCCACCTCGTCGAGAATGCAGAAGGGGCTGGGCGTGTATTGGAAGATGGCCATCAGCAGCGCCATTGCGGTCAGCGATTTTTCGCCGCCCGAGAGCAGCAGGATGCTTTGCAGCTTCTTGCCGGGAGGCGAGGCGACGATATCTATGCCGGATTCGGCTGCATTCTCTTCATCGCTGAGGCGCATCTCGCCAACGCCGCCGCCGAACAGTGTTTTGAACATCTCGCGGAAATTGGCGTTGATGGCGTGGAAGGCGTCGGTGAAGCGCTTGCGGGACTCGGCATCGATTTCGTGGATCAGCTTTTCGGTATCGCGGATAGAATCGAGCAAGTCTTGGCGCTGCGCGCTTAGGAAATCCTGGCGTTGCTGCGCTTCTTCATACTCTTCAAGCGCCTGCGAATTCACGGGACCAAGCGCTTCGATTTTGCGGCGCACTTCGGTCCATTTCGAATCGAGCTCCTGAATGGCTGCTTCCCCGGCGATGGTTTCGACTCCTTCGACGAGTTGAGCGAGCGTGGCGTCGAGTTCGTTTTGACAAGTCTCCTCGAGGTGTTTGAGATCGGACTCTGCGCGAGCGAGAGAGACGTGCAGCTCCGACCGCTGTTCTTGGAGGGTTTGCGCGCGCTGGCGCATCTCTTTCAGTTCTTCGTCGGCGGCGGCTAGTGCGGCGCGCAGCTCTGCTTCGCGGTCGGCCAAGCGGCTGACAGCCGCGTCCGCCGCGGCAATGGAATCCTTCAGGCCGGTTGCTTTGGCATCGAGATCGGCGTTGCTTGCCAGGTATTGAGCGCGCTCGCTGGTGAGGCGGTCGGTTTCCCGAGCGAGATCGTTCTGGCGCTGAGCGGCCTCGCGAATCTGAGACTCGATGCGTGAGCAATGATCGGCCAGTGAACGGCGGCGTTCTTCGAGGCCAGCGAGCCGGGCGCGAACGTTGGAGTGTTCTTCGGCGGCGCGCGCCACTTCGGATTGGAGGCCGGCGAGGATGTCTCGCGCGGATTCCAGGCCGCGCTCTTCCTGGGACCGGAGCTGCTCGCACTGCGCGAGAGCGTCACGGTCACGCGCGGCGTTCGCCTTGAGCTGCACACTATCGCGGGCTAGCCTGTCGAGTTCCAGGCGCGCGCGAGAGAGACGGGACTGCGTGCGCTGAAACTCTTCGGCCAGCTTACGACTTTCATGATCGAGGGCCAGCACATCTTTTTCTTCGGCCTGCTGGCGAGCGCGCACCGACTCTAGTTGCTCGGCCATGGCGGCGATGGAGCGCTCCAGATCCGCGAGATTCGTTTGAGCAGCGGCGAGTTCGGCGGCCTTGGACTTCTCGAGCTGGGAGACATCGCGCAACTCGCGTTTGAGGGCGAGCGGGCCTGCTCCGGTCTTCTTGCCACCGCTGACGGATTGTCCATGATAGTTGACGCCATCGGTAGACAGAAACCAGCAGTGAGGGAATCGGATCGCCATCTGGCGAGCGATGGACCGGTCGGTTGCGACGTAGCAGTAGGAAATGCGCGGCAGCAGGTGGAGCGGGAGGTTGGCGATACCGTTGGTGAAGCGGAGCGCATCGGCAAGCGGTGTGAGGGCGCCGGATTGAGTGGCGGGGCGAGGCAACTCGCCTGAGAATTCCGCGGCTTCGCGAGCGTCTTCGACGAGGAACGTTGCGCGGCCGTCTACTTCGCCGCGCATCAACTCGATACCGCGGTCGGCGTCGGACCAGTCGCGAACGACTACGTATTCCAGCTCGTCATGCAGAAACTCTTCGGCGGCTTTTTCGAGCTGCGGATCGACTTCGAGGAAATCGGCGAGGACGCCGACCGGGCGGAGATCCTGTGCCCTTCCGCGTTCGACGGCAGTGAAGAGGCGCTTGACGGTTTCGGTGGTATAGCTGCGGTGGAGAATTATCTCTTCGAGCGAATCCTTGCGGGCCTTAATGCGCGAGTGATCGCTGCGCAAACGGTCGACGGACTGGCGCGTCTCATTGAAGCTAGCTCGTTTTTCTTGAAGGGCCTGCTGCAATGCGTTGCGTTGATCGGTTAGCGAGATCAGCTCTGTCTGACGGGCGGCCAAGCGGTCGGAGAGTTGACTCTTGGCTAGCTGCAGACGAGCGAGATCGCTTTCCGATTGCTGTTCTTCGGCTTTCGCGCGAGCGGTATCGCGGTCGACGGATGCGAGCTGCGCGTCGACCTGAGTGATGCGGTTTTTGAATCCGGACGATTCCCCGAGCAGGCGGAGCATCTTCTGACGCGCGGCCTCGAGAGCGCGTTCGTGTTCGGCCAGACGAGCTTGGCTCTGTTGCCGTTCAGAGGACCTTTCTTCAAGATGCTGCCGGGCGGAGGCGCAATCGGCGGCGAGCGTTTCCAACTCGATGGACTGACGTTCGAAGGCGGCCGCGCGCTCGTGTTGCTGGGCTTCCAAAGCTTGCGCTTCCTGCGCGCCGGAGGCGAGGCGGCGCTCGATTTGTTCGATCTGCTTGCTTTGATATTCGAGCTGGCCGCGGGCACGCTCGGCTTCCAGATGCAGAGAGGCGAGCCGCTGGCGGGCGGCCGTGAGGCGCTCTTCATTGGCATAGCAGGATTCGACGAGCGAGGTTTGAGATGTCTCGCGCTCGGCAATGGCGGAGTGAGCTTCCTCAAGCGCAGAGTTGGCCAGGTTCAGCTCGATCGTCACTTTGGCTGTTTCGCGCTCAAGCATGCGGAAACGCGCGGCGAGGACTTGGCGAAGATAGCCGGTGGCTTCGGCTTTCAGTTCCGTGTAGCGGCGGGTCTTTGCGGCCTGACGCTTGAGCGAGTTGACCTGGCGCGTTACCTCTTCCATGATGTCGAAGACGCGGGAAAGGTTTTGCTTCGCGTTTTCGAGCTTGGCTTCGGCGAGGCGCTTGCGCGTCTTGAACTTCGTTATGCCGGCGGCTTCTTCGATAACATTTCGCCGGTCTTGCGGTTTGTTGCTGAGGATCTGGCCGATGCGGCCCTGTTCAATGATGGCGTAGCTTTCGGGGCCAAGGCCGGTGCCGAGAAAGAGGTCCTGGATATCGCGGAGGCGAGCCGCGCGACCGTTGATCAGGTATTCGCTGTCGCCGGAGCGATAGAGGCGGCGAGTGATGGTGATTTCGCCAGAGCGCTCCGCTGTCTTGGCAGCTTCCGTTTTAAACGGCGCCTGTTCGGGCGCCTGGGATTGTGGGACGTTGCCGTTTAGATGCGGCGCGGAGGGCTGATGAGCGTGAACGGAGGCAAGGGCGCGCTCATCGGGCACCAGCGTCATGGTAACAGCGGCCATTCCCAGAGGCTTGCGGTCGCGAGTTCCGGCGAAGATGACATCTTCCATCCGGGAGCCACGCAAACTCTTGGCGGACTGTTCGCCCAAAACCCAGCTAATGGCATCGCTGAGGTTGGACTTGCCACACCCGTTAGGGCCGACGACGGCAGCAATTCCGCTGCCGTTAAACTTCATTTCCGTGCGGTCGTAGAACGACTTGAAGCCATGAATCTCGACACGTTTCAGCTTGAGCAACGAGAGAGTACCCTTCCTATCGTAAGAGATATTCTCGGGGGCTGAAACTATAGTAGTCGGCTAGATGCGAGAAGTAAAGCGACCGGGGGGCTATATCTAGCGATGGCTGCGAAGTTTGCCCCCAGATATCGGGTCTAGCTAGCCGATGTCGCGGCAGAGCTCAGAGCATTCGAAATCTTATCCCAAAGTGTGTCGGAGCTGTTTTTCACTCCGGTCAGAATGGATATGGTCGATATGGCTATGAACGCAAGCAGGAGGGAATATTCGACCAGGTCTTGGCCGTCGGTTTCCGTCCAGAGATCATTGAGCAAAGCTGAAAGATATTGGAGAGGTTCCACAGGCTGAATCCTTGTTATTAGTAGTACGTCACTGATTAAGTATCGGCCTGATTATGTTCCGGGTTTAGGGGCAGAGCACAAAAAGGTTGTTTCCGATGGCATACGTACTGAACAGGGATGCGAGGATTTATTGGGACGAAGCGGGTAGCGGGGCGCCCGTGCTGATGATCATGGGGCTGAGTTTTACCCATGAGATGTGGTTTCGCATTGCGCCCGCAGTGGCGGCCAAATACCGGATGATCGCTTTCGACAACCGGGGAATGGGGCGGAGCGACGTTCCCCGCGGGCCGTACACGATTGCGCGCATGGCGAGCGACGCGCGGGCCGTTTTGGACGCAGCGGGCGTGGAATCCGCCCATGTGGTAGGGGCTTCGATGGGAGGGATGATCGCCCAGGAGCTGACACTGAGATATCCGGAGCGCGTTCGAAGCCTGATCCTGGGATGCACGACTTCGCGGGGGCTCTTCGGTAAATGGCCTGAATTCCGGCATGCGCCGCGGCAGTGGGACAGCGATCGTATAGAGCGCGAGCGCTCGCTTCGGCCTCTTCTGTATGCCAAGGCTACGCGTGACGAACTGATTGAGGAAGACTTGCGAGTGCGGTGCGGATGCACGTGGTCCTACAAAGGATTCCTGAATCAATTCGCAGGGATATTGATGTGGAGCGCGTACAGGCGGCTCCCGCGAATCGCAGCGCCAACCATGGTTGTACATGGCGACGAAGACCGGCTGGTGCCTCCAGAGAACGGAAGAGTGCTCTGCTCGCGTATTCGCGGGGCGCGATTTGAGCTGATACGCGGCGCGGGACATGTGCTGGTAACGGATCAACCGAAGAGATCGATTGAGCTGATTCGAGATTTCCTGGGCCAGCAAGAGCGCAGAAAAGCCGCGGCTTAAGCTTTTCGCATCTGCTCCAGCAGGTATTCGGACGTTCGCAGCGAAAAAGCCAGGATCGAAATGGTGGTGGTCTTGTCCGTGCAATTGGGGAAGACGCTGGCATCGCAGATATAGAGATTCGGCACGTCGTGGGTCTGGCCGAAGCGATTGGTGACGAACTTGTTCGGATCGTTCCCCATGCGGAGAACCCCGGTTTCATGAAGGCTAGTGCCGGGGATATCGGGTTCAGTGGCGCAGCCTGTGTATTCGCCGCCGCTCGCGCGAATCAAGTCTTCGCAGACTTGTTTGCCGTGAGCCCACATCAGCAGCGTGTTGCGGTCCCATTCGAAGTGAATGCGCGCGACGGGAATGCCGTAGACGTCTTTCACTTGGGGATCGATGTCGACATAGTTGGAGTCGCTGCGCTGAGACGGCGCCTGAATATAAAAGCTAACCGGCGTGGGATAGCGGCGTTTGATCTCGCGCTTGAAGTCGCGGCCGAATCCCTCGATATCGCGATAATAGCCGGGGAATTCGCTGCAGCCGCCATCGGGATAGACGGAGTAGCCGCGAATGAATTTTTCCTGGCGCGGATTTTCGATATTTTGCCAGCGCGGCATCCAGGCGACGGTCGAAGCCGAAACGTTATCCGGAAAGCTGGGCTGTCCGCGAAGTTGCGGCAGGTAGCCGCGCGCAGTGGTTCCGTAGAGATGATCGCAGAGATTACGGCCTGCCTGCCCGCTCGAATTGGCGATGCCGGCCGGCCAGCGGCGCGATTTGGAATTAAGCAGGATACGCGCGGATTCGACGCAAGAGGCAGCGACTACGACGTTGCGGCCGTAGACTTCAAGCTCCTGGCGGGTCTCGCGATCGACATAGGCGACTCCAGAGGCGCGACCATTCTCATCGGCGATGATGTGGCGAACGAGAGAGTTGGGGCGCAGATCGAGATTCCCGGTCTTTTCAGCGGCCGGCAGGAAGAACCAGGGCGTGGAGAAGAACGCGCCGACGTCGCAGCCCTCTGTGCAATTGCCGCAGAAGTGGCAGGCGGGATGGCCGGCGCGCGGGCGAGTGAGCTGCGCGATGCGATCCGGCAGATAGGGCACGCCGGTCTTCCGCGCGCCGCACTGGAGTATCCAATCGATGCAGCGGAAGTTCATAGGTGGGAGATACTCGCCGTCGGGATTGCTGGGCCGGTTTTGGACGGTGCTGGCGACGCCGATCATGCGCTCGACCCGACTGTAATAGGGTGCGATCTCGGAGTAGGAGAGGGGCCAATCGACGTCGTAGCCGTCGCGCGTGGCGGCGCGGAAATCGATTTCACTGAAGCGGGCCGAGGAGCGTCCCCAGAAATTCGTTTTGCCGCCGACGGCGAAACAGCGGCGCCAGGTCCATTGAGTGCCGGGGGCAGTGGTGAAGGCGAGCTCGTGCTCCCAAATGCCTTCGGTGTATTCGTTATCCATGTAGCCGATGGATTCAGCTCTTAGCTTGGGGCTGCCGAAGCCTCGGAATTTCATGTCATAGGGCTGGCGGTGGTTGCGGAAATCTTTGGAGGGATTGAGGCGGCGTCCGGCATTGAGCGCGCAGACTTTCGCGCCGGCCTGGCAGAGGGTGTGAATGGCCATGCCGCCGCCTGCACCGGTTCCGATCACGATGACGTCATAGATTTGTTTAGGCATCAGACAATGGGCGGCGGAAGATGCTTGTGTTCCGGATCGTTGGCATGCGGGCAGGCAGGCGATTCGGAGTAGAGTTTCAAACCGGGATAATTCAGCTCTTGGAGACCGATGCGGCTGGTGTAATAACCCATTACGGTATATCGGCGAAGGAGCGCGAAAAAGGCGCGGCCGTCGGCATCGGCCGGAGGGGCGGCGCCATAAGCGAGCGGGCGCAGGAGTTCGGCGATCTGCGTTTCGGAAATGGCGGCGAGGGCTGCTCCAAATCGCGCTTGCGACCGCGCATTCAACCAATCCAGGCCGTAGCGGAAAGGCCACTGCACTTCGGGGTCGCTCGCGGCCATGAAGTCGATGAATTCGGCGACGCCGGCGTCGTGCGCGCCCGGAGATTCGTCGCGGGGGATTATGGTTTCCGTAAGCTGGTCGATGGCCGCGAACTCGGCTGGGGTGAAGAATAGCGGCTGGTAGGTATGTGGACGCGGCTCGTCGGTTGGATGTTCCATATGCTGCGGTGCGCAAACCCAGCGCGCGAAACCCGGAAAGCGGCCGGCAGCGGCGGCAAGGGCGATGAACTCGAGGATCTCGCGGCGGTCGGGCGATTGGTTAGCCAAGGCGTTTACTGGCTTAGGATACGATACGCGGCAGAGGAGCAAAACAGTGGCGCTGCATAATTTCGTCGAAGAGATTCAGGTCTTGGCGCGAGACCTGGTGGATCGCGTGAAGGCGCTGATTCACGAAGGCAACGTTCAGCGCATCATCGTGAAGGATGTGAATGGACACACGTTCGTGGAGATTCCGGTGACGGTCGCGGCGGTGGGAGCGGTGCTGGCTCCAGTGCTGGCGGGACTGGGAGCAATTTCGGCACTGGTTGCGAAATTCACGATCGTCGTGGAGCGGTCCGAACCCAAGAGTACGGACCCGAAGGCTTCGTAAGCAAGGGCCTCAAAACGGGCGCTTGTTTTTCGGCGCGCGACACGGACGCGATTCCTCTACCTGGCCCTCGGTGTGGAGTTCCAACGGGGGCAGACGAACTCGTCGGATCGCAGAGCGGGGCTCTAGGAGCCCCGCACCGCTCAAGCCGTTTATCGGCGCCAATAACCACCGTAGTATCTGTGACCGTAATAGCGTGGCGCGACCCAGTAGGAATGCGCGTATGGCGGACGAGCCCAATAGCCGGCGCGCCAATTCCAACGCGGACCAACGGGGTAATAGTAACCGCCGACCCAGCTATACCCGGGGCGATAGTAAGTGGGCGCATACTCGACTACGGGTGCGGGCGGGGGTCCCGCGACATAGGTGGGGCCGACCCCGATACCGATTCCAAAGCCAAACCGGGGTCCGGCAAATACGGTACTTCCGGCCAACAACAACATTGCGAGCAGTTTCGTTTTCATTTTGTGTTCCTCCGTTTCTTCCAACCCTGCCGGTGCTGTTTGGCGACCGGCTTCGAGCTTGGCAGTGCAAGTCCCGTGCCAAGTGTATGTGGTTGAAAATGAAAGGGTCGGGGGGGCGGCCCGGTTGGGGTGCACCGCGGCGTGGTGGATTTGGGCCGAATGGGTGATTAGCGCGAATAGGGGTGGCCGCGCAGGGTAGTAAAAGCGCGGTAGATCTGCTCGGCGAGCATGGCGCGCGCGAGTTCGTGCGGAAAGGTCAAAGGAGAAAGCGAGACGAGGAGGTCGGCGCGGGGCTTCCATTCGGGAGGCAGGCCGTCGTGACCGCCAATGAGGAAGACCAGGTCGCGGGATTCATCCTCGGCGCGCCGAACGAGTTGGACGAATTGCTCGGAATCGAGGCGGCTTCCGGCGGGGTCGAGGAGGATCTTGCGCGCGGAGGGGTGGCGGGCGAACAGGTCGAAGCGGGCAGGAACGATTTCGCGCATCTGGCAATCGGCATACCGATTGGACCGTTTCAGGAATTCGGCGGCAATAGCGTTGGCATGCGCGTCGCGGGGCTTACCGATAAAGTAGAGAAAGAGTTTCAAGGCTGGTTGGGTGTAGAACCGGTACTGGTGCGTAAGTGACCGGTTGCAAACGACATACGGACACGATATTGTTTTAGGAGCAACGTTCAACCCCAGGGAGCGACAACATGGCTTCAACCGTTTGGAAGGGTTATATCACGTTCGGCCTCATCACGATTCCGGTGCGCCTGTTTGCGGCGGCGCGTACCGAGCGGGTGGGCTTTCACCAGATTCACCAGGTTTGCGGGAGCCGCATCAAGCAGCAGATCTATTGCCCGCATTGCGATCGCGTGGTAGAGCGCAATGAACTGGTGAAGGGCTATGAGGTGGAAAAAGAGAAATACGTGATCGTCAACGATGAAGACGTAAAGAGTGTCGCGCCAGCTTCGAGCGACAACATGGAAATCCTGGAGTTCGTGAAGGCGGAGGGCATCGATCCTATTTACTTCGACGCGTCGTATTTTATGGTCCCCGAGGAGGCAGGCAAGAAAGCTTACTACCTGCTGCTGCAGACCATGCAGAAATCGGGATACAGCGCGATAGCCAAGATCGCGATGCATCAGCGGGAGTATACGGTTGTGGTGCGACCGCATGCGGACGGACTTTTGCTGCATACGATGTTCTATCCGGAGGAAGTGCGCGAGACGCCGGAGTTCCGGCGGGATGAGAATGTGAGCGTGAAACCGCAAGAGGTCGCGCTGGCGGAGAAGCTGGTCGAGGGATTGGCCGCGGATTTCGATCCATCGAAGTATCACGATGAATATCAGCAGCGGGTGATGCAGATGATCGAGGCCAAGCGCGAAGGGCAGCATGTGCCGAGCGAGGCTCCGAAGCGGCGAGCGCCGGTGGTGGACCTGATGCAGGCTTTGCAGAAGAGTCTGGGC
Organism: Acidobacteriaceae bacterium; assembly: GCA_019240475.1. GTDB lineage: Bacteria > Acidobacteriota > Terriglobia > Bryobacterales > Bryobacteraceae > Bog-105. Next base: position 182,103 of record JAFAYI010000018.1, read on the forward strand.
GAGCTGCCGCGCAAGCCTGCCTCGAAGGCGGCCCACTCGGAAGCGGCCGAGGCGGCGGCTAAGAAAGCCTCGGGCCGGCGGCGAACGGCGACCGGCTAGGGGCGCGTTGCCTAACGACGAAGCGGGCGCATCGCTCGCCCGCAAACTGGGACTGTTCGACTCGACGATGATCGTCATGGGCGGCATCATCGGATCGGGCATCTTCGTCAATCCGTACGTGGTCGCGCGGCAAGTGCATACCGATGCGCTGATCCTGGGCGCGTGGATGCTAGGAGGCGTGACGGCGCTTGCTGGCGCATTCATTTACGCGGAGCTGGCGGTCTTGCGCCCCAATATTGGCGGGCAATATGCGTATCTGCGCGAGGCATATCATCCGGCCGTTTCATTCCTTTACGGATGGGCGCTCCTGTTCGTCATGCAGACGGGTGGGATGGCGGCGGTAGCGGTGACGTTTGCGCGATATTTTCGGGAGATCGTTCATACCGGCGGGCCGGATTCGCTGATCGCAGTACTGGTGCTGGGGTTGTTGACGGTGGTGAACTGCCTGGGCGTACGCACGGGCAGCACGGTGCAGAGCACGTTGATGGTGATGAAGATCGGAGCGATCGCGATCCTGGTGCTGGCGGCGTTTGGAAGCCGGAGCGGGGCGGCGCACGCGAGCGCCGCGGAAGCGTTTTCGCCACATCTGTTGCTGCAGTTCGGAGCCGCCGTAACGCCAGTGCTATTCGCATACGGCGGGTGGCAGACGGCGAGTTTCATGACCGGAGAGATGCGCGATCCGCGGCGGGACTTATCGCGCGCGCTGCTGTTAGGAGTGGCGGGCGTGACAGCCATTTACCTGGCCGTGAATGTGGTTTGCCTGCGAACGTTGGGGCCCGACGGGTTGGCCGCGACCCTGACACCCGCCTATACGGTTATGCAGAAGGCTATCGGGGACCGAGGAGCGTTGTTCATTTCGTATGCGATCGCAGTCTCGACGCTGGGTTTCTTAAGCCAGGGGATGCTTACCGCGCCGCGAGTTTACTTCGCGATGGCGAGAGACGGGCTATTCTTCCGCGCCATCGCATGGGTTTCAAAGAGCACCCGTGTTCCCGTGCCGGCGATTGCGATGCAAGGCGCGTTGGCCGCCGTGATTGCGTTGTCACAACAATATGAGCAGATGTTGAGCTACGTCGTCTCGATGGACTTTATCTTCTTTGGATTGACCGGCGCATCGCTGTTCGTGTTCCGACGGCGCATGCAGCGGGCGCCCCAGCATCGCACGCCAGGTCACCCGTTTACGACCATATTCTTTGTGAGCGTGTGTTGGCTGGTGGTTGCGGCGACGTTCTACCACTCGCCGCGCAACAGTTTGGAGGGGCTTGCGCTGGTGCTAGCAGGCATTCCGGTTTACCTGTATTGGAGCAGGAGAAAGAGGGGCTCGGCTTGATGCGCGCGATGGGATCGGCTTACATGGAGTGGGTGAAGACGCAATCGCATGCGGCGTACAATCTGGCGAATAGCGGCGTGAAGAGTTTCGAATTAGCGGGCTTGCACGCGGATTTCAACTCGCTGTCGCTAAGCGGACCGGGAGCGTACGGCTATGCGCCGCTGGTGAAAGCGATTGCGGCGAAATGCGGCGTGAACGAAGATTCGGTCGCAACCGCGCAGGGTACATCGGGTGCGAATCACCTGGCGATGGCGGCGGCGATCGAGCCGGGCGATGACGTGCTGATCGAGCATCCGGCATACCCACTGCTTTGGGAGACCGCGCAGTATGTGGGCGCTCACGTGAGGTACTTCGAACGACTCGCGGACGCGAAGTTTGCACTCGACCTGGGATTGATTGAACGCGCAATGACGCCGCGAACGCGCTTGATCGTGATCTCAAACCTGCACAACCCGAGTTGCGCTTATACGGACCAAGCTACTCTGAAGCGCTTGGGGGTGCTTGCGCGCGAAGCTGGAGCGAAAGTTCTGGTGGACGAAGTGTATCTGGACCTGCTGTTCGAAGACGCGCCGGCGACGTCTTACAAGCTGGGTGATGAGTTTATCGTCACGAACAGCCTGACGAAAGTGTATGGGCTGAGCGGGTTGCGGTGCGGTTGGATTCTGGCAGAGCCGGACCTGGTGCGCAGGATCTATCGTTTGAACGATCTTTTTGGCGTCAACAACCCGTACGTGACGGACCAGTTGAGCTGCATCGCGCTCGGACGGTTGAAAGCCATCGGCCAGTGGGCGCGGGAGCTGTTGGACACCAACCGCGCGTTGGCGAACGAATTCATAGAAGCAACGCCCGAACTGGAATGCGAGCAGTTGCAGGCGGGCACAGTGCTGTTCCCACGGCTTGATGTGCCAGTGGAAGAATTTTGCAGAGTGCTGCGCCAGCGTTACGACACGGTGGTGACGCCGGGACAGTTTTTCGGAGCGCCGGAGAGAATCCGGCTCGGCATCGGCGGGCAGACCAGCCTGTTCTCCGAAGGGCTGAACCGAGTACACGCGGCGCTCGATGAGATGGGCCGGGCGGTGGGGCGGTGACATTTCCACAAATAATTTGATCTGGCGCTGATTCAAACAGTTCCTGAGACCCACCCTTCTCATGCGAAGCGGCTTGGTTCCAAGCTGAGCGCGGGGAGGGTAAATGAACGGACAGCTTCAGACGATTGCATGGGGCGCAAAGGTGAGCAGCGACTTCAAGGCCCGGGTGTTGGACTTGTGCGACAACTTAGGGATGGAAGCCGATTACCTGATGTCGGCGATGGCGTTCGAATCGGGGGAGACATTTAGCGCGTCGATTCGCAATCAGGCTTCGGGCGCGACGGGACTTATTCAATTCATGCCATCGACCGCAGTCCACATGGGTACGACCATAGACGAACTCGCAGCTATGACGCCGGTGGCGCAACTAGAATATGTGGAGAAATACTTTCAGCCTTACAGGAATAGGCTGCAGACGCTCGAAGACCACTACATGGCGATTCTTTGGCCAGCAGCAATCGGCAAACAGGATTCGTTTGTGCTTTTCGCCGAGCCGAGCAAGGCCTATCAGCAAAACGCCGGCCTGGATGCGGATAAAGACGGCAAAGTAACTAAATATGAGGCGGCAGCGAAGGTTCGCGCCAAGTACGAGATAGGCAAAACCCCCGACTTTGTCGGATAGATTAGCTTTTCGTCAGCCAGTCGTGTTGTTCAGCGGTTAGAGGGACAACGGAAAGTCGCCCTTGTTTCACGAGAGGCGAATCGGCGAAAATCTTGTGGGCTTTGATATCGGCGAGGGTGCGCGGGCGAGTTAGCGGTTTACCTGCCTTGATGACGACGCGCGGAGTCTTGGGATCGCTGGAATCTACGCTGACGACGGAGGCCGCGCCAACTGCTTGCCGCTCATCGCCCGTGTGATAAATGACGAGCTTATCGCCGGGTTTCATTTCGCGGAGATGTCTCACGGCGACAGGATTGGTGACGCCGTCCCAAACGGTTTCGTGATCGCGCTGAAGATCGCCGAACGAGTAAGCGTCGGGCTCGGACTTGAGCAGATAGGGCATCGTTAAGGGCTATCTTATATCTGCCCGCGCTACTCGGGCCGGCCGAGATTCAAGAATGTTTATCGGTGACTGCCGCCACCACCAGCACCGCTGCCGCCGCCGCCGGCGTGGCCGCCTCCGCCGCTGGATCCCCCGCTCGATGCGTGAGCGCTCGAGCCGGAGAAGCCGCCGCTACTCGCGCGGCTGCCGGAGCCGCCGTTGAAACTTGATGCGGCGTGAGAAGCCGAAACGTGGCCTCCGCTGGCAGTGCTGTATCCGGTGTTTTGAAACGAGCGAGCGGCTTGCGAGCGCGCCATGGCGTATGCTGCCGGGGAACTGGCGACCGCTCCCACGGCCGGTGGCCTTTTCGGGTTGACCGGAACGGGAGTGCCGGGCTTGGGATGATTCTTCCACCACGTTCCACCGCCTCCACCACCGCCATAGACGGGAGCGTAGACGACAGGCGCGTAACCCACGACGCCGGGAGCGTAGAAGCCCCAACCGAACGGGCTGTAGAATGCGCCGTATGCGGGCAGCCACGCCCACGAATCAAATCCGTTATTCCAGAACCATCCCGGACTGTAAAACCCGCTGTAGCCGTAATCCCACCAGCCCCCATTGCCCAAAAGGTTGATATTCCGCGAGGCCTGGTAGCTCGAAGCCGCGTCATATTCGGAGCGAACCACGCTCCAGGCGTACAGGTCGTCGCCTTTCTTGGGGTCGAACTTTTGGGCCTTTAAGGCCGGGCCGATGGTGGTTTCGTGGCCTTTACTCAGATCAACTTTGTCGTTACCGAAGAAGACTTCCGCTTTACCTTCGAGGACCGCGGCGGTCGGAGGAGCGTCGGCGCTGATGCGATACAAGCCTTCCTTAGAGATCTTTACAGTGCCCTGGTGATCGAGGATTGTGACGTCACTGTCTTTGAGCAGGCCGGGCGCTTCGATCATCGCCTCGCCGCGCGTGACCTCCACCTGGGCGTCGGTTAGCGATGGCGAGATCATCTTGATGGCGCTGTTATCGCCGATTCGCAGGAACACGCCTGGGGAGAGCAGAACCTCCGCTTTGCCGGCGCCGGTGGACAACGTGTCGTTCACGCTCAGGAACACCGAGCGCAATCCTTTATCGGAGACCGGCGCTCCGTTGATGAATACGTATCCCTCGATGTAGTTCAGCGCGCCAGGGCGCGCGGAAATGGTATAGCCCTGTGGCATGGCGCACAGGGCGCTGACGAAAAACCCCGCAAGCGCTTTGGCTGCGACGGGCCATACGCGTTTCATGAGTGCAACTCCTTACCCTGTGACGATTGTACGCCTATTTAGTGACTAGTGAGCGGCCGCCGTTTCAACGGCGGGGGCGGGGTGGGTGTTGCGCGAATAGCGCTCGAAAAATTCGATAATGCGGAGCATGTGGTCCATGCGTTGCTGGGGCGGGCCGGAGCGCGTGATCTCGTGCCCGACGCCGGGGTAGCGGATGTACTCGACGGGGCGATTCAGCTCTTTGAGCGCGCGAAACAGCATCTGCCCTTGGACGACCCCGGTGCGATTGTCGGAGCTGCCATGAATGATGAGAAGCGGGGTGTGAATGTCGGAGACGTAGGTGATGGGCGATTGCTGGTCGAGCAGTCGCCGCGTTTCGGGCTCCCATGGGTAGCCGCCGAATTCCCAAGGCACGAGCTGGAAGGCGTTCCCTTCGCCGAAGAAGGTGGAGAGATCGTAGACGCCGCGCAAGGCGGCCGCGGCCTTAAAGCGGTTCGTGTGTCCAACGACCCATGCCGTCAAGTAGCCCGCATAAGATCCGCCAGTTACAAATAACCGGTCTTTATCAATGAGGGGCGAGTTGGCCGAGGCGTCGTCCAGAGCGGCCATGACATCGCCCATCGGCCCTTCGCCCCAGTTCTTGTAATTGGCGCGTTCGAAGGCGTAGCCGTAGCCGCCCGAGCCTCTGGGATTTGAGTACACGACACCGTATCCGAAGGAGCAGAAGATCTGGAATTCGTGCCACATGGTGAATTCGCCCGGTCCCCACATGGCAGCCGGGCCGCCGTGCATATCGAGAACCCAGGGGTAACGCTGGCCGGGCTGGGCGTTGATCGGTTTCATGACCCAATACTGAACGCGCGTACCGTCCGGGCGAGTGATCCAATGCTCTTCCGGGAGCGAGATGATCTTGCTTTCGAGCCAGCCCGTGTTCAGATCGCTGAGGCGACGCGCCTTCTCGCGAGCAGTGTCGGCGAGATACAGCTCATTGGGATTTTCGGCGCTGATCTGCGCGTAGACGAGTTTTCCTGCCGCAGTTTCGAAAGCATTAACGCCGATAGGTCCGGCGACCACGTCCTCAATCTTGCGCGTGCTCAGATCGACCCGGCGCAGCGGCTGTCCGCCGTGATATTCGACGGTGTAATAGATGTGGCCGTCGGGCGAAGGTTGAGGGTCGATTACGCTTGGATCGCTGTCAGGCGTGAGCCACACGAGGTTCGCGCCGTCCGGGTCGCACGCGGCAAGCATGGCCTGGCGATAAGTCGGCTGATCTGTCTGCTGGGCGGTGACAATCAGGCGGCGGGCGTCGGGCGTGAACCGAGGATTTCGGTAGGCGTATTTTTCGTCGTTCAGAATGGGATGCTCATTGGAGCCGTCGGCATTCATTTCCCAGATCGCGGACTTATTCTGAAGACGGTCCGGATGCAGATGAGAGGGGGGCGCCGAAGCGAATAGAATGCGGTCGCCGTGCGGAGAAAAGATAGCACCGTCGTGATCGTGGAAGCTGGAGGTCAGCTGAGTGGTCTTTGGCTCGCTGCCGAGATCTACGCGGAACAATTCCGAAATTTCAAGTTCACCGCGTAGAGAAAGTTCGCCCAAGAATGCAATGCGGTTAATGTCGTCGGGATCTCTGTGGGCGGAGTTATGCTCCAGCCAATCGCGGATGGAGCGGAGGTCGCCGTCGGGACTGCCGTGCGGAACATCTTCCGGTTTGTTCTCCTTCGCAGTTTTTCCGGGATCGGCTTTGGCGGGATCGTCGACAGGCGGCCGGTCGAAGTCCCACCAGTCTCGACCCGGGCGCTCGAGATCGAAGGTGGGCTTGCCGGGAATCTTGGAGAGCGGGATGGAGCCTGAGACCAGCAGCGCCTTTCCGTCAGGCCGCCAGCGAACGTCTTCGGCGCCATTTTCGAGCGTGGTCACCATTCGCGGCGCGCCGGGGTGATTGAGTGGCATGACCCAAACTTGCGGATGCTTCTTGGAATCGGCGCGCAGGAAGGCCAGTTCATGCCCATCGGGGCTGATCTGAAGGCCGGATACGTTCTCTTCTCCATAGGTGAGTTGCAACGGGCGCGCGGCCGAATCGCCGAGATCGACCATCCACAGATTGTCGCGATAGGAGTAAGCAGGGTCGTCTTTGGGCGTGGGGCCGGGTTCGGCATGGATGGAACGCACAACGTAGACGGCGACCGAACCGTCGGGAGCGATGCGAACTTCGGTCACTCGCTGGATCTTGAGCAGATCGGTCTCATTGATGGCTTGTTTGGCGCTCGCGTTTTGATTGGCGAGGCACCAGGACGAGGTAGCGAGCGCTAGCGACAGAAATACCGATGCGATGCGGACCAAAGACATGGTCTTATTGCATCACAAGAATGCTCTATACGATACAATTTCCGCGGGACGGGAACTGTCATTGACACTCAGGCCGATAGACTACATCAGTCTTATCCTCTACTTCGCATTTGTTCTGGGCATCGGCTGGATGGCCAAGCGCAAAGTGAAGAGCAGCGAAGATTTTCTTACTGGCCGGCATTCTGTCCCGGTGTGGATCACGAGCCTGGCCTTCATTGCGGCAAATTTGGGGGCGCAGGAGATGATCGGCATGTGCGCCTCAGGCGCCAAGTACGGGTTGATGACCGCGCAGTTCTACTGGCTCGGCGCAGTGCCGGCGATGGTGTTTGTGGGCGTGTTCATGATGCCGTTTTATTACGGCAGCCGGGCGCGCAGCGTGCCCGAGTATTTGAAGCTGCGGTTTGACGAAAAGACTCGCGGGCTGAATGCAATCACCTTCGCCGTAATGACGATCTTTTCATCCGGAATCAGCATGTACGCGCTGGGGCTCCTATTCGAACTCGTGCTGAAGTGGAACTTCACCAATTCCGTGCTGCTATCGGCGGCTATTGTTTTGATCTACACGCTGCTCGGAGGGCTGACCAGCGCGATCTATAACGAGGTGGTCCAGTTCTTCCTGATCATTCTGGGATTCGCGCCGCTTTCTCTGCTGGCGGTGGAGAAGGCCGGCGGTTGGAATGGTCTGGCGACGCGTCTACAGCCGGTAATGACGCACACGTGGAAGTACGCGGCGCATTCGAGCGAGAACCCGATGGGCGTCGAAATTTTCGGGCTAGTGGCGGGCCTGGGATTTGTACTTTCGTTCGGATACTGGTGCACGAATTTTCTGGTAGTGCAGCGCGCGATGGCGGCTGAAAGCATGGCTGGAGCGCGTCAGACGCCGTTGTTTGCAGCTTTCCCGAAAATTTTCATGCCGTTCGTGGTTATCTTGCCGGGAATTGCGGCCGTAGCGCTGATGAGCATGTCATCGGGGTACGCGGTGCCGCTGAAAGCGGGGGGCGGCTACGACTACGACCAAGTGCTGACCACGTTGATGGCGAAGTTCTATCCGAACGGAATGCTCGGAATCGGGTTGACGGCGCTCATGGCGTCGTTCATGTCGGGAATGGCGGGGAATGTGACGGCCTTCAATACCGTGTTCACCTACGATATTTATCAAAGTTACTTCCGGCGACACGCGCCGGATAGTCACTACCTGTGGGTGGGCCGCGTGACGACGGTGGCCGGCGTGGCTCTTTCTATCGGCACAGCCTATCTGGCGACGCACTTTAACAACATCATGGATTTTCTGCAGCTCGTCTTCGCCTTTGTGAACGCGCCTTTGTTCGCGACTTTTCTACTGGGAATGTTTTGGAAGCGGACGACAGGCGATGGCGCCTTTTGGGGGCTGTTGATCGGGACGACGTCAGCGGCCGCCACGCATGGATTAACGATGGCCGAAAACAAAGGCGGATGGATCGCAACGGTGCATCAGTTTCCTTCGACCATGGCGCAAAATTACTGGATCGCGATTATTTCCTGGTCTGTTTGCCTGGTCGTGACGGTTGCCATAAGCTTACTGACTCGGCCGAAGGCGGAGGCAGAGTTGCACAACCTGGTTTATGGCGTGACGGACATACCGCACGAAGGCGCCGCGCCATGGTACAAACGGCCAGGACCTCTGGCGATGGTGGTGATCGGGGTCTTGGTCATCGTCAACCTAATTTTCTGGTAGCAATATGGACGATTTACGGCGGCCGACAGGATTTCTATTTGCAGTCTTAGGGCTGATTCTTCTGCTCTATGGGCTAATGAGCCCGAATGTGCAGGCGCCGCTCGAACCGGGGGTGAACGTAAACCTCTGGTGCGGCCTGACGCTGTTTGTCTTTGGAGGATGCCTGCTTTGGCTATCGTTCCGGGCGAAATCGTAGAGCTGTTCCAAAGACACTTTCGTTCAAGCGGCGACCCAGTTGTCTATCGCGCGCCGGGGCGCGTGAATTTGATAGGCGAGCATACCGACTACAACCTGGGTTACGTTTTCCCGATTGCGATAGAGATGGCCTGCTATGCGGCGATCGCGCCGGCTTCGCACGGGAAGGTGCGCCTTTATTCGCGGGACCTCGACGAAAGATACGAAATACAGGCGAAGGAGATTGCAGGCGCGAAGCCTACACATTCCTGGAGCGATTACGTCATCGGCGTGGCCCAGGAGCTTACCAAAGCAGGAATTGAGATCGGGCCCGCGGATATATGCGTGGCAAGCGATGTTCCGACGGGGTCGGGACTGAGCTCATCGGCCGCTCTCGAGATCGCATCCGCGGTAGCTCTTCTCGGACCGCGATCGTTGCCGAAGCTGGAAATCGCGCGTCTTGGTCAGCGCGCGGAATCGCAGTTCGTGGGCGTGCCGTGCGGAATCATGGATCAGTACGCTTCGGTATTCGGCCGGGAGAACGCCGCTATACAGATCGATTGCCGAAGCTTACAGCACGAGTACGTGCCGCTGCCGGACGATGCAAGCATCGTTGCGGTGAACTCGATGGTGAAGCACGAGCTGGGCAGTTCGGCTTATCGCGAGCGCGTAGCGGAATGCCAGGAGGCCGTCCGAGCGATCCAAAACTTCCAACCTGGGGTGCAGAGTTTAAGAGACGTGCCGTTGAGCCTGTTCCAGCAGATTGAGGAACACATTCCGGATGTTCCGCGCCGGCGCGCCCGTCACGTCATATCCGACAGTCAACGCGTACTGGATTTGGCGGCCGCTGCGCGCGCCCGCGATCTGCCGGGTATGGGTCGTTTGTTCGTTGCGTCTCATCGAAGCATGCAAGACGACTACGAAATCAGTTGCGACGAGATCGATTTTCTGGTGGACACTGCGATCCAAATTCCGGGTGTGTATGGGGCCCGGATGACGGGCGGCGGCTTTGGCGGGTGCACGGTGAACCTGGTCGCGCCCGAAGCGCGCGAGACTTTCGAGCGGTATCTATGCACCGCATACCGGGAGCGCTACGGCAAAGGAGCTGCCTTCTACGATTGCAAGCCGGCCGCGGGCGCTCAGCGGGTAGCTGTAGATCCCTAGGTGCATGTGGAAACAGAATTATCTGCCGGTTGCGGGTAGTCTCGCCTGGTCCGCACTGGTTGCGGCATTGCCGGTTGTGGTGCTGCTATATGCGATCGGCGTGCGACGCGTGAGCGCCTGGAGGTCATCGCTGATTGGGCTCGCGGCGGCCGTGTTGGTGGCGTCATTCGCGTATCGGATGCCGCCCTTTTTGGTCGCCGATTCTGCCTTGTATGGCGCAGCCTTCGGAGCTTTTCCGATCTTCTGGGTTATCTATTGGGCCATTCTTTTGTACCGTCTTACGGTAGATACCGGTAAATTCGAGACGCTGAAAAATTCCATCGCGCAGCTCACCACGGATCGAACGCTACAGGCTCTGCTGATTGCATTCGCCTTCGGCGCATTTGTTGAAGGCGCGGCGGGATTCGGGACGCCCGTGGCGGTGGCGGCGGCGATCCTGGGCGGATTGGGCTTTGCGGCCTTCGAAGCCGCCGGCATTTGCCTGCTGGCAAACACAGCTCCAGTCGCGTTCGGCTCCATCGCCATTCCATTAGCAACGCTAGCGGCTACCACCGGCCTGCCCATCGAGCTTCTGAGCAGGTACGTGGGACGTTTGTGCGCGCCGGTGTCGCTGTTCATTCCGGCGTACCTAGTGCTGGTCATGGGCGTTTGCGCAATCTGCGGCGTGTGTGGCCGGCGGCCGCAATCTGCGGAGCGAGCTTTGCCGTCACGCAATTTCTGGTCTCAAACTTCATAGGGCCATATCTGACCGACATCCTGGCGTCGCTCGCAGCAGTGCTGGGACTAGTGGTGCTGCTTCAGGTTTGGAGGCCTGCTTCGGGGGGCGTTAAGCACGCGCGGTACTCGATGGGCGAGCTGATGCACGCGTGGTCTCCCTATCTGCTGCTGGTTTTCTTCATCCTGCTTTGGAGCCTGGATGCCGTTAAGGCGGTACTGAATCGGGCGAGCCTGACAATCGCGTGGCCCGGCCTGCACAACACCGTTCAGCAGATTCCTCCTATAACGGCGCTTGTCATGCCGTATGCCGCTATCTACCGGTTTCGATATCTGGCCGAAGCAGGAACGGCATGTGCAGTCGCAGCTATCGCAACCGCCCTGGTTCTTCGGGTCAAGCCGAGTCGTGTTCTTCGCTTAGCGGCGCAATCGGCGGACCAATTGAAATTCTCGTTCATCAGCATTGTCGCCGTGCTGGCGTTGGCGTTTGTGATGAACTATTCAGGCGCTACCGCGACGTTGGGCCTGGCCTTCGCCTCGACCGGTCGCGCGTTTCCGTACTTCAGCGCGATGCTCGGCTGGCTGGGAGTGTTCTTGACGGGCAGCGACACTTCGTCCAACGCGCTTTTCGGAAGCTTGCAGCAGGTGACGGCGCATCGCCTTGGCCTGGATCCGGCGCTGATGGCGTCGGCGAATTCGGCGGGCGGGGTCATGGGCAAAATGATCAGCCTGCAGAGCATTGCCGTCGCCGCCGCGGCTGCCGGCCTCCAGCCCAAGGACGAGCCCGGCCTATTCCGGTTTACGTTGAAGCATAGTCTGTTGCTGGCGTGCGTCGTGGGTGTACTTGCCTTAATGTACGCACGATGTTGACAGGTGTACATTTGTGGTGGTACATTGAGGATGTTGTGAAGTGCACGGCGACACAATTGCGGAAGGAACTGTTCACCACGCTCGATAAGGCGGCGGCGGGTGAACCTTTGGAAGTGACACATAAAGGAACAATTTTCCGGGTAGTTCCGGAACAAGCTGGGTCCAAGCTGAGCCGGCTTACTCCTCGCAAGACCCTCCTCGTTTCCCCCGAATCGATTGCGGATAGCGATCCAGAACTCCTCGCTGAAATGGAAGCCGAGTGGGGACAGGATTGGAAGGAAGTTTGAGCGTCGCGTATCTGGACACACACGTCGCAATCTGGCTTCATGCCGGCCTTATCAACCACCTGACCGAGGAAGCGAAACGTCAGATCGAAGCCAATGATCTGCTGATTTCGCCTATGGTCCTGCTCGAATTCCAATATCTTTTAGACAAAAAGAGGATTCGGGGAGAGCCGATGGGAATTTATACCGCACTCCATACGGATATCGGGCTCAGGTTCTGCTCTTTCCCTTTTGCAGCCGTGGCTGTTGAAGCGCTCTCCTGCGATTGGACCTGCGACCCCTTCGACCGCATCATCGTCTCGCAGGCCAAGGCGAACGGTCACTCTGTACTGATCACGGCCGATCGCAACATTCGGCAGCACTACTCCGCCGCCAAGTGGTAGCGCTCAACCGCCGATCGAATACATCGGCCGCTGTGGAGCGACGAAAGTTGCCCGATTGATCTCGTGGCCCCGCCACTTTTGCCAGACGGTCGAACGAATTGCGGCTTCGATCCCGGCGCTCGAATCGGAGCCATTAAGCAGCGGCTTGATGTCGGTCTCTTCGCGCGCGAAAAGGCAATAACGCAGTTTGCCGTCCGCCGTCAGCCGCAGGCGATTGCAGTTCATGCAGAACGGCCGGGTGACGGAAGCGATGAAGCCGGTGCGATAGCCATCCACATAGCGGTATTCGGTGGCGGGAGCGCGAGGGTCGGCATCCGGCACCGGAGTGAGCGGGCCGAATTCGCGGGACAGCATCTCGATCATCCGATCCGCGGTGAGGACACGATCGAGCGACCAAAGCTCCTGCGCATCAAGCGGCATGAATTCGATAAAGCGCACCTCAATGTTGCGTTCACGCCCGAAGCGCACGAGGGGCAAAACGTCGGCTTCGGTAAGACCCTTTATCGCGACTGCATTTAACTTGATGGAAAATCCCGCCGCGAGCGCACGATCGATACCGGCGAGCACGCGATGGAGATCGTCCCTGCGGGTGAGGGCTCGAAAACGCTCTCGATCTAACGTGTCCAGATGGATATTCAAGCGGCGCAGACCAGCGGAATAGAGCGATTCAGTGGTGTCCGAAAGGAGCACGCCGTTGGTTGTAAGCGCAAGGTCGCGAATGCCATCAACAGTTAAGAGCGAGGCGATAAGGCGCGGCAGATTGGGGCGGAGCAGCGGCTCGCCTCCGGTCAGGCGAATCTTTGAAATGCCTAATCGAACGGCTGTTTTGACGAATCGAAAGATCTCTTCGAACGTCAGTAAGGAGCGCACAGGCGTAAATTGCGCGCCTTTTTCGGGCATGCAATAAAAACAGCGTATGTTGCACCGATCCGTGACGCTCACCCGTAGATCGGAGTGCACGCGGCCGTAGCTGTCGATAAGGGGCGCAGTCAGGGGCGCTTGGGAAGCCGGACCGGGCGCGAGTTGAACGAGCATGTGCTGCGACACCTTAATTATTGCAGCGCCAACATACGCTCGAGCGGAACGCGCGCACGGCGCAGCAGGTCAGGCGGCAGATCAATGCACGGCTCCATCCGTTCCAGACAGGCGGCCAGTTTCTCAAGCGAGTTCAATTTCATGTAAGGGCACTCACTGCAATGACAGTGTTCGTTGGCGACGAAATAGAAGTTCTTTCCGGGGGCCCGTTGTTCGAGCGAATAGCGCAGCCCGCTCTCAGTTACTAGAATAAAGCTCCGAGCCGTTTGGGCGGCGCACCAATCTACGATGCTGGAAGGCGCACCGACGAAGTGCGCGAGCCTGAGAATCTCGCTTGGACACTCCGGATGAGCGGCCACGAGCGCTCCAGGATGCTGAGCGTGGAGCGCGGCCAGACGACGCGCCGAAAAGGTCGCATGCAGAAGGCATGCTCCTTGCCATATCTTCATGTTTCGGCGGAGGGTTTGCTTCTGGACATAATGCCCCAGGTTGCTATCAGGAACAAACAAGATCGGTTTTTCAGCGGGAATGGAACGAACGACCGCGACAGCGTTACGCGACGTACAAAGAAGATCGCTTTCGGCCTTCACCTCGGCGGAGGTGTGCATGTAGCTGACGATCACATATTCCGGATGGCGGCTTCTGAAGGCGCGAATCGCGGCCGCGGAACAGCTTTCGGCCAGGCTGCAGCCAGCGTTTCCGTCCGGGATCACCACCTGGCTACGCGGGTTCAAGATCTTTACGGTCTCGCCTATAAATCGCACTCCGCAGACAGCAATCACATCGGCGTTGTAGCGTTGAGCCATGCGCGCCAATTCGAAACTGTCGCCGACTTCGTCCGCCAGGTCCTGAATTTCGATGTCCTGATAACGATGAGCGAGAATCACGGCTCGCCGCTGAGCCTTCAGTGCCTGGATTTCTTCTGCGAGTGTGAGATCGGAAACCATTTATTACGCGGCTTTCCCTCAGTTTAGCGTGGGAACGCACCTAGTGTTATTGATCGTTATTGATCCAAATATTGAAATTCGGTAACAATATATGACAGATTGAGTCGAAGAATAAACGCAGGTACCCTCCGAGCCTGCGTAGATACGGGGACTGACCGAACGAGAGACGGCCAGTCCCCTTTTGGAGCTCTTGCGCTGCCAGAGCCGGTGGAGAAAAAGGCGCAAACCGAACTCGTTTACGTTCTTGGTTTCGGCAAGGCACGAACCGCACCCGTTGAGATGCCGCCATCCACGAGCAACGTCTGGCCGGTGATGTAGCGGCTCGACTCCGCGGCCAAGAATATGATCGCGGAGTCCAGGTCGCCGGACTGCCCGGGCCGCTTTAGCGGGATTCGATCCGATAAGTACTCCACCCACTCTTTGTCTTCGTACATGACTTTGTTCTGGTCCGTGCGGAACCATCCGGGAGCGAGACAATTTACCGTAATCCCGTGCTTGCCCCAATCGTCGGCCAAACTCATGGTTAATTGGCGGATGCCGCCACGGCTTGCCGTATAGGGCGCCAGGCCTGCATAGCCCGCGACGCTTGTCACCGAACCAATATTAATGATGCGGCCATAACCGCGCGAAACCATATGCCGCGCGACCGCCTGGGCGACAAAGAAGCTGCCGCGCAGATTAGTATCTAGAATTGCGTTCCAATCCTCCCAAGTAACTTCGAGCGCCGGCTTGCGTATGTTCATTCCGGCATTGTTCACCAATATGTCCAGGCGGCCGTATGCCCGTTCCGCAGAAGCCGCCATGCGCTCGATACTTAATTCGTCGCGCACATCAAGATCGAGCGAGACGGCTCGCCTGCCTAGTTTCTCGATCTCGGTTTGAAAGTCAGCCAAGTGCTCGCGTTTTCTGCTTGTGAGCACCAGATCCGCTCCCGCGTTTGCCAAGGAGCGAGCGAACTGCTGCCCGAGGCCACGGCTGGCGCCGGTCACGATCGCAACGCGGCCGGTGAGGTCGAAAAGGTTAGAGGTCATCCTTGGAGTTGAACATTCAAGTCCGCGCAGGGAATGCCTGCATCCACACCGTGGCCGGGTGTCAGCACGACTTTCATCAGATTCGGCTCGCGCGCGTGGAGCCGTTCAAACCAAACAGGCCCCTCTTCAAGCGGAGCAACTACGCTGATCAGCGGCTTTAAATCCACAGCTCCGCGCTTCAGCATATCAATGCATTGAGGATATTCACCCGAGGACGCGGCCGATCCTTGCAGCCGGATCTCGCGGCTCACCACCGTTTGCAGAGGGATTTCGGCCGAGGGCGCGATGTTCCCAATTAAAGTCACAGTACCGCCTTTGCGCACACTTTCGACCGCTGCCTTGATAGTCGGCGTGCTTCCGACAGCCTCAAGGGCGACATCGACTCCCTTGGACGATGTGAGCCGCATGATTTCAGACACAGTGTCCGTTGTCTTGGGATTAATCGTGTGAGCGGCTCCTAATTGCTTAGCGAGTTGAAGCCGGGAATCGTCGATATCAGCCACATACACCCTCAAACAACCGGAGTCGCGCAGCGACTGTAATACCAATAATCCAATCATTCCCGCGCCGATAACGAGGGCGGACCCGTTTTCCGGGACCGCGGAGATGGCAACAGCATGCACCGCAACAGCGAGCGGCTCTATCATCGCCGCTTCGGCGAAGGCGATCCCTTCAGGCAGCTGGTGAAGTATGTGTTCCGGCACAACTACGTATTCGGCGAATGCCCCCGAGCGCCGGTATTCGGGCGTCGATACGCCGAGCACCTGCCGGTTCTCACAGAGATTCATCTCACCGCGGCGGCAGAACTCACAATACCCGCAATAGATAGTTGAGTCGAACGTGACCCGATCGCCCTCCCGCGGGCCCGAGGCGCCCGGGCCTATCGCCGCCACTGTTCCCGCAGCTTCGTGTCCCATGATGATGGGAGGAATCCGCCGGCCGGATGTTCCGTCAAAGCCGTGCACATCGCTGCCACAAATGCCGCAGGCTTCCACTCGCACGAGCACTTCGGCTCGCCCGGGCCGGGGCAGCGGGACGTCCACAACGTCCAAGCGGCCATATTCGCTTAACAGAAGCGCCTTCATGCTCGCATGGTAGCGAACGCAGGTTGGAAACCGCCGACGTCCGGCTGGGTGCGCTCTTATTGCGCGGAGTTGCTGCGCGCCTTGAGATCCGCGAGCAAGCGGTCAACCTGATCCGCTTTCTCAAGCGCAAGAAATCTCTGCTCCGTGTTAGGCTGCCCGGCAGCAACTTGCGCCTGCCCAAGGGCTTCCGCTTCCGACACCTTCCATTTCAGCCGATCAAACGCCGCATCGCTTTCGAATTCCTTCATGGAGGCTGCGCCTGTTCTCGCCGTCAAGCGCGCGCGGCGATGCTGCGCGATCAGGATCTCGGTCCTGGCTTTGGTCTCGGTCATCTTCTGCTCCAATCGGTGGAGCGCATCCCGCAAAGTTTGCACCTGGTGCGCTTGATCTTCTATCTGCTGGGCGAAATTCCTGGCTGCGTTTTCGTAAGTGAGCGACCGCTCGAGAGCGATGCGCGCAAGGTCGTCTTCCTTTTTTTCGACCGCCAACTCAGCCTTGCGGAGCCATTCCTTCTGCCCGTCCAAGTTCTCCTGCTGCTTTTTTTCGAGCAGGTTCTGATCGGCGATCGCAATCGCCACCTGTGTCTTCACCTGCATGAATTGGTTCTGCATGTCCAGCGTTAGCTGTTTCAGCAGCTTCTCTGGATCTTCGGCTTTATCCACTAAGTCATTCAGATTTGCTCTGATTAATGTCGCAACGCGATCTAATAAGGGCATAACATTCCTCCTTCTTTACTTATTCCACTTGGATTAGCTGGGCTGACCGTTCGCCGTCACATCGCTGTTCGAACGGTCCTTAATGGCCCGCACCTTGCCTAGTAAATCGGACATCTGCATGCCCGAAAGGGTCTCGAATAGGGCAGGTATCTGCGCCGCAATCTTGGTTAGATCACCGGTGATCTTATTCATTCCGGCAGAATCTCCGTCGCCGGTTGAAACGATGGTGATCTTGTCGATGTTCGAAAGCGGCGAGGCCATCGCGCGTACGACCTCCGGCAGCCCCGTGATCAACTTATCCACGACCGCGGCCTGGTTCCATTCCTGATATGCCTCCGCTTTCACGTTCATAGCTTTGGCTTCAGCCTCGCCTTTTCGCAGGATGATATCGGCGTCCGCTTCGCCTTGGAGCCGTGTGGCAGCGGCAGCGCCTTCAGCCTCAATCATGGTCTTCTGGCGCGCCGCCTCGGCCAGCATTTCGATCCGCTTACGTTCGATCTCGGCGTTCTTGAGCACGCTCGCGATCAGCTCTTTTTCGTGCCGCAGAATCTCGGCCTCTTGCACCTTGACTTCCTGTTCTTTCTCTACCTGCCGCACCTTGACGGCTTCGGCAGTCACCTGTTGCTGCATTACGTTCGATTGAATGTCGTACGCCTTGTCCGCTTGCGCCTGCTGGCGCTTGATGGTCTCGATATACTGCGCCCTTTTTATTTCAAGGTCGCGCTGGGCCTCCGCTTGCGCGGCGAGCGAAAGCGCTTCTGCCAGCACGCGCGCCTGATCGGCTTCCGCCTTGGCTACGGCCGAAGCCCGGATGGCGTCCGCGCGCCGGATGGCGGTATCGCGCTCGGCTTCCGCCGCGGCGACGTCGGCATCGCGTTTGATTCGAGCGATGTCGGGGCGGCCCATGTTTGTGATGTATTCATTCTTGTCCCGGACCTCCTTGATGGTGAAAGAAATTACTTCGAGCCCCATCTTGCTCATGTCGTCCGCGCAGGTTGCCCGCATGCGGTCGCCCACCATCTCCGGTTCCTTCACGATTTGCTCCACGGAAAGCTGGCCGATGATGCCGCGCAGATGCCCTTCCATGACCAGCCGGATGAGTCCTTCGCGCGCCACGTCCGTCTTGGTTAAGAACTGCTCCGCGGCCGTTTGAATGGATTCGGGATCGCTCTTGACCTTGATTTGGGCAACAGCTTCGACCGTCACGGCCACGCCCTGCTTTGTATAGAGGTCCTGTTGAGGCGCGACATCGAATGACATCAGTTGAAGAGACAACTGGCGAAAATTTTCGACCATGGGGAAGATTACAGTGCCTCTCCCTTTCACAATGCGCGTGCCGCGCAATCCATAGACAATCAACGCTTCGTGCGGTCCAGCCTTGCGATACAGCGTCGCCATGGTCATCATCAAGACCAGCAGCGTGAGTACAACCGCCGCCGCAATGTAAACAATTTCACCGGACATGTTTGGTCTCCTTTGGCGATGAATCGCCCGCACTCGCGGGCAGGCCCTGGGTCATCGCCTCCCAGGTACGCACATACGCGATTCCCTTCTCGTAGCGGGTCACAATCACTTCTTCGCCCCGCCGAATTTCGTTGCCATCGTCGGATCGAGCCGCGAGCGGCCGGCGGACGCCATCCTTGAGGTAAATCACTTCTCCAACTCCAGCAGGATGGATTGTGCTGGCTACCTGCCCAAGGGTTCCCACGATCTGATAGTCGACGGGATCGAGCGGCAGCTCCTTGGATTGGAGATATCTCAAGAAAGCCGCCAGGATCCAAGCTCCTGTGAGGCCCAACGCAGCAGCTAACGCGAAATCCAGCCAGAACGCGAGCCCCGAATGCCGCGTCAGCAAATACCCGATGCCTCCGAACCACGCCAGAAAAACCGCAGCGCAGTTTGGATTGGCCATCGAGCCGAACCAGCTCATGCCACTGGGAGAACGAGTGACTTTCGTCGTCGCTAGCGGCTGGCCAGAGTGTCCGTGGGCTGTCCCGGGCTGTCCAAGAACGTGTCCGGGCTGTCCATGCCCGTGTCCCACGTGTCCCGAGCCAAGATGTGCAGCCTGTGCTCCCCCGCCATGGCTTAGGTGGATTCCACCCAATAGGAGCGAGGCTAGCGCCCACAGGCCGCCGATTGCAAAGCAAAGCAAGAAAATGTCAGGCCAACTCACGGTGAGCCTCCTCTCTCGGCTTGAAAACGTCCCATAACCGTTCCACCAGTTCCGGAGTTTCTAGGACTGCACCAAACAGAAGAACGCATTTCCGGGTTTCCGCATGGCGGGCCAGCTTTAATAGAGCTTCCGCAAGAGCGGGATCGCCTTGAAACTTCTCCGCGCCCTGAATCAGCCACAGATCCAACTTGTCTTCCTGTCGAGCAAGATCGGTAATCAGCTCGGTTTGAAATCCCTCCGGGTCATCCACCAGATAGCCTGGGTGCACGCGAAAGAACCGCGCCAGCAAGAGTCGCGTGCTGTTGGTTAAATGCCTCCGCTGTCCGCCTTCCAACTGCGAAAGATACGGCTGGCTAATGGAACGCTTCATCTCGCTCCGGATGGCCTCGACGACCTCTTTTTGAGTCATCGCGCGACCCATTCCGCGCAGCTCTCCTTCCACGGAACGGAGGTAACGAACCTTTTCGGCGACCGTCATATCGCAATCTGCTAATTATATATCACAAATTGCAATAACGTTCAAGGCCCCCAGTACTATACCGGCTAGCGGTTACATTGCTCTAATCCCGGTTTGGAGGTAAAACAGGGCTATGCCGCACGGACGCTGCTCGTGTCAGGACCACGGTGCTGCGGTTTTGCACACCGAATTAGCGCGCCTTTACGCGCGACGCTTGCGATTGGACTCGACGATCCGGGAGCTCGAATTCGTCAAGCGATTTATCGATCCGGGGAGGGATGCCAGCTCGCCATCAAGCAGCTTGGAGTTTTCGTCAAAGCCTTGTAACCTAACAAGTTGCCGGAACGCCTAAGCTTTCGTTGGGGCCGACAGGGTCCGGCAGCTAGGCCGGTATGCTTGTCGAGCAGGAACTGATAGAGAAGGCGCGAGCGGGTGACGCTCCGGCGTTTAATCAGTTGGTTCTTGCTTACCGGAAGCGGATCCTGGGCACGATTTCGCGGCTGATCGGCCGTCCCGAAGACGTCGAAGATGTCGCTCAGGAGGTGTTCGTCAGGCTGTATTATTCGCTGGACCAACTCCGCACGCCGGAAGTTTTCGAGCCTTGGCTGTACCGGCTGACCGTGAACGCCTGCTACGATTACCTGCGCCGCGCCAAGCGCCGGGGAGAATCCCGCATGGCGGATCTCAGTGAACAGCAGGTGCTGCTGGCGGACTCACTGGCAGGCGGGCGGCAGCAGAATGAGGACCAGCAAAAGACCAGGGTTCGCGAATTTGTGGACGCGTTGTTCCGCCACGTGTCCGAAGAAGACAGGTTACTTTTGACATTGAAGGAAGTCGAGGGCTTGTCGTTGAAAGAGTTGGAGCAGATTTACGGCGTCAATGAGAACGCCTTGAAAGTGCGCCTGTTCCGCGCGCGCCAGCGAGTCTTAAAGGCTTATAACAATGCGTCGGCAAATGGTAAGTTATGAGCAAGACAAAGTAGGTTGCACGAAGCTAGGTTCGGTAAGGTTGGGACGTTATGATCGATGACGATTCGCGTTTGAATGCTATGTTGGCCGACTATCGCGCCGCATGCCCGGAGATAGAGCCCACCGTTAATTTCATGCCGGTGTTGTGGCAGAGGATTGAGGGACGGCGGGGATTCTGGTTCGTCTTTCAGCGCGAAGGCCGCGCGGTCATGACGGCCTCCGCTGCTCTGTGCGTGGTTCTTCTAGTCTTAAATTTCTTCTACGCTTCACAAACTCGTCTCAACCCGCCCACCTATGCAGACGCGCTGATGGCGGATCACACTGCCGAGATGACGTACTATACAGAAGCGATTCGCGGCACGTCTTCGACGCAGGACGACGTTCCCGCGCGCTGAGCGTGGGTGTGACGTATGAAGCGTAACCAGTGGTCTGCCGCGCTGCTCGCGGTTTTGCTGTTCGGCTGTGGGATGGTCGCCGGCGCGCTCGGGCATCGCTACTATGCGGCCACGACGGTCAGCGCGAGGTCGGCGGAGGATTTTCGGCATCGCTATGTCTCCGAGATGCAGACCCGCCTGAAGCTGACTCCCGCACAGACCACTCAGCTTGAAACCATCCTCGACGACACCAAAGCCAAGTACAAGGCCATCCGTGACGAGTATCGTCCCGCCATGATCAAGATCAGGAATGAGCAGATCGCTCGCGTGAAATCGATCTTGACGCCTGAGCAGGTTCCTCTTTATGAGCAACTGGTCGCCGAGCACCAGCAGCACGCGCGCGATCAGGACGGTCACGATCGCAGGGACGAACACAGGCTCCCGCCCGCTGCCGACACTTCGTCCAAGTAACTCATCCAGCGAAATTGTAAGGAAACAGCTTCAAGATCTCTTCGTAGAGAAGACAATCCCACTGGTTCTGGATCTCCATTGCTTTCCGCGTGCTCGCCCGATCCGCATCGTTCATTCGGCGCAGCCCCACGTTCACCAGTTCCAGCTCTGCTCGCGCCTGCCAGCCGAAGCGCTGCCGCAGCCATTGGAACGCATCTGCCGAATACTCCTGGTGCCCCACAAACAAGAAACCGTTTCGCAGGTAGTAAAGCGCCTTCTCATAGAGCGGCCGGTCGATTGAGCCCGGCGGAAACTCGCGCTCATCCACGGAGCCGAAGTGCCTCACAAGCGGATTATCGAAATGAATATTCGGCTTGCGTTGCAGGAGCTCCTCGAGACTCAGGAGCCGGCCGCCGCTTTTCACAAGCTCCGGCGCGGTGTGCTGAAGAAAGGCGTAATGCGAGAGCAGGCGCGCGGCGGGCTCGCGCACAATGGTGAAATACAAAGCATCCTGAGGCAATGCGTGATGGACGCCGTACTGGAAATGTCCGGCGACAAATCTCAAATCGCGGCGTTGTTCGAGCGGCAGCCGGCGCAGGTCGTCCACCAGGTATCCCGGCGGCGTGGCGTACAAGTAAGCGATTTGCGATTCGCGGTAATTCGCCGCGATCGCCTCGCGAAACGCGATGCCGGCGGTCTTGGGAATGTGCATGAACAACACGGCGGCCCCAGGCTTGCGCGGGCGCGCCGGAATGGTCAGGGTCTGCGGCGAGTTTTCGAGCGCCCGACCGTTTGGAAGACGCGCTTCAATGGAACTTTCCTCTTCAGCAGTTACCCATTGGCTTACATCCGCATAGAAGCCATATCTGCCCGAACAATGCAGCGCGCTTTCGACGTCGGGGCGATAATGCACGGCGGCAACTTGGGCGATTGGCCGCTCGTCGGCGAGAATGGTGACCGTCACGGGGTTCAACGGGTTGTCGCAGTCCATGGCCCATCCGTAAACCTCGCCATTCTGTATGCCATCTAATTGCCCGTGGATTCCCAACGGCGGCTTCACTTTGCTTCGAATGCGGCCTGAAATGTAGCGCACCAGCAAGTGTGTTCCGATTGCCAGCACGCCGAGATCGAACGCCAGCCACAAGACAGCGGCAGTTGTCACGAATGCGAATCCGGGAGGAACGAAAAAGAAATCTATCGCAAGAAAGGACAGTAGGGCGCTTGTCAAACCGGCTGCGAGCCCGAATAGGCCGGTCGACACGATTACGGCGACCGCGAAGACGAGCGCCGCGCCGGGCCTGAAAACAAATTGCGCCGTTGCGGCGAGAGCGAGCGCTGCGATCACCAGGAACAATGCAAACAAGAAGCGAACATTGCGGCGCCGCAAGGGAGCGAGCCGATCAAGAATTGAATTCAGGCCGGACTCATGCATGACCAAATGGTAAACAAGCTCTTAAACCAGTCCGTGTGACAATCGAGCGCAATGCACAATCGAACTTTTTGGCCGATCTTCGAAGCACAGGCGATGTAACATGCAAACCATGCAGTGGCGCGGCGTTATTCCAGCAATTACGACCCCGTTTCGAGAAGACGGATCAATCGATCATGAATTTCTGGCACGGCATTCGGCGTGGCTGGTTGAGAACGGTTGCACGGGAATCGTGGCGCTCGGATCTTTGGGCGAAGGCTCAACCCTCAGCTTCGACGAAAAAGTTCGAGTGCTGCGAACAACAATTGGCGCGCTGGGCGGAAGGGCGCCGGTCGTGGCCGGCATATCGGCGCTGAGCACGAGCGAGGCAGTCGGACTGGCGAAAGCGGCGGAAGAGGCGGGCTGCGCGGGTTTGATGGTGCTGCCGCCGTATGTTTACGTAGGCGACTGGCGCGAAATGAAAGCCCATGTGAGCGCGGTGCTGCGCGCGACAGGGCTTTCGTCCATGCTCTATAACAATCCGATCGCCTATCGTGTGGATTTTTTGCCCGAGCAAGTGGCCGAGCTGCTGAGCGAGCACGGGAACCTGCACGCGATCAAAGAGTCGAGCGCAGATGTGAGGCGGGTGGCGGCGCTGCGATGCTTGGCGGGCGAGAGACTACAGATTTTATGCGGCGTCGACGATCTTATTGTAGAGGCGCTTTTCGGCGGGGTGTGCGGGTGGATCGCGGGGCTGGCGAACGCGCTTCCACGCGAATCGGTGGAGCTGTTTGAGCTGGCGAAGCGCGGCGAGCGCAAGGCTGCGTTTGAGTTGTATCGATGGTTTCTACCGCTGCTGCGCTTCGATACAGGCCCTAAATTTGTGCAGCTAATCAAGTACGCGCAGGAGGTGGTTGGGATGGGGTCGGGCCGCGTGCGGAGGCCACGGCTGGGATTAGACGAGCAGGAAAAAAAGATGGCGCGCGCCACGATAGAACGAGCCTTGGCGACGCGGCAACAAGAGTATGCCAGCAAATAGCACATCCGCGACAGCCGCGGTAGACCGCGAAACCGGCTTCGTTCGCGAGCTGGGCTTGTTTGATTCGACCATGATCGTCATTGGGGCGATGATCGGGTCGGGCATCTTCGCTGTATCGGCGGATACGGCGCGCAATGTGGGCAGCCCGGGATGGTTGCTAGTCGCCTGGGTGTACACGGCGGTGGTGACAGTGGCGGCGGCATTGTCGTATGGCGAACTGGCCTCAATGATGCCGAAAGCGGGTGGCATGTATGTGTACCTGCGGGAGGCGTTCTCGCCTCTGGTTGGGTTTCTCTATGGATGGACATTGTTCACCGTGATCCAGACGGGCACGATCGCGGCGGTAGCGGTCTCTTTCGGGCGTTTTACGGGCGTGTTGTGGCCGGCCATTTCAGAAACCAATTATTTGATTCCGCCGATTCACCTGTCGACCGGCTATGCGGTTTCGCTTTCGACCAGCCAGCTAGCAGGCATCCTCGTAATTGCGCTCCTGACGTGGTCGAATACGCGAGGCGTGCGGTACGGCAAGATCGTGCAGAATCTGTTTACCTCGGCGAAGGTGATCGCGCTCGCGGCCCTGATTCTGCTTGGGCTGATTTTTTTCAAGCATGATGCGGTGGCCGCGAACTTCTCCAACTTTTGGACGCCGCATGACGTGACGCCGCTCGCGGGCACTCTGAGCGCTTTAAGCGCGTTCGGTCTCTTCGCGGCGATTTGCGTATCCCAATCGGGGTGCATGTTCTCGGCCGATGCCTGGAATAACGTAACGTTCGCGGGAGGTGAAGTGAAGGATCCGCGGCGAACCATGCCGCGCGCGCTCGCGATCGGAACCATGTGCGTGACCGGCTTGTATGTTCTGGCCAACGTTGCCTATTTGATGGTGCTGCCGCTGACCGCGATCCAGCACGCGCCTTCGGATCGGGTCGCGACCGCGATGCTGGAAGTCATTTTCCCGGGCTGGGGCGCTGCCTTAATGGCGATTGCCATCATGATTTCCGCCTTCGGCTGTATCAATGCGCTGGTGCTTTCGGGACCGCGCGTGTATTACTCGATGGCGCAAGACGGGCTATTCTTGAACGCGGCCGGAAGCCTGAACCGGGCGCGTGTGCCGGGGTGGTCGTTACTCATTCAGGGGATCTGGTCGGCGGCGCTGGTTTTGCCTCGAACCTACGATCCCGTGAAGAATACATACGGAAATCTATACAGCAACCTGCTCGACTACGTGATTTCGGCGGCGCTCATCTTTTACATCATCATCATCGCGGGAGTGATCCGGCTGCGCATCAAGCGTCCCAATGCGGATCGTCCGTATCGCGCCTTCGGCTATCCATTGGTTCCGCTGTTATACATCGCCGGAGGGTGCGCGGTTCTCGCGTGCCTGTTCGCCTATCGGCCTGCTAGCACCTGGCCAGGACTGCTCATTGTGCTGTGCGGGCTGCCGATTTATTTTCTGATGAACCGAAGGACTCAATCTCGCGGATCTCTTGCGCAGCCAGACGAAAGTCGAGCGCTCCGATGACGCCGGGCACCTGATCGGCGCGGCGCATTCCAACAATCGCGGCCGTGACAGCGGGATTCGCGAGTGTCCAAGCGATGGCCACCTCACCCGGCGCGCGCCCGTGACGCTCGCCGATCCTGCGCAGCAGTTCTACCAGTTCGAGGTTTCGGCTCAGCTTAGGCTCCTGAAAATCGGGATTGCGACTCCGCCAGTCGTCGTCGGGAAGTTTCTGTGCGCGCTCTTTGGTCATCTTCCCGCTTAAAAGGCCGCTGCGCATTGGCGAATACACGATTGCCCCAACGTTGTGGCGCTGAGCAAAGGGCAGAATCTCGCGCTCGACGTCGCGAGCGAGGAGGGAATAGGGCGGCTGCAGAGAAGTAATGGGCGCGATCTTCATGGCCCGCTCCATCTGCGCCGCGTTGAAATTAGAGACGCCGATCCATCGTACTTTGCCTTGCTGTTGGAGGCGCGCCATTTCGGTCCAGCCCTCTTCAATGTCGGCATCGGGATCGGGCCAGTGGATCTGGTAGAGATCAATCGAGTCGACTCTGAGCCGGCGCAGGCTGTCCTCGCACTCCTGGCGAATCGATTCGGCCTTGAGGGAAGGGAAGATCTTGCGGTTTTCATCCCAGCGGCGCTCGCACTTGGAGAAGAGATAGGGCTTGTGCGAAAGTCCGCGAATGGCTTCGGCGACAACCTCTTCCGAATGCCCTAGGCCGTACACGGCGGCAGTGTCGATCCAGTTGATGCCGGCGTCGATCGCGGCGCGTATAGCGTTGATCGAATCCTGGTCATCCTGCTGTCCCCATCCAAATGCCCAACCCGAGCCGCCCATGGCCCAGGCGCCCACGCCAATGCGTGTAATCTCCAGATCGCTGTTGCCCAGCTTTTTCGTTTCGCTCATGTGCTTCCCGATAGTGGATGCAGTTTGGGGTGGGTTTAGTGCAGCCCTGTGGCCCCTGCTTAGCAGTTCCGGGCAGCAGGCGAATAGGCTCGTTCCGAGAAAGGCCGAGTACCAACAGTTCTGAGCCGCCCTAAGCCCTGGGATGCAATAGCTCTTCGAATGGCTGGAACTTTAAGCTCGAATTGCTATGAAACTATTTTCTACATTTTTGATTGCGGCGGCGGCTCTATCGGCTGCGCCCATAACGCAAGTGAAGCTGGTGAACGCCGGAAGTCCGGTGGATACGGTCAGCAAGGTGACGATCGACGGCGTTAGCAAGTACAACGTCGATATCGGCCCTTACACGCTGCAGATCAACGGGCAGAACATGGCCGCGATGTGCATCGACTTCTTCGATGAGAGCAACGTGGGCGATGTCTGGAACGCGTATGTGACACAGGTGGGCAGCTCCAATCTGAGCAACACGTATCATCCGACCGACGGGCAAGAGTACGAAGAAGAAGCCTACCTCTTCAGCCAGATTACGAAAGCGGGCGCGGATCGCACGGGGCTGCAGGAGGCGGCGTGGGACATCACGGCCTACGGGATTACGAACTCCTCGTATAAGTATCTGATCGGGGACAACAGCTATATCGATGCGGCCTTGGCGAACTACAACAAGATCAATCTCAGCGGATTTGAGCTTATTTCGGACACGGTTGCGGGTTGCGAGCAGGAGTTCATCGTCGCGACTCCGGAGCCGGGCAGCCTGCTGTTGTTGAGCGTGGGGATGCTCGCGGCGTTCGGCGCGATCTGGCGGCGGAAGCGCCTGGCGGCGGAGCTGAACTAGCTACGGGCCGGGGGGCTGCTGAATCAAGGCTTCAGGGGTTCTACCGTGGGCATGGCGCGGCCCTGCGAGCGAATGGCGAAATCGAATTTGCCGGTCGCGCAGGGTTTCAGCGCCGTGTCACGGTAGAAGCTGATTCCGAAGATCCAGTCGCGGTTCATGCCTCCATCGCAAATGGCGTGTAGGTTGGAGATTTGAGCGGCATACCAGCGGGCCGAGACAAAGCGGTCCAGAATCGGAAAGGCCAAAGTCTTCAGGTAGATGCCTCCGGCGACGATGCACAGCACCAGGAGGGGGCCGATCCAGGAACGGCGCGCTAGGAGCACGACCAGGATGGGGGAGGCGGCAAAAAACAGTTCGACACGGCTGAGGTGCGTGACGGCGATCGCAGAAAAGCGGCCGGTAATGAGGGCGAGGGGCAACGCACGCGCGAGCGGCGGGAGGGTGGCGATGAGCACGGCGCAAGCAAACATCCACCAGCGCGGTAAGCGAGCGAGCGGTAGAGACTCGAAGCCCGAAGCGATGAGGACGAATAGGCTGGGCAGGAGAGGCAAAAGGTAACCCGGCAGCTTATTCAAGGAAAGGCTGAATGCGAGAAAGCCGAACAGGAAGACGGCGGCGAGAAAGCGGCGGCGCTGATCCCAGGGAATGCGGGCGGCTGCAAATAGCAGTGGGGTCCAGGGGAAGAGGGCGAGCAGCAGAACCGGAACATAGTAGTACCAGGGCTGGACGTGCTGGAGGGCCGATGAATAAAGCCGCTCAAAGTGGTGCTTGAGGAAGAATTCCTGGAGAAAGGCCGGGCCGTTTCGAGCAGTGACTGCGACGTACCAGGGTAAGGCCACGGCGAACAATGCGGCGACCGCGCTCCACCAATCTCGCCAGTATGGGCGCAAGAACCAGAACAACGGCAGGGCAAGGCCGATGGGGACGAGGCCTTTCGCGAGAGCCGCTATTCCGAGGCAAGCGCCGATCGCGGCGAAACGCCAGCAGATGTGCTGCAGTTCGGGTTTGAAGCGAAGCAGCGGGAGAGCGAGAAAGACGGCAAGCGAAAAAAAGACCGCAAGGGGCAGATCGGTGAGAGAGAGATCTGTAAAGGCGATCCAGGCAGCCGAACTGGCGAGCAGCGTGGTGGAGACAGCGGCGGTCTTAAAGCCGAATTCATCGAGGAGCAGAGCGTAAGACGCGCCGAGAAAGACAAGGCTCAGGAGCACAACGGGAAGCCGCGCAGCGAGTTCCGGGCCAAGACCCGCCAAAGTTCCGGCGGCAGTCATCCAATAAAGCAGGGGAGGTTTCTCGAACCACGGAGAACTCCATAGGCGCGGGGTGACGAAATCACCGGTCCGGGCCATCGCGCGACCGATGGCCGCATACCGCGGTTCGTCGGGGCCTAGCATGCCCACGCCGCCGAGCGCGTAGACGTACAACGCAGCAATCGCAGCGGTGAGTGTGAGGATTGGCAACGCCCTACGAAGAGAAGACAATCCTCATTGTAGAGTTCGGCGCCCGGTTTGCCCCGAGCGAGGCCTTTAGATTTGAAGTCGCGACGGCTAAGAGTTAGATGAAGGCTGGTTTGCCGCCGCCTCCTGTAGCCGCTGTTTGCGCTTCGCTTCCCGCGCCGCCACGGCTTTTTTGGCTCGAGCGATGCGTTGCTCCTGCGTCATGTTCTTGGCCGCAGTGCGGCCTCCCTGCGCACCAAGCTCGCGCAGGTATTCCTTAAACTCCTGTTGTGTTGGGGTCACGTTACCCACATCTTACCTGTTTTGAAGTCATCAATCCAGAGGCTAATTCACTGTAAACTTGTGAAAGATTATGCAATCTCGTTGGGCATTGGGGGCCGCGGTGGCCTTGCTCCTTTCAAGCGCGTTGGCGGGGGCTGACGCGCCGGTTTCAAAACTGGATAAGGCCAAGCTCGAGGCCTATATCCGCTATGCGGAAGCCTTCACTCAGGATGTGCAATTTTCGATCGACGATCCGGTCCCGAGCGCCTACAAGGGATATTTTCGGGTGGTCGCGCATTTGACGAAGGGGCCGAATCGGCTGGACCGCGTTTATTATGTCGCGCCCGACGGACAACATTTCTTTAGCGGCGCGATTTGGGATTTGAACGAAAGCCCATTTGAGGACACGCTGGAGCATTTGCCTACCGATGGACCGTCGTTCGGGCCGGCGAACGCCAAGGTGACGATCGTGGTTTTCAGCGATTTTGAATGTCCTTACTGCCGGCAGATGGCGAAAACTTTGCGCGACAATATACCTCAGAAATTTCCGAATGAAGTCCGGGTAATTTTTGAGGATTTTCCGATCGATTCGTTGCATCCATGGTCAAGGGCCGCAGCGGAGGATTCGCACTGCATCGCGAACCAGAAGATCCCCGCTTTTTGGGCGTTTCACGACTGGATCTTTGAGCATCAGCAGGAGGTCAGTCAGACGAATTTGCGCGACAAGGCTTTAGAGTTCGCTAAGCAGAATGGGCTGGACACGGCAACAGTGGCGAATTGCATGGATTCGCACGCAACGGCTGCTGCTGTGGAGCGAAGTGTGCGGGCCGGGCAGGGGCTACAAATTGAGCAGACGCCAACGCTGTTTGTAAACGGGCGCTCGATTGGGGGTGCGATTGCCTGGGACGCATTGCAATCGCTTATCGATTTGGAATTGAAGAGGCCGGCCAGGGTGCCGGGGCCGCCCGTTGAAAAATGCTGCGAGGCGCCTATTCCGAGCGTGATCAGAAAATAGCCGGGAGAGCTGGGCGCAACATGGTGTGTGGAAAGTGTGAGGTTGCGCGGGATTAGTGCCGATACGGATAGTGCGGGCGAAGTTTGTTTCCGCCCGACCAAGAAAGACAAGGGCCAGGTTTAAAACGTTTGCCAGCAACAGCGGATAGTACAATGAGACCCTCGGGCCTGGACGCCTTTCGGCTGCCGCCCTTAATTTTGCATCCATTTTCAGGGCCCGACGACACCTCGGTGTTAATGGAGAGCTCGCGTGCTTCCTTGGCGCTGCAGGGCTTCCTGCCGCGATCCGAGGCCGCCACTCAGGACTTGGATCAGCGACTTCTTCGAGGCCGTTACGCGGAACTCCGGATGCTGTACTACATCGGCAAGGACGTGACGCGTTGGACAGAGCAGTGTGCGGAGACGGCAAGCGCGGCGCCCGTGTTCGAAGGGCGACGTATGCGAGCTGAAACATTCGCTGTCCTGCTGGTTCAATTTGTGCCCGCCCACGTGAGGGCCAAGTTAGAAGGCTGGGGAGTGTTGGACTTTTGCTCGTTGTTCCGGCGCTCTTTCGGACTGCATGGCGTCTTTCAAGAACTGCCGCCTGTGGAGGCATTTTCAAGCGAGTTTCTGCGCCGTTATCATCGTTATCTGGACCAATGGTATGAGCAGCGATTGAAAGACTCCGGCTTTGATCGGCCCGAACCGCACGAGTTCGTCTTCGACCTCTACGCCTCCGGCGAATATACGATGATGCTCGAGCAGAGTTGGGGAACCGAGACAGGGGAAGCGGCTTCGTAGGGAATCGCCGCCCAAATTGCCGATCGAGTCATTTGGTAGCGGCGCGCAAACAGCACGGTTCGTGATGAATATGGGTGCTGCCGCGCGTTACCAAGCAGGAATTGAGGCTCCTCGCTCCGGACCGGGCGCGGGCTCGCAGGCGAAATAGAGCCCGAGGTTTCACTTCGACATGCGGAGCCGTTTCACTGTTAAGAGTGAGTTGGTGTGTAGCCGTACGCGTGCGTCCTGGGCAGCGTGGTAAAACGTGAATAGTCGAATGTGAGAAAGCGGGAGTAACTCAATGGTAGAGTCACAGCCTTCCAAGCTGTTGGTTGCGAGTTCGATTCTCGTCTCCCGCTCCATGTTTTCTCTAATTTGGAAGGCTTGATCGATTAGGATTTCTCGGTCATTCGAAAGCCGCTCCCGCACTCGAAGCTTCTATTTCTCGGACACTTCGTTTTCTCCGTCAAAGTCCCGCAGCGACTGGAAGCATCCATGGCGAGGCTGCTTTGTCACAAACAAATCAGCCCGGAATGTTTTAACAAAATTGGACGCCGCCACTCGCGGAGCTTTTAGGGGCGATTATACGCCGCCTGTACGTGGATTAACGTGTTGACCTGCCCTACAATTCTTGTGTACAATTCTCTGGCGAAGAATTTTGAAAAGGTTTGGCTTTCATACGTAATTCAGATGGCAGCCTACGAAATAGTTCACATCGGAAGCGGCTAGAGAGAAAAGCAATGAGCAGTGATTTGGTTCCGGTGATATTTTCGTACTCGAAGATGCGATACTCCCGCGCTTTTCCTTCGCCAAACACTTAAGTGTGCCTGAAAATTGGGTTCGCTTTGCCATAACAGTACGCGCGTTTGCTGTTCCGATTTGGAATTGTATTGATTTACTATCGCCCCCAATGGCTAAAGGACATCGAGATGTGCGATACAGACGAAAAATCTCTTTGGTACGCTCTCCAGGTTGTACCGGAAAAAGAAAACATTGTCGCTACACTACTGGGCTGCAAGGGGTACGAGCAGTTTGTACCCACGTATCAGACCGATGACCATTTTCGACGGAAATTGAAAACGGGCAAGAAGTTGTTTCCTGGGTATGTTTTCTGTCGATTTGCATACGAGGCGAGAAATCGAATGAGGGATGGTGGAGGTGTGGTTACGATCCCGGGCATTATTCGGATCGTAGGCGGAATTAAACCCGCCCCCATACCGTGGGAAGAAATCGAAGCAATCCGTCTCGCACTGGCTACCAAGCTAACGCCGAAACCGTGGCCATTTCAGGTCGGCGAGAAGGTCAAGATCGAAACTGGTCCACTCCGGGGCATCTCTGGTATGGTTGTTCGCTCCGACCGAACTCATCGGTTGGTGTTGTCGGTAGAGCTTCTGCGGCGTTCCGTAGCTGTCACAGTCGAGCCGGAATGGATTAGCCCGACGGCGGTCATTCACAAAGCGATTGACAATGCTCGAGCCTATCTGACCCAGCAGCAGATCTCTTAATTTGCCCTGACCTCGGGCGCCACATCCCACATTCCCTGCTGAGGGGGAATTCGCATGTCGTTTATAGGAATGGGGGCTTGCTTCATCGTGGCGCCTGAGCACCATGATGGGCAACTCGCGCACCGGGGTGGAACGTATCGGTCTCTTGAAAGCCAGATCGTTCTCTGTTACGAGATGGACTTTAACTGACGCGCTGCTCTGTATCAAGTTGCATTAACATTCTGAGTGTGGCGCTTGAGGTTCCTGAATGGCGCGGTTCCGATTCTCAAGATGGTAATTTTCAGTCTCGCAGGGTTGTGGTCGACTGAGCAGATTGGCCTTCGAACCACAGAGATTTCTTGGGATCGGGAAACGGTATTCTTGCTTGACAAGGGCAGTGTTCGGCGATAGAGTTTCTATCGAGCACAATTGCCGGAACTGCGTAACACGTGGTGCTGGTGCGTGTTCTTTAACCTGAGTAGGTCGAGCTTTGAGCGTCGGCCCTTGGCGGCAGCCCGCAAATTTTCCGCAGGGCAAAACAGGAACTGGAAGCGCCGTTGTGTTGAAATCGCCGTCGTGCCGCAGCCTTCGATCTAAGTTAGAGTTCGCTGTTCCATGTTTTCCGCAAGGGCGCCTCGACGATATTTCACATCTGTCGGCGAGCTCGCAACTGAAGCCACCCACGCGGATTCGCGTGCAGATTGTCCGAGGCGCGGGTGGAATGGCCGCCTGTGATGTCTTGAAAACCAGCCAAGTTTCAGGTCCTGTCTCAGAAGCATGCCGATGCGCGCCGTGATCACCAACTTTGGGAGCCGTGGAGATTTCGAGCCCTTGGTTGCTTTGGGATGGGAACTGGCTTCGCACGGATGGGATGCGACCATTGCCGCTCCTCCTTTCGCAAGAGAGTTCGTGCCGCCATCACGATTCGGGTTTGTCCCAATCGGTCCGGACCTGCTGCATGTCAGGGACTCCATAAATTTAGCTTTGTCATCACAGGCTAGTTCGTACGCCTCAGAGCGAGGATTGTTGGAGCTATTAGCGCCCTTCAGGCCCTGCTTTAAACAAATTTACAGCGAACTGTCGGAAGTGTGCCGTGATGCGGCCGTGCTGATCAGCGGACCAGTTCAGCCTCTGGCGCGCATAGTTCATGAAACAATCGGCATTCCCTTCGTTTCAGTTCAGCTTTGTAACTTCGGGGGGAGTGGGGGGCCGATTCTCCGCGAATGCGGAGACTCGCTTATCAATTCCTTTCGTCAGGATGTCGGCTTACCAGCTATTCTCGACCCTCTTACGACGGGTGCAAATTCGCCTCAGTTAGCTCTATATGCAATGAGCCGATTTCTTCGGCCTCGGGCCGAAAACTGGCCGAACTACTATCATCTGACGGGCTTCTTTTTCTTACCAGAACACTTGCGGGACCCGGACGAGACTCTTTCAGCGTTCATCGCCTCAGGACCGCCGCCTGTTGTCTTTACCTTTGGCAGCATGCGCCGCGAGGACGACGAAAGCCTCCGTGACATGCTCCTGGAGATTATGCTGAAGATTCGCAGGCGCGCCGTATTCCAAGGATTTCGGCCGCCGACCGGCAAAGCCGCGCAAAACTCGGACTTCTTGTGGACTGATGCTGCGCCCCACCTATGGCTCTTCACCCGCGCGGCCTGTGTCGTTTCGCATGGAGGCGCAGGCACTTCCGCAGCCATCTTTAGATCCGGCGTGCCCGGGGTCTTCGTGCCGCACGGCGACTTTTATGATCAACGCTACTGGGCTCAGCTTGCCTGCGACCTAAACTGCGCAGTCAAAGCCACCACGTACTCAGAGGTTACGGCTAGCAAGCTAGAGAACGCCATACGCGAAAGCATCGAAAGCGATATTATTCGTAGCGCGGCAGCAGAGTTGGCTGTGCGAATTCGGACAGAGCGAGGAGTGACGACTGCGCGCCATCTGATTGAATCGCTCATTCGAAATATTGGTCTTTCGGGTGACCTAAACTAAACACAAGCGCTGCTGTTCGGCGCTGCAATCTGGGCCGTCCACATTCGCAGAGAATTATAGGTTTCGATACAGTCAACGGTAAGCCCCGTCGCTGGGTTATTAGAAATATGCAGCCTAACTTCCCAAAGGGGTGAGGAGCAAGAGAAAAGATGCTGACTGCCAAGGAATTTCATGAGTTTGTGTCCGATGTTCGGTATGGTTTGCGTCTTCTGGCGAAGAATCTCAGGTTTACTTCGGTAGCAGTAGTAACATTCGCGCTCGGCATCGGCGCCACGACGGCTATGTTTTGTGTGGTTGACACAGTTTTGCTGCGTCCTTTGCCTTATCGCGAACCTGGCCGGCTGGTTTCATTCTTCTCAATTAGCGGTGGTTTCGCCCGGAATCTGCCTGCGCCGGGCGATTACGCTTACTGGAGAACTGAAAACAACATGTTCGAAAGTGTAGCTGCCGACGACTCGCGCACCTACACTCTCACGGGTGAGGGTGTTGAATCAAAACAACTGGTTGTAGAGGCGGTCAGTCCCGACTTATTTCCTCTTCTGGGGGTAACTCCCCTTCTAGGGCGCGTGTTTGGTCGAGCTGAGGATAAACCCGGATCGGATCATGTGGTCTTAATTAGCTATCGTTTGTGGCAAGGCAGATTCGGAGGTGATCCGTCGCTTGTAGGCCGAACCATTCTTATGAACGGCCAAAAGTGGACAGTTGATGGGGTGATGCGCCCGGATTTCACGTTTCCGTTCTCATCGTCCGAGGCGTGGATACCGATAGACCTCACTCCAGAGCAGCTAGCGGATATCGGGGATCACTATCTGAATGAAGTCGTGGGCAGGCTCAAGCCCGGGGTCACCGTAGAGCGGGCTAACGCGGAGTTACTGTCACTCAGTCAGCAACTCGCCCGCGAGTATCCGGCACTATCCAATGGCAGCCCTGAGCGATTCTTTGTCGAGCCGCTTCGGGCCACCTACACCCGTACTGCGCGGAGTGGATTGCTGCTGTTAATGGCTGCCGTCACCTTCATTCTGGCAATTGCTTGCGCCAACGTTGCGAGCCTGCTGCTTTCCCGCATCGAGGCGCGACAACACGAGATTGCGATGCGCGCTGTGCTTGGGGCGAGCCGAGTGCGAATCTTCGCGCAGTTACTAACAGAGAGCGCAATACTTGCCATTGGAGGTTGTGCCCTCGGAATTCTTCTTGCCGAGAGTTCTCTGGGTTTTCTGAAAGCACTGATACCCGCTGACTTGGTTCAATCGGTTCCACTAAATCTAGACTTCCGCGTTTTGGGGGCTCTGGTCTTGATTTTGTTATTGAGCACGCTGGTATTCGGCAGCGCTCCTGGGATCCGAGCCCTGCAGTTTGATTTGAACGAGACTCTAAAGCAAGCGCCGACGAGAACACTGACGTTTCGTCGGCCACGGCTAGGGGAACTCTTTGTAGTGACGGAGATCGCGCTTTCCATCATGCTGTTGATAGGCGCTGGGTTGTTGCTTGAATCCTTTTGGAAAGTACGCTTTATCGACCCTGGCTTCCGCTCCGACCATGTAATGACATTGTCTCTGGTGACACCGACGACGGAACGATATGTGGATTTCAACCAGCGGATAGAGCTATTTGACAGAATAATGGAGCGGGTTCGAACGTTGCCTAGTGTCACGGCCGCTGCGTTCACGAGCGCGGCGCCCCTTAACTGGACTGACGGGGGGATGATCGGCACGCTGCCGTTTACGCGAGAAGGAGTAGGCGCCCAACGCGGTATGGATCGTGCGGAGGACCGTGTGATCACCCCGGACTATTTTAGGGTCTTAAAAATACCGCTCGATCGAGGCAGATTCTTCGACCAGACCGATGGTCCAAACGCTCCACTCGTGGCAATCGTCAATGAAAGCATGGCGCGAACGTACTGGCCGAATCAAGACCCGGTGGATAAGCGATTCAAGCTTGGCCCCCTAGCCATGCCGGTTCCCTGGATACAGATCGTTGGAGTGGTTCGCGATGTCCGGCAGATGGGCTTGGATCAGCCGCCACGGCCAGAAATGTACTTTCCGTATAAACAAGCACGCGGCAACTACATGGTCATGCAAGACCTTGTTGTAAGAACGAATGGAACAGTTTCAGGTTTGGGCGATGCGCTAAGGCATCTGGTCTCATCGATCGACCCTGACCAACCGGTCTCAGAGGTGACGCCAATGAGCGACCGAGTGGATCATGATGTGGCCCCTAGGCGACTGCGAGCTTATCTCCTAGGAGGACTCGCAGGGATCGCGTTAGTACTGGCGTGCGTCGGCATCTACGGAGTCATGACCTATGTGGTTGCGCAGCGCACGCACGAGATCGGAATCTGCACCGCCGTTGGTGCAACGCCTTCCGATATCGTCCGAAGCATTCTAGGCCGAGGGGCCAGGCTGACGTTAGTTGGCCTGGGTATTGGATTGGCCGGCACTGTCGCTTCGGGGAGGCTAATAGCCGGCCTGCTCTTCGACGTGAAGGCTACTGATCCACTCACGCTTTTAGGGGCAGTGGTTCTGCTGGGTGCTGTCGCGCTAGTAGCGTGCTACATCCCCGCGCATCGTGCAACAAAGATTGATCCAATGGTGACATTGCGGAGCAAGTAAATTTCCTGCTCCGGTTACATGAGTCGAGAGATGAAGTCGTTTAGAAGATGGAAGTGGATGTGGAATCGCTGAACGAAAGACGCATCGAGATGGACCAGGAAGTCTGCCCACGTTCTACGGGCCAACAGAAGTAAAGCTACGGAGGCGAAACATGAATTCATTACGTCCGCGACGAGATATGACAACAAATTTGCTGCGAATGCTATTTACCCCCACATTCGGTGTGCTTTGTCTTGCAGGATTAGCGGCTTTTGGACAAAGTGGCAAGCCAAATCTTTCAGGCCGATGGGAGCTCGATAAGACCAAGAGCGACTTCGGCTCTGGTCCCGCGCCTAAGGACATTATTGAGCAGATCACTCAAGAGGGGACGAACGTTGTAGTCTCGACGACGTTCGCCACTCCGAATGGGGACATTAAAAAGCTTGTAAAGCTGAGAACGGACGGCGTTCCAACTGTGAATACGATGCGCGGCCGTGAGCTCACGTCGATTTCGCAATGGCAAGGCGACAGTCTTGTGACGGTTACGCGAGATGGCCAACGAACCGTGCTCAGCGAAACTCGAACGCTCGCAAAAGACGGAAAGACTTTGACCGTGATTGTTGATATGGGCGCAAGCAAACAAAAGGTCGTGATGCTGAAGAAATAACAGATACGCTGAAGGGGCTGGGATGCTATGGAATGAGTTTGCTCCCGTGCGTTCGCCACGACCCAGTCTTCCGCCTCGGATGCCGTGACATTGCGTGACCGGCTTCGGTAGCTTTGGCGCTGAGGCGTGCGCCCCTGTATTGGCTATGCGCCGGCGCAGCTGGACCAATTAACCATCAATCGAGAAACTTATGGCGGGACCACACGACATGAGTTATGAGAATACAATTGCCCTGATTGGCCTTGCAGGCCGATTCCCCGGCAATAATGAAGCACCGGAGGATTTATGGAGTAGCATATGCGCTAAGAAAAACTGTGTTTCTCGTTTTACGGATACCGAACTAAGTAAGCACGGGGTCTCGCCATCAGTTCTCAACAGATCAGGGTACGTAGCTGCTGCTCCAATCCTGAAAGATTTCGACCATTTCGACGCAGATCTTTTCGGTGTGACTCCGCGCGAGGCCGAGCTAATGGATCCACAACACCGGATCATGCTCGAATGCTGTTGGTCAGCGCTGGAACACGCTGGGTATAATCCACGCACGCTGAACAATGAGACAGGCGTTTTCCTCGGCGCGCGTACAAACACTTACCTGCTGAACCTACTCAAATCCGACGAATTGCTTGATTCGATTGGAAGCTTCAGCCTGGGGCTTGGCAATGATCTTGGGTTCCTTGCAACGCGAATATCGCATTCTCTCAATTTGACTGGGCCAAGCTGTTCAATACAAACCGCATGTTCAACTTCTCTTGTTTGTGTTCATTTAGCATGTCAGAGTCTGCTGCTAGGTGAGTGCAGCATGGCTCTTGCCGGGGGAGTCGCAATTAACGTACCTCATGTCGCTGGATATCAATATCAGGAAGGAAGCGTTCTGTCCCCGGACGGCTATTGCCGCCCCTTCGACGCCCAAGCGCGGGGGACTATTTTTGGAAGTGGTGCGGGCGTCGTAGTACTAAAGAGGCTTGAGGAGGCTCTCACTGATGGTGACTATATTCATGCGGTTATCCTCGGGTCTGCAATTAACAACGATGGAGCGCAAAAGGCGAGCTTTACTGCGCCAGCGGTACAGGGGCAAGTAAAAGTTATTCGAGAAGCGCTTATAAATGCTCGAATACCTCCGCAGTCGATCAGCTATATCGAAGCACACGGGACCGGCACACTGCTGGGCGATGCCATTGAAGTTCGGGCGTTGCAGCAGGCGTTAGAGCAAGATAGCGAGAAACCGCCCATTGCCATAGGATCGATTAAAGGGAATGTTGGCCATCTGGACGCGGCCGCTGGGATCACAAGTCTAATCAAAGTGGTGTTGAGTCTGAAGCATCGTCAGTTACCCCCGAGCCTGAACTTTGAAACTGCTAATCCTAGGATCGACTTCGAAAGAAGTGGATTCTATGTGAACACTGGTCTCCGCGACTGGCCCAACACCGGGAGGCCGAGGCGTGCTGGTGTGAGCGCCTTTGGAGTTGGCGGGACCAATGCACACGTAATACTGCAAGAGGCGCCGGAGCGAATTCAATCGGACCAGGGGCGAGCGTGGCACTTACTCGTTCACTCAGCCAAGACCGAGAATGCAGAAAAAGAAGGAATAAAGCAACTCGCGCAGGCGCTGGAGGAGCAGCCCAGTCATAGCGTCGCAGACATCGCGTACACGCTGGCGGTGGGCCGACACCATTTCGGACATCGGCGGGCCATTACGTGTCAGAGTTGTGGGGAAGGCGCTGAGAGATTGCGGGCCGATGAGTCGACCTTGCGCAACAAAGGGGAGGCAGATCTATCGGGAGTCGGATTTTTGTTCCCCTGGGCGGAAACTGAGGAACCAGAAATCAGCAAATGCCTCTACGTGTCAGAGCCGGTGTTTCGACAGGAGTTCGAGCGGTGCGCGGCCATCGCGCGGGAGCAGTGCGGGTTCACACTTGAAAGAACGCCATATGAAAACGGTCATGGCCCGTCAGAGCAGATGTGCCTTGACGTCGCTCTTTTCGCGCTGGAATATGCTCTGGCGCAACTATGGATTTCGTGGGGCGTCGAGCCGAAGGTAATGCTCGGCTTCGGGCCAGGTGAGTATGTCGCCGCCTGCATGGCCGGAGTGATGGTGTTGGACGATGCCCTGCATCTGCTTGCCGTTCGCGATCAACTGATCAAACGAACGACTCAGGGCGCAATGGCAGAGTTCGAAGCAGGTGAGCAGGAGCTGAACTTATACTTGGGCAAAGATGTATGGCTGGGCGCGATAAACGGACCAAGCCAATGTGTTGTGTCCGGCACGACCACCGCTGTGCATGGACTTTGTGACAAATGGCATCGGCAGGGCAGAAAAGCGGACTTACTAAAGACCTCATTCCCCCTCCAATCTCCACTGATGGGCTCTGTCGCAGAAGAATTTGTGCGAGAAGTGAGAAAAATAAATCTGAGACCGCCTCAGCGAGCGTATATCTCGAGCATCAGTGGAGCGACGGATAGAGACTTTCAAAACCCAGAGTATTGGGGCGAGCATCTCCTCCGTCCGGTTCGCATAGCAGCAGGGTTGAAGTCGATGTTGGGGCGCGAGAACTTTGCCTTGCTCCAGGTCGGCCCTGGCGAGAGCCTGACCGCCACCGCGAGAGCGGGACATCCAGAAGCTCGCGTGTTTAGCTCAATGGGGGGAGCAGACCCACAAGAAGCGCTATTGAGGGCTGTTGGCGGACTCTGGTGTTCAGGCATAGAGATATCGTGGAAAGGCTTCTTCGACTCGCAGCGACGATGCCGTGTACCCCTTCCGACATACCCGTTTCAACGCAAGCGTTACTGGATTAATCCTCAGCCGCTCGTCAGTACTAACAAAGGTACGGAGAATACGGCGGGCGTTTCTCGCAGCCCGGGGAAGCTTGCCGATGTAGACCAATGGTTCTGGTCTCCGTCATGGCAGATGGCTAACAGGGTTTTTGAAACCGAGTGCGCTGATCAGCATTGGATCGTTCTGGAGGACGACCTCGGGATCAGCTCTGAGTTCACACTGCTTCTGCGTGCCAGAGGAGCATCTGTTATCGCGGTCAGACCCGCGGACCGATTTCAGCGAATCGGCGCCGATGCATATAGCGTTGACGTGAGTTCTAGAGCAGGGTTCTCGGATTTCGCAGCGGAGCTGTCCAAAAGAAAATTTACACCGACACGTGTCTGTTATGCCTGGGGACTTACCCTACCTAATGAAAGCGTAGACTCGCAGGAGTTCTTTAAGAAATTTAACCCAGTCGGATACCAGGGACTTATTAGCTTGGCAATTGAGTGCTTCAAGAATGAATGGCCTTGCAAGTTCCTCGTTATCTCAAATGACTGCTTGCGTGTCGAGGCGCAGGATCGGGCGATCGCGGCAAAGGCAGCTCCTATCGCCTTTTGTAAGATCTTGCCACAAGAAGATTCTCGGTTCGCCGCCATTTTCGTGGATGTAAGCCCAGAAGGTGTAAAAGGGCATTTGAACTGGTTTTTTGAAAGCCTTCTCGGAGAAATCAAGTCGCG
The DNA here is from genome assembly GCA_019240475.1 of Acidobacteriaceae bacterium. Lineage (GTDB taxonomy): Bacteria > Acidobacteriota > Terriglobia > Bryobacterales > Bryobacteraceae > Bog-105. The sequence continues at coordinate 223,136 of JAFAYI010000018.1, forward strand.
TCGAGAGTCGCCCGTGGTCGCTTATAGAGGTAAGTATCGATGGATACAAAGCTTCAGGCCGAGGGAGTTGGTCGGGACAGAGCCAGCTTTCCGTACCGGCGGAAGATATCTCATTACCGGCGGTACGGGCTCTATAGGATTGTTTCTTGCCCGGCATCTGGCGCGCCGATTTAGCGCGAAGATTGTTCTATCGGGACGTAGCCTTCCCGGGCGGCAGAACACCGAAGGTGGTTCTCACGGATCGACTATCTCCGAATACGAAGCCCTGCGGCAGGAGATTGTATCTTCGGGTGGCGACGTGCTGTTCTGTAGGGCAGATGTAGCTGATGAAAGCGAGATGATGTCGGTGGTGTCCCAGAGCCTGGAGACCTTCGGAGGACTCGACGGGATTGTGCATGCCGCGGGAGTCACTCAAGGACCTTCTCTATTTCGATTGGTCAAGGAGACCCAGCATGAGGATGGTGTTCTCCAAGCTTCCCCGAAGATCTTAGGTCTGTACAACATTGAGAAGATTTCCCGTGATCTCAATCTGGATTTCGTGTTAGCGATGTCGTCAAACGCTTCTGTTTTGGGCGGACTTGGATTTCTGTCGTACGCTGCCGCTAACGTTGCGATGGATGTCTACATGAACCGATGGGAGTTTGATCGTCTTTCGACGCGCTGGATTTCGGCAAACTGGGATCATTGGCCCGAGCAGACGCGGAAGTATAGCGGTGTACGGACGAGTATGGACGAGTACGCGATGACGGCGGACGAAGCGGCAGAGGCGTTCGAGCGTGTGTGCCGCTTTCCAGATTCTGGACAGATTGTTGTCTCGACAGGCTATCTTCCATACCGTCTTGACCTTTGGACGGGCTCCCAGCAAGACGGACGTGGTCGCAAAAACGGTTCAGGCTCAGATCAAACGAACAAAAACTCGCGTCCTCCGATTCGTTCTGTCTACGCGGAGCCGCGTAATAAAGAAGAGGCGACAGTCGCGGCCGTGTGGGCTGAAGTATTGGGCCTTGACAAAGTCGGGATTCATGATGACTTCTTCGAGCTTGGTGGGCACTCACTGATGGCAGTCGATCTGATATCCCGCCTCACTGAAGCCACAAACATGAACGTACCCTTGAAAAGTCTCTTTGAAGGCCCCACTGTTGCTCAACTGACCTCCGCAGTTTTCGGCGATCTCGGTACGTCGTGAGATTAGATCCGTCTTCTTCCCTTGCGGACTTGAAGGATGCGAGGGCGATTCAAGGGTGTTGCGACGACTGGACTTACTTGGGGTCCTATACGTACCCGTAGCGATCATGAGTGATCGATGGCAGTTAGCGGTATTCAGACTTGCGGAGTTGGTGCTGAAGTGAAAGCGGGAACTTAGACAACGTGGCCTAGCAATCCTGTGGCCTAGCAATCCTAACGTGGCCACAGCCCATCAGTTAGTACTAGCATTGTTATCTGTCAACCTCGTCGTAATCGAGGAAGTCATTTACCTGAAACGTCAGCAATGATATGAACTCAGGCGCCCAAGCTGCTGCCATGAATTTTCTCAACGAAGTGGCTGATGAATTTCCGTCAGCCATCTCATTTGCCGCCGGAAGACCGACTGATCGGTTCTTCGGCAGGTTGAATGGGGCGGCACTACTGGACGCTGTTGCTCGCTATGAGCGTCATGCTCGCATAAGTTGCACCCAATCAAAGCACGGCCCCAACCTACTTCAGTACGGCCGCACCGCTGGTATCATCGGTGAATTAGTTATCGAACAATTGGCCAGCGATGAAGGAGTGCATGCCACTCCAGATCGCGTAATCATGACGTCTGGATGCCAAGAAGCGCTTGCTCTCTGCCTCCCTGCATTGTGCCCCGACAAGCGCGATGTCGCCTTAACTTGTAATCCGACTTACATCGGGTTTACTTGTGCCGCTCAAGCCGGTGGCGCTAGCGTAGTTGCATTGTCGAACAAGGTGGTAAGCATTGCCGACGCTATCGAGCGCGCGGTAAGAGAGCTGCGGCGAATTAGACGTCGGCCTCGCGCCTTGTATCTAATTCCGAATTTCGATAATCCAACCGGGCGCCTCCTTGACGAGCGTCAGCGCAAGGATATTCTCGATATCTGCCGGCGAGAGAGAATAGTTGTACTCGAAGATGACGCATATGGGATGTTCCAGTACGATGGCGAGCCTGTGGCATCAATGAGTGCATTAGACCAAAGCGGGTGCGTAATACACTTGTCAACATTTTCGAAGACTGTGGCGCCGGCAGTACGCGTTGGCACGCTAGTATTGCCTGAAAGCCTGTTCGGTGATCAAGACGCGAGAAAGTCGCTGTGGAAAGAGCTAGTCCAGCGGAAGAGCTTCATAACCGTCAACACTAGCCAGATTACTCAGGCGATTGTAGGTGGCCTATTACTCCAAGAAAACCGAAGCCTCAAAGAGTGGATTCGGCCCGCCGTAAATTGGTACCGAACTAATCGAGATGTGATGCTGGACCATCTGAAGAGAGTGTTTGCCCCAATAAGTACTCGTACATGGTGGAACCGTCCTGCCGGTGGATTTTTTTTGGTCATGAAGGTTCCTTTTCGTTTCGATGCCGATTCTGTTACCGATTGTGCAACAAAGCATGGCGTGGTCGTAATGCCTATGAGCTTCTTTGCTTTCGACAAGTCGCAGGATCATCGGATTCGCCTTGCTTTCACTTGCGTTGATCCCGAACAAATTCGTATTGGAATCGAAGCGCTCGGCGATTTCGTGGCATCGCGTATGGGTAAATGGGGAAATTGCAGACAACAGGCAACGGTAGTGTAAGGACTATTTGTCGTGATGAATTCCACAAAACTGCAAAGCCGCGGTATCGCCAAGGTGGACATAGATGGTGCGCGTGCACTTTCTCTGGACCTAATTAGGGCGTTACAGGATTCAATTGACCAGGCCGAAGATACAGGCGCCACAGGCGCGCTGGTGCTCCATGTGGCCGGAGCAACAGGTCAGGGGACCCCCAGGTCCTGGCCTGGTCGCACTGATGTACAGTCGGTTAGCAAATGGGAACGCGCCATGCGGCGACTGGAACGCAGCGATTTAGTCACCGTAGCGCTTGTGGAGGGTACGTGCTCTGCTCTGGCGTTAGAACTGTTACTGGTTGTCGACCGGCGGATAAGCTGCCGGGATTTTTGCGCCCGGCATGTTTGCCAGGAATGTAGGGTTTGGCCGGGCATGGCTCTGTACAGACTTTCGCGACAGATTGGAGAAGTTCGCGCCCGAAAACTATATCTCGATGCAACTCCGCTCACTACGTCGAAGGCTTTAGAGCTTAACCTTATTGATGAGGTAGTGGACGACTTCACAACAGGAATGGCCAGAATAAGTAATTTCCTCGAGGTCGCGCCCGTAGACGACTTCGCCGTACGTCGTCGCTTAATGCAGGAGAGCTTATCTACTGGCTTCGATGAGGCTTTGGGTGCTCATTTGGCAGCCTGCGATAGGGCCATCCGGAGCTCTGAATGATACGTCGTTCGTGAGACGGATCGACGGACCGATTGCTGTTAGACGGGCTTCCGCGCCTAGCTCTTAAGCTGCACGGGTTCTACAGTTGGCGGAGTTCAGATTAACACTTGCTGAGTCATACGATCTTTGGCGCAGAGTGAAAGTAAGTGGCGCTCTTGCACCATGATTTCATTTAGGAGGTCGAGGACATGAGTTCGATGGATGTAGAGAAAGAAGACACGACGATCTATAAGGTGGTTGTCAATCATGAAGAGCAGTATTCGATATTACGTGAGCACAAAGATATGCCGCTCGGGTGGCGCTACGCCGGCAAGACCGGCACCAAGGCAGAGTGTCTGACGTACATAGGCGAAACGTGGACCGATATGCGACCGCTCAGTATCAGAAAAAGGGCGGAACATGCTACCAACGACGCTGGTTCGTCCGAACCCAGCAGTCTGGGTTCATCTCCGCATCAAGAGAAGAGCCTCGTCGACCGCCTCTGTGAAGAGGAGCAGCCAGTTGAATTACCCCGCAGGAACGAGCGCTCGCTGCAGCGTTTCAAGGAGGCGATCAACCGGAACTATGTTCACGTCAAGTTTACACGAACTACCGGAGGGACGGAACTCGGATTCAAGTTAGATCTAACTAAATCGAACCTTGGCGCAGGGGACTTTGAAAATGGGCATGGATCTGTTCATCTTGAAGGTGATCTGACCTTGGACTCATCGCGCGTTAGATGCATAGCCGATATTGACCTTGCCACTCTCGAAGGGCGGGGTCGTCTGGTCAGAGTAGCAGCTAGCGCGGAACCTGAACAGGGCGATACCGCTAGGGCAACGGCACGTGGGTAAGCAGGCCTTCGAGTTTCTGCGATTTAGACTTTGTTGGGTCAGAGATCTGAGGACAAGATGCTTGCGCTGCAGAACTGTTCACCGAAGGCTCAAAGTGTGCAGATCGAATTCGTGAAGGCGCACGATCACAATTCGAGGATGCTTCGTGGAGTCAGTAGCGTAGCGCCAGTCTGATCTCGTCTAGCTGAGCTGCCTTTAAATGAGACGATCTGATGGACTTTCGGTTGAGGAGTGTACGCCTCGAGTTATGAGCACTACTATGCACGCAGATCATCGATCCCCGGCTTCTGCGGCAGCTATCATAGGCGTCGGTACGGCGGTCTCCTCCAGGTGCTATTCGCAATCGGAATTACTCAGCAAGTTCCAAGTAAAAGATCGACGCATTCGATCGGTTTTCATGAACAGCGCTATCGAGCGTCGCTACTTAACATTGCCAGCGGAGCTTGAAGACGGGACAACTCCCAACGAAACACAGGGAGAATTGCTTAAGAAACACCGTGAATGCGCCACTGAGCTGGGGGCCCAGGCGATACGAGCGTGCCTGGAGAGCGCGAGCGCCCGCATCTCGGACGTCTTTTCGTTATGTTGTGTCACCACAACTGGATTCTTGAGTCCAGGTATAAGTGCTTTCTTATGCCGCGAACTCAATCTCATGGCGGATTGTGTTCGGCTGGACGTTGTTGGAATGGGCTGCAACGGGGGCCTGAACGCGCTTAACGCTGTGTCTAGTTGGGCCGTGGCAAATCCGGGTAAGTTGGCCATCATGTTGTGCGTCGAGATTTGCTCCGCCGGATATCTGCTGGATGAAACGCTTCGCACCGGCGTCGTCAATAGCTTGTTTGGCGATGGGGCTGCGGCTATAGCCCTCGTTGGTAGTGGTAATGATGAAGCAGGTCGAGGTCCACGAATCATGAAGTTCCGTAGTTGCATAATTACGGATGCCATAGAGGCAATGCGTTACGACTGGGATGACACGCACGGTAAGTTTAGCTTCTTCTTGGATCCCGACATTCCATATGTGGTGGGAGCTAATGTTGAATCGACGATCAACGGACTGCTTTCCTGCACTGGTCTACGGCGCTCGGACATTAGCCATTGGCTCGTACATTCCGGAGGAAAGAAGGTCATCGACGCAGTGAGAGTGAACCTCGGCCTATCTGCCCACGACCTTCGCCATACCGTGGGCGTCCTGCGGGATTATGGCAACGTTTCGAGTGGATCTTTTTTGTTTTCATACCAGCGTCTTGTCAAGGAAGGTCTGGCTAAACCTGGTGAATACGGTGTCATGATCACCATGGGGCCGGGCTCTACGATCGAGTCCGCATTGCTGAAGTGGTGACTACTTTTAAAATGATTCGCTGCGCTGTTAAGTGATAAGTGGACCTTTGGGGTCCGCGATGATGCTTTTCCTCGAAATCACTCGGCTTTAACCAGGTTCTGCCCTTACGTGTCTCTCAATTTTGATATGCCTGAGTTTAAGGAGTGGGTCGAATCGTGGCCGCTATTAACTGGCGTTGCCGAGACAGACGTAACAGTGCTTGGGTGCTATTGGGCGACGGGGAGTGCCCTGCTAAAGGCGCTCGGACCAAAGCCCGGACGCTCCAGTGAACAACTCAAGATCGCCACATTGATACAAGATAGTTGCCGGTCATTACGACGGCAGTTCATGGCTCTTCATGCAGACTGGCTCTACAAAAGTCTCACCAAAGGTTTAACCCTTCGAAAAAGATTAGACGAACTAGCCTTTGAGGCCGCCGAGCTCTGTCCGGGTTTGGTGCCTAGCTCATCCCAAATTGCGGAGGAACGAACCCACTTACAGGCCGACAAGGAAGGATTTGAAATCGATCAAGGTTTATTTTTTCACGCTCTGCTCGGTTCTCCTCAAGCTGGGACTCACTTGATCGAGAGCGCCCAACAACCGACTGATCGAGCCTTAAGCCTAATCGAGTCATTTCAGGCGAACGGACAATTGGACGTCGGTACTGTGCACATCCAACGAAGGGGTTCTGCGGCGCATCTAACAATGAACAACGGGCATTGTATGAACGCAGAGGATAACCAGCTAGTAGATGACATGGAAACTGCAGTTGATCTGGCGCTGTTGCATCGCGGCATTCACGTTGGGGTCTTGCGGGGCGGAACTATGACACATCCCCGGCACGTTGGACGGCGCGTGTTTAGCGCTGGAATTAATTTAAAAGCTCTTCACGCCGGTCAAATTTCGTTTGTCGATTTCCTTCTTCGTCGCGAGATCGGCTACATGAATAAGATCTTCCGCGGACTACGGCTCGATCAAGAGGCGGGCGAAGGTTTTAAGAAGCAGCCCTCGATAAAGAGAATCGAAAAACCTTGGATTGCTGTCGTCGAATCCTTCGCAATTGGCGGGGGCGCCCAAATGCTGCTCATCTTCGATCGCGTTATTGCCGCCTCCGATAGCTATTTTAGCTTGCCAGCAGCGCATGAGGGTATCGTTCCCGGCTTCTCAAATCTGCGGCTTACGCGTTTTCTCGGAGGTCGTAAGAGCCGACAGGTCATCTTGGGCGGGCGTCAAATATGGGCTCACGAGGCAGATGCTCAACTACTGATTGACGAAGTAGTAAGTGCGAATGATCTCGATGTGGCGATCGAACGTAGTATCCAGGATTTAGACAGCCCGGCCGTTGTCGCAAATCGTCACATGTTAAATCTTGCAGAGGAGCCTCTCAGTCTATTTTTGCAGTATGCAGCTGAATTCGCATTGGTGCAATCGGAGCGCCTGTATAGTGAAGATGTCGTTCTGAAGAGTCTGAACAGTTCACAGCGTTCTACTATACGCGCATCCTGTTAGCGAGTGTGCTCGCGCCTTTGTGATGCCGACTGAAGAGCGAGTGTCGTAAGATCCCGCCATGCCATTCCAGCAGTCGCCATCCAGCGAAGATAACCAAACCCGAGTGCGATACGAAAAGCGGGGGCATGTAGCATATATAACCCTAAACCGACCACATAAGCTAAACGCCATGGATCAACGAATGCACGAAGAACTAGGAGCGGTTTGGGATGACTTCGAACGCGATGAAGATGTGTGGTTGGGTGTATTAAGCGGCGCTGGGGATCGGGCCTTTTCAGTGGGTCAAGACCTGAAAGAGTTAACTGAGCGTACCCGTGCGGGCGCTGCTCCCACCAGTTTTGGCAGTTTTGGCCGTCCAGGTTGGCCGCGACTAACGGAGCGATTTAACTTTAGCAAACCGCTGATCGCCTGCGTCAGAGGATACGCACTTGGCGGAGGATTCGAGTTGGCGCTGGCTTGTGACATTGTCGTGGCGGAAGAGAATGCCTCCTTTGCGCTCCCGGAGGTTAGATTAGGCTTAATTCCTGGCGCGGGTGGCTTATTCCGCTTGACGCGGCAGATTCCATTCCGATTAGCATTAGGTTACCTGATGACGGGCCGTTCCATAAGTGCCAGGCGGGCTCTTGACTTAGGGCTTATCAATGAAGTTGTTCCAATGGGCGATCTTGACCAAGCCGTCGCGCGTTGGGTAGACGATATTCTCCAATGCGCTCCACTTTCCGTGCGGGCAGTTAAGCAGGTCGCATTGAGTTCCATGCACCTCTCTCTGGAGGAAGCATTCCGCCGTCATTATGACGCTGAGGAGCGTCGATACAACAGTGAGGACTGCCGCGAAGGACCAGCGGCATTTGTCGAAAAACGCGCACCGAACTGGAAAGCGCGATAGCGGCCGAGCCGTAGGTTGCGCTTCTTAGCAGTCGAATTCTCTCGGGCCTATATATTACAGCAGCGGATGAGGGCAACACCGGAGTCCCACCAATGGCGTTACGAACGCACTATGCATGAATAAGATTCAGGCTGAGGTACGAGATGGCGCTTGGACAGAGTGACCAGTTCAAAGTAGCGATCATCGGTATGGCCGGGCGCTTTCCCGGAGCAAGGTCCCTGCAGGAGTATTGGAAGAACCTTCTCGACGGGGTCGAAACGGTAAAGCAGTATTCCGACCATGAATTGCTACGAATGGGCGTGAGCCCGGACGATCTATCGGATGTGAACTTTGTCAGAGCGGGCTCCTCCATTGCTGGCAGGGATTTATTCGCAGCTTCATTTTTCGGCTACTCACCTCGTGAGGCCGAGCTTATGGACCCCCAGCACCGGTTATTCCTGGAGTGCAGTTGGGAGGCTATCGAGAATGCCGGTTATGCGCCTCGCTCCGTAAAAGCCGAGACAGGGGTCTTCGCGGGAACCAGCCTCAGTAGCTATCTGCTTTTTAACCTCATCAATAATCCTTCGATACACGATCAGGAAGACGCATTCCAAGTGATGATTGGTAACGATAAGGATTTCCTTAGTACTCGAGTATCATACGAGTTTGACTTAAAAGGACCAAGTATAACAATTCAGAGCGGATGCTCCACTTCGCTCAGTGCTGTACACATCGCCGTTCAATTCCTACTTGCATGCCAATGCGATCTTGCCATTGCAGGAGGTGTTTCGGTTAGCGTTCCGCAACGCACCGGATATCGCTACGAACGCAATGGCATTGTTTCTCCGGACGGACATTGCCGCGCCTTTGATGCAGAATCCGCCGGTACTCTATTCGGCGAAGGGGTTGGCGTGGTCGTTTTGAAGAGGTTAGAGGATGCGGTACGCGACCGAGACTTTATCTATTCTGTGATCTTAGGAACAGCGGCGAATAATGACGGTTCCTCCAAGTTAGGGTATACAGCGCCAAGCATTGATGGCCAAGCACAGGTAATTGAGAGGGCTCAGGCGATCGCCGGCATCGACGCGGAGACAGTGAGCTATGTCGAGGCACACGGGACGGCGACCGAACTGGGCGACCCGGTCGAGGTGGCTGCGCTAACGAAAGCATTTCGCAGAACCACTGGTCGAAGGGCGTTTTGCGGGCTAGGCACTGTGAAGAGCAACTTCGGCCATCTTGATGCGGCCGCGGGTATAGCTGGCCTGATCAAGGTTGCACTTATGTTGCACAATGAGCAGCTTGCTCCCAGTCTCCATTTTCAGAAACCTAATCCGAAGATTGATTTTGAGAATAGTCCTTTCTACGTAGTTACACAGAAGCGGGAGTGGGAATCGGACGGACCGAGGCGGGCGGGTGTCAGCTCCTTCGGGATTGGGGGTACAAACGTTCATGCGGTTCTGGAGCAGGCGCCCACTTTTGCGCGGCGCCCGACTCGACAGCCATGGCAAATACTGACCCTTTCAGCTCGGAGTGATTCCGCACTCGAACGTGCAACTTGCAACCTTGTTGATTTTCTGCAAACGCATCCAGACGAATCTCTCGCCGACATTGCGCATACACTTCAAACGGGAAGAGAGCAGTTCGAATATCGACGCTCAATTGTCTGCCGCGATCTTCTCGACGCTCAGCGGGCCGGGGCGGCGCACGATCCGGATCGCGTCTTTTCAGGTGTCCTCCAAGGCGGCCTGAAGGTGGCTTTCATGTTTCCCGGCGGCGCGACTCAGTATCCCGGAATGGGCCGCGAACTCTATGACGTCGAACCCGAGTTTCGCAAACAGATTGATCTTTGTTCGTCCTTACTTGCGCCGGAATTGGGATACGATCTACGCGATGTGCTCTATGGTCCAGTTGAAGCGGCACAGCACATCGCCGCCGAGATGATCCGGCCATCAATTGGATTACCCTCAATCTTTGTGACCGAATACGCTCTAGCTCGATTGCTCATGTCTTGGGGCATTTCTCCGAGTTATATGTTGGGTCACAGCCTTGGGGAGTATGCCGCGGCGTGCTTGGCGGGTGTTTTCTCGATACAGGCTGCCCTTTCCCTTGTGGTTGCGCGCGGACGGCTCTTGGAAACTCTATCCTGCGGTTCGATGCTCAGCGTGTGTATGTCGGAAAGCGAGATCCGTAGCCTCATCGACGAGGAAGTCTCAGTCGCCGCGGTCAATGCTCCCGATCAGTGTGTCTTATCCGGACCCGCTGATGCGATCCAGCGGCTATCGGGCATTCTGTCCGATGATAATGTCGAATTCCAGCGACTTCACATCAATACGGCCGCACATTCGTCGCTGGTGGAACCGATAACCGGGCCTTTTCGTCAGCGCCTTCTTCAGATCGAATTGAGCACTCCTTCTATTCCATTCATTTCAAATCTGACGGGAACGTGGATCAAAAGCGAGGAAGCATGTAATCCGGAGTACTGGGTTCAGCACCTTCGTAACACAGTGCGCTTTGCAGACGGCCTTAAAGAACTAATGACGAAAGAGGATACATTCGCTATCGAGGTCGGCCCATCCCGTACTCTGACTGGTCTGGCAGTATCACAACTCAAAGAGACGAACGGTCGAATTCAGGCGTGCTTGAGACATCCGCAGGATCCTGCGCCTGAGCTACAAGTCTTCTACACAGCACTCGCCAGAATGTGGACCGTAGGGGCCCAGATTGACTGGCATCGTTTTTCGTCCAACGGAGAACGTCGGCGCGTCCCATTACCCTCTTACCCATTTGAGCGCGAGCGGTACTGGATTGATCCAAAGGGCACGACGAACAGCAATAAAGGTAACGCGACCCGCTTAAAAGAGACAGACGCACTCTCTCGCGTATATTCACGATCATGGGTCGAAGCTCCTTTCCAGCCTTTCGACAGTCCTGCAAACACTGAGGCAGTGTGGTTGTTGCTGCTCGACGAGTTTGGCATCGGCGACTCGCTGCGTGAGTTGCTCGTTCTATCGAATTCGAAGATCGTTACCGCCAAACCGACAGATCACGTCAATTGCAGCGAAGCGGGAAATGGCGCGTGTTCAAGTCATACGGTCCCGGACTTTCAAGGTCTATTGGCAGATGCCTTTCATCCCCGAGTAACACTTAACGTGATTCACTGCTGGAGTGTGACGGAAAATGGGCAAGGATTACATGCAAGTGGATCCAAAGAGTTGCGAGACAGAACACTCTTCAGCTTCATTGAGCTTTGCAAGAGTCTAGAAGCGATAGGCAAATGGCATGCAATTCGGTTCTTTGTCGTATCGAACAATATGCTGCAGGTTAGTGGTGCAGATCTTGTGGCGCCAGAAAAGAGTTCCTTTGCTTCGGCGTGTCACGTAGCTGCCCAGGAAATCGATAATTTCAGAAGTAAAGTGATAGACATTTCCCTCCAAGGCGAACGGACTTCTTGTGCGCGAAAAGTAGCGGAACAAGTGCTCAGAGAAATACACAGTTCAGATCGCGATAGCGTCGTAGCATATCGAGCGCTACGCCGCTGGGTGCCTACTTACAATATATTCTCCCCAAGTTCCGAGTCGGAAGGCAAGGCGCACATTCGTGGCGGGGGAATCTATCTCATTACCGGCGGAACTGGGGAACTCGGTCCGCTCGTTGCGGACTCATTCGCTGCCAGACAGCCTTGCAAGCTAGTTATAACCGGACGCTCGACTTTTCCACCCAAGGAAGAGTGGGAAACTTGGCTACGGCTCCATGAAGCAGACGACAGGATCAGTCGTAAAATCCGAAAATTCAGCGAGGTCGAGGCTAAAGGGTCTGAGGTGACTTTGCTGACGGCCGATTCCTCGGATGAATCTCAAATGACCTTCGTCTTCCAAGAAATTCGTCGGAGATTTGGCGCTTTGCACGGTGTTGTTCATTTGGCGGGACTAACTGGGGTCGAAGTCGTGCGACTGATTACGGATCTGACAGAAGAGGAGTGTGAGCGTCAATTAGCTCCAAAGGCTAGAGGGTGCGAAGTCCTAAGACGCCTTCTCGAAGGTGAGCAAGCTGATTTTTGTTTGCTCTTTTCTTCGACGGCATCGATATTCGGCGGCACTGGGCTCATGGCGTACGCTGCGGCCAACGGCTTCATGGACGGCTTTATCGAGTCTCGCAACATTGCTTTAGGGCAGAGATGGTTCAGCATCAATTGGGATGGCTGGTTAACAGAGTCTTCGGCCGTACTTATCAACAGCGGAGCGAGCGCACTCGCTCAATTTTCTTTGTCGAGTGAAGAAGCGCTCCAGAGGATGCACGAAGTCTTGGCCCATGCGCGGCCCGGTCAATACGTTGTATCGAAAGGTGAAATACAGCCGCGTATCGACGATGCCGCTGTGAAAAGGCCACAACAAGCCCAACCCGGATATTCGGTAGTGAAAAGTCGTCAACCCACAGGACTGATCGGGGGCTACAAGGCGCCGACGACTGAACTAGAACGTAAGATAGCGTCCGTTTGGGGTGAATGCTTAGGGCTCGATAAGATCGGACTACATGATAGCCTGTTCGAGCTTGGCGGCAACTCGCTTATTGCAATACGAATTGCATCAAAACTCACGCGCACTTTGGCGACCGATATCCCAGTAGGCAAGTTGTTTGAGTACCCAACCGTATTTAGCTTATCTAATAGCTTGAGCTCTCCACAACTAATGAATGAATGCGGGAAAGGTAAAACCAGGGGCAAGTTGCGGCGGGAGACTCGTGCAGCGATGGCTCAAGCAAAGACTCAGTTAAACACCTCGAAATGATTCATATCTAAGGCGCGAATAGGATTGTGAATGTCAGAGGATGTCGGGAAAGTTGCAATAATTGGTATGTCCGGCTCGTTCCCTGGCAGCGCGGACCTGGATGAGTTTTGGAGCAATTTGTGTCTCGGCAGGGAATTAATTCGGTTCGGCGCATCGTCCGGATCAGGTGACTTACGCACAGATTCAAGCGCAGGCCGCTGGGTGCCGGTTGTATCCTGCATGGATGGCATCGACTTGTTCGACGCCGAATTCTTTGGAATGAGCCCACACGAGGCTGAAATCACTGACCCACAACACAGAATCTTGCTCGAGCATTCATGGCGGGCCATAGAGCATGCCGGGTACGACCCGCGTCGCCACAAAGGAGAAACCGGCGTATTCGCCGGGGCCACTATCAACACGTATCTGCTCCAGAATATTGCAGGCAATCCCGGCCTGATGCGCTCGTTAGACCCTGTCAAGCTTAACATCGGGAACGGCGCGGACTTCCTCACAACTCGAATTTCTTATAAGTTAAACCTGCATGGCCCGAGTCACACCGTGCAGAGCGCGTGTTCTACTTCGCTCGTCGCTGTCCATTGCGCCTGTCGTAGTCTTCTCGATTTTGAGTGCGACATGGCCTTGGCAGGGGGCGTATCGGTCAACGTTACGCTTCTTGACGGATATTGGTACCAGGACGGCGGAATTCTCTCCCCTGATGGTCATTGCCGGCCGTTTGACCTCCAAGCGCAGGGTACGGTGTTTGGCAGCGGTGTGGGAGTAGTGATTCTCAAACGCCTGCAGGATGCGCTTGCTGATGGAGACTTTGTCCACGCGGTCATCTGCGGATCGGCCATCAATAATGATGGCGCCCAAAAGGCAGGTTATACAGCTCCAAGCGTCGACGGCCAGACGGAAGTGATCGTAGAGGCCCTCAGCAGCGCCGGGATAGAGCCTGACAAAATCAGTTACGTCGAGTGTCACGGAACCGCGACGCCACTGGGTGATCCTATCGAGATCGGCGCCTTGACCAGGGCGTTTGGCGAGCGTAAGACGCAGCCCTGTGCGATAGGTTCGGTGAAAAGCAACATCGGGCATTTAGACGCAGCGGCCGGCATCACAGGTCTAATTAAGGTAGTGCTCTGCCTGAAAAATCGCCTGTTGCCGCCTAGCTTGCATTACGAGCGATCGAATCCTGAAATCAAGTTTTCAGAAACACCGTTTTATGTCAACACCGAGCTTCTGCCATGGAAAAGCGGCGACGATCCGTTAAGAGCTGGAGTGAGCGCTTTCGGTGTGGGTGGAACGAATGCCCATATCGTGCTTGAAGAAGCTCTACGACTGACAGAAACCATACAAGCACGGAGCTGGCAAGTATTGCCGTTTTCAGCACGTACTAAGAAGGCGCTGGCGAATGTAGCACTCGAACTATCTACCCACTTTCGAAAGCATGCGGATCTGAACCTTGAGGATGCCGCTTATACGTTGCAGACCGGACGGCACAGGTTTGCGCTTCGAACCGCGGTAGTGTGCCAAGATCGGCACCAGGCGGCTGAGTTATTAGAAGAAGCTGCTAAGAGGGTCAGCGAGGCGGAGGAAGTGCAGGAAAAAGCACCTTCCATCGTGTTCTTATTCCCTGGACAAGGAGCGCAGCGTGCAGCGATCGGCTCAGAGCTATATCAATGGGAGCCGGTCTTTCGTCAACACTTAGACCGATGCTCGGACATTTTGCGTCCGCATCTCGGGCTCGATCTGAATGCGATCGTGAAAGGAGAGCCGACGGGAGCGGAGCGCATTAATGAGACTTGGCTTGCGCAGCCCGTGCTGTTTTCCATTGAGTATGCGCTCGCTCAGTTATGGATGTCGTGGGGTATCCAGCCCAGAGCGCTTGTGGGACACAGCTTGGGTGAATATACTGCGGCCTGCATCTCGGGGGTGATTAATGTCGAAGATGCTCTAGTGTTAGTCGCAGAACGCGGAAAACTGATGCAGCAGACGCCGCCGGGAGCGATGATCGCGGTATGGCTCCCTTGGGAACGAGTACAGGGATTAATGAATGGGGAGCTGGAAGTGGCGGCGATCAATGCCCCTAACATATGTGTAGTAAGCGGGGCGGCGTTGGCAATGGCGGATTTTGAAGACCGTCTCAACAGCGAACGGATCACCTGCCGACGGTTAGTAAGCACTCGGGCATTTCACTCAAAGTTGATGGATCCGGTGATTGAGCGCCATATAGAAGAAATGAGCAGAATCGTGCTACGGGCGCCGAAAATTCCGTTAATATCCTGCGTAACGGGCAAATGGTTGCGCGAGGAGGAAGCGACGAATCCCGCGTACTGGGGGCAGCAAATGCGGGCGCCCGTGCGATTTTCCGATGGCTTAAGAGAAGTGATCCAGCAGGGCCATCAGGTGTTCCTGGAAGTTGGGCCTGGGAGAGGATTGTGTCACCTCGCATCGCTCCACTGCGAAGAAACTTTAAAACCGATGCTCTTGTCATCGTTGCCGGGCACAAACAATCGCTCCGAGTGCGAGATGTTGATGAATGCTTTGGCCCGAATTTGGAGCGCGGGAGCGGAGACTGATTGGACCGCATTTCACGCCTGCGAACGCCGGCTGCGCATTCCTCTGCCGACATATCCCTTTGAGCGTAGGCGCTATTGGATCGAATCGCGCATCTCAGCTCCAAACAGCGCTCCGTCATGCGCCGATCAAGAACCGAGTGACGCTTGTATCGCGCGGCCCTCGCCCTCGAATCCGCGTCCGGCGCTGCGCAATGAGTACGTTGCTCCGACAAATGAACTTGAAGAGACAGTTGTCACAGTTATGGAGAAAGTCTTGGGCATTCATCCCATTGGAGTTACGGACCGTTTCGGAGAACTCGGCGGGGATTCCTTAGCAGCGATAGGTCTGATCGCCGAACTCAATGCGACATTACGATCTACTCTTACGGTCGTGGACTTTTACGACCAACCGACTGCACGGGAGGCAGCGTCGTTGGTAGCATCCACCCGAGTCTCTCAAATACCTGGTTCACATGATCGCGGTCGCGCTGAAAAAGAGGCGAATAAGACAACGCTTCGCGATAGTTATATCGGATTTCGGAAAGCGATTCGAAAAACTGACACCGAATGCGCAAATGACTTCTGAGTCTATGCGTACGAAGCTGTACTGGTCTGCCGCGTCGAGCGACACGGCTGAGGCTCCCGCTTCCGTCAGCGCCGAGTATGTTGCAGCTACGGTGAGTTGAAACGAAATAGGATACACGTGGTCAAAGGCAGTCATCGAGTCTAACTCGTCTTCATTTAGCTCTGTCGATTCAGGAGCAGATATCGTGAATAGATTCCCGCTATCTCCGGCACAAAAGCGACTCTGGTTTCTACATACGTTTGAGGAAGGCAGTACAGCTTACAACCTAAGTACGGTGTGGCTTTGCCGTGGTTCGCTTGATCGTTTAGCTCTCCAACGCGCATTCAATGAGGTGATAAGCCGGCATGAAACTTTGCGCTCCTTGTTCATAGAAGAGAACGGAATTCCTTATCAAGTCGTCAAAGATCAGTGGTTTCTGGAACTTCCGCTTTTATTCTTGACGCAGGATGAGATAGACATATTCTGCGAATCCGAGCCCAGGAATAGATTTGAGTTGCGGACTGCGCCTGCAATTCGAGCTCACGTCATTCGCTTAAACGAAACACGCCATGTTGTGGTTGTGACACTGCATCACATTATTTGCGATGGGTGGTCGTTAAATATACTGCTGCGCGAAGTGGTGCAGCTTTATAAACACTATAAATCGGGGCAACCTCATCGAATAGCTCCTCTCAAGGTTCAATATCACGAGGCCATCGAGAAGGAAGCGGAACGCATTCGCGATAGTTCTCTGGCGAGTGTGAACTATTGGCGAGAACAGTTGAGAGACCTGCCTTTCTTGGAGTTGCCCACCAAGCGCGATCATTCGGCCGAGCCAAGTTATAGCGCTCGAAAGGTCTTTGTGCGCTTGTCGACCGAACTGACAACGCGACTAAAAAAGTTTGCCCAAAATCAACGTGTCACGCTATTCATGGCCCTATTTGCGGGATATCAGCTGATGCTGAGCCGCTGGAGCGGGCAACAGGACTTTGCTGTAGGCGTGCCAATTGCCAATCGACGGGGGCAAGAACAGGAAGAGCTGATCGGCCTTTTTCTAAATGAATTGATACTGCGCGTCGAGTTATATGGAGTTGAAACCGTTGAGCAGCTATTGAGCCGGGTGCGTAAGGTATGTCTTGAGGCCTACGCTCACCAGGATTTGCCACTTGACGAAATAGTTAAAGAGTTGAATCCGGAGCGGGCCTTGGAGAGGGCGCCGATGTTTCAGGCCTCGTTTGCCTTACAAAACGCGGGGGCGTGGCCGATGGAGGAGATTGCCGATTTGCGGGTCGAGCCACTTCCATCAGGCAATAGCGGCGCCACCACAGATCTGCACGCGTTGGTGTGGGAAGAGGACGGCTGTATCGAAGGCCATTTTTTGTATGCTGCCGATCTGTTTGCGAGGGATACCGTCGAACGGATGAGTGAGCACTGGAAAAGATTGCTGGAAGGGATAAGTGAGGGAGGGGATAAAAGGATCGAAGACCTGGAGATGCTGAGTTCGGTGGAGCGGTGGGAGGTGCTGTACGGATGGAACGATACGGGGGCGGAGTATGGGAGCGAGAAGTGCGTGCAAGAGGTTTTCGAGGAGCAGGCGGCGAAGAGGCC
>JAFAYI010000023.1 GCA_019240475.1 Acidobacteriaceae bacterium
ATTGGAGCAAACACCGCGATTTTCAGCTTCGTCAACGCGGTCGTCTTATCTCCATTGCCTTATCCAAACGCTGACCGTTTGACGGTCATCTGGTCGGGACTGGGCGATACCAATCGCGCGCCTGCAACGCGTTTCGAACTTTTCCAGATCCGGCAGATGACGAAACAATTCGATCAGGTTGCCGGAATTTGGGTTACCAATGGAGCGCTTCCTGGACTTACCCAGGCCGAACAGGTCGGCGAACAAATCAAAATCGCCACCGTAACCTCGAATTTCCTGCCGCTCCTCTGCACCAAACCGGCGCTTGGACGCTTCTTCAGTTCGGAAGACGAGCGGCCTAACGCGCCTAACACCGTCATCATCTCTCACGGACTGTGGGTTCGGCGCTTCGGGTCCGATCCCAACATGATTGGACGATCGATCCGCCTCCGAAGAGGATCGGTAATGGTGATTGGGGTACTGCCTGAAAATTTCCGCCTGATTTTCCCCAATGACGCCAGTGTCCCCGCAAACGTCGACGTGTTCAATACCATCCCCATCGATGCGTCAGATCCGCAAGGGCCGGCATTTCTCCATCTGGTGGGCCGCCTTCACACCGGAAGCAATCTCTCGCGCGCGCAAGCCGAAGCCAACGCCATGGCCACGCAAATACACATCTTCGATGGAAGAGCCGGAATTTCAAACTTTCGTCTTTCCGTTTTCTCCCTGCAGTTCGATGATTTCCGCGCGGTACGCGGGACATTGCTGCTTCTGTTCGGTGGCGTCGCTTTCGTCTTGTTGATCGGATGCGCGAACCTTGCCAATCTTCTGATGGCGCGAGCGAGACGGCGCCAGCACGAGACCCTCACCCGCATCGCCCTCGGAGCGTCTACAACCAGGCTCGTACGTCAGCTTCTGACCGAAAGCCTTCTTCTTGGCGCGCTCGGAGCTGTGGGCGGGCTCGCTTTCGGCTGGGCAACGGTTCGCGTAATTCTGGCCCTTCGTCCGCCATCATTCACGAATATCGGCGAGGTCCATCTGCATGCGACTGTCCTGGTGTTTACCTTTGGCATTGCAGTGTTGACAAGTATTTTCTTCGGACTCGCTCCCGCGCTCTCGGTATGCCGATTGGATTTGGCACAGAATCTGAGACAGGCAAAGATAGCCTCGGGTTGGGGTCGCAGAAGTTGGAGCGGCTTCTTTGTTTCCGCCGAAGTAGGTCTAGCGTTCGTGCTTCTGATAGGAACGGGTCTGCTCATGCGAACCTTTGTAAACGTGCTGCGCGTGAATCCGGGCTTCCGCGCAGAAAATGCGTTCACGTTCCGAATAACCGGGTCCAACTACGCCACGCTACACCAGTTGCAGCAAAATCTCGCGACTCTTCCCGGTGTTCAATCCGTCTCCGCCATCTCTCATCTTCCCTTGGATGATGCGGGCAATTGGTACGACACGTATTGGAAAGAAGGCACGCCAGTCAAATTGCAAAGCACCTCGATGGCGGACCTTCGTTCGATTTTGCCGGGATATTTCAGCACAATTGGGGCGACTCTTGTTGCCGGACGCGATTTTACCGAAACCGACGACGCTTCACACGAGCACGTTGCTGTCATCGATGATGTTCTGGCGCGGCAGCTATGGCCTAATGGCGATGCGCTGGGCAAGAAAATCAATGTTTCCGATTCTCCCAAAGGGCCTTACGAATTCCAGCGCGACTGGCTGGTAATCGTTGGCGTGGTGCGGCATATCCAGAATCATTCACTCACGGTAATGGTTCGGCCCCAGGTATTTGTACCGTTTCAACTCGCTCCCCGCCCGACCATGGTCATGGTGATCCGTACAACGGGAACAGTCTCCGGCTTAGCTGACTCGGCCCGAAAAGAGGTCGCGCTCTTGCGCAAGGATGTGGCCATATCCCGGCTCTCGCCTCTATCCGACATCGTCGATACAGCCATTTCGGAAAGCCGCTTCGCCTCATTGCTCGCGGCGTTGCTCGCCCTAACAGCCCTCGTGCTTGCGTGCGTCGGTATTTACGGAGTGTTGTCTTATTCGGTCGCCCAACGGCTAAACGAAATCGGCATTCGCATCGCGATAGGCGCGGAACGTAAGCACGTACTCAGAATGATACTGACAGACGCATTCGGATCCGTTCTGCCGGGCGTAGCAGCCGGTTTCGTACTCTCGTCACTTCTCACGCCTCTGCTTGCGGGTCTATTATTTGGTGTGACGCCGGAGAGCCCAGCGAATTACGCCGTCATTATTATTGTTGTGCTGATCGTGACCGCATTCGCAGCGTATTTTCCGGCACGCCGGGCGATGCGGGTCGATCCAGTCGTTTCCTTGAGGTACGAGTAACCACGTTTGGGAAGATCGCGAATAGCCGCATGGCGGCCGTGACAGCCTGCTTCTGCTGCGACTCAGCCAGATGTAGATTGCCGCGCAACGCGCCGCGGCTGGAAATCGGCTATCGCTTGTTGAGTTACACGTCGACGGTGGCGCTTTCTCCGCCGAGCGGCAGTTCTACATGGAGGCACGTGCCCTTACCGATGATCGAGTTTACCCGGAATAACCCATCAAGATGTGCGACGCGCTCCTGCATTCCGAGTAGCTCCAATCCTTTTTCGCGATCGGGCGAAATGCCGTCTCCATCGTCCCAAACTGTCAGGATTAGCGCTTCACAGCTTTGATTCAAGTCCACCCGAACAGTTTTCGCGTGAGCATGGCGAACGGTATTGCGCAGTGCTTCCTGAACGATGCGGAACATGCAGGTCTTGTACTCGTCCGGCAAGTCCTCGGATATGGCATCCCCGCGCACTTGAACGAAGACGTTACTGTTGCGAGAAGTCTCTTTTGCTTGCCATTGAAGAGCAGGAATAAGACCCAGATCGTCAAGCATGGAGGGGCGAAGAAGCAGAGACATATCGCGGGCCACCGCTACCGTCTTTTCCGCCAGGAGGCGTAGTTCGGCCAACTCGTCACAAGCTTTTATTGACGACGTCGGCACAAGAGCGGAGACGTTACCAATTCCCAGAAGCAGCGCGGAAACCGATTGGCCGATCTCATCGTGCAACTCGCGCGATAGGACACGGCGTTCGGATTCCTGGATGTCGATCAGCCTTGCAGATAATTCGCGCAGGGATTCGCGGGCGCGTTCCGCTTCATTTAATCGCATTGCGGCAATTGTTTCCAGGCGCAAGACACGCCGGACACTAACCGCGGCCAGCAACGCTCCGCCACAGAGGGTCAACACAAGAAAGGCTACTAGTATGTTCCTGAAACCCGAAAATAAACGCGTAATCTGCGCGTTTCCCTTCGCCATTTGCCTCTGGTTGACTACGGCGACTTGATCCTCTAAGTGAACGATGGTCGTACGCCGTGGAAGAAGGGACGTCCTCATAAACTCATATCCAAACGCCTGCCGCTGGTACGCGTTCCACTGAAGAGCGGGACGGAGCGAGCGAAAATAGCTATCCAACTCGCTTCGCAACCTTTGAAACGGAATACGCTCTTCGGTCCTCAAGAGAGTCTGATATCGAGTTACATTGCGCTCGATAGCGCGGCGCGTGACGTCAAGGTCATGTCGTTCCAAGTCTACCCGCGCGGGATCTGGCTCGAGCAGGAGATCGCGAACGTATGTGCCGGAGAGATAAATATCGGAGCGCAGTTGCTCTAGGATGCGGTCCCGGTTGAAATAGTCATCGCGAATCGTATCATTTTGGACTTCAATTCCGCGGAGTGCCGAAACGGTTACTGCTCCGAAAAGCGCCAAGAGCATCAGCAGTCCACCGAAGCCGACGAAGAGCAGGCGTTTGGATTGTTCGTCAGTGCTTAACACATGACTCCAAATGGGCGCTTGGATCAGGGTTTATAGCCGCTCGGCTGGGATTCTAATGCAACTCGCCAACCGTATATTGCAGGGCAGCATAGGCCTCCTGATACTCGTACATGGCGTTTAGGTTCTGGACTTGGGCTGACGTTTGCCCCAATTGCGCCTGCGTCAGTTCGACTATAGATGCTAACCCGAGGTTGTATCTCCCTTGAGCGAGTTCGAGCGCCATGTTGGCCTGCTTCAGAAGCTGTTCAGTAGCGGAAATGGCATCGAAGGAAGTCTTGGCGCGCTGCCAAGCTGCGCGTACGTCGCGGGCGATTCGATCTTGCAAGTCGCGTGTCTTCTGCTCTGTAGCCTGCAATTGATATTGCGCAGCTTCACGCCGCGCGGAGAACAAGAAGCCATTGAAAACGGGAACTTGCACATTGACCGCCAATGCCTCATAGGTCAGAGGTATCGAGGGGTTGGCGTTTCCCGGATGGATGTACGGCAGCACTCCACCAACGCCAGTCAGGCTTATACTAGGCCGCTTCAGATCGCGTTCGGCGTAGACAAACTTCTGAGCAGCCTCTGTCTGCAATCGCAAACTTGCCAGTTCGGGACGGTTCTGAATTGCCTCTGCAATCAAAGTGTCTTCGGTTGAGGGAGGAGATGGAGGCATAGGCTCGTCAGCTAGTTGATATTTGACGGCATCTTGCGTGCCCAGTGCCTGGCCTAAAGACGCATAAGCAGTTTCCAGGCGATCTCGTGCGCGAAGTAACATCAGATTCGCGTCGGACAGATTCACCTGGGCAAAACTAAGGTCGATATCGGATTTCAGTTTGTTCTTGGCTAGTTCAGAAACCTGATCGACAACCGTTTGTCGCGTCTTAACTGTTTGCTGCGCAACGTTAACGATCTGCTGAGCTAGAAGCACTTCGTAATAGGCTTGATCTACTCCGAAACTTACGTCATACCGGCTCGCGCGAAGATCCTGACCGCTTGCCTTCGCCTGTAAAGCGGAGTTCGCAACTAAGTTGTGAGTTCTCCCAAAGTCCGTGACCAACTGAGAGAGTGTCATACCCGCTCCTGCGTGATTAAAAAGGCGCGGATCGTTTAAGAGTCCAGCGCCAATCCGGGAATTCACCTCAGCTTGCGCCCCAGTGATGTCTCCATTCAATGTTGGATAGTAAGCCGCCCTTTCCTCTCTGGTAAGTTGGCCCGCTCTCGACTGTAGGGCTTCCGAGGCGAGAACCTGAGGGTGATTCTTCAGCGCCATTGCGCGCGCTTGAGTCAGGGTCAACGGAGGATTTGTGTTCTGCGCAATTGCGACCCCACACAAACCGGGCAAGCCCAGTAGCAGGTACGTGATTCTCTTTGACATGACGATCTATATAGACGGAAGAGACTCCGGTACGGAGTCTCGCCGCAGGTCTCTGTTTCGATAAACAAGGAGATAAGCGGCGGGAACGATAAATACGGTGAAGAGAACAGATGTTGTCAGGCCGCCGATGATCGCTCGCGCCATGGGCGCATACTGTTCCGCGCCGGCGCCCATCTTTAGCGCCATCGGAATCATGCCGATAATCGTGGCTAAGGACGTCATCAAAATAGGTCGCAACCGAACACGGCATGCCTTGATCACAGCTTCTCCAACTGGCAAATGTTCTTCTTGTTCGAGCTTGTGGGCAAAGTCGACGATCAAAATGCTGTTCGAGTCTGCAATTCCGATCAGCATTAAAACACCCATCAACGACATCACATTGAGCGTGGCGCCGGTAACCGGCAGGATGATGAGAACGCCGATAAATCCCATGGGAATCGCAAGCATGATCAGAAATGGATCCACAAACGACCGAAACTGAGCTGTAAGAATGAGATACAGCAAGATAAATGACAGTACAAACCCAAGCCCGAAACTCTTGAAGGACTGGTTCATGCCTTCGACCATTCCGCGGAGATTCACACGCATGTTCCTCGACAATTTCATGTCCGAGACCAGTCGATTAATCCGGCTGGAGAGCTTTCCCAGATCTTCTCCGCGCGGCGTCACATAGACGTCTGCCGATCTTTGTATCTGATAGTGATCGATTTCGGTGGGAGTCTGTAGACGCCTCAGAGTTACCACGGTATCGAGCGTTGTGGGATGAGTGATATTCGGAGCTTTCAATGGAATGTTTTGAAGGTCGATGCTGTTGTGGATCGCTCCGCTTCCATGCTCGGCATATTGCACAGTAAGGAAGTAGTCGTTACCGGTCTTGTAATCCACCCAGTAATTGGGCGCGATCATGGTGTTAGAATTTAGGGCCGTTATCACGTTATCCACAATCTGCTTTTGACTCAGGCCCAGCTCACCGGCGTGGACGCGATTTACGTCCATGCGAATCGCCGGATAATCTAAGTCCTGCGGAATGTAGACCTGGCCCACGCCCGGCAATTGGCGGATCTTTGTAGCGAGTGTTTGAGCAGCATCATAATCCTGATCGTAATTGCGGCCGGTGACTTGCACATCTATCGGGGCTGGCATGCCCGCGTTCAAAATGGCGTCCTCCATGGAGCCACTGGAAAAGAAGGTTCGTAATTCGGGGAATGCCCGCCCGATCCGACTCGCAACGCTATCAATGTAGTCGAAGCTGCTGACTCTGTGGTTGTCCTGTAACTGTGTTTGTATTGTGGCTGTGTATGCGCCGGAGTTACTAGTATATAGAGCCGAGAAATCTGGAACAACGCCGATGTTGGATACGGTCATTCGGAAATCCCGAGGCGCTACGGTCTTGCGAATCAGGTCCTCGACTTTAGCTACATAATCGTTTGTGACTTCGATACGCGAGCCGGTTGGAGCCTTCAGATTAATCGTGAACTGCCCGGCATCGGTTTGTGGAAAAAAGGCTACTCCGATAAATGGATAGATAAGAAAACTGG
Source organism: Acidobacteriaceae bacterium (assembly GCA_019240475.1). Classification (GTDB taxonomy): domain Bacteria; phylum Acidobacteriota; class Terriglobia; order Bryobacterales; family Bryobacteraceae; genus Bog-105. The sequence continues at coordinate 6,707 of JAFAYI010000023.1, forward strand.
CCAGGAATAGCGCGCTCAAAGCCGTCACCGTTAACACTGGACGTTTTAAAGCGCGCCGCACCCAATGTTCATAGACGTCCAGCACCTTGTTGAAGGCGTTGTTGAAATGTTGGTTGAATCGCCCCCATAACGAGGTCTTGCGGGAGACGGAATGTTGAACATGTTCTCGATGCCATTCGCCCTGGTCGTGTTCTCCGATATCAGCTTCACGGCCTTGAGAGCCTTCGCCAGCGTGTCCAACCTTCAGGAATCGCGAACAGAATAGGGGAATGACAGTCATCGCCACTACGAATGAAATGAGCAGCGAGATGCAAAAAGCTAGCGCCAGGGCAGAAAAGAGAAACTTACTGACGCCGTACAAGAAGGTGACCGGGAAGAAATCCACCACATCCACCAGAGTGGCGGCGAGCACGGCAAGGGTGACTTCCGATCCGCCGATCTCAGCGGCGATCCGCGGAATTTCACCTATTTCCATGTGCCGATAGATGTTTTCGAGCGAGATGACCGAATTGTCGATCACGCGAGAGAACGCCAGGGCCAAGCCTCCGAGGATCATCGTATTCACGGTGCTTCCCACGAACGAGAGAATGACGAAGGTTGCAAGCGCTGAGAGTGGAATCGATAAGAGAACCGCGCCTGTCGCACGAACGCTTCCGAGAAAGAGCAAAATCATGATGCTCGTCAGCGCCAGGCCAATTAACCCCTCATGCAACACTGTCTTGATGGCTTCTCGCACGAATGTAGACTGGTCGAACAGGACATCGGTCCTTAGTTGGCCGGGAACATCGACGAGGTGTTTCAAGAGCGAGCGAACTCCTTCGACAACCTGAATCGTGTTCGTGTCGCCGCCTTGTTTCATGATCGGAATATAAGTCGAGCGCTGGCCATCTACGCGCACGATGTTGTACTGAATTTGGCTCGCGTCTTGGGCCTTTCCAACATCGCCAATCGAAACCCAGGAGTTCCCGACGGTCTTAATCGGGATCTCATTCATGTGCTTCATATTGTCCACAAGACTGTTTGAATACACGTAGTAGTCATAGGGCCCCATCTTTACGTCGCCGGCTGGCAGTATCAGATTCTGGTCGTTGACTGCATTCACGACGTCCATCGGATCCATTTGCCGGGACATAAGCTTGTAGGGGTCGACGTAGACCATAATTTGCCGGTACTTCCCGCCAAAAGGCGGCGGTATCTCCGCGCCTTGAACAACTGCGATCTGGTTGCGAATCGTAAACTGCGCTTCATCGTGCAATTCCGTTTCGCTCAGACCATTTCCATGCACGGCTACAAGGCAGACCGGCTGACTGGAGGCGTCGAATTTCAGGACGACGGGCGGCAATGTTCCGGGCGGAAGTCTCTTGAGGTCGGCCAGGGCCAGATTGGATAATTCTGTAACGTCGGCGTCCGCGCTTGTGCCCGGTTGAAAGTACGCCCGAATCATGCTGACTCCGAGCATGGAGCGGGATTCCATGTGTTGCATGCCGGCCGCCAGTGTAAAGAAGCGTTCGAGTGGATTAGTAATAGCTACTTCGATGTCGCCGGGGGGCATGCCGGAGTAGAAGGTCGCGACGACAACCTCGGGCAGATTGATGGAGGGGAACAAATCTACCGGCATGCGAAAGAGACTGACGACTCCTATGACGCACACCGCGAGACAAAGCACAATGACGAAATAAGGGTTTCGAATGGAGAAACGTGACATAGATAAGGCTGCTAGATTTCTATGCGCGTCCCCGATAGGTCGCCGGTGGGGCTACTTGGGGATGGACTTGTTCGCTCGGCCGAAGCCCCGACCTTTCGCTGACTACCACCTGATCCCCTTCATTCAGCCCGGACACTACTTCGGCCTCGTTTTCGGTTTGGCCTTCCATACCTAAAGTGACAGTACGAACTTGCACGCGGTTAGCCGGATCAACTATTAAGACAGACGTACTATCGCCTTGACGATCAATCGCCTGCACGGGGATCGTAAGAGCGTCTCCCGTACGATTCAAGGTGAGCGTAGCTTCTGCATACATACCGGGCAAAAGTTCTCCGGTTGGATTGGGAACATCCACTTCGGTGTGCATGGTTCTCGTCGCATCGTGAACTTCGAACGAGAACCGCGTCACCTTGCCCGGGAAATGTTTCTCGAGGGCGCCGACTCTAACGTCAACCTCATCGCCCGTTTTTATGTACCGTACATACGTCTCCGGCACAGGAATAACGAGCCGATATAGACTCTCTTGTGAAAGTTTTACCAGAGGCATGGCTTGCGTGCTGGAATTTGTGCCGGCCTGGACTAGGGTGCCTAGATTCGCATTTCGGTCGGTTACTACACCGTCGAAAGGCGCGGTAATCCGGGAGTACGAATAGAGATCTTCATCGCGAATGACCTTGGCTTGCGAGGCTGCCAGGTTACTCTTAGCCATCTCAAGGTTTGCCTTTGCTGAATCCACCTGCGCCTCGGAGGCGAGATCCCGGCCCTGTACCTCGTCCACCTCCTGTTGAGCAACCAGCCCTGGTTTACTCTGCGCGACGCCGTTCAGCCGATCAAACTCTAGATGAAGAACCTTGTGTTGCGCTTCTACCCGGCTTAATTGGTGCTGTGCATTTGTCACTTGATCCTGCATGCTCTTGACGGCCGCTTTGTCCTGCTCTAGTTGAGCAGCCAACTCGGGTATCTCGAGCACAGCCATAAGCTGTCCTTTCTTGACATGCGTGCCGTAGTCAACAAACAGGTGACTCACGTAGCCGGATTCCTTCGCATAGACGTCAATCTCCTGGAACGGAACGAGCTCCGACGAGACAGTCAGTTTACGTTCAAGCGCATGCCGCTGTACTCTGACGACACCCACCGTCACGCCTTCCGGCCTGGCAGTTCCATTCGCCTCGACTCTACTTGCGTGTTCACAGGAACTCAGGAGGCACCCGAGGCCAATCACACTCATACTGGCGAGAGCTATGCGCGTTGTCGTTATAAGAATACTCATGAGAAGACAGCTTCAGCCGCATGGCGTGATCGACGCCACCTTCAGCTCTAGTTTCCCAGTCGATAGCGGTAATGGCCATACTGCCCCGGCAGTATTCTTCGAGCCGATAACGCAGTAAAACCATTTCCTCAGCCTTCCGCTAAACGCGTGCTAGCTCCAGCTCTGAACCGTTCTGCCTGTCTCTATAAACAAGCAAATATCCGGCTGGGACGATGAACATGGTCAGCGCGACGGATCTAAGTGAGCCACCGATGATAGAGCGCGCGGTGGCGCGGAGCGATATTAGACGTACAAGTAGTTAAGTACTCTTACGGGGAAGAAGCGGAGGGCGAGGAGGCACCCCCGCATGCTGAAGCGCGCGAATTCAAGAAAGATGATGGCGTCGCCTATTGCGACGAATCCAGCCCCGACCGGCGCGCTAGTGCGCCGATTGGCTGTTGTTGATGGCTTCCTGCGCTCGTTCAGCAGCCGCCGCCCGAGCCTTCGTTTCCAGTTCTGTGAAGGACTTCATTTCCGCTTGGGCTTGCTGCGAGTCTCCTAGCGCGCGGTACGCCTGCGCCAGGAGGAAATGCGTACTCGGCTCGCTCGGATTCGATTTCTCCGCGGCATTCAGGTCGGCGATGGCTTCCCGCTCACGATGCAAGCGCAGCAGCAATCGGCCGCGGTCGGCGCGCGCTTCGACGAGATTCGGGCAGCCAGCCAAGGCTTTTTCCAGGCGCACCAGCGCCGCCTCGGGTTGTTCGCTCTTCTGTATTAGAATGTCGCCAAGTTTCCATTCCGCCCGGCAATTGCGCGGATCAAGCGCCAATTCCTGTTCGAACTCAGAAGTTGCGTTGCCCCACTGCGAGAGACTCCAATACAGGTCGCCGAGTTTGTAGTGAACGCCGGGCTGCCGGGGCGCAACTTGCTCGGCCTTCTTCCATTCGACGATGGCGCCGTCGTAGTTCCGCATGCTCTCCATAAGTTCCGCAGATATTTCGTGCGCCCAGACGGAATTCGGGTTGATTTGATTTATCCTTCCGAGCGCTTCTTCAGAAAGCTGCATGTAAACCTTGGCGAGCTGATACCAGACCTGCTGGTTTCCGGGCTGCTTAGCAGATAGTTTTTCGAGGTGCTCCGCCGCCGCTTGAAACTCGCCAAGCTTTGTCAGATCGTTAACGAGAAGAAACTCGGCGTTGCTGTCGTTTGGATTGGCGTCGACTACGGCCTCGAGTCTGGGTCTGGCTTTGGCGTATTCGCCCATCTCGAAGAATGTCATACCGAGCAGCGCGGAAGCCGAGGTCATCTTCGGATCTACCTTCAATCCCTGTTCTAAGATGTCGACAGCTTGCGCGTATCGGCCCTGCTTGAAATACACTGCTCCGAGGTTGTTGTATGCCGGGGCGGTTTCCGGCGCGATCTTGAGGATCTCCTGGTATTTTGAAGTGGCCGAGTTCATGTCCCCGGACTGTTCGGCGGACTTCGCTTGCAGATAGAGTGACTCCACCCGGTCAGCGGATTGGGTAAACGCACACGGGGCCAATCCGATTGCCAGAATGGCAAAGGCAGCGCCAAATCGAACTACCATGGATTTACTATAGTGCGTCGTAAGCGGCTAGCGGCGTTCGCGGGTGACAGACAGCTTTGACTATAACGATTGCGAGTTGCGTTTCGGCCTCAATTCTGGCGGCAGCGGCGGTACTCGTCACGCCCGTTCGGGGAAAGCTTGCATTCGACGAGGTTGCGGAACGCGCCGGGATTCATATCAATATGCGGTGCGGGGGATCGCAAAAACGCTGGATAGCTGAGGCAAATGGCAGCGGAGTGGCGTGGCTCGATTATGATAACGACGGTCTGCCGGACCTGCTTATCGTGAACGGAGGAAGCATGCCGCAGCTTCGGGAGATTGTGTCAGGCAAACGGCCGGAAGCGGCTCGCGGCTCAGTCTACCTCTTTCATAATCTCGGAAACGGACGCTTCGAAGATGTGACCGAAAAGGCAGGGCTGTCCGATCCATATTGGGGTACGGGCGTTAACGTGGCGGATTTCGATAACGATGGCTTCGCGGATATTCTGATCACAAATATAGGCGTAGATCTTCTCTACAGAAACAACGGCAACGGGACGTTTAGCGAAATAGGAAGCCAATCCGGTTTGTCACAGAAGACCGAATGGCACACAGGCAGCGCGTTCGGCGACTTCGATAACGACGGTAACCTAGACCTTTTCATCACCGGATATGTGGATCTGCATGGCATGTCATTTGCAGAGCCGGCTCCAGTATGCGATTACTTCGGACAGCATACGTTTTGCGGCCCTATCGGACTGCCGGGGATGAAGTCGCGGTTGTATCGGAACCTTGGGAACCGCAAATTTGAAGATGTGACTCAAAGCTCCGGGATCGCCTCCGCTCCGCCTTCACACGGGTTCACGTCCGTAACAGGAGATTTCAACAACGATGGAAAGCTTGATATTCTTGTCGCCAACGATTCGGATCCGAATCTCCTGTTTCTGAACAAAGGCAATTTCACTTTCCAGCAGTCGGCTCTCGACCAAGGGCTTGCTTACAACGCGGACGGGCGGGTGCAATCCAATATGGGGATTGCGGTGGGCGAGTTCGGAAGCAGCGGACGCCTGGATGTGATTACCACTACTTTCAACAAAGATTACTTCCCGCTCTTTCGACAGAATAAAACCGGAACGTTTGAAGAGATTGCGGCTGCTGCCGGGATCGCGACCGTCACTTCGCCCTTTCTTGGTTGGTCATGCGGCCTAGCCGATTTCTCGAATTCAGGGAGTCGCGACTTCTGGAGCGCCAACGGGCATGTATATCCCACAGACAAAGATTACTTCGAGCCGATAACTATCTTCCGGAGCATCCGGGATCACGCTACTTTGCTTTACACTTTTCCTGACGTTCCGAATAATTCCTACCGAGGTGGAGCAACAGCAGATATAGACAACGATGGACGCGTGGATCTTCTTGTAACTCCGATCTCCGGTAACGCTCTCCTTCTGAAAAATGAAACTGAAACTGTAGGCGGATGGATAGGACTTCGGCTGCGCGGAACCCGCAGTAACCGTGACGCTATTGGCGCGAAGGTTGTTCTGGAAGCGTGCGGCCAAAAACAGTTTGAGGAAGTTCGTAGCGGCGGAAGCTACCTGTCACATAACGACTCGCGGATTCACTTTGGGCTCGGTTCCTGTTCCGGAGTCGATCGGCTGACTGTATTGTGGCCGAGTGGAGCCGTTCAGGTATTGGCTTCTGTGTCCCTCAATCGGTATACCGTTCTTGAGGAACCCATCGGGCCTTGAGACCGCTCCTCGCCATTCTCTCGTTTACGCTCATGCGGCTAGCCGGAACTCGAGTAAATTGCGGTATGCCGCTTCTCAGAATTTCGCTCGCCCTTCTAGCCTGCGTGGCAGTAAGTCTAGCTGCACAGGCATCGCCTTCGGGATCGAACGATCCTCAATTAGTTGAGGCAAGCAGACAGGCGGCCGCGGGAAGCCTGCATGAGGCTGAACAGACCCTTCGTCACTTTCTGTCAGCTCACGAAAATTCGGCTGATGGGCACGAACTGCTCGGTTACGTCCTGTTCAAAGAGAACGAACCGAAATTGTCATTGACGGAATATAACTCGGCGGCCAGCCTGCGTCCGCTCCAACCTTCTCAGTTTGAGGTGATGGGATGCGATTACTTCCTTCTAGAAGATTACGCTTCCGCGGACGAGTGGCTCACAAAATCCATAGACTTAGGGAACAAGAATGCGCTTGTTTTTTATCTGCTGGGGAGAACGAAGTATAACGAACGCCGTTTTGAGGAAGCAGCGCACTTATTTACGGAATCGCTCGCGCTCGACCCTAGGAACCTGAAGGCACAAACAAATCTGGGGCATGCGTACGAAGAACTCGGCCGGACGGAAGACGCTCTCGCGGCATACAAAGGCGCCGTGGCATTGGAATCCGACTCAAAGGCCGGCGACGCGGAGCCTTACGAGGCGCTCGGCGCTCTGCTTACGGAGGAGGGCCGGCCTGCTGAAGCATTGCCGTTTCTGATAAAGGCTGCCGAGTTGGCTTCAGATCGGGCCTGGGTCCAGCGTGAGCTTGGGAAGACATATCTCGCCTTGAAAGAACCGGGTCAGGCACGCGCAGCGCTCGAAACAGCAGTGAATCTCGATCCACAAAACGGGCCGTCGCACTTTTTACTCGGGCAAGCCTACCAGAAACTTGGAATGGCCGGTGAAGCTCGCCGGGAGCGGGATCGTTATCGTGAACTCGGCGACAATCATTCCATCCCAGACGATCCTCTCTCTGAGGCACGCTCGCTAGTTCAAGCCGGCAAACTAGCGCAGGCGGAGGAAGCAACTCGCAGCTACTTAGACCTGCACAAGAATTCGGCGGATGCCCATTACTTGCTCGGCTACATTCTATTCAAGAGGCTGAATGCCAAGGGTTCGCTTGCGGAATATACGGAAGCCGCGAGGTATCGCCGCCCAACAGCCAAGGACTTAGAGGTTGTCGCGGGCGATTATGTTCTGTTGCACGACTATCCTGACGCAGATAAGTGGTTTACGCAATCGCTGTCGTGGGATCCGACTAACTGGCAGGCATTGTATTATTTGGGCCGAACAAAGTATAACGAGAATCGGTTTGATGAGGCTGTAACCATTTTTCTTAAATGCCTGCAATCCGAGCCCAAGAGTGTCAAGGCAGAAGACAACCTGGGGCTCTCCTTAGAGGCGCTAGGCCGAACCGAGGAGGCCATTGCAGCGTACAGGAACGCGATTTCGTGGGAAAGCGTCAGCTCCGCTCCAGATTTCGGACCTTATCTCGATCTGGGAGCTTTGTTGGTAACGAACGACCGTTCGCCGGAGGCGCTGACTTACCTTGAACGCGCTTTGGCAATCGCGCCGCAAGAGGTCCGAGTTCATCGTGAATTAGGTAAAGCCTTTCTGCATCTGGACAGACTGCAGGAGGCCCAGGCAGAGTTACAAAAGAGTATCGCGCTAGCTCCGGATGAGGCGCCCACGCACTTCATTCTCGCCCAGGTTTACCGCAAGCGGGGGCTGGCCGAAAAGGCGCGCCTTGAATTTCAGCGTTACACGGCGCTTGCGGCATCGCATTCTACGGATGATTCACGCTAGCCTCTAAAAGTTGATTCCCAGGAACGCCTGGCCTTGCCGCTGTGTATTCGATTGGCAGTTGATAGATTGACCAAAGGTACTATCTTCGAAGTTCAGGTCTGGCCCGCAGTTCGGGCCGGAGAACAGCACCCGGTTAAGCACATTGAAATACTCAATTTCCAGTTTGAGTTTGACCCTCTCGCCGATGGGAAAATACTTGGCCAGGGCGATATTCTCATTGGACTGGAATTGGTTGCGAAGAGCTCCAATCACGCGCGGAGCATTGCCGAGAGCCCACGGGCCGGGATCGCTGAAATCCGCCTTATTAATAACCGACAGCCCTTTGTACACATTGTTATACGAGAGCATGATGTTGTTATAAGAAACAACATTCGCCCGGTTGCACGGAGTGCATTCGTTTCCGAGCGGGTCGCCGGTAACATACACCGAACCACCTGAATTGCTGCCGTTCCAGAGCGGCGTTCCAGTAGCGTAACTCAAAAGCGGGCTAATCTGCCAACCTCCGAGGACTGCGTTCAACACCCCGCCCCGATTCATGAATGCACGTCCTTTTCCAAATGGGAGCTCATAAGTTCCCGCGATATTGAGCATGTTGGTCTGATCGTTGTTATCGATGGACCACTCGGCCTTCTGGTTGTCTTTATTCAGCGCAAGCGCGGCGAACGACGTGAATCCCGAATTCGTATCCGACATCATTCGCGATAGATTGTACGAAACGAGAAAACTCAGGCCGTTTGTGTAGCGCTTCTCGAGTGACAACTGCATGGCGTCATACATCGAAGAACCGGTGTCGTCGAAGTTGTTGAAGATGCCGCCGTAACTGCCTTGGAACTGCGGATACGGACGGAGAGCCTGGAGCACGGTTGCATTCGGCTCGACGGTAAGAAAATTCGCGAATGGCAACGGAATTCCGAGCGCGGGTCCCGCGGTAGCATACGGGAGTCCGAGGCTTGCGCCATACTGGGCAAGGAACTGCGGCGGGAGCTGATTGATCGGATTGAGCTGCGAAGGCAACCGGTTCGCGCGATTTCCGGTGTAAGCCGCCGACAGGAACATGTCGTATGGAAGTTCGCGCTGGAGGCCGATGTTCCACACGAGGTCGTAAGGCGCCCAGCCATCCACCGCGGGATTGAAAGCGTTGATGAAGGTCCCGGTACCAAGGCCGTTACTGAACGGAACCGGAGACGGGAACGGTAGAACATTGGAATCCCACGATCCAAATCCCGGACTTGTGGAACCGGTGGAAGGCGCGGAAAACGAGCCAACGAGCAAGTTGCCATAGTTCACCGCCACCTTCGCGGTGCCGTATTCATACGCGCCTCCGTCCAGGAAATTCATGGAGAAACCGCCCTGCAGCACCGTCTTGGTGTTCATCTCATACGAGTAACCGAATCGTGGGCTTACATGACCCCAGTGAATCGCGGCGCGCGTAATATCCGCGCAACCGGCACAGTCGCCAAATTTGGTCGCCGCGCCAAGGCGGCCGTCCGCCGCCGGATCGGGAAGCGTTGAATCGAAGTAAACGATGGGATTGTTGACTGCCGTGAATGGCACCATGATGTCCCAGCGGACGCCGAAGTTCAAGGTCAGCCGCGGCGTCCACTTTATGTCGTCTTGAACATACAGAGAAAAGTCTTTGTTGCGAAGCCGTTCTTCTTGGGACCCGATGCGATCGGCGCTATCCACAGTACCGAGCAGAAAGCTTGCGAAGGAATTGCCTGTGTTGCTTAAGTTAGCCGGATTGGCGGTCTCATTGTTGCTGAACTGGAAAATGCCCGCGCATTGCTGGCATTCATTGTCGTCCTGATAAGTTCTTCGGACTTCGCCTCCGATATTGAACGTTTGCTTACCTTTGACCCATTGCCAGTTGTTCTCAATTACGATGCCCAATTTCCGATTGATGGATTCGATCCAGGGCGATCCGACCGTAGTTGGGCTATTAGGGCCATTGAATTCGATAGCAGGCACTTGCGGCGCTCCTGGAGCGGCCGACAAAGCGATATTATTCGGGCGCTGGCTAATCTGATCGTTCAATTCCCCGAGCCAGCTTGCGCCGGCGGTCACAACCAGGTGCGGCGTAACGGCGTTGGCATAGTTCAAAATGAACACCGATCCGAGATCGGGATTACTCGTGACGCTGGTTAACGGATTCGTCACCGGCAGCCCAGTGGCGTTGTTCTCCGTGGCGAAGGACGTTTGTGGATCTCGCCATTCGGTCCAGTGAATGGATTGCTTGTCGCTGATGCTGTGATCAATGGTCACGCCCCAGGGTTCCTGGCGGGTGGGAAAGACCCCAAGCAGCGTCTGCTGATTGTTGTGGACCCCGGGGGAACTGGGATTTGGAAAGTACTGCAGCAGGCTGGCCGATAACGGGCTGAAACAGATCGCCGGTATGACGTTATTGCGGAACTGGGTTCCGGGAGTGTTTCCGTTAGCGCTGCAGCCGCTATTTGCAGGATTCCAGATAGGGGTTCCTAATCCGCTAAAATCACCTGACTTCTCCGCCGACGTCGGGAGCGAGACGAAGTTAGTCTGGGTCTGATTCTGCCGGTACCATTCGAAAACGACTGTAAAAAACGTTCGGTTCTTGCCGTTGTAGACTTTCGGAATCCAGATCGGGCCTGTGAGAGTGAACCCGTAATTGTTCTCTTTATCGATGGGAACGGTGGGATTGTAGGCGCCCTTCGCATCGAAGAAGTTGTTGCGGATAATTTCAAAACCATCGCCATGGTAAGTGTTAGTTCCGGACTTAGTGTTATAAGTTACAACACCCTGAGCTAAACCATACTGCGCAGAAAAGGAAGATCGCAGAACGTCATACTGGTTGACCAGTTCAAACGGCGGGTTCCAGATGGTCTGAAAGCCTTGCGTCTCAGACTGCGCCATCGGTATGCCGTTAAAGATAACTTCGCTTTCAAAGTCCACGCCACCATTGATGCGATGGCTGAATGTACTACCAGTCACGCCGGGCGCCAGAAAGATAAAGTTGTCGATCTGACGTCCCCGGCCCCCGCTAATCTCGTTCGGCAATTCCTGAACCACTTTGTTTTCAAGCGTGGTGCCGAGCTCAGGCTGGGTGGTATCGATGGCGATGACACTCTCGGTAACGTTTACGGTCTGTTCCGTTCGACCCGGCTGCAAGGTGGCGTTTACGGTTGAAATTCTGGCCACAGAGACACCCACGCCGCTGTGAACAGAGCGCTCGAAGCCTTGCGCCTCGATCTTAACCGTGTAGGTTCCTGGGATGAGATCATTGAATTCGTACGTACCGGCTGAGCTGGTGACGGAAATTTTCGAAACGCTTGTCTGATCGTTTGTAGCGGTGACCGTGGCATTGGGAACAGTGGCGCCCGTTGCGTCCGTAACGGTTCCATTGATGCCCTGTAAGGCCTGCCCACGGGCGGACCCGGCAACGAGCACCGACAATAAAGCCGCCAAGCAGATCGCAAGCGACTCAGTACGAATTCTTCCGGCAGTCCGGAACTCTGAACACGTAGTCATTTTTTCCCTTCAAGTTGTGGCGCGAAGGACGTGCTTCTTCGCGCGAGCGAAAAGCTATTGGCAGTAGTATATTCCGGTGCGGGCGCGGCGAACAAGAGAATTTTGTCAATTCTCGCAAGCTATTTGGTAGCCTCTGTCTTGCGGCATTTCGCAGCGCTGTTACTGTTGATTCCTACGCGAGCAACATGCACGATCTGCGGATCGTGCCATCCGAAACAGGACGCTGGATTCGCCAACACTGCCATGGCGCATTCCATGTCGGTGGCGGGAAATCAGCCGGCGGCGGTGTTCGAGCATGGGTTTTCGAATACTCGATTCACGATACAGAACACACCCGGCGGCCCCATGCAGACGCTCGAACGACACGGCGAAGCCGAGTCGATGAGCATCCGATATGCAATTGGCTCCGGCGAGCACGCCTTCGGATACTTGGCTCAAATTGGGGATCATCTTTTCCAGTCACCGGTCTCCTACTATTCGCGGAGACGCCAATGGGACATGGCGCCGGGTTACGAGCAGGATCCGGCGCCCGACTTCTCGCGACCCGTGACAGCCGAGTGCCTGGCGTGCCACTCCGGCGGGCCCCGGCTCGTTCCGGAGACACTGAATAGCTACCGAGCGCCTCCGATTGTGGCGTTGGGGATTACGTGCGAACGCTGCCATGGAAACACCAAAGATCATGTCAGTAACCCGGTTGGTAAAAATATACTTGACACACCCGTTTACTGGTGGGATGATGCATGCGGAGCATGGAGTCTCCTAGAGTTGCTTCAGGTATTTGCGGAAGACTACATTTTGGTCGGAAGAATCTTCCAGTTTTGGGAGGGGCTTTCGGAAAACCAGTCGGACGATCTTCTCACGCCCATCGACACCGATGGATATCAGAAGAGCCTGGAGGATCTTGCGCAACGCTGCAAGGGCCTTGAATTGCCTACGTCTTTAATACTTGTGGGGGCCAGTGCGTTATTGCTGAAAGCCGGTGGGTTTTCATATAGACAGGCATGTACAAAGATGGCCCAGATTAGGGAATGCCTGGAGGCCGAAATTTCCACGCGGGTATTCCTTTTTGTTCCACCGAACCGAGCGCCTTATTTGGTGTTCTATGATACAGGGCCAACCGGCAAAAAAGATCAACCGGTGCTCGGCGATGAGTTGCGACACTTCTCGCCGGTGCTTGCCAAGTTTCCTTCGTGTGGCTTTGATCTGGAAGAAGCTGGATGCTGTTTCGCGGCGGGTCGATTTACGGCCTGCGTTCACCACCTCTCTAGGTTGGTTGAATTCGGACTCGTTAGCCTAGCGGATTTTGCCGGTGTTGAGAAAAGGCACCAGCGTAATTGGAATACTGCTTTAAATCACGCTCACAATAACCTCCGCGATAAAAAGGCCGGATTTAGTTCCACTGTTTCTCAGTCACGAGATGAGACTTACTTCTCGGAAGCTATTGGACTTCTTCGTAACTTCAATACGGCTTGGAGAAATCCTTCGTCTCACGCCCCCGAGATCTTTTTGGAGCAAAAAGCGCGGACGCTATTTTCCATTACACTGGCAACGATGGATCATCTAAGTCGCCAATTGAAAGAAGTGCCGATGCCTATTGAGGATTAGAAGCTCTATGACAATTCAAAAGCGCACCCTCATTTCTCCGCAAGACATTATTGGCATCGAATACGAGTGCAAGCACTGCCACGCGCGGTACGTCGTAACAATGAAGCAGATAGGAGAAACGGTATTCCATTGTCCTAACTGCAAATGTATCTGGGTGAGGTCGGACACCCCGACGACCTCAAATTATTCGGAAGAAAAGGTAATGAGGATATTTGGCGAGTTCCTACGGGAACTTCAGGACAGGCCGATGGGCGCGATCATTCGCCTTGAGCTAGCCGAGCCCCCGGTTTATGAAGATGTTGCTAAAATCAAGCCGTGAAGGGCGACCCCGAAACGTCAGCCGAGTACGATGCCTTCAAGGATCTACTCGGCAAGGTGCTTGCAGTTCCGCACTCAGAGATCGCGAAGCGCGAAGCCGAGTATCAGAAGGAGTCCGCGCTCAATCCGAGTCGGCGCGGCCCGAAGCCAAAGCGGAAACGCGGCGCTTCCCGCGCCCCTGGCGCTTAGCTTCTTTTTCAGAACGCTTCCTCGGCACTCGTTTCAGCCTCCTTCCCGGTCAGTTCCTTGTAAGTCAATCGCCGACCGACAATCTGCGAAAGCGCGGCTTTGAAACGCTCGTAATCCGAAATAACGTTCCCGTTTTCGTCCTTGCGGTGGTTGTAACGGAACGCTTGCTCATCCACATAGCGAAACAAGTGGAACGGCTCCACGCTCACGTAGGTACCTCCCAGGCCGCGCTTAAGCAAGCTCCAGAAATTCTCCAGGCTGTTCAAGTGGATCTGCCCGTTGACGTACATCTCGGTGTGGTTAATCACATCGTGCGCGTAGTCGGCCTGAAGGCAGAAATAGGTCTGCAACTCATCGGTGTAGATGTGTGCGCCCTTCTCGACGTTCTCTTCCACGTTGGGAATCAGAGACTCAAATCTGGTGTCATTGATGACATTGACGCGGATGTTCCCGCCGCGCTTAAGGATGCCCTGTACTCCGACTTTACCGACCGCGCCGCCGCGTTTACCCTCCAGCTTCTTTCGCTTCGCGTCGGCGTGCATGTTCCGCGCTTTGCCTCCGATGAAGGTCTCGTCGATTTCTACTTCGCCGTTAAGCTTGCCGCCTCGCTTGCCATCCTGCATGGCGAGCCGGATGCGGTGGAGCATGAACCACGCGGTTTTCTGAGTAACGCCCAAGGCGCGGGAGAGCTCCCACGAGCTAACGCCGTTGCGGTTATTGGCAATCATCCAAATCGCGGGAAGCCACTTATCGAGTCCGATGGGCGAATCTTCCATCACGGTACCGGCTTTGATCGAGAACTGCTTCCGGCAGGTAGAGCATTTCCAGATGCGACGAGTCTTCAGGAACATTGGGGATGCGGCCCCACAGTGCGGACACACGATGGAATCCTTCCAGCGGCTATCCGCGACTTCCGCCAAAGCCTTATCCGCATCGCCATATTCGCGGGTTGCTTCAACCAAAGTCTTAGGTTTCCGTTCCATGGTTCAAGTATGCAACGGAGGGATAGGGTGTGTCAAGTATATTTTTACCACCCGGTTCGCGGAACTGTAGTCAATCCGGCGCGTCTTTCGGAGGCGCAGCGGGACAGCATCTGCGAACAGTGCCACTTAGCCGGAGAGGTACGCATTCCAAATCCAGGCAAGGCGATAACCGACTTCCGCCCGGGCCAGACTCTCGAGCAGAGCTACACCGTATACGTTGCGGCGCATGGACCGGAGGATACGGTGAAGGTAATCAGCCAAGCGGAACAGCTTGCTCTCAGTACATGCAAACGACGCAGCGGCGCGAGGCTTTGGTGCGGCACGTGTCATGATGCGCACGAGGAGCCAGCCCGGCCCGCGGCGTATTTTCGCGAGCGCTGCCTCGGGTGCCATCTGACCACGCTTTCCAGCCAGCATGCCGATCTGGCGGATTGCATCGGATGCCACATGCCGCAACGTCCTGCGAAGGACGGAGGGCACACCGCGTTTACCGATCATCGGATCAGCCGGCGTCCGGAGCAACCGCAGGCATACGGCAACGCCGGAGAGTTGATCGCGTGGCGCGAGCCCATACCGGAGTTGCGCGACCGGAACAGGGCGCTGGCGCTCGTGACTGCCGGTATGCAAAATCGCGACTCGGCGCAGGTGATCCGCGGTTATCGTATGCTCAACCGGCTGGCGAAGAGCGAGCGCGATCCGGAAGTTTCGACCGCGCTCGGAAGCATACTGCTGACCGGAAAGGAACCGGCTGAGGCCAGCAAACAATTCACCGAAGCGCTCTCGGCGCGTCCGAGCTATGCGCCGTACGAGGTAAACCTGGCGACCGCTCTAGCTGAGAGCGATCGTCGCGAGAAAGCGATTCGGCATTTGGAACACGCCCTTGAACTGGACCCGCTTTTGGAAAAGGCAGTCTGGCAGTTGGCTCAAATCTATCGCGCCGAAGGCAACGAAACGAAAGCGGCAGCGCTTGTCGCGCGATATCGCAAGGCCATGGGATTCACCAGCGCAGAGACAGTCTGCAAACGGCATGAAAGCCGCCCTCAGACAGATATGATCGGACTTGGGCGCTGACAAACAAACCAGGCGTTTGCTGCTGATCGGTTTTGGCGGACTTATTCTTCTGCTAGCCGTTTCGGGGCTGACGGCGCTCTCGGTTTTGCGAGACATAGAGAGGCAGAACGATCGCATACGGGACGACTATTTCAATCGCGACCGCATCCTGGAACAATTACGGTCGGACATTTATCTGTCGGGCACCTATGTGCGCGACCTTCTTCTCGAACAGGACGCCGATCTGGCCGAGACGCATCGCCGCGAATTGCAGGAGGCGCGGGCGCGCATAGATCGGAACGTGGCGGCATACGACCGAATCCTTCGCACCGAGGAACGACTGCCATTCCAGAGATTCAGAGAAGAATTGAACGGCTACTTCCAATCGCTCGAGCCGGCGCTCGAGTGGAATGCGGCTGAGCGGCATCAGCTCGGCTACGCATTTATGAAGAATTCTCTCCTGCCTCGGCGCATGGTCGTCGTTCATTTGGCTGACCAGATCGGTAGCGTAAACCAGCGCCAGATGCAGACCCGGAATAGCGAGGTCGCCCATCTGTTTTCGCGTTTTCGTCAGTCTCTGATACTGGTCCTCGGAATCGGATTGATTTGCGGAACTCTGTTGGCGTTCATCAGCATACGCCGCATATTGCGCCTGGAGCAGATATCCGCAAGGAGATTCAAAGAGACGGAGAACGCGCGCGGCGCGCTCCGAGATTTGTCTGTGCGACTTATCGAAGTTCAGGAGGCGGAGCGGCGCGCGTTGTCCCGCGAGCTGCACGACGAGGTGGGGCAATCGGTTTCAGCGCTGGTATTAGGGATTGGAAATGTCGCGGCGGTCATCTCCTCGGAAGCTAATGGAAGCGCGCGGACACAGCTCGCCGAACTCAGGCAACTGGCTGAAAAGACCGTAGCAATTGTCAGGGATATGTCGCTGCTCCTGCGCCCGTCAATGCTAGACGATCTGGGCCTGATCCCCGCTCTCCAGTGGCAAGCAAGGGAGATTTCCCGGAACAGCGACATTTACGTCGAGGTACTTGCCGATTCGATTCCGAATGACCTTCCGGACGATCACAAAACCTGCATTTACCGCATCGTCCAGGAGACATTACGCAATACAGTTCGGCACGCGAATGCAAAGACCGCGCACATAGCGCTGAAACTCACCGCCGAGGGTCTTCATCTCCGGATCCAAGACGACGGGCAAGGCTTCCGGCCAGAACGGGACAAGGGTTTAGGGCTGCTCGGCATAGAAGAGAGAGTCGCGCACCTGAAGGGAGATGTGCGTATCGAATCTCGCTTGGGCCAGGGTACTTCCATATGCGTGGAACTGCCGCTCATGCAGAAAAGCGCTGCGCTTAATCGATGAATCCGATTCGCATCGTTTTAGCCGACGATCATACGATCATGAGGCACGGTCTTCGACTGGTCCTCGAGAGACAGCCGGAATTTTCGGTCGTAGGCGAGGCAAGCGATGGGCGAGAGGCGATCGATGTAGTGATTCGCGAGAATCCGGACATCGTTGTTATGGATATCGCGATGCCGCTGCTGAACGGCATTGAAGCAGCCAAGCGTATCCATGAGGAGCGGCTGCACTGCGCGGTCGTCATCTTGAGCATGCACTCGGATGAAGGCTACATCCTGAAAGCGCTGAAGGCCGGGGCTCGCGGCTACTTACTGAAAGATTCGGCGGAATCCGATCTGATCCAGGCCATACGAGCCGTGAGTTCCGGGAAAGCGTTCTTCAGCCCGGCGGTCAGCAAAGTCCTGGCGGATGATTATGTGCGGCAACTCCAGCGTCGGAGTGTAGAAGATCCTTACGATCTGCTTACCGCGCGGGAGCGCGAGCTGCTGCAATTAGTAGGGGAGTTGAAATCGACTAAGGACATCGCGAATATACTCACGATAAGCCCGCATACGGTGGATACGCACCGGCAACGACTGATGCAGAAACTGAACGTGCACAGCATCCCGGAGTTGATTCTGTATGCCATGCGGAAAGGCCTGATTTCGTAATCGGCCGGAGAGTTACTTTCAAGAGTATGGTGACGGCGGATCGAGGCGAAGCGGCGAATGAGCCGGATAAGGGCGGCAGTGCGGAACAACCTGCGCCAAGGGAATCCCGCCGCCGGATCTTTATCTTGCTTGCCGCGCTGATAATAGCGGTAGCCGGTTACCTGATATGGCGGCAATTCTTCGCCCCGCCTCCCCTGCCGCCCGACGTGATCGCGCTGAGCGGGCGTATCGAAGGCGATGACTCCGCAATCTCGCCTAAGACAAGCGGACGCATTCTGGAGATTCTATTCCGAGAAGGCGACAGCGTCAGAGCCGGCGAAGTGATCGCAACCTTAAGCGACGAACAGATTCGGGCGCGTGAAGAGCAGGCGCGCGCCGCTGTCTTTGCGGCGGAAGCAAGTAGCAGGTCAGCGCGGGAGCAGGTTGCCGTCCTCCAACAGCAACTGGAACAAAACCGCATTCAGACCGAGCAGTCCAAATCGGATGCGCAAGGCCGCGTGCGTCAGGCGGAGGCAGAATTGGCTGCCGCGGAGTCCGACCTGGCGCAGCAGGAGGCCGCCTACCAACTTGCATCCTTCGACCGGGATGCGTATACGCGCCTTGCGCAGACGGGAGCGGCATCGGAACGCCAGGCAAAGCAGGCGACCTCGACGGCAGGTCAACAAGCGGCCGCGGTTTCGGCGGCCCAGAAGCGCGTAGATGCGGCGCGCGGCGCTTTGACAACCGCGCGAGCAAACCTGGACACGCCGGCCATTCGCGAGGCGCAAGTAGCGATGGTCCGCAGGCAGATTGCGCAGCAGCAGTCAGAGGTGGCAAGCGCCGAAGCGAGCACCGCCGAAGCGCGGGCGCAACTGTTGGAAGCGCAGGCCAACCGGCAGGATTTAATTATTCGCGCGCCGTTTAACGGCGTGGTGGCTACCAGGGCGGCAGAACCGGGCGAGGTGGTCACGGCGGGTACGACGCTGGTGACACTACTCGACCTGAGCAAGGTATATCTGCGCGGCTTTGTTCCCGAAGGACAGATCGGCCGGGTGAAGCTGGGGCAGCCGGCGCATGTGTATCTCGACTCAAACCCAAATCGCGCTATCGATGCTCTCGTTTCGCGAATCGATCCGGAAGCCACCTTCACACCCGAGAACACATACTTTCGCGACGACCGGGTAAAGGAGGTGGTGGGAGTGAAGCTGCAAGTGAAGAACGCGATCGGATTTGCAAAACCCGGCATGCCCGCCGATGGAGAGATTCTGACCGAAGGTGGAAAATGGCCGGAACATCGCCGCAAGTGACGGCGGAGCAGAATCGCGTTGAGGCCGCCGAGGGCCGGAGCGATCATCCGCCAAGTCCGGCCATCTGGGTGCACCGCCTCACGAAGCATTACGGCGCGATCCGTGCGGTGCGCGGCATAGATCTTGAGGTGAAGAACGGCGAGATCTTCGGGCTGATTGGGCCCGATGGAGCCGGCAAGACAACTACGTTTCAGATTCTTGCCGGTGTCATGCAGGCAAGCGGAGGGCAGGCGGAAGTGTTCGGACGTCCGGCCGGCGAAACGCGCTCCGAGACCGGGTATCTGACGCAAGCCTTCAGCCTTTATCCGGACCTTACGGTTGCCGAGAACATCCGCTACATCGGGGACCTGCGCCGCGTCGATAGGAAAGACATAGAAAAGCGCAGCCATCGCTACTTACAGATGTTCGACATGGATCGGTTTCGCGGCCGGCTGGCGGGAAAATTAAGCGGAGGAATGAAGCAAAAGCTCGCGCTCGCCTGCGCGCTGGTTCCCGAGCCGCGGGTGTTGCTGCTGGACGAGCCGACAACGGGAGTCGATCCGGTTTCGCGCCGGGAGTTCTGGGATACGCTTGCGCATCTGGCCGCGGGAGGTTTGACCATTCTGATCGCGACTCCCTACCTGGATGAGGCCGAGCGCTGCCATCGGGTGGCATTAATGCACGAAGGCGCCATTCAACAGACCGGCACGCCAACGGAACTGCGCGCCAGCTTGGGCGCAACGCGCTTGGAGCTGCACGTGGAGAATTTGGCAGAAGCCGAGCGCGTCCTGGTCGAGTCGCGGACTTCGGAACAGATTTTAGATGTTCAGCGCTTTGGCGATCGTCTGGATGTCTTGGTTCACGATCCCGCGCGGGCGCGCGCCGACCTGGAAGAGGATCTCAAAGCGGCGAACGTGGAAGTGACCGATGTGCGCGAGGATGAGCCAACTCTCGAAAACGTGTTTGTCGCCAAACTGCGGAGTCTCGGGCTTACCATTCACGAACCCACGTTTCCAGGCCGCCACGGGGATCGCGAGGTCCGGGGCCTGGTGGCTATCGGCGCAAAAAATCTGACACGGACATTCGGGGATTTTACCGCCGTTAAGAACGTCAATCTCGATGTGAAATACGGCGAGATTTACGGGTTGCTCGGCGCGAATGGCGCCGGCAAAACCACCACGATCAAGATGCTCTGCGGCCTGCTTGAGCCGTCACGGGGAGACGTGCAACTGGCCGGCGAAAGAGGCTCGCGCATGCGGTCCGGAAATGTGCGCCAAAGGGTCGGCTACATGTCGCAGAAGTTCTCGCTATACGATGACCTCTCGATAAAGGACAATCTGGACTTTTTTGCGGGCGTATACGGCGTTCCCGCGCGCGAGCGCGAGGAGAAAAGAAAATGGGTGCTGTCGTTCTCGGGGCTAGAGGGAAGGCAGGACCAGATAACGGGCAGCTTGCCGGGCGGATGGAAGCAACGGGTGGCCTTCGGGGCAGCGATTATGCACGAGCCCGGAGTTCTTTTTCTAGACGAGCCCACGTCGGGAGTCGACCCGCTAGCCCGCCGCGCATTCTGGTCCATGATTAATCGACTTGCCGATGCGGGAACCGCGATTCTGGTGACCACGCATTATCTGGAAGAATCGGAGCAGTGCAACAGGCTGGGTTTAATGGTGGCCGGAGAACTCGTGGTCGAGGGCGCTCCTAGCGGGATCAAGAAAGAGCAGAAAGGCCGTATGCTCGAATTCGTGGTGGACCAGCCGCAGCGCGCGGCGGATGTCCTCAAGAACGAGATGGAGCACTGGCGAGTGTCGCTGTTCGGAGACCGGCTTCACATCATCACGGAAGAGGATGCGATGGCGGGCGAGCAATCGGTGAAAGAAATATTATCGAGATACGGCATCCGAACCAATCAAGTCCAGGAAGGCCGCTTCTCGATGGAGGATGTTTTTATCGGAGTTGTGCAGCGGGCGCGGGAGCAAGGGAAAGTGGCGCTGGAAGAGTAAATCGTATGCGACGGATCTTCGCCCAGGCTCGAAAAGAGTTGACGCAACTAGTGCGCGACTGGCGCACGCTGGGTCTCGCGCTGGTGCTGCCGCTGGTGCTGCTCATTCTTATGTCGACGGCCATATCTTTTACAGTGAGCAATCTGCCGATCGTGGTGCAGGATCTGGACGGCTCGCCGGCTTCTCGCGAATTGATCGACGCGTTTCGCGCTTCACTGACCTTCCATATAGTGGCGTGGCCGCCGGACAAGCAGCCGACCGAAGCCCTGCGCTCGAATGCGGCCGATGGGGCGTTAATCATACCGGAGCATTTTGGCCGCGACCGGGCGCGGGGCGCCGCATCCTCTGTGCAATTGCTGGTGGACGCTTCCGATGCGAACACCGCGAAACTAATCTCCGGCTACGCGGGCGAAATCGTCCGCGCTTACGACGAACGCAACGTGGGTTCCTCGCAAGCGCAGCTCGTCAAAGCGGCTATCCGGCTCTGGTACAACCCCGGCCGGTCGTCGAAGAAATTTTTCGGACCGGGGGTGTTCGTACTCGGCCTCTCGATGTTCCCTCCCCTGCTTGCCGCGCTCGCCATGGCGAAAGAGACGGAGCAGAAAACAATTCTCCAAGTCTATGTCTCAAGCGTGTCGTCTCACGAGTTTCTGCTGGGCAAGATTCTTGCCTTCGCAGCGGTAGCGGGCGCGGAGTGCGTCCTGATGCTCATTCTGTTGTTCACATATTTCGGCCTGAGCTTTGCTGGGGACCCCACCCCGTTCCTCATCGCGACGGTGTTGTATGCCTTCTGCGTGGCGTCATTCGGGACCATGGTTGGAGCCGCTATTCCCAGCCAGGTAGCCGCCATTCAGATGGTCGCTCTAGGCGGCTTCTTGCTCGTGTTCCTGCTTTCTGGTCTGATGTTCCCGATCGAGAACATCCCGGCGGGGATTCGTTGGATCTCGAATTTTGTTTGGGGTAGATATTACATCGAGATCGTGAGGGACGCGCTGCTAGAAGGAGCGGGTTGGAAGGTCACGTGGTTCAAGGTGGCCATTATCGGGGCCATTGGAGCGAGTTTTTACGCAATCGCATGGCGCAGGATGAGGCGCATGCAACTCGCGGTGTAACGTGCTTGGGAACTTGATCAATCGCCGGTTGCGTGCTCTGCTGCGCAAGGAGTTCGCTCAGATTCGCCGCGATAGAAGGCTGGCCACTTCCCTGGTCCTTCCACCCACGCTGCAACTGCTGCTTCTCGGCTCCGCATTGAGCACCAACGTTGCGAACCTTAAACTCGGCGCGGTGGACGATAGCCGAACGCCTGAAAGCCGCGAGTTGATCGCCGTGTTGAGCGAAAGCAAGAGCTTTCGGGTCGTCGGGTACTACGGGTCTGTCGATCAACTGGGTGACGCTATCAGCCGCGGCAAGGCGGACGCCGGCGTGGTGGTTCCCTACGATTTCGCAAGAAGCTTGCAGCGCGGGCGCCACAGCACGGTTCAGTTCCTGTTGAATGCGATGAACGCCAATACCGCGGCCATCGCTCAGGGTTATGCGGAAGGAGTGATTCAGTCTTACAACGCCGGGCTTCGGAGCCAAGGCTTGCACGCCAGTTTCGAAACAGTCGCCCCCCAAAATCCGAGCCGCCGCGGAATGGTCCAGCTTTACCCAGCGTTTCTTTATAACCCAGGATTGAAGGATTCGTGGTTCATCGTCACGGGCGTGTTCGGGTTGCTGTTGATCCTGAACAGTTCGCTCGTGGCGGCGGCCGCGATGGTTCGAGAGCGCGAAGCCGGCACTATCGAGCAGCTCCTGATGTCCCCGGCCACTACCTCGGAGATCATCATTGCGAAAATCGCTCCGCTCTTCGTGCTGTTGTTCCTGATGGCGCTCTTGGCGTTGGCTGTCATGAAGCTGGCCTTTGGCGTACCGTTTCACGGCAATCTTCCGCTAGTTTTGAGCGGCGCCGCGCTCTGCATCTTGTCCGGAATCAGCCTTGGTACGGTCAATGCGACGTTTTCTAAGTCTGCGCAGCAGGCTCAACTGACGGTCTTCTTTATCAATCCTCCGCTGAATTCGACCGCCGGAGCGTTGAATCCCGTAGAAGCTATGCCCGCGTGGCTGCAGCCCTTCACCGTCCTGAATCCAATTCACCATTTCGCCACAATCGCGAGAGCGAGCCTGCTTAAAGACAGCGGTTTTGCCCAACTGTGGCCAAATTTTCTTGGGCTGTTCGGCTTCACCCTCGTGTTGGTCTCCTTAAGCATCTGGCGTTTTCGAAAGCAGCTCAGTTAGTAAGAGACGAAGCAAAGCAAATGAAAATTCTTAACAGACATGCCATGTTCATCGGCCGGTGTGCATGCTTTTGCGCGGCGACCACATGCGGTTGGGCGCAATTGGGACTGCCGAGCGGCAGCGAAACTCCGGGCCCGGCGCGCGCGACTCAATTGCCGCTTTCGGGCCGGACCGGGCAAAGCGGGTCGGTAACCGCCGTCGAATCTCCGATACCGGGCGCGACAACTAGCGTGAATACCATAAATCCCAGCGTAGAAGTGCAGGGTCCATTTAGCGGAAGCAGCAGCGGCAGATTGTCTTTCTCAGGAAAGCTTTCGCTCCACGATGCAGTCGAACGCGCTCTGCGATACAACCTGGGCGCCATCGGCCTCGCCGAAGCGGCGCAGCAGGCCAATGGGGAAACTCGGGTTGCCCGTAGCGCCTTGCTTCCAAACTTGAACGGAAGTTTGTCGGAGACGCTCGAACAGTTAGATCTTCAGGCCGTGGGTTTTCGTTTTAAACTGCCCGTTCCCGGCTTCTCTATACCGGCCGTCGTCGGCCCGTTCAACTATTTCGATTTGCGAGCAAGCCTCTCGCAAAGCGTGGTGGATAGAACGGCGTGGAATAACTATCGCTCCGCCTCGGAAAGCCTTCGCGCGAGCCGGCTATCTGTAAAAGACGCTCGCGACGTAGTGATTCTGGCAGCTGGAGGCGCCTATCTGCAGGTGATCTCGGCCGCCGCCCGGGTTGCATCGGCCCGCACGCAACTGGAAACCGCGAATGCGCTCTTTGAACAGACATCGCGGCAGCGCGCTGTGGGGCTTGTTGCCCAAATCGACGTGAACCGCAGCCGGGTGCAGTTCCTGACCCAGCGCCAACGAGTTACTTCACTTGAAAACGATTTAGCGAAACAGAAGATAAACCTGGCGCGAATTACTGGATTGCCGCCGAACGATCGATTCGAAATCGCAGACGACGTCCCTTTCGCACCAGCTCCCGATCTCAACCTGGAAGAAGCTCTGCGGGAGGCGTTCGCCCAGCGTTGGGATCTGAAAGCCGCGGAGGCTCAGGTGCGAGCAGCAGAGCGGACGCGAGCCGCGGCGCGAGCCGAACGTCTTCCGTCGGTTTCGCTCAGTGCCGATTACGGCGCGATCGGGCCGACGCCGGATCGTGCGCGCGCGACATTCACGGTGGTGGGAAGCCTGAAGGCGCCCATTTGGCAAGGAGGCCGGATTGAGGGCGACGTCGAACAGGCAAATGCAGCTCTGAAGCAACGGCAGGCCGAGCTCGAAGACCTTCGCGCCAAGGTCGAAGCCGATGTGCGAAACGCGTACCTCGATCTTGCCGCGGCTGGAAGCCAGGTAGAGGTCGCCCGAGAGAACCTGGGTGTTACTCAGGAGAATCTAAAACTAACTCGCCAGCGCTTCGAAGCCGGAGTAAGCGACAACGTCGATGTTGTGCAATCGCAGGAAGCGGTGGCGGGGGCGGAACTGGATTACATTAATGGTGTATTTGCTCACAACGTAGCCAAACTGAGTCTGGCGCGCGCCATAGGGCAGGCCAGTGATAAATTGCCTCAATTTCTCGCTGTGAAGTCCCGGTAGAATTCTTTGCCGGTTTACTTCAGCAATTCAGGAGCTTCCGGGAAATCCACCCGCTCCGAGCGTTTCCATCCATTTCGGGCAAGTTTTTTTAACTTATATTTAATTTGTAGAGCGTCCAGTATCCTGGTCGTACATTGCCATAACATCGTAGTTGCCCAATGCGCTAAAACTAACGCGACGTTTCTGGGGGTACGCCGGAAATAATACATGTCGGCACAGGGCGCGCTGCCGGTCGCAAAGAACGCTTTATAATCTGCGTCGCCCGTGCCTAGATCTAACATCTTGAATCTTTGTTCCTCGAAAAGGCGCTCAAGAATAGAGCCTATCAGCGCATTACCGGGCGAAAATTGGCTCAAGGATGGATCGTAGCCGCATAACTCGCCCGTCAACCAATCTCCGTTTACGTAACAAAGCGTGAATGCCGCTGGTTGATCCTCATGGAAGAGCACATATCCGCGGATGCAGTCTTGCTCGGCCATTCGAATGAGTGCCGCAACGGACTCCCGATCCTCTGGAAGACCGTGGCCGATTCGTTTTTGAAACGACAGGCGTGAAACGATAATCGCAGACTCATAGAACTCTTTCATCTCCGCCGGCGAGCGGTATTCGCGAAAGCATGCCCCGCCCCGCCCGGCGAACTTGCGCATCTTGCGTCGCAGTTCGCCCCGTCTCTTGCGGCTTAGCCGCTGAAGGTAACATTCGAACGTGCCATTCAAATCGACGTAATAGCGGCGATATTGAGCGGTGACATAACGAACTACCTTTGGGCCTAATTCGAGCCAAGGCAGGGCCTGTTGCACGGGGTGTGAAACGATCCACACCGGTTCTCGCTTTCCGCCTGGAAGCGATGCGAGATCGCGCGCGCTCGGTGGATGGGGCGGCAGTGCCGTGAAGTGAGCGGCAACCGATTGCACACGCATAAGGACCGTGAAGAACCGCCAGTAGCCGAAGGAGAACTCGAAGTTCTTTATTGTCGAAGATACAGTAGTTTCGTAAGTTTCCATCCCACAAGACCAGTTTCGATCGATGTTGACGTACTTCTTAGCCGACTCAGGACTCTCATCACCATACCAGCATTGTGATGTTCACCTGAACCGGAGGTAATCGATGCAGACTGAGGATTTACCTTTGTTTCAAGGCTCGTCACTATTACTGCAACCAGCACTATCCAATTGGCGGAGTAGGGCAGCACACTTCAAAGCGGCGATTTTCAGGTACCGGTACCTCAGAAACCAGGACCAAGTGAAGCAATTTGCGCAGAGGTATATCCTATACACACACTCGGGCTACATTTATCAATCCGTGTTCGAGTGGAAACTGGACCAGCCGCAAGTTTTCAGTACGCGGTCGAACAGAGCTTCTGTCCTCCGACGCTATTCTTTTCGCAAGTGTCGGCCAGGATGCCGAGAAAAAGGACTAAAGGACACCTTATGCTGAGACCAAAAGCTGTAATCGCGTGTGCACTCTTTTGCTTCTCGATGCGGGCGCAAGCCCAAACAACATTCCTCACGCCGCCTTGGCTGAAGTGGTTAGGCAATGGCGCCAACCCCTACTCATGCACGTCGGGCACGTGTAATTTGACGGACGAACTATGGTTTTCCTCGTTCAATGTGTCATTGGGCGCCACGGTCGTGAATGCGGGTGGGAACGGCCCCTTGATCATTCGATCAACCGGCGCCTGCACCATTGCAGGATCGGTGATGGGCGGCCCAAGCGGTGGTGCTGAAGGCATCACCGGACAAGGCGACTTCGGAGGAGGAGGTGGTGGCGGCGGTGGCGGCACTGCAGCGGGAATCGCCGGCAAGACGACCGAGGTCATCCCGGGCATACCGATTGTGAACGGCGGCTTCGGTGGATCGGCGAGCGGGGGCGCAGGCGGCACCGCTCTTTCCACTGCGGCCGGACAGTATCGGATGTTCATGAGCAATCCCGGTTCGTGGCCGGGCGGCGGCGCCCCAGGCGGCCAAGGCGGCTCCGGTGGCGCGCAAGGGGGCGAGGGGGGAACGCCGGTGATTTTCGTGTGTAATTCGATCAATTTCACGGGGACGATCAACGTAAGCGGCGGTAATGGTTCAAATTCCACCGCCAACGGAACAGGGGCGGGCGGCGGAGGCGGAGGCGGTTACGTGGTTCTGGCTGCCGTGACTTTCACTGCGAATAGCGGAAGCATCAACACCTCCGGCGGAGTCGGCGGCTCCTGCGCGGGACACACCACATGCGGTGCGGGAGGCAACGGCGGGAACGGCTGGACCATGTCGATGACGATTCAGTGAGGATTGCTCGTTTCGTTTTCGCTCTATCCTTCTTCTACCTAGAGGCGTCCGGCTATCGGGAGCGCGCGACTACTGTCGAGATCCAACCCGGGATGGATCTACAGGGAGCGGTCGATTCTCATCCCGAAGGGACTGCCTTTCTTATCGCGCCTGGGTTGTACCGGCTGAGCACGCCTATCCGGCCGAAGAACGGTGACAGCTTTATCGGCCAGGTGGCGTGCGCGCCTCCTCAAACAACATGCCCTGCGATCCTGAACGGCTCCCGCGTGCTTCCGCCCGGAGAGTCATCGGGTAACGGTTTTAGGATTGCGGGACAGACGCCGCATGCGCCAACGCAGGACCCTAAGCACTGCGAACCGGGTTTTCCGCGCTGCATCTATCCCCAAGATCTATATCTCGATCAAAAGCCGCTTACTCATCGGGATTCAGCCGACGGATTGAACAGCGGCTCGTGGTTCTTCGACGACGCGGCCCACGCAATTTATTTACGCGACAATCCTTCCGGCCACCTCTTAGAGATCGGTGAAAGCTTCGCGGCATTTGATGCGAGCCCCGCCAATAACGTGGCTGTCAAGAACCTGACCATAGAAAAATTTGCATCTCAGACGACTCTCGCCGCGGTAGGAACCAACGTAATGCCCTCGCCCGAAACCGGGGCGAATTGGGTGGTCGAAAATAATGAAATCCGGCTCAACCACGGAAGCGGCGTGCGAATCAACTTCGGATGGCGCATACGGAATAATTACATTCACCACAACGGGAATCTTGGGATCGGCGGCGGCATGGGACTCATTCGAAGCACTCAGCCTTCCCGAGTTCTCATCGAAGGCAATGAAATCTCCTACAACAACTATGCGCGTGTGAAGCCAGGCTTCGGCGCGGGCGGCGTTAAGATTAACGTGGCGCGCGGCCTGATCTTTAGAAATAACTATTCGCACCACAACCAGGGATCCGGTTTCCATGCCGACACCGACAACATCGACCTTCTTGTGGATGGAAATACAATAACTGATAACACCGACGAGGGCGCCTTCGTAGAAATTAGCTACTCGGGCACGGTCCGCAACAATAAGCTGTTTCGCAACGGTTTCCCCGACGCCGAACACTGGCTCTATGGCGCGAACCTACTAAGTTCGACCTCCAGAAATGTCGAGGCTTATTGCAACACCATAGAAGTTAGCGCCCAGGGCGGCAATGGCATGGATATCATTGCGCAGCCGCGCAAAGGGTATACTTCGGGAGGCAATTTCTTTCACCACAATTCCGTAGTATTCGATGGCAACTCCGGACTCACAGGGGGCGGCGGCGCCGACCCGAGCGAGCCTGATTTCTATTCTGAGAATCGCTTCGATTACAACGCCTACCACCTTCCTAACGTTGACCGGCCCGCTTTCGCCTGGGCCGGAAAGAGAAACACGTTCGACGAATTCCGCGCTGCCGGCCAGGAGGCGCACGGAACAGTTGACAAGTTAACGGGTGCAACTCCGGACGTCGTCATTACCTCCCCTCTGGACGGAGCCTCCATTTCGGGCAACGTAGCGGTAACGGGCAATGCCCGGGCA
This sequence comes from Acidobacteriaceae bacterium, assembly GCA_019240475.1. GTDB lineage: Bacteria > Acidobacteriota > Terriglobia > Bryobacterales > Bryobacteraceae > Bog-105. Next base: position 35,421 of record JAFAYI010000023.1, read on the forward strand.
AATGGCGCTTCCGTTGTCAAAGCCGAGCTCGATATCGACTGGTCGCCGCAGGCCAGCCAATCGAGCAGTCCTTTTAATTTTTCTTGGGACGCTGCGAGCGCCGCAACCGGACGCCATGTGTTAGCCGTGACTGTCTATAACCGCACTGGCGTTTGGTCGTGCTATGCGATCACGGTCAATGTCGGCGTTCAACATTCAGGCCAATGAGCTTGCATACCGGCGGTTCTGGTCCGCTCGCGCTGTAGCGAACTCGCCGGTGACAAACTCCGCTATTTTTATTTTTACATTTAGAATCAGCCTCTTGAGTTAGCCTTTACGGATTCCTACTATGCGGCGGATGCGATCTTTCGCTTTGGAGGGCCATTCCGTAGGTATTATGAAACACATCCTCTTGTCACTTGGCGCCGTCGCGGGGCTGACGGTAGGTGCAGCTTACAGTCAGACATCCACGGCCGTTAACTTGAACTCGCAGTCGCGAAATCCCGACTTTTCGAACTTCTCCTTTACTCGGCCGGTTTCCGTAGGCGCCGCCTTACCTTCAATCTGTCAGATTGGGCAGCTCTTTTTTAACAGCTCCGCCCCCCCAGGCGCGAACCTTTTCGCGTGCACGCAGCCTAACGCGTGGAGCGTAATGGGTACCAACACGCTGCAGCCGGCCGGAAGCGCCACGCTTGGCGGCGTCATGATTCCGGCTAACTCGGGGCTTACTTTGGGCAGCAACGGCGCGCTCTCCGCGAACGTGGGCGCCTTGGCGGGAACGGTCGCGGCGGGCAACGATTCGCGTATCGTGAATGCCCTTCAGCCGACATCTTCGATCCCGGCTTCGAACATCACAGGGCTCGCTCGTTCGGCGACCACGGACGCCACGAACGCGTCCAATATCACCAGTGGAACTCTCATCCCCTCCGTTCTACCGAGTCCTACATCTTCGACGCTCGGCGGTGTGAAGTCTTTCGCCGCGCCATCCCATCAATGGATCAATAGCGTTTCGACCGGAGGGCTCCCGTCTTCCACACAGCCGGCCTTTAGCGATATCAGCGGTTCGCTTGCCACGTCGCAGTTGCCCGCATTCACTGGAGATACAACCAGCGCCTCGGGATCTTCGGTGACCACCACGGTCAGAGTAAACGGCGTCAGTTACTCGGCATCTCCCGCCACTAACACTGTTGCGGTTGTAACAGGCGCTAACTCCACAACCTACGAACAGGTACCTAATTCCGCTTTGGCAAACAGCTCGATTACGTTAAATGGCGCGGCGAATCAAATTCAAGTCGCCGGCGGCTCTTTGGCTCTGGGCGGAACAGCAACGCTTTCTCTTCCCAGCTCGGTTACGCTCGGCAGCGTGGGATCGAGCAGTGGAGCCCTCGTTCTCAGTGGATCTACATCCGGCACAACTACCGTCCGGCCCGCAGCCGCGGCCGGGAGTTGGAACATGACCCTGCCGTCTTCGAGCGGCTCGGCCGGCCAGTTCCTGCAAACCGATGGATCTGGAAACACCACTTGGGTTTCGGCATCAGGCGCCATCACGGGGCTTTCCGCCAATTCCCTGCCCCGAGCCACCAGTTCTACTGCCCTAGGCAACTCGTCTATCGCCGATAACGGCGCGACGGTATCCGTCTCTGAGCCTGTCGCGATCTCAAGCGGCGGAAGCAATGCGATTGGCATCGGGACAACCAATCCTGCCGCCGCGCTCGATATCAACTCGAATTCTCTGATTATCGAGATTGCTCAGACGCCCGCATCTTCCTCGGCTGCGTGCACCACGGGCACTATTTCCTGGGATTCGAATTACGTGTACGTCTGCGTCGCTTCCAATACGTGGAGGAGGTCAGCGCTTGCCACTTTCTAGAGCCAATGTTCTAAGCGCCATCGCAATGTTCTGCCTGGCCTGCACCGCCAGAGCTGTGACCTGCCCGGGCAACCCTGCAACGGTTGCCCCTGCAACGAGCCTGCAATCGCTGGTGACGGCGTGCCCCGCGGGCACCACCTTCATACTGCAGTCGGGAACGCATCACGATAACGTGACATCGCTCAAGACTGGCGACACGTTCACAAGCCCCAGCGGCGCCACGATCGACGGTGTGATCGAGAACGGCGCCATTACGCTTCCACTGTCCGGGCAGACCTGGACGCAGGTTACAATCGGCGGCACAACTTACTGGACGACTCCGGGCGGGACACCTCTGAGTTCCGGATCCTGGAGCAGCACATATTGCCAGACCGCCTATCCGTCGTGCTGGTACACGCAAGATCTGTATTTCAACAACGTCGATTATATTCAGGCGTCCTCGCTCGCCTCCGTCACGACCGGCGCATGGTATTACGATTTTGCGGGCGGCGACGGCGGCGTCGTTAATAATATCTATTTACTCGATAACCCAACGAGCGCGACCGTCGAACTCGGCGCCTATCTCAACGCATTTCTCAGTTCGTCGGCGACCAACATTACAATCCAGGGCCTCATTATCGAAAAGTACGCCTCCAACCTTCAGGATGGCGCCGTGGAGCCCGAAACTTCGGGTTGGATCATTAAGAATAACGAATTTCTGCTGAATCACGGCTCCGGAATAGCCATCCATCCGAGCGGTAACAATACTCAGGTATTGAACAACTACTTACACGACAACGGGCAATTCGGGGTAAACGCTGGAGCGGTCAGTAATCTCACGGTTTCTAACAATACTATCGTGCACAACAACATCGACCACACTCACATTGGCTTCGGCGCCGGTTGTTGCAAGTTTACAGGAACAAACAGCTTGGTGAGCTATAACTTAGTGCATGACAACCTGGGTGACGGGTTATGGTCGGACGTATTTGCTAGCGGCATCGTCTATGACCACAATATCGTCTACAACAATCAGGGCGACGGGATACGGCTCGAGATCAGCGATCGTCAGACCGTCACCAACAATGTTGTCTATGGAAACGGTCTGGGAAGTCCGGACGAGACCGGGATTAAAGGGTGGCAGATCAACGGGGTCTCGTCGTCTCATGTCGTGATCCTGAACAACTACGTGACGAATACCGTGGGGTCGCTGGGCGGAGCCGAAGTCACTTATAACAGCGGGCGAGGCGGCTGCGGAACCGGCTGCACCATTCCAGTCGGCACCCAGGTGCAGGGTAACTACTTTACTGTTCTGTCGGGCGGCCCCATGATTACCGGTGTACAGGATTTCAGCAGTACTGCGAGCAGTTGGGAGCTTGCCGGGATGTGGAACTATAACGCCTATTGCGCGCCAACTGTTCCCTGGACGAGCACCTCTTGGGTGGGCGGAAGTTCCAACAGCAACATCACTTTCAGCGCCTGGCAAGCGAGCGGTCAGGACCTGACCAGCACAACGCGCGCAGGGACATGCAGCATCCCCGGCACGGCTCTACAAGGGGCGGTGACGATGCGGGGAACGATCGCCCTCCAATAGACCTTCAAAATTCTTTGTCCGTCGCGCGTCGCAAGGCATTGAAAACACGTACTGTTACCTACCCTACTAGAAGAATACCGTGAGAATGCAAAGAAAATTAATGCACTCATATTGGGAATAAGCTATGCTAATGGAAAAGCATAGTTGTATTCGAGTTAAGGGATAGCCTCCGGATCCATCGGACCCACCGACGGATACGGCCCAACGAAGGCGTCGCTCGTCGACAGCACCTTTTCTTTGCTCTCCTTCAGCCCCTGGGGCGAGGTGTGTCAGCTGGTACGCGCTTTGGGTTCCGGGTGCACTCTGGCTCAGGCTCTCTCAATGGCCTGTCGATGAGAGGGCAGTACCCCTTGGCCGACGCGCATCGGGGAAAACCGGTCGCGTTCTAACTCGCTCGATTTGAGAAAGGAACCGCTTGAAACTTACGCCCAAATTAGCCCGAATCTCTGTTTTCCTCTTGGCGGCCGCCGGCTGCTTAAGCCAAGCCGCTACTGTGACCATCTCGCCCGGAATGGATCTTCCCGCCGAAGTCAGCAGCAGCGCCGCCGGCACCACGTTCTTGATTGAGCCCGGCACTTACCGTCTGACTGAGCCGATTGTTCCCAAGACAGGCGATGTATTCACCGGCGCGACCGCGTGCGCCCCACCGAAGACAGCCTGCCCCGCCATCCTGAGCGGCTCCAAGTTGCTCACCACCTTCGTAAAATCGGGGTCCTATTACACCGTCAGTGGGCAGACTCAACAAGGCACTACCATCGCGAACACCCACTGCGCCGCCGGCTATCTCGGCTGTATTTACCCTGAGGATCTGTACTTCGACGGAAAGCCCCTGCTCCATGTCACTTCTCTCTCGGCGGTTACCACGGGCGCCTGGTACTTCGATTACTCGGCTAACATCATCTATTTCTATGACAATCCGAGCGGCCACACCGTCGAAACCAGCTACGTTCCCGACGCGTTTGAAGGCACGTCGGCCAACAACGTCACCATTGAGCAGCTGACCATCAAGGAGTTTGCGACGCCGGTAACGTGTGGAACCATTGGCATCAATGGAAATCCATCGCCCAGTTCCGCTGCAAATTGGACCATTAAGAACAATGAGATTGAGTTAAACCATGGCAGTGCTGTTCGGGTCAATTTCGGATGGAAGGTTCTGAACAACTATCTCTATGAGAACGGCAATTTGGGTATCGGGGGAGGAATGGGCAGCATTAGCGATTCACAACCGTCCAACGTCGTCGTTCAAGGGAACGAAATCGCCTTCAATAATTACGCTCATGTGAAGGCGGTATTCGGAGCCGGGGGCGCCAAACTCGAAAGCCAGCAGGGCCTCGTTTTCAAGGGGAACTACGTGCACGATAACACTGGCGACGGCCTGCATTTGGACACGGACCTGCTGAATACGCTGGTGGACGGCAATACAGTTGTGAACAACACCGAGCAGGGCATCTTCGAAGAGATCAGTTATGCCGCCACGATTCGCAATAACATTGTTCAAGGAAACGGCTACATCTATCCGAACAACAGCGACTGGCTGTATGCCGCCCAGATTCTAAGTTCCGAGTCACAAGGCGTCAATGCCTATTGCAATAGCGTCCAGGTTTCCGCCGCGGGTGGAAACGGAATCGATATCATTGCCCAGCCCCGCTCCGGATATACCTCCGCGAATAATTACTTCCACCACAACACGGTAGTGTTTCTCGGCGAATCCGGCTACACTGGCGGCGCTAACGCGGACACGAGCGACACCACGTTTTTCTCGACCAATAAATTCGATTACAACACCTATCATCTGCCGAGCCCCTCACGTTCACAATTTGCGTGGAGCAAGGCGATGAACGGTTTTTCCGGCTTCCAGGGGGACGGCCAGGACAAGCATGGGACGGCCGATACCTATAACAGCATCACGCCTCCGACCGTTTCGATCGCTTCTCCGCTCGACCAGGCGACGGTTTCCGGGACTGTCTCACTGACCGGAACCGCCACGGACAAAAGCGGTGTGATCAGCAAAGTTGAATTATATGTCGATTGGACTCTTGAAGCCACGACTTCGGCGCCAGACTTCATCTTCAGTTGGAACACCAGCGGCGTAGCCGCCGGCGCGCACACCATCGCTATGATGGGATACGGTCCGGATGGGCTCCGGGCCTGTAACGCCGTCACTCTGAACGTGAAGTAGCGAAGTACTGGGTGAAGTAGGATTATAGGGCGTCGGAGCTAGTCCTCCGGCGCCCTATCGTGCGTGTGTGGAGCTGCTGGAAAGCAGGGCCTTCTCGAAAATCGGCGTCAACACCGTCGCGCCATGCGTGCTCAGGTGATTGTCGTCAGAATAAAGAGGCCGGCCGTCTTTAATAACCGCGCAGTTTGTCTGGTCGCACAGTAATCGGTGGGGATAAACGATTTCAGTGGAATACTTCGGCGCAGCATCGCTCAATACTTGAAATGCGCGCCGCTGCCGATCCATAAACGCTGAGGTGGAAGGCGCGAGGGAAAATGAGATCCCTGAGAGTAATTGCCGGGCGAGCGCCGTCGGCACATCGATTCCGACCTCGGGCGTGCTGGCGATAATAACCACCTTCGATCCTAGCTTCTGCAGTTGCTCCAGCGTCGCTGGAACTAACTTCTCAAATACTGCATAGTCCTGGCTCGGACGGCCGCCCTCGGCCAGCAAAGCCGGAGTTCCCGGCTCCTCCTTGTATCTGCTTCCTTCCGCATAAAGAGCCCAGCGCCCTTCGAGGAAAATGGTTGCCACGCGATGGGCTCGCAAGTAGTCGAAAACCTTCTGGTTAAACGTCTCGCAATCGAAGCTTTGATCGTACCGTTTCAGGTGCAGCAGCGGGGCGCAGGCCCCTTGATAAGCAACATAGCCGGATAAGTGATTCGCGAGCGCAAACTGTTCCAAGCCGGGCGCAACCGCTCCGGCGTGTGAGTCGCCCCAAAGCGCGAAGCTGGCGGGAACATCCTCTACGCCTACGCGGCAGATCTTGCTCAAGCACTCGTCGCGCCTCTTCCAAATATCGTCGGCGCCGTCCACCAGTCTTCGGGCTTCGCCGCTGTAGCGGCCGGGAAATCCATGCTTGACGAACGCAAACCCGCCGAACGCCGCAAGCGGCAGCGAGACCAGGCCCGCGCCGGCAAAAATCCACCGCCGCGATGCAAAGTTTCGGTTGCGGACGGGAGTTTCGACAAACCGCCAGGACAGCGTTGCTGCGAAGAATGCAGCCGCGACAAACGCCGCGGCTTGCACCCGGTTGAGAGGTCGAATCAGGTAATAGCGGGCAAAGAAGAGTAACACCCAATGCCACAGGTAAAGAGAGTAAGAAATAAGTCCGACGAAGACCAGCGGCTTGGTGCTCAGTAACCTTGCTGCCCATGACTTCTGGGTCGCGCCGCTGTAGATGATTAGTGCGGCCCCGACGCAAGGAAACAGCGCATTGTAACCGGGAAACGGAGTTTCTGGCGAAAACGCGAAGATGCTGTAGAAGATCAAAGCCAAGCCGCAGAGCCCCAGAATGTTCCTCGCTAGGATGTGTCTCAATTCGGGCAGGACGTTGAGCGCCAGCAGCCCGCCCATCATTAGTTCCCAGGCGCGCGGAGGAGCTAAGAAGAATGCGCCGGCGGGGTCCGCGTGCAGCTGCCTTATGCTCAGCGCGAAGGAAAGAACGAAGGCCGCGCCGATCGCGAGTAGATAGCGTTTGCGGAGGTAACGCGCAACTAAGAACAAGAACAAAGGATAGACAATGTAGAACTGCTCTTCGACCGCGAGCGACCAGGTATGCAGCAGCGGCTTCATCTCAGACGGCGCATCGAAATAGCCGGCCTGCTTGGAGAACAGTATGTTGGAGAAAAAGAAAAGAGTCGCGATGAGACTCCGGCCATAGTCCCTGAGGTTATGCGGCAGCAGAACCAGATAAGCTGCAACGCTCGTGACAGCCAGTACTGCGAAAAGGGCCGGCAGGATTCTGCGTGCCCGGCGTTCATAAAAATCGACAATCGAAAATCGGCCTTTTCCGAGCGCGCCCAGGATCAAGCCGGTGATCAGATAGCCGGAGATAACGAAGAAAATGTCGACTCCGACGAACCCCCCAGGCATGCGCAGCAGATGCGCGTGGTACAGCACGACCGGGATTACTGCAAGCGCTCGCAGTCCATCGATATCCAGGCGATGCCGCATGCCCGCCTTGACAACGGTCTTATCGGCAATCGGGGATGGCTGAACGGTCGTCAACATAAATGGGCAGCTAGCGTAGAGCAGCCGTATGCATCGCTTGGCCTTCTAACAAGCCGTCGCTGCAAAGTTCTTGAGCGATCAACTCACCCGCGAGGTACTGCCCTCTTTCGTTCCAGTGTCCCTGATGATTTCCCCATGCGGCGTGCAATGCTTCTTTGTGTTGTTCTGCGTAGGCAAGAAAACTCGGCGCCAAGGTGAGCACTGGAATGCCGTTACGCTCGCCGTATGTCTTTATCCGGTAATCGGGATAGAAAAGATCCGCGACGCCTAATCGCCGCTCCAACTCACTGCGTTGGGGCGCGTCTGGATCTACCTGGATTCCGTTGCTCAACGTCACAACGAGAAACTTTGCCCCTTTCGCCCTTACTTCGTTGCGCATCGAGCGCAAGAGACCCTCGGTCACCGACCATGCTTCCCTCCAAGCCGGATCTTGAGGCTCGCGATATACACGCTCGTCCAAGCCCATGTCGATTGATTGCAGTCCCTCTGCGTTTCGCCCAGAGAAACGGTTTTTCGCAAGGGCCGCGACCTGCAAGAGGCGGAAATGAGCGACAGCCCAGGACACAAACATACTCCAGGACCCAAACCGCGACTGGAAATCCGGAACACGCCGAAACGAGTCGTCCAAAGCCAGCTTCCCATCCTTGTGCACAAAATAGGGCCGGTAGGGATCATGCGAGAGCACGCGCGAGTTGTCCTGTAAGTTATGTCCAGTGAAGAAGCCAAGAATCACTAAGTCGGGAGAATAGCGCCACGCTCGGGACCGCAGCATTTCTAGCTCCATCCCGGTCCCGTAACCTGAAACTCCGAAGTTGATGCTTTCTATTTTCCTTCCTTCGAGAGCTGCGCACCCACGAAGTTTCTCTTCCGCAACCGCCCAGTACATCTTCTCGATAGGAATCTGAAATCCTTCGGTGAAGGAGTCGCCTAAGACGGCAATCCGGAACGTATCCGGCGGCTTTTCGATGGAGTGTTCGCGGTCTCGGAGACCCTGGCTATTCACACGCGCATATGTCTGAATACCCTCCCCGAAAACCTCGCCTTCCGCATTCGGGCGTAATGCTTGGCCCGTGTACTCATCCCAAGTGTAGAACCGCCACTTTCCTCCATAATTTGCATATGAAACGCCGGCGATCCTAAGGACAATCTCGATTGCGGCGAGGGTCAATACTCCGATACAGCCAGTGAGCAGCGTTTTTCGAATAAGTCGTTTCAAATCGTGCGTAATTCCACAACCGGCTGTATTTAGGCCGATCGCTCCTTGGCTGGCCTCGGCGTTTCGTAACGGCGGTAGCGAATACTTCGAACCAACTTCAGAATGGATAACGGCGCATAACAGTAGAGCACGACGATTAAGCCGTCCAGTGCCCGCAGACAGCGATAAACAAACGCATCAACGGCTCTCTCGAGCAGCGAAGGCTTGGCGGAACTTGGCGTTTGCCCCGACCAGATCGCCGGCCAGCGATCTTTGGTTTGCGCCCGCCATAGAGTCACATAGCGATTAATCTTTCGCTTGATCCGAATAGGCACGATGTCTGCGCGATCCAGCGATGATTCGATCTTCCCGCTTTTCACCATCTGGTGATGCGCGCCTTCGCTGATGGCCGATTCGTCAGCGCCACGAAGCGACGCCACTTCCGGTATAAAGGGCACATCCAGGAACTTACAGATGCCTGCCATGATGTTTTCGGGATCTGTAATCAACCGTTCGTAGTGTATTTCGTGAACGGCTGCCCCGCGTCGAATAAGAGCATCGCGCTGGCGCCTGAGATTCCTGTGCGCCATCAAGAAACGCCGGGTCATGCCAGAACGGTCGGCAAACCAGGATCTCCCCTCCGCCGCCATCATAATGCTCCGGAATATCGCTGCAGGTTCTCTCCAGATGATGACAAATCTCGCGGCTGGGAAAAATCCCGATAACTTCTCCAGTGAATCGTAGAAATTGACTACCTTATCGCCCCATATTCTTCCGCCCTTGCGTCGAGCATAGTCTTGGCAAGTAATCGCCAATGCCTCCTCTACTCGCGAAATCTTCGACGGCAAACGAGTAACGTCCAACTGGTGCCGGTCGACCGCCTTATTCCAAAAATTCCAGCGAGTAACCCAGCCCGAAGCCCCTCGCGTCCAAAATAGAGGTTTCAACAGCAACAGATCGCCCTCGTACAGAAGAGCGACCTGCGGATGTTTATTCAAAAGCGCATATAGCAAGGATGTGCCGGAACGCCAGGTGCCGGCCACAAACAGCGGTCCCTGCCATAGCGTTGCACCTGCAGTTTCCTGCGAACTCTGCGCCTCAACGCTCGGCTGTAACTCAGTCATTTCTATTGAACCGGACCGGGACGGATCACCGTCCCCTCTTACGCGGTCGCCGCGACAAAATCTCTCTTCTTCGCGCTCTTCCCTGCCTCTGACACCTGTGCTTGAATCCAGGGATAAGTGTAGCTGAGTCCTTCTTCCAACATTATCCGAGGTTCCCAGCCCAATACGGTTCGGAGGCGGCTGTTGTCGCTGTTACGACCTCTCACTCCCTGGGGACCAGTCAGATTGTGCCGTATAGTTACGTGCTTGCCCGCCGCGCCGCTCACCAGGCCTACTAACTGATTGATCGTGACAAGCTCGTCGGTGCCTAGATTAAGCGGTTCGCGGTAGTCGGACGCCATGATTCTCAACAGACCTTCTACACAATCGTCCACATACATAAATGAGCGGGTCTGCTCGCCGTCACCCCAGACCTCGATCTCCTCTCCCTTTGAGGCAAGCGCCACTTTGCGGCAAATTGCGGCCGGCGCCTTTTCCTTACCGCCTTCGTAAGTGCCAAGTGGTCCATAAACATTATGAAAACGCACAATGCGGGTTTCGAGCTTATGATCCTGATAATAATAGCGGCACAGTTCCTCCGCGTACAGCTTTTCCCACCCATATCCAGGCTCCGGCTCCGCCGGGTAGGCGTCTTCTTCGCGTAATGCAACTACATTTGCGTCTTTCTGCTTGCCTTGCGCATACACACACGCGGATGAAGAGAACAGGAAGCGTTTAACGCCGTTCTCCCGGCTGGCTTCGAGCATATGCGCGTTGATTAGAATGTTGTTCCGGGCGATATCCGCATGAAATGCGGTTATGTATCCGATGCCGCCCATATCAGCGGCGAGATTGTAGACTCCGTCCAAACCTCCTCGTGTAGCGCGGCGGCAATTACTCAATTCCCGTAAATCCAGGACTTCGAATTCATCGGCATCGGAAGCTTCATACTCGGGATACTTTAGGTCCACTCCTCTCACCCAATGGCCGTCGGCCTTCAATCTTTTCACAAGATGATGGCCAATAAATCCGCCAGCGCCCGTTACGAGTAAGTGTTGTCGCTTGTTCATATATCTGTTGTCCTTTCCCTCTCTACGGAAAACCTTCTAATTTTGCAAATCTGCAATAGCACGTTCCACACGAACTGCGGCCCATAGACAAGATAGCGGCGCCATAGCCTTCGTGGCTCCGCGATCAGCCGATAGAGCCATTCCAGGCCGTTCTCGCGCATCCAACTCGGCGCCTGTTTTAGTTGTCCAGTGTGAAAATCGAAAGCTGCTCCTACCCCGACGATGACCGGTACCGTCAACCTCTCCCGATGCTCGTACATCCATCTTTCTTGCTTCGGCGTACTGAGCCCAATCCAGAGAATGTCAGGGGCCGCCTCCTCGATCATCTTTACAACCTCGGCGTCTTCATCCGCGGTCAATGGCCTGAAAGGAGGCGAATAATCTCCGACCGATCGTGTGCCGAAACGTTGGCCGAGCGCCTCGCCAAGCCTTTTCCCCGTTCCAGGCGCTCCTCCGTAAAAGAAATGAGTGAACTCATTTCCCGTTTCCCTGCAAAATTTTTCCATCAATTCCGGGCCGTACACCCTTCGCGCCAAGGCATGCCCGTGCCAGCGCCCCAGCCAAACGAGCGGCATCCCGTCCGGCACCACCAAGTCGGCACTGTTGAGGATCCGCTCAAACCTGGAATCGCGGCGCGCTTCCATCACCCCATGCATTCCGGTAACGGCAATATAGTGCGCGCGGCGGCGTGCTCCAATCCAGCGCCGCATGCGCAGCACCACTTCGGGTATTTGGACCGCGCTGACTTGAACGGCTAGAACTTTGAAGCTTGCTACTGAAGTATCCAAATCGAGCGCGGTTTCGCTCATGGGCTGTATAGATCTTTTTTGGCGGCGGCGGACCCGGGATGTTATTCAGGGATGTTATTGCTGTGGCGGCGCTGCGCTGGTTCGCGCACGCACGTAATCAAGCCAAGTCATGTATCGGCCGCCTGTCTTGAAAGCGCGGTACGCCCTCAACACACGTAGCGGCACGAAGCAATAAAGAATTACAATAGCGAAGTCCCAGGCGCGGAGGATAAGATATAAAGTCTCATCGCACCCTCTTTCGAAAGGTCCCGCGACGATATGATTCTGTTTCGGCGCAGGAAAAAACCCGGCCCAACTCCATCCCTTCTTGCGCCAAAGCTGTTTATAACGATTGAGTTTTCGGTCCAACTTTTTTGGAAGAGTTCCGGGCTTCTCTCGAGGAGAAATTTTTTCGCCCTTCACGAGCGCATTATGATCCCCTGGATGCAGCGCCGAGCGGTCCGCTCCCTTAAGCGAAGCCGTTCTGCTATCGTACGGGATCTGCAGGAATTCGCATAACCGGCGCATTTCGCCCGCCGTGTCCTGAACCAGGCCTTGATATTGAAGCTCGTGAACCGGCACGGCCCGCCTAAGGAGCTCGTCTCGCTGAAGACCCATCTTTTGGCAGCCAACGAAGATTCTGTGCGCCGCTCCCACTCCGCTAAAAAACGGCGACTCCTTCTGTGCGCGAATGATGCTACGGCACACCTCGCTCGGGTCCCGCCAGATGATCACGAAACGCGCATTTGGAAATTCATCTGCCAGACGCAGCAGCGAATCGTACTGGCTGGGGCACTTATCCCCCCAGAGGAACGCGCCTTTCTGACGTGCATATTCTTTGTAGGCGGCCTGAGTCGCCGTCGCCATGCCGGAGGCGGTCGGCGGCAGCCGATCCAGATCCATCGGATGCCGCTCAAGCGAGCCGGTAAAGAAATTCCATCTCTCTAACCACTCCGCCTTGGCGCGCCTGATCCAGAACAGCGGCCACAATAGCGGAAGCTCGCCTTCTTGCATCAATCCGATCTGCGGATGCTGGTTGAGCAAGGCGTACAACAACGTCGTTCCGGAGCGTGGAAGTCCTACAACGAAAAGAGGGCCCTCGGCAAACTTCACACTTGTCTGAAGACACTCCGCTTCTGTCTCTATCATGAGTTTTGAAGAATCCAACGGTTCCCAGGCTTCTTACAAACAAAAGCCCGACCGAAGCGCGTCCTGATGGAACATCTTGACCGTATCCAATGAATAGTCGTGAAGATCTTTATCGACTAAGGTCAGTTTTTGTAGAATATCGTTCGTCACGGTGATGATGTGGCACCCGATAGCATCAGCCTGGAAGATGTTTAGCAACTCTCGGGGACTTGCCCAGATGAGTTCTATATTCGGATACTTCCGGACGATATCCATCGCCTCTTGCATGAGCGGAACCGGGTCGCATCCTGTATCGGCAACTCGCCCGGCAAACACCGAGACGCAAGCTTTAGCTTCGCCCTCCAGAGCAGCGCTGACCTCCCGAACCTGATCCAAGGTCAGAATCGCCGTCACGTTCAGTTGGATATTGGAAGCCGCCAGCTTCGCGATCAACTCTGTGGAACATTCCCGGCGAGTGTTCGTCACTGGTATCTTTACGAAGACATCGCTTCCCCACGTTGCGATCTTGCGAGCTTGCCTTTCCATTTCCTCGAACTCATCCGCGAATACCTCGAACGAAATCGGCCTACCCTGAACCAGCGTCAAGATATCCTTTGCGAAGGACTCGTAGTCGGCTACCCCCGCTTTGCGCATCAAGGTCGGATTGGTAGTAAACCCTTTGATATACGGCTTCCTACACAGATCCAGAATCGTCGCACGGTCGGCGCCATCTGCAAATAGCTTCACATTCAAGTTAGAAACTCGGTTCACAAATTGTTCCTTGCGAGGCCAGCCGGATAATGGCATCGGCGGCCTCCCGTAATGATTTCACCTTTGCGGCCGGCTGCCGCTCCGGGTATTGCTCGTTGTAGCCGTAGTCGATCAGAATGGTCTGGCATCCGGCATTATGTCCGGCATCCACATCACGCCATCGATCTCCGACCATATAACTGTGCTGCAAATCGATTTTCAGTTCCGCCGCGGCGCGCAGTAATAAGCCTGGGCGCGGCTTCCGGCAGTCGCAGTTATCGCGTGCATCGTGGTAGCAGACCAGGAAGTCGTCTAAGGGCAGAGCCGCTCCCAGCGATCGATTCATCTCCTCCACGGTCTCGCGTTGCTGCGTCCCACGAGCCACGTCCGGCTGATTGGTCACGACTATCAACAGAAATCCATGCCGCCGCAGGTCCGCCAGCGACTGCGGCGCGTCCGCGCAAATCTGCAGATCTGTCAGACTGGCTGGTGGATAAGGTTTCCCGTTTTTAACGACAGCCTTGTTAAGAACACCGTCTCGATCCAGAAATACCGCGCGACGACGAAGCTCCCCCGCGGACACGTTCACTTCACAGACTCCCACTTAGTCGCGGCGCATTTCACGGCCGGATGCGACACCAATAAATGCCAAACAACCGCCTGAAACGCTTCAGAATGTGGTGTAACGTGCTCCGGGTTTACGACAGGTATCCGTATGCAAGCGTTAGCCACCTGCGCGGTATATCCTCCGTCCCGGCCCACAATCCCGATAATGCTGGCCCCCACCGATTTTGCGAGCTGAAGAGCCGCAACTAGGTTCGGACTAACATTCTTTTCGAGGTTTCCGCCGCCAACCGATAAAACCAGCACTAAGTCGTCACTCTTAAGTCGGCTGACACGCAACCAACCTTCGAACACTCCTGCCCATCCTTCGTCGTTTGTCCGCGCAGTCAACTCCGAAACATTGTCGGTGGGGGCATAGCATTCAATCCCGGCTATCTTTCGGAAGTCGTTTACCGCATGCGATGCATTCGCGGCGCTTCCGCCGACGCCCAGGATAAACAACCTTCCGCGGCGCGACCGGGTCTCGGCCAAGAGCCGCGCGGCCTCTTCTATCGGTTCGATAGCCAGTTGTTCGATGACCTTTGTCGTTTCATCGAGATACGTTCGTGCGAAACTCATGTCTTTATTGAAGGTCTTCGATTGCTTGTTCCGGTTCCGGATTACGAATGTGCAAGTACTGTCGCGCCGGTAAAATCGAAGCGCATTCGAACTTCAGACAGTCCCGCTTCTCTCATCACGCGACGAAGGCGCGCCTTCTCTTCCGAATAAAACATTAAGAACCCTCCGCCTCCGGCGCCAATGAGTTTGCCTCCCAAAGCTCCGTTCTCACGGGCCAGGTCGTAGAGCTCATTTATGCGGATGTTAGTCATGCCCGTTGAGCGTTTCTTCTTATTTTCCCAATGCTCATGCAGCAAAGCCGCAAACCGATTAAGGTCCCCTTGTTCGAGTGCGTCTTTGCTCTTGTATCCAAGCTCCTTCACCATATGAAGGTTCGCGGTCATCTCACCTTCTTTTTGCCGGCTCCGCGTGTCTTGATCGCGCAGCAGCTCGGAAGCGGAGCGAGTGTAACCCGTGAAGAATAAGAGCAAATGGTCTTCTAAATTAGCAAGGGTTTCCGAACTGATCCGTAGCGGCTCTACCTGAACCCGATCGTCGGGCAGAAAGTGAAAACAGGTAATGCCGCCGAACGCTGCTATATATTGATCCTGCTTCCCGATCGGCTCCTTCAGGATATCCATCTCTATCTTGCAGGCTTGCTCGGCCAATTCCTGGGCGGGTACGAAATTTTTCTTGAGTGCGTGAAGCGCCCGTAGCAGCGCGGTAGTAAAACTTCCGGAGGAACCCAGTCCGGTGCCGGCCGGGATATCCGCTATGCTGACGATTTCCAAGTGCGGCGATTCTAGATTTGCGAATTTAAGCGCCTCTCGCAGAATGGGATGCTCCACCTGGCTAATGCAATCGACCGTCTCTAACTTCGAATACTTGAGAATCAACTTAGGCTTGAAGGCTTGGTTAAGGGTTATAAAGACGTATTTGTCTATCGCGGCCGATATTACAAATCCGGTGTGTTCCCGATAATAGGACGGCAGGTCCGTTCCCCCGCCTCCGAGCGATATGCGCAGCGGGCTGCGCGTCATAATCATCTCGCTTCTCCGGACTCGGAGGTCTTATAGATTCTTATTGGAGACATGCCGTGTATCCGTTGATGGCCCGTCGATAAACCTCCATCAACAGGTGAAAGTTTCCCTCCGCCGTGTACTTAGTTTCGTACTCGATTCGCGCGTTCCGGCCCATTTCTTCCATCTCCTCGGGATGGCTCCACGCCCACGCCGCTTTGGCCGCCAAGTCCTCTGGATCGCCCACGCTAAACTGCAGTCCCGTCCGGTGATCTGTCACGATTTCCGCCATCGCGCCGGTGCGGGAAGCGATTACGGGCATGCCGCAGGCAAATGCGTCGACGGCAACCAGGCCGAACGTTTCGAAAATACCGGCCGAAGGCCACACCAGAAAGCGCGCATTGCGCATCAAAGCCGTCCATTGCTGAGCTTCGAGGCGATGTGGAATCACCTCCACGCGCGGGTGCGTCTTGGCAAATTCCTCGACCTCCGATAGCAACGGACCTCCACCTCGAACTTTGAGCGGAATCTCGCCGAGTCGTTCCCAAGCGGCCAGCATCGTGCGGACACCCTTCTCGGGAGATAGCCGGCCGACGAAGAGCGCGTATTCGCCTCTGTTTTCCTTCATACCCGGGTCTGGATCGATGAAGAACGGCTTCTTCATAATTTTATCTTCCGGGATCCCGCCCTCGATGAACTTACGGCGATAAAACTCGGTGGCGACTATGAAAACGTCCACCATCTTTCGCCAAGTCTCCAGGTATCGATGGACCGTCAACATCGCCGCAATAACCCCGCTGCGCGCTCGCGAGTTCTGATAGCAGCCGTGGACAACCGCAGGCCAAGGCGGGGTCTTTCCTAAGCAATCCTGACACACGCGCTCCTGGCGGTAAAAACTTGCTGCCGGACAAATAAGGCGCGAGTTGTGAAGCGTCTGCACCACCGGTACGCGAGCCTTCCGGCAGGCATAGTAAATGGAAGGAGACATGGTTGGAAAGAAGTTATGCACATGCACCACGTCCGGCTTCTTCTCTTTCAGGATTCTCTCAAACTTTGTATACCAACTCCGCGACCATATCGCGTCGAGCGCCAGTTGAGCGCTTTCGACTAAGCCCTGCGGCCTCCGCACTTGTTCCGTAATTAGAGTAACTTCACAGCCATTCTTCTCTAGGAGTCTTCCCTCATTCTCGAAGCCCTCGTCTTCTCCGCCCCGATTGAGATATCGATTGTAGACCGATACGACTTTCACGACGTCCTCTTAGGCGCGGGCAAATAGCGCATCCACCTGGAGGATGGTTCCATCCACCGGCGACGCAAGCTGCTCTAAATTTCCAAGATACGAAAATCCGAAAGGCGCGAGTATGTCGTATATCGCATGGAAGTCCGCCTGGCCTTCATAGAGCTGGCCGATCGACACTTCTACGATCACGTAATGCACATGCTCCAAGAGCTTTACTGCTCCACGCAAAACGCGATCCTCATAACCTTGAACATCGATCTTAAGCAGAGTCTTGGACGGTAACTGCATCTGTTCCAAATACTCGTCCAATCTTCGGAGCTTTACCGTGATGGCCCGGTTCTCTGCGCTCCAGGGAAACGCGCTCTGGTGCAGTTCCGACATTGGTAGGACGGAAGAAGATTTCGAAAAACTACTTCTCCAGAAGTCGACTGATCCGTTCTCTTCGCCGAGGGCGACTTGAAACACTCGTACCGATCCATTGCGTCCGAGCTTCTTCCGCAACTCCGTGCTCGAATCCGGCAAGGGTTCAAACGCGTAAATCTTCGCTTCCGGGAGAACGGCGTGAATGGCCGACGAGAATTCTCCGGCATGAGCGCCGGCGTCGATCACGGTCTTTATTCCGGCATTCTTAAGCCAGGGTTGATTCAGCTTCAAGAACTCTCCTATATGGACGTTCTTGAAGGCGACACCGGGAAGACTTAGTAACTGATGGGGCTCCCGCAGTGCGGTGAGAAGGTACGCCCAAGCCTTACCAGCCAAATCGCTGGTTCGGCTAATAACAATCTTGTGAGACGGAATCCGGGCCGCGGCTGGCTTGGCTTGAGTTGCAGCCTGTCTCTTTCCAAGAACCCGTTTGTAGATTTCGGTCAGCATCTCGCCATTCCGTTCCGCTGTATATTTGCTCTCATATTCGCGACGAGCTTCGTGCCGCATAGCGCTCACCAGTTCCTGGTGAGTCCAGGCCCACTCGATTTTGGATGCGATATCGTCCGGATCGCCAGGGCTGAAATGCAGTCCCGTACGGCCATCCTCGACAATTTCTTTCATCGCCCCCAACCCCGAGCAAATCACTGGCGTGCCGCACGCAAACGCCTCCGCAATGGTCAGAGGAAAGTTTTCGTAGCATTCGCTCGGCAGCATCAAGGCGAACGCTCCCTTCACTTTCGCCAGGCTTTCTTCGCGGGTGAGCCGGCCCAATAGAGATACATTTCGCAACTGAAGGTGCTGAACCTGAGCCTCGAGCTTTTTGCGCTCCGGGCCATCGCCGATAATCAACAGCGGTATGTCCACTCTGAGCCGGCTCCAAGCCTTCAAAAGCGTACTCACTCGCTTTTCGTCCGATAGCCGCCCGACATACACGCCGTAACTCCCCGCCGCGAAACTAGGCTCCGGATCTGGGTGTACGAAGTTGGGCTTTACGAAGAGTCGATCAGCCGGCAACCCGCCGTATTCGAACCTTCCCCGAGCGAATTCTGTGAGAGCAATGTACGCCTGCACCTTTTCATCCCAGGTATGTCGCCTGCGATGTATCAGCAGCATGGCGGCTACGCTCGCCGTGGCTGTGCGGGAATTGCGGTAACAGCCGTGGCGTACGCCGCGCCACACGGTATGCTCTACGCACTCTTCGCAAATGTGCCCGTCCCGGAAGAGGTTGGCTGCAGGGCAGATTAACCGATAATTGTGTAGTGTCTGCACAACCGGAATTCCCATCTTCTCCGCGGCGAGATACACGGACGGCGACACCATTACGAACGTGTTATGAATATGAACAAGCTGGGGCTTCTCACGTGCTAAGAGCCGGCTGAATTCTTCATGCGTCTTTTCGGCCCAGACTATATTTTTCGCCAAGGCGATTCGTTCTGTTACAAACGCATCGTCCAACTCGAGGTTGCTTCGTTGATATAGGACAACCTCATGCCCGGCGCGAGTCAGCAGTGCGCGCTCTTGCTCAAATACTATATCTTCGCCTCCAGGTTGTTGATAGCGGTTATGAACTAATAGAATTTTCATTTTCAGATCACGTTAGACCGGGATTTCGCTGGTTCGGACATGTATCGAGCTGCGGGGCGCCCTTTTCTGATCCGGAACTTGCCAGCGCGCCAGTCCTACAGTCAGGCCCGTAAAGAAATAAAACGGAACCGCGCCCGAAGGATATTCGAACGGTCCCTCAACCCAACTCACAATCATGAACAGCACGTACCAAAGAAACAACCATTGCATGAAATCGTATAATCGTTTGTCGCAGCCGCGCCTCTGTCGATAAATGTTGAAGAATATTTTCAGCAGAGATACGTGAAACGCGATCCAGGCCACCAGTCCGATCGCTCCTAAACGCGCAAGTAAGTTCAAGCTTGAGTTATGAGGCATTCTCACAACCGCGCCGCTTGTGTCGTCCACATAGCTCAGCAGCGGCATCCCAAAACCTTCTCCTACGAACGGATGCGCCTCGATATGAGCGAACGCTTCGTCGTACCACTCCAGGCGGCTCTGAACGGTGCTGCCCGGAGTACCTTCGGCGCCCGAAATGCTCCGGATATGTTCTTTGAAGAAATCCATGGTAATGGGGCCGATCCTCCCTGACAATTGAAGACCACCCACCGTCGTGGCGAGCGCCAGCACCGTAATCGCCGAAACGAGCATCAAGACCAGCTTTCCGTATTTTGCCGTCTCACCCAAGACGATCAGGATCAGGATGCAGGCGACGACGCCCACGTACATCTGGCGCGCTTGCTGAATCGCCAAACCCAATAATTGAGCGGCAGCAAGGCCCAGAAGCATCCACTGTTTGTTCGTTAGATAGCTTCCGAGACAGATGCAGAACATGGCGCCGGCTACTAACACCAAGGCGCTCGTGTGATAATTCCCAATTACGGGGATCTGAAGGAAAACTCCACTCGTGGGAGAGACAGCCGTGATTGCATCGGTCCAGGGAAGCGTGTAACTGTAAGGCAGATTCACGGCTAATAAAAGCATCAGCCACCCGAGAAGAGGAACGATGCTGTTTCGCTTTCGCGCCCACGCATAGCCGAGGAGCATGAAAACGCCGTCGAGGATCATCGTGCTGTCTCGGACCGCCCAGATGCCATATTCCGGCAGATCGAAGGCCAGGTGAAGAAGCACCATGGCGAATAGTCCGAAGAACAGCAGAAAGGGGGGCTCTTTCATGGCCAGACGGAGTAAACCTTTGGAGGACAGCAAAGCTAGCCCAACGCAGGTGTACATGAGTCCATAGCTGATGATGATTGGAAAGCTTCCGACGTGAATCGTCAGATTCTCAAATCCATAGTTGAGGATTAAGTAGCCAGAAACTCCAGTCAGTGTTAAAACTTGCCATAGCTCCAGGCGCGCGCTCTTGAGCCGCGAGGCGACAAAATAACAAATGCCTGCGATGATAATCGCGGCGAACAAGCCCAGCCCATACAATGGATAGATAGCTCCGGCCACGCCGAGTAGAAAGAGCGCCAAAATGCCGGCGGCCAAGCCCGCGCCCACGCGTTTACGCGGCGGCCCTGCCGCTTCAAACGTAATAGCTCTATCCATTACGATGCGATCCACATACGCGTCACTCGTTAAGTGATGTCAGACTTTATAGATCAGGCGAGGGAATCGGAAGCCCCGACAGAGTTGCTCCTGTGGTCTCGCGCTTCGATGACGGCGCCCGCCGTAACATTCTTCGCATCAGGACAATGACCATCACAAAATTAAGCAGTTCGGAAACGGCCATGCTCCACGCCGCCCCTTGCAACCCGAAAATCCATGTGGCAGGCACGCCGATTAGCAGTGAAATGCAACTCGATATACACACAGCAGCGAAAACGAGTGATGGAGACTCCAGTGCGCGCAGCACCGTCCCCGATCCAAAGAATGCGCTGCACGCCACTGAGCCAAATGCGACCACGGGTAATAAATATGCCACCGACATGTACTTGCCCCCGTACAATAAATGAAAGATCGGCCCTTTAAACACCAGCAACACGCCCCAGTAGATGGCGGCCCCGCTGACTGAGCACAGCGTGATCCGCGCCGCTAACCCGCCGGCCCCCACATATCTTTTCTCCCGTAGCGTGCGAGCTGCATACGGCAGCAGCAGGGCGGAGATCGCCGCGTATGTTTGTAGTACCGGCGAGGCGAGATTCGCCAATGCTTTCAGTTCGCCCGCCTGGGCGATCCCGCGAAAGCTTCCGACCAATGGATAGAAGATGTTGGCGGGAATCCACATCATGGCGTAACCTCCCAGGGCCCATCGTCCGTATTTCCAATGCCGTTGCCAGACCTCTGCTAAGCTCGGATTTCTTGCTCCTGCGGATAGGCGCGGCTTCAATCGAGCGAACAGGATTACGCAGGGAACAAGTGCTCCTAACCCCATTAAGAGCAAGCCCGAGAACGGCGATAGTAAGTGGTACTTATACGCTGGGAAGAGCGCTCCTAGTGTCAGAACACAGTACAGCAGAGACCCGAATGCCGCCGGAGCTGGTAAGAACTCCAGATAAAATGCGCGACGCGCCAAGCCTAGCATTAACAGCAGTGGTCCTGCGATCGACAAGGCCAGAAATGCGCCAGGCAAGCCGCCGGCGGGAGCAATCTTGGTAGCTGCAGCCGCAAAAGCCGCCAAGAGCACCAGCATGGAGGCCGATGTCGCAAAATGAAGCCGCACTACACTTTTCATGTACGCTCGAAGGCAATCGCGGTACTCGCCTGAGCCGAACACGGCCATCGGCTCCAACAGTAAAGATTGGTAGAGCATCAGGAGCAGCAGGTAAGCAGAAAAAGCTACCGCATAAGCGCCGTATTGATCCGCCGGAAGCCACCGGGCCAGTAGGATACTTAGAACAAAGTTACATCCGGAGAACAATCCCTGGTCGAACAACGCCAGGCTGCCTTTAATTCCCCAGTTAACAAACTTACGGATCTTACGGGACTTTTGGCCGCATTGGTCAGCGGCGTCTGAGGATTCCTGCAGTGCCGATACTGTCATTTCCAATTTTCCGGGCGCTTACCGAGGGACATTCGTCGCAACTGAGTCTGTCGATTGCAAGCTCACTTACTACGAACTGCAAACTTTCCGCCCGGCGATGCATCTTCGAGACACGCACTCAGCTGTTCGGCGATGAATTTGACTTGAGGCTCTAGAAGTACACTGTCGTGGTCCCCATCTACTTCCCGAATCTCCAGGCCCTGTGTAGCATACTTTTTCCATCCCGCATGGGGGTCGCGAAACTGGGTTAACGGCTTATACTTAGAACGGAAAAGAACAATCCGACCATCGTAGGGTTTTGGCGCGTAGGCATCGGCGGCTTTCTTACAGGCTCTTCGCACGGTCTTTAGCCTTGCCGGAAGCCTCGCACCAAGAAAGCGGCGTTCCACCCCGGCTGCGAGAGTTCGAACAATCCGCACAGCCTGACTTCGCCTTTCCGAATTTGAGCTGCGCAAGAAAGTGCGCCCGTTCGATACAAGTTCTCGCCACAAGACACCCAAATTCGCCTGGCGCCGATTCAGTCCCGGTTCGAGAGGGCAAAATGTGTCGAATAAACCTACCCACGGCGCCGGCTGACCCTCCGCGACTAGCTGCTGGGCCATCTCCAAGGCAATCAAGCCGCCCAGAGAATATCCGCCG
Source organism: Acidobacteriaceae bacterium (assembly GCA_019240475.1). Taxonomy (GTDB): domain Bacteria; phylum Acidobacteriota; class Terriglobia; order Bryobacterales; family Bryobacteraceae; genus Bog-105. Next base: position 58,142 of record JAFAYI010000023.1, read on the forward strand.
AACAGGTAGGGTCCACTCGGTTGAATGCAACGTAATTCGGCCAGGTAGTGTGCCGCCATATCTTCCACACGTGTGTGGCACGGATACTGTGGATCCAAACCCTGGGGTTGAAGCGCATAGAAAGGCCGGTCGGAATCGAGGTGATGCGCGAGGTTCCGGAAACGAATCACCGTGCCCGCCGCGCCATGAACACAGAAGAATGGAGTCTTCGAACCGTTAGTCTGGATTGGAACTAATGACGACCAAGGCGAAGACCATCCATCCTTCCTAAGGACTGCCGATAACTGCTGGATGGTCGGCGCTTCCAGTAAGGTCGCCACAGGCACATTCTTCCGCAGCATCAGTCCGATCTGGTGAGTGAGCCTTACTGCAAGCAGCGAATGCCCCCCGAGTTCGAAAAAGTTGTGCTCGATGCCGATTGGCCGTATATCGAGCACGTTCTCCCAAATTCGCACTAACTCGGCTTCGAGCGCATCGCGCGGTCCGACGATTTCGTGATCTTGTCTAAGTGAAAAATCCTGAGGGTTTGGAAGCGCCTTTCGATCGACCTTCCCGTTGGGCGTCAACGGAAGCGACTGAAGCTCGATGAAAGCCGATGGCGCCATGTGCTCGGGCAGGGATTCTTTTAGGAATGCTCGGATATCGGCAACAGCGGGGGCACACCCTGGCTTACAAGCGAAGTATGCCACTAGCCGTTGCCCCCCAGACCTATCCTCCCGCGCCACTACCACCGCGTCGCTTATTCCATGGAACCGTCGCAGCCGAGCCTCGATCTCGCCCAACTCGATTCGAAAACCTCGAATCTTCACTTGGTGATCGATTCTTCCGTGAAACTCGACTGTCCCGTTCGCAAGGTAACGAGCTAAATCGCCGGTCTTATATATCCTTGCTTCCACATTTTTAAATGGGTGATGGATAAATTTTTCCGCGCTCAGTTCAGGACGCTTCAGATATCCGCGCGCAAGCCCTTCGCCGCCGATGTGCAGTTCTCCCGCGACACCGATAGGCGTGGGTTGCAGCCATTTATCCAAGATGAACAATTCCGTGTTCGCGATCGGCCTTCCAATTGTCAGCGCTTCTTCGCCCGCTCTCACAGGTGAGACCGTGGACCAGATCGTAGTCTCAGTGGGCCCATACATGTTCCATACCGAGCCTGCTCGCTCCAATAGTTGATTCGCGAGACTTCGCGGCAACGCTTCTCCGCCGCACAGTACCTTCAGTCGTTCGTCGCCTTTCCAACCGGCCTCGATCAACATTCTCCAAGTCGCCGGCGTAGCCTGCATCACGTTAGCTTTAGAGTCTCTCAACCGCTTCGCCAGTCCAATTCCATCCGACGCTATCTCACGCCTGACGACTTCGAAAGAAGCTCCCACGCTTAACGGAAGGTATATCTCCAAACCTGCAATGTCAAAGCTTAACGTAGTTACCGCAAGCAGCTTGTCCTCTCGGCTCATTCCTGGCATCCGGCTCATCGACGCCAAGAAATTCACTACGGCGCCGTGCTGAATCTCTACCCCTTTCGGTTTCCCGGTCGATCCAGACGTATAAATAACGTAAGCACGATTTTGAGGTCTTACTCCGCTAGCTGGATTGTCCCCGCCCAACTGCAAGATTGCAGGCCAGTCAGAGTCGAGACAAATCAGCTGCGCACGCGTTTGAGGTAGGTACTTACGAAGATGTTCTTGCGTGATGAGCACTGCCACTTCGGAATCTTCGAGCATGAATGCGATCCGCTCGCCTGGGTAAGCCGGATCTATGGGCACATACGCAGCTCCTGCTTTCAAGATACCCAGCAGCCCCACCACCATTTCCAAAGAACGCTCTACACAGATGCCAACCAAAGCCTCCGGTCCCACGCCTCGCTCTCGAAGTTTATGAGCTAGGCAATTGGCTTGCCTATTTAGCTCCCCGTAGGTGAGTCTTGATGACTCGCAGATCACCGCCGTTTCGTTCGCGGCGCGCTCCGCTTGCAGCTCAAACAATTGGTGAATGCAGAGGTCGCGCGGATAGTCCATCCACGTGTCGTTCCAATCGGTAAGGAGCTGATTCCGTTCCCATTCGTCTAACAAAGATATCCGGGAGAGAAGCTGGGACGCATCTGAGGCAACTCCTTCGAGTAATGTTTCAAGGTGCCGCTTCATCCTCGATATCGTTTCTCGATCGAATAGCGCGGTGTTGAAGGTGAGCCGGCCGCAAACGCCATCGCTATCCTCATACATCTGTAACTGCAGATCCACCTTGGCCGCGCCGGTATGCACCTCCAGGTCGACCGCTCCCCAATCTGTTCCAGCAGCGTTGAAGCGCGACACAAACGAATACAACGCTTGAAACAGTGTATTTCGGCTCGGGTCCCACCCGGTCCTTAGATCTTCAATTAAGCGATCAAATGGCAGGTCCTTATGCTCATAATCGCGCAGAGATGTATCGTTGACAGCTCTCAGTAGATCGACAAAGCGCCACTGGTCATCTACTTCAGTTCGACTGACGACCGTCTGGGACAACGGTCCTACGATTGCTTGGGTGTCTCCACACAACTCTCTGCCGCGGTTATTAACGATCCAGCCGAGAACTATGTCTGTCTGGCCGGTATACCGCGCCAGTAACGCTTGGAAACCAGCGCAGAGTAAGGTATCTAAACTAGCTCCTTCGCGTTCACCTAACTCCTTCAGAGATTCAGTTAATCCAGTGGGCAGACGAAGCGACTCGCGAGCTCCTCGCCACTCTTGAATCGCTGGGCGAGGGTGGTCGATAGGAAGTTCGAGAGCCGGCGAAAGCGAACGTAACCGCTGCCGCCAATATTCGGCATTCTTCTCGAGCCGTTCAGAAACTATGTTCCTTTGCCAGCAGGCGTAGTCGGCATATTCGAAGCGCAAGACGCTTGCCCCGGCGACGCCCTCCGGGCTAATGGTCGGCTGCTCGCTGGCGTTTCGCCACTCTGCCGCCAAAAGCTCTAGCGACTCTTCATCTGCGATCAGCGCGTGAAGAGTAATCGATAGATACCATCGTTCCTGAGACACCCGAATCAATCGCGGCCGCACCGGAGGCTCTTTTGAGAGAACGAATGGCTCTCGAAGATCTTTTTCGAGGAGCTCCAGTAACTCGAATTCGCCGTCCTTCGTTTGCGACGCGCGCAGATCTGTCAGATGGAGTTTGCCTGCTTCGTCAACTATCTCTTGAAGGGGAACTCCATCTACAATCGGAAAGCGCGTTCGTAAGATCCCATGCCGCTGCGCTATTTCGCGCCATAATAGCTCGACTCTTCTCACGTCTAGGAAGCCCTGATGTCTTAGTATCAGCGCTTCGTTATACATCGGACTATGTGGCGCAAGCTGGGCATGAAGCCAGATCTGTTGCTGCGCCAATGAAAGTGGCGCGTTTAATTCCTCTTGCCTTCGAACTGCTCCCGGCGCATTCTGCGGCGCACAGTTGCCGTTACGGCCAGCCTGCCGAGGGGCCCCTTCATCAGCCGGCGCCGCCGTGATAGTTCGATTTCCGTTGCTCATCCTGTTTTCGTTCGGTTTCAGCTACAAACTCGTATCGCCGTCGAAACACGACAAGTCCCACGTATTAGCGTCGCTGAGGCTTGAGACTAATTGAGAATTTGCAGTCTTATAAAAGGATAGCCAAGAGCCCAACTTACGCCGGTATGGCTTGGCTAGGTCGACCACTTGCGCGTTCTCTCTACTGATCCCTACGATCTCTAACATGTGTATTCCCGTTTTCCGGCAACGGTCCAGCACGCACAACAACATATTCAACAAGAGCGAATGATCGTCCTCGAGCGTTTGAAAATCAGCCAGTCGCATGCGCGTCAGTCCGAGCCGAGTGTTGTCCTGACGATAGAAAATAGAATAAGCACACAAGCGGGACTGCTTGAAAGAACAGACTATCCAGGCTTCGTAGCGCATTAGCGCATACTTGAAGTGCCACTGAAGCACATCGCGAGTACGCTCTCCCAGCAATACGTGGCGTCGTCGTTTCTTCAATTCGTTCCAAAAGATATCGAAACCTTCATCGAATCCGGCGCAGAATCGCAGCTCATGGCCTTTGTCTGACGATTGGAAGCGCTTACCCTCCAAAATGTCCTTCAGAATCATGCCTGCCGAGAGAGGGTACTTGAGAGCGCTGGCGAAAGGAACCTTGTTCATTTTCAGCCAGCTAAACGCAAATCCTGAATAGTTCGTAATCCAAAATCTGGAGCGATCCCAGTCGCCGACCGGTACCCGTGAAGGAGCAAAGGTCTGAAATCCTTCGAATGCTTCGTTATTCAGGCTAGTCGTCAGATATAAGTCAACGGCCTTTTGTGAAAAAAAATAATCCAACAGCAAGAGCGAATAACTTCTATGTTCCGCGTCCACCACCCACGCTCGGCTGGTAGCCGTGAGATACCTCTTGCCTCCGAGCTCATAGTAAAGCGGTATATTGCCAATGTAGCCAGCGATTTTATCGTTTGAATCTTCGAGCACCCAGCCCATTGGCCAAGTGCCCGCGAGATCTTCGTAAACAGGATTGTTAAGCCACAAATGTTCCCATTCTTCTCTGGGCTTGCTTTCTAGGCCATATCGCGACTCTAAATCGGAAACCTGTTGATAATCGTCGAAACGGGCGCACCGGATTCGAAGCGGCGTAGCGCGTTTCGGAGCCGCAGCTTGGGATTCGCTCACAGGTCGGCCGCCAATGCTATCCGCCGCTACTGTCGGTTCTCGTAGACGCGCCGGAGCTGGGAAATGCGCTGATCGCTGTTCCCGGCCATACCGTCCAACACTTTCTCTAGATCCTCTATCAGCCGGAGAATAATGACTGAACTGAATGCGTCGGTCTGGTATTGAGCTCGACCCAGAACTTCATTCGGCCGCTGGGCAAATTCCAAGTAGAGGTCCCATTTTGCCCATTCGCAGTCGCAATCCATCGAAGTCTGACTCCACTCATCGCCAAGAGTCGGTAGGGGCGGCGCCAGCGTGATGGCGGTATTAAAGGGCCAGAGCTGAGTGGGCGTTTGGGGTTTTAGATGTTCTCTCACGATTCCGAAAGGGATACTATCGTGCGATAAAGCCTCCGAGGTAACTCGACGGCACTCCCGGAGTACATCTCGCACCGTAGGATCTCCGGAAACGTCCACGCGTAAAGCGACGGGATTTAAGAAGTAGCCTAATAACTTTCCTGCTTCCGCAGTCTTCCTACCCGTAGGCGCCACCGTACCAGTGACGATATCCTCGCTCTCGGTGTAATAGTGAAGCAACAGCGCAAATCCAGCTAAGAGCATCATGAATAATGTCACGCCTTCTCGTTTGCTGGCCTCAGTTAGGCTACGGCAGAGTTGTGTCGGCAATGCAAACGCCTGTATAGCTCCCCGTCTCGTCGCGCCGGAGGATGGTGTAGTTTCGGACGGCCATATCAACTTTGGAATCTCTCCCGCAAGCTCCTTCCTCCAAAACGCTAAATCTTCCTCAAATGTTACCTCCTGATTTCTCGCCCTGTCCCAGTACGCCAAATCGGCATACTGCATCGGCAAGTCGGGCAGCTTGCAACTGTCGCCACCCGAATACTTTGAATAGAGCGCGGATAACTCGAACGGCAGGATCTGGTATACCGATAAACCATCCGTGATGCTCTGATGCATGGTTACAAATAACGAATGCCGATGCTCATCCAGTGTAGTTAGAAAGGCCCGTACGAGCGGTCCCTTGGTTAAATCGAACGGACGGCGAGCATCTTCGCTCGCCAGGCGCATGGCTTCCTGCCACCTTGAATTCGCGGAAACTTTCCGAAGATCGACAAACGGTATAGAAAACGATGACGGAATCGGTCGGATGACCTGAATGGGATGACGGTTCAGAGTGTCGAATACAGTTCTCCAGGCTTCGTGTCGTCGTAAGATTTCGGTGAAGGCCAGTTCCATGGCCTTGCGATTCAATTCACCATACCGGTGAATAGTGGTTGACTCGTTGTAAAACGAAGGAACTCTCTTACCATCTTGCGAATCCTGCCATATCTCTTCTTGAAATCTTGATAGGAGAATAGGTTCCGCGGCTGGTCGTTTCCGGATCGGCGTGCAAGCTTCCATCGAAGAGCCTTGCGCATACCTTTCCAGCAGCTTCATCTTGGCTGGCGACAACACGGGTTTGTTAGAGATCACTTTCGAACTCAGCCAGCCCATGCATACAGCTCCTGTGCTGGCCTGTTACGTGGCTTAATGAACCGAAGAGACGAAGTTAATGTCCAGTGACGTCAAACCCCGAAGTCCCAGATTGGTGCGCCACTGCAAGGGCTTGGCATCCAACGCCCAATTCGGCAAGCGTCGAAGCATCTCCTCTAAGGTTACCTGCCCCTCTATTCGCGCCAATGCAGCGCCAAAACAGAAGTGAGCTGCCCATCCGAACGACAGGTGCCGGTTATCTTTGCGTGTTATATCGAACCGGTCCGGATCGGGAAAGCGTTCGGGATCGCGATTCCCAGCAGCCATTACGGCGATAACCGCCTGCCTCTTGGCGATCTTCCTCCCACGCATCTCTAAGTTATGTGGCGCAAGCCGGGCTGTATGCTGGCTCGGAGGCTCATATCTTAGAATTTCTTCGATAGTAGAAGGTATAAGGGAGAAATCCGCCCTCAGTCGCGCCAGCTCATCTGGCTTTCGCAGCAGTGTCAACACACCGTTACCAATAAGATTCGTGGTTGTCTCCTGCCCTCCTACCATCGTGACTATAGTATTCGCTATAACTTCTTCTTCGCTGTACCGATCTCCGTCTAACTCGGCGGTAAGAAATGAGTGGATAAGTCCTTCGCGCGGTTGCCGCTCAATCTGTCTTATCGCCGATTGAAAATACCTGGTCATCTCCTCCACGCTGCGTCTGACTCGTGGCGCACGCTCCGGATTGTGCTGAAAGTTGCCGAGCATCTCCGCAAAATCTTGTGACCATGCCTTGAGTTGCGGCGCGTCCTGGACGGGCACGCCCAGCATCTCCGCCGTCACGGTGTACGGTAGAGGTTCGGCTAGATCGCCGATAACGTCCATTCGTCCGTTTCTCGCCACTCCATCGATTAAGCTCCCAACAATATCCCGGATATGATCCCTAAGCACCGCGACGCGTCCGGGAGTAAATGCATACGAGGCCAAACGCCGGATACGGGTGTGTGCAGGCGGGTCTAAAAAAAGCATCTGCTTCACCATCACCTGCGCGATGGGTGCAAGCTCCCCAAGCCCGATCTGGGCCAGATGCTCGGGAGTCGGTGTGCGGTCCGCGGAAAATCGATGCAATACTTCCATAACATCTTCGTACCTGGTTACCACCCACGCGTGCAGGTACGGGTCCCAATGTACAGGATCCTCCTCCCGAAGAAGCTGAAACAAAGGGTAGGGATTCGCCAAGACCTCGGGATCCAGCAACTGAGTAAGACTTCGGACGCCCGAGCGGCGGTAGGTCGGGTCCTTAATCGCGCCGGTTGTCATCGCAAGGCTTTCAAGGATTGTTCGGCTTCATCGTCGGTCATCGCTTCGACGCGTAAATATAGAAGCCGCTCGACTTCTTCCGCCAGTGCTGCGACAGTTGGCGACTCAAATAAGTTCCTCAGAGTAATTTGCACTCCAAATACTTCTCTTATGCGTGCTATTAATTGCGTACCCAATAGCGAGTGCCCGCCTAGCATGAAGAAGTTATCGTCTATGCCGATCTTCTGTACCCCGACTAATGGTCCGACGATTTCCAACATTTGTTTCTCGATCGTCGTCCGAGGCTCTAGATGTTCCTCGTTATGCAGGCGATTCGAGTCGTCCGGTCTCGGCAGATCCGCCCGGCTTACCTTTCCGCTCGCATTGACGGGGAGCTCCGAAAGACGCACCCAATATCGCGGGATCATGTAGTCCGGTAACTGGGCGCCTAGAAACTCGCGGCACCCCCTCTCGGAAAGCGTGCTGCCATCCTTGGCAACTACATAGGCGACAAGCTCGCGATTGTCCTCCTGCTCTTGAGCGACCACCAGGCTGGCCTCGATTTCAGGGTGCCGCGTCAAAGCGCTCGCAATCTCATTGGGCTCGATCCGGTAGCCTCGAATCTTGACCTGCTCATCGATCCGGCCGTGAAACTGAACTTCTCCATTCGGTAAAGTGCTTCCTAAGTCGCCGGTCTTGTATAAACGCCCGCTATGGTCGGAGTCAAACGGATTAGGAACAAATTTTTCTTCGGTCAGTTGTGGCGCATTGCGGTACCCGCGCGCCACTCCCTTTCCTGCAATGCAAATTTCTCCGCGCTGTCCTGTGGCAACTTGCTTTAGATCAGAATCGACAATGTAGACCTGAACATTCTGGATCGGGCGCCCGATGGTAGGTCGCGCTTCCCTGTCGCCACCGCCGTGCACCACGCCCGAGGTCGTCACCACCGTGTTCTCAGTCGGTCCGTAGTTGTTGACCAGGACAAACGGCAAGCCCGGCCGCGGATAGCGACGGAGGGCGTCCGCGCCAGTCAGCATGTAGCGCAGCGACGTGTTCGTTGGCCAATCTAAAACAATCATACGTTCTGCGAGAGCCGTCGGAACAAACCCGATCGTAATGCCTTCGGAAATCATCCAATCGCGTAAGGCGACGGGTTCGCTTCGCGCTGCTTCATCTACCAGGTGCAGGGATGCGCCGGCGGTCAGATAAGGCCACACCTCCCACACGGCCGCGTCGAATCCCGGACTGGCTAACTGGCTCGCGCGATCTGATGGTTTTACGTCAAATGCTTCTTGGTGCCAGGAGACCAAGTTGGAAAGACTGCTGTGCGAAATCTCTACGCCCTTAGGTCGTCCCGTAGAGCCGGAGGTGTAGATAACATACGCCAAGTTATCTGGCTCTGCCATGCATTCGATCGGACCCGTCGACTCAGACCCAAACGCATCATCGTCGATTAGAATGGTATGCCATCTCCCGCGAACCTTATCGACTAAGTCGGGCGTGGTCAATAATGCCACGGGGCCAGCATCGTCTAACATCCAGGCTGCACGTTCCGCAGGAGTCGCCACGTCGATCGGAACGTATGCGCCACCCGCCTTCAGTGTCGCTAAAGTAGCGACGGTGAATGCGATAGATCGCGGCGCCCAAATTCCAACCAGGGCATCCGGCCCAACCCCGAGAGACCTCAACGTTCGCGCAACTTGGTTCGACCGAGCATCTAAATCGCGGTAGCTTATCACTTCTTGGCCAGCCACAAGCGCTCGCTCAAGGGGCCTGAAAGACGCCTGAACGGCTACCTGCGCCATCACAGAGGCCCCTCGGGAATCGTAAGTCACTCTTCGCTGCGCCCACATGTCCGTTCTAGCTTCTGGCATGACTGTTTCCGCGCCCCATCGCATTCACGTGCTTTACACCCTTCGCCTTTATGACCGGCCTAGCATCGATAACAACTGACCGTTAGTGACATACGCGACGCTCTCACGCCCGGCAACGTATTCGAACATCTCTCGTAACTCGTCCCACAAACCTAGTTCCTCTATTTCCCAAGAGTGTCCGTAAAGGTGCCAGACTCCGCCCTTGCTCCATACACGATCAAAGAGCGCTTTGCCAAGATCTATCCACCGTCTGCACTGTTGCCATTGGAGAGCGTATTTGGCCAATCCGGAAATGTTTTTAGCTCGCCCTTGGTTCCGTAGGTACGCTGCTTTTCCGTGCGGATAAGCCTGGAGGCTGGTAGGCATCCGATAGGCATCGAATTTCCTTGCGACCGAGAGCATGCGCGTCGACCTGGCGCCGCTATAGCCCGCGCGTCTCACCTGCTCCACAGCATCTGCATCATAGCGCCCATTAGGGTAGCAAAACATTGGCACTTGATCGCCCAGTAATTGCTCGAGTATCTGTTTGCAATCCCGCACTTCATGGATCAACTCTTCGCCACCTAGATCGGATAGATTCTTGTGACTGACGCTGTGAGCGCCAATTTCAAAATTCTCCGTGTGGAGCGCCCTTAAATCGCTAGTCTGTAGCCTGTTCTTGCCATGGTACGGCTGGACCGGGACATAGAATGTTCCTTTCAGCCTGTATCTGCTTAGTAGGTCTGCCAGCTTGCGATCATTGGGGTCGCCGTCGTCCCAACTTGTAGTTACAACTCTAACTGCCCAATCCGGTGACGCCACTTATTCTCCCCGGGCTCTACGCCGCACCGGAACCCTTCAGAACGGCCGGAATTGTTTGCAAGAGAATCTGAACGTCCAGCCACAAGGACCACTTCTCTATATACTCAAGGTCCAATTCCATCCACTGTTGGAATGCGATGGAGCTTCTACCTTGCACCTGCCACAGGCAGGTAATTCCGGGTTTCACGCTAAAGCGCCGGCGTTGCCAGTCCTCGCTGAATCCTTCATAGTCTCTCACGGGCAGCGGACGAGGCCCCACCAGGCTCATCTCTCCTTTGATCACGTTGAACAATTGCGGCAATTCATCCACGCTTGTTTTGCGCAGAATCTTGCCTATGGGAGTGATTCGTGGATCGTTCTTGATCTTGAAAACCGGTCCACTAGCCTCGTTTAAGTGCTCGATTTCCCGCATTCTCTGCTCCGCATCCACCGACATAGTCCGGAACTTATAAACTCGAAGCGGCCGCTTGTGCAACCCCACGCGTTTCTGTATAAACAGCACAGGCCCCGGAGACGTCAATTTGATCAGTATTGAGACCAGGAGAAGCAGCGGGGCGAGGATAACAACCGATATCGACGATACGAGTAAATCCAGGATGCGTTTGACAAACAGCGGCCATCCTTCCACCCATCCCGCGGGATGCGCCAGGAGCGCTTCACCGTCGGCCAACTCCTCCACCCTCGGCCGCGCGACTTTCAGATCCAGAATATTCGCGAGCAAGCGTACCGTCACGCCCTGCTCCTCGCAGGAACTCGCGATCCGCGACGCCCACTCGTGCATCGAACGAAAAGGGACTGCGATTACCACCTCATCTACAACGGTTCGCCGCAGGTAAGCAGCAAATCCGGCCATGTCGGAAACTACTGAGAAACCACTCTTTCGAAATGTCTCCATCCCATGCCAGCCGTCGTCCACAAATCCGCTGATCCTATATCCGAGTTCCGGGTGCGAGACGAGTCTGTTTGCGAACTCCAGTGCGCGGCTATTGGTTCCAATGATAAGCACATCCCGCAGATTGCGGCCGCGCTTCCGGAGCGCCGCAAGCGTGATCCGTAACGTTAGCCGGCTCGGCACCGTGAGGCTAACACTCGCCAGCCAGAATACAGCCAGGAAGACAGGTGTGATCAAGTGTATGTGAAATACGATCGCCCCCGCGAATATAATGACCGTTCCTATCGTGATGCTTGTTACCACATCAACGGCTTCCCTTCCTCGCTTAGAGAGGCGTCGCGACGCATACAATCCCGAAAACGAGAAAATGAGATGCCAAGTAAGAATCAGCAGGGCGAAAATCGCAAAATTCTGGACTTTCACTCGCATCGAAAAAAAGGCTGCCAGGCTATTGTGGCTCTCGTCGAATACCACTAAGCTCGCGAGTACAAAGGCCGTAAGCATTAGGCTTACATCGAAAAGCTTCAGCGCGTTCATCAGAAGCGTACGCCGGGCGCTAGTCATGAGGGCGGACCACCAGTCGGGTAAGTCGGAAAACCAGATCCAGGAACGACAGCGCGAAAACGTTGCAAACCGTCGGCAACGTCCCTGTGAGGAACTGCGAATACGGCTATAGATCGTTACTGAGCTGAGGAGGTATAAGTCTTCGATGCGGATAAATGCGCAACCGCAAAGGAGACAGCTACGCGCCAGGCAGCGTATGATTATTGAGGATCGCGCCTAATACTGTTACCTTCGCGGCATCCAGCGTCTCTTTGGCGAGGCGGGCAGTCTCACGCCGGGTATAATTCGCCTCTACGACAAGTATGAGACCATCGGTTACTTGACCGAGTACAACCGCGTCAGGGGAAGAAACAATCGCCGGCGCATCGATCAGTACGTAGTCAAACTCTTCTTTTACTTCTCCGATCCGCGAGCGCAATTCGCTCGAAACATGTAAGCGGCCGTTTTCTTGGACTCCAGACGGAATCACCCATAAGTTTTCCAAGGTAGTGGGCAGCACGAAATCGGCGATCGGATCAGCACTGGTGATGGCGCCGGCCCATCCTCGGCACTTACTCGGCGCCTCTATCTGTTCTTTTGGAACCGGAGCGCAGGTGCTAATCAAGCAGACCGACGCCGAACTTTCCGCCAGGACCTCGGCGACTCGAAAACAGACCTGGGAAGAGCCGCTTCCCTCCACACTCGAAAAAACAACTGAGCGCGGAGCGTGCGAATTGGGAAACACGAACACGCGCTGCACTAGCTTTACGACCTCGGCTCTCAACGATCTTGGAAAATCACTTGATCGTGAATTTCCATTTATCGCGGTGTCGTCGTGTGCCGTTACAAAGCCCCGCTTCCGCGTTGCCCCAGGTCGCCGTCTAAGTTCTGGCTTCAAGTTCCCTTCCTCGTTGCGCGAAGAGCGAACACCTGCATCGGCCTCAGGCGCCTGAGCTTCCGATACGGCTCTAAAAAGCGCCTCGTGAACGCGGCTCATCTGGTTTATATTACCCCTTGCACGTGTTCATCAAGCAAGTCGCAGTTCGCACTCACTCATACAGGCCTTCATTTCGCATCTTCTTCGTTCCGGCCGGTCGCCGGCAGCAGAAGCGAGGTGAAATTTTCTGAACCATGGTCGCGAATGGCGCGCTGTGGTATTGCCGCTAGCACCGGAATGTTTAATATGGATCCAATTTCGGCCGGTGTGCGGAATGTCGAATTCGTACGTTCCGCCGCGAAGGTAAGCGCCGCGCTCACTAACATCCCAAAAATCACGCCGAATAACACCACTCGAATTCGATGGTTGGATGGCAGCGACGGAACGCTGGGAGGTTCGGCGATAGCCACATTCAGAATACGTCCCCTGTCGAGAGCGTCCGATATTCGCGCTTCTTCCTCCTTTCGCTGCGACAATACGTAATTTTCTTCTGCCGACTTTACCGTGCGGATCAGGTCGCCCTGCTCCACCTCTTTCGTATCCAAGGATCGGGCCGATCCTTCATAAGACTTCACCGCTGCCGCCGTCACTTGCGCTCGAGCCTGCAGACTCGCTAAATCGGCTTTTGCCTTTTCCAGTTCGCTCCGCGCCCATTCATAAGTCGGATCTCGATCCGTCGTTTGCTCATGTATCTGCGACTTCTCGGCTAAGGTGGCGCGCACCTGCGCGATTTCAGCCTCCACCTCTTGCACCGGGCGGTATGTTGGTTCGAATTTTTGTAGCAGTTCGATGCGCTTTTGTTCCAGGTTGAGCAGGTTAGCCTTAAGCTGAGAAATCAATATTCCGTCATCCGAGTCGCGGACTTGAGTAACCATCCGGCTCGGTATGGTTTGCATCTGCGCCTGCAATACTCCAATGCGTTTTTCTGTTTCTGCAATGGAGGCGTTTGTCTGACTCAAAGATACTTGAAATTCGGCTAGCTTCTGCAGCGCGAGCTGCTTCTCAACTGGCGCCTCCACCACTGAAGCCGACTTATCGAAATCAAGCAGATGCTTCTGCGCGTCGTCAAGCTCTCTTCGGTATCTTTCGGTTTCACGCTGGAAGAAATCGAAAGCTCCAGACAATCTATGAACTGCAACGTGCTTTTCTATATAAAGATTCGCAAGCGACGTAAGCACCTCCGCCGCTAAGCGAGGGTCCGGAGACTCATAGGTGGCCTCGATCAGATTCGTTCTTTTCACGACGTCCACCTTCAGATCCTTATCTAATGCTTTTGTCGCTTCTGAAATCGCGATGTTTTCATTGCGGCTTCGGCCGCCGATCTCCGCCGCCTGCAACGGGGCTAATCTTGTCGGCGTATCAGCCGGGCTCTCGGCCGCAGCGGCCGGCGCGGCCACGCTTTCCTGCCCGGTGGTAAGTGAAGCCGGTTTCACAGCTTTATGTGCGTCCTCCGGCAAGGCGGTCGTAAACCCCAATAGCGTCCGATGAACCCGCTTCTCGAGATCGCAATCTAAGACAATCCGCTCGAGCAGATCTCTGCTCTTCAGCAATGCGACTTCGGAGTTGAGCTCTTCTTCGGTCACCTCGGGTGCAACCTGCGGGATCGCTGCCGTCGCCTCAGCCGTCACCACCGTATTTATCCGGTCGCGTTTCACTAATATCTTCAGCGCGGAATCGTATTGATTCGGCTGTAAAATCGCCACCGCGATGGCCCCTGCTACTACTGCCAAGAACGAGAGGAAAATGAGCAGCCGATGCCGGTGCGCAATGGCCAGCAGATCGCTTAAGGCCAGCGATTCTGTCCCTGGCCGTTCGCTGCTTGTCTCTCGAACGGGTTCGTACAGTTCTAACTCGTTCATATCCGCTCCGCGAAACTCATTGATAGAACCTTAGTAGGGAGCCATATTCACGCCAACTCCGGGGGCCGGAATGTACCGCCTGAATTTTGATATCCGGTTCTGCGGAACAAACACCATGTCTCCGGGTTGCAGATGCAGATCTTCACTCAGATCCGCGTCTTTGAACATCTTCTTCACGTCCACTTTCCTCACCTCCGCCCATCCGTTCGGCACATGCCGGTATAGATACACTTCCGAATGCTTCGAGTTTTCCGTAAAACCACCTGCGATTGCTACCGCTTCGCTGAGTGTAGTATCGGAGCGTAAGTCGTATTTTCCGGGATGCGCCAGTTCCCCGCTGGCGATAAAATAAGGTTTTTGAAAGTCTTTTAGAACTATATTGATGACGGGATCGTGGAGTATCTTCGCATAAGCCGCGCGCAGTAACTCGGTCAGTTCCGGTACGGTCTTCCCTGAGACCTGCAAATCCCCAACGTCGGTCAATGTTATGTATCCATCTGGCTGAATGGTAACGCTTTGGTTAAATTCAGGTGTAAAAGGAAAACTGATATCTAACACGTCCGCCGCGCTCAACTGGTATCGAGGCCCCCGCTGCAGCAGCGCCGGACCCGCATTAGGTCGCGCGCTGCTCTCTTGCCTGTGCTCATCCGTCGGCGCGCCTTGTGGAGTGTTGACCGCCTCTGCCGCTATTCCTTGCCTATCCTGCGCGGGAAGCGAAGGAACCACGGCGATCATCAGGACCGCTCCAATCCCGATTCGGAGCCGAAGAAAATTAGCCATCATGCACCTTCGATCGGAACTGCGATTTCGGCCTTCACTCCGCGCGGCCTCCGTTGCTCGCCGCCCGGCCGTTTCCATTTGTCCCGCGCTGCTTCAGAAAGGACGATAGCTCTTTGGCTAGACCCGCGCCTCCAGCTATCAAATTGGGTAACAGGCAATCCGCGTTGTTAAAGACCAAGGGCGTGCCATCCAGTTTACCGGCAAATCCGCCCGCCGCTTCGATCAAGGCGACTCCCGCCGCCACGTCCCACTCGTGCTTCGGACAAAGTGTCCAAGTCGCATCGGCAAGGCCCGCGGCCACCCGCGCTAGCTTGTATGCAACCGACCCCATCGGTTTCACGGTAAATTGGCGATTCTCAAATTCCTTCCACTCGCCGCGCTTCACTTCGCTGCGGCTAGCGAGCACCGTGGCGGAATCCAGAGTTTTTGCGCCGCTGCAATTTGCCGCGCGTCCGTTGTAAATTAGTCCCCGCTCGATCGAGCCGAGAAATGTCTCTTGCGTAGCTGGATTCCGAATTCCACCCGCGATTGCGCGGCCCTCTTCAACAAGTCCGATCGAGATGCACCATTCCGGAATCCCAGCCGCAAACTCGCGCGTGCCGTCCAGCGGGTCCACGATCCACACCCGCTTCTTCTCCAGCCGACCGAAATCTTCGGCGCTCTCTTCGGACAGCCAACCCTCGCCCTCGCGTACTAACATGTCGTGCAGCACCTGGTTTGCTACCCGATCCGCTTCCGTCACCGGATCGTCTCCCGACTTGAACTGTACTTCCACTTGCCCGGAGACAAACGGAGAAATCGCGCGGTCCGCTTCTTGCAACGCTTCCTCAATCCGTCTGAGCGTGTCGTCCGTCTGGCTTCTTGCGATCAATTTGTCCACCTAAACCAACAAGATCCCGCTCCAGCGTGGCACCGAGCCGACTGAATCGGAGCGGCTCGCCGCGCCCGGTATGTTGCCGGGCGCGTATGCCAAGGACTGTTCTTGCTTCCGGAAGCGCTAAGCCAGATCGCTCGTCGCGAGGAACCCGCTCCGCTCTACATAGGAAAGGATCTCCTGTGCCGCTTCTTGCGGAGACATTAGGCAGGTATCGATCACGATCTCGGCATCCTCGGGAGCTTCATACGGGTCCGAGATACCGGTGAACTGTTGCACAATACCCTGGCGCGCCTTCGCGTATAGCCCCTTCCGGTCTCTTTCTTCGCAGGCCTTTAATGGCGTTGAAAGATGAACTAGAATGAAGCCCCCCGCCGGCTCGATCATGCTTCTTACTTCCTTGCGAACTACATCGAAAGGGGCGATCGGCGCGCAGATCGCAATTCCGCCATTCTTAGTTATCTCCGAAGCCACAAAGCCGATTCTTCGGATGTTGATGTCCCGATGCTCGCGTGAGAATCCCAGTTCCGAAGACAAGTGCTTGCGCACAATATCGCCATCCAGCAGAGTCACTGGACGGCCTCCCTGCTCGAGTAACTTGACGCGCAGGATGTTGGCGATCGTCGATTTTCCCGAGCCCGACAGTCCGGTAAAGAAGATCGTGAACCCTTGGCGGTCACGCGGCGGGTAACTCTTTCGCAGCTCTTCCACAACTTGCGGAAACGAAAACCAGGACGGAATTTCTGTTCCTTGCGTCAGCCGCTTGCGCAGCTCGGTTCCCGAAATAATCAGTGGCGAAAGCCCCTCCGGCACTTCGGTCTGCGGCACATAAGCGTTCTCCTCCTTGAGGTAAACCATCATCGGAAACGGAACCATCGTGACGCCCACTTCTTTTTCGTGGCGGGCGAGAAGTTGCTGTGCCTCGTAGGGTCCGTAAAACGGCTTGCCGTCGGTGTCGGCGCCCGGACCTGCGTGGTCGCGGCCCACGATAAAGTAATTGCAGCCGTAGTTTCTCCGTATGATCGCGTGCCATACGGCCTCTCTCGGGCCCCCCATTCGCATCGCCAACGGCAGCAGCGATAGTTTCGCTGTATTTGGCGCATACGTTCCGAGCAGCGCCTCATAGCAACGCACTCGAACGTAGTACTCCACATCGCCCGGTTTCGTCATTCCGACCGACGGGTGGATCAGCAGCTTCGCTCCCACCTTTTCGGCCGCGCGCCGCGTCAACTCCTGATGAGCGCGATGCATCGGATTGCGTGTCTGAAACGCGACCACGTTGCTCCAACCCGACTCGCGAAATTCGCTGCGCAGATCCGCGGGCGTGTACCGAAGCGCCGGAAAATCGTAATAGGACGGAGGCTGCACTCCTTCCAGGCGGCCGCTCACGTACCAGGGATGCGACTGTTTCAACAAATATGCAACACCGGGGTGCGCAGTGCTGGTGGTCCCGAAGACCATCTTCGCTTCCGCCATCCGATCCGGTTGCCATACTTCCTCCACGTGCAATGCCGCCAGCATCACGCCTTCTGCATCGCGCAACGCTATCGTGGTTCCCGGCTCTATTTTCTTCCTGAACTCCTCGCTGACGTCCAGCGTGATCGGCATGGGCCAAACCTTACCGTCTGACAGGCGCATCTTGGCGCACACGCTCTCATAGTCTTGCTGGCCCAAAAATCCGCGCAAAGGTGAAAATCCACCGTTCATCAGCAAATCGAGGTCGCAAAGCTGGCGTGGCGTCAAATCCCACGACGCCCAACCTTGCGATTGCGCCTGTAATTCAGAGGCCCTCTCCGAAGTCGCCAATAAGTTTACTAACTCGCCCCCATAAGCAGAGCAGATGCCTCCTTCTGTCTTGCTGGACTCCTGTTCTCGCACGTTCAACGTTGTTTGCATGAATTGCTTATCTCTCACGCTCTCCTGTTAATTTGTCCTCCCGGACGCGCCCGGGTGGTCTATTCTAGATTTTCTCTCGAACGGGTTCAAGACGCCCCGTCCAGGCCGGCCGCCAGCATGCATTCCAGCATGTGCGCGGTCAACTGTTGCAACTCTGTCAACTTTTTCTCCATCTCTCGAAACCGCTGCAGCAGCAGAGATTCCGAAGAGCCCGGATGCATGCCGGAGAGCAACTCGGAACGAGTGTACTCGGACAGACTGTGCCCTCCTGCCGCGTCGCAAGCCGACCGAAGACAGTTATATTCTTGTTCGCTGACGCGAAATACGATGATGCGGTCTCTTTTTGATGTCGCCACGTAATTTGTCAACCGAGCAGTCGCGGAATGAGCATTGCGCAGGGTCCACGCGGACCTTCCTCTGAAATGTCGTTGCGGCCTGATTAATGGGGGTCGAACTGAAAACGGGCTTCCGCCTCTCAGAGTCCCATCTATGTCGTTAACAAGACGGTGGAGGGGACCCCGGGGGGAATTGATAGAGCTTCAGTATCATACGAATGGTATACACGGAGCAAGCTTCCTCGGTAACGCCCGCGCATTCCAAGTACTGTTACCTCGCTAGTACTAAAGATTGTCAAACCGTAGCTTGAACTTCCATCGGGAATAGGCTGTAACCGCTCGTCCTTAGGCGGTGGGCTCGCGTCCTACGAACTCCTCCACCAGACGGTGAAAGTGACACACCCCGTTCTCTCGCTTCACCGAATAGCGGCCCCGATCGTAGAGCCTGGATGCAAGTCCCCGCTGCACGTTTTCGCAAATGCGAATGTCCTCCTGTTGAATTTCGTCGCTAAACGCCACGGTTTCCGGACTTATCTCCGTAGCTCCGACGTCGTTTGCATAGGTGAACCATTCGAAGATCGTTAGGGTCCGATCGTGGCCCAGCGGTAGGATGATGTTGCTGCTTAGGTTGTCGGGGTAGACGTTCAGCATGAAATTCGGAAAGATCCAGAAATACAGGGCCGGAGAGCCGGCATTATCGACGCCATATCGTCTGGTCTCGTTCAAACCGGAGCGCGGAGGTCGAATGGGCGCATATTGTGACGAATAATAACGAAAAGTGTCTACGCGGTAGGCGCCGTAATCAAGCTCGCGGAAAAGCGATGGATGCGCCGCCGGGAGATGATAGCCCTCTAAATAGTTGTCAATATAAACTTTCCAGTTACAACGAATCAGATAATCCTTTCGCTCCGATAAGTGCAATTTATCGATCCGGCAGCCGATCCCCTCGACCTGCTCGGGTATTTCGCCCATCACTTCCCTAAGCCTCGGCGCCTGCTTGTCGACATTGACGAACACGAAAGGTCCCCATTCTTCGACTCCCATTTCGGGTAGCCGAATGTCGTTCTGCGACCAGTTCTCGACCCCCTCGAACTCCGGCGCCGCCAACAGATTTCCCTGCAGTGAGTAGGTCCAGTTGTGGTACGGGCAGCGCAGGGTCTTCGCGCAGCCATTCCCTTCGAGGATCGTAGAGGCGCGATGACGGCACACATTCGAGAAGGCGCGCAGGACTCCGTCCGCCCCACGCACCGCCGCACATGGTTCGCCAGTCACTTCGCCTGCTAGATAGCATCCCGGCCCGACGACCTTCGATGCGTGCCCGAGCGGCTGCCAAGTGCGCCAGAAAATCCGTTCTTTTTCCCTTTCGAAGAATTCCGGGTCCGTGTACCAGCGCGCCGGAATAGTCTCGGCGCGCGCAAGAGCTTCAGACATTCGACCGAATGCTAACAAACCGCCTGGTCCGCACGCTACAATGACCCTTTCATGCCCAACCTGCTTGCAGGCAAGAACGCGCTGGTGCTAGGCGTCGCCAATAGATGGAGCCTCGCTTACGCGATCGCTGCGGCTTTCGTGCGGGAAGGCGCCTCATTGACGCTGACTTATCAGGGCGACCGGCAGCGTCAAACCGTCGAAGAGCTGGCGGCGAACCTGAAAGCTTCCAAAGTCGTCAGTTGCGATGTGACCAAACCGGAAGAGCTCGAAAACCTGGTTTCCGGTCTCAAAGAATCCGCGCCCCGCCTGGATGTCATGGTCCACAGCATTGCTTACGCGAATCGAGAGGATCTCAGCCGCGCTTTTGTCGAAACCAGCCGCGACGGTTTCTTGCTCGCTCAGGAGGTCAGCGCCTATTCGCTCGTGGCCGTCGCTCGCGCGGTTTCTCCTCTCATGGCGAATGGCGGTTCGATTTTGACGCTGACCTATTTAGGTTCGACGCGCGTCGTGCAAAATTACAATGTGATGGGAGTGGCGAAGGCATCGCTAGAGGCGTGCGTGCGCTATCTGGCAAGCGATCTAGGAATGCACGGCATTCGAGTCAACGCCATTTCGGCGGGACCCGTAAAGACCGCCTCGGCGCGCGGCATCAAGGATTTTTCGAAGGTGCTCGAAGGCGTGGCTTCCATCGCCCCGCTACGGCGAAACACCGATCCTGCGGAGGTGGGCGACGCGGCCGTGTTTCTGGCGAGCGACCTGAGCCGCGGAGTTACCGGAAACATATTATATGTGGACTCCGGTTTTCAAATTATGGGGCTTGGACTCGGCGCTTGAGGCCAGCAGGCGCTAACGTCCGTCCACAGGGCGCGTCTCAATTGACAGCGGTTTCTCCGCTGCCCTATATTATTCTGGTTGTTTCCAGCGCTGCTGCGCCGGACAATCGGCTCTCGCTTCTGTCGTGAGCCTAGTCCTTGTTTCTAACATATGATTCAGGTTGAAAATCTTTCGAAGAAGTACGCGCGTCACGTCGCCGTAAACAACATCTCTTTTTCAGTCGAAAAGGGCGACATCGTCGGATTCCTCGGTCCGAACGGCGCCGGCAAGACGACTACCATGCGCATTCTGACGTGCTTTCTGCCGCCGACGGAGGGCAAAGCTACGGTCGCGGGCTTCGATGTCTTCGAACAGCCCTTCGAAGTGAAAAAGCGCATTGGCTATCTGCCGGAAGCCCCGCCGCTTTATCCCGAAATGAGCGTCGAAGACTACCTCACATTCGTCGGGCGCTTGAAGAACGTTCCAGGCGGGGAACTGAAATCCCGCACCGGGCAGGTGATGGAACGCTGCGCGGTGGCCGACGTCCGATCGAAGCTGATTTCGAAACTTTCGAAAGGCTATCGGCAGCGCGTGGGGCTGGCGCAAGCCATCATTCACAATCCCGACGTGCTCATTCTGGACGAGCCGACCTCCGGGCTCGACCCTAAGCAGATCAACGAAACGCGCGAGTTGATCAAGAGCCTGTCGGGCGAGCACACCATCGTGCTGAGCACGCATATTCTGCCCGAGGTCGAGGCGATTTGCGAAAAGGTCATCATCATCGATCGGGGCCGGCTGGTGGCGACGGATTCGGTCGAGAACCTGAAGAACCGCGCGGGCGTGGGCCGCGGGATTCAAGTTCAAGTCGAGACTGCGGGCGCGGCCGATGCGGTAACCGTTCGCGAACGCCTGGCGCAGGTGCCGGGCGCAAGTTCAGTTTATGAAAGAGCCTCGCACGGCGACAGCTTTGTATTCGAGGTGGAGAGCGCGGATGGACAGAATATCCGCGGCGATCTGGCCCGAGCCGTGGTGAACGCCGGGTGGAATCTGCAGGAGCTGAAATCGATGACTCTCAGTCTCGAAGAGGTCTTCCTCCACTTAACTGGGTCGCATCCGGCGGCAGCGACCTCAGCGCTGCCCGCGACGGGAGAAAAAGCATGAGAAACATTTGGACTGTCTGCCGCCGCGAGCTTTACGCGTATTTCGTCTCGCCCATCGCATGGGTGCTATTGACGATCTTCGCGTTCCTGAGCGGCGCGTTTACTTATCTCATCAGCGCGGCCTTTCTACGCGCCTCGCTCGAAGGCCAGATGAGCGGGCAAACTTTTCCGATGAACGTCAACGAGCAGGTGATCGCGCCTTTGTTTTCGAACATGGCGGTTGTCGGCCTGTTCCTGATTCCGTTAATCAGCATGCGGCTCTTTGCGGAAGAAAAACGACAGGGGACCATCGAGCTTCTCGTTACGTCGCCGGTTCACGATGTCGAGATCATCATCGGCAAGTGGCTTTCGGCTGTGCTTATGTATGGCGCGCTGCTGGTTGTGCTGCTGGCCGATTATGCGTTTCTGTTCGTCTATGGCAACCCGGATTGGAAGCCGGTGGCTACCGGATTCCTCGGCATCCTGCTGCAGGGCGGCTGCCTGCTCGCGTTCGGAACGTTTATTTCGACGTTAACCCGGAACCAGATCGTAGCGGGCGCAGTGGGCTTCGCGCTCGCGCTGGTGCTTTGGATCCTGAACTGGACTACCTCGTTCGGCAACTCCGATACGGTTCAGGTGCTGAATTACTTATCGATCGTCAGCCACATGGATAGCTTCTCGCGCGGCGTGATCGATACGAAAGATTTGATCTATTACGTGTCTATGATTTTCTTTGGACTGTTCTTAACGGCTCGCTCGCTCGAATCCTTGCGGTGGAGGGCATAATGGCGGAGCCGAATACCGAATCCACAAATCCGAGACGAGCGCGGGCAAACACCATAGCCGCGCGGCAAGCGCGTTTCGGCGCGACGTCGATGCTGTATACCATCGTGGTGATCGCGATCCTGGTGCTTATCAACTGGCTCGGCAACCGCTACAACAAGAGCGTCGATACAACGAGCAACAAGCGATTCACGCTTTCCCAGGAAACGCAGAAGCTGGTCAAGAACATGAAGGGCGACGCAACCATCACCTACATCGACAAGGCGAGCAATTTCACGAACGCTCGCGGGATGCTCGATCGCTATAAGAACCTTTCGCCCAAAATTCACGTTCAATACATCGATTACCAGAAGCAGCCGACCGTGGCGCGCGCTTATGGGCTCCGCTACGCGGGAACGGCCTTCGTGGAAGTTAATAACCGGCGCGAAGAAGCCAAGGCGCTGACCGAGGAAGGCATCACGGGCGCATTCCTCAAGGACGAAAAGGGCGTCCGCAAAGTCTGCTTCGTCGCGGGCAGCCACGAACACACGCTCGACGACACGGAGAGCAACGGGCTTTCGCAGTTCAAGACGCTGCTGGAGCGCGACAATTATCAGGCGCAATCCACGACCCTGCTGGACAAGACCGCGGTTCCAAGCGATTGCAACGTTCTGGTGGTGGCCGGCCCGACCGCCGACTACACACCGAACGAAGTGACGGCCATTAAGAGCTACGTCGAAGGCGGCGGCCGCGTGATGTTTCTGCTGGACCCGCCGATCGATTTCGGACGAGAGCACGTGGCCGAGAACACGGCGCTCACCGACCTGCTGCAGAGCTGGGGCGTCACGCTTGACAAGGACCTGGTTCTTGAAGAGAACCCGATGGGCCAATTGTTCGGCTTTGGGCCGGAGATTCCGCTGGTCAACTCCTACGAATCGCAACCCATCGTGAACGACCTGAAGAACAG
Source organism: Acidobacteriaceae bacterium (assembly GCA_019240475.1). Taxonomy (GTDB): domain Bacteria; phylum Acidobacteriota; class Terriglobia; order Bryobacterales; family Bryobacteraceae; genus Bog-105. The sequence goes on from JAFAYI010000023.1 coordinate 81,471, forward strand.
CTTCACCGGGTTCCCGGTCACGCGCTCGCTGACGGTAAAGAACGGCGATAAGACGACAGTCGATAAACTCTTCTCGACAAGCGACCGGGCGATCGCCACTACCAAGCTCAACACCAACGAAGTGAATCCATCGGATCCGAGCAATAAGAAAGGACCGTTCGTGCTGGGAGCGGCCGGCTCTTACAACACGGGCAAGGCGAACAGCCCCGGGCGGTTTGTCGTGGTCGGCAATTCCGGCTTCCTGACGAACGGAATGCTCGGGTTTCAAGCCAATCGCGACTTGGCGCTGAACGCCGTGAACTGGCTTTCTTCCGACGAAGACCTGATTTCCATCCGGCCAAAGGAGGCCGAAGACCGGCGCCTGAACGCGTCGCAGCATCAGATGAACGTATTCGCGTATACCGACCTGATCGCGATTCCGCTTCTGATCATCATTGCGGGAGTCTTGATCTTTCTGAAGCGTAGAGCGGCATGAAACAACGCAATCTCCTGATCGCGGCCGTCCTTCTGGCTGCTCTCAGCGGAGGAGTCTGGTGGGCCAAGCGGCATCCGCAATCGACCGAATCGTCCAACATACCGGCGTCGCCGAAACTGACCGACATTCCGCAGGCGCAGATCAAACAAATCGATCTGAAGAAAAAAGACGGGACCACGGTCGTTCTTCAGAACGAAAACGGCAGATGGGCGATTACAGCGCCTGAATCTCTGCCTGCAGATCAGGATGCGGCGAACAACGTTGCATCGACATTTAATCCCGTTAGCGCCGATAACATCGTCGAAGACAAGCCTAAAGATCTGAGCCAATACGGCCTTACGAATCCGACGTTAACCGTGACGGTGATCGAAAAGGACGGAAAAAGCCAGCAGCTTCTTCTGGGCGATGACGTGCCGGCGGGTTCGCTCGTGTATGCGCGGGCAAATTCCGATCCGAAGGTTTATGCCGTGGCTTCGTCGATCAAGACATCGCTCGATAAGAGTGTGAACGACCTGCGCGACAAGCGGCTGCTGACGTTCGACTCGAACCGGTTGACACGGATCGAACTGGTTTCGGCGAAGTCGGATATCGAGTTCGGAAAGAACAACCAAAACGATTGGCAGATTCTGAAGCCGCAGCCGTATCGGGCAGACAGTTTCCAGGTGGAAGAGCTGCTGCGCAAGCTGACGGAGGCGAAGATGGATCTCTCGGCGAGCGCCGATGACGCAAAGAAACTGGAGGCGGCTTACGCTTCCGGCCAACCGGTCGGGACGGTGAAGGTGAGCGACGCCGCCGGAACGCAGAGTCTCGACATACGGAAGAACAAAGACGATTATTACGCCAAGAGCAGCGTGGTGAACGGGGTGTACAAGATCTCGGCGGATCTGGGGAAAGAAATCGATAAGCCGCTAGACGATTACAGGAACAAGAAGATCTTCGACTTCGGCTTCGCCGATCCGACCAAGATCGACTTACAGCAGGGCGGCTCCGAGAAGGCGTATTCGAGAAGCGGCTCGGATTGGAAGCTGGGCGGGCAGACGATGGATCCCGGCTCCGTCCAAGCGTTCATCGACAAGCTGCGAGACCTATCGGCGACCAAGTTCGTGACGACCGGCTTTACGACTCCGGCGTTTAGCGTAACGGTGACGTCCAACGACGGCAAGCGGGTGGAAAAGGCCGAGTTCGCGAAGACGGCGGACGGCTACATCGTTCAGCGCGAGAACGAGCCATCGCTCTACCAGGTTGATGGCAAGGCCGCAGACGATATCCTGGGAGCAAGCAAGGCAATCAAACCGGCAGCTTCGGCCAAGAAGTAAGCCGCGGCGCGCGCCGCGACCGGGGGACAGCATGTCCGCTCTTAATACCGATCTCTACCAACTCACGATGGCGGCCGGCTACTTCGCGGCCGGCAAGACCAAGGACGTAGCGACCTTCGAACTGTCCGTGCGGCGGCTTCCGGAGCAGCGCAACTTTCTGGTGGCGGCGGGACTGCAGCAAGCGGTCGAGTATCTATTCGATTTGAAGTTCCGGAAAGACGAGGTCGATTATCTGCGTTCGCTGCCGCATTTCGAGAACGCTCCGGCCGAGTTCTTCGATTTCCTGATGGACCTGCGCTTCACGGGCGATTTGTTTGCCGTGCCGGAGGGAACGCCGATATTCGGAAACGAGCCGATTTGCATAGTGCGGGCGCCGCTGCTGGAGGCGCAGTTGGTGGAGACGTACCTGCTATCGACATTTGCGTTCCAGACGATGATTGCGTCTAAAGCGGCGCGGTGCGTGCTGGCCGCCAAGGGCCGGCCGATCGTCGAGTTCGGGAGCCGGCGGGCGCATTCTCCGGGGGCGGGCGTACTGGCAGGACGGGCGGCTTATGTGGCGGGATGCGCGGGAACGAGCAACACCGAAGCGGGGATGCGCTTTGAGATTCCAGTGTTCGGGACGGCGGCCCACTCCTGGACGATGGCGTTCCCAAGCGAAGAAGAGGCGTTCCGGGCGCTGAAACGGCTGCTGGGCGAATCGACGGTGTTTCTGCTGGACACCTATGACACGATCGAAGCGGCGCGGCTGGCGATTCAACTGGGGCCGCCGTTGTGGGGCGTGCGGTTGGACAGCGGCGACCTCGCGGCGCTGTCGCGCGAAGTGAGGCGCATGCTGGACGAGGCCGGACTGCGGGAGGCGAAGATCTTCGCGACCAACGATTTGAACGAGCACAGAGTGGCGGAGCTGATTCGCTGTCCATCTTGCTTCGATGCCTTTGGAGTAGGTACCGCGCTTGCGACATCTTCCGATGCTCCGACGCTCTCGGCGGTTTACAAGATGGTGGAGCTGAAGCGAGGAGGCGAGACGCAGTACACGGCGAAGTTCAGCGATGAGAAGAGCACGCTGCCGGGCGCCAAGCAGATCTATCGGTACCCGGACCACGACGTGGTGGCGCTCTATAGCGAATGCAACGCGGATTTTCAGGGCGAGCCGCTGATACGCCCGGTGATTAGCCAGGGCGAGATGGTGACTCCCCTGCCCTCGCTTGAGAAGACACAGGCGCATGCGGTGTCTTCGATTGCGGCTCTGCCGCGGGAGTTGCACTCGTTGGACGAAGCGCCGGCCTATCCGGTCGAGATCAGCCCGCGGCTGCTGGAGATGGCGCAGGAGCTTCGGGATAAACACCAGCTAGTGAGAAGCGAATGACAACCGTATTCTTCGACGTCGATACGCAACTGGACTTCCTGTACCCGGCGGGAGCGCTGTATGTTCCCGGAGCGGAGAAGCTTGTGCCGACGCTAGAGAAGCTGACGCGCTATGCGGCGGAGCATGGGTTCCCGATGATCGCAACGATGGATGCACACTCGGAAGACGATCCGGAGTTCCAGAGATGGAAGCCGCATTGCGTCGTCGGGACAGCCGGCCAACAGAAGGTTTCCGGAACAAGAGCGCCTGGACAGATCGTCATCGAGAAGCAGACGGTCGATTGCTTTTCGAACCCGAATTTGAATCCCTTGGTTGAGCAATTAAAAGCAGATCGCTTCGTGGTGTACGGCGTCGCGACAGAAGTGTGCGTGCAGCGCGCCGCGTTTGGGCTGCTGAAGACGGGGGCGCGGGTCGAGGTAGTGAGCGACGCCATCAAGGGCATCAGGGCTGAAGACGAGCAGCAGATGCTGGAGCGCTTTCGAGCGGCGGGTGGATCAACGCTTAAAAGTAGCGACGTGCTGGCCTGAGGGCAAGAGGACCGAGCTGGCAGCGCCGGGTCCTGGCTTCCAGAATGGGCGGCCATCGATTTCAATCGAGGAGACGGGCGAGCCGAGCAGGGCCACGGCGCGGCTGCGGCTGGAGTAGGCGAGTTCGACACCCTGAGTAGTCGCGGCGGCGGAGTGAAGATCGCCATTGAAATCGGAGATGGTGAGCGCTGGGGCGAGGGATGCGGGCGCAAGCGTGTGAGCGCCCGGGGGCGCGGTGACAAAGCGATCGTTGCGGAGTGGCCAGGGCTTGCCGTCCATCGCAACAGGGCCGTTCCAAGCAACACGCGTAGGCTCGGGCGCATCGAGCTGCAACTCATTGGAGTTCTTGCGCGTGACGGTGGCGGTAGAGGCGGCGGCGGGCAGTAGGGCCAAGTCCTGCTTTTCGAGTGAGTTTTCGAAGTACAGGGCGACGCGGGCAAACGACGCGGCGGCTTGATGGACTAATTCGAGCAGCTCGACGCCGGTTTGTTTCTTAGTGGGGTAGACGTCCTGGTAGCGCTCGACTACGTTGATGTCGACGGCGATTTGGGAACGGTCGGGCGTGAGTTCCCGGTACTTGGCAGCAATTTTTCCATAGCGCTCCGGACCGAGATTCCAGAGCGTTGCAGGATCTTCGACGAGCAACGTGCTCTTGCGGGCCTGAATGAGCGGGAGGCTGCGCGCGACATCGGCGCCGAGAGCATCGCGAATGCCGGGTTCGAAGCGGTCGTCGATGTGGGTGAGGACGACATCGAGATAGGGTTTGGAGACTTTCAAGCGGTCGATGACATCGAGCCAATCGGCTTGCATGCGGGAGGCGAGCGCGGCGCGGTAGTCGAGGAATTTGCGGAGAGCGGCGGCATTCTTGTCGGCCGAATAGGACGAGGACGGATCGAACAGGAGCCTGGGATCGAATCCTTCGGCGCGCTTGAAAGCCTGTCGCACGTCGTCGTTCATGGGAGTGAAGCGGGCGGGATTGGAAGCGCCTTCGAGCGATTCGAAGTAGAGCTCGGCGACATTGACGCCGTCCCAATCGAAGCGCTGCAGTAGGGCGCCGATCTGGCGAGCGACTTCGCGATGGCAATCCGGGTTCTGAAGATTCATCAGCTTGCGCCAATCGAGCTGGGCGTCCTGGTCGGCGGCGGTCTTTTCGCGCCAGGCTGGATGGTCGGCCCAGAATTTCTCGCTGACGTGAGGGAGTTCGAGCCAGGCGTAGACCAGGATGGCGTTGCGGTGGCAGGCTTCGATTAAAGATTTGAGATAGGCGTCCTGGATGGGATCGGGTTCGACGTTGTGCCACGCGGCTACGTGAAGAATGCCGACGCCCGATTGACGCCAACGGCGGGCGAGGTAATCGACATCGGCGCGGATGCGGTAGGAGGAATCGAAGAAGGCCCAGAGGTTGCCGGAGCCGAGCGGGAGCGAGAGCCCGAGATCGACGAGCGCGTGAATGAGATAGGGATAGCGCTCAAAGCCGCCGGGGCCGGGCGGAGTGGCCATCCAGAGGACCGCGCCTTCTGGCGCGAGCTTGCCGGCGAGCACGGGCGCGTGCTTCCATTTTTCCGTGGCGAAGACCTGGTAGCCGGCGGGGACCTGGACTTCGGAGACGTCGAGGGGCAATTCCCAGAAGATCTGCATGTTGGGAGCGTGGGCGTCGCAGATCTGGCGGACGGAGACGGAAGTTTGTTTCTGGGTGAAGCCGAGGCGGCGGGCCAGCGGGCCCATGCCTTCGAGGACGAGAATTTGATTGGGGCCGGCGGTGAGTTCAGCGGAGGCTTGCGGGCCGGCTACGAGGATGTCGGGCGCGGTTGTGGAGGATTCCATTCCGACAGAGGCGAAGATCTTGTTCCAAGGAGCGGCGTCGGTTCCAGTGACCTGGAAGGTGGCGGCGCCGGCGAGAGCGGGGACCGCCGCGAGGAGAAAGAGAGAGCAGCGCATGTTATTTGGTAAAGGCGTACCAGAAACTAACTCGCACGTCGTTATAACCGGCTTGGGGCGCGCAGCCTTTGAGCGCGCACGGCGGGTAGTAATCGCCGCGTAAGTAGAAGCCGTGGAGGAGGTCGGCGGAGAGATACACGTTGGGGCGCATCCAGGGGAGGTGGACCTTCGCGCCTGGGCCGATTTCGAGGGAATTGGCCCAGTATTGGCTCTTGACATCGCCGACGTAATTCACATTGAAGAGAACCTGAGCGGTGGTTTTGTCCCAGGCGTGGAAGGTGCGGCCGGCGCGGTGCTGGGAGTAGAACATCCAGTCCTTGTCGAAGCGGCTTACGTAAATGGCATCGGCGGTGGTCTCGTAGAAGAAGCCGGGAGTCTTGCTGCCGAGTAACTGGCCGAAGCCTTTCGAGAAATTGACGCCGCCGCGGTAATCGGGGATGGCGTAACCTTCGTCGCGGCGACCGGGCATGTAGTTGACCGATTCGCCGGCTTCGAGCCAGCCGGTGAGATGATGCCAGGTTTTGGATGCTGCGCCGACTCCGAAGATGAGCGAGCTTTCCGAGAGATAGCCGGCGCCAAAGGCGGTGGGAACTTCGCCTCGCATGTCGCCCATGAAGCGGGTGGAGAGATAGAAGCTCACGAGTTTGTTGACGCGCTGCCAAGGAAGCGGCAGGGTGTGTTTGATCTGGCTGTAGGTGAAGACGTCCATCCAGCGCGAGGAGAACATGGGGAGCGCCCACAAGGTGGTTTGGGGAAGCGCGTCGCCGTTCAGGGCGTGGAAGGCTTTGGTTGCTTCGGCGGCGATTTGAGGGTCGTCGGAGTTGCGGGCGAGAGAGAACCAGGATTTGGCTTCGGCATCGTCTTTGGCGAGGTTGTATGCCCAGCCGAGCTGGAGCATGACTTCGGAGTCGTTGGGATCTTCTTCGTGGGCCTGGAGCAGATACTTGATCGCATCGCGCATGTAGCCGAGCTTGAGGCTCTTCATGCCCATCGACTTCGCGTCGGAGGCGGCCGAGGCGCCGGATGCGGCGGGCGAAGGAGCGGCGGCGGCACGGGATTTGAAGCCGAGGAGCGAATCCAGTTGGCGGCGCGCCAGCGGGTCTCTGGGATTGATCGAGAGGACTTGCTGGAACTGTTCGACGGCGTGCTTGTCGTCGTGCATGGCGAGGTAAAGATAGGCGAGTTCGCGGCGGAGCGTGAGGTTTTCGGGGTCGAGCTTGAGGGCATCGACGAATTCGTAAGGGTAGGGATAGCGAAGTTGGGCCGTGCAGGGGGCGTCGGCGGCCTGACCGGGACACGTCATTTGCTCAAGAGCGAGTTCGGCGGTGCGGGAATCGCGCGAGCGGGAAGCGGCGAGGAGCGCGGCGTGCGATTCATCGAGACGATTGAGTTGTTGCCAGACGCGGCCGAGAATGAGCAGGAGCTCGGGAAGCTGAGGCTTGAGCTTACGGCAGATCTCGTATTGTTCGGCGGCGAGCGGGAGGTCGTCGCGCAGCTCGGCTAATTGGGCGAGTTCCCAGTGGGCGCTGAAGGTAGAGATGTCGGTGGGATTGGGCGCGCGGGCGAGGGCTTGCTGCCAGCGGGCGATGCCATCGGCGAGCGGCTTGTCGATGTTCCGAAAGGCCTGCTCGGCGGTGGCGCGCGTGGAGGCGGAAGCTTTGTAGCGGAGGCGGTAGAACATGCGGCGGGCTTCGATGGGCTTCTTGGTTTCGAAGGCGAGGAAGGCGTATTCGAGCGCGGCGGTTTCGTCGTTGGCGTTGAGGTGCATGGCGCGTTCGAATTCGTCGCGGGCGTCGGCGTTTTCGCCGGCTTTGAGAAGCGTGTAGGCAAGGTCCTTATGAGCGGCGGCGTTGCTGGGCTGGAGTTGCAGGCCTTTGCGGAAGAGCGCGATGGCGGAATCGTAGTCCTTTTGCGAGAGAGATTTGTAGGCCTGGTTGAGGTCGGGGTCGCCGGGGGTTTGGGCGGGCGCGGTTAGGGCGCAGAGGACGGCGATGGCGCAGAGCTGGAGTGCGAGCCGGGTGGACACTTGCTGAAAGGTAGTTGGGGAGCGCTGGAAGATTTCTCGGGTGCAGGGCTAGGCGGCCTTTTGGGCGTTAGGAGCGCGGTTTTGGGCGATTTCGGCGAGGGTGCGGTCGAGTTCTAGGTTATTGGTTAGGACTAATTGGTGGTCGACCTTGGCTTCGGCGAGCCTGACGGCCCATTTATGGAGGTCCTGGCGCCGGGTTTCGGCGGATTGGAGGCGGGCTTCAGCGGCTTTCTTGATGGTTTGCGATTCGAAGCCAATTTCCATCTTGCGCTTTTCGGCTCTGAGCTTTAGGAAGTCGTTGAGGCACTTGTGGAAGGCGCGGTCGTTGGTGGTCTGGTAGCGGAGAAAGAGTGAGAACTGGCGGTCCTGATCTTTGGCGGGAAGATCTTCGGCCATCGTGAGGTCCTGGAGACGCTGGGCGCGCTGCGAGAGCCAATAGTGCTGAGCCATTTTCTCGATGAGGATGGTTTCGGTGATGGTCGTGGGGCGGTGCTCGGCGCGGAGGGCGGCGGCGAGGCAATCGAATTCGTCTTGATCTTCCGAGGGCAGGACGCGGAAGGCGCCGGTCATGCCGTGGCGGAAGTTGTTGAGGCAGGAGGCGGCTTTGCCGGCTTCGGTTTGAGGGCCGGTGGAGTGTTGAGCGTTGAGCTGGTTGGCGTGAATTTGAGCGTCGGTAGCCATGGGGTCCTTTCGGGTATAAATGAAAACGCCGGAGCGGCTGGGCCGTCCGGCGTTGGTTAAAAGCTTAAACGTTAGTAGGTTTCTAATGTAAGTTTACCAGGCGATTCCAAGCGAATCGCCGTAAGTGGGAGACAGCGTTCGAGATAAAGCTTGTGACTGGAGTTGGGAGGCGCTTCAAGAAAGTGGGAAGGATTGAGACTTATAACCGTCTGCAGCGAGCTTGAGACAGAGTTCGCTAGATTGCTGAAGGGTTGCCGGCGCGTGTCGTTCGCGGTGGCGTGGGCTTCCTGTCGTTTTTCAGGGTACGATCAGCTTGTTAAGCACGCGCGGAAAATTCATCGAGCGATCATAGGCACTCATTTTTATCGGACGCATCCTGAGGTCATTAAGCAGTTCCGAGCTAACCCGTGCGTTCGATTCGTGAGGCGGCACGATGGGATTTTCCACCCGAAGGTGTACTTTTTTGAAAACGCAGGCCGGGATTGGGTGTGTCTCTTAGGGAGCGCCAACTTCACTTGTGGCGGGTTCGAACGCAACTCCGAGGCGACTCTCCTTATTGATACAACTGACGATCCGCAGGGGCTCTTGAGGCGGCAGCTAACAGCCGTTCTTGCGGACTATTGGAAGAACGGAAGCCGGCTTACAGCATCTGGGCTTGAACAATATTGGCGTTTGTGGCGGCCCTGTGAACCGCACTCGGAGACGGGGGAAATCGAGCTGAGGGATTTCCTTACGATGACGTGGCGCGAGTACTTGGAACAGGTTCGTCGGGACCGGAATCATGCGGTGTCGAAACGGGCGGACTTGTTAGAGACGTCGCGCAAGCTGTTTGAAGAACACCAGAGGTTCAGTAGATTCTCGAAAGAAGAGCGCCAAGGAGTCGGGGGCTTTCGAGAAAATAATGAGACTCACTGGGGATGGTTCGGCTCTATGGCGCCTGCAAGGGTGTTCAAGAGACGAGTGAACGAAAATGACCGTAATCTCTCCGCCGCGCTTGACGCAATTCCTTTGAACGGTACTGTCACGCGGGACGACTATCTTTCTTTTGTGAAGTGGTTCAAGAGAGCTTTTCGGCGAAGCGATATTCACGCAAGCAGAGAGCTGGGAGGAACTGCGTTCGAATGTTCTGGAAGCAACCGCGCTCCATTTCGAAGACAGCTCCGGACGTCCGCAGTTGGTGCAACTGCATTATGTAAGAGATGAGCTTATTCCGTTAGAAGCGGCATGAGGCTGCCTCGGGGTGTTTCCTCGGCTCGCTTGATTCGGGTACTAGTGAAACCGCCTCTCGTTCGAAAACCTGAAGGCATGACTGAAAGGTTCGGTCCTCAAGGGAGAGATGATACTTGATGGAATCACTTCCAAGAAGCGCTTGAGAGTTTCGCGATCCACCTCCTTGGACGCTGCGTCGATATGTGAATCGCGGCGTTCCGTATGGTGTTTCTCCGAGGCGATCGCACCATATAGGTCATCGCGGCGCCTCTTAACCTCTTCAATCTTAAAGTTCTTATGTTGGCTGGTTTTGGAATCGTACTGAGTGTGATGCGACAGGCATAGGAAGCGAGATTATCTTCGGCCGCGTTCGTTGCATCTTGATCCAGGTGAGCGATTTGCCCCATTTTCTCTTGGAGATCACCATGCAGGGAGAAGCAAATTGCGCATCGCCGCGCACTTTTCAGCAAGACAGCTTTCTCCACCTCGGCTGAAATTTGTTTTCGCATTTCGATTGGGCGAGAACCCTAGCTGGATTCTCGCATCTGAACGCCGATGCCGGGACAATCACTTTGCTTTAACCGTCTTCCCAGTTAAACCGAGGTGAGCAGCGGCCGCGAGCAGGTGGCGGTCGTTGGTCCATATCTCGTGTTCACTGGCATCCAGGGCTGTAGCGAGATGAATGGCGTCGCCGGCGCGTATGGGAACGGTGGGCGGAAGACTACGAACCAAGCCGGCTGTTCTGGATAGAAGAGCCTGCGTGATGGGAATGAAGTTCCAGAATCCTGTAGAAACGTGGTCGCGGAAAAGATCCAACAACTCGCCTCCTTGAGCTGCGGTAAGAGACCGCTCGACGACGTGGCGCTTGAAGACGCAAGTGACTTCGATAAGGGCCCAGGAAGACGAGCAGATATCGGAAGAGCGCCGAATCAGGTCTCTCACTAGATGCGCGTCGGGTTCGTTTACGTAGTATTTGGCGATGTAAGCCGAGTCGAGATACATCTGCTAGCGGTCTTCTTCGAGGAAACGGCCGCTGTCGCCGGGAACGGAGGGGAAGCGGTTCCATAGCTCGGTTAAGTCGGGCGGCCGGTTGCGGATTCGTTTTTTCGTTAAAGGTCGCAGTTCGGCGACCGCCTCGCCCCGCTTTTCAATGACGATGACCGCCCCGTCGGCAGCTTCCCGGACCAGTTCCGACGTCCGGATATGGAGTTCACGAACGGAAGCTTTGCGCATGTGCTACATAGTAGCACTTCTTCAGCTCGTGGCGCCGGAAGCCGGGGTTCGAACGGCGCGAGTTTGGGGCGAAGACACAGCGAAACCCTGGAGGGCGTAGGCGAGTCTCATGGATAGGAACAAGACAAATGGCACTCGAAGAACTTCAAGAGAACGCGATGATGAGTCACCTGGTGCGGGCTCTCGAGCGCGGCCAGGACATAGGTCATTACGGCAGGCTGGTGTTCGTGATGGTGGGCCAGCATTTCCTGTCGGACGATGAGGTTATCGCGCTGCTCACCAAGGATGCGGATTGCGACGAGCGGAAAGCGCGCGCGATCGTTGCGCAGGTGAAGTCACACGGATACAATCCGCCGAAACCGGAGCGTATTTTGCAGTGGATGAAGGAACAGGAATTTCCGATTTGCGAGGCGGCGGACGGGGACACAGAGGGATGCAACGTATATAAGTCGCTGAAGTTTCCGCCGGAGGTTTACGAGCGAATCGCGAACTATTATCGGGGGCATGGCTGACGGGCGGGATGATCCGAGCGAGCGTGGCGGGCTGAAAAAGAGGAGCTCGGGAGCACATGAATGCCCCGAGCTCCCATGGAGGAAAAACCGGACCTGAACGATTTCTGGAATCGTTAAGATCGGGAGGCTTTCCTTCTCATCTTCAAGGCTCCGAGGCCGAGAGCGCCGGCAAGCAGAAGGCCGTAGGTGGAGGGTTCGGGGACACCCGAGGCGGCTGCGGCGCCGCTGCTGAAGGATACAGTGCCGATCACGGTCCCCGGCGAGGTCGCGCCGAATTCGATCAGGTCGGCCGTGGCCGATCCCTTGCTGAGCGTGGCGAAATCAGATGAGTATTGAGAGGCGAACTGCTCAAGGGCCGTTGTGTTGTTGGTCTGCAGGTCGCTCATGATGGTGGATTCGGACGTGCCGCCGAACCAAGTGCTCCAGGTTTGACCCGTGTTGGCGCCGCTGCGGATGGCGAGCACGACATCATTGGCGGTCGAAGGCTGGGTTCCAGAGCTGGTTCCCGAGCTGGTGGTGGAGTTGGTCGCGCCAGCCATGCCGATAAGGGTTACGAAGCCGGAGGAGCTGCCGCTCGACAGGGTTTCCGTCTTGGTCTGATTTGTGCTCAATGAGCCGATCTGAACGGCGTTCATTGCGCTGCTCGAGCTGGTTCCTGTACCAGTCGCGCCAGTGCCGGTGGTTCCCGTTCCGGTGGTTCCAGTGCCGGCGGTTCCGGTGCCGGTGGTTCCAGTGCCCGTGGTTCCGGTACCCGTGGTTCCGGTGCCGGATGTGCCAGTGCCGGATGTGCCGGTGCCCATGGTTCCCGTTCCGCTAGTTCCAGTTCCGGTGGTTGTAGTCGTTCCGGTGCTGGTAGCTCTGTTGCCATACACAAGGTAATCGTTTTGTGTCGGCACATTGGAGTTCACCGTAACTGTGAGTTGGCTGGAAGAGGCGCCGGTCCCGGTGCTTGTGCCTGTGCCGGACGTGCCGGTTCCGGTTCCCGCAGTTCCGGAGCCGCCGGATCCGGACCCAGCGCCGGAACTACCGGTTCCCGATCCGCCGGAAGCACTTCCGCCCGAATTGGTTCCGCCGGAGCCGGTTGAAGCGCCGGAGGCGCCGGCGCCGCCACCGCTGCCGCCGCTACTCGATGTTCCACTGCTGCCGCCACTGCCTCCCGAGCCTCCGCCGGATTGCATGGGGCGTATCACCGTTCCATTCGCATCGAACGGAGACGAATTGTTGATGGTGCTGGCAAGCGCGACAGGAGTACTGGCCAGCAGTCCTACGCACGCTGCAAGTCCCAATAGAAAAAGATGTAAGTTCTTGTTAAAACGCATCCAGGTAAGTTCCTTATTAAGCGATGTTTCGAGAGCGAATTTGTTCCGCTCCGGAAATGAGATACAAGCGAAAGTTATTGGTGACCCTCATAAATCCCGAGCCTGCAATAATTCGGGGCCACGCGGGACGGGACTTACTGGCGCTTTTGGATATGGCAGTTTTCGGTGATAAATGTACGAGCAGCTCGCACTCGGGGTATCTACTTACTAGCTAACCTACTGTAAGTGGTCTGGAGATCGCCGTCGCGGGGGGATGGCGCTTTCACGGAGCGATGGTTGATTCGAGCGGAGCAGACCTGCGGGGGAGCCAGGGTCCTACGGGGTCTGAGGATTGGCTCTAGGGGGACGGCGTAAGGAGGAAAAAGGAGATGCGCGTAACCGGGAGGCAGGCTGGCGCCGTCGAAAACGAATGGCTATGTGTAGAAGAGCGAAGGTGACGATAGGAGTGGCATTCGGCACGGCGGCGGCGCTGATGGCCGGCGCGGCTTCCTGGCAGAAAACAGATCCGGCGCAGTGGACGAGCGAGGATGTGTATCAGATCTTGAACAGTTCGGGATGGTCCAAGACGGTGAAAGTGTCGGTAGCGCGCACGGCGGGCTATGGCGGCGGGAACGGCGGAGGCGGGGGAGGAGGTACGTGGGGCGAGGGGATGCCGGGCGGGGGCGGTATGGGCCGCGGCGGTTGGGGCGGCGGCGGGATGGGCCGTGGAAGGCGAGGCGGATATCCGCCGGGCGACCAGGGGACGCCGGTAACGGTGCAATGGGCGAGCGCGCTGCCGGTGCGGCTGGCGGAGGCGAAGACGAGCGGGGGCGAAGTGAATGCGGCGGAGATGAAGCCGTTAAACGAGTATGTGATTGCGGTAGTCGGGTTTCCGAAATCGGGGTTCGAGCCGAGGCAGAGCGACTCGGGCGAGGCGCCGGATGACGGGCAACTGGCCGACCACTTGAAAGTGATAACGGTGCTGTCGTATGGCAGCCAGCGGTTGAATCCGGTGAAGGTGGAATTGAACCAGGGGCGGGATGGGCGCGCCGTGTTTCACTTCGAAAAATCGGCACCCATTACGCTCGAAGACAAGGACGCCGAGTTTCGCATCACATCGGACCGGATGGAGATTAAGAAGAAGTTTGCTTTGAAGGAGATGGAGTATCAGGGGAAGCTGGAGATTTAGGGCGGGATTCAGAGTTCAAGTTTTCCTTGAAAGAGCATCTCCTCTAGCGTGAAGAATTGGACAATAGCGATGCGGCCGATTTGGGCTTCGAAGGTGACTCGGCGGTCGTTGCGAGAGATCTCGGCCGCAAGCGGGAAGTAATAGAGGACCGCAGTATCGTCGTCGCGCTGGATCACTTCGACACGAGAGGGGCGCACGGCCGGTTTAGCGCCGCGGCGAAGGACGGCTTGGCTTGCAAGCGAAGCAGACAGACTGTTGGGTGCGATGTAGGCGTGCACGCGAGGGATTCCATAGACCGCCAGCGTGTAGGCATCGGCCGTCTCGAAGGCAGGCCCCGCGGACTTTAATTGCGCCAGGCGAATGGGGAGCGCGCTTTCCCAGCGAAGCTGCAAGGCGATGGACCGATGGGGTTGCTGGACGGGCGCTTCGGGCTTGGCGATATCGAGGAGACTGCGCGGCGCCTGAATGCGGGGGCGGTCGTCGGCGAGGCCATCGTAGCCGAGGCCATGCTCCTGGCCCATGTTACCGCCTTCGCGGCGTTGATCTTCCGTTTGAAGAGGACTGATTGCGGCCCGGACGGTTTTGGCCCAGGGAGAATCAGCCAGAAGGCGCCGAGTATCTTCCGGGCTCCAGGCCTGGGGCCGCTTATCAATCCATGGGGAGGTTTGCGCCGAGAGAGTAATGGCCGCCGCACTTACAAGTAGGCACGCTCGTAACATGCATTTACTTAGAACTTGACTAAGAGGTCCACGTCGAATAATATCTCGTCGCGGCGGAGGTCGGGGAACCAAACGCCGCCGGCGCCAGCGCAACTTGCAGAGGCGGCAGCGAGGACCGTTTGGCCGGAAGCCATGCCATTCATGCAGGCGTATTGGGTGGGAAAACCGTTGTTTGTTCCGGGCGGAGGCGTGATGCCGCCGGCGCCCGACCAATAGGGTACGTTGGCGTGGCGGTAATCGCCTTCAAAGCGGAAGGTGATCCATTGGCGGGGCATGTAGTCGAAGGTCATGGAAGTATCCCACGCTTTGAAGGGATCGCCGGGATTGCCGGTGAAATAGGGAGAGTTGATGGCCGCAGACGCAGCGCTTTCTCCGTTTATGGGCGGGATCAGGACTAAGTAGCGGCCGGGGTTATTGATTTGGCCGCCGCCGATTGTGAGCGCGAATAGGTCGCGATGCCACCAGAAGCGGTTATAGAGCATATACCCAATGAAGCTTTGCTTGGGGCCACCTTTCGTATCGCCATGACAACTTACTCCGCCGCCGAATTCGCAACCGAGGTCGCCTGTGAAGGTGAGCGCTATTTTGTCAAGGCCGAAGCCGGGGCGATCGAAATATTTGAGTTCGATGCTGTTGTCGGTGTGAATGCGGCTGCGGTTGGGAATATAGAGGTCGTCGTGGCCGAGGCCGTAGTTATTCGAGACTATGTTCAGCCAAGAGTAGGGCGTGTACTTGACCTGACCGCCCAGGCCTTTGCGCGAGTTGCCGGAGGCGTAGGATTGCCAGCCGTTGATGATCCAGGGCTCGATTTTGAGGTGATGAGTGGGAAACATCTGGATGCGGACGCCCTGGAAGAACCAGGGGGTGTTGGACGAGACGTAAGACGGCTGATAGGCCCAGTTATCGAAATTGTAGTAACTGAATAAGCCGATGTAGGACATAAAGATGCCCGCATCGATATTCATGCCGTGCATGACATTGACGTGATAGCCGCCGTAGGCTTCCGAGAGATAGCGGTCTGCGTCGGCGAGATCCCATTGGCCTTTGGCATAGCTGGGGTCGTTGCGAATGGTGGCTGTCGAGTATTCGCCGAATTGGGTCATGAAACGGGCGCGGACGTTGTCCCAGTGGAAGTCGCCGCCGATGCCCATTTGTTCGAGCTGGATCTCATTGGAGCGGAAGAGCTCGCTCGAGCCCCCCATGGAGTCGTCGGTGGGTTTATTGAAGTCGTAAGTGTAAGTGAGGTCGGCGCGGATTTCGGGAGTGAAGAATTTGGAGTCGAAGGCCACGTCTTTATTGCGGGGGTTGCCGTTGAGCCAGGTCCAATCGTAATCGGCAAAGGGAGTGAAGTTATCGACAGCGGCGGGCGCCGGCGGCTCCGATTTACTTTGAACCACGGGCTGAGCGGGAGACGCGGGCTCGGCCGCTGGTGAGGAGGCGCGGGCGGCTTTGAGTTCCGCTTCGAGTTGATCGATGCGTTTCTTCATGGCCTCAAGTTCGTCGAGGATGGCAGGGGTGTTGGAGGGCGGTGGGGCTACACCCGCGGTTTGCGATTGGAACGCGGCGGCGGGAGGGATCAGAGTGGAGGCAGTTAGAATCGCCGGGAGCAGGAGTAAGTAGCGGGCCATGAGTCTGACTCGATTATGCGGAGCCAGTCATGAGGAAAGCATAAAGATTCCAAAAGAAGAGCGTAAGGGTAGTTATGGATTTTCGAGTTGCCTGACTAATTGGAGGACGACGTCGCCGACGACCTGGAAGCTGTTTACGCTGAGTTTGTCCATGGTGTCTTGGGCAGTGTGCCACCAGGCGCCGAGGGGAGCGTCCTGGGTGCGAGGCCCGTAATCGAGGTCGATGATGTCGATGGCGTTCACGCCGGCATCGACGAAAGGCTTGTGATCGTCTTCAATGGCGCCAGGATCGTGGCGGAAATACTTGGCGTCTCCGAGCTTGTCGGCGATGTTCCAGACCATCTCGCGGAGAGATTGCGAGGAGGAATCGTCATCGGAGAGATCGAGGTTCTTGTCGCCGATCATGTCGATGTTGATGAACGCCTTGAGATGAGAGAGCGTGCCATCAGCGGCCCATTTGGCAGCGAGGTGACGGCTGCCGTAAAGGCTGTCGGTAGCGGTCCAGGAGGCGACGTCCTCTTCACCATCGAAGAAAACGATATAGATGTCATCGGGGTGCTTGATGTTGGAGACGATGCGGGCGAATTCGATCAGGAAGCCTGTAGAGGAGCCGGCGTCGTTGGCGCCGACGAAGTGGACCATGGGGATGCGCTTGGTGTCGTAGTGGCCGGTGATCGCGACGGCCTTGCCCGAGTTGCCTGGAAATTTGACGAGGATGTTGACCATGGAGACGGGGCCGATGGGAGTTTGACCCTGGAAGGAATCGAGCGAGACCTGGCCGCCGGTGGGTTTAATTTCCGAGATGATCCAGTCGCGGAGGCGTCGGATAGAGTCCGAGCCGGAGGGGCGCTCGCCGAAAGTGACGGCGCGGTGGGTGAGTTGGAAGGCGGCCGCGCCGTCGAAGCCGGAAGCGGCAGGAGAGGAGTGAGGCGCTGTACAAAAGGAGAGGCGCACGGAGAGGCTAAACAAAAGCGATGCGAGGGCTAAAGTGCGAAGCGCCGCCAGCCGATGAAGTATACACATGAAGATGTTCTAACCGGGATTGCCGATCGAGGAGCGTTAAGCGCTTTCGGAGAGCAATCGCTAGAGGAAAAGACTGTAGTATTATAGCTTTGCACTGAACATTTCGCAGGATTATATGGAGTCCGTTGGACAGAAACTCCGCGCTATCCGTCTGCAGCAGGGGTTGACGCTAGAGGACATCAGCGCCAAGACCCGGATCAGCAAACGAAACCTTCAAGCCATTGAGAGCGATGATCTTACGCCGATGGGTTCATCCTTTTTCTACAGGAGCTTCGTTCGGCAGTTCGCGCAGCAACTGCGGGTGGATTATAGCGAGCTGGCGGCCGCGGTTCAGGAACTGGGCAGCACATTGCCGGAGCCTCTGATGCCGGGCCAGGCAGCGAGCGGGATGGAGGCGCCGAAGGTCCCTGCATTGCGGCGGCCGCGCTCGAAGGGCCTGCGCTGGATCTATTCGTTCGGATCGCTTTTCATCATGTTGATCGCATGTTCGACGGTTTATTCGATATGGCAGAACTCGCGGTCGAGATTGCAGGCGTCGGTTTCTGATCTCGTGCATTCCATGGTTGACCGGAAAGCCGAGGGCGGCGCCACAGCTCCCAGGCGTGGTATTTCAGGCTCAAGAGCGCCTTCGCGACAGCCGGCGAGCCAGCAGGTAGACGCAACGGCGCCGGCAGTGGGGTTACCGGCCGACGGGGCGTTTCGGCTGGAGCTATCGGCGATTGAGCGAACCTGGCTATCGATTGTCGCCGACGGCGAACAGACTTTTTCGGGAATTCTGGATCCCTCCGAGACGAAGGTGCTCGAAGGGCATGAGACCGCTCGTATCCGTACGGGGAATGCAGGCGGGTTGACTGTGGTGTTTAACGGACGAGCAATTGGAAGCCTGGGGCCACGTGGGCAGGTGCGAACCGTCGTGTTTACAAGAAGCGGGTACGAGACGTTCGAATCTGCGGCTGCCCCTGCGGCTCAATTGACGTTTGCGCCGCTCATCTCGCGCTAGGCGCCGAACCGCGGATAGAGCCGGGGCTGTCGGACTCAGACGGAAGGACGCTGTGCTTGGCAGCTTTCCGCAATCTTCTCTTTTGACGCTCCATCATGATTAGCTCATGGCGGCGGCGCAGCTTCACGGTGGTATCTACCTTGCGCCAGAACTTGCGGAAGTAATCGATGGCGGAAGCAAGCGCGAAGATGACGACGGCCCACATGCCAGCCAGCGCGTAAGGGCGAATGGCGGGCCAGCGGATGGACAACATCACGAGCGTGACGGCGACCACCTGAAACACCATTTTAGATTTGCCGAGTTCGCCGGCCGCAATGGTGAAGCCTTCGGCGGCGGCGATGCTCCGAAGGCCGGAGACCGCGAACTCGCGGCTGATAATGAGGATGACGAGCCAGGCAGGCAACAGGCGAATTTCGACCAGCGAGATAAGCGCGGCGGATATCAATAATTTGTCCGCGATGGGATCGAGCAACGTGCCGACCGTGGTGACTTGCTTCCAGCGGCGAGCGAGATAGCCGTCCAGTAGATCCGTCGCCGCGGCGGCCAGGAAGACCAGAACGGCGAAGAAGTCGTTGGCAAGGAGCAGAGTGTTGCCCCAGTGGAGCCGGAAGCGCTGCTGCACGAGCGCCGCGACCAGCAGCGGAACGAGGAATATGCGAATTAACGTGAGCAGGTTGGGTAAGTTCGTCAATTCAGTTCAACTATAGAACACGTTTGTGGCTTAGAGTGGCGACGCAGGCGAAGGCGCAGCAGGCGGCGCGGGGGTAGGGACGGTGGACGGAACGGGATTCTTAAGAGTGGTCGCGCGGCCCGTGGTATCGCCACGCAGCCAGATGTAGAGATTGGCAGGCGGGCCGGACTGCTCGGGGAGCGTGACAGCGAGCGACTGAAGCTGGCCCTGGCCGGCTATGGGAACCGGCAGAGCCGAAACATCGAGGCCGTTGGATTGATCCCAACCGGCTTTCTCGATCATTTCGAGATTGCGGCCGGTCAGGGTATAGGCACGCATGGCGGAAGCGGGCGGAGCGGGCGCCGGATCGGCCGAGACTTGGAACGAATCGATTTGAGGCAGGCGAACGATTTGCGCGAGCGGGAAGGGTTGGGACTTCCCTGCCCTGCCGTTATCGATGATGGCCTGGAGCGAACAGCCAGCCGGGAGGGCGCCGGTATCGAAGGACAGGAAGAGTTGATCTTGCGAAAGCTGCTGGAGGCTGTAGGCGGAGGTCTGCTCACCGATGTGGAGCGCAGCGCCTGGAGAAGCGGCATCGGCGCAGGCGAGCTGGAGGGTGCTGGAACGGGCGATGTTCTTGACGTCGAGCATGGCCGTGAGATTGTATCCGGCGGGAAATTCGCTGGGACGAGTGGCGATGGCCATGCCGACGGGGAGCGAAAGCTTGGAGCTGGCGATGAGGGGCAGCGGTCCGGTGATCTGCAGGGCGTCGGGAAACGAGAGGGGCTCGCTGCGATCCTTCATGAATGCCTGGACGGCGAGGGAAGCGCCGGGTTGAAGGTTAGATTTCAACTGGACGGTGAGGTTTCGCTCGCCGCCATTGCCGGCGGCGGCGCCAAGCTCTAGGACGGCGTTGGACGCAGCGAGACGGGTGAGTTCATCGAGGCGCTCGCCTTTGAGGACGTAGTGCTGGATGGCGACGCCCTGATTGGCAAGGATCGGCAGGTTATCGATCTTCGGGGGATTCGGCAGGATTTTGAAATCGACCGGATGAGGTTTGCCGTCCTGTTGAGCGATCAAGAGCGCGTATTCGCCGGGATCGAGATCGCCGGTGTCGATCTGGACATCCATGCGATCCTGCGGCCCTTCGCGAAGGCCTTTGGGCAGGACGAAGGGGACGGGTTGCGCGGTGGCGAACTCGTCGTTGAGTTTCTTGACTTGGACCTTGGTGGTGAACTCGAAGTCGCCACCGGAGAGGGTTACGGGTATCTTGCCGCTCTTGGCGACGAGCGAATCCTGGGAGGCGGCAATGAGGCTGGCGTGTTTGAAGTCGCTGAGGGGGAGGACGTGAACGAGGCCGGAGACCGCGAAGGGCACCCAATCCCAGTAGGCTGTCAGCCGGTAGTCGCCAGCCGGAAGAGCGGCCTTGGCGAGATCGAGTTCGAGGGCTTTTTGATTGCCGAGTTTGAGGACAGTGACGGCGGATTTGACGGCGCCACTTTGGAGCGTCCAGAGGCGGGCGCGCTGGAGGTACTTCCATTCGGGATCCGGAAGCTCGACAGGCAAAGGCGATTTCTGGCCGGCGGGGATGAAGTTGGATTTTTCGATGTGGATGGCGGGCAAGGGCATGTTGGGAATGCGGCTGGCCCAGATGTAGGCGATGCGGGTGTGAGGCGGCGCGGGAGTTTGCTGGCCGCAGAGATTGACGCCGGATTGCGCGAGAGGCTCGGCGAAAGAGGAACGGAACTGGGTATCGGGGAAAGCGATGGCTCGGAGGTCGAGGAGCATGGCGGCGCCGCCGGTGGCGAGTCCGATGGGGCTGCCGAAGAAGAGAGTGGCGGCGGCGGTAGCGAGGCTGGCGGTTTGTCCGATGTTGACGGCGGTGGAGGGCGTGAGGGGATTGTAGGCGGCGAGCTGCGGGTTCATGCTGGCGAAGAGAGTTTCGGCCTGCTCGGCGGGAGGGGCGTTGCGGTCGAGCTGGACGGCAAAACCGTATTGGGAGGCGAAGCCGGTAAGGGCTGCGTTGACGCTGTTCGATGAGCTTTCGGCGTTAGAGAGCGCTTGCACGAGAGCTTCGGTTTGGGCGGTTTTGTCGGCGTAATCGGCAAGCTGGGCGATGAGGACATTATCTTGCGAAAGGAAGTTGCGGACCTTGCGTTTACTGAGGCCTTCGGGGCCGTAGACAAAGGCCGCGAGGGAGACGGTTTCGGGGATCTTCCATTGCTGAGGCTTGGCGGCGGAGACCGGGTCGGTGACGACGACCATGGGCTTGCCGGGCTCGATTTTTGCCGGGACCATGACAAGCGCTATTTCGCCGGGACGTTTTTCCCGACCGCGCAGGAGGGGCGAGTAGCGCAGGGTGTCTTCTTCGCTCAGATGGATGATGGTGCGGAAGGGGAGCGCATCAGAATTTTGAGGCGAGTAGACACGGAGATCGACTGCGCCGAGCGGGGCGCCGGCAGGACAAGCCGGGATGGGCGGCGCTTCGGGGGCGGGAGCGGCAGGGTTCGGAGCATTGGATGAGGAAGGCTTGGGCGTGTCCTGCGCTCCGACCGCAAACACCAGAAGGAGCGCCACGCAGGCGGCGCGCAAGAGCATTCTAGTTTCAGGATAGCGAGCGCCCCATTGAGCGCAGCGTGTGAACTAGGAAGCTGAGACGGCAGTGGGGGCTGGGTAGGCGAGGGTCGCGCCTTCTATTTTGCAGAAGGGCGTCATGGCGTGACGGTTCGACTTAGTCGCGCTCATGATGTGTTCGACCGGATAGGCGCGGGCGGCGAGCGCGTCGGCGATGAGCGAGCGATGACATCGCCAGGGCACGGCTTCGGCGCACATCAGCGCGATGGGTTCGTGAAGCGCGAGGGCGATCAAAGTTTCGAGCGCAGAGGCAAACTCGGGAGTCTGCATGTAGTCGGCATAGCCGCGAAAGGAGTCGTTGCGCCAGCCCAGGTTGGGCGAGTCCTTGCGTGGGCGGCGCAAGCCGCCGAGCGCTTTCATGTGCTGGTAGGCGATGCCCGAGTCGCGAAGCCGCGGAGCGAGAGCTTCCTGGCTGTACTGCGGGTTGTGGCGCGATTTCGGGATGGTGCGAACGTCGACGAGGCGCTTGACACGGTGGGCTTGTAGCATCTCAATGAGCGCCTCAACGGGGCGCGTGGAATGCCCGATGGTTCGAATGACCGGCTTCTCCATTCTCTTTATTGTTGGCTGGAGGCGCTGTGTGGCCGCAGGGCTTGGGCGGCAGCCGACGCGATGAAAGGAGGATCTTCCACATCCGAATCGGCAGAGACTCCGGCTTCCGACGAATCTGACCCCGGAAGAAGTTTCCAAGCTGAACGGACTCCCGTCTCCGGCCCAGCACGCTTGCAGCGCTCTCGAAAGTTGCACAAGCCAGAATGAGCCGGTCCATCGTAGAGCCGGTCCATCGTAGAGCCGGTCCAGCGTAGAGCTGGCCCAGCGTAGAGCTGGCCGATTTACTTCGCACGCACGTTAGCTGAGTTCTTGGGCCAGTCCGATGAGAAGCCCTTCCGGCCCGCGGATGTAACAGAGCCGATACGCCTGTTTATACTGGACTACTTCGCCTACGAGATGCGCGCCGCGCTTGCGGAGCCTTTCAAGCGTCTCGTCGATGTCATCCACCGCGAACATCACCCGGAGGTAGCCTAGAGCGTTCACCGGCGCTTTGCGGTGATCCGCCACGACAGGCGGCGTGAGAAAGCGGGAGAGCTCGAGCCGGCTGTGGCCGTCCGGTGTGCACATCATGGCAATCTCGACGCGCTGATCGCCCAGTCCAGTGACACGTCCGGCCCATTCTCCTTCGATCGTGGTCCGCCCTTCGAGCTCGAGGCCAAGCTCGCGGAAGAAATCAATCGTCCCCCCGAGATCATCGACGACGATTCCTACGTTGTCCATGCGTTTGAGCGCCATCTGTCCAATCTACAAGGCGTGCTCGCATCTAAGAACGGACTCTTTTGCAACGCTGAAGCACAACGCAACATGGCGCCTCAGAGATCGCTCCCGAATAGTGCTTGCTCGGGGCGGATCACGCGCTAATCGGAAGTGAGCGCACACCAGCTGCATAGATCGCGAGACATAGCTCACGTGACAATCAACTCGCGGGCCGCCGATTACGTGACCCTTCCCGGACTACACACGATTCAGCGATTTTGAGGCTGGATGGAATTACCTGTTCGCGTCTCCTCGCCTGCCATTTCAAGAATTTGTGTTCTCCCAGCGACGGGGCCATCCCAGCGGGCGCGATATGGAAGAAGTCTTCTCGTGCTTGAACAACGCCGAGCGCGACGCTCTGGCCAGGCTTTTGCGAAAACTGGGACACGGGGCGGAGGAGCTTTCGGCCACAAGAAAGAATTGGGTTGCAAATCAGAAAGTAAGGCGTTGAAATGTCAGAGCAAAAGAAAGGGTTGGGCGTCTACGGGACAGCCAGTTTCCATCTTCGGGCGTCATCCATGACCATCAACGAACCAGTCGCCAGCTTTGGTCCCTTTGTGATGAACATCGACGCCGAGTTGCGGGAAGCCTTCGCAGATTACCAGGCGGGCCGCATGGGCCACGTGCACTAAGCTGGCATGCATCGAAAGGAAGATCTCTTATGGCTACTCAATGGGTAATGGCGGCGACCTTGGAGGCGTGAATAGGGGCGCAGCATTTCATGGGAGGAGAAACTTTATGCGCGTTATCTCATCGCTTACTTTGCTCGCGATTGCCGCGAGCTTAGGCTTCGCCCAAGCGACGGCTGCAACGCCCGAGGTCGCGGTCGGCCCGCAATACGACAGCACGCATGTCTACGTGGCACCCGAAGACTTCGATCGGTTTGTGCAAAGCATTCTGGCGACCTTTGGCGGGACCACCACCAATGAAAGCGAATCCCAGGTGACGCCGACGCCTAGCCGCACCCTGTCGCAAGTGGTGCTGACGCCGGCTGGCACGTTGTCGGTATTCGGGTACGAGACGCCGATCCCCTATCCGTTCGGCGGCGAGCGCACGGGCTATCTGGTCACCGATTTGGACGGCGGAGTCGAAGCGGCGCGGCGTGATGG
>JAFAYI010000030.1 GCA_019240475.1 Acidobacteriaceae bacterium
CTCAGCGAGAATACTTCTCTCTATTGGTTTGGGAGTGCTTGAAAGCGGCGGATCCGAGAAATCCAACATGGCCGCAGTCTGGAATCTCAACTGTTGACTTCAGGGCGAATCACTCATCGAACTCAATCGGAGAGCCCTCCACGGATATGTCCCACAGAAGCCATGTCCGCAACTCAGAAGTTGGACCACAGATGAGCTGGCGTCCGAGCATAGAGTTTCGTAACAGCCTCGAACAGGCCCGCTGGAAGGGGTAGCGGAAGACGCGGTGTTTACGGCTGGAGGGAGGGGAAGGCTTTCCCCACGGAAACTCAGGCTATCGGCTCTGCCTAGCTACAGTTGAAGTCGTGATTCGGATTACTGTCGGGATCACGGGCAGTTGGCTCGTGATCTAGAATAGGCTGGATTTAGCTTTTTCCGATCAAACATTGCGGTCGACGAACCGTCGTTGAACGCATTGAATCAGGCCAACAAAGAGCCCCGGTACATCCTCGTAGTCCTCTCGCTTGATGCTGTCTCATCAGACGGGTTCGCGCCGGCGGAGGTCGCTCCCGGCTGATTCCCCTCATAATGCGGCTTGCGATCCGCCATCATACTCCGCCGCAGAGTATGGCTGATGAATGGAATCACAACACTCCGCAGCCATGCCGGTAGCGATTCTCAAGGATGAACGGGTCTCGTGAATTTTCATTCACCGATGTGGTGTAATGTGATGAAGCCCGCTCGGGCCTCGCCTATGGCGAAAGGAACAGCCGATAAGAAGATGAAGAGCCAACCAACGACCTCGGTTCGAGCGTCGATCAGTTTTCCGCCCGACATTTATGAGACGCTTGAGATTATCGCGAAGGAGAAAAAGGTGTCACTCGCCTGGGTCGTGCGCGAGGCGGCTGAGCAGTATATCGGCGAGAAGTGGCCGCTGTTCAGCGGAAAGGTACGGGAACGGTCGTGAAGCGGGAAGGATCGCAGCTCAAACTCGTTTTATCGCGTGAAGGACCGGCCCTGCGGGGACACACGGCGAATGAGCAGCTACCGCTCTCTACCGTCGATCTTTTCTGCGGCGCAGGCGGGATCACCGAAGGCTTTCGGCAGGCGGGCTATTGCTGTCTTTATGCGAACGACTGCATGAAGGATGCCATCGAGACGTTCCTTTTGAACCACCCGGACGCGATGGCGGAAGCGCGCGATATCGAGACTGTCGATCCGGTGCAGGTGCGCAAGCGGCTCCATCTCCAGAAAGGCGCGCTCGACGTTCTTGTCGGAGGGCCGCCATGCCAAGGTTTCTCGATTAACGCGCCGGAGCGTTTCTTAAGCGATCCCCGCAACAAGCTCTTCAAGGATTATCTGCGCTTCCTCGAAGAATTCGAGCCGAAAGCCTTCCTTTTCGAGAATGTTCCGGGCTTGCTGTCGCTGGGCGACGGCAAGGTATTCCGACAGATCAAGAAATCGTTCGAAGAACATGGTTATCATGTCACCGCCAAAATCCTTTTCGCGGCGCACTATGGCGTGCCGCAGGAACGCTGGCGGCTGATCCTGCTCGGTTCCAGATACGCGGAAATCGTCCCGCCGAAGCCGACGCACTATGCTACGGGACGCGCCAATTTCCGTGGCGGCGGGACGCTCACATTCCAACTCAATGCCGAAGACAAGAAACGCCTCATGCCGGGCATCACAGTCGGCGAAGCCATCGGCGATTTGCCACGGCTCGAAATGGGCGAAGGCTCCGAAACGGTCGGCTATACGGTGGAAGCGCATAGCGGCTACGCCCGCATGATGCGCAATCCGCTGCCGGTCACCTTCAACCACTTCGCGGCGAAGCTCTCGAAGCAGAATGTGGAGCGCATGAAATACGTAAAGCCCGGCGGCTCATGGCGCGATATTCCGCACAAGCTGCTGCCGAAGGGCATGCAGCGTGCGCGCAAGTCCGATCATACGAAGCGGTACGGACGGCTGCGCAGCGACGGGCTCGCCGGAACGGTCATGACGAAGTGCGATCCGCACTGGGGTACTGTCTTCCTACCCGACCAGGAACGCTCGCTGACCGTACGCGAAGCGGCGCGGTTCCAGTCTTTCCCGGACGCTTACAAGTTTCTCGGCCCGCGCGTGTCTCAATACGAGCAGGTCGGCAACGCGGTACCTGTCCTGATGGCAAAAGCCATCGCGCTTCAAATCCGGACACATCTCGAAGCGCACGGCGCGGTGCCTGCAGGGCTGCCGGAAGCGGCGCATGGCTAGCCGGATCATCGAATTTTTCGGCTACAACCCCGAAGACCGATCCGCAGCTGCCGTCGCTGGACGACAGAATTTGCATTGCCCGTTCCTGGACCGGCGATGCGTGAAGACCTTGAGTGACAAGCTCATCAGCGGCGCCTGCACGCTGAAGCCAAGCAACGCGGGACCAGTCATCTGCTGCCCAATCCGGCTCTATGCCGGCAATTACGAAGTGCTGCGTGACGTCGCGCGCATCTCGTTCGGGCCAGTGCTTCCGCTGATGTCGGCCAGTGCGATCACGTCTGAAACCGGCGAATGCATCGCGGTCTTCGGCAAGGGTTGGGGCAAGGAACTGCGCCTTCCTAACCGGAGCCAGAGCGGCGGCAAAAGCGGCGCATATTTCGTGGACTGGGTGCTGGCGCATGTGAGCGCGAAACTTGAACTGGTCAGCTTCGTCGCGGTCGAGGTGCAGTCCATCGACACCACGGGAAACTACCGCGAGGAGCGCGATACCTACCTCAAGGAACAGTCCTTCAAAGGCAAGAGCACGGCGGGCTTCAATTGGGAGAACGTGAACAAGCGCATTCTCCCGCAGATCATCTACAAGGGTCACGTGCTTCGGCAGGAGCCGCTCTGCCAGAAGGGCCTTTTCTTCATCTGTCCGACGCCCGTCTATAAGAAGATTGGTGAACGCTTGGGCGGCGGCTTGCGCCCCTATCCCATACAGCCTGGCTCCCTCACGATCATGTGGTATGACATCGGCGATCCAGTCGAGGCTGGGAATATCCGATCGCTCGTGAGCATCGGCCAGTTCACGACAACTATCGACCAGGTGGCGCTCGCATTCACCGCGCCAAGCAATCTGCCGCCCGCTCAAGTCTACGAGAACGCCATCCGGGCGTCGCTGGAGCGCAAGTGAATGGACCGCAGCGCCAACATGCGCGCCATCCGCTCGAAGGACATGAAGCCCGAGCTGGCCGTACGGAGCCTCGTGCATCGCATGGGCTATCGCTACCGGCTGCACCGGCACGACTTGCCGGGCAGGCCGGACCTAGTGTTTCCGGGCAGGAAAAAGGTTATCTTCGTTCACGGCTGCTTTTGGCATTGCCATAACTGCAAGACGGCTCACGTCCCAAAGTCGAACCGGGACTACTGGGAGCCGAAGCTGGAGCGCAACCGGACGCGAGACGCGAGGAACCTTGTTGTTCTGAAAACAGCGGGCTGGCAATCGCTCGTGCTTTGGGAATGTGAATTGAATGATCCAGAAGACATGCGTGCGCGTATAAGACGTTTCCTGGGGAGAGAAAGAGTATTGAATGGATAAAGGCGCTCATTTTCATAAGTGTGATTTTCAGGTGCATACGCCGCGCGACCTCAATTGGGAAGGCGACGGAGCCGTTACCGATGGGGAACGCGCCGAGTATGCGCAGGATTTCGTTGCCGCTTGCCGCGAGAAGGGTATCGACGCCGTCGCAATCACGGATCATCACGACTTGTGCATCTTCAAATACATCAGGCAGGCGGCGGAGCAGGAAACGGATGATAACGGGAAGCCGCTGCCGCCCGAACGGCGGCTGACCGTGTTTCCCGGCATGGAACTGACACTTGCCGTTCCGTGCCAAGCCTTACTGATCCTCGATGCGGATTTTCCAGTGCAACTTCTGCCGCAGGTGGTGGCGGCATTGAGCGTCACGCAGGCCCCGGATGCGTCTGAAAAGCACGCGCAGATAGAGCGTCTCGAACACATCAAGACCTTCCAGGACCTTTATGACGAACTGAACAAGCGCGATTTCCTGCGTGACAGGTTTATTGTCTTCCCGCACGTTGGGGAAAGCGGCAACTTCACGATGCTGCGCAGCGGATTTCAGGCGCAGTACAAGAGCATGCCTTGCGTTGGCGGCTTTGTCGACGGTTCCGTGACGCAGCACGGGAAGGGAAACAAGGAAATCCTGAGCGGGAAAAACAAGGCATATGGTAACAAGGCCATTGCGGTTTTCCAGACGTCGGATAACCGCAAGCGCGATTTCGCCGATCTCGGCAAACACCCGACATGGGTGAAATGGGCGCGGCCCACCGCTGAGGCTCTCCGACAAGCCTGCCTTGCGCGGCACTCACGCGTATCACACGCGGAGCCGAGACTTCCGTCGATCCAGATTACGCGCGTCGAGGTGTCGAACAGCAGGTTCTTGGGGCCGGTCATGCTCGACTTCAATCCACAATACAACGCCGTGATCGGCGGACGCGGAACGGGCAAGTCAACAATCCTTGAATACATCCGCTGGGCACTCTGCGACCAGCCGCCGAGCCTGAACGGAGAAGGCGAAGAAATTGCCGATTTCCAGAAACGGCGACAGTCGCTCATCGACGGCACACTACTTCCGCTCGATGCTGTGGTCGATATTAGCTTTCTCCTCAACGGCGTGTCACACGTTATCCGGCGTAAGGCGTCAGGGGAGCTGACGCTGAAGATCGGCGATGCCTCGTTCCAACCCTGCACGGAACAGAACGTGCGCGAACTCCTGCCGATCCGCGCTTACAGCCAGAAACAACTGAGCGCCGTCGGTGCGCGTCTCGACGAACTCCGCCGTTTCGTTCACGCGCCGATACAGGGCGAGCTCGACGGTCTCCAAGAGCGCATCAACGGACTTGGGATCGACCTGCGCGTGGCCTTCGACCGCGTCATCCGCTTCAGGGCGCTACAAGCAGAAATTGCCGCGCACGATATCGAGCGCAAATCGCTCAACGAGCAGATCGAGAAATTGCGTGCGTCCCTCAAAGGTCTTTCCCCGAACGACCAGGCGATCATCGCGCGGCAAGGCGTTTATGAGGCCGAACAGCGCCTCGTGCAGTCGCTCGAACGCGACGCGAATGCCGCGAAACAGGCGCTTTCCACCGCAGCTGCCGAATTCAAACGGTTGCCCGTGCAGATCGACCCGAAGAGCGCGACGGAGAATGGGCCGCTCCTGGAGAAGGCACACGCCGATTTTTCGAGGTGGATTGCCGGCGTGCGGTCGGCAATCGCCTCTTATCAAGACGTTTTCACGGAGCCGGTCGCGGGCAAGCCGCTGGGAGAATACTTCGGGGCGCTTGGGGCGTGGCGCGAAAAAAGAGAAGCCCATCGCAAGGAATATGACCACGCAAAGAAGCGCGCTGCCACGCATGAAGAGACGTTGCGCCAGATTCAGGCCCTGGAAGCGAGGCTGGCTGAGCTGAACGAGACTGCCGACAACAAGGTGCAGCAACTCGCCCGCCTCGGCGATCCGGCAGCGGAATTCGTGACAGCGCGCGACGAATGGAAAACCGCGCATCGCAAACGGGCCGACTTGCTGGAGCAGCAATGCACCGAACTGACTGCTGTATCTAAGTCGCGGCTGAAAGCGGTCTTGAGGCGCGCAACCGACATCGAGCCCTTGGCGGAAAAGCTCAGGCAACTGGTCAAAGGAACGAAAACGCGCGGCGAGAAGATCGAGAAACTGGTGGAGCAGATTTCGACGAACGCCGATCCGCTTGAAACGTGGCACGGCATTCTGGATGAACTGCAAGCATTGGCCTGGGTTCGTGTCGAAGACGAAGCTACGACGGTATTGCCCGCATCGCCGCGTCTTGACAATGCCGGTTTCATCCCGAAAGAAAAAATCGCGCTTGCCCGCCAGATACAGCCTTCCGCGTGGCTGGACCTCCTTCTTTTCGACCTGAGGGACTTGCCGGTCTTTCAATACCAGGTAAGGCAAGATGATTTCCTGCCTTTCGAGAAGGCCTCGCCGGGCCAGCAGGCGACGGCTCTGCTCTCGATCCTGCTCCTTCAGGATGGACCGCCGCTGCTTATCGACCAGCCGGAAGACGATCTCAACATGAAGATCATCAACGATATCGTCGAGACGCTTTGGCAGGCGAAGACGCACCGGCAGGTGATTTTTGCGAGCCACAACGCGAACCTCGTTGTGAACGGCGACGCGGAATTCATCATCTGCTGCGACTACCGGACGACGGCGACGGAATCGGGAGGCCAGATCAAGTGCATGGGCGCAATCGACGTACCGGAAATCAACCGCGAAATTGCCGAAGTCATGGAAGGCGGCATCGAAGCGTTCAAGCTGCGTTACCAGAAATACGGCCTCGCACCAGTGGGACTGCCTCAGCCTGAGATTG
The DNA here is from genome assembly GCA_019240475.1 of Acidobacteriaceae bacterium. GTDB lineage: Bacteria > Acidobacteriota > Terriglobia > Bryobacterales > Bryobacteraceae > Bog-105. The sequence continues at coordinate 6,355 of JAFAYI010000030.1, forward strand.
CCGCAGCGGCAGGAAAGGATGTGACCTGAGCGGCTAGGACCAAGGCCCTTGTATGAAAATCCTGCGAAACGAGATTTCTCTTACGGCCACGGATCTTGCTAATCATCTGTCTTGCGGTCATCTCACGTCACTGGATCTGCATCTCGCCCGAGGCGAGATGCCGGAGCCCGCATGGAGCAATCCGCATCTGCACGTATTGCAAGAGCGTGGCCTCGCACATGAACAAGCGTACGTCGAGAGCCTTCGCGCGCAGGGATTGTCCATCGTAAGTCTGGCCGACGAACTCGCGGACACGGCGGAGCGCGCGACGTGGGCTGCAATGAAGAACGGCGTGCAAGTGATCGTTCAGGCGGCTTTGTCGGGAGGCTGCTGGCGCGGCCGCGCCGACGTGCTGCTGCGCGTCGACCATCCCGAACGAACAAGCCGCTGCGGGTCTTGGTCCTACGAAGCCGTGGACTGCAAGCTTGCGAGTGAGACAAAAGCGGAAACCGCGCTGCAGCTATGCCTTTATTCGCAGCTGCTCGCCGATTTGCAGGGCATGGAACCGCAATACTTTCACGTGATCCGGCCAGGCACCGGCTTCGTTCCGGAAACCTATCGGTTCGCTTCTTTCGGCGCCTATTACCGGTCTGTGAAGCGGTCGCTAGTTGACGCGATTGCCGATGAACCCGCCACTTATCCGGAGCCGGTGGAGCATTGCGATATCTGCCGCTGGTGGAAAAATTGCGACACGCGGCGGCGGCGTGACGATCATCTATCGTTTGTTGCCGGAGCGTCGCGATTGCAACGGAAGGAACTGACGGTGCGCGGCGTGCCGACACTTGCCGCTCTGGCTGTGGTGCCGCTGCCGATACCGTTCAATCCGTCACGCGGAGCGGTCGAGGGTTATACGCGGATACGGCAACAGGCCCGCATTCAGCTCGAGGCGCGCGACGGCGGAAAGCTGAAATTCGAATTCCTGCAATACGAACCGGGAGACGGTCTATGCCGCCTTCCCGCACCTTCTCCCGGCGACATTTTTTTGGACTTCGAAGGAGACCCTTTCGTCTCCGAAGGCGGTCTTGAATACCTGTTCGGCGTTGCAACATGGGATGCGGGTCAGAAGCTGGTTCATCAGGGCAAATGGGCCGTCGACCGGACGCACGAGCGGAACGTGTTCGAGTGGTTTATCGACTATACGTTCGAGCAGCTTTCACGGTATCCCGGTCTTCATATTTATCACTTTGGCGCTTATGAGCCCGCTGCGATCAAGCGCCTGATGCTTCGTTATGCGACCCGCGAAGAGGAAACAGACCGGCTGCTCCGGGGCAAAATCTTCGTCGATTTGCACGCCGTCATCAAAGAGGCGATCCGGGCGAGCGTCGAGCAATACTCCTTGAAGGAAATGGAGAGGTTCTGCGGCTATCAGCGCAGAATTCCGCTCCCCGAAGCCAACCAGGCCCGGCATTTTATCGAGCATCAGCTTGAACTCGGGCTTTCAAACGCCTTGACGGACGCTGCGTGCTCGACTGTTGAAAGCTATAACGAGGATGATTGCCGCGCCACCGCCGCACTTCGCGAATGGCTGGAGGTGCGGCGGTCGGAGATGATCGCGAACGGAAAAGATGTTCCGCGGCCAGAAGCCAAGGACATGTCCGCGAGCGAAGAGGTAGCGGCTCATCAGGAACGTGTGACGGCGCTCTTCGATGCGTTGACGCGCGATCTTCCTCCTGAACCTGAGAACCGCACTGAGGAGCAATCGGCCCGCTGGCTTCTGGCGCATGCGCTCGACTGGCACCGGCGCGAAGAAAAAGTCAAATGGTGGGAGTTCTTCCGGATGAAAGACTGTTCCGATGAAGACCTTCTTGACGAAAAAACGGCGCTCTCAGGGCTGACGCTTGTTCAGCGGATGCCCAAGAGTAGCCCAAGGGAGCGTGCGCCTATCGACCGTTACACCTTTCCGTCCCAGGAATGTTCGATCCGCGTGCGCGACAAGGTTTACACGCTCGATGAAAACCAGTTCGGCAACATCGTGACGATTGATCCCGCCGCGCGTACCATCGACATCAAGAAACTGATGCGGCTGGACACCCTTCATCCACACGCGCTGTTCGCGCACGCTTATTACGGGACAGAAGAACAAACGAACTCTATCCTGCGGCTCGCCGACTGGATCGTCGCAAACGGCATGGATGCGCCCGGCCCATATCGCGCCGCCCGCGATCTGCTGCTGCGCACGCCGCCGCGTCTGTCGAACGGTCAGAGCCTTGTGCCAACGGACGGCGAAACGGCGCTCGATGTCGCACGGCGTCTCGGCGTGGCGCTCGAACGCTCGGTTCTTCCAATACAGGGACCGCCCGGTTCCGGCAAGACCTACACCGGCGCGCGCATGATTTGCGAACTGGTCAGAAACGGCAAGAAGGTCGGAATAACCGCAGTCGGCCACAAGGTCATCCGCAAGCTTCTGGACGAAGTTGTAAAAGCGGCAGGACAGACTAGTACCGCAGGCGTTCGCTCCGCGCACCGGATGGAGGGCGATGGTGCCGAGGAAGGTCCAGTGCAGGAGGTTGGCTCGAATGAAAAGGCCCTTGCCGGCCTGAAGGACGGAACCATCAATGTTCTCGGTGGAACGTCTTGGCTCTGGTCCCGCGCTGAGTTCGCGGGCGCTGTCGATGTCCTGTTTGTCGATGAAGCTGGGCAAATGTCTCTTGCGAATGTGCTGGCCTGCGCCCCCGCCGGGTCAGGCCTCGTGCTGCTGGGCGATCCGCAGCAACTTGAACAGCCTCAGAAAGGGAGCCATCCGGAAGGATCGGACATATCGGCTCTGGCACACCTGCTCGACGGGCGACGTACCATCGGCGAAACGCAAGGGCTTTTCCTTGCGGAGACGCGTCGGCTTCATCCGGCCATCTGTTCCTTCACGTCGGAGTTGTTTTACGAGGGCCGTCTTGCGCCGTATCCCGGTCTTGAGCGGCAGGCACTCGACGTTCCTCCGCCTTTCTCCGGTGCGGGCTTGTGGTTTGTTCCCGTTGATCACGAAGGCAATCAGAGCTATTCGCTCGAAGAGATCGACTGTATTGCGGGTATTGTGGAGCATCTGCTGCAAAGTAGCCCGACCTGGATTGATTGCGAGTGCAATCGCAAGCGGCTGACTGCCGAGAACATCCTGATCGTGGCTCCTTATAATGATCAGGTCAACCGGCTGAAGACGCGCATACCTGCCGCAGTTGTCGGCACGGTTGACAAGTTCCAGGGACAGGAAGCGCCGGTTGTCATTTTCGGAATGACAACATCATCGCCACGAGACGCGCCGCGCGGAATGGAATTCCTTTACAGTCTAAATCGCTTCAACGTTGCAACGTCACGGGCGCGCTGCACCTGTATTGTCGTGGGCAGCGCGAAACTGCTCTCGCCCGAGTGCCGCACGCCGCGTCACATGGAGCTTGCAAATGTGTTGTGCCGGTACGTGGAGACTAGCGCGGTAATCCGACCGTCGCAGGCCGGCACCGGCGCTGTCGGCTGAATAAACGGATAGGGATAACTCGTGGCTGTGCCGGGTCGTAAAAGCACAGCGGACCGCTCCCGATCACTTGCATCCGGAACCGATACAACCTCGCGCACCGCGCCCAGGATGTGGGTAGCTAATGGGGCGCGGTTTTAGCGAAGGTGCGCATGGTGCTAGGTAAAGCGCTCCAGGGTATCCATACACGCCCGTGAGCTTTCTGCTGGCGAGAGCTCTTACGTTGATTCGCGAACTGGCTTACATCAGTCACGTCATCATCACCATATGACCGCAACCTAATCAGGTTGCACAGGAGAGGTGGTAAATCTGTCCGGACATCGGCCACTCGGAAGGTGTGACCAGATACGGAACAAAAAGTCTCCTTGTGTCCGCCAAACTTCGGCCTTTGCGCGCCGTGGAACGGCAAACCGTGCATGGGAATGGTTCTCCTTACGATTCGTCACCTGTGATGGCTTAGCGTTTAGCTTCTGAATTGCGCCATTGTGCTACTCGGAAACACTCGTGCGTAAGCCCAAACTCACGACACTAACGGCCAACAAAAAGCAGTTTGTAGGCGTTATGATCTTTCGCGACAAAGATTTGGTGTTTCTAGATCAACGCCTCAATTGAGAGCAGATTCGTATATTGATACGGCCTTGTACGTGTTCAGGCCAGCATCAAAGCCGTGCACTTCAAGAATATGAGCGACTCTCCGCTCATGCCCACACCGCTCAACCTGTACAACCAAATCGATCAGATCTCCAATCTCTGCCTGGATCGCACGGTACGGAAGATCCACGTCGGCCCGGAGCGCGAGACTGGCGAGACGAGAGAGGGCCTGCACCGCCGAGTTTGCATGCAACGTGGAGATGGAACCTGCGTGGCCGGTGTTGAGCGCGTCTACCAAGTCAAACGCTTCGCCTCCCCGGACTTCACCGATGATCAGACGGTCCGGCCGGTGACGAAGCGTCGCTTTGACGAGGTCTCGAACGGTAACTGCAGGAACCGATACATTTCCGCCGCCGTCCCGGACCTCTTTCCGCGCTTCGAAGCGACATACATTTGGGTGATCCACCTTCAGCTCCATCGTGTCTTCGATCACCGCCAGGCGTTCAGACTGCGGAATGAAATCGATCAAGGCTTTCGTGAACGTTGTCTTGCCGGTATCCGTGCCGCCGCTGACGAGAATGGTTCGCCGGTTGCGGACCGCGCTCGCGAGCAGGTCGGCAGCCGGTCGCGGGATTGCGCCCACGTCCACCAGTTCATCGAGCGTAAACCAATGAGGCCGAAATTTCCGAACGGTAAGAGTGACACCGTGCAGCGAGCAAGGCGGAAACGCCGCTGCCACTCGGGAACCATCTGGCAGGCGGGCCTCGAGTAAAGGTTTGGATTCGCTGATATCCTCCCCAAGTGAGCGTGCGATCCGCTTAACGGCGGTCGAAAGATATCTTTGCTCAATTTTGGCGTGGACACGGTACAGCACGCCGGCGCGCTGCATAAAGATCGCACCGTCTCCATTGACCATCACTTCGGATACATTTGGGTCAGTAATCAAGTCCGCAATCGGTTGTAAGAACGGGAGAATCGTTTCGAGCGACATTTGCGTAACTCACACCGCCATTGCGTAGCTGTCAATCTCTTCCGGCGCAAGAGCCGTGGCGTTCTCGTGTCGGCGGGAGAGCGCCCCTGCGAGCTGGTCTTCATTGTCGGTGAAGATCTGGGCGTCGCATCGTGGCCGAGAAGTCGCCACATAGGCCAGCGTTTCATCAATCAACGCGCGACTCTTGCTGTCCGACGTATCGACATGAATGAATACCTGATCGACGGTCGCACCCTGAGAAGAGTGGGAGGTCATTGCGTATGCGTAATCCAGATGCTGATTCTCTCGAAGGTTCCAGCCGACAACTCGCTCTGAATGATCGAGCTGAACGCGAATGTTGCCATTGGCATCCAGATGGGTTACGGTGCCGATGTCGCGATTACTGATCCCTTTATCCTTCCAAGGGCTGGTGAATTGTACGCGATCGCCTTCGGCGAATGAACGGATTTCCGGCTCGTACAGAGCCACACCTCGCAAACGGCCGGGATCGTAAGTCACAACTTGCCCGTCTGGTTTTTTGACCGTGATCTGGTTGTGCTCGCTGTCGATATCGATTACGGTCGCGTAGCTCTTCGGCTCGATGCCAAGGATTTCACTCCCGCGCAGATACCGGACAGAATCGCCGACGTGATAGGAACTGGCGATACCTCGGTCCTCGCTGGTCAGCTCCTGACGGCTAACAAGTACTGGCAAGCGATAAACATCAGGACCTAGCTGGTTTGCGTCTCGCAGTTCGGTGCGTATTGCCGCGTTCAACTCTTTCCGGGACCTATTGTCGGGCGAGATCACAAGCGTGCCTTCCGGGCTTGCGGCGTACGCTCGGGCAATCGCGGCGAGACGTTCGTCGCGATGCTCGACGGAATGAATCCGATGTTGCGAAGCGAGCAGCTCGACACCTTCACCTATACGGCCGGCCGCCATTGCTTCTACGGCTTGTCGAAGGCCTTCCTCTTTTTGGCGAACGATCTTCTCGAGCCGGATCGTCTGGATCCCGGCGTCCTGTAGTTCAGCGAATATGCGCCCAGCTTCTATAGATTGGTGTTGGCGAGTGTCGCCGATCAGGAGCACGCGATCCTGCGGCTGCACCGTTTGGAGAAGCTGGTACATCTGTTTGCCCGATGTGAGGCTTGATTCGTCCACAAAGAAGAGCTTCGGGCGTTGGTCTTCGGGCGCGGTCTGTCCGCGTGTGAGATACGCCTGCAGTGTTTCGGAATCGATCCCGGCATTTCGCAGTTCTTTGGCGGCACGAGAGGTGGGGCCCAGGCCAACGGCTCGGTAGCCGTGCTCTTCCGCAAGTTCCCGGACGGCGGCCAATGCGGTGGTCTTACCTGTTCCAGCGCCTCCCTGAATACCAGCGATTTGATTGCTCGTCGTTAAGGCTTCATAGACGAGCCGGCGCTGGTCGTCATTTAGGCTGTTTCCATAACGGGCGAGAACCGTGCCGTAAGAAATGCCCTGAACCGCAGCGACGGTATTCCCTCTCGCCCGGACGCGCTCAATCGTCTCGCGCTCAGTGTGAATGAGTTCGGGCGTGGTGTACCGAGCTGCCGGGGCGCTCGGACGAATGTGCCGAACTTCCAAGAATCTTTGCGCAGTCTTTTGACGGTCCAGCTCCGCGACGATGTCAGGCAGGCGAGCGCGTCCGTGGGTGTGTCGAAGCGCGTCGCGGATCGTTTCGAAGTGCTCGAATACGGCACTGCGTTCGGACAGCCGCTCGCGCGCGAAATTGATTGCGGCTTGCGATTTCTCCTGAGTCTTTTCGGCTGAGAGCTCGCGCACATGACGCCCGGCCGCTTCTCGAACAACTTGGTGAGGTTGATGGCCGAACTCCGCAGCATTGCGCTGGTGGACAGCACGGAGTTCGTCAGGAGTAAGCTTCAATTTCTCCTCCCGCACTTGGTGAGCGATGTAACCGGCCGCCTCTCGACCGCCGATCCCTTTCTCCTCCATTGCCCTGCGAATTTCTGCAGACCGCTGGCTCTCGGCTTGGAGGTATTCAGGCGAATAGCCCTTGATTTCGGGAGCGTGATTCTTGCCTCGCTGGATCTGATATCCGAGTTGCCGGAGCTCATATTCGAGCTGGTTCTGATACACGGCGGTCGACATCGACTGCACCTTGAACAGCTCGTAGGGCTGCAGCGATCGTGCTTGCCCGAAACGGTCCTCGGTCATGTTGAAGACGACAACATGTGTATGGAGGTGCGGGGCCGGGTATCCATCGACGGGCCGCGCTGTATCGTGGTCAAAGGTTGCGGCGATCCACTTGCCCGTAGTCTCGGCGGGATTGTTGCCGCCTAACCTGGCTTGGACGTAATTCTCGGTGGCGTCCAGCGCCACGCGCACTGCGTTTCGATGCGCTTGCCGAACCCGCTCATCCTCGCCCACGAGGGCTGTCAAGCTGATGGTCTTGGGCGCGTTGAAAGTCAGGTCCCAGCCCGCCCGGTGACCGAGCTCCTCACCGGCCTGGGTCTTGATCGTGTCGCGGTGCTTGATGAGCTGCTCTCCCGTCTCAGGATGCTGCCCTTCCGATAATCGGTCGAACGCTTGCGCCGTGACTTCGCCGGAAAGCTTCAGAGTCGGTGCGAGGCGTCCATGCCACTCGCCCCGGAGCGTGCCACCTTCCGTGAAATAGGAATTCGATGCCGAAGCGTATTCCGAGCGATAGTAGCTTTGCACCTTACCCGTGGTCAACGGTTTGGAGATGTCCAGCATGACTAGCCAAGTCCCTCAACTTTCAGCGTGTTCTGGTGTTGTTCGCTATGTTTCGCGTCGCGCTTACTGGGGCCACGCTTGCGCGTTTTGCTGTGCCGTTCTTCCTGGATATCTGGATCGAGGGGCGGGTGCTGTACGGCAGGAATTACGCGTTCGATTAGGTCCGGGGCGCGCCTGGTGCGTGGAGCTGGACTGAAGCGTATCGCGACGATTTTATCCTGCTGAACGAAGTATCCATGGAGGTCTTCAAGCCCCTGGATCTCCGATTCCATAACAACCGGGTCGATGACGCGCTCTGTGCTGTAGGTGCGGTGACGGCGTTGAAACCAGCGCGCCGGCTTGCTCTCGCGGATTCTCTCGAGCTGCGCCTTGCCGATGAGGTCGCTCAGGTGCTTTGCCGCGCGCGGCTCACGGGTGCGAAGCACGATATTCGTATACGCTTGACTGAGAATCGTCTCTGCCTTCTTCCCGTAGAGAGCGTCGAGTTGGCTCATGCCCTGGAACCCGAGAACGATAGGATTGTCGGACTTGCGTTGCTTAGTGAGTGCGGAGTGCAACTGAGGCAAGGCGTTCAAGGATGCGAGCTCGTCGAGAATCATCCATACGCGTGCTTGGCCGGGCACGGGCGCCGTGGCCTGGAGCTTCAAAATGAGCATGTCGAGCCATAGACTTTGCATGGGCCGCAACGCGTCAATGGTGTCCGGGGTGGACGTAATAAAGATCCATCCTTTGCGTTCCCTTGCCCATTGCCGAACGGTCCAGGTGCGGCGACCGTCAGCGTGCGTGGGCATCATTCGAAGCGGTTTGCCGGCTTCATTCAAACTGCCCAAAATGCCGGCACGCTGAGGCGGCGCATTGGCGGTTAGCGTGTGAGCGTGCTCCGTCCCTTTGACGCGTTTGTCGATCTCATCTGGATGCGCCATCCAGTAAGAGAGTTCATTCACAGTAGGCTTGTAGGCCGCCAGCAGATACGCGAAGATCGCACGTGTATGAGATAAGAAAAATTGCTGGCGTGTCGGCTCGTCCGGGAAGAGCCCGAGTGCGATCGGCGTAGCCTCAGCTTCATCGTTCGCCTCGGCCCCGATAGACCAATAGGGGCAGCGCTCGTCCTTCGGATTCAGAACCCAATCGCCACGCCTTTCATCGAAGAATTCCTGAATGTACTCGCGATCCGGGTCGAAGATGATAGCGACTTCCCCGCGGGTTTCGACTTGCGAAATAATCTGGCGGACGAGCGTCGATTTGCCGGTGCCGGTGTCGCCCGCGATCTGGATGTGGTGGGCCTCTCGATCACGCTGCATCACAAGATTGCAGCCTGACTTTCCCGGCTTCAGGCACTCAAGCGGGTTCCGAAAGTTGTCGAGTCGAAACCGTAGTCCATTACCGCGAGTGCGCCAGTTAAACTGCCAGCGGCTGATCAGGCCAGGGCCTCGAAGGAGGCGGCCGTTACGCGCACTTACATCGTGAGATCGGTCTAAAAACGCCCCGGCTGTGACCAACGTGATGAGGCAGAAACCGAACCCGAAAAGCGGCCAATGAAGGATGCCCGTTAAGCTGTGGTTGGCGTAGATGTACCGCTTGAGCCATAGCCCGAACGCTTGCGATTGCAAGGCAACTCGCCGAACGCTTATGGGACCGGTCGGATGTTCGAAGAGCGACTCGTTTGCAGGATGTGAGCCGACAAAAACGATATGGAACGATGGGCCGGTCGCATTTCGTGCCGGTATCGTCGGAAAGTCTGAAAAGAGCGTGGTTCGAACGTACGCGGGGAAATAGAACCGCTCGAGTGGCGATGCCAGTCGCAGCCACAGGCGGACCAGAAGCACACCGCATAAAAGAGCAAGTCCGAGTCCGGCGAAACGGCAAATTGGCAACCGGTGTGGCCAGCGGGGAGCTACGTCATTTGTCATGGGCCGCCTCCGCTGACGCGTCGCCATTCAGCCCGATTAACGACTGCGAACGGAATGCTTGAATACGCTGTTCGGCCAAGGAGAGCTTGCTCGCTTCAGCCCGGTCCAGGATCTCTTTCAGCCGCGCTTCAGTGATCTCTTCGCCGCCAATTTGGTCGAGGTTAAGACGCAGAACGATCATTCGAAGACTTAGCAATTCCGAGAGCAAAAGCCTGGCCTCTGGCGATGTCTGCGCGCCCTGCAGAGCGACCTGGCGGAGCCATTCGCTGAGCGTTAGACCCTGCTCCTCGGAACACTTTCGGAGCAGCGCTTCCTCTCGTGGCGTGACCTTGGCAGTCACGCTCCGCGTCCGTGCTTTTGTTCTTGTCCCGGTGTGCATCTCGGTGCCTCAGTAGCATAGTTTTGAAGGTTGCTCCAGAGCAACCTGAATATGAAAAAGTCAATGAATACGGGCGGTAGCCCGACAGCAACCTGGAAGGGGTGGCCTGTCGTGATGACTCTTGGGATGCGTAGCATCAATACCGCCAGAGGCCACAACTGCCGATTCGCGAAGCGACACATTAGCCGATTCGTAATGCGCAGTCTGACTCGAAATTCAAGAGAATCTCGCATCGGGTTTACCTACGCTTTTGCCTCAGCTTTGCGCCGGGATCTACCGTTCGGTCGAACCGCAACTTCGCCTGCGCTTGGATGCTCTTGCCTGAAGTTTTGAAAACCTTTATCCGCGGCGAAGAGCCGCTTCAGAGCAGCCGCGACAACATGGCTCGTTGAACTGTCGCTCGCATATTGTCCGTACGCGCGAAGATCACGAGCAATTTCCGGTCTCAGTCGAATCGTGACTTGCTCGTCTGGTTGCTTGTCTTCGGGTTCAATAATTGATGCTGACATATCTGGCTCCATCGATCAATTGAAGGCTTGGTCCTCACGAAAATAAGTGATTGCGATTCCGAGCGGGTTATGAACGATCAACTCGTTCGGAATATTGGGATTGATGCGGAACACGAACTCGGCGGCCCAGCGTTCGCGATGGGTCTCCAAGCCGGAGGAGTTGCTGAAGATCTTGGTGAATTCAACCCGCGCCCTGTAAGGCTCAGTCTGTAGATCCTCAATTACGACGTTGTTCACGGCCACGTCGATGTCGTCGTCGGCGCTGGTGAGGAACTTCGGAAGCCATTGTGACTTGCGGTCGCGCGCGTCAATAGCGCTGAACAGAGCACGGTCCAAGAAGTACAGGCTATTCACGTACTGCTGGGCAACAGTCTTGTGATTCCGAGAGTAATAACCGATCACGAATTGCGTCAGGAAGTACCGGATCTCCGGCGCCTGTGGCTTGTAAACGAAATCCTGGTAGGCAAGAGCTTCGGCTCGGCCCACTTCGTTGACTCGGATGACGAGTGGTTTTACGTGAGCTGCTACGGTTACTGCGCGGCTCAGAGCCCAGGCCAAAACGGCTATGACAACGGCAAGAATCAACACCGTGATTTTGAGCGCCGTGTTGGTCGTCAGAGTCGAGCCGTAGTACTCGTATTCCTGGCGCGCGGCGGGCTCGATCGGGGGAAGCGCGGCGGTCATAACTTGCTTGCCGATCATGCGAACGCTCCCCGGATTGCACCGGCCAGACTGCCGGCAAGTCCGCTGCCCGCGGCTGCTGTTCCTTTGAAGAGATCGCTCATGAAACTGGTGATTTTGAAAATGCTGAAGAATAGCCCGATGTTGAGCATCCCGAATGGCACGATCAGTAGCAGCAAATGAGGGAGGCTGTAATCTTGCTGGATGGAATTGGTGAAGAATCGGACGATCGCGTTTGCAAAGATGTAAACAAGCGCGCTGGACAGGACGCGGTAGAAGCTGTACTGCAGCATGAATTGGAGCCAATTCCAGAACAGCCAATTGACTCTTGGCACGATTAACCAAGGAATAAAGAGCGGTCCTAAAAGACTGCCGATCCCGATCGCGACGAACCCGAGAACCGTGACGGCAAACAGAACGCCTTCGATGAGGATCATGTCGAGCAGAACGCACACGTAAACGAACACCATGAGGAGGTCATTGTCTGGCTTTTGGGCCTTGTGTGTGGCGTCATTGATAGCTGATAGAAGAGAGTTCAAGCTCGACAGATCGATAATCCCGGCGAGTTGCCGTCCAGTATCTGGAAGAAGTTGGTGGAAGCTGGAATTTGTCCAGGGTAGGGGCGTGTTGTAGTAGCGCATCATCAACTCCGCAACCAGGAACAACGCAAAGAAGTGAATGACCCCAGGAAAGTCGAATTCGGGGTGGTGACGCGACGCGCTATATAGTGCCCATTTGAGACCGTAGATCGTTAGCATGATGATGGCGATCGCTGTCAAGAGTTGGTTGCCCATGGATAGGAAAACCGGCGAATCCGCGGCAACCAAATTGTCGATATTGGACGTGATCATCGTGAGGTAATCCACGGTGCCGCTGTTGATCGGAATCGTTGGTCCGGATTGGGCGTGCGCCGTGATTGCAGCGACGAACGGCAGCAGCCACAAGAATTTGTGCATGGAGGTTTACTTCTTGTTCTGCGCCGCTGCGGATTTGCCCCAGCCGGTGAGAGCGTCGTCTACGTCCTTTTTCTCCTTGGCAGTGGGCGCGCGCAAGAGTTCCTTTCGGTGACGTTCCGCGACCTCTTCCTTGTGTTTTTCGTAGCCGATATACGCCACGATACTCGCGAGCAATGCAAGGATAACGATGAGCAGTTTCGTCTGAAGAGCTGTAATCATATTCGGTATTCCTTCCTGCATTTATTGGGAGCGGTAATTGGAAATGGAAGCGGCTGCATCTCCCCACATGAGCGGTTGCGAGACAGCATATTGGTCCACTTGGCCCATGAAATTGAGGTGGTTCGCGATTTGATCGCGCTGGATCTTGTTGGCGATGATCTGCTGTTGTACTTCACAACTCTGAATCATGCTCTGACTCCGGGCTTCGTTGACAGCTTGGCTGTGCGATGCGTTCAGCATGTTGAGCTGCTCGATCTGGCTGTTCGTGCCGCTCCCGTCATCGTTCTGAGAGAATCGGAGTCCGAGAAAAGCGAGCTGATTCAATGGGGTGTTGAGTTGGTGCCGGGCGATGGTTTCGAGGCACTTGGTCGCGGAGCCGTCCATGGCCTCAACCGTCGCCAGATCGGCCAGTGTGGACCCCATCGCGGCCTGCGCATTGAAGTACGGATAGGCGTTCATGGGAACCGTCGCGGCGATCCATGCCTGAGGCGCGAGCGCGGGGCCTCCGTTCATCATTCGCGGCCACAGAATGGTCTCGCCGTACCTGCTTTCGGTGTAGTCATTCACAGCGGGTTCCACGGCCATCATCCAAGCGGCGCGTTGTCCGCTGTGGAAGCTTTGCGCCATGGCTCGCGAGAAGTTGTAGAGGCTCATCCCCGTCGTGTAGATTTTCACGAGCTGGTTGTACTCCTGGATGATCTTCGCGCCGGTGCTAATATCTTGCTGCCAGATGTGCCCGAGCGTGGCGTAGGACGAGGGGTCAAAGACGATATCCCCGAACCCCAGGATGGCCAGCGCCGGTTGGACAGGAAGCAGCGCAAGTCCGACGAGAATTGCGGTCATGATTGCAGCACCGCGGCCGAACGAAATGAATCTATTTTTCATGAAGGAACTCCTTGATCGAGAAGGTCATAGTTTGTGGAAAGTAGTTGACCGAAGTCATTCAGAAACTCCCGTGTGCATCGAGTCGTAAGCGGGCGCCTGAAGGTCTCCAGTGAGAAGAATCTTGACGCGCGTGCCCTCCCGGATGGTGATGGTGGGCAGGCGATTTAAGAAGCGATCGAGAATGTGGTCCGCAGATTCGGCTGTGCTCTGCGAGACGCCGTTCCGGAACTGAACCGAAGGATCGTACCCGAAACCCGTGACACTGTTTCCGATTTGAGCCAGGCCGCCGATGGCTCCGACAGCCAGGCTGGCGCCGAAGATCGAAAAATAGTGGTTGTTCACCTTGTCATGCAAGCCCACTTCCCCGGCCTGCGCGAGCGCTGGAGGCTGCTTGTCGAGCGGGATGGCGTATGGCTTCAGACCAGGAACGAGAATGCGATGAAACGCGACTGCGAGCCGCTGTTGGCCAAACGATGAGACCTTGCCGGCCTCTCCCAACACGCGGGCGCCCTGCGGAATGAGGATCAGGCGTGTACCGGGCAGGTACACATCGGTAGTGATCATGCAATTGACCGGTCCTGCCGCGTCCCCGTCCAGCCGGTTGGTCAAAACGGCCTCCATCAGGGTCCCTTCAGGTAGCCAGTAGGTCGGTTGTGCGGAAGGATTGAAGTCAAGCGCTTGTTTTACTTTTCCGGGCGCTGTCTCCTTCTCCGGCGCGTCGGGCGCGCTAATCGGTTGCGATGCTTGTCCGGGCGGCGGCGTTGATACTGCCGGCTGCGGCGCTGTGGCGTTGGTCGCGGTCTCCTGACGCACTACATTGTCGGCAAACAGAGACTTATAGGCCTGCTGTTGCCGTTCAGCCTGCAACTGCGAGCGCTGTGCAGCCGCTTGGCTCGTTCCAGATCCATACATCTGCTCGTACTGGGCGCGCGCTTCCGCGGCATCCTGGAGTGCGGCGGCGCGTTGAAGGTCGTCGGAGTTCGTGGGTCCTGGCGGAACCGCGCTTTGCGTGGCGGCCCGCGCCTGCTCCATTTGCTGCGCCTTTCGCTTCGCGTCATCCAACAGTTCGGTTTCTTGCTGGTGCAGCGTATTCTGCATGTCCCGGATTTGCGCCTCGGTCGGATTCTGTTGCTGGGCCGGATTGGTCTGGCGAGTGAGCGGTTTGGGCGGCGAGCCAGGACCTGTTGCGACGATATTCGCGATGACGATGAGCAGGACAATCGCCATCGCGCCGTAGAACATCCCTCGCTTGTGCTTGCTGTTCAGGCCGCCTGGCGGCAGTAGCTGCTGCGGGTTCGGAATCGGATGACCCTGCGGGGTTCCGGCGTTTTCGTCCGGCATTACTGGTGTTCCTTTTTGGTGTGAATGGCCTTCACCTTCACTTCGAGCAACTGGTAATCGGTTCGGAACTGCTGGGCCATTACCGTTTCGAGATCGTCCAGGTCGCGCGCCGATTGCAAGACCGCGGCATCGACCGTTCGGAATTCACGGTCGATCACGTAACGCGATAGCGCAAAACCCAATAAAAAACTCCCGCCGCTCACGATTAGCGTGAAAAACAGAGGAGGCACACCGATTCGGAGTAGCATCAGCCGTTACCCTCCCGGTGGAATTTGAGCTCGCTCTTTCCGACCCGCAGATAGCCAGCATCGAGAATTTTTGGAATGACGTAACGTCCGGTCTTCTGATCGAACTCGTACTGGATCAGGCTCGGCTTTCCATCCTTGACCTCGTACACTGCCGGTGCTTCCTGGGGAGTGGCTTCGATATACGTGAAGCGGTCGTCGTGATAGATCGCGGTCACGTTAAACGGGTTTTTCGCCCCATTCGCGTACCGGTAATCGTGTTTGAGCGTCGCCGGGTACGAGGCCCGAAGCTCCGACTTCTCCCGTTCGAGCTCCTTCTGCACGTTGGCGTGTTCCGCCTGCAACTGCTGCTGGGCTTGTTCGGCGGCTTGTTTGTACCCTTCGACGGCATCCGCGCTGACGAAGCGAGGCTTGTCCTTCATGGCGACAATTGCGCTGTTATCCGCGGGATTGACGAATATCTTCAGGTCGGCGTGCGCGTTGGGAATTTCCGAGACTTCGGTCGCGATGAAACTGTAAACGTTCCCGCTCGCGGCGATGAGGTTGATATTCGTGCGGCCGCCTTGTCGAGCGGGCTTCACGTACGCGAGATTGCCGCTCCAGTTGACCGGCCAATACTCCTTGTCGCCACAGGTGACCTCGACAATCGTTTCTTCTTTGGGCAGCTCGATAAGAGTGGTAAAACGGATTTCGGTTGCAATCGGGATAATGTCGGTGTCGTGATACGAAACCGTGCGGCTGCTCGTGTTCGGATCTCCCGCAACGGTCTTGGAATCGCCTGCGCTCGCCGGCGCGGATGCGAGCAAGATCAGTGCCATTCCGTAGCTAACTCTGAATAACTGCATTTTTTTCTCCTAACCGGCCTGTGCGGCCAGAACTTCTATTCCTTCTTCGAACCCGTGAGCCTCAATCGCGGCTTTTCGCCGCTCGTTGTCATACGGCGAATTGGTGTATTGCCAGTAGGCACGCGGGTCGAGATTCACATTCAAAACCTTTCCGCGCTGGTCCGTTTTCATGAGGAACTGTCGTTTTGGAATCAGCGCTCGAAATAGCTCGACCTCGCGGTCGTTCAAATGGAACATTTGCTGATATGCCGCGTGATCGGCGCCAGGATTGGCCAATAGGATCTTGGTCGGACAGATCTCGTTGACAAGATCCAGGACACCGGCCTTCTCCAAGTCCGCGGCCGATTGCGTAATCAGCCCGATACCGCCGTTATGCTTGCGCCAGGTCTTGCCGGCGCTCACGAGATACTGCCGCGCCGTGTCGTTCGCAAGGAAGCGCCAGACCTCATCGGCCCAGAGCTGTTTGTACACGGGCGCGAGCGCCGGGTTGTAAACCACTTGGCTAATGCGCTGAAATAGGTAAAACAACAGCGGCGGCAGAACCTGCGGATACAGTTCGTCGAGACCTTGGAAGTCGAACGCCTGGAACTCTGCGAACGTTAGCGTGTCGTCGGCGTTATCGAAGATCGATCCGTACTGGCCGCCGCCTATCCACGGGTGCAGGTTCGCAGCCATATGTCGTGGCAGACCGGCAGCCAGATTGCCGAGTGTCCGATGCTCGGCATCGAGCACGTACATGCCTTCGATGGTGTCGAAAAGCTCACGATCATCCTGAGCGGTCGGCGAGTACTCGCCATTTGATAAGAGCAATCGCATGAATGTGAACAGGAACTGCAGGTTGTCCGGCGTGGCAGGTAGCACGAAGGGATTAATACGGAACATCTGTCGTCCGTCCGCAAAGCGCATCTCGAGATACGATCCGCCGTGCTTCCGCGTGATCTGGCGGTAGCTGCCGCCGATATCCAAGATGAATGTTCGCGGCGCATGCTTCTGCGAGTGATCAATGAACAGATTCGTCAGAACCGACTTTCCCGATCCCGGCGCTCCGAAAATCAGCACTCCGAGCTTGTCCGCTTCATGCAGGTTGAAGTAGTACGGCGTGTGATGATTCGTTTCGAGCACAACCAGGTGCTCTGCCCGTAGATGCCGATTCACCTTTTCGCCGCTATACGGCGCGTATAGGAATGACAGGTCGGCGTAATTTCCGCTCAACAGCCACGTGCGCCGCAGATTGAATGCTTGGTTTCCAGGAATGATCGATAAATACGCGTTTAAGGCGTTGTATGTCTCGCGGATGAGCGCCGCTTCATGGTTGCCGAAGATTTTGACGACATCTGTCGCGGCAGATTGTAACGCTGGCTTCCCCTTCCAGCCGTACAAAATGACGGTAAAGGAAAATTCGCCTAGATACTCGCCGCCGTTGTTGATCCGCGAGAGCGTTCCATCCAGATCCTCCACATCATTTAGCGCAGATTTGTCGGCAATCACGTTCTGCCGATTCCCGCGGTTCACAATCATGCTGACGATGGATGGTATGTCCGCAACCCACTGCGACCAATGGAAGTGCTTCTGCGCTGCGCGGATAGTCGTGACGGCTTGATCGTTGAGAATTCGTTTGAATTCCGTGCAGAGAATAAAATTCGTTTCGAGCGCCAACAAATCCCGCAGGACATTCGGGAATGTTGCGTGTGGCGGCTCTTTGACCGACAGAACCTCGAGCTGAGCTTCGGCGATTTGAAGACCGTCCCGAGTACACGTGATCGGCGAACTCGCCATATAAAAATCCACATGACCGTCGTGCCGCAAATGTTCCGAGTTCGAAACCTCCGGATCAAGGTTCGCGAGTAGTCTCAAAAAGGCGAAGGCCTCGGCCTTATGCAATATGCGCAATCCAAGCAGATCGCCGATGTTGCGCACGAACGCCTCGGCGTGCGCAAGCAGGATGCCGCGGTTTCGGTCCAGGTCTTCCGTGAGAACGCGCAAGACCCTGTTCGAAGAGATCGAACGGTTTCCTCCAGCGCGTATCGCGGGCGGCTCAAACAGCAAAACGTAAACAAGGTGCAACGTATACAGTCCGGTCGGCTTGGATCGCAAATGGGCGTTGCGATCGCGTGTGGTTCGCCGAACGGCGTCGGTTCGATGGTCGTCGCGAGTGTGAATCGGAGCGCGATCTCGCTTTATGACGTACTGATAAATCCGATACCGCTCGTCGAAGATTCTCCACGCCTGCGCTGCACGCCGCGTGTACGAATCGAGGGTTTCTTCCGTCAGACATTCATCATCAACGCCCTCGGCCGTGAGAACGACGCCGAGATAATTGCTTTTGGTTAGAAACACGCGGTCATCGACAAACCAATGGGGTGCGAGCACTGAATTTGAAGCGCCGGCTTCTCGGTACGGCTTCAGAAAACGTTTGAGTTTCACCACGACGGTTACTCCTGCTTGCGTGCCACGACGCACCGGAACGGATCGCGCTTCAGCGGGTCATACAGCGCCTTCCGTTGCCGCACCTGGTTCATCACGAGGAAGATGTTTGAGTCCGAGCGTGTGAGGCGCCGGCCGATTGCCCACAGCGCAATGAATAGCGCGAACGCGGAAAGCTTCGGGACGAACCCGTCGGTGGCGCCCACAATCACGGCGATAAGGAAATTTAGTCCGGCGAGCTTCCTGTCGATTCCGATGATCAGAAGCGGCTTGTTGAGGGCGCGAGCTCCGGGTCTAACAACGGCTGGCATTGCCGGACTCCTATAAACCCTGTATCCAGGTGATGATCGGCGACGCGAAGAGCGCGAAGATCAAACCCAACAACAGGCCCGAAATCTTCGCGATCGTGCCCGGCCCGCCCGCCATCAGGCCGATGCCGCAGATGATGCAAAGAATGATCCCAACCCATTTGGCGATCGAGATCATCTCCTGCGCGATTCCTTGCGCGGCCTGACTGAAGGAACTGGATTGAGCAAACGCGATTGCAGCCGTTGCACCTATGAGCAGCACCCACTTTGCGCTTGAAGTGAGTGCACTGGAATAACGCCGGTTTATTCGTACTTCTGTTTTCATGAATAGCCTCTCTTGTGAACTTCGGGCCAAATTTGTGTAAGTGGCCCCTAATTGAGAGGAAGGTGAGCTAGAGGAAAACTTACAACAGAAAGTAACTAATCAAAAACTATCAGTACTGTTGCGGAGGAACTGTGTTTAGTTCTTCACGTCGTACGGGTATGCCCGCTAACAGTAATACCACGGCGGGATATCCGCTGTGGCTTTCAGACAAAGACGACGACGGCTCCCCAATCGATCCGCAGTTCATCGAGGCCGCTTTTGAGTTGGACGCAATCCTGTTCGCCTACCGGCGGTGCGAAATCGGATGTAGATCCACTGCGGCAGAGCTGATCCAGGATTCGGTGAATGCGGCTTCGCGAGCTTCCCACGCGGAACCTATCCACAGTGCACGAGCATACTTGCTCACTACGTTTATGCGGAAAGTGGATGCGCATTTGGCTAAATCTAGCCGCGAAATTCCGTGTTCCGATGACTTCATCGAACATCTCAAGTCTCGCCAGCAAGATAAACATTCGGATATCGAAGCATTGGAACAACCGATCCTCATTCATCAGGTGAAATCCCGGATGGACAGATGGACGCGTAACGTCTGCAATGTGAAGGCGCTGGGGTACTCGATGGGCGAGATCGCTAACGATTTGGGAGAACCTACAAACCGCGTAAATGTTCGACTTTGTCGGGGAATGAAAAAAGCAAGGCGACTATTGAAAATCGAAACCGAATGCGGCAAAGATATAAATAGTGATGAATGAGGTCTTATCGCGTAGGGAAGACAAAAAGCTGGTCAAAGCGCTGCAAGCGGCGGCGTACAATGATCATCCTAATCCGACTCGAATCGGATGTCCCACCGACATCAACATCCTAAAGGCGCTCGCAGCTAAGAAACTGCACGTCACCGACCCTGTGATTCAGCATGTCGCCGAGTGCTCGCCGTGCTTCCGCGAAGTGATGGAACTCCGGTGCCGGCTGAAACGTCTACGCGTTTTCAAGATCCTCGGCGGAGTGGCTGCGCTGACGATATTTAGTGTCGCCCTAGCGTCGGGTTACAAAAACTCGCCGTAATATGAGCAACGGCCCAGTAAAGTCGGCCCTAAGCGCCGTCAGCTCCTAGTGGACGCAGCGACGAAGCGTGAAACTTTTCCACTCCGGTAAGTTTTTACAGTCTCATTGCTCTGTCCTCTATAGGAGAGCTTTGAGCTGTGATCAATCAAGAGAGCTGTCGCGGAAGTGAAGCTCTGCCGAGAATTGAAGTTTCCGTGCGTCTGCTGCGGACGCAGGATGCTTCAATGGGTCATCCCTACCGCCCGCCGAGATGCCGTCGCAGGTTTAACTTATGGCGGACCCTGCTCTAGCAATTCTGGTCAAGGCCGTGGCGGAAGAGGTCGCCTCGATGCTCAAGGGACAGCTTGCGCGATCTGTCGAGATACAGCCAGTCTTGTTAACCGTGAAACAGGCTGCCGTCTATCTGGGCAGAAGTGAACAGGCCGTTCAACATCTGATCTTTCAGCGTGAATTGCCTGTCGTCAGGGTTGGTCGGAGAGTCCATCTCGACCGACGCGATTTAGATAAGTGGATCGAAAAAAATAAGTCCTGAGCCGCCCCCGCACTAGCTTTTCCGCTACACTGGATTCATGGCAAAGACGAATGGTGCAGGCTCTATCTATCAACGCGGCAACATTTGGTGGGTGCAAGTGTATATCGACGGCAAGCCCATCATCCAGTCCAGCAAGTCAGACAAGAAATCCGAGGCGGTCAAACTTCGCAACAAGCTGCTTTCAAAAAAGGACCGAGGCGAACTTCACGGCGGCGCCGCGAATACCGTTCTCGTCAACGAGCTTCTTGATGATGTTTTGAAAAGCGATATCAAGGAGTCGACGCGGTATATCTGGCGCAAGGTGATTGAAAAGAATATCCGCCCCTTTTTCGGGAAGCTAAAAGCGCAACGGCTCACAACGGATCATCTGGAAGCGTATAGGGAAAAGCGTCTGGCTGAAGGGCGTTCGCATTCGACGGCAAACCGCGAGCTTTCCATTGTCCGCACCGCATTCCACAACGGGCGCGAGCGAACGCCTCCGAAGGTTGCAGTTGTCCCCTATTTCCCCATAATTAAAGAAACGACGGTACGAAAGGGCTTCCTGACTGATGCTCAGTACGCGACCTTGCGCGATTCGCTTCCACAGGAAATCAAGGCGCTGTTCGTCACCGCGTATGTCACTGGCATACGCAAGGGGGAGTTGCTTGAAATCCGTTGGCCCCAAGTGGACTTTGAGGAAAGGATTATCACTCTTCATCGGGAAGAAACCAAGGGCGACGAAGCCCGGACAGTCCCCATAGTAGCCGGCGATATGTACGATCTCCTGAAGGCTGCTCACTCAGCATGGCCGGATGCTGAGTATGTTTTCAACAGACAAGGTGAACGGATCAAGGATTTTCGTGGCGCGTGGGAAACGGCCTGTATCGCGGCGGGAGTGCCTGACTTGCAGTTCCACGATCTACGGCGAACGGCAGTACGCAACATGCGCCGGGCTGGTATTCCCCAGGTGATTCGTATGAAGATAAGCGGCCACAAAACGGACAGCATGGAGCGTCGTTATAACATCGTCGATGCTGAGGATTTGACGAATGCGCGCGAGCTTCTGGAACGGAATCTGAATCGCTGGTAAGAGGAACGATATACCTGCAACTCTTAGCATTCCGGGCACTGAAGTGGATTTTCACGCTTTCACCCATCCTATCGGTCCCTTTGCAAGGACGTTTGTTTAATGTCCGGGTGGCCCGCCAACCGCCCCGTGCGGCGCATGCCGACTCAGTGGGAGCTAACGTCCAGCCTGCTCGCGGGGTTCCCACTTCGGACTAGACGCTCTCTGAAAATTACCACGCTATTCGCTGCTATCCTCTCTAGTTGCGAACTTGGAAAGCTCCATGAGCGAACGACAAGCTCTCTTTATCACTCACGCATCTCCGGAAGACAACGCCTTTACGATATGGCTCGGGGCAAAGATCGCCGCAGCGGGTTATGAGGTTTGGGCTGATGTCTTGCGTCTGACGGGTGGTGATGACTGGCAACGCAAACTAGAAGATGCTTTGCGAAACCGGGCTTGTAAGGTTCTTCTCGTTGCGAACCAGAAATCTGTCGAGAAGCAAGGTGTTCGGAACGAAGTTCAAATTGCATCCGATGTTGCAAAAAAGATCGGCGATTCGAGCTTTATCATTCCGCTCAGACTCGGACCGTTCGAAACCCCTTTCCTCATCGCGCAAGCCCAATATATTGATTTCAGTCATGGCTGGTCTTCTGGGCTGTATGAACTCCTATCCGCGTTGCAGGATGAGTACAAGATCCAGCTGTCAAGGGACCCTTCAACTGAATTGTGGCGTTCGCTGCAGGCGATGCATAGCAGGAAGCTGGAACAGCGTCCCGAGAAGTTGGTCTCAAACTGGTTGCGCGTGAGGAAACTGCCAGAAAAAATTTACTACTACAGAAACGATGAGGTGCGATGTAACGACGTGAGCCTATCGTTGCCATGGGTAGCTTACGGTGACGGTTTTCTGACGTGCGAGGAGCACCCGATTCCGGGCTCACGCAACATGTCACTGAGTTTGGCCCTTGGCACTGGCTGGTCTGAACTCGGTATCCCAACCACAGAAATGCGTAAGATGTTCGCCAACCTGGCGAACCACGGAATGGAATCATTCCTGAAGTCGCGAGGATTGCAGTCCTTTGAAATGGCAAGCGGCCAAGTTGCATGGTGGTTCGACGGCGAAAAGCCGAATACGCGCCTGACGTTTCGCTGGGGGGAACTGAAGGGAAGCCGCGTGCTGCGGGGAATTTCCGAGAAGCGGAAGCTGCAGTGGCATTTTGGCATCTCATCGAGATACCATGGCGGCACCCTGCGCTACTTTCGCCTGCGCACGCGCCTCTTATTCTCTGAGGATGGAAAAACGGCTTTGCCGGGAAAACGCACGCACCGAATGCGGAAGTCGTTCGCCAAAGGGTGGCGCAATGCCCGTTGGCGGGATATGCTCCTGGCTTTTCTATTTTGGTTGTCAAATGGCGAGTCCATAATTCGACTGCCGTTGCATTTGAAAGACGATCTTCTCGTTGAGGTGCCGCCGTTGATGTTCGTCAGTTCCGTGGGCATAAGCGAAGGCCACGAGGAAGAGAGCAATGAAGAGGAGACCAGTGACGACTACTACGAAGAGTTCACGGACGACGACGAAGAATCGGACTGGGAGGAAGAGGACTAGTCGAGAGTCGCCGCCCGAACACCCACGTTCGTCGGAGCCTGAACGAACCGAATTGTGGCATATTCCCGAGCCCTTGCTGGAGTTCGCTCACGGTCAGATGGTCGAATACCCACGTGATGGTCTGTATCTGTTCGGGCCCTGCGACTCGCAAAAGCGGCCTGGCGTGACGCGCTACGGCGTCATTGGCACACGAGAAGGTGTCGAGCGTTTCAGACACTTTTCAGCGAAGATGCGTGGATACATTCCTGTCCCGGTCCCGGGACCCCGTAGCCGCAAGATCGAACCGCAGCACGTTCCATTCCCTGGTTTTCAGGAGGCCTTCAACAGTGAATGGCCGGAGAAGCCGGCGGCCGTCATTCAGGATATTCAACTGCATGAGATCGAGGACACGATTCGCATTCAGAACCGGCACGAGGCTATCCATGGGTGCGTCGACCTATTCGTCTCGCGACTGGAGCAGGAAGAGAATCGCCTCGAAGCACCGCCGAGCTTTTGGTTCGTGGTCATCCCGGAAATCGTCTACGAACTGGGGCGGCCGCAATCGCGAGTGCCGCGCATGGATGCCGTCTCTGGAAACGTTACGATTTCGAAGAAAAAGGCTGAGGAACTTAAGGTCGCACCGAGCCTGTTCCCAGAGGAGCATGAAGGCGCTGACGTCTACGAGTACGCCACGCACTTCCGGCGGCAGTTGAAAGCACGGCTCCTGAAACACAAGATCGTGACGCAGATTCTCCGCGAAACCACCCTGGCGCCGGATGATTTCACCAAGGCGAATGGAATGCCGCTACGGCGTCTGGAAGATCCCGCCACGGTCGCGTGGAAGCTGGGTACCGGAGCGTATTACAAGGGCGGAGGGCGGCCATGGCAGTTGGCGCACGTCCGACCGGGCGTCTGCTACGTGGGATTGGTGTACAAACGGAGCGATTTGAGTGCGGACGTCCGGCACGCATGCTGCGCGGCGCAAATGTTTTTATCAAACGGCGAAGGTGTAGTTTTCCGGGGAGCACCGGGATCATGGTACAACCCAGACACTAAGCAGTTCCATCTCGATGAAGCTTCGGCGAAGGGATTGATCGAACTCGTCATCGCGGAGTACCGCCTTCAGCACAATTCACCGCCGAGGGAATTGTTCATACATGCATCTTCCAACTTTGGAGATGAGGAATGGGCTGGTTTCGAAAAGGGCGCAGGAGCTGAAACCAAGGTGCTGGGAATTCAGATTTCCGACGCCTACGAAGACCTCAAGCTGTATCGGATGGGAAACTACCCGGTTATTCGCGGCGCCGCTCTGCCCCTTGGTGACAGGAGCGCGTATCTGTGGACATCGGGGTTTGTGCCCCGTTTGGACACGTACATGGGGCCGGAAACGCCCAACCCCATCATGGTGAGGGTCCAGCGAGGAGAATGCGATTTACGTGGCGTCCTGTCTGACGTCATGGGCCTGACGAAGATTAACTTCAATTCGTGCCTGTTCAATGATCGAATGCCTGTTACAATCCGCTTCGCCAATGAGGTCGGAGATGTTTTGATTTCTGCGCCGATGGACAGTGAACCGCGTCTGCCCTTCAAATTTTATATTTGAGCGAGACCGAATCCTCTAGCCGCTGGCCTCTCATTGCGTTAACAAAAACAGCTTGGGAAGAACCCGGAAAAGCGCCGTCCGTCTCGGGTAAACGCGCCTGTGTCCGACCAATTCCCAGATCGTCGGCGATACGGAACAACTCTGGGTTTACGTTGCGGCCGCAAAGTTGATTTAACCCGCAGAAAGTCAGCCTGTACGGGTCTGGTCTTGCAGTGCCCACTGGTCTTCTTTTCAACGCTCTTGGCGCCGCCGGACTGTAGCGGAACTGTAGTGGTTTCGGGAAACAGGGCGAAACTCGACGATACAGCGCCTCAGCAAAATCAGCTGTTTGCGGCTCTAGAATACTGGGCAATACAGTAATTCTTAGCTTGAGGTGCTAGCGGGTAACACCGTGGGGGTTCAAGTCCCCCTCTCCGCACCAAATATCGACTATCCTACGAATGGGCTACGTTTGTGTCCAAAACGTGCCCAAATTATTGTACGGCGGCAGGCTTTTCGGGGATTGTCCAGCCAGTGCCCGCATGAACTTTTTCCATGAGATCGCCAATCCGGACTTGCCGGGCAGGCGACCACTTCCCGTACTGCCTGCGATTATAGTCCTCCCAGCACGCTTATAGCCTATTGCGGCGCGCATCGCGGTGGTGTATCGTGGTGCATCGAGCTAGGAAGCCGCTTATGCCACCGAAAAAGAGCGGGAAGAAGAAGCGTGAGAGCGGAATGCCCCGTACATCGGTCAGTTTCCCACCCGAAGTATACAAGACGCTTGAAGACCTTGCCGCACGAAAAAAAGTCTCCATCGGATGGATTGTGCGTGATGCAGTCGAAAAGTACGTTGCAGACCAGTGGCCGTTGTTCAGCAATCTGAAAGCTTAGTATGAAATTGGCAGCAAAGCTTCGAGCGGGAGAGCGCCCACGCGTTGACCGGAACGCCGGTAAACTGCACGATGCCGATTTCGATTTCGCGGACAGCGAAACGGGCTATCTTACGCACGGACTACATCCGTATCCAGCGAAGTTCATTCCTCAAATTCCTGATGCGCTGATCCGTGAGTTGTCCCGCGATGGGGACACCGTGGCCGACATTTTTTGCGGCAGCGGCACGACGCTTGTTGAAACCCTCATTCTCGGTCGGAACGCCATAGGTTTCGATGCAAATCCTCTCGCCTGCCTCATCACGAAGGCGAAAACCACGCGGTTTGGTCGCCACGATAAAGGGGCACTTCTGTGCCTCGTTACCCGTGCGGAAAACGCCGCCGATGCAATTCTGAACGCTGGTAAAACACTTTTCCATTCGTCCGCTCCGTTTGTATCCGCCGCTCCCCGGCCATCGGGCGAGGTACTTGATTTCTGGTTCGAGCCGTTCGTCGTGGAAGAACTCGCCGAAATTCTTTCATGGTGCAACGCGGTCGTTTCTCAATCCTCGCGAACGGTGGCGCTGGTCGCGTTTTCTTCCATCATTGTCAACGTATCCAAGCAGGATTCTGATACTCGTTATGTTCGTCGGAAGAAGAAGATTGCGCCCGGCGAAACCATGACGCGCTTTGCGCGGTCACTAAAGGCAGCGGTTGCAGCGGTCGATGAGTTTACGGCACAGGTTAGCAGCGGCCTAACCTGCGAAGTGCTGCATGCCAATATCCTGGAAGCACCCGACAGCCCGCCTTTTGATCTTATGGTCTGCTCGCCGCCGTACCCGAACGCTTTCAGCTATCACCTTTACCATATGACGCGCATGGTCTGGCTGGGCATGGATCAGCCGAGGTTCAAACGCGAGGAAATCGGGAGCCATCGCAAGTACAGCGCCAAAGGTCCGAACGGCGCGACGGCCCAGACGTTTCAGAAGGAGATGGGGGCGATACTCGCCTGGCTTCGAAACCATCTTAAACCCGGAGGCTTTGCATGCTTCGTCGTCGGCGATTCAACGATCCGCGCCGAAAGAATTAACAACGCCGATTTGATTGCCCAAGCGGGCCAGTGTGAAGGTTTTCGGGAAGTCGCGCGCCCAACGCGCCGCCTGCAAGCGACGAAGAAAGCGTTCAACCCTGTGATCGGAAAAATCAAGGACGAAAAGATTCTCATTCTCCAGAACGAGGGAGGCGCGCGCACATGAGACAACCGCTTGTCTGTCGAATGAAGCCATATATCCAACCATTCGAGCGCGAACTTGCATTGGCGGAACTCAGCGCCCTCGCGCACACCGAACCTGTCGCGGTTGACTTCGGCTCGGATCACCCGATCCTCTTTTCACTACCTCCCGTTGTGAAACCCACGACTTTGGCCCGACATCTCGCCTACTGGGAGCTTATCGAAGCGGATCAAACATATTACACAACCCAAGTGCTGCGCGAGCGCACGGTTAACGTGGTGCGCAACGGTGTCCCTACCAAGGATATTCCGCAGCTTCTCCTTTTTGAAAACACCGCATTACCAAACCGGCGATGCCTTCGTTACGGCACTCACGGCATCCACGAATATCGGGGCAAATTTTTTCCCCAGCTCGTTCGGTCGCTCATCAACATCGCGGACGTACCGAAGGGCGGCGTAGTAGCCGACCCCATGTCGGGGAGCGGGACCACAGCGGTTGAGGCGGTTCTAGGCGGTTATCATGCAATCGGCCTGGACATGAATCCACTATCGGCTCTCATGGCAAAGGCTAAGTGCGCCCTCCTCTCCGTTGATCCTGAATTCCTCATTTCTTCGTATGAAAGCATTCGCGGCCAGTTATTGACGCCCCCGACCAAGCGCAGCCCACAGCTTGTATATTTCGCCTCGCTCCCTCGCCGCGATCAGGAATACCTATCAGCTTGGTTTTCCGAACAGGTTTTGCAGGACCTTGACGAAGTTGCGCGCGCCATACAGCAATCAAACGAGCAACTGCGCGATTTTTTCTGGTTGTGCCTCAGCAATATCGTCCGCAGCGTTTCTTGGCAGAAGGACGACGATTTGAGAGTGCGCAAAGAACTGCGGCTAGATGCTGAAATCGATCCTATCCGCGAATTTCTCGAAGAATTGGGCCGCTCGGTTCGTGTTGTGCTGGCCTTCCTTTACCAGAACAGGGAAACGTCTCTCGGCTCTTTCGACATTGCGGAGGGCGATGCCCGCGATCTTGCGTCGGCATGGAACCGGAAGGCCGGAAAGATCGATGCCATCATAACTTCTCCGCCCTACGCTACGGCCCTTCCCTATTTGGATACAGACCGCCTCAGCCTGTGCTACCTTGGCCTTCTATCTCGACCCGAGCACCGTCGCCGGGACCAGAATATGATCGGCAATCGCGAGATCAGCGAAAAGCAACGGGCGTTATATTGGTCCCTCTTTGAAAGCAAAAAAAAGAAGCTGCCGAAGTCGGTCTCCAGCCTCATTCAAAAGGTCAGTACGCTGAACTCCAAGATCGAAGTCGGATTTAGGCGGCGCAACCTGCCCGCACTCTTAACGAAGTACTTTATCGACATGCAACAGGTGTTAGAGGGCATGATGGCTGTCCTTCGGCCCGGTTGCCCGGCCTTTGTCGTAATCGGGAATAACCACACGATTGCGGGAGGTGAGCGTGTTGAGATCGAAACCGCCACTCTGCTTGTGGACATCGCATCAGCTGTGGGCATGAAACCCGAACGGCGCATTTCGATGGAGATGCTTGTCTCGCGCGACATCTTCAAAAAGAACGCCGTTGCGTCCGAGGAAATTCTATGTTTTACAACGCCGACTCAGAAATAACCGAAGCGCTTCTGGGAATTGGGCACCTGTGTCGTGCAAAGCGGCTCTAGTTGCTGAAACAGAGGCGCTCCTTGCGGCGCAACTTGAATATCGTATTCAAATCCGTTGATCGGATCGACGCGACGGACAAGGAGAATGTCGCCGACGCTGCCGGAACTCCTCAGCGCCTCATTACCGAGACGAAAATCGCCTTTCCTCGGATTAAAGAACATGCGCACTGACTGCACTGTACCGATGCGCATGGGCACATTCATGCGGTCCATTTTCCCCAGACCGTTTCGCCTATTTTGCGGGTGCGTATTGTTCCACCCCACATCCGCCGTAAACTCGCCGGGGAAGTTCCAGAAGCCGGGATTCTGATCCAGAGCAGCTAACGGAATGAATACCTCCGGGGACCGGCGCGAGGTGCCCTGCGTAGTCTGCCCGGACCCAACATCTGTGTTTTGCAGAGTCATCACGAAACAACTTGCGCCGCTGACTGCTGCCGGAACAATTCCGGGCGGCGGAAGCGCAGCCGCTGATGGCAACTCCGCAGCCTCGGCAGCAACCTCGCTCTGGACTGCTTCAGCTTGCCGTGCCGTTATCGTCGGAGGCCGGGGAACGGGAACCGTCACGAACAACGTCTGCGGTGTCACGACAAGTGGCGGCTCTCCAGCCGTTAGCGGCGCGGCAGCCGGCGGTTGCACCGGGGTTCTGGCTTGCTGCATCGCCGCCAATTCGACTTCACTCCGAACCAGCCCAGCTGCGGCAAGCTGCTCGATCAAGTCCGCTGTTACGGTGTAACAAAGCCCTGGTTGTGGCTGGGCCCAAGAATCCAGAGTCGCTTCGATAGCTTGAAAGAACGCCGCGTCCTTTGCGTCCGCAAGGTCCAGCGCGGCGGCCATTGATGCTTCGTAATTGGTAAACAGGCCACCCCCGGTCATGTTGCCGGAGCCTACAATCACGTCGGCACGTTTTGCCGACTTGAACAGGTACACCTTCGGATGAAAGGTGTTCGGCCCGTTGTTGCGGTACACAAAAACGTTCCCGTTTCCAGCCGCCGCTAAGAGGTCCGTCAGCCCTTCCCTAGACGTGCCACATAAATCAACGCCTACCGAAATTTGGACCTGTGCCCTCGCGCTAAAGTCGCGCAACACATCCCGAATATACTGCGTTCCAGAACGCTTTACAAAAGCCACCGCCGCGCGAAAACCAGTCCACTGTGGGTCGGCGAGATGTTCGCGAAGCAGTTCCCCTAGACGTGGCTCTCCGAAGGGCTGCGTTATGAATTGCATGCAACAGAAGGGCAATCATAACAGGTATTTGTCAATACATTCGACTCTCGCGACTCGCGGCACCAAAGAAGGACCCAGGCCCGCAACCGTGGCCGTCAGGCCGGGACGAGCCGCGCCAAAGCTCAGCCCGCCTTGACGCGCCCCGCGCCGGATTGCAGCGCCTCCGTGAGCGCGGCCTTGTCGCCGATATCGAAGGCGCGTTGTGCGGTTTCGGCTTGAACGCTTTCGTCTATCCAGCGCAGGACGGCGCTTCGCGTGGTGCGCCACGTGCGCCCGACCTTGCGGCCCGGAAGTTCGCCGGATTTGAGCAAATCGTAAACCATGTCCACCGAGATGCCGAGCAGCGCGGCTATGCCGTGAACATCCAGCACGTCAAGACACCACCGGGCCAACCTGTTCCTCTTCTTGAGCATCAGTATTAGAGAAACCGGGCGGCGCGTGATGCAGAACGGCAGTGCAAGCGACACACCGGCAACCAAGGCCCTTGCCACTCTTTCAGCATTCGCATCCGTAGGTGCACGGGCGTTAAATCTCACGCTGACGAACATCGTCGGCGAAAAGATTCCGGGAGGATACCGTCCCAATACGCCACTTGAACAGCTTCGCCGCACCATCGGGCGCATTCTGGAATATGCCGAAAAGTTCCGCTACAACGTCATTATTCGCCCGAGATCGCGCACGGCCACGCTGATACGGCTTGATGACCTCGACTTCGCCAGGGCCGAGCGAATCGCGCCGCACAGCGTCATTGTTTTTCGGACTTCACCGGCAAATAATCAGGCATGGGTTGCCGTGGAGAAAGACGCGCAGGAAGATTTTGGCCGCAGGCGTCGCAAGGGCATTGGAGCCGACGCAACCGCCAGCGGATCGACGCGGATAGCCGGAAGCCGCTGCCCGTTGACCCGACTGTCCGTTATTGTTTTCCGTAACTTACGGACGCCAGCGAGAGGCCGCGAAGATCCAAGTCCCCCTCTCCGCACCAGTTACAGATAACTGGCCCTCGTATGAACTAGGCCCTTTCAATCTACGCCGGCGCGCCATGGGATGTGCTGCTTTCTGCAGCCGCTTTCATCTCGATCTTCGGAAAGCGAACGCAAAAACACGCGCCCGCGGACCCGTTTTCGGCCAGAAACAAATCTCCGCCGATGTCCCGCATGGCCTGACGGGACAAAGCGAGACCGAGTCCCAGGCCGGAACGCTTCCCGCTCACGAAGGGCTGAAGAACGACTCCCCGCATTTCGGCGGGAATCCCGGGGCCGGTGTCCTTAACATAGACATCCACGGAGCTGCTGGTGAGGCGGGCCGTCATGAAGACGCTTCCTCCGCTCGACATTGCTTCGGCTGAGTTGGAGAGCAGATTGACAAAGACACGCTCTGTCCGGATGGGGTACGCGGTGACCTCAAGTTCGGGGTCAATCGAGATGTCGATCGCAAGGTGACCGGGCCGGGCCGCAACCGATTCGGCAGCGGCTTCGACGAGTTCGCGTAAACGGCATACCTCGGGTTCGGTGCGGCGCTCACGCGAAACGTTCAACAAGTCGCGCAAGAGTTCCTGCAAGCGGTGCGAGGCTCGATAGATGGCTTGAGCGATGCGGCAAGTCTGGTCTGCGGGCAGGTTGCCGTCGACCAACATCTCGGCGCCGCCGTAAATCGCGGCCAGGGGATTGCGCAGATCGTGGACGAGCGACGTGCCAAGGCGGGCTATGGTGTTCATCTGCTCCTGGTGGATGCGGTCTTCCTGCGCGCGCTCAATCGACTCGCACATCTGGTTGAATGTATTCGCGAGGCGAGACAACTCGTCTGAGCCGCGGACTGGAACTCGATACTGATAGTTGCCTGCCGCTATCGCGCACGCGGCGGCATCGAGAAGACGCACGGGTTTCAGAACGCGGCGCGTCAGGTATGAGCTAATGGCCAAGGCTGCGGCCACTGTGAGAAACCATGCGAAGGCGACTACGCGCCGCAGATTGGTTAGGGAACTCCGGGCCTGCGCGTAGGAGTAGAGGATGCCGAGTTCCGCCACGGCGCCGCGGTCGATCCCCGTTAGTGGCCGATGGAAGAGAATGAACCGATTTCGCCAGAGCTGTTTACCCCTGGCGCCCGAGGAGGATTGAAGAAACGCGGGAAGGCCCGAGACAAGATCGCGGTTCAGAGTGGAGGCGTAAACCTGCCGATTGTCGAGGAACACGAACTCGCTTCCCGGAGCGAGTGTCTTCAACTCGCGACCCATGCGGTCATCGATCCGAAAACCGGCACAGAGAACGTTCAGGAGAAAAGGCTTCGACTCGCCCGCGACATAGACCGGAGTCAGGACGACATAGAAAAGGCTGCCTCCATCACGAAGGTAGCCGGCTAGTTGCGCAGGAAAGCGGTCGGAAACAGCGGAAAGCGGGATCGTGGGTGCTCTAAGCGCAACCTCTTTCTCGCCGAGCGTCGAAATCAGACGGCCCTGCGGGCTCAAGACCAGGAAGAATGCCGATTGATCCGACACGCGGGACCAGAGTTCCTCGGCCGAATCCCGGATCGTCTTATCGTCCTTGGTCGCGAAGGCGGCGCGCACGTCGGACATGGCGCCCATAACAGCGGTCGTGGCGAGGAGCACTTTGGTTCGCGCCTGCCAGACAGCCTCATACGCGCGGATGCTTGCCTGGATCTCGGCGCGAGCGCTGTCGTCGGCGACAGAGATCACGTACTGTTCGAGCGTCCAGCCGGCGATGGCGAACAACAAAGTAACCGTGATGGACGTCGCGAGAAAAACACGCCATCGTAACGGAACGGGATGCGGTGGCCACTTCACTGAGGCGCTCCACTGTAAGAATCTTGCTCGCTCGACGGCGGATAGTCGAGGCCGTACTTATTCTTATGCGGCGCGGGCAAATAATCTTCCTCGGAGATAAGCAGTTCGGGCGCAGAGATATCCGCTTCCGGCACGGACACAACAACGGAGGGGTCAGCCGGGCTTTGACTGCTTGCCCGCTCGTCGAATGCAAAGAGCTTATACACTCCAGGAGGGACATCGGGAATGCGATAGGCGCCGTTCGAGGCAGCCGTGGTGAAGAAAGGAGTATCGAGCACCAGAATCACCGCGGCCATGTTTGGGTGGATGTTGCAAAAAACGCGCACAATGCCCGGCCGTTTGAACCTCACGGACCTGGTGGTTCCCGGCGCATACAGGCCGAGATCGAATAACTGGCCATTGTAGTTCGAGAATGCACTGTGGAAGATCGGGTCCTCGTTCGGAAAATCCACGACCGTTCCCACTTGAATGGCCAAAACGTGGGGCTTGAATGTCTTGTTCTTCTGCAGCAAGCCTGCACGTCTGTTAGCGATCGGCTGCATCGCAGGCCCGTTGACGGATTGAAGCCAGACCACAATATTTGCCGCGGAAAGATCATCCGCGCGCGGATGGCTATGGCCGGGAGGAATGACGTGGATAACACCCGAGACATTGGCGGCGCTCGCGAGACTTCCGAGTACCATGCTGCCGGCGAGGAGACAGGCGCTAAAAGAGGTAAGCCACGGTGGCGTCATAACGGGTGGTCGGAAAGACAAAGCCATTCCAGTACTCGTCGAGATGATATTGGGCGCCTTCGAAACTCAAAACCACATTCGGCGCAATTCGGTACATGACATTAGAGGCAATCAGATGTGTTCTCAGGGGAGCATAGGGCGTCAGGTCTTGCGGATTGTTGGCTTGGACGCCGCCATAGACGTTGAAGGTGAGGCGGCTCGTTACCGGGAACGCAAGCTGTGCCCAGCCGGCAGATCCTCGCACAGCGCGAACATCATTGTTAACGAGCGAAACACCTCCGGGCACACCGCCAAGGTTAGCGAAGTTTTTACCGGTTATCAGAGTCCCGCTGATCTGTATCCAGGCGGCCGGCTTTATCAAGAAGTCGGCGCTGACCAGACGCGAGGGAACGGACTGTCCCAGAACATGGCTTGTGCTGCTATCGGCGCCAAAGCCTGCTTCGAACCTGGAATTGTCCGACCATGTGCGGCGAATGCGGGCATGCGCCTGAACAGCCGGCCGCGGGCGTATGGGGTCGCTTCCGGTGGGCAACGACGCTACGGTATAGTATTCATTCGTTTCAAAGAGACTCGCTTGCAGCGCGAGCGTGGTGCGTTCGGTAAGCGGAATGCGCTCTTCGTATGTCACCTGCGGGCGCCAGAGCCACAGGTTGCCGGCGCCTGCCGCCGGCGGCGTCCCGACGCGAGCGTAGGAATCCGGCTGGAATGGCGAAAGAATGCTCTTATCTTGACCGAAGGTAATGCTGCGACGCTTCCAATCGAAAGTAACGGCGCCGCGACGGATGCGAAAACCTCCCCGGCTGGGGTCGCTGCCGTAGAAGTCCATGGATAGGAAGCCGTTTACATGCCCTCCCGCGAATACCTCGGGGCCGCCGAAAGTAAGTCCAAAGATAGATTGCCGCAAGGTAACGCCACCGCCCGCGGATCCCAGCGAGTAGTTTTCATAAGTTGAAGAGTAAGTCGCGTCCGCACTGCTGTTCTTAGTGAGAAACGCATCGAATAGGAACATGCCGGTCAACGAAACGGGAAAGCGCTGGGAAGCCTGAACCTTGGTCTGAGCCTGTTCGTCAATACGATGCGATGCGACCTCCGCTTTCTCCTGAAGGGTTTCGAGATCGGCAGACTGCCCGGACTGAGCGGATCGCAGCTCTTGCCGCAACGCGTGAATCTCATTCAGCAGGTCTTGATTCTGTTTTTCCAGTTGATCCAGCCGCTCCAGCACCTTAGCAAGCTGGTCGGGTGGAGCCTGCTGCGCGCCGCCGAATGAGCTAACGCACAGTAATGGAATTACGATAACGAGAAAATTAGTCGAGCAACTCTTCGACAACACGGCGGACCTCTTTCATGGAAAACGGCTTTCGGAGAATCGCGTTGGGAGTGTCAAGGATACTACCGTCGGCGCTTAGTAGGGCGTCGTCGCCAGTCATCAAAATCGCCGGCAAACTGCGGCAGCGATCGATCGCGCGAGCTTGATGAATTAATTCAAGGCCATTTACGCTGGGAAGATTGTAGTCAGTGATCAGCGCGGCAACGAAATCGGTTGCGGCTCTTTCGGCAATAAGCGATAACGCGCGCGCAGGGTGATTGGCAGTGGCGACCTCAATCCCAGGAATCCGGGCAAGCGCGATCGCGACGGAGGAGGCCAGGCTCTCATTGTCGTCGACGACAATGATTAGTTTCATCGTCGTCTCTCAAGGTATGAAACGATAGCCGACGCCGTGCACTGTGACGAAGTGTCTGGGCGCGGCGGGGTCGTCTTCGAATTTCTGGCGCAAGCGGACTACATGAGCGTCGACGGTGCGAGTGTTGGGATAGTATTCGTAACCCCAAACAGAGTTAAGAATCAGATCGCGGCTCAGCACCCTGTCCGCGTTCTGAACAAAGAAGAGCAGCAGATTGTACTCAGCCGGGGTGACGCGCACCTCTCTTCCCTTGCGAGTGATCACGCGCCGTTCAATATCAATCTCCACCTGTTCGAAGCGGATAATTTTCGCCGGCAAATCGCCGCTCCTGCGCAACACCGCGCGAACGCGAGCGAGCAGTTCGCGTGTTCCGAAAGGCTTGACGACGTAATCGTCAGCGCCCATTTCGAGAAGAAGAACCTTATCCACTTCGTCGCCCACAGCGCTAAGAACAACGATGGGAGTGAGAATACGGTTGGTTCTAAGCTGCTTACAAAGCTCGATGCCGTTCAATCCCGGAAGCCGCAGATCGACCAGAATCAGGTCCGGCTTAGCCGAGATAGCCTTCTCCAGGCCAGAATGGCCGTCCACGGCCTGGATCGGCAGAAACTGTTCGCGCTCAAGCAGAATGCTCACGGTATCGCGCACCTCGGGATCGTCATCGACAATCAGGATCTTCTGCACGGGAGCGTTTCTCTTGTAGCTCTTATTGTGAGGCTTTTTGCGGCCTTCGATTTCAGTCGTGAAATCGAATTCACAGGTTTTTTACAAACCGGCGACAAGCGGCGGGCGCGGTTGTACGCGGCCGTTGAAGCGCGACGATACGCCGCGCTTCAACCTTTCACGGAAGAACTGTGTTGAAGAATCGGGATCGGGGAGGAGGACAGCCCGAAAACCCTAGCTTCGAACTACTTTCTTCCGGCGAGCAAACAACCCCACTCCCAGCACGCCCAGTCCGATTAGCGCCAAGCTAGCGGGCTCGGGCGTGGACGTGGTGAGTTCGCCGAAAAGGCCGCCCGTGTCATTGTTGATCCCTTCCACAAAGTAAAGCGCATTTGTATTCACGTTGGCGCCGCCGGTTCGGAACTCGATAGTCCAGAGATCCTGATATGCGAGCGGCTGCCCGTTCGCGCCGTCCAGGCTGCCGACAAATGCTCCCGTGGTTGCATTGAAGGCGTTGATCCAGCCATTGCCGTTATTGGCGACCAGGAGATCGCCTCCAAAGCTTCCAAAACCGGCGGGCGCCATGGCGAAGCCCCAAGGCGCGTCTAACGCGCCGCCGCTTGCGAAGCGCTTCACGAAAGTACCGTTCGTACTATAGATGTCGACATAGCCGCCCGGATTCGATGACCCGTCAGGATTGAGGTTGGCGTAAGCCACGTAGAGTTGCCCACCAATAAGCTGGATGTTGAATGGCACGAAGCCGGACTGCGCATTCGGGTCCACGAATTTTCCGGCAAAAGTTCCCGTTCCGAGAGCGACCGGCTGGAACGAGGAGTTGAAGACGTCGATTTTGCCTGTCAGATACGTGGAGTCCGCGGCATACAGGTAGTTCGAACCGGCGTTGCCGGCCAACGCCAGCCCCGTGAAGGTGGCGCCCGGTGTGATGGTAGAGGGCGCCACCAACGTGCTTGCGCCGCCTGTCCATCCGGAAATGCTTCCGTTCAAGTTCGCGAAGAGGAAGTGGGCAGGGCTTCCGTTCAATTGGAAGCCACTTGTGCCATTGAAAACTTCGCCCGTCGGTCCTGCCGTGCCCGATGCTCCGCCCGGAACCGTGATAGCAGGGTTGCCGCCTATCTTTATGAGATTGCCTGCTCCGTCGTAGATGGTGGCGGTGGCGGAATTTGGGTTTGCCATCCAGAAGGGTCCCGTGGATGAGAACGCCACTCCCCAGGGATCGACGAGATTGGGGTCCGTTGTGGCTGCCAAACCCGGAACGCTCGAAACAAGGTTGGTCTGGTCCAGATTGGTTTGACTCAAGCTGGTTGCGAATAGCGCGCTAGGTGAGACGACTAGAACGGCCGCGAAGGCGATGCCGGCGAGACCGCTCGCGTGCTGCTTTAGAATCATAAATCAACTCCTCTTGTGTTGGGACAGTCTGTTTGTTTTTCGAATTAACTTCTCCTTCGAAAAACTATCCTTTGCGCTTCATCTGCACACGTTCAAGCGTAGAGAAACTCGTGGGCGAAATCGTGCACTGAATGTAAAAGTTTTGTCAATGGTTTCCGATGCGGCGCCGGCCGCGAAGGGGCTGCGCGGATCAGAAGTGTCGGCGTTAGAACACGGACATCGGCATGCTTGCTGTAGCGGTGAGCTCAGGAAATATGCCGTGATCTACGTAATCCCAAGCAGCTAAGGCAATCATCGCGGCGTTGTCTGTCGACCAACGTAGCGGCGGAAGGCAGAGATCGACTTTTAATTCCGCGCATAGCTGTTGAGCACCCTCGCGGAGCTGCGGACTGGCCGCCACTCCACCCACGACCACGAGTGACTCGGCGCCGAAAGCCGTTAAAGCGCGGCGACACTTTGTGAGGAGGACATCCATACAGGCCTGAACGAAGGAGGCCGCAACGTCTGCTGGATTCGCTTCGGGATAGCGATTGACGTGCCTGCTTACGGCGGACTTCAACCCGGAGAAAGAGAACTCCAGCCCTTCGGAGATCATCGGCCGAGGAAATGGAATAGAGGCCTCGCCCTGCTTCGCCAATCGATCGACGGCCGGCCCGCCGGGATAACCGAGCCCGAGCAGGCGTCCCACTTTGTCGTAAGCCTCGCCCACGGAATCATCTCTGGTTGTCCCCAAGGTTTGCACCGAAGACAGGTTTTCCATACGAGCAAGAAAAGTATGGCCTCCGGAAACCAGCAGAACGATCGCCGGGTATCGTACTCGGGCCTCCATAAGGTCTGCGCTTCGCAGGTGCCCGCGAAGATGGTTGACGCCGACAACGGGCACGTTCCAGCCAATTGCGAGTCCGGCCGCGGTATTGAGACCCACTAGAAGCGAGCCGATCAGCCCGGGTCCACGCGTTACACCGATGGCAGTGAGTTGGGTTCCTTCAACATGCGCTTCAGCTAAAGCTCTTCGGATCGTAGGTATCACTGAAAGCGCATGCGCGCGGCTTGCAAACTCGGGAAAAATGCCGCCATAGGGCGAGTGAATATGAGTTTGCGGCGCGACGACCGAGGAAAGTACTTGGCCGTACCGGTTCACGACCGCGGCGGCAGTGTCATCGCACGACGACTCGATTCCAAGTATGACCCCTGATGTCTGAATCACTTGATGAACTCCTTGACCGTTTGTTCCGGTATTGCGCCGACACGTTCGACCACGGGCGGAACACATCTGCAGTTCACAAGTGTCGATGGGACAGTATGTAGAACTCCGCCATCCACCGCGACATCTGGAGATCCCTTCAAGTTCGCCAATATGTCATGCACATTGTCAGGTGTTTCTCTTCCATGAAGATTTGCGCTTGTGACAAGCAGCGGCCCCACTTTAGCCAATACTGAAAGCAACCATGGCTCGTTCGGAATCCGAAGAGCCGCTTCTTCCCGTCCCTCCAGCCAAGGCACTACCGATCCGGATCGAAATCCCAGAGCAAACGTCAAGCTGCCAGGGATAAGCGGCGAGTCTAGCAGCCGACGCGCCGCTTCACTGACCACAAAACCGAGCGGCTCTATCTCTTCTACTGAGGAAACCATTATCGGCAGATTCTGGAGTAGCGGCCGGTTCTTCAGGGCATAGATCCGACTGACCGCACCGGGATTCGTAGGTATGGCTGCTAGTCCGTAGACGGTGTCGGTGGGCAGGAGAGCCACTGCGCCGGATGAAAGAAACTCGACAGCGGCGCGAGCGGAGTCCGGTGCTAATTTGGACAACAACACTACAGGGCGCGATTCCATCGGTTCTTACGCATAAAAGATCGCCGCTTCTTCGTTCAATGGAGTTGCCAGTTCAAGCGAGCCATCGCGGTTCTCGACCGCTCGAATGGCCAGGTCCAACAGTACAGGAGCGTTCGGCCGTTCTATGCCAGTATCGATCACGTCCACTCCGGGGAGCAGATCGGAGACTTGATGTCGAATCTTTCCAGCGACTGCGATTGCCGGCAATCCTTTACTGAGCTCCGCTATCGCGGAAGAAAGTAGACCGAAACGAACATTCACGAGACTCGCGTCATTGACCAGTGCAACATACGCCAAACCTGAAGCGGCGCCTATTCCGCACAGAACAGGCAACGACGTCCGTTGTCGCGCTTCACTCCCCATAATCTGGAAAGAGTTAAAAGCATAAATAGGGATGTGGAGGCTAAAGGCCAAGGCGTTTGCGAAGGAAACTCCCGATCTTATGTAGCTCAAGCCTCCAGGGCCAATGTCGAGCGCGATCCCGTTCAAATCGTTCGTTGAAGCGCCGAGCTGTTTGAGCCCTGTTACGAGCGCACGCGCAAGGTCTCGGGATTCCGATAATTCTATGGCGTGGCGAGAGTCGAAAAGAACGCCGGATTTCGCGCCGAGTGCGATCTGAAATGGATCGGAAGAAGTCTCAATAACCAACAGCATCGTTATTCTACGCACTTCTTGACTTGTTGCTGCAAATCGTCCAACATCGCGATCCATCGGTGGCCCAGCCCGCCGATGGTGACCTTTCGAGTAGTATCGACCGACGCGACAGATTCGAAATCAATCGATAGATGCTCAGGAAAGTCGCGCTCGACTCTGTCGCCCCACTCGACAGCCGTTATGCAGTCGCCGATGTACTCGTCGAGCCCCAAATCACGGAACTCCGCCAAACTAGACAAGCGATAGGCGTCGACATGAAGAACCGTTCCGATAGGAGTCTTATAGAAGTGGGCCAGCGTGAAGGTGGGACTGGTGACATCGGCATCCGAGCCCGTAGCTCTGACAAGTGCTTTGACAAACGTTGTCTTGCCTCCTGCCAATCCTCCTTTGAGCATGAGAGCGTCACCAGGCCTAAGAAACCGGGCTATCGCGGCTGCGATACAACCTGTCTCGCCTTCACTGTTCGAAGTAATCGTAAACTCTTGTACAGGCATCCTCGGGAGCACACGCCGTCTAGATAGGACGCGATCTGGTTTAAGTCAAGCTGAAGGTGATCTAGCAAGTGAGTGCGCTATTAAGCACTGCCTTGTGAGACCTTTCTATAAGGAATGGTACTGCAGGGCATTGTTCCGGCTTGACGGCGCCCGTGAAATGCGGCTCGATCGCACCGCACGCGAACATTTCATCCTTGATTGCTTCTCGAGGGGCGAAGGTCCGGAGATCCAGGCGAGCCGACAGATCTTAACTCCTGACTGATGGCAATAACCTTCCCCGGAAATGCCGCTTGGGTTGGCCTTTATTTCTTGTTTAGTGCCTGGGATTGTGCTATAAGAATACTGCATTACGCAAAGACGTTGTATGCTTTGAAAAAATAATTGCGCGAACCTTCTTCGAGGTGCTTGCTTAATCTCCGTTTGGAATCAAGATGGACACGTTGCTGCAAGACCTTCGGTACTGGTCCACTTTTAACACGGTGCGTTCGATCAGGGCGCCACGTTCGTCTTTTTGCAGGGCAGGGGAGACGGAATCCGATGTTCAACACGTCAGCTCCGTCCCGGCCTGGGTTCAACTGTCTTCGTAAGCGGCCTTATGCGCCCAATACTCCAATACATCTGAAAGGAAGCAATTGAGCATGCCTGATCACGATTCAGCACTTCAGTACGATGTTGCCGTTGTAGGAGGAGGACCGGGAGGATCGACAGTTGCAACCCTTGCGCGTCTGGGGGGCGCGCGGGTTCTTTTGCTCGAAAAGGAGGCCAGTCCGGCCTACAAAATCGGCGAGTCCCTTCTACCCGCAACCATTCACGGCATCTGTCCGCTTCTGGGAGTCAGCGACGCCATCAAGAAGGCTAAGTTCGTTCCAAAGATGGGGGGAACGTTCCGATGGGGCAAGAGCCCGGAGCCTTGGACCTTCGAATTTGCCTCCTCGGCGTCGATGCGCGGACCCACCTCGACCGCTTTCCAGGTAGAGCGCATCAAGTTCGATCGTATCCTTCTCGATAACGCGCGAGATAAGGGAGTTGACGTGAGACTCGGTTGCGCGGCCACTGGCCTCCTGAGCGATCAGGGCCGAGTCAACGGGCTGACCTTTTTGGACAGCAGCGGAGTGAGCCAAAATTGCCGCGCCCGGTACGTAGTGGATGCATCCGGGCATCAGACGGCGCTCGCGAAAGCAGCCGGCGAACGCATCTATTCGAAGTTTTTTCAGAACATTGCGCTGTTTGGTTATTACCGCAACGGCGGCCGCCTTCCAAAGCCGAACCAAGGGAACATTTTTTGCGCGGCCTTTGAGCATGGTTGGTTCTGGTACATCCCGTTGAGCGACACGTTGACGAGCGTGGGCGCGGTGATAGGGAAAGAACAAGCGCCTATTCTTAGCAGCGGGTACGAAACGGCAATGAGTGAGTTGATTTCGGCATGCGCGCCGGTTCGAGATCTGCTCAGCGGCGCGGAACGCGTCACCGAAGGCACTTACGGTCAATTGCGAGTTCGCAAAGACTACTCTTATTCGCACACGCGCTTCTGGGCGCCTGGGCTTGTACTCGTAGGCGATGCG
Organism: Acidobacteriaceae bacterium; assembly: GCA_019240475.1. Classification (GTDB taxonomy): domain Bacteria; phylum Acidobacteriota; class Terriglobia; order Bryobacterales; family Bryobacteraceae; genus Bog-105. Next base: position 47,813 of record JAFAYI010000030.1, read on the forward strand.
GCGTGTTTCATAGACCCGGTGTTTTCTTCCGGCGTCCATCTGGCGACCTATTCGGGCCTGCTCGCGGCGCGCTCGATCAATACGTGTTTGGAAAACTCGTTGAATGAAGAAGAGTGTTTCGGGGAATTTGAAGCTCGTTATCGCAGGGAATATTCGCATTTTTACGATTTTCTGCTGGCCTTCTACGATGTGGACGAAGATGTCGATTCCTATTACTGGCAAGCCCGCAAGATTTTGAACTCGCCCGAAAGCGGCAACGATGCCTTCATAGACTTAGTCGCAGGCGTCGGCGGAGGCGGCGAACGGCTTTACGGCAGCGCGGAGGAGTACCTCAGCGAACGCAACGGCCTTGGATCTGTGCTCTTTCCAGATAGCTCGACGGATCGCAGTACCAACAAGAAGACCGAGGACAAGCGCGCGGCGTTTTACACCGATCTGCTCGGTGAGATAACTCAGGTGCAAGTACAGGCGATGTGGGGAGACGTGCGCCCCTCGGAACGCCCAGTCTTTCCGGGCGGTTTGATTCCGTCGCAGGACGGGTTGCACTGGACCAGACCGACTGTTTCGAAAAAGGCTGCTGGGCTTAGGCGATAGCCCGGCTCTTAACGCGAAACCTAGACCTACAAGTACTGCGCCTGTCCTAGATAGAAGGGTATCTTCCTGTATACCTGCCGATAGAAACGGCATCTAATCGAGGAAGTAAACCCTAACATCACCCAGGAGATTCGAGAACCTCTTATGAAGAAGGTGTATTTCTCTTTGGCGGCGCTTCTAGCAGTCGGCGCAGCCGCACCGGTTGTACAGGCGGACGAATTTAGCTTTTCGTTTCATAGCGGAAGCATCACGACCTCGGGCGTATTCACTACGGCTCCGACTTCTACACCGGGCTACGACGCAATCACCGGCATAAACGGAACCTTTAGCGACACCTCAGCCGGTATTTCGGGAGCGATTACCGGGCTCTATCGGCCGGTATCCTATGCTGCTCCACCTTCCGGACCTCCGGCGTCCACACCGGCTGGTATTTCGTACGACGACACCTTTTATCCGGGCGCCAATTCTCCCAACAATTGTGCGGACTACCCGTTCTACGGCGGTGTGTTCGACGTGTATGGGCTTGCGTTCGATGTTTCGGGCGGCTATGTGGCCGCATTGTGGAGCGATGGCAACATGCCGGGCGTGGGCCTTGTCTATGCAGCCGGCGACTCCCAGGGAACGACATTGCTCAATTTGCCGAACCCTGACGGATCAAATCAATCCCTGCCCGTTGGCGTGCCAGGTAGCCTGACGACGAGCAGTACTCCCGAACCGGCATCATTGCTCCTTTCGGGGCTCGGAATAGGCGGCGCGATGCTTTTCTTGCGCCGAAAGCGAACCATTTTGCAATAAGCCAAAGGCGATTTCCACTAATCGCGCGGATTCCGCATCCTTTTATGCGAAATTGAGGAGTCCGCGCGAACCCTTCCGCGCGCAAGAAGGGTTATGCTGGTCTCCGAGGGCCAATGAGCCGGTTGCGAAGCGAGGCATTGCCGGACGCAGTCGAGACGCAATATGAAACAGAGCCTTTGCCCTTGTTTCGGCCCGAGGCGCTTTCCAAGCGGGACAAATTCTTCGGCGAAGCGTTACTTATACGCCCGATTCCTACTAGCGCGTTGGCGTGGCTCGTCGCTGGCTTTGCTTCGCTCGTATATTGCGTTCTCTCGTTCGGTACTTACACCGAGACGGCGTCCGCACGAGGCATTTGGTTGCCCGGCGCCTCGGCCTCGGTAGAAATTTCGAATCCCGGCGCGGCGATCGAACCAGGCGCGCATATATCGATCAGGTGCTTGCGATGCGCGGATTGGACCGCTGACGTTCCCGCAACGGTCCGCGCAGTGTCAACGCTTGCGGCGACGGGGGCAGCGGCCGGTTCCGCCTCACGACGGCAGATTGTTGCACTCGATTGTCAAACTTGCGCCCGGCGACTGCTCGCTCCGGGTACGGCTGTGGAACTCGCGGCCCCGGCTGGGCGCCGGCCGCTGATCGAATTGTTTGAGCCGTCTCCCGTTCGTGGAAGGCGGCGCGCGTGAGCTTTGCCGGTCTGCGCTCCTCTTTCAAACATCGTCTTCCGCTGATCTTTCAAACCGAAGCGGCTGAGTGCGGACTCGCTTGCCTTGCAATGATTGCCGACTATCATGGACTGCGCATCGATCTCTCCACCATCCGGCAGCGCTTCTGCATTTCCCTGCGAGGCACAACCTTAGCTCACTTGCTGCAGTTTGCCGAAGCGCTGAGCTTATCCGGCCGCCCTCTACGCATTGAGCTGGAGGATCTCCCGAATCTGCAAGCGCCTTCAATCCTGCACTGGGATATGGAGCATTTCGTGGTGCTCCGAAAGGCCACTACACGCTACATCGTCATTCACGATCCGGCGCTCGGCGTTCGGAAACTCAAGTACGCGGCGGTCAGCCGCCACTTTACAGGTGTTGCGCTTGAATTAACACCCACCGCGAACTTCCGTGCAGGCGGTGAAAAGAGATCTCTAGGAATCAGGCAGTTGACCGGCCGCATCGCGGGATTGAAGCGCTCCTTGTCGCAGGTGTTCGTATTGGCCGCGATGCTGGAGTTGCTCATTCTGGTCAGCCCGCTATTCCTTCAGCTCTCAATCGATAAGGTAATTGCGCCGCATCATCCCAGTCTTCTGGTTCTTCTGGGTTCCGGGTTCGCGCTGGTTGTCGTGGTGCAAGCGCTGCTCGGGGCTGTGAGAGGTTGGACCACTCTCTCTTTCGGGACATCGTTGAAGCTGCAGTGGTACACGAACGTCTTTTCTCATTTGTTGAAGCTGCCGGTCTCGTTCTTCGAGAAGCGCTACTTCGGTGACATCCTCTCGCGTTTCGATGGCGCGGAAGCGGTTCAGAGAACGCTCACGAACAACTTTGTGGAAACGTTGCTGGACGGCATCATCTCGGTTTTCGTGCTGATGGTGATGGGTTTGTACAGCATCGAACTCGCCCTCATCGTTTTCGGCGCCGTCCTTGTTTACGTTCTGTTGAAAAACATTTCATACCGTAAGCTGCGCGGCCTCTCCGAGGAGCAGATTATCCGGATGGCCAAGCAGCAGAACTTTCTGATCGAAACTCTGCGGGGCATTCGGACCATCAAGGTTTTCGGGAGAGAGAATCGCCGACAGACACTCTGGATGAATCTGGTGGTGGAAAGTACCAACGCCCAGGTTGCGGCCGAACGAATGGGCATTCTCCTCAAGTCGGTGAACACGTTGATCTTCGGCTTGCAGTGGGTTGCGGTTGTGTGGTACGGCGCCGGGCGTGTGTTGAACGGGGAGTTTACCGCCGGAATGCTGTTTGCATTTGTTGCCTATCAGGCGCAGTTTACGACTCGCGTTTCGACGCTGGTAGACAGGTTGTTCGATCTGCGCATGCTTTCCCTGCAGATACAGCGCTTGGCCGATATAGTGTTGGAGACTCCGGAGACGCATGCCCGCAAGCCTCTGGCCGGCACGCAAGAAGCCGAAATACCAGGAGCGGCAATACGAGGAGCGGCAATAGAAGTGCGCTCCCTTTGTTTTCGTTACTCCGATACCGATCGATGGTTGCTGAACAACATCAGCTTCCGCATCGATCCGGGAGAATGCGTAGCGATTACGGGGGCGTCCGGAACGGGCAAATCCACGCTGTTGAAGCTGATCGCAGGGCTTCTTACGCCGCAAGAAGGTGCGGTTGCGATCGGCGGCCATTCGCCAGCCGAGGGCCTCGCGGCGATTCCCGCCAGAGTCGGTTTTGTATTGCAGGACGATGCGCTATTCGGTGGCACAATCGCCGATAACATTGCATTCGCCGCAGATGAAGCCGACATATCCAGAGTCGAGGCCTGCGCGCGCATGGCATGCCTGCACGACGAGATCCAGGCGATGCCGATGCGGTACAGCACGATCATCGGCGACATGGGAAATGCGCTATCTGGAGGGCAGCAACAACGGCTCTTGCTTGCGCGGGCGCTGTATGGGCGCCCTTCGATCCTGATCTTGGATGAGGCTACCAGTCATCTCGACGTCGCTACCGAACGGGCGATCGCCGCTATGCTGGCGGATTTGAAGATCACGCGAGTGTTCGCCGCGCACCGTCCCGAAACGATCGCGATTGCCAGCCGTACAATCGCGTTGGAAAACGCAACGATTCGCCGGAACGAGCTATCCGCCTCCCGGCTTACATCGGCCGCGGAGGCGGCGGAAGAAAAGATTTGGGCCGTTCAATAGGCAAGTTTTGAGAAAGGAGAGATGTATGCAAGACCATGAGAAGCAAGAAGGAAGAAGAGTGCTGGCGCGTCTGGGAGCGAGAGAACTTACCCCCGAGGAAGTAGCTCGCGTAGCAGGCGCAGGTCCCCGGCAAACAAATGTCATCACGGTAAACCCATCCACGGGCCAACGGGACGGCGATGGGTAGTTAGTTGTTATCGCATGTTGTCACCAGAATAACTACAAGGAGAAACGAATGAAAGAAAGTACTAAGAGACACGACAAATCGGATAGAGTACTCGCGCGCAGAGGCGCCCGAGAACTCACGCGAGAAGAAGCGGACGCAGTTAGCGGCGCTTTTGCGCACACGACCGTCTGCACGGGTGCGTTCGCGACGCAGACTCACACCGGCGTAGGAGATGGCGATGGGTGTGGCGACGTTGACGCCAGCCTGTACTAGAACCTAGCCGAATTAAGCCTGGCGGGCGCTCGCAAAGCATACGCGCCCGCGCTTCTGCTCGCCTAATCCCGACAGGTGTGAACCAGATGAAGATTTTCATCCTCGCCCCAGATAGCGATAATCACACGGCGCCTCTGAAATGGGCCTTGCAGAAGGCCGGCTTTGGCGTCGAGTGCTGGCCAGGGTTGGGCTGGGCGGAAAAGCGACAAGCCTCCATCTTGCTTACGGACAGCAATCGTATCCAGCTCGGCGGCCATGTTCTTGAGCCTGGAGATGTGGTGTGGGTGAGGCGGCCCGACCCCCCGAAGCTGAATCCCGGCGCCGCGCCGGAAGATCTGAAATTCGCAAGCACCGAATACCGCTGGTTCTTTCATTCCGTCATGTATCTATTGGACGAGTTGCCGGTTCGCTGTATAAACAAGTATTCGGCTTCGCGGCTCATCAACAACAAGTCGGTTCAACTGCTGTTTGCCAGGGAGTGCGGAATGAAAGTTCCCGCAACGCTGATGACAAACTCTCCAGCGGCAGTGCACAGTTATTTGCGGCAATGCGCGAGCCGAACGATTTGTAAGACGTTCTTTCCACATATCTGGAAGAAACAGACAAACAGTTCTGTCGCGGTCACGGAAACGTTCGAGCTCTCGGAAGAAATGCTGCCCGAGGACGAGGTGCTGACTTACGCGCCCGCGATTTATCAGGAAATGGTAGCCAAGGAATTCGATGTGAGAATGGTGGTCTTGGGCGAGGCGGTTTACTCCTATGCCCTCCACAATCCGACTGGAGCCATCGACTGGCGGCAGGATGCAGGCCAGGGTTTGGTGCGGGTCGAGGCCCTTGAAACGCCAACCGAAATCGAAGAGAAGGTGCTCGCGTTCACGAGTCGAGCGCAGATCGCATACGGAAGCTTCGATTTCGCTGTGGACGCCAGCGGCCATTGGTGGTTTCTTGAGGTAAACGAAGGCGGACAATTCTTGTGGCTCGACGACTTCAACCCCGGTCTTCGCGTGCAGGAAAAGTTTTTGGCTTTCCTTACAGCCCCGGAACGGTCGTCAAAGGAGTTCCTGGAAGAGCGGCAAGCGTTGTTTCCATCGTGGAAGGACTACTTGGCTTCTCCCGAGAAGGACGCTCAGCCGCCCGAGGACGCCGATCCGGAGGCCGCGTTCGTGTCGGTTGAAGCCTGAAGACAGTCTCTCTCCAGAAAGTTCATCCTCAAAGCCGGAGTACCGTCCCCGCGGGAGCATTTTGCCCCCGTGCCACAGCCTTCTCTCAAGGCTTTGACGGCCGCGCCTAATGGCGCAATGTATCGGCCCTGGATAAGCATTGTCCAGTAAATCGCATATAATATATGTGTATTAGGTATGTAAATAGATATTTCTGTGTTAAATGCGATTTTACGCTTGACGTATTTGGGCGATTGGCATATTCTGAATGCGGGATGTGGAGCGCATTACGGAGTTGGGGCGCTCTGCCGAACGCAAGTCAGGAGTTTTCGTTTTGTTAAGTTTGCCGCCTTCCAGAATGCAATGCGCCTTTGCCTTAACTGTTCACCGTCGCGCACCCTAGATTGCTACTAAGCGATTAGAACCAAAGGTACTTTCCCGAAAGGCTCATCGACGGTCGACCGGGGCAAACCGCTGCTGGAAACGCCACGTTCCCTATCTAGAAAGCCCGTCATGTGTGCGCCAATCTGTGGCGCATCCCGCGAGCAAAGTGAAACAATTGAGGCGTCGGTCATTGATTGCGGCGCTTTAACTCGAACAGATAATACCTTGCATTAACCCGGTGTAATTCTACAGTAGAGGCGTTATGGCGGCTGAAAATACAATTGACCGATCAGAAATCAGAAATGTATCTGGATCGGACGAAATAAGGTTCGTAAAGAAGCGTCTCCCGTTCCGGCAAATTGGTCCTTATTCCATCATTCACCGCGGCGCCGCTAGAGTTTGTCTCGATGAGTCGGGAACCCAACTCTGGTCACTCATCGACGGCAGTCGGAGCGCTAAAGAAATAGCCCTAGAGACGATCGATGGTTCTGAAGAAACATGGTCCGAGGTTCAGCCAGTTGTTAACCGGTTTCTTGAGCAGTTGCACCGCCTCGGGTTGATCGAGCTCAAAGACTCTACGGCATCTCCCCTTCCGGCGGCCGTTGGCGTTTCGGAGATGGGTTCTTCGAGGCCTTCCGCGCCCCCGGGTTTGCTAAGGCCTGTTCAAGACGAGTGCAGCACTCCCAAGAGCTCGAATTTCGAACCGAAAACACTCTCTCAGAGGATCGATCAGTTTTATTGGAGCAACTTCTTTATTCAGAAGATGCATCTGGAAGTTACTTATCGCTGTAACTTTCGCTGCGTTCACTGTTACAACACGACTCATGCCGGCGCAGAAAATGAGTTGAGCTTTGCCCAGTGGGAGCGTGTGCTCGATCAGCTTGCGGGCTTAGGCTGCTACCTGCTGACCTTTACAGGCGGCGAATTGTTTGTTCGGAAGGACACCGTATCCCTCTTGGAGGCCGCGGCCAGCCGAGGGTTCACTTTTCGAGTAAACACGAATGCGTCGTTGATCGACGATCGGATGATCGAGCGATTGGAGCCGCTGCGGCCGTTCATTCAATCCTTCGATATTAGCGTTTACGGCGCGACGGCGGAAGTTCACGATGCGCTGGCGCGACGTCCCGGCTCGCACGGCGCCACGATGCGAGGAATTACCGCGCTGAAGGCGGCCAATTTTCCCTTAGTGGCAAAGTTTGTGACGTTGCGCGACAACTTCACCGGGGTTGACCGTTTCGAAGAGGACATGCGCGGTCTTGGCATAACTTCGGTGATACATACGGGCTCCGTGATTCCGCAAACCAACCGGAACACGGCGCCGCTCGTTCAGATTTTGACGGACTCGCAGTACGAACACTTTCTGCAAACTCGATCCGTGATCGGCAGTTCTGATCCGGGGCATTGCAAACCGGGTCATGTGCGGGGCGCCGTTACTCCCGACGGGCACGTCAGCCCCTGCGAGTGGCTGACCGATTTCAAGCTTGGCGATCTTCGCCAGCAGCCGCTTCGAGAGATCTGGTACGGGTCGGAATTTGCTGCGTTCCGAAAAGTTTTCGAGCAGGAGAGCGAATGCGATCCGTGCGGCTTGCGCCCGGGTTGCAACCGATGTCCTGCGCATTCCTACCTCGAAACGGGGAATCTTCTGCATTGCGCTCCTGTGCAGCAGCGCCAGGCGCAAATGCTTTTCGATTATCAGGCGCGTCAAGCCGTCGCCGTATGACCTTCAGGAGTGAGCCAATGCTATCTGCCCAGTCGGTTTCTTCGCTATCAGTGACGATCGCGCCTCATATCGGCGTTCGCACGATCGGTAGCAAGCTTTGCCTCATCAACCAGCGCCGCCGCGAAATTTGGCTGTGCGCCGGAATCAGCGGCCGCATCTGGAATTCGCTTTCAGCCGGCGAAGCTGTGCCCGCCATTGTTGAGTCCATCGCGAACAGATTTCGAGTGCCCGCGGATAAAGTGTCGCGCGACACGCTGCAATTCGTACAGCAGCTTTGGCAGCGGGAATTAATCGAAGTCGCTGGCTGGCACAGGCAACCGGAGGCGGCGGAGGCGCGCGAAGCCGCCCACAACCAAACGGGCCATCTCTATGAGGAGGCGCTGAAGGCATCGGTTCTTTTTCGCGTGTGGCTCGACCTGCTGATCCCTTGCAACCTCCGGTGCCGCCATTGTTATCTCGACTTTTCGGAAACCGAGGTCGTTCCGCTCGCCGAGGTTTACTCTCGGATGGACCAGCTCGCCGAACACGGTTGTCCGGAGATCGTCCTCACGGGCGGCGAGATCTTCCTGAGGCGAGACCTTCTGGATATCGTCGCCTATGCCCAGTCGAAAGGGTTCTTATTCGACCTCTATACAAATGGGAACTTCATCGACGAACGTAAGGCCGACGCGCTGGCGCGGCATCTCGTCTCAACCGTCCAAATCAGCGTTTACGGGACCACCGCGGCCATTCACGAGTCCATCACCAGGAAACCTGGCACATTCAATAAGAGCATTCGCGCCGCTCGCTTGCTCATCGAGCGCGGCATTCCCGTCCGCCTTCAATGCCATGTTCAGCAGGATAATTTCGAAGACGCTTTCCGGTTCCCGGAGTTCGCTCGCAGCTTGGGCGCCGAGCACCAGTTCGACACCAAGCTCGTCCCCAATCGCGACGGATCGAAAGAGCTGTTGCGGTTCGGCGTGAGCGTCGGGCAGCAGGCCGAGCTATATCGCGCCGGACTTATTAAGCGCGAGACGAAATTCGTCTGCACGGCCGCCGCTTCGAAGGCGAGAATCAACGCGCACGGCGATATTTATCCATGCGAGCTGATGAACACTGTCACGCTCGGAAATCTTCGGAAAGAAAGTCTGAAAGAGATTTGGGCCTCGCAGCGGCGCGCGGCTCTGCGGCGGCAGATTCTCGATTACAAGCCTAAGCGTTGTGGCGGTTGTTCGCACACATCCGACTGCGAGCCTTGCGCGGCCATGCGAGGTTTCGAGCAACCCAATCACATGGATGCGCCGATTTCCGAGTCGTGCCTGCTCACTGCTGCTTCGCTCGCCGCCCAAGGGCGCGCCATTCCCGCCGGTGTTCAGGAATTCGGTGACGATTGCATCGCGGCGATCCAGCACTCCGATCCCGCGCGTGCGTTAACGCCTTTGATCCAGATCATGAGCGCTCGTGTTTCATGAACAGGATCATCACGCCGTCCTTTGCGGGCGGCTCGGCGCCGTGGTTGTATGCGGCGCGAATTCGCAAATCCAACTGAAAGGAGGTGACACGTAATGGAAGAGCAATATTTGGAACCGACGGTGGAAGTCAGCGCCGGCTCGGCTGATTCGAGCAGTGAATCCGTGATCATCTGCGTATCGGGCTGCTAACCGCGTCCCCTGCGCTTGAAGAAGTGCCAGAGGACATCGCGCAGCGGTTAGCCCTGTCACGATGTCCTCTGGTCAAACCCAAACGATTGGTTAGAACTGGATCGACGATGAGTTCGCTCAAGACTCCGCAGCAGCAGCAGCTTTACACCCTGGCCGCTATCGGCAAACGGCTGCTGCCATTTGCTCGCCCATATTTCGGCAAATATGTGGTCGGGCTCGCGCTGCTGATTGTCACGGCGCTGCTGACGCTGCTGCCGCCCTTCCTGCTGAAGCTGATGATTGATTCCGGCATCCACGGAAAGAACTTCGCGGCTCTGAACCTCTTTGCGGCGGCCTCCATTCTCGTCATCATCCTGGCAAGCTTCAGCCGCGGCATCATGGAATATCTGTTGGAGTGGCTGAGCGCCCACTTTATAGCCGATGTGCGCGAGACCCTCTTCGAGCATGTACTGCGGCAATCGATGGAATTCTTCGGCGCTTCGAAGGCCGGCGATATCGTAAGCCGGCTTCGCGTCGATATCACGGCGGTCTACGGCGTTCTAGTAAATACCTTCCTGGGCGCCATCAGCGAGATAAGTCAAATTGTTGGTATTTCTATATTTCTGCTCTATCTCAATTGGCGGCTCGGGTTAGTGGCGCTGTCGTTTGTGCCGGTCCTTATCGTAGTTCTGAGGCGCTCCGGGCGTCGCCTCCACAGCTTGAGCGTAACAGTACGAGACAAGGATGCCGGGCTGCAGGAATTCTTCCAGGAACGGATGAACTATGTGTCGACCGTTAAGCTGTTTCACCGCGAGGCATTCGAGAAGAGAGGTCATCGCTCCATTAGCGAGGAGGTCATCCGCGTTATCCTGGCCCGCGTAAAGTACAAGTTCCGATCGCTGTTCTTTGTAGCTGGACTTACTTCCATCGCGGGCATTCTAGTCATGTGGTACGGCGGAGCTCTGGTGATTACAGCCGGAATGACATTCGGCGCTCTATTCGCGTTCTATGTCTACACCACTCGGCTGTACTCGCCGGTCCAGTCCCTTGTGAATCGCAGCATCGATATTTACAACGGGGTGGCCTCCGTACAACGCATCCTCGAGTATCTGGATCTGCGGCCGGCAATTGCCGAGCCGAGAGTTCCCATCGCGCTGCGCGCCCCGCGCGGGGCAATCGAGTTCGATTCAATCGATTTCACCTATCCAAATGCCTCCGAGCCGGTCTTCCGGCAGTTGAGTCTGGTGATCGAGCCGGGCGAGACCGTCGCCTTTGTGGGTTCAAGCGGGGCAGGGAAGACGACGCTCGCCCACCTTCTTTGCCGGCTCTATGACGTCGACTCGGGCGCGATACGCATCGACGGAATCGACATCCGCGACCTTTCTTTTGAAGACCTTTATTCGGCGGTCGGCATTGTTCCTCAGGACACAGCGATGTTCAACGCCTCAGTCGAAGACAACATTCGCTATGGACGTCCGGATGCCTCCCCCGAAGAGGTAGTGAGCGCGGCGACAGCGGCGGAGATTCACTCGTTTCTCTCGCGCCTGCCTGCCGGGTACCGCACGATCGTAGGGCCTCGAGGCATGAAGCTGTCGGGGGGCCAGCGGCAACGCCTCGCGCTTGCGCGCATGCTCTTGAAGGACGCCGCCATTTGGATACTCGACGAATTTACCTCTTCGCTCGATTCGCAATCAGAAGCTCTAGTGTTCGAAAATCTCGACCCGCTGTTGCGCGATAAGACCGCTATCGTGATCGCCCATCGGCTTTCGACCATCGTCGCCGCGGATCGCGTTGTGGTGCTGCAGGACGGGCGCATCGCAGAGATCGGAACGCATCGGGAACTCTACGGCAAGGGGGGCCTCTATCGACGGTTTTTCGACCGCCAATCTCCGGTTATGCACGATTCTCTACTGACGCGCGTGGGGTGATATGACGCAGGAAACGCCCATCAATCGAGTCGCCCTCGTTTACATGCCGTGGGGCTCTATATCACGTCCCTCGATAGCCGCCGGCATTCTAAAACGCTGCGCCGCCGAAGCGGGATTCCCAGCCGACGTGCATTATTTGAATCTGCGTTTCGCGCGCCTGGTCGGGCTTCAGCTCTATGAATCGACGTCGAATTGCTCGGCTTTCTATCCTGAATGGTTCTTCTCGACTCATCTATTTGGTCCCGCGGGATTGGGCCTGGTTGAGAACAGCCTGAGTCAGCTACAGGCGACCGCGGAGGGTCGGGAAATGGCGGCCGAAGTGGCGCGGGTAACGGGTAACTCACAAAATTGCCAGCGTGTCGCGGATGCGGTGCCGGCGTTCATTGAGGAATGTCTGACTCGCATCGACTGGAGCGTTTATCGCGTAGTCGGTTTTTCAGTCACCTTCGCGCAGACGTTGGCCTCTCTCTTGCTCGCACGCCGCCTGAAAGAGAAATATCCCAAACTGTCGATCGTTTTCGGCGGCGCAAATGTCGATGCCGAGATGGGCGTCGAGCTACTTCGCGGGTGCGACTGGATCGATTATGTCGTGCATGGGGAAGCCGAGCACGCCTTCCCACGCCTCCTGCGCGAGATCTGCGGCAGCGAGCCTCCGAACCCGGTCGCGGGTGTCTCCGGGCGCCGGAATGGGTCCGTGGAATGCCGCCATCGCACGGCTGAGCCGCTCGCCGATCTGAACCAGTCTCCGGCGCCCGACTATGGCGAGTATTTCCGCGACGCCGAACGGCTCGGCATCGATAAGCAGTTCAACATTGTTCTTCCTTTCGAATCGTCTCGAGGATGCTGGTGGGGCGCCAAGAAGCATTGCACATTTTGCGGGCTGAATGGAGGCACGATGGCCTTCCGCAGTAAGGACCCGCATCGAGTCTACGAGGAGTTGCTCGACCTCTCACGCCGTCACCGCTGTTTGAACCTCAATGCGGTCGATAACATTCTCGACATGCACTACTTCAAGAACCTGCTGCCGAGGTTGGCCGAAGCCGACGCCGATATCTCTCTGTTTTATGAAGTCAAGGCGAATCTCACCCGCGAGCAGGTTCGCGACATGGCCGCCGCCGGCATTACCCGCATTCAGCCAGGAATCGAGAGCCTAAGCTCCGAATTGCTGCGCCTCATGCGCAAGGGCGTCACGGCGCTTCAGAACATTCAACTTCTCAAGTGGTGCTTCGAATACGGGATCGAACCATCCTGGAACATATTGTTCGGATTCCCCGATGAGCAGCCTGTTTACTATGAAGGCTACGCGCAGCTAATGCGGAGGCTTACTCATTTAACGCCGCCAGAAGGGCTTTCCTCTATCATATTCGAGCGGTTCAGTCCTTATCATTTCGAGCGCTCACAGTTTAAACTGCGCTTGTCCCCACTTAGTAAGTACCGTTTTCTATATCCTGAGAGTGTATTTAACTTCGCGGACCTTGCTTACTACTTTGAGGGTAAGTGGGAGGGACAAAGCGAGGATCATTTTTCATATGTGCCGGAACTTGAAGCTGCGTTCGAAGAATGGCGCGGACTGTGGCGCTCGACAAAACCCGTGTTTCACTTCGAGCGCGGCCCCGGATTTCTCATCCTTCACGATAGCCGCCCGGAGCAGCCGGGAGCAGAGCCGCGGCTTCGGCGTCTCAAACTGAACGAAATTCAAAGCGAAATCTATCTCTACTGCGACCAGGGACGCGCGCTCTCTTCTATCTGCGCCATGCTTTCTCAGCGGTTCCCAGGCGCTATGCCGGAGTCTCAGATAGAAGGACTGCTGAATGAATTCGTGGAACGCAGGCTTATGTACCGAGAGGGGAATCGGTTTCTCTCTTTAGCCGTCCGCAAGCATCCGCGACCCATGCAGTACGGCACGGGCGTCGTCCGGCCTCAAACAGTGGAAGCGGCGCTTGTTCCGGCGCCCTCCGGCGGTGCTCGCCTGAATGTCTTACAGTAGCCCGTGCAGATAACGTTGCGTTCGAGGAAACAGGAACAATAGAATTATGTGGCAGGACTGGCGGTTCGCGTTCCGATCAATCTTACACCGCAAGAAATTTTCGCTCATCGCGATTTTGACTCTTACGCTCGGGATTGGGGCAAATACTTCGATTTTCAGTTTGGTGGATCGGATCGTACTCCAGCCGGTTCCCTTTAGCCATCCGGAACAGCTCGTGCGGCTCTGGCAGCAGCTCGCGGCAGTCGGCGAAGCACGCTTGGGAGTCTCTCCAGCCGAATATCTAGACTACCGGGCGCAGACCCGCGCTTTTTCTTCAGTGGCCGGATACGAGACTCAGGAATTCGACCTGACGGCTTACGGCGAACCCGAAAGGGTCGCGGCAGCGCGTGTTACCTCCAGCCTATTTCCTCTGCTTGGGGTGTCGCCCTACATCGGCCAGAGTTTCACGACGTCGCCCACAGACCCGAATGCGCCCAAGCAGGTGTTGCTCAGCTATGCCTTTTGGAAGCGGCGCTACGCCGCCGACCCCGCAGTGTTGGGCCGTTCCCTAAGACTCGACGAACAGCTCTATACGATCGCGGGCGTTATGCCTCCGGGATTCGCGTTTCCGGCAACCTCGGTCAGCGTGGGTGAACCTCCTGCGATTTGGACCCCACTGACGTTTACACCAGCCGAGATCGCCGATCGCGCGTCCAGTTTCGATGTCGAGCTTATCGGCCGCATGAAGCCCAATGTCACAGTCGCGCAGGCCGCGGCGGACGCTGCTTCCATCGCGGACCGCTTCCAACGCGAACATCCCGACGTGTATAGCGGAAATATCCGGTTGCGCAATTCGGTGGAGCCCTGGGGTCCGAATGTCGGGCCGCGCGTCCGCGGCGTGCTGTTCACCCTTTCCGCCGCCGTTGGCGCTGTCTTATTGATCGCCTGCGCGAACGTCGCGAGTCTTCTGCTGGCTCAGAACGCGGCGCGTAAACACGACCTCGCGGTTCGCACCGCGCTCGGGGCAGGTTCGCGTGAAATCTTCCGCCAGCTAATGTTGGAGTCCTCTACCATCGTCTTGATCTCGGGCGTGCTCGGCTTTCTGGCAGGCTCCTGGATTCTGCGTCTGGTTGCGCGCTCATGGGCTGCTCAGCTCACGCTCGCGGACGTACGGCTGAACAGCCGGGTTCTGTTGTTCACGCTTTTCATTTCGCTCATAACTGCTTTGCTGTGCGGTCTCCTTCCAGCTTGGCGCGATCGCGCAATCGACCTCAGTACAGCGCTGAAGGAATCCTTTCGACAGGCAGGCGCGGGACGCGAGCGCTCGCGAGTTCGCAACTCACTGGTTGTGTTGGAAGCCGCCGCTGCGCTCGTTCTCACCATTGCCGCGGGACTTCTCGTACACAGCTTCATCGCCGTTCTCAACGTGCCTCCTGGCTTCGAGCCGGCGCGCGCTCTCATCGTTCGCACTTCTTTCAATCGGCATCGCTACGCCGATGCCGAGCGGCGCCGCACGGCGGAGCGCGCTATCGAACAGCGCCTTGCCTCTAGCGCGGGCGTGGAGGCGGTAGGTCTTACGACGCATATCCCGCTGGCGGACGACCGTCAGATTGCCTTCGCCATCGAGGGCCGGAATGAAGACCGCGTCCACTGGGCCGCCAACGCTCTGGTCGGGGGCGGCTATTTCCGGGCCATGGGTATCCGGCTCTTGCGCGGACGGACGTTTTCCGATCGCGATACTCCCAATGCCACTTATCCCTCCGCCATTGTGAATGAAACGCTCGCGAGTACCTATTGGCCGGGCCAAGATCCTATCGGCAAAGGGCTTGTCTGGGGGGCGCGGCATCTCACAATCGTCGGCGTAGCCGCCGACGTGCATATCAAGGCGCTGGACGCCGCTGTCGAGCCCACCATTTACACGTCCATTTTCCAAATTGAAAGTGGCGCGACGGTCAATGCCGTCTTCGTTCTACGTACGAGACAGGCAGATCCGGCCGTCTATTCTTCGGCTGCGAAGGCCGCGGTCTGGTCGGTCGACCCGGGTCTTCCGGTGTTCGGCGTCGAGGCGCTTTCAAACGTGGTGGCGAATTCATTGGCGACGCGCCGCATCGCGCTTACTCTGCTCGCCAGTTTGTCGGCACTCGCGCTGGTTCTTACGGTAGTTGGCCTGTACGGGCTGCTTTCCTACGCTGTCGAACAGAGGACCCGCGAGATCGGCATCCGCATGGCGCTTGGCGCGCGTCCTTCGGAGATTCTGCGCCTTATCGTTGGCCAGGGTTCTGCTCTGGCCGCTGCAGGCATCGTGATCGGCCTGGTCTTTGGCGCAATGCTCGCCTCGTCTATGTCGAAGCTCCTGTTCGGCGTGTCTGCTTCGGATCCGGCCGCCTTTGGAGGCGCCGTGGCGCTGATCGCGCTCACTTCGATTTTCGCCAGCGCAGGGCCTGCCTGGCGTGCTTCGCATATCGATCCGTTAACGGCCCTCCGCGACTGATCCACCATTTAGGTCAACGCGAGCTTGGGAGAGATCGGTTACCAGCATCGAATAGAGCTGCTGCTGCCGAGCGGGATCTGGATTTCGCAGAATCGCGGAAGGATGATAGGTCACCAGCACGCGCCGGCCGCCGCTTGCGGCCCAATGCCCGCGTTCCTTCGCAATCTGCACTTTGCGTCCTAGAACGGACTGTGCAGCGCTCGATCCCAGGCAGATTATTCGAGCGGGGCGGACAGCCTCGATCTCCGCGCGAAGCCAGGGGCGGCAAGTTGAAATTTCACCACTGCGAGGATTTTGGTGGATGCGCCGCTTGCCGCGTTCTTCGAACTTGAACGCCTTCACTGCGTTGGTGAGGTAGACACGCTGCCTTTCGATGCCAGCCTGCGCCAGCGCCCGGTCGAGCACCTGACCGGCAGGCCCGACGAACGGACGGCCCGCGAGATCTTCTTCGTCTCCGGGCTGTTCGCCAACGATCATCACTTGTGCGAGGAGATCGCCCTCGCCCCACACCGGACCGTTCCCGCGACGGCAAAGGTCGCACGCCGAGCAATTCCGAATCGCATCGCGTAATTCGCTCCACGAGCTGTTGAGAGGGATGAAGTCGAGCGCCGAGCGGGGCTGCGCTTCCACCATCTGTTGTACCCGGCCTTGTGAAAGTCGCGCCAGGCTCGGAATGGCGCGGGCCTCGGGAAGATTTTTCCAGCGGCTCAAGGGAAGCTGCGCCTGCATCGCTCTAAGCTTCAAGCGGGCGGGATTGAAAATAGCGCCGTAGTAAACACGCCAGAGTTCTTCCAGTTCATCGTCCTGCGGCGCGTGAGAGCGGGGAACTCCAGGCCCGGATTCCAATCTGTCCAGATCCCACGCAAGGCTGGCTCGCGGCGTAAGTATCGCCCACCGCATCGAGCCAAAACGATCGACGAAAAAGGAGCCGTTGGCGTCAAGAGTATTGTGCTCCGGTTCGTACCAGGCGATGAATCGCTCCTCGCCGGCCTTGCGAAATCGCACGAATTGGCGCATGCGGTAAATGTCTTTGTCCACCGCTCTGGCCATATGGCGCAACGCCGCGACGTCATCATCGACGTCGACTTCGAGCAGGTTCCGTTCGCCGTTTGTGATTCTCCATGCCACGCGATACAGCATCCTCCAGCGGTCCGGATTCGAATGGCGGGCCACGGTCCGCGCGAGCGCAACGAACACTTTGGGGATCATGACCGCCGGGCCGTCAGGCGCTTGCGATCGTACACGGAACAACGGCGCTTGTTGATCGCTCTCCCAATAAACTTCGCGGGGAGGAGTCTTGCTTCCCAAAAGCGGAGAAGCGAAGGCGCGCCAGTCGTCGTAGGTTTCCAACATCAGTTCGGCTCAAATAAACACAACTGTCGCGCGAGATTCAACCGATCGAGACTTGCCGGCCGCATATCGTTCGCGATCAAGAAATGCCGCGCCCGATGGATAGGCACGTGAAGCTTCGAAAGAGCCAATACATCGAGCCGGCGATAACGGCGGATGCGGACAATCCGGTCGACTGCTCGCGCGCCCAGTCCGGGTACTCGAAGCAGCGCTTCCTTCGGAGCGGTATTCACATCCACAGGGAAAAATGCGCGATTGCGCAGAGCCCACGCGAGTTTCGGATCCATGTGCAATGGAAGATTCAGGTCGGAAGAAGTCGTGAGTTCGTCGAATGTGAATCCGTAAAACCGCAGCAGCCAATCGGCCTGATAGAGCCGGTGTTCACGAATGAGGGGCGCGGGCTTTACGGGCAGCGCGGAGTCGGCGTGCGGGATCGGGCTGAAGGCTGAATAGTACACGCGGCGCAAGTCGTGACGTCTGTAAAGGGACGCGGACTTTTCCAGAATTTCAGAATCCGTCGCTGGTGTCGCGCCGATCACCATCTGCGTGGTTTGCCCCGCGGGCGCAAAGGCGCGCCGGTCCTCTTCCGCTTCGACCGACGCCTCTCGAATCTGCGCCATCGAGGTTTCAATTTGCGAATGCGCTTTGGCTGGAGCTAACTTATCCAGATCCCGCTGTGTCGGCATTTCGATGTTGATGCTGAGCCGATCCGCATAGCGCCCCGCCTCTCGCAGCAACTCCCCTGAAGCTCCGGGCGCGCCTTTGAGGTGAATGTAGCCGCCGAATTTATGTTCGGTGCGAAGCCGGCGCGCGACCGCGATGACTTGCTCCATTGTGTAATCCGGGCTCTGGATAATCCCGGAGCTGAGGAACAATCCTTCGATGTAGTTCCGCTTGTAAAAATCTAGGGTAAGGTTGACCACTTCCGTAACGCTGAATCGCGCGCGAGACGTGTCGCTTGAAATTCGATTCACGCAGTAGGCACAATCGTAAACGCAAAAATTCGTTAGCAAAATTTTCAAAAGCGAGACGCAGCGGCCATCGGGAGTAAAGCTGTGGCAAATGCCTTGGCCATTTGTATGGCCGATCCCGTTTGGATCGCGTCTGCGGACCGAGCCGTTGCTCGCGCATGAAGCGTCATACTTGGCCGCGTCCGCGAGGATGGCGAGCTTTGCGGATACTTCCACTGCTGGAATGAGTATAGCGAATAAAAGGCGAATCACCTCTGGCAGCGCGGACACCAGAACGTCGCGCGCGCATCCCGCCCCTGTTTCCGCGATAGAATCGGCGTGCCGCAAACCCGGCAGGGATCGCCGCTTCGGTGGTAAACGTAGAGGCGCTCGGATGGCGAGGAGCGCCCGGTGGTGCGGCGCATTCCGCCGTAGGTGACGATGCCGGCGCCAGACGAGTCCGTGATGTTTTGCGACATCAATTTTCGGGCGTTTTGGACCACCGTTTCAATTTCGAGAGGTTCGAGCGTCGCGATCGTACGGAATGGATTCACGCGGCTGGTGAAGCAGACTTCGGACTTGAACACATTCCCGAGGCCCGCCACAAGCGACTGCTGCAGCAACGCTACGCCGATTTCCAGATCCGGCCGCGATTTAAGCTGGTCGATTGCGCGGGCAACATCGAAATCAGGGGCGAGCACATCGGGGCCGAGACGGCGCAGGCTTGGATGCCGTTCGAGTGTCGCGGAGGTGTGGAACTCGGCGACCGGTACATTAAAGGCAACAGCGATGAATTGCGCGGTGTGGATCGCGGCGCGCATGTGATAGCGTGGACGCTTCCAAGGCTCGCCGGGACGATAGATGTGCCAGCTTCCGCTCATCAACATGTGGGTGAGAAGGATCAGATCGCCCGAAAAGTAGATCTGCATCCATTTGCCGTTGGCCGCTACCCGATCGATAGAGCGCCCGGCGATCGGGGAATCGACGTCGATGCGGGCCAGAAGCGGAAGCTGCGTTTCAAACTTTGTGACAACCGAGCCCGCGAGAGCGCGATTCAGTGTTCGAGCGGCGCGGAAGATCGTATCGCCTTCAGGCATCTTCGTCGTCCGGCTCGTCTTCCGCGGCGGGCTTGATCACGCGGCGCATCTGGAAACCCATCGCCGTCGAAATGAATCCGCTTTCTTCCAGAAATCGGGCGAGGAAGTGATCCGAGGCGGGAACGCCATTTATCGTGGAAATCATTAGCCCGCTGCGCTTGGTCCGATGCCGGATCGCCACTAAGGCGAGCCGCTGCGCGAGATCGCGCGCGACTTTGGCGCGTTCCAATTCATCATCCGGGAGGAAGACCTGAAGCGCAGGGTTGCGGCGGCGGAAGAACGCGGCCAGCCGCCCGTTCACCAGAATCACGTTGGCGCCGGCGGCGCGAGCCATTGAATGATCCGAGGAGCCGGGAAGCCAGGGCAGCAATGCGCCATATGGATTCGCTGGATCCGAGGCGGCTAAGTGCACGCTCTGCGGGCGATCGGGATCCACTCGAAAGGTGCGCAACATGTCAACCGCCGCGGGTGTCGCGAACTGCGCGGCGCCTAATCCGGCGACGAACATGCCGCGCCGGACCCAGCCGCTTTCCTCCATGGTTTTTAGGGCCGGATAGATGGCGGCGTACCCCCCGGGGATCTCTTCGGCCGCGGCCGCCTCGCGCATCACGATTCCATATCGGGCGAGCAGCTGCTGGGAAACGGCCGCGCTCCATTCGGCCGGGGTCGGTCGCGCCGCGATGCGGCTTCGAACGGACGACCAGCGGCCCTCGCCGAAAGTTCCGGGGCCTCGGCGAGCCCGCATTCTCGCCGCGAAACCCGGCGAGCCCGGCGGCTGGTACGCCGTCGTAGTATGCGGGCGCTCGCTGTCGGGCGGGTATAGAAGACGCCGCACGGGATGGAACGTATCATTAGTGATTAGGCCCGCCCATACGAGTTCCCAAAGTGCGTCCGTAGTTTCGTTCGGAAATCCGCCGCCGATTGCCTGATGCACGGTCGCCTGGAACGATGCGCCATGGGTCTCCAGATATTCGAAGATTCTCCGCGCCTTTTCGGAAAGAGTGTCGGCAACTGCGATTTCCGGCTGCAACAAGCTGGACAATGCTCCGGTCAGATAGAGCGAAATACGTCCATCCCGCGCGCCCAACGGCGCCCGCCCGATCCAAACGATCTCACCCGAGGCAAGCAGCGAATCGAGACCGGCCGGATTGTACTCGTCCACGCGAGCCGGCAAAATTTCGCGTTCCAGATCCGAGGCGATCAGATCCGCGCCCTGCACAATCTCGATTGCATCCAGCAGGGCCTCTATGCCTCGCCGCGGAGTTGTCGCGCCCTGCCACGCCGTCAGGAGGCGAGCGTAAATATGCTGCTCGGCTGGAACCACTTCGCGACGAAGCCGGGCGAGGGTCTTACGGCGAATCTGTTGCAGAACGTCCGGATCGCACCATTCGCGGTGGATGCCGCCGAGCCGAAACTCGCCTTCGAGCAGCTTCGATTCCGAGTGAAGTCCGCGCAGGACCGCTTCGATCGCGCTCGGGGCGACGCCGTAGCGGCCCGCGAGTTCGAGCGTCGTGAATGGACCATGGGTGCGCGCGTATCGGCGAGCTAGCGCGCTCAAAGCATCGTGCGCCGGCGCAAGGAACGTTTCGGCGATACCCGGAGGCAGAGGAATCCCCAATGCGTCTCGATAGCGCGCCGCATATTCGACGGGAATGAAGCGGACTTCCCGCGCAATTCGAATACGCACCGCGCGGCGGCCATTCGCCAGATCCTCTATCGCGCTCGCGGCAAGCTGCGAAGACGAGCGCGCCTCTATTTCGTCCTTGGTCAGATCGCCGAGTTTGAGCAGCAGATCATGCACTCCGTCAACGTGCCTGGCGTGGTATTCAGGGTCCAGCGATTGAAGCTGCGCCTCCACTTCGTCGAGCGCCGATTTATCGAGCAATTCTCGAAAATCCGTGCTCCCCAGTATTTCCTCAAGCTGTGACTGATCGATAGCGAGAGCCTGCGCGCGCCGCTCGGCGAGCGGAGCGTCGCCTTCGTAGATGTAGTTGGCGATATAGGAAAACAAAAGCGCCGAAGCGTAGGGCGAAGGCTTAGTCGATTCGAGCGTTGTCACGCGTATCTCCCCGCGCTCTATTTTTTTCAGGACGCCGGCCGCCGCCCCGAGGTCGAGCATCTCGCGAATGCACTCGCGAAAGGTTTCGAGAAGGATCGGAAAAGAAGGATAGCGCGAGGCGACGCCGAGCAGATCGGCCGCGCGTTTCCGCTGCTGCCACAGGGGGGCGCGGATGCCCGGACGACGCTTGGGAAGCAGCAGCGCGCGCCCCGCCGCTTCCCGAAACTTCGCCGCAAACAACGAAGTGCTGCCCAACTGTCGCAATACCAGGTCGCGAAGGTCGGAAGCCGATGGCAGCAGCCATTCGGTGTCGAGTTTCTCTTCGGAGTCCGGCAGGCGAATCACAAATCCGTCGTCGGACCACATGGTTTCGGCATCCAAACCCCGAACGGCGCGCAGGCGCGACGACACCGCCATGCACCAGGCGGCATGTACGCGGCTGCCAAATGGAGTGAGTACGCAAACTCGCCAGTCGCCGAGTTCGTCCCGGCAGTGCTCGATCAAGATCTCGCGATCGTTTGGGACGACCCCCACCGCGGCTTTCTGGTCTTCGAGATAACGCAGTAGATTTTCGGCCGCCGTTTCATCCAAGCTGTGATCCTCAATCAGGCGCGTATAAGCGACAGGGCGGGGAAGCTGCATTAGTTCGCGCGTCATCTCGCCGATCTTCTCGCCGAATTCCGAGGGTCGCCCGGCCGTGTCGCCATGCCAGAACGGCATCTTTCCGGGCTCGCCGGGAGCTGGCGACACCAGCACGCGATCCTGGGTGATCTCTTCGATGCGCCAGGTGCTCGCGCCGAGAATAATTGTGTCGCCGGTGCGGCTTTCGAACACCATCTCTTCATCCAGTTCGCCCACGCGAGCGCCGCGAGTCGCGCCCGCAAGAAAGACGCCGAAGAGCCCGCGATCCGGAATCGTGCCTGCGTTGACGATCGCGACTTTCTTGGCGCCCTCGCGCGCTGTCAGTCTGTTCGTCACGCGGTCCCAGGTGATGCGGGGCCGCAGCTCCACGAACTCGTCCGAAGGATATCGGCCCGACAACATGTCGAGAACGCTTTCAAACGCGGAGAGGCTTAGGTCCGCATACGGAGCGGCCCGGCAGAGTGTCGCATACAGATCCGGCGCCTGCCATTCGTCCATCGAAACCGCGGCCACAATCTGCTGAGCCAGCACGTCGAGCGGGTTTCGCGGATAGCGCACGCTCTCTACTTTGCCCTCGTTCATCGCGCGCGCGATCGCGGCGCAAGCGACCAGATCGCCTCGGAACTTTGGAAACACGATAGCGGAGCTGACGCCTCCCACGTAGTGGCTCGCGCGGCCGATACGCTGCATTCCGCTTGCGACCGATGGCGGAGCTTCAATCTGCGCCACCAGATCGATGGAACCCATGTCGATGCCGAGTTCGAGCGAAGAGGTCGCGACTATCCCCCGCAGCGTTCCCATTTTGAGGCGTTCTTCAATATCCTTGCGCTGCGCCGCCGCGACGCTGCCGTGATGCGCGCGAACCAGGACATCGCCCGCGAGTTCATTGATCGCGCCGGCGATCCTTTCCGCAAGCCTCCGGCTGTTGACGAAGATCAATGTGGATGTGTGCGCCTGCACGAGTTCCAGCAATTTTGGGTGAATCGCGCTCCAGATCGACGGCCGCGCCGGACCCTGCGACGCCGGACCGCTCGGGATCGGCTCGATTGCATCCAGCTTTGTCATGTCGTCAAGCGGCACTTCGATGTGCAGTTCCAGCTTCTTTGGCGCGCTTGCGTCGATGATCGTTACCGGACGATAAGAAGCCACCGCGGTGGACGGTTCCGAATCCAGCAGATCGTCGGGCTGTTCCGTTGCGGCGCCGCGTTCCCGCGCGCCCCCAAGAAATCTGGCGACTTCTTCTAACGGCCGCTGAGTCGCCGAGAGGCCGATCCGCTGCAGCTTTCCTCCTGTTAGGTGCTCCAGCCGCTCCAGCGAAAGCGCCAGATGCGAGCCTCGCTTGCCGGGAACCAGGGCGTGAATCTCGTCAACGATGACGGTCTCAATCGAACGCAGGGTCTCGCGAGCGTTCGAGGTGAGCACCAGGTACAGTGACTCCGGAGTGGTAATCAGAATGTCCGCCGGCGCCCTGGCGAAACGCGAACGCTCCGCGGCCGTTGTGTCTCCCGTGCGGATAGCGATTGAGGGTTCGTGAAAATCCGAACCTTGCTTGCGCGCCATCTGAGCGACGCCCGTCAGAGGGGCGCGCAGGTTTCGTTCCACGTCCACCGCGAGCGCTTTAATCGGCGAAATGTATAGCACTCTGCACCGTTCCGCGCCCTGCGGTTGTGGGGAAAACATCAGCCGATCGATCGCCCATAAGAACGCCGCAAGTGTTTTGCCTGTGCCTGTCGGGGCGAGGATCAGAGTCGATTCGCCGCGTGAAATCGCCGGCCAACCGAGTGTTTGCGGAGCGGTCGGCGCCTCGAAGACAGCTTCAAACCATTCGCGGACAGGCGCATGGAAATGACCAAGCGGATCCGCTGTAGCGGCGATCTCTGCTGCCGGCCTTTTCATCCTCTACAAAGAGTATCCGGCACGGTTCGGGCTAAAAGCGGATGAGCGCCGCGCCGCGGCGGCGCTGGCCCGATCCCGTCAGAACTCTTCTCACAACACCTGCCAGCGGCGATTTGATACCGTGGCTGGTGATGATCTCGCGGCTTGTCGCGGCGGGTAGCCTGCGGCTGTCCGCCGGCTCGGAGTTGCTGGAGGCCACTACCCGATACGGACAGCGGGGGACAACAATCGCCCTTATGCGCGAAAATGTTTGGATTGGAGGAGCCGCGGCACGCTCGCAAAACGGTTACGAGGAAGGCTGCACCGCAATGGCGTAAGCACTCGGGAGGCACGTCATGAATGAGCAGGAAGAAGACGATCGCATCTACAAAGTAGTCATCAATCACGAAGAGCAATATTCAATCTCGTTGGCGCACAGGCCCAACCCGCTGGGGTGGACCGACGTTGGGAAGTCCGGGACCAAACAAGAGTGCCTGGCGTACATCCGCGAGGTGTGGACGGATATGCGGCCGTTGTCTCTCAGAAAGCAAATGGAGGAATCCAAATAATGTGGGCGTCACGGAGCGGCGGCGCCCCGGACATGCACGGTGGGATGAATAGGTCAGGAATGACGGTGGACCCCACGCCTTGGTTTGAGCGCGCGCCGGACCTTGCCGCCCCACTCCGAATGTTCTGCTTCCCCTATGCGGGAGGTGATGCACATATTTTTCGAGGTTGGCAGAAGCGGGTTCCCGAGGGCGTGAATGTGTGCCCGATATATCTTCCGGGACGAGGCAGGCGAATGGCGGAGCCTCGTCACCGCCGGATGGAGTCACTCGTGCGCGCGGTCGCCGAAGCCGTGGCCCCATGGGCCGGCGCTCCTTTTGTGCTGTTCGGCCATAGCATGGGCGCCATCATCAGTTTTGAGCTGGCCCGGCTGTTGGACCGCCGCTTCGGAGTTTCTCCTGTGCGACTTCTGGTCTCCGGGCGGATTGCCCCGCAGGAGCCGGATCTCGATCCGCCTACCTACAATCTGCCCCAGCGCGAATTCCTTCTAGAGTTGAAAAGATTGAATGGGACCGACGAGGAACTCCTGGCAAATAGCGAGGCGATGGAACTGCTGACTCCGATTGTTCGAGCCGACTTCGAAGCTGTCCAGACATATTCCTTTGTGGAGGGCCCGCGATTGCGGTGCCCAATCACGGCCTACGGCGGACTAGCCGATATCGACACCCCGCGTGAGCGGGTCGAGTCCTGGCGTGCCGTGACGGAATCGCAGACAGTGGTGAAAATGTTTCCCGACGGCCATTTCTTTATCAACGCAAGAGGCAATTCCTTTTTTCAGGCGCTTGCCGAGGATCTCCAAACGGCGCTGCAAGATGTGAAGGCGGCGGGGCGCCCGCCCGGCGAAGGCCGCGAAAATCGAAACCAAACCGCATAGGCGCGAGAACTCTACTGGGGTTGAAGACATGACGAACGAACTTCTGTATCTTCGGCAGAACATCCAGCTCGAACCGCTCATCGACCAGTGGTATGCGTGGTCGCACCTGATTTCGCCCGCCACCGCGGCGCGTAACATCACGGAGCGCCATTTCAAGATCATGGATTCGTACATTAATGCCCCGCAGATACATGCCAACGCAGTTAAGAATCCAAAGATGCTGGGCGGCCCTTTCATTGATTACGACGGCAAGAGAGTCGATGAAATCAGGGCGCTTCGCGATAGAACCCGGCGAGACCGCGCTCATCTGGTCGCGCTCTCCACGGCCTTGGCCGAACTGGATGGCATGCTGCGCGCGAACGCGAAGGGCTACAGCTTGCACTCTCTATACGACAAAGTTCCAGCGATGCTGAAGGGGTTCGTGGAACTTCAGTACGATTTGAATAATCAAGCTTCCTATCGACTTATCGAGCCGCTGTTATATCGCAGCCGGTACTACGACAAGACGACGCAAAGTTTAATGCTCTCCAGGATCAGCGGAGACGATCGTCCGTTTGTGTTGAGCACGCCACGCCTTGAAGGAGACGGCTTGCTACACCTGAAGCTGCCCTTTGACGATCCGCGCGTCGATGAGCTGTTCGAGTTGAAGAAAACGCCTCGAACTTGGAGTTCGATCCGGGACATGTTCGATCTGAGCGAGCCGCAGGCCGACTTGTTCCGCGGCTTCTTTACCGAAGAGGCGCCGCCGCCCTACCGCCGCTACGAAGGCGACGGACTTCTTTGGAGGTATTTCGGACATGCATGCATCATGGTGGAAACGAAGAATGTCAGCATGCTCTTCGATCCGGTTCTTAGTTACACATATGAAAGCAGTATCTCGCGCTATACATATCTTGACATTCCGGACCGCCTCGATTTTGTTCTAATCACGCACAACCATCAGGACCATATACTTTTCGAAACTCTTCTCCAACTCCGGAATCGGATCGGCACAATTATTGTTCCGCGCAGCGGATCGGGAGCATTAGAGGATCCATCCGTGAAACTAACGCTTGAAAACTGCGGTTTCAAGAATGTGATCGAACTTAGAGAAATGGAGAGCGTGCCGATCCAAGGCGGCTCGATCACAGGCCTGCCATTTTTCGGTGAACATTCGGATTTGGCGATCAATACGAAGCTGGCGTATCTGGTCCGTGTCCACGGCGAGTCCTTCCTGTTTGCAGCCGATTCCTGCAATATCGAACCGGCTCTGTACAAGCATGTACATAACTCGGTTGGCGATGTCCGTGCGCTGTTCCTAGGTATGGAGTGCGACGGCGCGCCAATGAGCTGGGTATACGGACCGTTGCAGATCCAGAGACTGGAGCGCGGAATGGATGAATCGCGCAGACTCAGCGGGTCCAACTGCGAGCAAGGAATGGGTATTGTTGAGGCGTTCAACTGCCGGGAAGCCTACGTCTATGCGATGGGGCAAGAACCCTGGCTCAATTACGTGATGAGCCTCAAATACACGGAGCAATCGCGGCCCATTGTCGACTCCAATCGTTTAATCGAGACGTGCCGGAGCCGAGGTATGTGCGCCGAACGGCTTTTCGGCGAAAAGGAGATCCTGCTTGAGGGAGGCGCCGCGCGAGAGCAGCCAAGAATCGCAAAAGTCGCTGCGCCGCAAGTTAACTGAGGCGCCGCCAGTCGCCAGCGTAGACATCCCTGCAATGCCACGCGAGGGAATTCCACGTCGTATTTTTCAGACCTGGAAAACAAAAGATAACTTACCTGAACTCTTCGCTCGATGGAGTGAGACAATTCGGCGCATGAATCCTGAGTTCTCTTATGAGCTTTGGGACGACTGCGATAATCGGCAATTTGTGGCGCGGGAGTTTCCCTGGTTTTTAGATACTTACAACAGTTATCCCAATGAAATTTACCGGGTAGATACAATACGCTATCTATATCTGTATCTTCATGGCGGATTCTACATTGACCTGGATACCGAATGCGTGAAAGCTCTTGAGCCACTGGTGCATACTCGGGATGTATTGCTTGGTCGAATGGGCAATGATACCGCGTTTGCGCATTCTATTCCGAATGCAATCATGGCGAGCCCGCCGCGTCAAGAATTTTGGCTCTTTCTCGTCTATCTGCTTCGGCACAGGTCTCGTTTAAGGCTCATGCCGGAACACTCGACGGGGCCGGCATTATTGAGAACTGCGGTAACTCTCTACTGGCATGACCGTACGGAGAAAGAGACGTGGCGCGCGGTTCTTAGGTGCGACGAGATTTACGACGAAGCAATACTCCGATTTAATCGGATTGGGAAGGCGATTTCAGGCTACTATTCGGGTGTTCTTGGGGCAAAGGTCGCGTTCACCGGAACGTGTAATCGAGCCGGCAACGTGTTCATAGAGTTCGAGACGGCAGTCGCTGACCAAGGAATTGTTAGAGTCTCCATCGAGGGACAGTTTTGTGATGATGTAGGAGTCGGAGCGGTCACAGTACATATCCCTGAACGGCGGCTGCGAACCGGGGAGTGGCTCGCTCACAGTGCGAATGCCCTTCATCATAAGCGAGCCATAAGATCCATGATCTCTCAACTGAAGATCGGCCAGCATCCCCGCCCTTCCCGATCTACGCTAACGATTCTAGACCCTGGAAAGTGGTACGCAATAAACTGGTCCAGGAACGAACACCACCTTCTGTGCCGTGCGGTCGTGGATGGGCGCGACCTTGAGGACGAGACTAAGCGGAAACTATCTGCAGACGCTTATCTCCTGACTTATTGGACGCACTCCTGGCGCGTGCCAGAAGAATGATAGCGCCAGTCGCGCTCCACGTCGCGGTTGTGTAATTACGCGAAGAGCACTCCTGCAGTTCCGTCGAGTCTTATCGATGGACATGAAAATTTTCGAAATGAGGGTTGATTGCGGCCGCCTTGCTCCTGAATTGCTCGCTTTCAAGATCGCGGCCAGCAGCCCGGTAGATCTTTGCAGCAAGCGAAAATAGGCCGGCTTCGCGCACTCCGGACGCAAGCGCCAGCTCTATAAAGACGATTGCATCGTGCAGGTCTCCGTTGGCGTAATGCGCCCAAGCCAAGCCCGCCTGAGTGCCATAGTTACTTCGCAGTTGGAAGTCTTTGTACGCCCACTTCACAGCTTCGGGGCCATTCGGACGCACATCGGCAAAGTAATCGGTCAAATGATGATAGTAGTGCACATGGCCGGCGGCTACCGATTCCAGATAACCTGCCAAGGCCCGATCCAGCCAAGGCTCTGCCTTTGTCGGCTCATCGATGAAGGCGTAGAGCTCGCCCAGTGTCTGCTGAAAGTCCGGCCGAGGAACGCGCGCGAGCACGCGACCGTACAACTCAATCGCTTTATCGAATTCGCCCCGTGCGGCAAGCAACTCAGCCATGTGCTCTTGAACTTGCCAGAATCCGGAATAGGCCCGATCGGCGCGCCTGTAGTGTTCCTCCGCGGCATCGTACCGGCCATAAGTAAGATCAAGAACGCCGCGCTGTAACTCCAGCCAAGCGTAACTGCGCATTTCCTTCGCCGTCAGCTCGTCTTCCGCTTCGAGGTAAAGTTTCTCCGCCTCTTCGACATCGCCCATCTTGAATTGGAAGTAAGCGAGGCGCGCGAGATTATCCCAGCTTGGGCTCTCTCGGACTAGCTCTCGATAGCTTTCGCCGGCTTCCGAGTATCTTCCTACCTGGAAAAGAAGGTCGGCCATGAGAGCCTTTCCTTCCGGACGGCCAGCCAACCTGGGAGTCATGGCCAGGTCTGACTTGACTCGGTCGACACGGTGAAGTTTAAAGTCGAGATTGGCTTTCAACAGACATAAATCTTCCTTCGCGCCACGCAGGCCAATCGCTTTGTTGATTAACCGTTCGACGTCCTCAAAGTCCCGGTAATCGCCGCGAATCGACGCTCGATGATACAAGCGATAGACGAATTTGGTCGCTCGCTCCGCATCGGCATTTCCATTTACAACACTGCCATCGAGTCGAGCTAGGTCTTTGTCTATGTTCAGTAACTCGATGTCGTAATCCGGAACTCTTTTAGGAATTCCGCATCGTTCTTCAAGGGATTCGGCGGCGTCTTAGGCACGATCGGCGCCCCATCCCACAAGGCCTGGTCATTCAACGTCTCGATGTGGTACTTACGCCCGTTCAGTTCGGCTTCCATATCGAGGAACATACTAAGGAAGCGCGTCGCCACCTGATCTTCCAGCCGGCGCCCGTACGGCCACGTGCCCGTTGTATCCATGTCTATCGCGCAGACATTCGGAATGAATATTTCAAACGGCCGGCGAAGCGGAATATCCAGGCCCTTTCTGTTCCAGCTATCGTCCGGCATATTCAAAGCCTGAAACAATGTCTTCTTTGCACGGGGAAACGCTTCGGCTACCAGCGAGTACGTCTTGTGGACGGAAACCGGAGAATTGTCGTGGTTAAACGACGTTTGCAAGCCCAGCGCGCTGATGGATGGCCCGAAGCCCCAGCCGAGGTGAGCCAAACGCTTGATGAAATGCGGGCCCAGCCAGAAGTTATTCGCTCCCATCTGCCGGCTATCTTCGCGTTCGCTTAGAGCTGCGTCCGCGAACGGCTGCCCGTCGGTGTCAACCAGCTTGTATTTCTTCAACTCTTCATCCTCTGCCGCGGCCTCCAATAGCGCCCAGGGGTGTTCCAGCAGCAGGGGATGATCGGGTATTGACTCCACTTTGTGCGCCGCTTTCAATACCCAACTTTCACCCCAGCAGTTGACGATTCTGTTACTTTCGGGAGACCTCGTTATAAATGCCAGAGGAACCTCCACGATGACGGCGTTCACATTTTTTCCGGCTTGGGCATCCTTGCCGCTGTAAACAAATCGAAAGTTGCCGTTCTCGTCTTTCTTGAACTTATTGCCTTTCCACGTCCACGGCCCGGGAGGAAGGTCCTTCTTAACCGTGACCCCAAGGTTCGGATTGCTCGGATCGTAGTTGAACAGGTCGTTCCCATCCAACTCGATCAGCGTCTTGGGAATTGGCAGCTCACGCGCTTCGGTCATGGTGTGCGGCACGTGGTAAAACTGCGGTGCATAATTTATCGATCGGAAGAAACCCGGGAGGTCGTTGAAGAAGGCGTCGTCGCGGCCGCCGACAAACGTCTTGATCTCGTGGCCGTCCGGTGTGCTCAGAGTCGTCACCTTATTCAGGTCGATTGTCGTGGAGAAATTGCCGCCCGGAAAGCGGAAGAACTTGACGGTGGCTCGCTGGTCCTGGCTAATCGTGACGCGGATTTCAGACGACTTCAGCTCGCCTAAGTATTTTTCTTTTACAGCATCGAAATATTGCAGCAGACCCTCCAGGCTGTGATTTGCTTCCGAGAGGGACGGAACTCGCGGATGCGCTGCGATGCGAATTCGATACAGCATGTCGGGGTCCAACGTGCCGGCCGAAGGAACCGATGCAAATGTCAACGCAATAACGACCTTCTCGCCGCCCGTTGTATCTTCGCTGGGAAAGCCGAAAAGATCGTAAAGATCGGCCGGGCTGTGATCGATATCCGAAAAAATCGAGTTAACTGCATTTGGATCGTTATGGTCTGCCATTGATAACCCCTTGTGAGTATATTACTTGAGCCTCACTTGCTTAGTTTCTGTGATCGCGCGAACAAGACGGCCATCGTGTCTCCCCGCCATGTTGCCAGATGCGCCGGTAAGTCGCTCGCTTGAGGTGACCTTCAGGCCGTGCCGCGCTGCGCGGCGGTTTGCGCCGCGGCGCTGCCGACCCTTTGTTCTGCATCGGCAATTATTACGTCAGTCGCCTTTTCGCTTATCATGTAAATCGCGCTAACAATGAAGTAGCCTGGAATTCGAGGAAAGACGGACGCGTCCACAACTCTCAACCCTTGGGTCCCTCGAACTCGGAACCGGCTGTCGAGCACTGCCATGGGGTCGTCGTCGGCGCCAATCTTGTTCGAACAAGACGCGTGGTGCCCCCAAGCTTCGTTGCGAATGAATTCGCGCACCTGATCGTCGCTTTCGTATTCCGACCCCGGTACCAGTTCGTTACTAATTAATCGAAGATTCTGAAGCCGGCGATTCATATCCCGGACGAATCTCACGCCTTGCAAAACTGCTTCCAGGTCCTCGCCGCTTGTATCGTTGCCCTCCGCGAAGTAATGAAAATCGATTTGAGGAGTATCCCAGGGATCTTTTGACCTGAGTGTTACAGTTCCTGCTGTGTTGTTTGTTCTGGCTTTTAATATCGCCCAGGTAAAGCGGTTATGGAAGCGTTCGAACTCTTTTGAGTATCCGGGAAAATAACCGCGAAAGTATCCAGGCAGCCCAAAGATATACAGATCCGGCTGCGGCTTATCAGGCGTAGATCGTTTGATGATGCCGATGAGCGCGCCGTTCGAAGCATAGATCCCTTTTCCCGTCTCCCATTCCCGAAAGTAGGCGTCCGGATCAGGATCGGGTGGTAGAAAGGTCGCATTGCTCAACAGCGAAAAGTTCTCTGCGAAGTCGGAGACGACCCCAACCTCATAACGGTCTTGCAGATTTTCGCCTACGCCGGGAAGATCGACGACAAGAGGAATGCCTAAAGCCGACAACTCAGCTTTTGGCCCGACTCCGGAAAGTTTCAGTAACTGCGGGCTGTTGAACGCTCCCGCCGCAAGAATTACTTCCCGCTTTGCACGCACTTCGCGCCGGGGCGCGGAAGAAGGATCGGTAATCGCCTGAGGATCGGCTCTGTATAAGTGCGCGCCTTCGCAATACTCAACGCCGACGGCTTGCGTTCCTTCGAAGATCACGCGTGTGGCAAGCGCGTTTTTCAAAATCGTCAGTTTATCCGGGAAGTTTTTCTGAACGCGCAACAGATACTCGCGAGGTCCATTTCGCTTTCCTGCATCCACCGCGAGAGGGGTGAACGCCAATCCCTCCGGGCTCTCGGTAGCGTTGCGTGAATCGTTCGGATCAAACCTGGTGTCGAATCTAACCAACGGATTGCCGATATGATCTCGAATGGCTTCCTTAACCGCGTCAAGAAGCGCGGAAACGACCTCCGGGTCGCGCAGCACCAAAGTTGGATCGGCTTCCGATGTCGTTAGCCAGCCATTGAAGCCGTGCCCATGAGACCAATCGCGCCAATCTTTGTCGCCTTTCAGCAACTCACCCAGAGTGGAGAGAGCGCCCTCGATCTTGCCTTTAAGCGAAGCCGGATTTGCAACATACGCGCAATTTTCGAGCCGCGAAAAATAATGCCCCATGTTTTCCGCGCGCCAGCTTGGGTCGCCTGTGATATCCGCAATTCGGTTCCAGTCGCTCGCCTGCGCAAGGACAGTAATCATCGCGTTGTGCGCGGTGCAGCCGCCCAGAGCGCCCGCGCGCGGATACCAGACGCCATCCTGGGCCGGCAAGTACTTGTTGTCTTTCTTCTGCTGTTCGAGGTCGGCGTAATGCCGCACGAAATAGTTCCACGCGCATGCCTTGTACTCGGTTGAAAGCCCATGAAAGATGGGCACCTCGTACATCCATCGGCCCATATCGTCCGTTGAGCAGGGATCGCCGCCAGCCTCAAGGAGTAAAACGCTGTATCCCGTCTTGGCGAGATTGGCCGCTAATGGTCCGCCGCCCGCGCCTGAGCCGACAATAATATAATCGAAATCCGCAGTACTCATTTATCCCTCGACTAAGCCGGTGTTTGCTCCGGGTCAGAACGTTTTTATAAACTCAATCAACGCGCGCTTGTCGTCATCGCTCAAGGGTGTTTCTTCCGTAAGCTTATCGGTTCCAAAGTAATGGCCGCGGTTAACGACATAATCGGGGCACTTACTTAGCGACATCAGTGGACCAACAAGGTTCATCAGCACCTGCCGAGCCTGCTCATCGCTCGCATCATGGGGCAAGTTGGCTAAATCGTGCTTCACCTTTAGCAGCAATTGTAGAACCTTGGCGTCATGATCTACCTTTCCGGCCAGGTCGGAGTCATCGGCTAACAGATCTAAATTCGAAATCAACCCGACGGGAGTACCTGCCGGAATCGGCCCGATCTCGATACTATCCTTTCCATACAGATTGGGGAACAGCCGCTGGCCCCATCCAAGCAGTGGCCGTAAGTAGTCGGGCACGTAACCTATAGGGACGCGCAGGTAGCATTTGGTGGTCGTTCGGTCAATGAGGCCAGGAACTTTGTCTCCGAGAACCGGATCCTTGTCGCGGTCCTCGGGCCACAACATCTTATGAATGGAATCGTTGAACGAATCCATTCGGGCAGATACCGAGGGAGATGCATTGAACTTGCCTACGCTGTTATTCAGCAGGAACGGCGCAGTGGACCAAACGCTGACCAGCGTGGGGGGACGCGTGTAACCGCGCCCGCCCCCCGGCATCTTGAAGTCCTGAGGATCGCCTGTCATCGGATTGTATATGCGGATTGAGCCTACCGATGGAAGGTTCTTGTAAGTCTCCGAAGAGAAGTTATCCCAGATGTTGTCGCGAATGGCGTTGGTCGCCAACGGGCTGCAAGCATTGGTCTGCAACAGCGTAACCGGCACGCGAAATTCAGCCGAAAGATAATTCCCATCCAGGAACTTCGGATCCATGACGATGGCGCGCATCTTCGATTTGAAGTCTTCCGTTTTCGTCCAAGCCCAGTATTTGCTCCAGCAGTTCAAATAACCCGGACCCGAGCAGCCACCCGGATCCAAACCCGCGGCAGGCGTCGGCAGTTTGCTGGAGTGACAGCGCGCGCAAGTCTCGGCGAAAACGATTTTTCCCCGGTCCAAAGTCGAGGCGTCTTTGGTTAGGTATGTCGCGCCGCCGGGCGCGGCCTCCAGTTTGTGAGGTCCCGTCGCCTTAAGGAAGAATAACGCCACGTTTGGGGTCTGATTCTCCGTGGCGCGCCAGTAAGTAGAGTTCTCTTCGGCGACTTTGATCTCTATAGGCGAAGTCTTCTTCCCGCCGATTAGGGCGTTGAAGTGCAGCAGCCATTCCTCGCTAAACAGCCCGATGTTTAAGTAGACCCGGTTCAGTGCGCCCAGCGCTCCAACCGAATCCGAACCATCCTTGAGCACGCGGGGCGAATAAGCCGTGGAAGGTGGAACAAAGAAGCTCGCTAGCGATGCCGTTACTGGATAATTCTGAAACTGTTTGTTGTTTAGCTCGCCGCCGCCTAAGTTCTCCTTACCAAAGCGAAGTGCCTGCTGCATACGCGGAAGAAAGTTGTAAATCGCGTTCATCGTTCGCGGGTTGTTGATGTTGTCGGTCGAAACGAGCGAAGTATCAAGCGTCCCCGGCCGCTGCGTGTGAAAGAGCTGGAAAATGAAGCTGCTTGGGTCGGCGTCCCAATCGAGCACGCGTTCAATCCAGAAATACTGCGCGCCCACGGTCGAACTCATGTTTTGAAAGGTAGGGTTTTCCGGATCGGCTGCCGGTTTAAGAGGATGCGCGCTAATATGGCAGAACCCGCACGACATGCCCACTCGATAAGGTCGAATCAAATCTTTACTGTTGTAGTAGGTTGGGTCGGTGTAGTAACGGTTGGCATCCCACTTCTTGGCGGCTGCGTCGTCGAAATCGGGATTTGGAAAAAGCCGGAGACCCATCACACCCGTGGCATAACCATAGTAGGAGCCTACCGGGAGGATCTTTCCGTCGGGGAGAGTCTTTCCGCGAGCCCCAATCTTGACGCCAGGGTACTTCGTTTCGTTCTCGAATGGATCCGGCGGACAATCGGACCTTCGCTTGTCCAGCCACAATCCGAATCGGTTGGCATCGGGGCCAGTGGCTTTGTCGAAGCACGGCTCATTCACCAGTCCGAGCCAATCCCACCGATTTGACCGGCTAAATTTCAAGCTGGGGTGCGACGAGATTGTCTTCAGAAGATCGACCGCGCCGAAGCTCTTGACGCCGATTACATCCCAAAACCGGTCATTGCCGCCACTCCAAACATTCCAAGTGTTGCGCCCTTTCACCTCGTCCGCGCTCAAGGCGATGCCGCCGTCCATATCGTGAAAGTAGTCTTCGTCTGCCGCGGGAAACGAATCTGCGGTTCTGTCCGCACGCATAGCTTCGTCCTTAACAGTGCCCGGACGCGGCTGATGACTACAGCCTGCCAAGACAAGCGCCAGCCCTGCGGCCGCCCCCCAACTCGCAACCCGACTAAAGAAGAGCACGTTTACCGTCTCCTTACTGCTTCCCAATTGCTTACGCGCACAGCCTATCCCCCACATGCCGGCCGATGGCATCTGAGAGATACTGACGCAAACTCGGCTTATTTGTCAAGAGTTAATGTCGGCGATTGCGCCGATCAATGCAGATTTACCGCCGCACGCAACATGGTCTGACTCGTTCATTGAAAATGGGGGGAACAAATCGGCAGCTCTTGAGTTAAGTTAAAAGACACAAAGAATACGCCGAGGAACCTGCCGGATGCCTGAAACTATTCATACGGTACTCAAGTCCGAACTGGACGCTTTGACCGAGCGTCGGAAAGAGCTGTTTAGAAACGGTAAAACCAATGAAGAGGGTCGCGAGGAACTCCAACAAACGCTTTTTGGTATCTGTTTGTCGGGCGGGGGGATTCGCAGCGCCACTTTCAATCTCGGCATTCTTCAGGGCCTCGCTGGCCAGGGGCTATTGAAGTGCGCCGACTATCTTTCGACGGTATCGGGCGGCGGTTATATCGGGAGCTGGTTCCATGGCATTGTCAAACGCGCTTCCTACGGCAATCTGACCGATGTCAGCGGGAAGCACTTCCACGATTATGAAAGCTTTCTTGCTAACGAAGACACGAAGCCGGGAGACACGTTCACCGATCCCATCGCTTTCCTGCGCTCTTACAGCAACTACTTGGCGCCGCAGCTCGGACTTCTCAGCGCGGACACTTGGGTAATCGCGACTATTTACCTGCGTAACACGATCCTAAATCAACTTATTCTCTATCTGGCTCTCGCCTCGGTGCTCCTCGTTCCCGTGCTGTTGGGGACTTTTGCCCGTTTGGCCGAGCCCGCCGTCTCCATGTCCTTTTGGAGCCCATTGGCTTTCGCGGTGCTTTCGTTCGCACTGCTTTTTGGGGTCGTGTGGCGTGTGGGCCAAAATCTTCGCCCGATTGCCGCCCGGGAATTCAACATCCCCCTGAAGGGTGATTCGCCAGACAATGATTCTTCAGCTTGGTGGACCATTGTCGCCCCTCTTTGGGCTCTTTCGATCGTGGTGAGCTTTCTGATTGGAACCTCCACGTTCGACCCTTCCGATCCGTTCACCGCGCTCATCGTCTTCCTCGCATTGGCTCTTTTGTTTGGTCTCTCCTTGAGCCACAACGGCTACTGGATTTGTTACCGGA
This sequence comes from Acidobacteriaceae bacterium, assembly GCA_019240475.1. Lineage (GTDB taxonomy): Bacteria > Acidobacteriota > Terriglobia > Bryobacterales > Bryobacteraceae > Bog-105. The sequence continues at coordinate 84,514 of JAFAYI010000030.1, forward strand.
CACGTCACGGCACGACAGTGCTCGCTAAGTGGAAGAGGTTTCTGCTCGCCGCAGCAATTGTTCTTCTCTGCTCCGTATTTACGCTTGTTCTGCTCATTCTCGAACAAAAGCTGCTTTTCTATCTCGCGCACACGCAGATGACCTGCTCTTTCGGCGCGCTGCATTTCGGGCCAACTCCCTTGGGCATGTGGCAGTGTCTCAGTTGGGGTCCCATCTTGATTACCGGAGCGCTTGCGTCGGGCAACGCCCTGCAAACCGGCCTGATGGGAGTCGATTTTCCGGATGCCGCGCGGGAATGGTATTCCCGGCTGGCCGCCAAATTGGTGATCCTCAGCTTCTCATGGGGTGCTTGGTTTGCTATCTCGATATTCGCGCCAACTGGCGTGATCTGCCTGTTCGAACAGCTCGAAGCGGTTGGGATCGCTGCGGTAATGGGCTGGATCGCGACTACCGTTGCCGGGGTGGTCAGCGGAAAAAGCCCAGCCACGGTTGGACAAACGGTCAGCTCGGATCCATCCCAGCAGGCCTCCAATAGTTCCACGCTGGAAACCGTGGCGAAGTACGCGCCGCCCATCGCGTTAGCGGGTATCTTGATCGCTCTATCCACCCTTGCATTTGTCTCGGTCAATGAGTTGCTCGCCAAACATAGCGACATAGCCTCCCAAACAGTAGCTCTCTCGCTCAACTTGAGCGGCGCCATATATCTCCTGATCGCTGAATTAGTAATGTTTGCGGCGGCGTTTTGGCTTTCGCGTCGAATTAACATCAATGAGTTCTCGATGAACCATTTCTACAAGAACCGGTTGGTGCGTTGTTATCTAGGCGCAAGCCATATTGACGAGCGGCATGCCAATCGATTTACGGGTTTCGATCCACAAGATGACATCTCGCTCGCTCACTTAGTTCCCGGGAGAAATTACCCGGGCCCGTTCGCGATTATCAACTGCACCCTGAATCTGAATCACGGCGCTAAGCTCGCTTGGCAAGAGCGCAAAGCTGCCTCCTTCGTGTTCACTCCAAAATACTGTGGCTATGATCCCGGCAATCCCAATCCACGTGGATTCGTCGAGACCACGGATTTCGCATACAAAGACGGTCCACACCTCGGGCTGGCGACATCTATTTCAGGCGCTGCTGTCAATCCAAATTGGGGCTTTCATACCGCGCCTGCGACGGCATTTCTACTAACCCTATTTAACGTTCGCCTCGGTTGGTGGATCGGAAATACTCGCTTTCCGGATTCTGCGAAGACTCCGGGTCCATCCTTCGCGTTGAAGTATTTGATTTACGAATTGCTCGGCCAGACTACCGAGCAGTCGAAGTACCTGAATCTCTCGGACGGGGGTCATTTCGAAAACCTCGGCCTATATGAATTGGTGCGCCGGAAGTGCCGCTTTGTGGTTGTCGGTGATGGCGAGCAGGACGAGATCTATCAATTCGAATCACTCGGCGGGGCGATTCGCAAAATCCGTATAGATCTCGGCCATTCAATCGAGATTTCGCCAAAACGTATCTTTCTTGAGAGCGGGGTAAGCGCTGTGCACTGCGCTCTGGGAAAGATCAAGTACAACGACGGCACGCATGGCGTTCTACTCTATCTGAAGGCCAGCCTCACCGGGGATGAGACTTACGATGTAACGCAGTATAAGAAGTCTGATCCCGCGTTTCCACACGACTCGACGGCAAATCAATTTTTTACCGAGTCGAGATTTGAAAGTTATCGCGCCCTCGGGAAGCACATAGTCGAAAAGGTATTTCTGAGGATCCCTCATGCGGAGAGCCCCGCGGATCTCGAAAGGATTTTCTGTCTGCTAAACCAGTATTGGGCTCTGCCGGCAAGCGCCGGCCCGGGCGTTTTCACAAAGCACGCAAGCGCGTATTCCGCGCTCATTAACAGGTTGGCCGCGAATAAGCACCTTCGATTTCTTGACCCTGAGATCCTCCCCGGCTTCGCTGGCGACGCAACGCCTCCAGCGAATTCGGAAGAAATGCGCGAAGCGAAACTCTTGGTCACCAGCTTCCTGCAACTTATGGAAGATGTTTACATCGACCTGAGTCTCGAAGACGAGGATCAATTTAAACAGCAGGCAAACGCCGGATGGATCAGGTTGTTTGGCCACTGGAAGTCGTCTCCGACGTTCAAAACGGTTTGGGAAACTGTCGGACACACCTACGGCCAAGGATTTCGACGCTTTTACGATCGCCTTTGCGCTAATGCAAAGGAGTCGACGCTCGACTGTGATGGAATCTCGGCGACTCCGAATCGCAACGTGAAATGATTCAATGTAGCCGGTAAAGGAAGCGCTGGGATTAATGGGGTTGGGCGTTTCAGAGACAACCGGGTATGGCTGAGAATTGCGGCGATCGTGGAACTGGTTAGGAACATGACCAGATTTCGTCCGGGACAGGTCGCCGGACCGTCACTGAATGGAATAATTGGGTACGAATCGCGCGCTCGATCCGAATCGTCCCACAACTCGGGTGTGAAGCGATCGGCATAAGAGAGACGCTCGTCATCCCGATGGAAAAAAGGTGTAAAGATGATCAGTTCGGTATTTGCGCGAAGCGTGCCGGTCTCCCATTCGGTTGTCCGGGTGGTCTCGCGCAAAATCAGAGGCGTCGTCGGCCATAGTCGAAGAGACTCCGACACCACGCGCCGGGTGAGCGTAAGCTGGCCCGAATTCGTCGAGATCTCTGCGCGGACCTCGCGCGCGTAGTCAGGATGAGACGCAAGCAGACCAAGAGAACGATAGGTGGTCATGCCCGCGGCGTCGAATGCAAACAGCCACTGCGTTACCTGCTGTTCTGGCGCAGTTAGCGCGGTTGCATGAACTTGCGACATCGCACCTGCGAGACTTCCCGGCTCGGCGCGTTCTAGATAACCCTGAATGCGCCTTAACAACTCGCGCCGAAGTGTGTGCCTCTGGGGTGCGAGAAACGCCCAGTTAGCGCTTCGCCGTAGCTTAGCCATCATCGATGATAGGAGGTCATCGTCGCTCGCGGCGTCCCCGAACACCACCCGCCGCACGACTCGAAACCACGCCTCTGAGAACAAAGTCCAATTCAGCTCGCCCACTTTGCGCGCGCTCCAGCAGAGACGTTCCGCCTCCGCATGAATGATCCACAGAAACGCCGCGGCTTGATCGTGAATCTTGCGGTCTGATTCGAGCACCGTTTCGTTATACCGGCGCCTTTCCTGCCGTTCGGGACCCGTTGAGATCAGTGCGGTCTTCGGTTCAAAATGCGCCAGCGCGGCGCGTTTCTCCTTGGTGGCCGTTGCGAATGGGTACGGTGAATTCTCAAGAACACGCCGCACCTGTTGCGGGTCGAGTATTAGAGCCAGGTCCCGGCCCGGAATGCGCAGTAGTAGCGGGCCTGCGCCATATTCAGCCCGGATGGTCTGCATGCGGCGGATGGCGCGCCGGTCGAATTGGAAACGCTCGGCAACCCGCATGACGAAAGGCCGGCGCATGATGATTCCCTTCGCCAGAGTTGGCAAGATAATGTCTGCTATAACCGCCAAGGTGTCGAGCACACTGACGCTCGGCACTGTGTTCTCGATCAGGCCCCGGCTTGTATCCTGCTTTATAAACGTATCTGTCAAATTTGCCCCTCGAATTATCGCGAAGCGACGCGTAGCTTGATCCTAAGAATTCAAGAACCGTCGAAGTGCGCGACTGCCCCAGAACACTCCCGCGCCGATCAAGGCCGCAGCCGCAACAACGGAGAGAGGAACTGCCGGCGTCCTCTCCGCCTCTGCATATCCAATTTCGGGCAGTTCTCGCGCAGCCTCTGAGTGTAAAGCCATCTGGAGCACTTGCGACAAGTGCAAGGCTCGCCTATCGGTCTCTTGCAGAATCTGTTCCCGACAACTGAAGCCATCGGCAATAATCAGAGCATCCCGAGGCGCCTTTCGAACCGCGGGCAGAAGCACGCGTTCTCCACACTGAATCCCCAATTCGTAGTGTTCGGCCTCGTATCCAAAGGCGCCCGCCATGCCGCAGCATCCTGAGTCAAGGATGTCGCAATCGAGACCCATATTGTGAAGCAGTTCCTTCTCTGAATCGAACTTCAACGAACTCTTATGATGGCAGTGGCCATGAATCACCGCTTTGCGCGCAAGCCTCGGCGGCCGATAATCCTTATTCTTCTGTTGAAGAAATTCGCTCAGCAGGAATGTCTGTCTCTGTAGCCGCTTCGCGCTCTCATCGCCATGTAAAAGGTCCGGCATTTCATCGCGAAACACGGTCACACAACTGGGCTCGAGTCCGATCACGGGCGTTCCAGCCTCGATGACGGGACGCAGTACACGGAGGTTCTGGCGCAGCAATACCGTTGCGGTATCCAGCATTCCGTAGTCGTACAAAGGCCGCCCGCAGCATAAACTCTGCTTGGCAACCTTTACCTGGTAACCTGCATCCTCCAGAACTTCAACCGCGGCTTGGGCAACTTTCGGCGTGAAATAGTTATTGAAGGTGTCGGCCCACAAGAGTACAGGTGGACGCCCGGCGTTCCGCGGACCTCGTTGTGCGAACCACTGCTTGAAAGTCTGCGGCGCAAAGGCTGGAATCGTACGTTTCTGGGAGTATCCTGCCGCAAGCTTTGCCAAGCTGCTCAATCCCGGCGTTTGCGTGAAGAAGTTTGCCAGCGCCGGCATGTGCGACGCGGCGCGGGCCCACCAGTAAATCAGCCCGGATGCATACGCGTGCCTCGGCCTGATGCGCCCTTCGTAATAGTGAGACAGGAACTCCGACTTGTAAGTAGCCATATCGACGTTGATCGGACAATCTCCCTTGCAACCTTTGCAAGAGAGGCACAGATCCAGCGCCGCTTTTACGTGTTCGTCCCGCCACCCATTCCCTAAAGGATCTCCCTGCAGCATCTCGAACAGCAAGTGAGCTCGCCCGCGAGTCGAATGCATCTCCTCGCGCGTCGCCATATAGCTCGGGCACATCGTCCCGCCTGAAGTTCGCCGGCAAAGGCCAACACCCATGCAGCGGAGCGTTGCGGTCGCAAAGCTGTGGCCATCCGCTGCGAAGCTGAAGTGAGTCTGCGGGTGAGGCGGATCGTAGTTTGTCCCAAGCCGGAGGTTCTGGACGATCGTGTACGGGTCCACCATCTTGCCGGGATTCATCTTTCCTTCCGGGTCCCAGATGGATTTGAACTCCCGGAAGGCTTCGACGAGTTCGTCTCCGAAGACTTTGCTCTGGAATTGAGCTCGCGCTTGCCCATCGCCGTGCTCTCCGGAAATAGAGCCGCCGTGTTCGACCACCAGCGTACTTGCTTCATCCATAAACTGCGCGAACTCTGCCAGCCCTGCGTGCGTCACGAGATCGAACGGTATCCGGATATGTAGACACCCGTGTCCGAAGTGGCCGAAAATAGCAGGCTTCCAACCATGTTTATGGAACAGGCGCTGGAGGCCTCGAAGATAGCTTCCCAGCTTTTCCGGCGCCACGGCTGAATCCTCCCAGCCCGGCCACGCCGGATTCTCGCCTGGAACAAATGAAACAGCGCCGAGCGCCGATTCGCGTACTTCCCAGATTTGGCCTTCGTCGCCTTCGTCCTCATACACCTTCATCTGTGGCGCATTCGTTTTCCTTTTCAGATCCTCCATCGCCGTGCGCGCCTTTTCTGTTGCCTCCTCCTTGGTGTCTCCCCCAAATTCGAGAACGAGCCACCCATTCCCTTGGGGCATCAGCGTGATCTCTTTCAGGTCGAGGCCCTTCTTGCGGTAATCGTCCAGAAGCTCGCCGTTGAAACCTTCAAAGGCGATTGGCTTGTACTCCAGCAACTGCGGAACCGCGTCCCCGGCGGAAAAGATGTCCGCATACCCAAGAACCAGTAGCGTCCGGAATTCGGGGTTGGGAACAAGTTTGCCCTCGATCTCGAGGAACGCGACACACGTTCCTTCTGTGCCGACGAGTGCGCGCGCTACGTTGAATCCATTTTCGGGAAGCAAGTGATCCAACCCATATCCGGATACGAGCCGCGGAATCTTGGGGAACCGCTTGCGGATGAGATCGGCATAGCGGTCGCGCAGATTCCTGAGCTTGTTGAAAATCTCACCCTTGCGGCCGGCCTCGCCAATCAGTCTGCTGGCGCTCTCTTCGCTCGTTTCGCCAACCCACATCCGCAGCCCGTCATAGGTCAGAACTTCCATTCTCACGATGTTATCCGCGGTTTTCCCGGCCATCTGGGCATGCATTCCACATGAGTTGTTGCCGGCCATGCCGCCCAAAGTACATCGATTGTGCGTGGCAGGATCAGGTCCGAATATCAGCCCGTCCCTCTTAGTAACTCTTCGAAACTCATCCAATACGCAGCCAGGCTCAATGCGTCCCGTCCTAGCCTGTGAGTCGACGGCAAGCACGCGGTTCAAGTACTTCGAGTAATCGATAACCACCGCTACGTTGCAACACTGGCCTGCCAGGCTGGTGCCGCCGCCGCGACTGAGAACAGGCGCTCCCCATCGGCGGCATGCCGCCATCGTTTGTACAACATCGTCTTTCGTTCTCGGGACAACCACTCCGATCGGCGCCTGTCGATAATTCGAGGCGTCGGTTGCGTACAGCGCTCTGTGACCGGCATCGAATCGCACGTCGCCGGCAATGCTTCGGCGCAGCTCCCGTTCCAGCTCATCGACGCTGGCTACTGTTTCGATCTCGCTTTGTGCGTGACGCCGCGGGTAAGTTCCGCCGGCTTTGGTCAGGCTATTGGGTGACGAAATTTGGATCAGCATGAATGCGAAACTTCCAAGGTCTCGCTACCTGAGCGAATATAAGTAGCCGGCTATATCGACGGCGTCCTGATGCGTAACATGCAAATTCGGCATGACCGTATGCTCATCCACCGCGGGCGGATTTTCGATCCAACGTTCGAGGTTAGCTGGCGTGTTCTGCAGCACCCCTGCTACATAGAAGCGATCTCCTAAGCCGGCGAGCGGCGGTCCTACACGACCGAACGCGCCCGAGACTCCGGGAATCGTATGACACGTTCCGCAACCATAACGCGAGATCGCCTCCACCCCGCGCGCCGCGCTGCCGCCGGTTGTGGTTTGCGCGATCCGCTCCGCTTGTGCGGCTTTATTCGTGCACGCCGTACAGGCGATCGCGAGACCGCCGATCAGCAGCGCCAGCAACCTATTTCGCACGATCCGCCCTCTCCAACACGAGATCGCTCTCTTTCATCCAAGCCGCAAACAAGTACAACCCGGCGATCAAATACACAACGCTCGCCGGGACCCACATGATTAGCCCTCCAATTTGTTGGTCCTCCAGGGGCGTCAAGCCCCACGCTTGGGTTGTATGCGCGTAAGACGGATACCAGAGATGTGGCGCGAACGTCAGCAGCGCGCCGAGAATGCCGGTGTGCGCGGCGGTCGTGAAGATGTATAGAACACCGCTGCCATATGCGCGCCGGCCATGTGCATAGAACAGGGCCCACCAGAAGAGCATGGCCGATAAATAGAAGCTGAGGTGCTGCGCCGAATGGACCAGGTCGCTTTTGAGTGCTGCCTCCATCAGCGGCGGAGCATGCCATGCCCAGATCGCGATCGCATGAATCCACCACGCCGTAAGCGGTGCGGTGAACCACAACCACGAGCCGCGCACCAATGCTGTCTTACGCCATCGCCCGAGCTTTCTCCGCCACTCGAATGGCATGGCCCATAAAAAAGCGATCAGCGGCCGCGACACAACCAGCAGCGGCGCGGAGATGAGCATCAAGATCTCGTGCTGAACCATGTGCGCGCTGAATAATTGTTCGCCGAGCGGATGCAATGGAGAAACTAGCGCGGCAACCAGCGATAACCATCCGGCCCAGAAGCAAGCTCGCTGCGAACGCGTGATCCCCACATGTTTCTTCGATCCGGCCGCATATAGCAGGGCTGAAACGGCGAGCGGAGCTGCCACGCCGGGATCGAACTCCCAATCTGTCCAGATACTCATTCGCAAGCTCCCAGCACAATTTCAGGGATGGCTTGCGCGATCACGATCAGGCCACATCCGCAGCTAATTACTATCCCAAGTATTGCCAGGAAGCTGCTCCGCGGCACGACGCCCGCATCCGGAGAAGACGGAGGTTCGCCGAGCGCCCGCCACTGCCGAAAAGACAACCAGGCGCAAGCGGCGCACAAGATCAGGGCCGCGATGGCCACCGCGTGCAGCGCCCACTTATTCTGAAAGGTGCACGCCCAGGGCGCCAAGGCGAATCGGGCTTCAAAGCTTGTAAGCCAGATCATCGGGCCGCCCAGAACGCCCGTCCAGAGATAGACATTCGGGTTCATTGCTGCGTCTCAACGATGATCGGTCCCCAGTAGATAACCACGTAAATGGGTATCCAGATCGCAACCAGGAAATACCAGACGATCGAATCCACGTGCACGCCCAAACGCTGCTTTGGGCCACACCGCCCGATGAGGACCAGGAGAAGCAAAACTGCGGTGAACGCCAGGTCCGCGATGTAATCGAACGTGTGCAATCCAAGGAAAGCCCACACATACGATCCTTGAATGTCGGTCATCCAGTTGAAATTCAGCGAATGCCACTCGACGATTCGCATCCAGAGAGCGACCGCCGCGAGCGCTATATTGAGTGTCAATCCCCCAGCCATGCCCCCGCGACTGTTCTTCTTCGCCGCTTCACTCGCCCAGTAAGTGCCCGCGCAGCTTAGGATAAGTGGAATCAGCTCCAACGTGGGCAGCAACTTATGCGGAAATTGATCTCCGGGCGGCGGCCAAACGTCCATCCGGAGGCGCGTATAGAAATAAGCCGCGATGAGGATTGCGAACATGGCGCCTTCGATGAAGACAAACATGAACTGGCCCCACCAGAGCGGATCTTGGTTTGAAATGTCGTACGCCTTTAAATGCCCTACATCGATGGTTTGGACGTCAGTCATGAGCCGGCTCCAAAGGACGCTTAGGCCAGAACCAGCCTATAAACGCCAGCCCGGATATGATGGCGCCCCACGTGATATACCAACCGTTAAATACCGAGCCGGCAAACCCGATCGTCACGCAAATCGCAGAGATCAGAGGCCAGATGCTCGAGCCGGGGAGGATATAACGATGATGCGGTTCCGCATCCATCAGCGTAGTTACTAACGCTTCGCGCCGGTCGGTCGCAAGCCCGGTTACAACCCCGCGCTGTTCGCGCGGCGCCCACAGCGGGTAACGGCTTGTAACCGCCGGTAGATATTCAAAATTGTAGTTTGCCGGCGGCGAGGAGGCGGCCCACTCAAGGCTGTCGGCATCCCACGGATTGTTTCCTGCAACTTCACCGTTCTTCCGGCTCCAAAGAAAATTGACAATGAATAAAATGCCGCCGGCTGCAATGATCCACGCCCCCACCGTGGCCAACAGATTCAGTCCATCCCAACCCATGCCGGGCGGGTAAGTGTAGATGCGGCGCGGCATCCCTTTCAGGCCCAGAATATGCATTGGAAAGAACGTTAGGTTAAAACCGGCAAACAGGACCCAGAAGTTCGCCCGCCCCAGTGTTTCGTTCATCAATCGCCCTGTAAATTTCGGGTGCCAGTGGTAGAAGGCGCCGAATAGCGGGAACAGCGCGCCGCCGATCAATACGTAATGGAAATGCGCCACCACGAAGTATGTATCGTGCGCCTGCAGGTCGAGCGGCACAGCGGCGAGCATCACGCCGGTAAGTCCGCCTAGCACAAAAATCGCTATGAATCCGTACACGAAGTGCAGCGCCGTTGTCATGCGCGGCCGTCCGCTCCATAACGTGGCGATCCAACAAAAAATCTGCACTCCGCTTGTAACCGCGATCATCATGCTCGAAGCGGTGAAATAGGCTTCGCCGATCTGTGGCAGATCGGTCGCGAACATATGATGCACCCAAAGCCCGAACGCGATAAACCCGTTGGCGATCTGTGCCAGGACCATTGCGGTATAACCGACGATCTCGCGCCGCGCGTGCGCCACCACGATAGCGGAAACGAAACCCAGTGCCGGAATAAATATGATGTAAACCTCGGGATGGCCGAAAAACCAGAAAATGTGTTGATACAGAAGCGGGTCGCCGCCCTCCGCTGGATTCACGAAATGCGTTCCCACCGTCCTATCCGAAAGTAAGTAGGAACTCGCCAGCACGATGGCGGGCATGGCGAAAATAATCATCCAGGACTGGATCAGAATGGACCAGATATAGAGCGGCATCCGGTTCAGCGACATGCCCGGCGCGCGCATCTTGGAAATTGTGGCTATAATTTCTGCCGCTACGCACAGCGCCGATACCTCGGTAAAGGTGATCATTTGGGCCCAGAAATCGGTGCTCTTTCCCGGTGTATATTGCGGGCCCGAGAGCGGCGGGTAGGCGAACCAACCCACATCGGGAGCCGTATTCGTGAATACGCCCCAATAAAGAAACAACACTCCGAATAGGTACATCCAGTACCCGAACGCATTGAGCCGCGGAAATGCCACATTACGCGTTCCGCACATAAGCGGCACGAGATAAATCGCCATGCCTTCCATCACCGGAACCGCAAAAAGAAACATCATGGTGGTTCCGTGCGTGGTGAATATCTGGTTATAGCGCTCGGGCCCGAGGTAACCGTTATTGGCCCGCATTAACTGCGTGCGTATCATCAATGCTTCTATCCCGCCCGCGAGCAGCATAATGAATGCCGTCACGATGTAACGCGTTCCAATTGCTTGATGAGTCGTGAACGAGAGCCAACCTAGAACTCCACGCGGATGGCGCCAGCTATTCCGCAATTGCTCCACATCGCGCTCGACGTCGACGCTCTGCGGGTAGATATCTTGGCTTGCTCTCATTTCAAGCTCTCCAGATATTCCAGAAGAGGCTGCAGGTCCCCGGAACTAACCTCGATGGTCGCCATGTGATTTCCCGGTTTAATCGTTTGCGGGTCCAGAATCCACCCCGCCAGGTTTCCCATTGTGTTCGGTAAGGTGTTTGCCGCGATGCCTCTGCGGCTGCCGAAGTGCGTGAGATCGGGTCCGCTTTGACCGGCTGCCGGCGTCCCTTCAATCGCATGGCAATAGATACAGGCATGATTCATGAACACCTGCTCGCCTTTGATCTCCTCGGGCGTTCGCGGGCTGGCGGCCGGCTGTAATTGCGCTTCCAGCCAAGCGTTGAATTTGTCTTCCGGTTCAGCGATTACCCAGAGCGCCATGTGGGCGTGTTGCAGGCCGCAGAACTCGGCGCACTGCCCACGGTACGCGCCGGGGTGGTCTGCTTCCAGCCACTCTGTCGTGATGCGGGAAGGTATCAGGTCTCGTTTGCCGTTCAGGTTCGGGACCCAGAAGCTGTGAATCACGTCATTCGACGCGCCTCGAATTTGGATCGGCCGGCCGACCGGGATGTGTATTTCGTTCGCGGTTACCAGGCTTCGTGTGGGATCGCCCATCTTATATTCGATCTGCCACCACCACTGTGTCCCGGTAACCTGAATCGTCAATGGATTTTTCTTGTTCTGCAACTCGGAATTAGCTTTGCCGGTCACGGTGCTCGCCACGATCAGCACGAAGAGAATAACGATGCTCACGATGGTTGCGCCTGTAATCACGCTGCGCAATCGTGCTTCGGTCTTCTCCGACGCCTTGTGGAGCGCTTCCAGCGGTTCCTGCTCAAATCCGCGATGCTGGCGTGTCAGCGTCATGGCCGTGAGAACCATTACGATCAGAAAGATCGCGCCCAACAGCCAGAAGAACGACCACCAGAGCGTATCGATTCTTCCAGATTGCGGACCTGCGGGATCGATCGCCGATTGTCGGTTATAAATGCAACTCGTCAGGAGTAATGTGAAAGCCGTGCACGTTGCGGCGCTTACTTTCGCGACCCGCGTTGTGGTTTTCATTTCGTTTGATCGTTTGTGCGGTTAACCAAAGTTTGGGGGCTGGGCTGAATCATGTCGGCGCGAGATGCGGTTGCCGATCTCGGCTGCTCGCCGTTCATGGAACGGATGTACGCCACTATCTCCCAAACCTGATATTCGGGAATGCGTCCGCCCCACGCCGGCATGCCATTGGGCCTGCCCTTCACGATTGTGTCGAAAATATTGGCCGGTTCGCCGCCGTAGATCCAGTGCTGCTTGATCAGTGGAGGTCCGATACCGCCCCCGCCGTTCGCATGGCAGCCGGAGCAGTTGTACCAGTTGTACAGCCGCTGTCCCTCGGAAATGTCATAAGCGCTCGCATTATAGGGATTGTTGACCGTTGGCTGGGGCGATACCGGCCCGCCGGGGCGAAGTGCGTCTTCTTTTGCCGCATCGCCGTAAATGGCCAGTTGGGTCGGCGACGGACGAATGTCCTGATGCTGTCTCTGGCACGCGATCACAACAAAGCAAATTGCCAAGCCCGATGCGTTCCTGACTGTCGTGAGCTTCATGTCAGTGAACCTGAGGCACTCCGTAGCTCGCCAGGAGGGCCTGTATGGCGGATGATTGCTGCTGCAGAATCCGATTGAGCTGCTGTTGCAACGAAGCGTCGCCTTCGCGCACGCCAATCGATATGTCGTAAGCAAACGGCACGCCTAGGAACACGGGCGGTTCCACTGGAGCAATCGTCAGAGGCAGCTTGGCGCCTTGTGCGAAGTAGCCTGCCAAGGGCCCCCACGCAATCGCCACATCGATATCGCCGTTCTCCACCGCGCCGATCAGCTTGCGGGGCGGGTCCGCTTCTCCGTAAGCTCCGTACAAGGAAAACCCAATCACGTTCTTGACGATTCCACGATGCGCGAGCGCGAAGGCCGGCGGAGCGTAGTCATCCCCGACTACATGAACCCCGATCCGCAGCTCCGCCAATCGGGGATCGCTCAAGGATTCGATCTGCAGGTTCCGGTCTTGCCGCGAAACAAACACATAGGAGGAGCGGTAGTACGGGTCCGTCGTTAGAACGTCGTCCATGCCTCTGGGTATTCCCATCACCGCATCGCAAGCACCGGCATTCAGTGATTTCTTGGCGAAAGATTTGCGCTCAACCCACCACCTGTACTCCACTTTCGTGTTCATGCTCGCGGCAACCAGATCGGCTAGTTTGTTCTCCAAGCCTTGTTGTTGTCGATTCGAAAATGGAAGGTTGTTAGGATCTGCGCATACCCGCAGCGTTGCCGTTTGCGCGAACACAGGCAGAAGGCTGAAACAAGCTGCCACAACTTTACGGCAGGCTGAAGACATAGAGCATTCCGCCCTTCGTGGTGTACTTGCCGAGATCGGACATCGCATTCAGAAATCCGAGCGCGCCCGTTCCATCAACCGCGTTCAGTCCACCGGATACAACCCCGCCCGACCACCCGCCAACACCCGACAGAATCGCAATGTATTCTTTGCCGTCGGGGCCTTTGTAAGCGACCGGTTGCCCGATGATGCCCGAGCCGGTCTTGAACTGCCACAACGGCCGCCCGGTCTGGGCGTCCACCGCTTTGAACCAACCTTCCATCGTTCCGTAGAACACAACATCTCCCGCGGTCGCCAGCGCGCCGCTCCAAACCGGAAACGCTTCGTTGATGCTCCAGATAGTCTTCGCCTGAACCGGATCCCACGCGGAAAATACGCCCCGATTCCCGCCCGGGCCCGCATACATGCGAACGTTCATGCCGACGAATGGCGTCCCCGCGATATAGTTTGCCTGCACAGCCTGCGACTCGTAACACAGGTTGTTGTGCGGAATGTAAATCAAGCCCGTCTTCGGCGAAAAAGCGGACGGCGTCCAGTCTTTCACTCCGGGCGGCGCTGGGCAAGCGTCCCGTACGGTGTTGTACCCGGTCTGCTTTGTCGGGTTCATTTTGATCAGTCCGCTTTTCAAGTCGACGCCTTCGCTCGTGTTCACGTAGCCGAACGTCTGCGCCGAAATGACTTCGCCCGTCGCCCGGTCCATCAGGTACAGGTACCCATCCCGATCCGGATGGGCGAGCACCTTCCGCTGAGAGCCGTTAATAGCCAGATCCAGCAAAATGTTCTCGTTCACCGCATCATAATCGTGAATATCGTGCGGACTGATCTGATAGGCCCAGATTGCCTCGCCTGTCTCCGGCCGGCGCGCGAACAAACTAGAGCCCCACTTGTTGTCGCCGGGCCGCTGCTCTGGATTCCAGGGCCCCGGGTTTGATGTGCCGTAATAGAAAAGATCCAGCGCTTGATCGTATGAGATCCAACTCCAGGCCGTGGCGCCTCCAATCTTCCATGCCTGCCCCGGCCACGTCTTCATGCCTAAATCGGTTCCCCGATCTTTTGCATAGAATGGCTTGAAGTTCGGCCCGATCAAGACGTCTTTGTCCGGACCGGTTCCATACGCTCGCCACTTGATCTTCCCCGTTTCCGCATCCAGTCCGCACAACCAGCCGCGCACCCCAAACTCCCCGCCGCTGTTACCAACTAACACGATCCCTTTGGCCACCAGGGGCGCCATTGTGATGGACTCGCCCAGGTTGATATCGCCGAGCTTCGTTCTCCAGACCTCTTTCCCCGTGTTCGCGTCCACGGCAACCGTCTGAACGTCCAGAGTGTTATAGATGATTTTCCCGTTCCAGTACGCGGCGCCTCGGTTCACCGTGTCACAGCAGGCAACGCCCTGCGACGACGGACTTGGGTTCGGCTCGTATACCCATTTCATCGGCGCTCCAGGCTTGGTAAGGTCGAGCGCGTATAAGTCGTTCGGAAACGGTGTTACCACATATAACGTGTTGCTTACGACTAACGGAGCGGCTTCGTTCCCGTGAGTGGTGCCCGTCGAGAAACTCCAGGCGAGTTTAAGAGATGTTACGTTATCCCTATTAACCTGACCAAGCGTACTGTAACGAGTACTTGCGTAGTTTTTCGCGGCCATCGGCCACTGCCCGTCATCCGGCTGATTTTGTATCTGAGCAGTTAGTGGCGCGACGGCGAGCAGTATCAAAGCCCACCCGTAGCTTGCCCGGCGTGGCAACACTGCCTCTTCGCGTATTCGAGGCATTGAGAATTCCCGTATATAGAACTCTAGATTTCACTTGATGTTTCATGATTGAACCCGCCCCCGTTTTCATCCGCTCGTAGTGCGATGCAAATCCTCGGTAGCGCGCGTCCCTAAAACACATGGACTCGGGAAAGGTGGTTGTCATCGGGGCCTCTGCCGGTGGCATTGAGGCATCTAAGGCGCTGATGGAGCAGTTTCCGACCAGCTTCCCTGCGGCCGTCTTTCTAACGCTTCATATGTTTGAGCGTTCTGAAACCATCCTGGCGAGCATCCTTGGCGCCGTCGCAAAGTTGCCAGTCAAGTATCCGGGAGAAAAGGAGCCGATCGTTCCCGGGCAAATCTATGTGGCGCCTCCGGATTACCACTTGGTGCTTTCGCCAGGATGGGTCGCGCTTGGTCACGGCCCCAAAGAGAACCTGCAGCGACCCTGCATTAACGTCATGTTTCGTTCGGCCGCGAAAGCGTATGGGCCCGATGCGGTCGGCGTTATCCTCACCGGCATGCTCGACGACGGCGCCTCGGGCCTATGGGAGATTAAGCAGTCCGGTGGTGTCGCGATAGTCCAAGACCCGAAAGAGGCGATGTATCGGTCCATGCCGGAAAGCGCGATTCGGGGGTTCGACGTTGACTACATTGTGAGACTGGGAGAGATGGGTGCTCTCCTCAACAAATTGGTCTCGGGAGGGGCGAACGTGAACGAAGATTATCGCTCGGCTACCGTGGAGAATCAATTTACGAACTGTAATCAGACGTGTCCCGAATGCGGCGGCGTCATGAAGAGAGGCCGCCAGGCGCGCATGTATGAATATCGCTGCCATGTCGGTCATCGCTTGGGTCTAAAAACAATGATCTCGGAAAAAATGGAAGTCATCGAACGGGCCATATCGGCTGCGCTGGCTCAGACACAGGAACTGCTCGACCTTCTGGACCAGGCGCGGCAACAAGGCGACTCGGTCACAGTCTCATCGCTCGATGACGAGATTCGGCTCAGACGAGAACAGGAAAGCCGGCTCCGGGCTTTGCTTCAGGAACCAATTTACAATTACTCGAACAATGAATGGCCGGGTTGAAGCGCGTTGAGAGCCGGGCAAGCCCTGCTGAGCCTAAAATAGGTTACCCGAAACGATCTCCGCCGCTTTGCGGACCTTTTCACGTAGCAATTCCGGGGGCATCGACGGGCCACTCACGCGAAGGCGAATCACAAACGCCCGATCCCGCACGCGTCCGACTACCTGCTCCGTGTTCTCTCCGGCTTTGCCATCCACCGCGCATTCGCTGGCTTCGTTGCCGATCGCATTCAGCGCGGTCCCATGGGGATCGCATCGCGCCGCGAAATTGGAAAACTCCCTGGCCGGATCGTTCATCGTGCGAACCTCGATGCGCAGCTCTCCGGTCATCGATCCCGAGTGGCGCGTGAAGGTGCAATCCGAGTCATCGATGCCATTACCGGAGTATTTGATCGAATCGGGATCTGCGCTGGTGGGGCCCGCGCCCGAAATCGCGTTCGCCGCGTGAATGTTCGCCGATTTCGGCGAAACACGAACGACCGACATGCTCGCCGCGCCGCCCAACAAACCTCCGGCTGTTGCCGCGTTCATCCAAAGACAGTTCTCTTCTGCCCCGCCTTGCAGGGGAAACCAGGCCGAAAGCGCCAGCAGGACTGGAAACAAAGGAAAGTGGCCACGCAACCTCGGCCTTGCTTTTTCTTTCATTCCTTACGACTATAAAGGGTATTCAACCTTTTCTCAACGCATACACCCCATGGCGGGATTTTGTAACCGTCAGCCCAACATCTCCGGCCAGACGGGCTAGATCGCTCCCCGTTAGTCGCCAACAGGGGTCAGTGGCTGACCAATCCATTCCTGTCTGAATAGTTAGGGCGCTGCCGCCGGGCAAGAGCAGGCTTGCGTAATTATCGATTACGGTTTTCAGGTGAAGTTGGCAGCACGCAAAGCTTGCGATGTTATTATCTACGATGCAGTCATAACCCCTAAGAGGCAGGGCTCTCACCAAATTACGGCTGTATTTGTTGCATATCACCGGCGAGTAATTGCGTAATGCAAATGAAGACGCGACCGCAAATTCTGCATGATCCACGGTTACACCGGTAATGTGGCGCACATATGGCGAGAATCGTTGCGCGAACCCTGAGTTTCCGATTCCGATATGCAAGATGCTGCAGTCCCTTAAGCGCTCTTTCTTTAGAGTAGCTTCGAGCAGTAGCTGATCGATCGAAGAAATTCTCTTGCTCCAATCGGGCCTGTGCTCGATCGTCAGTCCATCCTCCGCGCCGCAGAATAGCGGTCCGGACTCAAAATACGGAATGTCGTGAGGGTTCGACTGAACACAAACTTCCGAAGCTTCTTCGGTTCCGCCATCGATAGCGATCTCTTCGATTCCGCCCTTCATGGACTCCGCGTCGCTCGAATAGGTCCCCAAGAAATTGCCTTGCTTATAATTCTGCCAGCATTTGAGAAAATTCTGGCGATCGCTATCATTCGCGCTCTGATTCAGAACTCGTCGGCCGTCATCGTGGCTGAGGTGTAAAGCGGAGCCTTTCTGCATGCGTTGCAATCCGCGTAAGCACTGCAGCCGGAAAAGAACGTCATCGTCCTCCCAGCCCCACGTGTTGAGCTCCGAATTGTATCCGTTTATCGCTAGCAAATCGCTCTTTCTGGCGAACAGAAGGCCCGGTCCTGCCCGCTTGCCCGCGATAAGATCCCCGTGTGCGAGCTGATAGGTGACTTGCTTTCCATCCTTAAGCGAAAACTCAAGAAAAGTGCTTCTCACAAGATCCGTAACGTACGCCGGCGCGCCCGTTCTGTCTAAATTCGCAAGTCCAGACGGCTCGGACTCGTGTACCCACTCGACCGTCGTAAATGAGCCGCCACTTCCGAGGGCGTCCGATTCGGCGTAGATGTCGGAGAGTAGAACAATGTCGGTATCCAACACCATGACTAACTCTGCCCTGCTAACATATATGCCCACATTTAATGCTAAGGACTTATTAAAGTGCTCTACCGGAATATCAATGTGGCGTAAAGTGCGCAGCCCCGAACCGGCCATCAATTCGTGAACTCGCGAGCTGGAGCCTCCACAATTCAGGACGATGACTTCTGTATCATGCGCTTCAAATATCGGCGTGTTCGCCAGGAGCGTTAGCGCAAGCTCTTCGCGCTCGCGCCAGGGGATAAGAATAGAAAGATGGGGATTGGTATTCATTCTGTGCTCGCTAGGATGGGGCCTGAATGGATCGCCCTTCGATTGTCGGCAGGCCGTTTCAGCTCTCTCCAGCCGGTAAGCCGTATCCCGGCGTTTGCAAGACACGCTCGAAACCTGTCGCTGCTAATCAGGTCGAGATCGCGCTGCCGCCAGGCAGCATTCCAATGTTCGCGCCCCTGTGTCAGCGCCTGCAGTTCCGGGTCATCGTCCCCCACGTGTACGGTAAGTTGGCTTGTTCCTTCGGGAAGCGCTGCGATGAGCGCTTCATAACGAGTCTGCCAGGAGCAATCGGTTACCGGAGGGCGAACCTGAAATACCCCATCGAGTACGATATCCTCCGGCAACACGTCTGCGGCGAGATATTCCGGTTGAGGCGCCGAGTGGGTAAACAAAAACGGCAGATCATATCTGCGCGCCAGATCCGTATAGATTCTGAAGAAATCCTGTCTTCCATACAGCGCCATTTGATGGCTATCGATGTGGGTTGGACAGATTCCGGCGGAAAATACGCGGTCTATTTGCGCTTTTAGCTCCAGTTCTATCTCACCTGGATCTGCGCGAGCAATCAGCCTATTTGCGTCCGCGGGGAATTTGTGATCGGCTTCGACCAGGGATGGCGCCCGTCGAAAGTCCGTGATCGGCCCCCATCTGCAGTGTTCCCATTCGCTGGTCAGAGTGAGATGAACGCCTATATCGAGGCGAGGATTTGATCTGGCGTGAGCCGCGGCCTCTTCGAACCCTGGACAAGGCGCCATGATGCTAGTCGAGGTAATCGTGCTGGCGGCGAGCGCGCGTATTGTTGCCTTATTTACGGAATGGCACATTCCGAAGTCATCGGAGTGTATGATCAATTCCTTCATCGGCCCTTCCTCGTTAGGCCTTTCTGTGGCTAAACCGAGAGACTCTGGCGGGAAGTGCTGCCAAACATTGACAAACTCGGCCCTGCTTTCCACCTGAATGTCTTTGCCGTACCGACAGAATTATCCGTCACCGCCAAAGGAAAGTAAAGATCTGCTGGTTGGACTCGCGCGTTCAGATTTATCCTGTCGAGCGGACTCGAATGCCGGATTGACAAATCGTAATGCTTCAGGCATGCTGTGAATCTCAGGTCGTTATCCGATATTTCTCTCACATTCGGAAAAAGGAGATTTCCAAGTGAGAGTGGCGAAGCCTTATGCATTTGCACGGATGTAAAGTATTTGTAAAATCCTTAGCGTTTCCGGTCGTGTCGTTGTATTCGCTTTATAGAATGCCCTCAGGCATTTGTGTTTAGGTGAGGCCCAACGGTAACTTTAAGAAGAAGTAGGCGCATTAGCATGTCTGTAACGGAATCTGAGATTTATTGTGATACTGTCACGGAGCGGCAATGGTTCGCGGTATTCGTTAAATCGAAACATGAGAAACGAGTTGGGCAGCATCTGCGAACGCGAAACATTGAATATTTTCTCCCTTCCTACACTTGCGAGCGAAGATGGAAAGATGGCTCGCGGCAAACTCTTCGACTGCCCCTGTTTCCGAATTATCTATTCGCTCGCGTGACACGCAGGGAACGAATCCCTGTCCTTGCGACTCCCGGCGTCTTCAACATCGTTGGCGACGCGAAACAATCCTCGTCCGTATCCGACGCTTATATACAATCTCTACGCGAAAAGCTGCTTCAGAGCGGGATTGAGCCGCATGCGTATCCTGCGTTTGGTGAGCGGGTACGCGTGAAGTCAGGTCTCATGGCAGGTTGGGAGGGAGTGTTGGTGCGACAGAAGGGTCGTTATCGAGTAGTAGTCACACTCGAACTGATCCGGCGAAGCGTGTCTGTGGAACTCGATTTGAACGATCTGGAGAACGACGCCGCGGGAACAAATGGGTCGCCTTCTATCGTCCCGACTCTAGCAAACGACTACCCCGCCTAGAACGGGCAGAGTGTTTGATTTACCGGTCTCTTACTTAAGTTCTACTTTCCTGTCGGCGTTCGTAATCAAGTAAGCTGGCAAACGGCCTTATTTCGTTTTATGACATCAATGAGGCTAGGTCTGTGAGCACGAGACTCGCGGCGGCCCTATCGCCGGAACGGCTCAAATTGCTCCAGTTACTTCTAAAAGAGAAACGCGAGGGGGCCGAAGGACCGGCCACGCTCGCGCGCAAAAAGCCAGAGTCGAAGCATGTTCCCGCCTCGTTCGCGCAGCGTAGGTTTTGGTTCCTCGACCAGATCGCGACACATGCTAACGGATACACGATTGACAAGGCTTTTCAACTGAAAGGCGCCGTGTCGCATTCCGCGCTGAGCGAAGCGCTCAATGAACTGCAGCGTCGGCACGAATCCCTACGGACTACCTTCGAATGGATCGACGGCGATCTGTATCAAGTGATTCTTCCCCATACCGACGTCCCTTGCCCTGTCGAAGATCTGACCGCTTTGAACAAAGGCGAGCAGGAGGAAAGAGTCAGTATCTTAATTAATGACAACGCGGAACGGCGGTTTGACCTAAGAACCGGGCCCCTCTGGCGTACTCGGCTGCTACAGCTAGCCGAAGACGAGTATGTGATGTTCCTCGCTTTGCACCACATAATTTGCGACGGATGGTCTATCGCGATTCTGCTGAACGACCTCGCCGCAAGTTATGAGGCCTACAGCGCTGGTACCCGTCCTCCCTTTCTGGAGTTGAAGATTCAGTACGCCGAGTTTGCGGTTTGGCAGCGAGAGTATCTTAGTGGGGATGAGGGCCATAAGCAGCGCGCATATTGGAGCGAAAAGCTCCGCGGCCTGCCGCCGTTCTTGTCATTTCCCACCGATCTGCCGCGTTCCACGGTGCGATCGCTGCGCGGCGCCATGGAATCTATCGTGCTGCCGGCCAGCATATTTAAACAGCTACACGCCGCGTGTAGGGTGCATCAGGCCACGCCATTCATGCTCCTACTCACCGCATATTTTGTCCTGTTATTCCGGTATTCAAGTCAAAGCGATTTTGCTGTCGGCGCTCCTATCGCCAATCGGCGGCGAAGCGAAACCGAAGCGCTCCTCGGCGCCTTTGTCAACACGCTTCTCTTGCGTGTAATCTTCACGGGAACTCCCTCGGTTCGAGATCTTATAGCTCAAGTAAGAGACACCGCGTTAGGCGCATACGCGCACCAGGACGTACCCTTCGAACAGGTCTTGGAGGACCTGTATCCGGAACGGAGCCCAAAGGCCGCGCCCGTGCTGCAAGCGTTGTTTGTCTTGCGTAACGAGCCCGCCCCTAACATAAAGCTCGCGGATGTAAGCCTGACGCCACTTCCACACGCGCGTTTCGCTGCTCCGTTCGAATTGGAACTGTCCGTACACGAGATCGATGGGGAATTGAGCTGCTGGATGCTCTATGATGCCGATCTGTTCGAGCAACGCTCGATAACCCGCATGCTGAGGCATTTCCGTAACATCCTGGAAGCAGTCATTCGTTATCCGGACCGATCGGTCGGCGCCATCGAGTTACTCACTCCGGAAGAGCGCACCCAAATGCTGCGCAACCAGAGCCCGAGCACAGCGGACTTTACGGACCATGGGCTTGTCCATCAACGATTCGAACATTGGGCCGCGCGCTTTCCTGAGGCGACGGCGATTGTCTGTGACGATACGATACTCACTTACAATGAATTGAACCGCTGCGCCAATCGATTAGCCCATTATTTGCGCAAATGCGGAGTAAGACCGGAAGCCCGCATCGTTATTTGCACCCCAAATAAACTCGAAAATATTTGCGCCCTGCTTGGCGTGCTGAAGGCAGGAGGCGCGTACGTCCCGATCGATCCTGGTTATCCGGATCACAGATTGCGCCGCATGCTGGAAGACAGCGCCCCCACCATCGTGTTGGCGCGAGCCGAACTCCAGCCTCGCCTGGTCTTTCCAGGCTCACGCTTCGTGGACCTCAGCCTGACTGCCCAGTGGCGCGACGAGCCGGACGAAAATCCAAATGGGGCGGAAGTCGGTCTTCATCCGGAGAACGTGGCGTACATCATTTATACCTCCGGTTCGACGGGTGCGCCTAAAGGCGTCGCCGTGCATCACCGAGCCTTGTGCAACCAAATGGCCTGGCTGCAACAGTACTGGGAGTGGTCGCAAAATGATCGCATCTTACAGTTCGCCTCCGCCAATTTCGACGTAAGCATTCAGGAAATCTTCTCCAGCTTTATCTCCGGCGCCGCATTGGTGCTGGCCGGGGACGCATGGCAGGCTGGCGCGCATGCCTTCTGGAACTTGTGCGACACGCAACGGATAACTGCTATAGATGTGCCCACAAAGTTCTGGCAAGAAGTAACTCGGGAATTGCCGTCAGAACTACCCGGCCACTTACGCATGATTACTATCGGCGGCGAGGCCGTTGAGGAGAATGCCATCGCTTCCTGGTTTTCTTCACCTCCCTTGCGCCCGAAACTTTACAACGCCTATGGGCCCACGGAAGCGACCATCAACTCCACAATCCAGGAGCTCACTTCCGACCGCTCCACTTGGCGCTCGATCGGCGCGCCGCTTGGCGGACTCAAGATATATATATTGGACATTGAGGGAGAATTAGCGCCGCCCGGTGTGGCCGGTGAAATATACATCAGCGGCATTAGCTTGGCGCGCGGATACTTAAATCGACCCGACCTTACAGCCGAACGCTTCTTACCCGACCCGTATGGCGAAGCGGCAGCTCGCATGTATCGAACCGGTGATATAGGACGCAAGCTCGCGGACGGCGGCATCCAATTCCTGGGCAGATCCGACCAGCAAGTGAAGATTCGAGGTTATCGGATCGAGTTGGAAGAGATTCAGGCGATGTTACTGCGCCACCCGGATATCGAAGCTGCCGTGGTAACCGCGGCAACCGGCGCCGCGGGCGACAAACGGCTGGTCGCCTATTTTGTGGAAACCGGCCGATCTTCCAACACTCCGGTCGCTCGCCACGAATTGCGCCAGTTCTTGTCTGAGCGCCTGCCCGGATACATGGTTCCATCCGTGTATGTGCGCCTCCGGAAATTGCCCATGACGTCCTCCGGCAAGGTTGATCGCAATTCGTTGCCGGAACCGGAAGAAGATCAGGCAGCCGAAGACGCTTTCGTGGAGCCCTCCAGCTCGACAGAGCATTTGGTCGCCGAGATCTGGCGCGAGGTTTTGGGTCTCAAACGCGCCGGTATCCGGGATGATTTCTTCGCATCCGGCGGACACTCCATAACGGCGATGCGTCTGCTCGGTCAGATTCAAACCAGATTGGGCCGAGAACTTCCGCTCGCCACATTGTTTGAAAGCCCGACAATTGAACAGCTCGCTTTGCGCATCGACGCCGCGGCCGCTCGCCCGGCCTTCGCTTCCCTTGTGTGCCTTCGTGGCGCAGGTAGCAAAGCGCCCTTGTTTCTTGTCCATCCAGTGGGCGGCAGCGTCTATTGTTACAAGCGGCTATCTACTCTGATCGACGACCGGCGTCCCGTACACGCCTTTGAGGCTCGCGCTTTGTCTGGGTTTGAGCCGCATGCGAGTATTTCGGCCATGTCCGAAACGTATCTGGAAGAGATGATCGACCGCTATCCGCAAGGTCCTTACTTTCTCGCAGGCTGGTCGATGGGCGGAGTTATAGCTTTCGAAATGGCGCAACAGCTTCAGCGTCGCGGGCTGAGAGCCGCCTGTGTCTCATTGTTCGACAGCCACCTGACTTATGCCTGCCAGGCCCGCGATCTCGATAGCCGCCGCGGCGCTCTTCTAAGTTTTGCGCGAGACCTCGGGGTGTCCCCCGACCAGGCGCAAGCGAGCGGCGCGATAAGTGAAGACCAGATGCTGCGGCGAATCTTGACCCTTGCAAAGGACAATGGCGCCGCGCCATCGGAGCTGAGCGACGCGAAAGCCTCAGCCCTGTTCAACCTCTTTCACTCGAACAGCGTGGCTCTTGCGAACTATCAACCATCCGCGTCTTATGCCGGGCGAGTTCTGCTATTCAAAGCCGCGGCTCAACCTGCCGACGCTCGAGGCATCCAGGCTTGGAGCCGGTTATGTTGCGCTCTCGAGACGCACATCATCCCCGGAGGCCACTACGAATTACTCGTGGCGCCCGGAGTTCATCTGGTCGCTCGGAAGTTGAACGAAGCCCTCGACGCCATCGAGGCGGATCTGGGAAAGGAAAACCGCCGTTCGCAAGCTTCGATCCCATCACAGGCAACGGGCGCCGCGGAGGTTTAGCAATTGACCAATGCACTTCGAGTTTTCTTAGTACTCGTGCGGTGGTCCAGCGAATCGAAAGCCTCGCGGATCATGTTCGTCTGTGGCGTGCTCGCTGGCCTGATCACCGGGGCGAGCAATGTTGCCATCATCGCTGTCATCAACCTGATCTTGGCCAAAGGATTGTTGGCGCCGCTGCTGTGGCGGTTCGCAGGCCTCTGCGCAGTTATTTTTCTCAGCGGCCTCACCTCCCAAAACTTAATGATGCGGTTAGTGGCGCGCGCCACCCGCGATCTCCGGATCAAACTATCGCGACAGATTCTTTCCGTGCCCTATCGTCAACTGGAGCAGTTAGGCGTTCACCGCATTTTATGTGCGCTTACGGATGACATTACAGTGGTGGCTGCGGGGTTCGGAAATCTCGCTTTCCTCGGGACGCAACTGGCCGTAATGACAGCATGCCTCGTATATCTGGGCTGGCTCTCCTGGAGAATGCTGATCGTGGTGCTCGCGTGCATGGTCGTCGGCATCTTCTGTTACCACGTGCCGAGTTCGCGGTCAGCCCGCTATTTCCATCGGATGCGAGAATTTTGGGATGTCTGTTTTAAGTCCTTTCGCGCGATTACAGAAGGAATAAAAGAACTGAAGCTGAATCGGGAACGCAGACGGGCTTTCATGGCCGAGCAGTTGGAACCTGCTATCAAGGGCGTGTATCGGCATGAGGTTATCGCGGAAACGATTGCTCACATTGCCTCCAGTGGTGGCCAAACTCTATTCTTTGTTCTGATCGGGCTCATCCTGATAATCGCGCCGCGGCTCGCGGCGTCGGATCATCAGGCGCTTACCGGCTACACTCTCACCATTCTCTTCATGATTACGCCGTTGTCCGCGGTGCTATACACAATACCCGCCGTAAGCCGCGCCCACGTTGCTGCGGAAAAGGTGAATGCGCTTGGCCTTTCGCTGACCGCGCATTGTACGGAGCGCGACGCGCAGGGCGAGGCGTTACAGCCGTGGAAGCAGCTTCGTCTCAGTGCCGTCGCTCACCTCTATCAATGCGAAGGTAACCCGGATAAGTTCCGTTTAGGGCCTTTCGACTTGGTCCTATATCCGAGAGAGGTCGTTTTTCTCATCGGCGGAAATGGCAGTGGGAAAACAACTTTGGCTAAACTCCTGATTGGTTTATACGAGCCGGACGAAGGAACCATCGCTCTCGATGGAACTGCTATCACATCGGACAATCGGGATAACTACCGCGAGTTATTCTCCGTCGTGTTTTCCGATTGCTACTTGTTCGAAAATCTTTACGGGGTAGATAACAAAAACCTGAAAGTAGTGACAGAGCAGTATCTCCGGGATCTGCGGCTCAGCTCGAAAGTCGCCATCGAAGGAAGCAAGCTCTCAACCATTGATCTGTCGCAGGGACAGCGGAAGCGCTTGGCGCTGCTTTCGGCCTACCTTGAAGACCGCCCCATCTATGTGTTCGACGAATGGGCGTCAGATCAGGACCCGGAATTCAAGCACGTCTTCTATTATGAAATTCTTCCCGACCTCAAAGCCAAGGGAAAAACCGTTATCGTGATTTCCCACGATGACCACTACTACAACTCGGCGGATCGCATTATCAAGCTCGATAACGGACAAGTGGAATATGATCGGCGGATTCAACGCGCCGCTCCTTCGGAAAACGTATCGATCGCCGTTGCTCCCCTCGCATAACACGACAAGCAGAAGTTACGAAACCCCGGCGATGCCATGAGTGCAGGCCGCGCCGCCCGTGCCAGCTCGTAGACCCGTCCTAAGACGCCATCTTCAGTTCACGACAGGAGAACCAAGTGAGTCACGAAACCGTCAGAGTCGAAGGCCCACGCCTTCCCGAAGACGAACAAGGTGCGCTGCATATCGCAATCGTCGGTATGGCGGGTCGTTTCCCCGGAAGCGACACTCTGGAGGAATTTTGGCTGAATCTGAAGAACGGCGTCGAGGGTATTCATTTCCTTTCCGATGCGGAATTGCAGGCCCTCGGCGTTCCCCGGCCTGCAACTAAGAAAAAACAATTCGTCAACGCCGCGGCGCTGGTCGGCAAGATCGACCAGTTCGATGCCGCATTCTTCGGTTACACTCCGCGTGAAGCGGAGCTGATGGACCCTCAGCACAGGTTGTTCCTGGAATGTGCGTGGGAAGCAATGGAATGCGCGGGCTACCATGCTGAAACGTACGCTGGCTTGATCGGCGTTTACGCGGGAACCAGCCTGAGCAGCTACCTGTTGTATAACGTCCTTCCCAATATGTCCGACATGCACTCGGAAACAAACTTCGAGGCGATGATCGGCAACGACAAAGACTTTCTGAGCACTCGTGTCGCTTACAAACTGAATCTGAAAGGGCCGGCGATCGACGTGCAAACAGGATGTTCGACGTCTCTCGTCGCTGTGCACCTGGCATGCCAGAGCTTGCTTTGCTACCAGTGCGACATGGCTTTGGCCGGGGGCGTATCTATTCAGGTTCCGCAACGCAGCGGTTATTACTATGTCGAGGACGGAATCCACTCTCCCGATGGCCATTGCCGCGCCTTCGATGCGCAAGCTCGGGGAACTATGTTTGGAAACGGGCTCGGGATCGTTGTGCTGAAGCGCCTGAGCGATGCGCTCCACGATCGCGATCACATCCATGCCGTTATTCGCGGATCCGCCATAAATAACGATGGGGCAAGAAAAGTTGGATATACCGCGCCCTCGGTCGAAGGTCAGTCCAATGTCATTACGGCGGCGCAGACTTTGGCTGGTGTAACTCCCCAGACGATAACTTACATTGAGTGTCACGGTACTGGGACTAACCTCGGCGATCCGGTAGAGGTGCTCGCCCTTGCAAATGCATTCCGTAACGCCGGAAATCGGAAAAGATTCTGCGCTCTGGGCGCTGTAAAAACAAATATCGGCCACTTAGACGCCGCAGCTGGCGTAGCCGGACTCATCAAGACCGTGCTTGCATTGAAGCATAAGTTACTTCCTCCGACCCTGCATTTCGAGTCGCCGAATCCGCAAATCGATTTCGATCATAGCCCCTTTTTCGTCAATAGCAGCCTGCGGGAGTGGACCGGTGTTCCTCTGCCGCGTCGCGCTGGAGTGAGTTCGTTTGGCATCGGCGGAACGAACGCTCACGTCATTGTGCAAGAGGCGCCGTCCGCTCTTTCCCCGGCCCCTTCTAGAAGCCATCAGCTTCTGCTGCTTTCAGCAAAGACGCCTGACGCCTTAGAGGCTGTCACCAGCAGGCTCGCCGGACATCTGCGGCATCACCCGCACTCCGAATTAGCCGATGCCGCCTACACTCTCGCAGTCGGCCGGAAGTCATTCGACTTTCGAAGAGTGGTCGTTGCTTCCGATTCCGCGGATGCGCTCCAGGCGTTGCAGGCTAACGACAGTGCTCGGGTATATACGCGCCAATATAAGGAACCTGCTCGCCCGGTGGTGTTCATGTTTCCGGGCGGCG
Organism: Acidobacteriaceae bacterium; assembly: GCA_019240475.1. Lineage (GTDB taxonomy): Bacteria > Acidobacteriota > Terriglobia > Bryobacterales > Bryobacteraceae > Bog-105. The sequence continues at coordinate 112,323 of JAFAYI010000030.1, forward strand.
GGGCGCAATACGCCCAAATGGGATTCGATCTCTATCACGCCGAACCGGTGTTTCGGGATCATGTCGACCTCTGCGCCGGCATCTTGCATCCCTGGCTGGGATTCGATATTCGCACGTTCCTCTATCCCGCTGACAAAGGCCTGAACTCCTCAAAAATGAAGCAGCCCATTGTTGGCCTGCCTGCGTTACTCGTCACCGAACTCGCGCTCGCCAAACTCTGGATCTCCTGGGGCATCGTGCCGCATGCCTTTATAGGACATAGCCTCGGCGAGTATACGGCGGCCGCATTGGCGGGCGTGTTTTCAATCGAGGACGCTCTTGCATTGGTGGTAACTCGGGCCAGATTATTCGAACGCCTTCAGCCGGGCGCCATGGCCGCTGTGCCGCTGCCGGCTAGCGATGTCGAGCCACTCCTCGGCGATGCGCTCTCGCTTGCCGCGGTAAACAGCGAAACCCAATGCTTGGTCTCGGGAGCGCAGGCTGCCATCGACGACTTTATCAGGCGCCTGGAGGAAGACGAAATCGAGTGCCGCGGTTTGCAGATAGACGTTGCCAGCCACTCGCACATGGTGGAGCCCATCCTTGAGCCATTCGCCGATTTCCTCCGTACTCTGGAACTGCACGCTCCTCAAGTTCCTTACATCTCGAATGTGACCGGCGACTGGATCACCGAACAGCAGGCCACGAATCCCGATTACTGGGTGCGTCACCTTCGTGAAACAGTTCTCTTTGGCCCCGGCCTCCAAAAACTCCTGTCGAGTACGGCCCCGCTGTTGCTTGAGGTAGGGCCTGGCCACACGTTGGCGACATTAGCTAAAACCACGGTCGCTGCCGGCCTGCCGGTGACGTCCATGCGTCACCCGTACGACCATCAGTCGGATGTCGCTTTCCTGCTCGCCGCCGCAGGCAAATTGTGGCTGGCCGGCGTTCCTTTGGATTGGCGGAAATTCTACTCTGGCGAGCAGCGCATGCGAGTTCCGTTGCCCTCCTACCCCTTCGAGCAACAGCGCTACTGGATGGAGCCGCCCCACGCAAGCCACGCAGCCAAAGTTACGCTCGATAAGGTCGACGACATCGACGAATGGTTCTACGCTCCGTCCTGGCAACTCTCCCCTTTGCCCTTCTCAGAGGACGAGCCGCGGCCCGAAATGAACCAGCAGCCTTGGCTGATTTTTTTGGACGAGGAAGGCCTGGGCAGTTGGCTGGCTGAGAAACTGTTGGAACGCAACGCCGAAGTCTTTGTGGTCCGAAGGAGTTCCGGCTTCCAACGAGTTAACGATAAAACCTACTTACTCAATCCCGAGCGGCCTGAAGACTATGTTCGATTGCTGCAGAGCCTGGAACAGGTCGGAATGCGTTGCTTCAGCGTGCTTCATTTTTGGAGTTTCACGGGCGAGCAGTTTAATTCGACGGCGACTTTCTCGGATTTTCAACATTTAGGTATGTACAGCCTGGTTTACTTCGCCCAGGCTATTGCCCGGCTGAACTTGTCGGACCCGATGCGCGTATGGGTGATCTCTTCCGACCTTCATAAAATCGAGACCAAGGACCGGTTGATCGCCGACAAAGCGACTCTGCTGTCGCCGTGCATAATCATGCCGCAGGAATATGAAAACCTCTCGTGCTGGTCCATCGACGTAGATGTTGCGCCGCGAGATTTCGAAAAAGCCGGTGATCGTATTTTGGCTGAAATCCAGGCGCGCTCCGCCGACAAGGTAGTCGCCATTCGCGGCGAGCACCGCTGGCTGCGCAAATTCCAGCAGGTCAACCTCACCGAAACAAATGCCGAGCGTTACCTGCGCCCGAACGGCGTGTATCTCATTACGGGCGGCCTGGGCGGAATCGGGTTGCAAATCGCCGGTTTTCTTGCTCAGATTCAATCTGCCAAATTAGCGCTGGTCGAACGATCGCTCTTACCGGCCGAGGACCAGTGGGACGCCTGGCTCTTAGAACATCCGGAAGACGACTTAGTCAGCGGAAAAATTGCGAAAGTGAGACAGTTAACCGCCTCCGGAGCGCAGGTAATGGTGGTTTCTGCCGACGTAGCGAATAGCGAACAAATGCAAGCTGCCATCGATCGAGTTATTGACCGTTGGAAACACGTGGATGGCGTTATACATACAGCCGGTGTAGCAGGCGAGGCCGCTATGCACTTGATCGCCGATATGAGCATGGGCGAGTTCGATCGTCAATTGCGCGCCAAGGTCTGGGGATCTAAGACACTTGCTCCTCTTATCGAGGCAATGCGGCCGAAATTCTGCCTGCTGTTCTCATCCAATGCCGCGCTGTTCGGAGGTTTGGGTTCGGTTGCGTATTCTGCCGGGAGTCTCTTCATGGACGCCTTCGCTGAAACTCTCGCGTCCACCCGAGGTACTCGATGGATCAGCGCTGACTGGGACCCCTGGCTCGTTCGCAGCGATGAGCGCATTCATGAGACTTTCGACACCGCCCTCCAAAAGCATGCCTTGAACGTCGAGGAAAGCCGGGAAACTTTCCGTCGTGTCGTGGCGAGCGCATCGGCGGGCCGCGTTGTGATTTCAACCGGCAACCTGCCGCTGCGGCTAGACTTCTGGTCTGGGGGCCGAGCTGGCCTTCACGACGAATCCGGAGAGAGCGATGGCGCAACGGAACGGCATGCCAGGCCCGTTCTGGAAACCAGCTACGTGCCGCCGGGAAGCCAACTTGAAAGCACCATCGCCGAGATCTGGCAGAAAATTTTGGGCATCGATCGGCTCGGCGTGCACGACAATTTCTTCGATTTGGGCGGTAATTCGCTCATCGGTTTGCGCATGATTACGGCGGTTAAGAAGAAACTGGAAATCGACCTGCCAATCATCGCCCTCTTTGAAGGGCCAACCGTCAGTGCATTGTGCCAACGAATCGAGGCGCGGCAATTTGTTGCGCCCAGCTTTGTCGAAGATCGGGATAGAGGCGAGCGCAGGCGGCACGCCGTCCTTGCCGGGAACGATTTCGAACGGGACTGTCAGGCCAGCAGCCCTCGTTAAAGTCTGCGCTATTTCGAATGCATACAACGGGCGCCACCCCTACCCTATGCGTTCCTTCGTTTGAATCTGCCTAACACTTATGGATACGGGTATTGCAGTCATTGGGATGGCCGGGCGCTTTCCTGCCGCTCCTGACCTGAACGTCTTCTGGCAGAACCTGCGGACCAAAGTGGAAGCCATCCGCTTTTTTGGTTCCGAGGAGTTGCTCTCGCTCGGCGTGATGCAGAAGCAGTTGGACAACCCTAAGTTCGTTAGAGCCGGCGCCTGCTTCGATCGGGTCGAGATGTTCGATGCTTCTTTCTTCGGAATTCCTCCTCGCGAAGCCGAAATCACGGATCCGCAGCACCGGATCTTCCTCGAATGCGCTTGGGAAGCGCTGGAAGATGCGGGATATTGCGGCGACACTTATTCCGGCGCCATTGGCGTCTACGCCGGCGCGGCAATGAACACTTATCTCCTCTGCAATCTCTTCCGGGCGCCTCAAGCTACTCAGTCCCTCGAATTGCTTCAACTGAACGTAGGAAATAGTTCCGATTTCCTTACTACTCGTGTTTCATACAAGCTCAACTTACAGGGCCCCAGTCATACGGTTCAAACTGCCTGTTCTACTTCCTTAGTGGCAGTCCATGTTGCTTGCCAGAGCCTTCTGCATGGTGAGTCCGATATGGCGCTCGCGGGTGGAATTTCAATCAATTTGAAATTGCGTTACGGCTACGAATATCTGGACGGAGGAGTAATGTCTCCAGATGGCCATTGCCGCGCGTTCGATTCCCGCGCCCAAGGAACCGTCTTCGGTAGCGGAGTCGGGGTTGTCGTGCTCAAGAAGTTGGATTCCGCCGTGCGTGACCGGGACCAGATCTACGCCGTGATCAAGGGAACGGCCTTGAATAACGACGGCAATTTCAAGATCGGCTACACAGCTCCCAGCATTCACGGGCAGGCCCGCGTCATCCGCGAAGCTCTGGCTAATGCCGATATCGGCGCGGACACCATCGATTACATAGAAGCGCATGGGACGGGCACAACTCTTGGCGACCCGATTGAGGTGCAGGCGTTGACGCAGGCGTTTCGAAGCCAGACGAAGAGGAAGGGGTACTGCGCGATCGGGTCGGTGAAGACGAACCTGGGGCATTTGGACGCGGCGGCGGGAGTGGCGGGGCT
>JAFAYI010000017.1 GCA_019240475.1 Acidobacteriaceae bacterium
CCGCATCCCGGCTCTCGAATTCGGCATCTTCGCCCTCGGCCGCCTCGAATTCGCCAACGAGTTCCCCGCCGAGCAAGCCGACTCACGCAAGCACCTGATCGACGCCAAAATTTTCCTCGCCTACCAGCGCCAGCTCAACAACCTCTCTATCCAGGAATCCCGCCTCCGCCGCCACTTCGAGAAAGACGCCGCCGCCCTGCGCCAGCTTCAGGAATCTCGCCGCCGTCACCGCAAGTCGCAGCTCGACGAAGCCGCCCGCCAATACATCGCCGCCGTCCACGAAGAACGCCACGATCTCTGGGAGCCCGATCAAAATGGCTTCGAATTTTCAATGGAGGAAGTCGAAGTCCGCGCCATCGAGATCGAGCCCGATCTCTTCGCCGAATGGGCCGATGAAAACGCGGCTGCGTCCGTTCGCTCGTCCGGTCCTCGTCAAAACTGATATAATCAACCCCAAAACAATTATCGGCCCCCGCGTCGTGGTCACCGGAGCGTGGCCCGGCCATAATGAGTTTGCGTGAAACCTACTGACGTTCAAGATCCCAACTACTTCCACAAAGTAGTCGACTGCCAGTGGGCCTGCCCCGCGCACACCAACGTCCCCGAATACATCCGCCTCATCGCGCAAGGCCGCTATACAGATGCCTATATACTCAACCGGCAATCAAACGTCTTTCCTGCCATCCTTGGCCGCACCTGCGATCGCCCCTGCGAGCCCGCCTGCCGCCGCGGCCGCCTCGACGGCAAGCCCGTCGCCATCTGCCGCCTGAAGCGCGTCGCCGCCGACCTCTGCGGCGAAATCTCTCACCTGCTCCCGCGCATCCCCACATCCAAGAACGGCAAGCGCGTCGCCTGCATCGGCGCCGGACCCGCATCGCTCACGGTTGCCAATGACCTCATGCCCCTCGGCTACGAGGTCGACATCTTCGAAAAACAAGGCAAGCCCGGCGGCCTCATGCGCTCCAACATCCCCGCCTTCCGCCTCCCCGAGCCCGTTCTCGCCTCCGAAATCGACCTCATCTTAAACATGGGCGTCCAAATCCGCTACAACTCGCCCGTCGAAAGCATGCGCGAACTGCTTGCCGCCTCTTACGACGCCGTATTCGTCGGCAGCGGCGCCCCGCGCGGCAAAGACCTCGACATCCCCGGCCGCTACGACAGCGATCGCATCCACATCGGCATCGATTGGCTCGAATCCGTCGCCTTCGGCCACATCGACTCCATCGGCGAGCGCGTTCTCATCATCGGCGTTGGCAACACCGCCATGGATTGCTGCCGCTCATCCCGCAGGCTCGGCGGCAAAGACATTAAGGTCATGGCGCGCCGCCCGCGCCGCTTCTTCAAAGCCTCGCCTTGGGAGCTCGACGATTCCGAAGAGGAAGGCGTCGACATCGTCATCAACCACGCCCCCAAGAGCTTCGTTGTCGAAAACGGCGCGCTCAAGGGCATGCTCTTCGAGCGGCTCGAATGGGACGCCGACGCACGGCGCTCTCGCACCCTCGACGAAATCTTCCTTCCCGCCGCCGACGTCATCCTCGCCATCGGCCAGGAGAACGCCTTCCCCTGGATCGAGCGCGACATCGGCATAGAATTCGACAAGTGGGACGTGCCGGTCGTCGACGAGACCACCATGCAGTCCACCCGCCCCGGCGTCTTCTTTGGCGGCGACGCCGCCTTCGGTCCCAAGAACATCATCTGGGCCGTCGAACACGGCCACCAGGCCGCCATCTCCATCCATAATTACTGCGCCGGCCTTCCCGTCGCCGATCGCCCGCCTCAAGGCATGAACCTCGTCAGCCAGAAGATGGGGCTCAGCGAGTGGAGCTATCACAACGACTACAACCCCGCGCAGCGCCAGAAAATGCGCCACGTCGATTTAGTCGAGCGCTTCGAAAAGCTCAGTATCGAAGTCGAGCTCGGCTTCACCGCCGAACAGACCGCGCGCGAAGTCGAGCGCTGTCTCAACTGCGACATCGAAACCGCCTTCACCCCCAAGCTCTGCATCGAATGCGACGCCTGCATAGACGTCTGCCCGGTCCAGTGCCTCACCATCGCCCGCAACGATGACGAGCTGCCGCTTCGAAGCCGCCTCTCCGCCCCCGCCATGAATCTGGATCAGGCCCTCTACGTCTCCGCGCCGCTGCCTCAAACCGCCAGAATCATGGCCAAGGACGAGGACGTCTGCGTTCACTGCGGCCTCTGCGCGGAACGCTGCCCCACCGCCGCGTGGGACATGCAAAAATTCGAGCTTCTCATCTCATACGCAGGCCCAAGCTTTGATTTAGGCCCAGGCGTTATCTCAGGCAACAACGCGTGCACCAACACCACTCCGGCATAAACGATTTCGCATTCAAGTTGGCAAACGTCAACGGAACCGGCTCCGCCAGCGCCAATGGCCTCCTCATGCAGGCCATCTTCCGCATGGGCATTCCCGTCTCGGGCAAGAATCTCTTCCCGTCCAACATTCAAGGCCTGCCCACCTGGTACGAAATCCGCGTCAATCACGACGGCCACACCGCGCGCGCCCTCGATTACGATCTGATGATCGCCATGAACGCCCAGACCTACGCGCGCGACGTTCAGGAAGTCGTCCCAGGCGGCTATCTGCTCCACGATTCCAGTTGGCCGCTCGACAAATCTCTCCATCGCGGAGACATTCACTTCCTCCCGATCCCCCTCGCGCGCCTGTGCAACGACGCTTTTCCCGAATCCCGCGCGCGCATCTTAATGAAGAACATCGCCTACGCCGGATCCCTCGTCGCGCTGCTCTCGATCGACATGCGGATCGTCGAAGAGCTGCTCGATGAGCGCTTCGCCGGCAAGAAAGCCCTGCGCGAATCGAACTTGCGCGCCCTCCAGCTCGGCTACAACTACGCGCAAGAGCATTTCTCCTGCCCGCTGCCCTTCCATCTCGAAAAGATGGACGCCAATTCCGGCAAGATTCTGATCGATGGCAACACCGCAGCCGCGCTCGGCTGCCTCTACGCCGGCGCCACTGTCGCCGCCTGGTATCCCATCACGCCCGCCACTTCCGTCATGGACGCCTTTCGCCAGTTCTGCGAGAAGTACCGCCGCGATCCGGAATCCGGCCGCAACAACTACATCATTCTGCAAGCCGAAGACGAACTCGCCGCCATCGGCATGGTGATCGGCGCATCCTGGAACGGCGCCCGCGCCTTCACCTCCACTGCCGGACCCGGCATCTCGCTCATGAACGAACTGCTCGGCCTCGCCTATTACTCCGAAATTCCCGCCGTCGTCATCGATGTGCAGCGTGTCGGCCCTTCTACCGGCATGCCCACGCGCACCCAGCAAGGCGATCTGCTGGCCTGCGCCTATGCCTCTCATGGCGACACCAAACACATTCTCCTGTTCCCCGCGAATCCGGCCGAGTGCTTCGACTTCGCTGTGAAGTCCTTCGATCTCGCCGAGCGTTTTCAAGCGCCCGTCCTCCTGCTCTCCGACCTCGACATCGGCATGAACGATTGGGTCGTGCCGCGCCTCGCCTGGGACGATTCCTATCAGCCCGATCGTGGCCGCGTCCTCTCCGAACAGGAACTCGCGCGGCTGCCCAAGTTTTATCGCTACTTCCACGAAGACGAAAACCACGTCGCAGCGCGCACGCTGCCCGGCGTCGATGCTCGCGGGGCCTACGTCACCCGCGGCTCCGGCCACAACAAGTTCGGCGCTTACACCGAAACCCCCGCCGAATACCAGGAGGTCGTGGACCGCCTCGCCCGCAAACAGAAAGCGGCCGCGAATTTCGTTCCGTTCCCGGAAGTGCGCCGCCAGGAAGGCGCTCGCCTCGGCGTCATTTCAATCGGCGGCTGCGACCTCGCCGTTCGCGAAGCGCTGGACCTTCTCGCCGCTCGCGACATTCGCGCCAGTTACATGCGCGTTCGCGGCTTCCCCTTCCATTCGAGTGTCGAAGCCTTTCTCTATGAGCACGACATGTGCTTTATCATCGAGCAGAATCGCGATGCGCAGCTCCGTTCCCTGCTCACGCTCGAAACCTGCGTGCCCAAGAATCGCCTGCGCTCCGTGCTCGCCTATGGCGGCTTCCCGCTCAGCGCCCGCCAAGTCGTCGACGGAATTATGAACGAGCTGGAAAGGAGCGAGCGCACAGGGCGATCTGTGCCCGTTGTGCGCGATTAAACAATGCCTTCCATAAGTAAGCCCATCGCCACTCACCCGAGCCTCCAGCGCAACGCGCTCGGCCTCAACATCCGCGATTACGAAGGCTCCATGTCCACTCTCTGCGCCGGCTGCGGCCACGATTCCATCACCGCCGCGCTCGTCCGCGCTCTCTGGGAACTCTCTCTGCCGCCTCATCTGCTTGCCAAAATGAGCGGCATCGGCTGCTCTTCGAAAACACCTGCCTACTTCGTGAACGGCGCTCACGGTTTTAACTCCGCCCACGGCCGCATGCCTGCCGTTACCACCGGCGCCATCGCCGCCAACCGCGATCTCACCTACATCGGCATCTCGGGCGACGGCGATTCGCTCTCAATCGGCATCGGCCATATGTGCCACGCCATCCGGCGCAATGTGCGTTTGCTTTATCTGATCGAAAACAACGGCGTCTACGGCCTCACCAAGGGCCAGTTCTCCGCCTCCGCCGACATCGGATCGAAGAGCAAGCGCGGCGAGCCAAACGAGATGGCGCCCATCGATCCCGTTCTCCTTGCGCTCTCGCTCGGCGCTAGCTTTGTCGCGCGCGGCTTTTCCGGCGATAAAGAACAGCTCGTGCCGATTCTCAAAGCCGCCCTCGCGCACAACGGCCTCGCCCTCGTCGATGTCATCTCGCCCTGCGTCACATTCAACGACCACTCCGGCTCGACCAAGAGCTATCTCTATACGCGCAATCACGACCTCAAAGCCACGGAGAGCGACTTCGTCCCGCCCGCCCAGGAGATCCTCGCCACCATCGGCCAGAACGGCGCGACCCGCGTCACCATGCACGACGGCAGCGTGCTTCAGTTCAAATCGGTTCCCGATGGCTACAATCCGACCGATCGCCAAGGAGTCGTCTCTTACTTGATGAGCCAAAAACCCGGCGAAGTCGTCACCGGCTTGCTGTTCATCGATCCGTCCTCAGCCGATCTGCACGAAATGCAGCGCACCTCCGATACCCCTCTCGCCCGCTTGCCCTTTGAAAAACTCTGCCCGGGAAGCGAGGCGCTCGACCGGTTGCAGCAAGAGTTCCGCTAACTACTTCGCCTCGAACCGCAGCACCGCGTTGCCCAGGTGAATCTCATCGCCCGGTCTCAACAGCGTGCCGCGCTCGCCGCGATGCACCGGCTGGCTCAGGCTGTCGCGAACGATCCAGATTCCGCAGTTCGCCGCGCCTTTGTACCAGCGGTCGTTGATGATCCGATACTCGCCCGTCTTTGAACTATGAACTATGTGAGCATGCTCGCGAGACACCGAGCGGTTGATCTCGGTGTCTTCGTTGAAGACCAGATCGTTGCGGCGCGAAGGCCCCGCTTCGCGGAACACCTCGGCTGTGCGCCCGATGTTCGTCCGCGCTTTCGAAAGCGCCAGCTCCTGGTGATTGGCCGTCCCATGCACGATGATCAGCTTGGCCGGCCGGCGAGTGCGTGTAGCGGGCTCCGGAGCTTTCCGTTCCTCGATCTCCGTTGCAACCGCGAGCCAATCCTCGCCCTTCTTCGGAAGCCGCGGCGTCGTATGAATCGCGACTTGGAGATCGGCCGGAAAGCGGTAGCTCGCTCGCTTCAGTCCGGCTTTCAGCTCATCGGCCAGATAGCCTCGCAGGAACTCGCTTTGAAATGCCGCGGCCTGGTCCTCCGGCACGCCCAGCAGTTCAATGCGGACCGAATTGTACGGGAACACGCTCTTGCCGCTCGCCCGATGGCTCTTGGCTTTCACCGCGTCGAGTACCGCCAGGCGGATTTCGGCCAGCTCCGGCGCGTCCTTCGAGATGCGCCCGCCGCCGAACGGCGCTTCGAAAATCGCCCGCCCCAGTCTTTCGATCACGTTCGAAATGGCCACCGTTCATCTCCCCGCTTCTGTCCCCGCCACGATCCCCAAGCGCTCGGCCGCCTCGATTACCTCGCGCGCGATGGGAGCCGCGAACTTCGCGCCGTACCCTCCATGTTCTACTACCACCGCGAATGCAATTCTCTTATCGGCCGGCGCATCGTAGGGCGCGAATCCAGCAAACCAGGAATGCGGCTCGCCCGTATCCAACTGAGCGGTTCCTGTCTTCCCGGCGACGCTCAAATCCAAACCGGCCATCGCGGTTCGCGCCGTGCCGCTGGTCACAACCGCCCGCATCGCCTTCTGCAGGAACGCCGCCGCATCCGGCGCAATCGCCTCAACGGGAGCCGAGACGCGATTGTTGCTCGCATCCATCACCCAGCGCCCTTCCGGCATCATGCCGCCTGCCGCGATAGTCGCCGCCACGCGCGCCATTTTGAACGGCGTAATCACCACCGGTCCCTGCCCATAGGCCGCGAACGGCAGCATCTGCTTCAAGTCCGCGAGACTGCCCGCCGGGATGCCGAACATTCCCGCTGTATCGAACAGCGCCTTCGCGCCCACGTTATACACTCCGAGCTGCGCGAAGTACGCGTTGCAGGAGACCGTAATCGCATTCGCCATATCGAGCCTCCCGTGTGCATGATCTCCCACATCGTCGCGGATGGGCCGCCGCCAACCGGGAATCACCACACCCGCCCGCCCATCGCTCAGCCGCTGGCACGAGTACGTGTGCTCCGCCGCGTTCGGGTCCAGTCGCAGCGCGGCAATCGCCGTAACCAGCTTGAACGTCGAACCCGGCGGGTACTCGCCATAGCGCGCGCGGTCGAGCATCTCGTCTGGAGTCGTCTCGCGCGCCTGGGGGGCCGGCCAGCTCACCACGGCCAGCACATCGCCGGTCGCATTCATCGCCACCAGCGCGCCCTTCTTTCCCACCCCTTGCAAACGGTTCCGCAGAATCTCCGCTGCCGCCAGTTGCAGGCGAATGTCGATGGTCGTGTGCACGTCGCGGTCGCGCGCCAGCATCGCTTGCAGCAGCGGATTCGCCCGCTGATGCCGGTACCGCACGACAGGCGCAAGCTCGCCGTAGTCCTTATACCCTTGCAGCCGCGCGTTCGAATCGTGCTCCACGAGCGATGCGTTCGTTGCGTGGAAATTCTCGCCCGTTCGCCAATCTCCCAGCAGATGCAGCGTCGCGCCGCCAAACGGATACTGCCGCGCATCGAGCGCCGAGCAGCACTGGTCCAGGTTCACTCCCAACTTTTCGTACTCGGCTTTCCTTCGTTCCAGCTCCGCCCAACTGCTGGTCGCAAGCAGCACGCCGTTCCGGTCATAAATGTTGCCGCGCGGAATCGAAGCGGCGAGCGAGTTCAACCGTGGATTGTGCTGCGGCCGCTTGACGCCATCCTGCGCGAACACGAACGCGTCCTTGATCAAAAGCTCCCGGTCGTGGATCGCTTCCACCGAGACCGCCCGCGCCATCAGCGCCACGGCGCATGCTGCCAACGCAAGGCCCGCCACGCGCATCGGCGTTCCGAACATCGGCGCCAGATCTTCCGGCGCCTCCGTTACCCCGGCTACTGCTTCAGCCTTCGCGCTCTGATGCGAGATGCCGGCCAGCACCGCGAAGATGAAGAAGTTCGCAAGCATCGCCGTGTTGCCCGAGCTCAAGAACGGCGAGACCACGCCCGACAACGGAATCGCTCCGAGCGCGCCGCCCGATATCAGCAGCATCTCGAGCGCGATCAAGGTCCCGAGTCCAACACCCAGAAACAAGCCGTATTCATCCGGCGCTCGTAACGCGATCCGAAACGCCCTATGAATCAGCAGCACAAACAGCAGGCACACCGCCGCGACGCCCGGCACGCCCCACTCTTCTCCGATCGAAGGCAGCACCAGGTCCGTATGCCCCGCCGGAATCAAGCTCGGATCGCCCCAACCCGGACCCGAACCCCAGGGGCCGCCCGTTGCGAATGCCCACAGCGCGTGCGCCAGTTGCTCGCCGCCCCGCACATCGTTGTTCCAGGGCGAAAGCCACATGTCGACGCGCTCCACGACCGTATGCGGCGCGCCGTAATGGTAGCCGACCATGACGCCCGCGATCAGCATCGCCACTCCCAGAAGCGCCAGCCCCGCGCGTCCACGCGCCACGCCGAACATGGTCAGAAAGACAAACCCCATCACCAGCGCCGGTCCCATGTCTTTCAACACGAAGAACAGCGCGAGCGCGCAGGCGACCGCGCACATCACCGGCAATGCCTGGCTCACTCGCGGCAGCTCCAGCCATTGCAGCGAGCGCGGGACAAGTGTCTTCTCGCGCAAGTCGCGCAGCCGTTCCCAATGCTGCGCAAAGTAGCCCGCCAAAAAGAAGACGATCAAAACTTTGATGGCTTCGACCGGCTGAAACGGCCCCAGGTTCACCTTTGCGTCGCTGCCGGTCGGCCCCGAGCCCAATCCCAGCAGCGCAACGAACAACACGAATGCCGCAAGCAGCGGCGTATAGGCCCAGCGCGAGAAGTTGCGGTAATCGAACAAGCGCAGCAAAGGCAGCAGAAGCACCGCGCAGCCGAGCGCCACGCCCAAGGCGAACTTCTGAAATTCCAGCGTGTCGCGCAGCGGATCGCGCAGGCTCACCATCAGAATCAACCCGATGCCCGTCAACAGATGAAGCGCCGGCAGTATGGCCGGGTCGCCCCGGAACCTGCGCCAGCGCCATGCGAAATGAACCAGCCAGAAGGAGGCGAGATACAGCAGCGTCCATTCGATATAGATCCGGAAGAAGTCGCGCGGCGCGCGTACGGCAACCAGCGGCTTCACTCGTCCGAGCGGGAAACGAAACTTCGGCGGTACACCCGGCACATCGGCGAGCCGCACGCGCGCCAGCACCCCATCGTTGGCAACTGGCCGATGCTCTTCGAGGTAGCTAGAAATTCTTTCGGCAACCGCCTGACGCTCATTGGTATCCGCAATGACCTGTAACACCGGCAACAACTGCCGCGGCTGCGAGACTTCGTTCAGGTTGAGCAGATCGCCACGAAGATCCTGGGTCTTGGCGATGGCAACCAACGCAAGCCCGCAGGCCACGAGGACGGAGGCGCCGCCCAGCCACCACGCTTCCCGCTTCCGCTCCCCCGGCTGGAACGCCTCGGCCGCCGCGAAGCCGGCCGCCGCCTTGCCTTCCCAGGTGTTGGTTACCGCCATCGCCGTGAACTCGAAGAGCGCTTGGCGGGACGAGGCTTGCGAGGCGCCGGATGAAGGTCGGCTTCGAGCTTCGCCGCTTCCGCGTTCACTGCGTAGACCTGTTCTAAATCCGAATCAACATTGGAGAAACCCGATAGCGGCTCGTATAGCTCGCGGGCGCGCCCGTCATCGCTGCGCGCCGCTTGAAGCCATCGCTCTCGTTCGGCAACCGGGGCGCCATTGTTCTTCGCGTGATCGAGATCCGTCTTCGCCCGGTACAAATATCCGTCGGCCTCTTGTTCGGATTCTCTTGGGCCCAGCCGGTAACCCGATTGCTCGGCCTGATGAAATTCAGCCAGGGCGAGGCCAATATTGTGCGATCCGTAAATCGCCGCGCGCGCCAACCCCAGATGCGGATCGGGCGAGCGCGGCAGATACGATTCCGCCTCCCGGAAATGGGTCGCGCTCCCGGCGGCGCGCTGCGCATCCGGGTTGTCGCCTAATTCCAGGTAGCCGTCGCACAGCGCCAGTTCGCCTCTCGATTTCGCGTCCGCAGGGTCAAGCTCCAGAGCATGCAGCAGGCAAAGCCGCGCTTTCGCCCAATCGAAATCGGCGAGCCGCCCGTCGGTGCTGTGTCGAAAGCTGTCGAGGATGTTGGAGGCGCTCGCGACCAGATTGGCCTCGAAGGCCTGCTCGACGGGCTCGATCGGCGAGTACTCGCCCAGGAAACCGAGCTTCTCTCTGAGCGCCTGGAACAGGCTCCAGTCCGCCGCGAGATTTTGCGTGCTTTCGTGCGAGTAGTCGCGCCGCTGCAACAGCGGAGCGCTGGCCGCGCGGAAGCGGCGGTAGTAGCTGATGGGAATGAAGATCAGCAGCCCAACCAGCACGCCGACCAGCAGGGCGATCCCCATGCCGATCACGCCGCGGCTGGTCTTCACGCGGCGCGCGGCCGATTTGTCCGCGACCACCCGTGTCGCGCCTCTTGCGCGCTCAACCGCGATCGGCTTGGCATGCTTGTCGATGGTGGCGTTCGAATTCCAGGCCCGCAGTGGCTCGAGTTCTACCGAAGCCGGCCGCCCTTCTTCGAAGGCGCGCAGATCGCTCTCAAACGCCTCGGCCGATGGATAGCGCCGCTCGATCTCGGCCGCGAGCGCCTTCGAAATGATGGCTCGCAGGGGCGCCGGGCAGCTCTCCGGCAGCGCGCGCGGAGGGCGTCTCGATTGGATGAGGTTCTCCAGCTTGCGCGTGCTCTGCGCCTGATACGGCGGCGTTCCGGAGGTCATCTCATAGAGAGTGATCCCTACGGCCCACAGATCCGAATGCGGATCCACCTGCGCGCGGCTGATGCGCTCGGGCGAGCAGTAGCTTGGGCTCCCAAGATTATGGTGCGTCAGGTTGTGCGTGAAGGTGATGACCTTGGCGATTCCGAAATCGAGCAGGCGCAGTTCGTCGTTAGCCCCGATCTGCACATTCGACGGCTTGACGTCGCCATGAACAACCGCGGTCCGGCGGCCATCGACATCGGAAACGAAGGCGTGCAGAGTTTTCAGTTGGCTGCAAATTTCGGCCGCGTAGCGGGCAGCGCGCTTCGGTTCGATCCGGCGTTCGGCGCGCAGAATTTCGGCCAGGGTTCTGCCTTCGAAGTACTGCATTGCGACGAAGAAGTATCCGTTCTGTTCGCCGTATTCGTAGACTTCGAGAATCCGAGGATCTATGTCGTGCAATTGCTTTTGCAATTGCGCGCCGCGCCGCTCGGCTTCGATGACCAGTTGGGTGAAATCGTCGCGCGAATGCTCGATCAGCTTCAATACGACGGGCCGGTTCGCCTCGGTGTCGTTCGCCAGGTAGACATCGGTCATGCTGCGGCTGAGCTTGCGAACGATCTCGTACTTGCCCAACGCCTGGGCCGCCGTGGAGCTTTCGACGGGGATCATTTGCCTTCAGGCCTCCGCGGTTCGGAGGCGCCGTTACCCGACGGATGGGCCAGAGGCCAACCGGTGGGACGGTGCTGCGTGGCGCGCTCGACGGCAATCCAAAGCAGAATACCCAGAATCATTCCCGCAATCAACAGCAGGACATTGCGAAGGAGAGAACGCCGGCGGCCGTCGGTCTCGCGCATGCGGGTAGCGGCGTGGCGCGGCCGAACTTCGAGGAGAGTGTTGGAGTTGCTGCCCAGAAACTCGGCGCCCGCCACGAACACAACGCTAATGTTGTCCTTGCCTCCAGCCGCATTTGCGGCCTCGACCAGTTGGCGGGCGGTTGCGTCCGGGTCACCGTCGTAGCGTTCGACTATGGCGCCGATCTCGCTCGACGTTAAGACATCGGTAAGGCCATCGCTGCAAAGCAAAAGCGCCGCATCGGGTCGGAAACGGACGCTGCGGGTTTCGATGAACTGCGGGTCGCCGGGCAAGCGCGGCTGCGAGCCGACATCGCGAAAGACCTCGTTGCGCCGCGGATGATGCATGGCCTCTTCCTCGGTCAGCTCGCCATGCTCTTCCTGTTCGCCGACTGGAGAATGATCCGAAGTCAGCTTGCGCAGATTGCCATTCCAGATGAGATAGAGGCGGGAATCGCCTACATGGCCAACTGTGACCCGCTCCTCGTCGGCAACGGCGAGCGTCAAAACGCAGGCCATCCCGTAACACTCTTCGTCTTGCTGCGCGAGCAGATAAATCTGGTTATTCGCCTCCGTGATGGCGCGCCGGATATTTTCCTCGACATCGCGCCGGCCTTCGAGCGCCGCGGCTTCGAGGCTTCCAGTGATGGCGCGCGCCGCCGTTTCCGCCGCTCGTTCACCGGCGGCGTGGCCGCCCAGGCCATCGACTACCAAGAACATGCCCAGCGCTTCATCGACCAGGGCGCGATCTTCATTGACCTTTCGCTGCAGGCCGGGATCGGTCGCTACGCCTGCCTTCCACGCCGTTGCCGTCTTCATCGCCGTCTCCGGTTAGGCCAGTTCGCGCAGACGAATATGCCTGCAAACGCGGCGAAGAGCAGCACGAAAGGGATGTGCGCTATATAAAGGAACGTCATCGCCGTGCTTCAAACAAGAGCGTAAGCACTTCGCCGACGCCGATTTCCGCCCTGTTCGGCAAGAGTTCTTCGACTCCCTTTCGCAGGCGCTTGCCATCGAGCCATGTACCGTTGGTGCTAAGGTCGGTGACGAAGAACACGCCGGTGGCCGCCTCGCGCCGTATGGTCAAATGTTCGCGCGAGACTTCATCGTTTGTGTAGAGGGCCAAGTCCATGGACTGATCGTCGCCCCCGCGGCCTACTCGCACGCGATTCTGCGTTACGAGATATAGTTGCGGCCCGGAGTCGTCTTCATATCGAATTTCCGCATACAGCATCTCGGCGGGCCGGCGGGTCTCGCTGCGCTGCCCGGTGGTGCGATGTAAGCCGGCCGAGGGCTCGCGTCCTGTAAGCGTGGTCTTCATGCCGCGAAAACCCGGCTGGACGCTTTCGTTCAGCTCCGAATGGATTTCGAGACCGCCCATCGGGACTTCGCTGTCCGGGAGAAATTCAATCATCCAGTCGCGGCAGGCGATCTTATGTTCTTTGGCCGCCTTGTTGCGCCGCTTGAGGAAAGCGGAGCGGGGCGCGTTCAGCTCGGCGACCCGGGCGCACAGGGCTCTTCGCGCATCTTCGACGACCATTTCGAACACTCCGCTGAGCATCGTGTGGTCTTCCGGGTTCAGGTAGACCGTGAAACAGCAAGGCATTAGAACGGTAAACGCCATTTCGAAGCGGCCCAACTCCATATTCCGGATCAGCTCGCCGGTGATGACACTGCCGCTTAGCCTGGTTTCGTTTGGATGTTCGGCGGCGCGCAGCAATCCCCGCTGTCCCCTCTTGGCTTCACTGACGTTCGGCAATTCGTCGGGTTTCATGCTTGCCTGGCTCGAAAAGATCAAAAGTTCTTAATGAGACGGTTCGGCAGATGCCGGTTTTCGCGTGTTTCCACGTTAGCGCAACTCGCGCCAAGGGTGAGGCGTTTGCAGAAAACATTCGCCGCATCCTAACGCTTTGACCGCATTAGTCCGATGAAGCTTCAGGAGGGTCTCGGGATGCCGCTGTCGCTCAGCCCGTCGGGAAATGGACGAGCTTGCGCCGTCCGATTGCCTCACGGCTCGGCTATTGCCATGTTCCGTCTCCCACTACCCTCGGTAATCCGCGTATGGATTGCAGTGATTTGCTCGCTTTTTCTAGCGCGAGGGGCGCACGCGGCGCTCGACCCGAACCTGGCGATCACTCAATATGTGCATACTGCGTGGCAATCGGAGTCGGGATTGCCGGAGAACTCGGTTCTTTCAATCGCCGAGACGCCTGATGGATACATCTGGCTAGGAACCGAGGAAGGATTGGTGCGGTTCGATGGCGTAAGATTCACGACCTATAACGAGCACTCGACACCCGAACTCCGCAGCAGTGAGGTTTTGGCTCTGCTGGTGGATAGCAACAAGACGTTATGGATAGGCACGCGCGACGGTGGTCTAAGCTGCTTTCGTAATGGGCAGTTCGCAGCGATCAATTCGCAACCTCAGCTTTCAAGCGGTTCCATTCTCTCCCTTCACGAAGACCGGCAAGGGGCGCTTTGGATAGGCACCGACGGAGACGGACTGCTCGAAATGAAGAACGGCGAATTCCACGCCTTCACAAAGAAGGACGGCCTCCCGGACGACTCGGTGTTTTCCATTTCAAGCGACGTCCAGGGGAACGTCTGGATCGGCACCCACAATGGGTTGAGCCGTTTTGCGCAAGGCAAGTTCGCAGCTATCGATCTGAAAGGGGCTCCGGGCAGCAACTTCATTCGAAGCGTGTTTGTCGGCCGGAAGGGAACGGTTTGGATCGGCTCCGATAGCGGCGGACTGTGCCGATTGGGGCGCGACGGGCCGCACTGGTACACGGCGAAAGACGGGCTCACCGACGAAACGGTATGGAGTCTCTACGAAGACACGGCGGGAACACTCTGGATTGGAACGTCCAATGGCGGGCTGGACCGATTGAGTAATTCCGAGATCACTCACTTCACCGCCAAGGAGGGTTTCTCGGGAAGCGGCGTTCAGGCAATTTTCGAGGGTCCCGCGGGCAATCTGTGGGTCGGAAGCACGGACGGAGGGTTGAATTCGTTCCGGCAAGGGGCTTTTGCAACCTTGTCGAAACAGGAAGGGCTCGCGACCGATATCGCCCTGTCCGCTTATCAGGACAGAGACGGCGCCCTGTGGATCGGTTCCGATCAGGGTTTACAGCGTTGGAAGGATGGGCGCCTCACGCTTTATACCAAGCGGAACGGTCTTCCTGACAACTTCGTTTTCTCGGTCACGGAGGACGGGAAAGGCACGATCTGGGCGGGCACGCGGCACGGGCTAGCACGGTTGAACGGGCAACGATTCGAGCCGATTCGCGGAACGAAAGCCTTGCAGAGCGACGCCGTATTATGCGCCTACACGGATCGCAAGGGGAGTCTGTGGGTAGGCACGCGGAGTGGACTTACTCACTACGATGGAACGAATTTCACTACTTACACCACAAAGGATGGGCTTACCACGAACTTCGTTCAATCCATTTACCAGGATCAACAAGGCGTGCTCTGGATCGGCACCAATGGCGGAGGCCTAAACAGATTCAGTGAAGGCCGTTTCTCGTCCTATGACACTCGTAGCGGCTTGTCAAACGATACGGTATGGGCGCTCACCGGAGACTCCGACGGGACTCTTTGGATCGCGACGAACGGAGGTGGGCTAAATCGGCTGCAGAAAGGACATCTGACGATCTATCGAACCGAGAACGGCCTGTTCGACGACGTCATCTTTTCCATTCTTGAAGATGGTCTGGGGCGCTTCTGGATGAGCTCGAACAAGGGCGTATTCATGGCGACCAAGCGGCAGCTCAACGACTTCGCCGCCGGCGCCGTGAGCGCGATCGAGTCGCAGTCTTTCGGTACAGCGGATGGAATGAAAAGCCGGGAATGCAACGGAGGATTTCAGCCCGCGGCGTGGCGTGCGGCGGACGGCCGGCTGTACTTTCCGACCATAAAAGGTATTTCGAGCGTGCAGCCGTCCCAGGTGATTGGAAACGGGCCGGCGCCCGGGGTTGTGTTGGAGCGTGTCGCGGCTAACAACAAGACGCTCGCGCTGGGCGCGCCGCCGCCCATTCCTCCCAGCAACGGGCAACTCGAATTCGATTTCACTGCGCCGTACTATGGCGACACCTCGCGGATTCGGTTTCGCTACAGGCTGGAAGGCTTCGATCCGGACTGGGTTGAGGCGGGGAGCCGAAGAGTCGCTTACTACACCAATATTCCTCCGGGCGACTATAGCTTTCATGTGACTGCGTGCGCGAGCAGGGGCGCCTGTGGACCGGAATCAAAGCCCGTTCATCTGACCCTAGAGCCGCACTTTTATCAGACCAAGGCTTTCGCAGCCTTTGTCTCTCTTGTCCTCGGGGGCCTTTTTTTCGCTATCCACAGGCTTAGAGTAAAGCACTTGCGCGATCGTGAAACGGCCCTGATCGCCATCGTGGAAGAGCGCACGAGAGAGCTACGGAAATCGCGGGACGAGTTAGAAATTCGAGTGAAGGAGCGGACACGGGAGCTTGTCGACCTAAATACATCGCTCGAAAGCGAAGTATCGGTGCGGAGAATTGCCGAACAGCGAGCCGAAGCGGCTAATCGAGCCAAGAGCGAATTCTTAAGCAACATGAGCCATGAGATCCGTACACCGATAAACGGAATCATGGGAATGACCCAGATTGCGCTGATGACGGAGTTGACCGAAGAGCAGCGTGAGTATCTGGAGATCACCAAGACCTCGGCCGATACTCTTCTCCACCTTGTGAACGAGGTATTGGATTTCTCTAAGATTGAAGCTCGTAAACTAACGCTCGAACATATCCCATTCCAGCTTTCGGCATTTCTTTCTGAGACCACAAAGCCGCTTGGGTTCCGCGCGGCTCAGAAGGGGCTATCTTTCGAAGTTCAGGTGGACCCCGCCGCGCCCGATGCGCTGACCGGCGACCCGGCGCGTCTTCGACAGGTCATTACCAATTTGCTCGATAACGCGATCAAGTTTACTAGTCAGGGCTACATTGCCCTGAAGATAGCCGTCGAGAACGTATATGGAGAAGCAGCCATTCTATGTTTTTCGATTACCGATACCGGGATCGGCATTCCCGAGGATAAGCAGGCCACGATTTTCGAGGCGTTTTCCCAGGCGGACACATCTTCGACGCGGAGATTCGGGGGAACCGGACTGGGTTTGACCATCTGCTCTCAGCTTGTGGCGCTGATGGGAGGGCGTATCTGGGTGGAAAGCCGTCCGGGCGTAGGGACCACGTTTCGTTTCACTGCGCGATTCGACCGTCCCGGGGCGCCCTACAACCCTGAGGTTAGCGTTGAATATGCCGTGACGACTTAAGCTGTCGGAGCCCGGCTTGATTGCACTGGAATCCCGATAAGAGTAATGAACAATCGGAAGCCGCCAGTTAGAGAAGGCGGCCAAATGCAGAGCGAAGGAGATTTCACTAAGGCTATGAAACGCGCCACTTGGCTGTTACTTGCAGCCGCATTTGTCTGTTCTGCGGCATGGAACGAGCCGGGGACGCCGGGACGAACGAAGCTTAGCAAAGAACTCACGGTTATCGATTCCTCGGCCTATGTAGACGTGATCGTGCAGTACAAGACGCCACCCACCGACCGGCACTTTGAGCGGGTGCACTGGCTGGGAGGCAAGGACAAGAAAAGATTCAAGCGAATTCCAGGCGCGGCATTTACGATGCCGGCCGCCTCTTTGCAACAATTGGCCAACGATCCCGAGGTGGCCTACATTTCGCTCGATCGTAAAGTGCGCAGCCATCTGGATTTGAGCGCGGCCGCGATAAACGCCTCGGCGGCGTGGAGTTCCAGCTACACGGGTACGGGCATAGGCGTCGCAGTGATCGATAGCGGCATCAGCAGCCAGGTGCAAGATCTGGGCAACGCCAACGGTCAAACCGATCCGGCTCACAGCCGCGTGGTGTACGCGGAGAATTTCTTAGTGCCGGCGACCAATCCGGACGGCAGCCGAAACAACGCGCATTATCAGACCAACGATGGATATGGGCACGGAACACACGTGGCAGGAATCATCGGCGGCAATGGTTTCCTTTCGAGCGGGCCCAGTTCATTGACGACGTTCAAGGGAATCGCACCGACG
The DNA here is from genome assembly GCA_019240475.1 of Acidobacteriaceae bacterium. Classification (GTDB taxonomy): domain Bacteria; phylum Acidobacteriota; class Terriglobia; order Bryobacterales; family Bryobacteraceae; genus Bog-105. Next base: position 17,373 of record JAFAYI010000017.1, read on the forward strand.
GTGAATCTCATCGACCTTCAGGCTCTGGATGCGAACGGCGACGGAAGCGATAGCACCGTGATCGCCGCGATCGAAGAAGCGATCGACCTGAAGAGCAAATACAATATTCGGGTCATCAACCTTTCGCTGGGGCGGCCCGTATACGAGAGCTTCGCGCTAGACCCGCTCTGCCAGGCGGCGGAGCAGGCGTGGAAGGCCGGAATTGTAGTGGTGGTCGCGGCGGGCAACGATGGACGCGACAATTCGTTCAACAATAACGGCTATGGAACGATCGACGCGCCAGGAAACGATCCATACGTCATCACGGTGGGCGCCATGAACGCCAAATTCACGCCCTTCCAGGGCGACGACGTGATCACCACTTATACCTCGCGGGGACCCACGATGATCGATCACATTGTGAAGCCCGACCTGGTGGCGCCGGGGAATCACGTCTCGTCGTTACTCGATAACACCGGGTATCTGTCAAAGACTTATCCGCAGAACGTGGTGAATCCGCTGGTCTACTTAAGCCACGGGGGCGGGCAAAGCTATCTCGTATTGAACGGGACCAGCATGGCGACGGGGGTGGTGAGCGGCGCGGCCGCCGATCTTCTGAGCGCGAATCCGAGCCTGACACCGGATCAGGTGAAAGCGGTGTTGATGTTGTCGGCGAATAAGCAGTTTCGAACCTATAGCGACTCTTACTACAATCTGGCGGCGTTGAGTTATGGGCAGAATGCGCAATTACAGCAGGCGCAGCAGCAATTGCAGCAAGCACAAGCGCAGGCAAATGCTCTAGCAGCGCAAGTGCAACAGGCGCAGCAGCAAGCGACGCAAGCCGCTGCGCAGGCGCAAGCGGCGGCCAATGCGTACAACACCGCCGTGCAGCAAGCTAACACGGCCGCTACGCAACTGGCCGCGGCCCAATCGAACTTGAGCACGGCGAGCGCGACTTATGCGAGCGCGAGCCAACAGCTAAGCGCGGCAAATCAGGCCGTGTCACAGGCGCAAGCGGCCGTGCAGGCTCTGCAGTCCGCGCCGCCGACTCCTGGCGCTGGTCCGAATTCGCCCGCGCAGGCCGCATTGACGCAGGCCCAGGCCAATCTGAAGGCCGCCCAGAGCGCGCAGCAGGCAGCCAACGCGGCCGCGCAAAATGCGCAGAACGCAATGAATCAGGCGCAGAACGCCGTCACGCAGGCGCAAAATAATCTGACGAACTTGAATAACCAAGCGCAGAATGCTTTGAACGCTCTGAACCAGGCCAATACGAATGCAGCAAGCGCCACCCAAGCATTGGCAAACTCCCGGGCAGCGGCACAGGCGGCGACTCAAAATATCTCGACCCTGCAGGCGATAACTGCTTCCTTACAGGTCCCGAACGCGAGCATGCTGGGCGAGCTGCAACAGATGCAAAGCGATCCCACGCAGTACACCGAGACTCAATATGACGTATTTACGGTCGGGGCGGGCTACCTGGACCTGAAAGCCGCGCTTGCGACTCTTTCGAATGTGCCGGCCAGCGGGTCTGCGCTATCTCCCGCCGCTTATGTGGACCCGGCAAGCGGTCAAGTTTACGCAAGCGGCGATTATGCCGGACTTTGCGCAGCAGACGGAGTGCTGACAGGTAGCGACATGTGTTCATCTTCGGCGGCGGCGGAAAGCTCTATCTGGCAGAGCGACAGCCAGTCCGGGACGAATAATTCGACCGTTGCGGGAACGAAATGCCTGTGGGGCTATCAGAGCGTCTGGGGAGATGCGGCATTCACATCGAGCAGTTCGACCTTGTCCGGGAGCAAGTGCCTGTGGGGAGCGCAATCGATCTGGGGCGCGAGTTCGACCGAGGCATACAAGTGCCTGTGGGGCTATCGAAGCGTTTGGGACGAAAGCTTCAACGGCGCCGATAGCACGGATTCGGCGAGCAGCGTAATAACGAGCGGAGACAACTAAGTAACGGCCGGGCGTCAAGCTCTCGCGGCTAGCTGGCCCGCATTTACCGCGGCTCCGATAGTTGCGACTTCTTCGCCGCCCGGCACCACTTCCACCTGGTAACTCTGCAACGGGCTCAGCTTCACCATGTCGTGCAGATATTCGTTCAGCAGATTCAAGTTCAGGTACCGGGCATTGAAGCCGGTTATGAAGAACTTGCCGGGGCCGTCCATGTGAATGCTGGTGGCGGTGGCGGCCGCGAGAGCACGATGCCAGAGCTTGGCAAAATCGACGCAGCGCGCCTCGCCCTTTTCGGCCTGTTGAAAAACCTCTTCGGGCTCAAGATCCATAAACCGCAGGCGCATGGCGCGGTTGCCCATGATTCCTTCGAGATGCCCTTTGCCGCCGCAGCCGCAAAAATGCTCTTTGGGATCGAGCGTGACGACGCTATGACCGCCTTCCCACACGCCGTCCTGGAAGGGGTAACGGCCAAAGCCGATGCCGGTGCCGAGCGTCCAGACCCGAATCAAGCGGTGAAGATGGCCGTGCACGGCCGCGATGCCCGCCGCCATGGCGTCCGCATCGTTGAAAACAGAGACCGGGACGTTGGCGAAGAGTTGGGTGAACGCTTGAGTCACCATTTCCTGCATGTTGACGCCTTTGAACTGCACCAGGTTCGGCGAATCCTCGACGAACCCGTTTCGCACGATGCCGGGCATTCCGAGGCCGATGTGGGAGGGAGGCTGTTTCAGATCGAGTTCGCGCACCTGCTCGACGATGCGTTGCACGATGGCCTCGGCCGGAACCCCGTGCAGCGAGTCGGTAATGGTCTTATCGGCCGGATGCAGATGAATGGATCCGGCGACGGCGTGCCCGGCGACCGCGGCCACCGAAACTCGCTCCGTTATCAAAATGCCAATGCCATGTGCCATGGTGATCTCGCTTCAGGTGCGCGACAACTTATTCAGTCCATTAAATGCAGCAGCTTTGTAGCATTCGGCAAGCGTGGGGTAATTGAATACCGTGTCCACGAAGTAATCAACCTTTCCTTTTAAGATCAAGACCGCTTGCCCGATGTGCAGCAGTTCGGAAGCGCCCTCTCCGATGATATGCACGCCGAGCAGCTCAAGAGTTTCGCGATGGAAGATCAGTTTCAAGCGGCCTGTCGTGTCGCCGCGGATCTGGCCGCGTGCAATCTCACGATAATACGCCACGCCGACCTCATAAGGGACGTCCTCGTCGGTCAATTGCTCTTCGGTCTTGCCGATGAAGGAAATTTCGGGGATCGTGTAGATGCCGAAGGGGAAGTAATTCGGGTTGGATGAGACGGGTTTTCCGAATGCGTGCGAGACGGCGATGCGGCCCTGCTCCATGGAAACGGAGGCGAGGCTCGGGAAGCCGATGACGTCGCCTACGGCGTAGATGTTGGGCTGAGCGGTGCAATAGTGTTCGTCGACCGCAATGCGGCCGCGAGCATCGGCGGCGAGGCCGGCAGCGCCGAGATTCAGCTCGTCGACGGCGCCCTGGCGTCCGACCGCGTAGAGCAGAGCGTCACCCGGCACTTTCTTGTTGCTTTCAAGGAAAGCGGTGACGCCGTTGCCGGTGTCTTCGACGCTCGACACTTCTTCGTTAAGGCGCATGGTGACGCGGTGGTCCCGCAGGTGATAAGAGAGGGCTTCGACGATCTCCTGGTCGGCGAATTCGAGCAGCCGCGGGCGTTTTTCGATCAGAGTGACGCGCACGCCCAAGGTGGAGAACATGCAGGTGTATTCGACGCCGATCACGCCGCCACCCACAACGATCAGAGTTCGCGGGATACTGGGCATGTCGAGGATCTGATCGCTATTGATGATGGTCGTGGCGTTGATGGGCACCTTCGGCGAAGAAGCCGGCTTGGTGCCGGTAGCGATGACGATCTTCTGGGCCGAGATGTCGGAGGCGCCGCGGGTGCTGGTTACCTGGACGGTGGTGGGATCTTTGAAGCTGGCGATGCCGGTGAGGACTTCGATGCCGTTGCGGGAAAGCTGGGCTTGCGTGACATCGATCTCCGTCTTGATGACGTGTTGCACGCGGAAGGCGAGGTCCGCCATCGTAATCTTTTCTTTGACCCGGTAGCTGACCCCGTAGATGTTCTGGTAGTTGTAGCCGGAGAGGTGGAGAACGGCTTCGCGCATGGTCTTGCTGGGGATGGTTCCGGTGTTGATGCACACCCCACCGATGACTTCCCTTCGCTCGATGAGCGCTACGCGTTTTCCGCTTTTTGCGCCCTGGATGGCGGCGCGCTGGCCCGCAGGGCCGGAACCGATGACGACCAGATCGTATTGGGGCATGAAGGATTGAAATCCAATTCCTTGAATGCGCTACAAGCGCGCCTCGAAGACGAAAAACGCCACTCCGAGTATATCCCGCGCCGGCAGGACTGGCCCCGATACGCTGCCGCGAAAGGGTTACTGCTGTGTCCCGGTCTTATCGGAGACTTTGGTCGCGGTCTTGTGGACGCCCTTTTTCACTGCGTGAGTGGATTTCGTCGCGCCCTTCTTGACGGCATGCGTTGATTTGGCAGCGCCCGTCTTGGCGGCGTCCTTCGTGTCCTGTCCGGCGGCCTTCAGATCCTGGCCGACTTGCGAATAGGCAGGGACAGCGAGAGACGCGGTCAGGAATGCGAGAGAGACTAGTACGTTCTTCATTTCTTCATTGCAACACAGGAAATAAGCAGATAGGGCGACTTGAGGAAAATTAATGCCTATCGAGTAAGTCGCAGAGGGCGCTATGCGGATCTGTGTATCTGATTGGTGAATTGGCTTAACAGACCGTCTTCGAACGTGAAATCGGGTTTCGGGAAGCGCCGCCTGCTTAGGTAACTGCGATATGTAAGCTTCAGGCCGGTTTGAAATTCGGTGGGCTTAAAGGCGAGCATCCGTTGAGCCTTGGTGATGATTTCCGTGATGGCGGGCACATCGAAGTAGTCGCCGAAGTAGAGACTGCGATCTCCCATGGCGCGACCACCGGCGCGCTGGATCATCACGCGGGGAATCGAGATGAGCCGTGGCTCTTTGAAGCCTCCGGCCCTCGCTATCTCCAACACGACTTCGTGCTGCGCGAGGGCGCGCGGGTTGGCGGTATTGAAGGCATGGCCGATGGCATTGCGCTGTTCCACCACGCGAATAGCGAGTTCGACTAAGTCGTGCACGTAGACGAATTGCATCAGGCGGTGGCCATCGCTCGGCAAAATCACCGGCCGGCCGGCGCGGAAACGGTCCCAGAAGAAGGCCTCCCGGTAGAACGGATTGCCGGGGCCGTACACAAAGGGCGGCCGCAAAGTGACGATAGGGAAACCAGTCCTTTGGTGCATGCGGAAAAGGGCGCGCTCGCTCATGGCTTTGTCGCGGACATAAGCGCTGGGGTGATCGTCGGGGGCCAGGGCGTCGCCTTCGTGATGATTCAGCCCGTCGCCATAAGCGGCCACGCTCGACATGAATACGTACCGGCCGACTTTGCCGTCGAAGATCTGAGCGGTCGCCTCTACGTGGGCGCCGGTTGTGCCGTGTTCCCAGTCATAAACGTTGTCGAACACCGCATCGAAACGAATGGCGCCGACGGCTTTGCGAACGCTCGCCGCGTCGTTACGGTCGGCTACTAAGTTGTGAACCTGCTTGCCGATAGGATTGCGCGCGCGCCGGTGCAGAATGTAGACTTCGTGGCCGCGGCGCACGAGTTCGGCAACCAACAAGCGCCCTATAAACTGCGTTCCGCCGATGACGAGAATTCTTCTCGTATCCGGCTGTTGAGCCTTCATATTTGCGCCGTTGCGGGCGGCAGAACCTGCCGGGGACATAGGTATCTACAGATTTAGACGGCTGAAGCCCGGCCGCGTATTAGCAGGAAATGCTAATTAATCGTAATATTCTAAGCCCAAGTGCGTGATCAGATCTTCCCCCTGCATCCAGCGCAGGGTGTTTTTCAGCTTCATTAGCTGGATGAAGATATCGTGCTCGGGGTAGAGGCCCGGCGCGGTCATGGGCCCTTTGAAATAGAAGGAGAGCCATTCCTGAATGCCCTTCATGCCGGCGCGCTGGGCGAGATCCATGAAAAGCACTAGATCGAGAACGAGCGGCGCGGCGAGGATGGAGTCGCGGCACAAGAAATCGATTTTGATCTGCATGGGATAGCCGAGCCATCCGAAGATGTCGATGTTATCCCATCCTTCTTTGGCGTCTCCGCGAGGCGGATAGTAGTTAATGCGTACGGCGTGATAGAGATCCTTGTAGAGCTTGGGGTAGAGGTCCGGCTGCAAGATTTGTTCGAGCACGGAGAGCTTAGTCTCTTCCTTGGTTTTGAAAGAGCCGGGGTCTTCGAGAACCTCGCCGTCGCGGTTGCCGAGGATGTTGGTCGAGAACCAGCCGCTGACACCGAGCATGCGCGCCTTGAACCCGGGCGCAAGTAGAGTCTTCATGTAAGTCTGGCCGGTCTTGAAATCTTTTCCGCAGATAGGAACTTCGTTCTGGCGGGCGAGTTCCAGCAGGGCGGGAACGTCGGTGGTCAGGTTGGGGGCGCCATTGGCGAAAGGCACGCGCAGCTTGAGCGCGGCGTAGGCGTAGATTTGGCTGGGGGCGATATCGGGGTCGCTCTTGCGCAGTCCATCTTCAAAAGCGCTTAGTGTTCGATGCACGGCGGCGGCCTTATGGAAGACTTCGGTGGACCCGCACCAGATCATGACGAGGCGAGTGCAGTTGTTGCGGCGCTGGAACTCGCGGATGTCGTCCATCAAGGATTCGGCGAGCTCCATTTTATTCGCGCCGGTTTTGACGTTCGGGCCATGGATGCGGCGCACGTAGTTGTTGTCGAAGACGGCCTTCATCGGCTGGATGGCCGAGAGCGGCTCCTTGAGTTGATCGAGCAGCGAGCGGTCGAGCACCTTGGCGCCGATCGCAGCTTCATAGGCGTTGTCTTCAAAGATGTCCCAGGCGCCGAAGGAGAGGCACTCTAGAGGCGTGAGCGGAACGAAATCCTTGATTCGCGGCGTTTGCCCCTCGGTGCGCTTGCCGAGGCGTATTGTGCCCAACTGCGTCAATGAACCAACCGGATCGGCGATGCCGCGCTTGATGGCTTCCACGCCAGCGATGAAGGTGGAAGTGACGGCGCCCATGCCCGGAATCAAAATACCCAGTCTTCCATCGGCGGGCGCGATGGCGACGTTACCCTGCTTTGACAATCAGAATCTCCTCAAACCATTGTGCCTGACGGCCGGAGAGTGGAATTCGAGCGCCTGGGACGACCGAGGGGGAAGGCAGTTCCTACGTTATACTGACAATCGGGATGCCACAGAGTGGAACGAGCACCATCTCGACGCTCGTTGTGGACGATGAGCAGCTTGCGGTCGAGGAACTGCGCTATTTATTGAAGGACTTTCCGGATATCGAGCTTCTCGAAACCGCTTCGAACGGGCTGGAAGCTTTGAAGGCGATCGAAGAACTCGAGCCGGAACTGGTCTTCATGGACGTTCAAATGCCGGGCATGGACGGCTTGAGCGTAATCGGCAAGCTTCGGGAGAAGGGAGCAGCGCTACCGCACTTCGTCCTGACAACCGCGTACGATCATTACGCGGTGGAGGCGTTTCGGATGCAGGCCCTCGATTATCTGCTTAAGCCGGTGGAGAAGAATCGGCTAGCGGAGTCGGTTGCGCGGGCGCGGAGGGCATTCGAAGAGCGCCAGCATATCGAAGAGACGGAAGGGCCGGCGGCAGCGCGGCCGGCGGCGCAGCGCACGAAGCTGCTGGTGAAGACGAACAACCGCAATCTGATCGTGGACGCGCAGGACATGATCTACGCGACCATCGACGACGGCCTGATTACGGTTGTTACGCCGCAGTTCGAGGGGCAATCGAATTACCGCACCATAGAAGAGCTGCAATCGAATCTCGACCCGGATCTGTTCTGGCGGGTGCACCGGTCGTACCTGGTCAACATCAATCGCATTCGCGAAGTCATTCCGTGGTTCAAGTCAAGCTTTCAGTTGCGAATGGATGATAAGAAGCAGACCGAGATTCCGGTGAGCCGGATTCAGACCAAGCGCCTGCGGGCGCTATTCAAGATGTAGGCCGGGCGCGCAGCGGAAGCTCAAGGCTTCTGAGGACGGTCGCCGTTCTTCGGATCTTGTTCCTGGGCGAGCCGCACACGCGCGCTATCCAGCTTCTTCTGCACTTTCGCGACTTCGTCCGGCTCGATATCGGCGGGCGAGCTGGAGTTCCACTCCTTCAAGGACGACTGCCACTGCGCGATGGCGTCCTTGATCTTGCCTTGCTTGAAAAGCACATCGCCAAGGTGATCGTGAATGGTGGGGTCGGTGGATTTGAGTTGCAGGGACCGGGTGAGTTGCTGCGCGGCTTCATCGAGGCGGTTCAAGCGATAGTAGACCCAGCCGAGGCTATCCAGGTATGCGTAGTTGTTCGGCTCCAAGTTGACGGCGCGCTTGATGAGATCCTGCGCTTCCTGCAGCCGGACGTTCTGGTCGGCTAACATGTAGCCGAGATAATTCATCGCCTCGGCGCTGGTGGGGTCCAGGTCGATCACCTGGCGGAAGGTTTTCTCCGCGAGATCGTACTTCTTCTGCCGCTCATACATGGCGCCGCGCAGGAACAGGACGTTGACTTTGTCCTCCTTGGCCTGGCTCAGCTTTTCGGCCTGATTCAGCACCTTGTCCATTTCGCCGAAGTTCTTACCTTTTTCGTAGACCTCGGCCATGGCGACATACGTCTCGCGGTCGTTCTTGCCATCGAGCAGCTTCTTCAATTGGGCGATGGCCTGATCGGTCTTGCCTTCATCGGCGAGCAGCTGCGCGCGCACCTCTTCGAGCACGCGATCGTTCGGGTACTTCTTGTCGGCGGCATCGCTTTCCTGCTGGGCTTTGGCGTAGTCCTTCGCCAAACGGTAGGTGTCGATGATCTGAGCTTCCGCGCGAGAGGCCAGGTCGGGATTCAATTCCGCCAATTGGTGAAAAGAGTCGATAGCCTGATCGTATTGCTCATTGTCGCGATAAAGCAGGCCTAACTGCTCAAGCATTTTGGCGCGAACGTTACGGTCCGCATCGCTCGAATTACGATAGGCGGTTGAGTCGAGCAGGTCCTTCAAGCGGGCGATCGCCTCAGACGTTTTTCCTTCGGCTTCGAGCAGACCGACTTCGCTATAGCGGATGTCCAGATTGTCGGGGTCCAACTCCTTGGCCTTATCGATGGCCTGGTGCGCGAGAGCGAAGTTTTTCTGTTCCCGATAAATTTGGGCCATGCCGAGAAAGGGCTGAGCATCCTGCGGATTGGAGTCGGCAATCTCCTGATAGGTCTTCAGCGCTTCGTCATAACGGCCGGCCATGGCATCGTCCTGGGCGAGCGCGGCCTTGAGTTCCGCGCGCGCGGGGTCCATTTCGATGGCTTTCTTATATGCGTCGGCAGCCAACGAATATTCGTGCATGGCTTCGTAGTCGCCGGCCAGGATGGCGTAGGCGCGAGCGGATGGATTCTTCTTGGTCAGCTTTTCGAGCAGCTCGGAGGCGGCCCGCGAATCGCCGCGATCCGAGTAGACGCTGGCGAGTCCGGTGATGGCGTCTTCGTTATCGGGGTCCATTGCGAGGACCTTCTTGAAGGCTGCTTCGGCGTCGACGGAATTTTCGGCGATGCGCTGCAAACGGCCGAGCCAGACCAGGCTCTCAGTGTCTTTGGGATCTTTTTCGCAGACGATCTTGTATTGTTCGATGGCGCGGCGCACCATGGCTTCATCGATGTGGTTGGCCTGGGCATCGCCGATTTCCTGGGTGTAGATACGCGCCAATAAGCGGCGCGCATTCAGATCGTCCGGGTTCTCGTTGAGCGCGTTCTGAGCTTCTTCGACGGCTTCGCGAATGCGCCCCACCGCGCGATAGAGGTCCGCAATATCCTCTATAAGGAAGGTCGCCGTGGGATCGTCCTTCATCGCCAGGCGGTAGTTGTCGATGGCCTTGTTGACGTAGTCACTGCGGTTGCCATAAACCCCGGCGAGTTCTTCGTACAGATGGCCGAGGGCAAAATGGTAATAAGCTCCGGCTTTGGGAGATCTGGCCTGTTTGGCGGGCGCCGGGAGTGCCGGGATCGTGTTGGGGGATTTCTGTTCGGGAGTCTGCGCCGCGCCGCCTATCGGCAGCACCGCCGAGGCGGCGATCCAGAAACAAGTAATGCGGAGGGTTTTCAAGTGGGGGTAAGGCATTCGACCGCTTCGGTGTGGCTTTGGAACCCTCGAATCGAGTGGTTCGCACCCAGTATAGCTCTCAAAACAGTGGATGCTTGGGCGCATTACGGCGTTCCCACCGTGATATCAGCAGATTAGAAGCCGACGTGACCACTGTTACGCAGCGCACGCAATGGCCGGCTCTCGTGGTGGCTGGGCCCACCGGGTCGGGCAAGAGCGAGTTGGCTTTGTTGCTGGCCGAAAGCTTTCAAGGAGAGATCGTCAACTGCGATTCAATACAGGTGTATCGCGGGCTGGAGATAGGTTCCGCCAAACTGCCCGGCGCGGCGCGGCGCGGCGTTCCGCATCATCTGCTGGACATACTCGATATCGATCAGGAGCTTACGGCAGGCGCGTACGCGCGGCTGGCGAGAGAGACGATGCGGCAGGTGCGCGAACGGGGGCACGTGCCGATGGTGACGGGCGGCACGGGATTTTACATTCGAGCTCTTTTCGACGGGCTCTCGCCGGCGCCGGTGAGAGACGAAGCGCTGCGGAGACGGCTGCACGGACTCGCCGAACGCAGGCCCGCGGCTCTCCATCGATTTCTGCGGATGCACGATCCGGTCGCGGCGCGGCGCATTCACGCGAACGATCGACAGAAGTTGATTCGGGCTCTGGAGATAACTCTGGCAGGGGGCCGGTCCGCTTCCGAGACGCAGGCCGCTCCCCGGAACCGGCTGGAAGATTTCGCCGTTCTGAAACTTGGGCTGGCGCCTCCGAGAGATCGATTGTATGAACGGCTGGATCGGCGTTCGGCGGCCTTGTTCGAAGAAGGGCTGCTCGAAGAGACGCGGGGGCTGCTCGAAGGCGGCGCAAGGCCAGGGGACAAGGCGCTTCAATCGCTCGGATACAAGCAGGCGGTTGCGGTGCTGGCGGGACGGTTGAAGCTCGATGAGGCGATCCGGGAGTGCCAAGCCAAAACCCGGCAATACGCCAAGCGGCAGATGACCTGGTTTCGGCACGAGCCGGGCATCGAATGGCTGGAGGGCTTTGGCTTCGATGCGGCGGTGCAGCAGCAGGCGCGCGGCATCGCCGGCGCGTTTATCGAACGCTTCGCGAGCGGGGGGTGAAGCCTCTACCAATACCAATAGGTCGAGCCTGCCGCATCCAGCGCCCAGCGAACGTTGTCGGAGGCTATCGCCACCTGGGCAAGCTGCATCGGCAAGAGCTGCCAGCTCTGGTATTGCGCATCGTATTCATATGCCTGGCCGGACGCATCGACGCCCCAAACCGCGCCATCGAAGGCGGCGGCTATTTGGGTGAAGAACACGCCGCCGACATACTGCCAACTCTGGCTCTGCGCGTCGAAATGATAAGCGCCGCCCTCCGGGTTGATTCCCCACACGTTGGTGGAAGAACCGACGGAGACTTGCGCCAAAGTGCCTGAGATTTGCCTAAACGACCCAAGCTGGATGTCGTAGAAATAGATGCTGCCGTTGTCATTGACGCCCCACACGGCGCCGTCCGCGCCGACCGAGATCTGGCGCAGGGAGCCGGGTATGGGCGTCCAGGTTTGCAAACCGGGAGCGCCGTTGTAAATTTGCTCGCCGCTATTGATGCCCCACACAGTGCCGTCGGCGCCGGCCGAAATTTGCGTCAACGATCCGGGTATCCAGGTCCAGCCCTGCGCCGCCGGGTCGTAATGGTAGATCTGGTTTGCGGCGTTGATGCCCCAAACGCTCGCGCCCGTACCCACGGCGATTTGGTTCAACTCGCCGGGTATGTACATCCAAGTTTGAGAAAGCGCGTCGAAAGTGTAGATCTGCCCGCCAGCATTTACGCCCCAAGCGCTTCCGTCCGTGCCCACCGCGATCTGCTTTAACGTGCCGGGTATCTGGTGAAACGTTTGATTGGTCTGTGTAGGTCCGCTGAATTGATAGATGTCACCGGCGCTGTCTACACCCCAGGCGGCGCCATTCTCGCCTGCGAAAATTCCGGCCAAAGCGGGAGCACTCTGCATGAGCGTCCAGCCGCCGGAGGCGAGATATTGAAATGCTCGGCCCGCGGAATCCAAAGCCCATACGTTAGCGGCGGCTCCTACGGCGATTTGGGTGAATGCGCCGGTGGTCGAGTTCCATGACTGGGTCAGGCGATTAAAGTGAAAAGCGGTTTGATTGCCGAGGCCCCAAACATCGCCATCGCCTCCTACCGACACCTGGGTTAGAGTTTGTCCCGTAACTTGGGAGAAGGCGTCGGCGCCCGGGTTGAACCGGTAGACAGCGCCCGCGGAGTTGACGCCCCAGACCGCGCCGTCATAGCCGACCGCGATCTGACTTAGAGCGTCAGGGAATGCCTGCCAAGTTTGTGTTTGGGATTGGAAGCGATAGACCGAACCCTGGGCGTTGACGCCCCAGACATCTCCATCGACGCCTACCGCAATCTGCTTGAGGCTTCCCGGAATCGACTGCCAAGCCGAGGCGGCCGTGTCGTAGCGATAGATCTCGCCTTGGGCGTTGATACCCCAGATGACGTTTGCAGAGGAGACGGCAATCTGCTTCAACTCGCCGGGCAATTGCAGCCAATCCTGCGAGCCCGGTTGCCAGATGTAGCTTTCACCTTGGCTATTGACACCGCCGACAGTACCGTCGCCGCCGATAGATACCTGCGCCAATTGACCGCCGATCTGGATGAATTCAGAGCCATAGTAGAGCCACGCTCCGCCCGCATATGCATCCTGTAGGGGAGCGCCGCCGATCACCGTCTTGCCATCCGCGGAGAGACCTACCGAGTTGCCGTAGGCCGCGGGCGAAGGGCCCGGGAGATTCAAATAGGACGTGAGGGTCCAGGCGCCGGCAGTTTGCTGAAAGACCCAGACGTCGCTAATACCGGAAGAGCCGCGGCCCGCGCCGAGAATGGCCGTGCTGCCGTCGGCCGAGATAGCAACCGAGTTTCCTTCGGTGTTTGCCAGATTCAAGGTCGTGCCGTTCAAATCGGCGGTTTCGCTCCAAGTGGCATTCGTCCGCGTATAGATCCAGCCTTGGCCTGTCAGCGCGGAGTTGCCGCTAGGCTGCCCAACAACCAATGTGTTGCCGTCGGAGGATAGCGCGACTGCTTGACCGAATTCGGAGCCGCTCGATGGCACGATCTTGGCTCCTTGCTGCGTCCAAACTCCACCGGAGAGCGTAAATACCCAGACCGCGCCGGTGCCGTTATCCGTCGGCGCGCCGAAGGCGACCGTCTGGCCATCGCCCGAGATGGCGACAGAGGCGCCCTGCCCGCTCTGGGAGGCGGGATCGCTACCGGTCAGGACACTGCCCTGCTGAGTCCAGGCTCCGTTGCCGCGGGTCCAGATGGTTACGCCACCTGTGTTGCTATTCAGGAGGGGCTCTCCGACAGCTACTGTGTCGCCATCGGCGGAAATCGCCACCTGGCCGCCGCCCGGCAGGGCGCCTCCCTGTTGCGTCCACACGCCATTGCTGCGAGTCCAAATGAACGTGGCGCCGCTGTTGCCTGCAGCACCAACGGCGGCGGTATTCCCGTCGTAGGAGAGCGCGACCGAGCTTCCTTCCTGCGTGCCTTGGATCGCACCGGAGGCGACCATCTTTGCGCCTTGCTGGAGCCAAGCGCCATCGCTTTGACGGGCCCATGCCCAGGTGGCGCCGACCGCCTGGGCGTCGAAGGGACCGCCACTCATGGCAGTATTTCCATCGCCCGAAATAGCTACGCCGTATCCCTGCTGAGCAGCGCTGAAGCCCTGGCCAGGCGCAGCGCCTGTGCCTAGAAGTTCCGGGCCGAGCCGGTATTGGACGACCTGCGCATGAAGCGCCAGGGCCGCAAAAGCACATGCCAGCGCGCGGCACGAACAAATGACCTTCATGGTATCTCCCGAGAAGCGGCTTAGCGAACCCAACCACGAGGTTGGCCAGCTATTGGCGTGAACTATATCACGAATTTTCGCCCGAATTGTTGCGAGGGCGGTCTTTTCGCGAGGAATAGAAGAGGAAACGAGGCGAGCTGCAGCACCATAGAGAGAACGACGACCATGAAGATGGAGTGTTCGTATAAGAAGCCCATGGCCACGCTGCCGAGAAACCAGGCTATGCCGAAGCCGGTATCGAAGACGCCGAATGCGGCGCCGCGCCTTTCTCGCGGAACGAAGCCCGCAAGCACAGCTTTGAGCCCAGCATCCTGAGCGGCTATTCCGACGCCCCACAAGACCATGCCGACGAGCGCGGCGGCGGCGCCTCCGAAGAACACCAAGGGCGCGGAAAAGACCGGCGCCAGGAAGGCGGCGATGAGCACGCGAAGACCGCCGCTATCGAGCAGGCGTCCAATCAGCAGCGCCGCGAGCGCACTGGTTACCATGGCGACCGAGTAGTAGACGGGAATGACGTCCTGGGGGACGGTGGAGGCCTGACGGAAGTGGAATGCGATGAGGGAGAAATCCGCAAAGCCGGCCGCGATGAGCGCGGCGGCGGCGAGATAGATCCAATAGGACGTCGAGAAACCCTTGGTTCTGAGCGGCTGCGGCGCACGCCCTTCGAGTTCGTGCGGGCGTGGGTAGCGAATTCGCGCGGCGGTGAGAGCGCCGAGGCAGAGCAGGGCCGGAACCAACAGCAGGCCGAAGGCGAATTGATAACGATGCTGAAAATAGAGACCGAGGGCGGCGATGAGGGGACCGATAGCGGCGCCGGCTTGATCCAGAGCCTCGTTTAAACCGAAGACCCATCCCTGGCCGAGCGATTTTCCGGCGTATGACAGCATGGTCTCGGCGGAGGGTTTGCGAATGGCTCTGCCGGTTCGTTCGGCAATCAACAGGGCGGCGGCGACGGGCCAGTTGCCAGCGAGCGCGAGCGCGGGGACGGCAAGCAGGTTGATCGCATAGCCGATGAAGATGAGCGTCCAATAGCGATGGGTCTTGTCGGCTAGATAGCCGAAGACGGAGCGCAAACCATAACCCATCAATTCGCCGAGACCAGCGACCAAGCCGACCACCGCGGCCCCCGCGCCGAGGGCGCCGAGAAACGGGCCGCCAATGGCCCGGCCTCCTTCATAGGTCATGTCGGCGAACAGGTTGACGATGCCAATGATGAGGACGAAGCGAAACGCCAGTTTCTTCAGGTCAGGGGCGGCAGTACTCATTCGATACCATGGTCGCGTGCGCTACTCTCGCGCGTTGTTTTTGGCGTTTTGGCTCGCGGCCGCGCCGGCTTTTCCGTCGACGGTCCTGGTTCTCCAGTTTCAGAACCATTCGCAGTATTCGGACCTGAACTGGGTGGGCGAGAGCATCGCGGAGACGCTGATGAATGAATACGCGCATGCGAATCAGATCGTCTTCGATCGGGGCTCCCGGGCAGAGGCCATGCACCGGCTTTCGCTCCGTCCCGGCGCGACGTTCACGAAGGCGACATTAATTCGATTAGGGCAGAGCCTGGATGCAACTTACATATGTTATGGCACTTACGACATTAACTTACCTCCGGGCAGCTCGGACTTAAAGGACAGTTCCGTTCAACTTAGCGCGCGGTTCCTCGATTTAGGGCGCATGCACGACGGGCCGGAGGCATCCGAAAGCGGAAAGCTTTCCGAGTTATCGCGCCTCGAGGAACACCTGGCTTTTGCAACACTGAAATATCTAGAGCCGAAGGCGAACCTTTCACTCGACCAGTTCCTGGCGCCGAGCAAATTGATCCGGGTGGATGCGGAAGAGAGCTATGTGCGCGGCCTGCTTTCGCAAAGCGGAGACCAGCAGCAGAAGTGGTTTCTGCAGGCGGCGGCGCTCGATCCGAACTTTTCGGGACCGGCTTTTGAGCTTGGCAAATTAGCTCTCCAAAAGAAGGACTATGGTCAAGCCATTACGTGGCTCAAGCGAATTACTCCATCGGACCCGAGTTACGTCGAGGCGCAGTTCAAGCTTGGGGTAAGCGCGTACTATTCGGGCGATTATACAGGGGCGGCGAATTACTTTCGCGAGGTCTTGAAAACTTATCCGTTGAACGAGGTCTATAACAATCTCGGCGCGGCGGAGATCGAATTAAACCAGCCGACCGCGCTCGGGGATTTACATCGCGCAGTGGACGGAGACCCGAACGACCCTACTTATCAGTTCAACCTGGGCGCGGCGCTTTGGAAGAGCGGCCGGTTCGATGAGGCAGTGAAGGCGCTGCAAGCGGTTGTGGACCGCAAGCCGGACGACGCCGACGCCGGCACGCTGCTGGAGCGCGCTCAAGACCACGTATCCGCGTCTTCGGCCAAGCCGGAGATACCCGAGCGCCTGAAGTTGAATTTCGACGCAACCGCTTTTCGCCAGCTCAAAGCCATGGTGCAGCCAAAGGGCTCGGAGTAAGATGCGATAACATGCCGCTTCGAAGCTTCGCGCTGTTCACTTTGATCGGGGTCGCGACGGCGACTTCTCAAGGCCAGTTGCCGCCGCCACCGAGGGAGGTTGCCGCCGGATACCAGACTATTCGGGAATCGGACCTTAGAGCGGACCTCGCATTTCTTTCGTCTGACGCATTGCAGGGCCGGCTGTCCCTACAGCCTGGGGACGATGTTGCTATTCAGTGGATCGCGTCCGAATTTGCGAAAGCGGGTTTGCAGCCGGCCGCGAACGGAAGCTATTTGCAGGCAGTGCCGCTCATCGAGTTCCGAAACGATCGCGCGGAAAGCTATCTTGCAATGAAACGAGGCGGCGAGGAAAAGCGATGGAAGTTTCCAGAGGCGTTCGGGTCGTTCCCGAAAGACACCGACCTGACGGCGCCGGTGGTCTTCGCCGGGTTCGGCATCACCGCTCCGGAACTGGACTACGACGATTACCAGAACATCGACGCGCATGGGAAGATCGTGCTGATCTTCGATCATGAGCCGCAGGAGACGGACCCGAAGTCCATTTTCAATGGAACCGGAAATACGCGTTACGCTACTTCACGCGTAAAGGTGCAGAATGCGCAGGCGCATGGCGCGGTGGGCGTTCTGATCGTGGCGGAACCGAATCGCAAGCATCCATCGAATCAGGAACGGGTGGCTCGCATAGGAGGCTCGGCGACGCGCGCGACACCGCTTCCATCGCAAGCGTTGGCGGACGATTCGCTACACACGCCGTCGGTGACGATCTCCGATGCGGCGGCGAAAGAACTCCTGGCGAATGCAGGAGCGACCCCGTCTGAGTTGCAAGCGGGCATCGATCGCGACCTAAAGCCGCAGTCGCGCGCTCTGCCGGACACAGAGGCCACAATCCATCTGAAGAATCTTTTCTCGCATGCGGGCACCAGTTACAACGTGGCGGGATTGGAGAAAGGATCGGACCCTGCGCTTGCGGGCGACACGATCATCATCAGCGGACATCACGACCACGATGGGATGAGCGTTGAAAACGGCCGAGTCGATATCTGGCACGGAGCGGACGATAACGGCTCCGGGACGGTGGGCGTGGTGGAGCTGGCGCATGCGTTCGCCGCCAATCCGGTGAAGCCGAGGCGCTCTATTCTGTTCGTGGTTTTCGCGGCGGAAGAGCGAGGACTGCTGGGCTCTTTTTACATGGCCGCGCATCCGCTGAGGCCGCTGGATCGCACGAGGGCGATCATCAATTTCGACATGATCGGGCGGAACGAGACTCCGAGCGATCAGACGAAGGGCTTGATCGAAATTCCGGCGTACACGAGCAACCGCTTGAACCTGATCGGCGCGACTTACAGTCCCGATTACCGGGAGGCAGTCGAAGCCGAGAACAAGCATGTGGGCCTAACGCTGGACGACCGATTCGATCGGGAATCCGCTTTGAATGTGTTCTTCCGCAGCGACCAATTTCCGTTCGTGCTGCACGACATCCCGGCGCTGTGGTGGTTCACCGGCTTTCATCCCGATTATCACCACACGACGGATACTTTCGACAAGATCAACTACGTCAAGATGGCGAAGATTCTGCGTTTAGCGTATTTGACGGCATTTCGCATGGGCGATGAGCGGCAACCGCCGCGTTTCGTACCCAATCCGCGCGGCAGCTAGTCCGCGGAACTTGGAAGCGGCCGCAAGGTTCGGGTAGCGCCAGATTGCCGGAGCGCCGAAAATATAGATTCGACACCCGATTTGAGCCGAACTTTTGGCCGGTTCACGGCATCGAAACGGTAACACTCGGGCGAAGGATCCGGGAGGCAGCCATGGCGACCGCCATCAATTCATTCATGCAGCAGCAACTGCTGGCCAGGCGCGAGCGTTTGCAGGATGCGCTGACCGAGAACCGGCATCCGGATCACCTGCATGCGCTGCTGGATGAGGTAGATCGGGCGCTGAGCAGAATGCAGGACGGGTCGTACGGTTTGTGCGAGACCTGTCACGACACGATCGAAAGCGACCGGCTGATTTGCGACCCGCTGGTGCGGTTTTGTTTGGATCATTTGAGCCGGCAGGAACGCAACGCATTGGAGCGGGACCTGGAGCTTGCGGCGCGAGTGCAAAAGGGGTTGCTTCCGCCGCAGCGCCTGGAGCGCCACGGCTGGAGCATTTGTTACCACTACGAGCCGGCGCAACTGGTGAGCGGCGACTATTGCGACGTGGTGGACGCCGAGGATTCCGGTTTGTACTTTATGGTAGGAGACGTTTCGGGCAAAGGAGTCGCGGCGTCCATGCTGATGGCGCACCTGCACGCCATGTTTCGAACGTTGATTCCGATGGGGCTCTCGCTCAAGCGCGTGCTGGAACATGCGAGCCGCGTTTTCGCGGAAAGCGTTTTGCCGAACCAATATGCCACGCTCGTGTGCGGGCGCGGGTTTGCCGACGGGCGAATCGAGATTTCGAACGCCGGGCATCCCGCCCCGCTGTTGGCGCGAGATGGCGCGGTGCGGCCGGTGGAAGGGTCGAGCCTGCCGGTGGGAATGTTCGGCAAAGAAGAGTTTTCGCTGGTGGAGCTGTCGCTGCGTCCGGGCGAACGACTCATCCTATACTCGGATGGAGTGTCGGAAGCGATGGACGCCTCGAGTTCCGAATATGGCGTGGAGCGCTTGTGCCGCCTGGTCGGCGAGAATCAATCCGCGGGAGCAATGGACTTACTGGGTTTATGCCGCTGCGATCTGGACACGTTCCGAGGACAGGCACAGCGGCACGACGACATCACCTTATTTATTCTCAGCAGACAGTAGGGCGGCGACGATGCGATCGAGCTACGATGTGGGGCGTGTACACTCGCCGGCAGATATTCGCCGCAGGGGTGCTGGCAGCTCTAGCGGGTTGCAGGCGCGCCGGTTCGCGCGTGATCGGGGTTGTCCCGAAGGCCACGTCGCATCTGTTCTTTCTTTCGGTGCATGCGGGAGTGGAGCAAGCGGCGCGCGAGCTGCACGTAGAAGTGCTTTGGAACGGCCCGCAAAACGAGACTGACTTTGCGCGGCAGATCGAGATTGTAGACGCGATGATTACGCGCCAGGTGGCGGCGCTCGCCATCTCGGCGACCGACGAGCATGCTCTTGTGGCCCCGATCGAACGAGCTATCCGCGCGGGGATTCCGGTCACGGTTTTCGATTCCGCGGTTGCGATTGACGATTATGTCAGCTTCATAGCAACCGACAATTACGCGGCAGGGTGCACGGCGGCGCGAACGCTTGCGCATTTAATTGGCACTCGCGGCGCGGTCGCGATGGTAATGCAGAAGCCCGGAGGCACTTCGACGGTGCTGCGGGAGCGAGGGTTCGAGGCGACTATAGCGAAAGAGTTCCCGAATGTCCGGATCGCTGCGCGTGAGTTCGGAATGGCCGATCCGGAGCGCTCGCGGGCCGCGGCAGAGGATATTCTGACGGCGAATCCGGAGCTAGCTGGAATGTTTGCGTCGAGCGAGGCGGCGTCGCTTGGCAGCATTCAGGCGATTCGCAATCGAGGGATCGCGGGAAAGCTCAAACTGGTGACGTTCGATTTCAGTAAGACGCATGTGGAGGCGCTGCGGGACGGAACGTCGAACGCAATGCTGGTACAGAACCCTTTTCGGCTGGGCTATGAGGCGGTGAAGTCGCTCGATGAGAAGTTGAGCGGCCGGACGCCGCCCCGGCGAATGGAGCTTCCGGCGCGGGTGATCTTGAAAGACGATCTCGAAAAGCCGGACGTGCGCGCTCTGCTGTTTCCAGAGTGGCTGAAGGACCAGTAAAATGGTTCGGCGCCCGCCGGGCGGTGGCGTCAGGCGTTATAGCATCTTTCGAAGGCGTCGCGGAATTTGGCCATTTCTTCCTTGGTTCCGACGGTGATGCGGCTCCAATTGGGCCACACGGGCCAGGAGCGGCCAACGAAGACTTTCTGCTGGGCCATGTCCCGGCGGAAATCCTTGCCGGGCCGCTTGACGTCGATCATGAAAAAGTTGGCTTGCGAAGGGATTAGTTTGACATTTTTTGAAGCGAGCCAATCACAGGTCACCTCGCGCACGCCAATCATGTAATCGCGGCGTTCGGGAACGAGGCTCTTCGACTGCAAGCTGGCGATTGCCCCATGCATGGCGGTGATGGGCATGGCGCCGGCGCTCCATTGCCTGACTTTAGCCAACAGATCGGGGCGCGCGACGGCCGCGCCCGCGCGGAGTCCCGCCATGCCATATATCTTTGAGAAGGTTCGCAGGACGACGACGTCTTTGTCCTGCGCCGCCATGTCCGTGCACTGGACAGCCTCTTTATAGAAGTGGTAATAGGCCTCGTCGATCATGACGATGGCGCCTTGCGGCTTGTTGCGAACCAGGTATTCGATATCGGAACGGCTGGTCACGGTACCGGTGGGATTGTTGGGATTACAGATGTAGAAGAGACCGCCGTTCGGGGCCGCGGCGAGCATGGCCTTGACGTCATGGTCGTAAGTTCCGGCGCGGAGCGGCACCTTGACGACGGGCGCGCCGATGTACTTGGCGGCGATTTCGCCGGCCTCGTAGCCTGGATCGGCTTTGACGAAGGCGCGATCTTTGGAACAGAACGCGAGCACGGCCTGGTGCAGCGGCGCGCTCGAACCGGCGTAGATCTGGATGTAGCTCGATTTCTCGTCGGGACTGTACTTGACGTCAAGCGTTTCGGCCAAGACGCGGGCGAGTGAATCTGTTGCCTCCCACATGTAGCGGCCGCCCTGCTTCACGCTTTTGTAGATGGCGTCCACGGCTTCCGGAGATGGTCCGAGCGGGTTCTCGTTGGCGTCGATCTTCACCGCATCGGCTGGGATGGGGCCTGCCTTGGACATCTGCGCAAGGGCGTGCTCGTTATAGAAGGGGAGCGCCGCGCCGGCGCCCAGGATAGTGGCGATGCGCCCGAAGGTTCGCCGCGAGAAGCCGCGCCGCAACAGATCGGATTGTTGTTCAGCGTTCAGAGTTGGTACCATGCGCCTCCTGAAAACTCGCTCTTTCGAATTGTAGCGATTTCTTTGTACCAAGCGGAGCGCTGAGTCGGTCCATTGCATATGCGCAGACGTGTGGTTGCACTTTCGGGCCTCGCCTTGGCTCTGCCGTTCTTTGCGGCATTTGGCGATCCGGTGAATCAGATTGTGGCTTTCGGCGATAGCTTGACGGATACGGGCAACGCGTCCATCGCAACGCTCGGCGCGCAGCCGGGCGCGGGCTATGCGTACCGGACCATTCCTGGCCTGCCGTTTCAGGTGGGCGAATTTACGAATCCACCCGAGGCGGGCGGACCTTCGGGGTTGTGGATCGATCAGTTCGCAGCGAAGGCCGGCTTGCCGGATCCGCAGCCTTTCCTCGCGCCGGGGAGCGGCACAAACTTCGCAGTGGCCGGGGCAGATACAGGCTCGAACGGGATCGGCTACGTATCCGATCAAGTGGGAATTTATGTCGGGGGAAAATCGAGCGTTCCTTCGACTTCGCTTTACAGTTTCTGGGCCGGGGCGAACGACATCATCGGCGGAAATAATCCAGTGACAGCGGCCGATAATCTGGAGGCGAATATCGCCACGCTGGCGGGCGAAGGCGGGAAGTACTTTTTGTGGTTCAATGTACCACTGCTGGGCGACACGCCTCGCGGACAGGCGAGCGGAGACGCCTTGGCTCTGAATGCCGCGAGCCTGGCGTTCGATACCGAGTGGGCTCACGACATTCAATCTCTGGACCACAGCCATCCCGGAATCGTAGTGGTGGGCGTGAACGTCGAAGCGTTGTTCAGCAGCATTTTGAGCGACCCGGGCCGGTACGGATTGAATCCGGGCAGCACGCCTCCCGGAGGCAACGCGAACGATTATCTGTTTAGCTTCGACGGGCTTCATCCGACCAGCGAAGGCGACCTGTTGATCGCGGATCTTGCGTACAGCGACTTTGAAGCGGCCATCCAGCCCGCGAGCGGAGGCACAGTTCCGGAGCCGGCAAGCGCGGGGCTGGCGATTCTCGGGTTGTGCGGATGTTTGGCGGCGCGGCTGAGGCGGAATAGCCGCCGTGTGGGCTTAGAAGCGAAAGATCGCGGCTAAAGGCGCGCCGTTCGGCATGTTGCCGTTCGGGACGACGAAGATTTGGCCGGCGTGCAGAATGGTCTGCACGGCTGCATCGTTGACCAAGTCTTCGTCGGACGCGCCTCCCGTTTCGCGACCCTTGACGCTGTGGGTTGACTCATCGAAGACCCCGGTGGTCTCGAGCGAATCGGAGACGAGCAGCGTGAGCACGCGGCCGTCGTGAGCGGCCGTGACAACGTCTTTCAGGCGATTGGAAGCGACGCCGCCCACTTTGTGGTTGTACTGCGCCAATGCTTCGTCGATCTTCTTTTCGTAGCAGCGAAGCAGAGCGGCGATCGCACGGGCATGCATTTCGCGCGATTTGAGGCCGTTGGGAGCGCCGTGGACCGCTTCTCGCGCCAGCGGCAGAGTGGAGTTCAGCGAGCGATAGAGCGCAATCTCGTATTCGACGCCGACGAGCACCACAGGATCCGTTTTGCCGCGCAACATTTCTTCGGCGCAGCGGTCAACCTGGCGGAAGAAGTGCGCGAGGTATTCGCCTTTGTCTTCGCGGTCCGAGCTGGTGGTGAACATGACGCCCTTGGATGAACCTACGCCTGGACCGGGCGCCGCGCGTCCATCGGAAACATGATCCGGCTTGGCGGTGTTCATGTAACCATCGAAACTCGTCGCGAACCCCGGGGGGAACGGCACTTCGTCAGACGTTCGCTGAGTGCATCGCAGGAGGCGCACATCGTTTTGACTGAGGGCGAGGATGTAGAACGTCTTGTCGCGAATCAAGTCCGGCAACAGTGGGCGGATGTAGAAGTGGGGCCCTAGCGTCGCGCGGCTCTTAACGGTTTCGTCGATCCAGGCGACGCGGAATACATCGGGCGAGCGCAGCACCGCGACGGAACGGCCTTGCGGCTCGCGATCCCCGAGGATGGCATCCCAGTCCTGCACGCTTTCCAAGAGCTCCCGTCCCAGGGCGCCATGTTGCTGCGCCTTCGATTTCAACGTTCGCAGCGTCTCGCGCCATTCAAGAGCGTTAGCCTGCGCGCTTTGGTTGGGAGGCGCGGCGGCGAGCGGGATGTAGGCGCTCAAGCACGGGCCTTCGGCGCCCAGTATTGTTTTCAGGTCCTTGACGCTTTGGAATTCGTTCAAATCGGCCTTCACAGTATCCATACGCTTAGGAGACAAAGCAGCCTTTATCCGGTTACTAGCATGTTGCACGTAGGAATCCCGCGTGCTTCAGGCGGAACGATGGATCACTTACCGGGGCCGGTGGGAAATTGCTTCGAGAGATTATTGACGATCCAATCCGAGGTATTGCCGCCTTTGCACGAGGGGTGACCGAAGCCGCTGGCACTCACGCCATTCTTGAAGTCGAGGATCATGTTGTCGTTATGGTCGGGGCTGGGGCCCATCGGCACCGCATCCAGTCTCAGTTGATGGCGAATCTTCCAGGCGATGATATGGTCTGTGCAGGAGGTATCGCCGCTGAGGCCGAGCCCGCCGACGATTTTGCCGCCGCTGTAGAGGGGAAGGCCTCCGCCGAAGACGATTACGCCTCCGATTGCCTTGCCGATCATGGGATCGTTGGTTGTACCGAACGAAGCCGGATCGCCAAATACGGCTTGGGCGTTGGGGGGCGCGCTGGTCGCCAGACTGTAGAGGCTTTGGCCCGGCTGCGAGGCGGCGTAAACATTGGCGGTCGAAAGAGCGTAATTCGACCCGCTGAGCGCGTTCGCCGTGTTCGCTTTCGATGCAGCAATGACGCGGCTGCCTGGCCATTGATCGCCGCGGGTATTTCCACTGAAGACAATCGCGCACACCAGACCGTCGCGGTTGACTGTCGCGGCCCACTCTTGATTACCGAGGCCGCCATTTTTGGAGGCGCCTTCCTTGACAACGGATTGAAGTACGGCGCGCAACCGAGCGGCATCCGGCAACGCAGAGCAGCCGGCGTTTCGCTGAGCGCCGCAAGGGAGAACGGAAACAATAGAGAGGATCCAAAGGGAGGAGAATAACTTGATCATTTCAATTGCCTTAGATAGGCGACTAAGTCACGGAGTTGCTCGCCTGTAAATTGAGTCAGATCTGGCATTTCGGCTCCAGGTTTTAGAGATTGAGCGTGCGTGACCCAGGCCTCCAGGTACGCGGTGTTATTCGGATAAGAATTGGCGGCTATATATTGACGGCTCGCGAGATGCGTAAGGTCTGGCGCCACGCGTCCCCCCGCGGGCGTTCCGCTGATCTGATGGCACAAAATGCACGCGGCGTTGAGGAAAACCTGCTCTCCGGCTATGGCGTCGGCCGAGGCCGGCTCGGACGTGGGCTTGCGCTGCTCATCCAGCCACGCCGCATACTCATCAGGGGTCTGAGCAACAACAAGCAAGCGCATGCGCGCGTGTTCCGCCCCGCAATACTCGGCGCACTGCCCCGCATAGTTTCCGGGTTCACCGGCCTGTATCCGAACGAAGTTAGTATGTCCTGGGATCAGATCCACCTTCCCGTGCAAAGCCGGTATCCAGAATGAGTGCATGACGTCATAGGATTCAAGCTGGATATTCATCGGCCGGTCTACCGGAATGTGAATTTCGTTCGCCGTAGTAACTTCCTGGCCGGGCGAGCCGCTCAGGTAGTGGACCTCCCACCACCATTGGTGACCGACGATCAAGATGTCGGGAGTCGTGGCGTGGTGATGAGGGCCGTGGATGGGAAATTCGGCCAGGAGGTTCAGGCCGAGCACGAAGATAAGGGTTAGAATGGCGAGCGGAATCGCGAGACCGCCAATGGCGATCCATTTCTGGCCACCGCCGATATCGACGGGAGCATGCTCGGCGAGCGTTCCGCGACCGCGCTTGGCGGCCCAGGCAATCAGAAGCCACATCACGGCTGTGACGGCCAAGAACAGGATGGTCATGAACCAGGAAAGATGCGCGATCCGCTCGGCGGCGGGTCCATGGGATGCGAACGTCGACTGCATAGGCTCGCATCCGGCGAGGAGCAGAAAGGCGGGAGCAGCAGGCAGGAGGCGGCGCATGGTCACTGCGGTTTTGGGCGGGACGCGGGGATCGTATTATGTTCGGGATTCGGAACTTCTTCGTCCGCAGGCTCGACGGGCGGGTCGGGCTCCTGGGGAGTGCCCATGGACTTGATGTACGCCACAAGTTCCCAGATCTGGTGTTCGGGGATGCGGCTGCCCCAAGCCGGCATGCCTTTGGAGCGGCCTTCGGCGATCGAATCGAAAATTTGCTCGTCGCGATCGCCGTAGAGCCAGACGGGATCGCGGAGGCTGGGCCCCATTCCGCCTCCGGCATGACCGCCGTGACATCCCGAACAGTTGTACCAGTCGAAGAGCCTGCGACCGTCCTGCAAAGCGACAGGATCTCCGTTCAACGGATTCGTTCGCTCATTCGGAGGCGCAGGCGGCCCTGGAATCGGGCCCACTGCCGCGGGAACGGGAGGGGAGGAGCTGGAAGCGACCGCAGTCGAGGACGTTTTACAACCGGCGATTGCCAGCAGCAGCCCGACAGTAAGAAGCGAGAGCAGGATTCGCATGGTTATTGCTCCGTTTGCGGGATGCCGTAGGAGTGAAGCAAAGCTCTTATCTCCGGGGCGCGCCGTGTAAGTTCAGCATCGAGCTGACGCCTGAGGGCGTCGTTTCCGGGACGAACTCCCATGGCGATGTCGAATGCGAATGGTAGAGAAGGGTTCGCGGGATCGCGATTGATAGGAGTCAGTGTTAGTGGGATCTGGGAGTTAAGAGAAAAGTAGCCCGCTAAGGGACCCCATGCGACCGCAAGGTCCACACTTTTGTTTATGACCGCTTGGATGAGGTCAGCGGCCGGATTTGTTTCGGTGAGATTGCCGAAGATGCTGAATCCAACAAGGTTTCGGACGACGCCCCGATTCAATAAGGCGTGCACGGGCGGGAGGCTATCGTTCGCCTCACCGAGAATGTGCACACCGATGCGAAGGGTGCGCAGTTGAGGGTCATCCAATGAGGCGATGTGCAGATTACGGTCCTGGCGGGATACAAAAACGTAGGTGGACCGGTAGTAAGGACGTGTTTCCAAGGCTTCCTCTAAACCTTCCGGCACGCCCATCACGACGTCGCAAACGCCAGCTTCCAAAGTCTTGCGAAAGAACTTGCCTCGCTGCGGATACCAGGTATAAGAGATTTGTTCGGCCAAGTCGTTCCCGATCAGGTTCGCCAGCCTGTTTTCAAATCCTTGCCGCTGGTCGTTTGAATAAGGCAGGTTATTAGGATCTGCGCAGACCCGTAACTCGGGGGTGGCGGCGGCAGTGAGACCGGTGGTAAGCAGCACACAAGTGAGAAACTTAGTACCCAAACACATACACAAGATCTCCCGGTTGTGTTTTCGCTTTGATTTGTTTCATGGCGCCGACCGCGCCGAGGGCGCCATAGGGGTCGTCGGTTGAAACGGAAGGAAGCGCAGTGGCGCCCATCCAGCCGCCGATGCCGGAGTAGATGGCCACGTATTGCTTGCCGTCGGGACCAAGGAACGTCATGGGGTTACCGACTATTCCGGAAGCCGTTTTGAACTGCCAAAGCACCTTGCCGGAGCGAGCATCGACGGCCCGGAACCAACCCTCCATGGTTCCGTAGAACACGACATCTCCTCCGGTACTGAGAACTCCGCTGTAGACGGGCAGATCCGGGTCTTTGATGGACCAGACTTTCCGCGCCTTTTGAATATCCCAAGCCATGAACTCACCCTGATAACCTCCCGGGCCCGGATACATTCGCACGCTTGCGCCTAGATACGGGGTTCCGGCAATGTAATTCACCGAAGTTCCTTCGTAATCCATGCATGTGTTATGCGCGGAGATATATAGATAGCCCGTTCGGGGCGACAGCGAAGAGGGAACAAATTCCTTAGCGCCAGTGGAAGAGGGACAGATATGCGTCGCGTAGTGACCGAAGTGGGTGCGCTTCTCTGGATCGATGGCGGGAAGACCGGTTTTCAGGTCGTAACCGCTCGACCAGTTCACGGGTTCGAACTTTTCGGCTGACAAGACTTCACCGGTTTCGCGATCGAGCACAAAGACGTAGCCAGTGCGGCCGGGATGAATCAAGAGCTTGCGCGATTTTCCCTGCCATGGCATGTCGATCAGAACGTTCTCCATGATTTCGTCGTAATCCCACGCGTCGTGAGGCACGATCTGGTAAGCCCATTTGGCATAGCCGGTTTCGGGATTACGCGCCCAAATGGTGATCGACCATTTGTTGTCTCCCGGCCGCATATCCGGGTTCCAGACGCCGGGATTACCGGTGCCGTAATAAATAAGGTTTAGCTCCGGATCATAGGAGATCCATCCCCAGATGGTTCCACCGCCCATTTTCCACTGGCCTGGAGTCCAACTGGACAGTCCCAGATCCTTGCCCCGGTCCTTGGCGTAGAACGGTCTGAAATCGGAGCCGATGCGCGCATCTTGATCCGAACCGCTGTTGAAAGCGCGCCAGAGAATCTTGCCGGTCTTGGAATCGAGCGCGGTAAGGCGCCCACGAACGCCGAGCTCTCCGCCGCTGTCGCCGACTAAGACGACGCCTTTCACGACGATAGGCGCCATAGTGGTCGTCTCGCCGAATTTGATGTCGCCGACCTTCGTTCTCCAGACCTCTTTTCCGGTGTTCGCATCCACCGCGACTGTGTATGAGTCCAGTAAGTTATAGATGATGTAACCGTTGGCGTAACTGGCGCCGCGGTTCACGACATCGCAGCACGCGATACCGACAGCGGCAATCTGCGGGTTGGGATGATATATCCACTTTTGAGGGAAGCCGGGCTGCGTCAGATCAAACGCCATAAGATTGTTCGGATAGGGCGTGACCACATACATCGTGTTGTTGACAACTAACGGCTGGCCTTCGTGCCCTTGCGGGATGCCGGTGGACATGGTTGCGACGACATGCAGGTTTTGGACATTGCCGGTGTTGATCTTGTCGAGCGGACTATAGCGCGTGTTGCCGTAATCTCCAGCAGGCATCGCCCACTCGCCGGCCGCGACGGGCGAGACTATGTGAAACCCGGCGAGCTCTCCCGGGATGGTTTCAGTACTTCCGCTGTTGTTCTGGGCGGTGGCGAGCGTTGCAAGGATGGACGCGAATATCGCGATCAGAAGAAAGAGCTTGGTTCGGTTCATTGCAATGTATACAGGTAAGCCGCTACATCGTGAGCCTGTTGACTAGTAAGCCCCAGGTTCGGCATGGCCGTTTTCGGTTCTACCGCGGCAGGATCTTTAAGCCAGCGTGCCAGGTTATCGGGGGAATTGGGAAGCTCGCCCGCGATCATCGTTCTTCGCGCAAACAATGTAAGTGGGGGGCCAACTAATCCTCGCGCAGTTCGGATACCGGGGATGATGTGGCACGAACCGCAGCCATAGCTTTGAATGAGTTGTTTGCCATGCAGAGGGTTCCCCTCGACAGCAACCGTATAAGCGCGGGTGACTTTGCCTCCCGTGCAGGCAAGGGACCCCACCGCGACAGCAACTAGTAACACAACCCCGGATGCCGGCAGCGGTCTCACCGCGCCCTCACGCAAAGCTTGAGAATCAGCAGCGGAATTGTCAACCAGATCAGGCCGATGCCTAACGTAAAACTAACGAACACGCCGAGCAGAGCCATGAACTCTCGGCGGCCGGGGCTTTCCGCTTCGCCCAGCGTGGGCGCATCCGAAAGGCGGCGCCAGTTGCGATAGGAGATGAGACCGGCAGCGACGGCCAGCCCGATTAAGAGCACCGCGGCCGAGCTATACAGCAGAACAGCGCCCGGCCGCGGAGTACCTCCTCCGAGTTGCGTATTTTCGACACAAGCCCACCAAGTGATGAGCACGTAACCGGCGCTGAGAACGATCCAGCTTGCGGCCGATCCAGTGAAACCGAACCAAAGTTGCCGGGAAGGAACGGGATGCTGCGGATTGTGGGACGAGCTAGCCATGGGCGATCATGTTCGGAATGACATACAGGACTAGAACAACGAGTATCCAGACGACGTCGACGAAGTGCCAATAGAGCGCGACGGTTTCATAGGGACGGAAAGGCGTTTCGCGGGCCGGGGCGTAGCGCGGCAGAACAAGTACATAGGCGAGCATCAACAACCCGACAATGACGTGAGCGGCGTGGAAGCTGGTGATCGCGTAAAAGATCGAGCCGTAAGAGTCACTGAACGGAGTTAATGTCTTCCAATGATCTATATATTCGTAGGCTTGTAGGACGAGAAAGACCAAGCCCATGAAGATAGTTACCGCGAGCAGGAATCGGGCGGCTGCATAACGCCGCTCGACAACGCGGCGCTTTCCCCACTCCAGGACGAAGCTGCTCGACACCAAAATGGCCAGCAGCACGAGGGCGATGAGGAGTTTGGGCGGATGATCCACCTGCCAACGCGCCTTGTTATTACCTAAGTAGAAGTAAGCGGCAAAGAAGCTGGCGAAGAGCGCGGACTCAGTGGCAATGACACACCACATGGCATAGCTGCCTCGGCGCTCTTCGAGGGGTAATTCGGAAATAGATGGGCTGGACCGGGGACATTGCAGCGCGACACTCATTGCGTCGCCTCCGCAGGTTTTGGCCATAGCCAATAGTAAGTAAGAAGCACGGTGATCAAGAACGACAGTAACGCGCCCATCAACCACTGAAACACCAGAGCGAAGAAGAAGAAAAACAGCACGATGGCCAATATGAGAGGCACTAACGTGTCTTTCGGAATGGTTGCTATAGAGGTCGGCTCCGCATCGAGCCAACTTGTGACAAGCGTGAGGCGCTGCTCGTCGAGAATACGATCGTTCGCAGGATCGCTTTCCTCCTCATAGTCGTCCCAAAGCGGATGCCGGGAAATCACAGTAGGAATGTGGACCGTTGCGTAAGGTTTGGGGGGCGATTCGGTTTCCCACTCGAGTCCGTCCGAGTTCCACGGAT
Source organism: Acidobacteriaceae bacterium (assembly GCA_019240475.1). Lineage (GTDB taxonomy): Bacteria > Acidobacteriota > Terriglobia > Bryobacterales > Bryobacteraceae > Bog-105. The sequence goes on from JAFAYI010000017.1 coordinate 47,804, forward strand.
TTTTGCCGGCGAGAGGACCGTTGCGCAAGCTCCAAAGCAGGTTGAGTATGCTTATCAAGATACCGATACCTAAGACAAACGCTCCGACCGTCACGATTACGTTCATATTTTCGAGTCCGAGACCGGACTGATAGGTGTAGATTCGGCGTGGCATCCCGATCAGTCCTAGGATGTGCATCGGGAAGAAACCCACGTTGAAACCGATGAACATGATCCAAAAACTACACTTGCCGAGCGCCTCATCCAGTTTTCGGCCCGTCATTTTGGGCAGCCAATAATAGAAGCCCGCGAAAACGGGAAAGACGTTCGCGCCGATTAAGACGTAGTGAATGTGAGCAACTATATAGTAAGTATTATGAACTTGCCAGTCCACAGGAATGATACCGGTGAATACGCCACTTAGTCCGCCAACAACTAACAGCGCAATAGAGCCTACCGCGAAATACATTGCGGACGTTAGCACAGGACGTCCCATCCAGATTGTCGCGATCCATGCGAACACCTGAACTGCCGTAAAGATAGAAATCGTCATGCTTCCGGCGCTAAAAAAGCTCATCGCCATGTCGGACATGCCTACTGTGAACATGTGGTGCAGCCAGACGCTGAAACCCACGAGGCCGGTCAGAATTGTCGCGATTGCGATATAGGGATAGCCGACAATCGGACGGCGAGAGAAGACAGGGACGATGAGCGAGACCATTCCCGTGGCAGGAAGGAAGATCACATATACCCAAGGATGGCCGAAGAACCAGAAGAGTTGTTGCCAAAGCATGGGATCGCCACCGTTGGCGATTTTGAAGAAATGAGTTCCCCATTGGCGATCTAATTCGAGGAAGACGCACGCTGCCGTCAGAGCAGGCAATGCGAAGAGAATAAGGAACGAGATAGTCAGCGTGCTGTAAAGGAACAACGGCATTTTGCTGATCGCCATGCCGGGAGCACGGAGCCGCAAAATGGTCACGATAGAGTTGATGGCCGCGCCCGTAGTGGAGATGGTGAGGAAGATGAGCGAGAGGGCATAAAAATCCATTCCACGGCTTGGGGAATAGCGCGTGCCCGTATATGGAAAGTAGGCGAACCAACCGGCGTGCGGCGCTTGGCCAATAAGTGGCGCGACATAGAGAAAAATGCCGGAAATGAGAAATGACCAGTAAGTGAAAGCATTTAGTCTCGGATACGCCATATCTCGCGCGCCGATCATGAGCGGCACGAGATAGACCGCAAAACCTGTTAGTATCGGCGAGGCGTACCAGAAGATCATGGTGACGCCATGCATCGTGAAGACCTGATCGTAGACTTCCGGCGAGAGGAAAGCCTGATCCGGGCGCGAAAGCTGGATTCGCATCAGCAGGGCTTCCAAGCCTCCCACCAAGAGAAAGGCGAAGGCTGTGACTAGATAGCGGATTCCTAACTCTTTGTGATCGACTGTCGCGAACCACCCTCGCAGCGTTTTGGGAGTCTCCCAAAGCTCGGTCAGCCTGCTTTCAATGGAAGCGACGTCGCTCATCTCGACCCATCCTTCTTATGACGCCGGAGGCCGAACAAACGCGACTTAACTGATTACTAGCAAAATCTCTAGTTAGAGATTGGGATCGTATGTCGGCGCGCCGCCCCGAAGCTTGCCGGAGACCTTCGACTAACGACCCCATGGCGCCTGAGAAGCCGCTGAGGATGGGGGGATGCGAAGTATGGTGCTGGACGTAGGGGTACGAACCAAGAGGCAGCCAATTGGCAACCCCAAGTTGCTGATTCTACGTTGCCAGACATGCCACGATTGCCACGAGCGCCAGGAATCATTGCCCGGTATTGCCCGGTGGAAAATCTGCCGAGAATGGCGCGATGACATCTGCGAGTAGGTGGAACAGGAGAATCGATCTTAATGACCAAAACGAGTTCGGCGGTTGAGCACGCAAGGGGTGAGGCACAGGGCTGCTCCAAACAGAAGCTGTTAACGACCGCCCTGATAATCGTTGTATGCCGGTGCCGAACTCTCTCGCATGGATGGAGAGCGTGGATGCGAAGATGATCCGCGCGCATGAGCATCTTGAAACATTCGCTCGCGAAGCGGATGAGTATCTCTGGACGATCAGGCTGAAGATGTACCTCAAGAGCGCGCTGTTAATTGGCTGTGTCGGCGACATGCGGAGAAGTGGCGCTTCAGTTAATTCCCAAGTGACCCTGCCGCAACGAAAGACTCATTGACTTGCACCTGCATCGCGCGACTACAAGCACCTCCCAGACGCATCAGGTATTCTCGCCCGATCCTTTCAGATCTTTTTTGAGCAACATTCCCAGTCCTGAGTCTCACTAAGGTTAGTCAATCGCTTCTAATCCACAGGTTGGGGACCCGCTCGCTCGCGCCTTCAGCGGGCAACGCGTAAGGGGCTCTATGTCGAGACAAGTCTATCATTCATTGCGCGCTCCGCTCCGCGCGCTCGCTTTTCCAGCCGCAATCGCCATCCCGGCTTTCGCCCAAGGACCCGCCTCGGGTTAGGACGGCAATTACACCGGCTGGGACCTCCACGCCTGCAACGCGACTACCGTGAATTACACCTGGTGCTCCAGCCAGGTCGCCCAAAGCGGCAAGGACGGCTTCGGCATGTACTTCGACATTCCGGTGAATCCGACAATGGCAGTCCGGCCGGCCAGCTCGGCTTCAGGACCGATGACGTCCGGCAGGCAATCGATCACGGCCGCTATTTGCCGCCATGCGGGGGTAGCTATTGGGGCTGCAGGAACGATGACTCAAGAGTTCAAGGCTTGGGAGGGGTAGCTTTATCTACTTCATCGAACAGTGCGAGCAGACACTGAGCTTTATGCCGGAAATTTTCTTCCAATTGGGCCAAATGCTTATTGATGCATTTGTCAAGCTGCGGGTCAAGCTCTTGCGACTTTTTGAAAAGACGACAGCCGGGAATTATAACAACCTTATGCCTTTTGGAGGCCCGCTCATTATCTTGCTTAAGTGTCTTCTGATCTTCCTTAAACAGGTCCTTTACGCCTGGATCAATGGCCTCGAGATATTTATCTATCGGATCGCAAGTGGCCCTATCGCTTCTTGCGCCGGTGAGCTTTATCATTTTACTCAGCACCTCCTGTTCCGCATCTCGGTGAGTTTGAACCTCCGCGTTGCCGATCTCAGCTGTGCACGCGGCAAAGAAAATAGAAACGCCGTTACCAACCACACCGATTACGTCACCTTTGTGCTGTACGTGTAAGTTTGTTGAGAGTTGCATACCCGTTCCGATCCCCTGCAAGATAGATCCGGCCCATATGTTATGCAGCTTATGCCAACGAAAGGCGGCCTCGTCCTCCTCCACTTCCTCGTCCCCCTTTTGCATCTGTATACGAGCATCAACTATTTCTTCTAACTTCAGAGCCGCCTTGATTTGACCGCGAATAAGCGCCTCACGCGTCTGCTGGCGCTTGCCATCCGACCACGGCAATGAGCCCGCAAGCTCTTCGCAAATGCCAAGCGATTTTGCAGTGGAAGTCACCTCCGGGTTCTTAGAGCCGCAATCCTCCGGAGTGGGAGGGGTGGACGTGTTCTGCACAGCCAGTCCTTCACGGCTCTGCATCAAGAACAGCACTCCAAAGACAACTCGGCCCAACCAGCGAATTGCTCTTATTTTCACAAAGTTACCTCCCACTGATCTTCACAAAAAGTCAACGCTGATTATAATCGAGGGTTGGCCGATGAATTCAACCAATTCGTTCGCGACAACGACGGCAAGTTCATCGGGCCGGTAAGCGATAGCGTCCGGAGGCAAGCCATCAATTCGGCGTTCTGGGACGATAATGAGAAAAAGCTGTACGCGTGGAATCTCGAGCCGAAGCTGCGGCAGTGGCGTTTGTCGATGCGTACATCGCGGCCGCCTCATCGCCGGCGACGAGGAGGGGCCGCTGTTTCGCACGTTCCACCGGGCGCTCGGGAAAACTCACCTCGAACGCGATGTATCAGCAAGACGTGTTCCGCATGATCCGCAGAAGGGCCGAGCAGGCGGTGCATCAAGACGAAGATCGGCAATCACACCTTCCGGGCGACCGGCATCACGGCTTACCTGAAAAACGGCGGCACGCTCGAAATGGCGCAGCACGTCGCGAATCACGGAAGCCCGTGCACCACGTAGCTCTGTGACGGTGGAGGAGATTTCGCTAGAAGAGATCGAGCGGATCGCGATCTAAGAGACCGGAGCTTGGACTTCGCCCGCAAGGTAGGTAGGCATCACTTCATGCAGCAAGAACCCTTAGAAGAAAGTGCGCCCTATGAGGATGTCGTCGCCGCACTACTTACTTCTGAGCGGGCAATCTCTGAGGTGTTTTTTGAGCACATCAAACCGGAAAAGCCACTCACGTATGCAGATTTTTTTGGGATGGGTATCGGCCGGCGGGCGTTGGCTTTATCGTCCGGTTTTCGCGTTATGATCGAGCATCGAAATTCGTTATGTGCATTGCCGATCGTGCGAATGCAGCTTGATACCGCCCTTCGCCTTTACGCCGGATTCTTCGTTACCGATCATCAGAAATTCTGCCATGCCGTTATGCAGGGCGCGCCGATCGACCGCATGAAGGCCGATGACGGTTCAGTTATGAAAGATCGATATCTCGTCAATCGGGTCGCCAAGCGTAACCCGTGGATGACCACCGTTTATAAACTTACGTCGGGATACATCCATTTTTCAGACCGCCACATCTTTGAAGCAGTGCGAAAAGGCGAAGGCGAGAAGGCGCAAATGGCAATCGGGCCAGTCGATTTCGATAGGAAACCCAAGCACTTCCTCGAACCCATGAGATGCGTGCACCATCTGAATCTCATCATCGAATTTGCTTTGAAGGACTGGTATTCACGGATGTGTGACCCGAACGGCGTTATCATCTCGGCAAGTGAACTGTGGGGTGAATACCGCGAACATGAGCCTGATCCGGAATAGATGGCCATGAGCTAGACCGGATAATTCCGAATCGGTTCAGGATTTCGCTGAGACACTTTCCCATGCCGGAAACTAATCTCAAAGCACGCTTCCCCGCTAACGCCCGGAAACGTTCGCCGCCTCCTCACCCTCGGAGGGGATGAATTGCATGCCCACTCATTTCTGCTTCTGCTTTTGATGCCCATTCCGAGGGCGGGGACCATACAAACAGGACATCGACGTTAACAGCACGTGCAGCGCGATCCGCTTCTAGCGACTCCGGTGGGTACTCACCGCGCTCCGGCTTCTGCCACGCAAAGCGACGCCGCTCCCGAACACATCCAATAACTTCGGGCGTGTGCCGTCAAACGTGGGGTGCTCCTTGTGGTTTCCTGAATCGACGCGGGATGAAGGTCCCGCAGTTGACCTTCGTCACCGCGCCAGGCCGAGCTTCGACCAGGGCGGATACAATAGCGCCGATGTACGGCTCTATCGTCGGCCAGTGATTCGTGCTGAGCAGGAGGACGGCGAAGGGCCGGCGCGACAGGTTCTGTTCGCGTTCCATCCGCTTGTCATTCGTGATGAAGGTTCGGAATCCTTTAGCTTCGATCGCGTCAAGCAGGCGACCGTTTGTAGTGCCCTTCAGTCCTAACTGGCGCACACTTTGAACGTCATAGCCCGCAAGGCGCGCTGCAATTTGTTCAGGAACGCCTTCGTCCAGAGCAACGGTGGTCAAGGTTGCAACTGGTGTTCGTGGGCGGCTTCATAGGCCAGCACAGTACGCAGACCTTCGGGACCGGGGATCGTCGGGAAGGACTCCAGCGTAGCCTTAATCGCATCCTCATCGGACATTTCCTGCAGCTCGCGGTAAGCGTAGTAGCTCTCAATCGCGTCCTCCACCGGCATGCGCGTGCCTTTGAATACAGGCTCGCCATGCATCACGTCCGCGTCGATACTGATGAGGGGACAGGCCGACCAATCCACGCCTTCATTTTAGCGACTTGCATCATCTCCTCAAAACATCAGCAACCGATAGTCGCCCCTCGGTGTCCTAGGGCGTACGCCTTTTTCTAAATCGGCATGGATGCGGTTCGTGACGCGAGTGTAAACGTTCTTGTTTTTCGGTGCTGGTCATTTGCTTTTCCTTTTGTTGGAAATGGGGTTGAAACATCAACCCCTGCCGGATCGGCGAGGTCTGGGGGTAGCAAAGGACAAGGGTCAGCGTTCCTGGTTGCAGGAATTTTGGGGGGACCGCGAAAGGCGCGTGCGCCGCTTTTCGTTGGCGAAAATTCGTGGGGGAGCCAAAAGCCATCAGGCCGCGCCGTTGCCGCACGAGGGGCGAAGCCCATGAGGTTTAATTTAGGCGCTCAAGTGTTTCCGCATTATCGAAGCCACTGGAGCAACTCAGGAAAGTAAACGGTAGGCCGTCCCAATGGATCTATCCAGATTGGTGTGGACCGCACCCAAACTCTCTGATCATTTCGATGTGCCATTCAAACACACGAATTAAGTAGCAGGTTCATCGCAAGGCGACTTGATGGGAGTTTGGCGAGCCGCGATTGTCAAATCTACGCAATGGCGACTACGCATCAACTTGGATTCGTAACGTTGGGCCGTTGACGCGGATCTTTCCACGGCTATCCCACGCCGATTCGCATTCGCATCCGGGTTCCGAAACATCCGCCGAGAGCCTCATGGTTCCTAGAATCGGCACCTCCTTGCATGTCCAAGTAGGCGCAGAATCCCACAGTAACTGCCACATGCAACGGCCGCTGTTAAGTCGGAAGTCTTTTGACAAAAAATTGACAGTCTCGCAACAACGCCAAGCAAGCTTCCGATTGAAACTTAAGCGAGAGCGGGTAGCTGCGTTCTGCAAATCCGCACGGCAACGAGCCGGCCCGTCTCAGACCGAATCCAGAAGAGGGCTTTATGAATATGACGATTGAAACACGGAAAATCGGCGCGAGGAGTAGCCAGAGCGCGCGTGGATTGCGATTGGGCGGGCTGGCGCTGGCGTGTCTGGCAGCGGTAAGCGGGGCGGCGGCGGCGCAGACGACGGAGGTGGTTCTCCATAACTTCTGCTCCCTGACGAATTGCGCAGACGGCGCCCAACCGTTGGGCGTGATCCGCGATTCGGAGGGCAACCTGTACGGCGGCACGCTTGCAGGCGGCGCGCATGGCAAGGGAGTTGTGTACAAATTGGCTCCATCCGGGCAGGAGACAGTGTTATACAACTTCTGCTCGCTGGGTGCAGACCTTTGCACGGACGGATGGGCCGCCAGCGTCTCGGTAATCGATTCCGAGGGCAACCTGTATGGAACCGCGGGTTTTGGCGGCGCACACAACGTTGGAGCTGTGTACGAACTGACTGACTCCGGGAACGAGACGGTGCTTCACAGCTTCTGCTCGTTCACGAATTGCGCAGACGGGTCCGCCCCTGGTGGCGGCCTGATCCGCGATTCAGACGGTAACCTCTATGGCACCACCTTATACGGCGGCGCTAGCTCCAACGGCAGCGGCGTAACATCGGGCGCTGGAGTGCTTTACAAACTGACTGCCTCCGGGCAAGAGACGGTGCTACACAACTTCTGCTCGCTGGCGGACTGCGCCGATGGGGCACTCCCCTCAGGAAGCCTGGTCCTCGATTCGGAGGGCAACCTGTACGGCACCACCATAGACGGCGGCCCAAACGGCGGCGTATCGTCCGGCTCTGGAGTGGTATACAAAGTGGACACTTCCGGCAGCGAGACGGTGCTCTGCAGCTTTGGCTCGGCGAGTTGCCCTGATGGGGCCAACCCCAATGGCGGCGTGATCCTCGATTCAGAGGGCAACCTATATGGCACCACGAGTAAAGGCGGCACTCACGGCAAGGGAGTTGTGTACAAACTGGCTCCATCCGGGCAAGAGACGGTCCTATACAACTTCTGCTCGCTGACGAATTGCGCCGACGGCGAAAACCCTGGGCCCGTCATCCGCGATTCAGCAGGCAATCTATATGGCACAGCATCCAACGGCCCCAAACAGAACCCTGGCAACGGGCTGGTGTACGAACTGAGTACTTCCGGCAGCGAGACGGTGCTCTGCAGCTTTGGCTCGGCGAGTTGCCCTGATGGGGCCCACCCCGATGGCGGCGTGGTCATCGATTCAGAGGGCAACCTATATGGCGCCACGAGTAACGGCGGCGCAAAAGGCGGGGGCATCGTGTTCAAACTCGAGCGGTAGCGCTTGCCCGTGACAACGCGCAACGCGAGCGTTATAGAGAGCTACTGGGGCCAGCTATTCACGATATGCGTCAGATTGATGCTGCAGGTCCCGGACGGTCGAACACTCGGAAAGTAGACGCCCAGCATAGCTCCGCCCTGGTCGGGATGTATTTACCGGCGCTCCGGCTTGTGGCTGAAATAACCGGGATATCGGATAGTGGCGGCCAGGTGTCGGTTTCTTCAGGTCGCTACTTTCTGAAAAGCGGACCTTTCAACCGCTGAGCAAATTTAGATCTACTTATAGGCGTGAGACATTGGGGAACACAAATTTTCGCAAACATCAGGTACGACACCCACTGGCCCATGGCTCCGATTTCAGGCCGTGATCGTTTGCCCGCAGCGCGGTGTCTCCAGGTTATTCCAGCAAACCCGCCATCATATCGAGTCATTCTTGCGGAAAAGAAAAGAGTCTCACGTCCTATTTGAAATAAGAGCTGGCGTGATCCCCAGAGCCTTTCTGAACATGGAAATAAACGCGCTCGGCGCAGTGTAACCAGATTCAAGAGCCGCATGTGTTACCTTTGCGCCTTCCGCTAAGAGGCGCATCGCCTGCATGAGCCGAAGTTGCTGCCGCCATTTTCCAAAGCTCATACCGGCTTCCTCTTGAAAGAGTCTTTCGATCGACCTTTTGCTCGCGCCGCCCACGCGGCAAAGCTCGGCGAGTGTCCGGCCATCACCGGGATGTTTCGTAAGTATGGCAGCGATCCGAACCAGCCTTGAATCTGACAAATGTGGAAGCTGCAACGGCACCGTCTGCACCGCCTCCAGCTGATAAAGAACTATCCCGATCAAGTAGTTTTGCCATCGCACAGTTCTCTTAAGCGCGGCAGAGGTGCAGGCATAAAGAATAAGCTCTTTGAGCAATGTAGAAACATTCACGACGCAACAGCCGTGTGGCAGTCGTTTGGCTAGCCCTGGTTTCAGATACAGGGTCCGCATCGCCACCGAACCCGACATCGTGATTGTGTGGGAAACGTCGGCCGGTATCCAGACAGCACGTTGTGGCGGAACAACCCAGGTATCGGATTGAGTGCGAACGGTCATCACGCCGCGCGAGGCGTAGACCAGTTGATCCCGATCAAGGAAATGCAACGGGATGATGTGACCGGCTGGATAGTCGCGGGTGAGAGTTGTGATCGGTGACTTCTCGTCTTCCGAGCGGTCAAAAAGTCGACTTTTGCGCTCTTGCGACATTTGTTGTCACTTTATCGGAAGTGCCTAGAGGTGAGAATCGATATGCTGCGAAGTCGATCCGGGAAAGCGATCCCAGCTGGGCGCGCATCATGGGGAAGAGCTATTCTTCTTGAGCGACTCTTTTCCCATTGACTGGGAACACACAAGCGAAGACCAAAATTTAGGAAAGCTAATACGCGGCTATTGGGTCCAGTTCGTCAAAACCGGCAACCCTAATTTCGACAGAGTTCCGAATTGGCCTGCTTATAGTAAATCCTCAGAGTATTTCGAACTCGGCGAATACGTCGGCCCCCGCCCCGTCCCTCAATGCATCAGGGCGCTTGAATCCATTATGCGGCGCATCGTGGCGAGCTAGTCCTCCTCAACGAGTTCATGAAATAGCTCTCGCACTTTGCTTTTTGATGCCGCTAAAGCTTTGCGCCCTAACCGGGTCGCTCGGTACACTCGCCGCAGCGATTTCCCGTTTCGCTGCTCGGTCGATCGCAGGTAGCCTTTCTTCTCAAGTCCTTGGAGCAGAGGATACAGACTCCCCGGACTGATCCGGTATCCGTGACGCGCCAACTCCTCAATGATTCCCAGACCGAAGATCGGACCCTCTACTGCGTGGTGCAGGACATGGAGCCGGATCAGGCCTGAATACAAGTCGCGATCAGCGGCGGCCATTCTAGCTCTGACTTCGATTTCGACATTAGATTACGCTCCATGATACTCTGAACCCGCAGGAGCACTCGTCAACCCGGCAATGAAATTAAATCAGCGGATGTTCGATTGTACGGCGCCTAGGGTGTTTCTGCTCCTTCTGGTTGCAGCGTCCAGCCTATGGGCACAGGGGCCGCCGTTCCAAACGGACGATCCGGTCCCGGTCGATTTCCAGCATTACGAGTTTTATATTTTCGGAGCTATGGATGGGACGCCTGCGGAAATGGATTCCGTCGGTCCGGCGTTCGAATTTAACTGGGGCGCTATTCCCAGGGTGCAGCTACACGTCATCGCGCCCTGGGGCACCGTCAATCCCTCGAACAACCCGATCTACGCCCCCGGCGGAATTGGCCCCTCCGCCTTCGGCTACACCGATATGGAACTCGGCGCCAAGATCGCGTTCATCAAAGAATCAAAGTACATTCCCCAGATCGGCACCTTTACGATGTTCGAAATGCCAACGGGTAACTACGACAAAGGTCTCGGTGTGGGAAAGGTGTGGTACAAAGTTCCCCTCTGGCTACAAAAGAATTTCGGGCACTGGTTGCTCGACGGCGGCGGGGGCGCGGTCGTCGTTCCGCAAACCGGCTACCGAACCTTCCCTTACGGCGCATTCTTGTTGAAATACGGCTTCGGCGAACGCCTGGAACTTGGAGGCGAGATCTTTTCCCACGGGGCCGAAGGCTACGCCACACCCCAGACCCAGGCCTCCACGCTGATCGACTTCGGCGGTTACTATCACTTCAAGCATCACGAGGGCGAGCAGTTTTTGTTTTGCTACGGTCACTCCGTTCTCGGCCAGACCGAACAGTATGCATACATCGGCATGTATTGGACATGGGGAAAAGATAAGAAGAAACCGGATTCAAGCGACCTCAGATTGCCGGAGCCGATGCACATACCAGGATCTCCGCCTATGAACGGAATGAGCTGGCAATGACCCGCGGCTTGCAATGAGATGCAAGGCTGATCCGCGCGGAAAAGGCGGTAAATGGAAATCACAACACGCGCTCTCTGGACAGTTATTCATGGCATATTATTCGGTGGGCTCTATCTATTCGCATGTTCCGGCGCACTGGTAGAGCTTTATCGGCTGACTGTCTCGCCCACTTCGCCCGAATCCACTCACGGGCACGACCGCTTCATGCACATTTACCTCATCACGATGGCTGTGCTTGCGTGGGCCGCTGTGCTCAGCGGAACTTATGCGATTTACCCCTGGTATCGCGCAACGCCTCCGCCGGGAACAGTTAATCTCTCGATGTTTCCGCAACGCCTGCTGATGTCCAGCCCTGCGACAATCGGCTGGCACTCAGTGGGAATGGAGTGGAAGGAGCACGTCGCCTGGTTCGCTCCCATTTCAATCACAATGGTCGCGTTCGTGTTCATCAGGTATGGCCGCGATCTCAGGAATCATCGCCAACTTCGGTCTGCCGTGCTCGTGTTTGCCTTGGCTTCCCTTGTTGCCGCGGGCATAGCCGGCTTTTTCGGCGCGGAGATCGACGAGTACGCACCGGTTCGCGGCGGCAGCGCCATCCAATTGACGGCCGGAGAGGCAAAGTGAAAAGGGCGTACAATGTCTCCCCACCTGACACTCCGCCCCTGACCAACGGCTGCGCAGTGGCCGCCATTTTGTCGGCTGGCGCCGGCTGCTTTGTTCTGGCGCTCCTGGCCATCCTTGCAGATAACTCGGCCCTCGTTAGGCGCAGTCTTGTTTTTTACAAACCGACGGGCGTACTCTCAGGCGTAACCACTGTTGGCATTTTTGTGTGGCTTTTCACTTGGGGCATATTGGATTGGCGTTGGCGAAAAAAGACAGTTGCTGCAGGACGTGTTAGCGCGATTGCCCTCACACTCCTGGTTCTGAGCCTGATCCTGACGTTCCCGCCCGTTAGCGACCTGTTCTGATATTGGCGAGGTTTAAATTGGTGCTGGAGGTGGGGGTCGAACCCACATGTTCAGTGAAGAACGCGGGATTTTGAGTCCCGTGCGTCTGCCAGTTCCGCCACTCCAGCAACGACCGAAAAACAACCTGAGTATATCAACGGCTCGCGGCGAAAGGCAGTGCTCCGAAGGAGAGCGATTCTAAAAACCGGCGCGCTCAAAATCGGTCGTCGACTGCCAGCTCGCCAGGCCTGGAAGCCGCACACCGAAATACGATTCGATTTCTTGCTGTGTACCGGGGATGTAAGCCCCCTCCCAGTTCCTCACCACGCGTCCCGACTTGCTGACTAAAAGAGTTTCCGGTGTACCAGTGAGTTTCAAGGTCTTGCGAATATCGGCCCCGTCATCGGTAAAGACCGGAGCTTCATGGTGGGCTGCCAAGAGGTATTTAGGCAGTCCGTCCACGTCGGGGGTGTAGCTAACCACGCGATACTCGCGGCCCACGCGCGCGGCAAGGGCAGCGAAGTTGGCCGCATTTTTCTGACACCACCGGCAGTTCGGACTGAAGTAATAGATGAGAGTGCCTTTGGGCGCGTCACTGTACCGGATTTGTTCTATAACGTCACTCGCGCCGGGAATTACCTCGCGGGCGCGGAACTCGGGGACCGCCTCACCGACGGCCAAGCCATGCATCTGCAGGACGGCAGGCCGCGAGCGCTTAAGCTGCCATGCAAGCAGCACGTTGAGCGCGAGAGAAGCGGCCAAGATAACTGCAAGACCCTCGTTTCTCAATGGATTGATCAGGCTGAGAATCTTTGACCGCATATCTCTCGCGCAACTAACATCGGCCGGCTACGTCACAGAGCTGTCCGGCGCGCGCACCGTTACTCCTTGACGCACTCGGCGCCGTTCAGCCCAGGTTGTGGGTCGAAGCAAGCGCCCTCGCAGAGATATCCCTTTTGGCACGGGACTCTCGATCCACATATGCACGCGGCCGCGTGTGCCCGGGCCTGCGGGGGCGCCGCGAGGGTCCAAGCCACGAAGCCGAATACTGGTAAAGAGCAGCAGCAGAGCAAATACCTTAATTTGCGCGACATTTAAGCCACCTCCAGTGCATTTACAACAAAGGCGGATGCCTTCCAGGGTGAGCATAAATCCAGAGGCGATTGTAGTCAATCGATTTTTGTAGATCTGCCAAGAATTCAGAATACTTGCGCATTTACTCGGAGCATAAGTCGCGGAATGGGCCAATCACGTCCTTGTCGATAGCAAAGCGGCCCTTGCTCAGGTCGTGCCCGGCGCGATCGACGAAGGTCAGCCCGGTGCGTGAAGGGATGAGTCGAACGGCGGCAGTAATTTCTTGCGGAGAACCGAAAGGGTCGTTTGTTCCGTGCACGAAATAAGCCGGGACCCGAAGCGAGCCAAAGTGGGCCGTGCGAAGATGGGCGGGCTTGTCGGGAGGATGCAGAGGATACGAGAGCAACAGGAGGCCTTCGCACAGGTTCGAAACTTCGGCTGCGAGAAGCGTAACTTGTCGTCCGCCGTAGGAATGGCCGCCTGCAAAAACCGGCCCACTCACGAGAGAGCGCATGGCATCTAGCGCTGCACGGATGCCGGATCGGTCTTCGATGGCGGATGAAGGATGCGGCGGTCCGAAGGCGCGCCGGACACGAAAAGGCAAATCGAAGCGGAGAACGCACATGCCCGCTCCGCAAAAGGCGTTGGCGACCGCAACCAGGAGCGCGCTCGTGCAGTTGGCGCCGGCTCCATGCGTCAAGACCAAGCCATTTTCCGACGGCGTTGCGGGCTGGTGAAGGAACCCGCGAACCGAGTCCTTTTCAAAGCGCACGATGTCATCAGGCATGCTCACCGCCAAAATCAAATCGTAAAGGAGAGCCTTTGTATACTCGTGTATTGGTTTTGCTTCGAAGTCTTTCGTGAGTTGCCTGAACTCGTATGCCACAACTGTTTCGACCTAGTGCGAATACTGTCGCTAAGGTCTCCATAGCCGCGGTCGTTTTGCTGTTGGGCGGCACGCTCGCGGTTGCGTATATCACCGACCGGGGAGATTGGACCACCTCGATCCGGATGGCGCCGGAGCAGCCCATCCCGTTCAGCCATAAGCACCATGTGAAGGACGACGGCATCGATTGCCGCTATTGCCACACGGGCGTGGAGACTTCCGGATACGCCGGGCTTCCGCCGACTGAAACGTGCATGACGTGCCACTCGCAGATCTGGTCGAACGCAACGCTGACGCAGCCCATCCGCGATAGCTGGGCGAGCGGCAAGTCCATTGAATGGGTGCGGGTGCACGATCTGCCGGACTTCGTCTACTTCAATCACAGCATCCATATCAACAAAGGGATTGGCTGTTCGACTTGTCACGGGCGCGTGGACGAGATGCCGCTCACCTATCGCGTGAACAATCTATATATGGAGTGGTGCGTGAATTGCCATCGCAATCCCGCTAAATACATCCGCCCGAAATCGGAAGTGTTCAATATCGAGTATCAATATCCGGCGAACCAGGCAGAGCTTGGGCCGCAACTTGTCAAGGAGTATCACGTGCAGTCTTTGACCGATTGCGTGACGTGCCACCGATGAAAGAGTCGTTGGTTTCTTTAGAGTCGCTGCTCGAGAAGAGCAAGCCGAAGCTGGACGTGCAGGCTCTGCGCGAGAGATTGGCGGCGGGGCGCGGGCCGGCATTCTGGCGAACGCTCGAAGAAGCAGCGGAGAGCGAAGAGCTGCGGGAGTATGTAGAGCAGGAGTTCCCGGGTCTCTCCGGACAGATTCCGCAAGGGGTAAACCGGCGAAGCTTATTGAAGGTCATGGGCGCGTCGCTTGCAATGGCGGGCGCGGCAGCCTGCACGAAGCAACCGAAAGAATTGATCGTGCCGTACGTGCGGCAGCCGGAGAACGTGATTCCAGGGCTTCCGCTGTTCTACGCGACGGCAATGCCGATCGGAGGGTACGCGCGCGGACTGCTGGTAGAGAGCCATCTGAACCGGCCCACAAAGGTGGAAGGCAACCCGGATCATCCGGCCAGCCTGGGATCGACAACGATATTCGAGCAGGCTTCCGTTCTAAATCTTTACGATCCGGATCGGTCTGAGACGGTCTTGCATGAAGGCCGGCTGAGTATCTGGAGCGATTTCACGGGCGCATTCAGCTCCGAAGCGCAATCGTTGGGTATGCGGAAGGGCGAAGGGCTGGCCATTTTGAGCGGCCCGACGACATCGCCGACCTTGATCGACCAGATGAACCGGCTGCGGCAGCAGTGGCCCACCGCGAAGTGGTATGTGCACGACGCGTGCGTGAATCCGGCGATTGCGAGCGCAGCGAAGAAGATTGCGGGGCGCACGGCGTTGGTCACCTACGACCTTTCGCAGGCCGATGTGATCGTGAGCCTGGAGAGCGATTTTCTGAACGTGGGACCTGCGGCCCTACTCAATGCGCGGCAATTTGCGGCGCGGAGAGCGATTGATAACGGCGAGACGCCGGTACGGTTGTATGCAATCGAATCGGGTCCGACGGTGAGCGGATCGCTTGCCGATCATCATCTACCGGTGAAGAGCAGCGCCATTCCGGGCATTGCATATCAACTGGCAAAGGCGTGCGGAGTCGCCGCGCCGGATGTGGCCGCAAGCGCGCCGGGGTGGTTGAACGGCGTAGCGCAGGATCTGAATAATACAAAGGGACGCTCTGTGGTGATTCCCGGCGAATTTCAGCCGGAGAGCGTGCATCTTGCGGCGTACGCGATCAACGAAGCACTCGGCAATGTAGGCAAGACGGTGCGCGTCATGCAAGGCGTGGAACCGGATGATACGCACACGCTCGAAGAACTGACCACCGATCTGAACAGCGGCCATGTGGAAACGCTACTGATTCTCGGCCCGAACCCGGTATACACGGCTCCGGCTTCGCTGGGCTTTGCCGGCGCGATCCGGAAGGCGCGACTAGTGGTGCGGCTCGGTCAATTCTTCGATGAGACATCGCGGTTGAGCCACTGGCACATACCGGAGGCTCATTATCTCGAAACGTGGTCGGACTCGCGAGCATTCGACGGCACGGTGACGATCCAGCAGCCGCTGATTGAGCCGTTATACAACGGCAAATCCGCGCACGAGATTCTTTCGATTCTGCTAGGCAAGCCGGACCAGAGTTCGCACGACACCGTGAAGGGTTACTGGCAATCGCAGGGCCAAGGTCAAAACAAGACCGGCGGCGACTTCGACGCCATGTGGAAACGCTCACTGCACGACGGGGTCGTAGCGGGCTCGGCAGTAGGAACGGTAAACGGCAAAGCGGTGGCGCTGGCCGCGCTCGCAAACGGCGCGGTGAGCGGGCTCGAAGTCGTGTTCCGGCCGGATCCGACGATTGCGGACGGAACGTATTCGAATAACGGTTGGATGCAGGAGCTGCCGAAGCCGCAAAGCAAAATGACGTGGGACAACGTAGTTTCGATCAGTCCCAAGAACGCCGCCGATATGAAAGTCACGATCGGCGACATGCTGCGCGTGACGGTGGAAGGCCGCACCGTGACCGGGCCGGCGTGGATTCTGCCGGGCCATGCGGAAGATTCGGTGACGGTGCACTTCGGCTACGGGCGCGAAGGCTCCGGACGCGTGGGCAACAAGATCGGGTACAACGCGTTCGCGATTCAGACGCATGCGACGCCGTATTTCGCGAGCGGCACGATTCAGAAGACGGGCGAGCACTACCGGCTGGCGAACGTGCAAGAGACGCAGACCATGGCGGGACGCGATCCCGTGCGCGTGGCGACTCTGGCAGAGTTTCGCGAGCATCCGAATTTTCCAACCGAAGAAGAACCGCCGCTGCCCATGGACGAATCGCTCTACAAGCCATGGCCGTATACGGGCTATAAGTGGGCGATGGCGATCGACCTGAATATCTGCACGGGGTGCAGCGCGTGCATTATTGCGTGCCAGGCGGAGAACAACATTGCCGTAGTGGGCAAGGACCAGGTGGCGCGCGGGCGGCACATGCATTGGATTCGAGTGGACCGCTACTACGCGGGCGATCTGGACAGCCCGGCGATGTACAACCAACCGGTGCCATGCATGCACTGCGAGCAGGCGCCGTGCGAAGTGGTTTGCCCGGTGGCGGCGACGGTGCACAGCACAGAAGGCTTGAATGAGATGGTCTACAACCGCTGCGTGGGGACGCGGTATTGCTCCAACAACTGTCCCTACAAGGTGCGGCGGTTCAACTTCTATCTCTATTCGGACTGGAACACGCAGAGCCTATACGGGGTGCGCAATCCGGATGTGACGGTGCGCAGCCGCGGCGTGATGGAGAAGTGCTCCTATTGCGTGCAGCGAATTCAGGAGATGAAAATCCAGACCGAGAAAGAGAACAGGCGCGTTCGGGACGGAGAGATTCTGACGGCTTGCCAGCAGGTTTGCCCGACGCAGGCGATCACCTTCGGGGATTTGAGCGATCCGGACAGCAAAGTCTCGAAATTGCAGAAGCTGAAACGAGTGTACGGGCTGCTCGACGACTTGAACACGCGGCCGCGCACGAAATACCTGGGATTCGTGCGGAATCCGAATGAGGCGCTGAGAGGTCAAAGTGCAAACTCCAGAGGTTGAAGAGCGCGAGCCGAAGGAACTGATACCCGATCCCGGGCCGAGTAGCATTCTTGGGCCGGGGCACACCTACAACTCGGTCACGCAGAGGATCGCCGGGGTTGTGTTCCTGCCCTGGAAACGCACGCCGAAGAAGTGGATGGTGGGCGCGTTCATCGCGTTTTGTTTCGTGAACCTGTTGATGCTCGCAATGGGTTATCTATTCCTGCGGGGCATTGGTATCTGGGGCGTCAACATTCCCATCGGCTGGGGGTTCGCGATCATCAATTTCGTCTGGTGGATCGGTATCGGCCATGCCGGTACGCTGATTTCCGCGGTCTTCTTCCTGCTGAAACAGGACTGGCGCACATCCATCAATCGCTTCTCGGAAGCCATGACGCTGTTTGCGGTGGCTTGCGCCGGCATGTTCCCGATCTTGCACCTCGGCCGTCCATGGCTCGCCTATTGGCTGTTCCCCTATCCCAATTCCATGTGGCTATGGCCGCAGCCGCGCAGCCCGCTCGAATGGGACGTGTTCGCCGTATCGACTTACGGAACCGTATCGCTCGTGTTCTGGTACGTCGGACTGATTCCCGATCTAGCCAGTCTGCGCGATTCCGCGAACAAGTTGTGGATCCAGCGGTTTTACGGCATCCTTTCGCTTGGATGGCGCGGCTCAGCCATTCACTGGCACCGCTATCAGAAGGCGTATCTGCTGCTGGCCGGCCTTTCGACGCCGCTGGTGCTCTCCGTACACACGATCGTGAGCTTCGACTTCGCCATCAGCATCCTGCCGGGATGGCACACGACGATTTTTCCGCCTTACTTTGTCGCAGGCGCCATTTATTCCGGATTCGCGATGGTGCTGACGCTGATTATTCCGCTGCGCGCCTGGTACAACCTGCGCGATCTGATCACGCTGCGGCATATCGAGGCGGCGGCGAAGGTGATGCTGGGCACCGGATTGATCGTCGCCTACGGCTATTCGATGGAAGCGTTCTTTTCGTGGTACAGCGGCGACAAATACGAAAGCTTCATGTATTGGAACCGCATGACCGGTCCATACGGCTTCACGTACGCGCTGCTGATTCTCTGCAATATCGCACTGCCGCAGGCCTTATGGTCGAGGCGTGTGCGGCACAATATCGTGCTCGTCTGGATTCTTTCGATCATTATCAACATCGGCATGTGGCTCGAGCGGTTCGTGATTGTGGTGACGAGCTTGCATCGCGACTTTCTGCCGTCCTCCTGGGGGATTTACATCCCGACGAAATGGGACTGGGCAACTTACGCGGGCACGCTTGGCTTCTTCATGTTCCTGATCTTCCTGTTCGTGCGATGGTTGCCTTCGATTTCAATATTCGAGGTGCGCGAGGTTGTGCACCACGAAGAGGTTTCGATGGAGCCGGCGGTTGAGGGCAAGATATGAGCCACGAACTGACGCTCAGTGAGATTCCGGCGATTCACGGCGCGATGGGAGAATTCGAAACACCGGAAGCTCTGCGGGCAGCGTGCCAGCGCGCGTATGCGGAAGGCTACCGGCGCATGGACGCCTATGCGCCGATGCCGGTGGCGGGATTGGCGGAGGCGATCGGATTCCGCAAAAACAAAGTGGCGCTGGCGGTTTTGATCGGCGGCATTTGCGGAGCTTCGGGCGGGTATGGACTGCTGTGCTGGATTACGATCATCGCCTATCCGCATAATGTCGGCGGACGCCCGCTGCATAGCTGGCCGGCCTACATTCCGATTACCTTCGAATGCATGATTCTCCTTGCGGCGCTGACAGCGCTGGTGAGCATGCTGGCCATGAACGGTTTGCCGAAACCGTATCACCCGGTGTTCAACGTGCCGGCATTCGACCGGGCCTCCATCGACAAATTCTTTCTGTGCATCGAATCGACGGACCCGAAGTTTGAAACCGAAGACACACTGGCTTTTCTGCGGGATCTGGGAGCGACGGAGGTGAGCGTTGTACCGGCGTAAAGTGATGGCGGGCGTGGTGCTGGCGGGCGCGCTGGGATTAACCGCATGCCGCCAGGACATGCACAATCAGCCGCGTTACAAACCGTTCGCCGCGACTTCTTTCTTCGGAGACGGGCGATCGGCGCGGCCGGCCATTGAAGATACCGTGGCGCGCGGACAACTGCATCTCGACCAGGCGCGATACACGGGTAAAGAGAACGGCAAGGACATCTCGTATTTTCCGATTCAGATTACGCGGGCAGATGTGGCGCGGGGACAGGAACGATTCAATATCTTCTGTTCGCCCTGTCATGGAAGATTGGGCGATGGGCACGGCATGATTGTGAGTCGGGGTTTGCGCCAGCCGCCGAGCTATTACGACCCGCGGCTGGTGAACGCTCCTGTAGGACATTTTTTCGACGTTATGACAAATGGCTATGGCGCGATGTACAGCTACGCATCGCGCGTTCCTGTAGATGACCGTTGGCGGATCGCATCCTATATTAGAGCGCTGCAGGCGAGCGCGGCAGGCGCGAGCGCCGGCGCCTCCCAGAATGGCGCGGCGAGTCCGCAGAATGGCGCGGTTTCGCAAAACGGCGCTGGGCAGAGCGGACGCGCGGGAGGGCTGCAGTGAGCGCGCACGAGCACGCTGTAAACGTTCCAGTTCCCGAAATACGCCTGGGGCCGGGGGCGGCGCAAGTGGAACGGATCTCCGGAATTATTGGCGTGATTGGTTTGGCGCTGTGCGTGGTGGGATTTCTGATGAACCGCGCGGTGTTCTTCCAGTCGTATTTGTTCGCTTTTATCTACTGGGGTGGATTTGCGCTTGGCGGGCTGGGCGTGCTGCTGATGGGTCACACAGTCGGCGGCAAGTGGTGCGCGACCTCGCGCCGATTCCTGGAAGCGCAGATGGGAACCCTCTGGATTGTGGCGGTCTTCACCGTCATTCTGCTGTTTGGGCTACATGATCTTTATCCGTGGACGCACATCGGCGACATGAAAGAACTGGCGGACCGGGAAGTACTGCGCCACAAGCAGGGATACCTGAACATTCCGTTCTTTGTGGTGCGGGTGGTGATCTACTTCGCGGTCTGGTTTTTCTGGGGCTTGCGCGTTCGCAGGATGGCGGACCGGCAGGATCAAACAGGCGATCCGACTCTGCGAGAACGCATGCGGGCGTTCAGCGCGCCGGGCGTGCTGGTGTTCACCATGACCGCGACGTTCGCCTACATCGACTGGATCCTTTCCGCGGACGCGCAATTTTTCTCGACCGTATACGGGGCGATGATTCTGATTGGCGACGTGTTGCAGAGCTTCGCGCTGACGATCATGGCGATGATTCTGACGTCGCGCGGAGACCGGTTCGGCGGGCGGGTGAACGCCATTATCCTGCACGATCTCGGGAACCTGATGTTTGCGTTCACGATCTTCTGGACTTACCTGACGGCATCGCAGCTAATCATCGTGTGGCCGGCGAACCTGCCGCAGGAATTGATTTGGTACCTGAACCGGGTCCACGGATTCTGGAAGTATTTCGCCCTGGTGACGGCGCTTTCGATGTTCGCGATTCCGTTCCTGGCGCTGCTTTCGCAAACGCGTAAGCGCGATCCACGCCGCTTGATACGAGTGTGCGTCTGGCTGCTGCTGGCCCGCATTATCGATATCTACTGGATCGTTGAGCCGACGTACCGCCGCCACGGATTCTGGATGTCTTGGACCGATTTCGCTGCGTTCTTCGGGGTAGGCGGGATCTGGCTGTTCGTGTTTGTGCGGCAATTGCGCCAACGCCCGCTGCTGCCGTTGCGGGATCCGCGCGTCATGGCGCCTCTGCCGGAGGAGGTGGTGGCGTGAATCACGAACAAGGCCGCGCGCAATCGCACGGATCAGAGCATCCGCATCACTCCGAACCGCACACCGGTCATGGGGGGACGAGCTTCGAGGGAGTAGACGCGAGCGTCAAGCTGGTCATCTATTCGCTCGCAACCATCGCGCTGACGCTTGTGATAACGCTTGCGATAACCTTGCCGATCCACAAAGCGTTTCGCGATACGGATCCGCTTGGCGAGCCCGCGAGTCCGCTGGCGCCCGCGAGAACAGTGCCGCCTGATCCGCAGCTGCAGGTTCATCCATGGGAAGAGCTGCCGGAGTTGCGGCAACATTCGGACGAGATTCTAAATAGCGGCGGAAAAGATAGGGACGGGCGTACGCACGCGCCGATCAACCAGGCGATGGATAGCGTTGTTTCGCGGTTGCCGATTGGGCAGAACGCGCAGGCGGGCATCACAACGCCCGGCGGGCAAGGACGCGATTTCAGCCAGGGCCTGAATGCAATGCCGGCGCCTTATCGACAACCGCAGATTTCGGGAGAGATTCGCAAGAATGCGCAGTAATGTGGTTTTAACGCGCAAAACGGGCGCAGTCTTAAGCGCCGCGCCCAAAGTATTTCGGATTGCTTTGCCGTCTGGCGGGGCGCTTCTGCGCCCTTTGCGCTATGACCGACAACCGCAGATTTCGGGAGAGATTCGCAAGAATGCGCAGTAATGTTTTAATCGGCGCCTGCTTGCTGCTGGCCGGGGCCGGCCTAGTGGGAGCGCAGTTCGTGCGGCCGGCCATCACCAACGGCGTGAGTTTCGATCAGCGCCTGAACTCGCCGGTTCCGCTCGAGACCGTTTTCCGGGACGAAGCCAACCAAGCCGTTCCGCTGCGGACCTATTTCGGGGATAAACCGGTTGTGCTGGCGCTCGTGTACTACAAATGTCCGAGCCTATGCAACCTGACGCTGACGGAGATGACGAGCGCGCTGAAGCGAGTATCACTGCAGCCTGGAATCGATTACAACGCGGTGGTGGTAAGCATCGACCCAAGCGAAACGCCGACTCTCGCGGCCGAGAAGAAGGCGAACTACGCGAAAGTATTCGGGCGCGCCGGGTTCGATTCGGGCTTTCACTTCCTGACTGGCTCGCAAGATTCGATAACGCGGCTGGCGAACGCCGTGGGGTTTCACTACCGCTGGGACGAGCCGACGCACCAATTTGTGCATGCGGCCGGGATCATGATCGCGACGCCATCCGGGAGCCTGTCGCGCTACTTCTACGGCGCGCAGTATGCCCCGGCGGATGTGCGGCTCGGCCTGGTGGACGCTTCGCAGCACAAGATCGGCACGCCGGTCGATTACGCGCTGCTTTATTGTTTTCATTACGACGCCACGCAGGGGAAATACACACTGGCGATCGTGAATGTATTGAAGCTTGCCGCTGGCGTAACCGTGCTTTGCCTGGGGGTGCTGATTTTTTTCCTGATGAGAAAAGACAGGAGCGATAAAACGCGCATGGCGTGGAAAGAGGCGCGGCATGCTCGCTAGCCTGGCGCCCATACTGGCGGATCTGCCGCCGCTTTGGCCGACGCAGGCTTCCGCGCAGGCCGGCCCGATTGACGATCTCTACATCTTCCTGACGGTGGTTTCAGCGGTGATGACGATTTTGATTTTCGTCGCCATCATCGTTTTCGCCTATAAGTACCGTAGGCGAGCGCATCCGCACGCGACCCAGATCGAAGGATCGACGAAGCTGGAGTTGGCGTGGTCGATCTCGCCCTTTCTCATCATGTTGATCATGTTCGTATGGGGAGCGAAGCTGTATTACGCGGCGCAAAACCCGCCCAAAGACGCCATGGAGGTCTTCGTCACAGGCAAGCAATGGATGTGGAAGATTCAGTATCCCGACGGCGGCCGCGAAATCGACGAATTGCATGTGCCGGTGGGCCAGCCCGTGAAGCTGACCATGGCTTCCGAGGACGTCATCCACAGCTTCTCCATTCCGGCGTTTCGAATCCGGCACGACGTAGTGCCCGGGCACTACGACAGCGTCTGGTTTACGCCGACCAAGCCGGGCCGGTATCACCTGTTCTGCACCGAGTATTGCGGCAACCAGCACGCCAACATGATCGGCTGGGTGGATGTGATGGAGCCGAAGGAATATGCCAACTGGGCGAGCGGTGGCGGCGCGCAGGGTACGCTTGCCGAGCAGGGAGAGAAACTGTTTCAGCAGTTCGGGTGCTCGACGTGTCATCTGCTCGACCAGCAAGGCCGCTGCCCGATCCTTAGGGGCCTGTATAACAAGCCGGTTCAGTTAAACGACGGCCGCACGGTGACCGCCGACGACGCCTATATTCGCGAATCGATTCTCGATCCGAACGCTAAAATCGTGGCAGGGTTCGAACCGAACGTCATGCCGCAGTTCAAGGGCCAGGTGACGGAGGAGAACGTGATCCAACTGATTGCGTATATCAAGTCGCTTTCGCCGAGCACGCCCGCTTCGCAGCAGGGCGTACAGCAGAGGCCGGTGGTGATTGCGCCGGGGGCGACGGGCGCGATGCCAAACGTAAAGAGTCCAGCTACTCAGGAGAAGCAGCCGCGTTAGAGAGCAAGGGAAGCAAGAGCACTAAGTAACTATGGCAACCATCGTACAAGGAACACCGGAAGCCGTTGCGGAGCCGGTCGATTACCTCAATGTGTCGCACACGTGGAAGAGCTGGCTGTTCACCACGGATCATAAGCGCATTGCGGTCCTTTATCTGATCTCGATCACGCTGATGTTCGTGCTGGGGGGCGCGGCGGCGGTCGCCTTCCGCATAAACTTGCTCTCGCCGGAAGGCGTGTTTTCGGCCGAGACTTACAACCGACTGTTTTCCATGCACGGCATCATCATGGTGTTTTTCTTCCTGGTGCCTTCGATTCCGGCTACTCTCGCGAATTTTCTGATTCCGATCATGATCGGCGCCAAGGATCTTGCGTTTCCGCGGATCAACTTACTGAGCTGGTATATCTATGTCGTCGGAGCGCTGTTTGCGATTTATGCAGTCGTCCGCGGCGGCGTGGATACGGGCTGGACCTTTTACGCGCCCTTCAGCAGCACTTACTCGAATTCGTACGTGCTGGCGGCGGCGTTCGGCGTCTTTATCGCAGGTTTTTCGTCGATCCTGACCGGCCTTAACTTCATCGTCACGGTTCATAAGATGCGCGCGCCGGGGATGACCTGGTCGCGCCTGCCGCTTTTTGTCTGGTCGAACTACGCGACTGGACTAATCCAGGTACTCGGAACCCCGGTGCTCGCCATTACGATGCTGCTGCTTGCCTTCGAGCGGATCGCCCACGTCGGAATCTTCGATCCGAATATCGGCGGGGACCCGATTTTGTTCCAGCACTTGTTTTGGTTCTACTCCCATCCGGCGGTCTACATCATGATTCTTCCCGGGATGGGCGTGATCAGCGAAATCATTTCCTGTTTTTCACGCAAGAGAGTCTTCGGCTATAACTTTGTCGCGTTTTCGAGCATGGCCATCGCGGTGCTGAGCTTCGTCGTGTGGGGCCATCATATGTTCATCACGGGCGAGAGCATGTATTCGAGCATCGCCTTCTCGATCCTGAGCTTCTTGGTGGCTGTTCCTTCGGCGATCAAGGTGTTCAACTGGACCGCGACGATGTACAAAGGCTCGATCTCGTTCGATACGCCGATGCTGTATGCCTTCGGCTTCATTGGCCTGTTTACGATCGGTGGGTTGACTGGGCTGTTTCTGGCGACGCTCGCCACTGACGTTGCGACCCACGGAACTTACTTTGTGGTCGCGCATTTCCACTACGTCATGGTGGGCGGAATGGTGATGGCCTATATGGGCGGGCTGCACTTCTGGTGGCCGAAGATTACGGGCAGGATGTATTCCGAGGCGTGGTCGAAGTTTTCGGCGCTGCTCGTGTTTGTGGGATTCAACCTCACCTTCTTTCCACAGTTCATCCTCGGTTACTTGGGAATGCCGCGCCGCTATCACAATTATCCGCCGGAGTTTCAAACTCTGAATGTTCTTTCGACCGCCGGGGCTTCGGTATTGGGCCTCGGTTATCTGCTCCCGATCATCTACTTCCTGCACTCACTAAAGTATGGCGCGCGGGCTGGCAACAATCCCTGGGGTGCGGCTGGTCTTGAGTGGCAGATTCAATCGCCGCCTACTACGTTCAATTTCGATGAGACGCCGGTGGTAACGGAAGAAGCTTATAATTACGGCCCAGTGGAGGAGATCGTTGGCTGAAACCATCGTTCCTGTAGGACACGAGCCTGTGGGGCACGAGCCCCCGCCGGAAGTCACGCACCTTCGGCATCACTTCGCGACCACCGAGCAACAGCTCGATGCGTCGATGCTGGGCATGTGGACCTTCCTGATTACGGAAGTCCTGTTCTTCGGCGGAATGTTTACGGCGTATGCGGTGTACCGGTTCATGTATCCGGCCGCCTTCGCCAGCACGAGCGTCTATATGGACGTTTGGCTGGGCGGCATCAATACGGCGGTGCTGATCTGCAGTAGCTTGACGATGGCCATGGCCGTGCGGTCGGCGCAATTGAGCCGGGAACGCCCGCTGGTGCTGTTCTTGATTCTGACTATGATATTCGGGACCATCTTCCTGGTTATCAAGTACATCGAGTGGCATTCCAAGTGGGTCGAACACCTGGTGCCGGGTTTCAACTTCCAGTACAACGAAGCGCCGCAATACACCCATCATGCCCAGATACTTTTCTTTCTGTATTTTTGCATGACCGGGATGCACGCTCTGCATATGATCGTCGGATTGGGACTGCTGACTTACTTGTTAATTCAGGCTATACGCAAGGTCTTTACGGCTTATTACTTCACGCCGGTCGAGATGATCGGCCTGTATTGGCACTTCGTCGATATTGTTTGGATTTTCCTGTTCCCGTTGTTATACCTGATTGGTTACCATCATCCGAAATGACGCAGCATATCGATTCAGTCAAAGCATACGTGGGCGTATTCATCGCGCTCATCATCCTGACGTTCACAACCGTTTATGTCTCGCAACTGGAACTCGGCGAATTTCATATCATCGTGGCGCTGCTCATCGCCTTCATTAAGGCCTCGCTGGTGGCCTGGATCTTTATGGGCGTGCGGCACAGCTCGAAGATGACGCGTCTGTTTGTCGTAGCAGGGCTGCTCTGGCTCGGCATTATGATGCTAATCACGTTTGGCGATTACACGACTCGGATCTGGGATTACACGCCGCAGCCCTGGTCGCAGAAACCGACCGTCGGCGGGGTGCACTAATTACCATCGCAGCCCTCCGACAGCGCTCGTTCGGAAAATTACTGTTGAAGGTTCTTGACCGTATCGCCAACCTTGGGCTGGCCGCTGCCTGAGAACGTCCCGACGGCGGAGCCGGCGTCGGCCGATGTGACGGTTAAGGTGCCGATGGGAGATTCGATCGAGCGAATCGGCTTACCGGTGACCGGGTCCTTGATGACCTTACTGACGCGAGTGATGCTCAGTTTGTCGCCGACATGCACTCCGCCGGTAGTTCCCACGTTTATGACGATGTCGTTGCCGGTCGCGTCGGCAACTACGCCGTTGACCTCTACGACCGGTACGACTTGTTTCGGGAGCGTCGCCGCCTTTTGATCCAATCCAGTGCCGACCTGGGACACCGCCGCTTTGGTCGCCTCACCAATGATGGTTGAGCCGAAATTCGAGCTGCCCATATCGAACGCGCCGCCTCCACCGCCACGCCAATCGCCGCCTCCGCCGAGCAGATTGGTTCCTGAGCGCTGTGACTCCCCGTGGCCGGTAACCGAACCAAGTATTTCGCCGGTGTTTACGTCGACGAGGCGCGCGGTAATTTCCACAATCGCTTTGGCCTTCTTGACCCCGATCCCGCCCAAACCGTAGCCGCCCCAGTGACCGCCTCCGCCGCCTCCGCCGATGTTCTTGTCATCTCGCCCGAATTGCGTGATTGCTCCTGTAATGATGATGTCCACCCCGGCGAGTTTTCCGATCTTGGCCGCGGTGGTTGGATCCGCACGGTTGCTGTTGGAGAAATTTTGCTCTTGCAGAATTTTATCCAACTGTTGGCGCTCGAATAAGCGGTAAGCCCCATCGTTGCTCAGCTGATTGATCAGCATCAGTGAGATGCCTTTGCCTATGTCCTGATTGGTTCCGAAAACGGCCTGGACGCTGGTCATAACAGTCGCGTAGTCAAAATCCATGACTGCGACCCGCCGTTTCTCCGGCTGCTGACCGAATGCGGGAGAAACGGCCAACACGGCTAGCAATCCGATATGGATCTTCATCGCCTTTTTGCTCCTATCTTCCTAAAAAGTTTTCCAGCTTAGATAACTCTTGTTCCGCGCTGTCCATACTCTTCTCAGCCAACTGTAGGTCGCGGCTTTGGAGCGCCCGTTGCGCCATTTGCAGATATGAATTCATGCGACTTTCCGAAGCAACGATATCGCCACGCAGTCCGAGCCCCTGAGATGCCTGCTGCTGCTTAAGACCCTCCAGGCTCTGCCGGACCGCGTCTGCGCGAGCATCCATCTTCATCAGAGACTCGCTCGCGCTGTTTAACTCGGCTTGAGAAGGGCCAGGAGGAGGCGCAGGCACCTGAGCGGGCGGCGGTTCCGGCGGTTTGGCCTGGGCCGCCGGATCGGATTTCGCGAGGCTCTTGGGCTGTGCCGGCGGGGTTTTCGCGGCGGGTTTCAGAACTGGCCGGATAGCGGCGTTATCCACATGGGATGGGATCGCCGCAGCCCCAAGATCGTGGGACTTGGGAGTTTCGCGCGCCACCGCC
The DNA here is from genome assembly GCA_019240475.1 of Acidobacteriaceae bacterium. Taxonomy (GTDB): domain Bacteria; phylum Acidobacteriota; class Terriglobia; order Bryobacterales; family Bryobacteraceae; genus Bog-105. The sequence continues at coordinate 75,933 of JAFAYI010000017.1, forward strand.
GGCCGGGGCGCGGGCGTGGAATCGCCCAGGACGGCGCCGCCTGTGGAAGCGGGATTGTAAGCAACCGAAGTGGACGATTCGTTTGATTTGGCGGCGCTCTTCCGGAAATAGGGAACAGCGATCAAAGCAGCCGCCAATATGCAAAGGCACGCAACGGCGCCAGCGGCCATCCAGAGGCTGCGGCGATTCTTCGCCGGAGCGCCGGGGGCAGAGGGCGGCGCCGCGGCAAACGGCGGCGCTGCGGCAAACCGCCGCGATGGGCGCGCAGCTTGCGGGTCTGGGAGAGGCGGTCGCGGCGTAACCGGACCAGGAGCTTGAGACTGAGATTCAACTGGGCCAGGACGGTAGTCATCGGCGTCGGAGATGAGACGTGTTTGCGCGGCCGTGTCCGCTGCCACAACGCTTTCAAGCGCTCTTCGAAATGCTTCGGCATTTTGGAAGCGGCGCGCCGGATCTTTCTGCAGCGCGGTCAAGATGATATCGTTCAGGGGCGCCGGCAGGGTGCGGTTGAATTCGATAGGTGGAGGCGGCGCAGTATTCAGTTGCGCATCCATGATCTGATAGGTGCTGTCGGAATCGAATGGACAGCGGCCGGCGGTTAGTTCGTATAGGACGATGCCGAGGGAATAAATATCGGAGCGGCCATCCACCGGCGTGCCGCGAACCTGCTCCGGCGACATGTAAGCGAGCGATCCCAAAGTGCTACCCGGACGTGTAAGTAGCGGCTCGGCGTTCGATTTAGCGATGCCGAAATCCATCAGCTTGATGCTCCCTTGGGGAGTGAGCATGATGTTGGATGGTTTGATGTCGCGATGGACAACGCCGTGGTTATGGGCGTATTGAAGCGCGGATAACACCTGTTTGATGTAGCCCAAAACCTTGTAGAGAGGAATAGAGCCTTCGCGCGCCCGTTCGGCGAGGTCTGTCCCTTCGACAAATTCCATCACCATCACGAGCTGGTTCTGAACCTTGAACGCGGTGTGAAGCTTGGCGATATTCGGGTGGTCTAGACGGGCGAGCGTGCGAATCTCGGCAATGAACCGCTCCCCGACACCGGGCTGCGAGCCCATGTCTTCGAGCAACACCTTCATGGCTTCGACGCGGTCGGATATCACGTTGCGGACCCGATAAACACTGCCCATTCCGCCTTTACCGAGCACGTCGAGAATCTCGTAATCGCCGGCCAATTGGCCAGGTTGGAAGGGCATATCGGGTTTCTCCGTTGGAACTACCTGCACATCATAAGCGAATTTTCAAGTTTGCGCGAGGGCGCTCCGCGGCGAATCAGTACTGGGGGATGTGGATCTCGGGCTGACCGGCGTCTTGAAGTTGACGGTTCAGAGAAGAGAGTGTGCGCGCCACGAATGTATTCCAATCGGCCATTCGCGCTCGCAAGGTCGCGGCGCTCTCGCGATACAATTCGAGCGCTTGGGCGGGCGGAGTTCGATCCGCGCTCTGAAGGGCGTTGAAGGCGGCATTCAGCCCGCGCGTGGCGGATTCGAGGCCACTACCGGGTTGCGATTTGGCGCCCGTGAGAATAACGCCCGCAGCTTTGTTTGCGCTGTCTATTGAGGAGGTCAGAGTCTGCGGAATACTTGCAGGCTGCTTCCCGAGCGCAGACTGCAAGGCCTTGATCTGCTCGCCGGTTCGGCGCGCCGCTAGCAGGTCCTTGAAGACTCGTTGACTCCATTGGAACTGAGCAAGCAACTCAGCGGCCGTGGCGCGCGAACGAGGATCCATGGCCACTTCGAGGGGCGCCGTGCAAGTGTGGCCCGCGGAGGTGAGCTTCACGGTGTAGCGGCCGGGAAGCGCGGTGGGTCCCTCCCAGCGCTCCGCGCCTTCTTCATCGAAATCTTCGGCGCTGTTGAGCCCGGTGGGGCCATAGCGCAAGTCCCAGACGAAGCGATGCATGCCGGGAGTTTCGCTCAACACGGGCGCGGGCGTGAGCCAGCGAGGCGCGATAGGCAGGTCCGCCGCGGGCGGGGCGGGTTTTTCCCGGCTCGAGAAGCGACGAACTAGTTCCCCCCGCGCGTCCATCACGTCAAGAACAAGTTCGCCACTGGTCGAGGGGGGCAGAAAGTAATCGAAATAAGCGCCCCGGCGGGGGTTTTGCGCCTGCGGCTCTTCGGGCGGAAGCGGGCTGCCCCAGAACACATCGCTCGTCATACGAATGGCGCGGCGAGGCTTATACAGCCAGACGCCGTTCTCGTTTCGATCCGCCATCTCGCGCAGCGGCTCGATGTCATCGAGAATCCAGAATGCGCGCCCGTGCGTGGCGATCACCAGATCGTCGTCGTGAATGACAAGATCGCGAACCGACGTGACGGGCAGATTCAATTGCAGGGAAGACCAATGCGCGCCGTTGTCGAAGGACACATAGGCGCCGAATTCGGTTCCCGCGAAGAGGAGATCGCGGCGCTTGGGGTCTTGGCGGATGGCGTTCAGGAACGCGTGATCGGCGATGCCCTGCGTGATAAGTTTCCATGTCTTGCCGAAGTCGGTTGTGCGGTAAAGATACGGCCGCATGTCGTCGAGGCGATGGCGGTCGACGGCTGCATAGGCTTCGCCCACGTTGAAACGAGACGCCTCTATGTGGGTGATCTTGCTCCATGGCGAAAGCCCCGGAGGCGTCACGTTGGACCAGCTCTTGCCGGCATCGCGAGTAAGGTGCACAAGGCCGCTGTCGCTGCCCGCCCAGATCTCCGCAGCGCTTAGCGGCGAAGGCGCGATGGTGTAGACAACGCCGTAGCCGCGCTGCATAGCATTGTCCACCGTAAGAGGCTCGCTTGCGGACCCGGGCGAGGATTTGACGGCGCCCGTGAGATCCGGGCTGATCGTTTGCCAATGCAAGCCGCCATCGAGAGTCTTCATGACATATTGCGTGCCGAGGTACAGCGCATTAGGCTGCGCGGGGGAGAAGACCAGGACGGGCGTCCAGGGATCGCGATACTTGCGCTGGGGCATTTCGCTGCCGAATTCCATAGCCGGCCACGGCGCGACATTTTGGCTTTGCATGAGACGGCGATCGAAGCGGGCCACTGTGCCGTAAGTGCCGGAGACATACAAGATATTGGAGTCCTTGGGATCGGGCGCGATGTAGCCGCTCTCGCTACCGCTCGCGGAGAACCAGTCGCGAGCGTCGATTTCGCCGTGATCGGTTTGGCTAGCCGTGGCCGCTGAACCGCTGTCCTGCTGGGAGCCGTAGACGTGGTAGGGAAACTCGTTATCGGTGATGACGTGATAGAACTGCCCCGTTGGCTGGTTGAACCAGGAACTCCAGGTCTTGCCGTCATCGAGCGTTACGGAGACTCCTTGATCGACGCCGAGCACCATGTGCGTGGAATTAGCGGGATCGATCCAGAGCTGGTGATAATCATCTCCACCGGGCGCGCCGCGCACGATAGATAAAGTCTTGCCGCCATCGCTGAGCTTGTAGAGCGCAACGTTTGGGATATATAGGATGTCCGGGTCGTTGGGATCGGCGGTGATGGAGTTGAAGTACCAGGCGCGGCTGAGGATGCGGGAATCTTTGTTGACCAGGGACCAGGTCTCGCCTCCATCGTCGCTGCGGTAAAGCCCGGCGTCCTTGGCGTCGATAGCCGCATAGATGCGTTTACCGCCCGTGCCGCGCGCTATCGCGACGCCAACACGGCCCCATTCGCCCCCCGGCAAGCCGTGACCGGTGAGCTGCTGCCACGTGTCGCCTCCATCCATCGAGCGAAACAGGCCGCTGCCGGGGCCCGCGATAGGCGCGTAGGTGCTCCAGGGCGGACGGTGCGCTTCCCAAAGCGCGGCGACGAGCATATCAGGACGGTCGGCTGCAATGGCTAGATCGGCGGCGCCCACATTCGGGCCACGGTTCAAGACTTTGTCCCAGGTCTGGCCGCCGTCCTTGGAGCGGAAAACGCCGCGTTCGGGGTTGGGCGCGTAGGCGTGGCCGAGTGCGGCGACAAACACCAGGCTGGGGTCGCGCGGGCTCACCACTATGCGGCTGATCTGGCGTGTCTCACGCAGACCCGTGTTGATCCAGGTGTGGCCGGCGTCGGTGGACTTGTAGACGCCGTCGCCGGAGGCGAGATCGGAACGAATATCGGATTCGCCGGTACCGGCGTAGATGACGTTCGGATCGGAAGGCGCCACTTCGAGCGCGCCAATGGAGGCGATGGGCTGCGAGTCGAAGATAGGAGTCCAGACCGTGCCCGCGTCTTCGGTTTTCCAGACGCCGCCATCGACTGCGCCGAAGTAAAAGGTGCTGCGATTTCCGGGAACGCCGCTCACCGCGACGGCGCGCCCGCCGCGAAAGGGCCCAATCAGGCGCCATTTCATTCCGTCCGACGATGCGGGCGGGAGAGTCGCGGAGTGAAGCGCCGAATAAAGAGTAAGGCAGGAGGCAAACGCGACGGTGCATCGCACGCTAAATTGCATAAATTGTCTTAAGATAGCGCAGGACGAGCCGCGCTTCGCATACAATGGGCAGCGTGAAATACGTATTGAGTGTGTTGGCCGCGGGTTTGAGCTTGACCGGAGCCCTGCGGGCGCAGAATGCGGCGGGAATGAGCGCGGAGCTGAAGGCCGCCTACAACAGCGTGAAGAATAACCTCCTGAAGTCTGCCGACAAGATGCCGGAGGAGAACTACGCTTTCAAGCCGATGCCTGAAATGCGAAGTTTCGCCGAGGTGCTGGGCCACGTGGCTTCGGCGCAGATGCACGCCTGCGGCGCCGCGTTGGGCGAGCAGAAGACCGCAGGCGGAGAAGACACTTCCAAGGCCACTGTGATGGCGGCCTTGAACGCGGCGTTTTCCGAGTGCGATCGCGCCTACGACGCGTTGACGGATGCAAACGCCTCCGAGACGATCAAGACGGGAAGAGGCGAGCGTTCGCGGGCGGGAATGCTGGCGGGCAATATTGCCCACGATAACGAGCAATACGGAATCTTGAGCGTGTATTTGCGGCTGAAGGGCGTAATTCCACCATCGAGCGAGGCCGCCGCCCGCAAGAAGTAGAGGGGAATCGAAGACGAGGGCGCGGCGTTTTAGGAAGTCCCGCGCCTGCTAGACTGAGAATCTGAACCCCTGTGATCCGGCAAACCTTTGCGAGCGCACCGGCGCCCAAGCATTAGGGCATAGCGCCAGATCGGAAGGTTGAGCCTCGAGAGCAAGACAAGGAGCCTTTCCGTTGAAATACATTTTTACGTCCGAATCCGTGACCGAAGGGCACCCGGACAAAATAGCCGATCAAGTTTCAGACGCGGTTCTGGACGCCGTGATGGCCGAGGATCCAAAGGGCCGCGTGGCATGCGAGACCCTGGTTACCACAGGTATCTGCATCGTCGCCGGCGAGATCACGACCAAGACCTATGTCGATATTCCGAAGTTGGTTCGAGGAGTGATCCAGCACATCGGCTACACGGACGCGGCCTTCGGATTCGATTCGAAGACGTGCGCCGTGAACAACATGATTCAGGCGCAGTCGCCCGATATTGCGATGGGCGTGGACACAGGCGGCGCGGGCGACCAGGGTTTGATGTTCGGGTATGCGTGCGATGAGACCGATGAGTTGATGCCGTTGCCCATCATGCTGGCGCATAAGCTGGTTCGACGGTTAAGCGAGACGCGGCGCGAAGGGCAGTTGCCTTATCTGCGTCCGGACGGCAAGAGCCAGGTCAGCGTGGAATATGTAGACGGCAAGCCAAGGCGTGTGGATGCGGTGGTGGTCTCGACGCAGCACGACGACGATGTGAGCTCGGCGCAGATCGAATCCGACGTGAAGAAGCACATCATCAATCGCGTGATTCCGTCCGAAATGATCGATTCGCAGACCAAGTTCCATATCAATCCCACCGGGCGCTTTGTAATCGGCGGCCCGCATGGCGATACGGGATTGACCGGCCGCAAGATCATCGTCGATACGTACGGCGGAATGGGGCGGCACGGAGGCGGCGCCTTTTCAGGCAAAGATCCTACGAAGGTGGACCGTTCGGCATGCTACATGGCGCGCTATGTGGCGAAGAACCTGGTCGCATCCGGCCTGGCGTCGAGAGTGGAAGTGCAACTGGCGTACGCCATCGGGGTGGCGGAGCCAGTTTCGGTGATGGTGAACACGTTCGGCACCGGGAAAATCGAAGACCAGCGCATGGCGGAACTCGTCCGGGAGCATTTCGCGCTGACGCCGAAAGGGATGATCGAGCACTTGAATTTGAGGCGGCCGATCTACCGGAAAACCGCTGCTTTCGGCCATTTCGGGCGAACCGAGGAGACGTTTACGTGGGAGGCGACCGACCGGGCCGAGGAACTGCGCGAAGGGTCGCAGTTGAGCGCGGCGGCGGTGTAGGCAAGTGGCAGTAGCCGAAGATTGTAAGCGATCGCTCGAAATCGAAATCCCTCTCGAAGAGGTGGAGCGCGCAAGAGAGCGGGTCACAAATTCGATCAAACAGAGGGTTCGCTTGCCCGGATTTCGCCCCGGAAAAGCGCCTCTCAACCTGATTCAATCGCGATTTGAAAGCGAGATCCGCAGCGAGGTGTTGGACCTGCTGCTTCCGCAGGCGTTTCGAGAGCGGGTGCAGAAGGAAGAATTGAAAGTGGTCGGTTCGCCGAATATAACCGACCTGCATTTCGATCCGGGCGAGCCCATCCGCTTCAAGGCGGACTTCGAAGTGGCGCCCGAGTTCGAGCTGGGCGACTATCGCGGCTTGCCGGTGAAGTACGAAGAGCCCACGGTGAACGATGAGGAGTTGTCCAAGCGCCTGGACGCGATGCGTGAGAACAAGGCGGAATATGTGAACCTGGACCCGCGGCCCATCGAGAACGGGGACCACGTGCTGGTTCACCTAAAGTCGGTCGCCGGGCTGGCGGAACCTATCGACCAGGACGTGCAAATCGAGGTGGGCGCCGAACAGACGCTTCCCGAATTCAATGCGGCGCTGACAGGAGCGTCGCCCGACGATGTGAAGCAAGTGGACGTCACGTATCCGGAAGACTACGCGCAGGAGCGGCTAGCCGGCAAGACCGTTCAATTCGAGCTGACGCCGAAGATCGTTCGCAAGAAAGAGCTGCCCGTGCTCGACGATGAGTTCGCGCGAGATTTAGGCGACTACCAGAACCTCGAAGAGCTGCGCGAGGCGGTTCGGAAGACGATCTTTCAAGAGAAGCAATATGCGGCCCAGCAACAGGCGAAGGAAGAACTGATCGACCGGCTGGTGGAGCGGAACGAATTTTCGGTTCCGGAGGCGTATATCGACCGCCAGATCGAAAACCAGGTTCGCATGCGGCTTCGCGATTTGACGGGGCAGGGAATAGACCCGTCGAACTTGAAACTCGATTGGGAAAAGATCAAGGAGAGCCAGCGCGAAAAGGCGGTGCGCAGCGTGAGAGCCTCTTTGCTTCTTGAGAAGGTCGCCGAACGGGAAGGTATCGCGGCGACCAAGGACGAAGTGGACCGCGAGGTACAGAGAATCGCGCGCCAGGAGCGGGAGGCTGTCCCGGTGACCCGAGCGCGCCTCGAAAAGGAAGGTACCTTGGGCCGGATTGCGGGGCATATTCAGACCGAGAAGACTCTGCACGCGCTGTTCGAGCAGGCTGAAAAACAGGCCTGATCGCTAACCCGTACGGAGTGGTACCGGATCGGCGCTTTGAGCTTATCTTTTCCTAACGCAGCCGGCTAATGTTGATATACTGGGGGTGAAAAAGATTCCGATCAGGGCAAGGTATCTCTTGATCTTTCTTCCCTTGGAGAACCAGCTTGAAGCGCGCCGGATCTGACGATTCCCTCCGCTGTTCGTTCTGCCACAAGAGCCAAGACGTTGTCGGAAAGCTCATTTCCTCCCCTAGCGACTATCCCAGAGCATATATTTGCGACGAGTGCATCGCCGTTTGCAACTCCATCATCGAGGACGACCGCAACGAGCAAAGTTACGGCACCCCGGGCAAGCTGCCGCGGCCTTTGGAGCTGAAGGAGTATCTGGATCAGTATGTGATCGGGCAGGAGGCCACTAAGAAGAAGTTGGCCGTGGCGGTCTATAACCATTACAAGCGCATTCAGATGAATAAGCAGCGGGGTAGCGAAGTGGAGCTATCCAAGTCGAATATCCTGCTGATTGGGCCGACCGGGACCGGAAAAACACTGTTAGCGCAGACGTTAGCGCGTATTCTGGATGTACCCTTCGCGATCGTAGACGCCACCACTCTGACTGAAGCAGGGTACGTAGGCGAAGATGTGGAGAACATTATCCTGCGGCTCTTGCAGAATGCCGATTGGGACGTGCAGCGGGCGCAGACCGGGATCATCTACATAGACGAAATCGACAAGATCGGGCGCAAGGATGAGAATCCGTCCATTACCCGCGATGTTTCAGGCGAGGGAGTGCAGCAAGCGCTGTTGAAGATCTTAGAGGGAACGGTTGCAAATGTCCCTCCGCAGGGAGGCCGCAAGCATCCCCACCAGGAATTCACGCCCGTGGATACGACGAACATCCTGTTCATCTGCGGCGGAGCGTTTGTCGGATTGGAAAAAGTGATTGCGCGCCGGGTGGGCACCAAATCGATCGGCTTCGTTGCGCCGGAAGAGAAAGAGGCGGGGCGCCGTGGGCCGAACCCGGCCCGACGGGACGTCGATCTGTTAGGGCAGTGCCAGCCAGTGGATCTGATCAAGTACGGGTTCATCCCGGAATTTATCGGCCGGATGCCTGTGACTGCGGTGCTGGAGGACCTTTCCAAAGAAGCTCTGGTTCAGATACTCACGAAGCCAAAAAATGCGATCGTGCGGCAGTACCAGAAACTGTTTGAGTTTGAGAATGTTAAGCTGAAGTTTAGCGAAGATGCCCTGGAGGCTGTTGCGCAGCTTGCGATGGAACGCAAGGTTGGCGCGCGAGGCCTGCGTATGATCCTCGAAGACCTCATGCTGGACCTGATGTACTATCTCCCGACTTTCAAGAAAGTGCGTGAGTTCATCGTGACAAAGGAGATGGTACTCTCGCAGAAGATCAACATGGCTGTGCTCGAGAAGGCGGGCTAGCCAGCCTCGATCGCGGCGTCTGAAGAGATCTCCAGTTTGACCATCCGGGAAGAGCTCGGACTCACTGCTCTATTGGCGTGAGCGCGCGTCAGCCGAAACGTTCCACCTAGAAAATCACAATGGTTACGACGAAAGATAAGACGGATACAAAGCGATTGCCCATGATGCCCATCAGGGACGTGGTCATATTTCCGTTCATGATGACCCCGTTCGTAGTGGGAAGGGAGTCAAGCGTGCGCGCCCTGGAAGAGGCGCTGCTGGGAGATAAGAAGATCTTCCTGGCGACGCAGCACGATGCGTCGGTGGATGAACCGAGGCCCGACGAGATCTATTCGGTGGGAACCGTCGCCAACATCGTTCAGAGCTTGAAGCAGCCGGATGGAAACATCAAGGTGTTGGTGGAAGGCGTCGAGCGCGGCAAAATTATTTCAGTCAGCGAAGAAGAAGGCTACTTCCGCGCGATGGTAAAGACCACCACTTACAAAGTGGAGCACGGAAGTCAGTTGGAGGCTTTGACCGGGCGCGTTACTAATCTCTTTGAACAGTATGTCAAGCTGAGCCAGAATCTGAATTACGAAACGATGATCGCCGCGATTCGCGTGGACGATCCGGGCAAGCTGGCGGATACCGTTGGCGCGAACCTGCAACTGACGATTGAAGAAAAGCAAGAGCTGCTGGAGATCTTCGATCCCATTGACCGGCTTACGCGCGTGGCCGACCTGCTGGATATCGAGATTGAGAAATTAAATGTCGACCGTACCATCCAGGGACGCGTGAAGCGGCAGATGGAACGTGCGCAAAAGGAATACTATCTCAACGAGAAGATCAAGGCGATCCAGAAGGAACTGGGCCGCGGCGAAAAGAGCGAGTTCGACGAACTTAAGAAGAAGATCGACGCCGCCGGCATGACGAAGGACGCGCATGAGAAGGCGATTGCCGAGCTCAAGCGGTTGGAAGGCATGCCGCCCATGTCCGCCGAATCTACGGTATCGAGAAATTACCTGGACTGGCTGCTGGCGGTGCCATGGAAGAAGCGCACGAAAGAAATACGCGATTTGCGCTACGCGCGGCAGATCTTGGAAGGCGACCATTATGGCCTCGAAAAGATCAAAGAGCGCATTCTGGAGTTTCTGTCGGTGCGGCGGCTTGTGCAAAACCCCAAAGGGTCTATCCTGTGCTTTGTAGGGCCTCCCGGCGTCGGAAAAACGTCGCTCGGAATGTCGATCGCCAAGGCCACCGGACGTAAGTTCGTTCGTCTGTCGCTCGGCGGCGTACGCGATGAAGCCGAAATTCGCGGCCATCGGCGCACTTACATCGGCGCGCTTCCGGGCCAAGTCATCCAGATGATGAAAAAAGCGGGAACAAAGAATCCCGTGGTGATGTTGGACGAAGTGGACAAGATGTCGATGGATTTCCGCGGCGACCCATCGGCGGCTCTGCTGGAAGTGCTGGATCCGGAACAGAATTACATGTTCATGGATCACTATCTGGATGTCGAGTACGATTTGCGCGAGGTGTTTTTCATCGCTACCGCAAATGTGCTGCACACGATCCCGCCGGCCTTGCAAGACCGTATGGAGGTGATTCGTCTCTCTGGTTATACGGAACTGGAAAAACTGGAAATCGCCAAGCGGTTCCTGGTGCCCAAACAGAGAAAGGATACCGGAGTCAACGAGGAGCAGGTTGAGTTCAAGGGCGAGGGCCTGCAGTCGTTGATACAGTCCTATACCCGTGAAGCGGGAGTGCGAAATCTCGAACGCGAGATCGGGAATGTGTGTCGCAAAGTGGCGCGCAAGGTGGTGGAGGCTCAATCTACCGGGACCGAGGAGTTGCCGGAAGGCACAGAAGAGGGCGCCGAAGTGATCGAGGAGCAGGCCGCGCCCATAGAGGAAACCACGAAGAAGGGCAAGAAAAAGGCCAAGAAGGAAGAAATTCCGCTGGTGGCGATCGAGAAAGTGGTCATCACGCCGGAGAAGCTGGCCGAGATGCTGGGGCCCGCCAGGTTTCGGGAGTTGGATACGGAGAAGCAGAACGAGATTGGCGCGACCACGGGCCTGGCATGGACGGAAGTGGGCGGCTCTATCCTGACTACCGAAGCGACCGTGATGGAAGGCCGCGGCAAGATGATGACAACCGGGAAGCTGGGCGACGTCATGCAGGAATCCGCGCAAGCGGCCATGAGTTACGTGCGCTCACGCGCCCAGTATTTGGGTCTGCCGAAGGATTTTTATCGCCACCTGGACATCCACGTGCACGTGCCTGAAGGAGCGATCCCCAAGGATGGGCCATCGGCAGGCATAACTATCGGAACCAGCATCTGCAGCGCGTTGACGGGTATTCCGGTTCGGCATGAGATTGCAATGACCGGTGAGATTACCGTGCGCGGGCGCGTACTTCCGATAGGAGGGCTGAAAGAGAAACTGCTGGCTGCGCACCGGCAAGGCATTTTCGAAGTCATTCTGCCAAGAGACAACGAAAAAGATTTGGCGGATATTCCGGAGAACATCCGAAAGGAAATGAAGCTGATCTTCGTTGCCTCGATGGATGAAGTGCTGAAGCTTGCGCTTGAGAGGGAGCTGGTCGCGTTGCCTCTGGCGCCGGCGGCCACCGCCGCCGAACTGACATCGCGGCCGGAAGACAATCTGACTCACTGAAAATTCAGTTTCGGGCCGGAAATCCGCATCGAGAATTGGGATAAGCAGTGGTGGGAACCGAGGCAGCAAGCGTTGGGGTTGCACAGCAGCAAGGCGCGGAACGCCGGCCAAAATACGAATTCATCGTCAGCGCCGCGCAGCCCTCTCAGTTCCCACCGGAGCCATCGGACGGCTCTATCGAAGTAGCGTTTCTGGGGCGCAGTAATGTCGGCAAGTCGAGTTTATTGAACTGCCTGGTGCGGCAGGATGGGCTGGCATTTACCAGCGCGCGCCCGGGCTGCACGCAGCTCATCAATTTCTTCCGAATCGGCGGAGATACGCGCTTCGTCGATTTACCCGGCTATGGATATGCGCGAGTTTCGATGGAAGAGCGCGGGCGATGGAAGCAATTGATTGAGAGTTATTTATTGAAGCGGAGGAGCCTGGCTCTTTCGTTTCTACTCATCGACGCAAGGCGTGGATGGATGGATATGGACCTGGAACTCAAAGCATGGCTAGAGTTCCATAATCGTCGATACCAGGTGATAGTCACCAAGATCGACAAATTGAAGAGTAACAACCAACTTATAGCGGGATTGGCTGCGATCCATAAGCAAGCGCCGGATCAACAGCCAGTGCCGTTCTCGGCCATAGATGGCCGGGGAGTGAGGGAAATTTGGCAAATCATCTCGAAGATCAAGAACAGTCAGTAGCGCCCGCGGCAACCACCCCCGCAGCAACTACCGAGGCCGCGCCCACCGAGAATTCTCCGGAGGAGACGAACGGCGAAGGCAAGTCTGCGGTGACCGCAGAGGCAAGTAATACAGAAACAGAACAAACGAAACCGGCTGGCGAAGTGAGAGCAGCGGAAGCAAGGACAGAACGTCCTCCGGCCACTCGACCCAGAAACGCCGAGCCTCGCGCGCATGAGCCGCGCGGCAATGGACGTATCGGCGGGGATGGTCCGCGCCGCGGCGGAGCGGAAGGACGGCCGAATGCGGAAGCAAGAGGAAACGACGTCCGTAATGCGCCGGAAAACAGCTCAGCTGCTGTGACACAAGGAATGGCGCCGCCGAATGCGACACAGGCGTCTTCCGTAACGCAAGGCGGTCAGCAGCACGGGTTTCAGCGCCGTGGCCGGCACTCAATCGGCAACACCGGCGCGCAAGGTCAGCGCAATGGCGCGACAACGCTCGATCTGGTCGAGCTCAAAGATATGAGCATTCAGGCGCTGAACCAGATCGCGAAAGATCTAGGCGTGCAGGGTGCGGCCGGCCTGCGCAAGCAGGAGCTCATTTTTAAGATCCTGCAGACGCAAGCCGAAAAGAGCGGCCTGATTTTCTCCGAAGGCGTGTTGGAATGCCTGCCCGACGGATTTGGCTTCCTGCGCGCGCCCGAATACAACTACCTGCCGGGACCCGACGACGTCTATGTCTCGCCATCGCAGATTCGCCGTTTTGATCTACGCACTGGCGACACCGTCTCCGGTCAGATCCGCCCGCCCAAAGAAGGCGAGCGCTACTTCGCATTAATCAAAGTCGA
>JAFAYI010000029.1 GCA_019240475.1 Acidobacteriaceae bacterium
GGAGAATCGGAAATATTGATTTTCCTACCCAGCGCATCACCATGAGGCCATAGCTGCCGGGCCAGAACATCATCGATGACAGCAACGTGCTCGTGTGAAGCGTCGTCAGTTTCTGTAAAATCACGTCCGGCAACAAGCGTGGCCCCGATCGTTTTGAAATATCCCGGCAAGATCGAACGAAGGTCTGCCATCGAGGTGCTTTGCAATTCGACTGGCGTGCCTTCTTTCCAATACGTGTCGTACCAATTGCCCGCATCATCCAAGGGAAGATGAGAGATGGCGGAGACGGATTGAACGCCGGGTAGAGTCGCGAGATTTTGCTGTAACTGGTGTAGCGTGGCGTAGTTGGACCCAGTTATTCGGAACGTGAACGCATCCTCTGGGCGGAAGCCTGGATTCACGCGCAGGACGTTTACAAACGTTCGCATGAGCAGACCCGTTCCTACGAGAAGCACGAACGCTAGAGCTACTTCGGCAGAAACAAAGAAGCCGCTCCAACTCCTGCGACCCCAACCCGCGGCGATCTTTGCCTGTCTCAGATTCTGTGCCAAATCCAATCGGCATACCGAGAGCGCGGGAGCAAGTCCGAAGAGAATACTTGTCAACACTGCAATGCCAAAGGTAAACGCCAGGACAGTGGCATGCAGATGGACCTCACCGATATTCGTGAATGATGGCGGACGAAGGGCCAGAATTCCGCGAACCGTCGCCCAGCCCAGAGCGAGCCCGCCCAGAGCTCCGAGAGCGCCAAGAAGAAGGGTTTCGGTCAGAAGTTGACGGACGAGTCGCCCGGTCGACGCACCGAGTGCAATGCGGGTGATGGTCTCATGCTGGCGCCGTCTCGCTCGCGCCATTAGAAGATTGGCAAGATTCGCGCATCCAATCAACAAGACGAAAGCTACGCCACCGAACAGAAGCAGCAATGTCCCGCGTACTGCGCGGAAATCATCGATCTGCAGTGAGAAGACAGAGAGGCGAAAATTTGTAATTCCGGCTCTTCCGTCGAAGATGTGTATTTGGGCGGCCATGGCGTTGGCTTCGGCTTGCGCGCGCGCGAGATTGCTTCCGGTGTGAAGGCGGCCCAGCAGATGGAGAAATGCCGGCCCTTGCGGATCTGACGCGTCGATTGGGATGGTATTGAACACGTCGACGTTTGCCGGGACACTGGCGTCATTGGGGAAAATCAGGCGGAAATTTTCAGGCAGTACCCCAATCACCATCACCGATCCTCTTCGGAGGCGGATGGATCGTCCGATCATGTGGGGATCGGACCCGAAGCGCCGAACCCACAATCCGTGAGAGATGATGACGGTGTCAGGCGCGTTAGGCCTTTCGTCCTCCGAACTGAAGAAGCGTCCGAGCGCCGGTTTGGTGCGGAGGAGCGGCAGGAAATTCGAGGTTACGGTCGCGATCTTGATTTGTTCGCCGACCTGTTCGGCCTGAGTTAATCCGGGAAGCGCTCCATTGGTAACCCAAATTCCGGCAACCTGATCGAATTGTTTCGTCATCTGCCGAATCTGGAAAAGTTCGAAACGCGTTGCAGGCGCCCGATTGGTATCGCCCACTGCCGACCAGATAACGGCCAGGCGGTCAGCGTTCGGATATGGCAATGGAGATAAGACGGCCGCGTTGACGAAGCTGAAAATCGCCGTGTTTGCTCCAATGCCGATCGCTAGTGTAATAACTGCCAGCGCGGCGAAACCGCGGCTCCTGCGTAGTTGACGCAGACCATAGCGCAGATCCTGCCACAAAGGTTCGATCATGCTACAGAGAATCGCATAATCTGGACCCGCCTCGCAGGTGATCGAAAGCCGTCAGGGCGTAACGCCGGCCTCTTCGGCGAAGGCACTCAGTTCCGGTTCGCCCTGCATCCGCCGCCTGATCGAGGAATTTTGCTGCCGCGATCGTTAGAAGCAACGAGCCAACGGCTTGGCTGTAAAATTCATTTAGCCGTTCAGTTTACTCAGTGTTCATGCCGAAATTGCTCTTCAAAGAAGCCCAGAATGCAGACGAACTAGAGCAGATTCACGCCTTAAATCACCGCGTTTTCGCTGAGGAGATCGCGCAGCATCGCCCGCTCCCATCCGGTCTCCTCATTGATCGTTTCCATAGCCGGAATCGCTACTTTGTCGCCCTTCGCGATGGCGTAGTTATCGGCATGATCTCGGCGCATGCCGGGCCGGAATTTTCGATTGCAAGAAGACTGCCCGACGCGGCCCTCATCGCAGGTTTCGCTCGTCCGCTTGAAGTGCGTTTGCTTGCCATTGCTGCTCAGGAGCGAAGCCGCACCGTGCTTGCCGGGCTTCTTTGGCAGGTTTACCAGTTTGCTGTGTCGAACGGGTTTTCTCACCTGCTCATCTCTGCTCTCGAAGCGCGCGAATCGATGTACCGCAAGATCGGTTTTCATCCGCTCGGGCCAGCCGTTCCTGACGGCTGCGCCAGTTTCATACCCATGGTGATGGGGATCAAAGAGCACTTAATAGCAGGCCAAAGGCGGATTCGTATGCACAAGGATCGTTGGAATCGTCACTCTACTATGTCGGATCCGATCAGCCTCATGCCAGGTCCAGTCTGCATCCACCCGCGAGTGGCCGAGGCATTCGCTTCTGCTCCGGTCTCGCACCGCTCTCCCGCTTTCATTGAGTGCTACGAAAAGGTCAGGTCTCTTTTGAAGGGACTGCTCAACGGCGCCGAGGTCGCCCTTTTTACCGGAACTGGAACGCTGGCTAACGATGCCGTCGCAGCCAATCTGAAAGCGATATTCGGCAGCGCCAGAGGAAGCGTCATCAGCAACGGCGAATTCGGCGAGCGGATCGCCAAACAGGCAGCGAAGGCGGGCCTGGAATTCGATCACGCTCAGTTTGGCTGGCGTGATGCGTGGTCTATCCCGGCCATTCAGGATAACCTCGACCGTAAGCCTGCATGGATCTGGGCGGTTCAGCTGGAGACAAGTACAGGAGTTTTGAATGATACCGACACTCTTCTCAAGCTCGCCGGCGCAAACAAGTGCGCTGTGGCGTTAGACTGTGTGAGCAGTGTCGGGGCCAGTCCGATTGCAGCTAACGTGGGACCCCTTCTGATGGCGAGCGGCGTATCGGGCAAGTCGCTTGGGGCGTACGCCGGCTTAAGTTTCGTCTACATAAGTGACGAATGTAGGCACAAGCTTTCCAACAAGATTCTTTGCCCGTCATTCGACCTTCTGTGCATGCACAAGACTTACGGTCCGGTTTCGACCGTGCTCTCGTCATCGATTTTCGCTCTCTCGCGTGCTCTTGAACAAGAGTACGGATCTCCGGAAGCGATAACTCGCCGTTTCCAGGAATACCGCTCGCTTGGCGAGCAGATGCGGCGCCTGATGAGAGAGATTGGCCTGGAACCTCTTGCGCCCGAGTCTGTCGCAGCGCCCAACATTGCGACGTTTGCGTTGCCAAGCCCTTCGTTCCCCGAGGAATGCCTTAGCGCCGGCTATCAAATAGCGCACGAATCACCTTATTTGCGATCTCGCGGTTGGGGACAGATGGCATGGATGGGAAACCTCACTTCGACATCCCTTGAAGGCTTATTCCGAAAGTTGCGCTCCAGGTGATTCATACCTCCAGCCCCGCGCCCACGTGGCGCCTGCGCCCAGATAGGGAGCAACTATGTCCAAAAAATGGCCCAGATTTGCCCAACTCAGCCGAATTCACCAACAGGAGGATCTCGTGAATCGCCGCGTATGGCTTTCACAGCTTTGACGTTCGGAATTTTGGTACGCCCGAGAGGATTCGAACCTCTGACCTTTTGCTCCGGAGGCAAACGCTCTATCCAGGCTGAGCTACGGGCGCATATCGAACTACGGCTTTTTCGCCATCACCACTTTCGAACTCGTGGCCCGCTTCGTCGCGGAACTGTTGTTAATCGCCAGTAGCTCCTCAATGTGCTGGCGAATGGCGTCCTCCGCCATCAGCTTAGACCAATCGTCGCTGTCGCCCGCCGGCGTTTGGTAGTGTATGTATCCCTTGCGATCGATCAGCACCAACTGCGGCACCACCATCCGCTCCGCCATGCTGAATCCCATGAAGGACATCATCTGGTCTCGCGGAATCCATCCTACCGGGAACCCGACCTGGAAATTCCTCCGAAATTCTTCTACCAGCGTATCGGCATCCGCGGGTGTTCGATTCTCATCGAGCCCGTTGATCGCCAAATCGAACGTCTCCAATCCGCGCGGACCATACTCCTCTTGAAACTTCGTCATCATCTTCGAAGCGGCTTGGCAGTGCGGGCAAGTAGTTAGAATAAATTCGACCGCCACCACTTTGCCCCGATACTGGCTGAGTAACTTCTGCCCTTGGCCCGGCAAATTGAACGCCAACTCCGGCGCTTTCCGGAGAGTGCTCGTTTCCGCAAGAGCCACGCACCCGGCCAATAGCGCGACGATTGTAATGGGAAGGAAGATTTTCTTCACTGGACACCGCTCCACCAACAGTGTAGCCCAGCCAGCCGCCAGCCGAGCATCGTTCGAATTAGAAACGAGCCGCCGAGCGCGTTGCAAATGGAACCCTTACAGCCGCTTGCGTCCGCTGAGTTCCCACCAGCCTTTGCCAATCCTCAAGCTCGCTCACTCCTTCGATGCTCGTCACCACCGCGCCCGCCATTCGCGTCACGAAATAACCGTTATCTCCGCTCCCCGCGAACGTGGCGCCATTCGCCATGGAAGGCTCGCAGTGTTTCCACTTCGCTTGCAGGACCTTCTTATACTCGGAGAAAAATTGCGCGGCAGTCGCCTCCGAGTCCCACTCCGACACATACTCGAGAACCGGCCTGCGTTTGGCTCCCGCCGTTACAATCGCAAATTGCCCGCCCTTCAGATGTTGCGCAAGCCACTCCGCCTCTTCTCCGCCTGCATATTGTCGGAGCAGCATCTCATGATCGAATTCCCCCACCGATCCTTCGGTAATTTCCTTCCCCTGCTTAGTCAACGTAGGCTTCGGCAACTCCGGTCTGGTTTCTTTCTGGCGCCTGAAATAGCGATCCGGGTGAATAATCTGCGCCGAATCCACTGGCGCATCTGTGAACACGGCTGCGAATGCGGGTTTGCCCATCTTCCGGTACACGCTATCGAAAAACAAAGTTCCCTGCGTATACGGGAACAGCAGCGATTGTTGTATGTACAGCGGAGAGTTCTTCAAGACCGGATAGTCGGCCATGGACGTCTCGCTCGAATCCACCACGGATTGCACCATCTCCATCGTCGGAACGGGCGCGCGCCCGCTGTGCTTTAAGTCATACGCCAGCATCAGCCACGAAGCCTGCCCTTCCACCACGGCTGTGTGCGCCAGATTCTCGTCGTCGTTGGCAGGCGTTTCATCCATGAACTTCCCGAGATTGAAGTGCTGGTCCGCTAGCGCGTGCGCCAGTTCATGCGCTAACGTCGTTGTCTCCGATTCCAGTCCCGAATCGTCCAACAGAAATAGCTTCTTGCTGCCGTAGTCGTAAAACGCTGCTGCCTGCTCGGTTAGCAGGTCTATCGTCGATTCGCGCAAATCGAAATCTTGCGGAACCAGCCCGAACATCTTCAGCGCCAGTTCGTCTGCTTGAATCTCCTCGGGCTTCAGCGTTTTCTTGATTCGCTTCGTCAGAAACCGCCGCAACTGCATCTTGTCCATGCGCCCATAGGCGACCGTGTGTTTCTCCGCCAGACCCGTGATCTCTGAAAGTGTCGCGACAATCGAGTTGATCTGCGCGAACGCCGGGTCCGCATTCGCCTTCGGGCGCGCCCCCAGCACTCCAAGCGAAATCGCCGCGGCGGCGATGAAAAGTACGATGGATAGGCGCATGCAGAAGCGAAGCTGCCTTCTAGCCTAAAGGATTCGTCATTGGCTCGATGCGCTCGTCACCGCCATGACGATAGCAGCGCTCGCACTCCGTTCCACATGATCTGTACGCCGATGCACAACAGAATGAAAGATGTCAGCCGCACGATCACGTTCATCGCCGTGTCGCCCAGAAGCCGCGCCACTCGCTCGGCGAACCGGTAACTCAGGTAGACCGACAACGCCACCAACGCTGTGCCGATTATCGCGGCTGCAAGCCTTGTCACATCGCCCCGATGCGGCGATTGATTCGCCCCAATGGTCAACGCTACCGAAATGGAGCCAGGCCCAACCGTCAACGGCAGCGTCAGCGGATAGAAGGCTCGGCTCGCGATATCCTGGCTTGTGATTTTCTTTTCGGTGTGCGCGCGCGACTGTTGAGATTCGCTCCGCAACAACGTCCACCCCGTCGAGATCACCACCAGTCCGCCCCCTACCTGCACAACTGGAATCGAGATCCCGAAAAAATTCAGTATGTGGCTGCCAATCAACATCGAGCCAAGCAGCAGCCAATAGCTGTTCAAGGCAATCTTCCGCGAAAGAATCGCCCGTGCATTGGTCGAGTACCCCGGTGTCAGACTCAGAAAAATCGGCGTGTTTCCCAATGGATTCACGATGGGAAACAGCGCTGTTAAGACCACAAGGCAGCTTTTCGAGATCTCTAAAGCTGTACTGGCCGGCATGAACATCCAGCATAATCTGCCCTGATCGCGCCCGATGCTATTCTGAAAGCACCCCCCTCCTTTCTTCACTTTTCATGGATTTCCTTGCAGGCCTAAATCCGCAACAACGCGAAGCCGTCGCGCACGTCGAAGGTCCGCTCCTGCTGCTCGCTGGCGCGGGAAGCGGAAAAACGCGCGTTATCACTCACCGCATTGCCCACCTGGTCGAAGCGCGCCACATACCCGGCCCGGCGATTTTGGCCGTGACCTTCACCAACAAAGCCGCCGACGAAATGCGCCAGCGCGTGGCTACTCTCCTGGCCGCAAGCACAAACCCCGGTGCGCCGCTGCTATCTACTTTTCATTCCTTCTGCGTTCGTCTGTTGCGTCGCGACGGTGAGGCGCTCTCGGACATCCGCTCCGGCTTCACTCGCCGTTTCACTATATACGATGACGACGATCAGCTCGCGCTGATGAAGTCTATCTATAAACAGCTCGGCCTCGACGAGAAGTTCATGCAGTACCGCGCTGTTCTATCGCGCATCAGTCATGCCAAGAGCCACAATCAAACGCCGCTCGATTGGTACAAGGCTGCGACCGACCCGGCTTTGACGCGCCTGGCCAAGATCTACGATGTCTACGAAGAGCGCCTCCTGCAAGCCAACGCTCTCGATTTCGATGACCTGTTGCTCGAATCCGTGCGCCTGCTGCGCCACGATGCCGCTCTTCGCGGATCCTACAATCGCCGCTTCGAATTCGTCATGATCGACGAGTATCAAGACACCAATCGAAGCCAGTACGAGCTGATGCGGCTGCTGACCGAAACGCGTCACAACGTCTGTGTCGTAGGCGATGAAGATCAATCGATCTATGGCTGGCGCGGCGCCGACATTCGCAACATCCTGGATTTCGAGCGCGACTACCCCGACGCCGTTGTCATCCGTCTGGAGGAGAATTACCGCTCAACCAAGAACATTCTCGAAGCCGCCAGTGCGCTGGTCGCAAATAATAAAGAGCGCAAGGGCAAATGGCTGTGGACCAACTCCGGCGTCGGCGCCAAAATCGGCTTCTACGAAGCGCCCAACGGCGAAAACGAAGCCCTCTTTATCGCCGACACCATCGAAAAAATCTTGGCGAAGAGCCCTCTCGAACGCGTCGCCGTACTTTATCGCACTAACTTTCAATCGCGCCAGATTGAAGAAGCGCTCCGCCGCTACGGTCGAAAATACCTCGTCGTCGGCGGCTTCAGTTTCTATCAGCGCGCCGAAGTTAAAGATCTCCTCGCCTATCTCAAAGTTCTGCTGAGTCCTCACGATTCCGTCAGTCTCCTGCGCATCGTGAACACCCCCGCGCGCGGCATCGGGAAGGGAACCGTCGAGCAGATGGAAACCTTTGCGCTCGAACATGGCCTCAGCTTATGGAACGCGCTCCCGCGCATGGTCGAAGACAAGTTGTTCCCTGCGCGCGCTGAAGCTGCCGTCAAGTCTTTTCTGTCTCTGCTCGGCCAACTTGCCGAAGCCGCCGATAGCAAGCCTGTCGACCAGCTCCTGCGCGAGATCCTCCTTCGTACCGGCTACGAAGCTATGTTGAAGAGCGACTCTTCGCCCGATTCCGAATCCCGCCTAGGCAACCTCGAAGAGTTGGTGAACGCCGCCGCCGAAGCCGCCGAGCGCGGCGAAACGGCCGCGGAATTCCTGGACCACGCGGCTCTTGTCTCCGATTCCGATTCCCTCGATCAGCATGCCGCTGTCTCGCTGCTCACCATTCACAACGCCAAGGGGCTCGAGTTCGCTAACGTCTTCATCGCTGGCCTTGAGGAGGGCATCTTCCCGCATAGCCGCTCGTTGAACTCCGAAGCCGCCATGGAAGAAGAGCGTCGCCTCTGTTACGTCGGCATGACGCGAGCCGAGAAACGTCTCTATCTGAGCTGGGCCCGCTATCGCCGCCGCTTCGGCGGCAGCCAGCCCGAAGTCTCTCTCCCATCGCGCTTTCTTAACGAGGTTCCGCCCAGCTTGCGCGAAAAACTTTCACCCACGAGCGAGCCCCGTGCGGACGATGTCGATCTCTATGCCGAACAGCACGACGTGCGCGAAGCCGTAAAGCGCAACCTATATACCGGTCGCACCTACAACTCGGTCGAGAACATCGCTCAGTTTTTCGCCGAGCGCGGAATGCCGCCTCCCTCCGGCTTCAGTCGCCGTCCCGCTGCAAACAACGGCGCCGCCGCGCCGCAATCTGCCGCGCCTCAGGCGCCCTCGCGTCCTTCCCCGGCCGCCCCCGCTCGGCCTTCCAACCTTGCCGGCCCGAATCGCCCTCCGGCCCGGTCCACCCAGCCTCGCCATGCCGGCTTTCGCTCCGGGTCCGTCGTGAACCACCCCAAGTACGGCCGCGGAACCGTCTTGCGCCGCGAAGGCGAAGGCGAGGATGCGAAACTAACTATTAGTTTCCCGGGATACGGGCTCAAGAAGATTGTTGAAAAATACGCAGGAATCAGAATCGACGAATGAACACAAAGCACGTTGAAGACAAAGCCGAACGAAAGCGCCTCAAACGCTCCGCCCGTAAGAAAGCCGCTCCCAAAGCGAAACGCGCCTCCGGAGTCGCGCGCGGGTCGAATAAGCGCAAGGTAAAGAAACTAACCAAGGGCCAGCGCAAGCGCTAGCGCCTTTCGAAGCCACATCGAGCAAGGAAACTCGCGCGCCGGGTTCTCAAATTCGGCGCGCTCCGGTGTGCATTTCGCGTATGCCGATCCCTGGCGTGGAAAGCCGGAATCCCACTCGCTCCATGCCGCTTTGGACGTACTGGTTCTTCATGAACCAGCGCCACACATTCCCGGTCAACAGGTTCTCCATGCTCAACAGCGATATTCCAACGTCGATTCCGATCACATCCCGGTTCACCCACAACTTTTTATCTCTCCAGTTCGGGTTGAACGCGTCCGTGAATCCATAGCGCTGATAGATCTTATCTCCATACACGCTCAGCATCTCCCGCAGCACCGGTAGACAAATCTCCGGCGCAAACATCAGAGAACCCGCTGCGGCGCATGGGACCAATGTCCCGTTGATCGGCCCGTCATAGGGCGGCCCACCCCAGGAAACATAACCTGCCGGGCTGTCCGACACGGTGATGCCCCACATATTCGGCCCGTAATCGGAGTAAGTCGATTGCAAGCTGATGCAAAAATCCCGATGCGCGTAAGTCGCGATAATAGAGTTTTGGAAGTAATTTAAGTCGGACTGCTCCCCGTCCGCCTGATGCCGGAAATCCACCCATGCGTGTGAGAACTGATGCGTGAATAGTGCGCCTCCGCTAACAAAGCTCCATCCTCCATAATGCACCTCCGGCCTAACCCACGCATACCAGCTATCCGCCGGAATCGAATGCCGCCCTGCGCCGATCGCCAGCAGGTACAACGCCGATGCCTCGCTATACTTGCTCCATCGCAAATCGATGAACCCCGATCCCGGTCTCACGCCATGCGAGAGTAGCAGTCGGTTGCCTGCCAGCATCCAATCGAATTCCACCCGCTCAAAGATTTGCTTCGCCAGCGCCTGAATCTCACGGTCGTTTGTGAAATATCCCGCGGCCGTAAGCACGCCGCACAGGAACCACGACGTATCTACGCTCGAAATCTCAGAGGAGAGCCGCCGCGCTCCCGTGCTCGCATCCATGAAGTGGTAATACCAGCCGTGATCGTGAAACGCATGGCTCCAAAAGTAGCGCAGCGTGGTCACCACCCGTGCGCGAGCCTGATCTTTAGGTACCCAGCCGCGGTTTGCCCCGATGCACAGCGCCGTCAGGCCGAATCCCGTTGCCGCGACGCTTCCAACGTTGCCCAAGGCCGAGCCATCGTTCCGCGCGCGATCCAAAACCACCCCGGTGCGGCTGTCGCTCTGATCCCAAAAGTAGCGAAAGCATCTTCTGGCGTACTCCTCAAGAAATCGTCGGTCCTCTGGCCTTACCGGCCCGGGAACCGCGGGGGGCGCAACCTTCGCCCCAAACGCCCCGCACGCAAAGAGCGTTGCGCCCGCCGCGGAATACACGAATTCCCGGCGGGACAAGCTTCCAATGTTGCGAGTCACAGCGGCCAAAAATCGTCGGAATCGGGCAGCGAGAGACTACCCTGCCTTTAGATGCGGGCGCGACTGCCGGCTCCGGCAGGCCTCCCGCCTCCATTTATATCACGTCTTTTTCGGCCCCGAAAATTCTCAAAGCAAGCTAGCCGGGACCGCTATCCCGGCCGCCGCTCTACACTTCTCAGAATTGCAAACGCGCCTGGAACTCGATGACACGCCCACCGAGTGCGGCCTGTGCCTGCCCAAATTGCGGATTACTGGTCAAGCCGTTGAAGCTGATCGCCGTAGTTGTGGTGTTGTTCGGATCGAGATAAAGGTTTAGCTTATTGAAGATGTTGAAGAAGTCTGCGCGAGCCGTGATTCGCGCGTTCTCCCCAAGAATCGGCAGCTTGGGCAGGCCGAACGACTTCTCCGCGGTCATATCGATATCGAAATAGCCTGGGCCCGTCAAGACGTTCCTTCCTACCGACGGCGCCGCCGGGAAACCCGACCCAACCACATAGCTCGGCACTGTGAAATAAGCCAGCGCGCCATTCGGGAAGTTGCTGTTCGGAGCGCTCATGAAAGCCGAGTTGCTATAGTTTGATCCTGCTCCGCCCAGGTAACCCTGCGGCTGCAGCGTACAGTAACCGCTTCCCGTATACACGATGTTGCATCCGTAATTCGCATATGTTGGCGTCCATGGGAACCCGCTATGCCAATTCCAGATGCCGCTGATCTGCCATCCCCCGAAGAGCTTATTGCCCCAACCGTGACCCTTGAAAATCTCCGGCGTCCACAACCCGTACAGTTTGAAGTTGTTGCGAACGTCGAAATCCGCGCTTCCTTTTTCATCGGCGAGCGAATATGGGTAGTTGCCGATGAAGTAGCTATTCGACCCCTCATCGATGGTGTGGCTCCATCGGTACTGCGCATCGATCTGAAATTGGTTGGAGAATTTATGCTCGATCTCCGACAGCATCGCATTGTAACTGGAATTCGCGCCATTGTAATACCAATAAAGGTTCTGGACTCCCGGATTGAGCGGCGCATAAATAAAATTGAGGTTATTCTGCACGGTCAGATGCCGGCTTAGACTTCCCTGGTAGCCGAGCTTTGCAACCCAGTTGTGCCCTAAGTCGTAATCCGTATCGAGCGAGTAGCGATACGTCCGTGGCGTGACTAAGTTCTCTGGAAACGCATTCAGTGTCACCGGAGCGCCGGATGCCGGAAGTCCTGTACTGGGATCGAACGTCGTAATTGCCGCGGGGTTAATCGGCCACCCGCTGAACTGATGAACGTTGCTCGGCACGGCGTACAGAACGTTCGAACCCAACAAGGTCAAGCCTTCCACCAGCGGAGGATTCGCGCGCCCGTTCAACGTGATCGCCTCCTCCATGCGGTTGTATCCGACCCCTACGCCTCCGCGAATCACAAACTTTTGTTGAGTGCCGGGCGTCCAAGCGAATCCGAACTGGGGACCGATATTCCCGTAATCCGGGCGATACAAATCCCCGCCTACCTTGAGCGACAGCCCGAGCAGCGGATCCGCCGTGTTGTTCCCGAGAATGGCATTGCTGATGTTGCCGTACTTTTCATGCACGGGTTCGAAATATTCCCAACGCAGACCCAGGTTCAATGTCAAATTTGGCTTTACCTTCCAGTCGTCTTGTACAAAGAAGGCCCAAATACTCGAACGAATATACTTGGTCGCGCTAGTCGGCTGGCCCGTCGTCGGATCGAAGTTGCCGGTTTCCTGATAAGGTGCGTCGTTCGCCAAATCCCACAGATTCCGGAACTGAAACGACGGTCGCGCTGAATAGGACTCGTTGTCGTTGTCCTGCTCGCGATAGATGTCGGCGCCGAATTTGATGGAATGCGAGCTGAACACCGTCGTAGCGGTGTCGCGAATGTTATAAGTTGTCTGATTAAAGATGCTGGGACCCGGTGCGCCGAGGTATTGCAATCCGACGCTGCCGAAATTATCGACCGTATCGTCCGGCAATCCGAAGGGCTCCTGCGGATTGTCTGCTACTTCGTTCCAGTGCCACCGCGTCACGCTGAATCGCGCTTCATTCAACCAGGTCGGACTGATCGTGTGATTCCACAGGAGCGTTCCGTCCTCATTCAGCTTTTCGTTATTCCAAAGGTTGGCTGCTCGAATCGGGCCGTTGTAGTCTGTCGTCGTAACCGGCACATAGAATTCGGTAAATGTAATTAGGTCCTTCTGGGTAAGTTGGAAATCCATTCGCCCGTTATATTGTTGCGGCCGTTGATTGTATGGATTTACTGTTTGAACGAACATGATGTCCGGAATTCCATCCAGGCCGCCGCCTACGCCCGGCGTTCCACCGCTCACATACGTAGGATCTGTCGTGCCGAGCCCGGTCTTGAGCGGCGATCCTACGTCCAAACCCGCGTACCGCCCGTTGATAAAGATGGCGTTGCATTGTCCGGGCGAAGTCAATCCGGCCTGCGCGCAGGTCTTGGGAATGATTGCGTCGTAAGAGGCGCCCTCACCCGGATATCCCAGAATTTTCGACGCGATACTATTCGGAACCGCCGAAGTAACTGTGGAAATAAATTGCGGCGTCTCATACCATCCCGTTCCTGTCGTTAGCGAGTGATTCAGCAGTGTCTCATAGGAGAAGAAAAAAAACAGTTTGTTGCGGATAATAGGTCCGCCTAAGCTTCCTGCATATTCATTGAACCGGTCCGTATCCTTTTGGACGGGATTCCCAGGGCCGTCCCAACGCTGATACGCGTTAAATTCAGGCCGGTCCCACTTAATCATGGCGCTCCCATGAAACTCGTTCGTGCCGTTCTTGGTCACGGCCAAAACCTGCGCCCCGCTATTGCGTCCGTTCTCGGCGTCGTAAGGATTCGATTGAACCGTCACTTCCTTGAGCGATTCCTCGTTCGGCGTAATGACCGCCGCGCCGCCCCACGCCAGGCTGTTCACCTCTACGCCATCAATCTGAAAACTATTGTTCTCGGTGCGCTGCCCATCGGCCACCGCCTGCACCTGGTTCTCGGTTTGGAACACGCTGGTCGATCCGCTCGTGCCGCCCGGACCCGCATTGCCCGGTATCGGCCGCGACCCGTCCGCGTTGGAGTTTCGCGCATTGTCGCCAAACGTTCCCGGCGCCAGCGCCACAGCCTGAAAAGGATCGCCTCCGAATGTAGGCAGGTTCCTGATTTGCTCGCCCGTCAAGGTTCCTGCGATATTGGCCGTCTCCGTATCGAGCGTCGGCGCCGCCGCGGCGCTCACCGTTACGCTGGTCGTAGCCTGCTGCGCTAGCGCAAGCTGCACGTCCTGCGATTGCGCCTGTTCCGACGTAATCGTCACGCCGTTCAACGTTTTCTTAGTAAATCCCGCCGCTTCAACCGTCAGGTCATATCGGCCCGGAGCTAGCGCGCTGATCGAATACACTCCCGATCCGTTCGTAGTCATCGTGTGCGCGATATTTGTCTCTTCGCTTGTTAAAGTGACCGTCGCCCCGGGAACCGTTGCTCCGCTCGGATCTGTTACCGCGCCTTGCAGGCTGGCTCGATATTGAGCGAAGAGCGGCGCGCATGTCGCGACTAATAACCACACAGCTCCGCATGCTAGTCGCAGCAAGCTATGAGCCGTCTTCCTGGACGTACTCTTCATTTCTTAACCCCTTACTCCTGACTCTCACCGATCAGGTAATCAACTGACTCTATGGACATCGAAGGTCGATCCTTGGTTGCACACTTTGAGGACTGTGGTGGCGGCGTCATCAACCGCCCCGGCTGCCCCCTTTCGCCAAAACGTTCAGTTCCGCTGCCGATTGTTCGAAAATGGACACTGAACGAACCCGGAGTCGCAATCTAAACCTCCGAAGCTCAAAGGCATGCGGCTCTGGCTGCTCGCGTGCGTTCGTATATGCGGCGCCTACATCAATTGCTTCTTATGACCGGCTTGCTCAGAGATCTCCACTTCGCCCTTCGCCAACTACGTACCCGCCCCGCCTTCACCGCGATTGCTGTTCTCGTGCTGGCTGTGGGATTGGGAGCGACTGCCGCCATCTTCAGCGTGGTGAATGCCGTACTTTTGAAACGATTGCCTTACCCCAATCCTCATACGCTCGTCGGCGTCTTTGAGAGCGACGTCATTGGCAACGGTCCCGAAGACCGCTACAACGTTGCTAGCCCCGGGCTTTTCGACGAGTGGCGGGAGCACGCCCGCTCGCTTTCCTCCATCTCGGCTGTCCAACAGGCTTCGTTCAACATCTCGAGTAAGAGCCAATCTTTCGCGCCGGAGCACATCGTCGGCCTCGCCTGTTCGTCTACTTTTACGGACATACTCGGCGTGCAACCTATCCTGGGCCGCTTCTTCAATGGCAGTGAGGACCAATACGAGGCGCCCCGCGTCGCCGTTCTCTCCTATGGTTTTTGGATCCACCACTTCGGGGGCGCGCGCAACGTTCCCGGCCGCGAGATCCGCCTCGATGGTGAGAACTACACCATCCTCGGCGTCCTTCCCAAATACTTCGTCTATCCCGGGCAACCGGCCGACGTGTTCGTGCCGTTCCGCCGCACGATCGAGCTGAAAAACCGCGGCAACTTCAGCAATCATTACTTCAACATCGTCGGCCGCCTCGCGCCCGGTTACTCCGTCGCATCCGCTCAACAGGAGCTGACCAGCATCGTCAAGAGCATTCGCGCCAGCCACCCGTCCGACGTGATGGGCACTTTCGCCACCGTCGTAGAGTTCAACAAATATCTCGTGCACGATGTCAGAACCGGCCTGCTGGTGCTCATGTCCGCGGTCGGTTGTCTTCTGCTGATCGCTTGCGTAAACATCGCCAATCTCCTGCTCACGCGCACCCTCGGCCGCCAGCGCGAGCTCGCCATCCGGTTTGCCTTGGGCGCTAACC
Organism: Acidobacteriaceae bacterium; assembly: GCA_019240475.1. Lineage (GTDB taxonomy): Bacteria > Acidobacteriota > Terriglobia > Bryobacterales > Bryobacteraceae > Bog-105. The sequence goes on from JAFAYI010000029.1 coordinate 15,480, forward strand.
GTTTCCGAATCGTCCGTCAACTCCTGATCGAAAGCATTCTCGTATCGTTTGTTGGCGCGGCCGGTGGATTGCTCGTGGCCGCCTGGGTCTCGGCATTCCTCGCTTCGCACGCGCCCGGCGCTCGCGACCTGCCCCAAGTCGCGGGCATTCACATGGACGCAGCCGTGCTGTTTTTTACAGCCGGAATGGCGCTCCTGAGCGGCATCGGCGCAGGCTTGGTTCCTGCGCTGAGCGCTTCCCGTGCTCAGCTAGGCGCGGGCATGAAGGAGACCAGCCGCTCTGCCACCGCTTCACGCTCCCAGACCTTCCTGCGCCAGGTCCTCGTCGGCCTGGAAGTCGGCGTTTCTCTCATTCTGTTGATCGCCGCCGGCCTTCTGTTGCGCAGCTTCTTAAACCTCGAAAATGTCTCCCCCGGCTTCCGCGCAAGCAACTCCGTCTCGTTTGAAGTCTCCCTCCCTGACGCTGTTTACAAGAACCGGCAGGCAGTCAGCAATTTCGAACGCCGCCTCGGCGCGGAGCTTCGTAACATGCCCGGAGTTGCTTCCGTGGGATTGACCGACTTTCCGCCGCTCGCGGGCCATTGGTCTGATTCCGTCTTCCATATTAAAGGGCATCCGCTTCCCCCCCGCGCCATGATGGATCTGGTTTATCGCGAAGCCGATCCGCAATACTTCACCGCCCTCGGCATTCCACTGCTGCGCGGCCGTCTATTCACGGAAACGGATGGGATTGGGTATGACGATAAGCACCCGCTGCTCGGCAAAGCCATCATCAATGAAGCCGCCGCCCGCAAGTTCTTCAAAGGGCTCGATCCCATCGGCCAGGTGCTCGAATACGGAACCGATGCTGGTCTGGCCCCCGATCCTTCGGGCAATCCATATCCCGAATTTCAAATCATCGGAGTTGTGGGCGACGTTCCCACCGACGCCGAAACCGGAATCGAGGCAACCTTCTATCAACCCCTCCTCGATGGCGAGTCAAACACCTTCTATGCGATCGTGCATACCGAGGCCGATCCCATCGCTCTGAGCGCCAGCATGAAGCGAGTTCTCCGCCGCCTCGATCCCGATCTCCCCATGGAGAACTTTCGAACCTTCGCTCAAATCAATGCGCAGGTCACATCCGACCGCCGATTCAGCGCCACGCTTCTATTCCTCTTTGCGGCCGCTGCCCTCGTGCTCGCCGCCATCGGCCTGTATGGCGTCGTCTCCTATAACGTGAGTCAAAGAACCGCCGAGATCGGCATTCGCATGGCCCTCGGCGCCAGGCGCGCCGAAGTCAGCCGCATCGTCCTTATCGATGGCATGAAACCCGCTGCCGCCGGCCTGCTCACCGGCCTCGCTGCTTCTTTCGCGTTGATGCAGTTGCTCAAGAGCATGCTGTTTCAAGTCTCTGCGTTCGACCTCGTTACATTCGTTGCCGTTCCGGCTATCCTGATTGCCACCGTAGTCCTGGCCTGCCTCGCTCCGGCTCTGCGCGCCGCTTCCATCGACCCCACCATCGCCCTGCGGGTCGAATAGGCCGCGACTATCCGTTCATTGAAGCAGTTTGCCGGCGTCAGGCCCTCGCGGCCGCGGAACTCGCCTGATAGGCCGGCACAAATGCCTCCCCAACAAACTCCTCGTACGTTGTCGCCGTTGTGTTCCGCTGCGACCTTGCCTCCAACGGTTTCACGTGCCCGGAGTTCTGCGCCTCCGACATCTCGATCATCAGATCCGCCGTGCGCGGCGATGCTCCCATTTGCACCAGGAAGGCGCGAAAGTTTTCATAACTGATCTGGCTGTATTGCAATTCCGGCCTGCCGATCGCCTTGCCGATCACAGCAGTCGCCTCCTCCATCGTGAGGTCGCGCTGGCCCAACAATTCTTGCGTCTCGTGGCCGCGAAACTCCAGTCGTATCAGTTCATCGGCGGCAAACGTTCCGATATCGCGCGTTGCAATCATCGGAATCTTAAGGTCGGCTTTCAATGGACCGGCAGTCACACCCATCTGCCGAATCGCCCCTGCCTGTGCCAGCGTATTCTCCATGAAATATCCGGCCCGTACATAAAGCGCATTCAGTCCTGGAATCTTCTTCAGCCGCTCCTCCATCCGATGCGTCCCGGCGATGGGCCCCGTCTTATTTTGCTTATCCGCGCCGAAACTGCTGAGAGCCACAATGTGCCCCGGCGCGCCCGCCGCAACGCCGGATGCAATAGCTTCCGTCACCTGATCCTGATATGCGGCGTAATCGGGATGGGCCAGATCGGGCGGAATCATGACATAGGCCGCCTCCACGCCATCGAAAGCCTTCGTAATTGCCTCACTATTTGTGACATCCGCCACAAACGGCTCCGCGCCGAGCGTCACTAGCGAACTCAGACGCGCCCTGTCACGCCCCACCACTCGCACCCTCTTCCCGGCTGCGAGGAGCCTCTTAGCAATAACCGTTCCCGTATGTCCGGTAGCACCGATAACTAGGTACATACTCACTCCTTGACTTGATCTCTGCGCGTTCGATGCTGCTCGCCGTGGCCGGGCTTCCAGAAAGACGATCGCGGCGCCGCTAGGATGCCGTGTGTGCTGTAACTCCGTAGCATTATGAGGGCGCCCGATTACCGTTCTTGTGCCTTTCGGACTTAGAATGGTTCAACGTTCTATTCGTGACACCCGTCGTGCTTGCGGCGGCTCCGGTCCCGACCTCGTAAATACTTTGCTTCAGCAGAGTAAGGCGTGAGCCAGTTTGGCGCACTACTTCCCACGCTGAAGACCACAGATCACCGATGTAACAACGCCGAACTAAATGAGGCTGTGCATATGAAACACAAAATGGTACTGCTGATTGCGCCGATTATTGGGGGGCTCGCGATCGTCCTTGGCGGGACCACCGCCGCGCAGGACAACCAAGATAAGTACGCTGTGAAGGTCCCGGGCGGGCTCGCATTGTCTGAGATTAAGGGATACGAAGACTGGCAAGCTGTTGGACCGAGTCTCACCGACGCCCCGCACGTAATCCGGCTCATCGTTGCCAATCCCGTGATGATCGACGCTTACAAGGAAGGTGTTCCCGGCAACGGCAAGCCGTTTCCGGATGGTTCCAAGATTGCGAAGATCGAGTGGAGGCCGAAACAGATAACCGATCCGCCATTTTCCGCTAAAACTCCAGACACGGTGCCCGGTGACTTGGCTGCGGTCGAACTCATCGTTAAGGACAGCAAGAGATTTCCGGACACGCATGGATGGGGATATGCGACCTTCGACTATGACGCAGCATCCGGTATCTTCACACCCGCCACTTCGGCCAGTAAGCCGCCCCAGAACCACGACGCCAAGTGCGGCGCCGCATGCCACACGCTAGCGGCATCGAAGGATCACATCTTCACGGCCTACGCCAAACGATGAAACTCCATTCAGTCGAAAGCCGCCCGTCGCGCCACGACCGCCCTGCGCATGGAGTAAGCAGGCAAGAAGTCGCCTTAAGTTTAGTACGCCCCTGACCAATACTCATGTAACTTTGTCGGGTGCAAAGGCAATCTAGACCACAATGACTTATTCTCGTCAACTTGCCCAGCGGCTGCTGATTTCCGCCGCTTGTCTGCTTTCATCCTCCGCTCTCGGTCTTAGCGAAACCATAGGCAACCTCTCATATTGGGCGACTCCTGGCGTCGAGGACGGCTATGCCGGTACGCAAGCCGCTATCGGTGCGTGGAATGGTCCGCTCAATCCCGCCGGATATACCGTCCCGGCCCCCACGGTCGGGCAGGTCATTACCGCGCCCGCTGATGGCAACACCGTTCTCCAGAGTTTCACGGTCGCCATGCCGGGCTCGCCTGTCGGATTCCAAATGAACATGACCGCGGCGGTATTCGCTTGGAATACTGCCGATTTTCGCCCCGTTGGGCCGGCGCTGGCGTCCGTTCCCACCCCTACTCCGCAGATGATCGGACCCGCTCCTTACCTGAACAATTTCTATAACCTGACCTTTTCCCCCGATGTGCAGCTCTCGCCCGGAAGTCAATATGTAGTACTTTTTTCCACTCTGGGTATTACGCAACAGAGTTTCTACGATGCCGATTCCTTCGGCGTCACTCTGAATGACACCTACTCGGGCGGTGAAATGGTTTTTGCCTCCGCGGGTGCTTTGCACGAAAGCTCGACTCCTCTGAGCGCCGTCGAAGGCGAGCGGTGGGGCGAGACGAACAGTTGCGATCAGCTGCAGTTGAGCACGCTGTGTTTAGGGTCGAGTCAGGGCTATTACTTCCAATACCCGGGAATCGTCGCTTCCGATCTGGCGTTTGCGGCCGTCTTCGGGCCTGCCCAAAGCGCTGTTCCCGAACCCTCCACGTTCGGAATGCTTGGGATTGCCTGCCTCGCGGGTCTTGTCTGCCGCGTTCTTTCGCGGCGCGCCGAATCGCTATACTGCCCGTTACGTGTTCAATCAACTCCTCAAAACGAAGAGTATCGATGGCCTGGTCGATGAGGCTCATCACGAAAGTAAGCGCCTTAAGCGTTCGCTTGGGCCCTGGAGCCTCATCGCCTTCGGCATCGGCGCCGTAATCGGTGGCGGCATCTTCACTGTCACCGGCACCGCCGCTGCCGGACAGCACATGGCAGTTGCCTCCATCTTTAATGCGCCGCTGCTCGATCTCATGCTCCACGGCGGCTCTGCTGCTTCCGTCATAGGCCGGCCCGGCGCAGGCCCCGGCATCACGCTGTCCTTTATCCTGGTCGCCCTAACGTGTGGGTTCGCGGCCCTCTGCTATGCCGAACTCGCTTCTATGATTCCTATCGCAGGCAGCGCCTACACGTACGCCTACACCACCATGGGCGAAATCTTCGCCTGGATCATCGGCTGGGATCTCATCCTCGAATACGCCGTCTCCAACATGTCTGTCGCGGTCGGCTTCTCCGCCTACTTCAATGTCATGTGCGATTACCTGTTCGGCGTGCATCTGCCACAATATCTTTCCGAGCCCGCCATAGTCGAAGGTCACCTCACCGGCAGCTTCTTCAACGTGCCTGCCCTGCTGATCGTCATGCTGCTCAGTTGGGTACTCGTGCGCGGGGTGAAAGAAAGCGCTGGCGCCAACAACATCATGGTCGCCATCAAGCTCGGCGCCATCCTGCTGTTCGTCTTCGGCGCCGCGCGCGCCGTCACCGCCTCCAACCTTCATCCGTTTCTGCCCAACGGCTACAACGGCGTGCTGAGTGGCGCCGCGATCGTCTTCTTCACCTTCATCGGCTTCGATTCCGTCTCCACCGCCGCCGAAGAGTGCCGCAGCCCGCAGCGCAATATGCCCATCGGCATCATCGGCACCCTGATCGTTTGCGGCATCCTCTATACGTCCGTCGCCTTCGTGCTCACCGGCATCGCCAACTGGCGCACGCTCGATAACGCCTCACCCGTCGCCAACGCTCTCCAGGCCGTCGGCATGAATAAGCTGCGCTTCACCGTCACCGTCGGCGCTCTGCTCGGCATGCTCTCCTCGCTGCTCGTCTATCAATACGGCCAGGCCCGTATCTGGTTCGCCATGTCGCGCGACCGTCTCCTGCCCGACGTCTTCTCCCGAGTTCACAAAAAATTCCGCACTCCCCACGTCAGCACCTGGATCGCCGGTCTCGCGGTCGGCATCCCCGCCGGCATCTGGGACATCGGCACTCTCGCCGACCTCTCCAACATCGGCACCCTGTTCGCCTTCATCGTTGTCTCCTGCGGCGTCATCATTCTGCGCCGATCCCAGCCCGCGCGCCCGCGCTCCTTTAAGGTTCCGTTCTCCCCCGCCACGCCCATCATTTCCATGGCCTGTTGCTTCGGCCTCATGCTCGGGCTCCCGCTCGCCACCTGGGTCCGTTTCGTGGTCTGGCTCGTCATCGGGCTTTTCATTTACGTCTTATATAGTCGTAAACGCAGCCCTTTGAATGCCATCGCTTGAACGCCCCTCCAGACCCACGCTGCAATACGTCATCCTCGGTGTGCTGTTCGCTTGGGCTCTCATCGCGCAGCTCACCATCTCGATCGTTATCGTGTATGGCCAGGCCACGCCCTCTCAGCACGTCGACGAGCCTTTCGCGACGCGCTCCGAAACCGTCCAGATCCATCGCCTTTCTACCGCCTTCCAGCACAGCGGTCTCCAGGTCGGCGACGACATCCTCGCAGAAAACGGCCAGCCAGTCTTCGGCGCCGAGCAGCTCGACAACATCATGTTCCACCTGCATCCCGGCGAGAGCCTCACTCTCACCGTCCGCCGCACGATTGCCGGCCATTCGGAAATCAAGACCGTCACCATTCGGCCCCACTCTGTCAAGCCAGACCCCGTCGAATGGAGCTTCTTGTTCGGCTTGTTCGCCGTCCTTCCTCTCGCTTGCCTTCTGCTTGGCTTCTTCATCGCCTTCGCCCGCCCCACCGATCCTCTCGCCTGGATCACTCTCGGGATGCTCGCATCCTTCGGCCAACTAGTCGGAGCGCACGGCTATTGGGCCGTCTGGTCGCCCTGGCGCGAGATCTTCATTGCCTATCACTCCCTCCTCAACGATCTCTGGCCCGCCTGGATGGTCCTGTTCGCGTTCTATTTTCCCGTCCCGTCGGAATTCGCCCGAAAACACCGCCGGCTCACTTGGCTCACCGCCGCGCCGCTGCTCCTCTTCTGCCTCATCGAGCTCTATCTTGGGTTTCGCGAAGGCAATCACATGGCCGCCATCCGGCCGCTCGTCGACTTCTTCGACCGCATCGAAAACCCGCTCCGCATCTTTATCGCCTGCTACATCGCCGGCTTCTTCGCCCTGCTCGGGTATAAACGGCATACTCTGAAAACACCCGACGCTCGCCGCCGCATGCGCGTGATGTCCGCGGGCTGTTCGCTCGCGCTCGTTCCCATCCTGTTCGTCATCCTTTCAGAGGTCGGCCTCCTGCCTCCTTTTCCTTTCTGGTTGGTCACCATTTGCCTGCTGATGCTGGTCTTCTTTCCCATCACCATGGCCTATGTCATCGTGGTCCAGCGCGCCATGGACGTGCGTATGGTCATTCGCAGCGGCGTTCGCTACGCGCTCGCTAGCACCGGAGTCAAGTTTGCACGCATCGTGCTGATCACGGCCACTGTCATACTCTTCGTCAATTTGGCGATTGAGAGCCATCGCACCTGGGCCGGCATCCTCATTGGCGCCCTCGGCTCTGTCATTGTCTCCGCCTTCGGCCGCCTCACCGGGAAATTCAAGCTCTGGATGGACCGCCGCTTCTTCCGCGAGGCCTACAACGCCGAACTCGTCCTCACCGATCTCAGTAATTCCGTTGCTACCATTCGCGACACCCGCGCTCTCCTTGAAACCGTAGCCCGCCGCATCGCCGATTCGCTCCACGTCTCCCGCATCGCCATGCTGCTCGAGCGCGGCGCTCTCTATCAACCCGCCTACGCGCTCGGTTATGGCGCCTCGCCCGCCGTCCAACTCCGCCGCGACACCGCCACCGTGCGCTTTCTGAAGCAGTCGCGCTCCCCCGCCAAAATCTACTTCGACGATCCTCAATCCTGGGTCCACGCCGCCCCCGACGAAGAGCAAACAGCGCTTCAAGAACTCGGCGCGCAGGTCCTGCTCCCGGTCTCGCTCGACACTCGTCTACTCGGCGTCATCAGTCTCGGCCCCAAGAAATCGGATGCGCCTTATTCGCAAGCCGACCTGCAACTACTCAGCGCCGTCGCCTCCCAAACCGGCCTCGCTCTTGAGAACGCGGAACTCACCGAAAGCATTCGCCGCGAAGTCGCCCAGCGCGAACGCCTCGACCGCGAGCTCGAAATCGCCCGCGAAGTCCAGCAGCGCCTCTTCCCTCAAAAGCTTCCGACCATCCCAGGTCTCGAATTCGCCGGCTACTGCCGCCCCGCGCTCGGCGTGGGTGGCGATTACTACGATTTCGTTCCGCTCGATAATGGCTGCCTTGGCATCGCGATCGGTGACGTATCGGGGAAGGGAATCGCGGCCGCGCTCATGATGGCGAGTCTACAGGCGTCCCTGCGCGGCCAGACCCTCAAGCCCTCTGAATCGCTCTGCGAGATGATTCATCACGTCAACCGCCTCGTCTACGAAGCCTCCGCCGAAAACCGGTATGCGACTTTCTTCTACGCGCAATACGATCCCGCCACCCGGCTCTTGCATTACGTCAACGCCGGCCACAACCCGCCCATGCTCTGCCGCCATCGCGAGTCTCACCAGGTTATCCGGCTCGAAGAAGGCGGCACGGTCATCGGACTCTTTCCCGACTTCCCCTACCGCGAAGCCGCCGTCCCACTTGAGCCCCACGACGTCTTAGTCGCCTTCACCGACGGAATCAGCGAAGCCATGAACCACGCCGACGAGGAGTTCGACGAGCAGCGTCTCATGTCGGCCATCCAAGCCTGCGACTCTCTCTCCGCCCCCGACATGATCCGCTCGATTCTCGCCAACGTCGATACCTTCACCGCCGGCGCCCCGCAGCACGACGACATGACTCTCTTGATCGTCCGCGCCCAGTAGTCAGAAGATGTCCGCTGTCGAAGCCAACGAATTTGCCTCGGCTTTCACTCATTCAGGCTTCTTCGTCATCCGCTCGCCGCTGCTGCCCTTCTCGGAATTGAGCGCATGGGGGCAGGGCACTGGGAGCCGCGCTCTTTGGCTGAAGGGTGCGTCCGATGAGTGTATGCAGCAGGCCTGGGAACAGGATGCGCGCCTGCTTCGCGAACGTCTGCTCACCATCGTTCAGCGGCCCGAAATCGAACACGCGCTTTATGTTGCATCCGGCTCGCTCCAGCTTGGCATCGATCACTGGAAGAGCAACCCGAGCGATAAGAAATCCCTTCAGGCCGAGCGCGCCCTGATTCGCTATTTCTCTAGAATGGCCGGGCGGGCGACCCCGTTCGGCCTTTTTTCCGGTTGCTCCACAGGCGAAGTAGGCTGCGACGAGAGCGCGCTCGCCGACCTATCGCTCGCCCCACAACGCCATTACCGCCTGAGCTGCCGTCTGGATTTCGATTACCTCGACGCGTTAACATCCGCGCTGCAACGCGACCGCACAATAGCCGAGGCGCTACACTACTGGCCCAGCGCGAGCCTGCACCGCATCGGCAACTCCTGGCATTACCTCGAATCGCGCGTCGTCGGACTCAATCGATCGCACCACCTGGTGAAGGTAGAAGCCGATCGCTATGTGAACGCCGTCTTAGGGGCCGCCTCGTCTGGCGCAACCCTCGCGCAGCTAGCCGAATTAATCCGCCGCCTCGCCGAGCCCACCGTCACCGAACAACAGATCTTCGACTACATCCATGAGTTGATCTCCCAGGGCATGCTTGTGTCCAGCCTCATGCCTCCGGTCACCGGCCAGCCCGCCCTTGATGACCTGATCGCGCAGATGCAGGGCCGCCCCAAGCTGACCGGCGTGGCCGAAACGCTCTCCTCGGTTCGTGACCATCTCGCAATCATCGAGCAAAAAGGACTGACCGCCTCCCGGCAAGACTACACCGCCATCGCGAGCAAACTCGAAACCTTACCGGCCCGAACCGATACCCCTGCGCACGACACTGCAAGGCTGGACACGTCAAAACTCTTTCAGGTCGACATGGTGAAGCCGGTGCATCGCGCCGTGCTCACGCGAGAGGTGCTCGACGAAATACTCCATGGCGTCGAGTTGTTGTGCCGCCTCTACCCGCCCATCGAAATCGAGCCATTGAAAGAGTTTCAGAGCGCCTTTACCTCGCGCTACGACCGCGCGTGGGTTCCGCTCCAAGAGGCTCTCGACGAAGAGATCGGAATTGGCTTCGGATATTCGGGCCGCGAGAGTTCGCCCCTGCTGCGGGGTCTCCACTTCGGCGCGCAAGAAAAGGAACAGGCAACCAGTGACATCGGCGCTGTCCTCCGGCGCAAGCTTCTGCGGCAGTCCCTGGCTACGGGAACGGAGGTCGCCCTCGATTCCAAAGACCTGCCTCCCATCAACATCGCCGCCGGCGCTCTCCCCGACGCATTCACTGCCATTGCCGTTCTCGCCGCCCCGTCCATGGATTCGGTTCGCCAAGGCGACTTCAAACTTCTCCTCAAAGCGATAACCGGTCCGAGCGGCGCTCGCACCTTCGGACGCTTCTGTCACGCCGATCCGGATCTGGAGCGGTTCGTTCGCCTCCATCTTCGTGAGGAAGAAAGCCTGCGGCCGGACGCGGTATTCGCCGAAATCGTCTACCTGCCCGACGAGCGAATGGGAAACGTTGTCTGCCGTCCAGTCTTGCGGGATTACGAAATCGTCTACATGGGACGCTCCGGCGCTCCGCTCGATCGGCAATTGCCGCTCTCGGACCTGCTCGTGAGCGTGCAAAACGATCGCATCGTGCTGCGCTCCAACCGGCTCGGCAAAGAGGTCGTCCCGCGCATGACCAACGCGCACAGCTTCGGGAATCCCAAGCTGCCTTCCGTCTATCGCTTTCTGGGCCATCTTCAGCTCCAGGGCGTCTCTGTGCCGAATTTCTTGTGGGAGGCGGCCAAGAATCCGGATTACCTGCCGCGCGTACGCGTTGGCCGGGTCGTTCTCTCCGCCGCCCGCTGGCATCTGAGTCACGGCGACATACAGCGCCTTTCCGCTCGCGAGAAAGCCGCCCGCTTTGCTTCCATGCAAGAGCTGCGCCGCGAACGCAACCTGCCCCGCTGGGTCACCTTCGAACAAGCCGATCAAACGCTGCCCGTCGACCTGGACAACATACTCGCCGTCGATGCTTTCGTACACGCGCTTAAGCGCAGTAGAGAAGCCAATCTTCTGGAGCTGTTTCCGGGTCCGGATGAACTCTGCCTGGAAGGACCCGAGGGCCGCTTCTGCCATGAGTTGCACGTGCCGCTAGTAAGGAAGCACGCCGCCGCCGAACCTCGGCGAGAAATCTTCCCACCCGCCGTCCCCTCCGCAGTCGGCCGCAACGCGCGCTCCCTGGCTCCCGGTTCCGATTGGCTGTTCCTAAAACTCTACGGAGGCGCCGCCGCGCTTGACGATGCCCTGAGTCTTGTTGCACCCGTCCTTGAGACCGCTATCGAGCGCCGAATCGCCGCGCAATGGTTCTTCATCCGCTACCGCGATCCTCAGCTTCATCTCCGCCTCCGCTTTCAGGGCGAGCCCGCGCGCTTGCTGGGCGAACTGATGCCCATGCTCTCTGCTGCATTCAGCCCCCTTCTTGAATCGGGCACTCTTTATAAGATCCAGCTCGACACCTATGAACGCGAAATCGAGCGCTATGGCGGATTCGAAGGCGTCCTCGCCTCCGAGCAATTGTTCTGCGCCGATAGCGACGCAGCCCTAGAAATCCTGCGCAACCTGAGCGGCGACGAAGGTCTCGATCGCAGGTGGCGCGCCGCGCTGCTCGGTGCGGACATGCTCGCCTCCGACTTCGACCTCGACTTGCGAACCAAACGCTCGCTCATGGCCACCCTGGAGGATCACTACAGCCGCGAATTCCATGTGTCCGCGCAAGAAAGGCAAAGCGTCGGCGAGCGCTTTCGCTCTTTACGTCCCAGCCTTCAAACGCTGCTCGATCCATCCAAACCGGGCGAACTCGACTTCGCCCGCAAGGCTTTCGACCGGCGCAGCATACGCACTCGCGAAGTCGCCGCCACGCTACGCGCGTTGTCTGAAGCCGGCCGCCTGAACGCTCCTATCGAGAATCTGCTCCGCAGCTACGTTCATATGCACGTGAACCGCATGTTGCGTTCCGACTGGCGGCAGCACGAGGTGGTGCTCTACAATTTCCTCTTCCGCCTGTATGACGGCCGCCTCGCCCGCGAACTCGCTCGTCCAGATTCTATTTAAGCCCCGGCGTGAGTTCTTACGCTCGCGCGGAAAGCAGCATTAATCGGTCCCACTGCGGTTCTATTGGCGTCAAACCCGCCAACAGCGCCAACGCGACCCCCAGCGATCCATCGAGCAAAGCCGGCGACGCCTTCCACACGACCGGCCCATTTGGATCGGGAAGTGTGAACACCGAAAATCCGCCCACGCCCGAGCCCGGCCGCCACATCGCAAGCGCCCGCTCGAACCAAGCGTTTGCTGCATCGCGGCGCCGCTCATCTCCTTCGTCCTGATAGATGCGGTTGAAGATGTGTGCGGCTCCTGCGGCTCCGTGGCAAAGCGGCGCCTCGTTGACTCCGGCCCGCTCCACGGGCCACGCGAGACAATTCTCGACCAAGCCTTCCGCGAACGTTCGCCAATCCGCGCGTCCGGCTCGCCGCGAAATCCCCAGCAGCACCCCCGCAATCCCCAGGTCCCCGTAGCACCACGCGAGCCGCGTATCGGAAGGTTCCTCCGTCGCGATCCATGGCGGGAACCACGATAACGAGCCACGCGGCCGCCGCTGCATCAGGAACCATGCCATCGCTCCCCCGAGCATTCCTTCTGCTCGCTCATCGACGCCCCGTTCCGCTACTTCGGCCAGGAAATAAAGGACGCCGGGAACTCCGTGCGCGACCCCGAGATTGTAGTACCCCTGCGGATACCGCTCGCGTTGCCAGTCCGGCAGCAGATCGGCCCGCGTGTGCCACGTGATGCCCTGGCCGGTGTGCCTCGCAAGGCTCTCCAACTGAGAGATCACGGCCTTGATCCCACGAATCGCGTTCTCCGCCGGCAGTCGCTCCAGGAAGTAAACGCCGAATCCCACCAGTCCGCTGATCAAGTCATAGGGTCCCGGCCAGAGGCCTCGCTCCAAAGTGCGCAAGATGGCGGCATCGATCTCCACATTCGAGTCCTGATCGTCGCCGGCCTCTCTGCTGTCAAAGCGCGAGAGATGTTCGATTGTCCATCCCAGTCCGCCGAGCCCTGCAAACAAGCCGAGGCTCGGCACCAGGGATTGCGCGTCGTCGATCGCTTCATTGAGGAACGTATGAGCGCGATTCACCCAGTGCTGTTCGTTGGTTGCCGCCGCGAGATAGCGGCACAAGAGCGCGTTTTCGTAGCAGCACTGCGGAGTCGTGGCGTGGGTCTGCGCCGCGTCATTGCGACTCAACAGCGCCTGAGAGACAGCCTCGACGGCCTGCCATCCGCGCCTGGCAGTCTCGCCCGTAAGGATGGGCGTCCACTTCTGTTTGAGGATGACCCTCGTGCCCAGGGTTCGACCCCGCGTCGCGCGAGATCTAGTCTTGGGCCTGCCGTGCTCCTCGTTCGGCCACGGGGCGGCTGTGGAGATAGGCGTCACCTTCGGGTGTTGTGAACGGGCAGCAAATGGTTACCGGAAAGCAGCCGCTGTGCTCTCCAGTTGCGGCAGCGCTCGACCGAATCTCCTCCGCCGAAAAATCCCGAAGGGTGACTTTCTTCAATTGCAAGGTTTCCATAATTCGACCTCCTATCAGAGTCTAAGTATGATCTTCGACCCCGGCAATAGTCAAGATCGAGTAGAGAACCTCGTCTTCGAGCCCGACGACCGACTCAATGCTCCACGGACGATGCCTGATCCGAGAACGCTCCAGTCGAGGAGATCCCTTTATCGAGCCTGCAAACATGGGTATGTGCGCAGGCTGGTGGTCCGGCACAGTCGACTCCCGGAACCGGCCGTTTGGTGCCTAAACAGAAGCGGTATTGCGCGTTTTAAACACTAATGCTATTTTATGAGAAACTTGACTCTAAGCGGTCGCGCTTATCCTGCTCCAGGAGATCGAGAACGACACATATTAAACGGAAGGAACAGTACCCGTGAATGGCGACGAAGCAAATGAAGTCTGGCTCCCGATTATTGCGAAGTGCTTAGCGTACGGTTGTATGCAAAGCGCGGAAATCCACAACAAGACGATAGTTGAGAGAGCTCGTTTCCTTGAGGCTCTTGGCCTAGACCGCAAGGATGTAGCCGCCATGCTTGATACAACGCCGGCTTCTATAGCAGAGCTGAACCGGCAAAGCAAGGAGCGGAAAGCCCGAGGAAAGAATGCCAAAGCAAGGCGAGCCGGCAAACGGTAAAGTTACGAGCGGGCAAACGTCGACTACGGCTTATGAGAAAGTCGCCAATCTTCTTGCCCTTAGTGTAGTGAAGGGACTGCCCGTTCAGGAGCAAGTCGCTCGGCTTAACGGAGCGGGGTTCACGAATGCAGAAATCTCCAAACTGCTGGGTATGAAGCCGAACACCGTGGCAGTAGCTCTCTACAATTTTAAGAAGCAGCCTACTCGATGGGGTTCAGGCTCCCCTGGCGAGTAGAATCGTGGCGAGAATCAACCCGGCGCTCCTCAATCGTCTTGGTGAGAAGCTTGGAGTCGGCCCAAAGCGTCTGTACGCTCTAATTGGCGCGAAGGTCCGCGAAACGAGGTTGCCCCGAGATCTGGCGGCCATTGCGTTAGCTGATGACCACGGCATCGGTATAGCCCGATACGCGTCAAGCCAGGACCTAGCTGAACTGCGCAACGCGAGATCCGGAGCCACTTCGGGGATCGTCCACCTTCCATCCAGTATGCGACCTGTGACCGCCGGGAGCCGGAGAAACAAGGGAAAGCCCAGGGCCACATCACGCAAGCATTCGAAATCTGTGTTTGTCGTTCACGGAAGAAACGAAACGCTGCGACGATCTATGTTCGCTCTCCTGCGCGCCTTCGGGTTGAATCCCATCGAGTGGGTTCGCGCGATTGGATTGACCAAGAAGCCTAGCCCGTACATAAGTGAAGTGCTCGAAGCAGCCTTCCAGAATGCAGCTGCGGTTGTTGTCTTGTTCTCACCAGATGATGAGGCTCGCCTGAAATCCGTATTCATTCGACCGTCAGATTCCCCTTACGAACGAGAGCTAACAGGGCAATCGCGACCGAACGTCTTGTTTGAAGCGGGGATGGCGTATGGTCGAAGCCCTGAACATACCGTGTTGGTCCAAGTCGGCGAACATAGACCGTTCAGCGATTTGGCTGGCCGACACGTCGTGCATCTAATTGGAAATCCTGAGAGCAGGCGAGAGTTGGCAACAAAGTTAGAGAATGCCGGTTGCGAGGTGGACACCGCGGGTCAAGATTGGTTAACAGAGGGCAATTTTGAAGTCCAGGAAGCCTCTCCTGCCCGTACGAAAGTAAGAAAGCCTAAGGGGTGAAGGCAAATACACTCCTTGGTCGCCGTACGGAGGAACGGTTTGTAATCGCTGGCAGGCACCGGCCTATGATTGGTAACCGAGAGATTCAACTTGCTTTTTCCCCAACTAGGTGGCATAGTCCCCTTTAGCTGACGTTACCTACTCCACCACTTACTAGCTTGCTAGGAACTGGCTTGCTAGTCAAGCAAAATCTACGAGGATTCTGTTGAAAAGACGCGAAGTCATTGAGCCATTACAGAAAAGGCCTGACCGTCCACAGTTGTCCTTTGCCGTCGAGCCCTCCCTCCGCGAACGCTTCCGCAAAGCCGCCGGCGGCCACGGCGGCATGACCTCCGCCCTCCAGCGCTTCGTCAAGACCTTCGTCGACAATCGCGGAAAAATCGCCATCATCCCCAGCGAAGGGCAGTCCTCCGGGATCTTCGTCCCCCTCGACCAGCCGCTCATCGACAAACTGACCGCCGCCGCGAGCCCAATGACCGCCGACCACTTACTAGAGGAAATGGCCCGCGCCCTCGCCCTCGGCTCCGAGGACCAGCTCAGCGTCACCGTCCCGCGCAAAATGGCCGCCTCCGTCTACGCATTCATCTCCTTTATGACGGAGTCCCAAACCGACCCCAATCGCCGCATCATCCAGGCACTGCTCCAGGACCTCTTCTCGCGTTCGGAACTCGAAGAACCCTAACCGCGCAATCCGCCCCTTGACGCGGAACACGCGGCACTTTACACTGATAACCGCTGTGCCTAGCACCCGATTTGAACGCATTTATCCGGGAATTGTCCAGGAACTCGAATATCTTCTGGCGGTAGAAAGAGCTGTTCAAGCGGGGTGCCTCTTGCGCCAGATCCGTAAGCAAGCTCATTTCGGAAGAATCGACCATCTGGCGAACACCATTCACCCGGCAATCTTCGCGGAAGTGAAGAAATCCGCGCGCGCGATATCGGTTCCGAAAATCGTGCGCAAGCGTTCCGCCGAATTCTTCGCGACCTTGTTCATGGTGCGCCGCGACCTCCTCCATCTGCACGCCTTCGAACGCGAGCACGCCCGTGTCGGCGAGCTGCGCACCGGCGACCTCTTCAAAATCCGCTGGCAGATTGAATCGAGCATCGTCCATCTCCTGCTCGCAGGCGTGCGATTCCGGCTCGGCTATCCTCTCCGCGAACAATCGCTCAATAAGAGGATCGAGAATCTCAACTCACTCCTCGCCGCGCGTGTGGACGCCTTGGCTCCCGGCTGGGTCTGAAATCTCGGCGAGCATGCGCTCGCGTGTTGCGCGTGCAGCCTCCGCAATCCTTGGATTCGGTGTATGCCGTTCGAATCCGCCGCGCTTCAGCAACACCGCCCATCCGGCAAGGCAGAGAATCGATCCGCTAATTCGGACCATACTGGCTGTGAAAGGGTGACGCGCGGATGCGTCTACCAGGATTTGACCATATAGTCTAATTGCAAAGTAGGTCGCGAGCAAGCGTGCGTGCACCCTCAAATTTGACGGCGGCTTGATGGAAATGAGCTGAAATGCCAAGCCGAACAGAACGACGAACGCAGTTACCCACCAGAGCACAAACGTACACCAAATGTAAGCCAAAACCAGGATCGCCGTTATTCGTTCATCGGCTTTCGGTTGAAACTGCAGCATGATGAAGCCGACTGTTGCGGAGGCAATAAGGCAAGTTGCGAATAGACGTTTACTGGCCCGATCCGGCTTATAGAGCCGAGCATACGCGAGATAAAGTTCAACTGCCACAAGGATGTGCGCGGCGACATTCACCACGCCGATAATGGACCACGCAACAGTGTACTCGTAACGATTAGATCTTACAGTTGTCAGGAGAACGTCGGAAACTGCGCCGAATAAAACGAACGCGAAGAACGCAGGCAAATCCTTCAGCAGCCGTGAAGCGAAGATGCGAGCCGCGACGGCTAACTCAAGGGCAATAGAAATCCACCACAGGGTAATCATGGCGGTCGCGGCGTAAACGCCGTAACCGCCACCATACTATAAGCTGCGTCGACCGAGCAGAACTGGCGGTTTTCCGCCGACGCACGGGTCGCAAGGAGGATACGGCGGGTCGGCGGAAAAACCGATTGTTCTCAGCCAAGTGTTCGTAGGCGGATCCGGATACGGAGGATCAGGAACAACAACCTTCGCTGCCAGTTCAGTCAGAGAAGGCGGATCTGGATACGGTGGGTCGGCAGAAACCCTCGCGTCCGATTCGAAATTCAAAGGCGGATCTGAGACGGGCTGGGTAGCAGACACAACGGTTTTGGCGAAGCCCGCAACCACAGGCGGGTCCGGATAAGGCGGGTCTGCCCGAACTACCCCAGGAGTGGGTTGACAAGGGTTGCAAGGAGGAAATGGCGGTTCGGCGGAAACGACGGCCGCTGCCAGTCCTAAAGCGAGGAGAAGGGTAATGAGTGTTTTCATTCCCTGAGCGTATCGGCTTTGCATTCCACCCGTAACAGCCGGTGGACTAGTACGAAAGCTGCGAAGGCCGGTACTTTCTCGAAGAAAGGATTTGCTTTCATCTCCTTTTCTTCCAAAAGACCGCCGCTCAAGGTCCCGAATTCGAAATAATATCGTCGATATTTCAGCTACTTACGGCCGATCGACCACCCACCGCAACGCCCAATCCATTACCCTCGCCACATGCTCCACCCGTCCGTCCCGCCGAAATTGGCTTCGTTCCGCAAAATGTCCGCTACGCCCATTTCGTTCCCCCAATCCGCCCTCGCAGCCCCACTCGCGCAGATTGGCTTCGTTTCGCAGAAAATGCCGGCGGCCTGGGCATAGCCTTCAATCAAGACCGTGGATCATCATTAGAAGGGAACAGGGAGGAGAACACATGGCACGACCCGCCATCCATCCAGGCGACCACCTGCGGGAAGAACTGGAAACGTTCCGCATGAGCGCCGCGGAATTATCGCGCCACTTGGGGGTGCCGACGAACCGCGTAACGGCCATCCTAAACGCGCGGCGATCCATCACGGGCGACACGGCGCTACGGCTCGCACATTTCTTCGGCACCTCTCCGGAGTTCTGGCTGAACCTTCAAACCTTTTATGATCTCCGTCTGGCCCAAGAAAAATCAGGCAAATTGATTGATCGCCTGCCGACGCTCAAACAGCGGACACCAGTTCCCGCCTGACAGCGCATCTTTATAGTTCCCAACTATTCAGCTACTTACGGCCAATCGACCACCCACCTCAACGTCCATCCCATTACTCTCGCGACATGCTCCACCCGTCCGTCCGGCCCCGACTGGCTTCGTTCCGCAAACTCACCTCCCCATTTCGTTCGGCAAAACGCGCCCTCTCTTCGCCTCCCGATTGGCTTCGTTTCGCAAAATGACCCGCGCCGTCCAAAATTCTCTACACTCACGAAAGAGGCCCTCGTGATCCGCAACTTCCAATACGCCTGGCGCACCCTGCGCCGCAGCCCCATCTTCTTCTTCACTGCCATCGCCACCCTCGGCCTTGGCATCGGCGCCACCACCGCCATCTTTTCGCTCTTCTACCAGGTCCTTCTGCGCCAACTGCCCGTCCGCGATCCCCAACAGCTCTTCGTGCTCCACCGCACCGGCAGCATCCCCGGTTGGTCCAGCAGCGACAACGCCGAACCCCCGCTCTCCTATCCGCTCTACCGCAGCCTCCGCGACGCCTCCGGATCGGTCTCGCAAGGCATGATCGCGCGCTCGTTCGCCGCCGTAGACATCATGCGCAACGGCAACACGGAGCGAGCCCAAACCGAAATCGTCTCCGGCAACTTTTTCGATGTGCTAGGAGTCAGGCCTATCGGCGGCCGCCTGCTTTCGCCCACCGACGACGCCCGCACCGCCAATCGGGTCGCCGTGCTCGGCTACGCATTCTGGACCCAAAAATACGGTGGAGCGAACGTCATCGGCCAAAGCGTTCTGGTCAACAACAACGCTGTCACGATCGTCGGAATCGCCCCGCCAAACTTTCGCGGCCTGCTCTCCGGGCAAACGCCCGACCTCTACCTGCCCATCTCGATGGCGCCCCTCGCCATGCCCGGCTTCAATGGCCTCGACGATCCCGGCTTCCATTGGCTCACCCTTCTCGCGCGCCTCCGCCCTAATGTCTCGCGCGCCAAAGCGCAAGCCTTCCTAAACCCGCTCTTCACAGCCACCCTGCGCGACGAAATCGGCCCTATGCACATCGTCAGCCAGCACAGCCGCGACCGCGTCCTCGCCAACCGCCTCGAGCTCCACCCCGCCACGTCCGCGCTGAACGCGCTTGAGACCAGTTGGAAGAAACCGCTCTCCGTTCTGCTGATCTCCGCCGGTGTTCTGCTCCTCATCGCCTGCTCGAATCTCGCCGGCCTGCTCCTCGTGCGCGCCAGCGCCCGCCGAACGGAAATTGCCGTTCGAAAGTCGGTAGGCGCAAGCCGCTGGCAAATCGTCTCCCAACTACTCGCCGAAAGCCTTCTGCTCTGCCTGCTCGGAGCGGTCGTCGGCGTTCTTCTCTCGCTCACCCTCACCAGCGGCATTCTTCGAATGGTGCCCGCCGACGTCACAGCCGGCTGGGTCGGCAGCCGTTTCGATTGGTCTATCCTCCTATTCGCCATCGCCGTCTCGCTCGCCTCCGGGCTCGCCTTCGGCATCCTGCCTGCGTGGCAAGTCAGCTCCGAGCCAGCCTCCGTGCTCAAGGATCAAATGCGCCAGTCGTCGGGGGCGGGCCACACCCGCATTCGCCGCGCCTTGGTCGTCTGTGAAATTGCGCTGTGCGTGGTGCTTCTTGCCGGCGCCGGTCTGTTCACCAAAAGCCTTCTGAAACTGCTCCATCACAACCCGGGCTTTCATGCCGAAGATCTCCTGTCCTTCACGCTCGATCCCGCGCTCGACCGCTATGACTCCGCCCGCGCCCTTTCCCTCTACACGCAAATCGAGCAGCGCCTCTCCTCCACTCCTACCGTGACCGCCGCCTCCTACTGCCAATTCGGGCCGTATTCCAATGCCGACTCCTCCACCAACATCAGTATCGAAGGGTATCAGCCCACCGAAGACGAAAACATGGACAGCCGCAACAATCTCGCCGCGCCCGGCTTCTTCCATACGCTCGGCATCCCGCTCCTCGCAGGCCGAGAGTTCACCGCGGCCGATGGCCCAGCCAATCAGAAAGTGGTCATCGTCAACCAAGCCTTCGTCAAGCGCTTCGTCCGGGGCAGGGAAGCCATCGGCCTGCACATGGCGCCCGGCGCGGGTAGGGATTGGAAGCTCGACCGGCAAATCGTAGGCGTTGTCGGCGACGCGCAGTTCGGCAGCCTGCGCAAAGCCGCCGACCCGTTCTATTTCGTGCCCTTCGCGCAATCCGGGCCGGCTACGGATCCCGCTCCTCAAGCCGTCTTCCTGGTGCGTACTCAGACCGGCAATACCGCGCTCCCGTCCGCCATTCGCGCTCTGGTCGGCTCCTTCGATCACGGGCTGCCCGTCACCAACATGTCGAAGATGCAAGTGCTGATTCAGAACTCCGTCTTTCAGGACCGCGCCGTCGCCGTCCTCACCACGGCATCCAGCCTTCTCGCGCTCTTGCTCGCAAGCCTGGGCCTCTACGGCATCGTTGCCTATGGCGTGACTCGCCGCACTGCCGAGATCGGCATCCGCATGGCGCTCGGCGCCGGCCGCCAGTCGATTGTCAAACTCATCTTGCGCGAGATTGTCGCCACTGTGCTCGCCGGCGCTGTACTCGGCGTGTTCGCCGCCGTGCTGCTCGCCCGCGCCATCGCCTCACAACTCTTCGGCGTCGAAGCCAATGACCCCGTCATCTTCGCTGGCTCGCTTGCAGTCCTCTTCGCCGTAGCCGTCCTCGCAGGCGCCGGCCCTACCCTCCGAGCCTCCCGCATCGATCCGCTGCAGGCGCTCCGCTATAACTGAGGCGCAACTCATGACCCTCACGCTATACTCATGAGTGCCCCGATGAGAAGGGGACCACTTAGTCACAGCTACAGGGTCGAACATGTTCGACGCGACGAAAGGGAACCGCAAGGTTCCCTTTTCGCTATTTGAAAGGCTAAAATGTTGAGTATTGAGCCCCGATTCGCAAGTGCTGCTTTCCATCGGCGTTCCCACCATAGTCATTCTCATTGGGATGCTCGTTAACATGCGGCAGATCGAGCGCCTGGAAAGGCACATGGATGCGCAGTTCTTAGCTCTCCGCTCCGAAATGAACGCCCGTTTCGAAGCCGCTCATCAAGCTTTGCTGCGAGTCGAAGGCGTCATGGACGCGCGCCTCAAACACCTCGAAGAGCGGGATTAACCCATTTCGAGAAGCTATCTGACCCGGGCGATCCCAGCCGGTGCGAAACCCGCTAAAATGACGATGTTGACACCCGATTCGCAAGTACTCCTTTCCATCGGCGTTCCGACGGTCGTCATTCTCATCGGAATGCTCGTTAACATGCGGCAGATCGAGCGCCTCGAAAAGCATATGGATTCGCAGTTTGTCTCTGTCCGCATGGAACTAAACTCTCTCCGCTCCGAAATGAACGCCCGTTTCGAAGCCGCTCATCAAGCTTTGCTGCGAGTCGAAGGCGTCATGGACGCGCGCCTCAAGCACCTCGAAGAGCGGGAGTAAGTCTCCTTCGAGAAGCTAGCCGACCCACGCTCTCTATAATGAAGAGCGAACTCACGAGAGGACATTTCTATTGCCGTTTTTGCTGTCGCCTGCTGACTTCACACTTTGGGACATCGTTCAAAACCTCCGGCCCGTTCCCCTAGCTGTCATCGCCATTCTGGTTCTCTTCTCGCTCTTCTCCTGGACCATCGTCTTCTCGAAGGGCAGCGTCTTCAGCCGCGCCCGCCGCGAGAATCGCAACTTTCTACGCGCCTTCCGCAAAGCCAATAACCTCCAGTCCGTCGCGGTTGCAAGCGAGCAGTTCGGCTCCGCGCCGCTGGTCGCCGTCTTCGATTTCGGCTACGGCGAAATCGAACGCCAGGTCAAGCAGCGCGGCGCGCTCGTCAACAAAGTCGCAATCGAGCGCAGCCTCCAACTCGGCATCAGCGAAGAGGTCACCAAGCTGGAACTCAACATGAATTGGCTCGCGACCGTGGCTTCGGTCTCGCCCTTCATCGGCCTGTTCGGCACGGTGTGGGGCATCATCGACGCCTTCGCCGGTCTCGGCAACGCCGGCAGCGCGAGTCTCCGCGCCGTTGCGCCCGGCATCTCGGAAGCGCTCGTCACCACCGCCATCGGTCTCGCCGCGGCTATTCCGGCGGCCATCTTCTACAACGTCTTCGGCACTCGCATCCGCGAGATGGGCACTCGCATGGAAGACTTCGCCATCGAGTTTCAGAACCTCGCCGAGCGCGACTTCGGCGGATAACCGGACACGCACGTGGCATTCTCCTTTAATAACGGCGGCCATCGCGGACGGCGCTTCGGCGGCCCCTCGGCGATGTCGGAGATCAACGTTGTACCGCTGGTGGACGTCGTGCTCGTCTTGCTGATTATCTTTATGATTACGGCGAACGTGATGGAATTCGGCCTCGACATTCAGGTGCCGAAGGTCAAGCGCGTCCAGAACACCACGCAGGACCTTCCCGTCGTCAGCATCAGCAAGAATGGCGAATCGTTCCTCGGCGACAAGCCCGTCAACATCAACCTGCTCGCGCAAAGCGTTCGCCAGCGCTTCCACAATGCCACGGCCGTCTATGTTCGGGCCGATCGCGAAACTCCCTGGGACCCCATCGCGCAGGTGGTCGCCGAACTGGGAGAGGCCAAGCTGGAAGTCCGTATCGTGACCGCGCCCATCGATTCTTCCACCCGCCAGCCGCGCCGCTGACCATGCCTCCGACCACGGCCGAACCGCTCGACATCCTGGACGAACGCGACCCGCTCGGCTTCCCCTTCGTCGGTTCCTTGTTCGTGCACGGCGCCGTCATTGCGCTCATGTTCTTCGGCTGGTACTGGATGAACCGCGCGAAAGACACTCTCGGAGACGTTCATCCGGCCGGCGGTCCCGCCTACGCCGTCTCGCCCGTTCACAATATCCCGATCCCCCGCCGCGAAGCTCCCGAGAACCCCGTGGCCAACGACACGCAATCCACGGTTCCCACCGCCCCCGCCAAGCAGACCGCCGAAAAGCAGCCCGTTCCGGACAAGAACGCCATCGAGATCCCCGACAAGATCAAGCGCCAGGCGCCGCGCCCGCTGCACAAGCAGCAATACGCGCAGCCCGCGCCCGCGAACCAGGTCTACAGCCACTCGCCGCAAGCGCTTTCAAATCCCATGTACAGTACTCCCGGCGGAGCCGGCCAAGTCGGCATCGGGCCGAATACCATGCTTGGGAATCAGTACGGGGCTTACGGGGAACTTGTGCGCCAGCGCATAGCCCAGGCTTGGCAGACCAACGGCCTCCCGCACAGGCAGGCCTCTCCGACGATCATTAGTTTCACCATCCAGCGCGATGGCACTATCCGCGACCCGCGCGTTCTCCAGGGCAGCGGCAATCCATCGATCGATAATTCCGCCCTGCGCGCCGTCTACGACGCTAGCCCGCTACCGGCGTTTCCCCCGCAGATCACTTACGGTTCTATCTCAGCTCAGTTCACGTTCAGCCTACAATGATGCGCTTCTTTTTTGCTTCTCTTTTACTGTTCGCCTCGCTCGGCTCCATCGGCGCCCGGCAAGAGATCCAAGGCAATATTATTAAGAACCCGGGCAAACCGCTGGTCGCGGTTCCCGACTTCCGCGCGTCCGGCGCCGCCGCCTCATACGTGGGCGCTTTTAACAGCACCGTCGCAAGCGATTTACAGTCTTCACCGCTCATCAACTTCGTTCCGAAGACCATGTACCCCTTGCAGGCCCCGCAGCAGCCGCAGGATCTGATCTCGGGTGTCGCGTCGCCGAGCCGGGGCGCCTATACGCCCCAAGGCAAGCGCCTCAGCGATTGGAGCCTTCCACCGGTTTCCACCAACTATCTCGGAATGGGCTACGGCGCGGAATCGCACGGCAACTTCGTCGTCTTCGGCTGGTTCTATTCGACCTCTCCGACCATGGCGACGCTGCAGCAGGCGCAGGTCTTCGGCAAGGTCTACACCGCTTCGCTTGATCAGAATGGCGCCGTCGATGCCGGGCATCGGTTCGCGGCCGACATTCTCGCCCAATTCGGCGGCAAGAGCCTGGTCGGCACGCGCATTGTCTTCGTCTCCAATCGCAGCGGCGCGAAAGAGATTTGGATTATGAATTGGGACGGTACCGATCAACGCCAGCTCACTCGCTACGGCTCCATCTCCACTTTCCCTTCGGCTTCGCCAGATGGCCGCATCGTTGCGTTCACAACCTACGCAGCCGGTTATCCCGCCATCCAGATGTTTTCTCTTGACACCGGCCGCAAATTGCCGTTCTATAATCAACGCGCTTCCATGAACGCTTTTGTCACCTTCACGCCCGATTCGAAGCGCATCGTCTTTTCTTCCACGGCCGCGGGCGGCCCGGCGCAGCTTTATATGACAAACGTGGATGGCAGCGGCCTGCATCGCGTCTCCTCCTCAGGCGCCATTGAAGTCGAAGCGAAGATCAACCCCAAGACCGGCGCCGATCTGGTGGACGTCTCCGGCCGCTCCGGCCTGCCGCAGATCTATCAGATGAACCTGGAGGGCGCCGACGTGCAGCGGCTGAGCGCTGGCACAGGTGAAGCCACCAACCCGGCCTGGAGCCCCGACGGCGAACACATCGCATTCGCCTGGACGCGCGGCTTCGAACCCGGCAATTACAACATTTTCATCATGGACGTTACTTCGCGCCAGGCCACTCAGCTTACGGCCAACGAAGGCCGCAACGAAAATCCAAGCTGGGCGCCCGATGGCGCTCACATCGTTTATGCGTCCATGCGCGGACGCCAATCGCAGATCTGGGTCATGAACGCCGATGGAACCGGCAAACATCCTCTTACTGATCGTGGAAGCAACGAAAAACCTGTGTGGGTCTACGCAGAACAGTAGAAAATTAGTCAAAATACCGCCATTATTGAGATAAGCACCAGGAAACGTTTAGGGAGGATTTCCAAGGATCATGAGAAAGAACAGAGCATCGCTGACCTCAGCCGCAGTGCTCCTGTTGGTTTTTGCTGCAGGGTGTCATAAGAAAGCTCCGCCGCCAACGCCCGCAGCTCCACCATCCGCGCCGCCGCCCGCGGCCGCGCCGGTGATCAACTACTTCAATGCCGAGCCTTCGAGCATCAGTAGTGGTCAACCGTCTTCACTGCGTTGGTCGGTCGACAACGCGACTAATGTCCAGATCGACAACGGTATCGGGCAAGTGAGTCCCAATGGCCGCCGCGCCGTCTATCCGACCGCTACCACCACCTATCACATGACCGCCAGCGGCGCCGGTGGAAATGTCTCGGCCGACGCAACGGTCACCGTCGGCACGCCGCCTCCCGCCGAAGCCCCGCCGCCGCGGAACACCGAAACGGTAGCCGATATCCTCGCCCATCGCGTGCAGGACATTCACTTCGATTACGACAAGAGCGATGTCCGGCAACAGGATCAACCCGTTTTGCAGGGTGATGCCGATGCGCTGAAGACCATCTTCCAGATGGATCCGAACTTCGTGGTCACGATTGAAGGCCACTGCGATGAGCGTGGTTCAGCCGAATACAATCTCGGCCTTGGCGACCGCCGCGCTTCCGCCACCAAGGACGCGCTCGTCAGTCTCGGCGTGCCCGGCGATAAGCTGAAGACCATCAGCTACGGCAAAGAACGCCCGATCTGCACCGACGCGAGTGAGGATTGCTACGCGCGCAACCGCCGCGCCCACTTCTCGGCCGGCCAATAGCGGAAGAGCTTTCGCGCGTCTCTTACACTAAATACAAGCCTGAAACGGGGACGGTTGCCATCCGTCCCCTCCTCTTGAGGAGTAAATTCTACATGAAAGTCTTGCGTCTTGCTGTTCTTACGCTCACCTTTTCGAGCTTTTCCTTTGCTGTTAACAAAGACATGGTGGAGATGCAGCGCGAGCTGGAAGCCCGGCTTGATGCCATGCAGCAAACCCTCAACTCCAAGATCGACGTGCTGACCGGCATGCTGCAGGCCATTCAGAACGATTCCAGGCGAACCGCGGATCAGGTTGCTTCCATGCAGGATACGCTGACTAACGGTGTAGCCAAATCCCTGGCGCCGGTGAATGGAGTCAGCACCAAAGTCGACGCGATGGGCGATGACGTGCGCTCTCTCAAGGACTCGCTCGCGGACCTGAGCGCCCGTTTGGAAAGAATGGACGCCAAGATTACCGACCTGAAGAACCAGATCCAGGTGATCCAGAATCCGCCGCCGGCCCCAGGCGCCGCATCGCCCGGTACCCCAGGATCAACCGGTCAGCCGCAGGGAACCGGCGCTCCTCCCCAGGGCATGAGCGCGGACCGCACCTTCACAGACGCGCTGCGCGATTTCCAGACCGGCAAGACCGATCTCGCCTACAACGAATTTCAGCAGTATCTGACTTACTTCCCCAACACCGAACTCGCCGCGAACGCTCAATTCTACATTGGAGAAATCGCCTACAATCGGGGAGATTACGTTGCGGCTGTCCAGGCTTTCGACGCCGTTTTGGAGCGTTACCCAGAAAACCCCAAAACTCCCGACGCTCACTTCATGAAGGGCATGGCGCTGCTCAAAGGCCGCCAGGCGTCCCGCGCCGTCCAGGAATTTCGCGCCTTGGTGCAGAAGTATCCGCACACCGACGATGCCAGGAAAGCGCAGGAGCAGCTCCGTGAAATGCACGCCTCTACTGCGAGCCCGCCAGCGACAACCGCGCGCCGGCGGCCGCAATAACTTTATTGAGACCACACCGACCGGATCTCCGAATAGGTTGCCTTCACTTCCCCTGCATTCCCGCCCGCTGTCCACAAGTCAATCTGGCTTGCTCCCGCCGGTGGAAACACCAAATCCGTAATCGCCACTTCTCCGTCTCCGGCAAAAACTTCCACCGAACACCGATCCACCAGCACCCGCAAACGGAGAACGCCGTCGGGCAACTGAAGCGGCGCTTCGCTTATGGCGGGGAAGTCTTTGCTGAAGTCCGTGCGGCCGGAATGCCTTCGATCGACAAACACGGTTCCCGATGCTCGCTTGTAGCCGACCACCGTGTAAGTTCCATCCGCAGCCAGCAGTTTCCAGCCAACTTGCTGCGCCCCGCCCGGCTTCATCTCGGCCTGCAATTCGAAGGAATGGCTGTAGGTCTTCGTCGAACCTCGAATCGCGATGGATTCGCCCTTCAGCCCCTGTAACTCATCCGCCGGCTGCTGATACATCCGAATCCCGGCCCCGGTCTGGCGCAGGGACAGCTTGCGGGGGATTGTCATCTGGCCTCGCCAGGGACTAGTCGGCAGCTTGGCCGCATACTGCCAGTCGTTCATCCAGCCCAGCATCACCGGCGCATGAGCAGCCGGCAGGTGATTGAACGTCAGCGCGCAGTAACAGTCCTTCCCGTAATCGGTCCAAAGCGTCTGCGAAGCCGGATTATCGTTCGTGAAACGCGTACCATCGAAGCGCCCGACAAAGTACTGCTCGCCCGATCCGCCGCCCAACCCGCCCGGATTCAGGCCAACTTTCAAAATCCATCGCGTTTCACGCCCCGCTCCCTCGACCGGCAACTCAAACAATTCCGGGCATTCCCACTGGCCGCCCGTCGCCCCCGCCGGACCGAACTCACTCAGCGCTGCCCATTTCTTCAGATCCGGCGAACCGTACAGCCGTACCTTATGATCGTTCGGCAGCGACACAACCATTACCCAGCGATTGCTCTTCTGCGACCAAAAGACCTTCGGATCGCGAAAGTCGGTCAGGTTTAGATTCAAGACCGGGTTGCCGGGATACTTCGTCCAGGTTCGTCCCCGATCGTTGCTGTAGGCGATGTTCTGCGTCTGCAAAGCCGGCCGTGTTCCGCTCGGCGGCGTGTGTCCCGTGTAAACGGCGACCATGCAAGCTTTGTTGCCGGTACAGAAGCCGCTGCTATTGTGCTCATCCACGACTGTACTGCCGGTGAAGATCATGATGCCGTCCTGCTCTGGCAACGCCACCGGCAGCTGCCGCCAGTGCATGAGGTCGGGACTCACGGCGTGACCCCAGCTCATATGGCCCCATTCGTCCCCGAATGGGTTGTACTGGAAAAACAGGTGGTACTCGCCTTCGAAATAGACCAGCCCGTTGGGATCGTTAGTCCAGTTCTCGCGCGGCGAGAAGTGGTACTGCGGCCGGTAAAGTTGGTCGTAGCCGGGTGCGATCGCGCTTGCCGCGCCCGCTGTCATTAGCGCCGCGAACAACCCGATTTTCCGTACAAGCCCCGTCATCTTGTGCTCGATGTTATCAAGCGCTGAAGGGTTGTCTTCGGCGCGTAGAGCCAAAAAAAAGAGGGTCCCCTTTCGAGGACCCTCTATCAAGCCGCCTCGCGTTCGCTTAATTAGAAGTGGAACGAAAGACCGGCAAACGGCTCGGCCATATGCGTCACCGAATTCGTGCGGATGCTCTGCACTCCGAAATCGGGCGCCTGGAAAACATGGCCGCGATAGCCGAGCCGCAGGCTCACCCGCCGGCTCAACGCCAGGTCCGCGCCCGCGCCATACACAAAATCGGGCGTGACGAATGTGGTTCCGTTCGCGCCACCCAGTGCGAACGCGCTCGGCACGAATAATAGAGCACCGGTACCAGCGGTGACGAACGGCGTCAGGCGATGGCCGATCGCGCGCCGATAAATGTAGGACGCCGTCGCTTCGTTCATGTCGTTGCGAACGCTAGCCGCGAAGGGTGTCGTGGCAGCCGGGGCGGAAAACTGCTGATTGAACTGTCCGAAGCCGTAATCCACTTCCAGTCCTTGATGATCAGTGAAGAAGTAGCGGTAGGTCGCTAGAACGCCTGTCGCATCCGTAGCGGATTGGTTCACGCCGTTACCGTTTGTGTTCTGCTGAAAAATTCCAAAAGCGGAAACCGTGACATCGCTGCGGCTGCCTTCCTGCGCCTGCGCGCCGGTAACCAACAGACCCAGAGACATTAGTCCCGCAAAAATCATGTGTTTCATTTACATTCTCCCAAAGCTTCTATTTACTCTCGCAGTAACATGCATCTAAGTTCGATGCGCTACTGGCCTCATTGACTTACAAGAGCTTTGATACACGTGCGATTCCGAGCGTTGCAAATCAATGAAGAAAGGAAATTAATGTAAAGGAAATGTCAACGATCCGGAAAAATGTTTGCAGCTCGATGCGGGATTTTCCCCATTCGCTGAATCGGCGTGGACAGTTGCTATCCTGAACCACACGCGATGCCCCGCTTTCCGAAATCTCTGCCACGTATTTGCGTGGCGCTCGGCTTTCCTTCGGCCTCGCAGTTGATCCAGGCCGCGGAGCGCGAATACAAGGACGGCAATACATTTCTGGAATTTCGCCTGGACCATCTTCCCGATTCAGAATCTGGAATCAGGGCGATTCGCAGCTTTCGAAAAAAGTATGCGGACGCGCAAATCCTTGCAACTTGCCGGCATCGGCTGAATCATGGCGTGTTCAAGGGAAGCATCGACCAGCAAGTCCGAATTCTGGAGGCAGCCGCAAAATCGGGAAGCGCGGCTGTCGATCTTGAAATCGAATCAGCCGAGCGGGTCTGTTCCGCGCTGTCCGCGCTCCGCTCGGCGGCCGCCCTCATCGTCTCCTATCACAATTTCGAAAGCACGCCGGCTCTCGGCCACGTGCTGCGGCGCCTTCAGCGCATTCCGGCCGACGCCTACAAGGTGGCTGTCACCGCGCGCAAGCCGACCGACAATTTTCGAATCGTTGAATTCGCACGCAACCATCAGAAGCTTCCATTGGTCGCCTTTGCTATGTCCGAAGTCGGTTTCGCGACGCGCGTGCTCGCACCCTCGCTCGGATGCCTCTTCACTTATGGCGCGCCCGGCGATAATGCCGGAACCGCGCCCGGACAAATTCAGGCGAGCCTTATGCACTCCCTCTACCGCTGCGAAAAGCTCGGGCGCGACACGCGGATATACGGAGTGGTTGCCGATCCCGTTGCGCATTCAAAGTCGCCGGCGATCCACAATCGCGCTTTCCAATGCCGCCGTATCGACGCAGTTTATCTGCCTTTCCGTGTCGAGCGGACTCAGTTAGGCGATTGGATGAAGATGGCGGCGGGTCTTCCGGTGGCAGGCTTCAGCGTAACTATTCCGCACAAGCAGAAGATTCTCGCTCATCTCGATGCGGTCGATCCACTAGCTAAGCGCATCGGCGCGGTCAATACGGTGTGGCGCAGGGCCGGGAAATGGCGCGGCGCCAATACCGACGCGCAGGGCGTACTACAGCCGCTGAGCCGGCGCATCCGTCTGCCGCATGCCTCGATACTCATCGCCGGGTACGGAGGCGCGGCGCGCTCGGCCGCTATTGCTCTTTCCGATGCCGGCGCGCGCGTTACCATCACCGGACGCAATCTGAAGAGCGCCCAGGCCCTGGCCCGTGCCGCGAAGGCGCAAACCATCTCGCTCGGGGAGGCCTCATCGCGCCACTTCGACGCGCTGGTGCACGCTACGCCCGTGGGCATGTCCCCACAATCCGAAGATTGCCTGTTCGATCACCGCATTCCCGCCGTCGTCGTCTTCGATATGGTTTACAATCCGGCGCAAACGCTGCTCCTCAAACGCGCCGCCGAGCAGGGCTTAGAGGTGATACCCGGCTCAGAAATGCTAATCGAACAAGCTGCCTGCCAGTTCGAGATCTGGACAGGCGAATCCGCGCCTCGCGCCGCGATGCAGGACGCCCTTGCCCGGCACGGTTAGCGGCTCGCCGACGCGCCTGCACGCTTGCCCTCTATAATGTCGGCATGCCTCACCGCCGCTCGTCTGGCGCGCGAATCACTCGCCGCCAGTGGACCGCGTTTCTGGGCGTGTCCCCTCTCCTCGCGCAGGTTACGCAGAAGATTCCGCCTGAAGGCGCGCCGCAACCGGCGTCACCGGCTGCTACTCCGGAGCAGAAGCGACAAGCGGCGTTCGCCGAGATTCACCAATCGAGCCAGCTTCTTGCCCAAATCGATGTGCCCATGAACGTGGAACCTGCGTTCGCGTTCCGGCCGTAGCGGTTGCATGGCTCACGGCAAATCGCGGCTTGACGAAGCGAGCCTTCCATTCGCCACCATCGCGGAGCTTGGCGTTGCGCTGCGCAATCGCGAAATCTCCTCGGTTGAACTCACCAAGTTCTTCTCAAAGCGGCTGGATACGCTCGGGCCGCAATACAACGCCCTTGCCTGTTCTCTCGCCAAGGACGCCCACAAGGCAGGCAAGGATGTAGACGACGATTTGAAGCATGAGCGGTTTCGCGGTCCCCTGCAAGGCATCCCCTATGGCGCGAAGGATCTGTTGGCGGTTGCAAAATATCCGACCACCTGGGGCGCCAGGCCATTTGCAAATCAAATCTTCGAGGAGAACGCCGCGGTTATCGACCGCCTCGCATCGGCAAGAGCCATTCTCATCGGCAAACTTTCTATGATCGAACTGGCGGGCGGCGGCGGATATAGCTCCGCTTCGGCTTCCTTGCAGGGACCGTGCCTGAATCCCTGGAACAAGCAGTATTGGGCGGGCGGCTCTTCGAGCGGTCCTGGAGCAGCCGTTGCCGCCGGCCTTGTGCCCTATGCGCTCGGCTCCGAGACATCGGGCTCCATAGTATGCCCCGCATCTTTCTGCGGCGTTACGGGACTGCGGCCGACCTATGGATTGGTCAGCCGCCGTGGCGCCATGGCTCTTTCCTGGACGCTCGATAAAATCGGCGTGCTAACGCGTTCGGCCGACGACTGCGGCCTAGCGCTGCATGCGATGGCGGGCGGCGACCCCGAAGACCCCGGTTCGGCCCACAGGAGCTTCTACTACTCGCCCAAGTACTATCAAGCCTTGTCCGATCTCAAGATCGGCTTTAATGAGATCGACTTCTCAGACTGGCCCGACGAGCCACTGCGCCCGGCATTCGCAAACGCGCTTGCCACGGTGAAAAGCCTCGGGTCGCAGATGATCGAGACTCGCCTTCCCGATTTTCCTTATGGCACAGTTATCGGGGCGATCCTCGATTCGGAAGCGGCTTCCGTCTTTGAGCAGTTCATCCGGAGCGGAGCGGTGGATCAGCTCGCCGATCAAAGCCAGATCGATGGACTAAAAGCTTCGATGACTTACTCGGCGCTTGACTATCTGAAAGCCATGCGCCTGCGGGCCCAGATACAATCCGCGTTTCACGAGTTATTCGCCAACGTAGATGTCTTGGTCGCTCCCGCGCGCTTCAGCCCGCCTGACCGCGCGGACCGGCCGTTCGATGAAACTCCGCCCAAGCGGCCCGATCGCAAAGGCGTTGGCGCCGACCTCGTGCGGGCTAGCAACCTGTGCGGCCTTCCCGCGCTCGCTCTGCCTTGTGGTTTTGTCGATGGCTTACCGATCGGATTGCAGTTTGTGGGGCCGGCATTCACCGAGAATCGGCTGATTGCGTTCGGCCGCGAGTTTCAGGCGCGTACCGACTTTCATAAGCGGCGCCCGTCTATTTAGCGGCGCAGCAGCGCGATCCCGCCCACGGCGAGCAACGTAATTACAAACAGTCCCACCACTCCGGCGCGTTTTCGCGCGGGCGCAAGCGCGTGCACTCCCAAGAACAGAAAGCTCCCGGCGATGACAGCCAGCACCGCCGCGCTCCATCCCTCACCGAAGGCCGCGACTCCGGATCTATTGGCGCGCGGTTCGATCACTGCGCCCGCCAGGGTGAACGCCTCGACCGCCGCCGCCGCGGCAACCGCTTTCCCTACCTTCAAGAAGGACCGTCGCGCAATCCATCCGAGCGCCAGCCCTTCCGGAATCTTGTGCAGCGCCAAGCCAATCGGCACCGCTACATCGGCTACCGGCTGAATGGCAAAGGCGCGCACGCTCCATCCATCCAGGAAGCTGTGAATCGCCGTGGCCGCAAGCAGCGGCCCGGCAATGCCGTTTCGCGGCGAATGTTCGGAATGACTCAACAGCCAATCGAGAGCCGCTAGAGCGCAACAAGCGCCTATCGCCAGCGAAGCGCTACCTATCCATCCGAAGCTTTCCGCAATTTCCGGGATCACCCAAAACAGCGCGATTCCACACAATACTCCGCCGCCAATGGCCGCGAGGTGATGCGAGAGCCTCCAGGTATGGCCCAACAGCAGGCCTGCCCCAACCCCGGCAAAGGCCAGCAAGGTCAAAGCCCAGGCGGCGGCCATCTATTGCCCGGTGGCCTTAATCACGAAATAGGTAAACGGCTTAGCTGTTTCGATCAACAATTGATGTGGCACGCCAGCGGGAATGTGTATGATGTCGCCGGTGCGCAGCAGATGGCGCTCGCCTCCTTCGATTGAAGACCCGCGAATCTCGCCCGCTTTCTCCGTCCGAGGGTTCATCACGTTTCCGCCGGTCACGATGGTCGCCTCGCCGCCTTCGATCACAAAGATGTCGGCCTCGTGCTCGTGCACTTCCGCTGAGCCCGTCGCCTCTCGATGCGCGAGCATTGTGTAGTGGTTGCCGTACCGCTTCAGCTCCACAGCCGCAAACGGCGCGCGCTTTTGCGCCAGTTTATGCGTCATGTCCGCCAAATCGTTTGCCGAGTAGATATCAACCTTCTGATCCGCGGCGAGCGTCAGTCCCGCTATCCCGAGTAGAATCGCAATCCGTCTCATCGATCCATCATCCTCCCTGCGCGGAAAACTCTCGTCGCTGCGCCTATTGCTTAACGTAAGGTGGTCGATGAGGTGGTAAGAGAGCATCCGTCAAACTGCGTCCGCCAGTCACGCAAGCGGGCGTTTCTTGAGTCAACCATATGAGCGAACCGGTCACCTGGATCATGCCCGTCAAGAACGGGATGGATTATCTGCCCCTCACCTTGGAGTCGATTGCGAACCAGACCTATAAGAACCACAGTCTACTCGTCTGGGATAACGGTTCGACCGACGGCACGCTGGAGGAATTGCGGCGCTGGATACCTTCTCGCATTCCCGGCGTCATTGTGGCCGATCGGCCGATGAGCGTGGGCTGCAGTCTTGCGGCACTGGTCGAAACGGCGTCGACGGAATTCTGCGCCAGAATCGACGCCGACGATATCAACCTCCCGGAGCGCCTGGAACGGCAAGTGTCTCACATGTTGAAGAACCCTGGAATTGTGGCGCTCGGTTCCCAGGTGACTCTGATCGACTCCAACGGAATTCCGACCGGAGCGCAATGGGAATGTCCTTCCGACGACGCCGAGGTCCGCTGGCGCACTCGCTGGCAGAGCGGACTGACACATCCCGCAGTGCTCTTTCGCAAGTCCGCAGTGCTGCGCGCGGGCAACTACGCCGATGTCAAGAGCGAAGACTGCGAGCTGTGGATCCGGCTCTCCCGATTCGGCGAAATGTACAGCCTCCCGGAAGTGCTGCTCTATTACCGGCGGCACGCGGCCAGCATCTCCGGCCCGTACACGGACTTCTTCTTGGGCCAGTACAGAAGCGCCTGCAATGCCGCGCCTCACCTGTTTTGCGGCCTTCAGCCCGAAGAGGCTCTTGTCCTTTGGCGTCTGACGCACCCGCAGCGCATGGAGGACCCCGGACGCG
This sequence comes from Acidobacteriaceae bacterium, assembly GCA_019240475.1. Lineage (GTDB taxonomy): Bacteria > Acidobacteriota > Terriglobia > Bryobacterales > Bryobacteraceae > Bog-105. The sequence goes on from JAFAYI010000029.1 coordinate 50,064, forward strand.
TCAGCTTTAGGCATCTATTTCAACTGGAGCGCGCCGCCCGCTTGCTGGCCACGGAATCCGGAAAGCCGGCCGATTACTTCAAGGCCTCTTCCACGTATCAGGCGCAAATCTATTGGCTCCGTAAGAACCTGCTGCGCCGCTTTGGCCTTTCGAAGCTGGCCAGCATGCGTCATTACTTCCATGCGCGCATGAAGACGCCGGAATCCCCGAACACACCGTAGCCTAACTTGATCCGGCAAACTGTGATACGCTCCGCTACTGCGGAGGGATGCAATGCTACTGGTCAGTTTCCACGGTGGTTCCGGTGGTCAAAACAATGTATTCGCCTACGACCAGGGACAGTTGAAGACCCAGACCGCTCTCAATCCCAAGAACCCTGGCGACCTCTCGGAACTGCGGGCGCTCGTCTCCGCCAACGGCTACCTCTATGCCGCGAATGGAAAAAAATCCGAAAGCAATGTGCTGTGTTTCAAGCGCCAAGCCGGGCCGGAAGATTATCAGTTCGATTACGTCGACAAGTTCGTAGTGGCCAGCTTTAGCAAAGACGGCGAGTTCGAGAACTCCATTGCGCATCCGTACTCGCTCGCCTTCGGTGGGGGCAGCTACTGCTACATTTCGAATCAAGACACGAATGTAGTGGCGCGCGCCAATGTCAGCACGGATGGCGCCCGCGGTTCTATCGGCGCCGGCTCGCAATCGGCGTATCTCACGCAACTCTGCTCGCCCAACTGCACCTACCTGGACGGCACATTCGCCGGCTCCCAACAGGGAGATCTGCCGAATGTAAAGGTGCAGGCGACGGATGTTCCGTCGCTCGACGGCGGCCTCGGGGTCAGCATCAAAGACGGGAAGGTGCAAAACTCCGTACGGGATGTGGCCGTCTGGTCGGGTACGTTGTTTGTTTGCGACGAACCGGATTCGCTCATTCGCCTCTATTCGCTCTCGGGCGGAACTTATCTCGGGCAAGCAGGCCCGGGCCTCACCACGAAGCCAACTCATCTGTCGGTGCAGAACGGCGGCCTGTATGTCAGCGCCGGCGCCGCGCTATTGTGGAGCGCGCTTTCCACTTCGCCAGCCTCGCTCAACTTTAAACAGATCTTGTCGATTCCCGGAGGCGTGCAGGCTCAAAGCATCGGAGGGATCACGTTCGACAACGCCGGGAATGTCTATGTGGCTTATCAAGACGGCACTGGATCTGTAGGCAGCGGGGCGATCTACCAGTACTCGGTCCAGCAAACCAACCCGCAAACCCAGCCGGTGTTCTCCAACGGCGCCCCTTACGCGGCCGCGTTGCCGGACACGCCGGAGTTTCTACTTTTTCTTCAAACCTGACGACCGCCGCCGGCAAAAAGCCTGAACAGAACCGCATCGGCGAGACTATCTCTATAGAAGCGAAGAGCCTGGCGGAAGCGCCGCCGCGAAAGCGCGGCCGGCCCAAGATCAATGGTCGACAGTTCCTCAAAGCCGTATCCGCTGCTAAACAGCGACCGCGAACAGTCCGAACGAACCGCGCCCTCGGCGGCTGAGCGGGAACTGAGCGAGCTTTTCGACGAGTTGCGGATTCCCTTGCTGCGGTACCTGTTGGGTTTCCCGCTGCCTCCTCACGACTCGGAAGACGTTATCCAGGAAGCATTCTTGTCGCTTTTCCAGCAGATGCGCCGCGGAAGTTCGATCCAGAGCCCTAGAGGTTGGCTGTTCCGCGCCGTCCACCATCTAGCTCTGAAGCGGCGTCTCCGCTCTAGAAAAGATCTGGAGAGCGCCGCCACTCTGCTTACGGCCGAAACCTCTCTGGTCGACTCCGGCTTGAACCCGGAGGACGAACTGCTCTTCCATCGGACGCGCGCGCGTCTCGATGCGGTGGTGCGCGCCTTACCGGAACAGCATCGATGGTGTCTCTATCTTCGGGCAGAGGGGCTGCGGTACCGCGAAATTGGAGAGATCCTAAACATTTCGCTCGGCGCCGTCTGCGGCTGCCTGCAGCGGTCCTTAGCGTTGATATCGCGCGCGGTCCAGCGCTGAACGTATGCCGCACGAATTTCATCTCTCGGATCGGGAATTGCTGATGCTGGCGGACGGCGAACTGCCGCCGCGCGAAGCCGCGCGCGCCGAAACTCATTTGGCCGCCTGCTGGGAGTGCCGGACGAGAAAGCAAGAGCTTGAAACCGCCATTTCCGAGTTCGTCCGCTTCCAGCGCTCGAGTTTTAAATCTACTACTCCCGCGGATGGGCCGAAGGCTCTGCTGCGTGCTCGGGTGGCGCAACAGGCAGACATCCACTCGCATTCCGGACTTCTTTTTTTTCTCGGCCCGAAGCTCGGCTGGGCTGCTTTGTTGCTCATCCTCATTTCCGGGCTTACGCCACTCATCTGGCGTCAGATCGTGCCCGAACGGCCACTACAACCAGTCCCTTCCACAGTTCCGAATCCAAGCCTCACTCCGGGCGCCACCGTATTGTTGAGCCAACCCGCCCTCTGCCGCGAATTCAACGTCAACAACAAATTCGTGCCCGTGGCGCTTCAGAAGAAGGTCTTTGCGGAGTATGGCATCCGGGGCGCGGAACCGGGAGCCTATGAGATCGATTACCTCATTACTCCGGCCCTTGGGGGCGCGGACGACATTCATAATCTGTGGCCCGAATCGAATCGAATGGCGCTCTGGAACGCGCACGTGAAGGATGCGCTCGAAGACCGGTTGCGCGCCATGGTTTGCGGAGGCCAGCTCGATCTTCACGTCGCCCAACGCGACATCTCCACCAACTGGATCGAGGCGTATAAGAAATATTTCCACACGGATCGGCCGCTGCACGGCAACCAACAGAGTGGGCGCAATCGCTTTTAAGAAACGTTGAACAGAAGCGGACGCGGGAGACCTTCAGATGTGCAGCACTTCTATCGGCCTGCGCGGCGCAATCCGGACTTCTGTTGCCGGGCGATTCCATTTCTTCTCGCCGCCGCTCTTCTGTTATGCCAGACGCCCCAAGGCCAGATCCGATTGCAGGTTAAGGATCCCTCCGGCGCGCCAGTGGAAGCCGCGGGAAAGCTGGAGGCTGTGTCCGGCGGTATGGCTCGCGATTTTCATACCGATTCGAATGGCGCTGCCGTTCTTACGAATCTACCGTTCGGACCATATCGGCTGATCGTTTCGAAAGCCGGATTCGCGACGCAATCGCTCAACATTGCTGTTCAGTCCGGCTCGCCCGTTATTCGCGTCGTCTCTCTGCAAATCGGCGCGCAGGCAACACGGGTAGACGTGGTTGACACGACGCCCCTTCCGGGCATGAACCTGCCGCTTAACGAAATCCCGGCTCCGGTGCAAACTGCGAGCGAGACCGACATTCGAAACAGCGCCGCGCTCGAGTTGGGCGATCTGATGAACCGCCGGCTCAGCGGCGTCTTTCTGAACGATATGCAAGGCAACCCGTTTCAGCCGGACGTGAACTATCGCGGCTACACCGCATCGCCCCTTCTCGGAACTCCGGAGGGCCTTTCTGTTTACCTCGATGGAGTGCGTCAGAACCAGCCGTTCGGCGACGTTGTGAGTTGGGATTTGATCGCCACCAATTCCATTTCGGAGATGGAGTTGATCCCTGGTTCCGATCCAGTGTTCGGGCTCAACACGCTAGGCGGCTCGATAGCCGTGACCACCAAGAGCGGCATCACGAATTCTGGTTGGGGTGGGGCATTGCTATATGGCAGCAGCGGGCGCAAACAAGTTGAAGCCGAATGGGGTGGTCTTCGACCGAATGGCTTCAACTGGTTTTTTTCGGGTAACGCTTTCTCCGAAAACGGGTGGCGCGCTTTTTCGCCCTCCGATGTCCGCCAGGGCTTTGGAAAACTGGGCTGGAAAACCAGCAAGACCGATCTGGCGCTCACCCTTTCGTTCGCCTACAACACCCTCACCGGGAACGGCCTCCAAGATTACCGGCTCCTCGAAACCGATTATTCGAGCGTCTACACCGTCCCCGATACCACCCGCAATCGCTCCCCTGCGTTTAATTTCATCGCGCGGCACAATTTCACCGATAACCTGGCGTTTTCGGGCAACATTTGGTATCGCTGGATCCGCACGGAGGGGTCGAATGGAAATGCCAATGACGACGCCTTTTCAAATCCGATTAACGTGCTCACCGGCCCCGAGATCGCGGCGTTGACCGCGGCCGGCTATTCGGTACCCGCCAATGGCGTGGACCCGAATCCCTTCCCGTCGCTGTCTTGCATCGCCGAAGCATTGATATTCGGCAGCCCGGACTCCACTTGCGACGGAGTCAATATCTACTCCAAAGAGATCCAGAACGACTTCGGGCTCTCTGGGCAGGTGACCTGGTTGACCAAACCGGGAGGGTATCGGAATCTGCTGACCGCGGGGGCCCTGTTCGATCGGGGCGCTGTCAGCTTTACGCAAACCGCGCAGTACGGTTATCTTAATTCTTCTTACGTTTTCGTTGGCGTGCCCGCGTGGCAGAACGGCTCAACAGTCGATAGCAAGGGAAATCCTGTCAATTCCGAAGTGGACCTGCATGGCGTCACCCCCAATGGGAGCGTTTACATCACCGACACGTTTTCACCGCTGCGAAATTGGACCGTAACGCTGGCGGGCCGTTTCAACACCACGACCATCAATAACTACGATCGTCTGAATCCCGCGGCCGGCCCCGGCTCGCTTACCGGCGATTACACTTACAGCCGTTTCAACCCATCCGCCGGCGTTACTTACAATCCCGCAGGATGGCTGAATCTGTACGCGAACTATTCGCAAGCGAATCGCGCGCCGACTTCCATCGAACTTGGCTGCGCCGATCCTAATAATCCCTGCAGCCTGCCGAACGCGCTGTCAAGTGACCCACCCTTGTCTCAGGTAATCACACGAACATGGGAAGCCGGTCTGCGCGGCAAGTCCGAACGCTTCCATACTAACTGGAGCACCGGCTTATTCCGCGCCGAGAACACAAACGACATCCTGTTTGTCGCTTCTCAAATTACAGGGACCGGTTACTTCCAGAATTTCGGCAAGACTCGGCGTGAAGGGCTACAGGCCGATATCGACGGCCGTTATGGACGTGTCGGCTTCGGCCTGGATTATTCGTTTCTGTCGGCGACGTATCAAAGTGTGGATACCCTGGATGGCTCTGCAAACAACACCAGCGATATCGCGCTTTCGGGATATCCGGGGATAGGAGGCGTGATCACCGTGCATCCGGGAAATCGCATTCCGCTGATTCCGAAAGAGACCGGCAAAGCATTCATCGACGTGCAAGCGACTTCGAAGCTCTTCTTCGATATCGGAATGGTCGCGGATTCGAGTTCCTACGTACGCGGCAACGAGAACAATGCGTACCAGTCAGATGGACCGTACTATCTAGGACCGGGAGTAACTCCAGGCCATGCCATTTTCAATTTCAACCTGCACTATGACATCTCGAAACACATTCAGTTAGGCGTTCAAGTGGATAACATCGCGGACCGTCATTACTACACCGCCGGGCAGCTTGCCGATACCTTTATCGGCAGGAACGGACTCCCTGTCTTCGCGCCTTTTCCTGCATATGCCAGCGGCCCTCAGGCGGGGAACGCCCCTCTGCTCAACTCTACATTCTTCGCCCCTGGCGCCCCCCGGCGCGCATGGGTTGATTTAAAAGTGATGTTTTGATGAGTGCGCGGCCGAGCCTGAACTTACGCGCGGCGCGCGTGCGGGAGGCCGCCGTACTGAGCGTGAAAGCGCGCGGGGTTTTCCGAATCGCTGGCCTCAACGGGGCGGAAGAATCGCAAATAGCAATGAGGACACCGATAGGGCAGCACGAACTTACTCACGCTGAATTCAAAGAAATTCTTCCGGCGCGACCGCAAGAAATCCTTGGCGCCGCACTTCGGACACCGATCCCGATTCTTAGGCAAAGCCAATGCAACTGCCTTCTTCCAGACCTCGTTGTATCGCGGAGAAGCGAGCTTTGCCTTCCATCGAACTAAAGAGACACTTGTCACCAGCCGCACACGCATCTAATCGGTAGACGCGCATGTAGGAAACTGGTGACTTCCAATTTAGGGGTTCTGCGCTGGGTAGCCGTGGCCTAGCGGACAAATAGGCCCATGGCCCGCTTCACTTTTGCAACCGTGTCGTGCGTAATTGGCAACACTCGTTCTTTGCCTGCTTCGAGCAGTTGATCTATATGACTCGGGTCATCCGTAATTTCACGGTAGCGCCGCTGAATAGGCTCAAGCCTCGCGATCACGGCTTCAGCCACCAACTTCTTGAAATCGCCGTAGCGCATCCCCGCTACGCGGTCCTTCGTGATGGAACCGTCGCAAGCCTGGGCTATCGTGAAGAGATTCGCAATCCCCGGCCCCATGCTACCCGGATCGACCGCGGATTGGGAATCGGTAGTTGCGCGCGCGATCTTCTTTTGAATTGCCTTGGGCTCATCTAGCAGCCCAATGGCGTGTCCCGCGCTCGTCTCCGACTTACTCATCTTTTGAGCCGGGTCGTCAAGACCCATGATGCGAGCACCCACAGCCGGCAAGTTCGTTGCCGGCATCACAAACGTTTCTCCGTACAAGGAGTTAAAGCGTTGCGCCAGATCTCGCGTGAATTCCAGATGCTGCGATTGGTCTTCGCCCACGGGAACGATACTCGCCTGGTACAGCAAAATGTCGGCCGCCATCAGGACGGGGTATTGCAGTATCCCATCGCCGATGGTCTCCTGCTTCTCAGCTTTGGATTTGAACTGAGTCATACGCTGCAGCCACCCCAGCGGCGCGACGCAGGTCAGCAGCCACGCAAGCTCCGCGTGCCCCGAAATGCTCGATTGCACGACGATCGACGATTGCTCCGGGTCAATACCTGCGGCCACAAAGAGAGCCGCTGTCTCGCGGATCTTCTTGGACAGCTCGGCCGGCGATTGATAAACGGTGATAGCGTGCAAATCGACGATACAGAAAATGCTTTCGTATCGGCCCTGGATCTCAGCCCAGTTCTTTAGCGCTCCGAGATAATTGCCAATGTGAAGCTGACCGCTCGGTTGAATTCCCGAAAAAACTCGTGCTCTCATGCGTTCAAATGAATCTTCATAGTAAGGGATGCCTCTGCAAGTGAATGCTGAATCGCCGGAGTTCATGGAAATAGAAATCGAAAAGTTGGTGTACGGCGGCGATGGCTTGGCGCGCGTGAACGGGCAAGTGTTGCTCGCGCCATTTGTGTTGCCCGGCGAGCGCGCTCTCGTAACACCGCTTCCCGGGAAGGGGCAAACCTTACGTGGATCTTTGCTGGAAGTGACCCGGCCTGCTTCCGAACGAATCACTCCGCGCTGCGAGTACTTCGCCGAATGCGGAGGATGCCACTACCAGCACGCCGGATATACCCTTCAGCTTGCGCAAAAGCGCGAGATTCTCCGCGAGACGCTGCTGCGGTTGGGAAAAGTGGTATGGGAAGGCGATGTGCCCGTACTCAGCGGCGAGCCTTGGCTGTACCGGAATCGCATCCAGCTCCATTTCGAAGATCGGAAGGCGGGCTTTCATAAGAGCGGCTCGCACGATATCCGCTCCGTTAACCACTGCGAGATCTCCTCGCCTGTGCTGAATGCGGCGATCTCAAAGCTTCAAACAGCCGTTCGGCAGCCTCAGTGGCCTGGGTTTCTGCGTTCGCTCGAATTGTTTACTAACGAATCGCAACTCCAGTTGACAGTGACGGACTCCTTGCGTCCCCTAGCGGCTCGCTTCTTCGAATGGTGCGCCAGCCTTCTCGATTCTCTCGCGCCCGGTTCAATTGACTATATGGCGGCCGGACATACCTTTCGCATCAGCCGCGGTTCGTTTTTTCAAGTGAACCGGTTTCTGATCGACAGCCTGGTGCAAGAGGTTTTAGGCGACTCCTCCGGCGCGCATGCTGTCGATCTTTATGCCGGTGTCGGCCTTTTCTCCTTGCCCTTGTTTCAGCGCTTCCCGCGAGTAGACGCGGTCGAGCGCAGCGGGCCGGCGTTCCGGGATCTGGAGTGGAATGCCGCCGCCAACGGCGCACGCATTCGGCCTTTCCATGGCTCTGCCGAAGACTCCCTAAGAGGCCTGGAAGGAACGCCAGATCTGGTGATCGCCGATCCGCCGCGCGCCGGCTTGGGGGCGAGCGTAGTGGCGGGACTGCTGAGGCTTCGGCCGGCCAAACTTGTGATCGTGAGCTGCGATCCGGCCACGCTCGCGCGCGATCTTCGGGCGCTGCTCGAAACCTACCGCATCACGCGGCTCTGCCTGATCGATCTCTTTCCGCAAACCTATCACCTGGAAACGATCGCGCACCTGGAACGCAAGTAACGCTAACGCCGCCTGAAGGCCTGCGTAATACCGCTCCACTTTCGCGTGATCAGCTCCGCGACGGTAAGAGCAATCGCCAAACCGAGAAGCGCCGGCCAGAGTTGCCATGTCGTATAGATCGATCTGCCGTCCGCCTCGAACACCGACTCAGGCGAAGGGTTGAACCGGCCCCCCGTCAGGGCCGAGATCTGCTGCAACAGCGCTTCGTTCGAGCCGTGATCCCGCAACTCTTCTTCCTGGCGATAAAATCCAATCTCCGGAAACGTAGGTGTGTCGATTACGGGACGAATCCGAAACAGCCCGCGCGCGCGGCCCACGTGTACTCGACCCCGATAGACTTGCGGCTCAATCTTGCTTATGTCGATGGCTTTCCGGAATGCGTTCGGGCCTAGGATGTAAATCGGCGGCACGGAGGCGGGCTGCAACGATCCTGGCGCTAAACGATATGTCACCGTCAAGTCCCCATCCGCCGCGTCGAACTGCGCGCTCGCCTCGCTGCGATTCACTTCGCCTAACAGGTCGCGCGTCACATTCATCCAGAATTTGTCGAATCCAGGCCACGTCACCCAGGCTTCGGCCCACCTGCTCTTGGCGTCCGAGGCGAACACTCCCGCCCGCCCCAAGCCATATCTCCAGCGAACGTAGAGCGGATCTTTTCGTTCAGGATCGATGCCAAGAATCGTTTCGGCCGTGAGCTTGGCGTCGTATCGCGCATACCCTTTAAGCGCAGGCGCGCTCTCCATTCCGACGTTCTGCAGGATCTCAGCCGGGCGTTCCACGATGGGAGTCAGTGGCTTCTCGACCGCGCTCGAGCCGCTATAATCCTCTACATCCTTGAGAAGAATCTGTTCGAGGCCTTGCGGCTCATTCAGGAAATAACTGCGCCCTCCGGAGGTTTCGGCGATCTTTTCCAGATAAGACCGGTTCACGTCCTGGCCCAGGCCAACGGTCGAAATGGTCACCTGATGCGCCTTCGCCTCTTTAGCCAGATCGAAGCTGTCGCCTTCTTCGGAAATGCCATCCGTCAGAAGAACAATATGTTTGTAATTCGCCTTCGAGCGCGAAACCTTTCGATATGCTTCGGCCAGAGCCGGCGCAATCTGCGTACCGCCATCCGGCGTTATGCCCGAGATCAGCCGCTTAATCAGCGCCGTATCCTGCGCCCGCCGCATCGGCACCGCCCACTGATACGAATTGTCGAAGATAAGCACGCCAATGCTGTCGGTAGGCCGCAGATGATCCACTACTCCGACTGCCGAGAGCCGCGCCAGCTCAATCTTGCGTCCTTCCATCGAAGACGATTTATCGATAATCAAGGCCACGCATGTGCCTTCGGGCGTCTTAGGCGGAGCGAGCTTGGCGGGCAGAGCGCGATCGAGCGCATCCATTTGCTGGTCTTGCTTGTAGACCTGCCGCTCACCGCCAATGAGCAAGAGGCCGCCGCCGCCTTTAACATACTCTTCCAATCGAGACTTCCGCTCGATCGCAAGGGAGTTCAGGTCAAGGTTATTGAGAATGACGAGCTGAATCGAATCGAGGCCTTTGTCGATGAGCGAAACTTCGCGCGTCACCTCGAATTCCGCCTCCCCGAATGCTTGCAAGAGATTCTGTTCCGTTCCTGGAGGGTCTTGCGAAAGATACAGGATCTTCGCTTTCTTGAGTTGAACGGCTTGTTCGAAACTTGCCTCGCCCAGCGCGCCGGCCGTAACTTTCCCGGAAATGAACGTCGCGCCGCTCGCCTTCAGGCGCGCATGCACCCGGACGGTGTTCAGGCCGGCTTCAAGGTCGACAGGATTACTGCCCAGGTTCTTTTCTTCGGCCGAGAGATCTACGGAGGCGCGAACCGCTCGCGGGGAATAGATAACCAGGTCGATGGGAATCTGCTCGCCCGCATAAGCCTCGCGCGGCATCGAGAGCGCCTCTAGCCGCACGCCTGCGTTCGGTCTGCCGGCAAGCGGAACCGTATCCACCGGAACCTGCAATTGCCGAAGCTCTGCAATGGCGCGCGCGCTGCTCCCCTCGTTCTCGTTCCCGTCCGTGAGCAGAACCAGGCGCGGAATGTAGCCGGCCGGTATCGCGCCCATGGTATTGACCAGGGCGAATTCCAGGTTCGTTCCGTTCGCCATCTCGCCCGAAGCTGGCGTCAGATGCAATCCGCCTGCCCACTCCGCCTTCGTAAGCGTTCGCGTTTGACTCGCAAACGGAACTACGTTCATCCAGTTTCCGCCCTTACGGCGCCGCACTTCGCTCACAAAAGAGGAAGCTCGGGCCAAATCGTTTCGGGTGATGCTCGCGGAGGTGTCGACTAGAACCACTACGCCGGTTCTGGTTCGAGGCAGGCTGATGCGGGGCTCCGCGAATGCGACCGCGATGGCCGCGAAGCTCAGAGCCTTAAGGATCAATGCGAGCCGGCGCGCTCCGGAGCGCCATTCGTACACAGCCCAGGCAAGCGCTAAGGGCAACAGGAGCAGGACCCGCCCGTGTGCGAAGCTCATCGGGAGACCAGCTCGTTTTCCCGCGGCTCGAGAGCCTCGCGTGTCCGTCGCGCGTTCCGCGCTGGTGGTCTAAGAATGCGCCGGCGACCGAATAGCACCCACTCGGCAATGAGGCCAAACGCGCCTAGCAGGGCCAGCCATCTCCAAAGGTCCAACACGCCGGGCGAGAGCCTGAAACGCGCCGGAATGCCGTCGGCGGAGCCCGCGGGCGCCTTCCATTCGAACGCCGCGACATCGGGCACGGTCATGGACAAAACCGTCTCGCGATCCTCCGAGCTCACGCGCAGCACGCTGGGAGCGCTTGAAAACAATTCGATCCCCTGTTTGGTAACCACGAAGGGAATGGAGAAACCGCGCTGGTCGCGAACCTGAATGCGGTCGGCCCGCTCTCGATCATCCAACGGTATGTCGACGACGCCCACCCGTTCTGCAACAAAATCCACCGAGCGAAAAACGTCCGGCGATATCCAGCGCAGCAGGTTGGCGAACAACAGCGGGGTTGTCAACTCCAGCCTCGCGTCGCCGCTCAGCGGATCGAATCCAATGACGGCCATCTTGCCGCGGCCTTCCGATCGCGATCGAGCCACCACCACCGGGCCCTCGGCTACGCTGCCAACGGTGACGTCCCCATCGAAGGTTTGAAAGATCTCCGCTACGGGAATCGGAGTATCTCTTGCATGCAAGCTCTCGCCCAGAGGCGTTTCGGAGTTCCAGTTCTTAACAGTCGCGTTTCGCGCCACTGTCTTGACCGGCAGCGGCGATCCTTCCCGCGGCGGATCGATCCAGATACTCGCCTGATCGCGGCGCGCCGCGCGGCTCGTGCGGTCCAGAACTACCAGGTCTGCCGAGGGAACCGCTTGCGCGGCGGAAGCCGCGTAAAAGCGGACGGTGAGACCGCTGCTTGCGCCGAACAGTGGCCTAAACGCGTCCGGCCTGTCGGTGAAAACCGTCACCCGCAGCTTGTCTCGCTTCGGCATTTCAAGCGAGACCCGATTATCGGCCATGCCGTCGTCGCCCGGTTCCAACCTGGCAACGAACTGGCCGCTTGCATTCGTAACAAAGTTATATTGGATCGCGGTCTCGGCGCCGCCCTCAAGCGTCGCTGCTCGCGGCGCGAAAGCGGTACCTGCGAATTCGGTGTTCAGCCGAATCACTGCCGGCCGGGGTCCATAATTCTTTACCGCCACGGCGGCTTGCCAGGCGCCCTCGGCGTTCGGGTTTGGCGTAACGCTCGCAGTCCGTATGCCCACATGGCGCGGCTCTCGATCGACTGTGATGACGCGCAGATTGGCTGTTTTCGCCTGCGCATTGGCGGTCTCTGAAACCATTCGCGGCCCAATGTAGACGACCTCTCCCCGGTCGCCGCCAGATCCCTCCTGCGCCTCGGCGGCAAACGCGAGCGCCTGTTGGATGTTCAACGCCGACGAACCCGCGGCGGCCCGGCCCATCGCGCCAGAAATCTGCGCGCGATCATCGGTAAAAGGCGTCAAAGGCGCGGCGAGTGCGTCCGCGTCAACCAGCATGACGCGATCCTGCGCCGGCAAAGTGCTCAAATATCGTTGTGCAGCCTGTTTCTCGCGATCGAGCAGACTCACGCCACCCAAGCGTTGCGCCGCCCAGGCGGAGGTGTCCAGCAGCAGCACGCAATAGCGGCCTCGGCGTTCGCGCGACCCCCATTGTAGTTGCGCGATCGCGAGCAGCAGCATCATCAGGCTGACGAGCTGCAATACCAGCGACCACGGTTCGCGAACCCGCCTTCGCCGCTGACTTTCCTGCGGACGTTCCGAAGGTGTCCAGAAACGTAGCGTGGAAACGATCTTCTTACGCTTGCTGCGGTCCAGCAGGTAGAGCGCGGCGATCAGGCTGCCCAGGCCGCCCAGCAGCGTCAAGAATTCTCCGGCTGTGAGATTCAGGAAGAACACCGCTCAGTAAACGCCCTCCACAATCGCGAGCGGTCCGAACATCGCGTCTTCGATACCGGTTCGCGTCGACAATCCCGCGTAACGGCCGCCGTTGCGCGCCGCCAGCCTTCTCAATTCGTCGGCATGCCTGTCGAAGGCTCGCGTGTACGCTTCACGCGCGCGCCCATCCACGGACATCCTGGCTCGCTCCCCCGATTCGGCATCTACCAGCTCCACTTCGCCGTCGTCTGTGGGTTCCCGGTCCTCTTCGCTCCAGACCTGAACCAGCAGCAGCTCATGCCCGAAATCCGCCAGATATTGCAGCGGGCGCACGCAGTCGCCGTCGTCTAAAAAATCGGAAATCACGATGGTCAGGCCGCGCTGCGGGTACGCTCCCAAAAATTGGCGCGCCGTTTCGAAGAAGTTCGTCCTCTCGCCCGTATTCAAAGCGCGCAGATAGTTCTCCGCCGGTTGAAAGCGATGGCGGCCTCCGCTTGCCAGAAAGGGCTCCCCCAGGCGCGAGGAAAAGGGCTGCAGTAGAATGCTGTCCAGCCGCACCAGGCCCACGTAGACCAATGCCGCTGCAATCCGGCGCGCGTAATCGAATTTGTTGGTTTCCTCCAGGCCCGCGCCCGCCGTCATGGATGCGCTCGCGTCCAGCAGCAAGCGCACCGGCACTCGCGGTTCTACCTGAAACATCTTAAGAAAGAGTTTGTCGAAGCGCATGTATGCGCGCCAGTTCACGGCCCGCAAGTCGTCGCCCTGATAGAAGTTTCGGTGCTCCAAGAATTCCTGCCCCGCGCCAGGGAACCGGGAAGAGTTGTGGCCGCCCACCAGTCCGTTGAACGATTTTTGCCAATGCAGAGTCAGCCGCTCCAGCTTTTCCAGAAAGTGACGATCGACCAGCGGTCCCATTCTGCCCATACGTCGAGGACGCGCCCGCTCAGGCGCGCTGTCTCAAGCCAACGAAGATCTTCTCCAGTATCGTTTCCGTAGTTTCTCCGTCCGCGTGTGCATCGAAATTCAGTATGATGCGATGCCGCAACACAGCCGGCGCGACATGCATGAGGTCGTCGATGCTCAGATGCAGCCGCCCACGCATCAACGCGAGCACCCGGCCGCATTCGATCAACCCTTGCGCGCCCCGCGGCGAACTCCCGTAGCGGATGTACCGCTTCGTCGGTTCCGGCGCCGCTCCGTTGCCCGGCTGAGTGGCCATCACCAGTTCAATCGCAAATTCCTGCACGTGCGGCGCGACAATGACCTGCCGGCTCAGCGCCTTCAGTTCGCCGATCTGATCCCGGTTCATCGCCTGTTGCAGTTCTACTTGCTCTCGCTTGGTTGTAACCTCCACGATCCGGTTCAAGTCGCTCCGAGAGGGATAGGTGACCAGAATCTTCATCAGGAATCGGTCGAGCTGCGCTTCCGGAAGCGGATAAGTGCCCTCCATCTCGATTGGATTCTGGGTCGCCATGACGAGAAACGGCGCCTCCAGCGAAAACGTGGAGTTGCCGCTGGTCACCGTGCGTTCCTGCATCGCCTCGAGCAGCGCCGATTGCGTCTTCGGCGTCGCGCGGTTTATCTCGTCAGCCAGTACCAGGTTTGCGAAGATCGGCCCGGCTTGGAAGCGCAACACTTTGTGGCCGTGATCGTCACTTTCAATCATCATGCTGCCGACAATGTCGCCGGGCATCAGGTCGGGCGTAAACTGAATCCGCGAATATCGCAGGTCCAAGACGCGAGCCAGGGTCCGGAGAAGGGTCGTCTTGCCGAGCCCCGGCACGCCTTCAAGCAGCACGTGGCCGCCTGCTATCAGGCAAATCAGAACGCCGTCCACTACTTCGTTCTGCCCGACAATTACTTTCGCGATCTCCTCGCGCACGCGCGTCAACTCGCCGGTCGCGCGCTCTATCGTCGCGGCGTCGACACTCATTGCTTCTGGCATAGTGGCGTAAATCGATCGACAGCGTGAACCAGGAGGCGCAGCCGGCCGCTACCTTTGGGACGCAAAAACCATATGGCCCGGTTCCACACCTCGCCGCTCGCAATCGGCTAAATAAAGTCTCCCATAGCTGGCGAGCACGTAGTCCGCAGGCGAGAAACCGAGCGCCGCGGCCGTCGTATCGATCCATTCGCCGGCGCCTTCCAGTTCGAGAAAATCGCCGATCGGCGTCTCATCCAACGTCGCAGTGCCTCTTTTATCCGGCTGCGTGAATTCGATGCGGTACTTCTCGTAGCGGAAGCCAGGCTCGAATCCGAGATGCCCGAAGATCTCCTGCATCGCCTCCGCGGATTCGACCTTGGTCTCGATTTCTGGACGGCACTTGTGCGGTCCCGGCCTCTCGGGACCCTTCCAGGTAATTACAGTTTTCCCGCCGACCTGCCGCAAGCGCAGCAACATCCGTTCACGGGCCAATCGGCCCTCTTTGGTGTCGAACAGCGTATTCGACTCGAACACGCGCGGCACAGAGACCGCAAATCCGGCAGCGGCCAGCCGCTCGGCCATGCCCGCAGCGCTCCCCAGCCGAATCTTGACTTCCGTTTCCGTTCCACCTGAGACCATTCGGCTCCTTCGCTGATCGCATTTTCGCAAAACAGTGCGAAGCTCTTTCGCAGTGGCGCCGCGTCGGCTCTTATAATGAAAGGCGCAGATACGCGCGCCCGTAGCTCAGCCGGATAGAGCGATTGACTTCGAATCAATAGGTCGGGAGTTCGAGCCTCTCCGGGCGCGCCAGTATCCCTTTCGGAATCATCATTGGCTCCTGGGGCGCCATTCTTACGGGCGCACATGTGGATCTCTTTAGCGCTCGACGGACAGGTGTACAACGCGCCAGCCAATCGCGGTTCAAGGTTCGATCGCGAGAAAGCTGGTAACAATTCCTACTGTTCAGCACTCGACCTTATAGGAGGAGCGGCTGAATTTCGACTATGAGATCGACACAGTTGGCGAAGGCTTCGCTTGTATTACTTGGGATAGTGAGACTCGGGTTCGCACAGGACTGGTACCACGAGCGCGACGCGTACTATCGGGGCGAATGGCATGCCCACGTGTTTTCGCGGGTGCGTGACGACCTGGATCACATCTACACCGCCGGCGCGGCCGCCGAAAGGGAGCGCCATCGTTTGGAGCGAACCAAAGAGGAGCTGACAGGGCTGCAGGCAAAGCTAGACCAAGGCGTTTGGGATAATGGCACGGTGAATGACGTGATCGATTCTTTGCGCAAATCGGCGAATGATGAGCGGCTGGGTCCCCAAGACCGGCAGGTTCTGGGCGACGATGCGGCAAGAATCCACGAATTTCAGAGAAATCACAACCGCTGGATGAAACACTAAGCGACGGAGGGTACCACCCCTTTTCGCGCCGCATTTCGGCGAGCACATCGTGGGCCGTGCCGGGCCGCCTCAAATCGGATGCCCAAAAGGATCACCGAAACCGTTCCTTACGACGCGGCCAAAGCCGTCAGGAAACTGGCTCGCGAGCGCGTGGGCGCTCCGAAGCAGGAAAAAATTATAGAACCGAAGAACCGGCGCAGGCCCAAACACAAGAAAGCCGAGGAAGAATCGGCCTGACGCTGGCGCCTCGCTTGCTAGAGCGCCGCTTCGCCGGTATCGCCGTTGCGGATTCGGATGGCGTCCAGGACGTCGTAGATGAAAATCTTTCCGTCCCCGATCCGGCCGGTGCGGGCCGCCCGAGCCACCGCCTGCGTCACTTCTTCTAACCGCGCATCGGGCACCACCGTTTCGATCTTGATCTTCGGTAACAAATCTACCTCGTACTCCATGCCGCGATAGATCTCCTTGTGGCCTTTCTGACGGCCATGGCCGCGGACCTCCGTAACCGTCAGGCCGTCCACGCCAATGGCCTTCAGTGCTTCCTTCACCTCTTCGAGTTTGAATGGCCCGATGATGGCTTCGATTTTTTTCATGTCCGCAGATTCTTTCGCTCTACTATAGGTCGCGCATCACGCCTCGAAGTTGTAGCCTTCTTCGCCGTGCATCGACAGATCCAGGCCCTCGCGCTCTTCGTCCACCGTAGCTCGGATGCCCACGGTCGCGTCAACGATCTTGAGTATAAGGAGCGTCGCCACAATAGCCAAGCCCCAGGAGATCAGAACGGCGATCAATTGATTCAGCACCTGGTGTGGATTGCCGTCCACCCAGCCCAGGGGCAGCGTTTTTCCAGCCGAATCCTTCAGGCCGTCGTTGACTAGATTGGTCGCAAAAACGCCTGTCAGAATCGCGCCCAGCGTGCCGCCCGCGCCATGGACGCCGAACGCATCGAGGCTGTCATCATAGCCGAACTTGTTCTTGACGGTCGTGGCCATGAAGAAACAGAATATGCCGGCAAGAAAGCCGATCAGCAGAGCGGGGAACGGCTGAACGAAGCCCGAGGCGGGAGTAATGGCGACGAGCCCGGCCACCGCTCCCGAGACGCCCCCCAGCATGCTCGGCTTGCCGTGGCGCAGCCATTCGGCCAACATCCACCCCAGGGCGGCGGCGGCCGCGCCAAACTGAGTGGCGACAAACGCGCTGGTCGCAAGTCCCGAGGCGTTCACCGCGCTGCCGGCGTTGAAGCCGAACCATCCCACCCACAACAGGCACGCGCCGATCACGCTCAGCGTCAGGTTGTGAGGCTTCATCGGTTCGCGCGAAAAGCCCACGCGCTTGCCCAGGTACAGGGCGCAAACCAGAGCACTCACTCCGGAGGTGATATGCACCACCGTGCCGCCTGCGAAATCGAAACACGGAATGCTGCCGCCCAGAAACGCGTTCAGCAGGCCGCCTTTTCCCCACACCATGTGCGCCATCGGAAAGTAAACAATGGTCGACCACAGAACAGTGAACAACAGCATGCCGCTGAACTTGATTCTCTCGGCGAAGGCCCCGGAGATGAGAGCGGGCGTGATGATGGCGAACATGAGTTGGTAAACCATGTAGGTTTCGTGCGGAATGGTCGCGCCGTAGTCCGCGTTTGGCGCCGTGCCCACGCCGCGAAGAAACGCGTAACTCAAACCGCCAACGAACGAATTGCCGGGCGCGAAGGCGAAGCTATAGCCGAAGACGGCCCACAGCACTGTCACCACGCCCATCAACGCGAAGCTGTGCATCATGGTGCCGAGAACATTCTTCCGGCGCACCAAACCGCCATAGAACAGCGCAAGCCCCGGGCCGGTCATCATCAGAACGAGCGCCGCGCTGGTCAACATCCACGCGTTGTCTCCAGCGCTTTGCGCGCTCTTGGCGGCCGCTTCGAGCGCCGCCAGCCGTGCTTCTGTTGTGCTTGCGGCCTGCGCAAAGAGAGGAGAACAGCAGAGCAACGCGAGCGAGATCGGAAACGCGCTTTTTCTGGCCATAAGTTGTTCGGAACCCAAATGGTGAATCGTTCAGAGTAACAGTTTCGCGAGACTTGCCTGCACGCGGATTTCCTATGGGGAAGATCGAAAAAGTTCGAAACTATTCCGTTGACATACCCAGAATAAGAGCAATGATGGAGCATGGCCGAATTGATCGCGCGACATCATCGCGATGAGGAAGCGGCTCGCGATTATCTTGAGAGGCTTCTCTGGCCAGATGGTCCGGTCTGTCCCAAGTGCGGCGTAAACGAAGCTTACAAACTGGATGGAGAAACCACGCGCGGCGGTCTGTATAAGTGCGCCGGTTGCCGTGCGCCGTTCACGGTCACAATGGGCACGATTTTCGAAGGCTCACATATCCCGCTGCACAAATGGCTGTTCGCGATTTATTTGATGTGTTCTTGGAAGAAAGGCATTAGCGCTCACCAACTCTGGCGCAGCGTGTGGGGCGTTGACGAAGAGACCGGAAAGACGAAGGGCAGCTATAAAACGGCTTGGTTCATGGCGCAGCGCATCCGATGGACGCTCGGGCAAGAACCAGCAGTCAGTACGCTGGCCCGCGCTGAGATCGACGAGTGCTACATAGGCGGCAAAGTACGGACTGGCGGAAATAGGTATCACTGGAGCCCCAGCGGACGCCCGCAGCCCATGCCTCGCAAGAAGCTGAGGCGCGACGCGAAAATACCATCGAGACCGGGATAATAGGGCGTGAGCGAACCGAAACGAACACAACTGAGACGCCTGCCGGACCGCGGATCGCATGATCGTGAAACGATTAGCAAGATTCTGGATGCCGGCTTCCTGGCGCAGGTGGGATTCAGCGTCGAAGGCCAGCCGTTCGTCATCCCCACCCTATATGGACGCTCCGGCGACACGCTCTATTTGCATGGATCCGCCGCCAGCCGGATGCTGCGGCAGCTCGAAAAGGGCGTCCCCGCGTGCGTGTCGGTGACGCTGATCGATGGCGCAGTCTTGGCGCGTTCCGCGTTCAATCACTCTATGAACTACCGGTCCGTTGTCGCGTTTGGAACCGCCCGCAAGATTGAGGATGCAGGCTTGAAAGTCGACGCCCTGCGGACCATTTCCGACCATCTGATGGCCGGCCGCTGGGAAGATGTCCGGCCGCCCAATCCCAAAGAATTGAAGGCGACTGCTGTCCTGGAGTTCTCGATTGAGGAAGCTTCGGCGAAGATACGAACGGGGCCGCCTCACGATGAGCCCGAAGACTACGAATTGTCCGTTTGGGCAGGCGTAGTTCCGTTCGAGTTCAAGGCCATTGAGCCGGTTTCAGATTCAGAGAACCCGGGCGAAGTCCCGGCCTATATACAGCGCTGGCGACGCCAGTCTCTTTGATGGGGAAGAGCTCGCGGCATGTAGCTAGCCGAGGTCAGTCCTAAAACGGATAGTAGATTTAGGGTAAGAAGACCTTGCTCGTTTCCCCTAGTTGCACTACTATCTAAAGATGAATAAACTTTAAGTCAAAGCGTTTAGGGCGTAGTCGACCGTCAGGCGTTCTGGCCTAAACGCTTGAAAGTAAAAGAGTGAAATTATGAATTTCTCCAGACCGTCGCTTACAAACGCCGTTGCGGACACGGCTTTAATCGTCAATTCCCGAAAGCATGAACGAGACGCGATGAAGGATTTTCTGATCGGCGCCCATTATCACGTACTTAGCGCTAAAGATCGGGACGAAGCGATGGAACTCTGCCGCAGTTACCAAGGCAAGATCCATCTACTGATTACAGATGGCGAGGGTGGCGCATCGGGTTGGGACCTTGCTCAATCGGCGCTGCGGATGCGACCCGGTTTGATGGTGATGTTTATGTCGCAGGAGGCGATGGAGGCAGGCGAAACGCCTCGCCCATTTGAAGGGCGGTTCACTCCGCAAATGCTGGCCGACGTCGCGCAAGCGCTGGTCCGCAGAACGCGCCACGGCGGACGGTGCAACTAAGCCGTCCGACTGAATCTACGGCTTTAACTCTGAGGGAGTTTGCTGATGTCCCAGCCGCCGCCAAGCGCCTTAATCAGGGCGACACTCGAATCCATCCTTCTCCGTAGAATGTCGGCCTCTGTACGCTGATTGGTGAGCGCTATGCTCTGCGCGGTGATCACTTCGAGATAAGTCACCAAGCCGCCTTTATAGCGATTCAGCGAAAGCTGCAAAGAATTCTCCGCGGCCACGGTAGCTTCGTGCTGCTTGGCGGACTCTTGTTCCAGGATGCGGAGCGTTGAAAGATTATCTTCCACCTCCTGAAAAGCGGTCAGCGCCGTTTGGCGATAGTTTGCCACTTGCGCGTCGTAGGCGGCTTCGGTGATCTGCACCTGGGCGCGCCGGCGCCCAAAGTCGAAAATAGTTTGGGTGAGCTGTGGCCCGAGAGACCAGAAGCGGCTGGGCCAAGTGAACCAATCGACGATGCTGCCGCTTTGCAAGCCGCCCTGAGCGGTAATCATCAAATCCGGAAAGAAGGCCGCTTTGGCGGCGCCCACCTGTTCATTGGCAGCAGCCACCTGGCGTTCGGCTGTCGCGATGTCGGGCCTACGTTCCAGAAGGTGGGATGGAACGCCGACCGGGATGCCGGGCGGATTTTCCGTCAGTGGGTTCAGCGGAAGCTTGAAAGACTCCGGCGGCTTGCCGATCAGCACGGCGATTGCGTGCTCATATTGCGCTCGCGCCACCGTGACATCTATGTCCTGCGCCTGCGCGGTATCGAGCTGCGTTTGCGCCTGCGCTACCTCCGCCTTCGACGCGACGCCGCCCTCATAACGATTGCTGGTCAATTGCAAAGCTTTCTCATACGCAACAACCGTGTCATCGAGAATGCGTTTCTGCAGATCGAGGCTGCGGGCTTCAAAATAATCGACAGCGAGTTCGCTCTCTAATTCCAGCTTGGCGTTCGCCAGATCGGCTGCCGAGGCTTGAAACTGCGCGCGGGATGCCGCAATGGCTCGTCGAATTCGCCCCCAGAAATCGGCGTCATAGGAGACCGATATAGGAAGAACAAAGTTGCTGTATTGATAACCGTTCAGGCCGGTGGGGCTGTTTCCGGAGATGCGATTGGTCGTAATTTGCGCCCCGGCGCCCACGGTCGGAAACAATCCCGCGCGATTCAGGGCCACGCTGGCGCGCGCCTGGCGGAAATTCGCCTCGGCAACTTTCAAGCTCTGGTTCGCCGGTCCAACTTGCTCGGCCAGTGCGTTCAATTGCGGGTCCTGAAACAACTCCCACCAGGCGCCGCGAATCGCCGAATCGCTGGGTTGCGCCTGTTTCCAACCGTCCGCTTCCTTGAAGTTGGCGGGCGGCTGCTCGCTGTAGGCGGGCGCGGCAGGCGTCGAGGGCTTGGCGTACTTGGGACCCGGAGTGCAGCTTGCAAGCAGGACCGCTAGGCCGGCGGCCACTAAAGAGACACGGAGGGAAAGTGCTTTGGAATGCATAAGGCGCGGCGGTTCTTTCAAGCTACTCGGCACTCCTTCAAGCTACCCCGTTGGGAGCGGCGCCCACTCGCACCGGTTGACCGGGAACGATTGAGTCGCTGGGGTTGACTATGACAGAATCGTTCCGGTTCAGCCCTGAGATTACTTCGACGCTGTCGCCGAAATCGCGTCCTATGGCTATCGAGGCCAGTTCGGCGCGCCCGTTGCGCACGACAGCTACGCGCAGGCCTTCAGACCTGAACAAGAGCGCATTCGCGGGAACCGTGACCGCTTCGACTTTAGACGGCAGTTTCAAGTGCACGGAAACATATGAGCCCGGCAACAATTGGCCCGAGGGATTGCTCACATCCACTTCGACGAGCAGCGTTCGAGAGGCGGTATCGATTGCGTCGGCGTTGCGAACTATGCGGCCGCGAAATCGCTGGCCGGGAAACTCGGCTAGCGTCAGGAAAGCGTCCACACCCGGATGGGCCGCGCGCGAATAGGCCTCTGGCACGTTGACGTATACGCGAAGGGTGGAATTCGAGGCGAGATGAAAGAGTTCCTTGCCGGCGGCATTGGCGTCCGCATCCACGAGCGCGCCGACATCGACGTTGCGGGCTGTGATGACGCCATCGAAAGGAGCGAAGACTTTTTCGTAGGCGACTAATTGCTCCAGGCGCGCGACATTGGCCTGGGCCGAGTTCATCGTCGCGGTCTGCGCGGCGGCGGCTTGAACAGCATTGTCGACATCCTGCTTGGAGACAGAATCGGTCTTGAAAAGGTTCTCATAGCGCTCGGCGGTTATCTGGGCCAGCTTCAGGTTGGCTTGGTCGGTGGCGAGGTTCGCTCGGGCCTGCTGAAGCTGCTGATCGATTTCAGGCGCCTCGATCTCCGCCAGCAGTTGTCCTTTCTTCACGCGAGCGCCGATGTCGACATGCCAGGCCTTCAAGTAGCCGCTTGAGCGCGCCCAGATTGGCGTATCGATAAACGCCTGCATGTTGCCCGGCAGCACTATTTCTTCCGCTCCGGCGCTGGGCGTGGGATGAACCACCGCGACGGTGGGGACGGAGCTTGTCACCGTCTCCCGCTCCAGAGCCGTATTGGCGCGAGCACGGGCGGTCACGCCCGCGAAGATCAGGCAGCCAAGCACGACGGCGGCCGCCAACGCCGCGAGTAGCAATCCGCGTGCGGCGCGCGGCGAAGTCTGACGAACGTCTGCGGTGGTTTCAATGGTAGTCATACGTGAACGGGTGAATCGGTTTTCAGATTGGTTGCGCCCGCAGGCTCCGCTCGGCGGCCGCCGTGCAGGAGGCTGAAGACGGAAGGCACAAAGAACAGAGTTGCCACAGTGGCGCAAAGCAGCCCGCCAATTACCGCACGGCCCAATGGCGCATTCTGCTCTCCCCCTTCGCCCAGCCCCAAAGCCATCGGGATCATGCCGATAATCATGGCCAGCGCTGTCATCAGGACGGGGCGGAAGCGGGTCGAGCCTGCCTCAAGCGCGGCCTCGATGGGGCTGCCATGTCCGGCAAGCCGCTCCTTTGCGAAACTCACCACGAGGATGCTGTTCGCGGTCGCGACGCCCATGCACATGATGGCGCCCATTAGGGCTGGAACGCTGATCGTGGTGTGCGTCAGGAACAGGAACAGAACGATTCCAGCAAGCGCGGCGGGCAGCGCCGTGATGATAATGAACGGATCGAGCCACGATTGAAAATTGACGACGATGAGCAGATAAACCAGAACAATAGCCCCGGCCAACCCACCCAGGAGCCCGATGAAGGACTGATGCATGGTTTCTACCTGGCCGCGAAGAATAAGCTGTGAGCCCCGCGGAAGATACTTGCGATTGCTATCGATGACTTTGTTAATGCCCGCGCCCACGCTGCCCAGGTCGGTTCCCTGCACGGAGCCGTAAATATCCACCGTACGCCGAATGTTGTAATGCGTCAAAACCGCGGGCTCGTTTTCACGGCTGATATCGGCTAAATCGCTCAAGATTTCGGGCTGCTTCAGAGCCGCGCCGCTAATGGGGATATTGCGCAGGTCCTGAATCGTTTGTATGTTGTACTGCGGGGTTTGCGCGACTAAGTTATAACTAACTCCGTTTTGCGGATTCAGCCAAAATGTTGGCTGTGTTTGGAAACTGCCGCTTAGCGAAGTTAGTAAGTTTCGGGCCAGGTCGATCTGCGCCAGGCCGCTCTCGGCAGCCTTGGTCCGGTCTACCTGAATATGTAGCTTAGGGCCATCGAAAACCTGATGAATGTGTAGATCCACCGCGCCCGGAACCCGCTGGAGCTGTGGCAAAATGCGGTCGGCGAAGGTCCGGCTCGATTGAACGTCGTTTCCGGCGATCTGGAGGTCGATGGGCGCCGGCAATCCGAAGTTCAAAATTTGAGTGACGATATCAGCGGGGAGGAAATAAAAAGTCGTCCCGGGAAACTGCTTTGGAAGATTGCTTCGAAGCGCGCGGATGTATTCGTTGGTAGGCCGGTGCTTCTCGTTGAGGGTGACTAGAATGTCGCCATCGGCCGTTCCTATTTGACCGGAATTGCTGTACGAGAGATTGATCTGGCTGTAGGGAAGGCCGATATTGTCGAGTACGGTGCCCAGTTCGTTGGCCGGGACCTGCCTCCGAATCGCATTGTCAACCAGGTTGCAGAGGCGGGCCATTTCTTCGATGCGAGTTCCCGTCTTCGCGCGCACATGCAGTTCGAATTGGCCGGTATCGCTCGACGGAAAGAAATCCTGGCCTAAGACCGGCACAAGCACTAGAGCGCAAAAGCAGGCGGCCAGAAATATCGGCGCAAAGGTTTTTCGCCGGTAGATTAGCGTGGTCAAGACCGCTTGATACTGCGTTCGAACTCGCTCGAAGCCTCTCTCAAAACCGCGTTGGAACAGGACGAGTGGATTGCGCGCAATCGATGTGTGCGCCTTGACCCGCAGCAGATACATGGCGAGTGTGGGCACGAGCGTCCGCGACAGCACGTAGGATCCGAGCATGGCGAACACTACCGACTCGGCCAGCGGCACGAACAAATATTTCGCAACCCCGCTCAGAAAGAACATGGGAAGAAAGACAATGCATATGCAGAGGGTCGAGACGAGCGCCGGGACCGAGATCTGGGCCGCCCCTTCCAGAATGGCGTCGCGGAGCGAGTGCCCCTCTTCGAGATACCGATCGATATTCTCGATCGTGACCGTTGCGTCGTCTACCAGGATGCCGACGGCAAGCGCCAAGCCGCCGAGCGTCATGATGTTGATGGTCTCGTGAAGCGCGCTGAGCACGATGACCGAAGTCAGGATCGAAAGCGGGATGGAAATACTGATGATGAGCGTGCTGCGCCAATTTCCAAGGAACAATAGAATCATCAGCCCCGTCAAGCAAGCTGCGATGATGGCCTCTCGGATAACACCGTTAATGGCGGCGCGTACGAAAACAGATTGGTCCGCCAGCGGTTGAATTCTAAGCTGCGGTGGAAGCGTGGCCTCCACGCGCGGCAGCAGATCCTTGATGCCTTGCACGACGTCTAGCGTGGAAGCGCTGCCGGCTTTTAATATGCTTACGAGAACGCCGCGCTGGCCGTCGCGCCGGATGATGTTGGTCTGCGGCGCGAATCCATTACGAACGTTGGCGACGTCCCGCACGTAAATCGTTGAATTGCCCACCACCTTAACCGGGAAATCGTTGATCTCGCCGATGCGCTTGGGACTGTAGTTCATGTCCACGTCGTACTCGAACTGACCGATTTTTGCGGTTCCGGATGGAAGCAGAAGATTTTGATTGGCGATAGCCGTGACCACGTCGAACGGCGAAAGCCCTTTGGCCTGAAGCGCGGATTGGCCTAGGTCCACCATCACTTGGCGCTGTTTGCCGCCGTACGGGTACGGGACCACGGCGCCCGGCACCGTAACGAGCTGCGTGCGCAGAAAGTTAAGCGCGATATCGTTCAGATCCTGCTCCTGCAAGCCTTTGCCCGAAAGCGCGAGCTGCAGGATCGGGACGCTCGACGCGCTATAGGTAAGGACAATCGGCGGCGTAATGCCGGCTGGCATCTGCTTCAAAATGGTTTGCGAAACTGCGGTGACCTGCGCGACCCCGGTAGTGACGTTCGCATACGGCTGAAGAAAAACTTTGACGACCGCTGTTCCGTTCAGCGTGGTGGATTCGATGTGCTCGATATCGTTGACCGTTGTCGTGAGGACCCGCTCATAGACCGAAGTGATCCGTCCTTCAAACTCCTGCGGGTTCAGCCCGTTATATGTCCAGATAATCGAAATGACAGGAATGTTGATGCTTGGGAAGATATCCGTAGGGGTGCGCAGGATGACGATCGGGGCGACCAACAAGATCAGCAGCGCAAGTACTAGAAATGTATAAGGACGGTTCAGCGCAACTCTGACAATCCACACATCTCTCCGATGATATTGCGAGACTGAAAAGTTTCGAAAATGTGCAGTCCCGGAAACTCCTGGCGCATCAGGAGAAGAGAAAGGCGGTTTATAGCGGTGACGGCATTGGTTCGAGAGCCAATCGAGACTCACAGGCAAGACGACGACCCGCGGCAGCGCGCCCGTGGGCGCCCACGGGACGAAGTGGCGCGCAAACGGATCTTGGAAGCCGCGCTCGAATTGGTGGAAGAGCTAGGGTTCGCCGCCATCACCACGGACGCGATCGCGGAGCGCGCTGGCGCGAGCAAGGCGACCATCTATCGTTGGTGGCCGAACAAGGCTGCCGTGCTCATCGAGGCGCTGCGCGAAGCGGTGGCGCAGGAAACGCCCTTCCCGGATACCGGGAGCTTGCGTGAAGATGTGCGAATTCAGTTACGGGACTTCATAAAGCTACTCACGGGGCGGCGCGGCCGCCTGTTCAAAGCGCTGGTAGCGGCCGCACAGAACGATCTGGAACTGGCGGCGACGTTTCGCGCGGTGTGGATGGCCCCCCGCCGCGCGGTCGCCAAAGCCGGCCTGGAACGCCACCGGGGGCGCGAGTTGAAGAAGGATGCAGATTTAGATTTGATTATGGATGCGCTCTACGGGCCTCTGTATTTCCGCCTGTTGGCGGGACATCGCTCGCTGACAGAAAAACTCGCCGATGAACTGGCGGATACTGTGTTGGAAGGCATTCGTAAGCGTTAGAATCGGTACAGTGCCGAAACCGGAGAAGTTCGGCGGATGGAGGCAATGATGATCGTATGCTCCCGGTGCGGGGCCGCGATGAACGATTCGGCGCGGTTCTGCAGTGCTTGCGGCGCAAACAGTGCTCCCGCCACCCAGTACAGCGTCCCCATTCAGCAGCCCTATTTCGCAGCCTCGCCTCATCATCCCGCTTCCAAGGGGTTGGGCCAAGTCTTCGGGCTTGATCCCCGTATCGCCTTTCTCGCGTTCGTGGTGGATTTCATGCTGTTCAGCGGAGGCGCTCTGAGCGTCGCCGCATCCGTGGGCTTAAGCCTGCCGGTTCTATTCTTCATTTCTCTGATAGCCGGCGTTGCGCTCGGATCGCTCACCTACAAGGCGCAGATGAGCTGGTACGGAGATGACCGCGATTCGGCTCTGATCAAGGGCGGCATCGTGGGTCTGCTAACGGCGATTCCGGTCGGTATTCCGGCCTTGGTCTGGCTCCCGTCCGGCATTCTCGGCTGGCTTCACAATCGACGAAAGCAGCTAGTCTCGCAGAGTTAATTCCACGGTTGGCCGAATGCGGGCTCTTCATCGCCGATCGGTTGGCCGGGCGGAGGCTCCTCGATCTTCGGCAGCTCGAGCTGCTTGGGATCGCGTTCAAAAGCCGCAATGAGCTGAGCCGCATAAGCGTCGGGATGTCCGGCGAGCAGCGCGGCTTTCACACTTGCGATTTCCGTCATAGCGATGGAGCGCACCTCCGTCGAAGCGCTTGGGTCGGCAGCCAAACCGAGCAGATGTATCAGCACTACATGCTTGGTTATACGAGCCGTTTGTCCCGCGAGCCCGCCCGGATCGGGCTTCTGCCACGTTGTTTTAAGCAGCGTAGCGATCACTTCCTCCAGGCCGGGGTTTGCCTCCTCTTCGGCGTGATACTGCACCAGGCGCGCGGCGCGCTGAGCATTCAGTACAAGGGCTACCGTCAACTCGCTAGCGGCCTCCGCGGCCGAAAGCGGATCGAAGGTCACGCCTGTCTTCGATGGAAACGTTTCGCGAGTACGCGGGTAGCCAGGCGGACGCGGCGGAATCAATCTGAGAATTCGCTCGGGAATCGTCAAGGCGTCGGGATCGATGGTCGCAAGCAAAGCATGGAGCGCCCGCCGCTGTTCCGCTGCGGCGACAACCTGCGTGATCGGCTGCGCGTCCCCGCGCACTGCATAGGTGTACTCATTCCCGCCGAGAACCTTGCTGGCCGCCTCCGTCTGATAGCGATGAAGAAAGTAGAGCGGCGCCAGAACTTCTTCGAGCGTCGCCATGGGCGCGCCTTCCGGAATGTTGTTCGCTCCGAAACGCGAAAGCGCCGCGGCGCGAATCTTCATCATGCGGTTCAACTCATCTACCGCGTTCGGGCCGTTGTCCCACAGGTGCGAGCGCGGATGCGCGCCTCCCGGCGGCCGGCTATCGGAATCTGTAATAAAGGTCAGTCCACGATGAGCCGCATCGGTGATGATTTTGTCCAGCGCGGCGTGCTCATCCTCTCCGGGCGCGAACTCGGAATAGCCCCATCTGATCGCCGCTTTGTCCCAGGCGCCGATTCCGGTCGAGTAAGCATGCGAAAGATCGATCGTGTTGTTCGCGCCTAGCTCAATCCAGGGTCCGGGGTAATCCATCACCGAAGCGCGCTCGTGCGTGCTGGCAAGAAAGTTGTGTTCCAGGCCCAGCGTATGGCCTACTTCGTGAGCCGCGAGTTGCCGCAACCGTGCGTAAACCGCATCGGTTAGCGGCTTTGTGTCGGCATGGCCGGGAACATACGGCGCCATGATCCCTTCAAATATGAGGTAGTCCTGGTGAGATCGCAACGACCCTAGGGTCACGATGCCCTTGATGATTTCGCCTGTGCGCGGATCGAGCAATGAGTTCCCATAAGACCAGCCGCGCGTAGAGCGATGGACCCATTGGATGACGTTATAGCGAACGTCCATGGGATCGGCGTCGGCAGGCAGCACTCGAACCTGAAATGCGTTTCGGAATCCGGCCGCTTCGAACGCCTGGTTCCACCAGCTTGCGCCTTCTATCAATGCGGAGCGCACGGGCTCGGGGGCGCCGGGATCGACGTAATAGACAAGCGGCTCGACCGGATCGCTAATGTCGGCGCTCGGGTCTTTCTTCACGAGGCGATGGCGCGCGATGTAGCGTCGCACGACAGGCTGATCGACAGGCGAAGAGAAGTCCATGAAATCGGTTGAAAAGAATCCTGCCCGAGGATCCTGCGCGCGCGGTTTGTATCCGGGCTCGGGCAGCGCCACGAATGATTGGTGTTCGCGCACAGTCACGGCGTCGGGCGCCGGCGTTACTGCACGGATAAACTCGCCGGAAGGCTGCCCTGTTAAGGTCACGGTAGTCTCGATCTCGCTGTTCTTCGGGAAACCTTTGGTCAGTTCCAGATCGAAGACGGAGCGCTTGGGGTCTTCGCGATAGTCGCCTTGCTTCTGGCGGCGTAACTGTTCCCCCACGCCTGCCGCGTCTCGCAAAAAGAAATCGGTCGCGTCCACCAGCACGCGCGAGCCTTCTTCGGCAGCCACTTCGAATCCCCACAGTGTCGAGCGCGCGAACGAATCGCGTTCGGCCCGCTTCTCCGCCGGATCCGCATGCGTAGCGCGGAAATCGTAGTTCGATTCGATCAGCAAAATGCGCGGGCCGGAACGTTCGAATTGCACGACTTGCGGCTGGTTCATGGCCCCCCGATCGAGCCCCAGGTCGTTTGAACCCACGCCGGCCGAAAGCGCCGTTATGTAGAGAAACTCCTGGTGGAAGCGGCTGATCTCAAGCCACATCTTTCCTGAGCGCTCGTCCCAATACAGCGGAAAGAAACCGTCGATCTTTCGGGCCGTCGCAATGCGCTCCGCGTAGCTGTGCGGCTCGGGCGCGGAAGACGTCTGCCCGGCAGCGAGGCTTAGAGATGTCAGCAACAGAGTCAGCAACAGAAGAGCGAACGGGTGTCTCGGCACGGGGTTATTGTCGCAAGTCGGCAAGGAAAGTTGAACGTCCGCGCCAGTAAGCTACACTACGAACGTTGTCAGCGCATCGCGACATCCTGATCGTGGAGGACAATCCAGCGGACGTGCGCCTCATGCGCGAGGTGCTGCGGGATTTCGATCCGCCCTTGGAACTTCATGTAACACCCGACGGAGACGAGGCGCTGCTTTTCCTCCAACGCAAGGACAAATATCAGGATGCGCCAACCCCTCATTTGATCTTTCTCGATTTCAATCTGCCGAAATCCAATTCGCGCGAGGTGTTGGACTTCATTAAAAGGGATGCGCAATTGCGTTTGATTCCGGTAGCGGTGCTAACCACGTCCGACGCAGACAGAGATATCCGCGAGGCTTACGAACTGCACGCAAACTGTTATCTGCGCAAGCCCGCGGACCTGGACAGCTTCTTCAACACGATCCGCGAGGCGGCTCATTTCTGGCTGGAGGTGGCTCACGCGCCTGCCGAAACCGAGAGCGGAGCGGCGCCATTCTGACAAGCTCCCTTCCGAAATTCGGCGAACAACCTTCATCTGTTATGATTCAGGGCGCATGGCGGCCTACTCCATCGGCGTTGATTTAGGGGGCACGAATCTACGGGTGGCGGCGATCGATTCCGACGGACATATTCTGGACCGCGTGTCAGTGCCGGCCGTCTATGAAGCGGGACCCGAGCACGTCGTTACCGAGATCGTCTCGGTCATCCATAAAGTGAGATCGCAAGTGGCGGGCTATGAACTGTTCGGGGTCGGTATTGGCGTGCCGGGGTTTATCGACATCGACGCTGGAGTCGTAATAGGCGCTGCCAATCTTCCCGGCTTCCAAGGCTTCCCGGTGCGCGACGAGATTCAAGATCGTCTGGGCACAAAGATCATTCTGGAGAACGACGCCAATGCCGCGGCCCTGGGCGAAATGTGGAAAGGCGCCGGCAAGGACGTGAAAGATCTGGTTCTGCTGACGCTCGGAACCGGCATTGGGGGCGGCATCATTATTAATGGAAAAGTGCTCCACGGATTCTTGGGAATGGCGGGCGAGTTCGGCCACATGACGGTGTTCCCGGACGGAAACCCATGTGGGTGCGGCAATTGCGGCTGCCTGGAAAAGCACGCCTCCGCGACCGCTATCGCGGCCATGGGCCGCATGATGCACTTCGGCCGCGAGACAACTTCGGCCACTGTCTACGACCTGGCGACCAAAGGAAATGAGCGGGCGCTGCTGGTGTTCGAATCGGTTGGGCGCGCGCTCGGCGTGGCGATCGCGAGCCTCATCAATATCTTCAACTTCCCGCTGTACCTGCTGAGCGGCGGTCCTTTGCCGGCCTGGGATTTGTTCGCCCCCAGCATGTTTAGCGAAGTCAAGAAGCGTTCTTTCACCTTCGCCCGCACTGGCACTCGCATCGAAAAAGCCGTGTTGGGCGCGGATGCGGGATTGTTCGGCGCGGCGTATCTGCCTCTGCAGCATGCTGAACCCGTTGCCGTTTCAGCCTAAAGCGCGATTGAGGAAAACAGTATGTATTGGCTTGGGCTGGATGTCGGAACCGGAGGATCGCGGGCGCTCCTCGTGGACGGAAAAGGCCGGGTGCGATATTCCTTCATCGCGCCGCATTCGGACATGCAGATGCTCAAGCCCCTGTGGGCCGAGCAGGATCCCGACGATTGGTGGCGCGCGGGGCAAATAGCGATCCAAGGCGTCCTTCGCGAGGCACAGGCCACGGGCAGCGACGTCCGAGGTATCGGGTTGACCGGCCAGATGCACGGCTTGGTCATATTGAATCAGGCGGGCGAAGTCATTCGGCCGGCGCTCATCTGGTGTGACCAGCGCAGTCAGCGGCAAGTCGATTTCATCAACGCGGAGCTTGGAGTGGAGCGCGTCCTGCATTCCACCGCGAATCCGGTGCTCACCGGTTTCACGTTGCCGAAGCTGCTCTGGGTCCGCGATAATGAGCCCCAGCTATTTAGCTCCATTCGCCATCTGCTCCTGCCCAAAGACTACCTGCGCTACAAATTGACAGGCGAGCTGGCTACCGATGTTTCGGATGCGAGCGGCACGGCGCTGTTCGACGTTGCGAAACGCCATTGGTCGGAGGAGATGACTTCCAGACTCGGGCTGCGGCGCGACATACTCCCCGAGTGCTTTGAATCGAGCGACATCACCGGAAATGTCTCAAGCGATGCGGCGGCGCTGACGGGTTTAGCCGAAGGTACCCCGGTAGTCGCCGGCGCGGGCGACCAGGCCGCTAGCGCGATCGGGAACGGGATCGTACAAGCGGGCTTGCTCTCCTGCACCATTGGCACTTCGGGCGTCGTGTTCGCATATTTGCAAGAGCCCGCCTATGATCCTGCGGGCCGGGTCCATACGTTCTGTCACGCCATTCCCGGCGCCTGGCACGTGATGGCCGTGACCCAGGGCGCCGGACTCAGCTTGCAATGGTTTCGCAATCGCCTGGCGAACGACTGTGAGTACGACGACCTGACCGCGGAAGCGACGCTCGCGCCCGCCGGTTCTCACGGCCTTTTCTGGCTCCCTTATTTGATGGGCGAACGCACGCCGCATTTGGATGCCCGCGCGCGCGGGGCTTGGATCGGACTCACCGCCAAACACCGGCGTGCCGATTTAGTCCGCGCGATTTTGGAAGGAGTCTGTTTCAGTCAAAAAGACGGGCTGGAAATTATCGCCGCTCTCGGCGCGCGGCCCAACCAGGTGCGCCTTTCCGGCGGCGGAGCAAAGAGCGCGTTTTGGCATCAGCTATTTGCCGATATCTTTAATCAGCCGGTCGTCACGTTAGAAACGCAAGAGGGCTCGGCCTATGGAGCTGCGCTGCTTGCGCTGGTCGGAACCGGCGAATACGAAACGGCGGCGGAACTATGCGGCCAAGCGCTCCAGGTGGTTAACGAGAAAGCTCCTCAACCGGAGCGGTCATCTTTTTACGATGCGCGTTACCGGATCTATCAATCGTTGTATCCCGCCTTGAAGCCCGCCTTTCAAGCGATCGCCGAGGTCGATGGCTGAGGGGTTCCGTTTTTGCGATGTCGGCTTGCCGGTTCCCGTCGACCGGCTGTTCACTTACGAACTTCCGTTGACCATGCGCGCCCACGCCGGCCCCGGCTCGCGTGTTCTGGTTCCGTTTGGCGCGCGCAAGCTTAGTGGCGTCATTCTCGATCTGCATAACCAAGCTCCGGTGCATGAGACGCGCGAGGTCATCGCTGTTCTCGATGAGCGGCCGGTGCTGGACGCGGGTCTACTGACGCTCGCGCGGTGGATCGCGGAGTATTATTGCTCGCCCATCGGTGAAGTACTGAAAAGCATGCTGCCCTTGACCGGGGAAACGCGCCGCGCCATTCAATATGCGTTGACCGAAAGCGGCCGCGAGATTGCGCGTCAGCTCACTCGCGCCGCCGAGAGTGACAGTGCTCCGCGCGTGCTGGCGCTGCTTGCCGAAAGACCTCTCAGTTTGGATACGCTTTCGAAAAAAATGGGAAGCGTTCGCCCCATTCTGCGCAGCTTAATCAAACGCGGCTGGGTGACGGCCGAGGACTACCGCCAGGAGCGCGATCCATTGCGCGCGTCCGCTGTGCGCCTGGAGGCCGAGTTCCTGCGGCGCCCCGACGGGGAAAGCCAGCTCAATAAGAACGAGCGCGAGCTGCTCGCTTTTCTGGAATTGCATCCCGGAGCGCACAACCTGGCCGAGCTCGCAAAACTAGTGAAGAGAGCGGGCCAAGCCGGGCGCGAATTGGCCCGGCAAGGCCTGATCCGCCTCGAAGTCGAAGGACTGCGGTGGGGCGCCGGCTACGAACGCCCTATGCACGAATTGAACGATGCGCAGCAGCGGGCGTTCACAGGGATTCGTGATGCGCTCGAAGGCAATCAGTTCCAAGCGTTTCTATTGCAGGGCGTTACCGGATCGGGCAAGACGGAAGTGTATCTGCGCGGCATCGAAGCGGCGCTGGCATTGGGCAAGAACGCCCTGTTGCTGGTGCCGGAAATCGCTCTGACGCCCGCCGTCGCAGGCCAATTCTTCCATCGTTTTGGCAAACAGGTCGCCGTGCTGCATTCGGCATTCGGAGACGCCGAGCGCGCCGATCAATGGCGCCGAATTCGCGATGGCCGCGCGCGCGTGGTGGTAGGAACGCGCTCCGGCGTTTTCGCTCCTGTGCAGAATCTTGGGCTCGTGATCATAGATGAAGAGCACGATGGCAGCTATAAGCAGCAGGAGACGCCGCGCTATCACGGGCGCGATGTGGCTCTCATGCGCGCAAAGCAAGCAAGCGCGGTAGCGGTTTTGGGCTCGGCGACCCCCAGCGTGGAAACGCGCTTCAATGCCGATCGCGGGAAGTACGCGCTGCTGGCGTTACCGGAGCGGATCGCGCGGCGCCCCTTGCCCGAAGTGCGTATTGTTGACCTGCGAACCGAGTTCCTGGAAACCAAGCAACAGACGACGTTTTCGCGTGCGCTGCTGGATGAAATGCAACAACGCTTGGCTCTGCGCGAACAGGTCATGCTGCTGTTGAACCGCCGCGGATTTTCGAGCTTCATGGTTTGCCGGGCGTGTGGCGAGCGTATGATGTGCGCGAACTGCTCGGTTGTGCTGACCTGGCACAAGCGCGACCGCCGCATGTTGTGCCACTACTGTGGCCACGCCGAGAAAGTGCCGGTAAAATGCCCGAACTGTGAAAGCGACTATATTCAATTTCTCGGAACTGGGTCTGAACGCGTGGAAGACGAGCTGCATCGGCATCTGCCCACGGCGCGCATTGCGCGGCTCGATCGCGATAGCGCGGCGGGCAAAGGAGCGTTTGAACGCATCCTGCAAAGTTTTCGCGAGGGCGATACGGACATCCTGGTGGGCACGCAAATGATCGCGAAGGGACACGACATTCCAAACGTGACGCTGGTCGGCGTCGTATTGGCCGATATCGGGCTCAGCATGCCGGATTTTCGCGCTGCTGAGCGGACCTTCCAACTTCTGACGCAGGCGGCCGGCCGGGCGGGCCGCGGCGCTGCTCCCGGGCGCGTCATCATTCAGACGCTCAATCCGGATAATTACGCGATTCGCTTCGCGGCGGCGCAGGATTATGAGGGCTTCTTCCAAAAAGAACTGGAGTTTCGCAAGTGGATGCGATACCCGCCTTTTTCGGCATGCGCCAACGTTCTGGTGCGCGCCGAAAAACAGGAGGACGCGATGGCCATGGCGGCGCAGCTTGAGTTCGTACTGAACCCCCCGCCCCCCGACATTCGCGTCATGGGTCCCGCCGAAGCGCCGGTCGCGCGCTTGAAGAATGAGTTCCGATATCAGATCTTGCTAAAGGCGTTGAAGCGTCCCGCGTTGCGGGCCATTCTCAAAGATTTGCGCCGCTTTGCCGAGAAGGAAAAGTGGCCCGCGACGGCGTTGATGATTGACGTTGATCCGATCAGCTTGGTCTAATCGCGCGCCCCTCCGGATCCCGAGCCGATGCTAAACTCGATGTTGTCGCGGCGGCTGTAGCTCAGTTGGTAGTAGCGCCAGATTGTGGTTCTGGATGTCGTGGGTTCAAATCCCACCAGCCGCCCCAGTTTCCGCCCGAGCCAGCTCATGGCTGAGCATGCTCAAGGAGTGTTCTAGGACGATCTCGGGAATCGGAATGCGAATCAAATGAGCGCTTCCGTTCTGCGGAGGTTCGCTGGATCGTTTCAATTCCTGACCGTGCTGCCGATTCACGGTGAGACCTCGTCTCCTGGAGACGCAGCGGTTTTCTTTCCGCTTACGGGAGCGGTGCTAGGCGCCTTCGCGGGAGTCGTGGCGAAGTACGGGAGCATGGCTTTCGGAGCGTCCTTGGGATCTCTGGCAGCGCTTGCCTGCCTGCTCTGTATTTCCGGCGGTCTGCACGAAGACGGTCTCGCGGATGTCGCCGATGCTATTCGCGCCGGTCGCAGCCGTGAAAGAATGCTGGAAATACTGAAAGACAGCCGTATCGGAACGTACGGGGCGAGCGCTCTCATTCTGTTCTCTCTATTGCGTTGGCAATCGATTGAAAGCATGGCGGCGCCATTGATTGTGGGAATCTGTGTGGCTGTTGGGCTATCGCGCGCATCCATGGTGGTCATTGCCGGTTGCACTGCGCCGGTTGGCGCGGGCCTCGGCCACGCTTTTGCCGCTGCCTGCCACAAGGGCACACTATTTGCCGTGTTGTTCCAGTCTGCTGTTCTGCTCGCCGGGCTCGGCTGGTATGGAGGATGGGGACGCGCTCTTGCGGTTGCCGGAGCGTGTGCTGCTGCCTCAGCGACGATGCGGGAATGGTTTAAGCGGCGGCTGGGAGGGGTGAACGGCGATTGTCTGGGCGCAACATGCGTGATGGTCGAGACCGCAGCTCTTCTGGTCATGGCATGCCAAAAATCTTTCTAGCCCGGCACGGCAAGGGAAGCGCAAGAGGGCATTCGTTGAAACGCCGCGCGATTTAACCATCGGGTGATCCGTGTTAGTGGGCCCTGAAGGATTTGAACCTTCGACCAAAGGATTATGAGTCCTCTGCTCTGACCGCTGAGCTAAGGGCCCGCAACTTTGACGATGGTAGCACCCGTCTTTTTGTTACCATCGTTTAGGCGTACGGGCCGTTGGAGCCGTTGCCCCGCTGCAATTAAGAACCTGCATGAAATTTTTCCTCGATACCGCGAATCTGGATGAGATCCGGAAAGCCGTTCCGTTGGGCATCGTTGATGGTGTCACGACAAACCCCAGCCTGATGGCCAGGGAAGGCATCGCCATTGAAGATCAGATCCGCAAGATCTCCGGAATCATCGATGGAGATATCAGCGCCGAGGTGGTCTCCTCCACCGCGAAGGAGATGATTGTCGAAGGCCGGGGCCTTGCGAAAATCCACCGCAACATCGTCGTAAAGGTGCCGCTCATTCCCGAGGGAATTGCCGCCGTTTCCGCTCTGACGAAAGAAGGCATCCGCACCAACGTCACGCTCTGCTTCAGCGCCGCCCAGGCGCTGCTCGCCGCGAAAGCGGGAGCATATATCGTCAGCCCCTTCATCGGCCGCGTCGATGACATTGGCTGGCCCGGAATGGATCTCATCCGAGACATCGTCACGATCTACAACAACTACGGCTACAAGACCCAGGTCCTTGCGGCTTCCATCCGGGGCCCGCTCCATGTGGTTGACGCCGCCAAAGCGGGAGCGCATATCGCCACCATGCCGCTGAAGGTCCTGCATCAGATGTTCCATCACCCGCTCACCGAAAAAGGTCTCGAAGAATTTTTGAAAGACCACAACCGAGCGTTTCAACTCGCTGGCGCGTGATAGCAGACGCGCAGGCTGTAAACCGTTTCGTTCGGAAACCCCATCAGCCGCCGCTGCGGATTGGCTCTGCAGGGCGTGATCGCTTCCTCTCTCGCTCGTTCTGCCTCCCGCGCTAGTCCGGTATCTCTTCTTTGCTGTCGCCGGATGTCTTGCCTGTCTTCTTCCACACCAGGTAGGCGTGAATCAAGGGATCGATATCGCCATCCAGAACGCGGTCCACGTCGCCGATCGAAATCTTCGTGCGATGGTCCTTAATCATCCGGTA
This sequence comes from Acidobacteriaceae bacterium, assembly GCA_019240475.1. Taxonomy (GTDB): domain Bacteria; phylum Acidobacteriota; class Terriglobia; order Bryobacterales; family Bryobacteraceae; genus Bog-105. The sequence continues at coordinate 87,215 of JAFAYI010000029.1, forward strand.
AGGCGCTAGCACATAGCTGCGAATCTGGCTGCCGAAGTTGATTTCGAGCTTCGAGTCTTCCAGCTTCTGGTCCGCCGCTTGTTTCTTCTCCAGCTCGTATTCATAAAGCTTCGCGCGCAATTGCTTCATGGCGCTTGAGCGGTTCTTATGTTGCGATCGCTCGTTCTGGCATTGCACGACGATCCCGGTCGGCAGATGGGTAAAGCGCACGGCCGATTCTGTCCGATTCACATGCTGGCCCCCCGCGCCGCTCGCGCGAAATACATCCACTTTCAGATCTTCCGGCTTGATATCGATCTTTATGTCTTCGTCGATCTGCGGATACACGAACACAGACGCAAAGGAAGTGTGCCGGCGCGCGTTCGCGTCGAATGGCGAGATGCGAACCAGTCGGTGCACTCCCACCTCCGATTGAAGCTGCCCGTACACATTTTCGCCGTTGATCTCGACCGTCGCCGATTTGATGCCCGCGCCTTCACCCTCCAGCCGGTCGGTAATAACGGCTTCGAATTTGTGCCGTTCCGCCCATCGCAGATACATCCGCAGCAGCATCTCTGCCCAGTCCTGGCTTTCGGTTCCGCCGGCCCCAGGATGGATGGTGATGATCGCGTCGCGGGAGTCGTTCTCGCCCGAAAGCAGCATGCCGTTCTCCAACTGCTCGAGCTTGCTCTCAAACGACCGCAACTCCCGTTCCAGATCGCCATTTACATCCTCGCCCTCGCGAGCCAGCTCGAAAAGCGTGTCGATATCGGATGCGGCGGCGGCCACGGACTTCGAGTTTCCGATTGCTTCTTCCAGCCGTTTGCGCTCGCGCATGATGCGTTGGCTTCTCTCCGGCTGGTTCCAAAAGTTCGGATCGTCGATTTCGGCTTCTAACTTCTGAAGCTCTTTCTGTTTGCCGGCCGCGTCAAAGATAGCTCCGCACAGCTTCGCCTTGCTGCCGGAGCGCAACGTACTCTCTTTCGAGTTCTTCCAGAGTCATTCACTTGTAGTGTAACCGCGAGTCTGCTCGCATCGAGAAGGAGCGTTCGTTAGAATATAGGCATACGCCGATGGGAGTGCGAATCTTCGCGCTACAGCTCCGCTTGGGAGTTCCCACAACTCGCTTTAATCCGTAGATATCAATCCAATGCCGCAAGCCAAAGACCCCGCGTTGGGCATCAATAGCTGGTTAGAAGACGAACTCTATCATCAGTATCAATTCGACCGCAAGAGTGTCGACGAGGATTGGAGCCACCTGTTCCAAGACGGAGGGCAGAACGGCGCGGCATCGGCTTCCACGAACGGGGAGCCGATAACCGTGAACACTCCACCCTACGGTCCCGAAACCCCGCGCCAGGAACCTCCGGAGCGCATGCCGCCGGAGCAGGAGCCGCCGCAAGAGATTCCGACCCGGCAGGACCCTCCCGAAGAGATCCCGCCGAGTCAAGATCCTCCGACGTATATTCCACCTCTGCAGGAGCCCCCGCAGCCCACGCCCACTCCGCAGGAATCGGCGCCCGCGACACGCGAAGTGGCCCGTACCGCTCCCGCGCAACCGTCCAAACCGGAATCGAAAGCCCTCGGCGCAAGCGACCAATTGATTCCCTTGCGGGGAGCGGCCGCGCGCATCGCCGAGAACATGACCGCCAGTCTTGCCATTCCGGTTGCGACCTCCCAGCGCCAGCTTCCCTTTCGCGTCGTCGAAGAAAATCGCAACCTGGTCAACAAGCATCGCGCTCTGCAAGGCAAGGGGAAGCTCAGCTTCACCCACTTCATTGCCTGGGCCATCGTCAAAGCCATGAAATCGAACCCGGCTTTGAATCATGCTTACGCCGAGAATCAAGGCGAGCCGTTTCGCGTGGTTCGCGCCCACGTCAACATCGGCCTGGCCGTCGACGTTGCGGGGAAAGACGGCGCGCGTTCGCTGAAAGTTCCCAACGTCAAGAACGCCGACGCCATGAGTTTCGCGCAGTTCCTCAGCGCTTACGACGATATCGTCGCGCGCGCCCGCGCTAACAAATTGCAGGTCTCCGATTTTGAAGGAACAACCATCTCTCTGACCAATCCCGGCACAGTCGGCACTCTTGGTTCCGTGCCGCGCCTCATGCCGGGGCAGGGCGCCATCGTCGCTACTGGCGCGATCGATTATCCGGCTGAGTTCGCGGGCGCTAGCGACGAGACCCGCGCGCTACTTGGATTGAGCAAGGTCTTGACCATCACCTGCACGTACGATCACCGCATCATACAAGGGGCGGAATCCGGTGCATTCCTGGCCCGAATTCAACAGCTGTTGCAGGGTGAAGATGGCTTCTACGACGCCATTTTTCGGGAGCTCAAAGTTCCGTACCTGCCCGTCCGCTGGCAAACGGACCAGCAGCTTGCCCCGCAGCGCTTCGCGGCGTTGAATGCCGATGTCGCCAAGGAAGCCGCCGTCATCCGGCTCATCAGCTCTTACCGGATTCGCGGACATTTGATCGGAAACACTAACCCTCTCGGTTCAGACCCGCAGTACCATCCGGAACTCGATCCCACATCCTACGGTCTCACCATGTGGGATCTCGATCGGCCTTTTCTCTCAGGCGCTGTCAAAGCTCCAAGCGGCGCCATAGGGTCGTACATGCAGCCCTACGAAACGCTGCGTGAAATTCTAGAGCGGCTGCGCGCCACTTACTCCGGCTCGATCGGCGTCGAATACATGCACATACAGGATCCCGAGCAGAAACAGTGGCTGCAGGATCGCATGGAACCTACGATGAACGCCTGGAAACTGGACGATTCCATCCGGCGGCGTATTCTCAACCGGCTTGTGCAAGCCGAGGAATTCGAACATTTCCTGCAAACCCGCTTCGTGGGCCAGAAGCGTTTCGGACTCGAAGGACTGGAAAGCACCATCGCCGTGCTCGACGAAGTTCTCGAGCGTGCCGCGAATGACAACGTTACCGAAGCTGTCATCGGCATGGCGCATCGCGGGCGCTTGAACGTGCTCGCCAACGTGGTTGGAAAATCGATGGCGCAGGTCTTCTCCGAATTCGAGGGCGAGCCCGATCCGGAAAGTGTGCAAGGCGCAGGCGACGTCAAGTACCACTTGGGTGCAAGCGGCATTCATCGTTCCTCGGTCGGCAAAGAGATTCTGGTCTCTGTGGCGTTCAACCCTAGCCACCTCGAAGCCGTAGACCCCGTTGTCGAAGGGCTCGTCCGGCCGAAGCAGGACCGCATTGGAGACGTCAAGCGCGAGCGCGTGATCCCGATTCTGATCCACGGGGACGCTGCTTTTATCGGACAGGGAGTTGTCGCCGAAACCCTTCAGCTTTCGCAGCTCGAAGGCTATACGACGGGCGGCACCATCCACGTCATCACCAACAATCAGATCGGCTTCACCACGAATCCGCTGGAGGGCCGTAGCAGCGTCTACTGCACGGACGTGGCGCTTTCCGTGCAGGCCCCTATTTTCCACGTCAATGCCGACGACCCGGAAGCCTGCATTCGCGTGGCACAGATCGCCTACGACTATCGGCAGCGCTTCAAGCGCGATATCGTCTTCGATCTGATTGGATATCGCCGGCAGGGCCACAATGAAGCCGACGATCCTAGCTACACGCAGCCGACGATGTATCGCAAGATCAAGGCCACGCCGAGCGTAGCGACGCAATATTCCGAACGGCTGGTACGCGAGAACTTCGTCACGCAGGACTTCGTCGATGGCTTGCGCAAGCAGGCTCGCGCGCGGCTCAACGAGACCTACGATAGCGCCAAGAAGAACCGCGAAGACTTTGTCATCGAAGAGTTCGCGGTAGCACCCGCCGACGAGGTGCAAAAGCCGATTCCGTCGACGGCCGCCGATTACAACACTCTTAAGAAGGTGGTCGAGCGCTCGACCGAGTTTCCGGAAGAATTTCACCTGCATCCCAAGTTGAAGGCGCTGATCGATCGCCGCCGCGAAACCCTGAACGGCGGTCCCATCGACTGGGGCTTTGCGGAGACTCTGGCCTTCGGCAGCTTGGTTCTGGAAGGCACTCCCGTGCGCCTCGCCGGCGAAGACGTCTCGCGCGGCACATTCACTCAGCGGCACCTGGAATTCAGCGACTACGAAACCGGCGAAGTATACACGCCGCTTAAGAATCTCGATCCCGAGCAGGGCAAGTTTGAAGTGATCGACAGCCTGCTTAGCGAATTCGCCGCCATGGGTTTCGAGTTCGGCTACAGCGTGGCGGATCCGCTGACGCTGGTGATGTGGGAAGCGCAGTTCGGCGATTTCGTCAACGGCGCGCAAATCATCATCGATCAGTTCGTCGTCTCGGCCGAATCCAAATGGAACCAGCCGAGCGGCCTGGTTCTGCTGCTGCCCCACGGCCTCGAAGGACAAGGGCCGGAACATTCGAGCGCTCGCATCGAGCGTTTCCTCCAGCTTTGCGCGGAAAACAACCTGCAAGTCTGCAACTGCACCACGCCTGCGCAGTATTTCCATTTGCTGCGCCGCCAGATGTACGGCGGAGCAGACCGCCGCGGGGTGCGAAAACCGCTGATCGTCTTCACTCCCAAGTTCCTGCTGCGCTATTCGAAGGCGGCATCGCGGCTCGAAGAGTTGACCAGCGGCGCATTTCAAGAAGTGATCGGCGATTCGGAATACATCGGCAGCCATGTTTCGCGCGTGCTCTTATCTTCGGGCAAGGTCTACTACGATCTGGTCAACAAGCGCGAGGAACTGCGGCGTAACGACGTGGCGATCATCCGCCTTGAGCAACTGTATCCGTTCCCGCTGCAGCGCCTGACAGACATTCTGCGCCGCTATCCGGATTCGGCCGAGCTGTTCTGGGTGCAGGAAGAGCCCGAAAACATGGGCGCCTGGTATTTCGTCGAGGAGCAGATGCAATCTATCATTAATCCCGGCGGAAACGGCGGACCGTTGAAGCGGCAGCTCCGCTACATCGGCCGGCCAACCGCCGCGAGCCCGGCGGCCGGCGCCCACAAAGTTCATAACGACCAGCAGGAGACGCTGGTGAAAGAAGCCTTCGAAACCGCTCCCCTGGTTGTGCGCAAGGCGCGGCGGCTGGTTCGCAAGAAGCGTTAGCATGAGACTCGCCGACGTAATCCGAACGGCGCGCGGCGTCAAGGTCGAGCACGCGCGCAAGTTCGCGCAGCACGTTGTTCCCGAAGTGATGCGTCCAGCGCGCGTGATCTGGAACCAGGCGATCGGGGGCATCTTCTTCCTGTTCGCCGTTTCATTTGCCTGGTACTCGTTTGCCCAGCATCGCAACACTGCCGCTTTTGCCGGCGGATTGTTCCTAACGGCGGTGATGACGTTCTTCTGCATCACCTCTTTTCTGAAGGCGCGCCGCATCGCGCGGCGGTTCTAGTTGGCTCGCGACGAGCAGCCCGGCCAATTTCCGTTCACGCGTGGGGTATATCCCGACATGTACCGGCGCCGACCCTGGACCATGCGCCAGTACGCAGGCTTCGGCGGCGCCGAAGCGAGCAACCAGCGATACAAGTTCCTCCTGTCGCAGGGCATTACGGGACTGTCGGTCGCCTTCGACTTGCCGACGCAAATGGGCCTGGACTCCGATCATTTTTCGGTCCTGGGCGAAGTGGGCCGCACCGGCGTTGCGATCGATTCGCTTACAGACATGCAGGTGCTGTTCGAGGGCATTCGGCTCGATGAGGTCAGCACTTCGATGACGATCAATTCGACGGCGGCTATTTTGCTGTGCCTCTATGTGCTGGTGGCTGAGAGCCAGGGAGCGGACCGTAAAAAACTTTCAGGAACCGTTCAGAACGACATTCTGAAAGAGTACGTCGCGCGCGGGACATACATTTACCCGCCGAGGCCGGCGATGCGTATTGTCACCGATCTTTTCGCCTGGGCCGCGCAGGAGACGCCGGAGTGGAATACCATCTCGATCAGCGGCTATCACATCCGCGAGGCGGGCTCCACGGCGATTCAGGAAGTGGCATTTACGCTCGCGAACGCAATCGCGTATGTCGACTCGGCGATTGCGGCCGGCCTTGATGTCGACGCCTTTGCTCCACGCCTGAGCTTCTTTTTCAACGCTCACAACGATTTTCTGGAGGAGATCGCTAAGTTTCGAGCGGCCCGGCGGCTCTACGCGCGTCTCATGCGGGAACGTTTCCACGCCAGGAACGACCGTTCCTGCATGCTTCGCTTCCACGCGCAGACGGCGGGTTCCACGCTAACGGCGCAGCAGCCGGAGGTGAACGTGGTGCGAGTGGCGCTGCAGGCGATGGCCGCGGTCTTGGGCGGCACGCAATCCCTGCACACTAACGGACAGGACGAAGCCTTGTCGTTGCCCACCGAGCAATCGGCCCGGTTGGCGCTGCGAACGCAGCAGGTGATTGCTTACGAAAGCGGCGTCACTGCGGCCCCAGATCCTTTCGGCGGCAGCGAATACATTGAGAACCTGACGGACGAAATCGAAGCAGGCGCGCGCGAATACATCGAACGCATCGACGCGCTTGGCGGGACACTAAAAGCCATCGAACGAGGCTACGTGCAGGCTGAGATTCAGAACTCCGCGTACGATCAACAGAAGGCCATCGAAGAAGGCCGGCGGATCGTGGTCGGCGTGAACAAGTTCCAGACTGAAAAAGCCGAGCCGCTGAAGCCGTTTCGGATCGATCCGGAGCTCGAGCGGCGGCAGATCGAGCGCGTGCGCGAGGTGCGCGCTTCGCGGCCGGCGGAAGAGTGCCGCGCGGCGCTGGCGCGGCTCGAAACGGCCGCGCGCGGAACGGAAAACCTGATGCCGCGTATTCTCGAATGCTGCCGGGCGTTAGCCACCGTAGGCGAGATCTCGGACGCGTTGCGTAGAGTCTTCGGCGAATACAGAGAGGCATGAGCCTAGACAAGCTCCAAGTCATCGGCGGAGGTCTTGCGGGCTGCGAAGCCGCGTTTCAGGCCGCGGAAGCAGGCGCGCAAGTCGTGTTGAACGAGATGCGCCCCATCAAGCGAACCGCCGCGCACCAGACCGATTGTTTCGGCGAGCTGGTGTGCAGCAATTCGCTGAAGAGCGAGCAGGTGAATTCAGCGCCGTGGCTGCTAAAACAAGAGATTCGCCGGCTGGGCTCGCTGCTGATGCAAGCGGCGGAAGCCTCGCGAGTGCCGGGCGGGCATGCCTTGGCGGTCGATCGCGAGATTTTCTCGCGCGAGATCACGCACGCAATCGAATCGCATCCGCGAATCGAAGTGCGGCGCGAGGAAATCGTTCGGATTCCGCGCGAGGGCATCGCGATTCTCGCGACCGGCCCGCTCACAAGCGAAGCGCTCGCGCAAGACATCAGCCGGCTGACCGGCTCGGAGCGGCTTTTCTTTTACGACAGCATCAGTCCCATTGTTGCCGCGGACTCTATCGATATGTCGATTGTGTTTCGCGCATCGCGCTACGGCAAATCGCTGGACGGAACCGACGATTACCTCAACTGCCCCTTTAATAAGGAAGAGTACGACGCCTTCGTCTCGGCATTGATGGAAGCCGAAGCCTATGAGGCTCATATCGAAGAAGATAAAATCTGCTACTTCGAAGGATGTCTGCCCATTGAAGAGATCGCGCGGCGGGGGCGGGACACGCTGCGCTTCGGGCCGATGAAGCCGGCGGGCTTGCCCGATCCGCGCACTGGACGTTGGCCATACGCCGTGGTTCAGTTACGGCAGGAGAATCAGCGGGCAGACAGCTTCAACCTGGTTGGCTTCCAGAATCATTTGAAATTCGGCGATCAGGCGCGGGTGCTGCGCATGATTCCGGGGCTCGCAAACGCCGAATTTCTCCGCTTCGGCCAAATGCACCGAAATACCTATATTCATTCGCCCGCTCTGCTGCTACCCACGTTGCAGCTTAGATCCGACGCAAGAGTCTTTTTCGCGGGGCAGATCTGCGGGGTGGAAGGGTACGTGGAGTCGATTGCGACGGGCCTCCTTGCAGGGCGGAACGCCGTGGCGTGGTTGCGCGGCAACGAACCGGACGTGTTTCCGCGCGAGACGGCGCTCGGGAGTTTGTGCCATTACATTACGCAGGCGGATGGGAAAAACTTCCAGCCGGCGAACATCACGTTCGATCTGCTGCCGGCGCTCGATGAAATTACCAAACGAAATGCCCGCGATAAGAAGGCGAGGCATGCGGCGATCTGCCGCCGGGCGGCCGAAGCCTTTGACTCTTATGCAAGTACGCGAATCTATAGCCAAGTATCTGGCTGAGCTGGAGCGGCGCGGCGCGTCAAAGCACACGCTGCGGAATTACGGCTCGGACCTGGAGCAGTTTGCCGGATACTTCGAATTACCAAACGAAACGGCGCCGGAACTGGAGGGGCTCGATCTGGCGCTGCTGCGCGAGTGGCTGGCCGGACTGTACGATCAGGGACTTACGGTTGTAAGCATCCGGCGGAAAATCGCGGCAGTGCGGGCAATGTTTAAATTCCTGCTGCAGGAGGGGATCGTTCCGAATAACCCGGCGAGCCGGCTGCGGACGCCAAAGACCAGGCAGCGGCTTCCGGAAGTGATGAGCGCCGAAAAGACCAATCATCTGATAGACGGGGCGGAGCAGTTTTCCAAGGAGCGAGACATCGCGTTTCTGGAGCTGCTCTACGGGTGCGGCATCCGGGTTAGCGAGCTGGTGGGGATCGATCTGGAAGATATCGATTTACAGGCGGGTTGGCTGCGGGTGCGCGGGAAGGGCAACAAGGAACGCGAAGTGCCGATAGCGGGGCGGGCGGCGGAGGCCGTGGAACGGTATCTGGCAGTACGCGAAACGAAGCCAGGAGAGCGGGCGTTGTTTTTGAACTCGCGCGGCGGACGGCTGGGAGATCGGCAGGTACGGCGGCTGGTGAAGCAGTACGCGCTGCTTGTGACCGGCGATTCGACGGTGCATCCCCACAGTTTCCGGCACGCTTATGCGACGCATCTGTTGAGCGATGGCGCCGACCTGCGGTCCATTCAGGAGCTGCTGGGGCATGCGCGCCTGTCGACGACGCAGAAGTACACGCAGGTATCGCTGAAAGATCTGATGGCGGTGTATGACCGGGCGCACCCTAAGGCGTAGAGCTATTTCGATTCGAACCCAAAGTCGGCGAATACGGCTTGTCCGGCGGGGCCGGTCAGGAAGTTCATGAAGCGTTGGGCGGCATCCAGGTTCTTTGCGCCGGCGACTATACCTCCCTTCTGGACGATGGGGGCGTGCCACTCGGAGGGAACCAAGTCCGGGTTCTTGCCCCGGAGCAGGGAATTGGAAGTGAGCACCGCATCGGCGTTGCCACTGGTGAAGAGCTCCAAGGTCTCGCGCACGTTCTCGCCATAGACGACTTTCGGCTGGACTTTGGGCCAGATCCCGGCATGCTCGATCGACTGCTGGGCGGCAACGCCGTAGGGGGCCAAGCGCGGGTTGGGCAACGCTACGATTCGAACCCAATCTTGAGTCAAGTCCTTGAAAGGATGGTGGCGGCCGTCTCGCCAGAGGAGGCCGACGCGGCCGCGTGTGTAGATGCATACGGAGGCGGGGTCCAATTTACGAGACGAAGCCAATCGGTCGACATAGGCGGCATTGGCCGAGAGGAAGACGTCGTACGGAGCGCCATTCTCGATCTGCTGGGCGAGGACGGCGCTGGAGGCGATTACGAAACGAACCGGATCAGCGTAGGCCTTAGCTAACGGGACTTGGAGGGAGGAGAGGTCGGCGGCGGCGGCAATGGTGAGGGTGGACTGGGCAGAGAGGATAGGCGGGGCAAGTAGAAGTCCGGCGAGCAGGCAACTTGACAATCCGACACTCATATTCAATACTAAGAATGTGCTTAACGACAGCCGGCCAAATTGGGGCTTGGCGGAGGATGGAAACACATGAGTAAGATTATCGGAATTGACCTCGGAACCACAAATTCGGTGGTAGCGGTGATGGAGGGCGGGACGCCGGCGGTGATTCCTAACCAGGAAGGCGGCCGAACGACGCCGTCAGTGGTGGGGTTCACAAAGAGTGGAGAGCGGCTGGTGGGCCAAGTGGCCAAGCGCCAGGCGGTGACGAACCCGGAGAACACGGTTTACTCCATCAAGCGGTTCATGGGGCGGCGCTTCAACGAAGTGAGCGAAGAGATGAAGCTGGTGCCTTATAAGGTGGTGGCGGGCGAGAACGGCGACGCACGGGTAGACATACAGGGCAAGAAGTATTCGCCGCCCGAGATTTCGGCGATGATTCTGACGAAGTTGAAAGAAGCCGCGGAGGCCTATTTGGGCGAGAAAGTCACCAAGGCGGTCATCACCGTGCCGGCCTATTTCAACGATGCGCAACGGCAGGCGACGAAAGACGCGGGACAGATCGCGGGCCTGGAAGTGATGCGTATCATCAACGAGCCGACGGCGGCTGCGCTGGCGTATGGCTTGGATAAGAAGAAAGACGAGACGATCGCGGTTTACGACTTCGGGGGCGGCACGTTCGACATTTCGATTCTCGAAGTGGGCGACGGCGTCGTGGAAGTGAAATCGACCAACGGCGACACGCACTTGGGCGGCGACAACATCGACCAGCGCATTATCGACTGGCTGATTCAGGAGTTCAAGAAAGACCAGGGCGTGGACGTTTCAAGGGACCAGATGGCGCTGCAACGGCTGAAGGAAGCGGCCGAGAAGGCGAAGATCGAGCTTTCGACTTTGCTTGAGACCGAGATCAACCTGCCGTTCTTAACTGCGGACGCGAGCGGGCCGAAGCACCTGGCGATCAAGCTGACGCGGGCGCGATTCGAGCAGATGGTGGACGATATTTTGCAGCGCTCGGTAGGGCCGTGCAAGCAGGCGCTGGCGGATGCGGGCGTGACGCCGAAGGACATCGACGAAGTGGTCCTGGTGGGCGGTTCGACTCGTATTCCGAAGGTGCAGCAGATGGTGCGCGATCTGTTCGGGAAAGAGCCGAACAAGAGCGTAAACCCGGACGAAGTTGTGGCGGTCGGGGCGGCGGTGCAGGGCGGCGTGCTAGGCGGCGAGGTCAAGGACGTGCTGCTGTTGGACGTGACGCCGTTGTCGCTCGGCATTGAGACGCTGGGCGGCGTGTTCACAAAACTGATCGAGCGCAACACGACGATTCCGACGCGCAAGAGCGAGGTCTTCTCCACCGCGGCCGACAGCCAGACGTCGGTTGAGATCAAGGTGTTCCAGGGCGAGCGCGCGATGGCGCGGGACAATCGGCTGCTGGGAGTGTTTCAACTGGTGGGGATTCCGCCGGCGCCGCGAGGCGTGCCGCAGATCGAGGTCGAATTCGATATCGACGCCAACGGCATTTTGAACGTGAAGGCCAAGGACCGGGCGACCAACAACGAGCAGAAGATCACCATCACCTCCTCTTCGGGCCTGAGCAAGGACGAAGTAGAGAAGATGGCGCGCGATGCGGAGTCGCACGGCGCCGAAGACCGCAAGAAGAAGGAAGAGATCGAAGCGCGGAACCGCGGGGACGCCATGGTCTACAACGTCGAGAAAATGCTGAAGGAGCATCGCGACAAGATTTCCGAGGCGGACGCCAAGGAAGTGGAGTCGGCGATCGAAGGCGTGCGGAAGGCGATGGCGGACGGCGGGCTGGAGCAGATCAATTCGGCGACGGACAAGTTGACGACGGCGAGCCACAAGCTGGCAGAGGCGATGTACAAGACGCAATCGGCCGGCGGGAACGGCGCAGGACCGGGCGCCCAGGGAACGGGTCCGGTGGGCGGCGACGGGTCGCAGGCGGGAGCGAAGCAAGACAACGTGGTCGACGCCGAGTTTGTGGATGTAGAAGATAAGAAGTAAGCGGTAGTTAGAACACTTAGTTAGTTAGGTCGGCTCAACCGACGTTTGTCAGGGATTTGCGGCGGCTTGTCAAAGAGCCGCCGCAACAGTAATGGGATATGCCAACTGCGACGAAGAAAGATTATTACGAAGCGCTGGGAGTAGCGCGCAGCGCGGATGCGGATGAGATCCGGAAGGCATACCGCAAGCTGGCGCGCAAGCATCATCCGGACCTGAACCCGGGCGACAAAGCAGCCGAGGAGCGCTTCAAGAAGGTGCAGGAAGCGTACGACATCCTGAGCGACGAGAACAAGCGCAAGATTTACGACCAGTACGGGTTCTATTCGGACAATATTCCGCCCAATGGCCCGGGCGCGGGCGCGAGCGCGGGCGGTCCGAACTTCGGCGGCTTCGATTTCAGCGAATTCTTGCGGCAGCAACAGGCGGGCGCGGCGGCAGGAGGAGCGCGCGGCGAGGAATCGGAAGGATTCGGATTCCGCGATATCTTCAGCCAATTTTTCAATCGCGGGGGGAAGCAGGGGGCGACGCCGCAGGCGGAGCGGGGCGCGGACCTCGAATACGGATTGAACGTGGATTTTTGGCAATCGATTCGCGGCACGCAAGTGAAGCTGAACATCTCACGGCAAGAGACGTGCGAGACGTGCCATGGGACCGGCTCGGCTGGAAATAGCGTGGCGGTGTGCCCGGAGTGCGACGGCACGGGGAACGTGACGCAGATGGCGGGGGCTATGAAGTTCAACCTGACGTGCCCGCGCTGCGGTGGATCGGGGCGGCTGAAGAATGCTTGTCCGACGTGCCGGGGCGAAGGAGTGGTGACGCGTCCGGATACGGTAGAGGTACGCATTCCGCAGGGCGTCACTTCGGGGTCGCGATTGAGAGTGGCGGGGAAGGGGAATGCCGGCGTGGCGGGCGGCCCGGCCGGCGACCTGTACATTACGGTGCGGGTGGAAGAGCACCCATTCTTTAAGCGCGATGGCGATAATATCGACATCGAGGTGCCGTTAACGGTGGCCGAAGCGGGGCTGGGAGCGAAGATCGAGGTCCCGACGATTGACGGGCGGGCGATTTTGAAGATTCCGCAGGGCACGCAGAACGGGCAAAAGTTTCGGCTGCGGGACAAGGGCGTGTTCAATGCGCGTAAGAACGCGCGCGGCGATGAGATTGTAGAAGTGGTTCTGCGGGCGCCGGACGTGCACAACGAGCGTACGCGGGAACTGTTGCGCGAACTAGCGCAGGTGCAGACCGAGGATGTGCGGACGGAGATGTGGGCAAACGTAGGGTGAACGGCAGGTGAGCGGCAATGACGAAGAGCAAAGGTAAAGCGGCATACATGATTTCGGCGGTGGCGGAGCAGTATGCCATCCATCCGCAGACGCTGCGCCTTTATGAACGGGAGGGATTGCTTGCGCCATCGCGGAGCGAAGGGAACACGCGGCTGTACACCGACGAGGACCTGGAGCGGCTGGAAGTTATCTTAAAGCTGACGCGCGAGCTGGGCGTGAACCTGGCGGGCGTCGAGATCATCCTCAACATGCGCGAAAAGATGGAGGCGATGCAGAAGCAGATTGAGAGTTTTGTCGAGACGCTCAATCGCGAGCTATCGCAGCGCGCGGCGGCGCATCGGCCGCGCGAGAGCGGGAATTCGCTGATGCCGGTGATTCAGCTGCACACGCTCGCGACGCGGTCGGAGGTGAAGCGGCCGGAGAAGAGACGGGTCAGGTAGCGAACAGCGGGGCTGGATCAATCGGCTTCGGACGATTCGTCATCTTCAAACCAGTTGATTTCCGGAGGATCAGTCTTGGCGGGGCCTGGTGGGATATCGAAGTAAACATTTATTGCGTTCACGGGTAGGCTGACTTTCGGCGACTTAGTTTGCCAGTGGCTTGGTACTTTGAGATTTTGGGGTAGTAGGGTGGCCTTGTATCCTTCACCTGTAGTAGCTAACTGTATTTGAGTTAATCCGAGTACTTTATCTAAGTTTGTTCTCAAATTTGCGGAGTAAAGGTTCGCCTCTGTCAGGTCCGCACCGTCTAAGTTCGTCTGAAATAGCCCAGTGGCGAAGAGGTTCGCGTCATAGAGACTCGCCGATTCGAGGTCGCAGCGCGTAAAATCGCAGTACCCCATGTATGCGTCATCGAGACAGCAGCTAAACATTTCCGTGCTTATGAAGCGCAAATCAGAAAGACCCGCCCCGCGGAAGCAGGCACCGGGCATGAAGGTAAATTCAGGGAATTTTCCGACTCCAGACCCAGCAATTCTTTGTGCATAATTTCTGAAGTAGTACCGTGATCTTCCCGTTGGAGCAAATTGGATGAATTTGACCTCCCCATGCACAACCGTTGCCTGGTATCTTCTCGGGCCGGGCGAGACGTTCGCCCATAAGTTCCGAGGGCCGACGTCCTTCACTGCATTCAGCCAGGCCTTGTCTACGGAGATGAACCAGTGGACAGCCGCGCACAACTGAAACAGGGCCGCGCCCAGTTGAGCGTCGATTGTGGCGGTGCGCTTAGTTGGTGGTGGAGTCGGGCGTTTGTAGTTTACGCGGCGCGTTGCTAACTTACACAGCTCGGATACGAAAGGCGGCTGGTCCAAATTCCAGGTCTTTTGTTTCAGTTCCGGTTGGGCTCGCAGGTGGACGCCTTCGCCCCACCAGTCCCAAAGATCAGCGAGGGCATCCCGGATGCACATCCAACCGGCTGGCGACAGCGGTCTTGTGGGCACGCCCGATAGGTGCCGGTCTCTTTCATCACGATCTTTTCGATAGCGTCCGACCTCCCAGCGCAGAAGCTCCAGGATGTGATTTAACACCGGTGTGGTTAGCCATTGGGCGCTTAGCATCTCCCCAAGCTTTCGCGTCAGCCAGTATCGTGGGTCCTCGGCGGCGAAATCACGCCAGTAATCATTGCTTGCTTTTTCTGGAGGCGAAGTTTCATTGCAACGCCTCGCGTATTGTTTTAGAACCTCGACAACGGCTTCCGCCGTCAGATACTCTCGAAACGACTTGTGAAGGAACTCGCAAGCCGAGTGCTCTCCCGCCTGTTTGAAGTAGAAGCTGACCATTAAGCGAGAGAGAGGATATTCGTCGCTCTCCAGCGCATGCAGGTCACCTATCCCCAGAGACTCTAGACGCAGTTGGAGTTCGTCTTCGGGAATGGCTTCGGTCCCATGCGCTGTTATAGACAAAGCAACCCCATGAAGAAGACTGCGTAGATTCTCCCCTTCCAGCCGGGTTGAAGCTCTGGATGCCTGCGCGGCATTCGGGGGCTTGCCGCCGCGTTTACAGGTGAGATCGGTAAGGTGACGATACAAGCTTGTCGGGGAGGCGACGACGGCTTCGATATCGTCTGGCAGGCTCGCCATTACGCGCATTGCCAGGTGCGCCAGTAGTGGCTGGCCAAGCACCTGCAGCGTTCCCACGTTCGGAAACTCCTTTTCGTAGCGCGATAGAAGTGGCTCGTATCGCTCGACTGCCCCCAGGGTCCAGCTTTGTATCGCATCTCCGTCGAATTGAGGAGGGTCCAGTGCGTCTTTGAGCCGCTGAACATAGTTTCTCAGCGCGGTGGGATGAACGGCGCGGGTTAGCAGGACCTTGGTCTGCTCCCGTAAGACGCCTGACCGGTCGATCGCCGCTGAAGGCCGGCCGGTAATGATGACCCGAACGGTGGTGCGGTTCTGGTCCGTAAGGTTCCTGCGAATCGATCCGAGCAGACGATCTACACGCTTCTGAAAACCCTCATCGGCTGAGAGATTGATCTCATCCCAGCCGTCGAAAATGAAGACGTACGGGCTTATTTCGCCGGTGGATACCGGAACGATTTCTGAATAGACCTTTTCGCGAAGAGTGTCCACGTTGAAATCGGCACCCTGCGGGCCACTGAATCGCACAATCGTGTCCTTGATTCCATCGAACAGTTCCAGATCGACTCTCAAGTGTTGGAGAGGGACTCGTATCGGGAGGAATCCTTCTTCTCCCAGACGAGTGCACAGCTTCTTGGTGAAGGTTGACTTACCGGCTCCCGGCGGGCCCATCAAGACGATCCAGTCGCAGTAGGCGGGATCGCATATCAGCCCGAGGACGGAGGCCATCAAGTCCTGACGAGTCGCGCTGGTTTCAATAAATGGGTCCGGCCGCGACGCTGGCCCATCCTCATCAGAGCCCCGGATTGCTTCCCAAGACAAGACCACGCACTCGGGTTGGATGTAAACGCTCGCAATCGAAAAAGCTTCAACGTCGAGCGCCGGCTTATCTTCCAGGTCGGCACGCTGCTGCTCTAGGTGTTCCGCCAACGCGGCGTATAGGCGACCGTCGGCGGTGTCCAGCTGAAGCCATTGCGTGAAACCGGCGAAATGTTCTTTCTTCTCGGCTGTGAGCAAGCCCTTGAGTTCCTGGGTGAATGCCGCTCGCACACGTTGAAGGATTTGGCGGCGCTCGGTTTCGTCGTATCCAGCAGCCTCAAGCAGGAGCAGCAGTCCTTGATCGGCTGCACGCGCAAAAGGGTGCGCGGTCGCGCTGCAAAGCGAAAAACCTTTCATTATCGACGGATCTTCCAGCTGCAATCGCTTGAGCCGGCCGCGCCAAATTTCGCCCGAGAACGGTACGTGGGATTCAGGAGGACCATGCTGCCGAATGGCTCTTTCGGCTGCCTGCCGGTAGGCGAGCGTACAGGCCACCCAGCCGAGAGCTTCGGGCGAGCGTTCGGTCGTCATCTTCTCAATCAATTTCGAAAAGACTTTGACGGTTCCCGACCACTCTTTGGCGACCTCCCCAGCTTCACCAAGGAAGGAGATCGCAGGGGTATCCTTGAGGGCTTCCACTGTTTCGCTTAGCCATTCGGTCAACGAGTTGAGCTTACCCGCGGATCGCTCAACCCATTCTTCTTGCTGGGGACTTAGTCCCAAAACGGTAGCGATTTTGGAAGCCATTTGTTGGGTCAGTATAGCGAAGGCATGTCCCGCCGTTGGCGTGCGGTGGACCATTTTGCAGGTCGGCATGGGATACATGGTGTCGATCTAAGATGCAAGATTTGATGGGTACGCCAAGCGTCGGCGCTGAACGCGCTATGCGCGTAGGACTATATGGCAAGCAAACTAAAACCAAATTCAGTGAAAAGGCCGTCCACGAGTGTTTTCTTTGGCTATAATTCGAACACTATAAGAGCCAATGCACTTCGAAGACGAGATTACAAAGCTTATCTCGGATTGGAAGCGCGGCGACCGGCAGGCTGAGAGCCGGCTTTTCGATTTGCTGTATGTGAAACTCC
Source organism: Acidobacteriaceae bacterium (assembly GCA_019240475.1). Taxonomy (GTDB): domain Bacteria; phylum Acidobacteriota; class Terriglobia; order Bryobacterales; family Bryobacteraceae; genus Bog-105. Next base: position 104,222 of record JAFAYI010000029.1, read on the forward strand.
GGCAGCTCGCGATACAGTGCCTGAGAGACGAAGTGCGGTGCCGGACCTTGAGCCCGACGGCGCTCGTGCACGAAGCCTACCTTCGGCTCAGCCGTTCCGAAGACTTGAAGGTAACCGACAGGGGACACTTTCTTGCGCTGACCGCGCGCGTGATGCAGCAGATTCTGACTGACGCGGCGCGGGCGAGACAAAGCGGGAAGCGGGGCGGCGACCCCAGGCGAGTGGAACTGGGCGAGTGGATGGTACGAACCGATTCGGAAGCAGACGAGATCCTGGCCGTCGATCAAGCGTTGACGGAACTTTCGAAGAAGTTCCCCCGCCAGGCGAAGCTGGTGCAACTGCATTTTTTTGGCGGATGGTCGCTCGAAGACGCGGCGGAGGTCATCGGAGTTTCTCAGCGAACCGCGAGGCGTGAGTGGCAGGTGGCGCGGGTGCGCTTGAAGGAGGCGATCGATGGGCGCGCAGCAGCCGATTGATCGCCTGGAAGCCGCAAACGAGATTTTTTCCGAAGCGTTGGAATTGCCGGCAGCGGCGCGCGAGACGTTTGTGCGAGCCAAATGCGAGAGCGATCCGGATCTGGCTGCAAGTGTGCTTCGGCTGCTTTCCCAAGTTGACCGGCTGGGCAGTTTTCTGGAGCGCAGCCCGGTTTCTCGCGCGATGGAAGGCGAGTTCCGCATGGGAGACGTGGTGGCGGGACGCTTCCGGATTCTGGGCGAAGCGCGAAAGGGCGGAATGGGGGCCGTGTATCCGGCGGAGGATACCGCTTTGCGAGAACGGATCGCCCTGAAAACGTTGCGATCCGGCCCGCGAAGCGATGGCGAGGCGTTGGCTCGGTTTCGAGACGAGATTAAGCTGGCGAGGCGGATTGTTCATCCGAACGTATGCCGGATTTACGACCTCTTCACCGGCGAAGCCGCATATGGCGAAGTCGTGTTCTTCACGATGGAGTGGCTGGAAGGCGAGACGCTGGGCGAGCGGATGGCCGGACGTCCGATGACTCCGGAACATGCGCTTACGGTGACAAAGGAGCTGGCCGAGGGTTTGGACGCAGCGCATCGGCTTGGCATCGCGCACCGGGATCTGAAGCCATCGAATGTGATTCTGGCCCGAGGGGCTGACGGCGCCGAGCGGGTGGTGATTACCGATTTCGGATTAGCCAAGATGTTCGACGCGCGCGAGGCGGATGCGAGCGGCAATACGGCGCCGGGACAAATTATGGGGTCGCTCGATTACATGGCGCCGGAGCAGTTTCTGGGCGAGCCGGTGAGTCCCGCGACAGACATATTCGCGCTAGGCGCAATCGCTTACGAGATGCTGACGGGGCGCAAGCCGTTTCCGAATGAGACGCTGCTGCGGACCGCGCTTCGCCGAGTGAGCGGGGCGCCGATTCCGGCGCGGCATTACACGCCAGACGTTCCAGAAGGCTGGCAGCGCGCGATCGCGAGAGCGATGAGCCGAGAGCCGCAGAATCGCCAGCAGTCGGCTAAAGCGCTCGTGGAAGAAATGGAGCAGGGAGGCGGCGTGCGCCGCCGTGCGCGCCCGATATCGCGGCGAAAGTTGATCGTTGGCGGAGTTGCCGTTTCGGGGTTGTCCTCTTTTCTCGGGTATCTGCGCTTTAAAGAGTGGAAAGGGCAGATACCTTTAAAACCCGTCGTCATGCTGACAGCGACTACTTATTCGGCAAACGAAGCGGACCTGGGCGCAGCGGCGCGAGCGGCGGATGTTTTTCTCAGAGCGTCGCTCGACCAATCGGCGCACCTGAGGCTGGCGAGCGGAGATCAGATCGGGAGAGAGTGGAGGCTGATCACAGGAAAGGCGGCGTCGAGCCAGGTTCCGAATTGGTTTTCGCCGGAAGTAGCGCGGGAGATTGCGTTGCGCATTCCGGCTCAGTTCGTGGCGTTCTCAAACGTTGCGCAGGTCGGCGACGAGCGAGTGCTGCGAGTCCGCCTGGAGTTGTTGGGAGACAGCGCGGCGCAGGCAAAGCGGGGTTGGTCCAACGACTTCGAGATGCAAGGCCGGCGCGAGATTGCAGAGAGCGCTTACGAAGCAGCATCCTGGATTCGAAGGACGACGGGGGAATCGGCGGAGAACGTCGAACGCAAGATGCGGCGGCCGGAGGAGTTGACGACGAGCTCCTGGGAAGCGTTAAAAGAATTCACGGAAGCCAACGAGGCGTGGCAGAACGGGCAGGCGGGACCTGCGATTCTCCATCTCAAGACGGCGTTGGCGATCGACGATCAGTTTGCTTTGGCGTCGGCGCGGCTGGCCGACATATTGAAAGCGAATGGTCAGGCGGACGATGCGTACCGGGAGTGGGCGCGCGCCGTTAGCCTGCTCGAGAAGAAGAATTTTACGGACCGGGAATCGCTGCGGACGCGAGGCCTGTTCGCGCTGGATGTGGGGTTGAACGCGGCGGCTGTAGACGTCTTTTCGCGGTACATCCTGGAGTATCCGGACGATCCTCTACCGAAGTATTATAAAGCGGCGGCGCTGAACCGGCTGGGACGGGCGGAAGAAGCGCTGCAGTCCTATTCAAGCGCGATCCGGCTCGCGCCAGATAACTACGCGTTTGCGATGGGGCGCGCGATCGTCTATTTGGAACAAGGGCGGATCGAACAAGCGAGCCGCGACTGGCAGCGCGCATCAGGACTGAATGCGCGCGACTGGACAGATCAAGTCGCGATGGCGATGGCGTTTGCGCGGGCGGATATCGGCGAGGTCCAGCGTCGAATCGCGCAGGTGAGAAAGAGTGGAAGCTCGGAGTTCCAGAGTAAGTCGTATGCGTTTGAGGCGTGCTTGCGCGGGGAGCAGGGGCGATGGCAGGAGGCAGCGGCGGCGTTGCAGGCCGGAATCGAATTTGACCGCCGCGTGGGAACACCGATGGCGGCGCGGCATATCAAGCAGCGGTTGTTGGCGGAACTGCATCTGGCGCAGGGCAGTGCAGCGCGGGCGCGGTGCCTTTGCGCGGAGGTTCTGAACGACGGGCCGGGCTACGAGACTCGGTTGCAGGTTGCATGCCTGCTGGCCAGATGCGGGGATGTGGCGGGCGCCCGGGCGCAGCAGTGCGCGACGGCTTCGACGGTGCAGGCGTGCGGGGACGGACAGGCGAGATATGCGCGGAATGCGCGGCGTCCTTCATGCCAGCCGCTGGTGCTTCCGGACTGGCCGATTTACGCTTATCAACTGCATTCGCTTGGGGCGGAGATTGCGCTGGCGGAAGGGCGCACAGCGCAAGCGGCAGACGAGATGGAAAAGGCGGGACCGCCGCCGAGCATGCACGTCTTTTCGGAGAGGTTGCTGCGAGTGGCACTGGCGAGCCGGAACAACGCCGCGAAACAGAGATTGGCGAGTTTGCTGACGGGGAGCCCGGGACGCTGGTGGATAGAGCCGGAGCTGAACAGCGCCGGATTTTTTTCTCGGGCGGTAGAGCAGTTGGGGCCGGGCGCTCGAAGCTCACAAGTTTCGGCCATCATGGCCGGATTACGCGCCTAACAGCGCAAATTCAACTTAGAAAGAAGGAAAGTTATGGCACTCACGAAGGGGCAGGCAGTGGCTACCGCGTTCCTACTGACTTCGTACTCGGATCTTCGCTACAAGATTTTGAATAAGCTGACACCGGTTCAAAACTCTAGTCAGCTGCAATTTCAAGCTGCATTGGAATCGCTGCTATTGGAGATAGCACCGCCCGGAACAACGTTGGTCTTACAGGATGATGGCAAATCACTGTGGGGCGGCGCCGGGAAACCCCCCAAGTTAGATGCGGACACGGTAGGTAGATCGTTTTCTGCGCTTGATTATAATGGAGGGCCTTGTCCGACACTCGCTGAGGAACAGTGGATATGGCAGGTGTTATCGGTCCCGATTTCAATCGTTGTTCCACCCCCGACAACGCCAGCGGTGGCAGCGGAAACTCGGGGCGCCACTTCGGAGGGTGGAGCGCCGGCGGCGGCGTCCACGAAGTTGGGTGAGTCAACCGCTGCCGGCGGGCAGCCGGTATAACAAAGGCGTAGACAATGGCACGACTCACAAGGAGAGCTTTCGTTGCTGGTGCGAGCAGCGTTCCTTTAACGCGGATGGTCGCCCAACCAGGGTCGTGCCACGCCTATAAGCTGCAACAGGATCTGCCCTCGAATCTTCTCCCGAAGCCTGATTTCACGTGCGCCCGACCTTTCAAGTTCGACGATGAGACTGGCGCGGTGGAGCGGCCGCTTCTTTCCAAAGTTGGCGGGGACCCCGCCAAGCAAGCGCAACTTCAGGGGATTTATGCGCGACTGGCGCAAGTCTCGATGTGCGACGCTACGAGTCCTCTGGGCTATTTGCACCACGCGTGGTGGCATGGCTCTTACTGCGGGATGGGTTGGGCGGAGAACATTCATTTGACCTGGAAGTTTCTGCCCTGGCATAGGCTGTTCCTCTACTTTCACGAGCGAATTATTCGAAAAACGATAGATCCGCCGAGGCTAGAAAATTTCCGGCTTCCTGTTTGGGACTGGGAGTTCGCCAACGCTAAGGGAATGGTGCCTTTGGCGTACAGACCAACGGTTTACCAAGGTGTTCAATGTAGCCCATTGTTACTGGGAGGAAGGTGGCGAGATACTTTGAAGGGAGCTGTGCCTCAGGCCAGCCTGCAACAGTGGTTGACTGGCGGCTGTTTCATCGGGCAAAAGGGTGGCGCTGCAGGAGCATCGGGAACTGTGCACAACGACGTGCATAAGTGCATAGGCGGCGCGTTGGCCGATTTCTCGACTGCCGCGGCGGACCCGCTATTTTTCGCGCACCATGCGAATGTCGACCGGTATTGGCGCTACTGGACGAATTGCCATAAGACCAAGTGTCAGATGGATTGGCCGATGGATGAATGCCTGTACTTCTACGATGAGCATGCGGAGCTGCGCTCCGTCCAGATCGCGTATCTGTTAGATGAAAAAAGTATGGGGTATAAATACGATTGCACGGACAACAGGGCCTGCAACGGACCGTATCCAGCATTCCTATACGATGCCAAACTCTTGCAGGGCCAGGTCCTGAAGGCACGCGGTCCCTCCCTGAAATTTGGGACGGGTAAGCTTGAAGATCTCAGTGAGCAGATGATCAACGCAGCGACGAAGGCGATTCCAGGTCTATTACTGTCAAAGGCTAATTCCGCAGGCACGAATCTCGATGCATTGATCGAGGATATAGCGCGGTTGAAAGACGATGTGAGGCAGCACTTAAATCACGCTGAACTACCATTCAGACTTGACGGAGAATTCGCGGGGGCTATGGACGATCACTGCTACGCCCTGGCCCTAGCGCCCAAACGTCGGGGCAGCCGTCCGAGCTTTGTATTAGGATCGTTTGGGCTTTCTGCGAGACACATGCGCGAACAACGCACAACGATTTCCGTTCCGCTCAGTCTCGAGAAACTACATCGTCTCACTAAATCGGCAAACGAGAACAACGGAGAGATCCGATTGGTTTATGGACGGGCCGATCATGCCGAACAGATGATTGTGGGTGAAGTTTACGATCTGGACATGGTGGGAACGCCTGAAATTATGTATCCCAAGTACCCGCAGGATTTTGAAAAGCTGTTCTCGGATAGTTAGCCGAGCGCGGCAGGCGGACGGGAAGTGGTGCGATTGTCGGCTCATTCCGGCTACTACTTATGAGTGAGCTGGATTCCTCGGATTTCTATCGGCATAGGATTGCTTTACGGGGCATCGGGAGCGCATGGCGCGAGCTTTCAGCCCGTCGCGGGGCGCCTGAAGCAGATTTCCGTTGGGTTCGATGGAGCCACCTGGGGGCTGAACTCCAACGGGCAGATCTATCGATGGAACGCAGGCAACTTCGGCTGGGATTGGGTTCCAGGAACTCTGGCGCAGATTGCGGTGGGCTCGAGCGCGGCGGTGTGGGGCGTGAATGCGAACGGCGAAATCTATCGCTGGGACGCGGGGGCCAATGGCTGGGACCAGATACCAGGAACGTTGAGCCAGGTCGCCGTGGGCTGTGACGGCGACGCTTGGGGGCTGAACCCGAGCGGACAAATCTATCATTACGCGCAGCAGAGCCAGAGGTGGGTCAACATTGCGGGACAACTGGCGCAGATTTCGGCCGGCTTCGATGGCGCGGTGTGGGGCATCGATGGATCGCATGCGATTTGGCGGTTGAATCCGGTCGCGATGCGATTCGAGGCGATCGCGGGCACCCTCACCAGCATCGCGGTGGGAGCGGACGGCGATGTGTGGGGATTGAACGGTACGAGCGTGTACCATTTCAATCGGCTGCGGCAGGGTTGGGAAACTTTGCCGGGAGCGCTTGAGCAAATCTCGGTGGGCTCGGGAGCTAACGTCTGGGGCCTGGATGAGGAAGGGCAGGCGTATCAGTTTAGCCCGACTTGGTTCGATTGGGTGGCGGTTCCGGGCGCCTTCGCGCAGATTGCCGCGGGGCGCAATGGGGCAGTCTGGGGCATCGACGGGGCGGGAAATATTTCGCAATCTATGCAAACGCCGGCGCCGGTGGGGACCTTTCATCAGTCGGCTGGCGCGCTGGCGCAGGTCGCGGCGGCTCCGGACGGCAACGTCTGGGGCTTGGATGGAGATGGCGATATCTTCACGTTCGATGCGCTGAGGCAAGATTGGATTAGAGTAGAAGGCAACCTGGCGCAGATTGCGGTGGGACTGGGCGGGGATGCGTGGGGGCTGAACACGGCAGGGCAGATCTTTCACTTCAATGTTGCGGCGCAAACGTGGGATTGGATTCCGGGCGAACTGACGCGACTGTCGCTGGGCGCGAGCAGCGATGTATGGGGGCTTAACACAGCGAACCAGATCTATCGGTTCAATGCCGGCTCGGGAAGCTGGACCTGGATTCCAGGGACGCTCACGCAGATCTCTGTAGGCGCGGATGGCGATGTCTGGGGCGTGAATGGCGCAAACGTGCTTTATCGTTTCGATGAAGCTACGGGCACGTGGAACGCGATTCCCGAGAGTAGTTTTTCAGCGGTTGCAGTGGGCGCGGAAAGCAACGTGTGGGTGTTCAATTCGTTCGACAACATCTATTCGTTCAATCCCGCGACGCTTTCGTGGGATGCGATTGCGGGCCGCGAGATCCGTGTGTCGGCGATCGAGGCGGGATTCGACGGAGCGGCGTGGGCGATGGATGTGAACGGGTTTCCGTACCGGTTCGACTCACAGGTTCAAGATTTCGTCTACGAGTACACGTTTGTCGATGAGCGCGGGTTCAGTACGTCGGGGATCACTTCGTTGGCGGTAGGGTCGGATGCGGTGGTGTGGGGAGTGAACGCTTTCTCAGGAATCGTGTATCAGTATTGGTAGAAGGTGATTGGTAGAACATGCCTGAGACGTTATTGGTTCGCTGCGCGGCGTGCGGCGCCGAGAATCGCGTGCCGCAGGAGAAACTCTCGCAAGGCCTGGCTCCTGTGTGCGGGCGGTGCAAGACTCCGCTTCGTGGCGGCGGGGCGGCTGCGCCGCTCACGGTGACGGATGCGACGTTCGCGGCGGAAGTAGAGAGGTCGCCGGCGCCGATTCTGGTCGATATGTGGGCGCCTTGGTGCGGGCCGTGCCGCATGCTGGCGCCAGTGATCGAGCAGCTAGCGGCCGAGATGGCGGGACGGGCGCGCGTAGCGAAGCTGAATGTAGACGAGAACCCGGTAACGGCGGAACGGTTTCAGGTCCGCGGCATTCCGGCGCTGCTGTTGTTTAAAGGCGGCCGCGAAGTCGATCGCATGGTGGGCGTGCAACCGAAGGCGGAGATCGCACGGCGCATCGAACGAGCCCTCTAAATTGATCGCGCACAACGGGCACCCATCGCCCTGTGCGCTCGGGCGCGGGTAAGAGGCTTGGGAGGCGAACTGCTTGCTTCGAATTCCGAGCGCGTGATATTCTCTCGGTAATTCACATTCAGAGGGCCGCGATTGCCTCGCGAAAGCTTCGCAGAGGTTGGTTGACGCGGGCGTTCGCACACGCGGCGGAGGATGGCTCGGGATATGTCATCGAAGGTGCTGCGAGTAGCAGTGCAGGCGGTAGTGCTCTTCGGTTGTTCCGGAGTGGCGCTGGCGCAAGTAGATACCGGTTCGATTTCAGGAATCGTCAGAGACACGAGCGGGGCGGTTGTGCCGGGGGCCCGGGTCACGCTGACCAACGCAGGCACCGGAGTGGCGGAGACCACCAACAGCGGCGCGGGCGGCGAGTACACGTTTTCGCCGGTGAAGATCGGCCGCTACGCGGCAACCGCGGAATTCAAAGGCTTTCAGCGCGTAGAGCACACCAACGTTACGGTGGACGTGCAGCAGCACGTGGTGGTGGACTTCGCGCTGCCTCCGGGGCAGACGACACAGACTGTGCTGGTGACGGGCGAGCCGCCGCCGCTGCAGACCGAGGACGCGTCGGTAGGGCAGGTGATCTCGCAGCACGCGATCAACGATCTGCCGTTGAACGGGCGCAACTTCATCTTCCTGGCGCAACTGGCGGCGGGCGTGACGCAGGACCAGGAGGACACGCGCGGGCTGGGATCGAGCGGAAGCTTTTCGGCAAACGGGGAGCGGCCGGCGCAGAACAATTACTTACTCGATGGAATCGATAACAATGCGAACCTGGTGGATTTTCTGAACGGGACTGCGTTCGCGGTGAAGCCGCCCGTGGATGCGATTCAAGAGTTCAAGATACAAACCAACGATTACAGCGCCGAGTTCGGGCGGTCGGCGGGAGCGGTTCTAAACGCGACCATCAAGTCGGGAACGAACGAGATTCATGGCGACGCCTGGGAGTTTCTGCGCAACGATGCGCTGGACGCCGCGAACTTCTTTGAGAACGCGGGCGGGATTCCGAAGGGGGAGTATCGGCAGAACCAGTTCGGGTTCACCATCGGGGGCCCGATCAAAAAAGACAAGACGTTCTTCTTCGGCGACTATGAAGGCACGCGAATCCGGCAAGCGCTGCCTTCCGAGAACACCGTGCCTACCGCGCTGGAACGGAGCAGCGGATATACAAACCTATCGGAGTTATTGACGCAAGGCGGGACGCGGACCGATGTGCTGGGGCGGACGTATGCGCTAGGGCAGGTGTTCGATCCCTCGACTACGCGGCCGGTGACATGCGGCGTGGCGGACCCGGCGAGCGGGATCACGGTTCCGTGCGCGGGCATGCCAGCGGGCAGCCAAGTGGGCTTTGCGCGCGACCCGTTCCCAGGAAACATTCTGCCGGCGAGCCGCCTGGACTCGAATGCGATCAAGCTGCTGAACCTGTATCCGACTCCGAATGGGCCGGGGTTGTTCAACAACTATTCGGCGGATCCTATTTTGAAGAACGATGCGAACCAGTTCGATATTCGGATCGATCATAACTTCAACGAACGCGATTCTATCTTCGGACGCGTAACTTATGTGGACAATCCGCAGCTGATACCGGGGCCATTTCCCGGCATCGCCGACGGAGGTTCGTTCGCAGACGGCGATCAGACGGCGAAATCGAGTAATTCCGTGATAAGCGAGACGCACTCGTTCTCGCCGAGCCTGGTGAACGAGGCGCGAGCCGGCTTCAATCGCATCGTCACAACGCGCTTGCAGCCGAATGGGACGACGCCGAACATTCCGGCGCAGTTCGGAATCCAAGGCGTTCCACAGGTAACGGATAACGGCGGGCTGGGGTCGCTCTTCATAACTGGACTTACTACATTGGGCAGCAATCAGTTTCTGCCCTCGGTCGAGTACAGCAACACGTTGCAGCTTACGGATAACTTGACCAAACAACTAGGGCGGCAGACGCTGAAGTTCGGGTTCGAGTTTCAGAGGCTGCGGTTTTCCATCTTGCAGCCGCCATCGGGGCGTGGAACCTGGAGCTTCAGCGGAGTGTATACCGAGATTCCGGAGACGACGGGAGGCAACACGGGGCTGGCGCAGATGCTGCTGACGCCGATTCCGGCTACTGTCGCGGGCGCTTCCGATTATGTCGGCGGGGCAGACCAGGTGCAAGCTTCAAACATCGCGAACACCGATATGTATCACGACTATTATGCCGGGTATGTTCAAGACGATTTCAAAGTGACTCCGCGACTGACCTTGAATCTGGGGCTGCGCTGGGAGTATTTCGGCCAAATTATCGAACGGCATGGCGCGCAGTCGAATTTCCTTCCGAACTACTCCGGGCCGTCGGAGTTTCTGCTTTCTAAGAATCGGTGTAATACGCCATTTTCGCCGGACTTTTTGGCAGCGGCGCAGGCGGACGATTTGAATATTGTGTGTTCGAGCGCGCCCGGACTGGGACATTCACAACTTACGAACTTTTCGCCGCGCGTGGGCTTTGCTTATCGAGTGACGGATAAGTTGGTCGCGCGTGGAGGTTACGGCCTATTTTATGGCGGTTTCGAAAATTCGGTTGTAGAGACCTATGTGGACTTTCCGTTCCAGTTCAACCTCGTCTATCCAAACCTGGTGCCGAATGCCCCGATTACATTTGCGAACGGATCTATTGGAACGCTGGAAACGGGTCTGACGGGCATTTCGCTGACGCCCGCCGCGGTCGAGCCAGGAGGCGTTTCGTTCCTCGGCGAGGACTATCACATGAAGACGCCGTATACGCAAGGCTACAACTTGACTTTGCAGTATCAACTGGCGGCGAACGATACGTTGTCGGCCGGGTATGTGGGCAATACCGTGCGGCATTTGGGCGTTTATATCAATCCGAATACGCCGGGGCTGATCTTGCCGCCGGGATTGGATTCTTTCGATTATGCGCGATTCCCGGATTTTCAGACCGATTCGACTTATACGAGTTTCGCCGCGGACAGTTTTTATAACTCGCTGCAAGTGAATTATGAGCATCGATTCAGCGCCGGGTTGAGCGTGCTGGCGAATTTTACATGGTCGAAGTGCAGGACGGACGCGGTGGACGTGCTTAACGCGACGGCATTGACCGGATATCGCGCGCCGCTGCTGCCCGGATTTGGAATCCAGGGCGATTACGGGCTGTGCGATTTCGATATTCCGAAGGTGTTTCACTTGAGCGGAGATTATGAAATCCCGGTGGGGCATGGGCGCGAGTTTCTTTCGAACAGCCCTGGCGTGCTGGACGCCATCGTGGGCGGCTGGAGCACGAATTGGATTCTGACGCTTGAAGACGGGCAGCCGGGAACCGTGCCATGCGTTGTGACAACCACGTCGGGGCTCGGCTGCAATGCGTTCCTGGTTCCGGGGCAGAGCGTGACGGGCGGGCCGCACAATGTGGACCAGTGGTTGAACCCGAACGCGTTTACAAGTCCGCCGGTTGCGACTACGATTGGGCAAACCGACTATAGCCCGCTGGGCGGCGCGCCCACGCAATTTTATGGGCCAGGTTTCCATCGGCTGGATTTTTCACTGTTCAAGAATTTCAAAGCGACGGAGCGGACGCACTTCGAGCTGCGCGCGGAGTTTTTCAATTTGACGAACACGCCCAACTTCTCGCCGCCGGGATTTAACGGGAACGGCGTGGTGGCTTCCCCGGGGTCGCTCGATTACACGTCGCCCACGACGTTCGGCAAGATCAATTCGACGCGAGACGGACAGAACGATCAGCGCGAGATCCAGTTTGCGCTGAAATACTATTGGTAAGCACCCGAATGAGCATTGCATATAGAGAGCCGCCTGTCGAAAAACCGGGGCCGGCGGAGGTAGACATTGTCGCGCCAGTAGGGCCGCAGACGGCAGCGCGCAACCTCGCGGTGGACGCCTATCGCGGGCTCGTGATGGTATTGATGATGGCCGAAGTGCTGCGGCTAGCCGACGTGGCGCGGGCCTATCCGGGTAACTGGTTCTGGGGCTTTCTAGGTTACAACCAGACGCATGTCGAGTGGGCGGGATGCTCGCTGCACGACATGATTCAGCCATCGTTCTCGTTTCTGGTGGGAGTGGCGCTGCCGTATTCGATCGCGAGCAGGATGCGCAAAGGCGCGACATTCGGGCCACTATTCGCGCATGCGCTGTGGCGAGCGTTTTTGCTTGCGGCATTAGGAATTTTTCTACGATCCATCGATCACAAGCAGACCTATTTCACGTTCGAAGACACGCTGACGCAGATCGGGCTTGGATATCCGTTTCTGTTTCTGCTCGGTTTCCGGCCTCCGAAGTGGCAATGGACAGCGTTCGGCTTGATCCTGTTCGGCTATTGGCTGGCGTGGGCGTTGTACCCGTTGCCGGGGCCGCATTTCGATTATGCGGCGGTGGGCGTGCCCGCGAATTGGACGCACAATTTCTCGGGGTTCGCCGCGCACTGGAATAAGAACAGCAATTTGGGGAATGCTTTCGACCAGTGGTTCCTAAACTTGTTTCCGCGCGAGCACCCGTTTGTGGCGAACGAAGGCGGGTACTTGACGCTGAGTTTCATTCCAACGCTCGCGACGATGATTCTCGGGTTGGTTGCGGGCAGGTGGTATAGGACCTATGCGCCGGCGATTCCGCTGAAGCGATTCGCGACGGCGGGTTTGATTGGAATTGCGGCCGGATTGCTGCTGCACTTCACCGGCATCTGCCCGGTCGTCAAACGAATCTGGACACCGAGCTGGACCTTGTTCAGCGGAGGAATCTGTTTTCTGTTCCTGGCGGCGTTCAGTTGGGTAATTGACCAGAAGGGATTTCGCAAGTGGGCGTACCCGCTGGTGGTCGTGGGGATGAATTCCATTGCGGCGTACCTGATCGCACATCTGTTTGAGGATTTCATCACGAGCAGTTTTCGAATTCATTTCAGCGACAGGCCGTTTGCTGTGCTGGGGGCGGGGTTGTCGCCTCTGCTCCTGGGGGCCGCTGTATTGTTCACGTATTGGTTGATGTTGTGGTGGATGTATCGGCGGAAGTTATTCTTGAAAATATAGCGCTAAGCACTTGGTTCGATTGCGCTTCCTCGGCGTAAATATTCGGCCCTAGCAGCGAGCCGAGCACGATCAAGCCGCCACGCTTTACGGCGATCGGCATGCCTTGGTAGCTGGCGATCGGGGTGGCATCGGCCCTAAGAGGAAGCATCTCGGAAAAGCTGCGCGTGAGCGCAGGGTGCGGCCAGTCGTATTCGATGTAGAGGTGTTTGGGCGAAGGCGTGAACGGTTCACCGACGACAATGCCGAAAATGTCGCGCAGAGCATGGCGCTGATTGCCGGTGGTGTGAGGCGAGAGCTCCCACAAGACCGATCGGCCGCGACGGAGTTGTTCACGGAGAGCGATCGCTTGAGTCTTTCCGATGTTCGCGACGCCGCAGAGAACGGTGAGGTTCGAGGGCAGCCGGAGCGAGCGGAAAGCTGTAGCGGATTCCTGCGAAAGGCAGTTGGGTTCGGAAAGGATACGCAGGCTGGCGCATGGGTCGAGGTGTAACGCGAGCGGCGCCGAGAGGGCCTGCTGGAGAACTTCGCGCCGAGTCATTTTATAGATCGCCAGAGATGACACGGTCCATGGCGGCGGATGTGTCGAAGATCTGCTGGTCCGGGGCGTAGCGGTATTTTGCTTCCATTTCGGCGATCAGCCAGCCGTCGTAGCCAACCTTGGTAAAAGCATCGCGGATGGCGCGCCAGTTGTTATCGCCGAGGAAAATGTTGGTGTACACGCTCTCATTGCCGCAGCGGCCGCGATGTTTGAGGACATCTTTCAGATGGACGCGAGTGATGCGGGGACCGAGGATCTCGATCCATTGCTCGGCGAAACCGGTGTCGTGGATATTGCCGACATCGAGGTGAATGCCGACCCAGGGATTGTTCACGTCATTTAAGAACGTGTTGAACTCGCGGGGGCTCAGGAGGAATTTCTGTTCGGAGCAGCAATTTTCGACCCCAATGTGGACCTTGGCGGCCGCGGCGGTCTCGCCGAGTTTACGGAGCGAATCGAGGCAGCGATTATAGACCTCGTTGTAAGGAGTGTCGGAGCTCACGATGCCGGCGACGATCAAGATAGCGTCGCAGTTGAAGATCCGGGCGGCTTCGATTTGGCGGCGGATGTGGCGGAAGGCGGCCTCGCGCTTGGAAGGGTCGCGGGAGGAGACGTTTTCGTCCCAATCGAGCGAGTTGGAGATGTGCGAGACTTCGAGACCGGCGTCCCGAATTTTGGCGCGCAGGTCACGCATTTGAGCGTCGGTGGTGGTCATCTGGAACCAAGGACGGTCGCCGAGCCAGAGCTCGACGCCATGGTAGCCGGCGCGCTTCAAGAGCTGGAGGCCCTGGTCGAAGGTCATGCGCTCGGGAAAGAGATTGTCGCCGATGGCTTTTTTCATAGGGAGCCTTTTTCCATTTCAAAGCGCAGGCGCGCGCTGCCGAGGTGGATCTCGTCGCCCGAGCGGAGGAGAAAGCCATGAGCGGGACCTTTGGGCACCTGGAAGCGGCGGCCTTCGCGAAAGACGCTGGCGCCGCGCTGGCTCATGGAATCGTATAAGCGGAATTTGCCAGTTTCCGGATGGTAGCGAATGAAGGCGTGTTCGCGCGAGACGGTGGTTTCGGTGTCGGCGAAAGCGATATCGTTGCGGCGGCGGAGGCCGTCCTTGTCGCTCGCGACTTCTTTCAAGCGGCCGATGTTGACGCGGTCGGCGTCGATGACGAATTCGGAGGGATCGGCCTGGCCGCCGATCACTGTGAGCTTGGCGGCGGGGCGGATGTTGGGCGCGGCGGAAACGGACGGCGCTGCTTTCGCGTTCGAATAGTCGATGTAAAATTCAGCGGCGGCGCCTTCGAAGACGGAAACGTTGGTTACGAAAGCGGCGGGAAGAGCACAGCCGGCTTCGAGGAGCAGAGCGGCGACGGATTCTCGCAGGTCGTCGTCTTCCGCGAAGGCTTGTTCGAAGAGCGCCTGCTGGGCGGCGTCTTCGGCGGTGATGCGAACCGAGACGGTGTTATATGGGAAAACGCTCTTGCCTTCGCCGCGCGGCTGGATGTGGTCACGAACGTCGTTGAGAATGTCGCGGCGGATTTCGAGCAGCTTTCCGCCGCGGGGCGCGCCCGCAATGCGCGAGGACCAAGAGCGGACCTTGGCAGCGATCCAGGAATCGAGTTGGTCGAGAGATTTCATATGAGTCCGAGTTGGCGGGCAGCGGCGACAATATCGCCTGCGATGGGCGCGGCTGCCGTTCCTCCATATTCTCCGTTTTCGACGAGAACCGCGAATGCGATTTGCTTGAGGGGCGGATTGGCGGGCTGAGCGCGGTAAGGCGCGAAGCCGATGAACCAGGCGTGCGAGGGGGCGCCGGAGAGTTCGGCAGTACCGGTTTTGCCGGCGATAGGGATGGCGGAGGCGCTAAGGGTCCGGGCGGTTCCCGAGGTGACGACGGCCCGCATATATCCGGCGATTTGATTGGCGAGCGAAGCGGGCAGAAGAGATTCGGGAGCCCGCACGCGCGGATTGGTTTCATCCACGATCCAGCGGCCTTGCGGCGCGGCGCCGGAGTTGGCGATGGTTGCGGCCACGCGCGCCATCTGAAAAGGAGACGCGACGACCTGGCCCTGTCCATAGGAGGCTTGCGGCAGAAATTGATGGAGCTTTTCGGGCGTATTGGGTTGGGCGACGGAGATGCCGAGCGCGGCCGCGGTTTCGTAGAGCGCCTGGGCGCCGACGCTGCGCGCGCCCAACTGCGCGAAATAGGCGTTGCAAGAGACGACAATGGCCTTCCGCATGTCTTCGGCGCCGTGGGGCTGGGTGTCTTTGATGTCGTCGCGGATTTCGCGGTTCCAGACGAAGTTGCCTACGCGGCCACCGGGCAGACGAATGCACTCGTAGCGCTGTTGCGCGAGAACGGGGTCTTTTCGCAACGCTGCGATGGCGGTGACGATTTTAAAGGAGGATCCGGGAGGGTAGAGGCCGAAGCGCGCGCGATCGAGCAAATTGGCATCGGGCACGGGGGTTTGCGCTGCGTTGGAAAGCGACGCGAACTGGGTTTCCGAAGGCCAGGGATAACTGACGGCGGCAAGCGTGTCGCCGGTTGAGGGATCGAGAATGACGACCGCGCCCTTGTCTTTTCCGAGCTTCGCGAGGCGTTGGCTGAGGATCTGAGAGACGCGCATCTGGAGCGCCGCGTCGATGGACATGTGAATGTCGCGCGGCGTGTTGAGGATTTGCTTTACGGCGGGATTGTCCGGCTCATAGCGATGGCGGAGTAAGGGAATGAGAGCGCGGTAATCGCGCTTCACGCGGGTAGTGAGCTGGCCGGTTTCCGGATCGCGCGCAGCTTCGATTTCGGCGACATCGTCGTAGCCCTGGAGGCGAACACGCGAGGCGCTTTCCTGAAACGCGGTGTTGCTCGCGCCTTGCTTGAGGCGCGTTCGAACGTCTCCGAGCAGATAGAAGAATGGCGAGCCGAGCGGATAGTAGCGGCTGGATTCGGCGTGACTAGAGGGGAGCGAGACGCCGAGCTTTTGGTAATCGGCGCGATGCGCTTCGATTTGCGACCAGTCGCTCGATGCAAGCGGGAGACCGGTGCGATCGAAGATGGCGCCTTTGGGGAGATCGCGGGCGAGTTGGAGCAGACGGGGATTGTATTGGTAGCGACGGACTCCATCGGCCTGCGTGATGAGACTGGGGCGGACGAGGATGGCGTCGGCCTGGAAGACTTGAATCCAAAAGAAGCGGGCGAGCACGAGGAGGCCGAGCGCGGCGAGAACGGCAGTGAGCGCGCGAACGCCTTGCGAGAAATGAGATTGAGGCGCGGGTTTTTCGGTGCGATTGGAGACCGAAAGCACGATGGCGACGAGGGCGAAGTTGGCGACCATCGAAGTCTTGCCGTAACTCAGGAACGGCGAGACAACGCCGGAAAGGGGAATGACGCCGAGAATGCCGCCTGTGATGAGCAACAGTTGGTAGGCGGCGATGAGCGCGAGGCCAATGACCAGAAAGAACGAATAAGCGCCGGGTGAGAAGAGCGCGATTCGGATAGAGCGATAGATGAGGATGCCGTAAAGAGTGTAGAGAGCAAGGATTCCGAGCGCGCCGGCCTCTTCGCCGAAGGCCGCGACGATCAGGTCGGTGTGGGCGGCGGGCATGGACGACGGATCGCCGAGGCCGAGACCCGTGCCGGTCGCGCCTCCCGTTGAAAGCGACCAGAGCGAATCGGCCAGTTGATCGCCGCCGCGAACGTGATTGTCCCAGGGGGATTTCCACATCTCGACGCGCTCGCGGACGGTGTGCGGGAATCCGGTCACATAGCCGATGGCGAATGAAAGAACGATAGCGGCGAGACCGGCGGAGGCGAGCAGAACGCGGCCGCGAGCGAGGCTGTACATGCTCAAGAACAGGCAGCCGATGACAAGCGCCGGGCCGAGATCTTTGAGCCAGAAAAAGAGCAAGATGGAGACGGCGACGCCGGCGACGACGGGCACGACATAATCGAGGCGCGGAACATTGAAGCGGCGCGACGCGTGCTCGAAGCGGCGCAAGGCGTGCTCGAAGCGGCGCAAGGCCGCAGGGAGCGGGCGGCCCTGCTGTTTGAGATAGCGAAGCGCGTCCCAGTTCTGAGCGAAATAGCCGGCGAGAAAGAACACCAGCAGGATGCGAATAATTTCGATTGGCTGGAAAAAGAAAAGATTGACTTTGGCGTCGCTCGATCCGGGGCCGGCGCCAAAGAGGCCGAGGGCGATGGCTAGCAGCAGAGCGGCGAGCAGCGGGAGATAGCTCAAGCGCGCGAATTGGCGCTGGTAATTGGGAATGCTGAAAAGAAGGAGCGCGGCGCATCCAGCGATGACGCCTTGGGTGAAATCGGCGAACATGAGTGTGTCGCGGAGCGGGTCTCGGAGCCCGATCATGAGGATCAGGCCTATGCCGCAGAGAGCGTGAACGATGGGCAGCAGGAGGTTATCTCCTGCGAATCCACGCAAGCGCCACGCCAGGTGAACGAGATAGAAGGGCGCAAAAAACAAGGCGACCCAGAGCAGCAGGCGATTGCGATAAGTATCGGCCTCGCGCACGCGCAGATGAGGCTTCAGGTCCGCGAGCTGTTGAGCGGTGAGGAGCGAAATAAAGGGCTCGCGGCTCTTGCGGGCCGGCGCGGCGGCCAGGCGCTTGGGGAAGGAGACCAAGCCGCGAGTTTGAAGCAGATCCGATTGCGTGACTCGCAAGCGTCCGACGGCGCCAACGTTATTGAGTTCTTCGCCGCGGCGTCTGAGATCGTAAATGCGGGTGGCAACGAACTCCTGGTCCGATTGCGAGGGAATCATGTCGAGGAAAGGGATGAGCTGCTGCGGCCGCGCGAGCGTGTTCAGGTTGAGCGCGGAGGCTCGCTCCTGAGCGAGATTGTGAGACTTGGCGGAGTAGACAAGGTAGAGACCGGCGGCGACGACGAGAGACGCGGCGACGAGGCAGAAGAGTTCGACGCCTCGCGAGGAGGCGCGCGCGCGCCGTTGAGCGCCGGTGCGTTCCTTGGCGCGGGTCGCGAGTTCCTCTCGTGAGATCTTCATTGCGAAACGGGCATGTTCTCAAGCTGAGACAGACGCGAGTCTACCTTCTGCTCGGCTTGGATCGCGAGCAGGCGGTTGCGGGATGCGTCGCCGAAGAGTCCGGCTTGCTGATAGAGATCTTCGGCGTGGTGGTAATCCTGCTTGGCGCGATCGAGGTACTCGCGTTCCTCGCTGGGCATTTGGGCGAAGGCGTGGGACTGGCGGTAGACGCGGTCGGCGCGGCGAAAATAGCCGTCGGCGAGCAGGCCGGTTTCACGCTTGCCGATGGAAAGGCCAAAATGCGCAGCCTGTTTCAAAGCGTCTTCGGCTTTGTCGACATCGTTGAGATCGTAGATATACAGGCTGGCGAGTCCGAGGTATGGGTCGGGCGAGTGCTTGAGAAGATCGGCGGCTTCGGTGAACTCGTTGGCGGC
Organism: Acidobacteriaceae bacterium; assembly: GCA_019240475.1. Taxonomy (GTDB): domain Bacteria; phylum Acidobacteriota; class Terriglobia; order Bryobacterales; family Bryobacteraceae; genus Bog-105. The sequence continues at coordinate 123,019 of JAFAYI010000029.1, forward strand.
GGTGTTCAGTTTTTTCTGCCGGGCGGCGGACCGCAGGCCTCGCGCGTCAATGCGATCAATATGCGCCCTGCAAAGGCGCAGGCGGCCTTCGATGCCGTTATCGCCAGGATCGAGTTCGAGGGCGCGGGTGAGATTGTTGCGCGCCTGGATCCATTGAGGCTCAAAGACGGAAGGGGCGTCGCTGTTGCGGTATTCCGAGATGGTTTCGTCGGCAGCGGCCACCAGGCGTTTCTTGAGCGCGCGCTCAGCTCCCCACATAAAGACGGGCAGATGCGACCGTTTGTTCAGAGTTTGATACTGCGCCCAGGCGTCATCGAGGTTGGCGATGCGTTCGGTTTCGATATCGGTCTTGAGCTTACCGGCGGCGTCCCAGAAGTTGAGCTGCTGCCAACACCAGGCGACACAGAGAATGCCGGCGAGGGCGGCAATCGCCATGCAGCCGAACAGCACGGGGCTGCGGCGCGTCGAAGCGGCGGGGGGGAAAAAAGCGGGACGCTGGGGCGAAGGCGGAGGCGAGTACGGAGCCCGCGGGGGTTGAGCCGGCGGAGCGCTGCGAGCGGTGGTTTGCGCGGCAGGCGCGGTGCGAACGGTCGCATCGTTATCCAGGACGCCGGGTGGCGGTGGAACGGGTTGAGCCAGCACAGCCTGCCCTTTCTGGAAGCGGCTTAAATCGTCGATGACTTCGCTGGGTGTTTGATAGCGGCGGGCGGGATCGCGCGCGAGCATCTTAAATACGATGCGGCGGAGAGGCTCGGGGCAGGAGGGCGGCAGCGGAAGGGGCGGCTGCCCGGAACGGATGCGGCGCTCCAGCCGTTCCTTGGTGGGCTCCTCAAAAGGAAGCTTGTGGGCGAGCATCTGGTAGAAGATGACGCCGACCGACCAGAGCTCGGATTGGGTGTCCATGTTCTGGGTTTCGATGCGCTCCGGCGAGCAATAGGCGGTGCTGCCGAAGACGTTGGAGGTGTACTTGCGCGTATGGGTGAGCGCCTTGGCGATGCCGAAATCGAGGACCTTCACCTGGTATTGGCGGTCGATGCGGAGATTGCCGGGTTTCAGGTCGCCATGTATGACGCCGGAGAATTGGCGGGCGCCGATGACGGTATTGAAAGCGCGCAGATTGTCGAGCATCTCGCAGAGCTCGCGAGCGACATGCGCGGCGAAGTGATAGGTGACTTGCCTGCGGCTCATCATGGCGGAGAGATCTTCGCCATCGATGAATTCCATTTCGATGAACAGATCGGGGCCGAGATCGCCATAATTGTGAACCGCGACTACGCGCCGATCGAGGCCGCTCAAGCGCTTTTGCAGCTCGGCGCCGAGCCGTTCGGCGTCCAAGATGTCCTGGTCCTCGGGGTCGGCGCCTTTGCGAATGATCTTCAAGGCGACGTCGCGGCCCGATTGGGATTCACGCGCGAGGAAGACATCGCCCATCGCGCCTCGGCCGATGGAGCGGACGATTCGATAAGAGCCGTAGCTATCGCCGGGGTTCACGGCTCGCCGCCTACCTGTATGGAGATGAGTCGGACCTTGGGACGCTCATCGGGCTTGCCGGCGAGAGTAAACGAATTTCGCAGAACCAAGTTGTCATCGGCGGCTGGAACCCAAAGCGCTTCGGCGCCGTTGGCGGAGAAAATGTTCGCGGCGATGAAGGGATGGGCGTTAGGACGAACCAGAATGCCGGGCCGCAGGGAAGCAGGGGCGGCGCCGTTGTGGAGGATCAAATTGTGTTCGATGGCCGGCGCGGCGGCAGCGTCGAGCAGGATGCCGGGGCCGAGATTGTCATGGATGTAGCAGGCGAAGACGGCGCCTTTCGAGTCGCCGCTGAAGGCGATGCCGGCCTCGCGGGCGGAAAGTATTTCGTCGTTCGCCAGGACCACATTACTATTGTGGATGCGAACGGCGACGCCTCCGCCACGAATGGAGAAGCCCTCCACGCGGGCGCGGTGGAGATTACCGGCCGAGATAGAGCCGTTCAGGATGACGTCGCGAGGTTGTTGCGCGGTGAGGTTGACGCCTTCGGCCAGGTTGAAGGATTCGGAATACATGCCGGCGGCGACCGAAACGGTGTCGCCCGGGCGTGCTTGGGCGAGAGCAGCGGCGATAGAGCCCGGGGCTGCGACGGCGAGGATGCGAACGGGATGGGCGGGCTTTTCGGGAGCGCGTAATTTTTCGATTGAGAACAGGAGCAGCACTCCGAGAACAGCGCCGTACGCGAGACAAGCGGGCGCCGAGCGATACCAGGCATGGGCAAGCGGCGCGGCGGCAGGCGTTAAGCGATCCGTCGTTTCCCCGGCCGCATACGATTTTTCGACTGGAGCGTCGCTTCGGCGCTTGCGTGAACGTTTGCCGAAGGAGGAGGCGAAACCAGAGCCTTCGACCACAACAGCGGAAATGTTGTCATGCCCGACTTGGCTGGCCGCGGAGATCAGTTTACGGACAGCAAGCTGGGGGTTGCCTGCGTTCTGCTCGACTATTCGGAGAATATCGCCGGAAGGAAGCGCATCGCTCAAACCGTCGCTGCAGAGCAGCAGCGCCGCGGCGGCTTCGAAGGGGAAGCTGACGATCTCGATGAAGTCCGGGTCGTCGGGGGCACGCTGCTCGGAGCCGACGTCGCGAAATACCTCGTTGCGGCGAGGATGTTGCATGGCGTCGGTTTCGCTCAGCTCGCCGCTGTCTTCGCGTTCGCCGACGGGGGAGTGATCGTGCGTCATCTTTTCGATCGCGCCGCGCTTGATGCGGTAAAGGCGCGAATCGCCCACATGGCCGACCGTCACTTGATCGTCTTCGACAATGGCGGCAGTCAGCACGCAGGCCATACCGTGCCATTCCGGGTTCTGGCGAGCGGCATCATAGATGGCGTTATTGGCTAGCGCAATGGCTTCGCGGAGACGTTGCTCCGGGCTCCCGGTCTGGCGCTCGAGGCGGCTGCGAATGCGCTCCACCGCAATTTCAGCGGCGTGCTCGCCGGCTTCGTGGCCGCCCATGCCATCGGCCACCAGGAAGAGACCGCGCCGGGAATCGGAATAGACGCGATCTTCATTGTTGCCGCGAACGCGGCCCTGGTCGCTCAAAGCAGCCGACGAAAAGGGCGGGGCAAACGGAGGCATTCGCTAGTCCTTCTTGCGAGCAAAAAACACGGTGAGGGCGGCAAGCACGAGCAGTGCGATAAGAAAAGCGTAGCGCGCCGCGTGAAGGCGCGTCATCGTTGCTTGACTGCCTTGAACTCGATGAACAGGACGCCGGCCAATCCGATACGCGCTTTGTTGGGGAGCGGCATCTCGATGTTCGCGTCCACCGCGACGCCGTCGTTCTGTTGAATACTCGGCGGAACGCGCTTGCCGTCCACGGTGGTGCCCAGGGTGCTCAGATCTTTGATGAACCATTTGCCGGTTTGCGGATCGCGGCGGATTTGCAGATGCTCGCGCGAAACGTCTTTCTTAGCTTTCAGCTTGAGATCCACCCAGTGGTCCGGCGAGCCGCGACCGATCTTCAACAGATCCTTGGTTACTTGGAAGGTATGCGCGCCGGAATCGTCTTCATAGGAGAGGTCCGCGTACACGATTCCCTCGGCGCGGCGAGTGTCGATGTCGCCGGAGCGTTGAGTCAAGGTGGTGACGGTCTGGCCGTCGGCGCGACGCTTGGTGACTCGCTCGGTGAGGGCGCCGACCTTGTCTTCCGATTCGGAAGCGACGGGGAATGAAGAATGGATAACCAAGGGGTTCTCACGCGCGTCTTCGTCGGCGTTTTCATGAAATTCGATGGACCAATCGCCGAGGATTTCGTAGCGTTTTCTACGCTTCTTCGAAGCTGCGAGCGGGAGAGTCAGCTTCGAATTGGAGGCCTTGTTGAGAGCCGAAAGCTTCTCGCCGAGGGCGCTAACGGCCTCCTCTCGCATGCGCTGTTCGAGAGGGCGGAGGCGCTCAAGATCGTCGATGTAGAGATAGACGTCATAGACGCTCGGCACCAGATTGCTGTAGTAGGTCGGAGAAAGGCCGGCCTCCATTTCTTCCAGGATGAAGTTGACTATTTCTTCGGGCGTGACGCGGACGGTCTCTTGCTGCGGCATTTCAGTACCTGATCTTAGTAGACCGCATAAAGAAGGCGGCCGAAATAAACGGAGCACGACAGGCAACCAGCTATGTTCGTATAGAGTCGAAGGTGTACACCCCTGAGCAGTTTCAAGAGCGCGACCCGGAAGTCTTGAAGAACTTCATGGAGCGGTATAACTTCGCGACGCTGGTTACGCAAGCGAAGGGCGAGATGACGGCGTCGCACATTCCCTTTATTTTGGACCGGAGCGCGGGGGCGTTCGGTTCGCTGCTCGGTCATATCGCGCGAAAAAACGGGCAGTTGGAACACTTGCGCGCGGGAAGCGAAGCACTGGTGATTTTTCAAGGACCACATTCGTACATTTCGCCGCGGTGGTATGCGACTCAACGAACGGTTCCGACGTGGAATTATGCCGTGATTCACGCATATGGCCGGCCGAAGATGCTGGGCGAAGCGGAGATGGTGGAACTGCTGCGAAAGCTGGTGGCGCAGCACGAGGGCGACGCGCCGCCGGGCTGGAGTTTCACGGCCGAGCAGCCTTGGATTCAGCCGATGCTTGGCGAGATCAGCGGATTCGAGATACCAATCACGAAGATCGAGGGCAAGTTCAAGTTAAACCAGAACCGAAGCGCGGCAGACCGGAAAGGCGTCGTCGAAGCTCTGGAGGAGAGCGACGATGCTATGCAAAGGGAAGTAGCTGCGTTGATGCGGAATCGCGAGGCGTAGCTAAGATAACGGGAAGGGAACAATGGGTGACGCACCGAGCGGCAAGCCTCCGATCGGATTCTTCAGTTACGTCCGCCGCGAGGATCAATATGAAAACGAGGTTCTGTCAAGAATTCGCGAGCGGTTAAGCGGCGAGGTGGGGCTGCAGACGGGCCGCTCATTCGAAATCTTCCAGGATCGGAACGAGATCAAATGGGGGCAGCAGTGGAAGCTGCGTATCAAAGATTCACTGGATACGAGCACGTTTCTGATTCCGGTGCTGACGCCTGGATTCTTCCACAGTCCGGCGTGCCGCGAGGAGGTGGAAATCTTTCTGGCGCGTGAGGAGGAGCTTGGCCGGGGCGATCTGATCCTTCCAATTTATTACGTCGATATTCCGGAACTAAGACGCGAAGAAGCGCAGGCAAAGGATAAGCTTCTGTCGATCTTCGCAGCGCGGCAGTATGTGGATTGGCGCGACTTACGGTTTGAATCTCCTACGTCTCCTCAAGTAGGAAAGACGCTGGCGAACATGGCTCGTCAAATTCGTGATGTGCTTCAGGAGACGGGTGGCGCCGCTCCCGCGGCGCCGAAGCCAGCGTCGAAAGCCGACATAGCACCGGTGAGCGCATCACAGCCGGGTGCGACGGCCAAGAGCGAAGGGACCGCGCGATTCGAGCCGCCCACGCTTATCGTCGATGCGATGCATCGAGGCGATCACGTTTCCATCGCCGAGGCCGTAAAGGCAGCGAACCCCGGAAGCCGCATTTTGATACGTGCCGGACTGTATCGCGAGAGTATCGTGATCGATAGGCCGCTCGAAATCATCGGCGATGGGAGACCGGGGGATGTGAAGATCGTCGGCAGCGAAACCCATGCTATTACGTTTAAAGCCAACATCGGCCGGATCTCGAACCTGACAATCTTCCAAGAGAGTAAGGACGACTACAACGCGGTGTACATCTCACAAGGGCGGCTGGACCTGCAAGAGTGTGACATATCCAGCAAGAGCTTAGCTTGCATTGGAATTTATGGCAATGCGGATCCCCGAATCCGCAACAACCGGATTCATTCGGCAGCTCAAGGCGGTGTTCTAATCTGCGAACAGGCAAGCGGCACATTGGAGGATAACGAGATTTACGAAAATGCGCTCTCCGGAGTAGAAGTCAGAGATAGTGCCGGACCCACATTGCGGCGCAACCGGGTACACGACAACAAGCAGTCGGGGCTACTCTTCGCGGGTAACGCGCAAGGTCTCCTCGAGGATAGTGACATTTACGGAAATGGTTACTCGGGGATTCAGATTTCGGGCGCAGATCCTGTCATTCGAAGAAATAAAATTCACGATCAGGTATTCAGCGGAATCAGCATTTACAATTCTGGCAAGGGATTGCTAGATGAGAACGAAATTTTTGCTAACAGAAATGCGGGAATTCAAGTTCGTGAAGCCGGCGATCCGATGGTCCGTAATAACCGAATCAACAGAAATGCGAAGGCGGGGATTAACGTCCTAAAAGATGGCCGGGGAACGTTCGAGAGAAACAATCTCAAAGAGAACGGCGGCGGCCCGTGGCAAATCGACGAAGCGTCGCTTCCGCTCATCAAGCGCGCCCACAATATCGAATAAGAGTTCGTGCACAATGAACAGTGATGATTCGAACCCGATCACTGTTCCTCTTACTGATAGCAGGAAGCATCTCGCCGGGGTTTGGGGCGTGGGCGCAGAATATCGGCAATGAAGAGTTCGCGCGCGATCCGAAGCAAGCGCTCGATGAGAGCTACACGCAGCGAATCAAGAAGTACACCACCGACCCGCATCTGAATTCGCCGCTCACCGAATATTTGCCTGCTTCGAAGACCGTGCCGACGCCCGAGAAAGTGCTGGGCGATATCGCGGGAGCGCCCGACATGCTTCCGTATGCGGAAGACGTGTACAAGTACTTCCGCATGCTGGAGGCGAGCAGCCCCCGCGTGAAAGTGATCACGATCGGGCATTCGGAAGAGGGCAGGGAAATGATCGCCGCCGCGATTGCCGACGAATCGCTGCTCGGGCGCGTGAAGGAGAACCAAGCGCGATTGGCAAAGCTGGGAGACCCGCGCACTATCGGGATGAACGATAGGACCGCGGAGGAGCTGGTGGCGCAATCGTTCCCGATTTACTACATCACCGGCACGATTCATTCGCCCGAGACGGGCGCGCCGACGGCGCTGATGGAACTGGCGTACCGGCTGGTGGTCGATAACTCTCCGTATATTCAATTCATTCGCACGCACATGGTGACGCTCATCACGCCGGTCGTGGAAGTTGACGGGCGCGATCGAATGGTGGACGTATACAAGTGGCACAAGGCGCATCCGGGGCAAAATTGGCCGAGGCTGGTGTATTGGGGCCACTATGTGGCGCACGATAATAATCGCGATGCGATGGGCATGACGCTGAACCTGACCAGGAATGTGTTGAACACGTATCTGGATTGGCACGCGCAGGTGCTGCACGATTTGCACGAATCCGTCCCGTTTCTTTACGACAACACCGTTGGCGATGGGCCATATAACGCGTGGATCGATCCTATGCTGGCTGACGAATGGGCGATGCTCGGGTGGCACAACGTGCAACAGATGCAGGATTTCGGGATGCCGGGCGCGTTCACTCACGGGAACTTCGATACGTGGAGCCCGGGTTACCTGATGTTTCTGGCCGGGCTGCACAATGGCATCAGCCGCCTGTATGAAACGTTCGGCAACGGCGGAGCGGATACGGAGAAGCGCATCCTGACGCCGGATGAATATTCGCGAACGTGGTACCGGCAGAACCCGCCGTATCCGACCGTGGAATGGTCGCAGCGCGATAACAACAACTACGAAGAGACGGCGCTGCTTTCGACGCTTTCTTACTTCGCGCGCAACACCAAACATTTTTTGAGCGATTATTACGTGAAGAGTAAGCGATCGATTTTGAAACCGCAGGACGCGGGGCCGGCGGCCTATGTGCTTCCGGCCGACGACGGCGCGCTGAACCGGCAGATTGAGCTACTGAAGGTGCTTGCGGCACAGCATGTGGAGTTGCAGCGGCTAACGGAAGAAATTAAGGTGACGATGCCGCCGCCCGCGCATGCGCCGCACCGGGCGGATGAGAAGTCGGGCTCCGCTCCGGCGCCGCGTACGGAAACTTTCGCGGCCGGAAGTTTCGTGATTCGCATGGACCAGCCATTTTCGCGAGTAGCGGATGCGTTGTTGGACCGGCAGTATTGGTCGCCTGACGATCCGCAAAAGCATCCGTATGACGATACGGGATGGTCGTTCGGAGATCTGTTCAACGCGAGAGCCGTGCGCGTAACGGACCATTCGATTCTCACGGCGAAGATGGAACCTGTTTCCGACGCGAGCCAGATCGGCGGTAAAGTGAGCGGCGGCGGGCCGTTCTTCGCGGTGGCGAATTCAGGTCAGATTGGTCTCGCGGCATTGGCCTATTCATTGAAAGGCGCCGGAATCGCGGTGGCCGATGAGGCGTTCGAAAACGGCGGGCGCAAGTTTCAACCCGGATCGCTGTTGATCGGGAACGTAGCGGACGCGCAGCTCAAGGCGGCGCTTCAGCCGCTCGCCCTCGATGCGTATAGCGTCGGCGCGATGCCGAAGATTCGTACCCATCCTGCGGCGGCGCCACGCATCGCGTTCATGCACACCTGGGCCTACACGCAAACCGAGGGCTGGTGGCGCATGGCGTTCGATAAGCTTCACGTGCCATACGACTACATCTCCACGCAAACGGCAGCGCGGGAGGCGGATTTGCGAGGGAAATACGATGTGATCGTTTTCGCGCCGGCCGGCATCTCGCCGCAGGCCATCGTTCAAGGCATGCCGATGTGGGGGAACGCGCTGCCCTGGCAGAAGACGGAGCTTACGCCGAATCTCGGAAGAATCGATTCGACAGAAGACATGCGCCCGGGCCTTGGCGCGAGCGGGGTCGATCATCTGAAAACTTTTGTCGAGCAGGGCGGTTTGCTGATTACTTCCGAAGATACGGCGGAATTCGCTATTCAAGAAGGGCTCGCGCCAGGGGTATTCGCCGCTCCGAAAAAGAATGCGAAAGTCGTGGGCAGCGTGTTGAACGCCGTGCTCGTGGATAAGAAGGCGCCGGTTGGATACGGCTATGGATCGAATCTGCCGGTCTATAGCGAAGAGGGGTTGGCATTCACGGTAAGTAATCTCATGACGCCCCGGCAGATTCTGACAGAGAAGGATTACAAGAGGCCCACTGGCCGCGGAGGCCCGGAAGACGAAGACGCTCCGGAGGGACGGTCCGCAGAAAAGGCGGCGCCGCTGCCGTCGCCCAAAGCATGGGAGCCGACGCCGTTGAACGAAGAGCAGGCGCGCAACAATCCGTATCTCATTCCGGCCGAGTATCGGCCCGACGTTATTCTTCGCTACTCGGAGCAGAAGGACCTGTTGGTTTCCGGGCTGCTCGAAGGCGGAGATGCAATCGCGGAGCGGGCTGTTGTTGTGGATGCGCGCCTGGGTAAAGGAAACGTTCTGCTGTTTGCAAACAATCCCGTTTATCGAGGGGAAACCATCGGCAGCTATGCGCTGGTCTTCAACGCAATCCTGAATTTCGGGCACTTAGAGCACTGACCCGCGCACGGCTTCGATGCGCCGCGACCGGATACAATAGCTACCGTGAAAATTTTCCACATGCAGTGCATAGCGATTGCTGTAGCCCTTCTTGCCGGGCCGGCGCTGTTCGGCCAAGGCTATTCGGTAAAGGGCAGCGTTTCGATTGGCGGGACAGGGGGCTGGGATTATCTGACAGCCGATTCCGATAACCGGAAGCTGTACGTCTCGCATGGCTCGGAAGTGGTGGTGGTGGATCTCGATTCCGAAAAAGTCGTGGGGCATATCTCCGGCATGGGGGGCATTCACGGGATCGCGATCGCGAACGATCTTGGGATGGGATTTATCAGCGACGGGCGCAACAACCAGGTAGTCGCGTTCGACCTGAAAGATCTGAGCATCAAGAACAAGATCAAGGCGGGGACCAATCCCGACGGTATTGTCTACGATCCGGCGTCCAAGCGCGTGTTTGCGTTTAACGGCCGCAGCCAGGATGCCACTGCGATTGACGCCGCGAACGGAACGGTGGCCGGCACGATCGCGCTTGGCGGGAAGCCGGAGTTTCCGGTGAGCGACGGGAAGGGCAGCGTCTACGACAACATCGAAGACAAGAGCGAGATTGTGAGGATCGATTCCAAGACGTTGAAGGTGACGGCGCGCTGGCCGGTGACGCCGTGCGAATCGCCATCGGGGCTGGCGATGGATACGAGCGGGCGGCGTTTGTTCGCGGTCTGCGACAACAAGATGATGGCGGTGGTGGACGCGGACTCGGGCAAGGTGGTAGCGACTCCCGCGATCGGCGAAGGGCCGGACGCGGCGGCGTACGATGCCGGAGAACAACTTGCGTTTTCCTCGAACGGCGAGAGCGGAACACTGACCGTGCTGCGGGGATCGGGCGAGAGCTACTCGGCGAGCGAGACCGTGACGACAGCGCCGGGCGCGCGCACGATGGCGCTCGATTCGAAGACTCACAAGGTCTATCTGGCGACGGCAACGTTTGGCGCCGCTCCCGAGCCAAGCGCGGCGAATCCTCATCCGCGCCGGTCCATTCAGCCGGGAACATTCAAGCTGTTAGTGGTGGCGAAGTAGAGAAAACAGGTTGAGCAGAAAGTAGACGACGGGGAGGGCAAACAGGCTGCTGTCCATGCGGTCCAGCACTCCGCCGTGACCGGGAAGCAGGTTGCCGCTGTCCTTTACGCCTGCGCCGCGCTTGATGGCGGATTCGGTCAAATCTCCAAACTGGCCGGCGATGTTTCCCAGAATGGCCATAAGGGCGATCTGCCACCAGGGAAGGCGAGGCACGAAATGCCCCAGGTAAAGCACGCCGAAGAGCGTAGAGGCGGCGACGGACGCGGCGGATCCTTCCCAGGATTTCTTGGGACTGACGATGGGCGCAAGCCGGTGGCGGCCGAAGAGGCGGCCAGCATAGTAAGCCGCTGAATCGCCTATCCAGTTGATTGCTAGCGCGAAGAAGAGCAGGTGGATGCTGGCGGCGCGCAGGTCGATGGCGAAACGCCACGGGGCGAAGGCGTAGAAGCTACCGAGAAATTCGCAGGCGACGGCGGGCAGGATGTCGCGAAGATTCGCGAGACGAAGCGCCCACACGAATGCGCAGATGACGATTACGGGCACGCCGGGCAAAAGGCGGTCGGGCAGCAGGACGATCAGCAGGCCGGCGAGGACGCCGAACAGGCGCGGACCGCGAATTCCATGGGCGGCTACGAGGCCCGAATATTCCCAGAAGCAGAGCAGCCCCAGGCACAGGGCGGCGATTTCGAATCCCCAAGGGGCGGCGAACCAGATGAGGTACACGGCTAACGCAATCAGCGCGATTGCAGTCAACACGCGCTTCATGAGGGTTCAAGCATCGCGCGGAGATCTGTTGTTAAGCGAGGGGCAGCTCGAGCGCGTCTTCTTCGATGAGGAGCGAAGCCTCGGCTGAAGATGGGCAGGCGCGCGTGATGCCGCCGAAGCGGCGATCGCGGTTCTGATACTCAAAGACGGCTTCGAGTAAGTGGGTGCGCGTGAAATCGGGCCAGAGCGTATCGGTGACGTAGAGCTCGGCATAAGCGATCTGCCACAACAGAAAGTTGCTGATTCGCATTTCGCCGGAGGTGCGGATGAGGAGGTCGGGGTCCTTCAGGCCCGCGGTATAAAGATGACTGGAGATGGTCTCTTCGGTGATGTCGAGCGATTCGAGATCGCCCTCCAGGCGCGCGTTTTCAAGGATCGCGTTGACGGCATCCACCAGCTCGGTTCGGCCGCTGTAATTGATGGCCAAGTTCAAACGCATGCCGCGATTCTGCGCCGTGGAGCGCATAACGGATTGCAGCTCGTCCTGGACCCCGGAGGGGAGGGATTCGAGCCGGCCGATAGCCGCCAGTTGAATATCGTTGCGCATGAGGTTCGGCAACTCGCGGCGGAGATAAAAGCGGAGGAGCCGCCAGAGGCCATCGATCTCATGGCGCGGGCGTTTCCAGTTCTCGACTGAAAAAGCGTAGAGCGTCACCGCTTCCAGGCCCAGTTGGGCGCAGGTCTCGACCACGGTTCGGACCGGGTCTACGCCGGCCTTGTGACCCATGATGCGCGGGTAATTGCGCTGCCGGGCCCAGCGGCCATTTCCGTCCATAATGATCGCGATGTGGGCGGGGAGGCGCTTGGGATCCAGGCGGGTCGCGATGCGCCAATCGCGCTCACCAGGCGTGAGCGCCTTAAGCAGGTCCTTCATACCGTAAAGCTCTATAGTACACCAAGGAGAAAGGCTTTTCCAGCGTGCTCGGTTCGGGTTGAGCTAAGGAATCCATCTAGTTAGAAGCGGAGCGAGAGAGGCGCCAGCGCACAGAAAAGTACCGAATGGGAGTTGGTAGGTCGCGGGATCGCGACGCGTGGCGAGCATGTAACCACCGCCGATGAAGGTGCCGCCGAGAGCGCCCACCAGCGTGGCAAATAGTCCGCGTTCGAGCCCAAGAAAGACGCTGAGAAGCAGAAGCAGTTTGACGTCGCCACCGCCGAGCGCATCGCGCTTTCGAATCCACGAATAGGCCTTGCCCAGCACCCAGATCGGGGCCACGAGCACCACGGAGGCGACGGCGGCGCTCAACAGCGATTTAAAGGCGGGCTTGGCGTCGGGGAGCAAGAGTTCGCCGGCCGCGCTCGGGACCGCGATGAAGAAGGCGAAAATCAAGCCGACCGCGATTCCGCCTAGCGTGAGTTCGTTGGGAAGAATGCGTTCTTCGAGATCGATCCAGAAAAGCGCGACGAGAATGGCTTCGAAGAGGAACCACTTGAGCGCAGCGGGCGTCCAGCCATATTCGTAGGCGACGAAGGCGAATAGAACGGAGGTGCTGAGTTCCACGAGTGGGTAGCTGAGTGGAATCGATTGTCCGCAGGCGCGGCAGCGGCCGCGCAGGAGCAGGAAACTGAATAGCGGGATGTTGTCGTACCAGGCGATGGCGCGTCCACATTCCGGACAGAACGACCTTGGCGTGACGACCGAGAGATCGCGCGGGATGCGATAGATGCAGACGTTGAGGAAACTGCCGATCAGCAGGCCGGCCAATGCCGCCAATGCGACATAAGGAACGAAATCAGCGGACAAGCGCCCTCTCATAGGAAGCGAGCGTCGCGCGCAGCAGATGCTGTTTGGTGAATTTTTCGGCGATGCGGGCGCGGGCGCGATCGACCAGCGACGGCGCAAGATCCGGTTCATCGAGCAAGCGGCGCATGGCGCGAGCGATCGCTTCGGGCTCATTGGGCACCAGCAGGCCGGACGCGGTGTCGGCGAAGATCTCGGGCAGCCCGCCTACATTGCTTGCGACGACCGGGACGCCCATGCTCATGGCGAGCAGGGCCGCCGATCCCAAACCTTCGGATCGCGAAATGTAAACGAACATGGAGGCGCGGGCGAGGTCTTTCGACAAGTCTTCCGAAAAAAGGACAGAGATGCGAGCCAGGCTCGCGGCGCGTTCGATAAGGTCACGCCCTTTCTGAGGATCTCTGGACGCCAGGGCGACGGCGGGCGACCGAGCATTCCAAGGGTCGGCCGGCGGGGCTGGCGGAACGGCGTCGTAGACTACATCGATTTTGTCATTGCGGATGCCGGCGGCCTGAAGCTGGCCGGCGACAAACTGCGAGACGGCGAGAAATCTTGGGGCGCGATGGTATTTCCACATGGAGGCGACCGAACGCCGGACCGGAAAAGCTACGCGGCGCGAGACCACGAACGGACGGCGGGAGGCGATCGCCGCGATGGTGTGGGCGCGAGCGTCGTGGGCGTGCACGACATCGGCGAGCTTCGAAGACCGCCAGAGCTCCTTGGCCTCGGCGGGGCGCACGGCATGGCCCGCTCCGGCCGCGGCTTGAGAAAGCGGGCTGCGATCGAGCGCAAGCAGAGTGGATGGATGACCCGCCTCCGTCAAAGCCGACATCAGCAGGAGCACCTGGCGCTGGCCGCCGCGCATGTCCTTTCCGGTATCGATGTGCAGAACGCGCAACTTATGTTTTTCTTCCGGGGCTCATGTCCCGCGCCTTGAAATATTTTACGAAGTTGTAGAAGGCTGCCATGTAAGCGATGGCGAGGCCTTCCGGCCCATCGAGAAAGCCTAGCTTTAGAAAGTAAGTGCGAAAGAATGTCCATGGCGGATCGAATAAGAGCAGGCCGAAGGTGATATCGACGCGGCGCGCGACCAGTTCCTGGGCGGCCAGCGTGGTGTAGCGGTCCATGGAGCGGAGATGCTCGGAGAGCGAACTGCACGTGAAGTGGAGGAGGTTCGATTTCAATTCGCCGATCTCGCCGTCCACTGTCACGGATTCGTGGACAAAATCGCCGACCCATTTGGCTTTGCGGCGATCGAAGAGGCGGACCTTGCGGTCGGGATGCCAGCCGCTATGTAGAATCCAGCGGCCCAAATACTGCGCGAGGCGGGGCACGGTGTAGCCATCGAATGCAGGGCCGGATTTTTTGATCTGCCAGATTTCGGCCTCGAGCGCTTCGCTCAGGCTCTCGTCGGCGTCGAGAGAGAGAATCCAATCGTAGGACGCAAGCTCGGCGGCGATATTTTTTTGAGCGGCGTAGCCGTGCCAGGAGGCCTCGACCACGCGGGCGCCGAGGTTGGCGGCGATCTCTACCGTGCGATCGTTCGATCCGCTATCGAGCAGCAGAATCTCGTCACAACAACGCAGGCTTTCGATCACTCGGGCGATGTTGCGTTCCTCATTGAACGCGATGATGGTAGCGGAGATCTTCATCGCTCGGGCTAATTCTGGCGCACCGGCACGATCGAAATAGAAAGCAGGAAAAGCATGAGGGCCAGGGCGCCGAGCATGACCCGTTTTTTCGAAATGGGCGTCCTGTCATAGACCAGGGGATGGCGGCGGCCCAGGAAGAACATGACGACGGCCCATATCCACCAGGGCGAATAGAGGAAGCCGAGCAGCGCGAGCAGCGCGATCATGCCGCCCGAAACGAGACGATGGCCGCGCTGGCCGAAGACGGCGTAAAGGATATGGCCTCCGTCGAGTTGTCCGAGCGGGAGCAGATTGAAAGCCGTTGCAAAGAGGCCCACCCAGGCGGCAAGGGCCATGGGGTGAAGCGAGATGCCGGACGGAGAAGCATGCGGGAAGCGGAGCCATTCGACCAGGCGCATGGCCAGGGGCGTGCCGAAGACAAAGGGGGCGTGTTCTTCGATCCCGGGCGCCGCGCGCGACACGCAAACACCGGCGATCAAGAAAGGCAGCAGGACCACGAACCCGGCTATGGGCCCCGCTATGCCGACGTCGAAGAGGTTCTTGCGCGAGTAGATGGGGCTGCGGATGCGAATGTAAGCGCCGAATGTTCCGAATAGCAGGGGAGAAGGAAGAAAATAGGGCAGGCTGGCGTCGATCCGTTGCTGAGCGCAAATCAAATAGTGGCCAAATTCGTGAGCGAGCAGGATCAACAACAAAGGCGCGGAGAAGTCGAGGCCGGCCAGGAGCGCCGCATCGCCGCGTCCGAGGCGCGCCCAAGCGTCGATCAAAAGATCGAGATCGAAGGGTCTACCGCTTGAAAAGCTTTGAACCAGCGCAAAGCCGAACACCGTCGTGGTGACAAACGTAGCGGCGAACAGGAAAAGATTCAGCCACCACAATCGCACCCAAGCGAAACGGCGGACGGCGGGGAGACCAGGTTCGCCCGGCCAGAGCTCCGCTCCGCCGCGAGCGTTCAACGGAATATTCCTGGCTTGGTGAGGCTCCGTAAATGCGGCTCCGGGAGGCTTTTTACTGCAGCGTCTGCAGTTCCTTGCCAGGCTTGAAGCGGACGGCCTTGCCGGGAGGAATGGCCACTTCGGCGCCCGTGCGCGGGTTGCGGCCGATTCCGGTCTTGCGCGGGCGAACATTGAAGATGCCGAATCCGCGTAGCTCAATGCGGTCGCCCTCGCTCAAGGCTTTTTTCATGGTTTCGAAAACGGTCTCGACGGCCATTTCCGCTTTCGTTTTCGTTATGCCCGTGCGACTCACGACCTCATTGATAATGTCTAGCTTGATCAAGGCTCCTCCGAAGTCTTCATGCTACCGCGCCGCAGCTCGCAATGCAGTGATAAGAAGCAATTTACACAATATCAATGTACTAGTTTCCACTAGATGCGGCACGTGGGCCGACGCATTTTTTGCCGGAAGCGTGCAAAACGGGCTATTCGTTCTTACTAAGCGGCGGGATTCGGAGCTACCCAAGCTGTTCACTAGCATAAGGAACAGGTGTTTGGCGAGACACTTGCAACCGAGATTGGCGGTAGTTTAGGTCACGCCATGGAGCTTTTGAACATACTTCTTATCGAAGACAGTCCCAGCGACGTCCGCCTAGTACGGGAGGCACTAAAAGAGAATTCGGTACGCGTTGAGATGACGGTGGCTCGCGATGGCGTCGAAGCGATGGATTACCTGCGGCTGGTGGAGCGCGGCGGCGCGAGCCGGCCCGATCTGGTTCTTCTGGATCTGAATCTGCCGCGCAAGAATGGGCGGGAAGTGTTAGCGGAAGTGAAGGCCTCGCCGGAGTTGAGGCAGATACCGGTTCTGGTGATGACCAGCTCGCGGGCCGACGAAGACGTCCAGCAAGCGTACAATCTGAACGCGAACTGTTACATCACAAAGCCGGCGGATTTAAACGAATACGTGAAAGTGGTGCGCGCGATCGAGGATTTCTGGTTCGCCACCGCGACACTGCCCTATGGAACTAGGCTTTCTTCGGGCCTGCCACCGGTGAAGCCGAGCCTGGAGTGCCTACGCACCTGATTGCGCGGTCTGCTGCGTAGCCGCTCTAGCCGCGCTCAGAGCCGCTTCGTAGTTCGGGTGATTGCCCACTTCCTTGACGTATTCGACGTGGCGCAGCCTGTTTGCGCCGTCGAGAACGAAGATGGCCCGGCTCTCAATGCGGAGATCGGCAATCAGAGTGCCGTAGCGCTCGCCGAAGGAACCCGTCAGGTGGTCGGACAGCATATTCACCTTGTTGATGCCGAAGTTTCCGCACCAGCGCTTTTGAGCGAAAGGCAGATCCATGCTGATCGTGTAGATCTTTACGTCGGTGAGCGCGCCCGATTCGTCTTCAAAGCGCTTGGTCTGGGCATCGCACACGGGCGTATCGAGAGAGGGGACCACGCTGAAGATCCGAACTCCGTTGCCGGTCTTTTCGAGATTGATCTTCTGAAGAGTGGAATCGACGGCTTCGAAATCCGGGGCCGTATCCCCTACCTTCAGTTCCGGACCCGCTAACTGAAACGGGTTACCGCGCAGGATAGTCGTTCGTTCGCTGTTGGCCATCGGCCACAGTGTAGCAGCAGGGGGTTAGCCAATGACTTGGGGCAGATCGCAGGAAAAATTCTTGCAGCGGTAGAGGGTGAGGCGGCCTCTACGCTCCAGGCCGGCTAGGAACGGCGCGACTGGAGCGAGTGAAGCGGCGGCCGCATCGGAGATGCCAAGAAAGACGGAGTAGGGAGAGAACTTCGCGCGATGCTTGTTGAGAATTTCGGCGACTTCGGGACCGATCGAGGGGCACCGGATCACAAGCTGCTCCGGTTCTGCGAGGCTGCGGCCCAGGGCGACGAGCATTTGGGGCGCGATGGCAGGCTGCGCTTTGATCTTCGGAGCGAAGACGGCAAGCGAGCGTTCAGCGCTCGCCCGGAAGACATCGTCCCCTGTTAGGTGCGCGAGCCGGAGCAGGAGATCGGTCATCACGGAATTGCCGGACGGTTCGGCGCCATCATAATCGTCTTTCATTCGGAGCAGCAGGTCGGCGGCGCGCTCTTCGGTGCTGAAGAAGCCGCCCGCGGCCCGATCTTCGAAGCGAGCGATGGCGGCGCGGGTGAGCGCGACGGCCGTCTGCAAATATTGCGGATCGAAGACGGTCTCAAATAGATCGAGCAGCGCCGTGGCGAGCATCGCATAATCGTCGAGGAACGCCGGGACTGCGGCCTCGCCATCGCAGAAGCGCCGTTGCAGCTCGCCGGTCGAGGGGTTGTACATGGAATCGAGGAAGAAGGCGACGGCGCGGCGGGCTGCGTCTAGATATTGCTCATCGCGCAACACAGCATAGCCTCTAGCAAAGGCCGAAATCATCAGGCCATTCCAGGAGGTCAAAACTTTGCGGTCCAGGTGAGGCCGAGGCCGGCGGCTTCGCGCTTCAAAGAGCTTCTCTTTCGCGGATGGGAATCGCTGTGCATGCTCCGGCTGGGCGAGATAGAGAATGTTGCGTCCGGAGAATTCGCCGTGCGGATCTTCGTCGACGTTGCCGCCGGGCTCGACACCGAAGGTCCGGTCGAACGGGTCCGCTTCGGGGCCTAGCAGCGAGTCGATTTCAGCCTTCCTCCAGATGTAAAAGGCGCCCTCGCCCGAGTGAGAAGGATTTTCGGGATCGGGGCTGTCGGCATCTTCCGCGGAGAAGAAGGCGCCCGTGGCGTCCGTCAGATCCCGAAGGACATAAGAGAAGATGCCGCGCGCCACGGTGGCGCACTTTGGATCTCGGGTGATTTCGAAGGCTTCGAGATAGGCGATCGCCAGCTGCGCCTGATCGTAGAGCATCTTCTCGAAGTGCGGTACAAACCAGCGCTCATCGACCGAGTAGCGATGGAAGCCGCCGCCGAGTTGGTCGTGCATGCCGCCGGCGGACATGGCGTCGAGGGTCTTGGTGACCATATCCAGCGCTTCGGCGTTGTTTTCCGAGTGATAGTAGCGCAGCAGGTAATTCAGAACCACGGGGCGGGGAAACTTGGGAGCTGCGCCGAAGCCGCCCCAGCGGGCGTCGAAGCTCCGGCGGAACTGCCAGAAGGCGGAAGCGAAAAGATCGGCGGTGGGCGGGAGGTTGGATGGAGCGGGCGCGGAAAGGGAGCGCAACTGTTCGACAACGCTTGCGCCGGAAGACTCCACTCGTTCGCGTTCCTGTTGCCAGGCGCGAGCGAGATATTCGAGGAGATCGCGGAAGCCGGGGCGGCCATAGAGCGAATCGGGCGGGAAATAGGTGCCGCCAAAGAACGGCTTCAGGGCGGGGGTCAAAAAGACGGACATGGGCCAGCCGCCGCTGCCGGTAGAAGCCTGAACGAACAACATATAGATGCGATCGACGTCGGGGCGCTCTTCGCGGTCGAGCTTGATGGGCACGAATTCGCGATTCAGTACTTGCGCGACGGCTTCGTCTTCAAACGATTCGTGGGCCATCACGTGACACCAGTGGCACGTGGAGTAGCCGATGGAGAGGAAAATGGGCTTGTCTTCTCTTCTCGCCTTTTCGAAGGCCTCCTCGCCCCAGGGCAGCCAGTCGACTGGATTGTGCGCGTGCTGGCGAAGGTAGGGGCTCTTCTCCCTGCTCAGCGCGTTGGTGTGCATGCGCCTTCAGTCTAGCGTTCGGACGTCCCATGCGCGAAACGGGGAATCCCGGAACTGCACTGGTCTGCCCCGAATTCGAGGGCGTTCGTGGCGCTGGCGCAAGGCCGGCATTGGCACGGCGATTGCCTGACAGGAACCGAGGAGCCGCATCATGAGACAACGCACCCGGGATGTGATTGCAGGGCAACTGACACTGGATTACTTCATGCACAAGGCAGCGGAGGGATGGACGTTAGCCGCCGTCGAGTGGGTGCGCGAGATTCCGGACCGGGCGGCGGAGAGCAAGCAGGTGGAGGTTTCGTTCCGGCCGGAGGAGATTCCATACGGGCTGCGCATTGCAGAGGACGGGATGAACCTGGAGCGGAATCCGCTGGAAACGGTGGTAATGCTGATGATCCTGGAAGAGATTGTGAAGGAGAAGCGCATTACGGAGATTGCGGAGGATCTGAACGTGCTCGGCTTCAAGACGCGAGGCGGATTGGGCTGGAGCGCGAGCGCGGTTTTTGAACTGTTGCCGCGGCTGATCGAAATGGGACCTTCGCTGCTTAAGAGCCCGGAATGGCGTGAGCGGCGGGAGGGAGCAGGGACGGCGGGAGCCCCGAACTGAGCGGCGGTTACGTACCCAAGTATTTGACGATAACCGAAATGCGGCGGTTCGAAGGGTCGAGCGGATTGGCCGCGTCGCGCGGACGTTGATCGGCATAGCCGCGGATTTCGCTCACCTGGTCGGATCGCAGGCCATTCTGCTGCATCACTTGGCGGGCTGCATTGGCTCGGTCCGTCGAAAGTTCCCAGTTTGTATACGTATTTTGGCTTCCGAAGCGCGAGGAATCTGTGTGCCCTTCGATCAGCAGCCGGTTCGGAAGGCGCCCGAGTTCATGGGCCAAGCGAACCAGCAGATCGCTGCCGAACTGACTGGGGTGAGGGCTGCCCGAATCGAAGAACATGCCCTGTTCGGTCTCCATCAGCTCGATACGCAGACCTTCGCCGGTCACCGTGATGACAACGTGATCCTTTAAAGATTGGAACTCGGGCGCTTTTTTCATGGCCTCTTCGAGCTTCTGGCGAATCTGGCTCATGTCGAGCTTGGATGTCATGCTTTCGCCCGTTCCGGCGATAGTGGTTCCGACTTGTTTGCCGTAACCCTTGGGGTCTTGAAAGTATCCCCCGACGGCCTTCTTTACCTGATCGCTACTAGTGAGCAGCCAGAGCACGATGAACAAGGCCATCATGGCGGTGACGAAATCCGCATAGGCCACCTTCCACGCTCCGCCATGGGAAATGGCGTGCGCGCGTTTCTTCTTGTAGATAACGACAGGCGGCGAGTTCATAGAGAATGGCTCGGAGAACGGCTAGGCCGCTTCCTGCACGGGCGGCGCGGCGGGCGAAGCCTTGCATCCGTCTTCCATTTCCTTGAAGGAAGGCCGCAGGTCCGATGGGATGGCGCGACGGGCGAACTCGATCGCCAAACGCGGCGCCGTCCCGCGAATCATGGCGAGCATGCCGACGCGGAGACATTGCAGATACTGCGCTTCGGCGTCGTTCTGCTTGGTGAGAAAAGAGGCGACGGGCCCCAGGAATCCGTAGCAAAGTAGGATGCCCAGAAACGTTCCGACAAGCGCGGCGGCGACCTTATGGCCGATCTCTTCGGGAGGACCGCCCAGGGCGCCCATCGTTACGACAACGCCGAGCACGGCGGCCACAATTCCGAGACCCGGAAGCGAGTCGGCCATTGTCGTAAGCGCCGCGACCGGAACGCTGGACTCCTGGTGAAGAACCTCAATATCTAGCTCCATAAGCTGGTCGATTTCGAACGCTCCCACGCCTCCGCTGATCACCATGCGGAATGTGTCGCAGAGGAAACTGACGGCGTGGCAATTGGCGAGAAAAACAGGATACTTCGAAAGAATCGGGCTCTTGTCGGGCGACTCGACGTCGGCTTCCAATTTGTCGAGACCGCCTTTGCGGCCGGCGGCGAAGAACTCATTGAGCATCTTCAGGGTCTCGAGATAGAAGGCTTTCGAATACGGCGAAGGCTTTAATATTCCGAGCGCGCCTTTGAAGATTTTGATGACGATGGGAAGCGGATTAGCCACCAGCAGAGTGCCGATAGCGGCGCCACCGATGATAACCAGCTCCGCCGGTTGCATAAGCACCAGCAGCTTGCCGCGTTCCATGAGGAATCCGCCGATAATGGCGCCCAAAACTACCAACATGCCGATGATGGAAAACATTGCTCGTAGGCTAGTGGGCGGAGCGAGCAGCGAATCTCACGCGTAAACGGGTAGCTTATAGAGCCTCGCCCGAAGCCGATTGTCCCGAGTCGGCGACGCTGATCGCCCGGTCACGCATGCGATCAATCAAATGTTGCCGGATACCGAAAGGCAGATTCTCCCAAATTTCGAGTTTCGGCATCAGCCGCCGAAGATCATGCGGCCCATTCGATCGCCGAGCCGCTTCACTTCTTCGGGATCATCGCTCTGGCGGAAGCGCTCCGCGAGGGCAAGAAAATCCTGCTGTCTCTGCTTTTGGGCTTCAATTCCGTTTTCGATCAACTCAATCAGCATGCGATTAGCGCTCAGCCGGCGCCCCTTCGCCAGGCTACGAACCTGCGCGGCGAGACCGGCGGGAAGGCTGACGCTCTGCCGCACAAGCTTGTTTGGCGCACGCACGCTACCATTATGCAACGGATGGTGCACAAATGCGCGTTTATGCACCATTGTGGTGTGCAGCGGATTTCCGGTTCAGCGGAGAGTGAGAATCTGGCTCACGGCGCGGCGCGCTTCGAGGATGGACATGCGGTGGTCCATGATTCCGGAGAGATCGGAATTGGCGAATGCGATGCGGCCGTAAGGATTGCGGCGAAGAACGTCGCCCGGGCCGGGCTGGCCGTTGCGTCCGAAGAAGAAGCCGGGCTGCGGGCTCAAGTATGCGTGGCCCCAACGGTTCAGGACGATGCCCCCGATGTCGCGCGCGGCATCGAAGCCGGAGCGCGCGAACATGGTGGTGAATTGTTCGCGGATGCGCCGCTCGTATTCGCGGAAAGGGGTTGCGAGAAGCTCGGCGCGGCCGCGCGTGGTCTGATCCTCCAAAGACGATCCCGGATAGGAGAAGAGGATCTTGAGCGTCAACACAGTGGGCATGTCGGGATTGATGACGGCCGGATCGGTTCCCAGGGTCGCGAGCTTGCGCATGGTGAGATAATTGCCGATTCCTTCGAACCACTGGCATTCGGTCAAGCCGAGATTGTAAAGAAAACGCCAGTTGCGGACGGCCACGTTGGCCATCAAACAGGGCGCGCGGAGAAACTGCGAGTAAGCTTCGCGGCAGAGGGCGGGCAGATCGCGGACGATGTGTTTCGCGGTCCAGCTTCCGCCGGCCACGATGACGCGCGAGGCGCGGACGCGATGGAGCACGCCGTCCTTTGTGTAAAGGATCTCGACGGCGGGCGCGTTGCGCGGATCGCCTTCGTGCCGGACCGACACAACGGTAGCGCCGGTGCGGATGCGGACCGCCTGGCCGCCGCGATCCAAGGCATCGAACCGCACGCGGCCGCGGCAGATATCTTGCATGAGCGGCCCGCCGGAGATAGCTTGCGGAATCAGCTTCTTTAGAATCTGACGAGCCACGCCCGTGTTTCCGCCAGGAAACATCTGCGCGCCCTTGGCGTAATCCCAGGGAAGCAGAACGTCGGCGGCGTAGTCAGCGTAACCCGAGAGCACGTCGGCGCCGATGCCCGAGCCGCCGCCAGAGAGGGGCGAAAGAAACATGCGAATGGTTTCGGCGCTCAGGCCGTAGGTTTCGATCAGGTGCTGCTCTAGCGTGATACTGTCCAGATGCCGCGATGCGGCGTCGCCGTGTTCTTTGGGCTGGAAGCGATGCTCGGAGAACGGCTTGCGATCGGCGTCGCGCATGTTCAGCAGCTCTCGCTTGGCTTGCCGGGAAATCGGGGCGCCCTCGAGCCGTTTGCCCCAGGGGTCGGTCAGCCATAAGCCGTCCTTCTCGCCGAACTTCGCCCCAAAGAAGAAGCCGGAGGTCTTGCCGCCGACCGGGTACGGCGCGGTTTCGATGGGGAATTCGCGTTGAGGGCCGCTCCACTTCTGGTATTGAAACTGGCTCCAATCGACGCCTATGGAATCGTAGAACCCGGCAAGGAAGCTGTTCGGCAGAGGAGGGAAGCAGGCGGCCGAGCCCTGATGAACCATGAGGCGCTCGCCATCCACCTGGAACTCGTTGCGCTTGGCCTCGCCGCCGAAGATGGGGTGGTTGTCGATGACCAGGCAGGTGGGGTTCGTCTGATTGTTCTTCCTTGCGCGGGCATCGCGCGTGAAGAAGAACGCCGCGGCGAGGCCGCTGATGCCGCCTCCGATGACGGCGCAATCGAACCGCTCGCCGGTATCGACGGGCGTCGCAGCGCCGCTCTCAAAGACGCTATCCCGGATTTGATGGCCGGCGGTCATGACATTGTACGTGTTGCCGTTCGAAGCGGCGTAATCGCCGACGCCACCGTAGCCGGTCCAATCGGGCTCGGCGAGCAGTTGAGACGGAGCGACGGAATTCAGCAAAAGGGTTCCCGCGGCAAGCAGGGTTGAGTTCAAAAGGTCGCGCCGCTCGATGGGCGCGTTCAGGCCGAGGGCGTCATCGCCGGAATGCGCAGGTTTGTTCGACACGTGACATCATCATTTGACCACTTGTACATGCCTGCTCGGCAGGACTTTCGGAACTTCCTCGCGGGTGGTTCGTATAAAGAAGATATGGAAACTTTGGTCGGCGACGCGCGGCAAGCACTGCGCATGTTGCGCAAGAATCCGACATTCACGGCTATCGCGGTGGCGGCGCTTGCCCTCGGCATCGGCGCCAACACGGGCATCTTCAGCGTGATCGATAAGGTGATGCTGCAGCCGTTGCCATATCCCGAGCCGGACCGCATCATGATGCTGGGGCGCAGCTATCCGCAGGGGAATGGCTATTCCAATTCGATCCCGAAATACATGGTGTGGCGGCAGAACAACGTGTTCTCGGCGATGGCGCTGTACGATTTCGCGGGACCCGGAATGAATATCACCGACGGGGACCGGCCGCAGCAAGTGAAAGGCGTGCACATATCGGCCGATTACTTCAAGGTGTTCGGGATCGGACCGGCGATGGGACGGGGATTTACGTCCGCCGAGGATTCACCGAACGGGCCGAAAGCGGCAGTAATCAGCGAGAAGCTTTGGAGATCGCACTTCGGAGGCGCCGAGAACATCCTGGGAAAAACTCTGCTTCTGAACGGCGAGCCGTATCCGATTGTGGGCGTGATGCCGGCGCGGTTTGCGCCGGACCCTCCAGCCGATGTTTGGATTCCCATACAAGCCGATCCCAACAGCACGAATCAAGGCCATTATCTGAACGTGGCCGCGCGCTTGAAACCGGGCGTGACGGTGCAGCAAGCGCGAGCGGAGATGAAGCTGCGCGGCGAGGTTTTTCGCCGCATAAATCCGAAGTGGATGGATAAGGGAGAAGGGGTGGCGGTTATGCCCATGCGCGAGGCGATGGTGGGCGATGTGAAGACGGCGCTGCTGGTGCTGCTCGGTTCCGTCGTGTTGGTGCTGCTAATTGCGTGCGCGAATGTCGCGAACCTGCTGCTGGCGCGAGCGGCCGGACGGCAGAGGGAACTCGCGATTCGCGCGGCGGTGGGCGCGAGCCGCTGGCGCGTGGTACGGCAGCTATTGACCGAGAGCGTGATCCTATCGGCCATCGGCGGGGTGGTTGGATTTCTGCTTGGCGCGTGGGGCGTGCGGAGCCTGCTACTTTTTGTGCCGGGCAACATTCCGCGCCTGACAGATCCGGACCATCCGCAGGCGCTCATGGGGATGCTCGATTGGCGCATGGTGGTGTTCGCGGTCGGCATTTCTTTCGTGACCGGAATCGTTTTCGGATTGTTTCCGGCGCTGCACATTTCGAATCCCGACGTGGCCTCCACATTGAAGGAAGCAAGCGGACGGTCGGGCACGGGACGGAAGCAGAACCGCATGCGCAAGGCGCTGGTGGGGGCGGAGATGGCGCTGGCGCTCGTGCTGTTGACGGCGGCCGTCCTGCTCATCCGGACGTTCGTGGGGCTGAGCACCGTCAATCCCGGCATCGATCCGCACCACGTGCTCACGCTGCAGACCTCGCTCGCGGGGGGAAACTATGCGACCACGGCGAAGGTGGACAATCTGGCTGTGCAGGTGATCCGGAAAATCGAGACTCTGCCTGGCGTGCAGGCCGCCGCGGTGGCGGTTGTGCTGCCGACCGACAGCGAGATCGACTTGCCGTTCAACATCGCCGGAAAGGCGCCGAAAGCGGGCCAAACATTCAATGGCGACGAGCAGTGGCGCTTCGTCTCGCCGCACTACTTTGCGGTGTTCCGCATACCCCTGTTGCGGGGCCGTACTTTTACGGAACGCGACGAGACGAAGTCGCCCAAGATTGTGATTATCAATCAGGCCATGGCGAAGAAGTACTGGCCGAAAGAAGATCCGGTGGGGCAGATGATTACCATCGGCAAGGGACTGGGGCCGCAGTTCAACGACGACCCGCGCGAGATCGTCGGAATCGTCGGGGATGTGCGAGAGACAGGACTCGGCGATAAAGACGTAGGAGTGATGTACATCCCGCAGAGCCAGGTTCCCGAAGGGCTAACGCAGTTGGCCAACAGCGTGATTCCGCTCTCCTGGTGCGTGCGCTCGGTGATGGACCCGAATTCGCTCCGGACGGCGGTTGAGCAGCAGTTCGAAGCGGTGGACCCGCTGGTTTCGATTTCCAAGGTGCGGCCCATGGACCAGGTAATTGCCGAGAGCGTGTCGCGGCAAAACTTCAATATGCTGCTGCTGAGCATTTTCGCGGGGATCGCGCTGGTGTTGGCGGCGATTGGCATCTACGGCTTGATGTCGTATTCGGTGGAGCAGCAGACGCAGGAATTGGGTATCCGCATGGCGCTGGGGGCGGGCCGGCAGCAGGTCGTGAAATTGATTGTGGGGCAGGGAATGACGCCCGCATTGATTGGCGTAGTGGCGGGATTGGCGATTGCGTTTGGTATCACGCGCGTGCTTGGGAGCCTGCTCTATGGAGTGAAAGCGAGCGACCCGCTGACGTTCGCGGGAGTTGCGTTGATTCTGTCCGCTGTGGCCCTGTTTGCGACGTATATACCGGCGCGCAGAGCCGTGAAGGTGGACCCGGTGATCGCGCTCAGACAGGAGTGAGGCGCGACAGCCGGATTCGATGCGGCCGGGGAGCCGGGCTAAAGTTCGCCGCGCTTAAAACGCTCCAGCAGGCGATCGCAGGCGCGAACCGCAATGGCCATCATGGTGAGCGTGGGATTCTGGCAGGCCGAAGAAACGAAACACGCGCCATCCATGGCGAATACGTTGCGGATGTCGTGCAATTGGCAGAAGGCGTCTGTAACGGAGCGCTTGGGGTTGTCGCCCATGCGCGCCGTTCCAAGCTCGTGAATCGCCATCCCCGGCTCGGCGAGCTTCGAAGACACGCGGATGTTCTTGACGCCGGCGGCCTCCAGCATTTCGGCAGCGGTTTCGGCGGCGTCCTCGTGCATGGCCTTTTCGTTCTCGCCGTGCGACATGGAAATGTGCAGAGCCGGAATGCCCCAGGCGTCTTTCAGCTCCGGGTCGATGGAGACAAAGTTTTCGTTGCGCGCGAGCGATTCGCCGAACGCGCCGAGGCGGATGGTAAAGACGCCATCCTTGACGGCCTGCTTGAAATCCGCGCCATAGCCCTCCGCGCCGAAATTGAACGTTGAGATTGCCGCGCCCTGGAACCCGTAGCCGCGCAGGAATGTTTTCTGCTGAGGGCCTTTGGCCAGATTGCGGAAGCGGATCACGTAAATGCCGTTGGCTCGGTGGGGGCCGCTGTAAGGGGTGGGCTTTTCCTGGAACGCCGGCATCTCTCCGGCGGCGCCGGCGCCCGTGGAATGGTCCATCAAACCGCGTCCCAGCAGGCCGCTGGAGTTGCCGAGGCCCTGGCCATGGTCCGGAGTGGACGAATTCAATAGGATGCGGGTGGATTCGAGCGATTGCGCGCAGAGGATCACGACTTTCGCGCGAATATTCCGGACCTGCCGCGTGACGCCGTCGACAAACATCACGCCGGTCGCGCGATTGGTCGCGGGGTCCATATCGACCTTGGCGACGACGGCGTTCGTGATGAGCGTGCATTTGCCGGTCTTGAGCGCGTCCTTCACGGTCGTGAACGGGCTGCTGAAATAGGAGAACGTGCTGCAGCCGCGCTCGCAAGGGCCGCAGTAGTGGCACGCCGCACGGCCATTGTGGTTCTGCGTGAGGATGGCGGTACGGCCGATGGTAACGGTTCGCCCGAATTGCTTGGCCACGCGCTCACGGAAAAATGTTTCGGCGCACGTCATCTTCATAGGCGGCAGGAAATGCCCGTCGGGAAGCGCGTCGTTATTTTCCGCGGCGCCGCTGATTCCGACGTAGCCTTCCACCAAGTCGTAGTACGGCGTTAGATCTTTATAAGAGATTGGCCAGTCCGCTCCATAGCCGTCGTGGCTTGCGCCTTTGAAATCCAGATCGCTCAGACGGTAACTCTGGCGGCCCCAGACCAGCGTGCGGCCGCCGACGATGCGCAGGCGCTGCCACGTGAACGGCTTGTCGGCGGGCGTGCTGTAGGGGTTCTGGAGATCGTCTACGAACCAGTCATAGTTGTATTCCATGCACGCGTAGCACTGCCGTTGAACAGGCCGCGACTTAAGCCAATCGAGCGACATGTTTCGGTATTTGAGCTGGAAGGCCGGCATGTGCTCGGTGAACTCTTTGGGCGAGATGTTGCGGCCGGCTTCGAGGAGCGCGACGCTCAGGCCGGCTTCGGAGAGGCGTTTGGCGGCCCATCCGCCCGTGGCGCCGGAGCCCACCACAATCGCGTCGTAAGCCTGGGTTAAAGGATCTTGGAACATGCGCGCCTCGCTCCTATTCGACAGGGCCCGAATGCTCGCCGTTCTGGTGCGGACAGCCGGAGAAGACGCCGTGCGGGAAAGTGCCGTCCCATCCAATCTCTTTGAGGCCAACTGGAGAGCTGTAGTAAGCGCCGACGATCCACGTCTTTAAGTTTTCGAAGTGCTGGTGACCGGGAAACGAGGCGACCTCTTCGCCCCAGGTCTGCTGCGTGTGGGGGAAGGCGAGCAGCGCAACCACATCCGTTTGCTGATCGGGAGGCAAGTGGACGAATGCGCTCCTGTAGCGCTCCATGCAGGCGCCATCGACGAAGGCTAGCGCGCTGAGGAACTCGCGCTGCGTCTCGGCCTTTTCGGCGCTCATCAGCAGATCGAGGAAGCGATTGACCAGCGCCTGCCTGGCGCCGGGAACCACGATATCGCTCAAGGCGATGAGCGTTTCGTTCTGGTGAGCGTCGAGCAACAGCGGTTTCCAATCGGACGCTTCGAGTTCCTTGGAGGCGTCATAGCCGGGCGGAAAGTCCCTGGCGAGCGCCGGGAAGGCGGCGGTTCCGGCGCCGATGGAAGCCAATAAAGAGGTGCGGAGCAGATCTCGGCGATTCATCGAAGCGTCTATTGTATGCGAGGCGCGACGGAGAAGCCTGAAATCGGAGGCTCGATTGCGGCTTCAGGCATCCTATAGATGTGATGTACAACGGCTCCCCGCGGCGCATGGGTCACGCAAGACGAGCAACGCTTTCGACGCAGCTTCAAAGAGCCCCCGAGATGGCTCGGTTTCTGCGGCGGGCCGGGCCGGCGTTTTTTCGCCAGATGTCGCGCGAGCGGAAGCGCGAGATTCTGCCTGCGCCGAACGCGCCAGATCCCAAGGCGTGGCTCCAGCACGGCCTGCATGCCGCGTGGCTTGGCCATAGCACGGTGGTGTTGATGCTGGATGGCTTCACGATTCTGACCGATCCTGTTTTCAGCGAACGGATCGGCATCAAACTCGGGCGGGTCGTGATCGGCATCAAGCGGCTGGTGGAAGTCGCTGCGCCCATGAGCGAACTGCCGCCCATCGATTTAGTGCTGCTGTCGCACGCGCACATGGACCATTTCGATCTGCCCACTTTGAGGCAACTGGAAAACAGCCGGACCCATGTGGTGACCGCGTATCGCACGTGCGACCTGCTGCGGCCCAAACACTATGCGCAGGTTCATGAACTGCGCTGGAATCAGAGCGTGCAGATCGGGCCGGCGCGCATACTGGCCTTCGAGGTTGCGCATTGGGGCGCTCGGATGCGCAACGATGTTTACCGCGGATACAACGGCTACTTGATTGAGACAGAGAAGTATCGTGTCGTCTTCGGAGGCGATACGGCGTACACGGAGTCCTTCAAGCGCGTGCGCTCTTCAAAGCCCTTGCACATGGCCATCATGCCCGTGGGCGCGTACGATCCGTGGATTCGCGTGCACTGCAATCCCGAGCAGGCCTGGGCCATGGCGAATCACGCGGGCGCCGAGTTCGTGCTGCCGGTTCATCACCAGACCTTTCAGCTCAGCCACGAACCCGCCCTGGACCCGATTGAGCGGCTGGTGACCGCGGCGGGCGCGCATCCGGAGCGCGTCTGCCTTCAAGAGATCGGACAAGAATTCCATCTGTGACAGGCAGTTCTTATTTGAACTTCAAGATCTGCCACAGATTGCTATAGTCGTCGGTCCAGGGACGCAGGCGCGGCGGAACATCGATTCGACTCAGTTGATCCCGGAAGAGCGGATCGTTGAAAAAGTCGGGGCGGTTCGACACTAGGACATACGTGGCGGGGAAGACTTCGGCAGGATCGTCGCCTTCGCTGTCCACTTGCCAGGCTTGCTTGTGGATTGCATCGGCGGCAAGCTTCACCACGGGCGCGAGATCCAGATAGTGGTTTGAGATGTGCACAGCCAGGACGCCATCGGGCTTGAGATGTCGCCAGTAGATCTGAAAGGCTTCGCGAGTAAGCAGGTGGATGGGGATGGAATCGCCGGAGAAGGCGTCGATGACCATCATGTCGAAGCGTTGGCCTGGTTCGCGCGCGAGGGAGAGCCGGGCATCGCCTAAAACCAGATCGATGTGGGCAGGGCAGTCGGCGAGATAGGTGAACTGCGTCTTGGCGACACTTATGACAGCCGGATTGATGTCATAGAAGCGCAGGGTGTCGCCGGCGCGTCCATAGGCGGCCAGCGTTCCCGCGCCGAGACCCACTACTCCCATGCGCAGAGGCGTCTCCTCTTGAACCGCGCACAACGGGCACCCACGCGCTGAAGCGAAGGCGCCCTGTGCGCTGCCACTGCGTGACAGACTCGTCCAGGCCAACCCGGCGCCGGAGGTGAATGCGTAATAAGTGGTGGGCTGGTGGCGGAACAACGGATCGACGAATTGAACGCCGTGGATGATGGTGCCGTGGGTTAATTGGCGGATTTTTCGGCCGTAGTCCACGAACTCGTCCACGCGAAGCGCGCCGTAGAAGTTGCGGGCCAGCAGCTTTGCGTCGCGCACGTCGCGCCAGGTTTCCCGGCAGGCGTACACGGTGAGCAGTAGCGAAGCGGCGCAGGCGGCGAGCCAGATACCGAAAACGAGATCGGGTCTTTTCGATCGATCGCGATCGCGCCAGAGCGCGGCGAGAAGAACAGCCGCGCAGGCAACCAGCACGATCGGGTATTCGTACATCGCGGGAAAAACATGCGGCGCGAGGAGTGCAACGAACATCCCGCCAAGCACGCCGCCCGAGGCGAGCGCCAGATAGAAGGTCGTCAGCCGCGAAGCGGGCGGCCGCAGGCGAGCAAGTTCGCCATGGCACGCCATGCAGCAGACGAACAGGCAGCCCGTGAACAAAGGAACGCCGATGCGGATGGTCTGGTTCTCAAGCGTACGAGTGGCTGCCGCCAGGCAACCGAGCGCGGGGAGAACCAGAGGAAGGAAGACGACGCGCTTGTACCAGCGCGCGCTTTCAAAGCAGAGAACAAACGTGAGCAAATAGGCGCCAAGCGGAACGACCCATAGCAGCGGCATGGGCGCAATGTTCTGGGTAAGGAGATTGGTGACGGCCAGGAGCAGCGCGGCGGGGCAAGCGGCGAGCGAAAGCCAGAGCACGAGGCGGCGTTCGGTTGGCGCGGGATCGAGGTCGTGCGGCGGGGCGGCGGGGCGGGGAGTTCGGCGCGGGGCAAAGAAGGTGGCCGCGAGACAGAGCGCCACGAATACGGCGAATCCGATTGACCAACTCCAAGCTTGCTGATGGGCAGTGAGGCGCGGCTCAAAGAGAATGGGATAGCTGAGCAGCGCGAGCAGCGACCCGGCGTTCGAGAGAGCGAAGTAGCGGTAGGGAAGCGCGCCGTGACGCGCGCCGGCATACCAGCTCTGCAGCAGCGGAGTAGTGGAGGCGAGCAGCAGGTAGGGCAGCCCCACCGACGTGGCAAGCGCGCCGAAGAGGTTCCAGGTGGGGTCCGCGCCGGGTCGAGGCTGCCACATCGCGTTCGGAACAATGGGCAGGGCCGCGAGGCTGAGCAGGAGCAGCGCGCGATGAATCCAAACCTGGATGCGGGAGTGGCTGGAAAAACGGGCAGCAAGCGCATGCGCGTAGAGATACCCGAGCAGCAGTCCGGCCTGGAAGAAGAGCAGGCAGGCGATCCACACCGCGGCCGAACCGCCGAACCATGGCAGAATGAGCTTGGCCGCGAGCGGCTGGACCAGGAACAGGAGACAGGCGCTCCCGAATATGGTGATGCCGAATAGCAGCGGCAACGCGGCGGGCGTGGGATGGAGCGTGGGCTGGGCGGCGGCGCGCGCGGATGTCGACACGGTGAAGTTGGTCCGCTCGCGTGCTAGCTGTGGCGCTGCTTTCGAACGAGCAGCCCGAGAAGCGGAAGCGTGAGCAGAGCAAGCCCGCCTGGTTCCGGCACAGCGTGGAGATCGGAATTCGGCAGCGCATTTCCGTTCGCATCGTAGAGAGTGAATCCGGTGAGTTCAAAGTCGGCGTATTGTTGGTCGGTGACGCCTGGGACCTCGACCCGCTGGAATGCGGACTGGAGCTGGAGGTCGAGCAAGAAGGGTGTTCCAAAGTCGACCGGCACGGTGAGCGAGGCAGAGCCAAGAGTGGAGCTTGACAGCGTGGTTTGAGCCGGCTCCGGAGTGCCGCCCGCGAAAAGTGTCGGCAGGAGCGCGGGATCGGGGATGCCGTTTTGGATGGCCGAAGCGTCGTAAGCAAAATGGAGCGTTAGCGTGCCGGCGCCGGCGGCGCCGAACGCGCTGAGCGGAGAGGATTGCCAGTCGATCAGAGCCTCGGCGTATACGTAGGGAGAGCAATTTGCGGCGGTTGGGCAACTGGCGGAAGTGTAAGTGGATTCGCCGAGGACGCCGGTTGCGCCGGCGCCGGAGATGACAGCTCCCGAGGGGAATCGTTGCGCGGCGGTTCCGTTCACGCCGACACTGGCGATGGCGTGGTTACCGCCGATCTGAATGTTGCAGGAGAAGGGAAGCGGCGCGAGGCCCTTATATAGGTCGCAGTACCCGCGGCCGGGACTGACGGTAGTGGTCGCATCCGGGTACAGCGTGGAGCCGAGGCCAAGAGCCGGAAGCGAGAGAATCGCGAGGAGGAGAAGAGAGAGCCGCATAGAGATCGAGTGTAGTCGATTGTGACAGGTATGGCAGCCGGGGCGCTTTTGTCAACAGCCGAAGATCCGAAGTGACCCACTACCGAGTGAGTGGTGTAAATATACTTGACTAAGGAAAGGTTCTGGGCTACGATTGAGACATGGAAGCCGCAGCACCCAAAACCCTTCAGGATGCAATCGTTTACTTCTCAAGTCCTGACAACTGCTTGAACTATTTGGTTGCGCGGCGATGGCCGAATGGGGTCAGGTGCCCGATCTGCGGCAATACGGAAGTGCATTTCCTAAAGAACCAACGCCGCTGGGAGTGCAAGGGCGCGAAGCATCCGAAGAAACAATTCTCCGTGAAGGTCGGCACCATCTTTGAGGACTCGGCTATCGGCCTGGACAAGTGGTTGACCGCTGTGTGGATGGTTGTCAGCATGAAGAACGGCGTCTCCTCATGGGAGATTCATCGTTCGCTCGGAGTGACCCAGAAGACCGCGTGGTTCATGCTTCAACGGATTCGGTTAGGACTCCAGGACCCAAAAGCGCGAAAGCTCTCCGGCCAAGTAGAGGTCGATGAGAGCTACATCGGCGCGAAGGCGCGGAACATGCATCGAGATCGCAAGGAAAAACTGATGCAAGGCAAAGGCGGCGGGGTCGTGGGCAAGGTGGGCGTACAAGGAATGCTGGAGCGCGGCGGCGAAATCCGGCTTCGAGTAATCCGCGATTCGCAAACTGGCTCGCTCGTTCCGAACATCCAAGAGAACGTCGAAAGCGGTTCGCATTTATTTACCGACGAAGCGCGGGCTTACTTCGGATTACAGGCCAATTATGTGCATGACTTCATCAACCATGCGGAAGCGTATGCGATTGGAAATATCCACACTAACGGCCTTGAGAACTTCTGGAGCCTGATGAAACGCCAACTCTCCGGTACTTACGTCTCTGTTGAGCCCTTTCATCTATTCCGCTACCTGGACGAGCAAGCCTTCCGCTATAACAATCGCAAAGGCATGACTGACGCGGATCGGTTCGATAAGGCGCTAACTCAGATCGTTGGAAAGCGACTCACTTATAAGGAACTGACCGGCAAAACAGGGACTGAGGCTGAGGAAACGAGATTCTAGATTCATATCAAGGAGAGGCAAGCGGAAGCCTAACTCCGCTCCTTAGGCTTTGGGCCGCGCTTGTTTGGATTCTTCGCGGCTTCCCTCTTGTACGCCGCAATTCGGCGCTGCATCTCTTCGTGCGAGACGGACAGAAGCTTGTCCATCGTGCGGGTGAATTCCTCGAATTCGGACGGCGTTTCGGGTTCGGATTTCATTGGATTCAGGGTAGCGCAGTTGGGGTGATTCATCGGCCCAATTTAGCGGGCCATTGCGGCGGGAACTGCTGGCATCAAGATAGAGCATGGCAAGTGCTACGGTGAAAGGGCTAGCCCGTGTACAGAACGGGTCTGTCGCCCCGCCTGTTCCCTTCCCAGCCACGCTGGGAACCCCTTACAGGCTGGTGACGCTGTGGGACATTGTGAACCTTCTCGACGGCGACGAACTTGTCTCTCTTTGGTCCAATCTTCTGGATCTTTGGATGGGATTCGATATGACGGGACATTCCGCCGTCGAGCTGGAAGAGGCGCGAACGAAGCTGGGTCGCGTAGCGAAGTTATGTCATGACTTCGGTTGGTCAAGCCTCGGCGATCAGGCATCAAGGCTCTTGAAGCGCGCTGAAGATGGAGAAAGGGGTCCTGTAATGAGCGCACTTGCTGATGATTTGCGGCTTGGCATCGAAGATGGACTCGGCAGATTACGACTTGTGGCGCTCGATGAACGAGACCACCCCTACTTTGAAAACGCAACGTTGAAGCTGTGCCGATCCGCCCTCCGTCCCGAGTTCTCATCTTCTGAGGAAGAATTGAATCTCGCTGGTAAGGCGCTAGCACTTGGCCTAAGCACGGCTTCGGTATCTCACGCTATGCGCTCAGTTGAAGCTAGCCTTCACGTACTCGCCAGACTGCTCGGCATTGGGTTTGGCACCCCTGTCGAGTTGCAGGATTGGGCAGTACTCACCCAGAAGATACAGGCAGAAATAGACAAGCAGCAGAAGCTACCCAGGGGCGAATCTAAGTCCGAAAAGCAACAGACGTTAGCGCAACTAGTCCTAAACGCGGACCACTTTCGGCTTGCGTGGCGTAACCACGTACAACACGCACGCGAGAAGTATGAGGATGAGGAGGCGCGCAAGGTCCTAGCGCATGTTGGCGATTATCTAAAGATTCTCTCGGACACTGCGTAGTAGGTCAAACGGGG
Organism: Acidobacteriaceae bacterium; assembly: GCA_019240475.1. GTDB lineage: Bacteria > Acidobacteriota > Terriglobia > Bryobacterales > Bryobacteraceae > Bog-105. Next base: position 158,092 of record JAFAYI010000029.1, read on the forward strand.
GCATGGGATCTTGTCACCTATATCAGCCGGTTCCCCGCAAACAGCGCCGATGGGTCGAACACCTGAACACGAATAACTAAATGCACATCGTGCAGGCGCTCGCCTTCCTCCATCGGTGTTAGTAGCCGATCAGTGGTCACCGACACGCTGGTGATTAAGCTGTCATCTTCTAGCAGGCAGAAGAATGGATCTTCGCCGTCTCGCGGTGGCCCGTCTACGTTCGATAGTGTTTGCGGCATCGTTAGGGCATCCAGCAGCGTCTTGATCCGGTTATCGATGTCGCCGCCATGCTTGACCAAGTTGCCTGGATTGTCTCGGCGCAGGAAGAGGACATCCAGCGCACAGGTCAGGCCGCCCTCTTTGCGAATAAGGGGAACAAACCTGTACCCACACCGCGAATACTCATCTGCGACGTGTTCAACCCATGTCTTAGCGCCGCGCGCATCCTTGTGCGCTAGTATCACTTCTTCGCTATTTGGTCTCGAACTGCTCGCAAAGTTTGGCGGCGGGCAGCGGAGAAAATACTCCTCACGTTGCCGCCGCAAACCTGGATGTTGCTCCCACAGCTCTGCAAGTTGCCGATGAAACTCTTGGCGTATCGCGTGCTTTTGGCGCACGTTTCCAGAACCGCTACTTGCGTTTTCGGGCCGCAGTCCGCCCTTGTAGGTGAGTCTAAATTCCAGCATGAGCGTCGATGAATCAGGCGGCTCAAAGCAAGGCAGCGCCTGAGTCGTCGGGAACGCTTCAATGGTAGCGGATACGGTATCCTTAGTCAAGTATATTTGTAACTTAGCAGTTTACATAATATCTGTTATCGGCCATTCCTTGTGCGATCGCCAGGGCTTGATCACTCGCCCACCGTTACCTTCGACATCCCCCATTCTCCCTGCCCGCCTCCCCGGTAGTCCCGCATCCTCTTTCTCCGCTACAATGAACCCATGTTGGAGACCACCGAGAAGATCTGGCACAATGGCCGGCTCATTGCCTGGGACGAGGCCAAAATTCACGTTCTGTCGCACGTCATAAGCTACGGCAGCTCGGTGTTTGAAGGCGTCCGCTGCTATGAGACCAAGCAAGGGCCAGCCATTTTTCGCGGCCGCGAACATATGCGCCGCCTGGTGGATTCCGCCAAAATCTACCGCATGGAGATTCCGTATTCGGTAGACGAACTGACCCACGCGTTGACCGAAGTCGTCGGCGCGAATAAGGTCACGCCCTGTTACATCCGGCCCATCGTTTTGCGGGGCTACGGCGATGTCGGCGTGCTCCCGAAAAACAACCCCATCGAGACCTATATTGCCTGTTATCCCTGGGGCCGTTATCTCGGCCAAGAAGCCATCGAAGACGGCGTGGATGTATGCGTTTCCTCCTGGACGCGCATTGCGCCAAATACTCTACCGGCACTTTCAAAAGCAGGCGCTAACTATATGAATTCTCAGCTGATTCGTATGGAAGCGGCAGTCAACGGCTATACGGAAGGTATTGCCTTAGATGACAACGGCTACATCAGTGAAGGCTCAGGGGAAAACATCTTCGTCATTCGCGACGGCCGGATTCTGACGCCGCCGCTCGGCGCTTCCGTTCTGCCGGGGATCACGCGCGACAGTATTATCAAGCTGGCGGCCCAGCTCGGCATACCGGTTATTGAAACCATCATCCCCCGCGAGATGCTCTACGTCGCCGACGAAGTATTCTTCACCGGCACGGCTGCCGAAGTAACGCCGATCCGCAGCGTCGACCGTATTCCGGTGGGCGGCGGTCATCGCGGACCTATCACAGAGAAAATCCAGCGCCGCTTCTTCGAAGTGGTTCAAGGGAACGCAGCCGATGAGTTTGGCTGGCTGACTCCTGTCGGCGGGGTGCGCGAAAGCGAAACCGTCTCGGTTTAGAAGCCCAACAGGGCATGAGAAGCGTGGCAAAAAACGTTCGGGGCAAAAGCCGATCAGCTCCGGCTGTACCGCCGGATGACCTTGCTTCTGCCCCGCGTCTTGAGCCGGCTTGCGCCCGCCCAATCTCGATGCTTCGCCTGGCGCGAAGGCCCGATCCGCAGCCACCTCCCCCGAGATTACCTGCCGACCAAGCACCCGCGCCGGATCTATTGAGAGTTGTACATCGGAATGCCGTCCGGGTGCCAGCGATTTCACGCTTTCGGCCGCCGGTTTTCAACACGTTTTAACTCGCGGCCAGCGCGCGATTTACAGCCGTCGGCGCGTGAGTAAACTGTGCAAAAAGTGAGGATAAGAGTTGAATGTTTGAGCCGGCTGTGCGCGTAGGGGAACGAAGGTCCGCAATCGGCGCAATCCCCGGACGCTCGTCCGTCGTACGGGTCGAATACGGCGAGACCATCGAGGCTGTCGACGACCTGATCGAGCCGCCCGAGACCGCTGAGTTTCTGCACCCCGGATTCATCGATGTCCAGGTGAATGGATTCGCTGGAGTGGACTACAACGATCCGGAGTCCTCCCACGAGGCCATTGCGGAATCCATCCGCAAGATGTTCATGTGCGGAGTGGCCCGCTTTTTCCCTACTGTGATTACCGGATCGGCAGAGCGTATCAGGGGCGCTCTGCGCAATCTTCGAAGCGCAAAAGAAGAGCTGCATCGCAGCGGCATGGCGGAGTCGCATGCGATGGAAGCGTTCCACGTCGAAGGGCCTCATATTTCTCCGGATGCCGGGCCGCGAGGAGCGCATCCGGTGGAACACGTCCGGCCTCCCGACGTTGAGGAGTTCAATCGTTGGCAGGAGGCGGCAGACGGACACGTGCGGCTCGTCACGGTCTCGCCGGAATGGGAGCAGACGCCCGCCTATGTGCGCCATCTGGCGCGGTCCGGTGTAGTCGCCAGCATCGGGCATACGAAGGCGCAGGGGGATCAGATCCGGGCGGCGGTGGATGCGGGCGCAACGATGTCCACCCATCTGGGCAACGCCGCTTTCCCTACTCTTCCGAAGATCCAGAACTGCATCTGGGATCAGCTTGCGGAGGACCGGCTGACGGCCAGCTTCATCGTGGACGGAATTCACATTCCGGGGCCATTCTTGCGCGCGGCTGTGCGCGCGAAGGGAGTCGAACGGGCGGTATTGGTGACCGATGCGGTGATGCCGGCGATGTGCGCGCCCGGTCCATACAAACTGGGGCAAGTCGATGTGGAACTGCATGCAAACGGCAGCGTGACAATCGCAGGGAGCGACCGATTGGCCGGTTCGGCGCTTCGCATGGATCACGCGATCGGCAATAGCGTTCGCTTGGGAGGCGTTACCTTGCGAGAGGCGCTGGCCATGGCCACGGTGAATGCGGCGCGGGTGGCGCGCATTGCGGGACGGCAACGGGGCCTTACGCCGGGCGAGAAAGCCGACCTGGTGCGCTTCCGCTGGAGTGAGAAAGCACATTCGCTCCAGGTGATAGAAACCGTGGTGGCCGGCGCAACCGTTTATCGCGCTTGAGACAATGGCGATTGGAGAACAACATGGCATTTACCCTTCCACCGCTTCCCTACCCGTCGGACGCCCTTGAGCCCTTCATCGACAAGCTCACCATGGAGATTCACCACGACAAGCACCATGGCGCGTATGTGACGAATTTAAATAAGGCGCTCGAATCGGCGCCCGACCTTCAGAACAAATCGCTTGAGGATTTGCTAGCCAATCATCTGGCCGCCGTCCCCGAGTCGATCAAGACGGCCGTTCGGAACAATGGCGGCGGGCATGCGAACCATTCCTTCTTCTGGCCGCTGCTGAAGAAAAACGACGGCAGCGGGCCGAGCGGCGATATTGCGAGCGTGATCGATGCCAACTTCGGCAGCTTCGAGGGCTTCAAGGAAAAGTTCAACGCGGCGGCGACAACCCGGTTCGGCTCCGGCTGGGCGTGGCTGCTCAAGGACAGCAGCGGAAAATTCGAGATTACTTCGACCGCTAATCAGGACAGCCCGCTGATGGAAGGCAAGAAGCCCATCCTCGGGCTGGACGTTTGGGAGCACGCCTACTACTTGAAGTATCAGAACCGGCGGCCCGAATACATCGCGGCGTGGTGGAACGTCATTAACTGGGAAGAAGCAAACAAGCAGCTCAAAGCCGGCTCGGCCGCGGCAGCCCGCTAAGGCGCTAATCGACTTCCAATCCGATGCTCCTGAAGCGGTCCTTCGTGCTTTCGAGCGAAACATGATGGACCGCGCGGAAGCCGAGCTCCTCCGCCGCCTGGACAAACATCTCGCGGTCGTCCACATAGATCGATTCTTCGGGCTTGGCTTGAGCGAGCCGAAGAGCTAGCCCCCATATCTCGCGGTCCGGCTTGCGCAGCGCGACACAATGCGAGATGACCATGAAGTCGGCCAGCTCGCGAAGCCCGAACTTCTGTATCCGATGCTCGGTGATGCCCCGCCCCTCGTTGCTGATGAGCGCGAGTTTTAGCCGGTTGGCGGTTTTGACGCGCTGAAAGAACCCGATGTTTTCGGGCCACGGGACGGACTGGTCGTAGGTAAAATCGCGGACATCTTCGATGGTGAAATCGCGTGGGCGCCCGAAGAAGACGCGACGCAGATAATCTTCGAAAGACATATAGCCGCGCTCGTAGCTATCGAACATCAAATGGTGGCGCGGTTCTATCTCCTCCAGATCCAGGTGAAAGCGGGCCGCCACTTTGCGGCGCAGCGCGGCGTCCCAGCCGTTGGTGCCCAGCACTCCCCCGATATCGCTATAGAGGATGTGAAAGGGCAAGTGGGGCATGGAGCCAGAGTCGCATATGAAAGCGGGTGGCGCGAGCAGGGGCTGGTTTAGAATTGAGGTTTGCAGTTCGCGGGCGCTTAGCTCAGTTGGTTAGAGCGCGTGCTTCACACGCACGAGGTCATAGGTTCGAGTCCTATAGCGCCCACCACGTCAATCCATCCCGCCTGTAGATGTACGAGGCGAAATCCCATACTGGAAGTCGTCTAAGGAACGGTGTTTCTGAAACGACAACTCTCTTTGCTCAAAGACACGTACTCGCGCTGGAGTGAGCATAATGCCCCCAGGTTGGGCGCATCGGTGGCCTTCTACAGCATTCTTTCGTTTGCTCCCTTATTGGTGCTGGCCACGGCGATCATCGGATTCGTGTTCGGCCACGAAAACGCCCACGGCGCGCTGGTCAGCGAAGCGCGGCAGTTGATCGGCGACCGCGGAGCGGAAACGGCGGAATCGCTGCTGAAGAGCGCGGACAAGCCCGCCACGGGTACGTTCGCCAGCATCATCGCGTTTGTCACTCTGCTGTTCGGCGCCTCAGGCGTGTTCACAGAATTGCAGGCGGCTTTAAACGTCATGTGGGACGCGCCCAAGAAGCAATCGTCCGGGCTCATGAGTTTGATTAAAGAGCGCTTGTTTTCATTCGGCATGGTGTTGTCGGTTGGCTTCCTGCTGCTCGTCTCGCTGCTACTTAGTTCGGCGCTCGGCTTTATCGGTCATTCTTTCGGACAACTACTGCCGCTGCCAGCCTTTGTGCTCCAGATCCTCAATTTCGCTTTGTCTTTCGTGGTCGTGACTGTATTGTTCGCGCTCATGCTTAAGTATCTGCCCGATGTCGCGATTTCCTGGCGGCAGGTGATCGTCGGAGCTATCGGCACCGCCTTGCTGTTTACGATCGGCAAGTTTCTGCTGGCCATCTATCTCAGCAAAGCTGGCGTGGGCTCAACCTATGGCGCCGCAGGCTCTCTGGTCGCGGTGGTTGTTTGGATTTACTACTCGGCGCAGATATTCTTTTTTGGCGCCGAATACACGCGCGTCCATGCTGGCGCGATCGCGAAAGAGCCGGCGCACTCGCCTCACGAGGACAACTCGGAAGCTGCCCGCGAGTCTCGGCCGGCTGCGCCTGCAAAGGGCGATGGGGCGGTCGCGGCAGTGGGCGCTACGCCCCGGATGGAACCTTCTGGCGCCGTTGCGCTTCGAGCTTCGTCGCAATCTATGCCCGTCCCTTCTCCCCAAAACGCGATGAAGGGCGCGCGCTTGGGGGAACCGCAAGCGGCTTCCGAGATGCAGAGCGTGGCGCAAGTATCTGCTCGAAACAGGCCGCAACGAGTAAAGAAGCCGCGTCTCGTGGCCGCGGTGGCGATTGGCTTCCTGTTGGGACGAATAACGCTTCCGCTAGCGACCCGCCGATCCAGAAGCTGATGCCGCTTCGCTAGAGCGCCCATCGAAGCCCGCATCCGAGAGTAGCGCAGGGAGGCCGGCGCGGCCGCTGTCAAGCGGGGCAACACGGCTTTCCGCCGATCCGTTCGCTTCCTCTTCGAGCTCTTCCCGCGGAACGACGAAGTGCAGCATGGGAGTGGTAATCAGAGTCGTCGCAAGAGCCATCAAGACCAGCATGGCGAACAAGGTCGAAGAGATGACGTGCAGCTCGAATCCGATATTTAGAACGATGAGTTCCATCAGCCCACGCGTGTTCATCAGAATGCCGATCGCGGAAGCTTTTCTCCATCCCCAACCGTTTAGCCGGGCTGCCAGCGAGCTGCCGCCGAATTTTCCGGCCGAAGCCACCACGACGATGAGCAGGAAAATGAGCCAACTGCGCCAGCCGTTGACCAACGCGATTTGCGTTCGCAAGCCGGTAAAGGCAAAGAACGCCGGAAGCAGGAACACGATGACGAAGTCTTCCAGTTTGCTGGTTAGCTCGCGGGCGACGCCGCTGTCGTGAGGGATGACCGCGCCCAGCAAGAAGGCTCCGAAGATGGAGTGGATGCCGATCGATTCCGTTGCGAGAGACGACAACAGGATTCCGAGCAATATGAAAGCGAGGACGCTCTGATTCAACCGTGGCTGCCGATCGATCCAGCCGACCACCCGCGCCAACAGAGGGCGCATGAGAAACAACATGAACCCGACATAGGCGATGGCCATTGAGATCGTGCGTATCGCGTTGCGGTCTCCCGCCTGAGCGACACTTACAACCAAGGCGAGCAGACACCACGCCGTTACGTCGTCGATCGCGGCGCAGGCGAGCGCGACCGAGCCCAAATGTGTGCGATGAATGCGCCTGTCGGTTAGGATGCGCGCCAGGACCGGGAACGCGGTAACCGACATCGACACGCCCAGAAACAGCGAAAAGGACGTGAACGAAACGGCGCTGTCCGACAACCTGGGATATAAGAATAAAGCAAGCGACGACCCGAGCAGGAAGGGCGCCACGATGCTCGCATGCGAGATGCTGACTGTGGATTGCGCCTGACGGCGAAGGGCCGGAAGGTCGAGCTCAAGCCCAACAAGAAACATGTAGAGAATCACGCCAAACTGCGAGATCGTGTTCAACAAAGGCGCGATGGATTGCGGCAAGATGTACGCGGCAAATCCGGGCGCCAGCCGCCCCAGGAGCGAGGGTCCCAACAGGATGCCGGCGATCATTTCGCCGACCACCGGCGGCTGTTGAATCCAACGGAAGAGCGCGCCGAGAGTCCGTGCCGTTGCGATAACAAGCGCCAGTGCGAGCAGGACGTGAACGAAATCGTTGACGTGAACGGCAGAAAGCGCGGGTGGAGTTTCGACCCTGCTCGCTGTGGGCACGCTCAACCGGACTCCCAAATGTCGGATCGCAAGATAGACCGCGATTGCGCCTGCAAAAACAGCGCTATAGATCAAAGCGCCTTTCGTTGAGATTGTTGCTTTCGCGTTGCTCATGAGCCCGAGTCTGCCTTCGCGTTATACGCGTATCGGAATAATCTGATGCGAAATCAGAGGAACCTCTAGTACCATTTGGGCCGCAGCGGTGCTAATACTAATCTCACTATCCTCACATGGGGCGGTAGCCAAGTGGTAAGGCGTGAGTTCGCAAAGCTCTTATCGGTCGTTCGAATCGACCCCGCCCCTCTGCCGCTTCTTCGCCGGTCTCTGCGTAGCCTTCTCCCATCGATTAAGATAAGAAACACTTAAGGGAATCCACAATGGACCGCAGACGATTTTTCGGATATTCCGCCGGGTTGCTGGCAGCCTTCCAAACGGACTCCATGCTGCGAGCGCAACGAGCAGTGGAGGGACTCGGCCAGCGGCCCGCGGACTCCGTCGCGCGCGACGAAGATTTCTGGTTCAACGTCCGCCATGCGTTCACGGTTGACCGCAATATGGTTAATCTCAACAACGGCGGCGTCTCGCCTGCGCCGAAAATCGTGATGGACACCGAGGTTCGCTATCTGGAGGTTGAGAACCTCAGCCCGTCTTACTACATGTGGAACGTGCTCGATCCGGGCCTGGAAACTGTGCGCCGCCGTTTGGCCCGCATGTTCGGCTGCGATCCCGAAGAGATCGCCATCACGCGCAACGCGAGCGAAGCCTTGGAAATTGTCCAGCTCGGCATGCAATTGAAGCCGGGCGACGAAGTGGTGACGACCAATCAGGATTACCCGCGCATGATCACCACCTGGGAACAGCGCGCGCGCCGCGACGGCATTGTTCTGAAGCAGATCTCGTTCCCCGTGCCGCCGCCCAGCCTCGATTTTCTAGCCAAGCGCATTGAAGCCGCCATCACGCCGCGCACCCGCGTGATTCACATCTGCCACATTACGAACCGCACCGGGCAGATCTTCCCGGTGAAGGCGATCTGCCAAATGGGGCGGCAGCGCGGGATCGAAGTAGTTGTGGATGGCGCGCACGCTTTCGGGCAATTTCCGTTCACCCACGCCGATCTCGATTGCGACTACTACGGCACGTCTCTGCACAAGTGGGTGCTGGCGCCCATCGGCACCGGGATGTTGTATGTGCGGAAGCCAAAGATTCCAAGCATCTGGCCCATGATGCCCGCACCCGGTAGCATGCGCGACAACATTCGCAAGTTCGAAGAGATCGGAACGCATCCGGCTTCGCAGCGAAACGCGATCACGGAAGCTCTGAATTTCCACGACAGCATCGGCGCCGAACGCAAGGCGGAGCGTCTCCGCTACCTTCGCAAGCGCTGGTCGAATCGCCTCCGCGAGCTGCCGGGAGTCAAGATTCTAAACAGCGAGGATCCGGAGCAGTCCTGCGGCATAGGGTTCGTCAGCGTCGATGGTTTCGACGCGCCGAAGCTCGCCACCTATCTGTGGGAAAAGCAGCGCATCTGGACTGTCGCGATCGTCACGCCGGGCGAGTACCAAGGCCTGCGCATCACGCCCAACGTTTACACGACTCTCGAAGAGATCGATACGTTCGCCGATGTGATGGAGCGCGTGATTCGCAGCGGTTCGATTCCCGCGTAGCTCCCGCCCGTCTGACGCCGCCTTAAGAATGTCCCTCTTGCGGCGAGGTCGGCGCCACGTTGGTGGTCTCGCCGCCGTACTCTTTCTCCGCTTCTTCGTTGCGGCCCAGTAACCTCAGCGCGGCCGATGCCACATGCTCGGCTGTGAAGCCGAAGTGCTTCATGATTTCGTCGCCGGGCGCCGACGCTCCATAGTGATCGATGCCGATCATGGTTCCTTCATCGCCGGCCCAGCGATCCCAGCCATAGGTCGAAGCCGCCTCCACCGTCACGCGCTTTTTCTGCCCCTTCGGCAGCACGCTCTCTCGATAGCTTTCATCCTGAGCCTGGAACAAGAACCAGCTCGGCATGCTGACCACGCGCGCCTTCACGTTGTATTTCTTCAGCTTCTCTTGCGCGCTCATGCAGAGCGACACCTCGGAGCCGCTGCCTATCAGGATCACCTCCGCCGCGCCTCCCTCCGGTTCCGACAGAATGTAGGCGCCTTTCGAAACGTCCGCATTTTTCGCTTTGCTGCGATCCAGGTGCGGTACGTTTTGCCGGGTGAGCGCGAACAGAGTAGGGCCGTTATGCTGGATCGCCGTGGCCCAGGATTCAGCGGTCTCAGTGGCGTCCGCCGGACGCATCACGTTCAACCCCGGTATCGCGCGCAGCCCCGCGATCTGCTCGACCGGTTCGTGCGTGGGCCCGTCTTCGCCTACGCCGACGCTATCGTGCGTGAAGACATAGAAGGCCTTCAATTGACTCAGCGCGCCCAGCCGGACGGCGGGCTTCATGTAATCGGAAAAGACCAGGAACGTGGCGCTGAACGGCAGCAAACCGCCATGCGCGGCCAAGCCGTTGACCGCCGCCCCCATGGCATGCTCGCGCACGCCGAATGCGATGTTGTTTCCCGCATAGCCCCAAACGCCGCCCACCGCTCCTTGCGCATGGGGGCCGCCGAACTCCGTAGGTTGGAAATCGCCCATGCCCTTCAGCGCGGTGTTGGTGGAGGGGTTCAGATCCGCCGAGCCGCCGATCATGTTCGGGATGTGCTTGGCAAGCGCGTTCATCGCCTGGCCACCGGCGGCGCGCGTCGCAATGGGCTTATCCTCCGGCTTCCATTTCGGCAGGTCCGCGCCCCAGTTCTCGGGCAGCTTGCCGCTCAACATCTGCTCCAGCTCCGCGGCCTCTTTCGGAAAAGCTTTCTTGTAGGCGTCGCGCTTCTTCTGCCACGCCTGCTGCGCTTCCCTGCCCTTGTCGCCCGTTTTGCGGAAAAAATTTACCGCATCTTCCGGCAGATAGAACTTATCCATCGAAGGCCAGCCCAGCGCCTTCTTGGCCGCTTGCAATTCCTCTTCGCCGAGCGGATTGCCATGCGCCTCAAACGTGTCTTGTTTCTTGGGACTCCCGTAGCCGATATGCGTGCGGCACAAAATGATGGACGGCCGGTTCGGTTCCTGCTGCGCTTCTTCAATCGCCCGCGCTACCTCTTCGGTGTCGTTGCCGTCCTCTACGTGGCGCGTGTGCCAGCCGTATGCCTCGAAGCGCTTAGCGACGTCCTCGGTAAACGTGAGACTGGTTTCTCCCGCGAGCGAAATGTGGTTCTGATCGTAAAGATAGATCAGCTTGCCGAGCCGCAAATGTCCGGCAAGCGAAGCCGCCTCCTGGCTGACGCCCTCCATCAGGTCGCCATCCCCGCACAGAACATATGTGTAGTGATCGACGATCGTATGCCCCGGCTTGTTGAAGCGCGCGGCAAACCACGCTTCCGCAATCGCCAGCCCTACCGCGTTTCCGCATCCTTGGCCGAGCGGCCCGGTGGCCACTTCCACCCCAACCGTATGGCCGCGCTCGGGATGCCCCGGCGTCTTGCTGCCCCACTTGCGAAAGTGCTTCAGCTCATCGAGCGACAGATCGTAACCGGTCAAATACAGAAGGCTGTAAAGCAGCATCGATCCGTGTCCCGCGGACAACACGAACCGGTCTCGATCGAACCAGCCGGGATCCTTGGGATTGAACTTCAGGAATTTGGTCCAAAGCGTATACGCGACCGCGGCTGCTCCCATCGGCAGCCCCGGATGTCCGGAATTGGCGTTCTGCACGGCGTCCGCCGAAAGAAAGCGAATCGTGTTGATGCAAACTTCTTCCAGCGTCTGTTCCTCTGCAATGCTTCGCGTGGCTGTGGTTGACACGTTAGTTCTCTCCTATATGACAATACCCGGTCCGGCCATTTCTTTGGACCAGACTGAGCGCCATCCTGTGACGCGCGAAAGCGGGATTGCCCGGTTCTTTCTTCTACAATGGTCAGTATGAAGCTTCTGCGCCTGCGCCTGGCAGGATTGTGTCTGCTGGGAGGTTGCATTCTGCTTGCGCAGGATTGGAAGACCGCAGACACGCTTCCCGGCATCGATCTCACCAGCCTCACCACCGCCCAAAAGGCGGCCGCCTTGAAGATCTTGCGCGAGCATGGCTGCTCATGCGGATGCAATATGAAGCTCGCGGAGTGCCGGGTGGTGGATCCGAATTGTTCGTTCAGCAAGGGGCTCGCCGCCGCGGTGGTCGACGCACTCCGGCAAGGCAAGAGCGAAGCCGACGCCATCGCGGCCGCGGACGCCTCCAAGTGGGCGCATACTCAGCCGACCCGCCTGCTCGACGATCCGGTAAGCATCCCGACCTCGGGCGCGCCTGTACTGGGCCCCGCGAATGCGCCCGTTACGCTCGTCGAGTTCTCCGATTTCCAATGCCCCTACTGCATTGCGGCCGTGCCTGAAATTAAAGCTCTTCTAGAGGCCTATCCGACACAGGTAAAGTTGATCTTTAAACAATACCCGCTCGATATCCACTCGCGCGCCGAGTTTGCCGCCACTGCCGCTATCGCCGCTCATCAGCAGGGGAAATTCTGGGCCCTCCACGATGCCATGTTTGCGACCCGCAACCTGTCGCGCGATAACATTCTCACCCTGGCGCAGAAGGCCGGCCTCGATATGAAACGGTTTGAGAGCGACCTCGACTCGACCCTGGTGCGCGAGACCATCCTTCGCGATATTCAGGACGGCGACCGCGCGGGAGTGGAAGGAACCCCGACCCTGTTTGTGAACGGGAAGCGCTACAACGGGCCCATTGTGGAGAACACCCTGAAGCCCGTTCTAGAAGCCGAGCTGCGCTCGAAGCCGGCCGCCCGCCAGACTGCCTCTGTCAAGTAATCACTCGGGACCCGCTACTCGAGCTCACGGACCCAGATGTTGCGGAAGCTGAGCGGCTCGCTCTTGTCGCCATGAGCTTGCAGCTTGATGGGAGCGCTCGAATACGCCTTGTAGAAGGGTTTGCCGATGTAGCGGGTTTCGCCCTTCAACTCATAGTGGTTCTCAACCACAACGCCGTTGAAGAAGACGGTCGCATAAGCAGGCGTTTTCAGAGTGCCGTCCTCGTTGAAAACGGGCGCGGTCCAGACTACATCGTAGGTCTGCCACTCGCCGGGTTTGCGCCCGGGATTCGCCAGCGGAATGGCCTGCTTATACAAACTGCCCGCCATCCCGTTCACGTATGTCTTGTTGTTGTACGAATCGAGAACCTGCAGCTCATAGCCGGCGTCGCCCGGCCCAGTGGACGCAAGAAAGACACCGCTGTTGCCGCGCGCCTGGCCCGTGCCGGTGATATCCGCCGGAACCTTCCACTCGATATGAAGCTGGTAGTTCTTGAAGGACCGCTTGGTTTCGATATTGCCCTCACTCTTGCTCACGGTGAGGACGCCATCGGCCACCGTCCACTTGGCCGGCGACTTGTCGCGCACCGACACCCACTCGTCCAGATTCTTTCCATCGAACAAAATGATGGCGTCCGAAGGCGCTGCGCCGCAGGTATCGCCGGGAGTGACCGCTTTGGGCACAGGCTCCCAAACCTCGGTGTCTTCCGGTTTGGCGTTGCCCGTGGAAGGCGCTTGAGTCGAAGCCGGCGCGGTCGCTTGACGGGCGATGAGCGTAGCCGCCGGGGCGAGAAGTGTGATCAGAGCCAGAGATCTTAAAAGTTGAATAGGCATCTCATAGATGAGAATACATTTTCGACAATCGTGAAACCATGTGGCAGCTTCGAATTGGACTCGGCGGCCCTTAGTCGAACTGCGCCACCACCGCCGTCCAGTCGTCCTGCTGGGCGGGCGTTGAGATCCTGCGAAAGAGTTGCTCGATAAAATCGCCGGGCGCCAGGTGGGCGGCGCTTTGTAGAAAACGTTCCAGCGTATCCTGTCCGAATTCGACGCCATCCGGTCCCGTGGCTTCGACGATCCCGTCTGTATAGAGCAGCAGTTTGTCGCCGCTCTCGAAAGAGACCGACACGTTCGAATAAGTTGCCTGCGGAAACGGACCGATGAACAGGCCGTTCTCAGCGAGGCGAATAACCTCGCCGGCCTGCCGGCGCATCAATAATGTTGGCGGGTGGCCCGCGCCCGAGTAAGTAATGACTCGCGCGGAGAGATCGATAGCGGCGCACGCCGCGGTGACGTATTGACCGCCCAAGCTATCGCGCAGCATGGAATTCAATCCGGCAAGCACTTGAGCGGGATCGTGCGCCCACGGTCTCTGCGCGGCGAAACACACCTTCAGCATGGAGGCGACAAGAGCAGCCGGTACGCCGTGGCCCGAAACGTCTGCCACCAGGATGGTGAGGCGCGTGTCGCCGGTCTTCAGAAAATCGAAGAAGTCGCCGGCTACGGAAGTCATCGGCTGATAGCGAGAAGCGACGCTGAGCGAAAGAAGCTGAGGCGAAGAACGCGGAATGATGGAGTCTTGAATGCGCCGCGCGGTGGCTAGCTCCTGCTCGACTTCGCTCAACCGGCGCGAGATTGCAAGGGACCGGCGCACGGCGACCCAGCCGAGACCCGCCAGCAAGATGAGAAACCCGACAGGCTCCGTGTTAAAGCCCCAGGGTTGAATGCCACGGTTTTGCAGCAGGATCAGAAGCCCACAAATCACCAGCGGCCATGTGAGAGATCTGGCGAAAGCGCTGGGATCGCTCCTGCGCCAAAGAAGATGGATTAGCAATAGCAAGGTGCCGGACGTGACCAGCGCGCTATTCAAGAAGTTGAGCGCGTTCAGCGGCCGGCCGGAGAACGCAAACGGAACCGCGAAGACGGCGAAGGCCAGCGCGGCCCAGTACCAGACCTCGAACGCGCGGCGCCAGGCGCGGCCGAACAGCTCCCGAGCGAACAGCGCGTATGGGAGGGAAATGACATACGTGATGCCAAAGACCCAAGGCGCTACATCGTTGAAGGAAAGACCGAGGGAGGCCCGCACCAATTCGTTAAGAAGCAGGAGCCGTAAACCGTAGAGCAGCGAAAAGATGCCCAGCCAGAACAGAAGGCGGTCGCGCGAGCGGAGCCGCGAAAGCAGAAGCGACGCCGCGCCGGCGATAAGCACGACGCAGGCGATAGCAAAGAACGGCAGGTTCGCCCGCAAGGCGGCGTGAACGGCTGGGCGCGACACGGTGTCCGTGGGCGCCGCGGCGTAAAACAGAAGCGAGCGAAGCAGGCCGGCGAGCATGGGCTTTACAGATGATAATAGGCGCCCATGCGGAGGTCATCGCGGCCACGCCATCGAGGCTTATCATTCTCGGCTTATTATGGGGGTGTTGAGCACGCAAGTCGCGCCCCTGTCCCCCGCCGTCGAGCGTAACCGGAAGATTCGTTCGTGGGCGATTCTCATTCTCACGAATGTCATTTCTCTCATCTGCATGGCTTGGGTGTTGAATGGCGCCGGGCTGCAGCACATATGGGGCGAAGTGCGGCACATGCGGTGGAAATGGGTGGCGATCGCCATGACCTGCAATCTCGCCGTCTATCTTCTGCAGGGTTGGCGCTGGAAGCTGCTGCTTGCGCCGGTAGAGCGCGTACGCTTCGCCCATACGATGCAGGCCATCTACGTCGGCATGTTCTCAAACGAAGTGCTGCCGCTGCGCGCCGGCGAACTCATCCGCTGCTTCATGCTGTCGAAAGCAAGCGATCTGCCGCTTTCGGTCGCCTTCGCCTCCGCGCTGATCGAGCGTCTCTTCGATGGCGTTTGGCTTATGGCCTGTTTCTTCTATTGCCTGCACATGGGCAGGCTGCCCGTCGTGCTGTTGAATGGCGGCTACATCCTCGGCGTCATGATCGTGCTGGTATCGGCCATTCTCGGCTACGCCATGTTTGCCAAGAAGCAGTCGCTCGATCTGTTCTTCGGCATGGCGTGGCCGCGTTGGTTCAACACGCTCATCGAAGACTTGCATCTGATCGGCCACTCGCGCTATCTGTACTTCTCGTTTTTCGTGAGCGGCCTGTTCATCGTGTCGCAGTTGCTGCCGATCTATGCGCTCGTGATCGCCAATCGCCTTGCGGTTCCCTGGACGGCTTCCTTCATCATGATGGTGCTACTGCGGTTGAGCAGCATTGTTCCGCAGGCGCCGGGAAATCTCGGTTCCTTCCAATGGGTGACGGCGCGTACGCTCATCATGTTCGGCCTGGCGGCGGGACACGCCAAGCGATTCTCGCTGATCCTTTGGGCGGTGGTGACGATTCCTATGATCGTCGCGGGATTCGTCGCGCTTGCGCTCGCCGGCATCAATATGACGCACCTGCATAGGGAAGCCGCGGCGGCAGCCCAGGACCGGAAAAACTCTCGATAGAATAGGTCCACAGGGGTTGCTCAGCGTGTTCGTCCTGCTGCCGCTTGCCGCTTTCATGGCTTTGGCCGGATCGACCGATCCGCAAGCGGCCGGCCTCCAGGCTCTGGATCGCCAGGATTATCAAGAAGCTCAAAAGATTTTTTCGCAGCTTGCGGCCCAGGATCCCAAGGATTACTCGGCGCTATTCAACCTCGCGCTGGCCGAGACCGGGCTCCATCGGGAAAGCGCCGCGGCCGAACATTACAAGCAAGTGCTGGCGTTGAAGCCGGCCCTATACGAGGCTGAGTTGAACCTCGGCATTCTGTACTTGCAAGAGCAGCGCGCGAGCAACGCGGTTGCTCTGCTGCGCGATGCCGCCAAACAGAAACCGAACCAGGCGCGGGCGCAACGGTATCTCGGCGAGAGCCTGCTTGCGACGGGCGATCCGGCGGGCGCGGCGGGGGCGTTTGAAGCCGCGTTAGCCATCGATCCGAAGCAGGCGGTGGCGGAGCTGGGTCTCGGACAGGCGCTCGCCCGCGAAGGCAAATTGGATGAAGCCGCGCCGCATTACCGCCACGCCGCCGCGCTCGATCCGGACCTCCAGTCCTATGAATTGGAGCTGGCCCTCGCGCTCTCGACAGCCAACCGCGCGGACGACGCCATCGCCATCCTGAAAGACTTTCCGAACGACGCCGGCGCGCGTGAGGAACTGGGGCGCCTCTACCTGCAAAGCAATCGCCCAGCCGATGCGGTTGCGGAATTTAAAACGGCAGTCGAGTTGTCGCCTACGCCGGCGAATAGTCTGGCGCTGGCCACCGCCTATCTGAAAAACAACCAGCCGGATCTGGCGAAGCCAATTCTCGAAAGCGCGCTTGCCGCGACTCCCAACGACTACGATCTGCGGATGGCAATCGGCCGCATCTATCGCGATCAACGCAATTTTCCAGCCGCGGCGAACGAGTTTGTTGCCGCCGCCAATCTGAAGCCGGATTCGCGCCAAGCCTGGAGCGAAGCTGCCAGTGTTCTTGTGATGGCCCAGCAGTATCCTCAGGCCCTCGCGGCGTTGGATAAGATTCATAGCCTGAACGCCGATCAGCCCGGCGATTACTACTATCGCGCGATGATACTCGACAAGCTCCACGAGGTGAAGCCCGCGCTTGCCAGCTACCGGCAGTTCCTGGCGGCGAGCCAGGGCAAATTTCCGGATCAGGAGTTCATCGCGCGCCAGCGCAGCAGGATTCTCGAACGGGAGGCGAATCGATGACCAAACCGGTCAGTGTGACTGCTCTGTTCGCGGCCATGTTGATGGCCAGCGCGTCCTCGGGTCTGCGGGCCCAGTCCTTGCTCGATGACTTGAAGGCGGAACACGACCCCGCACGGCGCTCGGAAAAGGCGCTCAGCTTCGCCGAAAGCAACTTCGATACGGCGCGCGACTTCTACGACAAGGGCGAGGTTCACAAAGGCGACGCGCAGCTCGAAGACATGACGCACGCATTGAACGAGTGCGTTCAGTCGCTCCAGGAAGCGCATAAGGCCCGCTTTTACAAAAAAGCGGAGCTGCGAGTCGCGTATCTGCAGCGCCGCATGGCCGGCCTTGTGGACGACATCCAACTGCAGCAGCGCGGCTGGGCCGAGTATACTCAGCGCAAGCTCGATGAGATCCACGATAAGCTGCTCGATGGAGTGATGCGGAAATGAAGGCTGCATGGATAATGTGCGCGGCGCTATGCGCGGGCGCGCTCGCCTTCGCCCAGGACCGCGATTTCCTGACGCCCGATGAAGTCGACCAGGTGCGCGAGGCGCAGGAGCCGAACGACCGCCTGCTGCTCTACGTGCAATTTGCGCGGCAGCGCATGGATCTGCTGCAGCAGTATCTGGCGAAGGAGAAACCCGGGCGCAGCATCTTCATCCACAACACGCTCGAAGACTACAGCCAGATTATCGAGGCCATCGATTCCGTTTCCGACGACGCCTTGCTGCATCATCGGCCGGTCCACAAAGGCATGACGGCCGTCATCAGCGCGGAAAAGGACTTTCTGGCGCAGCTCAATAAGATCCAGGACAGCGAGCCCAAGGATTTCGATCGCTACAAATTCGTTCTGACGCAAGCCATCGACACGACCAGCGACAGCCGCGACCTGGCGATGCAGGATACCTCCAAACGCGGCGCCGCATTGACGGCGGAAGACGCCAAGGAAAAGAAAGAGCGCGACGCCATGATGCCGTCCAAAGAGGTTGCCGACCGCAAGAAGGACGCCGACGCGCAAGACGCTCCGAAGAAAAAAGTGCCGTCGCTTTACCGGCCTGGCGAAAAGCCGCCGGATCAACCCCAGTAACCGCCGGCGCGAGCCTGCTCCTGCCTTAAACTAAGGCTAGGAGCGGATCTGGCTCACCATCACCATCACGCGCGCGGGACCGGTTGGATTCTCCGCATTTCCTTGGTCGCGACGCTGGCGTTCACCGCTTTCGAGGTCTTCGCCGGTTTTCGCGCCGGAAGCCTGGCGCTGCTCTCGGATGCGGGGCATAACTTCACCGATGCGTTGGCGCTGCTGCTCGCCGCGGCCGGGCTCTATCTTCAGGGCAAGCCCGCGGACCACAGCAGAACGTATGGTTACCAGCGCGCGGGCGTGATCGCCGCGTTTCTGAACGCCGCGACACTGGTCTTGATCTCGCTCGCGATTTTCTGGGAGGCCGCCACCCGCATTCTTCACCCGCGAGGCGTCGACGATCGCTTGATGCTTTGGGTCGCGGCCGCCGCGCTGGTGTTGAATGGCGCCATCATGCTGGCGCTCCATCGCGGCCAGAAGGGCGATATCAATATTCGCGCCGCCTTCATACACATGCTGGGCGATGCGGTGGGCGCCGCCGCCATCATCCTCGGCGCCATCGTCATTCATTACACCCACTGGACCTACATCGATCCTCTACTTTCCATCGCGCTCGGCGCGTTGATTATTTACACGGCGTGGGACATCATCCGCGAATCGTTGAATATTCTCCTCGAAGGCTTGCCCCGCGGGCTCGCGTTAACGGACGTGACCAGCGCCCTGGGCCGAATCGAAGGCGTCCTGGATGTTCACGATCTCCATATCTGGAGCCTCGGCTCGAGCACCCATGCGCTCAGTTGTCATGCTTTGATCGAGGACATGCCGCCTTCGGAAAGCGAGCGGATCTTAAAGTGCGTGAATGCCGTGCTCGCCGATTTCGGCATACACCACACCACCATTCAATTCGAGCACGTCCCCTGCGTTCTCACGGAAAAAGGCTGCCATATGGCGGCCCCGGACGCGCACAACCACGATCACAGCCACCGCCACTGACCCCCCCGCTATCGCCTCAGCGCGCCGCGATCAGATCCAGCATCTTTTGCCGGAATCGAGCTGCCTCGCTCGCGTCCTGAGTGATTACCAGCACCGTGTCGTCCCCGGCGACGGTTCCCACCACCTCCTCCAGCTCTTCGCGATCGATTGCAATGGCGAGCGTGTTGGCATTGCCGGGCGACGTGCGAAGCACCACCAGGTTCTGCGCGACCCGAATGTCCTGCAGGTATTCTTCGGCGACATCGGCAAGGCTGGGGCCGCCGGTTTCGGCCGGAAGCTGCCGATAACCTTCGGGCGTCTTCACCAACGCCAGCTCGCGCATGTCGCGCGACAGCGTGACCTGCGTGGCCTGGATGTCCAGCTCGCTCAACGCGCGCGCCAGCTCCTCCTGGGTAAAAATGCTCTTTGCGCGAAGAATCTTCAGGATCTGGCCTTGGCGGAAATTCTTGTTCATGCTTGCGTCCCGCCGGACCGCATCGCCGCGAGACGCTGTTCAGCTTGCTCTAAAGCGGCGGCTACGGCGGCGGGGCCGGTGCCGCCCGGCAGTTCGCGCGTTCGCATCCCTTCGGCCGGGTGCAACAATCGCGCCATCCCGGGTTTGAATTCAGGCGCGAACGCCGCGAGCGTCTCGGGGGTCCAGTCCCCGGGCCTCTTGTTTGCCTTAAAGCTTTCGAGAACTAATTGCCCCACCAACTGATGGGCGCGGTGAAACGGCACGCCCGAGCGCGCGAGTTCCTCGGCTAAATCCGTCGCGACCACCCAGCTTTCTTCCGCGGCCTCGGCCGGTCTCGCGCGATCGAGCGTCACGGATTCGGCGACTACTTTCGCCATTGCCAGCGATCCCGACGTTTGCTCGAAGGCTTCGAACAGCGGTTCTTTGTCCTCCTGCATGTCGCGGTTGTAGGTCATGGGCAGGCCCTTCATCGTAACGAACAACGATGTGAGAGCGCCGAAGACCCGGCCGGACTTGCCGCGCATCAGTTCGAGTGAATCGGGATTCTTCTTCTGCGGCATCAAGCTCGACCCGCTGGTCACGCCGTCGCCCAGCGCCATCCATCGGAACTCCTCGCTCGAATACAGAATCCAGTCTTCGGCCAGGCGGCTGAGGTGGAGCAGGATGACGCTCGATGCGTACAGAAAATCCAGCGCGAAATCGCGGTCGCCCGAGGCGTCCATGCTGTTGCGCGTGATGGCGGCGAAATTCAGTTCGCGCGCGATGGCTTGCCGGTCGAACCCAAAGCCGCTGCCCGCGAGCGCGCCGGCGCCGAGAGGCATGACGTTGATCCGGCCGCGCGCCTGTTGCATGCGTTCATAGTCGCGCTCGAACATTTCGAAATAGGCGAGCAGATAGTGCGGCCAGAGCACAGCCTGCGCGCGCCGCAGATGAGTATAGCCGGGGATCACGGCGTCCGGATATTTGCGCGCCAGCGCCAGCAGCGCCTCGCAGAAATCCGCGATCTGCTGAAGGATCGTATCGGCCGCGGATCGAAGATACAGGCGAATATCCGACGAGACCTGCTCGTTGCGGCTGCGCCCTGTGTGGATCTTCGCCGAGACCGCCCCCGCCTTCTCGCCCAGCTTGCGAATCACGAACGTGTGAATGTCTTCGTCCTCGGCGCCTTGGAAATAGTCCGGAGACTCCGCCTCGCGCGCGATCTCATCGAACGCCGCGAGCAATTGGCGGCACTCGGCTTCCGTCACGATGCCCGCCCGCGCAAGCGCTCGTGCGAAGGCGCGCGAGCCTTCGATATCGGCGGAGACTAACTTGCGGTCGAAACGAAGCGAGCCGGAAAACCGCTCGAATGCCTCCGAAGAACCGCTCTCGAATCTGCCGCCCCAGAGCTTCATGAATTCGATTGGCGGAGCGAGGCGCGAACCTTGATCGGCAGTCCGATCAGGTTGATGAACCCGAGCGCGTCCTTCTGGTCGTAGCTCGCGCCCATCGTGAAGCTGGCGATGTCCAGGCTGTAGAGCGAATTCGGGCTCTTGCGGCTGACCGGTTCCAGGTTTCCTTTGTAAAGCCGCACCGTGACTTCGCCCGTCACAGGCGCCGCGGCCCTTTCAAAGAATGCTTCGAGCGATTCGCGAAGCGGCGTAAACCACAGCCCGTTGTAGACCATCTCCGCGTAATCGAGCGCTAGCTTTTGCTTGAAATGCAGTGTCGTGCGGTCGAGCGCGAGCGCCTCCAGTTCCCGCAGGGCGAATACCAGGATCGCGCCGCCAGGCGTCTCGTAACAACCCCGTGACTTCATGCCAACGAAGCGATTTTCCACCAGGTCGATGCGGCCGATACCGTGCTCGCCGCCCAACTTATTCAGTTCTTCGAGCAGCGCGACGCCGCTCAACTGGCGCTGTCCGTTCAGCGAAACCGGAACTCCGCTCTCGAATCCAATGGTGACTTCGGCGGCCTTCGCGGGCGCATCCGCCGGGCTCTTGGTCAACATCCAAATTCCCTCCGGCGCCGCATGGGCCGGATCTTCCAGTTCCCCGCCCTCGTGCGAAATGTGCCAGATGTTTCGGTCCCGGCTATAGATTTTGGTAGTCGATTGCGAAATAGGAACGTGGCGGTCCTTGGCGTATTCGATGGCGTCTTCGCGTGAGACGATGTCCCACTCGCGCCACGGCGCGATTACTTTCAATTGCGGCGCGATCGCTTTATACGTCAGCTCGAAACGCACCTGGTCGTTCCCCTTGCCCGTGCAGCCGTGAGCCAGCGCATCGCATCCGGTCCTGAGCGCCACCTCGGCCTGGCGCTTGGCGAGAAGCGGCCGCGCAATGGAAGTCCCCAACAGATATTTGTGTTCATAAACCGCGCCGGAGCGGACCAGCTTCCAGAGATAGTCGCTTACAAACTCCTCGCGCATATCTTCCACAAAGACTTCGGAGGCGCCGGTCTTCAGAGCCTTTTCGCGCAGCCCTTCGAGTTCCTCCCCGCCCTGGCCGATATCTCCGCAGACCGCGACAACCTCGCAATCGTAATGCTCTTTGAGCCACGGAATGATGATGGACGTATCGAGCCCGCCCGAATAGGCGAGCGCTGCCTTTTTAACTGTCGGTTTATTCATCTTCTAAAGTTTCGTTTTTCGGGCGCACTACGCCTCGGTTCTGTTCTCCGCCCCTGACAGGAAGTTACTGCAGCAACATCAAGAGCAGAGCCTTCTGCACGTGCAGCCGGTTCTCCGCCTGATCAAACACCACCGATTGCGGCGACTCCATGATGGAATCTGTCACTTCCTGGCCGCGCTTGGCGGGCAGGCAATGCATAAAGAGCGTGTCCTTGCGCGCCTGGGCGACCAAGGCCTCGTTGACTTGATAGGGAGCGAATACGTTCTTTCGCTCCTCGGTTTCCGCTTCCTGGCCCATGCTGGCCCACACATCGGTGTAAATCGCATCGGCGCATTTCACGGCGCGCGCGGGATCGGTGGTGATTTCAATCTGTGCTCCGGAGGCGGAGGCAAATTCCACTGCCCGTTCTACGATGCCGCGCTTGGG
This sequence comes from Acidobacteriaceae bacterium, assembly GCA_019240475.1. GTDB lineage: Bacteria > Acidobacteriota > Terriglobia > Bryobacterales > Bryobacteraceae > Bog-105. The sequence continues at coordinate 180,698 of JAFAYI010000029.1, forward strand.
TTCGTACCGCGGCGGAGTCGCTATAGAACAATGGATGCCCAGCCGCGCGCAGCAGAGCAGGAGCGAATGAGCCACGTTATTGCCGTCCCCTACGTAACCAAGCCTCAAACCGCGCAACCTCCCGAACTGTTCCTTCAGAGTGAACATGTCCGCGAGCGCCTGGCACGGATGATACAGATCGCTCAAGGCGTTCACTACCGGAACTCCGGACCAATTCGATAACTCGTCGATCGTCTCTTGCGCGAAGGTGCGCGCCACAATAGCGTCCGTCCAGCGTGCTAGATTGCGTGCGACATCTTTAAGCGGTTCCCGCTCGGCAATCGGTCCGGTTTGCGCCACGCAATCCCCCCCTAACTGCTTAACCGCTAGCTCAAAAGTCATCCGCGTGCGCAGGGAAGGCTTTTCGAATAGCAGACTTAGGTACCTGCCTTTGAGGGCCGACGCGAACCGCTGCCGGGAATGCTTCACCTGTTGCGTGAGATCTAGCAGCTCATGTAGCTGCTCGGTAGATAGATCCAGATCGTGGCGAAACGCAGTGATGCGCGGCCGCGGCGTCGGATGAATAACGGGAGCAGCCATGCCTAGTTGAACACTCCTGCATGTTTATTCACAGCTATGAATAATCATACACCGGAGTGCCCCCCTGCGCAATTCGCCGTCACCGCTACGATTATCCGCCCCTCCCACACGGACCAGCAAACCGGTACATTTGTTAGGGGTGATTGATGAGCAGCGTTCGAGTATTGGTCGGGACTCGCAAGGGTGCGTTCGTGTTGAGCGCGGACGGAAAGCGGGAGCGATGGGAGGTGAGCGGCCCGCATTTTGCGGGTTGGGAGATCTTTCACGTTAAGGGGTCGCCGGTGGATCCAAATCGGCTCTACGCCTCGCAGTCGACGGGTTGGCACGGGCAGGTGATGCAGCGCTCCAATGACGGAGGTCAGACCTGGGAGCCGGTGGGCAACAAATTCATCTATGGCGGTGTCGCCGGGACTCACCAGTGGTACGACGGCACGCCGCACCCCTGGGAGTTCAAACGAGTCTGGCATCTGGAGCCGTCGCTCACCGACCCCGATACAGTGTATGCCGGAGTCGAGGACGCGGCCTTGTTCCGATCCGACGATGGCGGGACCACCTGGCAGGAACTCTGCGGATTGCGGCGCCACGGTTCCGGCCCGCGCTGGCAACCGGGTGGAGGCGGAATGTGCCTGCACACGATCCTCCTGGACCCGTCTAATCTCAATCGAATCTTCGTCGCGATTTCGGCGGCGGGCGCCTTCCGCAGTGACGATGGCGGCGAGACTTGGCAGCCGATCAATCGCGGACTGAATTCTCCGTTCCTGCCCGACCCGAAAGCGGAAATCGGACATTGCGTGCACCGCATTGCGATGCACCCGTCGCGTCCCGACGTTTTGTTCATGCAGAAACATTGGGACGTCATGCGCAGCGATGACGCGGGCGATTCGTGGCGGGAGGTAAGCGGCGATCTGCCGACGGATTTCGGATTCGCCATCGATGTCCATGCCCACGAGCCGGAGACAGTTTACGTGGTGCCGATCAAGAGCGACTCCGAGCACTATCCGCTCGATGGAAAACTGCGGGTTTATCGCAGCCGCACGGGAGGAAACGAGTGGGAGCCGCTGACCAACGGGCTGCCCCAAAGTGATTGCTATGTGAACGTGCTGCGCGATGCGATGGCGGTGGATTCGCTCGATTCATGCGGCCTGTATTTCGGCACCACAGGCGGGCAGGTTTATGCGTCGGCCGATGCGGGTGATCATTGGTCGGCTATTGTTCGAGATCTGCCGGCGGTGCTCTCGGTAGAAGTCCAGACGCTCGCCTGACCGGGGCGTGATAAAAAATCTTGAAGATGGTTCGGGTGGTGCTTCCGGCTCATTTGCGGACGTTGGCGCGCGCAGAAGCAGAAGTGCGGTTGGAAGTGGAGGGCCAAGTGACTCAGCGGTCGGTCTTGGATGCTCTGGAGGCTCGTTATCCCATGCTGAGCGGCACGCTGCGGGACCATGTGACTCAGAAGCGCAGAGCGTTCGTGCGGTTCTTTGCCTGCGAGCAGGACCTCTCGCACGAATCGCCCGATGAACCCTTGCCGCTGCCGGTCGCTTCCGGCGCTGAGCCCTTGCTGGTAGTCGGCGCGATCGCCGGAGGAAGGATCTCGTGAGCCTTCCCTTGACCGCCTATTTGCACGATCATCTGGCCGGCTCCAATTTTGCGATCGAGCTCTTAGAGCGGATGAGAGACCAGCATGCGGGCCAACCGATCGGACAATTTGCCGCAAGCGAGCTCGGGTTATTGCTGAGAGATCGCGACATCCTGCTGCGCATCCTCGATCGGGTGGGCAGCGAAGAGTCCGTGTTCAAGCAAGCGGCGGCTTGGGTAGCGGAGAAGGCCAGCCGTTTTAAGCTGAAGAATTCTGGCCCGGAAGCGTTCGAAATCTTCGAATCGCTCGAATTGCTGGCTGTAGGGATTCACGGCCGGGCGGCGCTGTGGCGCGTACTGGCGGTGATTGCGCTTCTCGACCACCGCTTGCAAGGCGAAGACTATGAGTCGCTTGCCGAAGAAGCCCGGCAACAGCACGATCGCGTGGAGCGGCGGCGGCTTGATATTGCGCCTTCGGCATTGACGTCGGCAAATACCCCGGCTCACTGACGCCTGCCGTGGCGGCGCGATCCGCATCGGGAACGCCTGGCCTATAGAATCGAAAGACTGCCATGCCAAAGCGACAACCAATGGGAATCCGGCTGCATGCCGCGATTCTGAATCTGATTGCCGTGACGATCTGTGGCGCGCGGACGCCGGCCCGGAGCCAGTCGGGCGCGCCCGCATTGCCGCCAGACATTCCGGCGGCGGCGGTGCGCTACTCGTTTCTGATGAATGGGAACCTTGCCGGGCAGCAGGCCGTTTGGACCGCCGAAGACGGCACTTTGCACATGTTCTTCCAATACAACGATCGTGGCCGGGGACCCCGCATAACGAGCGTTATCAAACTGGACGAGCAAGGTGTTCCTGTCTCGGAGACAGTCACCGGGAACGACTATCTGAAGTCTCCCGTTAACGAGGCCTATGCGCGGGAAGGCGGCATGGCGCGCTGGAAGAGCGCCTCGGAACAAGGCGAGAAGAATGTAAGCGCCCCGGCGATATATGTAGCGTTGAACGCGGCGCCGTCGGAAATCGGCCTGCTCGCGAAAGTTGCGCTTGCGAATGGAGGCGCCGTCGCGTTGCTGCCTGACGGTCAGGCGAAGATCGAACGCCTGGCGGAGGTCGATCTTGCGAATGCGGGAGAAAAAAAGCAGGTCGCGCTGTACGCGATCACAGGCCTCGATTTCGCGCCCATCTATGTCTGGCTTGATGATCGGCTGAATTTCTTTGCCGCGGTCGACCCCTGGAACACGGTTATTCCTGACGGTTGGGAAGACAGCGTCAAGGGGTTGCAAGAGGCGCAAGGCAAGGCGGCGCGCGCGCGATCGGCCGATCTGGCTGCGAAACTGGCGCACCCCGCCCCGAATGGGATCGTGTTCGAGCATGTCAACCTGTTCGACGCGCAATCGGGACGCATCGTAAAAGGCCAGAGTGTCGTGGTGGACGGCGAGAGAATTAAGGCTTCGGGACCTGCCGGCCAGGTGACCGCGCCACCGGGAGCGGAGGTCGTGGACGGAACGGGCAAGACGCTGCTGCCGGGGCTTTGGGACATGCACGCGCATGTGGGAGGTAACGATGGACTGCTGAATCTTGCGGCCGGAGTGACAACCGTGCGCGACCTGGGCAACGATATCGATTCGCTGCTGGCTCGCCGCAAGCGGATCGAAGCGGGTGAAGAGATCGGCACGAGAATCGTGCTGGCCGGCATTATGGATGGGCCCGGACCGTTTCAGGGGCCGACCAAAGTTCTGGTTTCCACGCCCGAAGAAGCTCGCGCGGCGGTGGACAATTACGCGCGCCTGGGCTATCTGCAGATCAAGATTTACAGCTCTGTCAAGCCTGAGCTGGTTCCCGTGATTGTCAAGGAAGCGCATCTGCGCGGATTGCGAGTAAGCGGCCATATTCCCGCCGAGATGACAGCCGCGCAGTGCGTCGACCTGGGGTACGACGAGATACAGCACGCCAACTTTTTGATGCTGAACTTCATGCCTGACGTGAAGAACACGAACACCACCAGCCGCTTTACGGAAGTGGCAAAGCGCGGAGCCGACCTGAACTTGAATTCGCCGCGGTTCCGATTGTTCGTCGAGCTTCTGAAAGAGCATCACACGGTGCTCGATCCGACACTGAGCGTCTTCGAGGATATGTTCGAAGCGCGAACCGGGAAGATTCCCGTCGGCTATGAGGCGGTTGCCGATCGCCTGCCGCCACAAGTGCGCCGAAGGCTGCTGTCGACGGGCTTGACGCCCCCGCCGGGCATGGATCAGCGGTACCGGCGGTCCTTCCAAAAGATGGTAGAGATGGTGGGCGCGATGTACCGGGCCGGAGTTCCGATTGAATCGGGCACCGACTCGATGGCCGGCTTTGCGCTGCACCGCGAGTTAGAGTTGCATGTGAAGGCAGGCATTCCGGCCAGCAAAGTTCTCGAAGACGCAACCTTCGGCGCCGCGCAAATCATGAAGCTGGACAAGGATCTGGGTTCGATAACCGCAGGCAAACTCGCCGACCTCGTGCTGGTGGATGGCGACCCGACGGTGAGCATTAGCGAGATTCGCAGGACTGCGCTCGTCGTGAAGAACGGCGTCATTTATAAGCCGCACGAATTGTATGAGACCCTCGGCGTAACACCGTAACATGAAAACATTTCCAGTAGTCGCGGTTCTAATTGGTACGGTTGCCTCGGCGCAATACAGGCTGGGGCCCGACTCGATGCGGCGCGAGAACGTTCCGCATGGCAACGTTGAGAAATTTTCCTGGATCAGCAAGGGCGGCATTTACCCGGGAATCGCACGGGATTATTGGGTGTACGTGCCCGCGCAGTATTCGGCGGCGAAGCCCGCCTGTCTGCTGGTAGTGCAAGACGGCGCGGGCGCAATCAATGAAACGGGCGAGTGGCGCTATCCGATTGTTCTCGACAATCTGATCGCGCAAGGCGCGATTCCCGTGACCATTGGCGTGTTCGTAAACCCAGGCGTGCTCGGCGCGCAATCGGGCGGAACGCCGTCCTTGTTCAACCGCAGCTTCGAATACGATTCGATGGACGATCGCTACGCCACCTTCCTGATGGACGAGCTGCTACCGGAAGTTAAGAAGCGATGGAATATCTCGAGCGATCCAAATGACCGCGCGATTGCGGGCGCGAGCTCCGGCGCGATTGCCGCTTTCACGACCGCCATGCTGCGGCCGGATTCGTTTCATCGCGTGCTGAGCTTTATTGGGAGTTACTCGAACCTGCGAGGCGGCGAGCAATGGCCCGACCTGACCCGCAAACTGGAACCCGCGCCCCTGCGAATCTTCTTGCAAGATGGCGACCACGACCTGAATATTTTCGCCGGCAGCTGGTGGCTCGCCAACCAGGAGATGGCGAGCGCGCTTGAATACCGCGGTTACGAAGTGAAGTTCGTCACCGGCAACGAAGGGCACAACGGAAAGCACGGCGGCTCTATCTTGCCCGAAGCGTTGCGTTGGATCTGGGAAGCCTGGCCGAAGCCCATCGGCATGCCGGCGCGGCCGCCCAATCCTCCGTTTGCGGATATCGACCGCATTACCGATCCGGCGTCCGGTTGGGAACTGGTGGGCGAAGGCTATGGATTCACCGAAGGGCCGGCGGTAGATCGCGAAGGCAACGTTTTCTTTGTCGATGTGACGAAGAGCCGCATCTACCGCGTGGATGCGGGAACCGGAAAAGTCAGCTTGTTTCGCGAGAACGCGGGCGGCGCGAGCGGCCTCATGTTTGGGCGCGATGGCAGGCTCTATGCGGCGCAGAATGGCGCGAAGAGAATCGTCGCCTATGAGCCTGACGGCCGCGAGACGGTGCTGGTTGAAAATACCGGGTCGAACGATCTCGCCGTTTCAACTCGCGGCTTGGTTTATTTCACCGATCCATCGACGAAGCACGTATGGCTTATCGATGCGAGCGGGAACAAGCGCGCCGTGATCAACGGCCTGCAGTTCCCGAACGGCGTTCGCTTTTCTGCCGACGAGCGCATGTTGTACGTTGCCGATAGCGCTACCCGATGGGTGTGGTCTTACGAAGTGCAGCCGGACGGATCACTCGCAAATGGAGAGCCTTTCTATAGGCTCGAATTGCCGCTAGCAGGCGACGGCAAGCCGGTGAATTCGTGGGCGGACGGCATGACCTTCGACACCGATGGCTATCTTTACGTGGCGACAAAGGCGGGCATTCAGATCTGCGATCAACCGGGACGCGTGTTCGGCATCTTGCGCAAGCCATCCGAAGCGGACCCTTCAAATGTGGTTTTCGGCGGGGCGGATTTCCATACGCTGTTCGTCACCGCGAAGGATAAGGTATTCCGGCGGCGCTTGCAGCATTCGGGTTATCTGCCCTGGCAGCCGCCCCAATGGCCCAAGCCGCAGCTCTGAGCGGTGAGTTCCTGATACAGCGGCTTCAGTTCCCGGCTAGAAATCCGCCGGATTGCCGCCGCTCGCTGCGCTCCTACAGCGGGCTTTTCGGAAACCTCGGAATGTTGGACCAGTGAGAGCTTGGAATCGCGGCTGAACTGGATTGCGCTCTTAAGAATTCGCACCAGCACCTGGGCGCACCACTCGTCTGGATTGAAGCGGATGATGTCAGCTGTGTTCATTTGGAGCGGGCGCGGATCGCCCATAGCGCCGGGTAGCGCCAGCAGGCCGGGACTGGCTGCATGCGAAAGCATTACGGTTTCCGGATCGCAGAACAAGAAGCGGCAGGGCGCATCCGGGAAAGCTGCGCGGAACAGCGGCAGCCGATGAATGTGCCAGGGATTGAGCCTTACGAAATACTGCGATTCCCTGCCGGTGCGGCGTTGCCCCAGAGCCAGAACTATGCGGCGCAGCCACTTGACTCGTTCCTCGAAATCCAGGCTGGGGAGCCGATAGTCCGCATGCAAGATTTGATCCAACGGCGCCGGCTCCGACATCACGACCGAACTGTCGAGGGCCAGCATTTGCGTCATCGTGGCGGCTCCGCACCGGGACATATGAAAAATGAAGCCGGACGGGGCCAGCGAGCGCTCTGCCAGCTCGGCTTCGTCCATGCTGTCGATGCGCGACTCCTGGCGGAAGGCAACTGTAAACGGGCGCTGCAGGCTCCGCTCGATTGTGTCCCGGAATAAGGGCTCGTTAAAGCGCTCGGTCCCGGTGTAGATCCATTCGACGAAGCATCCTTCGTCGCGGAAATGGATCTCGACGGGCGTCCAACCCTGCTTATCGCGCGACGGCGCGAATCGCGGGATGCGGCGCGCGGCCTTGCCGTTGGTTGTGTTGACGCGCAGCGCCGCTTCGACGTCCGGCTGAACGATGTCGAAGCCCTGCTCGCGCGCCAGTCGCACGGTAGTTTCGATGAATGCATCGCGATCGTCAATCGGCCGCAGCCTTTCACGCAGCGCCGCGCTATCCAGCACCCGGGAGGCGAAGTCGTCGAAATCTTTTGGACGAGGCGGCATTCGCTGGATCGCCGATTCCTGCGAGCGCGCGGCGCGCACCAACTCGTGAACCCAATCGTTTACTTCGACGTCGATAACCAGGTGAACGCGATCGCTGCCGCCGCGGTTTGTGATGCGATGCGGCAGGTTGACGTTCACGTAGTAACTGCGGCCTTCTTCGAGCTTGAGCCGCTCGCCCGCGACATAGAATTCCACGTCATCGCTGGTCTGAACCGGAATGTGAATACGCATCTCGCCGTCTTCATAGACCAGGGCGTTGTCGGTGTGCTCGCGGATGAAAGACCCAGGCGCCAGGCTCAACAACCGCACGGCTTTGAGTGGGCAAAGGAAAGTGGAGACTACCTGCCGGAAATAGCGGCAGCGCCCCATCAGCGGGGTATCGCGAAACGTCGATGCGGCTGTGAACGGCGCTGTCAGGTTTTCGATTTCGCCGGAGGGCGACCGCAGCGCGGCGCCGCGCCAGTCGCCGCCGAAATCGAATTGGTTGTAATGCGGAGTCCATTCCTCCGCGCGAAGCAACGCAAGATCCGCTTTTAAACGTTCCGTATCGAAGCGGAACGGCAGCGCAAGGCCAACACGCATCTTTGAATGGTAGCGCTAGGGTTCGAAGTAGCCGGCCTATCTCTGGTTCTGCGATCACCCGCGTCACCGGTACCGTGTCCCGCACCAATGTAGGTCAGCTACACTGCGGATTGGCCGGAGAAACCGCGAAGCAGTGCGAAGAATGCGTGCGGCTGGAACGCCTCCGTTTTGACCGGCTGACGGAGTACAACACAGCGCTCAACAGGCAAACGGCTCACCTTCAAAACAAGATTGCGGCAGCCTACTATCGGCCCGATGAGACAGATCGGGATATCGCGTCGGAGGTTCGACAATGCGCGGATGTGTTTATGAATGCCGACGTGGCCTTGTCTGAGCATCTCGAGAGCCATCGCAGGCGATGAGCACCCTGAGCGTGAGACCGCTGGATTGAAAGGTTGGTAGCGCTAAGGGGATTCGAACCCCTATTTGAGCCTTGAGAGGGCTCCGTCCTAACCCTTAGACGATAGCGCCGCGCTCGAAAAGATGCTGTCATTATAGCGGGTTGTAAGAGGAGGATGCATGAATCGACTTCGCCACGTCGCGATAGCCTTTCTATTTCTCGCGCCGCTGCTTCCGGGGCAATCGAGTTCCGGCTTTACGCAGGTTCCCGGTAATCTGCGTCAGATCTCGGTCGGGGCCGATGGCGCCGTGTGGGGCGTCAACGCGGGGGGCGAGATCTACACATGGGACGCTCAATCGGCTGGCTGGACACAGGTTCCAGGCAATCTGGCGCAAGTCTCCGCCGGTTCCAGTTCCGCGGTTTGGGGCGTGAATGCGCAGGGCCAGATCTATCGCTGGAACGGTTCGGAATGGTTCGGCTCCTGGGAACTCATGCCGGCGCCGGCGCAAACGGCCGCAACCCAGAAACAGGTGGTCGTGGCGGCCGATGGAGCAGTGTGGGTCATGGACAGCGCCCATCGGCTTTCCAGCTTCTACGAACCGGGACAATTCTTCGTTACCGATGGAGCGTACGCCGGCTACCAATCGGTGTCGGCCGGTTCCGATGGCGCTGCCTGGGCGATCAACTCTGCCGGACTGGCGGCCAAACTCGACCCAATAAGCCAGGCATTTTCCCCCACTCAGCGCGCGCTCACTCAGGTTTCGGTGGGAGCGGACGGCGACGCATGGGGCCTGGATGGAAGCGCTGTGTACCACTACAACCGGCTCACGCAGCATTGGGATTCCCTGCCCGGCTCTCTTTCGCAAATCTCCGCCGGTTCCGGAGCGAACGTCTGGGGTGTCGACGCGGACGGCAACGTTTATCGTTTCGACACGCAGTCGCAAGACTGGACCGCGGTGGCCGGAACCCTGACGAAGATCTCCGCCGCGCAGAACGGGGCCGTTTGGGGCTTAGACGCCACGGGGAACATCTATCAGGATCTCGACTTCGTGCAGCCCTCGGGAACTTTTCATCCGGTTCCAGGCACGCTCACTCAAATCGCCGCCGCGCTTGACGGCAACGTGTGGGGCCTGAATGCGGCAGGGCAGATTTTCACGTTCAACCCATCGACTCAGAACTGGACTTGGATTCCGGGAACTCTAAGCCAAATTTCAGTGGACTATTCGGGCGACGTTTGGGGCATCAACCCGGGGGGACAGGTCTATCGGTTCGACACGGCCGCTCAAAGCTGGCAGTGGATTCCTGGCCAACTGACCCAGGTTTCGGTGGGCGGAAGCGGCCAGGTTTGGGGACTTAACGGCCAGGAGATCTTCCGATTCAACATCCTTAACCAGAGTTTCGAGCAGATACCGGGAGAATTGGTCGATGTTCAAGTGGACGCCAGCGAGGCGGTATGGGGATTGAACAGCGGCGGCCAGATCTACACATACTCGGTCGGGACCGACCAAAACGGATGGAACTCCATTCCAGGAACTCTCGCGCAAATCTCCGCAGGGTCGTATTCGAATGTCTGGGGTTTCAACGCTCAGGGACGCATCTATCAATTCAACTCGCTGTTAGCCACCGGGCAGGTTTGCTCTCCGGAGCGGTGTCCGAACGAGTGGTGGATTCCCGTGTCGGCTGATTTCAATCCGGCGGCCATTTCGGCCGGGTACGACGCAGCGGCGTGGGCTATCGACCAATCGGGAAACGTTTGGCGCTACAACGCCCAGACCCAATCGTTCACCCAGGCGGGAAGCGGCATGAAATCGATCACGGTGGCATCGGACGCGGTGGCGTGGGCGCTCGACGCAGAGGGCCGGATCTATCAATACTGGTAAGGCGGCTTAGCTATAAGGCAGCGGGCATCGGCAGCGCGGACTTGGCGAGGGCGCGGCTAATGAGCGCCACAGCGTCGGCCTCGCTGAGCGATTTGGCGACCGATGTTTCGAGCACGAGCATGCTGCGCGCGCGCTCCAGCATTTTCTTTTCGCGGAACGACAACGGCTTGGCGAGCTGGATTATCAGGAGAGCCTTGAAGACTTCCGCGATCTCAAGCAGGCTGCCGCCCTTCATGCGGTCGGAGTTTTCTTTGAAGCGATCCTTCCAATCATGCGCGCAGCAAGGACGGCCGGCTGCGAGGTAGTTCAATACCCTGCTAATTTCGCTGAGCTTGGTGACTTTTCGGAGGCCCACGTCTTCGACATGCGAAAACGGGACCATCACAGTCATTCTGTTGGGCGAAAGGCGAAGCAGGTAAAACCGCTCTTGCTGGGCGCCGAAAGCGCGGGAACTGATGTTCTCAATGGTGCCGACGCCGTGATTCGGATAGACCACTTTTTCACCGACCTGGAAGGTCATGCAAGGACCTCTTTCCGGGCTAGGATTATTGCCTGGGTTTAGCAGCCCAAGGGCATGTTAAACCGACATTAAGATTTCGTCAAGAAGAAAATGGGTGCTTTACACCTTTAAAGGTGGTGTATACAAAAACGCTTCTAAGTTGATGAAAATTGGCCATAAACTTGCAGTCCATCACCGCTCGGTGGTGATGGAAATTAGAGGATGTTCGCCGACCAGTTTTCGAGAATGCTTTTGACCTTTTGGCAGAATTGATCCGCGAGAGCACCATCGATCAGGCGATGATCGAAGGTCAACGCGAGATGCGCCTGCGAGCGAATTGCGATGGCGTCTCCATCGACCACCGCAGGCACTTTTTCGACCGCTCCGACTCCGAGGATCGCGACCTGAGGCTGATTGATGACGGGCGTCGCAAAGATACTGCCGAAGCTGCCGAAGTTGGTAATGGAGAACGTTCCGCCCTGCACCTCGTCCGGCTTGAGCTGGCGCGAGCGCGCCCTGGTGGCCAGGTCGACGATGGAGCGCTGGAGGCCGGCGACGTTCTTTTCGTCGGCGTTGCGAATGACGGGAACGATCAGGCCGCCTTCGAGAGCGACGGCGATGCCAATGTTGATATCGCGGTGGTAGACGATGTTCTTGCCGTCAATTGAGGCATTGAAGATGGGGAATGCGCGAACAGCTTCGGCGGCAGCCGCAGCGACGAACGGCAGGAAGGTCAGCGAGAAACCATTGCGCGCCTGAAACTCGGCCTTCGATTTATCGCGAAGCTTGGCGATTTTGGTCATGTCGACGCGATGAACGGTCGTCACATGAGCCGAGGTTTGTTTGCTCATCACCATGTGCTCGGCGATCTTTTGCCGCATGATGCTCATGGGTTCGGTACGAGTCTTGGCGGACTCGGCGAGAGGCAGCGGCTGCGAGGGGGGCTGTTGCGGAGCGGGCTGAGAGGGCGACTGCGGCTGAGGCTCTTGCGAACGCGCAGGTCCGGCGGGCGCGGCGTAAGTTTTAGCGGCCTGCGAGGACATGTAGGCTTCGACATCTTGTTTCGTGATGCGGCCGCCCGCGCCTGTTCCTTTTATTTGCGCGAGATCTATGTTGTACTCGCGGGCCATCTTGCGAACGAGCGGGGACAAGAGGCCCGTATCGCCATCGGCCTGGGGAGCGGGCGTGGGCGGGGCCTGAGCGGGGTGAGCCGGCGTGGGTTCGATGGGATACGGGCCCGCAGAGACGGGCTGAGGGGCGCGCGGCGCCGATTGTGGGGGCTGCGCCGATTGTGGCGGAGGCTGGGACGGCGGAGAGGCCGGGCGCGCCTCGCGGGCGGCAGCCGAGGGTCCAACGTCGACGGCGGGCGGAGTTGAGGCCGCAGGTTTAGCTTGTTGCTGTTGAGGCGCCGCGGCGGGAGAGGCAATAGGAGCGCTTTGGCCGCCCGAAGCGCCATCGCCAATGCGAGCCACGACCGAATTGATGGCAACCGTGGCGCCTTCCTGGACCAAAATTTCGCTCAGCGTTCCGGCGGCCGGCGACGGGATCTCCGTATCTACTTTGTCGGTTGAAATCTCGAACAGCGGCTCGTCGCGGTCAACTTTTTCGCCCGGCTTTTTTAGCCAGCGCGTCAGCGTGCCCTCGACAATGCTTTCGCCCATCTGGGGCATTACAACGTCAGTCATCGCATCTCCTCGATTTTATGCGGGTGGATCTGTTGCGGCGCCATGGCCGGCTCATACTCGAACACATGCGCGAACGAGTTCACAATAGCGCTTACGACCTGTTCCCTGCCAGCGCCGCATCCCAAGGTTCGGAGCGAGCACACGGGCTTGCTTAAGCCGCAGGGAACGATGTATTTGAAGTAGCTCAAGTCGGTATCCATGTTCAAAGCGAAACCGTGCGAAGTGATCCATCGGCTGATGTGTATGCCGATGGCCGCAATCTTCGCACCGCCCACCCAAACGCCTTCATATCCGGGCTCCGGAATCCGTTCGGCCGCTATTCCCAAGCGCGCGAGCGCCTCGATGAGACAATGCTCGACGCCCCGGGAATAGGCGCGTACATCGCGCCTCCATTCTCGCAGATCGAGGATCGGGTATCCGACGATCTGGCCTGGCCCATGGTACGTGACGTCGCCGCCGCGATCACTTTCGAAAAATTCGATGCCCGCGCGCGCCAGGACGCGATCATTCGCCAGCACGTGCTGCTGCTTGCCATTGCGGCCCATGGTGACAACGTGGGGATGCTCGACGAAGAGCAGCGTGTCGGTTCCTTCGCCGCGCTTGCGCCTGTCGACCAGGCGCTGCTGAACCTGGAGCGCATCGCCATATCGAATGCGGCCCAAATCGACTACATCGAGGACGCGCTTCATTTCAGAGCTAAATGTTGATGGCGAGCCCGTAAACGTTATTGAACGCCTCGCCGAGGGCTTCGTAGATGGTGGGGTGCGCGTGAATGGCAGCAATCATGGTATCGACGGTGGCTTCCGCTTCCATGGCGGTAACGGCCTCGGCGACTAGTTCGAAGGCCTCGGGGCCGATGATGTGGACGCCCAGAATTTCGCCGAACTGCTCGTCGGCGACTACCTTCACGAAGCCCTCGTGCTTGTCGAGAATGGTGGCCTTACTGTTCGCCATGAAAGGAAACTTGCCGACTTTCACTTTGAAGCCCTGCGCCTTGGCTTGCGCCTCGGTGAGGCCGACGCTGCCGATGCCGGGGTCTGTGTAGGTTGCGCCGGGAATGCGATTGCGGTTGATGGGGCGGACCTGTTTGCCAGCGATGTGAGCGACGGCGACCATGCCTTCGGCTGTCGCGACATGGGCGAGTTGAGGCGTTCCGGCGACGATGTCGCCGATAGCGTAGAGTCCCGGTTCCTGCGTGCGTTGATATTGGTCGACGACGGCGAAGCCCCGGTCCAACTGCGCCCGCGTATTTTCAAGACCGAGATTTTCGGTGACTGGCTTGCGCCCCACAGCGACCAGGAGCTTATCGAACTCCATCTCTTCTCCTTGGCCGCCTGCGAGCGTGGCGCTGAGGCTGACGCTGTTTGCGTTCTTGCGAATGTTTTCGGCCTTGGCGCCAGTTTCGCAACGAATGCCGGCCTTCTTGAAGTGCTTTTCGAGTTCCTTCGATACTTCTTCGTCCTCGACCGGGACCAGGCGAGGCAGCATTTCGAGAATGGTGACCTTCGATCCGAAGCGATTAAATATGGAAGCAAACTCCACGCCCACCGCTCCCGCGCCGATGATGCCGATGGTCTTCGGGATGGCCTGCATGTCGAGGATTTCGATGTTCGTAAGGATCAAGTTCGGATCGGGCTGCAGGCCGGGAAGCATGCGCGCTTCGGAACCGGTCGCGAGGATGATGTTCTTCGCGTCGACCGTCTGCAGGCCCTTGTCGCCGCCGATCTCAATGCGGCCGCCGCCCAACAGCTTCGCCGTGCCTTTGATCACATCCACTTTGTTCTTGCGCATCAGGAACTCGATGCCTTTGGAGTGCTTGGTAACGATCTTGTTCTTACGGTCAAGCACTTGCGTGTAGTTCAGTTGAGGGTCTTTGCACTGGATGCCTTGTGCTTCCGGCTGCTTGAAGTAGTCCCAGACGTCGGCTGTGTGCAGCAGAGCTTTGGTAGGGATGCAACCGACCAGGAGGCACGTTCCGCCGAGCCTCTGTTGCTTTTCGATGAGGGCCGTTTTGAGCCCGTATTGGCCAGCGCGCACAGCCGCGGAGTAGCCGCCCGGGCCGCTGCCAATTACTACGACGTCGTAAGTCATTTTCGCCTCAAGTTTAGCAGCGGAAACGAGCGCGGGAGCGGGTTCGGAGGGGTCAAGCGGCCTCAGCAGGACGTGGAGGAGCGGTGTTTTGCGAAACGAACCCAGGTTCGGGGGCGGCTTGCGACCGATTCCGCGAAACGAAGCCAGATTGATTGCGCAAGGAGGAAGGCGGCTGCGAAACGAAGCCATGCTCTTCGTGAATCGGAGGGCACGGCTGGGGCCGGGCCCGGCAGCGCTCCTTCCGCAGGCGCATTAAAGCGTTAAGAGCTTTGTGGAAGGCGCGTTCATGGGTGGCGTGATAGCGCAGGAAGAGGCCGAGGCGTTTTTCATTAACAGTGTCCGCGGTGAAGCATTCGTTTTGAAGGCGGAGAGCACGCTGGACGAGCCACCAGGACTGCGCCATTTCGTGAATGAGAAGAGATTCGGCAGCGTTGGCGGGCTGGTGCTCGGCGAGAAGGGTTTCGAGGAGCGCCTCGTAGACGGCGGGGTCTTCGCCGGGGATGATGAGCGTGCCGGCGGCGAGGCCGTGTTTGAGCGAGTTGCGAGACGAAGCCAATTTGCCTTCGGGGCTGAGCGGGCCGGTGGAGTGGGCCGCGTTGGCGCGATTGATGGCGGCGCGGGATGTGGTCGCAGGGGGCTCGGAGCGTGGGGCGCGATGTGGGGCGGGCGGCGCCGAGCGCGGGGTGGCTTCTGGGCGAGCGGCTGCGAGGCGGCGTTCGATGCGTTCGCGCATGGCGTTCGCTTCGGCGATAAGCGCAGGCGAAAATTCGTCATCGAACGGAAGGTCGGTTGCGGGCGGCAGGGGCGCGGCGGCTTGCAAGCCGTGCTTATCCGCGCGCTCGGGGGCAACGGCCGGAACCGGGGCGAGTTGCAGGCCGGCTTTGTAAGCAGCCTTCTTCGCCTGGCGTTCTTCTTCGCGGCGCAGTTTTCGAGCTTGACGGGATGTCATATATAAGCGGCTCCAGAAGGAATTTCGGGCGCGTCTACAGACTTGCCCGGCCGGAAGTTAGCACGGCGGGCCGCCGACTGGAGCGCCCGGGCGCGAATTTTGGCGGCAAGGCGCTGAAGGCGTTGAGAAGAAAAAGTAAGGGTTGATGGTGACCGGGGCGAGGGCGGCGCCGGAGATGGTTGAGCGGATCGAGGTCGATCAGCGTTCCGGCTTGTGAATCCGAGAGGAGCTACTGGGGCATGAAGCTGTGCGAGGAGGGTGCTTGTGCGAACTTGAGCGCTTCTCCTTTGGTCAGGGCGCCGGCTGGTAATGAGGGCGATGGGCCGGATGTTGGCGACCGACCTTAATTTTGCTTTCGTGTTTGCGGGCTTGTGCGAGATCGTAAGCCAACTGCATCCGCAGCCAGGTTTCCGGGGTGCTGCCGAAGGCCTTTGCCAGGCGAATGGCCATTTCCGGGCTTATGCCCGATCTGGCGGTTACGATGTTGTTGAGCGCCTGCCGCGTGACGCCTAAAAGCTTGGCGGCGGCGGTGACGGTGAGGTTCAAGTGCTCAATACAATCGCGGCGGACGATCAAGCCGGGATGTACGGGATTTTTCATCGGCATATGCGCTGGTCCTTTCTGCTAGTGATAGTCGATCAATTCAACATCGTGCGCGTCCTCGCCTTCCAAGCGGAAGACGATACGCCAATTGGCCCGCAGGGTAACGGACCATAAGCCTTTCCGGTCGCCTTTCAAGGGGTGGAGGCGATAACCGGGGATATCGAGAGCTTGCGGGCTTGTTGCGGCATCGGGGGCGGTTAGAACGCGTTCCGCTTTGTCCACCAGGTCGGGCCGGATGACGCCACGGTCGCAAATCGGCCTGCAGGTTAGGTGTTAATCGGCGCCCTTCCGCAATGAGGTTGAGCTTACCTTAACTTATGACGTGCATGTGTCCATGGTGTCGATGCACTCGTAGCCGACTTACGGACAAGTGGATTCCAGAACTCTGGGACATTTTGGCAGTAGCCCGTGCCATAACGGCTTTTCGTGGAGACAAAAGCCCCACGGTTATGCGCAGACACGCGCAAGCAGGTATCGGCTAGTCGCCTTTGCGAATGGACATCCCTCAAGCCGTTCCGATGATGCTATCGCCTCGCTACTCAGCAGGGAAAGCGCTCACTCGCTGACGTTCGCGTTTACGGCCGTTCCATGCACGTTCTCGCAAATGGGAATGAGGCCCGCAGATGATCAAGCAATATCTCAACCCGCTTACGCATACCTTCTTCCGAGATGGTTCTTGCCGTCTTTTTACAGTGCTCAAGACGGTGCAGCAACCACTCCCTGGTCTCGAGCGGCTTGCTCGCCAAGTCGACATAGAACCGTAGCGATTCGGCCCACCAATCGGAGCCCAAAATGTACTCTTCGCAGTATTTGTTTGCTCTTGACGTGTCTGGATGACCGAGCAGGTCCTTCGCAGCCAAGAACTCCTGATAAGACTGGTGAGAAAACCCGATCATGTCGCCCGCCTCGCTAATCAGCCCGTCGCGGAGCAGTTCTTGTTTCAGTTCTGCCCAGTTGACATCTGTGAGGATCACCTTAGCTAAAGCGCTCGCTCGATCATTGACCGTTTCTCTCCTATTTGAAGCTTGCAGGGAATGTGCAAAGCGTTTCAAGAAGAAGATTTTTTGGGTTGCACTGAACTTTGTTGGTCTCTGAACGCCTTTAGCCAGGTCCCAGCCGCCGTTGTGGAGGTCAATGAAAATCTCGTAAAGGCGAGTGCGGTTTTCGGGCAATTTCCCCGTTTGCCGGAACACGAGGATTATGAGTGTCGCCAAAAGTGGCGTTTCCATCATTTGCTTTATTGACGGTGATGCATCCAACTGCTGGATAAAGACGGCCAGTGATTCGGATTTTTTCAACCATTTCGTTGCGAGTTCACGCGCCTGTTCCTCGGTAAATCCGCCGAGGCTAACCCTCGGTAATGACGCGAACCACGGACCGAACACATAATCCCTAGAAGTAATGATCACCTGAAGTCGAGGATCATCTTGGGTGGACTTCACAGCGAGATCGACGATTCTCTTCCGGTCTTTCTCAGTCGCCTCATCAAGTCCGTCTAGATACACCCGAATTCTGTCGTACTCGACTTGCTCTTCCGTACCGCTGGGAGAAATGAAAGCTGATACGCCTGCAAACTTCAAGAACGCGTCTCGGAACGTCTTCTTTCCAATGTCTTTTATTTGGTAGAGCGGCACGTAAACCGGAAGCACTTTTGAACCACCTGTCAACAACATTTCGAGGTCGTTCAAGGCGTGCCAACGGCAGAATGAGCTCTTGCCGAAACCTGCCGGTGCGATCACGATAATACAACCGGAGACGGCTTGGATGGCTTCATCAGCCCAGATCCACCTGGCTTCGTTCTCTTCCTGCAAGAAACCCGGACCGATGCGTCGGACCAAGTCGTCGAGCACAGTCGATAATTTCACCTCTGGTGTGGAGAGTTGCTCCACGGAACCGCTGGAAACGTTGTTTACGAGTTCTTGCAGGGTAGAAAGACGTCTCTCTAGCGCTGCCAGTGCGTCTGCAAGATCGTTCCGAAGGTCAACAAGTGATCGATTAAGGTCTGCGCGGTTTACTATCTGTAGGTCAGAGCGGCTTTGTTGACGCACTGCGCGGCCCTTCGCTGCGCGGGTAGCAAGCGCCTGGCTCCATCCGCGTTCAAGCTCCAACTGAATCGCCTTGCATCTTCCGCGAACCTGATCGGTTGCCTTCTTGTCAGCGAGTCCCCATGTCAGTAACTCTTGGGAGAAGGTTGAGATGGATGCGAGTCCGTCGCGCCAGCGGTCAATGTCAGCGCCTCCTTGATACTCCCCGAGCATTTTAGGTAGTGTTCTTGAGTAGAGCGATCTGGCTGAAAAGCCATGCACAAATCTGTGAAAGTTTGGTTTAACGTACACGTTACGAAACATCGAATTGTCCAGCGATCCTAACTGGTACTTCATCGACAAACTTTGGAGATCTTTGTTTGCAGCAACGTTCTCTCGTAGCGCGGTCGCATAGCTGTCTAGGAGCCTGAATTCTTCCGCCAGGAAGTCCGGCCAGTATTGCTTGAAACGGTCGAAAAGCGTCGTACCACCGAGAAAGACTGTCCTTCGGGCTAGATCTTTTAAACTTCCTGAAATCGACGCGACTGTTGCTGGTGGGATCGGGTAAGGAGTGATTATGTACACTTTTGAGACTCGGATTTCGTTTCCATTCTCATCAATGTGGGGAGTATCGAACGCCTGCTGCGCCTGAAAGAGAACGGTGCGCGCTCCGGCAGATGCCGAGCACTCGCCAGTTATACGGCAATTCTTGACGACACAGGCGTTCAGTTCCGGTTCGCCAAAGCCGCCTGGCGCATGAAAAACTATGTCTTTCCCATACTCCTGCGCGCCCTGCAGAATCTGAACACCGGAGGTATTCGGCATTCGACTCAGGAGAGCAGCGACCGCTTGCTGAAGCAGGATTTCGTTCTTAAACGACTTTGAGAATGCGTCAATGGTAACCATTTCGCCTGGCTTTTAATAATCTCCGGTTTGCCGCCCGAAGCTACTATGCAGCCGGCTAGCCGTGCTCGCAAAATAGTCTATATATCCTGATCCCGTCAAGGACGCGTAACGATTGTTCGCCGAAATCACTGCTTATTCAGATGTTGACCACGCATTCGGCACGACCCCGGCATTCGCAACATTCGCCGCTAATCGAGGCCGGTTGCGGCGCTAACGCCTCGTCAAACCGCCACGTGCTTGTGGCAACTCACTCGGCACGAGGGAATGCGTTGGATGTACCGACCCTCCTCTTGCTATCGTAGTCGGAGGTTGGAAGGTAAGGACAAGCCCCCCGCCTTGCGGCATAGACCTCTCAGTTGGCTGTGTTACGCGCTTCCCGCAGATTTGAATCGGGGGCTCGCGCACCCGAGGGCGGCAGATGGGACATCTGAAACACGCGCTTCGCGGTCGACAAGCTTTTTGTAGAAGGCAAGCGCGACGTGGCTCGACCGTTATATGGCGCCTTCAGCAGAATGTGAATCTCGTCGCCAGCAGAGAGCACAGGAAGGAATGCCTGGGTTCGTTTCGAACGGCGATGGCTGGTTGGCTCGATTTAGAGCTGGCTGCGTTTTCGGATGACTTCACCTGCTTCTCGGCTGTTGAGAGCTATCGGAGCGGCGATTGACCGGGCGAGAATTCGCTCATCGGCATTGCCAGACGGCCCGGGCACACGGCTTCCAAACAAACGGGCCAGACCGGCGTGTGGGAGTTATCTGCTCCCCCGTTTACTGGTCTCGTTAGAAATTTGAAATTAGCATGTAGTCACCCCATCGTGTGAGCCCTTCGTCCTTTTCTCAGGAGGCGTTTTGCAGCCGGGTTCCTCCGGCAGGGCCGCGCGTGAGCGCGCCGTCAGGGCAGCCTTGACTCCTGATACGCAGTATTGCGAGGCTTGCGGGGTAAAATGTCGAGCACAAATGGCATTTATCGGCGGTCTGAAGAGTTTCTCATTCATTGTGGCCGGGATTGGGCTCGGCTTGAACGCGCGGGTGGCAAGCGGGAGCGAGAATGTCTTGCTGACCGTGGATGCTACGCAAACGCCGCGCAAGATACTCCACGCCAACCTTGTGATTCCGGTGAAGGCGGGACCGCTCACGCTTTACTATCCGAAGTGGATTCCAGGCGAGCATGGTCCCGACGGACCGGTTCGGAACGTTACCGGATTGAAGTTCGAAGCCGATGGCAAGCCGGTTTCCTGGCAGAGAGATCCGCTGGATGTGTACAGCTTCCATGTGAACGTCCCGGCGGGAGTTTCGCATCTGGATGCTTCGTACGACTACATTGAGGCGGACGGGTACTCCGCGACAGACAAGCTGCTGGTCCTGGAGTGGAACGAAGTTTTACTGTATCCGGCAGGCACGCCGTCGAAGGACTTGCTTTATCAGGCGAAGCTGATGCTGCCGCAAGGGTGGCAGTTCGGAACCTCGCTTCCGATGGCGCAACATTCGGCAAATGAAGCGACATTCGAGCCAATAGCTCTCGATTTGTTGGTGGATTCGCCGGTGATTGCGGGCGAGTATTACCGTTCGCTCGATCTGACACCCCCAGGCGAGCCCATTCACCACGAGATCGATCTAGCGGCCGATAGCGCGGCGGCCTTGAACATGAGTCCGGAACTGCACAAGCAGTTAACGGCCCTAGTCGCGGAATCGGGGAAGCTTTTCGGAACGCGGCATTACCGCGATTATCATTTCCTGCTGGCGCTCAGCGATCACGTGGCGCATTTCGGGCTAGAGCACCACGAGTCGAACGACAGCCGGTTGGGAGAGCGAACGCTGATAGAGCCGGATGCGAGCGTGGCAGTGGGCTCGCTGCTGCCGCATGAATTTGTGCATTCGTGGAACGGAAAATTCCGGCGTCCGGCGGATTTGACAACACCGGATTTTGAGCAGCCCATGGAAGACGACCTGCTATGGGGATACGAGGGACTGACTGAGTTTCTAGGCCCTCTGTTGGCGGCGCGCAGCGGGCTATTCACGCCAGAGCAGTATCGCGAGTATCTGGCGGATGCGGCTGCGTCGATGGGGCCCGGAAGGCCGGGGCGTAAGTGGCGGCCGCTGGTGGATACGGCGGTGACTCAGGCAGGCGGCGGACCTGGAGGCGGAGGCGGCGGATGGACGGCGTGGAGGCGCGGCAGCGATTACTATCCGGAAGGCGATTTGATTTGGCTGGAAGCCGCGACGGTGATCGCGAACAAGACGAATGGACAGAAGTCGATCGACGACTTCTGCCATCTCTTTCATGGCGGCCCGAACAATGGGCCGGAGGTGAAGACTTACACGATCGACTCACTGGTGAAAGCGCTAAACGAAGTTGCGCCGAACGACTGGGGGGAATTTTTTCACGAGCGCGTGGAGGCGGTTGCGCCCGCGATGCCTGACGCCGGAATCCGAAATGCGGGCTGGAAAGTAGAGTTCACGGACCATCCGACGCACTTATCGGGCCGGCACAACACGCCGATTGCGCTGTATTCGCTGGGGCTGCAGTTGCGGGAAGACGGGACGGTCAGCGATTCGATTATGGGAAGCCCGGCATATGAAGCTGGAATCTCGCCGGGAATGAAGGTGGTAGGCGTAAACGGACGCTTGTATACTCGCGCGGTATTGGAGGATGCCATCAAGGCGTCGCAGAACAGCCCCGGGCCGATTGCGATTCTGGTGATCAATTACGACTATTACCGAACCTGCGATGTGAATTATCACGGCGAAGAACGCTATCCGCACCTGACGCGCGATGCGTTGAAGGAGGATTACCTGACCGGCTTAGCGAAGCCGCGGGCGCAACAACAGTAATCGAGCACGATCTCGATAGTGAGACGGAACTTCGACCAATTTTTATGTTGGATATAATCTAAAACGGTTTGGCGATTTACCCCGATGCGATCAAACGCACGCTCGCGGGCAGCGGCCTGCGGAGCACTCCGCAGCGCTACGCCGTGATGGCGTTCCTGATGGAGCAAGCCGGGCATCCCACAGCGGCGGAGATCTTCGAAGCTGTAAACCGCGTGGATCCGCGCTCTTCGAGAGCTACGATCTATAACAATTTGCGCGACCTGGTGCGGGCCGGCCTGGTGCGCGAAGTGGCCATGGAAGGCCGGGCGGCTCGATTCGACGCGAGAGGCATGCGGCATCACCACTTCATCTGCGACCGCTGCGGCAATGTGGAGGACGTGGAGTGGTATAAAGTGCCGCGGCCGGCCGCAGGGTCGCTCGGCAGGCGGGTGCTGCGGGAATGCGAATTGATTTTCCGGGGCCTGTGCGCCAAGTGCGCGCCACGGCGCGCTTCCCACTAAGGATTTCTAATTTCAAAGGAAGGATCAAACAGATGGAAAAAGAAGCAACAGAGGCAACGGCAGTCGCCAGCAATGGTCAACCTCAAACAGGGGGCGCGAAGTGCCCGGTAGCGCACGGCGCGCGCGGCCGCAGGAACCGCGATTGGTGGCCGGAAGCACTGGACATCTCGGTTCTTCACCGGAACTCCAGCTTGTCGGACCCGATGGGCAACGGGTTCGATTACGCCAAGGCGTTTGAAAGCCTTGACCTCGATGCGGTAATTAAGGACCTGCATGCGGTGATGACGAACTCGCAGGATTGGTGGCCGGCGGATTTCGGACATTATGGCGGGTTGATGATCCGCATGGCGTGGCATAGCGCGGGGACGTATCGAATTACCGACGGGCGAGGGGGCGCGGGCGCAGGGCAGCAACGCTTCGCGCCGCTGAATAGCTGGCCGGACAACGCAAATCTGGATAAGGCGCGGCGACTGCTGTGGCCGGTCAAGCAGAAATATGGCGAGAAGATATCGTGGGCGGATTTGATGATTCTGGCCGGGAACGTCGCGCTGGAATCGATGGGCTTCAAGACCTTCGGTTATGCCGGAGGGCGCGCGGATGTATGGGAGCCCGAGGAGCTTTTCTGGGGCCCAGAAGGGACGTGGCTGGGCGATGAACGGTACAGCGGAGAGCGTCAATTGGCGGAGCCGCTGGGCGCGGTTCAGATGGGCTTGATCTATGTCAATCCGGAGGGCCCGAACGGCAACCCGGACCCGGTAGCGGCGGCGAAAGATATTCGCGAGACGTTCTTCCGCATGGCGATGAACGATGAGGAGACGGTGGCGCTGATCGCCGGGGGGCATACTTTCGGCAAGACGCATGGCGCGGGCGACCCGTCGCTGGTTGGGCCGGAACCGGAGAGCGGCGCTTTGGAAGACCAGGGCCTCGGGTGGAAAAGCAAGTTCGGCAAAGGTTTCGGAGGCGACGCGATCACGGGCGGTCCGGAAGTGATCTGGTCGCAGACGCCAACCAAGTGGAGCAATCTATTCTTCAAGAACCTGTTCGAGAACGAGTGGGAGGTCACAACGAGTCCGGCGGGAGCGAAACAGTGGCAGGCCAAGAATGGCCACGCGACGATACCGGACCCATTCGATAGCACCAAGAAGCGGCTGCCCACGATGCTGACCACCGACTTGGCGCTGCGGTTCGATCCGGCATATGAGAAGATTTCGCGGCGGTTCTATGAGAACCCGGATCAATTCGCGGATGCATTCGCACGGGCCTGGTTCAAGCTCACGCATCGCGACATGGGCCCCATTGCGCGTTATCTCGGCCCGCTGACGCCGAAGGAGACTCTGATCTGGCAGGATCCGATTCCCACGGTGGACCATGCGTTGATCGATGAAAACGATGCTGCCGCGTTGAAGGCGAAGATCCTAGCCTCCGGGCTTTCGGTTTCCGATCTGGTTTCGACCGCTTGGGCGTCGGCATCGACGTTTCGAGGCTCCGACAAGCGCGGCGGGGCCAACGGCGCGCGCATCCGCCTTGCTCCTCAGAAGGACTGGGAGGTCAATCAACCCAAGCAGCTTGCGAAGGTGCTCGAGAAGCTTGAAAAGGTCCGCAAGGAGTTCGGCAAGAAGGTTTCGCTTGCCGACCTGATCGTGCTGGGAGGAGACGCCGCTATCGAGAAGGCTGCGAAGGAGGCCGGAGTGGAGGTGAAGGTACCATTCACGCCGGGGCGCATGGACGCGTCTCAAGAACAAACCGATGTGCCTTCTTTCGCTCCGCTGGAGCCGCGGGCTGACGGTTTCCGCAACTATATTGGCGGCAGGACCCAGTTCATGCAGCCGGAAGAGGCGCTGGTGGACCGGGCGCAGTTGTTGAGGCTGACCGGCCCGGAGATGACGGTGCTGGTTGGCGGACTTCGCGTGCTGGGCGCCAATGCGGGCGGTTCCAAGCACGGGGTCTTCACCGACAAGCCCGGAAGATTGACGAACGATTTCTTTGTGAATCTGCTGGACATGGACACGCAATGGCAGCCGGCCGGCGGCGAAGAAGGCGTGTACGAGGGCCGCGACCGCAAGACAAACGCGCCCAAGTGGACCGGAACACGCGTCGATCTCATCTTCGGTTCGCATTCGCAACTGCGAGCCTTCGCCGAGGTCTATGCGTGCGCGGGATCGAAGGAGAAATTCGTGAACGACTTTGTGGCCGCATGGCAGAAGGTGATGAACCTGGATCGCTACGACGTCGCGCTGCGTGGCGAGACCAGAAAGACCGCCATCATGTAACCGGCTGCCTGTGCCGGCAAACGCGAAGGTCCGCGCGGACTGGGCGCGAGGGACAACTCTCGCGCTCCTGTTTTCGTGTTCTGTTCACTGGGTATTATCCTGGTAGGCACGAAATACGATTCCAGGAGACCCATGAAACTGCAACGCCGGATTGCCTTGGCATTTTGCATCGCTCTTTTCATCCAGCCGTGGTTCGCACGGGCGGAGGATGCGGCCGGCTGCAAGGACTCGCCGCTGATTAGCCGCTATCCCGGATCTGTCCTCGAAATGTGCGAGCATCGGGATGACGACTCCTATACCTTCACCACTGCCAACAAGCAGAAGAAAGCGATAGAGGGCGACTTCACCCATATCGAATACCGATTTCCAAAGGGCGTCACAACCGCGCCGGTACTGCGCAACCTGGTGAACGCACTACATTCCGCCGGATATATTTTCGAGCAAAACCCCACCCTCAGCCAGCCCGATTTCAATGTTCACAAGAATGGAACGTGGATGTCGATTCAGTTTTTCGGCAATGGCGACGGATTCAAGGTATTCATTGTCAAGGAAATTGCACTGACGCAAGTTATGGTAGCCACCGCGGCGGATTTGTCTAGCGGCATCGGAAGCTCCGGCCATTCGGTGATAAACGGAATCCTCTTCGATACCGGAAAAGCGGACGTAAAGCCCGAGTCCGCTCCCGCTTTGAAGGCAGTCGCGGATCTGCTAGCTCAGGATCCCAAGCTGAAAGTTTATGTTGTGGGCCATACCGACAACGTGGGCGCCCTGGCCGCCAACATGGATCTTTCTAAACGCCGCGCCGCTGCCGTTGTGCAGGCGCTTTCCGCGGCGCCTTACAGCGTCGCGGCCAGCCGAATGCAGTCTTTCGGCGACGG
The DNA here is from genome assembly GCA_019240475.1 of Acidobacteriaceae bacterium. Taxonomy (GTDB): domain Bacteria; phylum Acidobacteriota; class Terriglobia; order Bryobacterales; family Bryobacteraceae; genus Bog-105. The sequence goes on from JAFAYI010000029.1 coordinate 206,328, forward strand.
CCCAACGGCGCCGGTCGCCTCTAACGATAGCGAAGATGGGCGCGCCAGCAACCGCCGGGTCGAACTGGTGAAGCAATAAGTTTCGGCCTGGGATGCAGACTCAGAGCTGCAAAGATCAAGCGTTGCAGCGCAGGCATCTACTTCTCTTCCAATCGCCGTTTTAGGACGCTGCGCGGACGACCGAGAACCTTCTCTTTAGAACGAGGCTGGGCGGCGGTTGACTGGAGCATGCTCGCCGGCGGGGCCGGCTGATCGGAAGCTTGCCTCTCCTGTTCGAGAGGAGCTACCACCTGGCCGGCTGCATCGATGCGCTCGATTTGAGCTGTTTCGCGATTCAGCGAAATTTTGTTTTGTACGGTCTCGCTTTCTTTCACCTCGGTAAGGTGAATCTCCTCCGTCATTACCCACTGCTTCTCAATACGAAGAACCTCCGAGACAACGGGGACGATCAAGGTGTTTCCTACTCGCCGCACGGGCTGTGGACCATCCACGACTCGCTCCGTCTTAACCCGCTTCACCTCGACATGCGATTTCTGAAGTTCCTGCTCAATGACTTCTTCGTGGCTATGGACACGCTTAGTCACGCGAATGCCGCCCGTTGCGACGGGAACAGCATCCGCGGACAGTTCTTCGCCGATGACCGGGATGACTACTTCTTGATGCTCGTCAGCCATAAGCGAATGGTAAGCACCAGACCAGATCCAGTTACCCGGTCAACGCGCCGAGGCTGTTTTCGATTTGCCGGTGACCTTGTTCCACCCGTAACGAACCGCTTCTTTCATTTTTTCCCAAGTGTCGTTGGGATAGCGACGTCCGTAGTCGGATTGAAGCTCCGGCTCGACGTCTTCGAAAGAGCGCCCTTTATATTGCGGGTCCGACGCCATGTCATAACCGTAGCGATAGGAGGGCAGATAGGCATCGTAAGAAGCGCCGGCCGCGCCATAACGTGTCTGGAAATCGGTGCGGAAGTCGGAGTCGTCGAACGCGCCCGCAGCACTGCCAGGAGTTGGCTCCACGTTCACTTCCGTGTGACGCAATGTATCTCGCACGGTCTCGGTGCGTTCGGAAACCTCTTTCCCGATTCGAACTTCTTCGACGACACGAGCTTGCTTGGCGACGACGGGCTCCTCGGCAAACTCCTGAACCTCGATGACTTGTTCTTCACCGGCCGACAAATCTGCGTCCGTGGCGGCGCGGTTCACGGGCCTCCGCTCGACTCGCGCGCGTTCTTCGCGCAGGCGAATGCTTTCTTCGACAGGCTCTTCTACTATGCGCGAGTAGACGCGAACACCGCCTCGGAGCACCTGTCGTTTACCTACTTGAAGATCCTCTTGCACGACAGGCACGGCCGCGGTCTGATCTTTGTCTGGCCGGGCGTTGGCGGTTCGTGCATTGGCGGTTCGTGCATTGGCGGTTCGTTCGGCGCCGGACCGGTCGCTGTCGTCGTGAACCTCGATGGGAGAGTGCCGGTTCAGAATGTCTTCAACGGCTTGAATCTGATTTTGATTTGCATCCACTCGCAACAGGACATGGCCCTGAGTGATGGCGCGCTCGTAACCGGAACGGTCTCGGTCCTCTTCGTCTCCGAAGATGGACTTGAACCACCCTTTAATTCCACCTTGATCAGATGCGGCTTTGGGGCGCGCGGCTTGATCATGAGAGGCATTTTCTATATAAATGTTTTCGCGAGAAATGCCAGCCGCTTGCAACTCTGTCGAGGCAGCCTGCGCATCCGTGGCGCTGCGAAAAGCAGCAATGATTGAAGTGTCTGTCCTACTAGGCACGTATCTCCTCCGTTAGCTAGGACGCAGACTCGATTAAATGGCTTCTTTCCAAAGCAGGCGCTAGTGCTATTGCGAGGGCATGACGTCATTCGTCCCGCAGCGTAAGCGCGGGGTCGATTCGCGCGAGCCGAGCCGCCGGAAGAACGCTCGATAACGACGCCACCGCGAGCAAGAGGAAGCCGACCGCGACGAAGGTTACGGGATCGCCCGGCTGGACACCCCAGATCAAGGTTTTGAGCAGCCGGGTCAGGATCGCCGCCAGCATCAGCCCCGCGCCCACGCCGCTCAGCGACAGCAGAATACCGGGCGCCGCGGCTGTTCTCACGAGGTCCGACGGAGTTGCGCCGAGCGCAAGCCGAATACCCATCTCGCGTGTTCTCTGCGCGACCGATTGCGCAATGAGTCCATATACGCCGACGGCGGCGAGCAGCAACGCGAGCCCGGCGAAGGTCGAGAAAAGAACGGCTCGATAGCGCTCGGCCTGAAGCGCCCGTCCGGCGATGGTTTGCATGCTGTGAAACGAAGCGAACGGGAGCTGTGGATCGGTCTCGGCAAGGGCGGCGCGCATTTTTTCGATAAGGCCGGGAACGGCGCCATGTGTTCGCACCATCCAGACGGGTGAAAACCATAGGTGGACTCCGGCGAAGAAGCCGTCGGGGAGTTGCGAAACGGGGACATAGAGCTGGGGAAACGCATCGACAGGCCCCCAGTCGCCGCCCATACCATTCTTTTGCTGGACGTTTCCGGTTACACCCACGATGCGCCACTCGAGGCCTTCGACCTTAACGGTAGAGCCGATCATGGGCTCGCCATGGTTGAGAAACCGCCTGACAAATGCTTCATTGGCGACCGCGACGGGAAGCGTGCTCGCGCGATCGGATTCGGTGTAGTACCGGCCGCGGAGCAGTTTCATCCGCAAGGTGTCGAACATCTGGGGCGTCGCATAGATGAAGTTCACGAGGCAGTTGTTGACGGGCCGTCCATTGACCTGGCTCGCGCATTCGTTCAACGGACGCGCATAGGGAGGCGTGAGAGCGACGGCCGCCGAGACGACTCCGGGAATTTGGCGGATGCGCGCGAGAGAATCCCGAAACAAACGATCGCCGCGAGCGCTTGCGCTGTATCGAGCATCCTGCAAAGATGCGGAGGCGATCATAACGTTCTTGGGATCGAAACCGGGATCGGCGCCGGCGAGTGTCGCGAAGGTGCGGATCAGCAGGCCGGCCGCAGCCACCAGCACCACGCCGAGTGTTACTTCCACGAACACCAGCCCACGGCGAGTCCATACTCCGCGGCGCCACGTGGAGGCGCGTCCGCCTTCTGAAAGCGAAGAACGGAGGTCCAGACTGGTCGCCTGAAGCGCCGGAACCAAACCAAAGACGAGGCTGGCCGCAGCCGAGACAAGAAGCATGATGGCGGCGACGCGACCATTCAAAGCGACAGGGCCAAAGATCTCGAACACGCCGGGATTGAGCAAGAGCAACGCTTTGAGCCCGAAAGAGCCGAGCAGGATGCCCAGCGCCCCGCCCAGGACGGCCAACAGCAGAGACTCACAAAGAAGCTCCCGCAACGCCGCTCGGCGCGTAGCTCCGAGAGCAAAGCGAGTAGCGAGCTCGCGCGATCTTGCAGCGGAGCGCGCCAGGAGGAGACCTGCGATATTCACGCATCCGATCATCAGCACAATGACGACCGCGCCCCACATCAGGCGCACGCCGCGCGCTATTTCGTATGTGGCGCCACTCTGGAAGGGCATGGCTCGCTCGGCGAATTCGAGGCCGGGGCGCATTCGCTGCTCAAAGACCGGCCGTAGCACGGATTGAAGCTGCGCATCGGCCTGCTGGAACGTAACGCCGGGCTTGAGGCGCGCGATCACCTCAAAGTTGTTGCCGGCGCCTTCGCCCGTTGCGGTGGGACGAAGCGGCGTCCAGACATCGATGGGCAGCGGGTCGCTATCGAAGGTATCGGCAGGCGGCAGAAAGCCTTCCGGCATGACGCCGACGATGGTGTGAGGCTCACCGCGAAGCTGGATCGTTTCGCCAAGAATTCGCGGATCGGAATGAAAGACGGTTCGCCAAAGGCGGTAGCTAACAACCGCCAGCCTGGGTCCGTTGGGCACGTCCTCCTGGCCGGTAAATTCCCGCCCGAGGAGCGGTGGGACGCCGAGCACGCGGAAGAAGTTCGCGCTTACGCGTTCATTGCCGATGTACTCGACCCGATTCTGCGCGACCAGGTTTACGCCGGCGGCCGCTCCGAAGACGGCCGCATCCAGCAGATTGGCGTGGTCGCGAACGGCTTCCCATTGCGCGCCGTCCTGGCTGGTATCGACATCGACGGCGCCGCGAAAACGCCGGACCGTAGTGATCACGGCAAGCTTTTCGGGCTTCGAGTAGGGCGGAGGGCGAAAGAAGAGAGTGTCTACCACGCTGAACACGGCCGTATTTGCGCCGACGCACAGCGCGAGAGTGACCAGAACAGCGAGCGTAAATGCGGGGGACTTCCGAAGTTGGCGGGCGGCGTATCGGAGATCCCGGTAGATTGGCATCTTCTATAAGACGCCTTTTAACGCGATTTGTTCACGGGCGCCGCGCTGTGTTCCCACGCCACGGGTCAGCTTTGCTGAAGCTTGCGGATATGCGCGTCGCATTCGGAAACGCCCGGCTCTATTCGAATCGAGTTATAAAGATGCCTTGCTTCTTGCCAAAGCGCTCTGGCTAATTCCGGATTTCCCTGTCCTTCGTTCAGAAGCGCGTAGGGGCGGAGCGCATTAGCGAGGTCGAGAATTTTTGTGCCGAGGTTCGCACGATAGAGTTCCAAAGACTCTTCGTATAAAGGACCGGCTTCGGCGAGCTTAGATTCTTGCAGATAGATATCGGCGATGTGGCGGATGGCATGAGCGTAGGCCAGATCGTCTTTCCGGGCGCGGTAGATCTGCGCTGCCGCGGCATAGCGCTCGCGAGCCACGGTGAAGTCTCCCTCGCTACGCGCTTTCCGCCCTTCCGCGATAGCTTCCGCCGCAGTCGCCATATAGAAGCAGGATACAAGCTTTAGCCGAAGATCCGGGAAGGGGCGATAAAGCCGATTGTGGCGAGCGGAAACGCGTTGCGCCGCCGGTACGTATGATGAAACTAGGAAGTTATGCGCTCTATTCTTTGCGTCGCCGCGGTTTGTGCGTGGGCAGCTATATGCTCCGGGCAGCCGCAGCAGACCCAGGCGCAGAAGAAGGCGCCGCCTCCAGGAGTTTTGCATTCGATTGCGGTCACGGGGAACAATTTGTATCCGGCGGCGGCGATCATACTGGAATCGGGTTTGAAGACCGGGGATCGGGTGACAGCGGCGGCCATCGAACATGCTCGCCAGAAATTGCAGGATACCGAGTTGTTTTCCAACGTTACGGACGAATACCGGTTCAGCAACGGCAACCCGGTTGAATACGAGCTGACGTTCGAGGTTTCGGAAAATACGCAGCTATTCCCGGTACGGTTCGAGCGCCTGGGCGTTTCGCCGGAGGAATTGCGCAAGTACCTGCGCGATCACATCGAACTATACGCGGAGCGGATTCCCGGGACCGAAGGCGTGCTGCGCCGCTACAGCGCGGCGATTCAAGATTATCTATCGCAGGGCGGCAATAAGCCTGTGAAGGTTCATGCGATGGTTTCAAATGACGATCCGAAGGAACTGGCCGTGGTATTTTCGCCGGAGACGCCGGCGCCGACCATTTCACAAGTGATCGTGACGGGGAATAAAGCCGTCGATACGGGCGCGATTTTGCGAGCCGTGAACACGGTGGCGATCGGCGTACCGTTTTCCGATACGCGGCTGGAATCGCTTTTAAACGGCGCAATCAAGCCGCTGTATGCGGCGAAGGGCTATGCGGCCGTGAGTTTCACGAAGGTTGAGACCGAACCGGCGAAGACCAATCTGGGCATCATTGTCAAAGTGGAGATTAAGGAGGGGCCGGCGTTCACTTTCGGGCCCATTCATTTCCGGGGCAGCGGCCTGGATGAAGACGAGATCCGCTCTAACATTCCTTTTAAGCCCGGACAAGCATTCAATGCGGAACAGGTTGATAATTTCCGGATCGATCTGGCGCACCGGCTGAGGCGCCACGGATATTTGGATGCATCGGTGTTAACCGATTCGCAGCCGGACGACAGCAAACACACGGTGTCGGTGACTTACACGGTATCGCCCGGATCTATTTACACGTTTCAAACTCTCGACATCAAAGGGCTGGATGTGACGACTCAGCCCGTAATTGAAAAGCTGTGGGGAGAAAAACCGGGCAAACCGTTCAATCCGGACTATCCCGATTTTTTCCTGAAACGCGTGGAGGATCAAGGGATCTTCGACAACCTGGGCCAGACGCAGTCCGACTACACGGCGGACGCTTCGACGCACAACGTAATCGTGCATCTATATTTCAAGGGCGGCCCTTCGAAGCAGGATCGGGCGCGGAAGAAGAAAGAAGAAGAGGACAAGCGAACGACGGACGGAAGCTGGAGCCCGTGGCCTTAATTAGGGACACGGGCCGTCTGTCAGCCTCTTGACGATCTCGTTGGGATCGTAGACGCATCCGCCCCAGATTCCGCCGCTCGCCTGTTGTAGAGCCGCCCAGAGCCGCGTGTCTTCGGGCAGATCGGGATCCGCTTGGAGGCCGGGGCGCGGTTCGCGGGCGAGCAAACGCCGACTGCCTTCCTGGGCATCGAAGGTTTCGCCGGCTTCGCCTACGAAGTCGACGCGGCCTTCGAGTTTGTTGCGATCGATGACGATTTCGACGATGTCGCCGTCGCGCAGTTTGGCGATGGGGCCGCCCGCCAAGGCTTCGGGCGATACGTGGCCGATGCAGGCGCCGGTGGAGACGCCGCTGAAACGGGCATCCGTGATGGCGGCGACGTACTTGCCGAAGGGCAGATGTTTGAGAGCGGAGGTGATCTGGTAGGTCTCTTCCATGCCGGCGCCCATGGGGCCGCGACAGATGAGGACGATGACGTCGCCTTCACGAATGCGCTGGTCTTTAATGGCGGCGACCGCGTCAGGCTCGGTTGTGAAAACGCGAGCGGGGCCACGCATACGGAAGACGCCATCGGGATCGACTATGGAGGGATCGATGGCGGTGCTCTTAATCACGGCGCCTTCGGGGGCAAGATTGCCGTGCGGGAAACAGACGGTGGACGTCAGGCCGCGGGAACGGGCGGCGTCGGGCGAGAGGATGACGTCGTCGGGATCGATGCCGTCGAGGGCAGTGAGCCGGGCGCGAAAGCGGCGCCGGCGCTCCGATTGCTCCCACCAATCGAGCATGGCATCGAGGCTTTCGCCGGACGCAGTGAGCGCGCGCGCGTGGAGCATGCCGGCGCGCCGCAGATGCAACATGACTTCGGGGACGCCGCCAGCGAGGAAGACTTGCACAGTGGGATGATTGCGCGGGCCGTTGGGAAGCGCGTCAACCAGGCGCGGAATGGCGCGATTCACACGATTCCAATCGGCGACCGTGGGGCGGCGCAAACCTGCGGAGTGCGCGATGGCCGGAATGTGAAGCAGTAAATTCGTCGAGCCGCCGAAGGCCGCATGGAGAACCATGGCGTTCTCGATCGCGTGCCGGGTGACAATATCACGGGCGCGGAGATGGAGGTGATCCAGGCGCAAGGCCGCGCGGGCGGAGCGCCGGGCCATGTCGAGCCAGACGGGCTCGCCGGAGGGGGCGAGCGCCGCGTGGGTAAGAGCGAGGCCGAGGGCTTCGGCGACTACTTGCGACGTCGCGGCGGTCCCAAGAAACTGGCAGCCGCCGCCCGGGGAGGCGCAGGCGCGGCAGCCGGCGAGAGCGGCTTCCTCGAGCGAAATCTTGCGATGCGCGAACCGGGCCCCGATGCTTTGCACTTTGCCCGCGTCTTCACCGTGCTCGGGCATGAGCGTAACGCCGCCGGGGATCAAGGCACAGGGCAGATCGCGCGAGCCCGCAAGCGCCATCATCATGGCAGGCAGGCCCTTGTCGCAAGTGGCGATGCCGATCACGGCGTGGCGGGTTGGCAGAGACCGGATCAGCCGCCGCAAGACGATGGCCGCATCGTTGCGATAAGGGAGCGAATCGAACATGCCGGCGGTTCCCTGCGTTCTGCCGTCGCAGGGGTCGGTGCACGCGCCGGCAAACGGAATGGCGCCGCGCGACTGCAACTCTCGGGCGGCTTCGGCGACGAGCAGCCCGACTTCCCAGTGACCGGTATGGTAGCCGAGCGCGATGGGCGCGCCGCTTGGCGCGCGAACGCCGCCGTGGGTGCTAAGGATCAGAACCTGCCGTCCGCCGAGGGCTTCAGGAGACCAACCCATGCCAGCGTTCTGCGAGAGCCCGAACAGGTTGCCGGAGGGCTGCTCAAGGAGCATCTCGGCCGTGATGGGCAGAGCGCCTTGAGGGCCCGGCGCGTGGGTGCGTATGTCGAAGATGGAGTCGTCTTCGGAGTCAACAATCGTCTTCAGATCCACTACACTCAAATTTTCTCCCCATGACTTCGGTTTCGTCACGTCCGCTGGTAGCGATTTACCCGGGTTCCTTCGATCCGCTTACGAACGGGCATCTGGATCTTATCTCGCGCGGCGCTTCGTTGTTCGATCGGCTGCTGATCGCGATTCTGCGAAACACACAAAAGGCGCCGCTGTTCCCTGTAGACGAACGCATTCAGATGATACGCGAAGCGAGTTCGCACCTGGAGAATGTGGAAGCCGATTCGTTCGAGGGGCTGCTGGTGGATTATGCGGCGCGGCGCGGGGCCAGCGTATTCTTGCGGGGAATCCGCGCCGTCTCCGATTACGAAGCCGAACTGCAGATGGCCCTGCTGAATCGACGGATGGGTGGAGTCGAGACGATCTTCCTGATGGCCGGCGAAGAGTTTTCGTTTCTCAGCTCGCGCATGATAAAGGAGATCGTTACGCTGGGAGGGGACGTTTCGAATTTCGTGCCAGCGCCGGTCGCGGCGCGTTTGCGCAAAAGATTCCCAGGGCAACGGTAAATTAAGAGTAAACATGCAAGCAACCGCAGAGATCGCCGAACGCATTTCGAGCATTAGCGTTTCTTCCACATTGAAGGTTTCGGCCGACGCCGACAAGCTTCGACGCGAAGGAGTGGACGTGGTTGATTTCGGGGCCGGCGAGCCGGACTTCCCTACCCCGGACAACATTAAGCAAGCGGCGATTCAAGCCATCCAATCGAACTTCACCAAGTACACGAACGCAGGCGGGACGCCGGAGCTTCGCGAGGCGATTGTGGCGAGGCACCGCGAAGACTTCGGCACAAACTACGCGGCAGCCGAATGCATGGCCACGGTGGGCGGAAAGCATGCGATCTTCAACTTGATCCAGGCGCTGGTGAATCCTGGAGACGAAGTGGTGATTCCGGCGCCGTATTGGGTGACATACAAGGATGTTGTCAACTATGCGGGCGGAATCTGCGTGTTTGTCGAAACCGACGAGCATACGGGTTTCGAGGTGAGAGCGGAGATGATTGGCCGGCATCTCACGAGGCGGACGAAACTGGTCATCGTCAACTCGCCGAGTAATCCGAGCGGGGCTGTGATCCCGCAAGAAGAGCTGCGGAAGATTTTGGATCTGACGTCCAAGCGCGGGGTCTTTTTGTTGACAGACGAATGCTACTGCCACTTTCTATATGAAGGGGCGCCGTTCTCGATCGCGGCGGCGCCGGGCGCCAAGGAGACGGTGGTGGTGGCTGGCTCGCTTTCGAAGACATATGCGATGACCGGCTGGCGGGTCGGCTTCGCACTGGCGCCGGCGGCCATCATCGGCGCGATGATGAAGCTGCAGAGTCACAGCACGTCGAATCCGACTTCGATTGCGCAGAAGGCCGCTCTGGAGGCGATGAGAGGGCCGCAAGACTCTGTAGGGTCGATGCTGGCCGAATACCGGAAGCGGCGAGATTTCGTGATCGGGCGGCTGCGCGAGATCGAGGGCGTTTCCATCGTTACTCCCAAGGGCGCGTTCTATGCTTATCCGAACATCAGCGTGGCGTTTCGCGGCGGGCGAGTGAAGAACGCGATGGAGTTTGCGACGGAGCTGCTGGCCAAGGCGCACGTGGCCGTGGTTCCCGGAGAGGCTTTCGGGACGAACGAGCATGTGCGGATTTCGTATGCGACTTCGATGCATGAGTTGGAGCGCGGGCTCGATCGACTGGATAAATTTATCGACGGGCTGCGGGCTTAGCGAGACCGACTACTCCGGCTGGGGCAGAGGCGCCGGTTGTCCTTTGTCTCGCGAAAGCCAATAGAAGCTCATGGCGGCGAGCAACAAGAGCAAAGCGGTGCTGCCGTAATAAACATTGCGGATTCCCACGCCGGTAGCGACCGCGCCCGCCAACAACATTCCGATGACCTGCGAGCCTACTATTAAGGAGACCAAGCTGCCGGTGACGCGGCCGAGCATGTTGCGCGGCGTGTGCTGCTGTATAAGCACCTGCGCGGGGACGACGACGAAGGCGATGCAGAAGCCGAGCATGAGGATGCCGATGATGGCGGCGGGAATCGTCCCCCAAACGCAGATGACTGCGATGCAGAGACCCACGGCGGCGAGCCCCGCCGCCACCACATGCGAATTGGAATGGGCGCGGGTGATGCGGCGCACCAGCGGCGTACCGACGATCATGCCGACGCCGATGAGCGACCCCAGGATGCCGAATAGAGACGTGCTGCCTCTGAGCACATCGCGCACATACACCGCGAGCAGCGCGCCGAAACAACGGATCGCGAACATGCCGGCGCTCATGGCGGTGATGACAAATGAAATGGCCGGGTGGGTGAATATAAACCTGACGCCCGAACCGATTTCCGTCGCGACAGAACGCACGGTCTTTAAGGCGGGAGCGGGTTGGTGGCCGATGGTGAGCGTCGAAATTATGCCGGCGGAGAAAACGAAAGTAGCGGAATCGATGATGAAGCAGGAGTTTGGGCCAAAGGCGGAGACGAGCAAGCCGGAGATGGCTGGGCTGACGATTTGCATCATGTAGAAGGCCTGTTGGATGGCCGCGTTGGCGCTAGTGAGGCCGGTGAGCGGGACGATGGCGCGGAGCGTAATGGTCTGGGCTGGGAGAAAGAAACTGGAGACGGTGCTGGCCGCGAGCAGTATGGCGTAGATCTGCCAGAGCTGGTGAGCAAACAGCAAGAGCAGGAAGAGCGCGGCGCGGCAGAGATCGCTGGCGATCATAGTGCGCTTGACGTTCCAGGAATCGACAAAGACTCCGGCGACGGGGCTCACGATAGCCAGCGGGAGAAGATAGAAGACCAGCACGAGGCTGACGGCGTTCGCGGAGGCGTGCATGCGGAAGCTGACGACCGCGAAGATCGCGTAGATAGCGAGAAAATCTCCGCAGACGCTGACTAACTGGGCGGCCCAGAGGCGGCGAAGCGCGGGGATTTTGAAGACTTCTCGAAAGGTTAGCGGGGTCGGACTAGACGACATTCGTGTTCAGTCTGATGCTTGACGGTTATTTATCTGTTTCGAAACTTGCGAGCGCTTCACAAAATACGTGAAAGCTGCGACACTTGTTCAGACCGATGCTCATATGTGGGGCAATGTTCTGTGCTGCTTCAATCTTTCGAAGGCCGCCTTTAAAATAGCCCGCCCTCTTCATAACGCGTTCAAAGGCTTCCCACGCGGCACCATTGATCCTCTCAGGATCACGGTATGCAGACTTCGCGGGAACGTTGGGCGAAAGCTTCGGGTAAGCGGCGCATACCGCAGGCCAATCGCCAAAAAACCAGGATTCAAGTTCTTCCACCACAATTCGATTCACGATTTGGAACCGGTCGCTCTGAGCGCGCGACTTTGTGATGAGACTGGCCTTTCTGCCGATCTTCTCCAACCGCGCCTTCAATTCGTAACAATTCTCCCGGTCCCGATCCATCAATACAACGACACGCGTCTTGTCGGGCAAGAACTTGGAATAGCCGCGCAGGCGGGCCGGCAGTCTATCGAGCATCTGATGCTTGCTTTGATGCGCGTACACCTCAAACGCGGTCTTTGTAAGAAGCTTCGGTAAGAAGCAACGAAGGAAAGTTTCCATCGAGGCTTCCTCCACAAGGAAGTCTACACGTTCGATGCTCATTCGTGTTTAGAGCCGTTAGCGCCGCCTAGGAACCGCATCGTCGGTCAACGGATCTCCAACGCCAAATCGTCCCTCGGCCCAAAGGTCCCCAAGCGATGCGCCGGACTCTATAAATTCGGAGACACCCTCCACATTGGAGGAGGTGACAGCCTCTGTGAATCCGTCTGTATTCCGATACAAGATTCTGCATTCGCCGGGTCGAACCGCATTCAACAGATACGGAGAGTGGGTCGTAACAAGAATCTGGGAATGTTCGCTTGCCTTGCGACATTCCTCGCCCAGGCCAGGGAGCAGGCGGGGATGCAAGAAGTTTTCCGGCTCCTCGACTCCAATAAATTGAGGGCTGTCTGGATTATAAAGGACGACCAAATAGGCCAGCACCTTAAGAGTCCCGTCTGAAGTGAATTTCGAAAGAACTGGAGTTTCAAAGGGAGCATCCTTAATTTGCAGCAACAAACGACCGTCAGGCATTGCCTCAGCCAAGACACTTTCCAAGCGAGGAATTCGCCGGCTCAATACGGAGAAGATTCGCTTTAACCGTTTTGGGTGCTGCTCTTTAAGATATTGCACAACATTGGCCAAGTTATCTCCTGTCTTGCTGAGCCGCGGTTGCGGCCCGGCCTCGGGTTGATTCCGAGTGTCGTCTACGGAGAGATAAGAAACATACCAATCGGTAATGAATTCTCTTAAAGCAGCGACTCGTGGATGGTCTTCAAATTGGCCCAGCGTATTAACTGCCAAAAGATCAGGTGACCGCAAAGGCGTCTCGATTCGCGTGTCGTTCTCATCGGGCATGTCACCGCTGACAGCGCTTCCTCTGCCTTCGTGGTACTCGAGAAATTTAAATGGCTGGCCGTATCTTCCTCGCTTCCATTGGAGCCACTCTTCGACGACTATGGGTCCTCTCGCGCGCTCGTCGATTGCGAAATGATAGGTGATGAGCGGCTGTCCGGGCCGTTCACGATATTTCAGTTCAATGGAGATCGGACCAACAGTTCCGCGCGACTTGATCTCTCTTGCGCGGCCGCGTCTATCCCAAGCATGTCTAAGTCCAAACTGAAAGCATTCGCTAAGGAAATTGAAGACATCGAAGAGAGTCGATTTTCCGCTGCCGTTCGGGCCCACTAGGACGGTGAGAGGCGTGATCTCACGGAGTTGAACGTTCCTGAGGACTCGATAGTTCTTGACTCCCAGGTATTCAATTCGCGCGACCTCACGCGAAGGCTTTCCGTTAGTCGCAAGTGACTGAGGTGTCATTCGTCGATCACCGGGTTAGACGACATTCGCGGCTGTCTTGGCCAGTGTATCTTGCAGGCGGGTGGCGCAGGCTTTGCCGACGACGCGCGCCAGTTCCTCAGGGGGGGCTTGGCGGACGCGCTCCAGGCTGCCGAAGGCGCGCAACAGCTTCTCAACGGTTTTGGGGCCGACGCCCGGAACTTCGTGCAACTCGGAGGTGAGGCGCAGGGCGTTGCGGCGGGTGCGATGGAACGTGACGGCGAAACGGTGCGCTTCGTCGCGAATAGTTTGCACGAGGTGCAGGATCGGCGAGAACTTCTCCAGAATAATGGGTTCGTCCTCCTGACCGTAGACGTAGATCCATTCGTCGCGCTTGGCGATAGAGGCGAGCGGCTGATAGGTGTTGCCCAGGGCTTCGAGCGCTTCGGCGGCGGCATGTAGCTGGCCGAGGCCGCCATCGACGAGCACCAGACCTGGAAACTTTTGTTTCTCTTCCTGAAGCTTCGAATAGCGGCGCGTGATGACTTCGCGCATGGAAGCGAAATCGTCATTGCCGACGACGGTGCGGATGATGAACTTACGATAATCGGACTTCTTCATCTTGCCGTCTTCCCACACGACCATGCTGGCGACTTTGTCGGTCCCTTGGATATGCGAGATGTCGAAGCATTCGATGCGGCGCGGCAGATCGGGCAAGTTGAGGGCTTCCTGGAGCGCTTCGCTTATTGCCTTGGAGGAGGGCTTCATGACGCGGAAACGCTGATCGAAGCTGTGCTTCGCGTTGGTTTCGACCAGAGCGAGCAGGGCTTTCTTCGCGCCGCGCTGCGGAGTGGTGATTTCGACGCGGCGGACGCGCCGGTCGGACAAGAAGTCCTGCAGTTCTTCACGCTCTTCGAAGTCGGCCGGAACGTGAATGCGTCCGGGAATGTGCTGGGTGTTGAGGTAGACCTGCTTCAGGAGAGCTTCGAAGAACTCGGATGGCTCAAAGTGAAGTTGATCTTCCCAGAAGAACTCACGGCGATCGATGATTTTTCCGTGGCGCAGGTGAAAGAGGTTGACGGCCACTAGCGGCGGCTCGGCGTGATAGGCGAAGATATCCGCGTCGTCGCCTTCGACCGCGTCCATTTTCTGGCGCTGCTCCATCTCGCGAACGGTATTCATTAGGTTGCGAAGGCTAGCGGCTTCTTCAAAGCGCATCTGGTCGGACGCGACGGTCATGCGGCGCTGCAGCTCATCGGCGAGATCGCGGTGGCGGCCTTCGAGAAAGAGGCGCACGTCGCGGACAGCGGCGGCATAGGCTTCGTCGGTCGTCAGGGTAGAGGTGCAGGGACCGAGACAGCGATGAATGTGGTATTGCAGGCAGGGATGCGTGTGCTTGCGAGTCAGGTCGATTTTGCAGGAAGGGACTTTGAAATGCCGGTGAATGAAGTGCACGAGCCGGTGCGCGAGATTGCCGGGGAAGAACGGGCCGTAGTAACTGGAGCCGTCCTTGATGAGGCGGCGGGTGACGTAGACTCTCGGATATTTTTCGTTGGTGAGCCGGATGTAGGGGAACGTTTTGTCATCGCGCAGGAGGATGTTGAAGCGCGGCTTGTATTCCTTGATGAGGTTGTTTTCAAGAGCGAGAGCTTCTTTGTTGTTGTCGACCTGAACAAATTGAATGTCGCGCGCTTCGGCAATCAGGCTTCCCGTTTTCGCGTCGGCCAGCCGTTCTTCATTGAAATAACTCCGGACGCGGCTGCGAAGGTTCTTCGCTTTGCCAACGTAGAGGACGGTTCCCGCTCCGTCAATATAGAGGTAAACGCCTGGCTGGGTGGGAAGCTGCGCTACTTTCTCTCGCAATTGCGTCATTGATTAGCGCGCACAACGGCCACCAAACGGCCTGTGCCGCTTTGATTGACCGCGCACAACGGCCACCAAACGGCCTGTGCCGCTTTGATTGACCGCGCACAACGGCCACCAAACGGCCTGTGCGCTGGTGGCAGCTATAATCCAATTGTGACACGCAAGCGGTTTTTTGTTTGTCTCTTGGGTTTTGCATCGAGTTTGGCGGTATCCGGGCAGCAGAAACAGGCCACGCCGCCAGCGGAAAACGAGCAGGAGCCTCCGGAAGAAGATGAATCGGTCGCGCCCGAGAAATTTCCGCTCGATCCATTGGAATCGGATCGCAACGTCAGGGTGGGAAATTATTATTGGCGCAAGGGAAACTATCGGGCGGCGCTGCAGCGGTACGAGCGGGCCACCAAATACAACCCGAGTTCGGCGGACGCGTTCTTCAAAGTGGGCGAGGCGGAAGAGAAGCTAAAGAACAAAGACGCGGCGAAGACGGCGTTTCAGCGCGTGATTCAGATTTCACCGGATTCGAAGACAGCACACGAAGCGAAGAAGAAACTCGGCGAGAAAACGTAAAGGCTATTCGCCGCGCAAGACTTCGAGCGGGCGCTGGTCCAGAATACGCGCGCTGGCAAGCCAACCGGCGGCGTTCGCGAGTAGCGCTGTGCCAAGCATCACGACCAGGAGCGAAACCCAATCGAATGTGAACGGTGTTTCGAGGAACTTATCGGCGACTACGCGCGTGAAGACGTTGGCAAGCACGCCCCCGACGAGACCCGAGACGGCGCCGAGGATCGAAAACTCGATGGAGAAGATGCCGACGATGCGGCCTTTCGCGCCACCGAGAGCTTTGAGAATCGCGACCTCGCGAACGCGGCGATAGCGAGTGCCGGCGACGCTGGAGCAAAGAATAATGACGCCCGCGCCGATAGCGAAGAAGGCGAGAAATCGGACGACCAGCGCGACTTGATCGACGGCTTCCTGGATGCGCGTCAGGATGTCGGCGAGGTTCATGACGGTGACAGTGGGGAATCGCTCGAAGATGGCTTCTTCGACCTGGGGGATTTTGGCGGGATCGACGTGGGCGGCGCCATAGTAGGTCACCGGGAAGCCGTGCAGCGACTCGCGCGGAAAGACCAGGCTGTAGCGGACATTGCTGCGCTCGCGTTGATCGAAGATGGCGACCAGCGGTACGGTCAAGACGCGGCCGGCGACTTGGAAGCGCAGCTTGTCGCCCAAGTGGAGATCGAAATCGCGCCGGATTTCTTCAGAAACCGCTAGCTGTGGATCGCGCGCGGCAGCGTTCCACCATCGCCCCTTTTTCAATTCAAGCGGGGAAGGCATGGCCGAGGCGGTCAAGATACGAATGACCTGGAGATCTTCCTTGCGCTGCTTTGAAAGATGCAAGTCGTGGACTGCGACGCCGTTCTGGTCAAGCACCTTGCTGACGATGTAGCCGACCGTTTCGACTTTGCCAGCGACGCCCGGCTGAGCCTCGATGAAGCGCGTGACGTCGGACGAGTTGCGAATGTCGAGCAGGAACAGATTGCCTTCGCGGCCGGGGCCTTCGCTTGTGACCTGGCGGAGAACGGTGCGCTGCAACAGATAAGTCGAGAGCGTGAACATGACGCCGATGCCCAGGGCGACCAGCACGGAGCGGGCTTGATTACCGGGACGATAGAGATTGGCGAAGCCGTGCCGGAAGGATGGCGGCAGGCGTTTGCTTCCGGCGCGGACAGCGCGGCGCATAAGGAAGAGCAGCAGCGCGGCGACGGCGGCCAGCAGGAGAATACTGGCGCTCAGGCCAGCCATGAAGTAGGCGCCCATTTTGAAGGAACCGCTCAGCCACACGGCGATAGCGCTGAAGCCGCAGAAGATGAGCAGCGCGCCGGCGAAGCTGGGAATGCGCTCGCGCCAGTGCTTGCGATTTTCAAGTCCGGCGTCGGCCATATTGCGGCGGAACACAAGAGCGGGGCGGACGTTGCGAATGCCGAGCAGCGGAGGCACGGTGAAAAGCAGAGTGGCGAGAATGCCGAGGCTCATGCCTTGCAGGCTGAACGACCAATCCCAGGGAACTTCGGGAAGCAGGGCGAAGACCCGGTGGATCAGCCATGGGAACGACTTCTGCACGAGCGCGCCGGCCGCCACGCCGATGAAACCGCCCGCGATGCCGAGCCACAGGGTCTGTATGAGATAGATCTGCATCACCTGATTCGAGCGCGCGCCGAGAGCCTTCATGACGGCGATGGTGTCCATGCGCTGCTGCAGGTGCGAATACATAGCCATGGCGACGCCGAGCGAGCCGACGATGAGAGCGATGAGGCTGACCAGGCTCAAGAACGTGGTGGTGCTGTCGATGGCGCGGCCGACAACCGGGCTGCCTTCGCGGTAGTCGCTGAGGAAACTGCGCGGGAGCACGGCCTTGATTTGATCCTTGATGGAATCCAGATCGACCTTGGGCTTGAGCTTGAAGAGAAAGCGCTGGGCAGCACGGCTGCCGAATTGGATGAGGGCGGTGCGATCCAGCCCGGGGCGGCTAACGAGCACGCGCATGCCGGGACCGAAGCCGGAGGCGAGACGGTCGGGCTCGGCGATCAGAGTTCCAGCGATGTGGAAATTCGTTCCGCCGATGCGAAGCTCGCCGCCGGGCTTGAGCTTCAGGCGCATAAGGAGCTCGGGCGTGACGACGGCGGAAGAATTGTCTTTCAGCAATTGCGCGAGCGGGAGCGGCGGGTTGAGCGTGAGCTTGCCGTAATACGGGTAGACGGAGGGGTCGACGCCTTTGACCGAGATCATTTGAGGCACGCGCTCGTTTGCCGACGCGGCCATGGAGATGGTTTCGGTGACGCGAGTGATAGAGCCGTAGCGGCCGGCTATGGCTTGCAGCTTGGCGAGATCGTCGGGCGAAGGATCGTTCCAGGTTTGCGCTTGAAGATCGGAGGCGATCAATTGCCTGGCGTTGCGCAGCAGCATGCCTCGAAAGGCGAAGCCGAAACCTTTGACCCCGCTGAGCGCGGCGACCCCGACGGCAACGGCCAGGATGACGAAGAAGAACTTGGCAGGCGCCGCGCGCAATTCCCGCCAGGCGATTTTCGAGGCTGTTCCGAAGCCGAAGTTGAGCCGTGAATCCGCAGGCGCGACGATGTTCCCGGTCAAGGCGGAGGCGGACATCTCAGGCTTCCAGCGGGCGGGTTTCCACGGGCCGAGGGGCGAGTTCGTCGGTCAAGACGCGGCCATCGCGCAGGGTGACGATGCGGTCGGCGTACTCGGCGAGATTGCGGTCGTGCGTGACCAGGATCAGCGTGGTTTTTTCTTCGCGATTGAGCTGGACCAACAGATCGAGAACGTGCTGGCCATTGGCGCTATCGAGGTTGCCGGTGGGCTCGTCGGCCATGAGAATGGGCGGCCGAGTGATGAAGGCGCGAGCGAGCGCGATGCGCTGCTGTTCGCCGCCGGAGAGTTGAACCGGGTAGTGGTGGGCGCGCTGGGTGAGGCCGACGCGGTCCAGCAGCTCCGCGGCGCGGCGGCGCGGGTTGCCGTTCAAGCCGCTCAGCTCGGCAGGAAGCAGAATGTTTTCCTCGGCCGTGAGAGTGGGAACCAGCTGATAGGACTGAAAGACAAAGCCGATCTTGCGGCCACGCACTCGCGCGAGCGCATCTTCCCGGAGATTGGTAATGTCGACGCCATCGACCGAAATGGTTCCGGAGGTGACCGTGTCGAGGCCGGCGAGCAGACCGAGAAGCGTGCTCTTGCCGCTGCCGGAGGCGCCCATGATGGCGAGGAATTGGCCGCGTGGAACGGAAAATGAGACGTCGCGAAGGATCTCGACACGGCTCGGCGGGTTTTCGATCACTTTCCAGAGTTGGCGTACCTCGATCACCGTGCTGTGGTCTGTTCTAGCTTGCATGTCAATCTGGAATGGTGGAGAGAAGGTGGTCTGTTCTCATTGTGGCAGCATGTGTTGCGTGGGGGCTGCTTAGTGCGTGCGGGCGGAACACGGCCTCTCCTAATAACGAGGAACGCAGCAAGGCGCCGGATAGTTCCGCTGTAGAGAGTCAAGCCACGCCGCCGGACACGCGCCCGGTGGTGGTGACGTTCGGCGATAGTTTGACGGCCGGAGTAGCAGGAAGAAGTTATCCGGACGATTTGCAGGACCTGCTGGATCAGCACGGCTTGAAGTATCGCGTCGACAATCAAGGCGTCAGCGGAGACACGAGCACCGATGGGTTGGCGCGAATCGACAACGTGATCGCGGAGCATCCGGCGCTGGTGATACTGGAATTCGGCGGCAACGATGGATTGCGGGGAACGCCGATTGAAGCGACCCGCAAGAACCTGGAGGAGATGATGGATCGCCTGAAGGCGGCCAAGGTTCCAACCGTGCTGTTGGGAATTACTTTGCCGCCGAATTACGGCGTCGATTATGTGAAGCCGTTCACCGAGATGTATCCTGCGCTTGCCAAGCAATACGGCCTGAAGTTCATGCCGTTTCTTCTTCAGCACGTTTACAACATGCCTGGCATGATGCAGCCGGATGGAATCCACCCGAGCGGAGCGGGAAACAGGATCGTTGCGCAGGATGTGTTCACGCTGATAGGACCGCTGCTCGCGGCGCGCAGATGAGCTATCCCGATTCCGTTCGCTATCTTTACTCGCTTGGCAACGAATTGAAGGCCGGCGCGAAGTGGGGATTGGAGCGCATGCAGATTTTGCTAGATGCGCTCGGGAACCCGGAACAGGGAGGGCGTTTTGTGCATGTGGCGGGTACGAACGGGAAAGGCTCGACGTGCGCGATGATCGCGAGCATGCTTAAGAGCGCGGGCCTGCACACGGGCCTGTATACGTCGCCGCACCTGATCGAGCCGACGGAGCGGATACAAGTGGATGGCGTCCCCGTGACGCCGGAAGAATTCGCGCGGGCGTTCCAAGTCGTGCACCAAGCGGCGGAACAGATGGATGGGCACCCATCCTATTTCGAGACGGTGACGGCGATGGCGCTCTTGGTCTTTGGCGCGCGCTGCGAGATCGGCGTGATGGAAGTGGGGCTAGGCGGACGATTGGATGCGACGAACGTCATTGAACCGGAGTTGTGCGTAATCGCGCCGGTCGCCTATGACCACGAAGCTTTTTTGGGGAACACCATTGAGTCGATCGCGTCGGAGAAGGCAGGAATCATCAAGCGAGGCGCGCCGGTGGTGATGGCGCAGCAGACGCCCGCGGCAGAGGCGGTGATCGCGAAGCGCGCGCAAGAGATGGGCGCGCGGCTGATTCGAACCGAAGATGCCCGGATAAGCGACGTAAGCGTGACGCCGTACGGGTCGTCGTTCACGATAGATGGCTTGAAGTATGAGTGCGGGCTGGCGGGAAGGCATCAAATCGAGAATGCGAAGAGCGCGATTCTCGCGTGCCGCGAGTTGGGCATGGCGCAGGACGCCATACGCGAGGGTTTGCGGAAGGTTCATTGGGCGGGAAGGCTGGAGTTTATTTCGAGAGAACCCGCGTTTGTTTTAGATGGCGCGCACAATCCGGCTGCCGCAGGGGCGTTAGCGCAATACATCCGGGAGTTCTGGGCAGAGCGGCCGGTATGGCTGGTATATGGCGCCATGCGGGATAAGGCGATCGAAGAAGTAACCGCCCAATTATTTCCACTGGCGGAGCGCCTGATCGTGACGGCGGCCGATTTCCCACGCGCTCTTCGGCCGGAAGCGATTGTCGAGATGGCGCCTCACAAAAACGCCACCGTGGCCGGCACGGTTGGAGCGGCGATCAGGCTGGCGGAAGAAGCTCCGCGGGACGCGATTGTATTCTTCACCGGATCTTTATTTGTAGTAGGCGAGGCGCGCGCGTTGTTGGCGGGTAAAATGGGCGTGCATGAAGAGGCTGCGCGGCCTGCTATTCGCTGATCCGGCGATCATTTTGGCCACGATAGTTTTCGGGACGGCGAGCCTGATTGTGTCGTTTTTCGACTCCACGGGAAGAGCGCAGATTCGAGTGGCTCGCGCGTGGGCGAGAACGCTGCTGGCCGTAAGCGGCGTGCGCGTGAGCGTGGAAGGGCTGGAGCATATCGACCCCAACGCAAGTTATGTCTTTATCGCAAACCATCTCAGCTATATGGACACGCCGGTGGCGCTTGCCAACATTCCCGCGCAGTTTCGTTTTCTGGCAAAGCGCGGACTGTTCCAGATTCCGCTGCTGGGCACGCACTTGAGCCGCGCCGGACACATTCCCGTTCCGCGAGAAGATCCGCGTGGGGCGGTGAAAACCCTACAAAGAGCGGCGGACACAATCAAGGAGAAGCAGATTTCACTGCTGATCTTTCCGGAGGGCGGGCGATCACGCGATGGAGTGTTGCAGGCATTCAAGGAAGGCGGGATTTATATCGCGATCCGCGCGGGAGTGCCGGTGGCGCCGACGATTATTATCGGAACGGACGCAGTGCTGCCATATGGTGGCGGCGCGCCGCAGGCCGGGGCGGTGACGCTACGGATTCTGCCGCCGATTGAGACCAGAGAATACAGCTTGAAAGATCGCGGGGCGCTAACGGAGAGGCTGCGGGCATTGATTGCGAGCGAATTAGAGCGCGAATTAACAACAGCCGGTCTTGGCTAAAGCGATTTCTTCGATCTGCACGAGCGTGGGATAAGTTCCGGTGTAGCAGGCGTAACAGAAATGATGTTGGGAATCCTGCACGGAGGCGCGCAGCGACTCGATGGAAAGATAGGCGAGCGAGTCGGCTTCGACGAATTCTTCGATCTGCTTAATGGTGTGGGTGGCGGCGATCAGTTCGTGACGGGAAGGCGTATCGACGCCGTAATAACAGGGGGAGATAGTGGGCGGGCACGAAATGCGAAGATGCACTTCGCGAGCGCCGGCGCTGCGCACCATGCGGACGATCTTGCGGCTGGTGGTGCCGCGGACGATGGAGTCGTCCACAAGGATGACGCGCTTGCCTTCGAGCATGTGCCGGACAGGATTGAGCTTGAGCTTGACGCCGAAATCGCGAATGGCTTGCGAGGGTTCGATAAAAGTACGGCCGACGTAGTGATTACGGATGAGAGCCTGGCTGTAAGGGATGCCCGATTCGGCGGCGTAACCGACGGCGGCGGCGACACCGGAGTCGGGCACAGGAACTATGGCGTCGGCGTCGACGGGATGCTCGCGGGCGAGGAGGCGGCCCATAAGCTCGCGCGATTTCGCGACGGACTTGCCGAAGACGATGGAATCCGGGCGCGAGAAGTAGACGTGCTCGAAGGAGCAGTGCGCGGGGGCGCCAGGCATGGTGTAGCGTTCGCGGGTGACGCCTTCGGGCCCGGCGATGACCATTTCGCCCGGAGCGACATCGCCGATGTAAGTGGCGCCGATCAGGTCGAAGGCGCAGGTTTCGGAAGCGAACACGGTTGCGGGACGCCGGCCGGGGGCCGCGAGATGGCCCATGGCGAGCGGACGGAAGCCATGCGGATCGCGGGCGACAATGATGCGATCCTCGGCGAGGAAGACCAGCGAAAACGCGCCCTCGATCTGCAGGAGCGCGTCGCGCAGCGCGCCAGCGAGCGTGCGTTCCCGCGAGCGAGCGACCAGATGGAGAATCACTTCGGTGTCGCTGGTGGACTGAAAAATGGAGCCGTCCTGCTCGAGCATCTGGCGGAGCTCGATGGCGTTGGTGAGATTGCCGTTGTGCGCGACGGCGACTTGACCTTTGCTGCAAGCGACCGACAGCGGCTGGGCGTTGCGCAGGCTTGTGTCGCCGGCGGTCGAATAACGAGTGTGTCCGATGGCGAGATCGCCCGGAAGCTGATTCAAGACATCGGGAGTGAAGATATCAGCTACATGGCCCATTTTGCGGACGCTGTGAATCTTGCGGCCGTCGCTTGAGGCCATGCCGGCGCTCTCCTGCCCGCGATGCTGCAGCGCATAGAGGCCCAGATAAACCAGATTGGGCGCTTCGGGATGGCCGTAGAGCGCGAACACGCCGCACTCTTCGCGAAGCTTGTCGAAGGGCATATCCTCTTCCGGATCAAACATTCTGCTTTTACCCATTTTGTTCAGGCGGGGACTGTAGTTTGGAGGAGGCGCTCAAGAGCGTGAGTCCACAGCTCGTTCAGCTCGGCGACGGGGCAATCGATCAGGGCTTCGTTCCGGTTGCGAATCACCACTCTTGATTCGAGTGTAACGCCGATTTGAATCGCTTGAATGTTGTTTTTGCCGGCTACGGCGAGAACCTTCTCCGGAGCGGCGGTCGAGACCAGGACGCGAGAGGGGCCTTCATGGAACAGGAGCAACTCGGGCGGCAGACCCGAGTCGAGAGTAATATCCGCGCCGACCTGGGATGCGCCGAAACAGCATTCGGCCAAGGCGACCGCTAAGCCGCCATCGCCGATGTCGTGAGCGGATTCGACGACACGGCCGCGCACCAGCTCGCGAATGGCGGAGTGCACGCGCTTTTCATATTGCATGTCGAGTTTCGGCGGCCGGCCCCAGAGGGATCGAACAATGACTTTGCCATACTGCGCGCCGCCGAGGTGGTCCCAATCGGCCTCGCCCAGACCTCCGAGGAGAATGACAGGCCGGCCCGGCGCCAGGAAGACGTTAGAAGCGGGGGACGCAGTCTCAAGCGTACCGACAATGCCGACCACAGGGGTCGGGAAAATGGGCGCCCCGAGAGTCTCGTTATAGAGGCTGACGTTGCCGCCGGTGACTGGCACTTCGAAGAACCGGCAGGCTTCGGCCAGACCTTCGACAGATTCGACAATCTGCGCCATGATTTCGGGGCGCTCGGGGTTACCGAAGTTGAGATTGTTAGTGGTGGCGATGGGCAGCGCGCCCATGACGGATAGATTGCGGCAGCATTCGGCGACCATCAGCTTCGTGCCTTCGCGCGGGTCGAGCGCGCAATAGCGCCCGTTGCCATCCAGCGACATGGCGACCGACGTGTTGGTCTCCTTGATTCGAATGATGGCGGCGTCGAAGCCGGGGCCCGCGATGGTGTTGGTGCGAACCTGATGATCGTATTGCTGCCACACCCAGCGCTTGGAGCAGATGTCGCCGGAGGCTAGCAGGGCTTTGAGATCGGCGGCCAAGCCGCTGCTTGCGATCGTCGGACCATGAAGCGGCGCGGTGCGGAGCGGCTTAGTGTAGGGACGTTGGTAACGCGGAGCTTCGTCGGCGAGGGCTCGATTTGGAATCTCGGCGAAGACCTGGCCGTGATGCTTGACGCGCAGCATGCCGTCGCTCGTGACGACGCCGATTTCCACCGCGTCGAGCCCCCATTTTCTGAATACATCGAAGACTTCCTGCTCACGGCCGCGCTGGGCGACGAGCAGCATGCGCTCCTGAGATTCGGAGAGCATCATCTCGTAGGGCGTCATGCCAGTCTCGCGCTGGGGCACGCGCGCCAACTCGATCTCGACGCCCGTTCCGGCGCGGCTGCCCATTTCACACGTCGAGGAGGTGAGGCCGGCGGCGCCCATATCCTGGATGCCGACGATGGCGCCGGTACGCATGGCTTCGAGGCAGGCTTCGAGTAAGAGCTTTTCGAGAAAGGGGTCGCCGACCTGGACGTTCGGGCGTTTCTGTTTGGATTGATCGGTGAACTCGGCCGAAGCCATGGAGGCGCCGTGGATGCCGTCGCGGCCGGTCTTGGCGCCGACATAGATGACCGGATTGCCGACGCCTGTGGCTTTGCCGTAAAAGATTTCGTCATGGCGAAAAACACCGAGCGCAAAGACGTTCACGAGAGGATTGCCGTCGTAGCTTTCTTCAAAGACGCACTCGCCGCCGACGGTTGGGACGCCAAAGCAGTTCCCATAGTGCGCGATTCCGGAGACGACGCCTTCAAAGATTCGGCGGTTGCGCGAGCCGGTCTTGGGGTCGTCGAGTTTTCCGAAACGAATGGAATCCATGACGGCGATGGGGCGCGCGCCCATGGTAAAGATGTCGCGCAAAATGCCGCCGACGCCGGTTGCCGCGCCCTGAAATGGCTCGATGAAGCTCGGGTGGTTATGGGATTCGATTTTGAAGGCGATAGCTACGCCGCCGCCGATGTCGATGATGCCGGCATTTTCGCCGGGACCTTGCAACACGCGCGAGCTTTCGGTGGGCAGCTTTTTCAGGTGGACGCGAGAACTCTTGTAAGAGCAGTGTTCGCTCCACATCACGCTAAAGATTCCAAGTTCGGTCAGGGAGGGCTCGCGGCCGAGTAGGCTCACGATCTTTTCGTATTCGGGAGGAGTGAGTTGATGCGCGGCGATTACATCGGGCGTGATCGCGCTCATGAGGCGAGAGCTTGTACTTTCAAAGGCGCCTTGCTGTTCGAAGAGGACTCGATGAGGGAGGATAAGATCACCAGGCCGTCGGTGCTTCCCATGAGAGGGTCAGCCGCGCGTTCCGGATGGGGCATCATTCCCATGACATTGCGCTGGGCGTTCAATATGCCCGCGATGCCACGCAAAGAGCCGTTGGGGTTATCGACGTAGCGGAGCGAGATGCGATCTTCGGATTCGAGTTGACGCAACGTGGCTTCGTCGGCGATATAGCATCCTTCGCCATGCGCAACGGGTAACTGCAGATGTTGCCCGCGGCGGGCCTTCCGAGTAAAGGGCGAATCCGGACTTACAATTTCTACGCCGACAGTGCGGCAGACAAATTTCAGGTTGGCGTTTCGCACCAAGGCGCCGGGCAACAAACCAGCCTCGGTAAGCACCTGGAAGCCGTTGCAGATTCCGAGCACCGGGCCGCCGGCCTGAGCGAACTCCTTAACCGCGCGCATGACAGGAGAGAACTTGGCGATGGCGCCGCAGCGCAGATAGTCGCCGTAGGAGAAACCACCGGGCAGAATTACAGCGTCGACGCCGCCGAGAGAAGCTGAATCGTGCCAGATGAATTCGGCGTCGTGGCGTAGGTTCGCGGAGACTGCATACCAGGCGTCGTGGTCGCAATTACTTCCGGGAAATACGACGATACCGACTTTCATCCAAGCAGACCGAGTTAGGCGCCGCTGGCGGCCGCGGGCGCGGCTTTCTTGCGGGCGGCACGCCGCTTCTCTACAGGAGGTTGGCGATCGCTTTTCTTGAGCGATGGAAGGACGATGGAGGTGACGAATTTTTTCTCGCCATGGTCGTCGAACTTAATCACGATGTAGTCTTCGTTGCAGGACATCACGGAGCCTAGACCGAACTTTCCATGTTCAACCTGGGCGCCTTGTGCGAATGCCGGTTTGTTGGCCATGAGCGGAAGGGAATCCTCTATACGTCATTGTAACAATTCGACTTATGGATTGTCGAATGGGGTGGACAGCAGCCGGTATAATCCCCGGCAGTACCTGCCGCAAGTAGTTCCATATAATGAGGTAAGCGACGCATGGAGGACTTCAAAAAGAAGCTGCAGGATGAGATAACGGCGCTCGAATACGAACTGCGGAACGAGCTGCCAAAGGAGATTCTTAAAGCTCGCGCGCATGGGGATCTGAGCGAGAACGCCGAATACCACGCGGCGAAAGAGCGGCAGGCGTGGGTCAACGCGAGGCTGGGGCAATTGCAGGCCAGGCTGCGTGAATTCTCTATGATCGATTTTTCGCGGATTCCGCGAGATCGGGTTGGGCTCGGCTCGCAGGTGGTGGTGTTCGATGTTTACAAAGAAGAAGAGTGTACTTACAACCTGGTCACGAGCGAAGAGGCAGACGTCGCTAACGGGAAAATATCGACAAGCTCGCCGATAGGGAAAGGATTGCTGGGCAAGCGCGTGGGGGACACGGTAAAGATTCAAATCCCGGATGGCGTCCGCGAGATGGAGATTTTGAAATTAGTCACGATCCATGACGCGTCGGGAGCTTAGGAGTAGCGGCTGATGACATATACACGCGCAATCGGTCTGGCGTCGAACAAAGTTATCCGGCTGATCGTGCGCGGTTTGGCGTTATCGAAGATCAACCCAAACGTACTTACGTTTCTTGGGCTGGTGATCAATATGGCCGCGGCCACGTACCTCGCCTTCGGGCACTTTCGAACGGCCGGGTTCGTGATTATCTTCGCGGGGCTGTTCGATATGGTGGATGGCCGCGTTGCTAGGGCCACAAAAAAAGTGACTGCCTTCGGCGGGTTCTTCGATTCGGTGCTGGACCGCTATTCGGATATCGCGCTGCTGGTAGGACTCCTGGTTTATTACGGCACGATCAACCGCCCGTCATATGTGGTTTTGACAGCGATTGCGATGGCCGCCTCGGTGATGATCAGTTATACGCGCTCGCGGGCGGAAAACATTATCCCGACCTGCAAGGTGGGGTTTCTGGAGCGGCCGGAGCGGGTGGTGCTCTTCATTCTGGGCGCACTGTTCGATCGCATGGCTCCCGTGCTTTGGATCATCGCGGTATTGGGAAATTTGACCGTAATTCACCGCATGATCTTCACTTACCAGGAAGCTAAGCGTCTGGAAGACGCGCAATTGCATGCTCGGGCGGTGGCAGCTTCGAGTTCCAGAAGCATGTAATTAACGAAGTAGAAGAAGCACCGCGGGCCGACTACCGGGATGAGTAGCGGCCCTCGATCCAGTACTAGCGACCCGTAAAACAGTTCTAACAAACGGCGCGTAAGCCGAAAGAGGCGGTAGTTCTCGAAGCGCGCGCCATTCCGAGGTTTGTATTCCCTACCCGATCCGGCTTAGCTGCGAGGACAGTTATTCGGCCCGCAGCCAATTTAATGAGAGCTAGTGCTTCGACCGAAATTAGCGCTCGCGGGCTCGGGCCGACGGCAGGGTGAAGTAAGGAGTCTCTACTCTTGATTCTTACGGAACGCTGCCCAGCGCTTCTTCTGCGCCGCGGCGATCCGCTTACGAGCCTCTGGGCTAAGAACTCGCTTTTTGCGCGTGGCGCCCGAGCTAGAAGAAGCTCCTTTAGCCGGCGACGACGACGAGCTGCCAGTCTGCTTTGGAGGTCTGCCCACGCGCCGTCCCATCAGCGAGCGTACTTGAGTGATCTGTTCTTCTATCTTTTGTTTTTGCGATTCCAGACCCTGCAGAGCAGCCTCTAGAATTTCCGTGTTTGGTGCCGCGGATGTTTTTGCCATATATAAGTTAGTAACACACCCTGAAAAATTTTACTATCCCGACGTAGTTACGATTCAGAATCGTACATAATCGTTACAGGACCTTCGTTGACCAATTGCACTTGCATTGGAGCCTGAAATATGCCGGTTGCGACTCGAAATCCTTTTGCCCGACACGCGGACACAAAGAAGGTATATAGTCTCTCCGCGATATCGGGCTTGGCGGC
Organism: Acidobacteriaceae bacterium; assembly: GCA_019240475.1. Classification (GTDB taxonomy): domain Bacteria; phylum Acidobacteriota; class Terriglobia; order Bryobacterales; family Bryobacteraceae; genus Bog-105. The sequence goes on from JAFAYI010000029.1 coordinate 234,541, forward strand.
TTCCGAATAGGAGGGGCGGTTTCCTCGCGTAGAATCGGCATAGAGTGTAAATTGCGATACAATGAGTAACTCTCCGGCGACGTCACCTAAGCTGCGGTTCATTCTTCCTTCCGCGTCGGGAAAAATGCGAAGTTGAACGATCTTTTGCGCTACGCGATGGGCGTGGGACTCTGTATCACAACGACCGACTCCTAGAAAGACGACCAGTCCGCAACCTATCTTACCCGTTACGCAACCATCCACGGTGACGCTCGCCTGTGAAACTCGCTGCAATAAGGCACGCATGCTTCCATTGAACGATACCAGCCATTTAGGCGAAGGCATGCTGGGGCATTTTGTAAGATCAAATTAGATCAAGGGTGTCTGAGGATCGCTGAGATTGCGGGCCGCCAAGTCTCACACTCCCATTTGACGGCACAGGATTTGCTACTACAGATTCTTTTTTGGCTATTTATCGCGATACCGGTCTACGCCTATATTGGGTACCCGATGACGCTCGTGGTGCTCAGGCGCCTTGTTCACCGCCGAGTGAAGCAAGAAGCGATCACGCCGCGTTTGTCGCTTTTGATTCCGGCGTTTAATGAGCGCTCTAACATTGAGCCAAAGATACGAAATTCCCTGGCGCTGGACTATCCTCCGGAGCTGCTAGAGATCGTCGTAGCATGCGACGGATCGACGGACGGCACGCTGCAGCTCGCGAAAGACATGGCCGAGTCGACTGAGAGCGGGGGCCGTGTAAGGGTGCTCGATTTTCCAGTAAATCGGGGAAAGATCTTGACATTGAACGCCGCGGTGCGGGAGTTAGCCGGTGAAGTGATCGTTTTTTCGGACGCTTCGGCGATGCTAAACCGGGATGCTCTCCGGAAACTTATCCGGAACTTCGCGGATCCTAGCGTGGGCGCGGTGAGCGGAAAATATACCGTTGTCAAACCGCACGAGGTAAATATCGGGGCATCAGAAGATTTCTACTGGAAGTATGAGACGTTCTTGAAAACACAGGAAGCGGAGTTGTCGTCGACCCTGGGAGGCCATGGCCATCTACATGCGATTCGGACCGAACTATATCCGTTTCCGCCTTCCGGGACTATCAACGACGATTACATCATCCACGCTTCGGTAATCGCAAAGGGGTGGCGCGCGGTTTACGAGCCGGAGGCGGTGATTCGCGAAGAGGCTCACGAGATGACCGGATTCGGCCGCCGAGTTCGCATCATGGCCGGTAACATTCAGCAACTAAGGGAGATTAAACCTCTACTGAAGCCGCTTCGAGCCATGCCGGTATTTTTCTTCCTGTGCCATAAAGGATTGCGATTAGTAGTTCCTTTCGCGATGATTTTGGCTTTCGGCGCGAATTTGTTGTTATTAGATCGTCCTGTATATGCATTGCTGCTGTGGCTTCAAGTAGCTTTCTACTTACTGGCGGCAGCCGGCGCTGTGGTCCGGCTGAGACCTAAGTTCCTGATGCTTCCTTATTACTTTTCGATGATCAATGCGGCGGCATTTCTGGGAGCTTATTACGCGTTTACCGGGATGAAACGGATGCCCTGGAAGTAATCGGCTCGCGCAAATAAAATTCAGCACCACCGAAAGAGTTGGGGACGAACGGCGGCGCAACTCTTCCCGGCCGCTACTTGCTATTGTCTAGATTTGAAGCGAACAAGCCAGATTTGGATTTTGCTGGCGGCGAGCGCTTTCGCGTGGGGCGCCTCAACCGCCGCAGAGGCGCCCTGGCGAGTAACGCGCAGCACTCACTTCGAGATTTATACGCAAGCCGATGACGGGCAGGCGCACGTGGCCGCGGCGCGCTTCGAGCGGCTATGGACCTTCTTCGAGCAAAGCGGCCTTAGCTCGAACAATGCGGCGCCTGTTCGCGTAATCGCCTTTCGCTCGCGCGGCGAGTTCGATTCGTATAAGCCTCGCGCGGGCGCGGCAGCGTTTTACGCCGGCACCGAGAGACGCGATTACCTGGTGCTTCCGGGGTTACAAAGCGCGAGATTTGTGGCGGCCGCGCATGAATATACTCACGCTCGAATACATGCAAGCGGTTTGAAGCTGCCGCCGTGGCTGAGCGAAGGGCTGGCGGATTTCTTTTCCACAGTTCGCATCTCGGAGCGAGAGAGCGACTTGGGTGGTGAATTACCGGCGCGAATCGATGTATTGAGACATAACCGGTGGATGCCAATCTCAGAGCTCTTGGCTTCGCCGGGGCCAAGCGCCCAGTTACAGCTCTCCGGGACGGCTTTGTTCTATGCACAGAGCTGGGCATTAACGGAAATGCTGGCGCTCTCCGAGGGGTATCAATCCAAATTCTGGGAGTTAGTGAACCGGCTTAGCGCCGGGAGCGCGAGCGCCGGCGAATTGCAACGCACCTACTCTAAGCCTTTGAGCCAGATAGAAGAAGACCTACGCCGATGGGTTGAGGGAGGCAGGTATAAACAGCTTCGACTGCCCGGCGTGTCTAGCGGGCCAATCTCCACGACGAGCCAAGCAATTTCCACGCAGCAGGCGGATCTCCTGTTGGCCGATCTCTGCGAGGCAACCGGCGAATTGGATCGCGCGAAGAAGCTGTATGAGGACTTACTTCGCGAAGCGCCTTCGAATGCAGAGGCATGGGCCGCGCTAGGAGCTATCGCGCTGCGCGAGGGAAAGGCCGTCGAGGCGCGATCGGATTGGGGGCGCGCCGTCGCGGACGGCTTGAAAGACGCGCGGGTTTGCTATCGCTACGCGCAATTAGAAGATGAAGCGGGCGCAAGCGCGGAAGAATTGCGTCCGTTGCTGCTGCGGGCGGTGGAGTTAGACCCAGGATTCGACGACGCCCGTTATAAGCTGGCGCTGCTTGAAAGTAATGCCGGGCGGTTTGAAGCGGCCCTCGTGCAACTGCAAGCCATGCGCCGGGCGACTGGAGCGCGCGCATATGGCTATTGGATGGCAAGCGCGTACGCGCTCGAGGAACTGGGACGCCGGGAGGAAGGAAAGCGAGCGGCTGCAAAGGCGCTTGAAAACGCAAGTTCGCCCGATGAGCGCGTCCGCGGCGCACAACTTTCGTACCTGTGCGACACCGATCTAGGCGTCCAGTTTGCGCGAGACGCAAAGGGGCAGTTGCAGATGGAGACAGTACGTGTTCCGCACGGCGCGACCAATCGGAATCCTTTTATTGAGGCCGGCGACCGAATGATGCGCGTGGAAGGACGGCTGATCGAAATTCGCTGCGAGAGCGGAAAAGCCACGGGGATTACGGTTTCGACGCCGGAAGGCGCTTTGAAGATTTCGATAACCGACCCGGCCCAGGTTGCGATGCGCAACGCGCCGGCTGAGTTCAACTGCGGCCCCCAAGCGGGGCCGACCGTGATTGTGGATTACGCGGCTTCCCCGAAACCCGACGCAACCGCCGCCGGGGCCGCGCGAGGAATCGAATTCCGATAGCGCTGGCGGCTTGTTAACAGTCGGGGGACGGCCGCCGTCTTCTCCGCGGAACTTCATAAGAGCGATTTCTAGCGAAGTTCAAGAGGAGAATTTCAATGCAACTCAGACGGAAGATGTTAGTCGCCTTGGCGGCGACGCCGTTGATCGCCGGCGGCTTCGTGCTGCAGATTGGGAAGCCGTCCACGAACCAGGAAGCGTTGTCGAGAAACGCGGCGCTCGTGGTAAGAGGATACGCGTGCGCGGAAGCGGAGAAGACCAAAGTATCGGGGACCGCAGAGGGCATTGTAGACGGCGCACGGGAAAGCATTCCGCTGAAATTGATTCCGATCTCGGGACAAGGCATGTACGCGGTCACACAGCAATGGCCTTCCAAGGGTAAGTGGGTGCTGACATTCACGATGACCAATCCGCGATTCGGAGAGCAGAGCGCGATGCTCAAAGTGGGTGGCGGCGCGGTGAATTGGACGGAGATAACCAGGTTGAGCCGTGCTCCGACAAACGCAGAGGTGGAAGCGGCCCTACAGGAGCGCGCCGAGACGGCCCAGGTACAGCGCTAGAAGAGTAGGCTGAAGGCGTGACCGCGACCACGATCGCACGGCCGGGTTTCGAAGAGGCCGCTTTGGTCCGTGCCGCTCAGGCGGGCGACCGCGCGGCCTTCGGAACGTTGTACCAGATTTATGCGCGAATGGTGCATGGGGTTCTGCTAGCGCACGTGGCATACAGCGACGCCGAAGACCTGGTACAAGATGTGTTTCTGCGGGCCATGGAACAGCTTAATGGATTACGGGAACCAGAGGCATTTGGCGGCTGGCTTTGCGCGATTGCGCGGCGCGCGGCGGCGGACTCGCATCGCAAACGCCGACGCATGGAGCCGCTTCGCCGCGGACCGGTAAGCGCGGCGCAATGGGGCGAAGCGTTTGAAGCGCTGGACGCGATTCGGGCGCTGCCGGGCGCCTACAGCGAGACGCTCATGCTGCGCCTGGTGGAGGGAATGACGGGACCCGAGATCGCAGCCCGAACGGGGTTGACGCCGGATTCGGTGCGCGTCAACTTGTGCCGGGGCATGAAACAACTCCGCGAGGCTCTGGGAAGGCCTGTCGATCAAAAGGACACGGAACGATGAGCGACGAATATTTGTGGTCGAGCGAAGGCGAGCCCGATGCTCAAGTTACTCGACTGGAGGGTTTGCTGCGGCCGCTCGCGTACAGCGGGAAGGCGATCGACTTTCATGAACCGAAGCGAGAGGAGACGGGGCGGCGCGCAGGATGGTTGACGTGGGCGGCTGCAGCGGCCATCGCGGCGGCCGCGTGCCTGGTGGGCTGGAAGATCCAGAGCGCCCGGAGAGCCGTAGCGTCCTCCTGGACGATGACTTTGAATGGCCGGGCGCCACAGATCGTGCGAAAGGGAGAGACGATTGAGACGGGCAAGAACGGCGGAGCGCACCTGGAATCGGACTTCGTGGGCGAAGTAGAGGTGGGGCCGGAAACGAAGTTACAGGTGTTGGAAAGCACGCGAGAGGAGCAACGGCTCGCCTTACGGCGCGGTACGTTGCACGCTTTCATTTGGGCGCCGGCTCGCGAGTTCGTTGTGGACACACCGGCTGCGCGAACGGTGGATCTAGGTTGCGCCTATAGCTTGCATGTTGCGCCGGATGGAACGGGGCTGCTGACGGTGGAAGCAGGATGGGTAGCATTCCAATGGCGGAATTTGGAGTCTTTCATACCGGCCGGAGCGGCGTGCGCCACAAGGCCGGAGCGCGGACCGGGGACGCCGCATTTTGAGGATGCTTCGCCTGAGTTAGAGAAACAACTGGCGCGATTCGATCGGGACGGCGATGGCGAGGCGTTACGCGACGTGCTGGAGTTATCGCGGCCGCGCGACGCATTGACGTTGTGGCATCTGCTGGGACGAACGCGCGGGGACAAACGCGCGCAGGTGTTCGATAGGTTTGCCGGGTTAGTGAAACTGCCGGCGACAGTTACACGGGAGAAGATTTTGGAAGGCGATGCGGGCGCGATGGACGCGGCATGGAACGCGCTTGGCTTCGGGGATACGGATTGGTGGCGAGGATGGAAGCGGCCCTGGTGACCGCTCCACCGGGGCTATCGAGCGGCCGTCGGATTCTCCGGCTCAAGCCTGATTAAGACAACTCCGTGGGCGGGAACTTCGGCGATGAATTCGTCGGTCACGCCACCGCGAACGGCGTGAGACCAGAGATCGCGAACGCGAGCCTTACCCGAGATGCCGATGTCGGACCACTGCGCGGCGACATTGGCGGCCGATTCGCCGCGATTGAAAAGGCCGGCCGCATATGCGCCTCCCGCGAGCGGACGCGCCCATACCTCCAAATCGCCTTTCTTTGAAACACGCTTCGCTTGTTTTCCTAGCGGGTCCTGATCGATGGCGATCACATCTTTATTGGTCAGAATTTCGAGGATGGCGGGCGGCACATCACGAAGATCGTTGCCCGCGAGCAGCGGCGCCGCGAGGAGACTCCAGAGGCTCATGTGCGTGCGGTATTCGGTTTCACTCATCCCGCCATTGCCGATTTCGAGCATGTCGGGGTCGTTCCAATGGCCGGGGGCCGCGTAGGGCGCGAGATCCAATTGAAGATCGAATCCGATGTGAGACATCGAGCGCCAGTTGTCGGCGATATCGCCGGTAGTGCGCCACACGTTGCCGCCCACGCCCGGACCCCATTTCCAGACGTCGCGCAGGCCGTATTGGCAAAGACTGAAGAGGATGGGCCGGCCCGTGGCAACGAGCGCCTGACCCATCTTCGCGTAGACGGCGGGCATCTCATGCGAGTCGTAGACCTTGCTCGCGCTGCACCAATCGTATTTTAAATAGTCGACGCCCCAAGCCGCATAGGTTTTCGCGTCCTGCTCTTCATGGTGAAAGCTTCCTTCGTAGCCGGCGCAGGTTTTCGGTCCGGGCGAAGAATAGATGCCGAGCTTCAGGCCTTTGCCGTGGACGTAGTCGGCCAGCGCTTTCATGTCGGGAAATTTAGAATTTGTCTGAATGTTGCCCTGCTCGTCGCGTCCCGCTTCCCAGGTATCATCGATGTTGACGTAAACGTAGCCTGCGTCCTTCATTCCGTTCTTGACCATGGCGTCGGCAACTTCCCGGATGAGCGCGTCGGAAACGCGCTTCTCGAATTTATTCCAACTGTTCCATCCCATGGGCGGTGTTTTCGCCAAGCCGTTGTAGGGGACGTCGGCGGCAGGCAATAGGGCGCTCAACGACATCAAAGCAAGCGCAAGGAGATTATGTCTCATAGCCGTGAGCATTCTATCGCGGCTAGAGTCCTTGAAAGAGGCGGAAGCTGAGCACGCCCGGCAGACCAGCCTTGCGAATGTCCTCGGCGGTCTTTTGTATTGGGTAATCGACGCGGCGCAAGGAGACCAGCTTCTGATCGGAATCGAAGATCGCGTAGGCGGCACGTGGGTCGCCATCGCGGGGTTGGCCGACCGCGCCCGGATTGACCATGTAGACGATATCGGGTTCAAGCGCGATGACTAATTCACGCTCCCGTTGAGAGACCTGAGGAACCGTTCCTATGCGGCCGTGCTTGGAGAAGAAGCCGCCCTGGAGATGGGTGTGGCCGAAGAAGGCAAGCGGCAATTGAAGATGAGCGAAGGAGGGCGCGGCTTCGCGGGCATTCGTGATGTACTCGTCTTCGTCTCGCGGAGCACCGTGGCAGAGTTCGAAGTAATCAAGCTGAAGCGGGCCCTTCGGCAGACCGCGCAAGTAGTCCAGCTCGGCGCTCTCCAGGTTCGCGGCGGTCCACAGCGCAGCCGCTCTTGCGACTTCGTTGAACCATTCCAGGCTGTCGACGCCTGAGACGCCTTTGTCGTGGTTGCCCCGGATCACTGAATCGCAGTGTTGCCGGATGCACTCAATCACGCGCGCGGGATGCGGGTTATAACCGACCAGGTCGCCGCAACAGACGATTCGATCGAAAGCGCCAGCAGCGTCCGCGAGAACAGCTTCCAGGGCGTACCAGTTCGCGTGAATGTCGCTGATAACTAGGAAGCGCAAGCAACATTCTAGCTGGCGGCGGCGCGCCGGGCGGTCCAGACGCCGTCCCCCGCTACAATGCAAACGATGTCTTTGATCGTAATTGGGTCTGTCGCATACGATGCGATCGAGACCCCACATGGCAAACGCGAGCGCACGCTCGGGGGAGCGTGCACTTATATTGCGTTGAGCGCGAGTTATTTCACGAGGACAGGAATCGTGGCAGTCGTGGGCGACGATTTCGCTTCGGAAGATCGCAAGTGGCTCGCCGAAAAAGGGGTTGACCTGGAGGGGCTGGAACAAGTCGCGGGAAAGACGTTTTTTTGGTCCGGCGCCTACTCGACCGACATGAACGACCGGCTTACGCTCGAAACCGATCTCAACGTATTCGCCGATTTCCAGCCCAAGCTGCCGGCTTCTTATAGCAGGAAACCGTATCTGTTCCTGGGCAACATACAGCCCGATCTGCAACGAGAGGTGCAGGGGCAGATGAAAGAAGTACGCTTTGTCGGCGGCGACACGATGAATTATTGGATTCGGGATTACCGCGATGGGTTGTTGGCGGCGATTCGGGATTGGGATTTCCTGCTCATCAACGATGCCGAAGCGCGGATGCTTTCCGGGGAGACGAATCTCAGGCGCGCGGCGCAGAGGATCTTGGACATGGGTCCGAGCACACTCGTGATCAAGCGCGGCGAATACGGCGCCCTGCTTTTCCGGCGTGATTCGCTCTTCATGGTTCCCGGTTATCTGCTGGAGGATGTCTTCGACCCGACAGGCGCGGGGGATTGTTTCGCGGGGGGATTCGTGGGATACCTGGCCGAACGCGGATTCGATCTGCGCAACGGGCATTTCGACGTACATGAGTTACACCGGGCCGTGATCTACGGTTCGGTGATGGGCAGTTTCTGCTGCGAAGAATTCGGCGTGGAGCGGTTCCGGACTCTGACGCGCAAGGAAATCGATCAGCGCTTTGCGGAATTCCGCCGATTCACCACGTTCTGACTCTCAGCGGCGCGCGCTTGAGGCGTTTGCCGTAGCGGCGGCGCTATGCGCGCTGGCTGCGCTGGCCGCTGCGTGGTTGTTCAGGCAAGGCTACATTCTGTATTACGGCGACGCTCAATCGCATCTGAACATCAGCCGGGGAATTGTCGATTCGCGGACCCCCGGGTATGACCAGCTTGGGAACGTATGGCTGCCGGTGCTGCATGCCATCTGCATACCGTTCGTAAGAAACGACTGGATGTGGCGGACCGGCGTAGCGGGAACGATTCCGGTGGCCATGTGTTTCGTCGTGGCGGGCACGTTCTTTTATTTGGCGGCGCGGGAGGCGTATGGCAGCTCGCTTGCGGCGGCGGCAGCCCTCTCATGCCTGGCGCTGAATCCGAATGTGCTGTATCTGGCCTCGATCCCGATGACGGAGGTCGTGTTTCTCGCGGGCCTCGCGGCGATGTTATTTGCGTTGCTGCGCTACCGGGCGACTGGCAGGCTCCGCTTCGTCGCGCTCGCGTTGGCCGCATCCTGGTGGATGAGCCTGACGCGCTACGACGGGTGGTTTCTGATTCCTTTCGCCGCTCTGTGGCTGGCGGCGAACGCAGGCAAGCGCGGGTGGGTGCTCTTTATGCTATTCGGCGCCATGGCATCGCTCGCGCCGCTCTATTGGTTCGCTCACAACTGGTGGGAAACGGGAAACGCACTGGATTTCTATAACGGACCCTATTCGGCAAAAGCCATACAGGCTTCCCACCCTTATCCAGGAGACCGCGACTGGAAGCTGGCGATCGTTTACTATCTCGGCGCGGGGACTTTGTGCTCGGGCGCGAGCCTCATGATATTGGGCGTTGCGGGCGCATGGGCGGCGGTGAAGAAACGCGCCGCCGCGCCGGTGTTCTTCTTGCTGCTGACTCCAGTGTTCTACGTCTGGAGCATGCATTCGTCGGCGAGCACGCCGATCTTCATACCGCAGCTTTGGCCTTATAGTTACTACAACAGCCGCTATGGACTTGCGATGGTTGTATTTTCGGCTTTTGCAGCGGGCGCGATTACGCTAGTCGCGCGCTCGCGCCGGCGCTTGCTGGCGCTCGCGATTCCTATACTTTCGATTGCGCCCTGGTTCATTCGTCCTTCGAAGGAGAGGTGGATCTGTTGGAAGGAATCCCAGGTGAATTCCATAGCCCGGCGGGCGTGGACAGAAGACGCAGCCGATTTCATGAGCCGGCATTATCGAAGAGGCCAAGGTATTCTGACCGCATCGGGAAGCGGAGATTTAGCAGGCATTCTTTGCAGGGACGAGATACCGCTGAGGGAAGCGATTTACATCGGCAACCATCCTTTATATATGGCCAACGAGGCGCGGCCGGATTTGATTCACGGCGCATTGTGGGCGGTGGCACAGGCAGGCGACCCGATCGACAGGGCGCTCGAGACAAAGAAAGGATCCGCCTACCGAACAACGAAAGTCATTCAGGCCCCGGGCGCGCCGGCGCTTCGAATCTATGAGCGAACAGATACGGGAGTGTTGAATGACGGAGATCCCATTCAGCAAGCTGCACGGCGCTGAGAACGACTTCTTGCTGACCTGGGCGGAGGAAGCGCCGGGCGGAGAACTGGCGAAGATCGCGCGGCGCATTTGCGCCCGCACGACCGGAATCGGCGCCGACGGGTGGATGCTGGTAACGCGCGAAAGCGGCGGGCTGCGCACCCGCCTATTCAATTCGGACGGCAGCGAGGCCGAAATTTCGGGCAATGGAACGAGATGCGCGGCAGCTTTCGGAATATCAGGAGGCGTGCTGCGCCCGCCGGATGTCTCGATCTCTACCGCCGCGGGGCTAAAGCGGTTGAAGATGATTTCGCGGGAGGCGAACAAGTTCCTGTTCGAAATGGACATGGGGCTGCCGAGGATTGAGGAACTGAGAGCGGACTTGCGTCTGGCCGGACGGCGTTTCGACGCTACTGTGTTGAATGTCGGCAACCCTCAGTGCGCAATCTTCGTCGATGAGCTTCCGGAGGATTGGCGTAGGGTGGCGGAAGAGTGCGAACGAGACAAACGCTTCCCGCAGCGCACTAACGTTTCGTTTGTGCAAGTCGTGGACCGGCGCCAAGTGAGGGCCGTGTTCTTCGAACGTGGCGCCGGTGAGACCAGAAGTTCCGGAACCGGTTCTACCGGGGCTGCGTGCGCTGCTATTCTCAGGGATGTAGCCGAGAGCCCGGTTGAGATACGAACGCCTGCCGGGAGCATGGCGCTGCGGTGGCAGGAAAGCGTGTATTTGACCGGACCGGCGGAATTTATAGGCGAAGGCAGATTCTTTCTTGATCTCTGAACAAATTGAGAACACCTCCAAACTGGGTTCGGGCGCGCAGCCGTCGGATGCCGCCTCGGAGCTGAAACAGCGCATCGCAAACAGGACGGCTCGCGTGGGCGTCCTGGGCCTGGGGTATGTGGGGCTGCCGCTGGCGGTCGAGTTCGCTCATGCCGGTTTCGAAGTGGTGGGCATCGACGTGCAGCAAAGCAAGGTCGACCAATTCAACCGGGGCGATTCGTATATCAAAGACGTGAAGAACGACGTCTTCGAGCCGCTTGTAAGGAGCGGAAAGCTGCGGGCGACCAGCGACTTTTCGGTTATACGTACGCTCGATACGATCGACATTTGCGTGCCGACGCCGCTGCGCAAGACCAAAGATCCCGATATGAGCTACGTTGTCGCGGCTCGCGACGCCATCGCGGAGCATCTTCATCCCGGATTGCTGGTGATGCTGGAATCGACAACCTACCCCGGCACCACGGACGAATTGGTGCTGCCGAAGCTGGAGGCGACCGGGCTCAAAGTGGGCGAGGATTTCTTCCTATGTTTCTCACCCGAGCGCGTAGACCCGGGAAATCCGAAATTTCACACCCGCAACATCCCGAAAGTGGTGGGAGGAATCACGCCGGTCTGCACAGAAGTCGGCGCGCTGTTCTATAAGCAGGCGCTCGAACGCGTGGTGCCGGTGAGTTCCACACGGGTTGCGGAGATGGTGAAGCTGCTCGAAAATACGTTCCGCATGATTAACATCGGGCTAGTGAACGAACTGGCGCTGATGTGCGACCGGATGAATATTAACGTGTGGGAGGTGATCGACGCGGCCGCGACGAAGCCATTCGGATTCATGGCGTTCTATCCGGGCCCGGGCTTAGGCGGACATTGCATTCCGATCGACCCCTTCTATTTGTCCTGGAAGAGCAAGGAATCGGGCATTGAAGCGCGATTCATCGAATTGGCCGGCTATATCAATGGGCACATGCCGGATTTCGTCGTCGAAAAGATTCAGAACGCGCTCAATGACGCAACCAAGCCGGTGCGCGGATCTCACGTGCATGTGCTCGGCGTAGCTTACAAGCGGGACATCGACGACGTACGCGAATCCCCTGCCCTGGACATCATCCTGTTGCTGCAACGGCGCGGCGCGCGCGTCACTTTCTCCGATCCTTTTGTTCCGCGCATCCAGAGCGACGGCGAGGTTCTGGAAGCTCAGGAGATGTTCGATAGCATCGCTTCGGCGGATTGCGTGGTGATTGTGACCGACCATAGCGGCCTGGATTATGGGAAGGTAATCGAGCGGAGCCGATTGATCGTCGACACGCGCAACGCGCTCAAACAATTTACGTCGCCGAAAATCGTGCGGCTGTAAGCCGGTATCTCAACTGAGACCGGGGGCCGTGTCGGCTTCTTCCGAGCCGGATTCGAGGCCCATTTGCGAAAGCCGATAGCGAAGCGCGTTGCGGGTTAGTCCCAGCATACGAGCCGCCTGACTCTTGTTACCGTTGGCGCGGCGCAGAGCCTCGCGAATCATCATCTGTTCCCAATGCTCGAGGGTCTCTCCTTCGGGAAGCAGAGGCGCCTGCGCGGAGGGTACGGAGGCGGCGGCTCGCGGCGCTTCGATGCGCAGATCGGATGGCTGCAAGACTTCGGCAGGCGCGAGGACGAGGCTGCGCTCGATCGTGTTTTCGAGCTCTCGGACGTTGCCCGGCCAGGAGTGAGTCAAGAGTCGGTCGATAGCCGCGGGGCTGATCTCTTTTGCAAGCGAGCCGAGTTCGCGGGAGAGCTTTTGCACGAAGTGCCGGGCGAGGAACGGGATGTCTTCCGTGCGATCGCGCAGAGGCGGAATGTTGATGGGCACGACATTGAGGCGGTAATAGAGATCTTCTCGGAAGCGGCCCTGTTCAAGAGCGGCCCGTAGATCGACATTGGTGGCAGCGACTACGCGGACATCGACGCTGCGAGTGAGGTTGGAGCCTAGACGCTCAAATTGCCGCTCCTGCAGAATGCGCAGAAGCTTCACCTGGATGTTGCCGGGAACGTCGCCGATCTCATCGAGGAAAACGGTGCCCTGATCGGCCTGTTCGAATTTGCCGGGCTTGCTTGCGTTGGCGCCCGTGAATGCGCCCTTTTCATAGCCGAACAGTTCGCTTTCCATCAAGTTTTCGGGAAGAGCCGTGCAGTTGATCTTGATGAAAGGGTGATTCTTTCGGGGCGAATGCTGATGAATGGCCCGAGCGATCATATCCTTTCCGACGCCGCTTTGTCCGGCCAAGAGCACGGTAGCGCGCGTAGGCGCGACACGCTCCACGGTGTGGAAGATCTCGCGCATGGCGCCGCTGCGGCCGATGATGTTGTCGAACTGGTAGCGCTGATCGAGTTCTTCGCGCATCCTGCGATTTTCGTCGCGGAGCACTTGCACGGCCATCACCTTCTGCACAATGGCGGTGAGATGGTCGAGCGAGAAAGGCTTCTGCAGGAAATCGGCGGCGCCCAGTTTCATAGCTTCGACCGCGGCTTCGACAGACCCGTGAGCGGTGATGACGATTACGGCGGCGGATATGCCTCGGGCTTGGAATTGTTGAATCAGCTCGACGCCGCTCATGCCCGGCAGACGCAGATCCGTAATGACCAGATCGGCCAGGGTCGCAAGCGGCAGCGCTTGCTCGGCGCTCGATGCGCCATCCACTTCGAAACCGGCGGATTCGAGTTGGATTTGAATCACACGGCGAAGTTTATCTTCGTCTTCGACAAGCAAGATGCGTCCAGGGGGCATAATTCAGGAGTGCTGGTCCATTTTAAGAGTGCTGTGTCGCGGGCACCGCAATTTCAAATGTAGTACCAGCGCCGAGTTCGCTGAAGACGTTGATGCGTCCTTGATGCTCATCGACGATCTTCGAAACGATGGCCAGACCGAGGCCGACCCCCTGCGGCTTGGTTGTAAAGAATGGGTTGAATATATTTTCGAGATGCTCCGGCTGAATGCCTTTGCCGTGGTCTTGAACGAAGATGAGAACTTCTTGGCCGCTCACTTGAGCACGGAGCGTCACGGCTTGTCCGGGCGCGCTGGCTTGAATGGCGTTTTGCAGCAGGTTCGAGAGCGCCAGCTTGAGCATGTCGGGGTCGAAGGTGAACTCAAGGCCGTTCGCAGGCATGTTCGCGAGAACTGTCACCTCGCACTTACGAGCCGTTTCCGAATGCTGGCGGATCACGTCGTCGACTACGCTTGCGAGGTTCGCTTGAGTGGGATGAATCTGCAGGGGGCGGGCGAAATCGAGAAAGCTGGAGATGAGGCCGTTCATGCGATCGACCTCGCTTCCGATGTAGCCGGCCATTTCCGACATCACCTCGGGGCGGCGTTTGGTGGTTTCCTTGGTAAGCATTTCCGCCGATGCCTTGATGGTCCCCAGCGGGTTGCGAAGTTCGTGGGCGAGTCCGGCCGTAAGTTGGCCGAGCGCGGCCAGGCGCTCGGTACGACGCAGAGAGGCTTGGGTCAGGCGCAAGTTCCGATTGGATTCGGCGAGACGCTCGGCGGCTTCTTGTGTTTGCTCCATCTGCACCCGCTTGGCTTTGGCTTGTTCGTAAACTACATAGGCCACGATTGCATAAAAGGAAACTCGCAAGGCCATGAGACTGAGCTGACCGGGCGGCAGCCGATAAATCGACCAATCGATAAAGATGGGCAGAAGGAAGGAGAAGTACGCGAGACCGGAGAGCGTGGTGACCGCTATGACGGCTGTGGCGTTGAACGTAGTGGCGGCCGAAATAATCGGAATAAGAAAGATCAGGTAGTAGAAGCTGTCGATACCGTGCGTGTAGCCGACGAGCGAATAGCTCAAGATCATTTTCAAGGCAATGGAAAAGACCTGCCCGCGACGCGTGGAGAATAGCGGGATGCGAGGCTCGGCAATCTGAAAGATGCCCATCAGCACCAGCACGATCGTGGCGTTGTAATCCGTTTCGGGATCGGTGACGATCAAGGCGGCGATGAAAAGCAGCCAAGCGAAATCCTGCGCCTGGAATACGCCGCGGCGCCTGGAGGGCGCGGTGGATTGGAGATGCTTCTGTCCGGGCATTTTGGCTGCTCTATGACAGAATAAGGGCAACCCCTCAGCAGTCATGAGTAACGTGAACCTTGAACCAGTTGCGCCCGCCGAAGATGCGCCTTCGCGGGAAGATACGAGTTTTGCCGAAATTCTTTCAAAGTTCGAGCAACAACATGCTGACGAGCGCGGCAGCGAAACTGTTACCGGAAGCATCGTGTCGGTCACGCCGGAGAAGGTCTTGGTGGATGTAGGACGCAAGATCGAAGGTGCGCTGCCGATCGCGAAGTGGCGCGAGATCGACCGGGGCGAGCCGCAGCCGGGAGATTCCATCGTGGTATCGATCGGGCCGAGAGACGAGGAAGGCTACTACACGCTTTCGACCGTGAAACTATCGCGCCCCAAGGACTGGAGCGGCTTGCAGGCGGCATTCGCTGAAAAGCGCACGATTGCCGGAACCGTGGTGGAACAAGTCAAGGGCGGGTTTCGAGTAGACATCGGAGTTCGAGCCTTCATGCCCGCTTCGAGGAGCGGTGTTCGCGAGATGCCGGACATGGCGGCTTTGGTTGGTCAAGAGATCCAATGCCGAATCAGCAAACTCGATGTTGAGAAAGAAGACGTGGTAGTGGACCGCCGCGCGGTGCTTGAAGAAGAACAGGCACGGCGGCGGCAGGAAGCGTTTCAAGAGCTTCGCGAGGGGGCGGTGGTGCGGGCCCGCGTGCGGTCCGTGATGGATTTCGGAGCGTTCCTGGACCTGGGAGGCACGGACGGCTTGCTGCACGTGGCGGATATGTCTTACGCCCGCCTCGCAAAGGCAAGCGATGTGGTGAAGATCGGCGACGAACTCGAAGTAAAGATCTTGAAGATCGATGCGGCGGCCAGGAAAGTGGCGCTGGGGTTGAAACAGCTTCAGGAAGACCCCTGGACGACGGCGGCTCGAACGTTCCACGTGGGGGATCGGGTGCGCGGCACGGTATCCCGCTTGACCGATTTTGGCGCATTCGTGGAGTTGCTGCCTGGAGTGGACGGGCTCATTCACTTGTCCGAATTGTCTTGGAACCGGCGGGTGCGCAAGCCGGGCGATTTGTTGAAGGTGGGCGAGCAGGTCGAGGCGGTTGTGTTGCAGGTGAATCCGGAAGAGCGGCGTATCGGGCTAGGTTACAAACAGGCGCTGGGCGACCCGTGGGAAAGCGTGGCGCAGCGATTTGCGGTGGGCACGGTGGTGGAAGGACCGGTGACCAACGTGACGCAGTTCGGGGCGTTCGTAGAACTCGAAGATGGCATCGAAGGCATGGTGCACATCTCCGACATCACGAACGAGAAGCGGCTGGACCATCCGAGAGAAAAGCTGGCGAAGGGTCAGAGCGTGCGAGCGGTTGTGCTGGAAATCGATGGCGAGCGCAGGCGCCTGCGGCTGGGCATGAAGCAACTGGAGCCGACGAGCCTGGACCACTACATCGCGGCGCACCGGGAAGGCGAAACCGTGAGCGGGCGATTGGTGGAAGTGAAGGGCGATAAAGCAAAAGTGGAGCTGGGGGAAGGGGTAATGGCGACCTGCCGCTTGAGAGAACCCGACAATGCGGCTCCGAAGCAGGAAGTTCCGCGCGGGGCGGATGTGTCATCGCTGGGCGCCATGCTGGCGGCGAAATGGAAGCAAGGGACAGGGGGCGGCCAACAGAAGGCCGGCCCGCAGGCGGGACAGATTCGGAGCTTTCGCATCGCTACTATGGATGCCGCCAAGCACCTCATTGAGCTGGAGTTAGCGGGCTGAACGGCGTGACAAGCGGAGAGCTTGCCGCGCGCGGGAGCGAGCCGCGTACCGTGACGAAACGCGATTTCATACGTCTATCTTTGCGGTGGACACTCGGGCCGGAATCATTGGAAACGTAGGCGTGCGCGGCGCGATGGAGCGGTCAGGCGAAGAGGCTCTTATCCGCGCGGCACAGGGCGGCGATGAGGACGCGTTCGCGCAGTTGGTACGGTCTTACGACCATCAGGTGCTGCGCATGGCGCTGAACCTGCTGCGCTCGCCCGAAGACGCACGCGACATCTATCAGGAAGCTTTTCTTCGCGTCTATCGCAACCTGCCGAAATTCCGATTCGATTGCAGTTTCAGCACGTGGCTGTACCGGATCGTCGCGAACCTCTGCCTGGACCAGATCCGGAAGCGGAAGGTGCGGAAGGAAGAGGGTTCGGCGGTGACGACCGGGGCGGGAGAAGTGGATCGTTTCCAGTACGTGGCCGAGCAGCGCGCCGATGTCGATCCGCAACGGCGAATGATGAGCGCGGAGGTGAATTCGCGCGTGCAGGAGGTCTTAAACCGGCTGACGGATCGCGAGCGGCTGGTTTTCGAGATGCGGCATTTTCAGGGCATGCGGCTGCGGTCTATCGGCGAGGCGCTGGGAGTGACAGAAGAGGCCGCGAAAAATTGCTTGTTTCGAGCTACCCAGAAGATGCGGGCGGCGTTGGGAGATTTTGTATGACTTGCCATGAGGCGCAGACCAAGTTATCGCTGTACTTATACGGCGAGCTGGAGTTCGCCGAAGAAGAAGCGTTCGAGCGGCATGTGAGCGAGTGCGCTTTGTGCGAGCGCGCTTTGGATCAAGAAAAAGCCTGGCATGGCGCTTTGAACGCGGAGCAGATGGATGCGCCGCTTGAGTTGCTGGGAGACTGCCGGCGGCAATTGCAGGAGGGCGTGAGGTCCCGGCGGCGTCCTGTGGGAGTCGCGGGATGGCAGCGCTGGGCAGAGCCTCTGGGATTGTCTTCGCCTCAATGGTCCATGCGGTTGGCGGCGGCGTCGTTCTTAGTGTTCGTCGGGTTCAGCGCGGGACGATATGTAGACCGCAACGGGCTGCCCGGAGGGGCGAGCATGGGGGCCGATGCGATGAGCGTAATTAACCCCGGAAGCGCGCGAATTCGTGAGATCGATCCGGGCGAGAACCATCAGGTTCGCATTATTATCGATCAGCCGCGGGCGATTACCGGACCGGCAGATAGCGACGCGATACGGCCGTGGCTGGTAGCGGCTACCCGAGACGGCAATGACCCCGGCATCCGCGTGGATTCGGTTGAGATGTTGAACGGGCAACCTGGGCGCGACGTGCGCGAGGCTCTGCTGAATAGCGCTCAACACGATTCGAATGCGGCCGTGCGGCTGGAGGCGGTCGAAGGATTGCGGCGTTTTCGCGAGGATGTGGAGACTCAAGAAGGCCTAGTGTATGTACTGACGCACGATGAGAATGCGGGAGTGCGGTCGAAGGCGATCGATGTGCTGGCTCCGGCGGCAAATACAGCGAGACTGAGCCCCGATATTACGGATGCGCTCGCGTTGGCGATGCGCGCCGGGCAACCGGACGATTACGTCCGCATGCGATGCGTCGAACTGCTAAGGCAAGCGGATGCGCCGCTCGATGTCTACTGAGATTTTTAAGACGAATCGGTTCGAATCATAAAAATTTTCCGCCGTCTTCCAATCGAGTTTCTGCTTCTTTCGTCAATAGCTACAGGACGCGCTCAATCGAGTAAATCGTCGACCTGAGAGCGTGAACGCCTGAGGTGAATCATGAGAGTTCTTCTTTCAACAACCGTGCTGGCAGCCGCGATGGCTCTCGGCACGCAGTCCGCGGTCTCCCAGACAAACGCCTGGTCCCAGAAGATGGCGCAAGCGCAGGCGGATCTGTCGAATTTCGAGAACAATTTCCATTTGGCCCTGCAGCCTAGAAGCGGCGTTTACCTGGGCGTGCGTTTGGCCGATATCGATGCGGACCGGGCGAGAGCACTGAAGCTCGAAGAAGAGCGCGGAGTAGAAGTGGTGAAGGTGGAACCAGGCAGTCCAGCGGAGAGCGCTGGAATACGACCGGGCGACGTGCTGCTCAGCTATAACGGCGAGAATATTCTAGGCGCACAGCAACTCGGACGGCTAGTTTCGGAAACGCCGGCGGGCAGGAAGGTTCGCCTGCAATTCTGGCGCGACGGGAAGATGCAATCGACTTCCGCCGTGGTGGCCGAGATGCAGCCGCCCAGGGTTTTCCCGGACGACATGAATCTTCAAATTCCCTCGATGCATATTACGGTGCCGGCATTTCCGAATGCGATGCTGGTGTGGACGACGCCGGCGCTCGGGATCGAATGCGAACCATTGGATTCGCAATTAGCGGAATACTTTGGCGTAAAGCGGGGCGTCCTGGTGCGCTCGGTCGGGAAAGGATCGGCGGCAGACAAGGCGGGACTGCGAGCAGGAGACGTACTGACGGCAGTAGGGGACCGGCCGGTGACCAGCGCCCGAGACGTGGTGTCTGGAGTTCGGGCGCAGCGCCACCCCGGGCAATCCGTGAGCGTCGCGCTTGTACGAGATCGCAAGGAGATGACGTTGAACGTCCCGCTCGATACCGGGAACCAGGAATAAGGAAGCGGCCGGCTTTGCCGGATTAGCTGAGAGAACGCAGCCGGTCCTGCTTGCTCATGACTTCACTGATGCGGACCGCGAAATTTCCGTCGACAACCACGACTTCTCCGCGCGCGATGGCGCAGTTGTTGACGACTACATCGACTGGCTCCGACAGGGCGCGATTCAGCTCGACGATCGAGCCGGTATTCAGCCGGGCCACGTCTTTGAGAGCAATCCGGGTGGATCCGAAGGAGATGCAGACGGGCATCTCAAGATCCAGTAGCAAGTCCAGATTGCGCTGCGTGGCGGCGCCCCGCGCAGGTGGGCCGCTCAGAGGCAGAGGGTTGGCGATGGCCGCGACCAAATCCGATGACAGGCTGACGGTCAGGGCGCGGCGGGAGAGCGATGAGACGAATGACAATTGAAGCGGGCGCGCGGAACTGGGCGGCTTTTCAGTCGTGGCGCAATCGGTGATCGAGATCGCGATGTTTAACCGCCGCGAGAGGATGCTCGCAAGAGCGGCCGCGAACTGCCCCAGGACGTGGCTCGTTCCATAAAGGACATGATGCTCATGCGCGCTGGCGCGGCCTTTAGCAATCAAGAGCAGACTACCGAACTCGAGCGCCAAATCACGGTCGATCCCAAACCACACCGAGCCTAGCTGTGCAGGAGCAAAGTCGCAAGAAAACCAGAGACGGTCTTCCGGAGCAGCAATCTCGTCGCGCGCCGTGAGCGCCGGTCCTGCCGGTCCGAACAGCGCCTGCAAGACGCTATCCCAGCAGGCCTGACTTTCCTGCTCGAAAAGCGCGAGCGTCTCCTCGGAATTTGGCGCGACAGGTGCGAGTGGCGTGTTCAATTTCACCTCCTTAGGAACGATGCTGAGGCCAGCGCTTCTGCATATAGGAGCGAAGCCGCAAGATAGCCTGAGATTTGAGTTGCGAAATGCGGGATTCGTGAAGATCTACGATCTTTGCGATCTCGCGCAAGGTCATCTCTTCGTAGTAGTAGAGGCTTAGCACGGTCCTCTCTAAATTGGGCATTTTTTCTATTGCTTCCGCGAGCAGCCGTTCGAGTTCCGACCGCTCGACTATCTGCGACGGCCAGTCCTGATCCGAATCGGCCAGATAGCGCAAGAGGTCGCAGCCTTCTTCTTCGGTACCCGCATTTTCAAGACTGCCAAGAGTAAGTCCGCGCGCCTCCGACAGCCAGTCCTGATACTCGGCGATCGACAACCCCAGATGGGCGGCGATCTCCTCCTCGGCGGGCATGCGGTGATGCTGCTGCTCGAGAGCGGCGATGGCGGACTCGATCAGCTTGGCCCGTTTGCGCTGTTGGCGAGGCGCCCAATCCAAGCCTCTCAAGCTGTCGAGGATCGCTCCGCGAATCTTGTACTCCGCATAGGTTTTCAGCTTGACGTCGTGACTCGCATCGTAGCGGTCAATGGCTGCAATCAAGCCGACCACGCCAGTCGAAATCAGGTCGTCCAGGCTCACCGAAACGGGCAATCTTTCGTGGATGCGCCTTGCGATCAGTTTCACCTGCGGTAGGTGTTCGAGAATAAGTTGCTCGCGCAGCTCCGGTGTAAGCGCCGGTTTTTCACAAATCTGGATTTCATCACGAACAGTCATCACATCCTCTTTACTTAATAGTTCCTAAGCAAATAACCCGTACACCCGATGGAATTTCGTTATGCCCGATTACAGCCAAGGCCGGCAGCGCATTCTCTGTAATCTGTTTGAGGAACAGGCGCGCGCCTGAACTGGTAATCACCACAAGGGCCGAATCGGTAGCCGGCAACGTCCTGGTAAAGCGCTCCACGACCGCTTTAATCTGTTGCGGCGACATATTGACATGGCTTCCGTGTTCGCCGTGCTCTGCCGCAGCCTCAATGGCGCGTTCGATTTCAGAATCGACGAAATAGGCAGGCAGGTCCGCTGCATTGCTCAAATATGGCTTGACAATGGCTCGCCGGATGGATTGGCGGATATACTCGGTTAGCAACGCCGTATTGCGCGTGATCGCCGCTCCGTCGCCCATAGCTTCAAGGATGCTGGCGGCGTCGCGGATCGGCACACGCTCGCGCAGCAGATTTTGTAGAACCTTCTGGAAGGCCGCGAGTCCGAGCTGTTTCGGCACCAGATCTTCCACCAACTTTGGCTGATCCTGGCCCACGCGATCGAGCACGCGCTTGGCGTCCTGGCGCGAGAACAGTTCCCACGCATATTTCCGAACGAGTTCTGTCAAATGAGTGCCCAAGACACTGACCGGATCGACAATCGTGCAGCCCAGCGCCTTCGCCCTCTCGATCTGGTCAGGCGTGACCCAGGCCGCCGGAAGGTTGAAGGCCGGCTCATGGGTGGGCGTGCCAGGGACGGGTGCTGTGTTCTGCGCGGCGGGGATGGCAAGTTCCGAGCCGGCTTGCAACTCGTAGCGCGCGACCGCGACTCCTTTCACCAAAATCACGTACTCCCGAGCTTTCAGCTGTAAGTTGTCCGTTACTCGAACCGGCGGCAGCAGGTACCCCAGTTCGGCCGCAAACTGCCGCCGGATGACGGCAATTCGTTTCAACAGGACGGAATTTGCGCCTCCCTCAACGAAGCGGACGAGCCCCAGGCCAACTTCGATCGCAAGCGGCTCGACCTTCAGGAGAGCTTCGACGTCGTCTTTCGCTTTCGAAACGGTTCCCGGCGCGGGCGCGTGCTTCGCCTTCTGAGACGCAGTTCGCATCCGCCACCCCGCCACACCGGCGCAGCCGCCGATCAACAGGAAGGGAATCTTGGGCAATCCCGGAAAAGCGGCCATGGCGAGCAATACTCCGCAAGCGAGTAACAAAGGCTGATAATTTCCAAAGATCTGTTTTTGAATCTCGGCTCCGAGTCTCACATCCGAGCCGGTCCGGGTGATAATCAAGCCTCCGGAAACGGAGATCATGAGCGCCGGAATCACGGTGACCAAACCGTCGCCGATGGTAAGAACGGTATAGGTCTGAAGAGCTCTCTGAAACTCTACTCCGTGTTGAAATACGCCGATCAAAAAACCGGCAATGATATTGATGGCCGTGATAATGATGCTGGCGATAGCGTCGCGCTGAGTGAAGCGAGACGCTCCGTCCATCGCGCCGTAGAATTCTGCTTCCGCGGCCAAGGCTTTCCGCCGGCTCCGCGCCTCCTTATCGTCGATTAGCCCGGCATTCAGGTCCGAATCGATGGACATCTGCTTGCCGGGCATGGCGTCGAGGGTGAAACGCGCCGTTACTTCCGAGATACGGACTGCGCCGTGGTTGATGACGACATACTGAATGGCAATCAGCACCAGGAAGATAACCACACCGATTACATAATTTCCGCCTACTACGAAGTTCCCGAAGGCCTCGATGACTTCTCCCGCGGCCCGAGTGCCGGTATTTCCTTGAAGCAGAATCAGACGGGAAGAAGAGATATTCAAGGCCAAGCGAAATAGCGTCATCAGCAACAGCATGGTCGGAAAAACGCTGAAGTCGGTAGCCCGAGTTACGTACACGGCGGCCAACAGAACCACGACCGACATCGTTATATTTGCCGAGATCAAGACATCCAGGAGCGCGGGCGGCAAAGGCGTAATCATCGCCAGAACGATACTCAGCACAGCCAATGGGATGGCCAGTTCCGCCCAATTTAGGGAGCGAAAGGCGCCTTGCCAGCCGGGAAGCGAATTGACTTTTGCGGCACTCATGCAGTGGGCGCGATTAGCGCCTACTAAGAGTTCGGTAGATGTAGGCTAAAACTTCAGCGACTGCGCGGTATAAATGTGGCGGAATCTCCTGCCCCACCTCGACCGCCTGGTATAAGGCCTGAGCCAAAGGCTGATTTTCGATGACCGGGACATCGTGTTCAGCGGCCTTTTGACGTATGAGGTGAGCCAGATAATTCTTACCCTTGGCGACTACGCTCGGAACCGCCTTGGAATTCATGGCGTAATGGAGCGCGATGGCGTAATGAGTTGGATTGACAATGACAGCGGTTGCTTTGGGAACGGCCTTCAACATGCTTCTTCGCGCGGCGTCTCGTTGAAGCCGCCGAATGCGAAACTTCATCTGAGGATTGCCCTCGCTCTCCTTCAGTTCGTCGCGGACTTCCTGCTTAGTCATGCGTAACTCCGACTGGAAGCGTTGACGCTGGCGAGCAAAATCGAAAAATCCTAGCAATAGGAGAGCGAGGCTAAGGCGCCAGAAAAGACTCCGGACCATATCGGTTGCTTCCGCTAGCCCCGCCATGAGTGGCGCGGCGGCCAAGTTGGCGAGCATCGGGAGCTGGTGATAAATCTCGGCGTACAAGACCGCGCCGATCACCGGCAGTAGAAGAAGAGCTTTTCCAGCGGAGAAGAGATTCTGTTGGGGCAACTGACGGAGCCGGTTAAGGGTATTGAGTTTCTCGAAGCTGGGAAGCAGTTGTTTGATTGAAAAGCCGAAGCCTGTTGTTACTAATTGCACCAGAAGCGTGATCAGAAGGAGTAGCGCGCCTTGTTTGAGTAACAGAAGAAGTGGATTGAAGAGGATAAACCGGAAAACCCGGACTACATCGGAGGGGGTAAGCGCTGCCGGGTCGAAGGCACGCCGGAGAAGAAGCACGGCCATGCGCTCGACATCCAAGGCGGCCTCCGCGCCTATGGTGACGGCGATCGCAAGGGCCACCACAAAATGGGCGGCGGCTATGAGGTCTCGGCTTGAGGCGAAGCGCCCTTCTTCTCTAGCCTTTTTCAGGCGCCCCTGAGTCGGTTTTTCGCTCTTTTGGCCGCTATCTGCCATCTTGGCCGAGATTTATCCTAGGGCAGACCGAACTCGGCAAGAGTTTGAAAAACCCGCCGGGCGGTTTGCTCGTAGAGTGTCGGCCAACGCGTCAGGATGGCGGCAAGGAACGCAAACGACAGGGCGGTTTTGACTGGAAACGTGAGCATGATGAGGTGGAGTTGCGAGTGAAGACGGCCCAACACCGCGAGCGCGACTTCGGTGAGCAACAGCAGGGCTACCACCGGAAGACCCAGCCTCAGGCCCGTCGAGAACATCATGGCGCCGAGTTTCGCGAGCGCTCCTAACGAGGCATGACTCAGGACGTTTCTATCCGGCGAGAACACATCGAAGGAATGCGCCAGGAGGCGCAACAACTGGCGGTGAATACCGAGGCTGAAGAACAGCAGTCCGGAAACCAATTGGGCGAGCATCTGGAAAACGGTGGTATCGGCCTGGCTGGTGGGGTCGAAAGTCGAAGCGAAGCTGAAGCCGGCCTGCATAGAAATGGTCTGGGCTGCGAATTGAAAAGTCGCGTTGAGGAAGGAGATGGCGAGCCCGACAAGTAGGCCGAAAGCAATTTCGGCTATTACCGTGAGAAAGAATTGCGCGCCGGAGAGCGAGTCGAGATGAACCACCGGCCATACCGGCATTAAAGCGACAGTGATTCCGAGGATAAGTACGATCCGCGCCGGAAGAGCTATTTCCCTAAAGGCGGGCAACGGCAGCAGGAACAACGCGCTCCCGGTTCGGGTCAACGTCAGTAGGAAGCCGTAAAGCGCTTCTGACCCGAAGTGGACCCTAATGGGCATACTTTGAGAGATTTCCGAAGAGCTGCCCGCAATAGGTAACCATTCTGATCAGAATCCAAGGCAGCACCAGAACTAAGGTGAAGAAAAAAGCGGCGAGACGTGGAATCGCAGAAAATGTCGGATCTTGAATTGAGGTCAGAATTTGAATAAGGCTGACCAGAATGCCAATCACGAACATGACGGCAAGCAGGGGCAGCGAGATCCAGAGGGTCGTCAAAAGCGCCTGGCGTATCATTTCGACTGCTAACTGCTGCGACATCAGCCGAAGCTCCGGATAAGAGAGCCCACGACGAGGTTCCAGCCGTCCACCAGCACGAACAAGAGGATCTTGAAGGGAGCGGAGATCATGACCGGCGGCAACTGCATCATTCCAATTGAGAGGGTGATGGAGGCTACAACCAGGTCGACAACCAGGAACGGCAAGTAGAGCACGGTTCCGATTTGAAAGCCTGTCCGCAGCTCCGAGATGATATAAGCCGGCACGAGGACGCCCAATGAAAGATCATTGGGATTGGCGGGGCGGGAGGTTCGTGACAGTTCTATGAAGAGTTGAAGGTCTTTGTCTCGCGCGAATCGGAGGAGAAACTTCTTAAGCGGCTTTGCACCCTCGTCGGCGGCTTGCTCGATGGTCAGCTTGCCTGCTTCCATTGGCTGCCATGCGTTCGTGTAGATCTCCTTTAATACGGGATTCATAATGACCAGCGTCAGGAACAAAGACAGGCCGACCAGGATCTGATTGGAGGGCACGGTCTGAGTAGCGAGCGCCTGCCGAAGAAAGTGCAGAACAAGCGTAATCCGGAGGAACGGAGTGACACACATGACGATGGCGGGTAGCAGCGTCAATCCGGTGAGCAGAAGCGCAATCTGCATCGGTACGCTCGTCGACTTGGCTGTGGGATCGTTTGCAAAAGAAATGCCTAAAATCGAGTTCTGGGCTGCCGCGGCCTTCTCGCTGGCGAGGACTAGGAGTATCGCACTCAACAGCGAAAGCTTAGTTAGCATAGCGCCTCAATCCCTCTGCCGGTTCCGTTCGGTGCGCGGGGCTCGATAGACTTTCGCCACCGGACCGTAACACAGTGCATCCAGCGGCGTGCGTGCAGATAAGAAGCGTCTCGTGGTCGAATCGGATTAGATGAAGCTGATGACTGCCGGTCAGGTTGGTCCTGTGCAGAATTCGCACCGATCCCGCGCCGCAGCCCTCAGAATTTCTTGAGTTGCTGCGCCACATCAAACTTCCTCGGAGGGACGCCGCCAGACTCTTGCTTCTCGCTCGATCGGAAAAGAAATACAGCAGCCCGAGGAGGCCAAAGACTATCAGCAAAGCCAGGGCCACCCGCAGAAGGTCTATCACTAGGCAGATAGTGCTATCGAATCAGTGTTCCTCTCGGAATCCGGTAATACGAACGGAAAGCGCCTGCTGCGCGAGTATCTCGCCTTGCCCAACAGGAACACCGCCTATCAAGAGGTCGAGATCCTCGCTTCCAGAGCGCGGGAGAAGGACGACACTCCCGCGATCCAGATCGAGTATTTGCCGCAAAGTTAGAGAGGTTCGACCGAGCTGAGCTTCGAAGTCGATCCAAACGTCGTCGTAGAGTTGAAGCTTTTCAAGTGAGTCCATAATCGGAAGCCTCGCAGTTTGTGAATAGCGACTTGCTTAACCGTTCGGGTTCATGATATTCAGAGTCTGCTGCATGATCGTATCAGCGGTCGTAATCACCCGCGAGGCTGCTTCGTAGCTGTTCTGATAAGTCATCAGGTTCGTGAACTCCGTCGAAATATCGACAGTCGAGGATTCAAGCGAACTCCCCAGAATCTGCCCGCGGCCGCCCGAATTCGGCACACCAACAGCTGCATTTGAAGTGAACCCGCTGACTTGATAATTGTTATTGCCCACGGCGATCAGCGAGTCCGGATTGACGAAGTTAGCCATGGCAAGCTGCCCGACCTGCATTTCCTGGCCGTTCGACAACTGAGCGAGCACCACGCCTCCGTTACCGATGCTGATTTGGGTCATTTGCGCGGCCGCGCTCCCATCCTGTGAGTTGGTCGACATGGATGAGGCTTGCGCATATTGCGTAATTGTCGAATTCCCATTGCTAAAGAGATTCCAGTTCATGGTTAAGTCGCTCGCGCCATCCGTCAGACCGGTCAGGGTAATGGCAGGAGGAGTCGACGTCGAGCTCGGAGAGACGAGATTGCCATTCTGGTCGAACTGCAGCGTTCCCGTACTGGTCGTCGTTCCGTCAGTCGCCGGAACCGACGCGGCCCAGGTCCATTGAGCAGGAGTACTCGGGGTGGCCGAGGCGGTTTTCCAAAAATCTACGGTGACCACATGAGAATTACCGAGCGAGTCATAGACCTCGATCGGCGTGCTGAAGGTTGGGGGATTCGCCACGCCGCCCGAGCTCGGAGTCGTATTGGCCGCCGTAGCGTCGAGATTCATGGTGATCGACATATTCGCGGTCGGGGTCGCTTGCCGGAGGCTTCCAGTGGGAACGGTTATGTTACCGATGGGGCCCGTGGCATTCACATTGCCTGTCAAACTGCTCCAGCCCTGCACGTAATCGCCATTCGCAGTCTGCAAATTTCCTTGCGAATCGGTGGTCAAGCTTCCATCGCGAGTGTACTGAATCGCGCCCGAAGGCGTCTTCGCGATCAAGAAGCCCTGCCCGGAGATTGCGACGTCCAACGGGTTTGAGCTCGATTGGGTTGCGCCCTGGGAGAACACTCTCTCGGTTGTAGGTTGTTGCACGCCCATTCCGACCTGGCTAGACCCTAATGTTTCATAGAGCAAATCCTGAAATTCCACAGAACTTGCCTTGAAGCCGGTTGTATTTAGGTTGGCGAGATTGTTTCCCACCACGCTGATGGCTGTTGAGTCCGCGCTGAGCGCCGACAGAGCCGTTGAAAACGCTGTTAACATATGTCCGTTCCTCTGTTTTTCAAGATTCTAGATATTCTGACCGGAGCCGGCAACGGCGGCCGCATTGTTCCCGGGAGTTGACGGGGCAGCGTCTGAAGAAGACGGGGAGGCGCTAGCCGGTGCAACGGCCTGATCGATGGACTGAACGTTCTGCCCGATATTTACGAGCTGTTCTAGTTCGCTGAATTGAGCCAGCTCGGATACCATCTGGGTCGGATCCTGTTGGTTCGGATCCAACGGATCCTGATTCTGCAGCTGCGCTACGAATAACTGCAGGAATGTCTGCTCGGAAGCCAGATCGTCCGAAGTTGACGAACTGGATGTCGTTGAAGTGCTGGCATCGGACGAAGTCTTGCTGGTTGGCGCGCTCGTCAGGTTAGAAAGTGCATTCGTTAAGTTATCCGACGACGTCGGGGTGGTGCCGGAGATTACCATGTTCTTACCTCGTTTGATGTGTGTAGAAAATTTTCGCGATCATGACTTCTAATTGCCTTGGTTCGCCAAGACCTTGTCCCAAAGTTCGGCCGTCGAATTCTGTTTCTTTGCGGGCTGTTCATCCCAGTCGAGCGAGGCGCCCTCGCGACCGTTCTGTGACTCGGCCTCGGATCGAGCCGGCGGTTGGTTCACCGGCTGTAAGCTCGTACTGGCTGCCGGATCGGCCTTCCAACCTATGCGGTCTAGCGAGTTGGTGAGAGCACTTAGATCTTGGCGAAGCTGACTGGCTGTTGACGGATCATTGCTACGGACGGCAAGCTGTACCTGTCCTCCCTGATCGAGCAGGCGAACGCTTACCACTTCTCCCGAGTTCCCTTGAACCCGTAGGACCACTTCGCGAGCTGGGCTAGCGACGGGCGTTGTGTCGCGGTCTGCCGCCGCAGCCTTGACCTCGCCAGTGTTTAACGACTTGCCGCCCGCCAGGCCGGCTCCCGAGTGAAACGCCGCCGAAGACATCACGTCCCCTTCCTTCGGGCTCTCTACATCCGGCGCATTGCCCGCAATCGCCTTCTGGTCTGGCTTTTCATCCTCAGTCCCATTCGCACTGACCTGTTTATGATCGGCTTGCCCTTTTTGAGCCTGTAGATGTTCGGACGGAGAAGAAACGCGACTCTCGGCCTGAGTCGAGTTGGACAGCGTATCTCCTCGAGACGCTTTGTCCGGGATCACGATACCTACCCCAGTTTCCGCTGGCAGAATCGGATCACTAATTTGAGTCGAGAGGCCGGAATTGTTTAGCGATGCAGCAGGTTGCGCATCGGGGGCCTCAGTTGTCAACGGATCTTTAACTGAACTATCTTCTTCAAGAGACTCAGCCGAGCTGTGCAGGTCCATGCGGAAGGCTTCCACATCCCCTCGTTGCCCGACAGCATTTGTCAATGTATTTGCGTTTCTCACTCCAGTCCCTTTTTGGCTTGATCCGACATTGAGGGCTGACATCGAATCTGATTGATTTTCAGACGCTACATCGGATGTGTCCGTCTGGCGCCCTAAGTCCACAGCTAATCCTGCAAGGCCTGGGTTAGATTCCCAAGCGGTCAATCCGGAATATGCCGGTTCGCTGTTCGTGTGGCGCCCAATCGATAACGGAACTGTTGAGGAGTCATTGACGTTAGAAGCCTTGTTGAATCTGGCCAGGGCTTTTTCGCTGTGCGCAGCTTGATCGGCTGCCTGACTTAATTCCTGAGTTTTCACGGAGACTTCGGCGGCCGCGGTATCGGCGGCAGCAGGATCGGTCGCGTTCACAACATCTTCAGATTCGACTTGGATCAGGGACCTAAAAGCCGTCGAAGTTTCCGCACCCGGAACTGCACTTGAGAAGGAAGCTTTGGACCTCAATGCCGACGCCGACCCGAGATCCGAATCTTCCGATTGCGACAACATCGATTCCAGCGCATCTCCGAAAGTCTGAAGTGAACCATTGTGCAGTTTTGGAACACTAAAGACGTCTTGTTTCGGAACAACAGAATTAGAGGTCAGCCGCCGTTGAGCGTCAACGGGTAATAACTGAGCAAGGTCGGCATGACTGGCTGGGATCGAAGCGCCAGCGAGAGACGAAATCACGCAAGTCTCTCTACACGTTTTGTGCCAATCCTCAGTCCGCAGCATTTCAACGGCTTGCAGCTGCCTGTTGATTTAATTTGCCGCCGAAATACTGTCGCGTGGCAACTTAGTGCCGCAAGTGCATGGGCTACGCTCCTCTTAACTTACTTGGAAATGACCGATGTGGAAGCGCAAAAGGATTCGGCAATCAAGTTGCTTGGGAGTTTCACGAGAACTTATGGATCCTCTCACTGCAATCGCGGCAAGCGGCATGCGCTCTAGAACAGAGAGTCTGGAACTGGTCGCCAACAATCTGGCGAACACATCGACTGCCGGCTATAAAGCAGACGGGGAGGCGTACAACTTATATTTCGGACAGAGTGCTTGGGATGGTTACCTCGAAGATAGGCCGCCGGCAGGAGAAATGCCGATCGTCGAACGCAATTGGGCCGACATGTCGCAAGGAACTCTTCTCGATACCGGTAATTCGAACGATGTGGCGCTCGCTACGCCGGGCTTCTTTGTCGCCGAGACTTCTGCCGGGCTGCTCTACACGAGAGGCGGCCACTTCCGTGTTTCAAAAAAAGGAATTCTCGAGACAAAAGAAGGATACGCAGTGCTCGCGGCCGGCGGCAAACCCGTTCGATTGGACCCTGGCAAGCCGTTCACTATCTCTGAATCGGGGCAGATATCGCAGGAGGGAGGCGCCGGGGCGGCCTTGCAGGTAGTCGATATCGACCGTGTCGACGCGTTGACAAAGCGCGGCGGAACATACTTCGCTCTCTCAGAACCGGCGAAAGCGATCCCTGTGCAAGATGCGCAGGTGCTTCAAGGAAAAGTCGAAAGCTCCAACGTCGAATCGAGCTATGCGGCAGTAAAGTTAGTTGGCGTCCTGCGCCAGTTTGAAATGATGCAGCGCGCCGTAAGAATCGCAGGCGACATGGGCAAACAGTCCGTTGAACAGGTGGCCAAAGTAAGTTCGTGACCACCAACGGGCATCCCAGGTAAACAGGAAAGGTTTGGAAAACAATCTATGATTCGAGCGTTGTACAGCGCGGGAAGCGGCATGACCGCTCAGCAGATGAACGTCGACAACATCGCGAATAATCTTGCGAATGCCAACACCGCGGGATTCAAAATGCGCCGGACGCAATTTCAAGATCTTCTCTATCAGAACATCGTTGAGCCAGGAGCAGCAGCCGGTTCGCAAACGACGGTTGCCGCCGGGCTGCAACTCGGTTTGGGCGCACGCCCGGCCGCCAATGAAGTGATCTTTACCCAAGGGGATTTCCAAGAAACGGACAATCCTCTGGACCTCGTCATACAAGGGTCTGGCTTTTTCCAGATTCATCAGGCTAACGGGCAGTTGGCCTATACACGATCCGGGGCTTTTCAACTCGACCGTAATGGGAACGTCGTGACTCAGGATGGAAACATGCTGGAACCCCAGATCACGATCCCGCCTCAGGCACAATCGATAACCATTGCGACCGACGGCACGGTTAGCTACAGCCTCCCTGGGCAGACGGCGGCACAAACAGCGGGTCAAATTCAACTCGCCAATTTCGCCAATCCGGCCGGCCTAAACAGCATTGGACACAATCTCTTTCTACCTACCGATGCATCGGGTGATCCGACCGTCGGAGCTCCCGGTGGGCAAGAAGGGGTCGGGACACTCCAACAAGGTTACTTAGAAAGCTCCAACGTAAGCGTCGTGGAAGAGTTTATCAATCTCATAGTCAGCCAGCGCTCGTATGAAGCTAATTCCAAGGTCGTGAAGGCCGCTGACGAGATGTATCAACAAGTAAATCAGGTTGTAAGTTAACTATCTTCCTTTAGACGGCGGTCTCGATATGGGGAAACTTGTTTTATTCATAACGGCACTCGTCTCAACCTTGCAAGCAGGGTGCATCGCGATAGACGCTCCTCAAATCGGCGCCGGCGACTTGGCCAAAGCGGATAATCGATTCGCTCAACTCGATCCTGGTCTGGTGTTTTCATTCGCTCCGTCCATCGGGAGCAGCCGAATCATACAGGCTTCTGAACTCGACAACTGGGCCGGGGAGCACGGGTTGGCGCGTGGCGGATATTCCGCCGCATGTTTTGAAAGGCCGGGCAGCGAGTTTGCGCCCGAAGAAATAAGAAAGGCAATCGAAAGTGCGCTAGGTACCGGCTTTCGAGATCTGCGCATCGATGTCACGGAAATTTGCCGATGCAGGGTGCCTTCCGGACGGCTGGAATTTGCGCTGAGCGGAGCTTCGGCGCCTTCCGATAGGCGTCCAGATACCCCTGTCTTATGGAAGGGGCGAGTACTGGCAGACGGCGGCGATGTTTACCCGGTTTGGGTAAAAACACGAGTAATCGCAACAGTCACGGTGGTTCGCGCCGCCAGGAATCTCCGCCCACAGCAGCCGTTGACGGCAGAGGACATGGAGGCCGCCAGAGTCTCGGCTTCTCCGTTGCGGTTTTCTCACGACCAAACAGTTGCTGCGTACGTGGGCAAGATCGCCACTACTTATATTGAACAGGGAACGGTTCTCCAGGCCGACATGGCGCGCTCGCCATCTGAGGTCGAGCGTGGATCTCTGGTAAGAGTCGAGGTCGTCGACGGAGGGGCGCGCCTCGAACTCGACGCGAGAGCCGAGACAGGCGGCAACCGCGGCGACTTAATTACGTTGACCAACCCGTCCGGCGCCGCCCGGTTTCACGCCTACGTAACCGGCCCAGGCCACGCGCAATTGACCGTTTCGCGGCAGGCGAGCGCCGGCGAGTTGGCCGTCCGAGAACCGGTAGCGGGCAATCCAGGCGCAGGTAAGGGTTTTTAGTATGTCTATACACAGGCCGCGAATGAGGTTCTTTGCTTTACCCGTGATACTTCCGCTCTTATTCGTTTCGCTGAACTTCGGCGCACAGAAGAAGTCTTCCAAAGATGCACCGGCGAAGGAACCCTCGCCGATAGACCGGTTGCTTGCGAACACGCCGCCCACAACTAGGAACAGCACCCCATCTCCTGGTTCGGCCTTCTTCGCAACAGCACCTTTGCTAGACCTTGCCGCCGATGTTCATGCACGCAATGAAGGAGATCTGGTCACGATCGTCGTGCTCGATCAAGCCTCCGCCACGTCGCAAGGCGTGACCACGCAGCAAAGAACGTCTTCGGCAAGCTCGAGCATCAGTTCGCTTTTCGGGGTTAAGAGTACTCACAATGCCTTGAACAACCTTGCCAATCTGAGCGGCCAACAACAGCTCAATGGGCAAGGCACGACCAGCCGGCAGACGACTGTCTCGACTACCGTATCCGCAAGAGTTCTTCGCGTTCTGCCCAACGGCGACCTGATTGTGGAGGGTAACAAGCTTATCTCGATCAATTCCGAGTTTCAGACGGTATCTCTGCGCGGGATTGTGCGCCAGGTCGATCTAGGGCCCAGCAACAACGTCAATTCCAATCAAGTTGAAGATCTGGAGGTCCGGATTAACGGCCGTGGCGTTGTGAACGATGCGATCCGCCGTCCGAATTTCCTTTACCGTTTGTTTCTTGGTCTTCTGCCGTTCTAATATGCAACGCGCTCACCATCTTTCTCGCTTACTAATCGCCTTCGTGCTGATGGCGGCGAATGCACCGTCTGCTTCGCGGATCAAGGACCTCATTTCCGTGGAAGGCGTTCGCGACAATCAACTAGTTGGATACGGGATAGTTGTGGGCTTGAGCGGCACAGGAGACCGCCAGCAGACCGTTTTCTCCATACAGTCGCTCACCAATGTCTTGCAGCGCATGGGTGTCAGCGTTCCTCCGGCGGCTATTATCGTCCACAACACGGCTTCCGTGTTGGTGACGGCAACATTGCCCGCTTTCGCGCAACCGGGCGCCAAGATCGACGTAGATGTAGCGGCCATCGGGGACGCTACTAACTTGCAAGGCGGATTACTAGTGCTTACCCCACTGCGAGCGCCCAATGGCCAGGTTTTCGCCATTGCGCAGGGATCCGTAATCACGGGCGGGTTCGTTGCCGGCCGGGGTGGCAACTCTCAGACCGTCAATCATCCGACGGTGGGTCGTATTGTGGATGGCGGCATCGTTGAGCAAAGCCCGCCGAGTGTGACGCCCACCGATTCCCTGCACTTACAGCTTCGAAGGCCCGACTTCTCGACATCATCTCGCATTTCAGCCGCTATCAATCAGCAATTCCCGAACAGTTCGGCACACGCCCTCAATTCCGGATTGGTAAGCGTCCAGGTTCCGGCTGCTTATCACGGCCGTACAGTTGAGTTCATCGCGGCTCTAAACGATCTCCAAGTCGATGCGGACCGAATATCCAGAATCTCTATCAACGAACGGACGGGAACGGTTGTATTCGGCGGTGAAATGCACATTGCGCCAGTCGCGATCCTGCAGGGGAACCTCAGCGTCCAGATTCAGACGACGTACGCTGTTTCCCAGCCAAATGCGTTCAGCGGCGGCCAGACCGAAGTCGTTCCTCAAACCGATGTCGGCGTGAAAGAGGATAAAGCTAAGGATGTCGTCCTTAAGAATGGGGCGACGGTGGACGAGTTAGTACGGGCGCTGGTCGCCATCGGCTCGACACCGCGCGACATCATCGCGATCCTGCAGAGCCTAAAGGCAGCGGGAGCACTTGACGCAGAAATCGACGTACTCTGATACAAATGCCAGCCTATCATTCAAAGTTCATATGATCGACGCCCTCCCAGGTTCCCTCATCTCGGCTGCAGATTTCGCCTCTCCTGCCGATCTGCCGTCTAACGGCAGTTCGAGCCGCGATACACCGGAGGCGATCTCGAAGGCCGCGACCCAGTTCGAAGCGCTGCTGATTGGAGAAGTGATGAAGTCGGCCCGGGAGGCTGACGGTTCCGGCTGGATGGGCACCGACGAAGACGAAGCCGGCTCTACGCTAATGGATGTTTCCGAGCAGCAGATCTCGCAGGCGCTCGCCAGCAGCGGGGGGCTCGGCTTAGCTAAGATGATTTCAGCAGGCCTATCGAGCAGTTCCAAGCATCAAGCATCATCAATTCAATCAAAGCCTGCTGGAACGAGGTAGGTATTGAGAATATCGGAAACTCCTTCGCCGGACTCAGCGGCTGTTCAGCCCGCAAGTGGTCCAGCAGCAGCCAAGGAAGCCGAGCAGTCAATCGAACCTGGAGGACCAACGGCGGACCAGGCCAACGTAGGCGCCGTGGCGCTGGCCGCCAGCAAATCGCTGGATACTTCCGAATCCAAGGTCGCGGAGTTGCGTCAGCAATTCATAGACGGCACATACCGGGTGGACTCAAGAGCGCTGAGCGCCCGAATCATCGAGGATCACCTGGATAAATAGCGCCGGCGCGCATCTCTATATACACTTCGTCGCCTCCAATCTCTCGGAAGCCAAGCCGCCGGTAGAACTCGATGGCCCGCACGTTCATGCGCGCGACATAGAGACTCACAGCCTTCTTGGAAGCCTCAGCGCTTTCGAGAATCCATTGCAAGACTGCCGCGCCTAAGCCGCGCCCTTGCTGCCCAGGCAGGATAGCGATGTCCACCAAGTGCAGCTCCGATTTGCTCACATCGTCCAACCACACTCGGCCGGCAGATTCCCGATTTACCTCGATGATCGAATCCTGCGAAGCCGGATATTGCTGGCGATACCCCGTGCGCTGCGCCTGAAACTGCATCCGCACGAGCGCCTCGCGGTGTTCGGGAGAAAGGGGCAGCAGCGAGAACTGCTGCCCATGAGTCGCTTCGTAGAGGCGATACAGAAAATCTTCGTCGGCGCTTTGAGCCGGCCGAAGCGTAAACGAAACGGCCATCAATTTCGGGGAGGATAAATCCCCGAGGTCGCGATGATGAACGTCACGCAGAGGTAGGGCTGAATGTTGCTATGCGGCAGGTTGTTACCGGCGTACGAGATCGCGGACGCATTCAAAGTGGAACCGTCGCTGTTGTTCGTGGAATACGGTTTATCGGTGTTGGTGGAGGCCAGAATGGCATTCGCCGGGTGAATGTTGCCACCCGGGCCATTGAACGTGTTCATGTTGTGGTTGTGCCGTGGCAGTTGCTGCGAGTTCAGGGTGATGGTCTCGAATCCGCCCTGTTGCCCGACGTTGTAGGGGCTCAAACCCTGGCCCTGCCCCTGGTGAATCGCGACCCTGCCCTGCAAGTTGGGCAGCGCGAAGGTGGAGGTTCCGTTACCCCCATAAAAAGTGCCGATAATCGAAAACAATGCCGTGTTGCTCGAAATAGAGAGCAGTTGGCCGTTGCATAGAGCCCAGCCCTTCGGGGCGAAATTGCCCGAGAAAATTCGAATTTCTCCAAGATAGGGATTCATATACGTCTCTTGTTAGCTCCAGTTCCCGGCAGACTAATTCCTCGACGGGTAAATACCCTGCAGCGCGATGATGAACGTGATGCACAGATAAGGCTGAATGTTCGCGTGCGGCTGGCTGTTCCCCGTAAACGAAATCGCGTTTGCATTCAACGTTGAGCCATCGCTCGCCAATGTCGTATACGGTTTATCGCTCGTGGTCGACGCAAGAATCGTATTCGCAGGGTGGATCTCGTTGCCGGGTCCATTGTTGGTCGACATCAAATGGTTATGCTGCGGCATCTGCTGAGAGGTCAACGTGATACTCTCGTAGCCGCCATTTTGCCCGACGTTGTAGGGGCTCAAACCAACTCCCTGCCCCTGGTGAATTGCCACCCGGCTCTGTAAATTCGGAAGTGCGAAAGTCGTGATCCCGTCGCCGCCATAATAGGTTCCGATCAACGAAAACAAGGCTGTGTTCTGTGCAATCGAAAGCAATTGTCCGTTACATAACGCCCAGCCGTAGGGCGCAAAGTTGCCGGCGAACATGCGGACCTCGCCGAGGTATTGGTCAGACATAGATCTCCTTAGATCGTTTTAGAATTCTTGGTGCTGCGTATTAAACAGTACAAGACACCCCCCTTGTTTTCAATCGAAAAATGAACACACTTTCGCCATTCTCGGCCAATCCCGCGATCTCTCCCCTCGAAATCCAGTAGTTTCGTGCCCCGAGGAAGCCCAGTTTGACGTGTTTCGTAACTTTTTTTAGTACCAGCATTACCACCCCCGAAATAAAAGGGGCTATTCCGGCTAGTACGGTTGTGTTAGACTCGATTGATTTCTAAAAAGCTGGCCCTTTTCTGCCCGCGAGCGGGCTCCACTGCTTACTCCAGAGGACTTCCCAGAGGACTTCATTGATGCGCCATTTTCTGCTCCCCAGTGCTGCGTTGCTGTGCCTGATCGCTGCTGCCCCCTCCGCTTTCGCCGTCACCTGCCCGAATAGCGGCAACAACAGCACCGGAGGCACTTTTTGTAGCGGCACCATCACCACGCCGAACACCAACCCTGATAACAGCGCGCCAGTTGTTGCCAGTCCCTACCCTGCGCAGATCTCGGTTTCCGGCATGAGCGGCGCCGTTTCCAGCGTCGCGGTCAACATTGTTGGCTGGAATTTTCCGAACAGTTATCCCTACACGCTCGAGCTGATGCTAGTCTCTCCTGGCGGCCAGGCGCTCGTGTTTTTCGCGGGCAATTGCGGCGATAATCAGCAATCGTTATCGAATTTCAACCTGACCTTGTCGGATTCGGCGAGCGGCATTCCGCCCAACGGGTACAACCAGGACTGCACAACCAACGCCAGCTACAAGCCGTATGGAAATTCGAGCTTCCTCGGCGGCTGTCCGACGTTTGCGGGCGCGACGCCGTCTTCGGCTTCCTGCGCCAACGGCAGCACCACAAACTTTACAAACACGTTTACCGGAGCAACCCCCAACGGCACCTGGAATGTCTATGCCGAAATTTACGACGACCAGGAAAACCAAGGCACGCTGCAGATCAATCTCAACCTGACAACCGAAGTCACGCAATCGGCCACCACCACCGCGGTCAGCGTGAACCCCACCGAAATCTTCAACAGCTCGCCGAATAATTCGAGCACCTTCACGGCGACCATCACCTCTAGCGGCGGCACGGTCAACGAAGGCCAGGTGCAGTTTTATGACAACGGCGCGACAGCAGGCACACCTGTTGCGGTCTCGGGCGGCCAGGCGCAACTCGACGATATCTACGGCTCCGCGACGCCCGAGGGTCTGCATCAGATCACCGCTACTTACACGGACACAGCTTCGACTCCGAAATTCGAAACCAGCAATAATAACTCGAATCCGACGTCGCTTTTCATCGACAACCACACGAACGTCAGCAACAACGGGACTACATTTTGTAACCCCGGCACGGTCACCATATCGGGCACCGGCAGCGATTTCACATCGCCGTATCCGCAGCATGTGTTTGTCAACGGCCTGTCCGGCAGCCTCGCGGGCGTCACGCTGGCGCTCAACGACATCAACGAAGTGAATGGACTTCACGACTGGAAGGTGCTGCTGGTCGGCCCGGACGGAACTTCCTTTGCGCCGATGGTCTTCGCCGGCGGCTACGCGAACGCCAGCGGGTTGACGATAAATTTGAGCGACACCGGTTCCGCTCTCCTCGCAGTCGGCACCTCCGATACTGCTCCGGCGAACAACGGTACATACCTTCCAACCGCATACGGCACGTACACGTGGCCGACGCAGAATCAGCCAGTCTTCACGCCGCCGCAATCCGGTTACAATTACCCGCAGACGCAGGGCAGCGCGACGTTCGCTACCACGTTCGCGAGCGAGAATCTTAACAATCCCAGCGGGCCGTGGAGCCTCTATATCGCCGATGAGGGCGGCGACGCGGACACGGTCGGTGGCTATTGTCTGACCTTCACGGTCAACAGCGGCGTGGCGACGGCAACCAGCGTCAGCGCCAGCCCCAACCCCGACATCACCAATACGCAGGCGACTTTGACCGCGACTGTCACCGCGAATAGCGGCAGCACGCCGGTCACCAGCGGCTCCGTCAAATTCGAGCAGCAGGGCAATCCCACGCCGCTCGGCACCGCCACAGTGGACGGAAACGGCCACGCCAGCATCAATTTCACGCCTACGAGCGAAGGCGCCTATAACATCACGGCCATTTACTCGGGTGTATCCAATACTTACAATCAGAGCCAGGGTTCCACGACCTTGCAGGTGGACAATCAGACCACCGAAACGAACAATGGAAGCAACAATTATTCGTTCTGCAACCCCGGCCCCATCACCATCGGTAACGGAAACGCAGTCCCGCAGGCGTTTCCATCTCGTGTCCAGGTCAGCGGCTTGGCGGGCGTTATCTCCGCCGTTACACTGACTCTCGATAATGTCAGCTATTCGCCCGACGCAGCCGACTTAGAGATGCTGCTCGTCGGTCCGAACACAAATAACAACATTGTCTTCTGGGGCAACGTGGGGACCGAAGACGGCGGCGCTTTTAGCAATCAGAACTTCACTATTGTGGATGGCGGATCGCTGCTGCCCGCTTCCGGTACTCCCACTGGGGGCTCCTACTCGCCCACCGCGAACAGCGGCTTTACCCTGGCTTTCGCCTCGCCCGCTCCTTCATCTCCGAACCATGCGGCGCCTTCTGGAACAGCGACTCTCAATGGCCAGTTTCAAGGCAACACTCCGAACGGCTACTACGATTTCTATGTCCAGCAGGTTCAGAGCGCGGGCGGCGACACGGGCAGCGTGGGCGAGCACTGCGTGAACATCACCATCACGCCTCCGGCGCTCGCAATTTCTAAGACGCACACAGGCTCTTTCACGCAGGGCGATACGGCCGATACCTATACGATTACTGTCGCTAACAACGGCCCAGGCTCGACCCTCGGCACTCTTACGCTAACCGATACGCTGCCCACCGGCATGAGCGGCGTGTCAATGAGTGAGGCGGGGAATACGGGCGGCGGCACCGGCTCGGATTGGAGCTGCACCGCCAGCTCGACCACCTGCACTCGCACGACCGCGATGCCCAGCGGCGAGACCGATACCATCACGCTGACCGTTAGCGTTAGTTACTCGACCGCGACCGGAACCAATTCGGTGACGAACTCCGTGACGGTCTCGGGCGGCGGCGCCGGAAACTCGCCGACCGCCAGCGATCAGACGACGGTCAAGATTGGCCCGGGCTATGTGCTCACCACGGCCGCATCGCCATCCGCCGATGGAACGGTCGTACCAAATCCGACCAACAGCGCCGGCATGCCCGCAGGCCACTACGTGCCCGGAGCGACCGTCACGTTGACGGCGACCGCCAATACGGGCTATGCATTCTCGAGCTGGAGCGCCACCAATCCGAGCGATCTGTCCAGCACG
Organism: Acidobacteriaceae bacterium; assembly: GCA_019240475.1. GTDB lineage: Bacteria > Acidobacteriota > Terriglobia > Bryobacterales > Bryobacteraceae > Bog-105. The sequence goes on from JAFAYI010000029.1 coordinate 274,484, forward strand.
ACGAACAACCCGACCACCATCACGATGAACTCGGCTACCGAGAGCGTGACGGCGAATTTCGTCGTCAACAACGTGAACGTCACCATCGGCACGTCACCGAGCGGCCTGCTGGTGAGCGTGGATGGCGGGACAGCGACGGCCGCGCCCGTGAATGTCACGTGGCAAGTGGGAAGCAATCATACGATCGCGACCAGCACGCCGCAATCGGGCGGAACGGGCATCCAGTATGTATTCACCACCTGGTCGGACGGCACAACCTCGACCAGCGACTCCGTAACTGCCAACGCCAGCACCACCTCTTACACGGCCAGCTTCCAGACGCAATACCTGCTCACCACGAGTTCGAGCCCGCCTGGCGGAGGCTCGGTCAGCGCCACAGTCAATAGCAGCCCGGCGGCCGCGAACGGCTACTATCCGTCCGGCACAATCGTCTCGCTCACCGCAATGCCGAATTCTCTGTATGCGTTCAACGGCTGGAGCGGCACGACCAGCAGTAGCAGCAATCCACTGTCGGTCACGATGACCGCGCCTGTTAACGAGACGGCGAATTTCGTATCGACCTACACCTCGATCGGCGGTTCGGTCTCGGTCACCGAAACCGGTCTCTTATATAGCGCGCTGCTCGCAAACCCGGGAAGTCCGGGCAGTCCAGGCGGAGGAACGACTACCTTCACCATCACAAACACCAGCGGCGCCACTATCACGGGGCCGATTCAGATCGCGCTGACGAATCTGCCGGCCGGCGTTACCGGGGCAAACAATACCGGAACGTTCAACGGCAGTCCTTACTGGACCGTGCCGAACAGTAGCTCTCTTGCCAGCGGCGCATCCATCACGGTCATCGTGCAATTGAATTACCCGAGCACCACGGCCGTTTCCACCACGCCTGCAGTCTACACAGGGAGTCTCTAATGCGACGAATAAACCATAGACTCACACTGATCTCCGCAGGCATTCTGGCTTTGAGCGCGCTTTCTTCCGGCGCGTTCGCGCAATCCACCGGTTATCTAGTAACAGTCAATACCAATTCGGTGCAAGGCCAGCAGGGAACCATCGATCTGCAGTTCAACGCGGGCGCTCTCACCACGCAAAACGCTTGCGTCACCATCAGCAATTTCTCTACCGATGGAAGTCTGCAGACTCCATCTTCGACGAACGGCAGCGTTACGGGAACGCTCGGAACCAGCCTTACTATCAATAACGGCAACGGCGGTTGCACGAGCGGGACCACCTACAGCGCATCGACCTTGAACGAATATAGCCAGCCCATCACGTTCGGCACGACCTTGTCGTTCTACGTGACGTTCGCCGGTCCCGGTGTAACCAATCCGGCAGGCAACAACAATGGCAACTCGGGAAGCAGCTTCGGCGTCGCATTCACGAGCGGCGGCAGCGCGGCCCTGACCGGCGACCCCAGTAACTTCGCCGGGACCATCGCGCTCAACCCGGATGGCACACTCACGCCAGCCGACTTGGCTGGGCCCGGCAACACATCGTCTCTCGTTACGATTCAAGCGGCGGAGCTGGTAACGGTCGGAACCTCGCCCACAGGCCTCTCGTTCTCCGTCGATAGCACGTCCTATTCGGCGAGCCAGACCTTCCCGTGGGTCATAGGCAGCCAGCACACGTTGACCACCACCTCGCCGCAGGCCGGTTCGACGGGGACTGAATATATCTTCAATCAGTGGTCCGATAACACGACGTCTACGACCGACAACATCACGGTTTCCACCGGCACGACCAGTTACACGGCGCAGTTCAATACTTACTATCTATTGACGACGTCTGTAAGTCCTTCGGCTACCGATGGCTCGGTCGGTGCAAGTTCTACCGCGACGCCGGTCAGCGGTTATTATCCCTCGGGTTCGCAGGTTACGCTCACCGCGACAGCCAATACCGGCTACAACTTCTCGAATTGGACCGGCACGACCAACAGCTCCACCAATCCGCTGCAGGTCACGATGAGCGGCCCCGTTACGGAAACCGCGAATTTCGTCACCAATACCGTCAATGTGACGATTGGCACGTCACCTTCCGGCCGGTCGGTGAGCGTGGATGGCGGCGCCCCGCAAACCGCTCCCGTGCACGCCACCTGGCAAGTAGGCAGTAATCACACCATCAGCACCAGTTCCCCGCAAGGGACGGGCGGGACAGAGTACATCTTCAGCGGCTGGTCGGATGGAACAACGTCCACGACCGACAGCGTGACCGCTTCGGCGAGCGTCACCTCTTACACAGCGAGCTTCGGAACCTACTATTTGTTGACCACCGCCGCCAGCCCCTCGGCGGACGGCAGCGTGGGGGCGAGTTCCAGTTCGACTCCCGTCAACGGCTACTACCCGTCGGGCGCGCAAGTGACGCTGACGGCGACAACTTCGGGGGCCGCTTATAAATTCAGCAACTGGACCGGCACGAAGTCCAGTTCCACGAATCCACTGGTGGTCACCATGACCGGCCCGACGTCCGAGACTGCGAACTTCGTCGCGAACAACATCAGCGTTACGATCGCGACCTCGCCCGCCTCGGGTCCGCTGGTCAGCGTGGATGGGGGCGCCGCGCAGGCAGGGCCTATCCATGTAACTTGGGTGGGCGGCAGCCAACACACCATAAGTACGACTACTCCACAGAACGGGCCCGGAACGATCTATCAGTTCACGCAATGGCTCCCCGATAACGGAGCTATCTCGCACACAGTAACTGCGCCGGCGACCAACGTCACTTACACGGCAGTCTTCTCGGTGCATTATTTGTTGACGGCTTCGGTCTCGCCAACGGGGGCAGGAACGACACAGCCCGGCACCGCCGGCCCGTACTATGCCCCGGGCACGGTCGTGACTATGACCGCGATGCCCAATGCCGGGTATAACTTCCAGAACTGGACGGGCCCGGTCGCCAACGCCAACAGCGCGTCCACCACCGTCACCATGAATGGACCGGAAACCGTGACGGCCAACTTCACTGAAGGCCCGACCACATTGACGGGATCGCTCTCGGGGAAGACCGGCGCCTTGTCCTCGCGAGTCTGGAACTTCTATACGAGCAATAGCGGACCCGGCGCGGCGAATAATGCCGAGATCACCAGCTTGACGTTCACGCAAACCGCGGGGCCGTCCTGCACTCCAACAGTAACGACGCCGCTTCCGGTGGTGCTTGGAAATTATGCGCCGTCGGGTGTGAAATACACCAATGTCACGATCAATTTCGGTAGCTGCTCCGCGGCGGCTCGCTTCTCGGCGAGCGCCCGTTTGACCGCGAATCAAGGGGCGGTTACCGGCACGATCACGGTTCCCAGTCAGGCGCCATAAAGCGACCACGAGCACCTAAGAACCTTACGGCAAGAGGGCATTCCGCACCATAACTTACCTGTCAGATGCCCTCTGCGACCGATATAGTACTAGACCGCGAGCAACACTTAATCGAGGACAGTAGATCGGTAACTCCCTCTATTGTTACCGGAAAAATGCACTGAAAATCTGTTTTATAACCCTTATTTTCCCCTTAAAATCCCCCCGGCAGTCCTGCAATTCCCCTAACGGTCCTAAGTGAAATTGAGTATGCCGTTTCGTAAACCGCCATGCTACAGTTGGTTCGTTTCATAAAAAATGGCGCAAGAGCTATTCTTTTCGCGCCATTGTGTCACTGGAGAGGGAATCGTTCTATGCGCAATTACCTGTTGTTCAGTGCTGCTGCAGTTTTCCTCATGGCTTCGGGAAAATATGCGCAAGCGGCAACCTGCCCAAATGGCAGCAATACCACCACGAGCGGCACTTTTTGTAGCGGCACCATCACGACGCCGAACACCAACCCTGATAGCAGCGCGCCCGTTGTCGCCAGTCCTTACCCGTCGACCATTTCCGTCAGCGGCATGAGCGGCGCGGTTTCGGGCGTCTCGGTCAACATCGTCGGCTGGAATTTTCCGAACAGTTATCCCTACACGCTCGAGCTGATGCTGGTCTCGCCTAGCGGCCAGGCGCTCGTGTTTTTCGCAGGCAATTGCGGCGACAATCAGCAATCGTTATCGAATTTCAACCTGACCTTGTCGGATTCGGCGAGCGGCATTCCGCCCAACGGGTACAACCAGGACTGCACAAGCAACGCCAGCTACAAGCCCTATGGGAATTCGAGCTTCCTCGGCGGCTGCCCGACGTTTGCCGGCGCGACGCCGTCTTCGGCTTCCTGCGCCAACGGCAGCACCGTCAATTTTACGAACACGTTTACCGGCGCAACTCCGAACGGCAATTGGAATGTCTATGCCGAAATTTACGACGACCAGGAAAACCAGGGCACGCTGCAGATCAATCTCAACCTGACAACCGAGGTCTCGCAATCGGCGACCACAACAGCCGTCAGCGCCAACCCCACCGATATCTTCAACAGCTCGCCGAATAATTCGAGCACCTTCACGGCGACCATTACTTCGAGCGGCGGCACGGTCAATGAAGGCCAGGTGCAGTTCTACGACAACGGGGCAACCGCAGGGACGCCGGTGGCGGTTTCGGGCGGCCAGGCGCAACTCGACGATATCTACGGCTCCGGCGCCGCCGAAGGCCTGCATAAGATCACCGCGACTTACACCGATACGGCTTCGAATCCGAAGTTCGAGACGAGCAACAACAACTCGAATCCCACGCTGATTTACATCAACAACCACACCGCGGTGAGCAACAACGGCTACACCTTCTGCAACAGCGGAACAGTGACGGTTGCAAACAGTGGCAACACCACCCCGTATCCGCAGCACGTCTACGTGACCGGCCTGTCGGGCAGCCTCGCGGGCCTCACGCTGCAACTGAACAACATCAATACCAACTACGGCCTGGTGGATTGGAAAGTGCTGTTGGTCGCGCCGGACGGCACGTCGTTTGTACCGATGGCGTACGCGGGCGGCTATGCGTCCGAGAGCGGCCTGACGTTCTCGCTCAGCGACAACGCGAGCAACTATCTCGCGCAGGGATCCTCCGACACCGCGCCTTCGAACAACGCCAGCTATCTGCCGACGGCTTACAGCACCTACACATGGCCGAGCGAAGGCGACACGCTGTTTGGGCCTCCGCAATCCGGCTACAACTACCCCTATAGCGTCGGCACCGCGACCTTCGCCTCCACGTTTGCGAGCGAGAATCTCAACTCTTCGCAGATGAGCGGGCAGGAGTGGAGCCTCTACATCGCCGACCAGGGCGGCGACTCCGACACAGTGGGCGGCTACTGCCTGACGTTTGTCACCAATAACGCGGCCAGCACAACGACGTTGGTTTCAGCGAGCCCCAATCCCGATATCACGAACACGCAAGTGACTTTGACGGCTACCGTCACGACGAACGGCGGAAGCACGCCGGTGACCAGCGGATCGGTCAAGTTCGAGCAGCAGGGCAACCCGACGCCGCTCGGCACTGCCACGCTCAACGGCAGCGGCCAGGCCAGCATCACGTTCACGCCTACGAGCGAAGGCCAATACAACATTACGGCGATCTACGCCGGCGTCTCCGGCACCTACGACACCAGCCAAGGTTCTACCACGCTGCAGGTTGACAACCAGACCGCGGTCAGCGGGACGACTTACTGCAACCCCGGAACCATCACCATTAGCGCCAGCAGCAAGGTTCCGCAGCAGTATCCGTCGCGCGTGCTGGTGCAGAATATCGCGGGCGTCGTTTCCAACGTAACCGTCACTCTCGACGGCGTGACTTACTCCGATTCGCAGGATCTCGAGATGATGCTGGCCGGGCCGAACAGCTCGAACAACATCGTCTTCTGGGGCAACGCAGGCGGCGACGGCGCGATCAGCAATCAGAATTACACGATCGCGGACGGCGGCTCGCCGATTTCGGCCTCTAATACGCCGAGCTCCGGCACATATTCGCCGACGGTCTATTCCAGTCCCTACACGATCGCTTTTGCAGCACCTGCTCCGGCGAGCCCGAATCTCGCGCCTCCCACGGGGACTGCCACCCTTAACAGCCAGTTCGACAACACCAGTCCGAACGGCTACTGGAGCTTCTACGTCATGGAGCCTTCGGCGGGCGGCGACCACGGCAGCGTCGGCGAGCACTGCATCAACCTGACGATTACGCCTCCAGCGTTGGCCATTACCAAGAGCCACACGGGCAGCTTCACGCAGGGCGATGCGTCGGATACTTACACCATCACAGTGACCAACAATGGCCCGGGCTCGACACTTGGCACTCTGACACTCGCCGACACGCTGCCAACCGGGATGTCGGCGGTCACGATGAGCGAAACGGGCCACACGGGCGGTGGCAGCGGATCTGACTGGAGCTGCACGGTATCCTCCGCTAGCTGCACGCGCACGACGGCCATGGCGCAGGGTGAAACCGACACCATCACTCTGACGGTGAGCGTCAGCTACTCGACCCCCACCGGCACGAACGCGGTCACCAATTCGGTGAGCGTTTCGGGCGGCGGAACTTCGGGAACGCAGACGGCGAACGACCAGACCACGATTAACGTCGGCCCCGGATATGCGCTGAATATCAGCGTGAATCCGTCAGGGGCTGGCACGGTGACACCGAACCCGACCAACAGCGCGGGATTGGCGGCGGGTCACTACGTACCGGGCGCCACCGTAACGCTGACGGCGAACCCGGTTGCTCCTTACGGGTTCTCGAGCTGGAGCGGCAGCGCGGATCTGTCGAGCACAACGGCGAACCCGACCACCATCACGATGAACTCGGCCACGGAAAATGTCACGGCGAACTTCGTCGTCAAATACACCAACGTGACCAGTTCGGTGCAAGTCACTTCGACCGGCTTCACGTACAACCGGTTCAGCAAGCAGGGAACGGAGACCGTCACGGTCAAGAACATCAGCGGCCAGACGATTTCGGGCGCGGTGCAATTGGTGATCACCGGCCTGCCAGCCGGCGTAACCGCCGTCAACAACACCGGCACGTTCCAAGGCAATCCGTATTGGACAGTGACAACGGGCTCGCTCGCTCCGGGAGCTTCCGCGCAAGCCGTCGTGACTCTCGCGTACGCGAGCAGCACAAACTTTACAGCAACTAACTCAGTTTACTCGGGGACCTTACAATAACATGCGACTAACAAAAACCTTTCTCTCGACCATTTTCGTTGCGGGCGTCTTAACCACGCCCGCCGCCTTTGCCGACCCGGCCAGCATCGCATATGCAGTGACAGTCAATACCAGCAGCGCTCTGCTGAGCAACGGATACATTGACTTCCAGTTCAATCCAAGCTCGTTCGCAACGCAGCCGGCGAACGCCGACGTGGCGAATTTCGCGACCGACGGCGTATTGAATCCGGCCGACCCCAACAACGCAATGATCGGCGAGGTTTCCGGCATGCTGCCTGGCACCGTCACGCTGATCAACAGCGAGACGACCAACGAATACACGGAAGCCATGACGTTCGGCACCACCATCACGTTCGACCTGGACCTCTACGGCCCCGCCATTTCAAACCCGAATGGCCAAGGCGGCGGGACGTTCACGCTCGATTTCTTCAACGATAACGGCTATCTCTTTACCAACGACTCCCAGAACGACGTGCCGGTCTTCACCGTCACCATCAACCCGGACGGCACCACATCGGCTCAAACTTATGCCAGCGCCAATAATGGTCCGCCGGTTGTCACGTTTGTGGGCCCCACGGCAGTTCCGGAACCGTCCTCCGTGCTGCTGCTTTCGGCCGGCCTCGGCGCCCTGGCTCTGTTTGGCCGGCGCAGAATGCTTGCCCGCAAGGCTGTCAGTCTCTGAGTCCCGCGGAAGTTCTTGCTTGATGGCGCGCGTAGTCTTTCGAGGCTACGCGCGCATTTCCTTAAATCGCGCACAACGGCCACGAAACGGCCTGTGCGCTTTGCTTCGTGATCCCGGTATAATCGTTTGAACACTCCCCTGTCGGAAGGACCCCGCATGTCTCGCTCTTTTTCTGCCCGCTTGTTGTGTGCGCTGCTCGTTGCCGGCGCGGCGCCGGCCTTTAGCCAATGGAGCACGCCGACTGTCGATGGGACCATTGAAAGCGGCGAATACGGTAACACCGCCAATGGCACGAACCAGATCAGCACCAACACGTCGCAGACCTGGTACATGACCTGGGACGCCACGAACCTCTACGTCGGCATCACCAACGCCAATCTGAGCGAAGGCGCCGTGATCTATATCGGGACGGGCGGCAGCGGGACGACTACGGGCAATAATTACGACGGCACGAGCTTCGCTTCCCTGCCCTTCGCCGCGCAGTTCGTCACTTATTTCAAGGACGGCTACAACGAATACCGCACGTCGAGCGGCGGCAACTGGTCGAACCCAACGGCCAATGCCGAGACATACGCGTCGAACCCCAACAGCGGACCCAACACTCGCGAGATCGCGATCCCCTGGTCGGCGGTGACCGGCGGCGGTATTCCGTCGCAATTCAACTTCTTCGGCTATCTGACATCGAGCGGCGGATACGTCTACGGTCAGGTGCCAAACGACAATCCGCAAGGAACCATCGGCACCAGCGCCACTTACACCCAATACTTCGGCGTTACTAACACCGGCAACGGAACCAGCACGCCTCCGTTTTCAAACGAGCAGCCGAGCGGCTTCAGCGCGGCCGATGAAGCCGGTTTCTATCACAACACCTTCGATCCCTTCTACCGCAGCTCCGAAGGCTCGGTGACGGAGCAGACGCAGATGACGCTGCGCTTCCGCACGCTGCACTCATCCGGAATCTGGAGCCTGACACTGCGCGCCTACCTGTTCGATACCGCGAGCGGCAATACGACCGGCCCGGTAGACACGAACATGCCGTTCGATCAAAACATCACGATTGGCAGCACCGAGTACGACGTGTGGAAAACAGTCGTCACCATGCCGTCCTCGCCCACCATCTACTACTACAAATTCAAAATTAACCGGCAGAACACCAACGGCTGGTACAGCGACGATTACATCGACGACTACGACAACCTCAACAAAGACGGCGCCGGCACCACCACCAACGGCGAGCCTTTCAATTCCTTCCAGATCACCGTCTACGATCCCAACTTCCAAACTCCGGCCTGGATGGCGACCGCCAACGTCTATCACATCTTCCCGGACCGTTTCCGCAATGGCGATCCGACGAACGACTATTGCGTCAACGGAAGCTCTTCCGGATGTCCGTCGTTCTACGGCCAGCCGCCTTCCGACGACATCGCCGTCACCACCTGGAACACTCTGCTGTGCGATCCGAATAACCCAAGCAGCGATTGCTACAACAATTTCGGCAGCATTTTTTACGGCGGCGATCTGCTCGGTGTCCAGAACGAACTGGATTATATTCAGGGACTCGGCTTCGACACTATTTACCTGAACCCCATCTTCTACGGCAACTCGAATCATCGCTACGACACCGACGATTTCATGCACATCGATCCGGCGCTCGGAGGGGACTCGGCTTTCACGTCGCTGATTACTGCGATGAACCAGCGGGGCATGCGCGTCATCCTTGACGGAACGTTCGAAGACGCCTCTTCCGACAGCACCTATTTCAACGAGTACAACAAGTTCCCGGATGTCGGCGCGTGCCAGTCGCTCAGCTCCCAATGGCGCGACTGGTTCCAGTTCCTCGACAACAACGTGCCGTGCACCACCAGCGACTACAACGGCTGGGACGGCTTTAACAGCCTGCCGCTGCTTGTGACCTCTCAATCCGACGTGCAGCAATACTTCTTCAGCGGAGCCTCGGACAACGTACTGCTCCATTGGTACAACGCGGGGGCAAGCGGTTGGCGCTTCGATAGCGCGCCAAGCATTCCGAATTCCTACTGGCATGCGCTGCGCCCGTATGCGAAGAGCTACAACGCCAACGGGCCGCTGATCGGCGAGATCTGGCCGAACGCCAGCCAGTGGCTCGCGGGCGATCAGATGGATTCGACGATGAACTACCGCTTCCGGCGGAACGTCACGGGGTTCGCGCGCGGCCAGTACGGGTGGTCCGATAACAACGACAACGGCAACGATTCCATCATTCCGCTCACGCCGAGCCAATTCGATATCGCGAACCGCGCCGTGCGCGACGACTATCCGTTGACCGCCACCTTCGCCATGCTGAACCTCATCGGCTCGCATGACACCAACCGCGCGCTGTACGTGCTAACGGAAGAAGGCGACAACGGGCTGGTGCAAGCCAAGCAGCGGCTGGAACTCGCCGCGCTGTTCCAGTTCACCTATATCGGAGCGCCGTCTGTGTTCTACGGGGATGAAGCGGCCATCAACGCGCCTTCGCGCTACAGCAGTTCGAGCGGACCGGTCGGCGACCCCTACACGCGCGCCCCGTATCCCTGGACCGACCAGCCCGGCGACCCGACCATCTACGGTCCTCCCGACCAGAATGTCCTCGCCTTCTACACCAAGCTCGGTCACATCCGCAAGCAGTATCCGGCGCTTTCGAGCGGCACGTTCGTCACGCTGCTGACCGGCGACACGCAGCAGTCGAGCACCGCTCCGAACACCTACGCGTACGCGCGCGTCGGCACGAACCAAACCGCCGTGGTCGCGTTGAACAACGGCTCGACGGCCAACAGCGCTTCGATTCCCGTGGGCGCGTACTTCTCCGATGGCACTACGCTTGTCGACGAAATCAGCGGCAATACGTATAGCGTTTCGGGCGGCAACGTCTCCGTTTCGCTGCCGGCCATCAGCGGCGTGCTGCTGCTTCCCTCCCCCGCTCCTGTCGATCTGACGCCGCCGACCGGCAGCATCGCTCTTTCACCCCTGCCGAACGCCAACGGCTGGATCAACACGTCGCCTGTGAGCGCCAGCATCTCGGCATCCGACGGCTCGGGAAGCGGCGTGAATCAGATTCGCTATTGGATCGATAATGCTTCGCCGAGTGTTAGTTCCACGAGCCCCGCATCGGCTAGCGTTAGCGGCCAAGGCCAGCACACGGTCGGCGCGCGCGCCATCGACAATGCCGGTAACATCAGCAGTCTGATCAGCGCCGCGGTGAACATCGATTTGACGCCGCCCGTGGTCACGGTTACGGGCGTGACAAACAACGCCAGCTACGCTTACAATTCTGTCCCGACCGCCGGCTGCCAGACCGCGGACGCGCTCTCAGGCGTCGCCACTAGCGCGAGCGTCAACGTCACCGGCGACAACGGCCAGGGCTACGGCAACTTCACCGCCACGTGTTCGGGCGCGACCGACAAGGCCGGCAATTCCGCTCAACCGGTCAGCGTCACCTATACCGTGCAAGCGCCTCCGAACGTGAGCAGCTCGGCGAATGTATCGAGCACCGGGTTCGTCTACAACAAGATCAAGAAGACCGGAACGGAAACCGTGACTATCAAGAACATCAGCGGCGGAACACTTGCCGGCCCGTTGCAGTTGGTGCTTTCGAATCTGCCCGCGGGAGTCACCGCGGCGAACTCCACGGGAACCTGGGGCGGCAATCCGTACTGGACGGCCACCGGTTCCTCGCTTGCTCCCGGCGCATCGGTTGCGGTGTCGGTCACGCTGTCGTACCAGGCGGGAACCAACTTCACCACGACATCGGCGCTTTATTCGGCGACGCTGAGAAACTAGGCCGGGATGCTTGATGCGGGCCCTGTCACCGTTAACCAGTATCTACAATTGCCGCCGCGCGAGGACGATCTCACAGACGAGTTGATCGAGGGAGAGGTTGTTCTGCCGCCGATGCGTACGGTTTCCCATGCCGGAGTCGTGATGCGTGTGTTACGGCATCTTGGGCGCCTCGAACTCTCGGGTTATGCGACCGCCGGAAGGTTCGGCTGCATCCTCGGCGAATACTCGCTGCTGTCTCCCGACGTTGCGGCTATGAGATTCGATCGCTGGCAAAACGTCCCTGAGGACGAATACTTCACTGGGTCTCCCGAGCTGGTTGTCGAAGTGTCCTCATTCTGCAATCCGAAAGCTCTGCAAAAAACTGCGGTCTACCTCGAGTACGGCGCCGAAGCGGTCTGGATCGTCTACCCGAAAACGCGCACCGTCCTGGTTCACGATGCCGACGGCCAACACGAATCGCGCATGGGCGAAACCGTCTCGTTTCAGGGTGTCACGATAGAGGTGGCTGCTATCTTTCAAGATCTCTGAGGCATGCCTCTCCTGACGCCTTCTTCGGCCGAAGAACTGGCCGAAACGCTCCGCGAAGCCGCTTCCAAATCTCAAACGATAACAGCGCTAGGCGCCAACAGCAAGCGCCTGATGGCGGGGCCGCTGCTGCCCTCCGACGTCACGATTTCGACATCGAAGCTGCGCCGCGTGCTTCAGTACGAACCGAACGATCTGACGGTCAGCGTCGAAGCAGGCATGCCTTTCGCGGAACTTCAGAAACTGCTCGCCGCACGTGGACAAATGCTGGCTCTCGATCCACCTCACTCCGCGGACGCCACAGTCGGAGGCGTCATCGCCACTAACTCCAGCGGTCCAGTGCGGCGAGCCTTTGGCACGGCTCGCGATCTCGTCATCGGCATGACTTTCGCCACTCTCGAAGGCAAGCTGGTCAAGACCGGCGGCATGGTCGTGAAGAACGTCGCAGGCCTCGACATGAGCAAGCTGATGATCGGCAGCTTTGGCACGCTCGCCGTACTCACCAGCGTCAACCTTCGCGTGCACGCGCGCCCGGCGGAAACGCGCGCATTTTTCTTCTGCTCCTCCGATCTGGAGTCCGCCCTGGAAAAGCGCGCCGCCGTTCTTCGAGGAGTGCTCCAGCCGCTCGCCGTCGATCTGCTCAGTCCGGCGGCCGCGACCCGTCTCGGAACCCGCGGCTTCATGCTCGCTGTCCGCGCCGGCGGCAGCCCGACGGTTCTTGCGCGTTATGCCCGCGAGTTGCCCGGCAGCGAAACACTCACGGGCGACCGAGACGCCCAGTTCTGGAATCAGATGCAAGCCTTCACACCGGATTTCCTGCGCCGCCAACCGGGCGGGATCGTGCTTCGCACCTCGACCACTCTGAGCGAAATCGGCGACGTCTTCCGCCTCGTTACCGGTGCGTGCATCTCGCGCGCAGCCTCCGGCGTGTCCTATATATATGTCACCTCGTGGCAAGCCGTCGCGCCTATCTGGAAAGCGGCCACCGAACGCGGGTGGAGCGCCGTCGTCGAATACGCGCCCGAAGAAATCCGCGCCTCCAAAGAGCTTTGGCTGCTCTCGTCCGATGGCGGCGAGCCGGCCGCCTTTGCCATGATGAAAAAAGTGAAGCAGATGTTCGATCCTAGCTCGCTCCTCAATCGCAATCGGCTGTATGGCCGCATTTAAAGTTCTAGCGCCGGGACAACAAGGCGAAGCACCCGCGCAATCCGACCTGGATAAGTGCGTGCATTGCGGCCTATGCCTGAACGCCTGCCCGACCTACCGCGAACTCGGCGTCGAGATGGATTCCCCGCGCGGACGCATCTATCAAATGAACGCCGTTGCCGCCGGCGCGCCGATCACGCCTTCCTATGTTCGGCATCTGGACCTTTGCCTCGCCTGCCGCGGATGCGAGACGGCCTGCCCGTCGGGCGTGCCGTACGGCCGGCTGATCGAAGCCGCCCGCGCCGAGATCCAAGCCCGCCGCTCACGCTCGTTCGGGGTGCGGATCGGGCAAAAGCTGGTGTTCGAAAGGCTTCTGCCCTCGCGCATCGCGCTGCAAATCGCCGGCGCCGCGCTGTATGTTTATCAGGCTTCCGGCCTCCAGCGCATCGTCCGCGCAACCGGAGTCCTCAAGCTCTTTGGCAATCTGGCGAACATCGAAGCACTCTCGCCGCACGCCCAAGTTCCCTTCTTCTATCGTCACATCGGAAAGACTTTCCCGGCCCTCGGCCCTCGGCGTTTCCGCGTGGCCTTGGTTGCAGGCTGCATCGCGAATGTCGCCTTTGCCCGCTTAAACGAAGCCACCGTGCGCGTGCTTCAAAGGAACGGCTGCGAGGTCGTAATTCCGGCCGCGCAGAACTGCTGCGGAGCTCTTCATCTTCACTCCGGCCTGAAAGAGCACGCTCGCGCGCTCGCGCGCAATAACATTGACGCCATGCCGACCGGCGATTTCGACGCCATCGTCACCAACGCAGCCGGCTGCGGCTCAACCTTGAAAGAGTACGGCGAGCTGCTCGAATCCGACCCGGCCTATCGCGATCGCGCCGCGCAGTTCTCGGCCACGCTGCGCGACGTCACCGAGTTTCTCGCCTCCATCGAACTGGACGCCCAAATGGCGCCCATCGAAGCGGCCGTCACATACCAGGATTCGTGCCATCTGGCGCACGGCCAAAAGATCAAGAACGCACCGCGTCAACTGCTCCGCGCAATCCCCGGGCTCGTGTTTCGCGAGATGCCCAACGCCGACGTGTGCTGCGGCAGCGCGGGCGTATACAACGTGGTCGAAAATGAAATGGCCATGCAGATCCTGCGCCACAAGATGGAGGCCATCGCGCAGACCGGCGCGTCCGTCATCGCGACCGCGAATCCCGGATGCCTGTTGCAGCTTGCCGCCGGCGCGCGCCTGTTCGGCTCACGCCAGCGCGTCGTGCATGTGGTGGAGCTGCTCGACGAAGCCTACTCGCGCTACGCCGCCTCGCTCAATCGAGCGGCCGCGTCTTGAACTCCGCCTGCGCGTCCGCCGCGCCTAGGACATCGCGAATCGCGGTCTCGGCATTCTTCTGCGCCTGGTCCAAGATTCCCATTTGGAGCGCGGCCTTGCGCACGTCGTCCAATGCCTCCAGGCGAGCCTTGTGCTCCAGATCGGGATCGGGAGGCGCCCACGGCGTCCACCATGTGATTTGCCGGTCCCAAACTTTCGTCTGCTTCTCGTCTAAGTAAACGTTGAAGAGTCTGGCCCGCGGCAGCGTGATGAGGAAACTGCGATGCCCCGTCGAGGTGACATCGCGGGGGCCCAGGCCTTCCAGATCCACCCCGGCGAGCGCCTCCCCTTCGACCATCAGCAGAATAGATTCTTCGCCGAAAGGCGTCTTCGGCTCCTTCAAGCCCACCACGCGCTGGATGCTGTAGCGCACCGTGACTAGCTGCTTCAGCGATTGAACCTGCGTGATGACGGCGGGCGAATCGAGCCGCCTCAGCCCGAACACCGCGCGCAGCGAACCGAGGAGGAAGATACTCGCTACCAGAGCCGCGAAGGCGATGGCGAGCGCGACCGCGGCAATCTTCCATGGGTTCGATGCCGGCGAGTCCGTTCCTACAACCATGGCCACAAGTGTAGCCGTTGCGCGGGCGCCTCAAAGTGATTCAGTGCCGCTCACGCTCTTCGAAATTCGCGCGCCGCTCATCCGTTTGCTGCCGGAGCGCCTCCAGATGCCTGCGGATCGCTCGCTGCTCGGCGAGCATAGCTTTCGCCCAGCGCCAAGCCGCGAAGAGCAGGAGTGCCGGAACGCCAAAGTAGAGCGCAAACACGAAAAGCGCCATCACCATCCCCAGCACCGTTTGCAGAAAAACCTTCGGAGCTTCGAGCCACGCTGGGGAGGTCGAGCAGCCAAACCTCGGATCGCACGGAGTGGCGTCGAGGGCGCTATGCAGGACCGCCAGACAGATCGCCAGCAGCGCGATAATCACCAGTGCGAGCCATTTCCAAAGCGGATCCCGCATGCGCCACGCGGCAATCACCAGAGCGGCCGGAACAACGACGTAGGCCACGATCAGCAAATGCCCCGGCTGCAGGAGTCCTTGAATCATTCCTGCGCGACCCCGGGGAACCACATCCAGAACGGATCACTCATCGCGAAAGCAGCCGGCAGGTGGCGATGTTCAGCACGAACACAGTCGATCATCGCCGCCGGTCGGCTTCTTCTGTCGTCAGACCGCGCGTCACCAGAAACACGTCGTAGCATCGCCGGTCGCGCTGCGCGTCCGCATCGTCGATGCCCGACACATAACGGAACTGATTGCCGAATTCGTCTACCCGGCGGGATTCGTGAAATCGCAGCGATATCTTCTCGACGCCCAGCTCTTCGAGCGTATGCAACTCGCCTGCCTGAGCGACGCCGTCTTGATTCGCATCCTGCCACAGCCGCAGCTTCGTCCACACGGCAGGGCAGTTTTGCGCGTCCAGATGGTCCACTGCCCCGCAGCCCGACTGTTCGGCCCAGTAGGCCAGCGCGCGATAGCCGTTCGGGTCGCCGCTCTTTGGCTGGGGGCTCAAGTTGCCGAACAGATTGGCGGCAAGCGATGTCACCGAGCCGTCAGGGTTCGGCCGCACCAGCCACGCATTATGAAAGCCCGGATCGGTCCAGCTCATTTGCACTAATGGATCGCCCTGCCGTTCTCGGAAGTTTACGCCTTTGGCCGCGCTGGTGAGATGGAAGCCTTCGCCAAGAGCATCGATGACGATGGGGCTGGGCGGACTGCAAACGCCGTCCGGGTTGTTACCGGTACCCTCGCCCGAAATGCATTGGGGACATTTCGGATAAAGAACGTTCTGTGGCGGCGACGGAACCTGGGCGTAGCTCCCAGCTGCGCAGCCCCACGGGCCGATTACTGGACTGCCTCCAGTCGGCGTACTTCCCACTTGCTCGTAGATGAGCCAGCCGGTGTTGCCTGCATTCGCATTTTGTTGAGGCGAAAAGGAAGGCGAAGTCGGCCGCCCATCAGAAATTGTGCAGTATTCGAAAGCGCCGTTGCAGTAGCCGGTTCCGCTGGCGGTGAGTTGACCGCTGTTAACCTCGACGTTGTTACAGTCGTAGACCTGTCCAAGGCTGGGCGACGGACTGCTGCACGCCGAATGGATTGGCATAACAACCCGGTAAGTTCGAGGGCGAATAGACCGGGGCGTTGAATCGAAGTGCTCCGCCAGTCTGGGCGAATCCGGCACACGATGCAAGTAGAGCTAGGACAGCGATTCTCATTGCCTCACCGCTCGCGACTCAGACTCTAAGAACGCGGCTCGTTCATCGAGTTCCGCTACGATACCACCCCATTCGTCCGCTGCCGGAATCGCGATCGATGGAACCTGCTGCTTCTTATCGAACAGTCGGCCGGCCGTTTCGCCCGAAAGATTCAGCCGCTTGGCAAGGACGCTCAGGCCGATACCATGTGGCGCATCACGAAGCTTGAGAAGCGCAGCCTCGAACCCTTCACTCGTCGCCGGGTAGGGCGTGAGTAGCGCGACTGCTGCCCTCGCCTCCTTTGCATCGTTAGCACGGCCGATGAAAACGCTTTTGGCCCGATCACCTTCGAAAGTGCAATCCGCGTAGACCACATCGACGACCGTTGCCCGGGCCGAGACCGCGTCGGGCAATGGCACGGCCCGGACCGGAAACTCCGCGATCTCCCCAGGTTGAATCTCCCGCCAGGAAGACGCCGGGGCGGGCCCGTAAGTTAGAAGGTCCACGCCAACGCTGTCGTTATGCCCATCAATCGGCTTCCCTGCTGCGTCGAACTGCATGATAACAAGGTCATAGGCGGTGACGACCTTTGAGGATTGATTTTGGACTTCAATGGCTAAGTTGTGCGATTCCAGGTTGAGGGTGGCAGTCAGGACCTTAAGATGGGTTTGTGCGACCGCCACCGAACCGAGCAACGCGGCAAGAGGAACAATGCGGAACTGTGACAGAAAGCGCCCCTCCGATGGGCAGAGTTCGAGCTTATCCGCAAAGACGCATCTTTGTCCATAGTACGAAAGTAACGAAAAGTACCTAGACGATAGGAAAAAACCTACAGCGACTCGTTTAACAACCGGGGCAGCCCGTCAATCATTACTGCCGATCCTGCGCTCGCGTCAGGAGGTGTTTCAGATCCTCCTGGTCGCTGGCGCGACCGACAGCACGTTTATTCGTAATCAGATCGTCGAGCGAAAGGAACTGCGCCGAAGCGCCTAGAAACGTTCCGGTCGCTCGATTCGGCCACGCCTGTTCGAACTGTACGCCGTCGATCGAAGTCATGATGTCGATCCGAACTGGAGGAACACCAATCTGATACGTGAGTTGTGCTTCTGTGAACGTGCCCGGGCCGATCTGATCCCGCTCTAGAGGCGCGCCGAATTCTGCGAGGGCGGCGTAGACGCGGCGGCTGTTCTCCGCCGAGTTCCCGATCCATATATCGACATCTTTGGTGTAGCGCGGCTCCGTGTACTTCATCACGGCATAGCCGCCCACAATCAGGTATTCAACGCCGAACTTTTCGAAGCTCCGTAACAGATCTCTGAAATGACGGTTTTCTGCCATGCTTCACTTCTTCGGCCAGCTCCACCATTTCCCAGGCCGCTTGGAAGATCGCATCGTCGCCTTGTTCCTGCCAGAATTCGATATCGAATTCCCGACCAGGGTAGCCGCGAACCAATCGGGTCTTCCACTTTAGAGCCTGGGCATCGCTCATATGTCTCCTACAACGATTCGTTCAATAACCGCGCGAGGCGCAGCCCGCCCTTGATCAACTGCTCGCGCACGACCGGCTTCATCTCGGAGACATAGGCGCCCGGGATTTCGAGCTTCAGAGTCCGGATCTCCTCTGGGGCTTCGGCGCAGCTTGCCGGAAATTCCACCGGCTCGACCGGAATGCGCAGCCGCCGGTAGATGTCCCGAATGGCGAGCTCGTGCGACTCCCAAACCCAGTCGT
This sequence comes from Acidobacteriaceae bacterium, assembly GCA_019240475.1. GTDB lineage: Bacteria > Acidobacteriota > Terriglobia > Bryobacterales > Bryobacteraceae > Bog-105. The sequence continues at coordinate 292,987 of JAFAYI010000029.1, forward strand.
CCTCTTTTCCTTCGGAAAGCACGTGCTCGCGATGCGGGCCCATGTCCTCGATCGCGGCATCCAGCTCGTCGGCTAGCGCCTTGTCGCTCGCGTTGATCTCGTCGATAATCTCGCCGTCCCACAGCGCGTGCAGGTTCTTCGCCTTGCCCACCAGCGGGTCCAGCAGCTCGCAATTACCGCCCAGATCCGCGTCCGAGATCGTGTGCAGCGGCTGATGAATGTCCCCCACCAGGTGCACCAGGTAGCGCAGCGCGTCGAGCTGGCTCCACTGAGTATTCGCCGGATGCGCCGGATGTCCGGCCAACTGCTCCGCAAAGAGCCGAATGCGGACCGGAGCGCAGTTGTCGTCCTTGCAGCGCCCCGGAATATCGGATTTATGATCCTGAATCGCGAGGTCGATGTAATGCCAGGACCCGGTCTTGGTCTCGTTCTTCGTCTCGTCGGCCCAAGTGGATGCCTTCGCCAGCGCCTCGGCAATGGCGTCCGGGGTGTCCGGGACGTCCAGAATGCGGGCCAGGCGGGTGCGGGCCGCCGATGTCAGATGCGCCGCCGCAATGCGCGCCACCACCTGGTGTCCCGTTTCCCACCACGGGTAGGCCGGCAAGGGCCAAAGAATCGAAAGACTTAGGAGAACGCTGAGCAGCCGTCGCATACGCTGAGAGCCTCGCTTCAGAGTAGCTCAGACGGGGTAGGAAAGCGAGGGAGTCCCAGATTGGGGGGCCAAATCTTAGTATCAGACACTCAGATTATTGCATCTTTGACGGCTCATCTGCTATCTTCTTAATTGAGGTTCCTCCATCCATGGATTTCAATCGGCTGACCGAAAAGTCTCAAGAGGCGATTCGGCAGGCGCAAACCACGGCCGTCGAGCACGGCAATCAACAGGTCGATGTCGAACACCTGTTGCTTGCGCTTCTCGAACAGGAAGGCGGCTTGGCGCCTTCCATTCTTCTGCGGGCCGACGTTCCGCTCGAAGCGCTGCATAAGCGCCTGCTGCAGGAGATCGACAAGCTACCGAAGGTGAGCGGCGCCGGCGTGCGCCCGGACCAGGTCTATATCACCAACCGCCTCTCGCAGCTTTTGAGCGCCGCCGAAGACCAGGCCAAGCGCTTGAAAGACGAATATGTTTCGATTGAGCACCTGCTGCTCGGAGCGGCCGAAGATCCGGGCGCGGCGGGCAGGCTGCTGCGCGAGTTCGGACTGACGCGCGACCGGCTGATGAAGGCGCTGGTCGAGGTGCGCGGCAACCAGCGCGTGACCACTCAGAATCCGGAAGCGACTTATGAAGCCCTTCAAAAATATGGCCGCGATCTCACCGATATGGCTTCGAAGGGCAAGCTCGATCCGGTCATCGGCCGCGACGAAGAGATCCGGCGCGTGATCCAGGTGCTGTCGCGCCGCACGAAAAACAATCCGGTGCTGATCGGCGAGCCCGGCGTTGGCAAGACAGCCATTGTGGAAGGCCTTGCGCAACGCATCGTACGGGGCGATGTTCCCGAGGGGTTGAAGGACAAGCAAGTAGTCGCGTTGGATATGGGCGCGCTGATCGCCGGGGCGAAGTTCCGCGGCGAATTCGAAGAACGGCTGAAGGCGGTCCTGAAAGAGGTTCAATCGTCGGAAGGCCGCATCGTCCTATTTATAGACGAGCTGCACACGGTGGTGGGGGCCGGCAAGGCCGAGGGCGCCATGGACGCGGGCAATCTGCTCAAGCCCATGCTCGCCCGTGGCGAGCTGCATTGCATCGGCGCAACCACGCTCGACGAATACCGCAAGCATATAGAAAAGGATGCGGCGCTCGAACGGCGCTTCCAGACGGTCTACGTCGACCAGCCGAGCGTCGAGGATACCATCTCGATTCTGCGCGGCCTGCGCGAGCGCTATGAGCTGCATCACGGGGTCCGCATCAAGGATACAGCGCTGGTGGCCGCCTCCGTCATGTCGAACCGCTACATCACGGATCGCTTTCTGCCCGATAAAGCCATCGACCTGGTGGACGAAGCAGCGGCCAAGCTGCGGACCGAAATCGATTCGATGCCGAGCGAGCTGGATGAAATTTTGCGGCGCACCATGCAGCTTGAAATCGAGCGGGAGGCGCTCAAGAAGGAATCCGACGCCGTTTCGAAAGAGCGCCTGACGCGCATCGAAAAAGAATTGGCCGAACTCAAGACGCAGTCCACTGCTTTACAAGCGCAGTGGCAAACCGAGAAAGAAGGCGTGCAGCGCGTGCGCGCGCTACGCGAGCGGATCGAGCAGGTGAAAGTGGAGATCGCGCAGGCCGAACGCGCCTACGACCTAAACAAGGCAGCCGAGCTGAAGTACGGCCGGCTGACCGAACTCGAAGGCCAGTTGAACGCCGAACAGCAGCGCGTCTCGGGCAAGCAAGGGGCGGCGCGGCTTCTTAAGGAAGAGGTGGATGAAGAAGACATCGCCGAAGTGGTGAGCCGCTGGACGGGCGTGCCGGTTTCGAAACTCCTCGAAGGCGAGATGAAGAAGCTTCTCGCGCTTGAAGACGAGCTGCACAAACGGGTGATCGGCCAGGACGAAGCTGTTCTAGCGGTGGCCGAAGCCGTCATTCGCGCTCGCTCGGGATTGAAAGATCCGCGCCGGCCGATCGGCAGCTTTATCTTCTTAGGTCCTACAGGTGTCGGCAAGACCGAACTGGCCCGCGCGCTGGCAGAGTTTCTATTCGACGACGAGCGCGCCATGATCCGCATCGACATGTCCGAGTATCAGGAGAAGCATACGGTTTCGCGTCTGATCGGCGCGCCTCCCGGATATGTCGGCTACGACGAAGGCGGACAGTTGACCGAAGCGGTCCGCCGGCGTCCGTACTCGGTGGTGCTGTTCGACGAGATCGAGAAGGCGCATCACGATGTCTTCAACGCGCTGCTGCAGGTGCTGGACGACGGCCGTTTGACCGACGGCCAGGGCCGTACGGTGGATTTCAAGAACGTGATCGTCATTATGACGTCGAACGTTGGCAGTCATCGAATTCTCGAATACCGGGGCGCCTTCGAGGGCGAAGAATATCGCCGCATGAAGGACGCCGTTCTAGACGAGCTGCGCCGCTCGTTCCGGCCAGAATTTCTAAACCGGCTGGATGAGATCATCGTCTTCCATGCTTTGAGCGAAGAGCATTTGAAGGAGATCGTAGAGATTCAGCTCGAAACTTTGCGGGCGCGTTTGGAAGAACGGCATATCACTCTGCAACTCACAGATGCGGCGCGGACCCGGCTTGTGCGAAGCGGGTACGATCCCAACTATGGCGCTCGCCCGCTCAAACGGGCGATCCAGCGGGAGATCGAAAATCCACTGGCGAGGAAAATCGTCGCAGGCGATGTCCATGAAGGTCAAACCGTTTGGATCGATGCAGATCCGAATGGCCCGGGCCTTGCATTCCGAGCCGAAGCCGGTCAGCAGGCCGAAGTCGCACTCGCCTGAAGAAGAAGACCGCGTGTGAATCGAATACGAATTTATTACGTCCAATGTTAGGAAAGGCGGACCGCTTTGTCGGGTCCAGCCAGTAACGAAAGGATTTTTGAGGACATGTCTAATGTGGTCCAATTTCGCCGCACTACCGCGATTCTCACGCTGGTAGCAGCCTCCATCGGAGGCGGGCTCATCGCGGCGTTCGCCGTAATGAATCACTCGAGCGCGCCCGTCGCGGTTGTAGCCCGGGCCGATACCAATACCCAGCGGGTCAGCCAGTTGTCGAATTCGTTCGCCGACATTATTGAGAAAGCTTCGCCCGCGGTGGTTGAAATCAGTATGACCCGCGTCATCAAAGCCAGCGAGCAGCAGGGGAACAACCCGTTTCTTTCGGACCCCTTTTTCCGCCAGTTCTTTGGCGGCCAGGGCATGCGTCCCCGCGACCAGCGGGAAGAGGGCCTGGGCTCGGGCGTCATCATCAGCCCCTCCGGCTATATCGTCACCAACAACCACGTCGTCGATAAAGCCACCACGTTGAAGGTGACTTTGTCCGATGGCCGCGATTTCCCGGCCAAAGTCATCGGAACGGATCCCCAGACCGATGTCGCCGTCGTGAAAATCAACGCGGGCGACCTGCCAACCCTGCCCTTCGCCAACTCCGACGGCGCGCGGGTCGGCGATCTTTGCTTCGCCATAGGCGATCCGTTCGGTCAAGCTCACACCGTCACCATGGGCATCGTCAGCGCCAAAGGCCGCAACCTGCGCGAGAGCCTGGGCCAAATCCAAGACTTCATCCAGACCGACGCCGCTATCAATCCCGGCAACTCCGGCGGCGCGTTGATTAACGCCCGCGGCGAAATGATCGGCATGAACACCATGATCCTCACCGGCGGCGGCGCCAGCTTCGGCGGCGAGGCCGGCAACATCGGCATCGGATTCGCCGTTCCCTCTAACCTGACCAAGCAGGTCATGGATCAATTGATGAAGGGCGGCAAAGTGTCGCGCGGATACATCGGTGTCACGCTCGAAGCCGTTAATCCCGAGCTTGCGCAACAGTTCGGATTGAAAGACACGCATGCGGCCGTCATCACGCAAGTGGTTCCCGGCAAACCGGGCGATAAGGCTGGCTTGAAGGTCGGCGACGCCATCGTCGCCATCGACGGCCAGAAGGTCGAAGACTCCAACGACCTCACGCTCAAGGTCACCGAGCACGCGCCCGGCAGCAGCGTGGCCCTCGAAGTGATCCGCAACGGCGAACCGGTGAAGGTGAACGTGACTCTCGGCCAGCGACCCAACGGCGCCGACTTTGGGCGCTCCAACGACCAGGACGACAACGCGAACGGCTCCGATAACGGCGGAGGCGGCAACGCCGGAAAGACCGCTTACGGCCTGACCGTCGAAACGCTGACGCCCGACTTGGCTCAGCAGTTGCAGATGCCCGCCAACACTCACGGAGTTGTCATCGATAGCGTCGATCCCGACAGCCCGTCGGCCGACGTGCTCACGCGTGGCGACGTCATCATGGGGGTCAACCGCCGCCCGGTCAACAATCTGGCGGAGTTCCAGAGGTTGATGTCAGCGGCCAGCGGTAAGCCGGTGCTTGTCACTCTAAATCGCGGCGGCGCCGTAACGTTTGTCGTGATTCAGCCGAAGTAAGTCTTAGGCAGGCTAACGAGCCCGGAGCGGGTCAGCACTTGCTCCGGGCTTTTTCGTCTCCGGAGATAGTTGAGTCTGTTGTGCGCAGCCAATCGCACCCTTTACCGCTCATGAGCATCGAAGAAATAGGAAAGAGTAGGAAACCCCATGGGGAATAATGATTTTCAAGTACTCCCGGCGCTGCCGCTGAAGAACACCATCCTGTTCCCAGGCCTATTGCTGCCGCTCTCGGTTGGCCGGGACAACTCCCTGCGCGCCGTCCAGGCTGCGCTCAATACCGAAGGCAAGGAGATCCTTCTGATCGCCCAGCGCGATGCTCAGACCGAATCGCCGCAGGCGGATGACTTATACACCATCGGAACCAAGGCCGTCATTCGGAAGTCGTCCAAACCCAGTGAGAGCATGATGGAGATTCTTGTTCTGGGTTTGGAGCGCGTAGTCGTGATGAAGCTCGAAACCACGGAACCTCATCTCACCGCGAAGTTCCGGGTGCTTCCCCTGCCCGAGGATGGGGGTTCGGAAGTCGAGGCGCTTTCAGGCGCGATGTTGGAGTTGGCCTCCAAGGCGATTGCGCTTTCGCAGCCGCAATCCGCCGCCGAGTTGACGCGGATGCTCGCGGGCAACGAAGATCCACTGCGCCTGGCCTATCTGCTGGCGAGCATCTTCAGTCTCGACCTGGCGCGCGAACAGAAACTGCTCGAAGCCGAAACTCGCGTGGACGCGCTGCGCCTGATGCATTCGTATCTGGCTCACGAGCTCCAGGTGCTGGAGCTACGCCAGAAGATCGCCTCCACCGCCCGCGACGAGATGTCGAAAGAGCAGCGCGAGTATCTGCTGCGCCAGCAGTTGCGCGCGATACAGCAGGAACTCGGCGAAAAGGATGCCGACAAGGCCGAAGTCGACATGCTGCGCGAGCGCTTCGAAAAGGCGAACCTGCCGGAGGAAGCGAAGAAAGAAATCGAGCGCGAGCTGGCGCGCCTGGAGCGTCTGCCGGCCGGAGCGCCCGACTATCACGTCACGCGCACCTACTTGGAATTCGTTCTCGATCTTCCCTGGAACCAGACCACGGAAGACAATCTCGACATCGCGCACGCCCGCAAGGTGCTCGATGAAGATCACTTTGGATTGAAGGAAGTGAAGGAGCGCATTCTGGAGCACTTGAGCGTGCTCAAGCGCAACCCGGAAGCTAAGGCGCCCATTCTGTGCTTCGTCGGCGCTCCGGGCGTTGGCAAGACATCGCTCGGCCAGTCCATCGCTCGCGCGCTCGGCCGCAAGTTCGAGCGCTTCAGCCTGGGCGGCATGCACGATGAGGCCGAGCTACGCGGCCACCGGCGCACGTACATCGGCGCCATGGCGGGACGGCTGCTGCAAGCCATGCGGCGCGCCGGCGCGTTGAACCCGGTGCTGTTGCTGGATGAAGTGGATAAGCTCGGCCGCGACTTCCGCGGCGATCCAGCGGCGGCCCTGCTCGAAGTCCTCGACCCGGAGCAGAACAAGACGTTCCGCGACAACTATCTCGATCTCGCGTTCGATTTGTCGAAGGTGCTTTTCATCACCACCGCCAATTCGCTCGACACGATTCCGCAAGCGCTGCTCGACCGCATGGAGATTCTGCGGCTCTCGGGCTACAGCGAAGAAGAAAAGCAGCAGATTGCGCGGCGCTACCTGATTCCGAAACAACTCAAGGCCACCGGCTTGACGGGAGACCAGATCGAATTCACCGACGAGGGTCTGAAAGCGATCATTCGCGGCTACACGCGCGAGGCGGGATTGCGGCGGCTGGAACGCGCGATCGCGCGCGTCACGCGGAAGGTGACACTGCGCTTCGCAGAAGGCGGCGAGGAGAAGATTCTGGTCACGCCGGAGCTTCTCGGGGACCTGCTTGGGCCGGAGATGTTCCTGCCGGAAGAGATGCGCAAGAACATGCTGCCTGGAGTGGTCACAGGTTTGGCCTGGACCGAGACCGGCGGAGATGTTCTCTACATCGAAAGCACGCTGCTGCCGAACGGCAAGGGCCTGACTCTCACGGGGCAGCTCGGCGAGGTCATGCAGGAGTCGGCAAAGATTGCTCAAAGCTACGTCTGGGCGCACGCCGCGGAGTTGGGCGTCGATCCCGAGCTCATCAAGAACAGCGGCGTTCACGTGCACGTTCCGGCCGGCGCCATTCCGAAGGACGGCCCGTCGGCGGGCGTCACCATGACCAGCGCGATGGCTTCGCTCTACGCGAATCTGCCCGCGCGCAGCGACATCGCCATGACGGGCGAAGTGACCCTCGCCGGCCTGGTGCTGCCCATCGGCGGCGTCAAGGAAAAGGTTCTGGCCGCTCGCCGCGCCGGCATCAAGCAGGTGATCCTGCCCTACGGCAATAAGAAGGATCTGCGCGAAATCCCGGATCACGTCCGGCAGGAGATGCAGTTCCACTTCGTCGATCGCGTCGAGGAAGTCCTCTCGATCGTGATCCCCAACATCAACGTGCGGCCGTTGGCTCTAGCGAGCTGACGGCCCCGGCCGGATCAGGCTGGTCCGGCTCGGCTTCTTCGATTCGCAGAAAGCGGCGCAGCCCGCTCAGCGGATTGCGAGCGAGCCTCTCCAAAGTGCGAGCGCGATACCAGAGCGCGACGCTTGCGGCATAGAGGGGTACACAGGCAACGATCGCAAAAGGCGAACGCACCCAATCCCGCGACAAGAGGAACGAGGCCCACAGCCACACGGGCGCCCAACCAACAACTGAGGCGTAGAGGATCGCTATTCCCACCGCCCATGCCAACTTCGCGACTCGGTTCTTAGCGTTGGTCCGCAAGTCAGATATCGTCAGCGGATAGGTGAACACCGTAGCCGGACCGATTCCGAAACACCGTAGAAACTCATAGATGTCATTTCCTCCAAACAAGATCGACACTAGTTGAAGCAGCAGGCCGACTAACAGTTCTGCGCTCATCGCGATATTCACAACGCTGATCGGCCGTCGCAATCCTAGTAAGTAAATCATGTCGCCTATCGCGGCTGCCTGCACTAACGCAAAGGCCAGCCATAAGTGCCAATCTCTGCTAGCGGTGTACGATATGGGCCGAAATACATTCACCCAATCCTCTCGGTTGGGAATTCGAGTAGAAGATATGCCTCGGACAAGCTCGGACCGGATGGGCAGACTCAGGCGAGCGAACAAGAAGCGGACGCGCTTAGACGGACTCAGCCGTTCGAACAAAGCCTTTGTGATCCGTTCCAGTATCTCGGTACTGGGCTGATCCGCGGTGGTCTGCTGGGGCTGCTTTTCCGCCTGGCCGGTCAGTTTGCGATGAAGCTCAGCGATGGAGAGTTGACGAAGGTCTTCCGGTACTTGGCCCAGACGTATTTCCGATCCCGCTTGCGCGCAGGCCGGGAGAACGAGCCTTGGGTCGAGCGTCGCTTTGGGAAGTTCGGGGAGTTCGTGGGCCGTAGCAAGCAGCGAAACCACTCGCCCAGCAATGATGGGAATTGCCGTATCCTTCTCCGCCTCGAACGGCTCCCAGACCCATGAGGCTTCCGCAGGGTGGTTCACGTTTATCTCTCTGAGCGCGGCGAAAACCTCGGGAAGTCGAAACAGCGCCGCCAAGGCGTAGCCCGATCGCCTCGCGAGTTCGGGCGAGCTATGCCATAACAACGCTGTAAGCGCCACTGCCGCGCCGGGCGTTCCGATGGCTAACAGATCGTTCACCGCCGAGGCGTTGCCACGGTCCGCCAGCGTGCTCAATTCCGGCACAGCTAACTCTCCTAGCCGGCGCATAAGCGGCCGAACGAGAGGATCACTCTCGTACAGGCTCGCAAAGATGCTGGCCGCTTGCGGCGTGTTCGTGTAGGAAAGCGCCTCCAGACAGCGTGCCGTGCGCTGCTCGGTTAACCACCGGAACACAGTCTTCCCGCGCTCGCTTAAACTCGACGCCACGGTTCCAAATGCCCGCACCAATGCGGAATCGGCGTCCCCCGAGACCAGCGCCCCTTTCATAGAGTCGATGATCGTCTGAGCCGCGCCGCTATCGACCTTCTGCGCATCCGCCAGGCACTCGAACGCAGTGACGGGATCGATTCGATAGATTGCTGCGATCAGTTTCGTGGCATCCACATCCATTCCGCACCACAACTTCACCGGTTCCCGCCAGGCATCGGGATCTCGCTCGAATCGCTCGATCAGCCCATCGGGATCGGAGCGCAACTGCGCGGCTGCGAAATACTCCTGAAGAGTCAAATGCGCGAACTGGTAACGCTCGCCACCATCGATCGCTAGCAGGAGCGCGCTGCGTTGAACGATCTCATCCAATAAGGGCTTGGCGGTTGCCTGTGGGTCCATGTTCAGGCTAGGAAGCACTTCCCCCATGCGCCGCAGCACCGTTCGCACGTCCATGCTTCGCCGGTCCTGCTGGTTCTGATCGGCCTTGTCCTGGAAATACAGCGCCAAGTCCCGCAACACAAGTTGCTTTGGCACCAACTGAAACGCATTGTTCTCGCGCTTCCAGTCGTACAGCAGCAACTCGGTCGCCGTGCGATAGAACTCGGAGCGGGAGTGTGGCAGAATCACTGTCGTGTCTGTGTACAGCCACGCGATAATCGTCAGCATCAACGGATTGCGCGCCAGCAGCATGATTGCGGGGCGCTCCAGCAGCGCCGCCATCAATTGATCGACCGATTTCCCATGCGTCCGCATATCCGCCGCCCAGGACCGCAGGAATGCTCGGATCTGCTGGTCGGTGAAGCTCTGAATCTCCAGCGTTCTATCCACGGATATATCCAGCTCGCCGCCATAGACCTGGGTTCGGCAGCTCACAACCAAATGAACAAATGGAAACTCTTCCAGTAGATCTTGGATTTGCTTTACCACCTGCGGGCGCTGCGCCGCGCTCACCTCGTCCAGCCCGTCCAGCAATATGAGCAGGTGGCCGCGGTCGAGTTCGCGCGCGAGGAAACGATTGGGTTTTGGGAACCCTTTGGTCGAAAGCTCACGAGCCAGCTCGCTGCGCAGCGTTATCGCCGGATCATTCAGCCGGTTCAGTTCGACTAGTATAGGCAGGCCAAACCTGTGTGGCACACGTGGCCGCACGTAAGTTAGCGCGATATGCCGGAGGAGGATCGATTTGCCCGAGCCGGGCAACCCCTTCACCACCAGCCTTGCATTCTTCTGAAGGGCTACATAGGCGTCAATCATCTCGGCCTGCGGAGCGTCGCTCACCTTCAGCGGCACGAACACGGCGCTCAGATCGAGCGGGCGTTCCGGACGAAAGGGAATCTTGAGCTGTGAATAGCGCTCAATCATTCGCTTGCGATATCTATTCAGGGGGAGCCGATAGAACCACGGTATTCCCGCGAAGAACGTAAACAGTTTCTCGCCGAGAAATTCAAAAAACTTGCCGACCGCCTGCTTCAGTTTGTCGACGAAGATGAGCCCGATAAACAGCAGAGCCGCCACCGGCCAACCCGCTTTCGGAATCCAGTTCCAACGGTCCTGCTCTTCTTTGTCCTTCGAGTACTCCTCGTCGTACGCGCGCAGTATCTCCTGCGGCGTCACTCCCGCGGAGTTCTTCCCCCACATGTCGAGCGCATACTTGCTGTCTTTTCCAGAACCGCTATTGACGTGGCGTTTAGCCGCCTGCCGCACGTCGCTAAGGATGTCGTCGCGTCTTTCCGAATGACCAACGCTCGCAAGAAGAAGGCAGAGCAGTAATGCTATTCCATATTTCTGTTTCATCGCGGCGTTTATTTGCCGAATTATACTTCGTTCGAATAAGATCGCGCACTCGGAGCCGGGAGAAGCTCTCGCTATCATGGTCTCCGCATGGGCGCAATCATCGAGGACGGCAGGACGGCACTCAACTTCTCCAAGGATTGGCAGGTTCAACAAACCGGCGCAATCAAGCCCGGCGAACCGCTCGGCATTCGATTCGACCCGGACCGGTTACCCGTTCTTCGCGACCAGAAAGGACCCGTGCAAGTCTGGGATATCGAGGTCTTCGTGAAGTTTCACCCCACAGGCGAACTCCACAGCGGGAGCGTCATGGAAGATCTCCGAGACCCTCCCGGCCACGGCTTGGTTTACAGCAAAATTGCTGGGGAGTTCGATATCGTGATTCCGCCCGGGGTCACGGGGATGGAGCTATGGTTCCGCAACTACTCTCTACTGGCGTCCGCAGACTACTGGGATAGCCGCTACGGCCAGAATTATTGGTTCGCGGTACCGAGCTCCGCCCCTACTCCACCCGGTAGTTCGGCGCTTCTTTCGTAATGATCACGTCGTGCACGTGGCTTTCGCGCAACCCCGCCACCGTCACCCGTAAGAACCTCGTCTTTTCCTGCAGCTCGGCGATCGTGCGACAGCCCGTGTAGCCCATCCCGGCGCGCAGCCCGCCGACAAGTTGATAGGTCATCTCCGCTACTGGACCTTTGTATGGTACGCGCCCTTCAATCCCCTCCGGCACCAGCTTCCCGCTCGCGCTATGCGCGTAGCGCTCCGATCCGCCGTTTGGATTGGCGCCTAGCGATCCCATGCCGCGATAGCTCTTGAACGTTCGCCCTTGATACAGAATCGTCTCGCCCGGGCTCTCGTCCGTTCCGGCAAGCAAACTGCCGATCATCACGCAATCGGCGCCCGCCGCGATCGCCTTCGTGATATCGCCCGAATACTTCACGCCCCCGTCGGCCACCAGCGGCACGCCGCCCTCCCGCGCAGCCTTCGCGCATTCGGAAATTGCAGTGATCTGCGGCACTCCGGCCCCGCTCACCACGCGCGTGGTGCAAATCGACCCCGGCCCAATGCCAACTTTTATGCCATCCGCTCCGCGCGCAATCAGATCTCTCGCGCCCTCGCGCGACGCCACGTTCCCGGCGAGCACCTCGACTTCCGGCAGCTTGCTTTTCACCGTTTTCAGCGCGTCCATCACCCGTTGGCTGTGCCCGTGCGCCGAATCGATCGCAATCACGTCTACCTTCCGGCGCACCAACTCCTGCGCCCGCTCCAGAAAATCGCCCGTCGCCCCGATCGCCGCCGCCACCCGCAGCCGCCCCTGCGGATCTTTCGCCGCGTTCGGATACTTCAACTTCTTTTGAATATCCTTGACGGTAATAAGTCCCTTCAGCGCGTACTTCTCATCCACCACCAGCAGCTTTTCGACGCGATGCTTGTGCAGAATTTTTTGCGCGTCTTCGAGAGTCGTTCCCACCGGAACCGTGATCAGATCTTCCTTCGTCATCACCTCGGAAATCGGAAGATCGTAGCGAGTTTCGAAGCGCAGATCACGATTGGTAAGAATCCCAACCAGCCGGCCGCTCTGCGTCACAGGCACGCCGGATATGCGGTACCGGCTCATCAGTTCCAGCGCCTCGGAAATTTTTCGATCCGGACCGATCGTTACGGGATCGACAATCATCCCGCTCTCGCTGCGCTTCACCCGGTCCACTTCTTCGGCCTGCTTCTCAATCGACATATTGCGGTGAATAATGCCGATCCCGCCCTGCTGCGCAAGCGCAATCGCCATGTGCGACTCCGTCACCGTGTCCATCGCCGCGCTGATGATTGGAATCTTCAGCTGAATCTTTGGCGTCAACTGCGTGGTGGTGTCGGCTTCGGCAGGGGTAACCTGGCTGTGCGCCGGCTGTAGAAGAACATCGTCGAATGTCAGTCCTTCTTGTAAAACCTCGGGAATCATCGGTTTCAACCCATCGTAACAAGCGGCTGCTTATTCCCCGCGCTCGCAGATCCTAAGCTGTCTTACGCGCGGCTCAAAGAAATTTTCCATGTGAAATTCCGCCCGCTGTCGGGCGATAATAACAGGTTGGTGACTACTCCGGCGCAAACCCTACGAGCCGCATCCGCCGCCTCGCGCAACGGGGCGCCGGAACTGAATCGCGAGACGCTGGTTCAGGCTTTCCGCACCATGTACCTGGCGCGCTGCCTCGATGACCGCGAGGTGATGCTGAAACGCCAGAACCGCATCTTCTTTCAGATCAGCGGCGCGGGTCACGAAGCCGTTCAGGTGGCTGCGGGGCTGGTTCTGCGGCCCGGTTCCGATTGGATCCTCCCTTATTACCGGGACCGCGCCTTGGCTCTCACGCTGGGCATGACCGCCGAAGAGATGCTGCTCGCCGCCGTGGGCGCTGCCCGCGACCCAAGCTCCGGTGGCCGGCAGATGCCGTCCCATTGGTCGCTTCCCCGGCTGCACATCGTGACCAGTTCCTCGCCCACGGGCACGCAGTTCGTTCACGCCGTCGGGTGCGCCGAAGCCAAGCGCTTCCTGAATCCCGATTCCGACGAGATCACCCTGGTCTGCTCGGGCGAAGGCGCAACCAGCGAAGGCGAATTCTGGGAGTCCATGAACATCGCTTGCATGGAGCGCCTGCCGCTGCTGGTGCTGGTCGAAGATAACGGCTACGCCATCTCAGTCCCGGTGGAACGCCAAACCGCCGGCGGCAACATCGCCAAGCTGCTCGAAGGCTTTCCGGGTCTCCTTCGCCTGGAAGTCGACGGCGCCAATTTCATCGAATCCTTTCACGCTCTCAGGCACGCTGTCGAATATTGCCGCGGCGGCCTCGGCCCTGCCCTTGTGCGCGCCTCGGTCATCCGGCCGTACTCGCACTCGCTCTCGGACGACGAGCGCGCCTACAAACCCAAAGTCGAGCGCGACCTGGAAGCCAGCCGCGACCCCATCAACGCCTTCCCGGAGTTTCTGATTCGCGAAGGTTACGCCGAGCGCCTGGAGATCGATCGCATCATTCACGATATCGATCTGGAGGTCGCCGAAATCACCCAGCGCGTTCTTCAAGAACCCGGGCCGCCGTCCGGCTCCGCTTTCGTTCATCTCTATTCGGACGCCGTCGATCCCACCGCGGCAAGCTTCGAGATGCAGCCGCACTTCAGCGGCCAGCCGCGCACCATGATCGATTCCATCAATCAAACGCTCGCCGAAGAGATGCGCCGCGACGAACGCGTTGTGGTCTTCGGGGAGGACGTCGCCGATTGCAGCCGCGAACAGTATCTCAGCGAAGTAAAGGGCAAAGGCGGCGTCTTTAAGGCCACCGCTAATCTGCAGCGGGAATTCGGCGCGGCGCGCTGTTTCAATACGCCCATTGCCGAAGCTTCTATCGTGGGCCGCGCCGTCGGCCTGGCGGCCCGCGGCCTAAAGCCCATCCCCGAAATTCAATTCTTCGATTACATCTGGCCCGCCATGATGCAGCTCCGCGATGAGGTCGCCACTTTCCGCTGGCGCTCGAACGGCGGCTTCTCGTGTCCCATGGTCGTCCGCGTTCCCATTGGCGGCTATCTCACCGGAGGCGCCATTTATCACAGCCAGTGCGGCGAGTCCATTTTCACGCACATTCCCGGCCTGCGCGTCGTCTTTCCGTCTAACGCTCTCGACGCCTGCGGCCTGCTGCGTACCGCTATCCGCTGCGACGATCCCGTCCTGTTCCTTGAGCACAAAAAGCTTTATCGCGAGCCGTACAACCGCGCGCCTCATCCCGGCGTCGATTACACCGTTCCTTTCGGGCGCGCGAAAACGGTCAAGCTCGGCCAGGATCTCACCATCGTGACCTATGGCGCGCTTGTCCAAAAATCCTTGCAAGCCGCCTTGCAACTGGAGCAGCGCCGCGATGTATCCATCGAAGTGATAGACCTTCGCTCACTCTCGCCTTATGATTGGGAAGCCATCGCCACCTCCGTCGCGAAGACCAGCCGCGTGCTGATCGCTCACGAAGATACGCTGTCCTGGGGCTTCGGCGCCGAACTCGGGGCGCGAATAGCAAGCGAGCTGTTCACCAGCCTCGATGCCCCGGTCGGCCGCGTCGGCGCGCTCGATACGTGGGTCGCCTACAATCCCCATCTCGAAGACGAAATCCTCCCGCAGGTATCCAACATTGTCCAGGAAGGCGAGCGGCTGCTGGCGTTTTAAGTAGTGAAAACCCTTTCCGCCCTTCTGCTCGTTTGCGCCTCCGTTGCCGCGCCCTCCTGGTCTGCGCAGGCCGCCGGCAAATCCGTCGATCAAGTGCTCAACGCCTATATCCAGGCCCTCGGCGGCCAATCCGCTATCGACCACATCGATGACCGTCAGATCGAGGCCAAAGTCCGTCACGCCGGAAAAGTCGTATACTTCTGGGCCAAGCCCAACAAGGTCGTACGGATCGCTCACGGCGAGAAAGTGGGCTTCGACGGCAGCACCGGTTGGATGCTCTCCCGCAAGAAAAAGATCACCAAGCTACCCAAGCCGGAGCAGCAGGAACTTGAGATGAACGCCAATCCCGTTCGCTATGTGCATCTGCATGATCTGTACAGCGAAATCGATCCTGCCGCGCCCGAGCGCCTGAACGGTCGCGCCGTGGATGTTCTGGTCGTTCCCAATAACATCGGCTCTACTAAGTTCTATTTCGATTCGGCCGTCCACTTACTCGTGCGGATTGAAGAATTCGGAGTCACCTCGGCCTATTACAAACAGGTCACCGAATTTTCCGATTACAAGCGCGTGGATGGGATTCAATACCCGTTCCGCATCCTGCATACCACGACGGCGCCTGGGATGAAGGACAAAGAGATCGCCGTCTCAAGCATCACTCAGAATGTCGGATTGAAGCCTGAGTTCTTCACCCGGCCCCAAATTGGAGCGGTTACTCTCGGCGGAAAGAGATGAGTCAACGGCGGTAAATCACACCGCCTTTCATCACAAAAGAGATCTTCCGCACGGCGCCGATATCCTCCAGCGGATTTCCCGGCACGGCAATCACATCGGCCAGGTAACCCGGCTTCAGCTCGCCGATCTCTCCTTGCCAATCGAGCAGCTTCGCTCCGTTGATCAAGTCGGCTTGCAGCGCGGCGGCGGACGTCATCCCGAACTTCACCATCAGAACCAGCTCTCGCGCCTGCGTCCCGTGCGGGAACGGGCCCACATCGGAACCCACCGCCATCGGCACGCCGGCGGCAAGCTGGTTGCGAAACTCCTTGGCGTGATATTCAAACAACGCTCGCTCGCGTTCGGCCTGCGCGGGCGTCGCCGCATGATCCGCGAAATATTCGAAGATCGTAAACGTCGGCACGGCGGGAATCTGTTTCTCCCGCATCAGCCGCATCGTTTCCGCGCTCAGCTCCAGCGCATGATCGATGGAGGCGACGCCTGCCTGCGCCGCATAAAGCGTCCCCGGCTCGCCCGTCGCATGCACTGCGACGCGCTTGCCCGTTCGCGCCGTCTCTTCCACCGCCGCGCTCAGTTGTGAGCGGCTGTATTGATATGGGGTATGAAAAACGCCGTCGCGCAGAGTGTCCCTTCCGGTCTCATACATCTTGATGAAGTCCGCGCCTTCCTTGATCTGCTCGCGAATGGCGCTTACTATTTCGTCTACGTTATTCGCATAAGTCGCGTTCGACAGCACATGCTGCGCGGGATTGAACTCGATGGCGTCCTCATGCCCCCCCCAATATGTCGATTGCGTTCCCGCTGATCCGCAGTCGCGGCCCGGGAACCAGCCCCTGGTCAATCGCATTCCGAACAGCCGTATCCGCGGAGCCCGCGCCTTCGGTCCCCATATCGCGCTCGGCCGTAAATCCCGCCATTAAATCCGCCCGCGCCGCCAGCACGGCCGTTACGGTGCGCCGCGGCACGGATTCTTCGACCGTCTGCAAGTCTTCCGCCCCCGGATGCAGGAACAGGTGCACGTGCGCGTCGATCAATCCCGGCATCAACGTCACATCGCCCAGATCGATGAACTCCGCGCCCGCGGGATGCGGAACCGAGGCGCCGACCGCGCTGATGCGCTCGCCCGTAACCAGCACTTCTCCGGGCGACAGCACGTGCCCGCCCGCGACATCCAGCAAGCGCGCGGCGTGCAACACCGTAGGCTTCGCCTCGGGAGGCGGCGTCTGGCAGGGCGCCGATTGCCACGCGAGCGTCAATAGGACAACAACGCGCCAGATCAACTCAGCTCGCCGTTCTTCGCCGCGCGGATCATGTAATCCGCCGCATGATAGGAAAGCGCCTGAATCGTCGCGGTCGGCTGCTGCCGCGCGGACGTCACGAAGTTACTCCCGTCCACCACAAACAAATTGGGCACGTCATGTGCTCGACTATATCGATTCACCACGGATTTCTTGGGATCGTTTCCCATGCGGCAAGTGCCCATCAAGTGTACCGATGTATCCACCGAAGCGCCCGCGGGTGTTGACCAAGCTTTTTTCGCGCCCATGGCCTCGAAGATCTCGTGCTCGCGAGCCGCCAGCCAGTTCAAGTTCGCGATATCGTCCGCATGATTTTCGAACGTAATGCGAACCGCCGGCACGCCCCACGCATCCTTGATTTCGGGATCCAGGCTCACAGAGTTCTTCTCCATTGGCAGCGACGTTGCGTGCGCCAACAGCGTCATCGTTCGAGTAAAGTATTCGCCGAACATCTTCTTATATTCCAGTCCCCACTTAGGCGCATCGTCCGGCAATCCGCCCAGCGCGAATGAGGCTGGATAGTATTGGAATCGCGCGTCGATCCCGCCGCCGCCATAGAATCCGCGCTTCGCGTCGGCGGCGTAGTAATCGTGGATGACTCTAGTCACCTGAATGCTCTTGTATTCGTTCAGCTGATGTTCGAATACGCCGCTCGCCATTATGCCGTTGTCCCACATCAGGTGCTTGCCCACCAGGCCGCTCGAATTCGCCAGCCCTTGCGGAAACAGGGTCGATTTCGAAACCAGCAGCAGCTTCGGCGATTCCACTCCGTTCGCGCAAACCGCGACCGCGCGCGCCCGCTGGAATATCTCTTTCCGCTCGGCGTCGAAATAAATCGCGCCCGTCGCGCGTCCGTTGGCGTCCACCTCTATCTTGCGAACATAAGAATTCGGCCGTATCTCGCAGCGTCCGGTCTTTTCGGCCATCGGAATGACGCTCGCAAGCGAACTCGATTTCGCAGCCATCTCGCATCCGAACGCTTCGCAGAATCCGCAGTGCACGCATGCGCTACGTCCACGATAAGGCCGAGAGAGTATGGCCACGGGCGCCGGGAACGGATGCAGCCCCAGTTTCTTCGTCGCCCGTTCGAACAAAACTCCGGACGACTTCACCGGCATCGGCGGCAGCGGATACGGCTTCGAACGCGGCGCCTCGAACGGATTCGCTCCCGCCAAACCGGAAATGCCCAGGTCGTACTCCGCCTTCGTATAGAAGGGTTCCAGATCCTCATACCTGATCGGCCAATCGGCGAACGCGGTTCCCGGCACGTCTCCGAACAGGCTGCGCTCATGAAAATCCGCCTCATGAAACCGCCAGTAATTCGCGGTAAAGTGTACCGAGCCTCCGCCCACTTGCCGGCCATACATGATGGCTTTCCTCGGGACCGCCGGCTCGGTCTCGTTCCTGCGGAAAAGAACCGGCTGCAATTTCGTGTTGTTCGTGTAGCCGCCCTCGAAAAGAAACTTGATCTCATCGTGCGAGAAATCCTTCTCATGCACATACGGACCTTGCTCCAGGACAACCACGCTGAACCCGGCGGTCGATAGCTCCTTGGCCATTACGCCGCCCGCTGCCCCGGCGCCTATCACGAGGAAGTCGACCGCCTCAGCCGGCCTATACTGCGGACCCTTCATTTCACCTCCGCATCGTAATAGCCGAACGGCGGTCTCCACGACATACGGTTCTCGAAACCGATATACTTCCAGCCAACCATGCCGCGGTTTCCGCCATAACTCGGGTTGCCCAAGAAGCCCAGCACCGTGTGAGTCCTTATAAGTTCAAAAAAATCCGATTTCTCGAAGGATTGCAATAACTCTATTTGCTGCTCGTGCGATAGAGACGCCGCGTCCTTCGACTCGCGAAACAGCTTCGTTCGATTTCGGTTCAGTTCGAGGAAGCCCGTCCGGTAGCTCTCCTGCTGATCCGAATCGAACGTAGTCAGCGCCCGATCGATGAAAAAGACGATTCCCGCTTCTTTCGCGCCGGGCCCATCGTCGGAAGGAAGTATCAGCTCGGTGATAACAGTCAGGTCGGCAGCAGCCGATGCGTCGAGGAATCCGAACTGCGCCGTATTCGGTTGTTGGATCGATTGCCGGGCATGCTCCTGTGCGGCCGCGATGGCGGCCCATGCGGCAGACCCGATGGTTCCGCGAAGCCAGTCGCGCCTACTGAAGCTCATTGAGTCCTCCCGGCGGGCGATCCCGTGTTCATCCTTAGAAGATCATTCTAGCGGTAAACTGCGCGGCGATTATCGAAGCTGTCCTTCCACTTCGCGCAGCCAGTCCGGGCGCTTCAATACTTCGCGCGGCTTGCTGCCGTCGGGCGGCCCGATAATGCCGTCTCGCTGCATCACGTCTAGGATCCGCGCCGCTCGTCCATAGCCCAGCCGCAATCGCCGCTGCAGCGTGGAGGTAGACGCTTTGCCCATCTCCACCACCACGCGCACCGCATCTTCGTACATCGGATCTTGTTCACCTTCCGGAATATCCGCACCCTCTTCGTCGCCATCTTCGGCGGGCGGCGCTATCAGGAACGTATCGTCGTATTCCGGCATGGCCTGCTCTTTCCAGAAGTCCACCACGCGAATGGTCTCGGCTTCGGTCACAAACGCGCCGTGCACGCGCGTCAATCGCGATGAACCCGGCGGCAGAAACAGCATGTCGCCCTTGCCCAACAGGTGCTCCGCTCCCATGCTGTCGAGCACGGTCCGTGAATCCACCCGCGTGGCCACGCGGAAGCTGATGCGCGAGGGGAAGTTGGCCTTAATCAGGCCGGTAATGACGTCCACGCTCGGCCGCTGCGTCGCCAAAACGAGATGCATTCCAACCGCGCGCGCCATCTGCGCGAGGCGTGTGATGCACTCCTCGACGTTGGCTCGCTCCAGCATCATCAGATCCGCCAACTCGTCGATGAGGATCAGTACATACGGCAGCGGCTTGGTGTCCTCTGTCTCTTCTTCGTCGAACAGATTGCGCGGGGCTTGCCGCAGCTGCGCGATCTTCCGGTTGTACTGATCGATGTTGCGCACTCCCTGCGCGGCCAGAAGCTTCAATCGCCGCTCCATTTCGAGCACCGCGTTGCGCAGCGCATTGGTCGCCTTCTTCGGCTCGGTGATGACCGGGGTCAGCAGATGCGGTATGCCCTCGTAGATTCCCAGTTCCACTCGCTTGGGGTCCACCATGATCATGCGTACTTCGTCCGGCGTCGCCTTGTAGAGAAACGACATGATCATGGCATTGAGCATCACGCTTTTCCCGGAGCCTGTCGATCCGGCGATCAAGAGGTGGGGCATCGTCTCAAGCGACGCGACTTTGATCCGTCCGTTGATATCTTTGCCGAGCGCGATTGTCATTCGCGACGGTGATTCACGAAACTCTTCCGATTCCAGAATAGCCCTCAAGCTGATGACTTCGCGCCGCGAATTCGGAACCTCAATGCCCACGGTCGGTTTGCCCGGCAAGCGCTCGATCAAAATCGATTCCGCCTGCAGTCCCAAACACAAGTCTTCATTCAGCGTCGTGATGCGGCTGTACTTCACTCCTGCTTCCGGCTTGTATTCAAACGTCGTCACCACCGGCCCGGGATTGATCTGCACAACCGAGCCGCGCACGTTGAACTCTTCGAGTTTCGATTTGATCCGTCCGGCGATGTCCTTGAGCTCGAAGCTGTCGTAGCCGTTTCCTTCCGGCGCCTCGTTCAACAATTCACTGGTTGG
The DNA here is from genome assembly GCA_019240475.1 of Acidobacteriaceae bacterium. Lineage (GTDB taxonomy): Bacteria > Acidobacteriota > Terriglobia > Bryobacterales > Bryobacteraceae > Bog-105. The sequence goes on from JAFAYI010000029.1 coordinate 313,725, forward strand.
CAGCCGGTAGGCGCGCTTGCGCTTTGGCGGAGGAGCGGGCGAGACAGGCGTCTCGAACGCCGGCGTTTCTTCCGGCGGCTCGCGGGACTCGCTGCGAGCAAGCGGCTGGTATTCGAGCGTTCGAATCGGAATCTCATCCGGCTCCGGTTGTTGTTGCGACGGCGCCGGCGTAAGGTCGAATGGTGGTAGATCTTCGGTAACCGCTGCTCGGGGCGCAATCGGCGCTTGCGGAGTCGCCTGCTTCGGCGGCTGTGGCGTGCGTCTGGCTTTGCGTTCTGCCGCCTTGGCCTTCGCCGCCTCGATCGCGCGTTTTCGGCTCGCTTCCCGAGACTCCCGCCATCTGGCGCGAATAGCCTCCCACTTCGCCATGGGTCCTCGCAGCCATCGCATGAGGGTGGCCACTTCGAAAGTGGAAGCGAAGTAGAGAGCGCTGATTCCGGCAGCAACCGTAATGATTGCCGAACCTGCCAGGTCGAAGCGCGCCAGCAGAAAATCGGCTATCACCATGCCGACGATGCCGCTCGGCCGCACGCTGCCAGCAATCAACCAGGGGCGCGGAATGAGCCCGCATCCCGCGGAAATGCAAAACCACAAAGCCAAGCTCCCCAATACGCGGAACCAGGTGCTCTCAATGGGCGAGGACCGTAACCACTTCCAGGCGAGCGCCCAGATATGAATAGGAAGCAGCAGAACGCTGATACCGAAGGCCTGGAAGAGCAGATCGGCCCACTTCGCGCCGAACAAACCGAGCAGGTTGTGGGTATGGATCGTCCCGCTCGCCGTGTTCCACGAGGGATCGGCCGACGAGTAGGAGACCAGGCTCAGCACGACTGCCAGGCCGAGCAGAAACAACAGAAATCCCACGGCTTCATTGAGCCGGGTATGGCGAGACGGTGAAAGTAGCGTCATCCGCCGACGCGGAAGAATACTGCCAGAGCGACCACTATTATGCCAAAAATTATGCGGTACCACACGAAGACAGCCAGGCTGTTTCGCCTAAGAAATTTCAGAAAGAATGCTATGACGAGAATACCCACGATGGCGCTGACCAGAATGCCGGCCAGATAAGGCAGCTTCATTCCTGGAGGTATGCCGCCTTCCTTATGCAGGTCGAGCGCATCCTTGCCGGCAGCCGCCGCTATCGCCGGGGCAGACAGAAGAAAGGAGAAACGCGCCGCAGCCTCTCGATCAAGATGGCGAAACCGCGCCGCCGTGATCGTAATGCCGCTACGCGAGACGCCCGGCACAACCGCCAGCGCTTGGGATACGCCGATGGCTAACGCATCCGACCATGTCATGCTGTCGAGGCCATGCTTCTCTCGGCCGTACCGGTCGCCGATCGCCATTACGATGCCGATCAGGATCAACGACGCGCCCATCACATAGAAATTCCGCCACGGTCCTTCGGCATATTTCTTCAATAGCGCGCCCGCGATCAACACCGGAATCGTTCCGATTACGAGAAACCATAGCAGCGACCGGCTGTTCTCATCCGGTCTTTCGCCGCGATACGAGAACCCCAGCCCGTTTGCGATCAATTGGATCCAATCCCTGAAAAAGAAGATGAAGATCGCGGCGAGGGTTCCGACGTGCAGGGCGATATCGAAACCGAGCCCAGGGTCCGCGAAGTTCAGGAGTTTCGGAATGATGGCCAGATGCGCTGTGCTGCTGACCGGAAGGAACTCGGTCAAGCCTTGGATGATGCCGAGGATGATCGCCTGATAGAGCGGCATATGATGGTGAGTGAAATTCCCCCTAGTGTGAGCTTGGTCGTGAGCTTCTCGTTATCGTAGTGTACCTGTCTCTCTGATCTTCTTCATGCGAGCTACTAAAATCGTCGCGACACTCGGACCCTCAACTGATGGGGAAGGCGTGTTGCGGAAGCTGTTTGAAGCGGGTGTGGACGTCTTCCGGTTGAACGCTTCTCACAGCACGCAGCAAGATCACGCGCGGCGCATCAAGGCCGTCCGCGAGCTGGCGGCCGAGTTTGGATCGCATGCCGGTATTCTGCTCGACCTGCAGGGACCGAAGATCCGCCTTGGCGCGTTTCGCGGCGGCTCCTGCATGCTTGACGACGGCGCGAAGTTCACCATCACCACCGCGCCGGTTGAAGGCACGAGCGAGATCGCCTCGACCACGTACGCCAATCTGGCAAACGACGTCAAGGCCGGCGATCCTATTCTGCTGGCGGATGGAACTATCGAACTGCGCGTATTGAGCACAGACGGAACCGCTGTCCTATGCCAGGTGATTAACGGCGGCCCGATCAGCGATCGCAAGGGAATCAATCTCCCCGGCGTGAATATCTCGACGCCTTCGCTGACAAAGAAGGACGTTGCCGACGCGCATTTCGGCGTCGAGCAGAATGTCGATTTCTTCGCGCTGTCTTTCGTCCGGCAGGCGCGCGATGTGCTCCGCCTTCGCCATCTGCTCGAAGAAGCGGACGCCAAGCAGCCGATCATCGCCAAGATCGAGAAGCCGGAAGGCTGGCAGAACCTCGATTCGATCTTGGAAGAATGCGAAGGCGTGATGGTAGCGCGGGGCGACCTAGGCGTGGAGATGGCGATCGAACGCGTCCCTGCCATCCAGAAGACCATGATCGAGAAGGCCAGAAGGAACGGGAAGTTTGTCATTACGGCGACCCAGATGCTCGAATCGATGGTCACCAACTCCCTGCCGACACGGGCCGAAGTCAGCGACGTAGCCAACGCCATTTACGACGGGACCAGCGCGGTGATGCTCTCCGCCGAAACATCGGCCGGGCGTCATCCTGTGGAGTCGGTGAGGGTCATGGCGCGTATCGCTTGTGAGACCGAAAGCTCAATTAAGGAGAAAGGGTTTCCGGAGATCTGGGCGCAGGGGCGCATGTCAATTCCGGAGATCATCGCCGAGGGCGCGTATCATGCCGCGCGGTCGGCGAAAGTGACGGCATTGGCAGTCGGAACCTCGACCGGAAGCTCGGCCCGGCTACTCGCCCGCTCGCGGCCGCCCGTCCCTATTTACGCTTTCACATCCAGCGACGTGGTTGCGCGCCAACTCTCGATCGTTTATGGCGTGCATGCGATCGTTTCGCCCGCGTTTCAGTCGACCGACGAAATGCTGCTCGAAATGGAACGGAACCTTGTCGAAACCGGGCGCGTGAAGCCAGGCGACAATATCGTATTCGTGGCAGGACAGCCGGTGGGCTTGCGCGGCTCGACGAACATGTTGAAACTGCATCGCATCGGCGGAGGCCTAACTTGAACCGCGCACAACGACCACCAAACGGCCTGTGCGCTCAGAAGAACTTGAACCGCGCACAACGGCCACCAAACGGCCTGCGCGCTCAGAAAAACTTGAACCGCGCACAAGGGCCACCAAACGGCCTGCGCGCTCAGAAAAACATGTACGACGCAATTCTGGTTGTTTCCTTTGGCGGCCCCGAAAAGCGCGAAGACGTCTTGCCGTTTCTTGAAAACGTGACTCGCGGCCGCAACGTTCCGCGCGAGCGGCTGGTCGAAGTTGCCGAACATTATTACCATTTCGAGGGAAAGAGCCCGATCAACGATCAGTGCCGCGCGCTTATCGCCGCGCTGCGAAACGAACTGACCGAGCATGGATCACAACTGCCGATTTACTGGGGCAACCGCAATTGGCATCCTTTCCTGACGGACACGTTGCGTCAAATGCGGGACGACGGCGTGCGGCACGCAGCCGCGTTTGTCACGTCCGCTTACAGTTCGTATTCGAGCTGCCGCCAATACCGGGAAAACATCGCGGCTGCCCAGGCAGCCGCAGGCGAAGGAGCGCCGAAGATCGAGAAGCTGCCGGCCTTCTATGACCGGCCCGGATTTATAGAAGCGTGCGCCGATCGGGTCCGCGAGGCCTTGAGGCCGTTTTTACCAGACGAACCCAATTCATTTCGTTTGGTAATTTCCGCTCATAGCATTCCGTGCTCGATGGCGGAGACCAGCGCCTACGAACGGCAGTTACGCGAGACGGCATCGAAGGTTGCGAAGCGAACCCAATTCGACGGTTGGGATCTGGTATTTCAAAGCCGCAGCGGGCCGCCATCCCAGCCATGGCTCGGGCCGGACATCCTCGACCACCTGCGCGCGCTGCACGCCGAAGGCATTCGAAAAGTTCTCGTGGCGCCGCTTGGGTTCGTTTCGGATCACCTGGAAGTGCTTTACGATCTGGATGTCGAGGCCGCCGCGCTCGCAAAGGAACTTGGGATGACGTTCGTTCGCGCCGCGACCGTCGGCGCCCATCCCGCATTCATCCGTGTGATTCGGGATCTGATCGTCGAACCAAATCCGGCGCCTTGTCCTCCCGACTGCTGCCCTGCTCCGATACGAGCCGGTAGACCTCCCGCTTCGGAAGCCCCATCTGTTTCGCGATCCTCTTGATCGCTTCCATGCGCCCGACGCCCTCGCGCTCGAGCCGCTCGACTTGGAACGAAGGGTCCTCTACCGCGGTTATGTTATTTTCCGCACGCGCGATGACGAGCGTGATTTCGCCTTTCACCGAACCGCGGCGTTCCAGCTCCTCGCGAATACTTTGAGCCGTCCCGCGCAGGAATTCTTCGTGAATCTTGGTCAACTCCCGAGCGAGGACCATCGTTCGTTCGCCCAGAATTTCCGCGATATCGGCCAGGGCCTCGATGACCCGGTGCGGGCTTTCGTAAGCGATCACCGTCGCGCTTTCGTTTGCGATCTCTTCGAACACTCTCCGGCGCGCCGCTGGTTTTTGCGGAACGAAGCCGATGAACCGGAATCGATCGGTGGCGAGACCCGAAGCGGCGAGCGCGGACAGAGCCGCCGAAGGCCCCGGAACAGGAACCACCTTAAAGTTCTGCGCGATTGCGGCGGTCACCACACGATAGCCCGGGTCTGAAATCAGCGGCATCCCGGCGTCGCTCACCAGCGCGACGGATTGATCGTCCTGCAAGGCGGTCACAATCTCCTTTGCGCGCGCGACCTCATTATGTTCGTGATAGCTCAGTAGCGGCTTGTGGATGCCGTAATGTTGCAGCAGCTTGCTGGTCTGGCGTGTATCCTCACAAGCAATGAGATCCACTTCCTCGCGCAAGATCCGGATGGCGCGGAACGTGATGTCCTCCAGATTTCCAATTGGCGTCGCAACCAGGTAGAGCGCGGGCAAACATCCAGCAGTGTATCGCTGAAGTGGTTTAAATAAAGAATATGGCGTCTGCGTCTCCGGCTGCCGAGGAATTGCCGTTCTATGTTCGGTGGAGCCCGGAACTCTCTCGCTTCGCAATCGAGTTGAAACTGGACCTGATTCCGAAAATAACCGCCGAACTAAACCAGGCCGAGAGATCGAATGTGGAGGTTGGAGGCGTGCTGCTCGGCAGCGTGTTGAGCGGGAAAATTCCGATTCTGCGGATCGAGGCCATTCAGATGCTCCCTCGCAGCACGGATGGCGACGCGATCTACATTCTCGGCCCCGAAGACCAGGCGAAGTTTGGGGAGGTCCGGAGGGCGGCGCGGGCGCAGCACCACACGGCGATCGGATTCTTTCGCAGCCATTGCCGGCCCGGACCCTTGAAGCCCTCGATGGCAGACCGCAGTTTGCTTGCCGCTGAGTTCAAATCGTCTCCGCACACACTGCTCCTGATAGAAGCGAGCGCGCCGCGCACGGCTGCTTTCTTCGTCGCAGCGAATGGCGAACTGCCGCCACAAGCTTCTGTAAGGGAGTTTCGCTTCAACGAAGGCGAATTTCGAGCCCTTCCCGAGGTAGAAGCCGATCCCGAGGAGGCGGGCGCACCCCCGGCGACTCTGCCGGCATTATCGAGGAATCGGTACATCTGGGCCGCGGCAGCGGGAATGTTGATCGTGGCGATCGCGCTGTGGGTGGCGGCTGGACGAGGCGCGATGCCGGAGTGGCTTGCAACGGGTTCCCCGAGACTCGGTCTGACCGTCTCTCCGAGCGATCACCTTCTGAGAATTTCATGGAGTCACGATCTTTCGAAGATCAAGCCAGCTTCGACCGCGATCCTCACCATTGCCGATGGTTCGAGCAGGCGTGAGATCAAGCTCGGGCCTGACGAATTGAGATTGGGCAGTTTGGAGTATGACGGCGCGGGACGGCAAGTGGAGGTCGACATGACGCTGAACCCCGATGGCGCCACGGGCCGGGCCACGCCGCTGAACGAATCGGTGAAGTGGATCCCGAAGTGAGCTTACTGCCGAAGCAGTATGTTGAATTCACCGTTTTTGGCGTCGAGAATTACCGTGCTGCCCGGAGGAATTTGTCCTTGCGCCACGAGAGCGGCGACGGGCTGAATGAAACTGCGCTGAACGGTGCGCTTCAGTTCGCGAGCCCCAAACTCTACGCTAATTCCGTTTTCCAGTAGAAGGTTACGACCCGCCTGGCTGCATTGCAGGCGGAAACCGCGCAGGCCGAGGCGGTGGTGAATGAGCCGCGAAAAGGCGGCGAAAATCTGGTCGAGAATGACTTCGCAGGCTTCCCGATCGAGCGGCTTGTAGGTGATGACCGAATCGATCCGGTTTACAAATTCCGGCGTAAATTTGTGGCGCACAGCCGACATGCCGACGCTTTGCAGCTTGGCGCTGTCTTCGACTGCAGGAGGCGGCAGCATGGCTTCGTAACCAAAGTCCGGTTTGTTAAGCCGCTGAATCGCCTTCGAGCCGAGATTGCTCGTCAGGAAAATTAACGTGCGCTCGAAGTTGACGGTGGTGTTGTCCCCGAGACGCAGCGTGGCTTTATCCAAGATTCCGAGCAGAAGACGTGTCATGGAGGGCGCAGCTTTCTCGATTTCGTAGAACAGGATAAGAGAGATGTCGCTGTTTTCGCTCGCGACGCTATTCACTTTGGCCTGGGTCAACATCGGCTGAGTCTCACGATGGCCCAAATAGCCGGGAGGAGCGCCGATCAGCTTGGCGACCTCATGTTCCATTTGAAACTCGCCACAATCGACTTTCAGGAGGTTCTTGCCGGTACCGTGGAGCACCTCGGCAAGGGCCTCCACAGTACGAGTTTTTCCAGTGCCGGTGGGGCCGAGCAGCAAGACCACTCCAACGGGACGGCCTTCGGGCGCAAGACCGGCCTGGTGCATCTGGATGTAGGGAATTATGGTGTCTATAGCTTCAGGCTGACCGACGAGCAGATCTTTCAGCCGGGCGGCCAATCCATCTGGGTCTTCTGGCAGAACTGGGCGCCTGGAGCGCCCGGATAAGGTGTAAGTTCGCATCCGCCTCTTCGTTGGAGCATCGTGGCAGCGGGAGGTCATCTCGTCACCGAGAAGGGGCATTCCACACAACCAAACTCCAATGCCTTTCGGTCAAAAATCTAACGTGACGGAAGGGCAGACGAACGCCGCGGGGAGTTCGGATGGCTCGCGCGAAGGCAGCGGAGCTCTGGCTCTGAACGTTTGTTTTCTAACCGATAGAAGGCGGGCCAGCGTCGGCGAGATTTTTTCACACAGGCTGTGACCGCCGCAAACGAACCCGCAGGACGCGCTCACGCGCCCGCTCCTCGTCCAAGCTGCGGCTGCGGGCGTAGAGTAGATCGGGCAGCGACACCAGACCGACCAGGTGTTCTTCTTTGTCGATTACGGGAAGTTCCGTGAATCCGCTTTCGGCCATGCGATAGACGACAGCTCGCAGCGGCTCTGTGGGCTCCGCAGTGACGGCATTGCGAACGGCGATGTCGCTCACCAGGCCGCGCGGGATCGACATCTTCGCCAGATCCTTGCGACTGAGAACACCCACCAGATGATTCTCACGGTCCGTTACCGGAAAGAGATGCTGATCGTGAAGCGTGTTGTGTTCGGAAGTCAGCTCGGCCGCATCTTCGACCGGCGCATCCGACGCAAGGGTGATGACCTCTTTCTGCATCACCTCGCGGACGAACAGAATTTCGAGAGGATCGAGGGCGTACTCACGGCTGAGGTGATAGCCCCGACGCGAAATTTTTTCTGTGAGAATAGAGCGCTTCAATGTCAGAACGGTGAAAGTGTGCGCGAGGAAACATGCGACCAGAAGCGGAAGCAGCATGTTGAAATCGTGTGTCAGCTCAATCGCGAACACGATGCCGGTAAAGGGCGAGCGCATGGTTCCGCCGAGAATAGCGCCCATGCTGACCAAGGGCCAGAACCCTTGACCAAAGTGCGGCAGGAACATTCCCGCAATGCCGCCGAGCGCGGCGCCCATCATGAGCAGCGGCGCCAGTACGCCACCGGATGTACCTGAGCCAAGGGAAATGATCCAGATGAGCGATTTCACAAGCAGCACGCCGAGAAGGAATTCGAAAGCGACATTGCCGCGCAACAGACGGCCGATGGTGTCGTATCCGACGCCCAGGGCTTGAGGAAAAATGAGACCGCCGATACCGACGAATACGCCGCCGATGGCCGGCCACCACATCCAGTGGATCGGCAGCTTGTGAAAGAGATCTTCGGCAGCGTAGACGCCTATCGTCAAGAGAGCCGACAAAGCTCCGGCGGCGATTCCAACCAGGACGCATCCCGCGATTCCGATCGGTCCGATGAAAACCGGATGCGGAGCCACAGGAAACAGAGGACCGAGGCCCAGGATGTAGCGTCGGGCGACACCCGCCGTTGCGCTGGCCAACGCCACAGGGATTGCGCTGCGCGGTTTCCATTCGAACAACAGCAACTCTACGGCCAGCAGAACCGCGGAGAGCGGCGCCGCAAAGGTAGCGGACATGCCGGCCGCCGCGCCCGCAACCAGTAATGTCTTGCGTTCCGCGCTGGTGAGGTGGAAGAACTGCGCGAACATGGAACCGAACGCGCCGCCGGTCATAATGATGGGGCCTTCCGCGCCAAAGGGGCCACCTGAGCCGATGGAGATAGCGGCCGAAACCGGCTTTAGGAGCGCGAGACGAGGATGCACGCGACTGCCGTTCATGAGGATGGATTCGATCGCCTCGGGGATTCCGTGGCCGCGAATCCTCTCAGACCCATAACGCGCCATGAAGCCTACGATGAGAGAGCCCACAACCGGCACCAGAATGGCGGCCCATCCAAGATGATTTCCTGCCGGTGACGAAAGCGCGGTATCGATCCGCTGATAGTAGAACAGGTTAGTGAATAGGCCGATGAGCTTCAACAGGAACCAGGCAACGTATGAGGCCACCAGTCCGATTGCGATGGCGAGCAACGAGATAGGGATGACTTGCGCCGTCGTGGTGAAATCACCGAGCGCATTCAAGGATTGCGAGTGACGCTTAGGCTTCACTGCGTGGGAAGACCGGTGTCTCATTCTGAACTCCGTGGCTTATCTCGAGCCGGTTGTACGACCGCAAGGAGCGACTCAGAGAGCGCGGGGCCGGATCTTTGCAACTCTTCCAAATGCTCGAAGGAAAGCTCCTGTAACAAATGTTCGCCGTGGGGAGTGAGTTCCACGAGCATTTCGCGGCGGTCTTCAGATCCGGGTTTGCGCACCGCCGCGGAGCGTTCCACCAGGCGGTTGACCAGCTCCACAGTACTGTGATGACGCAGGCATAATTGCTGCGAAAGCGCGGTCACAGTGGGCCGTATGCCCCGAGGCAGTCCTTTGATGGCGAGCATGAGCTGATGCTGTTGAGGTTCGATTCCTTTTTGGCGCGCGGCTTCTTCGCTGAAGTGCAGGAACTGGCGGATCAGGCGCCGGAATTCGGCGAGGCGACGAAGCTCGGCAAGAGACATATGGCGGCCGTGCTTCCCATCCCCGTACACATTTATATCGTATCACGATATATTATTTTTACTCTTCAGAAAGTCGCGCCCGGGTTGCCGGGCGCATGGACAGCGCATCTTCGGCGAGGACATCGCCTGTTTCAATATTGAAGGAGCAGCATATGGAAGTCACAGTGGAGCATCTGGGAACAGTACAGTTCGAGATCCGGGCGCGGCAGCATACCATTGCTTGCGATCAGCCGGAGGCGAGCGGCGGCTTCGACGAAGGCATGACGCCAGCGGAACTGATGCTGGCTGCCCTGGGATCGTGCGCCGGATACTATGCAGCGCAGTACTTACGAAACAATGACCTTGCCAGCGCGGGAACTCGGGTTCGCGTGACGGCGGTCAAAGCGGCGGGCCCCGCGCGCCTCGCGAATTTCAAGATCGAAGTGATCCTGCCTATCGCGGCAGGCGCCGCGCATCGCAAAGCCGTCGAAGAGTCTGTACATCATTGCCTGATTCACAACACGCTCCTGCATCCTCCTCAAATCACGATCGAGATCGAAGAAGGAGCGCCGGGGAACATGCCGACCACGTAGACATACACTCCAGCCGGCGGCGAATAGTGTTCCTGAGATTGGCTGGTTCGAAGGTGTTAAACGCGCTTCTTGGCTTGTTTCTTTTTCGGCGCCGACGCATGTGCGGCCCCTTGTCTCGGCATATCTGCCGTAGGCTTCACGCTACCGATCAACTGGACGGCCTCACGTTCGGATAGCGGGATGTGGATATTCTTGGCGGGACGTGGCACAATTCGTCCTTATTTTCGCTCAACACGGCGACCAACTCAATGATTTAGAACAGCACGGGCTCGACGGAGAGCGGGCGAAGATGCTCGGGCTCATGCGGGTGAAACTTCGCCGCGGATGCCATCGAAGATGACGCGCTGGCCAATTGTCACTCGACCGGTGCGAACGACCGCTCCATAGATTCCGGCATTGTTTTGGTTCACTCGGACGATGGCTTTCAACACCTCTGGAGCAGATTTTGCAGAATCGGGGTCGAAGTTCACTGTCGAGCAACGAACGTCGTTAATCGTGACACTGATCGCGGTAGCGCCGCTCGCATCGCCGAAGGATAATATCCCGCCCAGCCACTCGCTCTCTTGAAAGGGTTCCGACCTTAAAGGGCGGACGACGATATTCGGACGGAATCGCCGCGCATCGAGACTGAATCCGGCGAGCCGCCCGATCTCCCTCACTGTTTCGGAGGAGATGACGGAGACATTCGCATCGTCGAAAATGCCATCCTTCAGATGCATCATCTCGACACGGGCTCCGCTTCGCCGTTCCACTTCCGAGACCAGTTCTTCGCTGAAGACCGGCAGTTCGTCACGATCCGGCGTGAGGATGTGCGTCGGGAGGTCTCCATCCGAACCCAATCCGTGGCGGCAGGGAGCATATAACAGCAGGCCGGGAAACCGGCTCGCGTTCAGCCATGGAAATCCTCCGCGATCGTTTAGTCGCCGTAGGGCCAGACGCCTGTCGCCTTCGAAGCCGTGCCAGCCGAGGGTGGCGGCATTCAGCGCTTCGCCTCGCATGGACTTCACCGGATAACGGAAGATCGCTTCCACATATCCGATTTCTAAAGCCATGCAGGCTCTCGCTTCCTCTGCCCATAAGCAAGCCGCGCATACTGCGTCTCGTGCACGGAGTTTCCCTCTGCCCGATTATAGGTACAATCGGGCAGACGAGCCCTTGCAAAAGCTCATCGATTCTGGATCATGACGAAACGCGGTTCTTACGTGTTGGGGTCATTGCTCCTGGCGGGAACAGTTCACGCCCAGGTGACCTTTAACAAAGATGTAGCACCCATTCTCTACGGAAACTGCGTCGCGTGCCACCACCCGAACGACATTGCTCCCATGTCGCTCATGACTTATAAAGACGCGCGCCCTTGGGCGGCGGCAATCCGCGAGGCGGTAGTGACACGGCAGATGCCGCCGTGGCATGCAGATCCCCATATCGGCGACTACCTGAACGATCCACGCCTCACCCAAGAACAGATCGACACGATCGTTGAGTGGGTGAAGAGCGGCGCGCAAGAAGGCGATGGCCGCGATTTGCCCAGCCCGCCTGCATTCGAAAAGGGCTGGCATATCAAGCCCGACCTGGTGTTGAGCATTCCTGAAACCGAAGTAGCGGCCGGTAACCAGGACGATTACGAATACATTTACGTGCCGACCAATTTTACGGAAGACAAATGGGTGCAGGCGGCCGAAGTGGAGCCGGGCGACAGGCGGGTAGTACATCACGCAACTGTAAGTGTTGTCAGCGGCGCGGACGCGGCCAAACTAATCGCCACTCATGGCGGCGCGGAGAACGTCGATGAATTTCATTACCGCACGGGCAAGGTCAACCACATGAAGCCGGACGCTCCTGTTTCAGACGACGGCTGTGCAAAACCAGAAAATCCCGCGATCAAATCTTATACTTCAGGTGACGTCAATCACGTGCCTTCTATCTATCTGCCTGGGCACCTGGCGGAAAACCGGCCGCCGGGATACGCCCTGAAGGTCGCAGCGGGATCCTATCTGCAATTTCAGATTCACTACAGCAACCGCTTGGGCTACGCAGTTAAGGATCGTACCAGAATCGGCCTGGTGTTTGCGAAAGAACCCGTGCGCTTTGAAGTGGCGCAATATGAGATCTGGAACAACTGGTTTCTGATCCCGCCCGGGGATGGGAACCATAAAGTGACATCCTGCTTTACTCTACCCAAAGACGTGACCGCGATCGCTTACACAGCTCACATGCACTTCCGAGGCAAGAGCATGACTACCGAGGCCGTTTATCCAGACGGGCGGCGGGAAGTCATTTTCAGCGTCCCCAAGTACGATTTCCGCTGGCAGGAGACTTACTTTCTCAAGCATCAGTTCTTGATTCCAAAGGGCACGCGATTAGTAACTACGGCTTACTTCGATAATTCCCCGAACAATGGCTTGAACCCCGACCCGGGTAAGTCGATTCGCTGGGGTGAACCGAGCAACGAAGAGATGATGGGATTTTGGCTGGCGTACGCCGATGTCGAGCCGATCAACTCAAAAGAGACGGGCGCGGCGGCAGCTTCGAGCGGCGGCCGTTGAGAGCCCGCCGCTTATTGAGAACGTGGGATTTGCAAACCGGCGCGCTTACCTGCGTACATTGACGGGCGGGATATTATCCGGGCTCCAACTTCGCTGCCAAACGGGCAAGCTTGCCGAGACGGAACCAGACCCACAGAATTGGAGCTGCCCTATGCATCCCGACTACCGTTCGACCGCGCCGGGCGTGTGCCCCCGCTGCGGTATGAAGCTGGTGTTCGGCATTCCCAATCGAACCGAACTGCCGCTCGAATTGATACATGAGCCGGCGGTGCTCCAGCCGGGCAAGAATGCGACTTTGCGCCTGCGCATTCTGCAGCCATCCGGCTCGCTAGAGCGCCATTTCGCGATCGTCCATGAGAAGCTCATGCATGTATTTCTGGTCAGCCAAGATTTGGAGTACTTCGCTCACCTGCACCCGACGTTGCAAGAGGATGGTTCGTTCGAGCTGCCCGTCTGCCCGCCGGTTGGCGGCATGTATCGGCTGCTTGCCGATTTCTATCCCATCGGTTCCGTGCCTCAGCTCGCGGCGGCGACTTTTTTCGTCAGCGGAAAGGTAAATCGACAGCATCTCTCTGTCGCGCTCGCTCCGTTTAAAGCGGCAAATCTGAAAGCGTCGCTGCGGCTTGAACCTGAGCAGCCGATCGCCGGGCTTGAGACGCGTTTACTGTTTACCCTCGATCCCGCCGATGGGTTGGAGCGCTACTTAGGCGCTTGGGCTCACATGCTTATTGCAAGCGGCGATCTGATCGATCTCATCCACATACATCCTTTTTTGACCGATGAGCGACAGCATATGCAGTTCAACGTGATATTTCCACGTCCGGGATGGCATCGCGTGTGGACGCAGTTCCAGCGGCTCGGAACGGTAAACACGACGCAATTCACGTTGTTAGTCGCGGCGCTCTAGCAGCGCGAAGCGAAGCGGCGCAGAGGATTCCACAACAGTTCCGGCCGGTAGGGGCAGCGGATCGCGAAACGTAAAGTTTCGGATTTGTGTCGCATCGAATCTGTAGAGCCAGACGAGCGGCACGATCTCGCCACTTGGAAGCCTCGCCGTCACGCGCGCGCTTTCGACCGGGGCGACCGGGAGCGGCCGAATGCCGATGACCGAAAGCGGCGCCGGCAAACGAAGCCGGCTCTCGGCCACGAGGTCTTGATGAATCTTTTCGTCGCTTGCGACAGGAGCGGCCGCTTCGGATTCCTTCGGCAGCAGTTTAGGATCGCCCTCCGGCGCTCCTCCCACTACCCACGCCGCCACCATCAGGATCTCCTCCTCGCTGAGCGCGTGGTCCGGCGATAAGTTGCCAAATCCCTTGACGGCGCCCCAGGGCGGCATCTGGCGGCTGAGAACCTGTTCTTTGACATCGACGGCCCAGGGCCTGACTTGCCGATAAGAGCTCAGATCGATCGAGGCTCCCGGGCCGTGACAGCCCGCGCAGCGATTCAGAAAAATTCGCGAGATTTCGCGCGAATAGGTAAGCTTGGTGGTGATTACATCATGCGCGCGGTCTGTTCCCGTGAGCGCCAACACAACCAGGAGCAGTACAAGAAAGGGCGCGGCGCGATTGGATATAGACATCCAGCTTCCAACCCCGATGGTCAAGCTTATGATATCCACGGAATTCGACACCCTGCTCTCGGCTGCTTTTCGTGTGGCGCTCGGGTTCGTGAGCGCCGCCTTTCTCGCGCAGGCTCAAAATCCTCCCAGCTTCGCCAAAGACGTGCTGCCGATTTTGCAACGTGAGTGCCAGGGGTGCCACCGGCCGGGCGAAGCGGGACCGTTTTCGATGCTCACCTATGAAAGCACCCGGCCCTGGGCGGCCGCCATGAAGGAAGCGGTGAAGACGCGCAAGATGCCGCCGTGGTTCGCCGACGCGCGCTACGGTAAATTCACGAACGGACGAGTACTCAGCGACGCCGAGATCAAGACCATCTCCGATTGGGCGGACGCGAAAGCTCCCGAAGGCGATCCGAAAGACAGCCCGCCGCCGGTTGAATGGACCGAGGGCTGGCAGATCGGCCCACCCGATAAGATTTACCAGCTTCCGATTCCGTTCGATGTTCCGGCATCCGGCGTTGTCGATTATCAGCACATCATAGTCCAGAGCGGATTTACGCGAGACATGTGGGTACAGGCGGCCGAGGTTCGCCCCACCGATCGGGCGGTGGTGCATCACATCATCGCTTTCATTCGCGAGCCGAAATCGAACTGGTTCCGTGGCGAGCCTGCCGGGCAGTTTTTCATTGCGCCGCAGGCGAAGACCAAAGAGCAGCCCGATACCAGCGCGCTTCCGAGCGATTTTCTGGTCGGCTACGCGCCCGGACAACCGGCGGAGATTCTCGCGCCGGGGCAAGCCAAGCTCATCAAAGCCGGCTCCGACATCGTCTTCCAAGTTCATTACACGCCAAACGGGCATGCCCGGCGGGATCAAACCCGGCTCGGCATCGTCTTCGCTAAAGAGGCGCCGAAGCAGCGGGTGCTGACCTTATCGGCCACCAACGGAACGTTTCTGATCCCGCCGGGCGACCCGAATTACCGTGTCGATGCGAGCTTCGAAGTCATGACTCAAGTGAGTCTTTCGGGCCTGCATCCTCACATGCACGGCCGCGGAAAAGATTTCCTCTACAAGCTGACTTATCCAAGTGGGCAAACCGAGACAATCTTGAGCGTCCCGCATTATAACTGGCACTGGCAGAATTGGTACACGCTTGAGAAGCCGATCGTGCTGCCAAAAGGCGCCAAGATAGAATGCACCGCGCATTTCGACAACTCCCCGAACAACCCGGACAATGCGGACCCGAAGCGCGCGGTCCCATGGGGTGAGCAGAGTTGGGATGAGATGATGGTCGGCTTCTTCAACCTGGTGTTTCCGGCAGACATGCCGGTTGAAAAAATTCTGCCGCCCAAGAACATTGCGGGGATTGCGAGCCGTTAAGACGATGCGTTTCCGGTTCAGCATAATCGGCGCCGCGGCGCCGCAGGAGGGAGCGGATTGTTGATACAGATGACGCGGCGCGCATTCGGACAGCTTGCAGCCGCATCGCTGACCGCTTCCGCCGCAGGGTTTCATCTCAACATCGGTGTTGGCGCCTTCTCCTATCATCTGCTTTCGCTTGACGAGATGATTCGCGAGCTACAGGCTAATCGAATACGAGAGATTGAGATGTCGCGCGGCGAATTCATGCTGATGAAACCGCCGACGCAGGAAATGGTGGAGACCGCGCGCCGCAAGTTCGATAACGCCGGCATACGCTGCGTCTCTTACTACACCGCGACAATCAAGAACCAGGAGGATCTCGATTACGCGCTTCGCTACGCGAAGATCTTCGGAGCGGCAAACGTCTCGGGAGACGCCACCGGACCGATTCTGAAGGAGATCGACCGGCAGTTTACGCAGGCCGGACTAACCTTCGGAATCCATAATCATTGGTTTCCCCGAGGCTTCGCCTACGAGAGCGCCGAGGATGTGCTGCGTGCGATCACGCCTCTTTCTTCTACAGTGGGATCCACGCTCGATACAGGCCAAGTGGCGGCCTGCGGCTACGACCCTGTGGACGCGATTCGGCGCCTGCGATCTCGTTTGAACCTGGTCCACCTCAAGGACGTGGAGGCGGCCGGAGCGGAACGCAATGTGCCGCTCGGAACGGGCGTCGCACAGATTCCAGCGGCAATGCGCGAGCTGAAGGAATTCGGCTTTTCTCGCCTGGTCGCAATCGAATTTGAGAAGGACACAAACGACAACCAGGATATGCGCGAGCAAATCGCATACGCCCGCAAGCTGGCCTGAACCTCGCCACCAATCGACGGAGACGATCGACGTGAATCTCGCAGCGACACCCTAGGTCAATGGGGATACCTATCTGCCACTTAGTACTCGAGTACCTGCAGTTCTTGAGTTATTGCGACATTCTGCCGGAAGATAAGTTGCAAGGCTTTCTCCACTCAAGAGAGTAAGAGCCTTCGGAGGAATAATTGTGAAATTAAATCGTTCTATTCTTGGCATAGCGTTGGGAATATGCTTCGCCGCCGCCGGCTCGGCTTCTCAGATCCAGTTAGGTATCAACGGAGACGCACAGGTCGGTTCTAACTACATCGATTTCGGACAATATCCGAACGGAGCGCCCTATACCCCAGCTCCGGGTTATGGAACATACGAAATCTCTCTCGTCAACGCTGGTGTTTTTTCGAGCGCCGGTGTGACGACCGGAGAATTCGGCACGATTCAGAGCTTGAATGAGGGCACCGGCAGCGTTACGCTTCCGAGCGCTTTCATGACATTCGATACGGGTGGGTCGAATCTGCAGCTCTGGGCAACCAACATCCCGCCGGGCGCGGTAGGGCCGTTTGTTTTAACCGATACCGCGGATGGAGCTGTGGCGTCGTTCGACGTGGATGGCTACATCTGGGACACCAATAGCAACTCGAAGATAGACACTTTCACCGGCACGTTCTCGGCGACTTTCGATGGAGAGACTGTCGCGTCTCTCTTCACCAGCCTGCCCATCGATACGCCGTTCTCCGCGACGTTTACAGCCACAGTCATTCCGGTCACCACCCCCGAGCCCGCTTCGATGCTGCTGATGGGCGCCGGGTTGCTCGGCGTCGGTCTGATCTCGCGCCGCAAGAGCCGCCGCTCCTAGTACATCTCAAGTTCCAAACCATCCTGGCTATTCCTGAGGCGTCCTCCATTGCGGGTGTACGCCTCGGGCCTTTTGTTAACGATTCTGATTAGCGGGCATGAGCGCGACACAGGCCATCACTGATATCTGAGGGATTCGTCGCGACCTTACGGTGAGAGAAGAGGATAGAAGGACCTTGGAGGCCTTCATTAAGCACCAACCTGGGATACATGACAGACCGAAATTCATTTCTTGTTGATTACCGAGAAGAGCACATTCACGATGAGGATGTATATCGGTACTTTCAATCGAACATGAAATGGGCATACCCGAACATCGAGGAGTTCGAAGCTCGTATCAATAGCTCAGAGCAATGCACTACCCGTGCCACTCGGATCAATGGGAATCTGGCTCCTCAGGTAGGATTCGAACCTACAACCCTTCGGTATTCAGGGGTTTCGCAAAAAGTTGCACAAGGCTGCACAAACTGGAGTAAGCCCGTGAACTGCTATAGCTTACAAGCAAGCTCCAGGTTGCACTGTGTTGAATGAGATGACACCAAATCGGAAAACGAAGTGCCATCAAAACTGCCAGTGAATCGATCCTAGAATCGACAGGATACGGCCCTGGTTTTCGAGCGCCGTTCTGGTTGTCGAGACCCTTAGAATGGGTGGTAAGAGGATGGAAGTCTAACCGCGATGAGTGATGGACGCCCATATCAAATACCAGGAACAGAGCCGCCCGAACCCAGACAGCTCGCTGAACATGCGACCGTAGAAAGGCGTGCCCTTATAGCCATTTGAATCGCGGGCGCTGCAGTCGTTGTGGCAGGGCTCGCCGCGTGATCGGGGCGGCTCCTCTGGCTTCATGCCTTGTGAGGATGCAAAGAGCGGTATCTATCTGACCCCCAAAAGATAATTGCTATGCTCGTGCAGATCGGGTCGCGGCAACTATCTACTCACGGTTTTATGCGTACGATTTCCGCAAGCAAGGCGTCGAGCTGCTGGCCACAATCCACCTGCTGAGCAGTCGGCAACGTTTCGCTCTTGCGTATCTGTTGATGGAGCAGTGCATCAGCAACTTTCCGGGATGCTGAATCGAGGTGCTGCATTGTTCCTTTGAAGGAGCTGCCGCCATATTGGTTTGCCACTTCACCGAAGCTGGATTTGCCGAACAGCGGCGGTACATGGTCGAGCAACGCGCGTGTGAGCATCGCTGTGGCGAGATAACAGCCGTCACGGTAGGTTACATTGATCTCCTCGCAAAGCCGGATGAGTTTCCTGAAGTCGAACCGAACTGATATGACCTGACGCAACTCGGCTAATCGGCTCAAAGCAAGGTTAATTCAGGTTCGGGCTCTATGGCGACTGCTTGCGCTAGCCTTTCCTTCATACGCACCCACTCCCAAACCTCCTCGCGATGCTCGCGAGTGCCGCCGACGAGTTGCATGGCACCGCTCAACAGGTCATGCTTGACTCGTTCAACACCATATTTCTCCAGGGATCTGAATTTCGTAGTTAGCGCTTCGTCATCCATTGTGACTCCTCCATCTCGCCTCGGCTCCGGACGAAAAAGCAACGATCTGCTTTACGTGTGGTCACGAGCCTCTTCAATTTCACGCCCGGAACGAGGCCAAGTCTCGGTACGAAGTTTTTGATGGATAAAGCGCGTGACTTTGCTCGTGATGGAGCTAAGCGGCTCCTGGATTGTTGCAACGTCGCGATTGCACAGATCACAGTGAAATGCCAGCACATCAACAATGGGAATGTTGCTGATGTTCCGTATGGTGAGCTGATAGTCACAACGCGGGCAGAAAGGCAACACATTTTCGATTTCCGCCGAATTGCCGTACGTCCAGCGCCACCGAACATCATAGAAGACATCCATAGTGTAAGAGATCCACGCGGGCCTATCGATCTTTACGAATCTCTGTTCAGGCGACACTCCGAGTGCGGATTGTGCCGCCACGACTATGCCAATTACAATCAGGATTGCGAGAATGAGCATGGAGCAAACTCCAAGCGCAATCAGCCAATGCGGAAGCGCCGATCTTGTGACAAGGAAGGCCATCAGCCACCGAGCCGCGCGTCGGATTTCATTTAATGATGAAGACCACCAATCGAAACGTGTGCCTAGCGCCAGAATTCCGAGAATACCGGCAGCAATGACTTTGCTCCATACCGGGTCATGCCAGAGCTTGTTAATCACAGGAATGCGATCCCATCCCAAAGTACAAGAGACTGCCTTAAATTGATTGCCGATCCATCGTGCGGCAAAGAGCCGCGTGGCCACACCCTAAACTTTTCTGTTGCGACGGATCTGTTTGGCACGCATTCCAGTTTCTACCGCATCGCCTCCGCAAGAATGGTGCGGGCGAGCGAAACGCCCTGCTTCACCGTGTCGATGAGCCTCCGGTCGTTGAGTTCTCTGTCAGGCACTCGCGCCAGTCGAATCACTGTGAAGATGCCCGCAATGATCGCCACCGTGGACACATGGTCAGGGCCAGCGTGGTCCTTTTTCGATTCGGCAAGGCCGATTGACACTCATTCAGTATAGGCGAACATTAGGCGAATCTGGTCTGTGGAAACCTCGTGCAGTGACACTGGATTTTTTACGTCGCGGCAAGACGTGCGCCCGACCAGCTTCAGCCGACCCGCGTAGTATTTTCCTGCGTCGGGTCTATACTGACAAATCGATCATGCCTCAGGAAGAGAGCATAATGCTGCAGTCGTGGGATCAATTTCCGTCCGTACTAGAACAACTGAAGCAGCTCAAAGAGCAGAAGGAAGCAACGAATAACCGCGCTCTCTACGATCCGCTTTTTCGTGGATTGGGAAATTCTGATTGGCGGCTGGAGACAACGCTGGAGAGATCGAACGACGCAAACCCGAACGAGACGCTGCTCACGTACTATCGAAAAGCTGCGAGGACGAAACCGGCGGTCGAGTCACTGACAGAGCGAAGTTGGAATGAGATACCAGAATGGCCGGAGTTCGAGCACCTACTTCAGAATTCCCACTGGATTGATTCCATTTTGAGCCACAATTCGGGCATATACGAATATCTGCTGTATCTGCGGCACCACGGCTTCCCTTCTCCCATACTCGACTGGACTATGTCGCCCTACGTCGCAGCTCTCTTTGCATTCGACGCAATGCACGATAAGGCAACTCACGTGCTTTTGTACGTGTATTTCAGAGACAAAATGCACGCGTCCGGCAGCGATGCTCATCTGTTCCTTGTTGGTCCATATGTCCGAACTCATCCCAGGCACTACTTACAACAAAGTCAATATTCTATGTGTGTTGGAACCGTATGGGAACGGCGCGGTGAGAAGGTGCATACCGATTACAGGTTCTTGCCGCATGATCAGGTTTTGATCGGTAGCGTGAACGAAGACCTCATCGTCAAGATCTTGATCCCCGCGACGGAACGAAAGCGAGCGCTCATGGGACTGGATTTGATGGGTCTCAACCCGTACTCAGTTTTTGGGTCCGAGGAAGCGTTGATTCGAACAATCGGCAGGCGCGAACTGTTCTTTAAGGAGCGGTAGAGCGCCCCCGGACGTTTATGGGTGAACTAGCTGCGATTGCGTCCGGGCCCGCGCCGAGGATGTGGATGGGGATCTCTTTGGGCAAACTCAGCGAGCCGATGAGCACGTATCTCTTCGGAGCGAGCAGCAGGATGCATCCCTTTGCGCAACCCGTCGAAATGGCGCTATCGAAGCCGGTCTGGTCGCTGGTGCCATAACTGAACTGTGCATTCGACGAGATACCGGCGTAGACGCTAAGAGTAACTTGCGTCGCGGACGTGTAGCCGGCAATGGTGCCGCAGACCTGGCCTACGAGCGATGAAGTCGATTGAGTAACAACGCAAATGGGATCGCCAACAGCCGAAGAAGTAAAGCTCGCTGTATTGGAGGCGAGCGAATTGGACCAGCCATCGAAGGTCTTGAACGTTGCGGTAATCCAAAATAATCGCCGTCATGCCGTCGTTCGTGTTCGACTGGCTCCACGCATAGGTGCTCGGCTCGCTCGATGTGGCGACATGGCTGAAGCAGGCCATCACGTCGCCGCCGGGGCCGCCGCCAGCATCGCTTTGCACGAGGAACGGATTGTGGCCCCAACCAGCGGGTGTCCCGGTGAAGTAGTAAGTGGTCGGGCCCAGTTCGAGCTGCGTTGGAACCAAATCGACATGTACGAGCGAACGTTGACGCTGCCGAAGAAATCCAAATCGAAGTACAAGAAGAAGAGCTGGATGTTGCCGCTCAACGCGATCGCATACGGGATTCTGCAACGACGCCAAGCATCAGCTATACCGCGAAAAGACCACTTCGTTTTTGCGGAGTATCACGAAGGGCCAGAATATCTCTCGATCCCTGCCCACTGGTTTCCCCCAATGTCCAGGCTGCCGACTTGAAAGACTTCACGTGGCATTCACTCCGTCACGACTTCGCAAGCCAACTCGTCATGCGCGGGGTGAACCTCAAGACGGTGCAAATGCTGATGTGTCCTTCCACGCTGAAGCAGACCGCGAAGTATGCGGACTTGGCACCTGATCATTTGCGCGAAGCCGACGACACGTTGGTTGCGCCAAAACCAAGTGCCATTAAAACTGCCAGTGATGTAATTGAGTTCCCGCTAAGTGCGTGATTTAATTGGCTCCTCAGGTAGGATTCGAACCTACAACCCTTCGGTTAACAGCCGAATGCTCTACCGTTGAGCTACTGAGGAGCATGCGCTTGTATTACGTCCCGGCGGGCCGTAATACAGCCACACCCATTACACCATAGCTAGCTTCGTAGTCCCACATCTGCGTTCCGAATGTTACGCTGAGACTCGATGGAGCCAAGGCGTAGTCGCACACCTGTTTCATTCCGCCGCACTCCGCCGCCTTGCAATGCCACTGGACGTTGACCGGCTCCGCGCCCTGCGCCCCGAAAATCAGATCCATTATTTCCCGACTGTCGGCTCTACCATGACCGAAGCAGCGCGGCTTGCCGCTGTAAACGCCCCGCACGGCACTCTCGTTATCGCGGAGGAGCAGACCGCCGGTATCGGACGGCTCGGCCGCTCCTGGCATTCCGAACCGGAAGCGGGCATATACTGCTCGATTCTTCTGCGCCTTCCGCTCTCGGCCGCCAATTTGCCGATAGCCAGCCTCTTGCTCGGGCTCGCAACGGCGGAGGCCATTCAGCAATCAACCCAATTGGTTTGCGATCTTCGCTGGCCTAATGATGTTCTTATCCGCGACCGAAAGGTCGCCGGAATTCTGACCCATCTGGTGGACCTGTGCGTGGTCGCGGGAATCGGAATCAACGTCAATCACGCCGCCTTGCCCGCCGGCCTGCGCACGCCCGCAACATCACTCCGTCTTGAAAGCGGAGGCCGCGCGCAATCCCGGGAACATGTCGTGGCGAGCCTGCTTGCCTCCCTCGACGCTTTCTGTTCGATGCTCGTTAGCCAAAGCGCCTCCAGCATTCTGAGAGCCTTCACGCGCGCCTCCAGCTATGCGATGCACAGGCGTGTAGTCGTCGAGGAGAGCGGGGCAAAGGGAATAACCGCGGGACTCGACGAAAACGGATTTCTTCTGCTCCATACGGATGGCGGCCGAATCGAGCGCCTCGCAACGGGCGGCATCCGGCCCGACAATTAATAGCACCATGAGCACGGCCTCCGATTCGCACGCTTCCGCCGAGACCGAGTGGAGCGGCAATTACTTCAACTACTTCACCGAAATCGAGGATCGCTTTCAACAAGCGCGAGGCGCCGGACTGTTTCTCCTGTCGCCGCTCGATTGGGCGCTGATTGAAAGCTGGAAGAACGCCTCCATCCCCCTGGACGCCGTTCTCAAAGGAATCGACAACGCTTTTGAGAAGTGGCGCAGCCGAAAACTGAAGCGCCGCTTCATCAACTCTCTCGCTTATTGCGCGCAGGCGGTCATGGAGGCGGCTGAACGGCTCCCCTCTCGCGCGGCGGGGAAAACGCCATCTTCGCCACCCTTCGCTGCCGATGAGCTTCGCTTGCACCTCGAGAAAAATGCCCTGTCGTTGCGGCAAAGGCCCGAATCTCTGTTTCAGGAGATTGCTTCCTCGCTTGAAGCGCTCGCCGCGAAGGCGGCAGACCAGCTTCAGGATCTCGAAGCCCTCGAACGCCGCCTTACAGCTCTTGAAGAAAAGATGGTGGCCGCCCTTCGCGCCTTATCCTCGGATTCCGATCTCTACACCATGCGCGCGAACTTAGATCGCGAGCTACGGCCCTACCGGTCGAAGATGAGCGCGGAACAGATTTCCATGTTGGAGCGCCGCTACTTGGATACGGCTCTGCTGGAAGCCGCAAAACTGCCTCGCTTAAGCCTGTTCTATCTGCACTGACTCTGATAGAGTGTGGCCAACAGTGGAGACCACAGCGCTCAGGCCCAAGCCTCTTCATTGGATCGGCCTAATGCTGCTGGTCGTCTCCGTCTGTATTAACTATGTAGATCGAGGCAACCTAGGCGTCGCCGCTCACAGCATCGAGGGCGATCTTCATTTTCGACCCGAGTATCTCGGCCTCCTGCTCGGCGGTTTCTTCTGGACTTATTCGCTGTGTCAGATTGCCGCCGGCAGGATCATCGACCGCTGGAACGTGAACTGGGTCTACGCCTGCGGCTTCTTCATCTGGTCCGGGGCCACAGGCCTCACCGGCCTCGCGAGCGCATTCTGGGTCCTCTTCTGTCTACGCCTCGTGCTCGGAGCTGGTGAATCGATCGCCTATCCAGCCTATTCCAAAATAATCGCCGGGACGTTTCCCGAACAGCTTCGCGGAACGGCGAACGCGCTCATTGATGCCGGCTCCAAAGCCGGACCAGCTTTGGGCGTCCTGCTCGGCGTGAAGATCATGAACCGATTTTCGTGGCGTTACATGTTTGTCGCCATCGGCGCCGTCAGTCTATTGTGGCTCTTGCCCTGGTGCCTGATCGTACCCCGGCTAGCTGTCAGGCGGCTCGCCAGCATGTCCCGTCAAGCTCCTCCGCTTGCGGAAATCCTGATTCAGCGAAGATTTTGGGGCACTGTGTTGGGACTGTTCGGGGGAAATTACACCTGGTACCTTTTCTTGACTTGGCTTCCTTACTATTTGGAAAAGGAACGGCATTACACGCATGATCGTCTAGCGCTCATCGCTTCCCTGCCCTTTTGGGCAGTCGCCGCCTCGTCGATTTTCTTTGGCCTGCTTGCCGACGCCTTCATCCGCCGCGGCCGAGCGCCCGGAAAAGTGCGGCAGATATTCGTTTCCTGTGGTCTGTTAGGCTGCTGTTTCTTCCTGTTGCCTGCCGTGCTGGTTCGCGAACCGGCGGGCGCAAATGCACTCTTGGTACTGGCCTGCCTTTCCATGGGAGCATTCTCATCCAACCATTGGGCCTTGACACAACACCTCGCCGGAGCCCAAGCTTCAGGTAAGTGGACCGGTGTTCAAAACTGCATGGGAAATTTCGCGGGCGTTATCGCTCCCTATGTAAGCGGATTGACCCTGCAGAGGATGCACTCTTTCCTGCCCGGTTTTACAATTGCCTGCGCGGTTCTATTAGTCGGCGTGTTCGGGTATTCGTTCGTGATCGGAACTCCCAATCAGATCGCCTGGCGAGCTTCCGTAGTCTTTCGAGAATCGGCGAAGCCTCTGCAAATATTTTGACGGGCGGTACGTAATTTATTGAGAAGCTCTCCGTCCAATAACACAAGGCGGATCCGAACACATCAACCAAGCTAGGTCCTCGGTCCGTTTTGCAGAGGGCCGGGGCTATCGAGTTGGCGCACGCTGCTATGCGGCCGGTGCGCCCCCCGGTGGGTATCTTCCTCCGAGTACCCACCGGGCTTGCTCATGCGCCGTTCTTTCTGGCAACGAATGAAATCCGGAAGGCCGGCCTGTGCGCGCGCACACTAGCGGATTGGATACCCGCCTTTCGGCCCAACTCGGCTAGTTCATGGCGGCGGAACGAAGCTCTCACGGAGATTACGCCGTCGTGAACCGTGACTCGCCGCCAGCCGAACAGATGCTTCGTCGCGGGCAAAAACAAATAGGGCAGAATGTGTCGTTCCAAGTCGCACATGACGACTCCACGCCGCGCCACCGAATAGAAGCTTCGCAGCAATTCAATCACTCGCGCGTCCTCAAAGTGATGCAGAAACAGCGAGGAGAAAACGTAATCGAAACTTCCCGGCAAGAAGGGCAGTCCGAATGCATCCCCCAGCACCTTCGGATACGGCGCGTTCTCCAGATTGGTTACATTGCAATCGAGGCTCGTCACGCGTGCTCCGGGAAACTCTTGCTGAATCCGCCGCGCCGCGTCGCCGGATGCGGACCCCACGTCCAGAAGCGTGAACGATTCGTCGCGTCCCGCTACCGCGCCCAACGCCTTTCGAATCACGGAGTGCCCGCCGAACCGGGCGTTGATCCGCACCAGATCGGCCAGGTTCTCGCGCGCTTCCGGCGGCGGAAGATGATCCATCAATTCGGGCTCGATAAGACGTTTGGAAAACACGCCGGGACTAAGGCTCCGGAACGCAAAACTCGATCATGGAAGTGGTACAAGAAATGATGGCACACCCGTGAAAATTTCATCTCTCTCCAGGCGCGCCCTGCTCAAGTCCGCCGGGGCCGCCGCCGCCATCGCTCCGCTTCCTCTTCGCGCGCAGGATCACCTCCCCGCTTCCGATCCGGGGCCTTCCACTTCCACCATTGGCGACCGCGACCGCCGCATGCAGTGGTGGCACGAAGCCCGCTTTGGAATGTTTGTCCATTTCGGCCTCTACAGCGTTTTGGGCCGCCATGAATGGGCTATGGAAGAAGAAGGCATTCCGGTAGCCGAGTACCAGTTACTCGCACGGCAATTCAATCCTGCGCCGCACGCGGCTCGCGCCTGGGCGAAACTGGCGAAGACGGCGGGCATGAAGTACATGGTAATGACCACCAAACACCATGAAGGCTTCTGCCTCTTCGACACCAAGCTGACCGATTATTGCGCTCCCAAACAAGCTGCCGGACGCGACCTAGTGGCCGAATACGTGGAGGCTGCGCGCTCGGAAGGCATGCGCTTCGGATTTTATTATTCGCTGATGGATTGGCATCATCCCGATGGCGCCCGGTGCCGTAATGACGAAGCGGCCCGCCGCCGTTTCGTCGACTACATCCACGGACAGGTCCGCGAGCTCTGTTCGAACTACGGCAAAGTGGACGTTCTGTGGTACGACGTCAATTGGCCTCTGTCTCCCGAAGGCTGGGAATCCGTGAACATGAACAAGATGGTTCGCCAGCTTCAACCCGATATCCTGATCAATAATCGATCCGGAATACCTGAAGACTTCACCACTCCCGAACAGGAAATCCGCGCCGCTTCGACGCCTTGGGAGGCGTGCATGACGATGAACGATAGCTGGGGATATCAGCGCGCCGACGACAATTGGAAGTCGCCCAAGACCATCGTGCGCAACCTGCTCTCGTGCACCCGCGACCAGGGCAACTATCTGCTTAATATCGGTCCGCGGCCCGACGGCTCGATTCCCGACCCATCGATCGAAATACTTACTTCGGTTGGAAAATGGATGGACTCTTACAGCGATCTGATCCACCGCGCCGATCGCTGCCAGGTCGGGCGTTCCGAATTTGCGGATTTCACGCGCCGCGGAAACACGTTGTTTATTCACGCCTACTTCTGGCCTGGAGACACGCTGGCTATTGGCGGTCTCGAGCAAAAGGTTCTCTCCGCCAAAATGTTCGCGACCGGCGAACCGGTTCAATTCATCCAGGAGCCGTTCCGCGTCCGCTTCATCGGGCTGCAAACTACCGCTCCCGATCCCATCGCGAGAGTACTGGCGGTCGAGTGCGACGGCGAACCCACGCAAAATCAGATGGCGATTCGGATCGGTCGCAAGCGTGAAGGCGTCTAGCCGCGCCTCCTCGGAACGTCTCGCCAACCGGTTTGCACGATAATAAAGAAGATCATGAGTAGTGCACCACAGCAGCCAACCTATATCATCCCGCCGCCTTCCAGTCCGAATTGGAAAATACCCGTGCTGGTCGGTGTTCTCGTCCTGCTTGCTGCGACAAATATTTTTCTGTTTGTCCAACTCGAACATCTCCGAACCGACAACAAGAACGAGATGGCCAAGCTGACGAACGACCTCAACACTGCGATGGAGAAGATGCGTATCGATTCTAACGAACAAGTTCAGCGCTCCCGTCGCAGCGTCGAAGACTTGCAGAAACGTCTGGCCGAACAACGCCACGCCGCCGATCAGGCCGTGGGACAAGCTAAGGTCGACGCCCAACGCCGCGTCGACGTGCTGCAACAACGCGTCGCCGAAGAACAAGCCGCGCAGCAACAAGCCATCAGCGCCGTGAAGCAGACCGCCGATACAGCCACCACGCAACTGCAGAGCGTTTCAGCCGACGTCGGCACCGTCAAGACGGACGTCCAGAATACGAAGTCGCAATTGCAGCAAACCATCGATAACTTGAAGCGCGCAACGGGCGAGCTGGACAGCCACGCGAGCCTAATCGCGACGAATGGGAAAGAACTGGAGGCGCTCAAAGAACTCGGCGAGCGAAACTATTCGCAGTTCACCATTTCAAAATCGAAGAAAGCCACCCGGGTGGCGGACGTCATGGTCGAATTGAAGAAGGCCGACGTAAAACATAATCGGTTTACAATTCAGATTACGGTCGACGACAAGATGGTTGAGAAGAAAGACCGCACCATCAACGAGCCGATTCAGTTCTATACTTCGAAGGCTCATCAGCCCGACGAGATTGTCGTGAACGAGGTTCGAAAAGACACAATTGTAGGTTATCTGGCGAGCCCCAAGGTCCAGACCGCCAGAGCGGGGACCTAGATCAGGAACTTAAAACATGTTTTCTACTGCCATGCGATATCCCGAACAACTCATCGCCCGGATGCGGGAAGACTTGACGCAGTATGGCGTCGAGGAGACTAGGACTCCCGAGGAGGTCAACCGCAAGCTTGCGCCAGGAAGCGGCACCGTTCTGATGGTGGTCAACTCGGTCTGCGGCTGCGCCGCCGGCAAGGCGCGGCCGGCCATCGGAATTGCGCTCCAGCATCATGTGCGGCCCGATGCGACCGCAACGGTGTTCGCCGGCGCAGACCTTGAAGCCGTCGCCCGCGTGCGCGAACTGTTAACCGGCGTTCCGCCATCGTCGCCTTCTATCGCGCTTTTTCGCGATGGCAAGCCCGTCTTTGTGGTTCACCGTCACCAGATTGAGAGCCGCCAGGCGCCCGAGATCGCAAAGCTTCTGACCGAAGCCTTCGACCAGTACTGTGTTTCCGCTCGGCAGTAGTTACCGCGGCGAGGCGACGCAGTCCGAGCCGAACCCATAGAGCTTGTGTTCCTCGATGAACTGACGAACTTGCGCCGGCAACTCCGGCGTGGGTTCGCCCGCGGCGAGGCGCGCGCGAATCGTCGAGCTTGAAACGGGCAGCGCCAAGCCGTCGAGGCGGCGCACCCTCGCATTCCCCGGGACACGATAGTCCGCCCCCGGCCGCGAGACGACGATAAATTCGGTGAGCTCCACTACTTCGCGCCAGTCCTTCCAACTCTCCAGGTCTTCGAACGCGTCCGATCCAATAAGGAAAAATAACTGGTCGGAAGGCGATAGTTGTTGCCGGAATCGCCGCAGCGTATCGACCGTGTAGCTTTGGCCGACGCCCTCCTCCAACCGCGACACCTCAAAGCGCGGATAAGGAGCGCAAGCTATTTCCACCAGCCGCATGCGATCTTCATACGGCGTCACTCCGGAAGGATCTTTGTGCGGCGGATTCGCGGCGGGAACGAAAATCACTCCGTCGAGGGAGAATGCGCGGAGCGCCTCTTGCGCGATGCGCAAGTGAGCTTCGTGGATAGGGTCGAATGTTCCCCCAAACAGGCAAATTCGCCGGCCTTCAGGCTTCCGCTCTGGCATGCAGTCGATACGGATCGCTCGCCGGATTCGGCTCGCTCGCGGTTTGCTCGTCGGCGGCGTGGCTCGCCAGCTCGTCGCAGCGATTATTATCCTCGTGCGACGCGTGTCCCTTGGTCCATTTCCAACGGGTCTCGTGCGTGTTTACCAAATCGTCCAGCGCGGTCCAAAGATCTCGATTGTTCACCGGCTGTTTATCTGCCTTTTTCCATCCGTTGCGTTTCCAGCCGTGAATCCATTTCGTGATCCCGCTCCGGAGATACTCCGAATCGGTCACGATCTCGACCGCGCAACTTTCCTTCAGCCGCTTCAGGCCCTCAATCGCCGCCGCCAGTTCCATGCGATTATTCGTCGTATGAGGGCTCGACCCGTATAGCTCCCGTTTGTAATCGCCATACCGTAAAATACAGGCCCAGCCTCCCGGCCCGGGATTGCCTTTGCAGGCGCCGTCGGTTATCAGTTGAACTTGTTTCAAGCGACTTCAGCGCGCTCCTGCGCCGCGACGCCCGCGCCGAGTTGCTCGCTAAAGAATGCTTCCACGATGTCCAAAATCCGCCCGGCCTCCTGCGCTCGATAGATCTCCGTGCGCAGCTTCGAGCCGTTCCGCACTCCATGCGTGAAATAGGTGGCGAACTGCTTCATCTTGCCAACGGCGTCCGCCTCCCCGTGCTCCTCCAGCATCAGATAGTACGTCTTCATCATGCGATACCGCTCGTGCTCCGGCGGTACGAAATAGGCGCCGGTCCGCAAGTATTCCTCGATCTGCCGGAAGATCCACGGATTGTATGAGGCCGTTCGCCCGATCATAATCGCATCGCACCCGGTCTCCCGATGCATGCGCAAGGCATCCTCCGGCGTGACGATGTCGCCGTTGCCGATGACGGGAATCTTCACCGCCGCTTTCACCTGCGCGATGCGAGCCCAGTCCGCGCGCCCACTATACCCCTGCTCGCGCGTGCGCGGGTGCAGGGCCACCGACGCCAGCCCGCAATCCTCCGCGATCCTCGCCATCTCCACCGCCACCAGTTCGTGATCGTTCCACCCGGCGCGAAACTTGCAGGTCAGTGGAATCGAGATCGCTCCCCGCACTGTTCGCAAAATCTTCTCCACCAGCGGCAGGTCGCGCAACAGTCCCGAACCTCCGTTGCATTTCACCACCTTATTCACCGGGCATCCGAAATTGATATCGACGATATCGAAGCCCCGGTCCTCGCACACCTTGGCCGCTTCTGCCATCACCTCCGGATCGGAACCGAAAAGCTGGCAGGCAATGGGATGTTCCTCCGGTTCGAAATACAGGTACCGGAAATTGCGATTCGGTTTCTTGGCGCGCCGCGTGCTTACTACGCCGTGCGAGCTGGTGAATTCGGTCATCAACAGCCCACAGCCGCCCTGATTGCGGATCAACCGGCGGAACACTGTGTCGGTGACCCCCGCCATGGGCGCAAGCACCGTAGCAGGTTGAATAGGAATCGGCCCGACGCTATATGCGCCCGGGAAATCGAAGACACGGCAATGCATCATTGTGCAGATGTGGGGAAGCGAAACTACCCGAATGATCTTATTTTAACTGTCTGGCTCGAAACGTTCTTCTCTGTGGTAGCGTTTTCACATATAGGGACTCCGCCGTGATCGTAGTGTCGAATCTGCTGAAAATCATTGCCGCGTTTGTGGCCGGGCTGGTCGTGGCCCTGGGCGGCGCGTTCATTTACGTCCATACAAACGAAATGCTTCATCCGCCCCCAGTGGTTCAGCCGGTGTCGGCCAATGACCAGGTGGCGCAAACGCCCGCTCCGCCGCCCGCCCCCGCCGCGCAACCTGCAAACGACTCGCCCGCAGCCGTCCCGGACGAGAGCCAACCGGCTCCCAAGCCGGTGAGGAAGCAAGCCGCTCCCGTTGCAGTCAAAATTCGAGAGACGCCCCCGCCCCCTGCGCCGCCACATGCAAAGACCCCGCCCGTGAACGAAGAGCCCATTCAGATCGCTCAAAATACGCCGCCGGCAGCAGCGCCACCTTCGAACGGCGACAACCAGCTCACGCTGCCACAGCCGCCTCCGCCCGGGTACTCCGATCCGCAGCCCAATTCGCAGCAGCCTTCGCAAACCTCTGCTCCCGCGGCCGCTCGTCAGCCTCATGTGGTCACGCTGCCTGCCGGAACTCCCGTTTCCATTCGTCTCGGCGAGACCCTTTCGACCGACCACAATTACAGCGGCGACACCTTCCGCGCCACGCTCGATGCTCCGATAGTCATGGACGGATTTATTATCGCGGACCGCGGCTCGCGCGTGCTCGGACGTATTGTCAACGCTCAAAAGGCTGGGCATATGGAAGGCGCGGCTGACCTGAGCCTCACGGTTACGGAAATCAACACCACCGATGGCCAGCGCATCGCCGTTCAAACCAATTCGAACGACCGCAAGGGTCCGTCGGGGTCCAATCACGGCGCTGAAAAAATTGCCGGGGGCGCGGCGCTGGGCGCCATCATTGGAGCCATAGCGGGCGGCGGCAAAGGCGCAGCTATCGGCGCTGGAGCAGGCGGCGCGGCCGGTACCGGAGGCGCCATGGCGACTCACGGAAAGGCCTGCGTGATACCAACCGAAACTCGCCTCAGCTTCAGCCTGGCCTCTCCCCTCACATTAACCGAGAAGTTGAACTAGCTCCGCTCCGCCGCCTCCAGCATCTGCCACTTCGAGCCGTCCAGCTTGCGCGGCGTGCGCTCCAGTTCGACGATCTCGTCTAATTCATCGGTTGTCGCCGGCCGCAACTCCCGAAACCTGCGCGCCGAAGACAGAACATTGCGCTCAAGCGAGCCGACGGTCTGGTTATAGGTCTCCACTGTCTTTCCAATCGCATCGCCCAGCCTGGCGAAGTGCTGGCCCATGGTCACAAGGCGCGAGTACAACTCCACGCCGCTCGCGCGGATCTTCTCGATATTTTCAGCCAGCGCCTGCTGCCGCCACCCCTGCGCAACCGCAAGCAACAGCGTGATGAGTGTAACCGGAGTCGCGATCATCACCCTGTGCTTGGCGCCATAGTCGAGCAGTTCCGGATCGTGTTCGAGCGCCGCGCTGAACAAGGATTCAAGCGGCAGAAACGCGACCACAAACTCCGGCGAACACGTCAATCGCTCCCAATAAGCTTTCTCGCCCAGCGACTTAACGTGCGCCTTCACTTGCCTCGCATGATCGGCCAAGCATCGCAACCGCTGAGGCTCTTCCTGCGCCTCTATCGCCCGCAGGTAGGCCTCCAGCGACACTTTCGCATCCACTACCACCTGGCATCCATTCGGCAGGCGCACAATCAAGTCGGGCCGCTGGTTGGTCTCACCGAACAGCGTCTTCTGCTCGGAGAAATCGCAATATTCGAGCATCCCCGCCAGTTCCACAACTCGCCGAAGCTGCATCTCGCCCCAGCGCCCCCGCTGGATCGGCGACCGCAGAGCCGTCTTCAATTCGTCGGCCGATTGCCGCACGCGCTCCTGCAACTGCATCAAGTCTTTCACTTGCGCCGAAATTTCCGCGTAGGCCCCCACGCGCGAGCGCTCAATCGCTTGCACCTGTTCTTCAAAGCGCCGCAGCGAGTGGTTGACCGGTTCCACCAGGTGCTGGATCTGGTCGCGGCTTCGATCAAGAAAGAGCTGGCTGTTGTTTTGCAAAGCGTCACTCGCCAGGGCGCGGAACTTTTCCTCCAGTTGCTGCTGCGTCTTGGTCAGCAGCCTCAATTGCAGCTCAGCCAATTCACGGTTCTTCGCGCTCTCCGCCTCGCTCTGGGCCGCGGCTCGCCGCGACTCTTCGAGCGCCTGCCTCCGCCGTTCCGCTTCATCCCGAGCCTCGCCCGCGCTCTCACGCCATCGCTTGGCTTCCGAGAGCTGGTACGCCGCGAGGCTCGCCGCGGCTAACAGGAGGATCAATAGCGCCGGGATCAGCAGAACAGCCACTCTTTAGTATCTCAAACAAAACCGGTCCATTATGTTCAAACCGTTAATCCGATCGTCCTCATCAGCTCTAGCGCATTGCTGTGGGTGACCACCCCAGCCTTCAGCCGATAATCGAATTCGATTCGGCCGTCCTGGATTCTATCCTCGAAATGCACGTTAGCGGCCGCGCGCCCAAGCTCCTGTTGAAGGTCCTGCTCGATCTCCGCCAACGCCAGGTCGTGGGTAGTGATGAGGCCGATAGCGCCCGCCGATATTAACTCCCGCGCGATCGCGGATGCCCCGATGCGCCGGTCGCGCGAATTCGTCCCGCTCAACAGTTCGTCCAATAAAAACAGCACCTGCTCTCGCCGGGCCAGCTCCACAATTTCGCGAATGCGCGTGATCTCCGCGAAGAAGCGCGACCGGTTATCCTGCAGCGAATCGACAACCCGCACCGAAGCGCCTGTGTGCAGCGTCGAGACCGTCACTGCGCGGGCAGCCACCGGGCCGCCGGCCCAAGCGAGAATCGTGTTCAATCCCACCGACCGTAGAAGCGTGCTCTTGCCCGACATATTCGACCCGCTTACAATCAGCAGCCGCGCCTCTCCACCTATGGAAACATCGTTTGGAACGCACTTGTCGCGCGCCATCAGAGGATGCAGCAAAGACTGCGCCTCGAACCGCGCCGGCCCGTCCACGAGGGTCGGAAATGTCCACTCCGGACGTTCGTACTTGAGCGATGCGAAAGCAGACAGCGCTTCGAATTCGGCAATCGCCCGCACCCATCCCGCTACATGCCGGCCGTTCTTACGCCGCCACGCCTCTATTGCCATCGCCGCCTGCTCGCGCCACAGCAGCGCCGGCTGAATCGCACGTATTAGCGGTACATTCGTCGAATCGAGAATATCCACCCAGCGCTCTAATCCCGCGATGCGCCGCGACGCCGGCAATCCTTCCACCTGCAGCGCGCGATGAAGCTCTCGTAACTTGGCGGCTTCAAACTGCTCCCGTTCCACACGCGCCAGCAGCAGCGCAAAGATTCGCAGGTCGTGGCCGGGAGTATCCACTCCTTCGACAACCTGTCGCACCCGTCTTCGCAAGACGAACCCGATCGTCACATTGGCCGCGAGAATGGCCGCAAACGGCGCAACCGGAAGCACTCTCGCGAAAAACGCAAAGAGCGTCACCACTGCTCCAACGGCCAACACCGGCGCAATTGCTCGCAGATAAGGCGCAAAGTAAACGGGCGCTCCAGATCCCCACGCTCCCAATCCTTTCTCCTGCACTTCGGCGCGCACATCCTCGCCCAGCAGCGCTACCCCTTCGCGCAGATCCAAGCGCCCTGCCAACTCGCCGGCGGCTTGCTGCCGCGCGATCGCTTCTTCGCGCCCCGACACGCTCCGCAGCCAGTTCGCAAGCGTCTCTTCCCCGCTCGCCGTGCGCGCGGTAGCAAGCAATTCGAATAACGATCCCTTGCCGAATACATCCAAATCGCCGCTGTAGAGATGTACCGGATCGAGAAACCGTTCGCCCGTATCTCCTTGCCCCATCCATTCGTTCTGCAATCGCGCAACGCCGCGCGTGTAGAAGCGTACTCCCCGCTCCGCGAACGTGCGCCGCCGAACCACGCGCGCATGCAAGACTACGAGCGTTGCGAACACCGCAGCGGGAATCGCCAGCCACCATGCGCTGAACATCATCCGCCCGATGCTTAAAAACGCCATCGCGATTGCAATCCCCGCAACTCCCAAACGCCAATTTCCAAGCCGAATGAACCGCTTCTGCGCGCTCTGCTGTTCGGCGCGCCAGCGGTCGCGGCGGGAGATGTATTCGGCCAGCGGGTCCACAGTCAAAGGATACGCGCCCGCGCGAAGCCCGGACAGGCTTTACCATCGGAAATGAGGCATGCAACGTTCCGGTTTCGCCGATCTGCCGCTGCACGGGGGCCGCGTCCCCGCGTGGCTAGCCGAGCGCATGCAAAAGCTCGGAACCGCAATCGTCGAAAGCATCGTGCATCACTACGGCGCGGCGGAATTCCTCTCGCGCCTTAGCGATCCATTCTGGTTCCAGGCGCTCGGTTGCGTGATGGGAATGGACTGGCACTCCTCCGGCATCACCACCTCTGTCCTTGGGGCTCTCAAGCGCGGCCTGAACCCCCGCGCACACGAGCTCGGGATCTATATCTGCGGCGGCCGAGGCAAACAGTCGCGCAAGACGCCGGACGAACTGATCTCCATCGCCGACCGCCTCAGCCTGGACGGCAATGCGCTGGTGCGCGCCAGCCGCCTCACCGCGAAGATCGATAACAATGCAATTGCCGATGGCTTCCAGATCTATCTGCATTCATTCGTGCTCTCGGCTTCGGGCGATTGGGCCGTCGTGCAACAAGGCCTGAATGGCCGGACAGGCTTGGCGCGCCGCTATCATTGGCATTCTTCTTCTGTGCGCGACTTTGTCAGCGAGCCGCATACGGCCATCGTCGGCGAGCCAGAAGGCGTCATTCTCAATCTCGTAGACCGCCGTGCCCGGCCGGCTCAAGATGCGCTTATCGAGATCGCAGCCGGCCATCCCGAGAAAACTCTTGGCGAAGCACGGCGTCTCATCATGCCCGCCCATCACGACGTTCGGCCGCGAAACGTGGATCTCAAGCGCTTGGGCGCCGTACTAGCCGTCAGTTATGAACGTCAACTGCGCGATTTCGCTTCGCTGCTGCTCGTCGAGAATCTGGGGCCGCGCACTCTCCAAACGCTCGCCCTCATCGCCGAGGTGGTTCACGGCGCGCCGAGCCGCTTCTCGGATCCCGCGCGTTTCTCATTCGCCCTCGGCGGAAAAGACCGGCATCCCTTCCCGGTTCCACTGAAGACCTATGACGAATCTCTCGCCGTTCTGCGCCGCTCGCTTGATAGCGCCAGACTTGGCGATACCGAAAAGATCGATGGCTTCGAGCGCCTCGACCGTCTGGTTAGGACGGTGGAGCAACGCGCCGAGCCCACCGCCGATTTCGCTCGCGTGATGGAGCATGAGCACGCCATCTCGCCGGCGCTCAATGGCAGATCAGTCTTCGATGATAAGCGGTCTCGCGGAGGCGTCGCGCCTAAACCGGCTCAGCTCTCGCTGTTCGTCCCGCAGCAGCGAAGTTGAGATCAGCCCTCCGGCACTCCGGCTTTCTGAAATACCTTCCGTCCCGATTCAAGCCCCATCCGGGCCGCCGCTTCCGGCGTCATGTCCTTGAGCCCGCGCCCGAAAACTTCCACGCTCAGCCCGTCGGTGTAGCCGATCTGTTCGAGCGCCCGCAGAAAACCAGTCAAATTGATGACGCCCTCGCCTGGCAGCAGACGCTCGTTGTCCCGGATCTGCTCAGGCGGCAGATTCGGCGCATCGTTGAAATGCACATGCACGATGCGCTCGCGCCCCGCGGCAACGATGTCCTGCGTGGTTGCGCCCGCATGATGCCAGTGCCAGGAATCGAGCGTCAATCCAATATTCGGGCCGCACTCCTTCGCGAATTCGAGCATCTCATCCATGCGCCAGATGAACTCATATTTGAACTGCTTGCGGAAATGGAGCGGGCCTAGAAACTCAAGCCCTAGCCTCACACCGTCCTTCGCCAGAATGCGCGACGTCTCGCTAAAGCGTTCTTTATAGACGCGCTGCAGTTCCTCCTTCGGCGTATCGCTTGAGGGCAGGATGTACGTCATCATGCGTGGGCATTCGATAGCCGCCATGAATGCCGACGCTTGCTCTATCTTCGGAATCGATGTTTGAAACGCCGCATCGTCTTTTCGGAAGTCTCCCGGATAGTCGGCAACCGCCGGCCGAAGATTCAGCCGGCGGAACAACTGCCGTGTCGCCTCCGGGCCTGCCTTGATCGCCGCATCGAGCATCACATCGCAGCCGGGATACCCGACTCGCGCCGCCAACTCCGGGAACTCCGGCCACCCAACCCGGCCCGATAGCAGCACGCTGTTCAGCGCCAGGAACATGCGTCGGGCGCTGGTCTCCGCGGCCAGCGCCCGACTTCCCGCAACGGCGGCCAGCGCCACTAACGCTCTTCGCCGATTCAACCGATTCACGTTCCGATGATATACGCCCTCACCTGGACAACGTGTAGTTGATCAGCACTTCGGTTACTACTTCGATAGGAGCACCGTTCAGCAACGTCGGACGATAGCGCCACTGCCTCACAGCCTCAACCGCCGATTGAGAAAGATCGTCGCTCGGCGAAGACAGCACGCGAAGCTCGATGGGAACGCCGTCCTTTGAAATCGTGGCCTCAATATGCACCGATCCCTGAACGCGCGCGGCTTTGGCGGCGGCCGGATAAACAGGCTGCACCTTCGTGGTCAAGTTACTTTCCTCGACTTCTCCTCCCACGCGTATAACCTTTTGCTTCTGCTCGGTCGTGTTCACAACTTTGTCGGCCACGGATTCCCCGCCCTCGGGCGCCATCGTGAACTCGCGATCCGTTTTCGTATCGGCCTTCATATCGAACACGCGGAAAATAGAAACAAAGCCGGGCTTTTCCAAGCGAAGAATGTACTGCCCCGGCCCGTTGCCTTCCAGGCTAAACTTCCCGTCCGCGCCGGTGGCAGCCTCTTGTTTCGCTCCGGTATCCGGATTCGAAAGAACAACGTTGACGTCGGACAGCGCGGCGCCGCTCGTATCGGCGACGGCGCCGGTGACAGTTGCGGCCGACAGACCTGCTGAGGTCAGAAGAGCCGCGAGAATTGTGCGTTTCATGATTGAACCTCCTCGTTCATCGAAACTTTGCTGAGAACCCACGCTGACCGCGGACGCGCCCACCGCCAGGCTTCCGAGCACAGCGGCCAGCGCCACCGCCCGAAGCGGGCCGAGCAAAGCGGCGGTCGGGTTCAGGATCGCTCGCACGCGGTCTTCCAGCTCGCACGAACGGACCATGCTGATGGCCAGGCTCGGCGTCTTATCCTCCCGTCCCATTGCTCGCGCCACGGCGAGCAACTCCATAGCGTAATCGGAGGGACGGAAGCCCAGGCGCAGCGCTTCGGCGTCGCAGGCAAACTCGCTTTCAACGCGCAGGCGTTGCCTCATCACCCAGACAAGCGGCTGGAACCACCACAGAGCCGCCACCATGTGCGCCGCAACCTGCGCTGCCACGTCCCTGCGGCGAACGTGCGCAAGCTCGTGAGCGAGTACGGCCTCCAGCCGCATCACGGTCCAATGCTCGGCGGAAGCCGGAAGCAGAATTCTGCGCCGCAGCAGTCCGCACGCCAGCGGCACCTCAACTTCGGATGACAGCAGCACCTCGACTTCCGGCGCCAGTTTTTCAACCGCGGTCTGCAGCGCCGGCCCCGGAGAGGCCGCGCGCTTCGCCATCCTTCTTGCCGCAATCGCGCCCACAATCAGAGGCGCAGCCGCGAACGCGGCGCCAGCCAGCCAAACCCATGGCAGCCAGTTGAATGGATGCGCAATCGTCGCGTGTAGCGGCCGCGATGAGATTGTTTGCGCCGTCACCAGCGCAGTGGCGGCGTGCGTGGGCCGTCCCAACGGAATATAGATATCGGGGATCGCTAACGAGAAGACCGGCAGCATCGCGAGCAGTGCAAACGCCGAGAACGCTAGCCCATGCCGGAAGGATGCCCTCTGCCTCTTACTCAACCGCAGAAGAACTTCGCCCGCTATTAGCAGCACCGACGAGCGGACCAGAAGCTCCAGCCAGAAATGCCAGTTCATCACCGCCCCTCTTTCCGCGCTTCTTCGATGAGCGCCGCCAGCCGGTCGAAATCCTCCGGCTTCAGATCTCGCGCCGAAACGTTCAGCAGCGTAGCGACCGCCTGCTCGGCGGAACCTTCGAAAAACGTATCCAGCAGATGCGTCACGGCAGAACGCCGGGCCTTTTCGCGCGCTACTACCGGCATGTATACATAGCGCAGATCCTTTTCTTCGTGGCGAATGTGTTTCTTCTCTTCGAGCACCCGCAGCATCGCTCGCACCGCCGAATAGCTTGGCGGATCCGGAATGCCCTCCAGAATATCGGCCGCGGTCGCTCTTCCTTTGCGATAGAGCACGTCCATGATCTGCCGTTCGCGGCGGCTCAGCGTATGCTGCGGAACTAGCACCATGCTAGAAAAGTACCACCAAGCGGAAAAACTGTCAAGCGTTAAGCTGTTTATCGGGATCTATGAGACCTTACCTGGCGGCCGCGCTGCTCCTGGCAACCGGTCTCCCCGCCCGCCCGCAAGAAGAAATCAAGATTGACGCCCAAGCCCAGACCTCGCCCTTTCCCCACTTTTGGGAGCAGATGTTTGGCTCCGGCCGCGCCATTCTTGCGCTTCGCGAAAGCTATCGGAACGATCTGCGAGCCGTCAAGGAAGTCACCGGTTTTCGTTATGTTCGCTTCCACGCCATACTCCACGATGAGATCGGCGTTTACGACGAAGATGAACACGGCAACCCGGTCTACAACTTCGCCTATGTGGACCAGATCTACGACGGACTGTTGAGGAACGGAGTACGTCCGGTCGTTGAAATCAGCTTCATGCCGAAGAAGCTGGCCTTCAACCCCGACGCGCTCCACCCCTTCTGGTATAAGCAGAACGTCTCGCCTCCCAAAAGTTGGGAAAAGTGGGACGGGCTGATGACGGCGTTCGCTCACCACCTGGTAGAGCGTTACGGCATGGACGAAGTCGCGCAATGGTACTTCGAAGTCTGGAACGAGCCCAATATCGATTTCTGGAACGGCATTCCTCGCGAGAAGAGCTACTTCGAGTTATACGATCACACCGCGCGCGCCCTGAAGAACGTCAACGCCCGCCTGCGTGTGGGAGGGCCCGCCACCGCAGCGGCGGCCTGGGTGGATCAATTTCTAAAGCACGCAAACAAGCAACACGTACCGGTCGATTTCGTTTCCTCCCACGGCTACGCAGACGACACAGTCGAAGATCTCTTCGGCACGGACGAGAACATTCCGATGGATGATCGCGTCTGCCGCGCCATCGGCAAAGTGCGAGCGCAGATACAAGCTTCAGCGATGCCGAAGCTTCCCTTGCTGTGGACCGAATGGAACGTTCCCGGCATGAAGGAAGCACGCGACACCTCCTACGTAGGACCCGCACTCGCCAACACGATCCGCGAGTGCGACGGTCTTGTCGACCAAATGTCGTTCTGGACTTTTTCCGACGTCTTCGAAGAAGGAGGCCCCATCCCTCGCCCGTTCGAAGGCCACTTCGGCCTACGAGCGGAAGGTGGAATCAACAAGCCCAGCTTTTACGATTTCGGCCTTCTGCACAAGCTCGGCGGCCAGCGGCTCGCCAATTCAGACAAGAACGTTATCGTGACCCGGCGCAACGATGGGGCCCTCGTCATCGCGCTGTGGAACTTGGTAGACCCGGATCGAACCGGGGCTTCAAAAAAATTCCGGCTGATATTCGACGGTGTTCGCCCAGGCGCGAACCTCGCGATCAGCCGCGTCGATAACGAGCACGGCAACACTCTCGCCGTCTACAAACGGGTGGGCAGCCCACGGTATCCAACTGAGGATCAGATCCGCCGCATGAATGAGGAAACGATGCTCCCTCCACCCGAACAACTTCATCTCAGTGGCAACCGTCTCGACCTGGATCTGGAGCCGAACGCGCTCGTACTGGTGGAAGTGCCTCGATAGAATGCGGATCAACATGCACAGACGAAACTTTCTTGCCTCCTCTCTAGCCGCCGCCGCGCTGCCGATCGATGCGTCTCAAGCGAACGGCTCCGGCCGCGAATATTACGAGCTCCGCCGTTATCAGCTTCACTCGGGCCCGCAACAGAAGCTCGCGAACAACTTCGTCGAAAATGCTTTGATTCCAGCCTTGAACCGCCTCGGCATCAAACCGGTCGGCGCCTTTAACCTGGAGATCGGGGTCGAAACTCCGGCGCTCTACGTCCTGATGCCGAGCACATCTCTCGAAACCCTGGCGCGCAGCGAACTCCAACTCGCCGAAGACGCCGAATACCAGAAAGCCGGCGAAGCATTCTTGAAAGCTCCGGCCATCCAGCCGCCTTACAGCCGAATCGAAAGCACGCTGCTGATTGCCTTCGAGGGCCATCCCCGGCTCACTGTACCGCCGCCCACCGCCGAGCACGGCGCGCGCGTCTTCCAACTCCGCACCTACGAGAGCCCAAGCAACTCCGATCACCGCATTAAAGTCGAGATGTTCCACAGCGGCGAGTTCGGCGCATTCCAGCGCGCCGGCTTCTGGCAGGTCTTCTACGGCGACGCCCTCATCGGATCGCGCCTCCCTCACCTCACTTATATGTTGAGCTTCCCGGACATCGCCGAAATGAACGCGAAGTGGAAGGCCTTCGGCGCAGACCCGGAGTGGCAGAAACTGCTCGCGAATCCGAAGTTCAATTTCGAATCGATTGTCTCCAACATCACAAACCTCATACTCAATCCGGCCTCGTACTCGCAGATCTAAACCAATCGCTGCGGGAAAAATAGCGGACTTCCAGGAGTGACGCGGAAAATTAT
This sequence comes from Acidobacteriaceae bacterium, assembly GCA_019240475.1. GTDB lineage: Bacteria > Acidobacteriota > Terriglobia > Bryobacterales > Bryobacteraceae > Bog-105. The sequence goes on from JAFAYI010000029.1 coordinate 355,482, forward strand.
TCCGTGTCGTGCAACCGCCGCTCCCGCGGCCTTCTCGATGCGCTGCCTTAACCCGTTGAAACATTGAGGCTTATGAACTCTCGCTGACTCGGCCCTACCGACCTGCGCTTCATGGCGCCAAACTTGCATCTACCACAGCCGGGAGGAGACAACAAAACGATATGCTCTGGTACGCATGGGTATTCCTGGTGATCGCGATTCTTGCTGCCATTCTCGGATTCGGTGGAATTGCTGCCGCGTCGGCCGGCATTGCGAAGATCTGCTTCATCATTTTCTTGGTTCTGTTTCTTGTTAGCCTGTTCGCGGGTCGTCGCGCTGTCTAGCCCAAGATAGCCTCGCCACGCTGGCGGTCTGATCGGTCCGGCAGGGACCTTGTCTCTGCCGGGCATTTCTTTTTACAGGCAACGAATGGCCAATTCTCCCTGGAGCGATCTGCGCATCCATGACGCCCATGTCCATTTCTTCTCGCGCGCGTTCTATGCCGCGCTTGCCGCGCAGAAGAAGCTGCACGATGCAGCAGCGCTCGGCCCGATTCTGAACTGGGACATTCCCTTGCCTGATCCCACGGCGCTCGCCGAGCGCTGGATTTTAGAGCTTGATCGCAATGGCATTGAGCGCGCTTGCCTGATCGCCAGCAAACCCGGCGACGAAGAAAGCGTCACGGCCGCCGTAGCAGCCTTTCCTCAGCGCTTCTATGGTTACTTCATGTTGGATCCGCTTCAACCGGACGCGGTTGATCGATTGAAAGCGGCCGCGGAGAATCCCAGCCTTCATTGCATGTGCCTGTTTCCGGCGATGCACACATTCTCCATCGCGGACCCGCGTCTGGCGCCTCTTCTGGAGATAGCCTCCGATTGCGGGCTCGCCGTCTTCGTCCACTGCGGAGCAATTAGCGTGGGGGTTCGCCAACGGCTGGCTCTGCCGAGTCAGTTCGATATGCGCTTCTCCAATCCATTGGAGCTTCATCCGGTCGCGTTGCACTTCCCTCGGATTCGCTTTATCGTTCCCCATTTCGGCGCCGGGCTTTTCCGCGAAGCACTGATGCTCGCCGATCTCTGCTCCAACGTTTGGCTGGACACTTCGAGCACTAATCGATGGATGCAATACGAAGATTTGGATCTGCGCGCCGTCTTTCGACGCGCCCTTGAGTTGCTCGGTCCGGAGCGCCTGCTCTTCGGCACGGATTCAAGTTTCTTTCCGCGCGGCTGGCATGCTGAAATTTTCGATCGGCAAGCCACGGCCTTGTATGAGCTCGGTATCGATCGGGCAACCGCGGAACAACTGTTCCGCTCCAACCTAGAGGCGCTGCTCGAACCTCGCGTTTCATATCTGAACAGCCTTGCCGGAATAACCTGACAAACAAGATTGGGCCCTCACTGGTACTTTCTTCGTGAGAACCCTTTAGTTTATGCGTCTCCCAGTGAACGTCAGGCGGTTTCGTTCGCACGGATCCCCCCGCCGCAAACTTCCGCTCGTAGCCACCACGAACCTGCGTATCGCCCAGATTGCCGAAAACGCCGATTTCGAGTCGGTTCAGGCTTTCCGGCCAGGCGAATGGAGCCGCGTGGAAGCCTTTCGCCCGCGCGTGGTGGCTGGGCCCGCGCCCAGTCTTCGCGAGCTGGCCGAGCGCGTCGAATTAAACGTGATTGACTTGTCGTCCGTGGATCACGCCGTCTTCGTTCTCACCGGGTGCGGCGACGCTCCGCTTCAGGATGTCTTGCGCGTGGTGCTGTGGCAGACCTTTGGAGTTCCCGTTTATGAACTCTTCGTCGCGGGGCGTGGCCTGGTGGCCGCCTCCGAATGCGAGACGCACGAAGGATGGCATGTCTCGCCGGGCGCGGCCTTCTCCATCGTGAGTGGCGAACTCATCTTCGATGGGTTCGGCCGCAAGAGCGTGCGTACCGGACTGACCGGATGGATTGAACAAACTCCGTGCGCCTGCGGCCGCGAAGGCGCGCGCTTGCTCGATGTCGAGCAGCATGAGACCCACCCGGCGCGCCGCCTCGCCGCAACTGCATAATCCCTTCTAGTCGTAGCGCAGGGCGTCGACCGGTGCGATCAAACTCGCCGATCGCGCCGGCAGCAAGCAGGCCGCGAGCGCTACCAGCATTAAAGTCAGCGAAATAGCCACGAACAAGAACGTATCCGCGCTTCCCATTCCTTCCATACGGTTCTCTAACGCGCGGCTCGCGAACACGCTCAGAACAACCCCGACCGACAGTCCTATGATCACGACGCGGCATGTGGATGCGACCACGAGCCGTAGCACGTCGCCCGGCTGCGCCCCCAGCGCCATTCGCAACCCGAACTCGCGAGTGTGCTGCGCAACCGAATAGGAAACCACGCTGAACACGCCCCCCGCGGCCAGCAGCATCCCGACTCCGCCGAATACGCCGAACAGGAAGGTCGAAAAACGTGGGTAAGCCGTTCCGGCATCCAGCCACTCCTGTAGCGTGAGCGGCGAAACGATGGGCGCACTCGCGTCCACAGACTTTACCACCTCTCGCGCCTGGTTCACGAACTTTACGGGATCTCCACTCGTGCGAACGAACATCGCGTTGTAAGGAGATGTAAGAACCGTATACGGCATGAAGACGGCCGGCTCCGGCTGTTCGCGTAGTCCCCGGTTTATCGCTGTCCCCACCACACCCACAATCTCGAATGAGTTACGATACTGTGGCGCTTTGTACATCAATTTCGGAAGCGTCTGGTTGAACAAATCGATTTCTATATGACGGCCCTTCGGATCTTTGTTCGGAAAACAGCGCGCGGCAAAATCTTGGCTAATGACCGCCACCCGGTTCGCTCGGACGATATCATCCTGATCGAGCAGCCGCCCTCGCAGCAGCGGCACGTGAAGCATCTGTAAGAAGCGGCTGCTGACGAGATTTACGCGGCCTATCACCGCCTCCGAAGCGGGCCTGTCGTCCAGTATTAGTTTCGAACCGGAACCGTTCCAGGGCGGCGTTCCCGACAGGCTGACGGCGGTGTCCACGACCCCCGGGTAGCGCGAGAAGCTTTCGAGAAGTCGCTCGTAGAAATCCCGCTGGCCCGCCCATTGCGTGTACTTGCCTTCCAGAATCTGGACACGAAAGGTCAGCGTGTGTCCAGGATCGTAGCCCAGCCGCTTCTGCTGCAGCAGCACGAGCCCTTTCACAGCCAGTCCCGCCCCGGTCAGCAAAACGATAGACAACGTCACTTCGAAGATCATCAGCAGATTTTGAAGCCGCTTGCGGCTGCCGCTGATTCCACTCGCTTTGCTGGCGCTCTTCAGCACCGTGGCCTGGCTGCCGCCCGAGGCATGCAGGGCCGGCGCGAGGCCGAATATAACCCCCGTCAAAATCGAGAGGCCTACCGCGAAGCAGAGCACCGGCCAATTCACGGCAACAGCCGCTTCGTGGGGAATGGCGTGCTCGGGCATAAGCGCCACCACCACTCGGATTGCCAAAAAGGCCAGGGCGATTCCGGCAACGCCTCCGCTCACCGCCAGCATTACGCTCTCGGTCAGCATCTGCTGGATCAGCCGCCCCCGGGTAGCGCCAATCGAAACGCGAATCGCGATCTCGCTCTGGCGCACCGCCGCCCGCGCTAGCAGGAGATTCGCCACGTTCCCACACCCGATCAGCAACAGCAAGAGCACCGCCCCGAACAACACCAGGAGGGTTGTGGCAAACTTGCCCAGCACTCCGTCGTGAATGCTGACCCATTCCGGCCGTACGCTGCCTTCCGGGTAGAAATACGCCGGCACATGTCTTCTGAATTCGCGGAAGATAGGATCGAATTCCGCCGTGATCTGGACGGGCGTCACGCCCGGCCGCACGCGGTAATAGATATCGACATAATCCTGCACGCTGGTACCCGCCCGCACCGGCGTGTAAACGTCGCTATCATGCCAGGTGAACCGAACGGGCATCACCGCCACGATTGTGTATTCCTTGCTGCCGAGAAAGATTCTGCGCCCGAGCACTCCCCTGTCTCCCTGGAACGTGCGCTGCCAGAACTTGTAACTGATCACCGCAACCCGCTCCGGTTCGCCGTCCACGCTGAAGTCCTTCGCTGTGAATACGCGGCCAAACTCAGGCGCCACTCCGAAGAAATCGAAGAAGTTGTATGTGCAGTCTTCCTGCCGAACCACTTCCGGCAATATGTTCTTTCCGCTGAGAACCGCGCCGTGCCTCACGATGCCGATCTGGTCCTCCATCGTGCGGACGCGGCCTTCCAGTTCGAGGTACTGCTGGGGAGAGTAGTTCAACTGCCACTGGGCTCCATTAGGGGTCGGCGTGAACAGCCAACCGATCCGATCCGCGTTCCGATACGGATAGGGGTCCACCAGAACCGCATAAATTACGCTGAAGATGCCGGTCGTAGCTCCGATTCCCAAGGCGATGGATAGGATGGCGACGGCGCTGAAACCCGGCCGGGCAGCTAACATCCGCCAGCCGAAGCGCGCATCCTGCCGGAACCGGTCCCAATTCGCGTATAGAGCACTCATTTGTTCTTGTTTCGCCTAATGAGCGGTGATTTAAGTGTAACTAACATATCTTATGCTCTTTACCGCCCGGTTAGTCGCAGAAAACGATTGACTCCTTCGCGCCGATCGCCTTATGCTCATCGTGGACTTGCACGACGATGCCTGCGGTCCAGAAAAAAACAGAAAGGAAACGGATTATGCGAAAACTGAAATTTTACGTGTTTTGCTCCGCGGCAGCTACCGTCTTCAGCTACGTCGGCTGGATACTCGCGACACCCGCTTCGGCCCAGGAACCGGCCTGCACCTGTGGGCCAGCGAGTCCCTGTCCCTCCGGTTACAAGTGCGGCGGCGTGTGTTCGCCCAAAACGAGCCAATACTACGGCGCGGAGTGCATTCCGGAGTAGACAGATTCCGATGCGCAGGCGGCCGGATTACTTTGCCGCCTCCCCGAACATCGACTTCAACTGGCGAACCAGTTCCGCCAGCGCGACATAGATATTCAACAAACCCAACCCGCTGAGCGCGCCCCGGAAATAGCGGCTCATCCATATCTCCGACAGGCGCGGCGAGTGCACGGGAATCCAGCTCAAATCCCAATTCTGAAGCCACGGAAATACGATAAGAAACATCCCCAACTCAAACGCAAACACAACCAGGCAGAAGCCCAGAACGCGGCGCTGCCAGCGCATGGCGCGGCTGCCTCTCGCGGGTACTGGCGGACGCGGCCGAGCCGGAGTGTGAGTGCTCATGCTTTTGCGCCGGCCTCCTTCGCACTCTCGAGGCCGGCTTTGTCGAACAGTTCACCCTGCGCGGGCGCTTGCGTCAGATAACCGGTCCAATGCGCTCGCGAGCAGTTCATCCGCACCGGTTCGAAGCTGAAGCGATGCAGCAGGGTCGGGCCGCACGCGCGTAGCGCTCGCTTATGATCGGGCGTCGAGTAGCCTTTATTCGAAGCCAAGTTGTACTGCGGAAAAACGCGGTCCCATTCAGCCATGCAAGCATCGCGGTGCACCTTGGCGAGAATCGATGCCGCGGCAATCGCTCTGCACCGCGCGTCGCCATCGATCAACGCAAGCTGTTCGATGGGCAGATCGACCTTTACCGCGTCCACCAGCAGGTAGTCGGGCTGCATATCGAGCGCTTCCACCGCGCGCCGCATAGCGATCCTCGAAGCCTGGTAGATGTTGATCTGATCGATCTCGAAAACGTCGGCAGCCCCGACCGCCCAACAAACAGCCCGAGCCCTTATATGCCGGGCGAGCCGCTCGCGCTCCTCGGCTTCAATGATCTTGCTGTCGCACAGGCCTCGAATCGGTCGCAGCGGATCCAGGATCACCGCCGCGGCAAAGACCGGACCAAACAGGCAGCCGCGCCCCACTTCATCGACGCCGGCAATTCGCGCAAAGCCGCGTTCCCGCGCCTCGCGTTCGTAGGTGCTCACGCATCGGATGGAATGCTCGGCGTTGCCTCCGATAGACCTCTGCCGAACGCGCTTGGAATCGGCCTTCGAGCGCCGCGGCCCAGATGTTTTTCCGCCAGCAGCTTTCGCCACGCAGAACGCAGATCCGAACGCTTCGTTCCTTACGTGCGCTCCCGCAAACGCGCCGCTTTGCCCTTCAGATTGCGCAGGTAATATAGTTTGGCGCGCCGCACCCTTCCGGTACGCACCAGGTCGATGTGATCGATCACCGGCGCGTGCACCGGGAAAATGCGCTCCACGCCTTGCCCGAAGCTCACCTTGCGAACCGTGATGGTCTCGCCCATGCCGGTGTTCTTGCGCGCGATCACAGTACCCTCGAAGGCCTGCAGACGCTCTTTGTCGCCTTCCTTGATGCGAACATGGACACGGATCGTGTCGCCCGGCCGAAACTCCGGGTGTGGCGTCTGGCGCCCATGCTTGCTGATGAATTTGCTAACCAGTGCGTTCTGCATATCTCTATTCTGCCTCTCCGCGCCTGACCGTTAAGTCCGGCCGGCAGCGCTCTGTCTTTTCGCGCGACGCGGCCCGGCGCCAGCGCTTGATCTCCTCGTGATTGCCGCCCAGCAGCACGGCGGGCACCTTCCAGCCGCGGAACTCCGCCGGTCTGGTGTACTGGGGGCAATCCAACAACCCGTCATTCTCCTCGCTAAAACTTTCGTTTCGCGAAGAATCCGCATTCCCAAGCACGCCGGGCAACAGCCGCGCCACGCAATCCACTACCATGCACGCCGCCAGTTCTCCGCCGCTCAACACAAAATCGCCGACCGATATCTCCTCATCCGCCAGGTACTCGGCTATCCGTTCGTCGACCCCTTCGTACCGCCCGCAGATCAACAGCAAATCGTCCAGCTCCGCATACCGCCGCGCCGCCGATTGCGTGAAACGCCTGCCCTGAGCCGATAACAGAACCACTTTCTGCCGGTTGGTCCTATTCGGCAGAATGGCTTCCACTGCCTCGAACACAGGCTGCGGCTTGAGCAGCATACCCTCGCCGCCGCCGAACGGCCGATCGTCCACCGTCCGGTGACGATCATATGTCCAGTGTCTCAAATCTCGGATGCAAATCTCCAATCGTCCCTCGGCTTGCGCCCTGGCCACCACGCCATGCCCAAACGGCCCGGAGAAGAACTCCGGGAAAATCGTGACGATCTGAAACCGCATTTCTAAGTCGCCCTCGGCCGGCTATTTCCTGGCCCGGTGAAACTTCGCCCGCGGCGCCATCACAACTCCAGCATGCCTTCCGGCAGCTCTACCCGGATTCTGCGCGCCCTTAAATCCACCTCACGGCAGATCGCCGGAACAAAGGGAACCAGAACCTCCCGCCCTTTCACCGTCAACTGCATCAGCGGCGGGCCGCCGCAGGCCATCCAGCTCTCCAACCGGCCTAACTCCGCGCCGGTCGAGGCATCCACCAGCACGCACCCGATAAGGTCGGATTCGAAGAACTGGCCCGCAGGCAATCGCCCGCGGTCTTGCTCGGGAATCCAAAGATCCGCGCCGCGGAAGCGCTCCGCATCGCCAATCGAATCCACTCCGCGAAACTTCAGAACCCAATCCCCGGCGTGCGCCCATGCGTCGGCGATCTCCACCGCCACGTCGGCCCCATCGGCCAACCGTGCCTGCGCGCGCTTCAATCCTTCCAGCCTGCCAGGCACGTCCGTCAGCGACTTCGCCAGAACCTCGCCCCGGTTTCCTCGCGGCCGCAGGATTTCGGCGATCGTTACTCTACTCAAGAATTTCGAGCGAGAACCGGCGATTCAATTTCGTGCCTACCGCCCCTAAGAGCGTTCGAATCGAGCGAGCCGTGCGCCCCTGCTTGCCGATCACCTTCCCGAGATCGCCTTCCGCTACGCGCAACTCGAACACTGTTGCGTGTTCGCCCGCAATCTCGTTTACCACCACCCCGCCAGGCGTGTCTACAAGCGCCTTGGCGATCTCTTCTACCAGCGTCTTCACGCCGTTGCTGTCATTCATCGCAATACCTGGTGCCCCGCCCTCGGCGAGTCTGACGTCTTAAACTCTCGCTTTTCCCGTGCGTGGTTTGTCTTACGCCGTAGCCGGCGCCTGCACAGGGTTCGCTTTCAACAACCGGTTGACGGTCTCGGAGGGCTGCGCTCCGTTCTTGATCCAATACTCGATCCGCTCGTGGTTCAAATGCACCTGTGCCGGTTTCGCAATCGGGCTGTAGTGCCCGACAATCTCTACCGAGCGGCTGTTCCGAGCCCGGTCCCTATCTATCACCACCACGCGATACGTGGGTTTCTTCTTGGCGCCAAAACGCGCCAGGCGAATTGCTAACATCGTCAACCTTTTCTTTTATATTGTTACAAACTTTGGGCCGAAACCTCACCGCCAGGTTAACGTGCCCGGGATTTAAAACCCCGGCAACCCTGGAAGTTTCATCTTCGCCAGCTTCTTTCCCAGGAACCCGCCCTGGCTGGTGAAGCTCTTCATCATTTTACGCGCTTGCGCGTATTGTTTCAGCAGATTGTTTACGTCCTGCACGCTCGTGCCGCTGCCCTTCGCAATACGCCGCCGCCGCGAACCGTTAATCAGCAAATGATTGCGCCGCTCTTTAGGCGTCATCGAATCGATGATCGCCACCACCCGGTCCATCTCTTTCTCGGTGTCTTTGTCGTTCAGCTTGGCGTCTTTAAATTCCTTCAACGGTCCGACCTTCGGAATCATGTCCAGCAGGCCCCCCAGCGATCCCAGCTTCCGAACCTGTTTGATCTGGTCGCGGAAATCCTCGAGCGTGAAATCGTCGCCGAGCAGCTTCTCCTGCATCTTCTCGGCGGTCTTTTGATCGATCGTCTCCTGGACTTTATCGATCAACGACAGCACATCGCCCATGCCCAAAATGCGCGACGCCACGCGGTCCGGATGAAACGCCTCGAGCGCATCCGTCTTTTCACCGACGCCTACAAACTTCAAGGGCTGACCCGTAATCGACCGGATTGAAAGCGCCGCGCCGCCACGCGCGTCACCGTCCATCTTGGTCAGGATCACGCCCGTGATCCCCAGCCGTTTGTGAAATTCGTCCGCCGAGCGAACCGCGTCCTGCCCTGTCATGGCGTCCGCCACGAACAGAATTTCGGTCGGCCCGAGCGCTTCCTTCAACTCATGCAATTCCTGCATTAACTGGTCATCTATATGTTGGCGTCCCGCCGTATCCACCAACAGCACGTCCCGGCCGGTCTGCATCGCCTCCCGGCGCGCCGAGCGCGCCAGCTCTAGCGGCTTCGTCTCTTCCGCCGTGCCCTCGTATATAGGAGTCGAGACGTTCTTGGCCAGAAGGCTCAATTGGCGCCGCGCCGCCGGGCGATACACGTCCACCGAAACCAGCTCGGGCCGGTTGCCTTCTTTCGCCAGAAACCGCGCGAGCTTCGCCGCGCTTGTGGTCTTTCCCGAACCCTGCAATCCGACAATCAGCACCACGGTCGGGGGCTCGTTGGCGAATCGCAGCCGAGAAGTGTGGGCGCCGAGCATTTTGACCAGTTCGTCGCGCACGATCTTCACCACCTGCTGGCCTGGCGAAAGCGCCGTCAGCACTTCCTCGCCCATCGCCTTCTGCTTAACGTCTTCTATAAACTGCTTGACGACTTTGAAATGAACATCGGCCTCTAGCAGCGCGACGCGGATCTCGCGCAGCGCCTCTTCCATATTGGCCGCGCTGAGCTTTCCCTCGCCACGCAGATTCTTGAAGACCCGCTGTAGCTTATCCGAAAGATTGTCGAACATGCGTTTTGCTTGAGAGGAGTTTTCGAGCGCGAACACGCACTCCTCGCTCAGGAAAGGAACCTACCCTCCCGAGTATATCGAAGGCGCGGACCGATACGGAATCCACCCTGAAACGCCAGACCCAAAATGAGCCGGTCACAAAAATATCGGAAAAATCTTATCCCTGTAAATTCAACGACTTATAGCAAAATTTACCAGGTAAAACGGGGGTTCCCGAAGGTAGCTTCGGTGCGAAAGGAATCGCATGATACCTCCTATCGTTCCCGTCGCTCTGACCATCGCTCTCCGGCTCATCTTCGGTTAACCCCGCATAACTTTTCTGCGCCGACAGAATCGGGATCGCAGCCGGGAGCTTTCCTGCCTGCCACACTGTGCAAACAATCCTATGGTATTACCCTCCGCTGGGTGGTAAAGTGTGGAAAACAAGCTTTTTTAGGAACGGCTTTGCCACCCCTCAATAGCCGTAAGCGGTCGCTGGTTGGGCGTCTGCTAAAGGCGGTTTGTGCGCTGAATGTGCTGTGCGGCCTGCTCCATGCCGGCCAAACTCAGCAGAATTCCGCTGTCCTCAAGCAAATCGATGCGGTTATCGATGAAGGCAGAAAACTGCGCATGGCCGGGAATTCCGGGCCGGCGCTCGAAAAACTAACCGCAGCCGCTCACTTGGCGCACAGCGTGGGCGATCTCGATCGCGAATCGATCGCGCTTCGCGAAAGCAGCACCTGCAACCTCTTCTTATTTCAATATCGGGAAGCTCTCAGCCTGGCTCAAGCCTCTAGAACACTCGCGATTCAGGCGAAGGATGAGACGGCAGCCGGCGCGGCTGCGATGATTCTTTGCGCCATCTATATCCGGTTGGGCGACCTCCCGTTGGCCGAAAAAGAATCCAAGGAAGAAATTCGGCTGCTTGCGAATTCCCCTCGCAAAGATTTCTACGCGAAAGCGCTCCTGAATCAAGCCCTGCTCGACAAGCAAGCGGGTCGAAGCGTTGAGGGAGCGCAATGGGCGCGCCGCGCCGTCGACGCCGCGCGCCAGGCGAACTTGAAGCCGGTCGAGGGCCTTGCTTGGGACGCTCTGGGCCTTCTGCTTCTCAATGCGAAGCAACTCGCCGATTCCGAAAATGCGCTCAACACTTCCGTCTCCATTCAAAGGTCTCTTAAGGACACGGACAATATTGCTGTGACCTATGAACATCTGGCGGAGCTCAATCTGGCGAAGAATAATTACTCCTCGGCGCTCAATTTTATCGACCAAGCCTTCAGCGCACACAGCCCTTTCTTCAAGACAAATGCGCAATATTATCCCGTTCATGTCCGTGCTCAAATCCTGCTCGGCCTGGGACGCACTCGCGAAGCTTTACTCGAATTTCGTCGCGCAGTGGACTTGGCGACGGAATGGCGAGCCGGCGCATTACCAGGAGATGTCACCAGCACTTCGACGGTGGCTCAGTTGCACGACGTCTACCAGGATTATGCGGAATTCGCAGCCACGCTAGCGCTTAAAGACCACGATTCCGCGCTCCTTCGCCAGGGTCTCGAAGCCATCGCCGAAAATCGGGCGGCTAGCCTTCGTGAACAATTAGCCCGTTCGCTTGACGAAAATCTGATCCTGCCGCCGGAATATTTCAAGCTTGTTTCCGCGCTCCAAAAAGAACAGGCCGGCGTCACGCTCGGGGAAAAACCTCAGGATCATGAGGCGAAACTCCGTGAAATCCGGCTCCAGCTTAGCGACTTAGAGAATAGAATTGGCTTAAAGCCGCTCGACAACTCACCGAGACTAGAGAATAATTCACGTAGGAATTCACTTAGAAGTATTCAAGCTAGATTAAGCACAACGGAGGTGCTGCTCAGCTTTTGCCTGGGCAAGCGCAAATCGTTTGTGTGGGCGGTAACGGGGGAGAGCGTGAACCTGTATGAGTTGCCGGACGAAACCGTGATTGGCAATCAAGCCAAGGCCTTCACTTCGGCCGTCCGCGAGAATCGCGACTTCCTCGCGCCCGGACGAGATCTCAGCCAAACTCTGCTCGGCAAACTCAGCACCCGCCTCTGGAATAAACACGATTGGCTCATTACCGCCGACGGCGCCTTACTCGACGGCGTCCCCTTCTCGGCTCTTCCGGTGGGTGGCGAAAACGGCTCTCTTTCGGCGTCGCATAGCGTCCGGCTGCTGCCGAGCGAGCTGTTGCTCCTTCAGCCCACGCCGCCCAAGCCCGCGCCTATGTTCGTCGGCGTAGCGGACCCGGTTTACAATTTGGCCGATGCGCGGCGCTCCGACGCCCTACCATTGGTCAAGGCCAATCACGCTGGCTCGGCGACCGTTCTCGCGCGTCTGGCCGGCAGCGGCCGCGAGGTAAAGGCTGCGGCCGATAGCAGCGGTCTCGCCAATGCTGATCTGCTGACCGGCCCGCGCGCCACCGGCGACGCTCTGCGCCATGCCACCGTTCAGCGGCCCGAAGTGGTCCACTTCGCTGTCCATGTCGTCAGTCCCGAAGCGCGCCCCGAAGAGGCGGCGCTCGCCTTAAGCCTGACGCCTGACGGCATGCCCGAGCTCCTCACGCCCGAAGCCATCGCCACCTACCGCGTGCCGGGAAGCCTGGTAGTAATGAGCGGCTGCGACTCCGAACAGGGAAAAATGCTGCCTAGCGCCGGACTGGTTGGCCTCAGCCGCGCCTGGCTCTTGGCTGGAGCAGCCGCCGTCGTCGTTAGCGCCTGGCCCACTCCCGATGATTCGGGCAAGTTCTTCTCTTCGTTCTATGCCCACTTTCAACAACACTCCGGACCTTTGCCCAAGCGCGCAGCCGCCGCTTTGGCCGAGGCGCAATTAGATATGCAGCGAGGCGTGGGGTATCGGAGTTCGCCTTCGCTGTGGGCCGCTTATTCGATCATTTCAAAGGAGTGATTCTCATCCTATGGTCGCTACCCAACCGAAACTTTCACCGGCGCCGACCGGGGATGGCAACTCACAGAGCCAGGAGGCCCGAGAGAAGCCATCGAAGGGTTTCACACCAGTGGAGTGGGGCGTTTTGGTTGCTCAAGTGAAAGCCGGCCAGGACGCCGGCATGGAACAGCTCTACAAGCTCTTCAGCCGTGGTATTCGATATTACCTGTGCCGCCAACTGGGTCCTCAGGAGCTCGAAGACAAAGTACACGACACGTTCCTGATCGTGGTCAACGCGATCAAGCGCGGCGACCTTCGCGAGCCCGAAAGGCTCATGGGCTTCGTTCGCACCGTGGTGCGGCGCCAGGTCGCCGCTTACATCGAACAGGCGGTCCACACTCGCCGCGAGCAGGCCGACATCGAAACCGGTATCACCGTAGCGGATCGTAAACAGAATCCAGAACAGGAAGCCATGCTGCGCCAGAAGGCGGAGCTGATGAAGAGCGCTCTGGCGGCTCTCTCGCAACGGGACCGGGATATTCTGGTACGCTTCTATCTCAAGGAGCAGCCGCAGGAGCAGATCTGCCGCGAGATGGATCTGACCGAAACGCAATTTCGTCTACTCAAATCGCGCGCCAAGGCTAAATTCGGCGAGATCGGTCGGAAAAAACTGGCCAGCAACGGACTTTTCTCAGTTTTCGTGAGAGCGCAGGCGGGTTAATATACACATCTGTTATGGAGATGGAGACCTTCAGTTCTCCTCACTTTATGCAGAACTCATATCTTACTCATCCGGCAGAGGAAGCGTTGGAGCGCTTCCTTCTGCACCAATGTCCGGAAGACGAACTCTCGGTCGTCGAGACCCACGTTCTCGCCTGCGACAGCTGCATTTCGCGGCTGGAAGCTCTCGAAACGCAGATCGCGGCGACTAGGATTGCTCTGGAAGAATTAGAACGCGAGCGAAAGGTCGCGGTGGCCGCTAGGCAGCACCGCTCTTGGGAGAATTGGCTTTCGATTCCCAACCTTTCCTGGGCAGGCGCGGCAGCCGCCGTGGTTGCAGCCGGCCTGATCGTCACCCCGCAGCTGGTTCGCCATCAGCAAACGCCCGCCGCCGAAGTCAATCTATCCGCCTATCGCGGCCTTGAAAACGGTGTCGCCCCAGAGGGCCGACCCCTGCACGTCCACTTTAATTCCGCCGATTTGCCGCAAGGGCCCATCTCCGTTCAATTGGTCAATGACACAGGCGCTGAACTCTGGAAAGGCTCCGCCGCAGTTCGCCAGGACAAGTTGGAGATCACGGCGCCGAAAATCGCACAGCCGGGTCATTACTTCTTTCGCCTCTACGCCGGAAACGTCCAACAGGGCGAACTGCTCCGTGAGTTTGCGTTTCAAGTCAAGTAGTGCACAATTGACACGGAAAATCTTACACAGTTTTTCCACAACCTAAAAGACTCGCCGGTGCAAGCGCTCTAGAGTAAATTTCGCGGTTTCGGCAACCGCCATGACCGCCATCACTCCCGCTTGCACCGGATCTGTTACCACCAGATCCGAGGCATCCGGAACGCTTCCCGCCATGTTGAGGCTGATAACCAACAGCCCTTCCCTTCGAACCTCCCGCACCGCATTCTCGATATCGCCGCCCATCAACGAACCGGCTAGCACAAGCGCCCTGGCTCTCGGCAAACGCCGCACCGCGCGCACCGCCGCCGCTAGCGCCGCCTCTCCCACCAGCGGAATCGTGTCCACCGAGATATGTTCTCCGCGAATGTTGTGCCGGTCGGCTTCCGAGATCGCTCCGATAGCCACTTGGCCCACCTGCGCTCCGCCGCCCATGATGATGATTCGCTTTCCATAGATCTGCTGCAAGGACTCGACCACGCGAACCGAGCGAACCACCTCCAGGCCTTCCAGTTCCAAGCACAACGCTTCCGCGGAACCGGGCAGGTCCAGTTCCAGAAAAACTCCTGTCCCCTCCGGCCGATCCTCGCTAATCGAGATGGAGCGAATATCGCCGCGGTGCCGCGCGATCACTCCCGTCACCCGGTGCAGCACGCCCGGCTCGCTCACGGTTACGAGCATCAGCCCGGCCTGTCCGGCCGAGGGTTCTTTCAGAGCGCCACCTCGTATTTCTTGAGCAGTTCCTCCCACACGCCCCGCGCCCGAAGCAGCAGCTCGATCACTTCCCTGACCGCGCCAGCCCCTCCGCTCGCCGATGTGAGCGCATGCGCCGAACGCTTCACCTCCGCTCGCGCGTTCGCCGTCGCGAACGAAAGCCCCACCCGCCGCATAATGACGACGTCCGTGAAATCGTCGCCGATATAGGCCACCTGGTCTCGTGTGACCTTGGCTTCCGTCATGATCTGCTCAAACAAGGGGATCTTTTCAATATGCCCTTGAAAAATCCAACTCATGCCCACCTGCCGCGCCCGCTCCGCGGTAGCCGGAGATTCACGCCCGCTGATCACACCGGTCCGAATGTCATACCATCGCAGCCACCGCAGCGCGATTCCGTCCTGCGAATCGAATCCTTTCGTTTCCACCATGTTGCCCTGCCCATCCGGAACCAGGTAAAGGCGCCCGTCCGTCATCACGCCGTCTACGTCCATCAAGAGCACCTGGATCTGCGCGGCCTTTTTTCGCAGCTCGTCTTCCGACAAAGGCGGGTTGAGTTCCATGCGAGTCAGATGGGTTCGTGCGGACGTAAACTAGCGGTATTGGCCGATATACTGCTCGACCGGGTAGCGGAAATCATCCCTCGTTATAGCATGTTGGCCCCGGGTGACCGCGCGGGTGTTGCGGTCTCGGGAGGGGCAGATTCCGTGGCCCTCCTGCACGTTCTTCATCGCCTCTCCTCTGAACTCGCCTTGAGGCTCGTGGTGCTGCACGTCAACCACGGTCTGCGCGGAGCCGAGTCCGACGCGGATGAAGCATTCGTCCGGGAGCTCGCGGCCTCCCTCGACCTCCAGATACTCGTATCGCGCACCCTCCCCGCCCCAGGAAATCTGGAGCAGGAGGCCCGCCGGGTCCGGCGCGATTTTTTCCACAAATGTCTGGCAGAATGCGGTCTCCGCCGCATCGCGCTAGGACACACCCGCAGCGATCAGGCCGAGACGGTACTCTTTCGATTTCTGCGCGGTTCCGGTCTCGCCGGATTGGCAGGAATGCGCCCACTCGGTGAAGACGGTTTCATGCGGCCTCTTCTAACCACCACGCGAACGGAGGTCCGGCGTTGGGTCACGGCCGAAGCTATTTCTTGGCGCGAAGACTCCACGAACCTGGACCCGCGATTTGCCCGTAACCGCCTCCGAAATCGGATCTTGCCCCTGCTTTCCGGCGAGTTCAACAGCAACCTCGAAGAGGTCCTGGCCCGCGCCGCCCAACTGGCCCAGGCCGAAGAGGATTTTTGGGCCGGGCGCACGGACCGGCTCTATCGCGAAATTTCCAGGCGAACCGCCTTGGGTTCGATTTTGCGAATCGAAGCCTTCCGAGCCCTGCATTTGGCCGAGCAGCGCCGGCTCATCCGCCGCGCCGTCCTGGAAGTGAAGGATAGCTTGCTGTCCATCGATCTTGCGCACATCGATGGCATTTTGGGTGTCTGCCTAAGCTCCCACGCCCACGATCGCGTGATCGTACCCGGCATCGACGCCTTCCGTTCCTATGAACAATTGCTCCTGACCCGGCCGGGAGCCCTGCTGAACCAGCCCTGGAAGTATCGGATTTCGCTCGATAACGGCCTGGAACGCGAGCTTCCGGAACGCGGCAGCATTTTTATCGGCCAGATCGGCTTCCAAGTTGAAGATTGTGTTAACGTCAAGAAAGATCAAGAATATACAGAAGAAATCGCGGATCTGGACGCCGATGCTCTGATGCGGCATTCCGGCCCAGGCGGCCTGCTTGTCCGGAATTGGGAACCCGGCGATATACTACAGCGAGCAGGGCACAAAGGACCCGAAAAGGTCAAAACATTGTTTCAGGAGCAAAGGGTGGTGCTCTGGGAACGCCGCAGTTGGCCCGTGTTGATGGCAGGGCCGGAAGTAGCCTGGGTGCGCGGATTCGGGCGGGCAGCCAAGTTCACGCCGTCGCGCGAAACTGGAAGGGTGATTCGCCTGATCTACCGGCGGGGTCCGGACTAAATAAGCTGAGGCTAGATCTGAACCGAAACATATCGGGTTGACGTCTTTCATAGTGAGGGTTGGAAGCGGGTGGTTGCGCCCGGTCGGCATGTTTTTCAGCCGGCGAAAGGTGAGTGCATGAGTTCAAATGTGAAAACCGCAGTCTTTTGGGTGGTCATTTTGTGCGCGGTTGTCCTGGTGTGGATGGCCGTCAAGACCGGCCGAGGTCCGACGCCGCAGAATCTTTCCGTGTCGGATTTCGTGACCTATGTGCAGGATGGCAAGATCCGGGAAGCCAATATCACCGGCACCGATGTGCAAGGCAGCATGACCGACGGCAGGGCTTTTCACACGGTGATCCCGCCGAATTATCCCGAAATCTACAAATTGCTGCAGGAGAAAGGCGTCAAATACACCTGGAAGGACTCTACCGGCAGCGGTTGGATTGGCATTCTGGTGAATACCGTGCCGGTGCTGATTCTTCTGGGGCTGTGGATTTTCATGATGCGCCAAATGCAAAGCGGTGGCAACAAGGCGCTGAGCTTCGGCAAAAGCCGAGCTCGCTTGCATTCTTCCCAACAGAAAAAAGTTACCTTCAAAGATGTCGCCGGCGTAGAAGAGGCCAAGGAAGAGCTGCAGGAAATTATCGAGTTCCTGCGCGAGCCTCAGAAATTTCAAAAGCTGGGCGGGCGCATTCCGAAAGGCGTGCTGTTGATCGGCCCTCCCGGAACCGGCAAAACGTTGCTCGCGCGCGCCATCGCAGGCGAGGCGAACGTGCCGTTCTTTTCAATCTCCGGTTCGGACTTCGTTGAGATGTTTGTCGGCGTGGGCGCAAGCCGCGTCCGCGATCTGTTCGAGCAAGGCAAGAAGAACGCCCCCTGCATCATCTTCATCGATGAGATCGACGCAGTTGGCCGCCATCGCGGCGCCGGACTCGGCGGCGGCCACGATGAGCGCGAACAGACCCTCAATCAATTGCTCGTCGAAATGGACGGCTTTGAATCGAACGAAGGGGTCATCCTGGTGGCTGCGACCAACCGGCCGGATGTCCTCGATCCCGCTCTGCTTCGTCCCGGCCGCTTTGACCGCCGGGTTGTCGTAGACCGCCCGGACGTCCGCGGCCGCGAAAGCATCCTCAAGGTGCATACCAAGAAAACTCCGCTCGGCGACGATGTAGATCTTTCGGTGATCGCGCGCGGCACGCCCGGATTCGCCGGCGCCGACCTCGCCAACCTGGTCAACGAAGCGGCGCTCGTCGCGGCTCGTCAGAATCGCAAAGTAGTGACGCAGTTCGATTTCGAACTCGCCAAGGACAAGGTGCTCATGGGCGTCGAGCGTAAGAGCATGATCATCAGCGACAAAGAAAAGAAAATGACGGCCTACCACGAAGCCGGCCATGCTCTCGTCGCGGCTCTGCTCAAGGACGCCGACCCGCTGCATAAAGTCACCATCATCCCGCGCGGAATGGCGCTCGGCTTGACCATGCAGTTGCCGCTCGACGACAAGCTATCGCATGATAAGCGCTATCTCGAAGCGCGTCTCGCCATCCTGATGGCTGGCCGCATTGCCGAAGAGATCTTTCTCGATCAAATGACCACCGGCGCCGGCAACGACATCGAGCGCGCCACCGAAATGGCCCACAAAATGGTCTGCGAGTGGGGCATGAGCGACCTCGGGCCCCTCAGCTTTGGCAAGAAAGACGAGCAGATCTTCCTCGGACGCGAAATCGCCCAGCATCGCGATTACAGCGAAGAGACCGCCATCAAAATCGACCAGCAGGTCAGAAAGCTTGTGGAGGACGGCTACAACAGCGCGAAGGAAATCATTCAGGCGCGTTCGGAAGCGCTGGTGAGAATCGCCGAAGCGCTGCTCGAACGCGAAGTTCTGGATGGCGCCGAAGTGCTCGACCTGATCAACGGCAAGCAGCTTCCCAAGCTTGCCTCCGGCCCGAAGCCGAGCATTACGGCGCCTCCCGACGGAACCGTGATCGCGCCGCATCCTTCCCCGATGCCCGGCCTCGTTGGCGGCGAGAGTCCGCAGCCGGCATAAAGCCTGCGACCACCAGTGAACGGATTCGCAGTTTCCGGTGTCCGCTGACCTGCAAGATGCCACGCGGATCCAAGCGCCGGCTAGTCAGGTCGAACGCCTGACGAAATTGTCTCAGCACGCGGCCGACGCACGAAGGCTGTCGGCCTTTGTCCTGCCCCCGAGCTGGAGTCTCGCGTAGAGCAAGCGTTTGTGCTCGGCCACGGTCTTGACAGAAATTCCCAGTTCTTGAGCGATCTGTCTGGCCGTCAGGCCACGCCGAATCAGATCTGCAATCTGCCCCTGACGAGGGCTGAGCTTAATCATCCCAGCCTCCTACTTGAGGGATCGCGGAGTCCACCCTTCTCCTATTGCTTTTCGCTGTTTTCTCTGCCATGCTCCGTTTAGCTCTTAAACTAATACGGATTATGGATTCATGTATTCTGTCTGTCAAGAGTTCATGATACATGCCCGTAAAAACTTATGCCGCGAACCGTCGACGATCCCGTAGGCAAGTGGCCTACCACCCGAGTGCAAAAGGACTTGTATAATGCTGTGAGCGAATTAGCGTCACGGGAATCGATCCCTTTGCTAAGGGCTGTACAAGATGCGCTTGAAGAATGGGTCGCGAAGTACTCCGGAGACGGGGATGCGGCCGCGTCGCGTTTTCGGGCGGCTTCCCGATATATGAAGCTGCGAGGAGACCATAAGAGAGCCGTGGAGCTCGTGTTGCGCGCCTTGGAAGACCCGGAGTTCAATATATTTGCGCGCGACCTGGCCGGCGCCGTTGCGACCGCTCTTCGGGCGGATGAAATGGGCGCTTTCGAGCTGACCGACGAACAGTTCCAGTCCCGGATCAGCCGAAAAAGTCGTTTATGAAAAAGTGTTTGACTTTTACGGTTTTTCGTCGAAAATAAACTTCAGCGCCTCGACGAGACGTGTATCCCAACGAATGTCAACAGACAACCATACCCAGGACGAGGGCCAGCCGCCGGTGATTCCGCAGGCTTACCTAGAGGCTTATGTATCGGCATCGCGCAGGGAAGAAAAGTATTACGACTTAATCGTCGAACTTCATCAGAAAGGCGGCATCGAAGAGCCGGGAGATTGGGAAGTAAACAATCCAATCCCCCCTCGGATGGCCCCCTTAGTGGTGCCGCGCAGCCGTCCTGGCGCTAAATCGCTCGAGCCGCTCGGCCACTCCAAGAACGCGCTCAGCGGCCCTGGCAGCAATCCATCCAACAATGATGCGACCCTGAGGGCATCGGCCATGGAGGCATGGCGTGCGCGAAAAGACGCCATGACGCGGTCGCACGATTATTCGGCCTATCCGGATCTCCTCTGGCAATTTTTTTACATCCAGTTCTTCTCATTTGTTTCCCGCTCGTTTGCAGGTCTTGGGGTTGCTTGCCCGGCGGGAATCGTTGAATCGCTGCGGCGGTACGGCGCGTCCAGCTAGCGATTTCCGAATCTCAGCAGCTCTTTTGACTTCTCGTATCGCTCTACGATCTCCGCCAATTCGGCGCGAGAAATCGGTTGTGTTTCGTGCCTCATCTCACCTGCTGCCTTCAAGTAGATAATCCAAGCCACAAAACAGCCGCACCCAATGAGGACCTGCGCTAAATTCGCGGCTTCGGCGATGCGCTTGTCGGAGGCAGACGAAGCAAACCTCTGAGCGGCAAGTGAAATTACAAACACGGATAGGAGCCGCCGGTGCGTGGAAAGATTCGCGGGCAGCCGCATCTTCGCGAGGGCGAAAAATGCCAGTTGGCCCAACAGAAGCAGCGCACAACCGAAGAACACGCAGCGCTGAACGGTGAGCGCCAGCCGATACAGCGGCACCACGGATGAGTCTCTCAGTCCGCCGATTAGAGCGGAAAGAACAATAGCGATTCCGCTGCCGAGGAGCAGCAACGTTTTGGCGATCAGAGCCCGACTCTTCTCTTTTTCGAATTGAGAATGAATGTGCTCAAACAGCTCTATTGTCGCGAGAGCCAGAGTCACCCAGACGATCGGCGCGGTGACAATCCAGCTCCACAAATAAATGCGGGAGTGCCAATCGAGATTCGCCACAAAGATGAGCGATAAAGTTCGTGCTATATCGAAGCCGAGATACAGCACGAAAAATCGATAGCGTCGCGCTAACCGCAAATGAGCCAAACGCCCGATGACGAGCGCCTCAAGAGCGAGGGACACATAAACGGCGATTGGCTCAATATTGCGGATGAAGTCCATCACCGGACTTCCCAGTTTACCCGCCTCAGTGGGTAGAGACAAGGCTCGAGCTTGAGCTTGGGCTCGGCCTGGAGCTGGTTGGCGGCTTTGGGGCCGGAGTCTGGGGGCGCGGAGTATTGCCCTGGCACGGAGGAATGGGGTCGGGCGGATTGCATCCCCAAACTGATACGGCTCCAACTAGAAGCAGGATCAAGGTCGCAATGGTTTTCGAGTACATTTTGTAGGATCTCCCTTTAGTTATTTGGAATTAGGAGCGCAATCGGTGCGCCGCTTTCCATTGTGAACAGCTTGTGAACGGGCTGGAAAGCGTTTCAGGGAGAGCGGGGACTAGATACGATAGAGAGTACTGGTACTTAGGGACGGACCGGTCGCATAGGGAATTTGCGACGCGTAGACTAATTCTCCGCGTAGCGCCGCAAAATCGTTGGCAGGTTCTGCGAAAACGCCGACCGCGCCACGACCGTTTCGCAGCCCTTTTGCTGCGCCGCATGCTTCAGATCCGCCTGCACGTGCGAGACGAACCCAAGCAGTCGCACGTTGCGCGTTTCCTCCGCGGCCTTCAACTCGTCGATGACCTCCAGCGCGTTCAGCGCCGTATTGTTCAGGTCCAGTATTATCACCGCCGGGTCCAGTTTTGCCTGCTCCACGGCCTCCTGTTTAGATTTGACGAAGACTGCCTCGAGGCCCGCCCGTTTGGCCGCCTCTTGGATTTTCACCGTAAACATCAGATCGCTTATCACCGCGACTACTCGCTTGCTGCTGTTCCCCATTTGTTCTTCCACTGATACCATTTCGAGGCGAGCGCGCAGGGCGGAGGGCGCCGGTTGTGCGCGTGTTTTTCGAGGCGAGCGCGCAGGGCGAAGGGCGCCGGTTGTGGCGTGTTTTTTGCTTTGACACATCCTGCCGGTCTTATCATCAAAGAGATCATGAGCGTTCTTGCCCAGCCGCTGCCCGAAGTCAATCCGCTTCAGGACCCCTTACGCTTCGAGCGCCGCGTCCCACCTTGCACCATCGTCATCTTCGGCGCTAGCGGCGATCTGTCCAAGAGAAAGCTACTGCCTGCGCTTTATCGCCTGTTTTATGAACGGCGCATCCCCCCCAACTTCGCCGTGGTCGGCAGCTCGCGCACGCCCATGTCCGACGATCAGTTCCGCGACCGGATGAAAGATTCCGTCGCGAAATTCCTCGAAGACGCGCCCTTCGACGAGGACATCTGGACCTCGTTTGCCCAGTCCCTCTATTACGTTCCCGGCGACCTCAATAAACCATCTTCCTACGACGATGTCCGCAACAAGCTGGATCAAATCGAAAAGGATCACCAAACCGGCGGCAACGTTCTGTTCTATCTTTCGACCCAGCCCAGCTACTATGCCGAAGCCGTCCTGGCCTTGGGAGAGCATCGGCTCAACCGCGGAAACGGCTGGCGGCGCGTCATCATCGAAAAACCCTTCGGCCATGACTTGAACAGCGCCCGCAAGCTGAACGATGAAATCCATAAGGTCTTCGACGAATCCGAGGTCTACCGCATCGATCATTACCTCGGAAAGGAAACGGTCCAGAACATCCTCGCGTTTCGCTTCGGCAATGGCATCTTCGAGCCGCTCTGGAACCGCCGCTACATCGACCACGTGCAGATTACGGCCGCCGAGTCGATCGGCGTCGAAGGGCGCGGCGGCTATTACCAGGAAGCCGGCGCGTTGCGCGACATGATCCAGAACCACCTTAGCCAGGTGATGGCAACCATCGCGATGGAGCCCCCCACGGTGTTCGATGCCGACAACGTTCGGGACGAGCGCGCCAAGCTCCTGCGCGCCGTGCGAGTGACGAAGCCCGAAGATGTTCCGAAATACGCCGTCGCGGGCCAGTACGGCGCCGCGAAAATCGGCGGCCAGGACGTGCCCGGTTTCCGCCAGGAGCCAAGCGTCGATCCGAAGGCCCAAACCGATACCTACGCCGCCGTTACCTTCTTCATTGATAATTGGCGCTGGGCCGACGTCCCGTTCTACATCCGCACAGGCAAGCGCATGCCGAAGCGCGTCACCGACATTGCCATCCAGTTCCAGGCCCCGCCGCTTGGCTTGTTCAAGCAGGAAACCAAATCCGGCCTGCGCGAGGTTCGGCCGAATCTCCTGGTCCTGCGCATCCAGCCCGAGGAAGGCATTTCGCTGCGCTTTCTTTCGAAGAGCCCGGGCAGCGGCATGCGCGTGCGGCCGGTTTCAATGGACTTCAATTACGGTTCGAGTTTCGGCGAACGCACCCCTACGGCTTACGAAACTCTGCTGCTCGACGCGATGGCCGGCGACCCGACGCTCTACACGCGCCAGGACATGGTGGAAGCGAGCTGGCAAATTGTCCAGCCCATCCTAGACGTCTGGGCCCACACGACTTTCACGTTCCCCAATTATCCGGCTGGTACGTGGGGACCCAAAGAATCCGATGAAATGCTCGCGCGGCAAGGCCACGTGTGGAGGATTCCATGAGCACGTCGGTTATTTTCCCCGCCCAGCCGGAGCAGATTCTGAAAGGACTCGGCAAGCTTTGGACCTCCCTGGCGCAAGAAGAAAAACAGCAGGGCAAGCCCACCGTGCTGCGCGCCTGCGCCATGACTCTGATCGTCGCCACCGACGATCCCGACGGCGGATACGCGGCCTCTCAAACCATCTCGGAGCTGATGCGAGAACATCCGAGCCGCGGCATCGTCATCGCCGTCTCGCCGGAAGCCGAACATGGCCTCGAAGCCCGAGTGCTCGCGCAATGCTGGAAGCCTTTCGGCAAAGCGCAGCAGATCTGTTGCGAGCAGATTGAAATCATCGCGCGTCCGGAGAATTGGCCCAACGTCGGGCCTACCCTCATTGGAATCGTCGCGGCCGATCTGCCCGTCGTCTTCTGGTGCAGGCACAACGCCGCGCTGAGCCCGCTGGCTTCACGTAAACAAAAAGCCGGCCTCGAAGCCGTCATGTCGCTCGCGACGAAAACCATAGTGGATTCCAAAGGCGAAGACGCGGAGCTGCGGCTGGATCTTCTCTCTACTTGGCGCAAACTCGGCCGCACTGTCGCCGATCTCGAATGGACGCGTCTCACTCCCTGGCGCGAGCCCATCGCCAACATCTTCGATAACCCTTGCCGCGAGATCAAGTTTTCGAGCTTCCGAAAAGTCGAGATCGCCCACGGTGGCGAGAAGCCCGGCGCATTGGCGCTCTATGCCGCCGGCTGGCTGTCGGCGCCCCATCAGGCGGACGTTTCATTCACGCAGGCGCAAGGCAAGGACGACGGACTGCACCGCATCACGCTGCGGTCCGATTCCGAGCAGATCGATTTCGAGCGCACCGGCGATTGCATGATCCTTCGCAGCACCAACGGGCGGTCGCGCAGGTACACCTACAAGGAAGCCTCAGTCGACGCATTGATGACAGAAGAACTCTCGGTCGTCGGTCCCGACGCCGCATTCGATTCCGCCTTCGCGCGCGCGCAGGAGCTGCTGAATGACTGACAACCTGCACGTCAATGCCAACGCTGAGGAATCGGCCGAAGCTTGCGCAGCCTATGTGACCGGCATTCTGACGCAAGCTTTGACAGCTCGTCCACATGCGGCCTTCGCAATCTCAGGCGGCAGCACGCCCAAGCTGCTTTTCTCGCGCCTCGCCAAATCTTCGCTCGACTGGTCGAAGATCCACATCTTCTGGGTCGACGAGCGTTGCGTGCCTCCGACCGACGATCAGAGCAACTTCAAGATGGCGGACGAAACGCTGCTCTCGCCGGCCCGAATTTCCAAGTACAACATCCATCGAGTGCATGGCGAGATGACGCCCGACGAAGCCGCCATTCGCTACACGGAAGAGATCCGGCACTTCTTCAGCCTTGCAGCGCACGAGCTGCCGGCTTTCGATCTGATTCATCGCGGCATCGGACCGGACGCGCATACCGCCAGCCTCTTTCCGGGCGACCCGCTGATTGCGAACCGCTCAGGAATCGCGGCCGCTGTCTGGGTCGAAAAGATGCATAGCCATCGCGTGACTCTTCTCCCGGGGGTGCTGCTTGCCGGAAAACAGACCGTTTTGCAGGTGGCTGGTCAGGACAAAGCCGAGCCGATGTACAACATTCTTAAAGGACCCGAAGATCCCTTCCAGTTTCCCGGCCAGTTGGCCACGCGCGGGTCCGAAAAGGCAGTGTGGTTCCTCGACACCGCAGCCGCATCCCGGCTTTAACGAGTCTGGCTATCGCGCTCTCGGCCGCCGTCTCCGCGGTCGGCGCGCTCCAGGCGCCCGAACCGGCTTTCAACCGGATCATCTTCGCAGGCGACGTGATGTTCTGCCGCGCGGTGCGCCGCCAGATTCTCGCGGCTCGCGATCCCGCCCTGCCGTTTCGAAAGATTGCGCCCCTGATGGCCGCATCCGATATCGCGTTCGTGAATCTGGAATCCCCGTTTTCCGATCGAGGCCCCTACTTGGATACCGGACTCATCTTCCATGCGCCGCCCGATACGATAGCGGGCTTGCGGCTTGCCGGCGTGTCGGTCGCATCCACTGCCAACAACCACTCGCGCGACTGTGGCGATCACGGAGTCACATTCACCGTCGATTGGCTGCGCTCCCACGGGATCGAGCCGCTCGGCAGCAGCGAATCGGAAGCACGCACGCATGAAGGGGTCGTTCTGACCCGCCACGGCGTGCGCTTCGGCTTTCTTGGCTACACCTTCGATCAACAAAACGGCAATTGGCATGACATCGACAAGCGGATCGCGCTGACCGATATAGGTGCGCTCTGTCGCGATGTAACCGCGTTACGCAAGCACGCCGATGTCGTCATCGTTTCCATGCACAACGGCGTCGAATACCGGACCCGGCCGAGCGGATCCCAGACCGCCTTCGCGCGCGCCGCCATCGACGCCGGCGCCACTCTCGTCATCGGCCATCATCCCCATGTCGTTCAG
Organism: Acidobacteriaceae bacterium; assembly: GCA_019240475.1. Classification (GTDB taxonomy): domain Bacteria; phylum Acidobacteriota; class Terriglobia; order Bryobacterales; family Bryobacteraceae; genus Bog-105. The sequence continues at coordinate 381,350 of JAFAYI010000029.1, forward strand.
CAATGGGAACGCTACAACGGTGGCCTGATCTTCTATTCGCTCGGCAATTTCATCTTCGATCAGTATCAGCGTGAAGCCACTCAGCACGGCGAAGTCGTTCAAGCCTCGTTTCTAGGCGCGCACGTTCTCGCGGTTCACGTCATGCGCGTGCGGATCACGCCTACCGGTCCGGAGCTGGAGTCCTTCTCGCTTATGAAGCCGCCGGAAATGCAAGCGATTCGCTCGTTCGATTGCTTTCGTTAAGCAGTTCGAACAGAGGCGTGGCGACCGGCTCGATTTCGCCGCCATGGTAAATCGCGCCTCCGCCGAGCGGTACTCCGAAACCGCGAGATCCGGCGCCCGCCAACGAGAGCGCTTTGCGAAGAGATGCCCAATCGTTCCTCTCATCATGCGCAGCCACATAGAAAGGGAGCACGCCGAACGTCGGAAGCAACTCGCGCTCATCGTCGGTGAGACCGCCGCGCCCTAACTGCACAGCACCCGCCGATACTCCTATCAAAACCGCTCCTTCGACGAAGAGTCGCGGAATCAACTCTCGCAATCCATTCTCGAGGAATGCGCGCCAGCCCAGTTCCACGCTGCCCCCGGCCAGCAGAATGAGGTTCGCCTTCTCCAGGAACTTCGCATCCTGTGCGGACGGCCGCTTCAGGATCATGCGGCATTCGCCGATTTCGACCTGCTCCATCGCGGGTTCGAAGATGCCGTGGTAAAACTCCAGACTGTCGCCGTTCGAGGCGCCGATATACGCCGCCCGCGGACGTTCGACGCCCGTCGCCTCCACGGCGCTCCTCAGTAGCAGCGAATCGTTAGACCCCCGCCGAAACAAAAGCTGACTGTCGGCGAGAAGATAAATCGGCTTTAGCGGGCTTTCAGTCATGACTTAGACTATTTGGCCAAGCACCTCGGTAGCGGCCTTGTTGAAGCGTACCGGGTCCGGTAGTTCCGAGCCCTCCGCAAGCACCGCCAGGCCAAATACGACTTCCGCCGCATTCGCAAGCAATGGATCTTCCGCATTCCCGGCTTGCCGCTCTCGCATGCGCGTCACCAATTGGTGATTCGGGTTTAGCTCCAGCACCCGCCGCTGCTTCGGTCCTCCGCCTTTCCCTTTCTGCAGAACGCGCTCCAGCATCGGGCTGTAATCATGGTCTTCAACAACCAGGCACGCTGGCGAAGTGGTCAGCCGGGTCGTCAACCGCACTTGCTTAACGTTCTCATCCAAACGCTTTTGCAGGAACTCAAGCAGCGGCTTAAACTCTTCCTGCTTCTCTTTCAGTTCCTTCTGCTCGTCCTCGCCCGTTTCGATTTTGCCTTTGCCGGCGGATTTGAGCCTCTTGCCTTCGAACTCGTTCAGGTGCTGCAAAACCAGCTCGTCCACGGGATCAACCATGTACAGCACTTCCCAGCCCTTATCGCGAATCGCTTCCAGATGCGGCGAATTTTCAACCACGCCGCGCGATTCGCCTGTCAAATAAAAGATCTGCTCCTGGCTTGGCTTCATGCGGCCCACGTAGTCTTTCAACGTGGTCAACTTGTCCGCATCGTTGGACGATTGATAAAGCAGCAGAGGCAGAATCTTGTCTTTGTTCTCGTAATCGGCGGAAATGCCTTCCTTGATCGATCGGCCGAATTCACCCCATACGGTCAGATATTTTTCGTAGTCCTTGTCGAACATCTCCTGCAGCGTGTCGAGAATTTTCCGCGTCACGCGCTTGCGGATGAGCGTGATGTGGTGGTCCTGCTGAAGCCGCTGGCGCGAGATATTCAGAGGCAGGTCGGCCGCATCCACAATGCCGCGGATGAAACGCAGATAGTGCGGCAGCAGATCCTCGCACTTCTCCATGATCATCACGCGCTTAGCATATAAGCGCAAGCCCGGCTCGTAGCCCACGTAGAAGAGGTCGTAGGGCGCTTTGGCCGGAATGTACAGCAATGCGTCGTATTCGAAAGTTCCTTCCGCCTTGAAATGGATGGTCTTCAGCGGCTCGGTCCAGTCGTGCGAAACGTGCTTGTAGAATTCGTTGTAATCTTCTTGCTTGATGTCGGCCGGCGAGCGCTTCCAGATGGGCTTCATCGAGTTCAGCGTGCTGTCCTCGACCACAATTTCCTTGGCGCTCTTGTCCTCGCCTGCCGTCGTGGGTGATTGTTCGCGCTCCCTCTTGGCAATGATCGGATAGTTGATGAAATCCGAGTGCAGGCGGACGATGCTCGAAAGACGCCAATAGTCGGTGTAGTCTTCAATGCCCGTGTCTGTATCCGGCGCCTTTAGGTAGAGCGTGATGGAGGTGCCGCGGTCCGGCTTCTCTACCTCGCTGATCTCGTACGTGCCGCTGCCGTCCGATTCCCATTGATACGCCGCGCTCTGGCCCGCGCGCCGGGTCACCAGTTTCACCCGGTCCGCGACCATAAAGGACGAATAGAACCCGACGCCAAACTGCCCGATCAGCTCGCTGATATCGCCGGTCGATCCCGCTTCCTGTAACTTGTCGCGAAGCTCGGCGGTTCCCGACTTGGCGATCGTGCCGATATGGGCGATAATCTCCTCGCGGCTCATGCCGATGCCGGAATCGCTGATGGTAAGCGTGCGCGCGGCCCGATCCGTGTCGAGCCGGATTTCGAACCTGTCGTTGCCTTCGAGAAGGTCCTGGTTCGTAAGCGACTCGAAGCGCAGCCGGTCGAGCGCATCGGAAGCGTTCGAAATCAACTCGCGCAGGAAAATGTCCTTTCTCGTGTAAAGAGAATGGATCATTAACCGCAGTAATTCTTTAGTTTCTGCTTGAAATGCTAAGGTTTCCGCCGTTGCAGCCATGATTGTCTAAAAAGCATTTTACCCCCCAGTCGGGCGTTCGACGTGGCCGCCGAACTTGGATCGCATGGCCGAAAGTACCTTTTCCGCAAACGTATGGTCCTTGCGCGAACGGAAGCGCGTGAATAGCGCCGATGCGAGCACCTCCACCGGAACGGCCTGTTCGATGGCGGCCTCGATCGTCCAGCGTCCTTCGCCCGAGTCCTGCACAAATCCGGTATAGTTCGACAGCGTCGGATTCTCCACCAACGCCATCGCCGTCAAATCCAGCAGCCAGGAGCCGACCACGCTTCCGCGCCGCCAAAGCTCCGCGATATCGGCCACGTTCAATTTGAACCGCTCGGACTCCGGCAGATCCTCGGAATCCTTGTGGACCATCAGATCGAAGCCTTCGCCGTATGCCTGCATCACCCCGTACTCGATTCCGTTGTGCACCATCTTGACGAAGTGGCCCGACCCCGGAGGCCCGGTATGCAGATAGCCTTCTTCGGCGGTGCCGCCAATCTTCTCGCGCCCCGGCGTTCGGGGAATGTCGCCGCGCCCCGGAGCAAGCGTTTTCAAGATGGGTTCGATCTGCGCGAAAGCTTCGTCGGAGGCGCCCACCATCAGGCAGTATCCCCGCTCGACGCCCCACACGCCGCCGCTTGTGCCGGCATCGACGTAATGAATGCCCTTTTGCTTGAACTCGGCCGCGCGGCGAATGTCATCTTTGTAGAAGCTGTTTCCGCCATCGATAATGACGTCGCCGGTTTCCATGGCAGCCGCTATGGTCTGCACCGTCTCTTCCGTAGGTTTGCCGGAGGGCACCATCACCCACACCGTGCGCGGCTTCGGCAGTTTCTTCACCAGATCTTGCAGCGAACCCGCACCCTCAGCTCCTTCGGCTTCCAGGTTCTTCACGTTGATCGGGTTCAGGTCGAAGACCGTACATTTATGGCCACCGCGTTGCAGCCGCCGCACCATGTTCGCGCCCATGCGCCCCAGACCCACCAGGCCGATATGCATTTTCTTTCCTCTCGATAAGCTAAGAAGTCGGCAGGCGCGTCGCCGCTCCTGCCGTTTTGCCGAATATGAGATTCCGTCATGCGCTTCCGGTTTCAGATGGCCGCTGGTATCTGCTGGCCGGCTTGTTCCTGCTGACCGCGAGTTGCAATCGAAGTCACACACCCACCGTGGCCGTGATTCCAAAGGCCAGCGCCGACATCTTCTGGCAGAGCGTTCACGCCGGCGCGGTGAAGAGCTCCTGGGCCAACGGCATAGAGATTGTCTGGGATGGGCCGCCGAATGAAACCGACATCGCCGGCGAGATGAAGATCATGGAAACCATGATCGACCGGCGAGTGGATGCGATCGCGGTTGCCCCCTCCGACCACTCGGCCTTGAAGATTGTGGTGGATCGCGCCTCAGCCGCTGGGATTCCTGTTGTGGTTTACGACTCCGGCATCGACACCAACAACTACCGCACCTTCGTCGCCACTGACAATTATCTGGGAGGCGCCATGGGGGCGGACCGGTTGGGCGCGGCGCTCAATGGCAAAGGAAAAATCGTGATGGTGAAAACAGTTCCCGGAGGCGCTTCTACCACGGCGAGGGAGGACGGTTTCCGCAATGAGCTGAAAGCCAAGTTCCCTGGGATTCAGATCCTGGATGAGCGCTTCGGCATGGCCATGATTTCGGAATCGCGCAAGGTCACGGAGAATATGTTGACCGCGCACCCGGATCTGGATGGAATCTTCTGCTCGAATGAATCCGGATCGGAAGGCGCTGCGACTACTTTGAAAGCCCGAGGAATCAAAATCAAGCTGGTCGGCTTCGATTCCAGTCCTACTCTGATTGCGCTGCTCCGCGAGGGCTGGATCGATTCGCTGGTGATTCAGAACCCGTTCAAGATGGGCGAAACGGCGGTGGATGAAGCCGTGCGAGCGCTGCGGAAAGAGAAGACTCCGAAGAAAATCTTTCTCCCCCCGCGGCTGGTAAACTCCGCGAACTTGAACGATCCCGACATTCAGGCGCAGCTGAACCCCGATCTGAAGCGTTATCTGGGCGGCTCGTAACCGCCGCCCTGCGCCTCGATGCTTAGCTAACCTTAGTGGCGATAAAACGCGCTCAGTGTGTCGCCGCTTTGAGGTGTCACCGCGCTGTTGATGAACGTAATGGTGCTCCCGCTGAGCGTGAAGTCTCCGTTCTCCTGCAGCAGCACGCCGTTCTTATAAAGCTTCAGGCTGAGCGCGGGATTCGGGGTGAAGGCGAGCGTGAACGTCAGATTCGTGCCGTTGGCAGTGCCGCCCGGCGTCTCGTCGTCTGAGAAGTTAGCCGCCGGTCCCGTCCCCGTCATGCGGTAGTAAGTCGTGATTAGGTCCCCGCTCTGGGGTATAGAGGCGCTCGCAAACGTGATGGTGGCGCCGGCCAGCGAATAATCCACGCCGTTGGTCTGCAGCAAGCCGTTGCGGTAAACTTCCAGGCTGCCGGTGGGCGCCGGTGTATTGGCCAACGTAAAGCTTGTGTTTGTCCCGTTCACGCTTCCGGCGGGGGTTTGCGCATCCACGAAAACCGCGGTGCTGCTGCCGGCGCTCAGCGAATTCACAGTGGTCGTCAGCCCGGCGACTTCGTTGTTTAGCGTGGTGATGCTCGATCCATCGCTGTTCAAGGTCGTGGTCAGTCCCGAAATCAAAGTGCCTTGGCCCGTTACCGTGCTGTTCAAACTATTGAGGCCCGTCGTCAGGCTGGTAATCGAAGAAGCTTGGCCGTTGACCGTGCTGCTCAAACCCGTGACGGTCGTGCTCAGGCCGCTAACGGTCGTGTTGAGCCCCGTCACAGTACTGCTCAACCCATTCACCGTTGTCGTCAGGCCCGTGACGGCGTTCGTCGTCGTAGTCATGGTTGTGCTGAGATTATTCACAGTCGTCGTCAGGTTATTGACTTCCGTCTGAATGGTCGACAGCGAGCCGGTCCCGTTCACGATCGCCGCCAGCGCATTCACCTGCGTCGTCAGGCTCGACAGCGTCCCGTTCATCGTCGCAAGGTCGGAGCTCAGCCCGGTGATTTCGCTGATCGAAATCGGAATCGTGGCGTACTGAGGATCGCCCGAACCGGAGCCCGAACCGGAGCCAGAGCCAGAACCGGAACCAGAACCCGATCCGGAGCCCGAACCCGACCCCGTCGAACCGCTGCCCGAACCCGAGCCCTGGGTCGACGACTGCCGAACTTGGCTCAACGTAAGCGGCGTGGCGCTCGGCGGAACCTGCCAGATCTCGCTCCAGCTCGCCGTGCCGTCGTTGCTGTTATAGACAGCTTGATAGTATGCGCCCGCCGATGCGGTCGTAGTCGGAACAAGAAGCACCGAAAGAGCGCCGTTGTAAATATTCGCCGACGTGCTCAGCGGCGAAACCGTGCCGGGGTTTGCGTAGCCGTTCCAGGTGATCACGACGGTGCCGTTGAACGGTGAGCCGTCGGCGTTAGTCACGGTATCGCGTATCTCAGTTAGAGTATTCTGCGCAAACGCGCTAGTTACAAACGTGGTCGAAAAGAGTAAGAAGATGGGTAGCCACTGGCGGAGTTTTACCATGATGCCTCGCGTCGAGAAATCGCCGTAGTTCTACGGGCGACTTCAGTCAAACACGCGAAGCGGATGCGGCAAGCGCGATAGCATGGCGCGAAGTCCCGCCGCGCCTGTCGCAACCCATTGACCCGGCGCGAGTTGCAAAATCTTTGAGGAATGTGCCGAAAACTGTGACCGTGAGCTGCGGTGGGATTCAGGCCTGTGGCAGCGCGCCGCGCCTCAATGCCCTTCCGCTTCCAAGTGTCGCTCCACTTCAATGGCCGCCATGCATCCCGCGCCCGCAGCCGTAATCGCCTGGCGATAGGTGCGATCCTGCACGTCGCCCGCATGAAACACACCCGTGATATTCGTGCGCGCGCCGCCGTGCGAAACAATGTAGCCGTCCGGGTCCAGATCCAGTTGACTGGCGAACGGTTTCGTATTCGGTATGTGCCCGATCGCCACGAAAAAGCCCGAGACCTCGCGGTCGTAAACTTCATGCGTCTTAACGTTGCGCAGCTTCACGCCCGTCACTTCGCCCTTCGTCACGTCGTAAACGTCTTCGACAACTGTATTGGTCAAGAATTGAATTTTCGGATTGTTTCTCGCGCGATCGAGCATGATCTTCGATGCCCGGAAGTTATCGCTGCGATGCACTACCGCCACCTCCGAGCCGAACCGGCTGAGGAAGTTCGCTTCTTCCATCGCCGAATCCCCGCCGCCGATCACCATCATCTTCTTACCGCGAAAGAAAAACCCGTCGCATGTGGCGCAGGAACTCACCCCGCGGCCGATCAGCATCTGCTCGTGCGGCAGGTTTAACCAGCGAGCCGATGCGCCCGTCGCGATAATCAGCGTTCGAGTACGGACGGTTTCTCCATCCTCCAATTCGAGCGTGATCGGTTTTTGGCTCAGCTCCGCGCGCGCCACGCGGCCTGCTTTGTAAGTGGCGCCAAAGCGCTCTGCCTGCGCTTTCATGCTTTGCACCAGCAGAGGCCCTTGTATGCCCTCAGGGAATCCGGGAAAGTTCTCCACCTCGGTTGTGATGGAGAGCTGGCCTCCGGGCTCATGTCCTTCGAGAACCAACGGGTTCAAATTAGCTCGCGCTGTATAGATAGCGGCCGTGTTGCCGGCGCAACCCGAGCCGAGAATAGTCACATCGACAAGATCGCTCATGTATGTCAGGACCGAGGCGCGCGGGTTTTCACCCGGCGAAGTAGTTCGCGATATGAAATGCCAGCCACGAACCACAGTATGCTAGCGCAAGCATATACGAGAACTGAAAAATCGGCCATTTCCAGCCTCCCGTTTCGCGCTTCACAACCGCCAGAGTTGAAAAACACTGCATCGCGAATGCAAAGAACACGAGCAGCGCAATAGCTCCCGCCGTGCTCAGATCGTGATGCACCGCGGCTTGCAGGCCTTTGGACTGCTCATCTCCTTCGATGCCGTATATAGTCCCCAGGGTTCCGACGATCACCTCGCGCGCGGCGAGCGATGTGATGAGCCCGATTCCAATCTTCCAATTGAACCCCAGCGGTTTGATAGCCGGTTCGATGGCCTTGCCGATCGCGCCCGCATAGCTGTGCTCAAGCGTCGGCGCCTTGCCGTCGTGCAGAGGCAGATGCGCGACGATCCAGAGCACCACCGCAACTCCCAAGATGACCGTGCCTGCGCGCCGCAGGAACACCTTGGCGCGATCGATCAGGCGCAGGCTCAAGGAGCGCAGAGTGGGCCAGCGATACGGCGGCATCTCCAGAATGAAGGAGGAGCGGCCGCTCTGAAGAATAGTGGATTTCAGCAGGCGCGCGGTGAATACCGCCGCGATGAAACCCAAAACGTAGAGCCCCAGCATGGTCGCCGCCGGAAGAGAGAAGAAATTGCCCAGAATCCGAACATTGGGCACGAACGCCGCAATCAGCAAAGTGTAAATCGGCAAGCGAGCCGAGCACGTCATCAGCGGCGCGATCATGATGGTGGCCGTGCGGTCGCGCTTGTTCTCGATCACGCGCGTGGCCATCACAGCGGGAACCGCGCATGCATACGCGGAAAGCAGCGGAATAAAAGATTTGCCCTGCAGCCCGAACTTCGCCATGGTGCGGTCCGCGATGAGCGCCGCCCGAGCCAGGTATCCGGAATCTTCAAGGATGCCGATAAACAGGAACAGCAACAGGATCTGCGGCAGAAATACCACCACGGCGCCCAGGCCGCTCCAAACGCCGTCAATCAATAAAGACCGCCACGCTGAATCCGGCAGAACCGACGTCATCCAACGGCCAGACCACAATACCGCCTGCTGCAGCCCGTTCATCAGGGGTTGCGCCCATGAAAAAATGCTTTGAAAAACGGCGACGACGATTCCGGCGAAGATGAGCGGTCCCGCCACCGGATGGAGAAACACGGCATCCAAACGCCGTGTCCAGAGCGGCGGCGCCGGCGCCTTGTACGACGCGCGCGTCCCTACTTTGGCGGCCCATTGACGGCATTTCGGCACGTCTTGCAGAACGGGCAGTTCAATCTTGGGCGGGGGGGCATTTAATCGCACCGCGGTCCCGAGCAAGAATTGCTGGATGCGATCAATGCCCGTTCCCTTGGTGGCGCTGATCAATGCCACCGGACAATTCAACTCCGCCGCTAGCGCGGCAACGTCCACCTTGCCTCCGCGCAACTCCAAATCGTCCGCCATGTTAAGCAGAATCAGCGTCGGAAGCCCGAGGCTCAGGATTGGCGCCGCGAGCACCAGGTTCCGGCCCAGGTTGGTGACGTCGAGGATCAGGACCACCGCATCCGGCTTCGGAAAGTCGGCCTGCTGTCCTTTGAGCACATCGTGCGTGATCTGCTCATCTTCGGCGCGCGGATGCAGGCTGTAGATGCCGGGGAGGTCCACCAGGAACACCTCCTGCTGATCCTTCAGCCGCGCTTTGCCCATGCGGTGCTCGACGGTGACGCCCGGAAAATTCGCCACCTTCTGGCGCAAGCCGGTCAGGCGATTGAATAGCGTCGATTTTCCGGAATTAGGCGGCCCCACAATCGCCACGATGATCGGCCGGTCGGCGGCAGGCGCCGGCGGAAGAATCGAAGGATTGGGCAGCAGACCGGCGCGGGGCGTTCCTCCGTGACAGCTACTCATGCGAGCACAACAAAGTCGGATTCCGGATCGCGGCGAATATATAGCCGGGCCGCTGTATCGTCGCGCAAAGCCACTTCGGAGCCGTCTACCCGGAACACCCGAGGACCGCCGCCTGGGGCGCGCTTGCCCGGTATCACCTCATTGCCGGGAAGAAATCCCAGTTCCATCAGACGCCGCGCCACGTCTTCCGGCAACTCCAGCCGGTCGATAATGCAACGCTGTCCGGTGGGAAGGTCGGCCAGGGTCTGGATGGCCGAGACTCTCGATTCCGGGCCGCGCCGCTGCTTGGCTCTCATATATACGACTATATACGACCACTTCAGTATGAGATAGGTCCCCTGGGGTGTCAACTACTTGTGTCAGAAGAGGATAATCGATTGCTAGACGGTCCGGGAGGGCAGTCGCTAGACAACGCCTACGGGTGTTATGATCGACCCATGCTGCGGGACCACTCGCAACATGGCGCGCCTAATCTCGAACGCGACCCGGGTGGGTCTTACACTCGCCAGGAGGTCTGTCGGCTGCTCAAGATCGAGGGCCGGCAACTGAAGAGCTGGGAGCGGCAGCAACTCATCCCGGAGCTGGCGCAGTACCGCTTTTCCGATCTTCTGGTGCTCAAGCGAATTGCGCGCCTGCGGGCCGAGCACGCGCACCCGCGCGTCATCAAGCAGGCGCTGCTGGCGCTGCGGAATTGGCTCGCCGATGCGCCGCACCTGAGCCAAGATGTCCAGGTTTATAAGGAGGGCCGCCGCGTACGGGTGCAGATCGGTAAGCAGAAACTGGAGCCCCGGTCGGGTCAGCTTCTGTTCGATTTCGCCGAGGAGGAAATCAAGAAGCTGCTGCATCTGCCGGCTGCTCAAAAAAGCAGCGGCGCCTTGGCGCAGCGGCTTCGTAACAAAATCGAGGCCGACCGTTGGTTTGAACGCGGATTGGAACTCGAACAGACCGGCGCGCCTTTCGAGCAGATCATCGAAGCCTACACCAAGGCGAGCCAGTTGGACCCGCAATCGGCCGGCGCGCTCGTGAATCTCGGCACGGTATTCTTCAATGGCCACGCCTGGTCGGACGCCGAAGAGCAGTATAAGAAGGCGCTCGAAATCGACCCGAACTATGCGCTGGCGCACTTCAACCTGGGCAACTTGTACGACGAGCGCGGAGACTCCTCGAACGCCTTGCATCATTACCAGGAGGCGTTGCGGCTGCATCCCGGCTATGAGGATGTGCACTACAACCTGGCGCTCTTGTATCAGGGCATGCGTGACGTGATGGGCGCGGTTCGGCATTGGAGAGCGTTTTTGAAACTGGACGGCCGCAGTACGTGGGCGCAGATTGCCCGGCGCGAGCTCGCGAAGCTGGAGGCCGAAACCGTCTTGCCAGGTAGCAAAGGTTCTTCCGGCATGCGGCTGGTCAAGAGCGAAAAAGCTTGACGGACGCTCGGGGCGAGGGCATCGCGGCAATCGTGCTAGCGGCGGGAGCGGCCACTCGAATGGGTCGCTTGAAGCAACTGCTTCCCTATCGAGGCCGCACGCTGGTGGCGCATTCCATCGATCAGGCGCTTGAAGCCGGATTGGCGCCCGTGGTTGTGGTGGTTGGCGCGCAGGCGGAAGCCGTAACGGCGGCAATTGCGGGTAGCCCTATTGTCGTGGCGCGCAACCCGGCCTGGGAAACAGGCATGGGATCGTCGATTACGGCTGCCATGCGGCATGTAGAGGACTCCGCCGCGGAGGCGGTGGCTATCTTGTTGGCTGACCAGCCGCTCGTCACAAGTGGGCGCCTTCGGGCGATGGCCGATCTGCTGCGCAGTTCCGATTCCCGCATCGTAGCGGCTGAATACAACGGCATGCTCGGCGTGCCGGCGATCTTTCGGCGCGAGATGTTTTCCGCGCTTGCATCGCTTCCTCCGCAATCCGGGGCCCGGCAATTGCTGCGCGGCCAAGCCGCCCGAATCGATCGCTATGCCCTGCCCGAAGCCGCGCTGGACGTGGACACGCCGGAGGATTTTGCGGCGCTCGAAAGCGCATAATCGACGGCCGTATACCGCGCTCCGCAAGCCGCGTATAAGTTCGCCGCCTCAGTATCCGAAGCGTTCCCGACCATGGAATGCTGGATACGAAGAGATAGCGGCGCGTGCTTCGGCCGCCTCGAACACTTGTTTTTTCGCTCTTGCTAGAAACAGGTTGCGCTCTGGCATGGAGAATTGCCTAAGTGGGTCCCAAATTGCTCTCCTACCGCCATCCGCGAAAAGCGGATATCCCAAAGGAGTTTGTATGTCAGCAGCTACACCCACGCCGGCCTCGACGCCGGCCCACAGCCCTATCCAGTCCAGTGACAATCAATTTACGCTGAGCGCCCATCAGGGCCACACACGCGTCATCCTAAATCTGGAGAAGGACGGACCACTTTCGCCGGGAACGAGTCCCGGGCCCGCGATGCGATATGAGGGACCCGAAGGATCGCACTCCTTTTCCGGGCAGCAGATCGTGGTTGACACGACCCCGCTCGGCAAGATGTTCACCGTTGTTCTGAACATGGTGCCGGATGTGCGGACCTTGAAATTCAGTTTGCTACTCCCGGCAGTGATCCACAAAGCAGGCGTGGCCAAGCAAGAGTTCGAGACGATCGCCATCAAGGCTCAGGTGCATACCAGCCTGTTCGGAACTCCTCCGGCGGGCGCGGGCACGTCTTACGAAGTGACGAAAATGCGCGGAACAGCTGAGTCCGTTCCCGTAGCTCTCTAAAAGCATCCCTCCGGCTGATCGCGTCGCTTGTCGAATTTTGCGATCGCGATCAGCCCATAACATTCGAACCCGGTTTGCCCGCTGTCACTTATGCGCCACTTACTCGCTCGCTAGTCAGCTATTATTTCTGCGGCTGGTCGCCGAACGTAATCGTCGATTCCGCGCCAAAACGCTTGTAGTTCAGATACCGAATCTCCACGCGAATGCGCTGCGGCCAATCGCGAAAAAACAGCGTGTCGTCGGCATAGGTCTCAACTGGAAACCACCATTGGCCGTCGACCTGCCGGCGGATCGTCGTAAAGTGCGGAAACAGGTTCTGCTCGTGCGTGGTTTCTATCTGCGGCACCGCCTGCCCTTCGCTCCGCACCACCGCCAGGTCGGACTCGCGAACCCACAGCGTGCCCTCGAAGAACCGAAGTTTCGCAATCAACTGCTTCGGCCGGATATATTCGACGAAACATTGCTGCCCGTCCACTGTCTCTTCGCCTTTGTATTGGCCTTCGTAGAGCGCCAGATTATCGACCGTGAGCAGAAACGGCTGTACGTTCCGCAGATCGTTGAAATCTTCCGACGTCAACTTGATGCGCGTGAGCGTGCTGCGCGCCGGCTCCACCACCTGTTCATACCGCACCCGGTTGGGGGAAAACGTGATGTCGCGAACTTCGCGATATTGGCCCGTCATCTTGCCCTGATCGTCGAATTCCTGGATCGAGACAGACTGCCGGTAGGTGTAGTTTTCGCGCGCCTGCGCGCTTTCGGTCTCGCGCTGCGCGATCTTCTTCAAGAAGCCGGCTGGCGGTTCGGCGCCGCTCGCGCGCGAAACGGGAAATAGCAATCCCGATGCTACGATTAGGGCGATGTTTCGGACACTGCGTCCGTATTTCATAGCGCTCCTGTGCTCTTGGACGGCGATCTTCGCTGCGGCGCTCTACCTTTCGAGACAGTATCCCCAATCCCATTGGATCATGAGCGGCGCCTTCCCCGCGTTCTCGCTCGAAGCCGCCTTCTACCTGGCGTCCATGTTCGAACAGACTCGCGCCTGGTTCAGCCGCGTCTCCTCGCGCCGGACCCAGGGGGCTATGCTGTGGATCAGCGCGCTGCTACCTTATCTCGCGATCAGCTTGGCCACCGCCAGCTTTCAGCGAAACGCCTTCTACCTGCTCGCCATGTTGTGCGGGATTTTCGCTTTCTGGTATGTCTATACACCCCGGCGCGTCGTCTACGACGTCGGCTTTCTGGTGATTGCGGCGGCCCCTGTCGTGGAGCGAGTTTTCGGACGAATCTATCCATCGCCGGAACACCATCTCCGCCTCGACATTTTGGGCCACCTCATGTGGATCCGCCTCGGAATAATGGCGCTGTTGGTTTTGCGCGAGTGGGACCCCGGACCGCTTTCCCCCTGGCCGCAAGCTCACGAGTGGAAAGCAGGATTCCTCTACTTTGTGGTAAGCGTGGTTCCGATTGCACTCGCTGCGATCGCCTTACACGATGTTCGGTTCGTCCCCAGACACGACCCCTGGTGGCGAATCGCCGTTCTCGCCAGCGCCACTTTCTTCGGAATCCTTTGGGTGGTGGCGCTCGGCGAAGAGCTGTTCTTTCGAGGCGTCGTCGAGCGCGCCATATACGACCGCTGGAACTCGCCCACTTTGGCGGTCCTTATATCTGCCGCGATCTTCGGATGCGCTCATTTGTGGTTTCACCAATTCCCGGATTGGCGCCGCGCTTGTGTTGCTGCCCTCTTAGGAATAGCCTGCGGGATCGCCTACCTGCAGACAGGAAGCATCCGGGCGCCCATGGTTACCCACGCATTCATCGTGGCAACCTGGCGCGTATTCTTTAGGTGATGTCTAATGGATCAGGATCTGAAGCTGCGAGACGAGCCCTTGCGGGCGCCAGGGAGGTGTTGCTTCAGGGGTCTTTCTATGAGGTTAGTCTCGCTTTGGTGGGAGTTGCCTCCCTGGCTTACTTCCAATATTAGAATATGAATTTACGGAAGGCAAGTGTTTTCTCTACGAAAATCAAAATTTATTTTGGGAACGTCTCCGACGAGTACCGTTGAGGGCGTGCTGCAGCACTGGCCATCATGAACATAACTGTATTGGGATCAACGGGATCGATAGGAACCAGCACCCTGGATGTGGTACGCCAGCATGCCGACCGCTTCCGAATACATGCTTTGGTAGCCGGTAGAAATTTGGATGTCCTATGCTCCCAGATTCTGGAATTCCGACCCAAGCTGGTGGTAGTCGCCGATCCTGGTACTCTGGACAGGTTACGCGATCTCCTATCGCAAACCCAGATGCCCCGGCCGGCTTGGCCGGTTTTCGCCGCAGGTCCGCAGGCCCGTGTGGCCGCCGCAACTGCGCCCGAAGTTGACTTTGTCATGTCGTCCATTGTCGGAGTCGCCGGCCTCCAGGCGACCTACGAAGCCATTCGATCTAAAAAGCGTATCGGCCTCGCCAACAAAGAGGTCCTGGTTGCGAGCGGCGGCCTAGTCATGAAGGCTGTGCGCGAATATGGCGCGGAATTAATTCCCGTCGATAGCGAACACAACGGCGCGCACCAATGCTTCCGCGCCGGCCGCCGGGATGAAGTGACACGCCTCCTCTTAACGGCATCCGGGGGCCCATTCCGGGATACGCCGCAAGACAAACTGTGGGATGTCACGCCCGCCCAAGCCCTCAATCACCCGACCTGGAAAATGGGTCAGCGCATCACGGTCGATTCGGCGACATTGATGAACAAAGGTTTTGAGGTGATCGAGGCATGCTGGTTGTTCGATCTGGAGCCGGATAAAGTTGAAGTGGTGGTGCATCCTCAGTCCTCCATCCATGCAATGGTGGAGTACAACGACGGCAGCGTCATCGCGCAACTTTCGGCCACCGACATGAGGATGCCGATTCAATACGCCATGACTTACCCCAGCCGCGAGCGCGCGCCCGTGCCCCGGCTGGATTGGACTCAGCCGAGGACGTGGAACTTCTCGGCGCCCGATATCGGAAAATTTCCCCTCTTGACACTGGCCTATGAAGCCCTGAAGCGTGGCGGGTCGGCGCCTTGCACGTTGAACGCGGCCGACGAAGTCGCAGTGGAGGCATTTCTAGAAAGACGAATTCCGTTTCCGGCCATTGCGATCGCGGTCGAAGAGACGCTCGCCCAGCAGCCAATCAAAGAACCGGCGACAATAGAAGAAATCATCGCCATCGACCAGGCTTCGCGCGAGGTCGCACGGCGGGTGTTAAGCGAGTCGCGATGGATTATAAGGCAGGGCGCTTCTCCCAGCCAGGCGGCTCACCACTGAGAAACCTCGGAGCGCAACGGTTTCGAACCGAAGCGGCGGCGGCGGCGTCATATAGGCAGACGCTGCTACGCAGTTCTCCGAACGGTCAAGGAAAGGGCAATTAGAGAGTGGGTTTTTTACAGCCAGTCTTCTGGGTCGTGATTCTGCTCGGAATCATGATTCTCATTCACGAGCTGGGACATTTTTGGGCAGCGCTAGCAGTCCGGGTAAAGGTAGAGACGTTCAGCATCGGCTTTGGGCCACGGCTCTTTGGATTTAAGAGGGGCGAAACAGACTTTCGAGTCTCTGCAATTCCGTTCGGCGGCTACGTTCGCATGCTGGGGGAACAGCCCGGCCAGTCCGTGGTGCTGCAGGCCAGCGAGCTGGACCGGCAGCGCGATTCCAGCGAAGATGCGCCCCCCGACCCTCGAGCGTTCTATGCAAAGCCGCGTTGGCAGCGCGCCATCGTCATCCTCGCGGGGCCGCTTATGAACGTGCTGCTCGCCATCGCGATCGTCGCCGGTCTCTACATGTATGCGTTTCCAAAGGAGATCGAATCGGCTGACCCGGTCATCACCAGTCTGATGCGCGGCTCTGCTGCCGCTCAGGCCGGCCTTGAGCCGGGCGATAAGATCGTCCAGATTGGGGATAAGCGCGACCCCAATTGGCAGGATGTGGTCACGGTCGAATCCTTAAACGCGAACCGCCCGGTTCCCGTCGTCGTCGACCGAAGGGGACAGACGCTCAGCTACTCCATAATTCCCAAGATGGACCCCAAGGAAGGGGTCGGGGTAGCCGGATGGAACGGCGAGGAAGATTTGCGAGTTGGACAAGTGCTGAAAGGCTCGCCTGCCGAAGCCGCAGGCTTACGTCCGGGAGATTTGCTGCTGAGCGTGAACGATAAGCCGATCGTCTCACCTGTGGTTCTGCAACAAGCCGTTATTCACTCGGCCGGGAGTCCTGTTCAAATCAAGCTCATGCGCGGGAATCAGATTCAAACCGTATCGGCGATTCCTACTCCGACCAAGGATCCCAACCTCCCCTGGCACATCGGCATCGCGTTCACGCAGTTCGTGCGCTTGCCCCTTGTTCCGGCTCTTCAAGAGTCGCTAAAATTCAATGCTCAAAATGCGACCATGATTTTCAAAGTGCTGGGGAGCATTCTCCAGCATCGCGTCTCTCCGAAGGCGCTTTCCGGGCCTATCGGCATCGCCCAGATGTCAAGCGAGGCGGCTCAGGAAGGTCCTTTCAGCTTCCTGCTGCTGATGGCCGTCGTCAGCCTCAATCTCGCAATTTTCAACCTGCTTCCTATCCCGATTCTGGATGGCGGCACTCTGCTGCTGCTCATCATAGAAATGTTGCTGCAGCGCGAAGTCAGTCTCCAGGTCAAGGAGACTGTACTGAAGCTGGGCTTCGTTTTCTTGATGGTGATTGTTGTGTTCGTAATCTATAACGACATCAGCAGAATCGTAAGTCACGGCTAAGCGCGCCGCCCGCTTCTTCGGTATTCTATTTCCTACAAGGAGCGGATATGAAGCGTCACATTCTCAGCGTCCCGGTTTTCTTGCTGCTGTTCGCCGCCGCGGCTACGGCGCAAATGCAGCCTCCCAAACCGGCGCCCGAACTCGCCAAGCTTGAGTTTTTTGTGGGCAATTGGAAAACCGAAGCCGATATGAAGCCGAGTTCTTTCGGTCCCGGCGGTAAGGCCACCACCGTCGACCACATCGAGTGGATGCAAGGCAGGTTCTTCCTGATCATGCATTCGAAATATTCTTCCAATATGGGGAGTGGCGTAGAGTATTCCGTTTTCGGCTACGATTCGAAAAGAAACGTATACACTTACGAATCGTTCAATAGCGACGGCGAGCACGAAGTCGCAACCGGAACGCTGGATGCGGACGGCAAGGTCTGGACCTGGAACTCTTCTCCCGACACCGGAGGGCCGATGAAGTGGCGCTTTACCGAGACGGTGCTTTCGCCCGCTTCCTATTCCTTGAAGTTTGAGATGGCTGCGGACGGGAAAACCTGGTCGAGCATCATGGAAGGTAAAGCCGCCAAAGTTCCTCCCTCCGAGGGGCAACATTAACGCCGCGCGGCTGATCATTCGACCCGGATCATCAGCAGTTCGCATAATTCCGAGAAGCTTTTCAACCAGACCTGCGCTTTAGGATCGCCGCCCTTGGCTTTATTGCGCGTGAACTCGTAGAACTGATTCTTCGTTGCGTAGACGTGGTTTTGAGCCGACCACAGGTTCACTGGGAACGGCATTTGCGTGATGATTCGTAGAACGTTCTTGGGCGCCTCGAGCTTCTTCAGGTCGAACGGGTCGCCGGCGAATCGCGCGGCCAGTGATTCGATCTTCCGTCTAAGAGAGAACTCGAGCGTTGTTTTTTCAAGGCTGACGTTGCTCGTCTGCGCCTCTCGCAGAAGATCCCGGATGCGTTCGCCGTCCAGCTCGTCGCTTGCGCACGCGCGCCGCAGCAAACTGTTGATGGCGTACTCTACCGCCGCCGCGAATTCCCGAGGCATCGGAGTTCCGAGACTCGAGATAAAGCGCATAAGGGCCGCGTGATGCTCGTAAAGCTGGAGATAGGCGGCTTCCGCCTCCGCGACCGTCGATGACAGGATGATGCGAACGATCCGCCGCTGTTCGTCGCGAAACAGCGAGCGCAGCGAGTACGTCTTCTCGCCGAACCGCTTATCGAGCAGCCGCACTACTTCGGGGATATCCACCCGTGCAAAGGAGTCGCTGATCGAAGAAAGCATCTCCTGATAGCCTTCCGAGCCGTCGATCTTCCGCACTCCGCCCGCCACATTGTGGTCTCCAAAATGCACCACCCAGAAGGTGAGCACTTCGCACTCCTGCGTCACCTTCGATGTAAAGCGCGCTTGTCCGATCGCCATGCGCAATCGCCCCGCGTCGCGCGTATGATAATCGAGCCGCTTCACTGTATAAGCAAAGATATCGGTCCCCTCGCCGTATGGAGCAAACAGTGAGCTGATGGAATAATGCGCGCCGACTTTTTCAAGATCCACCATCAACGGCTTTACATATTTCTTGTAAATCTTCGCCCCGTCTCCATATTCCGGCAGATTGCTTTTGGCCGCCGACAGTCTTTCCGTGAATTCTTCTTCGATCGATTCGCCGAACAGTTGCTCGGCAAGCTGAACCACGCGGCCCGCGTACTCGATCACTTTCACCGTTTCAATGCCGGATAGCTCGTCGAAGAACCAGCCGCAACTGGTGTACATCAGCATGGCGTGGCGTTGCAGCTCGAGCAGCTTCCATACCTTCACCTGTTCTGCCTCGGAAAGTTTGCGCCGGAACTGCCGTTCCCCAAAGCGCTCGCGCACGTCGGGCGAGCGGTCGAGCACCACCGCGATGTAGGCGTCGCGCGCCACCCAGGGGGCTTTCAAATACCGCGCGCCCATCTGTTCGAACCTGGGTGCGACGCGGTCGCGCAGCCAATCCAATGCCTCTCGCAACGGTTTGCGCCATTCCTGCGTCCACCCCAGCCGTCCCGAGTTGCAGCCGCAGTTGCCGCGCCAGCGCTCGACCCCGTGCACGCAGCTCCACGAAGTATTCTCATAAATCTGCGCTTCGTGAGTGGGCGGGTTCTGGTCGAGAAACTGGCCGTAGTTGGTGATCTTCGCGAGTTGCTTCGATTCGATGTAGTCGATTGCGTAAGCAAGCGCCATCTCTCCGTGCTTATGGTGATGGCCGTAGGTTTCACCATCGGTAGCGATGTGGCTCAACTGCGGCCAGCTTCGCTTGTCGGAGAACGCGCCCAGTAGTCGCTGCGCGAACTTTTCTCCGTTGTCGAGCAGCTTCTCAAATGCGACCGCCTGCGAGATCGGCCCATCATAAAAGAACAAATTGATCGAGTTCCCGCTAGGCAGCTTCAGAAGATAAGCGCGGCTCGGGTCGATCTTCGAGCCCGTCACGTCCTCCCACGCATCGCCGTCCAGCGGCCGGCAGGCTTTCGCTTGATGCGGAGCCAGAATCGCGAACGTCAGGCCCGCTTGCGCCATCAGGTCCAGCGATTCCAGGTCGACCGCCGTCTCAGGAAGCCACATGCCCTCCGGCAGCCGCCCGAAGCGGTACAGGAAATCTTCGAAGCCCCACCGAATCTGGGTCTTCTTGTCGCGGCTGTTGGCCAGCGGCATGATCATGTGGTTGTACGCTTGCGCGATGGCCGAGCCGTGGCCTCCGAATAACGTGCGACTTTGCCGGTCCGCCTCAACGATGCCGCGGCAAATCTCCGGCGCATGCTCGCACGCCCACGACAGAAGCGTGGGTCCGTAGTCGAAGCTCGTCTTCGAATAATTGTTTACGATTCGCGTGATGCGCTGTTTATCGTCGAGAATCCGCGCGTGGAGATTCGGGCCGTAGCATTCGGCGGAAATGCGTTCGTTCCAGTCGTGGTAGGGGTACGCCGAGTCCTGAAGCTCGATCTGTTCGAGCCAGGGGTTTTCCCGCGGCGGCTGATAGAAGTGGCTATGTATGCAGAGATATTTCATCCTGGGTGGCTCAAAGGGCCGGCAGCGAAATCGTAAATGTCGCGCCATTGGCGTGTTCGCGATTGGCTGCGATCACGCTGCCCGAGTATCTTTTCACGATCGAAGCGACAATATGCAGGCCGAGCCCGCTGCGGCCCGATTTGTTGGCCTTGGTGGAGACGTGCGGGCGAAACATGCGCGCCAGAATTTCCGGTGGAATGCCGGGCCCGTTGTCGGAAACGGTTATCTGAAGGGCCTCTTCGGCGTGATGCGCCGCGATATCGATGCGCCCCGGCTTCTGCATAATCTGGGCCGTGTTCAGAAACAGGTTGGCGAACACGCGCTCCCAGTCTTTAGCCGATCCGGGCAGGCGGATATCACCCGGAATTTCGCGGACAAAGCGTATACGCGGCTTGCGCGCCGCTATGCAGTAGTCCGTGACGGATTGAATCGCGTCGTCCACAATAGAGGCAAGGTGAGGCGTGCTGTCGGGAATGGCCCCAAGCAGGCGTCTCCCGCGAGCCACGCTGCGGCCCAGCGTGGCGGCCAGCGCTTTCCAACGGCGATCCGCGCTCAACAGTTCGGCAGCCTCCGTGATGGTTTCGAATACGTTGTTGAGATCGTGCACCAGCGTTTCATGCGTAAGGTCGGTATCAAGCGAATCATCCATGGCAGGCGGCTATCGCGTGAGCTGGCGCAGTGTTGTATAAAACTCCGGGAACGAAACGGATGCAGCCCCGGCGTCCTCGATCGTCGACGGCTCATCGGCCGCCAGCGCCGCTACCGAAAAGGCCATCGCTATGCGGTGATCGCCGCAGGCGTGAAGCTCGGCAGCTCGAAACTGCTGCCTGCCCGGAATTTCGAGCCCGTCCTCCGAAGTGTTCACGACAATCCGCATGCGCTTCAGATTCTGCGCGATCGTTTCAATCCGGTCGGTTTCCTTGACGCGCAGCTCCGACGCATCGCGCACCGTTAACCCGCCTTCGGACACTGCCCCGAGGATCGACAGTATCGGAATCTCATCGATCAGGGCCGCCGTGGTTGGGCCTTCAATGTTTCCGCCGCGAATGCGCGAGCTTCTCACCTGCAGCGTGCCGATCACTTCCCCATTGACTTGTTCGATATGCAGCAGCTTGATAGACGCGCCCATCCCCTTCAGCACGTCTAGCAGAGCGGTACGCGTTGGGTTCAAGCCGACATTGGCGATGGTCACGTCCGAATCGCGCAGCACCAGGGCGGCGATGATGAAGAACGCCGCCGAGGAGAGGTCGCCCGGCACAACCAGCGGCTTGCCTCTCAACGGAGCGCCGCCGCGAATCCGCGCCATGCGCGGTTGAAGATCGATATCCGCGCCCAGTTCGCGCAAGGCCAGCTCCGTGTGGTCGCGCGTAGTAACGGATTCCCGCACTACGGTTTCGCCTTCGGCATAGAGGCCGGCCATCAACACGCAACTCTTCACCTGCGCGCTTGCGACCGTCATCTCGTAGTCGATGCCCCGCAGCGCCGCCCCGCGAATCGTCAGCGGAGGAAACTGCCCGTTACTAGCTTCAATGCGGGCGCCCATTTCAGATAACGGCGTCATGATACGGCGCATCGGTCGCCTGGAGAGCGATTCGTCGCCCCCGATCTCCGTCGTAAACGGCTGGGCCGCGAGAATGCCCGACAGCATGCGAATCGTGGAGCCAGAGTTGCCGGCGTCGAGTGGCCGCCGGGCCGCTTCGAGCGCGCGCAGTCCACGGCCGCGCACCGTAAGCACGCGCCGGCTGTCTTGCTCGGAGAACTCCGCCCTCGCGCCTAGCGCCTCCACGCAAGAAACCGTCGATTGGCAATCCGCGCCGGTCGAATAGTTGTAGATCTGCGAATCGCCTTCCGCGATAGCGGTCAGCATCGCATAGCGGTGTGAAATGGACTTATCGCCTGGAACATTGACTACACCGTGGATGCCGCTTGCGGGCGAGACTCGCTCGGTCATCGAATTCGTATTGTACGACCAATGCGCCGCGCGTCGTTTAATTTGGCCGGACCTTATGATACAAACTCAAAGCATGGTCAATCGCCGCGAGTGGATCAGATCGGCCGCCGTTGCGGCCAGCGTCACTTCCGTGGCCGCACAAACCGGCGGCGGCATGAAGCCGGTCGTCATCTCCAGCGCCAACGGACTGGCGGCCTGCGCCAAGGCAATGGAGACCTTGAAGAGTGGGGGAGACACTCTCGACGCCGTAATTTCCGGCGTGAACATCGTTGAGCTCGACCCGAACGACACCTCCGTGGGTTACGGCGGTCTGCCCAATGAAGATGGCGTCGTGGAGCTTGACGCGAGCGTCATGCATGGACCCAGCCGCCGATGCGGCTCGGTTGCGGCTATTCAGGGAATCAAGACGCCCTCGAAGATCGCCAAGCTCGTCATGGATCACACCACGCATGTGATGCTGGTGGGCGATGGCGCGCTACGCTTCGCCGAGGCTCATGGCTATCGGAAAGAAGATCTTCTGACGGATAAATCGCGGACGGCCTGGCTCGTCTGGAAGGAATCCCTGCGCTCCCCCAAGGCATTCAACAACTGGATCTCCATGGACCAGAACCTCACCGCCGACGCGGCAACGCCGCTCAAGCAACTCAAGGCCTCATTCCCGGACGTGGATGAAGGAACGCTCGCCTGGGCCTGGGACGTGGCGCTCCATCCGACCTATGGAACTATCAACTGTCTCGCCTTAAACGACAAGGGCGAGATGTCGGGCGTCACAACCACCAGCGGGTTGGCTTGGAAGATTCCAGGACGCGTGGGCGATTCCCCAATCATCGGAGCGGGATTGTATGTGGATCAGGATGTCGGCGGCGCCGGATCGACGGGCGTCGGCGAAGAAAATATTCGAATCGCGGGCGGCCACACGATTGTCGAAGCCATGCGCCGCGGAATGTCGCCGGACGAAGCGGTCATGGAAGCCTTGAAACGGGTGTCCCGAAACTACAACGACGACCACGCCAGGCTCGACAAGCTGGACATCGAATTCTACGCTCTTCGAAAGGACGGCGCCCACGCGGCGGGGTCGCTGTGGGGCAGCCATCGAAGCTATAAAGTGTATTCAGTAAACGATGGCGGCGAGAGCCGGCACGAGCCCTGCGTCTTCTTGTATGGGAAGTGAACGTTAATTGAAGTTTGAAGAGTTGGAAGCCGGCGCTCAACACCCAGCCGAGCGGTATATATCAAAGTCATACGTTGCTAAAGCCACGCTGCTGTTGTGCATATTCTTTATCCTGTTTCTGCGCGAGCCGCTCTGCATCACGCGTCCGGAACTCTGGGCCGAGGACGGCACGATGTTTTTCCGTCAGCAGCTTCTGTTGGGCCCCGGCGCGGTTCTCCTCACGGCAGGCGGGTATCTGGATATCGTCCCCCGGATTCTGGCCCTGATCGCGTCTCTCTTTCCGGTGGCCTGGACGCCCCTCCTTTACGCGATTCAATCCATTCTCCTGGCTGGCCTCTGCTGTTGGGTGTTCGTGCTGGACGACTTCCGCGGGTTGCTTCAATCCGGTCTGCTTCGCGGCCTGCTCTGCTTGTTGACGGCGTTCGGTTTTCCATCGCAGGAATTGATCGGCAATCTCACCAACGTGCAGTGGTTCTTCAGCCTGGTAGCGGTGCCGCTGACGCTCGCCCCGCCCGCATGTCGGACCGTCCTCAGCCGGCTCCTCTTTGCGGTGGTTGGGCTGCTCATCGCCTTGAGCGAGCCTCTGACCATCATCCTCCTGCCGCTGATTGCGCTCCGCGCGTTCCGAACCCGCAAAATAGAATGGTTCGGCGCCGCGACCGTCATTGGAACACTGATCGAATGGGCCGTGATCGCCCGGCACTGGGCCCATCCGGCCACGGTTCATGGAACGCCCTTCGCGATGATAAAGGCGCTTGCCTTCACAACGATTGTGGCGTTCACAAATCAAGTGATGATGTTTTCCCTTCTGGGACGGCGCACGGTGGAAAGTGTGTGGATCCACCACTATGACGCCTTCTCGCTAGCTCTTCTCCTGGCCGCCGCTTGTCTGGCAGTCTTCCTTTACAAGACTGGGAATGCCGCATTCCGGCGAAGAATGGAAACTTTTTTGTGGCTGATTTTCAGCTCGCTGGCCTTGGCTATGTTGCGCGGAATGGAGGCCGTCTTCCCTCGGATGAGCAGCGTTCAACCATATGGCTCCCATCGTTACTACCTGTTGGCGTGTTGGAGCTTTGCTTCTCTCGTGATCGCCGCAATCGTGGACCGGAAACCGGAGTGGCCGCACGCCATGCAGGCTTTCGTGATTGCCGTTATCTTTTTGACGGGCGCTCTTGAAAACTTCAACGTGACGAGCCAATTTGCGAACGAATGGCGTTCCTACGCTCCGGCGGTTCAGGCGTGGCAGGCCGACCGCGCCGCCGGACGCGAACACCCGGAGGTAATCGTGCCGATCAGTCCAAAGCGTTGGATCGTGGAGTTGCCGAAGCTGCGCGCTTCTCAGGCACAATGAGGCATCTGGAGTTCGCTCACGTTTCCCGATGAATTCCTCGATTTCACCTTCCGAGCTTGGGGCCGAACTGAAACGGATCTATGGCGTCCGCTTCTCCGGATTAGAAGCCTACCGCGCCTCCGTCTGGCGCGTTCTGGTTTCCGAGTTTTTCTCTCAGTGGCTCAAGCCCTCCGACACGATTCTAGACCTGGGTTGCGGATACGGCGAATTCATCAATACCGTCAACGCGGCCTCGAAATTCGCGATGGACCTGAATCCTTCGGCTAAAGAGCATGTCGGCCCGGACGTTCGTCTGATCCAGCAGGATTGTAGCGTTTCGTGGCCGCTCCCGGACCGTTCTCTCGACATCGTTTTTACCAGTAATTTCTTCGAGCATCTACCCTCGAAGCAGGCGCTTCAGGCGACTCTGATCGAAGCCCGGCGCTGTCTGAAACCTCAAGGCCGTTTGATTGCCCTCGGTCCCAACGTGCGGTTCTTGAGCGGTGAGTATTGGGATTTCTTCGATCATCAACTGCCTCTAACGGAGTTGTCGCTCTCGGAAGTGCTCATCATGACCGGATACCGCGTCGAGCGAGCCATCGCGAAATTTCTGCCTTACACCATGTCTCGCGGCTTTCAGCCCCCGATCGCGGCGCTTCGGCTCTATTTGCGCCTCCCGATCCTGTGGAAGCTGCTGGGAAGGCAATTCCTGGTAATCGGTCAGCCAAGCCCGGCTATCGGCGCGGGCGAGTCCCTGCTAACGCCCGGTTCAACTCGCTAGCTCCGATACATCAGTTTGTCGCCTTCGAACCGCGGATCTTCTCCCGACTCGCGAACTAAAGCGAGGACAGTCACGATGATTTGAGCGGCGAGGAGGATCAAGGAAAGCGTCATGCCCTTGAAGAAGCATTTGAGAGACCACGCCGTTGTCGTTTCTAAGTTGTTGAAAACACCGCCGGCTCAACCCGCTTGACCAATTTTTGACCTGTTCCGGTCCCGATTTGAAACGCTGTGAATCGTTCCGGGACCTTGGGGCAGCAGCCTCGTCCAATCCGACAAAGAAATCGGTCCCATGGGCCAGATCCCGCCTGATGAGCCGCTCGGATCGCTCAATCTTACGCCTGCCGCAGAAGGGCCACTACGTCATCGACCGTGATGACGCCGATCAGGCGCTGCTCGTCGTCTACCACCGGCAAGCTCAGTAAGTTGTACTTGTCGAACATCTCGGCGATGCGGCCCTGCTTCTCGCTCGAATCTACAAATAGCAGCGGGTCGGATGCCAGATCGGCCAATGGCGTTGCTCCCGCAGCGAAGAAGAGCTTCGCCACTGGAACCGCGAACCGCAGATGGTTATCGGCGTCCACCAGGAAGATGCTGTGCAGATCTTCAAGAACTTCCTCGTTCTTCTTCAGCTCTTCCATCGCGCTTGAGACAGTCGCACCCTCAGGGAGCGCCAGATAGCCCGTGTCCATCACGCCGCCCGCCGTGTTGTCGCGGAACTCCAGCAGGTCCTCCACGTCTTCCTTTTCCTGCGGCTGCATCTCTTCGAGAATCTCTTCCGAGCGCTCTTCCTCGAGTTCGTTCAGCAAGTCGGCGGCCTCGGAGGCGTCCATCTCTTCCAGAATGTCGGCGGCTTTTTCGGTGTCGAGAGACTCGATGATGCGGGTCTGAATGTCTGTCTCCATTTCCGTCAACAGTTCGGCGGCGGCCTCGTTGTCCATGGTCGCGAAAAGAGCGTGGCGGTCTTCGTGCCCCAGGTTCTCGACGATGTCGGCGAGATCCGCCGGATGCATGTCCTCCAGCAGCTTGTTCGATATGTTGAGCCGGATGCGCCGCTGCGGATCCGCTTCCAGAATGTTGCAGAATTCCCAGCGAATGGAATTTGGGGGAATGCGGCTCTGCAGCGTGCGTATCGTGCTCGCGGGCGCCACCCCTCTCAACACCCGGCGCACAATGGAACGCAGCCCGATATCCACCTCCAGGATGTGCAGAACTTCCTGCCCGTTCTCCTGCTCCTTCAGGAATGTCACGTCGTTGACGCGAACCACCTTGCGGCCGAGAGCGTCGATAATCTGCTGGTCGAGCAGGTCCCGAACCATTCGCAGCATGTACTCATCGGAATGGTACGGCGTCAGATTCTCGTCCTTCAGGTGGATGCCCTCGGGACTGATGCTCTTGATCTGGTCATAACGGATACTCAGCCAGCCGGGTCCGGCGCCCACCAGGTAGCGATCCAGCCGAACGGGATGAATGAGCGGCACCAGCGCGGCGTCGCGAAGCGTACCGATCAGACGGCCCTTCAGATCGTAGACCTTGGCCTTCAAGAGTTCGGTCAGATATAGGATGTTTTCTTCCGCCATGCCTTGAGATATGCCGCGCTCCGGCGCCACCAACCGCGTTGCGCTGCCTGCCCTATTTGAGAATAACCGGCATGCTTGAGTACGACACTGAGGGTTTCCCCGCCGAGCGCACAGGCCGGTGGATGGCCGTTGTACGCGATCTAATATAGGTTCCAGTGAGTGCATTCACAAACATTCCGGGCCCCGCCGCCGGCGCGAAAAAGCTCACCTCCCAGAGTTTCTTCACTCGCCATGGCATCCTTTCGCGCTCGCATCCGAACTACGAGTACCGGCCCGGCCAGCTCGCCATGGCGGAGTCCGTCGCTTCCGCGCTCGACGAGCGGCGGCATCTGATCGTCGAAGCCGGAACCGGCACCGGCAAGACTCTGGCTTATCTTGTGCCCTCCATACTCTCCGGTAAGCGCGTGATCGTCTCGACTGGAACCAAGAACCTTCAGGAGCAGCTTTTCTTTAAGGACGTGCCGTTTCTCCAGAACCTGTTTGAGCGTTCGCTTCGAGTCTCTTACATGAAGGGCCGCGCCAACTATCTCTGCCGTCAAAAGCTGTATGACGCCGACCGCGAACCAATGCTCTCCGGCTTCGACGAAAGATCGGAATTTCAGATGATTCGCGAATGGGAGCAGATCACCGAGACGGGCGACCGAAGCGAGCTTCGGCAACTGCCCGAATCCAGCTCCGCATGGTGGAAGCTGGACGCGCGCGGCGATCTGTGCGCGGGGCAGAAGTGTAAACAATTCGACCGGTGCTTCATCACGGAGATGCACCGCCGGGCCGCTGAAAGCGACATCGTTATCGTCAACCATCACCTGTTCTTCGCCGATCTGGCTATGCGCGAGGATGCGTTTGGCATCTTGCCCGATTACTCCGCCGTCATCTTCGATGAGGCGCATGAGATCGAGGACGTCGCCGGCCAGTATTTCGGAACGATCGTCGGCAATCTGCAGATCCAGGAATTGATCAAAGACACCGCCGCCATCTCGCGGCGCAAATTGTTCGCCACTCCGGAGCTCGATCGAAGCTTGGTCCAGTTGGGCGCTCGCGCGGAGGAGTTCTTTCTACTCTTTCCGCAGGAAGGCAGGCACGCCTTCCGCGGCCATGACGAATTCCTCGCCGAGCATCACGGCCTTTATCAGGAACTGTTGTTCACCCTGGACGCTCTCGCCGTTCGTCTGGAGCTGGTGGAGGGCGCCATCGAGGAAACGCTGCCGCTCGTGCGGCGAGCCAAGTCGGTTATCAGCAGCCTTCGCTTTTGGATGGAATCCGGCGACGCGTCTCACGTGTATTGGACGGAGCGCCGCGGCCGCGGCATGTACCTGCAGGCCACGCCCATCGACGTTTCGCAGCTTCTGGCCGCTCGCCTGTTCGATCGCGTCGAATGCGCGGTGCTGACTTCGGCAACTCTGACCGTTGCGGGCGGATTCGACTATATACAGGCGCGGCTCGGTCTTAACAACGCCAGAACACTGCGAGTAGAGAACCAATACGACTACGCCGAACAAGTCTTGTTCTATGTGCCGCCGCGCTTGCCGGACCCCCGCCGCCCCGAGTTTGCCTCCCAGGCGGCCGACGAAATCGAGCGGCTCCTCCAAGCTTCGCGTGGCCGCGCGTTTGTGCTCTTTACCAGTTACCAGCAAATGAGGCAGATCTACAACTTGCTGCGCCCCCGCCTCGATCATCCCCTTTTGCTGCAGGGCGAGGCGCCCCGCAACGCGCTCATCGAGGCCTTTCGCAACACCCGCGGCGCCGTCCTGTTCGGCGCCTCCAGCTTCTGGCAAGGCGTGGACGTGCAGGGCGAGCAACTCAGTTGTGTCATTGTCGATCGCCTGCCATTCGCCGTGCCCTCCGACCCGGTGGTCGCCGCGCGCGCCGAGGCTATTCGTCAAAAAGGCGGTAACGCGTTCTACGAATACCAGATCCCCCAGGCCGCGCTCGCGCTTAAGCAAGGCTTCGGACGTCTCATTCGCGCCGGCGCCGACCGGGGCGTTCTGGCCTTGCTGGATAATAGGATCGTGAAGCTCTCCTACGGACGGGTGTTCCTCGAAAGTCTTCCGCCGTACCGCTTCACGACGAGCTTATCCGACGTGCAAGCCTTCTTTCATGTTTGAGATCTGTGTAGAGCACACCTTTTCCGCCGGGCACGCGCTCCGCGATTACCATGGCAAATGTGAAAACGTCCATGGGCATAACTATCGCGTGCAGGTGGCCATAGAAGGTCCCGAACTCGATCAGCACGGGCTTCTCTACGACTTTGCGGAACTGAAGAAACGCCTGCGCGCGACAAGCGAATATTTGGATCACCAGTTCATCAACGATCTGCAGCCCTTCGACCAGGTGAATCCGTCGGCCGAAAACATCGCCAAATTCATCTGCGAGGAGATACAGAAGGACTTAGAGAGCGCCTCTATCTCCTATGTGAAGGTTTGGGAGACCGATGCTTCGTGCGCGGTTTACCGGCCGTAGCGCGCTTACGGGAGGATTCTAGCGGCCAAAGAACGATGCGTTTTTTTGGGCGAAATCGGCCCACTTGTCGGGGAGATCGTCGGCGGCGAAGATGGCCGACACCGGGCAGACCGGGACGCACGCGCCGCAGTCAATGCACTCCACCGGATCGATATACAGCATCTCTTCGGCCCCAAATTTTTCTTCGTCCTTTTTAGGATGAATGCAATCGACGGGGCAGGCGTCCACGCAGGCGTGGTCCTTTACTCCAATGCAGGGTTCAGCGATTACGTAAGCCATCTTGTTTCCGGTTCCGGCAGTTCTTCCAACTCTTACAAGTAGCACACGGCCGCCTGCCCCGACAAAGCCGGCGCGGCGAGCGGTGCAAATTCGCGTTTCAGGAGCGCCACGAGACGCCGTGTGGATTCCTTGCGAACCGATTCCCCAACCAAGCGCGCCCTCCCTCCGGCCCAGCGGGCGCCTCATGCCATACTCGACGAAGACCCCGTGTTTATGAACAACGTTCTATGAGCGAAAAGCGCGTCATTGTTGCGATTGACGGACCTGCGGGAGCGGGCAAGAGCACGCTCGCCAAGCGCGTGGCTGAAAAGTTGGGCTTTGTGTATATCAATACCGGCGCAATTTATCGGGCCGTGGCGCTTTGGGCGCTCCGGCTCGGCGTCGCGTTGAATGACATGCATCGGCTGGAGCAGCTTGCCAAGGAGGCGCGCGTCGCGTTCGGACCCCCCGACGAACGTGTGTTTCTGAACGGAGAAGATGTTACGGACGCCATCCGCGAGGTGCGTGTATCGGAGGCAGCGTCGAAGGTATCGGCCGTTCCAGGAGTACGGCGCGCATTGCTTGCTCTTCAGCGCGGAATGGCCGAAAAGAGCAGTGTCGTCATGGAGGGCCGCGACATCGGAACGGTTGTTTTTCCCCATGCGCAAGTGAAGATTTTCCTGGATGCCGATCCGCGCGAGCGGGCGCGGCGTCGCGCGTTGGAACTGCGCCAGGACGGAAAACCGCTCGACGATCTGACCCTCGCGAGTGAGCTCACGCGGCGGGACGAGCGCGATCGGCAGCGCAAAGAAGCGCCGCTCGTGCAGGCGCCGGATGCCGAACTGGTGGACAGCACGGGACTCTCCTTGGAAGAGGTGGAGCAGGCCGTGTTGAGATTGGTGCGTTCTCGTATTTCGAACGGCAAGGCCGCGGCTTCGTAAGGCCTCATGACTCATCTGTCTCGCCGCCGGTTCATGGGCTGCGCCGCTGCGCTTCTTGGCGGAACAATTCGCGCGCAAGATGCGGCGCCCCGCAAAAAAATCCTGGTCGCCGGCGGACATCCCGGCGATCCGGAATACGGCTGCGGCGGAACTGTCGCGAAGTTCACCAGTCTTGGCCACGATGTCACGTTTCTCTACCTGAATCGCGGAGAGAAAGGATGCCCGGGCAAACCGGCGCGTGAATGCAGCCAAACGCGTGCCGCCGAAGCGCAACGCGCATGCCGGATTCTTCACGCCCAGCCTCGCTTCGCGGATCAGATCGACGGCGAAGCAATTGTGGATGCCGCTCACTACGACCAACTCCGCTCTCTGCTCGAAGCCGAGAATCCGGACCTCATCCTGACCCACTGGCCGGTTGACAATCATCGCGATCACCGCGCCATCTCGACGCTCATCTACGACGCTTGGCTAAAGAGCGGCAAGGCCTCCGGCTTCTACTATTACGAGGTCTCTGACGGCGAGGACACGATGTTATTCTCGCCCACCGATTACGTCGACATCACCCATACCGAAGCTCGCAAGCGCGCCGCGTGTTATGCCCATGCCTCCCAATCGCCGGACCGCTATTACGGCCTGCAATCCCAGGTGACGCATTTCCGCGGTATCGAGAGCGGCTTCGAGCAGGCCGAAGCCTTCGTCAGGCATCCGGAAAGCAAAGCGGGTCTGTTGCCCTAAAGCCCGAAGCTGTCTCCGGATTGCCGGCGACGGAAGCTCCTTAATCATGTTGGAACGGAAAGCTCTATGCCGTCGTCGTGATTGGCGATGAAGTGGGCACTGGTCATTCTCGCCGCCACAGCGTACGCTCAGGAGCCCACATTCAAGACCAAAGCGCACGAAGTGGTGGTTCCGGTATCTGTGATGACTAAGCTGAACAAGCCTGTCGAGAATCTACGGGCAGAAGATTTTGAAGTCCTGAGTGATGAACGGCCGCAGCAGGTCCGCATGGTCTTGCGCGACTCTACGCCCCTCCCGATTTATGCAGTCATCGTATTGCAGATCGGAGGCGCCGTTGAGCCTGCCCTGGCCAAGGTGAAGAAGACTGCCTCAGTCGTGAGTAGCTACATCACGAACGACATGGATATCGGAGTACCTAGTATGACAGCCGTGGTAACCGTCGGGGACGAGGTGAAGACTGCGCAACGCTTCACCGCCGATCCGGATATCCTTGGAGACGCATTCGCCAAACTGGCTGCCACTGGCTCCTCCAGTCGTCTTATCGATGGCGTAAGTCTTGCGTGCGATCTGCTCGCCGAGAAGAAAGACCCCGCCCGTCGAGTGATCGTACTCATCAGTGAGTCGCGCGATCTTGGCAGCAAGGGCAACTTCTCTGAAGCTGTCATTAAAGCCCAGCGAACTGATGTTGCGATCTACACTATTTCGTACTCCGCTTTCACAACCGCATTCACGGAGAGAGCGTCAGATAGCCCGGAGCCGCCAAGTGAACCGGGGTTGTACGACCCAGATAACCATGGAGGAATGAATCTGCTGGCCATACCGATGCTCCTGGCGAGACTCGCCAAGACGAACGTTGCTCAAGCCTTTGCACAATCCACCGGGGGCAGTCACGAAAAATTCACGACCCTCCATGGCCTGGAGACGAAGCTTACGGTGATCGGCGCCGAGATTCACAATCGTTACGTTCTGGCATTTACGCCACCAGAGTCACCAACCCCTGGATATCACGAGATATCGGTGCGAATTCGACGTCCCGGAGATTTTCGCGTCCATGCCAGGGCTGGGTACTGGGAAAATCCAAAGTAGAAGATCCTGCCGAAGGGCGGCTTTGGGGAATCCCCAAGCGCTTTTCCGACCCGTACCCGTACGTGCCTATGTAGTATTCTAGCTATATGCTTGAGCTCCGCTCGCTCACCAAGTGCTATAGCTCGGTTCCGGCAATCGACAATATCAGCTTTCAGGTGAAGCCGGGCGAGGTGCTCGGCTGCCTGGGACCCAACGGCTCCGGCAAGAGCACCACCGTCAAGATCATCACGGGCCTGCTCGAGCCCACGCGCGGAGAGGTCTTGTTTCGCGGAAAAAATATTCGGGAGGACCTCGCCGCACACAAGCGCGTGATCGGCTACGTCCCGGAGGAAGCCAATCTCTATCCGTTCCTTTCGGGCCTCGAATACTTGGAGCTGACCGGACGCTTGCGCGGCCTGCCCGGACGAGTTCTCTCCCGGCGCGCCAACACGCTGCTCGAACTGTTCTCCATGCATCCCCACCGCCACACCGTGATCTCGGCTTACTCCAAAGGAATGCGGCAGCGCATCCTGCTCATTGCCGCGCTATTGCATAACCCGGATCTCATAATCTTCGACGAGCCCTTATCGGGCCTCGACGTCACGTCGGCGATGATTTTCCAGAAACTGGTTTCGGAGCTCAGCCGGGAAGGCAAGACCATCTTCTACTGCTCGCATGTACTCGAGATCGTCGAAAAGGTCTGCTCCCACGTCGCGATCCTGCGCAAAGGCAAACAGCTCGCTTATGGAACGGTCGCGGAGCTAAAGCAGTTTCAAGCGATGCCATCTCTCGAAGCCGCCTTCGCTCACCTGGTGCAAGAAGTGGATGCCGAGCAGGCTGCGCGTTCGATCGTGGATACGGTGAATGCATGAAGAGCCGGCGCGCCGTCCGAGACCCCAGCCCGTTTCAGACGCTGGTGGCGCATTTCGTCAGGCGAATCTTTGCAAGCGAAGATGAGCAAGGAACCGGTTCCTCCGGAGTCGGCGTGGGAGCGGTGCTCGCCATGCTCGCCTCCCCCGGCGCGTTCGCCTCTATCTTTCTGCTCGACAAGTACTCTACGCTCCTCCAATGGTTCCGCGGAGAAACCAACTTCAACCTCTACACGGCTTCGGTCGGCGACGAATATTTTTTCGTCGTGTTGTCGATGACGATTACGGGCCTGGTCATGGTGCTGCGGTGGAATCGCCTGCTGCCCGACCGTCGGGATTTTGCGAACCTCGCCATTCTGCCCATTCCCATTCGCGACGTGTTTCTAGCCAATTTCACCGGCCTGCTGGGCCTCGCTCTCGTATTCGCGATCGATGTGAACGCCGTCTCCTCGTTTCTCTTTCCCGCCTTCGTGACGATGAGCGATGGAAGCGTCTCGGCCTTCGCGCATCTCGCCATTGCGCATCTGTCGGCCGTAATCTCGGCCAGTATTTTCAGCTTCTTCGCGGTCTTTGCTCTGGTTGGCGTCTTGATGTTAGTGCTGCCCGCCCGGCTCTTTCGGCCCGTCTCTCTCGCGGTCCGCATGCTGCTGGTAATCGCCCTTCTCGGAGAATTTCTTTCGAATCTTTTCCTGCAGCTCTTCTCCGGACGCGTGCCGAATCTTCGCGATGCCTACACGCGCTGGCTCCCCTCCTACTGGTTCCTTGCGATCTATGAGAAGGTTCTAGGATTGGCGAACGCCAGGATGCATTCGCTTGCGCAAGAAGCTCTCGCCGCGCTTGCTGCCGCGATTGTCATTGCCGTGCTCGCCTATGCGCTGTGTTATCGCAGGCATTTCCTGCGCCTCTCCGAATCGTTAGACCTGGTGGGTCCCGCGACGCGCGCCATGCGGATAGCGCTGCCGGACAGTATCGCCGCCCATCTCTTTCGCTCCCGCTTCGAGCATGGGTGTCACAGTTTCGTGTGCAAGGTTTTGCTGCGTAGCGAGCGGCACATGATGTTTCTCGGCGGATACCTCGGAATCGGGCTGCTGCTGGCCGCGCAGACCGCCGCCGACAGCTCGATAGGTCGCGCCGGACCTCGCGCTCTGCCCACCAGCGACTGGCTTGCCTTACCCTTCATTCTTTCGTTCTTCGTAATTACCGGATTGCGCTTCGCCTTCGACATGCCGGCCGCTCTTGCGGCCAACTGGATGTTCCGCGGCGCTATAGGCGGCATGCGCGAAACGCCCGAAAGCATGGCTCGCCGCTTCATGCTCTGGGCCGTTCTTCCGTGGGAACTCGCGATCATCGGCGCGGTCACGGCGGCCCGCTTCGGCTGGGTGGTCGCCTTCGAGCACACCGCCACGCTCGTCGTTGCGAGCGTGCTGTTGATCCATGCAGTGCTCATCGGCTTCCGCAAGATTCCGTTCACATGCCTCATGGAATTCGATACGCGACAGTT
The DNA here is from genome assembly GCA_019240475.1 of Acidobacteriaceae bacterium. Classification (GTDB taxonomy): domain Bacteria; phylum Acidobacteriota; class Terriglobia; order Bryobacterales; family Bryobacteraceae; genus Bog-105. Next base: position 416,001 of record JAFAYI010000029.1, read on the forward strand.
ACTGATTCGGATCCTCTGCTGCATTCTCGGCCTTCTCATCGCCGTGCCTCTGTTCGCCTCGCTCGAACTCTGGATGATGCGTCAACCCTGGCGCTTCTGCGTGCTCGCCCTTCTCGCGGCCGCTGCCTGGTTCGCGCTGAAGCGTCGCAATCAGCAAATGTTCCTTGCCGGCGACGCTATCGTATTTGAACAACCGCCCGCCGCTGCGTTCGAGTTGTTGAAGCTGACATAAAAAGGAGTAGGATTCTATATAGCTATGAACGGCTCCCCGAAGCTCTCTCACACGGCTGCGCTGATCTTACAAACCATTGAGAACGGCTGCAGCTACGGTTTCGACATCATGGATGCGACCGGTCTACCCAGCGGGACCGTTTATCCCGCCTTGCGCAGGATGGAAACGGAAGGGCTGATCGGATCGCACTGGGAGCCGGACAAGAAAGCGGCGGCTCAGCAGCGGCCTGCCCGCAAGTACTACCGCGTCACGCGCGCCGGAGCGCAGGTCCTTGAGCAATCCCAAAAGCGCTATCCGCTCGTCGGCAGGCTCGCGGCCGAAAAATCCGGACGGTGAAAGGGCGCGCATGCCGGCTGAGCGAAAATCTCCTTTTGCCCTCGCACTGTGCCACGCAATCGTTCGCGCCGCCGCGCAGCTTCTGCCGGTCGCCGAGCAACAGGAATGGAAGCGGGAGTGGTTCGGCGAAGTCTGGCACCGCTGCCAACTGCTCCGGCACACCGGGTCCTGGAACACCCGTGAAGCGTTGCGTCTGGTTCGCGATTGCCTTGGCGCTTTCGCCGACGCCGGCTGGCACTTCGCCCGCCGGGGGCAGGTTCAGACCCGCCTGCACGAGTGGGCGCGTTCCCCCTGGATGTGCCTGGGCGTCTTAGCTGCGCTGCTTACGGCGGCCGGCGCTATGAGCCATGGGTTCGCCGCCATGCGTCAACTGCTCCCGAATGCCCGGCCGAACCAAGCCAGCCTAGTTTCCATCTGGCTCCATCCTGGAGTCGGCGGAAGAGACAAGCTTCTGCCTTCGGATCTGCCGCCCAGGTGGGCCAAGCAAAGCCGCCTCCTCGAAAGCGCTACCGGTTTTACGGTCAGGCACGATTCCGTCTACGCGTTGGGAGCTTCGCCGCGCCGCAGCCTAGTGGTGACTTCCGACCCGGCGCTCTTCGCTACCTTCGGAACGACGCCGGAATTGGGAACTGTCGCCTCGCACTCCGTGGTCCTGACTCATGATGTCTGGATCTCCGCCTTTCATCGGGATGCCAGGGTTGTCGGCCGGCGGATCGTGATCGGCAATCGGATTTATCGCGTAAGCGGCGTCCTGCCCGCGAGCTTTCGATTTCTTTCCCGCGAGCCCGCCGTATTCATTACCGAGAACGATCTGAAAGATGCGCTGGCGATGGTCGTGGTGAGAGCGAAGCCCGGTGTATCGACGCAGAAGCTCGACCGCGAGTTGACGCGCATCGCCGAAGACTGCTGCTACTACTTCTACGATTCGGAGTTGCGGCTCAAGCCGATCACGAGCGCAGCGTTCACGCCCGTTCGCTTCTTCGGCGTGGCTGTGTTGATCGGCGTATTGATGCTCGCGGCGGTGTCGCGCCTGCGCCTGCGCGGTTGGCAAGCCGCCTGGTCGCGCCAACGCAGGCCGGCGACATTTCGCAGGATCGGCTTTCTCGCAGCCAAGAGTGGCCTCGCGTGGGCGTTCGTATTCCTGGCCGGCCTCGAGTGGAGCCGTCCTGCCTCATCCATGCTGTTCGCCTCGAAAGATCCTGCGAGCGGGCCGCTTCTAATCTGGCTTTACATCCTGGGCGCAATGGGCGTCGCGTTTTGGTCGCTAGCCGATCAGCGCGCGCGTTGCCGAGTTTGCCTGCGCCTGTTGTGCTTCCCGGTGCGGATCGGCTGTCCGGGATGCCTGCTGCTCGATTGGTCCGGCACGGAACTGCTCTGTACCGAAGGCCATGGCGTTCTGCATGTGCCTACGCTTGCTGCAAGCTGGGACGACCAGCCTCAGCAATGGATTGCGATGGATGAATCGTGGCAGGGTCTGTTTGCGCATCACCGCTAGAAGGTGAGAAGCGCCTGTTTCAGGCTTTTCTGCGAAAGAATCGGCCGAAGCCGTTCGAAGGCGCCGCAGCCGTGCTGCGATTCTTGGCCGCGAGGATCTCATTTTCCCGCGAAATGAATTCATCCAGTTTCAGGCCCACGCGATAACCCGCCTCAGACCTCGTGCAATGGCGTATTTCGCCGAACGCGAAGCCGATCTGGAGTTCCACGTACGCGATCTCGTTTGTGGGAACTTCTCTGTCGAAGAAAAGGCCTAGCCCGGAAGCCGAAATGTTTACAGCGCGGCCCACAATCCCCGCCTCCTCGCCGGGCAGGTGCAGTTTCGCTTCGAGCTCCAGCGGAATGCGCGGTTCGGCCCGCAGCGCCTCGGTCCCGAGCTGCGCCATCCGCACTCCCAGAAGGTAGTTGTTGGCGCTCTCCGATTGGCAATAGACAACCTGGCATTCTATGGCGCGGCCGTCGAACTTTATCTCTAGTTTCCGCTCGGGCTTCAGAGGCAGCGGCGCCGCAATCAGGAAGAAGCCGGTGTTCACCCGGCGGATATGCCCCGCCACCTGCTCATACATTTGGTCGAGCAGGCGAATCGTCACTGGAATAGCAAATTCCGCGGCGGCGGTTTGTTTTAAAAAGGCCATATCTTTTTTCACCGTTAATAAATAGTGAACACAAAGTAACAAAGTCGCTTCGGATTGTTCCTAAAATCGCCCGCTCGCTTCGTGACCTGGGCCATGCTACGCGCCCGCATGCGGCTTTATCGCAGTCTCCGCCTCCGTCTGAGGGAATTGGCAGAAAATGGGCCGCTTGCAACGTCGGCAGACGGCGGTTACAACGCCCGACGGTTGCTCTACGATCCAGCTGAACCGGTGCCCGAGAATCGAACAAATGAAGACTCTCATCCGGGATTACTCCTCTACATTCTTATCGGCGCTCTATGCATTTTGTCGAATTTGGCTCCAAATTATCTGGTATAAAATTTGTATTTAATGGGACTGCGGCCCGATTTTAGCGCGGGTTTATAACTCGGCCTTCTAGCGTCCTTCCCCGCGTTCCCGCCCGCCGCTCCGCCCCATGCTCATCCTTGCTCGCAGCCCGCGCACCGTCACCGCCCCGCCCGTCCGCCCTTCCAGCCTTGGTCCGCCCTTCGTTATAATGCATAAGGACCAGAATCGCCGCGCCGCCGGTCGAGTTGTGTCTCTATCAGAAGCCCTGATTAGAAGTTTCCGCACGGGAGTTTCCGTCTTACAGTTATGTTCAATCTGTTCCGAAGCCGAGAGAAGAGTACGCGCATTATGCTCGGCGTCATACTCGGCCTGGTGTCGCTGTCGATGTTGTGGTACCTGGTGCCCGGTGGCGGGATGGGCGGTCCCAGCGTGTCCGGCCAGAACGTGATTGCGGCGGTTGGCGACGACAAGATCACCACCACCGACGTCGATCGCGCCGTCCAGAACATCACCCGTGGACAGGCGAACCTTCCCAAAGGCATCATTGCGATGTACGTCCCGACCATTGTGGATCAATTGATCGCATCCAAGGCCATGGCGTACAAGGCGCGAGAGATCGGCCTCCGGGTTTCCGACCAGGAACTCGGGGACGCTATCCAGGCTGAATTCTCCCAGGCCTTCGGCAAGTGGGACCTTAATACGTATGAACAGGCGCTCGCGGCCCAAGGCATGACGGTTCCCGATTTCGAGCAGCAGCGCCGCGAGGCGATTTTGGGCATGCGGCTCGAGACGCTCGAAATGCAGTCGCTGGTGGTATCCGACCAGGAAGCTAAAGCCGAATATGTGCGCAGGAACCTGAAAATCGGCCTTCAGTACATCGAGTTCGAATCCAAGGATTTCACCACCAAAGTCAACAAGGATCCGGCGCTGGTCAAGGCCTACTTCGACAAGAACCGCGCTCTCTTTAGGACGCCCGAGAAACGCGATCTGGAGCTGATCGTGGGCGCGACCGCCGATTACGTTCAAAGCGCTCAGGTCTCCGATGCGCAGCTTCGGCAGGAGTATCAGGACAACATCGATAGCTATCGGCTGCCGGAGCGCGTGAAAGTGCGTCACATTCTCATCAAGACCCAGGGCAAGCCGAAGGAAGACGCCGCGAAGCTGAAGGCCAAAGCCGAGGATCTGCTAAAGCAACTGCAGCATGGCGCCGATTTCGCGGAGCTCGCGAAGAAGAATTCGGAAGATCCAGGCTCGGCTGAAAAAGGCGGCGAGTTGGGCTGGGTCGTGCGCGGACAGATGGTTCCGAATTTTGAGAAGACCACATTCTCTTTGAAGCCGGGCGAGCTGAGCGGCGTCGTCGAAACCGAATACGGCTACCACATCATTCAAGTGGAGGATAAGCAACCCGCGCGCACCCAAAGCTTCGACGATGTTAAAGGCCAGATTCTGCTCGATATGAAGAAGCAGATCGCCGCCGAGCAGTTGAGGAAATCCATGGACGCGGCCCACTCCGAGATCTCGCGCACGCCCGCGCAGGCCGACGCCATCGCGAAGAAATACGGTTTGAAGATTTTTAACGTGAACGGTTTCGCGAGTGGCGGCAGCTTGCCGGAGGTGAACACGCAGCCTGAGGTCGTGAACGCCATCTTCTCCGCGCCTAAGGGCAGCGTGACGGATGTTCAGAACATGGACAACCAGGGTAAAGCCGCATTCGCGGTGGTAACTAACATCGCTCCGGCGCGCAACGCCGAATATGCCGACGTGCAGAACGATGTGCTGCAGAAATACACAGCGGCCGAATCGATACGCTTATCGCAAGAAGCCGCCAAGGCAGCCGCCGACAAAGCGCGCAAGGGTGAAAGTCTGGAAGCTCTTGCGAAAGAATACGGCGTCACCGTCAAGACAGCGCCGCCGTTCACCATTGATGGAGCGGCCGAAGGCGTCGGATCGGCGACGATGCTCGCCGCCGCCTTCAAAGACAACGTGGGAGATATCGTCGGACCGGTCGCCGCGCAGGCCGGTGAGTTCGTATGCAAAGTCACCGAAAAAGACCCGGCGGACATGAGCCAGTTCGCTAAGAACCGCGACGGCGTCGTTCAAAGTTTGGCGTCGCAGCGCCAAACGGTTCAGCAGTCGCTATTCCGCGACAGCATCGTAAGCGAGCTTAAGCATCGCGGCAAAATCAAGGTGAACGAAGCGAATCTCAGCCGCATGGTCACTCAGTATCAAAGCTAGGGCGGACGCTTGATCGGACAAGTTCTTACTTTCCTCCACAGCCTCACCAACCCCGAGAAGTTAATCGCGCTTCTTTCGACCACCTTGAACGGATGGGCCGGCTACGCGGTCCTGTTTGCGGTCGTGTTCGCCGAGAGCGGCTTATTGATTGGATTCTTTCTGCCGGGCGACTCGCTGCTGTTCACTGTGGGCGTGGTCGCCGGCGCGGGTAAAATTCAGATCTGGGCAATAATCGCGATGCTTGCCTTCGCATCCATGCTCGGCGACGGCATTGGATTTCTTTTGGGGAGCACGCTCGGATACAGGCTGTTCCAGAGTCCGAAATCGAAAATCTTCCGCCGCGAATATCTGGAACGTACGCAAGCCTTCTATGAGCGACACGGCGGCAAGACCATTCTCTACGCCAAGTTCGTGCCGATCATCCGCACCTTCGCGGCCTTCATCGCCGGCGTGGCGAAGATGAGCTACCTGCGTTTTCTCAGTTTCAACGTAGGCGGCGCAATCGGCTGGGTCAGCTTGATGGTTTGCCTTGGCTACCTGCTTGGCAACGTGCCGTTCGTCCGGGCTAATTTTGAAAAAGTAGTGCTGCTGATTATTGCCGTGTCGCTCGCGCCCGCGGCGATACAGATTTTCCGCCGCAAAACGGATTCGCCGGCGCGGCCCCTAAAAACGGATCCCTCCGCTGCAAACTAGCACTTCCCCCGTCACGTAATCCGATAGCGGGCTGCAAAAAAAGAAAACTGCATTGGCCGCGTCTTCCGGCGTGCCGAGCCGCCCCAGCGGGATCATGCGCGCGGCCTGCTCCCGAACCTGCGGTTGCATGCCCACCCGCACGTGTTTCTCGCCAATCGAAATCGCGGTCTGTGGATCGTCCATCGGCTTAATCAGCCGGGTGTCGATCAGCCCAAACCCCACCGCGTTCACCGTGACGTTATAGCGGCCCCACTCTTTCGCCACCGTCTTGGTCAGGCCGACTATCGCGCTCTTTCCCGAGGCGTATCCCACCTGCCCCGGATTGCCATCCAGCCCGGAAATCGAGGTGATGTTGACCACTTTTCGCATGACGCGCGCGCCCCCCTCCATCTCCTGCTTGGCCCTTTCGCGAATCCAATGCGACGCGGCCCGAAGCACCCGAAAAGGCGCGACCACGTGAACGTCCAGCATCGCCTGGAACTGTTCGTCCGAGGTCTTTTGTATAACGTTGTCCCACGTGTACCCGGCGTTGTTCACAATAATATCGACCGAGCCGAACTCGTTTACCAGCTTCTTGACGGTTGCTTCGCAGAACTGTGGGCTCGTGAGGTCTCCCGAAAGAGTCTCGACGCGCGAGCCGTAGACTGCCAGCGCGGCCTTCGATTCCTCAAGCGCCGATTCGTCGATATCCGCCAGCAGCACCGATGCCCCCGCGCTCGCAAGCTTCGCCGCAATCGCCCGGCCGATTCCTCGCCCCGCTCCGGTCACCAACGCAGCTTTATCGGAAAGAGAAATATTCATTGGTTCGGCTAGGTCGAGTTACTACCGCGCACGATCAGCGCCCGTCGTGCACAATCGTTAAAAGAGTACCATCTGGGCCTCCTCCGGCGCCGCCGGCATAGGCAGATCCAGGCCCCGCGCTGGAATGCCGATGCGTTCTCTAACCTGCTTCACAATCTTGCGAATGCGCTCCGGATATTTTCCCTTCAGGTACGCGCCCGAGGCGAAACTCGCTTCATATCGCCGCAGGTATTGTGGGAATCGCTCGGCCAGGAACGGAAAAAACACGCGCTGCGCGCAAGGCTGAAGGAAAAGGACCGCGGCGCCAAACTGATGCGCGCCAGCAACTTTCGCCGCTCTCGCCACGCTCTCCAGGTTTTCTTCCGAATCGGTTAGCAGCGGCAGCACCGGGTTCGCAATCACTCCCACCTGAATCCCGGCCGACGCCAACTTAGCCACCGCCTGCATGCGCAGATCGGGCCGAGGCGCATACGGCTCCGTCAGCCGCGCCAGTTCACGCTTCATCGTTGTCACGCTCAGCGTGACGCCCACTTCGTTGTGTTCCGAAAGTTGCTGCAGCAAATCGATATCTCGCGGCGGCAGGTTCGATTTGGTGGTGATGAAGATTGCCGCGCCTCGCAGCGGCAGCATCGCCTCCAGCACGGCGCGCGTGCGGCGGAACGTTCGCTCCATCGGCTGGTACGGATCGGTCGCCGTTCCGATCCCGATGATATGGCCCGGCTTCACCGCCTCCAACTCCGCGGCGAATGCGGCGGGATCCCAGTCCTTGGCGTAGATCTCGGTCTCGAACGCCTCCGCTTCGCGCCGCTCCATGAACTCGTGCGTGTACCGCGCATAGCAGTATTTGCAGCCGAATTCACATCCCCGATACGGGTTGATCGACCAGTGAAACGGAACCCGGTTCGAATGGCAGCGGTTCAGCCATCTCCGCGTCGGCAGTGTCCTATATTCCACGCGTCGTTTTTCGGTGAGGAGCGCGCCTTCCGCGGCCAGGCGCGCAATGCCGGTGAGTTTAACAAGCTGCTGCATAGCAACTTCCCTCTTCGGACTATATTCGCCTTTTATTCGCCAACAGTCAAGCGCTATGCTTAACAATTCGACATGCTCTCTGCTCTCGCCGCCCTGCGCGCCTCAATGCTCCACGGCTGGAGGTCTTGGAAGACCGCGCGCGGGGTGGGCTTGCTCGCTGTCGCGGCGCTCGCCGTGGGCATCGGCTCGGCGACTGCCATCTACACGGTCGTGGAGGCAGTGCTGCTCAATCCTCTGCCCTACCGGAACGCCGATCGATACTTCCTGATGTTCGGCGCATGGCGGCCTCATCCCGATTGGTGGACCTCCCTCTCTTACCCGGACGCCTTGGATTACCGCGCGCAAGCCAAGACGTTGGACGCCTTCGGCTGCACTGTAGACGAAAGCTTCAATATCGTATTCAACGGCCAGCCCGTGCATCTAATCGGCGCACAGGCATCCGCCGGCCTCATGCGTTCTCTTGGCGTCGCGCCCCAGCTAGGGCGTTGGTTTGAAGATGTCGATGCAAAACCGGCCGCCGTTCCCGGCGCGGTACTCTCCGCCGGCTTGTGGCGGCGCTTCGGGTCGAATCCGAATATCGTTGGGCAGACGCTTCGCATCAACGGCATTCAATACATCGTCAGCGGCGTCATGCCGGGTTGGTTCCACTTCCCGATCTACGATCGCGATGCCGCCATTTGGGTGCCTCTGACTCCGGATGCGAACCAACGAGAGTACCGCGCCTATCACTATCTTCGTTGCGTCGTCAAACTCAAGCCTGGCGCCACCGCACAACAGACCGTTTCAGAGTTGAACCATACGTTAGCCGGTCTTCGCGCCGCCCATCCGGCTGAAGCCGAGCCGGACTTCAACTACCTGATTCCGCTCCTGACGTTTGCCGTCCAATCCATTCGCCCCAGCCTAATTCTTCTACTGGCCGCCGCCGCCGCGCTCTTTCTGATCGCCTGCGCGAACGTAGCCAGCGTGTTGCTCGCTCGATCCGTGGCGCGGGCTCGTGAAACGGCGGTTCGCGTTGCGCTCGGCGCCGCGGCCTGGCAATTGGGCGCGCAGTTTTTCGCCGAGGGTCTTTTGCTTTCCCTCGCCGGAGCGGCAACCGGCAGCCTGCTCAGCTTCGTGCTCGTTCGCGCCGTGTTGAAGCTTGCCGCGGACGATATCCCGCGCGCCGGCCAGATCGGCTTTAATTGGCAGGTGCTTTCCTTTGCCCTGGCGCTCGCCGTCGGTTGCGCCGTATTCTTTAGTGTCTGGCCTCTGTGGCAGGCGCGCCGCACCGCGCCTTACGACGTCCTGAGCGAAGGCGCTCGCGCCTCGGCCGGAGTGCGCAGCCGCGCTCTGTTGCGGATCTTCGTCGTAGCGGAGGTCGCGCTCGCCTTTGCTCTGCTCGCCATCGGCGCCCTCATCGTCAACGAATTGAGCGGCCTTCGCGCCGTCCGGCCCGGCTTCGATCCCAATCGCCTCACCGTGATGAGCCTCTTCGCTCCCGAAACCAGGTACCGCACCGAGGCCTCCCTCACTGCTTACGAATCCCGCCTTCGTGACGCCGTCGCCAGTACTCCCGGCGTCGAAAGCTCCGGTTTCATCAACCTCATGCCCCTCCTCGAGACCGGCAACAACACGGTCATGAACGTCGAGGGGCGGCCGCAGCGCGATGTGGCTCATAGCGAGTCCATCGAAAACCGCACCGTCACGCCGGACTACTTCCAGGCCATGAAGATCCCGCTGCTCGAAGGCCGCTTCTTCACCGAAGCCGACAAGCAAGCCGACACCATGCCGATCATCGTCAATGAAACGTTGGCCAAGCTCTACTGGCCTCGCGGCCATTCGGTCGGCGCCATCGTGACCATCTTCGCCTGGGAGCACAAGCGTTTTCAAATCATCGGCGTGGTGGGCGACACGCGCAACATGGGACTCGACAGGCCGCCTCGCCCGGAGTTTTATCTCTCCTATCGCGAGCTGGTTCCGCAATCTATGACCTGGGCCATCCGATCGCGGCAAGATCCCGCTGCGCTTGCGCGCGAGCTGCAGCGATCCGTCCAAAGCGTAGACCCGGAGCAGCCCATCTTCGATGTCCGTCCCATGCGCGAGATCATGGAAGCTTCCATATCCCGCCAACGCCTGCAATCGCTGATGGTCGCGTTCTTTGCAGCTTCCGCGTTGCTGCTGGCCGTCCTCGGCGTCTACGGCGTTGTCGCCTATGCTGTCCGCCAACGAATCACCGAGATGGGCACGCGCATGGCGGTCGGCGCGGCCCCACGCGACCTCCTGAAACTGGTGTTGGGCGATGGATTGAAGACCGCCGCCTTCGGCATTGGGGTCGGCCTCTTACTAGTGCTGGTTTGCGCGCGCTTGCTGGCCTCCGGCGATCTGCACGGCTTGTTTTCGAATGTCTCGCCGTTCCTCATCGCCGCCGTGCTGATTGCCGCCTCCACGCTGGTAGCCTGTTGGTATCCGGCCTGGCGCGCCGCCAATCTCCCACCCATGGTCGCCATTCATAGCGACGTGCACTCCCGATGGGGCGGCCCCCGGCTCAGTTACCGCGTTCTAACGGAGCGCCTCTCCGACCTGGTCGCCCAGCCCTTGCAGCCCGCCGTCGAAGGCGCCGAGCTGCTGGCCGCAATCGCCGAATCCAGCCGGAGCGCCGAATCCTTTTCCGACGCCATCCGCGCTGCTCTGCAGTCCGTTCGCGACAACGCCCACGCGACATCGGTCTTCCTGTTTACCAGGAAAGACCGCGAACAGCCTTATCGCCTCACAGCCTCTGAGCCCTCCTCCGAGGTCCCTCAAACTCTCACCCTGCCAGCCAACTCCCTCCTTGTGGCGCGGCTGCGTCATTATTCGCCCGCGCTGCCCATATCCCAGGAGGATCAAATCACGCTTCGCAAGTGGGCCGCCGAGCATGCGCCTGCCCACTTGCCCGAGATCCAAGTCCTCGAACACCTGCAGGTCCGGCTGGCCGTTCCCCTCCTTTCCAAGTCCGGAGTCGCCGGGATCTTGCTTCTAGGCCCCTCAGCCGGCGCCGATTATTCAGTCCCCGATCGCAGGCGTCTCGCGAACGCCGCCGCCCAGCTCGCATTGATGATCGAGAACGGGCGCCTCACCGACCGCATAGTCGAGCAGGAACGTTTGCGCCGCGAGCTCATGCTTGCCGCCGAAGTGCAGAAGCGACTATTTCCCGAGCGCCTGCCCGATACCTCAAGCATCCAGTTCGCCGGGCTCTGCATGCCGGCTCGTGGCGTCGGCGGCGACTATTACGATTTTCTGGACCTCGGAAATCATCAGATCGGCATTGCGCTCGCCGATGTCGCTGGAAAAGGCATCGCGGCCGCTCTGCTGATGTCTGTCATTCAGGCCTCGCTGCGAAGTCTCGCCGGCAGCAACGGCGCGTCCCTCGCGGAACTCACTAGCAAGCTGAGCCATCTGCTGCATCGCTCGACCGCCGCGCATAGCTACGCGACTTTCTTTTACGCCCAGGTCGATGAACAGCGGCGCGTGCTGCGCTACGTCAATGCCGGACACAATCCGCCGTTTCTCCTTCACCGCAACAGCTCTCCGCATTCACCTTCGCAGTCCCCGGCGCCCTCGGAGGTTCCGTTCGTCGCCTCCGCCGGGTCCCCCGCCTCCGCGGCGCCCATTGAAGAGCTCGCCAAAGGCGGCATGATCATCGGGATGTTCGCGCAAGCCCACTACGAAGAAGCGCAAGTCGACCTGCTGCCGGGCGACGTCTTGATTGCTTTCAGCGACGGCGTCACCGAAGCTCATGATCCGCGCGATGAAGAATTCGGGGAAGAGCGGCTGAAAGATCTACTGCAACGGACCGCTCATTTGGATGTTGACGAGATGTCCTCGCGCATCCTGGCAGAGTTAAAGGCTTGGATGAGCGATGCGCCTCAATACGACGACTTGACTTTCATCTTGATGAAGGTCCGGTGATCGCGCACGGCAAGCGGCGTTTCCCGCAATGTTTCGCCCCGCGAATCGAGGCTATGACGCCAATAGCGAAATTACGCCTTTTTGTCGGAGCCCGTTGAGCGCCAGCCCATGCCGGCCCCGTACTCCGGTTTTCTCGAAGATATGCTTCAAGTGAATCTTGACGGTTCCAGGCCTAATTCCCAGTTCCTGCGCAATTTCTCGATTCTTGAATCCCTGCTCGACCAGCTCCATCACCTGCCGTTCCCGAGACGTCAGATCGGTGCGAATCTGATTTTCCAGGCTGGAAGCCTCACGGAAAACCGAATCCTGCATCCAGCTTCGACCCTGCGACACCGCCCGAAGGCAGGACACAATGGTCGTCGTATCCGCCGACTTCCGCACGATTCCCTTGGCGCCTGCCTGCAGGAACCGGAGCGCTTCGGCCTCGGTCACCGACATTCCCCATACCACCACTGCGGGAACCGTGGACCGCACCGTCCCGTGCTCGGCGGGCAATTGGTTCAATGCGTCCAGGACAGTGGTAGCTCCCAGTCCCTTATCGATGATCAGAACATCGGCTTTGTCAGCCTCAGGACTCACCATCCATTCGGCCGGGGAAGCGTGCGCCGCTCCAAATCTTAGATCGTCGGTGGATTCCAGCAGATGCTGCAAACCCTTTACGGTCAGCGGTTGCGTCTCGCAGATTGAAACAATCTTTTTCTGTCTACCTATTTCCAGATCCATGTTCTGCCTAGGCTCCTTATCGGCAGGGGTTCTCTCTCACTTGAGTGGCAGGCGAGTGATATTACTCTCGTACCGGTAGTTTTATTTGCAGAACCAACCGGGCCGATAAACCCGACAGCCCTCGGCCAGTTCCCGGGTGGCGTCCCGCATCGCCTCTGCCCCCCGAAACCGCGCGCCGGAATCCTCAGTCGAATCCTGAGAGAACCTTGAAATGATAAGACGAGTCTCGATGAGTCTGGCGGCCGGGGTGCTGGTCCTCGCCACGCTCGGGTGCACCCAAAGCGATCAAGACAAGGCGCGAGCACGGGCCGAGGAAGCCCGCCGCAAGGCTCGCCAGGACGCGCATGCCCTCGCACGCGACGCCAAACAAGCTGCGCGCTCGCTCGATAACCAGATCCACCGGGCCATGAACGGAAACCAGTCCGGCGCCGGAGCTACCGATAGCGCCGACGCGAAACTTCGTCGTGGCGGCGACGACCTGCGCGCAGCCGGAAGCCAGGCGAGCGTCCGAATCGACCACGCGGCCATGATCGCCAAGATCAAAGCCAAGCTTGCGAACGACGTCGGTTTGTCGACCGTCGCTCACATCGATGTCGATGAAAGCGGCCGCGTCGTCACCCTGCGCGGAACCGTCGATTCACCCGAGCAGAGAGCGCAAGCCGAACACGCCGTCATGCAGGTAGATGGCGTATCCAAAGTGGTCAACGATCTGAAAATTCAACCCTGACCGGCTGTCTTACCACGCCCCGCTCAAACCAGGTTGATGGTTCCTCTGCACTTCGCCGCCCCGCAGAGACATGGCACCTTTTCCACTTTCTTATCGAAGTGGTAATCCACGGTCAACTCTTCGTTCTTCTTGATGTCGCGGCGGCTCATATATAAGATGTGGCCCTTCAGTATGCGCGCGACCAGGTTCGGATCGCAGGAGTGGTTGATGTATTCCGCGCCCGATCCTCCCACCGCCCCATCGAGCGTCCAGTAAGCATCCAGCGTGAATAGATAAGTCAGGTCGCTCAGATCCGCCCGCCGCTTCGTCTCCCGGCGATTAATCCGCTCTCCCGTGTACTCGATCACTTTCCGGCCCGCCGGTATGGCCTCGGCCGCATACACGCCCCATCGATGAATCTTCGAGCGGCCCAGCCGCAGGCCGTAGCAGGCGTACGCTGGATCTATGTGAGGGCTATTCCCGTTCCCTGGCGTCTTTTCACCAGTGGTTTTCAACGCCGCCATGCTCGACAGATTAGCCCATCTCGGCTTTATTCGCCAGTCGGTCTTATGCCGGTTATTGAACCTTCTGCTTTAACACTTCGATTAACTCTCGCACCGCGTCTGCGCTCTTCTTCAGTGCGGCTTTCTCGTCTGGTTGCAGGTCGATCTCGTAGATTTTTTCGATACCCCGCCGCCCGAGTTTCACCGGCACTCCCACGAACAGCTCATGAAATCCGTATTCGCCTTCTAGGTACGCCGCGCACGGCAGCACTTTCTTCTTGTCTTTGAGAATGGATTCCACCATCTCCACCGCCGAAGCCGCGGGCGCATAGTAGGCGCTGCCCGTCTTTAGATATTTCACGATCTCCGCTCCGCCATCTCGCGTGCGCTGCACCAGCCTGTCGATCGTGCCCTTGTCCATCAGTTCGCTCAGCGGGATCCCGCTGACATTCGTGAATCGCACCAGCGGCGCCATCGTATCGCCGTGCCCGCCTAGCACCATCGCCGTCACGTTTTCAAAGGAAACGTCCAGTTCCTCCGCAATGAACGTGCGAAAGCGCGCGCTGTCCAAAACGCCCGCCATGCCGATTACTCGCTCGCGCGGAAAACCCGAGGCTTTGAGCGCCGTCCAGCACATCGCGTCCAGCGGATTGGTCACCAGAATCAGAATGGCCTCCGGCGATTGCTTCGCCGCCTGCTCGGTCGCGCTCTTCACTACTTCGTAATTGGCCAGCAGCAGATCGTCCCGGCTCATACCGGGCTTGCGCGGAAACCCGGCTGTGATGACGATAATGTCCGAACCAGCGGTCTCTTCGTAGCCGTTCGAGCCCACGATCCGCGCATCGTAGCCTTCCACGGGCGCCGATTCGAGCATGTCCAATCCTTTGCCCTGCGGAACTCCTTCCACCACATCCACCAGCACCACGTCGGCTAGCTCTTTGGCTACAATTTTTTGCGCAGTGTTGGCGCCTACATTGCCCGCGCCCACCACTGTTACTTTTCTTCGCATTCGTCTTCGAACTGCTTCCGCAGGCAGTATAGCAATCACGCGCCGGTTCGAATAAAGCACGTCACTCGTAAGCCCAAGGGCAGCGACGCGCTTGAATCCAATTCGATCAGCGTTTCCAGAACCCTTGTATCAACGCGCTCGCTGGGCTCGCCCGTACGCGTTTTCTTTCGGCCGAGCGCGCTTGCAACCCGGATCACGCGCCCGGCAAATCTGCGCTCGCCGAACGCCGCAGCCGTGACGTACGCGCTCTCGCCGACACGCACCGACCCAACGTCCGCCTCATCGATCTCCGCCCGCACCCGCAGCCGCGACGTGTCCGCGACCGTAAGAATCGCACCCGACGTTGCCGACGCCATCTCGCCGACCTTCAGAAACTTGTGCACCACCACTCCGGCTATCGGCGCGCGAATGTTCGTCTTCTCAAGTACAATACGCGCTTCGTCCAAACCGGCTTGGGCCTCCATGAGAGCCGCCTCGGCGCGCTCCCGATCCGTATCCAACGCCGGAGCGGCAACGATCCGGCGCTGCAGATTGGCTTCTTCCTCTCTCTGTTGCGCGGCCTCCAGTTCGCTCGCTGAGCGCTGCAGCTCTTCTTCGGCGATCGCGCCTTCTTCGAACAATTTCTTCCGCCGATCGTATTCCGCGCGGGCCTCCGCCGTCGCTGTTTGCGACTGCTTATATTTCACCCACGCCTCCGTCCGCTGCAGATTGTTCGCGCCGTTCCGTATCGCATCCAGATCCGCTTTCCGCAGCTTCACCTCTGCTTCGGCGGCCTCCACCCGTTCGCGCGCCACGGATTGATCGAGCGCCGCCACTATCTGCCCGCGCGTCACATGCTCGCCCTCTTCGGCAACGCTCCTCAAACGCCCCGCGATCTCCGCGCCGATCGCCACTTCTTCAGACGCCGCTTCGACCACCCCAGGCGCTGCGATCCGGTCCGGACTCCTCGCCCCTGCCGCCGATTGCGCCTGGACCCATCCGGAAGATTCGGGGCCGGCTGCCTTTCGCACCAGCAAGAATGCTCCGCCCGTCGCTCCTACCGCAAGCGCCGCCGCGAGAACGTAGGGTCGCCTCATGCCAGGCGGCCATCCTCCAACCGCACAATACGGTCCGCGAATTCTCTGAGTCGCGGGTCATGGCTGACTGCCACCACCGCGCGTCCCTGTTGCCGCCGGCACTCGCGCAACAGCTCCATCACTCCGCGTCCGCTACTGCTATCGAGGGCCGCTGTCGGCTCGTCCGCTAACAATAGGTCCGGTTCCGAAGCGATTGCTCGCACGATCGCGACACGCTGCTTCTCGCCGCCGCTTAAGGCGCCCGGAAGCGCGTCCAGCTTCGACCCGAGTCCCATCGCCTTCAAGAGCTCCGCGGCTTTCCGCTTCGCCTCCCCGGCCGCAACGCCTTTCAGGTCCAGTGGGATCTGTACGTTTTCGCGCGCCGTGAGCGCAGGCAGCAGATTGAAAAACTGAAAAACGAACCCGACATGCCGCAGGCGCACTTCCGGCAGCCGATGCTCCGGCAACCCGCTCACTTCCCGCCCGGCGATCTTCACGCTTCCCGATGTCGGCTTCAAAATACAGCCAAGCACGGACAGCAGCGTCGTCTTCCCGCTCCCGGACGGCCCTTCTAAGAGGACCAGCTCGCCCGCCCGTATTTCCAGGCTGACATGGTTCAGCGCCCGTACCGCCGCCGCGCCCGACCCATAGGTCTTGCCCACATCCGAAACCGATGCTACGGGCCGAGCCTCCGCGCCTGCCATTCAATCCTTGAAGACCGTCGCCGGTTCCAACCGTAACACCCGCTGCATCGAGACGATGGACGCGCCGCAGCACATGGCCAACGCCAGCCCCAGCATCGCGGCCGCCAGTTGCCAAGGCGCCAGAATCACCGCTCCCCACGCTCGGCTCAATCGAACGATCGCAAGCCCAATCCCCATCCCCGCCGCGTAACCGGCAATCCCGCTCATCGCCGCCTGCTTCAGAATCACTCCACACACGAAGCCGTTCGAAGCCCCCATCGCCTTCAACATCCCGTAATCGCGTTCATGGTCCACCGTGATGGCATAAATCGTCTGCGCCACTACCACCGCGCCCACCAGCAACCCGAGCATCGCCGCCACTAACAGCGCAATCCCCGCGCCCGTCGTGAACAGCCAGTAGTTGCGCGTCCGCCGCGCGAATTCGTCCCGCGTGTATACCGCCAGATCCGGAACGCGCGCCTCTACTTCTCTCTTCAATTCCGCGCCATCCGTCCCCGCCGCGCCCCGCACCAGCAGAAACACTGTCCGATCCGCCTCCAGGTGTGTGTAATCCAGCGCGTTCTTGAAGGACGTGAATATGAACGGCGTCGTCGTGAAGGAACGAATGCCCCGCGTAAAGCCCACTACGCGCGCGCGAACTCCATTGATCTCCACCGTGTCGCCAACCCGCTCGGCGCCCAACTCTCGCCCATAGAATTCATCTGGCATCACCGTGTTCGGCTCTGCCAGTTCGGCCGCGCTGCCCGAAGTCACGTTCCATGGTCCGCCCAGCGCCCCCGCCTCGAACCCGATCACCTCGACATTCTTGCGCGCGCCATCCGGCCGCTGCCACGCCGCGAACTGCACGATGCACCTCTGCACGCCTTCTACTCCCGGCGCGGAAAGAATTCGATACAGCTTGCGCTCCGAAACCGGGAACCCGACTTCGAAGTATTGAACCCCGCGAGCCATCACCCACAAATCCGCGCCCGAGTGGTCGATCACGCCCGATGTGGTCTGTGTGAAGCCGAGAAATAGTCCGAGTTGTACGATTACGAGCACGATCGCGAACGCGATGCCGGCGACAGTCGCCAGAAAACGTGTCCGATCGTGCAGCAGGTTGCGGCGGGCGAGCGGTACCATGAACCCCGGACGATTGTTAATCATAACGCGGGAGTGGAAATTCAACCGACTTTCCGGTTTCCCGGCCCGCGCTCGATATAATCGGCAAGGTTTCACCCGTGCGGGCAATATTCTGCGCGCTTTCCGTCTCCGCGCTCCTCCTTTTACCGGCATTCGTCCGGCATTTGCAAGCGCAGAACTCGCAGACAGCCGCCAATGCGCTCGTCGAGGGCGCCGTCTTCAACAAGGTTTCGGGCGCTCCCGTCAAACGCGCCCACGTCAAGTTCATCCGGCTGGATACCCAAGACCTCCCGGAAACCTACGCCGACACCGATGCGAGCGGCCGATTTTCCATGAGTCTCGCGCCCGGCCAATATCGTATCTGGGTGGAGCGCGCCGGATTCTCGCGCCTCAATTACGGCGCATCTTCCACGGCCGGCGCCGGGAAGGCGCTCACTCTCTCGCCCGGCCAGGAGCTGCGCGATATATCGTTCGGCATCTCGCCTCTCGGTGTAATCTCGGGGCGCGTCCTGGACGACGACGGCGACCCCATGCAAGGCGCCGGCGTCCAGGTCTTGAAAATCAGCTACGCCACCGGCAAGCCAACCCTGGTTCCATTCAGTGGGACCGGCTCCAATGACCGAGGCGAATATCGCGCCTTCGGCCTTCCGCCCGGACGCTATTTTCTGCTTGTGACCCAGCCTGGCGCGCCTCTCTCCAAACCGGCAAGCTCCGGTTTGCTGATTGCCGATTCCCAGGATTTCTTCGCGCCTCTCTACTATCCCGGCGCGGTCGAATTCAGCGGCGCGACACCGCTCGATCTGGCCGAAGGCGCCGAATTGCAGGATGTCGATATCCGTCTGCGGCGCATCCCGGTTGTCACTCTGCAAGGTCACGTCGTCAGCCCCTTCGAGGATTTCGCCGGCAGTCGATGGCGCGTCGTCCTCGCTCCGCGCGAGGGCGATTCCGCTTCTCAGATCGACCGCGCCACCGCCACAGTCGATCGCGCCTCCGGCCGATTTGAGTTGCACAACGTGGCGCCTGGATCTTATATGTTGGTCGCCACCCAGCTCTATCGCGGGCACGCCCTGGCAGGTCGCCTGCCGATCGAAGTCACCTCCGGCGCCCACCCCGAAGACATCGCCATTGGCCTCAATCCCGGCGTCGAAGTCGACGGAACCGTGGAAGTCCAAGGCGGCTCTCCCGATTCCCTCGAAGGCGCCACCGTCACGCTCTCCGATTCGGAAGCCTTGATGCCCGGTCCTCCGGCCCACTCGCGCATTGATGCCTCCGGCGCCTTCCGTCTGTCGGGCGTTATACCCGGCTTGTGGGATCTTTCTATCGGCCCCCTACCCCCCGGAGTGTGGACCAAAGAAGTCCTGCTGAACGGCCGTCCCATCACAGCCGGCGCCATCGAGATCGTCGGACCCACTTCCGGCGCCTTTCGCATCGTTCTCGCTTCCGGCGGCGCAAAGCTTTCGGGCCTCGTGACACGCGATGGGCAGCCGGCGAACGCCACGGTCGTCCTGGTCCCGCAATCGGCCGAAGCGCGCGATCCGCTCAGCCCCTATCCTTCCGTACTCGCCGATGACCGCGGCGGCTTCGAATTCGGCGGCGTGCGACCCGGCGCCTACAAGATTTTCGCCTTCGAAGACGTCGAGCCTTTCGCATGGCTCGACCCCGGCTTCCTCAAGAGCGTGGACGCGCTCGGTCAGGAAATCACGCTCGGGGAAGGCGACAACCCCAAGGCGCGGCTAACCGTCATCGCGCCCGGTTCTTCTCGCCCAAGCCCTTGACTTCAAATGTAAAACCGTTTATCCGCATTGATCGTTAAAGCGCCCGTATTCTTATCTAATACTTGACAATAAACGTAATACTCGTACACTATAGCCGTATTAGTTGGGAAACCCTCCCACATTCACTTGAGGAGTATTCTTTGATGAAAGCCCGCACAAAGCTTCTTGGCCTGCCGCTCCGATTCGCACTTGGACTCAGCGCACCGGCCCTCGCCCTCGTCTGTTTTTCAGCGACCGCCTCCGCGCAGAGCTACGACCTCTTTCAAACCAGCAGCGGCGCTTACGTGGATCTCAGCAGCATGGGTCTCGGCAGCGTAAACCTGCAAGGCATTCCCATCCAGGGCTCGACTGGCAACACCGACACGATGATGCAGCGCGGCACTCTCAATAACAATGTGTATCCGGTGGTCTGCTACGCGCTGTTCATGGAGAGCACGAGCCCGGTAACCTATAACGGCCAGCTCGTCGATGTCTACATCACGGTCAACAATACGGCCGGCAGCGCCAACCCCATTCCGGAATCTGTGTTGCCGCAACCCGATTCAATCACTCAGCCGACCGGCAACACCGTCACTCTGACAAGCTCCAGCACCTTCAACTCCAACATCTCCGTCAATGCCGACGTGATCCTTGTGACCCACGGCGGCTCCGTGACAAACTCCGCCAATATCGTCGGCCATCAGGGCGCGCCGTCCATCAACCTGAGCACGACTAATTCCACGTACTCTTCGACAGCGCCCTCCGGTTATCCGAACAGCTCCGCCTATCCTTCTGGCGGCTTCTATCCGATCCCCAAGCACACGGGTCCCCATCCCGTGATCCCGTCCTCCTGCGGCAACAGCGCCCAGACCCGCACTCAGTCCCCAGCGGCGAACATGATTGCCAAGCCCGCCTGCATCTCCTACGTCCAGGCTTACTAAGTAGTCCCTCCCACATGCGCGGGCCTTAGCGGGCCCGCGCCCGTTCCAGCTTCTCCCCTAGAACGTCAAGTGTAGATTCAATTGCAGGAACCGTGAGCTTCCGATCGTGTGCTGGATGTAGCCAAGGCTGCCCTCCGGCGGGCTCGGCGGTCCAAAGTAATTTGGGAAGAAGATCACGTCGTTGTTCGGCGCGTCGAAATCGGGGTGGTTGAAGATATTGAACGCGTCCGCTTCGAACCGCAGCCGCACCCGTTCCGTCACATTGAACTCCTTCGCTAGGCTCATATCGAACCTCACCTGGAACGGCCCTCGAAACAGATTGCGCCCGCTCGTTCCAAAGAGCGATTCATACGAGTCGCATCCGGTCGCATCGCACGGCGGAACGCCGTAGGTCCCGGGCGTCACAAACTGCGGAGCGAAATCGTTCGCATTCAGAACCGGCTTTCCCGGATTGACGCCGGTGGTGCCTTGCAGCTCGGCTTGCTTCGCCGAGACCCCCGGCGCGAGCGGCACGATCGGATTCGTGATCTCATCGTAGGTTCCATAGAAGAGACCCGCCACCGATCCCGAATAATCGTAAACGCTATACGGCTCTCCGCTCTGCGCGATCGTTTGACCGCCCAGGGTCCAACCGTTCACGAATTCCCCCAGCACTTTGTTCCTCGCCACGCTCGGAATCGTGTAGCTGTAATTCACCAGAAAGACGTGCGTCTGGTCGAAATCGGCGGACGCGTAGCTGGATCTCGGATTCGATGGATCGTTGCCGGTATAGAAAAGACCTAGCCCGCTCTGCTCGTCTAGCGCGTGCGAATACGTGTAGGACGCCGTGAACTGCAGCCCGTTCGACAAACGCTTCCGCGCCTGCAATTGCAGCGCGTTGTAATTGGAAATGCCTTCCGCCTCATACAGCACCGAGTTCATGTCGTACCCGAGATAAGGCACGCGCACTTCCGCATTCCCCGCGTAATACGGCGGCGGGCACAGTGGCTCGGTATCGAGCGTTCCCGATCCACACGCGCTTAGCGCGCTCAACCCGCCATATGAATAAATCTGGCCGTTAACCGGGTGTTGCGGCGTTGCGATGAGCGGCTGGTTGAACGGAATCGGCAGCACCTGGTGCGTCCCATGATTACCCACATAGCCCGCGCTGAACAGCCAGTCGTTCGCCGCCTGGTATTGCAAATCGAAGGTCCAGTTCTCCGAATATGGCAGCTTATTGTTGATGTCGTAGCCGCCGAACAGGAACGGTCCGTAAAGGTTGCCCGTAGGCCAAGAGCCGGATTCGGTTTGCGAGAGGTTCGGCAGTGAAGCCAGAAACGCCGATGGCGTTCCCGGGGGAGCGGAGGTCGGCGTCGTGCCGAACGGGTCTGCGATGTTCGCTCCGCGATGCGCCGAAATCGGCTCCACAAACGGCGGCGCCAGTGTCACGCCGAACGGCCCGTTGAATCCCTGGCCGGCGCTCGGCGAAAGATAGCTGAAGAATTCCCCGCGGTCGTAATAGATACCGAAGCCGGTCCGCACCGTGAGCTTCGAAAACGGGGTCCAGGCGACCCCCACCCGCGGCGCAAATCCCGCCTGCAAATTCTTCATCAGCGAATCGCTGCCGTTCTTGGCGAACTCCAGCCCGGAACCCGTAATCGTGTCCGTCGCCGCTTCATACGAATAAAGCCCCGCGTTGAAATCCGTCAGGCGTCCGTACTTCTCCGTGAGCGGCCCGTCGTAATCCCACCGCAGCCCCAGCGTCACGGTCAGGTTCCTTCGCGCCTTATAGTTGTCGTTTACAAAAGCTCCGGCGGTGTTCGAACGGTAATAGCGGCTCGCCGACCCTGCGAATCCCTCTCCGCTGCGAATGGAGCCTTCCACAAAGCTAGTGAAGTTCGTAAATTCGAGAAGATCGGTCGCGGTGTTGTTGTTCACGATGTTCAACTGCGTGTGATCCCACTGCGCGCCGAACGCCAGCGTGTGCTTGCCCTTTACCCAGTTCAACGTGCTGCCATACTCCCACCCGTTCTGAAACATGCCCGCGTTCCCGAAACTGGTGCTTGGGCCGAACTCCAGGCCCGCCGCGATCGTCGGGTCTGCCTCCCCCATCTCCAGCTGCGGAAACGTGTTCGAACCCAGCAGATTCATCCCCAACTGGCTCGGTGAAATGGCCTGCGAAGTCTGCGAATACGCGTGCATCCGCGTGAAGCCCGCGCGCTGCTCCCAGGTAATTGTGGGCGTCAGGATGACGGTGTTTTCGATGGAGCCCACCTGGCTCCCCGCGCTCAATTGCTGCGGGAATCCGATCAGCGAACCGACCGCGCCAAACGGATTCGTCGTGGGATTCGTTTGCACGTAATACTTGCCCGTGAGCCGGTCTTTTTCGCTCACCACATAGTCGAGATTCGCGATCCCCTGGTCCACCCGCGCCTGAGCGTTGGGCCCTTGCACCACTGCGTCATAGCCAAGCGCGGTCGCCGTCGCGGCATTCGTAATCTGCGCGCTCGGGATCAGGTAATTCCCGTTTACCTTCGCGTTTAAAAGACTCGCCGCAACCGGACTGATCTGGCTCGGCGCAAGCGTGGTCCCGAAGCTGTTGTTCACAGCCGTGGCGATGCCCTGCAAGCTCCGATCGTTCGTCAATCCCAGCGGAACCGTTGCATCCTTCGTCGCATCGGAGGCGTCCGCGATACGCACGCCCTGGTAAGAAAAGAAGTAGAACAGCTTGTCTTTCTTGATCGGCCCTCCGAAGGTCGCGCCGAACTGGTTGCGGTTCTCGAACGGAACCTTCGTCGTAATGGCGGGCGATGCATTGTAGAAGAACGGCGCCGCGTTCATCGCGCTGTTCTGGAACTTCTCATAGATCTCCCCATGAATCTCGTTTGTTCCGGATTTCGTAATCACGCTCACGTGCGCGCCGCTGTTCGCGCCTTGACTGGCGTCATACATCGCCGCGTTTACGCTGATCTCGGCAATCGCCTCGGGCGGCGGCGTCGGCAGCGCCTGCCCGATTGCCCCATATACCGACGTGCTCGTCTGTATCTCGCCTCCCGCGCCGAAATTTTCGCCCGTGTTCAGCACGAACCGGTTCTCGCCCACCTGGCTCGTCGAGTTCCCGTTGAACAGATTGTTCGTGCTGATGCCGTTCAGTGAGAAGCTATTGCTCGTATCGCGCTGCCCGTTCGCGAAAATCGCCTGGTTCCCGAGCCCCGCGTTGCTGCCCGCTCCGCCCAGGAAATCCGCATGAACTCCCGGCGCAAGAATCGCCAGTTGCGTAAAGCTGCCCGTGCCGAGCGGCGTGTTCTGGATCGTGAGCTGATCCACCACGTAGCCGTTCGTCGTGTCCACTTGGTTCATCAGCGGCGTGCCCGTTACTTCCACAACCGTGTTTGTCGTGCCCACTCGCAAACTGCCGTTCACTGTCGTGGTTCGGTCGCCTTGCACCAGGATCGCGCTGTGCGTCTCCTTCTCAAAGCCGCTCTTGCTGAAGCTCACTTCATAGGTCCCGATAGGGAGGTTCCTGATCGAATACGAACCATTCGATTCCGTCTGCGCCCTCACCTCCAGATTCGTCGCCGCGTTACGAGCCGCGACCGTGGTCTCCGGAGCCGAAGCCCCGCTCGAATCCGTTACCGTGCCCGTTATTCCGCCCATAACTGCCTGCGCGGATAATTCCTTCGTCATCACTCCGAAAACGATGGCGACGCCAAGGCACACAACCGCCTTATGGCAGCGAAATACTTGCAAAATACACCTCCTGAAGCCGTTTCCAACCGAGCCTGACCGGGGCTCGACTAACCCAAGCGCTCAGTGTATCGTGCACTTCATACGATTTCTAGCTCTGTTTACGGACCTGTAACCAAATCGATCCGAGTAGTTTTCCTTAGCGCAGTAACGCCCGCATATGCGCCTCTGCGGCCCGCGCCAGTCCATCGAGGTTGTACCCGCCTTCGAGCACCGATACCACGCGCCCCTCGCACTCGCGCGCCGCCACATCCATCAGCATGCGCGTCAGCTCCGCGAAATCTTCATCCGTCAACAGAAATTGGCCGAGCGGATCGCCCGCTCGCGAATCGAATCCCGCCGAGATCATCACTAAGTCGGGATGAAACTCTTCGGCGGCCGGCAAAAGGACCTGCTCGAAGGCGCCCAGAATCTCGCGGCGCCCCGCGCCCGCCGGAAACGGGCAATTGATGGTCTTCCCTTCTCCTTCGCCTTCGCCCCGCTCGAATGCCGCTCCCGTACCCGGATACCACGGGGATTGATGCGTGCTGAAGAATAGCACCGACCCGTCTCGGTAGAAAATGTTCTGCGTGCCGTTGCCGTGATGCACGTCCCAATCCGCGATCAAGACGCGCTCGGCGCCGTGCCGCTGCTGCGCATAGCGCGCTCCGACCGCGACGTTATTGAACAGGCAAAAACCCATCCCGATTGCCGCGCTTGCATGATGGCCCGGCGGACGCGCCACGCAGAAAGCATTGTTAACTTCCCGTCCGAATACCGCATCGACGGCGGAAAGCACCGCGCCGGCGGCGATTCGCGCCGCTTCCGGGGATGCCTCGCGGATGTCCGCGTCGCCGGTGCTCAGTTGCCTCCGCCCTTGTGCGGCTTCGCGCTCCACCAGTGCTATGTAATCGCGCGAATGAACCAGCGCAAGTTCGTCGTCCGCGGCGCTGCGTGCCTCTAGGTGAAACACCTCCTGCGTCAGCCCCGCTTCTTCGAGCCGATCCATAATCGCGCCATACCGCGCCGGCCGCTCCGGATGACCCGGCCCCGCATCATGCTTCCGAACGCGCGCGTCCGCTGCCAGGCCGGTGCCCTGCATCGTGCCTCGGCCTACGCGCCGGCGGCTCTCTTGATTGTCACTAGCTGCTCTTCCGGAACCGGTTCCACCATTCTGGTTTGCTTACCGCGGAAGAAATCGAAATAGGAGATCTGATGCACGCAGGAGATCGTGCAAAACGGCGCGCACGACTTTTGCGTGATGTATTCGCGGCGGATATCTTCTACCGTGTACTCCTCGAGCGCCTTCGCCGGAAAACCGCGCTGCTGCGAACAGTAGTGCACCAGGCCGTCTTCGCATATATACAAGTAACGCGACCCTGCCCGGCAGCGCCAGTCGCTCGGCAACCCATTTGCGATGCTGTGCTGAAAATAGTTAACCCGCGAGAAATGCTTCTTCTCGAATTTCTTCATTTCGAGAAACACCTCGCGTTCTCGCGGCGCGAGCGGCCGAAGCTGCCCGTCCCCGTCGTGAATAATGCCCACTGTCGATGTGAAGCCCAGCTCCATGGCCCGCTTGCCCACCGTCAGGGCGTCTTCCGGGTTGCGAATGCCCCCGCCCAGCACCGAGTTGATGTTCACGTGGAAATGCGCCGTCTCCGCTAGAATCTCCAGCTTCTTGTCCAGCACCTTCAGGCTCTTCTTCGAGACGTCGTCCGGCATCACATTGTCGATGCTGATCTGCAGATAGTCCAGCCCGGCGTCATTCAGCTCCTCTATCCGCCGCGCGGTCAGCAAATAGCCGTTGGTGATCAGCCCCGCGAGCAGCGCATTCTGCCGGATCGCGCGAATGATGTCGTCCAGGTTCGGATGCAGTAGCGGCTCGCCCCCGCTCAGCGTGATAACTCCGGTCCTCAGCTTGCCCAGCAGCTCGATCCGATGACGAATCGTCTCGAACGGGACAGGCTTCGAATAGTTATCGTACTCGTTGCAATACGTGCACGAAAGATTGCATCGACGGATCGGAATGATGTGCGCCATGATCGGATGATCCGTATTCATAGCGCCGCGCATCAACAGCTTTGCTTCCCGAAGACGCCGGCTGAGAGTGCGGCTTCGCCGTTGACCTTTAAGGTTCGGTTGGTCCATTCGCGGAGATATCTTTATTCTAGAACGCGGGAACGCTTAGCGCCATCCAAAACCGGGTAAACAGGTGGAATAACTAGCTGAATGCGGAGGAGTTACAGTCGAGCGGCATCCCGCCCGCGCGCCTCGACCGCGCCTCAGTTGCCGGCCGGCGACAGCACCGATAGGCTAATCGGCGAAAAGTGCAGAATATAGGATCGCATCCCGCGTTCCGTGAAGCTCATCCCGTACTTGTGCGCTTCCGCGAGCGCCTTCTTGTTGTCCCAGCCATCGTGCTGGATGCGATAACAGGCGACAACGGTCCCGGTGCGGTCCTTCCCGCGCCAGCAATGCACAAAAATCTTCTGCGTGTCGCCATTCACCAGCAGCCACAAGACACGGCGCATCTGGTCTTCCGTCGGCGCCCCGAATTCGCGGAACGGAATGTTGATGTACTTCATCTTCAGCGCTTCCACAATCTGCTGCTCGTGACGCGTGCCTTCGCTTGGCTCGCGCAGATCGATCACCAGCTTGACCTGCCGCGCCGCCAGTTCTTCTAGCGCTCGCTGGTCGGGCTGACCGCCGCGATACAGCCGCTCGCTCACCTGCCCAAAGTTGCGGACGTGTTCCGCCGCGGGATTATCCGCGAAGCCCGCTGCTTGCCCTGCGCAGGCCACAACCCCCAGCAACAGCCCCGCGGCTTTCGCGTACCTCAGTTTCACTCGCCTTACCGTGGCGGCTTTTGCGGAGGCGCTGTGGAATTTCCCGGCTGCTGCTGGGCTTGCGGCGCTCCGCCCGCGCCCACTTCCGTCCCGTATTGAATCGTGCTCTCGGTCTTGAACTCCCATTTCTTGTAATGGTCGTACTTGATAACCACCTTGATGCGTTGCGAAGGTCCGTCCTTGAAGTTCAGAGTGTCGTCGGCGTATGTGTAAGTCGGAAACCAATACTTCCCGTCGATTTGTTCGCGATACGTCTCGAACTTTGGAAACTGTTGGTCCTCGCTCTTCTTCAGATAGCCCAGCCCCCGCCCATAGGTCTTCACGATCTGCAAATCCTGGTCGTCCACCCAGATCTGCCCATCGAAGTAACGCTTGCGGTCTTTGGTCAGAACCTTGGGCTTCACCGAAAAGACGTAGCAGGTAATTTCATCCACCTTCTGCCGCCCCACATAATGGACGTCGTATTGATCCAGCGTGTCGTTCGTCATCACGAACGGCATCACATTGCGCATGTCCTGCTCGTCTTCGCCCGTCATCACGATGTTCTGCAAGTCCTGCACCGGCGCATGCAGCACATGCGACGTCCGCTTGTTCCGGTCGTCGAAGCCGACTTCCTCTACCAGCTCGTAGCTGCCGCCCGGCGGATCGGTCTCCACAATCTTGCTCGTCTGCCGGTACGTGTAGCTCTCGCGCGCAGTCGCGAACTCGGTCTCCTTCTGCGTGAACTTCTTGATAATGTCCTGGATCTGATCGGGCGTGGGGTCCGCCTTGGTGTCTTCCGCGCTCACCAGCACCGCCGCGCCCATTAGCAACAGCGCAATCGCGCAACTACGTGCAAGCATTGATATCTTTCTATTCAGACGACACAACCGGCCGCTACCGTTACCGTCATTTACTTTCATCGAGCAGCGCCTTGGCGATCGTCACCCGCTGCATGTTGCTGGTCCCTTCGTAGATACGTCCTATTTTCGCATCCCGGTACAGCTTCTCTACCGGATAATCCTTCGTGAAGCCCACGCCCCCCAGTACTTCTACGGCCTGCGAAGCGACCTCCTCCGCAATCTGCGAGCAGTAGTATTTCGCCATTGCGGCCTGCGTGATAAACGGCTGCCCCGCGTCCCGCAACCTTGCCGCGTTGTACACCATCAGCCGCGCCGCTTCAATGCGCGTCGCCATCTCCGCCAGCTCGAACTGCACGCCTTGAAAATCGCCGATCCGCTTGCCGAACTGCTTGCGCTCCCGCGCATACTTCAGCGCATGATCGAAGGCGCCCTCCGCCAGCCCAAGCATCTGAGCGCCGATCCCGATGCGCCCTTCATTTAATGTCTCAATCGCGATCTTGTAGCCCTTGCCCGGCTCGCCCATGACCTGGTCGCGCCCCGCGCGCGCATCTTCCAATATCAGCTCGCAGGTAGAGGAAGCCCGAATCCCCAGCTTGTCCTCCTTCTTTCCCACCTGAAAGCCTTCCATGCCCCGCTCCACCAAAAAGCACGTGACGCCCTTATATCCCGCGCCCGGATCGATCGTCGCAAAGATCAAGAAAATATCCGCCTCCGCGGCGTTGGTGATCCATAGCTTGCGGCCCGATAGCCGGTATCCGTCGCCGTCCGCCAACGCTCGCGTCGAGAGTGCGAAAGCGTCCGACCCCGACCCTGCCTCCGACAGCGCATACGATCCCACTGTGTCCGTCGCCAAACGCGTCAGATACTTCTGCTTCTGCTCCCCGCTCGCCCAGCGCTCCACTGCATTGCTCACAAGCGTGTTCTGCACGTCCACGATCAACGCCGCCGAGGGATCCACTTTCGCCAGTTCTTCGATAGCCAGCACCGACTGAAAAAAACTCCCGCCCTGGCCTCCGTACTCCTCCCGGATATCGATTCCCATCAGGCCCAGCGAAAACATCTCGCGCAGTAAATCGCTGCGAAACTTGCCTTCCTCGTCCATCGCGCGCGCGTGCGCCGCCAATCGCTCCTTCGCAAACCGCCGCACAGACGATTGAAAAAGGCGCTCTTCCTCGTTCAAATCCGTGAGAGGCGCCACCACGGGCGTATCGATTGTCTGCGGCATGACGGGACCATGATAGCTCCGCCTATCGCCATGCGGCCTCGCCGGTACTGTACAATGCGAGTCAGTCGGATTGCGCCGCAGGAAGTGAAAACGAGATTTAAGACTATAGAGATCCTGCTCATTGAGGATTTCGCCCCAGACGCCGGTCTATTCAGCCAGCTCCTCTCAGACAACACATCGGCCTACCGCCTGAGCATCGTCGACGATGGCGAGGAGGCGTTGCAGTTTTTGAGGCGAAATGACGGCTATGCAAACGCCCCGCGCCCCGACCTCATCTTCTTGGATCTCAATCTTCCCAAACGCACCGGCCTCGAAATCCTGGAAGAGATTCGCGCCAATCCCGCTTTGCGCCCCACCCCCGTCGTGATTCTCACCTCCTCTGAAAACGAAAAGGATGTGAACGCTGCCTATAGCTCCGGAGCCAATCTCTACGTCAAGAAGCCCGGCACGCTGAACCAGTTGGAAGAGCTGATGCAAGCGCTCTCCCGAATCTGGCTCGAGTACGGCGAGCTGCCGCGCGCCAACTGAACCGTTCCGCCCCGGGGTCACTCCCCCGGATGCGTGCCGTAAGCTGGAAATGTTTACGCATGCCATTCCGGACACTTTTCTTTTCCGCCGCTTTGCTGCTCGGCGGGGCTGCCTTCGCGGCCCACGCGCAAACCTCGACCGGCAGCGGAGTCACTCGCGCCACGCTTGAAAACGGCCTGCGCGTCGTCATCGTGCGCGATCCCCTCGCTCCCGTCGCCACCATCGAAGACAATTATCTGGTCGGCGGCGACGAGACCCCCGCGGGCTTCCCCGGAACGGCCCACGCCCAGGAGCACATGGCGTTCCGTGGCTGCAACGGCCTCTCGGGCGATCAGATCGCCGCCATTTACGCGCAGCTCGGCGGCTACATGGATGCCGACACGCAACAGAACATCACCCAGTATTTCGTCACCGTCCCCACCACCGATCTCGAAGTTGCGCTCCGCGTGGACGCCGCCTGCATGTCGGGCGTCGAAGACTCTCAGGACCAATGGGCTCAGGAGCGCGGCGCCATCGAACAGGAGGTCGCTCGCGATCTCTCGAACCCCACCTATAAATTCCTTACCCGCTTGAACCACGAGCTCTTCGCCGGCACCCCCTACCAGGAAGACGCCCTCGGTAACAAAGCTTCCTTCGATCGGACCACCGGCGAAATGCTCAAGAAATTCTACTCGCAGTGGTATGCGCCCAATAACGCCATCCTGGTCGTCACCGGCGATGTCGACCCCGCCGCCACGCTCTCTACCGTCCAGCGCCTCTACGGCCCCATCCCGCGCCGTAACCTCCCTCAGCATCCGGAAATCAATCTGCGCCCGGTTCCGGCCGATTCCTTCACTCTCGATAGCAATCTGCCCTATCTCCTCACCTTCATCTCCTACCGGTTCCCCGGGACCGACAGCCCGGACTTCGCCGCCGCCCGCGTGCTGAGCGACGTCCTATCGAGCCAGCGCGCCGATCTCTACGCTCTCGTGCCGCAAGGCAAAGCTCTCGGCACGGATTTTGCTTTCGTCGAAACGTATCCGAAAGCCAGCGCCGCGTTTGCCATCGCCGCGCTTCCCTCCGGAGCGGACCCCTCTTCGCTCGATGCCGAAATCAAAAAAATTCTGGCAAACTACGCAACCCGCGGCCTGCCTCCGGATCTGGTCGAAGCCGCCAAGAAAGGCGAGGTCGCTGGCGCGGAATTCGGCCGCAACTCCATTACCAATCTCGCCTCCCTGTGGTCTCAGGCGCTCGCTGCCGAAGGCCGCCAGTCTCCCGATGACGACGTCGAAGCCATTAAGCGCGTCACCGTTGACGACGTAAACCGCGTCGCGAAAAAATACATGCTCCAGCAGGACTCGATCGTCGCCAATCTCAAGCCCTCGCCCTCCGGACAAGCGGTCTCCTCCAAGGGTTTCGGCGGCTCGGAGACCGTCACCAGCGCTCCTACCAAGCCCGTGGCTCTGCCCGAATGGGCCGAAGCGGCGGTCAAGTCGCTGCGAATTCCCGAGCCCAACAACCATCCCGCCGACATGACCCTTTCCAATGGTCTGCGGCTCATCGTCCAAACGGAAAGGACTAGCCCCACCGTGACGCTGCTCGGTTCCGTCAAGACTCAGACGCAGCTCGAAGCGCCTGCCGGAAAGGACGGCGTCTCGGATGTGCTCGAAGGGCTCTTCTCCTACGGCACAAAAACGCTCGATCGCCTCGCCTTTCAAAAGGAACTGGACGATATCGCCGCCTCTGAAAACGCGGGATCCAACTTCAACCTCAAGGTCTTGAAGCAATACTTCGCGCGAGGCGTGGAGTTGCTCGCCGATAACGAACTCCATCCCGCCCTGCCCGAAGACGCCTATAAAGTGGTTCAGGAACAGACCGCGCAGTTGACCGCTGGCCAGATCCAGACTCCCGCCTATCACGTCGATCGCGCGCTCGTCCATGCCTTGCTTCCCGCCGGAGACCCGCTGCAGCGGGAAACCACGCCTCAGAGCGTCACCGCTCTCCAGTATCCCGACATCACCAGCTATTACGCGAAAACCTTTCGTCCCGATCTCGCCACCATCGTCATCATCGGCGATGTCACCGCCGAAGAAGCCCGCGCCCAGATTGAGAAATACTTCGGCGCCTGGCAGGCCAGCGGTCCCAAGCCCGACGTAGTGTTGCCCGCCGTTCCCGGCAACAAGCCCAGCGCCGTAAACGTGCCCGACCCCAATCAGGTGCAGGATTCCGTCAACCTCACCGAAGAACTGGCCATGAATCGCTTCAATGCCGACTACTATGCGCTCCAGGTCGGAGATCACGTCCTCGGGGGCGGCTTCTACGCCACGCGCCTCTATCGCGACCTGCGCCAGAAAGCCGGCTACGTCTATAACATCGACGATTCGCTCGAAGCAAGCGAAACGCGCGCTGCCTACACCATCGACTACGGGTGCGATCCGCAAAACGTATCCAAGGCTCGCGCTCTCATCCAGCAGGAGCTCGTCTCGATGCAGACATCGAATGTGACTCCCGCCGAATTGCAGCAAGCCAAAGCCCTGCTCTTGCGGCGCATCCCGCTCGGCGAATCCAGCGAAGACGCCGTCGCCGGCGGCTTCATCGCGCGCTCTCGCGTCGGATTGCCGCTCGATGAGCCCCTTCGCGCCGCCCAACTCTACTTCAATATGACGGCCGATCAAGTGCGAGCCGCCTTCGCCAAATGGATCGATCCCGCCGGCTTCGTGCAAGTCGTGCGCGGCCCCGCGCCGCAATAATTCATGGAGAACGTAAACGAACCCCTCAAAGATCTTCGCGAAGACTTCGCGCGCATCGCGGAACGCCTCACTCCGGACGTAGAGCCCGCCGTCGTTTATTCCCCCGAAGCTCCCGATTCCGAAGCCGAATGACCATTCGCCAAATCGGCGCTCTGCTCCGCGCGCGCAAACTCTCCTGCGTAGAGCTGATCGACCAAACTCTCGCCGATATCCACCAGCGCGATCGGTTCAACAGCTTCATCACGCTTACCGCGGACCTGGCCCGCTCGGAAGCTCGCGAGCGCGATCGCGAACTCACCGCCGGAGTCGATCGCGGCCCGCTTCATGGCGTCCCCATCGCGCACAAAGACCTCTTCTACACCCGCGGCATTCGCACCACCGCCGGCTCGCTTCTGTTTCGCGATTTCATTCCCGATAGCGATGCCGCCGTGGTCGAACGCCTCCGCTCCGCCGGCGCCATCTCGCTCGGCAAGACCAATCTGCACGAGCTCGCCTACGGCATCACTTCCAAGAATCCGCATTACGGTTTCGTCCTGAACCCCCGCGACCCCGCCCGCGTCGCCGGCGGCTCTAGTGGCGGTTCGGCTGCTCTTGTTGCCGCTGGTTTACTGCCCATGTGCACCGGCACCGATACGGGCGGCTCCATTCGCATCCCGGCTTCCTTCTGCGGCATCGTCGGCCTCAAGCCCACCTATGGCCTGGTCAGCCGCCTTGGCGTATTGCCGCTGTCGTTTAGCCTGGATCACGTCGGCCCGCTCGCGGCGACCGTCGAAGACTGCGCTCTCGCCATGAACGCCATGGCCGATACCGGCGCGCCATTCGATCTCCCCACCCTGCCGAACTTCGACGGCCTCCGCCTCGGCGTGCCTAAGGATTTCTTCTTCGATCGCATTCAGCCCGAGGTCGCAACGGCCGTCCAGAGAACCATCTCCTCCATGGAGGGGCGCGGCGCGCGTCTCATCGAGGTCGATCTCCCCAACATGGCCGATCTCTACACCACCGCCCGCATCGTTCAACTGGCCGAAACGGCTTCCCTCTACGCGCGCTACACCGACGGCGCGCTGTTCGGCCCCGACGTGTGGCGGCTGATCCAACAGGCCAAATCTATCGCGGCCCACGAATACGTCAACGCGCAGCGAATAAGAACTCTCTTCCGCCGCGGCTTCGACCGGCTCTGGACTCGAATAGACGCGCTCGCCACCCCTGCCACTCCCATGCCCGCGCCGCTTCTCGAACAGGAATCCATCGATTTCGGTAAGACGCAGGAAGAGACCCGAGCCGCCGCCACCCGCCTCGTGCGCGGCATCAATCTCATTGGCGAGCCTGCGCTCTCACTGCCCTGCGGGGCAACTGCTGACGGCCTGCCCTTCGGCCTGCAATTGATCGCGCCGCCCTTTGCCGACGCCCGCCTCCTTCAGATCGGACGAGCCGTCGAAGCCCTGGCCTAATTCTCCCCGTTTTCGAGCGGCAGCCCCGAAGCTTCAATCGCCCGCCATCCGCCGTCGAGTGAGATCACGTTCGTGTACCCCATCTTCTGCAGGTTGTCTGCCGCGAGAGCAGACCGGAACCCGCCGCCGCAATAGAGCACCAGCTTTGTGTCCTTATGCGGGAAAGCGGTCTCGATGTCGCGCTCGATAGTCCCCTTGCTCAAGTGCGCCGCGCCCGCCGCATGCGCCGCCTGCCATTCATGGTCTTCACGCACGTCCACTAGTTGGCCCGCCTCGCCCCGCTCGCGCAGCCGCTTATACCCTTCGATATCGATCTCGCGAATGCGCTTCTTCGCGTCTTCGACGATCGCCAGGAATCCCGGGCTGTGATGTTTCACCGCTGTACTCATAAGTCCCTCGCCTGCACGCGTTCTATGTTTGCTCCCGCCGCCGCCAATTTCTCTTCGATACGCTCATACCCGCGATCCATGTGATACACGCGATCGATCACCGACTCGCCTCGCGCCACCAGCGCCGCTAGCACCAGCGAAGCGCTGGCCCGCAGGTCGGACGCAAGCACCTGCGCGCCCAACAACTGCTCCCGCCCCGCGATGATCGCCTGCCGCCCTTCTATGCGAATGCTCGCTCCCATTCGCGCGAGTTCCGGCGCATGCATAAACCGGTTCTCGAAGATCGTCTCCGTCACGAAGCTGATGCCCTCCGCCAGCGTCATCCATGCCATGTACTGCGCCTGCAAATCCGTCGCAAAGCCTGGATACTCTTCGGTCGTCACATCGATCGGCTTCGGTCGCCGCGCGCATCTCACTCGCAAAGCGTCGGTCGCCGCCAGATCCACCTCCGCCCCCGCCAGTTCCATCTTCGTCGTCAACGCCGCCACATGTTCCGGGCAGCACTCCGTCACCGTCACATCGCCGCCCGAAATCGCCGCCGCCAGCAGAAACGTGCCCGCCTCGATGCGATCCGGGATGATCGTATGCTCCGCCCCATGCAGCCGCTCCACGCCCTGCACGCGAATGATCGACGTCCCGGCGCCTTGGATCTTCGCGCCCATCGCCGTCAGCAGATCCGCCAGGTCTTTCACCTCCGGCTCCCGCGCCGCATTCCGAATCACGGTCTCGCCCCGCGCCAACACCGCCGCCATCAGCACGTCTTCCGTACCCGTCACCGTGATGCGGTCGAAATGTATAGGCCCGCCGCGCAGACCCTCGGGCGCTTGCGCCTCCACATACCCGTGCGCCTGCTCGATCCTCGCTCCCAGTTGTTCGAGCGCCGAAACGTGAAAGTTGATCGGCCTTGCTCCGATCGCGCATCCTCCCGGCATCGACACCCGCGCCCGTCCGGTGCGCGCCACCAGCGGCCCCAACACCAGGCTCGACGCGCGCATGGTCTTCACCACTTCGTACGGCGCCTCGGGCCGGTCCAGCGTCTTGGCATGAACGCGCACCCGTCCTTCTTCGTCGCGCACGCGGGCGCCGGCATACTCGAGCAGCTCGCGCATCGTCGAGATGTCCTTCACATTCGGCACGCGCCGCAGCACCACCGGCTCATCGGTCAAAAGGCATGCGGCAAGCGCCGGCAGCGCCGAATTCTTCGACCCGCTGACCGCGAGCTGGCCGCTCAACGGCGTCCCGCCCACAATCCTGAACTTGTCCATCCCTACTCGCCTTTAACCGAGAAAGCGTAGATCGTCGAATCGTGCGTCGTCAGAAACACCCGCCCGTCGTTCACCGCCAGGCCGCCGAAATGCGTAAACGACTGCATCGTCTTTCCACTCGAATACAGCTCCTTCCCGGTCGCCGCGTCCAGCGCATACAGCGTCGCGTTTCCCTTCGAGTTCTCGATGCGTTCCTTCGTCGTGTAGAGCTGGCCGTTCTCCTTGATCTGCCGCGTGAACTCGCCGCTCGAAACCACGAATACAACTCCGTTTGCCACCACAGGCGGCTCCGGCATCTCCATATCCCGCGAGACCCACGCCGGCGTCAGCGCCGGTTGCCCGTCCTTGTCTTCCACCTTGAACGCCATCAGGCTGCCATTAGGCGTCGCGCCGTTGGTCACCGGAAACGTCTGCGCCTTCGAATGCAGCGGGCCCCACGCCGGCGCATAGATCCATCGCGTCCCGCTCGGGTCTTCCCACGTCGCAAACGCGCCCCACACGCCCCGCCCCGCAATATCGTTTTCTTCGTTCAAATATCGAGCCTGAAACAGCGGTTTATTGTGCGCCTCGCCTCCGAGCGCCTTCGCATCCAGCAAAACCAGCGTGCCTTCTTTGCCTGCGGTTACCAGCAGCTCGCGTCCTTTATAGGGAAATATCACCGGGCTCGTATTGCCCATATCGAGATCTTTCCTCGTCAGGTAATTCGCATTGGCCGGCAGAAAGTAATCGAGCAGCTTCAAATCCTTGCCGCTGAGCGCTAGAACCGTATCCGCATACTTCCCCGAGTTCGCATCCACGGGCCCGTCGCCCGTTGCCGCGTACACCATTCCCGTCGAACCGATCGCCACGCCTCCCCGGCCCCAGATCCCGCCCCCGTATGTGTCCGCTTGAAAAAAGCTGACCGTCTTGTCCGCGCTCTTCACATCCATCGCCGCCACGCCGTTCTTCGTGTTGTTGCAATTCTGCGAGATGGTCGTGTACACCGTATCGCCCGACAGGTTCAAGCTCCAGTTTTTCGAATACGCCGGCACGAACTGCTGCGGCGGGAAGCGGTCTTCTCCGTTCACCACATTCAAGGCATGCAGCTTCCCATCAATCGAAATCACATAGGCCGTCGGTCCCGGCTTGCTGGTACTGATCACCGGCGTGTCGTTCAACGCCTGCGGGCAGAAGTAACTGCCTTCGTAGGTTGTGGTCTTCGGCGCCGGGATCTCGTTCGTGAAATGCTTTTGCCAGGCCACTTTCCCTGTATCGGCGTCGATGGCGTAGAGATTGTCCGAGCTGCCGCCCACGATCACATATTCAAACGACCCATGATTCGTGTACACCGGATTGATCACCACCGGCACGGTCAGCCCATTCAACTCCTTCGCCTCGTTATCCAGTTTGATCTTCCATTCGAGCTGCAGTCCCTTCACGTTGTCTTTCGTGAGGCTGCTCTCTTCCTTCGCCCACCCGCTGCGCTGCGCGTCTCCGCCAAACGTCAGCCAACTGGCGGCCGATACCGCCGTGCAACCCATCGCGATCGCGGCCAGAATTCGAGAAATTGTCTGCATCGGTCCCTTTTATTCTAGAAGCCTCGGGCGAATTCGCTCCTTCCTCGCTCACCCCTGCACGATAATGGTTCTCCAGCGACATGATCGGCCATCTGCGCGGGACGGTTCTCGAAAAGCATCCGAACGAAGTCATCGTCGAAGCCGCGGGCGTCGGCTACGAAGTCCTGATTCCTATCTCCACCTACACCGCTCTGCCCGACGCGGGCGCCATCGCCTCCCTCCGCATCTACACGCATGTCCGCGAAGACGCCTTATCCTTATTCGGCTTCGCCACCGCCGAAGAAAAGCTCGTTTTCGAACGGCTGATCTCGGTCAGCGGCATCGGCCCCGGGCTTGCCATCAAAGTCCTCTCCGGCTTGCCCACTTCCGATCTGATCGCCGCCATCCGCGCCGGCGATGTCGCGCAGCTTGTCCGCATTCCCGGCGTCGGCAAGAAGACCGCCGAGCGCATCGTCCTCGAGCTCAGAGAGAAGCTGGTCGCTGCCGAAGGCGCCGGCAAGACGGCGCCCGGAATCGCGGGCGCGGCGCCGGCCTTCACCGACATCGAGCGCGACGTCTTATCCGCCCTTCTGAATCTCGGATGCTCCCGCCCCGCCGCCGAAGAAGCCCTGCGCAAGGTCAAGCAGCGCGGCGCGCCCGATACCTTCGAGCCCTTCTTCCGGGAGGCCATGTCTTTAGTGCGTTAACGCCCCGCCCGCGGCGGTTTAAGTTAAGGTGGTTATCGATGTGCGCGCAACGCGTAGTCTCTCCCGCGCCTGAGCCCGACGAGCGCCAGTTCGAGGCCGCGCTCCGTCCCTCCACTCTCGCCGATTTCGCGGGCCAGCCGCACGTTCGCGAACAGCTTGCCATCGCGATTGAAGCCGCCAGGCGCCGCGGCGAAGCCATGGATCACGTGCTGCTGTGCGGCCCGCCCGGCCTCGGCAAAACCACCCTCGCCGCCATCATCGCCCAAGAACTCTCCGTCCCCCTCGATCAGACCGCCGGCCCCATCCTGCAAAAAAAGCTCGACCTCACCGGCATCTTGAGCAACATGCGCGCGCGCCAGGTATTCTTCATCGACGAGATCCACCGCCTGCTGCCGGACATCGAGGAAATACTCTACTCGGCGCTCGAAGATTTTCGCCTCGACATCCTGATCGGCACCGGCCCCGGCGCGCGCACCCACTCCATCTCGCTTCCACGTTTCACCGCCGTCGGCGCGACAACCCGCCAAGGCCTGCTGAGCGCTCCTCTGCGCGGCCGCTTCGGCATCGTGCTTCGCCTCGATCCCTACGACGAAGAAACGTTGGCTCAAATCGTGCACCGCTCCGCCCGCCTGCTCGAAATCGAGATCGCCAGCGACGCCGCCTGCGAGATTGCGCGCCGCGGACGCGGAACTCCCCGCATCGCCAACCGCCTGCTCCGGCGCGTGCGCGACTTTGCCCAGGTCCGAGCCGATGGCCGCATCGATCACCCCGTTGCCAAAGCCGCCCTCGATCTCTTGAAAGTCGATCCCTTCGGCTTGGACGACGTCGATCAGAAAATCATGCGAACTGTCCTCGTAAAGTATGGCGGCGGTCCCGTCGGCCTGGCCACCATCGCCGCCTCCATCGATGAGCAGTCCGACACCATCGAGGAAGTCTACGAACCCTACCTGATCCAACTCGGATTTCTCGATCGCACGCCTCGCGGAAGAATCGCCACCGATCGCGCCTTCGATTATTTCGAAGTTCCCCGCGGCCGTTTCGCGGGCGCCCAAAACCCGCTGTTCTGATGGCCCACAAAACCGTCTACCTCGCCCTCGGTTCGAACCTGGGCGATCGCCGATTCAACCTTCGCCGCGCCTGCGAAGCGCTCGAAGATGCGCGCGTCCACATCGTCAAGCGTTCTTCCATCTATGAAACCGAGCCGCGCGATGTCACCGCCCAGCCCTGGTTTCTGAACATGGCGCTTGCCTGCGAAACGCCCTATTTCCCGCTTCAACTACTCGCCATATCGCAGCGCATCGAGCGCGATCTCGGCCGCATCCGCGGCGCCTCTTCCGTCCCTCGCGGCCCCCGCACGCTCGACATCGACATCCTTCTCTTTCAGAACATAGTCATGGATACGCCACGCCTGACGATTCCTCACCCCCGCATGCTCGACCGCCGCTTTGTCCTCGAACCTCTCTCGGAGATCGCGCCTCATCTGCGCCATCCTCAAACGAAGGACTTGCTCGCAAAGTATTTAAGCCGCGTAGCCGGCCAGAAACTGCGTCGCATCGAGCTTTAGCCGATTCAGCCCAGGCCGCTCGCAAGATGCGGCAACGAGGAAGTCAGGCGAACGGGGTCCGGCAACGATGCGCCACTCAGCGTCAAGAGCGCCATGCGAGCTACGGTCTGCGCCTGTTGCCGGAGTTCGGGAACGGCCGTCGAGTCCCACAACGTAGCTTTCCGCAGCGTGCCCGCGATTAGCAAGTCGTTCTGAACACCGCCGCTTGCCTTCACGCCGCGCCCTTGCGCGTCCGTCAGCAGCCCCAGTCCGAGCGGGTCGCCGCAAAGCGTACCCGCATCGAGAAGGCGCCGGAGGAAGGGATGCGTCGAATGCGGCGCGTGCACTCCGGGACCTGTGCAGTTCACCACCCACGCAACCCTGACGGGCTTCTGCGCCGAACCGCCCCGGCACGCAAAACTCACATCGATGCCCTCCGCATCGGCCGCCGCCGAGATCAGCGTCCCCGCCGCAATCTGCAGCAGGTTCGCCGCCCGCATACGCTCGATGGTGTCGGCGATCGCGGGCGCCATGCGGTGGCGGTGCACTTCCCAATAGGGCCGCGCGTGCCTCAGAAATCGCGCGCGCTCTTTCAGTTCTAAGCGGCCCCATAGTTGCCCGATTGCTGGCCTAAGCCCGTCGAATAAATCCTGCCATTCGACGCCTGGCTCTCGCGCCGCCATCTTCTCGCGAAGTTCTGAAATCAGGCGCCGAACCGTCAGCGCTTCCGACGGGTCCAGCCATCTGTTCAGCAGTTCCGACATGTCGGCCGCCCTCACCGGCCTGCGCATGTGCGCCATGGGCAGCAACCCTCGTCGCGACAGAGCGATGATCGGCGCCCTTCGATCCGGGCGATTCAACGTAAGCGCCACATCTACGGCGGTCAACCCAGTCCCGATCAGAAGCACCGGCTCATCCGGCCCTATCTGGCTGAGCACCAGCGCCGCCCAGGGATCGGCGACGAAGCGTGTACGCGGCCCTGCCCAGCTACTAGCCAGCGGATCGTTGGGTGGCCGATGCCCTACCGCAAGGATCGCCAGGTCGGCATGAACAGATCGTCTCCTGGCGGTTTCAACATCCCAGCCCGACGAACCCGACCGCTCCAGGCGCGTCACCTCGTCGTGCACGATTGCAGCGCTGAGGTGGTCACCGGCCGATTCCGCAAGCTCCAGCAGCGTCTTTCGAACATACTCGCCGTAAATCTTCCGTGGGAGAAAGTCGCCTTCGCCGGTCGAATGATCTTTCGATCGCGCGAACGCCAAAAAATCCTCCGGCTTGTCCGGCCAAGCGCTCATGCGGCTCGCCGGAACGTTCAGCAGATGGCGCCCGTCGTTGGTCCGGTACGCAATTCCTTCGCCGATCGCCGGCTGCCGGTCGAAGAGTACAACGCGCAGCGGCGTCCTGTTTTCTCCGGCAAAGCGAAGCAGGTTCGCCATCGTCATTACGCCGGTGACCCCGCCGCCGATGATCGCGATGACCTTCGCATCCGGCCGCGCCGGACGTAGAAATAGCTTCGGAACCGGGTCCTCCGCAACCGCGTATCTTCGAACCTCCGGAAGCGGCGGAGAGTAGATGTGTACCGTCACCAGCACTTTCCCCGCGCTGCTGTCGTTCATCAAAGAGTGAACGACTACTCCCGGATCTACGAGAATCTGTTCCGCGCCGACCCGCGAGTGCGTGGTGCTCCGCACCCGGCCATCTGCCGACTCTGAAAAGAGCTGCTCGGTTAGCTCACCTTCTATCACCTTCAGCCCGCACAATGAGCCCGAGTGGTCGTGCGCCACGCTGCCCTGCGAAGCAGACCACGTCAGCACCAGAATTTCGTAGTTCTCCCGTCGCGCCACGCAGCGCCGCGCGTACGAATCCGCTCGCCGCTCAACGTAAGGCGTAACCTCCCGAACATCCAGATGCGCAGCCTCCAGAAGTTCGCGGACGATTCGCTCGTCCAGTAGACCGCTGCGCTTATCCAGCTCGCCAATGAGCCATGTGAAACCACGAAACTCTTGATTGCAACAGTCTGTTTCTGACATTCAGGTTTGTAGACACACCGACAGCCACTAGGTTCGAATGGTCTGTTTCCTCAGTGTACAGTCACTCGCTGTTACAACAAAACCCCATCGTACTGTTTTAAATCTTGAATCGTACTAGGCGCGGTTATTCTCGACCAATTCGATTGACTAAGTCGTCCGCACATTCCCGCGTCCTATTCTCTTTACCGGTTCCGCCCCGCGTTCCCACCGTAAGTTGGATGGCGGAAAATCGCATAAGATCGTTGATAATTGAACTCTATCGAGAAAACTATCTTTGTTGCCTACGGAAGGTTTCGATTTCCACCAGGCAGCCACGGCTCTTACGGGTCCTCTCGAAAGGCTCCAGCATTACCAAGCTGAGTTCCATCGAGTTCCGTCTTTCATGAGCGTTCTACGCAATCTCACTCACCCCTCGTTCACCGGGTCCGGCTGCGCCTTCGGGTCCGGCTTCTCGATCAACACCGTCGCGATCCGGTTACGATTCATTTGCGTAATCGTAAATCGCCGCCCGTTGTAATCCACGGAATCCTTCACGTGCGGTATGTGCCCCAATTGGAAAAGCAGAAATCCCGCCAGCGTTTCGAAACCTGCGTCCGCCGGTAACGCCAGATTGTAGCGGGTTTCCAGATCTCGAATGGTCGTGCTGCCTTCCAATTGCAGAACCTGTTCCGGCGCTAGCGGCGGGCGCACTGCATCGTGCTCATCCCCTATATCTCCAAAAATCTGCTCCAGCACGTCTTCGAGCGTCACCAGTCCCGTCACGGTCCCAAATTCATCCACCACCAGCGCCATGTGATTGTGCGTCGAGCGAAATTCGTCGATTAACTGGTTCAGCGGTTTCGTCTCCGGAACCACCAGTGGCTTGCGCGCAAAACGACGCAGCCGCAGTGGGCGCGTCGCCCGCCGCCGCTCATGCGCGAAGCGCCGCTCGTCCCAAACGCGCATCAGGTCCTTGTAATGCACAATGCCGATGATCTGCTCCGGCCGGTCCTCATAGACCGGAACGCGCGAAAATTTGTGC
The DNA here is from genome assembly GCA_019240475.1 of Acidobacteriaceae bacterium. Classification (GTDB taxonomy): domain Bacteria; phylum Acidobacteriota; class Terriglobia; order Bryobacterales; family Bryobacteraceae; genus Bog-105. The sequence goes on from JAFAYI010000029.1 coordinate 458,019, forward strand.
TCCGCCATCACGCCCAGTACGTCCTCCAGCTCCGCATCCACCGGCAGAGAAACGATGCTGTGGCGCGGCGTCATGATCTCCCGCGCCGAATAGTCCGACAACTCGATCAACCGTTGAATCGCGTTCTGTTCGAACTGTTGAAGATGGCCTTCGCGGCGGCTCGATTGAATAATGTACTTCAACTCTTCTGTGGAATGCCCGCCCCGCGCGTGCCCTGTCGCAAGCCCCAGCGTGCGCAGGATCAAAGCCGACGAGCGTTCGATCACAACCACGAACGGCTGCAGCAGCCGATAGAACAGAACCAGCACCGGCGCGGCCAGCGACGCCACCTGATCGGCCTTTTCAATCGCCAGGTTCTTCGGAACCACTTCGCCGATAATCACGTGCGCGTAGCTGATGAACAGAAAAGCCGCCGCGAACGCCACGCCGCGCAGCAGCACCGGCGATGCGTAAATGTGCAGCGGATCGAGCGCGCTGCGCAGCAGGTTGTACAGCGTGTCCTCGCCCGCCCAGCCCAAGCCCAGGCTCGCGAGCGTCACGCCAACCTGCGTCACCGATAGCAGGCGTCCCGGATTCGCTAGCAAACTAAGCGCGCTTTGCGCGCCCGCTTGCCCCTGTTCGGCCAATTCGCGCAGGCGCGATTGCCGAACCGAGACCAGCGACACCTCCGCCGCCGCGAAGAAGCCGTTCATCGCCAGTATCAGGATCAGAAGAATAACGCGAAAGCCCATGGGCCGTCACGAAAACACGATGCGGGTCGCCGCGGGCCGCCGTCCAGCGGCAGAGTAAAATCGGTCAGTGTTATCCCGCCTGCTGCGCGTCATCAATGTGAGCATAGCCGTTCTCATTGTGCTCATTGCAGTCGCCATCTATTGGTACGCGATCCGGCCGCTGCCCCAAACTTCAGGCGAAATCGCCGCCCCCATCGCGGCGCCCGCAACCATCGAGCGCGATGCGCGCGGCGTTCCCCACATTCGGGCGTCCTCCTGGCAGGACGCAATCTTCCTGCAAGGCTATGCCACCGCTCAAGACCGATTGTGGCAGATGGACGTGCTGCGGCGCTTCGGCGCCGGCGAGCTCGCGGAAGTCTTCGGTCCCGCCGCCCTCGGCGCCGACGAGCACTCTAGAAAAATGCGAATGCGCTCCATCGCCCAGTTCGCCTTGACAAAGCTCACTTCCGATGCTCGCTCTCTCCTGATTGAATACGCCCGCGGCGTCAACTACTTCATCGATACCCATCGCGGCGACTACGCGCTTGAATTCTCTCTTCCCGGCCATGCTTACGATCCGCGCGACTGGAGCCTCGCCGATTCCATCCTCGTCGGCCTTGTCATGTACCGCGACCTCACCGACAAGTCGCAATTCAAGTTCGACAAAGGCGCGCTGATTTCGAAAGCGGCCGATCCCGCAAAGATTAGGCTCTTGTTCCCGCCGATCGAAGGCCAATATGTTAGCCCCGGATCGAACGCCTGGGCCGTCTCCGGCGCCCACTCTGCCGATGGCGCTCCCATGGCCGCCAACGATCCACATCTGGCTTACGGCATCCCCGGCGCCTGGCACTTGGTCCATCTGATTGCTCCCGGGCTCGACGTATCGGGCGCTGCGCTTCCCGGCCTGCCCGGCGTCATTACCGGTCACAATAATCAAATCGCTTGGGGCGTCACCAATCTCCAATCCGATGTCCTCGATCTCTACATCGAGCAGATCGACGATCGCAACGGTCGCTACATCTTCCAGGGCAAGGCCGAACAGGCGCAGCCCGTCCGCGAACTCATCGGCGTGCGCGGCGGCAAGCCCGTCCAATTGAATACCTGGATCACTCGCCACGGTCCCATCGTCCTGCGCGAACAAGGCAAGAGCTACAGCATGCGATGGAGCGCCGCCGACAGCTTCAGCTACCCATTCTTCGACATCGATCGGGCTCAAAACTGGGACCAGTTCCGGGCCGCGCTCAGCGCGTTCTGGGGTCCGCCGCAGAACTTCGTCTACGCCGACCGCGCCGGCAACATCGGCTACCAGGCCGCCGGCCGCGTCCCCATACGCCGCGATTTCGATGGCGACCTGCCCCTCGATGGCTCGTCCGGAAAGTTCGAATGGGATGGCTACATCCCGTTCGATCAAATGCCGTCCATCTATAATCCGCCTTCCGGCATCGTCGCCACCGCCAACCAGAACCCGTTTCCCGCCAATTACCCCTATCGCGTCGACGGCGATTACTCGGACAAATATCGGGTCGAGCAGATTCGCGCCCTCCTCGCCGCCAAACCCAAGCTCACTGTCGACGACATGCTCGCCGTGCAAAAAGATGTTTACTCGGCTTACGATTACTTCCTCGCGCATCGGGCGATCGCCGCCGTCTCGCGCCACTCCTCCTCCGATGCCGATCTTCGCGAAGCCATCGATACCCTCGCCCATTGGAATGGCCAGATGGACAAGGAAGAGGCCGCGCCTATGATTACCGAGCTGCTCGATCAAGAACTCGCCCGCTCCCTTGTTCTGTCGGCAACTATTGGCGCCCCCCAGCCGGCCGATCCCAAACCCGCCACTTCGGATGCCAAGGCAGGAGCGCATTACAGAATCACCGGCTCGCCAGACCTCCCCACCATCGTGCCGCGCCCGCAAGCCATCGAAACGCTTCTCCGCGATCGCCCGTCGGGCTGGGTCGCAAACAACGATTGGGACGCCTGGCTGATGCAGAACTTCGAATCCGCTTTAGCGCGCGGCCGATCGCTCCAGGGCCGCCCCGTCTCTAAGTGGCGCTGGGGCCGGATGCATCAATGGAACATCGCTCATCCCATTGGCAAGCAGCTCCCGCTCGTCAATGGCTTCTTCGATATCGGACCCATCGACATGAGCGGCGCCGGCACAAGCGTCAAACAGACCACACGCACCCTGGGCCCCTCGGAGCGCATGGTCGTCGACTTAGGAAATCTGGATAAGTCCGTCCAGAATCTCGTTGCCGGCGAATCCGGCTTCGTCGCTTCGCCTCATTATAAAGACCAGTGGCCTGCTTACTACACCGGCAAGAGCTTCCCCATGCAATTCAATCACGTCGAAGCCAAGGACGTCCTGCGAATCAAACCTTCGAATCAATGAGATCCTGATAACATGGCCACCGCACCCAGCCTCGTCTCTTTCGACGAATACATGCGAACCTCCTATTCGCCCGACTGCGAATACGTGGACGGAGTCCTATTGGAGCGCAACGTGGGACAAGGAAAGCACGCGTACACGCAGGGAGAAATCCTCCTTGCTCTTCAAGAGCAGCTCAGCCCCAAGGGCCTGATGGCCTTAGTTGAGTTGAGAGTAAGAGTTGCTCATCGGCGCGTGCGCGTCCCAGACATTTGCGTCATTGGCCAACTCGAAGAGACGGTCACCATTCCGCCCCGCCTTTGCGTGGAAGTGCTGTCCCCCGATGATCGTTGGACCCGCGTCAATGCATCCATACGCGATTACCAGTTCATGGGCGTCCCTTGCATTTGGGTGGTCGATCCTTATTCATCTCGCGCCTGGATCTTCGAGGATGACAATCCGCCTCTCGAGGTGACCGACGGTCTCTTATTCGCCGAGCGCCTCGGAATCCAGGTGAAGCTCGAAGATGTGCTGCCGAAACTCTAGCGCCTCCCCTGAGTCCCATTTAATAGAGATAAACCGATGCGCCACCCGGAAGAACCCAAAAACGACGATCACGAAAAAATCGAAGACATGGTCGAAGCCCCGCATGAGGCCGAGCGCTCTGCCCGCAGCCTTGAAGACGCGGTGGATTCCCACGCCACGCTCGATGGCTTCTACGCCATGAACAACATCAAGCCCGACCCGCAACTCGAAAAAGAGGCCCGCGACGACAATCCCCAGGATCGCGAGAAGGGCCATCCCGTCCCATAATCTGCGCCAGCTTCGCGCAGATCTTCTCCACTGCTAAACTGATAGTACCCTCGCGTGAGTAGCTCTATCGTTACCCCTGCGTTCGATGAATCCGCCTTGGTCACCCGCGCCAAGCACGGCGACGCCGATGCCTTCTCCGATCTGGTGAAGCATTACGATCGCCGCGTCTTCCGCATGGCAAAGCAGATCACCCAGAACGACGACGATGCCGAAGACGTTCTGCAGGAGACTTTTCTCAAAGCCTACACTCACCTCGACGACTTCCAAGGCAATTCGAAGTTCTACACCTGGCTCGTCAGAATCGCCGTCAACGAAGCTCTGATGAAGCTCCGCAAACGGCGCTCCGACCGAAGCGTCCCGCTCGATGAGCCTATCGATACCGGCGAAGACGAGATGGTCCGCGAAATCGCCGTCTGGGACGAAAACCCCGAGGACACCTATTCGCGCGAGGAATTAGCCGAAATCTTAGACCAGGCCATTCAAAGTTTGAAGCCCGCTTATCGAACCGTTTTTGTTCTCAGAGACATCGAAGAAATGTCCATAGAAGAAACTGCCGAAGCACTTGGATTGTCGATTTCAGCCGTCAAGAGCCGGCTGCTTCGAGCTAGGCTTCAGCTTCGCGAAAAGCTTACACGGCAGTTCAGGCGAAAGGGGGATGACGCGTTTGCTTACCTGTAAGCAGTTTCTGCAGGAGCTCAATGAGTTCTTAGACGAGAGCCTCGATCCGCAGATTCGGGCCGAACTGCAAAAGCATGTGAGCGAATGCCCCAATTGCTGGGTGGTCTATAACACCACCGAGAAAACCTTGAAAGTCTTCAAGGGCATGGAAGCCAAACCCATTCCCGAGTCCATCCGCAGCCGCCTTATGGAAGCTCTCGATCGCAAATTCAAAGCGAAGGGCGGCAAATGCGGCGGAAGCGCGGAAGTCTAAGCGCGCGTGACGGTGTAAACCTTCACTGCAGCGGCGAATTAGGCAGCAGCGCCGGATCCTTCAATAATTCCAAAAAGCGCTTCTGCTGATTCGCGTCTAGCACGCTTAAGATTCGCTGCTTGCCGTGCTCTGCCACGTCCTCGCGCTCGTCCTCGATGTTCTGGTAATACTTGCCGTAATCGTCGAGCACCTTCATCACGGTTTCATTCTGTTCCGGAGTCAGGTTCAACTCGGTGCGCAAATGCTGCACGCCTAATTTCTGCGCGCTCTCCATTGTCGTCTTGCGATCGGGAACCTCCATGCGCGCGTGCAGGAACCGGCTGGTGACCGCGGAGCCCAGCGCCGCCCCGCACAGAAAGATAACCGCCAGCACCGCCAAGACCTTCGGGTTTGACCAGCCCGCGTCGTTGTGCCGCAACATGGCCCGTGATCGTGTTGAAACTGGGAGAGCTATTGGATTGTTCCTTGCCGCGCCGCAACCGGATGTGAAGCGAAGTTGACAAGAACCGCCTCGCGCTGCTGCTGCCTGCTGCCGGTCACCGGAGCGTCGTCGTGTAGCTGCTGCGCGATCATCCCCTCGCCCGTCAGGTGTCCATCGCGCGTTTCCTGGCCGATCACAAATGAGCCCAGCAGCAGGGCCGCCGCCAGCGATACGTACGTCAGTCGCCTCGCAAAAGGCGAGTAAATGAAGCCGGCCCACATTGAATCCTTGGCCCGTTCTTCAATGCGCTGCATCACTCGCGCGTAAAATCCTGCGCTTGGCTCCAGGTCCTCAGGCGCGCGCAAACATTGCAGCGCCTCCGCCTGCGCCTCCATCGCTTCCAACTCGGACGAACATTCCGTGCAAGACGACAAGTGCTCAGCGACTCTTGGATCCTCGGCGGCATCTCTCGCTGCGAGCAGATCCTCCACCCGACCCCGAATAAACCCGTGCATGTTTTCCCTCAAGTAACCTACATGTGGAGCTTTTAACGCCCCATCTCTTCCGCTTCGCGGATCTTACGTCCGCCTAATTCATTCACTCTACACCCAAGATCCCTGTCTCCGTTACGCCGTGGGAGGCATAAGCGGCGCTTTCTCCAACCGGTGCGCTGCCTTTACCAGCTTCTGGCGCGCGCGAAACAACTTCACTTTGATCGTGTTCTCGTTCATCCCGGTCATGGCCGAAAGCTCTTCCACCGAATGCCCCTCGACTTCCTTCATCAAGATCAGCGACCGATCCTCCTCGGAAATCTTCGAAAGCAGCTTCAATATCAAATCGTGCTGCGCAAGCCGCCGGTCCACCGCCGGCGCCTGGTCCGTCGCCGGCTCCGAGTTCTGCATCCGCACCGAATCATCGGCCGAAAAGTCGCTCTCGTAAACCAGCTTTCGCACCCGCTTCTTCCGCAAGTAGTCGTAGCACTCATTGACCGTTATCTTGTAAATCCAGGTCAGCAGCGAACTGCGAAAATCGAAATTCTTGATCGAAAAATAAATCTTGGCGAAAACCTGCTGCGCGATATCTTCCGCGTCATTCCGGTTTCGAAGAATACCGTAGATGATGGAGAAGACCTTCGCCTGGTAGCGCTCCACGATCTCGCGAAACGCCAGCTCGTCTTCTCCCTGTATGCGACGGACTAGAGCCGCCTCTTCGGTGCTTCGATGATCCAATTTGGTCTTCGCTCGGCTTGCCTCTCCGGCTACCGCCGGAAAGGGAAGAGTCGCACTAAGCCCGCTCATATATCGCAGCCGACGCGCCGCAATATGAACGGGTTACAAAAAGCTGCGCGCAGCCGCGGCTTCCTGGAACGCCTTATTATCCCAGACGTAAGATTTGGCCGTCGAAAGCCTCTCGGAAAACGGTAAACTGGATGTAAACTAATAGTCGGGAGATTTAAATGATTCAGCTAACCGAAACCGCCGTGTCGAAGGTCAATGAAATCCTCAGCATGCAGGATCCGAAACCGGCCGGCTTGCGGATCGCCGTGGTGGGCGGCGGCTGTTCGGGATTCAGCTACTCGATGGCTTTCGAAACCCAGCCGAACATGCTCGATAAGACCTATAACTTCGGAGACCTGAAGGTCTTTATCGACCAAGCCAGTATGCTTTACCTCGACGGCGCCGAAGTCGATTACGTCGAAACCTTGGAGGGTTCCGGGTTCAAGTTCAACAATCCGCATGTGAAGTCCACCTGCGGCTGCGGCAGCAGCTTCAGCGCCTAAGGCGCGGCTACAGTACGCGTTTCCAATTCGGGCCGAAAGGGCGTGCGCTCTTCCGGCCCTTTCCGTCTCCTCCATGCGCGATCTGACCACCGAAGCCTCCAATCCTGCTTCCGCAGCCATCGACTCGCTCCCCACCATCGAGATGTTGCAGGTCATCAACGCGGCCGATCAAGAGGTCGCCCCGGCGGTTGCGCGCCAGCTTCCGAACATAGCCGCGGCCGTTGACGCCATCGTGGCCCGCTTCGAAGCGGCAGGCCGTCTCTTCTATCTGGGCGCCGGCACTTCGGGCCGCCTCGGCGTGCTCGACGCATCGGAATGTCCTCCTACCTTCCAAACGCCCCCGGAACTCGTGCAAGGCCTCATCGCCGGCGGAGACCACGCCCTCCGGCATGCGATCGAGCGCGCCGAGGACGATCCCGAACAAGGCAAACAGGATCTGATCGCCCGCGGCTTCAGCCCGCGCGATGCACTGGTCGGCATCGCAGCCAGCGGCCGCACGCCCTATGTTCTTGGCGGCATCGATTATGCCCGCGGCCTCAGAGCGCTCACCATCGGCCTGAGCTGCACGCCCCGCTCGGAGCTAGCCGAAAAGTCCGAGATCCCCATCACTCCGGTTCCTGGCCCGGAGATCGTCACCGGCTCCACTCGCATGCGCGCCGGCACCGCAACCAAGCTTGTGCTGAACATGATCAGCACCGGCGTCATGATCCGCCTTGGTTACGTCTTCGGGAACCTCATGGTGAACGTGCAGCCCACTAATTCGAAGCTGGCCGACCGCGCCCGCCGCATCGTCTCAACCGTCGCGGAAGTCTCTTACGAACAGGCCTCTTCGCTTCTCGATCGCGCCGGCTCCGTGCGTCTCGCCATTCTCATGCACAAATGCAAGCTTTCGAAATCCGAAGCCGAAATCCGTCTGGCCGCCGCCCACGGCAGTCTCCGCCGCGCGCTCGAAATACTCTAACTTACTTCGGCGCTTCGCACGAGAAGCTCGCGGAATCGCTCGTATCCCCGGTACCTTTGTATCTGGCAATCTCGGGATACGCGCAAAGCGGCCGCGTCATCACGGCTTTCCCGTCCGCATATTTCGTCGCGATAATCTCGTCCGGCGCTGTTCCCTTCTCCACCCACTCCTCCAGCGCCGAATAGATCCCATGACTCGGACCCTTCGCCGTCGTCGTGCCTAACTGTCCAAACACCGTCGCGCCTGGCCCGCCGATGCAATGCTGCATGCCGGGGACCATATATAAGCGGAGAAAGCTTTGGCTCTGCTGCTGGCCCATCGCCGACATCACGCTCTTGTAGTAATCGATCGTGAACGACGGTGGAATGCCCGGATCGTTCCATCCGTGATAGAGAATCAACTTTCCGCCTCGCGCCGCGAAGCGGTGCAGATCGGGATTGGTGGCGTCCAACTGGCTCGCCGTCTTCCGCTCCGCCGCCTTCTTGGCCGCCCCCACATCCGCCGTCAGAACGTTCCAAGACGGATCTTCGAAGACCATGTAGCGGAAATAGTTCTCCACATATCCCACGCCATAGCTTTCTCCCGGTCCCGGCCCCAGTATCCATGTGGACCAGCCTTGCGGCCCCGTCTCGCCGCCTGGCATGTAGCCCGGAAACAGCCCGCTGCCGCGCCCGCCTTCTACCCCCCTATACAGCACCTTCAGCGTGGCAGCCTGCGCAGTGGTCAGGCAATCACGCGACTCGGCCCCTTTGCACAGCATCTCCGTGGGGTCGAAATGGCAATTCATCGGATCGTTGATGATTCCGTCCTTCACCCCGTCTTGGGCGTCGCACGCCTGCAGCACGGCCGCGCCGATCGCCGGAACTTTGAAACTCGAAATGTAGGACGCCGGATTTCCATAAATCCGCTGCGCCGCCTCCACCCCACTCGACACCAGATCGGTCCACGCATACGCCGGCGCTCCCGCTAGAATCCCGTCGTAGTCTTCCGGGAACCGCTGCGCCTCCATCAACGCCTCGCGGCCGCCATCCGAGCAGCTATCGAAATACGAATGCTCCGCTCCCCGCCCGTAGAACTCCGCGATGATCTTCTTCGCGATCTCAGCCGTCTCATGCACCGCCCGATAACCGAAGTCGGTCACCTTCTCCGGATGTTTGTAAGCCCACGAAGCATCCGTCGCCTCTCCTTGGTGGCCCGTGTCCGTCGCCGCCGTCGCGTAGTTCCTTCTCAAATCTCCGCCCAGTGTTCGGTAATCGATCGCGCCCGCGAAGCCCCCATTGCCCACGCCCAGAAACTTGCCGTTCCAGCCCTCGGCCGGCATCCACACCTCGAACCGAATATAGGAATCGCTCGTGGGCCGCATCACACCCGCGACACGGCAAAACGCCGGAAGCTTGTCGAGCGCGTCTCCTTCAGGCGGAGTGAACCCTCCCGCCGGATTCGCTTCCGCGACCGTGATGGTTGTGTTCGCCAGCGCCAAGCCCGACAGCCGTTCACATTTCGTTGTTTCCGCCCCAAGCGAGGCCGCGCTCGCGATCAGCAGAACTGCCAATAAAGCCGTATGCATTCCAGTTCGCATAACCGACCTGAATCATATCAGGCGTAATTACATGGCACAGAAACTGCTTGCCGGATGTATACTGTCCGGGTTCCACTAACAAAATTGATTACGACTGGAGACTAAATGTCTGTAAGATTGCAGCAATCACTAACAGTGTGCTCACTTACTATATTCACGCTTACGCTTCCCCATGCGGCAGCGTTTGCACAAGTTATCCCAAAAGATAAGCAGGAACGTGCAGCTATCCCAAAGAGCCACGATTTTGTAAAAGTACTGAAACCCGCCACCATCACAAACGACACTTTCACAAACGGCGGCGGCACGGGTCTGTGGGGTACGACGGGAAATTGGTCCGCCGGCCTGCCGACCAGCAGTAACAATGTTCTGATTACGGGAAGCGGCGGCGCTGCCGCCGTCACGCAGAATGTCGTGGCAACTATTAACAACCTCACCGTAGGCGCCGGCGACACTTGGACGCTTAGCAACGGAGAATCTCTTACCCTCGACGGCAGCTCCATCAGCAACGCCGGCAAAATGGTCATGAATTCGACCGGAAGCGGCACGTCGATTGTTATTAATAGCCCTAGCCTGACGCTGACCGGAACACTTAGCCTTTCAAACAGCGCGGACAATTTCATCTACGGTGAAGCCTACACAGACCGCTTGATCAACCAGGGGACCATCCAGGGCGGCGGCAACATCGGCGATAACCAGATGACACTCGTCAACTCCGGCGCCATCAACGCCAATGCATCGGCTGGCCTGACGGTCGACGCCAACGGTGGCGCAAGCAACACTGGCACGATGGAGGCCACCGCCGGCGATAAGATGACCATCGCCAACACGACTGTCTATAACACTGGCGGCACGCTCGCCGCCAGCGGTACTGGCAGCGTTCTGCTGTTATCTAACTCGAACGTGTACGGCGGCACAGTCTCCCTCACAGGCGCTTCCACGCTCCAGCTAAGCAACAGCACGATCCAGTTCGGCGACACCGTCAACAGTAGCTCTACCGGAACCATCGAAGCCGTCGGATTTACGACCAATACTATCGGCGGCACAATCAGCAACCCGTCCGGCGGCATTCTGAAGCTTGACAATGGCGCCGTCCTGAACCTCCAAAGCGGGACTTATCCCACGTTGGGAACCGTGCAGCTAAATTCAACCGGCAATGGAACTTCCCTCATCGTGAACGGCGGAGTTACACTCAGCGGCGGGTCCGTCACTCTTTCGAATAACGCCAACAATTACATCTACGGCGGCTCCTATACAGACACCCTCACCAACGCCGAAACCATCACCGGCGCCGGGCATCTCGGGGACAACCAGATGGCTCTGGTGAACTCCGGAACCATCGACGCCAATGCTTCCGCCGGCATGACCCTCGATGCCAATGGCGGCGCCGCCAACACCGGAACTATCGAAGCAGTCTCCGGCGCGACACTCGACATAGCCAACACCACCGTCGCCAATACCGGCGGGACCATCTCCGCAAATGCCAGCACTCTCGAGCTATCCAATTCCACGGTCAACGGCGGCACGGTCACTCTGACCGGCGCCTCCGATCTACAACTAAGCGGCGCCACGGTTCAAGGCGGCACGCTGACCAACAGTTCCACCGGAACCATCGAAGCGATCGGTTTCACCACCAACACGCTCGGAGGCGCCATAAACAACCCGTCCGGCGGCATACTCAAGCTCGACAACGGAAGCGTGCTGAACCTGCAAAGCGGAAGCTATCCGACTCTGGGGACAGTCCAGATAAACTCCACCGGCAACAACACAGAACTCGTGTTGAACGGAGGCGTCACGCTCAGCGGCGGCAGCATCACGATGTCCAACAATGCCGCGAACTATATCTTCGGCGGTTCCTCGACCGACACGCTGACCAATCAGGAGACCATTACCGGCTCCGGCCAGATCGGCTCGAACCAGATGACGCTCATCAACTCCGGCACGATTAATGCAAACGGCTCGGCCGGCATGACCATCGAGCCGAACGGCGGCACGGCGAACACTGGAACGATCGAAGCCACCAACGGCTCCAATCTCGTTCTATCGAACACGACAGTCGCCAACGCCGGCGGCGCTATCTCCGCCAACGCCAGCACTCTCAAAGTATCGAACTCTACCGTAAACGGCGGCTCGCTTACTCTCACCGGAGCTTCTACTCTCCAGCTGAACGGCGCCACCGTTCAGGGCGGCACGCTCACCAACAGTTCCACTGGAACTATTGAAGCGCTGTCGTTCACGACCAACACGCTCGGGGGCGCCATCAGCAACCCGTCCGGCGGCCTGCTCCAGATCCAGAACGGCGCCGTGCTCAACCTTCAGGCCGGAAGCTACTCCAGCTTGGGCGCCGTGCAATTGAACTCGACCGGTAACACGACCGAATTCGTCTTGAACGGCAGTGTCACCCTTAGCGGGGGCGGCGTGACGCTTTCCAACAACGCGGCGAATTACATCTTCGGCTCTTCGGCGGTCGACGTTCTAACCAACCAGGAAACCATTTCCGGCGCAGGCGTCATCGGGGACCGCCAGATGACTCTGATCAATTCCGGGACCATCGACGCTACAGGCTCAGCCGGCCTGACCATCTCGCCCAACGGCGGCACAACCAATGCGGGAACCATCGAAGCCTCCGCCGGAAGCCCGCTCACCATCGGCTACACCACTGTCAACAACAAAGGCGGGACCATTTCCGCGGCCGCGACTACGCTTGAGGTCACTTCCTCCACGATTAACAGCGGCGCGGTTACGTTGACCGGCGCGTCCGATCTTCAACTAAACGGCAGCACTATCCAGGGCGGCACGTTGACGAACAGCTCGACCGGCACAATCGAGGCGCTCGGCTTCACTACCAACACCATCGGCGGGACCATCAGCAATCCCTCCGGCGGCGTGCTCAAGCTGGATAACGGCGCGGTCCTGCATCTGGAGAACGGCGCCTATCCGACGCTCGGCGCAGTCCAAATTAACTCGACCGGCAACGCAACCGAACTCATCGTTAATGCGAACGCAACTTTGAGCGCCGGCAGCGTCACGCTCTCGAACAATCCCAATAACTACATCTTCGGCAGCGCATCCGGCGACACGCTGACCAACCAGGAGACGATCTCGGGCGCAGGCACCATCGGAGACCGCCAGATGACTCTGATCAACTCGGGCACCATCAATTCCAACGCGTCCTCCGGCATGACCATCTCGCCCAACGGTGGAACCACCAACACCGGCACAATCGAAGCCACGCTCGGCAGTCCGCTTACCATCGGCTACACCACCGTCAACAATACCGGGGGCGCCATTTCCGCCAACGCGAGCAGCCTAGAGCTCACCAGCTCGACCGTCAACGGCGGCGCCATTACCCTCACGGGCGCTTCCACATTGCAATTGAACGGCAGCACCATTCAAGGCGGCACGCTGACGAACAGCTCAACCGGCAACATCCAAGTGCTCGGCTTCACCACCAACACGCTTGGCGGCACGGTCAACAATCCCGCCGGCGGCCTGCTCAACATTCAAAACGGCGCCGTTCTCAATCTTCAGAACGGAACATATCCCACGCTCGGCGCAGTCCAGCTCAACTCCACCGGGAACGCGACAGAGCTGGTCCTCAACGGCAGCGCCACGCTGAGCGGAGGCAGCGTCACTCTTTCGAACAATCCCAACAACTACATCTTTGGCAACGCATCTGGCGACACTCTCACGAACGCCGAAACCATCTCGGGCGCGGGCAACATCGGCGACGGCCGCATGACGCTTGTGAACTCAGGGACCATCAACGCCAATCAATCCAACCCGCTGTTGGTTCAAATCAACGGGTTGACCAATAACGGAACGCTCCAAGTGGCGAGCGGCAGTACGCTGCACGTCGAAGGCGGCGTCTTCAGCAACTTCAATCCGATTACCAACACCCTGACCGGCGGCGCGTATAACACCAGCGGCACGCTCGAAATCGACAACCTCGGCAGCGCAGGCGGCGAAATCGTGACGAATGCAGCCAACATTGTTCTAAACGGCGCCTCCGCGACCTTCGTCGATTCAGGAAGCAAGAGCGTCCTCACGAATCTCGCCACCAACACAGCCAGCGGCGGCTTCACCCTCAGCGGCGGCGCCAAATTCACGACCGCCGGAAATTTCACCAACAGCGGCATCCTCACCATCGGCACAGGCAGTACGCTTACCTTGGGCGGCGCCGGCAGCTACACGCAAACGGCCGGCACGACGACCGATAACGGCACGCTCGCCCTTTCCTCGTCCGGCAAAGTGACTCTCACGGGCGGTTCGCTCTTCGGCCAGGGCAGCGTCACTGGCGCGCTCGCTTCCAGCGCCACCGTGAATCCCGGCAGCTCCGCCACCTCCACGGGCATCCTCACCGAAACCGGCGCGTATAGTCAAAACTCAACCGGCTCGCTCAACGTCCTGCTCTCCGGGACCACGGCGGGAACCAGCTACGACCAGTTGAATCCCAGCACCGCCAGCCTCAATGGCACATTGAACATCAAGCTCGCGAGCGGCTATGTGCCGGCCGTAGGAAACACGTTCAAGATCATGAACTTCACCTCCGAAACCGGCTCCTTCGCAACCGTAAACGGCTTGCCCATCAACTCCACCGAGCACTTCACCATCACCTATCAAACAAGCGACGTCCTGCTGACTGTCGTCTCCGGCGCCGCAAGCACGAATCCACTTCGCCCTGGCATCCGAATGGGCCCCCAGGGTTCCGAATCTGCCGTCCGAACTCCGGCTGCTTCACTAGCCACCGTCAGCTTCGCTACGCCTCTCGAAACGCCCGCCAATCGCAGGCCCTTGTTGAGCCCGCGCGCGATTCCCGCCCTCGCTTTCCGCGACTCGGCGGCCGCGATCGCGATGCCCAACTTCCGCTCCGCCGCTACGCCTCCCGCATCCTATGCCACACGTTCCTCGGCGCCCATGCTCCCGCGCGGCGTCGAAGGCCGGCGCGTCACCCCGCGCAACCTTCTCGCTTATAACCTGAATGTGTTTTCGCTCTTCACCGGTGATCGCGGCGCCGCTTTCCACGAAATGTGGAAGCAGCCCGGCAACCCGGCCGCTCCCAGCTTCGGCGCCCTGATGTATACCGGCAGCCACTGACGAAGGAACCTGGCCCGGCGGCCGCTCGCCGGGCCACACATTCGCTCTTACTCCGATAGATTCGCACGATAAGTAGACTAAGCGGCTGGTCTACAGTGAACACGCGTCGATTCCTGCTTCTTTCTGTGTGCGCGGTGATATGCGCGTGGAGTCTCCAGGTTATCTTCCGCAGCCTCGAACAAGCCTCGCCCATCACGCGATACGCCGTCTCCCCCGGCGCGCGCGTTTCCGCAGCCGCCCGTGCGCTGCGCCCCAACTATCCCTACTCGGTGATTGCCGGAGGCGCTTACTCGCCCGCGGAGTTGCGCTATGCCAATGACCGCGAGTCCCTGGTTCGCCGCCACTACGCGGATTTCGACATCCATAACGCGCGCCTGGTGGTGCTGAACACGAATCGCTACCAATACGTCTCCTATCGTTTGAACGACCACATCTTCTGGACACGCCATCGCCTGCTGATTCCAAGAGGCGAAGTCTTGCTGACCGACGGACGCAATTACGCCCGCACTCGCTGTGGCAACCGGCTGTCGAACTCGGCAGCGCCCGAAACCACGCCATTGCAGCCCGCCGACAGCCTGCTCGCTCTGCCTACGTTCCGGCCGGAGATGCTCGCGAAGACTTCCCTCCAACTCGCGCCCGCGCCCCCTCCCGGCGAGTTGGAGCAAGCCTATCCTCAACTGCCCTTCGAATCTCCGCGCCTTGCGCCCTATCTTCCGACCGGCGTAGAAGCGTCTCTGCCCATGCCGGAAAGCTGGCCCGAATCCGATACGCCTTCGCCTATCGCCGCCATCTCGCCCGCCTTTCCAACGCCCGCTTCGCCCGTCTTCGAAACCCCCGCGCCGCCCGTCGCTAAATCCGTAACTCCGGCGTCTCCGGTTCTCAAAGCCGAGGTTCCCGAGCCCGGCAGCTTGCTGTTATTCGGAATCGTGCTCTGTCTTTCCGGTTGGCTGCTGGGCCGTATGGCGCGCGCCAGCCGCAAAGCCGATGACCGCTCTACAAAAGATGAAAAGTAACTTCCACGTTCACTCGAACGTTCACCGGTTGCCCGGCTTTGGTGCCCGGCTCGAACTTCCACTGCTTCACGGCATCGAGCGCGGTCTGGTCCTCTTTCGCATTTAATCCGCTGGTCACTCGAAGGCTCGTCGCCACGCCCTCTCTCGTAATCACGGTGGAGATTTTCACGGTCCCCTCCACGTACGCTTCCTTCGAAGACGGAGAGAAATCCGGCTCGACATAATGCACCAGCTTTGGCGGCTTGACATCCCCGCCCGGCTCGTAGACGGCCTCTCGAGCCGCTTCGCCCTTGTCGTCTTTCCCGGACTTTTCGTCTGCTTGCGCGGTGGCGCCTGTCAGACCCGCCGCAACAATCGCGCGGAACATCCGTGCTGTAAATTCCCGTCGGCTTCTGCCCCGATTGCTTGTGTTTGGATACACTCCACCCTCCCAAAGCAAGCGAGTGTTTGAAGAGACGAAACGGCTCGCCCCGAGGTTTCAGGGCCGCCGCGGAAATTACCGATCTTAAAAATTCGCCGCCGTGGGTTCCACCAGCATCTCCACGTTCACCGAATACAGAGCGGATTTCCCCTCATGGTCGCTTTCGAAATAGACGCGGCGGCTGTCGGGTGAAAACACGGGCGATACCCTCGCCGGCTGCTTCGCGCGGTGTTCGCACAATGTCAGTTCGCGCTTCACCGACCGAACCAACAATATGATGGTCGGCTGCGCCTTGCTCCGGCTCGCGCCCACAAACACCGAAGCATCGGCGTTCGGAGCGAAAGCGGCGAACTGGCTCGTGGGCGCCACGGCTCGCTCGCCCGTCCCATCGGCCGCCACCTCGCGTATCTCCGAAACAACTGCGCCTGGTCCCGGAACTTGCCGCAGAAACAACAGCGACTTGCCACCGGGCGCCCAGTACGGGTCCGAAACGTTTCCCTTCGCCAGCAACACGGGATTGCTTTGGCCATCGAGCGCCGCCAACCAATACTCCCGCTCCGCGCCGGTCTCGCGCAAATACAGGCAGCCGCGCGCGCCTGGTTGCGCCAAGCAAAACGGCGCTACCTCCTCGACAATCGGCTTTGCGGCGCTCAGCAACTCGAGCCGCCCGCGCCGCACCACCGCGAATTCGCCGCCCGAAACAGAACTGAATGCATCCACATCTTCGGCGATAGTCACCACCCGGCGGCTGCCGAGCGAGATCTCCTTCAACACGCCCCCGTCGATCGCCCACAGCACGCGCTGCTTCTCATCGAGGCACAAAGAAAGCGGCTTGAGCGCCGGCGTTTCCGCAAGCTGGCGAGCAAGTCCGGCATGCAGATCCAGCTTGAACGGGGCCGCCCGGCCGCTTCGATCCGAGGAGAAAACGAGAAACCGATCCTTGACCGAGACGAAACGGTTCGAAGCGGCGGGAAGCCAACTCGCATGCGCGGGACCGGTCAGGCGCACCACGCGTGTTTCCGTGGTCGGGTCTATAAAGGGCACGAACTCGCCAGCCGCAGGCAGCGGCTTGGCGCTCTTGAAGGTTTGCGCCCAGCCCCCGGCCGCAAGCAAGGCCAGCCAGCCGCGCCGACTAACTCGGTCCACCACTAAACGCAAGACGCTGAGCCGAAAGACGCTGTTGCCCTAGAGCCCCAGGTCGCCGCGCCCCCGCTTGGCGCTGGGCGCCGGATCGGCCTTCACCAGGTACTTATACGGATTCACGGGCGTACCGCGCAGGCGGACCTCGTAATGCATGTGCGGCCCCGTGGCGCGGCCCGTCCCGCCTGAAAGCGCAACCACTTGCCCGCGCTGCACCTCTTCGCCGGGAACCACCAGGCATTGCGACAAATGGGCGTAATACGTCTCGTAACCATTGCCGTGGTCCACAATCACCAGCTTGCCGTAATCGCCGCTCCATCCGGCGCGCGTCACCACTCCATCCGCCGTGACATGAACCGGCGTTCCGGTGGCGGCTTCGAGGTCGATCCCGGTATGAAACGTGCCCTCACCCGAAAACGGGTCAGACCGTCCGCCGAAGGAACTTCGCAAAAGCCCATTCACCGGCCAAAGACTCGGCAGCGCGTGATTCTGCCACGCATACGCATAGCGGTGATAGATTCCCGAATACGTCGCCGCCTTTAAGAAGTTGTACTCCTTCACCGACTCTTTAACGCCCGGCAGCGGGCTGTCCTGCAGGATGGCCGACGTAGGGGCGGTCGGCGGCCCGCCGATCCCATACGCCACCGTCACCTCGTTTGCGAGCGCTTCGAGCGAAGCAATCTGGGCCGTGTGCTGGCCCGTAACGCGTTCCAACTCCTGGTAGCGCGTCTGCAAGTGGTCGAAATCGGCGCGTAGCTGGTTAAAGTGCGCCACCTGCCGGGTCATGCGCCAGTAGCTCGAAAATAGGGCGAATGTGCAAAGGGAAAGGATCGCAATCGAGACCAGAAGATAGGCCACCGACTTATAGCTGACGTGTATCCGTTTGGCTCGCCCATCTTCGGAATGCGCGAACTCGAGAACGAAGCACTTCTGATTCATTCCACTCCTCTGAGGCACCAACAGAGATGTACCCGACGGACGCGCGGTTTCGCACCGCTCCGGGGCTACTCCGATATTAACGAAGTTTTATCGAGGAGCCCCTAGACTATCACTTGTCGATGGAGAGGAGTAGAGAGATAAGGGACGGAGCAAGCGGATTAGGAGGGACTTATGCAGCCTTTTGCGACTCCTTCCGGGCGAGTTTGGGGTTGGCGGCGAGGATTTGGTCGAGTTCGGCATCGTTATTGAGGACCAATTGGTGATCGACCTTAGCTTCGGCGAGCATGACGGCCCATTTATGAAGTTCCTGGCGGCGATTTTCGGCGGATTGGCGGCGCGACTCCTCGGCGTTTTTGAGCGCTTGTTCGTTCCGCTTTCGTTCTTGCGATTCGAAGCCAATTTCCATTTTGCGCCTTTCGGCTCTGAGCTTTAGGAGATCGTTGAGGCACTTGTGAAAGGCCCGGTCGTTGGTGGTTTGGTAGCGGAGAAAGAGAGCGAATTGGCGTTCGGTGTCGCGGAGAGGAAGATCGTCGGCCATGGCGATGTCTTGCAGACGTTGGGCGCGCTGGGAGAGCCAATAGTGCTGGGCCATTTTCTCGATGAGCAGGGATTCGGTGAGCGTGGTGGGGCGGTGCTCGGCACGGAGGCCGCAAAGGAGGGCGTCGAACTCCTCCTGGTCTTCGGAGGGGAGAACCGAGAAGGCGCCAGCGAGGCCGTGGCGGAAGTTGTTCTGGCAGGAGGCGGCAATGCCCGGTTGGGTTTGCGGGCCGGTAGAGTGCTGGGCGTTTTCGCGGTTGGCGCGGATCTGGGCGTCGGTAGACATAAAGAGAATGCTCCTTCGCGCCGATGGTCGGATAGGGGGATTGCGAGCGGCGGGAGCGAAAGCGCGTAAGTGGTTGAGAGGGCGGTTAGATATTTTGGGGCGGGGTTTTGTGACCGCGAGTTTGCGGGCCGGGCATTTAGGGTGGGAAGGGGCCGAGGCCGGCTTCGCGCCAGAGGCGTTCGCGGGGAGTTTAGCGGGGCAGGCAGGAAGGAAAAGTTGGCGTGTACTCTAGACTACGCGTCGGCTGGGCATGTAGAATCGATCTTTACCCCC
Source organism: Acidobacteriaceae bacterium (assembly GCA_019240475.1). Taxonomy (GTDB): domain Bacteria; phylum Acidobacteriota; class Terriglobia; order Bryobacterales; family Bryobacteraceae; genus Bog-105. The sequence continues at coordinate 477,279 of JAFAYI010000029.1, forward strand.
AAACGAGTAAATGGAATTTCAAGTACACTGTAAGAACCAAGTTGCGGCAAGTCCCGACCAGTGATATTTTCCCGCCGAACTGCAATTGAAAAGAGGCCCATCATGAATGCGCGTCGTATCATCGTTCAGATCTCTGGCTTCGCTTTGTTACTAGGCGCCGTCGTACTCGCGGTGCTGATAGCCTGGTCGATCTGGAAGCTGCGGGGCTTCGGTCCTTTCTTGTGGCTGAACGCCTTCAACTTCACGCTAGTCTGTTTCGTCCTCCGCAATTACTTCGTACGATCGCCACCGGCGCGGCCCTGGAATTGGCCGCTGACGTGGTTCGGCGTGGCCCTCACGATCGCTGTCGGCGGCGCTCTTGCCACTCCAACGCTCAATCACTGGCTTCGCGGCTAACGCAAACGGCGCGCCCGCGACAATCCTCATTTGGATCAGACTGCGTCCCCGGCCTGTGGTTTCTTCGCCCCATGCTTCACCGCGAGGTACGTCACCGTGTCCCAGGAGTTATGCACGCCCAAGAGCAGAAAAACCAGTGCGGCAACTGCCAGCACCGCAGGCGACCAGGCGACCGCCCGATAAATCAGGTACGCCGCCCCTACCAGCGCCACGTGCGCAACCATGGGAAGGACGATGTACCAGAACCGGTCTTCTGCGTCCGGATTGTACGCCGCCTGGCGAGCATGCCCCGCCACTCGGAAACAATATCCGATTCCAAGCAACCCGAAAGCTCCTAAACACACGCCCAGCACGGCCACCGATTGCCACGGGGCGGTCATCAACGCCGAAAGGAGAAGCGCTGTGCAGAAGTGGATCACCGTGGGAGTGCCGAAAGCATGTATGTCGCGCTCGTTGCCCGCTGCGTGAGCCTGCGCCACCAGCGTCATGACGACGAACTGCAGCCCGGTCAGCGCTCCGGCCGACGAGCCAACCACAACGTAAAAATTCTGCCACTGTGAAAGCATCGCTGGCGTAAGGGGATTCATCTACGCCACTCTCTCACGCCACGGCCGCGCGTCCGCCGCTCCCCTCCCGTATGCTGAACTGAAGGCATGGAAGATTACCTGGACGCAGCGATCGAAATCGCGCGCGAGGCCGGTCAAGTGCTGCTCGCTCATCGCGGCGTCGCGTTCGAGCTGAAAGGCGCCTACGACCTGGTCACAGCCGCCGACCGCGCCAGCGAACAACTGGTTATCGAGCGCCTGCGCAAGCGCTTCCCTCATCACGGCATCGTCGCCGAGGAAGGCGGCCGCGCCGAGATGCACGCGCCCTTGCGCTGGTACGTCGATCCGCTCGATGGCACGACCAACTTCGCCCACGGCTTTCCCATGTGGAACGTCACCCTCGGCCTTGCGCGCAACGACGAAGTCATTGCTGGGGTCGTCTACGATCCCCTCAATCGCGAACTCTTCGCGGCCGAGCGCGGGGCCGGCGCCCGTCTCAACGGCGCCCCCATGCGCGTCAGCAAGATCCCCGTTCTCAACGATTCGCTCGTTTCCACCGGCTTTCCCAGCCGCAAGCGCCATCAGAACGTCAACATCCATTTCTATTACCAGCTCGCCATGGTCACTCACGGCGTGCGCCGCGGCGGCTCCGCGGCCATCGATCTCGCCTACACCGCCTGCGGCCGCGTCGAAGCCTTCTGGGAATTCGGCTTGAACCCTTGGGACATGGCCGCCGGCACTCTGCTTGTCGAAGAAGCCGGGGGAAAAGTCTCCGGCATGCGCGGCGAACGGCTCGACCTGCACGCGCCGTACCTGCTGGCCGATAACGGCCTCATTCACGGCGAAATCCTCGCGCTGTTCGATGAGATCTTCGCGGGCCGGTATCGGCACGACATGCCGTCGCTTCCCGTGGGCGAATTGGAAGCGCGGCATGGCTGAGCTCCCCGCCGTCCCGCTAACCCTCGAAGGCGCGTTCGTGCTGCATCAGATGTTCCGCATCCGGCGTCCGGCCTGGCGCGCTCTCGACGATTCGCGCCGTCAACGCATCTCGGAGTCGGCCGCCCATCTGCTCGCCTCTTTCGAAGAGCGTCGCGCCCCGGACGGCCGCCCCGCTCAATCCGCCGCTTATTCGATGATCGGCCACAAGTGCGATCTGCTGCTTCTCCACTTCCGCGAATCGCTTGAGGATCTGCACAGCGCCGAACTCTCGCTCGCCCGCGAGGAGCTGTCCGAATACCTCGAGCCCGTCCACTCCTATCTGTCTGTAGTGGAGCTCGGTCTGTACGACTCCACAATCAAGACCTACGGCAGCTTGTGCGAGCAATCCATCCAGCCGCATTCCCAGCAATGGAACGCCGCCATCGCCGAAGTGCTCGACCGCCAGGCCGCCGCCATGAAGCCGCGCCTGTACCCCGAAATTCCTTCGGCCAAATATCTCTGCTTCTATCCCATGGATCGCAAGCGCGGCGAAGAGAAGAACTGGTATCAGGCGCCGATGTCGGACCGGCAGCGCATGATGCACGACCACGGCATGATCGGCCGCCGTTACGCCGATTCCGTTCGGCAAGTCATTACCGGCTCAATTGGCTTCGACGATTGGGAGTGGGGCGTCGATCTGTTCGCCGACGATCCGCTCGTCTTCAAGAAGCTCATCTATGAAATGAGATTCGACGAAGTCAGCGCCGTCTATGCCCTCTTCGGCGCCTTCTACGTCGGCCTGCGCGCCGCCGCCTCCGAGCTTCCTCGGCTGCTTAACGCCGAACTTTAGCGCTTCCCCGCGCGCCGCCGCTTGCACCCCCATTTACCCAGTTCTAACTAGTTGAAGATGGTACGCTTAGAATTCGAAAAATGCGTACTGTCGACCTCATTCATCGTAAGCGGGATGGCGAGGAATTGTCGCCCGAGGAGATCCAATACCTCGTTGACAACTACACTCGCGGCGAGATTCCCGATTACCAGATGTCGGCCTTTCTCATGGCCGTCTATTACTCCTCGATGTCGGACCGCGAAGTCAGCGCCATGACCGAATCCATGATGCATTCCGGCAGCATTGTGGACCTCTCTTCGATTCCCGGAACCAAGGTCGATAAGCACTCAACCGGCGGCGTCGGCGACAAAACCAGCTTGATCGCTTCGCCTATCGCGGCCGCGGCTGGCGTTGTCGTGCCCATGATCTCGGGCCGCGCCCTCGGCCATACGGGCGGCACGCTCGATAAGCTCGAATCCATCCCCGGTTTCCGCACCGATCTCACCATCGACGAATTCCGCGCTCTTCTGACCGAACACCAGCTCGCCTTCATCGGCCAGACTCCCGAAGTGGCGCCTGCCGATGGCAAACTCTACGCCCTTCGCGACTCTACCGCCACCGTTGAATCCATCCCTCTGATCGCCACTTCCATCATGTCGAAGAAGCTCGCGGTAGGGCTCGACGCGCTGGTGCTCGACGTCAAAGTGGGCTCCGGCGCCTTCATGAAAAAACAGGTCGAGGCGCGCCGCCTCGCCCAGATGATGGTCGGCATCGGACGCCGCCTCGACAAGCGCGTCCAGGCGCTGATTACCGATATGAATCAGCCGCTCGGGTACGCAGTCGGCAACGCGCTCGAAGTCATGGAGGTCTCGCAAACTCTGCAGAACGCCGGCCCCTCCGACCTGACGCGCATCTCGCTTGAACTTGCCGCTCGCATGATGCTCCTCGGCAAGGTCACCAAGACGCTCGACGAAGCCCGCGAGCTTGCCACCTCCAAACTGCTCGACGGCTCCGGCTACCGCAAGTTCAAGGATGTGATCGCCGCGCAGGGCGGCAACCCGCAGGTGCTCGACCGCTTCGAGCTGCTGCCCAACGCCACCGGCGCGCAGGAGATCACCACCGCCCGCGGCGGCTACATCAGCGGCATCGACGCCGAGCTGATCGGCCAGGCCTCCGCCATGATCGGCGCCGGCCGCAACACCAAGGAAGACAGCATCGATCCCGCCGTGGGCGTCATTCTCGAAGTCAAAGTCGGGCAGAAGATCGATTCCGGCAGCATCCTGTGCCGCATCTACTACACAAGCGAAGAGCACCTGGAAGAAGCGGCCGAGCTGGTGGAAGGCGCGTTCCGGATCTCCCAGCAGCCCGTCGATGAGCGCGACCTGATACTGGAAGTCGTTAGCTAGACCTGCGACGCCGATGGCCCGATTCAACGGACTGATCGGCCTTGTCGCCATCGTCGCCGCGGCCTATCTGTTCTCGACGCGCCGCTCCGCCATTCAGAAGCGCGTCATCGCCTGGGGCCTCGCGCTTCAATTCACCTTCGCCTTCCTGATCCTAAAGACCAGGCTCGGCGAAGCCTTCTATGCCGTCAGCTTGTTCGTCAATGCTCTGTTGAGTTACACCGCCGCCGGCTCCAGCTTCGTCTTCGGGGAAAAACTCGGCCTCAAGACCGATCAATTCGGCGTCATCTTCGCCTTCCAGGTTCTCCCCATCGTCATCTTTATCTCGTCCCTGTTCGCCATCCTTTATTACTTGGGCGTGATGCAGCTCTTCGTCAAAGCCATGGCGGTCCTGATGCAAAAGTTCATGGGCGCAAGCGGCGCCGAATCGACTTCGGTGGCCGCCAGCATCGTCATGGGCCAGACCGAAGCCCCTCTCACCATCCGCCCCTTCCTCGCCAGCATGACGCAATCGGAGCTCTTCACCGTTATGACCAGCGGCATGGCCCATGTCTCCGGCTCCGTGATGGCCGCCTATGTCGCCATCGCGCATGTCTCCATCGCGCATCTGCTCACCGCCGTCATCATGACCGCGCCCGCCACCATCATGCTCGCTAAAATGTTCGAGCCCGAAACCGGAACGCCCGTCACCGCCGGAACCGTCAAAGTGGAAGTGGAAAAGCCCGGGGTCAATCTGATCGATGCCGCCGCTCGGGGCGCAGGCGACGGACTCCAGCTTGCTCTCAACATCGCCGGCATGTTGATCGCGTTTCTCGCTCTGATCGCCATGGTCAATGGGGGACTCGCGTGGCTGCACTCTTACATCTGGTGGGTTCCCGCCTCCATGCAGCAGATACTGGCGCGGCTGTTTGCGCCTGTCGCCTGGGCGCTCGGCGTAAGCTGGAACGATTGCGCCACGGTGGGAAACCTGCTCGGCACCCGCATGATCCTCAACGAATTTGTCGCCTTCGTCGATCTGGGCAAGCTTAAAGCCATGCTCCAGCCCCGGTCATTCGTGATCGCCACCTTTGCGCTCTGCGGCTTCGCCAATCTTAGCTCCATCGCCATTCAAATCGGCGGCATCGGAGCGCTTGCGCCATCGCGCAAGTCCGACCTCGCGCGGCTTGGCCTCAAGGCCATGTTCGTCGGCACGCTCGCCAACTTCATGTCGGCCTGCATCGCTGGCATTCTGCTATAGCGCGCCGGTCAGCGTAGAACCATGCAAGAGGCCGCCCACTTCATCCAATCGCAAACCAGCCTGCGGCCCACCACCGCAGTTGTGCTCGGCAGCGGCCTCGGCGCCTTCGCCGGCGCCCTCTCCAACCCCCTGCGCATTCCCTACCCCGCTATCCCCGATTTCCCCGTTTCGACCGCCATCGGACACGCCGGCGAGCTGCTAATTGGAACACTCGCCGGGACGCTCACCGACGTCATCGTCATGTCCGGCCGCTTTCACCTCTACGAAGGCTATACGGCGCGCCAGGTCGCCAGCGGCATCCGCCTCTTCCGAGAGCTCGGCGTGCGCCGCGTCGTGCTCACCAACGCAGCCGGCGGCATCAACCCGCAATACGCCACCGGCGCCTTGGTCCTCATCTCGGACCACATCAATCTCCAAGGCGCCAATCCGCTGCTCGGCCCTGACGACGGCAGCGGTCCCCGCTTCCCCGATATGACGGAAGCTTATGCGCCCGGGCTCCGCGCCATTGCTCGCGCCACCGCCTCCGAACTCGGCATCTCTCTTCACGAGGGCGTCTACGCCGCCGTCCTCGGTCCCAGCTACGAAACCCCCGCCGAGATCCGCTACCTCAAAACCATCGGCGCAGATCTGGTCGGCATGTCTACCGTCGCCGAAACCATCGCCGCCAATCACCTTGGCATCGAGGTGCTGGCGATCTCCTGTGTCACCAACCTCGCGGCGGGATTGGGCGCGGAAAAATTGGATGCAGCCGAAGTGCTCGAAGTCGGCCGCCGCGTCTCCGGCACTTTCCTCAGGCTCCTCAGCGCCCTTCTCCCCAAGCTGCGCTGACCCCTCCTACACCGCAACCGCTACCGCCCTCTCCGCCTCGGCCCGCTTCAATCTCCGGAACGCGACGTCGATGCGCGCCTCATATGCTTGACCGAGTTCCGCTATCTCTTCCGGCTGCAACCCGCTCATCCTCGCCTGTCGGACAAAACTCTCGTGGGCTTGCACCGTGCTCTGCCATTCCAAGTAAAGAGTCTCAAGTTTCGTGCGTTCCATGCCGACCATTGTGATTCCCTTGCGTTTGCCACTCAACAAAGTTTGGTCCCATTCTGTGACGGTACCAACTCTGCCGCGCTACCCACGCAGTCCTAAGGCGAAAAAACTTTTCCGGTTCTGTCGATTTCCGCCCACCCTCGTCGACATATAACCAAAAGATTCGACGTATAAATAGAAGACCGACCGAAAGCGAAAAGGAATCCTCATGCCCGTTGGCGAAAGTCTCCTCTCTTTTTCACAGGACCTGAAATTTGCCCTGCGCTCGCTTGTCCACAGCAAGGGCCTTACCGCCACGGTCGTCATCACTCTCGCGCTCGGCATCGGGGCGAATGCGGCCATCTTCAGCGTGGTCCGCGGGGTCCTGTTGCGGCCGCTGGTCAATCGCGACGAAGACCGCCTCATCTACATCCGCCAAAGCGCTCGCGGCATGGAGAACACCACCTTCTCCGTTCCCGAGATCGAAGACCTTCGCGCCCGCGTCAAGACCCTTAGCGAATTCGGCGAATTCTCAACCATTGGCTTCACCATGATCGGCCTTGGCGAGCCGCGCGAGGTTCGCGCCGGCGTGGTCGATGGCGCCTACTTCGATGTCGTCGGATTGCGCCCGGTGCTCGGCCGGCTCCTCGGCCCCCGCGACGACGGTCCCAAAGCGGCCGGCGCGGTAGTGCTTACCTATCGCTTCTGGACTACGGTGCTCAAAGCCGATCCCTCCGTGCTCGGCAAAGCCGTCCGCGTGGGCGAGCGCGACGCCACCGTCGTGGGCGTGCTCGAACCCTCCGTTCCCTACCCTTCGGAAACGGAAATCATCGCCAACGTCGTTACCAGCCCGCACCATCTCTCCGCCACCATGGTGACCGGCCGGGTTCATCGCATGACCCAGTTGTTCGGCCGCCTCGCCCCTAGAGCAACGCTCGAAGGCGCCCGCGCGGAATTGCACGCCGTGTACGGGGCGATGATCCGGCAGCATCCGGAAGCCTACTCGCCTCACGCCGATTTCCAGATCCACGCCGTTCGCCTGCGCGACCAGATCACTTCGCGCGCCCGCACCGTGCTGCTGGTGTTGCTCGCCGCTTCGGCCTTGATCTTCATCGTTGCCTGCTCGAATGTCGCGAACTTGATTCTCGCCCGCACCGTACGCCGTGAAGGGGAACTCGCCATCCGCGCCGCGCTCGGGGCCAACACCGCCACGCTCCGGCGAACGCTGCTTGCCGAAAGCCTGCTGCTGTGCGGCGCCGGCGCTGCGCTAGGCATGCTCGCGGCTCGCCCCATGGTCGCCATTCTGGCCCGTTACGCCTCGCGTTTCTCGGTGCGCGCTCTCGATCTCACAGTCGATTCCAGCATGCTCTGGGTGGGCGCCGCCCTCGCGCTTGTCGCGGCCATCTTGCTCGCCTTCGTGCCGCGGCTCCCCACCGCCGATTCCTCCCATCCCATCAGCCTCGCTAGCGGCAGCGCGCGCGTCACGGGCAGCACCAACCGGCGTCTCCGCATCTTCGCCGTCACCCAGATCGCCGCCTCTTTTGTGCTGCTTGCCGGCGCCAGCATGCTGCTCAAGACCTTGCTCTCCTTACAGGCCGCTCAGACCGGTTACGACACGCGCCACGTGCTCGCCTTGAATGTCCCCGTCATGTCCTACGGAAAAACTCCCGATCAGATTGTCGGCTTTTATAAGGAAACCGTCCGCCGCATCAAGCAGCTTCCCGCCGTGGATGGCGTCGCCGTCGGCATGAACGTGCCCTGGCGCGATGCCGGAGATTTCGCGTTCGGCCTCGAATTCACGGCCGACGGCTATGTTCACGCTCCCGGTGAAGAGAATCCGCGCGGCCGCTTCCGCGTCGTCTCCCCCGGCTTCTTCTCCGCGCTCGGCGTGCCTCTGATCGCCGGCCGCGATTTCACCGACGCCGACCGTCACGGCAGCGAACCTGTCGTCATCGTCAGCCAGAGCCTCGCCCAGCGCATGTTCCCCAACCAGGACGCCCTCAACCGCCACGTCATGTGGACCGATCCGGTTCTCAAGTTCATCGACGTCAGACCTCAGCCGCGCCGCATTGTCGGCATCGCCGCCGATGCAGACGATGAGAACGTCGTTCCCGGCCCCACGATCACTATCTATCATCCGTTCGGCCAGGAACAGCTCTTTGGCGGCCGCCTTTTCGTCCACGTGCACGGCAATCCCTACGCGCTAGTCACTCCCGTGACCCGCGTCATCCGCCAGATGGCCGCCGATCAGCCCGTCGAACGCGCCGCCACGCTCGAAGATATCCGCGCCGAGGTGCTCACGCCGGACCGCCTGAATACCGTCGTCTTCGGCGTCTTTGCCGCCGTCGCTCTCGCCATCGCTCTAGTCGGCGTCGCGGGGGTGCTGGCCTTCTCCGTCAGCGGGCGCACCCGCGAATTCGGCATCCGTCTGGCGGTCGGCTCCCAGCCCCGTCATCTGCTGGCCGGCGTTATCAACGAAGGCGTTCTTATAGCCATTCTAGGCGTGGTTGCCGGCGCCGTCTCCGGCTTCGCGCTGATCCGCCTCGCCGGGAGTTATTTCGAGGATCTGAAGATGCCGGGCGTGCTCCCGGTTGCCGGCGCCGCGCTCGTGCTGCTTGCCGCCGGAGTCATCGCCTCCATGCTGCCCGCCATGCGCGCCGCCCGAGTGGATGTGATGCAAGCGTTGCGGTCGGAATAGCCGGGCGGCCGGCCGCGGCCGGCGGGCCTTCACTCCGATATCAGGAAAACAAATTGCGAGCCTCGGTCAAGACCGTCGGACTGGTTCACCGGCGCGATGCGCTCAACGGCAAATGCGGATGAGGGCAGCACGTTTGTATGCTTTGGGTGTGGGTCCCAGGCTTCTGGTTCTTGTGGCGCTCTGCGCTTGCGCCTGCGAAGGTCAAACGTTGGAGCAGGTGTTGCGAGCCGCCGATGTGCGGCTTGAGTCTTTTCCCGAATCCGAACTGACGAAAAAGATCACAAGCTACGCGGAGAACAAGACTGGAAAGAGCTACTTTCTGGCGTTCTACGATGATCACGGCGATGGCTTGCTTCACCTTCCGTTGCGCTTATTGCGCTATCACCCTGGCTCCGGCAGCATAACCCAAGCTGCGATCCAACGCTTATTAGCGCCGTTTGGTGATACTCCCCGCGAACTACCCGACCTGTGTGCCGGCTCGGTCCTTGACATTCACGAGGCCGCTGGCCACGTGTTCGTCAGCACTCACATCAACCCGTCGGCGGGCTGCGAGCTCATTTTTTCAGAACAGTTCGAACTGCAGGCAAGTTTTACCGGTTGGCTGCTTGCAAACTTGGGTTCGGAACAGGTACTACTACACGAGAATGAAATCCATTTTGCATCACAACACCCAATGAGGCTGAAGGCTGCGGACTTGGTCCACCGGAAGGTAATGCAGTTGTATCCGCCCGCAGTTGACCCGTTGCGCTCAGAGTATGCGAGTCAGCTTAGGTCTCATATGCCGCCCGAGCGCTGGTGCAGAGACAGCAATTCCATGTGCGATCCGTCCGACTTCGATTGCGAACTCGACGGTCGCGTTGCGGTCAGCCCTGATTCAAATTCGTTCGCGTTGATTGCAGTGTTTGATCCCGGCGGTTTTGGAACGGGGGCCGAAGATGCTGTTGGGAGGCGGCGGGCCGCCTATGTTTACAGCTGGGACAAGAGCGGCTGGCGAGTATCCAGGGAAAGCCGCGTAGATACGAACCTAAAATCCGAGCAACTGCTTCGCTCGCAGCAGTGATCTGCGCCAGGGCTAAAAATCCCCGTCCCGATCACTTCTCCGACGGTCGCCAGGTCAAACGGCAGATTTTTCAATCGCCCAAACCTCTGTTCCAATCGGAACATCTTCCTTGCTTTTGCTATTGAGGATGATCACCGGCAAGCATCTTCCGCTCACTGGCTTGAGAAACTCAATTCCACCGATCTGCACCAGTTCTTCGGCGCCGTCTACAAAGCGGAGCCGAAGCGACTCTCCGACTCTGAAGGTTTCGTCACCTACGAAATTCAGCTCAGGCAGAAGGACAACTCCTCGACCAGGGGCTGTGAGCGCATCGGCGACGGTGAAGAGCAAGCGCATCGCTGATAGTATAATGCCCGGGGTTGCGACGGCAGTACCTGGAAGTCCCGGGAGCGTCGAGTCGTCCTCGCCTACAAGGCGAAATAGCTTCCTACGCTGGCGTTTCATTTGGAGTATCCCACGAGCCGCCGCGGCCGAAACCAGCCGTGATACAACTGCGGGTGGGTTCTTCCCGCCATGGCTGCCGCGCCTCGACGTTCGGCTTGACCGAATATAATGAGTGGCCATGCTGGCGGACGTTGCTCGGCTGCAGATTCTTTGTCTCGGCATACCGATCGCGGCCGCGCTTCCGGCTCAAACAACAGGACTGATCGTAGACGCGCAAGGCGCCACGCCCCTCGGCAGTTCTCCCACGCTTAGGCTAGTTCCCCAGGCGACTGGGGCTCGTGCTGGCGCAGTCCGGATTACAAAGGATGATGCCGGATTGGTTATCGACGGTTCTGTGACAGGCCCCTTTCCCGAGTTCGCGAAGTCCCAGAGCGATTTGATGACCGGCGACCACGTAGAACTCTGGTTGAACCTAGTACGCAACCCAGAACTGCCGCCACTGGGCTGGGGGCATCAGTTCGGCGATGAACTCCTTCCAAAAGGAGAGGAGTCCTGTAGCGAGGTTCTGAAAGACAAGCGGCCGGAAGCCCAGGCTAATTGTCAATCTTGGGCTAAGGCCCAGAGCGCCCGCCGAACATACTTCCGCCGCCTGTTCACACGTCAATGGCAGATGGCTCCCGGTTTAATTGCGGAGACATTCGCGCGGCCCGCCTACGATTGGATTGCGAGTCACGGCGGAGGCGCCGAAGCACTCGAGCCGAAGGGTGCTCCTCGATTCGTGGCCGGGAAGATCTCGGACAACGGATATGAGTTTCATGTATCCGTGCCCTGGCAGGCCTTTCCGCCCAGCGCGAAGACAAAAATCGAAGAGATCGCGATCGTTGTGGAAGTGTTTTCCAAGGCCTCCAGCGGCAGCGCGAACGGGCCGTACGCAACCACCGCACCGGGACGCAAGTATGGTCAGGCAAGCACTTTCAGCATTCTTCGTTTGCAGAATCCGCGTTTGTATGAAATCTCGCCATGTGCTTACGACGTTGTCGGCCTCGACATGCGGGGTACGATTGTGCCGGGCTATTTCCTGCCGGGTCCCACATCCGAAATCGAAACATCTTTTGTCGTGGAGCTCAATCGCCGGGGCTATCAATACGAGCCTGGCGGTCCTTCCCCAATAACGCGGACCACCCACTTCTTTTCCCTCGCCGAGAGCCCGAATGTATTCCTTTGCGGACCCATCTTGCGCTACCGCGATGAGCGCGTGGCGCACGGCCTGGAAATCTTGAATTCGAAAGAAGAGCAGCAAGCTTCCTTAGGACAACTCGGTCCCACTACTCCGGTCTTGGTATCTGAGACAGGGTTCGCGATTCGAAATGAGCCCGATGGCGTGTGGCTCATCAAGACGGGGCCTCGGGTTTACTGGTCTGAGTGGGGTTCGGGGCAGTGTGGCGCTTGTCCACGAGCGGCGCTGCAGATCTATTCCTTCCGGCGTCCTGACCGGATAGACGAAGCTTTCGAGGAGACTTCGGTTGTAGATTGCGAAGACGATTTCGACATCAAGCTCTCCGCTGACTGGCAAAAAATCTCCGTCTATCGCTATGGCCCTTGGCGAGACGAGTCTGGCGCTCTTCGCTTCGACCGCAAATGGCAGGATTCAACATATTGCTTGGTCGGAGATACCTATCAAATGTGCGGTTCCGAAGCGGTTCCCGCGCCGTTGCCCCGCGTAATGCGCCTTCCCGGCTGCGGCCGAAACTTGTCCTGAACGAACTGCGAGTGGACTGCATGGCATACTCACCCACTCGGTCAAACCCTCATCGTGACAGCAGGCTGCTGTTGCGCAATGCGAAGGCGGCCCGGTCGAGGAGATTCGACCCGGTGATGTGGTGTGGTTCCCCCCAGGCGAGAAGCACTGGCATGGCGCTACGTCGATTACGGCGATGACGCACATCGCTCTTCAAGAAAAGCTGAACGGCAAAGTGGTCGATTGGCTCGAACAAGTCACGGACGAGCAATACACCGGAAACCAGCCGTGATACAACTGCGAGTGGACCCGTTCGCCGCATGGCTGTCCAGCCGCTAGAATCGCCTCGCCTCCTGCTCGCCGTCCTCGCGCTAATCGCTTGTCCCTTCGCCCAAGGTCGCGAAGATCCGCCGCCCAGCTCCGCCGAGCAACAACGCATCCTCGACGCCATCCAAGACTACGCCGACCAATATCTCGCCAATCTTCCCAACTTCATTTGCGATCAGGTTACGCACCAGTATCACGCCGGCCGCAATCCCACTCGGTGGCGTCAAGGCGATGTCTTGACTTCGAAATTAGTCTACGCCGAAGGCCACGAGCAGCGCAGTCTCGAACTCGTCAACCAAAAGCCCATTCGCCCCGGTATGCGGCTCCGGCGCATGCCGCTTGAGACGCAGGGAGAATTCGGGGTCTTGATGGCCTCCATCTTCTCGCCCGCAAGCCATACCTCGATTGAATGGAAAGGATGGGAATCCGTGCGCGGCTCTCGCGCCGCGGTCTTCGCTTTCGCCATCGACGCCCAACACTCGACGATGAGCCTTACCTCCGACGATCTCATCAAAGATACGGTGCCTTTTCACGGAACCGTTTACGGCGATCCTAAAACCGGCGCCATCTGGCGCATCACGGATATTGAGACCAATCTCCCCAGAGAGCTGCACACCAAACTGATCTCGCGCGTGGTCGATTACGGCGGCGTTACCATCGCCGCCAAGACTTACTTACTTCCTCTCCAGGCAACGATCTGGCTGACATCGGACAGCGGTAACGTCCGCAACGAACTCGAGTTCTTGAACTACCGGAAATTCGAAGCCGAGTCGGTCATCAAGTTCGCGTCCTCGGACTCGCCCGCCCCCCAACCCTGACCGCGCGGCAAAACTACTTAGTCCGTGCCAGCAATTTTCAAACGAAACCGCCGCTGGTAGAGTGAAGTGTGGCGCCTTCCGGCTCACCTGAAACCGCCGACTCGCTTGTCGACCGGGACGCCCTCCGGCAAGCCTTAGACCAGCCGATCGCAGCGATCGCATACGCCGCGGATTCGTTGCAGATACTCGAAGCCAACGAAGCCGCTCTCGCTCTCTACTCTTATAACCAGCAGCAGATGCGCGCCATGCGCGTCGTCGATCTGTTTTCCCCCGAAGCGCAGGATAACCTGGCGTTGCGCGAGCAGCTTTGTAAGCCCATGGCCGCCATCGGCCCCATTCCGCATCGCCATCCCCGCCGCCGCAAGCTCATCGTCCGCCTGGTCTGTTTCCCATGCCAGGTGGCGGGCGTGGATGCCCGCATCGCGGTCATTCAGGACGAAACCGGACAGTACACCGCCTACCAAACTTTGCACGCGAGCGAAGAACGTCTCCGCGAGTTGTTCGAAAACGCCAACGATTTCATCTTTCTGCACGACCTCAAAGGCAAGATTCTGGCCGTCAATCGGGCCGGCGAACAATTGACCGGCTACTCGCGCGATGAGGTCCTTGGGGAAAGCCTGGAGCGCCTCATCGCGCCCGAAGCGAAGGAACGCGCGCAGGACATCATCCGCGCCCATCTCGGCGGAAGCGCTACCCAGCACTGCGAGCTTCCCGTCCTCTCGCGATTCGGCGTCCGCCGTTTTCTCGAAGTCAGCACGCGCGTGCTCTATCGCCGCGGACACCCTATCGCCATCCAAGGCATCGGGCGCGATGTCACCGAACGCAAGCTGGCCCAACAGCGGCTCCTCGAATACGCGCGCGAGTTGCGGCGCTCCAACGAAGAGCTGAGCACCGCCCTCCATCTTGCCCGGGAAGCTACTCAACTGAAGGAGCAGTTTCTGGCCAACACCTCCCACGAACTGCGCACCCCCATGAACGGCATCATGGGCATGATCGATCTCCTCAAGAGCACCGACCTGACCGATGACCAGCGCGATTACGCCGATGCCGTCAGCCAATGCGCCAACGACCTGCTGACCATCATCAACGACCTTCTCGATCTCTCGCAAATAGAGGCTGGCCGGCTCACCTTAATCGACGAGCCCTTCGACGCGCATGAGAGCCTGCGCGCCGTAATAAGACTCCTCGGGATCCGCGCGACCGCCAAGGATCTTTCGATCACCTACGAAATCGACCCGAGCCTTCCCGCCACCGTCCTGGGCGACTCCGTACGCTTCCGCCAGATCCTGACGAACCTGATCGCAAACGCCATCAAGTTCACCCATGTCGGCGGCGTGCAGGCGCGCCTGGGCCTTTCCGGCGACGGTTCCCGCCTGCGTTGCGAAGTCGTCGATTCGGGCATCGGCGTCGCCGAAGACGCCCGCGACCGCATCTTCGATGCGTTCGTCCAGGCCGATGGAACTACGCGCCGCCGCTTCGGCGGCACCGGCCTCGGGCTGACTATCTGCAAGCAACTCGTCGAAACCATGGGCGGCGCTATCGGAATGTCGGCGCACGACCCGGAGCCCGGTTCCACGTTCTGGTTCGAACTTCCGCTGCGTCCGGCTGCCGCCGCGAATCTCGAACGCGATCTGGCGGAAACTTACCTCGCCTGACCTTCGCCTCGTGGGCCCCGACGCCGCCTTCGCGCTCCTGATCTCCGGCCTCCTCGCGCTTTATTGCGAGCTTCTTCGTCCCGGCCTCATCGTTCCCGGAGTCCTGGGCGCGGCCACCGCTTCCGCAGGCGCCTGCTTCCTATTTCGCGGTCCCTTTCACCTGTATGCGCTCGCCCTTCTCGCCGCCGGAGCACTGCTGCTCCTCGCCGAAGTGTTTCTGGGACCCTACCTTTTGCTCGGCGCCCTGGGCGCGGCCTCTCTCACTCTCGGGTTTGCCTTTCTTTTCCCGGGCCCCCGGCGCATCTCCCCCGCTTTGGCGATCCCCGTTTCCGCTCTTTTTGGGACCCTCACCGCGCTCCTGGCCTCCCTCGCCAAGCGCGCCCGCCGCGTCAAACGCCGCCTCTTGTGAGCCACGGAACTTTCCGGAACTTTTCCACGACTCCGCCGTAGTTAGGTGTATGCTGCGCCTCCGCTTCGTTCCCCTGCTACTGGCCGCTGCCACTCTCCCGGCTTTCGCTTCAGTCGACACCGCCTTGCTCGCGCTCCTTCCGCCCGGCGCCAAACTCGTCTCGGGCGTCGATTTCGAACGCGCTCGCAGCTCTCAATTCGGCCAGTTCCTCACAAGCAAGATGAACGTCAACAATCAGGGCCTCGAACAGTTCGTCGCCCAAACCGGATTCGATCCTCGCCACGACATCCAGGAGATCGTGTTCGCCAGCTCCGGCCCCGTGGAAGGCGCCTCCTCTTCTTCGCGCTTCGCCATCCTCGCGCGGGGAACCTTCGATCAGGATCGCCTGGCCGCCACCGCCAAGAGCAAGGGCTTGACCGCTCAGCCCTATCGCGGCGTCAGCCTCTTTATCGATAAGTCCAAGCACGATGGACCGAGCGCCTTCGCCTTCCTGGGCGACGGAGTCGGCGTCATGGGCGATCTCGAAACCGTCAAGCAGATTGTCTCCAACCGCCAGACTCCCACGGTTCCCGATTCCGCGCTGCAGGCTGAAATCAACAAAGTCGGAACCGATAACGATGCCTGGTTTGTCTCTTTTCTCTCCGGCGGATTCCTGGCCAACCGGCTGAGCGCCGAAGTCAATGGCGAGTCCTCCGGCGGGGACAACAAGGGCGCCATGCCTCAGGCCCAGGCGTTACAGTCCGTGGTGCAATCGAGCGGCGGCATCCAATTCGGCTCGACCGTTCGGCTCTCCTTCGACGCCATCACGCGCTCAGCCCAGGACGCTACATCCCTTGCCGATGTCGTGCGCTTCTTCGCCAGCATGATCCAGATGAGCCGCGAAAAGGATCCGCGCGCCGGAATCGCCGCCTCCGCCTTCGACGCCATGAATCTTTCAACCGATGGCGACGCCATGCATCTCTCTCTTTCGCTGCCTGAAAAGAGTCTCGAAGATCTGGTGAACAGCGCGCCCGCCGGCGCCTCCGCCCATCCTCACGCCCAGTAGGCAGTCGCGCCAATCACCACGCCCGCTACGGCGGCCAGCACGCCCGCTAGAAAAAACGGCTTCCGTTTGGTAAGGATCGAAAGCGACGAAAGCACGATCGCCACTTCCAGAAACACTTCTCCGAAGTGGAAGCGGTCGGCCTTTCTTCCGTTGGCGTCCCGTTCTTTCTCCAGATCCTGCGCCTGCTCCTGAATCTGGGCCGCCTGCGCTTTGTACTTCTTCGCGTCCTCGTCGTAGGTCGCGATCGTTGCCGAGCCCGGCCGCAAATCCTTCAAACTGTCGCGCGTAGCGGCCGCCACGTAGTGCCGGATATCCTTGGCCTGCGAATACGCCCACTTATCGGACGCCAACCCCTGGGCCAGCAGCTTCTCGGTATTGAAGTGCTGCGCCAACACCGACACCACCGCCAGCAGAGCCGCGATAATCGCCATCGTCCCCGCGACTGTCCTGTCGAAAGGATTATGCGCGTGCTCGATATGTTCTTCAACTTCTTCATGAGCGGACATGAGCACACCCTAGCACGGCGCCTCAGGCTTGCGCCACCGCCGCATCCGCCTTGAGCATGCTCGAAACCTGCCGCACCAGCCGCCGGTAATTCAAGTCTTCGAGCGTGCGAAAAGGAAACCATTCGCCGTCGCGCCAGGACGAGAAATACCATCGCGAAAAAATCGCCAGATCCTCCACCCGCTTGCTCCCCGAACGCGGCGCCGCGAGCGCCCCTGAAAGTTGAGTTCGAATCTCGTGATCGAGCGATTTCGCTCGCCCTTCCTCGGCGGAAAAATCCAGCGCCACGCCTTCCTGCCAGTAGCCTTCCACCATTGGCCAGAGAACAAACTGCCGCTTCGCGCTCGCTCGCGTCAGCGCAACCCCATGGAAAGCATGAATCTCTTTCACCACCTCGTGGCGCGTGGCCGCCGCGGCATTCACTTTTTCCAGGCGCTTATGTATCTGCGCGGCCTGCTCGAACTCCGTCTGCTCGCAAGCCCGGTCGCGCGCGGCCGAAAGCGCGGTCGCGGCGCTCTTGCCGTTCGTCGCCAAGAACTCCGCTACTCGCGCCGCCTCCGTGCCATATTCTTCCGCGGTCACCGCGCGCTGGCACGGCCGCAGGCACTGGTTCATCTCGCCGTAGATACAGCCCGGGTGGTTCGCATCGGGCGCGAGCGTCTCCGCGCATCGCCGGATCTGAAACAGGCTCAGCACCTCTTGCTCGTAGCACTGAGCGGCGTCGCGGCTTGAAAATGGCCCGTAAACCGGCCCATCGCCTCGCGGAATGCGGTTCGTGGTTCTCAGGCGCGCGAACGCGTTTCTATCCGCGAGCCCGATAAACCACGGCATGCGCAGCCGCATCCGCGTCAAATATTCTTCCGGATAATGCAGCTTCGAAAGCTCATAGAGCAGCAGCATTGTCTCGAGCCGCGAACCCGTCGCCCAGCACTCGACCGCCGAAAGATTCCTGCGCATCCGCGCCACCGGCCCGTCGTCCCCGCCGCCCGCCGCCCTGAGCACTCGCGCCAATCGCCGCCGCAGGCTCGCCGACCAGCTTAGATAGGGCGGCCTTCCGGGGACGTGCAATGCGTACACGCCCGCCGCCGGCAGGCCAGCAAGTTGCTCTCCAACATCGCCATGGCTCGTATCGAGTTTTATGCCCGCGCCAATCTTCACGTGTTATCGTCCCTTTAATAATCTCCGATGCGGCCCACCGACCGCTAACCCGTGAAGCCGCTGGCGGCGCCGACACCCTTACTTAGTAATTGATCGCAAATTTTCTTCTTGCTCCATAGCTTACTTTCGTATACAATCGCTCCCATCTTATGGCGGCCCCGGCCGGCGCATCGAATTCCACCTTCAGCAGGCGCGTCGCGCCTTTTGTGCCTGTCGCGCTTTCCCTGCTTCTCAGCCGTTCGATTCTTCCCGTCGCGGCGCCCGAGGGAGAAGCGGAAGCTCCCAACGCCAATGGCGGCGCCCCCGTGGTCGCAACTTGCGAAGCGGACATCGGCAGCGTTGAGGTCTGTCATAGTTATTACCCTACCGGCTGCAGTAAGTCGGCTCATCCCGCTTACGATCCATATTTGAACCTGCTCAAGAACCAGTTACTGCCGCCCTCTTCGCCTGCTCTGCTCCAACTCGACCGCCAAGCCTTTATCGATCTCAATAGCAAAACACCGGCCGGGTTACGAACTGGCAATCACGCCCAGTTTTCTCAACAACTGGGCGCGCTTCAGGAAGGACAAGTGGCGTCCTTAATCGGTTACTTGTATTACGCCCAATACGGCGGCAAGAGCGAGAGCGTTAACTGCCAACTCGGCGATCCGGACGAAATCGATTTCCATATCGGCATCGGCTTCGATCCAACTCTCGCCGGCAAGCTATCCCAGCATCAGCGGCTCACCCCGGACGAGAATGCCACGCTCGAACCAACCAGCGTCATCGTTGAAATGACCCCGCACTATCGCGCTCATTTCGAGCCGGACTGGACTCTCGACGCCTTGAAAAACGTGCTCGGGCGCCAGGTGCGCGTGACCGGCCAACTGCTCATCGATAATGAACACGTGGCGGGCAACGCCAATTGCGGCGCTCCCCACGCCGATACCTCCAAATGCTGGCGCTTCAGCGCTTGGGAACTCCATCCCGTTACCAAATTTGAAATCTGCCAATCGGACTCTCAGCCCTGCGCCGCAGGGGACTGGGTTGCATTGGAAGCCATGCCTCAGGCCGCTTCCAATAACTCGCCCGCTAACTCGGCCCCCGCCGCGGGCGCCAAGACTCGATAGCATGGCCACCGCTCAACTCTATTCGCTTATCGCCGCCGCCGCGTTCTGGGAAATCCTGCTGTTCATCGCCGGCCTTACCGCCCTTGTTGCCTACCAGCTTCTGACCCGCCGGATCAACACCCAAAACCTCTTCTGCGGCGTGAGGCGCGATGGACGAAAATACTTCAGCCCGGAGCGCGTCCAGTTGCTCATCTTCACCGTGGCCGCCGCGTTTCAATATCTCCGTTCCGTAATGCTCGTCCGGCACACCGGGCAATTTCCGCCGGTTCCCAAGGGAATGCTGGAGCTGGTCGGCTCCAGCAACGTTCTGTATCTGGCAGGCAAGAGTTTGATGACTCTAAAAATTCCCGGCTTGAATAGCTCAGCCGGCGCGAAAGGATCTTGATGCAGACCGCATTTACCGTACTCGCTGTCTCGGCCGGCTTCGTCGTCGTTATCTTCACCGGCGGCCTTGCAGTCCTGTTCCTTGTGAAAGCAAGCGACGGCTCAATCGATCTGTCGCGCCTCATCTCCGAGCCCAATGGAGACGCCAGCATGTCGCGCCTCCAGTTACTCATCTTCACGCTTGTGATCGCCTTGAGCCTCTTCCTTATCATCATCGGCAACACTCCGCTCGCCTTCCCCGCCAGCATACCCGCGGATCTGCTCACGCTTCTCGGTATTAGTTCCAGCTCCTATCTGGTAAGCAAAGGAATCCAGTTTAGTAATCCTGCCGGAGTCGCCCGCCCCGGAATCTCCATCGATCCCGGTCAGACCAAGTTCACCGCTGGCGCCGCCGGCACTGTTTCATTCACGGCAACGCATTCTACTAACGGCGCAGCCTCGCTCCCCGCCATCACCTGGTCGCTCGATTCCCCTTCCTACGGAACTCTTCACGCTTCGGGCAACAAGGCCTCTTACACCGCGGACGCCACTGCGCCGGCAAACACAAAAGTCACCTTGCGCGCCCAAGTCTCGGGGTTTGAAGACGGCTTGGCCGAAATCGTCTACGAGTAAACCGATCCGACCTGCCGCGCTTTTCCGTTCGCGCCATCGGGCGCCGCCCACTTGACAGCGCAGCCGCTCAGTCTAGAATAGGTGTTATTTCGTTATGCAGGGTTGTCAGCACGACCGCACCGAGTTCCTCTACCGGCGGGACGGCGTCGATTATGTGCGATGCCTGGACTGCGGGCAGGTTTTCGAGGCAGAGGATCTGGACAGTGTCCCGGTTTACGACGACGAGGAAGAAGAGCCGCCCAAACGCCGCTGAGTCAGCCTTGAACCCGTTTGGCGGCCGGCCCATGTCCAGTCTGACCCGCGTCTCCCCCCTTCAGAGAAGCCTGCTGAAGGCGCCGCTTCGCGTTGTCTCCATCGGCGGCGGCACCGGCCTGTCCACGCTTCTCTCCGGCCTCAAGAAACACGCGCGCGGCGTGCAGGACGGCCCCACTCCCGGCCGCCCTGTCGTCGAGATCGCGGCCGTCGTCACCGTCAGCGACGATGGCGGCAGCTCCGGCCGCCTCCGCCGCGATTTCGATATCCTTCCTCCCGGCGATATCCGCAACTGCATGACCGCCCTCTCGGAAGACGAAACCCTGCTCTCCCACCTGTTCCGCTATCGCTTCGCGAGCGGACGCGGCCTGAAAGGGCATAGCTTCGGCAATCTCTTCCTCACCGCCATGCATCAGATCACCGGCGATTTTGCCCACGCCGTCAAGCTCTCCTCCGAAATCCTGGCCATTCGCGGCCGCATTTTTCCCGCCACCTCCGCCAACGTCACACTCGAAGCCAGCCTGACGGACGGCTCCGTCGTGCGCGGCGAAAGCAAGATCAGCCGCAGCCGCCGCCCAATCGACGCCATCCGCCTCAAGCCCGCCGATTGCGAACCCTTGCCCGAAACACTGGAAGCCATCTCGCGCGCCGACCTCATCACTCTCGGCCCCGGCTCGCTCTACACCAGCGTCATCCCCAACATCCTGGTCAACGGCCTCTCGGAAGCCATCGCGCAATCGCCAGCGCTCAAGGTCTACTTCGTCAATCTCATGTGGCAGCCCGGAGAAACGATCAACTTCTCGGCGTCCCAACATCTGGAAGCCATTCACGCGCACGCCGGCCGCCGCCTCATCGATTGCGTTGTCCTCAACTCCGCGCCCATCCCCGCGGCCCTCAAGCGCCGCTATGCGCGCGCGCACGTCAGGCCGGTCGAAAACGACATCGATCGCCTCGGCCAACTCGGCCTGAAGGTCGTCACCGCCGATCTGATTGGCGACGCCGACCGCGTCGATAAGGTGCGCCACAGCCCCGACGGGCTCGCCGAAGTGGTGATCGATCTAGCCAGCCGCTCCCGCGCCAATCAGGTTCGCAAGCAAGCCCTCGCCGCTCAACGCGCAAGATTGAAATGAAACAAAACATCACCGTCGTGATTCTGGCCGCCGGGCTTGGAACACGCATGAAGTCGACCCGCGCCAAGGTCCTGCATGAAGCGGGGGGCGACACTCTGCTCAATCAGGTCATTCGCGCCGCGCTCCATGTCTCGCCGCCCGAACGCATCGTCGCCGTGGTGGGCCACCAGGCCGACGAGGTCCGACGCAGCGTCAACGCGCCCGGCGTGCGCTTCGCCGACCAGCCCGCCCAGATGGGCACCGGCCACGCTGTCCTTTGCGCCCGCTCCCAAGCGGCTCCCGAAAACGGGCTGCTGTTGATCCTCAACGGCGATGGGCCGCTGCTCCAACCCTCTACGCTCGCAGGCTTGGTTGAGCTGGCCGGCGCCTCCCATCTCGGCGGCGCTCTCGTCACCACCGAAGCCGCTGATCCGTCCGGCTACGGCCGCATCCTCCGCGATTCCGACGGCCTCGTTGCGGCTATCGTCGAACAAAAATCCGCTACTCCCGAACAGCTTCGCATTCGCGAAATCAATCCCGGCGTGTATTGTTTCGAAGCATCCTTGTTCTGGAAGCACATCGCCGAAATCGCGCCCAACAACTCGGCCAACGAATACTACCTCACCGACATGGTCGAAATTCTACGCCGCCACGGCCATGCCATCGCCCCTATGCTGGTTGCCGACGAAACCGAACTGCTCGGCATCAACACGCGCGTCGAGCTCGCCGCCGCCGACCGAATCCTGCGCGCTCGCAAAGCCCGCCGCCTCATGCTCTCCGGCGTCACCATCGAATACCCGGAAACCGTCACCATCGATGTCGATGTCGAGATCGGCCAGGATTCCATAGTGGAATCCAATGTGCAGCTCCGCGGCCGCACTCGCATCGGCGCCAATTGCCGCATCGGCGCCGGCGCCATCCTGCGCGATTGTATTGTCGCCGATGGCGCCGCCATCCTGCCCTATGTCGTCGCCGACTCGTCTTCCATCGGCGCGCGCGCCTTGGTGGGACCCTTTTCCCGCCTGCGTCTCAACGCCGAAGCCGGTCCCGACACCCACATCGGCAATTTCGTCGAGCTCAAGAAAACCAGGCTCGGCGCCGGCGCCAAGGCCAATCATCTCGCCTACCTGGGCGACGCCGTCATCGGCCCTCAAACGAACATCGGCGCCGGAACCATCACCTGTAACTACGATGGCCGCAAGAAGCATCCGACCAAAATCGGCGAAAACACCTTCGTCGGCAGCAACTCCACGCTGGTTGCGCCACTCGAAATCGCCGACGGAGCATACATCGCCGCCGGTTCGGTCATCACCCAGAACGTCGAAGCGGATGCGCTCGCAATCGGACGCGCCCGCCAAGTAGATAAGCCCGGCTGGGCCAGGAAGCGCCGATCACAGCCCTAGCCCTCAGGAGACGCGCGGCCGCAGCAGAGTCTGCGTTCGAATCTCCAAAGCCACATCACCCTCCGGCAGGCGCCGGTAGCGCACGGTCACTCTCGCCCGCACCTTCACGGACCTGCTCATCTTGGTTCTTGAGTTGATCAGAAATGTGCGCCGCTCCGCCGCTTTGCCCGGGGAGGCGCGCCAGATCGTAATGTGTCCGCTGTCGAGCGCGGTAACCGTGCCTCCGAAGAACTGCGGCCTGGGCAGCGGCGTGGGGATCGGCTGGGGCGCGGGCCCTGCTTGCGGCGGGACGGCCGGTTGCGCGCTCTGCGCCGCTATCTGCGCATTGTGCTGAGCAGGCGCTTGGGCCGGCTTCCCGCAGCCGGACCACATCGGCGCAAATACGAACAGCGCAAACGCGCAAACCCGCGCAGTATTAGCCCATGTCATTCAGTTTGGAGCGAACCGGTCCCTACCTGTGTAGCACAGCGACTCTCGCTATAGTCGCGTCGGTTCGAAAACAATGCTGGGGTGATACAAGTTCGGCATCCGCAGCTCGCCCACGGCGATCAACTCCCCTGTTCGCGAAATCGCCTTCACGAATGGCGCCCCGGGCCGCACCACGAACGGCGAAGTCCGGAAATCGCGCCCCTGCCGGATCTGCGCCTCCGTCGCCGCGTCCACGTATTCGGCGGGAAACGCCGGCAGAAGCTGCGCCGCCGGAACGATCGCTTCGCTCAGCCGTCCCGCCCCCGCCATCTCTTCCAGTTGCTCCAGTGTCTTGGCGCAATGCGCGTGGAATGGTCCCACCCGAGTGCGTCTCAATTCATTCAAAATCGCGCCGCATCCCAAGCGTTGCCCGAGATCGTGCGCCAGGCTGCGAACGTACGTCCCGCTCGAAACTGTCACCACGATCCGCGCCGTATGCCCCGACACGCTCTCGATCTCCAGGCTCCTTACTTCAACTTCAACCGGCTTCAACTCCACCGGAACGGCCTTGCGCGCCAGCTTGTAGGCCGGCACTCCTTTGATCTTCTTCGCCGAAAAAGGCGGGGGCGTCTGCCGAATTCTGCCGCGAAACTGCCCCAGCGCTTCCTCCACCGCCGCCGCATCAGGCGTCCGAATCCCGGTCTCCTTCACGTCGCCGTCCGCGTCGTAGGTATCCGACACCACCCCGAGCCGGATCTCCGCCTCGTACGCCTTCTCTTCCTTCTCGAAGAACTGCATCAGGCGCGTCGCCGCCCCGGTCAACACCACCAGCAGCCCCGTCGCCATCGGGTCCAGAGTCCCCAAGTGGCCCGCGCGCTTGGTGTTCGCCAGTCTGCGCCACCGGTTCACCACATCGTGGCTGGTGCAGCCCGCAGGCTTATCGATCAATACAATTCCGTTCATGAAAACGCGATCAATCGTACGTTAGGCTGATGTGTGAGGACTTCACTGTCCTCAACCGGATTTCCGCTGAAGATCGCCGCGCGCGAGGCCTCTGCAACTTGGAAGAAGAAGTACT
Source organism: Acidobacteriaceae bacterium (assembly GCA_019240475.1). Taxonomy (GTDB): domain Bacteria; phylum Acidobacteriota; class Terriglobia; order Bryobacterales; family Bryobacteraceae; genus Bog-105. The sequence continues at coordinate 501,775 of JAFAYI010000029.1, forward strand.
CGGCAAAGTTTACGATTCCCGCCTGATGGGCCGGCTTCTCGGCTATCTCAAGCCCTACAGGCTGGTGGTCGGCGCTTCTCTAGCGCTGCTGCTGGTCGATTCCATCCTCCAGATTATCGGACCGCTCCTCACGAAAATCGCCGTCGATCGGTACCTCGCGCCTGCCGCTCACCCTCAGGGGCTTCCTCTGATCGGCCGCTGGCTTGCCCGCGACCCGCTTTCGCCCGACCCATGGACCGGCCTCACCCAGCTCTCCGCCATCTATCTCGCCGTGCTCGTGCTCGGCTTCTTCTTCGACTTCGGCCAAACCTATCTCATGCAGTGGACCGGCCAGCGCGCCATGTTCGATCTGCGCCGCAGGCTCATGCTTCACCTGCAGACGCTCGATATCGCCTATTTCGACCGCAACCCCGTCGGCCGCCTCGTGACGCGCGTCACCACCGATGTCGATGTATTGAACGATCTATTCACCTCCGGCCTCGTCACCATCATCGGCGACATTCTCATGCTGAGCTTTGTCGTTGTCGTGATGTTCCGGTTGAGCCCGGGCATGACGGGACTGATGCTCGCCGTCCTGCCGCTCGTCGTGCTCGTTACCGTTCGGTTCCGGCGCTCCGCTTCCCAAAGTTACCGGCGCATTCGAGTCGCCATCGCGAAAATCAACTCCTATCTTCAGGAACACATCGCCGGCATCGCCGTCCTCCAGCTCTTTAATCGCGAAGAGCGCAGCAACCAGGAATTCAAAGCCGTCAATCGCGAACACATGCTCGCGTTCAAGGACGCCATCACCGCTTACGGCTGGTTCTACCCGGTGGTCGAATTTCTCGGCATGCTGGCCCTGGCGCTGCTGCTCTCCTACGGCGGTCTCCGTATTCGCCAGGGCGCGCTCACCCTCGGCGTCCTGGTCGCGTTTTTCCAATACGGTCTCCGCTTCTTCCGGCCCATTCAGGACCTGAGCGACAAGTACAACATCCTGCAAAGCGCCATGGCCGCCTCCGAGCGCATCTTCAAACTGCTCGATACCGCGCCCGCCATCGTTTCGCCTTCTCGCCGCGAGCCGTTCCCCGCAGGCCCGCTCTCTATCGAATTCGACCGGGTCTGGTTCGCCTACAACCATGAGGATTGGGTCCTGCGCGACGTGAGTTTCTCCGTACGCGCGGCCGAAACCATCGCCATCGTTGGCCACACCGGCGCCGGCAAGACTACCCTCACCAACCTGCTGTTGCGCTTCTACGACGTTCAACGCGGCGCCATTCGCATCTCCGGCGTGGACATTCGCGATTTCGATCTGATCGAGCTTCGCCGCTGCTTCGGCGTCGTGCTCCAGGACGCCTATCTCTTCACCGGCAGCATCGACTCGAACATCCGCCTCGGCACTCCCGGCATTTCGGATCGCGATGTTCGCGACGCCGCGCGCCAGGTAAACCTTCTCGATTTCGTCGAGGGCCTGCCCGAAAAGTTCGATACGCCGGTACGCGAGCGCGGCCACGGCTTCTCCACCGGACAAAAGCAGCTCATCAACTTCGCTCGCGCGCTGGCGCACGATCCCCGCATCTTGATCCTCGATGAAGCCACCTCGAGCGTCGACACCGAAACCGAAATGCGCGTCCGAGATGCGCTCTCTCGCTTGATCTCCAATCGCACTTCGCTTGTCATCGCTCACCGCCTCTCGACAATCCAGCGCGCCGACCGCATCCTCGTCATGCACAAAACGCAGTTGCGCGAAATGGGCACGCACCAGGAGCTGCTCGCCCAGCGCGGCATCTATTGGAAGCTCTACCAGCTCCAATACAAAGATCAAGAATTCCACGACGATCCCGCAACCTTGCCCTTCTCCATGCCGTCTGCGAAACTTGGGTGAGCCCGCCGTTGCAGCGGTGCGAACACTGAAATAAAAAACTGTTAATGCAGCAATCTCGCCTCCGCTTTGTGTGCGCTCTTCTCCTGCTCTCCGGCGCCAGCGCCTTTGCGCCAGGCCAGTCTCCTCAAAATCCTTCTAAGTTCCCTTATCCGGAAAAGCTCTCCTATCGCGTGGAGTGGCGCTTCATTACCGCCGGCGATGTTACGGTGCAGCTCTCGCGCGCGAGCGCCGCGGACTGGCAGTTCAACATGGATATCGAAAGCGCGGGACTTGTGACGCGCTTGTACAAAGTCACGGACAAGTACAAGGTCGTCACCGATCAGAAATTCTGCGGCGTCAAATCGGACCTCGACGCCGAAGAAGGCAAGCGCCACCGCATCGCTTCTCTCAGCTTCAATCCTCCCCAGAAGAAAGTTCTCTTCGATGAGCGCGACGTGCTTAAGAACACCACGGAGAAACGATCGCTCGACGTGCCTCCCTGCACCTACGACATCGCGGGCGCTCTCGCTTGTCTGCGCCTCATCGATCTTCCCCTCGGCAAGTCCGCTACTCTGCCCATCACCGACGGCAAGAAACTCGCGTACGGCAGGATCGAGGCGCAAGCCAGGGAGACCGTCGTCGTCGATGGCAAAACCTATCAGGCCGTCCGCTACGAAGCCTTTCTATTCGACAACGTTCTCTACAAACGAAAAGGGCGCCTGTTTCTCTGGCTCACCGACGACGCCTCCCGGCTGCCGGTTCAAATGCGCTTTCAGCTCGGTTTCCCGGTCGGCACCGTGAACGTAGAACTCGAAAAGCAGCAGCCGCTTCTAGGCTCTTAATCGGGCGGCGGAGCACCCTGGAGCCGCCTGTTGCGTCATCATATTGAATATGAAGTGGAAGTTTCCTGCCGGCCTGCTCGCGCTCTGTTGTTTCGTACTGGCGCTCCAGGCTCAGATGCAGATGAATGTGGATCAACTCGTCCAGTTCATCCGTTCTGAGCTGGCGCTTAAGCAGCATTCCGACAAGCAGGTCGCGGCCTACGTCAAGAAGCTCCAGCTCACCGAAAAGCTGACCGACAAGACCATTCTCGATCTGGAAGCGCAAGGCGCCGGTCCGAAAACCGTACAGGCTCTCCAGGAGCTTCGCGATCAGACGGCGGCTATGCGCCCGCCCACCCACGATTCAACCTATTCGCCCGCCACCGTCCCCGATAATCCGGTCTCGGCCGGAACTCCCTCCGTCAGCCTGCAATCGAAAGCGGCGCCCATCCCACCGCCCAATTCCGAAACGCAAAGCAAGATTCTCGGCCTCATGAAAGATTACGCGCTCAACTACACGCAGAACCTGCCAAACTTCATCTGCGTTCAGGTGACCCGCCGCTATATCGATCCGAACGCGGGGGATCATTACCGCAGCATCGGCACCGTGCTCGCGAAACTCGGCTACAACGAGGGCCGCGAAAACTACAAGGTGTATTCGGTTAATGGCCAGTATCAGGACACCGACATGGAGCACGTCGGCGCCGGAGGCGGCGCGATTTCAAGCGGCGAATTCGGCAGCCTCATGCGTGAAATCTTCGAACCCGACAGCAATGCCGATTTCGGCTGGGATCATTGGGCCACGCTGCGCGGCCGCAGAATGGCCGTCTTCAATTACTTCATCGATAGCGGCCACTCCAAATACTCGATCCAGTACACCGCCGGCCCCGGCGACGAGCAGCGCATCATCACCGCATACAAAGGCCTGATCTACGCGGACCCCGACACCGGCGAAATCGACCGCATCAAGTTCGTCGCCGTCGACATCCCGAGGAATTTCCCGGTAAGCGAAGCCACCGAGATTCTCGATTACGACCTGGTTGACATCAGCGGGCAAAAGTATGTCTGCCCCATGATGGCGCGGCTGTTCATGACCGCCGGGCGCGACAAATCGAAAAACGAAATCGAGTTCCGCGATTACCGCAAGTTCGGAACCGAGAGCGTCATTCAATACGGCGCCGAGGCGCCGCCCCCGATGCCCGAAAGCCAGGAAGAGCCCGCCACGTTTTCCACCACCGGAACCGCGCCCGCGCCCGCCGCCGAGCCCGCTTCCAATTCGAACTCGCCGCGCACGCCCGGAACGCCCGAGCAATCGCCCAAACCCGCCGCCTCCACCGGCGGCGCCGGCAACTCCAATCCGTGGGCGCTCCCTAGCCCTCCGCCACCGCCGCCTCAATAGCCTGTAAGGTCCGCTCCAAGGCGTTCGGCCGATTCGTCTGCTCCACGGTCACGACATGCGCGCCGGCGCTCGCGGGCCGCCACCGAGCCAGCATTCGCTCGCAAGCGTATCCCGTAAACACCGACACCAGTGGTACGCCCGTTGCCGAGGCCACATGCTGCCCGGCGGAATCGTATCCCACATAGAGCCTGCTCTGCGCGATGTGGCTCGCAAACGATGCGTAGCTGCCTTCGTGCACGTGGATCAGCGCCGGCCTCCCCAATCGCTCTACCATGGCGTCCACGCGCGCGCCCTCTTCGGCTCCCGCCCCGCGGTCGATCAATATCGGCCGCCCTCGCCGAACCAGCGCCGCCAGCACCTCGCGCTCGAAGTCGTCATCCAGCCGTTTATCTTCATTGCCTCCCACGCCAAGGCTCACCGTAACGTCCGCGACGCGCTCCTGGGGCGCCGGCGCCACAAACGGCGCGACCGATTCGATATCGAAAACCTCGCGCAGCCACTCGGCGGTCAATACGGGCAGCGGCGTGTCCAGATCTCCTCCAAACGCCCGGCTCTCGAAAAAGTGATACCGCGCGTCCTCGCAAATGGGAATCAGCCCAAGCTGCGTGAGCCGCGAGTCCGGGTCGATAACCATCGTGCCCCTTTCATCCACAATCGTCTGCAGCTCTACCGCCGACGCCAGCCGTTCCCGCAGCAGTCCCGATCGCGCATAGCCCACCACCGTCGATCCGATCCGCCTGTCGGCTTCGAACAGTTCTGCATTCTTCCGCGGCCCCAGCAGGCAAATCTCCGCGTCCGGGAATCGCTCCTTCGCAGCCGCCAGCACAACGCTCGTCACCGCAACATCGGCCCCCAGCGTGACGCGCGACAGCACGAATACGCGCCGCACTTCGCCTCCCGGAAAGCGCCTCGCCTGCCGGATTCTCCGGTACCGGATGAGCAGTTCCTCGGCATTGTAGGCGGGCAGCGCTCGCGCAATCACGCGCGAAAACAAGCGCGCGTATACGTCGCACAGCTCCGGCTCGAAGAGATCGCCCAGCCGTTCCACTACTATGCCAATCAGCGCCCGCGTCGCCGCCTCCGCCAGTAAAGGATCGTGCGGGTCGAGCGCGCGTTCCACCAGAGCATCCAGCGGCCGCGCCGGCCAGGTGCCGTCGCGCAGGCATGCCTCCAGGATCTCCTCGGCTAGCTCAGTCGCCGGTGTACTTGCCAATCAGCAGCCCCAATTTCTCTTTCGCCTCGGCCGGTATCGCGCGTGGGTCCGTGATGATCGCATGCTTCAGCGCCGCCCCGCACTTGCACGTCCTCTCACCGGGCATCCGCGCGACCACCTTACCTACCAGCCTGCACGCGTTCTCCGCATTCTTCCGCAGCGTGCCGATGATCTGCTCCACCGTCACAGCGTCGTGCGCTTCGTGCCAGCAGTCGTAATCCGTCACCATCGCAATCGTCACGTAGCAGATCTCCGCCTCGCGAGCCAGCTTCGCCTCCTGCAGGTTCGTCATGCCAATCACGTCCATGCCCCAACTGCGATAGACGTTCGATTCCGCTCGCGTCGAAAACGCCGGACCCTCCATGCAAAGATACGTTCCGCCCGTTTTGCTGTTGATCCCAATCTCTCCCGCCGCCCCATGCACAATCTTCGAAAGCTGCGGGCACACCGGATCGGCGAAGCTGATATGCGCCACCACGCCGCCTCCGAAGAACGTCGAAATGCGCCCGCGCGTCCGATCGAAAAACTGATCCGGAATCACAAAGTCGAGCGGCGCATGCTCTTCTTTGAGCGATCCCACCGCGCTCAGCGATAAGATTCGTTCCGCGCCCAGCATCTTGAAGCCGAAAATGTTCGCTCGAAAGTTCAGCTCCGATGGCGAGATCCTATGTCCGCGCCCATGCCGCGCCAGAAACGCCACCCGCCTCCCTTCCAATCGCCCCAGAATGTACGCATCCGACGGCTCGCCAAATGGCGTCTCTAGCGCCGCTTCCTCCCGCGCCTCAAACCCGGGCATCGAATACAGCCCGCTGCCGCCGATAATGCCGATCTCCGCTCTCTGTTCCAATCCGCTCCTCTTCTACTTCTGTATTAACTCCAGCAGCACGCCGCCCGCCGACGCCGGATGCACGAACACATATGCATGGCCGCCCGCGCCCGCCCGCGGTTCGTTCAAGAGCCGCGCGCCGGCCTGCCGCAACCGCTCCGTCGCGCCGGCCAGATCGTCAACGCGCAAAGCAACATGATGCAGCCCCGGCCCTCGCTTCTCGACAAACTTGGCTATCGGCGATCCCTCGCCTGTCGCCTCTAGCAACTCAATCCGGCTCGCTCCGGCTCCGCTCCCGGCCGGCAGCATCGCAACGTTCACCTGCTCCGCTTCCACCGTCTCGCGGCCGCTGGCCGCCATCCCCAGCACGCCTTCATAAAACCCCAGCGCTTCTTCGAGGCTCCGCACCGCGATCCCCAAATGATCGATCTCGACGTTCATCCCTGCCCCGCCAAACTCAGCCGCAGCGCCTCTACCGCTTCATACGGATCTTCCGCCCTCGCCGCCACTCTTTTCGCATGCTCCTCCACCAACTCGTCCGGCAGCGCCCCCAGCAATCGATCCCGCAGCATCTCCCGCAGCCGCAGCGCCCACGTCTCGGCGCGTGCCCCACGTCGACCCTGCTTCTCGAACACCGCGCGAATCACGCTCCACAATTCCTCGATGCCCTTGCCCTCGGTCGCCACCACCCGCCGCACGGGCGCCGCATTAGCCCGTTGCTCCTCACTCCCCAGGCTCTGCATCGCGCGAATCTCCTGCTCCAATCGCTCCGCCCCCGGCATGTCCGCTTTGTTGATCGCAAACACATCGGCCGCCTCCATGATTCCCGCCTTGATCGCCTGCACATCGTCGCCTTGCCCCGGCGTCAACGCCACCACCGTCACGTCCGCCAGCCGCGCCACTTCCACTTCATCCTGCCCCACGCCTACCGTTTCGATCAACACAACATCGCGTCCAGCCGCATCCATCAACAGCGCCATTTCGAGCGTCCCCTTCGCAATTCCGCCCAGCTTTCCCCGGCTCGCCATCGAGCGAATGAAAACTCCCGAATCCTGGTGATGATCCTGCATGCGAATGCGATCGCCCAGAATCGCGCCCTGCGTGAACGGGCTGCTCGGGTCTACCGCGATGATCCCAACCGTCTGGCCAGCGCGTCGCAGCACCTTCGCCAGTTGATCCACCAGCGTGCTCTTCCCCGCCCCCGGCGCTCCCGTCACACCCACCATCGCCGCCCGCCCCGTGCGCGGAAACAGGTTCGCGATCAACTGCCGCCCCGCCTCGCCCTGGGCTTCCACCAGGCTCGCCGCGCGCGCCAACGCCCGCGCATCGCCCGCGCCGATCCGCCGTTCGAGTTCGATCGCTTGTAATCGCGCCGCCAACTTACTCTTTTAGCAGTTGCCGCGCAATCACCAGCCGCTGAATCTCGCTCGTCCCCTCCCCAATCGTGCAAAGCTTCACGTCGCGATAGAACTTTTCCACCGGATAATCTTTGATGAATCCGTACCCGCCGTGTATCTGCAAGGCATCGTCGGCCGCCTTCACCGCCATCTCCGACGCAAACAGTTTCGCCATCGCCGACTCCCGCGTCACGCGATGCCCCGCATCCTTCCGCGCTCCCGCCGCATAGATCAACCACCGCGCCGCTTCAATCGAGGTCGCCATGTCCGCCAGCTTGTGCTGGATCGCCTGAAACTCCGAAATGAATCGCCCAAACTGCTTCCGCTGCTTTGAATATTTCAGCGCCGCGTCGAACGCCCCCTGCGCCAATCCCAATGCCAGCGCCGCGATCGAAATCCGTCCTCCATCGAGCGTCCGCAGGCTATCCACAAACCCTTCGCCCTGCTTGCCCAGCAATTGCGGCTGCGGCAGCCTGCAATCGGTGAACAACACTTCGCCCGTCGCGCTCGCGCGCATCCCCAGCTTGTTCTCTTTCTTGCCTACCCGAAATCCCGGCGTGCCCTTCTCTAAAATGAACGCCGATATCCCATGCTGCGACGCCGACCGGTCCGTCACCGCCATCGCCACGCACACATCCGCATACTGCGCATTCGTCGTAAACGTCTTTCCGCCGTTCAACACCCACTCGCCGTCTTTCAAGGTCGCGGTCGAGCGCGTCCCCGCCGCATCGGACCCCGCCTCCGGCTCCGTCAACGACCAGCAGCCGATCCATTCCCCGCTCGCCAGCTTCGGAACGTACTTGTTCTTCTGCTCCTCGTTGCCCGCCAGATAAATATGGTTCGTGCACAGCGAGTTGTGCGCCGCCACAATCAGCGCCACGCTCGGGTCCACCCGCGCAATCTCTTCGATGATGATGGAGTATTCGATATACCCCAGCCCCGCGCCGCCCAGTTCCTCCGGAAAAATCGCGCCCAGTATCCCCAGCTCCCCGGCCTTCTTGATCGTCTCCAACGGAAACGTCTGGTTCTCGTCCCAATCGAGCACGTGCGGCGCTATCTCCGCCATCGCAAAATCCCGAACCGTCTTGCGCAGTTGCACCTGCTCTGCCGTGAATTCAAAGTTCATGTATTCGTTCGCCGTTATCCATACTCCTACACCGGCCTCCTACAATAAGAGCTTCAGGAGCCCCATTTGGCATTAGAAGACGAATTATTGCGCCAGCGCCACCAGCGCATCGCGCAAATTCAACAGCTCGGCTTTGCCCCTTACGGCCACGCCTTCGATTTCACCCACACCATCCCACGGCTTCTTGCCGGCTATTCCGCGAAGACCGCCGAAGAACTCGCCGGCGATCCCATCCGCGTCCGCATCGCCGGCCGCATTCAAACCATTCGCCGCATGGGCAAGGCCGGCTTCTTGCATCTCCAGCAGGAAGGCGAAAAGCTACAGATCTACATCAAGAAAGACGCGCTCCCCGAAAACGAATACAAGCTCTACGAACTCCTCGATACCGGCGACATCGTCGGCGCCGCGGGCTATCTCTTCCGCACCAAGACGGGCGAACTCACGATCCACGTGGAACAGCTCGTCTTTCTGTCCAAGATCATGCTTGCCCTGCCCGAAAAGTGGCACGGCCTCGAAGACATCGAAACGCGCTACCGCCAGCGCTATCTCGACCTCATCGCCAACCCCGACGTCCGCCGCATCTTCGTCACGCGCGCCAACATCGTCCGCTCCTTCCGCCGCCAGCTCGATTCCCGCGGCTTCCTCGAAGTCGAAACGCCCATGATGCAGCCGCTCTATGGGGGCGCCGCCGCCCGTCCCTTCGTCACCCACCACAACACGCTCGACCTCGACCTCTATCTCCGCATCGCCCCCGAGCTCTACCTCAAGCGCCTCGTGGTCGGCGGTCTCGAACGCGTCTATGAAATCAATCGCAACTTCCGCAACGAAGGCATCTCCACACAGCACAACCCCGAGTTCACCATGCTCGAGTTCTACCAGGCCTACGCCGATTTTCGCGTCATGATGCAGCTCACCGAAGAACTCCTGCGCCAGGTCGCCATCGACGCAACCGGCTCGCCCCGCGTCTCATACCAGGGTCTCTCCGCTGATTTCGACCACTTCAACCGCCTCTCGATGCGCGAAGCCGTAATCGAATTCTGGCCCGGCGCCACCAAGCCTTCGCTCGATAACGTCAAAGATCCGGAATGGCTCTCGCTCCACTCCAAGGAGAAATCACCCGGCGCCGCACTCGTCGAACTCTTCGAAGAGTACGCCGAGCCGAACCTCACCAATCCCACCATCGTCCACGGCTTCCCCGTCGAAATTTCCCCGCTTTCGAAAACTAATCCCGAGGACCCCTCCATCGTCGATCGCTTTGAAGTCTTCGCGGGCGGCGTCGAAATCGGCAACGCCTTCACGGAGCTGAATGACCCGCAGGAGCAGCGCCGCCGCTTCGAAATGCAGCTCGCTCGCAAGGCCGCTGGCGATCAGGAAGCTCACGTCATGGACGAAGATTACATCCGCGCTCTTAGCTACGGCATGCCGCCCGCCGGCGGCGAAGGCATCGGCATCGACCGCCTCACCATGCTGCTCACCAATTCCAAATCCATTCGCGACGTCATTCTCTTCCCGCTCCTGCGCCCTGAAGGCGAAATCGGTCTCGTCGCCAAACTGCGCGAAGTCGCGCCCTAGCCGCGCCGACCCCAACGCCCCGCATGTCCCGCTTCGAATGGATGGTCGCGCTTCGCTATCTGCGCGCCAAGCGCAAGCAGACGGTCATTTCCGTCATCACTGTCATCTCGATCCTCGGCGTGGCCGCTGGCGTCGCCGCTCTCATCATCGCGCTCGCCATCAACAACGGATTTCAAAGCACTCTGCAGTCCAGCCTTCTCAGCGCGACCGCGCACGTCAGCATTCTTGAACGCAACCCCGAATTTGGCATCGACCGCTGGGAGCAGCTCGTCCCCAAGCTCCGCCGCATCCCACACGTGGTCTCGGCCACTCCGGGCCTCTACGGCCAAATCGCCATCAAAGGCCCGCTGGTCGGATGGGGCGCCACGCTCAAAGGAGTTCCTCTCGGCCCCAACACGCCCACGCCAGATCTTCTGCGTCATCTCAAGTCCGGCTCGCTCGCCGCCTTTGATTCGGCGCGCGGCCCCTACTCCATCGTCCTCGGCGCCCGCCTCGCCGACCAAATCGGCGTCATGCTCCACAGCCCTGTCACCGTTATCAGCTATCAGGGCCAGCTCACCCCGCTCGGAGTCGTCCCCAGCTTGTTCCACTTTCGCGTGGCCGGCATCTTCGAATCCGGTCTCTACGATCTCGATTCAAGCTGGGCGTTCACTTCCCTGCCTGCCGCCCAGCACGTCCTCGATCTCCAAGACATCGTCAACACCATCGAGCTCCGCCTCGACGATATCTTCGAAGCCCCGCGCGTCGCCCGCGCCGCCGAAGCCGTCATCGGCCCGCGCCTGGTCGCGAGCACCTGGATGGATCAGAACCGGTCTTTGCTAAACGCGCTCCGCCTCGAAAAAATCGTCAGCCTCATCACCGTAAGCCTGATCGAACTTGTCGCCGCCCTCAACATCCTAGTTGTGCTCGTCATGCTCGTCATGGAAAAGCACCGCGATGTCGCCATCCTCATGTCCATGGGCGCGCGCCGGGGCCAAGTGCAGCGCATCTTTATCCTGCAAGGGCTAATAATCGGCGCCATCGGTTGCGCATTCGGGCTCGCTGCCGGATATACCGTCGACGCGCTCTTCAATCACTACCGCTGGCTCAAGCTCGACGAGCAGATCTACGCGCTCAGCTACGTGCCTTTCCAGAGCCACTGGACCGATGGCCTCTGGGTCGCTGCCCTCGCGCTCGCTACCAGTTTCTTCGCGACGCTGCACCCTTCCCGAAGCGCCTCGCGCGTCGCGCCCGCTGAAGCACTGCGGTATGAGTAACGGCCTGCGCTAGAATGACTCGCGCTCTTTACGCCAGCTTCTGTTTGCGCAACGGCAACTCGCGCAACCGCTTGCCAGTCGCCGCGAACACTGCGTTATAAATCGCCGGCGCCATTGGTGGAACCCCCGGCTCGCCCGCGCCCGTCGGCAGTGCATCCTCGGTCGGAACCAAGTGCACGTGCGTCTCGCGCGGCGCATCGTTCATGCGCGCTACTGGATACTTATCGAAGTTGCCCTCTCGCACGCGCCCATCCGCCACCGTGATCTCGCCCAGCAGCGCAATGCTCGCCCCAAATACCGACGCCCCTTCGAACTGCGCCTTCACCCGGTCCGGGTTGATCACCGGCCCGCAGTCCACCGCAATGTCCACTCGCGGAATCCGAACCTTTCCGTTCGCGTCGATATCGATCTCGGCTACGGCCGCCACATATGTAAGGAAGCTGTGGTGCGCGGCAAACCCGACCGCTCGCTTGTTCGCCCTCTTATTGGCCCAGCCCGACCGCTCCGCCGCCGCCTCCGCCACCCGCTGCAGCCGCGCCGTGTCGAACGGATATTGATCGACCGGCTTCCCGTAGTTGGTAAACTTCTGCACCTGTCCCTTGAAATCGAGCTTCCGCGCCGGCCCTAGCGTCGCCAGCCAATACTCCACCGGATCCTTGCCCGCCGCCTGCGCCAGCTCATCCACGAAGCACTGCACTCCGAACGCGTGATACACATTCGCCACCGACCGCAGCCACCCGATACGCACATGCGGCTTCGCCGGCCCGTTCTCGGCTTGAAAGTTCGCGATGTCGAACGGCACGTCCGTCCAGCCCATGCCCATCTCGCCATCGTCTCCGTATACGGACTTCCCATCGAACGTCGAACCGATCGGCGGAAACACGGATCGCTGCAGCCACGCTACTGGCTTGCCGCCCGCATCCAGCCCCGCTTTGAAATACATGGCCGAAGTCGAATGATAGAAATCGAAGTGAATATCCTCTTCGCGCGTCCAAGAAATCTTGACCGGCTTGCCAACTTTCTTGGACAAGATCGCCGCTTCCGCTACATAGTCCGGCTTCGACTTCCGCCCGAACGCCCCGCCCAGCAGCGTCACATGGCACGTCACATCCTCCGGCTTCAGCCCCAGCGCTTCGGCAACCGTCTTCTGCACGTCCTGCGGGCTCTGCGTCGCCGCCCAGGCCTCCACCTTGCCCTCGCGATACATGGCCACCGCCGCCGGCGGCTCCATCGAAGCATGCGCCAGCAGCGGCGTGTAATAGGTTGCCTCCAGCGTCTTCGCCGCGCCCGCCAGCCCCGCCTCTACATCGCCCGCCTTCCGCACCACCTTCTGCGGCTTGCTAGCCGTCTCTATCAAATCGCGCTTGTACGATTCGGTCTGCACAATCGCGTTCGGCCCGAGGTCCCACTCCGCTTTCAGCTTCTTGCGGCCCTGCGCCGCCGCCCATGTATTGCTTGCGATCACCGCAATCCCGCCCAGCGCCTGAAACCCGTAAGGCGGCTTCGCGTGATCGATCGTCACCGTCTGCTCGACGCCCTTCACCAGCTTCGTTTGCGAATCGTCGAAGGACCGCAGCGCTCCTCCCAGAACCGGCGCCCTCTCAATCGACGCATACACCATGCCTGGCACCTGCACATCGAATCCGTACACCGCGCGTCCCGTGCAGACGTCTTTCAAATCCACTCCCGGAACGCCTTTGCCGATATAGCGGAACTCGGACGGCTTCTTCAACTGAATCGTGCTGTTGTGCGGCAGGGGCTGCTTCGAAGCCGCCTCCGCGAGCTCGCCGTACCCCAGCTTCCGCCCGCTCTTCTTGTGCAGCACCTGGTGATTCAACCCTTGGCATTCATCCAACGGGACCTGCCACCGCGCTGCCGCCGCATTCACCAGCAGCGTCCGCGCCGTCGCGCCTGCCTCCCGCATCGTCTCGGAGAAGTCGCGAATCGAACACGAGCCGTCGGTGTCCTGCGATCCATATTTATCGCTCCCCACGGCCTGCTCCACACGCACTCTCGCCCAGTCCGCTTCCATTTCATCGGCCAGCACCATCGGCAGGCTCGTGCGAATGCCCGTGCCCATCTCGCTGCGGTGCGACACGATCACAACCGACCCGTCATGATTCAGCCCCACCCAGACGCTGGGGTTCCACGTCATCTTCGTCACGTCTAGTGACGATTCCGCCTCGGCCGCGTCCGCCGGCAGGAATCGCGCGCCCAAAACCAATGCGCCCGCCGAGAAAACGCCGGACAAAAAATCGCGCCGCGATGCCAGCCGAACCCGCGCGCTCACGACTGCACCTCCGCCCCTTCGCCCGCGGCAATCTTGATCGCCGCCCGAATGCGTTGGTACGTCCCGCACCGGCAGATATTGCCCGACATCGCTTCTTCGATATCGTGGTCCGTCGGCTTCGGCTTCTGCTTCAGCAGCGCCGCGGCTTGCATAATCTGCCCGCTCTGGCAATACCCGCACTGTGGGACTTGAATCTGTTCCCAAGCTCGCTGCACCGCATGCGCGCCGTCGTGGCCCAGGCCTTCGATGGTCGTAATCTCTTTCCCGCCTGCCGCGCTCATCGGCGTCAGGCAGCTCCGCGCCGCCTCGCCATTCACATGCACCGTGCAGGCCCCGCACAGCCCCATCCCGCACCCGAACTTCGAGCCCGTCAACTGCAGCTCATCCCGCAAGTACCACAGCAGCGGCATCTCCGGATCGCCGTCATAGGATCGGACAGCGCCGTTTACTTTCAGTTGGATCATACAGCCCTCGCGCGCAAAGTTCGGTTATGCGTCGAGTATATCGGAAGAGCGCCGCCCCTGGACTGCGTTTCGGCGCCCACTGGGCGCTTTCTGCCGTTGTGCGCGGCTAGACGACAGCTCCTTGACATCCGAATACTTGCTCGACACCGGCACCCGGCCGGTAGTGTCTCTTAGAGCCGCTCACCTCGGCGCTTCCGCCGGCTTGTAGCTGAAGTCCCACACCAGCAGATCCACTTCCCCGTTCTCCTGGTCGTCGGAATATTCCACAAGCGCGTATTCGCCCGGAATCAGCGGCTTCTCAGGCCATACGCGAAACACACCCGCGTCCAGCTCCTGCTGAAAGGCTTCCATCTGCTTGCGCTCTTCGATGTTCTGCTTGCTCGCGGGAATAATCGAAATGCTCTCCACCACCCGCACATCCTTCTTCGGAGTCAGACTGATGATTCCGAAACGCTCCTGCTTTGCTAGCCTCAAGAAGAAGTCCGGACGATCCTCGTTCACCACGAACTTCGACCGCTCGCCCTTGATCACCACCGACGCCTTTCCCGGCACCAGCGGAAGCGGCGACAATACTTGCAGCGCCTTGCGCTTCTTGCTCGTGATTACCTGGTAGTCCGCCATCGACAGCGCCTTGATGGCATCGCCAACCATGTAATAGGCGCCCGGATCGGCGGGAATCGACGCGATCTCGCGCCGCTGCTCTCGCTCGGCCTTATCTTCTTCGTCTTGTTCCTTGGCCTCCTTGGCCGCTTCCTCGCTCACGGCCCGATGCTCGCGGTCGGTCTTCTCCAGATCCACCAGCGCCGCCGGAATTTCTTCCCACTCCCCGCGCTCCGTGCTGTAGTAGCGCACCCGGTCGCCTTCCACTTTGTATTCGCGAACCAGATGAAAATCGCCGTCCCGCAAGTACAGCTTGAACGTATCGCCCCACAGCATGGCGGCCGTCAGCAGCAACAGCAGAACCGCGCGCACGAGCCCCATTTTATCGACTCTTTCGCGGCGGGCTGCCTCCTGTCGACTAACCCGCGCTGCGCTAATCTGAAAGCACATGGCCAAAATCGGTGAAGTATTCAGTTCCGCCGCAGCCATCGCCAAAGGCATGGGAATCACCTTCAGGGAGATGCTCCAGCCCGCCATCACCGAAGAGTATCCCGATGCGCCGGCTGAAGTCGCCCCACGCTACCGCGGCGCTCATGTCCTTCAGCGCGATGAGAACGGCCTTGAAAAATGCGTGGCCTGCTTTCTCTGCGCCGCCGCTTGCCCCGCCAACTGCATCTACATCGAAGCGGCCGAGAACACCGAGCAGCAGCGCTTCAGCGCGGCCGAGCGCTACGCCAAGGTCTACAACATCGATTACAATCGCTGCATCTTCTGCGGCTTCTGCGTCGAAGCCTGCCCCACCGACGCCATCACCCACGGCCACGGCTTCGAGCTCGCCAGCTACAACACTTCTACGCTTATCTATCGTAAAGAGCAGATGCTCGTGCATCTCCCGGAGAGCGGCAACCCTCCGCCCTCGCAGTCGAACCCCCTTCCGGTCGGCGCCGAGCCTCTCCGCACTCGCTAAGTCAAAGCTTCACGCCGCTACGCCAGCGGCACAACCAAGATCGGTGTCGTCGTCGGCGCGTTCGAACCCTGGCTCGGTTCCACGCTCACCGCTACGGCCTTGGTCGTTCGGGCGTCCACCGCCGCGGAAGAAACGTGCACCGAATCGCCTTGCGCGTTCGGCCGGAACAGTCCCGCGGGCTGGGGCGCCGCGCCGCTTGCCGGCACCAGCCACAACTCGAATGTCTGGTTGCTGCCTAGCTCCGGCAACTGCGAGCCCACGAACACGAACCCGCCATTACGGTTAACCAGCACGCGCCCGTGCGGAGCATTCCCGGCCCGTCCGAACCCCACCGCCCGCGTATCCGGCCGGCTCAGAATCTGCACCGCCGAACGCAATTGATCCCGCTCCTCGGTCAAAGCCGCCAATCGCTCCCGCATGTGCCGCAGCTCCGAGCGAGAGCTAACGGAGAAGATAATCAACGCCGCGCAGGCCGCCGCCAGCGCCGCGGCCGCGTACATCCAGTTGCGGGTCGGCCTTTGCCTTTGAGGCTTCACGACGCCTAGAATTCGCTCTCGTACCTGCGCGCGCGGGGACTCCGGTTCGGCCAGGCTCGCCATGGCCGCGACCAACCCCATCGCGTCGGCCACATGCCGCTCGCAATGTTCGCACCCATCCCGCAAATGCTGGTCGATCTCGGCCGCCGCCTCGGGCTCCAACACGCCGAGCGCGTACAGTTCGTACACCTCGCTCATCTCGGCATGTGTCATGGCTTCTTGTTCCCACCCAGCGCGACCCGTAAGCGGCCCAGCGCCGATCGCACCCGGCTCTTCACCGTGCCCAGCGGCTCCTGGATGTTCGCCGCGATCTCCGATTGCGAGAACCCCTCGAAATACGCCAGCTCCATCACGCGCTTTTCATCGGCGCTTAAGGCGGCAAACGCCTCTTGAATACTTCTTACATCTGTTATACGGGACTCGCGCCCGCTCGGATGATCCCCAAAGCAAAGCGATTCCAGGTGCTCCATCGAACGCAGCCGGCTTGAAAATCGCGTCTGTGCCGACCTGACATGATCGATCGCCAGATTGCGCGCTATCGAAAGAATCCACACCCCCAGGGCGCCCTTCGAGGAATCGAATTTCACCCCTCGGTCCCACAGCCGCAGAAATAACTCTTGCAGCAGGTCCTCGGCCGCGGCCCGGTCGTGCGTGATTCGCACGAAAAGCGCATAGGCGGAACGCCCATACCGGTCGTAGGCCGCCGCAATCCCGTTTGGATCACGGTTGCGTAGCTGCTCTATGATTCGGGAATCCGCGCTGTCGTCCGCGTGCATCTATCGGGTGGCCAACGTCGGCCGGTTTGCGGTTGGTAGATTCCTGTCCTTGTTTAAACATTACACATTTTCCTAGCCACTTTCGAAACTCCTTGGGATGGTACCCGCAAAATCGCCAGTTAGAAATCCATTTCACCAACCGGTCCCGTATACCCGATTGAATCGATTCGCGACCAGCGAATAGGAGGAGTTTAGATGTTCCTGAAACGCAAGCTCTCATCGAGCTTGGCAGCTTTCGCGTTTTGCGCGGTCATCGGCGTTCGCGCGAACGCGTCTTCCATCTCTCAGACTTACAGCGGCGCCCTCGCCTCGGAGACGGGTTCCGGCTCCGTCATACTTGAGAGCTTCACCTTAACCTCGGCTTCGAACGTAACGATCTACACCACATCGTATGGCGGCGGCGCTAACCTAGACGGAACCACGGCCGCTTCCGGAGGCTTTCAGCCAAACATAACTCTCTATAACAGCACTGGATTCGTCGTAGCCAACCAGAGTCCCAGCTTTTCACCTCTCGCCAACACGGACTCTTCAACCGGCCTGAAGCTGGATGGTTACCTCCAAGATACGGACGCGTCCGCCGGCACTTACTATGTCACTCTCACCGATTGGCAAAATCAGATGTCCGTCACCTCTACCGGCCTCAGCTTGTCTGAAGCCGCCTCTCTTCAATTCACCGGCCCCGGCGGAACGTCCTTTCAAGACGTAGACGGCAACAATCGCAGCGGCAGCTACGCTCTGAATATTTCGGCAATGCCCGTCGGCTCCTCCTCCGTCCCTGAACCAGCGACCTTCTCGCTTGTCATTCCGGCTCTGGCCGCCGCGGCGCTGTTTCTGCGCAAACGCCGTAATTCTGCTCTGTAGGTCTCACTTACCCGTCCGTCAATAAACTCAAGGATCAATAATGGCAATCAAAGATCTCATCTCCGATGTTGTCGAACAATCGCCCAATCGGCGTAGCTTATTAAAGAAGATCGGCATCGCCACAGCGGCGACCGGCGCGGCGCTCGCCACTGGCGGCCTGAAGCTGAGAGCCGACCCCTCTTCCCCAACCGTGGTCGACGTGCTGCAATTCGCGTTAAACCTGGAATATCTCGAAGCCGAGTTCTACACCACCGCTACGATGGGCAAAACCATCGATCAGGTCGGTATCGGCATATCGGGCTCCGGCCGTTCTGGCCCTACAACCGGATGGCATCAAGTCAACTTTTCCAACAGCACTGTGTTCACCGGCACGGTTGCCAATCAAATCGGCAACGACGAACGCAACCATGTGACCTTGCTGCGCACGGCGCTCAGCAATGCGGGCGTCGAACC
Source organism: Acidobacteriaceae bacterium (assembly GCA_019240475.1). Lineage (GTDB taxonomy): Bacteria > Acidobacteriota > Terriglobia > Bryobacterales > Bryobacteraceae > Bog-105. Next base: position 520,172 of record JAFAYI010000029.1, read on the forward strand.
CATCGCCAAGCCCGAGCTCAATCTCGACGCGCTTGGAATCGGATTCGGGAACGAAGCTCAATTCCTCACGCTCGCTCGCGTATTTGAAGACATCGGCGTGTCCGCATATGGCGGCGCCGCCCAGCTCAGCTCTGTCACAACCAGCCCGTACATCGGCACCGCCGCTCGCATTCTAGCCGCTGAAGCGGAGCATGTCGCCAATATCCGGCTTCAAGTCGCACGCTTGGCTATCGCTACCAGTAAGTTGGACAGCGTCGATATTATTCCTCCTCCTTCCGGTACTTACTTCTTCTCTGTCGATCCAAGCACCGGACTAACTGCCATCCGCACGCCTGCCCAGGTACTGTATTTGGCCTATAACGCCGCCAACGCAACCTCCGGCGGCTTCTTTCCCAACGGTGTGAACGGAAACCTTCACACCTCCAGCAGTTCACCAGCCTAGAACTCCTCCCCAGGCAGCGTCTTTTCCCCGCCGGGCGCGGGTACTTTTCCCAGTACCTGTCCCCGGCGTTTTTTTGTTCGCTTCCACACCCTGCCCGGCGTCCCATCTGCGAGAAGACATCCATGTATCATCACGTGAAACAACTCATGTACACAGTGAACGTCGGAACGCCTGATCCGAAGTTCGGCAACATGCTTCTGGAGCAATTCGGGGGGGCCAACGGCGAGCTTGCCGCCGCCATGCAATATTCCATTCAAGGTTTGAACTGCGACGATCCTGAACGCAAGGACTTGCTGATGGACATCGGCACGGAAGAATTAAGCCATCTGGAAGTGGTCGGTACTCTCGCCCGGCTTCACCTCAAGCCCACCAAGAATCAACGGAGCGCCGCGGAGGCCGATCCACTCATCGCCATTGCCGGAGGCGGGGGCGCATCGCTCTACAACTCTCAAGGCGACCCGTGGACAGCCGACTATCTGAAGATCACCGGCGAGCTCGATGTCGATCTTCGCAGCAACATCGCGGCCGAAGCCCGCGCCAAGATTGTCTATGAGCGCCTCATTAACTTCACTGACGATCCCGGCACTATCGACGCCTTGCAGTTCCTCATGACGCGCGAAATCACGCACATGAAGGCCTTCACACTGGCTCTCGAGAGCATGGGCAAGGACCGGTTCAGCATTGGCCTCATCCCGCCCACGCCCGGCTTGGTCAATCAGTATTTCAACGACTCTACCGGCGAAAACGAAATGGGAGACACCGACGCGCGCGGCCCCTGGAACCAGGGCGGCGATTGGGAATTCGTCGAAGCACCCGCATTTGAGCCGTTCAAGTCGGAGAAAGCGGGCACGCGGCAATCCGCAAGTTCCGCCGAATCTCAAGGCGACGGGCATGCCAAGAAGCGATCCGCCGCCGCTTCGAGCAAAGCGACTTACTAACTACGTTCCTTCTAACTCCGCCTGCACGATAAACCGTTCCGGTGCGTTCCCCACGTACCGGAACGGGTAACAGGTAACTAGCGTCAGCAGGGAGCGACCGTCCTGGCTAAGTGCGGTTTTATCGTCTGCCCCGACCACGCGTATATTCTTCACTACATAAATGTAAGTGGCGGCGGACCGAATCCTCACCCGGTCGCCCAGCCGTATGCCACGAAGTACTCGGAACTCGGCGTCACGATGAGCCGCGATCGCGGCGTTTCCATGGGATCCGAGTTCAGCCGTGCCGGGAACATGCTCGGCCGAAATGCTGAGCGCGTCCTGTTCGTCACCTTCTAAGACAAGCACGTGCATGCGCAGGCGGGGAATGTCCAGCGTGCCGGCGAGCTTTAGTCCGGGCCTCAAGATTGAAGCAAGCTGAGGCCGGGCCTCGACAACCGACCTTTCCGTCCACCGCCAGCCCGCCGCGCACACCAAACTTAAACCTGTGGCGAGCAGCGCGGCCTCAAGCCATCGTCTCACCGGCGCTCCTTCCGTTGCCGCAAAACCTGAACCAGCGCCTCCAAGCGCCGATTGCGTGTCTCCAATCGGGTCATCTCATCTATATCCGTCGTCGAAGTCTTAGTGTTTGCGATGCGAACCGGCCGGAACTCGCCGCTTTCATGCGTAGAGGCCGCCGCTCCAAAGCCCACCAGCGCGCCCGCAATCGCGGTCAAGCCGATCCGTCTCCAACTCTCTTTCAGCAAGGACCAGTTGCGATCCTTCTTCGCGCCTACCCGGATTCGTTTCATCCGGCGGTCCTCTTCCGATCAAGCGCTAGACCCAGGCCGGCGGCGGTCAGCAGCAGTCCCCACAATGCAAGTTCAGCCGTGTTGCTCGCGGTTTTCGGCATGTGCGCCGGCCCCATGGGCGCCCGCGCCTGAGCCGTTTCTACAGGCCCGCTCTCTACAGCCGCATACTTGGCCGCTGCCACGCCTTCGCCGCGATGATCCGCCGTGATGCGCTTCGGCGATAGCAGCCACAGCGTCACCACTTTCATGTCGTCGGCCGACAGATTCTGTGGGAGCTTGTCGTATTGCGGATCGACCGCCAGCACTGGCTCGCCGCTCTTTCGTGTAATCTTCACAGCCTCCGGTTTCGGATAGGCGACTTCCAACGGCATCGAACAGCCAGGACATGCCCATCCCTTGAGGGCGCCGTCTTCACCCGCATCGGATCGAAAGAAGATTAACCCGTTCGCCGTCGCCGTGCCAAGCTTGTCGCTAGGCGTGGTCAGCAGGTAATAGCGACGCTCGCTGCCTCTTGCTTGTATGCGAAGAATCGCCCGGTCCCGGAGCCGGTCCTCCACGCTGAAGGTGTATTCGCCGGACTCTAGAGTCGCCCCCGGAATCTGCAGCTTCTGCGCGAGTCGAACAATCTGTGTCTCTGGGGCGCCCCAACCCCGCCCGGCAGCTCCGAGCAGTGCTCCCAATGCAAGAGCCGAATGCAGGTACCGTCCGCTAACCATAAAACCCCTCCTAATCGGTCATACGACACCCGGAGGGGTGGCGGATTTCACACTGGCAGTAATGCCAGCCTAGCCGTGACTGCGTCTGCGGTGTACCTTCGCCTTATGAGCACGAGCCGCTGGATGCGCCTTTTGCAGTTGGTCTATTAGCGCCTGCAGATGCTCGTTTTCAGCTCGTAGCTGGGAGACTTCCTGGGATGCGAGAGCAGGCTGCGTAGTCGCACCCGCCGCATAGACCACCTGGGTGAGCGGAGGATTTTCTCTGGAACTCACGGCCGCGGCCAGAAATCCGGCCAGCACTCCCGACGCCGCCGCAATCGCGATCTTGTTCCAATGCTGCCTGAGATACTGCGGGAAGAATCCCGCGCCGCTCCGCACTGCCGCCGCTGGATAAGCTATTCGGATCGGTCGAGAAAGAGGACCCAATGCCGCCGAGTATTGGCTGCTCACGGTATACTCCTGTTCCGTTTCTCTGTTGCGCCGAACTTCGTCAGTAAGAGCGAGCGCCTAGCCGAGCCTAGACACCCCGCCAAAAATGGGAATTGCCATCATATCACTTCCCGAACAAATTGGAAAAGAACTGTTTCAACCAAGCCGAGCGCGCCGCGCGCATGTCACTGCTGATAGTTCTGGATATAGGAATCGCGAGGCAACCCCATGCCGCGAGCCTTCTGTCGCAGCCGCGCCGCTTCCTCGCGAGTCATCCGGCCGCCGGCCACCACCAGGTAAGGGCTGCCTCCACTGGGCGAAAATGTCTCCGCGTTGAGTCCCTGATACTTTGCGTTCACCCAGCGCGCCTTGCTATCGGCATCCGTTTGCTTGGCGTAGGTATAAAGCACAACGCGCCATACCGATCCCTTCACGTACTCGGGCGCCCTGGTTGCCGAAGCGGCCGCCGGCGCCCCTGCCACGGCGGAAGGAGTTACCGGCTTTGCGGCGGGCTGAGCCTCGTCGGGCGAGAGAGTCTTCGATTCCCATGCGGCGCCTTGCCGGGGCGCCGACGCGGCAGGTCTCGCCGTCGCAATCGGTTGCTGCTTGGGACGCAATAGCCAAATCAAAACCAGCACCACAAGGATTCCAGCAGCCGCGTAGATCCACCATGCCCGCAGCTTCGGCTCTTGTTTGGGACGCATCGCAATGACGGGCGGCGGAGGGGCCGCCGTACCGTTCGCAGGCGCCGGCACGCTCGCTGGACGTGCAGAGCGCGCCGCAAGCGACGCCTTCTTCACCTCGCTTCGCGGCTGATCGAGTAACAACGCCTCCACCTGCCCTGCCTTCGGCCTTGCTGCTGGATCTGTTTCGAGGCATTTCAAAGCAATGCGGCCGAACGGGGCCGGCAGCTTGGCCGCCTGCTCCGTGCAGTCTTCTTCGCAGCGTTGCTGCGTCAGAATCTCGACCAACGTCGCGCCCACGCACCAGAGGTCCGCTTCCGGAGTTGTGTTGAAGGCTTCGCTCTCCGGCGCCAGGTATCTTGCTCGCGGCAACTGCGCAAGCGGCGCTCGTCCCGCGCTGCGCACGCCTTCGGTTGAAAGCTGAATCGCTTCGCCGACCGCCACGATTCGATCCGGCGATACGGCTCCGTGCGCAAGGCCGTGGCTGTGCAACTGCTCCAAGCCGCGCGCCAGCGCCAACAACACCTCGCTCGCTTCTTCCTTGCTGAGCGGCCTCTCCGTTACGGCTTCGTTCAGGGTTTCGTCCGGCCGCCGTAAGACTACATAGGCGAGCGTCGCGCCATCGCTCCGCGTCTGCCCCGCTCCCAACGGCGCGGCCAGATAGCGGCTGGCCAATCGTTTGGCCTGTAGCCAGTCCTGTGCCTGCTGTTCGGCCTCGTTCTCACGCGCCAAAAATATCCTGGCGATAGCGTTCGCTCCGGGATCTCCCAGCACTCGCGCCTTGAACGTGGCTTCGCTCTCTTCGGCAGCTAATATCGTCTCCAGTTGATATCCGCCTTCAAGGACCGTGCCCTGCAATTGCGTCCAATCCACGTCGGTTGTCGTAAGTTCACCAGGCATCATTAACGGAAGTAATCGCGCTATTCGAGGCATGCGCTCCCCGTCACTATAGCACCTGTTTTTCACGTGGAGCCGCGTTCTCGGCAACCATCCAGGCGGCCCCTGTAATAAGCCAAGTCAGGCTGCATTCGGACCAATTCCCATGCGCTTCGCGATGAGCGACCAGCAGCGGAATCCAAACCAACACGCCGAATAGCGCCAGCATCAGCGTCATCCATCTCATAGCTAGCGGCGCTTGTCTGTTGGAGAGAATCGCGATGGCCGCGAGCGCAAATGCGACCGTGGTCGCAAGCGCCCAAAACGTCCGGTTCGGCGGTATCCATTTGGGGACGAGTTCCGCTGTCACTTTCAGATAAACAATCTGCGCAAGCGCAAAGGAGACCGCGCAGAATCCGAGCCCAATCCGCGCCACGCCTGCGAACGCGGCAGCGCGAGCGGCATTCGCTTCAGTCGCGCCCATCAGCGCCACCGCGCCGCACAAGAGAGAGAATTGCTCGAAGAAGCTCCCGTATTGCGCATAGACACCTGGCGCAGCGAAGATACCCGGAACGCAGGCCAGCGAGAAACAGAGATAGACGCCGACCAAAATCAGCGACGCCAATCGGACGGTCCTCACAAACTGAATTCCAACTCCGCAGGCGATTTGCAGAACCATCAGACACGCGCCAATGGCCGCGCCGAAAGGCAGCGTCCAGATCCTGCGCAGGCTCTGCCAGGTCTCAGTGTCGTGCCATATCAGCGCGATGACGCCGAACAGCACCGCGGAGGCTCCAAAGATGATTCGTCCAAACAAAGTCGCTTTCATATGAACCTTATAATCGGATCATGAATCGCACTGAATGGATTGCGCCCCGCCAAAGCGATCCGGTTCGCACCCAAATTCACTACGCGCGGAAGGGCTTGATTACGGGCGAGATGGAATACGTCGCGCAACGCGAAGATCTGACGCCCGAAGTCATCCGCGAGGAAGTGGCGCGCGGGCGCATGATAATTCCCGCCAATATCCATCACGGCAGCCTGGCGCCTATGTGCATCGGCGTTGCCTCCAAGTGCAAGATCAACGCCAATATCGGCAATTCTTCAACCACCTCCGACATCGACGAGGAACTCGCTAAGCTCAACTACGCAATCAAGTACGGCGCCGACACGGTCATGGATCTTTCGACGGGCGGCGACATACCGCGCATACGGCAAGCAATTATCGATGCATCTCCCGTTCCCATCGGCACGGTTCCTATCTATGAAGCGCTCCATCGCGTCCGGCGCGTGGAAGATCTGAACCTCAACGTGATGCTCGAAGTAATCGAGGAGCAAGCCGAGCAGGGGGTCGATTACATGACCATCCATGCAGGCGTTCTCGTTCAATACGTGCCGCTCACCAGCCGGCGCATCACGGGAATTGTTAGCCGCGGCGGCGCCATACTCGCCGAATGGATGGTGAAGAAGCACCAGCAGAACTTCCTCTACGAGCACTTCGACGCCATCTGCAAGATCTTCCAGAAGCACGACGTCAGCTTCTCGCTCGGCGACGGCCTGCGCCCCGGGTGCCTCGCCGACGCGAGCGACGCCGCGCAGTTCGCCGAGCTCAAGACCCTAGGCGAGCTAACAAAGAAAGCCTGGGAATACGACGTCCAAGTGATGATCGAAGGTCCTGGCCATATCCCGCTCGACCAGATCGCTCTTCAGGTCGAAAAGGAGCGCGAGATGTGTTACGAGGCGCCGTTCTACACGCTTGGCCCGCTCGTCACCGACATCGCTCCCGGCTACGACCACATTACGTCTGCGATCGGCGCCGCGATGATCGGCTGGCACGGCGCTTCCATGCTGTGTTACGTAACGCCGAAAGAACATCTGGGTTTGCCGAATCGAGAAGACGTCAAACAAGGCATCATCGCTTACAAGATTGCCGCCCATGCGGCCGATGTGGCGCGCCACCGGAAAGGCGCCCGCGACCGCGACGACGAACTCTCCCGCGCCCGGTTCCAATTCGACTGGCGCCGCCAATTCGCACTCTCGCTCGATCCGGAGACGGCGCAGGCCATGCACGATGAGACGCTTCCCGAAGAAGGCTTCAAAGACGCAGCCTTCTGCTCCATGTGCGGCCCGAAGTTCTGCTCCATGAACCATTCGGCAAAGACCCAAGAGTTCACCGAAGCCGAAGCGGAAGCCGTGCTTTCGCAAGCCAAGACCGAAGCCATCGTGAACATATCCTAGAACCGTCTTGTATGAAAACCGCTTCCGCTATTTTGCTTTTCGCCGCGGCTCTTCAGGCTGGCAGCACGCCACCACAAGCGCTGCTGGTGCTCTCGAAAGGCGATAACGCGCTCGCTATTGTCGATCCCTCGAACCTGAACATCCTCGCTCGCATTCCGTGCGGTCCGGACCCACACGAAGTCATCGCGTCCTCCGATGGCAAGCTCGCCTATGTCTCGAATTACGGCGGAGGCGCGTACAACACGCTTTCAGTGATCGATCTGATCGCGCAAAAGGCTTTGCAACCCATCGACCTTGGCCCCCTTCGCGGCCCGCACGGCCTGGCTTATCTAGATGAAAAGGTTTGGTTCACCGCCGAAGGCGCGAAGGCCATCGGGCGTTACGATCCCGCCAGCAAGAAGGTCGATTGGATTCTTGGCACGGGTCAAAACAGAACGCACATGATCTGGGTGTCCGAAGACCTCCAACACGTCGTTACTTCGAACGTCAGCTCCGCCACGATCACCATGATCGATAAGACGGTCGTGCGGGGCGGACCTCCCGGACCTCCTCCCGGATCTGGTGGCGGCGCACCTCCAGGCGGAGGACCTCCCGGACCGCCGCGCGCGGATTGGAACGAGATCGTGGTCCCCGTCGGTCGTGGCTCTGAAGGCTTCGACGTATCACCCGATGGCAAACAGATCTGGGTTGCCAACGCGCAAGACGGAACCATTTCCATCATCGATGTCGCCGACAGGAGCGTCGTTCAAACGCTCGACGCCGATGTCAAAGGCGCGAACCGGCTGAAATTTACGCCCAACGGAAGGCTGGTGTTCGTATCGACACTCGGAGGCTCCGCGGTCAGCGTCTTCGATGCCTCCACTCGCAAGCTCGTGAAACAGGTTGAAACCGGCCACGGGGCGGCGGGCATTCTCATGCAACCGGATGGGGCTCGCGTGTTCGTTGCCTGCACGCCCGACGATTATGTCGCGATCATCGATCCCGCTTCGCTTACCGTTACTGGCCGCATCCAGCCCATCAAACATCCGGACGGGCTTGCGTGGGCTACCGCGCGATAAGCGCCGAGCGCCTACCCAGAACTCGGCTTACTGAATTTTCTTCGCGTTCTTGGCTTCGGCGGCCGCTTTTTTCTGGGCCTGCATCTCGCGGGCCTTGGCGGCCTTCTTTTGGAACCGGTCAACTCGTCCTTCGGTATCGACCAGTTTCTGCCGGCCAGTGAAGAACGGGTGACAACTGGAACAGATCTCAACCCGCAGATCGCCCCGCTGCGTGGAGCGAGTGCGGAAGGTGGACCCACACGCACAGATCACATTCACTTCGTCATAGGCGGGATGAATCCCTGCTTTCATTTCCTTGGAATCCTTTCAAATTATGGGCGGCTGAACTACAGGCGGGCTTAGATCCATGTTAACACGCAAAATCCCGCTGAGCTGGCGGCTTGACATGCCTGCGCAACTCAGCGGGATCTACTTTGGAGCCTTACGGCTATACTCTAGCTACGTTACGCGCGACGGGCGGCCGGTCCACAGGAACTGCGGCCTCGTCACTGAACGAAACCTGAACGTACGAACGTCGACTCTAAGAGTCGGCCACCTCGCGCGTGGATTGTATGCTACAGTCACTACCAGA
>JAFAYI010000004.1 GCA_019240475.1 Acidobacteriaceae bacterium
GCAAGATTCCCCACTGCTGCCTCCCGTAGGAGTCTGGCCCGTGTTTCAGTGCCAGTGTGGCCGTGTGCCCTCTCAGGCCGGCTACCGATCATCGCCTTGGTGGGCCGTTACCTCACCAACTAGCTAATCGGCCGCGGACTCCTCTTCGAGCGCATTGCTGCTTTCCCTTCACAGGCTCATGCGGTATTAGCCCCGGTTTCCCAGGGTTATCCCCCACTCGAAGGTAGATGATCCACGTGTTACTCACCCGTACGCCGCTGTACTCAGGGATTGCTCCCCTTTCTCGCTCGACTTGCATGTGTTAAGCGCGCCGCCAGCGTTGATTCTGAGCCGGGATCAAACTCTCGTTTGATCTGTTAGAGTAATTTGTCCTCCGCGCCCGGTTGCCCAGGCGGAAGAACGCAAATCGCTCCGGCTTTTACTCAAAAAGTCTGACGAATTACTTCATTGCGTCCAACCAGATTGTCAAACAACTGCGCAAACCTCTAAAACGAATACGAATCGCTTCGCAAGGTTCCAGGGTTGCCGGCCTCGAAAGCCGCTTGAGCCGTTTTCGGCTCAATCTCATTTTGAGCCGCAACTACCTCGACCGGTTCTTTCGGTATGGAGGAGCGCTCTAGCTCTGGAAAATTTCGGGGTGTGCACCCCTAAGATCTCGGTAGCCCTGGAAGCATCGGGGGATGTTCCTTGCTGGCTGCCGTCGGCGGGCATTCTCACCGCCTGATTGTTAGCTTATCAAGCTCTCTCGACTGTTGCAAGCGCCACGGTCACGTTTTGTGCCGCTTGGTCTCAGCCGCTCTGCCCTCGCTTTCGCATTGGGCGACTCGTTCAGAATATCAGAGACCGTGCGTCGGGTGCAAGGGAAATCTGCACAACCGGCGCACGGTGTCGCGTTCTGACAACCGCCCGCTTGTTCGACGTCCACGCTACCGGAGTGCTCCCGCGATGCCTCCGCGCTGCGGGGCGGGCTCACGGGCCTTTTCACGGCGCAGCGCATCCGCCAGGATCTCGTGAAACTGCGCCGGATCGCTGATCCCCGGAAGCTGCTCACCGTTTAGGAATAAAGTGGGGGTGCCGGTGACGCCGGCTCTTGCGCCGAGCTCCCGGTCTCGCACCACCGCCCCGAAAGACATCTGCCGCTCCACGCATGTGCGAAATTGCCCGATTTCGAGGCTGGGCGTTTTCGCTGCCAGCTCAAACACCTGGTCTGTCACATTCTGTCGCGAGATCCGGTTCTGATTCACGAACAATGCGTCGTGGAGATGCCAAAAGGCTGCCTGGCTCTGAAATTGCGCACAGGCGGCCGCCCTCGCAGCCTCTTCCGCCCAGTCGTGTTGTGCGAGCGGCATGTGGCGGAAAACCAGCCGGACACTCCGGTCTTCGATGAGGAGCGGCTCCGTGGCCAGAATCTGCTGCATCCTCCTGCAGAATGGGCACTGAAAATCCGAGAAGACCACCAATGTCAGGGGAGCGTTCTCAGGACCCCGCGCCGCATACTCGCCTTCCAGCAAGCGCCCCATCAGTTGCCTGGCTTCCTGCATCTCCTGTTCACCGGGATCTACTCGAGAATCCAGCATGTCCGTGCTGAGGAACCGCAGATCCGGAGAGGCGTAGAGCCGCAATTCCATCTTCCCGAGCGGACCTTCGCCCTGAAAAACCAGCCTTCGATAGCAGAGATCGTTCACGACGGTTTGCTCCCGCAGTTGGATGTGCGCCCTTTCCGGAATGCGATACTGCTTTGCGACATACTGGGCAAGCCTTGTACGGTCCTGGGGCGTCAGGTCGCCGCAGGCATCCGCTTTGCCAGCGAGCGCGGAGGCGGCCAGCATGGACGTCAATAGGATGACGCGAGCATAGTGCATGCCGTTTTCTCCTCGCCTCAGTTTTCGGGTCCCGGCAATCCCACCTGCAGCCACACGTCGTAGCAGCGCGGGTCCTCACGGCCGTGCGCGTCGGAGACATGCGAAACGTACCGGAACTGGTTTCCGAACCGGTCCGTATAGCCGTTCGGCCGGTAATGAAGATCAATCGAGAAAACGCCGGCTTCGGCGAGCGGAATCAACTCATCCGGCTCGCTGAACCCGTTATGGTTCTTGTCTACCCACAACCGGAGCAGCGGATAAATCGCGTCGCCCGGATCGATGCGCCCGTTGCCGTTGCCGCCGTTCGCCGGATCGTCGAAGACGGCCAGAGCCTTATACCCGTTCGGTTCTGGTCCTGGGGGCTGCGGAGTCAAGCTGCCGAACAGCTCCGTGAAATCGTCGATCGTGCCATTCCCGTTGCGGTCGAGCGCCAGCCAGGCATTCTGAAACGCTGGATTCGTCCAGCTCACCTGCGCAACCTGCCCCGCCTTCAAAGCGAATTTCACGCCATCGGCAAGACCGGTCAGATGAAATCCCTGTCCGGCCGGATCGAGGATGATCGGACAATCCGTGCAGTGGCCGTTCTGGCAGGTGCAGTCGTCACAGTTCAGGCAGATGCTTCCGCACCAGCCGGATGTGCCGTTGTAGCAGGCCGCTTTGCAGCCCTCGTCGCAATCCGTCGGGACATCGAGCATCTCTGCCACCGTGGAGTTGACCGCATCTAAATCAACCGCGGGAAGTCCACTTATGACCGTCACGTTGCCCTGGTATTGATGAGCGCGCTGGTTGTAGATCCAGAGCCCGTTGGGCACCCCTGATAACGGGCTGGTGACCGGCTGAGAAGGATAATTGGCAACCCAGATATCGTCCGGAACATTTGCGATCACCCCCGGGCCCATATCCTGGGTGATGTTAGAACCACTGCCATAGACGCCCGCATAATAGCCGTTCTTATGCATCTCGCCCACCCACGCGTTTACATACGTTTGGACGGCCGGTCTGCACGTCGTATCGCCTGATGGAACTGTGTACGCCTCGATATCGAGATAGGCGATCGAGCCCGATAGCCCAATATTAACTAACTGTTGCGCCGCGCTGTCCGCATCGCCTTGGCCTTCGTCGGCGGCGGCAGACAGGTTCGTGCTGATTAACACAGAGTTACTGCTGCAAGGTGCTTGATAGCCGTCCCAGATTGGCAGATATTGCCACGCGGCGCAAGCCGTCTGGCTGATCAGTGAGCTCGTTGCGAGCGTACAGTTGGGATTGGGGGTGTGTATCGCCTCAGGCCCACCCAGATAGAACCCGAAAACGGAGTAGTTATTTGGCCAATGGTCGATGGTCTCGCCGTAGCTGCCGTAGATGGAGTTTAAGAATGTCGGAGCGACATAGGAGCAGGAGTCCAGGCCCATTCCCGAGGCGCCGGTCACACCGCCTATCGCAGGCTGTACGCCGCGCCCGCTCCGCAGGTTCGGATCCGGGCGCGGCGGGGCCCACGTCCCCGTACTTCGCAAAAGCACATTGACCGTCTTTCCGCCATCCTGGGTCGAGGCAATTGCCGTTTCGGCCCCGATGAGAAGCAGCCATCCGTGCTGCGAATCCACAAATTCCGCTCTGCCGACCTGCAACTTCAGCGGCATTTCAGCCGGCAGCGCAGCCGAGGTGTTCCCGGAGTCATTTCGCAGTGAAATAGCGCCTTTCGAACATGTTGCCTCGATGAAAGTGGAGTCGAATAAAGCCAATGGTCCGACGCTTCCCAGATCCGATTCCAGGCTTTTCACTCGCCACGAAGTCCCCCCATCATCGGTAACATAGACTACGCGATCCATAGTCACGGGCCCGACATGTACGAGCGCGGAAAGTAGGCCACTGCCCGCGGCCTGGAAAGAAAAACCCTCGAACAAGGGACGTACACTCTGTTGAGAGCCGGGAATCAAGTACGGATGCACGTTTTCAGGCACGGGTATGATCTTCTGAGTCCAGACCTTGCCTCCATCCTGCGTTCCATATAACTCATCGCCATGCACCCCGCCCATCAGCCAACCGGTTGATTGCGATACGAATTGGATTGGCCCCGCAATCGGAGGCGAGGAAAGAGCCGACCATGTTCTTCCTCCATCCTCGGTTGTGAATAGCTCACCCTTGCTATACGCCGAACCCGACATGCGACGTGTCAGCATCCAGCCGTGCTCCGCATCGGCGAAGCTAAAGAAATTGGCGCAAGCGTAGAGTGACCGCAGGAAATCGTTCATGGCAACGGGCCGCATGAACCAGGATTTCCCGCCGTCGGTGGTGCCCGCGATCCCAACGGTTGGATGGTCTCCGATCTCGCCCTGATGTAACACCGCCCAGCCGTGCTCGGCGTCGAAAAAATATACCGTGTCGATCTGCTGTCCGCCGGTGAGCGGCGGGGTAATTTCGCTCCAGTTCTGGCCTGCCGTGTCCGTCCAGAGCAGATGCTGCCCGGCGAGCACCCAGCCCTCGGACTCACTCATCAGGTGCATATCGCGAATTTGCTGGTTGGGCGTACTCGGGTCGAGTGGTGTTTTTTGTGGCGCCGCCCCAGCCAAGCCGCAGCACAGTGCGGTCCATAGAGTCAGCTTCCGCGATGCAAAGAACGCCATGCCTATAACCTCGCCGGGACCGAACTTACCAACAAAGTTCGTTTCAAGGAACTATACCCGAACTCGGAGGGCGCTGCAAGAGGGAAAATTCCCGCTCCAGTCCAACCTCTTCGCTTTCGCCTTCACTCAGGCGGCAGCTAGCGCAGACGATCATTGGCCGCCCGAGCGACGAGACGGAACGGCATCCGGCGTCTGAGCGCTCTTCAGCAGGGTGCTGAATGTCTTGCCGTCCTCTGTGCCCGCCAGGGCTGAATCGGCGCAGCCGCCCGTATCGCATGGAAGACCGGTTGCCAAAAGTATCCAACCGTGCTCCGCGTCGAGGAAATCTGCTTTTCGGAGCGCTTGCCCTTGCGGAAGATCCGCCGGCAAAGGCGCAGCGGTTCTCGCCGACCCTCGACGTAGCGACAAAGCATGGCCTAGGTAGGCGACCTCCAGGAAGCCCGAATCGACCGCCGACAGCGATCCGATGCCGGGCAAATCGGGTTCTACTCTCCTGAGCTGCCAAGAGTCGCCTCCGTCTTCGGCGCCATAGGTCAAGAGTGTCCAATTTCTCAATCCGACCTGAACCCCCACCGCTAGTAGCCCGTTTTGGAAGGTCTGGAATGAAAGTTGGCAGTACACAGGGCGCATAACGAAGCTCGGACCGAACGTAGAATCGGCATACGGGTGCACCTGATCCGGTAAGACCACGGATTGCCTTATCCATGTATGGCCGCCATCGCGAGTCCGGTAAAGATCACCATTCCCTATACCGCCTAGGAGCCAGCCGGTTGTTTGAGATACAAACTGAATCCTCCCGTTAATCGGAGGAATCGGGAGCACCGTCCAGGTCTTTCCGCCATCCGTAGTGACAAAGAGGTCGGCGCGGCTTGCGGCGGAACTCGACATTTTCCCAACTATCATCCAACCGTGCTTGTCGTCCGCGAAGCTGAAGTCGCCTCCCGCATAGCCCTGCAGTAAGAAGGCATCTGCCGTAAAGGATCTTTGCGACCAAGTCTTACCTTCGTCTTCCGTTGCGGCAACAGCGATGGCGGGTAGGCCGGTCCCATCGGCTGAGTGCAGCAAGACCCACCCGCGCGAGGAATCAAGAAAATACACCTTGTCGATCGTCTGACCCGCAGTTAGCGGCGGCGTAATGTCGACCCAGTTTTGGCCAGCCGTAGCGGTCCACACGATGTGCTCGCCTACAAGGGCCCACCCGTCAGAGATGGATACGCGATGCATGTCTCGAACGGGCATATTTGCCGCTGTTGAGTTGACGGCCGCCTTCGGCGATTGAGCCCGAGCAAGAGGCGTGCAACTCAACACTATGCACAGGAACGAAGCCCGCAAGGTAGAGAAAGCCATGTCCATCACCTCGAACGCAAACTTGGCAAGAGAAAACTCCGCACGATTGAAATACTTAGCTCGGACTCGAATCCGGACGTGGCGGCGCCCACGTCCCCGTGCTTCGCAAGAGTACATTGACCGTTTTTCCGCCATCCTGGGTCGAGGCAATTGCCGTTTCGGCGCCGGTAAGGAGCAGCCAGCCGCGCTGCCCATCTACAAACTCCGCTTTGCTGACCTGCAACTTCGTGGGCATTTCAGCCGGCAGGGCAGCCGAGGTCTTAACAGAACCGCTGCGCAGTGAGACGATGCCTTTCGAGCATGTTGCCTCGATGAAAGTGGAGTCGAACAGCGCCAACGGCCCAACACCTCTGAGGTCAGTCTCAAGGCTCTTAACCTGCCAAGACGCTCCCCCGTCCTCGGTGCTGTAAATCACTAGGCTCGTAGTATCGGGCGTAACCGGAACTCGAACAGCCAACAGTCCTTTTTCTGCTGAGCGAAAGAGGAGTCTGTCGTAGAACGGACGATGAACATAGGTCCCACCAGCTTCCGGAACCGAGTAAGGAATTACACCGTCCGGCAATTCTGCCGTTTTCCTAACCCAAGTGTGGCCTCCATCGGGAGTACGGTACAACTCGTCTCCATGAACACCGCCCATCAGCCAACCTGTCGAGTGGGAAAGAAATTGAATGTTGCCGAAAATCGGAGGGTCTGGAAGGGCTAACCAGGTCTTGCCGCCGTCTTCGGTTGCGAAAAGCTGCCCGCGGCTCCAAGCCGAGCTAGTCGCTAGGAGCGTCAGCAGCCAGCCGTGCTGAGCGTCTACGAAACTTAGGCGATTACTGTATCCGTATCCCTGAAGCAGAAAATTGCTGGCCGAGAAGGGCCGAATGGACCAAGATCTCCCGCCATCCGATGTCGATGCGATGAGGAGAGTGGGAAAATCCGCAACACCGCCGGAGTGTAACACCGCCCAGCCGTGCTCGGCGTCGAAAAAATATACCGTGTCGATCTGCTGTCCACGGGCGAGCGGCGGGGTAATTTCGCTCCAGTTCTGGCCTGCCGTGTCCGTCCAGAGCAGATGCTGTCCGGCGAGCACCCAACCCTCGGACTCGCTCATCAGGTGCATATCGCGAATCTGCTGATTGGGCGTGCTCGGATCGAGCGGCGTTTTTTGTGGCGTTGCCTTAACCAAGCCGCAGCACAGTGCGGTCCATAGAATCAGCTTCCGCGATGCAAAGAAAGCCATGCCCATAACCTCGCCGGGGGCGAACTTACCAACAAAGTTCGTTTCAGGGAACTATACCCGAATGTCGGAGGGCGCTGCAAGAGGTTAAATTCCCGCTCCAGCCCCGTCAGCAGCGTACTCAACGTCCTGCCTTCATGCAACCATGCTCCCCGTCGAGGAAATCGACGTTACCCGCGGCGAGTCGACATCGTCTCCCGCATCGCCGCAAAGGCCGGCTTCGGATGCAGGTCCGTATCGAAAGGCAGCGGTCTCTGGGGCAGCCCGTCGGCGCGCGGCTTCGAATGGTTCAGCCACGTGTCGCGGTCGGTCAGTCCCCAGGTCAGGATTGCTTTCACCGGCCGATGCCGCAGCACATTCGCCAGATAGTCGCGGTACAGCTCGCCGATCCTGCGGTCTCGCTCCGCAATATCGGGCGCGAGCGCGCGGTCGTCCACGTCCAGTTCGGTGACGAATACTTGCAATCCCAGATCCTCCACCCGATCCAAGAACGGGTGCAGGCCGTCCCACTGCGAAGGCGCCGCCTCCGCCTTCAGATGCGATTGAATTCCCAGCGCGTGAATAGGCGTTTGCCGGTCTCGTAGCGAACGAAGCAGGCCGAGTACCGCCTGGCGTTTGCGTTCATGCTCGGGCGTGTCTTGCTCCAGATCGTAATCGTTGTACGTCAACAGCGCGTTCGGGTCCGCGCGCGCCGCTTCGCGAAATGCGAGATCGAGGTAATCCGGGCCAATCAGATCCAGCCATATCGATTCGCGCAGTCCGTCTTCGCGCCCGCTCCGCGTATCGATGGCTTCGTTCACCACGTCCCATGAATGGATCTGGCCTCGAAAATGTCCCGCCACGGCCGCGATGTGCTGCCGCAACAGGTCCGCGGCATTTTGCCTGGTCGCCGCGCGAGCCAGCCAATCCGGATTATGTTCATGCCAGCAGAGATTGTGGCCTCTCAACTTCTGTCCATGAGCGGTTGCGAATGCGAGCAGCGCATCGCCGCCGCTGAACTCGTAGCGATCTTGCTCGGGATGGACGTGCGCCCATTTCATATCGTTTTCACAAACGACGATGCTCGCTTGCCGGGCCAGCAAGCTCGAAAACTGCGGCCGCTGCAGTTGGGCATTTGAAACGGCCGAGCCCACGAGCAGCCCATGTTGCGCCGCTACGTCGCGCAATCGAAGTGGGGCAGTCGCGCGGGGCCACAAGGACTGTCCGGATAGGCCGGCCGCCAGCATTCGACACGTAAACTCTCGCCGCCGCATCTTCTTATAATCACCCCATGGGTCGCCTCCTGCTCGCCTTGTGCGCTCTTGGCGTGGCTGCCTCAGCGCAGCAATACGATGTCGTAATCGCAAACGGCCGCGCGATCGACCCTGAAACGAAGCTCGACGCCATTCGGAACGTGGCTATCAGCGGAGGACGAATCGCCGCCATTTCGGAAGCGCCACTCGAAGGCAAGACCGAGATCGATGCCCACGGCCTCGTGGTCACCGCCGGGTTCATCGATCTGCACCAACACGGCCAGACGCCCGAAAACTACGGATTCAAGGCGCGGGACGGCGTCACAACAGCTCTTGAGATGGAAGTCGGCGTCTCGCCCGTGAACCCCTGGTATGCAGCGCGGGAAGGCAAGTCGCTTATAAACTTCGGCGCGACTGCCGGACACATTCCCGCTCGCATGCAGGTGTTCCACGATAGCGGAACATTCCTGCCGCGCGATACGGCCGTCCATTCTCCGGCTGACGCCGGACAACTTGCCGCGATTCTCACTCGTCTGAGAGAAGGTCTCGATGAAGGCGCTCTCGGCATCGGCATGGGCATTGCCTATGTCCCGGCAGCGACACGCGAAGAGATTTTCCGGGTCTTCCAACTCGCGGCTGCTCGCAAGACGACCATCTACGTCCATCTGCGCAGTTCCGGTCCCGTCGAGCCTGGCGGCATCGACGCGCTTCAGGAAGTCCTGGCCGATGCGGCTTCTGCCGGCGCATCCTTACATGTGGTCCACATCACCAGCACGGAGCTGCGCCAAACTCCGGCCGCGCTCGAAATGATTCATAGCGCTGCGCGGCACAATCTCGATTTCACCACCGAAGCTTATCCCTACACCGCCGGCATGACCGACCTCGCCTCCGCCATCTTTTCAGAAGGCTGGCAGGCTCGCAACGGCGGCATCGATTTTCACGATCTTCAGTGGGCTGCTACCGGCGAACGCCTCACCGCCGAGTCTTTCGCGCGCTACCGCCGCGAAGGCGGCATGGTGGCCATTCACAGCATCCCCGAGGAGATTGTCCGAATCGCCATGGCGGACCCGGAAGTCATGATTGCAAGCGACGGCATTCTCGACCACGGCAAAGGCCATCCGCGCGCGGCCGGCACGTATGCCCGCGTGCTTGGCAAGTATGTGCGCGAAGAGCACGCGCTCTCGCTCATGGATGCGCTGCGAAAAATGAGTTATCTTCCAGCGCAATGCCTGAACTTATCGACGAAAGGCCGCCTGCAAGTCGGCTCCGACGCCGATATCGTCGTCTTCGATCCCGGCCGCGTAACGGACCGCGCCACCTTCGAAAATCCTGCTCAATATTCCGAAGGCATTCCTTACGTTATGGTGAACGGCGTTTGGGTCGTCAAAGGCGGCCAGCTACAACCGAACGTGTTTCCGGGCCGCGGTCTACGGCGCGGCCAATAGTTCCGCTGCCTATCGGTTGGCCATCAGTTCCGCATAAATCGGAAAGTGGTCGGACCCCGCTAAATCGTGCCGTACCTTCCCCTGTTCGATCCTTGCGTTTCGCACAAAGATCCAATCGAGCGCCATCGCGATCACATGCGTGCGTTCAATCTGCTCGCCGGTTGCGCTGCGAAATCCAGCGCGCTCCAGCTTGTGTAGAAACATCGATGGGAAATATTTCGTATTTAAATCGCCGCCTAGGATGGCCGGCGTTTCAGGCGGATACTTTTTCAGATCGGCCAAAAGTTCATCCAACTGTTCGGCTTGCAACGGCCCCATGCTACGGCTTTCCAAATGTACGTTGTAAACCACTAGGCGGCGTCCAGCGAATTGCAGCTCCGTTACCAGAGCGATGCGACTGCCTAAGCGCCGCTGCAGGAGTGGAATCGAGGACGGTATCCAGCCGCGCGGTTTCCAGAAGCCGGACTGCTTGCGAAACCGCAGAACGCGCGAGCCGAGGATCGGCAGCCGTGTCAGCGTCGCTTGACCGATGAACGCTTTTCCTTCGCTTTCCTGGCTCAGCTCTTCAAATTCGATCGCATAAGAGAGATTTAGGCGAAGACGATCCGACAGGACTTTCGCTACATCCACGCCACCGGAGCGAGTCGCGTTCCAATCCACCTCCTGCAACAGCAAAAGGTCGGCGGGATTGTTCGCCAGCTCCGAACCGATTGTTGCAATTTGCGTCCCGCGTTCAATATTCCAGGTGGCTACGCGGACGGACTGTAGCCGTCCATCGGTGGGGAACGCCACAATCTGCCGCGCGGTATCGAACGCCGGCTCGGGCGCATCGGGCGTGGCGCCGGGCGCAGGCGACTCCGCGTACAGAAACGCCAATGCGCCCACAACTATTGCCGTCCAGAATGCGCGCTTCACGCCTTTCTCGTCGTGCAGATCCTATTTACTACCGCCGTACACCACTCGCCAGATCGATTTAGATCCGTCATCGGTCACCATCAACGATCCATCTTGCGCCACGGCCACGCCCACCGGCCGTCCCCAGACTGCATCGTTAGAGACCACGAATCCGGTCAGAAAATCTTCATAGACCCCGCTCGCCTTCCCATTTTCGAGCGGCACGCGAATGACTTCGTAACCGGTGCGAACCGATTTGTTCCAGGACCCATGTTCTGCCGCGAAGATGTCGCCGTGATATTGCTTGGGAAACTGCCGTCCTTCATAGAAGGTCATCTCTAGCGATGCGTTATGGGGCTGCAAGAGAACATCGGGAACCGTCACCTTACCCCGCAACTCCGGGTGCTTGCCTTCGAGGCGCGGATCCTGGTGATCGCCCATGTAGTACCAGGGCCAGCCGTAGAACCCGCCCTCCTTAACAGACGTGATGTAGTCGGGAACCAGGTTGTCGCCGAGCATATCGCGCTCGTTCACCGAGCACCAGAGCTGGCCGGTGATGGGATTCACGGCGATCCCTACGGGATTCCGAATCCCCGATGCGTAAACCTTCACGAATTTCCCATCGGGTGTGTACTCCAGGATGTTGGCGCGATGTTGCTCCGCCGGATGTGTGTCCGGGTCGTCGACGTTCGACGCCGACCCGACGGACACGAACAGCTTGCTCCCGTCCGGAGAAAACGCCAGGTCGCGCGTCCAGTGGCCGCCGCCGGAGGGAAGCTCCGAGATGATCGTTTCGGGTTCGGCGCTGGCCTTCAGGTCTCCACTCTTGTAGGCAAACCGCACGACGGAATTGGTATTGGCAATGTAAACCCATTGCGGATTGTCGCCTAGCGGATAAAACGCGATGCCGAATGGATCATGCAAGCCGGTCGCGTAAGTGGAAACCTGCTCGGGCTTTCCGTCGCTCGTGATTCCGCGAAAGACGTCGATTTTGTTCCCATGGCTCTCCGCGACGAACAGATCGCCGTTGGGAGCCTTTCTGATCTCGCGAGGCTCCGTCAGGTGCTCCGCATAAAGTTGCACCTTGAATCCTTCGGGCGCCTGTGGCCACGCTCCCTCGGGACGGGCTACAACCTTCGGAGGATTGCCGACGCCTTTCGTTGCGTAAGGCTGCGGTAGATCCGCCACTGTTATTTTGCGAAACGTGCCCGGCTTCTCGCTCTGAAAGGTGTCGAATGCCGCGGCGCCGGTAATCACGCCTTTCGCATCCGAAAGATCCCACCTGGCGGCCGCTGCGGCGCTGATCATAAGCACGCCGCCCGAAACCGCGATCCATCGCACCCGTTTCAATCTCATTCTTGTCCTCGCATTTAAGTTCCCATTTAAGTTCCTTGGTTAGACGCGTTCACGCCTGTACCTGATTCAAAGCGCGTAAATCGTCCAGTGAAAGCCGCCCGGTGTAGATCGACATCCCGATTGCGCAATGCACATTCATCTCGGTTAGTGTCTTTGCGTCATCGAGCGTTGTGATTCCGCCCGCCGCAATCAACTCGCGCCTGGTGGCTCTGCGCAAGCTTTCAAACCACCCAAGATCCGTGCCCTGCATCATTCCTTCTTTGTCAACATAGGTGCAGAGAAACCCCGAGCAATACGGCTCCAGTTCACTTATTACTTCGAGGGCCGTCCACCGAGTCGATTCGCGCCATCCCTTCACGACAATCCGGCCATTCCGGCTATCGAGCGCCACCGTGAGCCTGCCGGCGCCTACTTCCTTCGCGAGCGCCTTCAGAAACGAAATGTTCGGCCCGTCGTCGGAAAAGGCTGCTGTGCCGACTATCACTCGAATCGCGCCCTCCCGCACCAATTGCTGCGCCCGCTGCACGCTCCTCACCCCGCCGCCCGCGCGCACCTGCGCCATTCGGGTCAATTGCTCCACTATGGCGCTGTTCGATCCGCGTCCCATGGCGGCATCAAGATCGATTACTTGGATATGCGGAAAGCCGTCGAACAGGGCCACCATTTCATCCGGCGACTTGCCTTCCAGCATTTTTTCGCGGCCTTGCTTCAATTGAACAACTTTGCCGTCCATCAAATCGATGCACGGGATAATCATGCGGCCGGCCTCACCGGAACCCGGGCGTTCTCCAAGGCGATCTTCAAGTCCGCCACCGTGTACTTCCCATAGTGAAAAATAGAGGCCGCGAGAGCCGCGTCCGCGCAGCCTTCCGTCAGCACCCGCACGAAGTCCTCCGGCGCTCCCGCTCCACCGGAGGCGATCACGGGCACGGAAGTCGACGCCGCCACCGCCCGCGTCAGTTCGCAATCGAACCCTCCTTGCACCCCATCGGTGTCCATGGAGGTCAACAGAATCTCTCCCGCGCCGAGCGATTCTCCGCGAGCCGCCCACTCGACCGCGTTTACCCCTTCGTCGAAGCGGCCGCCCTTCGTGTAAACGTTCCAGCGGTTCGGGCCGACGCGCCGCGCATCGATCGCCAGTACCACCGCCTGTGCGCCGAACTCCTCGCTCAGCTCGCGAATCAGCGCCGGCCGATGTACTGCCGCCGTGTTCACGCTGACCTTATCAGCCCCCGCAAGGATTATTCTCCGAGCATCCGCCACGCCGCGAATGCCGCCTCCAACCGTAAGCGGAATGAAAACTTTGCGCGCGGTTCTCGCCACCACCTCGGCCATGATCTCCCTGGCATCGCTCGACGCGGTGATATCTAGAAAAACCAATTCATCCGCGCCTTGAGCATTATATTGCCCGGCCAACTCAACAGGATCGCCCGCATCGCGAAGCCCCACAAAATTGACGCCCTTTACTACACGGCCGTCCGTAACGTCCAGGCATGGAATGACGCGCTTAGCCAGCATTACAGTTCTAGAAAATTCTTCATCACACGCAGGCCGACCGACCCTGATTTTTCGGGATGAAACTGAACGGCATACAGATTGCCGCGCTCGATAATCGCAGTGTATGGATGCATGTAGGTGCATGCGGCCGCTGTGTCGTCCACCAACGGAGCATAGTAGCTGTGCGCGAAGTAGGCGAATGCGCCATCCTCCAGACCGTCCAGCAGACGCGTCGGTTTTCTCTTCTCAAGGGAGTTCCATCCCATGTGCGGAATACGCGCCGAGCCGGAAAACTTTCGCACTGAGCCCCCGAAAACGCCTAGGCCGCGGCTTCCCGGCGACTCCTCGCTTGCCTGAAATAAACACTGCAGGCCCACGCAGATTCCAAGAAACGGTAGGCCTTCGAGAATTCGCGCCTTCAGCGGTTCGCGCAGCGCGAGCTCGTCGATCACCCTCATCATTTGCCCAAAGTGCCCGACGCCTGGCAAGATGATCTTGCTCGCGCGCATAACATCTCGCGGCTGGTTCGTCACGGTGTACCGCGCGCCCAGATGTTCCAGCGTATTCTCGACAGAACGCAGATTGCCAGCGCCGTAATCCACGATCACGGTCACAGCAACTCCTCGTTCACAACAGACCTTTCGTCGAAGGCAATTGATCTTTCAACCGATCGTCCGTCGAGCACGCATACCGCATCGCGCGCGCAAAGCACTTGAAAATTGCTTCAATCTTGTGGTGATTCGAACGCCCATATAAAACCTTCGCGTGTAAATTCGCGCCCGCATGATTGACGAATCCAGAAAAGAAATCTTCGAGCAGTTCCGTCTGCAAATCGCCCACGTGCACAACGTTCACCTGCTGCTCATATACCAACGCCGGACGGCCGCCCAGATCCACCGCCACCACCGCAAGCGATTCATCCATGGACTGCACGAAATATCCCGCGCGGTTGATGCCTCGCCGGTCTCCTAACGCTTTCGAAAACAGATCTCCCAGAACGATGCCGACGTCTTCCACCGTGTGATGCTGATCCACGTCCAGGTCGCCGCGCGCCGAAAGTTCGAGGTCGAATGCCCCGTGTTTCGTAAACAGCTCCAGCATGTGATCGAGAAAGCGAATTCCGGTCTGGATCCGATAGTTCCCGGCGCCTTCGATGCGCAAGGCGCCCGTGATCTGCGTCTCCTTGGTGTTCCGCTCGATACGTGCTTCTCTCATTTGCCCGATGCGGCCGCGCTCACCAGCGACTCCAACTCGTTTACATTCTCAAGCACGACAAACGCGCCGCATTCCTCCAGAGTGCGCGCGATCTCCTCATGCCTCGGATTCTGCCGGCTCGATACCCCGATGAATGGAATACCCGCGGCTTGAGCGCTGCGCGCGTCGTCTACCGTATCGCCCAGGTACCAGATTGTCCGCTCCGGGTATCGTCGCTCGATCAGGCGCAGGCCGTCGGGCGCCGGTTTCGGATTTTCCACGCACTCGTCGGTAACTAGAGGGTCGAAACAAATGTTTTGCGCATACCGCCCCAGAGTTACATCGGCCTCGTATTTCGCGCGCCCTGTGAAGATCGCAAGCGAAGCGCGTTCGCTTAATCGCTCTAACAATCCGTCGCGCGGCGCCCACTTTTCAAAACGGATCAACCCATCGCCGTGCTCTCCGAGAAAGACCCGGTTGAAATACTCGACGACCTCGGCATACTCAATGCGCTTGCCTCGATCTGCGATCATCCGCTGAGATAGCAGCCAGTCGTTGTTCCAGCCGCCCGCGTTCTTGAAATTTTGAATCTCGTCGTGTGTCGCCAACTCGCCCGTGAAGTGCCGCACCGTTTCACGGATCGCCTCGCGGTAGGACTCCATCACTTCCACCAGCACGCCGTCCATATCGAAGACGATGACCTGTGGCGGCGAGCTTTCCAATCGCGCGCGATGGGCGTCATCCGCTCTGTGCGCCCGCGCTCCATCCATTACCAGATCTGCTCCAACTCATCCAAAAACCGCTGCACTTGATCCCGAGTACCCACCGTCACGCGCACACAGCCCGGCAGCTCGTAACTTCTGTCGCGCACCAGTACGCCCCGCTTACGCAGCTCGTCGCGAACCTCAATGGCGCGTCCGCCCGCCTGGAACAGCACGAAATTAGCCTGACTCTCGACATAGGAAATCTTCAGCCGCTCGAGCCCGACGTACAACAGTTCGCGCGCCGCCAGTACTTCCAATACATACTCTTCCACGAACTGCTGGTCCTGGACGGCAATCCGCGCGGCCATCGCCGCTAGCGAATTCACGCTGTAAGGCGATTGGGCCTTCCGTACATATGACATGTTGGCGCTCTGCGAGAACAGACATCCGCACCGCATAGCCGCCATGCCATATGTCTTTGAAAAGGTCCGGCTGACGAAAAGATTCGAATACTCCCGAATCAACGGCAGCACGGTGACCCCGCTGAACTCGTAATACGCTTCGTCGATCAACACCGCCGCGTTCGCGGCTTTGTTCAATATCCGTTCGAGCGCGTTCGCGTTCACGCCGGTCCCGGTCGGATTGTTCGGATTGCTGATAAACAGCGCGCGCGTAGACGGCGTGACTTGCTCAAGCAATTCATCGAGCGGGAATTCGAGCGAGCCGGCGCGGTAGTCGATTTCCTCGATGCTCGCACCCGCCAACTGCGTATAGAAGCGATACATCGCATAGGAAGGCCGTAGCAACAGCACCCGATCGCCGCTGTTCACATAGGTGTTTGCGATCAACTGGACCGCTTCGTCCGTCCCGTTCGCGATCGTCAATTCGTCTTCGTCTACCGAGAAGTGCCTGGAAAGGTCTTCGAGCGCGTGATCGTACTCCGGATAGATACTGAGATCCGCGGCTGTCAGGAAGCGCTTGATGAAATCGAGCACATGAGGAGGCGCCCCCACTGTGTTTTCGTTAAAATCCAGACGCAGCTTGTTGCGCCGGCCGCCCGTCGGCGGATGGTACGGCGACATGTTCCGCACCGCCTCGCGCGGCGTCAGCGCCCGCTGTTCCGTATCGGCCTTTACGTCGGCCAACGGCTTAATTGACAGAACGAACCTCCACGGCGCGTGCGTGCGCCTCTAAACCCTCCGCTCTTGCGAGGGTAGTGATAACCGGCGCGAGTTCTTGCAACGCCGGCAGCGTGAACTGTTGAATCGCAATCACCTTCACAAAATCCGCAGCCGACAGACCGCCGCGCAACCGCGCCGCTCCACCCGTGGGCAGCACATGACTCGGGCCGGCCGCATAGTCTCCCGCCGACTCCGGCGAATGCGGACCCAGAAATACCGTCCCGGCATTCTTGATCTTGGAAAGCATCGCCGTTTCGTGCAGGCTCAAGTGTTCCGGGGCGATCGCATTGGTAAGCGCCAGGGCCTGCTCGCTGTCCTCTACCAAGGCAATGAAACTTGCGCCGCAAATGGCTTCTCGCGCCACTTCCAATGTGGGCAGAGTTTGCAGTTGACGATTGATCTCTTCTTGAACTTCCTTCGCCAGCGGCCGCGACGTCGTCACCAGCATCGCGCACGCTGTCGTATCGTGCTCGGCCTGCGCCAGCATGTCGGCCGCGATGACGCGCGCGTCGCCACTCAAAGCCAGAATCAAAATCTCCGTGGGTCCTGCCGCGAAATCGATTCCCACTTCGCCGATCAGCAATTTCTTTGCGGCCGCGACATATTGATTGCCTGGGCCGACGATACGGTCCACACGGGCGATCGACTCTGTTCCCATCGCCATGGCCGCAATAGCTTGCGCGCCGCCCACCCGATAGACCTCCTTTAATCCGAGCATGCGCGCGCAGGCCAGCATCTCCGGAGAGGGACGTGGTGAGCAGATGCAGATGCGGGATACACCGGCAGCCTGCGCGAGCACCGCCGTCATCAGCAGCGTAGAAGGCAGCGGATACCTCCCGGAAGGTACATAGCAGCCCACTGCGTCGAGCGGCCGAACAATCCAACCCAGCTTGCGGCCCGGCGAGAACTCTTCGAATCGCTCGCCAGGCAATTGCGCTTCGGCGAACTGGCGAATATTCCGGATCGCAATCTGCATCGCCTGGCGGATGTTCGCGCACAACCGCGTGTCGGCGTCCGCGAGTTCCTGTTCGCTCACGCGGATCGCCTGTGCGCCCAGCCCATCGAGTTCCCGCGCGTATCGCAGCAGGGCCATGTCTCCGTCCCGCCGAATCGATTCGATGATGGGCTTTACAACATTGTCACATCGGGAGCAATCGCGGGCGCGCGAAGTTGCGGCGCGCTCTGCTTCGCTGGCATTGAGGATCTTGATCATAGCTACATAACGATCTTCGTCAGCGGATACTCGACAATCCCCTGCGCGCCCGCTTCCTTCAATCGGGGGATGATGTTGCGTACCGTGGTCTCTTCGAGAATCGTATTCACCGCCACCCAGGCATCGTCGCTTAGCTGCGACACCGTTGGATTCTTCAGCGCCGGTAGCGCGCTGAGTATCGCCGGAAGATCGGTCTTCAGCACGTTGAGCATCAATCCGACTTTTCCGAGCGCATTCATCGCGCCCTCTAGAAGCATTTTGATGTCTTCCAGCTTGCGTCGCTTCCAGTCATTCCCCCACGCCTCGCGATTCGCGATCAATTGCGTGTTCGACTCAAGAACCGTGTCCAGGATTCGAAGCTTATTCGCCCTAAGGGACGAACCAGTCTCCGTCACTTCGACAATCGCGTCAGCCAGCTCGGGTGGCTTCACTTCCGTCGCGCCCCAGCTGAATTCGACTTTCGCATGGACGCCCTTGCTCGCCAGGTATCGCTTGGTTGTGCAGACCAGTTCCGTCGCGATGATCTTGCCGCGCAGGTCTTCCACGCTTCGATACGGAGAAGTTTCCGGTGCAGCCAAAACCCAGCGCACCTTGCCGAAACTCTGCTTCGCATACACCAGGTCCGCGACTGTCTCCACCTGCGCTTCGTTCTCTTCTACCCAATCGCGGCCGGTCAGTCCCGCGTCCAGCACGCCGTCTTCCACATATCGCGCCATCTCCTGCGCCCGGATCAGCATGCACTCGATCTCCGGATCGTCGATGGAAGGGAAATAGCTACGGCTGCTGGTAACGATGTTGAATCCGGCGCGCCGGAACAGATCGATAGTGGCGCTCTCCAAGCTACCCTTCGGAATGCCAAGTTTCAACGTCACAGCTTCGCCTTTGCGTCTCGGCCCCCGTAAACGGCGCCCGGATCGTAGGCTCGCGCTTCGTTTTCCACCCACTCGCCGCCTTCGAGCGTTCTGTAGAAGCAACTGTAATAGCCGTCATGACACACTCCGGGGCCCGCTGGGTCCGCTTCCACAAGCAGCGCATCCCCATCGCAATCGGTCGAGATGGATCGGAGATTCAGGTAGTGCCCGGAACTTCCGCCCTTCGTCCATAACTCCCCGCGCGACCGGCTGTAGAAGGTAACGTGCCCGGTGGCGAGGGTCCGTTGCAGCGCTTCGCGGTTCATATATCCGACCATCAACACGCGATGCGTGGCTGCGTCCTGAACCACCGCGGTGATTAATCCGCCCTGTTTGTCAAAATCGAGAGTCTCGGTCATAACTGCTATGGAATCAAGTTCGGCGGCCGGAGTTGTCTAGTTCCGGGGGTGCGCCGAAGCAAGCATGCGCTGATAAAAAAGCCCGCCGCTTTCGGCGGGCTGCGTTTATCTGTCCGCAGTATAGCAATCGGAGGTTTGGCTCGCTCCCCTGGGTGAACTCCGATGTGGCGGCCCGTCGCACTGCTGCATCGCTCAGTTATGAATCCGTTGAAGTTGAATGACGAGCTCCGCAGGGAAATAACGGAAGCAGTGGAGAGATCAAATACTCCTTCAACCCAATATCCAAGGGCAAATGCCGGTATCCGCGCCAGAAACAATACGGCGCCACGTCGGACGGAGCGAGATTTCTCCCCGCTTGAGTATCGACCCACCGCGACCCAAGATGTGAATCATGAGAGTGAAGCGCGACTGGGGAACGAGCCCATCAGTGGACGCATCTCGAGCAAAGCACTTTTCTCTTGAACCGGTATACAGGAATCGGCAAGGGTGCCGCTCGTGCCGCGCCTGCAAACGAATTCATGGCCTGCTCTTCTTAACCGAAAGTGTCCGACCGGCCAAAACCCAGGTTTGGTTCTTCCCCGAGCGGGAAGGTCGAGAATTGGCCTTCGCAAGAATGGTGCCCGGGGCGGGACTTGAACCCGCACTCGCCTTGCGGCGAAAAGGATTTTAAGTCCTTTGCGTCTGCCAGTTTCGCCACCCGGGCATTTCTCAATGGCGGGGCATCGTCGCTTTCGAGTGCCCCTTACGCCTTTATGATAGTCAACGGCTCCGCGGCGGCCCGCCAGCCGCCAACCGGTATGGCTGAAGTCCGCCTCTTGAGTTCTGGGAGAAGAAGACGGCGTCCTCCCGGCCCTCCATTTTTTCTACCTGAGGCTCCTCTATCAATTCGACACGTACATCCGGACGGCCTAGAATAGGGCCGATTCGCAGGTTTCCGAGATCTACCACGTCGAATCCTTTCAGGAGAAAAACGGAATACTCGGGGTTGCGATCAGAAGAGTTCACTAAGAAGATCCGGGTGTATGGCCGCAAAGCCGGCAGAATACGATCGATATCAGAGTAGATTTCACCTGCGCGTATTCCGTTGAGCGCCATCAGACCTGCTTTCTCTCGCACGGCATATATCTGTCCGCATACCAGCAATGCCGCACAGACACCGCTCGCCGCCTTCAACCACCGCGTACGATACCAAAGGCCGCCGAAGGCCATTCCCATAACGAGAGCGAGGAACGGAACGGCATTATACAGGTACAGTTCGCTGACATGGGTAAGCAGATAGGCTGGAAATAGCGATGCGAGGGCCAATGCCGTGAGCCAAACGGCCAGTTTCCCTTTGTTCGGAACAAGAATTCCGGCGGCCATAACTGCCAAAATCAAGAGACATCCCAGAACGTCAACCATCAACTCTGGAATGCGATGCATAGCCAAGGCAACCGCCCCATCAACCGTTGACATGGGACCGAACGCCGCCAACGTGAATTCCAGAATATTTCGAATAACATTCAATCCTACTCGGATCTGATAGCTGCCGGAATGCGAAACGGCTCCCCCGGCGTGAAGGCGCGCAGCAAGATAGGCAAGGGTCGCGGCCCCGTAGGGAAGCGCCAGCAGGGCGGCTCTCGTCAACCCCACTTTCCAGGGCCGATCCTTGAACGCGATGGCGCCTATCAAGAGCGCCGCTACCAGGGCGAATCCCAGCCCCGTCTCTTTGAAGAAGAGAGAGCCCGTATATGCCGCGACGCTTGCGATGAGCCATTTGCCGGACCCGCCCGCCGGGTCCCGTTCTCTTTCCCTCCACCAGATCGCTGCCAAGAACAAAGCGGAAAGAGACCCCAGGAACGCACTCGCGCTTTGCGAAAGAGTGTCGTTGCCCAGAAGCGCCGGCACACCCACTTGCGCTACCAGCATGAGGATACACGCGAACCATCTTTCGATAGGTCTGAACTCCAACTTACGGGCTGCGGTCCATACGATGCAGCAAAGACCGGCATGCGCGCTCAGCGATAACAGATGAATCGGGAGCGTCTCGAACCGGAACTTCTGCTGGATCAGCGACAAGATGATGGCCTCCAAAGGCCGATACGCCTGGGCCGCCGCGCCTCGCTGGGCGAAGTAATCCCAAAGGTGGCGGGGCGGCGAGTAATAGAAGAACAGAAGGTCGTCGGAAAAGTAACCGGCCCGCAGCCCCGGCCAATACAAAAGCAGCGATGCGGCGAACCAGAAGAGCCACAACCATGCGAGCGCCCAGGGGCCGCGCCTCAGACCCAGGCCGGCGCCCGTTGCCGTTCTTTCCCGCTCACGCGGGCCCGCTGTGCTCACATATTCTCCATCGTCCGTTAGGCTGCTTGAGATTAGGGCCGCAGCTTCATTTCACAAACGGAAAACGCCGGAACCGCCCAATTTCACGCCCCCTCTGCCGTGGAAAGCCCATTCCATGCGGGTCGGACGGCGTGAAATGTGGAAAAAAGACGCAAAAAGCCCGGTTTTCTGCTGTTTCCGCTTTACAACGGGGTTGCACTCCCTTATCATCAAGTTGACCAAGAAAGAGTTGAAACATTTCCGCACCGTTTTGTTTTGCGCCTCAAGCCCGATGTTTACAAGCGGAGGAAGCCTCTTTCCGATCCAATTCACCTAAGGGAGATTTAGATGCCTGCTGAGATGAAGCGCATGACTCAGACCGCGATCGTCAGAGAACTGGCGGAGACCACGGGAGTCAACAACAAAGTAGCCAGACAGTTCATGGATTCGCTCGCCGAACTTGCGGTTCGTGAAACGAAGAAAAACGGGGTCTTTATCCTGCCGGGCATCGGCCGCCTGGTTCGGGCTGAGCGCAAAGCGCGCGTGGGCCGCAATCCGGCAACCGGCGAAGCCATCAAGATTCCCGCCAAGAAGGTCGTGAAATTTCGCGTTGCAAAATCTGTCAAGGACGCGATTGTTCCGCCCAAAAAGACCGCTAAGTAACCCGCTTTCCAAACTCTTTGCGAAACCCCGCGCGAGGCGGGGTTTTTCGTTTTATGCGGCCGGTCATGCGGTCCGCCATTACTTAACCTGTTTGCTCTCTTCCTTTGTTTCCGCAGCTTCTTCATCGCTCTTCACCGCCCCTTTGAAGTTGCGGATTCCCTGCCCAAGCCCCTTGGCTAATTCCGGAATCTTCTTTCCGCCGAAGAGGACCAGGAACACAAGAAGAACCACCAGGATGTCGGTCGGGCTATTGAAGATCAACAACGCCGGGACGCTAAAATTTTCCACCTATCCTCCTTGTCCCTTGTGACGCTCCCATTGTAAAACGCGACGGGCCACCGCATACTCCACGCCCAGACTTCAATTCAGCGTTGGAAAGCGGCGCCCACCAGTCGGAAGAGAATGCTCAGGATGATGAGGGGCGAAACGATCGCGAAGGCTTTGCCTTTACTCACTCGGAAGGCCGCGCTGAAAACAAGCACCATCATGATGATCCACCAGATTTCGAAAACGGAGAAATACCCTACCAGCGCGACCGCGTATTTATTAGCGCCTTCCGGCATGAAGATATCAAGGCCGAGCGCCGGACGCAATTCCGCCATCGTGGACACCTCTCCCTTCACCTTCAAGATGATGAATCCCGCAATGCCGCCGAGCAGCTGGATCACGGAACATCCCGCCAAGAGGTTCAGCAGCCAAGCAAACCTTGCATTCACGCCGAGCGCCGAACACATCGCGAACATGATGAGCGCGCTCACCGACCACAAGATGGCGAGAAACAACGGCATGACGAATGCAATGACTCGCTGAATCATCATCCCGATCTCCATGCCTCTCTGATACTGCTCCGGAGGGGTATTGGCGGGCGCCGGAGTAATTTCGAGCACGTGCTGAATCATCGGCAGCGTCAAGTAGTAGAGCACGAATGAAACCAGCCCCACCACGATCAGAGGCCCCAGCCAGAACCATTTCGTCCGTATGTATTTCGCCGCCCCGGCCGGGTCGATAAAGAAGCTGCCCATGCCCGCCAGGTCGCTGCCGAAGCTTTCACGCTGTTCGCTCGGTAGTTCAGGCACAATCGTCGCCATTTCGTCCTCTCCTCCAGCAGAGTTGATCCGCATTATACCCGTATTCCGAAGCTCCACGTATACCCTGTCATTAGAAACTTTGTGCATCGAACTCTAACGCTCGTCCTTTTCGCCGCCGCTCTGACCTCGTGCCTTCGCAAACCGGAGAGCGCCAAACCGCGGCATCATTACCCGCTGACCGGCCTGATCGTCGCGGTAAACTTCAAAGATCGCACCGTAACCGTCGACGCAGCCGCGATTCCCCACTTTATGGAAGCGATGACAATGGAGTACCCAGTCCAATCGGGAATCGACCTAAACCGGCTTCATGTCGGCGATAAGATAAGCGCTACCGTCAACGTAAGTCCGGACGGCCTTTACGATCTCTCGAATGTCGAGCGGCAGAGTTCAGCCGCCTCGAAATGAGCGGGGCGTGTTCGAGCACTCTCCAGGATCATGAGCACTACACCAATCCAAACCAGATCGGCCAGCAGCAAGTGAATCAACTGCATCCACACCGGAGCGAGCAGCGTGAGATTTACGGCGCCGGCTGCCAGTTGAATCAGGACCAATGTCAGCACGCGCCCGGCAGCCCGACGCCCGTCTTCTTCTGCCTTTCGAAGGAATGCCACCGCGCCCCAAACGACGTAAGCCGCGCCTCCGATAGCGATCACCGGGTGTATCAGCCGCAGCCGAAGGAGCAAGCTCGATGAATTCGAGAAATCTCGTTGCATTCCCATCGCAAGCGACGAAGCGGGAAACAGTGTGTCGCCCAAGGCCGCAATCGCTCCGGTGATACTCACCAGAATCACGACAGACGCCATCCACCAGGATTGCCGGGAAATCCCGCGCCAGGCGATTCGTTCTTGATTGTTTCGAATCGTCCAGGCCGCGATCGTGAGGACCGCCAGCAGCAGCATCGTGTTGGTCAAGTGCGCGGACAGGTACACCGCTCGTCCGGCCGACTGATCTCGCGCGACATAACGAAGCAACACAAGGCCGGCCCCCAGAAGCGCTTCCACCAACAAGAACAAGATTGCAAGGACGGAAAACAGCCGCGCCGGGTGTCGCCGCGGAAAGGCCAGGAACGCCCACGCGCAGAGAATGATCGCTCCGGCGCAATCGAAGCTGGTCATCAAGCGATGGGTGAACTCGATCGCCATGGCCGACGCCATCCCGTGGGGGATTACCTGGCCGTTGCAGAAGGGCCAGTGAGCGCCGCAGCCGTCGCCGGAAAAGGAAACGCGCACGTATGCGCCCCAAAGCACCACCGCAAGGTTGTAGGCCAACACGGCCCAGGCGAAGCGGCCTAAAGCCATTCGGGCGGCTCGAACCCGATGCATCTATCTCCCGCCATTCCGCAGCATCGACACTTTCAAAATCGCAGCGATACTGCACACCTCGGTGATCCGTCCGTCGAGCGCCATCTCGACAGCCTCTTCGAACGGCCGCCATTCGACCACGATCTCTTCTTCCGGATCAAGGCACATGTCGGTTGCCGCCAGTCCGGTTGCGAGAAACAGGGTTTGCACATCGTCCGCCACGCCGTTGCAGACATCCACACAACCGAGTTCCCGCCATTGCGCGGCTATCACGCCGGCCTCTTCCGCCAACTCCCGCCGCGCTACTTCCAACATATCCGTTTCCCCCGGATGCGATCCGCCCCTGGGAACTTCCCACGAATAGCGGTTCACCGAATACCGCCACTGGCCGACCAGCGATACCCGGTCCAGATCGTCAATAGCCACTATCGCCACCGACGGCCTGATCTCCACAACACCGTAGATGCCCGGCGCGCCATCGGGCCGAATCACCTGGTCTTCGCGGACGCGAATCCAGGCATTCTCGTACGCCCTGCGCGAAGAAATTGTCTTCCAGGGATTCCGATGCGTCACGCTAGTCGGCTTCCATGCAGATACCGGCTAGTACGTCTAAATCGACGTTGCCGCCGGAGAGAATCACTCCCATGGACGCGATCTCGGCGGGCAGTTTCTTGTGCAACACGGCGGCTGCGCCGACGGCCCCGCTAGGTTCGACCAAAATCTTCGCCCGCGTCAGCAGGAATCGCAGGGTCGCCTTAATCTCCTCCTCGGAAACCGTGATCACGCGATCCACCAGCGCCCGCACAATTGGAAACGTAATGTTGCCGGGGAGCGGCGTTCGAAGGCCGTCCGCGATCGTTGCCGGCGGAGATATCTCGACCCGCTCTCCTCGCTGCAAAGACAGCCACCAATCGTTCGCCAGTTCCGGCTCGATGCCAAACACCCGGACGCCCGGACGGATCGCCTTCGCCGCGGTTAATGTTCCAGAAAGCAACCCGCCCCCGCCTAAGGGAACCACAATAGCGTCAAGATCCGGCTGCTGCTTGAGCAACTCCAACGCCGCGGTTCCCTGTCCCGCCACGATCCATGGGTGATCGTAGGAGGGCAGCACAACCGCGCCCGTCTGTTCCGCTATGCGTCGCGCGAGTTCTTCGCGATTCTCTCTCAGACGGTCGAAAAAAATGATCTTCGGGCCATACAGCTTGGTCGATTCCAGCTTGGCTTTCGGCGCGTCGGACGGCATCACTATCGTCGCTTTCACGCCGAAATGCGAGGCCGCAATCGCGACCGCCTGCGCATGGTTTCCGGAAGAAAAGGTTACCACGCCGCGCCTGCGCTCTTCCGGGCTTAATTGCGCAATGAAGTTGGTCGCCCCCCGGATCTTGAAAGAGCCGCCGCGCTGGAAGTTTTCGCACTTGAAATAAACATCCAGACCGGCGCGTTCATCGAACAGTCGAGATGTATGGATGGGAGTGACACGCGCCAGAATTTGCGCCCGTTCCGCCGCGGCCGCTATCTCCTCGAATGTGATCGCCTGTTCGAACGCACTTGAAGCGGTCATCAATAGCCTGCCTTCTTGTCCACCACGTTCAGCAGTGGCTCTCCTCGGACATAACGGTTGAAATTGTCGATGAAGCATTGCATGGTCAACTCGAGCCAATCCGGGTTGCGCGTTCGATCCGTGCAATGCGGCGAAATCAGCACATTGTCCATCTCCCAAAACGGATGATCCGGCTTCAAAGGCTCTGTCTCGAAAACATCGAGCGCCGCTCCATGCAGGCGCTTTTCCCTCAATGCACGGACCAACGCTTGTTCATCGATCACCGGACCTCGGCCGACATTGATCACAATCGCCGAACTCTTCATCGCGCCGAACTCCGCGTCTCCGATCATGTGCCTGGTTTCGGGAGTCAGCGGAGCCGCCAGGAGAACGACGTCACTCAATTCAAGCATCGCCTTGAGCTCGCTTGTAGCAAAAATGCGGTCCGGAATCGGATCGGCTTTCGATAGTTCCGGTTGACGCCGCGCCGCAAAAATCTTCACTCCCAACGCCTTGGCGAGCACGGCGCATTCCCGGCCGATCTCCCCATAACCGACCACTCCCATCACCTTGCCGAATACCCAATCGACTGCGAATTCATCCCAACGGTGGGCGCGCTGATTTTCCACCAGCCGCCGAACGCGCTTCGAAAAATACAGCATTCCCATGACGGCGAACTCCGCCAGAGATCTCTTGAATACGCCGCGAGCGTTTGTCACAGGGACCGGGCTATCGATCAGTTCCGGAAACAGCAGCTTTTCTACGCCTGTCGCTAAAGAATGCACCCACTCGATGTTCGGTCCGCGCCGCCAAATCTCCTCAAACGGGACGCTTGCACCCGTCAGCCCCGAAAACAAGACGATATCGGACTCGGGCGCGTGCCGTTCGAGCTCTGCGATATCGTTGCTGACGAAAATATCTGCTGAATCTCGGATCGCATCCAGCTTTCTCAACGCATAGTGATCTGGCGGACAAATTACGAGCAAGTTGGGTTTGCCCATCGTATTCCTTAGCCATCTTAAGACGCTTGCGAAAAAACGAACCCAATTCGCGGGACGTGCCCCGGATTGGGTTCGAATGGCAAATTGGGTTCGAATCGCAGGTTTGGTTTGAACGGCCGAT
The DNA here is from genome assembly GCA_019240475.1 of Acidobacteriaceae bacterium. Classification (GTDB taxonomy): domain Bacteria; phylum Acidobacteriota; class Terriglobia; order Bryobacterales; family Bryobacteraceae; genus Bog-105. Next base: position 27,051 of record JAFAYI010000004.1, read on the forward strand.
TGGGTTCGAATGGCAAAACGGCCCTAGTTCGTATAAGACCGCCGTAAACTAAAGACGTGGAGCAACAACGCTGTACCTGCGGGGCCGTTCTTCCAGACGACGCCCGCTTTTGCCACAAATGCGGCAAGCCGCAATACGAGGAGGACATTCAGCGCCTGGCGGCTCAGGAAGCCGTTCCCGCGCCAGCCCTACCTCCGGAGAAGCCCGTCCGGCCAGGGCCCTCCGGAATCTCGTTCCGGAACTCACGGGCGGTACTCATTAGCTTGGTCGTGGCCGCGCTTGCCTTCTTTGCCTGGATTCTGGCGATGTTGTTGTGGGCGCCTTTGTTTCCCTTCGTGCTTTGCGGGGCGGGCTTCGTAGCCGCGCGGATCTATCGAAGCGAAGCCGTTGAGCCGCTGACGCCCGCGGGAGGGGCTCGCCTGGGATGGATGACTGGACTTTGGTTTTTTCTGATCGTCGCCGTTCTCTGCACGATCGCAGCGATCGCGCTTTCCACTCCTCAAGGCTGGGAGCAGGCCAAGGCGATTTGGGCCCAGTTTCCGGAACTGTCCAAAGACATGGGAAATCAACACGATGTCCTGACGACGCTTCTCGTCCGGCTGCCTTTCCTGTTCTTCCTTCTAACCCTGCTACCGGGGTTAGGCGGCATGCTCGGCGCCAGATCGTCCCCGCGCCGGCGGCCTTCGGCATAGGCGCTTCTGCGCCATTTCGTTTGGCAAATTTCGCCCTTGATCCGGCTTGCGAGCCTCGCTCGCTTCGCCTGCTACGCTGGAAGTCCGGTACGGAATGAGCAAATCCCTCCTCACGCTGACCGTCAACCCCGCGCTCGACCGGATCGTCACGGTAGACCGGCTGGTATTCGAGGACCGGGCCTATATCGAATCCACAACGGAAGCCGCAGGTGGACGCGGCATCAACGCCGCCCGCGTCTTGACAACCTTTGGCGCGGCGGTAACGGCCGTCACTACGTCAGGAGGAGAGACAGGGCGTAAATTCGACGAACATCTCCAGGACGACCAATTCACAAAAGAGATCGTAAAGGTTCGCAATAGCATTCGCACGAACCTGACCATCTCCGATCGCCAGGGCCTGTCGGTAAAACTGAATGAACGCGGTCCGGCGTTATCGCAACTGGAGCAGGGACGCATCATCAAGGCCGTCGAGAAGCTGCTGCCGAATTGTTCCTGGGCATTGCTGTGCGGAAGCCTGCCGCCGAATGTCGATGCGCGTTTATATACAAAGCTGATCGAGCTAGCGGCAAAGCACAAAGTGGAAACCCTGCTCGATACCGACGGGGACGCGCTGTTGTACGGGCTCGAAGCCAAGCCGACGATTGTCAAGCCAAACCAGTCGGAAGCTGAGCGGCTGTTGAACACCGCTCTGATCACGCGGTCGCAATTGATTGAAGCCGTTCAGCGAATCAAAGCCATGGGACCGGCTTCGGTCGTGCTGTCGTTGGGAAGCCGGGGCGTGATCGCCGCAACGTCCACTGAAGGCATTCTCGAAGTGATCCCGCCCGCCGTTGAAGCGCTCTGCCCTATCGGAGCCGGTGACGCGATGTCGGCAGCTATCGTGTGGGCGCTGGACCGCCAGCAGCCGTTCTCCGAGGCGTTACGATGGGGCGTCGCGGCGGGAACCGCCTCCTCCAAGTTGCCTGGGATCACGCTGGCGAATCTGGAGCAGAGCAAAGAGATTTATCCGCAGACGCAAATCACGCGCATTGTGGTCTAAGCTTACAACTTAATCGTACTTTTCGTAGATAATCTGCTTGCGATCGAAGCCCCGGCGCTTGAGTTCCGCGCGCAGGTCGTCGACCATTTCTCTCAACCCGCAGACGTAAACGTCAATCGTGCTCTGGTCTTCATAGCTCTTCATGGCAAGCGCTTCGTCCAAGTGCGCCTGCACGCGGCCGGTCAACCCTTCCCAACCGCCGGTAGGACGAGTGACGGTGGGCAGGAAACGGAAGCTCGCGTACTTCCGCTGCAGTTCCTCGAACTGCTCGCGATAGAGCAAACCCCGTTCGTAGCGAACACCGAACAGCAGCGTGATGTGGGGCTGAGTCTTGGGCAGATAGTCCAGCAGCATGGACCGGAAGGGCGCGATGCCGGTGCCCGTCGCGATGAAGACCGCTCGACGTCCAGGATGGCGGAGCGTGAAGTATCCCAGAGGCTCGCCCATTTCCACTTCATCGCCCGGCTTCAACGTAAAAAGGTAAGGAGAAACAATTCCGTCCTGAACGCGGTTCAGGCACAATTCGAAGCGATTGCCATCGCGCGGCGAGGCGATGGAATAAGCGCGCGTAATCTCCTTGCCATGATCCCGTTCGACGACGGAGACGAACTGGCCAGGAGTGAAATGAAAGGTCTGTACGCCCGGCACCTCGAACTCGAAGTGGTGCACCTCCGGCGCGAGTTCCCGCTGGGCAATGAGCCTGGCCTTCAATGTTGTCAAACCCAACTGCTCCTCAGATTATGATGCTCGGGGCGCGCTCTTCGACGCGCTGCTCGGGCGTCATGTGCCGCAATAGATCCAGGTACATGCGCCCGCGCGGCCGTCCGTTTGAATTCTGCTGACCCAATCTGTGCAAGAACACAAGAACCTTTAAGACGTCAGAATTTCGCACCGGCGACAAGGCCTCTCGTTCGACACGCAGCTTCTGGTACTCCGCAAGGGATGCGGTGAAAGCCCGCTGGATCGCAGCGGCCACGGTATTTTCCGCGCGAGTTTCGTACAGCAATCCGGAGTCGAGCGTTCGATGCGTCTGAATAGACGCCTCTAGCGCGGTTAGCGCGTCCGCATCGATCGCGCCCGGGGTTCGAATGGCCGCTTGCACCAGCGAGTAGATGCAGAACAACACCAGCTCCTCACGGCTCCGCAGGAACTCTTCGTCCACGGCAACATCCTGGTTCGCGAGTTGCTTGTCGGAGATGGGGATGGGCCGCTCGCGCCGGTGCGCTTCCTGCAGGTATTCGCATTCCAGTGGGCACGAGAGCGACACTTCGCGTTCAGTCCCGCAACAAATCGTACAAATGTCGCCCTGCACCGCCGGGCAGGCGCGTTTAGCCCGGCGTTTGCCACAGATCTTGCAGAGAATCGCTTCCGTCATCGGCTACAGGTATTATCGAACCCGCGCTCAAGAACCACCGGCCAAGTGCGATAAAATTCCGAGCGACGAGGTCTTTGGATGCCGAATACCATTGTTGGCGGATCGCCAGAGGTCCGGGAAGAAATCGAACGAGCGCTCGCGGTCTTGAAGAAGGATAGATACAAAGTGGACGTGCAAGAAGACGGATCCGCCGATTTATCCATCCGATTCGAGTTCGGAGCAAACGATCAGACTCTTAAGTTCAAGAAGGACGAGCAGGGCAAAGGCAAGATCGAGAAGAAGATCGTCGACGATTTAGACATTTGAAGCCGAGGCTGCGGTAAGGGCGAGCACCAGCCCCTCCATCACAAGCCGGTCGTCTTTGTAGCCTTCCCGGAACTTCTTGTCGGTCTGGTAGATGAGCCGGACGGCAGCCGCAAGACGATCCTGCGTGAACACAGCGGCAGTAGAGACGATCTGTTCGGCGCGCTCGCGCCAGATGCGAACGTTTATCCTCGCAAAGAAGGTCTGTGCCTGCTGGGCCGATGTGACACGCGCCTCCTTGGCGGCGAGCGCGAGACGAAATTGCGTATTCAAAAAAGTGAGGGCGAGAGGCATATACTCGCCTTCGCGAAACAAGATGTCGAGCGACTGCAACGCGGCAGCGCGATCCCCTCGGCCGAGCGCGTTCACCAGGTTGAATATGGTGCTGTGCGAGGCGTTCGGAACCAGGAGCCGGACATCGTCCGAGGTTATGCTCCGGTCCGGCCCGACGAAGAGAGAAAGTTTCTCGATTTCGGCTACGAGGCGGCTGGCATCGCCTGCGACCGCGTCCAGCAATAAAGCCAGTTCAGCGCCCGCCAACTTCAGGCCGTGCTGTTTGACAAGCTGCTGGGCTAGAAATCGGCTCGATTCGGGAGTATAGTGCCGGAACTCGACGGTGGGGAGGTCGGCGTAGAACTTCTGCACGCGCTCAACCTTGGCCCGATCATCGCCCGCGAAGTCATAGCGGCTGCATTCAAAAACCAATACAGTGCCTGGGCTAGGGGATTCAAGATAGACGGCAAGTTCGAATCTGGCGGGTTTCGCGGCGGGATCGCCGGCGTCCGCTGCTTCGGCGAGCCGTCTCGGTAGGGCGAGCTCCGCGCTAGAGACCCAGATAACGCGATCTGTGGCGAACAGGGAGAGTGAGCGGGCATCGTCGAAAACTTCCGACACCGTGGCGTTCTCCAGATCCGTGTGTGTAAAGCCATCGATGCGGAGGTCGCCGGGCGATATGCGATCGAGCAGCGCATTTTTACAGAGCCGCCGTTGATAGGCTTCCTGTCCGAGGAACAGGTACGCCGGCGCTGGAGGCTGTTTAGCGATCCGCGCGATGAACTGCTCAGGGGTGAGAGTCATGGAACGGGTTAAAAGTTTTCGACAACCGCGCTTACGATGTCGCGCGCGATATCGCGGCTCAGGCGATCGAAGGCGGGATCGCTTTCATCGAAAAATTGATGCGGATCGACCGGGATTTCATAACTCTGCCGCGCGATCATATTCGGGCGAGAGTAGAGAACCTTTCCGGTTTTTTGTTCGATCAGGTTAATGGTGAGCGAAACCGTGACCTGAACGCTGGTGGCTTTGCCGGAAGTTGGATCGAACACCGTCGGGAAGGCCGTGACCGTGTTGACGCTGCCTCTCAAGAGAGCGTCCGCCTGGTTTGGATCGTTAACGATCCGAAAGCGGGTGCGGGCAAGGAACTCGCGGCCCATTTGTTTCGGTAGGACATCCACCAATTTATAACGGGTCGTGAAGGTTGTGAATGAAGGGATATAGATGGTTTGAATGCTTTTGGGCACCAAGTCGGCGCGGCCGCTCACGTGATATCCGCAGCAGGAGAGAACAAGGGAAACCACGCCGAGGGCCGGGAGAACGCGAAGTTTCTTGCTCACTGAGATTTTGGGTCCAGTCCTGTAATCAGATCAGCCGCCGCGTCTGCCCGCAGGCGCAAGTTGTCTCCAACGACCCAGAGCCAGACCGCGCGCCGATTGTTGGAGTCCTGGCGAATGTCTCCGGCGAGCAATCCGCTCTGGCTTGCGACAGCGACGTTATCGGGCGCTTCCTGATCCTGGCCGCGCACTTCAATCTGAGCGGATGCGAGAGCCTCTCCAACCTCATTCGCGGTAACCTCGCCATCGAAAGCCACCCAAAGCGAAAGGCCGTAGCCGTGAAATACGGGAGATTGGATAAGCCGCAGGGACGGCATGGGCGGCGCGGCGGCTGCATATCGACTTAGCAGAGTGGCGGTATGGCGTTCAATGCGCTGCTCAATGGCGAGGAGCTTTTCAGGAGCTTTTTCCCCGTATTGGGGAAGCATGTTGAAGCCCAACTGCGCGTCGAATATTTTCTTTTCGAGCGCCTTAAACGCGAGCAGGGCGGTGATCTGCTGATGAAGCTCAGAGGCGCCGCGCTTGCCGCGCTCGCTCGCGGGCTCGAAGATATTCACTACGGCTTTCTGAACGGTCTTGAAGCGGGCCAGCCGAATAAGAACCAGCGCGAGCGCGGCCGCGGCAGGATGGGCAATGACGAAAAGCCAGCCGGGGTGGGACTCCTCGGGGTTGAGCAGAGGCGAGACGATGCGCGCTTCCGGTTGCATCTCGAGGTTCGAGGTGCAATCGATGAGCGGAAGCCGGCCATCCGCCGCTTTCACCAGGTTGTACGCCTTCATCGCGCCGTCCGGCGAGCCAGCGACGATCAAGGCAGACTGACCTTTCAGCGAAGAAGCGTCCAGAGCATCGAGATAAACCGCTTCGCCCTCTTGTTCGGCGAAGCTGCCTTCCCCGCTCGAAGCATAAGCCGTTATCACCGTCCCAGTTTTTCGATCCGAGAGCACTTCTCGCACCTCGCGTCCGAGGAGGGTATCAGCGCCTACGATAGAAACGCCGCGGGAATTCGGGGCGGGAGAAGGTTTAGCCAACGGAGTGCTCCACTGCGACGGCAGGGGATCGGGATTTCTTATGCCTGCGCACGAACGCCACAATTCGTATCGCGATTCCCGATACGACGTAAGCGGAGGCGGCGGCGAGAAGCACAGGCTGCGGCCACTCCCAGATAAGAAAGGCGATTCCTCCGATGATCAAAACGATGAGAGGCGTATGCGGCTTTGAGACGGCCACCTGTTTAAAGCTTGGATAGCGCCACGTGCTAACCATCAGGGCGCCAACAATTCCAACCGCAACGAGCCAAGCCACGGAGCCGCTGAAGGAACGCACGGGCGAATCGTCCATGAACACGACCGCGGCAATGAACCCCGCGCCGGCGGGAATGGGCATGCCGACGAAATACTTGCGGTCGGCTCGGCCCTGACTTTTCGGGGGAGGGCTTGCCTGCACGTTGAAACGCGCAAGCCTAACGGCGCCGCAGAGCAGATAGAAAAATGCGACGAGATAGCCGGCGCGAGAGAGATTGCTTTGCAGATCGCTGCGGCCGACCGTGAATAACACGCCCCAGACGAAGGCCAGAACGGCGGGCGCGATGCCGAAGGTGATGACATCGGCGAGAGAATCCAGCTCCCGGCCGAAGTCGCTCGTCGTATTCGTCATGCGAGCGATGCGCCCGTCCAATCCGTCTAGAAAGACGGCCCAGCCGAGAGCCTTGGCGGCAAGGCTGAAATGCGAATTCGAATTGTAATCGCCAGCGCCGACCTGTAAGGCGCCTTCGAAGGCTTGTACAATGGCAACGAAGCCGAGGAAGATGTTGCCGCTGGTGAAGAGGGTTGGTAAAGCATAGGCTGCGCGACGTGGCGGTTTGCCGGGCGATTGCGGACCCATAATGCGTTCCTGAAGGGTCAGACCGCCTCCTGGGGCGAGCGCGGCGTGGCGAGAATACTGGCGCCGGCGGAGACCTTGTCGCCGGTCTTGACCTGGGTGGTCCATTCCGGACCGAAGAGGACGTCTACCCGGGAGCCGAATTTTATGTAGCCGATTCGCTCGGCGGGCGCGAGAACGTCGCCTGCGTGCTTGTAGCAGACGATTCGGCGAGCAATCAGGCCCGCAATCTGGCGGCAAACGACTCGCGTTCCGCGGCCTTCAACAATTAAAGTATTTTGCTCGTTTTCAGCAGAAGCAGCTTCCTGACTTGCGACCAGAAACTTGCCCTTGCTATAGACGACCTCCGTGATCTTGCCGGGAATGGGCGTACGATTCACGTGGACATTGAAGATGTTCAGGAAGATGCTAATGCGCGTTTCGCCGGAAGGGAGGGCGCAAACAGCAACGACTTTGCCGTCGGCTGGAGCCACCATGACGTCGGGCGATGGGGCGACGCGATCGGGATCGCGGAAGAAGTAGAGGCAGTATACGGCCAGAATATAGAGCGGAACGCCGGACCAGGGGTTGACCAAATAAGACAACGCTACTCCGGCCAAGGCTAAGCCGCAAGAATAATAGATTCCGTCGGATACGACCCGCAAGTTACCAGTTTCTCACGAGCGTGGAGTTTACAGCTCGGCAAGTCGAGCCGATGGAGCCGCCGGCTTGGAACCTTTGAACCCGTAAAACGCGATGTACAGATAGCAGAGGACAGGGAGAACGAACGCGTGGTGGATACCGATGGCGGGATTATCCGCTAAAGTCCCCTGAATTACCGGAAGGATGGCGCCGCCGACAATAGCCGCCACAAGAAGGCCGGAGCCTTCGCCGGTGCGCGATCCAAGGCCAGCGATTCCGAGCGTGAAGATGCTGGGAAACATGACGGAGTTAAAGAGCCCAACCAGGATGATGGTCCACATGGCTACAGAGCCGAACGTAAGCATGGAAAGCACCACGAGCGCACAGGCAGCCAGAGCGACTGCTCCGAGGACAGTTCCGGCGCGAAGTTTCTGCAGCACGGCCGACCCGATAAAGCGGCCGCACATGGCGAATCCCCAATAGAAAGAGACGTAAAAGGCTGCTGCTTTTTCAGGGATATTTCCAATTTCCGGCTGGCTGAAGTAATTCACCAGGAAGCTACCGATTGAGACTTCGGCGCCCACATAAAGGAAAATGCCGAGCACGCCAAGCATTAGATGGCGCTGCTTCCAAAGGCTAATGACGGTTCGTGTATTCGGGTCTTTTTGAGCGGCGGAATCGGGCGCGGTGGAGATGACAGGAAGTTTGAAGAGCGCTATGACGATTGCGAGCGCGATCAGGACGCCTGCAATGAGGAGATAGGGAAATTTCACCGAGGAGGCTTCTTCGAGACGATAGGCGTGTAGTGCTGTGGCCGACATCCGATGGATCTCAGAGGCAGCGTTCGGAGCACTGCGCAGGATGAGGAAAGAGCCGAATAGAGGCGCGACGAAGGTGCCGAGCGAGTTGAAAGCCTGTGTCAGGTTGAGGCGGCTCGACGCGGTCTGGGGCGCTCCCAGAATAGACACATACGGATTGGCGGAAACCTGTAAGGCGGTCATGCCGGCGGCGACGATGACTAGCGCTGCCAGAAAAAACGAGAACGCCGGAACGCTTGCCGCGGGAACAAACAGCACAGCGCCGACCGCCATGGTGAGAAGACCGGCCACCATGGTGGACTTATAACCGATCCATTCGACAATCTTGCCGGCAGGAAAGGCGAAGACGAAATACCCGGAGAAGAAGGCGAACTGCACGAACATGACGGCCGCGTAGTTAAGGTCGAAGATTGCCTTGAGGTGCGGGATGAGAATGTCATTCAGGCAAGTGACAAAACCCCACATGAAGAAGAGCGTGGTCACCATTGCCATGGCGCTCGTTTTGCTGGTGGTCGCGCCCTGGGAGGGTGGGACCACGACTGAGGAGCCGCTTAGATTGGTGATCGCCATACGTGGGCTTCAGAACTCCTTGCTTCTTGTGGAGATGTTACAGGCGAAGAAACGTAACAAAAACTGGAGGGACCAGAAGCAACCGGGCAACTAGAAACATTTCTTTAGCGGCGCTGGTCCTCTAAGTGGGAGAAATAACAGCTAGGAGCGGGAATCGGGCGATGCCGCAGATTGCTGAAATCGAAGAGCTAGTCACACATAAGAGCTTAGGGTTCAAACATTTCGCGCGGAGCCATTGGTTGCTGGCATTGACTGCGGCCGTGGCGGCGCTCTTCGTGGTGGAGTGCATCGTTCTGGCGCTCAATTGGCCATTCACCAAACAAGACCTAACTGACGTACTGCAAGAGAGGTCGGCGAGGTCGGTGACTATCGGCCGGTTCTACCGGACGTACTTCCCACCAGGATGCGTGGCCGAAGACATTCAATTCCTGCATCGTCTGCACAAAGAGAAGACGCCGCTCATCACGGTGCGGCGATTAGTGATGACGAGCAGTTGGCCGCGCATACTTACGCTTCAGCACAAGCTGACGCTCGTGCGAATTTTTGACATGAATGTGACAGTGCCTCCGAGCGAACCCGGCCAGCCTAGTCCGGTGATGCCACTGACTTCCAACGGCAAGGCTGGCGCGTCTGTAGTAATCGACCGCACTATCGCGGACGGCGCGGTCTTGAAGTTCCTTTCGAAAGACCCTACGAAAAAGCCATTCACGCTCACCATCGACAAACTGCGGCTTGACGGCTTGGGCAATAACGAGCCGATGTTTTATCGCACAATCATTTCCAATGAGACGCCGCCCGGGAAGATCCGGTCGACCGGCGTTTTCGGAACCTGGAATCCGCAAGACCCGGGAAACACGCCGCTTCACGGCGCCTACAACTTCGACAATGCGAACCTGGCGGCGTTCGGGGGCATTTCCGGGACGCTGCATTCGGCGGGCAGCTTCGAAGGCACGCTGCGGCGCGTAAACGTATCCGGTAGCGCCGATATTCCTGATTTCAAAGTCAGGGACACGAGCCACACCCGGGAGTTGACGACCGGATTTCAGGCTGTTGTAGATGGGATTAAAGGCGACACTTACGTGAAGAGTTTGACGGGACACTTCGACAACACAACGGTGGTCTTCAAAGGCTCCGTCGCGGGCCAAGAGGGGCAATCCGGTAAGCTCGTTTCGTTCGATATGGCCGAAACCAGCGGCCGGATAGAAGACCTGCTGGACCTGTTCATTTCGGCTAAGCTTCCGCCTATGACGGGGCGCGTGACCTTCCGCGGGCACGTGGACATTCCGCCGGGGAACGCACAACTGATCGAGCGGATGAGGCTCCAGGGCGAGTTCGGAGTCGGAGCAGGCAAGTTCACGGACAAAGAGACGGAAGCAGATGTTTCGCGGCTAAGCGAAAGCGCCGAGAAGCACGACAAAGAGCCGGAGAAAGCGGAGACGGTGCTTTCGGATTTAAAGGGACAAGCGATTGTGACCAACGGAGTGGCCAAGCTTTCGCACCTGACTTTTACCGTTCCGGGGGCGAAGGCCAACATGGAAGGGACATATAATCTCGTCAATTATGATGTCGATCTGCAAGGAGTCCTTGTCACCACGGGCCAGCCGGGGGACGCCACGACGGGCGTCAAGTCGGTGTTGGTGAAAGCCTTATCACCCTTCTTCAAGCGCAAGCACGGCGATAAGGTCGTCCCGTTTAAGATCACCGGGAACTACGATAAGCCCGCGATGAATCTGAGCTTGCTCAACAAGAATTCGGGCAAGAAGAAGTAGAAAGCGGCCGCCGGTCCGCGGCAAAGTACGGAACTTTCTTGGCAGCGTCCAACGTTTTGCTGGTTAGCACCGTCAAAAGCGCGAAAAGGAAATCGCGGTGTGAGAGATAGGATTGCCGCTCCCATTCACGGCTAAGCTGTCAGAACATCCAACCGACGCGGAACTCATGGAGGGCTGCAAGCGCGGGAATCGGCGCGCCTATGAGCTTCTTTATGAGCTGCACGCGGCACGTTTGAAAAGTATCGCGTTTCATCTGGTGGGCAGCCGGGCGGACGCCGAGGACGCGGTGCACGACGCATTCCTGAAAGTGTACCGGGCGATGGACGGCTTCGCGGGCGAGTCGTCGCTGTCGACCTGGATGTGCCGGATTCTGATTAACTGCTGTTACGACGTGCTGAGGAAGCGGCAAAGGCAGGCAGAGCAGCCGGTGAAGACGGAAGCAGCAAGCGAGAGCAAGTTGCCGTTGAAGTTGGCGTTGGAGCGGGCGTTGGAACGATTGAACGAACGGCAGCGCATCGTGTTTCTGCTGTTTGAAGTAGAAGGTTTGAGGCATTCCGAGATTGCCGCTGTTTTGCAGGTACCGGAAGGCACGTCGCGGAGCTGGCTGTTCGAGGCGAAGCGGGAGTTGAAGCGCAGCTTGATGGGGAAGAGCGCATGAGATTCGAGTGTGGCGATCTGGATCGGGCGCTGAGCACGCCGGAGTTGATGGCGGAGGCGCGCGAGCATTTGAAAGGTTGCGCGGCGTGCAGGCGGGAATACCGGCTCTGGACGGAGATTTCAGCGGCTGCCAAGGAATTGCATGAAGAGTGGGAAAGCCCGGAGTTGTGGAGGCGCATTCGGGAATCGATTGACGCCGAGCCAAAGCCGAAGCCCATCTGGTGGAAGGAATGGAGGACGTGGGCCATTGCGGCCGTAGTGTTGATCGGTGTCGTGGGGTTGGCTGTGATGCGGCCGTGGGGGCGCGCGACCGGGCCCGCGTCGCCAGAGAGTAGCGCTGTTGAGCTGAATGCGGGAAATCGGGATTTCCTGACAGAGCAGGCGCTCAAGGAAGTGGAGAAGACCGAGAACGCATATCGGCAGTCGATTGACAAGCTGTCGAAGCTTGCGGAGCCGGAGTTGAGTTCGGCTTCGCCGGTTGCGGTGAACTACAGGGAAAAGCTGGTGATGCTCGATTCGGCGATTTCCGAGACCCGGGCGAACTTGGATCAGAACCGATTCAACCTTCGGCTGCAGACCGAGTTGGCAAATCTCTACCAGGAAAAACAACAGACGCTTAGGGAGCTATTGACGCGTGATCAGAAAAATTGATGTGGTGGTGGTTGGGCTGGCGCTCGCGATGGGGACAAGCGCGCGCGAAGAATACAGCCGCACCTTCGATAAGACCATCCCGGTGACGGCCGGCGAACGAGTGTACTTGGAGCACAGCTTGGGCGATGTTACGGTGCACACGCATGCACAAGCCGAAGTAACGATTCACGCCGATATACGGGTATCGGCCGCCAGCACGGAACAGGCGAAGAGCTTCGCCGACCGCGTGGAAATAACCGTTGAGCCGTCGTCGTCGGAACTATCCATCCGAACGCACTATCCCGAGCATTCAGGTTTCATGCATAACCTCTCTTATTACGTTCGATATGACGTGACGATTCCGGAAACGACAGCGCTGCAGGTTAGAAATTCTTTCGGAAAAGTTTCCGTAACGGGTGTGAAGGCGAGCTGCTCCATTCTGACGTCTCATGGGGATTTGGAGTTCAGAGACGGGCGGGGCACGCAGCGGCTGGAAAATTCATTCGCGAACGTGAGCGTTGCGTCGAATGCCGGAGACGTCACGATTGAGAACAGCAACGGAGCAGTGGATGCGACGGATATCAAGGGCGCGCTTGCAGTTCGAGATCGATTCGCGAACGTGAACGCGACGGGAGTTGCGAGAGGCGTCACGATCGCTAACAGCAATGGGAACGTGCAACTGACAGACAGCGGCGGAAGCGGGGATGTAAGAAATTCGTTCGGGAACGTGACGGTGCATTCGTACCACGGAGACCTGATCGTGAATAACAGCAACGGGCGCGTGGAAGCCATACGCGTAGAAGGCGGCGCGGAGTTGAACACCACGTTCGGGGATGTGCAGTTTTCGGATGTGAGCCGGCAATTATCGGTGCGCGCCAATAACGCCTCGATAAAGGGCCAGCGGGTGGGCGGCCCGGTGACCGTGCAAGATTCGTTCGGCTCGGTGATGGTGAGCGACATTCAAGGGGCGGCAGACATTCATAACGGCAACGGCGGCGTCTCTTTGACAAACGTGCACGGGGCAGCGAACGTGAGGACCAGTTTCGCGGCGGTGGAAGCCGCAAACGTGGCCGGGCTGCTCACAGTGGACGATTCGAATGGGTCCGTAAAGGCTTCAAACGCGCACGGAGCGCAGATCAAGACTAGCTTCGGGGCGGTGATCCTGGACGGAATAGCGGGACCCCTGGAGATAGAAGACCAGAACGGCGCCGTAGATGCGGCGTTGAGCACGCGCGGCGCATGCCAGCCTGTGGCAATCCGAACTTCGTTTTCGCCGATGCACATTCGCATTGATGGGGAAGCGAACTATAGAGTGAATGCGCGCACTTCGTTCGGCAAGATTCGAAGCGATTTCCCGCTTACGGTTTCCGGTTCGCTCTCCAATGACGAACTGAATGGGACTATTGGGGCCGGCCGCTGCGATATGCGATTAAGTAATACGAACGGAACCATCGAGATCGTCAAAGGCGGCTCCTAATCCTCACAAACGCGATTGCGGTGTCCGCAAACGGGACAACGCTTAGGCTGGTGTGACGCTCAAGTAGTTGAAACGGCAGATGCGCCGGAGACCGGTCGCGTGGCGCCGGGGATGCATGCCGTATCAACGAGTCTCTTTACTTATGACGTTGGAAGCAGTTGAGAGAAAAGCCGGCCTGCAAAAAGTTCTGGTAGTGGACGATCAGGCGGATGTCCGGGAAGCGCTGCGGCTCTTGCTGAAGGGCGCAGGTTATGCGATCGAGACAGCCGATTCCCCGAACGACGCGCTTGCCGCGGCGGCTTACCGCGACCATGACCTGATTGTCATGGATATGAATTACACGTGGGACACGACTTCGGGCGAAGAGGGCTTGCGGCTCCTGGACCGGTTGCGATCGCAGCGGCGCGATGTGCCGATTATTGCGATGACGGGCTGGAGCACGATTGAGCTTGCGGTAGAGGCGATGCACCACGGAGCGTGCGATTTCGTTCCAAAGCCGTGGGAAAACCGGCATTTTCTATCCGTGGTGAAGAAGCATTTGAACACTGAGCCTGAGCGCGCGCGACCAATGGACGTTGAGCTGGCGATTGCGCGGAAGGTGCAGCGCAAATTGCTGCCTCAACCGCACTTCAACGCTTACGGGCTGAGCTGCGAGTGCGCGTGCTTGCCGGCAGGCGAGATCAGCGGCGATCTTTACGATTTCTTCGAGATCGATTCGGAAAGCATGGCGTTCCTGCTGGGAGATGTCTGCGGCAAAGGAATTGGCGCCGCACTGCTGATGGCGAATCTGCAGGCCACAATTCGAGGGCAGCGCGAACTGGCGCGATATCCGTCGAAGCTGATGGAGCGGGTGAATTATTTATTCTTCGAATCGACGCGTCCGGAGCACTACGCGAGTATGTTTTATGGCGTCTACGAAGCGAGCACGCGTAGCATTCGCTATGCGAACTGCGGCCACCCTCCGCCTGTGCTGGTGCGGGCCAGCGGCGAATACGAGTTGTTGGAGCCGAGCGCAACCGTATTGGGGGCGTTCAAAGAGCGCGGATTCGAAGAGCGCAGAGTTGCGATGAGGCCGGGAGACCGGATGGTGCTTTTTTCAGACGGTTTCTGGGAAGCGAGGATGGACGATGGAGGCGAAGACTGGGCGCTCCAGGCGATCCTGGCGAGAGCGGGAAGCGGTTCACGGGGATTAGCGGGCGCGCTTGGCTCGATGGCAGCCGAAGGGGAACAGGCCGACGATGTCACTGTGATGGACATATTCGTACTGTGAGGCACGCGAAGCAGCTTGCGAAGTGAAGAGCGCCGCGCCTGTGGTATGGTTCATGTGCGATGAGCAGATTCGATCAAATCTCACGGCGCTCGGTTCTGACCGCGCTGGCGGCCGCGCCGCTGGTGCGATTGTCAGCCAAAGACAAGAAGATACCGATCGGGTTGGAACTTTACTCGGTTCGCGATGAGTTGAAAAAGGACCGGGCCGCGACATTGCAGGCAGTCGCGAAAATGGGCTATGAGTGCGTAGAATTCTTCGCCCCCTATTACGAATGGAGCAGCGAGGATGCGAAGAGCGTCCGAAAGCAGTTGGACGATCTGGGGATCAAATGCTATTCCACGCACAACGAGCTGCAATCGTTTACATCCGACGGGCTGGCCAAAGCGATCAACTTGAACAAGATTCTCGGCACGCGCTACATCGTGCTGGCGCATCCTGGAAACATCAGAACCCTTGACGACTGGAAGCACATTAGCGATGCGTTGAACAAGGCGAATCACCAGATGAGCGTCGAAGGTCTGCATGCGGGCTATCACAATCACGATCTGGAGTGGAAGCCGGTAGATGGAGAAAAGCCGATTGAAGTGATTGCGGCGAACACGGACAAGAGCATTATGTTGCAGCTCGACGTGGGCACCTGCCTTGAGACTGGCAACGATCCGGTCGCATGGATAGAACAGAATCCTGGACGAATCCGGTCTCTTCACCTGAAGGATTGGTCGGCGGATAAAGGATATCGAGTATTGTTCGGCGAAGGAAGCGCGCCGTGGAAGAAGATCTTCGCGGCGGCGGAGAGCACCGGCGGAGTGGAGTACTACCTGATCGAACAGGAAGGCAGCGATTATCCGGAACTGGAAGGCGCCGACCGCTGCCTGGTCGCCTACCGCAACCTGCGAGGATAGCGCCAGTTATTCTCCGGACCAGCAGGGAACGCGCTTTTCTAAGAAAGCCGAGATGCCTTCCTGAGCGTCGGCGGCGAGGGAGTTGCTGGTCATGACCTCTTTGGCGTAGGCGTAGGCTTTCGGCTGATCGAGATCGATTTGAGCATAGTAGGCCTGCTTCCCGATGGCGACGGTGAGAGAGCTAGCTTCGGCGACGCGGGCTGCGAGTTTGCGAGTGGCGCTTCGCAGTTCCACGGCGGGGACGGCTGCGTTGATCAAGCCCCATTCGACCGCGGTCGGAGCACTAATAGATTCACCGGTGAGAAGCATGTGCATGGCGCGCTTGCGACCGATCGCGCGGCTCAAGGCAACCATGGGCGTGGTACAGAAGAGGCCGATACGCACGCCAGGAGTGGCGAAAGCGGCATGCTCCGCGGCAATGGCGAGATCGCATGTAGCGACAAGCTGGCATCCGGCGGCGGTAGCGATGCCTTGAACTTCAGCGATGACGGGCTGCGGAATGGATTGAATCCTGGTCATCAAAGTGGCGCAGACGTCGAAGACGCGGCGGTACTCGGAAACCGTTCGGCCTGTCATTTCGCTGAGGTCGTGGCCGGAAGAGAAGACTTGGCCTTCAGCAGCCAGAATGACCGAGTGAATCGAGCGGTCCCGTTCGATCTCTCCAAAGCAGTCGATCAGCTCAAGCATGAGCTGGAGCGAGAGCGCGTTACGGCGCGCCGGGCGATTTAAGGTAACAACAGCGACGGAAGCTTCGACAGTCAGACGCAGATCCTGGTAAGGCATCGGAACAACCTCACCTTTAGTGAAGCACTGAAGGCGGCTGGCGGGAGTCGCTCGATGGCCGACAATAGCAGAGTGAACGCTTCAAAGAAAGATCGAATCCGGGTTCTCATCACAGGAGGAACATTTGACAAAGAATACGACGAGATCCGCGGCAGGCTCTACTTCAAGGAATCGCACGTAGCGGAGATGCTGGCGCTGGGGCGCTGCAAGCTCGATTTGGAGATACGGACGCTGATGATGATCGACAGCCTGGACATGAGGCAGCCCGACCGCGACATCATCGTCGAGCAATGCCGCGCCGCGGATGAAAACCGGATTGTGATCACGCACGGCACCGACACCATGGAGGTGACGGCGCGAGAGATCGCGGAGCGAGTGGAAGGAAAAACGATTGTGTTGACGGGAGCGATGATCCCTTACAAATTCGGAAGCTCCGATGGGTTGTTCAATCTAGGAAGCGCCCTGGCGTTTGTGCAAACGCTTCCGCCGGCTGTGTACGTAGCGATGAACGGAAGCTACTTCGAAGCCGAACGCGTGCGCAAGAACCGTGAGACCGGCGCCTTCGAAGAGAAGGACTCACGCCCGGCATGAGCGCCCATGCAGTCGACGTTGTAGTTGTAGGAGCCGGCGCGGCCGGTTTGAGCGCGCTGAAACAACTCGATCGCGCCGGATACAAAGCACTGTGCCTCGAGGCGCGGGGCCGCATCGGCGGGCGCGTTCACACGCGAATCGATCCACTTTCGCCCGCGCCGATCGAGTTGGGCGCCGAGTTCATTCATGGCCGCTCGCCAGAAATATGGGACGTTGTTCGTTCGCACGAGTTGCGTGTTCACGATATCGCGGAAAGCGCCGTTCGTATTGAGAAAGGGAAGATTCGGCAGAGCGAAGACGGATGGGAGTTGATCGATGAGGTGATCGAGGACATGCGGAGGGCAGCGAAGAAAGGGCCGGACAAGAGTTTTTCGGCTTTTCTGGAACTTTCCTCTCACTCGGAAGACGCCAAGCGATTGGCAATGTCCTACGTAGAGGGCTTCAACGCGGCGCACGGGGAACTGATAAGCGTACGCTCATTGGCGCAAGACGCCGAGGCAGCGGATGAAATCGATGGCGACAGGTCGTTCCGATTCGCCGACGGCTATCGCCGGTTGATTGGCGAGATCGCGGCAGGGATCGACGGTTTGCGTGAGAAATTGCGAGTCAACAGCATCGTCGAGCGTATCGATTGGAGCGAAGGATCCGCGCGCGTAAGGTTTCGCTCGCGTGTAACGAACGGAACGGACACGTTGCAGGCCGGATGCGTGATCGTTACGGTTCCGCTGGGGGCGCTTGGCGCCATTACCTTTGAACCGGCGCCTGGAGAGATCCTCGAAGCGGCGCGTAAACTGGAATTCGGACAGGTCATGCGAGCGGTCTTTCGATTCCGCGAAGGGTTTTGGGAAGGGCGAGAAGAACTCGCACAGGCGGGATTTCTTTTGTCGGACGAAGAGTTCTTTCCAACCTGGTGGACAACACGGCCGCTTCATGCGCCTGTGCTGGTCGGCTGGTCAGCGGGGCCGCATGCGGATGGCATGCTGGATCTACCAAGAGCGGAAATTCTTTCAATGGCAGTAGCTGACCTGGCGCGCATTAGCGGAACACGAAAGGGCCGCATCAACGAGTTGCTGGAAGCCGCGTACTTCCATAACTGGCACGCCGATCCGTTTGCCCGCGGCGCTTACAGCTATGTCCCTGTGGGAGGGCTCAGCGCGCGCGAGCAGTTGGCGCGGCCTATGAAAGGGACACTGTATTTTGCAGGGGAGGCGACGGAGCTGAACGGCCACAGCGCGACCGTCCACGGAGCGATCGCCTCGGGGAAACGGGCCGCGAAGCAGATTCTGGAACGCTGCCGCTGAAGGCGAGGCCTTAATCGACGGCAGCTTTGGCTTTCGCAGCAACCGCGCTCTGCTGGCGCCGATGGAACGACAGAACACGGCGTGGCTGTAGATCCGCAATGGCCCGAGTGCGTAGCGGGCGTTCCTGCAAGATCAAGTCGCTCGCCTGCACCAAAGGCTCGGCGTGGAACCAGCGCTGAAAGGGCGAATCGCGCAATACGTTGCAGATGGCCACCAAGCTCATGCCCTGATGATGCGCCATCCAGGAGCGAACCAGCTCATAGCGGGGAGCGCGGAAACGCCGGCCCGGCGAAGCGGTGTAATCCGCCGACTCATAAAAGCCGCGATCCGAGAGCCAGTGCTTTTGCGCGATGCGAGAAAGATTCTCGACCGCAATGGCGGGGTCCACCATCAGCGCGAGACAAGTCGAATACGGCGATATGACAAGAGATCCCGACCGGGAAACGTTCAACGCAAGCCCAGGCACGCCGAACGCGGCGTACTGATAATTGCCGGCTTCGTCTCTCCTGCTGTATGCGGCCTCTGAGATGCCCCATGGGATGCCGCGATTGGTGGCATACGAACGTTGGGCTTGAACGATAGAGTGGGCCGTACGATCCAATAACGTGTTAGGGTGTGATCGCATCCAGAGCACCGGCATGAGGTATTCGAACATCGTGCCGGTCCAGGAGATCAGCGCGGTTTGCCCCTCGCATACGGTATGCTGGCGGCCCAGCCGGAACCAGCTTTCCTGAACGATTTCTCCCTTTGCCACCGCGACGAAGAACGCCGTGCGCGCTTCCGAAGCGAGAAGGTCGTAGCAGGACTTGTTGAGTTGTTTGGCCGCAACATCGTAACCCACGGAAAGCAAACGGCGGCGATCGTCGAACAGCGGAGTGAAATTCATTTCGCGAGCCAGCGTGTCGGCTTGGTTCGCGACGGAGCCGAGACGCGCACGCAGGTCCTCCGCAAAGGCGCGGCAATCGGGGATGAGGGCGAGCAGGCGGTTCGCGGCGCTGGCGCACTCGGCGGAAACACCAGCATTTGCGGCGAACGAATGTAAACGCCGTTCGAGGTCTTGATAGTAGGCGGCCGCGTTGTCGGGCGTGAGCGCGAGCGACGGAAACTCAAATCGGGGACTAGCGCCGAAGAGACCGCGGAATTCCGGGAAGAACCAAGGCGCGAGGCCGCGCCCCTGCGCGCGCAGGGCGGAGAGCCGCAAGACGAATTCGCCGGCAAACCAGGCGTCTTGTTTGTCTCCGCCGAGATCACGGAGGGCAGCCTCATCTATCGCAAGCAACTGCGGAAGCCAGACGTGCGGATCGTTGGACCGAAAGACCGGTGAAATGCTTTTGAGCGGCGATTTGGAGTGTCCGAGGATCTTGTAAAAATCGACCAATCCTTCGAGCAATTGCTGACGGAAGAGCGGTTCATGGAGCAACTCCAGACAGCCCTGCTTGAGCGTCCATAAGGAAGCGATCAAATTCCCGCTATCGACGCTTGAGACGAACTCGGGGTGGAGCGGCTGGAGCGTGGTGTTGTCGTACCAGTTCAATAGATGACCGAAGTGGCGCTTCAAACGGCCGGTCGTGCGGAGGGTCGACTCGGTCTGGGAAGCGAATTCGGAGACTGTCAGGTAGCCAAGCTCCAGTGCCGCCTGCCGCGCATTCAACAGAAAACCGAGATTGGTAGGCGAGATGCGTTCGGCAAGCCGGTAGGGCTCTTCCTGGACGTTGTCCGGAATGAGCCAATGGTTGTGCTCGCCGCTGAATTCGGCGAAATAGCGCCACGTGCGCAGCCCGATGGCGCGAAGAAAGCGGCAGTGTTTAGGAGTCAATTCGTAATCACCTGCGTGAGGCGAGCGATTTAGCCAAATCGAGAGAAGCTTCGCGCACGACCAAGCCACGATGAAGGGGAGCGCGTAGGGCGCCGGCTCCGGGTTTGCGAGCAGCAGCAGCCCAAGGCAGATGCCGAATAGGGGGATCCAATCGAGATAGACATCCACAGGCGTCCGCTTCTTAAGACCGAGTTCCGCTTCGGTGGCGGTCTCCCACTCCAGAAGCCTAGTATGCGTGATGGTGCTGCGAACAATGGTGCGAACGATTGCGTCCAATGAAACCAGGGTTTGGTGCGCAAGGAACGCGATGTTCAAGAGAATACTCGCGTTCGCGACAAAGAAATCGCTAAACGCTTCGCCGATTTCGCCCCATTTGCGAGTGACCACCGCCCGAACAAGCGTGAACACGAGTCGGAAGCAGATGGGCAGGAAC
Source organism: Acidobacteriaceae bacterium (assembly GCA_019240475.1). GTDB lineage: Bacteria > Acidobacteriota > Terriglobia > Bryobacterales > Bryobacteraceae > Bog-105. The sequence goes on from JAFAYI010000004.1 coordinate 47,586, forward strand.
AGCAGAGCCAGAGTGACAAGCGTCCAAAATCGTGGACCGCCCGGAAGAATAAACCAACCGGCGACAAGCAGTATAAAGGTAGCCGGCTCCACCAGGCTGCGGCGCAAATTGTCCAGTATTTTCCACTTCGAGACGAGCGAAATGGGGTTGGGAACCAGCCGGCGCGATTCGTCCGGCACGCGATTGAAGATCCAACGCGCGATCTGCCAGTCGCCGCGGAGCCATCGGTGTTTGCGGCGATTGTACGCGCTGTAGTGGGAGGGGTAGTCGTCGATGACTTCGACGTCGGAGACGAGGCCCGCGCGCGCATAAGCGCCTTCGATGAGATCGTGACTCAAGAGGGCGTTGCGAGGGAAGCGGCGCTCGAGAACCTGGCGAAGCGCATCCACGTCGTAGATGCCTTTCCCGGTGAAGATGCCCTCGCCGTAGAGATCCTGATAAACGTCTGAGACCGCCCGCGAGTAGATGTCGAATCCGGTTTGGCCCGAATAGATACTGGCCAGCCGCGAGCGAGTCGCGGAGTGCACGCTAATGCCAACGCGCGGCTGCAAGATGCCATAGCCGTCGGCGACAATGTTCAAATCGGAATCGACAAGCGGGCTGTTCAGGGGATGCGCCATGGTGCCGATCATGCGCTGAGCCGAGCCTCTAGGCAATTGCGTGTCGGAATCTAGCGTGAGGACATACCGGATCCGCGGCAGGCGAGCCAAATCCCCGGCTTTCACGGGAAAGGGATCATAGACGTTCCGAAGGTACTGGTTTAGATCGAGCAGCTTGCCGCGTTTGCGCTCCCAACCCATCCAGGCGCTTTCGCGCGGATTGTAGACGCGATGGCGATGGAAGAGATAGAAGCCGCCGTAAGGATCGTCGCGATATTTGGTATTCAAACCATCGAGCAAACGAATCGCCAACTCGATTCGGGCATCCTGCTCGACAGCCGGCTCCGCGGTATCCGGCAGGTCCGTCAGCAGGGCGTAGAAGATATTGGGGTCTCGATTGACAAGGTATCGAACTTCGAGGTCGTCGACCAAGCTTCTAATTTGCTTCTCATTGATGAGTAGGGTCGGGATGGCGACGATAGTGGCGCAGGCCGGATCCACCGCCATCGAAAAATCCAGTTTCGGCAGGGGCCGCGGCGTCATGATCGTAGTGACCAGATAATTCATGACCTCAATCGCCGCCTGCGTGGCGGGGAGCGCCAGAACAAGCGCGCTGACGACCAGCCCGAACCCACCGTGCGTGCGAACGAGACTCATGATCAGGGCGACAACGGTGAGCAAGGTGAGAAATTCGATCCCGATGATGTAAACCTCGTCGGGATAATTGCGGAATAGACGCTGCACGCTAGCCGAAAACGAAGGCCGGTACCCGATCTGGTTCAGCAGGTCCTTTGAGCCCGTATCGTCGATGAAGTAATAGCCGGCATGGCGAAGGCGATCGCGAAGCGGAAGGGGCGTGGAGGGGTCAACACGCGCCTCTTGCGCCATTCCGACGGCCTTGTGCGCAAGATCGATTTCGCTCACGTCGGATTGGGCTGCAATCTTTTCTATAACCTGCCGGTAGTATTCACGACTTTCAAAATTCATCCGCGGATACACGCCGGCCGGGTCTTGGCTCAGCAAGCGGTGAACGACTGAAAGCTGTTCAAGAGTTTCTTTCCAGTCGAATTCGCCGAGAAGGCGAAGGCTGGTGACGATGTTGCCGATGCCGAACGACGGAGCGCCGGCTGCGCCCGCGCGAAAAGCCTCCAGGGCTTTGCGCCCCTGCTCTACGACGATCTCAAGCAGGGCGAGCTTCAGGGCGGGAATCATTCCCCACAGTTCAGCGAGACGGAGCGGTTCGATTCGCTCCACGGATTCAATGAAGAATGAGAAAGCGGGCTCGGTGAGGCGATTCTCAACCGCGTTAACCAGAGCGCGAGCGAGGACGACGCAACGCGGCACCGACTCGTCTTGCGCCGTTCGGACCTGAGGCAGCTTGCCCACGGGCTTGGTGGATTCGGCGACATCGTGCAGGTCGGCCCGCAACAAACGCATGTTGTCGTAAAGCCATTTAATGTCCTCGGGAGGCTCACCCGACTGGAGACGGTATAGGTCGCGCTCCAACAGGTTGAGCCGCGCCGCACAACGGCGATAGATTTCACGCGGCCGGGTGGAGCGGCCTTTACCGGGCAGCCAAGCACAGGAACGCGCCGCCTGGGTTGCGCGCGCGCGAAGCTTTTCTTCCTCGGCTTCGGTTAGACCACGGCCCTCAGGCAGGGCTTGTTGGGCGTTCATGGGCGTGAATACTTCGGGCATGGGCGAAGGTTATCGGTAGCTGGACGCTTGCAGCTCAAACATCTCAGCGTAACGCCCGCCATAGATCATAAGGCGATCGTGGCTGCCCTCCTCGACTATGGCGCCGTTTTCAAGAACGATAATGCGCTCCGCCATGCGAACCGTCGAGAATCGGTGAGAGATGAACAACGCCATTTTGCTTTCGGTGAGTTCATTGAAGCGTTTAAAAACCTCGTATTCGGCTTTGGCATCCAGAGCGGCAGTGGGCTCGTCGAGAATGAGGACCTGCGCTTCGCGCAAATACGCGCGCGCCAGAGCCATCTTTTGCCACTCGCCTCCCGACAGATCGACGCCTCCCTCAAAGCGACGTCCGAGCATCTGATCATACTTGCCCGGCAGGTGCTGAATTACTCCATCGGCGAGGCTTTTTTCCGCGGCGCTGCGAACCCGGTAGTCGTCTTGCAGGTATTCGATGCGGCCCACCGCGATGTTTTCTCGCGCGCGCATTTCATAGCGCATGAAGTCTTGGAAGATGACGCCGATTTCCCGGCAGAGACCCTCCACATCGTAGTCGCGAAGATCGACGCCATCGAGCAGCACTCGGCCGCCCGTGGGATCGTACAGGCGAGTCATCAATTTGACGATAGTCGTCTTGCCTTGACCGTTTTGACCGATTAGGGCGATGCGCTCTCCGGGCTCAAGCCGAAAGTTCAAGTTCTTCAGGATCTGGCGCTCGGTGCCGGGATAAGCAAACGAGACATTCTGGAATTCGAAACCGGCCGCGATGGGACGCGGCGCTGGCAATGCGTCCGGCTTGGAAGTAACCGTGGGCTTCATCGCGAAGAACGCGAGGAGATCGGTTAGGAAAAGAGCCTGGTCTGCTATGCCGGAAAGCGTGGAGAAGATCTGGGAGATGCTGGTAGACGCATTCATGATGGACTGGCTCAGGAAAACCAGGGTTCCGATCGTGAAGACATGATTGACGGTCTGGTAAATGACCCAGAAGTAAGCGCCGTAGTAGCCGGCTGTACTGAGTGTGGATAAAAACGAGACCGCGACGAGGCGTCGCCGGTAAAGCGATAGGTTCTCATCGAAAATCCGATCAGCAAGAAGGGTGAAGCGGCCCGTGAGAAAGTCGCTCAGGCCGAACAGCTTGAGTTCCTTAGCTGCTTCTTTGCTGCCGCCGACCTGCCGCAAGTACTCCAGTTCCCGCTTGACAGGCGTTTGGCGGAAGTTCTTTGCGTAATTGAGAAACGCGAAGTGGCTTTCGCCGAGAAAGGCGGGTACTAAACAGACGATCAGCAAAAGAAGCAGCCAAGGGGAAAAGAAGAGAATGGCAGCCGAAAGCGAAATCGTGGTGATGGTCTGCTGAAAGAGCCGCCCAATGGACTGAATCATGGAGAGACGATCCGTCGCTTGCACACGAGCACGCTCCAAACGGTCATAGAAGACGGGGTCTTCGTACGCCTGGAGGTCGAGCTGCGACGAGTGATTCATCACGCGAATGCTGACGTAGCGCATGTAGCGGTCGGCGAGCACGGCATCGTAGTGATCGATCAACCGGGCGAAGACGTTGCCCACGACAACCAGCCCGAATTCGAGACCGACAAGCCACCAGAGATGGGGCGTGAGGGGAGTTCGCCCTCTAAGTATGGCGGTTATGTTGTCTATAATGAGGCGGGTCACCCAGGCGGCACTCACCGGGACCAGAGATACGAATACACGAAAGATAAGGCCGAGGCTGACAACGTAGGGACCTGAATCCCAAACGATTCTTAGGACGGGCGGAACATTCTTAAGGGCCTGCAAACGTTCCCGCCATGCCGAGAGAAATACCGTATCTTTTTTTTCTGTCACGAGAAAGTCTCGGGGAAAAGGCCGCAAAGCCACGTGCGCGAGAGGAGCGAGCGGCTCGCGTGCTTTGCCGTCAAACGAGTAGATTCACTCTACCGCTCCAGTGTAACTTCTGGCGTCGAGAGCGTTTCCAGCAGGCCGAAGTACCAGTGGTTTTACAGCACAGACGCAGGTACCGGCCCTGCGACGTAAGCTAAGGCAGGCCCGACCAAATCGGTAACCGGCCGGCCGGAACGGGTCACGTGCGAGGCAAGATCGGGCGGCATCTTCTGTGCGACAACGACGTGATCGCACCACTCCAGGAGCTGCTCGGCGGAATTGTCGAGCAAGCGGCCGATATGAGGAATCTGCTGAAGGATAAAGTTCCGGTTGCTGCCATAGATCGCATCGAGCCGGATATGGGGATCGTAGATTCGCACCTGCCGTCCCTTGCCTATGAGCTGCTCAAGCAGCGATACTACCGGACTCTCCCGCAAATCGTCGGTGTTCTCTTTGAATGCGAGCCCGATGACCCCCAGCCGGCGCGCTGGGAGTTCTAGCACGGCGTCGATAGCGCGCTGGAGGTGCTGCACATTACTGGGCAGCGCGGACTCGAGCAAGGGCAGCCGCAGATCCAGACGGCTGGCTCGATAGGTAAGCGCTCGCAGATCCTTTGGCAGACACGAGCCGCCGAACGCAAAACCAGGCCGTAGATAGGTAGGTGAAACGTTCAGCTTCTTGTCTTCGCAGAGCGTAGCCATCACTTCGCCAGGATCGACGTTCAAACGGGCGCTGAGCGCGCCTATTTCGTTCGCAAAAGAGATTTTAACCGCGTGAAAAGCATTGCACGCGTATTTAATCATCTCGGCGGTTCGCAGGCTCACCAGACAGGCGGTCACAGGCAAGGGCGAATACAGGGAAGCCACCAGCCGGACAGCCTCCGGATCGCCACCGCCAACCACAAGCAGCGAAGGTTCCATAAAGTCCTTCACCGCCACCCCTTCCCGCAAGAATTCCGGATTCGATACCACGGAAACCAGACCGCTTCCGTTCAACAGGGGAAGCACAATCTCTTCGCAAGTTCCGGGAAAAACCGTGCTACGAATCGCCACAACCAGCGGTTTCCGGCGCGCTTCAAGTGTGGCGGCAACATCATGAACGACGCGTCGCAATTGATCGAGCCCCAGGTTGCCATTCTTTTCCGAAGGCGTTCCCACGCATACTAACGCTACGTCGGCATCCTGTATGGCATCCAGGGAGGTGCTGGCGGTCAATCTGCGTGCCGCAACGTTTTCACGAACCAACTGCTCCAGGCCCGGCTCGAAGAAAGGGGCCATACCGTTTAGAACGTTACTTACTTTGTTCTGGTCGCGATCAATGCCGGTGACGCGGTTGCCGAGCTCGGCAAGACAAGCCGCCGAAACGCAACCTACATAGCCCAAACCGAGTACCGCAACGTGAACGCTTCCGGCCGATGAACTCATCTGCATCCGTCTCAAGTATGTCATCGGCCTGAACGGGAGAAGACTTTATAGAAGGTGGGTGGAATAGATTTGCTCCATTCGCGCGCGGAAGCTTCGAGCGAAAGCGGTCTTGCACCACCTGAACGGAGGCGCCGAGCCAAGCGCTCGCGAAGGCTAGCGTCCTGAACCGGTGGGAGCGCGGAACATATGTATGGTATCGGGTGGATGAGAGGAGATTGCGGATTGATTGTGTTCAGATGCTCGGCCGTGCTGCTGGCGGTAGCTGCAAACGGCGTTCTACTTGCCCAAGGTCCGGAAACGCCCCCCTTTCACCGCGAAGAATTGAGTGTGGCTCTTCGGGACGGCGTGCTGCACGTGGCGGCGGATTGCTCGGAAACCCGCCCTTGCAAGGTGCGCTTCGGAAACACAGTCCAGCTCATCAAGAACGGCGGTTCGGTGAAAGCATCGGGCTCGCATTCGGGCTTGGTGTTGATATACGTGGAACCTTCCGGAAGGCTGGTCGCGGGCAGCACATTGGAACTGGTCTGCGAAGGGTGCCGGTATGAGCGTGGGGTCAGCCAATTTCCTGCGAATGCTATCCCGTTGTTTAATTGGGCGGTCATCGACGGGAAATTCTCTGCCTCCGGGGGCGCCGATTACCGCGCCGAGATGGCCACCAAGAATGTCGCGAGCGGCGAGGGGCTGATGGCGACAGAGAATGAGGGAACAACTACTCTAGGAATAGACCCGGCGCTTGTGAGCATGCATGTACTTACACCACCGAAAACGTCGGCGAGCGCCTGCTCGGTAGGTGAATTCTCATTCGATAGCGACTATTACTACGTATGCGTGGCGGCGAATAAATGGAAGCGCACGGCGCTATCTAATTTCTGAGTTATTGCAGGAATCGATCCAGAGGAATCCGAACGAACGCCGCAAGCGCAACTATTAACGCCATCGCGAGACTTACCGCATAGCTGACGCGGTCGCGCACGGCGAAAAGAATGGGGTCTTCCTTCAATGCGCCACGGAAGGTGAGCACCCAAAGCCGCGAGAGCCAGTAAAAGAGCAGCGGGCAGAGCAGGAAGAGCAACTGCGGCGTAGCGTACAGAAGCTGAGCTTGCTGGCTGCTCTCGTAAAGCAGGATGATCAAGCAAGCCAGCATGCCGCTTGAAATTCCACAGATATTCAGCGGCTCCAGGTCGCCGGTCTCATAAAATCTGCCGGTCGTACGGGTCTTGTTCGCTTTCAGCAGATTCATCAGCTCCGAGCTGCGCTTGCAAATCGCCAGGCTTATAAAAAAGAAAAGGGAAAAAGTGATAAGCCAACCCGATATCTTGATGTGAGTCGCCGCGCCTCCAGCGAAAATTCTAACGGTGTAGAGAGTGGCGAGAACTAATACATCGAGGATAAGCTTGCGCTTCAGCCAAACCGAATACAGCGTAGTAAGTACGAAGTAACACGCTAGCACAAACTTGGCCGGAGATGGAAGATACAGGGCGAAGGCGACCGAGATAGCCGCGAAGAAGAGACACAGGGAAAATCCCGCTGGAATAGATAGTGCTCCGGAGGCAAATGGGCGTGATGACTTAGTAGCATGGGCGCGGTCCGCGGACAAATCGAGTAAGTCGTTGATGATGTAGATCGCCGATGCACATGTACTGAAGGCCAGAAACAGGAGAATGACACTCTGGACGGCCTGAAAATCCCGTAACCTATGAGATGTCAGCAACGGCACGAACACGAGCACATTCTTGACCCATTGATGCATCCGGGCGGCTCGCAGCCATGTCTTGAGCTTGATTTTGGGCTTGGGGAACACCCGGGCAACGGAACCTGTCTTTCGGGCGCTTGCAAGTGTCGTCCCGGACGCATGCACCACGACGCAGGCTCCGCATTTCTCCCAAATGCACAGGTCCTTCCGCGAATTTCCTACGTAGTCGAAACCGCGTTCCCCAAATCGGGCGATCAGGGCGGCGCCCTTGGCATGCCCGCTGAGATTGACCGTGTCATCGCTCGCCACAACCTCATCGAAACAAGCCAGGTATTCGCTGACCTGATCGGCGAACTTCCGATTGCTAGCAGTTGCGAGCACGGTTCGACGGCCCAGCGACCGCTCCTTCCGTATCCATTCCAAGACATCCTTGTTATAGGGAACGGAGGTGGGATCAAAGGTCACCTTTTGGGCCAACCGCCGTTTGAGCGTAGCTTTTCCGCCCAATAACCAAAAAGGGAGCAGAAAGAGGCAGAAGAAGTTTTGGCGGACCAGCAATAAGAGAGATTCGAATAGCAGGTCGGTTCGAATCAATGTGCCATCCAGGTCGACACAAAGGGGCAGCGGAGAGGTACGCTCCGTCGACTCCGACGATTGTTCCCTGGAGTGTAGGGCCGAAACTGTTTCCATTCAAGCCTTCGCCCACAGGATAGCGTTCGAGTAATAACCATGACAAGGACCCGTTTAGTGGTAAGGTTGCTTACCCCGAGCGAGTCAGTCACGTGTTCAACAAAAAAAGATTACTTTCCTGGAATCAATCGGTTAAGCTTTTCGGACCCGCGCACCGCGAGACCGTCAAAGGAATCCTGATGTCGAGCCATTTTTTGGAGGCCTCGATATTCATGAAGACATGCACTCTTAAGATCTGCGTGCTGGCGTCGCTCAGCTTCGGTTTCGGGCTGGTGGGCCAGGCTCTCGCACAGACACAACCTACGACAGTTAACCTGCAGACACAGGGACGAAATCCGGATTTTTCCGGGTTCTCCTTCACCAGGCCTATTGCCGTTGGTACGGCTTTGCCGGCCACGTGCCAGGTGGGTCAGCTATTTTTTAATAGCGCGGCGGCGGCGGGTAGCAATCTCTATGCCTGCACCGCGACGAATGTTTGGACGCTGGAAGCTGGCGGGAGCGGCGGCTCGGGTTCGGGCAGCGGCGCTTCCTTTGCCGCGCAACTCGGAGATTTCAGCACTTCGCTCGCAAGCGGAACTTTGACAATCGGATCGGGCTGCTCGGCCAGCACTCCGTGCAATGTTCGCATCGGCAACACTGTTTACACTTTCAAGAGCTCGGCTACAGTGACGTCATCCGGGTCAACCTCCGGATTGGTCTTCATCTACGTTGATAGCGCCGGCAATCTGACCGCGGGCAGCCAGGCGACGCTTAGTTGCAGTGGATGCCTGTATGTCTCGGGCATCACGGCATTCCCGGTGGGTTCGGTTCCGTTGGCAACTTGGACTGTGACGGGAGGCAACCTTGCGACAGGAAGCGGTGTGGACTTTCGAGCATTCCTTTCGACCAAAGCGGTCACGAGCGGCCAGGGTATTCTGGTTACAGAAAACTCAGGCATCTCCACCATTTCGATCGATCCATCCGTGGCCGCTACGTTCGTCCCTACTCCCCCCACAACGTCTGCTTCGACCTGTTCGACGGGTCAATTCTCGGTAGATTCGAATTACTACTACGTTTGCAGCGCGCCTAACGTTTGGAAGCGCATCGCCTGGGGTAGCAGCTTCTAATCGGAATCTCATATGGCCAAGACCTTATTGTTTTCTATTTGCGCTCTTAGCCTGTTTGCGCTGAGGAGTGACGCGCAGTCCTTCCAATATAGCCGCACGGTTACGTTGCAATCGTCGCAGGTTGTAAATACGGATCAGAGTAACTTCCCGGTATACCTGATGTTTACCGATGCTGGGCTGAAATCCGCCGCAAACGGCGGCCATGTGCAGAGCCCAACGGGGGCCGACATCAGCTTTTATGCCGATTCACGATTGACACAGTTGATGCCGTTCGAAGTTGTTTCTTACAACGCTTCTACTGGCGCCTTGACGGCCGTCGTCCTTTGCACTACTGTAAGCCACTCCAGAAACACCGTTTTCTATCTCGCTTATGGGGCTGCTGGTGTAACCACCTCGGCAGCCAGTCCGACGGGCGTTTGGACGGGTTATTCGGGCGTTTATCACTTGGAAGATAACGCCGCGAGCACTTCCGTTTATAACTCGGCCTCCGGAGAAGGCCAAGCGGCGAATGCCACATCCGTCAATAACACAAGCGGTATGAGCGCCCCAGGCCAACTGGGCGCTGGGCTCTCGATGAACGGATCGACCGACAAACTCGATTTTGGAGCTTTTTCGATTTTCAACGGAGCTTCGACGCTGACTTATTCGGGATGGATCAACTTTCGCTCTTTGGCAGAATACGCTTCCATTCTCGAGAAATTCGACTCTACGTCGACGAACGGCTCCGGCATCTCTTTGTCGGGACACTGGACCACTTCGGACGCCGACTGGTTGACAGCCGTTCGAAGCTCGACCTCCACCGATGACACTACCAATTCTTTCGGCATACAGACGAACACTTGGTATTACTTCGCCTATATTTACTCGGCAGGCGCCGCAACGCTCTATATCAACGGGTCCCCAGTCACTCTGACTCATTATGGGCCGTCCGATCCGACCACGGTTCCATCAGTCACGACCGATTTGACCAGCGGTACTCTCCTGAATGCGACTCTTGACGAACTGCGAGTCAGCACGCACGCCTTTTCGGCGAATTGGGTAGCAACTGAATACAACAACGAGAGCAATCCGGGAGCGTTTGCCAGCCTGGGCGTCGAGGCGCCATTTATCGCGCTTCCTCCGGCGCAGGCATTCTCGATCCAAATGATAGGCGCGACGCCGACTCAAGCAATGTTTAGCTATAAAGCTCCGGACACTAATGCATGTACGGTGAATGAAGGCACGGATCCGACGTTTGCTTCAGTGGATCACGACGTCGATCCCACTCTATTTCCCGGTTCCAATTTGGACACGCGCTCCGGGAACATCGTAAATGGGCAATACCGGCAGATTGTTGTCGGCTTTCGAGGCACAGCCACTGGGTCCGACGGCAATATCTATTCTCGCGCGCTTCAGGCGGCGAGCACGCACTACATACAGATCTCCTGCGACAACGGCCAGTACTACGGCTCATATACTTTTGAGACGCAGAATCCGCCTCTCGGGAACAACGCGCCCGATTATATACCGTTTAATACATCCGGTTTCGGGAACTATGGCTGGCCGACTATCAACTATACGGCTCCGACATCGATCCCATCATCTAACACTCTGGTCGATCCGTTGACCGGGTTCCAGTTACAGCGCTGGACCGGCGGGGGAGACGGCGGAGACTCGTTGAGCGGGTGGGGCGTGTGGAATGGTGTCGTCGACCTGGCCAGCGCCTGGACTAATACCGCTAATATTCTTGGAAGCAGCAGTTACGCGACTTACTCGGGCGCGGGTGGGCCGACGAATGCTCTGTATCTGTGGGGCGCGTCCGGAGTGGCGAGGCCAGCCTTCAGCGATGTGGAATTCTATGCCTTCGACGATCTGCAGATGCAAGTCACGGGATACGCAAGCGTAACAGGGGCAAGCTACTCGATTTGCCTTGTTAGCGACGGCGGATCGGGTTCTGGCTCATCCGATTGTTTGGGCAACATCTTGACCGTAAGTCTGCCTCAAACAACCGCGGCAACTTCTTACAGGCCGAGCAGCTTCCCTCAACCTATTCTCGGCGGCTGGGGAAGCCCTCGCGTAACCAACGATATGTTGTCGAACACGTTTGGCGGAACTCTTGCTTCAGTAAACGGCTCGACAGTTACCTGGGGAAGTAACTCGAATAATGGCCAGAATATTTATTTTCCGGTCACCGTTCTCAAACCGGGCATGTTGATCGGAATTTCGAACACAGCGCCAACCTGTCCGAACAATCTCTGCACAATTGCAAGCGTTCAGGATGAGCAGCACCTTACGATTACACAAAGCTTTTCAGGCTGGACAACTCAAGTCTCGACGATCACGGCTGCATTATCCTCGGGGGCGACCAGTATTCCCGTTGCGTCTACGGCCGGGTTCCTGCAAACACCGTGGGCGGCCAACGGCTCCGGTTACGAGCTGACGGTCGATACCGGAAGCAACGCTGAGAATGTCTGGTGCAAGATCATAAGCGGCAGTTCGCTGACATCTTGCGCGGCCCTGACCAAGAGCCATTCCTCGGGAGCAGCCGTCGCACAAAACTCTTATTTGTTCCCGAATTTTGGGATAAAACTCTGGGTGAATCCAAACGGCGGAACAGTTTACCTCAAGAATGCCCAGAACAACTGGGCTACAAGCAACAACTTTTTCACTGAGTTTCAGGGAGCCGGCACGACTGGTTGCGATGGAGCAGCGCACGCAGTCACTTATGCCGCAGACGGCGTAACGCCGCTTGCGACACCGACGACCGGTTATCTCTGCACGTTTGTGGATGTCTGGTTCACAGGCAACGGTTCGAATAGCTATCTATATTTGATGATTCCTTCCACAGGCGAGTCGCGTAAGCTGTCGAATTTCAATAACGGAACTCAGCTTGGCTATAGCTACAACACATCGAACGGATTTATGCAGAGCTGCACGTACAATGACAATCCGTCGAATCCCACTTATCAGAAGTTCGCAGCCTGGGCGGATAACCGGAATCCAGGACTTCAGAACCCTGCCATCACGTGTTCGTATGTTCAACAGTCGGAGACCGTCCAGCAGGAGATCGCAGCGGCTTATCCGCAAGTAGATTTCAGCTACTTTGGAGCGCCGGCCTTACAGGCCACCTCCGGCACCGTGGCTAAGTTTATGATGCGGCCTCAGCAAGGCGCGATGACGTGGTTTTGCGACGTGGACTTTTCGCTTCCGGCGGGAGCTGGACAGGTCAAGAGCTGCCATAACAGCTGGGACACCTGGCCTTCACGCTGGAGCGGCATTCACGGCTTCGAATACTTTCAATTCTCGACGGGCCCATCCTATTCGCAAGGCTATTCCGACATGTATTCTATGAAGTCTCTGCAGGAGCCCGGCACCGCGCACATTGAGCAGTGGGATCTGACTGTCAATCAAATCTACAACAACGGCAGATCCTTGGCTCTATCGAACACATTCGTGGACCCACAGACCTGCCAGCAGCTAGGCGTCACCGACTCGCGCTGGATTGCGCTCGGCGCCACGGGCAACAACTGCATCCAGATGGATGTATCGGATCCCTTGGCGAGAACTCCGACGTCGCAAGACTTGACTGCGTTGGGAAATCTTCCGGTAGGCGCGCGGCCCGGTCCTTGGGCGCATAATGCGAGTTCCTGCGGCGGAGACGGTTCGACAGCCAACTGCTATTCTTACCTGCAATCTATCCAGCCTGGCGACTTCCTGGTCGATCAGGCAACCAGTTCCCATGAGCTGATGCTGGTGGCCGCCGTCACACCCATCACGGGCAATGTGAATGCGACAGCGCACATAGTGGTGGCCCGGGGCTTGGAGCCATTTTCAGGCGATTGCGCGGCTTCGAAGGTAGCGCACTCTTCCGGCTTTATTCTGACCGAGTGGATGCCGATGAGCTGTTACTACCCCGAGTTCAACTTGTTCCCGAACGGAAATGTGGCGGGCGGCAAGATGGACAACGACGTCCTAAAAGCCGGGCACACCATCGAATGGTTCGCCGGAGCAAAGATGATTACCTCCGGACCTTACGTAGTGGACTTCGCCAACGACTTGGGTGGTTATGGCGCCGGCTACGGAGTGCGCCTGGGACAACCGCTCAGCGTCTGGGGATCGGGATTCATGTGGGGCGTCCAGTCGCTATTTCCCTTCGACAAGAGCTTCAAAGGGCTCGGAATTTCGGTGATTCAGAGCCACGCAGGCGGCCTGACCTATAGCTGTCCGACCTGTGAATGGATCGTCGATGGGCGACCACTGGGCGGAGCGGGCGGCGGAGCGGACCAACTTTGGACGCACACCTATACGAAAGTCGCCGGCACGAACACCGTGTACCTGATCGATCTGCCCGAAGGGCAAAATACCTCGCTCGATATAAAGCGGATCGCAGTGCGTATGTGGGCTGGACAGCATCTCATTCGAAACGTCAGCGGTCCGAATTCGAGCTTGAGCGATTCCACGCCCTGGCAGGGATGTATCGTCACGAATGCAGGCGAATGCGTGTCGGGAAGCCAACCGGGCCAGATCTACGAAGTTGTTCCGCAGGCGACAACTTCGCAAGGTTGTCAGATCAACTTGATGATAAACACGCCGTGCGTGGCCCCGATGGGTCCGGAAGTTGCCGCTTATGGGCAGCACGATATATCCGCTTCCGATCCGATGGGCTTGCACGACAGAGTCTTGACGATGGCCTTGAACGGGCCGGCGCGAACGAACAATTACGCGAACATGCATGCGCTGACAACGGGCGATTGGGGCGTCACGACCGTTGCATGGGGCGATGGCAGGCGGAGCGACGTGTGGGGCATTAAGCTGCCGCCACTGCCGAGCGGCGACTCGATCAACCGAACGACGTTCGTCAAGGTACCGGTATCGATGGGAGGCGTAACGGGATCGACAGTTCGCGTTCGTTTCGGATACGCGGAGTACGGAAGCGACGCGAATGGCCAGCCACTGTACTGTTCTTCAAACCGCCTGGAAGACTGCACGACGGCGCCCGCCAACGGCGACCCGTATGCATTTGCCAGCGAGCCGCAAAGCTGGATAGCGTGCACGAATGCATGTGTTGTAAACATCCCAGCGGTTTCGGGCCGGATTCTCTACTATGTCGTAGAGAGGCAGCTTGCGAGCGGAACCGTGATAACGGGGCCGCTGCAGGTGGCGCCGGTCAACTAATGAATGAGAGCTCCGGCTCGCAAGCCGGAGCTCTATCCGTTAATTCCCTGCGCGAGCGATTCCAGCATGTTGCCGTATTCATGGCTGGTTTCGCGCCATGTGTGAGGCATGTAAAACGATCCCCTGGTTTTTCCAACGTCTACATGGATGGAGGCGCAAGCGTGTTGCCATTCGTACTCTTCGGCTGTGCCATTCTTCTCAATAGTAGCGTCGATTTGATACACGCCGGGTTGTAGCCCCAGCTCGTCGCATGTAAACTCGACAGATCCAGGACCAATCTGCATATCGATCGGGCGACCGCAAAGCGAGGTCGTCCACTGAGCCGCAATGCCCGCGTCGCTCGTAAGGAAGTAAAGTGAGAGGCTGCCCTCCGGAATGTGACGGTGCGCCAAATAATCGATACGGACCGAAACAGGGTCTCCTGTCTTGAAACCGTTCGCTCTATTTCCATTGGCATCGAAAAATTGAACACCCGTTACTTCGGCCACTCGCCTTTCGTCCGTGATCTGCGGACGTTGATGAAAGCCCGCCGTTTCCGTATAGCGCCGGATAACCTCATCCGGCGAACCTTCCGCCAAAACTTCGCCACGCTGCAGCAGAAGGGCGCGCTGACAGACGCTTCGAACCGCATTCAAATCGTGAGAAATGAACACCATGGTCGTACCTTGACGATGCATCTCCGCGATGCGCTGCTTGCACTTCTCTTGAAACGCGTAATCCCCAACGGCCAAGACTTCATCGAGCAGCAGGATGTCGGGATCCAAATGAGCGGCAATTGAAAAGCCGAGCCGCACGAACATACCCGAAGAAAATCGTTTGACGGGAATATCGATAAAAGGCCGAACGCCAGCAAATTCGATTATGCTTTCCAGCTTGCTTGTAATTTCAGCGCGCCGCATACCGAGAATCGAGCCGCTCAAGTAGACGTTTTCCCGGCCGGTGAGTTCCGGATGGAAGCCGGAGCCCACTTCGAGCAGAGCTGAAATCCGGCCATTGATGGTGATTTTGCCTTTGGTCGGCGTGCTGATATTCGACAGCAACTTCAAGACCGTGCTCTTGCCCGCGCCATTGTGTCCGATGATCCCCAGGGACTCTCCCTGGGCTACTTCAAAGTTGACATCACGCAAAGCCCAGAAATCGGACTTGTGAGTTTTCGTCCGCGAGCCGGATTCCGAGGAGTTGGAACCGCTGGTAATTCGATAGCGCTTCGAAACGGATTCAAATCGGAGAGCAGTCATAGAACCGTACCCGAATCCCTAGATCACATCGGCCATTGTGGCCTCGCGATGTTTGAAGTACATATAGCCGAGCGGAAGCACTATCGCCGCCGCGGCCACCGAAACTCCCAACAGGCGCAGATCGGCGCCCCAGCCTTGAATGACCACACGCCGGAAGTTTTCAACAATTCCCGCCATGGGATCCAACATGTATAACGAGCGAAAGCGCTTTGGGACGTCGCTATAGGAATACACAACCGGCGCGCAGAACATCCACAGTTGAAGCAACAGCGGCATTGCAATTCCGATATCTCGGAACCGCACCTGAAAGGCGGAGAATAGGAGCCCGACACCGGAAATGAATGCAACTTCGACCAACAGGATCGGCACGATGTACAGAACTTGCATAGTGAGGCCCACGTGGTACCAGGCCATCATCGCGATCAGAATGATGCAGGCTACAAGAAAGTCGAAAAACGCCGCCATCACATAGCTAAACGGCAGAATCTCCCTTGGGAAATAGACTTTTGTAATCAGACTGGTGTGGCTTACCAGGCCCGTAGCCGAGGTGGAAAGCGCAGTTTGAAAGAAGTTCCAAGGCAAAATCCCACAAAGTACAAAGAGCGAATACGGCACGCCTTTACTCGGGAACCTCGCGAAAATGGAAAAGATGATCGTATACACCAACATCATGGCCAGCGGCTGCACCAAAGCCCAACCAAGACCCAGCGCGGACTGCTTGTACCGTACTCGCACGCGGTGAAGCGTCAAGGTGTATAGAAGATCTCTGTACCAGAACAGCTCTGCAAGGCCACTGATAAGGATGCCGGGTGAAAATGAAGGCGGGCGAATAACTTTCACGGGTCGCGTCGAGGGACCCGCAACATCCGCCGGAGGAATTAAAATCTCTTGCTCAAGTTCCATTCGAACCGTCAATCTCAGTTTTGCACGGGATTCGAGGGCGCTGACCTGCCATTTGTCGCAGTTCTCAGGGACAGGCGCGCGGCTCTCATCTTTTCAACGACTTCCGACATATGTCTCTGTTGAAATATCGACGGTTGCGGGCCGCTCCCATAGGGCAACGGGGCCTCAGAAAAGTCCGAGCTCGGCCCCCTTTCACGCTTCGTCCTTTTGCTGGTTGCGGAACAGCCCAACGGCGACCCACCGAGGCCTAAATGCTATTTGATAGCCCTGTTTATCTTCTATTCCTCGCCCTGGTGGTAGCAGCCTATTGGCGCCTCGGCTGGCGAAAGCAAAATCTTTTCCTGCTCGCAGCCAGCTACTTCTTTTATGGATGGTGGGACTGGCGTTTTCTGGCTCTCATGCTGACATCCACCTTAGTGGATTACAGCTTCGGGTTGAAGATCGCCGACAGCTCCGATGCCCGGCTCCGCAAGACTTTGCTCATCCTTTCGCTCGTGATGAACTTCGGGTTTCTTGGATTCTTCAAGTACTGCAACTTCTTCGTTGACTCGTTCACGCAGATGCTAGCCGTCATCGGCATACATCCCGCCTCGACGTTCTTCTTGAAAATCATTCTTCCGCCAGGAATTTCCTTCTATACATTTCAAGAAGTGGCGTACATCGTAGACGTGTACCATGGCAAACAGCAGCCATCCCGCTCGCTGATCGATTACGCGCTATTCATCAGCCTTTTCCCACACCTGATCGCGGGACCGATCCAGCGTCCGTCACATCTGCTGCCGCAGGTGCAGCAGCCGCGCGAGTTCAACTCCAGGAAGTTTTTTGACGGGCTGATGCTGATTCTTTCGGGATTGTTCCGCAAGTGCGTCATAGCGGATAACTGTGCGCTGCTGGCGAATGCAGCATTTGGCGGACAGCTCGGTCACAATTGCTTCAGCACCTTGATTGGAGCATACGCATTCGCGTGGCAGATCTACGGCGATTTCAGCGGATATAGCGATCTGGCTCGCGGCAGCGCTCAACTGCTGGGCTTTCATTTCATGGTGAATTTCCGGCAACCCTATTTGGCCGGCAGCTTGCAAGATTTTTGGAGGCGCTGGCACATCAGTCTCAGCACCTGGTTGCGCGACTATCTCTATATTCCACTCGGGGGAAACCGGCGCGGCGAACGGCGCACCTATATCAATCTGTTGACTACCATGCTCTTGGGCGGTTTGTGGCATGGCGCGAACTGGACCTTCGTGGTCTGGGGAGCGGTACATGGCGGCTGGCTCGCCATTGAGCGATTCGTTAGCTCAAAGTTCACCTCGCACGTCCCAGGCAGGCGCGAGGACACCAATTTCGGCTGGCCTGGGCGAGTGGCCACGCTGGCAGTCGTGGGTTTGGCCTGGGTATTTTTTAGAGCTTCGTCGGTGGGACAAGCCGTGAGCATGTTGAGCGGGCTCACAAACATTGTCTGGCGCTCGGAATATGGGCCGGCTCTTGCCTATCTCGCTGCTGTGTCGTTCGTGGCTTTAGCTATCGACTGGCGGCTGGAGCATGCCAAGGAGGAGTATGTGTTTGAGACAGCGCGGCCGCAGACGGCGCTCACGGCGGCACTCGCGATGTGCGCAGTGATTACAGTGTTCGGAGCCTTGGAGAGCAGTGCATTCATCTATTTCCAATTCTGAAGCGGGTGCGAGGGTCGTGCCGGGCACGGCGGTTGACGCGCCTCGCCAAACGCCGGAGAGCTACGTTCGGTGGTCGATCCGGGCCATCGCCTGCCTAGCGCTGTTCTGCGCCGCGCTCGAGGGACTCACGCGCTACGGTTTTTCGCACATCAGCCGCATTGAGGCGCGCATCGCAAGCGAGCACCAAGCCGCACTCGCGATTCGCAGAGGTAGCCGGCCAACGCTCCTGATGATCGGCAATTCGCTGATGCTGGAAGGGATCGACTACGTCCGTTTGCAGAACGAGCTGGCGCCTGAAGCTTCCGTGGTGCGGTTTCCGATCGAGCAAACTCAGTATCTGGATTGGTACTACGGTTTGCGTCGAATCTTCGGCGAAGGGTCTCAGCCCGATATGGTGGTGCTTTGTATGAGCGCCGAACACCTCATCGACTCTCGCATTCGCGGCGATTACTCGGCATATTATCTGTTCCGTTTGGCGGATATTCCACAAATTCGCCGCGAAATCGATTACGATCTGACCAAGACTTCAGGCCTGGTGCTCGCGCGATTCAGCTTGTTCTATGCAGGGCGGAGCCCTTTGCGCAACTTCGTGCTGGTACGCACCGACCCCGCGTACGCGGCAATGCTGCAAAGGTTAGCGCCGACGCAGGCACATTTTCCGCCGGACCGGGAGATGGAACGAATAGCGGAGATCCGCCTCACTGATCTGCGCAACCTGTGCTCGTCCCACGGAGCGCGGTTCGCCTACTTGCTCGCACCGGGATTCGGTCCGGGGGAAGCGCCACTGGTCGAAGCCGGGATACAGTCCCACACGGATGTGATGCACCCTGTTCATCTCAACGAATGGGGCGGCGAAAAGTTTAGAGACGGCTTTCATCTAAACCCGGCCGGGGCTCGTCTGTTTACAGACAAAGTGGCCCCGCTGCTCGCGCAACGGCTGAGCCAGCATTGACGCCGATCGAAAGCACTCAGTGGCTCGGCGATTTTGAAGGACAAACGACAGTGGAGTTGGAGACGAGAAAGCGTCCGCTCGGCTCATAGTCGACTACGCGATACGCAGTGCGGCCGACAAGGCAGGCGTATTCGTCGCGGCCGGATGGGCCCGGATCGTTGAGGTACACAACGGGCGCGCTTCGCCAATCCGGGGCGTTCCAGTTTTCATGCGTTGAGGCAAATGCAAATCGTTCGGAAGCTCCGCCAAAGAAGATCAGCGGTGGACGAGGCGCGGCTTGAGCGAGCCGGTAGGATTCGTGGTAAACGGCGGCCCGTGACTCGACGTCGGGAATGGCGTCAATCACCATCGCCAGTTGGACGGCCAACATTGCCAATAGGGCAGTAATCACGCGAGCTCTGGGCACTTTCCAGTTGGCGGTCAGCAGCAGGAAACCACGGGCGACGACAATCGTGAAAGCGCCGAATCCTTCGAAGTAGTACCGTTCCCCATCGAAGCTCGACGACCCTTCAATCTGAAGAAAGTAGGCAAGCACCAACAATGGGAACAAGAGCGCCAGATACACTAGTTGCGCGCGGTGCTGTTTCTCCTTCCAAAGAGCATACGCGGCGAAGAGAAAACCAAACGGAAAGCTCACCCGAATCGTATCCGCAACCGACCATCGCCATGTATTCAGAATGTTGTAAGTGATGATTCTGGGATTGAATGTGATCTCGCGTATTTTGCGCGTACCCTCGAACAGCGCGTACGGCGAAAGGAGAGGATCGCCGGTATAGAGCCGGTTCGTTAGCATGAACGAGGCAATCGCCAGAACAGCGCTCCCGCAGAGGATTGCGAGAGCTCCGGACAGCAACTTCCGGTTGTGCCGAAATTCGACGATAACGGAAATTGTGCAAACTAATCCGACAACGGCGCCCGTGTAAGGCCGGATCTCGGTTGCGCACGCGACTAGGAAGAAACAGACCGCAATCCAGCGCAACCGCCGTTCTCGCGTCCCCCGAAAAAGAGTCAAGATTGCGAAAAGAGTCACGGTCGATTCCGCCGCATGAGACATTGCTCCGACGCTCTCGACCAGAAAGTAGGCGGAGGTTGCCGCCATCAGCACAGCCAGGTTCTGCGTTGTTGCTCCCCACGAACGGGCCAGACAGAAGATCAGCAGGAGTTGAACAACTCCAAAGAGCGGGTTGATCAACCAGGGGCAGTGCAGCAAATATCCGATGGCGAGGATCGAAGGCCAGCCGGGGGGGTATTTCGAGAACCAGCCTTTGTCGTTTTGAATTGTCTGCGCGAACGAGATGGCGGTTGGCGCGGCCTTTGGATTTGCCGAGGCGCCGGGCAGCGGCGCCGCCTTTAGCTTGCCCGCCGCGAATATACGCGCCTGAAAGAGGTAACTGGATTCATCGGTAATAAGCGCCGCATGGTCCGCTGTTTTCCCTATAGAGCCGGCAAGAACGCCGAACAGGATAATCGCCGTCGCCGACCATTTCCTCGATAGCAAGTCAGGTTGCGTCGAGTCGTTTCTAGTTCTCCAATAGAGAGCGAAGAGAGGCAATGCAAGGATGTAGAAGAGGGCAAGAAATACGATCGTCGCATGCGTGTTCCCGGCCCGGTGCAGAAGGACATACGAGAGAACACTGATAGCAACGACAAAGGCTAGTACGGCCGGCCACAACCAGCGGTCCACTCGTGACAATTCGTTTTGGGCTGGCGGCGCGCTAAGCCCCGGAAGCATTTGTGCTTCTTACTTTGGTCAGACTGCGCCCGGAAGGAACTACCAGGAACGACTGCTTCAGACTGCAGAATAAGTTGTACTTGATTATCTGCCAAACTGCAGCTATTCCATCCATTGCTGTAATCTTCTTGCCTTCTTCGTAAGTGCGGCCATAATAACTGATTGGAACTTCGTAAATGGCGCAGCCTATCTTGGCGACCTTCGCCGTAACCTCGATTTCGAACCCAAAGCGCCTGGAGCTAATGATCATATTACGAATAATATCGCCGCGAAACGCCTTATAGCCGGTTTCCACGTCCGTCAAGTTGATGTTTGTAAAAAGGTTGGAAAGAAAGCTGATGAACTTATTCGCTAGGAAATGATAGTAATATAAAACGCGGGCGGCCTTGCGCACCAGGAAACGCGACCCATACACAACATCGGCTACGCCGTCGGCGATCGGCCGGATAACATCGACGATTTCGGCCGGATCGTATTCAAGATCCGCGTCCTGCACAATGACGATGTCGCCTGTACTTGCAGCGAATCCGGTCCGCAGCGCCGCCGTTTTGCCCTGATTCCGCGGGTGCCGAATTACTCGGACTTCAGAATACCGTGCAGCAAATTGCGCACAAATTTCCGATGTCCGATCGGAGGAGCAGTCATCGACCACGATGACTTCATGCAGGTATGGAACGCCCAGCACTTTCCGTAACACAGGCCCGATCGTACTCTGTTCGTTGTAAGCGGGTATGATGACAGATAAGCTCGCCATACGTATTTGTTCTAGGAAGTTCTCGGGAAACACCGAGGTGATAGATATGAATTAGAGTCGCTACTTGCGCGCTTGTCAGGCGTCTTGTGGTTCGACGGACGCTGCGGCCAAATCGTTTCCCTGCCGAATCCGAGGTTCTGCCGGAACAGGATCCGCCGCGGCATTCACCCATCCGACCGGGTGAGAAACGGGCGTCCGCACGCGGCCTAGAATTTCATTTGGCGCGCCTGCTCCAAGATCTCCGACGAGGCGCACTTTACTGCTCGGCACATCCGAAATCGGCCACTCGAATCGATCAAAGGCGTGACGGACCAGAGAGATCTTTTCCGGCGAGTAGGCAAGCAGTTGCGCCCCCACCCAGTCCATCGCGGCTGCGTTATCGGCTCCCAGGAGGAGACCCAATTCCAGCGGATCGGGGGCAAGCGGGCCGTTGCCCTGCCCCGCGACCACAGCATCGGCGACATGAATTACTCGCCGCTGGAGGTCGTTCCGCATCCTGCCATCCCGCCCCCCATATAAGAGGATGCGATTCAGATCGAGACAAGTCCGCCATATGGTGTCGTTGCCGGACCATGAACCATCCATGCCAATGCGATCGCCCCGGTACCGGGAGGCGCGCGCCAGGATACCGAATGCAATGCGCCACACCATCGCGCCTGCGTAAGAATTCGTCACGTTTTGACGGTCGCTGATAAACTCCATCGCCCGCTTGAGGGCGCTGTCGTCGGGATAGTTGTCGCCCCCGGTCTTCGGTCCGCCTATTCTGTGATGAGGCAGGAACTCTTTATTCCCGTTGATGCCGATCAGGTTCTTCAACGCGCAAGTGACTCCGGCCTTCTTGTGCGTCTTCAACTTGGGAAGGTTGATGACGACGTCGGCGTCAAGCACTTCTTTCGCCAGAAGGTATTGATGCACCCCGGCATGATGGGTCCGGGCCATGAGGCGGTGATCGTACCAGGCGACCCGGAACGGATTGTGGCTGCCGCTAATCGGTTCGAGCAGGCTCTTCGAACCCAGGTCGAACAACGTAAAGCGGTCTTCCGATTGCAGATTCTCCTCCGCGACACGAACTCCATGCACCAGCACGCACGTAGTGCGCCGGAAATCGCGGAGCCCGCGAAAGCGGCGATCACGATTCATGTGTTCCTCGGCCCACGCGGCGAGGCCCGTTTTGTCGACTAACGCATCAAAGTTACAGCCTTGGATCGGCGCGTCTCCAATCAGCACCTCCGAAGCTCGAGTGCGCAGAGCAGCTTCGGCAACGGCACGGATGACGGATGCATGAGTCACCAGGCACTCCATCCCGCCGGGTCCCTCGTTTTGATGCAGCACCAGATTGGGCTTGATGAGAACCCGCGCGCCGGGAGGTATGACTCTGCCGAAAAGGCCGGTTTCATCGCACCAGTCCAAGCTGTCCGCCAACCGTGCGAGCGCCTGCTCGATCGCATTTTCACCCGGGCAGCTCGAATCGTAGGAGACAGTTGGGAGGCGGGCAATGCCCACCCGAGGACTGAAGTTCGGCTGGAAGAGGGAGTCCTGCGGCATTCTAGGACCTGCCTGCGGGCGCCGGCTCGGCCGGTGCTTGCGCGTTCACGTCAGACCGGGTGAAACGATGCTTTCCGGCTGAAGACAACGGAATGGACTCTACGTACCGAACCTCGACACGGATCGGGCGCCCAGGCGAAAGCTCCTGTATTTGGCGAATAGAATCGCGGATTTTTTCGTCGCGCCTTTCTTCTGCGCCAGCTCCGGGAACAATCGACAACACGATCTCATCCAAACTGGTCTGATGAAACTGGAAATTCACAATTCCGTCGCTGCCGTACATCAGATGAGTGAAGAACTCGCCGTGCACAACGCGTCCGCCGGGGAGCAAGAAGTTGTCGCTCGTGCGCGCGATCTCCAGGCGCATCAGAGGAAAATGGTTCGGGCAGGAGCACATCTCCTCGGAAAGATACCCGCAATCTTCATTCCGGTACCTGATGAAAGGCATTGAGAAATTTTGGAGAGAAGTCAGCAGGAACGGCCGCGGTCCATCGGCCTCTGCTTCGTCTTCTTCCACCACCACGAAATCGGCATTGATGTGCATTCTGCCAGCCGGACACTCCGCCGCGATATTTTGCACCTCGCTAGACCCGTAGGAATCGAAGACTTTGCAGCCGAACACGCGTTCGATGACCTCGCGCTGCGGGCGATAAATTTTCTCCGCGGTCGTAAATACTCCTTTGACGCCGTTCAGCTTCTTTCCCCTGCTTTCGATAAAGGCCGCGAAGCGGGCGATGGTGGATGCATAACCTAAAATCACGCCCGGGCGGATGCGCTCGAAGAGGCCGATCCAACCCAGCATGTCTTGGTCGCCCGAAAAAAACGGATCGAATTGATATTGGCGGCGCACGAATTGCCGCATCTCAAATTGCAGGCGCGACATACGATACAACTTGTCGCTGCCTCCCCAGAAGAATGCAATCATCTCGCCGGGGCGCCAGCCGCACTGTTCGAGGTTCCGGTATGTACCGGCGTCGCTCGCCACCATGTACTCGCGACTGCGAAAAAATTTCAAGGGAACGCCTGTGGACCCGCCGCTAAAATGCGGTGACAAACGTTCGATTGGGATGTCTTCCCGAATAAGATCCTGCTGATTTGCGCGAATAATGTCCTTGGTAAGAATGGGAATTCTTGAAAAATCCCCCCAGGTCCGCACGTCTTCGCTGCGCATCCCAAGTTGCCGGAATAGATTCCTGTAATAGGGCACCTTCGCCTCGGCATGCGCCAAGAGAGCGCGTATGTCCTGGAATTGCTTATTCCGAATTTCTTCGCGCGATCGAAATGGAGCATTCTCGATTTGCTTTAGCTTGCCGAGAATGTCTGTTCCCCGCAGTTTACATGTAAGTGCCAGAAGCATACGGCCGAAGGTTGGGCCTTGCTTCGCCGAAACGCTCATTCCGTGTTACTTCCGATCTTTATAGTGTGTTGGTTCAAGCTTCGCGGGCTCTCTCTCGCGGCTAGTTCACGATACAAATCCAGCCAATGGGCGGCGACCAAACCAGCGGTGTACTTTTGGCATTCCGAGAAACCGTTCGCCGCGAGTCTCGCCGCCAAACCCGGCTCCTCGAGAAGCCGAAACGCCGCGGCTGCTATGGCCTGGTGATCGTCTCGCGGGACCAGCAAACCCGTGCGCTCCGGTTCGACTATGTACGGAACGCCTCCGACACAGCTAGAGATAATCGGCAGGCCAGCGGCAAAGCATTCCAAAACCGAGACCGGCATATTATCGATGTTTGGATTTGTTATATAGATGTCGGCTTGATCGTACACTTCCGCCGTTTGGTTTCTGGGCACATTACCAATAAAGCTCACATTTCGCAGCTCTAGGCTTCGCACCATTTCCTCAAGCTGTCCGCGCATCGGGCCATCGTGCGCCACAATGAGTGTTGCCTCGGGATAGCGCTGTTGAATGAGCGCGAATGCGCGAATGGTGCATGGTACGTTGTAAAGCGGCTCAAGACCACGGTTGTGGAGAAAAACCGGTCTAAGACAATCTCTCCGCCGGAACCGGAACCGTTCGATATCTACAATATTAGGAATAACGCGCGCCCGCAGATCAAACTTCGAAAACACATCCACAAGAAAACCAGAAGGCGCGACGATTTCATCCACTAGGCGCATGATCCGGACGGCAGTCGCCGACTTCTCCAGATGATCTTCCGCCCGTCCATCCCGATAGTTGAGGATCGTCTTCTTGCCGAGCGCCTTTCCTAGCAGAATGGCCGGCGCTGGAGCAAGTAAGAACGCAACATATCCTGGCGTGAAGATATGCAGAACCTGGCATTTGCCTATACGGCTAATTAGCCGAAGCGCGTACAACACGCTGGTAAGCAGAGTGCGTATGTATTTTACTTTTTGAAGCGGGCGTAACAGCTTCGGAGCGCGTGGATTTATGGGCAGGAATTCTATTCTGATTTGCGATTGCTTACTAAGCTCTTCGAGCAAGCGAGAAGCTTGGACCGATTGGCCCCCGACAATGTCTAGCGAAGGCGCGATCAAGAGAACACGCAGGCGAGGCGGCGTTTCCGGATGCATATCGCTAACGTCCATCTTTGAAACCTAGGCGCGCACCAGCGTCGATTCGGAATAGGCGAACGCTGTTCGCAACTGCTCTAAGTTCCGGAACCACAGCTCTAACATCAATAACATCCAAAGCCAATGGGAGTTATCGCGACGTCCGGAGTCATGCTCTCGCAAAAGGTGAGATACAAACGGCCGCGACACGATGCCGCGCGTTAAGAATGCGCGGCTGGTGAGATGGTCCCACAGCATAGAGCGTAGCGATCCGCGGAACCACAACGCGAGCGGTACGCCAAAACCCTTTTTCGGCAAGCTGAGCAGTTCGGGCGGAAGGCGGTCGCCCACCGCTTTCAAGAAGATCTGTTTTCCCCTGCCCTCCTTCATCTTCCAGGCATGCGGAAGCGACATTGCAAACTCGGCCAATTCGTGATCCAGGAGCGGGCTTCGCACTTCGAGCGAATTGGCCATCGACATGCGATCCACCTTGACGAGCATGTCTCCCGAGAGCTTGGCGGTCGCCTCGTAATAAAGCGCCTGCGAAACGATGTCGCGGCCGAGCGGCAATAGGCAATCCGCGAAGGCCTGCGTGAGAAAAGCCGAGTCGGCAGGCAGCATCCAATCCGGTTGGAGCAGCGACTTACGCAAGAAATACGGGGAATAATTCAGCTCGAAATAGCGCGTCAGAGCCGATGGGCGGCTGATCATCCTCAGGAAGTTTTTTCCGTAGAACGAGTAAGGCAGTGCATCGGCGGCAAGGGACAGCAACGCGCGAGCCGCATGCGGAACCTTATCCAGCTTCCGAAGCTTGTCGATCGCGAAGAAGCTTTCGTATCCGGCGAACAATTCGTCTCCGCCGTCGCCGGTGAGCGCCACCTTCACATGCTCGACGGCGAATTCGGAAACAATGAACGTCGGAATCGCGGAGCTGTCGCCAAAAGGCTCGTCGAAGTGTTGGACCAGCTTCGAGACCAGATCGACCGAATTCGGTTTTACAACGATCTGGTGGTGATCCGTACCGAACTTCTTTGCGACAAGAGCCGCCGCGGGAAGCTCGTTAAAGGCGGCTTCTTCAAAGCCTATGGAGAAAGTTTTCACCGGGGCGGACAACTGCATCGACATGGATGCGACCACCGAGCTGGAATCGATTCCGCCGCTCAAAAACGCGCCGAGCGGAACATCCGCAATCATGCGCAGCCGCACCGACTCGTCAAACATTTCGCGAATTCGTTCCGCTGCGGCGTTCTCGGTCAAGCCGGGGGGAGGTGCGTTCGCCGGCTCCGGCAGCTTCCAATATCGTCCTTCTCGCAAGTTGCCGTGCGTATCGTAGGTCAGCCAGCCGCCCGGCGCGAGTTTGCGGATTCCCCTATAGGCGCTCAGCGGGTCCGGGACATAAGAAAACTGAAAGTACAGGCGCAGCGCGTGTTCGTCCACGTCAAGCGGAACGCCGGCCGGATACAGGCACTTCAACTCGCTGCCAAAGAAAAGCCCGCTCGGCTGAATCGAGTAATAGAGCGGTTTCTTGCCGAACCGGTCGCGTACCAGCGTAATTTGCCGCCGCTTCGAATCCCAGATCGCGAAGGCAAACATTCCCCGCAGCTTCTCGAAGCCGTCGAGACCGCATTGTTCGTAAAGGTGGACCAGCGTTTCGGTGTCGCTATGGGTCGCGAAGCGGTGACCATGCGAGAGCAACAAATCGCGCAGAGATTGATAGTTGTAGATTTCCCCGTTGAAGACAACCCACACCGAGCGATCCTCGTTGGGAATCGGCTGATGGCCGGTGTTCAGGTCGATAATGCTGAGGCGGCGCATGCCAATGCCGCAGCCGCCATCCACATAAATGCCCTCATCGTCCGGCCCGCGATGGCGAATCTGGTCGCACATGGCGCGAACGACAGCCGTTTCGGCACGGCCTTCGTGGAGAACGAAACCAGCTATCCCGCACATGTCCCACTTAAATTATCGCAGCCATACAACCTACGCACCATTCCCAAGTGTGCTTCAGGGTGATAAGGAGGAGGATCAACTCACGTAGGCCACGGGACTTCGATGAGGTCTCCCCGGTATTCGAACTTAGCGTGATCGGCGTGCTCAGTTACAACGACAGAATCGCCCTTTCGCATGACGATTGCGGCCGCGAATGTCGATGGCAATTCGGCCCGACGCCTTACTACCAAGCACTGCGCCGGCTGTTTGGCCCCGAACACGGGCGAGTGGGAACAGTCATGGTCGTGAGCGCTGGATCCGAAAAACAGTTGAGATTTCACTTCGGGCCGGAACAAATGCCAGAACTGCTCCAGGCTGTGCTCTCCGACGGGTCCCTCGATTCGGTCCAGGATTAAGACCAAGTCGGGTTTGATGAAACGTACGCGCCGTCGATGAACAATTGGGCCTGTGCGGCACTCGCCGGTTACTTCATCTTGTGACTCGCTGAAGGTGCAGGAAGTCACTCGCACTTCTGGCGGCTCGCTCCAGCGGAAGGGGCCAAGGGGAACGGCTTGATCGTGGCCATCGATCCGTACGGTATTGTGCGCCGCCGAGCCGCGGAAAGCATCGCGCAGACGTGGATCGCCCACATAGGTATAGGTGCCCGAATCTACTAGTAGGGGCTCCTCGTGGGCCACGGCGAGAACGGTGAGCGAATCCGAATGGCTGTGTCCGGCGGCGCCCGGACCAAATGGTCCGGCATCGAAGATTATTCGGCCCGTCGCGCTCTGCATGCATGCCAGTCCGGAATCGCGGAAGACACGAGAGTAGTAAGGCGGGTGGGCCGCGCCCTGTGTGCACCCCAACCACCATGCCGCCTGCGAGTGAAGGTCTTCGGCTTCAAAGGCCCAATCCTGGCGGCCCAGGAGACTGGCGGCGGTAGCGAGTGTGGCGCGGCCAAACTCATCGCGAGCGCCATAGGGATGAAACCAGCGCCCGCCGTCTTCGTCGCCGAGGAAAGGCAAACGGCGTTCCGGTCCCATTAGAGCTTGGAGGAAGTCCGCCATCCGGCCGAGCATCTCCA
Source organism: Acidobacteriaceae bacterium (assembly GCA_019240475.1). Taxonomy (GTDB): domain Bacteria; phylum Acidobacteriota; class Terriglobia; order Bryobacterales; family Bryobacteraceae; genus Bog-105. The sequence continues at coordinate 76,143 of JAFAYI010000004.1, forward strand.
AATAATCCGGCGCAGGTTCGGAGATCAGGGCATGAAACAGAAACATGTCCAGCGCGTACACGTGATAGTAAGTCGATTGCTCGAAATAACTGCCATCGCTTCGGACCTGGCGCTTCGATTCGACCTCAATGGTCTCGCGACCCAGACGTTCCCAGCGGGAGGCTTGTGGGAACGAGGGAAAGAGGCGGCCCAACGCGTGCAGCACAACCGCTTCGCCGAGCAAGTGCGTATTGGGCGAGAAGTAGATCGAGAAATTATTTTCGATGTGCAGTCCGTGTTGATGCAGGCTCTTGAGGAAGCTCGCGCGAAAGTGGCCGGACATGCGATCGCCCACCAGGTGATAGACCCAGATCCAGGAGAATGCGCGGAAGGCGACTTCTAGGGCGCTTGCCCAATTGATTCCGCGTTGGAAAGGGTTCTGCTGCCACCAACGGTTCAGTTGCGCAAGGATTTCGTCAAGATACGAGATGTCGTCGGAAAACAGGAAAGCCTGCGCGAGCAGCACCAAATGCTGGTGGCGATTCAACTCCCAGATATTCTTGTGATCGCCTGCGCGCGAGGCGTCTAGATATGGGATGAGACGAAAGTAATCCAGACCGGTGGCGCGCTGACTTATGTAGTCGCGCCGCCATTCAATGAGCGGCCCTGTCTCGATGGAAAACGCCAGCAGCGGAAAGCGATGCGCTACGATCCGATCCGCGGTCTCAAGCACGTGCGAGACGAATCCCGCACCACGGAGCTTGCAAGCAATGTGGGCGCCGGAGGGCAGAGCAGGGAGCGGCCAGGCGCCATGTTCCTTGTAAGAGGATGATGGGAACGCCAGGAGCCACAGGTTGCGAATTTCCTGCCGAAGGCGGAACCTGATTTCACGTGGGCTTCGCATCGTTGATTCCGCCTCATTTTCGCAGGGTGCGGATGATTAAAACAGAATTGTGTACGATAGTGGGGAGCCAAGTTCTGATATTGGCGTAAGGTTGGTTGCTCAGCGGGAGTAATTCAGCGGTAGAATGCCAGCTTCCCAAGCTGGACGTCGCGGGTTCGATCCCCGTCTCCCGCTCCATCAATTCAGCAACTTACAAGCACCGAACAAAGCGAAGTCCAATAGAGTCCATTAAGCCCCAATCGCCCTCTCCAGCGCATTCACGGCTTCCTTCCGGCGCTTGAGTGATGTGATCGTGTAAACGTTCTCGTTCACGTCGATGGTGTGCCCCATCTGCACTCCAGCCCGCTGCGCGGCGGCTCTGCCGGCCTTGACTCGGCGCTTCGCTGCGGGAACCGTCCTAGTATGCCGGAAAGGGTCAACCCGCAAAGCCGACAACCCGACGCTTCCCTGACCCGCTCAGCTGGAGTGACGTTCCAGGAACATTCTCAGTTCTGGGGCAGCGGATTGGAGCAGTAAACGGCCTCCGCCGTGGATGCCGCTCACCTTCTCCTCGTTGCCGCTGCATGTGTCTCAGAGCCCCTGGTACGCGCTGGAATCTACGGGCTCAATGAGCTTTTCTCGGCGGTGTCGACGCCCTAGACCCGCCCAGGTGGCGCCGAGGGGAACAATGCTCTCCAGCGTACCGGCGACGAGCATCGAGGTTTGGTTGGCGGGGTGGAGAGTTGCCCCCCGGCAGTTCACTCGCAGAAGGTCGTGGCAGATCTAACGTTATAAGCAGGCACCGTGTGGCACGGGGCATTGATGCTGCAGAAGCCCGATTCCGGTTGGGGTCGTCAACGATTGCCGGCAGTCTGACAAGGCGATCCGAATAGTTCATTGCGGCGTGTCGGCTAGGACACCTCAATTTTCTGTTGACAGCCGGTGCTTTTCCGATTCATTCTATTGCCAATGGCAATAATGCCTGCGGCAAATGAGGTCGTCGCCACCCCGCCCTATTTGCCGTTCGCCCGGTTTCTTGAATCGCTTGATTCTATTGCTGCTTGTTTGCCTCGCCAGATCAGCCGGGCAACATGGAAACGTGAATCGTCGTACACAGCAACCCTGCTTACCAATGCCTACTCTTTTCTAAGACTGACGGACACCAACGGTATGCCTACGCCGCTGCTGCACCGACTCGCCAGCGACCGAGCCTCGCGCCCCGAAATTTTGAGGGATCTGCTTCGAAGCGCGTATGGGGAGATCCTAGATGCCATGCAGAACCGAGAATCGCCGAAGGCCGTGGATGAAGTTGTAGCGCACTTTCGACTAAGCGGCGCCACACATCGGAAAGCGGTTTCCTTTCTTAGTCAGGCGTGCCGGTATGCAGGTTTGCGAATTCTCTTGTCCCCAGGGGGAAGATCGCGGGTTTCTTATACGAAAGTCGGCCAGCGTCTGCCCGAAGCAATCAACGAAACTACTTCGACGACAGTTCAGCTGCGAAGCGGTGGCGAAATCACCCTGGCGGGACGATTCAACCCTTTCACGATTTCGCCGGAGGACAGGAAGTTCATTTTCAAACTTGTAGACCAGCTATCGGAGTACCAAGCTGCGCGGGAGCTTATTGAGCAGTCGGAGTCGGCACTTGAAGACGAGGTCCCGTTTTGAAAGCGATTCGAACCCTCAAGAGTACTTCATATGCGGCGCTGCAGCCTGAAATCAGCGCGTTTCTCGACGAGCATCGTGGTCGCGAAGTTCTCATCATCGCAGCCGTTCGTAGCACAGCCGACGACCTGGTCTGGAGCACTAGTGGGCGGGGTCTGGTCGGCGTACATCGATTCACGGTGACGCAACTCGCGGCGCTTTTGGCTGCTAACCACTTAGCTGAGAAGAAGCGTAAGATTGCCAGCGCGTTCGTCTCCGAAGCAATTGCCGCGCGTGTGGCCTATGAGGTTCGTCAGAAGAACTCGTGGACATATTTTGGCGATGTTGCAGGAATGCCCGGCTTCCCGAAGGCATTGGCGCGCACTCTGACCGAGCTCCGCTTCAACGCGGTTAAAGCTTCCAAGTTGCGGGACATAAGTGTCGTTGGGAAAGATCTCAGCATAGCGCTAAACGAGTATGATCGACAACTCGAAAACGGAGTCATTGCTGATGTGCCTGAAATATACGATGCTGCCATCAACGTCGCTCGCCATCATCGGCACCGTTTTCTGGATTTACCGATTGTTCTACTCGATGTCCCCATCCGAAATCAGCTCGCCAGCGAACTTCTTGAATCCCTCGTAGCCAGAAGCCCACGCGTCCTGGCTTGTACGCTTAGCCGCGACAAACAGACGAACGCGGTAATGGATTCCTTGTTGGGCGGAGTTGCAGAGACTCAGTCAGAACCGGATGACGGAACAACGATCGCGCGTATTCGATCTTCGCTCTTCGAGTTACAGCCGCGTGCCGAATACCCGGTAGATGACACACTCGATTATTTCTCCTCGCCCGGTGAAGCGATGGAATGTGTCGAGATCGCGCGGCGCGTCGTAAAGCTTGCGGAGAGCGGTGTGGCTTTAGATCGCATCGCGGTTCTGCTGCGCTGCCCTGACCAATATGAGCCCTTGCTGGAAGAAGCATTTCGCCGGGCGGCCATCCCAGCCTATTTTTCGCGGGGTGTGGTTCGTCCCGATTCCGCAGGACGCGCCTTTCTGGCACTCCTTACCTGTGCCCTGGAAGATTGCTCCGCGTCGCGTTTTGCGGAATATCTGTCGCTAAGTCAAATACCGTCGCCCGGCAAGCGTCCCGCCAATCCCAGTGTTGTAGACGATGAAGTGCACGCCGCATTGCGGCCTGGCGATCAAGAGTATTCCGAACCGAACCAAGACGAAGAGAACGTCGCGGACGAAGCAGCAGCTGTCATTCAAGGTACGCTGCAAGCACCGGCTCGTTGGGAGCACTTGATCGTAGATGCTTCAGTGATCGGCGGAGCTGACCGTTGGGAACGGCGGCTGAACGCGCTGGGGGCCGAGATCCGGCTGAAGATCGAACGTGCCGAAGAAAACGAGAGCGAGCAAGCCTATTTTGAGGCCGAGTTAACCCGGCTAGACAATCTGAAGACATTTGCGCTACCGCTAGTTTCCGCGCTCCACAATTTGCCGTCTAGCGCGCCCTGGGGTGACTGGCTCGCTGTCCTCCGTGACCTGGCGCAGATTTCGCTTCGGAAACCAGGAGGTGTGTTCTCCATGCTCGACGAACTCCTGCCGATGTCCGACGTCGGTCCCGTCGGACTGCAGGAGGTCTTCCTTGTCCTCTCTGGGCGTCTGCGATTCCTGAGGCGGGAACCAAGCATTCGTCGGCAGGGCCGGGTGTTTGTTGGCGCAATCGGGGAGTCACGAGGCAGGATATTCGAGATCGTTTTCGTGCCTGGCCTGGCGGAGGGCCTTTTCCCCCGCAAACCAATGGAAGATCCTCTGCTACTCGATGTTCACCGCCAAGAAGGAAAATTAACCGAACAACTCGTCACGAACTCAGAGCGCATAGAGCATGAGCGATTGTTGCTTTCCATCGCGCTCGCATCCGCAGAGAAACGCATCACGTTTTCGTTTCCCCGAATTGATATTGCACAATCGAGGCCGCGTGTTCCCTCTTTATATGCGCTAGAAACGATACGCGCGGCGCATGGCCATCTTCCCGAGCTTGGCGTATTTCAAAGCACAGCGGCGGATCGTGCCCCATCCCGTCTGGACCGTCCAGCGCCGCGGGAATTTCATGACGCAATTGACGATCCTGAATACGATCTCGTCGCGCTGGACCAAGCTGTTCACGAATCGGATAAGAGCGCGAAGATGGGCGCTATGGCGTACCTGACCCGCGTGAGCGAGCCGCTCGCGCGCTCCTTACGCGCTCGATATAGTCAGTGGGAACTCCGTACTAAGTGGACGCCCCACGATGGGCTGATTGCTTCTGAAGTGGACCTGACCGTCCTTCAGGCGCACCGCTTATCCGCTCGGCCATATTCCGCAACCGCCCTTCAGGCTTATGCAGCCTGCCCATATCGCTTTGCGCTTCTTGGAATCCACGGCTTGCGCCCTAGAGACACGATTCAGCCGCTGACTCAGATGGATGCAATGACCAGGGGCGCTATTTTTCACGACGTGCAGCACGAGTTCTTTGTGCGATTGAAAGCCAAGCGGCTTCTACCGCTGATCTCGGCGAGACTCGTCATTTGTCAACGGGTTCTTGAGGAGGCGTTGCATGACATCGAGGAACAGTATCGGGATACGCTTGCGCCTGCCATCGGCCGTATTTGGAGGGCGGAAATTGAGGAGATTCGCAGGGATCTCCAGGGTTGGCTGCAGGAGGCGGCCAAGCAAAAAGAATGGATTCCAGAGCATTTTGAACTTGGATTCGGTTTACCACTTACTGATGATCGCGAGCCGAGCAGTTGCGAGGAGGCGGTGTCACTCAACGGCGACGTTCTGATCCGCGGCGCAATTGATCTCGTTGAACGCCATACAACTCGAGGCACTCTGCGAGTGGTGGACCACAAGACAGGCAAGCCGCTGGATCGGGCCCTGCTCGTAGTCGGTGGAGGCGCCGCGTTACAACCGCTGCTTTATGGGCTGGTGGCTGAGCAAGTGCTTTCAGCGCCGGTTGAATCTGGCCGCCTGTTTTACTGCACGCACAGAGGTACTTATCGCGATATAGAGGTGCCCTTGACCAGCGAGTCACGACTGCGTCTCCATCGCGCTCTTGAAATCATTGATCACGCGATCGCGGCGGGCATATTACCGGCAGCACCTGCCAAGGACGCATGCAAGTTTTGCGATTGCCGCTCAGTTTGCGGTCCTCATGAAGAAATCCGTTCGAAGCGGAAGCCGCCCCTCGACGAGCTGAGGGAGTTGAGGAATATGCCATGACACCTTCCGTGCAGTTAGCCGGACAAGATGTAGCCGCCCGCAAACGGATTCATGAATCGCTCGATGAAAGCCTCATAGTAGAGGCATCGGCAGGGACCGGAAAAACCACCGAATTGATCAATCGAATCGTCCAGGTTCTCGCGCGCGGGCGAGCCAGAATTGACCAAATTGTTGCAGTCACATTTACCAATAAAGCAGCAGGCGAGCTGAAAATCAGGCTGCGGCAGAAGCTGGATGAGGAGAGGCTCCGCGCTGACCAAGAAACCAGAACCAGGTTAGAGGATGCGCTCGAAAAACTCGAAGAGGCTTCGATTAGTACGATCCACTCTTTCTGCGCGCAAATTCTGCGCTCGCGACCAGTTGAGGCTCGCATCGATCCCGCTTTCGAAGAACTAACGCAACAAGAGGCTGCACGTATTTACGACAGAGCATTTCAATCCTGGCTCGAGCGACAGCTAGATCGCGATTCGCCGGGATTGCAGCGCGCGCTCGCACGCCTCGCCTGGCGCGAGGATTGGGATAACGGACCGGCTGTTGAGCAGATTAAGGCCGCAGGCCGCAAGCTGATTGAGTTCCGCGATTTCAGAGCTTTGTGGCAGCGAGATGCCGAATTCGACCGCGACGCACGCATGGAGACGCTGCTCGCTGCTGCGCGCGAGCTGTCGCAGATGGTGTCCACTTGTCCCCGTCTCACAGATCCATTGGTAACTTCTCTACGCTGCGTACGGGATGTATTGAGTTGGACAGATCGCGGGCGAATCGCCGACGGTGACAATCTGGAAGCGGTCCTGCTGAAGCTCAGCCGTGAATTGAAACCTACATCGTTTCGCAAAGGGCGTGGTTTCTTTTCAGAGGCCTTCTCACGCGAGTCGGTAATCAGCGCTTACGAGGAGCTCCGCGATTCACTGGACCAATTCCGAACCGATTCTGGCATTCTGCTGGCTTGCCAGCTCCAGCATGAAACGCGATCCCTGATCGACGAATATACAGAGCTGAAAATAAAAACCGGTAAGCTCGACTTTGTCGACCTACTCCTCCGCGCTTTCGAGCTCGTGCAGGGCAATGACTCCGTCCGCCGATACTTTCAAAACCGCTTCACCCACATATTCGTCGATGAATTTCAAGATACCGATCCGCTGCAGGCCGCTATCGTCCTGCTCCTTGCAGCCGACAGTCCGTCGGAAAAAAGCTGGGAGCTCGTTACGCCGTCCGCAGGGAAGCTATTCATCGTAGGCGATCCTAAGCAATCTATCTATAAGTTCCGGCGCGCCGATGTAAGTCTGTATGAGCGCGTCTGTACGCAGCTTGAAACCCGTGGGGTTGGCCGCGTATACCTGACATGCAGTTATCGCTCCCTGCTCCCGATTAAACGGTTTGTAAACACGGCATTCGCACCTGTGATGATCGGTGACCAAGAGTCGGCCCAAGCCGCCTATTCGCCCTTGCAGGAAGACGGCGGGGACATTCCGGGCCAACCCTCCGTCATCGCGTTACCGATAGCCAAACCGTACGGGGTAAGCGGACGCGTGACGAAAAGGGCGATTGACGAGTGTATGCCGGCGACCATTGCTGCCTTCCTACAGTGGTTGGTCACACAAAGCAAGTGGCAGGTTCGGGAAAAAGACGGGCTCGTCCCGTTGCAAGAACGTCATATCTGCATTCTGTTCCGTCGTTTCATCAATTTCCAAAACGACCTCACGCGCGATTACGTGCGGGCGTTAGAGGCCCGGAATGTCGGGCATCTGTTGGTCGGATCGAAATCGTTCCATGATCGCGAAGAAGTTCAAACGATACGAACTGCGCTTACGGCAATCGAATGGCCAGAGGATGAGCTTTCTCTTTATTCAGCGCTCCGCGGGTCGTTATTTGCAATCACGGATGCCACTTTGTTCCGCTTCCGTCACGAACACAAAAAGCTTCATCCATTCCGGAAGTACCCAAGCGATCTACCTACGGAGTTTGCTCCTGTAACCGAAGCTCTCGGCGTGCTCGCCGATTTGCATAAATTTCGCAACTCCAGGCCAGTTGCGGACACGGTTCGCCTTTTGCTCGATAAAGCTCGCGCTTACGCCGGCTTCGCGATCCGCCCAGGTGGACAGCAGGTTCTGGCAAATGTCCTGCGCGTTTGTGATCTTGCCCGTGAATATGAACTCACTGGCGGCTTCTCTTTCCGCGGCTTCGTCGATGAATTGAACGCACAAACGGAAAAGACAGAAGCTCCAGAGGCCCCTGTTCTGGAAGAGGGCACCGAGGGCGTACGCTTAATGACCGTGCACAACGCAAAAGGTCTGGAATTTCCCGTTGTTGTGCTGGCGGACATGACAGCAAACATCTGTTCACAAGACCCGGACCGGTATATCGATCCTGATCCGCGCAAGAATATTTGTGCAACCCGCCTTCTTCGATGTGCGCCGCGAGAACTGCTCGATAACGAGCACGTGGAGCGAGAGCGAGAGAGGGCCGAAGGTGTCCGCGTGTGCTACGTCGCGGCCACGCGCGCGAGAGACTTGCTAGTCGTGCCTGTGGTGGGTGATCAGCCGCAGGATGGCTGGCTCGCACCACTGAATGCTGCGCTTTACCCATCGAAGAAGAATCTTCGTGCAGGGCAGCCCGCTAATTGGTTCCGCGGAACCGTAAGCGTTTTGGATCGCCCCTTCCATGTAGACGAAGCCAAGGACCCGTCCGTCAAACCAGGCTTTCATAAGCCGGAAACAGGGGATTACACGGTTTTGTGGTGGGACCCCGCCACACTCGATTTGAACGTTCCCGAAAATTTCGGCTTAAAACATGTGCACCTCTTAAAGGCCGAGGGTGATTCGGAGCAGAGCCTGAAGGATTACGAGGCGTGGCGCGCAAAACGGTCCGAAATCCTAACTGCCGCGGCCATTCCATCGATCGACGTCGTTCGCGTCACCCAACTGGACGAAGAACCACCGCCCGGCCCTGTCGATACACAACGAGTAGACGGTCCCAGCTTCCAGTCCGGCGGCCCACAGTTCGGAACCCTGGTTCATGCAATTGTTCGCGACGCACCGTGGGGTGCGGATACGGAGCGTCTGGTAGGGCTGGCCGCGATGCATGCACGCCTTATCGGTGCTAGCCGGCAAGAGGAGCTCGACGCCGCTGAAGCCGCAGCACGTTTGTTGGGCCATCCTATGTTGCAACGCGCCGCCGCATCCGCACGCTGCTTCCGCGAGTTGCCGCTTACCTTCCCGCTCCCAGGCAAGCGAGTGCTGGAAGGCGTTATTGATATGGCATTTGTGGAAAATGACCACTGGCGCGTCATCGACTTTAAAACCGATGAAGACATGCACAGCAACCGCCGAGTTTACGAGCGCCAGTTGCGCTGGTATATGCACGCGCTGAGCCAGATAACAGCCCTCCCCGCCGAGGGAACGCTGCTACAGGTTTGAGGCTATGAGCTTTTCGGAGGAACACTAACTAGCAATGACCGGCCGGACGCTCGATAATCTAGAAAAACTCGAATCCGAACTATGGCAGGCCGCGGACCAACTTCGCGCAAATTCTAACCTCACGTCCAGCGAGTACTGCATGCCCGTACTCGGCGTAATCTTTCTCCGGCACGCAAGCAATCGCTACAACGCCGCACTTCGTCAGATCCAAGACGAGCAAGCGTCCGGCAAAATGCCGAAACGCGCTCTAGTGAGAGCCGATTTTCTAAAACGGCGCGCGCTGATGCTGCCCAAAGAAGCGGTGTATGAAGAGCTGCTAAAGCTCCCGAAAGGCTCGGCCCTTGGCAAAGCGCTGGTCGCGGCCATGAACGCCATTGAGGCGCAATTCGAGTCGCTCAGCGGGCAATTGCCAAAGGACTACGACCGGTTCGAGGACAAGCTTCTCGAAAACCTGCTGCGGACATTCGACAGCGAGACCTTACGGACCGCTACTGGCGATCTCTTCGGGCGGATCTACGAGTATTTTCTGATGAAGTTCGCTATGCAGGGCGCACAAGATAACGGCGAATTCTTCACGCCGCCGTCCCTTGTGCAGACCATCGTGAACATCATTGAGCCCGATCACGGTATTGTCTTCGACCCGGCCTGTGGCTCCGCGGCATGTTCGTGCAATCCAGCCATTTCATTGAGCGTATGGGCCAGGACACAAGCCATCGCGTCACCTTCTTCGGCCAGGAGAAGACAGCCACAACGATCCGTCTCGCAAAGATGAATCTCGCCGTTCACGGACTGGAAGGTGATATCAGGGAGGCCAACACATTCTATGAGGATGTCCACAGTCTCTTCAGTAAATGCGATTTCGTCATGTCCAATCCTCCCTTTAACGTGGACGAGGTCGATGCCGAAAGAGTAAAAAGCGATCGCCGCCTGCCATTTGGCCTGCCCGGCGTTAACAAAGCTAAGAAAGTTTCGAACGGCAACTATCTTTGGATCTCCTATTTTCAGTCCTATCTGGGGCCAAAGGGGCGTGCGGGTTTTGTGATGTCCTCGCAAGCATCCAGTGCGGGGCATGGCGAGGCTGAAGTTCGGCGCAAGATCATCGAAACCGGCGACGTGGACGTTATGGTCGCGATTCGGTCCAACTTCTTCTACACCCGCGCGGTGCCATGCGAACTCTGGCATTTGGACAAAAGCAAACCGCCCGAGCGCAAAGACCATGTGCTGATGATTGATGCGCGCAACATATATCGCAAGCTCACGCGCAAGATCTACGATTTCTCGCCCGAGCAGCTCTCGAACATTAGCGCAATCGTGTGGCTCTATCGTGGTCAGCAACAGCGATTCCTGGCACTTCAGATGGATTACTTCTTGCGCCTCTGCGAGCAATGCGCCGCAATTCGCCCTGCGCTTGAAGCGTTCCGTTTAGCATTGGGCGAGGTTCGGGAACCCGTTCGCGCGTTTTCCGGGAGTCTGGCCCAGATCAACTCCACTCCCGATGAGAAGAAGCAAGGGATCTCGCAAGCAGTCGCAGAACTCGCCGAAACCGAGCAGGCGTACCACCAAGACCGAAAACCTTTACTTGCAGCCTTGGACGGCTTTCGCAAGCGCCGCAGGTCGGAGGTTCCGGCGACGAATGCTGAGCAGCACGAAGCGCGCCAGGCTTTCGATCCACTCGCGGAGAAGCTGAGGGGGCTGATCAAGCAAGTAGATCTGCTATATAAGCTCGCGGCTCGCTCGGCCGAGCTCGCTCACGAACTGGCGAGCGATTATGAGGAAGCCAGAGAATTTTACGATCGCCGCAATGTCTCGAAAAACCTGAAGCGCCTGGATGAGACGCGCAAGGCCGCTGTGGAAGAGCTGAAGCATACGGTCTATCTGCATCGGCAGATTCACTGGCTTCAGGACCACTTTCCTGATGCGACAATGCGCGACGTTGCGGGCCTGTGCAAGGTAGTGACTCGTGCGGATATCGAAGCCGCGGATTGGAGCCTGACTCCCGGCCGTTATGTCGGAGTCGCGCCGGCCGAAGTAGATCAGGATTTCGATTTCGAGCAGACATTGCGGGACATTCATGTGGAACTGGCGGATCTAAATAAGGAAGCGTGCGCGCTGGCGGCCAAGATCCAAAGGAATTTCGAGGAGTTGGGACTGTGAGTTGGAAGGATTGCCGCCTCGGCGACGTCCTCAGGCTGAAACGTGGTCACGACCTGCCCAATCAGGCGCGGCAGCCGGGTGAAATCCCGGTCGTGTCGTCGTCCGGAGTAACGGGCTTTCACAGCGCTGCGAAGGCCGAACCGCCAGGCGTCATAACCGGCCGTTACGGAACTCTGGGTGAGGTCTTCTATCTCCAAGAGCCTTATTGGCCACTAAACACGGCGCTCTATGTCATAGACTTCAAGGGCACTCATCCGCGCTTCGCGGCTTATGTTCTTAAGAACGCCCTGGTCGGTTATCAAAGTGATAAGGCCGCAGTGCCCGGTGTCGACCGCAACGTCCTTCACGAACTGCGAGTTAGGGTGCCGGATAGCCCTATTCAGGAGCGCATTGCAACCATCCTCTCCGCCTACGACGAGCTGATCGAGAAAAACCGCCGCCGGATGGCTCTGCTCGAAGAATCCGCCCGGCTGCTTTATCGCGAATGGTTCGTCCGCCTCCGCTTTCCGGGTTATGAGCACACGCAAATCGTAGACGGCGCGCCGCAGGGCTGGCAGCGGAAATCGCTAAACGACCTAGCATTTATCGTGATGGGGCAGAGTCCCGAATCGAAGTACTACAACGATGCTGGAGAGGGTTTGCCGTTCCATCAGGGCGTAACTGATTTTACTGATCGATTTGTGAAAGACAGGGTTTTTTGCACGAGGCCCACTCGCCTCGCAGAAACTGGCGATATTTTGTGCAGCGTTCGGGCACCCGTTGGCCGCGTCAACATCACGCTAAACAAGGTGGCCATCGGCCGAGGCCTGACGGCGCTGAGGAGCAAGTCTGGAAATCAGTCATTCCTGTTTCAACAACTAAGAACGCATTTTTTCAAGGAGGATCTCATCGGCGCAGGTGCGATTTTCGCTTCGGTAACGAGGAGGGAATTCGGCTCTCAAGAACTCCTGACGCCTGACGATGCCTTAATTCACGACTTCGAGGAGATCTCGACAGATGCAGATGGCCAGCTTCGGGTACTCTCAATGCAAAATGAAAAGCTCCGCGCTGCCCGCGACCTCCTTCTCCCCAAACTCATGAGCGGCGAATTACCCGTCTAACAATGGCCTATACCGACATCAACAGCGAAGACCGTCTGGTGCAAGCCACTTTTGCTGAGCACTTACACAAGGTCCTCGGTTGGGATAGCGTGTACGCCTGGAATGAGGAGACGTTTGGACCGGACGGTACGCTCGGTCGCGCAGATACACGCGAGATCGTGCTGATTCGCGATTTGCGCGCTGCCTTGCAACGGTTGAACAAGGAACTGCCAACAAGCGCGATTGAAGAAGCGGTCGCAAAGCTCACCCGGCACGACTTCGCACGCTCTCTCCTTCAGCACAATCAAGAGTTCTATAAGCTGATCCGCGACGGTGTTCCCGTGAGCTATCGCGATGCGAGCGGGAATCTGCGGCATGATCACGCCCGCGTGATTGATTTTCGCAATCCGAAAGAGAACCGCTTTCTGGCGGTTCGGGAGTTGAAGATCACCGGCCTACGCACGCCGAACTACAACCGTCGCGCGGATCTGATCTGTTTCGTCAATGGCCTTCCGCTTGTGTTCATTGAGCTAAAAGCGATCTACAAGAACATACGCGCTGGATTCGAAAACAATCTCCGCGATTACATGGACGAAAACGTTATCGGCCACGCCTTTCACCACAATGTCTTTCTGATTGTCAGCAACGGGCACCGTGCCCGCTACGGCTCCATCACAAGCGAGTGGGAGCATTTCTACGAATGGAAGCGCCAGGAGGAAAGCGAAAAGGGCAGCGTGGAAGCCGAAGTCCTGCTCAATGGGATGTTGGCGAGAGATCGGCTTCTGGATATTGTCGAGAATTTTATTCTGTTTGACGCGAGTAAGGCTGGACCGTTACGGAAGGTAATTGCGCGGAATCAGCAGGTACTCGGAGTGAACAACGCGGTCGAGTCAGTCATCAGGCAGGAAGAATTAAAGCAGAAATTTCCGCCGGACGAGCGGCTGCGATATCGGACGGTTGAGTTATCTCTCGAACTAGACAAACAACTTCCGGCGATGATCTCAGAGGAGCCGCGTTCGGTGCAGATTGTGGAGCGCGCGCATCCAGACCTGGGCCGCCTGGGCGTCTTCTGGCATACCCAAGGCAGCGGTAAATCGTATTCCATGGCGTTCTTCGCAGAAAAAGTCCGGCGTCTTGTGCCGGGCAATTTCACGTTCCTGATCATGACCGACCGGAACGATTTGGATTCGCAAATCTATCGCACGTTTGTTGGCTGCGGAATAGCCGATGATCAGACCCCGAGTGCAGGTTCCGGCAAGGATCTGGTGCACATGCTGCGCGAAAACCATCGCTACATCTTCAGCCTGATCCATAAATTCAATCAGGATATCGACCCGAGGGAGCCTTACAGCAGACGGGACGACATCATCGTGATTTCTGACGAGGCGCATCGCACACAGGCCGGCAAGCTCGCACGGAACATGCGCCTGGCTCTGCCGAATGCAGCATTTATCGGCTTCACTGGAACGCCGCTGTTCAAAAACGACGAACTTACCAAGCGCATTTTTGGCAACTACATTTCGCGTTACGATTTCAAGCGCTCGGAAGAAGACGGCGCCACCGTCAAGCTGGTTTACGAGAACCGCGGAGAAAAGCTCGGTGTGGCGCGGCTGGATCTCAATGACGCCATCGCAGAAAAGATTGAAGAAGCGGATCTTGATCCCGATCAGATGGCCTTGCTCGAAAAGCTGCTCGGCAAAGACTATGAGGTGATTACCGCTGACGACCGCCTCGACAGGATTGCCGACGACTTTGTGGAGCACTGCGCAGCCCGTTGGCAATCGGGCAAATCGATGTTTGTATGCGTCGATAAGATCACGTGTGGGCGCATGTACGAGCGCATCATGCCGCGCTGGAAACAGAAGATTTTATCGGTTTGGGCGGAAATCGCGGATATCAACGCGCAGCTTGCTTCTGAAAGCGACGCGACGCTGCGGGAGATCCTGTGTGAGAAAAGAGACCGGCTCGCGAGACAAGCGAATTGGCTCGAAGAAACGATCATCGAAATCATCGTCAGCGAATCGCAAAATGAAGTTGCGGACTTCAAGAAGTGGGGCGTCGATATCATTCCTCATCGCGCGCGCATGAAGCAAGGCTTTGAAACGCCGGATGGCAAACGCATTGATGTCGAGACCGCTTTCAAAGATCCGGCTCATCCGTTCCGAATCGCAATCATCTGCGCCATGTGGCTCACCGGGTTCGATGTCGAGTGCCTATCTACTCTGTACATCGACAAACCCATGAAAGCTCACACGCTGATGCAAGCCATAGCGCGCGCAAACCGCGTTTTTCCGGGAAAAGACTTCGGCCTAATTGTGGATTACAACGGGATGCTCAAGAGCCTTCGCGAAGCGCTTGCACAGTATGCCCTTGGAACCGATGAAAACCCGCAGGATATCGTTATGCCTATCGAGGAGCGAGTTCGCGCGCTCGTCGATGCTATTGAAGAAACGGAAGCGCACTTGCTGCGCTTGGGTTTCGATTCCAAACGTCTGATCGGAGCGAAAGGTTTTATTCGGATCGAGGCCATTAAGGATGCCGTCGAGGCAGTCTACACCAATGACGAATCCAAGCGGCGGTTCGAAATTCTCGCACGGCAGGTGTTCGAGCGCTTTAAGGCAATGGTTACGGAGCCGTCCGTTTTTGCTTACGCGGAGCGCCACGACAATATCGAGGCGATCTATAAAAAGCTGACGGAGCGGCGAGACACTGCCGACGTTACCGAACTCCTCAAAGAACTTCACAGAATTGTCAACGTAGCGATCCGGGCACAGAGCCGGGGGTGGGATCAAACGCGAGCACTAACGTATGACCTGAGCAAAATCGATCTGGAAAAGCTTCGAGCCGAATTCTCCAAGAGAAAACGCAAGGCGACCACGGTACAGGATATCCGCCAGATCGTAGAGGACAAGCTCGCGAAGATGCTGCAAGAAAATCCTCAGCGCATGGATTATTACAAGCGATATCAAGAAATCGTCGCCGATTACAACCGCGAAAAAGATCGAACCACCATTGAAGACACTTTCGCGAAGCTCTTGGAGCTCGTCCAAAGCCTCGATGCGGAACAGCAACGGGCGGCTGAAGAAGGATTGAATGAGGAAGAACTGGCGATCTTCGACCTATTGCGCAACGGCAATCTTACTAAAGCTGATCGCGAGCGCGTCAAACAGGCAAGCCAGCAGCTTTTTGTGTCGCTGAGAGCGCTTGTAGGTCCGTTGGACCGTTGGTGGGAAAAGAGTCAAACGCAGGCTGAGGTCCAGACATTCATACTCGACAATGTTTTTCTAACTCTACCTACCCCCCCATTTACTGAAACTCAAAAAGAAGAAGCGGCTAACCGGGTGTATCAATACATCTGGCATCAGTCAGCCAGCCGTCATTTTGGGCTCAGTGCAATTTAAGCTTTGAGCTTTGACAATTATGCGATCCGAAAGATGCGTTATGGAGATCCCCTATGAGATCACGGAGGCGATGATCCAATGTTTCGGAAGGTGCTTTCATTACAAGGACAGAATGGAAGCCTTCCTTCGAGCTGCTGGCGTTCCCCCTGCCATCGCTCAGCGCTACAGGAATGAATACAAATTTGTCTGGGCGAGAAAAACGCTGTCCGATCTTAGTGATTCAGAGTCGGGCTATGAGATCCAGTGTCGAATCCTGACGGAGCTATGCAAACTCCGAAATGTGCCCGACGACGAGGTGCCTGATCGTAACGCAGCTTTAAGTGCACTCCGCAATCTGAAAGCAATGGCAGTTCAGCACGATCTTTATGTCGAAGAAGAGAAGAAGGCCGGAACGGGACGGCAGGCGCTCGCAAAGGAACGCGAGCGCGTAGTTGCGGAACGGGTTGCGAAGCTGGACGATCTAAAGCATCGGTTTAGCGAAGCACTCGTGAATCCCGACCGACAACGAGTCGGCTACTTTCTCGAAGAGCTGCTTTATGAATTGTTTTCCCTCTTCGGCATTGATTATCGTAAGCCATACAAGACCGAGACCGAACAGATCGACGGACACATTCCCTTTGAAGGATTTGATTACCTCGTTGAGGCCCGATGGCGAAAGAATCAGCCTAACGTGCAAGAAATTGGCGGCTTTAAGACCAAGGTTGATAGCAAGCTAGAGAGCACGCGAGGCATTTTCATAGCGGTCCAGGGCATTCGCCCTGAGGTGGTCGCACAGTTCCAGAGTAGGGGCTGCAATATCATTTTCTGGGACGGAACAGACCTGATCGAAATCCTGGAGGGCCGCGTAGAACTGAGGGACGCGATGAGGTTCAAGATCGAGAAGGCAGCACAGGAAGGAAAGGCCTTCGTTTCGCTTCGGGAGTTCGGAAGAGGTTGATCTTCTTGCCAAACTTGTGACCGCGCCGCATGAAAATCTACTTCGATGCCTGTTGCGTGAATCGGTTGACCGACGATCAAACTCAGGAGAGAGTCGTCCGGGAAGGGGAAGCCATTGAGGAATTGATCGGCCTTGCGACTAGCGGAGGCGATGTGTGGGTGGGAAGTGTGGTAGTCGAAGCGGAAATTGCGCGGAACCCCGATGCCGAGCGCCGAGCCGACGCTCAAGCTCTTCTGGAGTTTGTCAAACAGGTCGTCAGGCTGGATGACGGAATCGTCGCCCGTGCTCGCAAGCTACAGGGGACAGGTTTCTCAGAATTTGACGCGCTCCACATCGCTTGTGCCGAGAGCGCACAGGTTGATGTCTTTCTGACGACGGATGATCGCCTGCTTCGCGGAGCGAATCGTCTAAATCGAGAATTGGCGGTTCGGGTACTGAACCCGGTATCCTTTTTAGAGGAGGTCAAGAATGCAGCTCAACGAAATGACTGATCAGGAATTTCAGCGTCATGCACTCTCTATTCTCCAGCGGGAGCTCGGGGCCGAAGGCTTTGCACGCTTCTTGCGGCTCTATCGCTCTAGTCATGGCGACTACACAAAGCAGCGAGCTGAACTCCTCAAAGGCGTTACCATTGACGAGATCGTTGAACAGATTCGCAGCGCTGAACAGCCGGGGCGCGAAATGAAGCAATAAGCCGCCGGAACGAATCGCAATAGACGTTCGTCGGTATTCGGCCGCTCACTGCGGAGATCAGGAAATCCCCAAGCGTGTACGATAGTTTGCAGGCAGGCACGTCAACGTACGTAGGGGAGCTGACAGGATTACTGGTACGAACCCGCGGCGGAAGCGCCGGCGATGGTATCCGAGAATGAGCGAGCTCTCGTCGGGAGAGCTCGCTGTGCGGCCGTCACTTCACGGCGCGTAGAGCAACCGACTTCGCGGCGCGGTGAACGTACACACCCAATTCGTCCAGGGTGACACGATCAGCAATCTTGGCGATTAGCAGCGCCACCCGATCTTTTTGGGCACCCCTGTCTATGGCCGAGTCGAACTCCCGCAAGACGGCATGTGCCATCGGCACGTGCTCAAATTCCGTGACATTTCCGAGATCACGGATGATGTATTCGATCATGTACGCCTCCGCGTCATCCATGACGCCTTCGCTGATTTCGCTCACCTCGGTCCCATCCGTACCGGCGCCATAGGTCAGCACGCCAGCCGGTCCGCGCAGCGTCCCGCTAAGCACGAGAAGCCGAGAAAAGAAGTAAACTTGGGCGTCCCACTCCTATGCCGACCGGCAGAAGATTCTAAGAACACATTACCCTAACTCTCAATCTGTAGTTCTGGAAGTTTCTAAATCCGTACGCTTGACGCTGGAGCACTTCGATTTTGTTGTGAAAGCCTTCAGTGATGGCGTTGTTGCGGGTGAAGCGCCACATGGTGGCGATTTCTTCTCTCCAGGCATGCAGGGTATGGCCGAGCGCCACCAGGGGCGCGAGCCCGCAATAACGCA
>JAFAYI010000010.1 GCA_019240475.1 Acidobacteriaceae bacterium
GGAGGCGCAAGGAGAGAGCGAACGCATTCTGCTGGTGATGGACCCGGAACAGACAACATGCAGAAGGCGACCTGTGGGACTTACTTTCTGCAGGACATATATCGGAGCGCACGAAACCTTTATCGACTATGATCCATGGGTCCTGCCCGTTGCGAGCAGCGTGCAAGAGACATTCACGGCGCAATACAACACGGGCAGTCAGTTCAACCTCACATCGGCGGCAAGTTGGACTTCGGGAAACACCTCCATTGCCACTGTAAGCGCAGGTAAGGTGGCCGCGCGCGCGGCGGGAACCACGTTTGTAGCCGCCAATGACCCCAACACCCCGGATTACACCTCCGGCTGCTACGCATACTCGATTGAATGTCCGCTGGAGACGGGGGAAGAGGGGCAGGCGGCGGGCACCATTAATGCAACGATTCGATTGAACGGAACTGCAATTTCTTCCCAACAGCCGGGCAGCATTGTGATTGGTCAGCAAGCTACGCTGTCAATGGACACTGGAGGAGAGTCCGTCAGTCAAGCGACCTGGACCGTCGGCGGAACGACGGTTGCTTCGTGGCCAGCCGGCGCGCCGCCACCTACGCCAAATTTCAACCAGAACAGCCCAGTCTTTTACTGGGTTCCTCCTTATGGAGGTCTTTCTGCCTTTCCTACGTCCTGGAGCGTTCCGATCAGCGTAAGCGGCACGCTCAGCAACGGCACTTCCGTGGTCGGCTCGGCTAGCGTAACGGTGTTAGCGCCTTCGGTGAGCGTCACTCCCTCAAGTTCTGACGCCATATATCTCATAAATGCTTCAACGGTGGGTGCGGAGTGCGGCAACACGGTATCTACATACCGTATGCAACTGGCTCCTTCAGTCGTACCGCCATCGGGAATATCGGGCACATATGAATGGGTCCAGGTGGAAAATAGCTCTGGCTATACCTATGTGGCAACCGACGGTACGCAGCACTCCTGTAGCATTAGCCAGCCTCTCCCAGGGCTGGATAACGCAAATCCGTACCCGAACTCGACAAACGCGATCTTCGTGGACAGCCCCGCGTTGGCTCCGCAGCCGACCGGAAAACAAACTATCACTGTAAGCAAGAGCTTTTCAGCAGTGTTGATGTGGCAGCCGAGCGGTTCTAATTCCATCTGGGTGCCGCTGTCCTCTACTAACTGATCTTGGGGAGCGACCGTAAGCCTGAGTAACGGGGATTGGACGGTTAGCAGCGTGGCGTATCCCAACCCGCAGGTGCTTTACGGAGGATACTGGCCTGAATGGGCGTCTCTGATCATTAATAACAAGACGACTTATACATGTAACTAGAGGAATCCTGCCGTGCGAATACTGATGTTACTTATTACCGCGCTTCTGTGTGCGGGTGCCTTTGGCCAACAAAACGTCTCGCAGCCCATAACTGCACCTCTAGCAAGACCTTCAGATCTTTCCGCAGAATGCCACGTCGAAGCGACGACGCGAACAGTGACGGTCACTATTATCAACCGCACGAGTGGAACGGTCCGACTCCGCTTTGGCGGTCCAATGGTCGATTATGAAGTCGACCTGAGGAGCACGACCGGGGAGCGGCTACGCCGTCAATCAAGATCGCCAGATCGACCCTGGGACGCTTCGATCACCGCCGGCAATCTCGCCTCAAAAGGCCAGTATACCGAGAAGGTTCCGCTTGATGGCCTGGTCGAGATTCCGAACGCCGGAGGGACATTCCAGGTCCGGGTCGGACGCGGGCTGCTCGCACTGCGGAGCGACCCAACGCGGCTGGACCCTGCGAGCATCGTTTGGTGCAAGAGTGTGGACGTGATATTTCCCCCGTTAAAATAGGCAAATGGCTGTACCCATGCCCCGCATTGAACTTTGGTGTCGGCGTGTCAGGTTCAATATCGTCTGGGCCGAAAGCTGCTATCGTTGCCAACCCGCTGCGACTGCTGAGTAGCAGGACCGGATTTGGACTCCTTTTAGCTCCTGGCCCTGACTTGAGGGCGCATTCGGGACCGCCGCCGGAAGAATACGTATGTGTTCGGCGTCTCGCCCTCGGCGGTATTGGAGAGCGTTGGCAAATCTCTTTCCTACTGGAGCACGGGCAACGGCGAGGACACCATGGTGACGCTCTGGAATCCGGCCGATGAAGCGCAGGATTTCATCTTCACGCTGTTCTTCGCCGGAGGGCAGTATGCTTTGCCGCTGCACCTTGAAGGCAAAGTAACCCGTTCTTTCAACATCTCCGAAATCATCGCCAACCAAATCCCGGACGAACTAGGCCGCACTATCCCGTTGAGCATTCACGAAGGCAGCGCGGTGCTGACCGGCTCGCAAGGCGAAAGCGAGCACATCTTGGTGGCGATGGAATCCGGAACGTATAACGTGCAGAAGGCCACTTGCGGCAGCACGTATTGCAAGACGTGCATGGGCGCCACGGAGCCGTTCATCGACTCAGATCCGTGGGGGCTGCCGGTTGCGAGCAGTGTGCAGGAGACATTCACGGCGCAATACAACACGGGCAGTCAGTTCAACCTCACATCGGCGGCAAGTTGGACTTCGGGGAACACCTCGATTGCCACTGTAAGCTCAGGTAAGGTGGCCGCGCGCGCGGCGGGAACCACGTTTGTAGCCGCCAATGACCCCAACACCCCGGATTACACCTCCGGCTGCTACGCATACGCGATCGAATGTCCGTTGGAAACGGGGCCGTCTGCGCAGGCCCCGGGAGGTGCCAGCCAGCTTGTCTGCTCGCCCGCAAGCGTGACGCGCGGATCACAGGTCACCTGCACGCTACAAGGACCAGGTACGGCGTCGAGTTGGAGCTTTACCTCCTCGGACAGTCACGGCTCCGTTTCATCATCTAGCGGAACGACGTCTACGAGCTGGTCCGGCACGGCCGTGGACTCTGGCACGGTAACGGCAACGGCAACAAATGGCTCCGCCTCTACTAACGTCAGCGGAACATTCACGATTACGCCCAGGGCATGGGCGTTTTCACCATACTCCGCCGTTCAGGTATCAAACGGGGACCCCACCCTCCCGACGCTCCCGGTTCCACCCGAAAGCAACGGCGACGACTCCGGGCTGGGATATTTTTCCTTGCTGTATTCCGATACGGGATTTAATCCAACGACCATCAACGCTGGGCCAAACAGCGGGTATACTTATGTGGCCAGCAAGCTAAACGTATCCGCAGGCTACTTTCACTGGGTGATAAATCCCGATTTGGCGAATCAAAGTTCGGCCTTTTCACAGCATCAATATGGCGCGTGTGGTTACATCAGTTGGAGCAATCTAGATGGTCAAACCATACGGCACGAATCGGGCGCGGCCGAGAGCCACTATTCCGAGTACATTTCAGCGTTAAGTGGAAGTAATCCCGGAACGTACTTCGAGGCGCAGATCGCCGGCACAAGCGATAACGCAAGTAACGTCTTCGCCGGTTTAAGGACTCAACTGAACTCGATGTACCAGGCTCTCGGGTCCGCCGCTGCGCAAGAAAACATTCCGCCAGTCAACTACAGTGCAGCGAATGTCTTTCTGGGGAACATCAACTACCTGGTTAACGGTCAATACGCGACATGTCCCTAGGAGTGCGCTCCCTGTATTTGCGTGCTTACCGTATGAGCTTTCGACGATTAGCGCTTGCGATACTGCTGCTGACCGGGGCACGTGGCGCCGAGATATTGCGGGTCGACTTAACGCGCGAGCGAACTGCGATTGAGCAAGCCTCGAGATATCCGGGCGGTCACGGCGGTTCGTACCTCTCCGAGGGGCGGTATCGCCTGCCACTCTCAGTATTGGGGGTTGCAAGCCGCAACGACCGTCGATACCCGGGCTATGTCGTACTTGAACTGATAATTGAGAACACCGGGACGAGTCGCTTTGAGCTTCCCGTTTCGCTGGACACCCGGGGCGTTGAGGCCGAGGGGAACAGGGCGCGTCGCGTTCTTCAGTTTGGGCTTCAGATGGCGCAAGGCGGTGTTGCGGGGCAGAGCGTTAGGGTAATACAGACGGCGGATGGATCCGAGAGCGTACCGTCGTCCCTATTGACTCTTGAGCCGGGAAGGCAAGTACAGGTCGCGCTTAAGCTCAGTAAGGAGTCGTTGGGGCTGAGGTCGGGAACAGAAGTGACGTTGCTCCTCTCCTTAATGGAGATGGCACTGGATGACGCTTCCTTTACCATCCGATCATCCTCCCAACCCGTTATTAGCTCCGCACTTCAGTGTAGAACCGCCGCGGATTGGCCCGCCGGCAGTATCGCGTGCCACTCTTAAATCGGTTAGGCGCAGGAAACCGGGAGAGGTGATCGTCAACGGTGGCCTCGAAGACCAGGGCTTGGGTTACTCAGCCAAAATTCGGTCCTGCGGAACGTCTCCGATGAGGCGATATCGATCACGCCGCGGCTGTATTGGATGCAGGCGGGAGCGGCGCATTCGGCGAAGCTGCCGGCGTTCACTCTCTCGCCCAAGAGTCGATGGTCCAGTCGCGCGATCTCGGAGG
>JAFAYI010000014.1 GCA_019240475.1 Acidobacteriaceae bacterium
ATCGAGCACCCGGAACGGAGGTGCCAGTCGTTGTTAAACTCGGATTCTCGAAACTGCAGAAGAAGAGTAGCGGCGAATGGAAGAGCATGACCGACACCAATCCGGTTCCTTCCAACGAATTCAGCATTCCCTCTCCGGATTGAGCCCCACGGCAACTACAGCGGAACCATCGACGTCGTTCTGGACGTGCAAGGGCCGCGATTTGCATTACTGGCCGAGAGCGGCAGCGTGGACCGGAAGAATACGTATGTGTTCGGCGTCTCGCCCTCGGCGGTATTGGAGAGCGTTGGCAAATCTCTTTCCTACTGGAGCACGGGAAACGGCGAGGACACGATGGTGACGCTCTGGAACCCGGCGGACGAAGCGCAGGATTTCATCTTCACGCTGTTCTTCGCCGGAGGCCAATATGCGCTGCCTTTGCACTTGGAAGGCAAAGTAACGCGTTCTTTCAACATCTCCGAAATCATCGCCAACCAAATCCCGGACGAACTAGGCCGCACGATTCCGCTCGCGATTCACGAAGGCAGCGCGGTGCTGACCGGCTCGCAAGGAGAAAGCGAGCACATTCTGGTGGCGATGGAGTCGGGAACATATAACGTGCAGAAGGCTACCTGCGGCAGCACGCATTGCAAGACGTGCCTGGGAGCTACGGAGTCGTTCATCGACTCCGATCCGTGGGGGCTGCCGGTTTCGAGCAGTGTGCAAGAGACATTCACGGCGCAATACAACACGGGCCGTCAGTTCAACCTCACATCGGCGGCAAGTTGGACTTCGGGGAACACCTCCATTGCCACTGTAAGCGCAGGTAAGGTGGCCGCGCGCGCGGCGGGAACCACGTTTGTAGCCGCCAATGACCCCACCACCCCGGATTACACTTCCGGCTGCTACGCGTATGCGATTGAATGTCCGTTGGAAACGGGGCAGTCTGCGCAGGCGCCGGGAAGCGTGACCGCTGACATTCAACTGAACGGAACAGCAATCTCAGCTCAGCAGCCCGGGAGCATTGTGGTCGGTGAACAAGCCACCCTGTCGGCGAGCACAGGCACGGGCACCATCCAGACCGCTACCTGGTCGGTCGGTGGGAGCACGATCGGCTCTTGGACGCCGGGGTCGCCGCCTACCACAGCTAACTTCGGTCAGCAAAGCCCATCATTTTATTGGATTGCGGGTGGGTCGGGTATATCCATCTCAGTCTCGGGGACACTGACCGATGGAACTCAATTTTCCGGCTCCGCGAGCGTAAACGTTTCGGCCCCGGGATTCGTAATCGCTGTGACGGCTCAGCCCTCTAGTGCGATAGGAGATTACAGCAACCAGCTTACGTACGGAAATAGCCAGGGGACGTCCGGGATCACGTTTCAGGCGACAAACCTGAGCGGCTCTGGGTGCAGCTTGGAATGGGTGCAGGTCATCGTAGAGTCCGTGGCCACTTTGAAGCGCTCTGGAACCATAACCTATTCGAGCACGACGACGGCGTCGCTGGACACCGACTATCCTTACGCGGATAACACAATCGCTACCTCCGATAGCCCAGGGTGGGGGCATGCAGCCAAGCTCCCTGCCAATACGGGGCGAGCTTATATGACGAGGTCATAAGAAGCGGAAGTTATCAGATGTATCTTTTGTATAACCCCAACAAGGGCCAATCAACATGGGTCCCGGTTCAGGTAGCGGCATGGTCCTTTAGCTACGATTTTAAATGGAATGCAAGCGCCTCGACATGGCAGGTGGCGTCGGGACAAGGGGCGGGCAGTGTTACCGCAGCTAACACAACAAACTATCCGACGTGGTGACAGTCGCATCGGTATGGACGCGAATAGGAGAAGGCATTAATGCGACGCACTTGTCACCTCACGCTCATCATTCTGGTTACCCTAGGAAGCTGCTATGCGCAGACGCAGGACTCGCTTGCTGAAATCTCCCTGACGTCATCTGATGCCTTCCCTGTGGTAGGGAGCCCGATCTTCATCAGCATTAAACTCACGAACCTTTCCACCGCCCCAATCCGGATCATCGAGACCAATCCGAACAAAGAATACCGTCTTAGCGTACTGGATGAAAGCGGAGCACAGGTTCCCCTGACTCCATACGGAAAAGAGATGGGCGATGAACAAGGAGTTATCGAACGCAATTTCGCGAGGACTCTGCAGCCCAAAGAGGCGTCCGCATTGCGGCTCGACCTTAATAGGTTCTTCGAGTTCCGGCACCCGGGCAAATACCGTGTCTTCGCTAAGCGAAAGGTCTACAAATCGAATCCGAATTCAGGTGTAGACATAACCTCAAACGACCTCGCCATAGATCTGGTGAACTGAAATCATTCCCGAAGGTGCGAAGGTTTTCGGCTCTGCAATCGGCCGGATTAGGCAACTACAGCGGAACCCTCGACGTCATTCTGGACGTGCAGGGGCCGCGGTTCGCATTACTGGCGGAGAAGCGTGGTCGATGCTGACGGCAACGATGTACCCGTGACGGTACAGTCGGGCGCAACCAACACCAGCATTGCCGCCACCATCAACACTACAAACGCGGCGCTCGGCGCCGCCGATGTCACGGTGACCAGCAATGAGCAAGAAAGCGATCCCATGAGTGTCTCTATCGTCTGTGCCGTGCCAACTGCATTTGCTCAGGCAAGCTTCTATTGCGCGAGTTCGACCGGTGTGCTTAGCTTTACCTACGCGTGGGCCTCATCGACCGGCAATCTTGCGGACCTGGCGACATGCCAAGTTGGAGAGGTCGTTTCCTACCCAAATGGCGGTGTTCCTAGCTCTCCCCCGTTTCCGAATTACACGTTCAACACGCCAGCAATATTCGGCGCGGCAACTTCGGGTTTCTTTTCTGACTCGCACAGCCCACCCAGCGGCAGCTTCGTTAAGCCCTATAGCGATAATTCATTCACCGCCACACAAAACTATAAATATGAGTGCGGGTGCGCGGGCGGAGATTACAATGTGCTGCAGACTTATTCGATCGTAAGGCAAGTCGTAAACCCCTCCGCGACATGGATGTATCAAATTACAAAGGCAGGTCAGTCGTGCGGGTTCGCGCTGCCACAGTAGCCGAGCGCCCGGGAAACGGAGCTTAGGGAAGTTATGCCGCGAATGAAGTTACTATGTTCGACCGCGCTCGCGGTGGCGGTCGCATCGGCCGGCTGTTCGCTGGCCCAGATCTCCGTTCAGGTCGAGCCAGAAAGAGCAAGCGTTGTATCCGGCGAGCCGCTGGTCCTCGACATATGGATCACTAACAGGTCCGGCACCGACTTCCTTCTCCAGCGGCACAACGGCTGGATGAAGCGGGAGATCGTGTATCCGGATGGAAGTGTAAGGGCGTGGTCCCCGCCTCCGGCACCGGGAGACAGCGGTTATTTCGGCATGGGCATCCCAGCGGGGGAGAGGCGACATCTATCGGTGGTCTCACCCGAAACAGCGATGCTAGTTACGCCTGGAGAGTATCGGATGATCGTCGATAGTCCTCAGCTTCATCTATCAGTCCCAATCAGGTTTTCGGTACTGCCTTATGATCGCGCGACCCTTGAGAGCTACGCAGAGCACGTTCTCGCAAATCCTAAGCCTGAGGAGGTGGAGAACAACATCACGGTCATTGAGGTTCTGACCGCGTTGCGGGGTGAAGTTGGGGAGCCGTATTTGTGCCGCGCACTTAGGCAGGACAGCACGATGATCTTCCACGCTGCAGATCGGCTGGAAGAGTTGGGGGACCGTGGTTCGGTCAACTGCCTGATTGAACTGCGGCAGCTTTACAGCGCCAGGGACGAGCGGAATGTCGTGGACAGTGTCCTTCGTCGTATCGACGCCAAGACTCGGGACTTAGTCCTTCATAGTGAGATCCGCGAGGCTCTTCGTCGATAGCATGCTATTCGGCGAACATTCCGTTCACGTACCTGCTTCCCGATACGACCGCTGGCGGTCCGCGCCGCTATGCGGAAATAGGGCTCATGACCGGTTTGGCCGATCCCATGATGGGATTCCCGGCCGGCACGACGTTCACGCCGTATTCGGTCCTGCGGAACGTCTCCGATGAGGCGATATCGATCACGCCGCGGCTGTATTGGATGCAGGCGGGAGCGGCGCATTCGGCGAAGCTGCCGGCGTTCACTCTCTCGCCCAAGAGTCGATGGTCCAGTCGCGCGATCTCGGAGG
>JAFAYI010000013.1 GCA_019240475.1 Acidobacteriaceae bacterium
GGGGGGGGTTTGGGGGGGGGGGGGGGGGGGGGGGGGGAGGGGGGGGGGGTGGGGACAGGGGGGGGGGCGGGGACGGAGCGGCGTCCGGGTGTGCGGCGGGATTTCGGGGCGATGGGCGGACGCAGGCGAAGGGCGGGGGGTTGGGAGGCGGCGGGGGCGCGGGGACGGAAGCGAGATCCGGGTGTGCGGCGGGATTTCGGAGCGATGGGGCGGATGCGGGCGAAGGGCGGGGGGTTGGGACACGGCGGGGCGCGGGGACGGGATTGCCCGGACGTGCTTCGGCTCCGTTACAATTGATCTCGGACTGGTCCCTTCTTAATGGAAGACTTAGCCGGCATGCCGGCGGCAGATCCCGAAATACCGAACAAGTTGTATTTTCGCATCGGCGAGGTAGCGAAGTTAGCCGGCATCAAACCCTACGTGTTGCGGTTCTGGGAATCGGAGTTCCATAATCTGGGTCCGAAGAAATCGGGTACGGGGCAGCGGCTGTACCGGCGCAAGGACGTGGAACTGGTGCTGGAGATCAAGCGACTGCTGTATGAGAAGCGATTTACGATCGAAGGCGCGCGCAAGATGCTGGAGGCCAAGCCTAAGCGCGAAGCCGGGAAACGCGAGCCTGTGAAGCGGCAAGGCGACCTGTTCCCGAACACCTCGGCGCTTTACCAGGAAGTGCGGCGGGAGTTAACCGAGATTTTGGATTTACTCAAGGAGCGCGCAGGGGGCGGTTAGGCGCGCGTAGCACGTATTTAAAGATCGTGCTACTATCCTCTTACAGTGAACGCGGCGGGACGGCTGGCTGAATGTGTGTTTCTCGCCGCATGCTGCGCGAGTCCGGGATGGGGCGCGGCGGCAGGCAGCATGTCGGGCACTGTGACAGATCCCAGCGGGGCTTCGGTTCCGGAGGCCGAACTCACGCTTGTCAATTCGGCATTGCAAGCGCGATTCAGGTCGGTAGCGAATGCGCAGGGCTTCTATTCGTTTCCGGCGCTGCCGGTGGGGCGCTACGACCTGCGCGTAGAAGCGGCCGGTTTCCAGTCGCAAGAAAAGAAAAACCTGGAAGTAGATACCGACGCCGCGGTCAAGATCGATATCCGGTTGCGTGTGGGGCAGAGGTCGGAGACTGTGACGGTGTCGGCGGCGGAGAGCGCAATCGGCACGCAGGTGGAGACGACGGCGACTCACCTGGGCGAAGTAGTTTCCGAGCAACAGATCGCGGCGCTGCCGCTGAATGGCCGGAGCTATACGGATCTGCTTGCGATCCAGCCGGGAGTGAGCCCGGTGACGACGCTAACGCCTACTTCGGTGATTATGGCGGGAGTGACGGGGACGATTAATCCTTCGGGCGATTTGAATCCGGGAGACGTTTCGATCGATGGACAGCGCGAATCGGCGAACGGGTTCATGGTGGACGGGATCGATGTGCAAGAGCACATGAATGGCGGGACGTCGGTGATTCCGAACCTGGATTCGATTCAGGAATTTCGCGTGCTGACGAATAACTTCGACCCGGAGTATGGGAATTATAACGGCGGGTTAGTGAATGTAATCACGCGCTCGGGCAGTAATGCGTTCCATGGGGATGCGTTCGAATTCTTGCGCAATACGGACCTGGACGCGCGGAATTTTTTCGATACAGGGCGGGGGGCGTTTCGGCAAAATCAATTCGGCGGGACGCTGGGAGGACCGGTTAAGCGGCAGAAAGTTTTCTTCTTTGTGGATTACCAGGGGACGCGGACGGTGGAAGGCATTACGTCGGCCGAGACAGTGGTTCCGTCCGTAGAAGAGCGCACGGGCAATTTCATGGATCAGGCCGGGTCGCTGACGGGCGCTGTTAGCGGCGCATACACGGCCAGCTTACTTACGGCGCGGCTCGGCTATAAGGTAAGTGAAGGCGAGCCGTATTACACGCCGGGTTGTACGAGTTCGGCGGCTTGCGTCCTACCGAATGCCGTCATTCCGGCAAGCGCCTGGTCGGCGCCGGCCGCGGAGTTATTGAAATATATTCCGGTGCCGAACACGGGCGGCGATTTGTTTGTAACTTCGGCGTATCCAGAGACGGTGCGAGACGATAAAGCGTCCGAGCGGATAGACGCCAACACAGGTTGGGGACAGATATACGGGTACTACTTCATCGATAATTATGTGTTGGATAATCCGTATCCGGGCGGGCAGGGCGGCGCGAGCATTCCGGGGTTCGATGGATTGACCATAGGCCAGGCGCAGATGTTCACCTTAGGCGATACCAAGAGCCTGGGGCCGACGACGGTGAACGAATTTCACGCGGGCTTTCTGCGTAATGCCAACGATGTAGGCCAGCCGCATGGGGGTTTGGGCGTGAGTTTGCAATCGCAAGGCTTTGTGACGGGGGTGGGGACGCCGGGGATCGTGGCGCAGGCGCCGCAATTTGAAGGCGTGGAAAACATCGTGTTTCCTTCGTTCGTGATGGGCGTGCCGATTACAAACGTGGAGCAGTGGAATAACACGTTGTATGTGAGCGATACGGTTGCGAAGGTGCTCGGCGCGCATACCTTGAAGATAGGAGTACAGCTTCATGCCGATCAAGTGAATGAACATCCGAACGCGACCTTCAATGGGACATTCAATATAGACGGGACGGAAACCGGCTCGGCGTTCGCGGACTTCTTATTAGGTTTTCCGAGTAACTATACGCAGACCTCGGGCCAGAGTTTCTATCTGAGGAACCGGTACGCGGGAGCGTTTGCGCAAGATAGCTGGCGAGCGAGGGCGAACCTAACCGTCAACTTAGGCTTGCGCTGGGACTTAATTATGCCGTGGCGGGAGAAGTATAACCAGATTCAGACGGTTGTGCCGGGCGAGCAGTCGGTGTTGTATCCAAATGCGATTCCAGGCCTGGTTGTGCCGGGCGATCCGGGAATTCCTGCGACGTTGTCGCCATCGAAGTATCGGAACTTCGCGCCGCGCCTGGGGCTTGCATATTCGCCTCGCGCGGAGAATGGTGTCTTGCGGGCTTTATTGGGAGACTCGGGAAAGAGCAGCATACGGGCGAGCTACGGGATTTTCTATACGGCGTTCCCGGGATTGACGGCGGGCATAATGTACGGCGTGCCGCCGTACGGCTATAACTATCTGAGCCCGCAACCGCCGCTGTTTGCGACTCCGTTCGTCAACTCGGGAGACGGCGTGGAGAACCGAGACCCGTTTCCGCTGAGCTTTCCGCCGCATAATGTTTCCGCGAAGAATCCCTATACGGGGTTCGATTTCGCGGCGGTGACGCCGATCGGCGCCGATCCTTATTTCTATTACCGCAACAGCGCGCCTTACACGGAGAACTATATGTTTTCGCTTCAGCGGCAGGTGGGGGAATCGGTGTTGTTTACGCTCAGCTATGCGGGAAACCAAGGGCATCATTTGCTGGTGCTGATACCTAAGAACCTGGGCGACCCGGCGCTTTGCCTGGCGCTGAGCCAACCGAGCGAGGTAGCGGCGGGGAGTTCGACATGCGGACCGTTCGGCGAAGATGCGACTTACACGTCGGCAGCGGGTCAGGTTTATCGGGGAACGCGCGTGGGCTTGGGTTCGAACTTCGGATCGACGACCGCGCAGCAGACAGCAGGCAATTCGAACTACAATGCGCTCGAAGCAAATTTGAGATGGAACGGCGGCGGCCGGGGCACGCTGTCGGTTGGCTATACCTATTCGAAATCGATCGACGATGCATCGAATTTGGGCGAGCAGACGAATCCGTTCAATATGCGGCTAACGCGCGTGCTGTCGTCGTGGGACATGACGCATAACTTTGTCGCAACCTATACATATGCGCTGCCGTTCGATCGGCTGTTTTCAAAGAACCGATTGACGGAAGGTTGGAGCGTTTCGGGGACAACACGCTTCAGCACCGGGTTTCCAGTAACGCTGCTCGACGATTCGGACCGTTCGCTTCTGGGAACGCTGGGGAACGGGGTTAATAACGAGCTGCTGGACACGCCCGAGTATGTGGGGGGGCCGCTCGAAGTAAACACAAATCCGAGGAACGGTAAACCGGAGTTCAACACGAGCGCGTTTTCCTTGGAAGCGTTGGGGCAGTTAGGGGACGCGGCGCGGCGTTTGTTTCATGGGCCAGGAATCGAGAACTTCGACGTTCAACTGAGCAAGACGGTGCGGCTGAGGGAGACGAAATCGCTAGACGTGCGGGTGGAGGCGTTCAATCTTTTCAACCATGCGCAGTTTTATGGCGCGGCGTCGGTGGATGGCGAAGTAAACGATTCGGATTTCGGGCGGGTGGTGAGCGCGGCGGCGCCACGGCTGGTGCAGGCAGCCGCGAAATTCAATTTCTAGAGGCCGGCCGCCTTGGGCAGAATCTTGGGCGAGCTCATGACGAGACGGCCGTGCTGCACGCCCTTGGCGCCGATCAGGAGGTCGGCGAGGCGCTGAACTTTCTTGGACGGCCCTTTGACGACGATGACTTCGAGGCACGTGCCGTGATCGAGATGGACGTGGGTGGTGGAGATGATCGACTCGTGATGAAGGTGCTGGATGTCGGTGAGCTTTTCGGGCAGCAGGCGCGAGTGGTGATCGTAGATAAGGGTGACGGTTCCGACCACCACGGCTTCGGGGTCCTGCACTTCGTCGGCGACGAGGCGGTCCCGGATCAGGTCGCGGAACGCTTCCGAGCGATTGGTATATCCCTGCTTGCGAATGAACCTGTCGAAGCGGGTCAGGAGATTCGAGTCAATGGCTACGCCGGTTCGCGTTAGCTCGCCCATGTTTAGAGCATAATGGGTAGGGCGCGTAGCACGATCTACAAAACCGTGTCACGCGCGAGCCGGCCTGCGATGCACATTCCGGATGGATATCTGAGCCCTTCCACCTGCGCGAGCCTTTACGCGGGCGCGGCGCCGTTCTGGTATGTGGCGCTGAGGCGCGTGAAGCGGGAACTGGATTCGCGCACGATTCCGCTGCTATCGATGTTCTCGGCGTTTTGCTTCGTAGTGATGCTGTTCAATTTGCCGCTGCCGGGCGGCACGACGGGACATGCGGTGGGCATGGGAGTAGCGAGCATCGTTCTGGGGCCGTGGGTATCGATACTTGCGATATCGATCGCGCTGTTGATCCAGGCGCTGTTGTTTGGAGATGGAGGGATCACGGCGTTTGGAGCGAATTGCTTCAACATGGCGGTGGTTGGATCGCTTGTCGCATTCGCGGTGTATCGCATAGGGGCGGCTGGCGCCGATGTTACATCGAGGCGGCGGGCGGCGGCGGCGGGCGCGGCCGGATATTTGGGGATCAACGCAGCGGCCTTTTGCGCGGCGATCGAGTTTGGCGTGCAGCCGCTGCTGTTTCGAACGGCGTCGGGAGCGCCACTGTATGCGCCGTATCCTTTGAGCGTTTCGATACCGGCGATGATGATTGGACACTTGACGTTCGCGGGCGTGGCGGAGCTGATCCTATCGGCCGGCATGGTGGCGTACCTGCAGCGGGCAGATCCGGCGCTGCTGCGCAGAACGGCGCCGGGAGCGAAGTGCACCATTGTTCCGGAGGCGAGTTCAGACTTGCCGCGGCGCGGCGCTTCGTTGCGCGGGCTGTGGCTCGCGCTGGGCGTGCTGGCGATCGGGTCGCCGTTGGGGATTTTGGCGGTTGGCGGAGGGTGGGGCGAAGCGAAGCGGGTTTCGCTGTGGAGAGCGCCGCTCGCCGACTATGCGCCGGCTTTTATCCCGAATCCGTTCGTGGGCTATTTCGTTTCCGCGATGGTGGGGGCGGGCGTTGTGGTTGCGCTCGCGTGGTTGGTGAGCCGCGCGGCTTTCGGGGAGCGGAGGCGCCGAGCGGGCGGGCAGAGCGCATCCTTTATGGAAGCGACGGTGCGGGGGCTTTTGGATATCGTCGAGCGATCGATTTTCGCCGAAGACATGGCCGGATCGATGGGATTCCTGCAGAGGCTCGATCCACGCGTGAAGCTGGCGGGACTGGCGACGCTTATCGCGTGCGCGGTAGCGATCCGGCGAGTTTGGATGCTCGGGGCGCTGTTTTCAATCGCGACCGCGATGGCGGCGTTCTCAAAGATTTCCTTGAGGCAAATGGCGCGACGGGTTTGGCTGCCGGTGGCGGGCTTCACTGGATCGATCGCGCTGCCGGCGGTGTTTCTGGTTCGAGGGCAGATCTTGTTTCGGACGCCGCTGCCGGGCATGCACGCGACGGTGGAAGGCGCCACAAGCGCGGTCTTCTTGATCTTGCGCGCGGCGACGGCGGCGACGGCCGCCTACGAGCTTGTCATGACAACGCCATGGAACCGGCTGCTGCGGGCGCTACGGTGGTTTCGCGCGCCTGTGGTTCTGGTGGTGGTGATCGAAACGGCGTACCGCTACATTTCGGTTCTGCTGCAAGCCGCGCAGAACATGTTCGAGTCTCGACGGGCGAGACTGGTGGGTCGCCTGGAGGGGCCGGAGCAGCGGCGGCTAGCGGCGGCGACGGTTGGCGTTCTGCTCGATAAGAGCCTGCAGTTCAGCGTGGAAATGCACACGGCGATGCAGGCTCGGGGCTTTCGGGGAGAGGCGATGGTTCTGGAGGAGACGCGGCTGCGGGCTAACGATTGGGCGCTGCTTTCGGCTTTTCTCGCGGCGGCGGTGTTGGTCTTGTGGGCAGGATTATGAGCAACGGGGCCGGCGCGCCGCCGGTGTTCGAGGCACGCGGGGTCTCATATCGCTACCGAGGCGTTGCGGCGCTGGACGGGCTTTCGATGCGCGTCGAGCGAGGAGAGCGCGTGGCGCTTATTGGCGCGAACGGCTCGGGGAAGAGCACGCTGATTCGAGTGCTGGCGGGGCTGGCGTTCGCAGAGAGCGGGCAGGTTTCGTTTTTGGGAGAGGCCGTAACGCAAGAGCGCCTGCGGGATGAGAGTTTCTTTTTTCCTTTTCGCAGGCGGGTAGGCGTTCTTTTCCAGAATCCCGACGTTCAGTTGTTCAACACGAGCGTGTTCGACGAAGTTGCGTTTGGCCCATTGCAGCTAGGTTGGCCGCGCGATGAAATACGGGCCGTGGTGGAGCGAACGCTCGATCGCATGGGCATTGCGCATCTGCGGAACCGCGCGCCGCACCGGTTGTCGGGCGGAGAGAAGAAGCGAGTGGCGCTTGCCTCGGTCCTGGTGCTCGATCCGGAGGTGCTGCTGCTGGACGAACCCACGGCGGCGCTCGATCCGGGCACGCAGAGCGAGGTGGTTCGGCTGTTGGCGTCATGGGCGAACGGACCGAGGACGGTCATCACGGCTACCCACGACCTGGACACTTTGGAGGAGATCGCCGACCGGTGCTATGTGCTGGAACGGGGCCGGATTGCAGGGGAGGGAAGCCCGATGACGGTGTTGCACGATGTGGGGTTGTTGACGGAGGCGGGCCTATTGCGGCCGCAGCATCACAAGCATGGCCGGGATGTCGCGCAACCGCATCCGCACGCGCACTGGGGGGAAGTGTGAAAGCGGGGCGGAAGATTTTGATATAGTGATCGGTGCAAATTCAGGTTGCACCCGGTCCGCGGAAAGGGAAGATCCCGCCTGAAGCAGTTGCGAGTTACGAGCATTCACTTCTCTTCTGCCCGTTATCGGCGGACATCGGGCCATGAAGGAGGAGTTTATGCCTCGCGAGCTACCTGAAAAACCGAATCTCGCATTCCTGAGAAAGCAAGCGAAAGAGCTGCTGCGCGGCATGGGGCGCGGACGGTTGGCGGATGCACAGCGCGCGCTTGCCAACGAATACGGCTTTCCGAACTGGGCGAAATTGAAGTCGCATGTGGAGGCGCTGAACCTCAGCCCGGGCGAGGCGCTGGCGGCGGCCGTGCGCGAGCAGGACGCCAGGCGGGTGCGCGAGATTCTGGAAGGCCATCCGGAGCTGCGGGCGAGGATCGACGACCCGCTGCCGGGGTACGGCTTCGGGGCGCACGCTTTGTTTGCGGCGGTGCAGCGCAGCGATCGAGAGACGATCGATGTTTTGCTGAACGCGGGCGCCGATATTCGAAAGCGGACGGAGTGGTGGGCGGGCGGCTTCGGGGTGCTGGACGATTGCGATCCGAGCCTGGTGGATTTTTTGGTGGAGCGCGGAGCGACGATCGACGCACATGCGGCGGCGCGGCTGGGGATGGCGGAGCGATTGAGGGAATTGGCGGTCGGCGATGCCGGGATGGCGCACGCGCGAGGTGGAGATGGGCAGACGCCGCTGCACTTCGCAGCGACGGTAGAGATCGCGGAATTTCTTCTGGAGAAAGGCGCCGAGATCGACGCGCGCGACATCGATCACGAATCGACGCCGGCGCAATACATGCTGCGGGTGCTGCAGGCGCGGCATTACCCGAGGGACCGGCAAGACGTGGCTCGATACCTGGTGTCCCGAGGCTGCGAGACGGACATTCTGATGGCGGCGGCGCTGGGGGACATGGAGCTGGCGCGGCGGCATCTGGATCGCGATCCGGAATGCATCCGGACGAGCGTTTCCGAGGAGTGGTTTCCGAAGCGGGACTCGCGGGCCGGGGGCACGATTTATATCTGGACGCTGGGGAAGCATCGCACGGCGCATTCGGTGGCGCGGGATTTCGGCCATGAGGACGTGTATGGGCTGCTGCTGGAGCGGACGCCGGAGGATTTGAAGGCGGCGCTTGCGTGCGAGCTGGGCGATGAAGCGGCTTTTCGCGAATACGCTTGGAGATACGCGGGCGGCGTGGGGCGGGGGCCGGCGGAGCGCGACCGGGAGAAGCTGCCGAATGCGGCGCAGAACAACAATACAGTCGCGGTGCGGCTGATGTTAGAGGCGGGTTGGCCGGTGGATACGCCGGGAGAGATGGGCGCCACCGCCCTGCACTGGGCCGGGTTTAACGGCAACGCGGAGATGGCGCGGGAGATTTTGCGATTTCATCCGGACCTGGAGAAGAAATCGCGGGAGTATGCGGGTACGGCGCTCTCGTGGGCGATTTATGGTTCCGGGAACGGTTGGCATCGCGAGACGGGAGACTTTGTGGGGACGGTCCGGGCGCTGGTGGAGGCCGGGGCGGCGATGCCGGAGAATGCTGTCGATCTGGAGCCGAGCGAGGCGGTGCTGGAGATGCTTCCGTGAGACGGGAGAGGCGGCCGCTGTCTGTGACCATCCTGGCCTGGGTGTATATAGCGGTGGGAGTAATCGGGTTTGGGTATCATGCGCCGGAGTTGCTGAAGTTAGAGCCAGACGCATTCGCGATTGAGTTGACGGAATTGCTGGCGCTCGCGGCGGGAGTTTTCCTGCTGCGAGGGGAGAACTGGGCGCGATGGCTGACGCTTGCCTGGATAGCGTTTCACGTGGCGCTGAGCGCGTTTCATACTATACGGGAGTTCGCGGTGCACTGCGTTTTGGCCGCGGCGATCGGGTGGGTTCTGTTTGGGGTGGCGGCGAGGGAGTGGTTTGGGCGCAGGGAGGCTAAGTCGCAGGCCGGTACGGAATAGGGAACGCCCTAGACTCAAGTTTTTCGCGCCAAGTCCCGATATAAGAAGCAGAGCCGGTCCGAACAATGATCCATCTCACACGCATCAATCGCGTTCCGCTCGTGCTGAATTCGGACCTGATCGAGCATGTGGAGGCCACACCCGATACGGTGATCTCGTTGACAACAGGGCAAAAGATCTTAGTGCTTGAAAGTCCAGGCGAGATCGTCGAGCGGGTAGTACAGTTTCGGCGTTCGATTGCAGGCGGCTTCAACACGGCAGGCCGGGGCGTTGTCACCGAGCTGCGCCGGGTGGGGGCGGAAGACGCGCACGCCGGCGCCGGACATCGCGAGTAAGAGGAGCATATGGCGGCGAGCGAAGGCGGTTCCCGACCGGATCTGGCAAGCATCTGCGGCTTGGTTCTTGCCGTGGGCGGAATTCTAGGGGGCCTGATACTCGAAAAAGGCAGTTTGCGCGATGTGGCGCAATTCACGGCGGCAATGATCGTGGTGGGAGGCACGCTGGGGGCGGTGATGGTCAACACGCCGTTCGACACGCTGAAGGCGGCGGCGGCGCAACTGAAGCTGGTGCTGTTCGAACCGAAACAGCCGCTGTCGGGTTTAATCGACGAAATTATTGTTTATGCGACGAAGGCGCGCAAGCAGGGGATCGTGTCGCTCGAGAGCGACGCCATGAATATCGCCGACCCGTTTCTGAGGAAAGCCGTCAACCTGGCGGTAGATGGAACGGATATAGACGATCTGCGGGCGATGATGGAGCTTGAAATAGATCTGGCCGAGCACTCGATGGAAAACGTGGCCAAGGTTTTCGATAACGGCGGCGGATATGCGCCCACGATCGGCATCATCGGGGCGGTGCTGGGATTGATTCAGGTGATGAAGAATCTGGCGAATCTGGAGGAGGTGGGGCACGGGATCGCGGTGGCATTCGTGGCAACTGTGTATGGCGTAGGGTTGGCCAACGTGTTTCTGCTGCCTGCCGGAGGCAAGATTCGAGCGCGGGCCGCGAAGGATCGTCAAACACGCGAGCTGACGCTGGCCGGCGTGATAGGGATCGTAGAAGGCGCGAATCCAAAACTGATCCGGAACAAACTGAACGCCTATTTGGCTGACGGAGCGGCCGGGCAGCAGTCGAAGCGCGCCGCTGCGCCGCGCGCCGCCTAAACCGCCATGCGCCGAAGCCGCCGCGTTGCCAGCCACGGAGGGGTCAACCACGAGCGGTGGGTGATTTCTTACGCCGACTTCGTGACGCTGCTGTTCGCGTTTTTCGTGGTGATGTTTGCGACGGCCAATGCCGATAAAGGCAAAGCCAGAGCGGTTGCAGAAGCCGTGAAGGCGGCGCTCGATCCGAAAGCTAATCCGCATTCCAGGGAAATCATCAAGGAATTACTTAAGAAGGACAAGAGAATCACGCCGGAAACGGCCAAGCAGACGGTGGCGGAATTGACGCCGTCGCTAAACGTTTTGCAAAAAAATTTGAAAGACGAAATTCAGCGAGGGGAGATCGAGCTTCACCTGGAGCCGCGCGGCTTGACGGTGAGCTTTAAGCAGGCGGCGCTGTTCGATTCGGGTAATGCGGATATCAAAGAATCGGCGTCGACGGCGCTGGCGAAAGTGGCCGATGCGATCTTGAAGCTACCCAACCAGATTCGGCTGGAAGGACATACAGACAACGTTCCCATTCACAACGGGAAATTCAGGAACAACTGGGAGTTATCGTCGGAGCGCAGTATCGCGGTACTGCAATTCCTAACCGAGAAATTCGAGGTTCCGGTGAGACGCCTGGCGGTGAGCGGCTATGCGGATGTGGCGCCGGTGGCTTCGAACGACACCGAGGAAGGGAGAACGCGCAACCGGCGCGTGGATGTTGTGATCCTTAGCACTCTGGCTTCGAAATGGGAGCCGGACAAGAATTAGTGGGGCGGGGGCGGAGTGGCGCTAAGCCGGGGATGGCTCGCGCGCTTGGCTCTTGAGAACTTCGGCGAAGCGTTCGAGAGCGGCTCCGAACTTTTCTGCTGTGGCTCCGAAGCCGAGGCGGAAGTGATCGGGCATGCCGAAGCAATCGCCCGGAGCGAGCAGGATGCCGTGCGGGAGGAGGCGCTGGCAGAATGCACGCGCATCGCCGCCTTCCGACAGCCAAGGAAGGGCGGTCATGCCGCCTTGGGGGCGAACCCACCGGATGAGATCCTGGTTTTCACGAACGACTTCATCGACCAAAGCGAGATTCCGCTGCGACACGCTGAGAGCGCGGTCGTAAATGGCACCGCTGTGGCGCACGGCAAAGGCCGCGAGATGTTCTCCGAGAGCGGTATTCGATACGGTGAAGTGGCTGCGAGCGTTGCGATATTGCTTGCGCCGTTCGGGATCGCGCTCGACGATCCATCCAACACGCAGTCCGCTGAGGCAAAGAGCCTTCGAGAAGTCGCCGAGGACGGTCGCGCGCGGCAGCCGGGCGGCGGAAGGCGAGGCGGGACCATGGTAGATGGGATGGTAGACCTGATCGCAGACGAATTGAACGCCACGATTCTCGCAGGAATCGTGAAGAGTTTCGAGAGCGTGAGCCGTTAGTACGGATCCAGTGGGGTTGTGGGGCGAGTTCACGAGCAACAGACGGGTGTTATCGTCGATCAGGCTGAGAACCTCACCGGGATCGATGCGGAACTCGTTTTCGCGCCGCAAGTTATAGGACCGAACCTCGACTCCTAAAGATTCCGCGATCGATTTGTCCGGCGGGAAGCCGGGGTGGGGGAGTATGACGTTGGCCCCGGGCTCGGCGGCGAGGAAAAAGAGAATGAGAAGTGCTTCGGCGCCACCGGTAGTGACCTGCACATCGTCGGGCTCCACTCCTTCGAGCGCGGCGATGCCTTGACGCAGGGGCAGGGAGCCGGCGGCTGCGGTGTAGAGCAGTTTGAGATCGGTTAACGGCCCGGCTTCATCCGGCGCGCCGAGCGCGAGCAGTTCTCCCAGAGTCCAGGCGGGCCCCGTGCTGGAGCCGAGGTCGAATTCGATGCGCGCATTCGGCAGATTCTTCTGGTCCAGCCATTCGTCCAGAAGAAAGGGCGCGAGCTGCATATGGCAACAATTCTACGCGCGCGCGCTTTTTTGCTGCGAGGCCGAGCTTTTTTAGGTCAATTTCGCAATCAGCATTTCGGCGGCTTGCTGGCCGGCGGCTTTCTTGGAGGCGCCGCTGGCGCGGGTCGCGAGATGCTCGCCGATGCGCGCTTCGACAGTGAAGACTTTAGCGTGGTCGGGGCCGCTGGTCTCGACGATGGCGTATTGGGGTGGGGGAAGGCCGAGTTCCTGGGCGCGCTCGTGGAGCATTCCTTTGTAGTTGAGCAGGCCTCTCGATTCCATGGTTTCCCCGCTGTCGAGGACTTCAAGGACATGCTCGATGGTAAAGCGGCGGGCGGCATCGATGCCGCCATCGGTATGAATGGCGGCGATGACGGCTTCGAGGGCGTTCGCCAGCAGAGTGCGGCGCTCGCGCCCACCATTCCGCTCTTCCCCCTTGCCGAGGCGCAGATGCTGACCGAGATCCAAGCTGAGGGCGCACTGATAGAGGTGGGCAGAGCTGACGAGCTGAGCTTTCCATTGGGAAAGCTGGCCTTCACGGACACCGGCGTGGCGGGAGACGAGGCTTTCGCTGACGATGAAGCCGAGTATCGAATCGCCCAGAAACTCAAGCTGTTCGTTGTCGCTGTTTTCCGGAAGCTGCGCGCCGTGCTCGGCAAGCCAGGAGCGGTGAGTCAGGGCGCGCAGCAAGAGAGAGCGATCGCGGAACCGGTAGCCCAGTTTCTCTTCGAGCGCCTCTACAGAGGGCTGCATCGCAGTACAGTTACTTGGCTGCTCCTTTCAACTTGGTAGCCGTATCCTTCTGCTGTTGCGCGAACTGCTTTACGTCGGCGGGGGCATCGGGGAGGGCGATGACCTTGTCGTCGGTTGCGATCGCATCGTCGAACTGCTTGGCGTCGATGTAGGCTTTGGCCATGTGAGTGAGGATGATGGGGTTGGAATAGACGGCGATGGCCGCTTTGTATTCGTCGATGGATTCCGGGAACTTCTTGGCGACATCGTCGGCCATGCCCATGGCGTCGTGAGCCTGCCCTTCCAACTGCTTCTTATAGGTCGGCCACTGGTCGGCGGTGATGCCGGTGGGAGGGGTAGCGGCGCTCTTGAGCAGGTCGAGAGCTTTGTGGGCGTCTGTGTCCACTTTCTGCAGGCTCTTGTCCTTGTCCAGATCGTTTTCGCGAATGTGGAGCGCCACGGTTTCGGCGACCTTGACATAGGCTTCGATGTTATTGGGGTCGGCCTGGATGGCCTGCTCGCCGAAGGTGATGGTCTGGGCGTAATCGCCCTTGTTCTGCGCAGCCTGGATGGCCATGTCGAGCAGCATGGACTTATATTCCGTGTCGGCGAAGTTCTCTAGCACGGCGTTGATGTCGGTCAGCTCGGCGTCCCAATTTTGGGCTTGTTGATCGGCTTGCACTTTCTTAAGGGCGTCCACTTCTTTTTGCGATTTCGGGTGGGGGCCGGCCGCCTGTTGGGCGGTCAACGGAACGGCCGCCAAGGCGAGCGCCGCCGCAAATGCCGGAAAACGAAATCTCATGGCTGTTTCTCTCCTGAAGAACTGGACGCCAACG
Source organism: Acidobacteriaceae bacterium (assembly GCA_019240475.1). Lineage (GTDB taxonomy): Bacteria > Acidobacteriota > Terriglobia > Bryobacterales > Bryobacteraceae > Bog-105. The sequence goes on from JAFAYI010000013.1 coordinate 14,070, forward strand.
CTTTTTGGGCGGCTTCGCGCAATTTTGCGGTACCGCCTTCGATGGCGAGCGCCAGTTTGAATTGCGCCGTGGCCTTATCGGCGTCGCCGGCTTTCAACTGCAATTCGCCCAGATAGTAATGGGACCAAGCCGTCAGAACGGGATTGGGGTTGGCGTCTATCGTACGTTGAAAGAGATCGAGCGCCTCGTCCCAACGTTTCTCCTGAAGATCGATGAGGGCCAATCCGTAGTCGGCGCGGCCTTGGAATTTCTTGTCGGCGGTTTGTTCGAGAGCTTTACGGTAGAGCTTGCGGGCGTTATCGAGATCGTGCTGCTCGTAGAGGCCTTCGGCGGAGGCGAGGGACTCTTCGGCCGGATCAATCCGCATGCGAGCGGGCGGGGCGATGACGCGGGGCGGCAGAGACTGAACGAATTCGACTTTCTTGACCCGCTTTTCTTCTTTGCGCACATCGAGGGCCGAGACGAGATCGGGGTAGTAGAGCCGGAAGGCGTCCTGCTGCTTCTCATAGGCGGGCAGGAGGTCGGCAAAGCCGGCGGTCAGGATAAAGCCTTCGCGCATGGCTTCGTTGACGAAGAGCTCGCGCTTTTCGGGGCTGCCGCGCATGAGGCGGCTATCGATGGCTTTGATAAGACTCTTGGTGACGAGCAAGGAGAAGTCGTCTTTATAGGCGACGTCGAGGGCGGGAGCTTCCTGCGCGTATTTCTGCAGAGGCTTTTTCTCTTTGATCACTTCGCTGTATTTGAAGGAGAGCGGGTCGAGGAGGTAGGCGAGATAGGCGTCGCGGACCTCGTCGACAACGGGCGCGCTGGTGGGGGTGATGACGACGAAGTAGTCGTCGCGATAGCTGCGCACTTGAATCTGGTCGGGAGCGCCGAGCAAGTCGAGATAGATCTGGAAACGGCGGCCGAGATAGCCGGAGGGATTGCGCAGATAGCCGTTGGCTTCAAAGAGCGTATCGATGACGGGCTCCTGATATTCGGACATGGCGGCGGCGTAGGCGGCTTGAGAACGTTTCCATAGGTCGGCGATATTGGCCTCCTTGTAGAAGCGGGCGAGGAGTTCGCTGAAGCCGCGGAGGGGCTCTACATCCGGGGGGACGGCGTCGCCGGGAAGGGTGAAATCGGGCGGGTCGCCGGCCATGAGGGCGAAGGAGATGTATTGACTGAGGTCGGCGGTGTCGGAGGCCTTCTTGTGTTCGCGATAGAAGGTCTTGAGTTCGCCGAGGCAGCCGATGGGGCGCTTGGCGAGCTCGTCGCGGATTTGGAGGCGGAGTTTGAAGCGGTCGTTCAAGGGGGAATCGATGCCGGCATCGTAGCCGGCGGCGTTGATGGCGGCGAGGGTAGCGAAGAGGGTTTCGCTGACGCTGAACTGGTTGCCGCCGGTGTCGCGGGGGATGGGGCGCGGAGGGGGAGTTTGCGCGGGGGAGCAAACGCCGATGGAGAGAGCGAGCAGAGCCGCGAATAGAGAGGAAAGCCTAGTCAAACGCTCAGTGTAGCGAAGTGAGCGGCGGCGGCGGGCGCCGACATATGATGGTGGGGCGGAGCGGAACGAGTGCAAGAAGAACCAGAGTCTCTCAGCGGATTCGGTCCCGCGCGATCGACGGTACAGGGGACGCCGCTCGAGGCGGCGGAGCTTCGGCTGCTCGATCAGTATTTCAGCGCGACTCTTTGCCTGGGCATGATCTATTTGCGCAGGAATCCGCTGCTGCGGACGCCGCTGCTGCCGGAGGACGTGAAGATCCGGTTATTGGGGCATTGGGGGTCGGACCCGGGGATGAGCTTCGTGTACATCCATTTGAACCGGCTGATCCGCAGGTACGACTTGAACATGATTTTTCTCGCGGGGCCGGGGCATGGCGCGCCGGCGGTGCTTTCGAACGCCTATCTGGAGGGGACGTATTCGGAGATCTACGCCGAAAACAGCGAAGATGAGGCGGGATTGCCCCATTTCTTCCGGCAGTTTTCGTTTCCGGGCGGGATCGGGAGCCACTGCACGCCTGAGACGCCGGGTTCGATTCACGAGGGCGGGGAGCTGGGATACAGCTTGTCGCACGCCTATGGGAGCGTGCTGGACAATCCAGACCTGATCAGCGCGGTGATGGTGGGCGACGGGGAAGCGGAGACGGGGCCGCTTGCGACGGCCTGGCACTCGAATAAGTTTCTGAATCCGGCGCGGGACGGCGCGGTGCTGCCGGTTTTGCACTTGAACGGGTACAAGATCAACAATCCGACGGTGCTTGCGCGGATAGCCACGAAGAGCTGGAGCATCTGTTTCGCGGGTATGGTTATGAGCCGTATTTCGTGGAGGGATCCGAGCGCGAGAGCATGCACCAGGCGGTGGCGGCGACGTTGGAGCATTGCGTGCGCGAGATCCGGCGCATTCAGGATGAGGCGCGGCGAACGGCGGCGGTGAAGCGGCCACGCTGGCCGATGGTGATTCTGCGGACGCCGAAGGGGTGGACGGCGCCGGCGGAGATCGATCATCACATGGTGGAAGGCTCGTGGCGGGCGCACCAGGTTCCGATGACCGACGTGGCGCACAATCCGGCGCACTTGCAGATTCTGGATGGCTGGCTGCGCGGCTACAAGCCGGAACAGCTTTTCGACGAAGCGGGGAAGCTGAGGGCCGAGTTGAAAGAGCTGCCGCCGAAGGGGGAGCGGCGAATGAGCGCAAACCCGGCGGCGAATGGGGGACTGTTGCGGCGGGCTCTGTTGCTGCCGGACTTTCGCGATTACAGCGTGCCGGTGGAAAAGCCGGCCTGCAGCGAGGTGGAGAACACGCCGCCGCTGGGGCGCTTTTTACGCGACATCCTGCGGGAAAATGCCAATAACTTTCGGGTGTTCGGACCGGATGAGACGGCTTCGAACAAGTTGAGCGCGGTGTATGAAGCGAGCAAGAAGGTTTGGCTGGCTGAATACTTTCCGGAGGACGCCGACGGAGGGGAACTGTCCCGGGATGGGCGCGTAATGGAGATTCTTAGCGAGCACACCCTAGAAGGGTGGCTGGAAGGATACCTGCTGACGGGGCGGCATGGATTCTTCTCGACATATGAGGCTTTTGTTCATGTTATCGATTCAATGTTCAACCAGCACGCGAAGTGGCTGGAGATCGGCAAGAAGCTGTCGTGGCGAGCGCCGATCGCGTCCTTGAACCTGCTGATTACTTCGACGGTATGGCGACAGGATCATAACGGATTTACGCATCAGGACCCGGGATTCCTGGACGTTGTGGCGAACAAGAGCCCGGAGATCACGCGAATCTATTTGCCGCCGGACGCCAACTGCCTGCTTTCGGTGGCAGACCATTGCTTGCGCAGCATGGATTACGTGAATGTGATCGTTGCGGACAAGCAGATGCACTTGCAATACCTGGACATGGACGCGGCGATCACGCACTGCACGAAGGGGCTGGGAATCTGGGAGTGGGCGAGCACGGACAAGGGCGTGGCGCCGGATGCGGTGGTGGCGGCGTGCGGAGACATACCGACCCAGGAGGCGCTGGCCGCGCTGCTGCGGGCGGAGTTTCCCGACATAAAGCTTCGGTTTGTGAATGTAGTGGATCTCTCTAAGTTGATGCCGGATACCGAGCATCCGCACGGGCTGCCGGATCGCGATTTCAATTCGTTGTTCACCACGGACCGGCCGATCATCTTCAACTTCCATGCATACCCATGGCTGATTCACCGGCTCGCATACCGCCGGCGCAACCACGATAATCTGCACGTTCGCGGCTACAAAGAGAAAGGCAGCATCAATACACCGCTGGATCTGGCGATTCAGAATCAGGTGGACCGGTTCAGCATTGCGATCGACGTGATCGACCGGGCGCCGCGGCTGCGGGATGCAGGGGCGCACGCGAAGGAGTCTTTTAAGGACCAGCAGATCGAGTGCCGGCGGTATGCGTACGCGAACGGAGTGGATAAGCCCGAGATCGTGAATTGGAAGTGGCCGTTTTAGGAGCCGGCGGTGAACGTTCTGGTTCTGAACGCGGGCAGCTCCAGCCTGAAGTTCCAAGTCATCGCCACCGATTTAGAGCGCATACGCGAAGACCGCGACAAGCGACTGTTTCATGGTTCGATTGACTATACCGCGCACAACGGGCCACAAACGCCCCGTGCGCTTACTTCGACGGAGAAGGGCATCGGGGTCGCGCTTCAGGAGGCGCTGAGATCAGTTTCGGTTGAGATCGAGGCGGTGGGGCACCGGGTGGTGCACGGAGGAGAGCGCTTTTCGGAGTCAGTCCGTATCGACGATGCGGTTGTGAAGGATATAGAAGAGTGCGTGGAACTGGCGCCGCTGCACGACCCAGCGAGCCTGGAGGGCATACGCGCGGCTCGGGCGCGTTTTGGCCCGGAGCTGCCGCAGGTGGCGGTGTTCGATACGGCGTTTCATCACACGCTACCCGAGCATGGGGCTCACCCCGCTCGAAGGATTGGCGATTGTAGGGTTTCTCGCCGCGAAAGAAAATCTGGCGGCGGAAGCGGTGGAGAAGCTCTTGAATTATGAATCGGGAATGGTGGGCGTATCGGGGGTAAGCGGCGACATGCGCCAACTGCTGGGGGCGGGGGAGAACGAGCGGGCGCGGTTGGCGGTGGAAATGTTCTGTTACCGGGCGCGCAAATACGTGGGCGCGTACCTGGCGGCAATGGGCGGAGCAGACGCGGTGGTGTTCACGGGCGGAATTGGCGAGAATTCGCCAGAGGCGCGGGCGAGTATCTGCGAAGGGTTGGGCTGGGCGGGGTTGACGCTCGACCGGGAGCGCAACCTGGCGCCGCCGCCGGACCGGCGGATCAGCACGGACGGGAGCCGGCTAGAGGCGTATTGCATCGCGACGGACGAAGAGCTGCTGATAGCGCGCGACACGGCGCGCTGCGTTCTGGGGGAGAGGCAGTTGTGGTAAGGTCGCCGGCGAAGCTGTGCAAATCGCCATTCAACCCGCGATAAGCAACGGACGATGAATCAAATCGGGACCGAGGCTCATCCACTGTATGGGAGATGATATGGCAGGCAACAACACGCTGACCTTTACCGACGACAGCTTCGATCAAGACGTTTTGAATTCGGACGTACCCGTCCTGGTGGATTTCTGGGCGGAGTGGTGCGGCCCCTGCAGAATGATGGGTCCCACGGTGGATCAAGTTGCGACCGATTATGCGGGTAAGGTGAAGGTCGGCAAACTGGACGTCGATAGCAATCAGCAGACCGCGTTCCGGTATGGGATTCGCGGGATTCCGACGCTGTTGCTTTTCAAAGGCGGCCAGGTTGTGGAGCAAAAGGTGGGCGCGATCGGCAAACCCGAGTTTCAGAAAATGTTAGACAAGCATGTTGCAGTAAAGGTTTAAGTACCGAACCTTAAGCGCGGGCAATGGATGAGAGGCGCCAGGAATTGGCGCCTTTTTTGTTTGCGCCGAAGGTTTCCCCCTGCGCTACGCTATGAAGCATGCTGCGGCTGAGCGTGGCGGTGGCGCTGGCGTGCGCTGTCGTCTTTGCCCAGACGGCCCAGACGCCGGCAGAGCCGCTATTTAGCGCGGTCAGGACGGGCAACTTTCCCGAAGTGGAGCGACTGGCGCTGGCGGGCGCCGATGTGAACGCACGAGACGCGATGGGAAGCACGCCGCTGCTGGACGCGGCGTGGTTGGGGAGCGCGGAGATCGTGAGCTTTCTGGTGGCGCACGGGGCCGAGGTGAATACGCATCACGGGCAATCGGGTTCAACGCCGTTGCAATACGCAGTGCTGAGCGGGCGGCCGGCGATTGTCCGATTGCTGCTTGCGGCGGGGGCGCGCGTGGACGAGCCGTTCCGAGACGGGCAGAGCGTGCTGCAGGCGGCGGCGGGGCGGGGCAATTCCGAAATTGTTGGGCTGTTGATTGGCGCCGGAGCGGACGTTGGGGCGATCGACGCCAACGGCAACACACCTCTGGAAGAAGCCGTGCTGCATGGGCGGCTGAATACGACGACGGCTTTGCTTGCGGCGGGCGCGGGAGTAAGTCATCGTCACCGGGACGGGCGGGGCGCGCTCGAAGAGGCGTGCATAAAAGGATATGCAGATATCGCGCGCGCGTTGCTCGCGGCGGGCGCCGATGCGAGCCATCGGGACGAATCGGGCCAATCGCCGCTCGACCTGGCGGTTGCATACAAGAATGCGGGGGTGGTGGCGATGCTGCAGCGCACGCGCGGGCGCGAGCCTCGTTTTCAGGCGGATTTGTCGCAGGCGATGGAAGCCGCTACGCTGCGGGGCCAGACGGAGATCGTTCGAATCCTGATCGATGGGGGCTTCGACGTGAACCAGCGGACGGCGGGGGGAAGCACGTATCTGGGCGATGCGGCTTTGAAGGGGCAGGCCAAGGTGGTGCAACTGCTGCTAGCGAGAGGCGCGCGGGTGGATGCGCTGAATGCGAGCGGGGGCACGCCGCTGCACGATGCGGCGTTGGGCGGGAATACGGAGGTAATTGCGGTTCTGCTGGACCACGGGTGCGGAATCGACGCGGCGAACCGGGAATCGGGGGCGACGCCGCTGATGCTGGCGGCAGCGCTGGGGCGGTCGGGGGCGGTGGCTTTGCTATTGAAGCGGGGGGCGAATCCCGCGCTGCGGGATTGGAGAGGGCAGAGCGCGTTAGACCACGCCAGAGAAACGGAGGACGGGGAGACGGTTCGATTGCTCGAAACCGCCCTGGCAAATTGGGCGCCGAGCCCGGCGAAGATGCACGGATATTGATCTAAATGTTTTCACTCGAAGTGACGATAGGTGTAGTGAGCGGGAGTGAAGACGTTGGGACGCCTAAAACGAACAAGCCAAATTGTGATAGCGGACGGTCACCTGCTCTTCCGGCGGGGACTGCGGAGCCTGCTTGAGGCCGAAAGCGACCTGGAAGTAGCGGGGGAAGCAGGGGATGCGGCCGAGGCCGAGGCCAAGATATCCGCCCTCTGGCCCGGGGAAACGGCGCCCGGTTCCTGGAATCCCTGCGCATTGGTGATGGATGTTGCGCTGCTGCAGAACGGGGGAGCGCAGACGGTTTTTGCGATCCGGCAGCGGTATCCGGGCCTTTCCATTTTGTTTCTGGCCCAGGAGGATACGCCCGAGGCATTGAAGGACGCCATCGAAGCGGGCGGCCGCGGTTACATGCTGAAGGGGAGTCCGGCGGCGCAACTGGTGGCGGGAATTCGCCAGGTTTCGTTTAGCGACGAGAAGAACCCGCGCGGGCTTTCGAGGATTGTGCCGGACCTTCGCGCTTTGGCCGCTCCGAACGAGCCTCAGCCCCGAAACACCGTACTGACCTCGCGAGAGCAGGAAGTGATGAGACTGCTGGCGGAGGGCCGAACCGTGCGAGAAGTTGCCGCGGAGCTTTCGCTGAGCGTGAAGACTGTAGAAGCTCACAAGCTGAACCTAATGCGCAAGCTCGACATTCACAATCGCGCCAGCCTGGTGGAGTACGCGAGCCAACAGGGCTGGCTCGTGACGCAGCTCGCATCCTAAAAGCCTCCGAAGAGATGCAGGCGGGAAGAGTCCGGCCGCCGCTGGCGAACTTGCTACTCTTCCAGTGGGAGAGCCTGTTCACGGAATGGCCAAATTTCTTCTGGGTGTGGTGGTCGGGGTTGTGGTCGCGTTCGTGGCCGCTGTTATCGTAGTGCTCGCCATCGGGCGCCTGTTCGCCAACAAGCAGCCGACCATTGCCGCAAATTCGGTGCTGGTTCTTTCGCTCGACGGAGAGCTGCCCGAGACGCCGCCGGTCGAGATTCCGTTCCCGTTTGGAAAGAGCCAAAGCGTTCCCACTGTGAGGGACGTATGGTCTTCCCTCCGCCAGGCTGCGAGCGACAACCGCATCAAAGCGGTGGTGATCCAACCCCGGCATCTGGTAGCCGGGTGGGGCGTGCTTCAAGAGATCCGGCAGGACCTTACGAACTTCCGGCAATCGGGCAAGCCGGTGTACGCGCTATTGGATAATCCCGGCTCGCGCGAATACTATCTGGCGTCGGCCGCCGAGAAGATTTATCTGGCGCCGGAAGATCTGTTGGACGTGAAGGGCTTCCATCTGGAAGAGATGTACTTCAAGAACACGCTCGATAAGCTCGGGATCCAGGTGCAGGTGGACCATATCGGCCGCTACAAGGACGCAGGCGACATTTTCACGAGGACCAACATGTCGCCGGAGACGCGCGAGGTATTGGGAGAAGTGCTGGACCAGGTGTATAACGACTTTTGCTCGACGGTGGGCGCGGCGCGGCATAAGAGCGCGGCGGACGTGAAAGCGCTGCTCGACATGGGACCGTTTCTCGCCGCGCAGGCCAAAGGGACAGGGCTGGTGGACGAGCTTGGATACGAAGACCAGGTTTATGGGGACTTGAAAAAGCGGCTTGGCGGAGAAGCGCTCAATAAAGTGAATATTCGGACCTACTTCCATGCAGTGCCCGCAAGGGGCGACCGGATTGCGCTGCTGGTCGGCGAGGGCGACATCGTGGGCGGAGAGTCCGAGAATTCGCTCGGCTCGCAGGCGGTCATCGCGTCGGGAACTTTTTCGAAGCTCGTTCGCCAGGTCAGGAACGACTCGAGCGTCAAGGGCGTAATCCTGCGGATCGATTCGCCGGGCGGCGACTCGATCGCCTCCGACGATATCCTGCATGAGCTGAAGTTGTTGAGCCGCGCTAAGCCGCTGGTGATTTCGATGTCGGATGTGGCCGCTTCCGGAGGCTACTACGTATCGATGACCGGCGACCCGGTTCTGTCGTATCCGGACACGATCACGGGTTCGATCGGGGTCCTGTATGTGCGGCCGAACCTGCACGGACTCTACGACAAACTGGGAATTTCCGACGACATGATGTCGCGCGGGAAGCTGGCCGACATGGACTCGCCCTACATTCCTTTGTCGGATGCGGCTCGCGATAAGTTGCACGACCTCATCCAGTCCACCTATGTGAGCTTCGTCGGCAAGGTAGCGAGCGCGCGCAAGAAGAGCTTCGACCAGATCGACCCGATTGCGCAGGGACGCGTATGGATGGGCGCGCAGGCTCAACAGAACGGACTGGTGGATACGCTAGGAGGTCTCGACCAGGCGATCGCACTGATCCGAAAGCGGGCGCATCTGTCCGCGACAGGCGAGACCAACCTGGTGACATATCCGCCGCGGCGGTCCCTGCTCGATGTGATTGCGAATGCGTCCACGGACGATATGGCGTCGAGCGCCGCCGAAACCAAGCTGCGCAAGGCGATTCCCGGCTTACCGAGCGAGTCTTTCCTGCGAGGCGGAATACTGCGCCTGATGCCTTACCGCGTGACGATTCAGTAGCCGCTTTATTAGAACGCCGCGGCGGAGTGAATGCCGCTTCCGCTCAGCGCGTTCTGCATGCGCTCCAACGCCGTTTTGTGCATTTGAGAGACGCGGCTCTCGTTGACTCCGAGCACTCCGCCGATTTCCTTCATTGTCATTTCGCGGCCGTAGTAGAGCTGAACGACCTGGCGGTAGCGTTCGGGCAGGGTTTTCATCGCCGAGCTGAGTTTTTCACGAAGCTCCGAGCGGGACACCATGTTCTCGGGCAGTTGTGCCGGAGTACAGGGCGTTTCGGGGGCGTACTGATCGTCTCGCTCCGGGGTCCGGAGCTGGCTGACGGCATTGCCGAGCGACCGGAAATCGACCATCAATGCCTGCCAGCGGCGCACGTTCAGGCCCATGGCGGAGGCGACTTCGTTGTCGGTCGGGGCGCGCTGAAGGTTGACCTCCAGGTCACGCGTTACCGATTCCATTTGCTTATAGCGCTTGCGCAGATCGCGCGAGGCCCAATCGAGCTGGCGAAGGCCGTCGAGGATCGCGCCGCGAATGCGATATTTCGCGTACGTGGTGAATGCCACTTCCTTGTCGTCCCGGTACTTGGTTGCCGCATCGACGAGACCCATAATGCCGGAATGGACCAGGTCGTCCAGCTCCACATGGACCGGAAGCGATCTCTGCAGGTGCGCCGCGATTGCGGTGACGAGCGAGAGATGCTCGGTGATGAGTTGATCCCGGCGCGAGGTGTCTTTCTTGATTTGATTCCTGGTGGGAGCTGGCTTGCTGGCTGCGGCGTTCATTTTGTACCTCTTCCGGGCCGCAGGTCTAAGTGCTTGCGGCTCGCGCTTGGGAAAAGGCACTCGCGCCTCCACCGTCCCGTGGACCTCAGACAGGCCTCTTGGCAAGGTGAGAAGCGAGGCAGGATTCGGAACCGGGTCAGTAACTTACAAGAGACGAGACGATCTGTTTCGGCGGCTTCGATGAACAGGCGCGGGGCATTCGAGGCAGGGCGGGGAGCGGATTCCGTTTCCGGCCGCGTTTCAAACATGCACAAATGGGCCGGTTCGAAACACGCGCGGAGATCAGGCTTGTCGGAGGGGCGGATCGAACACGTTAGGATTTGCCCGATCCGGACTGGCGCGAATAGATGTCAGGAATTTTCTTGATTGCCGTTTGCCGAGAAGCTGCCATTCGATTTCGGACTGAGTGTTTGCGAACGGGGGAACCATGGACGAACGACGCAGACAAATTCTAAGCACGTTGGCGCAGATGGACAAGCAGTTCGGCAAAGGCTCGGTGCTGATGCTTGGCTCACGCGCCGCTTTGCCGGTAGAGGTGATCTCGACGGGTTCTATAGGGGTCGATATCGCGCTCGGGGCCGGCGGATTTCCGCGGGGCCGCGTGATTGAAATTTTTGGGCCGGAATCGTCGGGGAAAACCACGCTTGCTCTGCATGCGATCGCGGAGGCGCAGCGGGGCGGCGGGGTCGCGGCGTTCATCGATGCCGAGCACGCGCTCGATCCCACGTACGCAACGAAGCTGGGCGTCGATACGGAAAATCTGATCGTCTCTCAGCCGGATTGGGGCGAGCAGGCGCTAGAGATCGCGCAGGCGCTCGTAAGCTCGCAGGCAATCGACGTAATTGTGATCGATTCGGTGGCGGCGCTGACGCCCAAGGCGGAGATAGAGGGCGAGATGGGAGACAGTCACATGGGGTTGCAGGCGCGGATGATGTCGCAAGCGCTGCGCAAATTGACGGCGACAGTATCGAAAGCGAATGCGTGCCTGATTTTCATCAACCAACTGCGCGAGAAAATCGGCGTGATGTTCGGCAATCCCGAGACTACAACGGGCGGGCGGGCCTTGAAGTTTTACTCGTCGGTGCGGGTGGAGGTACGGCGCACCACGGCCATCAAGGACGGCGAGGCGGCGGTGGGGAACCGCACCAGGATCAAAGTAGTGAAAAACAAAGTGGCCGCGCCGTTTCGGGAGGTAGAGGTGGACATTCTGTACGGAAAGGGAATTTCGCGCGAGGGGGATGCGCTGGACCTGGGCGTGCAGCATTCGTTGGTGGAGAAAAGCGGGTCGTGGTACAGCTACAAGGGCGAGCGGATTGGGCAGGGGCGCGATAACGCCCGTCAAACGTTGACGGAGCGTCCGGACCTTTGCCGCAGCATCGAAACGGAACTTCGCCGGGGATTGGGCCTGAACGGGGCTGCCGCGAGAGCGACGGAGTTAGAGGTATTGACATCGCCGGGGCGCAAGGCCTCGGCCGCTTCGTAGGACGCCTTCGAGGCCAGGCTCGTTCGGCGGCTTCAACTGAATGCCCGTCGTGGCACAGTTGAAGAGAGGAGCGGGCCTTGGAAAATCTGTTGGTGATGAAGTTCGGCGGCACGAGCATGGGCGGGGCGGAACGGATGCGAGTGGCGGCGCAACTCATTTCCGAGCAGCAAAAGCAACGTCCGCTGGCGATCGTCGTGTCGGCGATGTCCAAAGTCACCGATCTGTTGCTGGATGTGCTGCGGCGGGCGGAACTGGGCGACAGGGCCGCGGTAGAGGTCGATGTTCATAACCTGTTGGACCGGCACTTGGAAGCTTGCGAGGATCTTCTAGGGAATCTGGAGAATTCGGCAGAGTGCCTGACCGGCGCAAGGGAAGACATCCGGTCGCTAGTTTCGGAGTTCCAGCGAATCGCGAACGGCGTCTATATGTTGGGCGAGCGGCCGCCGAGGTCGGTGGATGAAGCGGTGGCTATCGGCGAGCGGCTTTCGGCTTCGCTATTGGCGCGTTATTTGAAGGCGATCGGGATAGAGGCGCGCGCCGTGAATGGAAGCGATGTGATTGTCACCGACGCGCTTTTCGGGAACGCGACGCCGCAGATGGGCCCGACGAGGCAGAGATGCGCGGAGCGGCTGGCGCCTTTGATCGAAGAAGGGATCGCGCCGATCGTGACGGGATTCAACGGGGCGACGGTGGATGGACGCCCCACAACGCTGGGCCGCGGCGGCTCCGACTTTTCGGCTTCGATTTTGGCCGCGGCGCTCGAGGCGAGCGAACTTTGGATCTGGACCGACGTGGATGGAATCATGACGGCGGACCCGCGGATTGTGCCGGAGGTAGCGGTCCTGGATGAAGTGACCTACGCGGAAGCGGCGGAGTTGGCCTACAACGGGGCGAAGGTGCTGCATCCGAGAACGCTCGCGCCGCTGGTGGAAAAGAGCATTCCGGTGTGGAGCAAGAACAGTTTCGCTCCGCACAAACCCGGCACCAAAATCTTTTCGCGCTTCGAGGAGCCAAAGGGAGTGCGGGCTGTGACGTCGATGTCCAATGTGGCGCTGGTCTCGATGGAGCCGGCTAATGCGGCGCTCAGCGGGACGCGGCTGATGGCTCGCGCGCTGGATGCCTTGGCGCTGGCGAATGTGGAGATTCTGGTTTTCAGCAGCTCCAGTTACCGCCAGACATTTTGTTTTCTGATTCGCAAGCACGACGTGGCGGCGGCGGTGGAAGCGCTGGAGGCGAACCTATCGATCGAGCTGGCGCACGGTTATCTGAAGCCGATCGAGATCGACGATAACGTGGGGCTGCTCGCGGTGGTGGGGGAAGGGATGCGCGGGACTCCGGGGTTGGCAGGGCGCGTGTTCACGGCGATCTCGCAGGAAGAGATCAACATCATTGCTATCGCGCAAGGCTCAAGCGAGCTGACGATTGGAATCGTGGTGCGGCTGGAGGGGCTTGAGCGCGCGGTGCGCGCTGTTCACGAGGAGTGCAGGCTGGCCGGAAGAAGAGAGTCGGTGGCGGTTAGCTGACAGGGACGGTGGGCTCCAGAGCGGCGTTCGAATCCTGGTGAGCGCGCAGGCGCCGGAGAGAGTAGGGGCATGGGGCGGGGCGGAAAGCCTCTTCGAGCAGCTCTTCGACGGCGGAGAAATTCCCCTGGGCGAGAGCGACGATGGAGGGGCCGGCGCCGCTGAGGCAGACGCCCAGCAGATCGGGGTGTTCGAGTTCGAGCGCGCGCGAGAGACCGGGCACGAGCTTGCAGCGGGAGGGCTGGTGGAGGCGGTCGCGCAGGGCTTCGCGCAACAGGGAGAATTCACCGCGATGCACGGCATGGAGCAACAGGGCGACGCGTTGCAGATTGAAGACCGCGTCTTCGCGCGACACGAAGCGCGGAAGGACCTTGCGCGATTCGAGCGTCGGGAGCGGATGATCGGGCGTGAGCACGATGAAGCTCAAGGATTCGGGCCACGGGAGGCGAACGGCGAAGACGGAGCGATCGGGAAGTTGACAACTGATGGCCAGACCGCCAAGCAGGGAGGCGGCGACGTTATCGGGATGATTTTCGAGAGCGGAGGCGGCGTTTAGCAGGCCTGGGCCGGGAAGAGGCTCGGCGATGGTTTCGTAAAGGCGCAACCCGGCGACGGTCGCGGCCGCGCTGCTGCCGAGGCCGGCCTTGGGCGGGATCTCGCTTTCGACGCGCACGAGAAGCGAAGGGAAAGATTCCGGGCGCTGTCGCGTCAGGAAACGGAAGGCGCGCTCGATGTAGTTTTCGCCGTCGGGCTTGCCGTTGAGGAATTCGAAATCGAGCGTGTTTGCGCCGTCCCGGACGGTGACCTGGAGGCGCAGGTAAAGCTGCACGGCGACGGCAAGCGTGTCGAAGCCCGGCCCGATATTGGCGATGGAACCCGGGACCTGGATCTCGAATTCGTTAGCGCGCATGGGCTCCTGGGACTTCCTCCGACGGACGAGTTTGCGAGCGGATGATGTAGTCCGTGTCTTTGAGAGCGTGGCCGGTGAGGACGGCCGCGACGACGGCGTGCGGATCGAGCTGGCCCGCGGCGGCGAGCTTCTTGATGCCAGCCAAGGTGGCGGCGGAAGCGGGTTCGCAGCCGATTCCATCGCGGCCGATGATTGCCTTGGCCTCGCCGATCTCTTCGTCGGTGACGTCGATCACCATACCGCCGGTGAATTCGACGCCGCGGAGGGCTTTGCGCCAGGAGCGCGGATTGCCGATTCGAATGGCGGTTGCGACAGTGTCTGGGGCCGCGACGGGCGTGAGCTGTTTCGAGTGAGATTCCCAGAGGCGAGCGAACGGATTCGCGCCCGCGGCCTGGACGACGATGAGGCGCGGTACACGATCGATGAAGCCCTGGGTCTTCAGTTCGGCAAACGCCTTGCCGAAGGAAGACGAATTCCCGAGGTTGCCACCGGGGACGACGACGTAATCCGGAGCGCGCCATTCGAACTGTTCGAGGAGCTCGAACATGGCGGTCTTCTGGCCTTCAATGCGGAATGGGTTGATGGAGTTGAGGAAATAGAGATCGGGGTCGCCGGCGGAGAGGAGCGCGTCGAGCGCGTCGTCGAAGCTGCCTTCGATTTGCACGACCTGGGCGCCGAAGTCCAAGGCTTGAGCGAGCTTGTTATTGGATGCCTGACCCATGGGCAAATACACGCGGGCGGCGAGCCCGGCGCGCGCGGCATAGGCGGCGAGAGATGCGGCGGTGTTTCCGGTGGAGGCGCAGGCGACAGCACGGGCGCCGACAAAGTTGGCCTCCGTGATGCCGGCCGTCATGCCCAGATCCTTGAAGGAGCCGGTTGGATTCCATCCGAGATGCTTAAACCAGAGTTCGCGAACGCCAGACCATGCGGCCGTCCTTCGAGCGCGAAGGCGCGGCGTGTTGCCTTCCGCCATGGTGACCACGCGGTCGAGCGGATATTCGGGAAGAAACTCGCGAAAGCGCCAGACGCCGCTGATGTCGCGAGGGTCGCCGGAGGCGCGCCGACCGCGCCAGATGTTCTTCAGGTCGCAGGCGCTATAGAAACGCGGCTCGATGACGACCTCAAGAAGGTCTCCGCATTTCGGGCAAGCAAGCGAGCGGTCGTGCAGTTCGAGGGCGGCGCCGCAGTCGGCGGCACTACAGCGCAGATACGTCACCGGTTTCTTCAAAGTAGCATTGGGAGAAATGGGGAGGAGCGCTATAGGGCCTGGGAGCAGGGCAGTCCAGCGGGCGAGGGCGAGATGAAAGTATGTCCGGACAGCACGGCCTGAACGGCGTTCAGAAGATCGCGAGAAGCTTTTTTCTTGAAGACGTATGCGCGGGCGCCGCTTTCGAATGCCTCGTCCACGTACGCACGGTCGGTATGCTCGCTGAGAAAGATGACGTGAACGTGCGGCATGCGTCTGCGCAGTTCGCGAGCTGCTCTAAAGCCATTCATCCCCGGCATGGAGATATCCAGGAGAGCCATATCCGGATTGAGGCGCTCCACGAGCTCAATGCCGGCGGCGGCGGAATCCGCTTCCCCGAGAACGTGTACGGGAGAGCTGTCGAAAAGAAGCCGGAGAGCTTCGCGTATGCCCGAGTCATCGTCCATTATGATCAGCGTGCATTCGTCCGAACCCGAAGTGATGTGCCGAGTTGGTTCCACTTTGGAGACCTCAGGCGCCCAACCGTAGGAGATCACACAATCGACGTTGGGCCAATCTCACGAGCTGTTCGAAACATTGGACGAGCCGGGAGCGAGGACGAGTCATATGGAGATTTACCAAGACGAAGCCTGGGAGATTTTCGTATTGGCCGAGCGGGCGCCCGATGGATTCTATTTCGAGCGGAACTCCGGAACGCGCACGGTGAGCGTGGCGCCCTGGCCGGGGGAGAATTGCAGATCGAGGGTCGCGTTTATGAGCCTGGCGCGCTCCTCCATGGCTGCGAGGCCGAAGCCGGATGCGTGATTTTCAATCGTAGAGCCCGGGCCCGAGTCGCTGACCTGCATTTCCACGCCTTCGGCGAAACCGATGAGGCGCACTCTTACATGAACCTTGCCGGCGTGTTTGGCGATGGCGCGTAGCGCTTCCTCAGCTATCCGATAGAGGCCGGTGGCGACATCCACAGGAATGCCTTCAGGCGCGTCTTTGGCGAAGAAGGCGGCGTCGGTTTCCTCGCGTTCTCCGAACTCCTGCGTAAGAGAGCGCAAGGCCGCAGTCAAGCCGAGATCTTCAATCAAAGAAGGATGCAGGCGATGGGACAAGGAGCGAACGTGGTCGGAGACGTCGCCGATCTGAGCGAGGATTTGCCCAATCTTCTGTTGGGCGATTTCGGGATTTCTCGATAGATTCCGGAGTACCTGATCGCCAAGCATGCTGAGGGCGGCCAAGCGCTGGCTGATGTCGTCGTGGAGCTCACGGGCGAGACTGCGGCGTTCGTCGTCCTGGGCATGGAGCAGGGCGCCTGTGAGGGCGCGCAGTTCTTCCTTGCTGCGATCCATTTCCCTTGTGGCGGGTTGGAGGTGGGGCTTGGGGTAGTTAGTCGGATCGTCGTTCTGCAAGGGTGACCTGCTTTCGGAAGGGCGGCGAAACCGGAGACCGGCGATGGGACATTGCGGCCGTTTCGAACGCCTGTGCTCAAGCAGCAGGCTTCGTAATAAGATTACTCTCTCCCGTTTTACCTTGCACCGTTCCTGGCATTTGGATGGGCAGAGGGTGGAGGGGAGACATGCGTGGGCGTAGATAGTTAGGATCGAGGAGAGTGTCGCTATTCGAGTTGCATGCATTGCGGTTCTCGTTTGTTGCGAGGGAGGCGATTCGCTTCGAGGCGCCGGCGTCGAACGTGTTGCGGGGCGCTTTCGGGACCATCTTCCGGCGGATTGCGTGCGCGCCGGATTGCCCAGGGGCGGGCTGCTGTGAGCGAAGAGCGCAGTGCCCATACGCGCGCATGTTCGAGCCAGGGGCGAGCGGCGGCGGCGCCAGCGGGCTGACTAACTGGCCGCGGCCCTTTGTGTTTCGGGCGATGCATCTGGATGGGCAAAGCTTCGCGGAGGGCGAAGGCTTCCACTTCGACCTGCATCTTTTCGATACGAAGATTTCGGCGGTTCGGCGCCTGGCGATGGCGTTTGCGGAGTTGGGACGCGAGGGGCTGGGGCGAGGGCGGCGGCGAGTGGAGTTGAGGGGAGTGAGCCGGTTGAACAGGATGGGAGAAGAGGCCGGCTCATTGTACGAGGCGGGGACGGTGGCGGCGGAGGATGTTGCGCCAGTTGTGGTGGACCTGGACGGGGCGGCTGGGGGCGGCCGAGTGGGGCGGCTGCGGGTCCGGTTCGTAACTCCGACGGAATTGAAGCACGAAGGCCAGGTGGCGGCGCGGCCGGAGTTTGGGATTCTGGCGGCGCGAGCGCGAGATCGAGTCAGCGCCCTCAGGGAATTTTACGGGGCGGGGCCGCTCGAGATAGATTATCGCGGGTTCGGCCAGCGAGCCGCTTTAGTGGAGATGACGCGTTGCGAGATAGAACATGTGGAATTGCGGCGCCGGAGCAGCCGGACGGGACAGACGCATCCGATTGGCGGGTTTGTGGGCGAAGCGGAGTACGAAGGGGAGCTAAGTGAATTCGCCGGTTACTTAGAGGCCGCGAAATGGACCGGGGTGGGAAGGCAGACGGTGTGGGGGAAGGGGATGATTGTGACGGAGATGGAGGCCTGACAGAGCCGACTCGGTGTTTTAGGATCGCCGTAATGTTACTAGTTGTGGCGTTGCAGGGAACCCACTAGAATTTAGTCCACCTAAACATTCCGGAGGTGGGCGGGAAACGATCTTTGATTTCTTTGACCGCTGGCATCTGTTTGATCTGTGGGGCTCAAACCGCCGGATCGAATGGTGGCACTCCCGGCGCCTGGATCGTTAACTTACTTCTCAGCCTGATCTGGGTAGCTCTTATCGAGTATGTCTTTGACAAACTATCGTTTTTTTGGGCTTTGTTGGCGGCCGTGCTTTTCACTGTGACTGTCGGCCTAGCTCTCTACGATTTTTGTGTAGTGCAACTCGGCGTGTACGTGCTATTGCTACCGCCAAGTTTGCTAATAATCGTGCTCAAGAGCCTCGACCGGCTCAGAGGACACGTGACGCTTGCACCGAAGTCGCGGACTCGTAATCGAGGCGCCATTGGCCGCCGACGCCGTTCGAGCCTGAGAGCTTAATAGAACGCGAGCGCAGAGGGGAGAAGCGCGATGGGATCAAGCTCGGGGCAAGCAATGGTCCCTCAATTTGACGGGTCTATGGTGACAGTCGGCGTGTTTTGGGTCATTGAGGTTGACCGTCACTATGAGGGCGTGTAAGTTAAACCGACTTATAAGTTAGAGAGATTTTTTCTGCAACGGGAATTGCGGCGCTCATCGGACGCTGCACATCGGGTTTTCGGTTGCCAGCGGAGTGTCTAATTAGCTGGCTTTACCTAACACATCTTCGACAGCTTCAGGGTGCTTCGCAATGACGGCTAGCAGCACTCGGGTGGGCGCATCCGGGGTTGCGCGCCCTTGCTCCCAATTGCGGAGCGTGGCGGGCGGGAAGCCGAACTTCGTCGCGAACTCAGTTTGACTCAATCCCATTCGTCGGCGCACCTGGCGCACGTCTATTTCAGGAATCGTTACGACGGTGACGCGGACCCGATCGCTTTCACCGCGGGACCACGCAATCGCCTCTTCCAATCCCTGGATAATCCGGTGACCAACTGGCGCCTTCTTCCGTTTTGGCTTTGTCGTTCGCTCTCCGGTAGCGTTTCTGTTCCTCATTCATTTCCTCCCCGATCGACTCGCATACCCTGCAACCAGGGCCGGCACGAGTTTCGCAATCGCATTCCGCTCGGCCTTCGTTAGATTTGCCTTTTCGTTCTTGCCATACGCCGCCAAAAGGAACACAGGGATGCGTTCGCTGTGGAAGTAGTAGATCACGCGCGCGCCTCCTCGCTTTCCTCTGCCTGGCAGCGCCCATCGCAGCTTCCTGACGCCTCCAGTCTCGGGAATCAAATCGCCTGATTCGGGATTCGCCGCAATGAACGCAACCAAGTCCATTCGTTCCGCTCCCGGCATTAGCTGGCTGGCGTCCCTGAGGAACCGGTCTGTCTCAACAACGGTGATCAGCGAGCGCCTCACCTACTGAGTATACGCAGATTGCGTATGAGGCGCGCGGCCTGAAGGGAATCACGTGGCACACACCTTCCGGCACACGTTTGCTTCGCGTCTCGTGCAGCATGGCGCGGACATCGTGATTGTGAAAGAGCTGCTAGGGCATTCAACGATTGTGACAATCGTCAAAAACCCCGCCAGTTGAGTAGTGACAGGTTGCTAAGCCTTTGGGCATCGGATATTTTGGTAGCGGAGGAATGGGTGAGCGGTTGAAACCGGCGGTCTTGAAAACCGTTTGCGTCGAAAGGCGCACGGGGGTTCGAATCCCTCTTCCTCCGCCAGAACCTTCGTGGACCTGCAGGGAGTGCGATGATAGTCGTTTCCCGTGAATCGACTAACCATACTCCACTTTGCAGGAACGATTTTGTCAGGGCTTCTAACAACTCTCCCACTCACAGGCCAGACCGCGCCGGCGCCGCCCGTTGCTCCCCGCGTTGCACATACGGATGCGCGCCACGGCGCAACCGTAACGGACGATTATCACTGGCTTCGCGAACGATCGAATCCGGAAGTCATTAAATACCTGGAAGCGGAGAACGCCTACACCGCGGCGATGACCCAGAGTCTGAAGCCATTCGCGGACACGCTCTATGGCGAGATGCTGGGGCGCGTCAAGCAGACGGACCTAAGTGTTCCGGTTCGAGACGGCGGCTATCTTTACTATTCGCGGACCGAAGAGGGCAAGCAGTATCCGATTCGGTGCCGGCGGAAGGGCTCGATGGACGCACCGGAAGAGGTGCTACTGGACCTGAACCAATTGGCCACGGGCCGCAAGTTTGTAGGGCTCGGGGCGTTCCTGGTGAGCGACGACCAAAACTTGCTGGCCTATACGATCGACTACGTCGGATTCCGGCAATACGGCCTACACGTCAAGGATCTTCGCACCGGCCAGACGCTTCCGGACACCGCGGAGCGCGTGACGAGCGTGGAATGGGCCGCGGATAACAAGACCCTTTTCTTTACGACGGAAGATGCCGTGACCAAGCGACCCGACAAGCTGTGGCGCCATGCTCTGGGTTCGGGAACGGGCGCACAGTTGCTTTACGACGAAAAAGACGAGCTTTACGACATCGGCGTGGAGAAGACTCGGGACAAGAAGTATCTGCTGATGGAAAGCGGCAGCAAGGACACGACGGAATTTCGCTATCTGAGAGCGGACCGGCCGGGGGACGACTTTACGGTTTTTCTGGCTCGCGAAAAGAAGCACCGTTATTATCCGGATCACCGCGAGAAGCTTTTCTACATACGGACAAACAAGGGAGGGAAGAATTTCGAAGTGGTCACCGCGCCGGAGAATGCGCCGAGCCCGGACCACTGGAAGGTTTTCATTCCGCATCGGGAAGACGTCTTGATCGAGGATATGGATCTGTTCAAGACATTCGCGGTATCGGTGGAGAAGTCGCAGGCGGTGAACCATCTGCGGGTGTACAACTTCGAGTCGGGCGCCTGGACTTCGATCCAGTTTCCCGAGCCGGTGTATTCGGCGTTCCCAGGCGATACGCGGGACTATGAGTCCACGACATACCGATACAACTATCAAAGCTTTATCACTCCGCAGAGCGTTTACGATTTCGATACCGTGAGCGGCGCATCGAAACTGTTGAAGCGGCAGGAGGTGTTAGGGGGCTACGATCCATCGCAATATGCGTCCGAGCGCCTTTGGGCGACCGCTCGGGATGGCGTCAAAGTTCCAGTTTCGATTGTTTACAAAAAGGGCTTCGAACGCAATGGGCGCGCTCCGCTGTTCCTATATGCATATGGATCCTATGGGTTCGCGACGCCGGTTACGTTCGATAGTTCGCGTTTGAGCTTGCTCGATCGAGGGATGCCATACGCCATCGCGCACATACGCGGCGGTAACGAGATGGGAGAGCAGTGGCGCGAAGACGGCATGTTGATGAAGAAGAAAAACACCTTCAACGACTTCGTGGATTGCGCTCAGTATCTGGTCGATCAAGGCTGGACTTCGAAGGATGGACTGGTCATTGAAGGCGCGAGCGCGGGCGGGCTGCTGATGGGAGCGGTGGTGAATCAGCGCCCGGATCTGTTTCGAGCGGTTCATCTGGGGGTGCCTTTCGTGGATGTGATGAACACGATGTTCGATGCGTCCCTGCCTTTGACGGTCGGCGAATACCTGGAGTGGGGCAATCCGAACGAGCAGGCCGCATACGACTACATGAAGACTTACAGCCCGTACGACAATCTCGAAAAGCGTGCGTATCCAGCAATGCTGGTGACGACCAGCTTGCACGACAGCCAAGTGATGTATTGGGAGCCGGCCAAGTATGTGGCGCGGCTGCGTACGCTGAAGACGGATGCAAATCCGTTGCTGTTGAAGATCAAGATGGACCCGGCCGGACACGGCGGCGCGTCCGGGCGCTATGACCGCCTGCACGACCGGGCGTTTGAATACGCCTGGCTACTGAGCCAAGTGGGTATCACCCACTAGTGAGCGCCACGGTTAATGAGCGGCGCCGTTACCGCTGCCGTTTCGCGATGAACCGTTGGACGATGCTCCGCCGTGCGGTTTCAGAACGACCTTGATGCACTCGTCCTGCTTATCGCGGAAGGTCCGGTAGGCGCTCGGCGCGTCTTCGAGGGGCAAGCGGTGCGTGATGATGAACGTGGGATCGATCTCACCTTTGCGAATGCGCTCAAGCAGCGGCGCCATGTAGCGGTGCATATGGGTCTGGCCGGTGCGGATGGTGAGCGAGCGGTTCATGATGGCGCCCATGGGAATTTTATCCAAGAGCCCGCCATAGACGCCGGGGACGGAAACGGTTCCGCCATTGCGGCAGGCCATGATGGCTTCGCGCAAGGCGATGGGGCGGCCGGTCTCTAGCATGAGCGCTTGCTTGATGCGATCGTATGCGTAGAGCGGGCCCGGCATGTGCGCTTCCATGCCCACGGCGTCGATGCAGGAATCGGGTCCGCGCGAGCCGGTCAATTCCATGAGCGTGTCGTAGACATTTGCTTTTTCGTAGTCGATGGCGATGGCGCCGAGTTTCTCCCGAGCGAGGCGCAGGCGTTCGGGGACGCGATCGATGGCGATGACGCGCTCGGCGCCTAGCAGGTACGCGCTTTGGATGGCAAAGAGGCCGACGGGCCCGCAGCCCCATATGGCGACGGTATCGCCCGGATGAATGTTGCACTGCTCGGCGGCCATGTAGCCGGTTGGCAAAATGTCGGAGAGGAACAGGACCTGCTCGTCGCTGAGCTCATCGGGGACTTTAAGAGGGCCAACATCGGCGAAGGGCACGCGGGCGTATTGCGCCTGGCCGCCCGCATAGCCGCCGACCAGATGCGAGTAGCCGAACAGGCCTGCTGGAGAATGGCCCCAAAGCTTTTCCGCCATCCAGGCGTTGGGATTGGAATTTTCACACAGAGAGAACAACTGGCGCTCGCACGAGAAGCATCGTCCGCAGGAGATGGTGAAGGGGACGACGACGCGGTCGCCGGGCTTGAGGTTCTGGACAGATTTGCCGGTTTCGACGACTTCGCCCATGAACTCGTGGCCGAGAATGTCGCCAGCCATCATGCTGGGGATGTAGCCGTCATACAGATGCAGATCGGAGCCGCAGATGGCGGTGGAGGTAATCTTGACGATCGCATCGCGGGGGTTCAGGATTTCGGGGTCGGGAACGTCCATGACGCGGAGATCTTCTTTGCCATACCAGCAGTTCGCTTTCATATGAACTCCTTTTACCTATTGAATTCAGGCGCGGTCGAAGGCTTCGGCCAGGCGGCCGAGCGTGGAGCGCGGGCCATGCGGCTGGCCTTCGGTGGTCGGGATCTCGCCCGTTTCCAGAACGTGCTTGAAGCGGCGGAGATCGCCGTTTACTAGCTGGCCGGGCTCTTTGCCGATGAGCTTGGCAAGCATCGCTCCGGCTGCTCCGCCGGGCGCCTGGTATGCGATGTGGGCCTTGACGAAGGCGCCATGGCCCTCGGGCCCTTGCTCGAACCGGACCCAGCCGGAGTTTTCGACATCCGATCCGTCGACAGAGCGCCATGCGATTAGCTCGGACGGCAAGTCTTGGGTAATCTCGGCGTCCCATTCGAAGGTCGCGCCGCCGGGGCCGTCGACGGTCCAGTGGGAGCGGCGGTCGTCTAAGACCTGGACGGCGGCGACGTGTTGCATGAAGCGAGGAAGATTTTCCAGATTGCGCCAGAATCGATAGCACTCTTCGGGGGAACGATTGATGGAGACGGTTTGCGTGGTACGCGTGGGGCGGGGGGATTCGGCCGACTCGGCGAGCTTCTTGCGGCAGACGATATCGAGCGCAGTGACACCGGCGACCGCAGCGGTCGCGGCCAGCACACGGCCTCGCTTGGAGTTGCCGGAGAACAATCCGGCGCCGAGCAGGGCGAGATCAATGGCGTCCCCACCTACACGCGCGGCGAGAGACTTGGCGGGCGTTTCTTCCATCAAGACGCCGACGCCGGCGGCGATCTCCCGGGCGCCCATCAGGCGAATGACATTGGCGTGATCGCTCAATCCGATGAGGCGGCTGACGCGTTTCGGCGCAAGGAGTTCCGCCGCACCTAATCCGATGCTGAACCAGCCGAGGCCGCGTGCTAATTGTTGTGCTGCCATACGGTGATTGGACGCCCTCGCAACGCGCCCTGCACGCCCGGATATATACGGGGTTGGCGCTTTAATCCGCCGGGATTAGCGGGCGGCGAGTATTACAGTGAGAATTCGATTGCACATGCCAGGTAACTTTTTTCGCGGGACGGGGAAGTGAAAATTTTCGCCCGGAGAGCATTCCGACACAGGGCTTTTCTGCCGCTGCGGGTGGGGTGGTGGACAATTACGCTGCAGCTCCCGGCTCGTTTAAAGGCGCGGGCCGAGCGGAGACTTGTGCTGGAGTCCGGCCTCTTCGATAGCTCGTTTTATTTGCAGAACAATCCCGATGTGAGCGCATCCGGAATGGATCCCGTGGAGCATTACCTGGCGGTTGGGAGCGCGGGATCGCGCCAGCCGCATCCGCTGTTCGACAGCGGCTGGTATCTGGCGCAGAATCCGGACGTGGCGGCATCGAACGTGAATCCGCTGCTGCACTACATACAGGCGGGCTGGCGCGAGCACCGCAATCCGAATCCGCTATTTCAGATCGCGTATTATCTGGAGCGGAACCCGGACGTGGCGCGGGCCAATGTGGAACCGTTGGGACAGTATCTGCGCACGGGCGCCTACGAAGGCCGCGATCCGCATCCACTCTTCGATAGCCACTTCTACTTGAACGAAAATCACGGGGTAGCGCTGAGGCGCGCCAACCCCTTGGCCGATTACATGACGGAGGGCTGGAAGGCAGGGCGCAATCCACACCCTTTATTCGACGCCGCGTTTTACCTGGCGCGATATCCGGATGTCGTGCAGGCGGGCGCGGAACCGTTGCAGCATTACTTGTCTTCGCAGGCGGCCGAGAACCGCGATCCGCATCCCTTGTTCGACACGCATTTTTACTTGCGGGAGAATCCGGATGCGCGGGCGGCGGGAGTGACTCCGTTGATTCATTTTTTGCGCCATGCCGATCGCGACCCGAACCAGTATTTTCGCGTGGCGTACTATCTGGAGCAAAATCCGAATGTTGCGAAAGCGAACCTGGCGGCGGTGCGGCACTATTTGCGGGAAGGCGCCGCGGAGGGCCGCAACCCGCACCCGGCTTTCGACACGCGTTGGTATCTTCTGAAGAACCCGGAGGTGGCGCGAAGCGGCGAGAATCCGCTGGCGCATTTTCTGCGCTCGGGAAGGTATGCGGGACGAGACCCGCATCCGTTATTCGACAGCCGATTTTATCTGGGAAGGCGAGCGGACATTCGCGCGCGAGGTGTTCCGCCGGCGGACCATTATTTCTACTCGGGCGGATTTGAAAGGCTAGATCCTCATCCGCTGTTCGACAGCGATTGGTATTTGACTTTGACGCCGGAGGCGCAAGCGGCGCATGAGAACCCGCTGACCCATTATCTGCGCACAGGCTGGAAGCAGGGCCAGAGTCCGTGCCGCTACTTCGACGGCGCATTCTATCTGGAGCGGAATCCGGATGTGGCGGGTGGCGCGATCAGCTCGCTTCAACATTATTTAGAGGTTGGCGCGGCGCAAGGGCGCGACCCGAGCCGGTGGTTCGATACGGACTGGTACGCGGCGCAGAATCCGGAAATCTCGACGGCTGGATGGAATCCGCTGGTTCACTACGTGACGATCGGGATGCAGGAAGGCCGGCTGCCGCGGCCCAAGAGCGCGGTTCAACTTGAGGCGCCGGCCAAAGCGGGGCGACGATTGCGGGTTGTTTTTGTGTCGGGCGAGCCGGAGACTCCGGGACATCGCTATCGAATAGAGAATATGGCCGGCTGCCTTGCGCCGGAGCTTTTCGAGAGGCTGGTTGTGAACGCTTCGGACGTTGCTCATCGCATGGAGGAGATTGCGGGCGCGGACGTAGTGTGGATCTGGCGAACGCGGCTTTCGAGTGCGATGGCGGAGCTGGCGAGGGCGGCTCGCGAGCGCCGCGCCGTGATCCTTTACGATGTGGACGATTTGATGTTTCGGCCGGAGTTGGCGAAGACGCGGCTCATCGACGGCATACGCACGCAGAACATTTCGGAGGCGGCGGTTGGGGCGTTTTATACCGCTGTGGAGCTATTGCTGCTGGAAGCGGACCGCGGCACCGCGCCGACCGTTCCACTTGCACGAGAGATGAGAATCCTGCCGAAACCGGTGAGCGTGATACCCAATGGATTCGATAGCGAAACGCGACGGCGAGCCCGCGCGGCGTTTCATGCGCGGCAATCCCAGGCGGGCGACGGGCTGGTGCGGATCGGCTATGTCTCGGGGACGTTTACGCATCAAAAGGATTTTGCGGCTGCTTCGGGGGCCGTGGCGCAAGTCTTGCGCGAACAACCGGCGGCGCGGCTCGTGCTGTTTCGCGGGGGTATCGATGTGGGCGAGTTTCCGGAGTTGGATCGGTTGACGGGTCAGATCGAGTGGCGAGAGCGCGTGCCGGTTGAGCGACTGCCAGAGGAGTATGCGCGGCTCGATATCAACATCGCGCCTCTGGAGGCTGCGAATCGCTACTGCGAGGCCAAGAGCGAGCTGAAATTCTTCGAGGCCGCGCTGGCCGGGGTTCCGACCATTGCATCGCCCAGTGAGCCGTTCCGCGACGCGATTAGAGATGGCGAGACTGGATTTCTCGCGGCGAGCGAAGACGAATGGCGCGTGTCGCTCGCGCAACTGATCGGGAATCCGGAGCTGAGACGCCGCATGGCGGATGCGGCCTATCGCGACGTTCTTTGGCTGTATGGGCCCGAGCGCCGGCGCTCCCTGGTCACGCGTTTGCTGAACGAAGTGCGCGCGCCCGCGCCTCTGCGGTTCGATTTGTTCCGGTTGGAGATGCCGGTTGAGAACGCGCATACGATGCCTGCGATCGCGGTTCCGGAAACGGAGATTCTGTTCCAATCGGCGCGGGGCGGGGAAAGCCGGGTATCGGTGGTGATGCCGCTGTATAACTACGCCGCTCTTTTGGGAGAAGCGCTCGATTCGGTTCTGCGGCAGACGTTGCGAGGCTTCGACCTGGTGATTGTAGACGATTGCTCAACCGACGATTCTGCCGGGGTGGCGAGGGGCTGGCTGGAGAAGCACGCGGGCGAGTTCAACATGGCAGCCCTGCTGCGGAACCGGCGAAATTCGAAACTTGGGCGAACGCGCAACGCGGCGGTTCACTTCGCCGATACGGAGCTTTACATGGCTCTCGATCCCGATAACGCTTTGCATCCGGATTGCCTGGAGAAATGCATGGCCGCGTTGGACGCAACGGGCGCGGCGTTTGCGTATCCGACTGTCGATCTGTTTGGCGAGCGGACCGGGCAGATAGGCCTATACGAATATGACCCGGCGCTGTTTCCCTGCGCGAACTATATCGACGCGATGGCGATGGTCCGGAAGGCTTGCTGGATCGCGGCCGGCGGATACAGCGCACTCGATCCGATGGGCTGGGAGGATTATGAGTTTTGGTGCAAGCTGGCCGAGAAGGGCCTGTTTGGGGCGCGGGTGAACGAAACGTCGGCGCGGTATCGGACGCATGGGGTTTCGATGTTGCGCACCATCACGGACCTGCCGGAGAACAAGCCACGAGTAATTGAAGACTTGAATACGCGGCATCCGTGGCTGCAGCTTGCACTGCACGCTCCTTCGGAGAAAGATGCGGAATAGTGTTTGTGAACGGGGCGGCGAACGGGACGCGCCCCGCTATTGACCGGTCGCCGAGCTTGCGGCTAAACTTTGTCTACCGCGGCGGCGGTCTTCAGCTTTTCGCGCTGTTCCTTCAAGATCGCCTTGCGGCTGAGCTTAATCTTGTTGCCCTCAAGCGCGAGTACCTTGACCAGGATCTGATCGCCTTCCTTCAACTCGTCGCGCACGTTCTTGATGCGATTTTCCGAGATCTCGCTGATGTGCAGCAGACCGTCGGTGCCTGGGAAGATTTCGACGAACGCGCCGAAATCGGCGATTCGCACGACTTTGCCCAGATAGGTTTTGCCGACCTCGGCGACAGCGGCGATGTCGCTGACCATTTGCAGCGCGCGGTTGGCGGAGTTGCCGTCGGAAGCGAAGATGTTGACTGTTCCGTCGTCGGTGACGTCGATCTTGACGCCGGTCTGATCGATGATGCCGCGGATGACCTTGCCGCCCGGCCCGATCAGTTCACGAATCTTGTCGGTAGGAATCTTGGTGGTGTAGATGCGCGGGGCGTGCTGCGAGAGTTGGGTTCGCGGCGCGGAGATCGCCTCCTGCATTGTGGAGAGGATTTCGAGGCGGCCCTTGCGAGCCTGCGCGAGCGCCTCCTGCATGATCTTCGTGGTGACGTTCGGAACCTTGATGTCCATCTGCAGAGCGGTGATGCCATCCCTGGTGCCGGCTACTTTGAAGTCCATGTCGCCGTAGTGATCCTCGGCGCCGGCGATGTCGGTCAGCACGGCGTAGGAATCGCCTTCGAGCACGAGGCCCATGGCGATGCCAGCGACAGGCGCGCCGACGGGCACGCCCGCATCCATCATCGACAACGTTCCGCCACAGACGCTTGCCATGGAACTGGAGCCGTTCGATTCCAGGATGTCGCTGACGAGGCGCAACGTGTAAGGAAACGCGGATTCGTCGGGAACGATGGGCGAAAGGGCGCGCTCGGCAAGCGCACCGTGGCCGATCTCGCGACGGCCGGGTCCGCGCATGAAGCCGACTTCGCCGACGCTGAACGGCGGGAAGTTGTAATGCAGCATGAAGCGCTTGGAGGTTTCGGCAGGATCGAACATTTCGATGCGCTGTTCGTCGTCTTTGGTTCCGAGCGTGGTAGTGACGAGCGCCTGCGTTTCTCCGCGAGTGAAGACGGCAGAGCCATGCGTGCGCGGCAGGACGCCGACTTCGCAGGTGATGGGACGGATTTGGTCGAAGGCGCGTCCATCGGGGCGGCGGCGCTCCTTCAGCATTTCGTCGCGGAAGATGCGCTCTTTGAGGTGATCGAAGAGCTTGCCCGCCTCGGCTTTCTCGGCTTCTTCGGTGAAGAGCCCGAGGGCGCGTTCTTTCGCTTGATCCACGCGGCTATAGCTTTCCAGCTTGCCGTACTTTTGAGTGTTCAGCGCGTCGCTCAGGTCGGCGCGGACGGCGTTGGAAATAGTTTCAAGCATCTGCTGGTTGACGACAGGCGGCGTGAACTCGCGCTTGGGCTTGCCCGCCAGCTTCATCAACTCGCGAATGCCCGCGACGATCTTCTTGCAGCAGTCGTGGCCGAATTCGATGGCCTCGATGACCTCGGCTTCGGAAGCTTCGTCGGCGCCGGCTTCGACCATGACGATGCCTTCGTCGGTTCCGGCGACCATGATGCTCAGCTTCGAATCCTTGGTTTCGTCGTAGCTGGGATTGGCGCGATAGGCGCCGTCGATCAAGCCGACGCGGACGCCGCCGAGCACGTGATGAAAAGGAACATCGGAGATGGCAAGCGCGGCGCCGGCGCCGATGATGGCGAGCACTCCGGGATCGTGGCTTGGATCGGCGGAGAGCACCATGGCGATGATCTGCGTTTCGTTGCCGTAGCCTTCCGGGAAGAGGGGGCGCACCGGACGATCGATGAGCCGACTGGTGAGGATTTCCTTTTCCGAAGGCCGTCCTTCGCGCTTGATGAAGCCGCCCGGAAACTTTCCGGCGGCGTAGGTGTACTCGCGGTAATCGACCGTGAGCGGGAAGAAGCTGGCGCCCGGCTTCGGTTTCTCGGCCGAGCAGACGGTGGCTAACACCACCGAATCCCCCGAGCGGACAACGACAGACCCGTTGGCCTGTTTGGCGATCTTGCCGGTCTCGATGGAGACCTTGGACCCTTGCAGGTCTATTTCTATTGTGTGTGACATTCGTAAACCCCGATGCGTGATCCGCATCAAAAATCTCTGCATGCGTGTTTGGGATACACCCTCACGCACGGACCAAGATCGGGACTAAGTGGGGACTTAGAGGTTGTTGTGAAGCGCACCGAAGCGCGGGCGGAGGCGGCCAGCGGAGCTGGCGAGAGCCGACGCTAACGCCGGATACCGAGGCGCTGGATCAAACCCCGATAACGCTCCAGATCGCGGTCTTTCAGATAGTTGAGCAGCTTGCGACGGCGAGCCACCATGGTCAGCAAACCGCGCCGGGAATGATGGTCTTTCTGATGGGTCTTGAAATGCTCGGTCAATTCCGAAATACGCTGACTCAGGAGCGCAACCTGGACCTCTGGCGAACCGGAATCGGACTTGTGGATCCGGTACTTGGTGATCACTTGTGACTTGTCGGATGCAGCCAGGGCCATGCTGGAAAACGATACTCCTCGTCTTTACCTTAATCTCGATTTTTACTGCTTATAGGGTAACACAGGGGGTGGGGTAGTGCGCTAAATGTTGGTTGAGGCCGGAAGCGGCCAAGCGCTGCTATCCTGGCCGCTTCCGTGATACGTTATGTGGTTATGGTCTTCAAGTTGATCGGCGATGTACACATCAAAGAGATCAGTGCACCAGCCCCTTCGATGAATCCGGTGGCGCGAAAGGCTGTTGAGGCGGCGCTTCGCCTCGAATCGTCTGAAGGATCGCTTCGACTAAAGCCTTGGAGGCCGGACTGGACTTGTACAGATCTTTTAAAAAACTGAGTGTATTCTGTGCCGGTCCACCAAAGCCCCACATACAATCTGAGCGAATCTGACAGTCCACAAGGTGCGCCGGGGTCATACCGGTGTACAGCAACTGGCAATGATTAAACACGCACTTGTGGTATTGGTAGCCATCGAAGTTGACGACCACGTTTTCAAATGTTTGGTTCTCGATTTTCGTCACAAAGGTCTCCGTCATCGGTTGTAGCGCTGGCACACTGCTTTTGCTGGTGTGTTCGCGCGGGGTTGTTATTTGCCGATTGACGGAACTAGCGAAGTGCCGTTATGATGGAAATGGTTCAGGTTCCCATCAAGCCGTTAAGCGGCAATAGCTTTCAAAGATCAAGGCCCTACGCCCCACCTTGCCGGGTGGGGTTTTGTTTTGGGCTAAGACAATTATAGGGCGACTCTCCGGCTTCTTTCAAGCCTGTATCCCACAACATAGTGTGTGCGCCCTTCGGGGCATACCATTTCTAGGACCACTCTTGCCCTGATTCGTTTTCTTGGGGAGCTCTTGGGACTGGAGGTCCAAACCCTCCTCTAATCAACGCGTTTTTGAGTTCGCCCCACTCAGGATGGCGAGGCGGCCCGAAATTTCGGTCATACGCCAGAAGATTATGGCAAAGCGAAAATGCCAAATGAACACAGTGCTCGATTGGAAGAGTGACCCCCGTACGCGGCTGAACGGTGTGGTCTGGCATCGCTTCTCCGAAACTGATCCTCATCTCCATGAGAGAGAGTGCATATGCGCTTGCGTTGGAATAGACGAAGGTTGGTGCAAGCGGCACCTGAAAGGTGACATTCTGTACTTCGTCGTTCTGCTCGTTATCCTGTTCTCGATCCATGATTTATGCTCCTAATGCGCGGTGGGAGGGCAACCGATTTTCCATAACACCGTAAATGGATGTGTCGTGGATTGTGACCGGGAATTCCTCAACCGGAACGGGTATATTTTGGCCGCGTGGACGCAAATACATTTCGCGTACTGTTTGATTTGTCGGCCCCGGTTTAGCCTCGAAGGTTACCCAACCCCCTTCGCCCGCCCCGGCTATCAGACCGTAAGCCGCACAGCCACTTTCATTTTTGTAGGCATATAGAGAGGCCAACAAATTATCGTTAGCACCCTCTCGATAAAAACCGCGCGATGCCAATGGCACGGCTGGAACACTGGACGGTAGACGGTCATCTTTGAAGCTTGGTACGCGAAGAGAGTCTTCGTGTTCGAGATTGCTATAGCGGCTCGCGAGCTCACTAAACGGCACGAATTCGCCTACATAGGCACAATCGAAACCGGCAGCAATTCGAACCAACGTATTTACTGTCAAATTCCCGTAGTTGGGATCTTCTGCACGAGATATGACGCCCTGAGTTAGCTTGGCTTCTTTCGCCAACTCCGCCTGTGACCAACCACGCTCTTTCCGAAGTGTGCGGATCTGAAGGGGCACCATCCGCTTCACAAAGGCCCCCACAAAGGATTCGCGATACGACTTACTACGCGATAACTTTTCCCAGATATTAGACAGTCCGCTCATTTAATGAGGCCTCGCCATTCTCCACCTTTCTTCGGCGCTTCGCTGCAAGATCGAAGGCCTCTGGTGGGTAATATATTTTTCCTTTCTTATGACATCCAACGTAGATCGAAAAGACCCTTGCGCCAGGGCCGAAAAACCCGGCTGGGCGATATTGGATATTGTCCGCGCTGAAGCGAATTTCACACAACCCGTCCTTGCCCAAATGCTTGAACTCGGCCATGCCTCGCCAGTTCTCGGTTATGGCTAAGGTTTTGAGCGTGACATCGAACTCGGCTTGCGCCGCCTCCGAAAGACCGAGATACCACTCTTCGATGAGGTTGTTCCCCGCCGGTGAGTAGTACTCCATGAATCGCCACAAAGCCATGATACATCCGCCTACGCAGAAATGCAATATTGCATTTTGGCCTCTTGACCATTCTCATGCAATATTGCATAATACTATTATTACCATGAAACGAAAAGGCCAACTCGCTCAGATCGCCAAATCTGAACGGCTGGCCTTCGCTCTTTCTTTGGCGGGTTGGCAGAGTGGTCGAACGCGACCGACTGTAAATCGGTTGGCGGTGCTAGTCCCACCGTCCAGGGGTTCGAATCCCTTACCCGCCTCCAGATTAAACCCGCCCCGGCCAGAGCTGGAACTCCAGCCGGGACTAAGAACCGCACAGCCGAAGCCGCA
This sequence comes from Acidobacteriaceae bacterium, assembly GCA_019240475.1. GTDB lineage: Bacteria > Acidobacteriota > Terriglobia > Bryobacterales > Bryobacteraceae > Bog-105. The sequence continues at coordinate 46,637 of JAFAYI010000013.1, forward strand.
CGAGTCTCGCAAACACAGTATCCGGCTTTTGGCTGTGAATCGCAAGGGGATTCACAATGACGTGCCACAACTGCCGGACGGAATGCCGGAAGTTTGGGAAGCGCGGAAATCGCCAACGCTACCAATGCAATCAGTGCCGAAAGGTGTTCACGGATGCGCGTGACAACACCCTGGACGGCATGTATCTGTCGGTCGAGAAGGCTGAGACCATTCTCAAGCTCCTGCTCGAAGGGAACAGCGTTTCGAGCGTCGAACGTTTGACCGAGATTCATCACACGACAATCCTCAAGCTCCTGGTGCTGGTCGGCGAACGCTGCGAGCGTTTCCTTTCGGAGAAAATTCGCAACATGCGCGTGAAGGATGTAGAGGCGGATGAGCTTTGGTGCTTCGTTCAAAAGAAAGAAGGTCACAAGCGGGCCGATGAAGCGGGGGTAGAAACCATCGGCGATGCGTACACCTTCGTCGGGATCGAGCGCAATACAAAGCTGGTTTTAGCGTGGCATCTGGGACGGCGCACGAAAGTTCACACGATGCTGTTCATGCAGAAGCTCAGGAACGCAGTTAATCCGCAACATTGGTTTCAGCTCACCGCTGATGGGTTTCCGCCCTACGTTCCCGCCGTGGCGTATTACTTCGCAAACATCGACTTCGCGCAGCTCATCAAGGTTTACCGCGCTTCGTCCGATCAGGAGCAGCGCTATTCGCCCGGAGAGGTTGCGGAGTGCATACCAACACCCGTATTCGGAAACCCGCGCCCAGAGAAGATCTGCACGTCACATGTGGAGAGAGCCAACCTGAGTATGCGGATGCACATGCGTCGGTTCACCAGACTGACGAACGGCTTTTCAAAGAAATGGGCGAATCTGAACGCCATGCTCGCCCTGTACTTCGCTTGGTACAACTTCGCCAGAGTACATCGCACGCTGCGCGTGACGCCCGCGATGGCTGCCGGAATCGCGGATCACGTGTGGACGTTAGCGGAACTGCTAGCCTAGAACAAAGCGGGGTACGCAACCCAATCAGACTGCCACTGCTTTGGATGGATACCAGCCATTCAAAGCGGCGTTTAACGCGGTTAGATAGGAGTGTATCACGACTTGTACGCCTGAAGAAATGGCTTCGCTCAACAGTGCAGATCGAAAATGGCTGTCCGAAGAAATTGGCAGGAAAGTAACTACCGCGATTGAGGACAGCCCAATTATCGGTAACAACTTACTTGACAACTCCACATGATTCCGCTACGATTGAAGCATGGAACAGGAACCCAGGAGCCTTCAGGAAGCGGTTCTCTACTTCGCCGATCCCGCCAATTGCCGGAAGTTTCTCGTAGCACGGCGCTGGCCCGATGGGGTTACTTGTCCCACCTGTGGAAGCGCAAAGGTTGTTTTCTCCGAGAAGCACAACCGCTGGCAGTGCGGTTCTCACCATGTGAAACGGCAGTTCACTTCGAAGACCGGCACAATCTTTGAAGACAGTCCTATCGGTCTTGATAAGTGGCTCATTGCGATGTGGCTCATTGTAAATTGTAAGAACGGTGTTAGCAGTTACGAAATTCAGCGGGCGCTCGGCATAACTCAAAAGACTGCATGGTTTTTGGATCACCGCATCCGAATGGCATTACACAGCGGCACAATCGAAAAGCTTTCCGGTGAAGTTGAGGTTGACGAGTCATTTATAGGCGGGAAAGCCCGGAACATGCACGCTGCCCGTCGCGCCAGGAAGATCACTGGAACCGGCGGCAAGGACAAGACTATCGTGATGGGCATGATGGAGCGCGGCGGTAACGTTCGCACCATTGTCATCGATAATCGCCGCAAGCATGAAGTTCAGAAGCAAGTCCGTGAGCACGTGGAAGCAGGCTCGGCCATCTTCAGCGATGAATTGAAATCCTACGAAGGCTTACAGGCCGATTACCAGCACGCTGTCATCAATCACGCGGTCGAGTATGTCAATGGTAACGTTCACACTAACAATTGCGAGAATTTCTGGAGTTTATTAAAAAGAGGCTTGCACGGGACCTATGTCAGCGTAGAACCATTTCACCTTTTCCGTTATTTGGACGAACAGGCGTATCGCTTTAACAACCGGAAAATGAACGATGCCGAACGTTTTGATTTGGCGGTGCGGCAAGTTGTCGGAAAGCGGCTCACCTGGGATCAGTTAACGGGTAAGGAGTCGGAAATTCCACCGCCCACAATTAACTGAAGCCGAGAAACGGCGGCAAAAACGCGGACGCACGAAAACGTTTGGCTCACCACTAAAACACGTCTAAACTTTTTTGTTTTTGGAAACTGTCCAGTGGGGCTACAATGGTGGTTAGCCTTGACGGCCTTGAATGCCGTCCTCGTTGACGGCATTGGCGGTAGGAAAGCCTGAACAACTCCATCCTACCGATCCTCCCCCAAACAAGTCAAGCGACGAACGAACAGGCAACGTGTGCCTGATAGGGAGCTTTTATATGTCAGATGGATTTTCGGGACCGCATCTCAGTGCGGCTTTCCTTTGCGAGAAAGTTCTTCAGGAACGGGATGGAGTGGTCAGTTTCATACGCGTTGTGGATAGGTTCGTGCGTCCTAAGCCCACTCCCCAGATCCCGCCACAGTTGATACAGGCGGTTCTAGTAATCGGATTAAAAGCTGGCGTCATGGGCTCCGGCAAAATCGCGATTAAGATACGCCTGTATAAACCCAATGCCGTGACGCCAATCGCTGACTTAGACAACGAAGCGTTTTTCGAGGGCAGCCAAGACTCTGGAGTGAACATCATAACGCCATTCGTTCTCGTAGCAGACGAAGAGGGTCTCTACTGGATAGACGTTCTCTTCGTCGATGACGTGATTACGCGTATACCGCTTCGGGTAATATTCGCAACGATCCCTGCACAACAATTGCAGGCCCATCCTGGGGTGTAGAAGATGTACCGGACTTCATGTCGCTATACACTGCATCTCCTACGACGAGTGGCTGTCGGATCACGGGAGTATCGCCCGCCAATTGTCGGAGGTTCGCCCTCAAGATGTTCTGTGAACCCGAGCCGTGCTCGAAGTCCCAAAATGCCCACTCAATACCTTGGACCAGCGCCTCGGTCTCTGTATCGACTAAGCGACCTGCTACCGCCAACACAGGCGCGAACCATTGCTCGAACTGTTCCAGCGGCCACTCGCCTTTCAAATAGCGGTGCAGCGAGAGCCTCACTTCCGCAGGGGTTATCATTGTGACTCCTAAGAACAATCCTATAACGCTATCAGAGGAAGAGATGGAGCGCAAGTTCACAGAATTTGCTATGGACGCCGTTCTCGAGACCTGCAAACAAAAGAAAACAAAGCGTGATTGGGACGCCAATACAACGTCGCCATTTCATACGGTCAAACATAAAAGAGAGGCTGGTCTCACCTTTAGTGCGGAAACGGGCGAATTCGTTGCGCTCGTTTTTTACTGGACCGATGCCGGTGGCGCACGCCGCCGAAGCATACGGGCGTTTCAACACGGCGGTCAACTGTACCGGATCAAGCTGCGGGACCAAATAGAGACGGGCTAAGATGGAAGATGGATGAGGCAGACGCAAGAACCCAAACCGATCAGCATTCCAGATGAACTAGCGGCCCGCTGTACCGGCCCCGATCAGTTCGAGCGGTTCGACAAGCTGTTTCGCGCGGTGATCGCTGTTCCGCACGAGCAGATCGTGAAGGAAGAAAAGAAGTGGAAGCGTGCTAGAGCGACAAGGCGTGATGACAAGTGAGTATCGGCAACGACCACTAGGTGTCTTTTGCGTGCTATAGTGCTCTCGATATGGCCGATGCTTCTGATACGGAAATCGCATTTGATAACATTTTGATCTCAACACGAGGGATCAACCAAGAAATCGGGAAGATGGTTGACACCCTGAAGCCGTACAGTCGCAGACCGGATTTCGAGCCTCATGATCCCGCTCCCGTTGGAATGCACGGCACCAAGCTAGACGAGATAGCCCGTGCACTTGCCGCTGTTCAACTGAACCTAGCGGCTTTGAACAACATGTTCCAAGCGTTTGTGGGCCTAGCTTTAAAAAATCAATCCTGAAGTCTCTGCTCGCCGTTTTCGCGCGCACTCAGTCGCACGGAGGCGTGGAGTTCTCAAGTAAGTTGTTACCCAATTATCAAACAGAAGATACGGGATGCTGTTGACCAATTCAAGCCCACCGGTTGGGATAAGGCACGCGGCCTTATACTCAGGTTCGGCTCCCCAGTCGCAATTTGCGCGTTAATAGTCGCCTGTATCGCTATCACCATGGGCGCGCTGTATCAATCATTTAGTCATGTCAAAGAGGAGGCTGAGTTCCGTACCCATACTGACGACCGCTTAACAGCCATCGAGTCTACCCTGCGCACGATACAGGCCTCCCAAATGCCGAAGAAGGTGCTTGGAGAACTCGGCATGTTGAACGTGACGGAATTAGCCAAGAATCTGCCTGCTCTTCGAAAAGTAGCAGAGCAGCCCCCTTCAGAAGTAAGGCCGACCGAAACCGCCGTCGAGGCGGTAGCAGTCAAGCTGAGACAGGTAAACGAAAACGCGCCTGATTACTGGCCAACGGTTCTACAGTTCATTCAATTCGCATCAGCCGGACTCTCTCCTGACGTTCCACCCAGAAATAGTCCGTACGTTACGAAAATGGACGACGTGTACATAAGTGGCGGCGGTATGCCCCTTGACGGTCGCGTGCTGATTCTGAAAAACGGGAGGCTGGAGAATCTCGCCATCAGAAACTCTCGGATAGTGTTTAGTGGTCCCATGGTGCTTATCAACGTTACGTTCATAAATTGCGCCTTTGACTTTGAGTTTCCGAATGAAAGTAGCCAACCGCTACCCTCACCATACGTGAGGCGAACTGTTCAACAATTGCTTGCCTCGGGCATCGTATCGGCACACGTATCTTCAGGCGGTTGATGCCACCGCTTCCGGCCTCAACCAACATTTAGCGCACTACCGGGGGTGGGGGTAGTGCGCTAAATCTGTGTGGCTGTAATTCGGTAAGATTCATTCTGGAATGAGTCGGGCACAATTTCAACTCGCCTATGACGGGGAGGCTGTTCGTCGCGGGCTGATGGATGTATACGAACTTGCCCCAGCGCTTCTAGCGATTGGCGACTTGGTCCGAGAGGTCAATCACGAATTGAACCACGACAAGGCCGAGGTGTCCGTCCAGGTCAAGTCTGATTTTAGGCGTGGATCATTTGAAGTTCTCTTGCTCTTAGATCAAAACCTGATCGCGCAAGCGAAGGACCTCTTCTCTGGCCAGTTGGCTAACGCCAAGCAGATTCTCGAATTCATTTTCGGCACGGGAGTTGCTTCCGCTGGCGCAGTCGGGGCGGTTAAAGGCCTACTTAGCCTGTACAAGCAGTTAAAGGGAGCGCAGCCAAAAGAAGTTATTCAGGACCCCTCGAAGCACATCACGATCATTCAACTAGGAGACGGTCAAATCAACGTCGATGTGCAGACGGCGGCACTTTACAGCAAAGAAGCAATCCGGTCTTCTCTTGATAAAACCGTCAAGCCAGTAGCTCGACCCGGAATTGATTCACTCGAAGTAAGGCGCGGCAGGAACGTACTTGAGCAGGTGGCAAAGGGCGATCTTCCTTCCTCGATCCTTGGAACTGAGACCCATAAGCACGCGGTCGAAAGCTTGACGGCAACAAGCAACACCCGTCCGGTCCTACTCAGGGTAACGAGGGCCAACTTTGAGGACGGCAAGTGGGGGTTTTCAGACGGGAACGCAAAGTTTAATGCGAGCATCAAAGACTCGGGTTTCAAAAACAAGCTGGACAGCGGGCAGGAGGGATTTTATAAGGGCGACGTCTTACGTGTAGAATTGACCACTATCCAGACGGTCGATGCCGGCGGCAATTTCAAGTCAGAATATCGCATTGACCGGGTAATTGAGCATATTCATCCGTGGCTACAACGTCCGCTAATCACGCCAGCCGCTACGCAAGAAGCTCCGAAATTTCCCCGACATGATCCGAAACGCCTGCCGCCATCGCGGGAGTAACGCGCAACGTCCGATGCACTCTGACAAAGTTGTACCAAGCGAAGTACAGTGCAAGCATGGCGTTCAAATTCGCCCATTTCTTTGAAAAGCCGTTCGTCAGTCTAGTGAACCGTCGCATGTGCATCCGCATACTCAGGTTGGCTCTCTCCACGTGTGATGTGCAGATCTTCTCTGGGCGCGGATTTCCGAATACGGGTGTTGGTATGCACTCCGCAACCTCTCCCGGCGAATAGCGCTGTTCGGAGTCGGACGAAGCGCGATAGACCTTGATGAGCTGCGCGAAGTCGATGTTTGCGAAGTAATATGCCACGGCGGGAACGTAGGGCGGAAATCCATCAGCGGTGAGTTGAAACCAATGTTGCGGATTTACCGCGTTCCTAAGCTTTTGCATGAACAGCATGGTGTGAACTCTTGTCCGCCGTCCCAGATGCCACGCCAGAACAAGCTTTGTATTGCGCTCGATTCCGACGAAGGTGTACGCATCGCCGATGGTTTCAACTCCCGCTTCATCGGCCCGCTTGTGGCCTTCCTTCTTTTGGACGAAGCACCAAAGCTCATCGGCCTCTACATCCTTCACGCGTATGTTGCGAATCTTCTCCGAAAGAAAGCGCTCACAGCGTTCACCGACCAGCACCAGGAGCTTGAGGATTGTCGTGTGATGAATCTCGGTCAAGCGCTCGACACTCGAAATGCTGTTCCCTTCGAGCAACAGTTTCAGGATTTGCTCTGCCTTATCCATCGGCAGATACATGTTGTCCAGCGGCTTTTCTCGCGGCTCCAGGAACGTCTTGGAGCACTGGCGGCATTGAAATCTCTGATTGCCTTTGCGATCGCGTCCGTGGCGTTTGCATTCGGTTCGGCAGTTGTGGCATGTCACTGTGGATCTCCTTGCGATCCACAGCCAAAAGCCGGATAATGAGGTTGTCGGACCTACGCGGCTTCGGCTGTGTAGTTCTAGCCCCGGCAAGGGCGGCAACCCGAGCCGGGGTTTTGCTTAAGTGGCTATATTGGTGGCGGCGGCATACACCGATCACCCCCATTCGGATTGAGATAAGGCCCAGGGCGGGTTGAGCGCTTCTGGGCCTTCTGCTTTTTAGCAGCCGATTCTCAATCGCCACAATCAAATTCTAATAGCATATCGGGTCGATGTAAAGATAAAAACGATAGCCTATCGAATTATTCTTGTTGACATGGACCGATAGCGGTCTTACAGTTAATACGGAGGCACCTTGAGCATGAGCGATACCGCACATGTTGAACCCGCAAAGAGCAGAAAACTAAGAAGCCCCGGCTATCCATCTATCGACCTTGGCACCGCGCTGAAGCGAGCGGAGACTTTTTACGACAAGGAGCGCCGAAATTCGGCTCCCCTTCGGATCGCAGCTCAGCACTGGGGAACGACTGAGAAAAGCAGCACGGGGCTGTTGACGGTTGCGGCAATGAAAAGCTTTGGCTTGCTGATTGAGGCGGAGGGTGCGGACCGGCGATTGCAATTGTCAGAATTGGCTTTACGAATCGTGCTCGACAAAAGGGACCCCTCTCCCGAGCGGGACGCTGCTATCAAGAGAGCCGCTCTAATGCCCAAACTCCATCAGATGCTATGGTCTAAGTACGGCACCAATTTACCGTCTGGCAGCAATCTGGCGCACGAACTTGTCTTCGATTGGAGGTTCAACGAGAACTCGGTCCAGGATTTTATTCGGGAGTACAAAGCGACGATTAACTTTGCAAAACTCGGGGAATCTGATAAGCTATCGGGTGAGGAAAACGATAACGCAGTCCGCGACGACGTCCACGATGATGAGGAGGTGTCACTGGGGGTTGGAGACTACGTCCAATGGGAATCCCAAGGGACTCTTCAGTTTCCCGTCCCCAAACGGATTCGTGAAATCTCCGAGGATCAGAAGTGGGCATTTGTGGAAGGAAGTAACACGGGACTACCGATGGAAGAGTTAAGCAAGGTAGACGCGCCCCCGCCTTCGGTTCAGGCAGCGCGTACCCCTCCCCGTCCGCGCACGATAGCCGAAGCTCAAGAGATGTTCGGTGGTATCTCCAAGCCCGCAACACTCATCAGCCAGGACGTGTTCTCGCTGCGGGAGGGACCGGTGACCATTCAGTGGCCGTTGAATCTGAGCAGAGAGAGCTTTCAGGATTTGAGCGATTGGCTCGAAATTGTTAAAAGAAAGATCGCCCGCTCAGTGATCGACCGTCGCGCGAGAATCGTCCGAGCCGTAACGAACAGATGCAAAGAATGTACAGTGCAGTTCGATGACGACGCGGGTGAATTTGTTCGCTTTAACATCAAGGACAAACAAGGCAACATCCTCACGAATGCATCGCCCCATCTCACTTCCGATGAGATCGACCGCTGGACCGAGGCAGAGCTTGACCGCGTAATCGTGAATCTAACCGGCGGAAAACTGTGACACTGGGCGGCCCGCACTGTCGAGGCCGCCACCAAGACAGCCACACAGATTTAGCGCACTACCGGGGGTGGGGGTAGTGCCTGAAAAGTGCGTTGACGCCGATGTTAGAAACGGCCTCACGCGTGTGAACCGGGGTGAATTCCCATGTAGGCCCCGCCCCGAAGAGGTTTCGAACCCTCTAAGACAAGGTGATTGTTGGCGGCCACCGCTGCGACGCGGTATTCCTGTCCGGAAATGATATGAGTCACTGCGCTTTGCTAACCACAACTTACCAAGTCTCGGGCCGGCGGGGCGGAGTTCTACTCGGGGCCGCGGACCGCGCGTTCTGCGAACCATTATTTAAATCCGCGGCGGCGTGGAGGAAATTGCAACGTGAAATCACTGTAGACCCAAACGTGAGCATGGTCGTATAGCTTTCGCAAATCTTCCTTGTACGCTCCTTTTTAGCCCCACGGCTGCATATCGCTGTCGATCTCAGCAAAGGAGATCCCGCGCCCGCCCCGATTCCAGAGCCTGGAAGAGGAGACTAGTACGCCAGCCAGAATGGCATGGTCAAAGGCTTTTGCGCAACTTTAGTTAACGCTAACCGATTGGCCTAATCCAGCATTTCGTCGTCAAAAGCAAACATCCGAACGCATGAGCGCGGCTACTTCCTTGAGGACAGACGGAATAGCGGACAACTCCTTGCTGATGCTCTGTATGTACTTGTGAGCGAGCTGATGTGCATCTTCGGCCTGGCGCTTATCCAATTGGCCGTTTTCTTCTGCCCACCGAATGTACCGATGGATTCCGGGGCCATCGACGGGTTTACACCTGGACTGGATCGAGTGAAGCGCCTCGGGCGAGAGGCTGGAATAAAGATCTCGATAGACCCAGCCTTTTTCCGGTGTGATTAACAAGCCAAACGGGTACTGCATGCCGACCATGTACTGTTTGAGCGCCTGTTCGGTATGTGGAAGGTCAGTCATGACGACTTTGGCTTCAATGACCATCACGCGGCCGTCCGGGGTGGTAATGAGGATGTCCGGCTGAAACGCCATCAAAGTTGAACCCGCATTCAATTTAGCAGAATTCGGGGATTTCTTATCGAGGACCTATCGTTCTTCCAATTTAGACGGGGCGCCGAGAACTCAACTTCGGTCCGTATCTTGCCGATACGCGGAAGAGAGGCGCCTGGCAGATGTTAGCAGCCCATTACGATTACCGTCTGGTTGCGCTTTCCATATTCATCGCGATCTTTGCGGCATACGCGGCGGTGGGATTGGCCGAGCGCGTGACGGCGGCCAAAGGGGGGTGGAAAGGCGCGTGGATTGCCGGCGGGGCATGTGCGATGGGCCTGGCGATCTGGTCCATGCACTATGTCGGCATGCTCGCGTTCGAGCTGCCGGTGGCAATTCGGTACGACATCGGCCTGGTGCTCGCCTCCATGATCGCGGCGATTGGGGCTTCGGCAATTGCATTGGTCTTCGTCAGCCAGGAGAGCCTGAGCCGCCTGCAACTGAGTTGCGGCGCGATCGCCATGGGCTCGGGCATCGCCGGCATGCATTACATCGGCATGGCGGCCATGCGGATGACCTGCACGTGCAGCTACGACTGGCGGGTGGTGGCGCTTTCGGTCGCGATCGCCATAATCGTTTCAGGCATCGCATTGACGGCGCTGCGAATGCGTTCGAAATTGATCGGCCTTCGCAAGATCGCGGCCGGAGTTCTGTTGGGCCTGGCGATCAGCTCCATGCACTATACCGGGATGGCGGCGGCCCACTTTTCGCGGTCGGATCGTCCTCTGATCCTGGCGGGCACGGCCAATATCTCATGGGTGGGCGGCGTGGCGATCGCGACCGGAACCTTATTGCTGCTTGCGATCACGGTATTGACATCGCTGGCCGGCGAGCGATTCTCGGCGCAATCTTCGCGGCTATATTCGACCGAAGAACGCTACCGCGTCCTGTTCGAACGCAGCGTGGCCGGGATCTATATCGCGCGGCTGGATGGAACCGTGGTGGACATGAACCAGACCTGCGTGGACCTGCTCGGCTACGAGCGCCGCGAGGACGTGATCGGGAAAAAAGTTCGCACGGTGCATCTTTCCGAAGAGATGGCCCGGACGTATGTCGAGCTTCTTGTAACACAGAAGCAGTTTCCGCCGCGCGAGATGAAGCTCATCCGGACCGATGGGTCGCTGGTGTGGGTATTGCTGAGCGCGACCTTGCTCGAATTCCGGGATGGCGGGCCGCCGGAGATTCAGGGCATGCTGCTCGGCATCGAGGCGCTGAAGCACACCGAAGACGAGCTGCGATTGGCGAAGTATTCGGCCGAATCGGCAAGCTTGGCGAAGACGCAATTTCTCGCCAATATGAGTCATGAGCTGCGCACGCCGCTGAACGGGGTGCTGGGGATGACGCAACTGCTGAATGAGACGCCTTTGTCGGGCGAGCAGAAGGAATATCTGGAGTTGGCAAACAGCTCGGCGAAGATGCTTCTGGGGTTGATCGATCACATTCTGGAGTTTTCGAGAACGGAAGCGGGGCAGGCCATCACTTCGAGCGAAGAGTTCGATCTCAGAAAAGTGTTGCGCGAGGAGGTGAGCTGGGGCGCGCCGTTCGCGAGCGAGAAACGCATCCGGATGCGCTGCGAGGTTTCGCCGGATGTCGCCGAGAGGTTCTGGGGCGAGCCGCGATGGATTCGTCAAATTCTCTCGGGCCTGCTGAGCAACGCGCTGCGATTTACATCGCGCGGGGAGATCGCGGTCACGGTTTCGGCGCGGACTCCGGCCCAGGCGAATCAGACCGTGGCGATCGCGGTGCGCGATACGGGCGTAGGCATAGCGCCGGACAAACAGCTCGCTATTTTCGAACCTTTCACCCAGGCGGACGATTCGAACACGCGGAGCGTTGGAGGAGCGGGGCTCGGGTTGTCGCTGGTGCGCAACTTAGCGAAGGCGATGGGAGGCCAGGTCTCGCTCGAAAGCCAGCCGGGGACCGGGAGCGTTTTCTCCGTCACTCTGCCGTTGCGGACGCAGCCGGCCGAGATCGTCAGGCCCGCGGCGTGATGCTGAACGGTGGTTCGGCCAACTCCGCGCCGATGGGCTAACGGGAGCGATCTTCGAGGCGGGCCGGCTCGGAGGCCCGGTCTGCCCCTATAAGCTGCTTGACCTGTTCGAGCTCTCGGTTCAGACGCGCCCCTCGGCGGGCCAAGCTGATGACGTAAAGCAGCACGATCAGCCAGGCGGCCAGGAAGCCGTAAAACATAAATGTGAAATTGCGTGCGTCCATAGATTTTCCTTAGGCGGCGTTGGCGATACGGCGAAGCGAATCGATTTCGCGCGCGGTTGCTTCCTGCCGGGTTCGAATCAACACCAGTGCGATGGCGATCATGAGAATGGCGGCGAAATTGAGATAGAGCATCTGTTCCATGGCGGGGTCGATGCGACCGCCGCCGGTTCTGATACTGAGGACCGGGCCTGGATGCTGGGTGCGAAACCACTCGATGGATTTCCAAACAATCACGACGTCGATACAGCCGAAGACACACAGGGCCGCCGACAGGCGCGCGCGCTGGGTGGGCTCGTCGATGGCGCGCCGCAACATGAGATAGCCGCTAAAAATCAGGACGCAGACGAGGGCCGATGTGAGCCGGTAATCCCAGGTCCACCAGATGCCCCAGATGACGCGCGCCCAGATGCTGCCGGTGACGATGTTGACGACCGAGAAGACCACCGACACCTCGACGACCGAGGCGGCCAGCGAGTCGTAGCGGAAGTTGCCGAAGCTGAGATAGGCGAGGCTCAGAAGCAGCGCGGCGAAATAGCCGATCATTCCGGTGATAGCCGCGGGCACGTGGAAAAAGATGATGCGGTAGATGGCGCCCTGCAAGGCTTCGTCGGGCAACACAAGAAAAATACGGTAGAGATTGAAGGCCAATAGCACGCCGGCGGCAACGGCCAAGGCGACGACAAACTTGTCTCGCATACGAATATTCTATTTTCGCCTAGTCCGTTGATTCCTGGCACGGCGGGCTCTCGCTAGTTGACCAGGATGGTTTCGGCGAGAGCCATCGCGAGCGCAGTAAAGACGATGTCGAAGACAAGCAGCACGCGGCCCCATAGCAGTTCGTAGGAGCCCAGGGGGCGATTGGAAAACAAAGCGTTGGTGATTTCGATGGCGGCGATCAGGAGCGGGATCAGGAGCGGGTAGATGATGACGGGCAGCATGAGCTCGCGCAGCCGCAGATTGACGGTTAGGGCGCCGAACACGGCGCCGATTACAGAGATGCCCCAGGTGGCGAGAACGCAAAGCGCCGCCAACTCGAGCGGGCGCAGCCACCAGCGGACGTCATAGAAGATGCCGAAGACGAATAGAGAGAGGAACTCCACGGCGAGAAGCATCAGGAGATTGGCGAAGCTTTTCCCGAGCAGGAGGCTGGCGCCGGAGACAGCGGAAGAGAGCAGCGTATCGAGACAATCGTTCGGCAACTCGCGGGCGAATCCGCGATTGAAGATGAGGGCGCCGGCGAAGGCGAAGACGAGCCAGAGTAATCCGCCGCCGATTTCGCGCGTGGCGTCGGCGCCGGGATCGAAAGCGAAGCTGAACAGAAGCAGGATCACGACCGCGAATGCGCCGGCCGCGTTGATGGATTCCTTGGTACGCAGTTCGATGGCCAAGTCTTTCCTGGCGACCGAAAGCGCTTGGGCCAGCGATTTCACGCCGCGCCCAGTTTCGTGTAAAGGCGGTACAGCAGGGCAGGGTCTTCGAGCATGTCGCCGGTGCGCTCGCCCGCATAACACAATCGGCCGTTTTCGATGAGAGCGACATGGGAGGCGATTGCGAGCGCTTCTCGTAGTTGATGCGTGGAAAGGACCAGGGTGGCGCCGCGCCGGCGGGCCTCGGTCAACAGCTCGGTTAGCATAGCGATGGCACGGTCGTCGAGCGCGGTGAAGGGTTCATCGAGCAGCAGGACGCTGGGGGCGTGGAGAAAGGCGCGCGCCAGTGCGAGACGCTGGCGCATGCCGCGTGAGAACTGACGGACGGGCATGGAGGCGGCGCGGGCGAGGCCGACGCGCTCCAGCCAATGAGCTGAGGCCGAGGCCGGCCGCTCAATGCCGGCGACACGCGCGAAGAAAGTCAGATTCTCAAGGCCGGATAGATCTTCATAGACGCCGATGCCGTGACCGAGAAAACCGTTCAGCCGGCGGGCCTTTTCGCTGCGGGGCGACTCGCCGCAGACGCGCACGGTCCCGCGCTGGAAGGGCGAGAGCCCGGCTAGGATGCGCAGCAGCGTGGTCTTTCCCGCGCCGTTGCGGCCGAGAAGAGCGCAACAGGCGCCTTGGGCGATGTTAAGGCTCAGGTCGCGCAAGGCCGGGTAGTCGCCATAGAACTTCCATAATCGATCGAGCTCGATGGCTTGGGGCATGGCGGAGTGTTGGGATCTACTTCTGGTAGGGCGATCGCACGGGAGAACTGCGGAAAAGAATGGCGAATCCGGCGGCTAGAATCGAGAGGGCGAGCGCGAGCAGCCATGGCAGATGACGATAGATCCGGGGCTGGCCTTGCGTGATGCTGGGGCTCTCGTTTCCATCGGCCGCGGAGGCCTGATCGTCGCCGCGCAGAGAGCCGCGGCCGGCCACTTCAACGGAGAAGCCGGCGGCTGTCTTTATCCCGTATATGGTGGCTTGCGTGCGCGGTTCGGTGGCGATACGTTCGACGTCGCTACCGGCGAGAATGACGCCGGGCGGAACGACCAGGCGCAAAGGCGAAGTGGGCATGCCTTGGATGGAGACCATTCGCCCGCGGAAGGTGAGCGGCGATCCAACAGGCAGAACATAGGCCACTTGAATTTGCGTTTCGCCGGGCTTGATCGGGAAATTGACCTTAAAGACATCGTCCTTATCTGTTTTCTCAGCGGCTCGCGGCAGCGGCATTCCCTGAGGCCCTTGCGCGCTTACCTTCACTTGCCCGTTCGCGGCGGGAGGCAGATAGAAAAGCAGCGCTCCTAGCGCTTCGTTATTGTAAGTGGTGGTTGTGTCGTTTCGGATAACTACGGTCTCTTCGGCCGTCAACTGGCTGGACGAGGGTTCAAGAACGAGCATCTGCTCGATTATCTTCGCGCCAGCCGGGGACTTGGTTACTTCGTAGATATCGAGATCCACATTAGAAGTAGAAATATTGGGAGTGAGCAGCTTGTTGTAAGTGACGCCTTTGTAACTGGCCTGCAACAGCTGCGGGCCTCCGCCCGGCTGATCGTTTTCAAACACGAAGTGGCCTGTCGAATCACTGACGGTAGCGCCTAGAGTTTGCATTCCTTGCGCGCCGGGCTTTAACAGTGCAATGTTGACGCCGGCGGCGGGCTTCCCAGTAGTGCGATTCGTCACCACGCCATCGATGGCGCCCCACAGGTTAAGCGCGCCGAGAAGGCCAAAAACAGCGCTAGGAACGAACTTCTTCATGCATCGGCTTTCCGCATTCGCCGCAGAACTTGAGCGTCCGCGCGAAGCTTGCTCCACAGTGCGGGCAGATGGCGGCGGCGTTTGACTTTGAACGCGCAGGGGTTCGGACGTCGGCCTTGGAAGGCACGGGCTGGGTGGATGGCAGGCCCAGCTTTTTCAGCGTCTCTTCGATATCGGCGAGCACGCCGGCCAGCTCTTTTTGCAGCACCAGCTTGGTTTGCTGATAATCTTCGTCCGATAATTTACCCAGCCGAAATTCAAATTGAAGATCGCGGAGGTTATCGTAAATCGCGCGCTTGCGGTCTTCCAAATGTTGGATGGGAGAGACCGGCAGAGGCTCGCGCACGTCTTGGGGGCGAATAAAGAATGTAAATGCCAGCGCGCCAAGTACGATAACGGCGGCGAGAAACAGGATCATCTTGGGGCGCCGCGAGTAGGCGAATCCTCGATTTCGCCATCAATCTGATGCTGGAAGCGTTCGATGACGGCGCGATCGAATGAGGAGAGCGGCTCCGGCTGTTTGCGATTGCGCCGTACGTAAGAGGAGTAAATAAAGAACCCGACGAGCAGCGCGAGGCCGGGCATGATCCAGGTAATCAGGCCGCCGAAGCCGGAGGCCGGAGGGGCGGCCAGCGCGACTATGCCTTCTTCTCGAACGATGCGGGAAACGACCGCTTCGTCGCTCATTCCAGCCTGCTTCATGCGAAAGATGCGCTGCCGCATGGGAAAGGCGGAATCGCAGCGCATCATGGGGCAGTTGGCGACGGTGTTGCGGCAGGTTCCGCAGCGGCAGGCGAGGCGATCTCCGACGCGCAGCACATCTTTCGTCAGGTAAGACGTGGGATCTTGGGCGACCAAGGCCGCAATGGCCAAGAAGAACGCGGCCAGAAGCTTAAGATTCAACCGTTGCGGGTAAGCTCGCAATACCAATTACCTCCGTGCGCGCATATTGCAGGCGCACTTTACCGGGTATCAGACAAATGACGGTGCCGAACAGCAGAACCCAATAGCCGATCCAGATCCAGGAGACCAGCGGAAAGACATACATCTGAAAGATAGCTTTGCTGTTGTCGGGCAGAACGCCCGAGTAATTTACATATAGATCTTCATTCAGGCGCCGCCGGATTCCTACGACCGAGCTCTGCTGCTGGCTCGATTTATAGAAGCGGACTTCGGGTTCGAGCTGATCGATCTGTTGCCCGTTTCGAGATACAGCAAGCACGGCATGGCTGAATTCGTAGTTCCCGTTATCGCCGTTATTCACGCTTAGCAGTTTCAGGTCGTAGCGGCCGAAGCGGATGCTTTGTTCGAGCCCGAGATTGTGAGTTTCGTGAAGATTGAAGGCGCTACCGGTAAAGCCGATGAACATGGAAACGATGCCCATATGGACGAGATAGCCGCCGTAGCGCCGAGTGTTGCGCCAGGTCAACTCGAAGGCGGCGCGAGGCAAGGCGAGATGCTCCTTAGCCTGGATAGCGCGCGAACCTTTCCAGAATTCGGCGAGGATGCTGGATGCGACGAAGGCGCAGAGGCCAAAAGAGAGGAGCGCGCCGATCTGATAGATTCCGGAGGCGAGAAGCGCGGCAATGACGGCGACTCCGCAAATGGAGGGGAGGAGGAATGCCTTTCGCAGACTCGACAAGGAACTCTTCCGCCAGGCGATGAGGGGACCGACGCCGGTGAGAAACAGCAGGAACAGGGCGATCGGCACGTTGACGCGGTTGTAATAAGGCGCGTCGATGGTTTCCTTCTCGCCACTGAGCGCCTCCATGATGACGGGGAAGAGCGTACCCCATAACACCGCGAAGCAGCTTGCGAGGAGAATCAGGTTGTTGAACAGGAAACTGGATTCTCGCGAGACGACGCTTTCGAGTTTGACCTCGCTGCGCAGGTAGGGAAGGCGCTTGAGGATGGCGAAGGCAGTGAGGACGGTAGCGGCGATGACAAAAGTAGTGAAATAGGGCTTGACCGGAGACTGCGCGAAAGCATGAACGGAAGCGACGAGGCCGGTGCGCGTCAAGGTGGTGCCGAGAATGCTCAGCAGGAAGGTGGCGGAGACCAGCACCATGTTCCACACCTTCATCATTCCTTTTTTCTCCTGCATCATGACGGAGTGCAGGAAGGCGGTAGCCGTGATCCAGGGCATGAGCGAAGCGTTTTCGACCGGGTCCCAACCCCAATAACCTCCCCAACCGAGAACGGTGTACGCCCAGCCCATGCCGAGCAGAATGCCAGTGCTTTGGAAGAGCCAGGTGAGGATCGCCCAGCGGCGAGTGGTGTGAATCCACGCTTCGCCCGGCTGCTTGGTAATCAGCGAAGCCATGGCGAACGCGAACGGCACGGTAAAACCGACGTAGCCGAGATAGAGAAAAGGCGGGTGGATGGCCATGGTCCACCACTGCAGAAGCGGGCTGAGGCCGTTGCCGTCGCCGACATTAATGATGCCGCGGCCGACCATCAACACCTGGAACGGGCTTGCGACGAAGGTGATCATGCCGACGAAAAAGCCGAGCGTCGCCATCATGATTGCGATGACGATGGGCATCATGTCGCGGAATTTGCGGCGGTTGGTATAAACAACGATGGCCGAATAAGTGGCAAGTAACCAGCTCCAGAGTAAGAGCGAGCCTTCCTGGCCGCCCCACCAGGCAGTGAACTTATAAACAGTAGACATCGCCTTGTTACTGTGGGTGGCAACATAGGCAAGGCGGTAATCGCCACTTATTAAGGAAGACACAAGGATAGCAGCGGCGGCGGTTAGCAGGCCCCAGATGGCATAGACCGCTCGTTCGGCGCTGACGATGAGGAAGGGGCGACGGCCGTACTTACCCGCGATTCCAGCCACGACGGCGAAAATCGTGAGGCAGAATGCCAACAGAACCGCTAAGGCGCCGATGTTTTCCATAACAGTAACGGTAAGCGCTTTCTTTCAGAGTTCACGCGCGCCCATGGGCGGGGCGTGCAATTGAGCTACTAACCTTGGTGGGAGCAGGAGTTTCATGGGAAAGCCCCCGCTGGGCAGGTTTCGCTTCGTATTTGGACGCGCACTTAGCCTGGATCTTATTGGCATCAAAGACGCCGTCGGGCCCAAGCCGCCCGTCGGCCAGGGCTTGCGCATTGTCGCGGAAGGTATCGGGGAGCGGATCGCTGCCAGAATACATCACGTTCAATGTTTGCGCGCCTTGATGCAGGATGAAAGTGACTTGCGAGCCATTCTTAACGATGGAACCCGGTTGCACGTCGCCGCCGACGCGCAAGCGTTGACCCTCTGCCGTCCTGCCCATCTTCTGAAGCTCAGGGATGGTCTTGTAATAGGTCTTGGTGTCTTTCACACCACCGACAGCCAGCCAGACGAGAGATCCGAGAATCAGGATCACTAGTATCCCGAACTTTACATACGTGTTCATACGGGGACCGACAATCAGTATAACCCGCTGAAGCGCTTACGAATAGACACTTGCTCGCCGACGGCGATTTGGGGCGGGGCGGGCCTTCAGTAAACTACAGACATTGGGGGTTATCCTGGCCACTGAACCCAAAACGCTGCCGACTGGCGCGCGCGCCGAGCCGGGGGCGCGCCGGATTGCGCAATTGGCCGAACGGACAGCGCTGCTGAACGCGCAGAGGTGGTTTGCCCGCGAGCGCTCGTGGATCAATGAGCAGCAGTTGCAGATATGCCGGATTCCGGCGCCTACGTTTTTTGAACAGCAGCGCGCCGAATGGCTGCGCGAGCAATTCGAGAGGCTTGGCTGGAACGCCAGATTGGATCGGGCGGGTAACGTTCTTGCGTCCTGGCGGGCGGATGAGGACGCCGAGCCCGGCATTGTACTGTCGGCTCACTTAGATACGGTGATTGCACCGGCGCGGCCGCAGGATGTGTACTTTGCGCCCGACGGACGGATGTTTGGGCCGGGATCTTCCGACAACGGATCTGGTTTGGCGGCTCTGATGGCGCTGGCGAGAGTTTTGCGGGAGACGCCGGAGTTGGAATCGCTCGCTGCGTCCCTGTTGCTGGTGGCGAATGTCGGCGAGGAGGGCGAAGGCAACCTGAGCGGGATGCGGTATCTTTGTCGCCCAGGGCCGCAACTGGGCCGCATTCAGGCGTTCGTGGTTCTGGATGGCCCGTCTCTGGAACACATTACGGCGCAGGCGCTTGCCAGCCGACGTTTCGATGTGAGCTTTTCGGGGCCGGGCGGCCACAGCTGGAACGATTACGGGACGCCGAATCCGGTGCATGCGGTTAGCGACGCGGTGAGTTCTTTTATCGAGAAGGCGGAAAGCTGCGTGGCGGCGCACCGGCGGGCGCGATGTTCCTATAATTTTGGAATTATCGAAGGCGGCGCGAGCATCAACTCCATTCCCTCCAGCGCGCGGGCGAAGCTGGACGTGCGGTCCGACGAATCCGAAGTTCTGGACGAGCTGGCGGGCCTGCTTACCGGAGCGGTGGAGCGAGGGCTGGAACGCGAGAACCGGAACACGCGCGGCTCGCGCTTAACGGCGAAGATCAAGGAACTGGGATCGCGGCCCGGCGGCAAATTGCCGGTAGACGCGCCTTTACTGCGAGCCATTCAAGCGATCGATTCCTATTTGAATATTCGATCCCGCCCGGATTGCGCCTCGACGGACGCCAACGTGCCGCTTTCGCTGGGCCTTCCGGCGATTTCGATCGGAGCGGGCGGCCAGGGCGGAGGCGCGCACACGAACCAGGAGTGGTACCACTCTGAGCAGCGGGAGATCGGGCTGCGGCGAATTCTGTTGCTGCTTGCGGCGCTCACCGATCACGATGTCGATTCGGCGGCCGCGAACGCGTGAGCGGCATCGCGGCTGAAATCGTCCACAAGCGTCCTCCTGCCAGGTGGCGCGCCGACGCGGCGCTCGCGGCCGTGGCTCTGATATGGGGCATCACCTTTGTGATAGTCAAGCGAGCGCTCTTCGAAATTTCGACGATGTATTTCCTGGCGCTGCGCTTCAGCCTCGCGAGCCTGTGCCTGCTGGCGATGTTCTGGCCGTCGCTGCGCGCGGCCGGCTCGCGGGCAGTTCGGGGAGGGTTGAGGGGGGGACTGACGGCGGGAGTCTTTCTTTGGCTTGGCTATACGCTGCAGACATTTGGATTGAGGTACACGACGGCGGGCAAGTCGGGATTTCTGACCGGGTTCTACATCGTTCTGGTGCCGTTGTTCGGCGCCTTGTTCTTCCGCAGGCGGCCGCGCCTGGTGGAGGTAGGAGGCATTTTGATCGCGACAGCCGGAATCGGGCTGCTGACCATGCCTTCGCTTCGCGGGGGATTCCACATGAATCGCGGGGATCTCTTGACGATTGGATGCGCGGTTGCCTATTCCCTGCATTTACTCGTGCTCGGGCATTACTCACAACGCGAGCGGTTTGAGGCGGTGGCGTTGGGACAGATTGCCTGTACGGCGTTGCTATCTTTTCTGTCTCTGCCCTTCGATCCACCGAAGGCGGTCTGGAGCGGAGCGGTTCTGTTCGCGATTGTTCTGACCGCGGTATTGGCGACCGCGGTGGCGTTTGCGTTGCAAACCTGGGGCCAGAAGTACACGACGGCGACCAGAACAGCGCTGATATTTGCCCTGGAGCCGGTATTTGCGCTGGCGGCGGCGGTCGTGTTGGGAGGCGAACGGCTCACTTATGCCGGGCTTTGTGGCGGCGCCATGATTCTGGGGGGGATTCTGGCGGTGGAATTGAAACCCGCGCGCAACAGCTAACATCGCAATAGCAGCAGGCAGCGAGGCTTTTCCGCGAGCGCGAAGAAGCGAAAAGTCTATATACTTGGTACTTAGAGCTAGCCGCGAAAGGCCCTGGTTTTTTCATGCCGTTTTTTCAAAAGATGAAGCAGCAGAAGCTGCTGAGCATCACGCTTGTGTTGTCGACATTGAGCGTGGGAATCGTGATCGGCAGTCTGCTGAATACGGGAGTCAAAGCCGACCGCCAGACGTCGGCGATCGCTCCTGACGCGACGCCGCTGACCATTCCGCAGGCGGTTCCGGTCTCGAACGAATTCAGCAAGCTCACCAAGCGCGTGGAGCCCTCGGTTGTGTATATCGAATCCGACTACCTGCCGAAGCCGGGGCAGAAGAACCGCGAAGAGGATTCGGACGAAGACGACAGCGCGAGCCAAGACCCCAAAAACCAGGACCCGTCCGATATGTTTCGGAAGTTCTTCGGCAAGCCCGACCCGCGCACGTTCCGCAGCGAGGGCTCGGGAACGGGCTTCATCGTGGACCGAAACGGCTACATTTTGACCAACCATCATGTGATCGAAAAGGCGGACCGGATCAAGGTGCGGCTGAACGGAGAGGATTACGACTATAAAGCGCGCGTGGTGGGTTACGACAAAGAGACGGACGTGGCGGTGTTGAAGATCGAGGCCAAGCACGCGCTGGAGCCTGTGCAGATCGGCAATTCGGACAGCGTGGAGGTGGGCGATTGGGCGATTGCGATCGGATCGCCATTTGGGCTCCAAGCCACTGTGACGGCGGGAATCGTGAGCGCGACGGGCCGCGATGTAGGCTCGGGGCAATTTCAACATTTCCTGCAGACGGATGCGGCTATCAATCCGGGTAACAGCGGCGGACCCTTGCTGAACATTCGAGGCGAAGTGATCGGCGTGAACACGATGATCGCGACGCGCAGCGGGTCGTATGAAGGCATCGGGTTTGCGCTGCCATCGAACATGGCTGTCAAGGTGTATAACGACATCATTCGGCAGGGAAGAGTGGTGCGCGGCTCGATCGGGATCAATTGGACGCCGAACGGAAGCCACTCCGACACGCTGCAGGCTTTCGGATTGGATCACGGCGTCCTGGTAGAGAAGGTTTCGAAGTCGGGGCCGGCGGATCGGGCGGGCATGAAGGCCGACGACATCATTGTGGCCATGAACGACCGGCCGGTGAAGGATGGAGAGGAGCTGGTGAACAAGGTGGCCGACCTGCCGATCGGCTCGACGGCGCTGTTTACGGTTGACCGCGATGGGAAGCGGCTGGATTTGAAGGTGACGGTGGAGGAGCGGGCGCGAGTTTGGAAAGATGATCCCCGCATTTCTGAGGACACTCCGCTGACGGCCCCCGCTCCCAAAGGCTTGGCGCAAGCTAAGTTCGGCATCACGATCATGCGCCTGACCGATAAAGAGCGCAAGGATCTGGCGATTCAAGAGAAAACGGGCGTCAAGGTGGTTTCGGTGGATCCAGGCTCGTTCGCCGACGATATTGGGTTAGAGGAAGGAGACGCGATCCTGTCGATCAATCGCCAGCAGGTCACATCGCCGGACGATGTGAAGGCGCTGCAGGCAGGACTGCGGCCGGGGCAGCCTGTGGCGTTACACATCGTGCGGGGAACGGGGTCGAATGGACACCGGGGCGAGCCCGAGCGTCACTACTTGTCGGGCCGGTTGCCTGAAGAATAGACCGAGCCGGGCGAATGGAATTTAGAAGCCCCTGTGTGGAAACAGGAGCCGCGCCTGATTCAGGCAGTACCAGCTCAGGAAGCCGTTCGCCACGATGAGGGCGATGAAGTAGTAGGCAATTCCTTCCTTGGGTTCGGCGGGGAAATCCCGCTTCCAGATGCGGTATGCGGCGCCTAGGCCGACGAAGAGAAAAACGTATTCGCGCAGAACGAGCCCGAGCGCGACGCTGACAAGCAGAACGGCCCAGCGAGCCTGTTTGCCGAGCGCGTACATCGCCGAAGCGCCATCGAAGATGAAGGCAGGGATCAAGTTTAAGAGATTGATCCAGCCGGCGAATTGCGCGACAGCGAGCCAAACGGTCTGGTGGGTCGATAGGAAGATGCCGTAGGCCATGAGTCCGGAGAAAAACCCGAAGAGCGGCCCGGCGAGCGAGATCTGCGCGCGAATGCCTGGGTCGACGTTGGCTCCGTTCCACTTGACGTAAGCGCCGAATCCGGGGAGAAACATCGGAAGTTGGGCGTTGAAGCCGAAGCGGCGGACCATGAGATAGTGCCCCATTTCGTGCAGCAGCACGGAGCCGGTGAGGCCGACGGCGAACCACCAGCCGAAGAGGCTCCAGTAGACGCCGATGAAGGCCAGGATGCTGATGAGAAACTTCGCTTTGGCGAGCAGAAGGAAGGCGGCGGTCTTGAACTTTGCGAGCGCGGCGAGCAGCACTCCGAGGGGGCCCAGCCGTTTGGTCCAGGAGTTGGGGGAAGGGGATAGGCGCCGATTGAGCTTGTCTATTTCGCGTTGAATGCCCCGGTGCTGGGCGGAGCCAGGCGGCAACAGCCGGAGCGCGGCCAACCATTGATCCCGCGCGGCTTGGAGCTGTCCGGCCGCGGTTAGCTGCCGGGCGCGGAGGGCGGCGGCTTCGAGCTCGCGGGCGTATTTAAAGCTGCGGCAGCTGGGGCAGACAAGCACTGCCTCATCGAGCGGTGCGCCGCATTTTTCGCAGACGCTTCCGCCGTTGGAAGACGCAGTTGTCCCGGGCGATGAAGTGAAGGCTGCCAAATTCCAGTTTAGAGGGATTCGCGTTTAGGATACGGCTGCTTCTTCGCTGAGGTCCGGCATGTCGTTGGTGACCTGCGAGGCAAGGAACACGGCGACGATCGACTCCATGCCTTCTTTGTCTTCATCGTCGAAACGGTTGAGGCTGGCGCTATCGACATCCAAGACGCCCAGCACTTTGCCCCAATTGAGCAGGGGCACTACGATTTCGGATTGCGAGGCCGTATCGCAGAAGATATGGCCGGAAAACTCGTTCACGTTGGGCACTACGATGGACTTGCGCTGCTTGGCGGCCGTCCCGCACACTCCTTTCCCGAATGGGAGGCGCACGCAGGCAGGCTTGCCTTGAAAAGGTCCCAGGACGAGATTTTGGCCTTCGGCGATATAGAATCCCACCCAGTTGACGTCGGGCAGATTCTGAAACAGGAGCGCCGAGGTGTTGGCCGCGTTCGCAATAAAGTTCTTTTCGTCTCCGAGAAGCTCCTGGAGGCGCTCACAGAGGTTCTGGTAGAGCGCGTACTTGGCACTGCGTGGTTCGGTGGTGGCCAGAGAGTTCATGGCGGTTAAATATAACAGTGTATATCCGCCCGAATAAGTCTCATGCAGGATCGCCCTAACGACTGCTTAGATGCCGACCTGGCCGCGCGAGTGTCAATGCTGCGGTTTGGGAGTGTTGAAGGAACCGGCGCGATCGATCACCCTTGGTTCCCGCCGCGGGCGCCTGCGGTCGATCGGGATTAAGCGCAGGCGTCGAACGATCAAATTGCACAGGCGCGAGTGGCGCCGGTACCGAAAGTTGCGCTGATGGTTGAAGAGTTGGCGGATTGGATGGCAGTTATGGAATTCGAGTAAGTGTAGTAGTTGCACCGGTTATTTTGAAGAAACCGGGACGGTAACTGTAACGTTGTCGCGAATAAGTACCGTGGCCGTTCGGCAATTATAGATTCTTCCGAGAGCGCCAGATTGGTATGCTGAACGCTTATGCGTCTATTTGCGCGCAGGCATAAACTGCTGTCACAATCGATTCGTCCGGACAGATATCCGCCGATTACGATGCCCTACGTGGACGGCATGATTACAGACCTCGAACGGCAGGCGCTGGGTTGTTTCGCGAAAAACATATGGGAGCACGGCGCCTCGAAAGAAGCTGTAATCGTGGATGGGGGCTGTTATGTGGGAGCTTCGACGGTGGCGCTGGCAGAAGGATTGCACGAATCTAAAGTTCCGGAACAGAAGCGGCGCGGGCGCATCTGGTCCTACGATCTGTTTCGAACGACGAAGGCGATGGCTGACCATTATCTGAAGGGATCCGGCCTGCAGGCGGGAGATAGCTTTCAGCCAATTTTCGAGAAGAATGTGGCGGCGTACCGGGATTACGTCAGGCTGGAAGCCGGCGACATACAGAAGGCGCAGGTTCCGGAGGCCCCCGTGGCCATTTTATTTATCGACATTTTGTGGTCGTGGGACTGCACGAACTATGTCGGACGCAGGTTTTATCCTCTGTTAGAGCCTGGAAGGTCACTCCTCATTCACCAGGATTTTGTGTACCCGTTCTATCCCTGGGTCATTCTTACAATGGGACAACTTAGTAACATACTCCTATTCGCTTATAACGTGCAGTATTCTTCCGTAGTGTTCGATGTCGCGAAACGGGTTCGAGAGCAGGATATCGACGACCCGAGGAACGTGGAGGTGTCCAGAGGTCTCAATATATACGACCAGTTCATCGATCGCGTGGAAGGATGGGCGCAAGGAGCATTGGCTCTGGGGAAGGCGCTATATCTGGCCTCTTTGAACCGGATCGAGGAAGCGCGCCGGCTAACGGAGGAAGTGGCGGTGAAATTCGCCACCGAGCCGCTGGTAACGCAATACCTGGAAGCGATACGTGGTTATTGCGATCGCGCGGTGGCTGAAGGAAAGCCGGTTCCGCTGGATCAGGCGGTCGGGATTTGAGAACTGGCCTGACCCGGCGCGCCCTGCCTCTCAGGCATTTCGTTTCCGGCGGTAGGGGCTCGAGATGTAGCCCTTAGCCTCTTCGGCGGCCTCGGATTTCGGCGCGGTCTTCATGGTCTCGCGATAAGCCTCGACGGCATCGCGATGGCGGCCTTCGAGATCGTAGATTTGACCAAGCCTCAGCCAAGCCATGACCGCGGTGCTCAAATCCAAGGCGTCGGCTTTCTGGGTCACTTGCTTCAAATCGGTCAAGGCGGGGCCAAGGTCGCCATACCAGAACAGCAGATTGGCCTTCAGGTATTGGACCTTTTCTTCGGAGAGCGTCGAGTACCCGGGCGATCCAGCGCGGCGCAGGGCTTCAATTTCGGCGAGCACTCGCAGGGCATTCTGCTTGTCGCCGAGGTCGCTGTACATTTCGACCTCTTCGAATCGGAAAAGATAGTTGCGCGGAAACCTCTGCGCCAAGTCCTGGAGCAAAGGAAGGGCGCGGCGCGGCTGGCGTTCGCGCCGGTAGATGGCCGCAAGCAGCGCCTGCGCATCGTAGCGATTGAGGATGCCGGCCTGGGCGACCACCTGAAGCTGGCGGATGCCATCTTCGCGGTCTGGATGGAACCCTTCGAGCGAGGCGAAGGTTCGCCAGCCCCATGAAAGGGAGCCGACGATGTATTCGTTGATGCCGAGGATCAGGCGCGCGTCGACGAAGCTGTGATCGATCTGAATGGCCTGCTCGTCGGCCTTCCGCGCGGCGACTATTTCGTGGAGCGAATCGAGCCATGCCTTTTCAACCAGGAAGAGATAGTTCGCTCGCAATCCGTGAGCGACGCCTTCGGCGTAGAGCGCCTGGAGATCGCGGGGGTTCTTGGCCAGGCGCTCTTGCGTGAGTTCGAGGCTCTTGGCAATGTAGCCGTTGAAGCGGCTCTTATCCTGGGCGCCGATACCCATTTTGGGCCGGCGCAGGAAGGGATTCGATCCGGTCACTAATTGGCTTTCGAGCGCACCGTCGCGAAACATCTCCTGGTAGAGAAGGGCTTGAGCCAAGTGGTTGTATAATTCCGGATCGTTCGGATGCCGCTGCAGCTCTTGTTCAAAGATGGCGAATGCCTGATCGTATTCGTTGTTGTAGAAATGGACGAAGCCCGGGTCCTGCAGAGGGTCCTGGAGCTTCGGATTCGACGCGGGGAAGAGGGCGAGCGCGCCGGCGAGGAGGGCGGCGATGCAGCAGAGGGCTCGCGGAAGTTTCGGGCCTTGCACGGGCATCAATTCTCCCGGGCGTTGGCAATCGCGATGTTCACGTTGCGGGATAAACCGGCATGCTTGGCGCGCTTGACGGGCGAGCCGCGGAAACGGTCGCGAAACTCTTCTTCGCTGAGCGCGGCGAGATCCGCGAGGGCGGGGGCGAATTCCTTGGCGTCGAAGGCGGGGTCCGCGCTGAAGGGGGCCCGTGAGTTCCAGGGGCACACATCCTGACAGATGTCGCAGCCAAATATAAGGTTGCCGAATCGATGGGCGAGGTCATCCGGGATGTCGCCGCGTTTTTCGATAGTGAGGTAGGAGATACAGCGGCGCGCGTCCAGTTTCCAGCCGTTCCCATTGGGCACGATCGCCTGCGTCGGGCAGGCGTCAATGCAACGCGCGCAGGCGCCGCAGCGATCGGGCGGAGGCGCATCCGGCGCGAGCGGTATAGAGAGCAGCACCTCACCGAGGAAGAACCAGGAGCCTTGCCCCTGATTGATGAGACAGGTGTTCTTGCCGATCCATCCGAGACCCGCGGCGCGAGCGTAGGATCGTTCGAGCAGGGGCGCGGTGTCTACGCAGACTTTCCATTCGAAGGGTTCGCCGTGAGCTTCCGCGATCCGCCCGACCAGGCGCGCCAGATCGCGGCGCAGAACATCGTGATAGTCTTCGCCCCAGGCATAGCGCGAGATCCAGCCGCGCCGGTCGGCATCGAGTTCCGTCGAATCGAGCTCCGCCGTGCGAGGATGCGGCGTGTTATACAGCTTGCCAACGCAGAGAATGCTGCGAGCGCTGGGGAGGAGATGACGGGGATCGCTCCTGAGATCGCCGCGGCGGTCGGTCAGATAATTCATTTCGCCGCCGAGTCCCGCGGCGCGCCAGGAATCGAATCGCTCCCAGTCGTCAGAGGGCAATGCGGCCGCGACTCCGGCAAGCTCAAATCCACAAGCGTGGGCGAGTTGTTTTGCCTGCTGCGGGGTGATGGACACGCGTGCTGCTAACCTCACTTATATTTTGCCTGTTCCCCTGCTTGATTTCGAGAATGTGTTTGTCAGCCGCGGCGAGCGCCTGGGCTTGAACGGCCTGACGCTTAGGATTGAGTCGGGCGAGCATGTGGCGATTCTCGGTCCGAACGGAAGCGGGAAATCGACACTGATCAAGACCATTGCGCGGGAGTGCTATCCGCTGCGGCGCGAGGGCGCGCGCCTTAGGATCCTGGGCCGCGAGAATTGGAATATCTTCGAGCTGCGTTCGCAGTTGGGCATCGTCAGCAACGATTTGATGACGCAGTGCACGCGCGACATCACCGGGCGCGAGTTGGTGCTGTCCGGATTTTTCGGATCTATCGGGATCTGGCCGAATCATCGCGTGCTGCCCGAAATGGAAGAGAAGGCCAAGAGAGCCATGGAACGCCTGGATGCATGGCGCCTGGCTAGCCGGTGGACGGACGAGCTGTCTTCGGGCGAGGCGCGACGCCTGCTCATCGCGCGGGCGCTGATTCACAATCCATCGTCATTGTTGCTGGACGAGCCGACCACGAGCCTGGACCTTCCGGCGCTGCACGAAGTCCGCGAGCATCTGCGGTCCCTGGCGGCAGGCGGGGCGGGGCTTCTGCTAGTGACGCATCACTTGGATGACATTATTCCCGAGATCGACCGGGTGGTTCTGCTCAAGGACGGAGCGGTATTTGCGGACGGGCCGAAGGCGGCGGTTTTGACGCCGAGCGCTTTATCGGAACTGTTCGGAATGAAAGTGGACGTCTTCGAGCGCAACGGGTACTATCACGCCTGGTGAGCAGGGCTAGCGGGCGGCGGCGATGGTTCCCAGAGGCGGGCTGCTCGGGACGGCGTACTCGCGGCGAGGCATGCGGCCGGAGAGGAACGCGGCGCGGCCAGATTCGACGGCGAGTTTCATGGCGTGGGCCATCCGCTCGGAGTCTTCGGCCTCCGCGATGGCGGTGTTCAGCAGGACGCCGTCATAGCCGAGTTCCATGGCGATGGCCGCATCGGAGGCGGTTCCGACGCCCGCATCCACGATTAATGGAACGTCCGTGATGGCTTCGCGCAGAATTTTGAGATTGGTGGCGTTCTGGACGCCGAGGCCCGAGCCAATGGGCGCAGCAAGCGGCATGACGGCTGCCGCGCCCGCATCGATCAGCTTGCGCGCGTTGACCAGATCGTCGGTGGTGTAGGGCAGCACGACGAAACCTTCCTTGACCAGGATCCGCGTGGCTTCGAGCAAGCCTTGGTTGTCGGGAAACAGAGTCTTCTGGTCGCCGATGACCTCCAGCTTGATCCAGTTCGATAAGCCAGCTTCCTGCGCCAGGCGCGCGGTTCGCACCGCGTCGTCCGCCGTGTAGCAGGCCGCGGTGTTGGGCAGAATGTGGATCTTCGACCGATCGATGTAATCGAGCTCGGATTCTTTCGAACGATCGGCGAGGTTGACGCGCCGTACCGCGAGGGTCACCATTTCGGTTCCGGAAGCCGCGTGGCAGCGGCCCATCAGAGCCTTGCTGCGATACTTACCGGTGCCTACGAATAGGCGCGAACGGAACTCGCGCCCGGCGATTGTCAGAAGGTCGTGCATAGGGCTATTATCCGCCGAGCGGAGCGGTCACAAAGCCAATTGCCCGCGATACATCATTTCTCCGATATCGAATTTTTTCTTCACTTCGATTTGGCCCATCGACATCTTGAATTCGACTTCGTGGTCGGCCGTTGAGATGGCCATGGCGGCTCTTGGGAAATGAAAGAAATACACGTCCGAGTTGCCGATTCTCCGGTAGTCGGAATCGGCGGCCCGCTGCGCCGCGCGACCTTTTAGGTGCAGATATGCATTTTGGGCGAGCGCCTTGGGGTCCGAGCCCCCGTCGGGCGCGGGCAGGCCGACCACCGCGATCACATAGTTCGGGCGCGTGGCCGAGGCGTGCGCGATCTGATCTTCGGTCGGTTTATTGGCCCCGGCACGCAGCTTCAATACAGCGAGGCGAATAGGAGCGGCGCTGGCCCAGATGACGGTGAGAACCTGAGGGGCCGCGGGCGCGCCGGTATTGGGTGAGACGGCTGATGGGGTGGGAGCGGTGGAGACGTTGCGCGGGGTAGTGGGTTCGGCTGGGCCGGTACTGCCGCCGACAGCGGGATTGCTCATGTTAGCGCCGCTGGTGGTGTTCGCGGGGTTGCCGAGCGAGGCGGCTGGTGGAGACGACACGTTGGAGCCAGCTTCGATGACGGTGACGGCGGGGCGCGCGCCGGCGGGCATGGGCATTTGCTTGGCCCAGGGAGAGTCGGTCATGACTGCTTGCGCGTCTTTGTCTGTCCAATCGGAGAAGTCCTTCTTCTGCCAAGGACCGTTCTGCCACGGACCGGCGCCTGCGAGGATGAGTCCAGATGCACAGGCAAATAGAAGGAGAAAGCCAACTCTGCCGCGGCGCATGTTCGCCTCCGCTCTGTCAGACTGCGGCGGGCGGCCGGAGGTGACAATCTTGCGTGTTATGCTTTGGGAGTTGGACGGACAGGTGGGTGAGTGGTTAAAGCCAACAGACTGTAAATCTGTCCCTCCTTGCGAGGTACGAAGGTTCGAATCCTTCCCTGTCCACCAGTTCCCGGTATGACCATCGATGAACGGCTTGAATTTTTAGTGAAATCGACCGAATCGCTGCACGATTCAATCGAGAGGCTGTATGCGGTGGTGTCGAGGCAGTCAGAGCAGATCGACAGGCAATCAGAGCAGATCGACAAACACACACGCCAATTGGAAATGGACGCGCAGAACATTCGGTCGCTTGCCAACATTGCAACCGCGCACGAGTCACGGTTGGACGATTTAGAAGATAAGTAGGAACTGCTATGCTGGCCGAAGCAGGCCGTTGTAGCTCAGTTGGTAGAGCGCGTCCTTGGTAAGGACGAGGTCACCGGTTCAATCCCGGTCAACGGCTCCATCCATTCACAGCCGCGATCTTGCTGCGTCGGGATGCAGGTTTCTGGTCTGACCCCCTAACTGCTAGTACCTATTATTGCCGCGCAGCACGCGAAGGGCAATGTCGGGTAGCTGGCAATCGGCGTTATGTTAGATCGTACCGATGCCTCCCGCTCCGACGAGCCGCCGCCTTGCTTACCTCGTCAGCCAGTACCCGAGGCTAACTCACGATTTTCTACTACGTGAGATTCGCGAACTGAGAAGTCTCGGGTGGGATGTTCATGCCTTTTCGGTCAGCCCGTCCGACCGCGGTAACGACGATCTTAATCCTCTTGAGCAAGAAGAGCGCCGACGCACTTTCTACATCAAATCGGAAAGCTTCTTGTCAGTTCTCCATTCGCACATGCGAACGCTTCTCACCAGGCCGGCCGGGTATCTCCACGGTTTACTGTTGGCAATTACGCTCTCTAACTGGCATCCACGCCGGCTACTCTACTCGTTCTTTTACTTTATTGAAGCAGTGGTACTCGGCGAGCAGCTTCGAAAAGCTAAGGTTTCCCACGTCCACAGCCACTTCACATCCACGGTCGCGCTCCTATCGAGCAAGATCTTTCCGCTGACCATGTCGATGACTATTCATGGCTTTCGCGAGTTTCGCGATCCTGATGGATTTCATCTGGCGAAGAAGCTTCGCTCTTGCCTATTTACTATCGCGATCAGCAACTATTGCCGCAGCCAGCTTATGCTGGAATGCGGCGCGCAGCGTTGGGACAGGATCTACGTTGTGCCCGCGAGCATTGATCCGAAACTGTTTTCACCGGCTAACACAGGAGCTGCGAAGCCCTTCTTAGAGATTGTCTGCGCAGCTCGGTTAGTGCATCTCAAAGGCCATCTGCTGCTCATCGACGCTTTCGAGAGGATTGTCAACGATGGCTTCCCGGTCCGGCTTACGCTGGTGGGCGATGGGCCGGAAAGCCCGGTCTTGCGGGCTGCCGTTAAGGAGCGCCGCCTCGATCACTGCGTGCGTTTTACCGGTCCGATCAATCCCGCGCGCATCCGCGAGCAATACGCGCGCGCCGATATTTTTGCGCTGGCAAGCTTTACAGAAGGGCTTCCAGTTGCGCTTATGGAAGCTATGGCGATGGGAATCCCCTGCGTGGCTTCGTGCATCACGGGCATTCCGGAGCTCCTTCGCGACGGGGTGACCGGACTGCTATTCAGTCCAGGGAACATCGAGGACTTGACGCGCGCTCTGAGGGTCCTAATCGACGACCCCACTCTGCGGCAGCGGATGGGCGAAGCAGCCCGGCTGCACGTCATCCAGAATTACAATCTACACATCAACGTGGCGCGTCTGGCTGAGGTATTTGGCCAGGAGCTGGCCGCAGATGGCTGTCATAGATTTCCCGCATCCGCGCCGCGGAGGCTTCGAGCGAAAAGCGCGCTTGAATAGCGTGGAGCGAGGCGCGCGCCAGCCGCTCGCGGAGCAGCGGATTGGAGGCCAGCAGGGAAAGCTTTTCCGCCAGTGCCGGAGCATTGCCTGGTTCGAAAAGGAGACCGGTTTCGTTGTCGCGAACCAGTTCCGGATTGCCGCCCGCGGAGGAGGCGATGCACGCGCAGCCGCATGCCATGGCTTCCATCAAAGAGTTCGAGAGAGCTTCCGAGAGGGACGGAAGCACAAAAATGTCTATCGACCGCAACCAAGGGGCTACGGCGGATACGGTTGGCTGAAACACGCACTGCCGACGAACGCCAAGCTCTTGCGCGAGAGTTTCCAAGCCGGGCTGCTCCGGCCCGCTACCTACGAAGACCAATCGAACTCCTTCCCGCAGGCGCGAGAGCTGAGCGAAGGCGCGCAACAAGGTTTGAAGGCCTTTCTCCGGGCGCAGGAGGCAAACCACGCCGATGACGAGCGAGGCATCTTGCAAAACCGGCATGCGCAGGCGCGGGTCTGGGTTAAACTTGGCGAGGTCGATGCCGTTGTAGCAAAGATGCACGCGGCGGGCGGGGACGTGTTCCTGCTGAACCAGCTCGCGCCGGACGGACTCGGAGTTGACGACGATGCCGCTTGCGATGCGGTCGGTCACGCGAAGAAGCTTGAGGAAGCGGGGCGGCGTGAGATCGCGATGAAAACGCCGGCTGGACAGCACCACAGGAACCCCGAACGCGCGCGCGACCGGGACGCCGAAGCAGTTCAAATTGGTGTCGAACGTGTGTACCAGCCGGATCTTGTGCCGTCGTAAGTAGCGGCCGAGCCGCCAGACCCCGGTCACCGCGCTTGAATTCACAAAAGACGTAACCGGCAGGCGCAGGACAGGCAGGCCTGCCAAGCGCAATTCGTCAGCCCGAAAGCCTTCGTGAAAACAGCCGACATGAACCTGGAATCGGGAGGGATCGAGCGCCCGCGCTACTTCGGTCAATTGCCGTTCGGTGCCGCCTGGTCCGAGTTCGCGCGTCATCAGCATGACCGGGATGGGGTCGGGCATTTTTGTATGGTCCCATTACGGGCGCCGTGGCGATACTTACTGCGTTCTTAACCCACCGTGAAGTCGACAGCGGTTCCAGGAATCGCTTTCCAGCTTTGCGTTGTTGTGTCGAACTGGAAGAGTTGGCCGGCGGCGGTGAGGCCCCAGGGGGCGCCATCGGGCGCGACCTCGATTCTGGTCAATGCGCCAGCGGCGTTGGTGTCGGGCAGCTCTAGGAAGCGCTGAGAGGCGGGATCGAAGCGCCAAGCCCGGCCTTTGCTGTCGATCCCCCAGGCCGAGCCATTCGCGGCGACGGCGAGTTGGGACAAATCTCCCGGAATGGAATCCCAGTTCCGGGTTCCCGAGTTGAAGCGCACAATTTTGCGCGACCGATCGAGACCCCAAATGCTCGCGCCGTTGCCAACGGCAAGCGCGGAAAGAGAGCCTGGCATAGGCGCCCATTTTTCGCCCTTAGCGCGGAATTCGTAGACCTTCCCGGCTTTGTTGAGCGCCCATACAGACCCGTCGGGCGCGGCCGAGATTTGTACAAATACGCCAGGCTCACTGACCCAGACGTCGTATTCCGGGCGGAAATGAAACGGGTTTCCGTCCGGATCGAGGCCCCAGGCATTCTTGACGGATGCGACCGAGAGACTTACCAGGCGGGCGGCTTGCCAATCCCAGTCTTTCTCGGATGGGTTGTAATGAAGAACCTCGTGGCCGCCGCCCAGGCCCCAGACATCGCCGTCGGCGCCCTCCGCGATAGCGACCAGCAGGCCGGTTGCGCCCTCCAGTTTCCCGGTCGAGGGGTTAAGCCTGTGCACACGATGACCGGGATCGAGTGTCCAGAGCGTAGGCACGCGCGGGGCATGCCGGAAGAACGCGAAACAGCACAGGAGCGAGCCTATGGCAATGGCATTCACTGATTCGATTCCGCTTCCGGATGTGGATTCATGAGACGCTGTCTCTTCAGTCCGACAAGAATCCACAACTGGTCCGCCAGTTGCGGCTGCACAACTTGTCCGAGAAGCGGGGCCAGGTTTCCGTCCGAGACGGCGTGCCTGTCGGCCAGCTTCAGCGCGTCGGCGAGAGCGTGCAAGGCCGGGTCGTCCGAATTGGGGCCGCCGCATTCGATTCCGTAGAGCGGTTGCATGCTTTTCAGCTTGAACACCTGCGGGTTCCAACCGGCGGCCTTCAGCGCATCGAGAAGCTGCTGCGCGAAGCCGGTGGTTTCGAGCTCCGTAAAATAACCGAAGTTCACCTTTTGGCCCGCGAAGGGTTGGAGCGCAGCCGTTATCCCGGAAAGCGCTCGGGGCGTCAAGAACCTTGGCCCGAGTCTCCTCTGAATTTGCAGCCGCGTTTCGTGTTCCTGTTCGAGTTGCGCGACCAGGCTCAGGTTATCCTTCCTGGCTTCCTCCAGCTTCGCGTTCAACGCATCGAGCCGGTTGCGGGAGTGGGAGAGTTCCGCTTCGAGGTCTGCGCGGCGCCTTTCGGCTTCCAGCCTCTGATCGGTTTCACGCCTGGAGGCTTTTTGAAGACGCCAGTTGGAGAGCAGATAGAGCAGCGCGGAGATGGCCGCCAGAATTGCAAACACTCGAACCATCATATTGGCGGCGCTGGCGAAGCTCTCGAGCATGGGCCTGGACATGTCGAACGACATTGTGGCGAATGTTCCGGTTGTGTAGCTTGTTCAGGTCGCATGGTACCATCAATAAACGAACGGGTGCGCCACCGGTTAAGTGTGTTTGCGCCTCCTTCCTCCAAGCAGGACGACCAGTTCGACAATTTTAAGAGCAACTCATGGCGAAAGAGAAATTTGACCGCAGCAAGCCGCACGTAAACATCGGGACGATCGGGCACATCGACCACGGCAAGACGACGTTGACGGCGGCGATCACCAAGACGCTGGCCAAGCACAATCCGAAGGTGAAGTTCCGCAGCTTCGATTCGATCGACAATGCGCCGGAAGAAAAGGCGCGGGGGATCACGATCGCGGTGGCGCACGTGGAATACGAGACGGCCAACCGGCACTACGCGCACGTGGACTGTCCGGGCCACGCCGACTACATCAAGAACATGATCACGGGCGCGGCGCAGATGGACGGCGCGATTTTAGTGGTGGCGGCGACCGACGGGCCGATGCCGCAGACGCGCGAGCACATTCTGCTGGCGCGCCAGGTGGGCGTGCCGTACATCGTGGTGGCGCTGAACAAAGTGGACATGGTGGACGATCCGGAGCTGCTGGAGCTGGTGGAGCTGGAAGTACGCGAGCTGCTCAGCAGCTACCAGTTTCCTGGCGACAACCTGCCGGTGGTGCGGGTGAGCGCGCTGGGTGCGTTGAACGACGAAGAGAAGTGGGTAAAGACGGTAGACGAGCTGATGGCGCGAGTGGATGAATACATCCCGGTGCCGCAGCGCGTGACGGACAAGCCGTTTCTGATGCCGATCGAAGACATCTTCTCGATCCAGGGGCGCGGCACGGTGGTGACGGGGCGCATCGAGCGGGGCATCTGCAAGGTGGGCGAGGAAATGGAGATCGTGGGCTTCCGCGACACGCGCAAGACGGTGGTCACCGGCGTGGAAATGTTCAAGAAGCTGCTCGACGAAGGGCGCGCGGGCGACAATGTGGGCCTGCTGCTGCGCGGCATCGAAAAGAACGATGTGGAGCGCGGGCAGGTGATCGCCAAGCCGAACACGATTAAGCCGTACAAGCGCTTTAAGGGCGAAGTCTACGTATTGTCGAAGGAAGAGGGCGGACGGCACACGCCGTTCTTCAACGGCTACCGGCCGCAGTTCTACTTCCGCACGACGGATGTCACGGGCGTAGCGAAGCTGCCCGAAGGGATGGAGATGGTGATGCCGGGCGACAACGTGGCGATGGAGATCGAA
>JAFAYI010000015.1 GCA_019240475.1 Acidobacteriaceae bacterium
GCATGAATTTTGTTCATTCCGAGAATCTGCCCGCAACAACTCTTCAGATCCACGAGAGTGAACATGCGCCCGAATCGAGCTCGACATACTCTGAGATCGCTCGCGCCGCGCTCAGCTATCAAAAAACCCAGGGTGGTGCTGGACGGCTCCCTAAACTCAATTTCAACAGTTCTTACCATCTCTTCGCGTCGCATGTGCCGGCCGGCGCGAGTGAAACATCGTTTTTCGATGGGATCAATGTCACGCTACCCGGAATCGCAAGTGCCGGAACCCAAGACGCGAAATTCTTGAACGAAGGCCTCCGGCAACTGTCGCAGTTCGCAGCCGGCGCACTGAATCAGCACGAAATACGCCGCGCTTCAGCCGTCTCCGCGGATCTTGCTTCTGGTCTCAGCATCACGCGGTCTCTGATTGAGCAAACCAAAGTCAGCTCGCTACCCGATCCCGGCAAAAGCGAAGCGATCTTCGAGCTCCAGATAAAGGAACGGCAATTTGAGAAGGCGCTCGCGGCCTCGCTCGATACCGCGCTTCAAGCCGCAGCCAAGGACGGCCAAGATGGGCATTTCCAGATGATCACGCCCAGCCAGGCTTTTCAAATCGACGGAAAGATCTTCAATCACGGGTCCGAAGATCTCACCATTGGAAGCCTCGACCTTATCCCGTCTGACGGCAAGAAATGGCGGATTCGTTCAGTCGGTTCCCCGCCCCAGAATATCGACGCTCACCAGCAAGCGCAGTTGCAGTTCTCGATAACGGCTCCGCCCGACGCGGCGATCACCCGCCCCTACTTCAACCGTCCCAATGACCAGCAACTCTACTACGAACTAGCCAACCAGCGCTATCGAAACTTGCCGTTCGCACCCTATCCGCTGCGTGCGCGTGCACGGCTCATCTATCACGGCGTGCCGTTCGAATTGGAGCAAAACCTTCCCGTCACAGTCGGCCCCGCGATCTCCATAACTGTTTCACCATCCGCCGGCGCCCTCCCGATCAGCGCAAAATCATTCGGGTTCTCTTGCTCCATCCACAGCAATGTGGCCGGCCCCGCTCAAGGAAAACTCCGCCTGCAATTGCCGCCCGGGTGGCGATCCAATCCTCGTGAATCTCGTTTCCGCATTGCCCGTTCCGGCGGCGATCAGACCGTCGGGTTCTCGATCTCACCACGTATGATCCAGCCCACGGTCTATACCATCAGAGCCGGTGCCTATTACCAAGGCCACACCTACACCGAGGGTTACCGTTTAGCCGGATATGCAGGTTTGCCGTCCTATCCTTACTATCGTGTGGCCGATTACCGCGCCGTCGGCGTCGACGCAATTATTGCGCCGGGCCTGAAAATTGCATTCCTACCCGGCACCGGCGATAGCGTCCCGCAGGCGCTGAACAGTCTAGGTCAGGATGTGCACCTTCTCTCCCCGAGCGATCTGCTGCGGGGAAACCTAAGTGCTTTCGATGCGATTGTCCTCGGCACGCGAGCGTACGCGGTTCGAGACGATCTAAGAACGACCAACTTCCGATTACTCGATTACGTAAGGAAAGGAGGCGTCTTGGTCGTCCAGTACAATTTGGAACATTTTGATCGAAGCTACGGACCTTATCCGTTAACTCTGGGATCATCTCCGGAAAAAGTAGTCGACGAGAATTCTCAGGTCCGCCTGCTCGATCCTGCCAATCCCGTATTTACCTGGCCGAACAAAATCACCGTGGCGGATTTCGAGCACTGGGTAGAAGAACGCGGTCATGGTTTCCCCAGAATCTGGGATGCGCACTACCATCCGCTACTCGAAACTCACGATCCCGGACAAGATCCGCAAAAAGGAGGACTCCTCGTGGCGCGTTACGGGAAAGGCTTCTATGTTTACGACGCACTCGCACTGTACCGGCAATTGCCTGCTGGCGTGCCAGGAGCTTTCCGATTACTTGCAAATCTTGTGAGCCTGGGGAGGAATCCAAAATGGAATTGAAACAGCAATTATCCGAACATCCCGTTCGCCTGGCCGTCGTCGGTTGCGGCGAGGTGACGCGCAACAAGCATTTGCCGTCGCTCGCTGAAGTGCCCGAGGCTTTCGTAGTCGCTGTTTGCGACCTCGACAGCCGAGTCGCGCGTGAAACTGCCGCGAAGTTCGGCATCGCGAAGCATTGCACTGACATCGGTGAGATCTTGACGATGCCTGACGTGGAAGCCGTCGGCATCTGCACCGATCCGGAATCACATGCCGATCTCGCGATCGCGGCTATGCGCGCCGGAAAACACGTAATGGTGGAAAAACCATTGGCGCTCACTACTGGCGACTGCATGCGCATGGCGGACCAGGCGGAAGTCTCGGGTGTCATTGCGATGACGGGCTTTCACATGCGATTTCACCGGCTCATTCGTCAAGCCCGCGAGCACATCCGCCAAGGCATTCTTGGTCCCATTGAGTCGGCCCGAATCGTATGGCACAGCCCGCGATCCGATGTCTCCATTCCAGGTTGGAAGATTCTGCGCGAGCGGGGCGGTGGAGCGTTGGTCGAAATCGCGGTTCATCATTTCGATCTTCTGCGATTTCTTCTCGACACCGAGTTCGAGCGCGTGCATGCCATCAGCCGGGATGGCGTGCGGGATGACGAGACGTCGGTATTCATCGCACGCCTGGCCGATCAAACCCTGGTCGCCGCTGAATTCTCCGA
Organism: Acidobacteriaceae bacterium; assembly: GCA_019240475.1. Classification (GTDB taxonomy): domain Bacteria; phylum Acidobacteriota; class Terriglobia; order Bryobacterales; family Bryobacteraceae; genus Bog-105. Next base: position 2,671 of record JAFAYI010000015.1, read on the forward strand.
GCGCAGCCCGCATGAGATCGAAATTGTAATTAGCGGACGCAAAGGCCTACTGCGCATGAACGGCGAGCGTTTCGATGGTTTGGAAATCCGCCGGCTCGGAGAATTAGCCGGCGCTCCGGCTGTGCGAATGCGCTCGGTGAAAGGTTTTTTTCGCAGCTTGCCATTCGGACTAACTACGATGCGCCGTGGCGGTGATTATCGGATGTCCTATGAGAATGCCTGGAGACACTTTGCTGAGTGTGTTCGCTCAGGCCGCCAGCCCGAGTCGACATTTCAAGATGGATTGCGCTCGCTGGAAGTTGTGCACGCCGCCCTTCAATCCGCCTCCACTTCCCAAGCCGTTGAAATTTCACGCATCGAGCAGCTGAAAGCAGGCTGACGTTCGCCGGCGAAATGCCGAAGTGCAATCCATGGCGCCGCTCTTCAGCGTAATCATCCCTGTCTTCAACGGCGGAGCCTATCTGGACCGCACGATCGCATCCGTGCTCGGCCAGACGTTCTCCGATTTCGAACTGATTCTCGTTGATGATGGGTCAACAGACGGTGCAGTGGATCGGGCCCGGTCGATCCAGGACGCCCGCCTTTCGATCCTGGCCCAGCCGAATACCGGCGCTCCCTCCGCATTGAACCGGGGGATCGCCGCTGCGCGCGGTGAGTACATCGCGTTCTTAGATTCCGACGACCTTTGGACGCCTGACAAGCTCGAGCGCCATAGAGAATCTTTCGTTGCTCACCCGGAAGCCGATCTCACATTCAGCGGTCTCATTTATATCGGTCCGGACGATCGTTCGCTTGGCCTGCCCGAGCGCCGTCCCACGGGGTCCTTCACCTTCGAGCAGCTTTTCGTCGACAACGTGATCGGCTCTTCTTCGGTAATTGCCGCGCGGAAACAGGCCGTGAAAGCAGCAGGCTCGTTTGACCCGGCTATGCTCTACCTGTTCGACATCGATCTGGTGCTGAGAATGTCGCGGCTGCGTCCTTGGAATGTCCTCGGCATTCCCGAACCCTTAACGCTCTACCGCCGCCGCCCAGGCCAGCAGACCAGCGATTGGCGCATTATCGCGAAGTATTGGAGCAAGGTGGTCGACAAGCATAGGACACTCGAGCCCAAAATTAAGCCTCTCGAACGCGCTGCGCAAATGAACCTGACTCGCTATCTCAGTTACCTGGCTTTCGAGCAAGGCGACCCTTCCACCGCGTGGTCTCTTCTCTGTCGCGCCTTTGAGATGAACCCATTCCGGTTCACCGTCGATCTGCGCAATTGGAAGCTTGGCTCAGCTTGCGCGGCCGCATCGTTTCTCCCTGGCCCCTTCTATTGTTGGCTTGCTACACAGGTGGGCCTGGCGCATACGGTTCAGCGAACAGTTCAACGCACCCCCGCCTCATGATCAATTTCCGCCAACGCCGTGAATGGGACTACATAATCGTCGGCGGCGGCACGGCGGGATGCGTCTTAGCGGCGCGTTTGAGCGAACAACCGGCAACTAAGGTTCTGCTGATGGAAGCGGGCCCAGAATATCCCGCCGTCCTCTCTGTTCCCCTCGTCGGGCTGCGGCAAACCACCGCCTATTCGTGGAAATACTTTACCGTCCAGCAGCCCGGAGCTGCCTACCGGCGCATCGCTTTCCCATTTGGAAAAGTGCTCGGCGGTTCGTCCTCCACGAACGGGATGATGTTCTACCGCGGTACGCGAGCCGCCTACGATCGCTGGGAGCAATTGGGAAATCCCGGCTGGTGCTTCTCGAGCGTTCTGCCTTACTTCCGGAAATCGGAGACCTGGGAGCAGGGAGCGTCCGAATATCACGGCGGCGATGGTCCCGTCCATGTCGCCAATCCGCGGCACAGAGCTCGATTTTCGACAGCTTTCGTCGAAGCCTGCATCGAGCAGGGCCTCCCACACCTCCACGACTTCAACGGTCCACAACAGGAAGGCGCTGGATTCTATCCAGTCATGCAATATCGTGGACGTCGCGCCGGCGCGGCACCCGCTTATCTCGCTCCCGCAAGGCGGCGATCGAATCTGGACGTTGAAACTGGAGCTCTCGTTTCAAAGCTCATAATGGAACGCTTTCATGTGACCGGCATTGAATTTCAGAGCTCGGACGGCACAGCCCATCGCGCGTTCGCCGCGCGCGAAGTAATTCTTTCGGCCGGTTCACTGAACTCACCGAAAATTCTCATGCTTTCAGGTATTGGCCCCGCGGATCATCTGCGCTCGATAGGAATTGAACCGCGCTGCAATTTGCCTGGAGTCGGAGAAAACCTGCTTGACCATGTTCGCGTCCCGGTGATTTACGAATCCAGACGCTCCTCGCCAGGCAATATGATCCACTGGATTCCAGCCGCCTTAAACTACGCTCTTCTTCGCCAAGGCGTCTTGGCCTCGAATTGCTGCGAATCGGGCGCGATCGTTCGTTCGGATGCGAGCGCTGCAACGCCCGATCTCCAATTCGTTTCACATTTTCAGACCTCACTCCATCCAAACGCGGTCGACCTTCAATTCTCTCTCGCGCACTGTTCGGCTCCAGGCAGGGTGCGCGCGGTCTCCGCGGACCCATCAGTTCCGCCGGCCATCGATCCCAATTACTTCGCCTCGGACACCGATATCCAGGTCGCCGTTCGAGGCGTTCGTCTCGCGCGCCAAATTGCGAACTCGCCCGCGTTGCGCCGTTTTCCTTTAGGCCTGGAAATTCTCCCGGGTTCTGACATCTTGACCGATCAGGAGATCGAGTCATACTGCCGCGCCACAGCGGATACTTCGTACCACCCTGTCGGCACCTGTAAAATGGGCAGCAATCCAATGGCTGTTGTCGATTCCGAACTGCGTGTTCACGGATTGAACGGTCTGCGCGTCGTAGATGCCTCCATCATGCCGGACATCCCCAGCGGAAATACCTGCGCTCCCGTGCTGATGATCGCTGAAAAAGCGGCCGACCTGATCCAGAATCAATCCGCTACCGCGCAACTTAAAACACGAATCGAGCCAC